>NZ_JBSSCT010000001.1:70000-4870000 GCF_054060035.1 Bradyrhizobium sp. USDA 3262
CACCGCACAGCGCTCAGCCCCTGGCGCGTGTTCGTCCGCGAAGAAAGAGAAACGAAGACGGCGAAATCCCGCCAATGGAGCTCAACAATCCTGAAACTGCTGGCCCCTGAATGTTTCTAAAACGATCCGATAGATAGCGTGAGCTGATCTGAAGGATCATCCTTAGAAAGGAGGTGATCCAGCCGCAGGTTCCCCTACGGCTACCTTGTTACGACTTCACCCCAGTCGCTGACCCTACCGTGGCCGGCTGCCCCCTTTCGGTTAGCGCACCGTCTTCAGGTAAAACCAACTCCCATGGTGTGACGGGCGGTGTGTACAAGGCCCGGGAACGTATTCACCGTGGCGTGCTGATCCACGATTACTAGCGATTCCAACTTCATGGGCTCGAGTTGCAGAGCCCAATCCGAACTGAGACGGCTTTTTGAGATTTGCGAAGGGTCGCCCCTTAGCATCCCATTGTCACCGCCATTGTAGCACGTGTGTAGCCCAGCCCGTAAGGGCCATGAGGACTTGACGTCATCCCCACCTTCCTCGCGGCTTATCACCGGCAGTCTCCTTAGAGTGCTCAACTAAATGGTAGCAACTAAGGACGGGGGTTGCGCTCGTTGCGGGACTTAACCCAACATCTCACGACACGAGCTGACGACAGCCATGCAGCACCTGTCTCCGGTCCAGCCGAACTGAAGAACTCCGTCTCTGGAGTCCGCGACCGGGATGTCAAGGGCTGGTAAGGTTCTGCGCGTTGCGTCGAATTAAACCACATGCTCCACCGCTTGTGCGGGCCCCCGTCAATTCCTTTGAGTTTTAATCTTGCGACCGTACTCCCCAGGCGGAATGCTTAAAGCGTTAGCTGCGCCACTAGTGAGTAAACCCACTAACGGCTGGCATTCATCGTTTACGGCGTGGACTACCAGGGTATCTAATCCTGTTTGCTCCCCACGCTTTCGTGCCTCAGCGTCAGTATCGGGCCAGTGAGCCGCCTTCGCCACTGGTGTTCTTGCGAATATCTACGAATTTCACCTCTACACTCGCAGTTCCACTCACCTCTCCCGAACTCAAGATCTTCAGTATCAAAGGCAGTTCTGGAGTTGAGCTCCAGGATTTCACCCCTGACTTAAAGACCCGCCTACGCACCCTTTACGCCCAGTGATTCCGAGCAACGCTAGCCCCCTTCGTATTACCGCGGCTGCTGGCACGAAGTTAGCCGGGGCTTATTCTTGCGGTACCGTCATTATCTTCCCGCACAAAAGAGCTTTACAACCCTAGGGCCTTCATCACTCACGCGGCATGGCTGGATCAGGCTTGCGCCCATTGTCCAATATTCCCCACTGCTGCCTCCCGTAGGAGTTTGGGCCGTGTCTCAGTCCCAATGTGGCTGATCATCCTCTCAGACCAGCTACTGATCGTCGCCTTGGTGAGCCATTACCTCACCAACTAGCTAATCAGACGCGGGCCGATCTTTCGGCGATAAATCTTTCCCCGTAAGGGCTTATCCGGTATTAGCTGAAGTTTCCCTCAGTTGTTCCGAACCAAAAGGTACGTTCCCACGCGTTACTCACCCGTCTGCCGCTGACATATTGCTATGCCCGCTCGACTTGCATGTGTTAAGCCTGCCGCCAGCGTTCGCTCTGAGCCAGGATCAAACTCTCAAGTTGGACTTGAACTTTGAACCGGCTGATCACAACGTTTGACGAGGTCCCACCATTCTTCACCGGCCGAAACCGGCGAGCTGCTGACGATTCACATCGTGTGCAGCGATGGTGTAACCTTTAAAACGTGTACCGCCGAAGTCTTTCGTCCACCCTCAGAAAGTCGAAAGCCGAAGCTTTCGAGTATTCCGAGAGACGCAAGGACTCCGCCGTCCACGTTTCTCTTTCTTCATCTTTACTTGTCAAACAGCCCGGGATCTGGCGATCCCACACCCTTAGAGGGTGGTTCTACCCTTCACCGACCGACGGTGAACCCCAACCGATTGATGTCGGCTGTTGTGTCACTCATCTAAGTGAGGAGCATCAGAGGCGCGTTCGCTCGCCTTGGTCAGTGACCCGGCGGCGCCGCGCTCAGTGGTTGGTTTATAGTCCCCACCCCTCGGGATTGTCAACGGCCATTGTCAACAAATCGTCGCACGCCCAAATCGCTTGTGCAGTGCGAAGAAATTCTCGTGCTTTCCGTGGCTTAGGTCGGAGGTAAAAATTCGTCACCCAGCCCTCGCCGCAAAAAACTTCAAAAAAAGTTTGTCGCCGGGGAGCCCGCGAGGCCCTCCAAAACGGGTTCCAACCGCCCTCGGGCCGGGCGGCGGGCATCGACCTGCTTTCAGGGTGCAGCTTTTCCACCTCAAATGCCGCACTTGAGCCACAATCCTGCGACGTTCTGGCTATAACGAATGCATTGAACCGCTCGTAACCTGTGGGGGCACGGGTGGTTTTTCTGGGGGACCAGGCGATTTTCTCCAAGAACCCGTCGCCTCTTCTCCATCGCGGTCGAGCAACATCGAGAGATCTGCACACCATTGACGTTCGAGATCGCGGCTAGCTAATGGCCATCGGCTTCTCGAATTCGATGCGTGTGGCTCGCCACACTGCCGAGATCCCTCTTCACGGGATCAAGGTGGGGACAAGGACGAGCAGAGGTCGATCGCAGTTGCTGGAATTTGGGGGGATGCAGGGTTGAGCCAACGGGCGTCACGCGGAAGCGGCATTGGGCGCGAGACCGGGATGATCGATCTCGGTCACGAACCGCCGCTTTCGGTCGACGGCACCGAGGCTGCGGTGATCGATCGCCGCCGCGTCTCCGTTCAATGGTTCAGCGGCACCATTCTGACTGGACTATGTGGCGCGGCCCTGATCGGCGGCGCCGTTTTTGCGTCGCTCGATGGCGAGATGACCTTCGCCAAGGTGCCGGAGCGCGTTGAAGGCGCGCTGCGCGGCGCCTTCAACGGCAATGATCGCGTCGTCAGCCTGCACAAGGGCGACCGCCTGCCGCCGCCCAGCGAATCCTCCGCCTCCCGCAGCCTGGTGCGCGTGTCGACCGTGACCCGCGTCGGCAATCGCGACGTGATGCGGGTGCGGCCCTTCATCCGAATTTCCGGCAATCTCTCGATGACCACGAGCGATCTGTCGGCCAAAATACCGGCATTCAACGCGCAGCGTCTGCTGACCGATGTCGGCTCCGACACGCCGGCGGCGGCCGAGGATCCGAATGCCGCGGCCGAGCCCGACGCCGAGGTCTCGTTCGTCACCAAGGATCTCGGCTCCGTGCTGCCGAAGGCCAAGCTCGCCGCCGTCGTTGCGCTCGACGACGTGCTGATGCGGGTCCGCGACGCCGCCAACTGGCGCGGCTCCGGCGGCTCGGTGCGCTACGCTTCACTTGCCAATGCTGCAGCTGACGCGAGTGGTGCCGGCCCCGACATGAGGATGGCCTACGCCACCGAGGGCAACACCTCCGATCCCTATGCCGGCTTCGAGACCCGCGTGGTGCCGGAGAACGTCACCCTGCTGCCGAAGACCAAAGAGCAGGTCACCGGCGGCAATCCGGTCGGTGAACGGGTTCACCTCGTCAAGAAGGGCGACAGCATCACCTCGATCCTGCGCGATCAGGGCGCAACGCCCGACGAGGCGAAGGCGATCGCCGCAACGCTCGGCCCGCGCGGCCGCGAGGGCGGCCTGAAGGAAGGCCAGAAGGTCCGAATCCTGATGGCGCCGGCCGCTCCCGGACCGAATGTCAGGCTGCAGCCCTATCGGGTGATCGTCGCCAACGAATCCATTATCGAGGCCGTCGCCGCGCTGTCCGATCTCGGCAAATACGTTGCCGTCGACGTGCAGAGCATGAACACGGTCACCGAGACCGCCGACAATTCCAGCGACGATGACGAGGATGATGGCAGCGGCGTGCGGCTCTATCAGAGCATTTACGAGACCGCGCTGCGCAACAAGGTGCCGCCGACCGTCATCGAAGACATGGTCAAGATCTACTCCTATGACGTCGATTTCCAACGCAAGGTACAGCCCGGCGACTCGTTCGACGTGTTCTTTGCCGGCGAGGACGAGGGCGTCACCAGCACCGAAAAGACCGAAGTGCTCTACGCCGCGCTGACCGTGGGCGGCGAAACCAAGAAATACTACCGATTCCAGAGCTCGGACGACGGCCTCGTCGACTACTATGACGAGACCGGCAAGAGCGCGAAGAAGTTCCTGGTGCGCAAGCCGGTCAACAACGCGATCATGCGTTCGGGCTTCGGCGGCCGCCGCCACCCGATCCTCGGCTATGTGAAGATGCACACCGGCGTCGACTGGGCCACCGCCTACGGCACGCCGATCTTCGCGTCCGGCAACGGCGTGCTCGAGAAGGTCGGATACGAGGGCGGTTACGGCAAATATATCCGCATGAAGCATGCCAATGGCTATGAGACGGCCTACGGCCACATGTCGGCCTTCGCCAAGGGCATGGAGATCGGCAAGAAGGTGCGGCAGGGCCAGGTGATCGGCTTCGTCGGCTCGACCGGCCAGTCGACCGGCCCGCACGTCCACTACGAAATCCTGGTCAACGGCCGATTCGTCGACCCGATGCGCGTGAAGCTGCCGCGCGGCCGTTCGCTCGAAGGCCCGATGCTGGCGAACTTCGAGAAGGAGCGCGACCGGATCGAGGCCCAGATGTCCAGCCGCGGCAGCTCGCGAATCGTCTCGGACGCCACCAGTTCCACGTCGCAGACCCGCTCCATCACCAACCGCTGATGATGCGATAGGGCGCCAGTTCCATCAGATTTCGCCCGTGAGATGGGAACCCGAACGGCGACCATCCAGTTGATTCGTCAGTGAAACCTTCAATGGAGGGTGTCATGGAGAACTGGACGAACGCAAAACTGTGCGATGTCGCCAACCTGATCCTCGGTGCGATTCTCTTCCTATCGCCGTGGCTGTTCAAGTTCGACGCCGGAACGGTTTCCACCAACGCCTACATCGTCGGCCTCGCGATGGCGGTCCTTGCGATCGCCGCGCTCGCGGCATTCGCGGTCTGGGAGGAGTGGCTGAACCTCATCGTCGGGCTTTGGGCGCTGGTCTCGCCCTGGGTCCTGGGTTTCCAGGGAATGACCACCGCGACGACCGTGCACGTGGTGATCGGCATCGCCGTCGCGGTCCTTGCGGCGATCGAGCTCTGGGCGATGTCCCAGCATCCGCCTCGGCTCACGACGCACAGCTGAGGCCTTGAACTGATCCATCCCTACCCGCTGGCGCGGATCGCCGGCGGGGAGGGTTTGGTTGCGCTCAACGAAGATATGCACAAGGATTTGCACCATGACCCAGCTCACCCGCGACGATGTGCTGAAGGCCGTCGGCCACACCGACGACGTCACGATTGCCAGGATCATTGCGTCGGGAGCAACCATCACCGAGCTTGCCGAGGCGCAGGCCTGGCTCGCCAATGACGAACCGCTGATCAATGCCGGCAGGCCGCTGGCCACCGGCCGTGCCCGCGAACTGGTCGATATCCTTTCCGAGCTCGAGTCGGCCGAGGACGACGAGCCCGCCAGCCCTTCGCCGCCGATCGTCCCGCAGGAGTGATTCGCAAATGAAGATCCTCCCCGCGACCTGCGGGGAGGATTCTGGTGTTGCGCCGTCAGTTCAGCTTGCGCTTCGAGACCGGGGCCTCGAACTGCACGATCTCGGCGGTCTTGGGCACCTGACCGTTGAAGGTCAACACGTTGCCCTTCTCCGAGATCACGACGTGATCGCCGTCCTTGACCTCGCCGGCGAGGATCATCTCGGCCAGCGGATCCTGCACGCTGCGCTGGATCACCCGCTTCAGCGGGCGGGCGCCGTAAGCCGGATCCCAGCCCTTCTCCGCGAGCCAGTCCCGCGCCTTGGCGTCCAGCGTGAGCTCGATCTTGCGATCCTCGAGCAGCTTCGTCAGTCGCGCGAACTGGATCTCGACGATGCGGCCCATCTCGCTCTTCTGCAGGCGGTGGAACAGGATGATCTCGTCGATGCGGTTCAGGAATTCCGGCCTGAAATGCGCCCGCACGACGCCCATCACCTGATCGCGGACCGCCGCGGTGTCCTCGCCTTCCGGCTGATTCACCAGGAACTCCGAACCGAGGTTCGAGGTCATGATGATCAGCGTGTTGCGGAAGTCGACGGTGCGGCCCTGACCATCGGTCAGGCGGCCGTCATCGAGCACCTGCAACAGCACGTTGAAGACGTCGGGATGCGCCTTCTCGATCTCGTCGAACAGCACAACCTGGTAGGGCCGGCGCCGCACGGCTTCGGTCAGGGCACCGCCCTCGTCGTAGCCGACATAGCCGGGAGGCGCGCCGATCAACCGCGAGACCGAGTGCTTCTCCATGAACTCGGACATGTCGAGGCGGACCATCGCGGTCTCGTCGTTGAACAGGTCAGCGGCGAGCGCCTTGGTCAGCTCGGTCTTGCCGACGCCGGTGGGGCCTAAGAACATGAACGAGCCGGTCGGCCGGTTCGGATCCTGCAGGCCCGCGCGGGCACGGCGCACGGCGGTTGCCACCGCACGCACGGCTTCGGCCTGGCCGACGACGCGCCTGGCGAGACTGTCCTCCATTTTCAGGAGCTTGTCCTTTTCGCCCTCGAGCATCTTGTCGACCGGCACGCCGGTCCAGCGCGAGACGACCTGCGCGATGTGGTTGGCGGTGACCGCCTCCTCCATCATCTCGCCGCCGTTCTGCTTGCCGCTTTCGCTTGCCTCGATATCGGCGAGCTTCTTTTCCAGCTCGGGAATCCGGCCATAGGCCAGTTCGCCCGCCTTCTGGAATTCGCCGCGACGCTGCGCATTGGCAAGCTCGACGCGGAGCGCATCGAGTTCGCTCTTCAGCTTCTGGGCATTGGAGAGCTTGTTCTTCTCCGCGCTCCAGCGCGCCGTCAGCGCCGTCGACCGCTCCTCGAGCCCGGCGAGCTCCTTCTCCAGGGTCTGCAGGCGGCTCCTGGAGCCGGCATCGTTCTCCTTCTTCAGCGCCTCCTGCTCGATCTTCAGCCGGATGATGTCGCGATCCAGCGAATCGAGCTCTTCCGGCTTGGAATCGACCTGCATCTTCAGCCGCGCCGCCGCCTCGTCCATCAGGTCGATGGCCTTGTCGGGCAGGAAGCGGTCGGTGATGTAGCGGTTCGACAGCGTGGTCGCGGCCACCAGCGCGGAGTCGGTGATTCGCACGCCGTGATGCTGCTCGTACTTGTCCTTCAGGCCGCGCAGGATCGAGATGGTGTCCTCGACCGTCGGCTCGCTGACATAGATCGGCTGGAACCGGCGGGCCAGCGCGGCATCCTTCTCGACATGCTTGCGGTACTCGTCGAGCGTGGTCGCACCGATACAGTGCAGCTCGCCGCGCGCGAGCGCCGGCTTCAACAGGTTGGACGCGTCCATCGCGCCGTCGGTCTTGCCGGCGCCGATCAGCGTGTGCATCTCGTCGATGAACAGGATGATGCCGCCCTCGGCGGTCGAGACCTCCTGCAGGACGGACTTCAGCCGCTCCTCGAACTCGCCGCGATATTTCGCGCCGGCGATCAGGGCGCCCATGTCGAGCGACAGCAGCTTCTTGTCCTTCAGGCTCTCCGGCACGTCGCCGTTGAGGATGCGCAGCGCCAGGCCCTCGACGATGGCGGTCTTGCCGACGCCGGGCTCACCGATCAGGACGGGATTGTTCTTGGTCCGCCGCGACAGCACCTGGATGGTACGGCGAATCTCCTCGTCGCGGCCGATCACCGGGTCGAGCTTGCCGTCGCGCGCAGCCTGGGTCAGGTCGCGGGCATATTTCTTCAGCGCGTCGTAGGCGTTCTCGGCGGTCGCACTGTCAGCGGTGCGGCCCTTGCGCAGCGCTTCGATCGCCGCGTTCAGGTTCTGCGCCGTGATGCCGCCCTTGCTCAGGATGGAGGCGGCCTCGCTGCCCTTCTCAAGCGTGAGCCCGAGCAGCAGCCGCTCGACGGTGACAAAACTGTCGCCGGCCTTGTCGGCAGCCTTTTCCGCCGCATCGAAGGCACGCGCCAGTTCCGGCGACAGGTAGACCTGCCCGGCACCATTGCCCGAGACCTTCGGCAGCTTGTTCAGCGCCTCTTCGGTCGCTTTCAGGATTGCTCTGGAATTACCGCCAGCACGGTCGATCAGACCGCCGGCGAGCCCCTCATTGTCGTCCAGCAGCACCTTCAACAGATGCAACGGCGAGAACTGCTGGTGACCGTCGCGCATTGCGAGCGATTGGGCAGACTGGATGAATCCGCGCGCGCGCTCGGTGTACTTCTCAATGTTCATTCGTTTTCCCTCGGCCTGCCATCGTCACCCATTCAGGCATGACAACGGCATCTTCATTGGGTTTCCGCGGGCCGCGTTGACGTTCCTCAACCAGCCTCTGGTCGTCGCCATCATTTTTCAGGCTTGCCGCAGATGTGGGCACTTGGTTCCAAAACGGAAGAGCCGCAGCCTGCGATTTCGCCCGATGAAGCTCAGCGCCGCACGATGGCGACAAGGTAGCGGCAAGGCTGAGCCGTTTCGTTACGGAAGACGATGTCCGACGGCGGGCCTAGCTCGACGCGGTCACCCGCAGCGAGCTCGTGGCGCTCCGCCCCTTCCATCAAAGTGAGGCGGCCGCTGATCACCCACACCACCTGGCGGACCAGGTGATAGGCGCTGGCAGGGAAGCCGGCTTCCTGCCTTGCAGGCAGCTCGATCTCCACCAGCTCCAGCGGATTGGCCGGATGCAGGAACACCTGCCGCCGCAGATAGGCGGCCTTCGGATCGCGCCAGACCGGCTGATCCTTGGCCCGCTGCAGGCGGGAATTGTGTGAGGCAACCTCGAACAGCGCGGCCATGGTGAGGCCATAGGCGGTGGCGATCCGCGACAGCGTCGCCGCCGTCGGGCTTGCCTCCGCCCGCTCGATCTTGCTCAGCATGGCCTTGGACACGCCTGCCCGTCCGGCGAGGTCCGCCAGCGACCAGCCGCGGCCCTCCCGTTCGGCGCGAACCCGCCGCCCGAGAGCCTCATCGGCCTTGTCCTCTATAATTGACATACCGTCTTATATAGTAGACGATGGGGTCCGTTCAAGAGGCCCGTCAAGGAACCACCGATGATTATCCGCCCCGCCACCGAGCAGGACATCCCTGCGATTACCGCGATCTTCAATGAGGCGGTCGCCAACTCGAACGCGATCTGGACGGAGAAGCAGGATTCCGATGCCGAGCGGCTGGCGTGGATGAAGGCACGGCTGGCACTGGGTTACCCGGTGCTGGTCGCCGTCGAAGGGATGACGGTGCTCGGCTACGGCACGTTCGGCGATTTCCGGGCCTTTCCGGGCTACCGCTACAGCGTCGAGCACAGCGTCTATATCCATGCCGATCATCGCGGCCGCGGCCTCGGCCGCGTCATTGTCGACGAGCTGATCGCTGCGGCCACCGCGCTCGGCAAGCACGTCATGATCGCCGGCATCGACGGCGGCAATCCGGCCTCGCTCCGGCTGCACGCGCAGGCCGGCTTCGTCGAGGTTGCCCGGATGCCGGAGGTCGGACGCAAGTTCGGCCGCTGGCTCGATCTCGTGTTCATGCAGCGCCTGCTGGACACTGCTGGAGCGGCGCGCGCCGACTAGTACCTTCCCGCGGCCGGCAGTTCTCCTCGCCCGCCAAACAGGCTAGAGCGAGCGGATGGACAACGCACAGCTCTCCTCCGCCAGGATCACCGGCATCTACCGCTACCCCGTCAAGGGCCTCACGCCCGAGCCGCTGCCGCACGCAGAGCTCAAGGCCGGCGAGACGATCCGCTCCGATCGCCGCTATGCGATCGAGAACGGCCCGAGCGGCTTCGATCCCTCGGCGCCGAAGTGGCTGCCGAAGCCGCATTTCCTGATGCTGCAGCGGGACGAGTGGCTGGCGCCGCTGCGCGCCCAGTTCGACGATGACAGCCATGTGCTGACGCTGCGCCGGGATGGCGCGATGGTGGCCCAGGGCGACCTCGAGACCGCGGAAGGCCGGGCGGCCATCGAGCGCTATTTCGCCGACCGTCACACCGGCCAGATCAAGGGACCGCCCAAGGTGCTGGTCAGCCCGGGCCACAGTTTCTCCGACGTGCCGCGCAAGGTGGTCTCGATCATCAACCTGGCCAGCCTGCGGGCGATCGAGGAGATGGTGCAGGCGCCGGTCCATCCGCTGCGCTTCCGCGCCAATCTCTATGTCGAGGGCTGGCCGGCCTGGCATGAAGCCAGCCTGCTCGACCAGGCCATCGCGATCGGCAGCGCACGGGCCAGGGTGGTGAAGCGCATCACCCGCTGCGCCGCGGTCAATGTCGATCCCGATACCGGCGCGCGCGACCTCTCGGTGCCGAACACGCTGATGCAGCGCTTCGGCAACAATGAATGCGGCATCTACGCCGAGATCATCAGCGATGGCGGCGCCGCCGTCGGCGACACGATTGCCGCCGAGGGACCTGTCGCGTCGTAGGCCGGGCAAGGCGCATACGCGCCCTGCCCCGCTTTCGACGCGTCAGTTCGTCGGCATCACATAGGCGTAGATCCGGCCGCGCGAGACCGGCGTCTCGCGGACGCGGTGGCCGCTGTTGCCCGAGATCATGGTCGGATTGCCCTTGGCATCGACGCCGGTGATGATGCCGACATGGCCGCCGCCGCGGCGGCTCATCACGGCGATGGCGCCGACCTGCGGTCCCGAAACGCGCGTACCGTATTTGGCGAACGAGCTCGCCATGTCGGAGCCGGTGCCGCGATGGCCGGTGTGCTGCAGCACCATGTTCATGAAGCGTGCGCACCACAGGCTGGAGCGGTCGGTCGGATTGCCGCCGAGATAGCGGCGCGCCTCGGCCACGATGCCGGACGAGCCGAAGCCACCTGCCGCGCTGACGCCGCCGGTGTTGGGCACGGGGTCAGCGCTGCCGGGCAACGGCGCTGCGTTGGTTTCGACGATCCCGCCCGGCTGCGCGAGCGCGCGGCGCTCGGCGCGCGATAGCCGCGCGGTGTGCCGATAGTGATGGCGGGCATAATGACGCGCGTGATGGCCGGCATGGGCCGAATGCGCGTGACGTGAGTGGTGCGGACGGGCGGATGCCGGAGCGGCGGAGATCACGGCGAGAGTGAGCGAACACAGAGCCAGCGCCAAAACACGAAGCGACCGGCGACACGCAAGCAACTGAACCATACTTCACTAGATCCTCTGTAACGCCCCCCAACTCCCCGTCGCGTTCCCGGGGGAACGCGACGGTGGTTTTGAAAATCGGGATGGCGCGAGGAAGATTTCATGCGGCGCAGCGGGAACCATTTCTGGGTCATTCCGCGATGATTCGATGACGAGAAAGGAACCGGAACTGCCGCATTGCGGCCCTGAAAATTAACTGCAAATCTGGACGCGGCCAACGAGAGGAGAATTTCAATGCCCTACGCCACGACGAAAGATCATGTCCGCCTCCATTTCGAAGAGGCCGGCAGCGGAACCCCGATCATCTTCCTGCACGAGTTTGCCGCCGATCACACCAATTGGGAGCCGCAGATGCGCTACTTCGCGCGCGGCCACCGCTGCATCGCCTATTCGGCGCGCGGCTACACGCCGTCCGACGTGCCGCCGAGCGCCGACGTCTACACCTACCAGCACTTCTCTACCGACGCGCTCGCGGTGCTCGATCATCTCGGCATCGCCAGGGCGCATTTCGTCGGGCTCTCGATGGGCTCCTATTCGTCGCTACAGATCGCGCTCAACGCGCCGGAGCGCGCGCTGTCGATGACGCTGGCCGCGGTCGGCTCCGGCTCGAGCCTCGAGCATCTCGATGCCTTCCGCGCGCAGTGCCGAGCCAATGCCGAGCAATACGAGAGCATCGGCGCGGTCGAGGTCGCCAAGGTGACGCGCGAGGCGCCGAGCCGGATTCCGTTCCTGGTCAAGGACCCGCGCGGCCACGCCGACTTCTACGCCGCGCTCGCCCGCCACGACGCCAGGGGCTCGGCCAACACGATGCGCAGCTTTCAGGGCGGCAGGCCCTCGATCTACACCATGACCGACGCGATCAAGCGCGCCGCGACGCCGGCGCTGATCCTATGCGGCGACGAGGACGACAATTGCATCGCGCCCAGCATGTTCCTGAAGCAGCATCTGCCGGCCGCCGGTCTCTCGTTCTTCCCGAAGTCGGGTCACGTGCTCAACCTCGAGGAGCCGGCGCTGTTCAACGAGATGGTCGAGCGCTTCATCGCGCTGGTCGAGGCCGGCCGCTGGCCGGTACGCGATCCGCGGTCGCTGGTGGCGGCGCCGGTGTAGTCCTGTCATTCCGGGGCGCTGCGCAGCATCGAACCCGGAATCTCGAGATTCCGGGTTCACGCTTCGCGTGCCCCGGAATGACGCCATGACGTCACTTCCCCTGCCCACCCCGGCTGAGCAGGAACACGCCCTGCTCGCCGAACATGTTCCACACCCACCACGGCAGGTTGAGCGGCACCGGGCGGCCGTAGAGATCGAGCGCCACCGCGCGCTCCATCTTGACGTTGATCTCCTCGCACAGCTGCACGAAATCCTTGATGGTGCAGAAATGGATGTTCGAGGTGTCGTACCAGCTCGCCGGCAAATTCTCCGTGCGCGGCATGTGGCCGCCGATCAGGAGCTGCAGCCGCATCTTCCAGAACCCGAAATTCGGGAACGAGACGATGGCGCGCTGGCCGATGCGCAGCAGATTTTCCAGCACCACCTTGGGCTGCCGCGTCGCCTGCAAGGTCTGCGACAGGATCACGTAATCGAACGCATCGTCGGGATAGTTGACGAGATCGGTGTCGGCATCGCCCTGCACCACGGCGAGCCCCTTGGCGACGCAGCCGTTGACGCCCTCGCGTGACAGCTCGATTCCGCGGCCGTCGATGCCGCGGCTCTCCAACAGCTGCAGCAATTCGCCATCGCCGCAGCCGACATCGAGCACGCGCGAGCCCGGCCGCACCATGTCGGCGACCAGGAGATGATCGGTGCGATGGCCGCCGGTCCGCTCCGGCGCGATACCCGGCAAGGGCAATGTCTGCTGCATGCTCATGACTGGCCGTCGTCCTTCAGTCCGCGCGCCTTGCCTGCGGCCAGCAGGAAGGCGCGGGAGATGTCGAGGAATTCGGGTACGTCGAGCAGGAAGGCGTCGTGCCCCCTGTCGGTCTCGATCTCGGCGAACGACACCCGCGCGCTCGACGCGTTCAGCGCATGCACCAGCGCGCGCGATTCCGCGGTCGGAAACAGCCAGTCGCTGGTGAACGACACCACGCAGAACCGCGTCTTGATGCCGGTGAACGCCTTCGCCAGCACGCCGTTGTGGTCGGCGGCGATGTCGAAATAGTCCATCGCGCGGGTCAGATAGAGATAGGAATTGGCGTCGAAGCGCTCGACAAAGGACGAGCCCTGGTAGCGCAGATAGCTCTCGACCTGGAAATCCGCATCGAACGAGAAGGTCGGCAGCTCGCGGTCCTGCATCCGCCGTCCGAACTTGCGGTGCAGCGCGGCGTCCGAGAGATAGGTGATGTGCGCGGCCATCCGCGCCACGGCGAGCCCGCGATGCGGATGGGTTTCCTCGTCGACATAGCGGCCGCCGCGCCAGTCCGGATCGGCCATCACGGCCTGGCGGCCGAGCTCGTGGAACGCGATGTTCTGCGCCGAGTGGCGCGTCGAGCAGGCGATCGCGAGCGTCGAGAACACGCGCTCCGGATAGGCCGCGGTCCATTGCAAGACCTGCATGCCGCCCATCGAGCCGCCGACCACGCAGAACAGCGTTGTGATGCCGAGGCGATCGATCAGCATCGCCTGTGCGCGCACCATGTCGGGGATGGTGATGATCGGGAAATCGAGTCCCCACACCTTGCCGGTCGCGGGGTTCAGCGACGCAGGGCCGGTCGAGCCCATGCAGCCGCCGATCACATTGGAGCAGATGATGAAGTATTTATCGGGATCGATCGGCCGGCCGATGCCGACCATGGTCTCCCACCAGCCGGGCTTGCCGGTGACGGGATGGATGTTGTTGACATGCTGATCGCCGGTCAGCGCGTGGCAGACCAGGATCGCGTTGGAGCGGTCGGCATTGAGCTCGCCATAGGTCTGGTAGGCGATCTGGAACGGTGCGAGATCGACGCCGCAATCGAGCTTGAGCGGCTGGTCCATCCCGAACTTCGCCACCAGTGACGACGGATGGTCGGCCTCATGGGCGCGATCATCGCTCGGGGTTTGTGGGCTCGGTATCGGACGCACGTTGCTCATCTAGGCGACCCTGCCTCCGCGCGGGAGGGCTCGACGGACCTCAGGCCAATAAAAAACCCGGCCTGAACAAAGGTTCGGCCGGGAGCTAATAAGGTCCCCGGCCTGTTTAGCGAGTTGTTTAACGTGGCTGCAAGCCGGCCGGCTCAAATGACCACGGGACGCAGGGAACGTAGTCCCCACGCCCCCCGGCGTCAAGACAGCCTTGCCCACGGCCAATTGGTTAACCGAATGCGCAAGGCACGCCTGCGACGTTTCTCTTTGCTTTCGCGGCCCGTCTTTCCTAATCAGGGACCCTGTCCGACGCGGCAACGGGCCGCCCCGACGACAAGGTTTGAGAGCATGTCCAACCCACCCCCGTCGCCGCCCTCGCTGCAGGAGCTGCGCAAGGAAATCGATGCGATCGACGAGCAGGTTCACCGCCTGTTGATGGCGCGCGGCGACATCATCGACCGTCTGATCCAGGTCAAGAAGACCCAGGAGGTCGGCTCGGCGTTCCGCCCGGCGCGCGAAGCCAGCATGATGCGCGAACTGGTGCGGCGTCATCGCGGCATCCTGCCGCTCGACACCATCGAGAGCATCTGGCGCGTCATCATCTCGACCTTCACCTATGTGCAGGCGCCGTTCGCGGTGCATGCCGATGTTTCCGTGGGCGAGTCGGCCATGCGCGACTCGGCGCGGTTTCACTTCGGCTTCGTGGTGCCTTACGTCTCGCATTTCAGCGCACAGGCCGCGGTCGAGGCGGTGGCGAAGTCGAAGGGCGACCTCGCGCTGGTCTCCGCGATCGCAAGCCGTACGCCGTGGTGGAATGCGCTCGAGGCCAGTGGCGCGCCGAAGATCATCGCGCGGTTGCCGTTCCTCGAACGCGCCGACCATCCCGCCGCGCTGCCGGTGTTCGTGATCTCGCGGGTCGCCGACGACGCCATGGTCACCGAAGTGCAGACCTGGAGCGTGCGCGTCTCCGGCTGGAACGCCGATGTCGCCCGCGCGCTGGCGCCGCTCGCCGAGATCGTCGCGGTCCCGGACACCGCCTTCGACGGCGCGGCGCTCCTGGTCTCGGTCACCGGGCAAGACCTGACTAACAAGGGTTTCGAGGCCATCAAGCTCGCCCTGATCCAGGCCGGCGCCTCGGTGCGCTCGTCGGCCCTCGTCGGCAGCCACGCAACGCGCTATACGGTGCCCTCTAACGGATCGGCCAGGACCTGAAGCAAGAGCCGGCCGCCCGTCCAGGTTTTTGTTTTGACGCGTTTTCTTCACGCGAACCGGTATCCACTTCGCTCGAAAACGCTCTGTTCGGAGTTGATGATGTCCCGCCCCGTGCCGAACCCCGGCATCCTCGATATTGCGCCCTACACGCCCGGCAAGAGCCCGGTGCCGGAACCGGGCCGCAAGGTGTTCAAGCTGTCCGCCAACGAGACGCCGTTCGGTCCGTCTCCGAAGGCGATCGCGGCCTACAAGGCCGCGGCTGACCATCTCGAGGACTATCCGGAGGGCACCTCGCGCGTGCTGCGCGAGGCGATCGGCCGCGCCTACGGGCTCGATCCCGACCGCATCATCTGCGGCGCCGGCTCCGACGAGATCCTCAATCTCTTGGCGCACACCTATCTCGCGCCCGGCGACGAGGCGATCTCGACCACCCACGGCTTCCTGGTCTACCCGATCGCCACCATGGCGAACGGCGCCAGGAACGTGATCGCGGCCGAGACCAATTTCACCGCCGACGTCGACACCATCCTCAAGGTGGTGACGCCGCGCACGAAACTGGTCTGGCTCGCCAACCCGAACAATCCGACCGGCACCTATATCCCGTTCGACGAGGTCAAGCGGCTGCGCGCCGCGCTGCCGTCGCATGTGCTGCTGGTGCTCGATGCCGCCTATGCCGACTACGTCTCGCGCAACGACTACGAGCTCGGCATCGAGCTGGTCGCGACCACGGACAACACGGTGGTGACGCACACCTTCTCGAAGATCCACGGCCTTGCCGCGCTGCGGATCGGCTGGATGTTCGGGCCCGCGCATATCGTCGATGCCTGCAACCGCATCCGCGGTCCGTTCAACGTCACGACGCCGGCGATGCTGGCGGCGGTGGCGGCGATCGAGGACACGGCGCATGTGCAGATGTCGCGGAGCCACACCGAACAATGGCGCAACTGGCTGACCGAGGAGATCGGCAAGCTCGGGCTGAAGGTGACACCGAGCGTCGCCAATTTCGTGCTGATCCATTTCCCGACCGACAAGGGCAAGACCGCGGCGGAAGCCGACGCCTATCTCACACGGCGCGGCCTCGTGCTGCGCGCACTAAACAATTACAAGCTGCCGCATGCGCTGCGCATGACCATTGGCACCGAGGAGGCCAACCGCCTCGTGGTCGAGGGACTGCGCGACTTCCTGGCCGGAAAGTGACATCGTGACCACCGCCCCGCTCTTCAAACGCATCGCGCTGATCGGCTTCGGCCTGATCGGCGGCTCGATCGCGCGCGGCGCGCGCGCGCAAGGCCTGGTCGGCGAGATCGTGACCACCGCGCGCTCGGAGAAGACGCGTGCGCGCGTCGCCGAGCTCAGCATCGTCGATCGCGTCGTCGAGACCAATATCGAGGCGGTGAAGGATGCCGACCTCGTCATCCTCTGTATCCCGGTCGGCGCCTGCGGCCCGGTCGCCGCCGAGATCGCCGGGCATCTCAAGCCCGGCGCCATCATCTCCGACGTCGGCTCGGTGAAGGGCGCCGTCGTCAAGGACATGGCGCCGCATCTGCCTGACGGCGTCCACTTCGTCCCGGCGCATCCGGTGGCCGGCACCGAGCATTCGGGGCCGGATTCCGGCTTCGCCGAGCTGTTCATCAACCGCTGGTGCATCCTCACCCCGCCCGAAGGCACCGATCCGGCGGCGACCGACCGATTGCGCTCGTTCTGGGCCGCGCTCGGCGCCAAGGTCGAGATCATGACGCCCGATCATCATGACCTCGTGCTCGCGATCACCAGCCATCTGCCGCATCTGATCGCCTACACCATCGTCGGCACCGCGGACGAGCTGGCGCAGGTGACGGAATCCGAGGTCATCAAATTCTCCGCCGGCGGCTTCCGCGACTTCACCCGCATCGCGGCCTCGGACCCGACGATGTGGCGCGACGTATTCCTCGCCAACAAGGACGCCGTGCTCGAGATGCTCGGCACCTTCAACGAGGATCTGTCGAAGCTGACCCGCGCGATCCGGCGCGGCGACGGCGAAGCGCTGTTCGACCACTTCACCCGCACCCGCGCCATCCGCCGCGGCATCGTCGAGACCGGCCAGGACTCCGCCGCGCCCGACTTCGGCCGGCCGCACGCGAATCTGAAGACGTAGGCGGGGCTCGGTCCGCCCACCGGCGGACGCAGCGAGCTGGTAGCCTCCAGCAGGAAAGCCGGCGCGTCGCTGATGACAGGGAGCGATAAGATGATACTCAGTCCGGATCATCTGACGATCGCAGTGGCAGATGCCGGCCCAGCGATCGCGTTCTTCGCACTGCTCGGCTTCAAGAAGACTCACGTCGCGACCATCGACGGCGGCGTTCCCGCCCGGTACATGGGCATGCCGGCCATGAGAGCGCAGCACATCACCCTGACACTCGAAGGAGCGGATTTTGAGATCCAGCTGCTTCAGTTCGACCCGCCCCCAGGGACGGATCCGGGGGTGCATCCGACCAATCTGCGAAAGCTGGGCTTCAATCACCTCGCCTTCCGCGTCGACGACATCGAGGCGGCCACCGCGCACCTGGTGGCCAACGGTGTCACCATGCTGAGCGACGAGATGGACTACATCAGCCGGAAGCTCCGGCTGTTCGAGGGCCCGGAGGGCATCACCTTCGAGTTGGTCGAGCGG
This sequence comes from Bradyrhizobium sp. USDA 3262, assembly GCF_054060035.1. Classification (NCBI taxonomy): domain Bacteria; kingdom Pseudomonadati; phylum Pseudomonadota; class Alphaproteobacteria; order Hyphomicrobiales; family Nitrobacteraceae; genus Bradyrhizobium; species Bradyrhizobium sp. USDA 3262. The sequence continues at coordinate 88,065 of NZ_JBSSCT010000001.1, forward strand.
GACGCCTGAGACTACGCTGGCCAGGCCTTTTGCATTGCCCCAAGGACACCCCCCAAGGCTGCCCCGGTGTCAGCTTGTGGTCGAAAGCGCACATCCTGGCAGCGCGGAATGATGTCGGCTGTTGACCCGGGCGGACCTGACCTCCGGCTAGCCCGGGCCGCTATCTCGCCCCATTATCACGAGACCTCAGGCGCGCTATCATCCGGCCATTCTTTGGACAAGACTGAAGCGAGTGCTGGAGGCTGATCGCCCCTGACGGATAGCCGAGTCGGTACTCTTGGGTGACATTGCACGGAAAGGGATACGTCAATGAACTCCACACCCACTCCGGACCCAGTTGGATCGAACGGTAGCCTGAGCGCGCGGGCCGACGAAAGACTCGCGGAAGCCCACAGGCAGATTGCGCGCGCCGATGAAGAACTCACGCGCTTGAGTGAACAGCTCGCAAGAATGGAGCGCGATGCCGCGTCCCGCCCTTCGGTGCAGCCAAACCCGCCCTCGGTCGAACCTAGCCCTGCTTCTTCCGGGCCCAGCCCCTCTTCTTCCGGACCTGCCTCGCAATCGCGACCCGGAAGACCGATATTCCGAGCCCTCACCGCCTTGTCGGTGGCGGCATGTATCGTTGTCGCTGCCCTGGCTTTGCAGTCGTCATATGGTGGGGAAGCCAAGTTGCTTGTCGCCCGTTGGGCGCCGCAGCTCGTTTCAACTCCAGCATTGCCGCCGGATGATCCGCAGCCTCCGGCGCAGCCCGCTCCACCTGCCGTTCAGGTCGCCGCGGCAGACACCGCTCCGCCCCAAGCCACGCCGTTGCCTCAGCCCGCACCACCGCAGGACGCCGCGCCGACGGCCAACCCAGCCCTTCCCGATCAGACGCAGCTGCTGCAAACGATCGCACGCGACCTCGCGAATGTTGAGCGAAATATCGAGCAACTAAAGGCGAACCAGCAACAGATGGCCCGCGAGAACTCCAAAGCCATTGAGGAACTCAAGGCGAGCCAGGAAGAAATGAAACGGGCGCTCGCGAAGGTTTCCGAGCCGAAGGCCTCACCGCCTCCGACGCAGCCGGCTCCGGCCGTGCGCAAGCCCGAGCGGACGTCTATCCCGCCATACGCAAGGGCGCGACCTCGAATCCCAAGGGAGTGGTTCTACGACGAATGGTGACCGTCGATGCAGCCATCCTTCAGTTCCGGATCGCTTTAAGCCGGCGGCAGGCCGAGTGACTGCGCGGCCTCCATCCAGACCGGCAATTCGCGCTGATACAGCGCATTGCTGTCCTTGAAGCCGATCGCGGGCTCCAGCACGAAGGTCGCGAGCACCTCCTTCACCTTCGGATCGCTATTGGCGGCGACGCAAATCTCCGACAGCCGATCGACGATCGGCTGCGGCGTCGCCTTCGGCAGCGCCCAGCCCGAGAAGCCGCTCACGGTGAAGAACTTCGACGTCGCGCCCTGCTCGGGCAGCGTCCTGATCTCGGGGATCGCGTCGACCTTCTTCGAGTGAACTCCGAAGACGACGCCCCGGTTGCTCTGCAGCACGGTTTGCGCGGCGGTGTAGCTGCCCATCGCGACATCGAGCGTGCCTTCCGCAAGCCCGGTCCACATCGGCGCCTCGCCGCGATAATGGATCGGCTCGATGGTGAGGCCATACTGCTTGTTGAGCTCGTTGATCGTCATGTGCGGCGCGGAGCCCGCGCTGTAGGTGCCGAAATTCACCTTGCCGCTGCTGCGCGCATAGGCGACGAATTCCGCCAGTGTCTTGACGCCCAATTTCGGGCTCGCGACCAGCAGCAGCCCTGCGCCCGGGATCACGCTGACCAGCGTCAGATCCTTGTCCATGTCGTAGCCGGGGTTCTTCATCATCGCGCGGTTCATCACGTAAGTGGTCGAGATCGAGCACAGGATGGTGTGACCGTCAGGCGCGGCGCGCGCTACCTCGGCGGCGCCGATCGAGCCCGAGGCGCCCGCCTTGTTCTCGATGACGACGGTTTGCCCGACTTGCCTTGCGATGAATTCGCCGAAGGCCCGCGCCAAAAGATCAGTCTGCCCGCCGGCGGGGTAGCTGCAGATCATGCGGATTTGCCGCGAAGGCCACGCGGCTTGCGCCGAGGCTCCGCGTGACAGGAAGGGCATCGCGGCGGCCGCTGATCCGGCAGCGATGACGTGACGGCGGCTGAATTTCGCTGGCATTGAAGTCCCTCCCCGATTTTTTGGTGAGGGTATCGCATCGGCCAGTCGCAGCTACGGGACAGATTGGCGCAGCGGGGCCGCAGGTCTGCGACGGCGCTCACCGCCGCAACCGCTGATCCCGGATCGGCCCCGCCGATATCGCGGCGGCCTTCTGCGCCGGCCGCTGACGGCCGACGAGGCCGGCGGTCGCCAGCATGACGCCGCCGCCGAACCACCAGGAGCCGATCACGAACTCCCAGGCGCGCGGCGGAATTTCGTCGAACACGATGCCGTAGACCGACACCAGCGCAGCCAGCGCGGCAAGGAAGATGCCGCCCGCGCTCATCAGCTCGACGGCATCAATGCGCCCCGTGCCGCGCATCGCGGGCTTGGGAATATCGATGCCGAGATAGAAGCCGGCGGCGCCGATCACGATCGTCGTTGCGATGAAGATCAGCGTGCCGAAGACAGCGACATGGCCCTTGGCGAGCTGGGCGGCGACGAAGGTGCCGGCCATGGCACCGGCCATCGCCAGGCCGGTCCGCTGCAGCACATGCGCGGCGCGGCTGACCATCATCAATTCGCGCGCGATCACGGCCCTCTGCTTCGGTCTGGTCACGATCCTCATCTGTAGCCTCCCTTTCCAGAAGCGGCATCGGTTCTGGCCGCATCGGAATCAATGTCCACCGCGCGCGAAGCCATCCTGGTCACTACCGACTTCCCCTCATCCTGAGGAGCCCGCGCTTGCGGGCGTCTCGAAGGATGCAGGCCATGGACCGGGCCTCATGGTTCGAGACGCGCTTCGCGCTCCTCACCATGAGGGTCTTGCGACACGGAGGACTAGAACGGGTAGTAGCGGATCTGGGTCATGACGATGTGGTCGTCGGTCTTCGGCGCGCCGCCGACACCCTGGAAGGCGAAGCGCTGGGTGTAGGAATATTGCGCGCCGGCCTTGATGGTGCCGTAGGAGCCCTTGAAGATCGTGTCGTAGAAGCCCGCGGTGTACTGCCTCACCTCCGAAGTGTTGCCGTTACAGGTCGCGGCCGGCGAGTTCTCGATGTTGCAGCCGAGGTTGTTGTAGAGCGGGTTGCCGTAGCCGAACGGCACGGTGCCGACATTGGAGAAGGTCGCCTTGGTCTTTTCGAGCCCGGCATAGGCGTAGAGATCCAGCGACGGCGTCGTGTGCCAGACCGAGCCGACCAGGAAGGCCGTGATCGGCAGCGGCTGGATCGAGCCGTCCTGGCGCACGGTCGCATCCGGGAATGGCGTTGCGGTGAAGCGGCCGAGCGCACCGTAAGAGGCGGAGGCCTGCACCTCGAGCAGCTTCGGCACGATCTCGGCCGAGAGATGGCCGCCGAAGCTCACCGTGTTGACGTCGTGATTGGCGAAGTTGAAGCGATCATAGAAGTCGCGGTAGAGCGCCCACGCCTCGACATGCAGCTTGTAGGGCCCGAGCCGCGGATCCCACGCGCCCTTCACGGTGAAATCCGGAACGTGGTTGAGGCTGACATTGTTCAGGCTGTTGAAGAAGCTGCCGCCCGGACCGGTGAGATTGACCAGCAGGTTCGGATTGAGCACGCCCTGCGGGCCAACCGCCGGCGTGCCGACCAGCGGGTTGTTGCCGCCGAAAAAGGATGTCTGCGGGTTCTCCGCCGAGACCGCGAGCTTGAACTCGGGCCCGATATCCTGCCAGACCCGGACGCCCGGTTGACGCGCGCCGAGGAAGCCCGGCACCAGTTCGAAATCGATCACGCCTGGCGTATCGGCGCCTCGCGGATCGATGCCCGCCTTGCTCGGCGTGTTCAACGACCATGATTGGCCGGCGAGCACGTGCAGGCCGAGATCGCTGCGGTCGACCTCGATGCTGGCCTGCCGCAGCCGCGGATTGAACGAGTTGGTCGCGACCGAATTGGCGGTCTGCGCCGCGCCCTCGAAATCGAGCTCGCCATAGCCGGCGACGTGGATGTTCTCCGTGGCGTTGGCTTCGGCGAGCACCGAGAAGCGGGTCTGGCGCGCGGTGAAGCGCGACTCGCCGGTATTGTAGTTCTTGCTCTGCGGGAACGGGATGAAGTTGTAGACCGAGCCGGAATCGGAGGCGAGGTTGCGGCTGCGATAGATGCCGGTGAGATCGACCCAGCCACCGAAGGTGAAGGTGACGCCCTTGTAGCAGAGCTTGCCCGAAGCGCAGGGATCGAACGGCACCGGCGCCTTCGCCGTCATCTGCGCGTTCTGAATTGCGCTCTGTCTTGCGGCCAGCGCCTCCTCCTTGCGCGCCTGCGTCTCCATTTTCTGCTCGAGCTGCTTGAGCCGTGCCTTCAACGCACGCAGCTCGGACGCATCGTCCTCCGCCAATACCGGACCCGCCGACAGCAGTACGCTGCCGAGCAGAATTCCCCCGAGAATTCGCATCGCTTCCTCCACACGAGGTTGTTTCCTCAGGCGAGAGAGAGCGGTATTCGGGGAGTGATATTCGCGCCGGGGCGCATTATTCCGGTCACGTTTTTCTCATCGCGGCGGCGGGAATAGATCGCGGTGATCGACGATAGCGCGCGCGAGGGAATTGAGAGTGATGAAGTCAGATTGAATCGATCTTGCCGCAGACTCTCTGCACCTCTCCCGCTTGCGGGGGAGGTCGTATCGCATCGAAGATGCGATACGGGTGGGGGCTCTCTCCACAATATGACTCGCGGAGAGAGCCCCCACCCCGCCCTCCCCCGCAAGCGGGAGAGGGAGCAGGCCGCCTTCGCGGCCGCTATTCGACCTCATCTCATCATGCTCAAATGAGTCCGCTCAAAACAGCGGCGGAATCTGCGCGACTTTCAGCGGCCCCAGGAACACCGCGCCGTCGGCAAAGCGCAGCGGGAAGCTGCGCGCCTTCTTGCCTTCGAGCGTGGCCTCGGTGCCGAGCGAATTGATGCCGGCGGAAATGCCGGCATTGGCGTTCTGCTTGATCACCTTGCCGAGGCCGGGGATGGCGCGATCCAGCGCGCCGAAGAGATTGCTGAGGTCCTGGCTCTTCACGCCCGGTGCGACGCGATCGAGCGTCGACTGCGGCACGCCTTCCTCCAGCATCTTGTCGATGCCGAGCGCGGGGATGACGCGCTCGAGGCCGGCGACCGTCATCTGCAATTCGCCCTCGATGCGACCCTGCGCGTTGAGGCGGAGCGTGCCGGCCGCGACCGACAGCACATCGCCCTGCTCGATCCGCGACTGCTGGATCTCGACGCTGCCGCCGGCGGCCTGGATCTCGCGGAAGCGATCGGGCCAGGGTTTTGGCGAGAAATCCTTCAGGCCGTTCAACCGCGCATGGATGTCGGCGTTGAACGGCTGAGCGAGCAGCGGATGCACGTCCTGCAAGGTGCCGCCGGCAATCTGCAGCACGGTCTCGATCGCAGGACTGTCCGGCGCCGAGCCGTCGACCTGCCTGCCGTGCAACTCGATGTGATTGACCCGCGCCAGCGGCGCCGGCGCGGCACCGCCGGTGCGGTCAATGGCGAGATCGTCGAACACCAGCGAGGCGCGCTGCGGCACCGCCGGCAGCCCGACGACGCTGCTGCGTCCCTTGCTCCAGTTCACCGACAGCGTCGGCTGCGCGCCGCGTTCGGCGATCGTGGCCGGGCCCTTGAATTCGGCGATCACGAGCTTGGGATCGTAGACCTGCGCCACGACCAGGATCTCGGCGAGCCGCGCCACGAACGCCATCTGCGGCGAGGCGGTCTGCGAGACCAGCATCACGCTCGGATCGGTGCAGCGGACCTCGAACCGGAACGGGTAACCCGCCACCGAACGGTCGCCGCAATCATAGACCCGGCCAGCCTTCGCCTCCTGCGCGCGCCAGGCATCGGCCTGCACGCCGACCTGCGAGGCGGCGAAGAACCAGAAGGCACTCCACAGCACCGCGGCGATCAGGACCGCGACGGGGACGGCATAAAGGCCGAAGCGCGAGCGGCGGCGGGGGGCGGAGGTCTGATCCGACATGCAGGTCCTTTGGCGAGCGAATTTGTCAAAATCTAAGCGGCCGCGAGCCTTGAACAAGCCCCGAGCAACCCTTGAGCGAGCCTTCAGCAAGCCTTCAGCAAGCCTTGGAAACATCACGGAATCCGCTTCGCTTCGACGGCCCGTTCTGCTAGCCCATCAGCGCGATGTCAGCAAATCCTCCCCATTCCGAAACCGACGGCGACCTCTGGGTGTTCGGCTATGGCTCGCTGATGTGGAAGCCGGGCTTCGAGTTCCTGGAACAGGTGCCGGCGCGGCTGATCGGCGAGCATCGCGCGCTCTGCGTCTATTCGTTCGACCACCGCGGCACGCCGGAGAAGCCGGGCCTGGTGCTCGGGCTCGACCGCGGCGGCGCCTGCCGCGGCATCGCGTTCCGCGTTGCCGCCCGCCTGCGCCACGACACCATCGGCTATTTGCGCGGACGCGAGCAGACGACCAACGTCTATCGCGAGGTGATGCGCTCGGTGTGGCTGGAGAATGCGGCGCGCGAGCGCGTCAGCGCGCTGGCCTATGTGGTCGATCGCGGCCATGTGCAATATGCCGGGCGGCTGTCGCTCGCCGAGCAGCAGCGCCTGGTGCTGCAGGGCCATGGCCGCTCCGGCAACAACCGCGACTATGTGCTCTCGACCGTGGCCTCGATCGAGAAGCAGGGCTTTCGCGACACGCAGCTGCACCAGCTGGCGACGATGCTGCACGATGCGGGCACGCTGCATCGTGATGCGCGCGCGGCTGACAGGCTCGATCCGGGCTGAGGCGCGGAACCTCGCTCGCGCATTTTTCGCCACGGCGCGAACAACATTGTGGTCTCAATTTCCGGTCGTTGGAATGGAATGACCGGAATGCGCCTCTCATTGCCCAAGCTCGCCGCAATCGGCCTGCTGTTGCTGCTGAATTCCCCATCTTATGCAGGTCTGAGAGAGGATGGCGCGGCGTGCGACGCCAGGGATCCGCACCCCGAGCTCACGATCCCCGCCTGCACCCGCCTGATCGCGGTCAATCCCAGGGGACGCGACCTTTCGATCACCTATTACAACCGCGCGCTCGCCTGGCATAACAAGGGCGATCTGGAGAAAGCCAAGGCGGACTACGATCAGTCGATCGCGATCAATCCGTCGTTCGCGCCATCCTATGGCCAGCGGGCCAAGGTCTTCCTGCAGAACCAGGACTATGACCGCGCGCTGAGCGACTTCGATCAGGCGATCCGGCTGAAGCCTGCCGGCCCGTTCAGCGCCGGCTGGTTCAACAATCGCGCCGAGCTGTTCGTCGCCACCGGGGACTACGATCGCGCGCTGGCCGACTACGGCAGATCCATCGAGCTCGATCCGAGCTCGTGGTACGCCTATGTCAATCGCGCATTGGTCTACGATTTCCGCGGCAAGGACCGGCTCGCGGCGCTGCATTGCCAGGATGCGATCAAGGTCGCGCCGCGCGCGGGCGGCCCCTATTATTGCCGGGCGGTGGTCGAGATCAGCGCCGGCGACATCGACAATGCGTCGCGGGATATCGAACGCGCGATCGCCATCCAGGACGGGCAATCCGAGTTCTATTCGCTGCGCGGCCTGACGCTGGCCGGCAAAGGCGAGCTCGATCAGGCCATGCGCGACTACGACCGCGCCACGCAACTCAATGCGCAGGGCGCGCTGAACTACGCACGCCGAGGCCTCGCCGACGAGAAGAAGGGCGATATCGAGGGTGCGCGCGCCGACTTCCGCCATGCGCTCGACGTCATCGGCCTCGATCAACTCGACCGGACGCAGGGCCAGCGCGTCGCCAGGGAAGGCCTGCAACGGCTGGACAAGGTCGCCGCCACGGACAAGAGCGTGATTGCGGATCACGGTGCGGCGAAGCCAACCCCCGCGGTTGCCGCGGCGGTGCCGCTCGCGCCGATCGGCGCGGGTCAGAAGGCAGCAATTTCGGAGCGGCGCGTCGCCCTGGTCGTAGGCAATTCCAGATATCGCTCCGTGCCGGTGCTGCCGAACCCCGGCCAGGACGCAGCGGCGATTGCCGATACGCTGCGCGCCGTCGGCTTTCAGGATGTCCGCCTCGTCAACGATGCCACGCGGGACAGCCTGGTCGAGGCGTTGAAGTCATTCGCCAACGCGGCCGATGGCGCGGACTGGGCGGTGATCTACTATGCCGGGCACGGCATGGAGATGGCCGGCGAGAACTATCTGGTGCCGGTCGATGCGAAACTCGCCACCGACCGCGACGTGCCGTTCGAGGCGGTAGCCCTGACCCAGGTGCTGGGCGCGACCGAAGGTGCGCGCAAGCTGCATCTCGTCATTCTCGATGCCTGTCGCGACAATCCCTTCGCCAACCAGATCAAGCGCACCGTCGCGTCGCGCTCCATCGGCAGGGGACTGGCCCAGGTCGAGCCCGACAGCGGCACGCTGGTCGTCTACGCCGCCAAGCACGGCCAGGTCGCGCTCGACGGCGACGGCGGTCACAGCCCGTTCGTGACGGCCCTGATCAAGCGCATGCAGACGCCGCGGATCGAAATCCGCAAGCTGTTCGATCTCGTGCGCGACGACGTCATGGCGGCGACGGATCGCCGGCAGCAGCCCTTCAGTTATGGTTCGGTGCCGGGAAGCGAGGATTTCTACTTCGCCGGCGCGAGCCAGAATGCGGCAAAGTAACCCGCATGCGGCGCCCGCGGCCGGACGCGCCTATCTGCCCAGCAGCGCAAACGCCTCGTCGACGCAGGCCTCAAGGCTGCGATGCGCCGTGTCGACGATGAGCCGATCGCGATCCCAGGCATCATAAGCGCGGTGCGCGACGACATCCCAATCCGGCAGAGCGAGCCCCGCGATGTCGCTCGTTCTCGTCTCGACCCGCCGACGATGCTCGGCCGGATCGCTGCACACGATCTCCAGCCATTTCACGTCGGCGCCGGCCCGTTGCGCCGCCGCCTGGCAATCGTTGACGCAATCGGCGAGCACGTCGAAGCCAAGCGCAAGATTGTCGACTGCGACGGCCTGGGCCGCCCGATAGGTCCAGTCCTGCAGATCGCGCGGCGCGGCAGGCGATGTCCAGATCGCCTGATCCATCGTGTCGATCCGCAACCACATCGCACCAAGCCGCGGCGCGAGAAGCCGCGCAACGCCGGACTTGCCGGTCCCGGGCAGGCCGGCGAGAGCGATCAGTCGTGCCTTTGTCTCCCGATTCTCCCCAAGCAGACAGCAATTCAGGCTAGCGCAATTTCTTCGCCATTCCCATGTGAGATGCCAGCTCGCCACCCGATGCGCCTCCACGCCGGTATCATCGATCAGCCTTTGTAAACGGGTTGTTGCCAGATCGCGCCTTTGGCCGCGTGATGCGTGCGCATCCGGCAAATCACGGCGGCGGTATGGCGCCGCCCTGTGACATTTAGGCTTTTGCATCCCGGCGTGGACGGATAGAAGCTGATCCGCAAACAGCGCTCGCAAATTCGATGAACCTCTCCGCCCCCTTTGTCCGACGGCCGGTCGGCACCACGCTGCTGTCGCTTGGCCTCGTGGTGGCGGGCATCATTGCGTTCTTCAAGCTGCCGGTGTCGCCGCTGCCCGACGTCGACATCCCGACCATCATGGTGCAGGCGACGCTGCCCGGCGCGAGCCCGGCCGACGTCGCCTCCACGGTGGCAAGCCCGCTCGAGCGCCATCTCGGCCAGATCGCCAGCGTCACCGAAATGACCTCGGTGTCCTCGCTCGGCTCCGCCCGCATCACGCTGCAGTTCGACATCGACCGCGACATCAACGGCGCCGCACGCGACGTGCAGGCGGCGATCAACGCGGCGCGCGCCGACCTGCCGACCAACCTGCGCGCCAATCCGACCTACCGCAAGTTCAACCCGGCCTCGGCGCCGATCCTGATCTACACCTTGACCTCCGACACGCTGACGCCCGCCGAGCTCTATGACGCCGCCTCGACCGTGCTGGCGCAGAAGCTGTCGCAGGTCGAGGGCGTCGGCGAAGTCTCGGTCGGCGGCGGCTCGCTGCCGGCGGTGCGCGTCGAGCTGATCCCGCCGGCGCTTTACAAATACGGCATCGGACTCGAGGACGTCCGCGCCGCGCTCAGTAGCGCCAATGCGCACAGCCCGAAGGGCGGCATCGACGTCGGCAACCAGCGCTACCAGATCTACGCCAACGACCAGGCCCGCAAGGCGGCCGACTACAGGCCGCTGGTCGTCGCCTACCGCAACGGCGCGGCGGTGCGCCTGACCGATGTCGGCGACGTGATCGATTCCGTGGAGAATGTGCGCACGCTCGGCCTTTCCAACGGCAAGCCGGCCGTCGTGATGATCGTGTACCGGCAGCCGGGCGCCAACATCATCAAGATGGTCGACACCGTGAAAGGGCTGATGCCGCAGCTGAAGGCCTCGGTCTCGCCTGCGGTCGACATCACCCTCGCGATGGACCGCTCGAAGACGATCCGGGCCTCGCTGCACGACGTCGAGATCACGCTGTTGATCGCGGTGGCCCTGGTGATCCTGGTGGTGTTCGCTTTCCTGCGCAATGCGCGGGCGACGCTGGTCCCGGTGGTGGCGGTCGGCGTGTCGCTGATCGCGACCTTCGCCGTGATGTATCTGCTCGGCTACACGCTCGACATCTTCTCGCTGATGGCGCTGACGGTGGCGACCGGCTTCGTGGTCGACGACGCCATCGTGGTGCTGGAGAACATCACCCGCCACATGGATGCCGGTCTGTCGCGGCTCGAGGCCACGCTGGTCGGCACCCGCGAGGTCGGCTTCACGGTGCTGTCGATGAGCGTGTCGCTGATCGCGGTGTTCGTGCCGATCCTGCTAATGGGCGGTCTGGTCGGCCGCCTGTTCCGCGAATTCGCCATGACCATCACGATCGCGATCGTGATCTCGCTGGTGGTCTCGCTGACCACGACGCCGATGATGTGCGCGGTGCTGCTGCGCAAGGAGGAGGGCCAGCCGCACGGCCGGATTTACCGAATCAGCGAACGCATCTTCGAGCTGATGCTGAAAGGCTATCGGGCGACGCTCGGCCTCGCGCTGCGCCATCCGCTCCTGGTGATGCTGATCCTCGGCTCGACGCTCTATTTGAACTTCCATCTCTACAAGGTGGTGCCCAAGGGCTTCGTGCCGCAGCAGGACACCGGATTGCTGATCGGCTCGATCCAGGCCGACCAGAGCACCTCGTTCCAGCTGATGCAGCAGAAGCTGACCCAGTTCATCGATATCGTGAAGTCGGATCCGGCGGTCGACACCGCAGTGGGCTTCACCGGCGGCGGCGGCGTAGGTCCCGGCGGGACCAACACCGGCACCGTGTTCGCCTCGCTGAAGCCGATGGACGAGCGCCGGCTGCGCGCCGACAAGGTGATCGAGCGGCTGCGCGAGCCGTTGGCGAGCGTCGCGGGCGCCACCCTGTTCCTGCAATCGATCGGCGACCTCGGCGCCGGCGGGCGCTCGGGCAACGCGGCGTATCAGTACACGCTGAAGGGCTCGACCTTCGAGGAGCTGAACGAGTGGACGCCAAAGCTCGTCGCGGCATTGCAGAAGGAGCCGACGCTTGCCGACGTCAACAGCGACCAGCAGAACAAGGCGCTCCAGGCCAATCTGATCATCGATCGCGACGCCGCCTCCCGGCTCGGCATCACGGTCAGCCAGCTCGACAACACGCTCTATGACGCGTTCGGGCAGCGCCAGGTCTCGACCATCTTCGTCGCGCGCAACCAGTATCACGTGATCATGGAGGTCGCGCCGCGCTTCTCGCAGGACCCGCAGACCCTGAAGGAGGTCTATATCTCGACCTCGGGCGGCTCGGCGAGCGGCACGCAGAGCACCAACGCGGTGGCCGGCACGGTGGCCTCGTCCTCGCAAAAGAGCTCGGTCAGCGCGGTCGCCGCCAATGTGGTGCGCAACCAGGCCACCAATTCGATCGGCGCCACCGGCAAGGGCGTCGCATCGACCGGAACCGCGGTCTCCACCAGCGCGGAGACCATGATCCCGCTGTCGAGCGTCGCCCGCTTCGAGCACGGCGAGACGCCGCTCTCGGTCAACCACCAGGATCTGCTGGTCTCGAGCACCATCTCGTTCAACCTGCCGCCGGGCGTCTCGCTGAGCACGGCGACCACCACGATCGAGAACGCGATGCACGCGCTCGGCATGCCCGCGGGCATTTCCGGCGGGTTTGCGGGCTCCGCGAAAATCTTCCAGCAGGCGCTGGCGAACGAGCTGTTCCTGATCCTCGCCGCGCTGGCGACGATCTACATCTCGCTCGGCATGCTCTACGAGAGCTACATCCACCCGCTGACCATCCTCTCAACGCTGCCCTCGGCCGGCGTCGGCGCGGTGGCGGCCCTGATGCTGTCGCACACCGATTTCGACATCATCGGCATGATCGGGGTGATCCTCCTGGTCGGCATCGTGAAGAAGAACGCCATCATGATGATCGACTTCGCGCTCGATGCCGAGCGCCAGCGCGGGCTGTCGTCGCGCGATGCGATCTACGAAGCCTGCCTGATGCGGTTCCGCCCGATCATGATGACGACCCTCGCCGCCTTGTTCGGCGCGGTGCCGCTGATGATCGGCCTCGGCGAAGGCAGCGAGCTGCGCCAGCCGCTTGGCATCGCGATCTTCGGCGGGCTGATCCTGAGCCAGATCCTGACGCTCTACACGACGCCGGTGGTCTATCTCTATCTCGACCGCGCCAGGCTCTGGACCCAGCGCCGCCGCGCGGCGCGCCGCGCACGCCGGGCCGCAGCACGCGCGTCCTGACTAGGCGACGAAGGTGCCGCAATCGAGCCCACGGATCAGGCCTCGCCCACTTTCCAGGCGTGGACGACTCTTATAGGGAGGGGAATGACGAGGCTCGACAAACGGTGAGCTCTCGCGGCGCATCGCTCGTGGCTCTCGTCATCCCCGGTTAGATCAGTCTCGAGTGCTCGGCACGGGCGTGTTGAGCAACTGTTGCTCCCACAGAAACGCGATGCCGCTGCCGCCGGCATGCTGCGTGACCACCTCCGTCAGTTTGGCGGCCTGTTCGGTCCGGGCCCAGTCGCGCTGCCATTCTGCCGCCACCGCCAGCCAGGTCATCACGTTAGCGCCAGCCGCGATCATGCGCTGGATGGCGACCTCGTGCGCCTCGACCGACACGGCGCCCGACGCATCGGTGACCACCGTCACGTCCCAGCCTTCGCCGAGTGCCTGGATCGCCGGCATCGCGACACACACCTCGGTCCACAGGCCCGCGATGACAAGCTGCTTGCGGCCGGTCGCCTTGACCGCATCCACCACCTTCCGGTCCTGCCAGGTGTTGATGAACGTACGGTCGATCACCTTCTGGCCGGGAAACACATCCGTAATCTGGGGGAAGAGCAGTCCGCCTCGTTCCGCCACCACGCTCGTCAGGATCGTGGGGACATTGAAGGCCTTGGCGGCCTTCGCCAAGCCCGCCGTATTGTTGATCACCATCTGCGGGTCGTGGCTGTTCACGTTCGCAAGCTGGTAAGGCTGATGGTCGATCAGAACGAGCACCGAGTCTTCAGGGCGAAGAAGCGAAGCAAGCCCATTACGAAAGCTCATGAATACATCCTCTGTTGTGGTGAGACATGCGCCGCCTGCGGCGCCGTGCCCGGACACTTGTCATTCCCCTTTGTGATACGATAGCGCCCTATTCCGCCAAGCTGTGTCGCAAAATGGGGAACGCTGATTTGGACATCGAAGACGTGATTGCATTCGTCGAAGTTGCCGATGCTGGCGGCGTCTCGGCCGCCGCGCGCCGGCTTGGCGTTTCGAAGTCGATCGTCAGCCGGCGGCTGATCCGGCTTGAGGCGGAACTAGGCGTCCAACTTCTTGCAAGAACCACCCGTGGCGCTGCTCTCACAGAAGCCGGGAACACATTTCGAGATCATGCAGCCAGAGTCCGCGCCGAAATCGATGCGGCCAAGGAAACAATCCTGCCTGGCGGAGAACTAAGTGGCCGCTTGCGAATTGCTGTGCCGCTTTCTTTCGGACCCACCCACTTCGCCCCCATACTCGCGGAAATGGCGCGACGCTACCCGCAGCTTCACATCTATACCGCCTACAGCGATCGCTTCGTCGATCTTATTGCCGAAGGATTCGATTGCGCCATCCGGGTTGGTTATCTTCCAGACTCCAACCTGATCGCGAGACGCGTCGGACCGATCTACGGGAAGCTTGTCGCGAGCCCGGACTATATCGAGGCGCACGGTGCCCCCGAGACGCTCGACGAACTCATCGCCCATGAAGCGCTGATGCAGGGTACCGAAACCTGGCAACTCATGGATGGCGACGAAATCGTCACGGTTCATCCGCGGGGGCGCTTCAAGGCCGACAACGGCACAGCTCTCGCCGTCGCCGCGGCGGCAGGGCTCGGCGTCGCCTGGCTCCCCGATTGCGTCATCCATGACTACTTGGCATCCGGAGCGCTGGTTCCGGTGATGACACGCCATCCACCACCTTCGGCAGGTGCATACGTCGTTCGCCCGCCGGGCCAACATCCCTCACGGAAGGTACGGGCCCTCACTGAATTGTTGATCGAGCGTCTCGAAGAAAATCCCCCCTTGCGTGAGCCGCTCCTGTCCGAATGATCCATCGATCACGAAAGAGACGACGTATGCCGAGCGGGCTTGGGCCGCAGAGGACACGCGATCCGGAAACCGCTTCGCACTTTTCCGGGTCATGCTTCGCCGGTCGTTGACAGACCCGCGCCGATCTTGCCACCCTGCCGCAAGGTGGCAGACGCAAGGAACCCAGCTGTGACTCTCGCGCCTGATATCGCCGCGTCGCGCTGGTTCAACACCAGCGAACCCCTGACCCTGGCCGCGCTGCGCGGCCGGCCGGTGCTGCTGCACGCGTTCCAGATGCTGTGTCCCGGCTGCGTCGCGCACGGCACGCCGCAGACCCAGCGCGCGTTCGAGCTGTTCAAGCATTCGGACCTGCAGGTGATCGGGCTGCACACCGTATTCGAGCACCACGCGGCGATGACGGAGGTGTCGCTGGAAGCCTTCATCCACGAGTACCGGCTGACCTTCCCGATCGGCGTCGACGAGGCCGGCGAAGGCACGCCGATCCCGGTCACCATGCAGCGCTACGGCATGCAGGGAACGCCGACCAGCATCCTGATCGGCCGCGACGGCAACATCGTGCATCATGGCTTCGGACAGCAGAGCGACATGGCGCTCGGCGCGATCATCGCCGCCGAGCTTGCCGCGCCGCATGGCCGATAGCGGCCCGCCCCGGCTGCAACCCGGCTCACGCGACTGCGTTGTGACGGCGTCGCGCATTGCGTGATAGCGTTCCGCCAACCAGAACCATCGCCTTGCGGGAGGATGTCATGAAAACCTATCAGCTCTACATCAACGGCCAGTATGTCGACCCCGCCAATGGCGAATGGTTCGACAGCATCGATCCCTATCGCGGCGAGGCCTGGGCGAAGATTCCGCGCGGCACCGCCGCCGACGCCGACAAGGCGGTGAAATCAGCCAATGAGGCGATGTGGCGCGGCCCCTGGGCGAAGATGACGGCCTCCGCACGCGGCAAGGTGATGCGCAAGCTCGGCGACCTCGTCGCGGCCAATGCCGAGCGCCTCGCCGAAATCGAGGTGCGCGACAACGGCAAGCTGATGGCCGAGATGCTCGGCCAGCTGCGCTACCATCCGGAGTGGTGGTGGTATTTCGGCGGGCTCGTCGACAAGCTCGAGGGCGGCCTGGTGCCGATCGACAAGGCGGACACCTTCGCCTACACGACCCATGAGCCGGTCGGCGTGGTCGCGGCGCTGACCGCCTGGAATTCGCCGCTGCTGTTCGTGGCCTGGAAATGCGCCGCCGCGCTCGCCGCCGGCTGCGCCGTGGTCGTCAAGCCGTCGGAATTCACCTCGGCCAGCACGCTGGAATTTGCCGCGCTGACCAAGGAGGCCGGAATTCCCGACGGCATCTTCAACGTGGTGACCGGCTTCGGTCCCGAGGCGGGCTCCGCGCTGATCGCCCATCCCGGCGTCGCCAAGATCACCTTCACCGGATCGGACACGACCGGCGCAAAGGTCTACGAGACCGCGGCCAAGAGCCTGAAGCGCGTCTCGCTCGAGCTCGGCGGCAAGTCGCCCAACATCGTGTTCGAGGACGCCGACCTCACCGCCGCCGCGGCCGGCGCGATCTCCGGCATCTTCGCCGCGACGGGGCAGACCTGCATCGCCGGATCCCGCCTTCTGGTGCAGAGCTCGATCAAGGAGAAATTCGTCGCGCGGGTGCTGGAGCTGGCGAAGTCCGCCAAGATCGGCGATCCCATGCAGTCGGACACCAATGTCGGCCCGATCACGACGCCGGCGCAATACAAGAAAGTGCTCGACTATATCGACATCGCGAAAGCCGAGGGCGCGCGCTGCCTGCTCGGCGGCAAGCCGGCCTCCGGCGACGGCATCAAGGGCGGCCAGTTCGTCGAGCCGACCATCTTCACCGATGTCGACAACACCATGCGGATCGCGCGCGAGGAGGTGTTCGGGCCGGTGCTGTCGATCATCTCCTTTGACACCGAGGAGGATGCCATACGGATCGCCAACGACACGATCTACGGCCTTGCCGCCGGCATCTGGACCAAGGATCTCGCGCGCGCCATCCGCGTGCCGAAGCAACTGCGCGCCGGCACCGTGTGGGTGAACACCTACCGGGCCATCAGCTACATGATGCCGTTCGGCGGCATGAAGCACTCCGGCGTCGGCCGCGAAAGCGGCATCGACGCGGTCCGCGAATATCAGGAGACCAAGAGCGTCTGGATCTCGACCGCGACGGACGTGCCGGCGAACCCGTTCGTGATGCGGTAAGCTTTCCGCACTGACGTCGCTTGCTTCACCTCTTTCGGACGGACAGAGGTACGACGGCACCCGCGCGCCAAGCGGCCGCACTTGACGTGCAGCGCGGAGCAGCGATCATGAGTGCCTGCGGCACACACCGAAGAGTGTGGCCGATATTTGGGGAGATTCGCCATGACGCTTCGTTACTCAGGTGCATTGTTCTGCGCGCTCACACTTGCCGCCGCCCAACCGGCGTTCGCCGACAAGAAATACGGCCCCGGCGTCACCGACACTGAAGTGAAGATCGGCCAGACCATGCCCTACAGCGGTCCAGCGTCCGCTTATGGCACCCAGGGGCGCATGGAAGAGGCTTACTACGCGATGATCAACGCGAAGGGCGGCGTCAATGGCCGAAAGATCAAGCTGATTTCACTGGACGACGCCTATTCGCCGCCGAAGACCGTGGAGCAGACGCGACGTCTCGTGGAACAGGACGAGGTGCTGGCAATCATCGGCACCATCGGCACGCCGACCAATTCAGCGATCCAGAAGTATCTGAACCAGAAGAAGGTCCCGCAGATCTTCATTTCGACCGGCGCGGCCAAATGGGACGACCCGAAGAACTTCCCGTGGACCACGCAGCTCTATCCGCCCTACCAGATGGAGGGCATGATCTTCGCCAAATACCTGTTGAAGAACAAGCCCGACGCGAAGCTCGGCGTGTTCTCCCAGAACGACGATGCCGGAAAGGATTACGTCAAGGGGCTGAAGGATGGCCTCGGCGACAAGGCGAAGACGATGATCGTCAAGGAGGTGACCTACGAGGTCTCCGATCCCACCGTCGACTCGCAGATCGTCTCCCTGAAAGCATCCGGCGCCGACACGCTGTTCACGATGGCGACGCCGAAGTTCGGCGCGCAGGCGATCCGCAAGGTCTACGAGCTCGGATGGAAGCCGCTGAATTACGTGGTCAGCGTCTCCTCATCGATCAAGGGCGTCATGGAGCCGGCCGGCATCGAAGCCTCGAAGGGATTATTGACCGCGCTGGCGTTCAAGACGCCCACTGATCCGAGCTGGGAGAACGCGGCCGATGTGAAGGAGTTCAAGGAATTCCTGGCGAAGTGGTATCCGCAAGGCGACATTGCCGACGGCAGCAACGTCACCGGCTACATCTCGGCCTATATGACAGTGAAGATCATCGAGATGTGCGGCGACGATCTGACGCGCGAGAACCTGCTGAAGCAGGCGACCAACCTCAACAAGGTCGCCGCGCCGCTGCTCCTGCCCGGCATCTCGATCTCGACACGGCCGGACCGCTATGCGCCGTTCACGCAGATGCAGATCGCGACGTTCGACGGGAAGAGCTGGGTGCCGCAAGGCGAGACCTTCAACACCGACGCGGCGGCCGGTCAGTGATGGCGACGCCATTCGCGATACGGTAACTCACCGCATCGCGGCCTACCCTTTCGCGTTCGGCACACCGCCGAACAATTTCGCCTGCTCGGCGCGGCCGGCCTCGACGATGCGGGTGGTGGCGGTTTCGATCTGGTCGCGCAGGCGGGTCATGAACTCATCGCGCGGCAATCCCGGCGGCAGCGGATCGAGGAATTCGACCACCAGCGTGCCGGGATAGCGCATGAAGGTGCGGCGCGGCCAGAACAGCCCGGAATTGAGCGCGATCGGCAGGCACGGCACGCCGCTCTCGGCATAGATCTGCGCGACGCCGGCCTTGTAGTTCGGCGCCGCACCGGGCGCGGTGCGGGTGCCCTCGGGGAAGATCACAAGCTGGCGGCCGAGCTTCACCTCGGCCGCCGCGCGCTTCAGCGTCTTGATCAGCGAGCGCGGGCCGCCGCCGCGCTCGACCGAGATCATGCCGACCTTCTTGAGGTACCAGCCGAACACCGGGATCATCATCAGCTCGCGCTTCAGGATGAACAGCGGATGCTCGAAGAAGCGCACCAGCGCGAACGTCTCCCAAAACGACTGGTGCTTCGAGGCGACCACCAGCGGCCCGCTCGGAATCTTATCGACGCCGCGGAACTCGATCCTGATGTTGCAGATCACGCGCATCAGGAACAGGCTGATGTTGGCCCACGCGGCCTCGATCGCCATCATCGCGCCGCGCGGCAGCAGCAGCGCCGGCAGCGCGATGATGCAGAGCGCCACCAGCACCAGATAGAACAGCACGTTGAAGATCAGCGAACGCAGGAAGATCATTTAAGTCCCAGTACTAATTCGCCAGCGCCGTAGCCGGGCGGGGTGGCGGCGTTGCCGGCTGCTCGGCGAGATCGGAGGTCAGGTCGAGGCCGAGATCGGCCAGCCGCACCCGCATCTCCGCGGCGACATATTTGGCGTATTCCGATAGCAAGAGACGGAACGTTCCGCCACTCGTCCACCACGGCTCGTCGCGCCATTTGTCGCCGACCACCGCGAACGGGATCAGCGTGACGTCGGGCATCGCATGTGACAGTTCCACGAGCGCCCGCGGCATGTGGTAGTTCGAGGTCACCACGATCAGCGACTTGAAGCCGCGCTCGCGCGCCCAGCGCCGCGTCTCCGCCGCATTGCTGCGGGTGTTGACCGCCGAGCGGTCGAGATCGACGCAGCAGCGCATCAACCCCTGACTGTCCGGAACCGAGCGGGAAATGTCGTGGGCGTCGTTGGTCGGATGCACGCCCGAGATCAAAAGCCGCTTGCCGTAGCCCGCGGCCAGCAGCTCCATCGCGTCGGACACCCGCGACGAGCCGCCGGTCAGCACCACGATGCCGTCGGCGTTGTGCGGCGGATCGGTCTCGACGCCGCGCAATTGCGACAGGAAGCCGACAAAGCCGACCGCCGCGGCGACGAAGGCAAGCGCCAGCGGCGCGACGATGGCGGCGCGCAGCCAGCCGCGCGGGCGCGCGGCAAGGTCATTCGGCGACGTATCGTCGGACTGCAAACTCATGTGATGCGGTTATCCTTCCCCCCAGGTGATTTTAAAGCATGATCCGGAAAAGTGGAAACCGGTTTTCCCCTCCGCCAGGGCCGCGTGCATGCGCGCGAAATCACATCTGGGCGACGAAATGCGATCACGAGGCGGCGCCATGATTTCGAGTTTTCGCGGCGCCGTCAGTCGATGTCGTCGAGCGTGGCGAACAGGGTGCGCCGCGATGCCCACGCGGTGATCGCCGCGATCAGCACCGCCTGCATCGCCAGCACCAGATAGCCCGACGGACGCAACGAGAACGTGCCGAGCAGGGCCGCGAACTGGTCGCCCACCGGCGTGCCGGAGAACCAGTTGGCGATCGATTCGGAGAAGCCGAACGCCAGCATCGCCGCGCCGCCGCCGATCAGCCCGCCTTGGAGGCCGAGCCGAAGGAAATGCCGCAGGAAGCGGTTGGCGATGAAGCTGTCGCCGGCGCCGACGAAATGCAGCACCTCGACGATCGGGCGGTTGGCGGCCATCGCGCCGCGGGTCGCGAACGACACCGAGATGATGGTTGCGATGATCACGAGGATGAGGATGCCGACGCCGGCGAACATCGTGGCGCCGGTCATCGAGCGCATGCGCTCGATCCAGGCGCGGTGATCGTCGACGCTTGCGGTCGGCGCCACCTGCGTCACCCGCGCGCGCAAGCCGGCGAGATCGAGCGTGGTGCCGGGCTGCACCCGCGCCACGATGACGCGCGGCACCGGCAGTTCGTCGATCGAGAGCCCGCTGCCGAGCCACGGCTCCAGCAGCTTGGCGGATTCCTCCTTGCTGAACGGACGGACCTCGAGAATGCCGGGCTGCGCCCGCATCGCCTCCACCGCCGCCTGCGCGTCGCGATCGAGGTCGCGGCCCGGCGAGGGGCGCACCTGGATGGTGATCTCGCTCGACACTTCCGACTGCCATTCGGCGGCCGACGCGCTGACCAGCAGCACGGTGCCTGTCGTCAGCGAGGCGAGGAAGGTCATGATCGCGACGACCGCGACCAGCGCACGGCCCGAGATCGAGGCGCGCGGCACGATCGGCGACATGTTGCGCGCGGTGGCCGGGACCTGCGGGCGTTCGCGCCCGAGATCGACCAACGACACTTTCTCGTCGCCGCTCCTATTCATAGATGTGCAGCCGTCCCTGATGCAGCACCAGCCGCCGCGCCTCGTATTGATCCATCAGCGTGATGTCGTGGGTCGCGATGATGACCGCGGTGCCGGATTTGTTGAGCTCGATGAACAGCCGCAGCAGGCGGCGCCCGAGCGTCGGATCGACGCTGCCGGTCGGCTCGTCCGCCAACAGCAGTTGCGGCCGCGAGATCACCGCGCGCGCGATCGCGGCGCGCTGCTTCTCGCCGCCCGACAGGATCGGCGGCAGCGCATCCATGCGCTCGCCGAGGCCGACCCATTTCAAGAGGTCGATCACCTCTCGGCGATAGCTCGATTCCTCGCGGCCCATCACGCGGAACGGCAGCGCGACGTTCTCATAGGTGGTCATGTGATCGAGCAGGCGAAAATCCTGCAGCACGATGCCGATCCGCTTGCGCAGGTCGGCGACCTGGTCCTTGCTCAGCAGCGAGACGTCCTTGCCGAACAGATTGACCAGCCCGCGGGTCGGCCGCAACGACAGGAACAAGAGCCGCAGCAGCGAGGTCTTGCCCGCGCCCGACGGCCCGGTGAGGAACTGGAACGAGTGCGCCGGGATCATGAACGAGAGGTCGCGCAAAATCTCCGGGCCGAGCCCGTAGCGCAGACCGACATTTTCGAACCGAACCAATGCGCTAGCTCCGTTCGAGAGGGCCGATGGCCCAATACCCCACACCGACGGCGAAGACGGCCCGAACTTCGGCCGAGCGTCCGCGAACCGCACAGAAAGCTTGTGCTTCGGTTATGGTTTCCGATTCGTTAACGGTCGCTAAGTAGCATCCGGGCATCCACACGGTGGAGATTCGGCCTCCATGCATATTGTTTGCCCGCATTGTACAACATCCTACGCCATCAATCCGGCCACCTTGGGCGAGGCCGGACGTACCGTCCGTTGTTCCCGCTGCCGGGAGGTCTGGCTGGCCCGGCCGGAGGACGCCATCGGGGCGACCGCGCCCACTCTGGCCTATCAGTCCGCCGGTTCCGATCTCGCCGCCGAATGGGAGGCCTTGGGCCGGGAGGAGGCTGACGGGACCCCGGTGATCGAGAGCCCCTCGATTTCGGCCGATTTGCCCGCCGAGGGCAGCGACGCAGCCTCGGAATGGCCGGCGCTGGCCGAGGCGGATGCCGCAGCCCATGCCGACGCCGGGGACGCCGGAACCAGGGGGCGCTTCCGCCTGCCCCGGCTTCCCCGCCTGTTCCGCCTGCCCGCCCTGCCCCGAATTCCGTTCATGCCCGTGATCGGCGCCCAGCCGACCACCTGCGCCGCCATGGCCGCGCTGGTCATCGCGCTGTTCGTCTGGCGCAACGACGTGGTGCGGCTGCTGCCGCAGACCGCGCTGTTCTACAAGATGGCCGGGCTCGACGTGAATTTGCGCGGGCTCGCCTTCAAGGATCTCAAGATCACCAACGAGACCGTGGACGGCAAGCCGGTGCTGGTGATCGAGGGCATGATCGTCGGCCAGACCAGGAAGCCGGTCGAATTGCCGCGGCTGCGCTTCTCGGTCCGCGACGCGCAGGGCGCCGAAATCTACGCCTGGAACGCCGTGCTGGAGCAGCCGGTGCTCAATCCCGGCGAGCGGGCCTTCTTCAAGTCGCGCCTCGCCTCGCCGCCGCCCGAAGGCCGCAATATCGACGTACGCTTCTTCAACAAGCGTGATCTCACCGGCAGCCGCGCGTGAGCCGCCGGCCAACTCCATCGGGAACCGACCAATCACCATGACGCGTGTTCTGATCGCCGACGACGAAGACTCGATGCGCTCGCTGGTGGCGCGCGCCATCGCCATGGACGGCCACGAAACCGTGACCGCGCAGGACGGCGCCGAGGCGCTGGAGGTGCTGACGCGCGACGAAGGCGCGTTCGACCTTCTGCTCACCGACATTCAGATGCCCGTGATGGACGGCATCGCGCTGGCGCTGACCGCGGCGCGCGACTTCCCTGCGCTGAAGATCCTGCTGATGACCGGCTTCGCCCATCAGCGCGAACGCGCCTCCGGCCTCGAGGCGATCGTGCATGACGTGGTGACGAAACCGTTCTCGGTGGCTGATATCCGCACCGCAGTCGCGGACG
The DNA here is from genome assembly GCF_054060035.1 of Bradyrhizobium sp. USDA 3262. Taxonomy (NCBI): domain Bacteria; kingdom Pseudomonadati; phylum Pseudomonadota; class Alphaproteobacteria; order Hyphomicrobiales; family Nitrobacteraceae; genus Bradyrhizobium; species Bradyrhizobium sp. USDA 3262. Next base: position 111,152 of record NZ_JBSSCT010000001.1, read on the forward strand.
CGCTGGCGGCGCGGAAGGCCAGCTAGGGTTTACGAGCTCAACTCGGAAAGCATGCCCGGGCGGTCAGCGTCACCGGGGACAGATTGAGAAATTGTGCAAATTGAAATGCATAACTCGCGCTGACCACGTTGCCGCAGGCTGACGTGGAATAGGTGAATGTCTGCGCCGGAAGTGTGAGGCCGAACGCCTGCTGCGCGGCGTAATTCGTGATGGCGCTGCCGCTTGGACAGAGCGTGCTGTTGACGGTCGCGCAACGCGCCGCCATTTCGGTGCCGTGCTGCAGCCCGAGCTGGGTCCAGAACAGCAATCCGAATTCGACGATGCCAAATATGAACAGGAAGAACACGGGAGCGGTCAGGGCGAATTCCAGCGCCGAGGCCCCGCGATTGTCCCGCCATAGCGTTGTGAGTTTCACTGCAGCCTCGCAGTGGACTGGGCGCTATAGGTGTATGTGGCCGCCACGATCTGATAATTGATCAGCGTGTAATACGTCCCTTGCGCCGAAACCATGGCATATGTTCCGGCCTGCGCGCCGCTGGGGCAGACCGCGCCGCAACTGACGGTGCTGACCCCCGCACTCGTCGGGCACCCGCAAAACTGGTACGGCTTGGGCGAAGCGCTGATGGCTGTGGAATTCGTGGCGGCTGTCACGGCGCTGGTAACGCCAGTCTCGTCAAAGCCGCGCACGATGGCGTATTGCGCTCCCGCTTGCGCGGCATTCTCGACCTGCATCTTGCGATAGAGTGCCAGCCCGATGTCGGTCACCGAGACGACCATCAGGGACAGCAACGGAATCATGATGCCGAATTCGATGGCCGCGACGCCGCGTCTGTCGTGAACGGCGGCGCTCATGCGCCGTGTCAGAGAGCAAAGCAACCCGCCGTGGCTCGAGGGTGAGGATTTCTGGATTTGCATCGGGGCCAACCTCATTCGATGAGTTGCGCGGTCTGCGAGCCGATCGTCGCGGTGCCGAGCGCCGAACAATTGACCTGAACGCTCGACGTGCCGGTGAACGTCAGGGTATCTGCGATGATCTTGGTGCAGGATGTGCTGGTGCCGTTACCACCACTGAAGCTGAGGTTGACCTTTGGCAGGTAGATGGCGCCGCCGAAGTTCTGGGTGCCGCCGCCCGTGAGATTAAAGGCAGTCCCGGCCGGCATGTTGCGGTCGCCATACATGACGATGCCCTTCGTGGAGCCCGAGGTCGGCGCCGTCAGATCGATGATCGCGTTGCTGCCGATGGAAGCCGTGCCCCACTTGCTTCCCGAGCCGGTGAAGACCAGGGTCACGCCGCTGCCCGTGATCGTGGCGTTCCCGGAGACGCTCAGATTGGCGCCGTCCAGATAATAGATGCCCGGATCGAGGTTCAGCGTTGCACCGGCATTCACCGTAATGCTGCCGGAGTAGCAGCCGGGGCTGAGCGAGTTCGTCTTGCCGTTGGAATTGACCGTGATCTTGGCGTTGGTGCAGCTCGGCTTCGACGGCGGAGAGACGTTCGCATACGGGTCAGCCATTGGCTTCATATGCGTCTTGACGCCGTTGGTGGCGGTGATGTTGCTGGTGCCGGAGACGTCGCCGACGACGCCGACCTGATTCGCCGAGACGGTCGCGCTGCCGGCCACGTTGAGCGATGGGCTTGCACCCGAGTTGCTGTAAAGATTGCACTTGATCAGGTTGAGCTGATTGCCGCCGCTCACGTTGACCGCGGGACTGGCGCTGGCGTTGAGCGCAAGTACGCAGCCCGTCCCGGAATTCGGCAGGGCGACCGCGCGCGCGGTGACCGGCACCGGCGCCGAGCCGAACAAGGCCGACAGCAACCGCTGTTGCGGTTGGCTCACGATGACTTCGATCGCCTGCAGGTTCGACGTCTGACTGCCGGTTTTCGGCGGTTGATTGACCGTGACCGTGACGTTGTTCGCCCCGTTCGCGTAACCGTAGTTTGCCGTGACCGCATTGGCTTCGGACAAAAGGTCGGCGCCTGCACTTGCCGCCGTTGCGGCGCTTACCGCGCCGGAGTCGGCGGCACTCTGCATGTTCTTATGTTTGTAGTACCACCATCCCACTTCGGTACCGAGCCCAGCCGTGCCGACCAGAACCGGCATGAGCAGCGCCGAAATGATGACATAGCTGCCCGACTGGTCTCGACCGAATTGTCGAACCAAGCTGGTCTGATATTGGTGCCGGCGAGTAATACCCAATGGCCGGCTTGACGATGCAATGAATAAACGGCTGTGCCTCATGTGCTCTCCTGAGACGCTTGCCAATTTTCAGAAGTACGGTGACGCAAGCGACTTAAATGCGCGCCAACGGGAACCCGACAATTTTAGGAAAATTGTGCGAAACGGGCGGACGACACCCGGTCCCGATCGCACCGATTGGAACGCGGGGCGCGTAGCCCGCAGAAGCTGACGTCTGCAGGCTTACGACCGTCGTACAGATTCCGCGTCATTCCAGTGGAAGCGCGGCATACAGGTCGCCGCGGCCGTTCGCTTCAAGCGCCGATGTCTCGTGAATAGGCACAAGCTTTCACGGGTGACGACAGTCGAAGGATGAGGCGCTCAATAGTCCTTCAGCAACCGCTCGATGTAGTCGAGCTCAATCTGCGGCCGCGACGGATCGGCGAGGCGGCGGCGCAGCTCTTCGAGGATGCGGCGGACGCGCTGCACGTCGATCTCGCCGGGGATCTTCACCGTGTAGTCGTCGCCGAATTCGCGGCCATGCAACGGACGGCCGAGCGGATCGGTCTGGTTGCCGCCGCTCTGCTGGCGGCCGGCGCGGTTGCCGGGGCTGTCGCCCGGCTGGTCGCCGTCGCCCTGCTGCATCGCGTCGGCGAGGCTCTGGGCGCCCTTGCGCAGCGCATCGAGCGCGCGGCCCTGCGAATCCACCGCGCCGTCGGCATTGCCCTCGCCGAGCCGCCCGGAGGCGTCGCCCATCGCGGAATCGGCCTGGTCGAGCCCATCATCGCCGTCATCGCCCTGGTCGCCGCCTTGATCGCCCTGCTGCGCCTGGTCGCCCTTCTGACCCTGACCTTTCTGGCCCTTCTGGCCGCGCTGGTCCGGTCCCATGCCGCGCTTGGCGAGCTCTTCCTGCAGCTTCTTCAGGCGATCGCGCAGCGCCTGCTGGTCCTGCTGCAGGTCGCCCATCGACTGCTCGCCCTGCTTGCCGCGCATGCGATCGCGGCGGGAATCCTGGCCCTGCTTGAAGGTCTTGTCGCGCAATTGCTGCTGCTTGCGGATCATGTCGCCGAGCTCGTTGAGCGACTGCTGCATGTCGTCGTCGCCCTGATTGGGCTGCGCCATCTGCAGGTTTTCCAGCATCTGCTGCATCTGCTCGAGCAGCTGCCGCGCCGCATCCTTGTCGCCGGAGCGTGACAGCCGCTCCATACGATCGAGCATGTTCTTGAGATCCTGCTGGCTCAGCACCTTGGCATTGGGATCGAGCGGCCGGGCGAGCTGCTGCGGATTGTTGCGGAACTGCTCGACCATCTGGCGCAGGAAATTGTCCAGTGCCGCGCGCAGATTGTCGGTGAGCTTCTTGATCTCCTCGTCGGTCGCGCCGCGCTCCAGCGCCTGCTTGAGCGCGTCCTGCGCCGCGCGCAGCGCCTTGTCGACGTCCGAGATGTTGCCGTCCTCGATGGTGACGGCGAGCGACCACAGGCTGGCGACGACCTCGCGCAATTGGTCGTCGGTGCGCGCCGCCTCGAGCTGCCGGCTCACGGTGTGCAGACCAAGGTAATGGCCGGTCTCCGGCATGAACATTTCCGGCGCGATCATCAGCGCCTCGAGCGCGGCGAACACCTGGCCGTTCTGGTTGGCGTCGAGCGCCAGGATACGGCGCTGCTCGATCAGCGCGCGCGCCAGCGGCTTGGTGAACAGACGCTCCGGCAGCCGCATGTTGAACGGCTCGCTCTTGCCTTCATTGCCGGCCTCGTCCTTGGCCGTCAGCGTCAAGGTCATGTCGGCGCCGGCATAGGGGTCTTCACTGAGGTCCTTCACGGTCTGGCCGACGCCGTTGCGGGTGCGCGCGTTCGGCAGCACCAGCGCGAATTGCGGCGGCTCGAACAGCGGCCGCGGCTGCGCCGCCTTGCCGTCGGCATCCTTCTTGCCGTCGGCCTCCTTCGGCGTATCGGTCGGCCGCGCCGCGAACTGCGCGCGCGCTTCGCTGACGCCGTAATCGTCCTCGAGCCGGTAGGACATCTGCAGCGCGCCGCGCGCCTGCCGCTCAGGATCCTTGGCGAGCGCAATCGACGGCGGACGGTCCGGTGTCGCGGTGAATTTCCACTGCGGCTGGCCGGCCGGCGCACGGACATGCGCGGTGCCGTCGCCGGTGATCTTGAAATGCCGCTCGTTGGTGCCCTTGGGCGCCTGCCCATCCGGCGCGACCTCGGTGACGCCGCCACCGACGACAACGTCGATGCTGCCGCCGCTGGAGCGCACCAGGAGCGTGCTGCCGGCCGGAACCGCGAGCGGGGTGGTGTCGGCCGCGTTGGCGTCCTTGTTGGCGTTCGACAGGATGATCGGCGGCTTGCCGGTGTAGTTGGGCGGCGTCACCCAGGCATCGACCCGGACATTGGCCGGCGCCATGATGCCGTTCCAGTCGAATGCGGAGGCGACCCGCAGGCCGCGCTCGTCGCCGGCGGCGACATAGCTCGCGACCAGCATCACGATGACCAGCGCGCGCAGCGCCCAGGGGTCGTGCAGCGAGACGCGCGGCCGCGGCAGCCCGGCGCGGATGCGCTTGATCGAGGCCAGCGTGCGCTCGCGCTGCGCTTGCCACAGCGCCAGCGCAAACGGGTCCTTGTTGGTGAGCGTGTCGGAGAGCGTGGTCGCCGGGCGATGGCGGACGCCGGCGCCGCGGTCGAGCCGGCTCAGGCCCTCCTCGCGGCTCGGCCAGCGGAAGCGCACCAGCGGCGACAGCGCCGCGAGCGCGGCAATCGCGAACAGGCCGGCGCCAGCCACGCGTGCGACAAACGGCAGCACCAGCCACAGGCCGGCCCAGGACGCGACCAGGAACAATCCTGCGACCGTCAGGAACCGCGCCAGATGCGGCCAGGCCCGTTCCCACGCAATCGCGAACCTTGCCCGCTGCAGAGCCTCTGTCAGTTTCAGCCGCGCGACCGCATCGCTGTCGCGGACGGCGCGTGACGGGTCAGAGGGATCGATGTTGGCTCCGCTCAATAAAATCTCCGGGGTAGCCGGCAGGTCAGCCTAGCACGGCGGCGGCTTTGAGGCACCCGTTCCAAGGCGTAACCCACACCGGGAAATACGCATAACACGAAGGCGTGACTGCGGCGGTTCGACCCCGTAACGTCGCGGCCGAACCATCGCATTAACGCATGAGGAACGCGATATGGACCAAAAAACGCACGACAAGGGGCTCGAAATCCGCAAGGCGGTGCTGGGCGAAGCCTATGTCAACAATGCGCTGAAGAATTCGGACAGCTTCAACAAGCCATTCCAGGAACTCGTCACCGAATATTGCTGGGGCGCGGTCTGGGGCCGTGAGGAATTGCCGCGCAAGACCCGCAGCATGCTCAACCTCGCCATGATTTCGATCCTGAACCGGCCGCACGAATTGAAGGCCCACATCAAGGGCGCGCTGACCAACGGCGTGTCCCGCGACGAAATCCGCGAGATCTTCATGCAGGTCTCGATCTATGCCGGGATCCCGGCCGGCGTCGACAGCTTCCGCATCGCGCGCGAGGTGTTCGCCGAACTCGACAAGGCGTGAGCGAACTCCACTCGTTGTCGTCCCGGCCAAGCGCAGCGCGAGCAGGGACCCATAACCACAGCTCGCTGTCGCTACGACGGCTGTGGCCCCAGCGGAACCAAACAACTTAGTCCTGGGGTTATGGGTCCCTGCTTTCGCAGGGACGACATCGAGTACGGGGTGCACGGCTCGCCACATAACGACGTAGAGGAAACGACTCATGGAAATCGGATTCATCGGCCTTGGGAAGATGGGCTTCCCGATGGCGCGCCGGCTGATCGAGGCCGGCCACAAGCTCACCGTGTTCGACACCAGGAAGGACGCGCTCGACCGGCTGGTTGCGCTCGGCGCGACGGCCGCAAGCTCGCCCAAGGACATCGCCGACCGCGTCGAGACCGTGATGGCGAGCCTGCCTTCGCTGCAGGCTTCGCTCGAGGTCGCGACCGGCGCGGGCGGCGTGATCGAGGGCAAGCGCGTCAAACGCTTCATCGACCTCTCCACCGTCGGCTCGCAGATGGCGGTGAAGATCCACGATCTGCTGGCCAAGAAGAACATCGTGCAGATCGACAGCCCGGTCTCCGGCGGCGTCTCCGGCGCCGAGAAGGGCACGCTGGCGGTGATGGTGTCGGGCCCGCGGGCCGACTTCGAACTGGTGAAGGGCGCGCTCGACGTCATCGGCAAGGTGTTCTTCATCGGCACCAAGCCGGGCTCCGGCCAGACCATGAAGCTCGCCAACAACTTCCTGTCGGCGACCGCGATGGTCGCGACCTCGGAGGCGGTTGTGATGGGCGTGAAGTCCGGGCTCGATCCGGCCGTGATGATCGACGTCATCAATGCCGGGTCCGGGCTGAACACCGCGAGCCGCGACAAGTTTCCGCGCTCGGTGTTGCCGCGCAGCTTCGACTTCGGCTTCGCCACCGGCTTGATGGTGAAGGACGTGCGGCTTGCGGTCGAGGAAATGCGTTCGCTCGGGCTGTCGATGGAAGTCGCCGAAGCGGTCGGCCGGCTCTGGGAAGTCATCATCCGCGACGAGGGACCGGATTCGGACTTCACCGCGGCAATCAAGCCGATCGAGAAGGCCGCGGGCGTGATCGTCGGTGGTGGTAAGGGCGGCGCGCACGCTGCGAAGTAACGACTGCGTAGGATGGGTAGAGCGAAGCGAAACCCATCAATTGCGTCCGCGCAGCAGATGATGGGTTTCGCTGCGCTCTACCCATCCTACAAGATCACAGCCACGGCGCGGGCTTGTCCATCGCGATCAGGGCGTCGACGTCGATGCGCGGGCGGACTACGGCGTACTGGTCGTCCTTGACCAGCACTTCGGGCACCAGAGGCCGCGTGTTGTAGGTGCCGGACTGCACCGCGCCGTAGGCGCCGGCGGTCATGATCGCCAGCAGATCGCCGGCCTTCGGCTGCGGCAGCGCGCGGTCGAGCGCGAGGTAATCGCCGGTCTCGCAGACCGGGCCGACCACGTCGGCGATCATGGTCGGGGTGCCGGGTGCAGGCTGGCGCACCGGCAGAATGTCGTGATGCGCCTCATACAGTGTCGGCCGGATCAGGTCGTTCATCGCGGCATCGATGATGACGAAGTTCTTGGCATCGCCCGGCTTCACATAGATCACGCGGGTGACGAGGATGCCGGCATTGCCGACGATCATGCGGCCCGGCTCAAACATCAGCGTGCAGCCGAGATTGTGCGTGACGCGCTTGACCATTGCGGCATAGGCGTCGGGCGCCGGCGGCGCGGCGCGATCCATGTAGTAGGGAATGCCGAGGCCGCCGCCGAAATCGATATGCGAGATGTCGTGGCCGTCGGCGCGCAGCGTCTGCACGAATTCGGCGAGCAGCCGGAAAGCGACCTCCAGCGGCCCGAGATCGGTGATCTGGCTGCCGATATGCACATCGGTGCCGGTGACCTTGATGCCCGGCAGCTTTGCCGCGCGGGCATAGACCTCGCGGGCGCGGGCGATCGGAATGCCGAACTTGTTCTCGGACTTGCCGGTCGAAATCTTGGCATGGGTGCCGGCATCGACATCGGGATTGACCCGCACCGAGATGCGGGCCGTCTTCTTCATCTCGACCGCGAGACGCGACAGCATCTCGAGCTCCGGCTCGGACTCGATATTGATGCAAAGGATGTCGGTGGCAAGCGCGGCGCGCAACTCGCCCTCGGTCTTGCCGACGCCGGAGAACACGATCTTCGAGGGCGGAATCCCGGCCGCCAGCGCCCGCTTCAATTCGCCGCCGGACACCACGTCGGCGCCGGCGCCGAGCTTGGCCAGGGTGCGCAGCACCGACTGGTTGGAGTTCGCCTTCATGGCGTAGCAGACCAGCGCCTTCTCGCCGGCGAAGGCTTCGGTGAAGACGCGGTAGTGGCGCTCCAGCGTCGCGGTCGAATAGCAATAGAACGGCGTGCCGACGGCCTCCGCCAGCTCAACGAGATTGACCGCCTCGGCATGCAGCACGCCGTTGCGATAGTCGAAATGGTTCATGACAAGCTTTTAGATACTAATTGCCGAGCAGCGGATCGAGGATGAAGGGCCGTTTATTGCCTCGCGGCGCGGCCGGCGCGGCATCCGAGCCATAGGTCGGATTGAACACGCTGGGCTGTGCGGCCCGCTCGCTTTCGGTGTCGCTCGGTGCCGCGCCCGGCGCGACGTTCGCGGTCGGCGGCAGGTCGAGCGGTCCTTTGCGGCCGCAGCCGCCGAGCGCCAGCGCTGATACGCCCAGCACAATGATGGCCCATCCCGAGGGGGTCAGGCGGTTCTTGCTAATCACGACGAATTCCCCAATTCGGGCGGCACCATACAAACATTGGCGTGCTCTGGCGAGAGGCGGAGCGCCATGAAATCACGGCCAAATTTTCCGGTTCAGCCCAATTTTCGCTCTTTTTCCAGCCGCTTGGCCCAGGCCTTGGCCTGCGCCATCACATTCTTCGGCGCCGTGCCGCCGAACGAGGTCCGGCTCTTGACCGAGGATTCGACGCTGAGCACTTTCAGCGCGTCGGCCGTGATCTTCGGCTCGACCTCCTGCATGGCCTTGAGCGGCAGCTCGTGCAGCGCCACGCCCTGCTTCGAGGCCAGGCCGACGATGCGCCCGGTAACGTGGTGGGCGTCGCGGAACGGCATTTTCAGGGTGCGCACCAGCCAGTCGGCGAGGTCGGTCGCGGTGGCATAGCCCTCGCCGGCGGCGGCCTTCATCTTCGCCTCGTCCGGCACCAGGTCCTCGACCATGCCGGTCATGGCGCGGATCGCCAGCGACAGCGCCTCGAAGGCCTCCATCGCGCCCTGCTTGTCCTCCTGCATGTCCTTTTGATAGGCGAGCGGCAGGCCCTTCATCACGATCAGAAGCGCAGTGAGCGCGCCGATCACGCGGCCGGTCTTGGCACGGACCAGCTCGGCAGCGTCCGGATTGCGCTTCTGCGGCATGATCGACGAGCCGGTGGTGAACTTGTCGCTGAGCTTGACGAGGCCGACCAAGGGCGAGGTCCAGATCACGATCTCCTCGGCAAAGCGCGACATGTGCACCGCGCAGATCGCCGCCGCCGACAGCGTCTCCAGCACGAAATCGCGGTCGGACACCGCGTCGAGCGAATTGGCCATCGGACGGTCGAAGCCGAGCGCCTTGGCGGTCGCGGCGCGGTCGATCGGAAACGAGGTGCCGGCGAGCGCGGCCGCTCCGAGCGGCGATTCGTTCAGCCGCTTGCGTGCGTCGGCGAAGCGGCCACGGTCGCGGCCGGCCATCTCGACATACGCCAGGAGATGATGGCCGAAGGTCACGGGCTGCGCGGTCTGCAGATGGGTGAAGCCCGGCATCACCGTGCCGGCATGCTCCAGCGCGCGGGCGACCAGCGCCTGCTGGAACGCGGCCAGCGCCGCATTGGTCTCATCGATGGTGTCGCGGACATAGAGCCGGAAATCGGTCGCGACCTGGTCGTTGCGCGAGCGCGCGGTGTGCAGCCGGCCCGCCGCGGGCCCGATCAATTCGGACAACCGCGACTCGACATTCATATGAATGTCCTCGAGCGCGCGCTTGAAATCGAAATCGCCCTTGCCGATCTCTGACAAAATCGTGTCTAGACCTTTGCCGATATTTTTCGCATCAGCTGACGTGATAATGCCTTGCGCGGCGAGCATCGCGGCGTGGGCCTTGGACGCGGCAATGTCCTGGGCATAAAGGTGACGGTCGACGTCGATGGAGACGTTGATTTCCTCCATGATCGCGTCGGGACGTTCCGAGAACCGGCCGCCCCACATCTTGTTGCTCATGACATCTCGCTCGCGAATTCGTATTTCAGCCTTGCGGTTTCATGGCCGGAGGCGGCGAAACAGCACCGCAGTTCCGGTCGTATTCCCGGCACTGCTTAGCCACATCTGACCCAGGATGACAAACGATATGCCCGAGACGACCCCACCCAACCCGACCGCCAGGCCGACCGCTAAGTGGCGTATCCCGCTGGTGATCGGCGCCGTGCTGGCCGGGGCCGTGATCGGCTATGTCGGGGTCTCCAGCCTCAAGCATCCCGCGGGCGGCGATATCGCCTGCAACAGCGCGGTGGCTCTGGCGAAGAAGATCGCTCCGCTCGCCCATGGCGAAGTCGCAGCGCTGACCATGGCAACCACCCCCCTGAGGCTGCCCGACCTGACCTTCGAGGACGCCAACGGCCAGCCGAAGAAGCTCTCGGACTGGCGCGGCAAGACCGTGCTGGTCAATTTGTGGGCGACCTGGTGCGTGCCCTGCCGCAAGGAAATGCCGGCGCTCGACAGCCTGCAGACCAAGCTCGGCGGCAAGGATTTCGAGGTGGTCGCGATCAACATCGACACCCGCGACCCGGACAAGCCGAAAAACTTCCTGAAAGAGGCCAATCTGACCAGTCTCGGCTATTTTTCGGATCAGAAAGCCAAGGTTTTTCAGGATCTTAAGAACATAGGCAAGGCGCTGGGCATGCCGACATCGGTGCTGGTCGACGGCAACGGCTGCGAGATCGCCAATATCGCCGGTCCCGCCGAATGGGCGAGCGACGACGCGATCAAGCTGGTGAAGGCCGCGCTACAGCCGGCCGCAGCCGGGTTCTAGAGATCTCAGACCCTCATGGTGAGGAGGCGCGGAGCGCCGTCTCGAACCATGCCGGCCCGTCGGTGGCCTCAATCCTTCGAGACGCCGCTGCGCGGCTCCTCAGGATGAGGACAAGCGCGCTTGGAGTGTGGGATCAGGCGACGGCGTTGAGGTTGTCGCCGATGCCGGGCGACAAATTCGCGGTGGAAGGCGTGCCGAGCAGGGTCTGAACCGCGAACTTCTCGGCGTCGAGGTTCTGCTTGGTCACGCGGGTCGCGATCTCACCCTGCAAATTGCCCTGCTGCATCGACAGGATGCTGGTGACCATGCTCATCATGTCCATACGGGGCACTCCCAAAACTGGGGTTTGAGGTAACGCGCGAAAGTTAATGCTTGGGTAATCGATGGCCGCGTCAGGCTGACGCATTGGCCTCGAAGGTCCCGCTCGCTCGATGATCCGCGTCTTAGGCCGCGTTCGCCGCGAAGGCCGCGCCGAGGGTGCGCAGCGCCTGCCGTGTCCGCGCGTCAGACAGCCTTGAGTGCAGCACGACGTCGCGGGACGGCAGCGGCGGCAGCCCAAGCCGCGGCCCGAGGTCGACGGTATCGGCCGGCGCCACGCGCCGCGCCAGCGCAGCGACCGCAAGGCCTGCGGAGAGCGCGGCTCCGATCGTCGACAGCCCGCCGCCGACGAATGCCTCGGTCCAGGCGATGCCGGCGGCGTCGAGAACCTCGACCGCCATGGCCCGCACGCTGCACGGCTCGGCTTGCGTGGCGAGGCGCAACGGCTCGGCCGGCCGATGGTGAAAATCAGGCGCGGCCATCCAGCCGAACGATTCCTCGAACAGCACGTCGCCATCGCGACGCTTGGCATCGTGGCGAAGCACGATCGCAGCATCGAGCTTGCCGTCGTCGAATGCGCTGAGCACCGAACGCGACGTATCGACGTGCAGCTGAATCACCAGCCCGGGATCGGTGGTGTTCATCCGCTTCAGCAGCGAGGCGAGCTCCGATCCGACGATGTGGTGGCTGATGCCGACGACCAGCCGCCGATGCTCGACGGCAAACGAGCCGATCGCCGATTGATGCGCGGCCACCAGATTGCGCGCGGCGCCGAGGAAGGCCGCACCTTCAGCTGACAGACGAACCAGCCGCGGCGTTCGCTCCAGCAGCCGCCGGCCGAGGCCGTCTTCCAGACGCCTGATCTTCAGGCTGACCGCGGATTGCGTGGTCTCCATCGCCTGCGCCGCGCGCGTGAAGCTGCTGAGATCGGCGACCAGCACAAAGGCCTGCACTGCCTCGATATCGAGTGCTTTCATGGTCATACATTTAAAATCACAATCATTGAAATATTATTTCATATGATTTTTCAATGATCAAGAAGCTCCTAGGTTGGGTCCAACCCGACAGGAGAACCGCCATGGCGCCCGCTTCAGCCATCCCATCCTTCTTGCCATCCGTCTTGCCATCCCTCTCGCCGCGGATGAGGGGCATCAAGGCATCGCCCGCGTCGGTGCTGCGGCGCCGTGCCCGCGAACTGCGCGCGGCCGGGCGCGACATCATCGAGCTGTCGTCGGGCAATCTGGACTTCCCGACGCCGGATCACGTAATCGCGGCGGCGCATCAAGCGGCATTGCGCGGCGAGACCCGCTACACCGATGTCGACGGCACGCCGGAGCTGAAGCGGGCGGTGCGGGCCGCGCTGCTGCGCGACCATCATCTCGACTACGGGCTGGACGAGATCGTCATCACCAACGGCTCGACCCAGGCACTGTTCAACGCGCTGCTGGCGACGCTGGCGCCTGACGACGAGGTGATCATCCCCGCGCCCTATTGGGCATCCTATCTCGATCAGGTGCGGCTTGCCGGCGCGGCGCCGGTGGTGGTGCCGTGCGCACAGAACAACGGCTTCAAGCTGCGCGCAGAGGATTTGCAGGCGGCGATTTCAGCGCGAACCCGCTGGATCATCGTCAACAATCCGGTCAACCCGTCCGGCGCGCTGTATTCGCGTGAGGATCTGTCCGAGATCGCCGCGGTCCTGCTGCGGCATCCGGACATCTGGGTGCTGGCCGACGGGCTCTATGAGCACATCGTGTTCAACGGCGCGCCCGCGCCGACGCTTGCGGAAATCGAGCCGCGCCTCAAGCCGCGGACGCTGACCGTCAGCGGCCTCGCCAAGAGCTACGCGATGATGGGATGGCGCATCGGCTATGCCGCCGGACCATCGACGCTGATCCGCGAGATGATCACCATCCAGTCGCAGACCACGTCCGGCGCGTCGTCGATCAGCCAGGCCGCCGCGGTTGCCGCGCTCGACGGCGCGCAGGATGTGCTGCTTGAGCGCGCCGCCATCCTGCGCGCCAAGCGCGACCACTTTGCCGACCTGCTGAACGAATGCGCCGGGCTATCCTGCACGCCGCCGGAAGGCACGTTCCATCTGCTGGTCGCCTGCGCCGGCGTGATCGGCAAGCGCGCGCCGGATGGCAGGGTGATCCGGACCGACCGCGATTTCTCGGCCTATCTGCTCGAGGCCGCCGATGTCGCGGTGTTTCCCGGCGAGGATCTCGGGCTGTCGCCCTATATCCGCCTCAGCTTCGCCAACCCGTCATCGACCATCGAGGAGGCCGCAAGGCGGCTGAAGCGCGCCTGCGCGGCGCTGCAATGACGCCTCACGCACAGAGCCAGCGCCTCGCACTGGCGGCGCATCTGTTCGGACTTGGAACGGGTGTGACGATGATTATCGGTCTGGTGCCCGCGGCGCTTGCGCTGCTGCGGGCGCTGACCTGAAGGCGCGATGGATTACCGCGTCGGGATCGGCTTGTCGCCGCGATAGTCGTAGAAGCCGCGCTGGCTCTTGCGTCCGAGCCAACCGGCCTCGACATACTTCACCAGCAGCGGGCACGGCCGGTACTTGGAGTCGGCCAGCCCCTCGTGCAGCACCTGCATGATCGACAGGCAGGTGTCGAGGCCGATGAAATCGGCGAGCTCGAGCGGGCCCATCGGATGGTGCGCGCCGAGCTTCATCGCGGCATCGATCGCCTCGACGTTGCCGACGCCCTCATACAGCGTGTAGATCGCCTCATTGATCATCGGCAACAGGATGCGGTTGACGATGAAGGCGGGGAAATCCTCCGACACGGCGACCTGCTTGCCGAGCTTGGCGACGAACGCCTTGGCGGTGTCGAAGGTCATGTCGTCGGTGGCGATGCCGCGGATCAGCTCGACCAGTTCCATCGCCGGCACCGGATTCATGAAATGAATGCCGATGAATTTCTCCGGGCGGTCGGTCGAGGCAGCAAGCCTTGTGATCGAGATCGACGACGAGTTGGTCGCGACGATCGCCTCGGGCTTCAGCACCGCGCAGACCTCATGGAAGATCTTGCGCTTGGTCTCTTCCTTCTCGATCGCGGTCTCGATCACGAGATCGCAATCGGCGAGCGCGTCGAGCGACTCGGCGGAGGCGATGCGGTCGAGCGCCTGCTTGCGCTCGCTCTCGCTGATCGCCTTCTTGGAGACCTGCCGGGTCAGATTGCCGTTGATGGTCGCCAGCGCCGACTTCAGCCGGTCGCCGGACACGTCGTTGAGCACCACGTCGAAGCCGGCCAGCGCCGCCACATGGGCAATGCCATTGCCCATCTGACCCGAACCGATCACGCCGACCTTTTTGATTGCCACCGTCATCTTGTCATCCACCGGAACGGCGCGCACATCGCGCCTGCCCAATTCCAACGATACCCGAAGCGAAGCCTTCCGGGTTGCCCAATCCGCCGGAAAACGTTTCCCGGGACCATGATGTGATTACAGGTAATCGCACCCGGATCCCATTTCCCCTGTCGAGCATGATCCTTTCGGAAAAACGTTTCCGGATCATTGCCTCGAAAATAATAACACCGGCCGGAGCTTACCCATCCGGCCGGTGTCTTGTCGCTTACTTTCCGAGCTTGCCGAGCGCTTCGGTGAGCTCCGGAACCGCCTGGTAGAGGTCGGCGACCAGGCCGTAATCGGCGACCTGGAAGATCGGCGCGTCCTCATCCTTGTTGATGGCGACGATCACCTTGGAGTCCTTCATGCCAGCCAGATGCTGGATCGCGCCGGAGATGCCGACCGCGACATAAAGTTCCGGAGCCACCACCTTGCCGGTCTGGCCGACCTGCCAGTCGTTCGGCGCATAGCCGGCATCGACCGCGGCGCGCGAGGCGCCGACGCCGGCACCGAGCTTGTCGGCGAGCGGCTCGATGTACTTGGCGAAGTTCTCGCGGCTCTGCATGGCGCGGCCGCCCGAGACGATGATCTTGGCCGAGGTCAGCTCCGGACGGTCGCTCTTGGCGACTTCCTCGCCGACGAACGTCGACAGGCCGGGATCGGCGGCCGATGCGGCGTTCTCGATCGCCGCGCTGCCGCCTTCGCCGGCGGCGGCGAAGGTCGAGGTGCGCACGGTGATCACCTTCTTGGCGTCCTTCGACTTCACGGTCTGGATCGCGTTGCCGGCATAGATCGGCCGCTCATAGGTGTCGGGCGCGACGACCTTGATGATCTCGGAGACCTGCATGACGTCGAGCAGGGCTGCAACGCGCGGCATCACGTTCTTGAAGCGCGAGGTCGCGGGCGCGACGAACGCGTCATAGCCGGGAGCCAGCGCGACGATCAGCGCGGCCAGCGGCTCGGCAAGGTCGTGCTCATAGGCGGGGCCTTCGGCCACCAGCACCTTGGTGACGCCGGCAAGTTTGGCGGCTGCTTCCGCCGCCGCCTTGGTGCCCTGGCCGCCACCGGCAACCAGCACATGGACATCGCCGCCGAGCTGGCTCGCCGCGGTCAGCGCCTTGTTGGTCGCGTCCTTCAGCGTCTCGTGGTCGTGTTCAGCAATCAACAGCGTCGTCATCAGAGAACCCCGGCTTCGGTCTTGAGCTTGTTCACGAGTTCGGCGACGTCCTTGACCTTGACGCCCGCCTTGCGGCCTGCCGGTTCCGCGGTCTTCAGCACTTCCAGACGCGGCGTCACATCGACGCCGTAGTCAGCGACGCTCTTGTCGTCGATCGGCTTCTTCTTCGCCTTCATGATATTGGGCAGCGACGCATAGCGCGGCTCGTTGAGGCGCAGGTCGGTGGTGACGATCGCCGGGCCCTTGAGCTTGATGGTCTGCAGGCCGCCGTCGACTTCGCGGGTGACCTTGAAGTCGGATCCTTCGACCTCGAGCTTGGAGGCGAAGGTCGCCTGCGACCAGCCGAGCAGCGCCGCCAGCATCTGGCCGGTCTGGTTCGAGTCGTCGTCGATCGCCTGCTTGCCGAGAATGACGAGGCCGGGCTGCTCCGCCTCGACCACCGCTTTCAGGATCTTGGCAACCGCGAGCGGTTCGACATTGCCTTCAGCCTTGACCAGGATGCCGCGGTCGGCGCCCATCGCAAGTCCGGTGCGAATGGTCTCGGAGGCCTGCGCGGGTCCGATCGACACCACCACCACTTCGGTCGCCTTGCCGGCTTCCTTCAGCCGCAGCGCTTCCTCGACGGCGATTTCGTCGAACGGGTTCATCGACATCTTGACGTTGGCGAGCTCCACGCCCGTCCCGTCACTCTTGACGCGGACCTTGACGTTGTAGTCGACGACCCGCTTTACCGGCACAAGAACCTTCATCGATCCTCTTTCGCTTTGATTTTATGGGTTTCGGTTGGCTGGCGCGGAACCTAAAGGTCCCGTTTCTCCCGGTCAACGCGCCAAAGCCAAAAAACCGTCCCCCGGTTTTGAACCAGTTTAGCGGTTCTGGCCCGGCACCCACAACACGTCCCCCGCTCCCTTATTATTCTGGAAGCGGCTGGCAACGAACAGGAAATCCGACAGGCGGTTCATATACTGGATGCCAGCCTGATTGACCGGCTCATCGGGTTGGGCGGCGAGTTCCACCATCATCCGTTCCGCGCGGCGACATATCGTCCGGGCGAGATGCAGATAGGCAGAGGCAGGCGTGCCGCCGGGCAGCACGAACGAGGTCAGCGGCGCGAGCTGGTCGTTCAGGCTGTCGATATCGCGCTCGAGCCGCTCGACCTGGCTTGCCAGCATCCGCAGACGTTCGGCCTTGCCCTCGCGCTCTGGCACCGCGAGGTCGGCGCCGAGATCGAACAGATCGTTCTGGATCCGGCCGAGCATCGCATCGACCGCGGGGCTGCCGGTGAGATGCAGCCGCACCACGCCGATCGCGGCATTGGTCTCGTCGACCGTGCCATAGGCGGCAATGCGCAGATCGTATTTCGGCCGCCGCTCACCGGAGCCGAGCGCGGTGGTGCCGTCATCGCCGGTGCGCGTGTAGATCCGATTGAGAACGACCATGGCAGGCTCCGGTGTTCGATGTTCGAGTCCCCCCTCCGATCGGGAGAGGTGGAGAATAGCCCGACAAATCTACCTCACCTAACGCCCCATCGCCCAGACCGCGAGCATTGCGATGACGATGGCGACGAACTGCAGCAGCACGCGCAGCCGCATCAGCTTCTGCGACGTGTTCGGCGAGCCGCCCTTCATCATGTTGATGAGGCCGAGCAGGAGCACCAGCGCGACGGCGCCGACGGCGATGGGAAGAATGATCGTGCTGAGGAGAGATGTCATTTGCGGTACATAACACCGCAGGACGCGGACTTCCACACAGCCCGGCCATGCAACCAACTGGCTTTTCAGCGCGTAATATCAGATGCTGGGTCGGTTCTCGGGCCGAGCGGTTTTCGACAATGCCGGGTGGAATGTGAAGCAGCTTCGTTACGTCACCCACGTCGTGATGGATGCCTTTTACACGTTCCTCGCCGACGACGGCTGGGCGATCGCGAGCCACATCGCGCTGTCGACGCTGATGGCGCTGTTTCCGTTCCTGATCGTGCTGACCTCGGTGGCCGGCTTCTTCGGCTCCAAGCAGCTCGCCGACCAGGCGGTCGGGCTGATGCTGCAGGTCTGGCCGCAGCAGGTCGCCGAAGCGCTGTCCGGCCAGATCCACGACGTGCTGACCAACACCCGCGGCGACATCCTGACCATCGGCGCGGTGCTTGCGGTCTACTTCGCCTCCAACGGCGTTGAGGCGTTGCGGGTGGCGCTGAACCGCGCCTATGCCGTGATCGAGCCGCGGCGCTGGTACTGGCTGCGGCTGGAATCGATCGGCTACACGCTGGTCGCGGCATTCACGTCGCTCGCGATGGCTTTCCTGATCGTGCTCGGACCGCTGATCATCGAGGCGGCGCGGCGCTATATGCCGTTCTTCGTCGAATCGAACGAGAGCCTGCTCAACACCGCCCGTTACGGCGTCACGATCCTGGCGCTGGTCGTCGCGCTCTTCATCCTGCATGCCTGGCTGCCGGCGGGCCGTCGCAGCTTCACGCAGATCCTGCCCGGCATCATCTTCACCGTGGTGGCTTCGCTGCTCTCGGGCATCGGCTTCGGCATGTACCTGGCACGCTTCGCCAACAATTACGTCACGATGTATGCGGGGCTGGCCTCGGTGGTGATCGCACTGGTGTTCCTGTATTTCATCGCCGCGATCTTCGTGTTCGGCGGCGAGTTGAACGCGGCGATCATCAAATCGCGGCTGCCGCACGGCGTGTCGCTTCATGCAGCGCAGTCGCGAGCGCCCGCGGAGACACAGGCTTGACGAGGAAGCCGTCGGCGCCGGCAGCGCGCGCCGCGGCTTCGTCCTCGGCCCGGCCGGAAATCCCGACAATCACGATACGGCCGTGCGGCGGCGGCAGCGCGCGGATGCGCTTGATCGCCTCGATGCCGCCGATGCCGGGCAGCACCATGTCCATCAGCACGGCATCGAACGCGCCCTGCACGAGCCGGTCGGGCGCGGCCTCGCCCTGACCGACGAATTCGGCGTGGTGACCGAGCTCGGTCAGGATCGTGTTGAGCACGACGCGGCCGAACGGATTGTCCTCGACACTGAGCAGCCGCAGCCCTTGCGACAGCAGCGCCGCCGCGCTCTCGCCGGAGGCGCTGCCGTCCGGCCCTTCGGCGGGCGCCAGCTCCACCTTGAGCGTGAAGGTGGTGCCCCCGCCGGCGCGCCGGTCCGCGACGATGTCGCCGCCCATGGCGCGCGCGAGCTGCCTGACGGAGGACAGGCCGAGCCCGGCGCCGCCGAACCGCGCGGCGATCGAGACGTTGGCCTGCGAGAACGGCCGGAACAGGCGCTTGACCTCCGATAGCGTCAGGCCGATGCCACTGTCGGAGAGCGCGAACGCAACGCCGATCTTGTCGCCCGACCTTCCCTTGGCCGCGCCCACCGGCGCGATACGCAGCTCGATGCTGCCCTGCTCGGTGAACTTCACCGCGTTGTCGATCAGATTTTCCAGCGCCGCGCGCAGGCGGACGGGATCGCCGACCGCGAAGGCAGGCAGCTGGTCGGAGACCTCGACGGAAGCCTGCAGCCCCTTGGCTGCCGCGCGGCCGGCCAGCGAATCCGCGGCGTGGCGCGCCAGCGTGCGCAGGTCGAAGAAATCCTGCCGGATCTCGAGTCCCGGCCCCTCGCTCCGGGCGGCGTCGACGAACAGGGTCGCAAGGCTCGCCAGATGCTCGGCGCCGGCCTTGATGGTATCGACCCAGCGCCGCTCGCGCTCGCCGAGATCGGATGTCGCGAGCAGATTGCTGATCGCAAGGATTCCGGTCAGCGGCGTCCGCACCTCATGGGCAAAGGCAGCAAGTGCGGTATCGACCATGCCGGGACCGGCCTTCGGGGCCGGCTTTGGCAAGGGCCGCTCGCGGCGCGGCCTGGCCGCCACCTTGGTGGCGCTGGCCTTGGCCGTTCGCGTCTTGGCGGCACCTGTCTTGGCAGTTCGTGTCTTGGCAGTTCGTGTCTTGGTAGCACGCGTTTTGGCGGCGCGCGTCTTCGGCGGCGTCCTTTTGGATGGCCGCTTGCTGCGCCGTGCGCGCGATTTTGACGCCATGGTCTCCGTGATCCCCGCCCCGGTCAACAACATGGCATGCCAAGCGTGCCGGAGTCACGGCAGCGTTTGCGGCGCGTCCGCGCAAAGCGCCATGATGGTAACCGCACTCCTTTGCGATCAAACCTGGCCAAAATCCCAGGGCAAACCGACCAGGCGGCGGATATCGGCCGGGCTCGCCCCAGCCGCCCGTAATTCGCGCAGTCCGGTCGCCTGGGTCGATTTCGACAGCTTTTGGCCGGCCGCATCTCGGATCAGCCGGTGGTGCCGGTAGTTTGGCACGGGCAGCCCGAGCAGTTCCTGCAACAGCCGATGCACGCTGGTCGACCAGAACAGGTCAACGCCCCTGACCACGTCGGTAACGCCCTGCAGGGCGTCATCGATCACGACCGAGAGATGGTAGCTGGTCGGAGTCTCCTTGCGCGCCAGGATCACGTCGCCCCAGGCCTCAGGCCGGGCCACAACGTCTCCGCTCTCGCCAGCCGGCCCCTCACCCGCGTCCTGCCAGCGCAGCTCGCCGGCGCGCGCGCGGGCTGACGCCATATCGAGCCGCAACGCGAACGGCACGCCCTGCCCGATCAGCCGGTCGCGCGCCTCGGCCGACAGCGATTTGGCCAGCCCCGGATAAAGCGGCGCACCGTCCGGATCGCGCGGCCACGCGCCCCCGGCCTCGCGCTCCGCGACCAGCCGCGCGATCTCGGTCCGGCTTTCGAAGCTCGGGTAGACCAGCCGCTGGGCCGACAGGCGGTCGATCGCCGCGCCGTAGGCGGCAAAATGCTCCGACTGCCGCCGCACCGGGGTCTCCCAGGCGATGCCGAGCCAGGCCAGATCCTCGTAAATCGCCTGCTCGAATTCCGGCCGGCAGCGCGTCGCGTCGATGTCCTCGATCCGCAGCAGCAGGCGTCCGCCCGACTGCCGCGCGAGGTCGTGGTTGAGCAGCGCCGAATAGGCGTGGCCGAGATGCAGGTAGCCGTTCGGACTCGGCGCGAAGCGGAAAACGGGTGGCATGGTCATCGATCACGCGTCATTGCCGGGCTTGCCCCGGCGACTCTGGTTCATGCGCATGGACAAGACTCTGTTACGATAGGAGATCGATGCGCGGGTCAAGCCCGCGCCTGACAAGCCGATGCAGACCCCGCAAATGCTGATTCATCTCGAAACCCAGGCCGACCTCGACGACGCGATCCACAAACTGGTCGACCAGGACCGCCGCCTGCGCCCGATCCTGGAACTGACCGGCATGCCGGCGATCCGGCAGCGCGAGCCCGGATTTGCCGGGCTTGCCGCGATCATCTGCGGCCAGCAGCTCTCGACCGCGAGTGCGGCGGCGATCTGGGGGCGCGTCAGCACGGCGTTCGACCCGTTCCACCATGACGCGATCCGCAAGGCGCGGGCCGACCGGCTCGGCCGGCTCGGGCTGTCCGCGGCCAAGATCAAGACGCTGAAGCACATCGCACGCGAGCTCGCCGAGGAGCGGCTGAACCTCGACGTCCTTGCCAATGAGGAGGCCGATGCGGCGCACAACACGCTGACCGCGCTGCCCGGGATCGGCCCGTGGACCGCCGATGTCTATCTGCTGTTCTGCCTCGGCCATGGCGATGCCTGGCCGGCGGGCGACCTCGCCGTGCAGGAAGCGGTCAAGGTCGGGCTCGGCTTGAAGGAGCGGCCGACGCCGAAGCAGATGGCGCCGCTTGCGGAGCCGTGGCGTCCGCTGCGCGGCGCCGCAGCGCATCTGTGGTGGGCGTATTATCGCGTGCTCAGAAATCGCGAGGGCGTGATCGCCGGCGCAAAGTAGTCGTCGAGAAAAACACACCAACTGCGTGATCGCGTGATATAGAATCAGCGGACAGATACTTTTTCAATTTGCCGGCCTCGCCCATTTAGCACGCGCAGCACGTCCTTATTGCAAGGAGACGGACCTGATTTCTCTCCGTATCCCGCTGACGCTTCTCTCGGTATCCTTGGGCGCGATCGCCGCGGTGTGGTGGTGGCTCGGCATCCCGGTCAACCTGCCGCGCGCGCCGATCGATCCGAACGACAAGGTCCAGTGCATCTCGTACGCGCCGTTCCGCAACAATCAGACATCACTTTCGCCGGCGACACAGGTCTCGCCGGAACAGATCGCAGAGGACCTTGCCCAACTTGCGAAGATTTCCGACTGTATCCGCACCTACGCGACCGATCTTGGTCTCGATCAGATTCCCGCACTCGCGGCGAGGGCGGGGCTGAAGGTCATTCAGGGCATCTTCCTCGATCGGGATCGGAAGAAGAATGCAACGCAGGTCGCAACCGCGATCCGCCTCGCCAAGGAATATCCGGACACGATCATTGCACTCGTGGTCGGCAACGAGGTCTTGCTGCGCAAGGAAATGTCGGCTTCCGACCTTGCCGCCATCATCCGCTCGATCAAGGCGCAGGTCTCCGTCCCGGTCACCTACGCCGACGTCTGGGAATTCTGGCTGAGCAATCGCGAACTTTCCGACGCCGTCGACTTCGTCACGGTTCATATCCTGCCATATTGGGAGAATGTTCCGATCCGGGCGGAAGATGCCGCCGCTCATGCCGACGAGATGCGCCGGCAGATCGCGGCGGCTTTTCCGGGCAAGGAAATCTTTATCGGAGAGATCGGTTGGCCCAGCGAGGGGCGCATGCGCGAGTCCGCGCTGCCGTCCCGCATCAATCAGGCGCGAGTGGTTTCGGAGGTCCTCGACCTTGCCCGGCGCGAGCATTTCCGCGTCAACCTGTTCGAGGCCTATGATGAAGGCTGGAAGCGGGAGATCGAGGGCACGGTCGGCGGCTCCTGGGGGCTGTTCGATTCCGAGCAGCGCATGCCGAAATACCCGCCGGGCCGGCCGGTCAGCAATTTTCCGCTCTGGAAGCTGCAAATGGTCAGCGGAATGGGCCTGGCGATCCTCGTCTTCGGCGCGGCTTGGCTGACCTTGCGCCGCAAGCCGAGAAAGCCCGCATTCGTGTCATGGCTTGCAGTCGCGCTATCGGCGACCACGGCTGGCATCCTGTTTGGCGTCGCCGAGCAAAGATTGGTCTATGAAAGCTACGGAACGGGAGGCTGGCTTGTGTGGGGCTCGCTGCTGGTGGCGGCCACAGCTTCGCCGGTGTTGGGCGCCAACGCCCTGATGTCGGGCCGCGCACCGCCCAGTTTTTTCGAAGTGTTGGGTCCGAAGGGCCACCACACTGAATCGGTGCTGGTGACCATGCACGGACTGGCCTTGATGATCACCGTCGTGATCGGCACGGCGACCGCAATCGGCCTCGTGTTCGACCCGCGCTTCATTGACTTTCCCTTTGCGCCTCTGACCATGGCGGCGGTGCCCTTTGCCGCCGTGACGCTGCTCAATCCTCCCACCAAGGGAATCCGCCCACTGGCAGAGTCGATCTTTGCCGGCATTTTCGTTGCAACGGCGATCTACACAGGATTCAACGAAGGGCCGGAGAACTGGCAGTCGCTGTGGACCTGCGCTGCCTTTGTCTTGCTCGCGGTGACGCTGTTGCGGGCGCGTGCCTGACAACATGCTCTAGCCACGCAGCCTGACGCGGTCCTCGCGCGCGCAGTCGGTGACGAAGCCGATGACGGCGCGCACCGCGGGAAGCTCGACCAGATCGGGATGGGCGAGCAGCCAGAGATCGGAGAGGCTCGAGAGCTTTTGCGGCGCGACTCGCACCAGATCGGGGTAGTCGGCCCCGACCAGGCAGGACAGCGCGCAAATCCCGAGCCCGGCCCGCGCCGCGGCCAGCATGTCGCCCTGCGAGGAACAGCGCATCACCAGCGTGCCCTGCCGGGTAATGACATCGCTCCAGCGCGCCAGATGCGCGTTCGAGGCCTGGTCGGCAAAGCCGATCACATGGTGGCCCCGCCACTCGTCCCGCCGCTCCGGGAGGTTGCGCCCTGCTGCATAGTCGCGGGAAGCGTAGAAGCCGGTGCCGAGCCGCCCGATCTTCCGCCCGATCAGGTTCTCCTCGCCCGCATCGACCGGCCTGAGCACCACGTCGGCCTCGCGGCGGCGCACGCTGGCCGGGAACGGATGGGTGATGATCTCGAGCTGGATGTTGGCGTGATCGCGCAGGAACGGGCCGAGGCGCGGCATCAGCCAGTGTGCGGCCAGCGTTGCGCCGATCGACAGCTTCACGACGCCGCGCGCCTGCTCGCCGGTGGCCGACGCGGCCGCCTCCGCGCGGAGCGCCGCCGCGGCCATCGCTTCGGCGTGCTCGCGGAATTTGCGGCCATACGACGTCAGCGACAGGCCGTCATTGGAACGCGCGAACAGGCGGGTCCCGAGTTGCCGCTCGAGCGCCGCGACGTTGCGACCGACGGTGGGGTGGCTGATGCGCAGCCGCCGTGCCGCCCCGGCAAGGCTGCGCGTCTCCGCCACCGCGACGAATGTCTTGCAAAGCTCCCAGTCCATGCCGCTCCCCTTCCTGCGACATCGTTCATTTCTGGTCGATCCGATGTTCAATATTGAACGCCATGACGCAGCCGTCCAGCCTTATATTGCCGCGCCAAGAGAGCCGCCGCTCCAGCCATCATAACAAATCGCGATCCGTCCCGGCCGCCGGCCGGGGCGGCGCATGGAGGATCCGAAAATGTCGCTGCCCGCTTCGCTCGCCAACAGGCTTGAACTGCCGGTCGTCGGCTCCCCGCTGTTCATTGTCTCGGGGCCCGAGCTCGTGATCGCGCAGTGCAAGGCCGGCATCGTCGGCTCGTTCCCGGCGCTGAACGCCCGTCCGGTCGAGAAGCTCGACGAATGGCTGACCCAGATCGAGAACGAGCTCGGCGAGTACCAGGTGCTGCATCCGGAGAAGAAGGTCGCGCCCTACGCGGTCAACCAGATCTGCCACGCGTCCAACGACCGGCTGATGCGCGACATGGAAACCTGCGTGAAGCACAAGGTGCCCGTGATCATCACCTCGCTGCGCCCGCCGTCCGAAATCGTCGAGGCCGCGCACTCCTATGGTGGCGTGGTGTTCCACGACGTCATCAACGTGAAGCACGCGCGCAAGGCCGCCGAGCAGGGCGTCGACGGCCTGATCCTGGTCTGCGCCGGCGCCGGCGGACACGCCGGCACGCTGTCGCCATTCGCGCTGGTGCGCGAGGTCAAGCAATGGTTCAACGGCACGATCCTGCTGTCGGGCGCGATCTCCGACGGCTGGAGCATCGCATCCGCGCTCGCGCTCGGCGCCGACCTCGCCTATATCGGCACCCGCTTCATCGCGACCGAGGAAGCCAACGCCGATATCAGGTACAAGCAGGCGCTGACCGAATACGCCGCGCACGATATCGTCTATTCGAACCTGTTCACCGGCGTGCACGGCAACTATCTCGGACCGTCGATCGCGGCGGCAGGCCTCGATCCGGGCAACCTGCCGGTCGCCGACAAATCCAGGATGAACTTCGGCTCCGGCGGCAACATGAAGGCCAAGGCCTGGCGCGACATCTGGGGCTCGGGCCAGGGCATCGGCCAGATCTCCGATGCCCCGCCGGTCGCCGAACTGGTGGCGCGGCTCAAGTCCGAGTTCGCCGCGGCGCGCGGCGATTTCCTGCGCGCCAGCGCCTGACGCTGTTGCACAAAGTCCGGGAGTGAACCATGAAACGAGCGCAACACGCGCTGGCGGCCGCACTTGCGGTCTGCGCGATCACCAGCACGGCCGCCGCCGACAACGGCAACGAGGCGATCCGGATCGGCCAGACGCTGCCCTATAGCGGACCGGTCTCCGGCTTCGGCACCATCGGCCGCGCCCAGGAAGCGTTTTTCGCGAAGGTCAACGCAGAGGGCGGCATCAACGGCCGGCAGGTGAAATTCATCACGCTGGACGACGCCTATTCGCCGCCGAAGACCGTCGAGCAGACCCGCAAGCTGGTGGAGCAGGAGGAGGTGCTGATGATGTTCGGCTCGCTCGGAACCGCCACCAACAACGCCGTGCACCGCTATCTCAACACCAAAAAGATCCCGCAATTGTTCGTGCTGAGCGGCGCGACCAAATGGGCCGACCCGAAGACCTATCCGTGGACCATGCCGGGCATGGCATCGTACGAATCCGAGGGCGTGGTCTATGCCAAATATGTGCTGCAGGCCAAGCCTGACGCGAAGATCGCGATCCTCGCGCAGAACGACGATTTCGGCCGCGACTACGTCGCCGGCTTCAAGCGCGCGCTCGGCGGCAAGGCCGCGAGCATGATCGTCGCGGAAGCGAGCTACGAGACTTCGGCGCCCACCATCAGCTCGCAGCTCGCAACCCTGAAGGCGTCCGGTGCCGATGTGCTGTTCGGTGTCGTGCTCGGCAAGTTCACGCCGCAGATGATCAAGGGCGTGGCCGAGATCGGCTGGAAGCCGGATCTGTTCTTCGTGCCGACCTCCGCGTCGTCGATCTCGTTCCTGGAGCCCGCCGGGCTCGAGAACGCGGTCGGCCTGATCTCGTCCAGCAACCAGAAGGACACGATGGACGCGCAATGGGCCGACGATCCCGCCGTGAAGGACTATCTTGCCTTCATGAAGCAATACCTGCCCAATGCGGATCTCAGCAACTCGCACTACTCGGCGGGCTATCACTATGCGACGCTGCTGATGGCCGTGCTGAAGGCCTGCAACAACGATTTCAGCCGCGAGAACATCATGCGCCAGGCGGCGTCATTGCGCGACGTTCCGCTGCCGCTATTGTTGCCGGGCATGACGGTATCGACCGGGCCGGACGACTACCTGCCGTTCCAGCAGCTGCGGCTGCGCCGGTTCAACGGCAAGAGCTGGATCAGCTTCGGCGAGATCCTGGACGATCGCTAGGAGACGAGGCGCGACATGATCATCAGCGGCGACAGACAGATCAGCTACGGCGACATTCACGCCCGCATCGCGCGGGCGGCCAGCGGCTTCCGGGCGCTCGGCGTGCAGGGCGGCAAGCCGGTCGGCATGATGCTGCGCAACGATTTCGCGCTGTTCGAGGTGGTCGCGGCTTCGGCCACGCTCGGCAGCCCGGTGGTGCCGATCAACTGGCATCTGAAGGCCGACGAGGTCGCCTACATCCTGTCCGACAGCGGCGCCGACACACTGGTCTGCCACGCCGATCTGTTGCCGCAGATCCGCGACGGCCTGCCGCCGGCAACCAAGCTGCTGGTGGTGACGACGCCGCCGGAGATCGCGGCGGCCTATGGTGTCGCGCCTACGGCCGCGCGCGTGCCCGCCGGCATGACCGACTGGGACGTCTGGCGCGAGACGCACCAACCACTGACCGACGCGCCGATCGGCGCGGCGCCGATGTTCTACACCTCGGGCACAACAGGACTGCCGAAGGGCGTCAAGCGCAAGCCGATGCCATCAGAGCAGCAGGCGGCGGCCGCGCGCGTCGGCGCCATCACCTACGGCGTCAAGCCGAACGAGGATCAGGTGATCCTGATGAACGGCCCGATGTACCATTCGGCGCCGCACTCCTACGGGATGCTCGCGTTCCGCAACGGCTGCGTGATCGTGCTCGAGCCGCGCTTCGATCCGGAGGATCTGCTGCAACTGATCGAGCGCCACCGTGTCACCCACATGCATATGGTGCCGACGATGTTCGTGCGGCTGCTGCGCCTGCCCGAGGAGATGCGGCGCCGCTACGACATGTCGTCGCTGCGCTTCATCGTCCACGGCGCGGCGCCCTGCCCTGTCGACGTCAAGCGCGCGATGATCGAGTGGTGGGGACCGGTCATCAACGAATATCTCGGCTCGACCGAGACCGGCATCCCGGTCTGGCATTCGTCAGCCGAAGCGCTGGCCAAGCCCGGCACCGTCGGCCGCGCGATCGAAGGTGGCATCGTCAAGATCTTCCGGCCCGACGGGACGCAATGCGACGTCGGCGAGCCCGGCGAGATCTTCATGCGTCAGACGTTGATCTCGGACTTCGACTATCACGGCAACGCCAAGGCGCGCGCCGAGGCCGATCACGACGGCCTGATCAGCGTCGGCGATGTCGGCTATCTCGACGCGGACGGCTATCTTTTCCTGTGCGACCGCAAGCGCGACATGGTGATCTCGGGCGGCGTCAACATCTATCCCGCCGAGATCGAGAACGCCCTGATCGGCATGGCAGGCGTCCGCGACTGCGCGGTGTTCGGCGTCCCCGACGACGAGTACGGCGAGCGGCTGTTCGCCTGCGTCGAGCCGGAAGCAGGCAGCACGCTTTCGGTTGCGGCGATCCAGGATTTCCTGCGCGACAAGCTCGCCAATTTCAAGGTGCCGAAGGATATCCGCTTCATGGACGCGTTGCCGCGCGAGGCTACCGGCAAGATCTTCAAGCGCAAGCTGCGCGACCTCTACCGCGAAGGACAGCTCGGCTGAGCGATGTGACGGCGAAGCGAACGGCGTTTGAAACTTAGTTGCTGTTGCAAAAGGCCGGCGATCGACGCAACGATGCCGGTGCACCAAGGGCCCGGATCATCCGCCATGAACTCGACCGACTTCATCGTCATCCGCAACGATCTGCAGCAATGCAAGGTGATCGAGGCGCAGTTGCCCGACGCCGCGGCACTGCCGGCCGACGCGCTGCTGGTGAAGGTGACCCGCTTCGCCTTCACCGCCAACAACATCACCTATGCCGTAATCGGCGAGCAGCTGAAATACTGGCACCTGTTCCCGGCGCCTGACGGCTACGGCATCATCCCGGTGTGGGGCTTTGGCGAGGTGCTGGCATCGAAACATCCAATGGTTGCAGCCGGCGAAACGCTGTTCGGCTATTTCCCGATGGCGACCCATCTGGTGATCGAGGCGGCCGACGTCAGCAAGCGCGGCCTGCGCGACGGCGCCGCGCACCGGCAGGAGGTCTCGCCGGTCTATAATGCCTATGCCCGCGTCTCCGGCGATCCGACCTATGCCGGCCGGCAGGGCGATTTCCGCGCGCTGCTGCTGCCGCTGTTCATGCTGTCCTTCCTGGTCGACGACTTCCTGGCCGAGAATGCGTTCTACGGCGCACGCCGCGTCATCCTGTCGTCGGCCTCGAGCAAGACCGCGTTCGGGCTCGCCCATCTCGTGCACAAACGGGGCATCCCGGTGATCGGGCTGACCTCAAAGGGCAATGTCGATTTCGTCAGCTCGCTCGGCTGCTACGACGAGGTCGTCACCTACGATCAGGTCATCGCGATCCCGTCGGCCGAGCCTACAGCCTATGTCGACATGGCCGGCAACAGTGCGCTGCGCGAAAATCTGCACCGGCACTTCGGCGCGCAGATGGTCTATTCCGGCCGGGTCGGGCTGACGCATCGCGCCAGCGAGGCGGAGGAGCCCACGCTGCCCGGCGCCAAGCCGGTGTGGTTCTTCGCCCCGGACCAGATCCGAAAGCGCGCAAAGGAATGGGGTCCCGGCGGCATCGACCAGCGTTTTGGCGCCGCATGGGCCGAGCTCGTGCCGCATCTGCCGAAATGGCTTGATGTGGTCGAGCGGCGCGGCCCGGCCGCGGTGCGCGAGGCCTATCTCGATACCCTGCAGGGCCGCGTTCCGCCGGATCAAGGCCTGATCCTGTCGCTGGCCGAATAGGCGCTATCCCGTCGCGCCCTTTCTGCGTGCCTTCGAATAGGTATAGGCTTTGCGGAAAGGGAACGCCGCCAAGAAAACGTCAGCAAGGCGGCCGATGACGAGAAACGCTCAATGCTCGACAAGACGGACGATATTTCGGTCGCCGCCGACAATTGGCTCGTGCAGTTCGAAGATGCGCTGGCCAGCCCCGACGATGTGCTGCTGAAGCCGCTATTCCATCCCGACAGCTACTGGCGCGACGTGCTGGCGCTGAGCTGGAACATCCAGACCGTCAACCGGGCCTTCGCGATCATCGAGGAGCTGCCGGCGCATGCGCGTCACAGCGCGCCGCATGACTTCCGCATCGATGCCGATCGCGCCCCGCCCCGACGGGTGACACGCGCCGGTACCCATGCGATCGAGGCGATCTTCAAATTCGAGACGGCGGTTGGCCGCGGCCACGGCATCGTGCGGCTGATCCCTGATGCCGCCGACGACGATCGCCTGAAGGCCTGGACCTTGCTGACCGCGCTCGAGGAGCTGAAGGGTTTTGAGGAACAGCAGGGCCACACCAGGCCGCGCGGACAGGCCTATTCGCGCGACTTCCGCGGCCCCAACTGGCTCGACCTGCGCAAGGCATCCGCCGAATATGCCGACCGCGACCCTGATGTGCTGGTGGTCGGCGGCGGACAGGCCGGGCTTGCGATCGCCGCGCGGCTGCAACAGCTCAAGATCGACGCGCTGATCGTCGACCGCGAAGCACGCGTCGGCGACAATTGGCGCAAGCGTTATCACGCGCTGACCCTGCACAACCAGGTGCAGGTCAATCATTTGCCCTACATGCCGTTCCCGCCGAACTGGCCGACCTACATCCCGAAGGACAAGCTCGCCAACTGGTTCGAAACCTATGTCGATGCCATGGAGCTGAACTTCTGGACCGGCACGGAATTTGTCGGCGGCAGCTATGACGACGCAACGGGGCGTTGGACCGTCGAGCTGCGCCGCGCCGACGGCACGACCCGCAAGATGCAGCCGCGCCATGTCGTGATGGCAACCGGCGTCAGCGGCATCCCCAATCTGCCCGATATCCCCGGCCTGAAGAATTTTTCCGGCAAGGTCATGCATTCCAGCCGCTACGAGGACGGCGAGAGCTGGACCGGCAAGCGGGCGCTCGTGATCGGCACCGGCAACAGCGGCCACGACATCGCGCAGGACCTGCACTCCTCGGGCGCCGAGGTCACGCTGGTGCAGCGCTCCTCGACGCTGATCACCAATATCGAGCCGTCGGCGCAGCTCGCCTATGCCGCCTACAATGAAGGTACGCTCGAGGACAATGATCTGATCGCGACCTCGATGCCGCTCGTGCTCGCCAAGCGCAGCCATGTGCTGATGACCGAGCAGTCGAAAGAGCTCGACAAGCCGCTGCTCGACGGCCTCGCGCGCAAGGGCTTCAAGCTCGATTTCGGCGATGGCGGCACCGGCTGGCAGTTCAAGTACCTGACCCGCGGCGGCGGCTATTACTTCAACGTCGGCTGCTCCGATCTGGTCGCGAGCGGTGCGGTCGCCCTGCGGCAGTTCGCCGACATCGAGACCTTCGTGAGCGAGGGCGCGCGTCTGAAGAGCGGCGAGACGATTGAGGCCGACCTGATCGTGCTCGCGACCGGCTACCGGCCGCAGGAAGAGCTGGTGAAAAAACTGTTCGGCGAGGCCATGGCCGCGCGCGTCGGCCCGATCTGGGGCTTTGGCGACGGCCAGGAGCTGCGCAACATGTACACCCGCACGCCGCAGCCCGGCCTGTGGTTCATCGCCGGCAGCCTCGCGCAATGCCGCATCAACTCGCGCTATCTCGCACTGCAGATCAAGGCGATCGAGGAAGGCCTGTTGCCGCGCGACGTCGGGCCACGGGCGGATCTTTCGTAGAAACCTGCCGTCGTTCCGGGGCGCGAAGCGAACCCGGAACCTCGAGATTCCGGGTTCGATGCTGCGCATCGCCCCGGAATGACGATCTTGGGGAGACATCTTATGCCAACCATCCTCGGCACCGGCGAACACCGCTATCGCGTGGTGGAGAACTTCGCAAAGCTGCCCGACGGCTGGAGCCTGACCGATGTCGCCTCCGTCGCCGTCGACAGCAAGGACCGCGTCTATGTCTTCAACCGCGGCGACCATCCGATGGTGGTGCTCGACCGCGAGGGGAATTTCATCAACAGCTGGGGCGAAGGCGTGTTCTCGCGCGCCCACGGCCTGCACATCGATGCCGACGACAATCTCTATTGCACCGATGACGGCGACCACACCGTGCGCAAATGCTCGACCGACGGCAAGGTGCTGCTGACGATCGGCATCCCGAACAAGCCGGCGCCATTCATGAGCGGCGAGCCGTTCCATCGCTGCACCCACACCGCGCTGTCGCCGAAGGGCGAGATCTATGTCTCCGATGGCTACGGCAATGCCTGCGTCCACAAATACACGCCGGATGGAAAGCTGATCAAGACCTGGGGCGAGCCCGGCACCGATCCCGGCCAGTTCAACATCGTGCACAACATCGCGACCGACGCCGATGGCTGGGTCTACGTCGCCGACCGCGAGAACCACCGCGTCCAGGTGTTCGACGGCAACGGCAAATACGAGACGCAGTGGAACAACCTGCACCGGCCCTGTGCATTGTGCTGCTGCGGCGGCGGCAAGCAGCCGAACTTCGTGATCGGCGAGCTCGGCCCCGGCATGGCCGTCAATCGCAAGGTGCCCAATCTCGGTCCGCGGCTGTCGATCGTGGATCACACCGGCAAGCGCATCGCGCGGCTCGGCGGCGAGCAAGGCCCCGGCGTCGAGACCGGAAAATTCCTGGCGCCGCACGGCATCGCGCTGGATTCACGCGGCGACATCTATGTCGGCGAGGTCGGCGTCACCGACTGGAAAACCAGCTTTCCGGACATCGAGATGCCCGCCGCGGTGCGCGTGACGCGATGCCTGCAGAAGCTGGAGCTGGTGACGGGGTAGCCGCGCTGTATTGAAGCAGAGCGCCTACTATATCACCGTCACCCTGAGGAGCGCGCATCGCGCGCGTCTCGAAGGGTCGACGGCCACCAGCGGGGCCGCGCATCCTTCGAGACGCCGCTTCGCGACTCCTCAGGATGACGGGTCGAAAAGCGCTCCCGCGCAATCAAATCTCGCCGATCACCTCGCGGCGGCGCAGCTCGGATTCTTCCGCATAGCGCCGCATGGCGTGCGCTTCGGTGAGCAGGCCGATCGGCCGCCGGTCGCCGTCGCCTTCGACCACGGCAAGGGATTCCGCTTCCGCGGCGTCGAACACCGCGATCGCCTCCTGGACGTTCATCCCGGGATGCAGCACCACGTCGGCGTAGCGCAGAATGGCGGCAAGCCCCTTGTCGGCCTCGAGATCCGGCGCGTGCGCTTCGGCGACCAGCGCAAGCCCCGCGTAATGCCCCTCGCCGTCGACCGCAACGACCTGGGTCTTCGAGCCCGGCGGGAATTCCTCGCGGAACGCCTCGATCGGCATCGCGGCGTTCACCGTCGTCATGTCCTGCCGCATCATCTTGCCGACCGTGAGATCGCGGATCCAGCCGATATCGGCGGCGCTGCGGATGGTCTCGCCGCGCAGATGCAAACGCCAGGTCGCGAACGAATAGCCGAACAGCTCGCGCGTGATCGTGGTCGAGATGATGACCGCGACCAGCACCGCGGTGGTGAGCCAGAGGTTGCCGGTGGATTCCAGCGCGATGAACGACATCGTGAGCGGGCCGCCGATCACCGATGCCGACAGCGCGCTCATGCCGATCACCGCATAGGCATTGGGGTCGAGGTTCAGCCCCGGCCACACGATGTCGACGCCGGCGGCGAACAGCCGGCCGCCGAGCGCGCCCATGAACAGCGTGGCGAAGAACAATCCGCCACGGAAGCCCGAACCGAGCGAGATGATCGAGGCCA
Source organism: Bradyrhizobium sp. USDA 3262 (assembly GCF_054060035.1). Classification (NCBI taxonomy): domain Bacteria; kingdom Pseudomonadati; phylum Pseudomonadota; class Alphaproteobacteria; order Hyphomicrobiales; family Nitrobacteraceae; genus Bradyrhizobium; species Bradyrhizobium sp. USDA 3262. The sequence continues at coordinate 144,258 of NZ_JBSSCT010000001.1, forward strand.
CCGCCTTCAGCGCGAACACGCCGGCGATGAAGGCAAGCGGCATCGCCACGATGCCGGCGAAGCGCAGCGCGCCATGGCCCGACGACATCACCTGCGGCGTCAAGAGCGCCATCGCGCCGACGGCAAGCCCGCCGAGCGCCGGCCGCAACGGCGGCCACAGCCGGCTCTTGGTCAGCAGCGCCTCGCACAGCGTGACCCCGCGCATGATCGCGATGCCGGTCGCCGCCGCGACCATGCCGAGCAGCGCGGCGATCGCAAGATCCCGCCCGAGCACATCGCCGACGGTTCCGACGCCGACGCCGAGCGGCAGCGGCTCGAAGGCATGGGCGACGAAGTAGCCGGTCACCGCCGCCACGCCGACCGGGGTCAGGCTGGCCGGCGTATAGCCGCCGATCACTAGTTCGAAAGCGTAGAACGCGCCCGCAAGCGGCGCGCTGAAGGCGCCGGCGATCGCCGCCGCCGCGCCGCAGCCGACCATGATTCGCTGGTCGTTGCGGCGAAGGTGAAAGCCGCGGCCGAGCGAGGCGGCGAGGCCGCTGGAGAGCTGGGTATAGCCGGCCTCGAGCCCGACCGAGCCGCCGACGCCGCTCGACCAGATCGTCTGCAGCGCCACGATCACGCTGCCGCGAAACGACATCCGCCCGCCATAAAGCGCGTTGGCCTCGATCGGGTCGATTTCGCGGGCCGGCCGGACCCGGAGCAACAGAAGGAACGCAAATCCCAGCAGCAGGCCGCCGATCGTGGGAACCACAAGCGCGCGCACAGGATCGATGCTGGGCTGGCTCGACAACCGGTCGCCGAGCGGCAGATTGAACAGCACCGAATGCAGCACCGTGACGAGGCCGCTCATGACCGCCACCACGAGGCCGCCAATGGCGCCGATCAGCACCGCCAGCACCACAAGGCTCGTCTCGTGCGCGCGCACGAACGCGCGCAACCGGCGCGGCGCCTCGAGATAGCTTGAGGTCGTGGTCATCGGCAGGGTCCGTCACTGGCCGACAGGGCCTTGCGGCTCCCTTTACGGGCCTCGCGGGCGGGAGGCAATCGGGGCAGGAACATGGCAGGGCGCGGCGGATAAGCCGCTCATTGCTCTTCACAATCCCGTCACGCTGCCTGTAGTATGTGAGTGCATGCTGCTTCGCAGCTAATGGGAGTCAGGAGCGTTATTTGAACGCACATGTCTCGCAAGGCGGTTGGCCGGTGCTGGTCTTGAATGCGGACTTCCGGCCGCTGAGTTATTACCCGCTGTCGCTCTGGTCCTGGCAGGACGCGATCAAGGCGGTGTTCCTCGATCGTGTCAACATCGTCGAATATTACGACCGGGCGGTACGAAGTCCTTCCTTCGAAATCCAGCTGCCGAGCGTCGTATCCCTCAAGTCCTTCGTCAAGCCGACCACCCACCCCGCCTTCACCCGGTTCAACGTTTTCCTGCGCGACCGATTCAGCTGCCAGTATTGCCTGTCGGGCGACGATCTCACCTTCGATCACATCATTCCGCGCAGCAAGGGTGGCCAGACCACCTGGGAGAACGTCGTCGCCGCCTGCTCGCCCTGCAATTTGCGCAAGGGCAATCTCACGCCGCAGCAGGCCAAGATGTTTCCGAAGCAGACGCCCTACGCCCCGACCGTGCATCAGCTGCATCGCAACGGCCGGCTGTTTCCGCCGAACTATCTGCACGAGAGCTGGCTCGATTATCTCTACTGGGATACAGAGCTCGATCCGTAGAGCGCGCTGGTCCGCGTCGTCCTCACACCGAATGCAAGCCGTACTGCTGTGGTTTCAGGCGGGCCGCTTGGTGAGGGCTGCCTCGCCCTCCTCGCGTCCGGGTACGCTGACGTGGACCTCGTGCCCCATCCTGATCGCCAGAGCCGCGGCGGCCGCCGCCGATTCGAATGCAGCTTCCTTGGTAGCGTATCCGCCGTTGAGATTGCCGTCGTGCAGGACGCCCCATTCCTCGCCGGCCGCAATCACCGCATATTGAGCCAATCCCATCGTCTCCTCCTTGCGCGAGCGCCGCTGCGTCAGGTCTCATTCCGCTGGTATCTCTCGCGGACGACCTCCTCGCCGGCCTGCAACGCGCGCCTGCTGCGAAAATGGTGCTGAAGCACGCCGAAGATCAAAGCGGTCAGAAGCACGAGCGCTCCGATGCCGTAGATGATTTCAAGGCCCATATCCATTCGGTCTCTCCAAGCCTTGCTCTCGAAGCCTTGTTCTCGAAGCCTTGTTCTCGAAGCCTTGTTCTCCAAGCCTTGTTCTCCAAGCCTTGTTCTCCAAGCCTTGCTCTCTTGCCGCCCGCCGGGCGGCATCGTTCATCCGCTCTTCTCGGCGCTGTCGATGCTTTCGCGGTGAATTTCGCGGGCGTCGCTGCCGATCACCGAGATGAAGTAGCCGCGTCCCAGATATTCCTGTCGGGTCTCGGCAAGGTCGATCGCGAGCCGCTTGGCGACGGCAATGGCTTCATCGCGGTCGGCAACCGGCTGGCCGGTTGCATCGATCACGCGCTCATCATTCACGATCGCGAAGTGAAAGGCGGGCATTCGCTATCTCCGCGCATCACTGCGTGTTCGATTCATGCCACTTTTCCAGGTCCGGCTTCTCGTCTCCGGAGCGCTTCGCGTCGCCGGAGCGCTGCTCCTTCTCCGGGTTTCCCTTCCACGGCTTGTCGGTTTGCGCGTGGGAACCCCACTCGCTCGGGCGTCCGGAATCCGGCGTGACAGGCTTTCTGTTCACGACAATCTCCTCGGGAACAGAAGCTTTTGTATCCCGATGCGTTCCTAACCGGCCGCGCTCAAGGTCCGCCCGCAACTGAGCCTGCGATCACCATAACCAGCGCATCGAGGTCGATCGTGCAGCAGTATTGACGCTCCCTCACTCAGGATCGCATTCGCGTGATCATCCGCGATGTTCGGAGCTATATTATTGCATCCTAATAGTTCGCATCCTATCTAATTTGCATGCCGCCTTCGCAGTCCCATATCCACGCCGAGATCGGTCGCCTGGTGACCAGGCTCGCCCGGATCTGGCGCCGCCAGTCGGATCAGGCCTTGTCCGACCACGGCCTGTCCTACGCGACGGCGATTCCGCTGCTGGTGTTGTCGCGCCAGGGGGAAACCGTCCGGCAGGGCGTGCTGGCCGATGAACTGGGAATCGAGGGGCCCTCACTGGTGCGGCTGATCGATCTGCTCCAGTCCGAAGGCTTCGTCGAGCGTCGCGAGGACCCGACCGACCGGCGCGCCAAGACGCTGCATCTCACCACGTCCGGCGAGGCCAAGGTCGAGGAGATCAACCGGGTACTGCGCCGCGTGCGGGCCAGCCTGCTGAAGGATATCGGCAGCGCGGAACTTGCGGTAACCTTCGAGACGCTGCAGCTCATCGAGCAGCGGGCGAGCCGCCTGCAGGACGCCAGGACTGCACCAGCCAAGACTGCTCCAGAGGCGAAATAGTCATGCGCGCGGAAGAGCCGTTCCTGGTCCGCCACGCGGACCTCGTCTTCGCGTTGAAGACGTTCGCGGCGTCGATGCTGGCGCTCGTCATCGCCTTGGCGATCGATCTGCCGCGCCCCTATTGGGCGATGGCGACGGTCTACATCACCTCCCAGCCGCTGGCCGGCGCCACCAGCTCGAAGGCGTTCTTCCGCGTGATCGGCACGCTGGTCGGCGCGAGCGTCACGGTCGCCCTGGTGCCGAACCTGGTCAATGCGCCGGAACTGCTGTGCCTCGCGATCGCGCTCTGGGTCGGGCTCTGCCTTTATCTGTCGCTGCTTGATGGTACGCCGCGCAGCTATGTCTTCATGCTGGGCGGATATACCGTCGCACTGATCGGCTTTCCGTCGGTGGCTGACCCGGGCAGCATCTTCGATGTCGCGCTGGCACGGGTCGAGGAGATCTCGCTCGGCATCATCTGCGCGAGCCTGGTGTCGACAGTGGTGTTTCCCCGCAGCGTCGCGCCGGCGGTCGGCGGCCGCATCAGGAGCTGGCTGTCGGATGCGCGCCGCCTGTCACGCGACGTGCTGCTTGATCGCGGGACCAGCGAGACGCGTCGGGCCCAACGCCTTCGTCTTGCGACCGACATCGTCGAGATCGATACGCTGGCGACCCATGTCGCCTATGACCGGCTGGCCGACGTCGGCACCGTACGTGGCCTCGGTGAGGTCCGGCTTCGCATGCTGATGCTGTTGCCGATCATCACCTCGATCGAAGACCGGCTTGCCGCACTCGGCGAGGCCGCGCTGCAAAAGCAACCGGAGCTACGGCGCCTGATCGACGATCTCGCCGCATGGATCGTGGACGAGGATCGCCAGCGGCAATCCAGCGAGCAGATCCGCGCTGCAATCGCCGAGCGGCAATCCGCGCTCGACGGCGTCGTGTCGCGGGAGCGCATCATCACGATCAGCCTGCTGCTCCGGCTCCGCGAGCTTGTCGACATCTCGGCCGACTGCCGCGCAATAGGTGACGCGATTGCCGCGGGCCGGGACATCTCCACCGTCCCGCTGGCGTTTCACCCGGAGTCGGGGGCCGCGCCGGTCCGTCATCGCGACCACGGCATGGCGCTATGGTCCGCCGCGGGGGCGGCAGTGGCCATCCTGATCTGCTGCGGTCTGTGGATTGCAACCGGCTGGGCCGATGGCGCCTCGGCGCCGATGATGGCGGCGGTCGCCTGCTCGTTCTTCGCTGCGCAGGACGAGCCGGCGCGCAGCATCCGGGCCTTCGGGCTGTTTTCGCTGGTCGCGATCGTCGTCGTCGCGATCTATCAGTTCGCGCTGGTGCCGGGCATCTCCCATGTCGAGGTCCTGATCGCAGCGCTGGCGCCGACCTTCCTCCTGTACGGTTTTTTGATCGCACGGCCCAAAACCGCGCCGATCGGCATGGCGCTCGCCGCCAACACCGCGACGCTGCTCGCGCTGCAGTCGACCTACAGCGCGGATTTCGCCAGTTTCGCCAACACGTCGGTCGCCTTCTTCCTCGGTGTTGTCATCGCGGAGATCGTGACGCGGATCGCGCGCGGCGTCGGCGCCGAATGGATCGCCAAGCGGCTGATGACGTCGAGCTGGCAGACGCTCGCGGTCGCGGCCGAGCGACGCGGCCACGGCGATCGCGCGCAGTTTGCCGGCCTGATGCTGCATCGGCTCGGCCTATTGGTCCAGCGGATCGCCTTCATCTCCGAGAGCGACCGCCGCGATGCCGACAGCCTGGTCCAGTTGCGCATCGGGCTCAACATCATCGACCTCCGGCGGGCCCGTTACGGCCTCGCCGCGTTGACCGTGCGTGCCATCGACAACATGCTGGACGACCTCGCGGCGGCGTTTCGCGCCCATGCGGACGAGGCAATGTCGGCCGAATTGCTGACGTCCATCGATGCAGCGCTGTCCGCGGTCGTCAAGGATCCCAATGAGCGCGCGCGGGACGATGCGTTGCTCGGCCTCGTCGGCATCCGCCGCGGCCTGTTTCCGGATGCGCCCGCCTATCGATCGCAGCCCGAGGAGAGCTTTGCCGCATGAGATATGAGCTCGACATTTACGGCGTGCTCGTTCCGGCGCTGCTGCTGTGGCTGATCGTTGCCTATGCATTGAGCGCGGTGGTGAGCCGGATCATGCAGCGCTTCGGGTTCTACCGGCTGGTCTGGCATCGCGCGCTGTTCAATTTCGCCCTGTATGTATGCCTGCTCGGCGTCGTGGTTTATCTTTCGGAGTTTCTGCCATGAAAGGGAATTTCGCCTGGCTCGGCCGGGTTGCGCTGACCGCGGTCGCCGTCATCGCCGCACTCGCTGTCGCTCGCGCGCTCTGGGTCTACTATATGGAATCGCCATGGACCCGCGACGGCAGGGTCCGCGCCGACGTGATCCAGGTGGCTCCCGACGTCTCCGGCTTCGTCACCGACGTACTGGTCAAGGACAATCAGCCGGTGCGTCGCGGCGACATCCTGTTCCGGATCGATCGCGCACGCTTTGCCCTGGCACTGAAGCAGGCCGACGCGGCGGTCGCCGGCCATCGCGCAACGCTGGATCAGGCCGACGCCGACCTCAAACGCTACAGCTCGCTGACCACCGATGCGGTGTCGCAGCAGAAGCAGGAGCAGGTTCTGGCCACGCAGCTGCAGGCCAAGGCGGCCTATGACCAGGCGGTCGCCGACCGCGCCGTCGCGCAGCTCAATCTGGATCGCAGCGAGGTGCACGCTTCGGTGAACGGCACCATCACCAATATGGACCTGCGGCCGGGCGCCTACGTCACCGCGGGCAAGGGCGTGATGGCGCTGGTCGACACCGACACGCTGCACGTGGAAGGCTATTTCGAGGAGACCAAGCTCGCGCGCATTCGCGTCGGCGACAAGGCGCAGATCCGGCTGATGGGCGAGCCGGTGCGGCTCACCGGACATGTCGAGAGCATTGCGGCCGGCATCGAGGATCGAGACCGCGCGGCGGGCGCGAGCCTGCTCGCAAACGTCAATCCGACCTTCAGCTGGGTTCGGCTCGCGCAGCGCATTCCCGTGCGCATCGCGCTGGACCATCTGCCGGATCGCATCGCGCTGGTCGCCGGCCGTTCGGCGACGGTCGAGATCATGGACTAGCTAGCCAGCCGGGCCGCACTCGCCTATTGCACGCCGTAGCGCGTGAAATCGTCGCCGATGCTGCCCTGGATCGCCTTGGCTGCCGCGATGTCGATATTGCCGCCGGCCTTGTCGCCCCGCTTCAACTTCGCCAGCCCGCGCCCATAGAGTGCGCTTGCGAGCTTGGGATCGATGCGAAGTGCGGAGCTGTAGTCGGCGATCGCCGCGCCAAGCTCGCCGGTCTTTAGATAGATCAGGCCACGCGAGTCATACGTCGCGGCGTTGGCGGGCCCCGATTGAAGGGCCTTGTTGCAATCCTCCAGCGCCGCCTGCAATTCGCCGAGGATGGCCCGGCTCCAGCAGCGTCCGCTCCACACCCCGTCCAGGTTCGGCTTGAGGCGAATGGCCTCGTCGTAGTCCTGCACCGCGCGCGCATAATCGTTCTTCTTCAAATAGGCGCCGGCGCGGTTGGCGAAGGCCTCGCCGTAACTCGGGTTGAGCCTGATCGCCTGATCGAAGGCGTCGGTCGCGCGATCATATTCGCGCTTCCTGAGATAGGCCACGCCGCGGTTGTTGAACGGCTTGGTGTAGGCCGGATTGAGCTCGATCGATCGATCAAAATCCCGGATGGCGCCGTCGTAGTCTCCCTTGGCCGCGTAGGCGTTGCCACGGTTGTTGTAGGCGATCGCGAGGCCGGCAGGGGTCATGTCCTGACCCGCATCGATCAGCGCCGTGCAAGCAGCAACGCGCGCGTCGGCCGGTGTGCGATCAAGGCCGCTGCACAATCCGATGGTGCGGAGATAGTTGTCCTTCTTCGGGTTCTGCGCGATCGCAGGCAACGCGGGGAGCATCGCAACGAGAAGCGATGTCAGGCTGACAATTACGCCGGCGCTTGCACGAAGTTTCATATCGGGCCTTGCTTGCACGAAACGGGCTGCGCCTGGCCTAGCACCCTCGACAGATGTTCGGATTGAACTTGTGGAGGGTGTTTTGCTCAGGTTGCTGCGGCGTTCGTGTCCCGACCTTCCTGACCTTGCTCTTGCCCTCTTCAACGAGCGTGGCGAACTTCACCGTTCCATCGTCCGATATCTCGATGCGTGGCGTGGTGCCCCGAATGCCCATCGTTGCCACGGGAGTGTCGATCTTCATGTCGCCGGTCTTCGCAATGTTGCCGGCAACGAAGGTGAACGTCCCGTTGGTCAGTTTGAGCAAGGTCGAGTTTGACTTGCCGTTCGGATCGTACACAAACTCGGTCATCGCCATCTTGGCGTTGCTCGACAGATTGAACGAAGTGCCGTCGGTGAAATTGATCCCGACGCGTCCGTCAGCTCCCGTTTGCACCACGTCGCCCAGATAAACGGGGTCGCCAACCTGCGCCTGAGGCAATTTGCCGGGCAGCCCCGCCTGAACGACGACTGCACTCGGATGCTCGATCGTGACCGAACCGGTGGCGGCTACGACCCTTCCGATGAATTTCAATTGAATATTGTCGACCGCGGGCTGGGCCGGTTCGGTTTGCGCCTGCACCTGGCCGGGCGTGAGCGTTGCGAGTGCCAGGACGAAGCTTGCAAGCAATTGAACAATCAAATGGATGCGCACGATCCCCTCCTCGAGAAGGTCTTGTCGTGTCGCGGCTCGATGGGTGGTCGGGACCGCCGGGCCGAGACTGCAGGACCTTGAGTGCCAGACGAGTTGTCGCGGACAGGCCTAAATGCCTGACGCAGTTCGACTAAAAATTAATAAGTGGACAATTTGCATGGTAATCATACTATTAATTTTGCGGGGCTGCACGCGCGATAAAGGACAGCAGTGCTGTCATTTTCGTATTGCTCCCCACAGTATTGGAATTCGATTTTTACTGCCGAATTTTGGTTTCAATCAGGACGTTTCAGCGGACAAGCCTATGGCTGACGGCGCGGGGTTTTTCGCCGCGTGGCCGAACCAAGCCAAAATAAAAAAACTGCGGCACCACCTCCCGCTCGAACTGCCCAACAGGCAAAAAGCCAATGTCAGTTGCGTCCGGCGTAGAGTTCGGGGACGCGTGCATGGCCGTTTTAGGCCAGCCGCCCCGTGTTGTTGGCACTGTTTGGACGGCGACCGGTTATGGCACGATCGCGCGTGCCCGCGGCGTACCGATTGAAATCGTAGTTGGCGATCCCGTTCGCCAGGGTGACGTCATCGAGGTCGGAGCCGGCGGGCGGATCGAAATCCGCCTGGTCGATGGCAGGGTGCTCAATTTGCCGGCCGGCACCCGGCTGGAGTTGGGCGACATCGCGCAGGATCCCGGCGGGGACTTGCGGCCGGGCCCGTTCGCAAAAGCCAGAAGCCTCTTCCGCCTCATCGGCAGCCGGCTGGCAGGGTCTGGCGTCCTGACTGCGGACACACCGGTCGGCACCATTCGGGCCAGCGGCCTCGGCATGCTGTCATTGGCCGCCCTGACCTTCTCACTGCTGGAGGACGCCCGGGCCGCGGAGCCGAATGTCACCTTCCTGGACGACGACAACATCAAATACAAGGACCTCCACCACGGCGTGTTCGAGCTCGTGACCAAGGAGGCGATCCCCCGTCATATCATCGTCGAGGATCCTGAAGAGACGATCACTCTGAGCAGAAGAGGATCTTCCGTCGGCGTAAGCCATGCCACGAATTCCCCTGCGCACATGGAGGAATTACGGGAGGCCCAACAGGAGACGCTTGCCTATTTCGAGAAGGGACCGGCATCGAAAGGGTCCGGCATGCCCGCTCTCGAAGGGGGCCAGCTGCTGCTGCCGATCAATTTTATTCAGCAGTCCCCGCTGTCGCCGGTGCAAGATACGCTCGGGCCGCTGCCGGTGGCGATCTTCGCGAAAAATGATCTCTTCAAGCTGCCGCCGGCTCCGCCGAAGCTGAATCTCGGAGCGGGGCCGACTGAAATCGATACGGTGATATTTGACGACTTTAATGCGGCGAGCGGGACCTTTTCCGCGACCAGCATCAAGGGCGGCGCACTGAAATTCGGCATCAGCGGAGGCGCCACGGGCAATACGGTGCTGGGACAGGCGACATACGACGTGTCGAGCGTCGGTACATTTGGCACGCTCTATCTCAACAGCGCCACCGGAAACTACACCTTCGTTCCGAACAATGCCGCAATCAACGCGCTGAAGGCCAACGCGACCCAGAGCTTCGTGATCACGGTCTCGGACGGCTCGCTCTCGGCCAGCGAGAGCTTCGACATCAGCATCCTCGGCGCCGATGACGCCTCCATCATTTCCGGCACCAAGGCCGGCTCGGTGGTGGGTGCGGTCGGCGTCAGTCATGCCTCGCCCGGCCTGCTCATCGCAAAGGGCACGCTCACCGATACCGATGTCGACGATCCCGCCAATACCTTCACCGCCGTGAACGCGCCGACGACAAGCGTTGGTGGCTACGGCTCATTCACGCTGACAACGGCCGGCGTGTGGACCTATACGCTCGACAACGCCAACAGCTCTGTGCAAGCCCTCCATGTCGGTGACACGCTGACCGACAGCTTCACGGTGACCACGATAGGCGGCACCCCGCAGACGGTGACACTCGTCATCCACGGCCCGTTGATCGGGGTCGGAACGGCGCCATCGCTGACATTGAGCGAGACTCATCTGACAGCGACGACGCTGGACGACAACATCGCCGGCTCGGCACCGGACGCCGCGTTGACGACGACCTCAGGCGAGTTCTCGGCGGCATTCGTCACCGCACCGGGTCTGACAGTCAGCTACGCACTGACGATCACCGGCGGCAACGGCACGGCGTCAGGGCTGATCGACTCGCATACCGGTCTCGCTGACCTGCTGATTCTGAACGGCAACACCATCGAAGGCCATGTCGGCACAGCAAGCGGAGCGCTCGCGTTCACCATTACGGTTGACCCGGCCACGGGCCGCGTGACCTTCGTCGAGCACCGCGCGGTCGAACAATCGTCGGGTACCAGCCCTGACAGCGGCGAAGGGATCGCGCTGGGGACCGGCCTCGTCAACCTGATCGCGACGGTCACGGAGAGCGACGGCCAATACCAGGATCTCAGCATCGATCTCGGCAAGCAGCTGACAATCACGGACGATGGCCCGCGCATCGAGGCGGCGGGCACGGCTCCATCGCTGACGCTGAGTGAGACGCATCTGACGGCAACGACGCTGGACGACCACATCGCGGGCTCGGCGCCGGACGCGGCGTTGACGACGACTTCCGCCGATTTCTCGACGGCGTTCACTTCGGTGCAAGGCGCCGATGGCGCGACCATCCACTACGCGCTGACGATCACCGGCGGCAACGGCACGGCGTCGGGGCTGATCGATTCGCATACCGGCCTCGCTGACCTGCTGGTTCTGAACGGCAACACGATCGAAGGCCGCGTCGGCGCGACCAACGGCACGCTGGCATTCACCATCACGCTTGATCCGGCCACGGGACGCGTGACCTTCACCGACTACCGGCCGGTGGAGCAGCCGCTCGGCACCAGCCCGGACAGCGGCGAAGCCGTATCGCTGGCCGCGGGCATCGTGGGCCTGAATGCCACGATCACGGACAAGGACGGCGACTTCCAGAGCGCCAGCCTCGACCTCGGCAGCAGGCTAAGCATCAGCGACGATGGCCCCTGCATCCGGGCCAATTGCACCGCTCCGTCGTTGACGCTGAGCGAGGCGCACCTGACGGCAACGGCGCTGGACGACCACATCGCGGGCTCGGCGCCGGACGCCGCGCTGACGAAAATTTCCGCCGATTTCTCGACGGCGTTCACCTCGCTCCAGGGCGCCGATGGCGCGACAACTCACTACGCACTGACGCTCAACGGAGGTGACTGCACCCCATCCGGTCTGATCGATTCGCATACCGGCTGCTCCGACGTGCTGGTTCTGAACGGCAACACCATCGAAGGCCATGTCGGCACAGCGAGCGGGGCGCTGGCATTCACCATCGCGGTTGATCCGGCCACGGGATGCGTCACCTTCACCGAATATCGCGCGGTGACGCATCCGTCCTGCGCCGGCCCTGACAGTGGCGAAGCCGTGTCGCTGACCGCCGGCGTCGTCAGCCTGGTTGCCACCATCACGGACAAGGACGGCGACTTCCAGAGCGCCTGCATCGACCTCGGCAAGCAACTGACGATCACGGACGATCACCCGACCATTTGCGGCTTCCCGGAGACCTTCGTCGCCGCTCAGGACCATCAGACTGCGACAGGCAGCTACGATATCAATTTCGGCGCGGATGGCGATGCCGCGATGTTCGTTGCCGTCCACAACGGTCCAGTCGGCTGCACGGGATATGATCTGGCCACGTCATGCCTGGGCAACGGCATTACCGCGGTGCACGTCACCGGACATGGCGATGATTACAACTTCTACTATACGACCCATGAAGTGGGCGGCGGCGTCGAACTCGACGCGTATCTTACCGATTGCGGCGGCAGGCTCGACGATCCTTATTTCAAGTTGCTGATCGATCCGGATGGAACCTTCTGCTTTGATCTCGAGCACGCCGGGCCGTCGAAGGACGTCACCGTCAGCGGCTCGGATTTTGATGCCACGATCTGCGGTACGCCGTCATTGACTGCTCCGGACGGACAACTGGTGATTACCGGGTCCGACTGCGCCGGCCATCCGCTCGATGTCAAGGCATCGGAATGCGGTATTGCGGTCGGCGACAGCGGACTGCAAATGGACCCGGCCGAGCAGTTGAATCTCGCGTTCACCGAGAAACAGTCGCAGGTCAGCTTCAATCTCACGCAATGGCAGGGCTACGGCACCGCCGGTGTGATCTTCAAGGTTCTCGATGGCAGCGCCGACGTTCACGACTTCTGCATCGATGTACCCAGGCCGCTCTGCGGCAGCGCCAGCTTCGTGGTCCAGGAGACATCGGATGCTTCGCTGATCGATACCTACTCCTTTGATGCCACGACGACGACATACACGCTTTACGTTGACAGGTCGTTTAGCCAAGTCCAGGTCGATTATGATCGGGTGGAAGCCGGGTGTCCCACCTTCGCGATCAACAACATCAGCTATACTGAAAAGACGAGCATCAACGCGGATCTCCTGTTCGATGTGACGGCGGTCGATGCGGACGGCGATTCGGCTTCGACCAACCTTCAGGTCGATATTCAGTGTCACACGGCGGGGATGGACGCCTTCACATTCGCGGCCAGCCCGGACAGCGCCGCGCCGCCGGTCGGCGGCAGCGCTCCAGCGCCCGATGTTAGTCCGATGTCAACGAGTAGCCACGAGGACGTGGCGTTGTCTCAGGCAATGCTGCCCTTCGTAGACAGCGGAACGACCGGGCAGTCCTTTCATTTCACGGAGGAGCTTCCGAGTCTTGGACAGCAGGGGGCTGCGTCTCCTCCACAATTCGATCAAAGCCCCACGTGGTTCGGTCACGACGATTCAGCCGGATTTCAGCTGGCACAAGGAGTTGCAACTGGTGGAACGCCGGCAATGGGGCCGGCTATCCCGGCGCAAACAGATTTCTTCCCGGACCATACGCCGGACACCGTCGTGACCCATCCGCTACACGATCTGATCGTGTAGCGATCCCTTCGTCTAGCAATCCCTTGGGCGCGTGGCCGGCACTCCGGCCCGCGTCGGACGTTGACGCGGGCCAGAACCGCTTCTCGTTTAATGCCAGCCCTCGCCGGCCTTCAGCGCCGCCGAGAGGCTACGCACCGGGCGGATCACCAGCGGGTCGAGGTCGAAGCGCTTTTCGAGCATCTTGAGGATCGACGTGGTGTCGAAGTCCTCATGCGCGACGCCCGACTTGTTGAAGCGCTTGGCGATCAGGAGCGCCGGAATGCGGGTGCCCGGGCCCCACTGGTCCGCAGCCTTGGCTTCGGCACCATGGCGGTTGAACGGCGGCGGCGGAACGTGATCCCACTGCCCGCCGAACTCGTCATAGGTGATGACGATCAGCGTGTCCTTGCCATCCGGCCCCTCCACGATCGCCTTGACGAGGTCGACGAGATGCTGGCTGCCTTCGGACTCGCTGGTGTAGCCCGGATGCTCGTTCTCCTCGCCGATCGGCTTGATGAAGCTGACCTGCTTCAGTCGGCCGGTCTTGGCCGCCTGGATGAACTCAGCCTCGTCCTTCAGGTGATCCTTGCGGGCCTGCGTTCCGGGCGCGTAGTTGGCGAAGTAGTTGAACGCCTGATGGTGGTACTGGAAATCCACGTCCGGGCAGTTCGGGAACACCGCCGTGGAGACATGGTTCGGATCGGTGCAGGTCGTGCCGTTGCCGTTGGTCCAGCCCGAAGCGCCGACGTCGCCGTTGGCGTTCGACCAGCCGCCCGAATACCAGGCCCAATCGACGTGCTTTGCCGACAGCCGATCGCCGATGTTCGGCGTGTGCAGCGGCGGCAGGCGCTTGATGTCGGCGGTGCCCGGCGAATAGGGCTGATAGAACGGCTGCGTGGTGTTGATCGCGTAGTCGCCGCAGGCGAGGCCCGCCGGCAGGCCGGCCTGATTGCACTTCGCAGTCAGCTGCGCATCCTTCACGGTCGTGAGCGGCGTGTAGAGCGGCGTGCTCGTCGGCATGCCGTTGGCATCGACGATCGAGTGGAAGTCGTTGGCGCTGCCGTCATTCAGGGCACCGACGAACTGCGGCGCCGCGGCGGCGACCAGGAACTGGTGGTTGAGGAACGAACCGCCGAACGCGCCCTGGAAGAAGCTGTCGGCGATGATGTAGTTCGGCGCGCCGCGGCCGTGGAGATAGGTGTAGATGGGCAGTTTCTTGGTGTCGTAATAGCCCATCACCAGACCCGCCGCGTCGCTGCCGGTCATGTAGCGGTTCTGCCGACCGCCGTTGAGCTGGTACTGCTCGCTGTAGAAGCGGTGCACGATGTCCGCGGTGCAGCCGCCGGGGGCGCCGGTGCCGTTGAGGAAGCCATGGGCCGCGAAAGCGCCGAGCGGCTTCGGGCAGGTGGTGGCCGAGGTCGGAATGAATTCGTTGATCTCGAACGGCTTGTTCTTGAACGCGCTCAGGATCGCGACCGTGCCCGTATTGTCGGTGCAGCTTGTCGGCTGCGGCGACGGAGAGGTCAGGTTGACGTCGTTCTGCAGCAGGCAGGCATAGACGGTCTGGTTGTCCTGCCGAACCTGCAGGGTGTGCGCCGAATCGGCATCGGATGTGCCGTTGATCCGGTCGCGGCCGACATCGCCCCAGTGGCCGTAGAGGTTATCGAAGCTGTGGTTCTCCTGATAGATGACGACGATGTGCTTGTACTGGCGCACGCCTTCATGACCGCGATCACGCAGATCGCGCAGCTCGTCCCTGATCTCGTGCTTGAACTCATCAACGATCTTTTCGACCAAATTCTCTGCGTTTGCTACCGGCGAGATGGCAACGGCGCCAGCAACAACCGCGAGCGCCGGAATGGCTCCCCAAAGCCGCATAGTGCTCTCCTGATTTAGAAAGAAATAGAAATGGAGCTACACGCTATGCAAAACACATTTCGCTGGGATGACTGTTTTTCGACGCGCGCACAAACGCGCGGAATGATGCTCGCGCACCAACAGACTTTCATGCTGTCAAACGCAGACTGCGTTGCAGTTCGCTGATCGAGCGTCATCAAACCGCAATCAAAATTCGTCTATCCAGTCAGATGGTCATTGATCCTGCCGACAGGAAACTGTCACCTCCGCGACATCTTCCTACGCACGGCAGCGCATATGCATTTGTGACAGGGGCGTTTTCGCGCAATGGCTTGGGATATTCTGGCGTCCGGCTCCGGAAAACATCGTGCAGCTGCCGATCGCGTTAGACCGTCACGCGTCGCGTGGCTGGCGCTCGTCGTTGCGCTGCTTCCGTTGCGCGCGACGGCGTTCCCGCTCGGCGGCGACCAGACCGTGCTGCCGGCCGGCACCGAATTTTCCGAGGAGGCGCTGGCGCGGCCCCGCGAACTCTTTCATTCCGAAGCCGTCGGTGGGCGAAAGTCCTATTTGGTCAATCTCGGCGATCTCGCGTTCAACTCGCCTTCCATCCTGGGCGGCAAGGCGCGTCAGGCCGAGATGAGCTGCGGCACCTGTCACGTCAACGGCGCATCCAACCCGAAACTGTTCGTTCCGGGCGCATCCTCCCGCCCCGGCACCTTCGATGCGACCAGCCTCATCTTCAACGCGAAGGCGTTCAACAGCATCCTCGATCCGGTCAGGATTCCGAGCCTGCGCGGCGCCCGCTTCCTCGCCCCCTACGGACATGACGGGCGCATCACCTCGCTGCGCGACTTCGTCTATAATGTCATCGTCAATGAATTTTCCGGTCCGAAGCCGCGCGACGAGGTTCTCGACGGCCTCGTCGCCTATATCAACGATATCGATTTCCTCCCCAATCCGAAGATTGCGCCCGGCGGCAGGCTTGCCGCGCAGGCGAGCCTGGCCGAGCGCCGCGGCGAGGCGCTGTTCTTCAAGCCGTTCCCGAAGCAGGCCGAGCTGAGCTGCGCCGGTTGTCATACTCCGGGTGGAACCTTCAACGACCAGATGCGTCACGACGTCGGATCCGGTGGACTGGTCAAGACCCCGACTTTGCTGAACGCCAACTTCAACGCCCCGTATTTCCACGACGGCCGCTACGACAGCTATGAACAGGTGGTCGATCATTTCGATCGTGTGTTCGACCTCGAACTGTCGACGCAGGACGCCCAGGATCTCGTGGCCTATCTGAATGCGGTCGGCGACGGCGAACGCCCGTTCGACAAGGACGGCGTTATGCTCCGGATGAAAGAGGTGCTCGAGCTCTCGAGCGTTCTCGAGGTCGCGATCCCGGCTGCCGATACCGCGGTGGTGTCACTGGCCGTGACCGGGGTCGGGGCCGAACTGCGCGAACTGACCGAGCGCATCCCGGACATCAGGAAAACCGCGATCGGTGGCAAGGACGAGCGGCTGGCGGCGCGCGCGATCCTGAAGGACCTCGTTCTCACCCTGCGCCGCATCGATCTCGACGTCGCCGCCGGCCGTATCGACGATGCGATGGCCGAATATCGCAACTTTGCGCAGCTGGTGCACTTCGACGTACCCGTCGCCCTGAAAAAGGCCGAACCCTGGTCGCTGTTCAACAGCAACGTGCATCAATCGCACTACACCGCGCTCGGCCGGATCCTGCCGGTAACAAGCCAGCAGTCGCAGTAACGGACGGCGTACTCACTCCGAAGCCGGCGGCTCAACCCATACGTCGCTCTGCTGGATCCGACGGATCAGCGCTTGCGGGTCGAACCTGCGCAAGCCTGCGGGAATTTCGAACATTTGCGCCGCCTGCGGCTCGTCGCGGATGTGATCGGCAGCGATCACCGTCCCATCCGGGGTCTTGATCCGTACCGGAAATCTGCGCGCGCGGTCGATCCAGCCGACAAAGCTCAAACCGGACGGCGCGGCGATTCGAAAGACGTCGGTATTCTGCCCCGCGATGGTTTCCTCTCCGTCGCGCTGGCAGTGCCACGTCGCGAGGTCGATCGGCGCGGACAGCTGCGCCATTGCCAGCCATTGCCGGCAGGGATCATCCGGATCGACCGGAATGAACATTTGGGTGAGCGGGCTCGATTGCCGCGCGTCCATGTAAACGCGTGCCGCCGGACGGACGAAATAGGCCGCGGGCTTGCCCGTATCGATCAGGAAGAAGCCGTCAGGCAGCGCGCTTGTCTCGATCCGTGCTTTTCCGCCGGAGACCCGCAGGGCTCCCATGGCGGCTGACGTATCGTCCTTGTTCGCGACGAGGTCCGCGGAGAACTGCTGCGCCATGGCCGGGATCGCCGCGCTGGCCAGGATGGTGACGGCAAACAGGCCGGCCGCGACGCTCCTGCTGATCGAGCACGTCTTCTCGTTGCGTTTCATCGCATGTCTCCGGCCGATCAGGTGGTGGGCGGGTAGAACAAGACAGCGCCGACCGAACCATTGGTTCGATCGGCGCCGGCCTCGGATGGAGTCAAGACCTCGCTGTGGGCGAGAGCTTGATCACTCGGTGTAGGACAACGTGACCGGTTTGCTGAAGTCGAACGCATCGAACATGTCAGACAATGCCGGGCTGTTGGTCGGAACGTACTCGTTGTTCTTCGAGTAGCTCGGGTTCGGCAGGTTGTCGCGGCTGCGGTTCGTGAGCGGCTGGAGAGCCCAGTTGCGTTCGATGAACTTCAGCAGCGAAACGTGGTCGGCGTAGTTGTGGTTGACCTTGCCGCCCGTCGAATAGGGCGAAAGGATCAGGGTCGGAATGCGCGGTCCGTCGCCGAAGAAGTCGATGGACTGCTGGTAGCCGGAGTCCCAATAGCCGCCGGCCTCGTCCCAGGTGATGAAGACCGCGGTTTCAGCCTTCAGCTCCGGGTTGTTGTCCAGCGAGTTGAGCACGTTCAGGACATAGGCCTCGAACAGATCAACCTTCGAGCTCTGCGGATGACCGTCGAGCAGGCCGTCCGGCTTGCCGAACGACACCGCAGGCAGCGTGTTGTTCTGGATCGCCGTGATCAGATCGGCAGTGTCCTTCATGTGAGCCTGACGCACGGCCGGGTTGGCCATGATCGAGGTCGCATACTGGAACGGATTGCAGATCTGGCAGTAGGCAACGCCGAGCGCGTGCGCCGGATCGGCGACCGCAGCGGCGCTGAGGTTCGGGTTCGACGGATTGGCGGCAACCGCGGCGTTGGAAAGCGCCACGGCGTCGTTAAACGCGCCGCCATAGAACGCCCAGGAGATGTTCTTCTCCATGAGCGCATCGCCGATCGTGCGAACCGACGACGGCGGCACGTTGTTGCCACCCGACAGCGCGCCGTTCGGCAGATAGCCCGGGTTGACGTTGTTGAGCATGTAGTAGTGGTTGGGCTTGCAGTTCGGCTCCGCCGCGTATGGCAGATTGTTGAGGTAGGTGACGATCGGCTTGACGCCCGGCTGGAAGACATCAGAGCAATTGCTCCAATTGCCATCGACGGTGTAGCGGTTGACCGAACCCGCGACCGGATTCGGATTGGCGATCAGGTTGACCGGCGGCGTCACCGGATTGCCCTTGCCGTCGCTCCAGAAGGCCGCGTCGCCGGTACCGAGCATGAAATGGTTCGCGCCGGTGCCGCCATGGAACGACTGGTGGAAGTTGTCGCTCAGGGTGAAGCGATCGGCGAGCATCTTCAGGACCGGAGCCTGACCCTGCTGGGCGTTGTAGTAGCCCATCGAGTTGGCCATGCTCTTGTTGGACGCCGAATAGGTCGCCATCACGAACGGGAACAAATCGTTCAGGCAGCCCGAATTGTTCTTCTTGGTGGCGTTGGCGGCGCTGCAGTCTTCCTGCTGCCAATCCTGATAGAAGCGATGCGTCGAGTCGCCGGTGTAGTCGTCGTCGCTGATCTGCTCGCCCTGCAGCTGGAACGGTCCGTTCAGACCGCCGGCGCCGGGAATGCGGGTATCCAGCACACCGGTCGGCAGGCCGCTGAAGCCGGTGGTGAGGATATCGAGATCGGCCGGGTCCATGTCCTTCTCGACGCTGGCTTCTGCGATCGTCTTGAACGGAGCGCCGGTGTCGCTCTGCGCGGTCGGCGTGCCGGCCGTGTTCGGCTGCGGCATCGGGTTGGTCGCGTTGTAGGGCGACTTTCCGATCGTCGGTGCGCCGATATAGTACAAGGGCTGGCCCGCGACCGAAGACTGCTGCGCCTGCGCAAAGTTCGGTCCCGGCGTTCCATCCTCGTTGACGATGCCCTTCGACAACAGGTTGGAGATGGTCTGCCCCTTGCCCTTCGGCTTGTAGATACCGAAGGTGTGATCGAGGCCGCGGTTTTCACCGATCAGAATGATGACGTGCTTGATCGGCGACGCGGTCTTCACGCCGTGATCGCCGTCACCATGATGGCCATGGTTCTCATGCTTCGCACGATCGCCCTCTTCGTGCGCCTGATGATTGTGATGCGGACGCTTGTCCCAATCACTGCGGCCGCCCGGATAGTGAGCGGCATATGCGGCTGTTGCGACGAGCACCGTTGACGCGATGCAGAGCGCGGTGCTGGTTCGCCAGTGCTTTTTGTAATTCAAACTCATTGTCGACCTCAGGGTGTTTGCGGTTAGCAACACACACTGCTTAGTGCGACAATATGACGCATGGTTTTCGCTTACGTGAAAACGCGCGAGAAATTTCGAAACGTTCAAATATTTTCTGTGGAGACATCTGCTGCTGCGCTGCAGCTCCACGATTCAACGATGCAATCAGGGCTAGAAAATTGATCGAGCATCCGCGTCACGCCGCAGATCGCAAAATCATCGCGTTACAGTGCAATCAGCGCGAAAGGTGTTTGGAGCGCATCACCTGGCGAAGCGCAGCATAATGTTGGTCATGCACGTCTTGATTGAATAGCGACCATGGCTCGGCGCTGGCCAACAGCGCAGGCACTGCAGCAGCCATCAGATTGCGATAATTCCTGAACTCGGTTGTGGCATCCGCGTTGCGCCCTGCCGCAACCGCCATCTCGATTCGCCGCAGCGTGAGCACGAGCTCCTTGAGGCCGCTCCGCGCGAGTACACGCTGCTGCTCGCCGCCCGAGACGCTGGTGTTCTTGCGGTCGGGATATTGCTCGGTCAACTCGCGCAGTTCGCGGCCGATCGTATCGACCGCCAGCGCGACGATGTCCTTGTCGCCGGCAGGAATCGCGGTCGCGAGCACCATCGAGAAATCGTTGATCTCCTTCAGCGTTGCACCGGCACCGTCGCGCTCATAGGGCTGCGCGCCATCGCCGACCGCCGTGAGATAGGCAACGAGGTCGCCCTTGTCCTGCGCCGAGAGGTCGAGCTGAAAAGTCCGGTCGAAATAGTCGACAACCTGGCTGTAATTGTCGAAGCGGCCGTCGTGAAAGTACGGCGCGTTGAAGTCGGCGTTGCGCAGCGTCGGCGTCTTGAACAGGCCGCCGGAACCGATGTCGTGCTGCCGGTGATCGACGAAGCCGGACGACGGAACGTGGCACCCCGCGCAGCTCAATGATGGATCGTGCGGGAACGGCTTCGCGAACAGCGCTTCGCCGCGGCGCTCCGCGTCGGTGACCTTGCCGGCCAGCCGTCCGGCGGGACCAAGGCTCGGATTGGGCAGGAAGTCGATGTCGTGAATATAGGCAACGATCGCATCGAGCGTTGCCGGCGACGGCTCGGGACCTGCGAACTCGTTGGTGATGACGTTGTGGACGAAGTCGCGCAGCGAGGCGAAGCGGCCGTCGGCGCCATAGGGCGCAAGATAACGGGCGCCGCGCAGGCTCGGTATCCGCACGGGATCGAACGCCAGATTGTTGGCCTTCGGATTGAACAGCGGACCGGTGGTGTCGAACGTGCCGGGCCGGCTCGACATCTTCGGCATGAAGAATTTGGCGTTGTTCGCGCCATTGACGTGGCAGGTGCCGCAGCTCACGCCGGCCTGCCGCGCCACGTCACCGAGCAGCCCCGGCGAATTGAACGCGAGATCGCCGAGATTCACCAGATAGGACTTGGCTCCGGTCCGCTCGGACTGGAACACCTCGCGCGGCTTGTCGAGCGCATCCTCGTTCAGCTCGGTCGCAACAGGCAGCACGGTCTTGTCACCGTCGACCGGAAACGCCACCGCACGCCCAAGCAGTGCCAGGGCGATGACACCGGAGAGCAGCGCAGCCAGACGCAGGTGAAGCGATCTCATCGCGCCTGGGCCTCCAGGGTCGGCCGCTGCAGCCCGAGCTTTGCCGAGGCGCTCTGCAGCGCAACGACCAGTTCCTCACTGGTCTGGCGCAGATCGGCAATGTTGACATGCGGCAGGTCAGGCGTCGCGACGATCGCTTCGAGCTGCTCGATCCGGTTCGTCACCATCTCGTCGAGCTTGCCGTCGACCGTGTTGAGCGCGGCCGAGAAGATCGTGTGGTAGGCGAAGTCGATCCCGGCGATATTGTTGCGCATGTCGTCCAGCGAGGTGCCGCTGATGCGCGACTCGCCACCATCGGCCTTGCTCTCTCCGACTTCGTAGGCGAGCCGCACCGTGCCATCCAGGAGGCCCTGCGGCGTCAGCTTGATGTCCTTGAGCTTGCCGTGGAGATCATTCAGATGCTCGACAAGGCCGGTCGCATCGGTGGCAACGTCGGTGCTGGCAGCTCCGAACAGTTTCGCCTCGATAGCGTGGAACCCGCTGTCGGCGTTCGGCCAGGCGTCGATCTGCGCATCGAGTTCAGGCACGAAGCCTGCGGTGAACACCTCCGAGCGCTCCCAGCCGGCGCGCGCCGACAGCCAGGCCTTCTTCGCTCCAGGCAAATCCGCGGCCGCGGCGCGCTCGCGCAACGCACGCGCGCCTGTCAGCGCGCTGGCAACGCCCTCGATCAAATATGGCCGGTAGCGCTCGGCGCCCTCCTCGAGAGCGCCGGCATTCGCGGCGCGCACGCCTGCGAACGCTGCCAGCAAAGCAAGGCACGCCGCCACTTGCATCTTGTGCATAGTCAACCCACTCGTCTGCCACGAAGGGCTCGCGGCATGTAGTGGGGCGAACTATTGTCGGTATCCTATGCGGATTTGTGACAGCGCGGACTTTTTGTCGCATCTTTTCTGCTTCGCCAGCGTCGGTGACGATCACAATCTCGCAAACTCGTTCGCGCTGCTGTAGACCGATTGAAATTGGACTGTTCAACGCGCGTGAGTTGTTGCAACACAACGCTCGCACCTGTCACTCGTCCGTCGTCATGCAGATTGATCGCGAAGCTCTTTATCTTATCGGATCTTACGGCGCGCTTTGCATACTCTGCTGCGCCGTCGCGCTGATCGATCTTCGCCACGGCATCATTCCCAATTGGCTGAACCTTGCGATCGCGGCGCTCGGTCTCGCAAACGTCGTCGTCACCGAAGGCACGATGGCCGCCTTCACCGCCATGGGAATCGCGGTCCTGGTCGGCGTCCTGTTCCTGCTATTGCAGCGTGTTTACTTCGCCTTGCGGCAAGTCGACGGATTGGGGCTTGGCGACGTCAAGTTTCTTGCCGCTGCGGCGATCTGGGTCGGCGCGACAGGCATTCCGACCCTGCTGCTGATCGCGGCACTCGCGGCGCTCGGGGTTGCGGGCGGCCTGCAACTCGCCGGTCACGAGATGAAGCGTCAGACCTCGATCCCGTTCGGCCCGTTTCTGGCGCTCGGGCTTCTCGTGACGCCTGCCCTTCAGAGCTGGCTTGCGCTGAACTAGCGCCACGGCCGGATACGCAGTCACATCTGGCGCCGCGCGGCCAAAGGCTTCCTCTCCGTGCTGACCGGAACGAGGCGGACATCGCCGCTCTCGTCGCCGCCGGGCTGAGGCAATGTGAGCACGGCCCCCTGATCGTCCTTCTGCATCGTGACTTCGCGGCCATTGATGGTCCGGAGCTTCCATCCCTGGAAGTCATCGCCGATCTTCAGCCGCAGCGCCGTCTTGGTCGATTGATCGAGAAAGATCCCGAAGCTTTCGTCATCTCCCGCGATCGTACCGACCAGCGACAGCGGCGGTGGCTCGATCGCGACCTTGCGCGGCGGCGCCGGCGCTGGCTTGCTGACCTCCGGTTCCGCAACGACGGCAGGCGGAGGCCGCCGCGACGGCGAGAACACCGGCCGGTCGCGCGTGTTGGACAGCGTCTTGAGCGGGATGCCCCACAGCGGATTGGCGCTGAGCGGCCGCGGCGTCGGTGCCGGCGACGGGGCCCGGACCGACGTCGCCGGTTCGGACGGTGGCGGTGAACTCAGCACCGGTCCGCCGAGACGAGTATCGTCGAGCATCCCGGCGTCCAATGCATCGCCGGATGGGGCAGGCACCGCAGCCGGCGCCGAATAGGCCGACACCGCCAACAGCACGATGGTGGCCGCGAAGCGTCGCATCATTTGGCCCCTCGCCATTGTCCGGAGACGCCAAGCAGCACGCGCAGCTTGCCGGGATCGGCGCCCTTGGCGGCCTCGTCGGCGACGGGTTGCACGACCAGCTGGTCGATGAACAGGAACGGCATGCCGGCTTCCAGATCGTAGAGCACCTGCTGCAATTGCGCCTGCTCGATCTCGCTGCTCGCGACCATGCTGATGAAGCCAGCCTTGGCCGGCGCGTTCGGAACATCGAGCTGCGTCGACAGCACGTTGCCGCCGGCCTTGATCACCGCCCCCGACACCCGTTGCAGCAAGGTGGCGCCGGCGACCGTGACGGTCGCCCCCTCGAGATAGGCCGAGCCGGTCGGCATCGCGGGTTGACCGGGCGCGGTATTCGCCCTGGATCGCCCCTCCAGTTGCTCCAGCATTCCGGCCGCTGCCGCAACATCGCTACGCAGGCCGATGATGTCCGAGAGCGATGAGATAACGACAAAGAGCAGCAGCACGAAGAGGCCGAGATAGCTCGCGGTCGCGACCATTGGCGAGGTGCTGACAGCCGTCAGCGATCGGGATGCTGCGCTCATGAGCCGGACCCAAAATAGGCTGAGATGTTGGCCTCGACGTGGAACCGCTCGGCCGATTCATTCGCCGCGCGCGTCGTCGGCGCGAAGAACGTCGCGCGGTTGAATTGCGGTGACTGCTCCAACAGGCGGATCAGGGACGGCGCATCCTGGGTCAGTCCCACCACCTGCACCTTGTTGCCCTCGATGCGGAGCTCCGTCACATAGGTCGTGTCGGGCAGCACGCGCGAGACCGCTTCGAGAACCATGACGCTCGACGGCGTCGTCTGCTTGCGTTTGGCCAGCAGGCCGAGCCCGGACGAGTCGCCATTGGCATCGAGACGCAGCGCGGCGCGGCGCTGGGCGATCCGGTGTTGCAGGTCGTCCTGCTCGGATTGCAGCCACCCGCCGAGATAGATGTTCAGCAGCAGCGAGACCGCGGCGGCGGCCGCCGTCGAGACCAGGCCGGCGCGCAACAGGCGCGGAACCGAAGGCCCGGCAAGGCCGCGCAGCGACTTGTCGAGCAGCGTCACCTGCTGCGCGGCGCCGTCGCCGCCAACCGCCGGCGCCGAGACCGCAACGGAGACGGCGCCGAGCATCCTCGCCATCCGGATCAGCGGATCGACCTTCGTCGCCGCGGTCGCGCCGAACGCGACTTCAATGCGGTCATTGGCGATCGGCTGCGGCGAACTCCAGCCAAAGACGGCATCGGCGGCGTTCCATGGTGTCAGCCGGTCGACCTGCGCGCGGATCATGCCGTCGAGGAAGTCGCTTGCCTGGCTCGGGAAATCGAGCACGCGGCTGACGATCTGATCCGATCGCAAACGCACCTCGATGCGGCTGCCGTCGAACGCGGTCTTCCAGTCGGCTGGCAGCGGAGGCTGCGGCGCATCGTGATCGAGCCGGAACGAAACCGGCATCGAAGGCGAGCCGTCCTTCGAGACCGCGAGGCGGGCGGTGAACGTGCCGTCGTCATTCTCGTCGAGCTCGATGCTGCGCCGGCGCATGAACCTGCCGGCGACGCCGTCGACGGCGGTCGCGACCGCGCCGATCCATTGCTCGAACCATTGCCGTGCTTCGGCAAGCATTGCCATCATCCTCTCTTGCGCAGCAGAACCGGGTTTCGCGGCTCGACATCGTTTTGCCAGGACAACACCCGATAAGGCTCGACCTTGTCGCCGAGTGCGATCACCGCCTCGGATGTGGTGCGGTGACCATTGCGGAAGCGGATCGAGATTGCGATCCGGTAGCACGGGCTCTGCGCCGTCGATGCCGCGCTTTGCTGGTTTGGGGCCTGCGTCCCGGCAGCGATTCCATTCGGCGAAGCCGGGCGCGCCCCGAAGCCGTCCTGGTCCTTCCCCGATGCCTTACCGACGGCGAGAGCGACTTCCGGCGCGGCAATGGTCGGATCAACATCCGGACCGCCGTTGAACACCGTCACGAACGGCAACACGCGATCGACAAACGCTTCGGGGATGCCGGCGACCAGCGCCAGCTCGTTGACATGGGTGAACAGCCCCTGCCGCGGCGAATAGCCCAGCGCGTTGTAGCGCGCCGCCTCCACATTCTCGCTGCCCGGCGCGGGCCGGGTTCGCCAGCCGACGATCCGGTCGGCGTATTCGCTGGCGGCGTCCTTCCTGGCGCCGAGCACGACGAACAGGCCGATCAGCATCTCCTTCGATGCGTAATTCAGATCCAGGCGGCCGGCCTCCGACGTGAAGGTGACGCCGACGCTGGCATCGTCCAGCCCGAACTGAAACGTCCCGTACTGCGGCCTCGTCTTGTCGTCCGTCAGCGTCAGCTGATAGGCGGTGAGCTCGAGCCCGGCCGACACCAGCGCCTCGGTCTGCAACGACAGGTCGCTGGCCGCCAGCGCGCGCGCCGACGCGGCCAGATAGGCCGAGAAGATGATCGCCAGCGACGACAGCGCCAGCAGGATCCAGAGCACGGCAACGATGACGAAGCCGCGATTGGCCGGCGATCGGCCGATATTGCCGGACGCGCGCATCACGTCTTCCCCTGATCGGTGGCACTGCCGGAACTCTGCTTGTCGCCGCAATTGCCGTCCGGCTTGGTGCAGTCGCTCGGAATCTGGACATGGACCGGCGCGATGGTCGACACCGACAGGACGCGCTGGCTCGCCGCGTCGCGCACGGTCAGCCGGATCATCGCCGGCAGCCTGTCGGCGTCCTTCCACGCGCTCTTCCATGCCCGGTCAGCGCCGGCATAGGCGAAGGACAGCCGATAGGGCGCGCGCAACAGCACCACCGGGCTGCCGAGATGGACCTGCTCCGACAGCGATACCCCGTCGGCCAGCGGCGTGAAGCGCGTCAGCGTGCGAACCGTGACGAACTCGCCGCGATCCCTGACCTCGCCAAGACGCACCACGTCGAGCCCCGGCCCCGCATTCGGCCCCGCCGACGTGCGCACGAACATCACGGACAGTTCCGATCCGTCGAACAGCGGCTTGTGGCTGTCGCGGTTGGCGGCAACGAACTCCGCGGCGGCAAGATCGGCGCCGATCCGCTCCAGCGCGATCCCGATCAGTTCGCTGCGCTGGATCCGGTCGAGGCCCCTGTTCCAGCTCGGCAGCCATTGCGCCGTGATGCTGGCGAGCGCCGACAGCAACAGCCCCATCAGCGCCAGCGCGACAATGGTCTCGATCAGCGTGAAGCCGCGCTCGCCCGTTCGCTGGTCTGCCCTTGCCCGGGTCATTCCGACGACCTCGGCATCAGGCGCACGGTGCGAATGTCGGACAGCGCGCCGCCCGGAGATTTGACGCGGATCCGCACCAGCTCCGGGGCCCAGGGCACGTTGCCCTCGGGCACCTTCCAGTCGCCGCCGAGCGGAGCAACGTCGATGGTCCAGCGATAGCCCTCCGCCTGCCCCGTCGAGGTGCCCGACTGCAATTCCGCGCGGGGCGGAATTCCGACCGTCATCAAGGTGCGCACCGCCTGCATCAGCGCCACGTGCTGCTCCAGCGCTCGCACGCCGCGCGTCTTGACGCCCATGACGGCGCCGATCGCAACGATCGAGACGGCCACCAGCGCCAGCGCCACCAGCACCTCGATGATGGTGAACCCCGCATCAGCGCGGTCAGTTGGCGGCGACGTCGCGAGCAACGATTTCAACCCTTCCGGTAAGCCAGTTGACGCGGACCTCATATCCCGCATCGAGCCGCGTCAGCGCGATGGAGCCGCCGCAGGAACCGCCATTGGCGAAGAAGCGGATGGTCGACAGTGCGGCGCGGCGCTGACAGCTCTGCGGCAGCACGGCATCGAACCGCACGTCCTCGGGGATCCGCACCGTCATGCGCGACGCGCCGGAGTGGATCACCCGGCTCGGTGCATCGACCAGCGTCGCAACGCTGGTGCTGCGCTCGATCGCCGCATTCCGATCGGCCTTCAGCAGCGTCGCGGTCTGCAGCGCATAGGCCTGCAGGCGCGATCGCGAGGTCTGGTGCGGAATGAACGGAAGCAGCACGGCCGCCAGCAGCGCGATGATGGCGAGCACGCACACCATCTCGAGCAGGGTGAAACCGCGCTGCGTCGCGTCATTCATGCTTGCCGTGCATCCTTACTGGTCGTTGTTGGCCGCGGTGGTCTTCTCGAGCGAGATGTCGGCGGAGGTGCCGCTGCCGCCCTCCTGACCATCGGAGCCGTAGGAGACGATGTCATACGGCCCGTGCTCGCCGGGCGAGCGATAGAGATAAGGGTGGTTCCAGGGATCGTTCGGCACGTTGCCGCCCTTCAGATACGGGCCATTCCAAGCGGCAACACCCGGCGTGCGCCGGACCAGCGCGGCGAGCCCCTCCGCCGTCGACGGGAAGCGTCCGGCGTCGAGATAGAACAGGTCGAGCGCGCTGGAGAAGCTCTGCAGCTGAATGCGCGCGGTCTTGACCTTGGATTCGCTGAGATAGTTGAGCACGCGCGGGCCGATCAGCCCCATGATGAGGCCGATGATCGCGATCACCACCAGCATCTCGACCAGCGTGAAGCCCTCCTCCCCCGAACGCCTCTGGCTTGGCGACGGTGTGCGGGCGCGTTCCGCTCGCGTGGCGAATGCCTTTATGATGGTGTTGCGCGATATCATGGCCGATGACCCCTGCTCTAACCGACTAGCTGCGTGACCGAGAGCAGCG
The DNA here is from genome assembly GCF_054060035.1 of Bradyrhizobium sp. USDA 3262. Lineage (NCBI taxonomy): Bacteria > Pseudomonadati > Pseudomonadota > Alphaproteobacteria > Hyphomicrobiales > Nitrobacteraceae > Bradyrhizobium > Bradyrhizobium sp. USDA 3262. Next base: position 172,280 of record NZ_JBSSCT010000001.1, read on the forward strand.
CCGTCATGACCGACACGATCAGTCCGCCGACCACGGTGCTGATCGTGACGATCGCCAGCGGACCGACGATGCCGACGACGCGGTCCAGGCTGCGCTGCAATTTTGCTTCGTAGAATTCCGCGACCCGCCCGGCCAGCACCGGCAGCTGCCCGGTCTCTTCACCGAGCCGCAGCATGCGGACCGCCATCGGCGGCAGGCTGTCCGCCACGGCGAGTGCTTCCGATAATTTGCCGCCGTGACGGACGCGGTCGGCGGCGGCGGTCCAGTTCGCCTCGCTTCCGGTCACTGACATGATGTCGACCAGGATGCGCAACGCCGCCGTGAGGTTGACGCCGCTACCGAGCAGGACGCCGAGATTGCGGCAGAACAGGCTGGCGCGATAGAACTGGAAGGCGCTGCTGATACCCGGCACACGCGAGATGGCGTTGACCAGGGCGGCGCGCACGCGCGCCTGCCGCAGCAGCCACCACGCGAGCGCAATCGTCGCCGCACTGATCAGGCTTGCCGCGGTGGCATTGGCGCGCAGGAAATCCGACACCGCGATGAAGCTGGCGAGCGCCGTGTCCGACTTGCCGCCGAAATCGCCGAGCACGGTCGAGAATTGCGGCAGCACGAACAGCAGGAAGAACAGCATCACGCCCGATGCCGCGACCAGCACGAACGCCGGATATTGCATGGCGTCGGTCAGCTTTCGCCGCATCTGCTCGGACCGCGCGCGCTCGGTCCCCAGCATCTCCAGCACCGAATCGAGCGTGCCGGAGATTTCTCCCACCCGGACCAGGGCGATGTACATCGGCTGGAACAGGGTTGGATGATCGGCGACCGCATCGGCAAAGCTCTCGCCGGTAAGCAGCGCGGCGCGAATTTTCGCCACCACCGGACGCATTCGGCCGACATCGGCGTCGCCGGACAAAAGCTCCAGGGCATCGTCGAGCCGCGCGCCGGCCTTGAGCAGCAGCGCGAGATCGCGCGTGAAGGTGGTGACCTCGGCCGCGCTCGGCCCGCCGAACAGGCTGCGGCCGCCGGCGGCGCCGGATGCGCGCTTGTCCTCGGTGGTTTCGATCGGCAGCAGCTTGAGATATTCGATCCGCCGCGCCACCTCGGCCGCCGTCGGGGCGGAGATCGTGCCGTTCACGATCTCGCCGGCCTGGGTCAGAGCGCGATAGCGATAATTCGGCACGGCGTCACCGCACCGTTGCGACGCGGAGGATCTCGGCGGGCGAGGTCAATCCGGCGCGGCATTTCGCGACCCCGTCGTCGAGCATCGTGGTCATGCCCGCCCGGATCGCCATCGTATCGATCTTCAGCCCGTCGGTTCGCTCCCCGATCAGTTCGCGCAGTTCATTGGACAGTTCGAGCAGTTCGAACACGCCGAGGCGGCCGCGATAGCCGGTCCCGCCACAGCGCTCGCAACCGCATGGCTCCTGAATGATCTCGCCGGCCTTGAAGCCGAGCGCGGCGAGCCGGGGATCCTCGGTGAAATCGGCCCCTGCCAGCGGCCGCGCCGTCTTGCAACGCTCGCAGAGTTGCCGGACCAGACGCTGTGCAATCACGCCGCGCAGCACCGAACGCAGCAGATAGCCTTCGACCCCGAGGTCGAGCAGACGCGGCACCGCGGCAGCCGCCGTCTCGGTGTGCAGTGTCGTCAGCACCAGATGCCCGGTCAGCGCCGCATGCACCGCGACATGCGCGGTCTCGGAGTCTCTGACTTCACCGACCATGATCACGTCAGGGTCCTGGCGAACGAACGACCGCAGGGCGGTGGCGAAGGTCAGGCCGATCGCGGGCTTGATCTGGGACTGGTTGACGCCGGGAAGCTCGTATTCGACCGGATCCTCGATGGTCAGGATCTTGCGGCTGGGCTCGTTGAGGATCGACAGGATCGTCGCCAGCGTCGTGGTCTTGCCGCTGCCGGTCGGTCCCGTGATCACGACCATGCCGTGCGGCAGCTTCAAGAGCCGCCGCAGCTTGGCTTCGTCAGGCTCGGAGAACCCGAGCTTTTCAACCACCAGCAGGCCGCGATCCTTGGGCAGGATACGGATGACACAGGATTCGCCGTGTTGCGTCGGCATGATCGCGACGCGGATATCGATGTCGGTGCGACCGGCCCGCAGCCGCGCCGCGCCGTCCTGCGGCAGGCGGCGCTCGGCGATATTGAGATTGGCGATGATCTTGATGCGCGAGACCACCGCCTGTGGCAGCACGCCCGACAGCGCGGCGACCGGCCGGAGCAGGCCGTCGATCCGCAAGCGCACCATCAGGCCGGCGGAAAACGGCTCGATATGGATGTCGCTGGCGCGAAGCTCGACCGCCTTCTCGATAAGATCGTTGACCGCGCGCACCACCGGCGCGCCGCTGGCGAGATCGCGCAGGCTCTCGATGTCGTCTTCCCGGGGCAACGCCGCCGCGCTATCGGCGGCATCGGCCTCCTCGGCACTGGAAGAGTTGTTCAGCGCGATGGCGACGTCTTCAGACGAAGCCACCTTCACATCGATGCCGGCGCCGAGCACGATCTGCGCCGCCCGCAGCGTCGCCTGATCGGTCGGATCGACGACCGCGAGCACCGTGGTCCCGTCCGCCGCCCGGCACGGATAGACCATGGTCTCGCGCAGGAAGCGCGGCGAGAACGACCCGACCAGCGGCTCGGCCGAGGTCATGTCTTGGAGCGTCAGGCGGGGAAGCGCAAAGAAGCGCGCGGCTTCGTCGGCGAAGTCGGTCGGGGAGAGGCTGGTGACCTCCCACAGCTTCAATTGCCTGACGTCGGCGCCCTGCCCGGTCCGCTCAGCCGGCCCCTCGATCGGCGCCAGGTGATTGTTCTGACGCAGAAAATCCACGAACCGAACGGACAGGTCGTTGGCCATTCTCGATATCCCGCCACACTTTCCCGGATCAGTTCGTGCCAAGTGCCGCTGCCTGCCGTCGTGTTCGGCTCCCGGCAATTGTGCGGTTATCGATCCGAAGTGTGACAGCTGTGCGAAGTCACATCATTCGTCCCGCTCAAGAAACTTTGAGGGTGGCATCGCGGACACAAGCAGCGCGCCGGCTGCACAATCCAGGTGCGATGCAATGGGCAGGTCGCGAACGACAATCATGTAACCAATTTATTTCTGTCATGTTCGATCGCTAAGAGTCCCTCCGGGGTAGGACCGATCGTCGCAAGCCATCGAAATTTCAGTTAGTCAAAGCGAAGGGCCTTCATGCAACGCGTAGGCACAGTGGGCCGCTGCCCGACGATCCGTGGCGGCCTCGCAGCCATTTTTGCCTTGACGTCACTGGGGTTGTTGGCGTCCTGCAATTCCGCGACGGTCGGCGAGAGCGTGGACGCGTCCCAACTCGACGTCACCGACAAGGTGCGCTCGCTGGATCTGGCGCAGCGCCAGCCGCAACCGGTGGGCGCACTGGCGGCGACGGGCGGCAGCCAGAGCGGCAGCGTTCGCGCGGCGATGTATGACGGAAGCGAAGTCACGGCCGTCGCCGACGCGCGGCCGCAGCCGACATCCAACGGCAATGGCTTCGATCTGAATTTCGAGAGCACGCCGGTGGCGACCGTCGCCAAGGTCGTGCTCGGCGACATCCTGCATGTCGGCTACACCATCGATCCGCGGGTGCAGGGCACGGTCAGCCTGGTCTCGGTCCGCCCGGTACCGAAGTCCGACATGGTCTTCGTGCTTGAAAACGCACTCCGCCTGAGCGGCGTCGTGCTGCTCAAGGATACGGCGGGCTATCGCCTGACGCCGCTCGGCGACGCCGTCGGCGGCGGCCGCGTCGATGCCGCGGCCGCCAATCCCGAACCCGGATTCGGCATCTCGGTAGTTCCCCTGCAATATGTGTCGGCGCAGACCCTCATGAAGCTGACCGACAGCTTCGCCACCAGGGCGGGCGCGATCCGTGCCGACACGACGCGCAATCTGCTGCTGATCCAGGGCACCGGCGCCGAGCGCCGCACCGCGGTCGATACCGTACTCAGTTTCGACGTCGACTGGATGCGCGGCCAATCCGTCGGCATCTTCCCGATCTCGAGCGGCTCGCCCGCGCCTGTTATTGCCGAGCTGGAGAAGATCGTCGATTCCGGCGAGAACGGCCTCAGCCAGAACGTCATCAAGTTCATGCCGATCGCGCGCCTGAACGCGGTGCTGGTGGTGACCAAGAAGCCCGACATGCTGCACACGGCCGCGACCTGGATCAAGCGCCTCGACCGCAACGACACGGCGCGCACCTCGGTCCATGTCTACCGCGTCAAATACGGCGATGCGCGCCAGATCGCGCGGGTCCTGACCGACATGTTCCTTGGCGGATCGTCCGGCAACCTGCTTGACAGTGCCGACAGCCAGCTCGCGCCCGGCTCCGGCACCTCGTCGACCTCGAGCGTCGCCGACCGTCTGTCGCTCAACAACAACAACGGCGCGAATTCAGGCATGAGCGGCTTCGCATCCCGCGGCACGTCGGGGACAGGCGCAACAGGCCAGGGCCTGGGCCAGGGATTTGGCGCCGGCGGGCAAGCGAACAATCCCAACAATCCGGGCCAGGGCAACAATGCCGCGCTGGATGCCGGACGCGGCGCCGGCGGCAGCAACGGGCAGCCCGTCATGCAGGACGTCCGCATCACGCCCGATACCGTCAACAACAATCTGCTGATCTATGCCGACCAGGCCAACTACCGCATCATCGAGGCAACGCTGCTGCAGATCGACGAGCCGCAGCTCCAGGTCGCGATCGACGCGACGATCGCCGAGGTCACGCTCAACAACACCCTGTCCTATGGCGTGCAGACCTATCTCACCAGCCAGAACCTCGGCCTGAAGCCGAACACCGGCTCGATCCTCGGCACCCAGGCCACTTCCGCGCCCGCGACCACCACGGACGCGACCACCGGAGCGGTCTCGGTCGCGGGATCGCTCACCAATGCCTTCATCAACCAGAGCTTCCCGGGCTTCAACTTCCTGATCGGAAATGCGACGCAGCCGAGCCTGATCCTGGATGCGCTGCATGCCGTCACCAGCGTCAAGGTGCTGTCCAATCCCTCGCTGGTCGTGATCAACAACCAGGTCGCGACGCTGCAGGTCGGCGACGTCGTCCCGGTCTCGACCGGCAGCGCGACGGTGCTGACCACGAGCAACACGGTGGTCAACACCATCGACTATCGCAACACCGGCATCATCCTGAAGGTCTCGCCCCGCGTCAGCGTGAACGGCACCGTGCGGCTCGACGTCGAGCAGGAGATCAGCAATGTTCCCCAAAGCAGCACCGTTAACCTGACGCCGACGGTGTCGGAACGGCGGGTCAAGAGCCAGATCTCGGTCGCCAACGGTCAGACCGTGCTGCTGGCCGGCCTGATCAGCGAGCAGCAGAGCGGCGCCCGCAATGCGCTTCCGGTGCTCGACCAGATCCCCGGCCTCGGCGACGCCTTCGGGCATCAGAGCAACGGCACCCAGCGTACCGAGCTGATCATCTTCATCCGCCCGCAGATCATCCGCAACGGTTCCGACGCCCAGACCGTGGCCGAGGAGCTTCGATCGAAATTGCGCGGCAGCATCGCCACGACATCGACCAATGCACCGATCACCACCAGCTATCACTGAGCCGGGCAGCAGGATGCGCCGCGTTCTCGCACAACGGACGGGCCTCTCGGCTTCGCTTGCGATCGTGATTTGGGCGATGACCGCCTCTGTCGCGAGCGCCGACAGCGTCGCGCGCGGATCGGCCGCCTTCCATCGCGGCGACTATGTCCGGGCGGCTCGGGAGCTCGCGCCGGCCGCCGAGCGCGGCAATGCGCGCGCCCTCGGCATGCTCGGCTTCTTGTACGAGCACGGCTTCGGCGTGCCGCAGGCCTACGCAGCCGCCGCCGACTGCTACTATCGCGGCGCCGTGCAGGGCGACCCGTTCGCGCAAGCCCAGCTCGGCCTGATCTACGACAAGGGTCACGGCGTTCCGACAGATTTCGTGCTGGCCTACAAATGGCTCAATCTGGCCGCGGCCCGCTCGAACGGGCGGCAGCGCGATGCCTATCTCCGGTTCCGCGATGCGGTCGCGTCCAAGCTCTCGACCTATGAGATCATTGCCGGACAGCGGTTCGCACTGGAATGGGCCCCCGATCGGCCGGCGCCGGACGTGCACCTGACCGTCAAGTAATCGCGGCTTACGAGGGCGTGCGCACGAGGCTCGCCGACACGCGCCTGCCTCGTACCTTCCGCCGCCGCAACCGGCGCCAGCCGATCACGATCCCGCTGATCGAGATAATCGTGCCAGCCGCCGATAGCAACCACACCACGACGTCGCGCGCCGGCGAGATGCGCAGCAGCAGCGGGACATCGAGGCTGTGCAGCGCGTTGAACAGCCAGCGGTAGGACCGGCGGCTGTCGTCGCTGCGGTCGAGGATCTCGCCGGTGACGGGGGAGATGTGCAGCCAGGTGTGGGCGGGATCGTCGAAGCCGATCCGCAATACGGGAAGCTCGCGCGCCTGGTGCAGCGTGTACCAGTAGGCGTCGGGTTCATCGAGCTGCCGCGCTGATGTCATCGCAGCGCCGGGCATTGCGTGTCGGGCGGCAGCGATGATCTCGTCGCGCGAGAGGGTCATCTGCGCACCGGTCACAGGATCGGCGATGCTGCGGCCGCCGTTACCGTCGTCGAGCAACATCAACCCGTGTCCGCCGATCCAGACGAAACGCGCCTCCACCGCCGGCATCGATGGCGACGACTGGAAGCCGGCGACAATGTCGGGCGTGTCGTGGCCGCTATAGCCGACCGCGATCTCGCGGGTGACGCCGCGAGCGGAGAACGCGCCACCGGGATTGAGCGACAGCCAGCCGCTGAACATCCAGGTCAAGACGCAGATGCCGCCGATCAGGCCGGCGATGTGATGCCAGGCCATCCAGCCGCGATAGGGCGAGACGGCGCCGTTCGCGTAGCGGCGCGTCAGCCGCAGGCGCAAAATGCCGATCCAGAAGCCGGTGACCGCGACGACAAGACAGACCCCCGAGATCCACAGCACCACATCCCGCCACAGCGGGCCGTCCTTGCGCAACACGGTCGGATAGATCCAGTGCGGGATCGAACCAAGCCAGTTCCAGATGCGCTCGGGACGCGTGGTGTCGAGCGCGATCTCGCCGCTGCGCGAGGAGACATAGAGCTCTGTGCCATCGGCGTCGCCGAGGCCGATCAGATAGAGCGGCCGCAACGGATCGAAGCGCGCCGTCACCGACCATTGGTCGCGCGTCACGGTGTCGAGCAATTGGGGTTGCACGGCATGCGGATGATGTGCGGCGATGGCCAGCGCCTGGTCCGGCGTGATGCGGTCGATCTCGCTGCCGTCGACCGCCGAAATGGTGATCGTCCCTCCCTTCCAGCCGATCACCCGATAGACGGGCGTGTCGTCCATCATCGAAAGCCGCAAGTCACGCGGATAACGCTCGACGCCCGCGATCGCCATCGCGCGATCAGGCGTGACCCGCACCTTGTTCCAGGGAATGACAGGAAGCGCGGCGAGGCGCTCGCTTTCGGTAAGGCGCGGAAAGGCCACGTACATCATGACAAGGCCGGAGATGAACCACATCGCGAACAGGAGACACGTCGCAATGCCGATCCAGCGATGGACGATATAGAGCCACCGCCGCCCGCGCCGGATCAGAGCGTTGCGCATGGTCAGAACTTCACGTTGACGGACAATTCGGCGGTGCGCGGCATGCCGAGCAGCCACTGACCGGTGCCGTTCGAGGTCACCGCGTAAGCCTTGTCGAACAAATTGTAGAGGCGGAACGCGACCGTGGTGCGGTCATCCGGCTTCCATCTGATGCCGCCATTGACCACATTGTAGCCCGGCCGCAGCTGGGTGTTGGCGAGATCGGAGTACATCGCTCCGACGATCTGCACGCCGCCATAGACCGACCAGTTGGGCGCGAAATCCCACGTCAGCCAGACGTTCGAGACCTGCTGCGGCACGTTGACCGGGACATTGCCGTTGAAGCTGACGATCTTGCCGCCGACCACCTGGCTGTTGTTGTCGTATCTGGCGCGCAACAGCGCAAGATTGGCGTCGACCCGCCAGCCGTCGCTTAGCGCGAGCCCGATCGATCCTTCGACCCCGCGCGATGATTGCTGGCCGATCTGCAATGCCAGGCCGCCGGTGGGATTGCCGGGATCGGGAATCGTGAGCCCGGTCTTGACGATCTCGTAAGCGGCCAGCGTCCACTCGCCGCGGCCGCCCCAGAACGACTGCTTGACCCCGATCTCGGTCTGCTTGCCGGTCGCAAGCTGGAAGGTTTTCTGCGAGACGGACAGCGAGATCAGGTTGCTGACCGGATCGACGCCGATCGCGTACTGACCATAGAACGCGAGGTTCTTGATCGGCTCGTAAACGAGGCCGGCGCGCCAGCTGGTCCCCGATAGCGTCGTCTCAAAACTGTTTGCCGGCGTCTTGTAGTCGGTGCGGTCGACCTCGGGGCGGTCGTACCTGACCCCGGTGACCAGCGACAATTGATCGGTCAGCGAGAGCCGATCCTCGGCGAACAGCGCGTATTGATTGACGATCGCATTGAAGCCCGGCGTGGTCGCCGTCGTCGTCGCGAAGAACGATCCCGGATCGAACGCGTAAGGATTGACCGACGACGCGCCGCCATAGGGCGAGTTGTTGGTATGGGTGAAGTCGATCCGGTTGACGTCGAACCCGGCGACGAACTGGTTCGCAAGTCCGAACACGTGACCGCTGAAGGTCGTATCCATCCGGTTGCCGAGTTGCTTCTGGTCGTGGAAGATCTCGATATAGCTCGTGCGATCGATCAGCTGGGTCTTCGGATTCCAGGTGTAGTTCTCGATGTCGCGCCAGTGCCGCTCGCTGGTCAGATAATACAGCGTGTTGTTGACCTTGATGCCGTCGGCGACGTCCCACTCGGTCTTGAACCGGGTCCAGCTGTCCTGATAGCGGATCGCGCTGTCCAATGCGTTGTAGTTCTTGAAGCGCAGCGCGTCCTGGATCGAGCCGTTGATCAGCGGCGTGCCGAAATAACGTGACGGGCTGCGGTCGCCGTAGTCCTCCGACAGCGTGAAGGCGAGATTGTCCGACGCCTGCACCCGCACGGCGGCGGAGACCACCGCATTCGAGGTCTTGTCGCGATCGACCCAGCCGTCCGACATGTTGCCGGTGGCGTTGACGCGGTACGACACATTGGGATTGATCGGACCGGTGCTGTCCACCGAGAGCCGCCGGGTCATGTTGCTGTCGAGCGAAACCTCGGCCTCGTTATAGGGCGTATTGAGGGGTTTCTTCGGAATCACGTTGATGACGCCGCCGATCGCGCCTTCGCCATACAGCACCGAGGCCGGACCGCGCAGCACCTCGATGCGTTGCGTCGACCAGGTGTCGTAGGGGAACGTCAGCGTGCCGGAGCCGATATAGAAGCGCGTGCCGTCGTACAGCGTCATCACCGAGTTGCTGCCGGCAAAGCCACGGGTGCTGAACGACAGCCCGCCATTGCCGGGCGCCGGCGTTGCGATGAAGCCGGCCGCGTCCTGGGTGACGGCATCGACCACATTATGCTGGCCGCGCTCAGCGATGGTCTGCGCCGTGATGATCTCGACGCTGGCCGGCGTCTGCAACGGCGTCAGATTGAGCCGGCTGCCGGTGCCGCCCTGCGTGGTGGCATTGAGCGTCGGCGATGCCGCCCCCGATGCGCCTGACGTCGCGGCACGCGGCGTGTTGCCGGCTGGTGCGGCCGTCGCGAGCCTCGGCCGTGGCCGCGCCGCGGCGGCCATGTCACGGCCGCGCGCCGCAAGCTTCGGCTTTGCCGCAGCGGAAGGCGCGACCTCGATCGGATCGAGCCTGGTTGGTGGAGGTGTTTGTGCCGAGGCTTCGGCCGGCAGCAGCAGCGATGACAGGGAGCAGACGAGACCGAGGCGCCATTTGCGCGCAACGGGAAAGGACGGAGACATGAAACGACTCGCGGTAACGTGGCACGTCACCGCGAACGCGGACTGGCGCATTGCCCAAAAGGCAGTGCTCCGATCCCACCAGGACGCCCCCGCCCGATGTGCTCGCGTGTGACCACGACTGACGGCAGGTCTCCTGGCTCACGGGTCATCGCCTGTCGACGCCTTCCCGGGCCTGATAGCCCAGTGGCAAATTGACGAAAGGCTCGCCGTTTACAGTTGCGGGGACAGCTGCGGCATTGGGGTTACCCTCGCACCGCATTCCCTTTTGATCCCCGAAGGGAACCGTCGGCAAAAACGATAGGTGCTGGCGGCAGGGCTGTCAATTCGATGCGATTGTCGCACACATCCTTTGCGGGATGCTGCTGCGGCGATGACACAGCGATGTCTGCTGCGGCTGACGCGGAGCTCCCTCTAATCCCGTCATCCTGAGGAGCCGCGCAGCGGCGTCTCGAAGGATCGACGGCCACCAGCGGGGCCGTGCCCCCTTCGAGGCTCGCTTCGCTCGCACCTCAGGATGACGGGAAACGTAGGTTCGTATCACTTGGCTTCGACACATCCCTGCATCACCTCATCAATCTCCGCGCGCGACAGAGCACCCATCTCGGCGATGAACACGATGCGCGTGCGCGGCACGCCGGGCGACGGCACGCCGCCCGCAGCCAAGGTCGCGCGGCCGCCGGCGAGTTGAAACACCGTCAGCCGCCCGGGCTGCTCCACCGTCTCGAACAATCCCTTCGCCCGCGCCAGCTTCGGCGCCAGTCTGCCGATCGCCTGCTGCAAGCGCGGCAGCAGCACCGGCCGCTCCGAGGTCCAGCTCAGCGTCTCGAAGCGGTCGGACGCCGGCCGTCGCGGCGCGGTCTCGCGCGGCGCCGGCAGATGATCGAGATCCGCCGGAAACAGCAGCGCGGCCGGCACCTCGCCATGCAAGGCATCAACCAGCACGGCCGCCGGACGCGCCGCGCGCACGGCGTCGCGGATCGCGGCGCACGCGGCGGCGTCAGTCAGATCGACCTTGCTCAGCGCCACCACGTCCGCCGCCCGCACCTGCGAGCGCAGCAGCGCGTCGTTCAGCATCGCCGCAGGCTGCGTCGCGTCGACCACGCACAGCACGGTCTCGAGCGGCGCCTCCTTCCAGATCACGGGATCCATCAGGTTGCGCACGATGTCGGCGGGATCGGCGATCCCGCTGGTCTCGATCACGATGAATTCGGGACGCGGATCACGCCGCAGCAGCGTGGCGAGCGTGCGCAGCAGGTCGCCCTCCAGCGTGCAGCAGATGCAGCCGTTGCTCAGGTTGACCACGCCGTCGCTGGCGCCCGCGATCAGCTCCGCGTCGATATTGATCGCACCGAAATCGTTGACCACGGCGGCGATGCGCCGCCCTTGCGCATGCGCCAGCAGATGGTTGACGACCGTGGTCTTGCCCGCCCCGAGGAAGCCCGCGACCAGCAGGATCGGGACCGCCACCTCAGCCCCCAGCGACGGGCCGGCGCACCGGCCGGCCGGGACGCGCCGCGACATCGAGCACCCCATCGCTGATCAGTGGCTGGCCGCTGACCACGAGATGCCGCACGCCCTCCGCCGGACGATTCATCGCGGAGAAGGTCGCGCGGTCGCTCAGCGTCTCGAAGTCGAACACCACGACATCGGCGTCGGCGCCGACCTGCAGCCTGCCCTTGGCCCGCATCGCCGGCGTGCTCGCCGACAGGATCTCGGCCGGGATCAGCGCGCATTTGCGGATACCCTCGAGCAGCGACACTTTCTTGCGCTCGCGCACCCATTCGCGGATGAAGCGGGTGAAACAGCCCGCCGAGCGCGGATGCGAGGTGGCATCGTCGGGCAGCGGCCAGGCGTCGCCAGTGTAGGGGCGGCCGTCCGACAGCGTCCACGGCATCGCGTCGGAGGCGATCGCGCCGCCCGGATACAGCACCGCCATGTCGAGCAGATCGCGATGATGCGCATTGTTCTCGATGTCGAGCACGTGCCACAGCACCAAGGTCGAGGGCTCTTCGGCCTGTGCCGCCAGCAGTTCCTCGCGGCTGCCGAAACGGTGACCGTCGGTCACGCGCTGCACCGAATCATAACCGAGGCCGTTGCGCTCCTCGAATTTCGGATCGCTGAAGAAGGTCGCCGCCAGCACGGTCGAGCCGGTGCCGTAGGGATAGGCCTCCACCGTGATCGGCAGCCCCTGCGCCTGCGCTTTCGCGATCAGCGCAACACAGCGTTCGATATCCGTCTTGCTCGACGAGTTGAAATGACAGATGTGCATATGCGCGCCGGTGGCGCCGGCATACCCGATCAGGCGGATATAGGCTTCCGCCGCGCTCTCGGGATCGATCCGCGACATATAGGCGACGTGGGTGAAGGTCGGCACCGCATGCGTGGCCGCGAGCTGGCACACCGCGGTCAATTCCTGCACGCCGGCGCCCGGCGCATAGGCGTTGAGAATGCCGATGCCGATACCGCCCTCGTTCAGGCCGATGGCGAGGCGGTCGAGGATGCCGCCGACCTCGCCTTCGGTCGCGACGTTTTCGATCCAGCGGCGATCGCGCATCGCGGCGCCAAACGATTCCAGCGAGCTTTCCGAATTCGAACCGGTCATCGCACCGATGCGCGCGAAGGCCCAGTTGGCGGCGGCGCCGTAGTTCAGCACCCTGCCCTTCTCGGCCTGGCGCTTGTACCAGGACGCGACCGGCAGCACGCCGGCCTCGAGGTCGAGCGAGGTCGTCACCCCGTCGAACGCCTGCATGCGGTCGGCCGGAATGGTCTGGCCATGCGCGTGCAGGTCGATGAAACCCGGCGCCACCACGAGCCCGGTCGCGTCGATCCGCCGCTCGGCGCCGCCGAGGCCGCTGCCGACCGCGGCGATCTTGCCGTCGACCACAGCCACATCGCCGATCGCGTCCATCCCGCTGGCCGGATCCACCACCCGGCCGCCGCTGATCACCAAGCCACCCATCTCGCCACTCCCCGCATTCCGAAACCGACCGGTCTCTTGTCGAGCACAGAGAAGCGCATCGCACTGATCGCAGCAAGCCGGCCAGGGTTGTGGCGACATGCTGTGACGGAATATCCGCCGCGCCGTGATGGCGATTGCAGAGTGAGGCCCTTCCTACGTTCCGTTTGCACGCCGCGGCGCCAGCCCGCGCCAGAGATCGGGGCCGGGCTTCACGCGGCTCGCCACGAGTTTTGGCGGCGAGCGGTCCTTGGCGATCGCCGCCTCGACCGCGCGCTTGAGCCTGACATTGTCGATCTGCGCCAGGAATCGCCGGATGACGGAATCCTGATCCGCGCTTTGACCGGAGATCGCCGCGCACAGCTCCGCGGTCGTCCTGCGGAAGAAGTGGAAGGCGTCATCGGCCGCGCCGCCCAGCCGGTCGACCTCGCCGGCCACACCGAGCGCGTGCATCCGATCGTCGTCGTCAAGCGTCACTGCGAAGCGCAGCACGGCAAGCTGCCAGGCACAAAGCAGCTTGCTCTCCGGTTCGGTCGCATTCTCGCGCATCAGTCGAACACCCCGCGCGCCCGACCTCCTTCGGCTGTCGAGGGAGGTCAGGCGCGGCGCGACTATCCTTGCGTGGGAATAGGTTTTCGAGGGGCGCGCGCGCCCGATCGCATAGGAATCGCATAGGCGAAGCGCGCCGAGGCCCAATTCGCTCAAATCCCCTCGAACTGCAGCCGCGCCAGCCGGGCGTAGAGGCCGCCCGCGGCGACCAGCTCGGCGTGGGTGCCCTGCTCGACGATCCTGCCCTGGTCCATCACCAGGATGCGGTCGCAGGACAAGACGGTCGCCAACCGATGCGCGATCACCAGCGTGGTGCGGTGGCGCATCAATTCCTCCAGCGCGGTCTGCACCAGCGTCTCGCTCTCGGCGTCGAGCGCCGAGGTCGCCTCGTCGAGCAGCAGCAGCGGCGCATCGCGCAGGATCGCGCGCGCGATCGCGATGCGCTGGCGCTGGCCGCCGGACAGCGTCACGCCGCGCTCGCCGAGCTGGGCGTCGAAGCCTTCGGGCAGGCGGCGCAGGAACTCGGTGGCATGGGCGAGATCGGCGGCGCGCTCGACCTCGGCGTCGGTGGCATCGGGCCGGCCGAACCGGATGTTCTCGCGGGCGCTTGCGGCGAACACCACGGAATCCTGCGGCACCAGCGCGATGCGCGCGCGCACCTCGGCCGGATCGGCCTGACGGATCGACACGCCGTCGAGCGAGATCGTGCCCGACTTCGGATCGTAAAAGCGCAGCAGCAGATGGAACAGCGTGCTCTTGCCGGCGCCGGACGGGCCGACGATCGCGACCTTTTCACCTGATCGTACCGAGAGCGACACGCCGTCGACCGCCAGCGCGTTGGGCCGGGTCGGATAGGCGAAGCTGACATTGTCGAAACCGACATCGCCGCGTGCCGGCTGCGGCAGCGCGCGCGGCGAAGCGGGCGCCGCGATCTGCGGCCTGACGCGCAGGATCTCGAACAGCCGCTCGGCGGCGCCCGATGCGGCCGAGACCTCGCCCCAGACCTCGCTGAGCTGACCGAGGCCGCTCGCGGCGAACGCCGTGTAGAGAATGAACTGGCCGAGCCGGCCCGGACTGATGGTTCCGACCAGCACGTCGTGCGAGCCGACCCAGAGGATCACGACGACGCTGGCGAACACGATGAAGATGACGATCAGCGTCAGCACCGCGCGCGCCTTGGTCGAGCTGCGCGCGGCTTGATAGGCCTGCTCGACCTCGCCGGCAAAGCGCGTCCTGGCGAGCCGCTCGCCGGTATAGGCCTGCACAGTGCGGATCGCATTGACCAGCTCCGAGGCATAGGCGCTGGCATCGGCCAGCGTGTCCTGGGCGGTGCGCGACAGCCGTCGCACCCAGCGGCCGAACGCCACCAGCGGAATCACGATGATCGGAATCGCGAGCAGCACGAAGCCGGACAGCCGCGGGCTGGTGATCACCATCATCGCGGCGGCGCCGAAGAACAGCATCAGGTTGCGCAGCGCGATCGACACCGACGCGCCGACCGCGGACTTGATCTGGGTGGTGTCGGCGGTGAGCCGCGACACCAATTCGCCACTCCGTGCGGAATCGAAGAACGAGGGCGACAGCGAAATCAGATGCGCGAACACGTCGCGCCGGAGATCGGCGACGATGCGCTCGCCGATCGTCATCACGAGGTAATAGCGCGAGGCGCTGGCACAGGCGAGCACCGCGACGACCGCGATCATCACGCTGAAATAGCTGTTGATCATCGCGATGCCTTCGGGCGTGAAGCCCATGTCGATCATCCGCCGCACCGCGACCGGCACGATCAGCGTGGTGATCGCGGCGATCGTCAGCGAGATCAGCGCGAGGATCGCCCGGCCCTTGTAGCGCGCCACATAGGGCGCGAGCGCAAGCAACGGCCGCAACCGGGCACGGCTCTTCGCCGGCTCCGTGATCTGGCTCTCGATGAAGGCTTCCTCATCGAGCAACGCGTCGCGCGGGGGCTGCGGGGCGCCGCGCGGGGTCTCAAGCTGTTCGGCTACGCTCATCAATCTAGACCGGTTCTATCGCCCCCCACATAGGCCCGCCGACCCCCCGCTGGCAAATCCGGTAAAGTCCCAATCCGGTGATGGGCTTAGGCCCTTTCTTGGCTTGTTTTGGCGGGCTCCATGGGTTATAGACCCGCGCAAATCCCGTATTCCAGACATCTTGAGACGGGCGCCGGCGCGCCGAAGGAACTGTCATGAAAGCCGATATTCATCCGAATTATCATACGATTAAGGTCGTCATGACCGACGGCACCGAGTACCTGACCCGCTCGACCTGGGGCAAGGAAGGCGACACGCTGAACCTCGACATCGACCCCAAGTCGCACCCGGCCTGGACCGGCGGCACCCAGCAGCTGATGGACCGCGGCGGCCGCGTCTCGCGCTTCCAGAAGAAGTTTTCGGGCTTCCTCAAGAAGGACTAAAGTCCGCTTCGCAATCGCCCCGGCGATCACACGCAAAACGCCCCCGTCTCGGGGGCGTTTTTGTTTTTGGCGCTGGTGCAGATCGGCGGGCTGAACGAGCCTGCGATCCTCCCGATGCGTCGTCCTGGCGAAAGCCAGGACCCATAACCACCGACTTGTGTTGTTGGAGGAACAGGCGGCCCCAGCATGGCGAGGCAATTCGCATTAGGGGTAATGGGTCCTGGCTTTCGCCAGGACGACAGCGAATGTATCGCACGGCCTCCATCCACAATCGTCGTCCCTGCGAAAGCAGGGACCCATAACCACAGGGTTGTGTTGCTGAAGAAAGGCTGTGGCCACGGCGTCGCGCAACATTGAGCATTCGTGGTTATGGGTCCCGGCTCCAGGCCGGGACGACACCGAATGTGTTGCGCGGCCAGTGGGTCGTAATTCCAAATTCTCGCGACATGATCTGTCCGAGCTTTGCTCTTCGTTTCGCCGCTCCGAAAGCAGAGGGCGCAGGGAAAGCCGGGTGCCGATCGCACCCATGGGTCCCGCGCAATAAACAACGCGGGAGGTAGGACCAGCGTTGAATGTCGCCTTTGGTCAATAGCCGCCCTTGGCGCAATGGAAGAAAGCCGCATACGTCTTCGCTCTATTTCCGTTAGCCCGCGGCAACAACGCTCGACCGGCGAGACGGATAAGGCCGCCATTCTAGGGAGCGAAATAGCCGCCGCTCAGATTTGGTAAGCGACGGCAAATTCTCGCTGCTCGTGTTACTTCAGCTTATACGTACCGGTTTGATGATTGCAGCTCTGAAACGTTCCGTCCTTGACGACCGGAAAAGACCCCAGCGGTTCGACTGTGCCTACCATGACCATGCCTTCGTATTTTCCAGTTCCTGCGAGGTTCGTCCTGGTTGTCTTTCCATCGCCGGTCGAAAAATATGAGAGCCGCTTGTCGCCGTCCACATCGATTGACTCGCAAACGTTGGACCCCGTGATCTTCCCGTCAAGTGATGCATTCATCCCGACGCAGCGGAAAGTGCTTTTGTCAAACATGCCCCCGGGAGGATTGCTGCGGACGGTGCCCGTCAACTCAAAACTTGATCCGGTGTGGGTCTTGGAGAACGTGATCGTGTTATTAACGCCTGACCAACAGGCGATGTAGTCGTAGCTGCCCTCCTTTGGAAGCTCAGCCGCAAATGCAGAAAATGGAGAACCAACGATGAGTAAGGCTAATGCATACCTGTGCATGGCATTCCCCTCCTGAAATCGTTTTAAATGTCAGCCCCGTTAGTCAGTTATTCCGCATTGGATCGACTACTTTGATCTAGATCAGCAGGTTGTGGCGGTTGACACCGCCGGCGCGAAGAGGGGCAACCCCGTTTCGGCACGCTTACCGCGTCCGACCGAGTGGCCGCTTAGGGTCGTTTGCGCCTTCCGGCTGTCGGACTGGCTGGCCGGCATAGGATCGGACCCTCACCTGTTCGGAACGCATTCACGTCGGTCGAACCAAGGCTACCCCTCATCTATCGTCGCAGCGGCAACTTGCGAGCCGTACAGCTTCTGCTAGGTCGTACAAAAATGGAAAGCACGGTCCGCCATCTGGGCGGAGCGGACATGCTCTGCCCCTCTGTTTCCGGCGGGTGCGGGCCACTAGGTGACTGCCGCTAAATGTCTTTTGCCGGCCAACGCAATGAGGAATGCTTTTGATGTCGTCAGCGGGATGGGAGGCACTCCGGCAGTGGGGTGAAGACGTAACTCGCATCGAACCGCTCACTGGCGGAGTCGCGAACGACGTGTGGAGCGTGCGCATCCACGGGCACCGCGCCGTCGGTCGTCTCGGTACGAGGAGCGACGCTGATCTCGCGTGGGAGACGAAGCTCCTCCAATACCTCGATCGTGAAGGTCTCACCGTGCCGGTGCCCATCCCGACGATAGACGGCCGGTTGTTCGCGGACGGTCTGGTGGTCATGACATATGTGGAGGGCGGACCGCCGGAGACGGAGGCCGACTGGCGTTGCGCGGCCGACACGCTCCGCCGGCTGCATCGGTTGACGCAGCACTGGCCGCAGCGCCCGGGCTGGCGATCGTCGACCGACCTGCTGCACGCCGAAACCGGGACGAAGATCGACCTCGGCGCGATGCCGCCTGAGGGCGTTGGCCGATGCCGCGCCGCGTGGGCGCGGCTCGCCGGACGTCAGACCTGCGTCGTCCACGGCGACCCCAACCCGCGCAACATCCGCGTAACCGCAGATCGGGTCGCACTGATCGACTGGGACGAGTCGCATGTCGACGTCCCCGATCTCGACCTGGTGCTGCCCCACAATGCCGCCGGTCTCGACGGCGTCGCGCACGACATCGCCGCGCAGGCGTCGGCCGCATGGGAGGCCGCCGTCTGCTGGGACGACGCGTACGCAATCAAGCGACTTGCCGACGTACGAGCGGTCTAGTGCGGACGTTTCGATCGCTTGAGCTCGGCGACCTTAAACTTCCCGGCGGCCTGCAGGCTGCTGCAAAGCCACCAGGCCCTGTTTCGGTACTCGCCCAGGAACCATTTGGTCTCGACGCAATCGACGTAGGATTTGTAGGTGAGGTTGTCTCGGCACGTCGACGAGAACGGTCCGTGGGTTTGTCCGCCCGTCGACTCGCTACACCCGACCCAAGGGTCCTTGCCATGCGGGAGGCTCGATTCGCAGCCACCGTTGCAATTGCTGGCGACTTTCTCCAGCGCCGCAATCCTGCCCAGCACTGAATCCGGTGCCGGCGCTCGAGCGGTTGACGATGACGCCTGGGTGGTTCTCGATCTGCGGTGAGGTGCCCCTGTGGTCACCACCTGGGTCGGACGATTTGGCCTTGCCACCGGCTTCGGTGCCTCGACCGTGATGGACGGAAGCGGCTTGGCGGGATCTGTTTGCGACGCTGCCGGGCCGCACAGCCAGGCAGTTGACAACACAGCGACGGCTGAAGGCGCGACAAGGCTCGACGGCAATTTCATGACATGGCCCTCCCAAATCCGGGACGGAAATGCCGTCCCGACGAGCGCACGGTACCATGCAGCCCGGGTTTGGCTACCTAGGGTTGAAGAAATATCTGCCGGTGTCTCGGGGTCGACATGGCGGCGAGAGAACGCCGACCGCTCGCGCCGTTCCGGCGTTTGCTCCTGGCCCAAAGCTGAGCTCGAAGGGCGCTTGCCGATATTCGCCTTTGACCCGAAGCGGTCACTTGAGCGACACCGACACGCAGCGGGATCGGATCGATTTTGCAGGACCCTCGCCATTAGGTCAGCGATCCTGCCCCATAGCCCCTGTGACGAAGTTGTTGGCGCCCCCTACTCTCGATCCAGCGGCCATGCTTTGGTCAAAACTGCGTTGAGTGTTTGGCAGGGGTCATCGACATGGTGAAAATGCAATCGCCCTCCTTCGGGTGACATTGGACCAGGTGCCAGGTCGTTCCCTACCGCATTCTTGAGGTGCCCACCGCAAAGGCTTGTGATGGAACGGGCAAGGTTCGATAAGGCCGGCATTTTCGCCTTTGGCGATGCTCGGAGCGCTGTGACCTACTCGATCGAAGTTTTTATTGTCACCGCGATCTACGGGAGCCTTGCGGCCTCCGCACATCTCCTTCCCGCTATCAATCCAGCCGCGACACCGCTGTGGCCGCCAACCGGGGTTGCGCTCGCGCTCATGCTGCTGCGTGGGTACCGGGTCTGGCCCGCGATCCTGGTGGGCGCCGTCGCGCCTTACCTGATGACCGACCGATCGCTCCTGGAGTTTGTCGCCGCCGGGATCGGCACCCTCCTTGCTGCATTGGCCGGGACATGGCTGATCGGACGCTGGTCGAACGGTCGCCAGACGTTTGCCACGCCATCCGGCGTCGCAAAGTTTGCAGGCATTTCCTTTGTACCGACCGCGATGATCAGTTCATCCACCGCTTTGGCCGGATTCATCTTCGTCAACGAACCGGGCTTTCCCGATTCCGTCGCCGCCGGGTTGACCTGGTGGCTTGCCGACGCAGCCGCGACCCTGGTGATTGCTCCGGTCATCGTGCTCTGGGCGATGATGCCCTTACGGATTCCCTCCAGGTGGGCTCTGCTGGAATCGATCGCTGTTCCCGCCCTCGCTGGTCTCATTGGGATCGCAGCCTACAGCCCGCTCATCGGCAGTGACCTCATCAGCGACGATCTCAATTTGCCGTTGCCGCATCGCAGCCTGCTGGGCTTTCTGGCTTTGCTCCCGTTGATCTGGACCGGTCTGCGCGGCAATCGATGCACCGCGGCTACGGCTGCGCTCATTTTCACCGGAATGGCAGTCTGGGGGTTCGCGTCCGGTAATGATCCGTTTCCGAAGACGGATCTGAGCGGCGCATTGTTGTCACTGCTCGTGCTTTCGATCATCGTATCGGCGCCCCCTCTTGCCCTGGCTGCGGCAATTGCCACGCGCCAGACCACGGAAGCCCATCTGCTTTCCGTGCAGGACCAACTGAACGGTCAACTTGAACGGAACGCCTCGGCGCTGGACAGCATCAGACGGCACTTCCAAACCCTCATCGAAGGCGTCGTCGACTATGCGATTTTTGCGCTTGATCGAGAAGGACACGTTACGAGCTGGAATAGCACCGCTCAAAAAATCATCGGCTACACCTCGGAAGAAATCATAGGCAAGCATTTTGGAATATTCTATCGGCCGGATGAACGACGCGCGGGTTCGCCAACACACGCGCTGGAGACGGCAATCGAACGAGGCAAGTACGACGTAGAGGGTTGGCGCATTAGAAAGAACGGTACGCCGTTCTTCATCACGGGCTCGGTCTCGTCGAGCCATGATGACGCGGGAAATCTGATCGGCTTCATCAGTATTCTGCGCGACGCAACCGAGCGACGCGATGCGGAGGAGAAGCTGGTTCAGGCACGCGAGCAGCTCGCGATGTCGCAGAAAATGGAGGCAATCGGCAAGCTGACCGGCGGGATTGCACACGACTTCAACAATCTATTGATGATCATCGGAGGCAGTGCCCAGATCTTTACTCGCCTGCTCGATCCAAAACTGCCCAAGGCAATTGAAGCCATACAGACCGCGGCCAAACGCGGCGAGAGCCTCACCCGCCAATTGTTGACGTTCTCTCGTCATCAGCATCTCAGCCCGACGGTCGTCGACCTGAATGCGTCCATCAAGAACATGCGGACCATGATCGAGAGCTCGCTGCGCGGGAACATCGTGTACAACGAGAACGTCGGCGAGGGCGTAGCGTCGGTCAAGGTGGACCTCGCCGAGCTGGAACTTGCGATCGTCAACATCGCCGTCAATGCGCGCGATGCCATGCCAAGCGGCGGCACGTTCACCTTATCCGTCCATGCGGTGACCGCGAACCAGGAAACCGGCGGCGATCGCCGCGCAAAGGCCTTCTTTGCGATAGCGCTTGGCGATACCGGCACCGGCATTCCGCCAAACCTGCTGTCCAAGATGTTCGATCCGTTTTTCACGACCAAGGAGGTCGGCAAGGGCACCGGGCTCGGCTTGTCCCAAGTCTATGGTTTCGCGCATCAGGCCGGCGGAACGGTGACGGCGGACAGCAAGGTTGGACAGGGAACAACGATTACAATCTACCTGCCGTCCTGCGCGGACGAGCAAATCACCAGCAAAGAGCTGGCCGCTGCCAGAACAAGAGCAAGGCAGCCGCAGCGGCAGACGGTTCTCGTTGTCGACGACAGCCCAGAAGTGGCGGATGTGACATCCTCGCTGTTCGAGCATCTGGGTTATGACACGATCTATCGAGATTCGGCCGAAGCGGCGCTGAAATTGCTCGAAGCCGGTACAAAGATCGATCTCGTCTTCAGCGATATCGTCATGCCCGGGACCATCGATGGCGTCGGGCTCGCGAGAGAAGTCAGGTCGCGATACCCCGGTTTGCCGATAGCCCTTACAACCGGCTACAGCGATGCCGCAAAAGCGGCTCCGCCAAGTCTGAAAATACTCCGCAAGCCGTTCGATACCGAGGCACTGAGAGATTTTATCCACGATCTCGCGCCTCCGCGACCGACGCGATCATCCGGCACGCCCATGGCGTCAAGCACGACCGAAGCCTCGCGCAGAAATTGACCGGTCGCGCCATTGCAGAAGCTGCTCGTCGCGCAGCTTGACGAAGCGTTGATCCGCACCATCGCCGCTGATGGTGCTAGCGATCCTGGAAAGCCAGCCGCACGCCGAGCGCGACCAGGATGCTGCCGCCGATCCGCTGCATGACGCGCTGCGACCGCTTCGAGCGCTGCAGCTTCGACATCACGGCGCTGGCGAAGAACACGCAGACGATGTCGACCGCCGAAAAGGTCAGATTGACCGTTGTGCCGAGCAGAAACAGCTGGACCCAGACCTGCAGGCCGGCCGACGCATCGACGAATTGCGGCAGGAACGCCAGGAAGAAGATTGCCGTCTTCGGATTGAGCACCTCGACGACGATGCTTTGCACGAAGGCGCGCTCCGCCGAGAGCGGCGCAAGTGTGGGGCGCTTTGCATTGTCGCGGTCGCGGAACAGCGACAGTCCGAGCCAGACCAGATAGGCCGCGCCGGCAAGCTTCATCGCCATGAACAGCGGCGGCACCGCATGAAACAGCAGAGCGAGGCCGGCGGCCGCGGCGACGACATGGACATAGCCGCCGAGATGCAGCCCGAGCGAGGCCATCAGCCCCGCGCGCCTGCCGCCCGCCAAAGTGCGGGCCGCAGCGTACAGCATGGCGGGGCCCGGGATCAGCGCGAAGGTTGCGGTCGTGATCGCGAAGGCGAGGTACAATTCCATCGGGGGCGTTCGTCTCAGTTCCCAGGGATCATCGCCGCAACCTCGCGGTCGACCGGATTGTCGCTGGCGCCAAGACCCGCGATGACGCCGGCGCGATCCTCGGACTTGCGGTTCTGGCTCATCTTCTTCTTGGCGTCGATCCGCGTGATCGGCATCCGGAAGCCGACGATGCCGCGCAGCTGCGCCTTGATGAAATCGTCCGGCGCGTCGCTGACCTGCCAGGCCTCCGGGCGCGAAGTCTCGTGCAGCTCGGTCAGCCGGGTCACGACGTCGAGCAGGCGCTCGGCATCCTCAAAGAACTCGGCCGCGCCATAGGCGTGGACGGCGACGTAATTCCAGGTCGGCACCACCTTGCCGTGCTCGGTCTTGGTCGCGTACCAGGACGGCGTCACATAGGCGCTGGGCCCCATGAAGATCGCCATCGCCTCGCCGACCGCCGGCAGCTTCCACTGCAGATTGGGCCGCGCGACGTGACCGTACAGCGTGCCGTAGTCGCCCTCGTTCTCATTGAGGATCAGCGGCAGCGGCGTTCCGATCAGGCCATCGGCGGTTGCGGTGACAAGGGTCGCGAGCTTTGAGGCCCGCATCGCGGCGTGGATCGGACCGAGCTCATCGATCTTGAAATGCGGCGGCAGGTACATTGCAGACCTCTTGGCAAACCTCTTGGCAGACCTTTGGCAGGCATCATCAATTGCTGCTCCACCATAGCGCCGAAGTGGCCTATGATAAGAGCCACTTTCGATCATCTTGATTGCTCCACTATGCCCCGCCTGCGCACCACGATCAGCATCCCTTCGCTCCGGGCCGTCGACCGCGCCGCCGGACAGGTCGGGCGCCAGATCGCGCAGGCCCTGCGCGCCGCGATTGCGAGCGGCGAACTGAAGGCCGGGGAATTCCTGCCGTCGACGCGCGCGCTGTCGGCCTCGCTCGGCGTTGCGCGCGGCACGGTCACGGAAGCCTTCGAGCAGTTGCTCGCCGAGGGCTATCTGGAATCGCAGGTCGGTGCCGGCACCCGCGTCGCGCCGACGCTTGCCGAGCAGGCGCGGCCCGTCGTGGTCGATCGCAACCCGAACAAATCAACGCCGATCCAGCTGCCGCCGCGCGCGGCGCGGCTTGCCAAAGTGGCGGCGGCCTTCACGCCGATGCCGGAAGTCCCGTTTGCAATCGCGGTCCCCGGCGGCGCGGTCGCGCCCGACGACCATTGGCGCCGCCTCGGCAACCGCGTACGCGCATCGCGCGCGGCGGCGCCTGCGAGCTATGGCGATCCGCGCGGCCTGATGGAGCTGCGGCAGGCGATCGCCGACTATGTGCGCAAATCCCGCGCGGTGCATTGCGAGCCCGAGCAGGTCGTGATCACGGCCGGCACCCAGCAAGGCCTCTATCTCGCCGGCCGCGTGCTGCTGTCGTCAGGCGATCGCGTCTGGGCCGAGGATCCCGCCTATCCCGGCATGACCGCCGTGCTCGACGATCTCGATCTCCTCACCACGCGCGTATCGGTCGATGCGCAGGGCATCGACGTCGAAGCCGCCGTCGCCGCGTGCCCGCATGCGCGCGCGGCCTTCGTGACGCCGTCGCATCAATATCCGCTGGGCATGCCGATGAGCATGGCCCGCCGCAATGCGCTGGTGGCGTGGGCGCAACGACGTGATGGGTGGATCGTCGAGGACGATTACGACAGCGAGCTGCGCTATGCCGGTCATCCCTTCCCGTCGATGCAGGGCCTCGCCCCATCGCGGGTGATTTATCTCGGCACGCTGAGCAAGGTTCTGTTTCCGTCGCTGCGGCTCGGCTACGTCGTGGCGCCAGCGCCGCTGATTGACGCCTTCGCCGGCGCGCGGGCGCTGCTCGACCGGCATTCGCCAACCGCCGACCAGCATGTGCTGGCGGCCTATATGCGCGAGGGACTGTTCGAAGCGCATATCAGACGCATTCGCGGCGTCTACGCCGCACGGCGTGCGACGCTGATCGCGGCGCTCGAACGTCACATGCCCGATGATGTCTCGCTGCAGCCGTGCGACCAGGGCATGCATCTGCTGCTGTGGCTGCCGCGCGGCGTCGACGACGTGCAATTGGCGAAATCGGCGCTGGCCGACGGCATCGTCGTGCGGCCGATCTCACCGATGTACAAGGCAGCTCCGCGGCCTGGCCTGATGCTCGGCTTCGGCGGCTTCGAGCCGGAGGAGCTGGAGGCGGCGGCAATCAGGCTACGACGCGTGATCGATCAGCACACGTCACAGCGGCGCGCCAAGCCACGCCGTGCTGAGGCCTCACACTGATTTTGCAGCTTGGACTTTACTGCTCGAACGCGGCCTTGAGGCGGTTGAGCTGCGGCACCAGCGGGTTGCCGATCGAGGAACGATCCGGCGCCGGTGCGTGGATCGTGGTGTCGAGGCGGCGGACGCGCGCCTGCAGATCCATCGAGCGGGCGATCAGCTGCTGCAATTGCTCCGGCAGCTTGGTCACCATGTCGACCGGGCCGGGATCGGCGGCCGACAGCTTGACCTTGGTCTTTTCGCGATTGGCCTGGGTCAGCGTCATCTCGCCTTCCTTGACCGCGCGATGCAGCAGCAGCCAGGACGCGAGCTGCATCAGCCGCGTGGTCAGGCGCATGCTTTCGGTGGCATAGGTCAGGCTCACGGACCGTTCGAGCGCCTTGGCCTCGGCACGTCCGTCACCGTCGAGATAGGCCGCGGTCTGCTCGACCAGGTCCATGCCTTCCCGGAACAGCACGCCGAATGCCGCAGAATTGGTCAGCCGCTCACTGAACAGTACAAGCCCGGCTTCGCTCTGGGAACGATCGGCCATGGTTAACGCCCTCACACCATCGTAACGCCCGCTGGCATCTGACGCGCCAGCTTATGATGAACAAATCATTGCGCGGGCGCGCCGAAGAGTCCAGCCGCAACCGGATTTATGGTTTCCAGCGGATAGGACGCACAAAAAAGAGCCGCCGTTTCCGGCGGCTTTTGAAGTTGATAACAGGGAGGCGTCAAACAGAGTGGACAGGAGCCACTCGGTGTCCAAACGAGGACAATGCAGTCATAATCGAGAAAGCTTAACCGATCGTAAATGAACGGATTTCTTGACGCTTTTGTTTGCCATGTCGGCCATTGACCTAGTTTGGGACAGGTCTCTTCGTAGTCCGGACGGAGCCAACGGGTCGCGCGAACGCGTATTCCGTCATCCTGAGGAGCGCGTAGCGCGTCTCGAAGGATGCACGGCCCGGCCATTGGCCGTCGATCCTTCGAGACGCCGCTTCGCGGCTCCTCAGGATGACGGATTGAGGGCGGCGTCGAACAAAATCGCAGTGGCGTAGCCCGGATGGAGCGCAGCGAAATCCGGGAAACGCCCATCTGTGGATAACACTGCCCCGGATTGCGCTGCGCTTCATCCAGGCTACGACAGCAATGAGATCGCAGCGCTACGACTTGAAGAATGCGTTCGCGGCATCCTTCGACGCGCGCTTCTTTGTCATCGCCTCTTTCAGGCGATCGACTTCGGTCGTGAGCAGCGCGATGCGCTCGGTCAATTCCTCGACCGACAGTAGCGAGAGATCCTGTCCGATCTCGTGGCTGATTTTCTTCCGCGGCCGGTCCTCATCCTCAATCGGCATGTGTCCTCCCCGCGATGCTGGTCTGGCGCCGTGCGTCCAGAGCTGGTAGATGTCCCAAAGCGCGATGAGATTGGGTTGAATCGTCATCGGGCTTCAGCTCTTTGTTTGAGCATGATCTTTTCGGAAAACCGCTTCGCACTTTTCCGGATCATGCTCGAGGAGAATTTTGCAGTGACTTTCGTGTGCGCGCAACATCTGACGCGAATGCCCCGGCCCGACCGCAAGGAGTCTGACCGGAGGGGATAGTTGCGCGCCTGCGCGCCAGGCATGAGCCGACCCCAAGCCCTTCCGGTCACGCGGGAGGGCTTTTTGATTTTCCGATTTGATTTCGTCGGAATTTCTCTTGGGGGGTCGGCATCACCGAACGCGAAAGACCTTAACCCATGACCAAGATTCTCATCACCAGCGCGCTGCCTTACGTCAACGGCGTCAAGCATCTCGGCAATCTCGTCGGCTCGCTGCTGCCCGCCGATGTCCACGGCCCGCTTCCGCCGGCAGATCGGCTGCGACGTGCTGTTCATCTGCACGACCGAC
Source organism: Bradyrhizobium sp. USDA 3262 (assembly GCF_054060035.1). Classification (NCBI taxonomy): domain Bacteria; kingdom Pseudomonadati; phylum Pseudomonadota; class Alphaproteobacteria; order Hyphomicrobiales; family Nitrobacteraceae; genus Bradyrhizobium; species Bradyrhizobium sp. USDA 3262. Next base: position 199,057 of record NZ_JBSSCT010000001.1, read on the forward strand.
GAGCACGGCACGCCGGCGGAGCTCGGCGCCATCGAGGCCGGACAGGATGTCCGGGCGTTCTGCGACGCGCAGCACGCCATCCAGGCCGACATCTACCGGCGCTTCGGCCTCTCCTTCGATCATTTCGGCCGCACCAGCTCGCCGCATAATCATACGCTGACGCAGCACTTCTATCGCCGGCTCGACGACGCCGGACTGATCGAAGCACGCACCTCGCGACAGGTGTTCTCGCCCGCCGACCGCCGCTTCCTGCCCGACCGCTACGTGCTCGGCACCTGTCCGCATTGCGGCGACGCTGGCGCGCGCGGCGATCAATGCGACCATTGCGGCACGCTACTCGACCCGCCGGACCTCATCGATCCCCGCTCGGCACTCTCAGGCGACCGCTCGCTCGAGATCCGCGAGAGCCGTCATCTGTTTCTGCGGCAGTCGCGACTGGTCGAAAAAATCGGCGCATGGATCGACAGCCGCAGCGGATGGCCACCCTTCGTGGTGTCGACCGCGAAGGGCTGGCTCAATGCGGAGCTGCGCGATCGCTGCATCACGCGCGATCTCGCCTGGGGCATCGCGGTGCCGCGCGAAGGTTTCGACGGCAAGGTGTTCTATGTCTGGTTCGACGCGCCGATCGGCTACATCGCGGCGACGCAGGAATGGGCCGACGCCGCGCCGGGCCGCGACTGGCGGCAATGGTGGTGGCAGGCCGATGACGTCAGCTACATCCAGTTTCTCGGCAAGGACAACATCCCGTTCCACACCGTGAGCTTTCCGGCGACGCTGATCGGCTCCAGCGAACCGTGGAAGACCGCCGATGTGATCAAGGGATTCCATTGGCTGAATTACGAAGGCGGCAAGTTCTCGACCAGCCAAAAGCGCGGCGTCTTCACCGATGCGGCGCTCACGGAATTGCCCGCCGATCTCTGGCGCTGGTGGCTGATCGCCAACGCGCCAGAAAGCGCCGACACGGATTTTAGCGTCGCCAGGTTCGTTGCCGACGTGAACAAGGATCTCGCCGACATCTTCGGCAATCTCGCCAACCGCATCATCAGCTTTGCGCATCGCGCCTTCGATGGCCGCTTTCCCGGAGGCGGCGTACCCGGTGATGCCGAACGACAGCTGGCGCACGATCTGGAGCGGCGCATCGCGACGCTGCACCGCCATCACACCGCACTGGAGTTTCGCGCAGCGGCGGCAACGACCCGCGCGATCTGGGACGCCGCGAATGCTTACCTGCAACACGCGGCACCATGGTCCGCCATCAAGTCCGATCCGGCACGCGCGGCCGTCGTCACCCGCGTCGGGCTCAATCTTGTCGCGCTCTGCGCCACGCTGGCGTGGAGCATCGCGCCTCACCTCGCGGAGCGCGTGCTCGGCGCGCTCGGTCAGAGCGATGCCGTGCCGCGCTGGCCCAATGGCCCAATCCTCCCGCTGCTGGATCGCGGCGCGGGCACGCCGGTCGCAAGGCTCGGACCGCTGGTCGAGAAGATCACGCCTGAGAGAGCCGGCCAGCTCGCGGCGCGGTTCGGGGCTTAATGGCGTTTCGCTTCGGTGGAAAAGGCGGTATGCCATCCGCCAATCCTCTCCACTGACCAGGGACCGACCATGCCAAACCTGCCCGCGCAAATGACCGTCGTCGCCATCAGCAAGCCGGGTGGCCCTGAGGTGCTGGTGCCGGAGACCCGTGCGGTGCCGGTGCCGAAGGCCGGCGAGATTTTGGTCAAGGTCGCGGCCGCCGGCGTCAATCGTCCTGACGTCGCGCAGCGCTCCGGCTCCTATCCGCCGCCGCCCGGCGCCAGCGACCTGCCCGGCCTCGAGATCGCGGGCGAAGTGGTCGCGCTCGGCGAAGGCGCAAAGCACAAGATCGGCGACAAGGTGATGTCGCTCGTCGCCGGCGGCGGCTACGCGCAATATTGCATCGCGCAGGACGCGCAGGCGATGACCGTGCCGCCCTCGCTGTCGATGCAGGAAGCCGGCGCTACCCCGGAAACGCTGATGACGGTGTGGCACAATGTGTTCGAGCGCGGCGCGCTCAAGGCCGGGCAGACGCTGCTGATCCACGGCGGCTCGTCGGGCATCGGCACGATGGCGATCCAGCTTGCCAAGGCGTTCGGCGCCAAGGTGATCGTCACCGTCGGCTCGCAGGACAAGGCCGACGCCTGCCTCAAGCTCGGCGCCGATCACGCGGTGAATTACAAGACCGAGGATTTCGTCGAGGCGGTGAAAAAGGCCACCGGCGGCAACGGCGCCGATGTCATCCTCGACATGGTGGGCGGCGACTATATCGACCGGAACTACGACGCCGCCGCCGTCGAGGGCCGCATCGTCCAGATCGCGTTCCTGTCGGGAACACCGAAGGCCACGGCCAATTTCGCCAAGCTGATGGTCAAGCGGCTGCATCACACCGGCTCGACCCTGCGCCCCCGTAGTAATGCGGACAAGGCGGCGATGGTCGCGGCGATCGAGGCAAAGGTGCTGCCCTTGCTGCGCGAAGGACGCGTCAAACCGCTGATGGACAGCACATTCCCGCTGGAAAAGGCCGCCGACGCGCACCGGCGCATGGAGACCAGCGAACATATTGGCAAAATTGTGTTGGTGGTTTAACCCTCGCGACGGAAGCAGGGGCGGAAACCCTTTGATTCCCTTCGCTTTCGTGTCATTTATCGCGCCACCGCCGGGCCGGTCGCCGGGCCCGGTCAGTTTGTCGATCGCGGAGTACTGACATTGCGTCTGATCAGGTGCCTTGCGCTGCTCGCGCTGGGCCTCATGATGTTTGCCGCCGCGCCTGCCGCGTATGCGATCGACGCGGTGAGCGTGCGCAGCGATGCGCCGGCGATCGATTTGACGGCGGTTCTCGACCATCAGCGCAGTGAAACCGACCGCATCCAGGTCTCCACCGCCCCCGGAACCGACGGCATCGTGCGCCGCATCGAGGTTCGCGCCCGCGAAGGCGGCCAGAACTGGGTGGTGTTCGCGCTCGCCAACAACACCGACGACCAGCTCGACCGCCTGATCGTCGCGCCGCACTATCGCATCGTGTCGTCAGGCCTGCTGTGGCCCGACCTCGGCCTGTCGCGCATCGCCACCATCACGCCGTCGGTCGGTGATCGTCCCGAGCGGCAGGAGAGCCCGACCGCCGACGTGTTCCGCATCACGCTCGATCCCGGCGCCGTCGTCACCTATGTCGCGGAACTGCGCACCGACAAGCTGCCGCAGCTCTATCTGTGGGAACCCGACGCCTACAAGGACAAGGTCAACTCGTTCACGCTGTACCAGGGCATCGTGATCGGCATCTCGGGCCTGCTCGCGCTCGTGCTCACGATCTTGTTTGTGGTCAAGGGCAGCATCATGTTCCCGGCCGCCGCGGCGCTGGCCTGGGCGGTGCTGGTCTATATCGGCGTCGACTTCGGCTTCTGGGGCAAGGTGCTCGACATGTCGAACAACGCCGAGCGCGTCTGGCGCGCGGCGGGCGAGGCGATCCTCGCGGCGACACTGCTGGTGTTCCTGTTTGCCTATCTGAATTTGAGTCGCTGGCACGTCCGCTACTCGCACATCACGATCGGCTGGCTGGTCTTCCTCGGCTCGCTGGTCGCGCTGGCGCTGTTCGATCCCGCGGTCGCCTCCGGCATCGCGCGCATGTCGCTGGTGATGATCGCCTTCGCCGGCTTCGCGCTGATCGTCTATCTCTCGACCCACGGCTTCGACCGCGCGGTGCTGTTGATCCCGACCTGGTTCCTGCTGGTGGTCTGGGTGGTCGCGGCCGGCATGACGGTCGCAGGCTCCGTCACCAACGACATCGTCGGCCCCGCGCTGCTCGGCGGCCTGGTGCTGATCGTGATGCTGATCGGCTTCACGGTGATGCAGCACGCCTTCGCCGGCGGCGGCGCCACCACCGGCGTCGTCTCGGATGTCGAGCGCCGCGCGCTGGCGCTGACCGGCTCCGGCGACCTGATCTGGGACTGGGACGTGTCCGCCGACAAGGTGTTCACCAGCCCGGAGACCGAGGCGCTGCTCGGCCTCAAGCGCGGCACGCTGGAAGGCCCCGCCGCAAAATGGCTCGAGGTGCTGCACCCGCTCGACCAGGACCGCTTCCGCGCCGCGCTCGACAGCGTGCTCGACCAGCGCCGCGGCCGCCTGGTGCAGGATTTCCGGCTGCGCACCCCCGACGGCCACTTCATGTGGTTCGCGCTCAAGGCGCGGCCGGTGGTCGGCTCCGACGGCGAGGTCTCGCGCGTGGTCGGCACCCTGACCGACGTCACCGAGTTCAAGAACTCCGAAGAGCGGATGCTGCATGACTCCGTGCATGACAACCTGACCGGCCTGCCGAACCGGCGGCTGTTCATGGACCGCCTCGGCGCGGTGGCGAACCTCGCCAAGACCATGCCGAACCTGCGGCCGACCCTGATGGTGATCGACCTCGACCGCTTCAAGCAGGTCAACGATTCCGTCGGGATTGCGGTCGGCGATTCCATCCTGCTGACGCTGGCGCGGCGGCTGACCCGCATCCTCAAGCCGCAGGACACGCTGGCGCGCATGGCCGGCGACCAGTTCGGCCTGATCCTGCTGTCGGAACAGGACCCGGCGCGGATCACCAATTTCGCCGAGACCATCCGCAAGACGATCCGCGCCCCGATCGCGTTCAACGACCGCGAGATCTTCCTGACCGCCTCGATCGGGCTTGCGCTGTCCGACCCGGCAGCGCCGCTCACCGACGAGATCATCAAGGACGCCGAGCTTGCGATGTATCATTCCAAGCGGATCGGCGGCGACCGCATCGACGTCTACAAGCCGGCGATGCGGGCGCGCAAGACCGACCGCCTGACGCTGGAAAGCGACCTGCGCCGCGCCATCGAACGGCAGGAGATCACGATCCTGTACCAGCCGATCGTGCGGCTGGAGGATCGCGCGATCGCCGGCTTCGAGGCGCTGGCGCGCTGGGACCATCCCAAGCTCGGCCGGATGTCGCCGTCGGAGTTCATCAACGTCGCCGAGGAAACCGGCCTGATCGTCGATCTCGGCATGTTCGTGATGGACCAGACCGCGCGCCAGCTCGCGGTGTGGCAGCGCGCCATGCGCGCGCGCGAGCCGATCTTCGCGTCGGTCAACGTGTCGTCGCGACAATTGCTGCGCCACGATCTGATCCACGACATCAGAACCGTGCTGTCGCGCTCCTCGGTGGCGCGCGGCACACTGAAGCTGGAGCTGACGGAATCGCTGGTCATGGAGAACCCGGAGCACGCCGCCCAGATGCTGGCGCGGATCCGCGAGCTCGGCACCGGGCTGTCGCTGGACGATTTCGGCACCGGCCACTCCTCGCTGTCCTATCTGCAGCGCTTCCCGTTCGACACCATCAAGATCGACCAGTCCTTCGTCCGCACCACGAGCCGCGGCACCCGCCCGGTGATCCTGAAATCGATCATCGCGCTGGCGCATGATCTCGGCATGGAAGTGGTCGCGGAAGGCGCCGAGACGGATTCGGATGCCGTCGAGCTCTACCAGCTCGGCTGCGAATACGCCCAGGGCTTTGCCTTCGGCGAGCCGATGGACGCCGATGCCGCGACCCGGCTCCTCACCGAGGAACGGCTGGAAGCCGCGAGCTAAGCTCGGTCAAGTAAGTTAACATCGATCTTGCAGCGGGCTCGCCGCACCTCTCCCGCTTGCGGGGGAGGTCGTATCGCATCGAAGATGCGATACGGGTGGGGGCTCTCTCCACGGAACGACTCGCGGAGAGAGCCCCCACCCCAGCCCTCCCCCGCAAGCGGGAGAGGGAGCGCACCTTCTCCGCGATAACTGTCCGACCTTACAGGATCGCGCCTTAGCGCGGCTTGGGCACGCGCTTGAATTTGACGCTCTTGCCGTCGGCCTGACGGGTGGCGATGTAGCCGGCCTCGAGGCAGGCCTCGCGCTGCGGCATCTTCTCCTGCGGGCTGCGCAACGTCTCCCACCACGACGCCCGATGCGCGGCGCGCGGCAGCGCCGCGTCGATGATCGCCTCGATCTCCTCGAAGGTCAGCACGAATTCGGGCAGATGCTGCTTCTTCAGATAATCCCGCAATGCGTCGTAGTCGTTCACAACGTCCTCGATGACAAAAGTCCGGCAACCACCCGTTAACCCATTCGGCGGCTGCTGTCGCCATTTAAGGCGACAACAACAATTCCCGATGCATGACGGCGCTTTGGAGCGGGACATGCGATTTCGGCGCGGAAAGGACGCAAGGCGGCGCTGGCGGCTCTCGGCAAGGCTGCTGATCGCCTCGTCGGTTGCGACCGTCCTCGGCTTCTCCGCGGTCTGCGCCGGCGTGATGTTCGACATGCGCCGCGGCGAGGAGGAACTGGCCCGCCGCACCCTGGAGAATCTGGCGTCGGGTATCGAGGCCGACGTCAGCCGCAACATCGAGCTCTACGACCTGTCGCTGCGCGCGGTCGCCAGCAATCTCGAGATGCCGGAGATCCGCGATATCAGCAAGGAACTGCGCCAGCTGATCCTGTTCGATCACGCCGCGACCGCAAAACATTTCGGCGCGATCCAGGTGTTCGACACCAAGGGCAATTTGACCATTGACGCGGCGAGCCTCGATCCGCGGCCGGAGAACCGCAGCGACGAGGAGTATTTCACGGTCCAGCGCGACAATCCCGATGCCGGCCTTTACATCAGCCGGCCGATGCTGCATCGCGGCGCCTACGCCATCGTGCTGAGCCGGCGCATCGTCGACGACGCGGGCCGCTTCCTCGGCGTCGTGGTCGGCTCGATCCGCTTCAGCTATTTCCACGATCTGTTCGGGCGGCTGAACCTCATGCCGGGCGACACCATCACCGTGCTGCGCAACGACCGCACCATCATCATGCGGACGCCGTTCGATCTCGACGTGATCGGCAAGAACCTCGCGGAGCAGCTGGACTGGAAGGCCGAGAACCTGAAGGCGGGCGGCGCCTTCTCGGGCAAGGGCCCGGTCGACGACACGCCGCGGCTCTATGTCAGGCGCAGCAGCTCCGGGCCGCTTTACGTGGTGGTCGGCAAGCCGCTCGAGGCCGTCTTCAACCTCTGGCGCACCGAGGCCATTCGCATCGGCGCGATCATGGCGCTTCTGATCCTGTTCGTGCTCAGCGCAACGCTGGTCCTCGCCCGCGAGATCGTCCGCCGCGCCGACGCCGAGGACAAGCTCGAGGAGATGGCGACCACCGACGCCCTCACCGGCCTGAAGAACCGGCGCAAGTTCGACGGCGAGATCGAGCGCGAATGGCGCCGTGCCGGCCGCTACGGCCAGCCGGTCGCGCTATTGATGATCGATGCCGATCATTTCAAGGCCTACAACGACACCTATGGGCATCAGGCCGGCGACCAGGTGCTGGTCGGGATCGCGATCTGCATTTCGGATGCGGTGCGCCGCGCCGGCGATTGCCCGGCGCGCTTCGGCGGCGAGGAATTCGCCGTGCTGCTGCCCAACATGACCGCGCTCGAGGCCTTCAACCTGGCCGAGACCATCCGCCACAAGGTCCAGCAATGGTGCGCGGGCGAACTGATCACGACGGTCAGCATCGGCGTCGCCAGCATGCGGCCGACCGCGGGCCAGCAATGGTCCGACCTGATCGAGGCCGCCGACAAGGCGCTCTACGCCGCCAAGGCCAACGGCCGCAACCAGTCGGTGCTCGCAACCGTGCCGAAGATCGCGCTGGTGGCGTGAGGGAGAGTTGCGCGCACTGTTCTTACGGTTCGCCGTCGTAACGAAGCCCATGTCGCACCACATCCACATCGTCGTCCCGGCGAAGGCCGGGACCCATAACCACCGCATGTGATTGTGAACGGAATTGTGGCCCCAGCGTCGCGCAACAATGAGCATTTGGGGTAATGGGTCCCGGCCTTCGCCGGGACGACACTGAGTTTGTTGCGACGTCGAAACTCATACATCGGCATTCTGAACGCTGCGCCGCCGCCGGCGCCAGCTCAGCCCCGCCGCTTCTTCTTCGGCTTCTTGCCGAACTTCGGCTTCGCCGACACGTCCGGCCACTGCGTGCGTCCGGCGTGACTGGACTTGCCCGGATGCTTCTTTTTCTTCCCGAACCGTGGCTCGTCGCCGGATTTCGGCCTGAAGCCTTTTCCGTCCCGATCGGATCGGAACGAGTCCCTGGATTCCTTTTTTGACGCGTAGTCCTGACGCGAACCGCTCGCGCCTTCGCTGGAAAACGCTCTGGCCTCGCGATCCGGTTTGCCGCGCCGCTTTCCTGCCCCCTCGTCGCGCGGCTCGTCGGCGCGCGGCGCGCTGTATCCGCCGTCGTCCTTGTCGCGCCAAGGATCGTGCCTGGGCTTGCGCGCCGGCTTCTCGCGCACCTCGCCCTGCGGAGCGTCGGCCAGCGGTTCGATGCGGATGCTGTCTTCCTTGTCCGGACGCTTGATCTTGACCGCGAAGGACTCCGCGACCCGCGCGGCGATCTCGAACTCGGTGGTCGTGTCCATGATCTTGATCGCGCCGATGTCGCGCTTGTCGATGCCGCCGCGGCGGCAGATCATCGGCAGCAGCCAGCGGGCTTCGGCATTCTTCCGGCGCCCGATCGCGGCGCGGAACCAGACGGTCGCCTCCTCCATGCCGTGACGCGCAGATGACTTGCCGGTCTTCGATCGCGGTCCGGCGGCACGATCATCGCGGCGCGAGGCCCGCTCGCCGCGGCGATCGTCGCGGTCCCGGCCGCGTCCCTCGCCGGGATCGAGAATGTCTTCGGGCGCCGGCAGCCGCGCGCGATAGAGCCGGGCGAGCGCTGCGGCAATCGCCTCGGGCGAGCGTTCGGCGAGCAAGGCCTGCGCCAGTGCCTGATCATCTGATGTCGCCTCTTCGGAGAACACCGCATCCTGCAGCAGGCGATCATGGTCGAGCTTGCGGATCTCCTCCGCCTGTGGCGCGGAGCCCCAGGCCACATCGATACCGGCGAGATCGAGCAGCAATTCGGCGCGCCGCCGCCGTGCCGGCGGCACCAGCAGGATGCTGACGCCCTTGCGGCCGGCGCGGCCGGTGCGGCCCGAGCGATGCTGCATGACCTCGGGATCTTTCGGCAAATCCGCGTGAATGACGAGATCGAGGCTCGGCAGGTCGATGCCGCGCGCCGCGACGTCGGTCGCGACGCAAACCCGCGACCGTCCGTCGCGCAACGCCTGCAGCGCCTGGGTCCGCTCGTTCTGGGTCATTTCGCCCGACAGCGCGGCGACGGAGAACCCGCGCTCGAGCAGCGCCGCCTGCAAATGCCGGACGGCCTCACGGGTGTTGCAAAACACCAGCGCGCTCGGCGCCTCATGGAAACGCAGCACGTTGACGACGGCGTGCTCGACGTCGTCGGCCGCGACGCGGATGGCGCGGTACTCGATATCGGCATGGCCGCCCTCGTCACCGGCGACCTCGATCCGGAACGCATGCTCCTGATACTGCTTGGCGAGCGCAACGATGCCGCGCGGGAACGTCGCCGAGAACAGCAAGGTGCGGCGGGCGTCGGGCGTGGTCTCGAGGATGAATTCCATGTCCTCGCGGAAACCAAGATTGAGCATTTCATCGGCCTCATCGAGCACGACGACCTTGAGTTCCGAAATGTCGAGACGGCCGCGCCGCAAATGGTCGCACAGCCGGCCGGGGGTCCCGACCACGATGTGGGCGCCCTGGGCCAGCTCGCGCTGCTCGCGGCGCGGGTCCATGCCGCCGACGCAGGAGACGACGCGGGCGTCGGCGTGTTCATAAAGCCAAGCAAGCTCGCGCTGGACCTGCAAGGCGAGCTCGCGCGTCGGCGCGACGATCAGGGCCAGCGGGGCGGCAGCCGGCTCGAACCGCTCGGCGCCGTCGAGCAGGTCCTTTGCCATGGCCAAGCCGTAGGCAACGGTCTTGCCCGAGCCGGTCTGGGCCGAAACGAGGAGATCGCGGTCGACGGCGTCGGCGGCGAGCACCGCGAGCTGGACCGGGGTTGGCTGATCGTAGTTGCGCTCGGCCAAGGCGCGGGCGAGCGGCGAACTTGTGGTCGGAAAGGGCACGAGATGGGAAACCTTGATTGGTCCGGGCGCAGAACGTCGAGCGGGACGACCTGGAGCTGCGTACCCGGCAGGCGGCACAGCCGCATGACGATTTGGGGTGCTTTACGCCAAGACCGACCAAATCGCCATGCCCCCGTCGCAGAAAAGCTGGCGCGGATCAGGCTGGCTGCCCGATCGGGGCCGTAGGGCCGGTCAGCGCGATGGCGCGTAACGGCTTCGCCTGACCCGCAAGACCCGTCTGCTCGGCGAGAGCCACCCCTACTAGCCGCCTTGGCGCATGTGAGAGGTCAAGAGGGAACGACAGCGGGACGAGCGCCGTTGTGGCACTCCCCTTGACGCTACATCACTTCGCCTTGAGCGCCTTCTCATGGCTCTCGAGCGCCGCTGTCATCAGCTTCGGCAATTGCGCGGCATAGACCTCGATGAAGGTGGCATCGCCGCAGGCCTCCGGATCGCGCGCGGCCTGCTCGGCGATGCGCGCGGCCCTGGCCTCGCATTTCGCGAACATGTGCCAGAACCAGTCGGCATTCTTGCCGAGTGCCGGCTTGTTCTTCTTGATGACGGCGGCGCCGACCGCGCTCATCGCGCTGACGACGCCGGCGCCCAGCGTGCTGATGGCGCGCGCGTTAAGGATATCCTCGCGCCCTTGCGCGGTGGCGTTGGTCGCGGTCGCTCGTCCCTTGGCCGGCATGCTGTGAGCTCCTTCGATCCCTGTGGCAGGCGCAGCATCGGCCGCGGAAGTTGAGGAAGGCTCAAGGGGCATGGTTGAAAACCGCTATGGATTTCATTCCGGTTTTATGCACTTCCGAGCGATCGGGCCCTGGAGGGGAGTTTTGCCCGCTCCTCCGCCGCGAGAACCCGTCAGGTGCCGTTACCCTTTGGCGCCATGGCGGCGGATCAGCTGATCGGCGACATCGTCGAGATCATTGCCGACGACCTGCGGCTGCGGACCGACGCCGAGCACATCGTTGCCGGGACGCTTGATCAGCACGGCCTCCCAGCCGGCGGCGACCGCGCCCAGCGTGTCCCAGGTGTGGCAGGCGATCAGGCAGAACGCCGAGGGCGCAGCCCCGAGCTCCTTCTCGACATAGGCATAGGCCTGCCGCGACGGCTTGTGGTGCTTGACGCCGTCGGCCGAGAAGCGCCGCTCGAACAGATCGACGATGCCGCCATGGGTGAGCTGCCGGGTCTGCACCTCGAGCAGATTGTCGGTCAGCGTGAACAGGCGGAAGCCCGCCGCGCGCAGCTTGCGCAGCGCGCCGGGCACTTCGCCGTGCGGCGGCATGGTGGAGAATTTCTCGGTCAGCTCCTGCTTGTCGGACTCGTCGATCCTGATGCCGCGGGTGTCGGCCAGCATCTTCATGACCGCGGCGCCGATATCGGTGAAGGGCACGTAGCACCCGGCCACCGTGAGCGAGGCCGAGTACATGATGAAGTTGGCGAACCACAGCCGCATCGCGCTCTTGTCGTTGAAGATGCGGGCGAACACCGGCTCCATGGTCTCGAGGTCGAGCAGGGTTTCATTGACGTCGAACACGATCAAGGGAAGTGCCGCCATTTTGTTGGTCTCCGTTGCTTAGTCTTTTGCTGGTCTCAGCCCCTGTCCTTCATCCGGCTGCGGTGCGCTGCCTGCTTGGCGCGGTTGCCGCAGATCGCCATGCTGCACCATCGGCGCGCCCGCGCCCGCGTGTGGTCGGCAAACATCAGCGTGCAGGCCGGGCCCTCGCACGCCTTGATGTCGGAGAAGCTTTCCTCGCAGACCACCCTGGCCATCGCTTCCCCGATCGGCAGCAGCAATGTTTCGGCCGAGCGCCAGCGCCGCGTCCGCTCCAGCGCGAAACCGTCATCGCCATCCTTTTGGCGATGCGCCACGATCTTGCTGAACGCCTGATCACTTTCCAGCAGCCGGTTCAGTGGCTCGAGCTCCTTGAGCGCCCGCGGCGTCAGCGGCCGGCCCATATGCTTGCGGACGAAGCCGCGGAACCATTCACGCAAATCGCGGGCCTGACCGGCGGCGTTGTCGAGCTCGCCAGGCGTCGCGCGCGCCCTGAAGTCGTCGAGCACATCCGACGGCACCAGCTGTGCCTGCGCGAGCCAGCGCAGCAGGCCGTCGCCATCGGCGACCCAGTCCACCGGCGTATCGACCGGCGTCGCGATCGAATTGATGAAATCGAGGCCCAGGCTATCTGCGATGAACATCGCGGGCGGATGGGATTGCACGGTGACGCCCTCCTGGCGGCTTCCTCAGTCGCGCAGATAGTAACCTGATAAAATGCATTTGACAAGTTACGCGTCGTGAGCCATAAGCGCGCTAACCTAGCAGACTGCATTTTAGAGGTTACGGCCAAAACCGGCCTGAGACGAGGGAGCGGACAATGTCGAACGAGAATGTCAGCGTGGTGCTTGCCCATGGCGCGTGGGCCGATGGCTCGAGCTGGGCACGGGTGATCAGGGCGCTCGACGCCGAGGGCATTGCGGCGGTGGCGGCGCCGCTGCCCCTCACCTCGCTCGCCGACGACGTCGCCGCGCTGAACCGCACCCTGGACCGCGTCGCGGGCCCGGTGGTGCTGGTTGGCCATGCCTATGCCGGCGCCGTGATCGCCGGGACCCGCTCGCCGCGCGTGAAAGCGCTGGTCTATGTCGCGGCGCTGGCGCCGGATGAAGGCGAGACGGTCGCCGACGTATTCTACCGGCTGCCACCGCATCCGTTCGCGCCCAAGCTCGCGCCCGACGCCAATGGCCTGATCTGGCTGCCGGAGTCCGCTTTCGCGGCGGCCTTCGCGCAAGGCGCGCGGTCCGAGGACCTCGCGGTGCTCGCCGCGGTGCAGCGGCCGATCTCGCCGGCCTGCATCACCGTGCCGGTCGGCCGCCCGCTGTGGAAGGACGTCCCGAGCTGGTTCCTGGTTGCCGAGGACGACCGGATGATCGCGCCCGAGACACAGCGCAGCATGGCGGCGCGGATGCAAGCGACCGTGCGTTCACATCCCGTCGATCATACCCCGATCGTCACCGCGCCGAAGCTCGTCACCGACATCATCCGGGAGGCGGTCGGCGCGGTCGCCGGGCAGGCCAAGTCCTGAACTCGCAAAACCACACCACACATCACGATCACAAGGAGTGACAGATGTCTCAGGTCAAATACCGCACCGCCGATGTCGATGGCTTCAACATCTTCTATCGCGAAGCCGGCTCGGCCGGCGCGCCGAAGCTGCTGCTGCTGCACGGCTTCCCGAGCGCGGGCCATATGTTTCGCGATCTGATCCCGCAGCTCGCGGACAAATTCCACATCGTGGCGCCGGATTTGCCCGGCTTCGGCCAGTCGGACATGCCGCCGCGCGACAAGTTCAACTACACCTTCGAGCGCATCGCCGGCGTCATCGATCGCTTCACCGAGGTGATCGGCTTCGATCGCTTCGCGGTCTATGTGTTCGATTATGGCGCGCCGACCGGCTTCCGCATCGCGGTCAAGCATCCGGAGCGGATCACGGCGATCATCTCGCAGAACGGCAACGCCTATGAGGAAGGCCTCAGCGACGGCTGGACGTCGATCAAGGCCTATTGGCAGAATCCCTCGCCGGCGAACCGCGACGCGCTGCGCGCCTTCCTGACGCCGGACACCACGCGCTGGCAGTACACCCACGGCACCTCGGATCCGGCGGCGGTGTCGCCGGACGGGCAGAACCTCGACAATTACTACATGGCGCGCCCCGGCGCCCACGACGTGCAGCTCGATCTGTTCGGCGACTACAAGAGCAACGTCGCGCTCTACCCCACCTTCCAGACTTACTTCCGCACCCACCAGCCGCCGTTCCTCGCAGTGTGGGGCAAGAACGATCCGTTCTTCCTGCCGCCGGGCGCCGAGGCCTTCAGGCGCGACAATCCGAAGGCGGTCGTCAAATTCCTCGACACCGGCCACTTCGCGCTGGAGACGCATGCCGCCGAGATCGCGCTAAGCATCCGCGAATTCCTGAGCCGCTGACTCAAGGATGTCCGCACCCACAACTCTATCCGCGTCATTGCGAGCGAAGCGAAGCAATCCATAGCTCCGCACAACGGAAGGATGGATTGCTTCGTCGCTGTCGCTCCTCGCAATGACGAACCTCCATCTACTCAGTCGCCGAACCACCAAGGAAATGCACGTGACCCAATCCGTCGCCATCGTGACCGGCGCCAGCTCCGGCATCGGACGCGCCACCGCGCTGCGGCTCGCGCGGGATTTTTCCGCCATCGTGCTCGTCGCGCGCAGCGGCGAGAGGCTGCGCGAGGCCGCTCAGGAGATCGAAGGTCGTGGCAGCACGCCACTGGCGCTCGAGCTCGATCTCGCCAGGCCCGATGCCGCCGATGAAGTCGTCAAGGCCACGCTGGATCGCTTCGGCCGCATCGACGCGCTGGTCAATGTCGCGGGCGCCGTGCCCGGGCTCGATCTGTTCGAGATGACCGATACGCAATGGGACGCCGGCCTCGCGCTCAAATTCCACGGCGCCAGGCGGCTGACGATCCGCGCCTGGGACGCGCTGAAAGCGTCGCAAGGCGCTGTCATCTTCACCTCAGGCAATGCCGCCGCGATGCCGCGCGCAGGCGCCGCCGCGGTGGGCACGATCAACGCCGCGATCGAGGCACTTGCAAAAGCCTTCGCCGAGCGCGGCATCGACGACGGCGTGCAGGCGAACTGCGTGTCGCCGGGCGCCGTGATGACCGGACGCCGCCTCGCGATGCTGGAGAAGGCCGCGGCGGCAAAGCAGGTAGATCTGGACGCCGCCAAGACCGGCTTCCTCAGGCAGGCCGGCATCAGGCGGTTCGGCACGCCGGAGGAGATCGCCGACCTCGTCGCCTATGCCGTGTCGCCGCCGGCACGCTGGATGACCGGCACCGTGCTGCGCATGGATGGCGGCGAGATCAGATCCGTCTGAGGTCGCCGCGCCTACGCCGCCGTGACGCGCCAGATCACGTTGCCGACGTCGTCGGCCACCAGCAGCGAGCCGTCGGGGCCGAGCGCGACGCCGACCGGGCGGCCGTACGACACCTTCTCGTCGGGCGCGAGGAAGCCCGACAGGATGTCGCGCGCCGGCCCTGCGGGACGGCCGTTCGCGAACGGCACGAACACCACCTTGTAGCCCGACAGCGTCGAGCGATTCCACGAGCCGTGCTGGCCGATCACCATGCCGTCGGGGAATCCCGGCAGCGTGCCCTGCGGCATCCAGCACAGCCCGAGCGAGGCGGTATGGCCGCCGAGCGCGTAGTCCGGCTGGATCGCCCTGGCGACCATCGCCGGATCCTGCGGCACGCGATCGTCGACGGTCTTGCCCCAGTAGCAATAGGGCCAGCCGTAGAAGCCGCCGTCGCGCACCGAGGTCAGATAGTCCGGCGGCGTCTCGTCGCCGAGGCCGTCGCGTTCGTTGACGACGGTCCAGAGCACATTGGTGGTCGGCTCCCACGCGATGCCCACCGGATTGCGCAGGCCGCCGGCGAAGATGCGGCTGGTGCCCGCGACGAGATCGAGCTCGTAGATCGCGGCGCGGCCTTCCTCGACCGCAAAGCCGCTCTCGGCGATGTTGCTGAGCGAACCGACACCGGCATAAAGCTTCTTGCCGTCGGCACTCGGCAGCAGGCTGCGCGTCCAGTGCCCGTCGGGCTTGAAGCTGACGAGCTTGCGTCCCTGCGCGATGATGCGATCGGCGCCCGCGGCATAGGGAAACGCCACCACGCCGTCGGTGTTGCCGACATAGAAGGTGTCGCCGACCAGCGCCATGCCGAACGGCTGGCTCAATCCTTCCATGAAGGCGCCGCGGCTTTCGGCGACGCCGTCGCCGTCACGGTCGCGCAGCAGCGTGATACGGTTGGCGCTGACGCCGAGCGCCGCGGCGCGCCGCATCGTCGCCTGCATCGCGTAGTGGAAGACGCTGCGCGGCGTGCCAGCGATCTGCGTTGCCTCCGCGATCAGCACATCGCCGTTCGGCAGCACGTTGATCCAGCGCGGATGATCGAGCCCGGCCGCAAAGGCGTTGACCTTGAGCCCGGGCGCGGCGATCGGCTTCTGGTCCTTGTCCCAGCCCCGCGCCGTCGGCATCTTGAGCGTCGGGATCGCGCCCTGCGGCTTGGCCTGCGGGATCTGCGGCGCGCTGCCCCAGGCCGGCGCGGGCTGCGCGCCCTGCATCCGCCGCCACGCCAAGGCGCCGGCCCCGATCGCCGCGACGACGCGGGCAAAAACTCCAGACGTGCTCATGAACTTCCCCTGTATTTGCGCCGTGTTAGCGCGCCTTGTCATTCCCTTGCCGACCGGCCGCGGCCCCAGCAGCATTCGCATAATGCCGGCTCTGATGACAGTAGTTATACGATCTTCGCAGCCGCGCACGAATCGGGGAGACTGGCTGCACGCTCCCTTGTCAGGGCGTTTTCCTCCCTGGACCTTGCCCGCCGCAGTGGCGGGCTTCCTTTTCCGAACCGCCCCGGTTTTTCGAGGCGCCGCTCGCGCATGCGCCGTTATAGCCATAGAAGCATAACGCGGGCCGGCGACGGATGTATCCTGCCGGGCAGAGCCCGGCAGTGCCTTTCCGGAGCGCAAGCCCCTTCACAAGAACCTGATCCCACGCTCGCGCAGATTTGCCTATGCGAGATGCATGGCAGATCAGGAACGCCGCTCCATGGCGGTCGTTGGTCGGGACACCAGCAAGGAGAGTGTGAATGCAACGAAAGACCAAGATATTGTCCCTCGCCGCGGCGTCCCTGATCGCAACAACGGCAGGCGCGTTCGCACAAGGCTACTATCCTTACGGGAACCCTGGTCCGAGATATTACGGCGGCCCCCGCTATCAGGCCGTGCAGCCTGATGTGATGTACTCTCCGGCGGAGCCGGGCTGGTACGGTTCATTCAACGGCACCAACCATCCAACGCCGAGCTCGACCCAGGGTGACGTGGGTCCTGAAGGGAACAACAATGGTACGCTGACCGGCGTCTACAGGCGCTGGTAGCCAGGCAAAATTTGAGGCCCGTCGCTTGGCTTGAGCGACGGGCCTTTTTGCTGTTCCACGTTCCACGTACGCAAAACGTGGGAATGTGAGGTTCGACTTTTCTGCTGAGGCGTTACTTCACCATCGCGCCGTTGACGATGTCCTGCACATTCTCGCGATAATATTTGCGCAGTTCGCCCGGCGCCGCGGTTCCCACCACAACGACAAGGCGCTCCTTCGGATCGCAGAAAAACTGCGTGCCGTAGGCGCCGTTCCAGGTGAACTCGCCGGGATTGCCCGGCACCGACGACAGCCCCTCGCCGGTCCGCACCGCGACCGACAGCCCGAAGCCGAAGCCGCCGCGATGCGGTTCGACCGCGGCGACGTTGTTCTTGATCTCCGGCCCGAGATGGTTCGACGTCATGTGATGCACCGTCTTGGGGCTGAGGATGCGCTTGCCGTCGAGCTCGCCGCCATTGAGCAGCATCTGCCCGAAGCGCAGATAGTCGCCGACGGTGGCGAACGAGCAGGCACCGCCGCAATCGAACCTGGTCGGCGCATCGAGCAGCTTGATGGCTTGCGGCTTGCCGGTGAGCGGATCGTTGGGGAACGGACGCGCCAGCCGCGCGCGCTGTGCATCGGCCGGATGGAATGTCGCATCCTTCATGCCGAGCGGCTTCCAGACATTGGCCGCGAGATAATCGCCAAGCCGCTGGCCGGAGACCTTCTCGACCACAGCGCCGAGCACGTCGATCGAGAAGCCATACTCGAACTCGGTGCCGGGCTGATGCACCAGAGGCAGCTGGGTGATCCGGTCGATGAAGGTCTGGGTGTCGCCCTCGACCGCCGGCGCGGTGCCGTCGGGATAGAGCCGCGCCAGCGCGCTCGAGCTGTCGGGCCGGCCGCCATACATCAGGCCGGAGGTGTGGCGATAGAGATCGTGGATGAAGATCGGCTGCGCCTGCGGCTCCATCTTCAGCGAGCCGTCGGCCTGCTGCACGCCGACCTTCATGTCGGCGAACGCCGGATAGAACTCGGCGACCTTGGCCTGCAGCGGCAGCTTGCCCTGCTCCATCAGCGTCAGGCCTGCAACCGCCGCCATCGGCTTGGTCATCGACGCCAGCGCGAACACCGCGTCGATCGGCATCGGCGTGCCCTTCACCGGATCGAGCTGGCCATACGCCTTGTAATGCACGAGCTTGCCGTCGCGCGCGATCGCCACCACAGCACCGGGCACGCGCTTGGCCGCGATCTCGCGCGCAAAGAAGTCGTCGAGCCGCGCCAGCCCCTGCTCCGAGAAACCGACCTGGTGCGCCGACGTTTCCGGGAGTGGCGCGGCGTGGGCGATGCTGACAGCAAGACAAGTGGCGGCGGCAGCCGCGGCAATGACGGTTTTTCTCATTGTTTCCTCACCGGGGACAGCGGGCGATTTGTTATGGCGTTCGTTGCCCGCAGCTCGCGTGATTAGATCACGCCGGCAAGGGCGACAAGACTTCGCGGCGCGTGGCCGCGTCACGCGGGTGCATGCCTTGCCGGGCGAAGAATGGCTCGACCTCGTGCTCGAACGTCTTCAGCGCCGCGCCGATCGCCTGGTGCATGTCGAGATATTTGTAGGAGCCGAGCCGGCCGCCGAAAATGACGTTCGGATGCGACGCCGTCATGGCGTGGTAGGAGGCGAGCACGGCGCGGTCGGCGGCGGTGTTGATCGGATAATACGGCTCGTCGCTGCGGCCCGCGAAGCGGGAATATTCGCGGTAGATCGTCGTCCGGCCTTGCGCATGTGCGCGCTCCGGATGCAGATGCCTGAACTCGTGGACGCGGGTGAACGGCACCTCGGCGTCGGCATAGTTGATCACCGCGGCGCCCTGGTAGTCGGCGACGTCGTGCACCTCGCGCGCGAAGTCGACGGTACGCCAGCCGAGATGGCCGCAGGCATAGCCGAAGAAGCGGTCGATCGGACCGGTATAGACCACGAGCTGCCGCGGATTGATGCGATCGGCGATGTCGAAATAATCGACGCCGAGCCGGACGTCGATCGCGGGATGATCGAGCATCCGGCGGAAGATCGCGGTGTAGCCACTGGCTGGCATGCCCTCATAGCGGTCGGCGAAGTAGCGATCGTCGAAGGTGAAGCGGACCGGCAGGCGGCCGATGATGTCGGCCGAAAGCTCACGCGGATCGGTCTGCCACTGCTTCTGCGTATAGCCGCGGATCAAGAGATCGTAGAGCGTGCGGCCGACCGAGGCGATTGCCTTATCCTCGAGATTGCCGATCCCCGCGGCGCCGTGCACGGCCGCCTCCGCCGCGATCATGGCGCGGGCCTGCTCGGGCGTCATGGCGCGCCCGAACGCCGCGCACACGGTCGCAAGGTTGATCGGCATGGAATAGACGCGGCCGTTCGCCACCGTGAAGACACGGTGCCGGTAGCCGGTGAACTCGGTGAAGCGGTGCAGATAGCGCCAGACGGTCTCGGAATTGGTGTGGAAGATATGTGTGCCGTAGCGATGCACCTCGACGCCGCTGTCGGGGTCGAGCTCCGAATAGGCATTGCCGCCGATATGCGGACGGCGGTCGAGCACGCAGACGGAGCGGCCGAGCCTGCTCGCCACCTGTTCGGCGATCACAGCGCCGAAGAAGCCGGCCCCCACCACGACGACGTCGAAGCCATCAAGCTGCATGCGTTCTCGCCCCTCATGTCGGATCGCGACGGCGCCCGACGCAGCTTCAACGTGACGGCACGGCCGTTTCGGGCGAAATAAATCCGCCCATCAGGATAATTCCGAGCCCGGAACGGCTGGCTCGGCCGTTCAACTGACAGCATGCAAGGCGACGGAAATGCCCGCGCGAGCAGCCACACCATCAAGCGCGGAGGTCCCCATGTCCGTGATCTGCGTCCTGTACTCCAGCAACACCACCTATGATTCACTGCGCGGCATCCTGGCGATGGCGGCCGCCGAGTTCGACCGGCTCGGGCACGAGGTCAAGATGCTCGATCTGCTGGCGCCGGATTTCTCGGCCCGGCTCAACGCCCTGCTGCCGCGGCGCGCCGAGACCATGGCGCTCGGCTTCTCCGGCATCGGGCTCGATATCCACACCAAGGACGGCAGATTGTTCTGGGACGTCGCCCAGATTCCCGTCTTCACCTGGTTCTGCGATCACCCCTGCTATTTCGCCAGGCGTCACGGGCTCGAGAGCCGCTACACCGCGCATGGCTACGTGTTTCCGGACCATGCCGCATTCAACCGCGATCATCTGGGAGCCAACGGCGCCGTGTTCGCGACCCATATGGGCATCCCCGATCCCGGCTTCTTCGGCGGCGTGCCGCCCGAGCAGCGCAACGGCCGGCTGATCTTCGCCAAGTCCGGCTGGAATCCGCTGGCGCTCGAGCGCGGCTGGCGCAAGACGATGCCGCCAAGACTGTTCGCGCTGCTGTTCGATGCGATCGCCGAGGCGCGCGGCAAGGCCTGCGGCGCATTTCCGAAGATCATCGTCGACGTCGCCGGGCAGCATCTGGTCTATCTGAAGCCCGGCGGCGACCTGTTCAACGTGATCCTGACCCGGCTCGACAATTACACACGAGGCGTGCGCACCCGCGAGGTGGGCGCGGTGCTCGCCGACTATCCGGTCGACTTCATCGGCGGCGGCTGGAGCGATCTCGACGTCAGCGGACGTCCGGCCCGCGTGCTCGGCGCGATGACCTTCGATGCGATGCGCGAAGGCCTCGGCAGCTACCTTGCCGCGGTCTCGCTCAATCCCAATATCGACCTGTCGGTGCATGACCGGGTGTTCTTTGCGCTCGGCGCCGGCACCGTGCCGGTGTTCGACGCCAACCGCTTCTCGGCCGCCGAGATGCCGCATCTCGCCCGCTTCAGCTTCGGCCAGGACACGATGAGCATCGCCGCCGCCGTCGAGGCCGTGCTGGCCGATCCCTCAGCGGCGCAAGCGGCGGCCGCGACCACCTTGCGCGAACTCTATCCGCGCTTCTCGATGCAGCGGTCGGTGCAGGACATCCACGAGATCACGATGTCGATCGCGGGCGCCGCCGGCGCCAGTTTGTTGCCGGCCGAGCCGGTGCCCGCCGGCGTCTGGACACCGAAGCAGGCGGCCTGATCGCGCCGCCATTTCCGTGGCCGCATCGCGCCCGCTGCGCTACCATGCGCCGGTCACTTCCGATCGGGGCCCGCATGAACCGCCGCGCGTTTGTCTCGGGACTGGCCGTTGCCGCGGCGCTTGCAGGCTTCGCCGCGCCGGCTGCGGCCGACGGCAAGCGGGTGGCGCTGGTGATCGGCAACGGCGCCTACAAGAGCGTGCCGGCGCTGTCCAATCCGCCGAATGATGCCGGCGATGTCGCCGCCGCGCTGCAACGGCTCGGCTTTACCGTGACGCTCATCACCAACGCAGGCTTCGACGAGATGCGGCGCGGACTGATCGCATTCGGCCGCAATGCCGCGGGCGCCGACATGGCGGCGGTGTACTTCGCCGGCCATGGCATGGAGATCAACGGCGACAACTGGCTGATCCCGGTCGATGCCGAGCTGAAGCGCGATACCGACGCCGCCAATGAAGCGATCAGCCTGCAAAGCGTGATGCTGCAGGTCGCCAACACCGGAAGTCTCGGCCTCGTCATCCTCGATGCCTGCCGCAACAATCCGTTCGCGACGAAGATGAGCCGCTCACTCGCCACCCGCGCCGCTGCCGGCAGCGGGCTCGGCCGCATCGAGCCGGTCGGCAACGTGCTGGTCGCCTATGCCGCCCGCGACGGCACCATTGCGCTCGACGGCGACGGCCGCAACAGCCCGTTCGCCGCGGCGCTGCTGCGCAACATCGAGACGCCGGGCGTCGAGGTCACCTTCATGTTCCGCAACGTCCGCGACGACGTGATGGAGGCGACGCGCAACGCGCAGCAGCCGTTTGTGTACGGCTCGCTGTCGCGCAAGGCGATCTATCTCGTGGCCGCGCCGACCGACGCCGCCGCCACGAAACAGGCGAACGCTGCGCCGGCGGCCGCCGCATTGTCGGCGCCATCGACGACGTCAGCCGGCGCGATCGATCCCGCGCTGGTCGGCACCTGGGAGATCATGGTGCCGGATGGTCGCGGCCAGTCGCGCTGGATCTGGCGGATCATGGCCGACGGCACCTACCAATTCCACGCCGAGCCCTCCCGCGCCGCGCGCCCGCACGAAGGCACCGTCAGCTTCGCCAACGGCCGCTGGACCCTGCATGCTCTGCGAGGACTGAGGAACTACAGCGACGGCGGCTCCTACGAGGTCCGCGACGCCATTGCCGTGATCACCGGCAAGCTCGGCACCGGCTATTGGAAACGCAGCGTGGAGTGAGTGGGCGCGGCGCGGTGCAGCCGCAAGCCTCGCCCCCTTTCATAAATCCAGTTCACCCGTCGCCGGATAGACCACCGTGCCGTCGCCCTGGACGACGGCGCCTTCGGTGAGACGGGCGGGCTCGAGGCGGCCCTCCCCCATGATGTGGACGACGGTCTCGCCGGACGCGATCAGATAATCGGCAACGATCCGGCGGTGGCAGCGCCACCACACCGCTTCCGAGCACATCATCGCACAGCGTTGCCGGCGCCCTTCGTCGCGCAGATGCTGGAGCGCCGCATGAAACTGCGGCGACAACGCATAGTCGGCGTAGTTGTGAAAACTCTCGTTGCTCCAGAACCCATTGACGGACGGCGGCACGCTTCGCGCCTTGCCGCGGAGCCCGCCGAGATCGGCCAGATGCTCATACGAGATGCCCGCAGCCTTGAGCGGCTTGGGCAGCGCATCCATGTTGAACTGCGGATTGGTGCGCGACCGCGGCACCGTTCGGATGTCGACGATGCGCTCGATCGCGACCGTGCCGAGGAGAGCGATGAAATCCTCGAGGCTGCGGGTGGAATGACCGATCGTGAAGAACGGAAGCGCCACGTCTTTGCTAGGCATGATGCAGCGCGCTGCCCTTGTGGGCCGCGACGTGATCGGTCTTGTCGCTCTTGATCTCGTATTGCGGATCGGCCTCCGAGGCGCGGTGCGTGTGCCCCTTGTAGTCGAAATCGCTGGTGTGAACCGCGATGATGGTGCCCGAGACGCGGCCGGCCTCGGAATTCCAGCTGACGTGATCGCCGACCTTGAATTTCCTGGCCATGCTTGAAGCCTCCTTCAGGCGCGGAATTGCTCGCACGATACAGGCGCCAAGCGCCGCCGGGGCAAACGAGCCGGCACCGGCCAGGTTCCCGCCTCGCGCTTGCGGGAATTTCGCAGAACGAGTTCCGATACTCAAGCGCGCGATCGCGCGGACCGTCCATCCTGCAGGTTAATGCTTTCATCTGATTGCGGTCGAACGTCTTCGAAGAGCGAGCATGAGGAGATGTTCAGCGTCGCAAAGACGCTTGCTGTCGCGCTTTGCTGCGACCACTGCCTTATGCATCTTGTGCCAGCGTGGCACGCAGTTGAACCAACGGAACGAAGCACGTTCAGCGGGATTGATCGGGACACCCTTGTAAGGAGTCCGGATATGCGACCAACCAAGGCTTTGCTGGTTCTCAGCTTCATCGCATCTGCAGCAATGATACTTCCTTATGACGCACAGGCCCGGCGCGGAGCCGGCGCTCGATCGGCTCACTTCCACGGCGGAGGCATGCGACCTGGTTGGCACGGCGGCGGCACGCGATGGCATGCCGGTGGCTGGCACGGCGGCCGCGCGCGTTGGGCCGGCGGCGGCTATTACCGCGGTGGCGGTTACTATCGAGGCGGTTGGGGCGCCGGAGCTGCCGCAGCCGGTTTGGCGACTGGCGCAGCCATCGGAGCCGCGACGGCCTATAACTCCTGCTATCAGACGCGAAACGTGTGGAACGGTTACGCGTATGTTCAGCAAAGCGTGAGGGTCTGTTAGGCATCATCTCGTCGGCGATGCCGGGCTAATCACATCTCCGCCGAGTTCGAGATCGCGGACCGCCTGATCAACTTGGGCCCGGATTGCGCGAACGAGTTCGGCAACGAGGTCTGTGGCGGCGTCGCTCCGCAATGGGCCTCCTTGCGTCGAAAGACCGCGCGATCCTGATCACCGAGGCCGATCAGGATCGTCACCGCGCTCGCCCTTTTGCGCTTTTCTACCAATTGATACAATGGCCGGACTTCCCCGTATTTGCGAAGACTTCCCCGTATATGCGAAGGCGTCATCATCGAACGCAGCTTTGCGCCTTCGCCGACGGGGAGCGGCATTTTGATTCCTGTCGTGTCGCTTGGCCTATCCTCAGTCGGCACTGCGCCGCGCTTGTGCCGCTTCGCTGAAGTCATCCTTCAATCGTCCATCAGTCACGTCGATTTGATGCATCGTGCGAGGCGCACAGGAACCACTTCCTGAGGTTGCATTTGATTGCATGCGAGAAGAACGGAAACGTTCCGATGCGGCTTTAAACAAGCCCTGTCGCAAGCAAACCAAATCCAGGGAGAGCAAGCCATGATGAGTCTAAGAGTTCTTGGCGCGGCCGTGATAGTGGCGTCCGCAGTTTCGAGCCCCGCGTCGGCGCAAGCGGTCTTCTCCAACCCGGCCGCCTGTTCATCTCAGTTCGCCAACGCCAACTGCCTCAATAGAGGAGCCGGGAGCCCGTACGACAGCAGGCGAGGCTATTATCAGCGGCGAACCGCCTATCGCGAACCGGTGGGACCGGTGGGGGCCGCCGCCGGCGTGGCGGGCGCTGCCGTCGGAACGGCCGCGGCGATCGCGACCGCTCCCTTCGGCGGCTGGCGCAATTCCTACGCGGCATACGGCGCCTACGATCGGCCCGCCGCATATGGCGACTACTACGCGTGGAACGGCGACTGGAACACTTACGCGTCGCACAACGGCATCGTCTGCAGGCCCGGCACCACTTTCAAGGGGTCCGACGGACTCCAGCATCTCTGCCAGTAGGCTTGTCTGCTCTCAGGCGGCCTGCAAGGGCCGCCTGCCTCACGTCCTGTCGGTCGCGGCGACATCGGCGGCGCGGACGAAGGTCGCGTTCGCGCGTGAGCCGTCGACGCATCGATTGCTGATTACGATAGCATCAAGGGGATGGTGCCCAGGGGCGGGATCGAACCATCCGACTTCGCCCTCCGGGCTACGCCGGGACGAGCGCCTGCGTGGAGCGATTGCAGATTACGGTAGCGTCAAGGGGATGGTGCGCCACCCAGAATAAAACAATGAACTCTTATATCATTGAAATTACACTATAATTTACGGCTCACCCTCTCGAAATTCAGAACCACTCTGCAGCTGCAGCAGGTTACGGGCGCTCGGAAGCCCCCTGCCTAAATGGCGCGTCGGCGGTGAAGGCATTCCGGAGGGCGGTGAAACGCGGTTCATCGGCTGGATCTCCGACAACGCGGAGCGACAGTTAACCGCAATAATCGTCGCGTCTGGCAGTATTTCGCGTATCGCTCCCTGTTACAGTGCCTCCAGTTTCTTTTTTGATCGCCTCAAGTCTCTTATCGGCCGTTATCCTTCGAATGAGCACGAAAAGACGAGCGACCACCCAAACGGGATGCCGCCCCGGAAAGGCGTGACATGAACGGAAATCCGGACCCGGTATTGACCGCCGCTCGGGACAACCTTGCAGAGCGATCCGATTGTGTGAGGGTACGGGGCGCGCGCGAAAACAATCTGAAGAATGTCGACGTCGACATTCCACGCGACGCGTTCGTGGTGTTTACGGGCATATCCGGATCCGGCAAGTCATCGCTCGCATTCGGCACTCTCTATGCCGAGGCGCAGCGCCGCTACCTGGAATCGGTCGCCCCCTATGCACGCCGGTTGATCGACCAGGCCGGCGTTCCGGACGTGACCTCGATCGACGGATTGCCGCCGGCGGTTGCCTTGCAGCAGCAGCGGAGTTCGCCGAACGCGCGCTCGTCGGTCGGCAGCGTGACGACACTGTCGAGCCTGGTGCGGATGCTCTATTCCCGCGCCGGCGAGTATCCGCGGAATCAGCCGATGCTCTATGCCGAGGATTTCTCGCCGAACACCGTCGAAGGGGCCTGCCCCACCTGCCATGGACTCGGCCGGATCTACGACGCGACCGAGAAAACGATGGTGCCGGACAGCTCGCTGACGATTCGCGAGCGCGCAATCGCCGCCTGGCCGCCCGCATGGCACGGACAGAATCTTCGCGATATTCTGGTGTCGCTTGGCTACGACGTGGACACGCCCTGGCGCCATCTGCCGAAAAAGGACCGCGACTGGATTCTGTTCACGGACGAGCAACCGACCGTGCCGGTGTATGCAGGCCTTACGCCGCAGCAAACGCGCGTCGCGATCAAGCGCGGCTTTGAACCGAGCTATCAGGGTACGTTCACGGGTGCCCGGCGCTATGTGCTGGATACGTTCGCCAACACAAAAAGCCCCTTGATGAAAAAGCGTGTCACGCAGTTCATCATCGGCCAGGAATGCCCGACCTGCCACGGCAAGCGGCTGACGCGCGCGGCACTGTCGGTGAAATTCAAAGGGCTCGATATTTCCGAATTCGGGAAGCTGTCGTTCTTGAAACTGGCGGAATTGCTGACGCCCGTTGCGCGCGGCGAGCAGACGGGCGCGCAAGAATACTCGCACGCCGGCGTCCTCGACAAAAAGGCGCGTAGTGCTGCGATCGAGCGCCGGGTCGCCGCAGGCGGATCGGCGCACAAGAGTGCGCCAGACATCCGCCGCACCCCGAATCTTTCCGAAGAAAAGCGTATCGCCGCCCAACGCCTGGCTTCGGAATTGCTCGAGCGCCTTGCGCCGCTCACCGATCTCGGGCTCGGCTATCTGTCGCTGGACCGGAGCACGCCAACGCTGTCGTCGGGCGAGCTGCAGCGCCTGCGACTTGCGACCCAGCTATCTTCGCACCTGTTCGGTGTCGTCTATGTGCTGGACGAGCCCTCGGCCGGGCTGCATCCGGCGGATGGCGAGGCATTGCTCGCCATCCTCCAACGCCTCAAGGCCGCGGGCAACTCGCTGTTCGTCGTCGAGCACGATCTCGATCTCATAGGCCGTGCCGAATGGCTGGTGGACGTGGGCCCGGGAGCCGGTGAGAAGGGCGGCCGCGTCATCTATAGCGGGAAGCCTGCGGGGCTGGCAGACGTCGAGGCCTCGATCACCCGCCGCTATCTGTTCGGCAAACCGGCTGCGGTCGAGCGCACGCCCCGACCGCCCAAGGGCTGGCTGCGGCTGGAAGGTGTGACGCGCAACAACCTGCATGGTCTCGATGTCGCATTTCCGGTCGCCTGCTTTACGGCGGTCACCGGCGTTTCGGGCTCTGGCAAATCCAGTCTCGTGAGCCAGGCGCTCCCTGAACTGGTGAGCGAACGACTCGGGCGGCCGCTCGCCGCGTCGGACGAGGACGAGCTTGATCCTCTGCTTGCGGTGACGCAGGCGGCCGCCGAAGGGCGCATTGTTGGCGGCATGGACCACATCCGCCGCCTTGTCCAGGTGGACCAGAAGCCGATCGGGCGCACGCCGCGCTCGAATTTGGCGACTTATAGCGGCCTGTTCGATCATGTACGCAAGCTTTTCGCCGCCACGCCCATGGCGCGAAAGCGCCACTACAGCGCAGGTCGATTCTCGTTCAACGTCGCGCAAGGGCGCTGTCCGACCTGTGAGGGCGAAGGTTTTGTGATGGTCGAGTTGCTGTTTCTGCCCAGCGTCTATGCGCCCTGCTCGACCTGCAACGGCAGCCGCTACAATCCGCAGACGCTCGAGATCGAATGGCATGGCCGCAACATCGCGCAAGTGCTTCAGATGACCGTCGACGAGGCCTGCCAGTTCTTCGCCGACGAAGCGCAGGTGTTGCGGCCGCTCACCGTGTTGCGCGAGATCGGGCTTGGCTACCTGCGGCTGGGCCAGCCGGCGACGGAACTCTCTGGCGGCGAAGCGCAACGGATCAAGTTGGCGACCGAACTCCAGCGTGCGCAGCACGGCAGTACACTCTATTTGCTCGATGAACCGACTGCCGGCCTCCATCCCGCCGACGTTGACCGCCTGATGCGTCAACTGCAGGGACTTGTCGACGCCGGCAACACCGTCGTCGTCGTCGAGCATGACATGCGGGTCATCGCGCAGGTGGACTGGGTCATCGATCTCGGCCCCGGGGCCGGCGAAGACGGCGGTCGCGTTATCGCCGGCGGCGTTCCGCGTGAAGTTGCCGACGCAAAAGGCAGCTTGACCGCACCCTATCTGAAAGTAGCTCTGTAGCGGATTTGGAGCCGTCGTCGAAGAGGTTGTACGATGCATGGCGGCTCGATTTGCCACCAAGGGCAATCACGAATTTGAATGTGGTTGGCCTTGTGGGTTGGATCGCTACGATCATCGGGCAATAAATCGTGCTGCCTCAGCTCTTTCGCGGGCGTGAAGACAAATTGGAATCCGTCGGCTGTCGAGTGACTTTACACGACGTACCTGTACATGCCCCTCATTGAAGCATGCGCTAGAAAATCTGCGACCGCTCGATTGCAAAAGGGGAATCGACCCGCCACCCCTTTCGTGAGTAGGCGGCCTCGGCGGAAAATCCGCCCTACTCAAAATCCTACTCACACAGAGGCGTCACATTGCGCCCAATACCGCTACATCTCGTGCAGGGAGCGGAATCGAGCCACCGACAGGTTGGGCGTAGGAATTCTGGTGCCCCGGGGGCGGGATCGAACCATCCGGCTTCGCCCTCCGGGCTACGCCGGGACGAGCGTCTGCGTGGAGGGATGGCTGGCTACGATCGCATCGGGGGGAATGGTGCGCCATTCAGAATAAAAATGCGAACTCATATGTTATTGAAGTAACTATATAATTTAAGGCGTCAGCGCATGAGCCGCGTGCTCGGATCTCTGCAACAGCAGTCCACTCGCGAGAGGCCGGATACATTCATGCAACTGAAATCGTCACCCACGACGTCACGACACCATGCATGGACGGGGTGGACCACACATGCCGTCCAGACCATGGCGTCGGCCAGCAACCGCTTCAGCCGTGTTCTCGTCCTCCAGCGTCTTCAGCCGCTTGGCCTCTGACACCTCCATCCCGCCGAACTTCGCTCTTCATTTGTAGATGCTGGCGTCGCTGACGCCATGCTTGCGGCAGATCGGCGGCCGAAACGTCGGCCTCATGCTCTTTCAAAATTCCGATGATCTGCTCTTCCGAAAGGCGGCTACGCCTCCGTGGTCGGTCCTCGAGTGGCGCGTCATCACCGCAGTCCGCGTCGTAGCGTCGCATCATTCCGAACATTCTTGCCAAACCCCTGCGCAAGACTTTGACTTGTTCCAATAAAAAAGGGCCGATCCGCAAAGGACCGCTATTTCAAAGGGGAGGAGGCAGCCATGACCAAATCAAACAAGGGCAGCACTTCGAGCCGCCGCGGCTTTCTCAAGGTCGCTGCTGCGGGGGCCGCCGCGACGGTAGCCGCGCCGAGCGTCGTCAGCGCCCAGGGGCCGATCAGCATGCGCTGGCAAAGTACCTGGCCGTCAAAGGACATTTTCCACGAATACGCCCTCGACTACGCCAAGAAGGTCAACGACATGACCGGCGGCGAGCTCAAGATCGAAGTGCTGCCGGCAGGCGCTGTCGTGCCCGCCTTCGGGCTGCTCGATGCCGTCTCCAAGGGCGTGCTCGACGGCGGCCATGGCGTGCTGGTCTATCACTACGGCAAGCAGACGGCGCTGGCGCTCTGGGGCTCGGGACCGGGCTTTGCGATGGACGCCAACATGCTGCTGGCCTGGCACCGCTATGGCGGCGGCAAGGAGTTGCTCGCAAAACTTTATGAATCGATCGGCGCCAATGTCGTCTCGTTCCCCTACGGTCCGATGCCGACCCAGCCGTTCGGCTGGTTCAAGAAGCCGATCACCAAGCCCGACGACGTCAAGGGGCTGAAGTTTCGCACCGTCGGAATCTCCATCGACGTGTACTCAGGGATGGGCGCAGCCGTGAACGCGCTGCCCGGCGGCGAAATCGTGGCTGCCATGGACCGCGGCCTCTTGGACGCGGCGGAATTCAACAACGCCACCTCGGACCGCGTGCTCGGCTTCCCCGACGTCTCCAAGGTCTGCATGCTGCAGAGCTATCACCAGAACGCCGAGCAGTTCGAGATCACGTTCAACAAGGACAAGTACAACGCGCTGCCGGAGAAGATGAAGGCGATCATCGCCAACGCGGTGGACGCGGCTTCGGCCGATATGTCGTGGAAGGCGATCGACCGCTACTCCAAGGACTACGTCGAGTTGCAGACCAAGGACAACGTCAAGTTCTACAAGACGCCCGACGCCATCCTGAAGCAGCAGCTCGAGATCTATGATGGCGTGGTGAAGAAGAAGGCGGCGGAAAATCCCCTGTTCAAGGAGATCGTGCAGTCGCAGATCGAGTTCGCCAAGCGCGCGACGCAGTGGGAGCAGGACACGGTGGTGAGCCGCCGCATGGCCTACGATCACTATTTCGGGCCAAACGCCGCCGCCAAGAAACTCTGATGGCGAGATAGAGCCGGCAAGGCGCCGTCCGCCCCCGACGGGGGGCCCTGTGCTATGTTGGGATCGCTTCTTATGCCGAACCGTATCACATGAGCGCACAGCGTTTGCTGCACACGATCGACGGCATCTCCACCTGGGTCGGCAAGGCGACCGCCTGGCTGATGATCGTCCTGATGAGCGTCGTCTGCATCGAGGTGTTCAAGCGTTATGCCGTGAACATGCCGACGGCATGGATCTTCGACGCCGAGAACATGCTGTATGGGTCGCTGTTCATGTTGTGCGGCGCCTATACGCTGGCGCAGAACGCCCATGTCCGCGGCGACTTCCTGTACTCCTCGATGCGCCCGCGCACGCAGGCCGCGCTCGACCTCGTTCTCTACTTCGTCTTCTTCATCCCGGGCATCGCCGCGCTGATCTATGCCGGCTACTTCTACGCCGCGGACTCCTGGCACATCAACGAGCATTCCAACGTCACGGCGGACGGCCCGCCGGTCTACCACTTCAAGACCGTCATCCCGATCGCGGGCGCGCTGATCATGCTGCAGGGCATCGGCGAGATCATCCGCTGCATCGTGTGCCTGAAGACCGGCGAATGGCCGAGCCGGCTTGCCGACGTCGCCGAGACCGACGTCATCGGGGAGCAGCTCGCGCACTCTGAATTCGTGGACGAGGAATCGCGCAAGCTCGCCATCGAGGGCGCGGCGCGCATCGATGAAATGGCGCGGCAGCGCGGCATGGGCGGGGACCTGAACACATGAGCGATCCGGCGCTCGGCCTGTTGATGCTGACGCTCATCGTCGTCGTCATCATGATGGGCTTTGCCACGGCGTTTACGCTGATGGGCCTTGGCATGTTCTTCGGCTTCATCGCCTTCTACGACCCGTCGCAGAACTGGACGCACAACAAGGTTTTCGAGCTGATGGTCCAGCGCACCTACGGCGCGATGACCAACGACGTGCTGATCTCCATCCCGTTGTTCGTGCTGATGGGCTATGTGATGGAGCGCGGCGCCCTCGTCGACAAGATGTTCTATTCGATCCAGCTCGCCTTCCGCCGCCTGCCCGCCTCGCTCGCGGTTGCGACCCTGATCGTGTGCACGTTCTGGGGCATCGCCTCCGGGCTCGTCGGCGCGGTGGTGGTGCTGATGGGCGTGATCGCCTTCAACCCGATGCTGCGCGCCGGTTATGACGTGAAGCTCGCCTCCGGGGTCATCACCGCGGGCGGCACGCTCGGCATCCTGATCCCGCCTTCGGTGATGATCATCGTCTATGCCGCGGTCGCCGGCCAGTCCGTGGTCAAGCTCTATGCGGCGGCGATGCTTCCCGGCTTCTTCCTGGCGTTCCTCTACCTCGTCTATGTCGTGGGCTGGGCGATGATCAACCCGAAGATCGCCCCGCCGCTGCCGGAGGAACAGACCCGCGTCAACGTGCCCGAATGGATCAGAAATTTCGCGACGCTGTATTCGCCGAACCTGTTCGTCGGCCTGTTCAAGGCACTGCTCTCGCCCGCAAGGGCGAAGACGCTCCGGATCGACGGCAAGCCGATGGGCTATGGCGCGATCGTGCAGAACTTCCTCATTTCGCTGGTGCCGTTCCTGATGACCGCAGCCGCGCTTGGCACGGTCTGGTGGTACGTCGTGATCCACCAGCAGCCCGGCGCCGCGAGCGGAGCCGTCGAAGGCCTGCAGCAGCTCGGCAGCCCGGTCGAGCCGAAGGAGCTGTCGCCCGCCGAAAAGGGACCGGACACCCAGTTCTACATCTGGTTCGCGATATCAGCCGCCGTGCTGGCTGCGTGGACGGCGCGCTCTTACTTGCGCATGGACGGCGAACGTTTCGAAGTGTTGAAGCTCTTGACGTCGTCGGTGATGCCGCTCGGCATCCTCACCGTCGTGGTACTGGGGGTGATCCTGTTCGGCATCACGACCGCGACCGAGTCCGCCGGCGTCGGCGCCGCTGGCGCCTTCATCCTCGCTTTCCACGCCCGCACGCTCGACTGGAAGCGCACCAAGGAAGCGGTGTTCCTGACCGCAAAGACGACCGCGATGGTGTGCTGGCTGTTCGTCGGCTCGGCGCTGTTCTCGGCGGTGTTCGCCATTCTCGGCGGTCAGGCGCTGCTGGAAAGCTGGGTGCTTTCGCTCGACATGACGCCCGTGCAGTTCATGATCTTGTCGCAGGTGATCATCTTCGTGCTGGGCTGGCCGCTCGAATGGACCGAGATTATCATCATCTTTGTGCCGATCTTCCTGCCGATGCTGAAGCACTTCAACATCGATCCGATCCTTTGGGGCACGCTGGTGTTCGTGAACTTGCAGGCCGCGTTCCTGTCTCCGCCGGTCGCGATGTCGGCGTTCTATCTCAAGGGCGTCGCCCCGAAGCACGTTACGCTGAACCAGATCTTCGCCGGCATGATGCCCTACATGCTGATCGTGATCCTGTGCATGGTGATCATGTATCTCTGGCCGGGCATGACGCTGTGGCTGCCGAACTACCTGTACGCGGGTTGAGGCGCAGCGGGGAGCACCGGGCGCTTGTCGAACGGAAATGGTGCCCAGGGGCGGGATCGAACCATCCGGCTCCGCCCTCCGGGCTACGCCGGGACGAGCGCCTGCATGGAGCGATCGCTGATTACGGTAGCATCAAGGGTGATGGTGCCCAGGGGCGGGATCGAACCACCGACACTGCGATTTTCAGTCGCATGCTCTACCAACTGAGCTACCTGGGCATACTCGCGGGGCCGAAAGGCCGGAGCGAGCGGGCGGTTTATAGAGAGGTCGGAGCGTCGTGTCCACCCGGCTTCGCGAAACGCTTCGCCGGGCGCGGCCCGCCCAGCACCCTTTCCCCAACTTGTTGGGAAATCTTGGCTATTCCGGGTCCTCCGCGTCGTCCTCGCGGCCTGGGACGACATAGCGGCCGGTCAGCCAGCGGTTGAGGTCGACGTCGCGGCAGCGCGCCGAGCAGAACGGGCGGAAGGCCTGCTCGACGGGCTTGCCGCAGATCGGGCAGGCGCGCGGGGTGGCAGAGGGTGTGGCCTTGGGCGTTCGGGCTTGGTCAGTCATGGCTGGGACGGAGTCTACATCATCTGCCGCATGTTCCGCTGCGCTCCCCTCTCTGCTTGCGGGTAGGGCAATCGCATATGCGTCTTCGCCGGCCGCGCAGGTGCTTGGCCTCGTGGCTCGGGACGGCGACCGCGCCCGCTAGAGCAGGGCGATAGCTTCGGAGCGAGGGGCGTCTCCGCGATTTCTGGATAATGGAAGAATGCCGCTGATTTGCCCGACGAGTCAAGCTGCCGTGTCGGAACGCCGGCAGCCGACGGCTCCTTTGCATGGGGTTGTTTTCGATATTTTGGCAGCGCCCCTGCGGCAAGCTATCGCGTCCTACGACCTCCCCCGCTTGCGAGGGCTTTGCGCAATCGGGCGTGCGCGGGTGCAGGCCAGTGTCAGGCATTTTTTTGCGTGGCTTCTGGGGGCGCGCGGGAGTGGACAGCTTCGTTTGGGCGGCCGATTGACGGCATTGCGGAGCGGCGGTCACAGCGCAACACCCGTTGGACGCAGCATTGCCCATCGTTTGAGGTTCATGGCGAGGCAGAGAAGATGCAGATGGGTCTGATTGCGTGCCAAGCCCAGATAGCGAGCGCGCGCCCAGCCATAGACGCCCTTGAGGCGCGCGAAGACCTGCTCGACCGGGGCGCGGCGCCGTCCCACGGCGTCGTTGAAGCGCTTCTGACGCGCGGTCAGGGGATGATGCTTGTTGGGCCGGAACATCAGCCGCGGCTTGATGCCCCGGGCCGCGAGGAGGGCGCGGCGCTCGTGCTTGTCATAGGCCTGGTCGGCGTAGACCGCCTTCTCGTCGCCGCAGATCAACTCGTCGGCCGGCACCGTGTCGTTGACCGCGGCGTCGGTCAGCTTGCTGCGACGGATGATCGCCGAGCCCTGGTCGACGCCGACATGCGCCTTGTAGCCGAAGTACCGCTTGCCACCCTTCTTGGTCCATCGCGCATCCGCATCCCGCTCGCTGTTGACCAGCTTGCTCGGCGCACGCCCGTCCGGGCCGAGCGGCAGCGGGTCTTTCGGCGGCTTCGGCGGCTTCACCGCCGCCGGGATCAGGCTCGCATCGATCAATGTGCCCCGGCGCAGCACCAGCCCGCGCGCGTCGATCTGGCGCAGGATCTCGCCGAACAGCCTCTCCTCCAGATCGGCCTGCTGCAAAGCTTCGCGGAAGCGCCAGATCGTCGTGTGGTCGGGCGTCTCGTCACCGAGCACAAAGCCGCAGAATTCGCGGAACGAGGCCCGATCATCGAGCGCCTCCTCCAGCTCCGGATCAGACAACCCATACCATTGCTGCAACAGCAACGCCTTGAACATCACCAGCCGTGGATAGGGCGGCGCTCCACGCTCCGGTTCAGCAAGGCTGCGCAGCACGCACTCCACAGCCGCCCAATCGACCAGCTCGCAAATCCGCCTCAGCACCGAACTCCCTTTCCCCCGCCGCGACACCAGCGCATCTGCGAAGCTCGCTTGACCAACCTGCCGATACGCCATCCCCGCCTCCCCCTTCAGATCGGTCTTAGAGAATCGCAGATTCCCCTTTGCGCAAAGCCCTCGCGAGCGGGAGAGGTGGACTGCCGTCGCCGCACGAAAGTGGATACCTCACACCGCGACGGAGTTGAGCCAGCCGTGGCGGATCGGAAAACCCTCGCCGCCGAGCAAGGTCACGGTCTCGTAGAGCGGCAGGCCGACCACATTGGTGTAGGAACCGACCATCTTGACCACGAACGATCCGGCAATGCCCTGCACCGCGTAGCCGCCGGCTTTGCCGCGCCATTCGCCCGAGCCGATATAGGCCTGGATGTCGTCCTCGCTGAGCCGCTTGAAGCGCACGCGCGTTTCGACCAAGCGCTGACGGAATGCCTCGCGCGGCGTCACCACGCAGATCGCGGTGTAGACGCGGTGATTGCGGCCCGACAGCAGCCGCAGGCACTGCGCGGCCTCGTCGACCAGATTGGCCTTGGGCAAAATGCGGCGGCCGACCGCGACCACGGTGTCGGCGGCGATGATGAAGGAGCCGCGCAGGTCGTCGTCAAGATGCACCGATTTCAGCGCCGCGTCGGCCTTGGCGCGCGCCAGGCGGTTGGCGCAGGCGCGCGGCAACTCGCCCCGCCGCGGGGTCTCGTCGACATCGGCCGGGCGCAGCGCATCGGGCTCGATGCCGGCCTGGTTGAGCAGAGCCAGCCGCCGCGGCGAACCGGAAGCAAGAACGAATTTGGGACGGCCTAGCATGCGGGCTTTTGGGCTGAATCGGGGGGACGGACGCGGGCGGAACCTATCGGATGGGGCATGGATGCACAACCTTGGAACCGGCCGCGAATCGCGCCCCCGCTTGGAGACAAGGCCCCATAAGCACAGCTGTTTGTCAGTCTGGCGACAAGCGGCGGTACTGCGAATCGGAACACGCTGGTCCCGTCACCTCACGGAGCCTCACAGGTTTGCCGCGCCGGCCTTGGCAAAGCGGCGACGGATGCGCAGCAGGAGACCGTCGCAGACCTCGCGATAGGCGGCCAGCTTCTGCTCGCGCGAGCCCTCGGTGCCGGTCGGATCGACGGTGGGCCAGTATTCGACGTCGGCCGCGAGCGTGCGGGTGAGGTCGAGCGCCTTGTGATGGGCTTCAGGAGCCAACGTGATGATGAGATCGAAGTTCAGCCCCTCCCAGTCCTCGAGCTCCTCGAAAGTTTGCGGCTTGTGGCTGGAAATGTCCTGGCCGAGCTCGGCCATGACGGCGACCGCGAACGGATCGAGCTCACCCTTCCTCACCCCGGCCGAGCGCACATAGAGGCCTTGCGGAAACATCTGCTGCAGCAGGCTTTCGGCCATCGGCGACCGCACGCTGTTCAGGCCGCATGCGAACAGCACGGCCTGGGGGTTGCGCGCGCGCGGCGCTTCCATGCGATCAGGCTTTTTTCGATCGGGGTACGCCCCCGTCAATCATCGCGTCACCGATCATGCGCCTTCACCCTTCCAGTGCAGCACCGTGATCAGCGTGAACAGCCGCCGCGCGGTCTCGAAATCGACGCGCACCTTGCCCTTGAGCCGCTCCTGCAGCGTGCGCGAGCCCTCGTCATGGATGCCGCGGCGGCCCATGTCGATCGCCTCGATCTTGTCCGGCGTCGCGGTCCGGATCGCCTGATAGTAGCTGTCGCAGATCATGAAGTAGTCCTTCACGACGCGGCGGAACGGGGTCAGCGACAACAGATGCGCGACCACCGGCGCGCCGTCCTCCTTGCGGATGTCGAACATCAGCCGGTTGCCGGTGATCGCGATATGCAGGGTGTAGGGCCCCGGCCCGGCGGCGCCCTCGGGAGCGAACAGGTTCTGCTCGATCAAATCGTAGATCGCGATCGCGCGCTCATGCTCGATATCGGGCCCGGAACGGCCGATCGATTCCTCGTCGAGCGTCACCGCGACGATGCGATTGTTGGAATCCTCGTCGTCTGGTGGCTTGTTCATGAGAGGTTGAGGCGCAATCCGACGGAACGTGAATGGGCATCGAGACCCTCGGCCTGGCCGAGCGTCATCGCGGCGGGCCCGAGCGCACGCAACTGATCCGGCCCGCACCGCAGGATCGAGGTTCGCTTCATGAAGTCAAGCACCCCGAGGCCCGACGAGAACCGCGCCGAGCGCGCGGTCGGCAGCACATGGTTGGAGCCGCCGACATAGTCGCCGATTGCCTCCGGGGTATGGGCCCCGAGGAAGATCGCCCCGGCGTTGCGGACCTTGTTCGACAGTCCCTCGGCGTCCGCGGTCATGATCTCGAGATGCTCGGCCGCGATCGCATTGGCGAGCTCGACCGCGTCGTCGAGTTTTGCCACCTTGATCACGGCACCGAAATCGTTCCACGAGGTGCGGGCGATCTCGGCGCGCGGCAAGGTCGCCAGCTGCGCCTCGACCGCACGCTCGACGTCGGCGGCGAGCCGTGCACTGTCGGTGATCAGGATCGACTGCGCGCTGACGTCATGCTCGGCCTGCGCCAGGAGATCGGCCGCGATCCAGTCGGCATTGCCGGTGTCGTCGGCGATGACCAGCACCTCGGAGGGACCGGCGATCATGTCGATGCCGACCTTGCCGAACACCAGCCGTTTTGCCGCGGCGACATAGGCGTTGCCGGGGCCGACGATTTTGGCGACCGGCGCGATCGTCGCGGTGCCGTAGGCCAGCGCCGCCACCGCCTGGGCGCCACCGACGCGGTAGATTTCCGAGACGCCGCCGAGATGGGCGGCAGCGAGCACCAGCGGGTTGAGCTTGCCGTCCGGCGCCGGCACCACCATCACCACGCGCGGCACGCCGGCGACCTTGGCCGGCACCGCGTTCATCAATACCGAGGACGGATAGGCCGCGGTACCGCCTGGCACATAGAGCCCGACCGCATCGACCGCGCTCCAGCGCCAGCCGAGCTCGACGCCGGCGGCATCGGTGAAGCGCTCGTCCTTCGGCAACTGGCGGCGGTGAAAGGTCTCGATCCGGTCGCGCGCGAATTTTAGCGCCTCGACGGTCTCGGGGTCGCAGGCCGCAACCGCGGCGTCGATCTCGGCTGCCGTAATGCGCATGCCGGCCGCGTCGATATCGAGCCGGTCGAACTTTTTGGTCGCCTCGAGCAGCGCCG
The DNA here is from genome assembly GCF_054060035.1 of Bradyrhizobium sp. USDA 3262. Classification (NCBI taxonomy): domain Bacteria; kingdom Pseudomonadati; phylum Pseudomonadota; class Alphaproteobacteria; order Hyphomicrobiales; family Nitrobacteraceae; genus Bradyrhizobium; species Bradyrhizobium sp. USDA 3262. Next base: position 237,108 of record NZ_JBSSCT010000001.1, read on the forward strand.
CATCGCCGCGGGCCGCCACGTCGTCGACGATCGCGCGGGTGGCGCGCTCGACGTCGGCCGACACCTCGCGCTTGGCCGCCAGGAAATCGCGGAATCGCTGCTCGAAATCGGCGCTCTGTCGGTCCAGGCGAACGGGCATGACGGCTTTCTTAGGAGGAATTCGGGTCCCTGCTCAATGGCGCGACGGATAATGGCCGTCAACCCTTGGGGGGAGCTGAAATTGCTGTCGTCCCGGCCTGGGGCGCAATTGCGCACCAGGCCGGGACGACGGCATAACTACCCCGGCGCCACGCCGAGATCGTCGGTGCCGAGATCGGTCAATTCGCACTCCAGGCACTCGACATCCAGCCGCAGCGCCCCGCCATGGCCGAACATCAGGAGCGCGCTGCCGCCCGGCGGGTCGGAGGCATAGAACTCGATCCCGAGCAGTTCCAGGGTGGCTTCCGGGGCCTCCAGGTCGATATTGCGCGACTTGCATGCCAGCACCCGGTCGAACCTGAGCGCGGCGATCAGCCGGCGCGAGCAGGTGCCGCCCGACAGGGTCTGCTCCCAGTCCAGCCGGTTCAGGCCGACCACGAGCCGCTTCTCGTCCTGGCGCCAGACGATGTCGGAGGGCTGGACGTGGGCGTCCTGCACATGGGCCGAGATGACCGCGAGGTCATCGGCATCGAGGGCGATCAGCTTCAGCGGCGCGGGTGGGGACATGACGGTGGTTATAACGCCTCGCGGCCCGGGAGGTACCAAGAGACCTGGCGAAATCGCCGCTCGAGGGAACCGGCCACCGCGCTTCAGAGGCGATTGATGTCCTCGCTCTCCAGCACCGGCCTGGGGTAGCCGTCGCGGGCGACCTTCAGCATGGCGCGGCCGAGCTGTTCCGATGTCGTCATGTAGCTCGGGGCGACCCGCACCAGAAAGGAAAGCAGCGGCGAGGTCGCGACATAGATCGCCTGCACCCAGCCGGTCTTGGAGCGGACGCCATGCAGCGGCTGGATCCCGGCGGGCCGGAACATGTAGGCGGCCTTGAACGGCAGCTTGAGCAAATCGTTCTCGGTCTTGCCCTTCACGCGCGCCCACATCAACGGGCCGCGCTCGGTGGAATCGGTGCTGCGCCCCGTGACATAGCTGAACACCATGCCGGGATTGAGCCGCGCCAGCACCGTCGCCGCGGCCAGCGTGATGTCGTAGGTGAGATAGCGGTAGCGTGCCTCGTCCATGCCGATCGAGGAGACGCCGAGGCAGAAGAAGCAGGCGTCGTAGCCGGCAAGCTGCGGTTCGATCGCGCTGTAATCGACGAAATCGTCGTGGATCAACTCGACAAGCTTGGCATCGCGCTGCCCGGTCGGACTGCGCCCAACCGCGAGCACGCGCTCGACACCGGGATCGAGCTGGCATTCGCGCAGCACGCCCTGCCCGACCATGCCGGTCGCGCCGAACAGGATGACCTTCATCTCGATTGCCCCGCTGCCGCCCGATCCGTTCAGGCGGCGGTTGCGACCTGATCAAACGATACACCGGTCAGCGCCGCCGAGATATCCCATAGCCGCTGCGCTACCGCGGTGTCCCTGGCGTGCGGCATGATGCGCGCCGGCGCAGGTGGGCCCTTCAACTCGTAAAACCCGTTGGGGCCGTAATAGCCGCCCGGTTGGGCCGCGGCTGAGGTCGCCGCGAACAGCGTCGGCAATGCGCCCGCCGCCGCGGAGTGGCTCATGATGGGCTGCAAATATCGACCGAACCGCCACGACAGGCTGTCGGTGCCGGGACCGTTCGGGATCAGCTCGGTGCGCGCGTAGCCGGGATGCGCGGCATTGCTCATCAGTCCCCAGCCGTTGATCGCACTGCGACGCTGCAATTCGAGTGCGAACATCAGCATCGCAAGCTTCGACTGGCAGTAGGCGCGCCACGGCGCGTAGGAACGGCGGGCCTGCAGATTGTCGAAATTGATGACGCCGGAGCGATGCGCAAGGCTGGAAAGATTGACGACGCGGGTCTGGTGGCCGCGGCGGAGCTGCGGCAACAGCAGCGCGGTCAATGCATAGTGGCCGAGATAGTTGGTGCCGAACTGCATCTCGAACTCGTCAGCGGTGACCTGCCGCTTCGGCAGCGACATCACCGCAGCATTGTTGATCAGGAGATCGAGCGCGTTATGCGTGGCGGCGAAGCGCCCGGCGAAATCGGCAACCGATGCGAGGTTCGCGAGGTCGAGCGTTTCATAGGTCACCGCGGCATCGGGAAGCTGCGCGCGGATCCGCGCCAGCGCGTCCTGCCCCTTGGCGCCGTTGCGGCCGGTGAGCACGACATTGGCGCCTGCGCGCGCCAGTTCCAGCGCGGTCTCGTAGCCGAGTCCGCCGGTAGCGCCCGTGATCACGGCGATCCTGCCGCCCTGCCGCGGAATGTCTGCAGTGCTCCAGCCGGTCATGCTTATATCTCCTTGCGACACGATTCGGGTTTCTCGTCGGGTTCTTGCGGGTCCAGCCGCATCCGACGAAATGTGCACTAAGTGCATTTTTGCAAGGGGTGAAAAATTGCAACGTCCGGCGCCCGCGCGCAAACCGGCCAGGAAATCGGCCAAGAAACCGGTCAAGTCGATGCAATCCAAAGCGAATCGCCCGCCGCCGGCGGCGGGCCTGCGTGCACGCAAGCGGCAGGAGACCCGGGAGCGGCTGACCAAGGCGGCGATGATGCTGTTTCTCGAGCGCGGCTTCGAGGCGACCACGCTCGACGACATCGTCGCCGCCGCCGACGTCTCGCGCCGCACTTTCTTTCACTATTTCGCCTCGAAGGAAGACGTGGTGCTGGCCTGGCAGGAGGACGGTACCGCGGCACTGATCGCAGCCGTTGCGGCGCGCCCGGCCACTGAATCCATGCTGCAGGCCGCCGAGAACGCCATCGCCGACATGGTCAAGCAGATCGACCCACGCGAGGCGGTCGCGCTAGCGCGGCTGAAGCGCGACAATCCAGCGCTGCAAGCGCGCGATCAGGCCAAATATGAAAGGCTTGAGCGTGAGCTCGCCAACGCGTTGCTCAAGCGCGCCAACCACAAGAACGACCGGATGAAAGCCCGGCTGGTCGCGATGATCACGACCGGCGCGATGCGCGTCGGCAGCGAGCTCTGGGCCGACGATGGCGCCCGCGAGAAGCCGGACCTGGTCGCCAAGCGCCTGTTCGCAGCGATCCGCGCGATTTTTGAGTGAGCCAGCCGATCACGGCGCTTCCGAAACATAGTCCTCGTAAGGCGAACACATGCTTCGGACTCCTCCCCCCGTGTGGTAGGTCAATCGCATATGGCCGTTTGAGGCGATCGGAGTTCCCACAAACTCGTCATGCCCGGGCTTGTCCCGGGCATCCACGTCTTCGTTTCCACGCGAAGAGAAGACGTGGATGGCCGGGACAAGCCCGGCCATGACGGCGCGGAAGAATCGGTTCATTCCATATGCGATTGCCCTGCCCCTTGTGGGGAGAGGAGTAAGCCACCGGGCGAGGTGGATTGAGGCTGCGCAATGTTGAGACGCGCGGCGCAGAGCACAGCCTCTCTCACCTTCAGCCCTTGATGAACGCCAGCAGGTCGGCGTTGATCGTCTCGGCCTCCGTCGTCGGCATGCCGTGCGGAAAACCCTTGTAGGTCTTCAGCGTGCCGTTCTTCAGAAGCTTGGCCGAGAGCGGGGCGGAGTCGGCGTAGGGCACGATCTGGTCGTCGTCGCCATGCATCACCAGCACCGGCACGTTGATCTTCTTCAGATCCTCGGTGAAGTCGGTCTGCGAGAACGCGACGATGCCGTCGTAATGCGCCTTGGCGCCGCCCATCATGCCCTGCCGCCACCAGTTCTGGATCACGGCTTCCGACGGTTTTGCGCCGGGCCGGTTGTAGCCGTAGAACGGCCCGGCCGGCAGGTCGCGGTAGAATTGCGAGCGGTTGGCGGCGAGCTGGGCCTGCAGGCCGTCGAACACCGACTTCGGCAGGCCGCCGGGATTGTTCGCCGTCTGCACCATCAACGGCGGCACCGCGCTCAGGATCGCCGCCTTCGCCACCCGGCTCTCGCCGTGGCGGGCGATGTAGTGCACCACCTCGCCACCGCCGGTGGAATGGCCGACATGGACGGCGTTCTTCAGGTCGAGATGCGCGGTGACGGAAGCGAGGTCGTCGGCGTAGTGATCCATGTCATGACCGTCGGCGACCTGGGCGGAGCGGCCGTGGCCGCGGCGGTCGTGGGCGACGACACGAAAGCCGCGCCCCACGAAGAACAGCATCTGCGCGTCCCAGTCGTCCGACGACAACGGCCAGCCGTGGCTGAACACGATCGGCTGCCCCGAACCCCAATCCTTGTAGAAGATCTCGACGCCGTCTTTGGTGGTGATGGTGGGCATTGGAAGCACTCCTTCAGCTGATCGTCATTCCGGACACGCCAGGCGTGAACGAACCTTGGGCGACGGCACATCGCGGACACGCCACCGCACCTCATCTTCTATGCCGCGCGTCGCCTCGAAATGAGGTCATCCGCCCCGGATCAGGCGAACGTGACCGGCCTGAAGCGGCGCCAGGCGCCGATGATCACCACGGCGAAGAACACCAGCACGATGCCCTGCACCGCCGCAAACACCGGCCCGGACGGCGGGTTCGGCGGCACCGCCGGCGCCAGCGCCTGCAACGCCGGCACCTTGAGGAAGCTCTGAATGACCAGCACGAAGACGTTGAGATAGAGCGAGACCATCGCAGTCACGATGTAGATCGGACGCCAGGCGCCCTTGAGCTGCATCGCATAGAGCGCAATGCAGGCGATCGCGAGCAGCACCAGCGAAAGCCCGCCGATGATATGCGACGGCAGCAGCTTCTCGGTCACCAAAGGCGGGATCACGAAGCCGGTGGCGCTGGTCAGGATCGTGAGCACGAGGAAGATCGCGGTCAGCCCAGGCATCGCGCGCGAGCCGAGCAGCCCGAACATCACGAGCACACCGGCGACGATTGCAATCAGGCTGATAATGACGTGCACAAGCACCAATGTCGTCATGTGGCGCACTCCCCGCTGAGACCCGCATGCGAGGTTACGATGCGTGACGGAAAATTGCTACATGCTTCGATGGCAGGACGGCCGACATCTCATCAAAATTTTGCCGGCGCCTGCGATTGCTGAAAATTTTCGCACGTATGTCACACGATGCGGCATCGTGCGCCCTGTGCGAAGCTGAATCAATCATAGCGCGGGATCGGTCCGTCATGCGGCGTCTTGCGCTTCGACAGGTCGAACAGCACCTCGTCGACATAGCACCAGCCCCAGCCTTCCGGCGGATCGTAGCCCTCGATCACGGGATGGCCGGTGGCGTGGAAGTGCGCCGTCGCGTGCCGGTTCGGCGAATCGTCGCAGCAGCCGACATGGCCGCAGGTCCGGCAGATGCGCAAATGCAGCCAGCGGCTGCCGCTCTTCAGGCACTCCTCGCAGCCGAGCGCGCTCGGCGTAACATCCTGGATGCCGGCGATATGGGTGCAGCCTTTCGTCATTTGCGACCTCTAACCTTGTGCGCCTCTCTAACCCGTCATCCCCGCGCAAAGGCGAAGCCTTTGCGCGGGGATGACGGGGAAACGTTTGCGTTTTCCGCATCAATCGTACTTACAGCGTCGGACTGCCCGCGTCGGCGAGATAGCCGTGCAAAGCGGCGACGACCTGCGCGCCCTCGCCGATCGCGCCGCCGACGCGCTTGACCGATCCGGAGCGGACGTCGCCGACCGCGAACACGCCGGGCACCGTGGTCTCGAGCAGCGGCACGGCGCGCGCGCCCTCGCCGGTCTGCACGCCGGTCATCACGAAGCCGCCGCGGTCGACCTGCACCCCGCAGCCCTCGAGCCAACCGGTCGCCGGATCGGCGCCGACAAACAAAAAGAGATTGCGGATATCCATGGTGAACTCGTCGGGCGCGAGCCGGCTGCGCCAGCGCACCCGCTGCAGCGTCTCGGCGCCGTCGAGTCCGATCACCTCGGTGTTGAACATCAATTCGATGTTCGGCGTCGCCTCGATGCGCTCGATCAAATAGCGCGACATGCTGGCCCCGAGCCCGCCGCCGCGGATCATCATGTTGACCCTGCGGGCATGCGCCGACAGGTACACCGCCGCCTGCCCCGCGGAGTTGCCGCCGCCGACCAGCACGACTTCCTGCTGGGCGCAGAGCCGCGCCTCGATCGGCGATGCCCAGTACCAGACGCCGCGGCCTTCAAAGGCATCGAGATTGTCGATCTCGGGCCGTCGATAGCGCGCCCCGCTGGCGACCACCACGGATTTCGCGCGCAGCGTATGCCCGCACGCTGTGTCGAGCACGAATGCGCCGGACGCTTTCGTGCAGTCGAGCGATTTGATCGAGACCGGGATCAGCATTTCGGCGCCGAATTTCTGCGCCTGGTTGAAGGCCCGTCCGGCCAGCGCCTGGCCGGAGATGCCGGTCGGAAAGCCCAGATAGTTTTCGATGCGCATGCTGGCGCCGGCCTGGCCGCCGAAGGCGCGGGAATCGAACACCGCGACCGACAGGCCTTCCGACGCCGCATAGACCGCGGTGGCAAGCCCGGCCGGGCCGCTGCCGACCACGGCGACATCGTAGAGTTTTTCATGCGCGCTGTTGCCGATCATGCCGAGCGCCATCGCAAGCGCGGTCTCGGACGGATTGCGCAGCACCGTGCCGTTGGGACAGACCACCAGCGGCAGCTCGGCGCGCGTCGGGGAATAGCGCGCGACGAGGTCGGCGGCATCCTTGTCGGTCTCGGGGTCGAGGAAGTGGTGCGGCTGGCCGTTGCGCGCCAAGAAATTCTGCAGCGACGCCATGTTGCCGACCGAGGCGGGGCCGATCAGCACCGGCCCGCCGGCGCCGCCCTGGATCAGGCTGACGCGGCGCAGGATCAGCGCGCGCATGATGCGTTCGCCGAGATCGGCCTCCGCAACCAAAAGCGCGCGCAGCCGGTCGGGCGGCAACAGCAGCGTCTCGACCACCCCATCGGCATGGCCGTCGACCAGCGCCGGGCGGCCGGAGAGCTGGCCGATCTCAGCGAGAAACTGCCCCGGTCCCTGGTCGATGATCGGCGCGACATGGCCGAGCCCGTCGCGCTGGGTGATCGAGACATTGCCGGACAGCACCACGAACATGCCGGGCCCGGGCTTGCCGGTCTCGAACAGTGCCTCGCCGTCCTGGTATGCGCGCGGCTCGCCGAAGCGGCGCATCCGTTCGATCTCGTGCGCGGTCAGGGTCGGAAAGGTCTGCTCATGGCGCGGGAAGGCGTAGGCGGTTGCGTTCAGCCGATCGATCGTCGTCTCATCTACAGCCATATCGGCGACCCGCTTCCTTATAACAATGCGCACGAACCGGGTTAACGGCGCGGCTCGTTTCCGCCGGCGTCATCTACCGAGCCATCGGCTGGTTCGGAAGCCACATCCTCGCGACCGCGCGCCTGCGATTTCCGTCGCTTCAGATTTTCGCGCAGCGCCAGCTTGAGACGATCCTGTCGTGAATCCTTCACGCGGGCTCCGGCCTGCCCGCCGCCTCTGTCCTGATCGCCTGTCATTGCAAAACTCTCGAGCCGCCGCCGACCGGCGCGAGGCGAGCATAGCCAATGGCGGATGCCCGCGCACCCTGCCCGGTCGGCCAGTTGCGGCGATATGATTCGGCGGCAAGCGCGGATCGGGATAGTTTCGGCGAGATCGGGAACCCAATCCGGCCGAAATCGGCCGAATTGGCCAAAATCATCGGCGAGGCCGTCGATTTCTGCCGATTTCAAGGGCGACAGGGGCGCTGTTTCGCTTGCGCCAAAGGGAGGCCTGTGGCAAGAACCGCCCGCTTGGACGGGCCCTTGGGGCCGATTCAATTTTTCCCGGGCATGCTGCCGTAGCTCAGTGGTAGAGCACTCCATTGGTAATGGAGAGGTCGACAGTTCAATCCTGTCTGGCAGCACCAGGATCTTCATCGCGCAGCGCTGAGCCGAATACGAGACATCCCCGCCTCGCCAAAGACCGGACCAAAGGCCCGGCCTCCGTTACGTCCTGATCGTGAAATCTACTTTTGGTTGATTTTCGGCCACAGCCATACTTCTATGGCACCTGTAATTACTTTGGCGAATTTCAGAACTCGGCAATACGACAGGGAATTGGGGGATTTCACGTGCACATAAAAGTTCTGCTGCCGGCGGCTGTTACGCTGCTGGCCTCCTCGTCCGCATTTGGCTTTGACTTGGGAGATGTTGAGCGTGCATCGGGCTCGCAGCCGGTCGTAAGAGCCTTCGACGGCCCCAGGGACGTTTTCCAGTACGATCTCAAGGTCCGCAATCTCTGCGACAATCCGCAGAGCCTGAACAACGTGGCATCGGGCTGGGTCGGAGCGAAGCGAACCGGCAACATATTCCAGGATGGATTCAATATTCACGACCGGTCTGTCGCCCTTGCGGCCGTCGTCACGTTCCCGAACGCCAAGAGTGACCAGATCAAGCAGGTCAAGGTACCGATCATAGCGAAAGCCAACTTTGGCGACGTTCAAATTCAGAACTGCGAAGGCACCATCATCACCGACGTTCCGGCGAACGCGAAAGTAAGGCTGCACTTTGAGTACAAGCAGTCGGACACCATCCGATTCAATGACCCGACGAAGTTTGTGAGCGGGATTGCGACGGTCGGCACCAGTGCGGTCGCGTTGGGTTCCTTGGCCACGGGCACCGGTGTTGGATCGGCGATCGTTCCTGTCGTCTCCTATCTGGAGAAGAACAGCAACGCCATCACCACGCTCAATAACGGGGTGAACTCGATCATGGCGTCGTTTGCGGAAACCAGATCGCCCGATCCCAGGCAGTATGAGATCAGGTCAACCGCCAGCAACATCAGCTACAGAAGCGGCCGAAAGACCGTCATCTCGATCGACAAGATCGTGCGTGACACCGGGCCGGATATTGACGGCGGAAACGGCTGGCTCGGAGTGGACAGGGCCTTTTCCGATCGGTACGGCGAGCTTCAAGGCCAATTCAACAATGCCCAGAATGCGGTTGATTCTCCCTGGTCGGCAAATCTGCCCAAGTTCTGCGCAAAGCTCCGAAGCTATGTGGATGGAGCGACCAAGGGAGACCGCTTCGCCTCGGCTCTCGGTATCGGATTTCACGCCTTCTACAACTCGACGGAGTATGGCGGGAAAACCTGTCTGAACTCTTGGGACATCGCGGCCCTGAAAGCGCACCATTTTGCCCCGCCGTTCCCCGGTGCCTGGCCGACGAATGCGACACCATCCGAACCTGTGGTGGCAGCACGGTCTGCGCCCAAGCCGTCCGGCAAATCCGCCCGGATGGCCAACGCTCTCGCCTCACGCTGATGATCTGAACACACCCTGTCGGCGCCGATCGGAGGCGCCGGCAGGACGTGGCTACCGCCTCTCAGGGAGGATTCTGCGATCCGGTTCCGGCGGCTACCGCCGGGCCTGAGCCGTCACGTGACCGCTCTATTTTGATCGCTATCCGCGCAATCGGCCCTTCGCACCGCTTCCGCGGATCAACGCGCCAGCAGCGCGCCCATTCCGCCGATCGTCAGCACGACGTAGAACGCGAACACACTGCCGACCCATTTCCAATCGATCTGATCGTGTTCGGGGCTGAGGCTTTCGATGATGCCGTGCATGATGGTTTCCTTTAGAACTCACCTGTGTGGCGTATAACCCGCGCCTCGAGCACGTCATGTGACTCACTTCACATTTTGCCATCGCGGAGCGGACCAATCGTGACCGGCCCAGAACTGAAGAAACTGCGCGAACATCTCGGCGAGGCGCTCGGCCGCGAGCTGACGGCGGCTGACATGGCGAAGCTGTGCGGGCTGTCGGCCGCAGGCGGCGCCGAGAAGCTGCGCAGGTGGGAAGTCACCGGCCCGACTCCGAAGGTTGCCGCCCTGCTGCGCGTGCTGGCGATGGCGAGCGAGCACTATCCGATCCTGGAGAAGTTCGACGTGTTCGATCGCCACGACGTTCCGGTCAGGGATCGCGCCGCGCGTCGCCAGGCGTTTCGCGAGCAGATGCGCGACGATGTGCGCAAGCGACTGGCCTAAAGCGCGATGAGATTAGGTTGAATCATCATCGCGCTTTAGCTCCTTGTTTGAGCATGATCTTCTCGGAAAACCGCTTCGCACTTTTCCGGATCATGCTCTAGCCGACGGCTTGGTTAACGGGAAATGCGCGCCGCGCGCACCGCGTTAAGCCTTGCTTCATTCCACCTTAAGCGTTCGTTAGGCACAACAAAACGTTTCACCGCAAAGGCTGCGACTTAACGCTCCGAGCAGCGTTCGGGTGACTGCATTTTATTCAAATGCGGTCTAACCCATCCGCCATGGATGGCGCCATTCACGCTGCGCCTCATGACTTGTCCGGAGACTGCCCCCATGAAGACGTTCCTGCTCGCAACCGCAGCCGCCGCGGCTGCCGTCGCTGCCTTTGGCGCGACCGCCAACGCCGCCGATTTCAACCGTGGCTACTATCAGAAGGCGCCCGCGCCTGTTTACGCCGCTCCGCTCTACAACTGGACCGGCTTCTATCTCGGCGGCCATCTCGGCGGCGTGTTCTCCCAGAACAACAATTTCAACGGCCTCGCGCTGTCGGACTCCGACGCCCGCTTCATGGGCGGCGTGCAGGGCGGCTACGACTGGCAGCTGTCGCCGATGTGGGTGATCGGCGTCGAAGGCCAGTATTCCTGGGTCGGCGGCCACCAGCTCAACGCGATCTTCCCCGGCGGCTACGTCTACAACAACAACCAGCGCGGCATCGGCTCGATCACCGGTCGCGTCGGCTACACCTGGGGCCCGGGCCTGATCTATGTGAAGGGCGGTTACGCCTATTCCGACAACAACGAAACGGTGACGCTCGGCGGCGCCCCGGTCGGCTTCGCGCTCAGCGACAACCACAGCAACGGTTGGACCATCGGCGGCGGCGCCGAATACATGTTCGCGCCGAACTGGTCGGCCAAGGTCGAGTACCAGTACTACGACTTCGGCGACAGCCGCTTCACCGCGCCGGGTGCGCTGGTGCCGGTCGGCAGCTTCCACAATGACGAGCACACCGTGAAGGCGGGCCTCAACTACCGCTTCAATCTCGGCAACTTCGGCGGCCCCGCTTACGGCCGCTACTGAGAATACTGCCCACAACCGATAGTGGAAAAGGCCGGCGCAAGCCGGCCTTTTTGCGTCATGTCGCGTGCATCGATTCCGCACAGCGAACCAGGACCGCGCTACGGCGTGGCCGCCCTGAAAAATCCCGCAGATGGTCGCAATTTTCCCGATTTTGTTAACCGGCCGCACCGATACTCCCGCGCCGGGGAAACATCCAAGAGTAGTGGCCAAGGATAGTGGCCAAGCGTAGTGGGCCAGGGGGCACGGGGGCAATGGCGTTTCGGTTCAAGCTCGGGAAACCAAATCTCAAGCGTATCCATCTGCCGCAGATGGGCGTCAGGGGCAGCCTGTTCGCAGCGTTCGCGGTGATCGCGGGCATGGCGCTGGTGATCAGCGCAGGCGCCGGCATCGTGCTGCATCAGCTCGGCGGCACCATGACCGATCTCTCCGGCCGCGACATTCCGCGACTTGCCGCGAGCCTGCAGCTTGCCGCGCAAAGCGCTTCGCTCGCGGCGCAAGGTCCCGGCCTGCTCGCCGTGCAGAGCGAGGACGCGCTGAACGATCGCACCAAGAAGGTGCAGGACGTCGCGCGGCTCACCAACGCCAAGCTTGGCGAGATCATCGAGCTCGGCGCCGACAAATCCGTGGTCAGCGCGCTGCAGGAGAACGTCAAGAACACCGACGAGGCGACCAAGAGCCTGATCTCGGCGGCGCGCGAGCGGCTCGAGGTCGGCGCGTTGCGCGACAAGCAGTACAACGCGCTGCGCAAGGCGCAGGCGGCGTTCGTCTCCGCCGCAAGTCCGGCGATGCTCGACGCGCAGACCCGGCTCAACGCCATCCTCGCCGCGGCCGAGGTGTCCGCGGACGACGCCACTGAAGCTGCCCGCACCGTCGGCCAGATCAGCAACGTGCTCGCCGCCGGCAATCTGATGGCTGCCGACATGACCGCGGCGCTGTCGGCCAATTCCAGCGAAACGCTCGATGCGATCGAGGCCGAGTTCAAGGCCGGGCGCGAACGCGTCAAGTCCAACCTCGAGGACCTGCCGAACAATCCCGCGATCGTTGCGGTGCGCGACACCGCCTCGAAGCTGCTCGTGCTCGGCGAAGGCAAGACCGGCGTGTTCAAGATCCGCCAGAAGGAGCTCGACGCGATCGACTACGGCCAGACCATCCTGGAAGAGACGCGCAAGCTCAATGTCGGGCTCGGCATCAGCGTCCAGCAGTTGGTCGACGCGGTGCAGAAGGAGACCGACAGTTCGACCTTCCAGGCGCGGCAGCAGATCTCGCTCGCGACCATGGTGATGATCGGCCTCGGCGCGCTGACGCTGGTCGGCTCGTTCCTGTTCGTCTGGCTCTATGTCGGGCGCAACATCCTGCGCCGCATCCGCGGCCTGCAGCGCTCGATGCAGCTATTGTCCGACGGCGACCTCGACACCGAGATCCCGCAGAGCCGCCAGCGCGACGAGATCGCCGTCATGGCCGACGCGCTGCAGGTGTTCCGCGAGAGCATGGTCGAGAGCCGCGAGCTCACGGAAAACCAGAACAAGGACCGCAGCGCCAAGGCCGAGCGCGCCTCGCGCATGGAAGCGCAGATCGTCACGTTCGAATCCAACGTCCGCGGCGCGCTCGGCAGCCTGCAGACCGCGGCGAACTCGATGCAGTCGACCGCGCAGAGCATGTCGGCGACCGCCGACCAGTCGAGCGCGCTGGTCAACGCCGTCGCGTCGGCCGCCGAGGAAACCTCGGTCAACGTGCAGACGGTGTCGGCCGGCACCGAGGAGCTGTCGTCCTCGATCCAGGAGATCGGCCGTCAGGTCGTCACCTCGGCGGAGATCGCCCGCAAGGCGGTGGAGGAAGCCAGCGCCACCGACAGCACGATGCAGGGGCTCGCCGACAATGCCGCACGCATCAGTGTCGTGGTCGACCTGATCCAGACCATCGCCTCGCAAACCAATCTGCTCGCGCTCAACGCCACCATCGAGGCGGCGCGCGCCGGCGAGGCCGGCCGCGGCTTTGCCGTGGTCGCCTCCGAGGTGAAGAACCTCGCGAGCCAGACCGCGAAGGCGACCGAAGAAATCCGCCAGCAGATCGTCAGCATGCAGGAGGTGACGACCACGGCCGTCTCCGCCATCCGCAACATCTCGAGCACGATCGGCGAGATCAACGACGTCACCACCGCGATCGCCGCCGCGGTCGAGCAGCAGGGCGCGGCGACCCGCGAGATCGCCCGCAACATCCAGCATGCGGCGGGCGGCACCAGCGAGGTGTCGAGCAACATCGTCGGCGTCTCCACAGCCTCGGCCGAGGCGGGCTCTGCCGCCGGCGAGGTGCTGAGCGCCTCCGACGCGCTGCGCCGCGAGGCCGACGTGCTGCGCTCGGAGATCGACGGCTTCCTGTCGAACATCCGCGCGGCGTAACAACGATATCCCGTAGCCCGGATGAAGCCAACGGGTCGCGCGAACGCGCGCCCGATGACAGGCTCCGCGAAATCCGGGACCACGATTTGTCTTCCCCTTCCCCCTGAAAGGGGGAAGGTCGGGATGGGGTTCAGCCGCAGGCGACGCTCTATGTGGAGAGAGCAGATCCCCACCCGCTTTGCTCTGCGAGCAAAGCGACCTCCCCTTTTCAAGGGGAGGTTTGTCCGGATTGCGCTTCGCTTCATCCGGGCTACGGAATTCCGGCGACTTCCCAGCGTATTCTCCGGACGACTATCTGATTTTTCGGCTGGCGCGGCGGCCCGTGTGCCGCTAAGCCGGTAGCATGCATACGAAGACCGACCCCGTGCACTCCTCGGCGGAGGCACTGCGATACCCCTGGGAGAACCATCCCGGCCCCGACCAGGTCGTGGAGGTGGCTCCCGGCGTGCTGTGGGCGCGGCTGAAGCTGCCGTTCCGCCTCAACCATGTGAACATCTATCTGCTCGCCGACGGCGACGGCTGGACCATGGTGGATGCCGGCTTCGGCAATGAGGAATCGATCGCGGCCTGGACCACGCTGTTCGAGGGACCGCTGAAGCACGTCAAGGTCACCCGCCTGATCGTGACGCATTCGCACCCCGATCATGTCGGTCTCGCCGGCTGGATCACCGAGCGCTTCGGCTGTCCGCTGTTCATGTCGCAGGTGGAATATCTGCAGTCGGTCTATCACCAGAACCGCGGCACCGAGGAGCGGCGCAACGCGCAGCGGCTGTTCTTCCGCCGTCACGGCATGGATGAGGACCTGACCGAAAAACTCCTCGGGCGCGGCCAGGACTATTTGAAGCGCGTCTCGGTGCTGCCGCCGTCCTATCACCGCCTCACCCATGGCGACGAGGTCGTGATCGGCACGCGGCGCTTCAAGGTGATTACCGGCGGCGGCCACGCGCTCGACCAGGTGATGCTGTATTGCGCGGCCGACAAGCTGTTCCTGTCCGCCGACCAGGTGCTGAGCAAGATCTCGCCCAATGTCAGCGTCTGGGCGGTCGAGCCCGAGCAGAACTCGCTCGGCGAATATCTGGCGTCGCTGGCGAGCCTGACCACCACCCTGCCCTATGACGTGATGGTGCTGCCCGGCCACGGCGTGCCGTTCTACGGGCTGAAGACCCGGATCAAGCAGCTTGCCGATCACCATGAGGAGCGCTGCCGGCTGATCGCCGAAGCCTGCCGCGAGGTGCCGCAGACCTCCAAGGAGCTGGTGCCGGTGGTGTTCCACAAGCACGTGCTGGACGAGCACCAGATGGGTTTTGCCGCCGGCGAGCTGGTCGCCCATGTCAACTACATGCTGGTCGAGGGCCGCCTGACGGCCGAGATGCACGCCGACGGCATGCTGCGCTTCAAGACGACCTGAACCCGGCCGGGCGGCAAGGGATCGCCCGGCGATTTGACCGAAATCAAGCCGAACGGCCCCGGCTAGGGCAATTTGCCCAACTGCGGCGCATGCCCAGATGTGGGTCAATGCATGGACATTAGAGCTGGAAAAGCTCTAAGAAGAAGCAATCATTCCGGTCAGGTTCCGTTTTCTGGGTTTGCCGATGGATTACAGCCAGTTCTTCAATGCCGCCCTCAACCGCCTGCACGACGAGCGGCGCTACCGGGTGTTCGCCGACCTCGAGCGGATCGCGGGCCGCTTCCCGCACGCGACCTGGCATTCGCCGAAGGGCAGCCGCAACGTCGTGATCTGGTGCTCCAACGACTATCTCGGCATGGGCCAGCACCCCAAGGTGGTCGGCGCGATGGTCGAGACTGCGACCCGGGTCGGCACCGGCGCCGGCGGCACCCGCAACATCGCGGGCACCCATCACCCGCTGGTGCAGCTCGAGGCGGAACTCGCCGACCTCCACGGCAAGGAAGCCTCGCTGCTGTTCACCTCGGGCTATGTTTCGAACCAGACCGGCATCTCGACGCTCGCCAAGCTGATCCCGAACTGCCTGATCCTTTCGGACGCGCTGAACCACAATTCGATGATCGAGGGCGTGCGCCAGGCCGGCTGCGAGCGCCAGATCTTCCGCCACAACGACGTCGCGCATCTCGAGGAGCTCCTGATCGCCGCCGGTCCCGACCGGCCGAAGCTGATCGTCTGCGAGAGCCTTTATTCGATGGACGGCGACGTCGCGCCGCTCGGCAAGATCTGCGATCTCGCCGAGCAATACGGCGCCATGACCTATCTCGACGAGGTGCATGCGGTCGGCATGTACGGCCCGCGCGGCGGCGGCATCGCCGAGCGCGACGGCGTGATGCACCGGATCGATATCGTCGAGGGCACGCTGGCAAAAGCCTTCGGCTGCCTCGGCGGCTACATTGCAGGCCGCGCCGAGGTTATCGACGCGGTGCGCTCCTATGCGCCGGGCTTCATCTTCACCACCGCGCTGCCGCCGGCGATCTGCTCGGCCGCGACGGCTGCGATCCGGCACCTGAAGACCTCGAACTGGGAGCGCGAGCGCCACCAGGACCGTGCCGCCCGCACCAAGGCGATCCTGACCGCCGCCGGCCTGCCTGTCATGTCGAGCGACACCCATATCGTGCCGCTGTTCGTCGGCGATCCCGAGAAGTGCAAGCGGGCCTCCGACCTGCTGCTCGAGGACCACGGCATCTACATCCAGCCGATCAACTATCCGACGGTCGCCAAGGGCACCGAGCGGCTGCGCATCACGCCCTCGCCCTACCATGACGACGGCCTGATCGACGCGCTGGCCGAGGCGCTGCTCCAGGTCTGGGACCGGCTCGGCCTGCCCCTGCGCCAGAAGTCGCTGGCCGCCGAGTAACCCTATTCGTTTCCGACCCCGAATTTGGGCCGGCCGTGCATCGCGCGGCCGGCCCTTTGCGTTATATAATCCGGTATCCGGCCCCTTTCCCGGCCTGGACGGAGATAAGCAGCGATGCTGCACGACTGGGGCGTAATCGCCACGGCGTTCGCCTACATCGGATTGTTGTTCTTCATTGCCAGCCGCGGCGACCGCACGTCGCCGGGCGAGCGCGGCCGTGCCAGCCAGTGGATCTATCCGCTGTCGCTGGCGATCTACTGCACCTCCTGGACCTTCTTCGGCTCGGTCGGCTTCGCCACCCGCACCAGCATCGACTTCCTGGCGATCTATGTCGGCCCGATCGTGATGGTCGGACTGTGCACGCCGCTGCTGCGCCGGGTGATCGCGCTCGCCAAGTCGCAGAACATCACCTCGATCGCCGACTTCATCGCCGCGCGCTACGGCAAGAGCCAGGCGGTGGCGGCGACCGTGGCGCTGATCGCGATCATCGGCTCGGTGCCCTACATCGCGCTGCAGCTGAAGGCGGTGGCGGCGTCGCTGGAGACCATCCTGAGCGAGGACCAGGCGTTCTCGAAAATCCCTGTGATCGGCGACATCGCGCTGATGGTGACGCTGGCGATGGCGGTGTTCGCGGTGCTGTTCGGCACCCGCCACACCGACGCGACCGAGCATCAGCACGGCCTGATCCTGGCGATCGCGGCCGAGTCCATCGTCAAGCTGGTCGCCTTCATCGCCGCCGGCGCCTTCGTCACCTTCTGGATGTTCTCTCCGGTCGAGCTCTACGAGCGCGCCCTGAAGACGCCGGAGGCGGTGCGCGCGATCGAATATGTGCCGTCGATCGGCAATTTCCTGATCATGACGCTGCTGTCGTTCTGCGCGGTCATGCTGCTGCCGCGCCAGTTCCATGTCAGCGTGGTCGAGAATTCGACGCCCGCCGAAGTCACCCGGGCGCGCTGGCTGTTCCCGCTCTACCTCATCGCCATCAACCTGTTCGTGATTCCGATCGCGATCGCCGGCCTCGTCATCTTCCCGTTCGGCGCGGTCGATGCCGACATGTTCGTGCTGGCGCTACCGATCGAGGGCAATTCGCAATTGCTCAGCCTCGCCGTGTTCGTCGGCGGGCTGTCGGCGGCGACCGCGATGGTGATCGTCGAATGCGTCGCGCTGTCGATCATGGTCTCCAACGACATCGTGCTGCCGCTGGTCCTGCCGCGCAGCGACGATGCCAGCGCCGGCCAGAAGGACTTTGGCAATTTCCTGCTGAAGGCGCGCCGCTTCTCGATCTTCGCCATCATGGTGCTGGCGTATTTCTACTATCGCGCGCTCGGCAACACCCAGCTGGTCGCGATCGGCCTGTTGTCGTTTGCCGCGATCAGCCAGCTGGCGCCGGCGTTCTTCGGCGGCCTGTTCTGGCGCAGAGCCACCGCCCGCGGCGCCATGGCGGGCATGCTGGTCGGCTTCGCGACGTGGCTCTACACCCTGTTCATCCCGAGCTTCCTGGAAACCTCGACCGCCGGCCTGATGCTGCTGCAGCACGGGCCGTTCGGGATCGAGGCGTTGCGGCCGCAGGCGCTGTTCGGCGCCGACCTGCCGCCGCTGCTGCACGGCGTGCTGTGGAGCCTTGCGCTCAACATCCTCACCTATGTGCTGTTCTCGCTGGCGCGCGCGCCGTCCTCGATCGAGCTGTTGCAGGCCGACGTGTTCGTGCCCAACGCGCTGGCGCCGATCGCGCCCAGCTTCCGGCGCTGGCGCACCACGGTGACGGTGGAGGACATCCAGAGCACGGTGACGCAATATCTCGGCCCCGACCGCACCCGCGAGGCCTTCGCCGCCTTCGCCGTCGACCGCAACATCGTGCTGCTGGCGTCGGCTCCGGCCGATTTCGAGCTGCTGCAGCATGCCGAGCGGTTGATCGCCTCCTCGATCGGGGCGGCGTCCTCGCGCCTCGTGATGTCGCTGCTGCTGCAACGGCGCACGGTGTCGGCCAAGGCCGCGCTGAAACTGCTCGACGATTCCCACGCCGCCCTGCACTTCAACCGCGAGATCCTGCAGACCGCGCTCAATCACGTGCGCCAGGGCATCGCGGTGTTCGACGCCGATCTGCAGCTGATCTGTTCCAACCGCCAGTTCTCCGAATTGCTGGGGCTGCCGCAGCATCTGGTACAGCTCGGCATCCCGCTGTCCGAGATCCTCGAATTCATGGGCGCGATCAGTCCGCCGGCGTCCGGCGACGGCGACAGCCTGCTGCAGGCCCGCCTGCGCGCCTACACCACCGAGGGCGAGCCCTATCTGGAACGCTTCACCGACCGCCATCTGGTGATCGAGGTGCGTGCCAACCGGATGCCAGGCGGCGGGCTCGTCATCACCTTCTCCGACGTCACGCCGAGCTTCGAGGCGGCGGAGGCGCTGGAGCGCGCCAACGCGACGCTGGAAAAGCGGGTGCGCGACCGCACCGAGGAGCTGACGCGGTTGAACTCGGAGCTCGCGCTCGCCAAGGGCATCGCGGAAGACGCCAACGCCTCCAAGACGCGCTTCCTGGCGGCCGCCAGCCACGACATCCTGCAGCCGCTCAACGCGGCGCGCCTCTATGTCACGAGCCTGGTCGAGCGTCAGAACGGCGGCGAGGACTCGCGCCTGGTCGAGAACATCGACGACTCGCTCGAAGCGATCGAGGACATCCTGGGCGCGCTGCTCGACATTTCCAGGCTCGACGCCGGCGCCATGACGCCGGCGATCACGAGCTTCCGGATGGCCGACCTGATGCGCTCGCTGGAGATCGAGTTCATGCCGATCGCCCGCGACAAGGGCCTCGACCTGCGCTTCGTGGCCTGCTCGCTGCCGGTCGAATCCGATCGCTCGCTGCTGCGCCGGCTGCTGCAGAATTTCATCTCCAACGCGATCAAATATACCCCGCGCGGCCGCGTCCTGATCGGTTGCCGCCGCCGCGGCGCCACGCTCCAGATCAGCATCTTCGACACCGGCGTCGGCATTCCCGTGCAGAAGCGCGGCGAGATCTTCAAGGAGTTCCATCGTCTCGAGCAGGGCGCCCGGATCGCGCGCGGCCTCGGCCTCGGCCTGTCGATCGTCGAGCGGCTGGCGCGGGTGCTCAACCACCGCATCGCGATCTCGGCCAATGTCAGCGGCGGCTCGGCGTTCTCGGTCACCGTGCCGGTCGCGACCGCCGTCAACCATACCGCGGCCGTCACCACCGCCACGCCGCTGTCGAAGACGCCGATGAGCGGCTCGCTGATCGTCTGCATCGAGAACGATCCCGCCATTCTCGACGGCATGAAGACGCTGCTGACGGCGTGGGACGCGGAGGTGATCGCGGTGCTCGACGCCGACGGCGCGATCAGCGCGATCGAGGCCGCCGGCGGCCGCGTCACCGGCGTGCTGGTCGACTATCATCTCGACCGCGGCAACGGCGTCGCCGCGATCCGCGAGATCCGCCGCCGCTTCGGCGACGGCATTCCGGCGATCCTGATCACCGCCGACCGCAGCCCGGCGGTGCGCGCCGCCGCGCGCGAGGAGAACATCGCCGTGCTGAACAAGCCGGTCAAACCCGCCTCGCTGCGCGCCCTGCTCGGACAATGGCGCACCCAGCAGATGGTGGCCGCGGAATAGCGCGCGGCGGCGCAATCCGGGCGCGCATCTCGCTTTGGATCATGATGCGATTGGATCGAATCGCATCATGAAGGCGCCGCAAAGACACGGTGCTCCCTCCGCAAGCGCGAGAGGTGAAGCGAGCCGCGGAGTGGCCGGCTCAACCGAAAATCACATGCTCCAGCAAGATCGCCAGGTGTCGGTTCAGTTCGGCCCCATTCCGGCCGACGCCGGGTGCCCTGGCACCTGAAAGCGCTTGCCTGTGTCGGTAACGTTGGTTCCGTCGACCTTGAGGATCGAGAAATCCTGGCTGAGGTAGTTCCCGACCAGGATGTATTTTCCGTCGGGCGTGAAGACCGCGGCCTCAGGCAGTCCGCCGACTTCGATATCTCCGGTCTTGGTCACTTTCTTGCCGTCGATCTTCAGGACCGAGACGCTGCCGTTCTTCTCATGGAAGAACGCATTCTTCATGTTCGAGCCGCGCAGGATCACCGAGACTGCGAGATCCCCCTTCGGGCTGACGCCAAGCCCCTCCGGTCCATCGCCGACCACCACGCGATCGATGATGCGCGGCGGCTTCGCTTCGAGATCGATGACGCTGGCCGTGTCGACGCTGCCGTCCGACGCGCCCGCGTTGCCATTGTCCGACGTCAACGCGATCTTGCTGTTCGGGGTCACTGCGACGTTATAAGGCCATTGGCCGGCCGGCAGGTCTATCTTGGTGTAGGTGACTTTGTCGCCGGCGATATCGAGCACCGATATCTTGTGCCCGGGAAAACGCGCGACCAGCGCGTGCTTGCCGTCTGGCGCGAACGCGACATGTGCGACACTGTCAGGCATCGATATCGTGTCGGTGATCTTGACGTCAGTGCCGTTGACCGAAAGTACGCTGATCGAATTGTCCCCGCGGTTGGCAACCAACGCCATCTTGCCATCGGGACTGAAGCTCAACCCTGATGGCTGCTTTCCGCCGGCAATGGTCGCTGCCAGCTTGGGCGGGGTCGCCTTGAGATCGATCACATAGATCTTGTTATCCGGCACCTGCTTCAGAGCGTCGCCTTCCTTCACCACGTCGACCGAATCCGCGACCAGCGCCACCGTTCCGGTCGGATCGATAGCGACGTTGACCGGGGGACCGACTACCGAGTTCTTCAATGGGAGAGAAGCCGCAATCTTCGGGTTCTCGGGATCGGCGAGATCGACGATCAGCACTTGATCCTTGCCGGGCGCTGACAGCACCGGCTTGCCGTCGTCGTCCCACAACAGCTTCTCGTCCAGGCCGACGATCATCAACGGCTTGGCCTGAGCGCAATTGAAAGAGCTGGTACCGAGAAGGATTGCCGCAGCCAGAGATAGTCCGGCGAGGCGAGTGACGGAAATCATGGCGTTCTCCCCAAAAGCATGCGGCCTCTCACGGGCCGATGCCGGACAGGATACTCGGTTTTCGACCGATGCGCAGTTTGAATGGGATCTGGATGGCTTCGCGGAAGCGTGCCATCGGGCGCGCTCTCGCGCCACCCATCGGCTCGCAAATGCCGTGGCCCGAGCCCGGCGATCACAGCTGGAGTTGCTCGGGACTACGTCGGCGGCGTGCCCTGGCGCCACTGGCCGCCGGCGATCTTGGCAGCGGCGATCACGGCTTGGGTGCGGCTTTCGACGCCGAGCTTCTGCAGGATCGCCGAAACATGGGCCTTGATGGTGGCTTCGGAAACGCCGAGCTCATAGGCGATCTGCTTGTTGAGCAGCCCCTCGGACAGCATCATCAGCACCCGCACCTGCTGCGGGGTCAGCGTGACCAGCCGGTCGCGCAGCCGCGTCATGTCGGGATCGCCGGCCGCCGACAGATCGGTGTCCGGCGGCACCCAGACGTCCCCCTCCATCACCTTCATGATGGCATCCCGCAACGTCTCGACGCCGAAGCGCTTGGGGATGAAGCCGGAGGCGCCGAAGTCGAGCGAGCGGCGGATGGTTCCGGCATCGTCACTGGCGGAGACGATGACGACAGGGATCGCAGGGTATTGCGCCCGCAGATAGATCAGGCCGGAGAAGCCGCTGATCCCCGGCATGCTCAGATCGAGCAGGATCAGGTCGACCTCGGAGTCCCGCTCCAACAGCGCGGTCAGGTCCTCGAACGATCCGGCCTCGCTGATCGTGGCCGATCTCACGACGCTCGACACCGCCTGACGCAACGCATCGCGGAACAGCGGATGGTCGTCGGCGATGACAAGATGAGTATTGGCAGCAGCAGTCATCTCAGTCCCACAAGCGGGCTTTAGGCAAACCCGCGTCGCTCGGTTTTCGCCCGCGCGGCAGTATCACGCAAGCGCTTGATAATACCAGATGCCAACGCGGTTAACCCGCGCAGCTTGTGCGCCGCAATAGACGCCTGCGAAGGCGTTCCATCCTGCTCTTCCTTCTGAAGATAGGTTCGATCCTGAAAAGGCCAAAAGTCTTATTGGGGCGGGTTTCACTGCGATGTTACCTTCATCTCAAGCCGAGGGCCTATTCGGGCCTCACCCGCCAGCCGGGGGCGAGCATGGCAGCAATATTTCGGGGGGAGCAATCCAGATGTCCACTATGACTGCAACTTCGGCGCGGCCCGCCGGCATGACAAAGGATGAGCGTTTCGTCATCCTCGCGTCGTCGCTCGGTACCGTGTTCGAGTGGTACGACTTCTATCTCTACGGTTCGCTGGCCGGCATCATCGGCGCGCAGTTCTTCTCGGACTATCCGCCGGCGACCCGCGACATCTTCGCGTTGCTGGCATTCGCCGCGGGCTTCCTGGTGCGCCCGTTCGGCGCGATCGTGTTCGGCCGGGTCGGCGACATCGTCGGCCGCAAATACACCTTCCTCGTCACCATCCTGATCATGGGTCTGTCGACCTTCATCGTCGGCCTGTTGCCCAACGCCAAGACCATCGGCATCGCGGCGCCGATCATCCTGATCTCGCTGCGCCTGCTGCAGGGCCTCGCGCTCGGCGGCGAATATGGCGGTGCCGCGACCTATGTCGCCGAGCATGCCCCGCCCGGCAAGCGCGGCTACTACACCTCCTTCATCCAGACCACGGCAACGCTCGGCCTGTTCCTGTCGCTGTTGGTGATCCTGTTCACGCGAACCCTCACCGGCGAAAAGGATTTCGCCGACTGGGGCTGGCGCATTCCGTTCCTGGTGTCGGTGCTGCTGCTCGGCATCTCGGTCTGGATCCGGCTGCGGCTGAACGAATCGCCGGTGTTCCAGCGGATGAAGGAGGAGGGCAAGACCTCCAAGGCGCCGCTGACCGAGGCCTTCGCGACCTGGAGCAACGCCAAGATCGTGATCCTCGCGCTGCTCGGCCTGACCATGGGCCAGGCGGTGATCTGGTACACGGGCCAGTTCTACGCGCTGTTCTTCCTGCAATCGATCCTGAAGGTCGACGGCTATACCGCCAACCTCTTGATCGCCTGGTCCCTGCTGCTCGGCACCGGCTTCTTCCTGGTGTTCGGCGCGCTGTCGGACAAGATCGGCCGCAAGCCGATCATCCTGGCGGGCTGCCTGATCGGCGCACTCACGCTGTTCCCGATCTTCAAGATGATCACGACCAACGCCAATCCGGCGCTGGAGAAGGCTTATGAGACGGTCAAGGTGCAGGTGGTTGCGGATCCCGCGGGCTGCGGCGATCTGTTCAACCCGGTCGGCACCCGCGTCTTCAGCGCGCCCTGCGACACCGCCCGCGCCTTCCTTGCCCAATCGTCGGTGAAATACTCGACGGTGCCGGGCCCGGCCGGCTCGCCGGTGAAGATCCTGATCAACGACAAGGAAGTGCCGTATACGGACGCCAAGACGTCGAACCCCGCAATCCTCGCGGCGGTGCAGGCGGCGGGCTATCCGAAGCCGGGTGACGCCGGCATCGTGAAGATGTCGCATCCGTTCGATGTCTTCCGTCCGCAGGTGGCCGCGGTCATCGGCCTGCTGTTCATCCTGGTGCTCTACGTCACCATGGTCTACGGCCCGATTGCCGCCATGCTGGTCGAACTGTTCCCGACCCGCATCCGGTACACCTCGATGTCGCTGCCCTATCACATCGGCAACGGCTGGTTCGGCGGCCTGCTCCCGGCGACCGCGTTCGCGATCACCGCATCGACCGGCGATATCTACTCCGGTCTCTGGTATCCGGTCATCTTCGCCGCAATCACCGTCGTGGTCGGCGCGCTGTTCATCCCGGAAACCAAGGACGTCGACATCACCAAGACCTGACCGGTCGACATCCCAGTCAAAATGCATCGGCCGCGGAGCGATCCGCGGCCGATGTCGTTTTAGGAGCCGAAGCCGGATGACATGCGCGCGTCAGCGCGTGGCGCCGATGAATTGCAGCACGATCTCGCGCCGGTGCGCCCGGGCGCGGTGCTCGATCAGATAGATGCCCTGCCAGGTGCCGAGCGCCATCTCGCCGTCGAGCACGGGGACCTGCAGCGAGGTCGACGTCAGCATGGTCTTGATGTGCGCCGGCATGTCATCGGGACCTTCGGCGTCGTGACGCCAGCCGCCGTCTTCGGGCGCCGCGCGATCGAGCGCCGTCATCAGGTCGAGCAGCACGGTCGGATCGGCATTCTCCTGGATCGTCAGCGAGGCCGAGGTGTGACGGATGAACAGCGTCACCGCGCCCTCGCCGGCGCGCACCTCACGCAGGAATTTGACGACCTCGCGCGAGATGTCGGTGAAGCCGGCGCCCGACGTTTCGACCGTCAATCGCGACGACACGATGCTGGTTGCCGCGACGGAGGACGGCGCCGAGTGCGTGATCATTTTCGCCGAACTCATCTGCAGCCTCTCAACTCGTCGTCCCGGCGAAAGCCGGGACCCATACTCCGCGGCCCCTCATGTTCAAAGACTCGGAGTGGATATTCTTTGTAACCATACGCTCCGGTGGTTATGGGTCCCGGCTTTCGCCGGGACGACACCGTGGATGTTGCAAACGCCGTATCAAATCTTGCCGCCATTGACGTCGCGCTGCACGCGGTTGGCCATCTCGATCAGCCGCCGCCAGGCCCGCTCCACGAACGACATCATGCGATCCATGTCGCGGTCGCTCGGCAGCGGGATCTCGATCTTGCGCTCGCCCTCGGCGCTCTTCGGCTCGGTCTTGGGCTCTGGCTTCTTCAACGAATCCGATTTCGGCAACGCCTCGTCGGTCTTGGCCGACGGTGCGCGCGCGGCAAGCTCGCCCTTGAGCTTGTCATTGTCTGCCTGCAGACGCCCGATCTCGGCATCCAGCGCCGCCCACTCGTCCGGCACCATGTAACAGGCCCAGCCGGCGCTGGAATTGGTGCAGGTCGACACCGCACCGGTGCGCGTGTCGAGCCGCAGGAAACCGTCGCCGGCCGGAGACAAGGCGTAGCGGCCATTCTCGGTGTCCGGTGCATTTTGCGCGATCGCCGCGCCGCCGCTTGCAATCAGGATGGCAGCAATTGCGATGGACAATTTGGACGGCGACATCGCGATGGGCATGGCTTGCTCCGCCTCAACCTTCCTGCCCCTACACAACAGAGCTATAGGGCTTGCGGCCCGACTTCAACGCGTCTTCAAGCAATTCGATCCGGTCCTGGCCCCAGAACACCTCGCCATCGAGCACATATCCGGGCGAACCGAACACGTCGGCGTCCAGTGCATTCTGGCGATTCTGCTCATAGGTCGCGCTGATCGCTTCAGTGCCGGAGCGCTCCACCAGCTGCCGGCCGGGCAAACCTGCATCATCGGCGAGCTTCACCAGTGTCGCGGGATCGGCAAGGTTGAGCTGCTGCTCCCAGACCGCAGGATAAGCCCGTTGCAGGAAGGGCTCGGGGTCGAGGCCGGCCTCGAGCACCGCGATCACGACGCCATCGGCAAGGCGCCCGTTGAACGGCCAGTTGGCCGGCTGCAGATGAAAATTCAGCCCGCGCTTGTCGCGCCAGCGCTGCAACTCGATCATCCGATAGCGCTGCCGCACCGGATGGCGCTTGGCGAGCGGCAGCCCGCCCGTTTCCGAGAACAGATCGACCAGCAGCACAGGCCGGTAATTTACCTTGAGATCGTAAGTGCTTACGAGTCGAACGAAGGGCTTGTGGCCAATATAGGCCCAGGGGGATTGCAGCGAGAAGTAGTAATCGATCTGGCGCGGCATGCGGAACCTGACTGCATGAGAGGACGGGACTTTCGGCGATCCCAGCAGAGCGGGAAAAGCCACGCAATATCGCTCAATGCCACGCAAGCTGTTGCACTGCGATCACTGCGTCACTCTGACCTTGAATATCTCCAAATAAAACCAGCAGAATCAAAGCAATAACTGGTGACGACGCAATCTTGACTTGATTAGACGCGGTAAGTATGGTCCGCGCGGCTTTTGACGGGGACGGGCGCAATTTCCATCATCCGCGGCATCGGTTAGTGTTTGCAGCATGGCTGAGAACACCAACGACGGCGCAAATGGAAGTCGCGATCAATCGCCTCCTGACGAAGCTGCGCTTTCCGCAAGGCTCGGAAGTCTCGATCATCGGTTGTCAGAAATTCGCGACAGCCGCAGGAGCAAGACTGATCAATCCGGTAATGAAAGCGGGGACAGTGCCGCCAGAGCTTCGGCGATGGCGCTCGGTTTTCGCCTTTCCTCGGAGCTGATCGCGGGCGTTGCCGTCGGAGCGGCGATTGGCTGGGGGTTCGACCGTTTGCTGTCGACGTCGCCATTCGGCTTCATCGTGTTAACGCTGCTCGGCTTCGTCGCCGGGGTGGTCAACGTGGTGAGGTCCGCGGGCGTGGCCTCGGGCAAGCGCTGAGCGCTGGCGGGAAGTCACGACATTTGAAATTCGATTACCGGCACGATAGCCGGTGGACCAAGAGCCGCGCGGATGAAAATCGACCCGATCCACCAGTTCAATATCGAGCCCCTCTTCACGCTCGGCCACATCGGCAATCACACGATCGCCTTCACCAATTCGTCGCTCTTCATGTTCATCGCGGTGCTGCTGATCGCGCTGCTGATGCTGGCGAGCGGCCGGGAACTGGTTCCGGGACGGCTGCAGTCGGTCGCCGAAATCTCCTACGAGTTCGTCGCCACCACGATTCGCAGCACGGCCGGCGCGGAAGGCATGAAGTTCTTCCCGCTGATCTTCTCGCTCTTCATGTTCCTCTGCGTCTCGAACCTGGTCGGCGTCATTCCCTACACCTTCACGATCGCGAGTCATCTGATCGTCACCGCGGCGCTCGCGCTTCTGGTGTTCTTCACCGTCCTGATCTACGGCGTCTACAAGAACGGCCTGAAATTCTTCAGCATCTTCGTCCCCCACGGCGTTCCGATCTACATCCTGCCGCTGGTCATGTTCATCGAGATCCTGTCGTTCTTCCTGCGGCCGGTCTCGCACAGCGTTCGTCTGTTCGCCAACATGCTGGCCGGCCACATCGCGCTGAAGGTGTTCGCGGGCTTCGTCGCAATGCTCGGCTTCTCGCTGGGCGCGCTCGGCTGGGTCGGCGGCGTGCTGCCCCTGGCTCTCACGATTGCGCTGTACGCCCTCGAACTGCTGGTCGCGTTCCTGCAGGCCTACGTGTTCGCGATCCTGACCTGCATCTACCTCAACGACGCCATTCATCCGGGACACTAAGCGGTCCGGGGAATCTCCACCCACCAATCTGTCTATCTTTCTCAAGGAGCTACATATGGAACCGGCAGCAGCAAAACTTATCGGCGCGGGCATCGCGTGCATCGGCATGGGCGGCGCGGGCGTCGGCGTGGGCATCATCTTCGGCAACTACCTCGCCGCTGCGGTGCGTAATCCGTCGGCCGCTCAGGGCCAGTTCGGCAACCTGATCTTCGGCTTCGCCGTGACCGAAGCGCTCGGCATCTTCTCGCTGCTGATCGCGCTGCTCCTGCTGTTCGTTCCGCTCTGAGCGGCACCCCGGTTCCGCTATGCGGTAACCCGGTTCCGCATTAGCGGTAACCCCTTCGCGCCGCCCAAAGGTCGTCCCAAAGACCATCCCGAGGGCGGCGCGCATGACAGCAACAGGAGAACACCATGGCTGAGAGTCATGGCGAGGCAAAAGGCCAGAAAGCCGGCGCCCACACCGAGACCGACGGCGGACATCACGGCGGAACCTTTCCGCCGTTCGATTCGTCCAATTTCGCCTCGCAGCTGGTGTCGCTGGCGATTGCATTTGTCGCGCTCTACCTGATCGTGTCGCGTTTCGCCCTGCCGCGCGTCGGCGGGACGATCGACGCACGTCAGAACAAGATCGAGGGCGATCTGGCCGAGGCGCAGAAGCTGAAGGACGAGTCCGACGCGGCGCTGAAGGCCTACGAGACCGAGCTGGCGAATGCGCGCGCCAACGCGCAGGCGATCGGCAACGAGACCCGCGAGAAGCTGAACGCGGCCTCGGAAGCCGAGCGCAAGGCGCTGGAAGAGAAGCTGGCGGCAAAGCTCGCCGACGCCGAGAAGCAGATCGCAACGACCCGGACCAACGCCATGAGCAACGTCCGCGGCATCGCGGCGGATGCGGCCGGTGCCATCGTCCAGCAACTCGCCGGCGTCACGCCGGACGCCAATGCGGTCAACAGCGCCGTCGACGCGTCGCTGAAGGGATAGACGATGTTTTACGAACCGGAAACCTGGGTTGCGATCGCCTTCGTCATTCTGCTGGTCGTGTTCGGCTATCTCGGCGTCCATCGCACCCTGCTGACGGCGCTGGACCACCGTGCCGAGCGCATCAAGGCCGAGCTGGAAGACGCCCGCCGTCTGAAGGACGAGGCCAATAAGCTGCTCGGCGAGTACAAGGCGCGCCGCGCCAGCGCGGAGCGCGAGGCCGAGGAGATCATCTCCAACGCCAAGGCCGAAGCCGAGCGGATCGCGGCCGAGGCCAAGACCAAGATGGAAGATTTTGTCGCCCGGCGGACCAAGACCGCGGAGAGCAAGATCGCCCAGGCCGAGGCGCAGGCCGTGGCTGATGTCCGCGCCGCCGCGGCCAACGCCGCCGTGACCGCCGCCTCGACCATCCTGTCGCAATCGGTCAGGGGCTCGGTTGCCGACGACCTCGTCGGCAAGGGCATCGCCGAAGTCCGCTCCAAGCTGAACTGACGCGATCTCAACTCCTTCCAGAAAAGGCCGGCGCGAGCTGATCGCGCCGGCCTTTTCTTTTTCTCTTGCGCCTACTTCTTCTTGTGCGGCGCGCGGGGCTTGGGCTCCGGCTTCAGGGCCTGCGGATCGAAGCCGATATAGAAGATGTAATTGTCGTTGTCGGCCGGCGACGGCGCCGGATACACGACATCCTCGGCGACTAGGCTGAACGGCACGCTGCCGCTCTCGTCCATCTGCACCGTGGTGGTGTAGGCCTTCGTCATGATCGTCTTCTCGCCGACGCCCCCCTGCACCACGGCGACGCGAAGCGGCACCTGAATGCTCGGTGGCGCGCCCTGGGGACCGACAATGATCCGCCCCTGAATACCGATCTTGGCCGTGATCTGGCCGCTATTCAGATTGCATTGCCGCGCCGTGCGCGTGATCGAAGCCAGGAACTTGACGTCGTTGCCGACCGCTTCCTTGCCGTTCGCGGCCACCGAATAGGTCGAGGCTCCGGAGCGGATCTGCACCGGTGGGCAGGTCAGCTCGGCGTCGGCATCGTTGAGCTGCTGCGGCGCTGCGGGCGTCGACGGCTTGTCCTGGTCGGACGAGCCGCCGCCGAACAGGCTCTTGAAACGGTCGCTCAGCGACTGCGCGGAAGCTGCCGACGGCAGCAGGGTGGCACCGAGACCGATCGATACCGCCGCCGCGAGCGCGAACCTGATCACCCTGTCACCCATCAATATCCTCAAATCTCCAAGCCCGGTTCCCCGTTTCGCGGGCGTTATAGCAAGGCAATGGCGGCGAACCCAAGGCATGGAATCGGGATCGTCATCAGCCAATAGGCTTATGATTCAGCCGCGGAAATCCTCGTGCAGCAGGCCGAACAGCAGGTGGTCCTGCCAGATCCCGTTGATGCAGAGATAGCGCCGCGCCAGGCCCTCGCGGGTGAAGCCGCACTTCTCCAGCACCCGGATCGACGAGGCATTGGAGGGAATGCAGGCCGCCTCGATGCGGTGCAGATTGAGCTCGCCGAACAACGAGGGCAGCAGCACCCGCAGCGCCGTTGTCATGTAGCCGCGATGGGCGTGCGGCAGGCCGACCCAATAGCCGATGGTGCCGGCCTGCACGATGCCGCGCCGCACATTGGCGAGCGTGATGCCGCCGATCATCACCCCGTCCGATTCGCGGAAGATGATGAACGGATAGGAGCGGTCGGCGGCGATATCCTCGGTGTAGCGGCGCAGCCTGCGACGGAAGCCGGCGCGAGTCAGGTCGTCGGAGGGCCAGATCGGTTCCCACGGCGTGAGATAGGCGCGGCTGAATTCGCGCAACTGCGCCCATTGCGGGAAATCCGACATCTGCGGGGCGCGCAGCAAGAGCCCGTGACCGCGCGGCATCAGTGCAGCGGGTCCATTGGACGGCAAACGAAACAGGGCCATGGCCCAACACTCCCCGCCACTTCTCCCTCGCCCCGCCCTTGCGGGAAGAGGGTCGGGGTGAGGGGTCCTACCGCAGATTCGGTTTTGCGGCTCTACCCCTCACCCGAAGCCTTCGGCCATAGCCGAGGCTCCGCCTCGGCGTATGTCCGTCAACGGCCGCCGGTAGGCGGCCTATGCTCTCCCCGCAAGCGCGGGGCGAGGTAAGCAGAATTCTTAATGCAGCAGCGTCTTTGCCTTCGACTTCGTCAATCCTTCCGCAAAAGCCACCGCCGTGTCCAGACCCCTGCCGCTGCCGAGCGCGACAACGGCGGGCCGGCTGCGCGCCAGCAGGGCACGGGCGGCGTTGCGGCTCGATTCGACGCTGACCGCGTCGATCCGCGCCACCAGTTCTTCCACCGTCTGCGGCCGGCCATAGGCTAGCACATGGCGTGCCAATTGTTCGGCCCGGGATGAACAGCTTTCCAGCGCCATCAACAGGCCGGCCTTCATCTGCGCCTTGGCGCGGGCGACCTCGGCCTCGGTCAGGGTTTCGACCGCGTCGTTGATGACGTCGACGATGACTTCCATCATTTCCGGTGCGTCGGCCGGATCGGTCCCGGTGTAGAGGCCGAAGAAGCCGGTGTCGGTGTAGGGAGCGTGGAAGGTGTAGATCGAGTAGCACAGCCCGCGCTTCTCACGCACCTCCTGGAACAGCCGCGACGACATCCCGCCGCCGAGCGTGTTGGTAAAGACCTGCAGCGAGAACAGCGACGGGTCGGTCTGCGGCACGCCTTCGAGCGCCAGCGTCAGATGCGCCTGCTCGAGGTCGCGATGCACCACCCGCGAGCCGCCCTTGCCGAACATCGCGGCCTGCGGCTTCGGCGCCGGCGTGGCGTCGAAGCTTGCGAATTTCTGCGTGACGTCCTCGACGATCCGCGCATGATCGACCGCGCCGGCGGCTGCGACCACCATGTCGGGGGCGCGGTAATGCGTCGAGAGATAGCCGCGCAGCATGTCGCGGTCGAAGGCCTTCAGCGTCTTGGCGGTGCCGAGCAGCGAGCGCCCCATCGGCTGCTCCGGATAGCAGAGCTCGTTGAGATGCTCGAACACGACGTCGTCGGGCGTATCCTGCGCCGCGCCGATCTCCTGCACGATGACGCTCTTCTCGCGCTCCAGCTCGTCCGGCACGAATGACGGGTTGCCGAGGATGTCGGAGAGCACGTCGAGCGCCAGCGGCACATCCGCCTTCATCACCCGCGCGTAATAGGCCGTGGTCTCGGTCGAGGTCCCGGCATTGAGGTCGCCGCCGACCGCCTCGATCTCCTCGACGATCTCGCGCGAGGAGCGCCGCGCCGTGCCCTTGAACGCCATGTGTTCGAGCAGATGCGAGATGCCGTGCTCGTTCGGCTTCTCGTCGCGCCCGCCAACGCCAGCCCAGACCCCGAGCGCCGCGGTTTCCAGATGCGGCATGGTGTCGGTGACGATTGTCAGGCCGCTCGGCAGCTTGGTGATTTCAACGCCCATCAGGCAACTCCCTGCTTGGCAGCACGGCTGACCGACAGCACGAAGCGCTCGACCTCGGCAGAATCATTCTTCATGACCGTGATGTGTTCGGATTTGCTCATCAGGCCTCCGAGCCAGACCGGCAGCTGCGGACGCACCCCGCAGGCGGCTTCCACCGCGTCGGGGAATTTGGCCGCGTGCGCGGTCGACAGCACGATGTTCGGAATCCTGGAATCGGAGGTGTCGCGGTCGGCGACTGCGAGCGCCACCGCGGTGTGGGGATCGACGAGGTCGCCGGCCTCGCGCCAGGCGGCGCGGATCGCCGCCGCCGTCTCGGTCTCGTCGGCGCGGCCGGCGTCGAAGTCACGGCGCACGGCGGCCAGCGTCGCATCCGGCAGCACGAAGCGGCCGGACTGCTTCAGCGAGGCCATCAGGCGGCGGACCTGATCGGCGTCGCGGCCGCTCGCCTCGAACAACAGCCGCTCGAAGTTCGACGACACCTGGATGTCCATCGACGGCGACGTCGTGGCGTGCACCTCGCGCACCTCGTAGATGCCGGTCTTCAGCGTGCGCGCCAGGATGTCGTTGACGTTGGCCGCAATGCGCAAGTTCCGGATCGGCAGCCCCATCCGCTTCGCGACATAGCCCGCGAAGATGTCGCCGAAATTGCCGGTCGGCACCGTGAAGTCGACGGTGCGCTGCGGCGAGCCGAGCGCGACCGCCGAGGTGAAGTAATAGACCACCTGCGCGACGATGCGCGCCCAGTTGATCGAGTTGACGCCCGACAGCGCCACCGTGTCGCGGAAGCGATGATTGTTGAACATCGCCTTCACCAGCGCCTGGCAATCGTCGAAGGTGCCTTCGATCGCAAGCGCATGGACGTTGGCGGCGCCGGTCGTCGTCATCATGCGGCGCTGCACTTCGGAGATGCGGCCGTTCGGGAACAGCACGACGAGGTCGACATTGTCGAGATTGGCAAAAGCCTCGACCGCGGCGCCACCGGTATCGCCCGAGGTCGCGACCACGATGGTGGTGCGCTGCGCGCGCTTGGCCAGCACGTGATCCATCAGCCGCGAGATCAGCTGCATCGCGACGTCCTTGAACGCCAGGGTCGGCCCGTGGAACAGCTCTAGCAGGAACTGGTTCGGCCCGGCCTGATCGAGCGGCACCACCGCGGGATGACGGAACGTGGCATAGGCCTCGTTGGCCATGCGGCCGAGCTCGGCGTCGGAAATCTCGCCGGCGACAAACGGACGGATGATCTCGACCGCGACCTCCCAATAGGGACGGCCGAAGAAGGTGGCGATGGTCTCGGGCGACAGCTGCGGCCAGGTCTCGGGCACGTAGAGCCCGCCGTCGCGGGCAAGCCCGGTCAGCATCACGTCGCAGAAGCCAAGCACCGGGGCCTCACCCCTGGTCGAGATATACCGCGTCAAACCGCCCTCCAAAGGCTTCGATTAGAGCCTTAAGCCTTTGATATCATGGATTTATCGAGTTCGCCTCATGCGACCCGAACGGTTCACCATAGAAGATCGGACTGGCAATGGGTAGCCCGAAGCACGCGCTTCGGGGTCGCGGGACGAGTGGTGAGTGGCGCTGCTGAGGGAGATTGACGGGCGCGCCGCAAACACAACCGTCGTCCCTGCGAAAGCAGGGACCCATACTCCGCGGCGGTTGTTGTGGAGGGGACTCATCGTTGTCGTCCTGGCGAAAGCCAGGACCCATAACCACAGGGTCGAGTAGTTGAAGAAGG
Source organism: Bradyrhizobium sp. USDA 3262 (assembly GCF_054060035.1). Lineage (NCBI taxonomy): Bacteria > Pseudomonadati > Pseudomonadota > Alphaproteobacteria > Hyphomicrobiales > Nitrobacteraceae > Bradyrhizobium > Bradyrhizobium sp. USDA 3262. The sequence continues at coordinate 270,773 of NZ_JBSSCT010000001.1, forward strand.
CTGTGGCCCCAGCGTCGCGCGATCATTGGCATTTGGGGTAATGGGTCCCGGCCTTCGCCGGGACGACGCCGAGTGTGTTGCACGATCTGTGAGCCATACATCCACATTCTCGCGACACGATTTTGTCCGAGCGTTGCTGTTCGTTCCGCCCTCTCTTGGACAGAGGGCGCATGGAAGGCCGGGCGCCGATCGCACCCATGGGCCCCGAGCAATGGGTAGAAAGCTCGGCGGTAGGACCACAGGTGTAACCGGAGCAGCCCGGCTTTCCCTGCGCGATGGGCTACGGCTTATACGTGCTCTCCCCGGTGAGACTGGGCTTTGTTGTCACCGTCTTCACAACGCGCATCGCGCAATGCGAAAAGACACCTGCCGCTAGGGCGTCAGGACCACACGACTTCACCGTCCGCTTCGCGCGCTCTCGTCAGCACCACGCTCGGCGTCCACCGCATCCCACGCCGCGTTCGTGACGACCGCGAAGCGCCCCTCGATCGGGTGAGATGGATGTATTGAACATCTGAGTTGGGGGACCTGTCAAGTTGAATTCCGAAAATCAGAACAAATTGATTGACGACCCACGCGTGCGTCAAGCATCGGCGGCAGGCTCCCTCCCCCTCCTATCCGCCGTCGCCTCTTGGCGAATGCGGGAGAGGGAGCCTGGAGGGCGTGCTCACCTCACGCTCGCCATGTTCCGGCCGATGCGATTCCCGACCGTTTGCGCGATCGCCGCCGGCGCTTCGTCGGGGATCGCAAAGCACGAGCTCGCGTTGATCTCGCAGAGCACATAGGTGTCGGCACCATCAACGTCGCGCGGACCGTAGAGGAAATCGGCATCCCAGATCACCGGCAGCGACGCTTCATCGATCGCCAGCGCGGCCATCATTTGCGGGATCCATTCGTCCTCCATCAACCTTCGCAGCCTCTGCAATTGCGGGGCATCGGGGCCGTGCATGATGCGCGGTCCAGGTTGAGCTTCCGGAGAATCCGGGCCTTGCGGGGGCGGCGGGATCAAGGCCTTGATCAATTGGTGCCCGAAGCCCGCGACCTTCGATCCGCTGACATAGCAACGGATCATGCCCTCGGGCAGGCGCGGCTGGAATGCCTGATCGACGATACAGCCGCCCCAGCCGAAATACGGCTCGCAGCGCGCCATGAAGTCAACCAGCGACATCTCCTCCGGCCGGCTGCCACGCAGCGCATGAAGCACGCGAATCGTCGCGTCGGTGTTCGGCACGGTTTCCACCTTCCAGACGCCCTGCCCGCCATTGCCGCGGTTCTGCTTGAGCACGCGCGGACCGCCCGCGCGCAAGCGCGAGGGGAATTCGGCGCGGAACGCATCGACCGTGGCGTATCGATGGGTGTCGGCGCCCCAGCCCAGGTGACGCGTCCGGTACAGCACGTCCTTGACGCCCATCTTGAGGATGACGTCGGGATGTGCGCTGACCCACGGTCCCTTCGCCGCGACCTCGCGCAGCAGCGGATCGAGGGCGGCGCGGGTCTTGCCCTGATGGATCGGATCGACCCAGACGAGAACGCCGTCCATGGTCAGCAATTGGTCGCGAACGGTATCGGCGAATGTCTCGTCATAGACGACGGGAACGGCCTCGATGTCCGAGGCGGCGAGCGCTTCGAAGACGCGGACGAAACGGCTGTTTTGCGCCGTCGCCTCCCGTCGCGACGCGGCGTCGCCACGCGACAGGATGGCGATTTTGCAACGACGATTTTCGGAACGAAGATGTGTGTGTGGTTCGGTGTCCATGTGAAAGCTCCACGACGGTGAATGTCGCGCAGAGCTTGGACCGAGGTCTCACGGGGAGTCTGCCTTGTCCCCTCAAGGCAAATCTAGACCACCGCGCGCAGGTTTCAAGATGGAAGTGGGGCGAAGCGGATCAGGCCGTGATCCCGGATCACGCCGTGATCCCGTGCAACCCGAGCCAGCCCGTATAGAGGCCGACGAGCACGATCAGCGCCGCCGAGACGTAGGGAGCGCGATGGGCAAAGCGGCTGAAGCCGGCCCAATGGCGCTCGACATGACGCAGGCTCAGCGCGGCCGCAACACCGGCGGAGACCATGGTGATCGCAAGCCCGATGCCGAAGCAAAGCACCAGCACGAAGCCGAGGCTGAACTGCTTGAGCTGGAGACAGAGCAGCAGCACGGTGATCGCCGCCGGACACGGAATCAGGCCGCCGGTCAGGCCGAACAGGATGATCTGCCACGTCGTGACGGTGCGCCCGGCAAAGCGCTTGCGGATGTCGGCGGCGTGCGCGCGCGCATGCGCGTCGTCCTCGTCGACGAGATCCATATGCGCATGGTCGTGCTCCTCGAACAGGACTTCCGCCATGTCCGCCCGCACCGAGACGCGCGCCTTGAACGCATGCGGCTCCGGAATTTCGTCGATGCTTTCCAGATAGCCGTCGTGGCCGGCGAAACGAAAGCGTTGCTCGCTGCCGTCGGGACGGATCGTCACGACGTCAACGTCGCCGGCCGCCGGCAGCGCTCCGGCCTCGCTTCGCAACCGCCAGCGCGGCGGCACGCCGTCCTCGAAGACCTCAAGCGACAGCGCTTGTCCGGCCAGGACCAGCCGCCGCGTTTCGTCGTGATGGTGATGATCGTGATCGTGTTCGGCCGTCTGCTCGCGCCAGGTGCGCCAGGCCATCCAGGCCGCAATCGCGATGATGATCACCGCCGACACCAGTTGCAGCCAGGCTTCGCTGCGCTCTCCGGACCATTGCTGGCCGAAGTGCAGCCCGGCGAGCGCGACCAGCCAGACGATGGCGGTGTGCGAGATCGTCGCCGACAGGCCGAGCAACACCGCTTGCACCACGGTGCCGCGGATCGCGATGATGAAGGCCGCCATCATTGTCTTGGAGTGGCCGGGCTCGAGCCCGTGCAACGCGCCGAGCAGGATCGCGCTGGGTACGAACAGCCATGCATGCGCGCTGCCCTGCTGGAGCAGCTGAGACAGGTCGGTCATGGCACTCACTTCAAATAGGTACGAACGACGTCGATCAGGTCAGCGGCGCCCTGCGCCTTGTCGGGATCCTTCTCCCGGGCGGGATCCACGACGTGATGACGGATGTGATCCTCGAGCAATTCCGCGGTGAGCCCGTTGATGGCGCCGCGAACCGAGGCCACCAGCATCAGCACGTCGGCACAACCAATCTCGGACTCCAGCGCGCGCTCGACGGCCTCCAGCTGGCCCTTGATGCGGCGAACCCGGCCGACGAGCTTGGACTTGTGCTTGATGGTATGCGACATGAATGTAATATAGGGGGGTACCCTATATTGGTCAACCACGCTGTCGGCCGGCCGGGCGGCGCATCGAGGCATGGCGGGCGGGATGTCAGCGACGGGCGTCAGCCCATGCTTCCAGGCATGAAGCAACGCGCCTTCGGGTGACCGTCTATGTAGTAGGGCCACACGATGGGTCGGCCGGACAGGTTCGGCCCGGGCACGACGGCTTCGTTCGGAACGTCAACCCACTCACCATCGATGCGCACCCGATAATGGCCGTTCCTGGTTTCCCAGTCGACGTCGTCAATGTGCTGCGCATCCGTGCCATCGCAGCAGGGACCTTTGCTGCTATGCAAGCCCTCGTACCAACCGTTCAAGTCGGGGTGCTGATGATCGTGGGCGCGAGCGCCGCCGGTTGTTGTGATGAGCAGCATGGCGACAAGCGCAACAGGCGTCGCATGCCAATAATGACTGTCCATCAATCGGCATTGCTCCAATGAATGCAGGCGGGAGCGCGACACGTTCGCAGTGTCCGGCGTCTACCTGAGCTGGTCCCTGCCACCGCGCAACTCGGCAACGAATTGTATGTTCCTATTCGCAACTCGCCGGAGATGGAGAGGTGACCCATCGGCTTGAGCCAGCTTCGGTTGGCGATTGGGAGGGGGCAGCGCGCCGCTCCTGCGGCGGATGTTCGTTCCAACCTGCGCGATGAAGTTTTCGTGACTGTCGATCGGCGATTGCTGCGGGATTTGGCAAAGTCAGGTTGACAGCCCGGAGATCAGGGTTTTTGATGCGGCTACGGGGATGTGCGATCTCCCCGCGAGGCGACATGCCCAAGAATCGCGTCCTTTCACCAAGGGCGCACCATGTCGTCATACACATCGATCTCATCCGAAAAATTGTCCCGTCTCATCGGCACGGCCAAGGCGCCGACGCTCGTCGACGTTCGTCTCGATGAAGATTTCGCCGCCGATCCGCGCCTGATCCCGGGCGCGGTCCGTTACTCCCATCGCGATGTCCAGGACTGGGCTTCCCGCCTCACCGGCCAGTCCGTGGTCGTGGTCTGCCAGAAGGGGCAGAAGCTCGCCGAAGGCACCGCCGCCTGGCTCCGCTGCAGCAACATCACGGCCGAGATTCTCGAGGGCGGCCACCTCGGCTGGCGGGAGGCGGAGCTACCGACCGTTCCCGCCGACAAGATTCCGAAACGCGACGGGCGGGGCCGCACCGTCTGGGTGACGCGATCGCGGCCGAAGATCGACCGCATCGCCTGTCCATGGCTGATCCGCCGCTTCGTCGATCCCGCGGCGGTGTTCCTGTTCGTCACATCGGCCGAGGTGGAGGCGGTCGCCGAACGGTTCGACGCCACGCCGTTCGACATCGAGAACGTGTTCTGGAGCCATCGCGGCGAGCTCTGCACCTTCGACGTGATGGTCAAGGAATTCGGCCTCGCGACGCCGGCGCTGGAGCGGCTCGCGACGATGGTGCGGGCGGCCGATACAGCGCGGCTCGAGCTTTCGCCAGAGGCGCCCGGGCTGCTCGCCGCCTCGCTCGGCCTCTCGCGCATGTTCGACGACGACCTCGAGCAATTGAGCGCCGGGCTGCTGCTCTACGACGCCTTCTACCGATGGTGCCGCGACGCGACCAAGGAGACGCACAACTGGCCGACCAGCAAGGTGAAGCCATGACGGACGTCGCAACGACAGCGAAGGCGCGCGGGCATGAGCCCGCGCACGGCATCTCCTTCAACGAGGCGCTGCTGGTCTGGATGCGCGTCGCCATCCTGAGCTTCGGCGGACCGGCCGGCCAGATCGCGGTGATGCATCGCATCCTGGTCGAGGAGAAGAACTGGATATCGGAGGGGCGTTTCCTGCACGCCCTCAACTACTGCATGCTGCTGCCGGGGCCGGAAGCGCAGCAGCTGGCGACCTATATCGGCTGGCTGCTGCACCGGACGCTCGGCGGCATCGTGGCGGGCGGGCTGTTCATCCTGCCCGGCGTCTTCGCCATCATGGGCCTCAGCTATATCTATGCGGCATACGGCAATGTCGGGTTTGTCGAGGCGCTGTTCTTCGGCCTGAAGGCCGCGGTGCTGGCCATCGTGATCCAGGCCGTGGTGCGGGTCGGCAAGCGCGCGCTGCGCAACCGGGTGATGATCGCGCTCGCGGCGATCGCCTTCGTCGCGATCTTCTTCTTCGCCGTGCCGTTTCCGCTGATCATCGGAGCCGCCGCGGTCACCGGGCTGGTCGGCGCACGCCTCGGCCGGAGCGAATTTGCGGCAATCGAGCATGACGGCAAGAATTCCGCCGTGATCGACAGCATGCTCGGTGAAGCGGTGCCGGATCATGTCCGTCCCAACGCATCGCGCACCTTGCGGGTCGGCGCCATATGGCTCGCGCTCTGGCTGGTGCCAGTGTTCGCCCTGCTCATTGCGCTCGGGCCCGGCGACGTGTTCACCCAGATCGCGATCTTCTTCAGCAAGATGGCGATGGTGACGTTCGGCGGCGCCTACGCCGTGCTCGCCTATGTCGCGCAACAGGCGGCCGACTATTATCACTGGGTCAGCCCGCGCGAGATGCTGGACGGGCTCGGCATGGCCGAGACCACGCCCGGCCCGCTGATCATGGTGGTGCAGTTCGTGGGCTTCATGGCCGCGTTCCGCGAGGCGAGCGGGCTGTCGCCGATGCTTGCCGCCACGCTCGGCGGGCTGCTCGCGACCTGGGTGACGTTCACGCCGTGCTTCCTGTGGATCTTCGTCGGGGCGCCCTACATCGAGGCGCTGCGCGGCAACAAGGCGCTGGCGGGCGCGCTTTCGGCGATCACCGCCGCCGTGGTCGGCGTGATCCTCAATCTGTCGATCTGGTTCGCGCTGCACACGCTGTTTCGGCAAACCTCGCCGGTGCATGGGCTTGGCCTGTCGTTCGACGCGCCGGTGCTCGATAGCGTCGACTGGCCGGCGCTGGCGCTGTCCATCGCCGCCGCGATCGCGATCTTCCGCTTCAATGTCGGGATGCTCAGTGTCCTCGCCGCGTCCTGCATCACGGGCGTGCTGCTACGCCTCGCGGGCATCATCTGAGCGGAGCGGCACGCATCGGAAGAACCTGGGGCAGCACAACACAACCAGGAGAACAACCATGCAGAGACGAAGACTCTCCCACTTGATTCTCGCACTGACGATCGCGGGTGCGGCCATGCCGGCCCATGCCCTGACGCAGGACGAGCTCGTCGCGAAGCTTCGCGCCGCCGGCTACGCCGAGGTCACCGACGTCAAGTCGACGGCCGAGGGCACGACGGCGAAGGCGATGAAGAACGGCAAGCCGGTGCGGCTCGTGATCGACAGCAGCGGCCAAGTCAAGGAGCGGGACTGAGCTTGCGGGCGCGAAAGTCGCCGACCAATCGATGGAGTGACAATCATGATGAGAGCTATTGTGGCCCTGTGCATGGCGGTGCTGTGGCCGGGCGCAACCCTGGCAGTACCGGCCGCCCTCGACGAGCAGCAGGACGCGGCCGTCACATTGCAGGCGGCGACGGTCCATCCGCAGGCGAGCGAGACGCTGCGCGGCGTCGTCGATCGCGTCGATGAACGCAACGACGCGCTGCTGATACGGCTGTCTCCGGACCGGATCGAATCGTTCAAGGTTCAGGACGGCCTGATCTTCAATGCCGTCCGCTTCGGCGATCCCGTCGAAATCGCGGTGCAGAGCATCGCCGGATTCCGGACCATCGTCGGGCTCTCGAAGCAATAGAGCCGGGCTCCGACGCATCGAAAACCAGGTTCAAGGGAGCAATCCAATGCGACACACGATTTCGGCCCTGATCGGCGTCGGTGCGTGCCTCTTCGCCACGGGCGGGAGCACGCAAAAGATCGACTGGCAGGTGTTCGCCGAGCCGTTCGTCTCGTCGGCGCATGCGCAGGCGATCGACTGGCAGAAGGTCGATGACGTGCTGGGCAGAAAACCCGCCGTCACTGGCGACGTGCATCGCTACGGCTTTCCGCGGAGCGACCTTGCGGTGACGCTCGACGGTGTCACCATCAAGCCGGCGCTGGCGCTCGGTGGCTGGGTCGCCTTCAAGCCCATGCACGACGGCGTCATGGCGATGGGCGACCTGGTGCTGCTCGAATCCGAGATCAACCCTGTGATGCTGAAGATGATCGGAAACGGCCTGCAGATCACGGCCGTGCACAACCATTTGCTTGGCGCGAGCCCGGCCACCTTCTACATGCACGTCGCCGGCCACGGCGACCCGGTCAAGCTCGCCGCCGCGATCCGGGATGGCCTCGCGGAAAGCAAGACGCCGCTCACGGCCGCGGCGCCGGCCGCGCCGCCGCCGGCCATCGATCTCGATACCGCGCAGCTCGACCAGATCATCGGCGTCAAGGGTCAGGCCAATGGCGGCGTCTATCAGTTCAACGTGCCCCGCCGCGATCCGATCACCGAACAGGGCATGGCGTTGAGCCCGGTCGGTCCGATGGGCGTCGCCATCGGCATCAACTTCCAGCCGACCGGCGGCGGCAAGGCGGCGATCACCGGCGATTTCGTACTGACAAATGACGAGGTCAACCCCGTCATCATGGCGCTGCGGACGCACGGCATCGACGTCACCGCGCTGCACAGCCACATGCTGGATGAACAGCCGCGCCTGTTCTTCATGCATTTCTGGGCCAATGACGACGCCATCAAGCTCGCCAAGGGCCTGCGCGCCGCGCTGGACAAGACGGCCACGACAAAAAGCTGACTCTGGTCTTGGAGGGATCGACGATGCGAAGCCTCACGGTCATGTCCATGGTTGTCGTCGGAGTTCTTGTGGGGATGGACGCTGCGATCGGCCAGACCAGCTGTCGGGTCTGCGCCGATCAGCAAAAAGCGTGCATGAAGAACTATGCCGGGCCGACCTGCGAGTCCGAGTATCAGATGTGCAAGAAAGCCTGCAAGAAATGACAGGGGCGCTCTTGCAACCGGCGTGGGTGCTAACCGGGCTGAAGTGAGATGCTGACGACGCGAACGCTGCTCAGGAGTGCCCAGGCGACGCTGCGCGTTGCCGCCATATTGCTTGCGATCGCGCTGACATCGGCTCGGCCGGCGCCGGCGGACGATGGCAAGATCGTTGTCTTTGTCTGCCTGCACGGCGTGGTGAACAGCCAGATGGCGGCGGCCTATTTCAACAAGGCTGCCCAGGAGCGTGGATTGCGATTCAGGGCGGTCTCACGCGGCATCGACCTTTATCGGTCGGTACCGGTCAGGGTCCAGGATGGCCTTGCACTCGATGGTCTGGAGGCGGCCAACACGCCGCAGCAGCTGACCGTGGACGACATGGCCGCGGCGGACCAGGTGGTGGCGTTCGATCAGATCCCCGCCGAGCGGCACGGACGGGCCGACGTGACCTACTGGTCCGGCATTCCCTTGGGTATCGATGATTATGAGTCGGCCCGGGATCAGATCGTCCGGCGCATCGACGCCCTCATTCCGACGCTGGCAGCGGCAGCTGAACCGGCAGGAGACAAAACGCCCCTTCAGCTCGAAACGAAAATCCTGCTCGGCGATGTCCGCGGTCGGATTGATCACCTGGCGGTCGACCTGAAGCGGCAGCGACTGTTCGTGGCCGAGCTCGGCAATGACAGCGTCGGCGTCGTCGATCTGGCTGCGCGCAGCTTGCTTCGAACCATTACCGGATTGAGCGAACCCCAAGGCGTCGGCTATGAGCCGTCGACCGACACCCTCTACGTCGCCAACGCCCGCGACGGATCGGTGCAGCTGTACGAAGCCAACGAATACAAGGCGACCGGGCGAATCGAACTCGGCAGCGACGCCGACAATATCCGGGTCGACGCGGCGGCCAAGCGCGTCATCGTCGGCTATGGCGATGGTGGCCTGGCAGTCGTCGACCCATCCACCCGGACAAAGGTTCGGAGCCTACTCCTTAAGGCACATCCGGAAAGCTTCCAGCTTCAGCCCGATAGTGGGCGTATCTTTGTCAATCTGCCTGACGCGCGAGCCGTCGCGGTGGTGGACGTTGCTTCCGGGAAACAACTCACCAGCTGGCCGTTGGACAAGGGCGGTAATTTCGCGATGGCCATCGATCACGAACGAAGTCGCGTTCTCCTGGTGTATCGCAGCCCAGCCGAGCTTGCAGCCTTTTCGAACGACGGCAAGGTGATTGCAGCCACCGGTACTTGCGGCGATGCCGACGACCTCTTTGTAGATGCAAAGCGCGGACGCATTTATGTGAGCTGCGGCGGTGGATACGTCGACGTATTTGAGATTGATGAAGCGGCCTATCGACTGATCGCGCGCCTGCCGACGGCAACGGGCGCACGAACATCGCTCTTTGTGCCGGAGATGGACCGTCTGTTTGTTGCGGTCCGCGCGGGGCCTGCCGGACCGGCGGCAATCTGGGTGTTCAAGCCAATGCCTTGAGATCGACTTTGTGGGGAGACGGCGCATGTGGAAACGCAGCCGGGGCTTTCGCAGCTCGAGACGCCTTGCGCCTCGCTTCATGGTCGCTCTTGGACTGATCGCCTGGTCTGACCCCGCCTCGGCCTATCGCCCCTTCGATGGCACCGATGCCGCCGTTGCCAAGAAAGGTGAGATGGAGGTCGAGCTGCAGCCGGCCGGACGTTTGCGTGATGAGAGTGGAACGAGCCTGATCGCGCCGGCCTGGGTTCTCAACTACGGTTTGAGCGAGAGTTGGGAAGCCGTCTTCGAAGGCCAGGGACAAACGTCGCTCTCTCCGCCCGGGCTGACCAGCCTGACTGCAGCCGGAGCGTTTCTCAAGCACGTGGTCGTACCCGGTAGCCTGCAGGACAAGACCGGTCCGAGCATTGCGACCGAATTTGGCGTCCTTCTTCCTGACAGTACCGGCAATTCGGGCGTTGGCGTAAGCTTGGCCGGCATCGTCTCGCAGCGCTGGGATTGGGGCACCATTCACCTGAATGCCGAGACAGCCATCACTCGCGACCATCATGGCGACGTGTTCGTGGGTGCTATTGTCGAAGGACCGATGACCTGGACGGTGCGCCCCGTCGCCGAGATCTTCTACGAGAACGAGTTTGGCAAGGAGGAGACGTTCTCGGGGTTGGTCGGGCTGATCTATCGTGTGCGCGACGACCTCAGCTTCGACATCGCGGTCCGGCACGCGCTCACAGGAGGCCATCCGGTAAACGAGATACGTGCGGGATTGACCTTCGGCTTTCCGCTTTCCTTCTTCGAAGGTCACGCCGCGCACCAAGCGTCGCCAATTCCGCCTCGATAGCTACTGGCGGTCCCGGTTCTCTGGATGGGCTCGCCAGTCTCGACCGACAGTCTGATGGCTGTCGTCAGGTGTTGCCTGGCCGGCGTGGTCCTTCTCGCCGCCTTGAGCCTTCCAGTCACGCCCGATCTTGACGTCCTCGGCGCGACTGCGATCCTGCTCGCGGGTTTGCTCCGACTGCTGAGGCGGCTGGGCCTGTTGGACAGGCGTAGACTGTGCTTTTGCATCGCTTCCGGCGAATGCGAAGGTCATTGCGACCGCGGAGATGAACGCAACCGATATGGAATTCTTCATGGTGTTGTCCCTTCCTCTTGCTCTGCGCTAACGCTCCGTCATCGCCTTTGTTCGGAAACAAACGGGTTTCTGGCCCGGAACCGGGCGCTCTGCACGCGAACAGTGATGGTCAATATTTCGGCCGGTGCGAAGTAGCCCATTCGCGCGCGTGTTCGATCGGCACCCGTTGCACGACGGCGCGAACCTTTTGCGTTGCGGGCAGATTGTCCATGCGTTCCCGCCAGCGGCAGAATGCCGGGTATTTCGGATACATCAACTGCCCTTCGGCGGTGAGGCTGAAGGCGAACGTGCTCGGCAGCAGATAGAAATCCGCAATCGAGAGCTCGTCCCCGAGCAAAAAATCCTTGCCGTGCGCAAGCTGGCGCTCGGCCACCGCAAGCCCGATCTCGACCTTGGGCAGCGCATGCGCCACGACCTTCTCGTCGGGGGCGATGCCGAGCTCCGGGAAAACCAGACGCTCATGCGTCACGTGATAGATCATGTAGGGGTAGTAATAGTTGTTAACAGCGCTGATCCACTGGTTCATGCGTGCCCGCGCCTTGATCTCTTTCGGCGTCAGCGACACGCCGCCAAAGGCTTTGTCGACATAGGCGGCGATTGCGCTCGTCTCGTAGACGGTGAGATCGCCGTGTTTCAGAATTGGGACACGGTTGAACGGGTGCAGCGCCAGGTGATCGGGCTTGCCCATGACCGGTTCAAGGTCGTGGAATTGGTATGCTACGTCCTTGTGCGTGAGGATCAAGCGGACGATGTTGACAAAACTGCTGCGTGGGAAACCGTAGACGATCGGATCGGACATCCGTTTCTCCTTTCTGTTTGGTCTCAGCGCCAGAACGGGCTGGAGGCCTCGCGCTGCGCCTCTTCGCGCGTCAGGCCGAGATCGCGAAGCAGATGCGGGTCATCGGCAATCGCGCGCAGCGCCATGCGCTGAAACGGCCGGTCAAGCAAGCTCCACCATCCGGGGCGCGGAGCGCCTGGCGACGTTCCTGAGCTGGATTGATGATGTGGAGTGGCCGGGTCGGCGGCGGGCACCGGCGGGATCGACCATGTATCGGTTAATAGGACGGACATGATGGGGCTCCAAATTGCTTGAAAATGCTGCACTGGAGCTGTTCAATAATGGCGCGGGGCGGTTTCCCGCAAAGCATCGTTTCTCGTGCCTGCCCTAATTTTTCTCATGAAGTATTGCGATGCGCCCACGCCTGCCGCAACTGAACGCCCTGAAATCCTTCGAGGCCGCCGCGCGCCACGAGAGTTTTACGCGCGCGGCTGAAGAGCTTTGTGTCACGCAGGGTGCCGTCAGCCATCAGGTGAAAGCACTGGAAGCGGAGCTCGCAATTAAGCTCTTCAACCGCGAGCGCCAGCGACTGATCATCACAGAAGCCGGACGCGATTATCTGGCGGTCGTGCGCGACGCACTCGATCGCATCGCGATCGGCACCGAGCGGCTATTGCTGCGGCAGAATACCGGTGTGCTCACGGTTTCGACCTCGCCGGATTTTGCTGCGAAATGGCTGGTGCACCGGCTCGGCCACTTTGTTGAGGCGCATAGCGGCATCGACCTGCGCGTCTCCGCCACGCTGCACCACGTCGACTTCGCGCGCGAGGAAGTGGATCTCGCGGTACGCCATGGCGACGGCAACTGGCCGGGGCTTGACGCGGTGCGGCTGAGCCCGGAGCAGCTATTTGCCGTGTGCAGCCCAAAGCTATTGTCCGGCAAGCGACGCTTGAGCAATCCCGCTGACATTCTGAAATTTCCGCTGATCCATATGGACAGTCGCGTCGACTGGAAGAACTGGCTTCAGGAAGCGGGACTTGACGATGCTGCCGCCACGCATGGCCCGGTCCTCAATCGCGCCAGCATGGTGATTGATGCCGCCATCAATGGGCAAGGCATTGCGCTGGCGCGCACCACGCTGGCGGCATGGGACCTCATCAACGGCCATCTGGCGCGGCCGTTTCCGCAGTCGCTGCCGTTGTCGAAGACCTACTGGATCCTCTGCCCGAAGGCGACGGCAAACCTGCCGAAGATCGTGACGTTTCGCGATTGGTTGCTCTCGGAGGCCGCAAGTGACCTGCGCCGGCTTAGAAAGCTCGGCGGAACCTCTCATCGACTGAAGTGAGTGCCGGCAGGCTTCCAGATGCATGGAACGGCTTTGCTGTCCTCGCGATTGTCGTGGGACGCACGACCCACCATGCATGGAGCCCGATCATTGCTGAAGCTGTACAGGTCGGCGACCTTTGATTGGCGAAGCATCGGCGTGGAATTGCCGTCCGAGATCATCTGGATCGATCTGCTCGATCCCACCGAGGACGAAAAGCAGTTCGTCGAGCGCGTGCTCGACATCCGCGTCCCGTCCGAGCGATCGTTGGGCGAGATCGAGGCGTCGAGCCGCCTGATCACCGACCATGACCGGCTCTATCTGAGCTCGCCGGCGGTGCGGCTCGACGAAAACAACGAAGCCGAGATCACCAATATCGGCTTCGTGATCGGCCCCAAGGTGCTGGTCACCGTGCGGTTCGCGCAGCTGACCACGTTCGACGACGTCATGAAGCGGATCGGCACCGACAAGAGCCTGCAGAACGGCATGTGCGTGTTCACCGCGCTGCTCGAGGCCATGATCGATCGCGGCGCCGACGTGCTGGAGCATCTCGGCGCCAAGACCGACAGGCTGTCGCGGGGCGTCTTCAAGGGCGGCCTGGTGCGGAGCAAGCGTCCGGTGCGCTCCAGCCGCAGGCTGCGCGAGGCGCTGGAGAACATCGGCGAGCTCGCCGATCGGCTGGCGAAGGCGCGCGACGTGCTGCTCGGCGTCGGCCGGGTCGCGAGCTTCGCCGACGACGTCGGCAATGAATGGATCACGTCGGCATCGAAGCGCCGGCTCGAGGCCGTCACCAAGGACGTCGCCTCGCTCGGCGACTACGAGACGCGGCTGTCGGACAAGATCCAGCTGCTGCTGGACGCCGTGCTCGGCTTCATCAACATCCAGCAGAACGACCTGTTCAAGATCCTGACCATCGTGTCGGTGGTCGGCGTTCCCCCGACCATCCTGGTCGGGGTCTGGGGGATGAACTTCAAGGCGATGCCGGAGCTGAGCTGGACGCTTGGGTATCCCTTGGCCTGGGCCGCGATCATCGCCAGCGGCATCCTGCCGGTGCTCTGGTTCAAGCGGCACGGCTGGTTCGATTAACAAGCGAAGTTGAAACGCCGCGGCGTTATCGGCGTTGAGAACCTGCCTGCGCGTCTATAAATCTGAAGCTGCCCACCCGCCCCTGCGGCGCGGTCATCCCCCATCGAAGAGTTCAGCCTATGCGCCTCCACATCATCTGCCACATGGGCACGTCGATCGACGGCCGGCTGCATCCCAGCCGCTTCACCAAGGCCGCTGCCGGGATTCCGGCCGACGTGCTGCGCGGCCACTACGAACGGATCCATGACGGCTTCGATGCCGATGGATGGATCATCGGCCGCGTCACCATGAACGAGATGGCCAAGGGAGCCGAGCGGCATACCGCCAACCCACTGAGGCTGCCGCGCGAGGCGCATCTCGGCAACCGTAACGGCCGCAAGCTTGCCGTCGGCATCGATCCGTCGGGCCGCGTGCATTTCGGCAAGGACAATGTCGGCGGCGATCACGCCGTCGCGGTGCTGGGCGAGCAGGTGTCCGATGCACATCTCGCCGAGCTGCGCGAGGACGGTGCGTCTTACATCTTTGCAGGCACGAAGGGCGACGACCTGCCGGGCGCGATGGCGCAGCTGGCGTCGCTGTTCGGCGCCAGGACGCTGCTGCTCGAAGGCGGCGGCGGAATCAACGGCGCCTTCCTCAAGCATGGGCTGATCGACGAGTTCAGCACATTGATCTTTCCGGCGGTCGACGGCGTCGCCGGCTCGCAAAGCATCGTCGACTATCACGGCCCCGACGGCGACCGCCCCGGCGCCGGACAATCGCTCCGGCTCACCCATTGCGAGACGCTGGAAGGCGGCATGGTCTGGCTGCGTCACGCGGTGGAGCGCGCGCCGGATTGAGCGCGCCTATGGCTTGGGATTCTCCACCCAGCCGGTCCGGCATGCAGCAACGAAAAACGCGACGCCGCGCGCGACATGGGCGTCGATCTCGGGGTCGAGCGCCTTCAGATCCACCTCGAACAAGGCCCGAAGCAGCATCGGCACGGCGATGATGTCGAGGAACATCCGCGCCGTGGTCGGCAGGTGTTCGGGCGCGAAGGCCGGCAGCTTGCCGAGCTCGTCGGATTGCGTCAGGTCGCGCAGCAGGTGAATGCCGAGCTCGGTGCTAAGCGCGCGCGCCCTGCGGTTGACGTTGGCGGCGAGATCCGGGAAGCGGTGCGCCTCCGCGATGGCGAGCCGCATCAGGCCGATCCGGTCGGCATCGAAGCCCCAATGCAGCAGGGTCGAGGCAACGCTGGTGAGGCGCTCCTCGATAGTCGCGCCGACCGGCGGATCGGCCTTGAACTCGGCGATGCGTGCCAGGATGTCCCGCGTCACCACTTCCGTGAACAGCGCCCGCTTGTCGCGAAAGCGCGCATAAATCGTCCGCTTGCCGGAGCGCGCGACTTCCGCGATCTCATCGATGCTCGCGCCCTCGAACCCGCGCTGCAGAAACACCCGGCGCGCGGCGTCGAGGATGCGTGCATCGACCTCGCCGGCGAGCTCCTTCGGCGGCCGGCCGGCGCGCACCTCGACCGGCTTGGCTTTGGCGACCCGCGGCTTCTTCAGGGTGCTGGTGGTCATCGCATCGACCCGGGTTCGATGGGCCGGTCAGGCCGGCAATATCAGGCAATATAGCCTTATCACATCTAGTTGTAAATAGAACGATACAGTTCCGTTTCTATTGACGGCGCACCACGGCGAGACTATTTGCCGCATAGAACGGAACGGTACCGTTCCTTTTTTGCGAAGGCCTTGCAGACCTCGCCTGACAGCAGGAGCCGCCATCATGTTTGAAGACACCGTCTTGGAGCGCGACCAACCGGGCCACCAGGGCATCGAGGGTGCCCCCTCAGCGCATGAGCCCAACGTCACATCGGAGCAGCCGGAGATCACGGCGCGGGCTCCTGCGCAGGAGCGCCCTGCGGACAAGGAGCCCGCTCCGCCGGCAACAATCCCGCCGGAGATCATCGGCAAGGCAACACGGCCCAGCTTTCTCCGCCGCCGTCCGGTCGTCTCCGCGATCGGCGCCGTGCTGCTCGCCGCAGCCATTGGCGGCGGCTATCTCTACATGGACTACAGCGCGCATTTCGAATCCACCGACGACGCCTTCATCGCCGCGCGTCAGTCGGCGCTGGCGCCGAAGATCTCCGGCTACATCACCGCCGTCCCGGTCACCGACAACCAGCATGTCGCGGCCGGCGACGTGATCGCCCGGCTCGACGACCGCGACTATCGCGTCGCGCTGGCGCAGGCCGAGGCGCAGGTCGCGGCCGCGCGCGCCAGCATCGAGAATGTCGATGCGCAGCTCGACGTGCAGCAGGCGCAGATTGCCGCCAACCAGGCGCAGGTCGACCAGGCGCAGGCGGCGCTGGTATTCGCCCAGCAGCAGGCGACGCGCTACCAGCATCTGGAGCAATCCGGCTACGGCACGGTGCAGAATTCCGAGCAGTTCACCTCGCAGCTGCATCAGCAGCAGGCTGCGCTGCTGAGCGCGCAGGCGACGCTCAACCTCGCGCAGCGCCAGGTCGAGTCGCTGAAGGCGCAGCGCAAGAGCGCGGTCGCCAACCTCGCCCAGGCCGAGGCGCAGCGCGACCAGGCCGGGCTCAATCTGTCCTATACGACGGTCACCGCCGCGCAGCCGGGCCGCGTCGTCAACCTGTCAGCCGCGGTCGGCCAGTTCGCACAGGCCGGCACTAATCTCACTATGTTCGTGCCCGACCAGACCTGGGTCACCGCGAACTTCAAGGAGATCCAGCTCGACAAGATGCGGCCGGGCGAGAAGGTGACGCTGAAGATCGACGCCTATCCCGGCCGCACCATCCAGGGCCATGTCGAGAGCGTGCAGCCGGGCTCCGGCACCGCGTTTTCGCTGCTGCCGGCGCAGAACGCCACCGGCAACTACGTCAAGATCGTGCAGCGCGTGCCGGTGAAGATCGTGATGGACAACCCGCCGACCGACGTCGCGCTCGGCCCGGGCATGTCCGTGGTGCCGACGGTGCGGATCGATGCCACGCCGTCCCTCGTCGAGCGCCTTGAGAAGTCGAGCTTCGGGAGGCTGTGATGAGTGCCGCCGCCATCGACGCCAAAGGTTTTTCGACTCCGAGCGCCACCGTCAATCCCTGGCTGATCGCCATCGTGGTTGCGCTCGCGAGCTTCATGGAGGTGCTCGACACCACCATTGCCAACGTGGCGCTGCCCTATATCGCCGGCGGCATGGGCGTGAGCGAGGATGAGGCCTCCTGGGTGGTCACCACCTATCTGGTGTCCAACGCCATCATCCTGACCGCCTCGGGCTTTCTCGCCCGCACGCTCGGGCGCAAGACCTTCTTCCTGATCTGCCTCGGCATCTTCACAATCAGCTCGATCCTGTGCGGCTTCGCGCCCAATCTGAACGCGCTGCTGCTGTTCCGTATCCTGCAGGGTCTCGGCGGCGGCGGCATGGTGCCGGTTGCGCAATCTATTCTCGCCGATGCGTTCCCGCCGGCCAAGCGCGGGCAGGCGTTCGCGGTGTTCGGCATTGCCGTCGTGGTGGCGCCGGTGGTCGGCCCGACGCTCGGCGGCTGGCTGTCCGACAACCTCTCCTGGCACTGGTGCTTCCTGATCAACGCGCCGGTCGGCGTGTTCGCGATCGCGCTGATCGCGGCCGTGCTGCAGGAGCCCGCGACCGCGAAAGCCAAGGGCGCGCAGCCCCAGGGCAACACGTTCGACTTCATCGGCTTCGCGCTGGTCGCGACCTTCCTCGGCGCGCTCGAGGTGGTGCTCGACCGCGGCCTCGAGGACGACTGGTTCGCCTCGCCCTTCATCATCACCTTTGCAGTGATCTGCGCTACGGCGTTCGTGCTGATGATCCCGTGGGAGATGACCCGGCGCAATCCGATGATCGACCTGCGCATGGTCGCAACCCGGCAGTTCGGCGCCTGCTTCCTGGTGATGCTGGCGACCGGCGCCATCCTGCTCGCGACCACGCAATTCTTGCCGCAGCTGGTGCAGCAGGATTTCGGCTACACCGCGACCTGGGCCGGCCTCGTGCTCTCGCCCGGCGGCGTCGTCACCATGATGATGATGTTCGCGGTCGGCCGGCTCGCCGCCCGGGTGCAGCCGAAATACCTGATCGTTGCCGGCGCGCTGGTGATCGCCGCCTCGATGTACAGCATGACCAACGTCTATGGCGATCTCGGCTTCTGGTTCATGGCGCGCTCGCGCATGCTGATCGGCGTCGGCCTGCCGCTGATCTTCGTGCCGATCATGGCGGCGTCCTATGACGGCATTCCGCCCGACAAGACCGACCAGGCCTCCGCGCTGATCAACGCGGCGCGCAACACCGGCGGCTCGATCGGCGTCTCGATCGTGTCCAACGTGCTGACGCATCGCCAGCAATTCCACCAGAGCCGGCTGGTCGAGCAGGTGACGCCGTCGAGCCCGCAATACCAGGACACGCTGCACCAGATCACCGACTTCTTCGTCGCCCAGGGCAGTTCGCTGGCGCAGGCGCATCAACAGGCGATTCAGTGGATCGGGCAGCAGGTGCAGACCCAGGCCTCGTTCCTGTCCTACATGGACGCGTTCTGGGTCCTGATGCTGATCTCGCTCTCCGCGATCCCGCTGGCGCTGACCTTGCGCAAGGTCAGGCTTGGCGGTCCCGCCCCTATGGGTCATTGATCCCGGCGCGGACATGCATGAGCTACGACAGAATGCAGGCGTGGCGAAGCCGCGCTATCGACCGGACGGGTCCGCGCGCCATGCGCGGGCCTTCGCGGTCGTCTCCTCGACGAAACGAGTTTTGCCGTTGCGATAGGCCGCGATGTCCTCCCTTGAGGAGGCAGCAAGGGCCTGCTTGATATCCGCGTAGGCGCGGGCCGCCTCGGGGTGCGCGCGAAGATAGTCGCGAAACACCAGCAGCGTTTCCCAGCGCGGATTGGATGGCTCCATCACATGCAGATGATGGGTCCACGGGCCCGGGGGGCCCTTGCGGAAGAACAACTCGCCGGGCAGCCACGCCGCGTATTCCGGTATGTAGTGGTAGCCGAGCGCCTCGATCGGCCTGATGCAGCGCTCCCGTGCCTCCGCGAGGCTGGAGACACCGACCATCAGGTCGATGATCGGCTTCGACGGCAAACCCGGAACCGCGGTGCTTCCGACATGCTCGATGGCCAGGGTCAGCGAGCCGAGCGCATGCTCGATCCTCGCGCGCTCCGTCTCGAACATGGCCGGCCAGTTGGGGTCATAGTCCAGGACAACGATTGGCCCGGCGCCGTATTTCTCCATGGCACACCCTGATTTGCTCGCCGCGAAGTCCCCTTCGCGGTCAATCAAACCATGATGAGGCTAGGTTCGACCAGAGGCGCGCCGCCGGTGGCCGCGCCACCACAGGCCGAAGGCGATGGTGACCGCGGCGGCCAGCGAGAACCAGGTGATGGCGTACTGCATGTGGTCGTCCTTGAGACGCACCTTGAGCGGTCCGGGCTTCGGCGTGCCGCTGTCGGGCACCGGCGCCTCGAGGTCGATATAGAACGGTGCGACCTGGCCCCAGCCGAGCGTTTGCGCCATCGCGCGATGATCGCGCACGAACCACAGCCGTTTCGCCGGATCTTCCTTGGGCGTCAGCCGGCCCGGTGGCTCGGGAAAGCGGATATAGCCGGTCAGTTCAACCGGCGCGCCGGTGACGAGGCGGCCAACGACGCGGTCCTCGAAGGCGCGATCCTGCATCGTGTTCTGGACAAAGCCGGTGTTGATCACGACGATCTCGCCGCTCGCGAGCTTCGCCGGCAGCAACGCCCAGGTGCCCGGACCCGAAATGTCGTCGCGCACCGCGGAGCCGGAGCTGAACACCATCGCGTCGGGCTGCTTCGCATAGGTCGCGGTCAGGGTGACGCGGCGGAATTCATCCTTGGCGGAGGTCAGCGTCGGCCATGCCGACGGCGGCGGCAGCGCCTCGATCGGGGCGGCCAGCCGCGCATCGAGCGCCGCGATCAGCGCGTGCTTCTCGACCCGGCGCTGCAATTGCCAAAAGCCGAGGGCGATAAACACCGCGATCAGGATCAACGTGAAAATGCCGAAGCCGGCCGCGCTCGGCCGATGCGTCGTCGTATCATTCATTTCGGGTCGCGCTCGATCAATTGGCCTTCGGCGGCCTTGTGGTGGAATTGCAGCGCGATCAGAAGTGCCTTCATCGATCGTAGCGGCAGGATCGTGGTGACCAGGATCAACGGCAGCCACAGCGCGGCATGCACCCAGAACGGCGGCTGGTACTTCACCTCGACGATCAGCGCCGCCGCGACCACGATGGCGCCGGCCAGCATGATGACGAAGATCGCCGGCCCGTCGCCGGAATCGATGAAGGCGAAGTCGAGGCCGCAGGCCTGGCAGCGCGGCGCCAGCGTCAGGAAGCCGGAATAGAGCTTGCCCTTGCCGCAGCGCGGGCAGCGGCAGGCGATGCCGCGCAGTGCGCTCTCAGTGACGGTCGGCGGAGTATCGGTCATCGGTTCTCTTCAAAAGCAAAGGGGCGGCCATTCGGCCGCCCCCTCTTAGCACGTCGGCCGGCAATTAGTGTGCGCCGTGGGCCATCGTCTCGGCGCCGTGGCCCCAGACGTAGATGCAGATGAACAGGAACAGCCAGACCACGTCGACGAAGTGCCAGTACCAGGCGGCAAACTCAAAGCCGAGGTGCTGCTTCGGCGTGAAGTGGCCGGCATAGGCGCGGATCAGGCAGACCAGCAGGAAGATGGTGCCGACCAGCACGTGGAAACCGTGGAACCCGGTCGCCATGAAGAAGGTCGCGCCATAGACGTTGCCGCCGAACGAGAACGTCGCATGGGCGTACTCATAGGCCTGCACGCAGGTGAAAAGGGCGCCGAGGATCACCGTGAGGATCAGGCCCTGCTTGAGGCCCTGACGGTCGTTCTCGAGCAGCGCATGGTGCGCCCAGGTGACGGTGGTGCCCGAGGTCAGGAGCAGCAGCGTGTTGAGCAGCGGCAGATGCCAGGGATCGAAGGTCTCGATGCCCTTCGGCGGCCAGGTACCCGGGACCGAGCAGGCACCCATCGCCGTGCCGGCGCCGCAGCCGAACACCGCATCGCGCGTGGCGTGCACCGCGTCGGCCGGGAACAGCGCCGAGTTGAAGAAGGCCCAGAACCAGGCGACGAAGAACATCACCTCGGAGGCAATGAACAGGATCATGCCGTAGCGGTGGCTGATCTGCACCACGCGGGTGTGGTCGCCCTTGTACTGGGCTTCCTTGATCACGTCGCCCCACCAGCTCGCCATGGTGTAGAGCACGCCGATGGTGCCGACGCCGAACACGATCGGGGCCGCGGAGAACATGTGGTGCATCCAGCCGATCGCGCCGAACGCCATGATGAAGGCCGAGATCGAGCCGACCACCGGCCACGGGCTCGGGTCGACGAGATGATAGTCGTGATGCTTGACTTGCGCCTCAGCCATTGCCGTCTCTCCATTCGCGTGCCGCAAGGCACGTCTTAAATCTCAAATTCCAGGACTAGCCGCCCTTGCGCTGCTCCGCCTCGCCGGCCGCCACGGGCTTCGGCGTTGCGTCGCGCACGGGGAAGAAGGTGTAGGACAAAGTGATCGTCTTCAGCGTGTCGTTCTCGCTGTCCTTGGCCAGCGCCGGATCGACATAGAACACCACGGCCATCTCGCGCTTTTCGCCCGGCGCCATGGTCTGTTCGGTGAAGCAGAAGCAGTTGATCTTCTGGAAATAGGCGCCGACCGTCAGCGGCGCGACATTGTAGGACGCCTGGCCGGTCGTGGTGCGCGCCGACTGGTTGGTGACGGCGTAGTAGACCGTGACCACCTGGCCGATCTTGACGTCGATCGTGTTCTGCTCCGGCTCGAACTTCCAGGGCAGGCCCGGCGCGACGTTGGAATCGAAGCTGACCGAAATGGTGCGCGCGAGCGGCGCATCCGAAGGCACCGAGGTCGCGACCTGGGTGGTGCCGTTGAAGCCGGTGGTGCGGCAGAACCAGTTGTAGAACGGCACGGCCGCGTAGGACGCGCCGACCATCAGCACCACGACGAAGCCGCAGATCGAGGCGACCACGGCGTCGCGCGTCAGCGTGCGGCGCGTGACCTTGGCGCCCTCACCCTGCTGCGGTTCCTGGTTCGCCATCTCACTCACAGCGGCCGCACCAGCACGGCTGGCCCCTTGACGAGGGTGACGGCGAAGAACAGCACGACCAGGATGCCGAGCGCGAGCGCGATGGCGATCGAGCGCTGGCGGCGGCTCCTGAGCTGTGCCTCGGTGAGGACGATTCCTTCTGGTTCGCGTTTCTCGTCCATTGATATCCCATGCGCCCCCATCTCGCCCCCCGGCTCCCTATCCGATGAAGACAGGCGCAATCGCGCGGACCACGACCTCGGCGAGGAGGACGGCAAACAGCGCGAACAGATAGAGGATCGAGAAGGCGAACAGCCGGCGCGTGGCGCGATTGGCAGCAGTGCCCTCGCGGCGGCGATAGACCTCGATGGCGAGCCACAGCATGCCGGCGCCAAGCACAAGCGAGGTGACGCCGTAGATCGCGTCGAAATAGCCGAGCGGCCACGGCGCCAGCGCGATCGCGACCAGCACGATGGTGTAGAGCAGGATCTGCAGCCGGGTCGCGTCGGGTCCGGCGACGACCGGCAGCATCGGGATGCCGGCGCGCGCATAATCGTCGCTGCGGAACAGCGCCAGCGCCCAGAAATGCGGCGGGGTCCAGAAGAAGATGATCAGGAACAGGAGGATCGGCTCGACCGAGAGCGATCCGGTCGCGGCGGCCCACGCCACCACCGGCGGCAAGGCACCGGCGGCGCCGCCGATCACGATGTTCTGCGCGGTCCAGCGCTTCAGCCACATCGTGTAGATCACGGCATAGAAGAAGATGGTGAAGGCAAGCAGCGCGCCCGCCACCCAGTTGACGAGGATGCCGAGCGTCATCACCGAGAAGAAAGCGAGCGTGATGCCGAACGCGGCCGCCTCGGTCGGCGTGATACGGCCGCGCGGGATCGGCCGGTTGGCGGTGCGCGTCATCAGCGCGTCGACATCGCCCTCATAGGCCATGTTGAGCGCGCCGGAGGCGCCGGCGCCGACCGCGATGCACAGGATCGAGGTGAACGCCAGCACCGGATGCACGTGCACCGGCGCGATCATCAGCCCGACCAGGGCGGTGAAGATCACCAGCGACATCACGCGCGGCTTCAACAGCGCGATGTAGTCGCCCACTTCGGCCTCGGAGATCCGGGGCAGTTCGATGGCGTTGTGATCGATAACCGACAAGATCAGGTCTCGCTTCTCTCAAAAGGCGCGGCGCACCCTTAAAGTGCGCCGCGTTGTCCTGGACTTACTGCACGCGGGGCAGCACTTCGAACTGGTGGAACGGCGGCGGCGAGGTCAGCGTCCACTCCAGCGTGGTCGCACCCGCACCCCACGGATTGTTCGCGGCCTGCTCCTTGCGGACGAAGGCATCGATCACGCCGTAGATGAAGATCAGAACGCCGATGCCCGAGATGTAGGAGCCCCAGGACGAGATCAGGTTCCAGCCCGCGAATGCATCCGGATAGTCGACATAGCGGCGCGGCATGCCCGACAGGCCGAGGAAGTGCTGCGGGAAGAACACCAGGTTGACGCCGATGAAGGTAAACCAGAAGTGCGCCTTGGCGATGGTCTCCGAGTACATGTAGCCGAACATCTTCGGGAACCAGTAGTACCAGCCGGCGAAGATGCCGAACACGGCGCCGAGCGACAGCACGTAGTGGAAGTGCGCCACCACGTAGTAGGTGTCCTGCAGCACGCGATCGACACCGGCATTGGCCAGCACGACGCCGGTGACGCCGCCGACGGTGAACAGGAAGATGAAGCCGATCGCCCAGATCATCGGCGCCTTGAACTCGATCGAGCCGCCCCACATCGTGGCGATCCAGGAGAAGATCTTCACGCCGGTCGGCACCGCGATCACCATCGTGGCGGCGACGAAATAGGCCTGCGTCGCCGAGGACATGCCGACGGTGTACATGTGGTGCGCCCACACCACGAAGCCGATGCCGCCGATCGCGACCATGGCGTAGGCCATGCCGAGATAGCCGAACACCGGCTTGCGCGAGAAGGTGGAGACGATCTGGCTGACCATGCCGAAGGCGGGCAGGATCAGGATGTACACTTCGGGGTGACCGAAGAACCAGAACAGATGCTGGAACAGCACCGGGTCGCCGCCGCCGTCAGCCGCAAAGAACGTGGTGCCGAAATTGCGGTCGGTCAGCAGCATGGTGATCGCACCGGCGAGCACCGGCAGCGACAACAGCAGCAGGAACACGGTCACCAGGATCGACCACACGAACAGCGGCATCTTGTGCAGGGTCATGCCCGGCGCGCGCATGTTGAAGATCGTGGTGATGAAGTTGATGGCGCCGAGGATCGACGAGGCACCCGCGAGATGGAGCGAGAGAATCGCGAAATCGACCGCAGGACCCGGATGGCCGGAGGTCGACAGCGGCGCGTACATGGTCCAGCCCGCGCCGACGCCGTTGGCGCCCGGCTCACCCTCGACGAAGGTGGACATCAGCAGCAGCGCGAACGAGGCCGGCAGCAGCCAGAACGAGATGTTGTTCATGCGCGGGAACGCCATGTCCGGCGCGCCGATCATCAGCGGCACCATCCAGTTGCCGAAGCCGCCGATCATCGCCGGCATGACCATGAAGAAGATCATGATCAGACCGTGCGAGGTCACGAACACGTTATAGGTGTGCGTCTCGTGGAATATCTGGACGCCCGGATACATCAACTCGGCACGGATCGCGATCGACATCGCAGCACCGATGATGCCCGCGATCACCGCAAAGACCAGGTACATCGTACCGATGTCCTTGTGGTTCGTGGAGTAGAGATAACGCCGCCATCCGGTCGGATGGTGGGCGTGATCATCATGGGCGTGATCGTCGTGTGTCGCTGCGCCTGTCGCCATGTTCAAAATCCTGCCTTGCAGTCCCTCTTGGACCTTGCGGTCCCGTCGCCCTTATTCCATCCGCGCCGTAAGCCGTGAGGCTTACTGCGCCGCCTGACCAGCCGAGGCGTAGGAATTCGCCGGGTTGGTCGCAAACTTCTTCTTCGCGCCTTCAACCCAGGTCGCGAATTCCTGGTCGCTGACGACCCGCACCGCGATCGGCATGAAGGCGTGGTCCTTGCCGCACAGTTCCGAGCACTGGCCGTAGAACACGCCGGTCTTGGTGGCCTTGAACCAGCTCTCGTTGAGGCGGCCGGGGACCGAGTCGATCTTCACGCCGAAGGCCGGCACCGCGAAGGAGTGGATCACGTCGGCGCCGGTGGTCTGGATCCGCACCACCTTGTTGACCGGGACCACCATCTCGTTGTCGACGCCGAGCAGACGCGGCTGCTTGTCCTTGTCGAGCAGCGAGTCGAACTCGAACTTGCCGTTATCCGGGTAGGCGTAGGACCAGTACCACTGCTTGCCGGTGACCTTCACCGTGAGGTCCGGCTTCGGCACGTCGAGCTCCAGGAACAGCAGGCGGAACGACGGCACCGCGATGCCGACCAGGATCAGGACCGGGATCAGCGTCCAGGCCACTTCGATCAGCGTGTTGTGGGTGGTCCTGGAGGGGACCGGGTTGGCCCGGGCGTTGAACTTCACCACCACGATGATGAGCAGCGCCAGCACGAACAGGGTGATGACGGTAATAAGCACCAGCAGGAAGTTGTGAAACCAGATGATGTTTTCCATCACCGGGGTCGCGGCTTCCTGCAGCGTGTGCTCCCACGGAGCCGGCTGCCCCATTTCGGCGAAGGCCGATCCCGCGGCGATCGACGCCACACCCGCTACCGCCAACCCCAGCAATTGCCTGCCCAACCGGCCAATCGACATCTTCATGCCGCTCGCGCTCCCTTGCATTATTCCCCAAAGCACCTCCGGCATGTGGCCGAAAATGCAGCACGATCCGCCCTGACAAACGGCCTTCCGGACATACCCGTCTCTGAGTCAAGGTGGGTACGGGAGCCAGATCGCTAGAACGCGTCGAAATCCAGCCTCTCAAACCATAATTCTCCGGCGCTCGCAATGCAGTAGTGGGGCCGAAAGCCATGCGCCTGCGATGAAGCTGCCGCCTGCGATTTTTCCCGCAAAATCAAGCGAAAGTCGCCGAAACGACGCCGCATGCAGTTGACAGGGGGATTACCGGATGTACCCACAGACAGGGCAGCGCACAGGAACCTGATTCGCTGCGGGCTGCCCCAATCCGGCGCGAGAATGGCTTCAAGATCGCCTTCAAGGCGCCGTCATTGCGGTATCAGTCGACGCCTGAGCATGATCCGGAAAAGTGGAGACCGGTTTTCCGAAAGATCATGCTCAAACAAGAAGATGAGATCATGATTCGCTTTCGGGAAGCGCATCATGGCGCGCGTGCTACCGGCGGCTGGACGGCCGGACCGACCGAACATCTATAAGGATCGACCCGGATGGGCGCTTCGAACATTCGTTTGACGATGGCCAGCCGGCTCGGCGGCCTCGCGATTCTGGCCCTCTGGCTTGGCCTTTCTGTTGGCCTCTCTCTTGGCCTGACCCAGCCGGCAAACGCGCAAGGCGCGGTGCGCTCGGTTCACGGCGACTGGCAGATCCGCTGCGACACGCCGCCCGGCGCCCAGGCCGAGCAATGCGCGCTGATCCAGAGCGTGGTAGCGGAAGACCGCTCCAACGCCGGCCTGACCGTGATCGTGCTGAAGACCGCCGACCAGAAGAGCCGCCTGATGCGCGTGGTCGCGCCGCTCGGCGTGCTGCTGCCCTCCGGCCTCGGCCTCAAGCTCGACAATCAGGACGTCGGCCGCGCCGGTTTTGTCAGATGTCTGCCCAATGGCTGCGTCGCCGAGGTCGTGATGGACGACAAGCTGCTCGGCCAGCTCAAGAACGCCAAGACCGCGACCTTCATCATCTTCGAGACCCCGGAAGAAGGGATCGGCTTTCCGCTCAGCCTGAACGGCCTGGCGGAGGGGTATGACAAATTGCCCTAGGGGTTAGGCCGGCGTCGCAAATGCAGAGGCCGTAGCCCGGATGAAGCGCAGCGCAATCCGGGACCGGCGTCAGCAGAGAGTGCCTTCCCGGATTTCGCTGCGCTTCATCCGGGCTACGCCAAGCAGATCAGCTTACCGCCCACCCGCCGCATAATAATCGAACAACCCGCTCGCCTCGGCGGACAGCCAGTCCGCCTCTCCCGTCATGTAGCCTTCGACCTGTCCGGTGACGCCGATCAAGAATGTGATCGGCATGCCGTAGAGCGCGAACGGCGTATCGGCCTCGGCGGCGTCGACACGCGAGACGAGACCGCCCGGATCGAAGCCGATCGCGAGGTGGCGGAGCTTGAGCTGCTTGACGTAGGGCGCGACCGGCGCGCGGTTGCGATCGGTGCTGACAGCGACGACGACGAGATCGCTGCGGCCGCTCGCGGCAAGGCGGTCCAGCATCGGTAGCTCGGTCCGGCACGCCGCGCACCAGGTGGCCCAGAAGTTCACCAGCACCATCCTGCCTTTGAACGCGGTGAGATCGAGCGCGCCGCCGGCGAGCACGGGGATCGCAACCTGCGGCACCGGGCGGGCGCCTTCGACCTGCGTGAACTGGTGCCGGATGGTGCCGAATTGCGGCGGCCCCGACGCTGCGCGCACAGCTCCGGCGGGCATTACGAGCGAGGCGCCGGCGCCGATCATACCGGCGACGACGGCGCGGCGCGTCGGTACGTGAGCTGACGTCATGACAAATTCTCCGCTTGGCTTGATCGCTGCATCGCTCAGGATCGGATGTAGGACCAGCCGGCTTCCTGCAATTCGATGATGCGCCCGGGCCCGTTCGGCACCAGGTCGACATGATCGAGCAGGACCAGCGGATGTCCCTCGGCGCGCTCCATGCCGAGCTTGGTGGCTTCGCAGACCACGAAGCGGATGTCCGGCGCGAGCCCCCTCACCACCCGGAACAGGTCCTTCACCGGCGAGGTATCGGCCCGCAGCATGTGGACGCCGGCATTGTAGGCGACGACCTCGATCTCGAACGGCTCGTTGCGCTCCCGATAATATTTCGGGAGGTTGAGCGCAGTCGAGATCAGCGCCCGCATCGTGGTCGGGTCGTCGCTGTTGATCGGCAGCACCAGGTGGTGCACGCGCGGCTCGGGCTTCCTGGACTCAAGTTTCTTGGGCTCCGGCTTCGAGACCGCCGCGACCGAACCGGTGAGCAGCATCGTCGCGGCGAACGGCACCGCGAAGGCCAGCACCAGCCCGGTCACGACCGCCAGCTTGCGGCGAGAGACGCGCATCGCGCTTACCTCACGGCGCGCTCGCGAGCAGGACGAACTGGCTGCGCTTGGCGTAGGCGACGATCGCGCTCAATGTCAGCAGCACCAGGGCGGGCACCGGCGAGCCGCCGATCACGAACAGATGGCTGACGGTGGCACCGACCATGATGCAGCTGAGCAGCACGCCGCCGAACGCTGCGACCGGGGGCAGCAGGATGAGGATCGCGCCGAGCAGCTCCAGCGATCCGGTGAAATAGCGGAACCACTGACCGAGCCCGATATGCTCGAATTCCTCGACCAGCATCGGCACGCCGTAAAGCTTGGCGGCGCCCGCGGCGGCAAAGGCCAAAGCGAGCAGTCCCCTGACGACCCAGAGGCTGACGGATTTCCAGCGCGACGGCGCCGCGGCAACTGCAACTGACATTGATGACTCCCGAGTTGTTCGTAAGGCCGGGCCGCGCGGCCACCCGATCGATCGGCGGCTGGCCCGCGGCTTTCGGTGGTCTAAATTCGGGAGTAAGATGAAAAGAACAAGTAGGATGCTTTTTGTGAGGTAGTATGAAAAAACTGACTATTGAGCCTGCCGAGCCTCCGGCGGCGTCCGAGCCGTGCAACGGCGACCTGTCGGCGCAATTTCATCGCGCGCTGTCGGTGCTGGCCGGGAAATGGAAGGGCGACATCCTGTGGCAACTGGTCGAGCGCAAGCGGCGGTTCGGCGAGCTGCGCCAGTCGATCCCCGGCGTGACCCAGCACATGCTGACCACGCAGCTGCGCGATCTCGAGGCCAATGGCCTCGTCAAGCGCACGGTCTATCCCGAGGTGCCGCCACGGGTTGAGTACGAGATGACGCCGTCGGCCAAGGCGCTCAAGCCGGTGTTCGACGAACTGTACCGCTGGGCGCAGGAGCATGGCTTTCCGACCTCGGCGCAGGGCACCGCGCAGCCGAAGCCGCAATCGGGCGATGTCGGCGAAAGCCAGCCGCGGAAGGCGGATCGGCGCTCAAGGTGATGACGACAAGGTGAGGAGACCGACGGGGCACTGTGATCGACCGCATAGTCGCAGGCACTCCCGGTTTGCCACCCCAACCACTATCTTTGGTGATCGCCGTCCGGGCCTGAACCGGGACCGGTACAGGTTTCCGGGTTGTAAGATGAGTTTTCCGCTCGTCTCTGCTTCAATCCCCCGAAATCCCTGCTGCGGGTTCCCCACTGGCAATCAGTTGCGCTTCAGGCAAGGATGACGAGGAATCGCCAAGCAATCGCATTGCGTCGGAGTGACCATGACCAATCCTGCCACGACCTCCCTGCTCGACCGCGCCAATCTGGACCGCGATGCCGTTCGCCGCGAGGTAGCGCGCGGACTTGAAGGCGCCGATGACGGCGAGCTGTTCCTGGAATTTGGGCAGACCGAGGCGCTGGTGTTCGACAATGGAAGGCTGAAGCAGGCGACCTATGACACCTCGCAGGGCTTTGGCTTGCGCGCGGTCAAGGACGACGCGGTCGGCTATGCGCATTCCTCCGACGTCTCGATCCCGGCGCTGATCCGAGCCGCGGATGCCGTCGCGGCCGTGCGCGGCGGCTATGCCGGCACTTTCGCCGCGGCGCCGGCCCACACCAACATCAAGCTTTATGGCGACGAGAACCCGCTGGACGGGCCGGCATTCGAGGCCAAGGTCAAGCTGCTCGGCGAGATCGACGCCTATGTCAGGGACAAGGACCCGCGGGTGCGGCAGGTCTCCGCCAGCCTCACCGCGACCTGGCAGGTGGTCGAGATCCTGCGGCCCGACGGCGAGAGCTATCGCGACATCCGCCCGCTGGTGCGCGTCAACATCTCCGTCGTCGCCGGCCAGGGCGACCGGCAGGAGAGCGGCAGCAAGGGCTATGGCGGCCGCGAGGGCTATGCCCGCTTCATCGAGACCAAGGCCTGGCGCGACGCCGCCGACGGCGCGCTGCGCGAGGCGCTGGTCAACCTCGAATCGGTGCCGGCGCCCGCCGGCGAGATGGACGTGGTGCTCGGAGCCGGCTGGCCCGGCGTGATGCTGCATGAGGCCGTCGGCCATGGGCTCGAGGGCGACTTCAACCGCAAGCAGACCTCCGCCTTTGCCGGCCTGATGGGCCAGCAGGTCGCCGCCAAGGGCGTCACCGTGGTGGATGACGGCACCATGGCCTCGCGCCGCGGCTCGCTCTCGATCGACGACGAGGGCACGCCAACCAACCGCACCGTCTTGATCGAGGACGGCATTCTGGTCGGCTACATGCAGGACCGTCAGAACGCCCGGCTGATGGGCATGAAGCCGACCGGCAACGGACGGCGGCAGAGCTATGCCCATGTGCCGATGCCGCGCATGACCAACACCTACATGCTGTCGGGCGACCGCGACCCGGCCGAGATCATCGCTTCGGTGAAGAACGGCATGTACGCCGCCAATTTCGGCGGCGGCCAGGTCGACATCACCTCGGGCAAATACGTGTTCCAGTGCACCGAGGCCTACAAGATCGAGAACGGCAAGCTCGGTGCGCCGGTGAAGGGCGCCATGCTGATCGGCAACGGACCGACCGATCTCCACAGGATCACCATGATCGGCAACGATCTTGCGCTGGATACGGGAATCGGCACCTGCGGCAAGAACGGCCAGGGCGTGCCGGTCGGCGTCGGCCAGCCGACGCTCAGGATGGAACGGATTACGGTCGGAGGAACGGGCTAGTGAGCAGCGGAAACGAAGTCGTGACGGCCAAGCCGACCAGCTGGCGCGGGCAGGCCGTGCAACTGGCCGCGATCGTGGCCGTCGTTTTCCTCGCCAAGGGCGCGATCGCCGAGCCGTTCTACGTGCCGTCGGGATCGATGGAGCCGACGCTGCTGATCGGCGACGCGCTGGTCGCCTCGAAATATCCCTATGGCTACGGCGCGGCCTCGCTGCCGATCCAGATCACGCTGCCGGAAACCGGCCGCGTGTTCGGCGAGACGCCGAAGCGCGGCGACGTCGTCGTGTTCCGCTGGCCGGGCGACCGCTCGCAGGCCTGGGTCAAGCGCGTGGTCGGGCTGCCCGGCGACCGCATCCAGATGCGGCAGGGTCAGCTCTTCATCAACGATCATCCGGCGACGCTGAAGCCCGACGGCACCGGCTTCGCCGAAGACGATCGCGGCGGCGGCGAGGAGGCGTATCGCTATATCGAGGCGCTGCCGAACGGCGTCAACCACGCGATCTTCAAGATCCGCGACAACGGCCGGCTCGACAACACCCAAGAGGTGACGGTGCCGCCGGGCAAACTGTTCGTGCTCGGCGACAACCGGGACAATTCCGCCGATAGCCGCGTGCCGGTGCGCGACGGCGGCGTCGGCCTGTTGCCGATCGACAATCTGATTGGCCGCGCCGACGCCGTGGTCGGCTCCTGGGACCTCGGCATCCGCAGCCAGCCGGTCTGGACCTGGCTCTCCGGCTTCCGCCTCGCGCGCTTCTTCACCTCGGTGCAGTAGACGCGTAGCGCGTAGCCCGGATGAGCGCAGCGACATCCGGGGCATGTGTCGAGGCCGTCCCGGATATCGCTTCGCTCATCCGGGCTACATTCCCCACGAGAGGTCAGCCATGACCTTCGACAACATCAGGCGCATCGCGCTGGCGTGGCCGGAGGTCGAGGACGGCTCTTCCTACGGCACGCCGGCGCTGAAGGTGCGCAACAAGATGCTGGTGCGGCTGAAGGAGGACGGCGACAGCCTGGTGATGCCGGGCGTACCGCCCGATGAGCGTGACATCCTGGTCGAGCATCAGCCCAAAGTGTTCTATTTCACCAATCACTACCGCGACTACCCGATAGTCCTGATCCGCCTGTCGAAGGCCAAACGCGCCACCGTCGAGCCCTTGCTGCGCCGGCACTGGCGCACGCTGGCGTCGAAGAAGGCGGTCAGGGACTACGACGCGACCGCCTCGTCGTGACGCAGGACGAATTCCTCACAGCCGCGCTGCGCAACCCGGCCAATCAAGCCGTCACCGACGAGCTGTACCGCCTCGGCTTGCCCGATGCATGGCTGGTCGCCGGCTGCCTGGTGCAGACCGTG
The DNA here is from genome assembly GCF_054060035.1 of Bradyrhizobium sp. USDA 3262. NCBI lineage: Bacteria > Pseudomonadati > Pseudomonadota > Alphaproteobacteria > Hyphomicrobiales > Nitrobacteraceae > Bradyrhizobium > Bradyrhizobium sp. USDA 3262. The sequence continues at coordinate 303,037 of NZ_JBSSCT010000001.1, forward strand.
TGGAACGTGCTGACCCGCCGGCCGCTCGATCATGGCATCAGCGACCACGACATCTTCTATTTCGATCCGGATACCTCATGGGAGGCCGAGGACGCGGTGATCCGCGAGCTCAAGGCACGGCTTGCGCATCTCGGTGTCGCGATCGAGGTGCGCAACCAGGCCCGCGTCCATCTCTGGTATCCCGACAAGCACGGCCTGCCCTACCCGGCGCTGTCGCGTTCGAGCGACGGCATCGATCGCTTCCTCACCGAAAACACGCAGATCGGCATCCGCCGCACCACGCGCGGCTACGACGTCTATGCGCCGAACGGCTTCGATGATGTCGCCGGCATGATCGTGCGGCCGAACCGGACCGCGAATTTTTCGGCCGCGAACTATGCGAGGAAGGCTGAGCGGTGGCAGGCGCTGTGGCCGGAGCTCACGGTGCTGGCGGCGGAGTAGCCTGTCATAGCTTCGTAGCCCGGATGGAGCGAAGCGTAATCCGGGACCGGACTCACCGCACCACGCCCGACGTGAACCCCGCCTTCCGCCGCGGCGGCTTGATCTCCTTCTTCAGGAAGCAATGCGCGTCGCGGCCGGCATAGCCGGGCCGGGCGTAGGTCCAGGCGCGGCACTTGTTGTCGGCGGTGCAGGCGGCCTGGCAGGCCTCGTCGCCGTCGCTGCTCTTCAGTTCGAAATTCTTGTAGTCGCCGCCGAGGCGGTCGATCGAGGTTTCGATGGCGCCGTTGCGCGGTTCGACCACGCCTGCGCCGCGCACCCCGGAGACGCAGCAGACGTCCTGCACCCGCGGCGGCACGGTGTTCTTCAGCCAGCACACCGCCCCATTGTTGGCGTCGGTCGGGTAGTTGAAGCTCCAGGCGCGGCAGCGGCGGTCGCGCTCGCAGGTCAGCGCGCAATCGGCCGGATCGCCCGTCGTCACCGGCGCGTTGAGATAGTCGCCGCCGGGACGGTCGAAATTGGTCTGCGCCAATGCCGGGCGCGCGACGACAGCGGCCGCAAGGACCGCAAACATCACCACACACGCCCTAAAGTGGCGGCCTATCCCCATGAGATTGCTTTCAAATTCGCGCAGCCCCGCGCGTTTAGCGGGTCGTCATTTGAACGCCATGAACCTGTACGGCGGATGAACGGCGGGTGCGACACCACCGCCGTCCGCGCGCGCCTCACGCCCGGATTGGGGCCAAGCGGGGATTAAAACGCATACTCCTGATAGGCCGGTTCCACCGAGCCCTTCCACGGACCGTTGAACTTCTCCAGCATCTCCTCCGCCGGCGAGCGGCCGGCCTCGATGATGCGCTCGAGCGGCTCGAGGAAGCGGCTCTCGTCGCGTCCGAGATGATCGATCCGGCCGCGCCGTCGCAATCCGGCATGCGACAGGATCAGGCACTCCTTGGCGATCTCGAACAGATAGCGGTCCTTGATCCGCGACTTGAAGCCGAAACGCGGCACGTCGTCGCGCAGTGCCTGCCGCTCCGGCGCGGTCCAGTGGCGGACGATGTCCCAGGCGGCATCGAGGCTGTCATTGTCGTAGAGCAGTCCGACCCAGAACGCTGGCAGCGCCGGCAGCCGGCCCCACGGCACGCCGTCGGCGCCGCGCATTTCGAGATAACGCTTCAGCCGCACTTCGGGGAAGATCGTCGAGAGGTGATTGGCCCAGTCCGACAAGGTCGGACGCTCACCTGGGAGGGCGGCATTCTTGCCGGCGAAGAAATCCCGGAACGAGGAGCCGGAGACGTCGATATACTCCTCGTCGCGCTTGACGAAATACATCGGAACGTCGAGCGCGTAATCGACATAGCGCTCGAATCCCATGCCGTCCTCGAACGCGAACGGCACCATGCCGCTGCGTGCATTGTCGGTGTCACGCCAGATCTCGGAACGGAACGACAGGAAGCCGTTGGGCTTGCCTTCGGTGAACGGCGAGTTGGCGAACAATGCGGTCGCGATCGGCTGCAACGCCAGCGACACCCGCAGCTTCTTCACCATGTCGGCTTCGGAGGAGAAGTCGAGATTGGTCTGCACCGTGCAGGTCCGGAACATCATGTCGAGGCCGTATTTGCCGACCTTCGGCATGTAGTTTCGCATGATCTTGTAACGCCCCTTGGGCATCACGGGGATCTGCGCGCGCGACCAGGACGGCGTCATGCCGAGGCCGAGGAAGCCGATGCCGAGCGGGGTTGCGATCTCCCGCACCTGCGCCAGATGCGCCATCAATTCCGACTGCGTCTGATGCACGGTTTCGACCGGCGCGCCCGACAATTCGAACTGCCCGCCCGGCTCGAGCGAAATCGCGCCGCCGCCGGTGACGTCATAAAGGCCGATGATGTTGCCGCGCTCCATGATCGGCTCCCAGCCGAGCAAGAGCTTCATGCCCTCGAGCAGCGCGCCGATGCCCTTGGCGCCTTCATAGGGCACGGGCTGATGGCCCTCGAGCGTGAACGGAGTCTTCTCGTGCTCGGTGCCGATCCGGAATTCGGACTCAGGCTTCACGCCGGCTTCAAGCCACGCCACGAGTTCGTCGCGCGACTGCAGCGGCGTCATGTCGATCTGGTCACGCGCCATAGATAATCCAACTCAAGGGCGCTTCGATCGAAGGCGCGCGGTGGCAGGGACATCCGCGAGCCACAACGGCTGCGGATGATGGAATCAGCAATATCATCGGGCAGGCACGCCGTCTCGCGCAGGCGCAGCCTTGCTATCAGCCTTGGTCTCGTTCTTGACGTCGCCTTTGGCGTCGCCGCAGGCGCAGCCGAGCCGGTCGAGCAGACCGCACAGCCTGGTCGCGTCGGCGTCGGACAATTTGGAGCCGACATGCTTGTCGATCGCGGCGGAATAGGCGTTCCACATCTTCTTCTGCAGCTCGCGCCCGGCCTCGGTGATCTCGACGAACTGGCCGCGCTTGTCGATCTTGCATTCGCGCCGGGCGGCGAGCCCCTCGTCGACCAGCTTGTCGATCAGCCGCGAGGTCGAATATTGCGGGATCAGCATCTGGCGCTCGAGCTCGACCGGACGCAGTTCGCCCGACGGCGCGCGCGACAGCTCGAGCAAGGCGTCATACCAGGCGAGCGGCGGAAAACCGGCCTTCTTCAAATCCTGCTCGACGCAGTCCAGCACCCGGCTCGGCACCCGCATCAGGCGGATCCAGGCGGCCGTCGCCTGGCTCGATAGCTTGCGTTTCATGGTCTAGCCCAAAAGGTCCCGGAACCGAGTGTACCGCACTGAATGCATCTGCATCAATCTTGACTATTTCATGCAGGCGCATGTAGGCAATCCCTCTCCGGACGCCAAGAACAAGGGAAGGAATACCCCTATGAAGCTTTATTACACCCCCGGTGCCTGCTCCCTCTCCCCCCATATCGCTCTGCTCGAGGCCGGGCTCCCCTACGACCTGGTCAAGGTCGATCTGCGCGCCAAGAAGCTCGAAAACGGCGACGATTTCCTCCAGGTGAACCCCAAGGGCCAGGTGCCGGCGCTGGCGCTGGATACCGGCGAGATGGTCACCGAGGGCCCGATCATCATCCAGATGATCGCCGACAAGGCCGCCGACAAGAAGCTGGCGCCGGCGAGGGACTCCAACGAGCGCTACAAGCTGCTCGAATGGCTGAACTACACCACGACCGAGCTGCACAAGAATCTCGGCCCAATGTTCTCGCCCGTGCTCGCCGACGACGCCAAGGCCTTCTTCAAGGACCGCGCCATGGGCAAGTTCAAATATGTCGAGAGCCAGCTCGCCGGACGCGACTATCTGATGGGCAACCAGTTCACGGTCGCCGACGGCTACCTCTTCACCATGATCATGTGGGCGCAGGACCGGCTCGGCTTCGATCTCTCCGGCCTGCCGAACGTGACCGCCTACAAGGCCCGGGTTGCGGCGCGCCCGAAGGTGCAGGAGGCGCTGAAGAAGGAAGGCCTGCTCAAGGCGGCCTGAGCTCGCTCACCACGACCGCGATAGAGCCGGGTCGATCGATCCGGCTCTTTTTTGTTGTGGATTCGCCGATCCCCTTGCTCGACACCGGAGGCGGAAAGTCTCAATTTAACCTGCATTATAGCGATTAATGCTAAGTCAGTGTAGTTCCGGCTGAGGGCGTGGCCGTCCTTGTTCGAGCGATCCAACTGACCGACTATGACCTGCGGCGCCCTCCGCTCCAACTGGTCTAAAAATGTGACGATCGCCTTTACCCTTTTATTGACCAGCACCCTGGTTGGGCTGGCAACCAGTTTGTACTTTCGGGTTTGGACATTGATGCTGGAGTCGCCGCTGGTCGCGGTGCTCGCGGCGATCGTGCTCCAATCCGACGGCTTTTCCTTTGCCACCGGCGCTCCGATCGTCGTCGCCTGCCTCGCCTTCAACCAGTTCGCCTATCTCGCCGGCGCCTTGCTCTCGCCGGGGACCGACGGCTCAATGGCTGAAGAAATTGACGGCCTGCCAGACCGCCGTGGCGAGCACAATATCCGCGGCCAGAACGAGTAGCGCGAGGCCGGTCCATGACGGGCCCTTGCCCCGCAAACGCAGCGGCTTCCCCCGCCGCGACGGCGGCAACGAAGGCAACGGATCCTTCGCCACGACCTCCGCGGCATTTTCCCTGAGCGCAGAACTCATCGCACGACACCCTCACGCTGATCGTCGCCCCGGCGATCGACGAGCAAGAGTGATGCCAGCAGCGTGGTGCCAGTGGGGAACGAGCGTGGCGGGACTTTGACGGGCATGACCGTCGCACAACAGGATCAAGTCGGATCGATGATCCGGCTTGATCCTGCGCGAGTTCGCCTCAGAAGTTTACGCCGCCTGTTTCTTCGGCGGGAAGCGGCCGTAGAAGGTTTCGCCCTTGGCGGCCATCTCCTCGAGCAGCTTCGGCGGCGTGAAGCGCGAGCCGTACTTCTTCTCGAAGCTGTGGCAGAGCGCGACGAAGTTCCTGGTGCCCATGAAGTCGATGTAGGACAGCGCACCGCCGGTGAACGGCGCGAAGCCGAAGCCGAGGATCGAGCCGACATCGGCCTCGCGCACGTCGGTGATGACGTGATCCTCGACGGTCCGCGCGGCCTCCACCGCCTGCACCACCAGGAAGCGCTGCTTCAATTCCTCGACGCTGAGCGTGTCGGGATCGAGCTGCTTCGGCTGCAGATTGGCGAGCCCCGGCCACAGGCTCTTCTGGCCCTTGCCCTTCTCGGGATAGTCGTAGAAGCCCTTGCCGTTCTTGCGGCCGAAGCGGCCCTGCTTCTCGACCATCTCGACCATCAGCTTCTTCTGCGCCTGGTCGATCGCGTTGGGGCCGAGATCGGCCTCGGTCGCCTTGGTGATCTTCAGGCCGAGATCGAGCGCGACCTCGTCCTGCAGCGACAGCGGCCCGACCGGCATGCCGGCCATCTTGGCGGTGTTCTCGATCATCGCCGGCGGCACGCCTTCGAGCAGCATCTCGTTGCCCTCGGAGATGTAGCGCATCACGCAACGGTTGGCGAAGAAGCCACGGGAGTCGTTCACCACGATGGGCGTCTTGCCGATCGCGCGCACATAGTCGAGTGCGGTCGCCAGCGCGACGTCGCCGGTGTTCTTGCCGAGGATGATCTCGACCAGCATCATCTTCTCGACCGGCGAGAAGAAGTGGATGCCGATGAACTTGCCCTGGTCCTTGAACTCCTCGGCCAGCGAATTGATCGGCAAGGTCGAGGTGTTGGAGGCGAAGATGGCGCCCGGCTTGAGCAGCGGCTGCGCCTTGGCATAGGTGTCAGCCTTGACCTTGCGGTCCTCGAACACGGCTTCGATGACGAGGTCGCAGTCCGAGATCACGTTGTAGTCGGCCGTTGCCGAAATCCGCGCCAGGATGGCGTCGGCCGCGTCCTGCTTCATCCGCCCCTTGGCGATCAGGCCGTCGACCACGGTCTTGGCGTGGCCCTTGCCCTTGTCGGCGCTCTCCTGGTCGCGATCGACCAGCACGACGTCGATGCCGGCCTGCGCCGACACATAGCCGACGCTGGCGCCCATGAAGCCGGCGCCGATCACGGCGAGCTTCTTCACCTTGGTCGGCGGCACATTGGCCGGACGGCGCGCCCCCTTGTTCAGCTCCTGCATCGACAGGAACAGCGATCGGATCATCGCCGCGGCTTCCTTCGAGCGCAGCACCTTGGTGAAGTAGCGCGACTCGACCCGCAGCGCGGCGTCGATCGGCAGCTGCAGGCCTTCATAGACGCAGCTCATGATGGCGCGCGCGGCCGGATAATTGTCGTAGGTCTCGCGGCGATAGATCGCGTTGCCGGCCGGGAACATCTGCATGCCCATCTTGGAGAAGACGGGGCCGCCGGGCAGCTTGAAGCCCTTCTCGTCCCACGGCGCGACGGCCTTGCCGCCGCCCTTGATCCAGTCCTTCGCGGCCTTGATCAAATCGGCTGCCGGCACCACCGCGTGAATCAGGTTGAGTGCCTTGGCGCGGGTGAGATTGACCGCCTCACCCTTGAGCAGCAATTGCATCGCGTCCGCCGGCTGCACAAGCCGCGGCACGCGCTGGGTGCCGCCGGCGCCGGGGAACAGGCCGACCTTGATCTCGGGCAGGCCGAGCCGGGTCTTCGGGTTCTCGGCCGCGACGCGGTAGTGGCAGGCCAGCGTGATCTCGAAGCCACCGCCGAGCGCAAGCCCGTTGATCGCGGCGACCCACGGCTTGCCCGAGGTCTCGATCGCGCGGAACGACTGCGACATCTGGCGGCTCTGCTCGAACAGCATCTGGTTCGCGGCTTCCTCGCCCTTCTCCTTGAAGAGCTGCGCGTAAGAGCGGTTCATGCCCTCGAGCATCGAGAGGTCGGCGCCGGCGCAGAACGCCTCCTTGGCCGAGGTGATCACGACGCCCTTGATCGCGGCATCGCCGGTCGTCTGCTTGATGATCTCGCCGATCTCCTGGGTCGAGACCTCGTCGAACACGTTCATCGAACGATTAGGGATGTCCCAGGTGACGAGCGCAATGCCGTCGGCGTCGACGTCGAACTTGAAATTCTTGTAAGCCATGTTGCGGTTCCCAATCTCTCCGTCATCCTGAGGTGGCCTCGCTCTTGCGAGGCCCTCGAAGGATGACCCGATGAATTTATCCATCCTTCGAGGCTCGGGCTTCGCCCTCGCACCTCAGGATGACGCTGCCTGCTCGGTTACACCCGCTCGATGATGGTGGCGGTGCCCATGCCGCCGCCGATGCACAGCGTCACCAGGGCGGTTTCCTTGTTGGTGCGCTCGAGCTCGTCGAGCACGGTGCCGAGGATCATCGCGCCGGTCGCCCCTAACGGATGGCCGAGCGCGATCGCGCCGCCATTGACGTTGATCTTGGCGTTGTCGATGTCGAACGCCTGGATATAGCGCAGCACCACCGAGGCGAAGGCCTCGTTGAGCTCGAACAGGTCGATGTCCGACTTCTTCATGCCGGAGCGCTCGAACAGCTTTTCGGTGACGTCGACCGGTCCGGTCAGCATCATCGCGGGCTCCGAGCCGATATTGGCGAAGGCGCGGATTTTCGCCCGCGGCTTCAGGCCATACTTGGCGCCCGCCTCCTTGCTGCCGAGCAGCACGGCGCCGGCGCCGTCGACGATGCCGGAGGAATTGCCGGCGTGATGCACGTAATTGACCTTCTCGACCTCGGGGTGCGACTGGATCGCCACCGCGTCGAAGCCGGCCATCGCCGCCATCGCCGCGAATGACGGCTGCAGCTGCGCCAGCGACTGCATCGTCGTGGTCGGGCGCATGTGCTCGTCCTTGGCGAGAATGGTCAGGCCGTTGACGTCCTTGACCGGCACCACCGACTTGCTGAAGCGGCCCTCGTCCCAGGCCTTGGCTGCGCGCTGCTGGCTCTGCACCGCGTAGGCGTCGACGTCGTCGCGCGAGAAACCGTATTTGGTCGCGATCAGATCGGCCGAGATGCCCTGCGGCATGAAATAGGCCGGCACCGCCATCGAGGGATCCATCGGCCAGGCGCCGCCGGAAGCGCCGATGCCGACGCGGCTCATCGATTCCGCGCCGCCACCGATCACGAGTTCATGCTGACCGCTCATGATCTGGGCCGCGGCGAAGTTCACGGCATCGAGGCCGGAGGCGCAGAAGCGGCTGATCTGCACGCCCGGCACCTTCTCGCCGAGGCCGGCGTTCAGCGCCGCGAAACGGGCGATGTCGGAGCCGGCCTCGCCGACCGGATCGACCACGCCGAGGATGACGTCGTCGACGGAGTCCTCGGGAAGGTTGTTGCGCTCCTTGAGCGACTTCAGCGGCACCGTGGCGAGCGCCAGCGCGGTGACCTCGTGCAGCGCGCCGTCGGCCTTGCCGCGGCCGCGCGGGGTACGAACGTGATCGTAGATGTATGCCTCAGGCATGACGCCCTCCTTGATATGAGGATCATAATATATACGGAAGAACCCGCCGCCGCAGCGGTGCGGCGGCAATTTTCAAGGCCTTCTTGTTTGACGCGTTTTCTTCACGCGAACCGGTCTCCACTTCGCTGGAAAACGCTTCAGAACGCTTCCGCGGCCAGTTCCATCGTGGTGGCGCTGCCGCTCTGGATCCGGGCCAGATGCACGGCGGTCTCCGGCAGCAGCTTCTCCATGAAGAAGCGGCCGGTCACGAGCTTGGTGTTGAGGTAAGGCGTGGTACCGGCGGCGGCCTTGTCCTGCGCCACCTTGGCCATCTTCGCCCACATGTAGCCGAGCGCGACGAGGCCGAACAATTTCATGTAGTCGGTCGCGGCGGCGCCGGCATTGTCGGGCTTGGTCAGCGCGTTCTGCATCAGCCAGCCGGTGGCTTGCTGCAGATGGCCGAGCGCGGTGGAGAGCGGGGTGATAAACGGCTTCATCGCCTCGTCGGCACCATGCTCCTTGGCGAAAGCGCCGACCTCGCCGAAAAACGCCATCGCGGCGCGGCCGCCGTCGCGCGGCAGCTTGCGGCCGACCAGGTCGAGTGCCTGGATGCCGTTGGCGCCCTCATAGATCATCGCGATGCGCGCATCGCGCACGAACTGCTCCATGCCGTGCTCGGCGATGTAGCCGTGGCCGCCGAACATCTGTTGCGCCGAGACTGTGTTGGCGAACCCGGTGTCGGTCAACACGCCCTTCAGCACCGGCGTCATCAGGCCCATGTGATCGTCGGCGGCCTGGCGATCCCCGGCGTCGTTGGAGCGGTGCGCGACGTCGCTCTTCAGCGCGGTCCATACCACCATGGCGCGTGCCGCCTCGTTGAAGGCGCGGATGGTGAGCAGCGTGCGGCGCACGTCGGGGTGCACGATGATCGGATCGGCCGGCTTCTCGGGTTCCTTCATGCCGGTCAGCGAGCGGCCCTGCAGGCGCTCGCGGGCATAGGCGACCGCGTTCTGATAGGCGACCTCGGACTGCGCGAGGCCCTGCACGGCGACGCCGAGGCGGGCCTCGTTCATCATCACGAACATGCCCTGCATGCCCTTGTTCTCTTCGCCGATCAGCCAGCCGGTGGCGTTGTCGTAGTTCATCACACAGGTGGAATTGCCGTGGATGCCCATCTTGTGCTCGATCGAGCCGCAGCTGACGCCGTTGCGCTGCCCGAGCGAACCGTCGGCATTGACCAGCACCTTCGGCACCACGAACAGCGAGACGCCCTTGATGCCGGCCGGCGCGCCTTCGATGCGCGCCAGCACGAGATGGATGATGTTCTCAGTGAGGTCGTGCTCGCCGGCGGAGATGAAGATCTTGGTGCCCGTGATCTTGAAGCTGCCGTCGGCCTGGCGCACCGCCTTGGTGCGGAGCAGGCCGAGATCGGTGCCGCACTGCGGCTCGGTCAGGTTCATGGTGCCGGTCCACTGGCCGGCGACCATCTTCGGCACATAGGTCTGCTTCTGCTCGGGCGTGCCGTGCACCAGCAGCGCCGCGGTCGCGCCCATGGTCAGCCCGCCATACATCGAGAACGCCATGTTGGCGGAGATCTGGAATTCGTTGACCGCCTGCGACAGCGTCACCGGCAGGCCCTGGCCGCCGAATTCCGTCGGCGCCGACAGGCCGAGCCAGCCGCCTTCGGCGACCTGCTTGAAGGCGTCCTTGAAGCCCTTCGGCGTGGTGACGCTGCCGTCGTCACTGCGCTTGCAGCCTTCGAGATCGCCTGTGCGATTGAGCGGCTGCAGTACCTCTTCGCTGAGCTTGGCGGCCTCGCCGAGGATCGCCTCGCGCACATCGGCCGACGCATCGGTGAAGCCGGGAAGATTGCCGTAGCGGTCGATCTGGAAAACGTCGTTGAGCAGGAAGCTGACGTCTTCGACGGGGGCTTTGTAGGTTGGCATGCTGGTCTCCCGGCTGGCACGTGGCCGCATGTGCGACGGACGCTGCGCAGCGTGTCCCTTGGTTTGTTGGAGCGGACCTTATCCGGTTCCGGAGGTCCGCGGCAGATGCTATCGCGACTGTGATTGCGACGTTGCGCCGCTTTGCTTCATCAACTCCTCGCCCATCATCCGATGCAGCAGGTTGATCGCCTTGAGCGGACGCACCATCACCTTGAAATGCGTGATCCGGCCGTCACCATCGAACGTGATGATGTCGACGCCGTTGAGCTTGATGCCGTCGATTTCGTTCTCGAATTCGAGCACCGCGCCGGTGTCATTGCGCCACTCGCCGAGATACTTGAAGGTCGGGCCGCCGAGCACCTTGGCGGCGCTGGTAAGATATTTGAAGGTGATGTCGCGGCCGCGCTGCGGCGTGTGCACGACCGGGCTTTCGAACACCGCGTCGGGATGCAGCAGATCCCACAGAGCGGCGGTGTCGTGGGACTTCATGTAGGCGTACCACTTGTCGAGGCCCGGCTTGCTCATTCGGACGTCTCCTGCGGCGGGGTTTAAGAAAAGCCTGAACCACCGGCGCGCGCGACAGGGCGGCACGCCGATCACCATATGCATATTGACGCATATGCACAGTAACGCATAAAGTCAAGCGAACTTCAGAATGGCCTTTTTGGGAACTGAGATGGAGGTGGGCGTTGGCACTCGGTGACGCAATCCTCGCCTGCCTCACGGAACGTCCGATGACGGGCTATGAGCTCGCCAAGACGTTCGACGCCTCGATCGGCTTCTTCTGGAAGGCCGACCACCAGCAGATCTACCGCGAGCTCTCGCGGCTGCGCGACAAGGGCCACGTCCAGGGCCGCGAGGTGGTGCAGTCGGGCAAGCCCAACAAGCTGGTCTACACGCTGACGGCCGAGGGCCGCGCGGCGCTGAAGCATTGGGCGGCGCGGCCGAGCGTTCCGCCCTCGATCAAGGATGACCTCTTGGTCCGGCTCTACGCGCTCGACTGCGTCGACATCGAGCCGCTGCGCACCGACCTGATGGCGCGGCTGGAGCATCACCGCGACCGCTATGAGCGCTACGAGCGCCTGCTCAACAAGCGCTTTCCCGACGGCACCGCGCCGCCGGCCGACGTCGGCAAGATGCTCAGCCTGCGCCTCGGGATGCGCCATGAGCGCATGGTGGTGGAATGGTGCGAGGAGGCGCTCGACGCGCTGTCGGCGATGTCCGGCCGCGGCAATGTACTGCCGCTCGACGACGGCAAGCGCGAGAGCAACGGCTAGAAACAAATCTCCAACCTCCCCTTGAAAAGGGGAGGTCGCTTTGCTCGAAGAGCAAAGCGGGTGGGGATCATCTCTCTCCACACGCAGCAGTGTGTGCGGCTGACCCCCATCGCGACCTTCCCCCTTTCAGGGGGAAGGAGAAGTTTAGCGGCGACACAAGTCGCTGTCCTGATCCGGCGCAACAGGTTCCCGGATTCCCTAACTTTAGAGCCCGTCGGCCGCATTCCTTAACCCGTTATTTACCGTGACGGGAAAAAGTCAGCAGCTGAGGCAGACGCCCAGCGCAGAATTCGATTGTCTCTTAACGGGAATGCGCGGGGAGGCTGCGGGCGCAGGGTGTAGCGCCGGAGTCGGGACCGGACGGAATCATGAATTCGCGCGTATCGTGGAGTGTTGACGGCATCGATCCCTCCGTCCGCGAAAGGGCCGAGGCGGCTGCGCGCCGCGCCGGCATGTCGCTCAACGACTGGCTCAACTCCACCGTCGGCGAACCGAGCCCGCCGGATTGGCGCATGGAGCAGCGGCAGCCGATGCCGAGCCGGGAAAGCCGCGAGGTCGCCGATATCCACCAGCGGCTCGACGCCATCACCCGCCAGATCGAACAAATTGCAAAGCCGGTGACGCGCGCCGAAGCGGTGCGCGCCGAAGTGCCGCGCGGCCAGCCCGCCGTCGCGCGACAGCTGAACGACGCGATTTCGCGCCTCGATGCCCGGCTGTCGCAAATTTCGCGGCCGCAGCCGGCGCGCGAGCCGCAGCCGACGCGTGAATCGCAGATGCAACGTGAGTCGCAGATGCATGACCGGCAACTGGAGGAGAGGCTGCGCCAGGCGGAGGCGGTCGAGCGCGCCGCGGCCCAGGTCTATCGCCCCTCGCCGCCGCTGAGCCCGGCCTCGTTCGATTCCGCGATCGCGGAGATCGCCGCGCGCCAGAACGAGCTCGATGTATCAGCACAACGGCAAATGCCGCCGCGCGGCGCGCCGCCGATGGCCGCCTATGCGCCGCCGCCGGCTGGGCCGGCCGGGCCCGACTTCTCCTCGCTCGAGCGTCATCTGCTCAAGATCACGAGCCAGATCGAGGCGCTGCAGCGGCCCGACCATATTGAGCAGTCGATCGCGGCCTTCCGCGGCGAGCTTGCGGAAATCCGCCAGGCGATCACCGAGGCGATGCCGCGCCGGGCGATCGAGTCGATCGAGAACGAGATCCGTTCGCTGCATCACCGGATCGACGAGATCCGCCAGGAGGGCCGCAACGGCCAGGGCCAGGCGATCGCCGGCATCGAACGCGCGCTGTCGGAAATCCGCGAGGCGCTGCGCACGCTGACGCCCGCCGAGCAGCTCACCGGCTACGACGAGGCGATCCGCAATCTCGGCGCCAAGCTCGACATGATCCTGCGCGCCAACGACGATCCGTCGACGGTACATCAGCTCGAGAGCGCGATCGCGGCGCTGCGCGCCATCGTCTCCAATGTCGCCTCCAACGACGCGCTGCTCCAGCTCTCCGGGGACGTGCATGCGTTGGCCGCGAAGGTCGACCAGCTGTCGCAGATGTCGCGCGCCGAGACCTATGGCGATGCCTTCGCCGGGATCGAGCAGCGCATTGCCGCATTGGCCTCGACGCTGGAGACCCGCGAGCGGCCGGCCGGCTATGAAAACACCGATGCCATCGAAGGCGCCCTGCGCTCGTTGTCGGAGCGGATCGACCGCCTGCAGGTCGGCAACGACAGTTCGTCGGCATTCACCCATCTCGAGCAGCGCGTCTCCTATCTGCTCGAGCGCCTGGAGTCCGCCGACCAGCGCTCCGGCAATCTCGGCCGGGTCGAGGAAGGGCTGCATGACATCATGCGGCACCTCGAGGCGCAGCACGCCCACATCGCCTCGCTCGCCGACGCCGCCCGCAACGTCAGCTCCTCGCCGGCGCCGATGATGGACAGCGGCATCGTCGACATGGTGAAGCGCGAGCTGTCCGACATCCGCTTCAGCCAGTCGGAGACCGACCGCCGCACCCAGGATTCGCTGGAGACCGTTCACAACACGCTCGGCCATGTCGTCGATCGTCTCGCGATGATCGAGAACGATCTGCGTACGGTGCGCACCGCGCCGCCGCCCGCTCCCGCGCCGGTCGAGTCGCGGATGGAAGCTCCGCGGATGGAGATGCCGCGCGCGGCGATGTCGCAGCCGATCGCGCAGCCCAAAGCTGAAGCGTACAAGCCTGAATCGTACAGGCCCGAATTGCCCAATCCTGCGCTGGCGCAGGAGCACTTCATGTCCGCGCCGCGCGAATTCCATGCCGCGCAGCCGGTCGAGAGCGCGCCACCGCCGCCGCTGCCGCCGCGCGCGATCAGCGAGATCCTCGAGCCGCATGCGGCGTCCGCACGCGCCGCGATCGCACCGGAACTGCCGCCGGATCATCCGCTCGAACCGGGCACACGCCCCTCCGGCCGCGTCGCTTCGCCGTCGGAGCGGATCGCGGATTCCGAGCGCGCGATCAGCGACCTTCCCGCCGGCAAGAAGGAGCCGGTCTCGACATCGAGCTTCATCGCCGCCGCGCGCCGCGCCGCGCAGGCCGCTGCCGCGCAACCCGTCAACGAGAAGGCGGCGCGCGCCGCGAGCAAGGCTGCAGCCAAGGCCAAGGAGAAGGCCGACAAGGCCGCGAAGGCGGCTGCCGCCAAGTCCGGCCCGGCCGCGGCCGGCGCGACAGCGACTGGCGCGCCGGAGGCGCAGCCTTCGACCATCACCTCCAAGATCCGTTCGCTGCTGGTCGGCGCGAGCGTGGTCGTGATCCTGCTCTCGACCGCCAAGATGGCGATGAACCTGCTCGACACCAGCTCCGCGCCGCAGATGCCGGCGATCGAGCACAGCGAGCCGGCCACGCCGCCCATGCAGCCGCCTGCCGAGAATTCCGCAGCCCCCGCACCGGCTGCACCGTCCGGCGTACCCGGGTCGTCAGTGCCGGGGCCATCGATGACCTCGCCGACCCCGCTCGGCCGCCAGTCCAACAACACTCCGGCGCCGAACACGCTCGACAGCGCGCAGGTGACGATCCCACCGGCAACCGCGCCCGCACCCGCCGCCGCGCCTGAGCCGGCTGCGACGCCAACAGCCGCCGCCAATGACGTCACCGGCACGATTCCGACCGCACCGCCGCTCGGCGGCAAGCTCGCCATGGTCCAGATCCCGGCGGGCGAGAAGCTGCCCGATGCAATCGGCGGTCCGGCGCTGCGCACCGCCGCGATCAAGGGCGATGCGGCCGCGGCCTATGAAGTCGGCGTCCGCTTTGCCGAGGGCAAGGGCGTGACCGCCAATGTCGACGAAGCCGCCAAATGGTATGCCCGCGCGGCGCAGGCCGGCGTGGTGCCCGCGATGTTCCGGCTCGGCACCTTCTACGAGAAGGGCCTCAGCGTGAAGCGCGACTTCGATGTGGCGCGACGCTACTACGTGCAGGCCGCCGAGCGCGGCAACGCCAAGGCGATGCACAATCTCGCGGTGCTCGACGCCGATGGCGGCGGCAAGGGCGCCGACTACAAGAGCGCCGCGCAGTGGTTCCGCAAGGCGGCCGATCGCGGCGTTGCCGACAGCCAGGTCAATCTCGGCATCCTCTATGCCCGCGGCATCGGTGTCGAACAGAACCTCGCCGAGTCCTTCAAGTGGTTCAGCCTCGCGGCCGCGCAGGGCGACGCCGACGCCGGCCACAAGCGCGACGATATCGCCAAGCGGCTCGACCCGCAGTCGCTGGCCGCCGCGAAGCTGGCGATCCAGACCTTCACCGCCGAGCCGCAGCCGAGCGATGCGGTCAACGTGCCGGCGCCAGCCGGCGGCTGGGACGGCCCTTCCGCGCAGCCCGCAGCGGCGAAGCCGGTCAAGCAACCCTCGAAGCGGACCGCGGCACTCGCCGCTCCGGCTCACTAAGTTCGAGACGGCTGCGGCGCCTTGACGGCGCCGCCGTCCTATACCTCCGGCCCTCCGCCGTGTAGACAGGCGCGCAGTTCCGCGCCATCGGCGCACGCGTTCCGGAGGGTCAGGCTTGTCCGTCGACGATCGCCAGGATGATGGAACGGGCCACCGTTCGTCGCCGACCGGTCCCCGCGTTGCGCCGCCGCGGCAGGCGCCGTCTCCATTTGCCCGGCGCCCCTCGGCCCCGCCTCCGCCGACACCGCAAGGGAACGCGGCGTCGCCGCCCCGCGCGTTCCGGTTCTCGCTCTGGTCCATCATCATCTTGGTGCTGCTGTTGTCGAGCGTCGCCATCCAGGCTTACCGGGACCTGTCGACGCCGGGCGCCTGGGATTTCTGGCGCGAGACCTACATCGCGGCCAGCATGACGTCGGCCGTGATTCCCGACGTCGACATCGACGGATCGGGCCGCGGCCGGCGGGCGCTTGCGATCAGCGGCAAGATCGGCTCGGCCAGCGCGAGCTGGTTCCGCGACCGGCTCAGCGAGGCGCGTCTCGCACCAGGCGACGTCGTGCTGCTGTCGTCGCCGGGTGGTGCGCTGAACCAGGCCGCCATCATGGGCGAGGTCATCCGCACGCGCGGACTGGTCACCGCGGTCGCCACCGCCGGCGCCTCGGGCAAGCTCCGCCCCGCGTCCTGCGCCAGCGCTTGCGTTCTGGTCTATGCCGGCGGCCAGACCCGCTATGGCATCGCGGGCTCGCGGCTCGGCGTGCATCGCTTCACGACGAGCACGCCCGTCAGCGATCCCCTCGCCGAGGCACAACGCATCCAGGGCATGGTGCTGGGCTACATGACCAAGATGGGCGTCTCTTCCGGGATCGTCGAGGCGATGTCGCAAACCTCCGATATCCGCTGGCTGAACCCGAAGGAAGCGCTCGCGCTGAACCTGATCACCAAGCCTGTCGATCGGCCGTGAGGCGACACGGGCGTCATTAATCTGAATTATCAACCACGTCCGCAGACGGCGGCCAAGTGCGGCGAAAAATGCCCCCGGGAGCGGATTCTTTAGTCCCTCCCCCCGCCGATTTCAGTTATGCAGGAATGCGGCAATCGACCCGCGTTCGCCTGCTTCTTGCGCGCCGACCGGATTCGTTCAGCCGGAGAATGCCCGACCAGAACGACATCACGCCGTGATGCGGCCTTGCGCCGATCTCGCGGCGAACCGACAAGAAGCGACGCGCGTGCAGCTCTACCTCCCGATCGCCGACATTCCGGTCAATGTCTTCCTCATCCTGGCGATGGGCGCGGCGGTTGGATTCGTCTCCGGCATGTTCGGCATCGGCGGCGGCTTCCTGATGACGCCGCTGCTGATCTTCGTCGGCATCGCGCCCGCGGTCGCGGTCGCCTCCGTCGCCAGCCACATCGCGGCCTCCTCGTTCTCCGGTGCCATTTCCTATTGGCGCAGACGCGCGATCGACCCGCTGCTGGCGGCGGTGCTGCTGGTCGGAGGCACGCTCGGCACCACGCTCGGGGTGTGGACCTTCACCTTCCTGCGCTCGCTCGGCCAGCTCGACCTGATGATCGCGCTGTCCTACGTCATCCTGCTGACGACGGTCGGCGGGCTGATGTTCTGGGAAGGCCTGCGCGCGATGCTGCGCGCCCGCGGCGGCCGCCCCGTCACCCTGCGCAAGCCCGGCAGCCATGGCTGGATCCATGGCCTGCCGCTGAAGCTGCGCTTCAAGCGCTCCAAGATCTACCTCTCCGTCATCCCGATCGTCGTGGTCGGGCTCGCGATCGGCTTCATCGGCGCGGTGATGGGGATCGGCGGCGGCTTCATCCTGGTGCCGCTGATGATCTATGTGCTGCGGGTGCCGACCTCGACCGTGATCGGCACCTCGATGGTGCTAACCCTCGTCACCATGGTGTTCGCGACCATGCTGCACGCCGTGACCAACCATCTGGTCGACGCCGTGCTGGCACTGATCCTGATGGTCGGCGGCGTCACCGGCGCGCAGTTCGGCGCCCGCGCCGGCCAGAAGATCCGCGGCGAGCATCTGCGCCTGCTGCTCGGCCTGCTCGTGCTCGCGGTCGGCATCCGCTTTGCGGTCGAGCTGGTGATCCGGCCGCAGGACCTGTTCAGCATCCGCGAAACCGGCGGAGCCCCGCCATGAGGCTGCGTACGGCGCTCGCGATCATCGGCCTCGCCGCCGCCGGCCTGGCGGCCGCGCCCGCTCATGCCGAGCGGCTGATCGTGTCGGTCTCCAACCACCGCGTCACGGTGACGCCGAACTATTCCGGCGGCGAGCTCGTGCTGTTCGGCTCGGTCGAGAAGGACGACAAGGCGCCGTCAAACCGCACGAACTACGACCTCGTCGTCACGGTCTCCGGCCCGCGCGCCGACATGGTCACGCGGCGCAAGGAGCGCAAATTCGGCATCTGGATCAACACCGACTCGCGCCAGTTCCTGCAGGTGCCGGGTTATCTCGCGCTGTTTTCCAATCGCCCGTTCGACCAGATCGCTTCGCCCGAGGTGCAGCGGCGGCAGCAGCTCGGGCTCAACAACGTGCTGCTGATGCAGCGGGTCGGGCCCGACTATGCCGACGTGGTGCCGAACGACCCGTTCCGCAGCGCCTTCGTGCGGCTGCGCTCCGAGCACGGGCTGTACCGTGAGGCGACCTCGGCGGTGACCTTCCTGACCCCGACCCTGTTCCGCACCGGCATTCCGCTGCCCGCGGAGGTGCCGATCGGCACCTATAATGTCGAGATCAAGCTGTTTTCGGACGGCGCGCTGGTGACCAAGGCCGAGACCGCATTCGAGATCGTCAAGGTCGGCTTCGAGCAATTCGTCGCCACCACCGCGCGGCAGAACGGCTTTGTCTACGGCCTGATCACCGCGTTCATGGCGCTGATGACCGGCTGGATGGCCTCGATCGTGTTTCGCAAGGATTGATTTAGCCAGCCCTGCTTTGCAACGCGCTTTCGAACGCTTCGCCGAGGATCGCGAGGCCAAGATCGATCTCGTCGTCGCTGATCGTCAGCGGCGGGGCGATGCGGAACACGCTGCCCATGCCGGGCAACTGAACGATGTTGGTGCTCAGTCCAAGCTGCATGCAGCGCTGGGAGACACGCGTTCCGAGCGCTTCATCAGGCTCCTTGCTGTAACGGTCGCGCACGATCTCGATGCCCTGCATCAGCCCCCTGCCGCGCACGTCACCGATGCATTCGAACCGGTTCTGAAGTGCGAGGAGCCCATCCCTCAGCCGCGCGCCCGCTACCCTGGCGCGTTCGACCAATCTGTCGCGAAGGATGATCTCGATGACCTTCAGCCCGACCGCGGCCGGCATCGGGTCCGACACATGCGTCGTGTAGAACAGGAAACCACGTTCATGACACCGCTCTTCGATCTCGGCGGAGGTGATGACCGCGGCCAGAGGCAGGCCGGCACCGAGCGTCTTCGACAAGGTCAGGATGTCAGGCACGGCCCCGTCGCGCTCGAAAGTGAACATGGCGCCGGTTCTGCCGAGGCCGGTCTGTGCTTCGTCGACGATCAGCAGCATGCCGCGTGCCCGGCACAGCTCCTTCAGCTCGGCAAGGTAGCCTTCAGGCAGGTCGATCAGCCCGCCGGAGCTGAGGATCGGCTCGGCGATCATGCAGGCGAGCGAGCCGGTCGATTGGCGATCGATCAGATCGAAGGCGTAGGCCAGCTCGGCCCGCCAATCGGCCGCGCTGCCGAAGCGCGGGCGATAGGGGTTCGGCGTCGGGATCGCGAGCGAGCCGACCGGCGCGGGACCATAGCCCTTGCGGCCGGCCGAATAGGTCGTTGCGGCCGCACCAGATGTCATTCCGTGCCAGGACTGCGCGAACGCGACGGTCTCGAAGCCGCCGGTGGCGAGCTTGGCCATCTTGATTGCCGCCTCGTTCGACTCGCCGCCGGTGCTGAGCAGCATGACGCGATCAAGCCCCGGCGGCAGCAGGCTCGCGAGCTTTTCGGCCAGCGAGACGACCGGGCGCGTCAGCATGCCACTGAAGAGATGGTCGAGCCGTTCGGCATGCTCGCCGATGGTCTGGACGATCTCCGGGTGACCGTGACCGAGCACGGCGCTCATCTGCCCGGACGTGAAATCCAGGATGGCACGGCCGTCGGCGTCATAGACGAAGGATCCGGAGGCGCGCTCGATGATGACGGGAGCGAACGTCCCGCCATAGCGAATGAGGTGCCGCCGCGCGCGATCCCAAAAGGATTTGTCGTCATTTCCGGCCATGCCCGCTCCTTGCTGCTCGGTCGCAGCGATCAAGAACCTCGCACCGCATCTTATGCGCGCGCGAGAGCAATGACATTGCGATTTGAGATGCATTTCAGCCCCTCTTCTGCAATCAATTGCGCAAAAGCTGGAAAATGCGAAAGAAATGGGAACCGCGATCGTGATTGACGAGATCGACCGAAAAATCCTCGACGTGTTGCAGGTCGAGGGGCGCGTCACGAATCTCGAGCTGGCCGAACGGATCGGCCTCTCGTCCGCCCCCTGCATGCGACGCGTCCGCACCCTCGAAGAGGCCGGCGTCATCAATTCCTATGTGGCGCTGGTGGACCCAACGCGGGTTGGACTCGGGTTCGACGTGATCGTCGAGGTCCGTCTCAAGCAACAGAACAGGGAATCCTTCGCGCGCTTCGAGAGGAAGGTGATCGACCTTCCGGAGGTCGTCGAATGTTGCATGATTGCCGGCGATTGGGATTACTCGCTACGGATCGTGTCCTCGGACCTCGCGCGCTATCAATCCTTCATCCTCGACCGCCTCATGCATCCGGACACCGACATCGCGAGCTACCGCACGACGATCATCCTGCGAAAGGTCAAATCGACGACCAAGATCGATAGCTCGCTGTTCGGCGAGGGTTGAGGAGTTCGAACAAGCTACGCCAGGAGGCCGATCCCCATCGCGATCACGCTGAGCGCCATCGCGCAGGTCGAGAGCCAGCCGAGCCAGTACAGCCAGCCGCCGACCACAAAGCGGTCCATGACGTCCCGGCGGCGGGCCATGAACATCAGCAGCACCATCACGGGCACCGCGAGCACGCCGTTGACGACCGCGCTCCAGTACAGCGCCGCGATCGGATCGATCGGCGTGAAGTTGAGCGCGATGCCGATGCCGCCCGACAGCGCCAACACCGAATAGAACGCGATCGCCTCCTTCGGCCTGCGCGTCAGCCCAACCCGCCATCGCCGGCCCTCGCCGACCGCATAGGCGGTCGCACCCGCGAGCACCGGGATCGCCAATAAGCCGGTGCCGACGATGCCGAGCGCGAAGATCACCTCGGCAAACGGCCCGGCGATCGGGCGCAGCGCCTCGGCGGCCTGCGCCGAGGTCTGGATGTCGGTCTTGCCGGTGGCATGCAGCGATGCGGCGGCGGTGACGATGATCGACAACGCGATCAGGTTCGAAAACGCCATGCCGGTGATGGTATCGGCGCGGATGCGCGAGAATTCGTGCCGGGCACCGTAATGCCGTTCGATCAGCGGATGCTTGGTAGCGTCGACCCGCTGCTCCTCCGCCTCCTGCGAGGCCTGCCAGAAGAACAGATAGGGCGAGATCGTGGTGCCGAAGATCGCAACGATGGTCGTGAAATAGTCGGCGCTCCAGCTGATGCGCGGCATCAGCACGCCGGCCAGGGCCTGCATCCACGACACCTTGGCAAAGGCGAGCGCCGCGACATAGGCGAACAGGCTGAGCGTCAGCCATTTCAGGATCGTGACGTAGCGCCGGTAGTTCATGAAGATCTGCGCGGCCACCGAGGTGACGCCGAACAGCACTACATAGAGAATGGCCGGACCGCCGATCAGGAGCTTTGTGGCATCGGCCATGGCCGAGAGGTCGGCCGCGATGTTGATGGTGTTGGCAATGGACAGCAGCGTCACCACGACGGCGAGGAGCCAGCCCGGATAATGCCGGCATACATTGCCCGCGATGCCATGCCCGGTGACACGGCCGACCCGCGCCGAGATCTCCTGGATCGCGCTCATCAGCGGAAACGTCAGCAGCATCGTCCAGCCAATGCCGTAGCCGAGTTGCGCGCCGGCCTGGCTGTAGGTGCCGATCCCCGAAGGGTCGTCGTCGGATGCGCCGGTGATCAGGCCGGGGCCGAGCGTCTTCAGGACGCGGTTGAAACTGAACGGCTGGCGCCGGGGCTTCGCCACCGGCGCATCGTCATGTTTGTCGTGTGGTGAGATTGTCCCTTGCCGCGTCATGTCCGGTTCCAGCCGTCTGACAACGAGCCGAATACCGGCAAGGTTCCTGGGACGAAACCTACGGCTCGATGACCGTGGCGACGCCGGGTTCGAGGATGCGCAGACGGCGGCCGAAGCCGAGCGTATCGAAGCTCGCGCGCAGGTCGCTCGCGCTCTGCCGGAAATGCGCCCAGCCGTCGGTATGAACCGGCACGATCACCGCGTCCGCAAAGGCGCGCGCGGTTTCGATCGCGTCATTGGTGTCCATGGTGAGATGGAAGGGGCCGCGGGTTTGCGCCGCGCCGGCGAACGGCAGCACCACGCCGCAGTCGAAGCGCCGCGCGACCTCGGCGACGCCGTCGAACCAGGTGGTGTCGCCGCTGACATAGACCGGACGGCCCGGTTTTGCCGGCTGCAATACGAAGCCGATGACGTCGCCGGACAACGGCTCGATCCCGGCCGGTCCATGCCGCGCCGGCGTCGCGGTGATGGTGAGCGTCCGGCCGCCCTTCTGCAACTCGGTCGAGGCCCAGGGCGCAAAGCCCTCGGCGTTGCCGCCGAGCCGCCTGGCGCCGGCCTCCGTCGTCAGCACGCGCTTCGCGCTTTTAAGGAAATCCCGGCCGGAATGGTCGAGATTGTCGGAATGCTGGTCATGGCTCAGCAGCACCGCATCGATCGCGCCGACGTCCCGCGCGCCGAGCGCGGGACCCGTCAATTTCTCCAGTTTCACATGCGGCAGTTGATACTCGCCGGGCGCATCGAAGGTCGGATCGGTGAGCAGGCGGAACCCGCCGATCTCGATCAGGGCGGTAGGACCTCCGATCAGCGTGATGGTGATGCTCACGTCATACTCCTGTTGGCCGCGGCGGCCGCCGGGCGGGTCACCAGGTAAATGCCGAGCGCGACCGGAACGATCCCGAGCAGGTCGCGAAATTCGACATGCTCGCCGAGCACGAGATAGGCGAACAGCATGCCGAGCGGCGGCATCAGGAAGTGATAGGCGCTTGCGGCGGTCGCGCCACACACTTTCAGGAGGTGAAACCAGAGCAGATAGGCAAGGATCGAGCCGCCGAGCACGAGGAAAGTGAAGGCGCCGGCGAGACGCATGCTGGGCACGATGTCGCCAAAGCTGGAGAGGGTGAAGGCGAACGGCATCACCGCAAGGCCGCCGGCGATGTTCTGGATGCCGTTGCCGATCCACAGGCTGCCCTTCGGTGCCAGCAGCTTGAACAGCACCGTGCCGGCCACGATCGAGGCGAGCGAGGCCAGCGTGAACAGGATGCCGTGCGGGCTGTCCGATCCGACCGACATGCGATGCCAGACGATGAAGGCGACGCCGACGATGCCGAGCACGAGACCGATCACCTTGCGCAAGGTCATGCTCTCGCCGAGGAACAGCGCCGCCAGCATGGCGGTGAAGACCGGATTGGCCGAGACGATCAGCGCGCCGAGGCCGGCCGAGACGGTCTTCAGGCCGGTATAGCCGAGGCCGAGATAGAGCGCGTTGTTGGCGACGCCGAGCACGGCAAACACCGCCGCATCGCGCCATGTGAGATCCCATTGGTCGCGGCGCAGCCAGGAGATGGCGAGGATCAGAACCCCGGCGAGCGAAAACCGCGCGGCGAGCAGGATCAGCGGCGGGCAATCGGTGACGCCGATCTTGCCGGCGACGAAGGCGTAGCTCCACAGCAGGCAGAACAGGGCAATCAGCAGCGGCAGGGTGTTGAAGCGGGCGCGCGGGGCGGCCATCGAGGTTGCGGCGGACATGGGCGAATTCTCCTTCGGCCATGATCTAGGCCAGCGCCTTGATATTTGGAAATTAAATGATAGACTGGCGTGCAGTGGATTTATAAATGGAGGCTGCGATGCTCGACCTGGAGCTGTTACGCAGTTTCGTCTCGGTGATCGATGCCGGCGGCTTCACCCGCGCCGGAGAGCGTGTCCACCGCACGCAGTCGACGGTGAGCCAGCAGATCAAGCGCCTGGAGGAGGATGTCGGCCAGCCGCTGCTGATCCGCAGCGGCAAGGACGTCACCCCGACGGAAGCCGGCGAGCGGCTGCTGACCTACGCGCGGCGGCTATTGTCACTCGCCGAAGAGGCTCGCGACGTGCTCTCGCGGCCCGGCAGCGAAGGCGCGATCCGGATCGGCATCACCGAGGATTTTGCCGCCTATCGGCTGACAAAGCTGCTCGCGACTTTCGCGCGCAGCCATCCCAACTTGCGGCTCGACGTGCGCTCCGGCCAGAGCTTGTTCCTGTACCGCGATCTCGAACGCGGCGATCTCGATCTCGCGCTGATCAAGCGCGCCGCCAATGAGAAGGGCGGCATCGCGGTGTGGCCTGAACGCGTGCACTGGGTCACCAGCAAGAGCCACCCGCGCGATACGACGGCCGGCTCGGTTCCGCTGATCGGTTTCGCCTCGGGCTGTCTCTACCGCGCCCGCGCCATCCATGCGCTGGAGAGCGCCGGCCGCAACTGGCACATGGCCTACACCTCCTCCAGCCTCGCCGGCATCCAGGCCGCCGTCGCCGCGGGCCTCGGGCTCAGCATTTTGTCGGAAATGTCGATCCAGCCCGAGCATCGCGTGCTGACCGCAAGGGACGGCTTTGCGCCGATCGACCGCACCGAGGTCGCCCTCGTCGCCGCCCCCGAAGCCAGCCCGGCGACACTGCGGCTGGCGGACAGGCTCGCGGAGTATTGCGAGAGCGTGCAGGCGAAGGCGGCGTGAAGCAAAGGCTGCGCCGCTACTCCGCCGTCGTCCCTGCGAAAGCAGGGACCCATAACCACCGCATGCAGTGTGATGCCGCGCTGGGGCCACAGCTTTGCGCAATCTCGAACAGTGGTGGTTATGGATCCCGGGTCGCGCTTCGCTTGCCCGGGACGACACCGAGTGTGTGGCGCGGCAGGCGAAGGCGGCGTAGGGCGAGATCACGCCGCTTCTCCATTGTCGTCCCTGCGAAAGCAGGGACCCATAACCACAGGATTGTGTTGCCTAAGCAAGCTGTGGCCCCATCGTCGCGCAGCAACGGCGATCGGTGGTTATGGGTCCCGGGTCGCGCTTCGCTTGCCCGGGACGACACTGACTGTGTGGCACGGCAGGCGAAGGCAGCGCGAGGTTGCGCCAACGCTCTTGATCCCGTCATCCTGAGGTGCGCGCCCTTGCGCGCCTCGAAGGATGCACGGCCACCAGCCGGGCCGTACATCCTTCGAGGCTCGCCCCGCTCGCACCTCCAGCGACAAAGGCGAAGCCTTTGCGCGGGGATGACGGTGATAACAATGCGCCGATCGCTAATAACACCGTGACGCGACGAACGCGTGGACGCGCTTGTCGCCGAGCACATGGGCCATGAAGCCAGGCGATCCGAAAATCCGTGTGAACGCGGCGTCGCGGATGCTCAAGCCGCCGGTGTAGGCACCGAACGCGGGCATCACCGCGCGCTCGCCGTCACAGGCGAAGCAGCGGCGCTCGATCGAGCGGCCGCGGGTCGGCACCCGCGCCTTGGGATGCAGGTGGCCGGCGATCTCGCCGCTCGCACCCGTCGGCTCATGGCGGAACGCGATCGGACCGATCGCGACTTCGGTCGCGACCACGCCGCCAAGATCGGACGGCAGCGCCGGATCGTGGTTGCCCGAGATCCAGATCCAGTTGCGCCGCAACTGCAGCGCCGCGAGCGCCTCGCGATCCGGATCCGACAGCCGCGCATGCGCATCGCGATCGTGAAAGCTGTCGCCGAGCGCGATCACCTGCCGTGGATCGTGCCGCGCAATCACCGCAGCGAGCCGGCTGAGCGTCGCGACCGTGTCGTAGGGCGGCAGCAGCACGCCGCGGCTGGCGAAGCTCGAGCCTTTTTCCAGATGCAGGTCGGACACCACCAAGAGGCTCTGCGCTTCCCAGAACAGCGCGCCGGAGAAATCGGCCACGAATCCGACATCCGCCACCGTGACCCTCGAAACGCGCATGTCGTCACCGTCTCGCAAAGCTAGCGCGCTTGCCGTCACGTCCTGTTCCCCACAGTCCAGTATTACGTCGTCGCCTCCCGCACGAGGTTCTCGGCCGCCTCGGCCAGGAGCTCGTCGGATGCTTCGCCATAAACTGACTCGCGGCCAATTTCCAGCAGCGCGGGGACGGCAAGCGGAGAAACGTGGTCGAGATCCTGGTGGGTGATTCGGCCGTGGATGCGCGAAAGCATGTCGCTGAGGCGGCGAAGATCGAGCAATCCCGTGGCGGCATCGCCGCGCGCGGCGCGCAGCAGCACATGATCGGCCTGGTGCTTGCGCAGCACGTCGTAGATCAGGTCTGTCGAGAACAGCACCTGGCGGCGCGACTTCTCCTCGTCGGTGAAGCGGCGCGCGATCAGCCCGGAGATGATGGCGCAGTTGCGGAAGGTCCGCTTCATCAGCGCGGATTCCGCGAGCCATGCTTCGAGATCGTCGCCGAGCATGTCGGGATCGAACAGCGCGTTGAGATCGAGCTTGCCGTGCCGGATCATGAAGGAGAGATCGCCGACGCCCCAGACCGCAAGCGCATACTCGTTGGCGACGAAGCCGAGCGGACGGGCGCGGGCGCGCTCCAGCCGGCGCGTCAGCAGCATGCCGAGCGTCTGATGCGCGAGCCGGCCCTCGAAGGGATAGCAGACCAGATAATGGCTGCCGCCGCGCGGAAAGGTTTCGACCAGCAGCTCGCGCACCGCAGGCACCCGTGAGAATTTCCGCTGCAGCGACAGCCAGTCGTGCACCTGGTCCGGCAGCGCGTTCCAGGCCCGGCTGTTGTCGAGCAATTTGCGGACCCGTTCGGCGAGATAGGTCGAGAGCGGAAACTTGCCGCCCATATAGGACGGCACTTTTGCATCTTTATCATTGGCGCGGGAGACATAGACCTGGTCTTCAACCAAGGCCTCGTAGCGCACCACCTCACCGCCAAAGACAAAAGTGTCGCCGGGCACGAGGCCCTCGATGAAGACCTCCTCGATCTCGCCGAGCATCCGGCCGCCGCGGGCGATCGCGCCGGTCGATCCGCTACCGCCGGCGCGCGAGCGCACCAGCCGCACCTTCAGCATGGTCTCCTCGACGATGGTGCCGACGTTGAGGCGATAGCTCTGCCGCACCTTCGGATTGGTGACGCGCCAGCGGCCCTGCTTGTCCTGCTTGATGCGCGCGAAACGCTCATAGGTCTTCAGCGCGTAGCCGCCGGTGGCGACGAAATCGACGACATCGTCGAAATCGGTGCGTGCGAGCGATGCATAGGGCGCTGCGGTCCTGACTTCATCGTAGAGTTCATCGGACAGAAACGGCTTGCCGCAGGCGCAGCCGAGCACGTGCTGGGCCAGCACGTCGAGCGCGCCCGAGCGCAGCGGCGGCGTGTCCTGCGCATTCTCGGCGATCGCGTCGATCGCGACACGGCATTCCAGCACCTCGAAGCGGTTGGCCGGCACCAGCACGGCGCGCGAGGCCTCGTCGAAGCGGTGGTTGGCGCGGCCGATCCGCTGCATCAGCCGCGACGAACCTTTTGGCGCGCCGATATTGATGACGAGATCGACATCGCCCCAGTCGACACCGAGATCGAGCGAGGAGGTGCAGACCACACCGCGCAGTTTTCCCGCGGCCATCGCGTCCTCGACCTTGCGGCGCTGCGCGACGTCGAGCGAGCCGTGATGCAGCGCGATCGCCAGCCCGTCGTCATTCATGCGCCAGAGATCCTGGAACAGCATCTCGGCCTGGCTGCGGGTGTTAACGAACACCAGCGTGGTCTTGTTGCGCTTGATCAGCTCGTAGACCTCGGGCAGCGCATGGCGCGCGCTGTGGCCGGACCACGGCAGCCGCTCCCTGGTGTCGAGCATCTCGACCACCGGCGGCGCGGCGCCGCCGGCGGTGACGACGTCGGCGGACGCATTCTCGCCACCCGGCTGCGGCACCAGGAAACGCGCGAGCTGCTCCGGCTCGGCGACCGTCGCCGAGAGGCCAATGGCACGTATCTGCGGCGCGATGGTCCAGAGCCGCGCAAGTCCGAGCGACAGCAGATCACCGCGCTTGGAGGTGACGAGCGCATGCAGCTCGTCGAGCACGATGCGCTTCAGCGAGGAAAACAGATAGGGCGCGTCGTCGGACGCGAGCAGCAGCGCCAGCTGCTCCGGCGTGGTGAGCAGAATATCCGGCGGATAGCGCCGCTGCCGCTGCCGCCGCGACACCGGCGTGTCGCCGGTGCGGGTCTCGATCCTGATCGGCAGCCCCATCTCGGCGACCGGCGCCTCCAGATTGCGCGCGATATCGACCGCGAGCGCTTTCAGCGGCGAGATGTAGAGCGTGTGCAGCCCGCTGCTGCGGCGAACGGAGCGACCGGTGGAGATGAGATTCGGACGCGATCTCACCGACGCTGCTGCCTCTCCGCTTGCGAGCTCGTCAAGCTCCCTCCCCCTGAAAGGGGGAGGGTTGGGGTGGGGGTCAGCCGCTTGCTCAGTACCCGCGGCTGCCCCCCACCCGTCGCGCTCGGCCGCGCTAGCGCGCGCCTGAGCGCGCCGACCTCCCCCTTTCAGGGGGAGGTGAGAATCCTGGCGGCCATGTGTTTCACCCGATAACTCCACTAGCGTCGGCAAGAACCCCGCCAGCGTCTTGCCCGCTCCCGTGGGCGCGATCAGCAGCGCCGAGCGTTGCTCGCGCGCTTTCGCCAGCAGCGCGAGCTGATGCTCGCGCGGCGACCAGCCGCGTGAGGCAAACCAGTCGCGAAACCGGCGCGGCAGGAGATCGGCCGTTTCCGACGGCGGAACGGAGAAGAGATCGAGCGTCGACACGCCCAAGAGGTAGGTGGTTCAGGCGGTTTCGTCGAGGGCGGTCGGAAATGGCGGCAGGTGGCAAGGGGCCCACGACAGGACGCTTCGATTCCCTCTCCCCGTTCTTCACGGGGAGAGGGTTGGGGTGAGGGGCTGCTTCCGCGAGCGGCGAGTGCCGTGAGACCTGTACCCCCTCACCCGGATCGCATCTCACGATGCGACATAGCCGAAGCTCTGCTTCGGCGTTCTTGAGGACGGCCGCCGTAGGCGGCCTATGCCTCTCCCCGCAAGCGGGGCGAGGTTAAGCAACAGCGCGCCCCGCCCCTACTCCGTCATCGGCTCGCCGGAGAGGTCCCAATCCTTGCCGTTGAAGATCGAGACATAGAGCGTCTTCATCGGCGTGTAATCGTCGGGCGTATAGCTGTAATTGATGCCATCAAGGAAATAGGGCGAATGGAAACCGGCGAGCGTGGTGGCGTGCTTCAGCACGTTGGCGCGGGTCAGGTCGTCGCCGCAGCGGCGCAGGATTTCGCCCATCGTCGCCGCCTGCCCGTAGCCGGCGAAAGCGATGGTGTTGTCGGGGTCGATGTTCGGCAGGTACTTCTTGCGCAGCTCCTCGAACGCGACCACGTCCGGATCCTTCTCGTAGCGCGGCACGCCGACTTCCTTGTTGTAGCGAATCGCGACGATGTCCTTGGCGTTATCGAGGCCCGCGGCGCTCAGGATCGAGCGACCGGTCGAGCCCGCCGACAGCAATTGCAGCGGCTTCCAGCCGAGCTCGGTGACCTTGCGGATCGACTGCGACGTCGCCTTGCCGGTGGTGATGTTGTAGAAGACGTCGGCGCCCGACTTCGAGAGATTGATGAGCTGCGAATCGACCGTCGGATCGGTGAGATCATAGGTCTGCTCCATGATCACCTGTGCCTTGCCGCCGGCATCGGCCAGCACCTTCTTGAACGGCCCCAGGAAGTCGCGGCCGAAATCATCGTTCTGGTAGAGGATGCCGACCTTGGCGTTCGGCTTCACGCTGACGACGTGCTTGGCGAGGATGCGCGCCTCGGTCGGATAGAGCGGCAGGCCCGCCATGGTCCATTTGAAATTCTTCGGATCGTTCCACTTCGAGGCGCCGGTGTTCAACAGCAGTTGGGGAACGCCCTTGGAATTGAGGTATTTGTGCACGGAGGTCTGCGGCGCGGTGCCTAGCGAACCATAGAGCGCCAGCACCTCCTCCTGCTCAACCAGACGGCGCGTCGCCTCGACGCATTTCGGCGCGCTGTAGGCATCGTCCATGGTGAGGAATTTCACCTTGCGGCCGTTGATGCCGCCCTTGTCATTGAGCATCTGGAAATAGGCTTCGCCGACGCGCCCCAGCACACCATAAAGCGAGCCGGGGCCGGAATGCGGCACGGTCTGGCCGAGCTTGATCTCGGTATCGCTCGCACCCGGATCGTACTTCTTGTCTGCGGCCCGAACGAAGGGCGCAGGCAGCACGGACGCGGCGATCACGGACAATGCAGTGGCGCCGAACTCGCGCCGTGTATGCTTTTTCATTATTTCTCTCCCTGAGGCGAAAAGCTCTCGCATTCCGCCTTGCGCCGGGCAAGCGCGAAGTCACAGCTTTGCGGCGCAATGCCGCGTCACGGCAAATGCGTAGCGTGTAGACTCAAGTTGAGTGCGGGGCTGCCTCTTCCCTTCTCCCCTTGTGGGAGAAGGTGGCTCGCATCGAAGATGCGAGCCGGATGAGGGGTCTCTATCCGCGGAGGCAGACCCCTCACCCCGCTTCGCGGCGCGAAGCGACCCTCTCCCACAAGGGGCGAGGGTGAAAAGCGTCACGGCTTCACGGCCACGGCGACGAGTCCGGGTGCCGGGATATTGTCTTCATTGCGCGCCGAGAGATCGTCGAGCAGGGCCAGCGTCAGCCCCGCGGCAGCGACGGAGGCGCGCACATAAGCTGCGCTGTGGGCGTAGCGCAGTCCCTCGCCGATGATGACGCCTTCGCCGTCATGGGTCTCGGCCGTGAAGGCGAGCACGCCGCCCGCCACCAGCACACGGCTGGCCTCGGCGAGCACCGGCGCGAGATCGGCGACATAGACCATTGCATCCGCGGCCAGGATCAATTCGGCGCTGGCCTCGCGCTTGGCCGAAACGGCCTTCAACATGTCGTCGACCTCGAGCTCGGCATAGAGGCCGGTGGCGCGCGCCTTGTCGATCATGCGCGGCGACAGGTCGATGCCGATGAAGCGATCGACATGCCGGGCGAATGCGCCGGCCGCCAACCCGGTGCCGCAGCCGAGATCGATCGCGCGCTTGAAGAAGGCCGGCTGCTTTGCGCCCGCACGCACCGACAGCACCGCCTTGAACAGCAGCGCCGGGCCGCGATAGCCGAGATCGCCGACCAGCGCGGCCTCGAAGCGCGGCGCATATTGATCGAACAGCGTCTGCACATAGCCCGGCGGCATCGCGCTGACGGCCTCGACGCCGAGCTGCATCAGGTGCAGGCCGGCGCCATGACGGTCTTCGGGATCGGCGTCGCGCGCGCCGCGGAACGCTGCGATCGCGGCCTCGCGCTGGCCGAGCTCCAGGCGGATCTTGCCCAAGGTGTACCAGGCCGACGGGAATTTCGGCACAAGCTCGATCGCCTGTTCGAGCAGCTCGGCGGCAGCCGGCAGATCGCCCTTCAATTGCAGGTCGCGCGCGAACTCGTAGCGGCGGTCGGCGACGAGGTCGCCGGAGGACAGAAACAGGCGGCGGGCCATTCGCTTTAAGGAACCAATCTCGGCCGGGTCCGGCCATCCATCAAAGCACGGACTTTTTCCGGAGATGGATGCACGGGTCAAGCCCGCGGATCCGGCTAAACATCGCGGATCGAGCGCCTATATAGGGACGATGCGCCCGCAAGACATCCTGATGCCCGTCCCGGCCGGGCTTTGCTGCAAGCCCGGCGGCTTCCACATCGATCCTGTCAGGCCGGTCGAGCGGGCGCTGATCACCCATGGCCATTCCGACCATGCGCGGGCGGGCCATGGCGCTGTGCTCGCGACCCAGGAAACGCTCGACATGATGCGGCTGCGCTATGGCGAGAACTTCGCCGGCGCTGTGCAGGCGATCGCGTATGGCGAGGAGATCAGGCTCGGCGACGTCACGGTGACGTTTCATCCCGCCGGCCATGTGCTGGGCTCCGCCCAGATATCGGTCACCTGCAAGGACACCCGCATCGTCGCCTCCGGCGACTACAAGGATGCGCGCGACCCGACCTGCGCGCCGTTCGAGCTCGTGCCCTGCGATGTCTTCATATCTGAGGCGACGTTTGGATTGCCGGTGTTCCGCCATGGCGATGCCGCCGGCGAAGTGAACAAGCTGCTGGCGTCGGTCAAATTGTTTCCGGAGCGCGCGCATCTGGTCGGCGCCTACTCGCTCGGCAAGGCGCAGCGCGTGATCGCGCTGCTGCGCGAGGCCGGCTACGACGCACCCATCTATTTGCATGGCGCGATGGAGAAGATCACCTATTACTATCAGGAGCGCGGCATTCCGCTCGGCGAGCTCCGGCCCGCGCGCGGCATGAAGAAAGCCGAGCTTGCCGGCACCATTACGCTGGCGCCGCCAAGCGCGACATCCGATGTCTGGACGCGCCGCTTTCCCGATCCAGTCACCGCATTCGCCTCGGGCTGGATGCGCGTGCGCGCGCGGGCCCGGCAAGGCGGCGTCGAGCTGCCGCTGGTGATATCAGATCATGCCGATTGGGATGGCCTGACGGCGACGATCGCCGCCACTGGTGCAAGCGAGATCTGGGTCACCCACGGCCAGGAAGACGCGCTGGTGCATTGGTGCAAGACCAAGGGCCTTGCCGCGCGGCCGCTCGATCTGGTCGGCTATGGCGACGAGGACGAAGGCGAGACGGCCGCACTGACCGGCGAGGCCCAGCCCGTCGGCGAGACCAAGAAGCCATGAACCGCTTTGCCGAGCTGCTCGACCGCCTCGCCTACGAGCCCGGCCGCAACAACAAGATCAAGCTGCTGGTCGCCTATTTCCGCGAGACCGAGGACCCCGACCGCGGCTACGCGCTGGCGGCGCTGACCGGCGCGCTGTCGTTCAAGCACGCCAAGCCGGGCCTGATCCGCGACCTGATCACCGAACGCGCCGACCCGGTGCTGTTCGGCTACTCCTATGATTACGTCGGCGATCTTTCGGAGACGGTCGCGCTGATGTGGCCGAAGGCTGGAGCAAATTGCGCCGAGTCTTTGCTGGGCCACCCCTCTCCCCACCCCTCCCCCGCAAGGGGGGAGGGAGCCCAACCGTCCTGCTCACCTCACGGCGATGTTGAAGGAATTGACGTCAGTGAGGGACGCATCGGTGGGCAGGCTCCCTCCCCCCTTGCGGGGGAGGGTTGGGGAGAGGGGTACCGCGGGCGCGATAGCAGTGAGATTCTCCGCACCCATAACAACCCGCCTCCTCCGACGCTGGCCGACGTCGTCACCACGTTGCGCACGCTCGGCAAGGCCGAGCTGCCGGCACAGCTGGCGCGCTGGCTGGACGAGCTCGACGAGACCGGGCGCTGGGCGCTGTTGAAGCTCGTCACCGGCGCGATGCGGATCGGGATCTCGGCGCGGCTGGCGAAGACCGCGGCGGCGGCGCTCGGCGACAAAGACGCGCACGAGATCGAGCTGATGTGGCCGGGCCTGTCGCCGCCCTATCTCGACCTGTTCGCCTGGCTCGAGGGCCGCGGCGACAAACCGGTCAACCGCGACCCTGCGCCGTTCCGCCCGGTGATGCTGGCGCATGCGATCGAGGATAGCGATTTCGCCAATCTCGACGCCGCCGACTTCAGCGCGGAATGGAAATGGGACGGCATCCGGGTGCAGGCGGTGTCCGGCCGCGATGCGCGCGGCCACGTCCAGGCGCGGCTCTATTCGCGCACCGGCGAGGATATCACCGGCAGCTTTCCGGATCTCGTGCCGTCGCTGCGTCTGCCCGGCGCGATCGACGGCGAGTTGCTGGTGCTGCGCGACGGCCGCGTGCAGACCTTCAACGTGCTGCAGCAGCGGCTGAACCGCAAAGTCGTTTCGGCGAAGCTGATCAAGGAATTTCCGATCCACCTGCGCGCCTACGACCTGCTTGGCGACGACGA
Organism: Bradyrhizobium sp. USDA 3262; assembly: GCF_054060035.1. NCBI lineage: Bacteria > Pseudomonadati > Pseudomonadota > Alphaproteobacteria > Hyphomicrobiales > Nitrobacteraceae > Bradyrhizobium > Bradyrhizobium sp. USDA 3262. The sequence continues at coordinate 336,577 of NZ_JBSSCT010000001.1, forward strand.
GAACGATCTGCGCGAGCTGCCCTTCACCGAACGCCGCGCGCATCTCGAAGCCTTCGTCGCCAAGCTGAACGATCCGCGCATCGATCTGTCGCCGACCGTCCCGTTCGCGAGCTGGGACCAGCTGGCCGCGGCGCGTGCCGATCCCAAGAGCGCCGGTGCCGGCGACGATGCCGACGCGGTCGAAGGCGTGATGCTGAAGCGGCGCGACGCGCCCTATCTGCCCGGACGGCCGAAAGGACCGTGGTGGAAGTGGAAGCGCGATCCGCACATCATCGACGCCGTGCTGATGTATGCCCAGCGCGGCCACGGCAAGCGCTCGTCCTATTACTCCGACTACACGTTTGGGGTCTGGACCCATGGCGAAGCCGGCGACGAGCTGGTGCCGGTCGGCAAGGCCTATTTCGGCTTCACCGACGAGGAGCTGTTGCAGATCGACCGCTTCGTCCGCCGCAACACCACCGAGAAGTTCGGCCCGGTACGCCATGTCGTGCACGAGCCGGATCAGGGGCTGGTGCTGGAGGTCGCCTTCGAGGGCTTGCAGCGCTCGCCGCGTCACAAGTCCGGCGTCGCGATGCGCTTCCCCCGGATCAGCCGCCTGCGCTGGGACAAGCCGCCGCGCGAAGCCGACCGGCTGGAGACGCTTGAACGGATGTTAATCTCCATGACAGGAAGTTAAATCCCAAGCGCGCATGGCAGCCATTGATCACGGCCCACGGGTTTCCCATGTGCTCCGCCGTGACCTATAATGCGGGCGATTCCGTTAGACCTCGGTTCTGATGGGATCAGAATCGAGGTCTAGGTTTTGATTTGACGCGTTCTCTTCACGCGAACCGGTGCCCACTTCGCGCGAAAACGCTATTGGAGACAGCAATGCCAAACGACATCCGGGACTTGCCGGCCGGCCGGAGTGACGGCCTGTACCGCTTTCTCGGCGGATCGCCGCTGTCGGTGGCATTCCGGCTGATCCTGCTCTCGATCCTGGTCGGCGTCGTGCTTGCCGCGATCGGCCTCGACCCGTGGAACATCCTCTACAGCATCCGCCGGCTGTTCCAGAGCCTCTGGGATTTCGGCTTCGACGCGATCAACTGGGCGTGGCGCTACTTCCTGCTCGGCGCCGTGATCGTGATCCCGATCTGGCTGCTGTCGCGGCTGTTCGGCGCGCCGCGCGGCCGCTGATCCCAGGGAGAGTGCACAGCCGATGCAATTGCGATTTGTCGGCTGCGGCGATGCATTCGGCTCCGGCGGCCGCTTCAACACCTGTTTCCACGTCAGCGGCGCGCGCAGCAATTTCCTGATCGATTGCGGCGCCTCGTCGCTGCCGGCGATGAAGCGGCTCGAGATCGACCGTGACGCAATCGACCTGATCCTGATCACGCATTTCCACGGCGATCATTTTGCCGGCCTGCCGTTCTTCCTGCTCGACGCGCAGTTCTCCCGCCGCACCCGGCCGCTGGTGATCGCCGGGCCGCAAGGCATCGAAACGAAGCTGCCAGCGGTGATGGAGGTGATGTTCGAGCATTCCTCCAAAACCAGGCAACGCTTCGATCTGTCCGTCGTCACGCTCGCGCCGCGCGAAACGCGCAGCTTCGGCGAGGTGATCGTGACGCCCTACCCTGTCGTGCATGGCGAGTCCGGCGGGCCGTTCCTCGCCTATCGCGTCGGGGCGGAAGGCCGCATCATCAGCTACAGCGCCGACACCGAATGGACCGACGCGCTGATCCCGGCGGCGCAGGACGCCGACCTCTTCATCGCCGAAGCCTACATGTACGACAAAATGGTCAAGAACCATCTCAGCCTGAAGACATTGGAAGCGCGTTTGCCCGCCATCAACGCCAAGCGCGTGGTGCTGACCCATATGAGCGACGACATGCTCGGCCGCATCGACGACCTGCCCTACACGGCGGCGAGCGACGGCATGGTCGTGGTGCTCTGAGCATGCAATGCCTTGCCCGCTGCCCCTCCGCCATCGCATTGCTCTGAGAACAATTCCGGCATGGCCGCGCGACGGATGTCGCGATAGAAACGCATATTCCCTGCAATTGTAGCCATGCACGCACCCATCCACCCGAAGATCACGACGCGCCAGGTGTTCGCCATCGCCGGCCCCGCGATGGTCGCCAACCTGACCACGCCGCTGATCGGCATTGTCTCGACCACCGCGATCGGTCGACTCGACGACGCCGCGCTGCTCGGCGGGGTGGCGATGGCCTCGGTGATCTTCGACTGCCTGTTCTGGCTGTTCGCCTTCCTGCGCATGAGCACGCTGGCCTTCACCGCGCAGGCGCAGGGCGCCGGCGAGATCAAGGAATATGCCGCGATCCTGGTGCGCGGCTTCATCGTCGCCGGCCTGATCGGCGCGGCGCTGATCGCGCTGCAGGTGCCGCTCGCCGCAATCACATTCCAGCTGATGGGCGGCAGCGAAGGCGTCACGCGCGCGGCCAAAGCCTATTTCATGATCCGGATCTGGTCAGCGCCGCTGGCGCTCGCCAATTACGTCATCCTCGGCTGGCTGGTCGGCCAGGCCCGCGCCAATCTGGCGCTGGCGCTGCAGATCGTGATCAATTTGATCAACATGGCCGCGACCGTGCTGCTGGTGCAGGTCTACGGCGCCGGCATTGCCGGTGCCGCGATCGCCGCCGTGCTCGCCGAGACCGCCGGTTTCGCCGTCGGCATCGTCGTGGCGTGGCGGATCTCGCAAGGCGGCTTCGCGGTGCCCGCGGCGACGCTGTTCGACCGCGCCAAGCTGATGCGCATGCTGGCGGTCAATCGCGACATCATGGTCCGCACCGCGGCGCTGATCGTCGTGTTCCTGTTCTTCACCGCCAAGGGCGCGCGCGAAGGCGACGTGACGCTGGCGGCGAATTCGGTGCTGAACAATTTCCTGCTAGTCAGCGCCTTCTTCCTCGACGGTCTCGCCAATGCCGCCCAGCAGCTGTGCGGCCGCGCGTTCGGCGCGCGCGACGCGCGTGGCTTTTCCGATTCGACCCGGCTGGTGCTGCTGTGGGGCATCGGCTTTGCGCTGGTCGTATCGGTGCTGTTCGCACTGTTCGGACCGGCGCTGATCAATCTGATGACGACCAGCGACGACGTGCGCCGCTATGCACGCGCGTTCCTGCCGTTCGTGATCCTGGCACCCCTGCCCGGCGTATTCGCATTCGGCTTCGACGGCATCTATGTCGGCGCCACCTGGGCGCGCGAGATGCGCAATCTGATGCTGGCCTCGCTCGCGATCTTCCTCGCCACCTGGTGGGCGCTCAGCTCGTTCGGCAACACCGGCCTATGGATCGCGCTGCTCGGCTTCTACGTCGCACGCGGCGGCCTGCAGGGCCTGCGCTATCCGGCGCTGCTCAGGAAGACGTTCAAATGAACGAAGCGACGCTCTGCTCCCTCGCCCCGCTCTTGCGGGGAGAGGGTTGGGGTGAGGGGCTGCCTCCATAGAGGAGGTGGGAGCTGATTACGCGGAAGCTCCCCCTCACCCGGATCGCATCTGCGATGCGATCCGACCTCTCCCCGCAAGCGGGGCGAGGTAACTTGGAAGCTACCTCACCGGCCAGTCCTCGGCTGTAATCGTCGCCGCATCGGCGCCGACGATTTCCGACAGCGAGTCGCGGCCGGTGCGCAGCAGGGTCGAGGACAGATCGCGCTTGATGTCGTCGACGAGACCGATGCCCTTGTAGACCAGCGAGGAATAGAGCTGGATCAGGCTGGCCCCGGCGCGGATCTTGGTCAGCGCGGCGCCACCGCTATCGATGCCGCCGACGCCGATCAGCGGAAACGCGCCTTCGACGCGGACATAGGTCTCGGCCACCATGCGCGTCGACAGCCGGAACAGCGGACGGCCCGACAGGCCGCCCTGCTCCTTGGCGCGATTCTCCTCGCGCAAGGTCGAGGGCCGCGCCAGCGTGGTGTTGGCGACGATCATGCCGTCGACACGCCGCGAGCGGGCGATGTGCACGACGTCGTCGAGTTCGGCAAGGCTGAGGTCGGGCGCGATCTTGAGCAGGACCGGCGAGTCGCCGGCGTTCTTGCGCACGCGCTCGCGGGTGTCGATGACCCGCGCCAGCAGATCGTCGAGCGCGGCCGATTGCTGCAAATTGCGCAGGCCGGGCGTGTTCGGCGAGGAGACGTTGACGGTGAAATAGCTCGCGACCGGCGCAAACGTCTCGATCAGCTTCACATAATCGGCGGCGCGGTCGGGCGAATCCTTGTTGGCTCCGACATTGACCCCGACAATGCCGCCGGCGCTGGCGCGCGCGGCGAGCCGCCGCAGCACGGCCTCCGCGCCGTCATTGTTGAAGCCCATGCGGTTGATGACGGCCTCGTCGCGCTCCAGGCGAAACAGCCGCGGCCGCGGATTGCCGCCTTGCGGCTTCGGCGTGACCGAGCCGATCTCGACAAAGCCGAAGCCGAGCCGCAGCAGCGCGTCGGGCACCTCGGCGCTCTTGTCGAAACCGGCCGCCATGCCGATCGGGTTTGGAAAGTTGAGTCCGAAGGCGCGCACCGCGAGCTTGGGGTCATCCGGCCGCTGCCGGATCGGCGGCAGCAGCTTCAGGCCCTGGATCGCCATGCGATGGGCATCCTCGGGATCGAACCAGCGCAGCAGCGGCAGCGAAAAGGCGTCGAAGGCACGGATCACGGCTTGAGCTCCGGAACGTCGTGGCCACCGTCGGAGCGCGCGCGCAAGTCGAGGATCTCGGTGACCGCGCCGAGGTCGAGTTCGCCATAGAGATGCGGGAACAGCTCGCCATTGCGCGACCGCTCCCAGCGCAGGGCATCGCCCAGCGCATCGGCATCGACCGCGACCAGGAACAGGCCGGTTTGCCCGTGGTAGTGCTTGCGCGCGGTCTCGGCCACCTGGGAGGCGGTGGAAAAATGGATGAAGCCGTCGCGTTTGTCGTCGGCACTGCCCTGGTACACGCCCTGCCGCTCGGCCTCGCGCCAGGCCGAAGCGGGGGTGATTTTGTAGATCATCGGCACGGGCCGGCCTTCCCTTTTGTCCTTGAGTCTCTTGGGGTTTTATCCGGATTTGAGGGGAAATGCCCCAGACGCCATCTGGCGAGCGAGGGACCGTATCGGCGGCGGCGGCGCAACTCAAGCGGTGCCAGGACACATCGGCCGGCAGATTTGCGAAAACGCCAAGTTTCAGGCAATAATTCCTACCATCCGGGATACCCTCGATGGCCAAACAGCCCAAAGCCACCCGACCGCTGACCCACGCGCAGGTCTGGGCCGCGCTCGACCGGCTCGCCGAACGCGCCGGGCTGTCGCCGTCCGGCCTTGCCAAGCAGTCCGGACTCGACCCCACCACCTTCAACAAGTCGAAGCGCGTGACCGGCGACGGGCGCGAGCGCTGGCCCTCGACCGAATCGCTCTCCAAGGCGCTGGCGACGAGCAATGCCAGCATGGAGACCTTCGTGCAGTTGCTCGGCGATGGCGCGCGCGGCGGACAGTCGGTGCCGCTGATCGGCTTCGCGCAGGCCGGGGCCGGCGGCTATTTCGACGACAGCGGCTTTCCCGCCGGCAAGGGCTGGGACGAAGTCGCGCTACCGGCGACATCAGACGAACACGCCTATGCGCTGGAGATCGAGGGCGACTCGATGAAGCCCGCCTATCGCGAAGGTGACATCATCGTGGTGTCACCCGCGACCGCGATCCGCCGCGGCGACCGCGTGGTGGTGCGCACGACCGGCGGCGAGGTGATGGTGAAGGAATTGAGACGCCGCACCGCCAAGATGCTGGAACTCGGATCGCTCAATCCGGAGCACCCCGACCGCATGCTCGATGCCGAGGAAGTCGCGTGGATCGCACGCGTGGTGTGGGCGAGCCAGTAGCTGGCTGAATTAGTAGCCACAAAACCGGTGTCGTCCCGGCGAAAGCCGGGACCCATAACCACCGATGATTGTTGCTGCTCCACGCTTGGGCCGCAGCGCGCTTCCACAACTCGAGCCTGTGGTTATGGGTCCCTGCTTTCGCCGGGACGACAGTGGAGTTTGACGCGAATTACGTCGCGTAGTCCGGCTCCTTGCGATCCAGCATCCGCTTCAGCGCATCGAAATGCCGCTGCGCCGGGGACGGGCCGTTGTAGAGATGGTCGTCGCGGAAATCACGCTTGGTCTTCTCCACCACATGCTGCGGCAATTGCTTGAGCGGCTGCTGCGTCCACATCGCGTAGATCTGCACCTGCGCGGCGCGCTCGATGTAATAGAGCCGGTCATAGGCATCGGCGACCGTCTCGCCGACGGTCGAGATGCCATGATTGGCCATGAACAGGATGGTCTTGTTGCCGATCACCCTGGCGAGCCGTGCGCCTTCCTCGGGATCGAGCGCGGGGCCGGTGTAGAGATCGTCATAGGCGATCGCTTCCGACAGACCGACCTCGGTCTGCCCGATCTCCTTGATGCGCGGATCCTCGAGCCGCGTCAGCGCGCTCGCATAGGGCATGTGGGTGTGGAACACCGCCTTGGCCTGCGGCAGCGCCTTGTGGATCGGCGCATGGATGCAATAGCAGGAGCGCTCGACCTCACCCTCGCCGCGCTTCACCTCGGCATCGTCGATGCCGACCTCCATGAAGGACGATGCTGTCACCTCCGACCAGTGCATGCCGAACGGGATCTGGTAGTAGCGGTCGGTGCGGCCGGGCACCACCAAGGTGAGATGGTTGAAAATACCTTCCGAAAAGCCGTGGATATAGGCGAGCCGATGCGCCGCCGCGAGATCGACCCGCGCCTGCCATTCCTCGGCGCTCGAACTGTCCTGCAACGATGTCGGCGAAACCCTGAACTGCATGCGCATGCTCCCATCTGTGCCGGCCTCTCGGCGGAGGCCGTGCTGATTTTATGGATGCGACTGTAGCGCAATCCGGCGCCGGGCTCCGGTGAAATTGCCGATGGCCTGCTATCCGAATTTTGCGGGCTTGGCGTCATTGTGTGATGATGCGCTGCGAAGACCGCGGATCGGCGGCTTCGTTGGCTGCGGCGGAAAGCCACACGAGCGGCCTGACATTCCAACCCAACGCAACACACTCCGCAAAGCCCAGAACCATGACAGGACCATCCGACCGCAAAACCATCGCCATCGTCGGCCTCGGCAGCATCGGCGGCATCATCACCGGCCTGCTGCGGGCGGTCGACAACCATGACGTGATCGCCTGTGTCCGGCGGCCGCTCGATCGCCTCACGGTCGAGCGGGCGGAAGGCACGGTGGAGGTGCCGCTGCGCGCCCTCACCGATCCGGCAGAGGCTACGCCGGTCGACTGGGTGTTGTTGTCAACCAAGGCGCAGGACACGGAATCGAGCGCGCCCTGGCTGCAGAGGCTGTGCGGGCCGCGGACGCGTGTCGCGGTGCTGCAGAACGGCATCGGCCACGCGGAGCGGCTGGCGTCATTGGTCGGCGCCGCCACGGTCGTTCCGACCATCGTCTATTACAACGGCGAGCGGCTGGCGCCGGATCGCGTCCGCTTCCGTCGTGCCGGCGAGCACGAATTCGCGGTTGCCGATGACGCGAACGGTCGCGCGTTCGAAACGCTGCTGGATGGCACGGCGATGCGCGTGCGGCGCTCCGCCGACTTCACCACGCTGGCGTGGCGCAAGCTTCTGCTCAATGCGGTCGCCAATCCGATCACCGCGCTCACCTTGCAGCGGCAGGCGGTGTTCCGCCGCGCGGACGTCAAGGCGCTGTGCCGCGCCATCCTCGTGGAGGCCGCGAATGTCGGCCGCGCCGACGGCGCGCAGCTCGCGCCCGACGAGGCCGAGCTGATGCTGGCGACGTTGTTGACCTATCCGCCCGACGCCGGCACCTCGATGTATTTCGATCGTGTCGCGGGACGCCCGTTCGAAGCCGACGCTCTCACCGGCGCGATCGTCGCGGCCGGCGAACGGCACGGCGTGCCGACGCCGCTCAACGGCCTGCTGCTGACTCTGTTGCGCGCTACCAGCGACGGCCTGCGCGACGCGGCGCAGGCCGAGCCGCGATGAGCGGCGCGATCCCTACGATGACCGCGCCAGCGCACCGTCGATCATGTTGACCGCGTTCTGCACGCCGTAGACCGCGACGAAGGAGCCGAAGCGCGGGCCCTTCTCCTGCCCGAGCAGCACCTGGTAGAGCATGTTGAACCAGTCGAGCGAGACGCCGGGACGGCCGTCCTTGCCCTTCTTGACCATGTCGAGGAACGGCTCGCGACGGCCGATCTCATAGACCACGTTCTGGATGTCTTCCGCGCTCGCGTTCGCCGGCATGTTGGCGAGCGCATCGCGCAGATCCTGCAGCGCGGCGCGCTCTCCGTCGGTCGGCTCGCGGAACTGCTTGGTCGGCGCCACGAAGTCGCGATAGTAGTTGATGGCGTAGCCGACCATCGCGTCTAGCTTCGGATGGGTCTGCGGCGTCACGCCCGGCCGGTAGCGGCCGATGAAGCCCCACAACGTCTCGGCATTCTCCGCGTTCGACGACGACACCAGCGTCAGCAGCAGCTGGAAGGTGACCGGCATATCGGCCTGCGGCGGCTTGCCGGAATGGATGTGCCAGACCGGATTTTGCAGCTGCTGCCGCGCTTCCTGCCGCGTGAAGCCGTCGAGGAATTGCTGGTAGTCGTCGACATTGCGCGGAATGACGTCGAAATAGAGCCGCTTCGCCGCCTTGGGCTCGCGATACATGAACAGCGATAGCGACTCCGGCGAGGCGTAGCGCAGCCACTCGTCGATGGTCAGGCCGTTGCCCTTCGACTTCGAGATCTTCTGGCCCTTCTCGTCGAGGAACAGTTCGTAGTTGAAACCTTCCGGCGGCGTGCCGCCGAGCGCCGAGCAGATCTTGCCCGAGAGCTTCACCGAGTCGATCAGGTCCTTGCCGGCCATTTCATAGTCGACGCCGAGGGCGTACCAGCGCATCGCCCAGTCCGGCTTCCATTGCAGCTTGCAGCGGCCGCCGGTGACAGGAACCGTGACGCTCTCCTTGGTATCGGGATCTTCGTAGGAGATCGTGCCGGCCTTGGCGTCGTGCGCCGTCACCGGCACGTAGAGCACGAGGCCCGTGCGCGGACAGATCGGCAGGAACGGCGAGTAGCTTGCCGCGCGCTCCTCGCGCAGCGACGGCAGCATGATCGCCATCACCTTCTCGATCCGCTCCAGCATGCGCAGCAGCGCGGCATCGAAGCGGCCGGAGGTGTAGTACTCGGTCGAGCTCGCGAATTCGTAGTCGAAGCCGAACTGGTCGAGGAAGGCGCGCAACCGCGCATTGTTGTGCTGGCCGAAGCTCGGATGGGTGCCAAACGGATCGGGCACCTTGGTCAGCGGCTTGCCGAGATACTGCTCCAGCAGCTCCTTGTTCGGCACGTTGTCCGGCACCTTGCGCAGGCCGTCCATGTCGTCGGAGAAGGCGAGCAGGCGGGTCTTGATCTTGTCCTCGCTGAGCACGCGGAAGGCGTGGCGCACCATCGTGGTGCGCGCCACCTCGCCGAAAGTGCCGATATGCGGCAGGCCCGACGGGCCATAGCCGGTCTCGAACAGCACCTCGTCCTTGGGATTTTTCTTCAGCCGCGCCACAATCGCTTTCGCCTGCTCGAACGGCCAGGCGTTGGATTGTTCGGCGAGCGCCCGCAGGTCGCTCGGGCTGGCAGAAGGATCAATCACGGACATTCCTCAGGTTCTCTCCAAAAAGGCCGCGAAAACTAACGCTTTCGCGGCAAAATGCAAAACGACGGGAAGTTTGTCGTCATTCCGGGGCGATGCGCACCATCGAACCCGGAATCTCGAGATTCCCCGGGGTGCAATTGCACCCCTGCGGTCTGGTCCTACGGACCATCCCGGAATGACGAACTCAGAACGGGCTGACCGAGAAATAGCGCAGCCACAGGTCGGTGAAGCGGCCTTTTTCCCAGATCCGGAACAGCGCCCAGTTCAGCGACTGCCGGAGCAGATCGTTACCCTTGCGGACGGCGATGCCGACGCCCTCGCCGAAATAGCGGCTCTCGACAAAGGGACCGCCGGCAAACGCGCAGCATTCGGCGGAATCGGTGCCGTTGATCCAGAACGCGAGCGAGATCGCATCGCCAAAGATGAAGTCGACCTCGCCGCGGCGCAGCGCCGCGCGCAGCGCGTCGTTATCCGGATAGGAATGGATCTCGGCGTCGGTGAACATCGCCTTGAGGTAGGCCTCGTGCGAGGTACCGGCGATGACGCCGACTTTCTTGCCCTCGAGATATTCCGGGCGGATTTCCGGCATCGCGTTGTCACGGCGCGACACGAAGCGTGCCGGCGCGCGGTAATAGGGATCGGTGAAATCGACCTTGGCGCGCAGCTGCGGCGTCACCGCCATCGACGCGATGATGGCATCGCCGCGGTTGGTCGCCAGGGCATCGATCAGGGTCTCGAAGCGGCGCATCTGGATGGTGCAGGTGACCTTGATCTCGTCGCAGAGCGAGCGCGCGAGGTCGACGTTGAAACCGGCCGGATTGCCGTCGGGACCGGTGAAATTGAACGGCGGATAGTCGGTCTCGGTCAGGAAGCGGATCACGGTGAGGCGCGACAGGTCCGGGCGGTCCGGCCGGCGCCGCGGGTCCCAGAAACCCGGCACCGCCTGCGGCGCGGCCTCGGTGGCCTTGGGCGGCATGGCCGGAGCCGACGGAACAGTCGCTGCCGGGGGCGTTGCAGGCGCCGTTTGTGCAGGGGCCGGTCTCGTGGGCGGAGCCGGTGCAGGGGCGGTCTTGGCCGCCGGCGCCTGTACCGGCGGCGTCTGCCCAATCGCGGGCCCTGCCATAGCCAGCAGGATGGCCGCCAGCATCCCCGCGGCCGGGCGAAGCTGGCGCGAGCGGACGGCAAAGAGCTGGGCGGACAGGTCTGGCATAACCGGCAATTTCAGGAAATTGAACGGCTTATAGCCGAATCAGCGCCTGAAGCGAGCGCCGATTGGGTTAATTCTGAACCGGAAAGGGCGATCAGAGATACCGTTTGAGATCGGTCGCCGCCTCTTCCGGCGTCCGTTTCAGATTGAACGGCGCGACGAAATGACCGTCGCGGTCCATCAGATAGATCAGCGCGGTGTGGTCCATCGTGTAGTCGCCATCCTTCAGCGGCACTTTCTTGGCGTAGACACGATAGCTCGACAGCACCTTGGCGATCGCGGCGGGATCGCCGGTCAGGCCCTTGAGGTGCGGATCGAAGCTCGACAGGTAATCCTTCATCGCGGTGGCGGTGTCGCGTTCCGGATCGACCGAGACGAAATAGGCATTCACGCGATCGGCGTCCTTGCCCATCGCCTTCAGGACCTCCGAGATCTCGAACAGCGAGGTCGGGCAGATGTCCGGGCAATGGGTGAAGCCGAAGAAAATCAGGGTCGGCTTGCCCTGGAGATTCTTGTCGGTGACGGTCTGGCCGGACTGGTCGGTGAGCTGGAACGACCCGCCGATCGCGGCCGGCGCGGCAACGGTGCGCAAGCCGCCGATCGCCCACAGCATGAGGAACAAGCCGACCGCCAGACTGCCCGCGAAGGCAGCGAAGATCACCAATGGGCGCGTGGTCCGGGGCATGATGCGAGAGCGTCCTTGTCAGAAGCAGGCAGAGATGCCGGCCGTGATCATTTCGAAAAACACCGCGGTCCCGTAGTGGAACCAGAGCGCGGCGGCGGCAAGCAGGGCCAATCCGCCGATAGCGGCCGCACCCCACAGGATCGCAGACGCTACCCGGCCCTGCGGAGCCGTTACGAGCTCGGATCGGGTGGAGATCGGCTGAACCATGAGGCTGAGATAAGCCCGGTTCCGGCAGGCAGCAAGCGCAATGGCGGTCGCAGGCCGTCAAATGATGGCGAGCGATTCCGATGCCTGCTGGTCCATCCCCCGGCGTATGACCAGGCCAATGGCCGACGAGGGGCAAACAGAGAAGCAGCCGGAGCCTAGTGCGCGGGCTTCGGCGCCGAGGCCTGGGCGTTGAGGTAGCACGGCTTGTACAGCGCCTGCAGTTGCTTGCCGCGCAGGAAGATCATGCGCCGGGTCAGGCCACCACGCTCCGAAATCCATCTGCGTACCGCCGGCGGATACATCAGGTACAGCATATGGGTGGCTTCGGGATTGGGGACCGGGCGGCCGTTGTCGCCGTAGTCCCAGGCTGCGTGGAAGCCGAGGCTGGCGTGCGAGGTCACACAAATCCGGTCGTGAGGAACCTTGCCGAGCACGATGGTGCAGGCCGAGGCGCACAGCCCGTCGATGATGACCGTCTCGCCCGAAGTCCGCAGGTCCTGATACCTGTCGACATAGACGCCGATCTTGCCGCCGCGATCGTCGGCGATCCTGACTACAGCTTGAGACGTCCCCATTCCCGCCAGCAGGAGAACCGCAGCGAGCAACCCCGTCATCAACTTCATTTTGGCCAGCCCCAGTCGAAACCGAATCTGTTTGGTCTGTGATGCAAGACAATCGTGAGCGTGTTGCGCGCGCGTATTTTTGTCCAGACGAGCGAAGCCGGTCAAAACAAATTCAAATTGGGTGTTGCGCGCACGCTGCAGTGGGACTGGGGAAAGGTCCCAAACTGGAACAGCGTGGCGCGCGTGCTTGGTGCTCCGCCGCCACAGGCAAGGTCCATTTGGCGTTGACCGCACGCAATGAGGCGGTCTTGAATCCCGATGGGAGCGGGGGACTCAAACATGGCTGAGGATGCAGATGTGATCGTGGTTGGCGCGGGGCTTGCCGGTCTCGTCGCCGCAACCGAGATTGCCGAAGCAGGCAAGCGCGTCATCGTGCTCGACCAGGAAGGGGAACAGAGCATCGGCGGCCAGGCCTTCTGGTCGTTTGGCGGCCTGTTCCTGGTCGATTCGCCGGAGCAGCGTCGGCTCGGCATCAAGGATTCGGTCGACCTCGCGCTGCAGGACTGGATGGGCACCGCCGGTTTCGATCGCGAGGAGGATTACTGGCCGCGCAAATGGGCTGAAGCCTATGTCGCATTCGCGGCGGGCGAGAAACGCGACTGGCTGCGCGCCATGGGCCATCGCATCTTCCCGGTGGTCGGCTGGGCCGAGCGCGGCGGTTACGACGCGATGGGCCATGGCAATTCGGTGCCGCGCTTCCACGTCACCTGGGGCACCGGACCCGGCATCGTCGAGCCGTTCGAGCGCCGCGCGCGCGAGGCCGCGAAGAGCGGACGGCTGATATTCAAGTTCCGTCACCGCGTCGATGCGCTCAGCGTCACCAACGGTGCGGTCGACGGCGTCAGCGGCGTGATCCTGGAACCGACCTCGGTCGAGCGCGGCAAGAGTTCCTCGCGCAACGTCGTCGGCGATTTCTCCTTCCGCGCGCAGGCCGTGATCGTCGCGTCCGGCGGCATCGGGGGCAATCATGATCTGGTGCGGCAGAATTGGCCGAAGCGGCTCGGCGAGCCGCCCAAATTCATGATCTCCGGCGTGCCCGAACATGTCGACGGCCGCATGATCGGCATCACCGAGGCTGCGGGGCGGGCGGCTGATCAACCGCGACCGCATGTGGCACTATGTCGAGGGCATCCGGAACTGGAACCCGATCTGGCCGCGTCACGGCATCCGGATCCTGCCGGGACCGTCGTCGCTGTGGTTCGACGCGTCAGGCAAACGGCTGCCGGCGCCGCTGTTCCCGGGCTCCGACACGCTCGGGCAACTGCACTACATCATGGGCACCGGCTACGATTACTCGTGGTTCATCCTGACCCAGAGCATCATCAAGAAGGAGTTCGCGCTGTCCGGCTCCGAGCAGAACCCCGACCTCACCGGCAAGAGCTGGCGCATGACGATCAAGCGCGCCACCAACAAGGGCGCGCCGGCGCCGGTGGAGGCGTTCAAGCAGCACGGCGCCGACTTCATCGTGCGCGACAATCTCGCCGATCTCATCAGTGCCATGAACAAGCTCGCGGGCAACGATCTGTTGCAGCTCGACGCCATCAAGGCGCAGATCGAGGCGCGCGACCGCGAGATCACCAACCCCTATGTCAAGGATGCGCAGGTGATGAACCTGCACAATGCGCGGCGCTATATCGGCGACAGGCTGATCCGCACCGCGAAGCCGCACCGCATCCTCGATCCCGAGCACGGCCCGCTGATCGCGGTGAAGCTCAACATCCTCACCCGCAAGACGCTCGGCGGGTTCGAGACCGATCTCGATTCGCGTGTATTCGGCAACGATCACCAGATCATCCGCGGCCTCTACGCGGCCGGCGAAGCCGCCGGCTTCGGCGGCGGCGGCGTGCACGGCTATCGCTCGCTGGAAGGCACGTTCCTCGGCGGCTGCCTGTTCTCGGGCCGCAACGCAGGGCGCGCGGCAGCGAAGGCGGTGAACTAGGGCGCGCCTTTCCCTGATGCGGTCGTCGAGGCCCGCCGGCCAGAACCGGCGGGCCTCGATTTGCTGAGTCCGAATTTGTTCAGGCCGTCTTGGTGAAAAGCGTCAGGATGCCGTTGGTGAGATTGACCGCGACAACTTGTGCCGAGCTGAGGCCCTTCGCCTTCAGCGCGGACACTGCTTCTTCAGACGCGTCGATGGAACCGCGAAGGTTCCGCAGGTCGTCTTCGCTTGCCTTTGCGACGACTGCCTCGACCTTTGACCGGGCGTCGGGCTTGAGTTCCTTGATGTCCACGACCTGGATGCTCCGGATGGCGGTGGGCTGATCAGATTGAGCCTGCGGCATCGCCTTCGGTTGCGTTCCCTGCACCTGCGCCCAAGCAGGTGTTCCGAGCGAGAGCGCCGCAACGATGACGGACGCCGTAGAGATGCGGATGCGCATGACTATTCCTTGTGTTGATTACCCCCAACGTCCCGCGACAACGGGCTTTCCTTGATTAAGGTTCCGCCGGAAATCCGCTCTCTGGACTGGTGCTTATGCGACCGTCGCCGGGGGCGCCGGCAAAATATCGAAAACAACCCCATGCAAAGGTGCCGGCGGTGGCCGGCGTTCGACCAAGCAACTTGACACGTCGGGCAACTCAGACGCATTCTTCTAATATTCCGAAATTGCGCATCTTGCTCTAGTCCGCCTCCGCGCCGAGGAAGCGGACGCCGAACGTATCGGCGTTGGCCTCGCCCCAATCGTAGAGTGCCTGCAGCATCGGCTTCAGCATCTCGCCGCGCTTGGTCAGGCAATAGCGCGAGGAGCCGCCGCCACGCTCCTGCCTGACGAAGCCTGAATTGCAGAGATCGCGCAGGCGTTCGGTCAACACCTTGTCGCTGAGCTGCGGGATGTCGTGGCGCAATTCGCCGTAGCGCATCGGCCGGACCTTGAGCCGGCTCAGGATCACCGTCTTCCATTTGCCGCTGAGCTGGTCGATCGAGAACTCGACCGGGCAACCATATTTGCGCTTGGTCTTGCGGATCATTGCAACTCTCCCGCGGCACTTTCCATCTGGTTCGTTGAGAGCCGCCATCGATCCATCTAAGCACGCTTGGCACGGGTTGGGCGAGTTCAGGGATCATTGCAAGGCATGACAGACGACAATTCCGCCCAGTGTCCAAGCGACAAGCAACAGCCGCGCAAGCGCATCATCGTCAGACGCAACGGGCCCTACGAACCCGACCCTGACATTCCGATCGTCGATCATCTCGGCGTGCCGATCGCAACGGAGGCCCCAATGCGGCTCTGCCGCTGCGGACAGTCGCAGACCAGGCCATTCTGCGACGACAGCCACGTCGCGCGCGGTTTCACCGACGCCAGGGATCCGCGGCGCGTAGCGGACAGGCTCGAGGTCTATGCCGGGCAGCAGGCGTTCGTGTTCGACAATCGCGGCACCTGCGCGCATTCCGGCTTCTGCACCGACCGGCTCGCCTCCGTGTTTCGTCTCGACGAAGAGCCGTTCATTGCGCCGAGCGGCGCGCGCTTGGACGATCTCATCAACGCGGTGCGCAGGTGCCCATCGGGAGCTCTTGGCATCGGCATTGGCCCCGAGCGGAGCGCCAACCTGTCCGACGTCAGCAGGCCGCCGCAGATCGAAGTGTCGAAAGACGGGCCCTATCGCGTCACCGGCGATGTCGAACTGGTCGATGAGGATGGCGCGCCGATCACACAGAACGCGGGCGCGTCGCAAGAGCACGTCAGCCTGTGCCGCTGCGGCGCATCGCTGAACAAGCCGTTTTGCAGCGGCATGCATTGGAGCGTTGCGTTTCGCGATCCCGTTCCCGATCCGATGCGCGAGCCGACGCTGTTCGAATGGGCCGGCGGCTATCCGGCGCTGCTCGACATGACGCGCATCTTCTACAGCCGTTACGTGCCGGAAGATCCGCTGCTCGGGCCGCTGTTCGCCGAGATGTCGCCGGACCATCCCGAGCGGGTGGCGGCGTGGCTCAGCGAGGTGTTCGGCGGCCCGCGCTTCTACACCGAACGCTATGGCGGCTATCGGCGGATGGTATCGCAGCACATCGGCAAGGAGATCCGGCCGGAGCAGCGCGCGCTGTGGGCGACCTACATGGTGCAGAGCGCCGACGATGCCGGCTTGCCGACCGATCCGGAATTCCGCGCCGCCTTCGTCGCCTATATCGAATGGGGCTCGCGGATCGCGGTCGAGAATTCCGGTGTCGGCGCAACACCGCCGCGGAACATGCCGGTGCCGCGATGGTGGTGGGTCTGCAACGCAACGCCGGCCGCACGGCCGTCCGCAACCGCGAGCGATGCGCAGGCCGCGAACGAGATCAGCGTGGCACTCCCTGGTCCCGACGAGGCCGTGCAGTTCGAACAGCACATCCGGCCGCTGTTCCGACCGATGGATCGCAGTTCGATGCTGTTCGCCTTCGATCTCTGGAAGGAGGAGGATGTCGCCAGACACGGTCAGCAAATCCTGGCACGGCTCGAGGCCGGGACCATGCCCTGCGACGGCGCCTGGCCGGCCGAGCGAGTGGCGCTGTTCGCGCGCTGGGCGAACGCGCTGAAGACAGTAACCTAGGTCCGTGCACCCATAATTCGGCCGGGCTGACGGCTCGCAAGAGTCCACTATGCCCCGGTAGCGATCAAATTCCGCATCGAAAAATGACGCGATGGGCCAGAAGCGGTCAACCCAGCCTGGCTGGTGTTTGCACGATCACTGTCAATAGCCGAAAATCATTCGTAGCTGCGTTCTTGTTAGGCCCAGCGAAAGTCGCTCGACTGGTTTTCCTGCGGATCGCCATGTCGCACGGCCTCGAGTTCGATTCTTCACGACGCCGGGGGTCGTCAAATGGAGCCTGTCGACCGACCCAATGGCCTGGAATCTGACTGGCGAGTTTCTATTCAAGGATATCGTCTTGCTTTGTGTCTGCGCCGTGTTGTTCCTGGCCTCTTTGCCGCAGACTGTTGTAAAATCACGGACCACCTAGACCGGCCGCTGACGTGCTGGATTCGGTGGGCGACCTGTGGCCCTGTGCGCGGCCGCTGGCCAATTGACGCAAACAGCTTGCTCTGCAAACCTCACCTAGCTTCGCGCGATAGGAGGGCGGACCGTGCTGCAAAGAGCGACACCGGAGCGACTGAGCACGTTCTCCGACGGTGTGTTCGCCGTGCTCATCACGGTGCTGGTGTTGGAATTGAGACCGCCCGAGAGGCCCACTTTCGAAGCGTTGCTGGCTCTCTGGCCGACCTGGCTGAGCTATGCGGTGAGTTACGTCTTCATCGCGATCGTCTGGGTCAATCACCACCACCTGATGCGCTACGCCAGTGAGGCTACGCCGAGCCTCTTGTGGTTTAATTTTGCGCATCTGTTTTCGATGTCGCTGCTTCCGCTCTCCACGGCCTGGATGGCGGTGAGCGAGCTCGCGCCACAGCCGGTGGCTTTCTACGCGGCGGTCTTCTTTCTGGTCAACGCGACCTATATCGCGCTGATCTGGGAGCTCATCGATCGGACGCCACACGGGGACATCCCACCAAAGGTGCGCAGGATCATGCGGGTGCGGTCGCTGACGACGTTGTGCCTCTTCGGTGTGGCAGCAGTCGCGGCGCTGAGGTACCCACTTGTCGGCCTTGGAATCTGCATCTGCTGTCTCATCGTCTATCTGAGGCCAGAACCGACTTAGGCTCAGAAGCAGCACACCGAGCAGAAGCAGCTATTCCAGGTCGTTCTGCCGCGACTTTGATTCGGGCTATAGTGTCTTATCGGCGCCACGCATAACGACCTGAGGGCGTCATTTGGTAGACGACGCTGCAGCGCCTTCGCATCGTCCAACATGTTCCGATGGAAACCCGGAACAATGTCGTTGCAGATTCAAAGTGCTAAGAATTCGCGGATCTTTGTCGCGATCTCCCTCACATGGGTCTCAAGCGCAAAGTGGCCCGTTTCGAAGAAATGGATCATGGCGCCGGGAATATCGCGCCTGAACGCCTCGGCACCGCGTGGCAGGAAAAAGGGATCGTTCTTTCCCCAGACGGCCAGGAAACGTGGCTGGTGAGCCCGGAAATAGTTTTGGAAAGTCGGATACAGCGCGACGTTGCTCTTGTAGTCGCCCAAGAGATCCAACTGAATTTCGTCGGCGCCTGTGCGGGCCAAATAGAAGTTGTCGAGCGAATAGCCGTCCGGAGAAATCGCGGTCACGTCTGGCGCACCGTGCGTATACTGCCAGCGCGTCGTCTCTGGTGCCAGGAAGCTGCGGAGCACTTCTCGGTTGGACGGAGACGGCTCTTGCCAATAGTTCCGAACGGGACTCCAGCCCTCGCTCAACCCTTCCTCATACGCGTTGCCATTCTGTGAGATGATTGCGGTGATGCGATCCGGATGCCGAACGGCGAGGCGAAAGCCGACGGGGGCACCATAGTCGAAGACGTAAATCGCGAAGCGATGGAGACCAATCGCCTCGGCGAAGCGATCGATTACGTTCGCGATATTCTCGAATGTGTAAACGAAGGCGCTCCGCGGCGGCATGTCGGACTGGCCAAACCCGGGCAGGTCGGGAGCGACGAGGCGAAACTGATCCGCAAGGAGCGGGATGAGATCGCGAAACATGTGGCCGGCAGTGGGAAAGCCGTGCAACAGCAGGATCGTCGGCGCGTCCTTCGGCCCAGCTTCGCGGTAGAATACTCCTATGCCATCGACATCTACTTTCCTGTAGCTGACTGCGCGCATGGGAACTCCTTTCCCTCTAGAGGTCATCGACAGGGGCCGAGAATGAAGAACCTAGAAAAGGTATCCGTCCCGACCTCCTCCTGGATGCTTCTACGACGCCGCGCATGGCCAACGTCGCGAAGCGTCCACAACACGTCACAGATTGCGGTAACCTCGTTCCTGTAGCACCCAGCTGTTGCCATCCGGGTCCAAGAAATCGGCGAAGCTGGCGTAATCCCTGCGCGTGGGGTCGAGCCCGGTTGCGAAACCTCCGTCCCAGGCATCGATGGGTGTTTTGTGCCGGGCCTCACTGACATTGACCCCACGTTCGAGCAGGCCGCTCCGCATAGTTTCAAGGTCGGTCACGACGAGATAGACATTGCGTACTGATCCGACGGGCGCGTCGGTGACTCCGCGACGGATCTGTATCGAGCAGCTCGAGCCCGGCGGAGTGAGCTGCACGACGCGGAACGCGTCATTCGGCGAATAGTCGACATCAAGCGTGAAGCCGACCTGGTCGACATAGAACCGCAGCGCTCGCTCGACATCGCTCACCGGCAACGTGATCACCTCAATTGAGAGCTTCACGACTGCTTTGCTGGTTGTGTTCATCGCGCCGCGACTCCTCTTTGGTCTGATGTTCGCCGCCCTGATCTTCCACTTGCGGCGGGTTCCTCTTCCAAGTAACCGTGGCGGTCCCTCGGTCGGAAACCGAAATCCGGCCAGGATTCATAAGTCGATCACGACGTCACGAATCGGTTGTGAGCAGCAAACGAGAAGGTTGCCGTCGGCGGGCTTCTCGAGTGGCTGGGGTCCATAGGCGACCTCGCCCGAAACCAAACCACTCTCACAGTTGTGACAGACACCGGTCCGGCACGACCAACGGACCGGGACGTCGCACGCCTCGGCCAGCTCCAAAATGCTCTGGTAGGCTGACGCCTTCCAGTGTACGGCGATGCCACTTCGGGCGAACGATACCAGCGGACCGGTGTTGGCGTCGTCCCTGGGCAGATGTGGAGTTCGCGTCGCTGGGCCGACGACACCAGGAGTCATCGACTCGCTGCCGTTGAAGATTTCGACATGCATCCGCTCCGGCGCCACGTCCAAGGCTGCGAGCGCCTCTTTCATGTCTGCCATGAAGCGAGTCGGCCCGCAGAGGTAGACATCCGCCTCTCGCGGGATGCCGACCTTGTCGAAGACCGATCGCGACAGGTGACCGGTAGCGTCGAAATCCTCGCCCATTTTGTCGCGCGAGCCTGGCCGGCTGTAACAGACATAGCTGCGGCCGCGGGTGAGTGCGGGCATGAGTCGGCGGACTTCGGCGGCGAATGGATGGTGCTGCCGGTCGCGAGCCGTGTGCAGCCACAAGACCTGCCGTGTCGAGCCGCCCGCCGCCAGCGCGTACAGCATCGCCAGCACAGGCGTCGCCCCGATTCCGGCGCTGAGCAACACTACGGGCCGCACTCCCGACTGCAGAATGAAGCTTCCCCGCGGCGAGCTGACGTCGAGAACATCGCCGATGCGGACATGCTCCCGCAGGTAGGTTCCGGCCGCCCCATCCGGCTCGACCTTCACGCTGATCCGGTAGCGCTCCGTCGAGAGGGGACCCGAGAGCGAGTAGCTGCGAAAGAGTGGCGGGCCGCCGCCGATCCGTCGAAGACGCAAGACCACGTACTGACCAGGCAGAGCCTGTCGCAGCGGCTGACCGTCCGGATGCCGCATCGACAGGGAGAGGACGTCCGCGGACTCCTGATCTATCGCTGCCACCGCGAGCGGCTGAAATCCTGGTGCAACCGGATGCGCAGCCGCTGCCGGCGCGAGCCCTGCGTTGCCGCTTCCCGCGCCAGTCGTCTGATTCTGCAGTAACGCCTCAAACGACACGCGCCATCCGCGTGAAAGCGTCTCGATCCGCAAGGCGCGCTCCAATCGATCGCGTGGATGATTGGGCGAATAGAGAAGCGCGTTGATCTCTGCGACCGTCATTCGCTCATTCGCTTCTCCCACCTTCATGATTTCGTCGCCGGCGCATACTTCGCCTTCCTGCAGGACGCGGAAGTAGAACCCCGGACGGCCGCTGAATGTCAGCAATGCCGGCATCCGCGGCTCGTTCATCCGGATGCCGACCCGATAGCAGGTCACGCGGGGCTGAGTGACCTCGAACACTGCGCCGCCGATCTGATAACGGTCGCCGATGCCAACGGCATCGTCGGGTAATCCCTCAATCGTGAAGTTCTCGCCGAACTGTCCATGGACGAGGTCGTTCCTCTTCAGCTGTTCCTGCCAGTAGCGATACGATTCGATCTGGTAGACGAAGACGGCTCGCTGCTCACCCCCGTGGCCGCTCAGGTCGCCTTGACCGTCTCCATCCAGATTCAACCGGCCGACCCGACAACGGCCACGCACGGGATTTTTCCAGATCCCGGTATGTACAGTGCGGCCCTTCCATTCGATATCACGCGGCAGTCCGACGTTCACCGACAGCAGTCGCGCCATGTCCCGCTCCACTTTGATAGCGACCGAAGGTGCTTCCTAGCCGCCGCCATCTGGCTCATGGACCACCTCGGAAACGTCGATGTTGCGATCTGGGCCATGCGCAACCACCGCCTGGCCCGGCTCGAGATGGAGCTGGGTGCCATCGAGATGGACCGAGACGATATCCGGTTCGAACGACACTAGG
The DNA here is from genome assembly GCF_054060035.1 of Bradyrhizobium sp. USDA 3262. NCBI lineage: Bacteria > Pseudomonadati > Pseudomonadota > Alphaproteobacteria > Hyphomicrobiales > Nitrobacteraceae > Bradyrhizobium > Bradyrhizobium sp. USDA 3262. Next base: position 358,247 of record NZ_JBSSCT010000001.1, read on the forward strand.
TTGGAGATGCGGCGAACCTCGGGATAGGCGTCAGGATACCACCATGCCGCCAGACGTGCCTCATCGATGGAGTAGTAGCTGCAGAGCCCCTTGTATGGGCAGAAGGTCTGGAGTTTCACGGGAGTGAGGGCGGACTCATCGATGTCGGCGCGTGGAACGTACCAGCGCGGCGCGAAGCCGGACTCGTAGAGGACGAGCGGCCGCTTGGTATCGGCGATGATCCGGTCACCATGGCGGACCACGAGGTTACGGGAAGCGCGGCGGATATCGATGCGGTGGTAGGGGTCAGCGGCATGGCCCACGATTCGCTCGTCTTCTTCGTAGAAAGCGTCCATAGCCCGCCAAGCGAACGCAACGTGTGCCTGCAGTTCGCTCGCATGGGGAGGAAGGCTGGTGTGCTGCCATGCCCCTCGCGGTGCGACGTGCTGCTCGTCGGCCCGGACGCTGTACCAAGACGTGAGCCCGAGATCGGCGTGTTGGGTGGTATGCTCGGTGCGTTCAAGGACGCGCGGGGAAATGTCGGTCTCCGGAAAATAGGCGACCGGATAGCGGCCCGGTTCGAAGAACAGGAGGACGTTCTCGCTATCGGCGATCCAGGTCCCCCCGAAGCGAACGCGCATACGCCGGCGCAACCGCTCGGCGTAGAACAATCTCTTGGGCAGCGGTTCGGGCACGAGGAACCGGCCGATTGCTCCCGTTGAGAGTGGACCTTGTTGCCAGGACAGTCCCATGGTCTCCCCCATGGGTTTGATGTTCGAGCCCGCCAGCAATCTCCGAACGCAGATCCGGCAGCAAGGTTCCTCGACAGGCGTTCGTCAAATTCGCATCAATCCGAATTTGGTTGCGCGCTAATGGAGTCCACGCCCTAAAGCAGGATGTGTTTTGGTTAAATCTGCTTGCCGCGATTTCGGTTTACCTCTCCCCGGCGGGGCGAGGTAAACCTTCGGCGCCGTTCCAGCTGGACCTAATCTCATCACGCTTTGGACCGCGATTTCCATGAGGTGCGCGCTGCAAAATGCGCAGTGGCGGCGGTCGCCCTGACGCGCTAGAGGTCTGGTTCTGATCAAATCAGAACCAAAACTGTCGATCTCTTGTTTTGACGCGTTTTCTTCACGCGAACCGGTAGCCACTTCGCTTGAAAACGCTATAGACATGCCCGCCATTCAGTGGAGACCCAAATGAGCATTCAGCGTTTCGAAACCGGCCCGCGCATGAGCCAGGCCGTCGTGCACGGCAACACCGTCTATCTCGCCGGCGTCGTCGCCGGCAAGGCCGCGGGCGGCAGCGTCACCGACCAGACCAAGGACATCCTGTCGATCATCGACGGCCACCTCGCCAAGGCCGGCACCGACAAGTCGAAGCTGCTCAGCGCGACGATCTACATCACCGACATGAAGACGTTCCCGGAGATGAACGCGGTGTGGGACGGCTGGGTCTCGGAGGGTAACACCCCGGCCCGCGCCACCGTCGAGGCCAAGCTGGCGGCGCCGCAGTACAATGTCGAGATCATGGTCGTCGCGGCCAAGTAAGCGCGACAAGTAAGCGCGCCGCAAGTCGCGATAGATGTCGGATGCCCCGGATTGCAAAATCGCAGTTCGGGGCATTTCACATCACACCTCACGCGCTGATCCGCGATCGCTCGCTCGCGGTCTCGCCGAGATCAGACTGAAGCCAGCGGGCAATCCGACGCCACGAACCGGCCAAAGCCCCGCGGCCCATGAACAGGCCGAGGTGACTGCACGGCTCGGTCTCTCGTTGCAGCCACGCGGGCCGCGTGCCCAGCAGCCGCATCGTCGCAAACGCCTGATCGGGCGGAACGACGATGTCGTTCTCCGCAGCGAGCAGGAAGACCGGCAGCTTCACCGCAGCAAGATCGATTTTGCGGCCAAGCGCGACGAAGTGTCCGGCCGCAATCCGGTTCTGGCGAAAGATCCAGTCGGTCACTTCAAGGTAGTAGGTACCCGGCAGATCGAGGGGATCGCTGTCCCAGTGCGTGAAACGGTCGAGCAGCGCCCGTGCATCCTCCGACTTGCGGTCGAGCCGTCGCTGCAGCGCCGCTTCCACATCAAGCATACTGAACGGGATACTCCAGACCTTCAGCATCTGCTTGCCACTGACAATCCCATCCCCCTGACGCACCAGCGCCTCGAAGCCTTGCTGCGGCAGCGAGGCGACCATCCTGGAAAGCTCTGACGGCACCGAAACGTCGACCGGGCTGCCGGCAAGCACAAGCCGCCGCACCTTGCCGGGAAAGCGCGCCGCATAGAGCAAGGACAGCCAGCCGCCCTGACAGAGACCTGCAAGGTCGACCGGCGGCCCGATCGTGTCGACGGCCACGTTGAGATCGGACAGAAAGGTGTCGATCGAGAAATATCGCATCTCCGATGCCGCCGAGCGCCAATCCGTGAGATAGAGACGCGCAACGCCAGCCTTCTGCAACGCCTCCATCAGGCTGTGGCCGGGGGCAAGATCCGCAATCTGCGCGCGATGCAGCGCATAGGGCGCGCAGACCAGCAACGGCAGGCCTTCGGCCGCTCTTGAGAAATCCAGCACGCACATCGACGGCAGCTGAAGCGCCACCGAATGAGCTGTCGTCCAGGGCAGCGCCGCCACTTCGCCCGGCGAATCTGTCGGCTCGGGCGCACGATTGGGGTACCACTGCGAGTAGATGTCCAGCGCCAATCGCGCGGCTTCAAACGGCCATAGCCAGGCGTCCTGCGCCCAGCTGGTGCTCGCACTTCGATCCGATGGATCCGTCTTTTCGGGCAAGCTCATTCACCGATTGATCGCTACCGGGATGGTCTGGCCAACGCGGGTCACCTTCACGCTGATCAAGAGCCGACAAATTCAGGTCGGAACAGTTTACGCCAAACGGGCTGGAGCGGCAGCCACGCCGGGATGTCACGATCTCGCGACCCCGGCGCGGCTTGCTGCCAAGCAGCAAAAGTCGTCGTTTCAGCGGACTAAAGCGCGATGAGATTGGGTTGAATCATCATCGCGCTTTAGCTCCTTGTTTGAGCATGATCTTTTGGGAAAACCGCTTCACGCTTTTCCGGATCATGCTCTAGGCGGCGCGCGCCGTGCCCTTCTCCGCCTCGAGCTTGCGGGCGAACAGCCAGCGGAAATAGGTCAGCGGGGCATCGGCGCCGATCGCGAGCAGCTGATAGTCCGGATCGGCGTCGAACACGCGCTGCTGCGCCTCGATGATATCCTTGTCCTCGTTGAACCCTTCCTCGAGGCTGTGCCGCAGCGACAGCGCGATGTTCGGGTTGTCGATGTCGAAATCGTGCAGGTAATTCCAGAAGAAGTGCGTGGTCGAGCGCGTCTCCGGCGTCATGAACTGCGCGTTGCGATAGGACCGCGTGCCCGGAACCTGGACGCCCTTCTCGACACCCTGCCCCGCCGGCGCAAACGTCGTGTCGAGCGTGAAGATGCCGGGCACGATCATGCGGCCGATATTGCGACGATCGATCTTGTCGGTTTTGTTCGGGATCACCTTCTTGTGGTAGGGCGGCGGCTCGGCGGCCATGTGCCAGCGCTCGACACGGAAGCCGTCGTCCAGCTTCTCGATCGCGACCGGCTTGGTCTTGTAGGCGTACTCCTCGGAACCGCCGAGCGTGTTGGTGTGCACGAATGCAAGATGCGCGAAGTCGCTGAGATTGTCGACGATCAGGAGCCAGTTGGCTTTGTAGTGCATGTAGCCCGGCAGGCCGCGCCATTTGGGATCCTCGAGCGGCGGATAGTCGAGGATCAGTTTCGGATCGGCCTTCTCCGGATCGCCGGTCCAGATGAAGATCAAATTGTAGCGCTCGACCACGGGATAGCTGCGCACGCCGAGCTTGGCGGGGATCGTGTCCTGGCCGGGAATCTGGATGCATTTGCCGTCAGCCGCGAACTTCATGCCGTGGTACATGCACCTGATGTCGTCACCCTCGATGCGCCCCATCGAAAGCGGCGCGGCGCGATGGCAGCAGCGGTCGTCGAGCGCGACGACTTTCCCGCTCGACCCGCGATAGAGCACGATCGGCCGCTCGAGGATGGTGCGCGCGACCATCTTGCCGTCGATCAGTTCGTGATTCCACGCCGCCACATACCAGGTGTTGCGCAGGAAAATTCCGTCGTCAGCCATCTCACCCTCCCGATCAAGATTTGGTTGCGACGAGGTTAGGTGATTGCGGTCATCGGGATAATCCGATTTGGCTGGACACACTGTACCGGTGGATGGACAATCGGCCATGGAGTGGCGCGACTGGGAGCTGTTTTGCGAGGTTGTCGAGCATGGCGGCTTCACGGCCGCCGCGCGCGTGCTTGGCCATCCCAAATCGAGCCTCAGTGCTGCGGTGCAGCGTCTCGAGGCCAATCTCGGACTGCGGCTGATCGAGCGCACCACCCGCCACCTGCGGCTGACCGATTCCGGCGAGACCATCTATCGCAAGGTACGCCCGCTGTTCGCCGCGCTGCACGACACCCACAGCGAGGCGCTGGCGATGTCGAGCGCGGTCGCGGGCACGCTGCGCATCAAGGCGCCTTATGAATTCGGCGCGCATCATGCGGGGCCGGTCGCCTGCGCGGTGATGGGCCGCTACCCCGAGCTCGCGATCCGGATCGATGTCGAGCATGACATCGTCAACCCGATCGCCGAGAACTACGACATCGTGTTTGCGATGCTGGAGGCGCCGCTGCCGTCGGCCGGCATCGTGATCCGCCGCGTCTTCACGCTCGAGCGCGGCCTGTTCGCAGCACCCGCGCTGCTCGACAAGCTCGGCGAGCCACGCACCCTGGATGATCTGAGAAAGCTGCCGCTGTTGACCGGCCCCAGCGATCCGCCATGGGCGATCACCGCTCCCGGCGGCGCGGTCGAGCATCTTGCGGTCGATCGCGCGCGCCTGACCAGTTCGAATGCCCATGTCCGCCTGCAGGCAGCGCTCGCCGGCCATGGCGTGCTGCGGGTCACCGCCAGCTACACCCGCGCCGCGGTCGCGGCCGGCCAGTTGCGGCGATTGCTGCCCGATCATGGCTGCGAGCCGCTCAACGTGCACGCGCTGTTGCCGGCGCGGCAATTTGTCCCGGCGAAGGTGCGCTGCTTCCTCGACGCGATGGAGGCGCATGCGCGCGGCGATCCGGAGGCCTATATCAGGCCGTAGGGGTCTTTTTGGCCGATCACCATTTTCCCGGGAACCTGTACGGCCATTTGGCATCCAATGGTATTATTCCGCCAACAGTGAGGGCGACCCCGCCATGCGCCAGGCCCATGTAACGTCCCTGCCGCCGACCAGCTCGGGCGATGCCGAGCTCGTGCAACGCGCGCTTGCCCGCGACGAAGCCGCAATCCGCGCCATCATGCAGGCGAATAATCGCCGGCTGTTCCGGCTGGCGCGCGGCATCCTGCGCAACGACCACGAGGCCGAGGACGTGGTTCAGGACGCCTATGTGCGCGCCTTTACCCATCTCGACCAGTTCCGCGGCGACTCCAGCCTTTCGACATGGCTGTCGCGGATCGCAATGAACGAGGCGCTCGGCCGCCTGCGCCGCAGGCACAGCAGCGTCGAATGGTCCGATCTGCCGAAAGGCGCTCCTGAAGCCCAGATCATCCAGTTCCCCCTGTCGTCAACAGACGATCCGGAAAAATCCATGGCCCAGCGTGAGATCCAGCACGTCGTCGAGCACGCGATCGATGAGCTGCCGGAGGCGTTCCGCCTCGTCTTCATCACCCGCGTGATCGAGGGCATGAATGTCGAGGAGACCGCTGAGATCCTCGGCCTCAAGCCGGAAACCGTGAAGACCCGCCTGCACCGCGCCCGCACCATGCTACGCGACAATGTCGAGCGGAAGATCGGTCCCGTCGTCATGGAGGCCTTTCCCTTCGCGGGCAAACGCTGCGAGCGATTGACCGAGGCGGTTCTGAAACGGCTCCGCGCCACGGCCTGAAATTTTTCGGGAACCTCTGCTCGTCCGCGCCATCCAACTCCTGTGCAAGCAACGACGCGCCGCGCGCTACGCCCGGCTCAACAGGAGTTTCAAACCATGTTCGTTCGATTGAGTATCGCGGTCGCCGCGCTCAGCCTTCTCAACTGCGCTGCGCTGGCGCAGGGCGCAAAGCCGACCGATCCGCAGATCGCACACATCGCCTATACGGCAGGTGTGATCGACATCAATGCCGCCAAGCAGGCGGAAGAGAAGGCCTCCAACAAGGAGGTCAAGGCGTTCGCCAAGGACATGGCGCGCGACCACGAGGCGGTGAACAAGCAGGCGCTCGACCTCGTCAAGAAGCTGAAAGTGACGCCGGAGGACAACGACACCAGCAAGACGCTGTCGAAGCAGGCGGCCGACAAGCTCGCCGAGCTCGGCAAGCTGAAGGGCGCCGCCTATGACAAGGCCTATATCGACAACGAGGTCGCCTACCACAAGGCCGTCAACACCGCGCTGGAGACGCAGCTGATTCCCTCGGCCAGCAATCCCGAGCTGAAGAGCCTGCTGCAGACCGGCCTGAAGATCTTCCAGGGCCACCAGCAGCATGCCGAACACGTCGCGGCCAGCTTGAAGTAAGGAGGCGCGTGATGTTGTCAGGACGCTGTCTCGCAACGCTGGCCTTGCTCGCGCTCGGCGCGATGGCCGTCCCGGCGCATGCGGCCACCATCCAGATCGTGATGGAAAATCTGGTGATCTCGCCGGCCGAGGAGTCGGCCAAGGTTGGCGACACCATCGAATGGGTCAACAAGGACGTGTTCGCCCACACCGCCACCGCGAAGAACGGCGACTTCGACGTGACGATCGCGCCGAAGAAGACGGTCAAGTCGGTTCTGACCAAGGCCGGCACGGTCGACTATTACTGCCGCTACCATCCCAACATGAAGGCGGTGCTGACGATCGCACCATAGCCTGCGCGATGACCTGCGAGGTAATCGATCGGCGCACGCGAACCTTCGATAGTCCGGACCGCCGCACAGTCCGGCACTATCGAAGGAGAGCACCATGACCGACCATGCCACCATCGCCCGCCGCTATATCGATCTCTGGAACGAGCGGACGCCAAGCCGGCGTCGCGAGATGCTGAGCGAGAACTGGACCGCCGATGCACGCTATATCGATCCGCTGATGAGCGGCGACGGCCATGAGGGCGTCGACGCGCTGATCGCCGGCGTGCAGCAGAAGTTTCCGGACTTCCGCTTCAAGCTGATCGGAGAGCCGAACGGCTTCGGCGACCATGTCCGATTCTCCTGGGGCCTTGGCCCTGACGGCGTCGACAGCCCGATCAAGGGCACCGACTTCGCCATGCTGAAGGACGGCCGGATCAGGAGCATCACCGGCTTCCTCGACCAGGTGCCGGGCGCCTGAGGCGCCGCTTCCACGCCGGCGATGTCGCTGCCGGAGCGTTTTCGAGCGAAGTGGATACCGGTTCGCGTCAAGAAAACGCGTCAAAACAAAGAATCCAGAGCCCCGTTCCGATTCCATCGGAACGGAAAAGGCTCTAGTCTTCCCGAAACACAGGGAGGACGCCATGAAGGCAGATTACGCCTTCAAGACTTCTGTCGTCAGCGACATCACGCCGGCGCTGCTGGCGATCGGCCGCGACAGCTTTCCAGAGGCCCTGATCGGCGCGCTCCGCCGCGTCGCCGGTGTCGGTCATTGCATGGTGTTCTCGTTCACCGGCCCGCGGACCGCCGCGTGCCTGCTCGATGTCGGCAACATCCCGACCGGGCGCGACCTCGGGATCGCCTATTCCGAACATTTCCATCAGGCCGACCCGAACCGCGATGCGGTGTTCGAGGGACGGGCGCAGGCCGCACCGATCGTGCTGCCGACCTTCGCCCGCCGCATGTACAGCGACGGCTACCGCAAGATCTTCTTCGACGACTCCGACATTGTCGACAAGTTCGCCTCCGCGATCTGGACCGGCGACACCTGCTTCTATGTCAACTTCTACCAGATCACCGCGCAAGGCCGCTTCAGCCGCGAGGAGATCGCGCGCCTGGCCGCGGTCGCGCCGGCGTTGACGGCGGCCGTGGCGCGGCATTTCCAGCGCGACCCGGCAGCGGATGTTGATCCGATCGAGCGGTTGAAGATCCTGTTTGCAACGGCTGAGCCGCTCGCCAGGCTGACCGGGCGTGAGAAGGAAGTCTGCCTGCGCATCCTCTCCGGTCTCAGCTCGGAAGCGATCGCCGCCGAGCTCGGCATCGGGCTGCATTCCGCCCTCACCTATCGCAAGCGTGCTTATGACAAGCTCGGCATCTCCTCGCAGAACGAGCTGTTCGCGATCGCGCTGCGCCTGATGGCGTCCGCGTGCAGCCTGAACTGACGGGACCTTGAACGGCGGCCCCCCAGAGCGATCTCCTATAAAAGGATCTGTCGGGCAGCGTCCTCGCGGCCATCCTTCGAGACGCTCGCCTTCGGCGCGCTCCTCAGGATGACGGGTCTTGTTTTGCGGCACAACAATAGACCCTCATGGTGAGGAGCGCCGCTTGCGGCGCGTCTCGAACCACGAGGCCAAATTACCTCCGTAGCCGCCGAAGCGTCATATGCGATTGCCCTACCCCGCCCCCGCTGTCCCCAGCGGTGGGGACAGACGGGCCGCGCCGCCCGGCCTATGCTCGGCTCGAAAACCTGAGGCCAAACAGAGATCACGTCGTGAGCACCGCGCCCCATTTCGACATCGACGTCCCCGCCTTCTGGCAGGACCCCTACCCGGCGCTGGCGCGCATGCGCAAGGAGGCGCCGATCGCCTTCGTGCCGCAGCTCGGCAGCACTCTGCTGTGCAGCCGCGACGACATCTTCATCTCGGAGAAGCAGATCGACGTGTTCTCGTCGCATCAACCGGAAGGGTTGATGAACAAACTGATGGGCCACAACATGATGCGCAAGGACGGCGATGCGCACATGAACGAGCGCAAGGCGATCTTTCCGGCGATCTCGCCAAAAACCGTCAGATCGCACTGGACCGCGCAGTTCGCAGCGCACGCGACGCGCATCCTCGACGAACTGAAGCCGGACGGCGTGGTCGATTTCGTGCAGGCCTTCGCGCTGCCGTTCTCGGCCGAGTGCCTGAAGTCGATCACCGGCCTCACCAATATGCGCTTCCAGGACATGAACGCGTGGTCGCAGGGCATGATCGACGGCATCGCCAATTATGTCGGCGATCCCGCGATCGAGGCGCGCTGCAATGCGGCGACCTCCGGGATCGATGCCGCGATCGACGACATGGTCCCTGGGCTGCGCAAGACGCCCGACCTCAGCCTGCTCGGCGTGATGCTGCAGACCGACATGCCGATGGAGAGCGTGCGCGCCAACATCAAGCTTGCGATCTCGGGCGGCCAGAACGAGCCGCGCGATGCGATCGCCGGCACGGTATGGGCGCTGCTGACCCATCCCGACCAGCTTGCGCTGGCGACGAGCGGCACGATCCCGTGGCTGCAGGTGTTCGAGGAATATGCGCGCTGGATCTCGCCGATCGGGATGTCGCCGCGGCGGATCGCAAAGCCCTGGACGATCAGGGACGTCGCATTCGAGACCAATGAGCGCGTGTTCCTGATGTTCGGCTCGGCGAACCGCGACGAGAAACACTTCGACAAGCCCGACGCGTTCGACGTGCGCCGCGACGCCGGCAAGAGCATCGCGTTCGGCGCCGGCCCGCATTTCTGCGCCGGCGCCTGGGCCTCGCGCGCCATGGTCGCCGACGTCGCGCTGCCCGCGATCTTCAACCGGCTGAAGAATTTGCGCCTGATCGAGCACAAGCCGGCGCGGATCGGCGGCTGGGCGTTCCGCGGCCTGCTGGATTTGCCGGTGACGTGGGACGCGTAGAGCGGGATGAGTTTCGGTTAAATCGGCTTGCTGCGATCTCGGTTTCACCTCTCCCCGCTGGGGAGAGGTCGGCGCGTAGCGCCGGGTGAGGGCTCTTGCTCTCTCGATAGACCGTGACCCCTCACCCGATTTGCTGCGCAAATCGACCTCTCCCAAGGGAGAGGTGCACCGAACCCGAGGCCAAGTCGATCCAACCTAATTTCACCATGGTCTAGGAGCTCTAGCGTCCCCAGCGCAGCACGACCGGATCGAGCGACCGCGCGATCTCGATCAGGCCCGCACGGGTCGCGGGATGCAGCGGTTGCAGCGGGTGGCGCACCGCATCGGACTTGATGACGCCGCCTTCGCGCATCAGCACCTTGCAGGCCTGCAGCCCGCATTGGCGGTTCTCGTAATTGATTAGCGGCAGCCAGCGCGCATAGGCCCGCACCGCCTCGTCGCGCCGGCCGGCAAGGAACGGATCCATGATCTGGCGGATGCCGTCGGGATAGCCGCCGCCGGTCATCGCACCGGTGGCGCCGGCATCGAGATCGGCCATCAGCGTGATCGCCTCCTCGCCGTCCCACGGCCCCTCGATCTCGGCGCCGCCCTTCTCGATCAGGCCGCGAAGCTTGTTCGCCGCCATCGGCACCTCGATCTTGAAGTACCTGATATTGGCGAGCTCCTTCGCCATCCGTGCCAGGAAGTCCACCGAAAGCGGCGTGCCCGCGACCGGCGCGTCCTGGATCATGATCGGGATGTTGATGGCATCCGACACGATCCGATAAAACTCATAGATGCCCGGCTCGCCGACGCGGAAGGTCGCGCCGTGATAGGGCGGCATCACCATCACCATCGCGGCCCCGGCGGCCTCCGCCTGACGGCTGCGCTCAGCGCAGACCGCCGAGGAGAAATGCGTCGTGGTGACGATGACGGGAATGCGGCCCGCGACGTGCTCGAGCACCGCATGCATCACGGTCTCGCGCTCGGCGTCGGTCAGCACGAACTGCTCGGAGAAATTGGCGAGGATGCAGATGCCGTGGGAGCCGGCGTCGATCATGAAGTCGACGCAGCGCCGCTGCCCCTCGAGGTCGAGATTGCCGCTGGCGTCGAAGATGGTCGGCGCCACGGGGAAGACGCCGCGATAGGGGCGCTTTGCGACTGACGTCATGATAACGACCTCCCAGGTTCCTGTCGGATTTTCTTGTCAGCTCTGGCGGAACGGCAGCGGCGGGCCATCGAGCCTGCGCAGGCCGGGCTCGCGCCGCTCCAGCCACCAACCATACTGCTTCGGCCAGGACGCGAACACCTCGCCGCCTCCACCGCCGAGCGCAAGCTCGGCATGCAGCGGCCAGTTCGGATCGAACAGCGCCTCGCGGCCGATCGCGACCAGGTCGGCATGGCCTTTGGCCAGGACGTCTTCGGCCTGCTGCGGATGCAGGATGAGGCCGACCGCGATGGTCGCAATGTCGGCGGCGCGGCGGATCTCATCGGCATAGGGCACCTGAAAGCCGTAGCCGCGCGGAATCCGCGCCGCGGTCGCCGAGCCGAGCAGGCCGCCCGACGAGCAATCGATCAAATCGACACCGCGCGCCCTGGCTTCGCGGGCGAACGCGACCTGGTCTTCGAGCGTCAGGCCGCCGTCGATACCGTCGACAGAGGAAATCCGCACCGACAGCGGCCGCTCCGCCGGCCAGGCCGCGCGCACGGTCTCGATGATCTCGAGCGGATAACGCATCCGCCCGGCGCGATCGCCGCCATAGGCATCGGTGCGGCGGTTCGACAATGGCGAGAGGAATTCGTGCAGCAGATAGCCATGCGCGCAATGCACCTCGACAAATTCGAAGCCGGCCTCCACCGCGCGCAAGGTGGCGCGCCGCCATTGCTCGCGCAGCGCGGCGAGTTCGGCGACGTCGAGCGCGTGCGGCATCAACCAGCCTTCTTCCATCGGGATCGCGCTCGGCGCCACCGTCCGCCACGGCAGATCGCCGCGGGCGCGGTCGGCCTCGTCGAGAGCGGCATTGCCGTACCAGGGACGCTGCATGCTGGCCTTGCGGCCGGCATGCGCGAGCTGGATCGAGGGCACTGCGCCATTGTCCTTGAGGAAGGCGGCGATACGCTCGAGCGGCGCGATCTGCTCGTCGCTCCAGATGCCGACATCGCCATGGGTGATGCGGCCCTCCGCGGTCACCGCTGCGGCCTCGACCATCACGAGCCCGGCGCCGCCCTGGGCGAACTTGCCGAGATGCACGAGATGCCAGTCATTGGCCAAGCCGTCGGTTGCCGAATACTGGCACATCGGCGAGATCAGGATGCGGTTTCGGGAGGTCACGCCGCGAAGCGTGATCGGCTGAAACAGAAGCGGCTGCGACATCGGGACCTGCGGGAAGGTGTTGGCGGGAGAAATCGTGGCGGAAAGCTAGGCGGCGCGCCCCGGGATCGCAAGTCATGCCGCGGCGCAGGCGGCCAGACCTGCGCGCATGCAGCACTTGCGCAACGGCACGATCTGCAAAACCCGCAACATCTGCCGCAGAAAAATCTCCCGGCTGGTAAACACTTTGGGTCTTCCCCGGGTCACATCGCGGATCGCAATTGGTCGCGGACATCCCTACATTGCCGGCATGAAGAAAATCGGATTCCTTTCGTTCGGGCACTGGACGCCCTCCCCGCAGTCGCAGGCCCGCTCGGCCGCGGATGTGCTGCTGCAATCCATCGACCTCGCGGTCGCGGCCGAAGAGCTCGGCGCGGACGGCGCATATTTTCGCGTCCATCACTTCGCGCGCCAGCTGGCCTCGCCGTTCCCGCTGCTGGCGGCCGTCGGCGCCAGGACCAGCCGGATCGAAATCGGCACCGCCGTGATCGACATGCGCTACGAAAATCCGCTCTACATGATCGAGGACGCCGGCGCGGCCGACCTGATCGCGAGGGGACGCCTGCAACTCGGCATCAGCCGCGGCTCGCCCGAGCAGGTGATCGATGGCTGGCGCTATTTCGGCTATCAGCCGGGCGAGGGCGAAAGCGACGCCGACATGGGCCGGCGTCATGCCGAGATCTTCCTCGACATGCTGCGCGGCCAGGGATTTGCGCAGCCCAATCCACGGCCGATGTTTCCCAATCCTCCCGGCCCGCTGCGGCTCGAACCGCTCTCGGAAGGCCTTCGCGAGCGCATCTGGTGGGGCGCCGGCTCGAACGCCACCGCGGTGTGGGCGGCGAAGCACGGGATGAACCTGCAGAGCTCGACACTGAAGAACGACGAGACCGGAGAGGCTTTCCACATCCAGCAGGCCGCCCAGATCCGGGCCTATCGCGCCGCCTGGAAGGAAGCCGGGCACACGCGCGAGCCGCGGGTCTCGGTGAGCCGCAGCATCTTCGCGCTGGTCGACGATCGCGACCGCGCCTATTTCGGCAACGGGCAGGAGGAAGACCAGGTCGGCTTCATCGACGAGAGGACGCGCGCGATCTTCGGCCGCGGCTACGCCGCCGAGCCGGACAGGCTGATCGAGCAGCTCAAGACCGATGAGGCGATCGAGGAGGCCGATACCTTGCTTCTGACCGTCCCCAATCAGCTCGGCGTCGCCTACAACACGCATGTGATCGAGACGATCCTGACCCAGATCGCGCCCGCTTTGGGCTGGCGCTAAATCCATCGCGAACGTCAGCGATACTCGACCGGCGCGCACGCTCGTCACATCGGGCAGACCGGGATCAGGACCCGCGCCGACCGTTTTCTAGGGGGGCTGTTGAGAGGGAACGGCCCGGCGCGGGCTTGAACCGACCGTTCTCGCCGGAGGTCGGTCGGCTCTGTTCGACCAATGCCGGAACCCGCGACATCGTTCCGGTGGAACTTCGTTCTCAAACGCGGAGAACTACGGAAACATAACTGCGCGTTGTGAGAAGAACAGGTCGAGTACGGTTCGTTAGGCGCGCACGTTGCGTGAACAGATCGCCGTAATATCCCGGGATAATAGCGAAGGCCGTCTGCGGATCGCCTGGGTCAGGAATCCCTGTCGCGATTGCGCCGGGGGAGATCGAGCCGATCGACGCGCTCGTCAATCCGCCGGTTCAGCTCCTCGTCTTCTCTTTCATTGCTGCCGCGGCGGGCGCGAACCACCAATGCACAACATCCGAGCAGAACGATCGCGAAGAGCGCGTAGTACCACCATGCCATGCACTGATCTCAAATGACGCTCGCCAATACGAGCGGAAAGGTCATCGTTCAGGCCGATGAGGACGCGCCGACCTTGGCGCATAATAGGGGTTCACCAGACAGGTCGCCGGCATGCCCACAGCGCTGGCCTGGCACTGATCCAGCGACGTGAAGATGCAGTCCATGCGTTCGCCGACCAACTCACCGTAAACATGCATGCAGACGGGATAGCGCGGATCATACATTTGCGCGGATGCCGGCCTCGTCATCCAAAGCACGCCCAGCGCAAGCAGCAGCGCTCCAAGCAACCTCACGTCACGTCTCCTGCTGTCGTCAAATACATTGCCTTGCCGACGAACTGTCCCGCGACATTTGCCTAAAGGCTGGAGCGGGCGAAGGGAATCGAACCCTCGTATGCAGCTTGGGAAGCTGCCGTTCTACCATTGAACTACGCCCGCGATCTCAATTGCTTGAGGTCGCACCTCACCGGTGCGACCGGCCGGACCATAGCCCGGGCGGAGGCAGCGGATCAAGCGCGCATTGGAGCCGATCGCCGCACCGCGCCCGCTAATGGCCCATCCTCACGAGCACGTCATTGATGACAAAAGTCGCGGCGGCAGCCGCATTGCAGCTGCCGCTTCGTGCATAGATGCAGGCATCGGCGATGCCGACGCGGGCACAGCTTTGCATTGAATAATCTGCCGGCAGATCACCGGCGGCCGCGGGCCGCGCGAGGATGCGGTTGAAGGCCGGCTTGGTCGCCTGCAACAGCGGCGGCAGGATCAGCTCGGCGAGCGGATCGGCGGGCTCGAGCGCATAAAGCGGCGTCGTCCCAACCAATCGTTCCCGCCCCGGCAACAGCTGGAAACGGACATTGTAAAGTGCGAGGCCGCACATCTGCGAATCGCTGCGCAGTTCGGCGGCGAGCCGCGCCGCGCCGACACCGCGCGTCCAGTAGTCGCGCATCCCCTCGCTGGCGCCGGCGAGTGTCACCGAGAGCAAGGCCCAGCCGCCAATGACGATCGGCAACGCCCAGCGGCGCCAACCGGGTTTTGCGCGCAGCCATTGCACCCAATCGGCCGATCCCAGCGCCGCGACAATGATGAACAGCACCACCGACAGGAAGACGAAGCGGTATTCCTTGTGCGCGATCAGGCTGTGGAAGACGAGGTTGACCAACGCCACGGCCAGCAGCAGCGGCGCATGGCGCGCGCCGCGCCAGATCGCAGCGAGCGGCAATACGATCGCCGCCGACCACACGATCAGGAAGTTGACGAGATAGGCCGAAGCCGGCGTCACGCCGAACTCGGTCGCGCGATCGTGCACCAGGTTTTCCTTGATGTTGCCGATCAGCCAGGCGAACGGCACGGCGCCATGCGCAAGCTCGATCGCGGCGGTGAGCACCAGCGCGGCGAGACCGCCCGCGATCAAGGGAATCAGGTTTCGCCAACGCATCCAGCAGGCGCCGAGCGCAAGCACGGCGATGGCCGGCGCGTACTGAAAGCGGCAGACAAAGGCGAAAGCGAGCAACGCGCCGCCGATCGCGAGATGCCGCTGCGACGGACGACCGGTCACCAGCAGCGCCGCCGGCACGATCAGCGCCGTCGCCAGCGGCTCGCCCAATGTGTGCGGCGCGAGCAGGATCAACTCGAACCAGACCGCAGCCGCGAACGCCGCGACGATGGCATGGGTTCGCGAGATCCGTGCACCGAAGTACCAGGCGCTGACCACGATCGACAGCGACGCTGTTGCGGCGACCAGGCGCGGCACCAGGAAAGCGCCCTCGCCGCCCGGCGCAATCAAGCCGCCCACCGCGACCGGCCCGGCCAGCAATGTCGGCAGGAACCAGCCGCGAATGCCTTCGCGCCACTCCCACGTCAAAATGCCGTCATGGCCGAGCATCCGCCACGCCGGCTCGAGATATTGAAAGATCTCGTCCGGATACATCACGTTGGGCCAGAGCGCGGCCGCAAGGCGCAGGACCAACGCCAGCAACAGCAATGCGAACAGCGGATGACGACGCCCGGCCGATGTCCCGGCCACGGCGGTGCCGCCGCGCGCGATATCCGCGCCGGTGCTGGTCATCGTTCCGCCGATCGTGCCGTGGAGCAGCATGCTGGCGACCAGATAGCGGGCAAAGCCTTTAAGATGCGTGACTGGTAATTGGCGGGGTCACACAGAACGGGTCGCGACATGGTTAGCTAAACGTCAAGATTCAAGATGCGCACGCCGGCGACGATGTTAAGATCGCGCGCATGGGGGCTGGTGGCGTCATGGCGGGGCGTGGGTACACCATTTTCGACACGGCGATCGGCCGATGCGGTATCGCGTGGGGTGAGCTCGGCGTGGCCGGCGTGCAGCTTCCCGAGCTGCGCGAGATCGAGACCCGCAAGCGGCTCTTCAAGCTTTATCCTGACGCGCGCGAGATGCGGCCTCCCGAGGAGGTCGCTGTCGCGATCGAGGGCATCGCCGCGACCTTGCGCGGCGGCATTGGGGACCTTGCCGGCGTTGCACTCGACATGAGCGGCATCCCGGCCTTCAACGCGCGCGTCTACCAGTTTGTCCGCACCATTCCCCGCGGCGAAACCCGGACCTATGACGAGGTGGCGAGCGCCTTGCGCGCGTCCGGTGCGGTCTATTCGGTGGCACAGGCGCTCGGCCGCAATCCCTTCATGGTCATGGTGCCCTGCCACCGCGTGCTCGAGGTGGGCAATTATGCCGACCGGATCTCGCCGAACGGCGGCAGCATCTCGAAGCGGCGGCTGCTCTCGATCGAGGGCGCCCAGCCGACCACCAGCAAGACCCTTTTTGATGTGCTGCTGCCCGTTGCACGACTCCGGCCGCAAGCTTAAATCCCGGGTATGGTCCGAACCACGCTGCTGCAGCGCGATCGCATCACGGTGAACGAGTTCCGCTGCACGGCGGAACCCGGCGACAAGCCGTTCGCCGAGCAGTTCGCCTCCCACTCGGTGTCCTATGTGCGCAGCGGCAGCTTCGGCTGCCATTGCCGCGGCCGCTTCCACGAGCTGGTGGCAGGCTCGATCCTGGTCGGCCATCCCGGCGATGAATACACCTGCACGCACGACCATGTGGTCGGCGACGAATGCCTGTCGTTCTTCCTGGACCCGGAGCTGGTCGAGACCATCGGCGACCGGGCGGCGGTCTGGCAGGTCGGGTCGGTGCCGCCGCTGCCGGAACTGATGGTGATCGGCGAGCTCGCGCAAACGGCGGCAGATGGCAACAGCGACGTCGGTCTCGACGAGATCGGCCACCTCCTCACCAGCCGCCTTGTCGAGCTGGTGTCCGGCCGCGAGACGAAGCCCCTCACCGCAGGCTTGCGCGATCGCCGCCGCGCCGTCGAGGCCGCGCTGTGGATCGACGCCAATTCAAAGCATCAGATCGACCTCGACGATGCCGCGGAACAGGCCGGGTTGAGCACCTTCCATTTCCTGCGGCTGTTTTCCGCGGTGCTCGGCGTCACCCCGCATCAATATCTTGTGCGCTCGCGGCTGCGCCATGCCGCACGGCGGCTCGCCGACGACGACAGCCCGATCACCGACATCGCCTATGACGTCGGCTTCGGCGACCTGTCCAATTTCGTGCGCAGCTTCCACCGCGCCGCCGGGGCCCCGCCGCTGAAGTTCCGCCAGGCCTCGCGCGGCGACCGCAAGATTTTCCAAGAACGTCTCGCGCTGCAATAGCTAGGCTGCTCCAGTCCGCGCGTCTTTCGATGCGCGCCCAACGACTGGAGATTCCCTCATGTACGATCATATCGGATTGCGCGTTGCCGACCTCGACGCCAGCGTGCGCTTCTACACCGCAGTGCTGGCGCCACTCGGCTTCGTGCTCTGCTCGCGCGACGACAGCGGCGCCGGTTTCGGCCCGAAGGGCGAGCCCGCGCTCTGGCTGCATTTGCACAAGGGCAAGGCCCAAGGCGGCGCCCACGTTGCGTTCCGCGCGCCGAGCCACGACGCGATCAAGACATTCCATACCGAAGGCCTGAAAGCCGGCGGCAAGGACAACGGCGCGGCGGGCCATCGCAAGGACTACAGCCCGACCTATTACGCGGCGTTCCTGCTCGACCCCGACGGCAACAATGTCGAGGCGGTGTCCACCTAAGTACACGTCACAGACTCCGCCGTCATTGCGAGCGGAGCGAAGCAATCCATGGTTCCGCCTGCTGCGGCGTGGATTGCTTCGTCGCTTTGCTCCTCGCAATGACGACACATCTGAAACCAAGGAGGATTGAACGATGGCTTCCATTCACAAGGATATCCCGATCGACGCGCCCGCTGATCATGTCTGGGACGCGCTGTGCGATTTCGGCGCGCTGCATACGCGGCTGGTGCCGGGCTTCGTGACCGACACGCAACTGGACGGCGACGTCCGCACCGTCACTTTCGCCAACGGCACCGTGGCGCGCGAGACACTGGTCGATTGCGACGACAACCGAAAGCGGCTGGTCTATGCGATCACCAG
Organism: Bradyrhizobium sp. USDA 3262; assembly: GCF_054060035.1. NCBI lineage: Bacteria > Pseudomonadati > Pseudomonadota > Alphaproteobacteria > Hyphomicrobiales > Nitrobacteraceae > Bradyrhizobium > Bradyrhizobium sp. USDA 3262. The sequence goes on from NZ_JBSSCT010000001.1 coordinate 376,647, forward strand.
CGAACGGTTGAAGCAGCATTCCGCATCGGTGCAGGTGTTCGCCGAGGGTGACGCACGCTGCCGCGTGGTGTGGATCGCCGACGTGCTGCCGCACGAGGTCGCGTCCTACATGGACGCGCAGATGGACCTCGGCGCGGCGGCGATGCAAGCCGCGATGGCCAAATCGGCGAAAAACGCAGCGTAGCGAGGCTGGCGGCCGGAAAATTTTTCACCGTCACCCTGAGGAGGCCGCATAGCGGCCGTCTCGAAGGGTCGACGGCCCGGCTTTGTCCACGAGCATGTTGAGGCATCGGGGCCGTGCATCCTTCGAGACGCGGCCAAGGGGCCGCTCCTCAGGATGACGGTGTGAGAGTCAGGGGATTGTGGAGCAGAGAGCTACGACAGCGCCGGCTGCGCCTCGGCGACCGGCGCCGATTTGCCCCAGCGCGTCAGGATCACGCTGAGACAGGACAGCACGCCGAGCACCCCCATCGAGGCGGCGGCGAGTGCGAAGAAGTTCTGCGCGCTTGCGTCATGCGTCGACAGCCACCAGCCGCCGGCGCCGATGAAGATCAGCCGCGCGGTCTGCGCCAGCACCGGACCCAGCACCTTCGCGGCGCCCTGCGAGGAGAAATACATCGACATCGCCAGGCCGATGAACGCGTACATCGGCGCGGCGGTCGAAAGATATTGGTGGCTGGTCGCCCGCACATGCGGATCATTGGTGAACAGATTGACCCAGAGGTCGGGGAAGACGGCGATGAAGCTGCCGACCACGCCGACCGCAAGGAACGACACCGTGCCAGCGGTCCAGGCGATGCGCCGGGCCCGCGCGACGCGCTCGGCGCCGACCGCCATGCCGATCATCGGCACCGAGGCGATGCCAACCGCAAACGCAACCGAGGTCAGCATGAATTCGAGCCGCGCGCCGATGCCGTAGCCGGCGAGCACCGCGGTGCCAAATTGCGCCAGCATGTGGGTGAAGATCGAGATCGTCAGAACCGATTGCAGCGGCGAGAAGCAGGACACTGCGCCGACCTTGAGGATGTCGATGAACATCGCCCATTGCACGCGCAGCCCCTTGAGCTTCGGCTTCACGCGGGCACGGCCCGAGAACAAATACCAGCCCATCACGCTGATGCTGATCGAATAGGCGATCAGCGAACCCGCGGCGACGCCACGCATGCCGAATTGCGGCACCGGGCCGAGCCCGAGCCCGAGCGTGCCGCCCAGAATGATCTGCCACACCGCCGACGACAGGATCATGGTCGACGGCAGCTTCATGTTGCCGGTGCCGCGCAGGATGCCGGCCATGGTATTCATCAGCCAGGGCAGGATCGCGCCGCCGAAGAACACCTGCGAATAGGCGATCGCCTGCGCCAGCACATTGCCGCGGCCGCCGAGCAATTCGAGCAGGCGCGGACCGAAGATCAGCATGCCCAGCATGAACGTCAAACCAAAGGTCAGGCCGATCAGCAGCGCATGCATCGCCAGCGTCGAGGCGCGCTCGATCTCGCCGGCACCGAGCGCACGCGCGATCGCGGATGCGACGCCGCCGCCCATCGCGCCGCCGGACATCGTCATGGTCAGGATCACGCAGGGAAACACCAGCGCCATCGCCGCAAGCGACTCGACGCCGAGCCGGCCGATATACGAAGTCTCCGCGATGACGACGCAGGTGCCGGCGGAGAGCGCGATCACGTTCGGCCAGGCGAGCCACAACAGCGTGCGCAGGATCGGCCCGTCGAGCAGCGCATTGCGCGCCGGCTTGGTCACCGGCGGCGGCAGCGGCCGCTCTTGTTCGTCGACAGGTATTTCGGCGAGGCCGAGATCGGACATTTCCACTCCCACGCGCGATCTGGGGAGCCGCGCCATGGTGTTTCCCTACCATGGCAATGGCGGAATCCACGTGCGCGGGACGCAAGGGGGGCCTGCGCGATTGCAGGTGAACCCGGATGAACCTTGGCGCTAGCCGATCGACCACACGAACGGTGCGCCGGCGGCACCATTCGGCTTCAGATGCACCGGAATATGCCGCCCGCAGCCGGCGGCCAGCCCTTCGAACAGGCCCGTCAGCACGCTGGCGCAGGCCGGATGATAGTCGGCGACGTCGGCCATCAGCTTCCAGCCGTGCTGGCGGATTTCGAACTGGCCCTCGGATTCGGTGATGTCAGCGACATCGTCCTGCGACTCGAAGAGAGTGCGCAGGAATGCGGCAAATTCCGTGGCACGGCCACGGCTCCCGCCGAGCGCCTGCGCGACCTCGTCATAATACTGCATGCCGATCAGTCTGCCGGTGAGATGCAGCAGATAGCTCGCATCCTCGGGGCCGAACACCTGCACGATGACCGGCGCGGCCGTCTTCACATATTCCATCGCGTAGTTGCGATAGGCCTTTTCCAGCCGCGGCTTCGGCCAGCTGTCGACCGGCAGCGCCGGCGCGGTTCTGGAATCGAACAGCGGCGCCTCGAGATGGCGCGCGAACACGAGGCGCTGATCGAGCTCGAGCGGATGATCGTATTCGCAGTAATAGCCCTCGAGCCCGTCCTGGCCGTCGACGCTCTGCTTGGTGCAGACGAAGCCGAGCCGCAAATCCCCGAGCGCGACGCCGTTGTTGGCGTGCCAGCCGCGCAGCATCGCGCGCGAGACCTCGCCGGGCACGCCGCAGATCGCCGTGCCCTTCCAGATCCAGCGCGGCGGCGGATAGCGGATCCAGGCCTTGCGATCCGTCTCATACATGTATTCGACATGCACGCCGCCGATCCAGTTGGAGAGGTAATGATATTGCGCGGCCGCGACCGCCGGTGGCAGGCCGTCGAGGCCGAGCTTCTTCAGGCCGGGCAGGAAGCGTTCCTGCTGCTGGCGGCGAAACACGCGGAAGACGAATTCCGCTGCATCAGCCGTGCCGCGCCGCGTGACCACGGTGAGGATCAGCCCGGTGAAGAAGGCGTGATAGAGATCGGCGACGCTGCGCCATTTGCGCCACTGCGTTTCTTGTGCGCTTTCGCCTGCGGTCATGTTCGCTCCCTGGCTCTTGTTGGCGAGGTCGAGCTCGCATGCGCAATCGTAGCCCGGATGCAGCGAAGCGCAATCCGGGGCGGCGCGTTGCAGCGGCGCGAATCCCGGATTTCGCTTCGCTCCATCCGGGCTACGGAATTAAGCGCGCGCGAAACGGAATTACACACTCGGTGTCATCGCCCGACTTGATCGGGCGATCCAGTATTCCAGAGCCGGTGTGACCGATCGAGAAGCCGCGGCGTACTGGATTCCCCGCTTTCGCGGGGAATGACAGCGGAGGAATTCCGCTACACGCGAAAATGTTTCGACAGCTTCAGGCCCTGCGCCTGATAGTTCGAGCCGATGCGCTGGCCGTACAGCGCGTCGGGACGCTCGAGCATCCGTTCATAGACGAGGCGGCCGACGATCTGGCCATGCTCGAGAATGAACGGCACCTCGCGCGAGCGCACCTCCAGCACGGCGCGCGCGCCCTTGCCGCCGGCGCCGGCATAGCCGAAACCGGGATCGAAGAAGCCGGCATAGTGGACGCGGAATTCGCCGACCAGCGGATCGAACGGCACCATCTCCGCAGCGTAGTCCGGCGGCACCTGCACCGCCTCTTTCGAAGCAAGGATGTAGAACTCGCCGGGATCGAGGATGAGGCTGCCGTCGGGCCGCGCCTTGATCGGCTCCCAGAAATCGTCGACCGCATAGCCGCCGCGACGATCGACATCGACCACGCCGGTGTGGCGCTTGGCGCGATAGCCGACAAAGCCGCCCGAGCTCTCGCCGGAGAGATCGACGGAAAGCGCAACGCCATCGGAGAGATCGGCATCGTCGATATCGACCAGCCGCTCGGCGGCATGCAGCGCATCGAGCTCGTCGGCGGTCAACGTCGCCTCGCCGATCCGGAAGCGGACCTGGCTGAGCCGCGAGCCCTCGCGCAGCAGCACGGGAAACGTCTTCGGGCTGATCTCGGCGTAGAGCGGGCCGTGATAGCCGGCGCCGATCATGTCAAAGCGGCGGGTGCCGTCGGCGATCACGCGGGTGAAGACGTCGAGCCGTCCGGTCGAACTCTTCGGGTTGGCCGCTGCCACGATCTCCGGCGGCAGCGCCAGGCTCTCCAGCAGCGGCACGATGTAGACGCAGTTGGTCTCCAGCACCGCGCCGTCGGACAGATCGATCTCGTGCAGCTTCAGCTGGTCGATCCGCTCGGCGACGGTGGCATCGGGTCCCGGCAGGAAGCTGGCGCGGACGCGGTAGGCGATGTCGCCAAGGCGCAGATCGAGGCTGGCCGGCTGGATCTGGCTCTCGACAAAGTCGTAGGCGGGCAGAATGAGGCCGGCCTCCGCCATCTCCGCGATCATGCGGTCGGGCAGGATTCCGTTGGATTCATCTTCCAGCGTGAACGACACGATGCGGTCCCTCGGCGATCCCTCGAGATGGCCCAAAATCATACTCCAGGCGGCCATCAAGCCCCAAAATATGGGCTTTTACGGGTTATCCGATGACCGTCTTGACGGAAAGGGCGCGAGGGAATATCAGCTGCACTTATCCCGTGGTGATTTGAGCCGGCCGGCTTGCAGCCACGTTAAATAAGTCGCTAAACAGGCCGGGGACAGTGTGATCCCGGCTTGTGGAGGTTGCTCCAGGCCGGTTTTTTTTGTGGCCAGTTTCCGAGGGAAATGGCCACTTCGGAGGTCACATGTCTGAATCTGAAGGTACCGCCCGCTTTCGTCCCGAAACCCGCCTCGTCCACGGCGGCACGCTGCGCTCGCAATTCGGGGAGACGTCGGAAGGGCTGTTTCTCACCCAGGGCTACGTCTACGACACCGCCGAGCAATGCGAGGCGCGCTTCAAGGGCCAGGACCCCGGCTTCATCTATTCGCGCTATTCCAACCCGACCATCGCGATGTTCGAGCGCCGCATGATCGAGCTCGAGGGCGCGGAAGCCGCGCGCTCGACCGCGACCGGCATGGCCGCGGTGACCACCGCGATCCTCGCGCCGCTGAAGGCCGGCGATCATGTGGTGGCCTCGAAGGCCCTGTTCGGCTCCTGCCTCTACGTGGTGCAGGACCTGTTGCCGCGCTACGGCATCGAGACGACGCTGGTCGACGGCCTCGATCTCGACCAGTGGCAGCGCGCATTGCGGCCGAACACCAAGACCTTCTTCCTGGAGAGCCCGACCAATCCGACGCTCGACGTGCTCGATATCGGCGCGATCGCAGAGATCGCGCATAGCGGCGGCGCCCGGCTGATCGTCGACAATGTGTTCGCGACGCCGATCTGGCAGAGCCCGCTGTCGCTCGGCGCCGACGTCGTGGTCTATTCCGCGACCAAGCATATCGACGGCCAGGGCCGCTGCCTCGGCGGCGTCATCCTGTCGTCGGAGGCCTTCATCGCCGAGCACATCCACAATTTCATGCGCCAGACCGGGCCGTCGCTGTCGCCGTTCAACGCCTGGGTGCTGCTGAAGGGGCTGGAGACGCTCGGCGTCCGCGTCCGCGCCCAGACCGAGAACGCGGCGAAGATCGCCGAGGCGCTGGCCAGGCATCCGAAGATCACGCGGCTGGTCTATCCGGGCCGCCCCGACCATCCGCAGGCCGAGACGGTGAAGAAGCAGATGGGCGCCGGCTCGACGCTGGTCGGCTTCGAGGTGAAGGACGGCAAGGCCGGCGCCTTCCGCTGCCTCAACGCGCTGAAGATCTCGCGCATCTCCAACAATCTCGGCGATGCCAAGAGCCTGGTCACGCATCCCGCGACCACGACGCATCAGCGCCTGGCGCCGGAGGCCCGCGCCGAGCTCGGTATCAGCGAAGGTTTTATTCGCTTCTCGGCCGGGCTCGAGCATCCCGACGACCTGATCGAGGATTTCGAGCGGGCGCTGGCGCAGGTTTAGGGCGAACAGAGAAGTCTGGAGAGTTCGGCGCCCTCTCCCGCTTGCGGCAGGGCTATCGCATATGCCCCTTGGCGACCGCGCAAGTGCTGGGCCTCGTGGTTCGAGACGCGCCGCAAGCGGCGCTCCTCACCATGAGGGTCTACTATTGTGCCGCAAAACAAGACCTCATCCTGAGGAGCCCGCCGAAGGCGGGCGTCTCGAAGGATGGCCACGAGGGCACCGCCACGAAATGCGATAGCCCTGCGCTTGCGGCGCAAGTGCTCGGCCTCGTGGTTCGAGACGCGCCGCAAGCGGCGCTCCTCACCATGAGGGTCTACTATTGTGCCGCAAAACAAGACCTCATCCTGAGGAGCCCGCCGAAGGCGGGCGTCTCGAAGGATGGCCACGAGGGCATCGCCACGATATGCGATAGCCCTGCGCTTGCGGGGAGGCGAAGGAACAGCCGCTTACGTCGCCGCCGTCGTGACGCCGCCGTCGACTACGATGGTCTGGCCGGTCATGAAGGTCGAGGCGTCGGAGGCGAGATAGGCTACCGCGCCGGCGATCTCGTCGGGCTCGCCGATGCGGCGGAGCGGCGTCGATGCGGTGCGGCGCTTCAGATTGTCCGGATCCTCCCACAGCGCGCGGGCGAAGTCGGTCTTCACCAGGCCGGGCGCCACGCAATTGACGCGCACGCCCTTCGGCCCCCACTCGCCGGCGAGGCTGCGGCACAGCGCGAAGTCGGCCGCCTTGGAGATGCCGTAGGCGCCGATCACCGTCGAGCCGCGCAGGCCGCCGATCGAGGAGATGATCACGACCGAGCCTTTGCCGCGCCCGGCCATCTGCGGAATGGTCTGCGAGCACAGCCAGATGTTGCTCTTGACGTTGGCGCCCATGATCTTGTCGAACGCCTCGTCCGTGATGTCGAGCAGCGGGCCGTAATACGGATTCACCGCGGCGTTGCAGACCAGGATGTCGATCTTGCCGTAGTGCTTGATGGTGCCCGAGACCAGCGCCTCGACCTCGTTGCGGCGTGAGATGTTGCAGGGGATGACGAGCGCATCGCCGCCCGCCTTCTTGATGCCGTCGGCGACTTCTTCGCAGGCGTCCGCCTTGCGCGAGGAGATCACGACCTTGGCGCCGAGTTTGGCCAGGAGCTCGGCCGAGGAGCGGCCGATGCCGCGGCTCGAGCCGGTGATGACCGCGACCTGGCCGGTGAGATCGAACGGGGTGTTTTTCATTGTTGTTGTTTCCCTGTTGTTGACGCGTCATTCCGGGATGCGCCGCAAGGCGCAGCGCCGGAATCCAGAGGTTGCGGCGCGAGATTCCGGGTTCTCTCTTCGCGAGCCCCGGAATGACGCCTGTGTGGTTACGCCAGCAGCCCGCCGCCCTCGCTGACGCGACGGAGGTGGTAGTCGGTGTCGCCGAGCGTGTTCTCGATCATGGTCAGCCGCTTGAAGTAGTGGCCGATCTTGGCCTCCATGGTCATGCCGATACCGCCATGAAGCTGGATCGACTGCTGGCCGACGAACTTCAAGGATTTGCCGACCTGCACCTTGGCGGCCGCGACTGCGGACGCACGCTCCCTGGCGTCGTCGAAGTCCGACGCCATGGTGGCGAACATCGACATGCTGCGGGCCTGCTCCAGCGCCACGAACATGTCGGCGGCACGGTGCTGCAGGCTCTGGAACGAGCCGATCGCAACGCCGAACTGCTTGCGGGTCTTGATGTACTCGACGGTCTCCTTCAGCGACTCGTCCATCGCGCCGACCGCTTCCGCGCACAGCGCAATGCGGGCTTCGTCGGCGACCCGCTCGATCAGCGGCAGGCCGTTCTCGGGATCGCCGATCGCAGCGTCAGCGCCGACCTCGACATTGGTGAAGCTGATGTCGGCCGCGTGCAGGCCGTCCTGGGTCGGATAACCCTTCCTGGTGACGCCCTTGGCATCCGCCGGAACCAGGAACACGCCGATGCCGGTCTTGTCGCGCTGGCCGCCCTTGGTGCGCGCGGTCACGATCAATGTGTCGGCGTTCTCGCCGTTGAGCACGACGAACTTCTCGCCGTCGATCACCCAGCCGGCGCCCTTCTTCTTGGCCGTGGTCACGACGTCGAAGAGATCGTAGCGCGAGTTCTTCTCGAGCTGGGCAAAGCCGAAGGTCCTGCTGCCGTCGATGATGCCGGGAATGTACTTGGCCTTCTGCTCGGCCGAGCCGCCATGGCGCAGGAAACCGCCGGCGACCACGATGGTGGCCAGATAAGGCTCGACCACCAGTGCCTTGCCGAGCGCTTCCATCACGATCATGGTCTCGACCGCGCCGGCACCGAAGCCGCCGTCGGTCTCCGCGAAGGGCAGACCAAGCAGGCCCTGCTCGGCGAGCTTGCCCCAGAGCGCCTTGCTCCAGCCGCCCTCCTCCTTCATGTACTTCTTGCGCGCATCGAAGTCGTAGGCATCCGCCAGCAACCCGTCGACGCTCTCCTTGAGAAGCCGCTGCTCCTCGGACAGATCAAAATCCATTTTACCATCTCTCCAAAATCACGCGGGCGCCTGCCCTGATCTCCACCCGTCATCCCCGCGTATGCGGGGATCCAGTACGCCGCGGCCCTCCTTGGGAATCACGACCGCCTCGGCGTACTGGGTCCCCCGCCTGCGCGGGGGACGACACCGAACTTGTGGCCTACAGTCCCAGCACGGCCTTGCTGATGATGTTGCGCTGGATCTCGTTGGAGCCGCCGTAGATCGAAACCTTGCGGTTGTTGAAGTAGCTCGGCGCGATCTGCGCGGTCCAATCCATGCTCTCGTTGGAGCCGGCATCGCCGTGCTCGTCATAGGGCGCGGCGAACGGGCCGATGATCTCCATCAAGAGCTCGGTCGTGGTCTGCTGGATCTCCGAGCCCTTGATCTTGAGCACCGAGGAGGCCGGATTGGGCTTGCCCTTGCCGTGCTTGCCCTCGTCGGCGACGACGCGGAGCTGGGTCAGCTCGAGCGCCTTGAGCTCGATCTCGCAGGCCGTGAGCTTCTCGCGGAACGCCGGATCCTCGATCACCGGACGGCCGCCGGCCTCGACCTTGGAGGCCAGCGCACGGATGCGGCGCAGCCGCTCCTTCGACACGCCGACCCGGGCGATGCCGGTACGCTCATTGCCGAGCAGGAATTTGGCGTAATCCCAGCCCTTGTTCTCTTCGCCGATCAGATTCTCGTAGGGCACCTCGACGTCGTCGAAGAACACTTCGTTGACCTCGTGGCCGCCGTCGATGGTCTGGATCGGGCGCACGGTGACGCCCTTCGACTTCATGCTGAACACGATGAAGGAGATTCCCATCTGCTTCTTCGCGGCCGGATCGGTGCGGCAGAGGCAGAAGATCATGTCGGCGTGCTGGGCGAGCGTGGTCCAGGTCTTCTGGCCGTTGATGATCCACTTGTCGCCACGGCGCTCGGCCTTGGTCTTCAGCGACGCAAGGTCGGACCCGGAGCCCGGCTCCGAGAAGCCCTGGCACCACCAGTCGTCGACATTGGCGATGCGCGGCAGATATTCCTTCTTCTGCTTCTCGTTGCCGAAGGTGTAGATCACCGGACCGACCATGCTGACGCCGAAGGCGAGCGGCTGCGGCGCGGGATAGGACTGCAGCTCCTCGTTGAAGATGTAGTGCTGCACGGTGCTCCAGCCGGTGCCGCCATATTCCTTCGGCCAGTGGGTGACGCCCCAGCCCTTCTTGTTGAGGATGCGCCACCAGGTGACCATCTCGTCCTTCGACAGATGGCGGCCTTCCTGCAGCTTGCGCCGGGTCTCCGGCGGCACGTTGTTCTTGAAGAACTCCCGCACCTCCTCGCGAAACGCTATCTCTTCCTTGGTGAAAGCGAGATCCATCGGATCCTCCTTTTGAGCGAAACCTAACGTCTTGTTTCGTTGTCGTCCTGGCGAAAGCCAGGACCCATTACCACCGGCCTTCGTTGTCCTGCGAAGGCGACTGCCGTCCGTGCCCCTTACCCCGGCCGCGGGGTATGGGTCCTGGCTTTCGCCAGGACGACGGTGAATTACTGCAACACCTCGAACAGGCCGGCCGCGCCCATGCCGCCACCGACGCACATGGTGACGACGGCGTATTTGGCCTTGCGGCGGCGACCCTCGATCAGCGCGTGGCCGGTGAGCCGCGCACCCGACATGCCGTAGGGATGGCCGACCGAGATCGCGCCGCCATTGACGTTGATCTTCTCCGGATCGATGCCGAGCTTGTCGCGGCAGTACAACACCTGCACCGCGAACGCCTCGTTGAGCTCCCAGAGATCGATGTCGTCGACCTTGAGGCCGTGGCGCTTCAGCAGCCGCGGCACCGCGAACACCGGGCCGATGCCCATCTCGTCCGGCTCGCAGCCGGCGGAGACGAAGCCGCGGAAGATGCCGAGCGGCTTCAGCCCGCGCCTGGCGGCTTCCTTGTCGCTCATGATCACGGAGGCGCTGGCGCCGTCCGAGAGCTGGCTGGCATTGCCGGCGGTGATGGTGAAGCCCTCGCCGCGCACCGGCTTGAGGCTGGCAAGCCCCTCGGCCGTCGTCTCCGGCCGCGGACCTTCATCCTGCGACAGCGTCACCTCCTTCATCGTGACGGCACCGGTCGCCTTGTCGGTGACCGCCATCATGGTGGTGATCGGCGCGAGCTCTTCCTTGAACTTGCCGCCCTGCTGCGCGGCCGCGGTGCGGCGCTGACTTTCGAGCCCATACTCGTCCTGCCTCTCGCGCGAGATGTTGTAGCGCTTGGCGACGATCTCGGCGGTGTCGATCATGGGCATGTAGACCTCGCCCTTGATCTTGAGCAGCGCCGGATCCTGGGCGTGGAAGGAGTTCATCTTGTCGTTCTGCACCAGCGAGATCGACTCACCGCCGCCGCCGACCGCGATCTCGACGCCGTCGAAGATCACCGAGCGCGCAGCAAGCGCAATCGCCTGCAGGCCGGAGGCGCACTGGCGGTCGATCGTGGTGCCGGCAACGCTCACCGGCAGCCCGGCGCGGAGCAGCGCCTTGCGCGCGATGTTGCCGCCGGTCGCGCCCTGCTGCATCGCCGCGCCCATCACCACGTCCTCGATCTCCTTCGGATCGACCTTGGCGCGCGCCACAGCCTCGCCGATCGCGTGCCCGAGCAAGGTCGCGCCTTCGGTGACGTTGAGCGCGCCGCGATAGGCCTTGCCGATCGGCGTGCGGGCGGTGGAGACGATAACGGCGTCGGTCATGAGCGGGATCCTGATGCAGTCTGCTGTGGTTTGGATTGAGATGTCTCGGTTTGAGCAGTCTTGGTTTGAGAAGGCCCGGGCTGCTGCTGCCGCAATTCGTGACGCGACAGCTTTCCGACCGGGGTGCGCGGCAGCTCGTCGACGAACTCGAGCGCTGTCGGCAGTTCATGCTTGCCGACCTTGCCGGTGAGGAACGCGCGCAGCTCGTCGATCGAGAACGCCGGCGGCCCGTCGCGCAGCTTGATGAAGGCCTTTGCCGCCTCGCCGCGGTAATCGTCGGGAATGCCGATCACGATCACCTCCTGCACGGCGGGATGGGTGTAGATCGCCTGCTCGATCATCTGCGGATAGACGTTAAAGCCGCCGGAGATGATCATGTCCTTCTTGCGGTCGACCAGATAGAAATAGCCGTCGGCATCCATGTAGCCGATGTCGCCGGTGAGGAAGCGGTCGCCGACGAAAGCCTCCGCGGTCTCCGCCAGCCTGTTCCAGTAGCCCTTGGTGACGTTCGGGCCGCGGATGCGGATCTCGCCGACCTCGCCAACCGGCATCACCCTGGTGGAATCCTCCAGCGACACCACGTCCATCTCGATGCCGGGCAGCATCAAGCCGATCGAGCCCGGTTTCTCCGGCCCCTCCTTGGGATGGCCGGTGCCGGGCGAGCAGGTCTCGGTCATGCCCCAGCCGCTCTTCAGCTTCATCCCGACGCGGCGCTCGAAGATCTTCGCGACCTCCACCGGCAGCGGCGCGCCGCCGGAGCCGGCGACAACCAGCGAAGAGAGATCGCGCTTGTCGAGATCGGGCAGCGAAGCGATCGCGATCCACATCGTCGGCACGCCGGGAAACACCGTCGCGCGCTTGACCTCGATGTCGCGCATGACAGCCTCGACATCGAAGCGCTGGTGCAGCGAGATCAGATGGCCGCGCCGGATCGCCGACAGCAGCACGACGGTCAGCGCGTAGATGTGAAACAGCGGCAGCACGCAGATCACGCGTTCGATCGCATTGCGTTCGAGCCGCCCGGGCTTGCCCCAGACATCGTAGATCGACACCGCCGCGGTGAGATTGCCATGGCTGAGCATGGCGCCCTTGGGCAGGCCCGTGGTGCCGCCGGTATATTGCAGCAGCGCGACGTCCTCGACGTCGACCGCCGGCCATTGCGACGGCCTGGTCGCGCCGTCGATAAACTGGCGATGCGTGATGACAGCAGGATTGTCGGGCAGCGCGGTTTGCGGCGTGCCGACCTTGCCCCAATTGTCGTCCTCGCAGACGATCAGACGGTCGAGCAGACCCTTGGCGAGGAATTTCAGCGCGGTCGGCAACAGCGCCGACAGATTGCTGGTGACCAGCACCCGCGCGCCGGAATCGGACAGCTTGTGCGACAGCGCGATCTCGCCGTCGAGCGGCGACAGATGCACGACGCGGGCGCCGGCCTTCAGCGCGCCGAAGAAATTGATCGGATGGTCAGGCGAATTGCCGAGGAACAGCGCGACCGACGTGCCCTTGCCGTAGCCGGCCCGCATGAAGGCCGCGGCGGCGGTCTCGACCAGGGCCTCCAGCTCGGCGTAGCTGATCGGCCGGTCGCGGAATTCGAGCACCGGACGCGCGCCGAACTCGGCGGCGGCGCTCGAGAGCAGGTCCGGCAGCGTGCCGCGCGTGATCTCGTCGCTCCACTGCACGCCCTTGGGATAATATTGTTCGCCGGGATAGGTCATGAAAACCAGACTCTGGAAACTGTCATTCCGGGGCACGCGCAGCGTGAACCTAAGATGCGCAATTGCGCATCGGGGAATCTCGAGATTCCGGGTCTGCGCCTTACGGCGCATCCCGGAATGACACGTGGTTACGGTCGGCCAATCACGCCGCCTTCGACGGCGCGGCGAGCGAGGCGAAGGTCTTGCCCTCGTCGGCGAGCTTCTTGAGCAGCGGCGCCGGCTCGAGCGAGGGATCGTTGGTCTCCTTGGCGTAGAAGGCCAGGCGATCGGCGATGTGCTTGAGGCCGACGGTGTCGGCCCAGAACATCGGACCGCCGCGATAGATCGGCCAGCCATAGCCATAGAGCCAGACCACGTCGATATCCGACGGCCGCGCCGCGATGCCCTCGGCGAGGATCTTCGCGCCTTCGTTGATCATCGGGTACATCATGCGCTCGAGGATCTCGTCGTCGCTGACGACGCGCTTCTTGCGGCCGAGGCGCGCCAGCGTCTCGTCGATCAGCTTCTCGACCTCCGGATCGGGCAGCGCCGCGCGCGAGCCCTGCTCGTACTTGTAGTAGCCCTTGCCGGTCTTCTGGCCGAAGCGGCCGGCCTCGCAGAGCGCGTCGGCGATCTCCGACTTGATGCCGCGGTCCTTGCGCGAGCGCCAGCCGATATCGAGACCGGCGAGATCGCCCATCGCGAACGGGCCCATCGGCATGCCGAACTTCGTCACCACGGCGTCGACCTGCTGCGGCAGGGCGCCTTCGAACAGCAGCTTCTCGGACTGCTTGCCGCGCTGCGCCAGCATGCGGTTGCCGACGAAGCCGTCGCAGACGCCGACCACGGCCGGCACCTTGGCGATCTTGCGGGCGATCGAGACGGCGGTGACCAGCGCGTCCGGCGCGGTCTTGTCGGCGCGCACGATCTCGCACAGCTTCATGACGTTGGCCGGCGAGAAGAAGTGCATGCCGAGCACGTCCTGCGGACGCTTGGTCGACTGCGCGATCTCGTCGATGTTGAGATAGGAGGTGTTGGAGGCCAGCACCGCGCCCGGCTTGGCATACTGGTCGAGCTTGCCGAACACTTCCTTTTTGACCGCCATGGTCTCGAACACCGCCTCGATCACGAGATCGGCGTCGCCGACGTTCTCGATGCCGACGACACCGTTGATCAGCGCCATGCGCTTGGCGGGCGCGTCCGCCGGGATGCCACCGCGCGCGGCGGTCGCCTCGTAGTTCTTCTGCATGATGCCCATGCCGCGCTTGAGCTGCTCCTCGCCGGTCTCGATCAGGGTGACCGGGATGCCGGCATTGGCGAACGACATCGCGATGCCGCCGCCCATGGTGCCGGCGCCGAGGATGGCGACGCGCGCCACGTTGCGGCCCTTGGTGCCCTCGGGGACACCGGAGATCTTGGCGGCTTCGCGCTCGGCGAAGAACGCGTAGCGCTGTGCCTTGGACTGGTCGCCGTTCATCAGCTTGAGGAAGCCCTCGCGCTCCTTCTTCAGGCCCTCGTCGAACGGCAGGTCGATCGCGGCGCCGACGGCATCCGCCGCGGCGAACGGTGCCTCGAGGCCGCGCGACTTCTTGGTCAGCGCAGCGACCGCATTGGTGAAGATCGAACGATCGGCCTTGGCCGCGGCGAGCTTAGAGTCGTCATCGCGCAGCTTGCGCAGCGGACGCTTCTCGGCGACCACCTTGCGCGCAAATGCCTCACCGCCCGAGGCCGGTCCCTCGACGATCTCCTCGATCAGGCCGGCCTTCAGCGCCGCGTCCGCGCCGATCGGATCGCCGCCGACGATCATCTTGACCGCGAGCTCGGGACCGACCGCGCGCGGCAGGCGCTGGGTTCCGCCCGCGCCGGGCAGCAGGCCGAGCTTCACTTCGGGCAGACCGAGCTTGGCGTCCTTGGTGGCGACACGGTAATGGCAGGCCAGCGCGACCTCAAGGCCGCCGCCGAGCGCGGTGCCGTGGATCGCGGCCACGATCGGCTTCGGCGAACTCTCCATCAGGCTCAGCACTTCGGCGAGCCCGGGCGGCTTCGGCGGCTTGCCGAATTCGGTGATGTCGGCGCCGGCGATGAAGGTGCGGCCGGCGCAGGTCAGCACGATGCCCTGAACCTGCGCGTCATCGATCGCGCTCTTGATGCACTCGAAAATGCCGCCGCGCACCGCGGCGCTCAGCGCATTCACGGGCGGACTGTTAACCGTGACGACGGCAATATTGTCATGACGTTCGAGCTTGACGACTTCACTCACCGGGACTCTCCCTGGATGTTTGTTCTTGGACTTGTGTTGAGTAGCTGCACGACTTGCGTCGAGCCGCTACGATTAGACCAATTTCGCACTGCGAAATTTAATTCCACATCTTGACATGGAGGGTTATTTTGAAGCACGTGCCTTGTCAACGAGCATGACAAGGGCAGGGCAAGGATAGGGATGAAGCGCGCTAGCAAGAAAGCCGCGACCGATCGCAATTTCGTCGTCGCGCTTTCCCGCGGACTGGACGTCCTGCGCGCATTCCAACCCAATGACGGGCTGCTCGGCAATCAGGAGATTGCCGCCCGCACCAAGTTACCGAAGCCAACCATTTCCCGGCTGACCTACACGCTCACCAAGCTGGGATACCTTACACCTGTACCGAAGTTCGAGAAGTACCAGCTCGCGCCGTCGGCGATGGCACTCGGCTACGCCGCGCTCGCCAATCTCGGCGTTCGGCATTTGTCCGAGCCCTATCGAGAAGAAGTGATGCGCGCGACCGGCGGCGCAGTCGCGGTCGGCGGCCGCGACCGCCACAGCATGATCTATTTCGGCCAGAGCCGGAACGGCCTGGCGCTCGGCGTACAACTCGACGTCGGCTCGCGGGTGCCGATCGCAACCACGGCGATGGGACGTGCCTATATTTGGGCATTGCCGCCCGACGAGCGTGCGGCTTTACTGCGCGAGCTGCGCGATCACTACGGCAGCCGCTGGGCCAAGATGCGCGACGGCATCGAGCGCTCCGGCGAGACGGTCGCGAAGCACGGCTTCACGATGTCCGCAGGCGACTGGCAGAACGACGTCGCCGCGGTCGGCGTTGCATTGAGATTGAACGACGGAACCGGTCCTTACGCCTTCAATTGCGGCGCGCCGGCATTCCGCTTCACGGAAGACAGATTGCTCAACGACATTGGACCTCGTCTTGTGGCGATGGTAAGGAACATCGAGCAGGCGCTCGGTGGAATGGCGCCGCAATCCAAAAAAGAAGAACGCAAAAAGACCAGAGTAGGAGGGAAAGTTGCACGTTTGGCCGAGGGGATCAGATAGCCTCCATCACGTCCAGCGAAACGCATCGCAGGGCCGCTCGCACCGCTCGAAGACGGCGGGCGAGACGAGATGACGCAGGCACAACTCGCGCAGGGGAATGATCCCCTGCTCGCGGTTCGCGACGTCAGCGTCGTGTTCGGCGGCATCATCGCACTGAACGGCGTGTCGTTCGACATGCGCCACGGACAGATCCTCGGGCTGATCGGTCCGAATGGCGCCGGCAAGACGACGCTGTTCAATTGCCTGTCGCGGCTCTATCAGCCGTCGTCCGGCGATATCCTGATGGAAGGCAAGAGCATCCTGTCGCGCCCGCCGCACCGGATCGCCGAGATCGGCATCGGCCGCACCTTCCAGAACGTCGCGCTGTTTCCCAACCTGTCCGTGATCGACAATGTGCGCGTCGGCGCGCATGCGCGCACCTCGAGCGACATCGTCAGCGACTCGCTACGCCTCGCCTGGGTCCGCCGCGGCGAGACCGACATGAACAAGAAGGTGCACGACATCCTCGGCTATCTCGATCTCGAGGACGTCGCCCACACCGTGGTCTCGGGACTTCCGTTCGGCACCCAGAAGCGCGTCGAACTGGCGCGCGCCCTGGCCGCTGACCCGAAGATCCTGCTGCTCGACGAGCCGGCCGGCGGCCTCAATCACGAGGAAGTCTATGTGCTCGGCGACCTGATCCGCAAAATCCGCGACGACCGCAAGATCACCGTGCTGCTGGTCGAGCATCACATGGGTCTCGTGATGTCGATCGCCGACCACGTCGTCGCGCTCAATTTCGGCCGCAAGCTTGCCGAAGGCACGCCGGCCCAGGTCCAGGCCGACCCTGATGTCATCAAGGCCTATCTGGGGAGCAAGGACCAATGACCACGATGCTCAACGTCAAGGACCTGCGCGCCTATTACGGCCAGGTTCAGGCCCTGCACGGCCTCTCCTTTTCGCTCAACGAGGGCTCGCTGACCACCCTGCTCGGCGCCAACGGCGCCGGCAAGACCACCACGCTGCGGGCGATCTGCAACATGGTGCGGTCGACCGGTGCGATCGAGTTCGAGGGCAAGCCGATCGGCACGCGCTCGACCGAAAACGTAGTCCGCCTCGGCATCGCCCATGTGCCGCAGGGCCGCGGCACCTTCACCAACATGACGGTGGAGGAAAACCTGCAGCTCGGCGCCATCAGCCGTCCGGACAAGAAGGCGATCGGCTCCGACATCGAGCGGATGTACGAGCATTTCCCGGTGCTGAAGCAGCGCTACACCCAGCAGGCCGGCACGCTGTCCGGCGGCGAGCAGCAGATGCTCGCGGTGGCGCGTGCGCTGATGCTGCGGCCGCGCCTGATGCTGCTCGACGAGCCGTCATTCGGCCTCGCGCCGCTGATCGTGCGCGACCTGTTCCGCATCCTCGGCAAGATCAATCGCGAGGAAAAGGTGACCATCCTGGTGGTCGAGCAGAATGCGCAGCTGGCGCTCGAACTCGCCGACCAGGCCTATGTGATCGAAACCGGACGGATCGTGATGTCGGGCAATGCCAAGGACATCGCGAACAACGAAGACGTCCGCAAATCCTATCTCGGCTACTGAGGGAGCTGGCACAATGGAGCTTTTTGCCAACCAGGTCCTGGCCGGCATCGCCACGGGCGCGATCTATGCCTGCATGGCGCTCGCGGTCGTGATGATCTACCAGGCCATCGACCATCTGAATTTCGCCCAGGGCGAAATGGCGATGTTCTCGACCTTCGTGTCCTGGCAGCTGATGCAATGGGGCGTGCCGTATTGGGGCGCCTTCGTGCTCACTGTCGCCTTTTCGTTCGCCGCCGGCATCGTCATCGAGCGGCTGCTGTTCAAGCCGCTGGCCAAGGCGCCGATCCTGACCAACGTCGCCGGCTTCATCGCGCTCTACGCGATCATCAACTCGGTCGCCGGCCTGATCTGGGACTTCACCATCAAGCAGTATCCGACGCCGTTCGGCTCCTCGCCGTTCCTCGGCAGCCAGCTGATCTCGACCCACCAGGCCGGCATGATCGGCATCACCCTGTTGATGCTGCTCCTGCTGTTCTTCTTCTTCCGCTTCACCCGGGTGGGTCTAGCGATGCGCGCCGCCGCATCGCTGCCGGAATCGGCCCGGCTGGTCGGCATCAACACCTCCTGGATGATCGCGCTGGGCTGGGGCATGGCCGCCTCGATCGGCTCGATCGCCGGCATGATGATCGCACCTGTGGTGTTCCTCGAGCCGAACATGATGCTCGGCGTGCTGATCTATGGATTTGCCGCAGCCGTGCTCGGCGGCCTGTCGAGCCCGTTCGGCGCCGTCATGGGCGGCTTCCTGGTCGGCGTCTTCGAGAACCTCGTCGGCACCTACATCCCCGGCGTTGGCAATGAGCTGAAACTTCCGATCGCGCTTGCGCTGATCATCGTCGTCCTGGTCGTCAAACCGGCAGGCCTCTTTGGCCGCGCCATCGTGAAGCGAGTTTGATCATGAGCGCCGCTGAAGAAGTCGAAGTCGTCACCGAAGGCCAGGCCGTCGAGGCCGTTCCCAAGCGCGCCATGACGCTGGGCTACGGCACCTCGCTCGTCGTGCTCGCCGCGTTGATCCTGATCCCGCTGTTCGTCAAGAACTTCATCATCTTCCAGATGACGATGCTTCTGATCTACGGCATCGCGGTGCTGGCGCTCAACATCCTGACCGGTGGCTCCGGCCAGTTCTCGCTCGGTCAGAGCGCGTTCTACGCCGTCGGCGCCTATACCTCGGCGATCCTGATGGAGCATGCGGGCATGAACTATGCTCTCACGCTGCCGATCGCCGGCATCATCTGCTTCGGCTTCGGCTTCCTGTTCGGCCAGCCGGCGCTGCGGCTTTCCGGCGTCTATCTGGCGCTCGCCACCTTTGCGCTAGCAACCGCGATGCCGCAGCTTCTGAAGCTGGGCTATTTCGAGCACTGGACCGGCGGCGTGCAGGGTCTCGTGGTCACCAAGCCGGATGCGCCGTTCGGCCTGCCGATGGGGCAGGACATGTGGCTGTATTACTTCACGCTGGTGGTCACGATCGCGATCTATATCGCTTCGGTGAACCTGCTGCGCTCGCGCTCGGGCCGCGCCTTCATGGCGATCCGCGACAACGAGATCGCGGCCTCCGCGATGGGCGTCGACGTCGCGCTGTACAAGACGCTGGCGTTCGGCGTCTCGGCCGGCATCACCGGCGTTGCCGGCGGTCTCGGCGCCATCGCGGTGCAGTTCGTGGCACCCGACGGCTACACCATCCAGCTTGCGATCTCGCTATTCCTCGGCATGGTGGTCGGTGGCGTCGGCTGGCTGCCCGGCTCGATCGTGGGCTCCGCCTTCATCATCTTCGTGCCCAACATCGCCGAGGGTATTTCGAAGGGCCTTTCGGGCGCGGTGTTCGGCGTGCTGCTGTTCCTCGTCATCTTCCTCGTGCCGCACGGCGCCAGGCAGGTTGCGATCGTTGCCCAGCAACTGGCCGCAAAGTTCAAGAAAAACTGACAGCCTATAGAAGCAAACCAGGAGATATTATGCTTTCTACCGTTCGGATCGCCGCGATTTCCGCGGCGATCGTCGCTGTTGCCGCGACGTCCACGACCGCATTCGCCCAAAAGAAATACGACACCGGCGCAAGCGATACCGAGATCAAGGTCGGCAACATCATCCCCTATTCGGGACCAGCCTCCGCCTACGGCGTGATCGGCAAGACCGAAGAAGCCTACTTCAAGATGATCAACGATCGCGGCGGCATCAACGGCCGCAAGGTCAATTTCGTCAGCTATGACGACGCCTATTCGCCGCCGAAGGCGGTCGAGCAGGTGCGCAAGCTGGTCGAGAGCGACGAGGTGTTGCTCGTCTTCAACCCGCTCGGCACCCCGTCCAACACCGCGATCCAGAAATACCTGAATTCCAAGAAGATCCCGCAGCTGTTCGTCGCGACCGGCGCCACCAAGTGGAACGACCCGAAGAACTTCCCGTGGACCATGGGGTGGCAGCCGAGCTACCAGAGCGAAGCGCAGATCTACGCCAAGTGGCTGATGAAGGAGAAGCCCGACGCCAAGATCGCGATCCTCTATCAGAACGACGATTTCGGCAAAGACTACCTCAAGGGCACCAAGGACGGCTTTGGCGCCAAGGCGGCCTCCAGCATCATCATGGAGGAGAGCTATGAGATTTCGGAGCCGTCGATCGACGGCCACATCGTCAAGATCAAGGCCGCCAATCCCGACGTCCTGCTGATCTACACCACGCCGAAGTTCGGCGCGCAGACCATCAAGAAGACCGCCGAACTCGGCTGGAAGCCGCTGCAGATCATCACCAACGTGTCGGCCTCGGTCGGCAGCGTGATGCAGCCGGCCGGCTTCGACAACGCGCAGGGCGTGTTGTCGGCCGCCTACGCCAAGGACGGTGCCGACACACAGTGGAACAACGACCCCGGCATGAAGAAGTGGGCCGAGTTTCTCGACAAGTACATGCCGGGCGCCGACAAGACCGACGGCGGCTATGTGTACGGCTATGGCGCCGCACAGACGCTCGCCAAGGTGCTCGAAATGTGCGGCGACGATCTTACCCGCGCCAACGTCATGAAGCAGGCGGCGAGCCTGAAGGACTTTACGCCCGACACCCTGCTGCCCGGCGTCAAGATCAATACCTCGGCCACCGACTTCGCCCCGATCGCCCAGCTGCAGATGCAGCGCTTCAAGGGCCAGAAGTGGGAACTGTTCGGCGAGATCATTTCCGGCGACGTCCCCTCCGAGTGACGTTGCACTGCGGGAATAAAACAACAGCCTCCGCGATATCCGTCGCGGGGGCTTTTTGTTGACGCCCCGCGCCGATGGTATTGAATACTCCAAACAAAGAACCCGAGGTGGGGAAACCATGACTGCCGCACGTCCGTCCCTGACGGCGCTGTTGTCCGCATTCGCTCTGGTCCTGACGAGCTGCAATGTCGCGCAGGCTCAGAAGAAATACGACACCGGGGCCAGCGACACCGAGATCAAGATCGGCAACACCATGCCCTACAGCGGTCCCGCGTCGGCCTATGGGGTGATCGGCAAGACCGAGGCGGCCTATTTCAGGATGATCAACGATGCCGGCGGAATCCACGGCCGCAAGATCAAATTCATCTCCTACGACGATGGCTACTCGCCGCCCAAGACGGTGGAGCAGGCACGCAAGCTGGTCGAGAACGACGAAGTGCTGCTGCTGTTCGGCTCGGTCGGCACCGCAAGCAACGCGGCGATCCGGAAATACATGAACGAGAAGCAAGTGCCGCAGCTGTTCATCGCTTCCGGCGCCTCGAAGTGGAACGACCCGAAAGACTATCCGTGGACCATGGGCTGGCAGCCGTCCTACCAGGACGAGGCGCGCGTCTACGCGAAATACATCATGAAGCACAAGCCCGACGCCAAGGTCGCCGTGCTCTACCAGAACGACGATTTCGGCAAGGACTACCTCAAGGGCCTGAAGGACGCCTTCGGCGACAAGGCATCGATGATCGTCGCCGAGGAGGCGTACGAGACGTCGGAGCCCACGATCGACAGTCACATCGTCAAGCTGAAGGCCGCCGGTGCCGACACCTTCGTCAGCATCGCGACGCCGAAATTCGCGGCACAGGCGATCAAGAAGGCCGCCGAGATCGCGTGGACGCCGTTGCAGATCGTCGCCAATGTCTCGGCCTCCGTCGGCGGCGTGATGCAGCCGGCGGGCTTCGAGAATTCGCAGGGTATCCTGTCGGCGTCCTATCTCAAGGACGGCGCCGATCCGCAGTGGGCCAAGGATCCCGGCATGGAGAAATTCCTCGCCTTCCTCAAGAAGAATTATCCGGACGCCAACAAGCTCGACGGCGCCACCGCCTTCGGCTACGCCGCCGCGCAGACCATGGTGAAGGTGCTGGAGATGTGCGGTGACGACCTCACCCGCGCCAATGTCATGAAGCAGGCCGCAAGCCTGAAGGATTATGTCCCCGATACGCTGCTGCCGGGCATCAGCATCAACACGTCAGCCACCGATTTCGCGCCGATCAAGCAACTGCGCCTGATGCGGTTCAAGGGCGAGAAGTGGGAGCTGTTCGGGGACATCATTTCGAGCAATCTGAGCAACTGATCGTCACGCCGGTCTGTTCGATACGCGCGCTCAACTCAATGTAGCCGTTTTACTCGACAGCAATCTCTGCGGTTGGCGCGGCGCACAAGCCAACGCGTTGGCGGATTTTTGAGCAGCGGCCCGCCTTGAGGGCGATCGACTAAAGACGCAGCCCCTGCGGCAATGCCGCAGGGGCTTTTCATTGAGACACCCCAGGTAAGATGATAGTCTTTAAGACCAATAATGAGCCCTCGAAACAGGGGGCCGCGACACATCATCTGCAATCAGGGAGAGAAACGGCATGTCTGGAATACGACAATTGGCGGCATTTGCTGCTGCGCTTGCGCTCCTCGCAGCATCCGGCAGCGCTGCGCTTGCCCAGAAGAAATACGACACCGGCGCCAGCGATACCGAGATCAAGATCGGCAACATCATGCCTTACAGCGGGGCGGCCTCCGCCTATGGCGTGATCGGCAAGACCGAGGAGGCCTATTTCCGCAAGATCAACGCCGAGGGCGGCATCAACGGCCGCAAGATCAACTTCATCAGCTACGACGACGCGTACACGCCGCCGAAGACCGTCGAGCAGGCGCGCAAGCTCGTCGAGAGCGACGAGGTGCTGCTGATCTTCAATTCGCTCGGCACACCGCCGAACTCGGCGATCCAGAAATACATGAACCAGAAGAAGGTGCCGCAACTGTTCGTCGCCACCGGCGCCACCAAGTGGAACGACCCGAAGGAATTCCCCTGGACGATGGGCTGGCAGCCCAACTACCAGAGCGAGTCCATCATCTATGCAAAGTACATCCTGAAGAACAAGCCGGACGCCAAAATCGCGGTGCTCTACCAGAACGACGACTACGGCAAGGACTATCTGAAGGGATTCAAGGACGGGCTCGGCGCCAAGGCAGCGTCAATGATCGTCGCCGAGGACAGCTACGAGGTAACGGAGCCAACCATCGATTCCCACATCGTGAGGCTGAAGGCCTCCGGCGCCGACGTGTTCTTCAACATCACGACGCCGAAATTCGCGGCGCAGGCGATCAAGAAGAACGCCGAGCTCAACTGGAAGCCGCTGCATTTCCTCAACAACGTCTCCGGATCGATCGGCAGCGTGATCAAGCCGGCAGGCTTCGAGAACGCCCAGGACATCATCTCGTCGCAATATTTCAAGGATCCGACCGACGCGCAGTGGAAGACCGACAAGGCGATGATCGCCTGGAACGAATTCCTCGATAAGTACTATCCGGAAGCGAACCGGGCCGATGCCTCTGTGATGTACGCCTATATCGTCTCGCAGGGCCTGGTCCACGTGCTCAAGGCCTGCGGCGACAATCTGACCCGCGAGAACATCATGAAGCAGGCGGCCAGCATTCGCGATTACGAGCCCGGCGGCCTGCTGCCCGGCGTCAAGGTCAACACCTCGGCGACCGATTTCGCGCCGCTCTCGCAACTGCAATTGATCCGCTTCAAGGGCGAGACCTGGGAGCGCTTTGGCGAGGTGTTGAGCGCCGACGTCGGCGGCTAGGCCGGGAAGGTCGACCAAAGATACCGCCCCTGCGGCGTTTGCCGCAGGGGCTTCTCATTGAGGCGAACCGCCTAAAATGATAATCACTGCAGCCAAATAAAGAGCTCTCCAGGCAAGGGGGCCGAGACACATGCGTCTGACAAACAGGGAGAGAGACATAGATGTCCGCTACCAAGAAACTTGCGGTCCTCGGGGCCGCGCTCGCGCTCGTCGCGACATCCGGCAGCGCTGCGCTTGCCCAGAAGAAGTACGACACCGGCGCCAGCGATACCGAGATCAAGATCGGCAACATCATGCCCTACAGCGGCCCGGCATCCGCCTATGGCGTGATCGGCCGCACCGAGGCCGCCTATTTCAAGAAGGTCAACGACGCCGGCGGCATCAATGGCCGCAAGATCAACTTCATCTCCTACGATGACGCCTACTCGCCGCCGAAGGCCGTGGAACAGGCCCGCAAGCTGGTCGAGAGCGACGAGGTGCTGCTGATCTTCAACTCGCTCGGCACGCCATCGAACTCGGCGATCCAGAAATACATGAACTCCAAGAAGGTGCCGCAGCTGTTCGTCGCCACCGGCGCCACCAAGTGGAACGACCCGAAGGACTTTCCCTGGACCATGGGCTGGCAGCCCAACTACCAGAGCGAGACCCAGATCTACGCCAAGTACATCCTGAAGAACATGCCGAACGCCAAGATTGCCGTGCTTTACCAGAATGACGATTACGGCAAGGACTATCTGAAGGGTCTGAAGGACGGGCTCGGCCAGAAGGCCGCCAGCATGATCGTCGCCGAAGAAAGCTTCGAGACGTCCCAGCCGACCATCGACAGCAACATCGTCAAGCTGAAGGCGAGCAACGCCGACGTCTTCATCGACATCGCGACGCCGAAATTCGCGGCCCAGGCGATCAAGAAGGTCGCCGAGATCGGCTGGAAGCCGACCCACTTCCTCAACAACGTGTCGGCCTCGGTCGGCAGCGTGATCAAGCCGGCCGGCTTCGAGAACGCGCAGGACATCATCTCCGCCGCCTACCTGAAGGACGCTTCCGACAAGCAATGGGACAATGACCCCGGCATGAAGGAGTTCTATGCCTTCATGGCCAAGGACTTCCCCGAAGGCGACAAGCTCGACGGCGGCACCGTGGTCGGCTTCGGCGTGGCGCAGACGCTGGTCCAGGTGCTGAAGCAGTGCGGCGACAACCTCACCCGCGAGAACATCATGAAGCAGGCGGCAAGCCTGAAGGACTTCCGCACCGAGGTGCTGCTGCCCGGCGTCAAGATCAACACCGCGGCAAACGATTTCGCACCGATCAGCCAGCTGCAGCTGATGAAGTTCAAGGGCGAGAAATGGGAACTGTTCGGCGACGTCATCAGCGCCGACGTCGGCGGCTGATTCCCCGCCGCCCCTCGACCGGGAATGGCCCCCTGCGACACCGTCGCAGGGGGCTTTTTGCTGGCGCGTTTTCGGGCGAAGCGGGTAGCGGTTCGTGCGAAGAAAACGCGTCAGAAACCAGGATTTAAAGCCATGGCCCTGCTCGCAGGCCGGCCCGGGCAATGCCTGCTTACACTTTGCCCGGCAATACGCTAGGTAAACCGGCAAGAACCCCGACAAGAAACCGGCGCCCTTGCGCGGCGGCAACAACAAGGAGATTTCGGGAAATGCCGATGCCGATCCGACACCGTGTCGCAACCGCCCTGCTCGGCCTCGCCGTCGCCGCCGCGACCGGCAATGCCGCATGGGCGCAGAAGAGATACGATACCGGTGCGAGCGACACCGAGATCAAGATCGGCAACATCGTGCCCTATAGCGGCCCGGCGTCGGCCTATGGCGTGGTCGGCAAGGCGATGGCCGCGGTGTTCAAGAAGGTCAACGACGACGGCGGCATCAACGGGCGCAAGATCACTTTCGTTTCCTATGACGACGCCTACTCGCCGCCGAAGGCCGTCGAGCAGGCCCGCAAGCTGGTCGAGAGCGACGAGGTGCTGTTCCTGTTCGGCACGCTCGGCACCGCCTCGAACACCGCGATCCAGAAATATCTCAACGCCAAGAAAGTGCCGCAGCTGTTCGTCGCCACCGGCGCGACCAAGTGGAACGATCCGAAGGCCTTCCCGTGGACCATGGGCTGGCTGCCCAGCTACCAGAGCGAGTCGCGGATCTACGCGAAATATCTGCTCAAGGAGAAGCCCGCCGCCAAGGTCGCGGTGCTCTACCAGAACGACGACATGGGCAAGGACTACCTCAAGGGCCTGGAAGACGGCTTCGCCAGCGACCCCGCGCGCGTCGTCGCCAAGGAGAGCTATGAAGTCGCCGAGCCGACGATCGATTCCCATGTGGTGCGGCTGAAATCCTCCAATCCCGACGTCATCGTCTTCTTCACCACGCCGAAATTCGGCGCCCAGGCGATCAAGAAGCTCGGCGAGATGAACTGGAAGCCGGTGACCATCGTCTCCAACGTCTCGGCTTCCACCGCGACCGTGATGCGTCCGGCCGGCCTCGACAATGCGCAGGGCGTGATCTCGGCCGCCTACGCCAAGGACGCCAGCGATCCGCAATGGAAGGATGACGCCGGCATGAAGGCGTTCGACGACCTGCTCGCCAAATACATGCCCGACACCAACCGCGTCGATGCCTCGGCGATGACCGGCTACAACATGGCGACCACGATGGTCGAGGTGCTGCGCCGCTGCGGCGACGACCTCACCCGTGCCAATGTGATGAAGCAGGCGGCGAACCTGAAGCAATTCGCGCAGGGCGGCCTGCTGCCCGGCGTGACGCTGTCGACCGGGCCTGCCGACTTCCAGCCGATCGAGCAACTGCAGCTCATGCAGTTCAAGGGCGAGCGCTGGCAATTGTTCGGCGACGTCATCAGCGGCGAAGTCGGCGGCAATTAGAGCCGGAATGGATATTGCTTCGATCGAAACGGCCGCAATCTTCCCTTATCTCTCCCGCTTGCGGGGGAGGTCGGATCGCATCAAAGATGCGATCCGGGTGGGGGCTTTTTCCGCAATACGACTCGTGGCAGCACCCCCACCCTGACCCTCCCCCCCGCAAGCGGGAGAGGGAACAGTACCTACGTCCCGACCCGCACAAAGGCACAACCATGACCGACCGTCGTCCTTTCCTGCGTTCGATCTTCGATGCCGCGGTGGCGGCTGCGCATCCCGATGTCGTGCTGGCGTCGCGGCTGCGGCCGGTGCCGAAGGGACGGGTGATCTGTCTCTGCGCAGGCAAGGGCGCCGCGGCGATGGCCGCGGCCGCGGAGCGGCATTATCTTGACGCGCTCGAGCTCGATCCGTCGCGGCTGGTCGGCATCGCCACTACCCGGCACGGCCATGGCGTGCCGACCCGCCGTATCAAGGTCGTCGAGGCCGGCCATCCCGTGCCCGACGAGGCCGGGCTCAAGGCGGCGGACGACACGCTGCAGCTCGCCGCGACAGCGACCCCGGACGATCTCCTGCTGGTGCTTTTGACCGGCGGCGGTTCGGCGAACTGGATCGCGCCGGTCGAGGGCGTGACCTTCGCGCAGAAGCAGCAGGTCAACCGCGCGCTGCTGCGCTCCGGCGCGCCGATCGGCGAAATGAATACCGTGCGCAAGCATCTCTCGCGCATCAAGGGCGGACGGCTGGCGCGCGCCGGCCAGCACGCCGCCGAGATCGTCACGCTGGCGATTTCAGACGTGCCGCATGACGATCCCTCCGCGATCGCCTCGGGGCCGACGGTACCGGATCCGACCACGCTGGCGGACGCCCGCGCGCTGGTCGCCAGATACAATCTCTCGATCGACGACGCGGTCCGCCGCGCGCTCGACGACCCCGCGAACGAAAGCTGCAAGCCCGGCGATGCCGCCTTCGCGCGGGCGACATTCGAACTGCTGGCAAAGCCGAAGGCCTCGATCGACGCCGCGGTGAAGGTCGCGCAGCACGCCGGCTACGAGACCGTCGCGCTCGGCGCCGATCTCGAAGGCGAGGCCCGCGAGGTCGCGGCCGAGCATGCGCGGCTTGCGCTGAAGGCGCGCAGCGAAGGCAAGCGGGTTGCGATCATCTCCGGCGGCGAGCTCACGGTGACGGTGCGCGGCAATGGCCGCGGCGGCCCCAACCAGGAATACGCGCTGGCACTGGCGGCCCTGCTGAAGGATACGCCCGACGTCTCGGCGCTGGCCGCCGATACCGACGGCGCCGACGGCGGCGCCGGCAGCGCGACCGACCCGGCCGGCGCCGTGATCGACCAGGCGACATTCGCGAAGATGAAATCGATCGGCCTCGATCCGAAGGCCTATCTCGAGAATAACGATGCGACCGGGTTCTTCGCCCAGACCGGGGATCTGCTGCTGACCGGGCCGACGCTGACCAACGTCAATGACGTGCGGGTGATTTTGGTGGATTAGGCCGTATCCTCGACGGACCCAAGGCCAGTCTCGGGCTGCGCCCAAAGCTCCTGATAGTTACGAAACTTCGCAAGCGTCTCGTCATATCGCGTCGGCTCGAGCACCGGCAAAATGCGCTTCAACACTGAGTTGATCGGCGCGGAGGTGTGCCGAACGTATAAGTCGATCGGGTCAAGCAAGTGCCTCAGGTGCAGCTTTGGATCATAGTTCAGCCCGCTGCTGCGAAACCATTTGTACCCGTTGGCGATTGCCCAGCTCACCATGTCGCGAAACACATAATGATAGAGGTGCAGGTCTAAGGCGACATCGTAGTCGAGACCTATGTACTCCGCATAAATCGCGTCACCGTGTACCATGCATGCGGCAAACGCGACGATCCGCTCGTTCTGACGCCAGAGGAAGAAGCGGACCTTGTCCCCCATCCGCCGCCCCAAGTCGCAGAAGTATTGTTCCGTCAGCTTCTCGAAGTGCAGTTTCGAACGCTGATAGACTTGGAAATACAATGGATAGATCTGCGCGATCACCGGCGTCGCGTCGTTGACGACGCTCATCTCGACGGATGGAGAGGCCCGCGCTGTCGCCTCAAACTTCTTGCGAAGTTTCTTACGGGTTGCGCTGTTGAGCGCATGATTCATATAGTCATCGAAATTGGCGTAATCGATGCAAAGCCTGGTCATGGGCAGGCTGGGGATGCGGGTGAAGCCGTGAGCGATCAGGCAGTCGAGGGTTGGTCGGTATCGCGCCGGAAACTCCTTGAGCACGATCAGCCGCGCCCCGAGCCTGCGAGCATGTATTGCAATCGTAGAGGCCAGCAGTTCCGCGAAGCCTCGATGGCAAGCCTCGTCCCCGTCAAGATGACCTTCCCCGGCGACGCACCCCACCATGAGCGCACGGGCGCGCATCAAACCTGGCCACACCCGGCGAATGGCGTCGATGATTACGCCAAACCGCGGGCTCGCACCGGCCAGCAAATCCAGGTCCATCAGGAAGAATGGCTGTACAGCACAAATCTGGTCAACCGCATCCTTGACGAGGAAATACCGGTAATCGAACTCGGGATGAAGGGTATCCTCGACCAACTCATAGTATCGATGATCCTTGCGCTCGCTCGCGAAGGCGAACTGCCAGCGCGGACAATGCTCCAAATCGTTCCGCACAATGACTTGGAGATGCGGCGGACATTGCATCGGCTCGCGTCTCGTGAGGTCGCCGATTTGGCTCGTCAAGTGCGCTGTTGCAGCTTCCGGCACGATCTCACGCTCACCACGGATCCCGGGCCCTAGGGCAGCATTTATCACGGTACCAAAACAAAGCAGCTAACATATCCGTCAGAAACTAACTCGTTAGTCATTTGCGATTTGGCGTTGGAGCAGAACACTCCTGATACGACCCGCATGCGCGGACACAAGCCGTCCAGCGCGGCATCGGGGGAGCGGACTCATGGCAGCGGTGATTGGAGTCACGGGACTTGCATTTGAGGCGCGGATCGCTGCAGACCTGCATACGCAGGCGATCTGCAGTGGCGATGGCAGCACGCTCGCGGAGTCTCTCGCGTCGGCAATTGCTGAGGATTGCTGCGGTCTCATCAGCTTTGGCGTCGCGGGCGGCCTTTCGCCCGACCTCCCGGCAGGCGCATGCGTCGTCGCATCGACGATCGTTTCGGAAACGATTCAGCTCTTCACTGATCGGGACTGGTCGCAAGCCTTGCTTCGACTCATCCCCGGTTCGATTTATGGCCCTATTGCTGGTGTGACCACCGTCGCCATGCATCCAGAAGCGAAGCGCTCGCTGCATATGAGTACAGGCGCGCTGGCGGTCGATAACGAATCCCATGTGGCGGCGAGCGTCGCTACAGCGCGCGGCCTCCCTATGGCTGCCGTCCGCGTGATCATGGATCCGGCCGGTCGGCAGCTTCCTGCCGCCGCCCTGTCCGCAGTGCGTGCAAACGGGACGATCGATCTCGCCGCGCTGGTCCGTGCCACAATGAAACAGCCGAGCGAGTTTCCGATGCTGCTTCGGACCAGTCTCGACGCACTGTCCGGATTTGCGGCGCTGCTTCGCTGCCGTCAATTGCTTGGCCCTGGATTAGGGCTGCCTTCCTTGCAAGCAGATGAGTCGGAGCCAAGCTCAAGTATCGTAGCGGAAGATCGTATGATCGCCCTCTAGAGCGCTTTCGAGCGAAGTGGGCACCGGTTCGCGTGAAGAAAACGCGTCAAAACAAGAATCTAGAGCTTCGGTTCTGATTCAATCAGAACCGAAAATGCTCTAGTCGCTTTTTTAGCCGAACGGGCTGCTATACCTGCCGACTGCGTG
The DNA here is from genome assembly GCF_054060035.1 of Bradyrhizobium sp. USDA 3262. Taxonomy (NCBI): domain Bacteria; kingdom Pseudomonadati; phylum Pseudomonadota; class Alphaproteobacteria; order Hyphomicrobiales; family Nitrobacteraceae; genus Bradyrhizobium; species Bradyrhizobium sp. USDA 3262. Next base: position 407,021 of record NZ_JBSSCT010000001.1, read on the forward strand.
ACCTCAACGCGCACTGAAGGTGAGGCCGGCGCGCTCCCTTAGACGCTTGCGCAAGGCCGGCCCCATCAGCGCGCCCGGCGTCCAGATGCCGCCCTCGCCCTGCACGTCGCGCACGACGCAGAGAGCGCTTTCGGTGATCATCTTGCTGGTCGAGCCATAGCCCGGATCGCGGTCGCCGGTGACAACGGCTTCGACCCGTCCACCATCCGGCACCTCGCCCAGAAAGAAGATGTCGTAGAAGCCCCTCTCGCGCGCTTCCCGGGTCGGGCCTGCGCCGCGTTTGAGACCGCCGGTCCCGAACAAGGACACCACCGTGGCGAACGTCTCCGTCGTCACGCTCGCGATGTCCCCAAGTCCCGGCGCCACCATCATCTCGTCATAAACGAAGTCCCTGCCGTAGGGATGGCCCAACAGGAAGTTCGTGCGGTGCACGTTCTTGGTGTTGATCGGCGCCATCGGGAACGGCACGAGCCACGCGTGCATGCTTGTGTCATATTCGGGGACGAGGCCCGACGGCTGAGATGGCCCAGTGAAGCCCGGCGTCAACGCGAAGGGATCGGTCAGCAGCCGGATCAGGGCCGGGTCGCGCGCCGCGGCGGCCAGCGTCGCCTGAGCGCTCGCCGCGGTGCCGCCAGACATGCCACCCCTCACCTTGCGTAGACGGGCCTTCACCCGCCGCGCCGGGCGTCCGAATTTCTCGCGCGCCTTCTCCTGCAACGTGAGCACACCGAGATCGAACGGGATGGAATCGAAGCCACAGGAGAAGACGATGCGCGCGCCGGTCCGTTTTGCCTCTTCGTGATGGGCGTCGATCATACCCCGCATCCAGCCCGGTTCGCCGCAAAGATCAACATAGGCCGTGCCGGTGGCCGCGCATGCCGCCACCAGCTCGGGACCGTGAAGCTGATAGGGCCCGACCGTGGTGACGACCACGGCCGCGCGCTCGCACATCGAACGCAGGCTGGCCGGCTCGGCGGCATCCGCCTTTACCAACGGCAAATCGTCCGGTGCGCCGATGTCGGCACGCACTTTCTGGAGTTTGTCGGTCGAGCGTCCCGCGATTGCCCAGGACGGAGCATCGTCGCCGCGATAGGATGTCGCCAGATATTCGGCGATGAGACCCCCGGTGTAACCCGTCGCGCCATAGACGATGAGGTCGAAGTCCCGCTTCACGGCGTTGATCCTCCTCGAGCCCCCGGAAGCGCTCCCTTCAGATCCGTTAGCAACGCTCGGTACGCTTCGCGGCCTTTTGCGAGGGGCCGGGCAACATACGGGCCATCGCGCTTGACGGAGGATACCACAATTGCCGCCCTTCGGCGCGCAACCTCCCGGCGATTTCCGGTCCCCCCCTTGAGAGCCGTCGTGAGTACGGACGCTGGTCGGCGTGAGCCGAAGCAGACAGCCGGCACATTTGAGCGCCTGTGGCCGCTTGCAAACGCCCTCCAACGGCCTACCATGGATTGGGGAGTTCGCGTGCAGGAGCGAAGCCATGGAACTCACCGTGGTGCCCATCGTCAAGCCGGATGAGACCAACTTCATCTTCGGCCAGTCGCATTTCATCAAGACCGTGGAAGACCTTCACGAAGCGCTGGTGGGCGCGGTTCCGCGCATCCGCTTCGGGTTGGCTTTCTGCGAGGCCTCCGGCAAGCGGTTGGTGCGCTGCTCCGGTAACGACGACGCCTCGCTCGCCCTGGCACGCGACAACGCATTGGCGATCGGCGCCGGTCACACCTTCCTGATTTTCCTCGGCGACGGGTTCTTTCCCGTCAACGTGCTGCCGGCGGTGCGCGCAGTGCCGGAGGTCTGCCGCATCTATTGCTCGACGGCCAATCCAACACAGGTGATCGTCGCGCAGACGGAGCTCGGGCGCGGCGTGCTCGGCGTGGTGGATGGCGCCTCGCCGCTGGGTGTCGAAACCGACGCCGACATTGCGTGGCGGAAGGATCTGCTGCGGAACATCGGCTACAAGCTTTAGACCGCGATGGTTCGCCGCCTGGCGGCGCCCGCATGCCGGATATGTATCAACCCAACGCGTCATTGCGAGCGGACGGGCCGTCGCGCCCCCTCAAAACTCCTGCGCGAGCTTCGCCAGCATCTCCAGCAGCGCGGCGTGGTTGGCCGGACCGAGCACCTCGATCAGCCGCGCCTCGTGCTTGTTGGCGACCAGCTTCTTGGCGCGCGCCAGCACGGCGCGGCCCTTGTCGGTCAGGACGAGGATGTGGGACCGGCGGTCGTTGGTGGAGCGCATCCGCGCGCAAAGGTCGCGGCTCTCCAGCGCGTCGAGCATCGCGACGAAATTCGGCCTGAGGATGCCGAGCGTGTTGGCGATCTCGGTCTGGTTGCGGCCCGGATTCTTGTCGAGCAGAAGCAGCACCGAGAACTGCGCCGGCGTCAGCTGCAGCGGCGCGACGCAGCGCAGGAAGTCCTCGAATACCCTGAGCTGCGCGCGCTTCAACGAATAGCCGAGCAATCCGGACAGTTCGCCCAGTTGCAGCATGCTGTCGTCCCCGGCAGAATCGGCCGGTTCCCTGCGCAGGGCCCGCGACGAGCGGAGGGCATCGGTGGCGGTCTTGGAAACAGTCATCGCTCCAGGCTCGCAATCCCGGTACAAGAATCCCGCACGACACTCGGGGACCTTGAGATTATATCCAATAATTGTTATGGACTATATCAAATATCGGCAGCTTTCAACAGCCGATATCGGCCGACCTGACCGGCACAGCCGGTTGCGGCGGTCCGACGCTTGAGGGGGAGCGCTCGGCCTTGAACACAACGATCATGCTGTTCCTGCTGCAGGACGGCATCACCAATGGCGCGATCTACGCACTACTCGGGCTGGCCCTGGTGCTGGTGTTCGCGGTCACGCGGGTGATCCTGATCCCGCAGGGCGAATTCGTCACCTACGGTGCGCTGAGCTACGCCATGCTGGCGACCGGCCAGGTGCCCGGCACCGCACGGCTTGCCGTCGCGATGGGCCTCGTCGCCTTCGCCCTCGACCTGTTCTTCGCCCGCAACGCGCTGCATGCGCGGCTGGTGATCCGCTCGGTCGCGCTCAACATCGCCTTTCCCGTCGCGCTGCTCGGTCTGATCTACGCGCTGGTCGGTCCCGGCACGCCGATCGCCGTCAACATCGCGCTCGCGCTCCTGATCGTGGCGGCGATCGGTTTGTTCCTCTACCGCATCGCGTTCCAGCCGATCGCGCACACCTCCGTGCTGGTGCTGCTGATCGCCTCGGTCGGCTGCCATCTGGCGCTGCAGGGCCTCGGCCTGGTGTTCTTCGGCGCCGAAGGCCTGCGCGCGCCTGCGCTGTCGAATGCCGCAGTGACCGCCGGCCCGCTGCGCTTCACCGGCCAGAGCCTTGCGGTCTACGGCCTGACGATCGGCTTCATCGTCGCCCTATGGCTGTTCTTCGGCTACACCAAGACCGGCAAGGCGCTGCGCGCCACCGCGATCAACCGCCTCGGCGCCCGCCTGGTCGGCATCCGCACCACACTGTCCGGCCAGATCGCGTTCCTGCTCGCCTCCGTCATCGGCGCGATCTCCGGCATCCTGATCGTGCCGATCACGACGCTCTATTACGACACCGGCTTCCTGATCGGCTTGAAAGGCTTCATCGCCGCCATCATCGGCGGCCTGGTCAGCTACCCCCTGACCGCAGTCGCCGCCATCGTGGTCGGCATCGTCGAAGCCTTCTCGTCGTTCTACGCCAGCAATTTCAAGGAAGTCATCGTGTTCACGCTGATCCTCCCCGTGCTCGTGTTGCGCTCGCTCGCGGCGCCCGAGGTCGAAGAAGAGAAGGATTGAGCGCGATGACGCAGCGCCTTCCCCTCATCATCTTCGCGCTCGTGATGGCGGTGATTCCGCTTGTCCCGGGCATCCCGCCGTTCTGGATCGTGCTGCTCGACAATATCGGCCTCGCCGCGCTGGTCGCGATGGGCCTCGTGCTGCTCACCGGCGTCGGCGGCCTGACCTCGTTCGGCCAGGCCGCGTTCTGCGGCTTCGGCGCCTACACCACGGCGGTGCTGACCACCGCCTACGGCGTCTCGCCCTGGCTGACGCTGCCGGCTTCGCTCTTGGTCAGCGGCATCGCGGCCGTGCTGCTCGGCATCGTCACGGTGCGGCTATCCGGCCATTATCTGCCGCTCGGCACCATCGCCTGGGGCATCGGGCTGTTCTATCTGTTCAGCAAGCTCGAATTCCTCGGCCGCAACGACGGCATCTCCGGCATTCCGCCACTGTCGATCGGCTCGTTCAAGATGCTGAGCCCGGATGCGATCTATTATGCGATCTGGGTCGCGGTGCTACTCTCCGCGCTGCTGACCATGAACCTCTTGGACTCCCGCACCGGGCGCGCGATCCGCGCCTTGCGGCGCGGCCATGTCGCGGCCGAAGCGTTCGGCGTGCAGACGCCGCGCGCCAAGCTCTTGGTGTTCATCTATGCCGCGGTGCTGGCCGGCCTGTCCGGCTGGCTCTATGCGCATTTCCAGCGCGCCGCCAACCCGACGCCGTTCGGCGCGCAGGCCGGCATCGAGTATCTGTTCATCGCCGTGGTCGGCGGCGCCGGTTACGTCTGGGGCGGCGTGCTCGGCGCCGGCATCGTCGTGATCCTCAAGGAGGTGCTGCAGAGCTACCTGCCCTACATCTTCGGCGGCCAGAGCCAGCTCGAGACCATCGTGTTCGGCATCATGCTGGTGCTCCTGCTGCAGCTCGCGCCTCAAGGCGTCTGGCCCTGGCTGATGTCGCGGCTGCCGTTCAAACCCGCCCGCAAGACCCTGGACACGTCCGTGAAGCTGGAGCACCGCGAACGGGCGCCCGGAACGTCTCCGGTTCTTCTGCACATCGACAAGGCGCGCAAGCAGTTCGGCGGCGTGCTCGCGGTCAACGACGTCTCGTTCGACGTCAACGCCCGCGAGATCGTCGCGCTGATCGGCCCGAACGGCGCCGGCAAGAGCACGACCTTCAATTTGATCACCGGCGTCCTGACCGCAACCAGCGGCAAGATCTCCGTGCTCGGCAACGAGGTCGCGAACGCTCCGCCGCAGGAGGTGGTCAAGCTCGGCGTTTCCAGGACTTTCCAGCACGTCAAGCTGGTGCCCGACATGACCGTGCTGGAGAACGTCGCGATCGGCGCGCATCTGCGCGGCAATTCCGGCGCGATCTCCAGCATGCTGCGGCTCGACCGCGCCGACGAAGCGAAGCTGCTGGCGGAAGCCGCGCGGCAGATCGCGCGCGTCGGCCTGTCCGACCAGATCGACCAGCTCGCGGGCTCGCTGTCGCTCGGACAGCAACGCATCGTCGAGATCGCCCGCGCGCTGTGCGTCGATCCGATGCTGCTGCTGCTCGATGAGCCGGCCGCCGGCCTGCGCCACATGGAGAAGCAGCGGCTGGCCACGCTGCTCCGGCAATTGCGCGACGGCGGCATGTCGGTGCTCTTGGTCGAGCACGACATGGGGTTCGTGATGGATCTCGCCGACCGCATCGTGGTGCTGGATTTCGGCACCAAGATCGCCGAGGGCACGCCGGCCGCGATCAAGCGCAACCCCGACGTGATCAAGGCCTATCTCGGAGCCGCCGCATGAGTGCGCTGCTATCGGTGACCGACGTCCACATCTCCTACGGCAAGGTCGAGGCGGTGCGCGGCGTTTCGCTCGACGTCGCCGACAACGAGATCGTCACCATCATCGGCGCCAACGGCGCCGGCAAGACCACGCTGCTCAACGCCATCATGGGCGTGCTGCCGCTGAAGGGGCGCACGACGTTCGCGGGCGTCGACATGGCGCCGCTCGACATCGAGGACCGCGTCGCCATCGGCCTCAGCCTAGTGCCCGAGCATCGCGAATTGTTCGGCACCATGAATGTCGAGGACAATCTCGAGCTCGGCGCCTTCCGGATTGCGAAGGCTGTCGCGGCGGCCTCGCTGGAGCGGGTCTACACGCTGTTTCCGCGGCTCAAGGAGCGGCGCAAGCAGCTTGCCGGCACGCTGTCCGGCGGCGAGCAGCAGATGCTGGCGATGGGCCGCGCGCTGATGGGCGCGCCGAAACTCTTGATGCTGGACGAGCCGAGCCTCGGCCTCGCCCCGATCATCGTCGCCGACATCTTCCGCATTGTCGGCGAGCTCCGCGCCGCCGGCGTCTCGGTGCTGCTGGTCGAGCAGAATGCGCAGGCCGCATTGCAGATCGCCGACCGCGCCTATGTCATGGAGCTCGGCGAGTTCGTGCTGTCGGGCACCGCCAAGGACATCGCCGCCAACAAGGGCGTCGCCGCAAGCTATCTCGGCTTCCAGCACGAAGGCGAGAGTGCGATCTAGGCGCCATCGCCCCACTTCACTGATGAAAAAGCCGGCCTCATCGGGGCCGGCTTCTTCGTTTCGCGGATCGCGACCGGCTCACATCGCCGGGACGTATTTGCCGTCCTTGACCGTCAGCAGGATGCGCGAGCGGTCGTCGAGGCCGTAGCGGTCCTTTTCGGTCCAGTTGTAGACGCCCTGGGTGGCGACGATCTCCTTCTCGGAGATGAACGCCTTGCGGATGCCTTCGCGGAACTCCGGCGTGCCGGGCTTGCCGGCCTTCAGCGCCACCGGGATGACACGCTTCAATACCTCGAAGGCATCGTAGGAATGGCCGGCGAACTGGCTGCGGCTGTTGGCGCCGTACTTTGCTTCATAGGCGGTGTTGAGCGCAAGCCCAGGCTTCTTGGTCAGCGCGCTGTCGGCTTGCGTTTCCGGCGACATCACCGGGCCCGCCGACATGATGACGCCTTCTGCGGCCGCACCCGCGATGCGGATGAAGTCCATGCTGGCGGCGCCGTGGGTCTGGTAGATCAGGCCCTTGTAGCCGCGCTCGCGCAGCGCGGTCTGCGGCAGCGCCGCGGCGGTGCCGGAAGCACCGACCAGGATGGCGTCGGGATTGGCGGCGACGAGCTTCAGCACCTGGCCCGCGACCGACGTATCCGGACGCGCGAAGCGTTCCTCGTCGGTCATGGTCAGGCCCATCGGCACGGCCTGCGCCTTGAAGTCGTTGACCCAGAGGTCGCCGTAGGAATCCGAATAGCCGATATAGCCGACGGTCTTGATGTTGTGCGCCTTCATGTGCTCGTAGAGCACCTTGCCCATGATCGGGATCGACTGCGGCAGGTCGACCGACCACTTCATGCGCGCGTCGTTGATCGGGAACGGCGCGAGGCCGAGATGCGGGATGCCGGCCTCGTTGGCGACCGTCGACACCGCGATCGAGGGTGGCGTGGTGCAGGAGCCCATGATGATGTCGGCCTTCGACTCCGTGACGAAGCGCCGCGCATTGGTGGTCGCAGCCGTCGGATCGCCGCCGTCGTCGAGCACGATCAGCTTCAGCGGCACGCCGCCGATCTCCTTCGGCACGAAATCGAGCGCGTTGCGCTCCGGGATGCCGAGCGCCGCGGCCGGCCCCGTGGTCGAGATCGAGATGCCGATGGTGATTTCATTGGTCTGCGCCAGTGCGGGCGCGCCCGGCAGCGCGATGGCTGCTGCGAGCGCTGCTGCGGCGAGAGTGGCCTTCCTCATTCATTCCTCCCTGCGGATAAGTTTTTTGGGTTTAAACCAGTTTTGCGGGCCAATTCAGCCCCTTCTTTAGAGCATGATCCGGAAAAGTGGAAACCGGTTTTCCGAGAGGATCATGCTCCGAAAGTCGAGTCATGAGGGGCTGCGAGTCAGCCCTTCATGCACACGTCAGCCGTTCATGAAGCGATCGACGATCTCCTGCGGAAACGGCGCCGATTTCAGCTTGGCGGGATCGTCCGGATGGCGGCCGACCAGCACCCTGGTCTCGAACGCCTCGATCGCCAACGCCTCGCCCTTGAAGACGCGGTGCACCACCTCGAAGCTCGAGCGCTTGATGCTCTCGATCCGGCTCTCGATGGTAATCCAGTCGCCATGGGTCGACGGGATGTGGAATTTCGCCCGCGTGTCGACCATGGGAATGCCGACCAGACCGTATTTGTGGACGAGGTCCTGCTTCGAGCAACCGGCGGCTTCGAACATGATCGAGGTCGAGTCGTCGAACATCGCGAAATAGCGCGGGTAGTAGACGATGTTGGCGGGGTCGCAATCGCCCCACTGGATCTGCACGTCGCGCCGATTGACGAACATGGTTTATCCTCGATTGAGCATGAGCGATCCGGAAGGGCGTTCGTGCTCTTCCGGATCATGCTTCAGCGCGGCGCCATCCGAAGCGCGGCATCGAGCCGCACCACTTCGCCGTTCAGATAGGGATTGTCGATCATGTGCAGTGCCAACGAGGCGAACTCGTCGGCCTGGCCGAGCCGGCGCGGGAACGGGATCGCAGCGGCGAGCGAATCCTGCGCTTCCTGCGGCAGGCCGGCCAGCAGGGGCGTCATGAACAGGCCGGGCGCGATGGTCAGAACGCGGATGCCGAATTGCGCGAGCTCGCGCGCGATCGGCAGCGTCATCGCGACAATGCCGCCCTTCGATGCCGAATAGGCCGCCTGCCCGATCTGGCCGTCATAAGCGGCGACCGAGGCCGTCGAGATCACGACGCCGCGCTCGCCGGTTGCGAGCGGCTCGAGCTTGGCCATGTCAGCGGTCGCAAGCCGCAGCATGTTGAACGAGCCGATCAGATTGACCTTGATCACCTTGTCGAAGTCGGCCAGGGCCATCGGCCCCTCACGGCCGATCACGCGTTTTGCCACCCCGATGCCGGCGCAGTTCACCAGCACGCGGGCCAGGCCATGCGCCTTGGCGGCGGTCGCGACGGCGGCTTCGGCCGCCGCAGCATCGGCGACATCGCAGACCACAGGAATACCGCCGATCTCGGCCGCGACGCTCTCGGCGAGCTTGGCGTTGAGGTCGCAGACCGCGACCTTGGCGCCCTGCGCGGCGAGACGGCGCGCGGTCGCAGCGCCCAATCCCGATGCGCCGCCGGTGACGATGGCGGCCTGGTCCTTCAACTGCATGGCTTTCTCCTGTTCGAGAACTAGACGAGTGTGATCACCGATGCCGGCGGCACCGGCGCATAGAGCGCTTCGATGATGTCCGTGCGATGCTCCAGCACCGCGCGCTGGTTGATCGAGCCCTTGTCGGTGACCTCGCCGCGATCGATCGACAGCGGCGTGTCGAGCAGGATCGCGCGCGCGATCCGGTTCGACGAGCCGGTGGCGCCGGCAAGGACGCGCGCGAGGCGCTCGCGAAAGGCAGCGCGCACCAGCGGATCATTGGCCGCGGCCGCGATGTCATTGGCGACCAGCGCCGGATTGATCAGGCGACAGCCGTCGAGATCGAGGATCACGATTGCGGCAAGCTCGTCGCGATTGAGCCCCGCGATCACGACGTCGCGCACCAGCGGCGCGCAGGTGTCAACGAAGCGCGCCCGCAACGGGCCGACGCTGACCCAGGTGCCGCTCGCCAACTTGAAATCCTCGGCGATGCGGCCGTCGAAATCGAAACCGGCATCGAGATCGCTCGCGTTAGCGGGCTTCAGCGCGTCGCCAAATTTGTAAAAGCCTTCCTCGTCGAACGCCTCGGCGGTCAGCTCGGGCTGCCGCCAGTAGCCGGGGGTCACGTTCGGGCCTTTGGCGCGGACCTCGAGTTTGCCGTTGTTCGGAACGAGCTTCGCATCATTGCCCGACACCGGAAGCCCGACATGGCCGGAGCGGCTGGTATCGGGGCGCACCGACATGAAGAACGGCGAGGTCTCGGTGGCGCCGAGGCCGGTCAGCATGGGCACGCGATAGCCCTTCTCCTGCACGGCGAGCGCATCGAGGCTGTTCCAGATGAACGGCGACAGCGCGGCGCCCGAGAAGAACATCGCATGCAGCCGGTCGAAGAATTTTGCCCGCAGACCGGCGTCGTCGCGCAGATAGGGCAGCAGCGATTCATAGCCTTTTGGCACGTTGAAATAGACCGTCGGCGAGATCTCGCGCAGGTTTCGCACGGTCTCCTCGATGCCGCCGGGCATCGGCTTGCCCTCATCGAGATACATCGAGCCGCCATTATAGAGCGTCAGCCCGACATTGTGGTTGCCACCAAAAGTGTGATTCCATGGCAACCAGTCGACGATCACAGGCGGCTCGTCCTTGAGGAACGCCAGCGTCTCGCGCAGCATCACCTGGTTGGCGCAGATCATGCGCTGGGTGTTGATGACGGCCTTGGGATTGCCGGTCGACCCCGACGTCAGCAGGAATTTCGCGATCGTGTCCGGACCGATAGCCGCATGGGTCGCATCGAGGCGCGGGTCTTCCGGCGTCGCCAAGAGACCGGCGAGGCGCGTCACCTCACGGCCGGGCACAGTGCCGCGGCTCGCGGCGATCTCGACATCGGATCCGACATTGGCGCGCAGCGCGTCGGCAAACTTGTCGGCATCGTCGACGAAGATGAGGCCGGGCGTCAGAAGCTTGATGACGAAGCTGAGCTTGCCGTAGTCGCGCGATACCAGCGAATAGGCCGGCGACACCGGGCAGAACGGAACGCCGGCATAGAGCGCGCCGAGTGCCATCAAGGCATGATCGATTGAATTGCCCGACAGGATCACGATCGGCCGCTCGGCCGACAGCCCGCGCGCGATCAACGCGGAGGCGATGCGCCTGATAGCCTCGAGCAATTGCGCGTAGGTGATCTGCCGCCAGCCGCCGCCGGCGGCACGTTCGGCCATGAACACGCGGTTCGGCTCGGCCTTTGCCCAGTGATGCAGGCGGTCGGTGAGGCGAACCGGAAAATCCGCGAGGCTGAGCTTCGGACGGAGATAGATCGTGCCGTCGTCGCGGCGCTCGACGGTGACGTCGGGATTGCCAAACGAGATCGGGCGCAGCGGATGCGCGGGGCTGGCGGTTGCAGACGGCGCGGCGCTCATGTCGGCTTCACCTTGGCGGTCTTGCGATCCAGGAAGGCACGGATCCGTTTCTTGGCTTCCTTGTCGCTCTGCGCCACCGTCGCCATCAGCGATTCCATCAAGAGGCCGGTCTGCGGATTGGCCTCGGCGATCATCGGCAGCGCCTGCAGCACGGCGAAGTTGGTCAGCGGCGCATTGGCGGCGACGCGCGCGGCAAGCTCCAGCGCCTTCGGCAGCGCGCCGTCTGCCTCGGTGAGGTATTGCGAGAAGCCGTAGGCGGCGCCCTCGGTCGCCGAATAGACCCGCCCGGTCAACATCATGTCGGCCATCCGCGGCACACCGATCAGGCGCGGCAGCCGCACCGATCCGCCGCCGCCGACGAAGATGCCGCGCTGGCCCTCGGGCAACGCGAAATAGGCCGACGGCTCGGCGACCCGGATATGCGCGGCGCAGGCCAGCTCAAGCCCCCCGCCGATCACGGCGCCCTTCAGCGCGGCGATGACAGGCACGCGGCAATACTGGATGCGGTCGAACACGCGGTGCCACATCTGGGAATGTACCAGACCCTCGGTGGCGTCGCGCTCGGTCAGTTCGGAGAGGTCGAGCCCGGACGAGAAGTGATCGCCGATACCATGGATGACGACGGCACCGACCGCATCCGGTATCGCGGAGAAGCAGTCCCGCAGCGCCAGGATGATGCCGTCATTCAGCGCATTGCGCTTGGCGGGACGGTTCAGCCCGACCGTCAGCACCGCCCCTCGCGTCTCGATCCTGAGCAGCGAGGCGTCTCCCCCGCCGGCAGCGTTTCCCATGGCGTTATTGTTTCCTGTTCAGAATAGTTATGTTTTATAACGATTGGCAGGAGAGTCAATATGGGCGCGCACGGCTGTCGATTCCGTCATCCTGAGGTGCACGCGCAAGCGGGCCTCGAAGGATGCACGGCCCGGCTGGTGGTCGTCGACCCTTCGAGACGGCCGCTGCGCGGCCTCCTCAGGGTGACGGTGATGGAGTTGATACGCGCGCCCCCTCCACCCGTCGTCCCTGCGAAAGCAGGGACCCATAACCACCAATGATTATTGCTGCGCGACGACGGAACGACGAGTCCCGTTCACGACACAGGCCGCGGAGTATGGGTCCTGCTTTCGCAGGGACGACACCGAATGTTGGCGGATCCCGGCGGGTGAGACGGCATGTGTGCGAAGCTAAAGCACCTGGTGCACGTCGATCGCGACGCGGTCGGCGTGGCGGGCGGCGGAGCCTATGAAGATGTGCTGCATCAGCCAGCGGTAGTTTTCGGCGCCGGTTTCGAATTTCGGCACGGTGCGGAAATAGATCAGCCTGGGGTCGACCGGCTCGCCGCGCTTCAGTTTCTGCAACAACTCGACCGGCCCGAAGCGGATGCCCTTGTTCTCGACATAGACGACGGCGCCGTCGTCGGTCTCGAACGCGTATTTCGCCTCCAGCTCGATCAGCTCATTGGGCCGGACGATCTGGAAGTCCGCGCCGAACGGCAGCACCTTGCCGTTGACCTTCTCGCCCCTCACCTCGCCGCCGATGATCGGAATGATGCGGCGGACGCCGGTGCCGATGTCGCCGGCGGAGGTCACCTCCGCGATCCGGGCAGTGATGGTGAAGACGTATCTGGTCTCGAGCTCGGGATTCATAAGCCTAACCAATCATACGCTGCGGCAGCCAGGTCGCAAGCAGCGGGAACAGGATCAGGATCACCAGCCGGATCAAATCGGTGATGACGAACGGCAGCACGCCGACAAAGATCGTCGACATGTTGACGTCCTTGATCACGCTCTTGATCACAAACACGTTCATGCCGACCGGCGGATGGATCAGGCCGAGCTCGACCGTCATGACGATGATGATGCCGAACCAGATCGGATCGAAGCCGAGCGCCGTCACCACCGGAAACACGATCGGCACGGTGAGGATCACCATCGCCATCGCGTCCATCAGGCAGCCGAGCACAAGGTACATCAGGAGGATGAGCGCCAGCACGCCATAGGGGCCGATGCCGAGCCCGGTGAGGAATTCGGTGACGTGCTGCGGCGTCTGGGTGATGGTAAGGAAATAGCCGAAGCAGAGCGCGCCGATCAGCACCGTGAACACGGCGGCCGCGGTGCGCGTCGCCTGCAGCAGCGATTGCAGGATGCCTTCCCTGGTCAACTTGCCGCGGAGAATACCGATGATGAAGGCGCCCACCGCGCCGACCGCGCCGGCTTCGGTCGGGACAAAGAAGCCGCCATAGAGCCCGCCGATCACGAACAGGAACAGCAGCAGCGGCGACCAGACGTCGCGCAGCGCGACAAAGCGTTCGTGCCATGACGCTTTCTTTCCCGCCGGCAGGAAGCCGGGCCGCGTCACGCCGATGATGCCGATCGTGATCATGTGCATCAGGATCGCGAGCAGGCCCGGCACCACGCCCGCGATAAACAGCTTGCCGATATCCTGCTGGGTGATGATGCCGTAGACCGCGAGCACGGTGGACGGCGGCAGCATCGCCCCGAGCGTGCCGCCGACCGCGATCACGCCGGCGGCGAATGATTGCGGATAGCCGAAGCGGCGCATCTCGGGATAGGCGACGGCCGAGAAAGTCGCGGCGGTCGCGACCGAAGAGCCCGAGATCGCGGCGAAGCCGCCGCAGGCCGCGATCGTCGCAATGCCGAGCCCGCCTTTCCAATGACCGACAAAGGTGTTGGCGGCGCGGAACAGCTCGCGGCTGATGCCCGAGACGGACACGAAGGCGCCCATCAACAGGAACATCGGGATCACGCCGAAGGAATAATCCGTCACCGTGCGCATCGTGGTCTGGCCGACCAGCTTGAGCGCCGGCGCGAAGCCGGTGAGGTAGCCAAAGCCGGTGATGCCGACGAGGCCCATCGCCATGCCGACGGGGACACGGAGCAGCATCAGCACGAACAGGCTGACAAAGCCGATGACGGCGACGGTCTCGGGACTGAGGTCGAGACTCATGGCCGTCTACTCCGCGGTCTTGATCTTGGCATCATGGATATCTTCCGGATGGAAGATCAGGCGGTAGGTGCGGATCGCGATCAGCAGCACCGCGGAGACATCGCCGATCCACGACACCAGGAAGAACGGCCAGACCGGAACGCCGAGATCCATGGTGACGATATGGCTGTTCCTGGTGTCGATCACCTTGTCGACCAGCGTGTAGGTCTGCACGCTCACCACGAACAGCAGCACCAGCGTCGCGAAGATGTCGATCCAGCGCTGGTGGCGCGGCGAGGCGTTGGCCCAGACCAGATCCACGGTGATGTGGGTGCCGCGATAGCTGGTCGCCGCAATGCCCCAGAAGATCAGGATGCCGAGCAGGAACTGGCCGAAATTGTAGTAGTCGGGGATGGTCACCGCGAAGAATTTTCGCATGAACACCGCGGTGAAGGTGTTGAGCGCGACGACGCCGACGAAGAAGGCCGCCACCCATTCGATCGAATCGATGAAGCGGTCCATGAAATTCTTGCGCGCCGGTTCGGGTGGGCCGGTGATCGCGCCGTCTGGGGAAACTTCGGAGTTGGCAGCCATGATGTCGGACTATCGCTGTCAGGAACCGTCATTCCGGGGCGCTCGCCACGCGAGCGAACCCGGAATCCGGGGATTGTGGCGCGAGATTCCGGGTTCGCGCTGACGCGCGCCCCGGAATGACGAAGTCGGCTAGATCCCCGCCTCGTACTTCTTCAGCGTGGCCTGCAGATCGGCGTCGATCTTTGCCGCATCGCCGCCGGCCTTCTTCACCGCCTCGGCCCAGCTGTCGCGCAGCGGCTTGACCGCCTTCTTCCACTCGGCGAGTTGATCCGATGTCAGCGGGTAGACCTCGTGGCCTTCCAGCGCCTTCATCTTGGTGCGGCCATTGGCTTCGAAATCGGTCCAGGGGTCGGTGACCTTGGAGGCCCATTCCGGCGTGCAATGGTCGTCGATCACCTTCTTCTGGGCAGCCGACATCGAATTATATTTGGCGAGGTTCATGTTGTAGGTGAACACCGTCGAATAGAGCGGCACGTCCATGTGGTACTTCACCACCTTGTCGATGCCGAACAGGAAGATCGAGCCCCAGGGAAAGGTGATCTCGTCGGCCACGCCGCGCTCGATCGCGTCGCGCGATTCCGGCGCGGAGGCCTGCACATTGGTGCCGCCGAACATCTTGACCATCTCGCCGATGGTGCTCTGCGCGGGACGCACCTTGACGCCGGAGAGATCGCTCGGCAGCACGATCTTCTTCTTGCCGTGCAGCGCGCCCGGATCGTGGATGAAGGCGAAGCATAGCTTAGTGTCCTTCATCTCGGTCGGCGCATATTTGTGGTACCACTCGTTCAGCGCCAGCGTGCCTTTCTTGCCGTCGGAGAAGGTGAACGGAAGCTGGCCGGCGGCCGCGATCGGGAAACGGCCGGGCTGATAGCCTGGATTGACATAGGTGACGTCGGCGATGCCGTCGCGCGCCATGTCGTAATGGTCGAACGCCTTGCCGAGCTGCTCGGACGGAAACACGGTGACCTTGATGGTGCCGCCCGATGCCTTCTCGATATCGGCGGCCCAGGCCTGCGTCGCCGGCACCAGCGGATGCGCCGGCGGCACCCATAGCGACACTTTGAGATTGACGGTCTTGTCCTGCGCGACAGCAGGTCCCGCGGCCGGCACGATGGCGGCGGCCATCAACACCGCCAACATTGTCTTCCTCATCACGTCTCCTCCTCTCCAGGACGGGCTTGCTGCCCGGTCTCATTACTTAACATGTTATCTAATTCGCGCGGATATTCAAGACGAAATCCGCCGGGCGGACGCCTCGTCGCACCCTCCGCCGGTCCCGCCCCGCCGCATCTTGCGCTGCGGTGAACGAGCGTCCCGCGCAAATCCGCCTTGCCAAAACCGTTATATGATATAGTTGCCTTGGCAAGTTGACGGCGCGCGCCGCGGCGCGGGCACCGGCTAAAAGCCTATCCGATCGGGAGGACAAGGTATTGCGGACAAAAGTAGCAATCATTGGCGCAGGTCCGGCCGGACTGTTGCTTGGGCAACTACTTCATACTTTCGGCGTAGACAACATCATTCTTGAGCGGCAGACCCCCGACTATGTGCTGGGGCGGATTCGCGCCGGGCTGCTCGAGGAAGGCACCGTGTCGCTGCTCGAGAGCGTCGGCGCCGCTGCCCGGCTGCACCAGGAGGGCCTGGTCCATCACGGGCTTGAGCTGGCGTTCGGAGGCGCGCGGCACCGCATCGACCTGCATGGCTCGACCGGCAAGACCGTGACCATCTACGGCCAGACCGAGGTCACGCTCGACCTGATGAATGCCCGCAAGGCCGCCGGCCTGGCCTCGATCTACTCGGCGGCCGACGTCAAGCCGCTCGATTTCGACACCGATCATCCGCGCGTCAGCTACGTCAAGGACGGCGTCACCCACGAAATCGCCTGCGATTTCATCGCCGGCTGCGACGGCTTCCACGGCATCAGCCGCGCCAGCGTGCCGGCTTCGGCGATCACCAGCTACGAGCGGGTGTATCCGTTCGGCTGGCTCGGCATCCTCTCGGAGACGCCGCCGGTCTCGCCGGAGCTGATCTACAACAACCACGAGCGCGGCTTTGCGCTGTGCACGATGCGCTCGTCCCACCGCAGCCGCTATTACGTGCAGTGCCCGCTCGACGATCATGTCGACCAATGGTCGGACGATCGGTTCTGGGACGAATTGAAGCGGCGCCTCGACCAGAAGGCCGCCGACGAGATCGTCACCGGCCCCTCGATCGAAAAGAGCATCGCGCCGCTGCGCAGCTTCGTCGCCGAGCCGATGCGGTTCGGTCGCATGTTCCTGGCCGGCGACGCCTCGCACATCGTGCCGCCGACCGGCGCCAAGGGCCTCAACCTTGCCGCCAGCGACGTGCATTATCTGTCGCAGGCGCTGCGCGAATATTACGACGAGAAATCCTCCGCCGGCATCGATGGCTATTCGGGACGCGCGCTGGCGCGGGTCTGGAAGGCGGTGCGCTTCTCCTGGTGGATGACCTCGATACTGCACAAATTCCCCGACGAGGGCGAATTCGCCGCGCGCATCCAGATCGCCGAGCTCGACTACCTCGTCAGCTCGAAGGCGGCCTCGACCTCGCTGTCGGAGAACTATGTGGGGCTGCCGTTCTAGGCGAGCTCGCTGTTTCTTTCGTCGAGCAACCTCTCCGTTACACACTCAGCCGTCATACCCCGCGCATGCGGGGTATCCAGCACGCCGCGGCTTCTCGATTCATGCCGTGCGGTCTCTGGAATACTGGATCGCCCGGTCAAGCCGTGCGATGACAGCAGGAGATGTGGCGACAGGCCCGCGCTACATTCAAACACCTGCGCAAATCCCGTTTAAAACTTTGTAGGCGGTGAAACCGTCATCGACATCGCGTTCAATGGCGTCAACCCAACGCCATATGCGAGCTTTCAGATGAGCACCGATACGCAAATCGTCCCCGATACTCCCCAGGACGTCCCTCAAGGCTTCGAGCCGCTGTTCCGCAAGAGCCCGCTCACCGAGCCCTGGGAGCCGCTTTACCAGAAGAAGACCGAGCGAGCCGTCATCATCGGCCTGCGGCTGGCGAGGCCGCACACCAACGGCCGCGGCCTGATTCATGGCGGCCTGATCGCCGCGCTTGCCGACAACGCGATGGGCTATAGCTGCGGCCAGGCGACCGGCTGGACCACCTCGTTCGTCACGATCTCGCTCGCGGTCGATTTCATAGGCTCCGCCAATGTCGGACAATGGCTCGCGATCGAGAGCGACGTGATCAAGACCGGCAGCACGATCTGCTTCGCGCAGAGCCTGATCAAGGCCGACGGGGTGACCATCGCGCGCGCCAACGGCACCTTCCGCGTGGTGCCGAAGAAGCCGCCGGTGAGCTAGTCGAAATACCAGTCGGTGATCTCGGTCACGAGATCGATGAAGGTCCGCACCTTGGCCGACAACAGCCGCGTCGTCGGATAGACGACGTGGATCGGCACCGCCGGCTGCTCGAACTCGGCGAGCACGATTTGGAGCCGCCGCGCCTTCAGCGATTCGGCCGCCTGATAGGCCATCACGCGGGTCAGTCCGCCGTCCTGCTCGGCGTACTGGATGGCGGCGTCCGAACTGTTGCTGGTGAAGCGCGGCGTAGGGGTAATGCGAACCTCGCGGCCATCCTCCATGAAGCGCCAATCCGGCGTCGCGGTCATGGCGCCGAACTGGATCGTGTCATGGGCGGTGAGGTCTGCCGGCCGCTTCGGCCTGCCGCGAAGCTTGAGATAGCCGGCCGACGCCACCACGATGCGGCGCATCCGGCCGACATGCCGCGCCACCAGCGTCGAATCCGGCAGGTGCCCGATCCTGACCGCGAGGTCGACGCCGTCCTCGACGAGGTTGATTCTGCGATCCGACAGCCGCAGGTCGACGCCGACATCGGGATAGCGCTTCAGATAGGCGCTCACCACCGGGCTGACATGCAGCCGCCCGAAGCCGAACGGCGCCGAGATCACGAGGCGCCCCTCGGGGCGGGTGCGCTCGCTCTCGACCGCGTCCTCGGCTTCCTCGACATCGGCGAGGATCCGGCGCGCCCGCTCCAGATAGCGCGAGCCGGCGTCGGTCAGCGTCACCTGCCGCGTGGTCCGCTGCAGCAGCCGCGCGCCGAGCCGCTCCTCCAGCGCCGCGATCAACCGCGTGATGGCGGACGGCGACAGGCCGAGCTTGCGGGCGGCGGGGGCGAAACCCTCAAGGTCCGCCACCGCGACGAAGGCCTGCATGGCGTCGATCCGGTCCATGAGCACTATTGCATAATCGGCAACAGTGAAGTGTCAATCCACAAGATTGCTTACGATCCGGGAATGTCCATTTTAATCGGCAAGGACAACCGTTTTGGCGCCCGCAACGCGAGGCTCAAATGTCAGACGTTCACACCTATCCCAGCGATGTCGCATTCAGTCCGGCGGTGAAAGCGATCCAGACCCGCAAGGGCTCGCGCGCCACCTACGCCGAGGTCGAGGCACATGGCGGCTGGCGCAGCGAGATCGACGAGAACCTCGCCGGCTTCCTCGGCGAGGTGAACAGCTTCTATCTCGCGACCGCGTCGGCCGACGGCCAGCCCTACATCCAGCATCGCGGCGGGCCGAAGGGCTTTATCAAGGTGCTCGACAAGCACACCATCGCGTTCGCCGATTACAGCGGCAACCGCCAGTTCATCACCCAGGGCAACCTGTCGGAGAATGCCAAGGCGTATATCTTCGTGATGGATTATGCGCACCGCCGCCGCGTCAAGCTGTGGGGCGAGGCGAAGGTGGTGGAGGACGATCCGGCGTTGACGCGCGCGCTGATGCCGCAGGGGTACCGGGCGCGCCCCGAGCAGGTGATCTTGTTCAAGGTTGTGGCGTGGGACACCAACTGCCCGCAGCACATTCCGCAGAAGTTCGACGCGGCCGATGTGGCGGCAGCCCTGGCCTCGCGCGACCAGCGCATCGCCGAGCTCGAGGCGGAGCTCGCCGCGTTGAAGGGCCAGCCCGCTCCTGCCGCGCCGGCTTAGGCCGCCTGCTGCTGCAGCGGCGCCCAGCTAAATTCCGGATAATATTGCCGCATCATCCGGCCGACATAGGCGGTGAGATTGTCGAACTTCTCGGTGCGCTCGCGCAGCGGCGAATCGAAGAACGGGGTGAGGATTCCCGCCAGCGCGCCGAACGCGGTGGCATCGGTGCCGCACGGCGCATCGCCCATCAGATACGGCTTGTCGCCGAGTTGCACCGACAGCGCGAACAGCGAGCGGATCGCGAGATCGACATCTTCGTCCGGTCCGTGGCGGCCAAGCCCGCTCAGCAGATAATTCTCGGCAACCCGGAACTGGGCGTCCTCGCGCATCTTGTCGCGCATATGGTCGGGCGCACCGTCGAAGAAATGCGCGGGCCCCTTGGCGAAATTGGTGTCGTCGACCCAGCGCGCGCCGACCAGCGCCCAGTAGACGTGATGCTCGATCATGCGCTCGAAGGCCCAGGCCTGGGCGCGCGCCTGCAAGCTGAGCGGCGCATCGAAATCGAAGCCGTATTTGCCCTCGATATGGGCGCGGATGAAGGTCGAATCGGCGATCGTCTCGCCGTCGTCGGCGATGAACGGCAGCTGGCCCTTGGGAGAGGCCGGCGGCATCGCCTTCTCCTTGCGATAGTCGAGCCCGGCCATCTTGAGCTGGACCTCGGTTTTGGTCACGAAGGGGCTGATTTCCGGCAAGCCGAAGCCCGTGCCAAAGCCAAAAAGCGTAATCATATGAAGCTCCCGATCGCCTGTGGTCGTGAATTGAAGCTAGCCGTCCCCTGCTGCCAGCATGGTGTCAGCAGTAGTGGCATTCACTGTCGAACGGGCCGACGGGTGCGAGGCGGCGAACCGCCTCGCGAACGCGCTTGACCAGCCGTGCCCGCCCGTAGGACCAAACCGTGCTGATCGACTGTGCGATCAGCGCGACCAGGGCCCAGCGCAGGTCGCCGGAGGTGGAGTAGACCGTGACCAGCTGTTCCAGCGCAAAGCCTTGCGCCTGCCGGAAACCGAGTTCGTCAAGATTCGTCATGGACAAATTCCCTTCACTTGAGGTGTTGTCCTGATATAGCCCCCACCTGCTGCCAACATGCTGTCAGCAGCAGCCGGACGGGACCCAGAAAAGTCTGCACACCGAGAGACCACGAGCCCCGTCAAGACAGCTGCCAAGAGAGCTGACAAGACACTCGACAAGACACGTGCCAAGAGAGCGATCGAGAGAGTTGCCATGAGACGCGCCGACCGGCTGTTTCAGATCATCCAGGTGCTCCGCCGCACCCGTAAGCCGTTGACCGCCGATGCAATCGCCGCCGAGCTCGAGACATCGAAGCGGACGATCTATCGCGACATCGCCAGCCTGATCGAACAACGGGTGCCGATCCGCGGCGAGGCCGGCATGGGCTACATCCTGGAGAAGGGATTCGACCTGCCGCCCTTGATGCTGACACCCGACGAGATCGAGGCCTGCGTGCTCGGCGCGCAATGGGTGGTCGGCCACGCCGATCCGGCGCTGGCGCGCGCGGCCGAGGACCTGATGGCCAAGATCGCCGAGACCGTGCCCGACCGGCTGCGGCCGTTCGTGCTGGAGCCGGCAAGCCGGGCCCGCTCGGCCTGGAACCGGGAGCCCGACCGCATCGACATGGTCAGGACCCGCAGCCAGATCCATGAGGGCAAGAAGATCACGCTGAACTATCGCGACGAGCATGGCCGCGATAGCGAGCGCACGATCTGGCCGATTGCGGTCGGCTATCACGAGGCGGTGCGGCTGCTCGCCGCCTGGTGCGAGCTGCGCAGGGATTTCCGCAGCTTCCGCACCGACCGCGTGGTCACGGCGGTCTATCACGACGAGAAATATCCGGAGCGGCGCGACCTGCTCAGGGCGCGCTGGCGGCGCAGCCTGGTCTGGGAAGCGCCGAGGGACACCTGATGGCCGACAACGCGATCGACGCGCCCGACGCAAGTCCCTGCCAGTCCTGCGGTGCCTGCTGCAGCTATTCGGAGAACTGGCCGCGCTTCACCATCGAGGACGACGCGCAGCTCGATCTGATCCCGGCGCGATTCGTCAACGCGCGACAATCAGGCATGCGCTGCGAGGGCGACCGCTGCTCGGCGCTATCGGGCCGGGTCGGAGAAGCAACGCGCTGCGAGGTCTATGCGGTGCGGCCGGAGGTATGCCGGACCTGCCAGCCGGGCGACGCGGAATGCGCGATGGCGCGGCGCCGGCACGGGCTGCCGCTCGTCCCGAGCGTGCAGCCGGGTTGAGCACGGCTCTTTTATTTGCGGATGATCTCCGCGCAAACGCGTTCCGCGTTTGTCGCGAGGGAAAACCGGTTTCCACTTTTCCGGATCATGCTTAAGCCGTCACGGTCACCGTCTCGCTGACGTCCTCGTCGTCGAGGTCGTCATCGACGACAGGCGCGAAGGTCGACAGCGGCTTGGTCGACAGCGTGATCGGCTTGCGGCCGCCATGCGAAACGGTCGCGGCGCGGACCGGCTCGCGCGACAGCGCGTAGAGCGTCGAGCCGACGCGACCGCCGGAATTCACCAGCTCCCACTCGCTGCAGCTCGACGCGATCGCCACCGCGAGTGCGTGCAGGTGGCTGCGGCGATAGCAGAACAGCGCGAGCTGCGCCCTGACATCGGGCGCGACATTGGCAACCAGCAACGAGAGCCCGTTCGGATTGGCGCGATACATCTGGCCGAGCAGGTCGTCGGCAACCGGGCAGGCATCGTTCTCGAAGGCGTCGCGGCTTGAAAACATTTGCAAATCCCCCTCGATCGGGAAGATGCCGCGTAATCCTCTAACGAAAGGTTAACCACGGCCTCCGGTCGCTTCCGGAGGGTCTTGCCCGTTGCGCGCGAATCACATCCGCCCGCCGCGGCCCGGCTGGCTTCCTGGTCCAGGATGTGAGGAAAGGTGCGCGCGAACCGCTCAGTTCGCGGCCATGTAGATCGACAGCGCGAAGCCGGTGAGGTGGTGCAGCGCCTGGTCGACCCCGATCAGGGTCCAGAACCAGGGATGGCCGGATTCCAGCGTCACGCCGAAATGCGAGGCGCAGATTCCCTTGCAACGGTCGACGATGATGTGGATCACGAAGTCAATGAAGGCGACATACCAGAACCGCGGCGCCACCACCAGGATCAGCGCCAGCGCGACCGCGAGATGGACCAGGCAATGCGCCAACAGCGGCATGGCCCAGCCGGTCTTCTGGTCCTTGCCGATCGCCATCCAGGCGTTCTGCAGCATGAAGTCGGCGATGATGTGCTTTGCGGTGAGAAGCAACATCCATCCCACCAGGGCACCAACCGACACCGACGATGACATGGAGGGAAACAACAAGCTGACGCCCTTTTACTTCGATGAATGTGATTGCAAGAAATCCGGGTCAGGCCGTCAGCACAATTCCGCAAACCGAAGCGTGTCTCATTTATGACATCTCCGGCGCCGGAATGCACCTGCGCCTGCTCGAAAATCACATCTCGGTCCGGGCGTCGATAGTGGCAATGGTCATGTGGCATCGCGGCGCAGGTCGGCCGGGATTAAGGTTACGGCCGGCGGCCGTTTGCATTCCCCCCGGGGAAGTATATCGTCGGCAACATAGGAAATTTTCTTTCTTTTATAGTCATTTACGGATTCACCGGGCAGCGCCGCGCCGATCGGGTTGTTGCGGCAGCGGGCCGTCCCGGACGGGTGATGAGCCAGGTGATCAGCCATGAGTGCCGAAGCCCCCTCGCCTGCGCCGACGCCGCCGCGCCCTCCGGTCGCCAAACCGGTCGTCAAGACCAACCGCGCACAGATCATCGTCTTCACCCTGCTGACGCTGCTCCTGAGCGCGGTCACCGTGATCGGCGGCCGCCTCTGGCTGCGCAATTCCGAAACGCTGGTGTTCGCAGTCGGCGATGCCAACGGCCCGGAGGCGAAATTCGCCGCCAAGCTCGCCACCGTGCTGAAGAACAATTCGTCGCGGCTGCGGCTGAAGATCGCGCCGAACCCCGACAACGCCAAGGCGCTGGCGCAATTCGATCGCCGCGACGCCTCGCTGGCCATCCTGCGCACCGACGCAAGGGTGCCGCCGCGTGCCCGCGCCATCGCGATCCTCGAGCATGACGTGGTGCTGGTGCTCAGCCCCGGCGGCAAGAAGATCAAATCGCTGAGCGAGCTCAAGAAGAAGCGGATCGCGGTCGTCGGCGACGGCGAGAGCAACGTCAATTTCGTCCGCGGCGCGCTCGAGATCGCCGACAGCCCCGACGCGGCGCAGCGGGTACAGCAGGCGCCGCCGAACACACCTTTCGACAAGCTGTTCGCCTCCGGCTTTGCCGCCGTGCTCGCGATCGAACATGCCTCGAAGATCGTGAAGGACAAGACCTACGAGCAATATGCCAAGCGCGCCGGCGGCTTCACACTGAATGCGATCGACGCGGCCAAGGCGCTGGCGCGCAAATACCCGGCGATTTCGGAGGAGACGGTCTCGACCGGCATGCTGTCGTCCTCGCCGGCGATCCCCGATGACGAGGTCGACACCATCGGGCTGGAATGGCTGCTGGTCGCGCAATCCTCGATGTCCACGACGACAGCCGCCGAGCTCGCGCGCATCATCTATGAGAACAAGTCGGAACTGGCGCTCGACGACGGCTTCGCCTCCAAGATCGAGCCGGCGGCGACCGACAAGGACGCCTTCATCGTCGCCCATCAGGGCGCCGCCGAATACATCAACGACGACACCAAGTCGTTCATGGATCGCTACAGCGACGTGATGTATCTCGCTGCCGCCGCGCTCAGCATCATCGGCTCGATCTTCGCCGCGATCTACACCAAGATCACCCGCGTCGCACCGGAGAAGGCCAGCGAGCTGGCGGGCAGGATCCTCGACATCGGCGAGCGCGTCGCGCACGCCACCTGCGCCGAGCATCTCGATGAATTGCAGGACGAGCTCGAGGCGATCCTGCGCGGCGCGGTGACCGGCCTGCGCGACGGCACCGTTTCCGGCGACGGAATGGACACGTTCAAGCTCGGCTACGAATTGGTCCGCGACGAGATCGCGCTGCGCCGCGATCACCTCAAGCGCCACCCGGCGACGCCGGACGAGAACCTCGTGGTGGTGAAGGCGGCGAATGGGTGAAGCCAAGCCGTTGGTTACGCCACAGATACAACTGTCGTCCCTACGGTCGCGCCACATGCACCACTGTCGTCCTGGCGAAAGCCAGGACCCATTACCACCGCTTTCGCTGATGAACGGGATCGCTGCCCCAGCATCGCGCAACAATTGAGACTTGGGGTAATGGGTCCTGGCTTTCGCCAGGACGACACCGCGTATGTTGAACGGCCGGTGAACCATACATCCGCGCGCTCTCGACATGCAGCGGACTACAGCGCTACTACCCGGCCGCCGCGTCCGTCGGCGTCGCGGCGGCATCGAGCTGCCGTCCCTCGTGATCCATGTGCAGGTAGTTCGGGTTGAACAGGCCGGCCTGCATCAGCCGCTCGAGATTGGGGACGACCAGGGTCTTTCCCTTCAGTACGATCAGGCCGCCGGCGCGCAATTCCTGCAGCGTTCGGTTGACGTGAACCTTGGAGAGCCCGGTGGCATCGGCGAGATCGCCCTGGGTCAGCGGGAAATCACAGCTGTCGCCCTGGGTCAGGCCAGCGGCACGCAGCCGGAGCCAGATCTCGCACAGCAGATGGGCCATCCGCTCCAGCGCCGTTCGCTGGCCGAGGCTCATGGTCCATTCGCGCTGGATCGCCGCGTTGACCAGGGTTTCCCACCAGAACGCGGTCACGATGCGCGGATGCCCGGCTGCGACCTTGTCGAAGAATTCGCGGGAGAGGTCGGCGATCGACACTGCGGTGACGGTACCGATCGAATGATCCATCTCGCGCAGGATGAAGACGT
This sequence comes from Bradyrhizobium sp. USDA 3262, assembly GCF_054060035.1. Lineage (NCBI taxonomy): Bacteria > Pseudomonadati > Pseudomonadota > Alphaproteobacteria > Hyphomicrobiales > Nitrobacteraceae > Bradyrhizobium > Bradyrhizobium sp. USDA 3262. Next base: position 432,269 of record NZ_JBSSCT010000001.1, read on the forward strand.
TCACATCGCAAATGTCGCCGGGCAGGAAGAAAGCCACGATCTGACGCCGGCCGTCCTCGAGCTGCTTGTAGCGATAGGCCCAGCCGGACAGGATCAGATGGACGTCCTTCGGCTTCTCGCCTTCGCGGACGATGTCGACCCGCGGACCGAAATGCCGGACGCGCTCGGTGGACGCGCGATTGAGAAGGACGTGGTCTACCGGCGAAAGCCGTGCAAACTGCTCCAATTTCCGGATTAGCGACGCCAACGACATTGGTCTCCCGCATGTTCAATCGGGCAACTGCAGGACCGACTTCAATTACGTATGTTACATTGCACAGCTTTTGACGTATGTTCACTAGTGTACAGACGCCCCAAGGATGCGACGGTAACGTCGTCAACCGCCATACAGGTCAGCTCCGGTGGGGTGCCAGTGAAGTGCGGGCCGGCGCCGCTCAGACGAGCGGCACGCCGTAGTATTCGTTCACCGCGCGCATGGCGCCGATATCCGACCAATTCCAATCCCGCTCGCTGCCGTATTTCGGCGCGCCGCGTAGCTGGCTCTCGGTGACGCCGGTGACATAGCCGCCCAGCCTCGTGTCGTATTTGAGCGACTGCCAGGGCAGCGGATAATGGTCGTTGCCGAGACCAAGAATGCCGCCGAAGCCGAGCACGGCGTAAGACACCCGCCCGCTCTTCTTGTCGATCATCACCCGTTCGATCGAGCCGATCTTGCGCTCGTCGGAGCCATAGACCGCGGTGCCCTCGACCTTGTCGCTGCCGATCAGGTTTCCGACCTCCTTCTCGTCCATCGCCATGTCAGTTCTCCATTGATCCCTCGACGCCAACCGTCGACCCGGGTCATCGTTCCTGCCGCATTGCCGCGATTGCTGCAGAGCGGAACGCCGTTCAGCCTGTTGGAGGATCGCCGCGGTCGTCTGATGTCATGCCGGATCCCGGCGTCTTGTCGGCATCGTTCAATTTCGGATCACGCGTCGCTTCGCGCGCATTCGACTTTCGCGGGTCGGTCTTGTGCGCGGTTTGCGCGCGCTGCTTGTCGGCCGGCTGTTCCTGCCCCTTGTTGTCCTTCACGATACCCTGATTGGAATGTGCCATTGATGATGTCCTTCTTGGCTTATGTCCTTCTTGTTTCCTTGGCCGCTTTGCTTGAAGACATGCGGGCCTCGGCGATCAAATTCGCCGAGGCCCGTCACCGGAGTGGTCCACCGCCTTTCGGGGAGCAAAGCAGCGAACGCACGGGTGTTACGCAGAGCGCCGAAGATCGTTCCTGCGGTCCTGCGCGATCCTTGGTCCCGATCCTTGGTCGCGATTTTTGGTCGCGATTTTTGGTCGCGACTTTGGGCGCGTGTTTTTTCAATTCGCCCGATGTCATGGGTTAACGACGGCATCCGGGGAACAAGCCTAGTATTGCTGGTTCCAGCTCGGAGACGGCATGATCAAGAAGAAGCGCAACAGGTCGCGGCCTCCCGGATCGTTTGAAAACCGCTTGCAAAAATTCGCCGAAGATTCGCGCATTGCGGCACGCAAGCTGCCGCCGGGACGGGAACGCGAAATGCTGATGAAGAAGGCCAGACAGACCGAGACTGTGATGGAAGTCAGCGAGTGGCTGACGTTCCGCAAGTAGCCGCGAGTCGCAAAGGAGAGCTGCGATGATCGAGGAACGGTTTGACTCACGCACGCTCTTCGCCATGAACGCTGCGCTCGATCGCGTTTGCGCAGACGCACCTCACGGCGAGGAACATGACACCCGCCGCCGCGTTGCCAGATACATCATCAAATGCGCCAAGAACGGCAGGACGACGCTCTCCGAGCTAACCGAAGCCGGACAGCAGGCGCTGGCCAAGGCCACCGCCGCGGCGGGATAACCGGCGCAATTGCCCTGTTGCCCTCAGCCCTCAGCCCTCAGCCCTCAGCCCTCAGCAGAGGCAGCTACGCATGCGCATTGCAATCAGCATCGGCCTGCTGGCCTTTCTGGCCGCCGTCGGCGCCTACGCCTATGAAGGCCTGACCGTGGACGCTCCGGTGCCGACCTACGGCATCGTGGTGTTCACGATCGGCGTTGCGGTCCTGGCTGCGGTCTGCATCGGCCTGATGGGGCTGTTGTTCTATTCCAGCCGCCGCGGCTACGACGAGCCGCCGCACATCAAGCGGTAGGCGGCTTCGGCAGAGCCGCGGGGAGTCTTTCAGACCCGTTAGAGCGCGCTCAGGGTGACGGTGATAGCTTCCCGCGTCATTGCGAGCGAAGCGAAGCAATCCATAGCGCCGCAAGCGGAGAACTGGATTGCTTCGTCGCTTCGCTCCTCGCAATGACGGCGAAGGTTCTTACGACACCGCCGGCGCCCGCGCGCGAATCTCCGCGACCTTGCGCTTCAGCGCTGCCTGCCGCGGATCGGGCAGGATGGCGGCGCGCGCTTCCGCAATGGCGTCGGCAAGATCGGGAAGCACGAGCACGCCGTCGAAGGTCGGCTTGGCGAGCCCGTCGATGATCACGTGCCAGTCCGCGATGCCCTGGCGGTAGGGATCGCCGTAGCCCTGGATCATGGTCGCGGTCTGCACGACCGCCGGGGCGGCGCTCGGCTGCTTGGTCAGGCTGCGGTCGATCATGTGCAGCCAGCGCTCGACCCAGACGCGCTCCCTCGCATAGCGTCCCGAGAACAGCCGCCAGCGCTTCAGGCCCGCCTCGATCCTGAGCCGGCGAACGCTGAAGCGGTTGTTGGCGCTGAAGCGAATCGAGACCCGGCGACGCCGCCAGCCGAATTGTTCCAGCACGCCGAGCACCGGATCGGCGACCACCGCCGGCAAGGCGTCGATCAACTCGTCAAGGCGGAACTTCTTGACGTCGTCGGCCGAGCGCGCCGCAAGGCCGCCCACCGCATTGACTTCGCCAAGCTTGAGCTGCGCGATGCGGATCGCGTCCTCATAGGCCATGCGCTCCGCCATCAGGCGGGCTATCTCGGCAAGCAGGGCGTCGTCGACGCCGCGGCGGCCGGCGAAGCGCTTGAGCCGGTCGATATAGAGCTGGGCGTAGCTCGTACTCTGATAGGCGATCAACAGATCGATGGCCTTGGTGACGGCCGGCCCGAGATGGTCCGGGCAGGCGTCGGGCAGCACCGGCGGCCCCTCGTCCTCATCGCCGATGATGTCGGCAAAGAGGTAACGGAGCGAAGCCAGGAGACCATCGTCATCCGGCACTGCGGCGCCTCCAGAGCTCGTCACGGGGCTCATGCAGGTTTTTGGCTCCGCAACCTGTGGGGTCGTGTGCTGCGCAAGTTGCTGCTCGAGCGTCGAGATATTCTGGAACAGACGAGCGCTGGCGAGGCGCAGAAAGTAGAAGCCGAAGGCCGGGTTCTGGACGTAAAGCTGTTCGACCTGATCATAGGTCACTGACAGCACCATGCCGGTCTCGACGCACTCCAGCGTCTGGGTTCGCGTGTTCGACGGCGACAGCATGCCGAACTCGCCGACGAGGGCGCCGACCGGCAGCTCGATGCCCGATTCGACCAGGCGGAAGCGGCCGCTGACAATGTAGAACATGCTGTCGGCCTTCTCGTCCTTGTAGAACAGGACTTCCCCCGCGGTGCATTTGCGTTCCGTCGTGAACGGCTTCAGCCATTCCATCGACAGATCGCTGTTGACCGATTTCTTCACGTTGCGGACCAGTTGCAGCATCTGGTGCAGACGATAGGTGTTCACCGGCAGCAGCACGGCATGCAGAATCAGCGTCGCATAATTGTGCGTCGGGACGGCGGTCGCGATCAGGATGATGTTGGTCAGGATGGCGAAAACGCGCAACGGGATCATGGTGCGCATTGACAGCGTGGCGACCACGAAGATCGAAGCGAAGAGACTGCCGGCAGCGCCGGCGTGCTGCGCGAGATGTGAGGTATCCATCGGAAACCAGCCAATGCTCAAGAAGTGAATAAGATCGTCTTATTAGTCGCTTCATTCCGGCCCGGGTCGCATCAGCGACCAGCATCCCTGATATACGGGGAAAAAGCGACGATTTGTCCGATTTCTCACATTCGCGGGCGCAAAATCGGGCCAACATGGTTAGGCCTTTCGTCCAACAGATGCGGTCGTCTTCCCCAGCGATCATGCCGCCACGGCCTGCGCGTTGACGGCCTCAACCGGGAGAGGCACGTTGTGCCATCGGCTCCGACGTTCACAGGGCCTCAATTCCAGCAGTTCACCGACAGGCAAGCTCCGTTCCGATGTCCAAGCGGCTCGTCCTTCCGGCTTTGACGCGCTTCGTTTCCGCCACCGCCGGCCGCAACATGACCACGGCGGCCTATGTCGCGGTCGCGGCCGGCGTCGCCACGATGACGCTGCTGACGGTCGCGCCGGCCCATGACGCGGCGCCGCGCTGGGTCGATGCGCTGCTGTGGGCCTGCCTTGCCTATTTCGTGTTCGAATGGCTGGTGCGGCTGCGCCACATGGGCCGGCAGGGCAAGTTCTGGTTCTACGCGCTGTCGAGCGCCGGCGTGGTCGACGCGATCGGCGCGCTGGCCGTGCCGGTGGCCTTGCTGTCCGGCGTCGAGCCGAAAACCGCCTGGCTGCTCGGCGTGCTCTGGGTGCTCAAGGTGGTGCCGGGCATTCCCGGCCTGCGCCAGCTCCGGCGCGTGCTGGTGGTGGAGTCCGGGCCGCTGCTCAGCGTGCTCGTGATCTTCCTGATGGTGGTGTTCCTGGCCTCCGTCGCGGAATATTTCCTGGAGCGGGACGTCCAGCCGCAGACCTTCGGCAGTGTGCCGGCGGCGCTGTGGTGGGCGGTGGTGACGCTGACCACGACCGGCTATGGCGACGTGGTGCCGATCACCCCGCTCGGCCGCGTGGTCGCCGCCATGGTGATGATCTCGGGCCTCGGCGTGTTCGGGCTGTGGACCGGTATCCTGGCGACCGGCTTTGCCGCCGAAACCCGCCGCGACAATTTCTTGCGAACCTGGGAGACCGTCAGCAAGGTGCCGTTCTTCGCGCATCTCGGCCCGGCCGCGATCGCCGACGTCACCCAAATGCTGCGGACCATGGACCTGCCGCCGCGCACCATGATCATCCGCAAGGACACCAATGGCGACTGCATGTATTTCGTCGCCGCCGGCGAGGTCGAGGTCGACCTGCCCGGACGCAAGGTGAAGCTCGGCGAAGGCGAGTTCTTCGGCGAGATGGCGTTGCTCGGCAACGCCAAGCGCGGCGCCAGCGTCGCGACCAGCAAGGTGACCAGGCTGTTGGTGCTTGACCTGGTCGATTTCCGCCTGTTGATGGCAAGGCATCCCGATCTCGCCGAAACCATCGATGCCGAGGCGAAGCGGCGCGAACGTGAGAATCAATGATGGAGACCAAGATGGCTGACGCGGCTGACACCGCCAGCGGACCCGTGCTCGAAATCGCGGGCGCGCGCGCAACGATCCGCCTCAACCGGCCGAAGCATCTCAACCGCCTGCAGGCCGAGGACCTCGGCGAGCTGCTGACATTGTTCGACCGGATCGAGGCCGATCCTGCGATCCGCGTGCTGGTGCTGACCGGAACCGGCCGCGCGTTTTCCGCCGGCTACGACCTCAACTCGGTGGCCGAGCGCGCGGTGAGCGCGAGCGAGCAGCAGAGCGCGGGCTCAGCGTTCGAGGTCGTGGTCAACCGCCTCGAGGATTTGAGCGTGCCGACGATCTGCCGGCTCAATGGCGGCGTCTATGGCGGCTCGACCGACCTCGCGCTCGCCTGCGACTTTCGCATCGGCGTCGATAGCGCCGAGATGTTCATGCCGGCGGCGCGGCTCGGGCTGCACTATTACAAGAGCGGCACCCAGCGCTACGTCACGCGGCTCGGCGTCGACAACGCCAAGATGCTGTTCCTGACCGCGCAAAGGATCACGGCGCCGGAGATGCTGCGGATCGGCTACCTCACCGCGATGGCGCCGCTCGACCTGCTCGACGAGGAGGTCGACAAGCTCGCGACGATCCTGGCCGGCAACGCGCCCAAGGCGATGGCCGGCATGAAGCGCGCGATCAACGAATTCGCCCGCGGCGAGCTGGATGAGGCCGCCGCCGACGCCCGTCACCGCGAGAGCATGCGCGGCGACGAGATCAAGGAAGGCATCAAGGCCTTCGCCGAGAAGCGGGCGCCGCGGTTTTGACCGAACGGATCACACTATCAGTCCCTCACCCTGAGGAGCGCGAAACGCGCGTCTCGAAGGGTCGACGGCCCGGCTGGTGGCCGATTCATCCTTCGAGGCTCGCTCCGCTCGCACCTCCAGCGACAAAGGCGAAGCCTTTGCGCGGGGATGACGGTCCAATAGTCGTCGCGATCCTCGTTGGGACCCACTATGCCCGCTTGCTTCGCATCGCGCGAACCTGCGCGATCTCCGGGTCCGCCGCGAGTGCCTGGTAGCGCTTGCTGTCGACGGCGTGGAGCGCGATGCGGCCCTCGGCATCGGCATGGACACCCCAGCCGAACCGCTTGCCGAGCGGCGAGGCGCGCATGCAGGCCTGGCCGCGCGAGAAGAACGTCTCGCGGGCGAGGCTGCGCGCCTTCTTCGCTGCTTTCGCATCGAGCGCGCGGCCGGCCGCCGACGTCGCGAACACGACGTCGTCGGAGGTGTACTTGTATGGCGCGCCCGCGATCATCCGATATTGCAGCACGGCAACCGTCGGCTGGCCGCCGCGCGGCTGCGGCTCCTCCCCGCGCTCCGCCGGGCAGTCCTCCGCGACGCGGATCAGGGTGTTGAAGCAGTTGGTGCTGTGCAGGACTTTCGCCATCGGGCCGATCCGTATCACACTCCGGCGGCCGCCGCATGCTGCGCCGCCATCTCGTCGTCGGCCTTCGATATCCGCTGGAAGGCCGGGCGCGCGGCGATGCGTTCGGCATGGCGGACGAACACGTCCCTTTTCGGCACGATGCCGAACATCATGGTCCAAGAGAGCGCGATGCCCCAGAGGATGTCGGCCGCCGTGATCTGTTCGCCGAGCAGATAGGGCCCCTTAGCCAGCTGCGCCTCCAGCGCGCCCAGCATGGTGTCGTAATCGGCATAGGGCGACTGCGTGATCGGTGCGGGCTCGCGCTTCATGAAATGGTCGATCACGGCCGGCTCGAACGATGAGCCGTAATAGGCGATCCAGCGCAGATACGGGCCGCGGCGCGGGTCGGTCAGCGCCGGCGTCAGGCCGGCCTGCGGAAACAGATCGGCGAGATAGATGAAGATCGCGACCTGCTCGGTGACCAGCGCGTCGCCATGGCGGATCGCCGGCACCTTGCCGAGCGGATTGATGGCGAGATAGGCGTCCTTGCGCTGCTCGCCCGCCTTCATGTTGAGAACGTGCAGATCATGGGGCGCGCCGAGTTCCTCCAGCAGCACGCGGGTGCCGGTGGCGCGGCTCTGCGGCGAATAATACAGCGTGAGGCGGTCGGTGGTGGTGGTCATGGCGGGTCTCCTTGCGCCGTCGGGGCGTGGTCTCCTTATGTCCGCCTATACCTGACATCTTGTGTCAGGTATGATCTGGCCATGCGCGCGAGCCGGCTGTTTTCCATCCTCACCACCCTGCAGGCGCGGGGGCAGGTCACCGCGCCTGAGCTGGCGGAAGCCTGCGAGGTCTCGGTGCGCACGATCTATCGCGACATCGACGCGCTCGCCGCCGCCGGCGTTCCCGTCTATGCCGACCGCGGCGCCGAGGGCGGCTATCGCCTGCTCGACGGCTATCGCGTGCGGCTCAACGGCCTGTCGCAGGGCGAGGCCGAGGCGCTATTCATGGCCGGACTGCCGGGGCCCGCCGCCGCGCTCGGCCTCGATGCCGCGATGGCGGCGGCGCAGACCAAGCTGATGGCGGCGCTGCCGGAGAACCTGCGGCCCAACGCGAGAGGGATGCAGCAGCGCTTCCATCTCGATGCGCCCGGCTGGTTCGGCGAGACCGAGGAGCCGAAGCATCTGCGCGCCATCGCCGGCGCCGTGCTGCGCGAGCATTTGATCGAGATCCGCTACCAGAGCTGGAAGGCCGAGAAGCGGCGGCGCGTGGCACCGCTCGGCCTCGTGCTGAAGGGCGGCAGCTGGTATCTCGCCGGCCTTGTCGACGGCAATGTGCGCACCTATCGCGTCGCACGCGTGCTGGACTGCGCGACGCTGGAGACGCCGTTCGCGCGGCCCGCGGAGTTCGACCTCGCCACCTATTGGGGCGCCTCGATCGAGCGGCTGGAGGCCGAGCTGCATCCGAACGAGGCCACGGTGCGGCTGTCGCCGCTCGGGCTGAAACTGTTCGACGCGCTTGCGCACCCTTACGTGAAGGCGCGGATGCAGCTCACTGATGGCACCGACGCCGATGGCTGGCGGCTCGCCACCATGCCGGTCGGCAAGACGGTGTGGCATGCGGCGACCGAGTTGCTACGGCTCGGCGCCGAGGCCGAAGTGATCGCGCCGGGGGAGTTGCGCGAGAAGATGGCCGAGCTGACCGGCGCGATGGCCGCCCGCTATGCCGAGGCGCCGCCACGCCGCGCAGTGGCGGGCGCTAAAGCGCGATGAGATTGGGTTGAATGGAGCCGCAGGAGCAGCGCTCCCTCGCCCCGTTCTTACGGGGCGAGGTGGAGCAGAGTCTGCGGTTCGCTGCTTGCTAGTAGCGGCTGTCGGAGCTGATGACGAAGCGGTCGAAAAAATTCACCGGCAGGATATCGAACCGGTCCAGCGTCAGCGTAATCCCGGTCACGAAGTCGACACCCTTGATCGTGCCCTCAAGATCGATCCGGCAGCCGCGACGCAGGCCGCGCGTTTCCGGATGTTGCTCGATGTCGAGATAGGCATAGATCGGATTGTCGAGCCGCGAATGGCGATGCCAGCCGCGCTGCAGGAAGCTGAATTGCAGCACCGAGCCCGCGCCCCAGTCGATCGCGTCGAAGAAGCGGGTCTTCCAGGCGACCTGCTGGCCCAGATAATGCGCGGCGATGAACGCGTCACGCTCAAGCGCAGGCAGACGGTGCAGCTGCCAGCTGATCTCAGCCGGCGTCAGGGAGGCGTTATTCGCCATTTTTGTTCTTGTCGTTTCTTTGTAGCTTTTCTTGTCCTCGGCGGGGGGTGAACCGACCTTCCCGCCTTCAGGAAACTATACATCGACGAATGTGACAGTGTCTTCCACGGTTGCACGCGACGTGCGGTAGCTGTTCACCTTTTGCTCATGATCGGCATAGCCGAACGAGATACCGCAGACAACCCGGCGATCGTCGGCCAGGTTAAAATGACGGCGGATCAGCCCGGAATGGCGCGCGATCGCCGCCTGCGGGATGGTGCCGAGCCCGAGCGCCTGCGCCGCCAGCATGAAATTCGAGACATAGCCGCCGCAGTCGATCGCACCATAGATGCCGAGCGGCTCATTGGTGTGGATCACGGCAATGTGCGGCGCACCGAAAAAATTGTAGTTCTCCAGCGCCTGTTTTGCGTAGGCCGCCTTATCGCCGCGCGCGATGCCGAGCGTGTTGTAGAGCTGGAAGCCGCTTTCGCGGCGGCGCTCCAGGTAGACCCCGACATATTCGCGCGGCGGCGTGAAGTCGTAATCCTCGGCGAGGCCGCGCGAGGCTTCGGCATAGATCGCCTTGCGAAACCGCTCCTTGGCCTCGCCGGAGACGATGAGCACCTGCCAGGGCTGGCTGTTGCACCAGGACGCGGTGCGCTGCGCGGTCGACAGAATGTGCTCGATGACCTCGCGCGGCACCTCGCGCGGCTGGAACGCGCGCACCGAGTAGCGCTCGTTGAGCAATTCCTCGAGCGCGCCGATGCGGTCCTCGGTCGCGTAACGCGGGTTCGGTGTCTTCGCGTCCATGACATATCCTCTTTTTTCGTCATTCCGGGGCACGCGAAGCGTGAACCCGGAATCTCGAGATTCCGGGTTCGATGCTTCGCATCGCCCCGGAATGACGACTAACCACCCCGCCCCTTGGTCGGGATCTTGTTGTAGGGCACGTCCTTGTCGACGCGGATGTCGCCGGGCAGGCCCAGCACGCGCTCGGCGATGATGTTGCGCAGGATCTCGTCGGTGCCGCCGGCGATGCGCATCGAGGGCGACGACAGCAGCATCTGCTGGAACTGGCCGTTGGCCTGCTCCTCATCGGTGCCGGTGAGGCTGCCCGCCGCACCCTCGAGGTCCATCGCATAGGTCGCGATATCCTGCAGCATCAGGCCGGAGACGAGCTTGCCGATGGAGTTTTCCGGCCCCGGACGCTCACCCTTCGACAGCGCCGAGATGGCGCGGTAGCTGGTGTATTTCAGCCCGCTCGCCTTCACCGCCCAGCTCGCAAGTTTGGAGCGCACCGCCGGGTCGTCGATCGCAAGACCGTCCTCCAGCATCAGATTGGAGCAGAACTCGAACATCTCGGGCACGCCGGTGGCTAGCCGCGCACCGATCGACATGCGTTCGTTCATCAGCGTGGTCAGCGACACGCTCCAGCCCTCGCCGACCGCCCCTAAGCGCTGGCTGTCCGGGATCACGACGTCGGTGAAATAGACCTCGTTGAACTCCTGCATGCCGTTGGCCTGCTTGATCGGCCTGACCTCGACGCCGGGGCTCTTCATGTCGAGGAAGAACATGGTGAGGCCCTTGTGCTTGGGCACATTCGGATCGGTGCGCGCGATCAACAGACCGTAGTCGGAGTAATGCGCGCCTGAGGTCCAGATCTTCTGGCCGTTGACGACCCAATTGTCGCCCTTCTTCTCGGCGCGGGTACGCAGCCCCGCGACGTCGGAGCCGGCCGACGGCTCGGAGAACAGCTGGCACCAGATCTCCTCGCCCGAAGCGAGCTTGGGCAGATAGCGGCGCTTGGCGTCTTCGCTGCCCCACGCCATCACGGTCGGGCCGCACATGCCCTCGCCGATCTGGAACGGCTGGGTCAGCTTGCCGTAGACGCCTTCTTCCTGCTGCCAGATCACGCGCTCGATCGGGGTGGCGCCGCGGCCGCCATATTCCTTCGGCCAATGCAGGCAGGCCCAGCCGCCCTCTGCCTTCTTCTTCTGCCAGGCCTTGCCGACCTCGACCATGTCGTGCCTGGCGAGCCGGATGCGGCCGAGCGACGACTTCGAGAGCTCCTCCTCGAACTCCTTCGGCGCGTTGGCCGCGATCCACTTGCGGGCGATAGCGCGGAACTCGGCTTCCTGCGGCGTGTCATCGAAATTCATGGCGGCTCCTTTTTCTTGTCATTCCGGGGCGCGCACAGCGCGAACCCGGAATCTGGAGATGAGTGGTGCGGCTCGAGGTTCCGGGTTCGCCGCTTCGCGCCGCCCCGGAACGACGGTTATGCTCTTCCCTTGGTCGGGATCTTGTTGAAGGGAACGTCCTTGTCGACCCTGATGTCGCCGGGCAGGCCCAGCACGCGCTCGGCGATGATGTTGCGCATGATCTCGTCGGTGCCGCCCTCGACGCGGGTGCCCGGCGCACGCAGCAGCATCGCCTGGAATTTGCCGGCGACCTCGGCATCCTCGGGTCCGCTCAAGGCACCCGCGGCGCCCTGCAGGTCGAGCGCGTAGGTCGCGACGTCCTGGATCATCGAACCGGCGACCAGCTTGCCGATCGAATTCTCCGGTCCCGGACGCTCGCCCTTCGACAGCGCCGAGACCGCGCGCATGCTGGTGTATTTCAGCCCGCTCGCCTTCACCGCCCAGTTCGCAAGTTTGGAGCGCACCGCGCGATTCTCGATCGCGGGGCCATCCTCCAGCATCAGGCTGCCGCAATAGTCGAACAGCTCGGGGAAGCCGGTGGCGACGCCGGCGCCGATCGACATCCGCTCATTCATCAGCGTCGTCAGCGACACGTTCCAGCCGTCATTGACATTGCCGAGCCGCTGCGAGTCCGGAATGCGCACGTCGGTGAAATAGACCTCGTTGAAGTCGGAGGCGCCGCTCGCCTGCTTGATCGGCCGGACCTCAACGCCCGGGCTCTTCATGTCCAGGAAGAACATGGTGAGGCCCTTGTGCTTGGGCACGGTCGGATCGGTGCGGGTGAGCAAGATGCCGTAGTCGGAATAATGCGCGCCTGAGGTCCAGATCTTCTGGCCGTTGATCACCCATTCGTCGCCGTGCTTCTCGGCGCGGGTGCGCAGGCCGGCGACGTCGGAGCCGCCGGCCGGCTCGGAGAACAGCTGGCACCAGATTTTCTCGCCGGAGGCGAGCGGCGGCAGATAGTTGCGCTTCTGCTCCTCGCCGGCGAACGCCATCATGGTCGGGCCGCACATGCCGTGGCCGATGATGAACATCGAGCTGAGGCGGCCGAACGGCCCCTCCTCCTGCTGCCAGATCACGCGCTCGATCGGGGTGGCGCCGCGGCCGCCATACTCCTTCGGCCAGTGCAGGCAGGCCCAGCCGGCGTCGGCCTTCTTCTTCTGCCAGGCCTTTGCGACCTCGAGGATGTTGGCGCCCTTGAGCGCAACGCGGCCGAGCGAGGCCTTGCGCAGCTCGTCCTCATATTGCTTGGGCGCATTGGCCGCGATCCAGGCTTTCGCCTCGGCGCGGAATGCGGCCTCCTGCGGGGTGTCGTCGAAATTCATGGTGGCTTTCTTTCCGTCATTCCGGGGCGATGCGGAGCATCGAACCCGGAATCTCGATTCCCAACCTCTGGATTCCGGGTTCGCGCAACGCGCGCCCCGGAATGACGAATCGTAGCGTTACGCCGCGTTCTTCTTGCGCATGCGATCGATCAGCGCGTCTTCCCAATAGGACGGGCTGCCGAGGCCGAGCGCCACCGCATTGGCGCGGCGATAGTACATGTGGCAGTCGAACTCCCAGGTGAAGCCCATGCCGCCATGGACCTGGATATTGTTCTTGGCGCAGTGCTGGAACGCCTGCGTCGCGCTGATGCGTGCGGCGGCGGCGGCTTCCGGCAATTCGCCGGCATTGGTCGAGAGCGCCCAGGCGCCGTAGTAGCAATTCGAGCGCGCCAGGGTCGCCGACACATACATATCGGCCAGCATGTGCTTGACTGCCTGGAACGAGCCGATCGGACGGCCGAACGCGATACGGTCGAGCGCATAGTCGCGGCCCATCTCCAGCGCGCGGTCGGCGCCGCCGACCTGCTCGAACGCCATCAGCACGGCGGCGCGATCCAGCACCTGGGTGATCACGCTCCAGCCTTCGCCGGTGGCGCCGAGCGGCTCGGCCTTGGCGTCCTTGAAGGTGATCTCGGCCTGACCGCGGGTGAGGTCGATGTTGGTCAGCGACTTGACCTCGACATCGCTGCCCTTGAGGTCAACGATGAACAACGAGATGTCGGACTCGCGTCCGCTCGAGCCGGTGCGCGCGGCGACCACGACGAAATCGGCGATCGCACCATCCGGCACAGGCTTCTTGACGCCGTTGAGCACGCCGCCATTGGCCGTCACGTTGATCGCCTTCGGCGACGGGTTGCCCTTGCCCTCGAACAGCGCCAGCGTGCCGATGGCTTCGCCCGCGGCGATCTTAGGCAGCCACTTCTGCTTCTGCGCGTCACTGCCTGCGATCAGGATCGCTTCGGCGGCGAGATAGACCGTGGAGGAGAACGGCACCGGCGCCAGCGCGCGGCCCATTTCCTCCGCGATCACGCAGAGCTCGAGATGGCCGACACCCGCGCCGCCGAACTGTTCCGGAATCGCAACGCCGAGGAAGCCCATCTCGGCGAGGCCCTTCCACAGCGCCTTGTCGTAAGCCGCCTTGCCGTCGAGCACCTCGCGCACGGCTTTCGGCGGGCACTGTTCGCTGAGGAATTTCCGCGCCTCATCGCGCATCTGCTTCTGTTCGTCGGAGAAATCGAAATTCATGGCACTTACCTTTTTCTTGCTGTCATTCCGGGGCGATGCGCAGCATCGAACCCGGAATCTCGACGTAAGGAACCTCTGGATTCCGGGTTCACGCTTCGCGTGCCCCGGAATGACGCGTTTGCTTTCGTAGGATCAGTTCAAGATGATCACGTCGTCGCCGGGCTTGCCGGCGTACAGTTTCTCGACCAGTGCGGCGCGGCGTTCGAGGCCGGCGCGCTGGTTGATGTAGCCCTTGTCGGTGAGTTCGTTGCCGTCGATCGACGGCGGCTCGACCATCAGCATCGCACGTGCGATGCGCATGCTGCTGCCGGTGGTGGACGCGTTGTGCGCCTGCAAACCCTTCTTCAGGCACGCGACCACCTCGGGATGCCGGATCACGTCCTCATAGCTCGCGTCCGCATTGCCGACGAGCTGGCGACAGGCATGCAGGTTCGGCCAGCACAACAGGCCGATGAACTCCCGGTCCTGCCCCGCGACCAGCGCGTCGTGCACGACCGGCGTCGCGGCGGCGATTGCATCGGTGCGTAGCGAGCCGACATGCACGAACGTGCCGGTGGTCAGCTTGAAATCCTCGACCACGCGGCCGGCAAAGATGATGCCCTGCAGCGGGTCTTCGGGGTCCACGAACACGCCGGCATCGCCGATGCAGTAGAAGCCTTCCTCGTCGAACATCTTTGCCGTCAGGTCCGGCTGGCCGAAATAGCCGGGCGTGACGTTGACGCCGCGCAGCCGCAATTCGTATTTCGAGCCGCATGGCACCATCTTCAGCTCGACGCCGGGGAACGGCAGGCCGATCAGGCCGACGCGCTCGGTGTCCCAATAGGTGCCGGTCGAGGTCGGCGCGGTCTCGGTCGAGCCCCAGCCGGTGTAGAACACGATGCGCTCGCCCGTGGTCTTCACCGCCAGTGCCTGCATGCGATCATAGAGATCGTCGGGCAGCCGGGCGCCGCCATAGGCCATGATCGAGAGGTTCTTGAAGAAGCTCGCGCACAGCGCCTCGTCCTTCTCCATCGCGGCGGCGAGCGCGGCATAGCCGGCCGGCACGTTGGCGTAATAGGTCGGCGACACCTCGCGCAGGTTCCTGATGGTCTCCTCGAGCTGGCCCGGCATCGGCCGGCCGTCGTCGATATAGAGCGTGCCGCCGTCGACCAGCACCGGATTGAACGCAGCGTTGCCGCCCATGGTGTGATTCCACGGCATCCAGTCGAGCACCGTCGGGATCGGTCCCTCCGTTTCACGCGGGCGCACCTGCATCATCATCGCCGCGTTGGCGCACATCATCTCCTGGGTGTTGATGACGGCCTTGGGCATGCCGGTCGAGCCCGAGGTGAACAGCAGCTTGCCCGTGGTGTCAGGCGTGATCTTCGCGATCGACGCGTCGACGTCAGCCGTCACCGGCGTTGCCGCGAGGTCGGCAAAGGCCGCGCTCCTGATGCCCTCGCAGGGACGCAGGACATGGACGACCGTGATGCCGGTGAGATCGATTGCCTTCAGCGCCTTCTCGAAGGTCGGGCCGTCCTGCACCATCACGACGGCGGGCTTGATCAGGTTAAACAGGTATTTGAGCTTGAGATGATCCTGGCTCATCAGCGAATAGGCCGGCGACACCGGCGCGGCCGGCAGCCGCGCCTGCATCGCAGCCTGCGTCATCAGCGCGTGCTCGATCGAATTGCCCGACAGGATCGCGACGGGCCGGCCGTCGCCAACGCCGAGATCGAGCAGGCCTTGCGTCAGCGCATCGACGGTGCGCTTGGCTTCACCATAGGACACCTTGCGCCACTGCCGGTCGGGACCGCCGCGCTGCGCGAGCCAGATCCGCTCCGGCGCCTGCGCCGCCCATTTGGCGAGATAGGCCGGAATGTGCGTCTCGTAGGCCTGGAGCGGAATCCGCGACTTCAGGACGACGGTGCCGTCACCGCGTCGCTCGACCGCGATGTCACGTGCGAGCCAATCCACCTTGCGAAAGGCAGGTTTCGTCAGCATCGCCGCGTCTCCATCCATTTTGCGTCTCCCGGAATTCTTGTCCTTTAGAGGATCTGTTCTCAGCGCCTGATATAGACAGGCTTTCGTTTCTCGAGAAAGGCCCTGATGCCTTCCTGGAAATCTTCCGAGCGGCTGCACAGCACCTGATTGCGATCTTCCATCGCGATCACGGCCTCGATCGAGCCGGCATCGACGCTCATATTGATGCACTCCTTCGAGAGGCGGAGACCGACCGGCGAGGCCGTCATCATCGCCTCGACATAAGGATTGGCCGCAGCATCGAGATCGCCGGCCCCGACCACCTCGGATACCAGGCCGACCGCAAGCGCGCGGTCGGCACGGATGAAGCGCCCGGTGAGGATCAATTCGGAAGCAACCGACACGCCGACGAGGCGCGGCAGGAAATAGCTGGTGCCGATGTCGCAACCGCCGAGACCGAGCTTGATGAAGGCGCAATTCATCCGCGCGTTCTTCGCCGCGATGCGGATGTCGGCCGCGAGCGCCAAGGCAAAGCCGCCGCCGGCAGCGGCGCCCTGCACCAGCGCGATGATCGGCTGCGGAGCGCGCCGCATCAGCATCACGATGTCGGCAATGCGGCGCTGCGAGTCCAGCGACTCCGTGACGCCAGGCGGCTCGGCCTGCCCGCCGCGGCGGGCCATCGCGTGCTTGAGGTCGAGCCCGGCGCAAAAGTTCGCACCGGCGCCCTTCAGCACCACGACGCGGGTGTCGCGATTGCGCTGCAAGCCCTGGAAGTAGACGTTGAGCGCGTCGATCAATGAAGGATCGAGCGCGTTGAGGCTCTCGGGGCGATTGAGCGTGACCCAATCGACCCCGTCGTGATGTTCGATCAGCAGCGGCTGAGACACGCGCATGGTCCTCCCGACCGTTCAGCGAACGCGATGCTCGTTGCTGTGCCCTCTCCCCTTGTGGGAGAGGGCATGTTCGCTATTGCCTTGCATTCGGTTGGGTGAGGGGTCTGTCTCCGCGGAGAGAACCCCTCATCCGTCGCGGACTGCGTCCGCGCCACCTTCTCCCACAAGGGGAGAAGGGAAGTACGGCAGAGCCAGCGTTAGCGCGGCGCCATGCGGATGGCGCCGTCGAGGCGGATGGTTTCGCCGTTGAGCATCGGGTTCTCGACGATGTGAACGGCGAGGTTGCCGTATTCCGAGGCATCGCCGAGGCGGGCCGGATGCGGCACCTGGGCGCCGAGACTCTTGCGCGCTTCCTCGTTGAGACCCATCAGCAGCGGCGTCAGGAACAGGCCCGGCGCGATGGTGTTGACGCGGATCTTCAGGCTGGCGAGGTCGCGCGCGGCCGGCAGCGTGAGGCCGACGACGCCGCCCTTCGAGGCGGAATAGGCGATCTGGCCGATCTGGCCTTCATAGGCCGCGACCGATGCGGTGTTGATCGCGACGCCGCGCTCCTCGCCGATCGGGGCTTCGGTCGCCAGCCGCTCGGCGAACAGCCGCAGCACGTTGAAAGTGCCGATCAAATTGACGTTGATGATGCGAACGAACTTCGCCAGCGGATAGACGCCGTCCTTGCCGACGATGCGCTGCGAGCCGCCGATGCCGGCGCAGTTCATCAGCACGCGCGCGATGCCGTGCGCGGCCTCGGCCTTGGCGATCGCCGCCTTGATCGCTTCCTCGTCGGTGACGTCTGCATGCAGGGCAACGCCCTTCACCTCGGCGGCGACCTTCTCGGCGTTTTCCTTGTTCTGGTCGATCACGCCGATCTTGGCGCCCTTCGCGGCCATGGCGCGCGCGGTTGCGGCACCAAGGCCGGAGCCACCGCCGGTGATGAGAACGGCAACGTCTTTCAACTGCATGGATACAACCTTTCCTTGGGCGTTTCTTCTCTAGACTTCGAACTTGTTATCCGGCGGCAACCGCTGCCGTTTCCTTGTCGGGATTGAGCACGCCGCCGAAGATCAAGGCTTCCATATGCTTGATGTAATCGCGGCAGACCTCGTCGGTGACCGGACCGACGCCGACCGCGCGCGACATCGCGTGGCGGCCGAAGAACAGATGATCGCAGGCGCCGATCAGGCTGGTGTAGAACAGCACCGGATCGATCTTGCGGAATTCGCCGGCCTTGATGCCTTCGGCCAGCAGCCGGCGGTGAAAATCCAACAGCGGCGCGACGAAGAATTTCGACACCTCGTTCGCGGCGGCAGGCGAGCTTTCGTGCAGGAGATAATGGATCAGCCGGTTCATATAGGGGAACTGGTGATAGGCGCGGATGATGCCGCCGATATGCAGCCGCAGTTTCGCGGACGGCGTGATCGGCTGGCTGATGAGATATTCGAGCTGCGATATCTCGGTGGCGGCGTCACGCGCCAACAGCGCCAGCAACAGCCCGTCCTTGTTGCCGAAATGATATTTCACCAGCGCGGCGTTGACGCCCGACTTCTGCGCGATGTCGGACAGCGAGACCTCGATGGAGGCGCGTTCGATCATCAGCTCGCTGGCTGCGACCAATAGCTTGTCGGCGGTGGCATTTTTGCCGGCCGGAAGTTTCGTCGGTACGCTGGTATTCAACTGCGCTCTGGTCCCGCTCAGTGTCAGGGTTCGACGGTAAATCGAGGCCGCACATAAGCCCATGGCGGGGCCGCACTCAAGAGTTAATTGATTGATTGACTAAATGCTGAGCCGCCCCTTAAATCCGGCCCAACTTTCAGACCGCCCAATCCGGAAACATCAGGGAGATCAGACATGGCCGAGGCATATATCGTCGCCGCCGCTCGCACCGCGGGCGGCCGCAAGGGAGGGCGTCTCGCCGGCTGGCATCCGGCCGATCTGGCCGCGACCGTGCTCGATGCGCTGGTCGAACGATCAGGTGCCGACCCCGCGCAGGTCGAGGACGTGATCATGGGCTGCGTGATGCAGACCGGCGAGCAGTCCACCAACATCGCGCGCAACGCGGTGATGGCCTCGAAGCTGCCGGAGAGCGTGCCCGCGACCTCGATCGACCGCCAGTGCGGCTCCTCGCAGCAGGCGCTGCACTTCGCGGCGCAGGCGGTGATGTCTGGCACGATGGACTGCGTGATCGCCGCCGGCGTGGAATCGATGACCCGCGTGCCGATGGGCCTCGCCTCCTCGCTGCCCGCCAAGAACGGCTTCGGCCACTACAAGAGCCCGGGCATCGAGGCGAAGTATCCCAACATCGTCTTCAGCCAGTTCACCGGCGCGGAGATGATGGCCGAGAAGTACGGCCTGTCGAAGGATGAGCTCGACGAATACTCCTATAACAGCCATCAGCGCGCGATCGCGGCAACACAGGCCGGCCATTTCAAGGACGAGATCGTGCCGGTGACAATCACCCGCGCCGACGGCTCGACCGACACCCATCACATCGACGAAGGCATCCGCTTCGACGCCAGCCTCGACGGCATCAAGGGCGTCAAGCTGATCGCCGAGAACGGCAAGCTCACCGCGGCGAGCGCCAGCCAGATCTGCGACGGCGCCTCCGGCGTCATGGTCGTCAACGAGAAGGGCCTGAAGGCGCTCGGCGTCAAGCCGATGGCGCGCATCCATCACCTCACGATGATGGGCGGCGATCCCGTGATCATGCTGGAAGCGCCGCTGCCGGCAACCCAGCGCGCGCTGCAGAAGGCCGGCATGAAGATCGACGACATTGACCTCTTCGAGGTCAACGAGGCCTTCGCTTCGGTGCCGACCGCGTGGCTGAAGACCACCGGCGCCGATCCGGCCCGGCTCAACGTCAATGGTGGCGCGATCGCGCTCGGCCATCCGCTCGGCGGCAGCGGCACCAAGCTGATGACGACGCTGCTGCATGCCCTCAAGCAGCGCAACAAGCGCTACGGCCTGCAGACCATGTGCGAAGGCGGCGGCATGGCCAACGTCACGATTGTCGAGCGATTGTAACGTCGCGAGAAACGAGGCACGCAGCCTCCACGCAATAGGCGTCGTCCCTGCGAAAGCAGGGACCCATAACCACAAATGCCCGTGGTTAGGCGCGGCTGGGGCCACAACTCAGTCCAACAAGAAAAATTGGTGGTTATGGGTCCCCGCGTTCGCGGGGACGAACACTTTTGATGCCCTGAGGAAACACAATGACCCATCCGTCGATCCACGCGCGTACCCATCCGAACAAGATCGCCTACCAGATGGCGGGTAGCGGCAAGGCCATCACCTATCGCGAGCTCGACGAGCTCTCGAACCAGGGCGCGCATCTGTTCCGCTCGCTCGGTCTGAAGGCCGGCGACCACATCGCGCTGCTGATGGAAAACCGCCTCGCCTTCATGGAGATCTGCTGGGCCGCGCAGCGCTCGGGTCTCTATTACACGGCGATCAGCCGCTACCTGACGGAAGAAGAGATCGCCTACATCATCAAGGATTGCGGCGCGAAGGTGTTCATCACCACCCCGCAATGCGCCGACAAGGTCAAGGGCCTGGTCAAGGGCGAGGCGGGCGAGCCGCTGTTCTACATGATGGACGAGCCCGCCCCGGGCTTCCGCTCCTATGACAAGGAGGCCGCCGCGCAGCCGACCACGCCGGTTGCCGACGAGGTCGCGGGCTATGACATGCTGTACTCCTCCGGCACCACCGGCCGGCCCAAGGGCATCAAGAAGGAGTTCGAGGGCAACCGGATCGACGTGCCGAACCCGTTCCTGCGGATTCTCACCGCCGACATGTGCGGCATGAATGCCGACAGCATCTATCTGTCGCCGGCGCCGCTCTATCACGCGGCCCCGCTGCGCTTCAACATGATGGCGACCGTGCTCGGCGGCACTTCCGTCATCATGGAGCATTTCGACGCCGAGGAATTTCTGAAGCAGGTCGAGAAGCACAAGGTGACGCAGTCGCAGCTGGTGCCGACCATGTTCGTGCGCATGCTGAAGCTGCCCGACGAAGTGCGGAGCCGCTACAAGGTCTCGTCGCTGAAGGGTGCGATCCACGCCGCGGCGCCCTGCCCGGTCGACGTCAAGGCCAAGATGATCGAATGGTGGGGACCGATCCTGATCGAGTATTACGCCGGCTCCGAAGGCAATGGCGTCACGGTCTCGACCTCGCAGCAATGGCTGACCCACCGCGGCACGGTCGGCCGCGCCGTGGTCGGCAAGGTCAAAATCCTCGACGAGAACGACGAGGAGGCGCCGACCGGTCAGATCGGTCAGGTCTTTTTTGCCGACGCCCCGGCGTTCTCCTATCACAACGATCCGGAAAAGACGAAGAAGGCCTACAACGCCAAGGGCTGGTCGACGCTCGGCGATGTCGGCTACCTCGACGAAGAGGGCTTCCTCTATCTCACCGATCGCAAAAGCTACATGATCATCTCCGGCGGCGTGAACATCTACCCGCAGGAGACAGAGGATGTGCTGATTACGCATCCCGCGGTCTCCGACGTCGCGGTGTTCGGGGTGCCGAACGAGGAGATGGGCGAAGAGGTCAAGGCCGTGGTGCAGCCGCACGACATCACCAGGGCCGGCAAGGAGCTCGAGGCCGAGTTGATCGCCTTCTGCCGCCAGCATCTGTCGCCGATCAAATGCCCCAAGAGCATCGACTTCGAGCAGGAGCTGCCGCGTACGCCGACCGGAAAACTGGTGAAGCGGCATCTGCGCGACCGCTATTGGCCGAAGGCTCCAGTCAAGGCATAGCCGCGCTTCACCCTCCCCTGGAGGCCCCTCCAGGGAGGATGAAGAGCGCACGCAGCCCAGCCCGCCGGCGCTGCTGACCCACTCCTACAACTCCGCCGCTGGCTCACACGCAGCAGACGCCACGGCACGCAGATGCAGCTGGCCGTGCTTGCCTGTCGCTGTGGTGGTCCACTGCGCATCGATCTGCTGAAAATCCTCCGACAGCTTGCCGCGATGGCTGCCGTCGGTTTCGAACGTCCCGTTGCCATCGGGCGAGCGTTCGAAGATCTCGACCTCGAGATCGGACAGCCGGATGAACATCTGCACGCCGATCTTGGTCACGCGACGGCCGACCTCGTATGAACCGCAGCCGAGCGCTTCCGCGTTCTGCTCGTTCAAGGCCTTCACCTTGTCGAAGGTGATGACGATATTCTGCACCGTGTTGTCGCCGTCCCACAGGAACTCGCCGATATAGGCGTGCGGCAGTTTCTCGGTCAGCTGCTCGATATCGGCGGCACGCACCGCCGAGATCAGCAGCAGGCTTGCGGCCACGATCATGAGACCCAGGAGCGACGTCCAGCCGGGCTGCTCTGCAATCTTCGCGTGGCGCATGCGGTATGCATCCCCTGGGCAATATTGCTATCGTTCAACAATGACCGTCAGCATACAGTGAAATGCGCTGGTTCTGCGGCGATGCCCAACAGGTGATCTGCACAATGGAAGCCCTCCCCGACGTTCCGCTCCCCTCCACCATCCGCTCGCGTTATGTCGACGGGATCAACGGCCTGCGCATGCACGTGCTGGAAGCGGGCTTTGAAACATCCGGCCGGCCCTGCCTGTTGCTGCTGCACGGCTTTCCGGAGCTGGCGTTTTCCTGGCGCAAGGTGATGCCGAGGCTCGCCGATGCCGGCTATCACGTCATCGCACCGGACCAGCGCGGCTATGGCCGCACGTCAGGCTGGAGCGCGGATTATGACGGCGACCTCGCGTCATTCCGCCTGCCCAATCTGGTGCGCGACGCGCTCGGGCTGGTTGCGGCGTTCGGGTACAAGCACGTCGATGCCGTGATCGGGCATGATTTCGGTTCGTCGGTCGCGGCGTGGTGCGCGCTGATCCGGCCCGACGTGTTCCGTGCGGTCGTGATGATGAGCGCGCCGTTTTCGGGGCCGCCGTCGCTGCCGTTCAACACCGCGAGCGCGCCGGCGAAGCCCGCGACCGAAGACCCCGTGCATCGCGAGCTCGCCGCGGCGCCGCGGCCGCGCAAGCATTACCAATGGTACTATTCGACGCGTCCGGCCAATGACGACATGCATCGCGCGCCGCAAGGCGTGCACGACTTCCTGCGCGCCTATTACCACCACAAGAGCGCGGACTGGAAAGACAACAAGCCGTATCCGCTGCAGTCCTGGTCGGCGGGCGAACTGGCAAAACTGCCGACTTATTATGTGATGGATCTCGCCAAGGACATGGCCGCCACCGTCGCCGAGGAGATGCCGTCGCGCGAGGCGATCGCCGCCAACACGTGGCTGCCGGATAGCGAGCTCGCCTATTACAGCTCTGAGTATCAGCGCACGGGATTCCAGGGCGGGCTGCAATGGTATCGCTGCGGCACTTCGGGCGCGTTCGTCCCGGAATTGCAGACCTGGAGCGGCCGCACGATCGACCAACCATCCGCCTTCATCTCGGGCAAGCAGGATTGGGGCACCCATCAGCGGCCCGGCGTGTTCGAGGCGATGCAGACGAAAGCCTGCACCAACATGATCGGCTGCCATCTGGTCGACGGCGCCGGCCATTGGGTGCAGCAGGAACAGTCGGACGAGGTGAGCCGGCTACTGCTCACATTCCTGCGAGAGGCCGGCGCGCAGTGTTAGACGCCCGTTCGGCCGTCGCATCGCATCCCGTTGATCTCACGCGTTTTCTTCGCTCAACCCGCGCGGCTTGCCGGTGCAGCGCCAGCGAATCCGGGCCGACCCGGATTTGACCCAGCACCGATGCAACTCTATAGTTTAGAACTATTCTAATTCTAAACTCCGTGAAGAAGGCGTTGCCGTGAAGAACTTTGCCGATCTGACCGAGCGCGAGGTGCTGGCGGTCGCGATCGCCTCCGAGGAGGAGGACAGCCGCATCTACATGACGTTCGCGGAGGATCTCGCCGAGCGCTATCCCGACACCGCCAAGATTTTCGAGGAGATGGCCGATGAGGAACGCGGCCATCGCCACCGGCTGCTGGAAACCTACGAGCAGCGCTTCGGGGCGCATCTGCCGCCGATCCGGCGCGAGGACGTCAAAGGCTTTTTGCGCCGGCGCCCGATCTGGCTCACCAAGAATCTGCCGCTCGACACCATCCGCAAGGAAGTCGAGACCATGGAATTGGAGGCCGAGCGCTTCTATGCCAAAGCCGCCGAGAAGGCCGAGGATGTCGGCGTGCGCCGCCTGCTCGGCGATCTCGCCGAGGAGGAGAAGGGCCACGAGAAGCTCGCGGTGAAGCTGACCGGCGAGATCCTCAAGCCCGACGTGCGCGCGGAGGAAGACCGCACGCGTCGGCGGATGTTCGTGCTGCAATATGTGCAGCCGGGCCTTGCCGGATTGATGGACGGCTCGGTCTCGACCCTGGCGCCGCTGTTCGCCGCCGCTTTCGCCACGCATCATAACTGGCAAACATTCCTGGTCGGACTTGCCGCTTCGATCGGCGCCGGTATCAGCATGGGCTTTGCCGAGGCGCTGTCCGACGACGGCTCGCTGACCGGGCGCGGCTCGCCCTGGCTGCGCGGCCTGACCTGCGGCTTGATGACGACGCTCGGCGGGCTCGGCCACACCATTCCCTATCTGGTGCCCGACGCCTGGCCGAACGCATTCTGGATCGCGACCGCGATCGCCGGGATCGTGGTGTTCTTCGAATTGTGGGCGATCGCCTTCATCCGCGCGCGCTACATGGACACGCCGTTCCTGCAGGCGGTGTTCCAGATCGTGCTCGGCGGCGCGATCGTGCTCGCGGTCGGCATCCTGATCGGCGCGGCATAGCAATTCCGATCAAACACGGCGACGACGTCACGGCTACAGCGCTTGCGGGCGGCAGCCAAACTGCCGATCATTGCGCCAACAACAAACCGGGAGCACGCCGTGGCCAAATCGCTATACAGTTTCAAGACCGCCGTCGACCTGTCGGAAGCGCTGCGCAACAAAGAGGTCTCGGCGGTCGAGCTCGCACAGGACGCGATCGGCCGCATCGAGCGCCACGACGGCAGGGTCAACGCGGTCTGCGTGCGCGACTTCGAGCGCGGTCTCGCCGCTGCCCGCGCCGCTGATGCCGCGATCGCGCGCGGCGAGCACAGGCCGCTGCTCGGCATTCCCATGACGGTGAAGGAATCCTTCAACGTCGCGGGATTGCCGACGACCTGGGGCTTCCTGCCGCACAAGGACTTTGTCCCGACCGAGGACGCGCTGTCGATTCAGCGGGTGAAGGACGCCGGCGGCGTCATCCTCGGCAAGACCAACGTGCCGGTCGGGCTTGCCGACTGGCAGAGCTACAACGAGATCTACGGCACCACCAACAACCCCTACGACCTCGGCCGCACGCCGGGCGGCTCGTCCGGCGGATCGTCGGCGGCGCTCGCCGCGGGCTATGGCGCGCTGTCGCTCGGCTCCGACATCGGCGGCTCGCTCCGCGTGCCGGCGTTTCATTGCGGCATCTATGCGCACAAGCCGACCTTCGCGCTGCTGCCGTCGCGCGGCCACACCGCGCCGCCGGCGCCGCCCATCATCTATGAGCGCGACCTTGCGGTGACCGGCCCGATGGCGCGCGGCGCGGCCGACCTGTCGCTGCTGCTCGACGTGATGGCGGCACCCGATCCGCTCGATGCCGGCAAGGCCTATCGCCTCGACCTGCCGGCGGCGCGTCACGCCAGCCTGAAGGATTTCCGCATCCTCGTGATCGACACCGATCCGGTGTTGCCGACCGACAAGGCGGTTCGCGGCAGCATCGACAAGCTCGCGAGCCACCTCGACAAATCAGGCGCGAAGATATCGCGTTCGAGCCCGCTGCTGCCGGATTTCGCGGCGTCCTCGCGGCTCTATATGCGGATGCTGCTGTCGTTTCTCGCCGCGACCTTCCCGCCGGAGGTCTATGCCGGCGCCTGCGCGGCGGCGGCCGCGCTGCCGGCCAGCAACAACAGCCTGCAGGCCGAGCGGCTGCGCGGCATCGCGCTCAGCCACCGCGACTGGGTGCAGGCGACGGTCGCCCGCTCGCGGCTGCGCGTGCAATGGCGCGAGCTGTTCAAGTCGTTCGACGCGGTGATCTGCCCGATCATGCCAACGCCGGCCTATCCGCACGATCATGCGCCCGACCAGGAGCAGCGGCGGATCTTGATCGACGGTGTGCCGCACGTCTACACCGACCAGCTCGCCTGGCCCGGCATCGCGACCCTGCCCGGCCTGCCTTCGACTGCGATCCCGACCGGCTTTGCGCCCGACGGATTGCCGGTCGGCGTGCAGATCGTCGGTCCATGGCTCGAGGACCGCACGCCGCTGAGACTCGCCGAGCTGATCGAGCGCGAGTTCGGCGGCTTCGTGCCGCCGAAGATGTTTGATGATTGATACTTGCCATCGTCATTGCGAGCGAAGCGAAGCAATCCATATATCCGTCTGCGCGGAGGCGTGGATTGCGTCGTCGCTTCGCTCCTCGCAATGACGAGGGGAAACCGGGAGGAAGACAATGAGCAACGATCTCGAGGAGCTCACGAAGCTCAACAAGGACTACGTTGACTCCGTCCAGAACTGCGACGTCAAGCGCTTCGATGAGATCCTGGCGCAGGACTTCTACTGCACCAATCCCGACAAGAGCCTGGTCGACCGCGCTGCCTTCCTGAAGCAGACGGCGATCCCGGTGAAGATCAAGGGGCTGAAGGCCGAAGACGTCAAAATCCGCATCCTCGGCGATTTCGCCATCATCCACGCCCAGACCAGCTACACCAACGCGGACGGTGAGCCGGCGCGCGGCCGCTACACCGATTGCTGGGCGCGGCAGAACGGAAAATGGCTCGCGGTATCTGCGCACGTCGCGCGGTGAGCGCAACGTTCGCAGCGTCACCCTCCGCTGTCATGCCCCGCTTCCTGCGGGGCATCCAGTACTCCGCGGCCGCAGTTGATTTCACACAACTTCCGCCGCGGCGTACTGGGTCGCCCGGTCAAGCCGGGCGACGACAAGTTCGTCAACTGTCGAACATGATCACGCTGCGCAGCGTCTTGCCGGCTTTCATGTTGGCAAAGCCCTCGTTGATCTCGGAAAGCTTCAGCTTGGCCGAGATCCAGTCCTCCAGATGCAGCTTGCCGCGCATGTAGAAGTCGACGAGGCGCGGCATGTCGACGCGGAAGTGGTTGGAGCCCATCGACGAGCCCTGGATGCGGCGCTCGCGCAGGAAGTCGAAGCCGTGCAGCTCGATCTTCTGACCGAACGGGATCATGCCGACGATGGTCGCGGTGCCGCCCGCCGCCAGCATGGCGAAGGCCTGCTCGGCGGTGTCCTTGCGGCCGAGCACCTCGAACGAATGCTGCACGCCGCCGCCGGTGAGCTCGCGCACCTGCTGGACCACGTCGCCGCGGGCCGGATCGACGATATCGGTGGCCCCTAATTTGGTCGCAAGCTGCAGCTTGGCCGGATTGGTGTCGATCGCGATGATGCGGCCGGCGCCCGCGATCTGCGCGCCGTTGATCGCGGCCATGCCGACGCCGCCGCAGCCGATCACAGCCACGGTCTCGCCGGCGGTCACCTTCGCGGTGTTCACCACGGCGCCATAACCGGTGATGACGCCGCAGCCGATCAGCGCGGCGAGATCGAGCGGCATCTCCTTCTTGATCTTCACGATGGCGTTCTCGTGCACCAGCATCTGCTCGGCGAACGACGACAGATTGAGAAACTGATTCAGCTTCTCCTTCCTGCCCCAGGACAGGCGGTTGGAGGCGCCGGGCAGCATCTTCACCGTGGTGTCGGTGCACAGCACGGTGCGGCCGGTGGTGCAATTGTCGCAGGTGCCGCAGAACACCGACAGGCAGGTGACGACGTGATCGCCGGGCTTCACGTAATTGACGTCGGAGCCGACCTTCTCGACCACGCCGGCCGATTCGTGGCCGAGCACCGCCGGCAGCGGATGCGGATACAGGCCTTCCATGAAGTGCAGGTCGGAATGGCAGAGGCCCGCGACCGCGGTGCGGATCAGGACCTCGCGCGGCCCCGGATTGGGCACGCTGACATCCTCGATCACCAGCGGCTGATTGACTTCATGCAGAACGGCGGCCTTCATCGGGGTCTCCCTTGACGTTTTTGATTGTTTGAAAAGTTCGCTCGCGCGGCAGCCTACGCTGCGTCAAGCAATTCGCCAACCTCGGCCATGCCGACCGCGCGATCGCCGAGCAGGTGCTCGGTCATCCTGCGCTGAACGGTATTTTCCGTTAGCCGGAACGGATCGCCCGGCAGCACGCGGTGATCGACCACCATCCGCGACAGCAACAGCCGGCGCGCATCGCCGCGCATCTCGTGGATGCGTCCGCCCTCCCATGCCAGCGCGACGGCGCTTGCGACATGGTAGAGCAGGCTGGTGGCGCGCCGCGCGTCGCCCTCATTGTCGACGCGGCTCGCCACCTCGCGCGCAAACGCGACCGCGCGGTCGCTGAGGTCGCGCAGCCGGTTGCGCCAGGCTTGCGGCACATTCGCGCTGTCGTCGAGCCGCGCATGCAGATCGGCGGCGAGCGCATTGTCGGCGCCATGGCGGCCGACTGCGCGCTTCAGCGCATCGATCGCGACGATGTTGCCGGTCCCCTCCCAGATCGAGCCGAGATGCGCGTCGCGCAGCAGCCGCGGCGTGACGAATTCCTCGATGTAGCCGATGCCGCCACGCATCTCCATCGCATCGCCGCAGACTTTTCGGGCGTCGCGGGTGGCGCGGAATTTCAAGGTCGGCGTCAGGATGCGGAGCAGCGCCGCGGCGTCCTGGCTGCCGGCCTCGGCGCGGTCGAGCGCGTCGGCGGTCAAAAAGCTCATCGACAGCGCCTGTTCGGTCGGCAGCATGATCTTCATCAGCTGCCGCCGCGCCAGCGGCAGGTCGATGATGCGCTGGCCGAACACCACGCGGCCCTTCGCCACGGTCATCGCGTCGTGCCAGGCGCGGCGCATCAGCGCGGTCGACTTCACGCCGTTGGAGAGCCGCGACGAATTCACCATCTCGGCCATCTGCACGAAGCCGCGGTCGAGCTTGCCGACGGCGTAAGCGATCGCACCGTCGAGCTTGATCTCGCCCGAGGCCATCGAGCGAGTGCCGAGCTTGTCCTTCAACCGCACGATCCGGTAGTGGTTCTGCGAGCCGTCATCGAGGAAACGCGGCATCAGGAACAGGCCGACGCCGCGGGTGCCCGGACCGGCGCCTTCCGGCCGCGCCAGCAGCATCACCACCTTGGCATCGGCGTTGGAGCAGAACCACTTCTCGCCATAGAGCCGCCAGTGATCGCCCTCCTGCACGGCGCGCGTGGTCAGCGTGCCGACATCGGAGCCGCCCTCCTTCTCGGTCATGAACTGGCCGCCCTGCGTCAGTCTGCTCATGTCGGTCTGGGTCAGGCCGTCGAGATATTTCGCCTTCAGCGCCTCGCTGCCGAAATTTGCCAGCAGCTTTGCACACCCGTCGGTGACGTTGATCGGGCAGCCCATGCCGAATTCGGTCTGGTTGAACAGGAAGGTGAAGGCGTGCTTGGCCACCACAGGGTATTTGTCGGGCCAACCCATGATGCCCTTGCGGAGCGACAGCGCATGGATGCCGAACTCGCCGAACGCGGCGTTCTCGATCTCGCGATAGGCCGGATGGTATTCGATGTGCTGCACGTCGCGGCCGAACTTGTCACGCTGGTGCAACACCGGCGTATGCCGGTCAGCAAGTCGCGCGCATTCGTCGAGATAGCCTCCGGCTAACCCACCGAGGCGGTCGAGATGCGGCTCGATGTGGCGGAACAACGCCTCGGGCAGATGCAGCTTCAGAAGATCGGTCAGCGCCGGATCGGCCCGGTAGAAATTGATTCCCGTCGTGTCGGGCGCCAGCAGTCCCGGCTGGCTGGCGGCTGACGTTTTCGGATCCTGCTTGTGCGGCTGCATTGAATTCCCGGCTTCGGTGCTCATTTGTTTGGGCACGACTATCCTCCTCCGGCCGAGCAAAGGAAAGCCCAATGGATATTCCAAAATATAAGATCGCCCTGATCGTCGGTGCCGGCGCGGGCCTCAGCGCCTCCTTGACGCGGCTATTTTCGCGAGAGGGAATTCGCGTGGCACTGGGCGCCCGCAGCATCGAGAAACTCGGCGCGCTCTGCACCGAAACCGGCGCACGCGCCTATGCCTGCGATACCACCAAGGCCGAGGATGTCGAACGGCTTTTTGGTCTGGTCGAGCGCGAGATCGGAACGCCTGATCTCGTGGTCTATAACGCCAGCGGCCGCTCGCGCGGGCCGTTCGTTGAACTCGTCCCCTCAGAGGTCGAGCAAGCAATCGCAGTCTCCGCGTTCGGCGGCTTCCTGGTGGCGCAGGAGGCGGCGAAGCGCATGCTGCCCAACAAGAAGGGCGCGATCCTGTTCACCGGCGCCTCTGCCAGCGTGAAGGGCTATGCGCAGTCGGCACCGTTCGCGATGGGCAAGTTCGCCTTGCGCGGCCTCGCGCAGAGCATGGCACGCGAACTGTCGCCGCAGGGCATCCACGTCGCGCATTTCGTGATCGACGGCGGCATCCGCAGCGCCGCCCGCACCGAGCCCGCCGACCGGCCGGACTCGATGCTCGATCCCGACGCGATTGCATTGAGCTACTGGAACGTGCTGCAACAGCCGCGCAGCGCCTGGACCTGGGAGCTGGAATTGCGGCCCTGGGTTGAGAAGTTTTGAGATGACGGAGATCATGCAAGCGGCGTAGGCTGGACGCAAACCGCCGCCACATTCGTCATTGCGAGGAGCGAAGCGACGAGGCAATCCATTCCTCCACTAGCGGCGGCATGGATTGCTTCGCGGAGCCTGTCATCCGGCGGCGCTGCGCGCCGACCGGGTGGCTCGCAATGACGGACGGAACTGGGGAAGGAAAACATGTCGAACGAAATCAAGATCGAGACCGGCACCGACGAACTGCTCTGCGTGATCCGCGACCGCGTCGCCGTCATCACGCTGAACCGCCCGGACGCCCGCAACTCGCTGTCGGACACGCTGACGCCGGCGCTGCGCACGATGATCAGGACCTGCGGCGAGAACCCCGAGGTCGGCGTGCTGCTCGTCACCGGCGCCGGCAAGGCGTTCTGCGCCGGCGGCAACGTCAAGGGCATGGGCGCGCACCGCGACAAGAAGAAGCTCGAAATGTCCTATGAAGACAAGGTCGCGGATTTGCAGGAGCGTCAGCGCCTGCTCACCGGCGCGCTCGCCTCGGTGCGCAAGCCGACGATTGCCGCCCTTCCCGGCCCTGCGGTCGGCGCCGGCCTTGCGATCGCGATGGCCTGCGACATCCGGATCGCCGCACAATCCGCCTTCATCTCGACCGGTTACCTGCGCGTGGCGCTGAGCGGCGATTACGGCATGGCCTGGCTGTTGACGCGGCTGATCGGCACCTCGCGCGCCCGCGAGCTGATGTTCACTTCGGAGAAGGTTGACGCCGCGAGGTGCGAGCAGATCGGCCTCGTCAACCGCGTGGTGCCGGACGAGACGCTGCAGGACGAAGCCTTTGCGCTGGCGAAGTCGATCGCCGAGGGCCCGACGCTGGCGCTGCGCTACATGAAGGACAATCTCGACGAGGCGCTGCAATTCGACTTCGCCACCGCGCGCGACCACGAGGCCGAGCGACTGATCCGCCTCACCACGACGGCCGATCACAAGGAGGCGGTGCAGGCCTTCATCGAGAAGCGCAAGCCGGGTGTTCGGGGGGAGTTGATCCCAGTTCAGTGTCCGGTCATTGCCGGGCTTGACCCGGCAATCATCGCAAAGGAATGCTTTTTGTTTGATGGATGCGCGGGTCAAGCCCGCGCATGACGGGCGGAAATCGCGGCAAAGGCACGGGCTAAAGAAAAGGGCCCGGTTCTGGAGGGGCCAGAACCGGGCCTAGTCAGTCAAACCGCAAGCGAGGACATCGCGGCCAAGCGGGAAGTGGCGGCAAGCCGCCAGCTGGCACAGGGAATGTCTTGCGGTTCGACGTGGATCTCTTTCACGAAGCGCACCAGCTTCCAGTCGCCGGGGCTCTGGGTGAAGGCGTAGCCCGACTTGCGGGCTAGGCCGATCATCGTCGCATTGGAACGCAACGTGTCGCCGAAGATGCGCTCGGCTCCGAAGGACGCCGCGCGGCATTCGAGATTCTTCAGCAGCGCCTTGCCAATGCCGTGGCCCTGCCACCGGTCATCGATCGACAGGCCGAACTCGACGCTCGAATTATCGGCATGGAAGGCGTAGCGGGCTTCGCCGACGATGGTCTCAAAGCCATCGACCAGCATCGTCGCGACCACCGTGAACCGGTCAGCCTCGCCGACATGGATGAAACGTTCGAGCTCCGTCTTCGGCAGCTCACTCAACGCGCCCAGGAAGCGGTTGTAACGGGACCCCGCGGAGAGCGAGCGGATGTAGCTCTGCAGCTCTTCGCGGTCGCGCGGCTCGACGAAGCGCACCTTGACCTCGCTGCCGTTCTTGGCGCGCAGCACGTCAGAGTATTGCTTGAGATCGTCGAGATGCAGCGCAACCATGACACGCTCCTCGGGTGAAGAAATTGGCCGGCGCCCCTCGATCGAGGCGACGCCAGCGGTGGCGTCCTTCTCAGGCCCGCCAGAACGGCTTCTCGGTCTCGAACACGATGTCGCTGCGGGACATGCCGATGTCGTGCAGATCGCGCTCGGTCCACTGCGACAGCTCGCGGCGGCGCTCGTAACGCTCCCACCAGACATGCAGCGTCTCGCCGACCTGGTTCAGCAATCCGGACGTATGATGATTTGTCATCGATTCATGGGTGAAAATGGACATCTGCGGCTCCTATCGGTAACCTGTTGGCAGGAATATCGGAGCTATTTGGTCCACTCACAAACGACACTTTGTACCGTTTCGCATGAATTAAAGTCATGTATTTGGAGACGCACAAGAGATGACCAGCCGCCTGCCTTCGCTGAATGGTCTAAGGGCGTTCGAGGCCGCCGCACGGCATATGAGCTTCACGCTGGCGGCGTCCGAACTGAACGTGACGCAGACTGCGATCAGCCATCAGATCCGGCGGCTCGAGGAGGAGCTCGGCGTCCGCCTGTTTATCCGCCAGAACCGCTCGCTGAGCCTGACACCGGAGGCTACCGAATACCTTCCCGGCGTCCGCGCCGCCTTCAATGACCTCAGGCTCGCGACTGATCGCCTATTGCGCCGGGACGACGATCACGTGCTGACCGTCTCGACGCTGGCGTCGCTTGCCGCCAAGTGGCTGCTGCCGCGGCTGTCGGCCTTCCAGGAGGCGCATTCCGGTATCGACGTTCGTATCACCACCTCGACCAGCCTGGTCGACTTCCAGCGCGACAAGGTCGACGCGGCGATCCGCTATGGCCGCGGCCAATGGGCGGGCCTGCGTGCCGACTGGCTGATGGCGGATGAGCTGTTTCCGGTGTGCAGCCCGTCGCTGCTGCAGGGAACCAGGCCGCTGAAATGCCCTGAAGACCTCAGGGATCACACGCTCCTGCACACCAGCAACGCCAACAGCGACGACTGGCGGCTGTGGCTGACCGCGGCGGGATTGCCGACCGATATTTCCAAGCAGCCGGGCGTCACCTTCGACCTGCTGTTCGTGACGATCCAGGCCGCGATCGATGGCATCGGCGTCGCGATGGGCCGCACCTCCTATGTGCAGGACGACATCGCCAAGGGCCGCCTCGTGGTTCCCTTCAAGATCGCGCTGCCTGCCGACGCCGGCTTCTACCTGGTGTCGCCGCAGGGACGCGCCGATACGCCAAAGCTGTCCGCGTTCCGGAACTGGCTCGGCACAACGGCGCACGCTGCGCCTTGATGCGGCGCACGCGACGGCCGGAGCTTCGTTCTGATTGAACCAGAGCCGAGGTGCTAGATTGTTGTTTTGACGAGCTTTCTTCGCGCGAACCGATATCCTTTTCGCTCGAGACGCTCCCTGCAATGTCCACCTACGGCTTTTTTCCCATAGCCCCCCGCGTGATTTCGGGTTGGTCGCGCCAGACAGGCGTGCCAAATTGCCGCACATGGCAGTTAACTGCTTTGGCCGGCGAAACAATTTGCGCCGGCCGTTTCGTCACGGGGAGGAAAGGGCGTTATGTCGCAGTCGAGTTCATCGCAAGTCCCGCAGATCAAATCGCGTCTTGGCGCCATCCTGCGCGCGACCAGCGGCAATTTCCTCGAGCAGTTCGACTTCTTCCTGTTCGGCTTTTATGCGCAGGCGATTGCGAAGGCCTTCTTCCCCTCCGAGAACGAGACGGCGGCGCTGCTCAACGCGTTCGGCGTGTTCTGGCTCGGCGCCTTGATGCGCCCGGTGGGCGCCGTCGTGCTCGGCGCCTATATCGATCGCATCGGCCGCCGCAAGGGCCTGATCGTGACGCTGTCGATCATGGCTATCGGCACCGTGGTGATCGCGCTCTGCCCGAGCTATGCGACCATCGGCATTGCGGCGCCGATCATCGTGCTGATCGCGCGCCTGCTGCAGGGCTTCTCCGCCGGCGTCGAGCTCGGCGGCGTCTCGGTCTATCTCGCGGAGATCGCCACGCCCGGCAATCGCGGCTTCTACACGTCGTTCCAGTCGGCGAGCCAGCAGGTCGCGATCTTCGTCGCCTCGATCCTCGGCTTCGTCCTCAGCGAGAGCATGCCGGCGGCGACCGTTGCCTCCTGGGGCTGGCGCATCCCGTTCTTCGTCGGCTGCCTGATCATCCCGGTGATCTTCTTCCTGCGCCGGACGCTGGAGGAGACCCCGGCGTTCCTCGCGATGAAGAAGCATCCGACCGCGAGCGAGGTGTTTGCCTCGGCGATCGCGAACTGGCGCATCGTCGTGCTCGGCATGATGATCGCGGTGCTGACCACCACCACCTTCTACTTCGTCACCGTCTACACGCCGACCTTCGGCAAGACCGTGCTGAAGCTCTCGACCCAGGACGCGCTGCTGGTGACGCTGCTGGTTGCGGTGACCAACTTCATCTGGAATCCGGTCGGCGGCGCGGTGTCCGACCGGATCGGCCGCAAGCCGGTGCTGCTGGCGATCGCCGGCCTGTCCCTCATCACGGCCTATCCGGCGCTGCACTGGCTGGTGACCAATCCGTCGTTCGGCAAGATGCTGGCGGTCGAGATGATGTTCTCGTTCTATTTCGGCGTCTACAGCGGCACCATGCTGGGCTCTCTGGTCGAGATCGTGCCGGCGCATGTCCGCACCACCTGCTTCTCGCTGGCCTTTGCGCTGGCGGCCGGGCTGTTCGGCACCTTCACGCCGTTCGCCTCGACCTGGCTGATCCAGCAGACCGGCGACAAGGCTTCGCCCGGCTACTGGCTGATGTGCGCCGCAGCTCTCGGCATCGTCGCCACGCTGATCGTCTATCGTGGCGGCCATACCATCGAGCAGCGCGAGACGGTTGCGGCCTGATATTCCACTTCGCGGCCGGGCGGGCTCGCTGGGCATGACTTCTTTGGAAAATCGCGACACGCTTTTCCGGATCATGCTCATGCGCCCGGCCGTGTTGCTTTCCATGCCAACAACGATAACAAGAGCGCATGGTTGATCTGACGCGCAGGTTCGACGTCCTGGTGATCGGCGGCGGCAACGCCGCGCTGTGCGCTGCGATCAGCGCACGGCGCGCCGGCGCCTCGGTGCTGGTGCTGGAAGGCGCCCCGAAATTCTATCGCGGCGGCAACACCCGCCACACCCGCAACATGCGCTGCGCCCATGACGCGGCGACCGAAATCCTCACCGGTCCCTACACCGAGGACGAATTCTGGAACGATTTGCTGCTGGTGACCGGCGGCCAGACCGACGAGGAACTGGCCCGCTTCATGATCCACGAATCCAAGGACATCCTGAACTGGATCGTCGAACAGGGCGTGCGCTGGCAGCCCTCGCTCGGCGGCACGCTGAGCCTTGGCCGCACCAACTCGTTCTTCCTCGGCGGCGGCCGTGCGATGCTGAACGCGCTCTATCGCACCGCCGAGGAACTCGGCGTCGACATCCTCTACGATGCCGAGGTCATCGACCTCACGGTCGAGGACGGCATGTTCCTTTCGGCACAGCTGAAGCAGCCGGTCGGCGGCAAGACCGAAGTCCGCGCCTCGACCTTGGTCGCGGCCGCCGGCGGCTTCGAGGCCAACATCGAATGGCTGAAGGAGTCCTGGGGCGATGCGGCCGACAATTTCCTGATCCGCGGCACGCCCTATAATCGCGGCGCAATCCTCAAGATGCTGCTCGCCAAGGGCGTGCAGGAGATCGGCGATCCGACGCAATGCCATGCGGTGGCGATCGATGCGCGCGCGCCGAAATTCGACGGTGGCATCATCACGCGCCACGACTCGGTCGTGTTCGGCATCGTCGTCAACAAGCATGCCGAGCGCTTCTACGACGAGGGCGAGGACATCTGGCCGAAGCGCTATGCGATCTGGGGCCGGCTGGTCGCCGCGCAGCCGGACCAGATCGCCTACATCATCTTCGACTCGACCGTGGTGACGAGCTTCATGCCGACGCTGTTTCCGCCGATCGCGGGCGCGACGATTGCCGAACTCGCCGGCAAGCTCGAGCTCGACGCGGCCGCGCTGGAAAAGACCATCACCGAGTTCAACGCCGCAGTGCAGCCCGGCACCTTCGACCACACCATCCTCGACGACTGCGCTACCCAAGGCATCACGCCGCCGAAGACGCATTGGGCGCGCCGGATCGAGACGCCGCCCTATCTCGCCTATCCGGTGCGGCCGGGCATCACCTTCACCTATCTCGGCACCCGCGTGAACAGAGAGGCGCGGATGCTGATGAAGGACGGCAAGCCGTCTGCCAACATGTTCGCCGCCGGCGAGATCATGGCCGGCAACGTGCTCGGCAAGGGCTATGCCGCCGGCATCGGCATGACCATCGGCAGCGTGTTCGGCCGCGTCGCCGGCCGGGAAGCAGCCAAGAATGCGCGGAACTGAAGGCGGGACTGACGCGATGCACGGGACGAGGATCTTGCAGGAAGCCGACCGTCTGATGACGGTGTGCAATTCCTGCCGCTATTGCGAGGGCCTGTGCGCGGTGTTTCCCGCGATGGAGATGCGCCGCGCCTTCTCCGACGGCGATCTCAACTACCTCGCCAACCTCTGCCATGGCTGCGGCGCCTGCTACACCGACTGCCAGTTCTCGCCGCCGCACGAATTCAACGTCAATGTACCGAAGACGCTTGCGGTGGCGCGCGCCGAATCCTACGCCGCCTATGCCTGGCCGCGCGCCTTTGCCGGTGCGTTCGCGCGCAACGGCCTCGTCATCAGCCTGATCGCGGCGCTCAGCGTCGCTGCCTTCATTTTCGGCTTCGCCGCGATCAATGATCGCGGAGTGCTCACCGGCATCCACACCGGTCCCGGCGCGTTCTATGAATTGATGCCGCACAACGCGATGGCGCTGCTGTTCGGCTTGGCCCTGCTCTACGCGATCCTGGCGCTGGTGATGGGCGTGCGCGCGTTCTGGCGCGACATCGGCGAGCCGGTCGGCATGACGACGGATGTGAAGGCGCTGTTGCAGGCGGTCCGCGACGCCGGCGAGCTGCGCTATCTCGATGGCGGCGGTGTCGGCTGCTTCAACGAGGACGACCAGCCGACCGACCGCCGCAAGCTGTATCACCACTTCACCTTCTACGGCTTCATCCTGTGCTTCGCCGCGACCTGCGTCGGCACGCTGTATCATTACCTCTTGGCGCGCGAGGCGCCCTATGCGTGGTGGGACCTGCCCGTCGTGCTCGGTACGCTCGGCGGCATCGGGCTCGTGGTCGGCCCGCTCGGGCTCCTGTCGGAGAAATGGAAGCGCGACCGCGTGCTGGTCGATGAGCAGCGCATGGGCATGGATACCGCGTTCATCCTGATGCTGTTCCTGACCAGCATTACCGGCCTCGCCCTGCTGCTGTGGCGTGAGACCGCCGCGATGGGTCCGTTGCTGGCGCTGCATCTCGGCGTGGTGTTCGCGCTGTTCATCACCATGCCCTACGGCAAATTCGTGCACGGCATCTACCGCTTCGTCGCGCTGGTGCGCTATGCGCGCGAACGGCAGATGATGGCGGAATGAATGGTGGTGGGTTAGCGCAGCGTAACCCAGCTTACGAACTCATCCTGCATCGGGCTTTGTCGCCAGGGCACAGAACCACTCATTTGTCTCGACCAGCTGAGCCTGCGTGAAGCCGGCTGCTGC
Organism: Bradyrhizobium sp. USDA 3262; assembly: GCF_054060035.1. Lineage (NCBI taxonomy): Bacteria > Pseudomonadati > Pseudomonadota > Alphaproteobacteria > Hyphomicrobiales > Nitrobacteraceae > Bradyrhizobium > Bradyrhizobium sp. USDA 3262. Next base: position 469,972 of record NZ_JBSSCT010000001.1, read on the forward strand.
CAGCTTTTCCGCGACCCCTTCCTTGGGCTGTCCGGAATAGCGCGTAAAGCCGAGCGCGATCCTGCCGCTCGGCTTCATGACGCGCCGGACCTCCCGTAGCCCGGCGATGGCGTCCGGCCAGACTTGCATCGAGTTGATCGCCAGCACCTTGTCGAAGCTATCCGCATCGAATGGCATGCGCTCCACGGGGCCAAGCCGAAGCTCGACACGACCATCCTCGATCGCGGCCGCGTTCCGGGCGCGAGCTTGCCCGACCATCTCCTGCGACGGATCGATGCCCGCGACGCGTCCCGCCGGCACCAATGTCGACAGGCGTTGAAGGACGACGCCCGGACCAAACCCGACTTCGAGCACGCTGTCGTCCGGTCCGACCTCGAGGCGATCTGCGACCCACGCGCCGCAATCTGCATTGGTGCGCGCCATGATCATGCCGCCGAGCCTCCCCAGGAGACCCCGAGGACGGCCAAACGCACGCAAGAGGATGCTTTGCACGGCGCTCACCGATTGCCATCTCCGGTGAACAGGATTTCGGGACGGTCGCGGCTACAGATCCACCACCACGTAGTCGCTCTCCACCGCGACCTTGATGGTCTCGGCGACATACGGCCCCTTCACCACATTGGTGCCCGGCTCGACGCTGACCGGATAGGCGCGCACGCGGAAGCGGCGCGGGTCGCAATAGGACTGACCGGTGCGGATATCGAACTCCCAGCCGTGCCAGGGGCAGCGCAGGATCTCGCCGAGTTTGGTGTATTCGATCTCGCCGGGATCGGACGATGAGGCGAGCCCGATCAGCGGCCCCTCGCACAGCGCCGCGCCCTGATGCGGGCAGCGGTTCAGCAGGCCGAAGAACTCGCCCTTGACGTTGAAGACGGCGATCGGCCGTCCGTCGATCTCGAGGAATTTTCGCGAACCCGGCGGCAGTTCGTCAACCGGGGCGATCACATGACGCGCCATCAATCGTTCTCACGCATGATCTGATTCGAAAAACCGGTTCCCACTTTTTCGGATCAAGCGATACCGTACAGCTGCCTGGCGTTGTCGAGATAGAACGCCTGGCGATTGGCATCGCTGACGCCGGCCGGCAGCACGCGCGACGGCTCGTCGTAATCCCAATGCGGGTAATCGGTCGCGAACAACAATCTGTCCCAGCCGATCCACTCGATGGTCTGGAACAGATGGTCGCGGCTCTCCGGATCCTCCATCGGCTGCGTCGTCCACCAGATGTGATCGCGGATATATTCCGACGGCTTGCGCTTCAGATGCGGCACTTCGGCATGCAGCCGCGCAAACACCTTGTCGAGGCGCCAGGCCAGCGATGGGGCCCAGCCGAACCCGGCCTCCACCATCACCATCTTCAATTTCGGGAAGCGCTCGAACACGCCCTCAAGCACGAGGCTCGCCAGCGCGGCCTGCTGGCACTGCGAATGCCCGACCATCTCCTCGATATAGTAGCTCGGCCATCCCGACGCGGTGATCGGGTTGCCGCCGAAGCCGAAGGCGTGCACGCCGATCGGAAGGCCGGCTTCCTGTGCCGCCTCATAGATCGGCCAGTAACGGCGCTGGCCGAGCGGCTCGACATTGCGGCTCAGCAGCAGCACCTGGACGAAATTTGCGTCGCCCGCGCGCTTGCGGATTTCGGCCGCGGCCGACATGCCATCCTCATTGGCGACGACGACCGAGCCTTTCAGCCGGGAATCCTTGCTGGTCCATTTCTCGATCTGCCAGTCGTTGATGGCCGAGCAGATCGCGCCGGCGAGATCCTGGTTGCGGATACCCTGCCCGGTGTTGAGCGGGTTAAGCACGCCGAGCGCGACATTGTTGGGATCGAGGTGTTGCTTCTGCATGAAGGACAGCGACGAGCCCTGCGGGCCGCCTTCCGGCGGATAGGCATCGCGGCGCGACGCATTTGGCTGCGCCTTCGGATAGGGCGGACCTTCCATCATGCCCTGATAGGCATGGACGCCGAAGGTCTCGAGATGCGCATGCCAGCGCTTCTCGAGATAAGGATACAGCTCGTCCTTGGTGGCGCGGGCCGGATGGATGTCGCAGTCGGCGATCGCGGTCTTGATGCTGGTCGGCGACGCGGTTTCGGGGCGCTCGCGAAGCTGGATGTTCATGGCGTCATCTCCTTCACCTTGAGCCGGCCATAGGTCGCATGCGGATTATCGATCATGATCTTGCGCACCAGATCCTGCGACAACCCCTGCGGCAGCACCTCGTCACCATCGAACTGCCAATGCGGGTAATCTGACGAGAATAGGATCAATTCGTCCGACTGCATATGGTCGAACAGGCGGTTCAGCGTGTCTCCGTCCGGCGGCGCATCGATCGGCTGCAGCGAGAAGCGGATGTTGCTGCGCACAATCTCCAGCGGCGCGCGGTCGACCCACGGGGTCTCCATGCGCACGCCGCGCCAGAACTTGTGCAGCCGCCACAGGAATGGCGGCAGCCAGGTGAAGCCGGACTCCAGCATCACCATTTTCAGGTTCGGATGGCGCGCGAACACGCCCTCGACGATCAGGCTGGTGAGCTGGGTCTGGAACGCCTGCGCCTGCGCGACATAATCCTCGATGTGATAGGAGCCCCAGCCGACCGAGGTCGGCGGATTGTGATAGGCGCTGCCCGCATGGATGCCGACCGGCAGGCCGAGCCGTTCCGCCGCGGCGTAGATCGGCCAGTAGTGGCGCTTGCCGAGCGGCATGTCGCCCATCACCAGCATCAGCACCTGCACGAAGCGCCTGTCCTGCGCACAGCGCTCGATCTCGGCGACCGCCTTCTCGATGCTCTGTACCGGGATCATGATCGAGCCGCGCAGGCGATCGTCCTTGTCGAGCCATTCCTTGACCAGCCAGTCGTTCAGCGAGCGGCAGAACGCATCGGCCATGTCCTCGGAGAACACCATCTGCACGCCATAGAGCGGATTGCAGATGCCGTAGGCCGTGCCGAACCTGTCGAGCGCCTGATGCTGCATGTCCGCAAGGCTCGAGCCCGGCTTGCCTTGCGCTGGGCGCCAGTCCGGCCGCGACGAGATCGGCGAATTGGTGGGATAGGATTGCGAGATCAGGTCGGTCATGCCGCGCGTCGTCACCTGGTCGCGCCAGTAGTCGTTCATGTACGGCAGCAGGCTGGTGAGGTGAGGTACGGCGGGATGCAGATCGCAATCCACGCCGCCCGCGATCGGCGACGTCATGATGTTTCCTCCGCGCACGCTCTCACGACAAGCTTGTCGGGCGGCGCTTGGTTCTTGCCTCGCATTCAAGCAGGCCGTGCCGCGGCCTGCAACTCGGCAAGGGCCTGCGTGCTGTGCTAGGAAGGCAGAACGCCCCACGGGATTTTCATGGCAAGCAACGAGAAAGAAGGCCGATGAACGCGCTCACATCCATCGCCGAACAGGTCGCCGCAAAGCTGATCGCGAACAAGCAGACGATTGCGGTCGCGGAATCCTCAACCGGCGGACTGATCTCCGCATCGCTGCTCGCGGTTCCCGGCGCGTCGGCCTATTTCCTCGGCGGCGGCGTGATCTACACCCGCGACGCGCGGCGCGCGCTGATGGATATTTCCGACGACGCCATGCGCGGGCTCCGTTCGTCGTCGGAACCCTACGCGCAATTGCTGGCGCGGCAGATTCGCGAGCGCCTCGCAACCGACTGGGGATTGTCGGAGACCGGTGCCGCCGGCCCGACCGGCAACCGCTACGGCGATGCCGCCGGCCACAGCTGCATGGCGGTCGCCGGCCCCCGGCAGCAGGTAATCACGCTGGAGACCGCCAGCGGCGACCGGCAGGCGAACATGCAGGCATTTGCGAAGGCGGCGCTGGAGTTGTTGATGAAGAATCTGGCGCAATAAATCTCCGCTGTCGTCCCGGGCAAGCGAAGCGCGACCCGGGACCCATAACCACCGATGGCCATTGACGATGGTCCGCTCGAGCCACAGCCTGCTTCAACAACTCGATCCTGTGGTTATGGGTCCCTGCTTTCGCAGGGACGACGCAAGGAAAGAGCCTGCAACCTGACGAAGACGGCGTAGCCCGGATGAAGCGAAGCGCAATCCGGGGCGGCTATATCCGCAGCACGACTGTTCCCGGATTTCGCTTCGCTCCATCCGGGCTACGAAAGCGGTAACGCGAGAACCTACTTCTCGCGGAACGAGCGCATGAACTGGTCGCTCATCGGCTTCATCAGATAGGACAGCATGGTGCGGTCGCCGGTCTGGACGAAGGCTTCCACCGGCATGCCCGGGATGATCTTCACCTCGCTGCCGAGGCGCGCGACTTCTTCCGGCGGCATCGAGACGCGGATGGTGTAGTAGCTCTGCCCGGTGCGCTGGTCGGTGGTGACGTCGGCGGAGACGCGGGTGACGACGCCGTTCAGCTCCGGCGTGGTGCGCTGGTTGAAGGCGGAGAGCCGCAGCACGGTCTTCTGTCCGACCTGCAGCTTGTCGATGTCCTGCGGATTGACCTTGGCCTCGACCGACAGATCGTCGGCCTTCGGCACGATCATCATGATGGCATCGCCCGCGGTGATGACGCCGCCGACGGTGTGCACGGTCGACTGCAGCACGACGCCGTCCTGTGGTGCGCGGATATCGATGCGGCGGAGCTGGTCTTCGGCGGTCACCTTGCGCTCCACGAACTCGCCGATCTTGTCGTTGGCCTCGCGCAGGTCCTTCGAGACCTCCGAGACCATGTCCTTGTCGACCTGGATGATCTGCAGCTCGGTCTCGGTGATCTTGCCCTTGGCCTGCGCGCGCGAGGCGATGTATTGCGCGCGCTCGCCGGCGAGCCGCGCCGCGTCGCGCTCCAGCGTGGTCAGGCGGGTGAGCTGCACCAGATGCTGCTCGTAAAGCTGGCGAACACCGACCAGTTCGGTCTTCACCAGCTCGATTTCCTTGTCCTTGGACTTCTCCTGCGCCTCGAGCCCCGAGATCTCCTCGTTAAGCTGGGTGACGCGCTCGCGCAGCTGCGCTTTTTGACCGGTGCGGCCATTGACCCGCACCTCGAACAGCTTGGTTTCGCTCGCCATGATGTCGCGAACGTCGGGATCCTTGGCCTGCTCGGTGAGTTGCGGCGGAAAGGCGATCTTGTCGCGGCCCTGCTGCTCGGCCTCGAGCCGGGCCGCCCGCGCATAGAGCCCGTTCAGCGTCTTGACCACGATTGCAAGGCTGGCCTTCACGACGGTCTCGTCGAGGCGCACGACGATGTCGCCCGCCTTGACCACGTCGCCGTCACGCACCCGGACTTCGCCGACGACGCCGCCGGTCGGATGCTGCACCTTCTTGACGTTGGATTCGACCACCACGGAGCCCGGCGCGATCAGCGCGCCGGAGATCGGCACCGTCGCGGCCCAGCCGCCGACACCGCCGCCCAGGACCAGAACCACGACGAGGCCGACGATCAGATGCTTGCGGATCGAGCGATGTGCGTTGCGCGGTTGATCGGTCATGACTTGGCGGCTCCGGCATCCGCGACGATCTTGATCGGCGTTGGCACCGGCGGCGCGGCACGCTGCAGCACCTGCGCGAGCACGGCTTCCTTCGGCCCGAAGGTCTGCATGCGTCCGTCCTTCAGCACCAGCAGATGATCGACGCCCTCGATGCCGATCGGCCGGTGCGCAACCACAATGACGACCGCGCCGCGTTCGCGGGCGCCGCGCACCGCGCGGGTCAGCGCCTCGTCGCCTTCGCTGTCGAGATTGGAGTTCGGCTCATCCAGCACGATCAGGAACGGATTGCCGTACAGCGCACGCGCCAGCGCCACCCGTTGCGCCTGGCCCGCCGAGAGCGCAGTGCCCTGTTCGCCGACCTGGGTGTCGTAGCCCTCGCGCATCTTGATGATCATCTCATGCACGCCGGCCTCCTTGGCCGCCGCGATGATGCCGTCGGACTTGGCGTCGGGATCGAACCGGCAGATGTTCTGCGCGACCGTACCGGCGAACAGTTCGACGTCCTGCGGCAAATAGCCGACATGACGGCCGAGCTGGTCCGACGACCACTGGTCGAGCGCGGCGCCGTCGAGCCGTACCTTGCCCCGCGCCGGCATCCAGACGCCGACCAGCGCCCGGATCAGCGACGACTTGCCGGAGCCGCTCGGGCCGATCACGCCGACACCGCTGCCGGCCTCGACGGCGAAGGTGATGTCCTGCACGATGGCGCGCTGATCGCCCGGCGCGACCATGGTCACGGCTTCGACCGAGAGCTTCTTCTCCGGCGCCTGCAACAGGGTCTGCTCGGGACGCGCCGGCATCTGCTGCAGCAGGCGGTTGAGCCGATGCCAGCTCTGCCGGGCGGCGACGAAGCCCTTCCAATGCGCGATCGCAAGATCGACCGGTGCCAGCGCCCGCGCGCTCAGGATCGAGCCGGCGATGATGATGCCGCCGGTGGCCTCCTGATGGATCACGAGATAGGCACCGACCGCGAGCACGGCGGACTGCAGCATCATGCGCAGCACCTTGGCGACCGCACCGAGGCCGCCGGTGACGTCGCTCGCATGCTGGTTGCCGGACAGATATTCCTCGTTGGCCTCGTTCCAGCGCCTGTTCATGCGGCCGGCCATGCCCATCGCCACCAGCACCTCGGCATTGCGGCGGCTGGAGGCGGCGAGATCGTTGCGCCGCGCCGCGAGCGTCATCGCTTCCTTGGCCGGCGTGCGCGACAAATATTCGGTGATCAGCGTCAGCGTCACCAGGATGACGGCGCCGACCAGCGCCGTGACGCCAAGCAGCCAATGGAATGCGAAGCAGATCACCATGTAGAACGGCAGCCAGGGCAGATCGAAGAACGCGCCGGGACCCATGCTGCCGAGGAAGGAGCGCACATTGTCGAGGTCGCGCAGCGGCTGCAGGCCCTCGCTGCGATTGCCGGCCATCAGCGGCAGCCGCACGACGGTGTCGAACACCCGTGCGTTGAGCGCTTCGTCGAGTGAGGTGCCGACGCGGCCGAGGATCCGTCCGCGCAGCAGGTCGAGCACGCCCTGGGCGATGTAGAGGACCGCGGCGATGACCACGAGGCCGACCAGGGTGGGAACGCTGCGGCTCGGCAGCACCCGGTCGTAGACTTGCAGCATGAACATCGAACCTGTCAGGTAGAGCAGGTTGATCATGCAACTGATGAGGCCGACGCCGATAAAAGCGCTGCGGCAAGCGCGCAGCGCCTCAGCCAGTTCGGAACGCCGGACAGCGGGCGCGGCTGCCATAAAAACTGATCTCTGCAAAACAAAAGAGTTACGTGATCACCACGTTGTATAGACGTTTGCGACCACCGTCCATTTTAAGTCGCGTGAACCAAAGCATGGTTCGCGGCCTAATTTTGTGATCGCACCGACAGTTGACGGAATAAATTAGGGTTAACGGGCCGCGGAACCCTGGCCCTGCGCGGGCGCGCTTCTCGGAAACGGCACGAGAATGACCGACATCGAGACCCGGCCGATCTCGCCATCCACATCGAGCAATACCCCGCTGCCGACGCCGAGCCCGGCCTCCGGTCGCCAGCGGGCCTCGGCGCGAACGCCGATCCACGCGCCCCGCGGCGGCCTGAACAGCTGCACCGCGAGGTTCGGATTAGGGTCGGCCACCACGTTCTGGACCGGGCGCGCGATGCCGTGGGTCCAATCAGCCGGGCCGAGCACCCGCGCCAGCGGACCGGCGTCCGCAATTACGGCGTGATGCAAGCGAAACCAGGCGGTATCGCCGCCGGCGCGGGCTTCCATCGCATCCATGAACCAGCTGCGGCCATGGCCATGGACGGCGCGCAGGTTGCGCAACGGAAATGCCGTGGGATCCACCGGATCGGCCGCGCTCCCGTAAAACCCCGGGACCTCGACGCCACGCTCGCGCGACAGCGTCACGCGCACCGTCGCGCAGGGTTGCTCCTCGCCGGCCGGCCAGAGCCTGTTGTCGATCACGCTGACCCGGCCGCCTTCGGTCACCACGGTAACCTGCGTGCGCAGTTCCGCCATTGGCGTCGGCCGCAGGAACCAGGCCGCCGCCGAGATCGCGGTGCCCCAATTGCGCGCGCCGGCCATGGCCTCGACCTCGCCGGTCAACAGGCTTGCGACCGCCCCGCCCTGAAGGCCTGTGAACGGCCCGGCCGCCAGCGCCGCGGGCTTCCAGTGATGGGGCGTGGCGAGCGGTTCGAAGATGGCCAAGGCGAATGATCTCCTGAGATGAGCAGGATTGAGCGTTCGGCCAATCTGATCCAAGAATAGCGGCTATGACAAAAGGCCATTCATCACTTCAGGTGAGCAGGATTCACCTATTGGATGCCCCCGATCCGCGGGTGATCCCGCCGCTGCCGGCGCTGCTCGCCTTCGAGCGCGCGGCCACCCAACTCAGCTTCCGGCGCGCCGCGCGCGACCTGTCGCTGAGCCCGTCGGCGATCAGCCATCAGATCCGCGGGCTGGAAGAGCAGTTCGGCACCAGGCTGTTCGTCCGCGGCGCGCGCCAGGTGCGATTGACCGACGACGGCGAGCGCTACCTTGCAAAAGTGTCGGCCGCGCTGGCGACGCTGCAGGAGGCTAGCCGTGACATGCTGCGGCAACGCGGCGAGGCCAGCGGCGAACTCTGGATCAGCTCATTGCCGTTCTTCACCAGCGCCGTGCTGCTGCCGGCGCTGCCGGAGTTCAAGCGGCGCCATCCGCAACTGACGCTGCGGATCGAGGCCACCCACCAATATGCCGACTTCAACGGTTCGCGCGTCGATGTCGCGATCCGCTACGGACGGGAACACGCCGCCGGACTGAAGGTCGAGCCGCTGGTGCAGGTCAAAGGGATGCCGGTCTGTACGCCGGCACTGGTCAAGGCAGGTCTTCGGACCCCTGCAGACCTGTCGCGCGAGGTGCTGATCCATGTCACGACGCAGCCGCGGGCGTGGCCGGCCTGGCTGAAGGAGGCCGGGCTGCCGAATCTCGCTCCGCGCGGACATCTGTGGCTCGACAGCGTGCCGGCGATGCTGGAGGCCGCCGAACACGGGCTCGGCGTCGCGATCGCGATCGCGCCCCTGATCAAGGCGCGGCCGGGCTTCGGCAAGCGGCTGGTTGGCGCCGTTTGCGTTCGAGGCCGCATACAGCGAGACGATCTACCTGGTCTCCCGCACCGAGCAGGCGCGGGACCGCCGCATCGCCGCGGTGCGACGCTGGATCACGGACGCGGTCGCGCGCGCGAGCTAAACCGTGGCGGGCGCCGGCTCGGCCAGGATGCACCGTGCCAAACGGCCGGGCGCGACCTGCACGACCGGCGGCAAGCGCTCGCTGCAGCGCGGCTCGGCGAACTTGCAACGCGGTGCGAAGGAGCAACTGGACGGCGCGTGATCGAGCGAGGGCGGCGTGCCCGGAATGGTTTCCAGCCGCTGGCCGCGCATCGCGCCGTGAATGGTCGAGGCCAGCAAACCCTTTGCATAGGGATGCACCGGCGAGCGCACGATGTCGCGCAGGGCGCCCTGCTCCACGATCTGGCCGGCATACATCACCGCGACGCGATCGCAGATCTCGATCGCGACACCAATATCGTGGGTGACGAAGATGACCGACATGCCGAACTCGCGCTGCAGCTCGCGCAGCAGCAGCAGGATCTGGATCTGCACGGTGGCATCGAGCGCCGTGGTCGGCTCGTCCGCGAGCAGGATCTTCGGCTTGCAGGCTAGCGCCAGCGCGATCATCGCACGCTGGCGCATGCCGCCCGACATCTCGTGCGGATAGGAGTCCAGCCGCCGCTTCGCGGAGGGGATCCGCACCACCTCGAGCATTTCAAGCGCGCGGGCCGTGGCCTCGCGCTCGCTCTTGCCCTCGTGGCGCATCACCGTCTCCGCAATCTGGCGGCCGATGGTGTAGACCGGATCGAGCGCCAGCGCCGGCTCCTGGAAGATCATCGAGACGGTCTGGCCGCGGAATGCGGACAGCGCCTCGTCGTCCATCGCCAGCACCTGCTGGCCCAGCACCTTGACGCTGCCGGAGATCTGTGTGCGCTTCTTCGGCAACAGCCGCATCAACGCGCGCAGCGTCACGCTCTTGCCCGAGCCGGACTCGCCGAGCAGCCCCAACACCTCGCCCTCGCCGAGCGACAGGCTGAGATCGTTCACGGCATGGACCGTGCGATCGCCGGTGAAGCGGATGTTGAGGTTGTTGATCTCGACGAGGTTGGTCATGCGAGCTTGGGCACCCTGGCGTGGAAATCGGTCGCGCGCTGGAAGGCGGCGCCGATCCGGAGCAGAACCGCTTCCTCGAAGGAGCGGCCGATCAGTTGCATGCCGACCGGCAGACCCGTCTTGGTGAAGCCGGAGGGAATCGAGAGCGACGGCAGGCCGAGATAGTTGACCGGGCGGGTGAAGCGCGTCAGCCGCTGCAGCACCGCGTCGGCGCCCGGACCATTGCCGACATCGCTCTCGGCAATCGTGGGCGCCGGCACCGGCGACGACGGCGCAATGACCGCATCGACCCCGTTGACCGCCGCGTTGTGCGCGGCGAGCGCGGGGCCGCGCCAGCGCATCGCCTCAAGATAGGTGACCGCCGGAATGGTCAGGCCGTTCTGCAGCCGCATCAAGACCTGCGCGCCGTAATCCTGCGGCCGCTCGATCATCCAGCGCTTGTGGAAGGCGGCAGCCTCGACCGCGAGCACCAGTTGCGATGCCGAGGAGAGCTGGCGCTGATCGGGCAACTCGACCTTGACGATCTCGGCGCCCTCTTTCTTCAAGGTGGCGATGGTCTCGTCGAGGATACGCGCCACCTCAGGGTCGAGGTCGTCGACATAGAACGACGTCGGGACGCCGATCTTCAGACCCTTCAGCGACTGCTTGGTCGCGGCCAAGTAGTCGGGCACCGGCTGCGTCGACGCTGTCAGGTCCTCCGGGTCCGCCCCAGCCATCAGGCCGAGCAGCAGCGCGCAGTCCTCCGCGGTCTGCGCCAGTGGGCCGACCGTATCGAGCGACTGCGACAGCGGCATCGCGCCGGCGCGGCTGACGCGGCCGACCGTCGTCTTCAGGCCGGTGACGCCGCAGAAATGCGCGGGCATGCGCACCGAACCGCCGGTGTCGGAGCCGAGCGCCCGCGAAGGTGAGCCGCGCGGCGACCGCCGAGCCCGAGCCCGACGACGAGCCGCCGGTGATGTGCTCGGTGTTCCAGGGATTGCGCACCGCGCCGTAATGCACGTTGTGGCCGGTCGGCCCATAGGCGAACTCGACCATCTGCAATGAGCCGAGGCGGACCTGTCCGGCATCCTTGAGCCGCTGCAGGGCGGTCGCAGTCGTCTTCGGCACGAAGTCGCGACGAATCAGCGAGCCGCAGGTCACGAACTTGCCGGCGTCGTAATACATGTCCTTGTGCGCCAGCGGCACGCCATGCAGCGCACCGCGACTATTGCCCTTGGCGAGCGCGGCATCGGCCTCGGTGGCGGCGGCCAGCGCCTGCTCGGATTCAACAGCCATATAGGCGTTGAGGCGCGGCTGCCATTCCGCAATGCGATGCAGCACGGCGCGCGTCACCTCATGCGAGGAAACTTTCTTGTCGGCAATCGCCTTGGCGACCGCGGTCAGCGTCATCAGGGCCGGTTCAGAGCTCATTTCGACACCTTCTCGATCTTCTGCGCGATCTGCGCCAGCAGGAAGCTCGCGGGTTCGAGATCGAAGGGCAGCGTGCCGGAGATCGGTGCGAAGCCGTCGAATGCCGGCCCGATCGAATTGGCGATCCGGGTAGCGACGTCGTCGTCGGCGGGCACGTCGGCGACGTGCGCGATCACCTTGACGTCCTTGGGAGTGGGTCTGGTCATGCCGCGTTTTCTCCTTTTGCTTTTGCCGGCGCGCGGCTGTGCCCCGAGCCGGGAATGGCCATGTAGCACGCCGCTTGATGGCCCATTGTATCGAGATCGCTGAGTTTTGGCGTGTCGTTTGCGCAGAGCGGCTCCGCAAACGGGCAACGGGTGTGAAACCGGCAGCCCGGCGGCGGATCGATCGGATTGGGCGGATCGCCCGAGATCGGCGGCACCTCGGTGCGCCTGTCGGGATCGGATGACGGCATCGCCGCCAGCAGCGCGCGGGTATAGGGATGCGCCGGCGCGTCCCAGACCGCATCGACCGGCCCGAGTTCGACGACCTCGCCGAGATACATCACCAGCACGCGGTCGGAGATGTAGCGGACGACGTTGAGATCGTGGCTGATGAACAGGTACGTGAGGCCGAATTCGCGCTTGAGGTCGGCGAGTAGATTGAGCACCTGCGCCTCGACCGATTTGTCGAGCGCGGAAACCGCTTCATCGAGGATCACGAGCCGCGGCGACAGCGCGAGCGCGCGCGCGATATTGACGCGCTGGCGCTGACCACCCGACACCTCGTGCGGATAGCGGTTGGCAAAAATCTCCGGCCGCAGGCCGACCTTGCCGAGCAGCTCGCGCGCCAGCGTCCGCGCCGTGTCGTCGGCCATGCCGTGGACCTTTGGCCCGAAGGCGATCGATTCCTCGATGGTGAGGCGCGGGTTGAGCGAGGCGTAGCTATCCTGGAACACCATCTGCACGCCGCGCCGCAGATCGCGCAGCGAGAGCGACGGGCCGACCTGCCGGCCGTCATAGATGATATCGCCCGCATCGCGTGCCATCAGGTGCATCAACAGCCGCGCCGTGGTCGATTTGCCGCAGCCGGATTCGCCGACAATGCCGACGGTCTCACCCTTCATAACCGCGAAGGTGACGTCGTCGACGGCGCGCACGGTCTTGCGCGGACTGAACAGGCCGCCGCGCACCGGGAAGTGCTTGGTCAGTCCCTTGACCTGCAGCAGCGGCTGCGCGGCGCCGCCGAGGTCGGCGACCGGCTCCAGCATGTCGACGGAGAGATTGGCATCGCTCATGCTTTAATTCCTGATGTCCATGGCGCTGCGCATGCCGTCGCTGAGCAGGTTGAAGCAGATCGAGACCGCGAAGATCATCGCGCCCGGCAGCGCCGCGACCCATGGATTGACGTAGATCGCGGTGCGCAGCGTGTTCAGCATCAAGCCCCATTCCGGCTCCGGCGGCTTGGTGCCGAGCCCGAGGAACGAGAGACCGGCTGCAAGGATCATCGACACCGAGATCAGGCCGGTGGCATAGACGAAGATCGGGCCCAGCACATTGCCGAGCATGTGCACCCGCATGATGGTGAACGGACCCGCGCCGGACGCGCGCGCCGCCTCGACGAAATCCATGTTGCGGACGCCGGTGGTGACGCTTTCGGCGACGCGGGTGATCTGCGGCACGAACACGATGGTCAGCGACACGATCGAATTGGTGATGCCGGCGCCGAGCGCACCCGAGATCGCAATCGCCAGCAGCACCGACGGAAAGGCGTAGAACACGTCGACCGTGCGCATGATCGCGGTGTTGAGCTTGCCGCCGACATAACCGGCGACGAGGCCGAGCGAGGTGCCGATCACGAACGCGAAGATCACCGGCAGGATGCCGATGACCAGCGACAGCCGTCCGCCATAGATCAGCCGTGCCAGCATGTCGCGGCCGAGCTCGTCGGTGCCGAGCGGATAGCCCGGCGTGCCGATATGGCGGAGACGGCGGATCATCGAGCCCTGATAGGGATCGGCGAGATGCAGCCATGGTGCCAGCAGCGCCGAGGCAAAGATCAGCACCAGGATGATGGCGCAGGCCATGCTGACCTTGTCGCGCCTGATGCGGCGGGCAACCGTCGCCCAATAGCCGCGCGCTTTGCTCGCGGGAGCGGCCTGTAATGCAGTATCTGACATCGCACTCATGGTTAGCTCCGCTTGATGCGCGGATCGATCGCGGCCTGCGCGATGTCGACCAGGAGATTGAGCAGCACAAAGAACAGCGCCAGCACCAGGATCGTGCCCTGCAGTAACGGCAGATCGCGCTGGAAGATCGCCGAGTTCAGGAGCAGACCTGACCCCGGCCAGGAGAACACGGTCTCGATCAGGATCGAGCCGCCCAGCATATAGCCGAGCTGCAGCCCCATCACCGCGAGCGCGGTCGGCGCCGCATTCTTGACGACGTGGCGGAACACCTCGGTCTCGCGCAGGCCCTTGGCGCGCAGCGCCTCGACAAAGTCCTGGCTCAAGATGTCGCCGGTCAGCGCGCGCACCGTGCGGGTGACGATACCCATCGGGATCACCGAGGTAGTGATCGCCGGCAGCACCAGATAGCGCAGATGCTCCCAGTCCCACGCCCAGGCGCCGGAGCCGCCGGGACCTGCGCCGACCGCGGGCAGCCAGTTGAGCTGCACCGAGAAGATGATGACCAGCACCATGCCGAGCCAATAATGCGGCAGCGACACGCCGGCGATGGCGAAGGAGGTCGCGACCTTGTCGACCCAGGTGTCGCGGAAATAGCCGGCGATCAGGCCGAACAGCAGGCCGAGCGTAAAGCCGATCATCGCGGCCGCGATCGCCAGCATCACGGTGTTGCCGACGGCGCGCATCACCTCGGTCAGGACGGGCCGCCCGGTCGCGATCGAATTGCCGAGATCGCCATGGATCGCGCGCCACAGCCACAGGCCGAATTGCACCGGCAACGGGCGATCGAAGCCGTAGGCCGTGCGCAACTGCGCGGCAAGCTCCTGCGAGGCATCGGCCGGCAGCACTGCGACCAGCGGGTCGCCAGGCGTGATGTGCACCAGGAGGAAGCACACCAGCGCCACGCTGAGCACGATCGGAATGACGTAGACGATCCGTCTGGACGTATAGGCGAACACGTTGCGTTCTTTCTTCCTTCTCCGTTGTGGGAGAAGGTGGCGCGCGGAGCGCGCCGGATGAGGGTTTCTATCCGCGGATACAATCATTTCATCTCAGAGAGGCGTGTCCGCGGAGACAACCCCTCACCCGGCTTCGCTCTCGCGAAGCCACCCTCTCCCACAAGGGGAGAGGGTGCACCCATTGCGCGACTAGCGCCTCACGGCGCGACCGTGACCGGCGAGAAGTCGACGAACCAGCTTTTCGGCTGCACAAAGCCCTTGATCTTCGGGCTCATCGCGCGCGGTGCGACGTCGTGGGCGACATAAAGGAAGGCCGCGTCGTCGACCGAGGCCGCATGCAGCTCGGCGAGCGCGGCATCGCGCGCCGCCGGCTCGAAGGTCTGGCGGGCCTTCTTCACCAGCTCGTCGAACTTCGGGTTGTTGTTGAAACCCCAATTGTTCGACACCGGCGGCGCCATGCCCGACTGCAGGAAACGCACCAGCGCGAAGAACGGATCCATCGCCGCATAGGTGACGTTGATGGCGTTCGAGCCGTTGGCGGTCGGATCCTTGGTGCCGCGCCGCCAGTTGGTGAACAGCGTATTCCACTCGATGACGTCGAGCTGCACATCGAAGTAGCACTCGGCCAACGCCTGTTGCAGATACTCGTTCATCGGCAGCGGCAGCATCTGGCCGGAGCCCGACGCCGAGGTCTGGATCTTGACCGTCAGCTTCTTGTTCGGGCCGAAGCCCGCCTCCTGCATCAGCTTCTGCGCGGCCGGCTTGTCGTATTTGATCTGGAAGGTCGGGCTGCCGCGCCAGGGGTGGCCGGGCTCGAACGTGCCGGTCGCCGGCACCATCAGGCCGGCAAGCAGGCCGTCACGCAGCCCTTCGCGATCGACGCAGAGATTGGCAGCCTTGCGGACTCGGATGTCGTTCCACGGCGAACCCTCGACGCGCGAGAACTGCCACGGCCAGACATGCGGCTCCTCGTTGGAATAGAGGTTGAAACCCCGCTGCTTGATCTCGGGCAGCGCGTCCGGCGCCGGCGCCTCGATCCAGTTGACCTGCCCCGACAGCAGCGCCGCGGTGCGGGCATTGGCCTCCGGCATCGGCAGCAGCACCATCTTGTCGACCTTCGGCACCCGTGCCTTGTCCCAGTAGCTCTCGTTCTTCACCAGCTCAAGCCGCTCGCGCGGGGTGAAGCTCGACATCTTCCAGGGCCCGGTGCCCGACGCGTCCTTGGCGAACGCGGCCCATGCGGCCTGCGACTTCGCCTTGGCGTCGGCGCCTTCGGCCTTGTCGTAGAATTTCTGCCACTTGGCCGGACTCGCCATGAACAGATTGGTGAGATTGATCGGCAGGAAGCTGTCCGGCTCCTTGGTGGTCAGCTCCACCGTCATGTCGTCGATCTTGCGCGCGGAGACCAGCGTCGGCATGCGCGAGGCGGTGACGCCGACCTGGCTCGCATCGTATTGCGGCGCGTCCTGCTTCAAGACCTTGTCGACATTCCAGACCACGGCGTCGGCATTGAACGGCGAGCCGTCGTGAAAGGTGACGCCGGGGCGCAGCTTGAAAATCCACTTCGTCTTGTCGGCATCGTCGACCTTCCACTCGGTCGCGAGGCCGGGGATCATCGCGCTTGCCTTGTCCGACGAGGACAGGTCCCACATCGTCAGCGCGTCATACATCGTCAGCCCGGTGAAGCGATTGCCCTCAAACCCCTGGTCGGGCTGACCGAGCGTGCGCGGAATATCGGCAGCAGTCATGCCAATGCGCAGCACGGTCTCGGCGCTGGCGATCGCCGGCACGCCAGTGGCTATCGCAAGCGCCAGCATGATCGCCGTCGCATTGGTTTTCCTGTTACGCATCTGAGCAGCCCCTTCGAGTCTGGTGACGTTTTGGTGATTATTTCTTGGGCAAGCGTATGCAATGCCTGTGCCAAGGGGAATAGTTCATCAGCAAATAACCGCCGGGCGCGTCATTTCTTCCCACCTCGCGCACGAACGGAGCGAAGATGCCTATTCTGGCATCATGCTTGCAGGATTTGGCTCCGACATCTTTCCAACGGAGCCTTCATATGCGTGCGCGCAATTTGATCCTGATGGCAGCAATGGCGCTTGCCCTGACCGCGGGCTGGCCGGGGAAATCCGCGCAAGCAGAGTCCATTGTGCGCTACGGCATCTCGATGGCCGACATCCCGCTGACGACCGGCCAGCCCGATCGCGGCGCCGGCGCCTATCAGTTCACCGCCTACACGATTTACGATCCGCTGGTGGCCTGGGAGATGGACGTTGCCGACCGGCCGGGCAAACTGGTGCCGGGGCTTGCGACCGAATGGAAGGTCGACGACAACGACAGGACCAAATGGCGCTTCGCGCTGCGCAAGGGCGTCAAGTTCCACGACGGCAGCGACTTCAATGCCGACGCGGTGATCTGGAATCTCGACAAGGTGCTGAACGACAAGGCGCCGCAATTCGACAAGCGGCAGAGCGCGCAGGTCAAGACCCGCCTGCCCTCGGTCGCGAGCTACGCCAAGGTCGACGATTTCACCATCGAGATCACCACCAAGACCGTCGACTCCTTCTTCCCCTATCAGATGCTCTGGTTCCTGGTCTCGAGCCCCGCGCAATATGAAAAGCTCGGCAAGGACTGGGACAAATTCGCCAGTCAGCCCTCCGGCACCGGTCCGTTCAAGCTGACCAAGCTGGTGCCGCGCGAGCTCGCCGAACTGACGAAGAACCCGGACTATTGGGACAAGAAGCGGCTTGCGAAGGTCGACAAGATGATCCTGATTCCGATGCCGGAAGCGCTGACCCGCACCAACGCGCTGCTGGCCGGCCAGGTCGACCTGATCGAAACGCCGGCGCCCGACGCCGTGCCGCAGCTCAAGGCCGCCGGCATGAGGATCGTCGACAACGTGACACCGCATGTCTGGAACTATCACTTGAGCGTGCTGCCGGGCTCGCCATGGACCGACATCCGCCTGCGCAAGGCGCTCACCCTCGCGATCGACCGCGACGCGGTGGTTGGCCTGATGAACGGCCTCGCCAAGCCCGCCAAGGGCCAGGTCGACCCGTCGAGCCCGTGGTTCGGCAAGCCGACGTTCGAACTGAAATACGACCTCGCGGCCGCGAAGAAGCTGGTGGAGGAAGCCGGCTATTCGAAGGACAAGCCGTTGAAGGCGACTTTCATCATCGCCCAGGGCGGTACCGGGCAGATGCTGTCGCTGCCGATGAACGAATTCCTGCAGCAGAGCTTCAAGGAGATCGGCATCGACATCGACTTCAAGGTGGTCGAGCTCGAGACATTATATACGCACTGGCGCAAGGGCGCGGCGGACGAGATGAACGCCGGCATCACCGCCAACAACATCGCCTACGTCACGTCGGATCCGCTCTATGCCATCGTGCGGTTCTTCCATTCCGGCCAAGTGGCGCCCGTCGGCGTCAACTGGGGCGGCTACAAGAACCCGAAGGTCGATGCGCTGATCGACGAGGCCAAGCAGACCTTCGATACCGCCAAGCAGGATGAACTGCTGGCGCAGGCCCATGCGCTGATCGTCGACGACGCCGCGCTGGTGTGGGTGGTGCACGATACCAATCCGCACGCGCTGTCGCCGAAGGTGAAGACCTTCGTGCAGGCGCAGCACTGGTTCCAGGATCTGACCCAGATCGGGCTGGAGTAAGTTGCTGGTCGTCGCCGGGTAAACCCCTCCGCCGTCGTCCCGGCGAAAGCCGGGACCCATGACCACGAAGGGGTGTTGTTGGAAAGCCGTCTGGCCGCTTGCCCATTGCGCGGGCCGCGGCGTATGGGTCCCGGCCTTCACCGGGACGACAGCGGGTTTGCGTCGCCTATTTCGTCGTCAACGCAAACGCGCCGTCCCAGTCTTGCGGCGGCGGCTCTTTCTGGAACGCGCGAATGCGCGCCTCATAGAGGCGGTAGAGATATTGCAGCGTCTGCGCCTCGTCGGTCTTGCGGCCGCGTTCGATCGCGGCGAGCGCGCCGTCCCAATCGCGGCCGCGGTAGCAGGCGAGCATCTCGATGGTCAGGTTGCGCAGCCGCTGGAAGCGGCCGGAGTTCGCGACATCCTCGCGGCCGGCAATCGCATAGATCACCTCGGGCTCCCTCTTGCCCTTGACCATGATGAAGTCGAGCTCGAGGATCGCGAACTTCTCCTTCACCGCGAGCGCGGTCTTCGATCCCACAATGATCGGGAAGCCGTACTCCTTGGACTGCCCCTCGAGCCGCGAGGCCAGATTGACGCTGTCGCCGAACACCGAATAGTCGAAGCGCACATCGGAGCCCATATTGCCGACCACGCAGGAGCCGGTGTTGAGACCGACACCGATGTTGAGCGGCACATAGACGTGGCCACCGTCCTTCGCCTCCTGCTCGCGCTCACGGTTGAGGTCGTCGACGCGCTCCAGCATGTCGAGCGCCGCATCGCAGGCGTTGAGCTGGTGCTGCTTGTCGTCAAGCGGCGCGTTCCAGAACGCCATGATGGCGTCGCCCATATATTTGTCGATGGTGCCCTTGCGGGCGAGGATCGCGTTGGAAAGCGGAGTAAGGAAGCGGTTCATCAGCGCCGTGAGGCCCTGCGGATTGCTCTTGTAGGTTTCCGAGATCGAGGTGAAACCGCGCATGTCCGAGAACATGATGGTCATCTCGCGTTCCTCGCCGCCGAGCACCAGCCGCTCCGGCGACTGCGCCAGCTGCTCGACCAGCGCGGGCGACATGTACTGCACGAATTGCGACCTGATCTGTCGGCGCTGCTGCTGCTCGCGCACGAAGGCGGAGAAGATCAGCGTGAGATAGATCGCCGTGGTCGACATCAGCGGATAGGTGAAGTCGATCAGCAGCCGGTGCTGGGAATAGAAATACCAGGACGTGCCGATCAGCACGGAGGCGAACATCCCGCCGACGGCGACCAGCGTGATCGGACCGAACTTCGGCGCGAAGGCGATGACAAGGAGCCCCATGATCAGCGCGGCGAAGAACTCGATGCCGATGCCGTAGTTCGGCTGCGAAACGACGTCGCCGGTCAGCGCGCTCTCCAGCACCTGGGCGTGGACCTCGACACCGGGCATCGCCGGCGTCACCGGCGTCGTCTTGATGTCGTTCAGCCCGATCGCCGAGGTGCCGATCACGATCAGCTTGCCGGCAATTCGGTCCGGTGAGACGCGCCCGTCCAGCACATCGACGGCCGAGACATAGATCGAGGGATCGCGGCGGGCGTAGTGGATCCAGAGTTGGCCGTGGAGATCGGTCGGGATCGCAAAGCCCTTGAGACCCAGGCTCTTGATACCGGCCTTGTCGGCCTTGATCAGGATCGTGCCCGAGCCGCTCGCCACCCGCAGCATCTCGAAGCTCAGCGACGGCATGGTGATGCCCTGCGCCACCATGATCATCGGCACGCGCCTGACGATCCCGTCGCGCTCCGGCCTGATCGTGAACAGGCCGCGCCCGGCAGCCGCCTCCTCGAGCACCGGCACGTTGCGCAGCAACCCCGGGAACATGAACATGAAAGGCTGCGGCTCCTCGCCGAGCATCGCAAGTCCGGTGACCGGAAGCTTTTCGTTGAGGTCGGCGCGCACGTTGGGCCCGCCCGATTCGCCGAGCACCACGCGCGAGTTCTTGATGGCTTCGGCCATGATGCTGTCGTTGCTCGGCAGCTGCCGCAGTCTCGCGCGCATCTCCTCATCGAGGCTGCTGAAGGTATCGGCGGCGATATCGGGGTTGAGACGGTCCGGCTCGGAGAACACCGCGTCGAACGCGATCACCACGGCGCCGAGCCGGGTGAGATTGGTGACGATGTCGGCGAGCCGCGTCCGTGGCCACGGCCACTGTCCGAGCCGGGGATCGGCGAGGCTCTTCTCGTCGATGTCGACGATGGTGACAGGCCGCGCGGTCTTTTGGCGCGGTTGCAGCGCCTGGAATGTGTCAAACGTCCTGACGCGAAGCTCCTGGACCGGAGCCGGATCCACGATCCGCAGCGCGGCAATGCCGATCAACAGCGCCACGCAGACCAGCCGCGCATAGCCGAAGCGCCGTGCGAACCACCTGCGTATCGCCTTCAGCCGTTTCATGCCATCTGGATATCACGCGCGCGGAATTGTTCCAATCGAGCAAGCATGCGCAGTGCACAATCAGCCGGGCCAGACCCGCGGCGGCACGGCCGCGCGTCCGTCACGTAAAATGAATGATGAAGTCGTTCTGGGACAGGCTCGCCTTGGCGACATTGTGCAATGTGATCGTGTCTGCGCCGTCGACCGTGATCAGCGTATCCGCCGAGTTCGTCGGCGATGTCGCAACATGCTGATCGAACCAGGTACTAAAGGTGCTTGCCGAGACGACCGTGGACAGGTCGATCTGGTCCTGGCCTGGCGTGAAGTTCAGGATCGTGTCGTGGTTAAAGTTCGGCGCAAACACGAACTTGTCCTGGTAGTCCGACCCAAAGAATATGTCCTTGTCGCCGGTCCCGGTCAGCATCACGGGCTCTGGCCGATCCTGTTGGACGTTGAAGATCAGATTGACCTTGTCGGTCGCGCCGTACCCGTCGGCCACTGTGAGCGTGACCATATCGGTGGAGGGCGCGAATTCGCCCGGATCATAGGTAAGGCCCGCTGAGAGCGTGGCATTGATACCGGCCAGGTCGCCCGCGTGGGACGAGGGAGCGACGGTACTGCTGCTCTTGCCATCAGTCGCCGCTGTCAGGTTGAAAATCTCATCGGCGCCTGCATCGGCATCCGTCGCCGTCAGGCCAGTAATCGTGTCGGTCCCGTCGGAATTGTGCAGCACGCCGATGTTATCGGTCTGGATCACGGGCGCGTCGTCGCCATTGACCGTCACCGTCAGATGCCCGACAGTTCCGAGCGCGCCGTCAAAGGCCGTATAGGTGAACTGGTCCACCGCGCTGGTGCCGTGAGGCAGGGCAGCGATCGCCGTAATCTGCGCGGCCGTGACCCCGAGCGTGTAGGTATAAGCGCCGGTCACCGGATCGACGACCAGCTCGCCATAAAGGCCATCGACCATGAACTGATGGTCCACCGCCGCATCGTGCCCGACGCCGGCAATCGAGAGCGTATCGTGTTCGGCATCGCTGTCGTTGCTGAGCAGGTTGCCGGTGACGCTGCCGGTGCTCCCGAAAGTGGTGGCCACGTCGTCCGTCGTCACGGGCGCATCGTTTGCCCCTACAACGTCGATTGTCAGTTGTGCTGCGCCGACGGCGCCATGCGCATCGATGGTCTCGATATCGAAGGTGTCGGCATAGGTGCCTTCGGCGAGCGCATTTATCGCGATCGCGTCCGGAACATAGGTGTAGGTACCGTCGGCATGGACGGTGAGCGAGCCGTACAGGCCCTTGATCGCGACGTCCAGGGTCGGGACGTCATTGTTCACGGCCGCATAGGTCAGCGTCGCGGTCTCGCCGTGATCGACATCGTTGCCATGCAGCGTGCCAGTGAGCGGGCCGAAGCTGTCGTCGGCCGCGGTATCGGTGAGCGTACCAGCATTGACGTTGGCGAGCGTCGGCGCGTCGTTGGACCCGATGATCCTGATCGTCACCGGCTGGGTCGAGGACACGTGGTTGTTGTCGGTGACCGTGATGTCGTAGGTGACCGTCAGCGTCTCGCCCAGAGCGAGGAAATCGAAGCTTGCATCGACAGCGCTATAATTGAAGTCCACCGCGCCATGACCGCTGCCTGTGCTGTCGCTGAGCGTCAGGGTAAGGTGGCTCGCCGCCGTCAACGCGTCCCGCTGATCCGCGGTCAAGGTCAGCTGCTGGCTAGCATCCGACCAGCTGAAGCTTGGTGCGGAATAGCTGACCGTATGGCGATCACTCAGATCGACATCGGTGAAGGCCAACGAACCAACTGCGTTGTCAGAATCAGCGGTGTCACCGGTCGTCTCAGGAAGCTCGGTGATCTCGTGCACGCCGGCTTTGCTGGAGACGTCGGCCGCGACCACTGGCGCGTCGTTGGTGCCCGTGATGGTGATGGTGACGGGCTGGGTGACGACACCGCCGTGATGGTCGTCGACCTGGATCAGATAGGTCAAGGTCAGCTTCTCGCCGGCCGCGAGATAGTCGAAACTCTCGTCGGCGGCCGAGAAGGTCCAGGCGCGCGATCCGGTTACGCCGCCGGTCGAATCCGTCAGCGTGCCGAGCGACATCCAGCCCAGTATCGTCGCCTGATCGGGAAGCCCTGTGATAACGCCCGTTTCGGTGACGCCGGCCACGGTGACGCTGTGGGTGTCGCTGAGATCGACATCGACGAAGGTCACGGTACCGGATGCGGTATCCGGCACGACCGAACCGGTCGTCTCCTCGGCTTCAGTGATGGCGGCCGCCTGGGTCGGCGAGGTGATCACCGGCCTGTCGTCGGTGCCGACGATCGTGATGGTGACCGGCAGCGTGACGACGCCGCCCTGATGGTCGTCGATCTGGATCGTGTAGGTCAGCGTCAGCGTCTCGCCGGTGGCGAGATAGTCGAAGCTTCTGTCGGCAGACGAGAACGTCCAGGAGCGCGATCCCGTCACGCCATCGGTCGAATCGGTCGGCGCGCCCAGCGACAGCCAGCTCAGCACGGTGGCATGGCTGGCAAGTCCGCTGGTGACGCCGGTCGCGGTGACGCCGGTGATGGTGACCGTATGCGTGTCGGTCAGATCCGCATCGGCAAATGTCAGCGTGCCATGCGCAGTATCAGGCTGGGTGGAATTCGTCGTTGCGGCGAGTTCGGTGATCGAACCGGCCTGCGCCGAGGACGTCACCACCGGCGTGTCGTTGGTGCCGGTGATCGTGATGGTGAAGGTCTTGAACGTGGTCTCGTTGTTCGGCGCGAAATTGTTATCCACGCGCGCGACATAGGTCAGCGTCAGCGTTTCGCCGGCGGCCAGGAAGTCGAACGCGCTGTCGGCAAGGTTGTAGGTCCAGGTCGCCGAACCGGCATTCTTGTTGTTCGGATTGGGCTCGAGCAGCAACGGGATCTCGACGGCCTTGATGGCCGCAAGCTGCGCCGCCGTCAGCGATGAGGTGACGTCGCTGCCGTTGGCGTCCCGGTAGCTGAGCGCGGAATAGTCGACCTTCGCACTCGGCGTGTCACCGACATTGAGGTCCAGCCATTTGATCTGGCCCGTCGCGGTGTCGAACAGCCCGCTCTGGGTCAGCCCCGACCGCTCGGTAAACACCGCGTCCTGGGTCACGACTTGCGGCGGCCCCGGGATGTGATCGAGCCTGCTGTTGGGAGCGCCGCCGGCCTGAGGTCCGGTCGTGTTGACGAAGGTCAGCAGAATGATGATCGGCGCGCCACTGTCGCTGCTGGTGAGCTTGAAGCTGGTCGACACCGGCACGACGCTGTCCGTGAAGTTCGTCGTGAGCTTGGTGTTAGGATTGTTGTTGTCGGTGAACTTCAGCGCGAACACGTCGGAGATGAGCTTCTGCGCATCGGTCGACAGTTGCGCCGACGAGACGAAGCTGACGCTGCCCTGGCCGTTGACGATGGTCTGGGTGCCGGCCTGATCGACGGTCGCGATCGGATTGAGCGTCGTCTTGTCGAACAGGATGTAGGAGCCGGTGGTGCCGTCGGGCTCGACCAGCACCTGGAATTTGGCCGGCGGCACGCCGCCGGTGCCCTGCACGTCGAAATCGATTTCGACCAGCACCGCGGTACCGCGGATGCCCATGGTCGCGACCGGCGTATCGACCTTCATGTCGCCGTGCTTGGCGGTCGCGCCGGCCACGAAGGAGATCGTGCCCGAGACCAGACTCATCAGCGACGAATTGCTCGACCCGTTCGGGTCGTAGATCATTTCGTTCAGCACCATCTTGGCGTTCGGTCCGAGACCGAACACGGTGCCGTCGATGAAGGTGATGCCGAGCGTCGAGTCGCCGCCGGATTGCACAACGTCACCCTTGTTGACGTTGTCGCCCTGGTTCAGGACGATCGCGACGCCATTGCGGATGGCAGTGGCGTTCCCGGTCAGCTTGGTGACATGGCCGATGACCTTGGCCGGCTCCGCCGCGCCGCCGGCCTGGGCATATTGGGTATAGCCGGTGAGTGCGTTGACAAGATCGCCGGTGAGATGCGCGCCGTCAGGCGACGCCAGCGGCGCGCGCTTTTCGCCCTTGAAGTAGTCGTGCAGGACGAGTTCCCGATCGTCCTTCGCGATGACGAGATCGAGCCCGGTCCGCTTGAAGTCGCCGGTGAACAGCAATTGCCCGTCGTCGACGACGATCGCGCCGGGCGGAGCAAGCGTGGAGACACTGTCGACGTGCACGTATCCACGGGCATAAGCGTCCGTGTTCGGCAACAGGCCGTCGAATTTCTCGACAAAGTTCACTGCGGATCACCGCACGAGAGTTAATATTGTTAAAATATCCGAATGATTATGCCTGCATATCATCGGATAAAGCTTGGCGAAACCACTCTGTGCTTGCGCAAGGTGGTCCTGAAGTGCGGTTTGACTGGATGTGACTTGGCTCACGCTGTGAAGAGCCGTGTAATTGCGATTCGATTGACGGTACCATAAGGTGGGATTTAAGCCAAGATACGTACTGAGCCACGTATTCGTGGTATTGATTGGCATTTCTGTACTTGCCTCTATTTCCCCTTAGCCCAGAGCGGGCATTTGACCCCAATTTCCCGGCCAAAGCTGTGACTTAGCTTACAAATCACAGCGGTCCCGTGCGCGGACCGGCGGGTTAACCAGAAGGCAAGGATGAGTTGCAAAGCAGTGGAAAAAGGTTCGCCGCTTCCTTTCACAAACCGGTAAAGTTTTCGGGACCCCAAGCAGGCGCCCTTTAGCCTCTTCCCCTGATTCCCCACATCTTAAGTCGATTCGAAGGGATCGTTCGCCATGCTGCCCGGCATGAAACGATCCGGTCGCGTGCGCGGTGCAATATCCACCCGCCGATGAGCGGACAGGGGGTGTCAGATGAGATTCTCGCTTCGCCCGCTTGCGCTGCGCGCCGTGATGCTGGGTTTTGGCCTGGCGCTGGCCGCGCCGGTTGCCGAGCTCAATGCCGCTTCGCTGCTCTCGCCCGGTCCGGCGACGCTGATCAGAAAGTCGACCGAGCCGTTCGGCCTGACGACCAGTCTGCTTGCCGACGGCGGCCTGTACGACAAATGGCTCGGCGTGCAGCGCCAGCTCGCCGACGAATTGGAGCAATTGGCAGCCTGCGAGAGCGACCGCGCCGGCTGTGCGTCGCCGGCGGCGCTGCGATTCCTGGCGATCGTCGATGCCGGACGGGCGCGTCAGGGTCGCGCCCGGCTCGGCGAGATCAACCGCGCGATCAACCTTGCGATCCGTCCGGGCAGCGATCTTGCGGCCTATGGCGAGCCCGACGTCTGGACGACGCCGCTCGCCACATTCGCCCGCGGCAGCGGCGATTGCGAGGACTATGCGATCGCGAAATTGGTGGCGCTGCGCAAGGCCGGCGTGGCGCCGGAAGATTTGCGGATCGTCGTCCTGCATGACCTCGTCGGCGGCGAGGACCATGCGGTGGTCGCGGCGCGGCTCGACGGCCGCTGGCTGACGCTCGACAACCGCCGCATGGCGATGATCGAGGACGCCGACATCAGGAGTTTTCGGCCGACCTTTGTGATCGACCAGCATGGAGTCAGCCGCTATGTCGATGCCCGCTCGTCGCTGAGGCCGCGTGGCGGCCGGCGGCGCGGTAACTGACTGCGTCATTCCGGGGCGATGCGAAGCATCGAACCCCAATTCGCAATTGCGAATTGGGGAATCTCGAGGTTCCCCGGTGCGCAACTGCGCACCAGGTCTGGTGCTAACGCACCATCCCAGAACGGTCTGGAGGAATGTCCCGCCCCCCTCAGAACATCAGATTGTCCTTCACCAGCACCCAGCGGCCGCCCTTGACCTGCTGCACCTGTGTGATGGTGTTGGCGAGATGGTCCGTCTTGGAGAACTTGGTCGGCGGCGAGCTGAAGATGTCGAGGAATTTGTCGCCTGACTCCAGCGAGTCCAGCATCTTCTGGCCGGTGAGATCCTTGCCCGCCTTCTGCGCGTAGAAGGCGAAGGTCATCACCGCGTTGTAGCCGATGATCGCCTGGGTATTGGCGTCGGTGTTGAACATCTTCTTGTAGTTCACCAGCCAGTCCTTCACCTTGCCCTTGGCCGTGTCCTCGTAGGGAATCTCGAAGCCCGACGCCGCATAGAGCCCTTCGACGGCTTCCTTGCCGAGCGCCGGCACTTCGAGCACGTTGGTCGGGGTGGCGCCGAGGAAGGTCACGTCCCAGCCGAGCTTCTTCGCTTCGTTCATCGCGCCGATGGTCTCGCGGATCACGGTGCCGAGCACGACGAGGTCGCAGCCGTCGGCCTTCATCTTGGCGACCTGCGCCGAGAAGTCGGAGGCGCCGCGCTTGTAGCTCGTGACCGAGGCCGGCTGCACCTTCATCGCGCCGAGCTGCTGGGTGAAGCCGTCGAGCACGTTTTTGCCGTACTCGTCATCCTGATGCATGATGCAGGGCTTCTTGAAGTTCTTCCACTCCATCATGTATTTGAGCGCGGCGCGCGTGCTCTCGACATAGGGCAGGAGGTTGTTGAACTTCAGCCGCTCCTGCGGCTTGGCGGGATCGAACTTGAAGGTGAATTCGGCAGCCGTCAGCGGGAACAGCTGCAGCACGCCGGCATCGAACAGGACGTCCTGCGCGGCGAGCACGGTCGGCGAGCCCATCGGTCCGATCATCGCGAACACCTTGTCGCGCTCGACCATCTTCTGCGAGGCCAGCACCGCCTTCTTCGGATCGTAGCCATTATCCTCCAGGATCATCTTGATCTTGCGGCCGTTGATGCCGCCGCCGGCGTTGATCTCCTCGACCGCCATCTTCATGCCGTTGGACACCGGAACGCCCCAGACCTTGATCGGGCCGGACAAGTCCTGGTGCGTTCCGATCACGATCTCGGTCGGCGAGATGCCTTCATTGGTGACCTTGGTCTGGGCTGCGGCCGGCAGACAGGTCAGCGCCAGCGCGCTCACCGCAAGGCCCAGCGCCTTCAGCGATTTCGACATTGCAGTCTCCTCCTTAACAAAGGCCCATGTTGAGCGAAGGGTCGGGCCTGCTCGCTCCCTCGCCAATTTCCTTCTCCTCGGCTATGCCACCGCCCGCTCGCCATACATCGCGTCGATCTCGGCGGCGTAGCGCTTGTTCACGAAGCTGCGCTTCAGCTTCATGGTCGGCGTCAACTCCTCGTCCTCGGGCGTGAGCTGGCGCTCGATCAGATAGAATTTCTTGACGGTCTCGACGCGCGCGAACTTCACGTTGACCGCCTCGACCTCGCGCTGGATCAGATCCTGGATTTCGCGGGCGCGGCACAGGCTCGCGTAATTGGTGAAGGGGATGTCGTGATCCTGGGCGTACTTCTCGACATTCTCCTGGTCGATCATGATCAGGCAGGTGAGATACGGCCGCTTGTCGCCGATCACGACCGCGTCCGAGACATAGGGCGAGAATTTGAGCTGGTTCTCGATCTCGGACGGCGTGATGTTCTTGCCGCCGGAGGTGATGATGATGTCCTTCATCCGATCGGTGATCTTGACATAGCCTTCATTGTCGATCGTGCCGACGTCACCGGTGTGCAGCCAGCCCTTCGCGTCGATCGTCTCGGCGGTCCTCTCCGGCTGGTTGAGATAGCCCATGAACAGGAAGTCGCCCTTGATCAGGATCTCGCCCTTCGGGCAGATCATCACCTCGCCCCAGGGCGCGGCCTTGCCAACCGAGCCGAGCTTGATGCGGTCCGCCGGCATCATGGTCGCAACGCCGCAATTCTCGGTCTGGCCGTAGACCTCGCGCATGTCGATGCCGAGCGCGAGATACCAGCGGATCAGATCCGGCGAGATCGGCGCGGCGCCGGTCAATGCGATCCGGCAGCGGTCGAGCCCGAGCATGCGGCGGATGTTGTGGAACACCAGCCAATAGGCCGCGCGGTTGGCGAGCCGCAACGACAGCGGCGGCGTCTCGCCCTGCAGCCGGCACTCGGTCATCCGGTTGCCGATCGCGAGCGCACGGGCGTACATCCAGTTCTGGAACGGGGTCGCATCTTTCAGCGCGATGGTGATGCCGGAATAGAACTTCTCCCAGATCCGGGGCACCGCGAGGAACGCAGTCGGCTGCACCTCGCGCAGATTGTCCGGCACCGTCTCCGGGCTCTCGGCGAAATTCATCACCGACCCCAGCGCGAGCGAGATGTAATAGCCGCCGACCCGCTCGGCGACATGGCAGAGCGGCAGGAACACCAGCCGCTCCTCGCTGTCGGTCGAGGGGTAGAGATCGTTGGCGTGGCGCATCTGGTGCGTCACGCTGCGATTGGAGTGCATCGCGCCCTTGGGCGGGCCCGTGGTGCCGGAGGTGTAGACCAGGATCGCGAGGTCGGAGGCGGTGCGGCTGCCGGTCATCTCGTCCCACAAGGCATCGTTGCCCTGGGCATGGTTGCGGCCGAGCGCGGTGAATTCGGCAAGCGACAGCACCATCGGATCGGAGAAGCCGGAGAGGCCCTCCATGTCGAACACGACGATCTTCTCCAGCGTCGGACAGCGCGAGCGGCAGGTCAGCACCTTGTCGAGCTGCTCCTCGTCCTCGACAAAGATCACCCGCGTGTGGGAATCATTGATGAGGTATTCGACCTGCGCCGCCGAATCGGTCGGATAGATGCCGGACGAGACGCCGCCGGCGCACAGGATGCCCATGTCGGCATAGACCCATTCCGGCACCGCGTTGGCGATGATCGAGCCAACGTCGCCGGGGCGAAAGCCGGTCGCCTGCAGGCCGAAGGCGATGTCCTTGGAAATCTGCAGCCATTCGCGCCAGCTGGTCGGTTGCCAGATGCCGAACTTCTTCTCGCGGATCGCGGGCCTGTCGCCACGCGTCTGAACCGCGAGCAAAAAGCTCCTCGCGATCGTGTCGGCAACCGTCAGCACCGCTGGTCCTGCCATGCGCGCTCCCTCCTATGCCGCCTGCCTCGCGCGCCGGGTTGTTGTGCCGGTCTTGTTTGCGAGCCAAGCCTGAAATCTAGCTCCAACCCTCTCTCAACGCAGCGTCGACTTTCGTCGACGCGAGCCTTCTTCAGCGCCAAGTCCTTCTCAACGCCACGTCTTCTTCTTTTTCCAGCGCCGCTCGCCCCGCGCGCCCGCTTCCTTGGCGCCGAGATAGAATTCCTGGATATCGGGTGAATTCATCAGCCGCTCGCAGGTATCGTTCATGACGATGCGGCCGATCTCCAGCACATAGCCGTAATGCGCCGTCTCCAGCGCGATCTTGGCATTCTGCTCGACCAGCAGGATCGACATGCCCTGCTCCTCATTGACGCGGCGGATGATGGTGAAGATCTCCTTCACCAGGATCGGCGACAGCCCGAGCGACGGCTCATCGAGCAGCAGCAGCGTCGGCCGGTTCATCAGCGCCCGCCCGATCGCCAGCATCTGCTGCTCGCCGCCCGAAAGCTGCCCGGCCGGCTGGCCGAGCCGCTCCCTCAGCCGTGGAAAATAGCCGTAGACGCGCTCGAGGTCCTGCGCCACACCGTCGCGGTCCTTGCGCAGATAGGCGCCCATCATCAGGTTTTCGCGTACCGACAGGAACGGAAACACCTCGCGCCCCTCCGGCACGTGGCTGAGGCCGAGCCGCACGATCCGGTCGGCCTCCATGCGCTGGATCGGCTTGCCGAGGAATTCGATCGAGCCCTTCTGCGGGTCGAGGATGCCGGAGATCGTCTTCAAGACCGTGGTCTTGCCAGCACCATTGGCGCCGAGCAGCGTCACGATCCGGCCGCGCGGCACCTCAAGGCTGATGCCGCGGATCGCCATGATCGGCCCGTAATAGCTTTCGATGTTGGAGAGCTTCAGGATGATGTCCGCTGTGCTCATGGCATCATCCTCATGCGCCGAGATACGCTGCGACGACGTCGGGATGGTGCTGCACCTCGGACGGCGAGCCCATCGCCAGCACGCGGCCGTAGTTCAGCGCGATGACGCGGTCGGAGACGCGGTTGACCAGCGTCATGTCGTGCTCGACCATCAGCACCGTGATGCCGAGCTCGCTCTTCATGTCGCGGATCCAGAACGACATGTCGTCGGTCTCCTCGACATTGAGTCCGGAGGACGGCTCGTCGAGCAGGATCAGCTTCGGCTCCGAGCACAGCGCCCGCGCCAGCTCGATCACCTTGCGCACGCCGTAAGGCAGTCCCGAGATCAGCTTGTCGCGGTAGGGCTCGAGATCGAGAAACTCGATCACCTGCTCGACGCGGCGGCGATGCGCCTTCTCGCCGGCGCGAACGCTCGGCAGGAACAATAGCTCCTGCCAGAGCCGGGTGGTG
The DNA here is from genome assembly GCF_054060035.1 of Bradyrhizobium sp. USDA 3262. Taxonomy (NCBI): domain Bacteria; kingdom Pseudomonadati; phylum Pseudomonadota; class Alphaproteobacteria; order Hyphomicrobiales; family Nitrobacteraceae; genus Bradyrhizobium; species Bradyrhizobium sp. USDA 3262. Next base: position 500,947 of record NZ_JBSSCT010000001.1, read on the forward strand.
GAATGGCGATGGCGGCCGACCAGGAGATTGCTCAGCACGGTCGCGTTCTCGAACAGCTCGATGTTCTGGAAGGTGCGCGCGATGCCGAGCTTCGCGATGTCGTAGGCCGGCTCCTGGGTGATGTCCTGATCCTCGAAGAAGATCTTGCCGGAGGTCGGCGGGTAGATCCGCGAGATCAGGTTGAAGATCGAGCTCTTGCCGGCGCCGTTGGGCCCGATGATCGAGAGGATCTCGCCCTTCTCGACCGCGAAGCTGACCGCATCGACCGCCTTGAGGCCCCCGAAATGCAGCGACAGGTTCTCGGCGCGGAAATAGCTCATCTGTTCCGCTCCGATTTCACGTAGATCTTCTGCCGCTTGAAGGTCGCGCGCTTGTAGAGCGGGAACAGCTGGAAGAAGAGCTTGATCTTGAGCCAGCGGCCGTAGAGTCCGAGCGGCTCGAACAGCACGAACAGCACGATGATGATGCCGTAGATCGCGCCCTTCAGTCCGTTGGCGGAGGCGAAGGCTGCGACCGCGTCCTGGATGTGGCCCGCGCGCTCGGAGCCGGCGCCGAGGGTCGCAGCGACGCCGCCGATCACGCCGGGCATATCGTCCTTCAGATAGGTCAGGAACGGATCGATCATGACCAGGAAGATCGCGCCCAGCACCGCGCCGTGCAGGCTGAACGTGCCGCCGATCAGGATCACGATGATGAACTCGATCGAAAGCTGCAGGGTGAACATCTCGGGCGAGATGAAGGAGAGCTTGTGCGCGAACAGCACGCCGGCAAAACCGGTGATCGCCGCCGAGATCGCGAACGACTTCACCTTGTAGAGCGCGACATTGATGCCCATGCTGCGCGCCGCAGTCTCGCTGTCGCGGATCGCGACGAAGGCGCGCCCGGTCGGCGAGCGCAGCAGATTGAGCGTGCCGACGATGGTCAGCACCAGCACGGCAAGACAGAGGTAATAGAACGTCGGGCCATCGCGCGACACCGTGGTGCCGAGCAGCTGCATGGTCTTGACCCGCATGCCCTCATTGCCGTTGGTGACGCTTTCCCAGCGCGCCAGGATCTCCTCGACGATGAACGCAAAGGAGATCGTCGCGATCACCAGATAGATGCCCTGCAGCCGCAGCGCCGGAAATCCGACCAGCGCGCCGACCACGCCGGTCAACAGCCCCGCGGCGAGGAAATAGACCGGGAACGGCACATTGAACTGCTGCAGATAGGCCGCGGTGTAGGCGCCGATCGCCAGAAACGCGGCATGGCCGAGCGAGGCCTGTCCGGTGAAGCCGGTCAGGATCAAGAGCCCGACGCCGACGGTCGCGTAGATGCAGACGAAGACGAGCTGGCTCATCAGATAGCTCGAGAGCACGTAAGGCGCGATCAGCAGCACCGCCAGCAACAAGCCGTAGGAATAGATGTAGCCCGAATGCGGGAACAGCTTGATGTCGTCTTCGTAATCGGTCTTGAAGAGAAACCGCATGTGTTGCTCCTCAGACTTTCTTGCGGACATGAAGGCCGAACAGGCCTTCGGGCTTGAGCAGCAGCACCGCGAGCAGCACGATGTAGGGCGCGACGTCCTTCCATCCCTGCGGCAAATAGAAGCCGGCCATGCTCTCGATCACGCCGATCAGGACGCCGCCGACCACGGCGCCCGGGATCGAGCCGAAGCCGCCGAGCACCGCGGCCGGAAACGCCTTCAACCCCAGCACCAGGCCGACATTGGAATGAATGAAGGTGATCGGCGCCAGCAGCACGCCGGCGCAGGTCGCGACCGCGGCCGAGATCGCCCAGACGATCGAGACCACCCGCTTGACCGGAATGCCCATGTAATAGGCAGCCAGCATGTTCTCGGAGCTGGCGCGCATCGCCGTGCCGAGCGTGGTGCGGTTGAAGAACAGATAGAGCAGCGCGCACAGGATGATGGTCGCCGCGATCACCGACAGCTTGTCGTAGGCGAGCACCAGGCTGCCGATCCTCAGGACGCCCTGGCTGAACGGCGTCTCGATCTTGAAGTCGTCGGTGCCCCAGATCATGCCGGAGATCGAGCGCAGGAAATAGCCGAGCCCGATCGTCGCCATGATGATGGAGAACTGTGGATAGCCGAGGATCGGCCGCACCACGAGCCGCTCGGCCAGCATGCCGAACAGCGCCATGCAGATCACCGCGCCGGCGAACCCGACCCAGTAATTCAGCCCGAGCATGCCGATGAAGGTGAAGGCGAAAAAGCCGCCAAGCATCATCAAATCGCCTTGCGCGAAATTGACGACCTCGGTTGCCTTGTAGACCAGCACGAAGCCGAGCGCGATCAGGCCGTAAACGCAGCCGAGCGCGATGCCGCTGACGAGCTGCTGAACAAAGTCCAGCATCGTTCCCTCCCCGATGCCCAGCGATTCTTATCCGATCGCTCGTTGCATCCCGCCTTCACGCCCTTGTGTCTGGAGCGCTGAAAGCCGCCTATGTCCGCCCCGATTGAGCCAAAACGCCCGATCCCTGTCAACAAACCGCTGTTGTCGCTGTATCATCACATTTGCGGAGATTTGCCGCAGCACGGACTAATACGGATATCACCTGTGATTTGCCCCGTGCGATTCACTGCACCGAAACGGTTTTTGTCCAAGCTTTGCGCAACCGACGAGCGAACTTCCGGATCGCCACCACGCCATGACACCTGAACTGTCCGCACTCGCCGTGCGAGGGTTAACCAAGCGTTTTGACCGCCCGGCGGTCGACGCGCTCGATCTCACGATCCGTGTCGGCGAATTCTATGCGCTGCTGGGGCCGAACGGCGCCGGCAAGACCACGACGCTGCGCATGGTGGCGGGGCTATTGCGGCCCGATGCCGGCTCGGTGTCGATCCTCGGCATCGACGCGCTCGCCGATCCGGTCGCCGCCAAGCAGGTCATGGCCTGGGTGTCCGACGAGCCGATGATCTACGACAAGCTGACGCCGCTGGAATATCTCGAATTCGTCGCCGGCCTGTGGGGCATCGATCCGCGCACCTCGGAGGGTTCGGCGCGCGATCTCCTGATGTCGCTCGGGCTCGAGCCGCATCTCAACGAGCGCTGCGAAGGCTTCTCCAAGGGCATGCGCCAGAAGGTGGCGCTCGCCGGCGCGCTGGTGCACGATCCCCGCCTGATCATTCTCGACGAACCGCTGACCGGCCTCGACGCGCTGTCGGCGCGTCACGTCAAGGGGCTGCTGCAGGAGCGCGTCCGCGCTGGCTGCACCGTGATCATGACGACCCACATTCTCGAAGTCGCCGAGCGGATGGCCGACCGGATCGGCGTGATCGCGGCCGGCAGGCTGATCGCCGAGGGCACGCTGGCCGAGCTGCGCGAGCAGAACGGCCGCAACGACACCACCCTCGAGGACATGTTCATCGCGCTGGTCGATACCGAAGCGGCGGCCGCGTGAGCTCGGTCGCCCACCTCACCTGGTTCGCGCGCCACGAATTCCGCCTGGCGTGGCGCGAATGGCTGGCGATGATGACCGGCGGCCGGCGCCGGCGCAATCGCGCCGTGATCGGCCTCTTGATCTTCGCGACGATCCTGCATCTGCCGGCTTATGCCGTGGTCAGCCGCTATGCCGACCTGCGGTTTCCGCTCGACCCGTCGTCGCTGATCGTGCTGACCGCGACGATCTTCCTGGCCTGGGCGCTGATGCTCTCGCAGGCGATCGAGTCGGTGACGCGCGTGTTCTACGCCCGCGCCGATCTCGACTTGATCATGTCGTCGCCGGCAAAACTCACCAACATCTTCTCGATCCGGATCGCCGCGATCGCGCTGACGGTGAGCAGCATGGCGCTCTTGCTGTCGACGCCGTTCATCGACGTGCTGGTCTATCTCGGCGGCCCGCGCTGGCTCGCCGGCTTCGGCGTCGTCCTTGCGATCGGGCTGTCGGCGGCAGCCACCGCGATCGCCGTCACCGCGTTCCTGTTCCGCCTGATCGGGCCGAGCCGGACGCGGCTGGTGGCGCAGGTCGTCTCCGCCGTGATCGGTGCCGGCTTCGTCATCGCGCTGCAGGTCGTGGCTGTGCTGTCCTACGGCACGCTGTCGCGCTTTGCCTTTCTGACCTCGGAAACCGCGGCGCGAATTGCCCCCGCCCCCGACAGCCTGCTGTGGTGGCCGGCACGGGCATCGCTCGGCGAGCTCGAAATCATGATGCTGCTGCTCGCCGCGGCGCTGGTGATGCTCGGCGGCGTGATGGCGATATTCGCACACCGGTTCGCGGATACGGTCGCCAGCGTCGCCGCCAATCCGGCTGCGGTGACGCGGGGGCGCGCCCGCGCGTTCCGGGCGGGCTCGCGGCAGCAGGCGCTGCGGCGCAAGGAATTCTTGCTGCTGCGCCGCGATCCCTGGCTGCTGTCGCAGAGCCTGATGCAGATGCTCTATCTGCTGCCGCCGGCGTTGATGCTGTGGCGCAGCTTCTCCGGCACATCGACTGCGATCGTGCTGATCACGCCCGTCATCGTCATGGCCGCAGGCCAGCTCGCCGGCGGGCTCGCATGGCTGACCATCTCCGGCGAGGACGCGCCCGATCTGGTGGCGACCGCGCCGCTGCCGCCGTCACGCGTGACCCGCGCCAAGGTCGAGGTGGTCCTGTTCGCCATCGCCGTGGTCTTCGCCCCGCTGGTGGCCGCGCTGGCGTTTGCCTCGCCAGGGCAGGCCGCGGTCACGGCGATCGCGATCATCATCGCGACCGCATCCGCCGCGGCCGTCCAGCTCTGGTTCCGCGCGCAGGCCAAGCGCAGCCAATTCCGCCGGCGTCAGACCTCCTCCCGCATCGCCACTTTCGCGGAAGCCTTCTCCTCGATCGGCTGGGCCGCGACCGCGGCGCTGGCCCTGACAATCCCGACGGCCGCTCTGGTCAGCGGCATTCTGACGCTGCTGACGCTTGCCATCGCCTGGAAGATCAGCCCGCGGCGCTAGCCTTCATCACCTCCAGCACTGCGGCGGCAAACGCCTCCGGCGCTTCCTGCGGCAGATTGTGGCCGGCATGCGGAATCAGGCGATGGGCCAGGCGGCCGGTGTACTTTGCCGCGGTGCGACTGCCGTCGGTCGCGAACGTCACGCCGTCGTCCGCGCCGTCGAGCGAAATAGCGGGGACCCTGATGACAGGCAATGTGTCGAGCCGCCGCTGCAAATCCGCATATTGCGGATCCCCGTCGACAACGCCGTAGCGGTGCCGATAACTGTGGATCACGACGTCGACATAATCAGGATTGTCGAACGCGACCGCAGTCCGCTCGAAGCAGGCGTCGTCGAACGCCCAGCTCGGCGACCATTGCGACCACAGGATCTTGGCGATGCCGCGCCGGTTGGCGGCGAGCCCCGCCCGCCCCCGCTCGAGCTGGAAGTAGTACTGATACCACAGCGCCACCTCGCGATCCGGCGGCGCCGGCACCATTGCATGCGCGATGTCCTGGATCATGTAGCCGTTGGTGCAGACGAGTCCGATGCATCTTTCCGGCCACAGCGCCGCACCGATCGATGCGGCGCGGCCGCCCCAGTCATAACCGGCGACCACCGCGCGCTCGATGCCGAGCGCGTCCATCAGCGCCATCATGTCGGCGCCGACCGCCGCCTGCTCGCCCGAGCGCGGCGTTGACTTGTCGCGGAACGCCGTCGGTCCGTAGCCGCGCAGATAGGGCACGATGACCCGACAGCCCTGCGCCGCCAGCAGGGGCGCGACGTCCACATAGGAGTGGATGTCGTAGGGGAAGCCGTGCATCAGCATCACGGCCGGCCCATCGGATGGGCCCGCTTCGTAATAGGCGATGTTGAGCACACCGGCATCGACCTGCCGTAACGGCTCGAGCCGTTTGGTCGAAGGCGCGCGCTGCGATGAGACGTTATCAGTCACGCAGAACTCCCTGATCTCGGTTTGCGCGGCATCCTAGCGTGTCCCGACGCAATAATCGCCGGCTCGTATTGCAGCCCGCGCCATGGAGCGATGCACGGGCCTCATCATGACGGCGCGCCAATTGCGCGCTAGTCTTATCGTCCGCGGATGCCGCCGCAGACGGAACAGTCATGCTGAGATTGCTCGCCGCGCTCGTGTTGCTGGGAACGTTCACCAGCTACGCCTTCGCGCAGGATGCCCAGCGCAGCGAATGCCTGGCGATGGCCAATGCGCCGCCGCGCGCCGTCCCGGTGAACTACCGGCGCGTCGCAGCCAAAGCCGACGAGGTCGCGATCACCTATGCCGGCCATTCGACCTATTACATCGACACGCCGGGCGGCATCCGGATCGCGACCGACTATAACGGCGTCTATCGGACCGGGCGGCTGCCCGACGTCGCGACCATGAACCGGGCCCACGCGACCCATTACACGCTGTTTCCCGATCCCAAGATTCCCCACGTGCTGCATGGCTGGGGCGAGAACGGCCAGGCCGCGCATTACGCTGAGCGCATCGGCGACGTCTATATCCGCAACGTCACCACCGACATCCGCCGCTACTGGGGCGAAGACTCCGGCGGCGAGATGATCAAGGACGGCAATTCGATCTTCATCTTCGAGGTCGCCGGCCTCTGCATCGGCCATCTCGGCCACCTCCACGTCAAGCTCGACGACAGCCATTTCGCCGCGATCGGCCGGCTCGACATCGTGATGGTGCCGATCGACGGCACCTATACGATGTCGCTCGACGGCATCTCCGAGATCACCAGGCGATTGCGCGCCGCCGTCGTGCTGCCGATGCACCGCTTCGCCACCCCGCTCGACGAGTTCATGCGCCTGATCGGCCAGCAATTCGAGATCGATCGCCGCGGCGGCGAGCGCACCCTGCGGATCTCGCGCGACACCCTGCCGGCGACGCCGACGGTGATCATCCTCGACGGGGTGTGAGGCTCACGTCATCATTCTTCCGCCGCTTGGCTGCGCTGGTAATGCCGCCGCGATTTGGCGAGATTGCCGCAATCGCCCATCGAGCACCACCGCCGGTTCTGGGCGCGACTCTCGTCGACGAACAACCAGCCGCAGCCCCGCTCGTCCTGGCACTGCTTCACCCGCTCAGCACGGGGACCGGTCAGAAGGCTCACCGCCGACCACGCGATCGGCTTCAACAGCGCGTCGGGCGTGACCTTCCCGGCGGTCGGCAGCCACCGCAGGGTGTCGCCGACGGTTCCGAGCGCAACACCACCCGATCCAATTCCGAGAGATCGGTTGAGATCGGCCACCGCCGTCGGATCGGCCCGGCCACCCCCGATGCGGGCGACAAATATCTTGTAGAGCGCCTCGCGCAGGCCATGCGCGGCATTCAGAAACGTATCTGCCTCGCGCGGTGAGGATTTCCATCGCGCCCTGAGCTGCGCTGCGATCCGGCGGTCCGCCAGTTCGGCATCGACCAACCATTTCAGGATGGAATCCGAGGTCGCGATCCGGTCCTCAGCCAGGTCGCGGAGACGCCATGCGACGGTATTGACGAACTTGATGCTGAGCTCTTCCCGGGACGACGCCTCAGGCGAAGGAACACGCGACATGGTCCAGCAACTCCTCTGGAACGCATAACCCCTTAATGGGTTGGATTTGACAACCCATTAAGGGGTTAGAAGCTAGCTCGGGAGCCTCGCATGTCCAAGCGCCTTTTGATTGTCGGCGCGTTCGCCGCCATCTATCTGCTTTGGGGTTCCACCTACTTCGCGATCGCGCTCGGCTTGAAGTCGATCCCGCCGTTCCTGCTGATGGGCCTTCGCTCGCTCGGCGGCGGCCTGATCCTGATCGCGCTGAACGGGGCGGACGTCACGCGCGTTTCGCGGTGGAACTGGCTGACCGCCGCGCTCTGCGGCGTGTTGTTCTTCGTCGGCTGCCATGGTGTTCTCGCTTATGCCCAGCAATCGGTTCCGTCCGGCATCGCTGCGATCATGCTGGCCACGATTCCGTTCTGGGTGTTGCTCATCGATCTCCTGTATCCGCAAACCCGGCGTCCCGCGACTATGACGCTGGCCGCATTGCTGCCCGGCCTTGCTGGCGTTGCAATCGTGGGCTGGCAATCGGCCGGACAGGGCCATTTCGGCATCCTTCCCATTCTGCTGCTGCTCGCTGCGGCGTTCTCCTGGGCGGTGGGCACGGTGCTGTCGCGTCGGACCTCGGATCATGGCTCGCCAACATTGTCGTCAGGCATGCAGCTGTCGATCGGCGGCGCGGTCCTGTTTGCGATCAGTGTTGCGTCCGGTGAACTGGAAGGCTTCTCGCCGCGCGACGTTTCGGCGCCCTCGCTCGCGGCGGTGATCTATCTCGCCATCGCCGGCAGCGTCATCGGCTTCACGGCCTTTCGCTGGCTGCTCGACAATGTGTCGACTTTCATGGTCTCGACCTACATCTTCGTCAACCCGATCATCGCCGTGCTGCTCGGCACGCTGATTCTGGGCGAGCCGTTTTCCGTCACGATGTTGTTTGGAGCGCTTCTCGTCATCGCCTCGGTCATCATCGCCTGGCGCGCCGAGCAGGCATCTCCGGCGTCGGCGAGGCGAGCTCAGTCGATGACATGGTCGCGACCGGCAATGCGGTCGGGTTGACCGGCACGCGCAGACATACGCATGCCTCCTCAGGCAGAGGTCAGGCAGAGGCCCGGGTTTGACGCGCTCCGCCGCGGCTCGTTATCCTCCCCACAGCCGACATCGTATCGGCGGCCGACAAGAGCAAGAACAGGGAGTATCATCCATGGCCAGCACTCTGCCCGCCTCCGCCAGCGGGCTCTATGCCAACCCGCGCGAAGACTGGCTCGCCCAATACACTGAAGAGATCATCGATCCGGCCCGGCCGATCGTCGATCCGCATCACCATCTCTGGGATCGCGGAGGCTTGCGCTATCTGATCGAGGAGATGCGCGACGACATGGCCTCGGGCCACAACATCGTTGCGACCGTCTATGTCGACTGCCGGTCGATGTACCGCGCCGACGGGCCGGAGGCGTTCCGCCCGGTCGGCGAGGTCGAGTTCGCCAACGGCGTCGCGGCGATGGCGGCGAGCGGCGGCTATGGCAAGGCGGCGATCTGCGCCGGCATCGTCAGCCACGTTAATCTTCTGATCGGCGATCAGGCCAAGGCGGTGCTGGAGGCGCAGATTGCCGCCGGCAACGGCCGGTTCCGCGGCATCCGCCACTCCTCGGCCTGGGACGAGGATCCCAACGTCGCCCACATGTACGCGAACCGGCCGAAGGGCATTCTGCTGGACTCCACCTTTCGTAGGGGGTTCGCCTGCCTGGCGCCGCTCGGCCTCAGCTTCGATGCCTGGTTGTTCCACCCGCAGATCGGCGAACTGACCGACCTCGCCCGCGCCTTTCCCGATACCAGGATCGTGCTCGACCATTGCGGCGGCCCGGTCGGCACCGGCCGCTTCGCCGGCAAGCGCGCGGAGACATTTCCGGTCTGGAAGGCGTCGATCCAGGAGATCGCCCAATGCCCGAATGTCGTCGTCAAGCTCGGCGGGCTGGCGATGTGCCTGCTCGGCTACGACTTCCACCTCCGTCCCAAGCCGCCCTCGTCGGAGGAACTCGCCGCCGCCTGGCGGCCTTATATCGAGACCTGCATCGAGGCGTTCGGTCCGGACCGTTGCATGTTCGAGAGCAACTTCCCACCTGATAAGGGGCAATGCAGCTACCAGGTCATCTTCAACACCTTTAAACGGCTTGCATCACAATATAGCGAAGCCGAAAAGACGGCGTTGTTCTTGAAGACGGCAAAGGATGTCTATCGGCTCGATATCGGGTAAGCTTCCGACTCATGGATGACGGCATCACCATCCGGCCGCTTCGAGAGGCTGATGCGGAAGCGGTGGTCGAACTTTACGCAAAGGCAGCCGCGGTGGAACCGCGGCTAGGCCCTGTCACGCTGCCGCAATGGGATCAGTTCCTGAAGCTGCCGCAGAACCGCGGCGGGCGCGACTTTCGCGTTGCCGAGCGCAATGGCGTGCTCTGCGGCCTCGCCGAATCGTCGTTGCGCGACCAGGGCGCGCATCATTCCCGGTTCCTCAAGATCGTCGTGGCGCCCGAGATGCGGCGCCACCGGATTGGCCTCGCACTGTTCGACGACGTGCTAGCGATCGACACCGATCCGAATCTCACCATACAGACGCTGGTGAGCAGCGACTGGCCTGCCGGAATGGCCTTCGTGGCTGCCTTCGGCTTTGTTCATGTCGAGTCCGAGATCGGGATGAAGTGCGTCGAGCCGCTGCAGCCGGCGCGCACGCTCGCGGCCGCGCGCGCCACCATCGAGCAGGTCAGCGACGTCACCGCCTGCGCGGGCGAGGTCGCGCGCATCCACAATGCCGCCTATGCCTCGGACGCCGCCTTCCGCCTGTATTCGCCGGAGGAGATGGCGCAGGTTTTGACCGAGAGCGAAGTCTGGATTGCGTCGGAGGATGGACAGATGTCGGGCTTCTGCCTGACCGAGCCGGAACGGAACTCGATGTGGATCGAGTCGGTCGCCGTCGATCCGGTGCGGCAGGGACGCGGGCTCGGCCAGCTATTGGTGTATCGCGTGCTGGCTGCACACGACGTCTCGACCGAACACCCCTGCTGGCTCAACGTCTCGAGCCGCAACGCTCCCGCGCTGAAGATCTATCGCCGGCTCGGCTTCCGGCCGCAGCACGAGACCTGCCGCTTCAGCGCCACGCGAGGCGAACTGACCGCCGCGCGGGAGCGGCGGTTTCAGTAGGCGACCCTGGACACAAATCTTTCCCCGTCACCCTGAGGTGCGAGCGGAGCGAGCCTCGAAGGGCGAACGGCCGTAGTCTCTCCGCGCACGCGATATCCGGGCCGTCCATCCTTCGAGGCGCGCAAGGGCGCGCACCTCAGGATGACGGGATTAGGCAGGTGGGCCGCCCCTTTACGCCCACTCACCCTTGCGGAACACCGGCACGCTGCGGCCGTCGGCGTGGATGCCGTCGATGTCGGTGTGGGCGGAGCCGATCATCCAGTCGATATGGATCAGGCTCTTGTTGCCGCCCTGCTCGGCGATCTGCTGCGGCGTCAGCTTGTCGCCGCCAACGAAGCATTTCGAGTAGCACTGGCCGAGCGCGATGTGCGAGGCGGCGTTCTCGTCGAACAGCGTGTTGAAGAACAGCAGCCCGCTCTTCGAAATCGGCGAGGAGTGCGGCACCAGCGCGACCTCGCCGAGGCGGCGCGCGCCCTCGTCGGTGTCGAGCACCTTGTTCAGCACTTCCTCGCCGCGCGAGGCCTTGGCCTCGACGATGCGGCCTTCCTCGAACTTGACCGAGATATTGTCGATCAGCGTGCCCTGATAGGACAGCGGCTTGGAGCTGACGACGTGGCCTGAGACGCGGCGGCAGTGCGGGGTGGTGAAGACTTCCTCGGTCGGGATGTTGGCATTGCAGACGATGCCGTTCTTGGCGGTCGACGCACCGCCTTCCCATTCATGACCGTCGGCGAGGCCAATCGTGAGGTCCATGCCAGGTCCGGAATATTTCAGCGCGTGGAAACGCTGGCCGTTCAGCCATTCGGTGCGCTCGCGGAGCTTCGCATTGTGCTGTGCCCAGGCGGCGACGGCGCCATCCTGATCGACCCGGGAGGCGGAGAAGATCGCATCCGCAAGCTTGGCCACCGCGACGTCCTCGGCATCGTCGGGGAACACCTGCTTGGCCCAGGACGTGCTCGGATAGGCGATGATGTTCCAGTTGGTGTCGAAATTGACGATCTTCTCCAGTGCCGGCTGGTAGGCGATCGAATTGGCCTTGCTGGCGCGCGCCACCTTGGCCGGGTCTTCGCCCGACAACAGCATCGGATTGTCGCCGACGATCGCAAGCCGCGCGGTGTTGGCGCCGAACGCCTTCGCCATGCCCTCATAGAGCCAGCTTGCGGCACGATCGAAACTCGCATCGCTGGCGTAACGGTAGCGCGCCAGCGTGAGCTCTTCGTCCGAGAAGAACGGGGTCACGAGACCAGCACCGGCCTTGTAGGCATGCTCCACCACCCGCCGCACCAGCGGCATCGCCGCGGCAGGCGCCGTCAGCAAGAGATCCTGGCCCGGCTGCAGCTGCAGGCCGACCTTGATGGCGACTTCGGCGAGCCGATCAAGTTTCACGGGATCGATCGAGGCGGAAAGGTTGCGTTGATGTGCGGTCATGAAGCGCCGTGTCGTTTGAGGAACTCTCGGGATTCGTAGTCCAATTCGATCCGCATCCGCAAGGTTCCCGGCCACCGCGCTCGATCACGCGACGGCGAGCAATTGCCTCGAATTTTACCGCTTCACCGAGGCCAGCACGCGGTCGACCATCTCGGGCGCGAGGCCGAGATAGTTTTTCGGCGCGGTGAGGCGGTCGATCGTCGCCCGATCGATCCGGCTGGCAACGCGATCATCCGCGGCCAGCGCCTCGGCCAGCGTCAGGCCCTTGTCGTTGGCGACGCGGCAGGCGTCATAGACCACGTCATGCGCCTCCTGCCGGCCGATCGCGGGCGCGAGGCCCATCATCACGGCTTCGGCCACGATCAGCCCGCGGCTGATGTCGAGATTGTCGGCCATCCGCCGCTCGTCGACGATCAGGCCGCCAAGCGCGAACCTCGCCTGATGCAGCGCGCCCGCGGTCAGCACGAAGCTTTCCGGGATCGCCATCCATTCGGCGTGCCACGGACCGGTGGCGCGCTCGAAATCCTGCACCATCGCATCCAGCATCAGGCCGGCATGCTGGCGCACCGCCTTGGCGGCGGCGAGCATCAACTCCGACGAGATCGGGTTGCGCTTCTGCGGCATGGTCGAGGACGCGCCGCGCCCCTTCACGAACGGCTCGTAGACCTCGGCGAACTCGGTCGACGCCATGATCATGATGTCGAGCGCGATCTTGCCGAGCGTTCCCGTGACCAGCGCGAGGAAATTCACCACTTCCGCCAGACCGTCGCGGGCAACATGCCAGGTGGAGACGGGCACGCCGAGGCCGAGCTCTTCGCACAGCGCCTGCTGGACCTCGAAACCCTTGTCACCCAACGAGGCCAGCGTGCCGGCGGCGCCGGCGAACTGGCCGACCAGCACGCGCGGCTTCAGCTCCACGAGCCGCGCAGCGTGGCGATCGAAGGCGGCGAGCCAGATCGCGGTCTTGTAGCCGAAGGTCACCGGCAGCGCCTGCTGCAGATGGGTGCGCCCGGCCATCGGCGTGTCGCGGTATCGCTTCGAGAGATCAGCCAGGATGCCGCGCAGCGCGGCGATGTCGTCCTCGATGATCTTCAGGCCATCGCGCAGCTGCAGCACCACGGCGGTGTCCATGATGTCCTGCGTGGTCGCGCCCCAATGGACATAGCGGCCGGCCTCGCCGCATTGCTTCGCCATCTGATGCACCAGCGGCAGGATCGGATAGCCGACCACGTCGGTCTCCTGCCGCAGCAGATCGAAATCGAATGTGGCGACATCGGTCCGTTTTGCGATCTCCGCGGCGGCTTCCGCCGGGATCACACCGCAGCGCGCTTCGGCCCTTGCCAGCGCGACTTCGACCTCGGCGTAGCGCTCGATCAGCCGCAGGTCGGAAAACACCCCGCGCATCTCGTGCGTGCCGAAGGCATCGCGAAACAATACGGAATCGAGCACGGTGGTCGAGGTCGGGAAGGCGGACATGGGCAGATCCTGTTGCCGGTCGCGGTCGGCAACGTCCCTATCACGGCAGGGGCTTGTACCCTACCCCTCAGGCGGCACCTCGCCGAACACCTCGGCTGCGATCTTGCTGGTCTCGATCGCGGCCGGAATGCCGCAATACATCGCGACCAGCAGCAGCACGTCCTGCACCTGCGCGGCGGTGCAGCCATTGGCCAGCGCACCCTTGGCATGGACGCGGAACTCGGCCGGCTTGCTGCTCGCCGCGGTGATGCCGAGCATCACGAGGCTGCGGATCTGGTCGGACAACCCGCTGCGCTCCCAGACGTCGCCATAGACATAGGCGTTGATGATGTCTTGCAGCGGCGTGCCGAAATCGCCGGCAGCGGCCATCCGCTTGGCGACATCGACCTCGCCGAACATCTTCTGGCGCCGGCGCAGTCCGCGCGCATGGAGATCGCTGATGTCCACCATCGTCGTCGGGCTCCCTGAATGGACTATTTATACGGATAAATATGATGCACCTCAACATTCCGACAGGCCTGACGCTTGCCTTTCTGATGTATTTGTCCGTATAAATTTGCAAGAGCAGACACGGGAGGGCACCGCGATGAAGTTACGGCTGGGGCTGCTCGTCGTCCTGCTTGCGACGCTTCCGGTCCTGCCGGCTTTCGCCGCCGACGATTTTCCGCAACGGCCGCTCAAGATCATCGTGCCCTTCCCGGCCGGCGCCGGTCCCGACAATGTCGCGCGGCTGGTCGGCCAGCATCTGCAGGACGCGTTCGGCCAGACCGTGCTGATCGAGAACCGCGCCGGCGCGCTCGGCAGCATCGGCGCCCAGGAGGTTGCCCGCAGCGCGCCCGACGGCTACACGCTGTTGATGGGCACCAACACCACCCATGCCAGCAATGTCGCGACGCTGAAGAGCCTGCCCTACGACCCGGTGAAGGACTTTGCACCCGTGATCCGCACCACCACGACGGCGATGGTGCTGCTGGTCAATCCGAAGCTCGCGGCCAGGGACCTGCCGCAGTTCCTCAGCTACGCCAAGGCCAATCCCAATTTGACCGCGGGCTACGGCTCCGGTGCCTCGCAGATCTCGATCGCCCAGCTGCAATCGCGCGGCGGCCTGTCGCTGATCGCGGCGTCCTATCGCGGCGTGCCGCAGGCAATGACCGACGTGATGGCGGGGGTGATCGATCTCACCTTCGGCGACTTCTCGGTCGCGATCCCGCAGATGCAGGGCGGCACCTTGCGCGGCATCGCCGTGACGTCGGCGACCCGCAACGAGCTGACGCCCGGCCTGCCCGCACTCGCCGAAGCGATGCCGGGCTTCGAGGCCACGATCTGGTACGGCCTGTTCGCGCCCGCCGGCACGCCGGAACCGGTGGTCAGCAAGCTCTACGCCGAGTGTGCGAAATACCTCGCGATGCCGGAGACGAGGAAGAAGCTCGCCGATGTCGGCGTGATGGTGGCGCCGCTGGCTCCGGCCGAGTTCGGCGCCTTCGTCAGGAGCGAGGTCGCGCGCTGGTCGGCGGAGGTCAAGGCGGCCGGCATCCAGCCGCAATAAAGCGAGGCGACGTCGCATCATGGCTCGCGAGACACCTGTTGGCATGATTGGCTTGGGGCTGATGGGATCGGCGCTCTCCGCGCGGCTGATCGACGCCGGCATCGGGGTGATCGGCTTCGACATCGACGCCGCGAAGACGGATGGCCTGAGAGCCAGCGGCGCCGAGTTCGCTGCGTTCGCCGCCGACGTCGCGGCGCGCTGCCGGACCATCGTCATCGCGGTGTATGACGCGGCCCAGGTCAGGACGCTGCTGCCGGACCTCGCCAACGCGACGCCGCCGCCGCGCGTCATCTGCACCACCACCTGCGCGCCGGGCGAGATCGTGGCAATCGCCGAATTCGCCTCCCGCTCGCGCCTCGCCTTCATCGAAGCGCCGATCTCAGGGACCAGCGCCGAGGTGCGTGCGGGCACGGCCACTGCGCTGGTCGCCGGCGATGCCGACGTCATCGACGCCGCCGCGGCGACGCTCGATATTCTCTGCCCGCAGCGGGTCAATGTCGGCGCGATCGGCAATGCCAGCCGCACCAAGCTCGCCATCAACCTGATCCTGCAGAACAACCGCGCCGCGCTGGCCGAGGGCATCGCACTTGCTGAGGCGCTCGGCCTTGACGGCGCGGCGTTCCTTGCGACCGCGCGGCAATCGGCGGCATATTCTGCCGTGATGGACAGCAAGGGGCCGAAGATGCTGGCGCGGGATTTCTCGCCGCAATCGCACATCGCGCAGACCTTGAAGGATGCCGAACTGATCCTGCAGGAGGCCGGCCGGCACGGCCTGCCCTTGCCGCTGACCTCGGTGCAGGCCGAACTGCTGCGCGCGGCGATCGCGCTTCAAGGGGCGGACAACGACAGCGCCGCGGTCATCGAGGCGATCCGGGCCGGCCGCGGCCACGGTGAGGGACAGTCATGATCAACTGTGCGATCGCGGGCCTCGGTCGATGGGGCCGCGCACTGGTCGGGGCCGCGCGCAACGAGCCGCGGCTCAGGATCGTCCGCGCGGTGGAACCCGACGCCAACGGCGCCGCCAGCTTTTGCGAGGCGCACGGCCTCTCCGTCGCGGCGAGCCTGGACGATGTCCTCGCCGACCCTCGCATCGATGCCGTGCTGCTGGCGACGCCGCATTCGCTGCACAAGGGCCAGGTGATCGCGGCAGCCGGCGCCGGTAAGCAGGTGTTTTGCGAGAAGCCGCTGGCGCTTCGGCGCGCCGATGCCGCAGAGATGTTCGCGGCGTGCCGCAGCGCCGGTGTGGTGCTCGCGGTCGGGCATAACCGGCGGTTCTGGCCGTCGATGCAGGCGCTGCGCGCGATCACGGCCAGCGGCGAGCTCGGCACCATCCTGCATGTCGAGGGCCACAACAGCAACGAGAACTCACAGACCATCAGGCAGGGCTGGCGGCTGTCGCCCGAGGAATCGCCGAGCGGCGGCCTGACCGGCGCGGGACTGCATGTGCTCGACGGCTTCGTCAGCCTGCTCGGCCCCGCGCGCCAGGTCTATGCCCGGTTGAGTGCGCGCGAGGCGGGACCGCCGCCGCTCGACACTACAACCTTGGCGATTGAATTTGTGAATGGCGTCAGCGCAACCCTTGCGACAATTCGCGCAACACCGTTCTATTGGCGCGTGCATGTGTTCGGAACGAAGGGATCGGCCGAGGTGCTCGACGAACAGACGATGGTGCTGCGGAAATCCGGCGAGGCGCCTGCGATCACGCGCTATCCGGCGATCGACACCCTGACCGCGGAACTTGCGGCCTTTGCCGACGCCGTCGAAGGCAAGCAGCCGTTCCCGGTGCCTGAAGCGGACGTGCTGGCGACGCTCGCTGCGTTCGAGGCAGCGCTGCAGTCGATGTCGTCCGGACATCCGGTTGCCTGCCATATGGCATGCCAGTGATCTGCCATGTCTGAACAACCGGACAGGGCGAGATCGTCCCGCTACCGCGACATCGCCACCGGGCTGCAGAAGGACATCCGGCTCGGCACCTACGCGGTCGGCAATCTGCTGCCGACCGAGACCGAACTGATGGCGAGCTACCAGGCCAGCCGGCAGACCGTGCGCGAGGCGCTGCGCATCCTGATCGACCAGGGCCTGATCGTGCGCCGCGCCGGCCTCGGCTCGGTGGTGATCGCATCCGAGCCGCCGGTGCTGTTCACCCACAGCGTCAAGTCGCTCGGCGAGTGGCTGCGCTATTCCAACGAGACCTACCGCGAGGTCGTGGCCAGCAGCGACATCGTGGCCGATCGCAAGCTGGCTGGGCTTTTGAAATGCGAGCCCGGCAAGAGCTGGTTCCTGATCGAGGCGGTACGCCGCTCCGACCAGTTCGCCGCGCCGCTCGGCTGGGCCGAAATCTACGTGCTGCGCCGGTTCGCCGATGTCGTGACCCGCAGCGACCACGGCCGCACCCCGGTGCATGAGCAGATCGCCAGGATGTACGGCCAGGTCACCGAGCGCGCGCAGATGGAAATCTTCGTGCGGGGCATGCCGGCGCCGATCGCCAGGGCGCTCGGCGTCAAGACCGGCTCGCCGGCGCTCACCGTGGTACGCCGCTACTACGGCCAGCGCGAGGAACTGTTCGAGGTCACCATCACCACGCACCCCGAGGGGCGCTACACCTACACGATGGATATGCAGCGCTCGCTGCGGCCGAAGCTCTAGCGCACCCGGGCCAGATGAGTGCTGGCAGAGGTATGTGCCGTCTGCGGGGTGCCGCTCACGCCCCAGATCGCGACCGCGATCAGCGCGGCCGCCCAGACATAAGGCACAGCATTCAACTTCTTCATTTCCGGGATCATCCCCAACGTCTCAGGAGGACCGACTGACCTCTCGACCCGGGTCGTGAATCTCACCACCGCGGTCCTCAGCGTCTCACCAGGCAGCCGTCCTTCACAACGCTACTAAGGTTAGACCTTGTCGGTTTCAGGACGCCTTCGTGCGAATCCGGAAATGATTTCGTCGGAACCGGGCTCTCTCATCCGAATTGATGAGACGGCGGGCCGAAGCGGTTCGGCTCCATTCGAGGCAACACTTAAGAGAATTTTCTGCCCAAATTTGAGTCAGACGCACAGCAAACCTTCCAAAGATGCGCCCACTGAATTCTTTTTGATTGTCGCCCCGACTCCCGCCGTGCCATCAGGGCCTGTGACACTGTGATGACAAGGGTTTCTCCCGTGACTGCCGAACCGGCCAAACCGCAAGGCGACTCCCGTCGCCGCTCCAAGGAAACCCAGGACGAGGTCGCGCGGTCGCTGGAACGGGAATTGAAGCTGCTGACGGAAGAGCGCCAGGAGCGCGCGCTCCGGTTCGGCCTCGACATTGCGGGCAAGACGCCGAAGGTGGACCAATAAGGTCGCCGCCGCGCTGAGAGCCTCGGGCGCACAGTTTTCATAGCACTGTCGATTCGCGCGGCCGTCTGCCATGGCAGGCGTGCGTGTTGGCGTACGCCGGTCGTGATTTCCTGCGGCCATGCCGGCGAGGTCGCTGCGCGGGCACGACGCCTTCTGCACTATTGCAACGACCAGTCCCAGCCACAACGTCCGCCGCGGCGTATGGGTCCCGGCCTTCGCCGGGACGACGCGAAGGAAGCCGAGCTTCACGTGACCGAAATGGATAGAGACGCGGCCGCGCTCGAGCTATTGCGCGCCCGGCGCTTCAGCATCGGCCTTCACGTCGCGGCCGAAGCGATCCTTGCCGCTGAGCCTGGCCTTGCCGCCATCGAACGACAGCAGCCATCGGCGGTCGGTATCGCCGCCGACCAGACGCAGGTCGATGGCGAATGTCTGGTTGTCCTGCCACGTCCCTTTCAGCGCCATCACGCCGAGCGCCGTTGGCTGACCGAGACGGTAGGCACCGTCGAGCCCGATCGGTCCCGGAAGTGTCGTCGCCGGCTTTGCCGGATCCGGCGTCGCCGTTTCCAGCTCGTAGTGCGCGGGCTGATCGGTCAGATACAGCGTCAGCGCCCGCAAGTTGAAGCCATTGGCCGGGAAGCGCCAGGTCTTGCCGGAGATGGCGGCGGCCGTCTCGGACACGGCACCGACGGCCGACGGCTTTTCGGTTGCGATATCGCGCAGCGCGCTCGCGAGCTGATTGCCGCCGACGGAGTTCACCGGCAGCGCCGTACCGGATTTGACCGCGCCCGAAATCTCGTCGGCCATTCCGCCGAACGAGCAGTAGTCGCGCGCGGTCACGACCGTGACGATGTCGAGCGCGGGAAACAGCATGACGAGCTGGCAGCGGTCGCCGACCGCCATGACAACCTGCCGCTGCGGCATCACCCAGAAGAAATTGGCGTAGCGTAACGATGGATCGAACGAGGCGTGCATCTCCGTCGTCGCATGCCTGATGCGGTCGACCCAGCCGGTCGGCAGCAGCCGCTGCCCGTCCCATTCACCGTCATGCAGATAGAGCAGGCCGATCCTGGCGGCGTCGCGCGGCGCGAGCTGAAGCCCGCCGCCGCCCTGCGTCAGTCCGGGGCCGATGCTGTGCCAGTACGGCGCGGCTATCCCGAGCGGGCGAAACAGTTTCGTCACCGCATAATCCCGCGCGCTCATGCCGGTGAGCTTGTTGATGATCGCGGCCAACAGCTGCGCATTGCCGGTGTTGTAATAGAACGCCTCGCCCGGCGCCTTCGCCATCGGGCGGTCGAGGATGAACTGGATCGCATCGGGGCTGCGCCCCCACTCGATCAGCGAGTCCGGCCGGCCACCCTCGACGCCTTCGGTCCAGGCCATTCCCGAGGTCATGTCCAGCATAGTCTGGACCGTGATCGCCCGCTTGCGGTCGTCGAGATTGGCGATGGTGCGATCGCCGAAGAAATCCACCATGCGATGGTCGAGGCTGTCGAGCACGCCATCCCTGAGCAGCATCGCGACCAGCGTGCCGGTCACCGCCTTGGTGACGGAATTGAAGAGATGCGGGATCTCCGGCGTGTAGGGCGCATAGTAGGCGTCGAGCACGATCCGGCCGTGCCGCGCGATCAGGAGGCTATCGAGATTGTGGTCCGCGCCAAAATTGACGAGCCGCGCCAGCGCGGCGGAATCCATCCCCTGCTCTTCCGGCGTCGAGGTCTGCCATTGCCAGGTCGGCCGCACCGGCTCGGCGGCATCTTGCGCCTGGGCTGCGCCCGACAAAGCCGAGGCTGCAAGCACGAGCCCCGCAAGCATCGGCAGCGCCAAACGTTGAACCTGCATCAGCGTCTCATTGCGACACGGCGGAGAGCCGCACCATCCGCGATCCCTCGCATGCTTGTCAATCGTCGCCACCACCGCGCGCCAATCGGGACAGCGGCAAGCCGTCTAGCGCTGCCGCTGCGCGAGATAGAATCCGGCCAACACGGCGGCCAACCCGGCCGCCTGCAGCGTGGTCGGTGGCTCGCCGATCAGGAGCCATCCCAACAGCAGGGTCAACACCGGCACGGTCGCAGGAAATACGGCTGCGCGGGCCACGCCGAGGCGCTGGATCGACACCGCAAACAAATACATCGCCACGGGCCCGGCCAGGATCCCCTGGGCGATGGCTTGTAGCGCGTTTTCAGGCAGGCCGATGACCGCATCGCGAGCGAGCCCACCCGAGGCGGCATACAGTGGAAACAGCGAGAGCGACAGCACGCTGATAACGCTGGCCACGGAGAACGCCGAGACACGCCAATGGCGCACCAGCGTGGCGAAGCCCGCGAACATCAAGCCGGTCGCAACGAAGATCAGGTCGCCCATCACGGCGCTCGGCCCCATATGGCCGATCGACTCGCTGCCGATCACGGCAAGTCCGACGACGATGACGACAGCGCCGGCTGCGCGCGAGAGCGAGACCGATTCCTTCAGCAAGACGACCGCGAGAAACAATCCGCCCAGCGTCGCGCAGGACGGCTGGATCACGCTGCCATGCCCCAGCGGCACGAACATGAAGCCGGCATAGCTGATCAGCGACATCACCGGCCCGCCCAACAGCATCAGCGCCATGCCGCGCCCCCAGCCGATGCCGCAGAGGTCGCGAAGGCCGGCGCGCACAACGAGCGGCAGGAAGGCAATGCCCGACCACAGGAAGCGATGCATCAGCAGGTCGACCGGCGTGAACCCGACCTTCAGGCCATGCCGGGTCGCCACGAAGCCGAGCGCCCAGCACAGCGCCGCACCGAGGCCGCAGGCGACCCCGATCAGGATGGCTTTCGGATCCGGAAGGGTTTTAGCCTTGGCATTGGCCGGACGTTCGTTCATCGCGAACGACTACGTGAGCTGCCGAGACGGATCAACCCATTGAGGTGCAGGGCTGATTGGCGCAACGCTGCCGGCGTCCGCTTGGGCTGCGCGGTGACGTCACTCCGCGCTGCCGCGATGTCGGCTCTGGCCAAAGGGCGACCTTGCGGCCGGTCGCTCTAGGCGAAGCTGACCTTCACAGACAAGAAGTGCGACTTACTTCCGCGGCTCGACCACCGTCTTTGTCGATCCGTCCGGCGCTGCCTGCATTCCCGGCGGGCTTTGACCTTGCGGGCTTTCCGGCGGCGCACCACCCGATCTTGTTTCAAGCGGCCCGGTCCATCCTTGTGGCTGCAATTGACCTTTTTCTTCCGGTGCCGAGCGTCCAGTTGCCGTGTTCACGTCCTTCTCGGGATCGGGCTGGGCTATCGCAAATCCACACGACAACGCCCAGCCAATCGTCGTCATCAGAATGATCCGCATTCGGACCTCCCTTGGCTGATCGTAGCAAACCGGCTGGAGCGGCTTCAGTTCCTTGCCGAAGGAGGCGGCAGAACTGGCGACAGACGATGTCCGCTACGGGTTAAAGGCCGACATCATTCCGCGCCGCCGCGAATTCCATCTTGAGCCAGGAGCTGGCGCTCGGATGTGCGGCATCAATCTTAAGCCGCGGGCGAGCCGCTGCGTTGAGGAAACAGCCGAGGTGCGCCCTCGGAAGTAACCCGTAAGCCTGGAGCACGCCGTAGACGAGCGCTGCTAGAATGATGAAACCGACGATGCGATTGAGTTTGAACACCTAACCTCGAAGCTCTTCGTTGCCAAACGCGATATTGGCTGAGATGCACCACTCACAGCAAGAGCGTTGAAGCCGCGAAGATCAACGTGGCTTTGTGCAAATGGGCCACTAACGTAAACAAGGCCTTCAGAGATCAGGCCGCGCTGTAGCCGCCGTCGACCACGTGCGATGCGCCAGTCATGAACGACGCCTTGTCCGAGCACATCCAGACCACGGCTTCGGCGATTTCCTCGGGCACGCCGAGGCGACGGACCGGCACCTTGGCGATGATCTCGTCGTAACGTTCGTCCATCGTCTCCTTGGTCATCGGCGTCTTGATGTATCCGGGATTGACGCAATTCACCCGGATGCCGTCCTGGGCATATTCGATCGCAGCAGACTTGGTCAGCCCGACGACACCGTGCTTGGTCGCGACATAGTGGCCCGACGTGGCGAGACCGACCAGGCCTGCGATCGAGGCCGTGTTGACGATGGCGCCGCCACCGCCCTGCTTGAGCATTTGCGCGATCTCGTATTTCAGGCACAGGAATACGCCCATCAGATTCACCGAGAACATCTTCGCCACCGAGGCCTGCGTGAGTTCATGAATGCGCTGGCCGGGCGGGCCGACGGAGCGCCCGGCAACGCCGGCATTGTTGAAGGCGCAATCGATGCGCCCGAACGCCGAAACCGTGCGCGCCACCATGTTCGCGACATCGGCCTCGTCGGTGACGTCGCCCTGGATCGCGATCGACTGGCCGCCGGCGGCATTGATCAAGGCGACCGTTTCGTCGATGCCATCCTTCGAGAGGTCGGACACCGCCACACGCGCACCTTCACACGCCATTGCGATCGCCGTCGCCCGGCCGATGCCGGAGCCGCCGCCCGTCACCAATGCAGCCTTGCCGTCCAGAATGCCTGCCATGAGAAACTCCTCTAAAGCGCGACGCGATCGGCTCGAATCGTCATCGCGCGTTTTGTTCCTTGTTTGAGCATGATCTTGTCGGAAAAACCGCTTCGCACTTTTCCGGATCATGCTCTAGCGCTTGCCTTCGATCGCGATCTCGACGAGGTACGGCCGCTGCGCCGCGACAGCCTTTGCAACGGCACCGGCAATGTCGTCGGCCTTCTCGACCCTGACCGCCTCGACGCCCATGCCGGCCGCGAGATGCACGAAGTCGAGCGCGGGGCCGGTGATATCCATGTTCTGATAGGGATGCTGGGTGCCGGCTTCGAAATTCTGGCGCCAGACGTCCACATTGTGCTTGAGAATGCGGTACTCGCGGTTCGCCAGCACCACGAACACGATCGCAAGCTTGTGGTGCGCGGCGGTCCACAGCGCCTGGATCGCATACATCGCCGAGCCGTCGCCGGAGATGGCGACCACTGGACGGTCCGGCATCGCGACCTTGACGCCGATCGCGCCGGCGAGGCCCTGGCCGATGCCGCCGCCGCGACCGCCGAAATAATCGCCGAAGCCGCGATAGTCGAAGGCGCGCGCGAGATCGAGGCTTGCCGTGATGCTTTCATCGACGATGACGACATCATCGGGCAGGCCGCGACGCAGCTCCGCCGTGACGCGCGGCATCGCGGTCGGCTGGCGGTCCCAGCTTTTCTCGACGCGCGCGCGGTAGGCCTCCCTTTCCTTTGCCTGCAATTCGGCCAGCGCGGCATTGCGGTTCTGCGCGGCTTGCCTGAAGTCCGCGCTCGCCTTTGCACGCACCGCCTCCGTCAAGGCACTGACGCTGACGGCGATGTCGCCGACGATGCCGGCATCGAGCCGGTTGTTGAGCGCGAGGCGCTCGGCCGAGGCTTCGATCTGCAGCACGGACGCGCCGCCAGGGATGTGGCCACCAGGCGCAAACCAGATGTCCTCAAAGAACGGACCGCCGATCAGCAGCACGAGATCGGCATCGCCGAGCGCCTTGCGCACCTGCCGGGCGTCGCCCGGAAGCGACTGACGATAGCTCGGATGGCTGGTCGGGAACGGCGCATGATGCCGCAGCCCCTCGAACCACACGGTGGCCCCGATCGCTTCCACTAGCGCCACCAGCGCCTGCTCGCCGCCCGATCGCGCCACGTCGTCGCCGGCGATGATGGCCGGCTTTTTCGACTTCAGAAGCAGCGCGACAAGCGCTTCGATGCCGGCCGGATCGGGGCGCGTCGAGCGCCACAAATTATCCGGCGGCGACGCGTCGACCGCGGTCTCCTGTTCCATGACGTCGATCGGCAGCGACACGAACACCGGCCCCTGCGGCGCATCGGTCGCCACCTTGAACGCGCGCCGCATGATCGGCGCGATCTCGTCGGCACGCTCGATCTGCACGCTCCACTTGGTCACCGGAGCCGCCATCGCAACAAGGTCGTGGCCGAGCAGCGGGTTGTTGAGCCGCATCCGGGTATCCTGCTGGCCGGCCGTGACGACCACGGGCGAACCCGCCTTCAGCGCGCCGTAGAGCGAGCCGATGCCGTTGCCGAGGCCGGGAGCGACGTGCAGGTTGGCGACGGTGACGCGCCCCGACGCCTGCGCGTAGAAGCTGGCGGCGCTGACCGCGACACCTTCATGCAGCGCCATGATGTATTCGAGTTGCGGAAATGCCGGCAGGCTATCGAGCAGCGGCGTTTCGGTCGTGCCAGGATTACCGAAGATATGACGCACGCCGTGCGACACGAACGATTCCATCAGCACACGACGCCCGCGCATTCGCTCCCTCTCGATTGTTCTGATCCGTTTTGCGCATCATCGGCCGGGGAGCGGCCCATGGCAACCGTGCGAGGCGGTTGGCATCCGCGCGGCCGGCTGCGTCTTCCGCATGGCTTCAAGGCGCGAACGCGCCAGCGAGGCCGCAGCCCTGCCACTTCCGCGACCAAAGCAGCCACGAATGGAAAGGGCCACCGTTTGGGTGGCCCTTGTTGCTTATTTCTTGAGGTTGGCGGCAAACAGCTCGGCGGCTTCGGCCTTGGATTCCTGATCGGCCTTGGCGTCGTATCTGAGCGGCAAATTGAACTTCTTGCCGAGCTCGGTAGCCTCGGGATTGGTGAATGCGTGGACCGCGCCAGGATATTCGACGATGCGGTAATCGGCCTTCGCCGCATCGAAATCCTTCTTCAGCGCATCGTACTGCTCGCGCTTCACGAACGGGTCGTCGGCGCCGTTCAGGATCAGGATCTTCGCCTTGACGGTGCCCGGCGCCGGTGCGGGGGTGTTGAGACCGAGCGAGGCGTGGAAGCCCGCGACGGCGGCGAGATCGGCGCCAGTGCGCGCCATGTTCAGCACCACCGCGCCGCCGAAGCAGTAACCGACGGCGCCGATCCGCTGCGGATTGACCGAGGCCTGCTTGGCGAGTTGCTCGCGTGCGGCGTTGAAGCGCTGCTCCATTACCTTCGGGTTCTTCATCACCGAGCCCGAGAGCGCGCCGGCATCCTTCGGGTTGTCGGCAGTCTTGGCGTCGCCGTACATATCCGCGATAAAGGCCACGTAGCCCTGCTCCGCGAACTTCCGCGCCTCGTTATGGATATGCGGGGTGATGCCCCACCATTCATGCACCATGACGATGCCGGGCCGCTTGGCCTGGGTCGCGTCGTCATAGACGACGAAGCCCTTCATCGTGGTCTCGCCGTCGCTGTAGGTGACCGGCTCTTCCTTGACCGCTGCGTGTGCGCTCGCGACCATCGCGATGGCGCAGAGTGCTCCCACTATGTTTGTTATGATCGTTCGCATGCTGACCTCCTGCGGGTTTGGCACGACGCGACATTGGCATACCAGCGAATCCCGCGCTAGGCTCGGAAAGCGGAGCCGCTTTGCTCCGCGGGCTGCGCATCATCTCTCGAGCGCGCGGGCGCCCGGCCCGAGGCCGAGCGCGCCGACATTTCTGTCGGTTGCTGATGTGTGAACGATGTCGCGTCAAGCTCAGCGCGTCGCCGTTGCTGCGCTTGTCGCGCTGTCGACGAACGCAACCGGCGTTCCCTTCGCGACACCGGCCGCGACGCGCTGCGCGTCCCAGTTGGTGAGCCGGACGCAGCCGTGGGACTCCGCCTTGGAGACCTTGCCGGGATCGGGGGTGCCGTGAATGCCATAGCCTTCTCCCGAGAGGTTGATCCAGACCACACCGACCGGGTTGTTCGGACCGGGCCTGACCGTGAACGGCGTCTTCGATCTGACGCCCTTGAACGCGTATTTTGGATTGTAGCGATAGGTCGGGTTCTTGTTGATCGCCGTCACCTTCAGCGTTCCGCTCGGCGTCGGCTTATCCGCGCTGCCGACCGTCGCAGGATAGAAGCCGAGCAGCTTGCCTGCTGCATCGAACGTGCTGAGCGTCTGCCGCGTCTTGTCGACCTCGACGCGCGAGATCGGCGGCGGCTTTGCGGCGTCGACGACGTTCGCAACCGCAATGGTCTCGCCGGCCTTGTCGAACTTCCGTCCCGGATTGAGCGCCTGAAGCAGCGCCTCGCTCATGTGGAATTTTTCCGCGAGCGCTTCGCGCGGACTGGTGTAGCCCAGCGCCGGCAGGCTCTTCATGCTCTCCATCTTCGCGGGGATCCTCTTCACGAACGGCCCCCTCACGTCGGCATCGACGATCGTGTAGCTGACGATCGCAGGCCCGTCGCTGGCGGCGGCGAGGCTGCTCCAGAGCTCCGGCGTCACCGCCTTGTCGAAGGACAATCCATTCGCCTCGGCAAACGCCCTGAGCGCCTTCTGCGCGTTGTCGCCAAGCTTGCCGTCGATCTCGCCGGGAGAAAAATGCGCGCGGTCGAGCAGGATCTCGAGCCTGGCAATGAAGGCGCTGAGCTGACGACGGTCCGGCAATTTTGCCGGCGGCGCCGCCTCGTCGTTGATCGCGGCGGCATCAAGACCCGCGGCCACCGCCGGCGCGGCCGACACGAGCAAAAGGACAAGAGCAAAACGCGCAACGGAAAATGGTCGGAACATCGCGTATCCCAACGTGGCCATCTTCCGTAAAGCTACGGAAAGCGTCGAAGTTCCAATGCGAATAGCAGCGAAGTTCCGCGGCGGAACAGCTGATATCGCGGCTTCGCCGCAATCGACTCGCCAAAAAGTCGCGATCCGAAGTGCATTTGCGCGCAACCCACATCACAATTCAGGTCTCTGGAAGCAAATGCGATTCGTCATCGCGGCGCTTGCCGCGTTTCTTGTCTTGATGCTCGACTTCGATCGTTCGCCCGGCTCGATCAATGTCTCAACCCAAGCCCCGACATTCTCGCGCGACGCGACATCCGACGCCGTTCCGTTTGCCGCACGCTTTATCGAAAGCGCTGATGCCAGCGAGGCACCCGCTGCGACGGACGCGGACAAGACGCCCGCGCCTGCGGCGCAGCCGAGCGATGCCGCGGCCGAGCCGCAGCTGTCCACGATCGACAAATTCTGCCACGGCCTGAAGGACGCGGCGCAGGCGAGCGAAATCCCGGTCGCGTTCTTTGCGCGCCTGATCTGGCAGGAGAGCCGCTTTCGCTCGAACGAGATCAGCCATGCCGGTGCGCAGGGCGTTGCGCAGTTCATGCCGGAGACGGCGGCCGAAGTCGGGCTCGACGATCCCTTCGATCCGCTGAAGGCGTTGCCCGCATCGGCAAGACTGCTGCGCAAGCTGCGCGACGATTTCGGCAATCTCGGTTTGGCAGCGGCCGCCTACAATGCCGGCAGCGGCCGCGTCCAGAAATGGCTCGCCAAGCAGAACGAGCTGCCGCGCGAGACCCGCGACTATGTCCGGGTCATCACCGGCACCAAGGCGGAGGACTGGATCGAGCATGCCGACACGCTCGCCATCCGCATCGACTTGCCGAGCGAAGCGCCGTGCGAAGGCATAGGCGGCCTTTCAAAGGCGAAGGATGTCGCCTTCGTCGCGGCGTCGCCGGCGTCCGCGGTGACGACGATCATCCGCAAGGCCGAGGCCGCGCGAGAGGCGGCAAGGTCGGTCGCCGGCCGCGCGCGCAAGCGGCTCGCGCTCGTGCTCGGGAAGAGCTCGTCGGGCGCGGCCCGGCTCGGCAAGGCGCGCCGGACCGTTGTCGCCGCCAGGGCAAAACCGGCGAAGGGCCAGGCCGTTCACGTCGCCTCGCGCGCACGTTCGTCGAGCTGAGGCCGCGTCACGACGCGTGCACCGCCGCAAATGCGGGCCAGCCACATTTCCGCTCAGGAAACTGAGCGCACTGGTGTATGTTGCCGGTCGTTTTGAGATCGGTTGCTTGCAATTCATTTTCCAGTGGGCGTTGTCATGACGTTGATCGATGGTTTGGGTTATCTGGCGTCGGCGCTTGTGTTGCTGACGTTCTGCATGAGTACGATGTTGAGCCTGCGCGCTGTCGCGATATTCAGCAATCTGGCGTTCATCAGCTATGGATTGGGCGACGGGATCTACCCGGTGCTTATCCTGCATATCATTCTGCTGCCGCTGAACGTGGTGTTGCTGTTCCAGATGGTTCGGCTGCTTCGGAAAGCGAAGCGTGCTGCAGCGACGGACCTTTCTCCGAACTGGCTGCAGCCGTTCATGCAGCCGAAGCATCTCAAGGCGGGAGAAACGATCTTCCGGAAGGGCGACGACGCCGACCTGCTGTACATGGTCGTGTCCGGCGAGGTCAGGTTTCCCGAGATCGATCGCGGGGTATCGGCGGGCGAACTGTTCGGCGAGATCGGGCTGTTTTCGCTCGAGCGCCGCCGCACGCAAACGGCGCTCGCTGCGACCGATGTGGATCTGCTCTGGATCAGTGACGGCGCGCTGAGGAAGCTGTGCGAGCGCAACCCGGGACTATCGCTGTATTTCCTGCGCTTGACGGCGACGAGGATGACGGAAAACGCAGCCCGCGCAATCGGGGTCGGCGCGGTGGCGCCTAATCCGGCGTGATGCGCGCCGCCTCGCTTTGCCGGCGCTACGGCGCGGACGACGCCGCAAGGCTCGGCAGCGGCGCAAACTGCATCTCTGCAACGGCCGAGCCGGCGTATGCACTGGCGATCAGGATCATGACTCGAATGGCGACGAACATGGTGCCTCCTCAGTCTTGTTGTTGGTCTCTCAATGCCAGAGACTTCTTTCCCGCCGGTGAGGAAAGCTGGTTGCCGCAACCTTGAAGGCATTGGTAAGCGAGCCGTTTACGCAAGCCTCTGTTCATGAGTTAGGAACCGTATCGGCCGATCGACCGGAGCGCTAAACGCGCGGTTCACCGTCACCACGCATTGTCCGCCTCAATCAAGAAGGCGCAAGCACAATGCCGATTTCCAGGACGATCCTTGTTGTCGTATCGATTCTTCTTGCCGGTTTGTACGTCTACGACAGCTGCCGCAGTGATGGGCTCGCCATGCCGGTTTCGGTAAACGAGGTCCTTGCACGGCGCTGGCCGGAACCGGACGCGTTTCGTCCCACGGCACTCCCTGTTTCCGCGATCGCCGGCAACGTGACGCCGGCCGCGCGCGTTAGGGAAACGTTTGCGATGTTCATCCCCAAAGATGCGCGACGCCATCCGACGCAGCGCAGCCTTTAGCGGCCTCGAGTCAGCCCAGCGATGCGCCGGCCTTGGCGCGGCTTATTCCGAGCGTCACGATGCGCTGCAGCAGATCCGGATAGTTGAGCCCGTCATGCCCGGCGGCCGTCGCGAACTCCTGGCTCTTGGCGATTTCGGGATTGGGATTGGCTTCGATGAAATACGGAACGCCATTGGTGGACAGGCGAAAGTCGATGCGCGCATAACCGTCGAGCCCCAAGGTCCGGTAGATGCGCTTCGCCAGCCGTTGAATATGGGCGGATAGCTCCGGCGTGAGGTCCTCGGCCGGGCCGTCGACAATCCCCACCCGCTCCTGATAGCTGGTATCGTGCTTGACCTTTTCGGTGGCGATCTGGCGCGCAGCAGGGCCGCCCATGCTGCCGAACTTCAATTCCCACACCGGCAGCACCCGCAGCCGGTTGTTGCCGAGCACGCCGACATAGAGCTCGCGTCCCTCGATGAACTGCTCGGCGATGGCGGCCGTTCCGATCCGCTCATGGATGAACGCGACGCGCTCGGCGAGCTTCTCGTCGGTATCGACGATCGACGCCTGCGAGATACCCAGCGATCCATCGCTGCTCAGGCTCTTGACGATCAGCGGCAGCTCGAGACGCGGCGGCCGCTTGACCTTGCGGCGCATCGGAAACACGGCGAAGGCCGGCACCGGGATCCGGCGATGGTGCACCAGCGTCTTGGACAGATCCTTGCCGCGCGCCAGGATCAGGCCGCGCGGATTGCACCCGGTATAGGCGATCTTCATCAGCTCGAGATAGCTCGCGATGTGCTGGTCGTACACGACGTCATAGTGGAACTCCTCCAGCAGCGTGAACACGACGTGCGGCTTGAAGCCCTCGATCTCGTCGCGCACCGGCTTGATTTCCTCCTGCACGCCGAGCGGACGAACCTCATGGCCGGCCGCGCGCAGGGTGCTCACGACGTCGTATTCGGTCTTCCACTCGTTGATCTCCCGTGCGCTGTATCCATCGCTGGAGTCGGGCGGCACACAGTCCGGGTGCATCAGCACCAGAATGCGAAGCTGTTTCATAGCGCGATCCATTTCCGGCGCGACGGGCCGAACAGCGCGTGCATGGTCTTGGCGGTCAGCAGAATGGTGAAGTTCGTCACGAGCTTCTGCTCGGGGCCGACGGCACGCAGATTGAGCTCGCGGCAGCGCGAGATCATGTCGTCGAGCACGGCATCCAGCGTCAGCTGGTTCTCGCCCGTCCACCGCGCCACCAGCTGCCTGATCTGGGCGCGGTGCCGCCTGATGAAGGCCGCGGCGGGCGGACGCCGATAATGCCGCGGATCGGCGGAGAACAGCTTGGAGAGATCGCGGTCGTAGGTCTTCGGCGGCGTGAAGGCGTAGAATGCCTGCTTCTTCCTGTAGTGCTCGGCGAGCGTTTGCTTGAGCGTATGCAGCGGATCGACCCGTTCGCGCGTCGCGAGCAGCGGCCGCTTGCCGGCGATCTCGCCCATCAGCTCGTCGACATATTCGAGCTTCTTCAGCGCGGGCCAGCCGGCATAGCGCGTCCGCCAGTTCGAGCGCGGCCGCAGCCACACCGCGAAGGTCTCGGCGAAGTCCTCGTCCGGATGGCTCTGTGCGTACCAGAGCCGAAGATGCTGCACATAATTGCGGCTGGCCGGATTGGGTCGATAGTAACGCGGGTAGTGCTGCGACGACGGGCCGAACAGCTGCTGCCAGCGCCGGCGGCGCTGCAGCTGGTAGCCGTGCTGCACGGCGTGCCCCGCCTCGTGGCGGAGAATGGCCATGCACTCGGACCACGAGGCGCCCTCGACGTCGAGCATCATCTTCTTCTCGAGCTTCATCAGGCGGGGATGGGCGAGGTAGAACGGGATCGCGATGCCGGGCACGTCTGCCGGGCTGAACCATTCGCTCGAGATCCATGTGTGCGGCCGCAACCGGACGCCGCGCTCCTCGAGCTCTTCATAGAGCGTATTCACACAATCGGCGAGCCAGGTGCCCTCGACGGCAACCCTCAGACGGCTCAGCGGTTGCGCGAGCAACTGCTCGTCCGTCAGCTTTTCCCAGTCAAATTTGCGGCGCGGCATAGGCTTCCAAAGTCTAAAACAAATCGGACTCTGAATGGTGTCATAGGTTGCCGCCGGCAACAACCGCCGGGCCTTCGCGCCGGGCCCCCGGCCAATGCCGGCATCGGGCCGGACCCGGCCCGAGTGTCCGCCTTGGGCGGCGGGCAGCGCGCCGGGCCCGATCCGCCGGCTCGAGGCGACGCTCATCTTGCGTCCTAAGGCTTGACCCAGCGTTGCACGGCCGCGGCCGTATCGGCCGGCCTGGTGTTGAAGCAGATGGCGGCATCGGGGGCGAGCCGGTGCACCCGATTGAGGATCGTCTCGAACAGCAAGAGCCGCTCCGGCGGCTCGCGCAGCCCGGCACCGATCACGACGCAGTCGTAGCGGCGCGCGTTGAGGGCCGCCGCCGTCACGGCTTCCGCCGTATCGCCGAGGTCGATCAGGCAGCTCTCGACGTCGTAGCCAAGCGTCCGCAGGCCCTCGATCTGCGCGTCGAGATAGCTGCGCACCAGTTCGGGCGTGAACTGCGGCATGACGGACAGATCGACGAAGGTCGGGTCGAGGCCGATCGCCAGCACGGATGGCTTCGTCATGGTGACAGTTCCCATTCCGCTCCATCGTGCCCGAACATGCCAGAGGTTTGAGTCGAAATCGCGGACACGACGACCCGCAGCAACCTTGTAGCCCGGGTGAGCGGAGCGACACCCGGGGTCGCTCGTGGCAAAGACCCGCATGTCGCTTCGCTCATACGGGCTACGTGGTTTCGTTCCGTCGAAATCGCGGAGCCGTCAGCGGCAGGCATGATCCTGCGCGGCACGCGCGGCGATCGCGGCGCGGCGTTTGAGGAACTCACGCTCGCGCGAATTGCCGGCCAGCGCGGCGGCGGCCTCGAACGCGGCATGCGCCTCCGCGAAACGGCTCAGCTTATGCAGCAGATCGCCGCGCACGCTCGGCAGCAGATGATAGGATTGCAGCGCCGGCTCATCCGCGAGGCCGTCGACGATCGCGAGCGCGGCAAGCGGCCCCTCGGCCATGCCGATCGCAACCGCGCGGTTGAGCTCGATAACGGGAGAATCCAGGAGCGCGGCGAGGTCGCCGTACAGCGCGGCGATGCGGCGCCAGTCGGTCGCGTCAGGCGTGCCGGCCTCGGCGTGGCAGGCGGCGATCGCGGCCTGCAACGCATAGAAGCCGCCGGCGCCGCCGAGCTCGCGGGCGCGCGCCAACGCGAGCTGCCCGCGGCGGATCTGCAGGCGATCCCACCGCGCGCGGTTCTGGTCCATCAGCAGGATCGGTTCGCCGGACGCATCGGTGCGCGCCGCCATCCGCGAGGCATTGAACTCCATCAGCGCCAGCAGGCCATGCGCCTCCGGCTCCGATGGTGCGATCGAGGTCAGCACGCGGCCCATGCGCAGCGCCTCGTTGCAGAGCTGCGGCCGCAGCCATTCGTCGCCGCTTGCCGCGGTATAGCCCTCGTTGAAGATGAGATAGACGACCTCGAGCACGGAGGCGAGCCGCTGCGACAGCTCCTCGCCGCGCGGCGTCTCGTAGGCAAGCCCCGACTCCGACAGCGTGCGCTTGGCGCGCACGATGCGCTGGGCGATGGTCGCCTCCGCCTGCAGGAAGGCGCGTGCGATCTCCTCGGTGGTGAGGCCGCAGATCATCCGAAGCGCCAGCGCGGCGCGCGCCTCCCGCGACAGGCGCGGATGGCAGGCGGTGAAGATCAACCGCAGCAATTCGTCACCGATATCGTCGTCGAGCGCGGCATCGAAATCGGGCATGGTGTCCTGCTCCCGCGCCAGATCATGCGCAAGCATGCCGTGCTTTTCGGTCAGCATGCGGTTGCGCCTGATCTGATCGAGCGCGCGCCGCTTGGCGGTTGCCATCAGCCAGGCGCCGGGCTTTTCCGGCACGCCACTGAGCGGCCAGTGCTCGAGCGCGGCGACCAGCGCCTCCTGGGTCAGGTCCTCGGCGAGCGGCACATCGCGCAGCATCCGCGACAGGCTGGTGATCAGCCGCGGCTGCTCGATGCGCCACACACCGAGGATGGTGCGCTTGACGTCGTCCTCCGTCACGCTGGCCTCCGGCATGCGGTCAGCGCGACCGTCAACACTCCATGAAGGGGCGAACCTCGCATGACAATTCCCAGTCCGGCATGTGGTCAAGATGAAGCTGCATGAACTCGACCGCGCGCGCCACGGCCTCCTCCTTGTCCTTCAGCTCGAACACGGCGTAGCCGCCGACCACCTCCTTGGCCTCCATGAAGGGGCCGTCGGTGACGGTGAGCTTGCGATCCTTGATCTTCACCTCCGCGCCCGCGGTGCGCGGCAACAGCGCGCCGGTGTCGAGCATCCGGCCGGCTGCGATCTCGCGTTCGGCGAGCTTGCCGATTGCCTCGCGCAACGGCGGATTCGGCAGCATCGGCTTCTCGGCCACGAGGACATACATGAAGCGCATCGTGCTGCTCCTTTTACGCGCCGCACTGGCCGGCAAGGCCGGCGAAGGGGCGAACCTCGCAGGTGCCCTCCCAGCCCGGCATGTGCTCCTTGTGCAGCTGCATGAACTCCACCGCGGCGGCGACCGCCTCCTCCTTGTTGCGGAGCTCGAAGATCGCGTAGCCGCCGATCATCTCCTTGGTCTCGACGAAGGGCCCGTCGACGACGTTGAGTTTGCCGTCGGTGATGCGGACCTGGGCGCCCATCGCGACCGGCAGCAGCCCGCCGGTGTCGATCATGCGGCCCGCCTTGATTTCCCGCTCGGCAAGCCTGCCCATCGCCTCCATCAGCGCCGGGGTCGGCGGGCCCGGGGGCTGGGGCGAGGTGACGATATACATGAAGCGCATCGGAAAACTCCTGTTGGGCGAGACGCGGCGATGATCGCCGCAAGACCGGCTCGCTATGGGGAACGACGATCCGGGAGGGGGTGAATCGACAGGGGGCGTGAATTATTTTTTCGGGCAAAAGCAGATCATACCGGCCCCATCGTCGTCCCTGCGAAAGCAGGGACCCATAACCACTGGGTTGAGTTGCTGAAGCGAGCCGTGGCCACAGCCGCGCAAAACCAACCGGCACCGTGGCTATGGGTGCCTGCTCCCGTGCGCAATTGCGCACTAGGCAGGGACGACACGGAGCTTGTGGCAGTCCCGTCGCCCGGGTGAGCGAAGCGATACCCGGGAGCCGCGCGAGACACCCGCATATCGCTTGCGCTCATGCGGGCCACGAAGCCAGCACCCGACCTACTGCTCCCGCAGCATGATCAGCGGGTCGGCGCTGTCGGGGACGCGGCGCCACTGGGCGTTGTCGTCGGCCTCGAACTGCCAGGTCTCGCCCTTGGCCGACATCAGGATCATCTGGCCGTGGTCGAGCCGCCACATGGTCGGGTTGAAGGAAGCGACCGCCGGATCGCATTTGCCTTTCAGGAACACCTGGAAATTGTCGTTGCCGGCGTCGGTGTTGGTCAGCACCAACGTGCAGATCGCCTGGCCGTTGCCGCGCACCATCGACCAGTCGCCGATCATCTGGTCCATCGACTTGGCGAGCGAGCGCGCCGCGGCAAGGTTTTGCAGGATATAGACGCCCTCGTTGGTGCGCATGCCTTCGAAGATGCCGGTCTCGACCTCGGTGAAATCGATCACGGCCTCGCCGGCCGCGTTCTGCAGCCGCACGATGTCGCCGAGGCCCCTGATGCTCCAGCCGGTGATGTCCTTGGTGAAGGGCAGCGCGGCGGCGCAAGCGGGCTCGAGCTCGAGCTTGAAGCCTTGCTGCGCCGTATCGCCCTTCAGCGTCACGACGCAGGTCTTGCTGCGCTCGGTGGTGGCGAGCTCCCACTGCCCGATCATGTCCCTCTTCAACGTCGTGACGTCCTGCGCGGCTGCCGGACCGCACGCGGCCAGCAGCAGACACAGCACGGCATTGAAGCGGGACAACGACATCAGCGATCCTTGACCGGCGTTTCGGCAACCGGTGTCAGCGGCGGCTTGCCGGCAAACCAGTTCTTGATGTTGTCGACCACGAGCTGGTCCATCGCGTTGCGCGTGACCACCGAGGCCGAACCGATATGCGGCAGCAGCACGACATTCTGCATCGCCTTCAATTCGTCCGGCACGTTCGGCTCGGCCGCGAACACGTCGAGACCGGCGGCCAGGATGGTGCCTGACTTCAGCGCAGCGACCAGCGCCGGCTCGTCGACCACCGAGCCGCGCGCGACATTGATCAGCACGCCGCGCGGGCCGAGCGCCTTCAAGACGTCGGCATTGATCATCTTCGCCGTCGAGGCGCCGCCCGGCACGATGACGACCAAAGTATCGACCGCCTTCGCCATCTCGATCAGATCCGGATAGTGCTTGTAGGAGACGTCCTTGGACGGATTGCGCGAGTGATAGGACACCGGCACCC
Source organism: Bradyrhizobium sp. USDA 3262 (assembly GCF_054060035.1). NCBI lineage: Bacteria > Pseudomonadati > Pseudomonadota > Alphaproteobacteria > Hyphomicrobiales > Nitrobacteraceae > Bradyrhizobium > Bradyrhizobium sp. USDA 3262. The sequence continues at coordinate 536,924 of NZ_JBSSCT010000001.1, forward strand.
GCGAGGCTTCAAGACGGCGCCCGATCGCCTGACCGATCCGGCCCATGCCGACGATGCCGATCTTGCGGTCGCGCAGCGAGCCGACGCTGAGCGGATAATTCTGGGTCTGCCAGAGCCCGGAGCGCACATAGCGGTCGGCCTTGACGAATTCGCGCAACGTCGCGATCAACAAGCCCATCGCGACGTCGGCGACCTCCTCGGTCAGCACGTCGGGCGTATTGGTGACCACGATATTGTGATCGCGCGCATAGGCGGAATCGACGTGGTCGTAGCCGACGCCGAAGCTGCCGATGATTTCCAGCTTGGGAAACAGCGCCAGCGCGGTCTTGTCGGTCGCCATCGTGTGATAGGTGACGGCGATGCCGCGGATCTTGGCCATCGTCTCGGGCGTCAGCCGCTCGAGGTCGCCGCGGCTCTCGGCGCGGTGCAGCACGTATTGATCGGGAAAGCCGTTTTCGAGGATTGGCCGGATCGGTCCATAGATCAACAGATCGATCTTTTCGGAAGAAATCGGGGCCATCAACTGTCCTTTCCTAACGCGCTTTCGTGCCAACGCCGCAACAACAGGTGCGAAACTAGCGCCAGCAACCCATAGATGACAATCCCGGCCAGCGATAGCAGCAGAAGTGCTGCGAACATGCGGGGAATATTCAGCCGGTAGCCTGATTCAGCGATCCGGAAGGCGAGGCCCGAGCCGGCGCCGGCGCTGCCCGCCGCGATCTCCGCGACCACGGCGCCGATCAGCGACAGCCCGCCGGCGATGCGCAGGCCGCCGAGGATATAGGGCAGCGCCGCGGGCAGCTTGAGGAACAGCAGCGTCTGCAGCTGTGAAGCGCCATAAAGTTGAAACAATCCGGCGAGGTTGCGATCGACCGAGTTGAGGCCGAGCGTCGTGTTCGACAGCACCGGAAAGAACGCCACGATCCAGGCGCAGACGATCACCGCGGTCTGCTGCTGCAGATAGATCAGGAGCAGCGGCGCGATCGCGATCACGGGCGTGACCTGCAGCACCACGGCGTAGGGGAACAGCGAATATTCCAGCCATTTCGACTGGTTGAACAATAGCGCCAGCACGACGCCGCCGATTGCGGCGGCAACGAAGCCTTCGAGCGTGGTCAGCAGCGTGACGCCGAGCGATTGCGACAGCACCGGCCAGTCCGCGACCAGCGTCTTCAGCACCAACAGCGGACTCGGCAGCACGTAAGGTTGGATGCCATAGCCGCGGACGATGGCTTCCCAGAGCACGAGGCCAGCGGCGAACACCGCAAGCGGCAGCAGAAAACGGACGAGGTCCTGCGGAGATTTCATGCGCCCGCCTGCCCTGCATAGGATGGCGCCAGCGCGCTGGAGACCTCGCGGCAGAACGCGGCATATTCGGCCGAGGTGCGGAACTCCTCGCCGCGCGGCTCCGGCGAGTTGATGCGAAACTCGGCGCCGATCCGGCCCGGGCGCGCGGTCATCACGATCACGCGCTCCGAAAGATAGACCGACTCGAACACGGAGTGCGTCACGAAGATGACGGTCTTGTGCAGGCTGCGCCACAGCGACAGCAGGTCGTTGTTGAGGCGAAATCGCGTGATCTCGTCGAGAGCCGCGAACGGCTCGTCCATCAAGAGGACATCCGGATCGGTGACCAGCGCGCGCGCCAGCGACACCCGCATCTTCATGCCGCCGGACAGTTCGCGCGGATAGGCCCTCGCGAATTCCGCGAGCCCGACCTGATCCAGCGCCGCATCGACGCGCGCATCGGCGTCCGTCGCGGGCGCACGGGCGAGCTTCAGCGGCAGGCGGACATTGTCGCGCACCGTGGCCCACGGCATCAGGGTCGGCTCCTGAAACACGAAGCCGATGCGGTGGCTGCCGCGCTGCTCCGCGCCATGATGCGAGACCTCGACCGTGCCGGCGCTTGGCGTGGCGAGACCTGCAATCAGCCGCAGCGCGGTGGATTTGCCGCAACCGGAGGGCCCGAGCAGCGAGACGAACTCTCCTCGCCTCACATCGAGGTCGAGCGGCCCGAGCGCCCTCACGCCGCTGTCATAGGTCTTGCTGACGCCGCGCAGGCGCACGGCGAGGTTACTGGCATCGGTTTCCAGCACGGCGCTCTCTACCATCGACGGCGGAATAGCGGTGAGCGCAGCCGAGCTGAGAAAGACACCTCTCTACGCGGCGAACAACGTGACGATCGCATAGGAGACTCGGGAGGCAGCGGCGGTCGGCTCCCTCTCCCGCTTGCGGGGGAGGGCTGGGGTGGGGGCTCTCTCCGCGAGTCGTATCGGGGAGAGAGCCCCCACCCGGCCCGCGCTACGCGCGCGCCGGCCTCCCCCGCAAGCGGAAGAGGCGAAGGAAGCCCGCGGGCGAGCTTCACGGACGCCATGCGTGCTTTCTCCTATCAACGGAGAGGTCGACTGCCGATGCTGAAACAGATCGGATCATGGTCAGTTCTTCGGCCTGAGCTCGGCGCCGACCGCCTTGTTGACGAAGCGCAGCGTGTAGCCCTGGCGATAGTCGATGGCGCTCTTGACCACGCCGGCGCGCACCATCTTGTCGAAGAAGCTCGCCATCCGCTCATCGGTCATGGCGCCGATGCCGTTCTTGATGGAATCGCCGGAATCGACGATGCCATGCTCGCGCATCTTGGCGACGCAATAGGCGAGCAGCTCGTCGTTCATGTCGGGATTGAGCTTCTTGATCATCGCATTGCCGGCCGAGTTGTCGCCGTAGACGTAGTGGTACCAGCCGACAATCGAGGCGTCGACGAAGCGCTGCACCAGGTCAGGCTTCTTGTCGACCAGGTCGCGGCGGGTCTCGATCAGCGTCGAGTAGGAGTTGAAGCCGTAATCGGCGAGCAGCAGCACGTTCGGCTTGAAGCCGGCGGCTTTCTCGACCGCGAAGGGCTCCGAGGTGACGTAGCCCTGCATCGCGGTCTGCTTGTTCACGATGAAGGGCTGGGGGTTGAAGGTGTAGGGCTTCACCTTGTTCTCGTCGAAACCATATTCGGACTTCAGCCACTGGAAGTAGCTGGTGATGCCCTCCTTCGAGATCAAAAGCGTGAGCGGCTTCAGATCCTCGATCTTTGTGGCCTTGACCTCGGGATGGGTGAGGAAGACCTGGGGGTCCTTCTGGAACATGGCGGCAACGGCGACCAGCGGCACGTTGTTGGTGACGGCGTCGAAAGTCTGCAGCGAGTTCGCGCTCATGAAGAAGTCGAGCTTGCCCGCGATCAGCAGCATGCGGTTATTCTCGTTGGGACCGCCGGGCACGATGGTGACGTCGAGGCCGTATTTCTTGTAGGTGCCGTCGGCGAGCGCCTGGAAGAACCCGCCATGCTCGCCCTCGGCGACCCAATTGGTGCCGAACGAGACCTTGTCGAGAGTCTGCGCCCGCGCCGGGGCGAGCGCCGCGGCAACGCAAAGCGCGGCGGTCAGAAGGCTTGTGGTTAACGCTCGCAGCAAAAAGGCCGGGATCATGGTTGGACTCCGTCGATCATTATGGCCCATGATGGAAGGCGGGAAGACGTGGACCGCGCCCGGAGACGCGAACCCGTTATGATGTTAAACAAACTAGCCTGCAAATCCATCCCGTGAAACGCTTGTATTGAAACGACCGGCTTGATGACTTCTCAGCTTCCGCCCCGCGACTGGACCGCCATCCACTGGCCCGATATCGCCAGGGATACGGCCGCGCGCTGGATTGCGGTGCTGCCGCTGGCCGCGACCGAGCAGCACGGGCCGCATCTGCCGCTCGGAACCGACGTCATGATCGGCGAGGCCTATCTTTCGCGGGTGCGAGAGTTGCTGCCGACGACCACTCCCGCCACGTTCCTGCCGTTGCAGCCGGTCGGCATCTCAACCGAGCACATCGATTTTCCGGGTACCTTGACCTTGCCCACCAACGTGGCGCTGAAGAGCTGGATGGCGCTCGGCGAGAGCGTGGCGCGCGCAGGCGTCAGGAAGCTCGTGATCGTGACCAGCCATGGCGGCAATTCCGCCGCGATGCAGCTGGTGGCGCAGGATCTGCGCGCGCACCATCAGATGCTGGTGGTGACCACGAGCTGGTCGCGCTTCGGCGCGCCCGACGGGCTGTTCGACGCCGGCGAATTGCGCCACGGCATCCATGGCGGCGCGGTCGAGACCTCGATCATGCTGGCGAAATATCCGCACGCCGTGCGCAAGGAAGCGATCGCGGACTTCAAGCCGGCCAGCGTGCAGATCGAGAAGGATCATCGCTTTCTGTCGACGCAGCGGCCGGCGCCGTTCGCCTGGCAGGCGCAGGACCTCAATCCGAGCGGCGCGATCGGCGATGCGACCAAGGCCTCGGCCGAGAAGGGCGAGAAGCTGATCGAGCACGGCGCGCGCGCGTTCTGCGAGCTGCTCGCCGACGTCGACAGGTTCGATCCCAGCGTATTTCGCGGCAGCTGACCCGGCATTGCTTCGCGCGGCCGCACGCGCCCGGCCTCGTGGTTCGAGACGCGCCGCGAGCGGCGCTCCTCACCATGAGGGTCCAGGATTTTGCCGCGAAAAAAGACCTCATCCTGAGGAGCCCGCCAAAGGCGGGCGTCTCGAAGGATGGGCCGCAGGAGCACCGCCCACCAGATTCCCGCATATGATGGCCCCGCGGCAGACGCGACGAAACAATTCGCGAAACCATATTTCCGCCCCGATCTTCGAACCGGAACCGGACAGCCTCCGTCCAACGGGCATGCGGACCACACCGGCGCCGCCCACACAGGATGGAGTATTCCATGTCGATCAAGACCAAGCTCGCCGCCCTCGCCCTCACCGCGCTCGCCGTGACCGGCACCATCGCGTCCACGACGTCGCAGGCTGAAGCGAAGCCCTATGGCTGGGGCTGGGGCGTTGGCGCGGGCCTCGTCGGCGCCGCCGTTGTCGGCAGTGCGATCGCGGCCAGCGACGGCTATTACTACGGCGGCGGCTATCGGCGCTGCGGCTGGGTGCGCCAGTTCGACGCCTACGGCAACTACATCGGCCGCGTGCGCTCCTGCTACTGATCGACTGGTTCTTTAGGACTGCGGATCCTGCGTTCGGCACGGGTCCTCATCCACCCCGTGTCGCAACCGACCCGTCCGGTGATCCCCCCGGGCGGGTCAATTCTTGAACGCGGCAATCACAGATACTTCGCGACCAGCCGGAAATCGCGCAGCACGGCGCGGCCCTTCGGCCCTGACGCCTTCAGCGTCTCCTCCAGGCTGTGACCGATGTGATCGTGGATCAGCGCCTTCTTGGCGCTCTCGATCGCGCTCTCCACCGCCTGCAATTGCTGGGCGATCTGCGTACAGGGCCGGCCCTGCTCGATCATCTCGACGATGGTGTCGAGATGGCCGTTGGCGCGCTTCAGGCGCCGGGCGATCGCAGCGTGCGGATGGTCGTCGGACATCTGGCTCTCCTATCCTCCCCGGAGGATAATCATGATCCTCCCCGGAGGATAGCGGAATCGGCTTGACAGGCGATTGTCGCGGGCGTAGTGCCCGATGACCGGGACGTTCGTTCCGCACCGGGGCTCTAGCCCGGAGACAAGTCGATCCACGAGCCAGCACAGAGGCACATGGGCAGTAGCAACTCAGGCGACAGTAGACCGGCGATGCCGGGACTGGTGACGCCGCAACACAGCAAGACTGATCGCGCAGATCTCGCCTGCGTGGACGGGTGGTCGCGCCCAAGCTGACCACTGCTCCTCACCGGCCTGCCGCGACCAGCGGAAGTGGAGGTGAGCGATGTTCGAAAAGCTCGCAAAATTCCGGCAAGCAAGCCCGCGGCGCGTTGTCGAGCCGCGGCGCATGCCGCCGCCGGCCGCCGTTCATTGCAATGACAACCTGCCGGGCTTTCGCCGCCTGGCGGGTCGCCGCCGGCGTCCAACCCCGGCATGTCATTGGGTCCTGATCGACGGCCGCCTGGAATGCCGTTGGATCGTCGATGATACCGGCGGCGATCTCGATCAGCATCGACGCGCGGGCCGGCGTTTCGGCCCGCGCGCAACCGCCACGCGCCACGCCGCGGCAAAGCCGCGGCTGTGCGCGTAGGCCGACGATGAGGGTGGGCTTGATAACGACGGTGCTGCTGCTCCCTCTCCCCGTTCTTACGGGGAGAGGGTTGGGGTGAGGGGCCGTCTCCGCGTACACGGTGATAGCCGAGTTCGCGGAGGCTCCCCCTCACCCGGATCGCATCTGACGATGCGATCCGACCTCTCCCCGCACGCGGGGCGAGGTGAAGCGGCGCCCGCTGCTCGGTCAGAAATAGTCGTCTTGGTTCAGGAGGCCGACATGGACGAAGGACCTAGTCGTCCCGTTGCGCGCCATCGCGGCGCGGCAGCGGGACTATTGAACTGCATCACATCTGGAAATGCCGCTGCTCACGGTAGCGGAGACGTGCGCGCCTGACGACGCCTGCGTCCCTCCCGCCGTGCCGAAAGGCGGCGAGGAGACGCGAAATGACCGAAAGCAAGACCACACAAACCGCCATTCTCGATAGCGCGCATGCCGGCGACATCCGCGGCGCGCTCGGCAGCATCGCTCGCGACGACATCGCGCCGCGCGCGACATTGCTGGCGCGGCTGAAGACGTTGCTGGCGATCGTCGGCCCCGGCCTGATCGTGATGGTCGGCGACAACGACGCCGGCGCGTTCGGCACCTATACCCAGGCCGGACAGAATTACGGCACCACGCTGCTGTGGACGCTGCTGCTGCTGATCCCGGTGCTCTACGTCAACCAGGAGATGGTGGTGCGGCTCGGCGCGGTCACCGGGGTCGGCCATGCGCGGCTGATCTTCGAGCGCTTCGGCAAGTTCTGGGGCGCCTTCAGCGTCATCGACCTCCTGGTGCTGAACGCGCTGACCATCGTCACCGAGTTCATCGGCATCACGTTTGCGCTTCATTTCCTCGGCGTCTCGCAGTTCTGGGGCGTGTTGGCCTCGGCTGTTATCGTGATGCTGGCGGTCTCGACCGGCGACTTCCGCCGCTTCGAACGCTTCGGCATCGTGCTGGTCGCCGGCAGCCTGCTGCTGGTGCCCGTGATCTTGATGGTGCATCCTCCGATCGGGCAGATCGCGGCGGACTTCTTCGTGCCGAAGATGCCGCAAGACGCCAAGCTCAGCGAGGTGATGCTGCTGATCGTCGCCATCGTCGGCACCACGGTGGCGCCGTGGCAATTGTTCTTCCAGCAGAGCTACATCGTCGACAAGCGGATCACGCCGCGTTTCATCCGCTATGAGCGGATGGATCTGTGCATCGGCATCGTGCTGGTGGTGGTCGGCGCGGTCGCGATGATCTCGTTCTGCGCGGCGGTGTTCGCAGGAAAGGCCGAATTCGGCAATTACACCGACGCGCTGGGGACCGCCGTGGGCCTCGAGACATATGCCGGCCGGCTGCCGGCGGTGCTGTTCGCCCTTGCGCTGCTCGATGCCTGCATCATCGGCGCTGCGGCGGTCTCCCTCGCGACCGCTTATGCGATCGGCGACGTGTTCGCGGTCAAGCATTCGCTGCACCGCAAGCCTTGGGACGCGAAGGGCTTCTACAGCGTCTATTGCGGCCTGATCGTGCTCGCGGCGGTGCTGGTGCTGACGCCGGGCACGCCGCTCGGGCTGCTCACAAACGCGGTGCAGACGCTGGCCGGCGTGCTGCTGCCGAGCGCGACCGTGTTCCTGCTCTTGCTGTGCAACGACCGCCACATCCTCGGGCCCTGGGTCAATTCGACCAAACTCAACCTGTTCACCGGCGCAGTGGTCGCGGGGCTGGTGATGCTGTCGGTGATCCTGACCGCGGCGGTGCTGTTCCCCGATCTCGGCGAGGCCTGGATCATCGGCATCCTCGTCGGAGGCAGCCTGCTCGCACTATTGGTGACCGCAGCTGTCAAGTTCTACGAGATGTCGTCGCGCCGCAACGCGTCGTTCCGCTTCAAGCGCAGGCCTCCGCTGGAGCCTTTTCCGTTCCGATGGAATCGGAACGGGGCTCCAGATTCCTGTTTTGACGCGTTTTCTTCACGCGAACCGGTACCCACTTCGCTCGAAAACGCTCTGGTCGACCGCGACAGCTGGCGGATGCCGCCGCTTGACCGGCTGCCGCCGGCGCGGCTCAGCCCACTGAGCCGGATCTGGATGATCGTGCTGCGCGGCTATCTCGTCGTCGCCGCCGGGCTCGTGCTGCTGCGGATCGTGCAGCTTGCCACGGTGGGGGCGTGACTGGGCTCAGTCGCAGCCGGCGATGGGGCGCGCTCATGCTGTTCAGGCTGGCGAGCGCCATCCTGCGCGGCGCGGCCGCGCTCCATCAGAGGCGTGTGATCTCGGGCGCCGGGCTGCGGACGGCGCTGTCGATGGCGCGATGTGTCGAACGGGCCGGCGCGAGGGTCGTGCTCGGCAGGACATCGCAGTCGGCATTCATCAGGACAAAGGACAATGGCAATGGTGGCGTCGATTGAACGGTCGGGTCTCGACCGATTTGCCACAGACACGTGGTCGATCGCAGCCGATGTGGCGTGGGATTTCGCGCTGTTACGTGACTGTCACGGTGGCGTGCAAATCGGAGCGGTATTGGGCGCGCCTCAGTTGCTATTGCGAATTATTTGCAATAAGCAACGGGGGATGCTAGGTGCTGATCTGGCTTTGGATGGGACGACACAGATCGGACCGGGGACGGCGGGCGATGATTTCAAATCTCGGGTGGCAAGCGGCCGCCAAATCTGCAGTGATGCCGGGCGAAACCGCCACTTGTTCGCGGAAAGCCGCGTCATGACCTGCGTCCGCCTCTTCCGGGTCCAGATCGCCGCCGGCGCAGCGCTCGGTGCGGCAACCTTCGGCGCGCCGGCGACCGCGGCCGATCTGGCCCTCAAATCTCCCGCCGCCAGGGCGGTCTACAGCTGGACCGGCTTTTACGTCGGCGCCCATGTCGGCTATGGCGATGGCACGCTGGGTCCCGGCACCAACCCGATCCTGGAACAGGGCGTGTTCTTTCCGCCCACCATCACCGGCGGGATCGGTGGCTTCCAGGTCGGATACAACAAGGAATTCGCCAACCGCTTCGTGCTCGGCGTCGAGGCGGATGCGACCTTCACCGGCCCGACCGATCTGCCGCGGCGGGTGCTCGGCCCCTTCAATTCGTCGATCGACTATGTCGGCACGCTGCGCGGCCGCGCCGGCTACTCTTTCGGCACCTGGATGCCTTACGTGACCGGCGGCTTCGCCTGGGGCCACAGCCAGGTTCGGGTCAACGACGCCGCGGGCGAGGTGATCTCGGAGCCCGGCCAGTACCAGACCGGCTGGACCGTCGGCGCCGGCGCCGAATTCGCGGTGAGCGGCAATTGGACCGCCAAGGTCGAATACGACTATGTCGACCTGTCGCGCCGCACGCTCGGCCTCAATGACTTCGGCATGCCCGGCGTCAGCATCGACCCGCGCATCCATCTGCTGAAATTCGGCCTCAACTATCAGCTCGGCGACTCGCCGTGGTCGGCGACGCCGACGCGCACCGCGCTGCCCGAATCGAGCGACTGGAGCGTGCACGGCCAGACGACGCTGCTGCCGCAGACCTACGCGTCCTTCCGCTCGCCCTATGCCGGCACCAACAGCCTTCCCGGCGCGGGGCAGTTGCAGCAGACCTGGACCACGACGGCGTTTCTCGGCGTGCGGCTCTGGGAAGGCGGCGAGTTCTACTTCAACCCGGAAACCGCGCAGGGCTTTGGCCTCAACGGCACGCTCGGCCTTGCCGGCTTCTCGAACGGCGAAGCCCAGAAGGCCGGCGCGCCGTTCCCGAAAATCCGGCCGCAGCGCTACTACTTCAAGCAGACCTTCGGCTTTGGCGGCGAGCAGGAAGACGTCGCCGACGGTCCCAACCAGATCGCCGGCAAGCGCGACATCGATCGCCTCACGCTCGTGGTCGGGCGCTTTGCGGTCGGCGATTTCTTCGACGGCAATTCCTACGCCAAGGATCCGCGCGCCGATTTCATGAACTGGGCGATGTGGGCGTCCGCGGCCTACGACTTCCCGGCCGACCTGCCCGGCTATACCCGCGGCGCGGTGGTCGAGCTCAACCGCAAGGATTGGGCCGTGCGCGCCGGCGTGTTCCAGGTGCCGAACGCACCGAACAGCGACGTCTTGGTGTTCAACACCGGTGGCGCGGTGGTCGAGTTCGAGGGCCGCTATTCGATCTTCGACCAGCCCGGCAAGCTGCGCGTCGGCGTGTTCGGCAACCGCGGCAACACCGGCAATTACGCCCAAGCGCTCGCGATCGAGGACGCCAATCCGGGGCTCGACATCAACGACGTGATGGCCGGCATCCGCAAGGACAATCTGAAATACGGCTTCTATCTGAACGGCGAGCAGCAGATCGCAACCGATGTCGGCCTGTTCGGCCGCCTCAGCTGGAACGACGGCCGGACCGAGATCCTGTCGTTCACCGATGTCGATCGCAGCATCTCGGGCGGCCTGTCGATCAAGGGCAGCAGGTGGGGACGGGCGAACGACACGATCGGCATCGGCGGCGCGGTCAACGGGCTGTCATCAGCGCATCGCGACTATCTCGCCGCCGGCGGCCTCGGCCTGCTGATCGGCGACGGCGCGCTGAACTACAGCCCGGAGCGGATCTTCGAGACCTACTACGCCTATCAGGTGAACAAGAACCTGACGCTGACCGCGGACTATCAGTTCATCACCAACCCCGCCTACAACGCCGACCGCGGCCCGGTGCACATCTTCTCCGGCCGCATCCACGGCGAGTTCTGAGGCGCGATACGCCCCGTCGTCCCGGGCAAGCGAAGCGCGACCCGGGACCCATAACCACCGCTGATTGTCGTTAGAGCGAGCTGGGGCGACAGCGAATCCAACCACAAGGTCCTGTGGTTATGGGTCCCGGCTTTCGCCGGGACGACAGCGAGTTTGCATCGCCAGCGCACAGCTTCTGAATTGGTTCGAGAAGCAAACGCCCTCTCCCCACTCAGATATATGTAGACCCCCCGGGCTTGCCGCAAGCCCGGGGTCATCCCGTAGAACGCGCGCCCAATCGAACGGAGGAGTGCGGGATGCGGGAACATGCTGTCGTGATTGCCGGCGGAGGTCCGACCGGGCTGATGCTGGCGGGCGAGTTGGCGCTGGCGGGAATAGATGTTGCGATTGTCGAGCGGCGCGCGAGGGAGGACCTGATCGGCGCGCGGGCCGGCGGCCTGCACGCGCGCACCATCGAGGTGCTCGATCAGCGCGGCATCGGCGACCGCTTCGTCGCGCTGGGAACGCGCCATCCGGCGGTGCTGTTCCATTCGCATCTGGTTCCGCTTGAGATCACCGACTTTCCGACCCGGCGCAATTTCACGCTGGGGCTGTTCCAGACCCATATCGAGCGCATTCTCGGCGAATGGGTCGGCGAACTCGCGGTGCCGATCCATCGCGGGCGCGAGGTGACCGACTTCGCGCAGGACGACGGCGGCGTCGACGTCGAACTGTCGGATGGCCAATTGCTCCGGGCACAATATCTCGTCGGCTGCGATGGCGGCCGGAGCCTCGTCCGCAAAGCGGCCGGCATCGAATTCGCCGGGTGGGATCCGACCATGAGCTGGCTGATCGCCGAGGCCGAGATGTCGGGCGAGCCCGAATGGGGTTTTCGCCAGCACGACACCGGCACCTCAGCGATCGGCAAGGCGGAAGATGGCGGGCGGGTGCGGCTGGTGCTGACCGAGCGGCAACTCGGCACCGACAGGGAGCCGACCTTGCGCGACGTCAGCGAGGCGCTGGTCGCCGCCTACGGCACCGATTTCGGCATCCACAATCCGGTCTGGATCTCGCGCTTCACCGACATGACCCGGCAGGCCGTGGCCTACCGCAAACAGCGCGCGCTGCTGGCCGGCGATGCCGCCCATGTGCATCCGCCGATGGGCGGCCAAGGCCTCAATGTCGGCGTGCAGGACGCGGTGAATTTGGGCTGGAAGCTCGCCCAGGTGGTCAAGCAGATCGCGCCGGACAACCTGCTCGACACCTACGAGGCCGAACGGCATCCGGTGGCGGCCCGCGTGCTGCGCAACACCATGGCCCATGTCGCGCTCAACCGCACCGATCCACGCACCAGGGCGCTGAACGAGATCGTCTCCGACCTGCTGCGCATGGACGAGCCGCGCAGATGCTTCGCCGCGATGATGTCCGGCCTGGATCTTCACTACGATCTTGGCGAGGGCCATCCGCTGCTCGGACGCCGCATGCCCGATCTCGATCTCGTCACCGCCGACGGCCCGATGCAGGTCTTCGCGCTGCTGCACCGCGCGCGGCCGGTGCTGCTGAATTTCGGCGCGCCCGGCAGCATCGCCATCACGGGATGGACCGACCGGGTTCAGCTGGTCGATGCCGCGTATCGCGGCGCATGGGAGCTTCCCGCGCGCGGCACGGTTTCGGCCCCGACCGCGGTACTGGTGCGGCCCGATGGCTATGTGGCGTGGGTCGGCGAGCGAACGCAGGCCGGGCTGACCGAGGCGCTGACCAAATGGTTCGGCGCGTCCGCTGGTACGTAGCGAGCGTAGCCCGGATGGAGCGAAGCGTAATCCGGGATCGGTCGATCCGCACAGAGCGTGGCCCCGGATTACGCTGCGCTTCATCCGGGCTACGGATTTGCCGCCCCTCTACCCCGCCGGCTGGAACGAATCCGCGCGCGCCATCGCCCAGGCGTCGCGGAAGCGGCGGTCCTGGGGTGTGCCTTCGAGCAGTTCGCCGGGGCGCAGCGTCGGATAGAGCTCCGCGAAGGAAGAGACCTCGGTGGTCGAACTGCGCTGCGAGAAGTGGATCGGGCGCAGCTCCTTGGTGTGCTCGAGGCCGGCGGCGGCGAGCAGCTCGGTCAGCGCGTGCAGGGTCGAGTGGTGGTAGTTGTACACGCGGTCGATCTTGTCGGGCACATAGAGCGCGCGGTTGCGGATCGGGTCCTGCGAAGTCACGCCGGTCGGGCAGCGATCGGTGTGGCAGCTCAGGGACTGGATGCAGCCGAGCGCGAACATGAAGCCGCGCGCCGAATTGCACCAATCGGCCCCGATCGCCATCGCGCGCGCCATGTCGAAAGCGGTCGCGATCTTGCCGGAGGCGCCGATCTTGATGCGATCGCGCGCGCCGATGCCGACCAGCGCGTTGTGGACGAAATTGACGCCCTCGCGCATCGGCATGCCGAGATGGTCCATGAACTCGAGCGGCGCGGCGCCGGTGCCGCCTTCATTGCCGTCGACCACGATGAAGTCGGGATAGAGCCCGCTCTCGTGCATCGCCTTGCAGATCGCCAGGAATTCCCAGGGATGGCCGATGCACATCTTGAAGCCCGCCGGCTTGCCGCCGGACAGCTTGCGCATCCGGGCGACGAATTCCATCATCTGCAGCGGCGTCGAGAACGCCTTGTGATAGGCCGGCGAGATGCAGTCCTCGCCCATCGGTACGCCCCGGATCTTGGAAATCTCCTCGGAAACCTTCGCCGCCGGCAGCACGCCGCCGTGGCCGGGCTTGGCACCCTGGCTGATCTTGAGCTCGACCATCTTGATCTGGTCGTCGCCCGCGACGCTTGCGAAGAGATCCGGATTGAAGGTGCCGTCGCGGTTGCGGCAGCCGAAATAGCCGGAGCCGATCTCCCAGATGATGTCGCCGCCCATCTCACGATGGTACGGGCTGACGCCGCCCTCGCCGGTGTCGTGGGCGAAGCCGCCCTTCTTGGCGCCGGCATTGAGCGCTCGCACCGCGTTCGGGCTCAGCGCGCCAAAGCTCATCGCCGAGATGTTGAAGACCGACGCCGAATACGGCCTGGTGCAGTCGGGGCCGCCGACGGTGATGCGGAATTTCTCCTCGGCACGCGGCTTCGGCGCCACGGAATGATGCATCCACTCATAGCCCTCGCGGTAGACGTCCTCCTGGGTACCGAACGGCCGCTTGTCGAGCACCATCTTGGCGCGCTGATAGACCAGCGCGCGGGTGTCGCGCGAGAACGGCATGCCGTCCTTCTCGCTCTCGAAGAAATATTGCCGCATCTCGGGGCGGATTTCCTCGAGCAGGAAGCGCATATGCGCCGAGATCGGGTAGTTGCGCAGCACCGCGTGGTTTTTCTGGGTGAGGTCGCGGATGCCGAGCAATGTCAGGGCGCCGAAGATGACCAGCGGAATCAGAACGATCTTGAAGACCTTGTGATCGAAAATTCCGACCAGCAGCAGCAGTGTGGTGACGACGGCGCAGATCGTCAGCACGATGAAGCGTGGCGAGAACGGAAGCAGCACTGTATCCATGAAATTCCTCCGGTCTGGCCAAATACCCTGTCGGCCGCGAGCCTAATCCAACTCGCGGAACAAGTGCACTACGGTTATAGGGCCGAGCAGTCACAGATGTGACAACCGCCCGAATGGGTGGGTGCGGATACCGGTCAAATTGAAACGGTATCGCCTTTTGCACTGCAACGGAGCGCAGCGGATCGGATGCGATAACCTGCCGTCGCGGGCGCACTACCAAAATATCGAAAACAACCCCATGCAAAGGAGCCGGCTGCGGCCGGCGCTCGATAGAGCGACTTGACACGTCGGGCAACTCACCGGCACAATTCCACTATTCCGAAATCGTGATGTGAGTCTGCGGCTCCTCCAACCCGTCGTCCCTGCCTAGTGCGCAATTGCGCACGGGAGCAGGGACCCATAACCACAAATGCCAATTGTTGGGCCACGCTGGAACGACGAGTCCCTTCAACAAGGTCGGCCGCGGCGTATGGGTCCCTGCTTTCGCAGGGACGACGATGAGGATGGTTCTCGATTCGAGGCGTCGCACCACGCGGTGTCATCACCCGCGCATGTGAGTGCGCTTGCAGAGGAGATGAGGAGAGAGCACCGTTCGCCTAGTGCTCGTGCGGCTGCAATTCGTGCGGGATATGCCCGGGCTTCAGGCCGTCGCCATCAAGCCAGGCGTTGGTGGTGTCCAGCGCCCGGGTGATATGATCTGCGGTCCGGGAGAAATCGTAGGGCGAGCCGACCAGCGGGCAGAGCGGCGGCACCACGAAATACTCGACATCGGGCGCGATGTTCTCGAGCTCGTTGACGAGCTGCCGCGCGATCAGGAGCGTCAGCGCGTGCAGAGCATTGGCGAGCGCGCCGACCGGCGGCGCCTGGTTGGCGCAGGCATGCCCGGTCGGCAGCACGATCAGGCGTTTGGCGCCGTGCCTGACCGCGACGCGGACTGGCGTGTTGCTGGAGATCGCGCCATCGGCCAGGAAACGATCGCGGTAGTGCACCGGCGTGAACGCACCCGGGATCGCGGTCGATGCGACGATCGCCTCGGCTGTCGAACCTTCCGACAGCACCACGCTGTCGCCGCTGATGATGTCTGTGGTGACGATGTGGATCGGGATCCGCGCGTCCTCGAGATTGCGGAACGGGATGTAGTCGTCGATCAGCTTGCGGACGCCATCATGCGGGATCAGGAAGTCGCGCCGCCACAGGAAGCTCACCAGCGTCCGCCAGGTCACGGGAAACACGTCCTGCCGGTTGAGGCCGCGCCAGATCTCGGCCAGCCGTGCGACGCCCGAGACCGTCGGGTCGCCGGCATAGAACGCGCCGTTCAGTGCGCCGACGCTGGAGCCGACCACCATGTCGGCGACCACGCCATGCGCGGCCAGCGCCTGCAGCATGCCGACCTGGATCGCGCCAAAGCTGCCGCCGCCGGCGAACACAAAGGCGGTCTTCGGTGCATCCGGATCGGTGATGGACAAGGTGCTACTCCCTGATCGCCGCGTTCGGGAAACGGCTGCGCGGCGTTGGGGGCGTTATAGCAAGTGAGAAACGGTGCACGCCACCCAACAGGAAACTACCGGGGCCGCAACGGGACTGCGCCCCCTCTCCCCCTTGCGGGGGAGGGCTGGGGTGGGGGTTTCGCCGCTTGCAATCCTCTTCGTGAGGAGAGAGCCCCCACCCGGATCGCATCTATCGATGCGATCCGGCCTCCCCCGCAAGCGGGAGAGGCGAAGAGAGTTCGCGGACATATTCTCGAAATGCAAAAGGCTGGAGCCCGGTGGGGCCCCAACCTTCGACAAACAAAGAGCGGTGGTTATGGGTCCTGGCTTTCGCCAGGACGACAATCTTAGAAGCTCACGGCCCTAGCGCTCGACGAACGCCTTCTCGATCACGAAGTGACCGGGGGTGTTGCCGCTGCCTTCCTTGAAGCCGCGCGTCTCGAACAGCTGCTTCAGCTCTTCCAGCATCGCCGGGCTGCCGCACATCATGATGCGGTCGGTCTCGATGTCGAGCGGACCCTGATGCAGATCGGTGAACAGCTGGTTGGAGGTGATCAGGTCGGTGATGCGGCCGCGGTTGCGGAACGGCTCGCGCGTCACGGTCGGATAGTACGAGAGCTTCTCGGACAGCAGCGGCCCGAACAATTCGTCGTCGCGCAGCTTGGCGACCAGCTCCTCGCCATAGGCGAGCTCGGAGACCTGGCGGCAGCCATGCACCAGCAGGATCTGATCGTAGCGATCATAGACCTCGGGGTCCTTGATCAGGCTGGCGAACGGCGCGAGGCCGGTGCCGGTCGACAGCAGCATCAGCCGCTTGCCGGGAATCAGGTTGTCGGTGATCAGCGTGCCGGTCGCCTTGCGGCCGACCAGGATGGTGTCGCCCTCGCGGATCTTCTGCAGCTTGGAGGTGAGCGGGCCGTCCTGCACCTTGATCGAGAAGAACTCGAGCTCTTCCTCGTGATTGGCGCTCGCCATCGAATAGGCGCGCAGCAGCGGCCTTCCGTCGACCTCGAGGCCGATCATGGCAAACTGCCCGTTCTGGAAGCGGAAACCGGAATCGCGGGTCGCCCGGAAGCTGAAAAGCGTATCGGTCCAGTGCTGAACGGAAAGAACTTTCTCTCGATAGAACGCGCTCATGGGTTTTCGTTTTCTCGACTGACCAGAATTAGAATGGTTTGACTCTATTGGCGCATGACCTGTTCGGAAAACCGGTGCCCACTTTTCCGGGTCATGCTTAGACTGCTCGCGACGGCGCGGAAGTGGCCGAAATCACTGAAGATCTCGCGTGTCCATTGCGCCAATGCAGGAGATAGTCAAGATCAACTGGCGTGCAATTGCGATCTCAGAATGGCAGTCGTTCGATTTCGCGCAGAGGTTCAACCGCGTCATCGTTAACACGTGGGACTGCACGTAATTTACTTGCTGGGATCGGCATTGATCTGGCAATTAATTGCTACGAAAACCGCGGTGAAGGGAAAATGATCTCGTGGTCCTGATCAGCCAGCGAATCTTCCTGGAAACCATCAAAAAATATTGTTTGGCGCACGCGATTGCCGTCGAGGTGCAGTCCGGCGGCTGGCTGGTCACCATGACCAAGGGCAACGCGCGGCGGCTCGCGATCGGCTACGACGTCGGGCTGAACAGCGCGGTCGCGCATCAGGTCGCCAATGACAAATCGGCCTGCGCGGACGTGCTGGCATCGGCCGGCGTTCCCGCCATTCCGCACACGCTGTTTTTGGGTGCGAAGTTCAGCAAGCACATTCCGGGATCGGACTCGCTGGACGCGATGCAGCGTCTGCTCGAACAGCATCCGCGGGGGCTGGTCGTGAAGCCCAATGAGGGGACCTCCGGCGAGCTTGTCTTCCGCGTGACGACGCGAGCGCAGCTGGAGACGGCGGTTGCGCGCATCCTTGCCGCGCATCCAAGTCTTGCCATCTCGCCCTACGCCGAGATCGCGGACGAGGTGCGCGTGGTGCTGCTCAATGCGCGCGCGCTGATCGTCTACGGCAAGACGCGCCCGTCGGTGGTTGGCGACGGCATCCAGTCGCTGCGCGCACTGGCGCAGGCGAACGCGACGGACGAGCAACTCAAGACCATCACCGAGGAGTTCGATGCCGCCGCGCTCGACGCCGTTCCGCCCGCCGGCGAACGGCTTCTGCTCAACTGGCGGCACAACCTCGATGCCGGCGCGGAGCCCGTGCTGCTCGCCGATGACGCGACGCGCGAGGCCTGCGTCGCGCTCGCGATCAGGGCCGCGCAAGCCGTCGGCATCCGCTTCGCCTCGATCGACGTCGTGCGCACGGAGGGCGTGTGGAAAATCCTTGAGGTGAATTCCGGGGTGAAGATGGAAGCGCTGGGGCGCCGGCATCCGGCGCTGGTCGAGGCGGCCTATTCGGCGGCGCTGGACGAAGTGTTCGCGTAGCGTCTCCCCGCCCGATGACGCGGGCTCGACGGCGCTATCCTGCACTGTGAGCGCCCGATCAGCCTTGCGGGTGCTCCTTTTCATAGGCGGCGACGATCAGTTCCGATTGCTCGATCTGTGCCGTGAGACGGTCGATCTCGGCTTGCGTCTCTGGAAACACGTCAGCCCCCGCCGTATTTCCGGATTGCAATTCCGCGATCAGCTCCCGGTTCTTCGCAATCTGCTCCCGGTGCCAATCGATTTCAGGATCGTCTTGCATGGGCCACCCATCGGCGAGACCTACGACGCCAGCTCTCGCAGCAGCATGGGTGGATAAACCGGCTTCTCGAAAAACTTGACGCCCTCGGGCAGCGCGCTGTCCGGGGGCCGGCCCGAGATGACAAGGACGCGCACGCCCGGGTCGCAATCGAGGGCCAAACGAGCAAGTTCGACGCCATCCATTTTGCCCGTGAGCTTGATGTCGGTGACCACCAGCGACGGATGACGCATCTTGATGGCCAGCGCTGCCGTCTCGGCGTCTTCGCACTGGATGACGTCGAAATGACCTTCCTGCAACAACAGCGCAATCATGTCGCGCTGGATCGTGTCGTCTTCAACGACAACGGCTATTTGTCGAATTGGCCTCGCGTGACCCATGGCAACCTCCAAACAACCAACCAGAGTTAACGAATGAGGATGTTTATGGTTCTGGTTCCCGCTTCATGAGGGACTGCTCCGGCGGACCTTTGCAGGTTCCGAGCGGAACAACTTTGGAGGTTTCGGCGTCATTGATGGGCGACGAGCCGGACGAGCCGAATGGTTCGGGCCTGAGCAAGGGAATTCTTGCGACATAGTGCCAGGAGGCAAAGCTCATGAAGAACGCGGTGCAGCCGGATCAGGATTCTTGCGAACCCCACGGAACTGACGTGACGGCTGGCGCGACAGGCTATGTGTCCTCTCGACGATTGATTGAGGATCAGGCCCTTGAACGACCCGCGCTCGTCAAGCCGCCCGGGAAGCCGCACGAAACGACCGATCCGCTTCGCGCTCGCCTGCCGCACGACGTCATCTCCGAAATGGAAGCAGAGCTGAAGCAACAGGTCGATCGACTTGTCGCCGAACGACATTAGCCGGTGAAGCGACGAGCTCGCCGACTTCAACAACCGAATCTTGCCTGCCGATGATGCTCCAGAGATCGCGGCGCGTGGACACTCGAAGAAAGATCCCGCCGGATCGACGGAGCTTTAATGGGTGCGATTGGAGCGATTCTTGGGCGCGCGATTTTCCAGGTCATGGTTGTTCTGGCGGCGGTCGGCATCGTTGCCCTCGCATGTATGGCGGTTCGCGGCGGCTGACGCGGGGGCGGTGGTGCGGCTGGCACCGAAGCTCTGGCCGTCATTTTGATCCATTCAGCGCCTTGCTCATCCCGCGCAAGGGAGTACGCTTCCGCGCATTGATTGATCCGGACACAGATTATGCGCAAACTTCTTTTGGGCCTACTCGCAATCGCGGCGTTCGCCGCCGCCTTCAATCCTCCGGCCGCCAACGCCGTGTTCTGGCGCGGCGTCACGGCCCCGACGAACATCGACATCCACGGCTACCCGATCATCAAGGAGCCGCCTCCGAGCACATGCCAGCTGATCCATGTGAACGGATACTGGGTCCGGCAGTGCCTGGATTTGTCGCGCCGCTATTGGCGGTGACGCGCGCCAGACTTCCCGACCTCTCCCCGCAAGGGGCAGGGTTATCGCATATGCCCCTTGGCGACCGCGCAAGTGCTGGGCCTCGTGGTTCGAGACGCGCCGCAAGTGGCGCTCCTCACCATGAGGGTCTACTATTGTGCCGCAAAACAAGACCTCATCCTGAGGAGCCCGCCGAAGGCGGGCGTCTCGAAGGATGGCCACGAGGGCACCGCCACGAAATGCGATTGCCCTGCCGCAAGGGGAGAGGTCGAACCTCGCGGCTAGTTCGACCCGCCCGGTGAATCGTCGAGCGCCTTGAACGCCTCTTCGAGCTGCGGCGACAGCGCGACGTTGAGCTTCTCGCCGGTCGGCAGCCGGGCGACGAACCATTTGTTGTAGAGCGGGACGATGTCGCGGTTCGAGGCGAGCCTGCGGAACGCGCGCTCGACCACGTCCTTCATCTGCGGCTCGCCCTTGCGGTACATGATGCCGTAGGGATCGTAGGACAGGTAGTCGCCGGTGACGCGGAATTTGTCCCGCGACTTGTGCCGCGCGATCAGGCCGTAAAGCAGGATGTCGTCGGTCGCGAACGCGTCCGCCTTGCCGTCCGCCAGCATCTGGTAGGACTGCTCGTGGTCGGGGGCGGTGACGATGTTGAGGCCGAGCTTTTGCTTGGCGTCGACATTGTGCATCGCCTGCTCATTGGTGGTGCCCTTGGTCACCACCACCGTCTTGCCCTTGAGGTCGGCAACCTGGGTGACGCCGGAGGCCTTCGGCACCATCAGCTTGGTGCCGGCCACGAACATCAGCGGCGAGAATGCGACCTGCTTGCCGCGCTCGGCATTCGCCGTGGTCGATCCGCATTCGAGGTCGATCTTCTTGTCGACGACCGCCGGAATGCGGTCGTCGGAGGTGACCTTGACGTAGTCGACCTTGAGATTGGCGTCGTCGACCTCGGTCCCGATCTCCTCGACGATCGCATCGCACAGCTCGAGGCTGTAGCCGATCGGCCGGTTGGAGTGGTCGAGGAACGAGAACGGCAGCGAGCTTTCGCGATAGCCGATCCGCACCGTGTGCGTGGCCTTGATGTTGGCGAGCGTGGGGCTGAGCCCCTCGCCCGCCGGCTGTGCGGTGGCCGGTGCGGCGAGCAGGCTTGCCGCCAGCAGACATGCCGACAGCAGGCATGTCGACAGCAGGGGCGCCTCAGCCCGTATCGGCCTCCAGCGGGCGCGATGCATGCATCCCTCCCCTCAATGGCCGGCCATCACGGCGCCGGGCACCGCATCCTGCGGCACCGCGTCGTCGGGCCCGAGCTCGTGCTCGGCCTTCAGCTCGCCCTCCCACTTCGCGACCACGGCGGTCGCCAGCGAGTTGCCGATCACGTTGGTGGCGCTGCGGCCCATGTCGAGGAAGGTGTCGATGCCCATGATCATCAGCAGGCCCGCCTCGGGGATGTTGAACTGCGCCAGCGTCGAGGCGATCACCACCAGCGAGGCGCGCGGCACGCCGGCAACGCCCTTCGAGGTGATCATCAGCGTCGCCAGCATCGCGAGCTGCGTGCCGACCGACATCTCGATGTGGTAGGTCTGCGCGATGAAGATGCTCGCGAAGGTGCAGTACATCATCGTGCCATCGAGGTTGAAGGAATAGCCGAGCGGCAGCACGAAGGCCGAGATGCGCGAGGAGGCGCCGAACCTGTTCAGCCCCTCCAGCGTCTTCGGATAGGCCGCCTCCGACGAGGCGGTCGAGAACGCGATCATCAGCGGCTCGCGGATCAGCCGCAACAGATGGCTGTAGCGCGGCCCGATCACGATGAACCCGACGACGACCAGGATGCCCCACAGGATCAGGAGCGAGAGATAGAAGCCGCCCATGAAGACGATGAGCTTCCAGAGCACGCCGAGGCCGTTCTTCGAGACGGTCGCCATGATCGCGGCCCACACCGCGAGCGGCGCGAACAGCATCACATAGCCGGTGACCTTGAGCATGATGTGCGCGAGGTCGTCGATCAGGCTCATGATCGGCTTGGCCCGTTCAGGCATCGCACCGAGCGCGACCGCGAAGAACACCGCGAACACGACGATCTGCAGGATCTCGTTCTGCGCCATCGCATCCGCGATCGAGGTCGGGATCAGATGGGTGAGGAATTTCTCGATCGAGAACGCCGACACCGGCAGCCCGGTCGCCTGCGCCTTGTCGGGCAGCGTGCCGGGGAAGTTGGCGCCGGGCTGCAGCAGATTGACCATCACGAGGCCGAGCAGCAGCGAGACGAACGAGGCGGAGACGAACCAGCCCATGGTCTTGGCAAAGATGCGGCCGAGCTTGGCGCCGCTTCCCATATGGGCGATGCCGCCGACGAGGGTCGCGAAAACCAGCGGCGCGATGATCATCTTGATCAGACGCAGGAACAGCATCGCGATCAGGTTGACGTCTGCTGCGATCTCGGCACGGCTGTCAGGAAAGTAGTTGAAGACAATCGTCCCCATCGCGATGCCAAGGACCATCGCAATCAGGATATACTGCGTAAACCTGCTGGACATTCTCTTACCCCCGTAGTTCCCGGCGGAGGGCAAGTGTGGCAGATTTACGCAGCTACGCAACACGCTTCGCGTCCAGCGCGACTTTGCCGAAACGTTCCCGTTGTGGAATGCCAGCGCGCGGATTAGCGTTCATGCAGCGCACAATCTGTGCAAGGCGCTGCGCGCGTCGCAGTCAATTGCATGCGAAACAACCAACGCCAAGGGAAGGCAAAAGGGGGAGACACCAATGAACGACACCGTCAATCGCCAGATCCTGCTTGTCGAAAAGCCGACCGGCAAGCTTGGCCCCGAGCATTTTCGCCTGACCAAGGGGACGATCCCCGCACCGAAGGACGGCGAGGCGCTGGTGCGGACGCGTTACATCTCGCTCGATGCCGCCAACCGCGCCTGGATGCACGGCGCCACTTACCGCGCTGCGGTGGAAGCCAACACCGTGATGGCCGGCGGCAGCATCGCCGAGGTGATCTCGTCGAACGACCCCGCCCTGAAGCCCGGCGATCTCGTGTTCGGCGACACCGGCTGGCAGGATTATGCCGCCGTGCCCGCCAGGCACCTGGCGAAGATGCCGAAGCTCGAGCCGATGACGCATCTGCTCAGCGTCTACGGCGTTGCCGGCCTGACCGCCTATTTCGGACTGCTCCACGTCGGCAAGCCCAGGGAAGGCGAGACCGTGGTGGTGTCGGCGGCCGCGGGCTCGGTCGGCTCGATCGTCGGCCAGATCGCCAGGATCAAGGGCTGCCGCGTCGTCGGCATCGCCGGCGGCAAGGACAAGTGCCATTGGCTGACCAGCGAGCTCGGCTTCGACGCCGCGGTCGACTACAAGGACGGCGCCACCTACAAGGCGCTGCGCGCGGCGGCGCCCAAGGGCATCGACGTCTATTTCGACAATGTCGGCGGCGACATTCTGGAGGCCTGCCTGGCGCAGATGAACAATCGCGGCCGGATCGCCTGCTGCGGCGCGATCTCGCAATATGACGGCGTCCCCTCCGCGCACGGCCCGCGCGGCGTGCCCGGCCTGATCGTGGTGAAGCGGCTGATCATGCAGGGCTTCATCGTGATGGACTACATGGACCAGCGCGACGCCGCGCTCGCCGACCTGCAGTCCTGGGTCGCCTCGGGCAAGCTCAAGGTGCAGGAGGACGTCATCGACGGCATCGAGAACACGCCGCAGGCGCTGATCGGGCTCTTGGCCGGCGAGAATCGCGGTAAGCGCATGGTGAAGGTGTAGCTGGGGAACATCTCCGAACCCGTCATCCCCGCGCAAAGGCTTCGCCTTTGTCGCTGGAGGAGCGCGTAGCGCGTCTCGAAGGATGCACGGCCCGGCTGGTGGCCGTCGACCTTTCGAGACGGCCGCTTCGCGGCCTCCTCAGGGTGACGGTGTGAGAGTTGTAGCGAGTGGCTTCCCAACGTCGTCGTCCTGGCGAAAGCCAGGACCCATAACCACCGAATTCGATTGAGCGTGCGATAGTGGCCCCAGCGTCACACAACAACAAGCGGTTGGGGTAATGGGTCCTGGCTTTCGCCAGGACGACGGTGAATACATTCACATTCTCTCAGGGTGACGGGGAGAGATCTGAATGCACTCGGCGCAGCCCTAATGCAGCGTGCCCGACGCCTGCGGTGCGGCTTGCGGCGCGGCGGTCTTGCCTTTCTTCGCCTTGCGCCAGTTCTCGAAACTCTGCACCACGACGAAGAACGCCGGCACGAACAGCACGGCGAGGCAGGTCGAGGCGATCATGCCGGAGAACACGGTGATGCCGATCGACTTGCGGGCGCTGGCGCCGGCGCCGGTCGCAAGCACCAGCGGCAGCACGCCGAGGATGAAGGCAAACGACGTCATCAGGATCGGCCGGAATCGCGCGCGCGCCGCGTCGATCGCCGAATCCAGCACCGACCGTCCGTCGCGCAGATGACGTTCCAGCGCGACCTCGACGATCAGGATCGCGTTCTTGGCCGACAGCGCGATCAACAGGATGGTGCCGATCTGGGTGTAGAGGTTGTTCTCGATATTCAGGCTCAGCAGCACCAGCGTCGGGCCGAGCAGCGACAGCGGCACGGCCAGGATCACCGAGATCGGCGCGTACCAGCTCTCATATTGCCCGGCGAGCACGAGATAGACGAGGAGCAGCGCCAGCGCGAACACATAGTAGATCTGGCTGCCGACCTCCTTCTCCTGGTACGACATCGCCGTCCACTCGAAGCCCGAGCCGGGCGGCAACGTCTTTGCCGCGATCTCCTCCATCAACGCCATCGACTGGCCGGACGAGTAACCCTGCGCCGGCAGCCCGATGATGGAGGCGGATGGATAGAGGTTGTAGAGGCTGATCAGCGACGGTCCGATCGAGGGCGTGATCTTGGCGACCGTGCCAAGCGGGATCATGTCGCCGTTGCTGTTGCGCACCATCATGTTCTCGATGTCGCGCAGGCTCAGGCGGTACTGTGCCTCGGCCTGGGTATAGACCTGGAAGGTGCGGCCGAACTTGGTGAACTGGTTGACGTAGCTGGCGCCGAGATAGGTCGACAGCGCCGCGAAGATCTGGTCGGGGGTGACGTGCAGGGTCTGCGTCTTGATGCGATCGACGTCGACGTCGAACTGCGGCACCATCGAGCGGAACGACGACTGGACCCGCTGCAGCGCGCTCTGGGTCTGCGCATTGGCCACGATCGCGCCGGTGACCGCCTGCAGCTTGCCGTAGTCGGCATTGCCGTCGCGCAGCTCGACCTGCATGGCAAAGCCGGCGGCGTTGCCGATGCCCTGGATCGGCGGCGGCGGGATCACCAGGATGCGCGCCTCCGGGATCACCGCGAGCTTGTCGTTGAGCCCGTAGACCAGCGAACGCAGATCCTCGCCCGGCCCGCGCGCGCCCCAGTCCTTCAGGATCAGATAGGCGACGCCGGCATTGGCGAGGCTCGAGGAGTTGTCGAGCGCGGAGATGCCGGCGATGCTGACCACCTGGTCGACGCCGGGGGTCTTGCCGGCGATCCTGGTGACCTCGTCGAGCACGTGCTGGGTGCGGTCGAGGGCCGCGCCGTCGGGCAATTGCACCGCGGCGAGCAGATAGCCCTGGTCCTCGATCGGAATGAATCCGGTCGGCACCCGCGACAGGCCGTAGCCGGCGAGCCCGATGATGACGAGCGCAACGGCGACCGAGGTCTTGGCATGCCCGGCGATGCCGCTGACCAGCCGTGTGTAGCCGCGCTCCAGCCGGTCATAGACCGCGTTGAAGCCGCGATAGAAGAAATTGCGCTGCTCGGGCGGAGCGGGAGGACGCAGCCATAGCGCGCACTGTGTCGGCTTCAGCGTCGCGGCGTTGACGGCGCTGAGCAGCGCGGTGGCGGCGATCACCAGCGCGAATTGCGCGTACATCCGCCCGGTCAGCCCGGGCAGGAACGCCGCCGGCAGGAACACCGAGATCAAGACCAGCGTGATGCCGACGATCGGCGCGAACAATTCGTCCATCGCCTTGATCGCGGCGTCGTGGCCCGACATGCCGCGCTCGATATTGTGCGCCGCGCCCTCGACCACGACGATGGCGTCGTCGACCACGATGCCGATCGCCAGCACGATCGCAAACAACGTCGACAGGTTGATGGTGAAGCCGAGCGCCGCCATGGCCGCGAACGCGCCGATGATCGTGACCGGCACGGTGGTGGCGGGCACCAGCATCGCCCGCCAGTCCTGCAGGAAGACCAGGATCACGACCAGCACCAGGAGGCCGGCCTCGAACAGGGTCTTGTAGACCTCCTCGATCGAGGCGTTGACGAATTTGGTGGTGTCGAACGGCGTGTCGTATTTGATGTCCTGCGGGAACTGCTTGGCGAGCTCCGCCATCTTCTTCTCGACGGCCTTCTCGACCTGCAAGGCATTGGCGCCCGGCGACTGGAACACGCCGATGCCGGTCGCGGGCTTCTGGTTCAGCGAGAATATCTGGCTGTAGGTCTGCGCGCCGAGCTCGACCCAGCCGACGTCGCGGACCCGGGTGACGTCGCCGACATTGCCTGACTTGACGATGATGTCCTCGAACTGGCTCTTGTCGTCGAGCCGGCCGTTGACGTTCAGCGTGTACTGGAACGCCTGGCCCGCCGGCGTCGGCGGCGCGCCGACCTGGCCGGCGGTGACCTGCTGGCTCTGCTGCTGGATCGCCTGGATGACGTCCTGCGGCACCAGCCCGCGCACCTGCAGCTTGTTCGGATCGAGCCAGACCCGCATCGAATATTGCCCGGCGCCGAACACCGTGACGTTGCCGACACCCGGAAGGCGCGACAGCTCGTCCCGGATGTTGATGGTGGCGTAGTTCGACAGGAACAGGCTGTCATAGGTCTTGTTCGGCGAGGTCAGCGTCACGAACAGCAGGATCGAGGTCGACCGCTTCTGGACCGTGACGCCCTGGTTCTGCACCGAGGTCGGCAGCTGCGACAGCGCGCTGGAGACACGGTTCTGCACCAGCACCTGCGCAAAATTGAGATCGGTGCCGATCTTGAAGGTCACCGTCAGCGTATAGGTGCCGTCGGCGCCGCTGTAGGACTGCATGTACAGCATGTCCTCGACGCCGTTGACCTGCTGCTCGATCGGCAGCGCCACGGTGTCGACCACGGTCTTGGCCGAGGCGCCGGGATAGCGCGTCGTCACCTGCACCGTCGGCGGCACCACGTCGGGATATTGCGCGACCGCGAGATTATACAGCGCCACGCCGCCGATCAGGATCATCAGGATCGCGATGACGTTGGAAAGGACCGGGCGCTCGATGAAGAATTTCGAGATCATGGCGCGTGCGTCCTATTTGGCGGCTGTCGGCGCCGCGTCGGCCTTCTGCACCTGCGGATCGACCTTCTGCCCGGGGATCGCGCGTAGCAATCCGGCGGTCACGACGCGGTCATCCCCCTTCAGGCCGCTCTCGATGACGCGCAGCCCCTCATCGAGCGGGCCGGTCGTCACCTTGCGCTGCTCGACCACATTCTCGGCATTGACGACCAGCACGTAGCGGCCGGCCTGGTCGCTGCCGATCGCGACGTCAGGCACCAGCAGCGCGTTGTCCTGCTTTTCGAACGGCACGCGAACGCGGACATAGAAGCCGGGCAGCAAGGTCCGGTCCGGATTTGCGAACACGCCGCGGACCGCGAGCGTGCCGGTCGACTGGTTGAGGGTCGGCGAGATGTAATCGAGCTTGCCCTTGTGCGGAAAGCCGGTCTCGGTCTGCAGGCCGACCTCGACCGGCAACTGCCTGAGTTCGTTGACCGTCAGGCCACGACGGCGCGCTTCATCCCGCACCCGCTGCACGTCCTGTTCGTTGACGTTGAAATTCACATAGATCGGGTTGAGCTGCACGATGGTGGCAAGCTGGGTCGGCGACGCCACGCCGACCAGCTCGCCGACCGAGACCAGGTGATTGCTGACGATGCCGTCGAACGGCGCGGCCACGTTGGTGTAGCCGTAGTTGACCGCCGCGATCTTGGTGTTGACCTGGGCCTGCTGCAGGCTGGCCTGGGCGTTGTCCCGGGTCGACGTCGAGGTATCAAGGGTCGCCTGCGAGACCGCCTGCCGCTGCACCAGATCGGTCTGCCGCTTGAAGTCGAGCTCGGCCTGCTTCAGCGTCGCCTGCGCGCCGACCTCTGCGGCCTGCGCCTGTTCCAGCTTCAGCTTGTAGGTCTCCGGCTCGATCGTGAACAGCGTGGTCCCCGCCTTCACGAAGGAGCCGTCCTGATAGTTGATCGTCTGCAGGAAGCCCTGCACGCGCGCGACCAGATCGACGGTCTGGATCGGCGCGGTGTTTCCGGTGGCGTCCAGATAACGCGTGATGGCGCGCTGCACCGGCGGCGCAACCTCGACCTTGGGCGGCGGCGGCGCAACAAAACTGTTTTGCTCGCAGGCACTTAAACTGACGAAGGCCGATATCACGAACGCGACGCGCGCAAGCGGTGCATTTCGCAGCCGCACAAAACTGCTCCGACCGAAATGTGCCGACGCGCGCGCATGCCTCATTTCCGAGCCTCGATTCAAATGACTAAATTTAAAGATCTCGTGACGGGCAAAAAATCCGCCTGCTTCATCCATAGCAACAATCCGCTTGCAGCGGAACTCGAAAGCGAAAATGATGTCGCGCGCCGAGGTTGTTACAACAAGACTTTTTCAGAACTCAGTTCAGTTGAGCCGGATGCCTCCGGCGCGACCAGAGGATTTATTCAGATGATCAATGCGTTGACACGAGCAACGAAGCTGTCCGCATGTCTTGCGCTTGCGGCATTCATGAGCACCGCACCGGCCTTGTGGCAGGCGCCGACCCAGGCGCAGCGCGACGCCATCAAGTCGCAATGCCGCAACGACTACATCGCCCACTGCTCCAGCGTTCCGCCAGGCGGCGAAGCCTCGCTGCAATGTCTGCAGAAGAACATGGCAAGCCTCGGCGCGGGCTGCGCCAGCGCGGTGAAGGCCGTCGAAGCGCCGGCCGCCGCACCGAAGGCAGACACCGCGCCGGCGGCGGCCAAGACCGAAGCTGCTCCCGCGGCAACGGCCAAGCCTGCCACCGAAGCCGCCGCACCGAAGGCGGCCGGGACGCCGTCCAACGCGCAGATCTCCGCGATCCGCAGCGCATGCCGCTCCGATTATCCCAAGGTTTGCGCGGGCGTGCCGACCGGCGGCGCGCCGGCGCTGCAGTGCCTCGAAAAGAACAAGGGCAAGCTTTCGCCGGCCTGCGAGAAGGCCGTGGCCGCCGCTGGTGGCGGTGCCGCCGCGCCGGCCCGCGGGCGCTGCAGCGACGACGGCAGCACCAGCCGCGGCGCCGGCCGTGATCGCGTTGCGGCCGCTGCGGCCGCGCGAAGAGCTGCTCGTGCTGCGCTCGGCCTGCGGCGCCGACGTCCGCTCGATCTGTGGCGGCGTCCAGCCGGGCGGCGGGCGGATCGTGCAGTGCCTCGCGACCAATGCCGGCTCGCTGTCGCCGGCGTGCCGCGACGTGCTGGCGCCGTTCGCGGCGCGGTAATCCTGTTGTCACGCGATCGACCGGAAAAGGGGAGCGAACAATGCTGCGCATTATCCTGACCGCCGCGCTGCTCTGCGGCGCAACCGCCGTCTGCGCCCAGGAGCTGACCACCGCGCAACGCGACGCCTGCATGGGCGATTACGAGAAGTTTTGCAAAAGCGTGACGCCCGGCGGCGGCCGCATCATCGCCTGTCTCGCCAAGCAGAGCGACAAGCTGGCGCCCGCCTGCAAGAAGGTGCTGGCGGAAGCGGAGAAGAAATAGCCGCGCAGGCGGTGAGACGACATGTGCCCGGCGATTTGCCGGGCACGGAACCGTAGCACCTTGTTGCCACCCACACCCGGGAGAGGGAATTTCATGCGTTCAATATTGCTGATCGCCGCCGCCCTGCTGTCCTTTGCCGCGACCATGACCTTTGACTCCTCCGACGCCAACGCGGTCGTTTGCGCGCGCGGCGTCTATCGCGCCGGCTGCGCCGGTCCCAACGGTGCGGTCGTCGTCCGCAAACCCGTCGCCGCCGGCTGCCGCTGGGTATGGGTCGACGGGGTCAAGGTCCGCCGCTGCTACTGAGACTTTCAGCCCAGGCGGCTAGTCGCCGCGCGCATTTTCCCTCTGGCGTTCCCGTCGGAGGGTGATTAGTCTGGATCCAAATTGTAAGTACACTGTCAATCTGGGAGGCAGACGTTGCGGATCGCCGTGATCGGCGGAGGGCCCGGCGGGCTCTATTTCGCCTATCTCTGGAAGAGGCGTCATCCCGACGCCGAGATCGACCTGTTCGAGCAGAACGCGGCCGGCGCCACCTGGGGCTTCGGCGTGGTGTTCTCCGAACAGGCGCTGGACTTCCTGCGCGCCGACGACCCCGAGACGGTCGACGCCATCGCCCCGCTTATGGAGAGCTGGAAGAACATCACCCTCAATCTGCGCGGCGAGAGCGTCGAGATCGACGGCGTCGGGTTCTCCTCGATCGGCCGGCTGGCGTTGCTGACGATCCTGCAACAGCGCGTCCGCAGCACAGGCGTCACGCCGCGCTTCGACACCGTCGTGCAATCGGTCGATGAGCTCAGGGGTTACGACCTGATCGTCGCCGCCGACGGGCTGAACTCGATGGTCCGCCGCGGCTATGAGTCCGCCTTCGGCGCGTCGGTCTCGCATTCCTCAAACAAGTTCGCCTGGTACGGCACCACGAAAACCTTCGCAACACTGTCGCAGACCTTCGTGGCGACCGAGCGCGGCAGCTTCAACGCCCATCACTATCGCTATGCGAAGGACATGAGCACCTTCCTGGTCGAGTGCGATGCGGCGACCTGGGCCGCCTACGGCTTCGCCGATAAGAGCATCGAGGAGTCGCAGGCGATTTGCGAAGACGTATTCGCCGCGACGCTGGACGGCCACCGGCTGATCTCGAACAAATCGGTGTGGCGCAATTTCCCGTGGATCTGGAACGAGCGCTGGTCGCACGGCAACATGGTGCTGATCGGCGACGCCTTGCATTCGGCGCATTTCTCGATCGGCTCGGGCACGCGGCTTGCGATCGAGGATGCGATCGCGCTGACCAAGGCGCTGGAGACCGAGAGCGGCATCGCCGCCGCGCTTGCCCGCTACGAGAGCGAGCGCAAGCCGATCGTGAAGAAGCTCGTCACCGCGGCGCGGACCAGTGCCGACTGGTACGAGCATTTCCCCGCGCACATGACGCTCGATCTGATGGATTTCGCCTACAGCTACATCACCCGCTCCGGCCGGATCGATGACGCGCGGCTGCGCGCGATGTCGCCCGCCTTCATGGCCCGCTACGCAGCCGCAAAGGGACAATCATGACTGGGATCGCCGACCAGGTTCCGCTGGACAATCCCGGTGCGCGCGAGATCGGCTTTACGATCCCCGAACGCTACAATGCGAGCGGCATCCTGTTTGACAATCTCGGCAACGGGAATGCCGAGCGCCTGGCGCTGACCGGCCCGGCCGGTACGCGGACCTATCGCGAGCTCTGCACTGAGGCCGCACGCTGGGGCCACGCCTTCCGGTCGCTTGGACTGCAGCGCGGCGACCGCGTCCTGCTGTTCCTCGACGACACCCCGGCCTATCCCGCGGCATTCTTCGGCGCGGTGCGTGCCGGCTTCGTGCCGCTCTTGATCAACACGCTGACCACGCCCGAGCTGCTGCAATTCTATCTGTCCGACGCCGGCGCGCAGGTCGCGGTCACCGATGCGGAATTCTGTGCGCGCTTCAACGCGGAAGCCTGCAAGGACACGCCGCTACGCACGCTGGTCGTGGTCAACGGCGCCGCCGGCGATCACGCCGTCGCCGAGGCGCGCAACGCCGGCGACTGGCTGCAAGGATTTCCGATCGAGCTCGACGCGGCCGACACCCACCGCAACGAGATGGCGTTCTGGATGTATTCGTCGGGGTCGACCGGCCGTCCCAAGGGCATCGTGCATCTGCAGCACGACATGGCCTATAGCGAGCGCGCCTTTGCCCGCAATGTGCTGAAGCTAGAGTCCGGTGATATCTGCTTCTCGGTGCCGAAGATCTTCTTCGCTTACGGTTTCGGCAACTCGATCACGTTTCCCTTCTCAATCGGCGCCGCGACGCTGCTGCTGCCGGGCCAGCCGAAGCCGGCCACGATCTTCGCGGCGATCGGGCAATATCGCCCGACCGTGTTCTTCGGCCTGCCGACGCTCTACATCTCCCTGACAAAGGCCGAGGGCGCCGACACTGCCGATTTCTCCTCGCTGCGGATGGCGGTCTCAGCCGCCGAGGTGCTGTCGGCCGATGTGTTCAACGGCTGGAAGCGGCTCACCGGGCTCGAGATCATCGAAGGCCTCGGCTCGACCGAAGTGCTGCACGTCTATCTCAGCAACCGCGCGGAGCGAAAGAAGCTCGGCGCCGCGGGCCTGCGCGTGCCCGGCTACGAGATCATGCTGCGCGACAGCGACGGCCGCGAGGTCGGCGACAATGAGGAAGGGATCTTGTGGGTGCGCGGCGATTCCGCGACCCCACTGTACTGGAACCGGCCGGACAAGACCGCCGAGACCGTGCGCGAGGACGGCTGGATCTACACCGGCGACCGCTTCATGCGCGACAGCGACGGCTTCCACTTCTTCCGCGGCCGCGCCGACGATCTGATCAAGATTTCCGGCCAGTGGGTCTATCCGCTCGAAGTCGAGCTCTGCCTCGCCGATCACCCCGACGTCCGCGAATGCGCCGTCTACGCCGCCGAATTGCCTGACCGGCGCATGACGCTGCGCGCCGTGGTTGTCATGAACAAGGCCGGCTTCGACACGGCCGAAGCGACGCGGCGGCTGCAGGATTACGTCAAGACAAAGCTGTTGCCGTACAAATACCCGCGCGAGGTCAAATTCATCGACGAGCTGCCGAAGACCGGCACCGGCAAGATCGACCGGCAGGCGGTGATGCGAATGTGAGTGCGCAGACTGCGCAACACTGCCGCCACACATTCGATGTCGTCCCGGCGAAAGCCGGCAACTGTTATGTTGGTTTGGTCTGTAGGTACGGCTTTCGGTCTCGCATCATGGCATTGAGGACCGTGAGCAGCTTCCTGGCGACGGCGATGAGGGCGAGTTTGGCTGGTTTTCCGGCCTGTCGCAGTCGTGCATAGAAGGCCTTGAACGGATCAGCTCTGCGAACTGCGTTGAGGGCCGCCATATAAAGGGCGTCACGAACGCGCTTTCGGCCGCCCGCAATCTTGCGCTTGCCGCGGAAGGTGCCGCTGTCGACGTTGAAGGGAGCAAGGCCAGCGAGCGCTGCGAGTTGTTTCGGTCCGACCCGCCCGAGTTCCGGCATCTGCGCGATGAGCTGCATGCAGGCCACGGGACCCACGCCGGGCAGCGAACGCATTAACTTCGCATCGTCCGCGATCTCCGCTTCGGCTTTAATCAATGCGCTGATGTCGGCCTCGATCTCGGCGATCTCGCTGTCGAGGACCTCGATGAGGCGGCCAATGCGTTCGGCCATGGCGCGATCGTCGGCCTCGCTGCGCCGGTTCTTCTCCTGGGCGCGCATGAGGACCAGCTGATCCCGCCGTTTTGCAAGCCTCGCCAAGGCGCCCCGTGCAGGATCGGCGACCTGCTCGGGGGCGGGCTGCATGGCCCGCGCAAAGGCCGCCAGCATCCGCGCATCGATCGGATCGGTCTTGGCGAGTAGGCCGCTAGCCCGTGCAAAGTCGCGGGCACGGGCCGGGTTGATCCGTGCGAACTGGATCCCGGCCTGACGCAGCGCCTCGCGAAGCGCGAGGTCATAGATACCCGTCGCCTCGAAGACGACCAGCGCATCGCATTGCCAACGCGCCACCTGCTGTGTGATGGCCTGTGTCGCGTTGGCAATGCGCCTCGGCACGCCGTCAGCCTCATCAAAGATATCGAGGTGGTTTTTGGAGATGTCGATTCCGACGTAACGAAGAGCTATGATCACGGTGCCTGTCCCTGTGATGCGAGGTCTGTTTGGCGCAGCCTCGTGCAACTGTTCAGGTTGATAGATGGAACGGGCGGGAGACCGAGCCGGCTCACGGCGTCAAGCGCCAAGGACCCAACGGCTTCCCGCCCACCCTCATCCTGACAGACTTCCAAGACACAGGGACCCATAACCACAAATGTGTGTGGCGCGAGGGCTGGAGCCCCAACCTGCCACAACAGCAGCCATCGGTGGTTATGGGTCCCGGATCGCGCTCGCTACGCTCGCTTGTCCGGGACGACGAGTAAGTAGCTAGCTGCCCAGCCGCGTCCCGCCATACCGCCACGCGATTCAGCGTCGTCCCGGCGAAGGCCGGGACCCATAACCACAAATATTTGCGGCGCAAAGGCTGGGGCCCCAGCCTGCCATCACAACAGCCTTCGGTGGTTATGGGTCCCGGATCGCGCTTCGCTTGTCCGGGACGACGAGGGAGAATGCGGCGAGCATGCCGCGTGTATCGACCGTCGGCAGTTACGCCTTAAGCCCTGTCCCGCCATAGAGCCACGCGATATCGTCACACCACTCGGCCTGCGACTTCGCGCTCATGATCGCGTTGCGGATGCGAGCGTGCTCACCTGCGGGATGGTAGACGTGTTCGCCGATCGCGCGTGACATCAGTTGCACGCGCGCGGTGCGCGGGAAGCGTTGCGCGCTGTAGGCTTCGAGCGCCGCTGTCTGGTCATCGTGACTGGCCAGCATGTGCGACAGACAGACCGCGTCCTCCATCGCCTGGCAGGCGCCCTGCGCGAAATATTGCAGCATCGGATGCGCGGCGTCGCCGAGCAGCACCACGCGGCCGTCGATCCATTGCCCGTTCGGATCGCGGTCGCACAGCACCCAAAGCTTCCAGTTGGTGCCGTGGCGGATGATGTTCTGCGCCCGCTCATGGACGTGGGTAAAACCCTTCATCACCTCGGCTTCGGACACCGGCTTGCCCGCGACCGGCTCCGGCGCATTGTTGTGATAGGTGACGACGAGGTTGAACACCTTCCAGCCCGACAGCGGGTAATGCACGATGTGGCATTTCGGGCCGGCCCACAACGTGGCCGCGTTCCAGCGCAGATCCTCCGGCATCTGCTCGGTCGGAATCACCGAGCGATAGGTGGTGTGGCCGGAGACGCGCGGCGGGCCGTCCGCCGTGACCTGCTTGCGGATGTTCGACCACAAGCCATCGGCGCCGATCAGAAGACGGCCGGTGATCCGCTCGCCACCCGCGAGCTTTACCGTCACGGACGAGCCGTCCTGCTCATAGCCGGTCACCTCGCTGGACACGCGCAGCTCGATCAGTTCGTGGCTTTGGCACGCGCGCAGGAACACGCCGTGCAGATCGCCGCGGTGCACCACGGCATAGGGATTGCCAAACCGCGCGCGAAACGCATCGCCGAGATCGATGTGGGTGATCTCGTCGGCGGTCAGCGCATCCATCAGCCGCAGCTGATCGATATAGACCGCCATGTTGCGCGCGGCCTCGCCGACGCCGAGATAGTCGAAAGCGTGGAACGCGTTCGGGCCGAGCTGGATGCCGGCGCCGATCTCACCGAGCGCGGCAGCCTTCTCCAGCAGGATCGAGCGGATGCCCTTCTGCGCGAGGCCGAGCGCCACGGCGAGGCCGCCGATGCCGCCGCCCGCGATCAGGACAGGTCTCGTCTCCGCCATCAGCCCGACCTCCCGAGATGTTCGAGCGCATCCTCGGCGCGCAGCGGCACCCGCGACGCCTCGTTGTTGAGGTCGACCAGCTGGGTCAACAGCGCCAGCAACGTCTTGCGGTCGGCCGGCTTCAGCGGCTGCAGCATTCGCGCCTGTGCCTTGTCGACCGAGGGCATGATGTCGCTCAGCACCGCCGCGCCGGCCTTGGTAAGATAAAGCAGCTTGACCCGCTTGTCCTCGGGCGCAGGCTTGCGCACGATGAACTCCTTGGCCTGCAGCCGCTCGATCACGTTGCCGAGCGTGGAGCGGTCGAACGCGATCACCGCCGAGAGCCTTGTGGCGTCGATGCCGGGATGGGTCGAGATCGTGACCAGCGCGGCATATTGCACCGGCGTCAGGTCGAACAGCTTGCACTCCTCGATGAACAGCGCGACCGCGATCTGCTGCATCCGCCGGAACAGGTAGCCGGGCGCGGTGTAGACCGCGTCCATCGTGACGGGCGTTGGCTTGCTATTCGGCATCGGGTTGCTTGTCCGGGGCGGCGTCGGCAAACGCCTTGATTTGCTTTGCCGCGGCCTCGGCCTTGAGCAGACGCGGATAGGCTGAGACGTCGACGCCGAAACGCCGCGCATTGGCGAGCTGCGGCACCAGGCAGAGATCGGCCAGCGTCGGCGCATCGCCAAAGCAGAACGGGCCGGCTTCAGCCGCGATCAGGGTCTCGCAGGCCGACAGTCCCTCGCGATTGGCCCAGGCCGCCCATTCCGTCACCTGCGCTTCGGGCAGGCCGAGCTGACGCAGCCGCGCCAGCACCTTCAAATTCTGCACCGGATGGGTATCGCAGGCGATCGCCTGCGCAAACGCCCGCACCTTGGCGCGCCGCAGCGGATCGTTCGGCAGCAGCGGCGGATTGGGATTGGTCTCGTCGAGCCATTCGATGATCGCGAGCGACTGGGTGAGGATCGCGCCAGCATCGCTCTCCAGGGTCGGCACCAGCCCCTGCGGATTGATCGCGAGATAGGCCGGCGCGCACTGCTCGCCCTTGCGCAAATGATGCGGCAGATGCTCCGACGTGAGCCCCTTCAGATTGAGGGCGATCCGGACCCGGTAGGACGCGCTGCTGCGGAAATAGCCATGCAGCTTCATCGGAACCTCCCTTGCAGTATTCTGGTTTGACGCATTTTCTTGACGCGAACCGGTATCGACTTCGCTCGAAAACGCTTTGGCTTGATTGACGCTAGCCATATTGTCAGTATACTGTCAATTAAATTGCACCGACAAGAATGATGGGAGGCTTGCCATGGAAGCCGTGCAGAAGACCCCGGAGCGCGAGGCATTCTACAAGAAGATCGACGGCCAGAACCTCTCGGCGCTGTGGAACGTGATGAACGATCTGATCACGCCGGAGCCGAAAAGCGCCTGCCGTCCGCATCTTTGGAAGTTCGACCAGATCCGCGACTACATGAACGAGGCCGGCAAGCTGATCACGGCCAAGGAGGCCGAGCGCCGCGTGCTGGTGCTGGAAAATCCCGGCCTGCGCGGCCAGTCCAGGATCACGACATCGCTGTTCGCGGGCGTGCAGATGGTGGTGCCGGGCGACATCGCCCCCGCCCATCGCCATGCCCAATCGGCGCTGCGCTTCGTGCTCGAGGGCAAGGGCGCGTTCACCGCTGTTGACGGCGAGCGCACCGCGATGTCGCCGGGCGACTTCGTCATCACGCCGTCGATGACCTGGCACGATCATTCCAACGAAACCAATGAGCCGATGTTCTGGCTCGACGGGCTCGACATCCCGATGGTGCAGTTCTTCGACTGCTCGTTTGCCGAAGGCGCCAAGGAGGACCAGCAGTCGATCTCCAAGCCGGCCGGCGCAAGCTTCGCGCGTTACGGCCACAATCTGCTGCCGATCGACCAGAAGCGGACGTCGAAGACCTCGCCGATCTTCAACTATCCCTATGAATACACCCGCGAGGCGCTGGAGAAGGCCAAGGTCAGCGACGAATGGGACGCCTGCCACGGCCTGAAGCTGAAGTTCTCCAATCCCGAGACCGGCGATTTCGCGATGCCGACCATCGGCACCTTCATCCAGCTGCTGCCGAAGGGTTTCAAGACCGCACGCTATCGCGCAACCGATGCGACCGTGTTCGCCGCGATCGAGGGCAAGGGCCGCACAAGGGTCGGCGACCAGACCTTCGAGTGGGGACCGCGCGACCTGTTCGTGGTGCCCAGCTGGCACTGGGTCACCCACGAGGCCGATGCCGACTCCGTGCTGTTCTCGTTCTCCGACCGCCCGGTGCAGCAGAAGCTCGACCTGTTCCGCGAGGACAGGGGGAACGCGTAACGATCGTCTGCGCAAGGCACGCAGCGCCCACCCCACGTCGTCCCGGCGAAGGCCGGGACCCATTACCACCAATCTCGATTGGTTGAACGCGTTGGGGCCCCAGCCTTTTTCCAACAACCACGTCCTGTGGTTATGGGTCCCGGCTTTCGCCGGGACGACACCTTGTGTGTGGCGGCAGGCCGCTCTCACCGCCAGTGCAGCAGACGTGTCTCGAGCAAATTGATCAGCTTGCCGACCGCAAGCCCGAACAGCGACAGGATCACGACGCCGGCGAGCAGCTGATCGGTCTGCATCAGATTGCCGGCCTGCAGCACGAAGGCGCCGATGCCGTATTGCGCGCCGATCATCTCGGCGCTGACGACGAGCAGCAGCGCGACCGACGCGGTGATGCGGAAGCCGGCGAGGATCGAGGGCAGCGCGCCGGGCCAGATCACGCGGCGCACGATGGCGTGGAACGGCACGTTGAAGCTCTGCGCCATCCGGATCAGATTGCGCGGCACCGCATCGACGCCGCTATAGACCGAGATCGCGGTCGAGAAGAACACGCCAAGCGCAATGGTCGCGATCTTCGGCTCCTCACCGATCCCGAGCCACAGAATGAGCAACGGCAACAGCGCGATCTTCGGGATCGGGAACAGCGCCGAGATGAAGGTGATGCCGACGCCGCGTGCCATGGTCGACAGCCCGATCGCGAAGCCGACCACGACGCCGGCGGCCGTGCCGATGAGCCAGCCGGTGCCGATCCGCATGATCGACCACGACAGGTGCTGCCACAGCGCGCCCGACATCGCGAGCTTATAGATCGCAACCGCGATCGCCGACGGCGCCGGCAGGAACAGCGGATTGACCCAGCCTGCGCTGCCGGCGAACTGCCAGACCGCGATCACAAGCGCGAGCGCGATCCAGCCGGCATGGCGGCCGCCGCCAGGCGTGAAGCCGGCGCCGCGAAACGCGACGGGACGCGTCGCCTCCGCCGATTGGTCTTTCGTTTCCCGCGGCGCGCGGTCAAGCATGCTGGACCTCGCGTTCGGCATCGATCGCCTCCTTCCGGATCAGCGACCACAGCTCGCTTTGCAGCGCGGCCATCGGCCCGCGCGCGTCCATCGTGCCGCGCTCGGCGCGCGTCATCGGGATGGCCACGATTTCCCGGATCCGGCCAGGGCGGCGCGACAGCACCACGACGCGATCGGCGAGCCGCACCGCTTCCTCGAGATTATGCGTGACATAGACCGCGCCCATCGCGCCGTCGGCGAGCAGACGCACGAAATCCTCCATCAGGAGCTCGCGAGTCTGCGAATCCAGCGCCGACAGCGGCTCGTCCATCAGCAGGATCGCGGGGCGAACCGCGAGTGCCCGCGCAATGCCGACGCGCTGGCGCATGCCGCCGGACAGCTGCTTGGGATAGGCGGCGCGAAAATCCGACAGCCCGGTGCGGCGCAGCGCATCGTCGACCACGGCGCGGCGCTCACCGGCGCTCAAGCCCGTATGCAGCAGCGGAAACGCGACGTTCTCCTCGACCGTGTTCCACGGCAGCAGCGCAAAATCCTGGAACACGAAGGTCAGGGGATTGAGGCTATCAGCCGGCGCCGCGCCGCGCAGCTCGGCGGCGCCTGCAGCTGGCCGCAGCAGGCCGCCGAGGATCGACAGCAGCGTGCTCTTGCCGCAGCCGGACGGACCGACGATCGCGACGATCTCGCCGGCGCGCACCGTGAAGGAGACATCGTCGAGCACGTCGAGCGCGCCGAAGCGATGGCTGATATGGTCGGCGATCAGGTCCATGTCACCGTGATCTCCGTGTCGATCCGTCATCCTGAGGAGCGCGAAGCGCGTCTCGAAGGATGAACGGCCCCGATGCAGCAGTTCGGCCGTCGACCCTTCGAGACGCCGCTGCGCGGCTCCTCAGGGTGACGGGGTCAGAATGGTGCACACGTCGCGACATCAATCCGCCTTCACATAGTCCTTGGCGATGATTGCATTCGCGTCAAAGCCCTTATCCACAAAGCCCTGCCCCTGCAGCCATTTGATCTGGTTGTCGAGGTTCTTCACGTCGAGCTTGCCGTCGGGATCGATATAGGCGCAATTGCCGACCACCTGCGCGACCGGCAGGTTGGTGTATTTGGCGATGATCTCGAGCAGCGGCCTGGTCTTGTCGTTGATCGGCGCCACGCCGTCCTTGATCGCAGTCAGGATCACGTCGTGATATTCGTGGTCGGCGCGGGTGAGCGCGGTGAGCAGCCTGGTTACCAGCGGTGCGTTGGTCAGCGCCTTCGGCGACGCGAAGATGGCCCCTAACTGCCACGGCGTCTCGTCGCCAACCCAGCCGAGCAATTTCGCGCCGTTGGAATCCATCAGCGTCCGCGCGGTCGAGACCGGCAGCAGCGCGGCGTCGACGGTTTCGCCTTTCAGCGCCGCGGCCGCGTTCGACAGCGACTGCAGCGGCACCACCTTCACGTCGGACAGCTTGAAGCCGTATTTGTCGGCGAGCAAGCCGAGCGAATAATGGAAGCTGGAGCCGACCTGGGTCACCGCGACGCGCTTGCCCGCCAGATCCTTCGGCGTCTTGAGGCCGCTCGCATAGGCGTTGTTGCTGGCGAAGTAGCCGATCAGGGGATAGCCGGCCTTCTCGCGGCTCATGCCGCCGATCACCTTCAGCGTGCCCTTGCCGGCCAGATTGTAGAGGCCCGCGGTGACGGCGGTGATGCCGAAATCGACATCGCCCGACGCGGTCGCAACCGCGATCGGCTGCGCCGCGTCGAAGAACTTCAGCTCGACATCGAGCCCGGCGTCGCGGAAATAGCCCTTGTCCTGCGCGATGAACACCGGCGCCGAGGACGACAGTCGCAAGACGCCGATCTTCGCCTTCAGGAGATCATCGGCCCGCGCGATGCCGCTCGCGGCCCACAGCAGGAGACCCGCGAGTGCGAGCCGCGCCCAACCCTTCATTGCCGTCTCCACTCATAATCCTTCAGGCAGGGCCTGATCGCGGCCGATGAACGCGCCCTGTTTGCCAAGCTGTTGTTGCAACTTTTCGACGGAAATGTCGCGCGGAATCGTATTGCCCGACAGCGCGAGTGCGGCCGCGGTTCCCGCCGCCTCGCCCATCACAAAGCAGGCACCGGAGACGCGCGCCGCCGATTGCCCTTCATGGGTCATCGACGCGCAGCGGCCGGCGACCAGGAGATTGTCGACGCCCTCCGGTACCAGCATGCGGTACGGCAACTCGTTGTAGCCGCGGCTCTCCGGGATCGGCGGAAACTCGAAGATCACATCACCCGGCACATGGGATTCCTTCGGCCAGCCGTTGACGCCGATCGAATCCTCGAACGAGGCGCAGCCCAGCACATCCTCGCCTGACAGCATGTAGCCGCCGATCACACGCCGCGTCTCGCGGATGCCGAGCTGCGGCGGCAGATCGACGATGTAGGAATTCTCGAAGCCCGGCACCGTGCGCAGGAACTTGAACGCTTCGACCGCCTGGCGGCGCCCCTCGATCTCGCCGCGCGTCATGTCGTCGGGATCGATGCCGGAGATGGCGCCGCCGTCGCTGCGCGTCACCTGGGTGAAATTCACCCGCCATTCGATCTGCGATTTCTGCGGCCGCACGATGGCGGATTTGCGCGGGAATTGATGCGTGCCGGCGGCCTCGGCCTTTGCCATCCGCTCCGGGATGGTGCGCCATGCATCGCCGGCCTTCGCCGGATCGATGCCGTTGAGGCGGAACATCATCGAGGGGTAGAGCATGCCGCCCTGGTTGTCGCCGACCTCATGGGGCGCACCCGCCCATACCGCGAGATCGCCGTCACCGGAGCAATCGATGAAGATGCCAGCGCGCACGGCCTGCCGGCCGGCCTTGGTTTCCACCATCAGCGCACGAATCTGCGAGCCGTCCATGACGACGCCGGCGCCGAGCGCGTGGAACAGAATGTCGACCTTGTGATGTGCCAGCAGATCGTCGGCCGCGATCTTGTAGGCCGCGGTGTCGTAAGCCTGCGCAAGAATCTTGCCGAGGATCAGATGCGGCGCGTTCAGGCCGCCGAGCCGGTCGATCCGCGCCAGCAGGTCGGAGGCGATGCCCTGCACCACGCGGTGCATCTCGCCGAAGATGTTGGCGTGCAATCCGCAGAAGTTGGTCACGCCGGCCGCGGTGCCCATGCCGCCGAGAAATCCGTAGCGCTCGATCAGGAGCGTCCGCCGTCCGGCACATGCCGCGCCGACCGCTGCCGCGATGCCGGCCGGTCCGCCGCCGAGCACCACCACGTCATATTCGCCATAGACTGGGACCTGCCGCGCAGGTTCTTCGATCGTGCTCGCTCGCATCATTTCCGCCCTGAACAAAGTTGATTGGGCCAACTATGAATTGATGCAGATTGCAGTACAATCCACCAAATTATGTAATCAGCTTTCGCGAATCGAGAAAGGCTCGAGCAAGGCAGATGGATACGCTCGTCAATCTCGAAGCCTTCCTCGCCACCGCCGATGCCGGCGGCTTTTCGGCCGCGGCGCGCAAGCTCAATATCGCGACATCCGTCGTCGCCAAGCGCGTCACCCAGCTCGAGGAGCGGGTCGGCACCGCGCTGTTCCACCGCTCGACCCGCCAGTTGCGGCTGACCGAGGCCGGGCAGCGATATGTGCATCGCGCCCGTGGCGTGGTTGCCGATGTCGGCGATCTCTTGTCGCGGATGGGCGAGAAGCAGCGCGACCTCTCCGATCATCTGCGCGTCAAGGCGCCGACCTCGCTGACGGTTGCGCGGCTCGCCGATGCCTTCACGATCTTCCAGAAGCAGAACGGAAGCGTGAAGCTCGAGATCGTGATGATCGATCGCCCGGTCGATCCCGTGACCGAAGGTTTCGACCTCGCGATCGGCGCCTTCCCGCATTCCTTTGGCGGCGTCGTCGACGAGCCTTTGTGCCGGCTGCCGCGCCTTGTGTGCGCCTCACCGGCCTATCTGAAGAAGCACGGCACGCCGAAGCATCCGCGCGACCTGGTCGATCATCGCTGCCTCAGCTTTCTGCCGACCGGACCGGAATGGCCATTCGAGGGACCGCGCGGCCGCATCAATATCCAGGTCCGCCCGATTCTCTCTTCGAACGAAGGCCGCGTGCTGACGCAAAGCGCGATCGCCGGCAACGGCATTGCGCTGCTCTCGCATTATCTGGTCGCGGACGCGCTGCGCGACGGCGCGTTGCAGCCGGTGCTCACCGACTTTCCGATCCCGGAATTGTGGGTCAAGGCCGCCGTTCCCGAGCGCCGCATCGATGCCGCCGCAGTGCAGGCTCTGCTGAAGACATTGAAAAGATCGCTGTCGCAGCCGCTGTGATGCGACGCCGGCCTTGCCGTTGGCATGCCGACCTGAGACGAGGACGCGAAAGGATCGCCCGCTTGAAACTCCTGATCTCAATGTCGTTTGGTCTCATCATCGTTGCGACACCCGCGGCGGCGATCGAGACCTGCCGCTTCATTGAGGCCAAGGCGGAGCGCGAGGCCTGCTATCATCGGCAAGAGCAGGAACTTGCGGCGAAGCGCAAGCCCGAGCCGCCGGTGACGCGGTCGAGCGAATCGAGGACATTCGATCAGCTGCAGCAGATGCGCCGCGACGACGAAGAGGTCTATCGCAGCATGCGCGGCATCTGCCGCGGCTGCTGAGCTTACGCGGCGCCGCCCCAGCGGCCGGCGCGCTTCTCGGCGAAGGATGTAAGCCCTTCGGCAGCTTCCGCGGTCTGCCGCTTGGCCGAATGCAGATGAACGAGGCGTTTGTAGGCCGCATCGTCCACCGCCATGCCGCCGAACGAGCTTTCCATCGCGAGCTTCTTGGTCTCGGCCATCGCGTCCGGCGCATTGCCGAGCAGCTGCTCGACGACCCTGGCGCCGGCGCTTTCGAGATCGGCTGATGGCACCACCTCATGGACGAGGCCGATGCGGCGGGCATCCTCGGCGCCGAACCGTTCGGCGGTCAACGCATAGCGGCGCACCTGGCGGACGCCGATCGCGTCGCAGAGCTGCGGGATGATGATCGCCGCGGTCAGGCCCCAGCGCACCTCGGTGATCGAGAACAGCGCATTG
Organism: Bradyrhizobium sp. USDA 3262; assembly: GCF_054060035.1. Taxonomy (NCBI): domain Bacteria; kingdom Pseudomonadati; phylum Pseudomonadota; class Alphaproteobacteria; order Hyphomicrobiales; family Nitrobacteraceae; genus Bradyrhizobium; species Bradyrhizobium sp. USDA 3262. Next base: position 580,750 of record NZ_JBSSCT010000001.1, read on the forward strand.
TCGGCCGCGATCACGATATCGCAGGCCGAGATCACGCCGGTGCCGCCGCCGAAGCAGCCGCCCTGCACCAGCGCCACGGTCGGCACCGGCAGCGTGTTGAGGCGCTGCACCGCCTCGAAGGTGGCGCGCGATGCCGCCTCGTTCTCCTCGAACGATTTCGGCCGGACGCCGTTGATCCATTTCAGGTCGGCGCCGGCCTGGAAATGCTTGCCGTTGCCCTTCAGCACGACGACGCGCACCGGTTTGGTCGAGAGATCGTCGATCGAGGCCAGCACGCCCGCAATCAGCGCGCCGTCATAGGCATTGTTGACCTCGGGACGATTCAGCGTGACGGTCGCGACCCCGCGCGCATCGAGGCTCCACAGGACTGGGCTGGCCGACATGACGTTGCTCCCTCGTTCGGCATTGCTGTTGTCTTGTACCAGCCTTGCACTATGGCGAGAGCAGATGCCCTGATCCATCACTTTCGAGCGCGCGCGACCGCGCCACGCGCATGACGGGTTGCGCGATGCCCCGCGCTTGTGGAAACTGACGGGGCACGTTGCGGAGAATTGTTCCACTCATGCGTATTTGCATTTTCGGCGCGGGCGCCGTCGGCAGCCACTTCGCAGTCCGGCTCGCGCGCGCCGGCCATGATGTGGCGTGCGTGATGCGCGGGCCGCATCTCGACGCGGTCAGAACCAGCGGCCTCACGCTGAAGGTCGGCGATAGCAGCGTCACCGCGAAGGTGAAGGCCTCAGCCGATCCTGCCGATCTGGGGCCGCAAGACATCGTCATCAGCACACTGAAGGCGACCGGCATCGGCGCGCTCGCAGCCGGGCTCCCGCCGCTGCTTCAGCGCGACACATCAATCGTGTTCGCGCAGAACGGCATTCCCTGGTGGTACGATCTCGGCCTGCCGCCGCAGCATCCCGCGATTCCCGATCTCGGCTTCCTCGATCCCGGCGGGCATTTGCGCAGCGCCGTCCCGAAGGAGCGGATCATCGGCGGCGTGATCTTTTCCTCCAACGAGGTGGTCGCGCCCGGCGTCGTCGCGAACCTGTCGCCGGACCGCAACCGCCTCCTGATCGGTGAATGCGACGATCGGCAGAGCGAGCGCATCGCCCGCCTGCGCGCGGCGCTCAGCGACGCCGCGATCGAATCGCCCGAGGTCAAGGAGATCCGCGAGACGATCTGGTCGAAGCTATTGACTAACATGTCGATGTCGGTGCTCTGCCTGTTGACCGGGCTGACCGCGCGCGGCGTCCGCGACGATCCCGACATGCAGGACGTGATCCCGCGCCTGCTCGACGAAGCCAATGCGGTGGCGACACGCTATATCCCCGCCGTCAAGCGCGTCACCCGCAGCGGGCCGGCGCCGGACCACAAGCCATCGATCCTGCAGGATTACGAACTCGGGCGCGCCATGGAGATCGATGTGCTGGTGCGCGCACCGGCGGCATTTGCCCGCGCAGCCGACATTTCGACCCCGATGCTCGACCTGATGGCCGCGCTCGCAATCCAGAAGGCGCGTGACAAGGGCCTGTATCAGGGCTGACAATCCGACCCACCACGATAACAAGCAGGGACATCGAACCATGCAAGTCAAGGACAAGGTCTGCGTCGTCACCGGCGGCGCGAGCGGGATCGGCGAAGCGGTGGCGCGGGCCTATGCGGACGCCGGTGCGCGCGGCGTCGTGGCCGCCGATCTCAAGACCTCGCGCGACAGGCTCGCCAGCGTCGCCGGCGATATCGACGGTCTGGCGGTCACCGCCGATGTCGGGCTCGAGGAGGACATCAAGGCGTTGATCGCCGCGGCCGAGGACAAATATGGCCCGGTCGACGTGTTCTTCTCCAATGCCGGGCTGTCGCGCAAGGGACAAGAAACCGCGTCCGATGCCGACTGGGATGTGAGCTGGCGCGTGCATGTGATGAGCCACGTGTTCGCGGCGCGCGCGCTGGTGCCCGGCATGCTCGCGCGCGGCTCCGGCTATCTCATCAACACTGCATCCGCCGCGGGGCTGTTGGCCTCGCTGAACTCGATGCCATACGGCGTGACCAAGAACGCCGCGGTCGCGCTCGCCGAACACCTCGCCATCCAGTATGGCGATCGCGGCATCCGCGTCTCCGTGCTCTGTCCGCAATCGGTGCAGACGGGGATGACCACGCCGGGCCCGAGTGCCGCGCGCGTTGACGGCGTGCTGCAGCCGGGCGAGGTCGCGCGCATGGTGATCGAGGCGATGGCCGAAGAACGTTTCCTGATTCTCTCCCATCCGCAGGTGCAGGAATACATGCAGCGCAAGGCCACCAATCGCGAGCGCTGGCTGTCCGGCATGCGCCGTCTGCGCGACCGGATCTATGGCGGGGCGGCGTCGTAACAATCTCGCCGTCATTGCGAGCGAAGCGAAGCAATCCATATCGCCACTTGCCGAGAAATGGATTGCTTCGTCGCGGAGCCTGTCATCCGGCGGCGCCTTGCGCCGATCGGGTGGCTCCTCACAATGACGAAGTCATTACTTTTGATCAGGCGCGAACCCTTCGAGCATACCGCGGTATTTTTTCGCCGCGGGCGACGCATAAGCACCGCGACGTGACGTCGTCAGCTTGAGGCCGACAAGCGCTTCCGCCTGCTTCACCGCTGCGGCCACGCCGTCGACCACAGGCGCGCCGAATTGCACCGACAGCTCATGGGCAAGATCGGCCATGCCGGCGCAGCCGAGCACGATGGCGTCCGCACCCTTGTCCAGCGCGCGGGCGATCTCCGCCTCCAGCCTCGGTCTGGCGCCCGAGCCCGGCTGCTCGAGATCGAGCACCGCGACATCGCAGGCGGTGACCACCGCTCGGTCGGCAAAGCCGTAGCGGCGGACCAGCTCCTCCAGCGGCACGATCGAGCGCGGCAGCGTGGTGACGATGCCGATGCGCTTGGCGATCTGTCCGGCGGTGACCAGCGCCGCCTCACAGATGCCGACTACGGGGTAGCGCGCCGCCGACCGCGCGGCATCTAACCCGGTGTCGTCGAAACATGCGACGATGCCGGCATCGGCATCGGGCGTCTTCAGCAGCGCCTCGATCAGCCCGGGAACGGCGAAGGCCTCGTCATAGAAGCCCTCGATCGAGGCCGGTCCCATCGCAGATGTGACGGCGACGATCTCGGTGCTAGGTGCGGCCACCGCCCGCGCGGCGGTCGCGACGGTCGCGGTCATCGACGCGGTGGTGTTGGGATTGACGATCAGGATCCTGGTCATGTGTTTCGACTCACGAATGCTTCGCCGCCCAGCCCGCGAAGGCATCGAGCACCTCGGCCATCACCTCGTGGTCGTCGCGGCCGGAGCGCTTGAGGACATGGAAGGAGTGATCGGCCTCCTGCACCAGATGCAGCGTCGCACGCGCCCCCAATCCCTTCACCACGGGCTCGAGCAGATCGAGCTCGGCCAGCGCATCGCGCGTGCCCTGCAGGAACAGCATCGGGACCTTGACCTCGGCGAGATGCTTGGCCCGCTCGCTCGACGCCCTGCCGGCGGGATGCAGCGGAAAGCCGAGGAACACCAGTCCGCGCACGCCGGCGAGCGGCGCCCTGGCCTGCGCCTGCGAGGTCATGCGTCCGCCGAACGACTTGCCGCCGGCGAACAGCGGCAGTTCGCCGCAATGACGCACGGCTTCCGCCACCGCGGCGCGCACCGTTGCCTGCGCGACGGCGGGCGGATCGGGCCGCTTGCTGCCCTTCTCCATGTAGGGAAACTGATAGCGCAATGTCGCGATGCCGCGCTCCGCCAGGCCCTCCGCGATCACGGCCATCGACGGATGCGTCATGCCGGCGCCGGCGCCATGGGCAAACACATAGGCGCTACGGGCCTGCGCCGGCCGCAGCAGCAGCGCGGACACCGTGCTGTCGTCCGAGACAGTGATCGAAAGCTGTTGTGCAGCTGACGCGTTCAAGATGACATCTCGAAGAATTGTTGCTCCGTTACTTCTAGTCGCAGGCCTCGATGCGCGCAAATGCCGCCGCAACCGGCACGCCGCAAGTGAACTGGCTCACAGCCAGCCAACGTTTCCTTTGCAACATTTCCGTTGTTAGACCAAGCGCCGCCACTGTAGGATGGCGCACACCGCATCACACGCTTAACGCGAACTCGTTTTTCGGCGAATTTTAACATCTCGTCCATATGAGGCGCGGGTACCGCGAATTGGGGGAACGGGGCATGCCTCGCAAGACGATATTCGTCATCGGACTGTTGATTGTCGCCGGCGTCCTCTATTTCAAGGACGATATCGAGACGGTCGCGAGCGGCTTCCGCGTCAAGGTCGTCGACTACCAGCCTCCGGCAAAGACCGTGTGGCTGGATCAGAATGTCAGCGCGGAGCGGCTGCGCTGGTTCTACCACGCCGACCAGGGCACGCGAACCTTCGGCATTCCCCATGAATGGTTCATGGCGCTGGAGCAGCCGACGGTCTGGCCGCTGTTCACGGCGGCGCCGCGACTCAGCGAGACCAATTATCTCGGCCGCTTCGGCTTTATTCCCGACACGGTGATTCCGGGCAAACCCGATGCGCTGCCGATCGGCTTTGCGCAGGGCGGCCCGATGGCCGATGCCAACGGCGCGCCATGGCGCAACCCGCACAGCAAGGCCGACATGACCGGCGTAGGGCTGACCTGCGCCGCCTGCCACACCGGCAGCTTCAGCTATCGCGGCACCGAGATCGTGATCGACGGCGGGCCGGCCAACACCAATCTGTTCGAATTCCAGAAGAGTGTCGGCGTCTCGCTGCTGCTGACGCGGTTCTGGCCGGGGCGCTTCTCGCGCTTTGCCGACGAGATCCTCGGCAAGGATGCCAGCCTCGACGAACGCATGGCGCTGCGCGGCCAACTCGATCTCGTGCTGAAGCAATACGCCAACATCAATTCGCTGGAGAACAAGGTCGCCGCCAACAGCGTCGAGGAAGGCTATGCGCGGCTCGACGCGCTGAACCGGATCGGCAACCAGGTGCTCTCGATCGACCTGAACAACCCGAACAACTACGCCTCGCATTCGGCGCCGGTGCATTTCCCGCGAATCTGGAACGCACCGTGGTTCAGCTGGGTGCAATATGACGGCTCGATCATGCAGCCGATGGTGCGCAATGCCGGCGAGGCGCTCGGCGTCAGCGCCGAGCTCAACCTGCTCGACGAGTCCAAGGGACTTTACAAATCGAGCGCGCGGATTGACGTGCTGCACGAGATGGAGCGAATGATCGCCGGCGAGCCGCCCAGCGAGGACAAGGGTTTTGGCGGACTTGCGTCGCCGAAATGGCCGGAGAACATCCTGCCGCCAATCAACATGGATCTCGCGAAGAAGGGCGGCGAGCTCTACAAGACGCATTGCCAAGGCTGCCACGGCCCGGCGATCGACAGCAAGGCGCTGCCCGCGAGCGAAGCCTTTGCGCTGTTCAAGGACAAGAAGCGCTGGATCAAGAACGAGGCCGGCCAGCCGCTGCTCGATGTCGAGATGATTCCGATCAGCCATATCGGCACCGACAGCGCGCAAGCCGAAGGCCTCGCGCACCGCACCGTCGAAACGCCGGCCAATCTGAACATCAAGGACGGCAGTTTCGGTCCGGCGCTCGGCGACCTCGTCGAGAAAACCGTCGACTATTGGTACGATCAGAACAAGGTCCCGCCTGAGGATCGCAAGCGCATCAACGGCTACCGGCCGAACGAGATCCAGGCGCCGCTCGCCTACAAGGTCCGGCCGCTCAACGGCATCTGGGCGACCCCGCCCTATCTGCACAACGGCTCGGTCCCGACCATCTACGCACTGCTGTCGCCGGTGAAGGACCGTCCCACAACCTTCTATCTCGGCAGCCGGGAGTATGATCCCAAGGATCTCGGCTATGTCTGGAAGGACAAGATCAAGAACGCCTTCATGCTCGACACCACCAAGCGCGGCAACAGCAATTCCGGACACGAATTCTCCAACGAGAAGCGCACCGGCGTGATCGGGCCGGAGCTGAAGGAAGACGAGCGCCGCGCCCTGATCGAGTTCATCAAGACGCTGTAGGCCCCGAACGGGCTGCGCCCCCTCTCCCGCTTGCGGGCAGGGCTATCGCATATGCCACTTGGCGACCGCGCAAGTGCTTGGCCTCGTGGTTCGAGACGCGCCGCAAGCGGCGCTCCTCACCATGAGGGTCTACTATTGTGCCGCAAAACAAGACCTCATCCTGAGGAGCCCGCCGAAGGCGGGCGTCTCGAAGGATGGCCACGAGGACACCGCCACGAAATGCGATAGCCCTGCGCTTGCGGGGGAGGGAGCGCAATTGCTGCGCCTCGCCCTCAACTCTTCGGCACCGGCTGCCGGCGCGCCGGGCGGGTCATTGCTTCGAGTTCAAGCAACTGGTTGAGCTGCGCCTCGGTCAGAAGCTTTTCCTCCAGCACGATGTCGGCGACCGAGCGGTTCTCCTTGAGCGCACGGCGCGCCACGCGCGATGAGGCCTCGTAGCCGAGCGACGGCGCCAGCGCCGTGATCAGGCCGATCGAGCCCTGCACCAGGCTGCGGCAGCGCTCGCGATCGGCCTCAATGCCGTCGACGCAACGCTTGGTCAGTGTATCGACCGCCGCCGTCAACATGCGCAGCGAGCTCAAGACGCAATAGCCGATGGTCGGCTCGAACGCGTTGAGCTGCAACTGGCCACCCTCGGCGCACATCGTCACCGTGAGGTCGTGCCCGATCACCAGGAAGGCCACCTGATTGACCACCTCGGGAATGACGGGATTGACCTTGCCCGGCATGATCGACGAGCCGGCCTGCACGGCGGGCAGGCGGATTTCGCCAATGCCGGTGCGCGGCCCCGACGACAGCAGCCGCAGGTCGTTGCAGATCTTGGACAGCTTGACCGCGACGCGCTTGAGCACGCCGGAGAACAGCACGAAGGCGCCGAGATCGGACGTCGCCTCGATCAGGTTGGAGGCAAGCACCATCGGCTGGCCGGACAGCCGCGACAGCTCCTCGACCGCGAGCGCCGCATAGCGCGGATCGGCATTGATACCGGTACCGATCGCGGTGGCGCCGAGATTGACCTCGCGGAACAGCGCGGAAATCTCGTTCAAGCGCGCGACGTCCTCCTTCACGGTCACGTGGAAGGCATCGAATTCCTGGCCGAGCGTCATCGGCACCGCATCCTGAAGCTGGGTCCGCCCCATCTTCAACACGTCGGCGAACTCCACCGCCTTGCCCTTGAGGGAGTAGGCGAGATCGTCCAGCGCACGCACCAGCGGCTGGGTGGCGAAGATCACCGCGAGCCGCAGCGCGGTCGGATAGGCGTCGTTGGTCGACTGCGCCATGTTGACGTCGTCGTTCGGATGCAGCGCGTGATAGTCGCCGGGCTTGCGCCCCATCAGCCGCAGCGCGACGTTGGCGATCACCTCATTGGCGTTCATGTTGGTCGAGGTGCCGGCGCCGCCCTGGATCGCGTCGACGACGAAGGATTCGGCATAGACCTTTTCGGTCGCAATCTGGGTGCAGGCCGCCTCGATCGCATCCGCCTTCTCGGGTGCGAGATAGCCGAGCCGCTTGTTGGCGCGCGCGGCGGCCTGCTTCACCAGCGCCAGCGCGCGGACGAATTCCGGGAAGTGCCCGACCGGCACGCCGGTGATCGGAAAGTTCATCACCGCGCGCTTGGTGTGAATGCCCCACAGCGCATTGGCCGGCACGTCGTCCTCGCCGAGCAGATCGTGCTCGGTGCGGGACTGCGCCTGCTCGATCGGCACGGTGCGGACGGTCGCGACCGCGAGCTCGCTGGGGCCGCCGCTCTCGCCGGAGGCGGACGCGGCAGCTGCAGTGTTGGCGGTCTCAACCTTCGATTCGGTCATCGGTACCTCCGTTACGTCTCGCAGATCTTGTCGTCAGCGACGCCGGCGATGATGCGCCGGGCGGGCGTCGAAAGCCAATGCCTATCGGCAGTGTCTTGCACACCGGTGAGCGGCAAGACGCGGAAAACCGGCATTGGCGCGCGCCGAAGCGGGAGATTAAGGGCTTTGCCTTATCCGTCATGATAACAACAACTTATAGCTCGCTATCGTGGCTCGCTTGGCGAGCGATGCGGCTGCTTTCTCAGCCCCGTCGTCGCGTGCTAGACGAGCATCGACTGGCGCAAGGGCGCCGCCGACACTGAACGAACCAAGGGCCAAAGCCGTGTCCAACAACAACGAAGCGATCACCATCAAATTCCGCTGCCCGGCGGAGCTCGAGGGCAAGATTCCGCCGCCGGTGCCTGCATCATTGGGTCTTCCCGGATGGCTCAAGGCGATGCCGACGCAGGCCTTCAATACGATGAGCAATCGCGAAGAGGATACCGTCAAGCGCTGCCCGCCATTCGTCGATGCGATGACATCGGGTTTCCTGTTGCCGTTGGTCTGCGATCTCAAGGTCGAGAATGGCGCGATCACCTGGGACAACGACCTTCCGGCCGGCGGCGCGCTCGAATTCCCGCGCTCGCCGGTCGGATTCCACGACGAAAGCCAGGTGGTCGGCTCGCCGCTGTTCGAGCCCGACCGCTTCGTCATCAAGTTCATCAATCTGTGGACCATCGAGGCGCCGCCGGGCTACTCGCTGTTCTTCACGCATCCGGTCAACCGGTTCGACCTGCCGTTCACCACGCTGACCGGCATGGTCGATTGCGATCTGTTTCACGACAGCTGGGTTCACTTCCCGGCACGCTGGCACGACACCAGTTTCAACGGCGTGTTGCCCAAAGGCACGCCGGTTGCGCAATGCTTCCCGGTCAAGCGCGAGAACTGGGTCGCGCAGACCGCGGCGATGACGCCGGATGAAACATCGCGCGCCCAGGAACTGACCAACAGGATGGCCCGCGAATCCGGACTCTATCGCCGCCAATTCCGGACGTAGAGCGGGCGCGCGAAACCGCGTTGCGGGCGATGACGGGCGTGGGTGGGGAGAAGATTCTCTCCACTTGTCGTCCCTGCGAAAGCAGGGACCCATACGCCGCAGCGAGTGTTGTGAACAGGACTCGTCGTTCTGGCATTGCTCAACAATGACCATTGGTGGTTATGGGTCCCTGCTTTCGCAGGGACGACGGTGCACCAGCGGCCGAAGCTCTAGATTCTTTGACGCGTTTTCCTGGCGCGAACCGGTGTCCGAAAACGCTAGCTCAGAAATTCCGCAAAGGCGCTGCGACGGAAGAAGAAGCGGCCGTGCGATGACATGATCAGCGCGGCGGTCGTGCGGCCGATCATTTGCGGCCGGCCGCGCAACGCCAGACGCAGATTGGCCTCGCCGGCGGCGCGGTCGCCCATTTCCAAAAGACTGGCGGAGAAGCTGAGACGCATCAAGGGATCGTCGGGCCGCTGCGCCATCACCTGGCGGTAGAGATCCGCTGCGGCAGCATATTCGCCATCGAGCAGCAGCACACGCGCGAGCGCTGCCAGAACATCGGGATGTCCCGGCGCCGCATTGCGCAGCTTCTCCAGAATCTCGCGCGCCCGGCCACGCTCATTGCGCTGGGGCAGCAGCTGCGCGAGCAGGAGCTGAAACTCGAGGCTCCCGGGCGCGAGAGCAAGCGCGCTCTCAATGACGGCAACCGCCTCGTCGATGCGACCGGCCGAGTGCAATTGCCCTGCCAACGCCTGGAATGCCGGCAGGTACGGCGGCCGCCGCGCGGTGGTTCGCCGCAGCACATCGATCGCCTCGCTGCCGCGACCGGCGCCGCCGAGCGCTGCGCCGAGCAGGGTCTCGAGGCCAGGATCGTCGACGCGGCGCACGGCTCGCTCGAGCGGCGCGATCGCCTCCTCGTTGCGGTTCTGGATCATCAGCGCCCGCGCCAGGATCGAGGCCGCGCCGACATCGGTCCGGTTTGCCTTCAAGACCTCTGCCGCCAGCCGCTCGGCTTCGACGACCTGTCCCATCTGCAATGCGACCACGGCGCGTTGCAGAATTGGGGATGGGCTGGGCCCGCGATTGGAAGGAGGCGGCGGTTTCGGCATGCGGTCCGTCGTGAGATGGTTCTTGTCAGCCGTTATCACTGCCGCCGACGGAGCGTCCAGCGAAAGTCGCATCCGGACACCGAGATGCCGTCCGGTTCCAGCCTCCACCGTCCGATTTCATGCATCCCTGCGGCTGTCGGGCGACAGGGACCAACCGCCCTCTCCCTGCAATTTTTCGACTGCTTAACCTATTCAATCTAGCTTGGGTTGCCATCACAGGGCCCGGCTTGATGCTCTCGGTCGCGGCCAGCAGATAGGGCCAGATGATCGACGAGCTTGGCGACGAGACCTCGGACGCATTGACGCCGTAGCCGCCGGACCGAATGTGATCGGCAACGGCGAGGTGGATGTAGGGATCGTCGAGGGTGAAGATCAGCCTGCCGTCGCAGAGCGTGACGCTGAAGATCAGCGTCGCCGCGAACAGCACGAGCCACAGCAATGCCGTCACAAGCGGGACGCTCTGCCGGATCGCGCTGGATCGCGGGAACGACGCGTGGTTGGCGGCGACGCCGGGCATCAGATACGCATCCGTTTGAAGATCGCCTCCGGCAGCGCGCAGATGATCGCCATCACCAGGCGGAAGCGGCGGGCCACATAGATCACGTCACGCGGCCTCGTCACATCGGCCCGGAAGATATCCTCCGCGACCCGATCCGGCTGCACCGTCAGGGGACCCGGCAGCTTCATATGCGCCGTCATCCTGGTCCGCACGAATCCCGGCTTGACGGTGACGACACGGACTTTGCCCGCAAGCGCCAGGCGATTGCGCAAGCCGGACAGGAATTGCGAGAAACCGGCCTTGGCCGCGCCGTAGTAATAGTTCGAGGCCCGCCCGCGATCGCCGGCGACCGAGCTCACGCCGACGATGGTTCCCGAGCCGCGCGTCGCGAAGGCTTGCGCGAACAGTTCGAGCAGCAGCGCGGGCGCCTCGAAATTGGTGCGCATGATCTTCGTCGCAAGCTCGGGATCGGTCTCGGCACGCGGTTGATCGCCGAGCTCTCCGACAACGCATACGACGGTGTCGGGAAGTGTGGAAAGGCCGGCGACGAAGCCGGCAAGCTGCCCTGTCTGCAACACGTCGAGCGCGACAACCGAGGTTTCGATACCGCTTCGCGTCTTGATGTCGTCCGCATTGCGCTGTGCCGCCTCGATATCGCGGGCGGCGAGCATCACGCGCCATCCCTCGCTCGCATAGCGCAGCGCGGTCGCGTGCCCGATGTCCGAGCTGCCGCCAATCACCAGAATTGATTTTGTGCCGGTCATCAAATTCCAAGTCGTGCTGAAAGATGGGATACGAGGCGGCTATTCGCCCCGGTCTGCTGGCGGATGTCCCGCAAGGCCCCAAGGCCGGGATATCCGGATTCGAATGTCGCGCGGGACTGCCGCGCGTCCTTGGCGAGATAGAGCCGGCCGCCGGCATCGACCACCAGCGCATCAAGCTGGTCTAGAAACCCGAACAGCGCGTCGCTGACCGGAAAGTCCATCGTCAACGTGTAGCCGCGGAGCGGAAACGACATCGGCCCGCTGCCTTCGCCAAGCTGCTTGAGCACCGCGAGAAACGACGCGTCGCCGCGCCGTGACACACGATCGAGAATTTCGGCGAGAACACGGCGCGCGCGGTCGAGCGGGATCACGCATTGATATTGCACGAAGCCACGCCGGCCGTAGATCCTGTTCCAGTCGGCGATCGCATCGAGCGGAAAGAAATACGGGTCCCAATGGACCAGCCGCGGCTTGCCCGGATGCGCGGCGCCGCGGCGGAAGTACAGCTCGTTGAACACCCGCATCGATGCGCGATTGAGCAACCATCCCGGAAATAGCTCCGGGACCGCGAGCCGCGACGTGCGAAGCCCGGGAAACGTCTCGAGGGCGGGCCCCAGCATATCCTTGTCGCGGCGCGTGGCGTGCTCGGCGAGATAGACCAGCGATCGTCCGAGCGCCGCACCGCGCGCAAGGCAGTCGATCCACGCCACCGAATAGGTGCTCGATGTGCTGCTTTCCAGCTGATCGATCGCCACGTCGAGATTGCCGGCGACGCGGGTGTCCTGACGCAGCCAGGCGGTCTCGATCGGCAGCAGCCGCAGCGTCGCGTCGAGGATCATGCCCGTCAGGCCCATGCCTCCCAGCGTCGCCGCGAACAGCGCGGCATTTTCCGATCGCGAGCAGGTGACGATCTCGCCGCCAGGCAGCGCGAGGCGGAACGAATCGACGATGGTGCCGAAGCCGCCATCGCGATGATGGTTCTTGCCGTGAACGTCGGCCGCGATCGCGCCGCCGATCGTCACGAATTTCGTGCCGGGCACGACCTTGAGGAAGAAGCCGCGCGGCTCGAAAACGGCAAGGATGTCGGCGATGGTCACGCCGGCTTCGACCGTCAATCGGGCGGTTGCGGCATCGAAGCTCCGCATCCGGTTCAGGCCGCGCGACGAAATCGTCGATTGCGTTCCGATCGCGGCATCGCCGTAGGCCCGCCCGGCCCCGCGCGCGACGACGCCGGACCGCGCAAGCAGGTGGTCCCGCGCGCCTGCGGGCGTCTGCGGCGCCAGCAGTTCGGACGACGCCTTGGGATAGTTGCCCCAGCCGGACAGGCCAGTCCCGCCCGGACTGGAGGTCGACATCACAGCTCCTGGTAACGCAGCCGCCGGCATCGCTAGATGGCGGCGAGCATGATGGCGCCGATCGCGCCGAGCGCGACCCAGCTGACGCGATCCCTCAGCGCAAAGATGACCGGATCGTCGTCGATCAATCCGCGCTGCGCGAACAACATCACGCGGCCGATCCAGTACATCAATATCGGACAACCGACCCAGAGTAGTTGCGGATGGCTGTAAAGCGCGCGCACCGTATCGGACGAGATGTAGAGCGTGAAGATCACGACGGCGTTGAAGCCTGATGCGGCGGCGAGGATCGCGATCATCGATTTGTCCTCGACCCGGTAGCCGCGCGCCGCCAGCACGGCGCCGTCCGGTTGGCTGGCGAGCTCGATATAGCGCTTCACCAGCGCCAGCGACATGAAGATGAACAGCGAGAACGCAAGCAGCCATTCCGACATCGGCACGCTGATCGCGACCGCGCCACCGATCACGCGGACGGTGTAAAGCGTGGCGAGCACGACGACGTCGACAGTCGCGATGCGCTTGAGCCAGAACGAATAGGAGGTGGTCAGCGCGAAATAGCCGAGCAGGACGCCCCCGAACTCGATCGATATCGACATTGCGATCGCAAATGCAGCGACCAGCGCCAGGGCCATCGCGCCGACGGCTTGCGATGCCGGGATGGCGCGGCTTGCGATCGGACGGTTGCGCTTGGTCGGATGCGCGCGGTCGGCCTCGACGTCGAGAAGATCGTTCAGGATGTAGGCGCCCGACGCACAGAGCGAGAATGCGATCACCGCAAGCAGCGACGTCGCCGCCGATCCCAATGCGAATTTGTGTGCGGTCAGCAGCGGCACCAGCACAACGGCGTTCTTGGCGTATTGATGCACCCTGAACAGCTTCAGCCAGCTGCGCATGCCGACCTGCGCGGACGGCTCGGATCGACCGGGGCGCGCGAGGCGCGATGCGGAATCGGGCAACACGACCGCCGCGCTGCCGATATAGTCAAAACCCTGGCGAAGCACGGGCGGCAGCTCTTCGCGCTGCGCCGCCGGCAATTGACGTCCCGGCGCGGCGGCCCAGGCGGTGAAGACGCCAAGATGCTGGGAGACCGCGCTGACGAACGGCTCGGGTTGGGTTTCCGAGCAAAGGTAGACCGGGCGGCCTTCGCCCAGCACCTGCAGCAGGAACCTCACCACGTCGTGGTCGAATTGCGCCCGGGATGGATCGAACCCCGATGGATCTGCAGCATGCCTCGATCGCGCTTGCGGTCCAAGGAAAGCGGCGATCGCCGCAATGAACGCGCGAAAGCGGTCGATCAAATCGGACGCGATATCGGCCGGGACGGAGCTTCCCCGCACCATGACCTCGTCGACATCGATGACGAGCGGCCGGCCCTTTGAACGCAGCGGATCGCGAAGGGCGTCGCCGCCCCCCTGCTCAACCCGTTCTGGAACGCTAGCTCGCATACGCGCGGTCTTCCGGTGCCCCCTCCCCATTGTCCCGGGCTTTCCCTAATTTGGGGTGAACTTGATCTCGGGTGAACTTGGGGGAGCAAACGCCGGGCAGATCGCGCCGGAATGCATGGTGCAAAAGCCTCGCCGACAACGCGCGGCCGAGCGAAAAATGGCGATCCCGGGAAGACTCGAACTTCCGACCTACGGTTTAGGAAACCGTCGCTCTATCCGGCTGAGCTACGGGACCGCACCGCCCGCAGCGAAAGCATGCGGGCGTCGCCATCCCATAGCAGAGCTGCCGGGTGATCGCCAGCCCGCGCCACAACGGACGCGCGCGAAGTTGCGCGGCGTTTGGCGCGTCGCGCGTTACGCCACCTGCCGGGCCGGATTCGGGGCGCCATCCGCGCTCGCCCGACGCGCCGGCAGAAACTCGATGGCCTCATCCTTCAGCGAGCCGAAGCGCAGCGTCATGATATCGAGTGCATAATTCTGGTAGAGCCGCCACGGCCGGCGCGAGCCCTGCTTGGGGAACCTGGCGGCGGCGCGCTGGATATAGCCCGAGGAGAAATCCACCCAGGGCAGTTCGGTGACGGTCGGATCGTTCCGCCGCGGCGTGACTTGCGCGTAGCCGTTCGCCTTCATGTGGTTGAGCATGCGGCAGACATATTCGCAGGTCAGGTCGCATTTCAGCGTCCAGGATGCGTTGGTGTAGCCGAAGGCGGCAGCGAGGTTCGGCACGCCCGAGTACATCAGCCCCTTGTAGTTCATGGTCTTCGACAGATCGACACGCGCGCCGTCGACATTGATCTCGAGACCGCCGAGCACCTGCAGATCGAGGCCGGTCGCGGTCACCACGATATCGGCGTCGAGCACATTGCCGCTCTTGAGCTTGATGCCCCCACGCGTGAAGGTCTCGATCTGGTCGGTGACGACGGACGATCCGCCGTTGCGCAGCGATTGGAAGAGATCGCCGTTCGGCACAAGGCAAAGCCGCTGGTCCCAGGGATTGTAGCGCGGCGTGAAATGGGTGGCGACGTCGTAGTCGGGGCCGAGCGCGTGACGCACTCCGCCGAGGATCAGCTTCTTCACGCGCTCCGGATCGCGCTTGCAGAGCCGGTAGAAATACATGCCGAACAGCACGTTCTTCCAGCGGGTGAGGCCGTAGGCGAGTTTTGCGGGCAGCCGCGCGCGCAGCCAGTTGGCGACCTTGTCCTCGTCCGGCCGCGCCACGACATAGGTCGGCGAACGCTGCAGCATCGTGACATGGGCGGCGGTCTTGGCCATTTCCGGCACCAGCGTCACCGCGGTCGCGCCGCTGCCGATCACCACCACCTTCTTAGCCGTATAGTCGATGTCGTCGGTCCATTTCTGCGGATGGACGACGCGGCCGGTGAAATCGGCGATGCCGGGGAAGTCGGGCGTATAGCCGTGTTCATATTTGTAGTAGCCGCTGCACATGAACAGGAAGTTGCAGGTGAGGCGCTCGATCGTCTTCTCCGGCCCGCGCTCGACCTCGACCGTCCATTGCGAGTCGGCGGACGACCAGTCGGCGCGCACGACGCGGTGGTTGTAGCGGATGTTCTTGTCGATGCCATAGACGCGCGCGGTCTCCCGCACATAGTTCAGGATCGAGGGGCCGTCGGCGATCGCCTTCGGCTCGGTCCACGGCCGGAACGAATAGCCGAGCGTGTACATGTCGGAGTCGGAGCGGATGCCGGGATAGCGGAAAAGGTCCCAGGTGCCGCCGATGCAGTCGCGGCCTTCAAGAATGGCGTAGCTGCGGTCCGGGCAGTTGGCCTGCAGATGGTAGCCGGCGCCGATGCCCGACAGTCCCGCGCCCACGATCAACACGTCGAAATGAGCGGACATGCCCTGACCCTCTCCCGTGGCAGTATTGACAATACGTATTGTCAGATAACTTGACATCTGACAATGCCTCGTGTCAATAGACTTTCATGGCAAGCAGCCGGAAAGCCCGCCTCTATGGCGGTATGGACGCCGAGGAACGCCGCACCGAGCGGCGGCTCAAGCTGATCGATGCGGCGATCGAGGTCTATGGCGAGGTCGGCTATCGCGGCGCCACCGTGAAGGCGATCTGCGAGGCGGCCGAACTGACCGAGCGCTATTTCTACGAG
Organism: Bradyrhizobium sp. USDA 3262; assembly: GCF_054060035.1. Taxonomy (NCBI): domain Bacteria; kingdom Pseudomonadati; phylum Pseudomonadota; class Alphaproteobacteria; order Hyphomicrobiales; family Nitrobacteraceae; genus Bradyrhizobium; species Bradyrhizobium sp. USDA 3262. Next base: position 596,888 of record NZ_JBSSCT010000001.1, read on the forward strand.
TCCTTTGCCAACAGCGAGGCCCTGCTGATCGCCGCCTACGGCCATGTCGTCGGCCACCTGCACGATGAAATGACCGCTGCCGCCGCAGCCGCGGGCGACGATGCCGAGATGAAGCTGCGCGCCGCCCTGACGCTGTATTTCACGCGGCTGAAGCAGCACCCGAAGCCTGCGCGGGTCTTTCTGCTGGAAATTTCCGGCATCAGTCCGGCGGTCGATGCCGTCAAGCTCGACGCCCTGCGCGTCTTCAGCGACATCCTGGTGCCGCCGACGCTCGATGCGAAGCGCGGCAAGGGCGCGGCCGCCTCGCTGCTCTCGGTCGGCATGGTCGGCGCCGTCATCTCGATCGCGCTGCGCTGGGTGTCGAAGCAATACCCGCAAGCCGTCGAGGAGGTCGTGGCGATCGCCGCCAGCTTCTGCCGCGTGGCGCTGACTGAGGCCGACCACCGTGAGGATGGTCACTTATCGTAGCGGTCGGACCGTACCGGCGAGCCGACCCGCCGATTTTCGATCATGTTTCGCCAGTGCTTGCGGACCCGGCCCCTAGCCTGTCGCTGATTTAACTTGCATATCGGGCCCCTCGGTTTTCTTATGCCCGGTACCGGGCGCAACGAGGTGCAGCCTGTTTCGCCTGACAAAACAACGCTGTTTGCATCGGCGGAGCTGAATTTTGGTCGACCTGCACAGGCTTGACGATGTGACCGCGCGCCTCGGCGATGTGGTTCTCGATCCATCGACCTGGCCGTCCTTCATGGACGAGGTGTGCGCCGCCGTTGGCGCGACCGGCGCTGCGATGCTTCAGAGCGATATCCGCACCGAAGACATTCCGCGCACGGACTCGATCACCGAGTATTTCACCAAGACCTACTTCCCGCACAATCTTCATCTAACCGACATCCGCGCGGCCCGCGGCGTGCCGCTGATGCACGCCGGCGTCGACGTCATCACCGATGCGGATCTGTTCGAGTCCGAAACCGAGATGCTGCGCGATCCGCTCTACGCCACGCTCGGCGAGTTCGGACTGAAATGGTTCGCGGCCGTCGGCTTCCACTCCGGCCCGGCATTGTGGGCACTGACGATCCAGCGCTCACCCAGGGAAGGCCTGTTCGACGCCGACGAGATCAAGGCGCTGCGAAGGGTGTCGGCGCCGCTCACGGAAGCCGCGACGCTGTCCGCCGTCGTCGGCCGCTCCGCGCTCTCGGGCATCACCAGCGCACTCGATCTGATCCAGGTCGCTGCGATTGCCGTCGGCCGCTTCGGTGCCGTCATCGGCATGAACAGCCAGGCGGAAAGCTGTCTCGGCTACGACCTTGCGATCCGCAACAATCGCCTCACGCTGCTCGACCGGCAGGCCAATGCCGATCTGACCAGGCTGATCGACCAGCTGGCCCACAGCTCGGACCTGCACCCATTACCGTCGTCGCCGATCGTGGTGCGCCGGATCGACAAGCGGCCGATCGTGATCCAGATCCAGCCGGTCCCTCCGGCCGCGCGCTCGCCGTTCCTGGGGGCGCGCGCGATCCTGTTGATCCGCGACCTCGAAGGCAGCGCGGCGTTCGATCAGGCGCTGCTGGCGGCGACGTTCGAACTGACGCCGGCGCAGGCACGCCTCGCCACCCGGCTTGCACGCGGCGATTCGGTCGAAGCGGCCGCGCAGGAGGCCGGCGTCGCCCTTGCCACCGCGCGCAATCAGCTCAAGACGATCTTCCAGAAGACCGGCACGCACAGGCAGGCGGAACTGGTCGCACTGCTGCATAGGGTGAAGTGAACTATTCGGGGCGAATTGTTCTGATCTCCGGCCCTTACGATGGGAATTCTTCAATTATTCCAATCGTGAAGGCCGTGTTCCATCAGGCGAGGCAACATTCCACAGGTCAGGAAAATCGTCGGGTTCCCGGGTGACAAGTGTCACTAAAATGGCGACAATCTGCTCACTCTGTGTCGTTCGGGTTTGGTCTCAATGTCCGTGATGCCGTCACGATCATCGACGTTGGCTGTTGCTGCTTTCGCCGCCGCTTGCGTGCTGGCGCCGATGAGCACGCACGCGCAATGGTGGCGCGGCGGGCCGAAGGACTTCGAGGACTGCGCCGACCTCGCCGAGAAGGCGAAGACCAGGGAAGACAAGACCGCGCAACTCGCCGAGTGCAACGCCAAGTTCGCCGGCCGCCGCAAGCCCGGCGGCGGTTACACCTATTACGACTTCATGCAGGACCGCAGCTTCGACATCGCCGGTCCCAATCCGACGCCGGACGAGCAGAAGAAGATCGACCAGGAATATACCGGCTACCTCGAGCAGCAGCGCCGCTCGCGCATCGTCGCGGCATTCAATGCGAAGCAGCTCGAGCGGCAGGAGACACAGCCGGTGCGGCCGCCGCAGATCCAGCAGGCATCATTGCACAATGAGCCGGTGCGCAGTGAGACTGCGAAAGTCCCCGTCCCCGCCACAAGGCCGGTCAAGCCGCGGGTCGCTGCCGTCCCTATTCCCGAGCCGCGGCCGCGGGCAAGCAACTGCGTGAAGGGTACGTTCTCCTGCGAATGGCCGCGGCTTTCCGAGGGATTGGACGGCCTGAAGAAGCTGTTCACGCCGACACCGCCGCCACCGACCAAGGTTGCGAAGCGAAACTGACGACTCGCTTAGTCATTCCGGGGCTCGCGCAAGCGAGAACCCGGAATCTCGCTGCCATTACCGTCGAGATTCCGGGTTCGTCGCTTCGCTCCGCCCCGGAATGACACCGCAGGCTCAATCGGTAATCACCATCGCCCAGAACCTGCGGTACGGCGACTTCGGGTTGTCGACGAAGGCGACGCCGACGCGCTTGGCGCCCGGCATCAACAGGTTCTCGCGATGGCCGGGCGAATTCTCCCACTGCTTCAGCATCTCGGCGAAGGCGATGAAGCCGGCGCCGATATTTTCCGCGGCGCGCTGTTTCTTGAGCGGCGCGATGCGCGTGAAGAAGCTGCCGCCCGCGGAGTGGCTGACCGATCCGGTCGCCGACATCGCCTGCGCCTGCTTCAGCGCCATCGCGTTCAGCTTCGCGTCGAGCTTCACCGCGGGCATGCGGTTGGCGCGCCGGTAGGCGCTGATCGAGCCGGCATAGTCGGCGGCGCCTGCGGCCGTGGCGAAGCCAAACACGAAGGTGAGCGCGAGGAACAGCAGCTTCATCTGAGGTCGTCTCTGTAATGGATCAGCGCGCGCGGGTGCGCTTGTGGTGCCGGGGCGCGACCGATCTGTGCGCAGGCACGGCCGCTCGGCTCGCTGCCGCAGCCGCCGCGCGTTGCTCCTGCAAGCGCGCATCATAGCCCGGCGACGGTGTCACGGTCGGCGGCGCCGCACGGACCGGGCCGGCCGCGAGTGCAGCAAGCGTGAGCAGCATGATGCTGGACCGTTTCATGATGTCACCTCCTCTGTTGTTCGATCGACGTGGCGAACGATCATCGGCGTTCATGGTCGCTGCCATCGCGGATCTGTTCGGGCGTCAGCCCCGGCGATCCCTTGCCGTCCGCCTCCGCGTTCCGAATCAGCGCGATGACGCGGCGCGACAATGGCGCCGCGAGCCCGCGGCGATCCGCGATCGCGGTGATCACGCCCTGCAGATAGTCGATCTCGGTGCGGCGGCCGCGCTGCAGATCCTCCCACATCGAGGAGCGCGCCTCGGGATCGATCTTCATGGTGCGGCCGAGCAGCATGTCGAACAGCGCATCCGGCAGCCGCAGCAAAGACGGCATCCAGCTCGACGGCAGCGGCGTCGGCGACACCGGCGCAATGCCTTCGGCGCGCACCGCGGCCAGGCCCTCGGCCATCTGATCGGCAAGCAGTCGTCGCCAGCCGCGCTGCGCGAGCTGTTGCCGCAGCGGAATATTGGACAGCGCATTGAGCGCATTGTTGAGGTTGACGATCAGCTTGCCCCACTGCACGCCGTCGATATTGCCGGTGTCCTTGATCGCAAGGCCCGGCACCGACAGCCGCATTGCGGTGCCCGCGTCATCCTGCGCGATCACGATGTCGCCGGAGGTCGAGCGATGGAAGCGGCCGTCGCCGAGCGCGACCACGTTGAACGGCACCATGCCGCCGAGCACCTTGCGGCCCTGCAGGCGGTCGCGCAGCAGCGGCACATTGCCGACGCCATTCTGCAGGCTGATCACCGCGGCATCGGCAGGCGCGTAGTGCGCGATCACATCGGCCATCGCGGCGGTGTCGGCACTCTTCACTGTCACCAGCACGGTTTGAACGTCGGACAAGATCGACGGATCGTCGGACACAATGAGCCGGTCCGCGGATACCGTCCTCTCGGAACCGTCAAAGCTGCTGATCCGCAAGCCGTTGCCTTCGATCTCCTGGATCAGCCGCGGCCGCGCCAGCAGCGCGACACGGCGCCCCGCGGCCGCGAGCATGCCGCCGACGAAGCAGCCGATGCTTCCGGCGCCCGCAATGCCGATCGGCCGGTCCTGGTTCATCTGTCCAAACGTCCATTCATCATTGGCTCGATAGCAGACCTTGGGTTGCCTGCCTATTTCGACGCACCGCAGGCCGGGTGGCCCGCCTTGTAACCGTCATGGGCGGAAGCTATGTTTCCCGCTCGGGGCACGGTTGCGGCAGGAGACGATCATGGGTTTACTGGACGTACTCAACGGCATGCAGAACGGCCCGCGCGGTCCGAGCGCGCCAAGCACATCATCCGACAGCTCCAGCGGCGGCGGAATGTCGCCGATGACGATGGCGATCCTCGCGCTGCTCGCATGGAAGGCGGTCAAGCATTTCTCGGGCGGCCAGGCGGACGCGAGCGCCCCTGAGCCGAAGCCGGCGCAGGCGCCGCCGCTTCCTCCCGGCAACGTCACTGCAGGCCTGCCCGGCGGCGCCGGTGGCGGCGGGCTCGGTGATCTGCTGAAGGGCGGCCTTGGTGGCCTGCTCGCCGGCGGCGCAGCCGGCACCGTGCTCAGCGGCGGCCTCGGCGACCTGCTCAACCAGTTGCAGCAAAAGGGTCACGGCGACGCGGCCAATTCCTGGGTCAGCAACGGTCCCAACAAGCAGATCGCGCCCGGCGATCTCGCCAACGCGCTCGGCGCCGACCAGATCGACTCGCTGGCGTCAACGAGCGGCCTGTCGCGCGACGATCTGCTGCAGGGCTTGAGCCAGTATCTGCCCGACGCGATCAATCACCTGACGCCGGACGGACGGCTGCCGAGCGGCGACGAGTTGCACCGCAGGCTCTGACGGCAGCGTTGATTCCATCTGAGGAGGACGACAGTCATGGGCGGCATCATCTGGGTCATCATCGTCGGCTTTATCGCGGGGATCATCGCGCGGTTCCTGTCGCCGGGACCGAACAATCCAAGCGGCTTTATTCTCACCACCGTGCTCGGCATCGCCGGTGCGTTTCTCGCGACCTTCATCGGCCAGGCGATCGGCCATTACGGTCCCGAACAAGGCGCCGGCTTCATCACCGCCACGATCGGCGCGCTGGTGGTGCTGTTCATCTGGAATCGGCTGGTCGCGGCGCGCGTGATCCCGGATCCGGGAAACAGGTGACAGCACAGCAAACCGAATATCGATCCAAAATCAAAATGCCCGGGCCTGGCCCGGGCATTTTCGTTTCCGTAACGGTCGGCAGACGTGGATAGCCAGTTCACTGAATCAGATGCATGCCGGCATCCATGCGGACGAACTCGCCGGTCATGTTGCTCGAGGCCGGGCTTGCCAGGAAGCAGACCAGATTGGCGATATCTTCGGCCGTTGATGCGACCTTCAGCGGCACCCGCGCGACCACGGCATCGCGCACCTGCTTGGCGCCCGTCTCGCCGCGCCCCTTGGTGAACCAGGGCGTATCGATATAGCCCGGACACACCGTGTTGACGCGGATCAACGGCGCCAGCGCGCGCGCCAGTGACTGCGTCATGGTGTTGAGCGCGCCCTTGCTCGCGGCATAGGCGACCGACGAACCACCGCCGGAAATGCCGGCGACCGAGGAGACGTTGACCACCGCCGAGGGACGGCCAGATGCCTTCGCGCCGGCTTCGAGCAGCGCGCGCGCGGCACGAACCATCTGGAACGGGCCGATGGTGTTGACGGCGTAGATGCGCTGGAAATCCTCCGCGGTCAGGCCGTCGAGATCGTGATGCGGCACGTGCTTGGTGGTGCCCGCATTGTTGACGAGCACGTCGAGGCGGCCCCAGCCCTGCGCGGCGGCTGCGATCTTCTTGCAGTCCTCATCGCGCGAGACGTCGCCCTGCACCACCAGCACCTCGGCGCCCTGCTTGCGGCAGGCTTCCGCGGTCGCTTCAGCTTCCGCCTTGCTGTTGGAATAGTTGATGATGAGGCGCGCGCCCTGCGTGGCGAGGATTTGCGCGGTGGCGGCGCCGAGTCCCGATGCCGATCCCGTCACGATCGCGCACAAACCATCCTTGGACATCTGCATTTTCCTTGTTGTTGTGAGCCAGATGAACTCCGGCGGCGGCACACCATATCGCGTGAGACAGCATCTGCAAACCGCGCCAAACCTTCACGTATAGGCATTCGGCCCCTTTTGCAGGCTGGCCCACTGCGCCTCGTCATGGCCGCAGATGATCCTGACGCCGGATGCCTCGAGCCTGGCGATCTCGTCGAGCGACTTCAGGAACTGGTCGACATCGAGACTGTTCTTCGGTGAAGTCCGCTGGTCGAGATTGGCGCGCACACTGAGCGCGTCGGAGGCGAGCAGGAATTCGCCGCTGTTGTCGAGCTTGACCAGCGCGCCGGTCGTTCCCTTCGAGTGGCCGGGCAGCGGGACCAGCGTGAGCTTGCCGTCGCCGAACACATCCATCTGCTTATCGAAGATCTCCATCTTCAGCGGATGATCCCAATCCGCCTTGATGTATCCGCGATCGAACGCGTTATCGGCATTCGCCGCCTCGACCTCGAGTGCGTGCACGAAGATCGTCGCCTTCTTGAAGAAGGCGTTGCAGCCGCAATGGTCGGTGTGCAGGTGGGAGCAGATCACCACGTCGATGTCGTCGGGGCCGAGGCCAACGGCCTTCAGGCTCGTCAGCACATGGTCGTCCGCCGGCATGATCGGGCGCATGTATTTGGCCAGCGTGCCGAGCCGTCCTTCAGGATCGGTCGCGACATCGGGATGGCATCCGGTATCGAACAGCATATTGCCTTGCGTGTGCCGCAACAGCACGCAGGACACCGGAAGCTCGATCATCTCGCCGCGCGCCGCGTCAGGCAGATAAGTCCGCTTCGACATCTGGAGACGGCCGCCCGACAACATGTGCATCTTCATCTCGTTACCTCCGATTTTGGCTTCAAATTACATATGAGTTTTATGGAAACTCATAATGGATTTGACAGCATATTATTCGTCCTTATAGCTTCCGCGCAACGTCGCGATCGCATGACAAATGCGCTCAACGAAGCACCCGGCTCTTTCGGATCGGCATCGTTGACATCGATCAGCGGCCGTCAGAGGGAAGTTTCGCCACGATGTACACCGTGTTCAGCACGTTCGCTGCGACATCCGATGCGGCAGCGTTCAAACCCTTTCTCTGCATTCCCGCGCGTCCCGACCGCGCATACTTTCCCGATGGCGTCGAACTGTCCTATGGCGCCATTGCGCGGCAGGTCTGCGCATTGCGCGATCAGTACCGCGCAGCAGGCTTCGGCCACGGACACCGCGCCTGCCTGCTGCTGGAGAACCGGCCCGATTTCATCGTGCATTGGCTGGCGCTCAACGGCCTCGGCGTCTCGATCGTTCCGATCAACCCGGCCTATCGCGCGGCGGAAATCGCGTACCTGATCGCGCATGCCGAGCCTGACCTGATCGTCACGCTGGCCGATCAGAAGGAATTGCAGAAAGCGTTGACCGGCGACGTTCCGCTGCTCACCGTCTCCGGTGACGATCTCGGCGCCGGCATCGAGAAAGTCCCGCCGGCCAGGCGGCCACCACCGCACGCCGGCGAGCCGGGAAGCGAGACCGAGGCTGCGCTGCTCTACACGTCAGGCACGACGGCGCGCCCGAAGGGATGCATCCTGACCAATGAATACGTGGTCTCGACCGGCCGCTGGTACATCAGCCACGGCGGCGAGGCGACGTATCATGCAGGAACGGAGCGCCTGTACAGCCCGCTGCCGCTGTTTCACATGGCCGGCCTGACGCTGACCCCGATCGCGATGATGCTGACCGGCGGCTGTCTGATCCTGCCGGAACGCTTCAACGCGAAACATGCCTGGCGCGACATCGTCGCGTGCCGGGCAACCGTGCTGCATTATCTCGGCGTGATCGTCGCGGCCCTGCTGGCGCAGCCGGAGACGCCGGACGAGAAAGCCCATGCGCTGCGCTTCTCGATGGGCGTCGGCGCCAATCCCGAGCAGCGCGCGCGGGCTCGCGAACGCTTCGGCATCCCCTTCGTCGAAGGCTGGGGCATGACGGAGACCGGACGCAGTCCGTTCAACACGGTCGAGCCGCGCCATCTCGAGACCAACACGATCGGCCGCAGCGTGCCCGGCCTCGAAATGATCATCCTCGATGCCGACGGCAATGCGCTGCCGCCAGGCGCAGTCGGTGAGCTCTGCGTGCGCCATTCGGAAGCGACGCCGCGGCGCGGCTTCTTCTCCGGCTATCTGAAGGACCCCGAGGCCACCGAGCAGGCCTGGCGCGGCGGCTGGTTTCACACCGGCGACAGCGCCTGGCAGCACGAGGACGGCGCCTTCGTGTTCGTCGACCGGCTGAAGCACCTGGTTCGGCGCGCCGGCGAGAACATCTCGGCGGCGGAGGTCGAGGCCGTGCTGACGACGTCGCCTCTGGTCAAGCAGGCCGCAGTCGTCGCCGCGCGCGATCCGATCCGCGACGAGGAAGTTGCGGCCTTCATCGTGATCAACGACGGCACCGATGCTGCACGCGAGCTCGCGCAAGACATCTTCCATTTCTGCCGCGAACGCCTGGCGGCGTTCAAGCTGCCGGCGTGGATCGCCTTCGTGGCGGAGCTGCCGCTGACCTCGACCAACAAGATCCAGAAACACGTGCTGCTCGGCGCGGACAGGGATCCGCAGTCGCATCCGGGCATGATCGACCTGCGGCAAGACAAGACCAACGCCATAAGGCAATCGAAGTAGAGGAAACCAGGGACAATGACATCGAGATACGGATGGATGGCCGCGAGCGCTGCAATCCTCTCAGTCGTCTTCGCCGCACCATCCCACGCGCAGATTTCCGACGACGCGGTGAAGATCGGCGTGCTGACCGATCAGGCCGGCCTCTACGCCGACGCTGCCGGCCCCGGCGCGGTCGAAGCGGTCCGGATGGCGATCGCGGATTTCGGCGGCAAGGTTTTGGGCAAGCCGATCGCCATGGTCGATGCCGACCATCAGAACAAGGCGGATATCGGCGCCGGCATCGCGCGGCGCTGGTACGAGCAGGAGAATGTCGACGTCATCGTCGATTTCGCCAATTCCGCGGTCGCTTTCGCCGTGCTCGAGCTCACCAAGCAGAAGAACAAGGCGATGCTGGTGTCGTCGGCCGGCTCTTCCGATCTCACCGGCAAGGGCTGTTCGGCGAATTCGGTGCAGTGGACCTACAATACCTATGCGCTCGCCAACAGCACGGTTCGGGCGCTGGCCAAATCGGGGGCCAAGAGCTGGTACTTCGTCACGGTCGACTACGCCTTCGGCCATGCCCTGCGCAACGACGCGGCCAGGACCGTGGAGAAGGTCGGCGGCAGCATCGCCGGCGAGGTGCGGCATCCGCTCAACAGCATGGATTTCTCGTCCTATCTGCTGCAGGCCCAGAGCTCGAAGGCCGATGTGATCGCCTTTGCCAACACCGGCGGCGACCTCGCCAACTCGATCCGGCAGGCGCAGGAATTCGGGATGGCGCACACGCAAAAGCTCGCAGCCTTCCTGATGCAGACCAGCGACATCCACGCGATCGGTTTGCAGGCAGCCCAGGGGCTGCAGCTCGCGACCGCCTTCTATTGGGATCTCGACGACAAGACCCGCGACTTTGCCGCGCGATTCATGGCCAGGACCAAGAAGCGGCCGACCATGGTGCAGGCCGGTCTCTACTCCGCGGTCATGAACTATCTCAAAGCGGTCGAGAAATCCGGCACCGACGACGGTCCCAAGGTGATCGCGCAAATGAAGGACATGCCGATCGACGATTTCTTCGCCCGCAACGCATTCCTGCGCGAGGACGGTCAGCTCATCCACGACATGTATCTCGTGCAGGTGAAGTCGCCGGCCGAATCGAAGGGCGCCTGGGACTACGAGAAGCTGGTTCAGGTGATCCCGGGCAAGGAGGCGTTTGCCACGCCCGAGGAGAGCGCCTGCCCGCTGCTGAAGAAATGATTGCCCGCATGAATCCGCAAACCACAAGCAAGGTTGGACACCAAATGACCGAGCTGCCGCTGCTTTTCACCCCGCTGCAACTGCGCGACCTCGAACTGAAGAACCGGATCATGGTCTCGCCGATGGCGACCTATTCGGCGCGCGAGGGGCGCGCCACCGATTGGCACACCGCGCATATCGGCAAGCTCGCCGCCGGCGGCGCCGGCCTCGTGTTCGTCGAGCAGAGCTCGGTGAACACCCAGGGGCGCATCACCCATGGATGCCTCGGCATCTGGGACGATACGCACATCGCGGACCACGCCGCCCTCGCCGCGCTGATCCACAGCTTCAACGCCAAGGCCGCGATCCAGATCGCCCATGGCGGCCGGAAGGGCTCCTCGCAGCGGCCGTGGGAAGGCGGCAACCCGCTGGGTGAGGCCGACATCAAGGCGCGCGGCGAAGGCCCGTGGCAGATCGCCGCCTCGAGCGGCATCCCGTTCGACGACGGCTGGCCCTCGCCGCAGATGATGACGTCAGAGCAGATCGATGCCTTGGTGGACGACTACCGCCAGGCGTTTCGACGCGCCAGGGCGGCCGGCTACGACGTCATCGAGCTGCACTGCGCGCACGGCTATCTGATGCACTCGTTCCTGTCGCCGCTGGCGAACAACCGTAACGACGACTATGGCGGGTCGCGCGAGAATCGCATGCGCCTGCCGCTGCGCATCGCGGCGATCATGCGCGAGGAATGGCCGGACCATCTGCCGGCCCTCGTCCGCATCTCCTCAGTCGACGGCGTCGACATCGGCTGGTCGATCGAGGACTCAATCGCGTTTGCGACCGAGCTGAAGGCGGTCGGGATCGACATGGTGGACTGCTCGTCGGGCGGCATGAAATTGCCGCGCGGCAATTCGCTGGTGTCGCGCACCCCGGGCTTCCAGGTGCCGTTCGCCGAGCGCATCCAGAAGGAAGTCGGCATGCCGACGGTGGCGGTCGGGCTGATCCGCGAACCGGACTACGCCGAAGCCATTTTGCGGGACGGCAAGGCGACGCTTATTGCGCTCGGCCGCGAACTGCTGTGGAATCCGAACTGGCCCGCGCAGACGGCACTTGCGCTCGGATGCGATCCGGAGTGGACGAGTTGGCCCGAGCAATATGGCTGGTGGCTGAAGCGGCGGGTGGCGCAGCAGGGACGATAGCGATGCCGGTGGCGAAGAAAGATTTGGCGAAAGCCGGCGCGGCTGCCGGCGCGCGGACTTTCGACCGCCCCGATTTCCCCGGCGATACCTCGCGCGACCTGCCGAAGATGGACAATGCGGTCAAGTCGGCGCGGCGCGTGTTCGATGTGCTCGAATTCTTCGAGGAGCACCAGCGCGCCGCTTCCGCGATCGAGGTCGCGGCCGCGCTCAAGTTCCCGCAGTCCAGCACCTCGGCGTTGATGCGAACGATGACGGCGTTCGGCTATCTCCACTATGACACCAGTCGCCGCACCTATATCCCGACGCCGCGGATCTCGATGCTGGGGCACTGGCTGAGCCCGGCGCTGTTCACGAAAGGACGTCTGGTCAATTTGATGGAAGAACTCTCCGCGCGGACCGGAGAGACCATCATGCTCGCGGTGCGCAACGGGCTCAGCGCGCAGTATGTCCATATCATTCAGGCCAAGCTGCCGATGCGGCTGTATGTCAAGGCCGGAACGCTGCGGCCGCTGGCGCGATCCGCATCGGGTTACGCGCTGTTGTCGGCCTATCCCGACAAGGAGGTGCGCCGCCTGGTGCGCCTGATCAACGCCAACGAGACCCGGCCCGACCGGCAGGTCGACGTCAAGGCGCTGCTGCTGGAGCTGAAGAAGGTCCGCGCCAAGGGGCACGCCTTCTCGCTCGGCCTGGTCACGCCGGGCGCGGGCGCCGTCGCCATGAACCTGCCGCCATCAGCGGAATCGAACGAACCGCTGGTGCTGTGCGTGGCCGGATTGAACGACGCGCTGGTCACCCAGGAAACCGAATTCGCCGACCTGATGCGGAAAGCGATCGAGTTTCATCTGGCGGACTGAACAGATGTCACCGGCCAGTTTGCGCGTGTGCGTGGCATACAAACAGGGACCATCGAAAGTTCACTATGCGGAATTCATGCGCCGCGTCCGGCTTCATGCCATCCGCGCAAGTGGCCCTGCGGGCAGCGCTTGTCACGGCTATGGCTTTTCCGCATCATTGAGCGCAAGACAACATCGCAAGCAGAGCATGGCCGAACGGCCAGCCCGAGCCAATCAACACGAGGAACGCTGTGGTGGAGAGTGAGAACATCGTCGCCGAGACCGCGGAAAAGATTTTCGCCGATCTCGCGGATGCCCAAACCATCAATCACGACAAGCAGGGCGCATGGAAAGCGCCGCTGTGGCAGGCGCTGACCGAAGCCGGCCTGCCGCTGTCCTGGGTGCCTGACGATCTCGGCGGTTCCGGCGCCAGTCTCGCCGAAGGTTTTAGCGTCCTCAACGTCGCCGGGCGGCATGCGATCGCTGTTCCGCTGGCCGAAACAATGCTGGCCGGCTGGCTGCTGACGCAAGGCAAGATCGCCTCGCCGGACGGCGAGATGACCGTGCTGCCGGCAAGCCCGAAGGACCGCGTGACGCTCAACGCCGACGGCAGCCTCTCCGGCCGCGCCCGCGGCGTGCCGTTTGCCAAGGACGCAAGGCATTTCGCGGTGCTGGCTGTTGGCAATGGCGGGGTGTCGATTGCGCTGGTCGATGCCGCGAAGGGCCGGATCGAATCCGGCATCGGGCTTGGCGGCGATCACAACGACACCGTCACGCTCGACAAGGTGCAGCCGGTCACAACCAGGCCGGCGCCGAAGGGTTTTGACCAGACCACGCTGATGCTGATGGGCGGCGTGGTGCGGTCACTCCAGATCGCCGGCGCGCTGGAAGCGATGCTCGACATCTCCGTGCGCTATTCCAACGAGCGCGTCGCGTTCGAGAAGAAGATCTCGAAATTCCAGGCGGTGCAGCACAACCTCGCCCGGCTCGCCGGCGAAAATGCCGCGGCGCTCGCCGCCGCGACCTCGGCGGCGGATACGATCGTCAACGCCAAGTCGCTGGACACTGACGCAGTGTTCCTCGAGGCCGCAGCGGCCAAGGTCCGCTGCTCGGAAGCGGCGGAGAAAGGCAGCGGCATCGCGCATCAGGTGCATGGCGCGATCGGCTTCACCATCGAGCACATCCTGCACCGCTACTCATTGCGTGCGCTGGCTTGGCGCGACGATTTCGGCTCGGAGAGCTACTGGGCGGTCGAGCTCGGCAAGCTCGTCGCGAATCGTGGCGCCGATGAATTGTGGCCGCTGGTGGCTTCGCGCTGAGATCAGGCAGAAAGATCAGGACTGGACATCATGACTGCAGCCCTTCGTTTCGATCCGATCCGCCTGCCGGAAAAGTGCGAGCAGCTCCGCAAGGAGGTGCGCGCCTTCCTCGCCGAGGAAATCGCCGCCGGCACTTTCGATCCCCACGCGCCGAACCGCGAGGACAATGACGCGCCGGAATTCTCCCGCCGCGTCGGCGCCAAGGGCTGGCTCGGCATGACCTGGCCGAAGAAATATGGCGGCCAGGAACGTTCGTTCCTCGAGCGCTATGTGGTCACTGAGGAGATGCGGGTGGCGAACGCGCCGACCCGGCGCTTCTTCGTCGCCGACCGCCAGAGCGGGCCGGTGCTGCTGAAATACGCCCCCGAGCACATCAAGATGGACATCCTGCCGCGGATCTGCCGCGGCGAGGTCTGCTTCGCCATCGGAATGAGCGAGCCGAACTCCGGCTCCGACCTGTTCGCGGCGAAAGACCCGCGCGACCAAGACCGACGGCGGCTATCTCATCAATGGCACCAAGATCTGGACCTCGTCGGCGCACATCGCCGACTACATGATCGCGATCTTCCGGACCTCGCCGCCGACCAAGGAAAACCGCCGCCACGGCCTGACCCAGTTCCTGGTCAAGATGAAGCAGCCGGGCATCCAGGTGAATCCGATCGGCCAGATCACCGGCCAGTTCGAGTTCAACGAAGTCGTGTTCACCGACTACTTCGTGCCCGACGATCACGTGCTGGGCGAGGTCGACGGCGCCTGGAAGCAGGCGACGTCGGAGCTCGCCTATGAGCGGAGTGGTCCCGAGCGTTTCCTCGAGACCTATTACGTGCTCACCGAGCTCGTGCGCGCGGTCGGCAAGAACCCGGACACCCGCAGCGCGGAGGGCATCGGACGCCTGGTGGCGCAGGTGCACACCATGCGCCGCATGTCGGTATCGGTCGCGGGCATGCTGCAGGCCGGCAAGGAGCCGGTGGTGGAGGCATCGATCGTCAAGGACATCGGCACGGTGTGGGAGCAGCAGCTGCCGCATCGGGTGCGCGATCTCGCCGCGTTCGTCGAGGAGACCGCGACCAACCGCGAGACCCTGGAAAAGCAGCTCGATTTCGCCATCAAGACCGCGCCCAAGCTGACGATCCAGGGCGGCACCACGGAAGTGTTGCGCGGCATCATCGCCCGCGGACTTGGCCTGCGCTAGCCGCGCGGGCTCGCCTGCGCTAATTCAACGAGGACAGATCATGACCAAGTACACTGATATCGGCGTCGAAACCCACGGCCATGTCGGCCTGATCGAAATCCGAAAACCCCCGCTGAACTTCTTCGACGTCGCGCTGATCAACCAGATCGCCGACGCGCTGGAGGAGTTCGACAACAATATCGAGATCCGCGCCTCGGTGCTCGCCGCCCAGGGCAAGGCGTTCTGCGCCGGCGCCAATTTCGGCGATCCGGCCCGCCAGGAGCAGGAGGAGCGCGCCAAGAGCGATCCGGCTTCCAACCTGCCGATCAACCATCTCTACGTCCAGGCGGTGCGCATCTTCCGCAACAAGAAGCCGATCGTCGCGGCGATCCATGGCGCCGCGATCGGCGGCGGCCTCGGCCTTGCCGTCTCCGCCGACTTCCGCGTCGCCTGCCCCGAGGCGCGCTTCTCGGCCAACTTCACCAAGCTCGGCTTCCATCCGGGCTTCGGCCTGACCGCGACGCTGCCAGAGCTGATCGGCAAGAACAATGCCGAGCTGATGTTCTACACCAGCCGCCGCGTCACCGGCGAAGAGGCCTATCGCTGGGGCCTCGCCAACGTGCTGGTGCCGCAGGACCAGGTGCGCGCCGAAGCCATGAAGCTCGCGCAGGAGATCGCCGAATGCTCGCCGCTCGGCCTGGTCTCGACCCGCGCCACCATGCGCGCCGGCCTCGCCGACCGTGTGCTCGCCGCGACCAACCATGAGCTCGCCGAGCAGACCAAGCTGCGCGCGACCGAAGACTTCAAGGAAGGCGTCAAGGCGACGGCCGAACGCCGCGTCGCCAACTTCAAGGGGCGGTGAGGCCTTTCTCTCTCAACGGCCGTTCTCTCTCAACATGGTCGTCCCTGCGAAAGCAGGGACCCATACGCCGCGGCCAGCGAAAAGGGCACAAGCGGCGTTACCTTGCTCCGCCAACACCATTCGGTGGTTATGGGTCCCTGCTTTCGCAGGGACGACGGTGGGGAGATAGTACGCTAACCCCTCGGCACCACCAGCGCGTCGACGATCGTCACGCCCTGCCCTTCCGGGTGCACCAGCACCGGATTGACCTCGATCTCGGCGATCTCGCCTCGGTGCTGCGCCGCCAGCACCGAAATCTGCGAGATCAACCGCACCAGTGCCGCGACATCCGCCTTCGGCGCGCCGCGGAAGCCGTGCAGCAGCGGCGCGGCCTTCAGCGTCTCCAGCATCGTGGCCGCTTCAGCCGCGCTCACCGGCGCGGGGCGATAGGCCACGTCCTTGAACAGTTCGGTGGTGATGCCGCCGAGCCCCACCATCACCATAGGCCCGAAGGTCGCGTCCAGCATGGTGCCGATGATGATCTCGACGCCTCGCCTCGCCATCGGCCCGACCAGCACGCCCTGAATTTCAGCGCCCGGCCGCTGCTTCTGCACCGTCTCCAGCATGTCGCGATAGGCCGTGAATGCCGCACCCTTGGCGGCGATGTTGACGCGGACGCCGCCGACCTCGCTCTTATGCGCGATCGCGGGCGACTGAATCTTCATGACCAGTGGAAATCCGGCGCGCTCGATCGCAGCGTCGAGCCCGTCGCGGTCGGTCACCAGCACCTCATCCGGCAGCGCAATGCCGGCCGCGCGCAGCAGCGATTTGCTGTCATATTCGGACAGTGTCTTCGACGTGAGATGCCGGGAGAGATCGTGCGCCGGCGACGCTGATGCCGCGATCTCCGGTGCAGGCTTGAAGCCGGCATAATCAGCCAGCCGCCGCATCGCGACGCCGACATGGGTCAGCCCCGAGAGCACTACGACGCCCGACTTGGCAAGCTCCTGCCGCGCGAATTGCGACGGCAGCGTGTAGGAGTAGAACACCACCGGCTTGTTCTGCGCCGCGATCACTGGCTTCAGCTCGGCTTCCTTGAACGGCATCCGCGTCTCGCTCGACAGCGACAGCACGACCAGCGTCGCGTCCACTTCATCAGACGTATCGAACAGCTCGATGCTCTTCTGCAGCCCGCCGGAGGAGACGCCCTGCGCGGTGACGTCGACCGGATTGCCCGCCGCGCCATAGGACGGCATCCATTGCTTGATCTGGCTCTGGATCGCGGCCGAAAGCTCCGGCACGCGCAGGCCCTGCATCGAGACGGTATCGGCGCCCCAGATGCCGGCGCCGCCGGACACGGTCAGCACCGCGACGCGATCGCCCTTCGGCAGCGGATTGGTGGTCAACACGGCAGCAATCGTCACGGCCTCGTCGAGATCATTGGAGACGATGAAGCCGTATTTCGCGAACACCGCATCATAGGCCGCCGACCAGCCCGCCATGCTCGCGGTGTGCGAGGCCGCCGCGCGCTCGCCGGCGCCGGAGCGGCCCACTTTAGTTACGATCACGGGCTTTTTGAGCTCTGCCGCGCGCTTCGCCGCCACCAGGAACTTGTCGACGTCGCGGATGCCCTCGATAAACAGCAGGATCACGTCGGTCGAGGCATCCTGCACCATGTAGTCGAGGAACTCGCCGGCGCCGAGATCGCTCTCATTGCCGGCGCTGACGACATAGCTGAGCGCGACCCCGAGCGCCTTGGCGCGATGATAGATCGCAAAGCCGATGCCGCCGCTCTGCGCGACGATGCCGATCCGCCGCTTGCCGGCGACCAGATCGGGCGCGTCCGGCTTGACGTCGACGGTCGGGCTGAAGGTCGCGGCGACCTTCTGCGCCTGGCTGTAAAACCCTTCGGCATTGGGACCCGAGATCCGCATCCCGGTCCGCTTCGCCAGCGCCACGATCGCGTCCTGCATGTCAGCGCTGTCGCCGCCCTCTTCGGCAAAGCCGGACGAGATGATGACCGCATTCTTCACGCCGGCGGCCGCGCACTGCTCCAGCGCCGGCAGCACCGCACGCGCGGGAATGACGATAACGGCAAGATCGATCGGCGCGCCGATCTCGGCAACCGATTTGAAGCATTTCAGCTCGTCGATCTCGTCATAGTTCGGATTGATCGGATAGAGCGCGCCGGGATAACCGTTCTTGCGCAACATCGCGAGCAGCCGCCCGGGAATCTTCTCGTGATCGCGCGAGGCGCCGATCAGCGCGATGCTTTTTGGGGCGAAGAAGGTATCGAGCGGATGCGGCATGGGGCGCGTTCCCGATTGTTGTTGTTGCGCTCGACGATATTGAATCGTCGCCGCTAGCTCAACCGCCCTTCCCGTCATCCTGAGGTGCGAGCGGAGCGAGCCTCGAAGGATGGACGGCCACCAGCCGGGCCGTGCATCCTTCGAGACGCGCTGCGCGCTCCTCAGGATGACGGGAAATAAAGACACATAGCCCGGATGGAGCGCAGCGCAATCCGGGAACGCTCCATCCGCGAAGAGCGCGGCCCCGGATTTCGCTTCGCTGCATCCGGGCTACGAAATCACGCCGTCAGCTTGAACGTCACGCCGCAGAGCTCGAACTCATCGCGATTCACCGCACAGCCCCTGGCTTTTGCGGCCTCCAGCACCTTCGCCTTGTCGGCGACCTTGAACGTCAAGCCGCTCATGATCTCGCTCTCGCCCTTGACGAAGCGGAAGGTGCTGTTCGGCAGCTTCACCACGGTACCATCGGCGGGAATGCCGACGATCCTGCCCCAATGCGCCGCCAGCGCCTGCGGCTCGGGGCTCTGCATCTCCACTTCGGTCAGCGCCAAGGTCGTGTCCTTGCGGATCGACTTCGGCCAGTCCGGGCCGGCCGGCGGGTATGGTCCCAGGATGTCGTCGCTGCCGTCGGTGTGGTTGAACTCGATGAAGGCAGCGCGGCAGTCGCGCGGGTGCAGTTGCACGCCGTGATACGGCGCGTGCGTGATCACGTTGGCGGTGCGCACGCCGATCGCGTTGGCCTTGGCGCCGCGCGCGTCGGGATCCTCGCAAGTGAAGATCGCCATATAGCCGCCGCGGCCGCCGGTCTTCTCGATGAAGCGGCCGGCCGCCGTGCCCGGCCCCGGCTCGAACGGCGCCACGACTTCGAGCAGGATTGTATCGACCGGCAGCAGCGCATTCTCGAGGCCGTATTTCGCGACATTGCCGTCGCGATAGCAGACATCGAGGCCCATGATCGCGGAGATGTCCGCGATGACAGGCGCAAGCTGCGGTGCCACCAGGCAGATCTGCCGCAGCCGCATGTACTCGGCCATGGTTACTGCCCCTGGAAGGTGGGCTTGCGCTTCTCGACGAAGGCCTTGGCCGCTTCCTTGTGGTCGGTGGTCTCGCCGGCACGCGTGTGGTGGATCGCCTCGCCGTCGAAGCAGGCTTCCAGCGTCATGGTCTCGGCATTGTTGATGTTGCGCTTGATGTAGCCGAGCGCCACCGACGGCCCCTGCGCCAGCGAGCGCGCCAGTTCCAGCGCCTCGGCCTCGACATCGGCATCGGGCACCACCTTGGAGACCATGCCGAGGTTGTAGGCTTCCTGCGCCGACAGCACCGGCGACATCATGTAGAGCTCGCGCGCTTTCGCGCTGCCGAGCATCTTGGTCAGGAAATAGGTGCCGCCGTAATCGCCGGAGAAGCCGACCTTGGCGAAGGCGGTGGTGATCTTGCAGGAGGCGCTGGCAACGCGGAGATCGCAGGACAGCGCGATCGAGAGGCCCGCGCCGGCCGCGGCGCCGTCGAGCTGCGCCACCACCGGCTTCGGCATCTGGTGCAGGATGCGCGAGACCTCCATGCCGCGGCGCAGATTGGCCATCTTGGCCTCGAACGGCAGCGGTGCGCGGCCTTCCGCCATCGACTTGACGTCACCGCCGACGCAGAAGGTGCCGCCGGCGCCCCTGATCAGCACGGCGCGCACCTCGGTGTCGTCCTGCGCGCGCCGCGCCGCCTCGACGAGGCCGCGCGTCATGTCGGGATTGAGCGCATTCCGTCGATCGGGGCGGTTCATTGTGATGGTGAGCAGGCCCTTGTCGAGGGATTGGAGGACCATCTGATTGTCGCTCATGGCGTTTTGCCTTTCGTTGTTGTTGGTTGTTGCCACGTCGTTCCGGGATGGTGCGCTAGCACCAGACCCGGAACCTCGAGATCCCGGGTTCGATGCTAACGCATCGCCCCGGGATGACTGCGTGACTTCGTCACTTCGTCACTTCTTCACCAGCGGGCAGCGCGACTCCGACAGCGGCTGGAAGGCCTGGTCGCCCGGCACGGTCGCCACCAGCTTGTAGTCGTCCCAGCGGCCCTTCGATTCCGACGGCTTCTTGACCTCGAACAAATACATGTCGTGCACCATACGGCCGTCCTCGCGGATCTTGCCGTTCTTGGTGAACATGTCGTTGATCGGGGTCACCTTCATCACCTTCATGACGGCGGCCGCATCGGTGGTGCCGGCGGCCTTCACCGCCTTGAGATAGTGCGTCACCGAGGAATAGACGCCGGCCTGTGCCGAAGTCGGGACCCGCTTGGTGCGTTCCATGAAGCGCTTGGTGAAGGCGCGGCTGTCGTCGTTGAGATCCCAGTAGAAGGCTTCCGCCAGCAACAGGCCCTGCGCGGTCTCGAGCCCGACGCTGTCGATGTCGGTGACGAAGGCCAATAGCGGCGACAGTTTCTGGCCGCTCTTGGTGAGACCGAATTCCGCCGCCTGCTTGATCGCGTTGATGGTGTCGCCGCCCGCATTGGCAAGCCCGATCACCTTGGCCTTCGAGGCCTGCGCCTGCAGCAGGAAGGATGAGAAATCCGAGGTGTTGATCGGATGCCGCACGCTGCCGAGCACCTTGCCGCCCGACTTCACCACGACATTGCTGGTATCCTTTTCCAGGTCCTGGCCGAACGCGTAGTCCGCGGTGAGGAAGAACCAAGTATCGAGACCGGAATTCACCGCGGCAAGGCCGGTCACATTGGCCTGCGCGAAGGTGTCGAACACGTAGTGCACGGTATAGGGGCCGCAGGCCTCGTTGGACAGGCGGATCGAACCCGGACCGTTGAACATGATGATCTTGTTGCGCGCCTTGGCGATCTCGGCAGCGGCGAGCGCGGTCGCGGATGCTGCGACGTCGAAGATCATCTCGACGCCCTGGTTGTCGATCATGTCGCGGGCGATGTTGGCAGAGAGGTCGGCCTTGTTGAGGTGGTCGCCGACCACGATCTCGACCTTGCGGCCCAGCACCTCGCCGCCGAAATCCTCCACCGCCATCTTGGCGGCGGTTTCGCTGCCCGAGCCGGTGATGTCGGCATAGAGGCTCGACATATCGAGGATGCCGCCGAGCTTCAGCGGAGGCTTGTCCTGCGCCAGCGACGCATTCGCCGAGATCGCAAACGCACAGGCCAACACGCCGGCCAAAACTCGTCTCATTCAAATCCTCCCTTGCAGCGCGGACCTCGTTCCATCAGGTCCGTTTCGAGGGCCGGATCATGCCGCATGGCCTGCACTGCAGCAAGCCGCAGCGGCAGCAATCTGTTTTCCGCTAAGCGGAATGAGGTGCCGCGCCGGAGCTTCCAGCCGCGCTGCGATCAGAGATGAAAGTCGGGAACGGTCTGATGGGGCGTTCCCGCCGGCAGACCGAGGAACAGGTACTGCATGCCATAATGTCCGGCGAATGCCGATGCCGTTTCATCCATGATGATGCGACCGCCCAGATCCAGATGCAATTCCGGCCGGGTAATGGCGCCGAGCGTGTAGGCCGGCACGATGGTCTCGTTGATATGCAGGGTGTCGAAGACGGCGGACACCGCCGAAAGCGAGGCCGCATTGCCGGCCAGGTCGACGACATCGGCGCCATTGGCGGCGAAGCCGGTCACCGCCAGCGAGCCGGCGCGATCCGTCGACGAAACGACATGATCGAACACCAACTTCGAGGAATCGCCGAGCAGCGCCGTTGCCGCAGCGTCGTAGATTGCGGTGCCGCCATCGTTCAGTGTCAGGCTCGGCGTGCCGCCATTGACGTGCACCGCCTCGTTGAAGCCGACCGTCAGCTGGACCAGCGAACCCGGCGTCGCGACGCCGCCGGAGGGCGTCGCGGTGATCCCGGTGAGATGAGGCGCCGTGGTGTCGAGCGTGAACGTCAGGCTCGACGACGCGCCGACGTTGCCGGCGGCGTCGACCTCCTGCACCGTCACGGAGTGCACGCCGTCGGTCGTAAAGACCGGCGCCGTCGTCGAGAAGCCCGACGCGCCGTCGGCCTTGTAGCGCAGCGTGTCGGCCGCATCGAACTTGGTGTAATCGATCAGCGCATTGCTGGTAATGTGGTCGGCGCTGGAGACGCCGGTGTCCCGGTGCAGCATTAGCGTCGGAGCCGATGGTGCCTTGGTGTCGCCGGTGAAGCTGACCGCGTTGCTTGCTCCGCCGGCATTGCCGGCGATGTCGGTGTAGCTCGCCCCGGCAACCGAAAGATCGGCCGACAGATGGTCGGTGACATCGGCCGTGAAGGTCGCGGTGTAGATATCGTGGCCTGCGCCGTTGATGCCGACATGGACGAGGCTGCCCAGCAGGCCGCCATGGACGGTGACGTCGCCAAGCCCGAAGCCCGCGACCGCCTCGGAAAAGGTGAACGTCATCAGCGCGGCGTCGCCGGCGTGCAGCAGGGTGTGATCGGCCACCACCGATACCGTCGGCGGATGCGTGTCGCCACCGATCGTCGCGGTATTGCTCGCCGCGCCGGTATTGCCTGATACGTCGGCATAGCTCGCGGCGGTGACCCGGATCGAGCCCGCGACGACGTCGTTGATATCGGGCGTGAAGATCGCGGTGTAGACGTCCTGGCCTGAACCATTGAGCCCGACATGGATCAGATTGCTGAGCGCACCACCGGCGACGGCCGTGTCGCCGAGCGCAAAGCCCGCGACCTCTTCGGAGAAGGTGAAGGTGACGGCCGAAGTCTGGCCGGAAAGCACCGTGCTCGGACTCACCGCAACCGACACAGTCGGGGCTCTGGTATCGCCGGTGAAATTGATGGCGTTGCTTGCCGCGCCGCTATTGCCGGCGACGTCGGTGTAACCAGACGCGGTGACCTGCACCGATCCGGCTTCAGTGTTGCTTTCGTCCGGCGTGAAAATTGCCGTGTAGACGTCCTGGCCCGATGCGTTGACGCCGAGATGGACCAGATTGCCCAACGCCCCGCCATGCACCGTGACGTCACCAAGCGCGAAGCTCGCGATTTGCTCGGAGAACGTGAACGTCACCAGCGCGGCCTGGCCCGCCAGCAGCGCGTTACGATCAGCCGCGATCGACACCGTCGGCGCCAGCGTATCGCCGCCGATCGTCGCGGTGTTGCTTGCCGCGCCGGCATTGCCGGCCACATCGCTGTAACCGGAAGCATTCACCTTCACCGAGCCGGTCTCGGTGTCGCTGACATCGGGCGTGAAGGTCGCGGTGTAGACGTCCTGCCCAGCCCCGTTGAGCCCGACATGCACGAGATTGGTCAGCGCGCCGCCATGGACGGTGATGTCGCCAAGGGCGAAGCCCGACACCGCCTCCGAAAAGGTGAAGGTCGCGACCGAGAGGTCGCCGGCCAGCACCGTGTCGGGATTGAGCGTGACGGAGACCGTCGGCGCCAGCGTGTCACCGGTGAAGTTGATGGCGTTGCTGGCGGCGCCGGCGTTGCCGGCCGTGTCGCTATAGCTCGATGCATTGACCTGCACCGAGCCTGCCTCGGCGTTGGTCACGTCGGGCGTGAAGGTCGCGGTGTAGATGTCCTGGCCGGCGCCGTTGACGCCGACATGCACAAGGCTGCCCAGCGCGCCGCCGCTGACGCTGACATCGCCGAGCGCAAAGCCCGCGACAGCCTCGGAGAAGGTGAAGGTCACGACCGCGGTCTGGCCGGCAAGCAGCGTACCATGGTCAGCTGAAACCGACACGGTCGGCGCCTTGGTGTCGCCGCTCAAGCTGATCGTGTTGCTCGACGAGCCGGAATTGCCGGCCGTATCGCTATAGCTCGATGCATTTACCTGCACCGAGCCAGCCTCGGCATTGGTCACGTCGGGCGTGAAGGTCGCGGTGTAGACGTCATGGCCGGCGCCATCGACGCCGACATGGGTGAGATTGCCCAGCGCACCGCCCTGGACGGTGACGTCACCCAATCCAAAGCCGCTGACGGCCTCGGAGAAGGTGAACGTGACAACCGCGCTATCGCCGGCAACCAGCGTGGTGTGATCGGCTGCAACCGCCACCGTCGGCGCCTTGGTATCGCCGGTGAAGCTGATCGCGCTGCTTGCCGCGCCGGCGTTTCCGGCGCCGTCGGTATAGCTTGACGCGTTGACCTGCACCGAGCCCGCCTCGGCGTTGGTAACGTCGGGTGTGAAGGTTGCCGTGTAGATGTCCTGGTGCGCGGCGTTGACGCCGACATGCACGAGGTTGCTCAGCGCGCCGCCGTTCACCGTCGTGTCCGTCAGCGCGAAGCCGGTGATCGCTTCGGAGAAGGTGAAGGTGACGGTCGAGGTCTGCCCGGCCAGCAGCGCGGTCGAGCTCGCCGCGACCGACACGGTCGGCGCGATCGCGTCGATCACGAGATGCAAATCGGTCGCCGCATGGGTCACGTCGGCGTCCTGGCCGCCGGGATCCCTGATCGTGCCGCCATTGAGCGAGAGGCTCTGCACCTGCAAATCAGACGTGCTGTCGCCGTCCTGCACCGTGTAGCTGAACACCAGCGCCTGCGAGCCGCTGCCGCTGAGATAGGTCGCGGCCTTGCCGTCATTGAGCAGCAATTCGGGCGCGCCGGTCACGCTCACCGTGTTGCTGAAGTTGACGGTGATGGTCACAACCTTGCCGGCGTTCAGGATCGTGAGGTGATCGGTGGTGTCTGCCGTGACCGAGGCGATGCTTGCCTGCGACCGGATTTCCAGATGCGGCGTCGCCGAGCCATCGGAACCAAGAAGCAGCGAGCCGGCCGAGGCGCCTGCACCAAAACTCAGGTTCAGCGATGCGAGCGTCGTGCCGCTGCCGCTCTTCACCAGCAACACGCCGTTCGCATAGGACAGGGTGGCCGTGGCGTCATAGGCGATGTTGCCGAAGTCGATGGTGTCGCCGCCGGCAAAGCCGGTGATCGACGTGCTGAACGAGGTGCCGGAGAATGCCGCGGTATCGAGCACGAGTTTTTCGGTGCTGCCGTCGGTGAAGGCGACCGCGCCGGTTCCCGCCGCGCCGTTCGCCGCCAGCTCGAGGATCGAGCCCTTGATGACGGTACCGCCCGAATAGGTGTTGTGCGCGGACAGCACCAGCCGGCCGCCGCCGGTCACCTCGACATCACCAGGCGTCGCGCCATCGGAGATGACGCCGCTTTGGGTAACGGTCTCGCCTGCCGCGACATTGAAGACCGGATCGCCGGCGACGGTAATGTTGCGGGTCTGCGTGAAGCCGTCCGTAAAGCTGATGCCGGTGCCGTCGCCGAGCTTCAGCACGTTGGTGACCGCGCCGAGATTGACGTTGGCGGAGATCGACACCCTTGTGCCGGCGCCGCTGACCGTAGTGTTGCCGGTGTAGGTGTTGTTGCCGCCGAGGACGACGGTGCCGCCGCCGCTGATCGCGAGCCCGCCGACGCCCGCATTGGCACCGGTGCCGCCATTGCCGCTCTGGTCCGCGATGTCGTTGGCGACAGTCAGCGTCTGGCCGCTGCCGGGCGCGAAACTGAGAGTGTTGTTGCCCTGAATGAAAATGCCGGAGCCGAAGCCCGAGCCACTGGCCTGGCCGATGCCGTTGGTGCCGCCCTTGACGGCGCTGAAGCCGGAATCATTCGACAGCGAGCCGCTCTTGATGGTCAGCGAGCCGCCTTGCTGAACGAAAACGTCGCCGCCCGCGCCAAGGCCACCACCGCCGCCCGGCGCGCCGTTGCCATTGGTGCCGCCATTGCCGCCACCAAAGCCGCCGACACCGCCGATGCCACCGCCGCCACCGAAGCCACCGTCGCCATTGTAGCCGCCGCCACCGCCGAAGCCGCCGTTGCCGCCATCGCCGCCGCCGCCGCCGAAGCCGCCATTGCCGCCATCAGCCCCGTTGCCGCCGCCGACACCGCCACCCGGACCGTAGGGTGCGCGGACGCCGCTGCCGATCCACCCCGCCGCGCCGCCGCCTCCACCGTTGGCGCCGCCTGCTCCGCCATACCAGTAAAGCTCGGTCCCGCCCCCGATCGAGACCAGGTAACCGTCGCTCCCTTTGCCGCCCCCAGCGGTGTTGGGGACAATGCCCGGTGAACCGTTTCTAAAGAGATCACTGTCCGCGCCCTGAGCGCCGAGGCCGATACCGCCGCCGCCGCTGCTTCCGCCGCGTCCGCCCATCCCGCCGCCGCCGCCGAAGCCGTAGCCGGAGCTGATACTGCCAGTGCCGCCGGCACCGCCGTTGCCGCCGATCGCCGCGCTATTGTGGAAGGTGACGTTGTCGATGGTGGCGCTGCCGTTCGACGAGATGAACAGCGCGCCGCCGAGCCCGGCGCCGCCACCGCCGCCGCCGCGAACGACGCCGCCGCCGGCGGCCACCGTGTTCTGGATCGTCAGGTTCTCGAGATTGACGTTGCCCGCATAGACGAAGAAGCCACGCTGGGCGTTGAGGCCGTCGATCGTATACGTGCCGCCGTGGCCGTCGCTGCCGTTGATCGTGACGCTCGATCCGCTCAAGAGATTGAGCGCGTACAGCTCCGACGTCAGGCTGAAGTTCGCCGTGATGTTGATTGTGTAGTTGGCATTCGGCGCGGCGTTCTGCCCGCCGGAATCCATCTGCAGGATGGCCGCGTTGAGCTCGGCGACGTTGGAGACATTGAAGACGCGCGTCGAGACGACCTGCACGATCGTTCCGCCGTTGGCATCCTGCGAGAGCTGAAAACTGGTCCCGGCGCCGACGCCGGCAAGGGTCAGCGTATCGGTCGTGGTGCCGTTCGAGATCGAGAGCGTGTTGCCGGACAGGCTGACCGTGTTGAGCGACGGATTCTGGGTGTTGTATTGCAGCCCGGTCAGGTCGATGAACTGGCCGGGATTGAAGTTCGCGATCGTGTTGGCGAACGCATTGCCGCTCAGCGCGGCATTGTCGATCTTCAGCGTGCCGGCGATGCCGGTCGAGAACGAGATGTTGCCGGTCCCGGCGGCGCCGGCCGCGGTGAGCCACACCGTGCCCGAATAGATCGTCGTGCTGCCGTAGGTGTTGGCGGCATGGCCAAGCACGAGCGTACCGCCGCCGTCGACGCCGAGATTGCCGCTGCCGGTCACGAGGGCGATGTCGGAGATGGTCTTGCCGTTCGCGATCGACAGGATCGAATTGCCGCTGACCGAGAGCGTGTCGTCGAAAGTGCCGCTCGATGTCAGCGACAGATGCGCGCTGCTCAGACCGAACGTCCCGGTCAGCCCGGCGAGCTGTCCCATCCCGAGTTGCAACGTGCCGGCGCCGGACAGCATGAACGTACCGGAGCCGCTGATCGAACCGGTGTCGGTGATCGTGCCGGACGAGATGTCGAAGGTGCCGCCATTGGCGGTGAGCTGAATATCGTGCGTGAAGGTGTAGCCGCCGGTCGTGGTCAGCGTGCCGCCGTTGAGGATCAGCGCACCGGCCGAGCCGCCGATGTTGTTGTCGGCTGTGATCGAGACGATGTTGCCGCCGTCGATCTGGGTGCCGCCGACGTAAGTGCTGGCGCCAGTCAGCGTCAGCGTGCCGCCGCCGGAGACGACCAGCTTGCCGGTCGTGCCGCTGCCGCTGATGCCACGTTCGTCGGCGATCGTGTCAGCTATCGTGAGCGTCGTCGATATCGTCGGCCCGCCCGCGAAGGGGGAGGAGATGGTGTGCGTCGGCGTGACGACCATCGTGCCCTGGATGAAGATGTCGCCATAGGCGGAGCCGTTGCCCGCACCATTGGCACCGGTGCCGCCGGTCTCGGTCGCATCCATCAAGGTGCCGCCGATCACGGTCAGCGTGCCGCCTTGCTGAACGAAGATGTCGCCGCCGGCGCCAAGGCCGCCGCCACCACCGCCGGCGAGCGAGCCGCTGCCGGCGCCGAATCCGCCGGTGCCGGGCGTGCCGTTCGAACCGCCGCCACCGCCGCCGAAGCCGCCATTGCCGCCGGTATGCGCGTATCCGCCGCCGTTGCCGGAGCCGCCGCCACCGCCGGCGAAACCACCGTTGCCGCCGCCATAAATGCCGCCGCCGCCACCGCCGCCCATGCCGCCGGCGCCGCCGAAGCCGATCAGGGTGCCCGACGGGCCGCCGCCCACCGAGTTGGCGCCACCGATGCCGCCGCCACCGCCACCGACACCGCCGCCGCCGCCACCACCACTCGCGCCGCCGCCGGCGTGCGCGCCATAGCCAATGCCGCCGTAATTGTCGGCGCCCTGTCCACCGCCCGCCGCACCTTCGATCGTCGCCGGTGTGCCGCCCGCGGTCTGCGCCCCGGTCGAGGGATGCTGGCTGTCGGAGCCCGCCTCGCTGTAACCACTGCCGCCACTGCCGTGGTAGCCGTAATAGTCTTGGCCACCGAAGCCGCCGCCACCACCGCCGCCACCATTGCCGCTGCCGCCATCGGCACCGATGCCGCCACCACCGCCACCGCCGCCGGCAGGATCGACCACGCCGCCATCGCCGCCCTTGGCCGTGTTGCTGCCGAAATTGACATTGTTCAGCGTGACGTTGGCGTTCTGTCCGACGAACAGGCCGCCGCCGAGACCCGCGCCGCCGCCGCCACCGCCGACCCCGCCATTGCCGCCGCTCGCAACCGCATTGACGATCGTGAGATTCTTGAACGTCACTGTGCCTGATGTGACGACGAAGCCTTGATAGCCGCGCGCATCGATGATGTCGCTGTTGTCCTGGCCACCGAGTTGATTGTTGTAGTCGGAGTTTCCGTCGAAAGTGAGCGTCGAGCCGCTCATCAGGTTGATGGCAGGCAGATCGTCGAGCAGCTGCAATGTGCGGGCGCTGCCGGAGGTCGAGAAGTTGATGACGTAGTCGGTGTTGGCCGCTGCCAGGCCGCCGCCGACGCTGATCGCCGAGATCGCGTTGTAGAGCTGGAGATAATCGTGGAGCGGATCGCTGGTCGTCAGCGTCAGAACAACGGGATTCGACACAAGGACCTCGGCAATATGCGTGAGCGACCGCAATCGGTCGCCCTTCAAAAAATTGCCGAATAGTTACCTTGCGCCGCAAGTCATTGGCAACAATAACGAATTCTCATTCCGCGCACGGAGTTGAGATCATGAATGGGTAAGGTTGACGCGTGTGAGGGCCGCTCGACGCACGATCGGACGGCAATTTTCGTCACGACGAGGGGCGGTGAAGACGAGTTCGTCCCGCGACAGGCGCGCATTGATGTGAAACACGAATCTCGCCTGTGCACGCGACGAGAAGCGCCGCAGAAAATTGACCACCGAATCAACGATGCATCCTCGATGCGATCTCGCTTCGCTTGTGGTGGCTCCGAAGCGATCTTTCCGTCAGACTGTCCTTGTTGGCGACCACGCTCCGAACGGAGCGCGCCGGAGTGACGAGTGCCGCATGACGCCTCCACGCGATAGAGCATGGCGTCGCCGTCCGCGGACGGTGATGATGACAGCATGCGTCCTCGCGATCGGCGCGTGCATCGGACGCGCCGAAGCGACTGGCTGCAATTTCGAAATTCAGGGCGAGGGTCGCGTCGCAGCCGTCGTCGATGCGCGCAGCCTTCGGCTCGACGACGGCCGCGAGGTCAGGCTTGCCGGTATCGAGGTGGCCGACAAGGCGAAAGCCAAGGCAGCGCTGACGGCGCTGCTGGTCGGCCGCGAGGTGACGCTGCGCGGACAGGACGACACGCCGGACCGCTACGGCCGGCAGCCGGCCTACGCATTCCTCGCAGGTCACGAGATCCCCGTGCAGAGCGAGCTGCTGCGCCAGGGCCTCGCGCTGGTGTCGTCCGAGACCGCCGACAAGGACTGCGCCACGGCGCTGATGGCGGCCGAGGCCGAGGCGAGGGCCGCTCGATCGGGAACTTGGGCCGAGGCAACCGTCATAAAAAACGCCGAAAGTTCCGCCGATATTTTGGCCGGGATCGGGCGTTTTACAGTGGTCGAGGGCAGGGTTTTGTCCGTGCGTCAGGCGGGCGCGACGACCTACCTGAATTTCGGTCGAAACTGGACTCAGGACTTTGCTGCGACTATTTCAAGGCGCATAGTCCCTGCGTTTGAGGCGGCCGGGCTTGCGCCCAAGTCTCTGGAAAATCGTAAGATTCGTGTACGAGGCTGGGTGGAAGCACGACGTGGGCCGCGAATCGAACTGCTCCGGGTGGGGCAGCTTGAAGTGCTCGGCGGGAACTAGGGCCCAAGGGACTCAAGAAACCCAGGGGCCCTGCCCCGGTCTTTTTACGGGACAATTTGTGAGTTTTTGACGTGATTGAGCGCGCAGGACGGCGTGAAAAGGGGACTGGCCGCCGCCTTTCGGCTGTGCCGGCGCTTGTTTGCGCCGCCCTGACGCTGTCGGCCTGCGGCAATGTCGGCCGGTTCGAGCAGGCCACGCCCACGGCAGCGGCGGCGCCGGTAAAGCCGAACCGCGTGGTGCAGCAGACGCCCACGAGCGAGCGCGAGCATGAACGCATCCTGTCGTCCTATGGCGGCGCCTATGACGACCCGAAGCTCGAGGGCCTGATCAGCAAGACCGTCGAGCGGCTGGTCGCTGCCTCGGAACGGCCCGACCAGGCCTACAAGGTCACGATCCTCAATTCCGGCGCAGTCAACGCCTTCGCGCTGCCGACCGGCCAGCTCTATGTCACGCGCGGTCTGATTGCGCTCGCCAGCGACACCTCCGAGCTCTCCTCGGTGCTGAGCCACGAGATGGCGCATGTGCTGGCCAAGCACGCGGCGATGCGCGAGGACCAGGCCCGCCAGGCGGCGGTGGTGACGCGCGTCGTCACCGACATGAGCACCGATCCCGATCTCACCGCGCTGGCGCTCGCCAAGACCAAGCTGACGATGGCGAGCTTCTCGCGCCAGCAGGAGTTCGAGGCCGACGGCATCGGCGTCGGGATTGCCGCCCGCGCGCATTTCGATCCCTACGGCGCGGCGCGCTTCCTGACCGCGATGGAGCGCAATGCCGCGCTGAAGATCGGCAAGACCGCGCTCGATCCGCGCGCACAGGACTTCACCTCGTCGCATCCGGCGACGCCCGAGCGCATCAACAATGCGCAGACCACCGCACGGCAATACTCGTCGCCCGAAAGCAACGAGCGCGATCGCGAGACCTATCTCGCCGCGATCGACAACATCGTCTATGGCGAGGACCCCAGCGAAGGCTTCGTTCGCGGCCGCCGCTTCCTGCATCCCAAGCTCGGTTTCACCTTCACCGCGCCCGACAATTTCACGCTCGACAACACCGCGCAGGCGGTGATCGGCGTGCGCGAGGGCGGCAGCCAGGCGATGCGCTTCGACGTGGTGCGGGTGCCGGCCGAGCAGTCGCTCGGCGACTACCTGAATTCGGGCTGGATGGAAGGCGTCGAGAAGTCCTCGACCGAAGACCTCAACATCAACGGCTTTCCGGCGGCGTCGGCCACCGCGCATGGCGACCAGTGGCAGTTCAAGGTCTACGCGCTGCGCTTCGGCAGCGACGTCTACCGCTTCATCTTCGCCGCCAAGCAGAAGTCCACCGAGAGCGAGCGCAACGCGCGCGAGACCGTCAATTCATTCCGCCGCCTGACGCTTGACGAGATCCAGGCCGCGCGCCCGCTGCGCATCAAGGTCATCAACGTGCAGCCCGGCGACACCGTGGAATCGCTGTCGCACCGCATGTCCGGCGTCGATCACCCGACCGAGCGCTTCCGCGTGCTCAACGGCCTCGACGCCCATGCCCAGGTGAAGCCGCGCGACCGCGTCAAGATCGTGGTGGATTGAGGCCGCGAGGCGTCGCGCTCGCGCCTCACTACCGCTGTCGTCCCGGCGAAGGCCGGGACCCATAACCACAGCTATCGATTGATTGAAAACCCCAACAACATATTCCTGTGATTATGGGTCCCTGCTTTCGCAGGGACGACAGACAGAGAGCGCTCTACTTCGCCTTCTCCTTCAGGAAGGCGATGATGTCGGCGCGGTCCTTCGGATCCTGAACCTCGTAGAACATCTTGGTGCCCGGAACCATGGCGTCCGGACCGGTGAGCCATTTGTCGAGATTCTGCTCGGTCCACACGATCTTCGAATTCTTCAGCGCGTCCGAGTAATTGTAGCCCGCGACGGAGCCGGCAAGCCGGCCCACCACGCCCCTGTGCATCGGGCCGACGTCGTTCTTCTCGATCGAATGGCAATCGCCGCAGCCCTGGTACAGCGTGGCGCCGCGCGCCGCATCTCCCGCGGCACGGGCGCTGTTCACGGCGAGCAGAATCGCGATGGCCGCCATCGCGGCAATTTTGGCTTGCCGCGGCGCCAGCACGCCTGCGATCGAACGAATGGTCATTCCCGGGGCTCTCCTGTTTGCCACCACAACAGGAGCAGCCATGCTGCCATTCTATTCCCTGAAATGCCGTGCGCTTCGCGCGGCCGGCAACTGACGAAGATTTTTGAGCCAACCGGGAATATCCCCACGCGCCGCCGATCTCTATCGAAGCTGCCACCTCCGCAGCGGCGCCGGGCTATTGGAGCATCCCCAGTGTTTCAGAATCGGTTCGGCGCCGTCGCTCGACTTGCCGAACTCGGGTGCGTGCTTGCTGCGCTCACACTCGCAGCAGCCACCGCCGCGCGCGCGGACGGCTGTCCCAAGCCGAGCGACGAAATCGCGACCGACCGGCCCGACGTCACCAATTCGAGTATCGTCGTGCCGGTCGGGAGCCTGCAGAACGAGAACGGCATCAACCTGACCGGCCGCAGCAGTGGCCGCAGCATCGACGGCAGCAACAGCCGCTGGCGGCTCGGCATCGCCCCCTGCCTCGAAGTGCTGATCGACCTGCCGAGCTATGTCGGCACTGTGAAGTCGCCCGGCGCCTCGGGCTTTTCCGACGTCGCGCCGGGGATCAAATGGCAGATCAGCCCGCTGCCGCGGAAGCTCGACCTCTCGATCACGGCCGGCGTCGCGCTGCCGACGGGCGCGGCCGAAATCGCCGGGCGCGGCGCGCAGCCCTATATCCAATTGCCGTGGTCATGGGAGCTGCATGACGGCTGGGGCGTCAGCGGCATGTTCACCGAATTCTTCCGCCCCGCCGAGCTGACCGGCCGGCACATGTCGGAAGCGACCTTCGTGATCGAGAAGAAGCTGACCGAGCGGATCAGCGTGTTCACCGAATATGTCGGCGACTATCCCGACGGCGCGCGGCCGACCCAGCTCATCAACTCCGGCGGCCTGTACCAGATCACGCCGACCCAGCAGGTCGACTTCCATGTCGCGTTCGGGCTCAACCGCAACTCGCCGAACTACATCGTCGGCCTGGGCTATTCGTTCCGCGTCGACGGATTGTTCCGCTGAGGATGCTTCCTCCCTCCCCCTGAAAGGGGGAAGGTCGGGATGGGGATCAGCCACAGGCGACGCTCTATGCGGAGAGAGAGGATCCCCACCCGCTTTGCTCTGGCGAGCAAAGCGACCTCCCCTTTTCAAGGGGAGGTGGGCACGCCTCGTGGATGGAAACGAGGCCGTGCGCCATCTGCTGCTTGACTAATTGACTTCCGCTTCGCGCAATCCGCTCAGCCACAGCGCCAGCAGCGTCCACACCGCGCCCGACAGCAGATACGCGCCGGCCGAGATCAGGCCGAAATGCGTCGCCAGCAGCAGCGCAGCGAGCGGCGCAAAGCCGGCACCGAACAGCCAGGCGAAATCCGAGGTCAGTGCCGAGGCCGTGTAGCGATAGTTGCGCGCGAAGCTTGAGGCGATCGCGCCCGACGACTGGCCGAACGACAGGCCGAGCAGCACGAAGCCGAGCACCATGTACACAGTTTCACCGAACGCGCCGGCGTCGAGCAGCTGCGGCGCGAAGCCGCTATACACCGCGATCGCGACCGCCGAGCCCAGCAGCAGCGGCTTGCGGCCGACGCGGTCGGCGATCATGCCGGAGGCGACGATCGCGACCACGCCGACCATCGCGCCGATCATCTCGATGATGAGGAAGCGCACCGGGCTTTCCTTGGTGAACAGGAACACCCAGGACAGCGGAAACACCGTGACCATGTGGAACAGCGCAAAGCTCGCCAGCGGCGCGAAGGCGCCGAGCAGGATGTTGCGGCCCTCCTGCGCGACGGTCTCGCCGACCCGCGCCGGCTCGAGATCGCGGCTTTCGAACAGCTCGGAATATTCATCCGTCGCCACCATGCGCAGCCGCGCGAACAGCGCCACCACGTTGATGGCGAAGGCGACGAAGAACGGATAGCGCCAGCCCCAGTCGAAGAAATCATCCGCCGAGAGGTTGCCGGCGAAGAAGGCGAACAGCGCGCTGGCCACGATCAGACCGAGCGGCGCGCCGAGCTGCGGCACCATCGCGTACCAGCCGCGGCGATGCGCCGGCGAATTCATCGCCAGCAGCGAGGCAAGGCCGTCCCAGGCGCCGCCCCAGGCGATGCCCTGCAGCACGCGCGCGGCGGCCAACAGCCAGATCGCCGCGACGCCGATCGTGTCGTAGCCGGGCAGGAAGGCGAGCGCGACCGTGGCGGTGCCGAGCAGGAACAGCGCGATGACGAGCTTGGCGCCCTTGCCGTGGCGGCGGTCGACCGCCATGAAGATGACGGTGCCGAGCGGCCGCGCGGCGAAGGCCAGCGCGAAGATGCCGAACGAATAGAGCGTGCCGGTCAGTTCATTGACGAACGGAAACACCAGCTTCGGAAACACGATGACCGAGGCGATCGCATAGACGAAGAAGTCGAAGAATTCCGACGTGCGTCCGATGATGACGCCGATGGCGATATCGCCGGGTTTCGCCTGCGCGTGACCTGATGCGGTCGGGGTGCCGTGAGCCATTGCTGGGGCTTGTGCCATCGCCGGAGAACCGTCCTTTGGAGCATGATCCGGGAAAGCGGAAACCGGTTTTCCCTCGCGACAAACGCGGAATGCGTTTGCGCGGAGACCATGCTCAAGCAAGAGATGAGGCCACGGGCGGAATTTGCCACGCGGTCCACCTCACCTTCTGACCCTCCATCTCGCAGTGCAACATTGGACAAATTGTCCAATGTGAACTTTGCTGCATCGCAGCTACCCCTTGGCGGAACTCATAAAATTCAAGTGGGGTGAGCCGTGCGCGCCTTGAAATTATTGGCCTTATTGCCGTTCGCGGCGCTCCTTGGCGGGTGCGATTTCGTCGTCCTCGCCCCTGCCGGCGACATCGCCGCCCAGCAGCGCGACCTCGTCGTCATCTCGACCGTCCTGATGCTCATCATCGTGCTTCCGGTGATGGCGCTGACTGTGTTCTTCGCCTGGCGCTACCGCCAGTCCAACACCGCGGCCCCCTATGAGCCGGAGTGGGATCACTCCACCCAGCTCGAGCTCGTGATCTGGTCGGCGCCGCTGCTGATCATCATCTGCCTGGGCGCACTGACCTGGATGGGCACCCATCTGCTCGATCCCTACCGCTCGCTCGGCCGCATCGCCGCCGACAAGCCGATCGAGAGCAAGGACGCCCCGCTCAATGTCGAGGTGGTCGCACTCGACTGGAAGTGGCTGTTCATCTACCCGGACTACGGCGTCGCTGCCGTCAACGAGCTCGCAGCTCCGGTCGACCGCCCGATCCGCTTCCGCATCACGGCGTCCTCCGTGATGAACTCGTTCTACATCCCCGCACTTGCCGGCCAGATCTACGCCATGCCCGGCATGGAGACCAAGCTGCACGCGGTCGCCAACAAGGAAGGCACCTATCGCGGCTTCTCCGCCAATTACAGCGGCGCCGGCTTCTCCGGCATGCACTTCGAGTTCAAGAGCCTGTCGGCAACGGATTTCGACAAGTGGATCGGCAGCGCCAAGGCCAGCGCCAGCATGCTCGGCCGCACCGACTATCTGCAGCTCGAGCGTCCGAGCCAGAACGATCCGGTCCGGCTCTACCGCTCGGTCGATCGCGATCTCTACAAGGCGATCCTCAACATGTGCGTCGAGCCCGGCAAGATGTGCATGAGCGAGATGATGGCGATCGACGCCAAGGGCGGCCTCGGCCGCGAAGGCCTCAACAACACGCTGCCGCTGACCTACGACAAATATGCCCGCCGCGGCGCGCCGCTCGGCTCTGAGCCGACCTTTGTCGCCGGCATCTGCTCGATGGACGAGATCAAGGACGCGCCGTCGCGCGAGGTCACCGCGCCGCTCGACCTGACGCCGCTGCGCGGCTTCGGGCTGAAGCGCCCGCCGTTCTCGCCCGCGCATCCGTCGTCGACATCCTTGCTGCTCGGCCAGCATCCGAAATCAGAGTCCTGAGGAGGACCGCATGAATCCCGATCTCGTCAAGATGGTCTTCGGTCGCCTCAATCTGGAAGCGCTGCCGTTCCATGAGCCGATCCTGGTCGGCACCTTCGCGGTGGTGGCGACCGGCGGCCTCGCGCTGTTTGCGATCGTCACCTACTTCCGGCTCTGGACCTATCTGTGGCGCGAATGGTTCACCACCGTGGACCACAAGCGCATCGGCATCATGTACATGATCCTCGGCATCGTGATGCTGCTGCGCGGCTTCGCGGACGCGCTGATGATGCGGCTGCAGCAGGCGATCGCGTTTGGCGGCTCCGACGGCTATCTGCCGGCCCATCACTACGACCAGATCTTCACCGCGCACGGCGTGATCATGATCTTCTTCGTGGCAATGCCGCTGGTCACCGGCCTGATGAACTACGTGGTGCCGCTGCAGATCGGCGCTCGCGACGTCTCCTTCCCGTTCCTCAACAATTTCAGCTTCTGGATGACGGTCGGCGGCGCCGTGCTGGTGATGATGTCGCTGTTCGTCGGTGAATTCGCCCGCACCGGCTGGCTCGCCTACCCGCCGCTGTCGAACATCGGCTACAGTCCCGACGTCGGCGTCGACTATTACATATGGGGACTACAGGTCGCCGGCGTCGGTACGACGCTATCGGGCATCAACCTGATCTGCACCATCGTCAAGCTGCGCGCGCCGGGCATGACGATGATGAAGATGCCGGTGTTCACCTGGACCTCACTCTGCACCAACGTCCTGATCGTCGCCTCCTTCCCGGTGCTGACAGCGGTGCTGGCGCTGCTGTCGCTGGATCGTTACGTCGGCACCAACTTCTTCACGAACGACTTCGGCGGCAACCCGATGATGTACGTGAACCTGATCTGGATCTGGGGCCACCCCGAGGTCTACATCCTGGTGCTGCCGGCGTTCGGCATCTTCTCCGAGGTGACCGCGACGTTCTCCGGCAAGCGGCTATTCGGCTACACCTCGATGGTCTACGCCACCGTCGTCATCACCATCCTGTCCTACCTGGTCTGGCTGCACCACTTCTTCACGATGGGCTCCGGCGCCAGCGTGAACTCGTTCTTCGGCATCACCACCATGATCATCTCGATCCCGACGGGCGCGAAGATGTTCAACTGGCTGTTCACGATGTATCGCGGCCGCATCCGCTTCGAGCTGCCGATGATGTGGACGGTGGCATTCATGCTGACCTTCGTGATCGGTGGCATGACCGGCGTGCTGCTGGCGGTGCCGCCGGCCGATTTCGTGCTGCATAACAGCCTGTTCCTGATCGCGCATTTCCACAACGTGATCATCGGCGGCGTGCTGTTCGGCCTGTTCGCCGGCATCAACTACTGGTTCCCGAAGGCGTTCGGCTTCAGGCTCGATCCGTTCTGGGGCAAGCTGTCGTTCTGGTTCTGGGTCTCGGGCTTCTACTTCGCCTTCATGCCGCTCTACGTGCTCGGCCTGATGGGCGTGACCAGAAGGCTCCGCGTGTTCGACGATCCGTCCTTGCAGATCTGGTTCATCATCGCGGGCTTCGGCGCGTTCCTGATCCTGCTCGGCATCGTCGCGATGCTGGTGCAGTTCGCGGTCAGCATTCTGCGCCGCGAGCAGCTGAAGGACACCACCGGCGATCCCTGGAACGCGCGGACACTGGAATGGGCGACCTCCTCGCCGCCGCCGGACTACAACTTCGCCTTCACGCCCGTGGTCTACGACAACGACGCCTGGTGGGACATGAAGCGCCGCGGCTACAGGCGCCCGCTGACCGGCTTCAAGCCGATCCACATGCCGTCCAACACCGGCACCGGCAT
Source organism: Bradyrhizobium sp. USDA 3262 (assembly GCF_054060035.1). Lineage (NCBI taxonomy): Bacteria > Pseudomonadati > Pseudomonadota > Alphaproteobacteria > Hyphomicrobiales > Nitrobacteraceae > Bradyrhizobium > Bradyrhizobium sp. USDA 3262. The sequence continues at coordinate 634,781 of NZ_JBSSCT010000001.1, forward strand.
CATCCTCGCCGGCTTCGCGACGGTGATGGGGTTCGCCCTGATCTGGTACATCTGGTGGCTCGCCGCCGTCAGCTTCGTTGCGCTGCTCGCGGTCGCGATCGGCCACACCTTCAACTATCACCGCGACTTCCACATCCCGACGGATGAGGTGGTGCGGGCCGAAGAGGCGCGGACGCGCGTTCTCGCCGCGGGAGCCCAGACATGAGCGTTGCAACCGTTTCCACCCAAGCCTTCCAAGACTCCGAGCCGGTCTTTCACGTCATCGACGAGCACGCGCATCCGGAAGGCGCCAGCACCATGCTGGGCTTCTGGATCTACCTGATGAGCGACTGCCTCATCTTCGCGATGCTGTTCGCGACCTATGGCGTGCTCGGCGGCAACTATGCCGCCGGCCCGGCGCCGAAGGACCTGTTCGATCTCAAGCTGGTCGCGCTCAACACCACGATGCTGCTGCTCTCCTCGATCACCTATGGCTTCGCCATGCTGACGATGGAGAAATCGAGGATCGGCGCGACGCAGGCCTGGCTCGCCATCACCGGGTTGTTCGGCCTCGCTTTCCTCGGCATCGAGCTCACCGAGTTCGCCCACATGATCCATGAGGGCGCGACGCCGCAGCGCAGCGCCTTCCTGTCGTCGTTCTTCACGCTGGTCGGCACCCACGGCCTGCACGTCACCTTCGGCCTCGTCTGGCTGGTGACGCTGATGGTGCAGACCGCGCGCTTCGGCCTCACCGAAGCCAACCAGCGCCGGCTGATGTGCCTCTCGATGTTCTGGCACTTCCTCGACGTGGTCTGGATCGGCGTCTTCACCTTCGTCTATCTCCTGGGAATGCTGCGATGACAAAAGAAGCTCACGCTCTCGAAGCCAACGCCGGCGGGCACGGCCACGACGCTCACGGCGGGGCATCCCATGGCTCGCTGCAGAGTTATCTGATCGGCTTCAGCCTGTCGGTCATCCTCACCGCCGTGCCATTCTGGCTGGTGATGACCGGTGCCATCGCCGACAAGCAGGTCACCGCGCTGATCGTGCTGGTGCTCGCCGCGGTGCAGATCGTCGTGCACATGGTGTACTTCCTGCACATGAACACGCGGTCCGAGAACGGCTGGACCATGATGGCGATGATCTTCACCGTGGTCATGGTGGTGATCGCGCTGACCGGCTCGCTGTGGGTCATGCATCACCTCAACATCAACATGATGCCGATGCACGACATGAGCCAGATGCCGTGACGAAGCGGAGCGCCTCAGACCCCTCTTCACCTCTCCCGCTTGCGGCGGAGCATAGGCCGCCCTTGGCGGCCGTCCTTGAAGGACGCCGAAGCAAAGCTTCGGCTATGACGCGCGCAGCGCGTGGCGGGTGGGGGCTCTCTCCACATAATGACCCTTCCGACTCGCGGCGACACCCCCACCCCAACCTTCCCCCGCAAGCGGGAGAGGGGGCGCAGTCCCGGCGCGGCCGCAATTCGACTCTCCGTCGCTATTCATTGCTCGCGCTGGGCATGCTGGGCTTGGTGCTGCTGGGCGCGCTCGGCGTCTGGCAGGTCGAACGCAGGAGCTGGAAGCTGGCGCTGATCGAACGGGTCGAGCAGCGCATGCATGCGGCGCCGGTCGCGCCGCCGCCGCCATCGTCATGGCCGGCCGTCACGGCCGCGAGCGATGAATACCGCCGCGTCACCGTACGCGGCACGTTCCTCAACGGCGACGAAACGCTGGTGCAGGCCGTCACTTCAGAGGGCCCCGGCTTCTGGGTACTGACCCCGCTGCAAGCCGCCGACGGAACCACCGTGCTGGTCAACCGCGGCTTTGTTCCCGCTGATAAACGCGACCCCGCGACACGGCGCGATGGCGAGCCGCAGGGCGCCGTCAGCGTCACCGGACTGCTGCGGATGTCGGAGCCGAAGGGCGGATTCCTGCGCAGCAACGACGCTTCGGCCGGCCGCTGGTATTCCCGCGACGTCGCCGCGATCGCCGCCGTGCACGGATTGTCGCATGTAGCCCCCTTCTTCATCGACGCCGATGCGACGCCAAATCCGGGCGGCTCCCCAATCGGCGGGCTCACGATCGTGCGGTTTCCGAACAACCATCTGATTTACGCGCTGACATGGTTCGCACTGGCCTTTATGCTGGCGGGCGCGCTCCTGCGCGTCATCAGCGGCAGGGGCCGCGCCGGCGCCTCCGATCCAAGGTGGGGCTCACGGCGCGCCGCCGTGCGCCGCCTGATCGGCGCAGCCCGCAATCTGTCTCGCGACACAGGCCCAGATGCTCGAGCGCACATCGGATCTGCATGACGACAAGGCCGCGACCGGCACGGCGGTGATGGCGTCCGCGACGGGCGCGGCCGCCGGCATGCCGTTCGATCTCGCCGCCCCCGCCGACATCGCGACCAATCGCAAGAACATGGCCCTCCTGGTCCAGCTGCGCTGGATCGCCGTGATCGGCCAGATCGCCACCATCGGCTTCGTGCAGTTCTGGTTGGGCGTCGCGCTGCCGCTGCTGCCCTTGGCGGCCGTGATCTCCGGACTGGTGGCACTCAATGTCGTCAGCCTGCTGTGGCTGCGCTACCGCGCCGACATCAACAACCGCGAGCTGCTGGTCGCGCTGGCGCTCGACGTGGCGGCGCTGACCGCCCTGCTCTATCTCAGCGGCGGCGCCACCAACCCCTTCACCTCGCTCTATCTGCTGCAGGTGACGCTTGGCGCGGTGCTGCTCGATGCGCCCTCGACCTGGTCGCTGGTGGCGCTGGTCTGCATGAACTTCGCCTGGCTGACCAGCTATTACCGGCCGCTGGAGCTGCCGCAGCATGGTTTCGCCGATGCCTTCAACCTCTATATCGCCGGCACCTTCATCGGCCTCGTGCTCGACGCCGTGCTGCTCGTGGTGTTCATGACCCGGATCAACCGCAATCTGCGCGATCGCGACCTGCGCCTCGCGGCGCTGCGCCAGCACGCCACCGAGCAGGATCACATCGTCCGGATCGGCCTCCTGGCCTCCGGTGCCGCGCACGAGCTCGGCACGCCGCTCGCCTCGCTCTCGGTCATCCTGGGCGACTGGCGCCGGATGCCCGCGCTCGCCTCCGATCCTGAGCTGTCGCAGGACCTCGGCGAGATGGAGATCTCGGTGCAGCGCTGCAAGTCGATCGTCACGGGCATCCTGCTCTCGGCCGGCGAGGCCCGCGGCGAAGGCTCCTCGCCGACCACGGTCGCGGCGTTCCTGACGGCGCTGGTCGAGGAATGGCGGACGACGCGGCCGTCGGCCACGCTGTATTTCCGCAACGCCTTCGGCGCTGATCTCGCGATCGTATCCGACATCGCGCTCAAGCAGGCGATCTTCAACGTGCTCGACAACGCCGCCGAGGTCTCGCGCGACTGGATAGAGCTGACCGCCGAGCGCAATGCCGACCGCCTGGTGCTGTCGGTGACCGATCGCGGCCCGGGTTTCTCGCGCGAGATGCTGGCGCATATCGGCAAGCCGTATCAATCGACCAAGGGCAGCCCCGGCAGCGGCCTTGGCCTGTTCCTGGTGGTCAACGTCGTGCGCAAGCTGGGCGGCGTGGTGACGACGCGCAACCGGCCGGACATCGGCGCCGCGGTCAAGCTCGAGCTGCCGCTCTCGACGCTCGCGATCGGAGACCATCTTGACGGATGAACGCCAGCTCCTGATCGTCGAGGACGATGCCGGCTTTGCTCGCACGCTGAAACGCTCGTTCGAGCGCCGCGGCTATGATGTGGCGGTGTCGGCCTCGCTCGACGAGGTCCGCCAGCTGCTCGAGCAGCAATCGCCCGGCTATGCGGTGGTCGACCTGAAGCTCGCCGGCGGTGCATCGGGGCTTGCCTGCGTCGAGGCGCTGCACGCGCACGACCCCGAGATGCTGATCGTCGTGCTGACCGGGTTCGCCAGCATCGCGACCGCGGTCGAGGCGATCAAGCTCGGCGCCTGCCACTATCTGGCCAAGCCGTCGAACACCGACGACATCGAGGCCGCGTTCCTTAAAGCGCAAGGCAACGCCGCCATCGAGGTCGGCGCGCGGCCGACCTCGATCAAGACGCTGGAATGGGAGCGCATCCACCAGACCCTGATCGAGACCGATTTCAACATCTCCGAAGCCGCCCGCCGGCTCGGCATGCACCGCCGGACGTTGGCGCGCAAGCTCGAGAAGCAGCGGGTGAAGTAGGCGATAGAGGCGGATGACGCCAACGAGACACGCGAACGCGCGTCTGATTCAGCCGGTCGCCTCTCGCGCCGTCACGACATCGCGGCAACATCCGCCGCAGTGTCAATGTACTCCTGAAAGCGGACCGCCTTCCCGTCACGGTACTTGAAAACGTGGGCCCATTCGTTCGTTACAGTCTTGCCTGTTTTCTTTGCCCGCGCCGTGAGTGTACCCAGGACCACGACCGTGTCGCCCTGCTCAATCATCTCACGCGGTGCAAACTCGCTGAATTCCAGGTTCTCACCGACCTGGACGAAGAAGTTCGCAATCTGCTGCTTGCCCCTAAAGGTCCCGGCCCAAGGCAACTTATCCTGGGGACCTGGGGTTATCCACGTACAGTCGTCATCGATCAGATCCCTCATGAGCGCCGGAATGTCACCACGTTGAAAGGCCTCATAACCCTTCCTGGTCGCCTCAACATTCGATGCCATCGGATTTCTCCTCGCTGCAAATTGATGGGTCAATTTAATGTCGATCAAATAACGGCAGGGCGGTCAGCATAGCACGCCGCGCTCCGGTTGCCGTCGTCATCCATGAAGCAAGACAGGACGATACTGGTCAGGATCGTTTACGTAGCTTCGAGCGTCGTTGCGGCTCGCTTCGCTGCCAGTGTATAGCGACGGCATGAGTAATGCCGACAAGGTCTTCCAACCCGGCCCTGACAATGCCGACGATGCGGCCATGATCGCGGCGGCGATCCGCTGCACCGACGATTTCACCGACCGCTTCAATGCTCGCGATCTCGCCGGCACGGACGCGCTGCTGCACTTCCCGCACGTCATTCTGTCCGGCGAGCAGCTCGTGATCTGGGAAGGCCCGGGCCAGCTGCCGCCGTCGTTCTTCGACAATCTGGCGCGCACCACGGGATGGGCGAAGAGCACCTATCAGCGCAAGGAGCCGGTGCTGGTCAGTCCGCGCAAGGTTCACCTCCTGGTCGAATACAGCCGCGACCGCGCCGATGGATCGATCATCACTCGGCACCGCAATCTATGGATTGTGACCTCCGAGAACCGCCGCTGGGGCATCAAGCAGCGCTCGAATTGAGCACGCGGCGCGGCAGCATCAACGGCGTCGCCGACGGGCTACCGCCGAGCCAGGAAGGCCCCCAGCAAGAATGCAACGGCAAGTGATTGAAGCGGAGCCGCCCTGGCCGCCTCACTCAAGTGATGCAGCCACCGATCTTGCTGCGGCAAAGGTTCGAATACGCCGCGCTCAGCCATCTGACGGATCGCCTCTGACGCCTGTTCTATGCGTTGTTCAGGGCTGGCAGCGGAAGCAATGGGGTTTTCGTTAGCCATCGGACGAACGGACCTTCTGTATCAACGCTAACGTCCCTCGATTGCGGACTGTTCCTCGACTCCTTCAGTAAGCGATGCGCTCAGTCATTCCCGAAGAAATTCGCGAACGGACGAGGCGGGGAGTCGTCGCTTTCGGACGCCATGATCGGCGCTTCGCGGCGTTGTGCCTGCTCCAAGAGCACCGGAGCTTCGCGGCGTTGCTCGCCTTGCTCGATGCGCCGCTGTTGACGCTTCGCCTGCTCGGTCGCGACGCGCTTCGCCTTGCGTTCGGCGTAGCGCTTACGCCGCTCCTTTTCTGCAATGTCAGATTTTCTCGTGTCGACCACGTCTGCCTGCTTCTCGACAGGCGCTTGTACGTCCTTGACTGGCTCCGGTGGTGAGGCTGCGTCTGGCGTGGCGGGCTCTCGTTGGGTGGCAGGCTGCGGTGGCTGCGCGGCTTCTGCCGTGGATGGCAGGATAACGCGCGCTGGTTCCGCAGGCGCTGGCGAAGAGACGCGCGCGGGGGCGCCGGCAGAATCCTTAAGCGCCGAATTCGCCATGAACAGTCCACCACCGAACCCAGCGCCTAGGATAATAAAAGTTGTTCCAACGCCTGCGAAAAAAATGCCTGCCTTTGATGTCATGGTCCGCTCTCCTCATTGGCGAGCGAACGCGCGAAAGTTACCGGCGTTCCGTTTCGGGATAACTCGGCAACGAGTGCCGCTGGTCCAAGAGTCCAGCGGCGCGGACAGTTTGGAGTAGCGATCTGCCCGGGCGAAGGTCGCAGTCGTGGGACTGCAACTTGCGGAGAGCCTGCACCCTCACCCGGATTGCATTTGCCGAGGTAAGCGTGCCCCACGGACACGCCGCCAAGGCAAAAAGCCCGGTCTTGCGACCGGGCTTTTGTTTTCAATCCGTCGAACCCTTTCAGGCGGCTTCGTCCTCGACGGCGGTATCGTCGCCATCGTTGTCGAGATCCTCACCGTCGGCCTCGCCCTCGGCGTCGCCTTCAGCGGACTCGGCCTTGGCGCCGCGGCGCGGGCTCTTGGCGAGTTGGCCTTCGATCTCCTTGATCGCCTCGGTCTCGGTCGAGTGCTGCACGACCGCGATCTCGCGCGACAGACGGTCGAGCGCCGCTTCATAGAGCTGGCGTTCGCTGTAGGACTGCTCGGGCTGCGATTCCGAACGATAGAGATCGCGGACCACCTCGGCGATCGCGACGATGTCGCCCGAGTTGATCTTCGCTTCATATTCCTGGGCGCGGCGCGACCACATGGTGCGCTTGACGCGGGCGCGGCCCTTCAGCGTCTCCAGCGCCTTCTTGACCAGCGCCGGCTCCGACAGCTTGCGCATGCCGACATTGGCGACCTTCGCCGTCGGGACGCGCAGCGTCATCTTGTCCTTCATGAAATTGATCACGAACAGCTCGAGCTTGGCGCCCGCGATCTCCTGCTCCTCGATCGCCAGGATCTGGCCGACGCCGTGAGCGGGATAGACCACGAATTCGTTGGCCTTGAAGCCCTGGCGCTGGGTCACGACCTTCTTCGGCTCCTCGACGCGCGGCGCGGCGGCCGGCTTGGCGGCGGCCTTCGGAGCAGCGGCGGGGACGGTAGCCTTCGGGGCGGCCGGCTTCGGCGCAGCAGCCGTCTTGGTCGCGGCAGGCTTGGGGGCGACCTTGGCAGCAGCGGGCTTCGCAGCTGCCGCTTTCGCGGCAGTCTTGGCAGTCTTTTCTGGCATCACGCTTCTTTTGTTCTTTGAGGACTTTGCAGCCGCCGCCTTCTTGGCGCCCTTCACAGACGCCTTGGCACGGCCCTTGGTTGCGCTGCGAGCAACGACAGCGGCTTTTTTCGTCGTCTTTGAAGCACTCTTTTTACGCGTTTTCTGTGACACAGCCTGCGCGCGGAAACTGCCACGCCCCTGTTCGAGTTTGCGGGAACCTCGAAGCCACAAGGTACGCATGGCAGGGGGTTCTTGGCCTGTAATGTGTCAGATATAGCACATTTTCCGCAAAAATCAATGGTTTACGCCCGATTCCGGGCATAACAGGGGCCGTTCAGGTCATATGTCCGTCATTAGGGTTAAATCGGCGGCTTAACGGAGGGCCGCGGCGGACCGACGTCCACCCTTACCGTGGTAATCTCTGGCGAATCAGTCGCCGCTGCCCGGATTCGGAGAAAAATATTTCTCGAACTTGCCTTCCTTGCCTTCCCACTCCTTGGCGTCTTCGGGCGACTCCTTCTTCTGGGTGATGTTCGGCCAGCTCTTGGCGTAGTCGCGGTTGACCTCGAGCCACTTCTCCAGGCCCGGCTCGGTGTCCGGCTTGATGGCGTCCGCCGGGCATTCCGGCTCGCACACGCCGCAATCGATGCATTCGTCGGGATGGATGACCAGCATGTTCTCGCCCTCGTAGAAGCAATCGACGGGGCAGACCTCGACGCAGTCGGTATATTTGCACTTGATGCAGGCTTCAGTGACGACGTAGGTCATCCAAAACTCCGGAACGATCGATTTTTCTGGGGTTGCGTAGCGCAGGAATACCGGGGCCGCAAGGGAAGCGGCCCTCGAAAAACGCCAGTATTCTCACGCTCCTGCCACCCCAAATTGAGATAGCAAGCGCTAGATAACTACTCCTTACCGGCCTGCAAATTGCCGGCCTGCAAATCCTCGTACAGCACGCGCGCCGAACTGGCATCGCCGCGCCGCTCGGCAAAGCCTGTCACCTTCAGCACGCGGACGCTGTTGTCGAGCGCGACGGTGACGACATCACCCGCCTTGACCGCATGGCCCGGCGATTTCTCGCGCGTGCCATTGATGCGGACATGACCTGACGCGACGAGTTCAGCCGCGCTGGTGCGGGCCTTCACCAGGCGCGCATGCCACAGCCATTTGTCGAGGCGCTGTCGATCCAAACTAGACCAAGCGTTAAACCAAGGGTTGGACTATTCCTTCCGGCCTGCGAGCTGCTCTTTCAGGGCAGCGAGCTTGGCGAATGGCGAATTCGGATCGATCGGCCGGTCGCGCTCGCGCGGCGCGCTCGAGGCGTAGGGCCGATGCGACGGGCCGCCCTCGCGCTTGTCGCGGCCGCCCTTGCCGAAATCGCGGCCGCCGCGGTCACGATCGCCGCGCTCGCCCTTGCGATCGCCGCCGAACTTGTTGTCGCGGCGACGCTCATTGTCGCGATCGCGACCTTTGCCTTCGAAGCGTTCGCGGCGCTGGCCCTTGTCGTCCCTGTTGTCGCGCGCCTGGGCGCCCTCGGCGGGCGCCGCAGCCGGATCCGCCGGCGCACCCGGGCGCGGCGTGCGGAAATCCTGATGACGGCGCGGACGGCGATGATGTTCGCGCTTGTTGTCGCCCTCACCGCCGCCTTCAGCGGCCTGCGCGCCCTCGGCAGGCTTGCCCTGGTGACGGCCGCGGTTGCGATCATGGCCGCGATGATGCGGACGGCGCTCGTCGGAACGGCCACCGGGACGCCAGACTTCGACCAGCTGCGGCTCGGCCGGCGTCTCCGCGGTGGCGGGAGCGGCTTCAGCCGGTGCTGCCTCGGCACCCGCGGTCTCCCCGGCCGCTTCAGTGGCGGTCTCGGACGGCGTCTCTGCGGTGGCTTCCGCGGCAGGCGCGGGCTCGGATACCGCTTCAGAAGCGGGCGCCTCAGCGGTGGGCTCTGTGGCAACTTCTGCTACGGGCTCTGGCTTGGTCTCGACGACGACCGGCGTCGCCTCGCTGGACACCACCTCGGCAAAGCCGACATCGGGCAGCAGCGCGGCCGATGGTGCGGGATCGCCGGACACCGGCTGATCCGTGGCAGCTTCCGGCGCATCGGCCACAACTTCGGCAGTGGCACCGACCGGCGCATCCACGGCAGCGTCAGACGTCGCCTCGACCGGCGGCGTCTCGGCGGCAACCGTCTCGGTGGTCCCGGCCACGGTCTCCGTGGTCTCGGCGACGGCCTCCGTGGTCTCTGCCGGTGTGGCCTCAACGGGCTTCGGCGGCAGCGGCGGACGGCGGTCCATGCGGTAGCCGAGCGCGCGCAGGATCGAGGCAAAGTCCTCGCCGGCGGAGCCGGTCAGCGAGGTCATCGCCTGCGTCACGACAAAGCCGCGGCCGTCGAACGCGCCCGCAGGCTTCTCGCCCGGCGAGGTCTCGCGCCAGGCCAAAGCGGGGCGGATCAGATCGGCGAGCCGCTCCAGGATGTCGACGCGCACCGCGCGCTCGCCGCACTGGCGATAGCCGAGCACGCGATAGGCATCGCGGGCGAGTTGCTTGTCGACCGGGAACGAGGTGCGGCCGCTACTCGCGAGATGCTGCACATTCGACAGCGCCGCCATGTCGACATTGCTCTGCTTCTCGGCCCACAGCAGCGAGGCCAGCGAGCGCGCCGCGGGCTTCAACAGCTGCGGGAAATAGATGTGGTAGGCGCCGAACCGCACGCCGTATTTGCGCAAGGCCGCGCGCGAGGGCTGGTCGAGATCCTTCATCTCGGCCGCGATCTTCGCGCGTTCGAGCACGCCGAGCGCCTCGACCAGCTGGAAGGCGATGCCGCGGGCGATGCCCTGCAGGTCCTCGGCCTTGGACAGTTCGAACAGCGGCCCGAGCAGCTTTTCGATATGCGTCTTAAGCCAGAGATCGAGCCGGGTCTGCACCGCCTCGCGCGATGCGCCGGTCAGCCGCTCGTCGGAGATGATGCGCAGCCGCGGATGCAGAGCGTCGTCGGCGGCCACCAGCTTGGCGACCGCATCGCCGGTCCAGCGGATGGTGCCGTCGGAGGTCAGCACGAACTGCTCGTCGGGCGCGGCGCCCAGTTTCTCGGCGCGCGCATCGATCTCGCGTGCCAGCACCTGCTGGGCGGCGGCTTGCAGCGCCTTGGCGTCGCTGCCGGCCTCGGCCGCATCAGGTGCGAAGGTGAAACCATCGAGCCGGCCGATCACGTGGCCTTCCACGATCACTTCACCGGTCTTGCCAATTTCCGTATTCAAAACTGAGTTCTCCCGCAGGCGGCGCATCAATACACTGGTCCGCCTGTCAACGAAACGCTCCGTGAGCCGTTCATGCAGCGCATCGGATAATTTATTTTCGAGCTCGCGCGTGATCCCCTGCCAGTGGTCCGGGTCGTAAAGCCAGTCCGGCCGGTTGGCAACAAAGGTCCAGGTCCTGATCTGCGCGATCCGGCCCGATAGCGTGTCGATATCGCCGTCGGTCCGGTTGGCCTGGTCGACCTGGGAGGCAAACCATGCGTCAGGGATACGCCCCTTTTGCATCAGGAAGCCATACAGCGTGGTCACGAGTTCGGCATGGGCGGCCGGCGACAGCTTTCGATAGTCCGGAACCTGGCAGGCCTCCCACAGCCGCTCGACCGCTTTAGCCCCATGCGCCAATTCGCGCACCTCGGCGTCGCGCGCGACATGCTCGAGCACCCGCAGGTCCTCGGCCACCGGGGCCCGCGTCAGTGCCTCATGATTGGGCGACAGCGCCAGCGACACCTGCAACGCGCCGAGCGAGGCGAAATCGAGCTTGGCGTTGCGCCATTGCAGCACCTTGACGGCGTCGAAGGTATGGTTCTGCAGCGCGTTGACGAGCTCCGGCTCGAACGGCGCACAGCGCCCGGTGGTGCCGAAGGTGCCGTTGCGCGTCGCGCGGCCGGCGCGGCCCGCGATCTGCGCGAATTCGGCCGGCGTCAGGCGGCGGAACTGATAGCCGTCATATTTGCGGTCGGAGGCGAAGGCGACGTGATCGACGTCGAGATTGAGACCCATGCCGACCGCGTCGGTGGCGACGAGGTAATCGACGTCGCCGTTCTGGAACATCGCAACCTGCGCATTGCGCGTGCGCGGCGAGAGCGAGCCCAGCACCACCGCCGCGCCGCCATGCTGACGGCGGATCAATTCGGCGATCGCGTAGACCTCGTCCGCCGAGAACGCCACGATCGCGGTGCGTCGCGGCTGCCGCGTGATCTTGCGGTCGCCGGCGAATTCGAGCTGCGACAGCCGCGGCCGCGTGATGATCGAGGCACCCGGCAGCAGCCGCTCGATCATCGGCCGCATTGTTGCCGCGCCCAGCAGCAGCGTCTCGTCGCGGCCGCGGCGATTGAGGATGCGATCGGTGAACACATGCCCGCGCTCGAGATCGGCGGCGATCTGGATCTCGTCGACCGCGAGAAAGGATACATCGAGATCCCGCGGCATCGCCTCGACGGTCGAGACCCAGAAGCGCGGCGCCTTCGGCTTGATCTTCTCCTCGCCCGTGACCAGCGCGACGTTGTCGACACCGGCGCGATCCGCGATCTTGTTGTAGACCTCGCGCGCCAAGAGCCGCAGCGGCAGCCCGATCAGGCCGGACGAATGCGCCAGCATGCGCTCGATGGCCAGATGCGTCTTGCCGGTGTTGGTCGGCCCGAGCACCGCGGTGACGCCTGCACCGGGCACGCGGTCATTTCCGAACGAATTTGAGAAAGCCATATTTTGCAGGTGTTTCTTGAATTTGTTGGGGCGCTCTCTGATCCGTCATCCCCGGTACAACGGCGAATTCGCCGTTGTACCTGCGAGGAGCGCGTCAGCGCGTCTCGAAGGATGCATGGCCGAGATCGACCCGTTTGCGGCGATCTTGATGAGACAGCAGGGCCGTCGCCCTTCGAGACGGCCGCTGCGCGGCCTCCTCAGGGTGACGGTGAGGGATTGACGCTCTGGTCTTCACTCCTTCACGCGTCCTTTCACAAAATCTGTCTCACAATGCGACGCTTTCCGCGCCCGGCTTAAGCTCTGGAACGAGTCTAGAACGAATCGCGGCCGAATCGCTGACTCGATTTGGGACCTGAAACGTTCACCGCAACATCTCGGGTAGGCTGACGGCGGCGGCACTAGATCAAGTTTGAGAGGGCTCCACAAGCACAGGATATGCGGACTGAATTCCTTAAGTTCCAGGGGTGACCGAGTCGAATCAGAAGCGGGCAAGAGTCAACTGGATTCCGGTGACGTTCGTTGCATGGCGCAGGGCAATCACCCTCTCAGTCCCGTCATCCTGAGGAGCGCGTAGCGCGTCTCGAAGGATGCACGGCCCGGCTGGTGGCGTCGCCCTTCGAGACGGCCGCTTCGCGGCCTCCTCAGGGTGACGGTCTGGCTACCGCGTAGCCCGCATGAGCGAAGCGATATGCGGGACGACTATCCCCGGATAGCGCTTCGCTTATCCGGGTTACGACAGGGGGTTACTGCGTCTTCGCCACGCGCGGCGGCGCGGCTGTCGTCACGAACGAGGTGGCTTCCAGCATGGCCTGGCCGAGCGGGGTCGGGATCGTCATGCGGAACGGCACCAGCAGGCGGGTGCCGGCGATCGGCACGAAGGCGATCTCGATGTTGCGCTGGGCGGCGAGATATTTGATCACGGGTCGATCCGGGATGTAGCCCGAGATCGGCACGAAATAGAGCGCGCAGACCAGCGCCGGGCCGTGGTAGCCGCGCTCGGCCTTGACGATCTCGACCCGCTTGAAATCGAGCTTCAGGTCGTAGCGCATGCGGCCGTCGAAGATGCCGGCGCCGCTGCGGCAGATATCCGGGCTCATCAATTCGGCATTGCCGGGGGCGCGCAGGAACGAGCCGGTCATCGGATCGAACACGTTCTTCTTCTGCGCGTCGGTCACCGGCAGGCGGTCGGCATCGACCGGCGGCTCCGGCTCGATCGAGGATTCCTTGATGCCGCCATTGGCCAGCACCATCCGGATCGTCTCCGACTTCTTCGAGGTGGTGGTGGTCGCGGTGTAGGAGGAGGCCGCCAGCGCCCCGTTGACGACGCGGCCCTGCGAGGCGCCCGCGCCGGAGCCGCCGGAAAACGCCTTCAAGAGGCCCGCGGTGCCGCCCTGGGCCGAGGCCGAGAAGGTGTCGTCGCCGATTTCGATGGTCCAGCTGCCCTTGCCGACCGGGATACCGGCCAAGGTCGCCTCATACTGGGCGTCGAGCCGACCCTGCGCGCTGGCGCGCTCGGCGCAAAACAGCAGCAAAGCGCCGGCGCACAGGCCGAGCAGCCGGCCGAGCGGGGGCAAAATGGCAATGACGGTGGTCACTTAACCTACCTGACGGTCCTGCTATCGGCGCTCTATCCGTTGTCCATTTCGGCGTTCAATTCGGCCGGACAACAAGGCGCATCTTGTATGGAACCTAGACTTGCAGCCGAATACGCCCTTTATATGGTTGCCATATCCGCCGTTAAGTGGCTGGAAGACCTTATGAACCGGCAATTCCGGTGCCCGGCATGCGGCGATATAATCTTGACGCTCGGGTATTCTCCCCCTATACACCCGCGGTTCCTGGAAAATGGACGCGAATTCAAAACCCCCGCGCGGGCCGTGTGATTGCACGCCCTTCGAGCGGCGGGGATGCAATAAGGATTTTGTAAGATGTCCCGGCGCTGCGAACTGACGGCCAAGGGCCCCCAGACGGGCCACAAGGTGAGCCACTCGAACATCAAGACCAAGCGGCGCTTCCTGCCGAACCTGGCCAACATCACCTTCATCTCCGAAGCGCTCGGCCGCAACGTGCGCCTTCGCGTCTCGACCAACGCGCTGAAGAGCGTCGACCACAATGGCGGCCTCGACGCCTACCTGCTCAAGGCCAAGGCCGACGTGCTCTCGCCCCGCGCTTTGGATCTCAAGCGCGCGATCGAGAAGAGGTCGGCAAGCCCGCGCCGGTGAAGAAGGCGAGCTGAGCTAGACGCGAACGCGGAATTCGCGGAGAGAGTTTTGAACGGCCGGGTCGGATGACCCGGCCGTTTTTGTTTTGGGAAGATCGTCTCGTTCACCTCTCAGGCGCATCCCTCGCGGAATCATCCGAGAGCGAGCATTTCAATTTGCGATAGTGCAGTGCTTGGACAGGTTGTTGAGGCAATCGCAGGGAGCCGATACATCGCAGCAATCGCGTCTGAGTTCACCCTGAGCTCGGGACCCATGGGTGCGTGCGTGCTGGCACCCGGCGTTCCCTTCGCCCTCTGCCGACAAGCGAAGCTGCCGCAAAGCTCAGGCCGATCGCGCCGCGAGACTACGCGCGCGCACCCTCTCCTGCTGTCTGACAGGTGAATCGATCCGACCGATGTGCGCTCGCGCACGCGCGGATGAGTAGCGAGTGGATTTTTCTTTTCGTGATTGCGCACAGAGCAAAACAATCCATCGTACAGCGCCAAGAGAGATGGATTGCTTCCGCCTTCGCCAAGGCGGACAAGTCGTCGCTTCGCTCCTCGCAATGACGGCGTCGCTAATGACTACGACAGTCCGCTGACAGCTGCCGCCAATGACAGCGGTATCATCTCTTCCATCACGCGCACATCACACGAGTCTTCTGCTTGATGCATCGAGAGTGCGTGAAGAAACACTTAACGCAGGCGCTCCGACCCACAAAGAAAGCCTATAAATAAAGGCAAAAGCGGCTTCTCGCGTGGACTTGTCGCGCCGCAGCCTTGGCGAAGGCGGACGTTAATCACAACATCACTGTGCATCATCACGAGCGCATGAGGCGCATGCAAAACGCCACGATCTCTTCCAACTATTAGTGTGCAAACAAGCCGTCCGACACGAATGCGATTCGACGCAGGCCAAGCCCGCATCGTCTCGAAGACCGTGAGGGACATCACGGCCAGCACAACTGATTGTGAGGCATGTGCGCCGCACTCTTGGGAAGAAGCCTGGCCGTTCCTATGTCACGTCCAAAGAACGACCCCGATAAAGGAATTCGTCAATGCAAGTTCGCGCAGCCGATCCGCGCGGAAGACTGGTGCCTGCGATCGCAACCGCCGCCGTGGCGGTGCTCGCGACGGCCGCCCTCGTCATCCTCGAATTCAACCCGCCTCGCAATGTGCAGGCCGCGGCCGAGCCCGGCATGATCACCTCCGCCGCCGCCAGCAGAGCGGGCGCGACCGTGCTGCCGACCGATCCGGTGACGACCGGCAGCGTGCGCGTGCGCTAAAGGTTATTCCCTCGCCCCGCCCTTGCGGGGAGAGGGTTAGGGTGAGGGGCTTCTCTCCACACGTTAGGTCGCCGTTAGACCTGTACCCCCTCACCCGGATCGCATTGCGCTACGCTACATGCGATCCGACCTCTCCCCGCAAGCGGGGCGAGGTTAAGGGAAGCGGCATTCCGCTCCACGGCAGGCCACCGCACATAGGCCAATTTGGCCACCCCCGCCGCATTTGCGCATTCCTGCCCCGGCGTCGCGCCACAAGCCCGTCTCCCTCGACCTGCGTAAGCTCTCCCTCGCGAACAAAACAAAAAAGCCACAGGGAGGCTCACAATGATCTGGAAGGCCGTCACGGCAGCCGTCGCGCTTGCGCTCGCGACGCAGGTACACGCCGCCGAGAAGAAATATGGCACGGGCGCCAGCGACACCGAGATCAAGCTCGGACAGACCTCGCCATTCTCCGGCGCGGCGTCGGCCTACAGCGTGATCGCGAAGACGCAGGCCGCCTACTTCAGGATGATCAACGACCGGGGCGGTGTGAACGGGCGCAAGATCAACCTGATCACGCTCGACGACGGCTACTCGCCGCCGAAGACGGTGGAGCAGACCCGCAAGCTGGTCGAGCAGGAGGAGGTCGCCGCGATCCTCAATCCGCTGGGCACGCCGACGGGTTTAGCCGTGCGCAAATATCTCAACGACAAGAAAGTGCCGCAGCTGTTCGTCGGCGCCGGCGCCACGCTGTGGGGCGACTATCAGCATTATCCGTGGACGATCGGCTTCCAGCCGTCCTACCAGGCCGAGACCGCGGTCTACGCCAAATATGTGCTGACCAACAAGCCGGATGCGAAGATCGCGCTGTTCTACCAGAACGACGACGCCGGCAAGGATTACGGCAACGGCTTCAAGAAGGGGTTGGGGCCGGAGAACACCGCCAAGATGGTGGTGGCGGAGACGACCTATGAATCGACCGATCCGACGGTCGACAGCCAGATCGTGAAACTGAAATCCTCCGGCGCCAACGTGCTGTTCATGCACGCGATCCCCAAGCAGGCGGCGCAGGCGATCAAGAAGATCGGCGAGATCGGCTGGAAGCCGGACCTGTTCTTCCTCGCGGCGACCTCGACCTCGGTGTCCTCGGTGCTGAAGCCCGCCGGCTTCGACTATTCCAAGGACATCATCTCGTCCTACTCGCTGAAGGATCCGAACGATCCGCAATGGAAGGACGATAAGGACGTGATCGCCTGGCAGGACTTCATGAAGAAGTATTTTCCGGACGGCAATCTGCAGGACCAGCTGATCGTCTACGGCTATGTGGTGGCGGAGGCGACGGTGCAGGTGCTGAAGCAATGCGGCGACGACCTCACCCATGAGAACATCATGAAGCAGGCCGCCAACCTCGACATCGCGCTGCCGATGTTCCTGCCCGGCATCAAGGTGAAGACCTCGCCGACCGACTATTTCCCGGTGGAGGCGATGCGGCTGCAGAAGTTCAACGGCGAGACCTGGCAGCTGTTCGGCGACACGATCGGGAATGATTGAGAGAGGTTGTTGAACGCAATACGATCCACATCAAGATTGTCGTCCCTGCGAAAGCAGGGACCCATAACCACGAATGTCGGTGTGGCACGACGCTGGGGCCGCAGCCTTCTGCAACAACAGGCTGCGGTGGTTATGGTCCCGGCTCGCGCTTCGCTTGGCCGGGACGACGGGAGCTTAGACTCTCCGCTCCAACAACACCTTGAAATCCGCCCGCGCGCGCTGCGCCTCGGCGCGTGCGGCGTCCGAGGCATCGCCAAGACCAAAGTAGCCGTGAATCAGGCCCTCGCCGGCATGATAGGTCACCGGCACGCCGGCCGCCTGCAACGCCTCGGCGTAAGCGTGCCCCTCGTCGCGCAGCCGGTCGAACCAGGCTGTGGTGACGACGGCCGGCGCGACACCGGCAAGGCTCTTCGCGCGCAGCGGCGAGACGCGCCAGTCGGCGCCCTCAGCCTTGTCGGCGAGATAGTGCCCGCAGAACCACTGCATCGTCGCGCGCGTCAGGAAGTAGCCGTCCGCATTCTCGGCGCGTGACGGAAACCTGGCGTTCTCGCCCGCATCGGCGAAATTGCCGACCACATCGGTGACGGGATAGACCAGCAATTGCCCGGCGAGCCTGATGCCGGCGTCGCGGCAGGCGAGCGCTGACGTGGCGGCGAGATTGCCGCCTGCGGAATCGCCGGCAACGCCGACGCGGGCGAGATCGCCGCCGAACTCGTCGATCCGCGCGACCACGTCGCGGATCGCGGCGAACGCATCCTCGAACGCGCCGGGAAAGCGCGTCTCCGGCGGCCGGCGGTAATCGACCGAGATCACCACAGCGCCGGTGTCGATCACGAGGTTGCGGGCCTGGCGATCATGGGTCTCGAGATCGCCGGCGACCCAGCCGCCGCCATGGAAGAAAATCACGGTCGGCGCCGTGCCGCGGCCGTTGCGATAGAGCCGCGCGCCGAGCTTGCCGGCGGCGCCCGCGACCGCGATATCGCGCGCCACGTCGACCGGCGGCGGCGGCACCGCCTTGCGCGCCTCGGCCAGCGCGCGGAGCGAATCGCGACAGCTCTGCGGCGTCATGGTTTCGGGATCGCGCAGCGGCAGCAGCGGGATGATCTTCTCAATGACGGGGTCGAGCGGAAGCGGCATGGGAGTCCTTTAGTTCAAGTGAGCAACGATGGGGCAACTTGCTTCACCTCGCCCCGCTTGCGGGGAGAGGTCGGCGCGCAGCGCCGGGTGAGGGGGAATCTCCACGAGTCGAATGCGCGGACCGAGCGCCTCACCCCAACCCTCTCCCCGCAAGAGCGGGGAGAGGGAGAAGAAAACAGCGGGTGAGATGACTTCGTCAAAACTCTACCTGCTTCGAGAGCGCGCCGGCCTCGATCGCTGCGATCTGCAGCGCGATGAAGCGGCTGTAGATGCGGGCCTGCGAGAACGCGCCGCCGGCGAACCAGAGGCCGGGCTGCGGCGTGCGCGTCCACATGTTGCGCAGCTCTTGCGTCGCCTCGTCGAAGCCCCAGACCCGGCCGACGCGCGCGGCGACGTCCTCGCCGAACAATCTGCCGACCAGATGGTCCGGGCCCTTGTAGCCGGTGGCGAGCACGAACAGCTCGGCGGCGAGCGAGGTGCCGTCCTTCAGCGCAAGGCCGGTGGCGGTGATGTCAGCGATGTCGGCGGCCTGGATCAGGCGGATCTTGCCGTCGGCGATCAATTCGGAGCAGCCGACATTGAAGTAGTAGCCGCCGCCGCGGGAGCGGAATTTCAGCGGCCAGCCGGTGCCGTCCTCGCCGAATTCGAGCCGGAAGCCGGCGCGCTCCAGCCGCGACAGCAGCGGCGCATCGAGCCGCTTCACCTCGTCGGTGATGATCCGGTGCGCGATCTTCATCACCGGCAGCGGCACGCCGGAATTGAGGATGTCGCGCACCTCGATCGGCGGGCCGTCGCCGAGATAGGTCTTGTCGTAGAGCTGCGCCGGCTCGACATTGACCACCATGGTCGGGCTGCGCTGCACCATGGTGACGTCGGCGCCGGCGGCGTGCAGCTCCTGGCAGATGTCATGTGCGCTGGTGCCGGTGCCGAACACGACGACCGAGCGCCTTGCCCATTCGCGCCCGGCCGCGAACGCGCTGGAGTGCAGCACCTTCCCTTCGAAATTCTCGATGCCGTCGATCCTGGGGACGTTCGGCGTGCCGCAGACGCTGGTCGCGAGTACGATGTGCTTCGGATGCAGCGTACGCGGGCCGCTGGTCCCTTGCAGCGTCACCGTCCAGCGTTGCGCCGTGTCGTCATAGCGCGCGCCTTCGAACGAGGTCTCGGTCCAGAAGTCGAGCTCCATGATGTCGACATAGCTCTCCAGCCAGTTCGCGATCTTGTCCTTCGGGATGTAGTCCGGAAAGCTCGGCGGAAACGGCAGATAGCGAAACAGATTGACCGGCGTCTTGTTGTGCAGCTTGAGGCCGCGATAGCGCAGCCGCCAATTGTCGCCGATGCGCCGCTCGCGATCGACGATCAGGGCATCGAGCCCGATCCGCTTGCACTCGACCGCGGCCGCGATGCCGGCATGGCCGCCGCCGACGATCAGCACGTCAGGCTCGCGGTCGGCATAGGCGCGCGAGGCCTGCCGCTGCTCCAGCCAGTCGGGTGCGGCGAAATCGCGCGCGTGGGATAGCTCGGCAGCGCGATCGGTGCGCGCCTCGCAGATGCGGTTGAAGTCGAGCATCGTGGAGAACGTCCACGCCGCGGAATTTTCGCCCCTCTCAGGCAGCAGGCGGACCGCGCCGGTGCCGGCGCCATTCGACGTCTCGAAGGTGAAGACGGCCTCGATCACCTCGCGCCCGGCCACCACGGTCCGCCGCGGTATCAAGGCACGGTCATCGAGACGAAATCCGCTCGCGCCGACCGCGTCTGCGCGTGCAAGCAGCTCGGCCACGACGCGCTGCCGTCCGCTGAAGGTCGCAAACTGCCAGGAGATGCCGAAGATATTGCGCCAGTGGCTCTCGGGCGCAAACAGCGCGGCGAGAGCCTCGGCGGAGCGGCTCGCGAACGCCGCATCCAGCGCGCCGATCCATCGCTCGGCGGCAAGTTCAGGCGTGTCCTCGGTAGCCGGGTTCAGTCTGTCCAGCATGATCGTGCTTTCTCGGGAGCAGTTGCCGTCTATCTGACAACATGCTCCCGAAAAGCACAACCATCATGCCAAGACTCATGCAACGTGTTGCTGCAGCGATTCCGGCTCGGCCTCAGGCTCTTCACTGGCGGGCTCGGCCTGCGGCGCAGGTGCCGCGGCGAGTTCCGCTGCTATTTCCTTGGCTAATGCGGTGGCGCCGACATAGTCGGTCTTGCCGGTGCCGAGCAGCGGCACCTTGTCGACGACGCGGATATCGGCCGGCACCGCGAGCTCGGAGGCACCGACGCTCTTGGCCTGGCGCTGCATCGCGGCGCGGTCGGCGTCCTTCTGCGTGGTGAGCAGCACGATGCGTTCGCCCTTGCGCTGATCGGGCAGCGTGACCGCAACCGACATTGCCTGCGGCCAGATCGCAGCCGCGATCGCCTCCACCGCCGACAGCGAAACCATCTCGCCGGCGATCTTGGCGAAGCGCTTGGCACGGCCCTTGATGGCGATGAAGCCCTGCGCGTCGACCGTGACGATGTCGCCGGTGTCGTGCCAACCTTCAGGCAGCGGCTCCAGCACGCCGGGATTCTCGGCACGGAGATAGCCGAGCATCACGTTCGGGCCCTTCACCGACAGCCGGCCGCCTTCCTCGATGCCGGGGACCGGATCGAGGCGATACTGCATCAGCGGCGAGATGCGGCCGACGGTGCCCTGGCGGTTGGCCATCGGCGTGTTCATCGCCAGCACCGGCGCGGTCTCGGTGACGCCGTAGCCCTCGAGGATGCGGATGCCGTAGCGCTCCATGTAGATCTGCCGCGTGCGCTCCTTCACCGCCTCCGCACCGGCGATGACGAGCCGCAGCGTGCGGAAGTCATAGGCATGCGCCGAACGGGCGTAGCCGGTGAGGAAGGTGTCGGTGCCGAACAGGATCGTCGCGCCGGTCTGGTAGATCAGCTCGGGCACGATCCGGTAATGCAGCGGCGACGGATACATGAAGATCGGGATGCCGCCGAGGATCGGCATCATCATGCCGCCGGTCAAACCGAACGAGTGGAACACCGGCAGCACGTTGAACACCTTGTCGTTGGCATTGGCATCGACCCGCGCCAGCGCCTGTGCCGCGTTGGCGAGGATGTTGCGATGGGACAGCACGACGCCCTTCGGCGTGCCTTCCGACCCCGAGGTGAACAGGATGACCGCGGGATCGTTGGCCTTGCGGGCGACGCGCGGCGCGATGCCGGCGCGGAAGCCCGCGACCTTGTCGGCGAGGCCGATGCCGGCCCTGACGTCCTCGAGATAGACGACGCGCGCCTGGCCGGCGAGCGCCGCGATCAGCTTGTCGAGCTTGCCCTTCTCGATGAAGGCCTGCGAGGTCAGCACGGTCCTGACCTGCGCCGCCTTCATCGCCGCCAGCACGTTGACCGGACCGGCCGAGAAGTTCAGCATCGCCGGGACGCGGCCGATGGTCTGCAGCGCCATGAACACGACGGCGACGCCGGCCGAGTTCGGCAGCAGCACGCCGACATTCTCGCCGACCGCGGTGCCCTGCTCGAGCTTGCGGCTCAGCACCTGGGCGCCGAGGATCAGCTTGCGATAGGTCAGCTTGGTGCCGAGCGCATCCTCGATGATCGGCTTGCCGGTGTCGCGGTCGCGATAGGCGTGGCCGAGACCCTCGAACAGCGTATGGTCGAGCATCGCGTTCTGGACCATGGCGTTGATCATCACGTCCTGCAGCGCGGCGCCGGCGGCATTGCGGCGCGCCTTGCCCCTCAGCGACTGGTCGACCGGCAGCTTCACCGGCGGCAGGATCGAGATCGTCACCTTGGGGAACCAGGAGCGCTTGATCTCGCCATTCTTGAGATAGCTGAGATGCGAACGCTGCGCGCCCTCGATGCGGACCGGGACGACGACCGCATCGGCCTTGTCGGCGATCATCGCGGTGCCGTCATAGACCTTCATCAACGAACCGGAGACCGTGATGCGCCCTTCCGGGAAGATCACCACCGGCTCGCCGGCGGCGACCAGCTTGATCAGGTCGCGCGCGGCCAGCGGCTTCGACGGGTCCATCGTGTAATGCTTGATCATCTTCAGGAACGGCTTGGCCCACCACGCCTTGGAGATGCCGGTGTCGACCGCGAAGCTCGCATCGATCGGCAAGGTGGCGTGCAGCAGCGGGCCGTCGACCAGGCTGACATGGTTGGGCGCGATCAGCATCCGCGTGCCCGATGGCGGCAGGTTCTCCATGCCACGCACCTCGACGCGGAACAGCGCCCGGAACAGCAGCGCGCCGAAGTCGCGCACGCCTTCCTTGCCCCACTTGCTCAGCACGAACCAGACGGTGCCGAAGCTCGCGATCGCCAGGCCGAAGAAGATCCAGGCGATCGGCAGGCCGATATATTGCAGGGCGCCGACGAACACCGCGCCGGCGACCATGAAGCCGGCCTGCAGGATGTTGCCGGCGGCGATGATGCGGGCACGCTCTGACGGTGCGGTCCAGGCCTGCACGGCGGCAAATGACGGCACCACGAACAGGCCGCCGCCGAAGGCGAACAGGAAGAAGTCGGCTAGCATGCGGAAGCCGCCGAACGAGGTCGCGAACGCAGCCGCGGTGACATCTTTGCCGAGTGAGGTGGTGGCGATCGCCCAGGCGAGATCGAGGCCGATCACGCCCATCACGATGGCGCCGATCGGCACCAGCGCGAGATTCGGGCGGACATGGCTCAGCTGCGCGGCGAACAGCGAGCCGGCGGCGATGCCGATCGCGAACACGGCGAGGCACAGCGTGACCACGCCCTCGGTGCCGCCGACGCCCTCCTTGATCAGCGCGGGCAGCAGCGACAGCACGATCGCACCGACCATCCAGAACCAGGACACGATCACCATGCCGTCCCACAGCCGCGGCTCGGCATAGAGCGACTTCAACAGGCGCACGGTCGAGGTCCAGGGATTTTTGGTGATCGGCAGATCGGGCGCGGACGGCTGCGTCACCGGGATGCGCGATGCAAACGCCCAGGACAGCACCGACAGGCCGACCACGGCGGCACAGATCCAGCCCATGTGGCTAGCGCCGGCGACGAACATGCCACCCGCGATGGTGCCGATCAGGATCGCCATGAAGGTTGCGCCCTCGACCAGCGCGTTGCCGGTCGCGAGTTCGGACACCGACAGCTGGTCGGGCAGAACGGCATATTTCACCGGGCCGAACAGCGCGGCGACGATGCCGAACAGCGCCAGCGCGATGAACAGCAGCGGGATCGAATGGGTGAAGAAGCCGGCGGCGGCAAAGGCCGCGGCGAAGATCTCGAAGAACTTCAGCCGGCGGGCGACGACGGACTTGATGTAGCGGTCGGCGAGCTCGCCGCCGAGCGCCGACAGCACGAAGAACGGAGCGATGAACACCGCCCCCGCGAGCTGGACCAGCGCCGGCCCCTGCTCGTTGGCGACGCCATACAGCAGCATGATGACGAGCGCGTTCTTCAGCACGTTGTCGTTCAACGCCGAGCAGAACTGCGACCAGAACAGCGGCGCGAAGCGGCGGGACGTCATCAATTCCTTGATCATGACCGGTTCCTTGGGTTAGCGCGCACGGCGCTGGCAGGTCTGCGAATTCGGGTGGCCGAGAATGGTGAGCGTGGAGAAAATGACGGAGATGCCGCAGCCTTTAGTCTTTTCCGCAACGTATCGGTTCGAACCGGCGCAAAATCGGTCGCACCGGGACGTCGCGACATTGCCCGCCAGAGATGTACGAGACCTTATCCGGACCTGGGGTTGATCGACGCCGGACGGGCTCGCAGAGGACATGGTGAGCGCTTTGTTGAGGTTTCGCCGACAATTGCCGGGGGCCCGCTTCAGGTCAGTTCACTCAAGCCGCGGAACGGCGACCATCGGCAGCTGCGCGACTTGCAGCGGCCACCGCTCGCAGCCGCCGGGCGCGGCGCGCGCCGATCCGCGCGCCGCTGCTCCAGGACGCCTGCGACGTCGCAGGCACGGGCGATCCGCTCGATCGGCGCGGTCGCCAGATTGAGGACGGCGCGGCCGAAGCCCTTCACGAGCTCGATCGCGTCATCGACAAGGGTGGTGGTCAATTGAAGTGCTAGGGTCTGCATCTGAGTGGCCTCCTACGCCAACTTGAGCAACGCTCAAATTAGTAGTATGAAAATGAACATTGTTCAAGAAGAATCGCGACGAGATCGAAAAAGACTTCAGCGGCGGGCCCTGCTGATCGAGATTGCGCGCCGGTCAATCGCCACTAAAGGATTGAGATCACTCAAGGTTCGCGATGTCGCCGAGGCCGCCGGCTGCTCCATCGGGAGTGTCTATAATGAGTTCGGCGACTTCGACGGGTTGATCCTGACTGTGAACCGGGAGACCGTTCACGCCCTGACCATGCAGCTCAAGGCGGTCCCGTCCGACGATCCCCTGCGCCAGCTGCACGGGCTTGCCGACGCCTATCTCGGCTTCGCCACCGAACACGCCAATCTGCTGCGCTCGCTGTTCGAGCACCGGATGGAGGACGACCGGCCGTTTCCGGAAGACATTCTCACGATGGTGATGGACGCGTTCGCGCTGATGCATCCGCCGCTGGTGCGGCTGCTGCCCGATCGCGATCCCGGCGACATCGCGCTGCTGTCGCGGATGATGTTCTCCGCGGTCCACGGCATCATCTCGCTCGGCCTCGAGGAGCGCATGGTCGCGGTGCCGCCGGAAATGCTGCGCGAGCGGCTCGCGCAGTTCGTCGACACGCATCTGGCCGGATTGGGCGTCACGCGCGACGCGTAGCTGCGCGCGCAGACGCGATCGCGGCCGACGATCCGCACGGCGACATGCCGTCATCACGAACGATGCGATCAGGTTTGATTGCGGGCGACGTGCCCTGGGTGGGCAAGGGTCCAGAGCGGTTCGAGGAACACGATACTGGTACCTCCCTCGCGGAAGACGAGCTTGAACTCGATCCGTCCATCCGCGGTGATCGAGGCAGAATGCAGTCCCGTATTGCCGTCATAGCGCAAGACGTCGTCGAGGACATATCCGGTGAAGCCGCCGGAAAAGCCGGGTCCGGGTACACGGCTGTGCGGCATCGCCGGCCCGTTCACGAGATAGCCGGTCGCGACACCGTCCCGATCGACATTGGTGACGATCATCATGAATTGGCGGTGCGAATTGATCCATCCCTCATCGCTCACCCACACGCCGAGAAAGCGACGGACATTGTCCGGCACATCGCTTGTCGGCGCGCGAACGCGATAGGCGGGAAGCGGCAGTTGCTTCTCGGCGGCCAGCGCGGTGATCCGCTCGACATCCTGATCCGGCACGATGCCGTGATCCTGCGGCACAAGCCAGTGCGCCAATTCCGCCAGGGGATGCCACATCCCGTTGGCGATCGGCGGCGCGGATGCGAGTGATGCGAAGGCGATCACCGACAGGCCGGCGATCAGCAACCATCGGGGAAGCGCGGCCAAGCGCGCTGCAATGCCGCGGGGAGCGGACGTCCGGCGCGAGACGTTCTGCGATCCATGATCGTGCGGCGGCGTCAGCGGCCTGGCGTCGAGGCGATAGCCGCGGCGAGACACCGTCTTGATGATGCGGTGGTCATCATCGCGCAGCTTCAGGCGCAGCTCGCGGATACATTGGACGAGCGAGTCGTCCGAAACCGCGACGTTACCCCAGACCGCCTCGTGCAGATCCTGCTTGGATGCCAGCCGCCCGGCATTGCCGGCGAGATAGCCGAGCACCGCGAATGATTTCGGCCTGAGATCGAGATCGACGCCATCCACGCGGGCTACGCCGCGGGCGAGATCAAGCTCAAAGGAATCAAATATCAAAACGGAATCAGTCGCCGGGTCCATAGAGGTCACTCCATGCCCACAGACGGCACCAATCGGGAAAATTTAGCAGGAAATTCGCCGTTCTGTCACTTCTTCATCAGGACTTCCGTGCCGCGAAGCCGATAGTCGCGGATAGCCCGGCATCATTTCCGGGCTCACGGGAGGTTGGCCATGTCGAGCACCCGGTTTGCCGTATTGGTCGGGGCTGTTCTGGCGCTTGCGGCGGTGCGACCGGGACACACCCAGACGCAGGACGTCGTAAGGGTCGGGCTGGTGATGCCATTGACCGGCGTTCTGGGGCCGGTCGGCAAACAGGCGGTTGCCGGGGCGCGGCTCTACATGGCGCAACACGGCGACATGGTCGCCGGCCGCAAGATCGAATTGATCGTCCGGGACGATGCCAGCGTGCCCGACAACGCCAAGCGCATCGCGCAGGAGCTGATCGTCAACGACGAGGTCGCGATCCTCGGCGGCGGGCTGACGCCGAGCGTGCTGGCACTCGCGCCGCTAGCCAATGAGAGCAAGACGGCAACCGTCGTCATGGTATCGGGCACCTCGATCGTGACCGAACGGTCGCCTTACTTCGTGCGCACCAGCTGGACGCACGCGCAGCAGGCCAGCGTGCTGGCGGATTGGGCGGCGCGGAACGGATCGAAACGGGTCACCATCATCGCGTCCGACTGGGCACCCGGGCGCGAAGCCGCCGGCGTATTTTCGGCGAGCTTCACCGTGGCCGGCGGAACGATCGTCGAAGCGCTGAAAGTGCCGCTGGCCAACCCCGATTTCGCGCCGTTCCTGCAGCGCGCGCGGGATGGCAATCCCGACACCCTGTTCATTTTTGTCCCGACAAGCCAGGCCGGTATCCTGGCCAAGCAGTTTGTCGAGCGCGGGCTCGACAAGAGCGGGATCAAGCTGATCGGCCCCGGCGACATCGCCGACGACGAGGACCTGCCGGGTATGAGCGATGCGATGATCGGCATGATCACGGCGGGGTTCTACTCCGCCGCGCATCCATCGGACCTGAACCGCGACTATGTCGCCGCCTTCCGCAAGGCCAACGCGAATGTTCGACCGAACTTCATCAGCGT
Source organism: Bradyrhizobium sp. USDA 3262 (assembly GCF_054060035.1). Classification (NCBI taxonomy): domain Bacteria; kingdom Pseudomonadati; phylum Pseudomonadota; class Alphaproteobacteria; order Hyphomicrobiales; family Nitrobacteraceae; genus Bradyrhizobium; species Bradyrhizobium sp. USDA 3262. The sequence continues at coordinate 661,745 of NZ_JBSSCT010000001.1, forward strand.
CAGCGCCTATGACGGCATGCATCTGATTTACGAGGCGCTGAAGGTGACCGGCGGCAAGACCAATGGCGATGCGTTGGTCGACGCCATGAAGGGCATGGCCTGGGAAAGCCCGCGCGGCCCGATGTCGATCGACCCGAAGACGCGCGAGGTCGTCCACGACATCTACATTCGCAAGGTCGAGAAGGTCGGCGGCGAGCTCTACAGCGTCGAGCAGGAGACGTTCAAGGCGGTCAAGGATCCCACCAAGGTCGCGAACAGATAAGGGAGGCGGAGTAGCAGCTGATCCGGCGCGGCGTAGCCTTTGCGGTGTCCCGGCATAGCGGGTGACGGCCGACACCCGACTTGCGTCCAGACCGTTCCCCCTCCCACACGACCGATTTCGAGCCAGGAAACCAGCCTCGTCCAGCACCAGTTCGATGCCTCACGCGCGCGCCCGCGCGATCGTACCGCCGACGATCTGCATCGCAACGCCGAGCACCCAGCCCGCCATGATAGCCGCGGTCCAGCCGATGTCCGGCTCGCTGCGCAGCACGACGACGCCAACCGAGAAGAAGGCGACCATCGTCGCGAGGAAGGTCCCGATCGCGCCGAGCAGCTCCGCCGCGTCGATTTTGCGCATCGACGCCGTATCTTTCGGATGGAACAGCTTGGGCGGCGTATCGATGCCGAGATAGAAGCCGATCGCGCCGCCCAGCATCATGATGAGCAGGAACGCCTGCGAGGTCAGCGCCGAGACGCTCGAGCCGACATGGATGGCGACAAACAGACCGCTTGCAGCTCCCGCCAAAGCAAGACCGAAGCGCTCAAGGACATGGGCAAATTTTCTGACGTGGCTGCGCATCGCTATGCCTCATCAATGAATTGCGCCGCGATTAGGCTAGGCCTTTTCGCAGCAACGCGAAAGCCGTCACCTCTCACATGGCCGCGACCACGTGACGCTTTGTGCGCCAGTTCACACCTATCGCGGCATGGAATGATTAAAGAGCGATCAAAGGTAGCAATCGATCCGGTCCCTGCTACGCTGCGTCATCCGCTTCATTCGTTTCAGCGAGCGTCTTTCAATGCCGAGTCCGAAGATCATTATTCTGTCCGATGGCACCGGCAACGCCGCTTCCAGCGTCTGGCGCACCAATGTCTGGCGGATATTCCAGTCGCTCGATTTGCAGGGCAATACGCAGGCCGCCAAGTATGACGACGGCGTCGGCACGTCGAAATTCATTCCGCTTGCTCTGCTCGGCGGCGCCTTCGGTTACGGTCTCAAGCGCAATATCCTCGACGCCTACAAGTTCATCTGCCGGAACTACGACCACGAGAACGATTCGAAGATCTACCTGTTCGGATTCAGCCGCGGCGCATTCACCGTGCGCACGCTCGCGGCACTCATCCTCGATCAGGGCCTGATCGTCGCGGACACCGAATCCGAACTGCACGACGGCGCGGTGAAGGCCTATCGCGCATACCGGGCCGAGGGCTACCACTCGATCTGGCGCATCGAGGTGCTGTTCCGCGCATTGCGCGACTATGTCCTCGTGCCGGTGCTGGACCGCCTGCAAGGCAACAAACCCTATGCGGAGATCGCCCGCAAACCGGTCCCTGCGATCGAATTCATCGGCATCTGGGATACCGTCGCGGCCTATGGCCTGCCGATCGACGAGATGACGCGCGGCATCTCGAACTGGGTGTGGCCGCTTGAATTGCCGAACCGGATTCTCAGCCCAAAGGTCAAGTGCGCGCGGCACGCGCTTGCACTCGACGACGAGCGCACGACCTTTCATCCGGTGCTCTGGACCGAGCAGGAGCCGGGACAGCCCGCACCGGCGGTGCCGGCCAGCATCGATGGCGAGCGCCTCGTCCAGGTCTGGTTCGTCGGAATGCATGCCAATGTCGGCGGCGGCTATCCGGACGACGCCGTCGCCTTCGTGCCGCTGGCCTGGCTGGTCGACGAAGCCGTCAAGCGCGGCCTCGCATTCAAGAGCGCACCGGCCGCCGACCCCGATGCGATCAAATCAATCAAGTCCTCCGAAGACAAGGATGGCCGCCTCTACGATTCGCGGGCGGGCCTCGGCGCGTATTACCGATACGGTCCGCGCAAGGTCGCCGACCTCTGCAACGATCCCTATGCCGGCGTCAGCGTGCCGATGCCGAAAATCCACGAGAGCGTGTTCGAGCGGATCGACAGCGGCGCCAATGCCTACGCCCCGATCGGACTTCCGCCGAACTACGTGGTCGTCTCGCGCAGCGGCCAGGTCACCCCGCTGGGCGCAACAACATTCGAGACGCCCGCCGGCGCGCCGGCGCGTTATGCCGCGCAGGAGAAGCTGTGGAATTACGTCTGGATGCGCCGGATCGCCTACTTCGCCACGCTGGCGGCGTCGCTTCATCTGGCGGCGTTCTGGCTGTTCCACAACCAGCACAAGGAGCACGAGTTCAGCTCACCTGTCAGGATGATTTCGGAGCTGGTGCGCTTCGTTCAATCGTTCCTGCCCGATTCCTTTCATTGGTGGACCGATTGGTACGCCGGCAATCCGGAATGGTTCGCCGGCGGCATCATCGCTGTTTTCGCGCTGATGGCGGTGGGCAGTTCGCTCAGCGCAACCATCAGCGACCGGATGCGGATCATCTGGCGCAACCGCGCGAGCCCGGCGCCGCTCTCCGGGTTCATGCACAATGCGATCTATCGATTCCGCACCAGTGTGATCTATCAGTGGGTCCTCAATGTCGGAAAGCGACATGTCGTTCCGTTTGCACTGACAGCCTTGCTGGTCTGGTTCGGCGCAACGCTGCTCAGCCATTTCCTGTTCAATGCCTTCGATTCCATGGGCGCCTTCTGCACGGGGACCGCCGCCGACAAGCTGGTCGCTGTCGACAAGGGCATCCCGCAGGATGCGGCCGACTTCGACACCAGCGCGATCTGCGCGCCGACCGGCCTCAAGGTGCGCACGGGGTTCAAGTACGAGATCGCGATCACGATGTCGGAGCCATGGGAGGACGCCGGCCGCGCGGTGACGCCGATCGGGTACCGGACCTCGACCATCGAAGGCACAAAGCAGTTGCGCGGCTATTTCGCGATCTTCCTGCGGCGGATCCTGTTCCGGCCATGGTTCAGGCTGATCGCGCGGGTCGGCGAGACCGGCGTCGACGAGTATTTCCTCGACCCCCTGCCGGTGTCGAACACCGACCCGCAGGTCTACAGAGCGAGGTTCACCGCCGATCGCAGCGGCGAGATCTTCCTCTATGTCAACCAGGCCGTCATCGGCCTCCCCTGGGTCTGCGGATGGTTCTACGGCGACCATAAGGGCAAGGCGAAGGTCACGGTGCGGTTGCTGTAGTGAGCCGCGATCGGGCCCACAGCATCGCGGCCCAACGGGTGCGCACGGCGTAATCGATCTGTGATCCTGCCGACAGATCCGGTTGTATATTGTCTGGCATACTCTCCTTGCTAGATCAGCTGCCCCGACGCCCGGAACGATCCGACGCGACTCCAGGGATCGCCGGGCGACGTTGACGCGCCAGGTTCATATCGACCGGATATTTCTCATCAGGGATTTGGAGGCATCACCATGATTTCCACCATTCAGGCGTTCCCGACCACCGACGGCATCTTCGTGGTCTGGGAGGTCGCGGCAATGATCCCGGACTGTCTCGGCTTTGCGCTGTATCGTCAGCAGCAGGGCAAAAGTGCAACCGTGGTCGACACCTGGGTCGGGTTCGAGGACCAGGCGCAAGGCCACAAGCCGGGCGAACATCGGCCGAGCACCGAATGGCCGGTGCAGAAGACGAACTGGACCGATTTCCTGGCGCCAATCGACGCGCCGGTCCGCTATGGCGTCGTTCCGGTTCTCAAGGACGGCGCCACCAAGGTGAAGCCCGCCTACAGCGCGCCGGCGCAATGGACCGAATACGTCTCCGCAATGCCCTCGGGCCCGCTGAAGCCCTGGTTCAACCGCGGCACGATCTCGGCGCAATGGCTGTCGCGCGCGATCGGCAAGGACAAGAAGCCGGCGCAAACCCTGGAGAAGGCGATCTCGACCAAGGGCAACAAGATCCGCGACTTCCTCAAGGGCCAGCTCGGCGCCCGCCTGCTGGCGCTGTTGGCCGATGCCAAAAAGAGCAAGCGCGACGTCTATCTCGCGCTCTACGAGCTCAACGACCCTGAGCTGATCGCCGCGCTGACCGCGATGAAGGGCAAGGCGCACGTCGTGCTTGGGAACAGCACCGGCAAGTCCGACGCTACCGCCAAGGACACCGAGAAGAACGCCGGCGTGCTGAAGAAGGCCGGCGTCGACATCGTCCGCCGCAAGATTGCGCCGAGCCGCTACGCCCACAACAAGTTCGCGGTGTTCTGCGACGGCGCGCAGAAGCCGAAGGTGGTCTGGACGGGCAGCACCAACTGGACCCGGACCGGGCTGTGCACCCAGAACAACAACGGGCTCGAGATCACTGACGACAAGGTCGCCGCGGCCTATCACGACCATTGGACGGCGATCTACGCCGACGGCAGCAAGTCGCCGAAGGCGCTGGCCGTGGCCGGCGATCACGAATGGCCTTTCACCATCGGCGAGTCGAAGGTCAGCGTCTGGTTCACGCCCACCACCAAGAGCGGCGACCTCAAGGAAGCCACCAAGATGATCGAGGACACCGAGCATGGCGCGGTGTGCCTGATGCTCAATCCCGGCAACAAAGGCTTGCTCGGCCCGATTCTGGAGAAGGCGCAGGACAAGAAGCTCTATGTGCGCGGGGTGCTCAACAATTTCCCGGCGCAGGGCAAGGACAGTCCGAAGGATCAGCTGCAGCTCTTGGCCGGTGACGGACAGCAGCAGGTCTTCAAGGGCAAGCAGATCGCCGACGTGATCCGGCCGGCCGGCATCGACAAGACCGCGGACTGGTGGGAGCACGAGATCAAGAACACCGGCAAATTCATGATCGCCGTGCACAGCAAGGTGATCGTGCTGGATCCGGCCGGCAAGAACCCGGTGGTCATGACCGGCTCGCACAATTTCTCCGACCGCGCCAGCACCAAGAACGACGACAACCTCGTCATCATCAGGGGCGATTCGCAGCTGGCGCTGACCTATGCCGCGCGCATCGTCAGCATCTACGGCCAGTATCGCTGGCAGGCCTGGCGCAACACGCCGGAGGGCCAGAAGGACAAGGGTCTGAAGCGCAGCGACGCCTGGCTGAGCAACCGCATCGGCAAGGGCTGGGCGGAGATCGAAACGCGGTTCTGGCTCGGCACCACCTGACGCCGGCGATCCGTCATGACTACGGGGCAGCGTTACCACTGCCCCGTGCTCCTCATCGTCCCAGGTCCTACGCCGCGCGGCCGACCGAGGCGTCGAGATGCTTCAGCCGTGGCAGCACCTCCTGCTTCAGGAGCCGCAGCGAATTGTGCCAGGCTTCCGGCTTGTGCTTGTAGTCGAAGCCGAACACCAGGAGCACGCCGAAGCCGCCGACCTCCTGGTAGATCTTCTCGATCTTCTCGGTGACGGTCGCGGGCGAGCCGACGATCCAGTTGTTGCGCGCGCAATATTCGACCGTGACGTCGCTGTCGGGCACGTCGGGCGAGGCCTTCAGGTAATCCTTGAAACCAAAGTGGCCGAGCAGCGGCAGGAAATACTCGCCCATCATCCGGCCCATCATGTCGCCGGTCGACAGCTTCCATGCCTCCTCGTCGGTATCAGCAACGAAAACCTCGCGCACCAGCCGCCAGTCCTTGCGGCTCGGCTTGCGGCCGGTCTTGGCCGCGCCGGCCTCGACCGAATCCCAGTGGCTGCCGACATAGGCGGGGTTGAGGTTGAGGCTCATCGGGATGAAGCCGCGCTCGCCGGCGAGCTTCAGCGTGTCCGAATTCTTGGAGAGCCCCGCGACGCCGATCGGCGGATGCGGCGCCTGCTGCGGCTTGATGTGCGGTTTGAGGAAATCGAACATCGTGTCCGGCTTGGTCACGGTCCAGAACTTGCCCTTGTGGGTCCAGGGAGCCGGCTCGGTCCACATCTTCAGGATGATCTCGATCGCCTCGCGGGTCATGTCGCGGTTCTGTCCCGACATGCCGTCGACATTGAACATCGCCCAGTCGCTCGGCAGGCCGGATGCCGCGACGCCGAAGTTGAGCCGCCCGTTCGAGAGGTGATCGAGCATCGCGACGCGGTTGGCGAGCTCTGCCGGGTGATGATACGGCAGCAGGAAGCCGCCGGGCCCGATACGGATGTTCCTGGTCTGCAGCAACGCCTGCGCGATCAGGAGATCGGGCGACGGATGCGGCTCCCAAGGCGCGGTGTGGTGCTCGCCGATCCAGGCTTCCTGATAGCCGAGCTCGTCGAGCCAGCGCAGCGTCTGCAGGTCCCAGTCGTGGCCCTCCTTCAATCCGCACTCCGGCGGATGCGACGGCATCGCGAAGTATCCGAGTTCCATGGGTTTCCTCTCTTTGTTCGATGCGTGTCTTCCGCACGCGCTTCGAGAGTACCTGCCCCGGCCGCGGCAGAACAATGGCCTTGTCGCATCCAGCTCGGCCGGAATTCATGCGTAGGGCGTATCCTTCAGCATGATCGCGATACCGGAAAAGCTTCGCTCCATGATCCGCAGGAAGGTCTCGCGTGACGATGCAGCCGACCTGCGGGCCTTGTGCTCGCGAAGCCCTTCCGCATAGGCGACGGTCAGCGCCGTGACCACCATCGACGCGGCGAGCCGGGCATCGGCATCGGCGAACGGGCGCTTGACGGCTGCCGCCAGCACGCTCGCGAGATCATCGATCAACTCGTCACGCATCTCGCGCGCCCGCGCCGAGAGCGCCGGGCTCTCGGCGACGGTGCGCCAGAATTTCGCCGTCGCGTCGGTGAATTTCGCGAACGGATGCACGCGATCCGCCAGGCTGTGCACCAGCTTGCGGAGGGTCGCGATCGGCGCCTCGCCGGCCGGACGCTCGGCAAAGGCGGTCCGCAGCATCTGCCGGCTTTCCTCTTCACGGTCGAAGAACAGGTCTTCCTTGCGTGGAAAATAATTGAACACCGTCATCCGGGAGACCTCGGCGGCTTCGGCGACTTCGGCCACCGAAACATTGTCGAAGCCGCGTTCCAGGAACAGCCCGGTTGCGACATCCGAGATCGCCTGGCGCGTCGCCTCCTTTTTCCGCTCCCGCAATCCGCCCTGATTTGACATGCGGGAATTTGTACCATACTAAATATTATACTGAGTATAATTTTATGGTGACGGCGTGACGCGTGAACGAACCGACGTGGTTGTGGTCGGTGCCGGGCCGACCGGACTGCTGCTGGCGATCGAACTGACCCTGGGCGGCGCCGACGTGATCGTGATCGAGCGGCTGACCGAGCCCGACCAGACCATCAAGGCCGGCGCGATCGGCGCGCTGGCCGGCGAGGCACTGGAGCGCCGCGGCCTCGGCGACGCGATGAATGCGGTCGAACGCAGCATGGCGGACAGCATGTCCAGGCTCATGAAGGGCGCGGGCGATGCGAGCGACCTGCCGTTCAAGAAATTCGGCGGTCATTTCTCGGGCATTTTCCTGATCGACCAGACGCGTCAGCGCGAGCCGGACCGGCGGTTGCGCGGGGTGAACCAGCAAGCCCTGGAAACCATGCTCGGCGAGCGCGCCCACGCGCTCGGTATCGAGATCAGGCGCGGCTGCGAACTGATCAATTTCGAGGATCATGGCGATAGCATCTTGGCGCGGACCAGGGACGCGTCCGGCGATGTCGAGCTGCAGGCTGCCTATCTGGTCGGCTGCGACGGCGGACGCAGCGCCGTGCGCAAGCGCGCGGGCTTCGCATTCCCCGGCACCGAACCGACCCTCACGGGACACCAGGCCATCGTCGACCTCGATCATCCGGATCGCCTGCTGCCGGTCGGCTGGCGGCGAACGCCGATCGGCATGATGGCGTATGGACCAATTCCCGGCCGGGTGTTCCTGGCCGAGTTCGATGGTCCGCCGGCCGATCGCAGTGCGCCGGTCACGCGCGAGGAGATCGAGACCACCCTGCGCCGGATCAGCGGGGCCGACGTTCGCGTCACCGCCGTCAAGACCGCGACGCGCTTCACCGACAATGCGCGGCAGGCGGACAGCTACCGCAGGGGCCGCGTCCTCCTGGCGGGCGATGCGGCGCATGTGCACTCGCCGTTCGGCGGACAAGGCCTCAATCTCGGCCTGCTCGATGCGGTCAATCTCGGCTGGAAGCTTGCGGCTGTTGTCTGCGATCGCATGCCTGAAAGCCTGCTCGACAGCTACACGGAAGAGCGGCATCCGATCGCGGCAAAAGTGCTCGCCAACACCCGCGCCCAGGTCGCCTTGATGCGGCCTGATGTCATGACGGACGCCTTGCGCGAGATCGTCGCGGACCTGATGAGCCTCGACGAGGGCACCCGCTACTTCGGCGAAATGATCAGCGGCATCAGGATCCGTTACGATCTCGGCAGCGACCATCCATCGGTCGGCCGGCTCTCCGGCAATTTTGCTCTCGGCGACGGCGGCGCGGAGACAACCCTGTTCGATCAGATGGAGGACGGCAGGGCCGTGCTGGTCGATGCGACTGATGGAGCTGCGTCAGCGATCGCGGCGCGCTGGGACATCTTCGTGCGATGCGTGCCAAGGCGTTATCTATCAGGACACGCCGGCCCGTCGCTGCTGATCCGTCCGGATGCCTGCATTGCATGGGCGGCGGACGGCGCAGACTTGGCGGGCCTCGACGCCGCGCTGACGCGCTGGTTCGGTGCCCAAACAGGATGAATTGCATCGTCATTCCGGGGCGATGCGCAGCATCGAACCCTCAGGTGCGCAATTGCGCACCGAGAATCTCGAGATTCCGGGTTCGGTCCTACGGACCGCCCCGGAATGACAGTGGGTGAACTTAGCGCGTCCCGAACGTGGTCTTGCCGAACAGCGCCTTCTGCGTCGAGGGCTGCGAGCGCCAATATTGCGGCGGTGCGCTCACCTCGCCGCCGAGCTCGGCGGCAGCGTGCCAGCCCCAGCGCGGGTCGTAGAGCATGCCGCGGGCGAGCGCGACCATGTCGGCCTTGCCGGACGAGACGATCTCCTCCGCCTGCTTCGCTCCCGTGATCAGGCCGACCGCCATCGTGGTGACGCCGGTCGCCTCCTTGACCGCCAGCGCCGCCGGCACCTGGTAACCCGGCCCGAGCGGGATCTTCTGCAACGGTGAGACGCCGCCGGACGAGACATCCATCCAGTCGACACCGCGCTTCTTCAGCTCCCTGGCAAACTCGATGGTCTGCGCAAGGTCCCAGGCGCCCTCGACCCAGTCGGTCGCCGACACCCGCATGCCGATCGGCTTGTGATCCGGGAATACGGCGCGCACGGCGTCGAACACTTCCAGCGGGAAGCGCATGCGGTTTTCGAGCGAGCCGCCATAGCGGTCGGTCCGCTTGTTGGCGATCGGCGACAGGAACTGGTGCAGCAGATAGCCGTGCGCGCCGTGCAGCTCGAGCGCATCGATGCCGAGCCGGTCGGCGCGCCTTGCCGACGCGACAAAGGCCTCGCGGATGCGCTTCAGGCCGGCGTCGTCGAGCGCCATCGGCGCGGCCTCGCCTTCCTTGTGCGGGACGTCGGATGGTCCGACCGTCTGCCAACCGCCTTCGGCAATCGGGATCAACTGCCCGCCCTCCCAGGGGCGCTGGCTCGACGCCTTGCGGCCGGCATGGGCGAGTTGCATGGCGACCGCCGCTTTCGAATGCTTGCGCACCGAGGCCAGGATCGGCTTCAGCGCTGCCTCGTTGGCATCGTTGTAAAGGCCGAGGCAACCCGGCGTGATCCGCCCGATATCCTCGACATGGGTGGCTTCGATGCAGAACATCGCCGCGCCCGACAGCGCCAGCATGTTGATGTGGGTGAAGTGCCAGTCGTTGGCGGAGCCGTCGATGGCCGAATACTGGCACATCGGCGAGACCATGATGCGATTGGAGAGTTTCAGGTCGCGCAGTTCGATCGGGGAAAACAGGGTGCTCATGCGGCGGATATCCGGGATCGGGGAGAGGGCCCGGTTAAGATAGAGGCACCACGGCCGATCACCAACCGTCCGGAAGGCCGCGCAGGCCGGGGCGCAGATCAGCAATGTCCTGACCGCGTCACTCCGGGCCGGCGCCTCAGTCCACCAGCGTGAACTGCAGCAGCAGATTGCGCTGGATCAGGGAGAAATTGTCGTCGGAGACCATGGTCAGCACGGTCTCGCCCTCCTCCGTGACATGGGCATCGATGCCTTCCATATTGTCGATCTCGTTGCCGAGATCGGCATTGAAGATCGCGGGGCCATCGATTAGGGCGCCGGGCGCGATCTCGGACAGCGCGAGACGGCGGATGCGGATGCCGACGCCGCCGAACCAGGAGAATTTCCGCTCCAGGATCAACAGACCGCCCGACGGCAGCAGGACCGCGTCGCTGATGTCGAAATTCTCGGTGCGGCGGACGCTGAACTGGCCCGGCGTCTTGCCGCCGACCAGGAAGGCGACCAGATTGCCATTCGCATCGAGCCCGCGTTCCGAGAACGCGATCAGCGTGCCGGCGAGCGGCTGGCCCGTGGCCTTGGGCACGAAGACGAGACCCTCCAGCCCCTTGTTGTTCGGAAGTTTGCGGGCCGCCGCCGGCAGCGGCACCACCTCGCCGCGCGAGCGGGTAAAGCCCTTGGCGAAATCGAAGCGCAGCACCTGGTTGACCCGCTCAAGCCCGACATAGGCGAACGAGCCGTCGAGCGCGAGCGATTCCGAATCATACCAGCCGCGGGTCACGGTGATCGGCCTGCCGTCGGCACCGAGCAGCGGCGCCGCCTCGACATCGCCGAGTCCGACCATCTCCCGGCCACGATAGACGATGCGGCCGGTGAACCAGCTGCCCTGGTCGCTGACCGCGATGAAGCGTTCGCCCTTGGGATCGAGCCGTAGCGCGGAGAGGCCGCCGAAGCCGGAGAACGACGAGGTCAGGATCAGCCCGCTGCGATACTCCAGCGCGCCGAACCGCGTGCGCGCGCGATCGCGGGTGTCGAACGACGGCAGCGGCCGCGCGTTGACGTCGATCGAAACCGGTTCGTTGACCCGGTAGGGGCTCGGCCTCGCAGCCGGCCTCGGCGTTGCCGGCGGCTGGGTCGCGCTCTGCGCCTGCGCAAGACGCGGCAATGCGGCGGCCGACAGCCCCGCCGCCATACCCTGGAGGAAACGGCGGCGGCTAGGGGGTGAGCGCATGTCTCACGAGTGGAGGCGGCGCCGGATGCCCGGCGCTGGCGCCGAGCCGTGAGTCTCGCTGAACAGCTCGGCGAGCTTTTCGGTGATGGCGCCGCCGAGCTCTTCGGCGTCCACGATGGTCACGGCGCGGCGATAGTAGCGCGTCACGTCGTGACCGATGCCGATCGCGATCAGCTCGACCGGGGAGCGGGTTTCGATCTCGTCGATGATGTGACGCAGATGCCGCTCGAGATAGTTGCCGGGATTGACCGACAGCGTGGAGTCGTCGACCGGCGCGCCGTCGGAGATCATCATCAGGATGCGGCGCTGCTCGGGACGAGCCAGCAGGCGCTTGTGCGCCCAGTCCAGTGCCTCGCCGTCGATGTTCTCCTTGAGCAGGCCTTCGCGCATCATCAGGCCGAGATTTTTTCGCGCGCGACGCCACGGCGCGTCCGCCGACTTGTAGATGATGTGCCTGAGATCGTTGAGGCGGCCCGGATTGGCCGGCTTGCCGGCGGCAAGCCACGCCTCGCGCGACTGTCCGCCCTTCCAGGCGCGGGTGGTGAAGCCCAGGATCTCGACCTTGACGCCGCAACGCTCCAGCGTGCGGGCCAGGATGTCGGCGCAGGTGGCGGCGACCGTGATCGGACGGCCGCGCATCGAGCCGGAGTTATCCAGCAGCAGCGTCACCACGGTGTCGCGGAAGGTCGCCTCCTTCTCATGCATGAAGGACAGCGGGTGATAGGGGTCGGTAACGACGCGCGACAGCCGCGCCGGATCGAGGATGCCCTCCTCGAGATCGAAATCCCAGGCGCGATTCTGCTGTGCCATCAGGCGGCGCTGCAGGCGGTTGGCGAGCCGCGCCACGATGCCCTGCAGATGCGCGAGCTGCTTGTCGAGATAGGAGCGCAGCCGCTCGAGCTCGTCATGATCGCAGAGATCCTCGGCGGCGATCACCTCATCGAACTTCGGCGCGAAGGCGTGATATTCCGGACCGCGCGGCTCGTTCTGACCGCGCGCATTCGGCCGCGTCGCCTCGCCCGGCGTCTCGTCGTCGCCGAGCTCGCCATCGTCGAACGTATCCGACGTGGAGGCCTGTGCGCTCTCCATCGCGCTTTCGCTCATCTCTTCCGCGGACGTCTGCGCCTGGTCGGCGCTCATTTCCTGCGCGGCATCGGAGTCGGGCGAGCCCTCGGCGCCGGACTGATCGCTCTCGCCGTCCTGGTTCTCGTCCTGATCGTCGTCATCGTCGGAATCCATGTTGCGGTCGTCGCCGAGATCGAGCGCCGACAGCAGATCATGGACGAGGTCGCCGAACCTCGCCTGGTCCTCGGTGAAACGGCTGAGCTTGTCGAGCCGCGAGCCGATCTTGTCCTCCAGGGTCGGACGCCAGAGATCGACCATCTTCTTGGCGGCGGCGGGCGGCGCCATGCCGGTGAGGCGTTCGCGCACCAGCATCGCCAGCGCATCCGACAGCGGCGCGTCGGCGCGGTCGGTGATCTCGTCGTACTTGCCGCGGTGGAAATGATCGTCGAGCATCGCGGTGAGGTTCTTCGCAACGCCCGCCATTCGCCGCGAGCCGATCGCCTCGACGCGCGCCTGCTCGACCGCCTCGAACACGCCGCGCGCCTGCGGGTTGCCCGGCATCAGCTTGCGATGCACCTTGGGGTCGTGACAGGCGATCTTGAGCGCGATCGAATCGGCGTGGCCGCGCACGATCGCCGCATCGCGCTTGGTCATCTTGCGCGCCGGCTCCGGCAGCCGCGCCTTGCCGGGCGCGAGCCCGGGGCGCTCAGCGGCGAAGGAGACCTCGAGCTCCGGCTTCTTGGCGATCGCCTTCAGGCACGCCGACACCGAGCGCTTGAACGGCTCGGTCGGCGCTTCCTTGGATCCGGGACGGAATTTGATGTTGGAGGTTGTCATAGCGATTTCGTAAACCAATGGCGCGTTACGCCGCCGGGATACCCCTCAATCGAACCGAACTCTTTATATCCGTTGGCGCGGTAGAAGCCCGGCGCCTGGAAGCTCATCGTATCCAGATAAGATCGCGTCGCTCCGAAGCGCCGCGCCTCGTCCTCGATCGCCTTGATCAGCTTCGCGCCAAAGCCCTTGTTGCGAAACTTCTGCTCCATCCAGAACAACTGGATGAACAACACCGCGGTCCAGACCTCGCCGACGATGCCGCCGACAATCTTGTCGCCTTGCCGCAGCGAGATGGCGAAGCGCTTGTACTTCTGCTTCCCCATCTTCTCGTTGTTGTAGTGGAGCAATCCGCCGAGCACCGCCTTCTTCGTCTGGGTGACTGTGCGCTCGACGGAGATTTTCGGCATGGACTAGCTGAGCGCCACGTTGACCGAGGATTCCGGCAGCTCGACGTTGAAGCAGCGCTGGTAGAACTCGGCGACCAGCGGCCGCTCCAATTCGTCACACTTGTTGAGGAAGGTGACGCGGAACGCGAAGCCGATGTCGTTGAAGATGTCCGAGTTCTCGGCCCAGGTGATCACCGTACGCGGGCTCATCACCGTCGACAGGTCGCCGTTGGCGAAGGCGTTGCGGGTGAGGTCCGCCAGCCGCACCATCTTGTTGACGATGTCGCGGCCCTCCTGCGTGCGGTAGTGGCGCGCCTTGGCCAGCACGATTTCCACTTCCTCGTCATGGGCGAGGTAGTTCAGCGTGGTGACGATCGACCAGCGGTCCATCTGGCCCTGGTTGATCTGCTGGGTGCCGTGATAGAGGCCCGAGGTGTCGCCGAGGCCGACCGTGTTGGCGGTCGAGAACAGGCGGAACGCCGGATGCGGCTTGATCACCTTGTTCTGGTCGAGCAGCGTCAGGCGACCGGAGACTTCCAGCACGCGCTGAATCACGAACATCACGTCCGGGCGGCCGGCGTCGTATTCGTCGAACACCAGCGCGATATTGTGCTGCAGCGCCCAGGGCAGGATGCCGTCGCGGAATTCGGTGACCTGCTTGCCGTCCTTGACCACGATGGCGTCCTTGCCGACGAGATCGATACGGCTGATATGGCTGTCGAGGTTGACGCGCACGCAGGGCCAGTTGAGGCGGGCCGCAACCTGCTCGATGTGGGTCGACTTGCCGGTGCCGTGATAGCCGGTGACCATCACGCGGCGATTCTTGGCAAAGCCGGCGAGGATCGCGAGCGTGGTCGCGCGATCGAAGCGATAGTCCGGATCGGTTTCCGGCACATGCGGATCGACTTCCGAATAAGCGGGAACTTCCAGATCGCTATCGATCCCGAAGACCTGCCGGACCGACACCTTCATGTCGGGCAAGCCGACGACGGGTTCTTGTGTTTTGGTCTGGACGGCGGTCGTCATTCATCCTCCGAGGTCACGGGCATTCCCGAAACCAGATTAATCGTTTGGCTGCGGATGGGGTGCTAGGCACAAGCCTAGCAGAGAGCAACGGCCGGCAGAAGCCCGCGGGCCAATCAAAGTTCCGTTGTCCTATCATGAAGATAGGTCCGGACGCCGGTTTTTGAAAGGCTGCCCTGCGAATCACGCCGTACTTTTGCCGCAGCGCGTGGGCGCCCTGGCTTTCCGAGGCACTTTTCACCCCGGCAGGGAGTTGTTAGCTCTCAAGCCTATATCACCGCTGCATGGGAATTTTGTGACTTCATTCCTTGACCCGTTCATCGCGTTCGTTTCGGCCCATGCCTGGCTTGCCTATCTGACACTGTTTCTGGCCGCCCTGCTGGAAGCGGTTCCGGTGATCGGCTCCCTGGTGCCGGGTTCAACCATCATCCTGGCGTTGAGCGCGCTGGTGCCGGGCGGGGAACTGAAGCTGCTCCCGGTGCTCGCCGCGGCGGCCGCCGGCGCGATGCTCGGCGACGGCACCGCCTATCTGATCGGCCACCGCAGCCAGCGCGAGATCCTGTCGGCCTGGCCGCTCTCCAACTACCCGCGCGTGGTTGCGCAGAGCGAGGCGTTCTTCAATCGCTGGGGCGTGCTCGCGGTGTTCTTCGCCCGCTTCGTGCCGCCGATCCGCGCCTTCGTGCCGATCACCGCCGGCGCGCTCGACATGCCGCCGGCGCGCTTCTACGCGATCAACATTCCCGCGATCCTGCTCTGGGCGCCGGCGCATGTGCTGCCTGGCGTGCTCGCCGTCACTGCGCTGCACGACTATGCCGGCCTGCCACACCATGGCCATGTCGGCAAGCATCTCTGGATGTTTGCGGTCGCGGGCGGCGCCGTGATCCTGGCGCTGGCCGTCTGGACCATCCGCCGCCGCCATGGCGGCAGCCTGATCGAACCGGCCAAGCCGGCGAAATAGCTAGATGCTGTTGGTGGTCCCGCCACGCCCGGGTGCCGGGCCGACATAGCGGGCACGCGGCCTGATCAACTTGCCGAGCTGAAGCTGCTCGCTGGCATGTGCGATCCAGCCGACGCTGCGGGCCATCGCAAACAGCGCCAGCTCGCTGCCCGCCGGCATCCGCAGCGCATGCACCAGCACCGCCAGCGCGTAATCGATGTTGACGAATTCGCCGGTCGCCTCTGCGATCCGCTCCGGGACTTCCCTGGTGAATTTGCGCGGCGCGCCGGCCCGCGTCAGCGCCTCAAGCAACGAGATCGCGCGCGGATCGCCCTTCTTGTAGACGCCGTGCCCGAAGCCGGCGAAACGCTCGCCAAGCGCGACGCGCTCGCGAACCACCGGCGCAACGTCGTTGTCGAGCATCGTCTTGACGAGACGCGAGGCGAGCACGCCGGCACCGCCATGCATCGGTCCCTTCAACGCGACGAGACCCGCGATCACGGCGTCGTACAGATTGAGCCCGGTCGATGCGGCGCAGCGCGCGGTGAAGGTCGAGGCGTTCAATTCATGATCGGCGAGCAGCACCAGCGCGCGGCGGATCAGGTCGGGCGCGTGCTTGTTGTCGGGCGTCCAGACCCGAGCCACCTGCTCGTGCAGCGGCTCGTTCGATGGCGCAGCGTTCAGCATGGTCGCGACCAGCAGCCGCAAGATGCGGCCGCCGACCATCGCGCGGCCGTCCGGCGCGCGCGTGAAGGCGCCGGGATCGGCACTTGCCGCCAGCGCCAGCACGGCCACCGTCCGGTCGATCGGCTGGGCGCGGCGCGCGGCTTCAGCGATGGCGCGCATTTCGTCCGAGATCTGCGGACAATTGTCCGGCGCGAACGGATCGACGCCGGTGACGTCCCACAGCAGCGTCGCGGTGTGCTCCAGGGTGTCGCGCTCGGCAAGCTCGACGCAGTTGACGCCGCGATAGATCGGGCCCTGCTCGGTAATGGTCGCGATCGCCGAATCCATCACCGGCAGGTCGGCGTCGAAATTACGGAAGCCGCGCGGCTCCGGCGACGGCACGCGGCGCTCCTTCAACCCCCTGATGTCCTCGGCGCGGTAGCGGTGGCTGCGCGAATCCGGCGACGGCTCGGAGCGGATCAGCCCGCGGCTGACATAGGCGTAGAGGGTCGCCGGCGAGATCGCGAGCTCGGCCGCGGCCTCCCGGGCGGAGAGGTAAAGCTCGGCGGATTTTTTCATATTGATTTATATAATCAAGATTGATCAACTCGTCGAGAGGCCTGACCTTGAAGGGGTGAAGCAAGGAGATCAGGCCATGAATATGCATCTCACCAAGAGCCAGATCGGTCTGGACGGCGTTCCTGCCGCCGAGACCGTGTTGAGCCATGTCGACGGCGAGCGCGGCGAGTTGATCATCGCCGGCGAGCACGTCGCCGACCTCGCGGGCAAGTCGAGCTTCGAGGGCGTCACGGCGCGGCTGTGGAACGGCGCCACCGGCAAGGCGCTGAGCGAAGCCAATGTGCGCGCCAGCCTCGGCGCCGCCCGCGAACGCGCCTTCGCCCGGCTGCCGGACCTACTGCCGGCGACGCACGGCATGTCGATCGTCGACGGCTTCCGGGCCGCGATCGCCGGCCTCCGCGGCGAGAACGGACTGGAGCACGAGGCGACCATCGTCGGCGCCTTCCCGGTGATCGCGGGCGCCCTGGTCCAGCGCGCCAGGGGACATGACCCGATCGCGCCGGACCCCAACGCCGGCCACGCCGCCGACACGCTGCGGATGCTGCTGAACCGCAAGACCGAACCGCGCGAGGTCGCCGCACTCGACGCCTATCTCGTCACGGTCTGCGACCACGGCATGAATGCGTCGACCTTCACCACGCGGGTGATCGCGTCCACCCAGGCCGATCTGTTCGCGGCGATCACTGGCGGCTATTGCGCGCTGACCGGCCCGCTGCATGGCGGCGCGCCGGAGCCGGTGCTGGAGATGCTGGACGCGATCGGGACGCGCGAGCGCATCAAGCCCTGGGTTGACGGCGCGCTGGCGCACGGCGAACGGCTGATGGGGTTTGGTCACCGCGTCTATCGCGTGCGCGACCCGCGCGCCGATGTGCTGAAGATCGCGATCGAGCGCCTCGAGGCCAGTGGTGCCGACCTGCCATTTGCCGCCGAGGTCGAGGCCTATATCCGCGAGGCGCTGCGGAAGAAGAATCCGGAGCGGCCGATCGAGACCAATGTCGAGTTCTTCACCGCGATCCTGCTCGATGGGCTGGAAATCCCGCGGCAGGCGTTCACGCCGATCTTCGCGGTGGCCCGCGCCGCCGGCTGGACCGCGCACGCCCTGGAGCAGCGGCGCACCGGAAGGCTGATCCGGCCGAGCTCGTCCTATGTCGGGGCGATGCCGAAGGGCTGAGAGTTGACCGCGAAACCGTAGCCCGGATGAAGCGCAGCGAAATCCGGGAGCGGTCCTACCGCGGATAGATGTGCCCCGGACTGCGCTGCGCTTCATCCGGGCTACAAAACTGCACCGTTGGACGACGGCGGAGCCACGCTCTCCGCTGTCGTCCCTGCCTAGTGCGCAATTGCGCACGGGAGCAGGGACCCATACGCCGCGGCCCAGCAATGGGGCAATCAGGCAGACATCTTGTGCAAACGAGAACGGCCGGTGGTTATGGGCCCCTGCTCCCGTGCGCAACTGCGCACTAGGCAGGGGCGACGAGGACGAGAGAGCTCAGGCCTCGCGCACCACGGTCTTCAGATAATTGTACGCCTTGATGATCTCGATCAGGCGATCCTCGGTCGAGCGGTCGCCGCCATTGGCGTCGGGATGGTGCTGCTTGACCAGCGCCTTGTACTTCGACTTGACGTCTTCGAGCGTCGCCTCGGCCCCTAACCCCATCACCTGCAGCGCCTTGCGCTCGGCGTTCATGATTTTGCGGGTCTCGGGCTTGGGCTCCGCGCCGCCCGGTCCGGGGCGCCAGCGGCCGCGGCCGTTGAGCTCGGAGAACACGTGGAACGGATCGGCGGCGGCATCGAGACCGCTGTCGCCCTTCTTGCCGTTGTTGGCGCCCATCTTCCAGGTCGGACGGTGGCCGGTCAGCGCGTCCTTCTGGTAGCGCGCGACGTCGTCAGGATTCATGCCCTGGAAGAAATTGTAGGACTGGTTGTATTCGCGGACGTGATCGAGACAGAAGTGCCAATACTCGCGCGAATTCTCGCGGCCCTTCGGTGCGCGATGCGCGCCCTTGTTCTGGCAACCCGCCCACTCGCAGGTCACAGCCTGCTCGCCGGCCTGCGCCTGGCGCTTCGCACTCACCTTGGTCGGCTTGATGCGAATGGAGTCGAAGAATTTTGATGAATCGATCGGCATGTTCTCTTTGACTACGCAATGCACAAATCTTCAAGTCTTGACATTGCGCAGACCTCGTTTCCCGCTTGCACCATTGACGAAAAGCTGTCGCGAACCTAACTCCGCCGCCATGAGCACCAAAGACGCTATCATAAACAAGTTGCGTGAAGCTTTCTTGCCGGAAAGCCTCGACGTCGTCGACGAGTCACATCTGCATGAGGGCCACGCCGGCCACAGGCCAGGCGGGGAGACGCACTTTCGGGTATATATTGTGTCTCCGGCCTTCGAAGGGAAGAGCCGGATCGAACGCCATCGCATGATAAATGCGACGCTGGCGCAGGAACTCGCCGGCTCGGTGCACGCGCTGGCGATCCACGCCCACGGCCCCGGGGAAAAGCCGCGCTAGTGCGCGCTTGCCTCAAGACGAAGCAGTGGTTTTCCTTTATGAGAACAGGATGGACCTGCTCCATAGGTGAGCAGGTGAAACTACGGATTGCACCGCCACGCATGATATGGGGCCATTGATGATCCCTTGCTGGCCACGTTTCCGGTCGATCGTCACCGCCGCCGGCCTGCTCCTGATCTGCGCGATGCGCCCGGCCTCGGCGCTGGACATGCCGAGCCCGTTCGTCCAGGAGGTGCTGGTCAAGAGCATCCTGGTGTCGCTCAACGATGCGGTGGCCGCCAACAATTTCACCGTGTTCCACGCCAAGATCTCAAAGCCGTTCCGCGACCAGTTTCCGCCCGACAAGCTCAAGACCATCTTCAAGGATCTGGTCGACAAGCACGCGGTGTTCGACGCCGTGGTGGCCAAGCCGATCGTGCTCGATGAGGACGCCAAGATCGACGACAAGGGCGTGCTGCGGCTGAAGGGGCATTTCGACACCACGCCCAAGCAGGTGAAGTATCAGCTCGGCTTCATCCCCTCCGACGGCGCGTGGAAGCTGTCGGGTATCTCGATCGATATCGAGTAGCGAGGCACATCCATCAGACCCGTCATCCCCGCGCAAAGGCTGCGCCTTTGTCGCTGGAGGAGCGCGCAGCGCGTCTCGAAGGATGCACGGCCACCAGCCGGGCCGTCGACCCTTCGAGACGCGCTATGCGCTCCTCAGGGTGACGGTGCTAGGAGACTAGCCAGCTCGAACTAGAACGCCGTCCCCGCCCGCTTCGGCTTCTTCTCCTCCAGCTCGGTCTCGCGCGGGACGGCGACGATGCGCAGCGCGGTGATGCGGTTGCGCTCGCGGCGGAGCACGCGGAAGCGGAAGCCGTGGAAGGTGAAGCTCTGGCCGCGCTCCGGGATCGAGCGCGCCTCGTGGATCACGAGCCCGGCGACCGTGGTCGCCTCCTCGTCCGGCAGGCGCCAGTCCATCGCACGGTTGAGATCGCGGATCGGCACCGAGCCGTCGACCACGACCGAGCCGTCCGGCTGCGCACGCACGCCGGCGACGACGACGTCATGCTCGTCGGAGATGTCGCCGACGATCTCCTCCAGGATGTCCTCCAGCGTCACCATGCCTTCGACCTCGCCATACTCGTCGACCACGAGGGCGAAGTGGGTCTTGCGGCGGCGGAACGCCTTCAGCTGTTCGGAGACCGGACGCATCTCCGGCACGAACCAGGGCGGCAGCGCGATCGCGGTGGCATCGATCGCGGACATGTCGCCGTCGTTGGCGCGCATCGCGCGCAGCAGGTCCTTGGCGTGGAGCACGCCGACGATGTTCTCCGGCTTCTCGCGCCACAGCGGAATGCGGGTGTATTCGCTCGCCAGCACCTCGCGCACCAGCTCCTCGGGCGGCAGGTCGGCGTTGACCATGGTCATCTCGGTACGATGGACCATGACGTCGGAGACCTGCAGCTCGCTGAGATCGAGCAACCCGCCGAGCATGTCGCGGTCCTGCTTCTCGACCTTGCCCTCGTGATGCAACAGATCGACCGCACCGCGCAGACGTTCGGTCGGCGACAGCACCGCCTGATGCGCCCCGACCTTGATGCCGAGCAGCTTCATCAGGGCCAGCACGATGGTCTCGATGATGGTGAGCAGCGGCCCCAGCACGAAGATCGTCAGCCGCATCGGCCGCGCGACCAAAAGCGAGATGCGATCGGGCGCGTTGATCGCGATGGTCTTGGGCAGCACCTCGGCGAACACCACCACCATCACGGTCATGACCGCGGTGGCATAGAGCACACCGACGTCGCCGAACCAGGCGGTGAACACGCCGGTCGCCAGCGCCGAGGCGCCGATATTGGCGATGTTGTTGCCGAGCAGCAGCGCGCCGATCATACGCTCGCGCATGTTGACCAGCTTGGAGACCACGCCGGCATCGGTGTTGCCCTGCTTCGACAGTCGCAGCATGCTGGCGCGCGAGGCGCCGGTCAGCGCCGTCTCACTCGCCGCGAAGAACGCCGAGATGAACAGACAGAGCAGCACGATCGAGAAGGTGAACCATCCCACTGAACTGATCCGTGGCTAGAGCATGATCCGGAAAAGTGTGTAGCGGTTTTCCGAAAAGATCATGCTCAAATCAAAGAGATAGAGTGGGATGACGATCCGAGGAAGAGTCATCCCGCTCTAGGCCTTCAGCTTGGCTTGCAGGAAGTCGCGCACCGGCTGCGGCTCGACATTGTTGGCGATCACGGCGCGGCCGACGGCCTCCAGCAGGATGAAGGTGAGCTTGCCGCGCTTGACCTTCTTGTCCTGCGCCATCAGCGCCAGGAGCGCGTCGGCGTCGGCAAGACCTTCCTGCGCGAAGCCTGCGATATCCTGCAGGCGCGTCGGCAATCCGACCGCGGACAGATGATGCGCGATGCGCCCCGCATCGTCGGACGAAATCATGCCGAGCTGCGCCGAGAACTCCGCGGCGAGCACCATGCCGACCGCGACGCCCTCGCCGTGGAACAGGCGATCTGAAAAGCCGGTCGCGGCCTCCAGCGCATGGCCGAAGGTGTGGCCGAGATTGAGCAGCGCCCGCTCGCCGGTCTCGCGCTCGTCACGGGAAACAACGCCCGCCTTGGCGCGGCAGGAGGTCGCGATCGCGTGCTCGCGCCCGGCGCCGCCAGCGAAGATGTCGGTGTGGTTCTTCTCGAGCCAGGCGAAGAAGGCCTCGTCGCCGAGGATGCCGTATTTCGCGACCTCGGCGTAGCCGGCGCGGAACTGGCGCGGCGACAGCGTGTCGAGCACCGAGGTGTCGGCGATGACCAGCACCGGCTGGTGGAATGCCCCGATCAGGTTCTTGCCCTGCGGCGAGTTGATGCCGGTCTTGCCGCCGACGGAAGAATCGACCTGCGCCAGCAGCGAGGTCGGCACCTGCACGAAATCGACGCCGCGGCGCAGGATCGCGGCCGCGAAGCCGGCGAGATCGCCGACCACGCCGCCACCGAGCGCGATGACGAGGTCATTGCGCTCGATCTTCGCCGCGATCAGCGCTTCGCTGACCTCGGTCAGCGTCGCATAGCTCTTCGAGCCTTCGCCCTCCTCGACGACGATCCGCGACGTCGGCACGCCGGCGGCGGCGAGGGACGCCTCGGTCGGCTCCAGCCAGTGCTTGGCAACGGTGCGGTCAGTGACGATGGCGGTACGCACGCCGGGCCGCAGCGCCGCGACACGCTCGCCGAGCGACTGCAGCACGTCGCGGCCGATGACGATGTCATAGGCGCGGTCACCGAGCGCGACGTCGACGGTAACGGAGGCAGAATGTTTCAAGGGCGCAGTCATGGGGTCGCGTTCAATCCGTCAGGTGGTGGCTCGTCGGCCGGACGCGCACCGCACAGATGCGCATGCAGGGCCTCGAGGCATTCGTCGACGATGCGGTCGTGCGGCACGTCGCGCGAGGCAATCGTCAGATCGGCATTCCGGTAGACCGGCTCGCGCTCGCTGAGCAATCGGTTGACGGTCGCCTCGGGGTCGGGGGTGTGCAACAGCGGACGATCGGCGCGGCGGCGCACCCGGCGCATGATGATATCACTGTCGGCCTTGAGCCAGATCGAGATCGCGCGGTCGCGGATCCGGTTGCGGGTCTCCTCGCGCATGAAGGCGCCGCCGCCGGTCGCCAGCACGATCGGGCCGTTATCGAGGATGCGGGCGATCACCCGCGCCTCGCCGTCGCGGAAATAGGGCTCGCCGTGGGTCTCGAAGATCTCCGGGATCGTCATCCGCGCCGCCGCCTCGATCTCGGTGTCGGCATCGGCGAACGGCAGCTTGAGTCGCGCCGCCACCCGGCGGCCGATGGTCGACTTGCCGGCCCCCATCATGCCGACCAGCACGATCGACCGCGTCCCCAGCACGGCCGCGATGTCGGCCTCCAGGGTCGGGTGGGTGGGCGCCGGTACGGCTGCGTCGGACATCAAAAAGCTCGGATATTGGGACGAATTGTTCGGAATTCGAGCCACCTATACTACCCCCGGCGACACCCTTACCAGCGACTCTTGCAACCGCGCGGGGAACATGTTGGATGATTTCATTGGTTAATTCGCCGCCCGAGTCGCCTCCATGCCCAGCCTGTTCCGCTTCCTGACGGTCGTCGCCGTGATTTTCGGGATCGGCTACGGCATCGTCTTCGCGCTGGCGAATTTCGTGCACCCGAAACCGCGGGAAATGACGGTGACCATCCCACCGGATAAGTTCCTCAAGAAATAGGCGCTATGATTCCGGCATGCCCGCTGCTGCCAAACATCCCGCCAAGACCCTCGCCAAGTCCTCCGACGCCAAACTGACCGCGTTGTTCCTCGACATGCTCGCCGCGGAACAGGGCGCCGGCGCCAACACGCTCGACGCCTACCGGCGCGACCTCACCGATTTCTCCGATTACCTCGCCCATGCCGGCGCCGATTTCACCAACGCCGACACCGAGACTCTGCGCGGCTACCTCGCCGACCTCGATATCAGAGGCTTCAAGTCGACCAGCGTGGCGCGGCGGCTGTCGGCGATGCGGCATCTCTACCGCTTCCTGCTCAACGAGCGGGTCCGCGGCGACGATCCGGCCGCGATCCTGTCCGGCCCCAAGCGCGGCCGCGGCCTGCCCAAGGTGCTGTCGATCGCCGACGTCGACCGCATGCTGACCCGCGCCAAGGAGCTGACGCAGACCGACGTCTCGCCGGCGCAGCGGCTGCGCGCGCTGCGCCTCTACTGCCTGCTCGAGGTGCTCTACGCCACCGGCCTGCGCGTCTCCGAACTGGTGTCGCTGCCGGTCTCGGCGGCGCGGCGCGATGCGCGGATGATCGTGGTGCGCGGCAAGGGCAACAAGGAACGGCTGGTGCCGCTGAACGACGCCTCGCGCCAGGCGATGGCGGACTATCTCGCCGCGCTGGAGGTGATGCAGCCGAAGGCGAAGAAGGCCGCGCCGTCGAAATGGCTGTTTCCATCCTCCGGCGAGAGCGGCCATCTGACCCGGCAGCATTTCGCCCGCGACCTGAAGGACCTTGCTGGCGCCTCCGGCCTTGCGCCGCGGCTGGTGTCCCCGCACGTGCTGCGTCATGCGTTCGCCAGCCATCTGCTGCACAATGGCGCGGACCTGCGCATCGTGCAGACCCTGCTCGGCCACACCGACATCTCGACCACCCAGATCTACACCCATGTGGTCGAAGAGCGGCTGAAGAGCCTGGTCCGCGACCTGCATCCGTTGGCGGAGAAGTCCTAGGATCCGTAGCCCGGATGAAGCGCAGCGAAATCCGGGAATGGTATTTCCGCCGATAAAGCTCCCCGGATTGCGCTTCGCTCCATCCGGGCTACGAGCAATCCGCCTTGACTTCCGCTTCGTCTCCGCAGAAAGAGCGTCACCTGCTTGCGATCCCGAAGCGCGCATTCCACCCGGATGCGCGTTAACCGTTTGAAGTTACAAAGCTTCTCTTTCCGACGCCGAAACCGCTTCGCCCCTCGCACCGATCTTCCCTATATTGAGTTGATGCCCGACCCGATGCGCAGCTATCTCGACTTCGAAAAACCCGTCGCCGAGCTTGAATCCAAGATCGACGAGTTGCGTGCGCTTGCCGCGAGCGGCAGCGACATCGGCGACGAGGTCGCGCGGATCGAGGACAAGGCGGCGCAGGCGCTCACCGAGCTCTATTCCAATCTGACGCCGTGGCAGAAGACGCTGGTGGCGCGGCATCCGCAGCGACCGCACTTCACCGATTTCATCGGCGGCCTGATCACCGAATTCACGCCGATGGCGGGCGACCGCAAATTCGCCGACGACGAGGCCCTGGTCGGCGGCTTCGGCCGCTTCCGCGGCGAGAGCATCTGCGTGGTCGGCCAGGAAAAGGGCGCCACCACCGAGAGCCGCATCAAGCACAATTTCGGCATGGCGCGCCCCGAAGGCTACCGCAAGGCGGTGCGCCTGATGGAAATGGCCGACCGGTTCGGCATCCCGGTGCTGTCGATCGTCGATTCCGCCGGTGCTTATCCCGGCATCGGCGCCGAGGAGCGTGGCCAGGCCGAGGCGATCGCCCGCTCGACCGATGCCTGCCTGTCGCTCGGCGTGCCCAATGTCGCGATCGTCACCGGCGAAGGCATGTCGGGCGGCGCCATCGCCATCACCACGGCGAACCGCGTCCTGATGATGGAGCACGCGATCTACAGCGTGATCTCGCCCGAGGCGGCATCCTCGATCCTGTGGCGCGACGGCACCAAGGCGCAGGAAGCCGCCAACAGCATGAAGATCACCGCGCAGGACATGCTGCGCTTCGGTGTGATCGACCAGATCCTGAAGGAGCCCTCGGGCGGCGCTCATCGCGACCCCGCTGCGATGATCGCGACCACGGGCGACGCCATCGCCCAGGCGCTCAACGACCTACGAAATCTTGATCCGGACGCGATTCGCAAACAGCGCCGCCAGAAGTTTCTCGATATCGGCCGCAAGCTCGGCTGAGGCGCCCAAACCGCCCGATTTTTCGCCCAAATCGACCAATTTTGCCCTAATTGGGCCCCGAGCCGGGTCTTTAACATTCCTTGAACCATGCCTGCTACCGTGAGGGCTGTCCGCCCCGGTTCAGGTTGCGAGCAGGGGTCGTCGAAGGCTAATATTTTACACAATGGCTTCAGGGCATATTCGCCGTGTTGGGGTCGCGAAAATCGCCCGGTGGGTGTGGAGCTCGGACTTGACTCATCGCACGCTCGTACGCGCGCTTCTGACCTCGGCGATCCTCGCCGCAGGCGTCATGCTCGCCGGTTGTGACAGCGACCAGATCTCGCTCGCGCAAAACGCCAAGGCCAACCAGCCGGTCCCGCCAAAGCTCGTCGCTGCCATGACCGAAAAGGACATGGACATGCAGTCGCCGATCCTGGTGCGGCTGTTCAAGCAGGAGGCCGAGCTCGAGGTCTGGAAGCAGAACCGCTCCGGCCAGTTCGCGCTGCTCAAGACTTATCCGATCTGCCGCTGGTCGGGCGATCTCGGTCCGAAGGTCCGCGAGGGCGACCGCCAGGCGCCCGAGGGGTTCTATTCGATCAACCCGAGCCAGATGAACCCGCAGTCGGCCTATTACCTGTCGTTCAACACCGGCTATCCCAACGCCTTCGACAAGGCGCTCGGGCGCACCGGCTCGCAGCTGATGGTGCATGGCGACTGTTCTTCGCGCGGCTGCTACGCGATGACCGACGAGCAGATCGCCGAGATCTACTCGCTCGGCCGCGAATCCTTCTTCGGCGGCCAGAAGGCGTTCCAGCTGCAGGCCTATCCGTTCCGGATGACGCCGGTGAACATGGCCAAGCACCGCAACAATCCGAACATGCCTTTCTGGAAGATGATCAAGGAAGGCTATGATCATTTCGAGGTGACGAAGCAGGAGCCGAAGGTCGATTTCTGCGAGAAGAAGTACGTGTTCGACGCGGTGAAGGCGCCGGGCGCGACACGCGATCCGGCGTTCGACGCCTCCGCGAAGTGCCCGGCCTATGTGATCCCCGAGGAGATCGCGAGCGCCGTGCACGAGAAGGAGCAGCGCGACGCCGCCGAGACCGCCAAGCTGGTGTCCAAGGGTACGCCCGTTGCACGCCTCAACACCGGCATCGACGGCGGCATGAACGCGGTCTTCGCCTCGAAGATTCCGGAAGGAAACACCGGCCTGTCCGAAGGCGGCGACAGTCAGGCGTTGGCGTCGATGTCGCTGGCACGCGCGCCCGGCACGATCCCCGGCACGGTCAACCCGCCGAAGCCCAATCTCGCGGTCCAGCAGGAAGAGCCGGTCGTGGCGACGACGTCGTCGACCCCGGTCGCGACCCCATCGTCGGCCGGCACCCGCGTTGCCTCGGCGAACGCGTCCGACAAATCCGCCTCTGACAAATCCACCTCTGACAAATCCGAAGGCTTCTTCTCCAGCTTTGCCCGCAAGGTCGGCATCGGCGGCACCGCCGACGCCAGCAAGACGACCGCATCGCCCCCGGCTCCGGCCGCTGCCGCACCGGCCAAGCCGAAGGTCGCCGAGGCCAAGCCGCAATCGGTGGTTCGCGTCGCCCCCAAGGCTGAGCCGAAGCAGGCCGCCAAGCCCGCACCGAAGCCGCAGGTCACCACCGCCGCAGCCGCCGCACCGGCCCCGTCGTCGTCGACCCAACTCGCCGGCTCCGCGCCTGTCGTGCAGACCAACTCGTTCGACACCCGCTTCTCGGCGGTGAAGTAGGCGCGGCGCTTTCCCTTGTCGTCCTGGCGAAAGCCAGGACCCATAACCACCGAACTTGATCGTGAACGGGACCGGGGCCCCAGCGTCGCGCAACAATTGGCATTTGGGGTAATGGGTCCTGGCTTTCGCCAGGACGACACTGAATGTGTGGCGCGGTCTGTGAGTCACACCACAACGTTCTCGCGACATGATTTGTCCGAGCTTTGCTCTTCGTTCCGCCCTCTCCGTTGGCAGACCGCGCAGGGAAAGCCGGGCGCCGATCGCACTCAAGGCGCCGTACCGCCAGCTCGCAGGTTCAAACGCCACGCTCCCTCACGCCGCATGCGCGCTGGCAGGCGACCGTTACATTCCGTGGCTTTCGAAAACCTTCTTGCAGCTTCGGCTCAGGCTGGCCCGCTTCATCTGAAGACAGTTCTGCACGGCACCGTCGTTGCCGAGGTCCTTCCGGCAGAAGCGCTGTGCATCGCGCGTGCACGCGCTCTGTTCCGATGGCGTACCGGAATGCTGCGCCAACGCGGCACCGCTGCTCATCATGGCAGCAGCAACAAGAGCTGCAATCGAAATATAGCGCATTGTGACTTCCTCCCGCGGCCTAACGGACAGCCGGGGGCCTTCGTTCCTTTGGGAACCCGGATTCCAACCCTACTTCGGCTGCGGGTCCTCAAGCCCCTTGCCGGGATCTTCCAGATGCCCGGTGCGCGCGAGGTCGACGGCGGCGCCGAGCGCCAGCGCGACATTGCGCACCTGTTCCTGAAAGGCCTTGTCTTCGTCCAGATCGCGATGCGACGTCGCATAGGGCTTCATGTAACCGACATAGCCATCGGTCTCGGCCCTGCCGCCGGCCGAGATCAACTCCATGTCGGTGAGCCAGTCCGCAAGAAAGCGGCGGCACGTTTCCGCGCCGATGCTGTCGCCGTGGACCACGATGCCGAAATGCCGGCCGCGCAAATGCTTAGGGTATGGCCAACCCTTGAGTTCGAGCGCCTTGGCTTCGCTCGCGGTCTTGCCGTGGGTCGAGGTCGGGTCGGGATTGCCGCCATCGGCGCAGACCAGGCGATCGATCATCGCCTTGAGTCCGGTCGGCGTCTGGTACCAGTTGACCGGCGAGATGATCATGATGCCGTGCGCACGCACCCACAGCGGATAGATCTCGTTCATCCAGTCGTCGGTTTGCCCGAGTGAGTAGTTTGGATAGCAGCTGCACGGCCAGTGGCAGAGCGCCATCGAGGTGGACACGCAGGACTTGCAGGGATGAATCTCCCTGCCGAACTCCGACGTCAGCCGCGACAGATCGAGCACATCGACCGCGAGGCCCATCTCGCGAAAGGCGGACTCGGCGATCTCGACCATGCGCCAGCTTTTCGACATCTCGCCGGGACAAGTATGTTCGCTGCGCGAGGAGCCGTTGATCAGCAGGATATGCGGCGCTCCATTTGGATCGTCGTGCCTGCGCTGCGCTTCATCGATGGCATCGCGCGCGGACAGCCAATCGACCGCGAGATCATAGTCGGGATCGGCAAAACCGGGGCCGGCCTTGCGGGTGACCGGCGCCTTGCGCGATTGACGATAGGCGTCCCAGGCACCGGCGATGATCGTCGTGAGCTCCGTCTGCATGGATTGAAAAACCGGATCGGCAAATCGCTTCCGGTAGCGCCGCTCGAATTCATCGCGCGAAAGCTTGACCGGCGGCATCCCCTTGCGAACGTCCGGCTCCGTCATCGACACCTCTCCCTGACTACAATCCATCGCCCGCCGTGCATCCCGGTTGGCGCGCGAAGCCTCGGGATGAAGCTTTGGGATCAAGTCGAGACGGGCAAGAGTTCAAGACCATCGATCTGCATTTGGTTCCTTCGGGCGACGCCCTGCACGTCCCGTGATAGGACCCATGCCGCGGCTGGCGCGTTGGATGGGAACCTGACCATGCTTACGACAGCCAGAGTTCGAGCACGCCACCAGCGAGGCGCCCCCTTCCCGATCACCATTCGCCCGACCGCGGCGGACGCCATGATCGCGCGTGCGATCGCCCGCAACACCGCACCTGCGCCGGAAGAGATCGCCCGCACACTGACCTGGGGCGCTGACGAAAAGGTCCTGCTTGCGCTCGCCGCGGCCGGCTGGCTCGCCTCACGCGGGCGCGGCGCCTCGCTCGAGCGCGCCGGCAATCACGCGCTGCTGGTGACGGTCGCAGCGTCGCTGCTGCCACATGGCCTGAAATTGCTGTTCAATCAAACCCGCCCGGATCGCCTGACCGTGGTCGGCCACGCCAATGGCATCCCGATCTCGGGCAAGCGCGACGACGCCTTTCCATCCGGCCACGCGCTGCATATGGGCGCGCTGGCGTCGGCGGCCGCGACATTGCCCGCCGGCGCGCGCCGCGTAATCCAGGTGGTCGCGGTCGGCCTTTCGCTGACGCGCATTGCGGTTCTCGCTCACTGGACGAGCGACGTGATCGCGGGATTTGGGCTCGGCGCTGTTCTCGAGCGGCTGCTGCGATTATGGACCGGCTATCCCGGTGACGATCCGCCGCGGAGCAAGGCGTGATGACCGAATATGTCATCCGCTTTCTCGTGGGCGGAGCCGTGGTGTCGGCCTTCGCGATGCTGGGCGACATTCTGCGTCCGAAGAGCTTTGCCGGCCTGTTCGGCGCGGCGCCGTCGGTTGCGCTCGCCACCCTCGGCATCGCCGTGTATCAGCACGGCGCCGACTACGCCGGCCTGCAGAGCCGCGCGATGATGGCCGGCGCCGTTGCGCTGGCCGTCTATAGCTTCGTGGTCTGCCAACTGCTGATCCGCGCGAGACTCCGCGCCGCCCCCGCCACGTTGCTGGCGCTGATCGTCTGGCTCGCAATCGTGTTCGGCTTGCTGGGTGTTGCCGGAGGACAGGCATGACACCGGTCCGCGTCTCATTGTCCTCGCTCAGGGAAAGCCGCTGGGCCGAATATCTGATCCGCTTCGTGCTCGGCGGCGGCGTCACCGTCCTGACCGGCCTGATCAGCAGCACCTGCGGCGCCTATGTCGGCGGCGCCTTTCTTGCACTCCCCGCCATCTTCTGCGCCAGCGCAACCCTGATCGAGAAGCATGAAATCCGCCGCAAGCGGAACGCCGGCCTCGACGGCACATGGCGCGGGCAGCAGGCCGCGGCGCTCGATGCCGTGGGCGCAGCGCTCGGCGCGGTCGGCATGCTGGCATTTGCCATCGTCTTCTCGCTGACGGTGGATCGCAGCGTCCCGGCCGCCTTCATCGCCGCATCGCTTGCCTGGCTGATCTGCTCGGTCGCGGCCTGGTATGTGCGTCGCGAGATGCGATCGGCACGGCGGACGCGGACGCCGGGAGACGGCGTGATCGGCCGCAAGGCCGACCGCCTGCCGCATTGAAGCCTGCTACGGCGCCAGATAGCGCAGCAGTTCCGGATCGCTGCGCACCTCGCTCGCACCGCCCTGCAGCGCGACGCGGCCGCGGTCCAGCACATAGGCATAGTCGGCGACGCGCAGCGCGAGGTCGAGATGCTGCTCGACGATCACGACCGAGATGCTCTTGGCGAGCTCGATCAGCCGGTCGGTGATCTCCTCGATCACGCCGATCCAGACGCCTTCGGTCGGCTCGTCCAGCAGCAGCAGCTTTGGATTGCCGAGCATGGCGCGGCCGATCGCCAGCATCTTGCGCTCGCCGCCGGACAGCGTGCCGGCCGGCTGGTCGAGCCGCTGGCCGAGTTTCGGGAAGATAGCCAGCACGCGATCGACCGCGCTGGCATCCGGATTGAACAGCGAGCCGACCGCGAGGTTGTCGCGCACCGACAGGCGGGCGAACACCGAATGCTCCTGCGGCACATAGCCGATGCCAGAGCGCACGCGCTCCTCGGTGCGGCGCCGCGTGATGTCGCGGCCGTCGAAGAACAACTCGCCCTGCGAGCTTGCGAGCTCGCCGACGATGGTCTTCATCAGCGTGGTCTTGCCGGCGCCGTTGCGGCCGAGCACGGCGACGCCGCCGCGCCAGGGAATGCCGATGTTGACATCGAACAGGACCTGGCTGCGGCCGTAACCGGCATCGAGATGCCGGATATCGAGGAAGGTTTGCTCAGGCACGGCGAAGATAGATCTCCTGGACGCTTTTGTTGGCCTGGATCTCCGCGACCGTTCCCGAGGCCAGCACCTTGCCCTGGTCGAGCACGGTGAGGCGGTCGCAGATGTCGCGGATGAAATCGAGGTCGTGTTCGACGATGACGAGCGAGCAATGCTGCTTGATCGGCTGCAACAGCTCGCCGGTGACGCGGCGCTCCTCGAGGCTCATGCCCCCGGTCGGCTCGTCCAGCAGCAACAGCCGCGGCTTGCCGGCGAGCGCCATCGCGATCTCGAGCCATTGCTGCTGGCCGTGCGACAGCGCCGCGGCGGCATCATGCGCGCGATCGGCGAGCCGGAACTGGGTCAGCATCGTCATCACCTGGTCGTGCAGCTTCTTGCGGGTGCGCGAGAGCACCAGGTCGAACAGCGAGCAGTGCGCCTGCAGCGCCAGCAGGATGTTGTCGTACAGCGTCAGCGTTGGCAGCACCGAGGTGATCTGGAATTTCAGGCTCATGCCGGCGCGGGCACGCTCGGTCGGCGTGAACGCGGTGATGTCGGTGTTGATGAAGGAGACCTTGCCCGTGGTCGGCACCTCGGCGCCGGCGACGCATTTCATCAGCGTGCTCTTGCCCGAGCCGTTGGGGCCGATCAGGCCGTGGAACTCGTTCTCGCCGACGGTCAGCGCCGCACCGTCGAGCGCGGTCAGCTTGCCGAACACCTTGCTGATGCCTTGCGCCTCAAGGAGCGGCATTGCCGGTCTCCTTCGGGGCTTTGCCGAAACTGCCGACCCGCTCGCGCTCGCCGAGCACGAAGGAGATCAGCCCGAGCGGGCGGAACATGATGACGAGCAGCAGCAGCACGCCGAGGATGATCGGCCAGACGTCGCGGTAATTGTCCGACAGCCAGAAGCTGACGCCCTCGATGATCACGGTGCCGATCACGGCGCCGATCAGCGTGCCGGAGCCGCCGAACAGCACATAGAGCACGACCTGGGTCGAGAACACGACGCCCAGCATGTTGGGCCAGACGAAGCCCTCGTGGAAGGCATAGAGGCTGCCGGCGAGACCGGCGATGGTGCCGCCGACCGCGAAGATGATCGCCTTCAAATGCTGCGCCTTGTAGCCGAAGAAGGCGATGCGCTGCTCGTTCTCGCGCAGGCCCGCGAGCGCGAGGCCGAATTGCGAGCGCACCAGGAAGCGGCAGAGCAGATAGACGACCACGAGGATGCCGAGCACCATGTAGTAGTAGATCGGCCCCTCCTCGAACTCGTAGCTGCCGAGGGTGAGCGGCGGGATCGACGGGATGCCGTTCTGGCCGCCGAGATAGTACCAGCCGCGCGCCAGCCGGTCCGCGGCATAGGAGCCGGTGAGCGTGCCGAGCGAGACGAAGATCACGCTCGAGGGATAACGCCCGAGCAGCAGGAAGCCGCCGAGCAAGAGCGACGCGGTGAGCCCGATCAAGGTGCCGGCGGGCAGGATCAGGAGGATCGACGTGACGTTGAGATCGCGTGCCAACAGCGCCACGCCGTAGCCGGCGGCGCCGAAGAACAGCGCCTGGCCGAAGCTCATGATGCCGGCATAGCCCCACACCAGGTCGAACGACAGCGCGAACAGCGCGAGGATCACCACGCGGGTGGCGAACACCGTGAGATAATCCTGCAGCACCCATGGCAGGACCAGTGCGATCAACAGCACCAGCCCTTCCACGATCGGCAGGACCTTCCATCCTGCCGATACTCGTCCCGCCGGCGCGCTTGCGGCCGGTGCACCCTCGCCCGTCACGACATCTGGTTCCTCACCGACGCGTGCGACAGCCTCTCTTGCTCCAACCATTGATCGCTCAGCATTCCTTGGGATCAACGAGACCGTCGCTGCGCGCCACGATCTCATAGTTCCCGCCCTTGGCAACAGCGGTGTACATCTTCATCTTGCAGTGACGCTTGCCCGGCACCATCTCCGCGGGTCCGCCCGGCCCTTCGGCGATCTTGGCGTGGTCGAGCGCGGCCGCCACGGAGTCGCGGTCGACCTTGCCGGCCTCCTTGACCGCGGCTTCCCACAGCTTGAGGCCGCGATAGGTTCCGGTGGCGGCGCTGCCGGCCGCGAACAGGAAGTTGCCGGGGAAATCCTTTTCATAGGCCGCCTGGAGCTTGGCATCGAACGGATCCTCCTTGGTCAGCACCTTGAAATAGTCGAGGCAGCTCGCAAGGCCCTCGATCTCGTTGGCCTGATTGATGTTGAGGGTGTTCTCGTCATAGTAGACGCAGGCGAGCCGCCCGCCGTTCTTGAGGAAGCCGGCTTCATAGAGCTGCTTGAAGAACGGGCCGACGCCAGGCGGGATCACGGTGTTGAAGACGACGTCGACCTTGTTGGAGATGACGCGGTTGACGGTGGCCGAGAAATCGACCTGGTCGAGCGGGTAATATTCCTCGAACACCACCTCGCCGCCGTTCGCCTCGATCACCTTGCGGGCGTAGACGTTGAGCGTGTGCGGCCAGACATAGTTGGCGCTCGGCAGCGCGAACTTCTTGCCGCCGTTCTTGATCAGCCAGGGAATGAAGGTGTCGCATTGCTGCGCTGGGGTCGGTCCGGTGCAGAACAGATAGGGCGTGCACTCCTTGCCCTCGTAGAGCTGCGGATAGATGTAGAGCGTCTTGCCGCGCGCCACGATCGGATCCTTGATCGCGTTGCGCATCGACGAGGTGATGCCGCCGAGCACCATGTCGACCTTGTCGCGCTGGATCAGCTTGCGGACATTGCCGACCGCGACCGATTCATTCGAGGCGGTGTCCTCGATGTAGAGCTCGAGCGGCCGGCCGAGCAGGCCGCCGCCGGCGTTGATCTCCTTGATCACCATCTTGGCGACGTTGGCGTCGGCGTTGCCGGCATAGGCGATCGGGCCGGTCAGGTCGGTCGCGATGCCGACCTTGATCGGTCCCTCGGCGGCGTTGGCCCAATCGGGCCTGACCACCCAGCTGCCGACCCCGGTCGCGAGCGCGCCGGTCGCGAACGCGAAATTGCTCATGAAGCGGCGGCGCGTGAGATTGGTGCGATCGAACATCTGACTAAACCCCTTTTCCCGATATGAGGCCCTGCGGGCGGAATTTGATGAAGGCAATGGCGAGCACGAAGACGAGGACGTCGGCGACGACAGGAGACATCACCCATGGCAGCGCCGCACTGAGCGTGCCGATCACACCAGCACCGGCGACCGGACCGATGAAGGAGCCGACCCCGCCGACCATCACGGCGACGAAGCCCTGGATCAGGAAGCGGATGCCGAGGTCGGCAAACAGGCTGAACACCGGCACGATCAGCGCGCCGGCAAGCCCGGCGAGCGCCGCACCGAACGCGAAGGTCGCCCCGTAGATCAGGGGCGTCGAGATGCCCGACGCGCGCGCCAGCGCCGGATTCTCCAGCGTGGCGCGGACCCGAAGCCCGAACGAGGTGCGCGCCAGCAAGAGATAGCAGGCACCCATCACCAGCAGCGTGATCACGATGATGGTGAAGCGCCAGGCCGAGATGTGGACCGAGCCGAGGTCGATCGAACCGCCGATCGGCTCAGGCACCGTGAGATAGAAGCCGCCGATCAGGCCGCGCACGCTCTCGCGGATGATCAGGCCGAGCGCATAGGTGCCGAGCATCGCCACGATCGGCGCGGCGTAGAACCGCCTGATGATCAGCGCCTCCAGCACGAAGCCGATCGCGCCGACCGCAAAGGGCGCCGCGACCATGCCGAGCCAGACCGGTGCGCCATGGGCGTAGGCCAGATAGGTGACATAGGCCCCGAGCAGGACGAACTCGCCCTGCGCGAAGTTGAAGATGCCCATCATGCTGGCGATGATGCCGAGCCCGAGCACCACCAGCACGATGATCGCGCCGAAGCTCACGATCTCGAACGCCGCGGCAAAAGTGCTAGCCATGTCGTTCGATCCGGCGTTCGATCCATCCAGCCTGCGTCTGCAACAAGCGGCGCCTCACATCTTCTTCCAGTCGCCGGCCTGCTCGAAGGCGTGCGCGGCGCGGTAGATGGTGGATTCCTCGAACATCCGGCCGACCAGCATCAAGCCGACCGGCAGGCCGTCGACCATGCCGCAGGGCAGCGACATCGCCGGGTGATGGGTGATGTCGAACGGCGCGGTGTTGGTGATCATCTCGAGCGCGCGGGCGACATAGTCCTCGCGGCTGGCATTGGCCGCCGGCAGCGCCGGCGCCTTCATCGGCGTGGTCGGCAGCAGCAGCAGGTCGTAATCCTTGAACGCTTTGTCATAGGCCGCGGCGAGGCGGCGGGAGATGTTGAGCGCCTTGCCGTAGAAGCGCGGACCGAAGCTGTTGTTGATGTAGGTGCCGAGCATCATGAACAGCTTGGTGGTCTCCGACAGCGAGTCCGCCTGGCGGCGCCAGCCGCGATGGAAATCCATCAGCGAGGTCGAATACAGGTCGGGGCGGCTGAGGCCGTAGCCGTCGCCGAACATCATGGTCTGGGTCAGGCCTTCGGTGCCGATCGGGGTCCAGATCGCCGGGCCGACCATGTGCATCGGGATCGACACGGTGTCGACCGACGCGCCGAGATCCTTGAAGCGCTTGGCCGCCTCGTGCACGCTTTCATTGACCGCGGCCTCCGCGGTCGGCTGCTCGAAGCCTTCCTTGAGGATGCCGATCTTCATGCCCTTGACGCCTTTGCCCAGCGCCTTGGTGTAATCCTCGACCTTGGGCGCCTTGATGCGCGGATCGTAGCCGTCGTCGCCGGCGATCACCTCGAGCAGCAGCGCGTTGTCCTCCACCGTCGCGGTCATCGGGCCGGTGTGGTCGACGAAGATCTCGATCGGCATGATGCCCGTATAGGGCACGAGGCCCCAGGTCGGCTTCATGCCGTAGGTGCCGCAGAACGAGGACGGCATGCGGATCGAGCCGCCCTGGTCGCCGCCGATCGCCATGTCGACCTCGCCGAGCGCGACCACGACGCCGGAGCCCGACGACGAGCCGCCGGCCGAGTAGCCCATCTTGTGCGGATTGTGCACCGCTCCGTAGGAGTTGGTGTGGCTGCCGCCGGACAGGCAGAAATGCTCGCAATGGGTCTTGCCGGCGATCTCGGCGCCGGCATCGAGCATGCGCGTGACGATGGTGGCGTCGAAATCGGGGATATATCCTTCCAGCGTCGACGAGCCGTTCGTCATCGGCACGCCGGCCAGCATGATGTTGTCCTTCAGCGCCACCGTCTTGCCCTTGAGCTTGCCGGAGGCCGCGCCCTTCACAGTCGACTTGTAGTACCAGGCGTTGCGCGGGTTTTCCTCCGCCGACGGGCGATAGCCCGGCGTGCGCGGATATTTCACCTTGGGCAGCTCGTCCGGCATCGCGGCGATGACGTTGTAGGCGTCGATCGAGCCCTGCATCAGGCCGCGGAACGAGGCCACATCCTCATCGGTCAGTGACAGGCCGCACTGCTCGGCGACGGCACGAAGTTGCGTTGGCGTGGGAAGGACGACGGTCACGGCGCTCTCCTGATAGCTTTTGATCTTTGGATTTGATCCCTCGATGCAGGGCGCAGCGTCGCGTTGCCCGCGCGAACCGCTCACCCCGTTGCTGTATTGAAAACGGAAATATTTTCCTTTTCAAGTATTATTTCGCAAAACCTTCCGGCGACGCCGTCGTACCGCTCAGATCGGCTTAATCACCCTGAAGTCGAGGCCGTCGGCTTCGGCAAGATACATCGGCATCCTGGCATGGCCGCTGCGCACCGTGACCGGACCGCGCGGCCCGCGATAGACGAGGTTGTCCGCCGCCGCCAGCAGCGGCCGCATGTCCAGCGTGCCGGCGCGGTTGGCGGCGGCCTCGAGCAGGCAGAACCCTTCATAGGCGGACTCGCTGCACGAGCCGACCGGCGGCGCGAACGCCCCGAACATCGCGCGATAGCGCTCCCTGAAATCGTCGCCGGCCTGCGAGCCGACGGAGGGGAAATAGCCGGAAGCGCAGTACAGGTTCTCGGTCTTGTCGGCGCCGATGCCGAGCAGCGCGGTCTCGTCGAAACAGCCGGCAAAGCGCAGCGTGGGGGCGGCAAGGCCGGCATCGGCGAAGGCGCGGTTGAAGGTCACGCTGTCGGTGCCGATCAGCGAGATCAGCACGACATCGGGCTTCGCGGCACGGATGCGCTCCAGCTGCGCCTCGTGATTGTCCTCGCCGACCGGCACGAACTCCTCGCCGACCACCTGGCCCCCGGTCTCCTTGATGTAGCGTTTCACCGCGCGGTGCGACTGCCATGGCCAGACATAGTCGCTGCCGATCAGGTACCAGCGCGAGGCGCGCTTTGCTTCGGCCAGCCAGTGGATCGACGGCCGGTTCTGCCAGCGCGGCGTCTCGCCGATCGCGATGACGCCGGGCGTCCGCTCGCCGCCCTCATAGACCGGCGTGTAGATGTAGGGGATCTTGCTGCGGGTAATCAGGCCGCGCAGCGCGACGCGCACCGCGCTGGTGTGCATGCCCATGATGAGATCGACGTCGTCGGACGCGATCGCCTGCTCGGCGCGGTCGAGCACCTCCTCGATCGGTCCGCCGGCGTCATAGACCGAGAACTCGATCTCGCGGCCGAGGATGCCGCCGCGCCGGTTGATGTCGGCGACCGCAAGCTGCGCGCTCGAGGTCGCGGCCGGTCCCCACATCCCGGGCGAGCCGGTGCAGCAGACGAAGCCGGCGATCCGCAGCCGGCTGCGCGCACCGCGCGGACCGAAACCGTCCCGATCCATTGGGGAAAATACCCGATCGGACCGCGCCGACGTCAGGTTCCGGAACAGCAGGGAGGGCGGGTATGGAAGGCCGCCATACCTGTTGCTCGAGGTTCGGGCCATGACGTAGGGCGTCGAATGCACACCTGCTCCTGTCTGGCACCGGCAACCCGCGCGGCGAGCGCGGCATCGCCCGGTCCATCTAGATCGTCCTGATCACATTGAAGTCGAGACCGTCGGCCTCGGCAAGATAGATCGGCATCTCGGCGCGGCCGTCGCGGATGGTGACGGTGCCGCGGGCGCCGCTGTAGACGAGGTTGTGCGCTGCGGCGGACAACGGTCCGATCGACAGCGAGCGCGCCTGATTGGCCGCCGCCTCGAGAAAACGCATCCCCTCATAATTGGACTGCCCGACCGAGCCGATCGGCGGCGCATGCGCGCCGAACATCGCACGGTAGCTGGTCCGGAAGTCGTCATTGGCGCGCGAATCGACGCAGCCGAAATAGCCGGAGGCGCAGAACAGATTCTCGGTCGAGTCCGGGCCGATGCCGAGCATCACGGTCTCATCCATCGCGCCGGCGTAACGCAGCGTGGTCGCCGCAAGCCCGGCTTCGGCGAAGGCGCGGTTGAAGGTGATGCTGTCGGTGCCGATCAGGCTG
Source organism: Bradyrhizobium sp. USDA 3262 (assembly GCF_054060035.1). Lineage (NCBI taxonomy): Bacteria > Pseudomonadati > Pseudomonadota > Alphaproteobacteria > Hyphomicrobiales > Nitrobacteraceae > Bradyrhizobium > Bradyrhizobium sp. USDA 3262. Next base: position 700,573 of record NZ_JBSSCT010000001.1, read on the forward strand.
ATCAGCACGACGTCGGGCTGTGCTGCACGAATCCGCGCCAGATGCGGCTCGTGATTGTCCTCGCCGAGCGGGACGAATTCCTCGCCGACGACCCGGCCGCCGGCCTCCTTGATGTAGCGCTTCACCGCGCGATGCGATTGCCAGGGCCAGACATAGTCGCTGCCGATCAAATACCAGCGCTGCGCCTTCTTGACCTCGGTGAGCCAGTGGATCGCCGGCCGGCTCTCCGCGCGCGGCGTCTCGCCGATCGCCATCACCCCGGGCGTTCGCTCGCCGCCCTCATAGACCGGCGTGTAGACATAGGGGATGCGGCCAGCTGTGACCTTGCGCAGCGCGAGGCGCACCGCCGAGATATGCGAGCCCATGATGACATCGATCTCGTCGAACGCGATCGCCCGCTCGGCGCGGCGCACCACCTCCTCGATGGGCCCGCCGGCGTCGTACATCGACAATTCGACCTCGCGGCCGCGGATGCCGCCGCGGCGGTTGATCTCCGCGACCGCGAGCATGACGCTGTTGGCGGAGATCGGCCCCCAGATCCCGGGCGCGCCGGAGAAGGTGATGAAATTGCCGATTCTAAGCTTGCTGTCGGTGCCGCGACGGCGCGACGAGCCGGGCTTGAGGGTCAAAGCGAGATCGGCCGCGCAGGACGACGGGTTTCGAAACAGCAGCGGCGGCGCGACGGGCATGCCGCCATACGCCTGGAAAGAGACCGTCGAGAGCACGCCAACTCCTGTCTGGGAAGCAGTACGCAACGCAGCCAGCGGGCGGGCGCGGCATCCGCCCCTTGGTTGGGGGAATATCCTAGGTGAAAATATTGAATATTCAACATTTGAAGTGCATATAGAAACGGCATGAGTTGCCGGACATTCATTCACCGGGTCAGGAACCAGGTCTCACGCCGTGGCTAAACCGCCGAAAGAAAATTCCCCGATCACCGAACATCTCGCCTACCTGCTGGCGCAAGCCAACCGGGAGATCAACCGGCAGTTGGAGACGCGGCTCGCCAAGGAAGGCGTGCCGGTCGAGCAGTGGCGCATCCTGAAAGTGCTGTCCGACGGCAACGGCCACTCGATGGGCGAGCTTGCGGATGCTGTGCTGCTCAACCATCCGACGCTGACCAAGATGATCGACCGCATGGTGTCGGACGCCCTGGTCTACCGCGTCCAGGATCCCAAGGATCGCCGCAAGGTGCTGATGTTCGTCTCCGACCGCGGCAAGGCGCTGTGCCGGCGGCTCAACTCGCTCGCGGTGAGCCAGGAGGAGCACATCGTCGAGAGCTATGGTGACAAGTCGACCACCGAGCTCAAGCGCCTGCTGGAAAGCCTGATCGGCAGCGCCAACTAAGGCCGCGCCGGCCCGGCGCGCTCCTACCGAAACCATCGAAAAAAGACCGGCAGGAGATGTCGGGATGCGGCGGTTTGGTGCGTCCTTGGGGCGCGCCCTGCGGCGCAGCCTTCGCGCGCCGTCGCGCAGGCTTCCCCGATCGACAATTAGCGAGGACTTCCCGTCATGACTTCGATCACGCCGTTCCTCTGGCTCGACAACAACGTCCGCGATGCCGTCGCCTTCTACCAATCGGTGTTTCCGAACGCCAAGATCGAGACCGTCAGCGATTTCATGGCGACCTTCGAGCTCGAGGGACAGCGGTTCTACGCGCTCAATGGCGGGCCGCAGCACAAGTTCAACGAGGCAGTGTCGTTCTTCCTGAACGTCGAGACCCAGGAGCAGGTGGACTATTTCTGGGAGAAGCTCACCGACGGCGGTCAGGAATCGCGCTGCGGCTGGCTCAAGGACCGCTTCGGCCTGTCCTGGCAGGTGATCCCGTCGGCGCTGAGCCGCTATCTCAGCGATCCCGACCGCATGGCGGCCGACCGCGTCATGCAGGCGATGCTGAAGATGCAGAAGATCGTGATCGCCGATCTCGACAAGGCGTATGCGGGCTGATGACGATGCGGTTGCGACCGGCGGGCCAATTGCCCCGCCGCGTCGTCCGGGGCGACCGGCCGCACCGGATTTTTCTCCGGTGAGAGCAGGCCCGCGTTTGCGGTGCGGGATGTATCTTGCCAAGCCAATCACCTTGCCGGCATGCGCAATTTCCAAGAAGCTAGCAGGTATTTCTCAATACCATTTTCAGGGAGGCACGATTTCCATGAAGACGATTGTCGGACTTGCTTTGACTGCAATGCTGGTCACGCCCGCGAGTGCACAGGACTCGCCGTTTCGAAAAGAGCTGAAGCGAGCCGATTTGAGCGGCACCAACATGGAGGTCATCACGAGCATCAGCGAACTGAAGCCCGGCGACACGTCGATGCTGCACTTCCATAATGGTGAGGAGTCGTACTACTTCCTCGAAGGCGGCACCATCGAGTTGCCGGACGGAAAGCAGGTGGCAATTCCGACCGGCGCAGTTGGCATCACCATGCGCGATGCACCGCACGGCGCCTACAAGGTCGTCGGCGACAAGGCGATCAAGCTGTTGACCGTCCATATCGTCGACAAGGGCAAGCCGCTCTACGACACGCCGAAGTAGCTAAGCGGCTATCGTGCGAACAGCAGGCACAGCGGGCTGCGCGCGCCTGCTTTTCAACGCTGGGCTCGCTGGAGTGGCGCCCTTACGCGTACCGGCCGTGGCAGTGCTTGTACTTCTTGCCTGACCCGCAGGGGCAGTCCTCGTTGCGGCCGACCTTGCCCCAGCTTGCGGGGTCGTTCGGATTGCGGTCGGTGGCAATCATCCCCGGCGCCAGCGAGGCCTGGGCGTAGGTGGCCTCGGTCAGGCGGGCCTGCGCGAACTCGTCCTCGCCGGTGTTGGGATCGAGCTTGTGCGCCTCCATCAGCGGCAGCGGCTCCGGCGGCTCCTCCGGCGGCACGATCTCAACCCGCATCAGCTGCGCGGTGACGGCCTCGCGCAGATGCGCGCTCATCTCCTGGAACAGGTTGAAGGCCTCGGTCTTATACTCCTGCAACGGGTCGCGCTGGCCATAGCCGCGCAGGCCGATCACCTGGCGCAGATGGTCGAGCATGATCAGGTGCTCGCGCCAGAGATGGTCGAGCGTCTGCAGCAGGATGGTCTTCTCGACGTAACGCATCACGTCGGGACCCCATTGCGCGACCTTGGCCGCCATGCGCTCGTCGACATGGGTCTCGATGCGGGTCAGCAGCTCCTCGTCGGCGATGCCCTCTTCCTTCGCCCATTCGTCGACCGGCAGATCGACATCGAGCACGCGCTTCAGCTCGTCCTTGAGGCCGGTGGTGTCCCACTGCTCGGCATAGGCGTGCTCGGGGATGTATTTGGTGACCACGTCTTCGACGAAGGCATGGCGCATGTCGGTCACGGTCTCGACCACGCTGTCGTCCTTCATCAGGTCGACGCGCTGGTCGAAGATCACCTTGCGCTGGTCGTTCTGGACGTTGTCGAACTTCAAGAGGTTCTTGCGGATGTCGAAGTTGCGCGCCTCGACCTTCTGCTGCGCCTTCTCGAGCGCCTTGTTGATCCAGGGATGGATGATCGCCTCGCCTTCCTGCAGGCCGAGCCGCTGCAGCATGCTGTCGAGACGGTCGGAGCCGAAGATGCGCATCAGATCGTCTTCCAGCGACAGGAAGAACTTGGAGCGGCCGGGGTCGCCCTGACGGCCGGAGCGGCCGCGCAGCTGGTTGTCGATGCGGCGGGATTCGTGACGTTCGGAGCCGATGATGTAGAGGCCGCCCGGCTTCTTCACGGTTTTCGCGGGCTTGTTGCCCTTGGCGGGCTCGACCTCGAAATCCTCTTCCGCCTTCAGCACGATCTCGCGGAAGCGCTCGATGTCGGCCTTGATCTGCTCGATCTTCCTGGCCTTCTCGGCTTCATCCGTGATCCCTGCGGTCTCCTGCTGGATCCGCATCTCGAGCGAGCCGCCGAGCTTGATGTCGGTGCCGCGGCCGGCCATGTTGGTCGCGATCGTGATCGCGCCCGGCACGCCGGCTTCCGCGACGATATAGGCTTCCTGCTCGTGGAAGCGCGCGTTCAGCACCGCGAACAGCTTTGCCGGCTTGCCCGCGCGCGCGGCGGCATAGAGCTTCTCCATGCCGGATTCGGACGTGAAGTCGATCTGCTTGTAGCCGTGCTTCTTCAGGTACTCGGCCAGCACTTCCGACTTCTCGATCGACGCCGTGCCGACCAGCACCGGCTGCAGCCGCTTGTTGGCGCGCTCGATCTCGGCAAGGATCGCGGCGTATTTCTCGTTCTGGGTGCGGTAGACCTCGTCGTCCTCGTCGAGGCGCGCCACCGGCAGGTTGGTCGGAATCTCCACGACCTCGAGCTTGTAGATGTCGAACAGTTCGTCGGCTTCGGTCAGCGCCGTGCCGGTCATGCCGGACAGCTTCTGGTACATCCGGAAATAGTTCTGGAAGGTGATCGAGGCCAGCGTCTGGTTCTCGGGCTGGACCGTGACGTGCTCCTTGGCTTCCAGCGCCTGGTGCAGGCCTTCCGAATAGCGGCGGCCCTGCATCATGCGTCCGGTGAACTCGTCGATGATGATGACCTCGTCGTCGCGGACGATGTAGTCCTTGTCGCGCGTGAACAGCGTGTGCGCGCGCAGCGCCTGGTTGACGTGATGCACGACGGAGACGTTCTCGACGTCGTACAGCGAGTCGCCCTTGAGCTGGCCGGCGTCGCGCAGCAGGTTCTCGAGCTTCTCCATGCCGGCTTCGGTCAGCGTCACCGTGCGCTGCTTCTCGTCGACCTCGTAGTCGTCCTTCTTGGCGAGATTCGGCATGAAGGTGTCGATGGTGTTGTAGAAATCCGAGCGGTCGTCGAGCGGGCCGGAGATGATCAGCGGCGTGCGCGCCTCGTCGATCAGGATCGAGTCCACTTCGTCGACGATCGCGTAGAAATGCTCGCGCTGGACCATGTCCTCCAGGCGGTACTTCATGTTGTCGCGCAGATAGTCGAAGCCGTATTCGTTGTTGGTGCCGTAGGTGATGTCGCAGGCATAGGCGGCCTTGCGCTCGGCGTCGTCGAGGCCGTGCACGATCACGCCGGTGGTCAGCCCCAGGAAGGCGTAGATCTGGCCCATCCAGCCGGAGTCGCGGCGGGCGAGGTAGTCGTTGACGGTCACGACGTGGACGCCCTTGCCGGCGAGCGCGTTGAGGTAGACCGCGAGCGTCGCAACCAGCGTCTTGCCTTCGCCGGTCTTCATCTCGGCGATGTCGCCCTCGTGCAGCACCATGCCGCCGATCAGCTGAACGTCGAAATGGCGCTGGCCGAGCGTCCGCTTGGCGGCCTCGCGCACCGTGGCGAAGGCCGGAACCAGGATGTCGTCGAGCGTCTTGCCGCTGGCGAGCTGCTGCTTGAATTCGGCGGTGCGGGCCTTGAGCTGATCGTCCGTCAGTTTGACGAGCTCGGGCTCCAGCGCGTTGATGGCGTTGACGCGGGACTGATACCCCTTGACCCGACGGTCGTTGGCGGAGCCGAAAAACTTGCGGGCGAGCGCGCCGATCATGCGAAATTCCTGTTCTTCGGTCTCGGGTTCGGTCTTCGTTCAGTCTTGAAGTTCGGTTTTGGAATAGTCTTGGAATTCAGTCTGGATTACAGCCTGAGATGGTCCGCCGATCGCCTATCAACTCACCGTGACGCGCTACGGTTCGAGCCCCGGCCCGGAGCTCCTCCGCCAATTGAGTGGGAAACAGGCCATCCTGGGTTCAACGGCGAAAAACGCAGCAAAATAAGCGCTCTCACCGCTGACGCGGTTGGCCAGAGATATGGCCCGGTCGGGGGGTTGTCAACGCTGGCAAGATGTCAAGGAATTCATCATTTTGACAAGACTTTCGCGTTGCCAATGTAACACGATTGGGCGAGTGTCCGCCCCGCTCGAGCTTCCCCCCTTTGAGACAAGGATTTTGCATGACCACCTCGCCTCCGGAAACCAAAACCGGCCTGCGCCTCGGCCTCGCCACCCTGGCCGCGACGGGCTGTCTTGTCGCAGTGCTGGCTGCCGGCCTCCCGGTCCGGGCCGCGGAATCCGACCCGGTGCTGGCGAAGGTCAACGGTTCGGAGATCCACGCCAGCGACGTGGCGCTCGCCGAGGAGGAACTCGGCCCGAGCCTGCAGCAGATGGACCCCTCGACCCGCAAGGACAACGTGCTGTCCTTCCTGATCGACATGAAGATCGTATCGAAGGCCGCCGAGGACAAGAAGATCGAGAACAATGACGACTTCAAGAAGCGGCTCGCCTTCACCCGCAACCGCCTGTTGATGGACAGCCTGCTTGCCAACGAGGGCAAGGCCGCGACCACCGACGACGCCATGAAGAAGGTCTATGAGGAGGCCGCCAAGCAGATCACCGGCGAGCAGGAGGTGCGCGCCCGCCACATCCTGGTCGAGACCGAGGACGAGGCCAAGGCGATCAAGGCCGAGCTCGACAAGGGCGCCGACTTCGGCGAGCTCGCCAAGAAGAAGTCCAAGGACCCCGGCGCCTCCGACGGCGGCGACCTCGGCTTCTTCACCAAGGAGCAGATGGTGCCGGAATTCTCCGCGGTCGCCTTCTCGCTCGAGCCGGGCAAGATCTCCGATCCGGTCAAGTCGCAGTTCGGCTGGCACATCATCAAGGTCGAGGAAAAGCGCAACCGCAAGGCGCCCGACTTCGAGCAGGTGAAGGCCCAGATCGAGACCTATGTGACCCGCAAGGCGCAGGCCGACTACGTCGCCAAGCTGCGCGAGGCCGCCAAGGTCGAGCGCATGGACAAGCCGGCCGACGCCGCCGCGCCGGCGGATGCCGCCAAGGACGCGCCGAAGCCCGCCGACAACAAGATGGCGCCGCCGAAGAAGTAAGCTTCGCGAACGTAGTTGCTGTTGCGATGGCCGGGCCTGTCCCGGCCATTTGCGTTTTTGCTCCGCCTTAACCTCCCCTTGAAAAGGGGAGGTCGCTTTGCTCGCCAGAGCAAAGCGGGTGGGGATCTGCTCTCTCAGCATGCAGCGGCATCCGCGGCTGCCCCCCATCCCGACCTTCCCCCTTTCAGGGGGAAGGAGCAGATGGACACCACCCGTTGGGCTCTATCGGGACTACTGCTTCCTTGAACGATTCATGACAGCGCGTTCGCATCGCAGCCCTCTCCCGCTTCGCACGGCGAGATGTTATGGAGCGCTTCCCTCCCCGTAGCCGGAAGCTTCCCGATGTCCACCGCCGTCTCCCCCCTCGCCCCGCCCGACGTTCCCGAGATGCCCGTGATCGCGGGTGTGCGGCTTGCGACCGCTGCCGCCGGCATCCGCTACAAGGGGCGCACCGACGTGCTGCTCGCGCTGCTCGACAAGGGCACCACGGTGGCCGGCGTCTTCACCAAGTCGAAGTGCCCGTCAGCGCCGGTCGAATGGTGCCGCGCCAAGCTGAAGGGCGCAGGATCTTCTAAAAAAGGATCGGCGCGCGCGCTGGTGGTCAATTCCGGCAACGCCAACGCCTTCACCGGCAAGACCGGCAAGGCGTCCACCGCGCTGACCGCGCAGATCGCGGCGAAGGCGGTCGGCTGCGCGACATCGGACGTGTTCCTCGCCTCCACCGGCGTGATCGGCGAGCCGCTCGACGCCACCAAGTTCGACGGCGTGCTGGCGCAGCTCGCCGAGACCGCCACCCCCGATCTCTGGATGGACGCGGCCAGGGCGATCATGACCACCGACACCTTTCCGAAGGTCGCGACCGCGACCGTGAAGCTCGGCAAGGCCAAGGTGACGATCAACGGCATGGCCAAGGGCGCCGGCATGATCATGCCCGACATGGCGACCATGCTGTCCTTCATCTTCACCGACGCGCCGCTGTCGGCATCGGTGCTGCAATCCCTGCTCAAGGCCGGCGTCGAGGACACCTTCAATGCGCTGACCATCGACGGCGACACCTCGACCTCGGATACGCTGCTGGCCTTCGCGACCGGCGCGGCGGCCGCCAATGGCGCGCCGAAGATCTCGCGCGCCAGCGACCCGCGGCTGAAGGCCTTCACCAAGGCGTTCCAGCAGATCCTCGCTGATCTCTCCGAGCAGGTGGCGCGCGACGGCGAAGGCGCCCGCAAGCTGGTCGAGGTCGTGGTCGAGGGCGCCACAACCAAACCATCGGCGCGCAGAATCGCGATGTCGATCGCCAATTCGCCACTGGTGAAGACCGCGATCGCCGGCGAGGACGCCAATTGGGGGCGCGTGGTGATGGCGGTCGGCAAGGCCGGCGAGCCCGCCAACCGCGACAAGCTCTCGATCTCCTTCAACGGCATCCGCGTCGCCAAGAGCGGCGCGCGCGACCCGTCCTACGACGAGAAGGAGGTGTCGGAGGCGATGAAGGCGCCGAAGATCCAGATCAAGGTCGCGCTCGGCCTCGGCAAGGCCAAAGACCGCGTGCTGACTTGCGACCTCACCAAGGAATACGTCGCGATCAACGGGGATTACCGGTCGTAGCGGCCGACATAACGTCGCCACCTCCGTCATTGCGAGGAGCGAAGCGACGAAGCAATCCATCGTTCCGAGCGTACGGACAGATGGATTGCTTCGCTTCGCTCGCAATGACGGCGTGAGTCCCGTCATCCTGAGGAGCGCGTAGCGCGTCTCGAAGGATGCACGGCCACGAGAGCGCCGCATAGAGAAGCCCTGGCCGTCGACCCTTCGAGACGGCCGCTTTGCGGCCTCCTCCAGCGACAACGGCAAAGCCGTTGCGCGGGGGTGACGGTGAGAGAGCTAACTGCTGATCCGCGCGTCGGCGACGGCCTTCTTGAACAGCGCATTCATCGCGTCGGCGATGCCTTGCGTCGGGCTGACCTCGAAATAGAAGCCCGGCGACGCGCAGGCCTGCATGTTCTGCGCGATCTGGCTGTTCGGCGACGGGCCGAACGGGCCCTGATTGAACGGATCGATCCAGGTCATGTACCAGTTGTTGGTCGGCAGCTGCAGGTAAGTCGTGTAGAGCACCGCGATCTTGATGCCGCGGTTCTTGATGGCCGTGCACAGCGCCGGGTTGATCGGCGACTGGCAGCGATTGCCGCCGCTGATCGGCTTCAGGCAGCTTGAATTCGGCTCGTCGGCCACGCCGTCGGAAACGAAGAACAGATATTTCATCGGCGCGGCCGCCGTGCCCGGGCCCGGCGCGCTGATCGCGTTGCTGATGGCCGGAAGCACCGTCGAGAACTGGCTGTCCTTGTCGGCGGTGTAGGAATCGTTGTTGCCGTAGACGCCCATCAGGTCGATGTTGCCGGCCGCACTCTTGGCGCTCGACAGGCTGGTCGAGAGCGAGAACAGCGCGCGCAGGCCGATCGTCTTCGACGAGGCGCCGAAATCGTAGATCGCCATCCGGTACTGGCTGGCATAGGTCGCAGTGTTCGCGGCCGTGTCCATCAACTGCTGGGTCGCGCTGCGCAGCACGTCGATCCGCGTCGTGACGCCGAGCGTCTTGGCGAGATTGTAATAGTTGTTGGCGTCGTTGTAGTCGTGACAGGCGAAGGCGCACTGGTCGGACGTGTTGTTGACCATCTTGGTCACGTCGGCGGGCGTCGCCGCGACCCCCATCGACGGCGAATTGTCGAGCAGGAGGTAGAAGTCGATATAGAGCGGCATGTTCGCGGTCGAGGTCGACGCGTCCGTCACCGTCATCTTGCTTTGCCCGATCAAGCCGAGAAACATGGTCGGGACATCGGCGGTGAACTTGACCGTCGAGGTGATGACGCCGCCGGTCTTGGTCATGGTCGGCGTCACGCTGGTCAGCGTGAAGCCGTTCTGGTTGGAGATGTTGCCGTTGAAGATCTTGGTCGCATCGGCTTCGCCTGCCGATATCTCGCCGTCCGAGGTCATGGCGCCGGCGGGAATGAAGCCGGGCGATGCCTTGGCGATCGATCCGACGCTCGCGGCGTCGGCGGCCGATATCAGCTTGCTGCGGATCTGGTTGGCGCGGGAATAGTCGACCGCGCATCCGACCGCGACGACGAGCGGCAGCAGCGCGAGGCCAAAGGTCATCGCGATGTTGCCGGAGCGATCGCGGCGGAAACGGCTGATGGTCCGGATCAAGGTGCTCATGGGTTATGTCGGCAAAGAATATGATGGGCAGATAAATGAGAACCTTCACCTTGCCGGATACGAATTAAGGCCGGCTTATCGCAAGCGCGGAAAGCCGCGCGGGCATAAATCGTTTGGCTGACAGCGCGTTGCTGGTTAATGAAAGCTTGAAGATCGGAAGGAATCCCCCGCCGCATGGCTGACATCAAGCTGACCCTCGTCGTCGCCTGCGCGCTTGTCGATGCCGACAAGCGCGTGCTGCTGGCGCAGCGCCCCGAGGGCAAGGCGCTGGCCGGCCTGTGGGAATTCCCCGGCGGCAAGATCGAGCCCGGCGAGCGGCCGGAGCAGACCCTGATCCGCGAGTTGCACGAGGAGATCGGCATCACCGTGAGCGAGCCGTGCCTCGCGCCGCTGACCTTCGCCAGCCATGCCTACGAGACCTTCCATCTGCTGATGCCGCTCTACATCTGCCGGCGCTGGGAGGGCATCGCGGTGGCGCGCGAGGGCCAGAACCTCGCCTGGGTCCGCGCAAGCAAGCTACGCGACTACCCGATGCCGCCCGCGGACATCCCGCTGCTGCCGCATCTGATCGATCTGTTGCTGTGATCTTCGTCGCCTCTCCCGCTTGCGAGGGCTTTGCGCAATCGGGCGTGCGCGGGTGCAGGCCAGTGTCAGGCATTTTTTTGCGTGGCTTCTGGGGGCGCGCGGGAGTGGACAGCTTCGTTTGGGCGGCCGATTGACGGCATTGCGGAGCGGCGGTCACAGCGCAACACCCGTTGGACGCAGCATTGCCCATCGTTTGAGGTTCATGGCGAGGCAGAGAAGATGCAGATGGGTCTGATTGCGTGCCAAGCCCAGATAGCGAGCGCGCGCCCAGCCATAGACGCCCTTGAGGCGCGCGAAGACCTGCTCGACCGGGGCGCGGCGCCGTCCCACGGCGTCGTTGAAGCGCTTCTGACGCGCGGTCAGGGGATGATGCTTGTTGGGCCGGAACATCAGCCGCGGCTTGATGCCCCGGGCCGCGAGGAGGGCGCGGCGCTCGTGCTTGTCATAGGCCTGGTCGGCGTAGACCGCCTTCTCGTCGCCGCAGATCAACTCGTCGGCCGGCACCGTGTCGTTGACCGCGGCGTCGGTCAGCTTGCTGCGACGGATGATCGCCGAGCCCTGGTCGACGCCGACATGCGCCTTGTAGCCGAAGTACCGCTTGCCACCCTTCTTGGTCCATCGCGCATCCGCATCCCGCTCGCTGTTGACCAGCTTGCTCGGCGCACGCCCGTCCGGGCCGAGCGGCAGCGGGTCTTTCGGCGGCTTCGGCGGCTTCACCGCCGCCGGGATCAGGCTCGCATCGATCAATGTGCCCCGGCGCAGCACCAGCCCGCGCGCGTCGATCTGGCGCAGGATCTCGCCGAACAGCCTCTCCTCCAGATCGGCCTGCTGCAAAGCTTCGCGGAAGCGCCAGATCGTCGTGTGGTCGGGCGTCTCGTCACCGAGCACAAAGCCGCAGAATTCGCGGAACGAGGCCCGATCATCGAGCGCCTCCTCCAGCTCCGGATCAGACAACCCATACCATTGCTGCAACAGCAACGCCTTGAACATCACCAGCCGTGGATAGGGCGGCGCTCCACGCTCCGGTTCAGCAAGGCTGCGCAGCACGCACTCCACAGCCGCCCAATCGACCAGCTCGCAAATCCGCCTCAGCACCGAACTCCCTTTCCCCCGCCGCGACACCAGCGCATCTGCGAAGCTCGCTTGACCAACCTGCCGATACGCCATCCCCGCCTCCCCCTTCAGATCGGTCTTAGAGAATCGCAGATTCCCCTTTGCGCAAAGCCCTCGCTTGCGGGGGAGGCGCGCTGCCAAAATATCGAAAACAACCCCATGCAAAGTGGGTGGAGGTGGCCGGCGTTCGACCGGGCGACTTGACACGTCGGGCAACTCACCGGCATAATTCCATTATTCCGAAATCGCGCAAGCGCCTCTCACCTTCCCCGCAAGGTGGGGCAATCGCGTATGAATGCGACTTATCCGCTGGCTCGGCCGGCCTCTCCCGCTTGCGGGGGAGGCCGGATCGCATCGCAGATGCGATCCGGGTGGGGGCTATTTCCGCGATACGACTTGTGGAGAGACCCCCACCCCAACCCTCCCCCGCAAGCGGGAGAGGGAGCCTTGCCGCGTTGCGCCCCTAACGCCTACTTCCCTTCACCGCCGCCTCCAAGCTCGCTTTCGCCGAGCCGGGCTTGAGCGGCTTCGGCTGGCTTTCATGCGGCGCCCAGCCGGAGAGCCAGACGATGTCGAAGGTGGCGCGGATGCGGCCGTCGGGATCGGCGAAGCGCTCGCCGTAGATCTGCGCCATCCGCAGCATGGTGGCGCGGCGGGTTAAGGTGTGACGGCGCTCGCGCAGCACATTGGTCGCGCCCATCCGCCGCAAATCGGCCATCAGCGCGAACGCACTGGCATAGCGCACGACGACGCGATCGACGTCGGTGACCGGAAGCGCGAAGCCGGCCCGCTGCAACAGCGCGCCGATGTCGCGCAAATCGGCGAACGGTGCGACGCGCGGCGACGCCCCGCCCTCGCACTCGGCCTCCGCCGCGGCAAAGCTCTGCCGCAGTTCGGTCAGCGTATCGCCACCGAGCATCGAAGCGAGCAGCAGCCCATCCGGCTTCAGCGCCCGGCGGAGCTGCGCCAGCACGCCCGGCAGATCATTGACGAACTGGAAGGCGAGCGCGGAGACGACAAGATCGAGCGACTCCGGCGGCAGACCGAGCGCTTCCGCCTCGCTGAAACCGATCGCATCGACCGCGGCGACACGTCCGCGCAGGGCGTCCGCGAGCCCGTCACCCGGCGTCCAGACATCGGCCGCCGCCGAAAAACTGCGCGACACCGCCAGCAAGCGGTCCGCCATGTCCTCGGTGGCGCGATCGAGCAGGAATGTCGCCGCCCCCTCGCGCCGCGCACGCTTGAGCCGCGCGCCGAGCAAGGCGCGATCGAACAGGATGGGGGCTGAGGACGGGGGCGTTGCCATGCCGCTGGTTACGCCGGACCGCCGCCGCAGGCAATGCGCCTTGAGCCGGCGCTGCTCAAACGCTAGCCTCGCCCGCCATGGACGCCGAAGCATCACCGACACGCTCCATTACCGGTCACGTCCAGCGCGCGCTTGGCGCGATCGGGGGTGCGTGGCTGCGCACGGCGCGGCTGGCGCTCGACATCGCGCTGCCGACGCTATGCGTTTCGTGCCGTGAGCCGGTCGATGGCGAGGGGGTGTGCGCGATCTGCTGGGCCAGATTGTCGTTCATCGCGCCGCCGTTCTGCCCGCGGCTCGGCATTCCCTTCGTCTATGATCCCGGGCCCGAACTGCTGTCGATGGAGGCGATCGCCAATCCGCCGGCCTACAGCAGAGCCCGCGCCGCGGTGCGCTATGACGATGTCGCGCGCACGCTGGTGCACGCATTGAAATACCAGGATCGCACCGATCTGGCGCCGACAATGGGTCGCTGGATGGCGCGGGCGGGGAAGGAATTGCTCCGCGAAACCGATCTGCTGGTTCCGGTTCCCCTGCACTGGCGGCGCGGCTGGAGCCGGCGCTACAACCAGTCCGGGGCGCTCGCCAAGGTGATCGCGCGCCAGAGCGGCGTCAAAATGGCTGCCGAAGCGCTGCGGCGCATCCGCGCCACCGAGCAGCAGATCGGGCTGTCACGCAAGGACCGCGCCAGCAATGTCCAGGGTGCATTCGGGGTCGCTGATGAACGCAAGGCTGACGTCCAGGGCCGCCGCGTGATCCTGATCGACGACGTCCTGACCTCGGGCGCGACGGTGGATGCCTGCGCGCGGGCGCTGCTCCGCGCCAAAGCCGCGCAGGTCGACGTGCTGGTGTTTGCCCGGGTTGTCGATACCCACCGCGCTCCCATATAATCTGACATTCTGGTTCAACCGAGCGCACCATGACCGCTGCCATTGAAATCTACACCCGCCCGGGCTGCGGTTATTGCACCGCGGCCAAATCGCTTTTGACGCGCAAGAACGCCGCGTTCACCGAATTGAACGTCGCCAGCAACCCGGCCTATCGCGACGAGATGTACGGTCGCGCCGGTACCGGCTCGACCTTCCCGCAGATCTTCATCGGCAAGACCCATGTCGGCGGCTGCGACGAACTCTACGCGCTCGACCGCGAGGGCAAGCTCGACGGCCTGCTCAGCAACGGAGGCGGCGCCTGATGACGGAGAACATTTTCACCGCCGCCATGGTGCAGATGCGCACCGGATTGCTGCCGGAGCCGAGCCTCGAGCAGGGCACGCGGCTGATCCGCGAGGCCGCCGCGCAGGGCGCCAAATATGTGCTGACCCCCGAAGTCAGCAACATGATGCAGCTCAACCGCAAGGCGCTGTTCGAGCATTTGGCGAGCGAAGAGGACGACACGTCGCTGAAGGCGTATCGCGCGCTGGCCGCCGAGCTGAAGATCCACCTGCATATCGGCTCGCTGGCGCTGCGCTACTCGCCGGAGAAGGCGGTCAACCGCTCGTTCCTGATCGGGCCCGAGGGCAATCTGCTCGCGAGCTACGACAAGATCCATATGTTCGATATCGATTTGCCGGGCGGCGAGAGCTACCGCGAATCGGCCAATTATCAGCCGGGCGAGACTGCCGTGATCTCCGATCTGCCCTGGGGCCGGATCGGACTGACGATCTGCTACGACGTGCGCTTCCCGGCGCTGTACCGCGCGCTGGCCGAGGCCGGCGCATCGTTCCTCACCGTGCCGTCCGCCTTCACCCGCAAGACCGGCGAAGCGCATTGGCACACGCTGCTGCGCGCCCGCGCCATCGAGACCGGCTGCTTCGTGTTCGCGGCAGCGCAGGCCGGCCTGCATGAGAACAAGCGCGAGACCTTCGGCCATTCGCTGATCATCGACCCCTGGGGCGAGATCCTCGCCGAGGGCGGCGTCGAGCCGGGCGTATTCCTGGCCGAGATCGATCCGGCCAAGGTCGAGACCGCGCGCAAGACCATTCCCTCGCTGCAGCATGGCAGGCGTTTCGGCATCGCCGACCCCAAGGCCGGCCCGGAGCATCTGCACCTCGTCCGGGGTTCGGCATGATCCGCTACACGCTGCGCTGCGAGCGCGGCCACCAGTTCGAGAGCTGGTTCCAGAGCTCCGCGGCCTACGAATCGCAGGAGCGGCGTCACCTGATCGATTGCCCGTCCTGCGGCTCAAGCAAGATCGAGCGCGCCATCATGGCGCCGCAGGTCGTTAGCAAGAAGGGCCGCGAACCGGCTCAGCCGGCGCCGGCCGCGGCCGTCGAAGCGACTGGCAATGAATCGACATCGCTGGTGATGGCGCAGGAGCGCGAGCTGCGCAGCAAGCTGAAGGAGCTGCGCGACCACATCGTGAAGAACGCCGACAATGTCGGCGACCGCTTCCCGAACGAAGCACGCAAGATGCATTACGGCGATATCGAGCACCGGCCGATCTATGGCGAAGCCTCGCCCGAGGAGGCCCGCGCGCTGATCGACGAAGGCGTCGAGGTCTCGCCCCTGCCGACGCTGCCGGAAGACCGGAACTAGGGCGGGCCGCTTCCATCCTCGTCATTGCGAGGAGCGAAGTGACGAAGCAATCCAGCTTCGTGCTTGTTGCGCTATGGATTGCTTCGCTTCGCTCGCAATGACGGGTGGGGCTAAACCGCCGAGCGCCCCAGATGACCCCCGACTCATTCTCCTCCTGGCAGGTCTGGGCGTTTCTTTCCGCCGTCTTCGCCGCGCTGACCGCGATCTTCGCCAAGGTCGGCGTCGAGGGCATCAACTCCGATCTCGCGACCCTGATCCGCACCGTGATCGTCTTGATCACGCTGTCGGCCATCCTGTTCGCGACCGGACAGTTCACCCAGTCCGGGCCGATCTCGGGCAAGAGCTGGCTGTTCCTGCTGCTGTCCGGACTCGGCACCGGCGCGTCATGGATCTGCTATTTCCGCGCGCTCAAGCTCGGACCCGCAACGCTGGTCGCGCCGATCGACAAGCTCAGCGTGGTGCTGGTGGCGCTGTTCGGCGCCACCTTCCTCGGCGAACGCCCCTCGGCCTATGGCTGGCTCGGGATCGCGCTGATCTCCGCGGGCGCGGTGCTGATCGCGGTGAAAGGGTAATTACGCGGCGACCAAGAGCGCGACGCCGATCACGATCAGGACGATGCCGAACACCTCGCGCAGCGAGAACGGCTGCTTGAGCGAGAAATAGGCCACGCCCTGCGCGAACAGCACCTCGATCAGCGCCAGCGTGCGCACATTGGCGGCGGCGGTGAGCGCGAACGCCAGGAACCAGAATTGCGATGAGAACGCGCCCATGAAGCCCGCGAACATCGAGGGCCGCCACAGCTTGAGGATCGACCTCAGCACGTCGGGCGCGCGCAGCAACAGATAGACCGACAGGATCAGCGTCTGCACGAGGAGGCTCCACATCAGCGTGTAGGAGGCCGCCGTGACAAATGAGACTGAGGGCACCGCGATGATCGCGCCGCGAAAGCTCACCGCCGAGATCGCGAACACCGCGGCGGCGCCGAGGCCGAGCACGGTCGGGCGCAGGTCGGCGAAGCTCTTCTGCCCACCGGGCCGCAACGCGGTGATGACGACGCCGATGGTCGCGATCACGATCGCGATCACCTTGGTCGTGGTGAGATGGTCGCCGAGGAAGATGAAGCCGAAGATCGCGGTCTGGATCGCCTCGGTCTTCATATAGGCCGTGGTCACCACGAACGAGCGGTCGTTCATCGCCAGCAGCATGAAGCCGGTGCCGACGATCTGGCTGAGCGCGCCGGTCACCAGCCACGGCCAGAATGCGGCCGCCGGCCACGGCACGCGATCGCCGGTCAGCAGCACCGCCAGCGCGAAGAACACCACCGAGAACGGCAGGCCGAACAGGAAACGGATATTGGTCGCGCCCCAGGTCCCGAGCGGCCCGGTCAGATGCCGCTGCATCGCATTGCGCGCCACCTGCCCGAACGCGGCGACGATGGTGAAGGGAATCCAGAGCGAGGCGATCGTGAACATGGGGGATGAGGCATGCCGGCGGGAGGACACGCACAGCGTGCCGATTGCCGCTGACGCGGTCAACCGAGACGGTGCATGACTGGATTGCGCGATGTCCACAAACTCGCTGTCGTCCCTGCGAAAGCAGGGACCCATAACCACAAGAAGCGGTTTGGGGCACACCGATCAGACAAGCAGATCGCTAAGGTCTCGCCACTCCGGATTTTCGCGCTCGATCAGTTCGATCTTCCAGTCACGCTTCCACCGCTTGAGCTGCTTCTCACGCGTGATGGCCTCTTCTGCGAGTTGGTAAGTCTCGACATGCACGAGGCGATACACGCCGTACCTTTTGACAAACGACGAGCCTTTGCCAGCCTTATGCTGCTCGAGCCTTGTCTGCACGGAATTTGTCACGCCGATATACAGCGTACCATGGCGCCGGCTTGCGAGGATGTAGACATAGTACATGCTCGGAACGCGGACCTCGCCCGACTATCTGGGCCGGTGGTTATGGGTCCCTGCTTTCGCAGGGACGACACCTTTCGGGAGGCAACAACGTCTCACATTTCCACCGATTGCACCACAATCTCGCTGTCGTCCCTGCGGAAGCAGGGATCCATAACCGCAGGGAGCGGTTTGGGGCACGGTGGTTGAACGGAAGATAAGATGGATGGTGTTGATCAGATTCCGAAGCAGGTCCTGAACCAAGATCGCACTCAACAACATTGGCCGGTGGTTATGGGTCCCTGCTTTCGCAGGGACGACACCTATTGTGTGGCCGAGACCGTGGTATCTAACTCACACCTCTTCCGCCACCACCATGTAGTTCACGTCCATGTCGGTCGACACGGTCCATTTGTCGGCGAGCGGGTTGTAGACCACGCCGGCCTGTTCGGTGACGGTGAGGTTGACGTCGCCGAGGTAGCGCTCGAGCTCGGCGGGGGTGACGAACTTGCTCCACTCGTGGGTGCCGCGCGGCAGCCAGCGCAGCACGTATTCGGCGCCGACAATGATCAGCGCAAAACTCTTCCAATTGCGGTTGATCGTCGACGCCACCATCAGCCCGCCGGGCTTGAGCATCGCCGTACAACGCTTGATGAAGGCGCCGACGTCGACGACGTGCTCGACCACCTCCATCGCCAGCACGATGTCGAAGCGCTCGCGGGCGTCCATCTCCTCCACCGTGGTGCAGCGGTAGTCGATCGACAGATGGCCCTTGTCGGCGTGCAGCTTCGCGGCAGCGATGTTGGTGGCGGAGGGATCGATCCCGATCACCTGGGCCCCTAACCGCGTGAACGGCTCGCAGAGCAGGCCGGCGCCGCAGCCGATGTCGAGCAGGCGCAGGCCGGACAGGCAGCTGAGGCTCTTGGCGTTGCGCTCGAACTTGCGACAGGCGGCGTCGCGGATATAGGTCAGGCGCAGCGGGTTGATCTTGTGCAGCGGCGCCATCTTGCCGCGCGGATCCCACCATTCATCGGACAGTTTCGAGAATTTCGCGACCTCGGCCGGATCGACCGAGCTGGCGGAGGCATTGGCGGAGGAACCGGAAAGAGTTGATTGCGTGGCCATGATTGCGCGCGCCCCTATCGCGCGGTGATCGAATTGCGGAACGACAGCGGCGCGGCGATGGTCTTGATGGTCTCGATGCCCTCGCCGACGCCGCGGATGGTGACGTCGCCATAATTGAGCAGGCGCCCCATGATGCTCTGGTTGACGTCGACGCTCTCGACCTTGTCGAGGCTCATCTCGAAGGTGCGCCGCTTGATGAATCCGCTCTTGTGCACCACGCGGAAATTGGTGACGTCGGTTTCGGTGGTCCAGCGGTGGAACCAGGCCGCGGCGGTCCAGTACAGCGCCGCGACCGCGACCACGGCGGCGGCCGCAAAGCAGGCCATCACGAGGCCGTCGACCGTCGTCATCCGCGACAGGATCAAGAGCGCCAGCACCACGATCCAGGCCCCGATCGCCGGCAAATAGAACATCCAGTGCGCATTGGTGGAATACAGCACCTTCTCGCCAGGCTGCAGGATCTCGTCGATATAACGTCCCATCCAATCCGCCTTCGAGTTGTCCCGTGTTACCCGTGCGCCACAACCCGCCCGCAACCGGCCAAAACACCCCCAAAAGACACTCGAGGGCCCCCTACCTACCGGCTTGCCCCCGGGCGCGGCGCTATGTATACGCGCGTTTCGGTCCCCGCGCTTGCGGTTTTCGGCGTGGGTTAACCTACTTATCCTCTTAAAGGAATAGACGCGTCGTCATGGGCCGCCTCGTGATGAAATTCGGCGGTACGTCCGTCGCCAATATCGATCGTATCCGCAACGTCGCGCAGCATGTGAAGCGCGAGGTCGACGCGGGCCACGAGGTCGCCGTCGTCGTCTCCGCGATGTCCGGCAAGACCAATGAGCTGGTGGCCTGGTGCACCGATGCCTCGCCGATGCACGACGCGCGCGAATATGACGCGGTGGTCGCCTCCGGCGAACAGGTCACCTCGGGCCTGCTTGCGATCGTGCTGCAGGGCATCGGCATCCAGGCGCGCTCCTGGCAGGGCTGGCAGATCCCGATCAAGACCTCGGAGGCGCACGCTTCGGCGCGCATCCTCGATATCGACGGCACCGAGATCATCACCCGCTTCAAGGAGCGCAAGGAAGTCGCCGTGATCGCAGGCTTCCAGGGCATCAATCCCGACACCGGCCGCATCACCACGCTCGGCCGCGGCGGCTCGGACACCTCGGCGGTGGCGATCGCGGCCGCGCTGCGCGCCGACCGCTGCGACATCTACACCGACGTCGACGGCGTCTACACCACCGATCCCCGCGTGGTGCCGAAGGCGCGCCGGCTCGACAAGATCGCCTTCGAGGACATGCTGGAACTGGCCTCGCAGGGCGCCAAGGTGCTGCAGGTTCGCTCGGTGGAACTCGGCATGGTGCACAACATGCCGATCTTCGTGCGCTCCAGCTTCGACAAGCCAGAGGATATCGACCCGCACGCCAACCAGCCGCCGGGCACGCTGATCTGCAGCGAGGAGGAAATCATGGAAATGCACGTCGTCACCGGCATCGCCTTCTCCAAGGACGAAGCCCAGATTTCCGTGCGCCAGATCGAGGACAAGCCCGGCATCGCCGCCGCGATCTTCGGGCCGCTCGCGGACGCCAGTATCAATGTCGACATGATCGTGCAGAACGTGTCCGAGGACGGCAAGACCACCGACCTCACCTTCACCGTTCCGGCCAGCGACTATAACCGCGCCAAGGATACGATTACCGCCGCCAAGGCCAAGATCGGCTACGCCAGGCTCGATACCGCGACCGACGTCGCCAAGGTCTCGGTGATCGGCAGCGGCATGCGCAGCCATGCCGGCGTCGCGGCCAAGGCGTTCAAGGCGCTGGCCGACCGCAACATCAACATCCGCGCCATCACCACCTCCGAGATCAAGTTCTCGGTCCTGATCGACGCCGCCTACACCGAACTCGCGGTCCGCACGCTGCACACGCTGTACGGCCTGGACCAGGCGTAGGCGCGACCGGCAGGGGCGGGGCTCGCTCCGCTGTCGTTCCGGGGCGATGCGACAGCATCGAACCCCAATTCGCAATTGCGAATTGTGGAATCTCGAGGTTCCATAATGCGCAATTGCGCATTGGGGTTCGCCGCTTCGCGGCGCCCCGGAACGACGAGACCGAGCATTGGCCGTGCTCCCCCGCCCGCCCCGGAGTTAGAATTTCTCTTAGCGGGCGCAGCATTGGGCTGACGCAGACGTTATTTGCTACTGGCAGGCGTTTTGCTTGGCAAAGCAAGCCTCGATTGGCTATACGGCCAGTCAGGTAGGCTGTCGCAAACTGTGGCACAGTTTCGGTGATCGCGAATCGGCGGGAACTGGCGAGCGGCGACACCGAATGACTAAAATTGTTGTTTTTGACGAGTTTTACGCCAGCGGCCGGCCGCACCGGTGCGCCGGCTTCGTGGGGAGGGACTGAAACACATGCGGAGCGCGTCGGGAGGCCCCCGCATCCTGTTGAGACGGCTTCGCGAGACCATGGCGGAGCAAGTCTCCGCCCAGGAGCGGCTCGACAAGATCGTGGTGCTGATCGCGGCCAACATGGTGGCCGAGGTCTGCTCCTGCTACGTGCTGCGCATCGACAACACCCTCGAGCTCTATGCCACCGAAGGTCTGAACCGCGACGCCGTCCACCGCACCGTGATGAGCGCGCATGAAGGCCTGGTCGGCCTCGTCGCCAGCGAGGCGACGCCGCTCAATCTGTCCGACGCGCAAAGCCATCCGGCCTTCGCCTACCGCCCGGAGACCGGCGAAGAGGCCTACCACTCGTTCCTCGGCGTGCCGATCCTGCGCGCCGGCAACACGCTCGGCGTGCTCGTGGTGCAGAACCGCGCCAAGCGCACCTATGTCGAGGAAGAGGTCGAGGCGCTGCAGACCACCGCCATGGTGCTGGCGGAGATGATCGCCTCCGGCGAGCTTGCCGCGCTGGCGCAGCCCGGCGCCGAGCCCGCCGCGCGGCACTCGCTGCACAAGACCGGCGCGGTGCTCTCCGACGGCATCGCGCTCGGCCATGTCGTGCTGCACGAGCCGCGTGTCGTCATCACCAACTACATCGCCGAGGATCTGCCGAAGGAGATCAAGCGGCTCGACACCGCGCTCGCCAATTTGCGCGCCGATCTCGACCGCATGCTGGAGCGCGGCGATGTCGCCGACGGCGGCGAGCACCGCGAGGTGCTGGAAGCCTACCGCATGTTCGCGAACGACCAGGGCTGGTCGCACAAGCTGCATGAGGCGGTCGCCACCGGCCTCACCGCGGAAGCCGCTGTCGAGCGCGTGCAGTCCGACACCCGCGCGCGCATGCTGCGCTCGACCGATCCCTATCTGCGCGACCGCCTGCACGACCTCGAGGATCTCGGCCATCGCCTGATGCGGCAGCTGGTCGGCCAGGACCATGCGCCCTCGCGCGAGCAGCTGCCCGACAACGCCATCCTGATCGCCCGCGCGATGGGCCCCGCGGCGCTGCTCGACTATGACCGCAAGCGGCTGCGCGGCCTGGTGCTGGAGGAAGGCACCGCGAATTCCCACGTTTCGATCGTGGCGCGCGCGCTCGGCATCCCCGCGGTCGGCGAGGTGCCGAACGCGCCCGGCATCGCCGATCCGGGCGATGCCATCATCGTCGACGGCATTTCCGGCGAGATCTATGTCCGCCCCTCGACCGAGATCGAATCCGCCTATGCCGAGCGCGTCCGGTTCCGGGCACGGCGGCAGGCGCAATATTCGGCGCTGCGCGACAAGGCCTGCGTGACCAAGGACGGCCAGCCGATCGAGCTTTTGATCAATGCCGGCCTGACCATCGACCTGCCGCATATCGACGACACCGGCAGCGCCGGCATCGGCCTGTTCCGCACCGAATTGCAATTCATGGTGAGCCCGAACCTGCCGCGCTCGAGCGACCAGCTCGCGCTGTACCGCACAGTACTCGACGCCGCGGGCTCTAAGCCCGTCACCTTCCGCACGCTCGACATCGGCGGCGACAAGGCGCTGCCCTATATGGAGACCGTGATCGAGGAAAATCCCGCGCTCGGCTGGCGCGCGATCCGGCTCGGCCTCGACCGTCCCGGCCTGCTGCGCGGCCAGATCCGCGCGCTGCTGCGTGCCGGCGGCGGCCGCGCGCTGAAGATCATGTTCCCGATGATCTCGGACATCGCGGAGTTCGACCAGGCCAAGGCGATCGTCGAGCGCGAGCTGACCTATCTGCGCCAGCACGGCCATTCGCTGCCCGAGCGGATCGATATCGGCACCATGGTCGAGGTGCCGGCGCTGCTCTACCAGCTCGACGAGCTCTTGAAGAAGGTCGACTTCGTCTCGGTCGGCTCCAACGACCTGTTCCAGTTCCTGTTTGCGGTCGACCGCGGCAATGCCAAGGTCTCCGAACGCTTCGACATCCTGTCGGCGCCGATCCTGCGCGCGCTGCGCGACATCGTGCGCAAGGCCAAGGCCGCGAAGAAGGCCGCCTCGCTGTGCGGCGAGATGGCGTCGAAGCCGATCGGCGCGCTGGCGCTGATCGCGATCGGCTACCGTTCGCTTTCATTGTCTGCAACCGCGCACGGCCCGGTCAAGGCGCTGATCCTCGACCTCGACGCCAAGAAGGCCGAGGCGATGATCAATCCGCTGCTGGATGCGCCGGTCGGCAGCGTCTCGATCCGCGCGGCGCTGACGAAGTTTGCGGAAACCGAGGGGCTGGCCTTGTAGCGACGCTGCCGTCGCCGCTGCCGCCCTTCCGTACCTTCCGCAATTCGAGATACCGCCATGCTACCCGAAGCCAAACTCGACGTCCTGCTCGCCCATCACGCCTCGCTCGAGGCCGAGCTGCTCGGCGAGGTCAAGTCCGAGCGCTATGTGCAGATCACGCGCGAGCTCGCCGAGCTCAATCCGCTGATCGACGCGGTGAAGCTCTATCGTTCTGCGCGTAGCGAACTCGCCGACACCGAGGCGATGCTGGCGGATGCCGGGACCGATCCCGAGATGCGCAGCATGGCGGAAGCCGAGCTGGAAACGCTGCAGGCGCGGCTCGGCGAGCTCGAGCAGGAGATCCGGATCGCGCTGTTGCCGAAAGACGGGATGGACGACCGCAACGTGATGCTGGAAATCCGCGCCGGCACCGGCGGCGACGAGGCCTCGCTGTTCGCCGGCGACCTGTTCCGGATGTATGAGCGCTTCGCATCCTTGCAGGGCTGGAAGGTCGAGGTGATTTCGGCGAGCGAAGGCACCGTCGGCGGCTACAAGGAAATCATCGCCGAGGTGCAGGGCCGCGGCGCGTTCGCGAAGCTGAAATTCGAATCCGGCGTGCACCGCGTCCAGCGCGTGCCCGACACCGAGACGCAGGGCCGCATCCACACCTCGGCCGCCACGGTCGCCGTGCTGCCCGAGGTCGAGGACGTCGACGTCGATATCAAGGACACCGACTTGAGGATCGAGACCATGCGCGCGGGCGGCGCCGGCGGCCAGCACGTCAACAAGACCGAATCGGCGATCCGCATCACCCATCTGCCGACCGGCATCGTGGTGATGATGCAGGACAGCCGCTCGCAGCACAAGAACCGGGCGTCGGCGATGAACATCCTGCGCTCGCGCATCTACGATGCCGAGCGCCAGCGCGTCGAAGCTGCTCGCTCCGCCGACCGCAAGGAGAAGGTCGGCTCCGGCGACCGCTCGGAGCGCATCCGCACCTATAATTTCCCGCAAGGCAGAGTCACCGACCACCGCATCAACCTGACGCTCTACAAGCTGCCGCAGGTGATCGCGGGCGAAGCGCTCGGCGAACTGATCGATGCGCTGACCACCGAGCACCAGGCGGCACAGCTCGCCGCGCAGGGCGCCGCGGCCTGACGCGCGCCGCCGCTTGCGCCGGCGGATGCTTCACTCATGGCTCGCCGGAAGACGGCGAAGACTTCAGCAAGCGGCGCAACGCCGGGCTCGCGACGCGGCGGAGCTCTTCGATGTTCTTCTTCGAGACCGACTGGAGCTTTTGCTCTCCCTTTGCCGTCAGCTTGAGCTGAACTCGCCGCGCGTCGTCGGGATCGGCAAGGCGGCTGACCAGCCCGAGCTTTGCCATGCGGTTCATCAACTCGACGGCGGAGTGATGCCGGATCAGCAGAAACCGGGCGATGTCGCCGACGGTCGGCGGACCGGGGTCGACGAAACCCTTGATGCCGAGCAGCGCCTGGTGCTGCCGCGGCGTCATTCCGGCCTTCCGGGCGCCCTCCTCGCTGAATGCGAGAAACCTGCGCAACTCGTAGCGAAACTGCGCCAGCGCCCGGTAGTCCACCGGCGCGGCCGCCGCCTTGCGTTTCGTTGCTCCGGCTGGCGCTCGTCGTTGCTTTGGTTGCGGCATTCGATCGCCCTGCTGCTGGCTCGCTCCGCCGGACGGCAGACGCTGTGCAACGCTATCAAGCCCGCGCCGGACGCACCATACTACCGGTCATCCTTCCACCCATGTTTTCAACGGTTTGACGGTCGAGCGGCGGCGGGGCCGGGCAAGCTCAGGGCTGCGGCCAGCGATCGTAGGTCGAGCTCAATATCTTCAGCAGCACGATCTGGAAGGCGACCGGAATCCGCGGGCTCCTGCGGCGAATGGATTTCTCCAGCGCCTCGGTGATCTCGCTCTTGGTGAGATGCCCGGCCGAGGCGCGCGCGACCAGATCGCCCCAGACCTCCGACAACGACTTGCCGGTGTGATGTGGAGACGGGATCGTTATTCCGCGCGTCCCGGCCCAATCGATGATCTCGCGCATGGTTTGCCGTCCGCAATTTCGCGCCGTCGCGAGATGGCGCGCGGTGAGCAGGCGCAGCAGATCGTCCGGCGGCGTCCAGCCCATCTTCGGCGGCACTTCGTCGAGCAGCTCGACCGCCAGCTCCTTCAGGACGTTGACCGCGCGGATGCTCAGGCTGCCCGATTGCTCGGCGCCACCGTGTTCGGTCGCGGCGTGCTCTCCGGCATTTCCGGTGCGACTTGAAGGCTCCTGGATCATCGCTCCCTCACTTACAGGACCCGCACCCGGTCGGTAAACCCTCGATACATCGTAGAACGATATTATTTCTATCGTAGGCCGATATGATTCGACGAAAGGTGACATTGACTAAATATGCCGGTGAGGAATTGTAGCTGCGACAGGCTGCTCGATTGCAGCCGGCGCATCGTGCCGCCGATCGATCCGATCCGGCGACGAGTGAACATGCGCGGCAACAATCAATATAATTGGAGGATACTGAGCGATGAGCACCAAGGATTTTCGGCCGGGCAGCGCCCTGAACGTTTCGCGCCGCACTTTGCTGCAAGCCGGCGCGGGCCTGATCGGCGGCACCGTGCTGCCGGCCTCGATCGCATCGCGGGCATTCGCCGAGGACCATCCGGTGATCGGAACCTATCCCGCGGGCACGTCGGGCTCTTCGGCCTTCATCGGCATCTCGGTGCCGCGCACCGGCACCTATGCGGTGCAGGGCGAGGATGAGCTCAAGGGCTACCAGCTCGCGATCGAGCACATCAACAGCGGCCACGAGCTGATCAAGAAGATCTCGCCGAAGACCAGCAAGGGCGTGCTCGGCAAGGAGCTGAAGTTCGGCGTCGCCGATTCCGCGGCGAAGCCGAACGAGGCCGTGCAGGCGCAGCAGCGCTTCATCTCCGAGAACAAGGCGGTGATGATCACCGGCGGCACGTCGAGCGCGGTCGCGGTGGCGCTGAACAAGCTGGCGCAGCGCGAGAAGGTGATCTTCGTCTGCGGCATTTCCGGCTCCAACGACACCACCGGCAAGGATTGCGTGCGCTACGGCTTCCGCCAGAACTTCTTCGGCCAGACCGCCGCGGCGGCGATCGCGCCGGTGCTGATCAAGCAGTTCGGCAAGAACAAGAAGGCCGCCTACCTCACGCCCGACTACACCTACGGCCACACCGTCACCAAGTCGATGCAGGACTACCTCGCCCAGGCGGGCTGGACCACCGTCACCAACCAGGTCTCGCCGCTCGGCGCGCCGGACTATTCGTCCTATCTGCTCAACGTCGCGAATTCCGGCGCCGACGTGCTGATCAACGTCAACTGGGGTCACGATGCCGTGCTGTCGACGCAGCAGGCCAAGCAGTTCGGCGTGCTCGACAAGATGAAGCTCGTGGTGCCCTACCAGGTGCCGTTCATCGCCCGCGAGACCGGCGGCCTGATGCAGGGCGTCTACGCCGCGACCGATTATTGGTGGACCATCGAGGACAAATATCCGCTGGCCAAGATGTTCAACGAGGCCTTCGAGAAGAAGTACGGCTACAAGCCGGAATGGGGCGCCGAGAACGCCTATGTCAGCTTCGCGCACTGGGCCCGCATGGTCGAGGAAGCCGGCAGCTTCTATCCGCCCGACGTCATCAAGGCCTATGAGAAGGGCGAGACGCTGCCTTCGCTGGTCGGCGACGTCCACTATCGCCCCGAGGATCACCAGTGCGTCCGCCCCGTCGTCATCGTCCGCGGCAAGATGGAAAAGGAGATGAAGAACAAGGAGGACTATTACGAGGTGATCGAGATCGTCCCCGGCGACGGCTTGATGCAGAAGCCGGACGCGTTCGGCTGCCATCTCGGCGACTACACCTGATTAACGTGGGAAGACTCGGCGCCGTGGGCGGGGCGACCCGGCCCGCGGCGCCGCTTTTCTCGGAACGCATCCTCCACTGACCGGGCCAGATAAACGGCTGAGTGAACGCGCGCCATGATCAACTGGCCAAATTTCGTCTCGCAACTTTTCAACGGGCTGGCGCTCGGCGCGCTGCTCGCGCTGATCAGCTCCGGACTGACGATCATCTACGGCACGCTCGGGGTGCTCAACCTCGCCCACGGCGCCATGTTCATGATCGGCGGCTACGCCGGATATGTGGCCTATTCCTACACCGGATCGTTCATCTTCGCCGTGATCGCCGGATCGCTGTTCGTGATGCTGCTCGGCGTCGCGATGGAGCGGATCATCATCCGCCACTTCTACCATCGCCCGCATGAGGACCAGCTGCTGGTCACGTTCGGCCTCGGCATCTGCTTCGTCGAGATCGTGCGGCTGATCTTCACCAGCCAGTCGCAGGTGGTGCCGCCGCCGGCGCTGTTGCAGGGCATCACCTCGCTCGGCTTCCTGTTCTACCCGACCTACCGGCTCGCGGTGGTCGGCATCGTCGCGGTCGCGCTCGGCGCGCTATTCCTGATCCTGTACCGCACCCGGCTCGGCATGATCGTACGCGCCGGCATCGAGGATTCGGTGATGGTCGATTCGCTCGGCATCAACGTCTACCGCGTCTTCATGATCGTGTTCGGCATCGGCGCGATGGCCGCGGGCTTCGCCGGCATCATCAACGCGCCGGTGGTGTCGCTGACGCCGGGTGTCGGCGACGACATCCTGGTCGAGACCTTCGTGGTGGTGGTGATCGGCGGCGTCGGTTCGTTTCCCGGCGCCATCCTCGGCGGACTGATCGCCGGCGAGATCATCAGCATCACCTCGATGTTCAACCCCGGTTACGCCTACGTCATGCTGTTCGCGGCGATGACGCTCGTGCTGGTGCTCAGACCGCATGGCCTGCTCGGCACGCAGGGCCGCGAATGACGACGGATATTTAGATGCTTAAACAGCGCCCATACCTGATCGAATTCCTGACGGCCGCCGGCCTGATCGTCGCGCCCTTCGTGCTGCCGTGGCTCGGCTTCGCGCCCAACACGGTGAACCGGATCCTGGTCTGGGGCCTGTTCGGCCTCGGCTTCGACATCCTGTTCGGCTTCACCGGCCTGCTGTCGTTCGGCCAGTCGGCCTTTTACGGCACCGGCGGCTTCGTCGCCGCCTATCTGCTGACGCGCGCCGGCTTTCCCTACGTCGTGCTCGCGCTCGTCATCGGCATGATCGCGGCCGCCGCCACCGGCTATCTGATCGGCCTGATCGCACTGCGCCGCACCGGCATCTATTTCGCGATGATCACGGTGGCGATCGCCGAGGTGTTCTTCTTCGTCGAGTTCAATCCGCTGTCGGACTTCACCGGCGGCGAGAATGGGCTGCCGGGCGTGCCGACCCCGAGCTTCAATCTCGGCTTCACCACCCTGCACTTCACCACCGGCTGGTCGCTCTATCAGTTCCTGGCGCTGTGCTACTTCATCGGCGTCGTGATCGCGCTGCGCATCGTGCGCTCGCCGGTCGGCGCCGTGTTCAGCGCGATCCGCGACAATCCGCTGCGCGCCACCGCGGTCGGCCACAACATCCACGGCTACAAGCTGACCGCCTTCGTGATCGCCGCCGCCTATGCCGGCTTTGCCGGCGGGCTGCTCGGCGTGCTGCAGGCCTTCATGCCGCCCGACGCGTTCACCTTCGACACGTCGGGCCAGCTCGTGATGCAGACCGCGATCGGCGGCCGCGGCACGCTGTTCGGGCCGCTGGTCGGCGCCGCGGTGTGGCTGTCGCTGCAGGACTTCCTGCAGGCGGCGCTCGGGCTCGGCGCGGCCTGGAAGCTCGTGCTCGGCATCGTGTTCGTGCTGCTGGTATGCTTCCTGCGCCGCGGCATCATCGGCGGCCTCGCCGACCTGTACCGCCTCCTGACCGGACAGCGCGGCGCCAAGGAGCCGGAGGAGAGTGCACCCGAGGTCGTCGCCGTGGCCAGCGAGCGGCACGCCGCAGCGCCCGTCGCGCCGAAGCCGGTGGCGGCTCGCGCCGGCGGCAATCCGTCCGGACCGATCCTCCAGGCAAGCGGCCTGACCAAGCGCTATGGCGGCCTGCTCGCCAACAGCGACATCGACTTCACCGTCAATCACGGAGAGCTGCGCGGCATCATCGGCCCGAACGGCGCCGGCAAGTCGACCTTCTTCAAGATGCTGACCTGCGAGGTGCACCCGACCTCGGGCACCATCCTGTTTGACGGCCGCGACATCACCGGCATGAACGTCACCGACGTCTGCCAGCTCGGCCTGACCAAGAGCTACCAGGTCAACCAGCTGTTTGCCGGGTTGACGGTGCGCGAGAATCTGGTGATCGCGGCGCTGTCGGCGCTGCGCGGCAAGTTCAAGCTCGATTTGTTCCGCAGCATCGACAGCATCCCCGGCCTGTCCGAGCGCGTGCAGCAGACGCTCGAGCTGGTCAATCTCACATCGAGGCCCGATACGCCGGTGTCCGAGCTCGCCTATGGCGAGAAGCGGCGGCTGGAGATCGGGCTGGCGCTGGCGACGTCGCCGAGCCTGCTGCTGCTCGACGAGCCGCTGGCCGGCATGAGCCCGCGCGAACGCGTCGAGACCGTCAAGCTGCTGAAGTCGATCAGCCAGGGCCGCACCATGATCATCATCGATCACGACATGGATGCGCTGTTCGAGCTCGCCGAGCGCGTCACCGTGCTGCAGGAGGGCCGCGTGCTGGTCGAGGGAACGCCGGAAGAAATCAAAAGCAATTCGACCGTCCAGGAAGCCTATCTTGGCGGCGTGCATGGAGTGCTCGCCGCATGAGCCTGCTCGAGGTCAACGGATTGAACAGCTATTACGGGGATTCCCACATCCTGTTCGACGTCTCGATGCGCGTCGAGCGCAACGAGGTGGTGGCGCTGCTCGGACGCAACGGCGCCGGCAAGAGCACGACGCTGAAGAGCCTGATGGGCGTGGTGACCCCGCGCCGCGGCTCGGTGATGTTCGACGGCGTCGAGATCTCCGGTCGGAAGAGCCACAAGATCGCGCAGGCCGGCATGCAGCTGGTCCATGAGGAGCGCCGCATCTTCGGCAGCCTGAGCGTCGAGGAGAACCTCGTGATCGCCGGCCTGACCGCCTCGCAGCGCTGGCCGCTCGACCGCATCTACGAGATGTTCCCGCGGCTGCGGGAACGGCGCGGCAACCGCGGCACCGACCTGTCGGGCGGCGAGCAGCAGATGCTGGCGATCGCGCGCGCGCTGGTGCGCGATCCCAAGATCATCCTGCTCGACGAGCCGTTCGAGGGCCTGGCGCCGGTGATCGTGCGCGACCTGATGAAGGCGTGCCGCGATCTGGCCGAGGCCGGACAGACCATCGTGCTGGTGGAGCAGAACCTCGCCGCGACGCTGGCGCTGGCGCAGCGCATCTACATCATCAACAACGGGCACATCGTCCATGAGGGGCCGGCGCAGGAGATCAAGGCCCAGCCCGACGTCCTGCAGCGCTATCTCGGGGTTTAACCCGCTAATTCGTGATGAAGCCAGGGAGAATAGATCTCACCGCACGCTCACTGCACCTCTCCCGCTTGCGGGGGTCGAGACGAGCGAAGCTCGCTCTTAGGTCGCATCGCATCGGAGATGCGATGCGGGTGGGGTTTTCTCCACAATGTGACTCGCGGAGAGAGCCCCCACCCCAGCCCTCCCCCGCAAGCGGGAGAGGGAGCGTACTGCCGCTGGCGCCGCTCTTCCGCGCTGACCGCTTCCAGCTGCAGCTCACCCTCCCAGCGCCGCGATCATCCGCCTAGCGTGATCTGCTAGCACATCCATCTCCGCCTTGACGGTCTGCGCGGGCAGCAGCGCGACGCCGGCCTTCACCGGCATCACATGCATGTGCAGGTGAAACACCACCTGGCCGCTGGCGGGCTCGCTGAACTGCTGGATGATGATGCCGTCGGCGGCAAACGCCTTCGTCGCCGCGATGGCGATGCGCTTGGCTGACCGCGCCACCGCGGCAAGGTCGTCTTCGGCGATATCGAGGATGCCGCGCGCGGGCGCCTTCGGAATGACGAGCGTGTGACCGGGCGATCGCGGCATGATGTCGAGAAAGGCAAAGGTCCGGTCGGTCTCGTAGACCTTGAAGCTCGGGACCTCGCCGCGCAGGATCCTGGCGAAGATGTTCTGGTCGTCATAGCCCGTCATGGTCGCGCGTTCCGGATCGATCGGTTGAGATTTCGACCGTGCGCGCCGGCCGCACGGGGCGCAAGTGATATCGACGCCGCATCGACCATCGGCTAACAACGCGCCATGAGCGAACCCGCTGGAAATGGCCAGACCGTCGAGAGTATCAGGCGCAGCCTCGCCGCGCGCCTCACAGCGGCCGGCCACGACGGCGCCGAACTCGATGCGCGACTGCTGGTCGGCGCCGTCCTAGGGCTCGATCTTACCGGCATGATCACGGGCGCCAAACGCACGCTGACGAAGGACGAAGCCGATCGCCTCGAGCGCCTCGCGCAGCGCCGCCTCGCCGGCGAACCGGTGGCGCGCATCCTCGGCGTCAAGGAGTTCTGGGGATTGGCGCTGCACCTGTCCGCCGCGACGCTGGTGCCGCGCCCGGACACCGAGACCGTGGTCGAGCGCGCACTCGAACTGCTGCGCGCCGACGGCATGGCCGAGCGCGCGTTGCGGATCGCCGATCTCGGCACCGGTTCTGGCGCGATCCTGCTGGCACTGCTCTCGGAACTGCCGAACGCGCATGGCTTCGCCACCGACATCTCGGCGGAGGCGCTTCAGACCGCGAGCCGCAACGCCGCCGCGCTCGGACTTAGCCAGCGCACGACATGGATCGAGTGCGACTACGGCCGCGGGCTGGCCGGCGCGTTCGAGCTGATCGTGTCCAACCCGCCCTACATCCCCTCGGCCGACATCGCCGGGCTCGACATCGAGGTGCGCGCGCATGATCCGCGCGCGGCGCTCGACGGCGGGGCCGACGGGCTCGACGCCTATCGCGCGCTGATTTCGCAATCTGCGGGTCTTCTGACCTCAGGAGGATTTCTGGTTGTGGAAGTCGGACAGGGTCAGAGCGGCGACGTTGAAGCGCTGATGACGGCATCCGCCTTATCCCCAACGGGGCCGCCAAAAGCCGATCTCGGGGGCATCCCGAGGGCCGTTTCCGCCCGCCGACTGCCCCGATAAAGTCCTATTGGAACGAAAAAAAACCTCTTGGATTATCCCCCGGGAACGACTACGTTCCGGGCACAACATCGGTGCTGGCCCCGTAATCCGTTACGGGTGATGACCAGGGTTCAGCAGAGCCCGCCGATCGAAAGGTTCCAGGAACGCAGGTCACATAGAGCGCAATAGCCGAAGCTGTGCTGCTCTCGACCGCCAAGCGAACGAAAGCCTGTTATTGCGCTTGAAGACTTACGCACGAGAACTGGGCCTGTCTCAACGGGCGGAATGATTTGGTCGCTGGCGCGATTGCCGGCGGTTGGGGAACGCGTCTTTGCTGCACGCGACTTTGCTGAACGAGATGGTCGGCGACATCGAAACCACTTCGAACGGTATTGCGATTCCGTGTGCCTAGGCGCGCGCCGAATCGGACTCTGGGAATCGGACTTCTGAGAAATCGGACTGCTGAGAAATCGGACTGTGGACTGCAATCACTTCAGGGCTGGAATAAAAGGCGACAGATGAGAAACGGTCAGAACAACAAGCGGATGCGCAACCGGAATAACAACAACAATAACAACAACAATAACCGGCGCGGCCAGAATCCCCTGACACGGGTGTACGAATCGAACGGACCCGACATCAAGATCCGCGGCACGGCCTCCCACGTGGCCGAGAAATACGTTCAGCTTGCGCGCGATGCGCGCTCCTCCGGCGATCCGGTGGCAGCTGAGAACTACTACCAGCATGCTGAGCACTACTACCGGATCATCGCGGCCGCGCAGGAGCAGTTCCGGCAGAATCAGCAGCCGCCGCGCCCCGACGCCGAGGTCACCCCGACCGAAGACGGCGACGACGACAGCGACGGCTATTCGAGCTTCGGCCAGGAGCCGGGCTTCGTGCCGCAGCAGCAGCAACCTTTCATGCGCGACAACGGCCAGCAGCCGTACCAGCGCGAGCAGCAGCAGCCGCGCGAGCATCGCGAGCGTGACCAGCAGCCGCGTGAGCACCGCGAGCGCGAGCATCGTCCGCAGCCGCAATATCAGCCGCAGCCGCAGAACCAGCCGCAGCCCGCGATGGCCGATGCCGGTGGCGTCGATCGCCTGCCCTCGTTCATCACCGGCGGCGCGCAGCCGCAGGTGAATGGCACCTATGAAGGCAATGGCGGCGCAGAACGCGGCGAACGGAGCGAGCGCTTTCCGCGCCGCCGCCGCCGTCCGCACAGCCCGCGCCCGGACATGGCGACGCAGCCCGCGCCGAGCGACGACTTCAATCCGGGCAACGAGTAATCGTGAGAATCTGTCACCCTCCCTTCACAGGGAGGGTGAATTGTCCGCGTCACGACTCTGCGTGAGTCGATTTGCGCGTCGCCGTCGAGGACGGCACCAGCACCGGACGCAATGACGGGATCAGCTGTGTGCGCTCGCGGCGCGCGGGGATCGCGCGATAGACCTGCTTGGTCGCCTCCACGATATGCACGCCGGCGAACGGCATCGACAGCGCCGCGCCGACCCGCTCCCACGCCATCGCCGAGCGCAGGAACCAGCTGCCCTGCACCGGCGGCATGAACAACGCCTCGCCCCATGACGACGGCGTGAACCAGGTCTGCCGCAACAGCTGCGTGATCTGCGCCCGCGAATAGGGTCGGCCATGGCCGAACGGCGTGGCGTCGGTGCGCGTCCAGACGCCGCGGCGATTCGGGATGATCGCGATCAGCCGCCCCGACGGCGACAGCACCCGCCACACCTCGCGCAGCAGCCGCTCCGGATCATCGGACATCTCCAGCGCGTGCACCAGCAGCACGCGGTCGACCGCGGCATCCGGCAGCGGCATCGAGAATTCGTCGATCAGAGTGGCCAGCGCCGGCCGGCCGGTCGGCCATTTCAGCACGCCCTGGGCCGCCGGCATGAAGGCAATGCAGCGCTCGCAGGACTCACGGAACAGGCCGAGATAGGGGGTCGGATAGCCGAGGCCGAGCACGCGCTGGCCTTCCGCGTTCGGCCACCGCGCGCGGATACCCCGGTTGATCAGCTGCCGCGCCACGATGCCGAGGCGCTGCGAATAGAAGTCGCGCAGGTCGATGACGTCCATGGTGTTTAGCCTAACACGCCCCCTGCTGCCCGGGTGCGCCGAAAATTGCATTGCCGCCGGAGCGTTAACGCCATATTTCGCCCCTATATTGGGCGCGTTAAAAGCATGATCCGGGAAAGTCGATACCGGCCTTTTCGAATACATCATGCTCCAAAATGTCCGTCCCGTTTGTTCGTGGAGATATCATGACCGCCGAAATTCGCACCTTCAGCTGCCTCACCGACAATTTCGGGTATTTGATCCACGATCCCGCGACCAAGGCGACCGCGTCGATCGACGCGCCGGAGGCCGGCCCGATCATCAAGGCGCTGGAGCGCGAGGGCTGGACGCTGACCGATATCCTGATCACCCATCACCATGGCGACCATGTCGGCGGCGTCGCCGAGCTGAAGCAGAAATACGGCTGCCGCGTCGTCGCCCCGCACGACCAGTCGGCCAAGATCGCCAATGTCGATCTGCGCGCCGCCAATGCCGATGTCATCAAGGTCGGCAGCCTCTTGGCCCGTGTGGTCGAAACTCCCGGCCATACGCTCGACCATATCTCCTATGTGTTCGATGGCGAGAAGGCGGTGTTCGCCGCCGACACGCTGTTCTCGATCGGCTGCGGCCGGGTGTTCGAAGGCACCTACCCCATGATGTGGGATTCGCTTTTGAAACTGCGCTCGCTGCCGGACGATTTCCGTCTCTACTGCGGCCATGAATACACCGCCTCCAACGTGAAGTTCGCGCTCACCATCGAGCCCGACAATCCGGCCCTGCAGGCGCGCGCAGCGGAGGTCACAAAACTGCGCGCCGAGAACAAGCCGACGATCCCCGTGCTGCTCGGCGACGAGAAGAAGGCCAACGTGTTTCTGCGCGCCGACGAGCCGGCGGTGGCGGCCAAGCTGCACATGAAGGGCGCCGACCCGGCGCTGGTGTTCGGCGAACTCCGCGAGCGCAAGAACAAGTCGTGATGGCAGACCTCTCGGCGGCCGACATCATCGCGCGGCTTGCGCTGCAGCCGCATCCCGAAGGCGGACATTATCGCGAGACGTTTCGCGACGCGCGCTGCGACGCCAATGGCCGCGCGCATTCGACCGCGATCTATTTCCTGCTGGCGCGCGGCGAGCGTTCGCATTGGCACCGCATCGACGCGGTCGAGATGTGGCACTATTACGCCGGCGCGCCGCTGACATTGCGGATCGCGCAGGACGGCGCCCCACATTCGATCACGCTCGGGCCGGATGTGGCGCGCGGCGAGCAGCCACAGGCAATCGTGCCGGCGAATGCATGGCAGGCCGCCGAAAGCAGCGGCGACTGGACGCTGGTCGGCTGCACCGTCGCGCCGGGATTCGAGTTCGCGAAATTCGAGCTAGCGCCGAAGGGCTGGGAGCCGGCTTCGTAGGAGCTTTTTTCCGTCATCCCCGCGCAAAGGCTTCGCCTTTGTCGCTGGAGGTGCGAGCCTTGCGGCGCAATTGCGCCGCTGGGCGAGCCTCGAAGGATGAATCGGCCACAGACGGGGCCGTCGACCCTTCGAGACGGCCGCGTCGCGGCCTCCTCAGGGTGACGGTGAAACAGTAGCAACAACCCTCTTCGTAGGATGGGTAGAGCGTAGCGAAACCCATCATCTTGCCGCGTGGATAGGAGTTGATGGGTTTCGCTTCGCTCTACCCATCCTACGCTTTCCTCCTCCACACCATGTCCTTGGCCGCGATCAACCCGCCGCCGGCGATCAGGATCGCGGCGATCGCGATGTTGGCGCTGGGCTTGGCGAAGCCCGCTGCGATCAGGAACGCGGTCGAGAGCAGCGGCGTAGCGTAGGATGCGGCACCGAGCACGCGGATGTCACCGCGCTTCATGCCGATGTCCCAGGCGAAGAACGCAGCTCCCACCGGACCGATGCCGAGCGCGATGACGGCCAGCCATTGCAGCGGCGTCGCGGGCCACACCGTCGTCTCCACCATCATGTGCACCAGCGCGGCAAGCACGGCGGTCGCGAGGCAGAAGCCGGCCACGGCATCGGTCGGCACCGCCTTGAGCCGGCGCGACATCACCGAATAGGACGCCCAGACGAACGCCGCGACGAAGGCGGCCGCGAAGCCTGGAATCTGCTCTTGTGTGAAGGCGCCGGTGTTGCCGGCGAACAGCAGCACGGTGCCGACGAGCCCAAGCAGCGCGCCTGCGATGTGATGCACCGCAAGCCGCTCGCCCGGCAGCAGCGACGAGAACAGCACGATCAGCAGCGGCCAGAGGTAATTGAGCAGGCCGGCCTCGGCCGGCGGGGCGAAGCGCAGCGCCAGGAAATACAGCGCGTGATAGCCGAACAGCCCGCCGACGCCGACGACCCAGGCGACCAGCGGTTGCTTCAATGCGCCGAAGGCTGATGGACGCAACAGGAAGCTCGCGAACGCCACCGCGGCGCCGATCGCAAACGTCATGGCCGCGAGCTGGAACGCCGGGATAGCCCCGGTCGCGACCGTCATGACCGACAGCAGCGACCACATCAGGATGGCGGTCAGTCCGACAAGGGTGGCAGTTCGGGTCGTCATCTCAAATCAATCCGTCGTGGCCGGGCATGGCTGTCCAAAGGATGGCGGTCTGAAGCCGCTCGCCGATGTCCCGGCCGGCCACGTCTTCCTTCGCGTGTGGCGCGTTGTAAAGACGAAAATGCCCGGCACAAGGCCGGGCATTCGCTGGTCGATTGTGCGCGCCTGCGACGCGACGACGCTTCTCGCGTCAGGCGTGATACTGGCCGCCGTTCACGGTCAGCGTCGAGCCGGTGATGAAACCGGCATCGTCGGCGGCGAGGAACACGACCGCCCGCGCGATCTCTTCGGGTTCGCCGAGCCGGGCGACCGGAATCTGCGGGATCACGTTCTTCTCGAGCACATCCTTCGGCACCGCCTGCACCATCTCGGTGTTGATATAGCCAGGGCAGATCACGTTCACGGTGATGCCGCCCTTGGCGTTCTCCAGCGCCAGCGCCTTGGTGAAGCCGATGTCGCCGGCCTTGGCCGCCGAGTAGTTGACCTGGCCGAACTGGCCCTTCTGGCCGTTGATGGAGGAGATCGAGATGACGCGGCCGAACTTGCGGGCGCGCATGCCCTCGATCACCTGGCGCGTCATGTTGAACAGCGAGCCGAGGTTGGTATTGATCACGGCATTCCACTGCTCGACCGTCATCTTGTGGAACGCGGTGTCCTTGGTGATGCCGGCATTGTTGACGAGCACGTCGACCGGGCCGAGATCGGCCTCGACCTGCTTGACGCCGGCCGCGCAGGCGTCGAACGATGCGACGTCCCACTTGTAGACCGGAATCCCGCTCTCCGCCTTGAACTTCTCCGCCGCGGCGTCATTGCCGGCGTAGCTCGCCGCCACCTCGTAGCCCGCCGCTTTCAGCGCCTTGCTGATCGCAGCTCCAATACCGCGCGTTCCGCCCGTCACCAATGCAACACGTGCCATGTCCGTTTCCTCCTTGGCCGTCTTTTATAACCGGATAACTCCGGCCTACGCACTCACAACCCCTCGAAACAAAAATGCCCGGCGCAAAGCCGGGCATCTTATTTATCAGCTCGCTTCGCGGTTGACAGATGATCTTTTCATCACCTAACCGGCCTCGCTGCCTTTTGTTCAGTCGCGTGCAACGCACATAGCGATACCCATGCCGCCGCCGATGCACAGCGTCGCGAGGCCTTTTTTGGCATCGCGCTTCTGCATCTCGTGCAGCAGCGTCACCAGCACGCGCGCACCCGACGCGCCGACCGGATGGCCGATCGCGATCGCGCCGCCATTGACGTTGACCTTGGCCGGATCCCAGCCGAGGTCCTTGTTCACCGCGCAGGCCTGCGCCGCGAACGCCTCGTTGGCCTCGATCAGGTCGAGGTCGGCGATGTTCCAGCCGGCCCTCTTCAGCGCGGCGCGCGAGGCGGGGATCGGACCGGTGCCCATGATCTTGGGGTCGACGCCGGCCTGGCCCCACGACACGATGCGGGCCAGCACCTTCTTGCCCTGCTTGGCGGCTTCCTTGGCGGTCATCAGCACGACGGCGGCGGCGCCGTCATTGATGCCCGAGGCGTTGCCCGCGGTCACGGTGCCGTCCTTCTCGAAGGCCGCGCGGAGCTTGGCCATCGCGTCGAGCGTGGCGCCGTGGCGCGGATACTCGTCGGCATCGACCACGATATCGCCCTTGCGGGACTTGATGGTGACCGGGACGATCTCGTCCTTGAACTTGCCGGCCTTCTGCGCCGCCTCGGCCTTGTTCTGCGAAGCGACCGCGAACTCGTCCTGCTGCGACCGGGTGATCTGGTACTGCTTGGCGACGTTCTCGGCGGTGTTGCCCATGTGGTAGCCGTTGAAGGCATCCCACAGCCCGTCCTTGATCATGGTGTCGATCAGCTCGAGGCCGCCCATCTTGACGCCGCCGCGCAGATATTGGGCGTGCGGGGCCATGCTCATGGATTCCTGGCCGCCGGCGACGACGATCGAGGAATCGCCGTTGAGCAGCGCCTGGTAGCCGAGCGCCACCGTGCGCAGGCCGGAGCCGCAGAGCTGGTTGACGCCCCAGGCCGGGCTTTCCACCGGGATGCCGGCCGCGATCGAGGCCTGGCGCGCCGGGTTCTGGCCCTGCGCGGCGGTGAGGATCTGGCCCATGATGACTTCGGAGACCTGACCGCCCTCGACGCCGGCACGCTCCAGCGCCGCCTTGATGGCGATCGCGCCGAGGTCATGGGCCGGGGTGGTGGCGAAAGCGCCGTTGAAGCTACCGACGGGGGTGCGGGCGGCGCTGACGATGACGACATCGTCTGACATGGACATCTCCTATGGGTTGTAGCTGGGTTTCTCGACGGCGGGCGGCCGATTTGGCGGGCCTGTCTCTTGATGGCTATCCTGTAAACCTCGTTGAGACATGTCAATCGCACTGTCGGGCAAATCGCGCCGCGACGCACTCAAAATGACGCCCTTGGCACTTTCCTGAGCAAATCCTATGCTTTGGAATTAACCGCACAGCACAAAACTGTAGCCGAACCGCTTTGAAAATGCTTACCTTTGCTGCGATGCGTTGCATTTTGCCCTGCGGCGATGCCGTAGGGTTCCAGGTTCTTCGGTGTTGAAGTGAGAGCCCATGGCAAAATCTGAACAACCGACCACGATCAAGAAATACGCGAACCGGCGGCTCTATAATACCGGGACGAGCACCTACGTGACGCTCGAGGATCTCGCGGCGATGGTGAAGGAAGGCGAGGATTTCCTCGTCTATGACGCCAAGACCGGCGACGACATCACCCGCTCCGTGCTCGCGCAAATCATCTTCGAGCAGGAAAACAAGGCCGGGCAGAATCTGCTGCCGACCACCTTCCTGCGCCAGCTGATCCGGTTCTACGGCGACAGCATGCAGATGGTGGTGCCAAAGTATCTCGAACAGTCGATCGAGACGCTGACCAAGGAACAGGAAAAATTCCGCAAGCAGATCGCGGGCGCGCTGAGCGGCACGCCGTTTGCGCCGCTGGAAGAACAGGTCCGCCGCAACATGGAGCTGTTCCAGCAGACCTTCTCGATGTTCAAGCCGTTTGCGCCGCAACGCGGTGGCGGCGAGGCCGAAAAGGTGCCGGAGCCCACGCCCGATGACGGCAACATCGACGATCTTCGCCGCCAGATGAAGGACATGCAGGAACGCCTCGAGCGCATGTCGCAGCCGACGAAGAAGGACGAGTAGGTCGCTTCGCCGATCGGCCGGATGCACCGGCCGCTATCGTTTCGCGAAATCCTGACGGCGGCAACTCCGGCCGGCGTCAGGCGCCGCTTGCCCCGGGGAGCATGCTCTTGCGGACGATCGCATGCACGCCCCAATTGCCGTCGGCAACCTGCGTGACGCCGAAATCGACGCCGAGCGAGATCAGCGCCAGCGCCTCATCCTCGCTGAGGCGATAACACTCCATCAGGAATTTGCGCGTCACGCGGAACGCGTTGCGCAGCGCCAGATCGACCGACGAGCGCTGGTAGATTTCCGACTGCGCATTGCGCCCGAGCTCGCGCAGATAGTTGCCGTAGCTGAAGCCGTGCAGGATCCACTCCTCCGGCGTTTCCAAAAGCGGGTGCGCCAGCCCTTCGACATGCGGCTTGGTCGCCTTGCCGCTCTTGTGCAGGATGAAGCGAAACTGGCCGGTGAGCGAAAGCTCGAGCGCGGTGCCGTTGACCTCACCATCGCCTTGCGCGAAATGCGGATCGCCGATCGAGAACAGCGCGCCTGGTACTGCGACCGGCAGATAGAGCGTGGTGCCCTTGGTGGCGCGCCAATTGTCGACATTGCCGCCGAAATAGCCGGGCGGAATCGAATCGATGATGTCGGACTCGCGCGGCGCCACCGCCATGAAGCCGAAATGCAGCCGCGCCGGAATCCGCACGCCGGCGAGCACGCCGGGCTGCTTCTCGACGGTGGCGTGATCGACCGGTACGCCGGGATAATCCATCGTCTCGTGGCGCACGCCGAACGGATCGGTCTGCGGCGTCCAGCGGTAGGAATAGACGGCGCGGGCCCACTCGGCCTCTGCATCGGTCTCGAAGATCGTGATGGTCTCGCGCTTGGCCGGCGGATCGATCAGATCGTTGTACTGAAATCCCCACCAGGCCGCGGCATTGCTGCCGAACGACTTGCCGGCGTAGGCCGGATTGGCTGATGGCCGCGGCCAGATATCGAGGATCTGCACCTCGAGCACATCGCCCGGCTCCGCACCGCAGACATAGATCGGCCCGGTGCAGATGTGCACGCCGAACCCTTCGCCGGCGCCGCGGCCGAAGATCGAACCGTCCATCGGACCGGCGCCGCGCCGTTCGACCGACTTGCCCTCGGCGGTCCAGCGAAACACGCTCTCCGCGCCGGGATCGCCCTTGATCATGCGCTCATAATCATCGAAGGCGTGCTGGGTCAGCGTCTCGATTGTCACCACCGCGCCCGACTGCACGCTCATGACAGGCGGGATGGCGCGGCTGAGATAGCCCCAATGCGCGGTCTCCCTGGACACCTTGAGATGGTGATGCGGGGCGCCCCGCCCTTCCGGCACAGCCGCCGGCGGTGCAACCGGTACGATCGGCTCCAGCGGCGCAACCGTCTCGCGCGCCACCGGGCTTGGTGCGAGCCGCAGTACCGTTGCGGTGCCACGCGCCAGCCGCGGCCGGCCGCGCGTGCGCTCGCCCTCCACATCGCGCGGCACCGCCTTGCGGAAGTCGCGCGGCGAGGTGCCGTAGGTCGCGCTAAACATCCGGCTGAAATGCGCCTGATCGGTGAAGCCCCAGCGGTAGCTGATTTCGGCGATGCGCTGGTCGGCATAGTTCGGATCGATCAGGTCGTTGCAGCAGCGCTCCAGCCGCCGCTCGCGCACATAAGCCGAGAACGTCGTGTTCTGCCGCTCGAACAGCCGTTGCAGATAGCGTTGCGACAACCCTTCCTGCCGCGCGATGTCGGCGATGGTCAGGCCGGCATTGCCGAGCTGGGCCTCGATCGCGGCATCGACCCGGCGCAGATGGCCGGCCTGGACCTGCGTCATTGCTTCGGCATCGAGCCGCGTCTCGCCGAGCAGCGCGCCGGCGACGAGTTCGGTGACCGCGACCTCGGCGGTGGCGAGATCGGCCTTGTCCAGGATCGCGAAATTGCCGCCCAGGGTCCGCATCACCGGACGCACGGACGCAGCGGCGATCGTCGCGCCGAGCACCGCCGGCAAACGCAAGCGATTATGCCCGAGCCGGCCGAGCAGCCGCTCACGCGGCAGTTCGAGCAACA
Organism: Bradyrhizobium sp. USDA 3262; assembly: GCF_054060035.1. Classification (NCBI taxonomy): domain Bacteria; kingdom Pseudomonadati; phylum Pseudomonadota; class Alphaproteobacteria; order Hyphomicrobiales; family Nitrobacteraceae; genus Bradyrhizobium; species Bradyrhizobium sp. USDA 3262. The sequence continues at coordinate 742,747 of NZ_JBSSCT010000001.1, forward strand.
GGATCTCGAAATCCTCGCGCAAGGTCATCCGCCACGGCGATTGCAGGTCGCACACCGAGACGTCGTTGTCGGCAAACTCGCAGCTGCGTTGGCCGGACGCGATGCTGCCGCGGCCGTAGCCGTGGAAGATGATGGCGACCCGCGCCGGCATTCCCGGCGAGGCCGCATGACCGCTGCAGACGATCTGCTGCTCGGTGGAACGCAGCAGCGCGAGCTGGCCGCCGCTGGTCGAGCGCTTCGCGGTCAATTCGCCGAACTGGAATTGGCCGGCCTCCGGCAATTCGCAATCGAGCTGCAAACCGGCCAGCGCCTCGCGCCAGACCTCCCGCCGGTTTTGCCGCGGGATCGCATCGACCGAAACCCGATAGGTCGTCGCGACCATCACCCCTCCAGGCCGCAGCACCGCGGCCTTCCACTCACAGAGCCGTGAACGCAGCCTGCACCGATTGCAGGCAGGCGGCAAGCGTGCTGCGACGGCACATGTTGCCCACCCTGCGTGCAACGCGCGGAAGCGGCCGCCTTCGCGTGGCAGCGCTATCAGCGGCGAACGCAGTGCAACTTGATCGAATGCGCCCAAATTCTTGACCGCTCCGGCCATGCCGCGATGCGAAGGCGGCCGCCGCAGATGCCTCGCACGCTGCTGCACAGGCCTTTGCGCCGCGACGACAGCAAGCGCGCCGACAAATTATTGGGCGCGCCCGGTCATGTCGGAGCGGCGCGGCGCCATGCACTCTCATCCGCACTTTCGATCCAAGGAGGAGCTCAAGATGTGCGCAGGTGACGACAAGAACTGCCCGGACTTCGAATTGCATCATCGCCAGTTCAAGGAGACGCTCGACCGGGAACGCCGTTCGTTCCTGCGCTCGAGCTTCGCCGCGGCGGGCGGCGCCGCGGCAATGACCGCCGGCGGCATCTCGCTGGTGACGCCGAAAATGGCGGCCGCCGCCGAGAAGCATCAGCCGGCTCAGCGCGCCTATCACCATCTGCCGGCGAATGCCGACACCGTGCATTGGGGCTATTTCAGCAAGTCGCTGAAGCCGCGCGTCGAGATCAATTCCGGCGACTTCATCACCATCGAGGCGCTGACGCATCACGCCAATGACGATGCCGAGCGCATGGTGAAGGGCGATCCCGGCGTCGAGAGCGTCTATCTCTGGACCAAGGAGAAGAAGGGCGTGAACCGGCGCGGCGCCGGCCCGATGGATGCCTCGCTGTACGGACGCGGCGCCGGCGAGGGCCTCGGCGTGCATATCTGCACCGGGCCGGTGTTCGTGCGCGGCGCCGAGGAAGGCGATGTGCTCGAGCTGCGCATCATCGACGTCGCGCCGCGGCCCTGCGCCAATCCAAAATATTCCGGCAAGGCATTCGGCAGCAACGCCGCGGCATCGTGGGGCTTCCACTACAAGGATCTGCTCACCGAGCCGAAGCCACGCGAGGTGGTCACCATCTACGAGGTCGACGCGACCGGTGAGCGCAACTGGGCGCGCGCCGTCTATAACTTCATCTGGACGCCGCAGACCGATCCGTCCGGCGTGGTGCACAAGACCATCGACTATCCCGGCGTCCCGGTCGATCATTCGACGGTCAAGGAGAACCACGGCATCCTGAAGAACGTGCGTATCCCGGTGCGTCCGCATTTCGGCGTGATCGGGCTCGCGCCGAAAGAGGCCGAGTTCGTCGATTCGATCCCGCCGAGCTATACCGGCGGCAACATCGACAATTGGCGCATCGGCAAGGGCGCCACGATGTATTACCCGGTGGCGGTCGAGGGCGGACTGCTGTCGGTCGGCGACTCCCACGCCTCGCAGGGCGATTCCGAACTGTGCGGCACGGCGATCGAATGCTCGCTCAACGGCACCTTCCAGATCATCCTGCACAAGAAAGCCGACCTCGCCGGCACTGCGCTGGAAGCGCTCGACTACCCGATGCTGGAGACCCAGGACGAATGGCTGGTGCACGGCTTCAGCTATGCCAACTACCTCAGCGAGCTCGGCTCCAGCGCGCAGACCGAGATCTACAAGAAGTCCTCGGTCGACCTTGCCTTGCGCGATGCCTTCCGCAAGATGCGCAAATTCCTGATGACGACGAAGAAGCTGACCGAGGACGAGGCCATCTCGCTGATCTCGCTCGGCGTCGACTTCGGCGTCACCCAGGTGGTCGACGGCAATTGGGGCGTCCACGCGGTGATCCGCAAGGACATCTTCGCCGGCGGCGAGAGCTGACGAAAAGGCCAGGAGCGAGCGTGGCGGTCAGCCGAAGAAGGGCGAGCAGGGCTTTGCTGCGCGCACCTAATACAACGTCGCCCCGGCCTAGTGCGCAATTGCGCACGGGAGCCGGGGCCCATAACCACAAATGTCGGTTGTTTGAAGCAAGCGTCTACCAGATCGCTTCATCGAGAAGCCGCGGCGTATGGGTCCCGGCCCCCGTGCGCAATTGCGCACTAGGCCGGGACGACACCGTTAATTTGGCCGGCGACTGTGAACTAGCCCGTGGCGGGCACAGGCTTCTCCGCCGGCGCATTCCACGGGCGGTCCGGCGAGGCGAGGCCGATCAGGCGGCCCTGGATGAAGTCGCAGCCCCATTCGCGCAGCATCACGGCGGCTTCCTCGTCCTGCACCCATTCGGCGACTGTCTTGATCTCGAGGCGGCGCGCGAGATCGATCAGCGTCTGCACGAAGGCGCGGTCGTCGGCCGAACGCACGATGTTCTGCACGAAGGCGCCGTCGATCTTCACGATGTCGACGCCGAGCTTGCGCAAATTGCGGAATGAAGTGTAGCCGGCGCCGAAATCGTCGATCGCGATCCGGCTGCCGAAGTTCTTCAGGCGCGTGACAAAGCCACGCACGTCGTCGATATCCTGGATCGCGACCGTTTCGGTGATCTCGACGATCAGCCGCTCGCCGACGCCGGGATGCGCGCGCATCAAGGATTCGATGGTGGCCCACCAGTCCGGATCCATCGTGGTGTCGGGCGAGATGTTGAGGCTGAGCTGTACGCCGGGAGCGGCGGCGAGCTCGGCGATGGCGAGCTCCAGCACGCGATGATCGACCAGCCGGATCAGGCCGAGCCGCTCGGCGACCGGCACGATATCGGGCGCGAGCAACGCGCGGCCGTCGTCCTGCTCCATGCGGACCAGGCACTCGTAGAACGCGGGCTGCCGCAAGCGCGCATCGACCACGGGCTCGAAGCCGATCACGATGCGGCGCTCGTTCAGCGCGGTGACGATCTCGTCGGTGACGCGGATGTTGACGCGGCGCTGGGCGTCGCGCTCGACATTCGGCTTCCACAGCGCGAACGATCCGGCGCGGCGGCTCTTGGCGGTCTCCAGCGTCTCCTGGGCGCGATTGACCGCCTCCTCCGCCGACCTCGCATGGCGCGGAATGGTGACGGCGCCGATCGAGACCGTTACCGACACCGGGCCGGACTTGGTCGGCACCACCTCGTCGCGCACCGCGGCGAGGAAGCGCTCGGCCGCGACATTGGTGTCGTCGACAGTGCAGTTGCGCAGGATCAGGCCGAACTTGTTGCCGGAGAAGCGACCGAGCATGTCGCCGCTGCGCAGCCGCGCACGAATCCGCTTCGCGACCTCGGCGATGACGGCGTCGGCGACATCGAAGCCGAAGGCATCGTTGACGCGCGCGAGGTGATCGATGCCGATCAGCATGAAGGCGCAGGAGCTGCGGAAGCGCGCGCACTCCTCCATCGCCTCGGCGAGCGAGGCGATCAGATGGGTGCGGTTGAGCTCATTGGTCAGCGGATCGTGCCGCGACAGCTTGAGCAGCTGCTCGTCGCGGGCATGCCGTTCATTGTTGATGCGGACGACGCCCTGCACGCGCGCTGGCCTGCCGTCGGCGCCGGCAAACCAGCAGCCGGTCTCCTCGATCCAGATCACGGGCGCCGAGGTGACGGCCCGCACGCCATATTCGATCCGGTAGGGAACGCCCTCCCCGCCGCGCACCGGCGCCGGCGCGCCGAGCGCATCGGATCGCACCGAGCGCGATGGCTCGATCAACTTTGCAAGCTCGGCACCGCTCGCAAGCGCCGCGACCGGGATATCCGGGAAGACCGCCGCCACATTGTCGCTCCAGGCAATCGCATCGGTCGCCAGGTCCCAGGCGAATGTCGCTTGGCCGAGCGAGGCGAGGATGCTGGCAGCTGGCGGGACAGGGGGCATCGAACATGTCTCGATTTGGGACGGCGCCCGGTGATTCTACACGCTCTCAAGATAGTGGTTCCGGCGAATCCAACGCTAGGTGAAGTTGATAAATAATCTGGAAACCACGTTTTCGACTGTCCGGGAACGAACTGGGGACGGCGGGCATGACCCTTGCCACAGGGGTGTTGCGGAGGGACGCAACGTCCCAAACTATGACGCTCCAACGGGTCGCAGACGATGCCGGATATCGATCAATCGGAAATCCTCGACGGTGAGTGCACCGGCGATCCTGCTGCGGCCGGCACGGCGCTGGTGCCGCTGGCCACGACCACCCATTGGGCGCCCAAGATCCCGCTGCCGCATGCCGATCCGTCGTTTGTGGCTCATCTGATCGCAACCGCCGCACACGAACCGCAGACGCGCGGGCAGCGGCGTGGGTCATTGGCCGACGCGCAGAGCGCCTACGGCCCGCATGTCGACGAACGCCGCAGCGTGGCGCGGCGGACCCGGCAAATCATCTAGCAAATCATCTAGAAAGACCGGACGCCGGAACTGGCGTCCAGGCAGCAGGTGATCAGCGGGCCTTGACGGGCCGATTGCCGTGACTGTCCTGCGGCACGCCGCGTTGCAGCGACATGTGGGAATGGATGCCCAGCCAGCGCCCGTCGGCCTGACGCGCGAGAATGATCGTCGCTCGCCCCGGCCGATCAAAGCGGCTGCCGTCCGCATGGAAGCCGGTGCTCGTCCAGGGCGTGATCACCGTCGCCATGCCGCCGTCGGCGCTGATCAGCACCGCCGTATGCGCGAGATCGAAGGCGAAATCCGCGGTGCGGGGCCAGACATTGTCCCATTGCATCTCGGTCCAGCGCGCGCGGCCGTGGATGAGTTCCTGGTAGGTGCCGAACGAGATGATGTCCGAATGCCAGAACGGACGCGCGGCAGCATAGTCGACCGCCCTGACGCAGGCGGCGAACCGTTCGAGCCAGTCAAATATGGATTGAGTTGTCGTTGAGTCGGCGATCGGAAGAGGCGTTTCTGCGCTCATGATCGGCCTCGAAAACACTCAGCGCTGTGGCGCGTCCGACGGTGGATGACCGCCCGGCTGCAAGTCCGGTGAGGCGACGGTCGGCTTCGGCGCGGACTGATCGAGCAGCACGGATTCCGCAACCGACGTCGCTGGCGGAACGGGCGCGGCTGGCGGCGGAGCAGCAGGCGCCGGCGCGGCGACGGGCGCGGGCTCGGAACGCGGCGCGGGCGCCTCTGCCGGCGGCGCCTCGGGCTGCGGCCTGCTGGCGCTTGGTGCCGCAGGCGCGACCACCGCACGGCGGCGGGTGCGCAGCGCAATTCCGGAAATGAAATCGACCAGCGCCAGCAGCGTGAGCAGGCCATAGGTCGAGTTGCCGAATTTCGGCCAGAGCACGAATTCGGCGGCGGCGGCGCCGAACACGATCAGCGACAGCAGATGGTCGGTGAGATATTTCGCGCCAGGGCGCGCGCCCTTGATGACCTCGAGCAGCAACAGCAGCACGGCGGCCGCGAGCAGCATGTCGCTGAGCGTGATCTGCCACTGCTCGCCCGACAGCAATGTCAGCCTGATCAGCGGGTCCGTGAAGGACACGCCGGGCATCAGGAAAGCGATGATGTTGTAGACCGCGAGCGGAACGAGCAGCAGCGGAAAACCGACCATCGGGGCTTGCGCCTTATTCAGGGAGAACCAGCAATGCGGCGATGCTCATTGGCCTCGCCGCGGACGCGCCCGTCTTGGCCGCACTCGTTGACCGAATTCAGGCGCCGCGCCGCATGGCTGCGGCGCGTAGGCCGAATGTCCGATCAGGACTCTTTCTTGGCCTTCAGGACCTGGCGGCCCTTGTACATACCGGTCTTCAGGTCGAGGTGGTGCGGACGGCGCAGTTCGCCGGAGTCCTTGTCCTCGACATAGGTCGGGGTCTTGATCGCATCGGCCGAACGGCGCATGCCACGGCGCGACGGCGAGGTTTTTCTTCTGGGAACGGCCATGACGGTGTCCTCTAGGGGTGTTGCGGAGGCATCGTCCGAAATGCGGACGGCTCAGCGCTTCGAAGCGCAAGCTGCGATGCCGGTAAGGCCGCGCTTATAGAGGAAGGCATCGCGTAAAGCTAGGGTCCGGGCCAGCAAAAAGCGCCCGAAATGGCCCTCAGGAGCCGCGATTTTCGCGCCAGCAGCGCTCCACCGCGTTGGCCCGGACCATATAGGTCGCAGACAGCCTGCGGACCCCCGGCCCCGGGCTCCGGGCGCTCCTCTTGACCGGATTCGGCAGGATCGCCGCCAGAAGCGCGGCCTCACGGGGTGACAGCCCCGCCGCCGACCGGCCGAAAGCATATTGGGCGCCGGCCTCAGCGCCGAACTGGCCGGACGGGCCCATTTCCGCGATATTGAGGTAGATTTCCAGGATCCGCTGCTTGGGCAGCACGAGATCGATCCAGAGCGCCAGCGGCAGTTCCAGCCCCTTGCGGACAACGCTGCGGCCGGACCACAGGAACAGGTTCTTGGCGACCTGCTGGGTGATGGTCGAGCCGCCGCGGGCCACCTCGCCATCCTCGGCGTCGTCGAGCACCTCGCGCAGCGCGCCCCAATCGATGCCCCGATGCTTGCAGAAATGGGCATCCTCCGAGCCTACCACGGACCGCACCAGATAGGGCGACATGGCGCCGAAATCGATCCAGTGCCGCGTGACCGGAGCCCCTCGCAGGGTCCGCCACGCCATCAGCGCCGAAACCGGATGGCCGGTGCGGTAGAACGGCGCCACCAGATACGGCAGCAACAGCAGGGCCAGCAAAACCAGCAATAAAATTCGGACGATGCGCAAAACAGGGGTTTCCGGGGAGGACCATTCCAGGAAGGATTTGGGACCCGCCCGCCAGAACACGGCCGGCGCCGTCGACGTCTGCGGGATAATTCACGGTTTTTCCAGCACTTTTAAGGCGCATTCCGTCGCAGGGCAGGAATTGACGAAGCCGATGCCATCAACGATTGTCCCGCCGAAAATCGATCTGGAGCAATTCTTAATGACGACCGGTACTGCAGAGTTTTCCAAGCGGCTGGACCAGACCGCGGAGGATACCGAAGCCCTGCTCGCGAAACTGCTGTCCGACGCGACCGAAAGCGACGAGATCGTGCGCCCGAAGCGGCTGATCGAGGCGATGCGCTATTCGAGCCTCGGCGGCGGCAAGCGGCTGCGGCCGTTCCTCGTGGTCGAGAGCGCGGCGGTGTTCGGCATCCCGCGCGAAGCCGCCCTGCTGGTCGGCGCCGCGCTCGAATGCATCCACTGCTACTCACTGATCCACGACGACCTGCCGGCGATGGACAATTCCGATCTGCGCCGCGGCCGCCCGACCCTGCACAAGGCCTATGACGACGCCACCGCGATCCTCGCTGGCGACGCGCTGCTGACGATTGCCTTCGACATCATTACCCGCGATGCGATCCACAAGGACGCCCAGGTGCGCCTGGCCTTGACCCGCGCGCTTGCGCGCGCCTCCGGCATCGGCGGCATGGCCGGCGGCCAGATCCTCGACCTCGCCGGCGAAGGCCGCTTCGGCGACCGCGAGCCGGTCGACGTCGCGCGCGTGCAGCAGATGAAGACCGGCGCGCTGCTCCGCTTCGGCTGCATCGCCGGCGCGATCCTCGGCCAGTCCTCGCAGAAGGAATACCAGGCGCTCGACGATTACGGCAAAGCGCTCGGCGAAGCCTTCCAGATCGCCGACGATTTGCTCGACGTCGAGGGCGATGCTGCCGCGCTCGGCAAGCCGGCCGGCGCTGACGCCGCGCTGGGCAAGACCACCTTCGTCACCCAGCTCGGCATCGACGGCGCCAAGCAGCGCGTCCGCGATCTCCTGGCGCGCGCCGATGCCGCGCTGTCGGTTTTCGGCGACCGCGGCGACGTGCTGCGCGCGGCCGCCCGCTTCGTCGCCGAGCGCAAGAACTAAAGCGGGATGAGTCTTGGTTGAATCGGCTTGGCGCGGTCTCGGTTCACCTCTCCCCGTTGGGGAGAGGTCGGATTGCGCCTGGCGATGCGAAGCATCGTCCAGTGCAATCCGGGTGAGGGCTTTTGCTCTCTCGATGGACCGTAACCCCTCACCCGATTTGCTGCGCAAATCGACCTCTCCCAAGGGAGAGGTGAACTTTCGACGCCGCTCCAGCTCAACCTAATCTCATCAGGCTCTAGCCGAAGGCACTGCGCGACATGAACAGGGAGATCGACGACCGCCTTGTTCGCTTCCGCAAGCTGCCGCTGCCGGTCCGCGTCGTCGTGGGCCGGCCGCGCACGTTCGGCTCGATCGCTTTCGGCATCCTGGCTGCGCTGCTGGTGCCGGGAGCACCGCGCATCGTCACGCGCCTGCTCGCGGGCTGGGATGCCTTCACAGCGCTCTATCTCGTGCTCGCCTATGTGATGATGCTGCGCTGTGGCGTCGCCCATATCAAGCGAAGCGCCATGCTGCAGGACGATGGCCGTTTCCTGATCCTGCTGCTGACCGCGTTCGGCGCGCTGGCGAGCCTTGCGGCTATCGTGTTCGAGCTCGGTGCATCCAAGGGCAGCCCGGCCGGACTGGCGCTGGCAATCGTCACCATCACGCTGTCATGGGCCTTGGTGCACACCGCGTTCGCGCTGCACTACGCCCATGAGTATTATCGCGGCAAGACGCCCGGCGGATTGCAGTTTCCGAGCGGCGAGGAACATGTCGACGCCGATTACTGGGACTTCGTCTATTTCTCGTTCGTGATCGGCATGACGGCGCAGGTCTCCGACGTCGGCATCACCGACAAGATCATCCGCCGCACCGCGACCGTGCACGGCATCATCTCGTTCGTGTTCAACACCGCGCTGCTCGCCCTGATGGTGAACATCGCCGCGAGCGCGATCTAGCCGCGCCGCCTGATGAGATGGCGTCCGCAAGGCGGTCGGCAAGGAGTACAAGCAGCACGCCGATGACGTCGCGCGAATTTATTCCCCGCCTTGCGTCACGTGCTGCTGATATTGCGGCAGATCGTCCGATATCGCGTACCACGGCGCCTTGGAGCCGACGAAGATGTGGGCGGTCGGCCGGATCGCCGGCGCATCGCGCAGCGTGCCCATCGCCACATGGACATAGGCGCCGCCGCGGACCTGCGAATAGAGCAGCGAGCCGCAGCGGCCGCAATGCGCGTCGTGGGTGAGCTCATCGCCATAGATCAGGAGCCCATCAGCGCCGCTGACCACGGTGAATTTGTCGCGCGCGATTCCCGCGAACGGCTTGAACGCCGATCCCGTGGTGCGCCGGCAGTTCGAGCAGTGACAATTGAGCGCATAGGCAAACGCGTCGGCCACCTCGTAGCGCACGTCGCGGCAGAAGCATTCGCCGGTCAGGATATGTTCGTTCGAATATGCAGATGCGGTCACAACTCATCCCTCACGCAGAATTTTGTCGCCGGCCATGGCGCAATCCGGCGGTTCATGGCTAAATCCTAAAGCCCTTTCCGTTCAAATTGAATCGGAACGGGGGGCTCCAGATTCGAGCTTTGACGCGTTTTCTTCACACGAACGGGCACCCGCTTCGCTCGAAAACGCTCCAGCCGATCCAATCCTGCCGGGAGGACCAACCAATGAGCCAAGATCGATCCAGCGTCGAAAGCGTCGTGCAAACCTATTTCGACGGTCTCTACGAGAGCAATGCCGACAAGCTCGCCGAGGCCTTTCATCCGAGCGCCGATTTGCGCTGGGTGGAGAAGGGCGAGCTGAAGGTCCTGACCGTGCCGGACTGGCTTGCCCTGGTGCGCAAGCGCACCTCGGCGAAGGCCGAAGGCAAGCCGCGCGAGGATTTTATCGTCACCATCGACCGCTCCGACGACAACACCGCCTTCATCAAGGTGCGCTGCCAGCTGCCGCCGCGCTATTTCACCGACTATATGGTGGCGATGAAGCTCGCCGACGGCTGGCAGATCGTCTCGAAGTCGTACCGCTACGACCTCAGGGATTGATCGACCGGGCGCGGCGCGCGACGGCTTTGTGACACGCCCCCGCGGTCCGGCTCCGGCCGGACCGCATTGACTGGCGGTGGTTTCCGGGCGAATTGAGCCCGTTATGGAAGCCAAGTTTCAGATTTTTCTCACTTTGCTCGGCGTGCTGGCGGGAACCGCCCTGGTGGCGCGGCGGACCGATATCGCGCCCGCGATCCTGCTGCTGCTGGTCGGCATCGTGCTCGCCTTCGTGCCGGGCATGCCGTCGCTGGAACTGCCGCCTGAGCTGGTGCTGCTGGTGGTGCTGCCGCCGCTGATCTATTCGGCGAGCGTCGCGATGAGCTGGCGCGAGTTCAAGGCCAACCTGCGGCCGATCATCCTGCTGTCGGTCGGCTGCGTGATCTTCACCGCCTTCATGGTCGCAACCGCGACCCATTATCTGATCGGCCTGCCCTGGAGCATCGGCTTCCTGCTCGGCGCCATCGTCGCGCCGCCGGACGTGGTCGCGCCGCTGGCGATCGCCCGCAAGCTCGGCATGCCACGGCGCATCCTGGTGGTGCTCGAGGGCGAAGGGCTCGCCAATGACGCGACCGCGCTGATCCTCTACCGCTTCGCGCTCGCCGCGATCACCACCGGGCTGTTCTCGCTGCCGAAGGCGACCGGCACCTTCCTCGTCATCGTCGCCGGCGAGATCGCGTTCGGCACCGCGGTCGGCTGGCTCAGCCTGCGCGCCCGCCGCCGCGCCCGCGATCCGCAGGTCGAGATCACGCTGTCGCTGATCACGCCTTATCTCGCCTACTGGATCCCGGAGCATTTCGGCGGCAGCGGCGTGATCGCGACCGTCGCCTGCGGCCTCTACATGAGCTGGAACGGGCCGCTGTTGATCTCGGCCGCGACGCGCCTGCAGGGCATCTTCTTCTGGGACCTGATCATCTATCTGATCGAGGGCCTGCTGTTCCTCTTGACCGGCTTCCAGATGCGCTCGCTGTACGAGAAGTCGAAGTCGTTTCCGCTGCACGACATCCTTACTGCCACCGTACTGGTCGCCGTCATCGTGATCGTCGCGCGCTTCGTCTGGGTGTTTCCCGGCACCTATCTGCCGCGCTGGATCAGCCGGCGCGTGAGCGAGCGCGATCCGCTGCCATCGTGGCGGGCGGTGTTCGTGGTGGCCTTCACCGGCGTGCGCGGCGCCGTCTCGCTCGCCGCGGCGCTGGCGCTGCCTCTGACATTGCCGAACGGGGACGCCTTCCCGTATCGCGACCTGATCCTGTTCGTCGCCTTCGGCGTGATCTTCGTGACGCTGGTCGGGCTCGGTCTCACTTTGCCGCCGGTGGTGCGCTGGCTCGGCCTCGCCAAGGACGGGCGCAGCGAGCACATCGCCGAGCACGAGCAGGAGATCGCGGCGCGGCGCGAGGCGCTGAACGCCGCGCTGAAGTCGCTCGATGCCATCACCGACGACCGCGAGCTTTCCGACGAGGTGATCAAGCTCTTGCGCTCGCGGCACGAGATCCGCATCAACCAGCTGCCCGACTCGCTCAATCCCGACACCCACGACGTCTCCGCCACCGGCACCGAGCTGACGCGGGAGCTGATCGCCTCCGAGCGCAAGTTCATCCATATGCTGCTGCACGACGGCAAAATCACCGACGAGACCAGGCGGCGCATCGAGCGCGACCTCGACCTCGAGGAGGCCAGCCTCGCCAACCGCGAGTATCGCAGGATTCCGTTGTAGCGAACTCCATCCCACGTCGTCTCGGGCAAGCGACTCGTCCGCCGTAGCTCAACGTGCGAAGGCGGAAGCGCGACCCGGGACCCATAACCACCGATCGATGTTATTCGACCAGGTTGCGGCCACAGCCCATTCCAACAATTTCCAACCGTGGTTATGGGTCCCTGCTTTCGCAGGGACGACACTGAATGTGAGGCGCCGCTTTCTCCACACGTCGTCCCGGGCTTGACCCGGGACCCATAACCACCGTTGCCGGTTTGGCGAAGGTTGGAGCGACAGCGTGCTCCTACAATTCGCGTCGGTGGTTATAGGTCCCTGCTTTCGCAGGGACGACAGATCATTCCGCCGCGGCGTTCTGGCCGGGACCGCCGACGAAGCCGGCGGGATCGCCGAACCGCTCGATCATCACGGCGGTGAGGTCCTTGGTCTTGCTGGTGACGCAGGCGCCGGAGCGCACGGTGTAGCGGTCCTGATGCTGAGCATGCGGCGGCGCCTCGCCCTTTTGCAGCGCGCGGGCCGCCTCCATCACCAGCTTGCGGAAATGCATGATGCCGAGATCGGTCGGGCCGAGATGCTCGCGGGTGCGATCGGCGATCGGGCCCTGGCTGTCCTGCACCGCGGCGTCCTGTTCGGAAACGCCCTTGATGCCGGTGTAGCTCTTGGTCCGCTGCAGCTTGCGGTCGATCAGATAGTCGTTTGCCTTGTTGCGCAGCGGCACGTAGTTCTCGTCGACCACAGCCATCACGCCGTTGCCGTTGGCGTAGCCTTCGCGCTCGGCGTCGGTCAGCGGCCGGTGCGGATTCCACGCATAGGTGTAGATCCAGCAATTGGTGTCGGTGACCGGCACGAAGGTCTGGCCGAACATGTTCTCGCCCGGCATCGAGCTCGGCGCGTAGCTGTGGAACGGCATCAGGAACTGGGCGATGCGCCAGTAGATATTGTCGCTGCCGGCGAGCCGTCCGCCGGCCACCGTGAGGCCCGCCTCATGCGGATTGATCTTGATCACCGGGCGCGGATCCTCTGCGATCCAGCGCATGTGATCGGTCGCGACCCGCGTCAGCGGGTTCACGAAATGCTTCTTGATGTCGAGGATCTCGTTCTCCTCCTTCTCGAAGGAGAGATGCGCGAAGGTGAAATGCGCGGTGTCGATCGAGCCTTCCACCGCCTGCACCCAGTTGCAGTCCTGCCACTTCTTGGTGACGAAGCGGTGCGAGGCCGGCAGCAGCGCCATCTCGAGCGCCGGCAGTTCGGGCATCGCATCGGCCGGGCCCATATAGGCCCAGATCATGTCGCCCCATTCGCGCACCGGATAGGACTTGATCCGGATCAGGTCCTTTGCGTTGAGGTCGGGATACGACGTCGGCATGTCGACGCAGCGGCCGTCGGTGTCGAACTTCCAGCCGTGATAGACGCAGCGGATGCCGCATTCCTCGTTGCGGCCGAGCCAGAGATTGGCGCCACGATGCGGGCAGTACTGGTCGATGACGCCGACCACGCCTCTGGTGTCGCGGAAGGCGAGCAGCTCCTCGCCCATCACCACGATCTTCTTCGGATCGCTGTCCGGCTCCGGCAGCTCCTCCGACAGCAGCACCGGAATCCAGAACCGCCGCAGCAATTCGCCCATGCCGGTCCCCTCACCGGATTCGGTGAGGAATATGTTGTCTTCGGCGCGAAGCATGGGCGGTCTCCCGATGGCTTTTTTCAGTTCGTAGTTCGTAGGATGGGTGGAGCGAAGCGATACCCATCAACTTTTTGAGCCGCACGATGAGACGATGGGTTTCGCGGAGTTTATCATCGGGCCGCGCGTTGCGCGGACCCGTTGGCTCTACCCATCCTACGCACCACGCAATCCTCACACCGGCCGCTCTCCCTTCACGGTGACGCGGGTGCCGGAGCGGGTGTGCGGCCAGTAGTCCCACATCGCGCGATGCTGGGCGCAGCGGTTGTCCCAGAACGCGATCGCGTTCTCGGTCCAGCGGAAGCGGCACTGGAACAGCGGGTTCTCGGCGTGCTGGTAGAGATAAGCCAGCATGGCGTCGCTTTCGTCGCGCGGGATGCCGACGATGAAGCGGGTGAAGCCGCGATTGACATAGAGCGATTTCTTGCCGGTCACCGGGTGGGTGCGGACCACCGGATGCTCGGCGCGGGGATATTCCCGTTTGTCGGCGACGCCATAATTGGCGTACAGGCCACGATAAGTCTGCTCGCCGTCATGCAGCGCGGTCAGCCCGTCGAGATAGGCCTTCATGCGGTCCGACAGCGCCTCATAGGCGGCGTACATGTTGGCGAACAAGGTGTCGCCGCCGCGCGGCGGGCATTGCTTGATGTAGAGGATCGAGCCCATCGGCGGCTCGAGGTCGCAGGACACGTCGGTGTGCCAGCCCTCGCCATTGGCGCGCGGGCTATCCTTGTCGGCGTAGATCTTCATCAGCGCCGGATCGCCCTCATTGGGCGCGGCGGGGTGCACGTGCAGCTCGCCGAACTTGCGGCCGAAGGCGAGGTGCTCGTCGGGGCTGATGTGCTGGTCGCGGAAGAAGATGACGAGGTTTTCGGCGAGCGCGCGATGGATCTCGTCCATCTGGCGGTTGGAGCGCGCATCGTCGCCCACGAGCTTGCCGATATCGACGCCGGAAATCTCCGCGCCGATGATCGGCGTCAGCTTCTCGACGCCGATGGTCTCATAGGGCTCGGATTGGTCGGCGAGGTGGCGGTAGCGCGGACCTTGCTTGCCGGACAGCGAGCTCATGGGCGTTCTCCCGATGGTTCTTGTTCTGACCATCGTAGCCCGGATGAAGCGAAGCGCAATCCGCGCCGCAAGCATATCCGTCGTCCCGGACAAGCGTAGCGAAGCGGAGCGCAGATCCGGGACCCATAACCACAGGGTCGGGTTTTTGCGAAGGCTGGTAACCCGCATCTCGCGCCATAACCACGGCCTGGGGTTATGGGTCCCGGCTTTCGCCGGGACGACACTGAGTATGGGTCACGCGTGTGTGGGTTACGCGCGGAGTGAAATTACTCCTCGGCGCCGGCCTGCTCCGGCAGCTTGGCGCCGTTGCCGTAGCGCTGGTCGATATACTCGATCACCAGTGCCTTGAAGTCGGCGGCGATGCCGGGACCGCGCAGGGTGCGGAACTTCTTGCCGTCGACGAACACAGGCGCAGCCGGCGCTTCGCCGGTGCCGGGCAGCGAGATGCCGATATTGGCGTGCTTGGATTCGCCGGGGCCGTTGACGATGCAGCCCATCACCGCGACGTTGAGCTCTTCGACGCCCGGATACTTGGTCTTCCAGGCCGGCATCTCGTCGCGGATGAAATCCTGAATCGAGCGCGCCAGCTCCTGGAACGTGGTCGAGGTGGTGCGGCCGCAGCCCGGACAGGCCGCAACCAGCGGCACGAAGGTGCGGAAGCCCATGGTCTGCAGCAATTCCTGCGCGACCTGCACTTCCAGCGTGCGATCGCCGCCGGGCTCCGGCGTCAGCGAGATGCGGATGGTGTCGCCGATGCCCTGCTGCAGCAGGATGCCGAGCGCGGCCGAGGAGGCCACGATGCCCTTCGAGCCCATGCCGGCCTCGGTGAGGCCGAGATGGATCGCATAATCCGAGCGGCGCACGACTTCCTGATAGACCGCGATCAGGTCCTGCACGGCCGACACCTTGGCCGACAGGATGATCTTGTTCTTCGGCATGCCGAGCTCTTGGGCGCGCGCCGCCGACAGCAACGCCGACTGCACCATCGCCTCGCGCGTCACCGCACGCGCGTCGCGCGGATTGGCAGACGCCGTGTTCTCGTCCATCAGCTTGGTGAGCAGCTCCTGGTCGAGCGAGCCCCAATTGGCGCCGATGCGCACCGGCTTGTTGTTCTTGTTGGCAATCTCGATGATGTCGGCGAACTGCGTGTCGCGCTTGTTCTTGAAGCCGACATTGCCGGGATTGATGCGGTACTTGTCGAGCGCCTCGGCGCAGGCCGGATATTCGGCGAGCAGCTTGTGGCCGATATAGTGGAAGTCGCCGATCAGCGGCGTGGTGATGCCGCGCTTGCGCAGGCCGTCACGGATGTGCGGCACCGCAGCGGCGGCTTCCTCGCGGTCGACCGTGATGCGCACCATCTCGGAGCCGGCGCGGGAGAGCGCGGCGACCTGGGCGATGGTGCCGTCGACATCGGCGGTGTCGGTGTTGGTCATCGACTGCACGACGATCGGCGCACCGCCGCCGACGGCGACGTTGCCGACCATGACCTGCGTGGTTTGGTGCCGCGGCGCGGGGCCGGCGACGTCGTCTTGCGGCAAAATCTCGGGCTTGTTCATGGCGTCTCGAATATCAGGTTTTGGTGACATTCACCAAGGGGGCGATGGGCCTCGCGCGCGGCGGACCAAACGATCATGTTTCGGAGTGAATTCAACAGCTTATGGCGCCGATTGAGGCCAAACGCAAGCCATGCAGCGGCGTCCTGCATGATCAGCTATATTGGGCCGGATTGGGGTGAATCAAAGGGCAAAGTGACAGCTTTTCATGTGATCTGGCGCATCTTAGCATTGCCTTAAGATCATTCCGGGAGGACGTGAAATGGCCGGCCACAGCGAGCTGATCACCACGGCGGAACTTGCCGAGATCCTGAACCGGCCGGACCTTCGCCTGTTCGACTGCACGACCTATCTGGAGCCGGCCCCCGCCGGCAGCAACGTTCCCTATATTGTCGTCTCGGGCCGCCAGACGTTCGAGGCCGGCCACATCCCGGGCGCGAATTTCCTGGATTTGCAGGCCGAGTTCTCGGATGCCCATACCCATCTGCGCTTCATGATGCCCCCGGTCGCGCAGCTCGAAGCCGCGTTCGGCCGCCACGGCATCTCGGCGGGCAGCCGCGTCGTGCTCTATTCGATCGGCACCGCAATGTGGGCGACGCGGTTCTGGTGGATGCTGCGCTCGCTCGGCTTCGAGGGTGCCGCGGTGCTCGACGGCGGCATCGACAAATGGACCGCCGAAGGACGCGACATCGAGACCGGACTCGCCGGCGGCTATCCGCCGGCGACGTTTCCGGCACGGCCGAAGGACGGCATGTTCGTCGACAAGCATGACGTGCTCGCCGCGACCACGGAGGGCGACACCGTCATCGTCAACGCGCTCGGCCCGCAATTCTACAAGGGACTGGAGCCGAGCCGTTACGGCCGGCCCGGCCGCATCCCCGGCAGCGTCAGCGTGCCGGCGGCGACCTTGATCGATCCGAAGCACAAGACGTTCGTGCCGCTTGAGGAGGCCGAAGCAACGTTTGCTGCGCAAGGCATCACCAGGGACAAGCGCGTCGTCGCCTATTGCGGCGGCGGCATCTCCGCGACCATCGATCTGTTCCAGCTGCATCGGCTCGGCTACGACAATCTCACGCTCTATGACGGCTCGATGGG
Source organism: Bradyrhizobium sp. USDA 3262 (assembly GCF_054060035.1). Taxonomy (NCBI): domain Bacteria; kingdom Pseudomonadati; phylum Pseudomonadota; class Alphaproteobacteria; order Hyphomicrobiales; family Nitrobacteraceae; genus Bradyrhizobium; species Bradyrhizobium sp. USDA 3262. Next base: position 759,999 of record NZ_JBSSCT010000001.1, read on the forward strand.
CGAATGGGCGAAGGATGAGTCTCTGCCGATCGAAAGGGGTTAGTGGAAAGAAGCGGGGCTCTCTCCTCACGTCGTCCCGGCGTAGGCCGGGACCCATGACCACCGAATTTGCTTGCGAACGGGAAAGCGGCCCCAGCATCGCGCGACAACCGACAGTTGGGGTAATGGGTCCTGGCCTTCGCCAGGACGACGCTGAATGTTTGGCGCGCTTACGAGAGGACACCTGCCACTAAGGCGTCAGCTTTTGTCGCAGCGGCCCGGTGGCGCGGGCGATCAAGCCGGCTTCTTGACGATCTCAAGGCCTCGGGCCGCCAATTCTTTCAGGATGCTCCGTGCGAGGTGGGAGCACTCATCCGGCTTGATCCAGCACGCGCTCCGCCAGTCCGGATCATCCTCCTTGGAGTATGCGGTGAACGCGGAGCGAATTCCGGCTTCAATTGCATCGGTGGCATCGATTGGCATCAGCGCGCCTCCACGGCCTTCCTCCCATGGGAGGGTTCACGGAGTATCGGTGGCAGTGTTGATGTAGATCAACACCGCATCAAGCGGCCTCATTCGCCGCCAATGATGTGCCGCGCTCTCACGCCGGCACATTGGGATCCGGCGTCACCTTCGGGTCGGGCTTGTTGACGAGATAGAGCCCCGCGATCACCAGCAGCGCGGCGACGCCGAACACCGCCGTCAGGGTGTCGTGCATGATGAAATAGGCCGCGACGACGCCGAACAGCGGCGTGACGAAGGTGAAGGCGGACAGCTTGCTCGCGGAGTAGGTTTTCACCATCGCAAACCAGATGACAAACGTGCAGCCCACCACCCAGACCGCCTGATAGGCGAGCAGCGAGATCGACAGCGCGCTCGGCACATGCTCGATGCGCTCGCCCGCGATCCAGGCGGCGAAGCCGAGGATCGGAATCGAGATCGCGACCTGGTAGCCGAGCGCCTTTTCCGGCGCGGCCTTGCGCAGCTGTGTGCCCTTGGCGACCAGCGTGGTTGCCGCCCACAGCGCGCCGCCGCCGACCACCATGAGGTCGCCGAGCAGCACCTTGGCATCGACGTTCGGCTGCGGCACGCCGATCGCGAGCGCGACGCCGGCAAAGCTCAGCGCAAGCCCGCTCCACTGCACGGTCGAGAGACGCTCGCCGAGGAACTGGTGCGAGCCGAGCGCGACGAAGAACGGCGCGGTGTAGAGGAACACCGAGGCACGCGAGGCCGAGGTGAAGACGAGGCCGGTGAAGATCAGCACGAACTCGCAGCCGAACATCAATCCGGCGATGATGCCGGGCACGAGGGTGCCGTCGCGCTCGAAGAATTTGACGCCACGCAGGTGGCCGACGATCAGCATCACCGGCAGCGCGCCGGCGGAGCGGATCAACGCCTGCAACATCGGCGGCACGTCGGGCAGCGCGAGTTTCACCGCAAGCTGGTTGAAGCCCCAGCTCACGCACAGCATCAGCATCACGGCGATGGCGCCGGGCGGCAGCCCGTGCCCGACGCTGACGGGCCTCGTGACGCTGGCGGAGATCGCTTGGGTCGACATGTTTCCTCGCGGGCCGGCTTGGTGCCGTGTTGTTAATTGCCGGTTGGGCTCCCTCGCCCCGCTCTTGCGGGGAGAGGGTTGGGGTGAGGGGCCGTCGCCGCAAATTCGATAGAGCCGAGCGTGCGGAGAGTCCCCCTCACCCGAAATTCGCTACCGCGAATTTCGACCTCTCCCCGCAAGCGGGGCGAGGTAGCTCGAAAGCAGTGCGAGTTAGCTGAAACCATCGCGCATCACGTCTTCTGGCAATGCGCGCAGGTGCCGGCGATCTCGACGACGGAGAGTTTCGGGATGAACCCCGAGGCCCGCGCCGCCGCGGTCAGGCTTTGCGCGACGGGGGCGGCCGGGATCTCGCCGACCGAGCCGCAATGGTCGCAGATCAGGAACGCCACCATCGAGGTCTCGTCATGGTCATGCGCGCAGGCGAGAAAGGCGTTGCGGCTCTCGATGCGGTGGACGAGGCCGTTCTCCATCAGGAAGTCGAGCGCGCGGTAGACGGTAATCGGTGCCGGCCGCGGCATCGTCTTGGCCAGTTCGTCGATCACCTCATAGGCGCCGAGCGGGCGATGGCTCGACAGCAGCGCCTGCAGCACCTGGCGGCGGATCGGGGTGAATTTCTGGCCGCGGCGCGCACACACCTGCTCGGCATGCGCCATCGCGTCCGCGGCGCAGCGGCCGTGATCGTGGTCGGGGGCAGGAAATGTCGGCTTGGCCAGGCTCATTGCCTCGATATGTAGCATTTGCGCGCCCGTTCCCAAAGCCCGGCTCCCAGCCCCGGTCCGCCGCCGCGTTGCAGCCATGCCCGCAATGCGGGGCAGCCTCGCGTTAACCCGGCATGCAGAAATCATAAGCAAGCTTATTATATCCCAAGCTTATGGAGGCAGGATCGATGCGCGGTTCGGTGGACACCGATTTCTTGTTTACGCTGGGCGAAGTGTTCCGGCTGATCCGCGTCTATGCGGACAAGGAGGCCGCGCGCTACGGCATCACCCGCGCGCAATGGGCCGTGTTGTCCAAGGTGGAACGCCAGGAAGGCTTGAAACAGACCGAGCTCGCCGAGCTGCTCGAGGTGCAGCCGATCACGCTGACGCGGCTGATCGACAAGCTCTGCGACAATGGCTGGATCGAACGCCGCAGCGACGAGAACGACCGCCGCGTCAACCGCCTCTATCTGAAGAAGGCCGCCCGCCCGCTGCTCGGCAAGCTCGCCGGCCTCCGCTCCGAACTCACCGCGACCGCGCTCGAAGGCATCAGCCCCGCTGACGCGTATCGCCTGCTCACCCAATTGGAATCGATCAAGGAAAACGTTCGCAATGCCGTCCAAACCCCAGCCGGCGAGCCCTCCCGAAAGGAACAGCGCTATGGCTGAACCCGTCCTCAAACTGGCCCCCGAGCAGAAGAGCAATCCGGGCGAGCCCACCCCGTCGGGCAAGGCCAGCCGCGCGCCGCGCCGTCGCCTGATGGCGGGCCTGCGACGCTATCGCCGGGTGCTGCTGCTGGTCGTGCTGCCGAGCCTCGCCGCGATCGGCGGCACCGTGTTCTATCTCAATGGCGGCCGCTATGTCGGCACCGACGACGCCTATGTCGGGGCGCAGAAGGTGCTGATCACGCCGGAAATCTCCGGCAAGATCGACAAGATCGTCGTGAAGGAAGGCCAGCACGTCAAGAAGGGCGACGAGCTGTTCGAGATCGACCCGGTGCCGTTCCGCCTCGCGGTGGCGCAGGCCAAGGCCGCGCTCGACCAGACCAGGACCACCTATGACAACCTGGTCGACAACATCAAGATCAACGGCAGGATGCTGGAATTCGCCCAGCAGAGCATCGAATTGAAGAAGCGCGACGTTGATCGCAAGTCGACGCTGGCCAAGCAGAATTTCGGCTCGCAGCTCGACCTCGACAACGCGGCGAATGCGCAAGTGACGGCCGAGAGTCTGGCGCAATACATCAGGCAGCAGATCTCCAAGGACAAGACGCAGCTGCTCGGCGATATCGACCTGCCGATCGAGCAGTTCCCGCCCTACGCCCAGGCCAAGGCCAAGCTCGACGACGCCCAGCGCAATCTCGACCACACCGTGCTGCGCGCGCCGATGGACGGCGTCGCGACCCAGGTCGACCAGATCCAGCTCGGCCGCTTCGTCGCCGCCGGCTCGCCGGTGTTCTCGGTCATCGATGTCGACCATCCCTGGGTCGACGCCAATCCGAAGGAGAGCGACTTCACCTATGTCGCGGTCGGCCAGCCGGTTGAGCTCGACGTCGACGCGTTCCCGAACCATCAGTTCAGGGGCAAGATCGGCTCGCTCTCGCCCGGCACCGGCGCGCAATTCGCGATCCTGCCGCCGCAGAACGCGACCGGCAACTTCGTCAAGGTGGTGCAGCGTGTGCCGGTGCGGATCTACTTCGACGAGAACGATCCGTTCGTGAAGAAGCTGAAAGCCGGCATGAGCGTCTACGCGACGATCGACACCAACCACCGCCGCACGCTGGCCGGCCTGCTCGGGCTGGCGCCGGCCTCGGCGCACCCGGACCACGAATAGAGATAAGAAGCGGTCGATAGTCGACCGCAGAGACAGTGCGCCCCCTCTCCCGCTTGCGGGGGAGGGCCGGGGTGGGGGCTTTCTCCACGAGTCATGTTGTGGAGAGAGCCCCCACCCGGCGCTACGCGCCGACCTCCCCCGCAAGCGGGAGAGGTGACTCCAACGCTCGAACAGGACCGACCTGAATGAATGCACCGTCACCATCAGCCGTGCCCGGCATGCGCCGGAACATGGTGACGATCTGCGCGATGACCGCGACGATCATGCAGGCGCTCGACACCACGATCGCCAACGTTGCGCTGCCCTATATGCAGGGCTCGCTGTCGGCCTCGCAGGACCAGATCAACTGGGTGCTGACCTCCTACATCGTCGCGGCCGCGATCATGACCGCGCCGGTCGGCTGGATCGCCAACCGCTATGGCCGGAAGCGCATCTTCATCATCTGCTCGGCCGGCTTCACGGTCGCCTCGGTGTTCTGCGGCCTGGCGCAGGACATCAACCAGATGGTGCTGTTCCGCCTGCTGCAGGGCGTGTTCGGCGCGGCGCTGGTGCCGCTGTCGCAGGCCGTGATGCTCGACTCCTACGCGCTGCATGAGCGTGCCAAAGCGATGTCGATCTGGGGTATGGGCGTGATGATGGGCCCGATCATGGGGCCCTCGCTCGGCGCCTGGCTGACCGAGACCTATTCCTGGCACTGGGTGTTCTTCGTCAATTTGCCGTTCGGCGCGATCACCGTGCTCGGCCTTGCGGTCTTCATGGACGAAACCAAGCAGGACCTCAATCTGCGCTTCGACTGGTTCGGGTTCGGTGCGCTCGCGGTCGCGATCGGTTCGCTGCAGCTCGCGCTCGACCGCGGCGAGCAGCTCGGCTGGCTTGAATCCAACGAGATCATGATCGAATTCATCGTCTCCGCGGTCGGCTTCTACTATTTCTTCGCCCATTCGCTGACGACCAGCCGGCCGTTCATCCAGTTCGCGCTGTTCAAGGACAAGAACTTCCTTGGCGGCTGCGTGTTCATGACTGTCATGGGCCTCGTGCTGTATTCGACCATGGCGCTGTCCTCGCCCTATCTGCAGAACGTGGTCGGCTACCCGATCATCACCGCCGGCCTGTTGTTGGCGACCCGCGGCGCCGGCACCTTCGTCGCGATGATGCTGGTCGGCCGCATGATGCGCTATATCGAGGCGCGCACGCTGATCATCTCCGGCCTGGCGCTGACCGCGGCCTCGCTGTTCCAGATGACCGGCTGGACCGACATGACCCAGGCCAACGAGATCATCGTCGTCAGCGTGGTTCAGGGCTTTGGCTTCGGCCTCGTGTTCGTGCCGCTGTCGACGGTGGCGTTCATGTCGCTGCCCAACCATCTGCGCACCGACGGCACCTCGATGCTGACGCTGCTGCGCAACGTCGCAAGCTCGGTCGGCATCTCGATCGTGATCGCGCAGCTGACGGAAGGCGGACGGCGGATCTACGCAAAGCTGTCGGAGCAGATCAACCCGTTCAACCACGCGCTGCAGATGCCTGACGTATCGGGCATGATCAACCTCAACACCGATGCCGGCCGCGCGATGGCCGACAAGATGGTGGCGGCGCAGTCGCAGATCATCGCGTTCTCGCACGACTACCAGCTGGTGATGCTGTTCATCCTGGTCTCGATCCCGCTCGCGCTGATGATCGGCTCGACCAAGGCCACGCTGCGCTCGCAGTCCGCGCCGTCGGACCATGCCGCGGTGATGGAGTAGGTTTCAACGTCTATGTGTCCGATAGCGCGCCCCTCACCGCTTTATCGGTGTCATCGCCCGGCTTGACCGGGCGATCCAGTACGCCGCGGCCTATCGGCTCAAGCACTGCGGCCTCTGGAATACTGGGTCGCCCGGTCGAGCCGGGCGACGACAGTCTTTGTTGCGGCCAACCCTCCTAAAGCGCAAGACGCCGCAGCCGCAAGCCGCGTTGACTTTCCGACCTCGCCTCCCAATACTCCGCGAAAACAAGCAAGACCCGTCACACAACTGACGGTTTCAGGGGAGGACGCGATGCCGACTTCACGCAGGACGCTGCTGAAGACTTCAGCGGCTGCCGCCGCTGCTTTCAGCTTGGATTGGACACGGGCACAGGCGCAGGCCGAGACGGTCCGGATCGGTGTGATCTACGACCTGACCGGCCCGTTCGCCGCCGGCGGCTCGGTCGCCTCCTCGATCGGCACCCAGATCGCGATCGACCTCGTCAACGAGAAGGGCGGCGTCGGCGGCAAGTACAAGATCGCGCCGGTCAACGTCGATTCCCAGAGCAAGCCCGATGTCGCGATCAACGAGGCCAATCGCCTGATCGACCAGGAGAAGGTCGACATCCTCAACGGCGTGTTCGCAAGCTCCCACGCGGTGCCGCTCGCCGCCAAGGTCGAGCAGCAGAAGCGGATCCTGTGGATCACGACCGCGGTCTCGACCGCCGTGTTCAAGGACAAGAACCTGCAATACGTGTTCCGCGCGCAGATCCATTCCGACCAGTACGGCCAGGCCTTCGCGAGCTTCATCAATGAGCACGCCAAGGCCAAGCTCGGTATGGAGCCGAAGGACGTCAAGGTGGCGCTGATCCATGAGGACGGGCCCTATGGCGTCGGCGTCGCCGCCGCCGACGAGGCCTTCGCCAAGGAGGTCGGGCTTCAGGTCGTGCTGAAGGAGGGCTATTCGGCTTCCGCGCCCGATCTCTCGGTGCTGGTCACCAAGCTGAAGCGCGCCAAGGCCGACGTGATCTCGCATGCCGGCTACAATCCCGACATCACGCTGTTCCTGCGCCAGGCGCGCGAGAGCGGGCTGAAGTTCAAGATGCTGTTCGGCGCCGGCGCGGGCTACAGCCAGCTCGACAAGCTGCGCGCGACCTTCGGCGCCGACATCGACAATTTCTGCAATATCGACCCCGTTCCGGCGCAGCTGCTCGATCCCGCCAAGCTCGCACCCGGCGTCGGCGACCTCACCAAGACCATGGTCGCGCGCTACCGCGAGAAGACCAATGCAACCGAAGTGCCGCCGCACTGCTCGATGGGCTTCAACCAGACCTGGATCCTGCTCAACAATGTGCTGCCGGTCGCCAAGGACAAGTATGGCGGCTTCGATCCGGAGGCGATCCGCAAGGCGGCGCTCGACGTCGACATCCCCGCAGGCGGCACCATCCAGGGCTATGGCGTGAAGTTCTATCCGCCGGGCACGCCGCTGTCGGGCCAGAACGAGCGCTCGACCCCGGTCGTGATGCAGAACGCCGGCGAGCGCATCACCGTGGTGTGGCCGACCAATATCCGCACGCAGGATCCGGTGTTCCCGTTGCCGAAGGGCTCGGTATACGGGGCGTAGATTTCGGCCTCTTGCAGCATGCTGGGAGCTCAGTCCGTCATCCTGAGGAGCGGCCTGTTGGCCGCGTCTCGAAGGATCGACGGCCAGCAGCGGGGCCGCGCACCCTTCGAGGCTCGCTCCGCTCGCGCCTCAGGATGACGGATCTGGCATGGGCAAGCGAGACGAGAGCAAGCCCGCTGTTGTCCTTAGCCTACAGTACCACCCGCCTGCCCTCATCCGCCGCCCAGTAGCCGGCGTAGTTCACCCTGGTCGTCTCATACGCCAGCGCGAGGTCCGCAAGCGGCTGCCGGCCGGTCGTCACGCACTCCATGAAATCCTGGATCTCCTGCAGGTAGCCGCGGGTCCATTCCTCCTCGAGGCAGACATATTGCCAGCCGGTTTTGCGATCGACCTTTTCGGTGATGTAGACCGAGGCGAGCTTCTCCTCGGAGGTCTGGTAGCTCATCAGATGCGTGTTCGGGGTGATGTTGGCGAACAGCGAGCCGCCGCTCGTGTAGGTCTCGATCAAATTGCGTACGCCGCCCATGATCATGTCGCCCGAAAACACCGTGGCCTTGGTGCCGTCGGAGAAGGTTGCGGTCAGCGTGCCCCAATCTTCGACGTCGACCGGATTGGCCTTGATGTAGGCGCGCTCTTGCGGTTTGAGGCCGGCCGTGACATTGCCGACGTCGCAGGTGACGCTGGCGACCGTGATGGTCTCGCCGCGCGCTTTCGCCTCGACCTGCTTGAGATAGAGCACCGCCGACAAGGGATGGCAGCCCATCCGGATCAGCGAGCCGCCGCCGGTCATCGCCCACTCGGCGGCATGCGCCGCATGCGAGCCGGAATGGCTCTCCTCGCCCTTCATGAACAGGATCTTGTCGCCGGTGGCGCGGATGATCTCCGCGGTCTTGGTCACCGCCGGCGCGTAGATCCAGTCCTCGGCATACATGAAGAGTTGTCCGCTTCGCTCGATCGCGGCGCGGGTCACCTCCATCTCCTCCATCACCCGCTGGTACATCAGCGCTTTCGGCACATGCCTGCCGATAGGCGCCTTGTCGCCGTCGCGGCCGAAATAGCCGCTGAACGGCTTCTCGCAGATCACGTGCTTGCCGGCCTGCATTGCCTCGACCATCATCGCGGCGTGAAGGTTCGGCGGCGTGCAGATGTCGATGACATCAAGCTCGCGGTCGGCGATCAGTTCGGCGAAGCTGCGATAGGCGTTCGGGATTGCGTGCTTGCGGGCGAACGCATTGACATGATCGCCGCGCGCCGCGACCGCCCTCACCTCGACGTCGACGCCATAGACGCGCCGGTAGGCAACCATGTGCAGCTCTGACACGAAGCCGCAGCCGGCCAGCCCGATCCTGATTTTTGTCATTTTGTGTCTCCGCCCCTCAGGCGGGCGCAGAGTAGCGCGCGGCCATCACCGCGTCGAACGCATTTGTCATGACATCAATCGAAGGCATCATTGTCGTGAACAATTCGAACGCGTCCGCTGCTGCGTAGATCGCAAGATCGCGCCCGGTCAAGACTTTGGCGCCCTTGGCCTTGGCCGCCAACAGCAACGGCGTCCACAGCGGCGTGTAGACCGCGTCGGCGACCCACATCGACGAATGCAACAAGCTCTCCGGCACGGGACTGTCGCGGTTCGGCAGCATGCCCACCGGCGTTGCATTGACGACGCCGGTCGCGCCGTCGACCGCGCCCTCGACGCTGGCGACACCACGAACCGCATGACGGCCGGCCAACTGGCCGGCCAGCCGCGCGACCTTCGCGGCATCGGCGTCGAAGATGCGGAGCTCACCGACACCGAGGCCGGCGAGCGCAAACGCGATCGCCTTGCCGACGCCGCCGGCACCGATCAGCGCGATCGGGCCGCGCGGCGCTGATGCAAGCAGCGGCGCGATCGCGCGCACAAAACCTGACGCGTCGGTGTTGTGTCCGACCAGCCGCGCACCATCGGCGACGATGGTGTTGACCGCGCCGATCGCGCGCGCATCGGGTGCGAGGTCATCGAGCAGCTCGACCACCGCCTCCTTGTAGGGAAAGGTAACGTTGACGCCGGCAAAGCCGAGCCGCCGGATGCCGTCGAGCATCGCGCGCAGATCGTCGCGATCGGCGCTCTTGACCTCGATCAGCTGGTAGTGACAGCGGACGCCGAGCGCTGCTGCGGCCGCTTCGTGCATCGCAGGCGCCGCCGAATGCGCGATCGGACAGCCAATCAGCCCCGTCAGGAAACGGTCGCGCATTGTCCCTCACGTCAGTCGCGTTCAGCTCATCCGGTCGAGCCGAGCATAGCTGTCTTCCATGCCGTGCTCCATGCCGGTCGCGAGCATCGCCGCGCGCGTTTCGGCATCCGGCAGCGTCATCCGCATCGTCATCAAGGTGCCGTCGCCGTCGGGCGCGAAGCGCGTCTCGACGTGATTGTCAGGCGTCGGATCCGGCAGGTGCATGCGCTCGACATGCACGATGCGGTTGAACGGTTCGAGCGCGAGATACTCGCCGGTCAAATGGAAGCCGCCGCCCTTGCCGTCGGTCCATTCGTAGCGGATCCTGCCGCCGGGCTTCGCCTCGCTGATGCAGACCGGCATGGTCCAGCCGTCGGGACCGAGCAGCCACTTTTGCAGCAACTCCGGCTCGGTATGCGCGCGATACACCGCCTCCGGGGGCGCGACGAAGCGCCTGGTCACGACGACATAGCGGTCGCCTTCGGTCTTCAGCGTCAACTTGCTCATGGGGATACCCTTCACTGCTGAGGCTTCATTGCGGCCAGCACGTCGTCCAGCCGGTCGTAATTGGTTTCCATTGCGCGCCGCAGCATGCCGAGCCATTGATCGATCTCGGCAACCGCTGATGGCGCCAGCCGGCACGGCCGCTTGGTGCCCTCGATGCGCCGGACGATCAGGCCCGCGCCCTCGAGCACCTTGAGATGGCGGGAAATCGCGGGCTGGGTCATGTCGAACGGCTCGACCAGTTCCATGACAGTCGCCTCGCCCAGCGCGAGGCGCGCCAGGATCGCCCGGCGGGTCGGGTCGGCGAGCGCGGAAAAGGCGGCATCGAGGTTGGCCATGCTTGATCTCGTTCGGTTATATAATTTATATGTTATATAACCGATGACGCATGGTCAAGCGAAATCCGCTGCGGCGAACGCGCGCAGCGGATTCCGGTCGTCCCTTCAATGCTGGAATTGCGCGCCGTTCGCGGCGCGCAGCTAGATGTCGAAGAACACCGTCTCGCTGTCGCCCTGCAGATGGACGTCGAAGGTGTAGACGTTGCCCGTGCCGGCCTTCTTGCGCCGCGCGATCAAGGTCGGGCGGCGGTCGGCCGGCACCAGCGCGAGCGTGGAATCAGCGACGTTGCCGGCTTCGTCCTCGAAATAGATCCGGGTGTAGAGATGCAACAGCATGCCACGCGCGAACACCGCGAGCAGAGTATGCGGCGCCTGCGGCTTGCCGTCGGCATCCGGCACTGAGCCCGGCTTGATGGTGTCGAAGGCGTAGGCGCCGTTCTTGTCGGTGCCGCAACGGCCAAAGCCCTTGAAGCTCGAATTCGGCAACGCGCGCGCATCCTGCGGATCGGAGAAGCGGCCCTGCGCGTCGGCCTGCCAGATCTCCAGCATGCAATCCGGGATCACGGCGCCGTCGCCGTCATAGACCTTGCCCTCGACGCGGATGCGCTCGCCAGACACATCTGATGTCAGCAGGTTGCTGGTGAAGGCGTCATTCCACTCATACTCGCCGTTCGGCGTCAGGCCATACTTGAAGTATGGGCCGACGGTCTGCGAGGGCGTGATTCCATCAGGACGCGGGTTCGACACTTACCTGGTCTCCATCGGCGTGGCACTCTGCCCGCGCAGCACGATATCGAAGCGGTAGCACAGCGCCCATTCCGGCTTGGTGTTGTCGAGATCGAAGGCGGAGATCATCCGCGCCCGCGCCTTCGCATCGGTCACCGAGTTGAAGATCGGGTCGAACGGAAACAGGGGGTCGCCGGGAAAGTACATCTGCGTCACCAGACGCGAGACGAAGGCGTGGCCGAACACCGAGAAGTGGATATGCGCGGGCCGCCAGGCGTTGTGGTGATTGCCCCAGGGATAAGCGCCGGGCTTGATGGTGATGAACTTGTAATAGCCCTTGGCATCGGATTGCGTGCGGCCGGCGCCGGTGAAATTGGGATCGAGCGGCGCCGGATGCTGGTCGACGACATGGATGTAGCGGCCGCAGGCATTGGCCTGCCACAGCTCGACCAGCGCGTTGGGCACGCCGCGGCCGTCCTCGTCGAGCACGTAACCATGCACGATGATGCGCTCGCCGAGCGGCTCGCCCTTGGCCTGGATGGTGAGATCATTGTCGTGCGCGCGCACGGTCTCATGACCGTAGACCGGCCCGGTCAGTTCCGAGAGCGTGTGCCGCATCGGGATCAGCGGCTTCGTGGGCGCACGCTTGATCGCGCTGCGGTACGCAGGCGACAGGCGCGCAGGATGGACGCTGTTCGAAGCGATCGGATAGATCAACGTCATGTGCTTTCTCCAGACCGGATTGCCGCCCGCGCCGGATATCAGGCCGGCGCCTTGAAATCGTAGGAGATGCGCCCGGCCGGCAGATAGAACAGCGCGATGACCGCGCCGCCCCTCACCTCCGGATAATGCCGGCTGCCGGGATCCGGCGCCGTCCAGCCCGGCCCCTGCCAGCCCTGCAATCCCTTCAGCTGCGCGCCCTTGTCGAGGGGAACGACGAGGTTGAGCTCGCCATAGGGATGGCCATGATATTGCCCGCGCAGCACGTCGTGATCGTCCTCGTCCTTGAAGCGGCGCGGATCGGCGCTGTTCATGTAGACCGCGGTGATGCTGAACTGGAACGTCTCGGGGACTGGCTCAAGGATGCGGCTGCGCCGATAGTTCGGACCTTCCACCTCCTGGTTTGCGGCCCAGCCCTCCTCGACTCCCATTTTGATGAGGCGGGCCAGATCCTGGTACAGCGCGCTGTCCTCTCCATAGGTCTCGTTGAGCCATCGCTCCATCGCCGCACTCGGCGTCATGTCCTTGACCTCGCGCAGAAACGGAATGCTGCGTTCGATAAGCTGTTCCCGGCTTCCCATGACTTTCTCCTGTCTAATCCTCGAAACCCTTGAAGGAGGCGAATGCCTCCAGTTCCGCGCGCGGCATCAGCCGCGTGCGCGACCGCTCCCTGGGGTGGCCCATCGAGATCCCGCAGGCCACCATCTGCTCGGTGGGGATCGACAGCAGCGGACGCAATATCCGATGGAATCTGGCGAAGGTTTCCTGCGGACAGGATTGCAGCCCGCGTCCGACCGCCGCCAGCATCACGTTCTGGATGAACATGCCGAGATCGAGCCAGCTTCCCATCGCCAGGCGCCGATCGATGGTGACGATCAATCCAACCGGCGCGCCGAAGAACATGAAGTTCTTTGCGGTCTGCCGGCTCCTCGCCGCAGTATCGCTTTGCGCGATCCCGAGCGAGTCATAGAACAATCGCCCGAACTCCTGACGACGGCCGAGATACGGCTCGGGGAAAGCGCTTGCGTAGTATTGATATTCGGAGACGTGCTCGCCCGGCTCGTTCTCATACGCATGCAGAAGCGCAGCCGACACCTCGGTTTTGACGACGCCGGCGAGCACGTAGACGTGCCAGGGCTGGATGTTCGCACCGCTCGGCGCGAACCGCGCCACGCGCAGGATCTGCTCGATGGTCGAGCGCGAGACCGGACTGCCGGAGAACTCACGGCACGACAGCCGGCCGGCGATCACCTCGTCGATCGGATTGCGCGCAACGCCGCACGCCGCGTCCCGGTCGATCATGACTTCTTCACGAGCAAGCATCCGCCATCCTCCATCGGTCTGAAGGCCTCTTCCCCCGGGATCGTGGCCAGCAGCTGGTAGTAGTCGAACTGGTATTTCGACTCCTCCGGCGACTTGACGCGGAACAGATACATGTCGCGGACCAGCCGGCCGTCCGGACGGATCCTGCCGTTGCGGGTCATGAAATCGTTGACCGGCAATTCGCGCATCTTGGCGGCGACAGTCGGCCCATCGAGCGTGCCGGCGGCTTCGACCGCCTTGAGGTAGTGCATGACCGCACCATAGGTGCCGGCGTGGATCATGGTGGGCACCTTCTTCGTCTTCTCGATGAAGCGCTTCGACCACGCGCGCGTCTCGTCGTTGAGGTCCCAGTAGAACGCCGAGCTCAGCATCAGGCCTTGCGCGCTCTGCAGCCCGAGGCTGTGAATGTCGGCGATGAAGACGATCAGGCCGGCAAGCTTCTGCCCGCGCGTCACGCCGAACTCGCCGGCCTGCTTCACGGCGTTGATGAAGTCGCCGCCCGCATCGGCGAGCGCGATCACGTCGGCCTTGGACGCCTGCGCCTGCAGCAGGAAGGACGAGAAATCGGGCGTGTTGATCGGGTGTTTCACGGCGCCGACGACCCTGCCGCCGGTGGCATCGATCACCTTGCGGCTGTCGGCCTCGAGCTGCGCACCGAGCGAGTAGTCGGCCGAAAGAAAGAACCAGGACTTGGCGCCGAGGCGCGAAATCGCCCTCGTCGTCCCCTGCGACAGCGCATAGGTATCGTAGGTCCAGTGGATGCCGGTCGGCGAGCACTCGTCGCCGGTCAGCCGGGACGTTGCCGCGCCGGTGGCGAGGAACAGCTTCGTCTTGTCGCGCGTGATGCCCTGCACCGCCAGTGCGACCGCGGAATTCGGGACGTCGAGGATGGCCTCGACATTGTCGTTCTCCAGCCAGCGCCGGGCAATCGCCGAGCCGATATCCGCCTTGTTCTGGTGATCGCCGGCGACGATCTCGATCGGGCGCCCGAGCACCTTGCCCTTGAAATCGTCCACGGCCATCTGCGCCGCGACCACCGAGCCCTGGCCGCCATTGTCGGCGTAGAGCGACGACATGTCGGTCAGCACGCCGAGCCTGACCGGCCCGCTCTGTGCAATCGCCGACGTCCCTGTCGCCACCAGCATCAACGCCAGTCCGATCGATTTACGCGCGCCACTTCGGGCCGACATCACCCAGGCCTTCATCGCTTTTTCTCCTCCCAACCCGGTGCCGGCAATCTTGGCCAGAACGCCGCGTTGCGGAAGTGAAAGTCTTGCAGAGTGATCCTGAACCGGCTTCAGATGGCTGGTGGTGACGACACGGCAATACGCTCGTGGAGAATCCGCTCGGTTGCATCCGCCAGACGGCTGGCCTTAACTGCCGTCGATCGTGGAATTTTGCCGAGGCGAGCGATCCGCTACAGACAGGACTCGCAGCGTGTCCGTTTCCTTCAAGACCCTGGATCTCAATCTGCTCAAGGTGTTCGACGCAGTCATGGAGGAGCGCAGCGTGCTGCGGGCCAGCCAGAAGGTCGCGCTGAGCCAGTCCGCCGTCAGCCACTCGCTGGCGCGACTGCGCGAAATGCTGGACGACGACCTGTTCGTGCGCACGGCCACCGGCATGCAGCCGACGGCGCGCGCGTTGACGATGGCGCCGCAGGTCCGCCAGGCGCTGCGATCGCTGGAGGCCGCGGTCGAGCTGCCGACCTTCGCGCCGGCGGCCTCCACAAAACCGTTCACGCTGGCCGCCAACGACTTCACGACGATGGTGCTGGCGCCGCCGCTGCTGAAGATCCTGGGTCGGGAAGCTCCGGCGATCGACCTCACCATCAAGCCGGTGACGCGGATCGATCTTGCCGAGCAGATCGACCTCGGCCGCATCGACGTTGCGATCGGCGTGTTCTCGTCGCCGCCGAGCCGCTTCCGCACGGCACTGCTGTTCGAATATGACGACGTGCTGATTGTCGGCAAGAAACGCAAGCTTGGCCGGCTCGACAAGGCAAAGCTCGCGACCTTGCCGCTGGTCGTGGTGTCCTTTGGCGGCGAGCAGGAGGGCGCGATCGGCGGCTTCATCTCCGAGCGCGGGCTCGCCAGGCGTTCGGAGATGTACGACCGCCCCGCGCTCGAACGGGCGCTGTCCGACAGCGACCGGCCGCCACGGATCGCGGTCTCGCTGCCGCACTTCCTTGCCCTGCCCGCACTGCTGATCGATTCCGAACTTGCTGCCATCGTCCCGCGGCCGCTGGCGCGTGCGCTCGAGCAGGCGCATGCGATCACGACCTACGAACTGCCTTACACCACGACGCCGGTGGAGGTTCGGCTGCTCTGGCACGAACGCGTCGAGGACGAGCCTTCGCACGAATGGCTTCACGAGGTGCTCCGGCGCGCCACCGAAGAACTCAGGCGCGGCCGCTAAAGCGCGATGAGATTGGAGTGAATCATCATCGCGCTCTAGCTTGTTGTTTGAGCATGATCTTTCGGAAAACCGCTTCGCACTTTTCCGGATCATGCTCTAGCGGCTGGCCACGCTTCACCACAATTCGCGGCCTTCATTGCGCGGCCATGGTACCGGACATCGGAACCCAGCGCTCGCCGTCGAAACGCTGCGGCCGCAGCGACGTGATCAGGCGATAATCATCCGGGCTGGTGTTGACGGTGATGCCCGGGATCAGGCCCGGCAGCGCCAGGTTTTTCAGCGCGGTGGCCTGCTTCATGATGTTCTGCCGGGACAGATCATCGCCGCAGGCCTCGATGACCTTGGTCATGAGCACAGCGACGTTCCATCCGGTGAAGTTGAGCTGATCCTCGATATCGCCCTCGGGATAGTATTTTTTCATGAAGGCCAACCATTCCAGATAGGCGGGATCGTTGGCCCATTCGGGATCGCCGACCGACTTGGTCGGCGTCGCCGAGATCGCTCCCCTGGCGTTGTCGAGGCCGGCAGGCTTGAGGATCGTCGGCACGAAGTTGCTGCCGATCGGGAGGAACTGCTGCGCGCGCCAGCCGAGCTCGCCCGCCTTGCGGATCGCCTGCGATGTGAATTTGCCGGTCGACGCATTGAGAAAGACGTTGGCATTGGTGCTCGCCAGCGCCACGATCTGCGAATCGACCGTGGGCGACGTGACTTCGTAGGGCGACGCCGCGACAATCTCGGCCTTGGGATCGAGGCGGGCCAGTTCGGCCTTGAAGCTGCGGAGATATTCGCGGCCGTAGTCGTCGTTCTGGTACAACACGGCGACGCGCGCACCGGGCGTGTGCTCGGCCACCAGCCGCGCATAGATCGCAGCCTCGGTGCTGAACAACGTCATCCCCGAGATCGTGTAGGGACTGGTCTTCGGGTCGGCAAAGCGTTCGCTGGCCGCGAACACGAACAGCTGAGGGATCTTCTTGGCGTTGAGATATTTCTGCACCGCGGCGTTCTGCGCCGTTCCCATGCTGCCGAAGATCGCGACCGCCTCGTCATTCTCGATCAGCCTGCGCGTCTGCTCCACCGCCTTCGGCGGGCTGTAGCCGTCGTCGAGCGAGATCAGCTTGACCTTGTGGCCATTGATGCCGCCGCGATCGTTGATCATCTGGAAGTAGCGGGTCTGCACCTTGCCGACCGCGCTCAGGGCCGACGCCGGCCCGCTATAGGGCATGGTCTGGCCAAGGATCAATTCGGTCTCTGCAGCGCCGGCCGAGCCGCAGGCCGCAACCAAGGCCGCGGATATGACAGCGCGAAGTCCGCGCATGTGCTCCTCCTCTGTTTCTTACCCGGAATATTCTTCCTAGGAAGATAATTGTCAACCCTCGACGAAGAGCGGCAAATGGCCGCTCCGCGGAGCGATGCGCTTGTGTAAGGCAATCGCAAGAACTTGCGAGGCGACACGCCAATTCGACGGTGTTAGATTGCTGCGATGCATGGTGCCGGCGCCCTTGGCGCAGGACGAAGGGGACTGGAAGGGAATGAAGAAGAGCAGCGTGTCACGCCGCGCCGAAGCTGCGATCAAGCAGCCGCCTACGCCCGACAGCACCCTTTACGACGACATCGAGGCGGCCTGGCTCGCGCAGCGCCCCGACCTCGATCTTGCCGCGGCCTGCACCTTGCTACGGCTGGAGCGCGTCAACCAGCTGCACGAAATGCGCCTGCAGGACATAGCGAAGGCCGTCGGCCTGCAAACCGGCGAGCTCTACGTCCTGCTGGCGCTCCGGCGCTCGGGCAAGCCGTATGAGTTGCGCCCGACCGACCTGTTCCGCGCCCTCCTCGTCACGTCGGGTGCCATGACCAAGCGCGTGGCCCGGCTCCAGGAAGGCGGCTTCGTCCTGCGCGTCTCGGCCAGCGACGACGGCCGTTCGGAACTGGTCCGCCTCACCGCCAAGGGTCTTGCAACCGCCGACCGCGGCATTGCCGAGGTGGCGAGGGTTGTCGAGGGCGTGACCGAGGCGAGCGGACTGACCAGGGCGGAGCTTGCCATGCTCGACCGCTGCCTGCGCAAACTGCTCGCGGTCCGAACCGTGAAAGCGCCGAAGAAGTCCGGCCGGCTTGCGACGACGGATTAGATCTGCCGCCGGCGACATCATGCGACAGCCTTGTTGCCGGCCTTCAGCAGCGATTTGAGATCGCATGAGCTGTCTGCCGCCTGCTCCGGCGTCGGCGAAATGCCCGCTGCGATCAGGCGCCGCGCCACCATCTGGTCGGTGGGATTGTTGATGCTGTCGACTGCGACGAGCTTGCCCTGCCGGTAGTTGAACACAGAGAACCGGCCGGCTTCGATCGCGCCGCGGATCACGATCCGGTCGCTGCGCGCCGAGTGGCCGACGATCTGAAGCTTGAGATCGTGTTGATCCGACCAGAATCGTGGCACGCTGTCATAGGGCTCATGGCTTTCCGCGATCGCAAGCCCCGCGGACCGTCCCTGGTCCTGCGCGTGCTGTACCGACTCCAGCCTGATCCATCCCGCCGCGAAGCGGCTGTAGTGATTGGCGCAGTCGCCGGCGGCATAGATGCCCGGGCATGCCGTCCGGCCGTGCTCATCCACCACAATGCCATTGGTGCAATCGAGCCCCGCGGCAACGGCGAGCTCATCATTGGCGATGCCGCCAATGCCGACCACGACGAGGTCGGCGCCGAGATGCACGCCTCCGTTCAGCTCGACCGCCACAACCCGTCCGCCATCACCAATCATTGCCGAGACGGCCGTGCTGAACTTCACCGCAACGCCCGCTCGAACGTGACGATCGAGCAGGACACGCGACACCACCGGAGAGACCGCCCGCTCGAGCAACCGCGACGCGGCCTCGATCACCGTCACCTTCTTGCCGAGCCTCGCCGCAGAGGACGCCACCTCGAGCCCGATGAAGCCGCCGCCGACGATCGCGATCTCGCTGGCCTCGCCGAGCCGCGCCTTGAGGTCGCCGGCGTCGGCGATCGACCTGAGATAGCAGACCCCGTCGAGTTCGACGCCGCGGATCGCGATCCTGCGCGCGCGCGAGCCGGTGGCAATGACGAGGCGCTCGAAGTCGAGGACCGCGCCGCCGGCCAACACGACCCGGCCGGCACTGCGATCGATCCCGACGACGCGGTTGCCAAGACACAGCTCGATCCTGTTGTCGGAGAAAATAGCCTCGTCGTGCATCAGGAGACCCTGCGCGCTGATCTCGTCGAGCAAGAAATCCTTTGACAGCGGCGGCCGCTGATACGGCAGCGCGCTCTCATCGGCGATCACGGTCACCGGCTCGGCATAGCCGGCTTCACGCGCGGTGAGGGCTGCCTGAATGCCGGCATAGGAGGCGCCGATGACGACAAGGCCGTTCACAGCTTGACGTCCGCACCGCAATCACCGGCAGTTTCCAGGGCAGCGCCGCCGCCGAGCTGCACATAGACCTCGCCGTCGCGGATCTCGACCTTGAACGCCTTGATATCCCTGTAGGCACTCGACCGGCATTTGCCGTCACGGACATCGAACATCGCGCCGTGCAGCGGACATTCGATCACATGCCCTTCGAGGAACCCTGTCGACAACAGCGCAAACGCGTGCGAGCAGACGTCGTCGGTGGCGAAGACGTCGTCGTCGACCTTGTAAAGCGCGACGCGCCGGTCGCCGACCCTGAAGCCCAGCGGCTCCCCTTCCGACAGTTTTGCGGCGGCGCATAGATGGTGCCAGATCATGAGGTGAATCTCCTGCGCTGAAGCTGGGACAGGGGGTGCGGGCACACTGCCCGCGCCCTGCGCGTACGATCCGATCAGCGGGGAATCTGCCGCCAATCCTCGGCAGCGGAGGCGAGCCGGCCACCGACCGCGCGGATGCCCTTGTAGGACATGGACTCGCTCTGGCCGCTTTTCGGCGCCTTGCCGTTCATGAATCCGCGCACCTCGTCGAGCAACTGGCGGCGCACCCTGACAATCGCCTGGTCCGCCGAGCAGAGATATTCCTGCGAACGGTCGACGATCGGCCCCATGCTGACCATGACAACGAAATCCTCGATGACGATCTCATGGAAGCCGGTGCTGTTACCGGCATCCATGATCTGGCGGTTCTGCCCCCAATTATTGCTTTGATCGCCCGGCAGGCCGCCGGCCATCGGCCACTGGTTGGCGCGCTGCACCTTGCGCCAGGAATCCACCGGCTTCTCGGGATTGTAGAAGATGTACCACTGGATCAGGTTCTCGTCGTCGATCGGCACCGCGATGATCGCGGTGCGATCCTGCTGCGGTCCGGAGAAGATCGGCGCGATCAGGCCATAGTAGGGCATCACGAACTCGGTGACGCGGGCAAGGCACGACCCATCCGGCGCGGTGCGCAGCGCCGCGGCACGGAAGCCATAGGACTTCTTATCGAATTCGTAAGCGACTTCGGTATTGACGCGGGTCGCGCCGAAGTCGCTCGACGAGGTCGCGGTCCAGCTCTGGTGCAACAGCGCGACATGCGAGGAATCGATGGTGGCCTCTACGCCTTGCAGCCAGTTCGCATTGAGCTCGATACCGGCCGCGTAAACCTGATCCGGCGGCAGATCCATCCACTCGAAGTCGGGCGCGGGCGGCGCCGCGCCTTCGCCGAGCCAGACCCAGATCAGCCCGGCGCCTTCGCGCACCGGATAGGCTTTCGCTTTCACGGTCTTGGCGAATTCCTTTGGATTGTTCGGCTCGTTGGGAACGTCGAGCACCTCGCCCTGTGCACTGATCTTCCAGCCGTGGAACAGGCAGGTCAGCGAACAGTCGTCGACCCGCGCCAGCGCCAGCGACGCGCCGCGGTGCGGACAGGCCTCGTCGAGGAAACCGACCGAACCGTCCTTGCCCCTGAACGCCACGAAGTTGCGACCGAACAGCTTGACGCGAACCGGTGCCTCTCCCTTGCGGACGCGCACCGAGAGAACGGCCGGCAGCCAGTAATGCTGCCGCAGCATCCGTCCCATCGGCGCGTCACCCGTGACGCGGCACAGCAATTCGTTCTCTTCCCTCGTGACCATCGCAAAACCTCCGTGATTGACGCCTTTGCCGTCCTGGCCTAATATCTTCCTAGGAAGATTATTGTCAAGTTATCTTCCAAAGAAGCCATGTTGGGAGAGATCATGACCAAGGGACGCCTCAAGGATCGCATCGCGCTGGTGACGGGAGGGAGCCGCGGGGTCGGCAAGGGCGTAGCGATCGGCCTTGCCGAGGCCGGCGCGACGGTGATCGTGACGGCGCGCACCCGCAACAGCGGCGGATCGGAATGGCCGGGTTCGCTTGACGAGACCATCGCCGCGATCGACGAGGCCGGCGGCCGCGGCATCGGCCTTCTATGCGATCATTCCGACGATGATTCGGTGAAGCAGATCTTCGACCTGATCCGGCGCGACCACGGCCGGCTCGACGTGCTCGTCAACAATGTGTTCGCGGCGCCGAATGTGATGCCGGTGAATGTCCCGTTCTGGCGGGTGCCGGCCTCGCTATGGGACACCATGCATCGCGTCGGCCTGCGCTCGCATTTCATCGCAAGCCAGTTCGCCGTCCCGCTGATGCTGCCGCAAGCGTGCGGCCTGATCGTCAATACCTCGTCGGGCGGCGGCGTCAGGTACACGTTCAACGTTCCGTTCGGCGTGCAGAAATCAGGCGTCGACCGGATGGCGCGCGACATGGCGCATGAGTTGCAGCCGTTCGGCATTGCCGCCGTCTCGATCTGGCCCGGCTACATCAAGAGCGAGAAGCTTGCGGCGCAGCCCGATCGCGTGCCGCCGGCGCTCGCCAAGCTGATCGCCGAGCGCGGCGAGACCCCGGTGTTCGCCGGACGCGCGGTGGCGGCACTCGCCAGCGATCCCGACGTGATGGCCAAGAGCGGCCAGATCCTGCTCGCCTCGGAGCTGGCGGCCGAATACGGCTTCACCGATGTCGACGGCAAGGTCCCGCCCCCGCCGAGCCGAGATCCCGCACCGCTCGCCGTGTTCAAGCCAGGCGTCACGACGTGAGATCGGCCCGGGAGGCGACCACGCATCGCGCGGTCGCCGCGCGCGGAGACACCGGATTTCGCTAGACGTCGAAGAACACCGTCTCGTTGTCGCCCTGCAGATGGACGTCGAAGGTGTAGGCGCTGCCCGTGCCGGCCTTGCGCCTGGCGATCAGCGTCGGGCGGCGATCGGCCGGCACCAGCGCCAGCGTGGAATCGCCGGCGTTGCCGGCTTCGTCCTCGAAATAGATCCGGGTGTAGAGATGCAACAGCATGCCACGCGCGAACACCGCGAGCAGAATATGCGGCGCCTGCGGCTTGCCGTCGGCATCCGGCACTGAGCCCGGCTTGATGGTGTCGAAGGCGTAGGCGCCGTTCTTGTCGGTGCCGCAACGGCCAAAGCCCTTGAAGCTCGAATTCGGCAACGCGCGCGCATCCTGCGGATCGGAGAAGCGGCCCTGCGCGTCGGCCTGCCAGATCTCCAGCATGCAATCCGGGATCACGGCGCCGTCGCCGTCATAGACCTTGCCCTCGACGCGGATGCGCTCGCCAGACACATCTGATGTCAGCAGGTTGCTGGTGAAGGCGTCATTCCACTCATACTCGCCGTTCGGCGTCAGGCCATACTTGAAGTATGGGCCGACGGTCTGCGAGGGCGTGATTCCATCAGGACGCGGGTTCGACACTTACCTGGTCTCCATCGGCGTGGCACTCTGCCCGCGCAGCACGATATCGAAGCGGTAGCACAGCGCCCATTCCGGCTTGGTGTTCTCGAGATCGAATGAGGAGATCATCCGCGCCCGCGCCTTCGCATCGGTCACCGAGTTGAAGATCGGATCGAACGGGAACAGCGGATCGCCGGGGAAATACATCTGCGTCACCAGCCGCGAGACGAAGGCGTGGCCGAACACCGAGAAGTGGATATGCGCGGGCCGCCAGGCATTGTGGTGATTACCCCAGGGATAGGCGCCGGGCTTGATGGTGATGAACTTGTAATAGCCCTTGGCATCGGATTGCGTGCGGCCCGCGCCCGTGAAATTGGGATCGAGCGGCGCCGGATGCTGGTCGACGACATGGATGTAGCGGCCGCAGGCATTGGCCTGCCACAGCTCGACCAGCGTGTTGGGCACGCCGCGGCCGTCCTCGTCGAGCACATAGCCGTGCACGATGATGCGCTCGCCGAGCGGCTCGCCCTTGGCCTGGATGGTGAGGTCGTTGTCGTGCGCGCGCACGGTCTCATGGCCATAGACCGGCCCGGTCAGTTCCGAGAGCGTGTGCCGCATCGGGATCAGCGGCTTCTGCGGCGAGCGCTTCACGGTGGAGCGATAGTCCGGCGACAGCCGCGCCGGATGGGCCGCAAGCGATTGCAGCGGGTACAACAAGGTCATGGCGAATTCCTCCGCGGCCCACGCGCCCGGTGGGCTCACGTCAGATCATTATAATGCATAACCAAATTGGGGAAGGGCTGTTTTCAGCCCCTCCAAGCCATTGGCTTAATTCAGCTTTTCGATCGCGACCGCAACGCCCTGACCGACCCCGACGCACATAGTTGCCAAGGCAAGCTTCCCGCCCCGCTTCTCCATGCCGTGCACGGCGGTCAGGACCAGCCGCGCGCCGCTCATGCCGAGCGGGTGGCCGAGCGCGATCGCGCCGCCATGCGGATTGACGAAATCGGCGTCTTCCTTGACGCCGAGCTGGCGCAGGCAGGCGATGCCCTGCGAGGCGAAGGCCTCGTTGAGCTCGATCAGATCGAAGTCCGACACCTTGATGCCGAGACGTTCGACCAGCTTCTTGGTCGCCGGCACCGGACCGATGCCCATGATGCGCGGCGGCACCGCGGCCGAGGCGAGGCCGAGGATTTTTGCGCGCGGCGTCAGGCCGTGCTTCTTCACCGCGGCTTCGGAAGCGAGGATCATCGCGGCGGCGCCGTCATTGACGCCGGACGCGTTGCCCGCGGTCACCGTGCCCGGATTGCGCACGATCGGCTTCAGCTTGGCGAGGCCTTCGAGCGTGGTCTCCGGACGCGGATGCTCGTCCTTGTCGACGGTGATCGGGCCGGCCTTGCCGCCGGGCACCTGGATCGGCACGATCTCCTCGGCGAAATAGCCCGACGCGATCGCCGCACCGGCGCGCTGCTGCGAACGGATCGCCATCGCGTCCTGATCGGCGCGCGACACCTGGAATTCCTCGGCGACGTTCTCGCCGGTCTCCGGCATCGCATCGACGCCGTACTGCGCCTTCATCAGCGGATTGATGAAGCGCCAGCCGATCGTGGTGTCGTAGATCTCGGACGAGCGCGAGAAGGCTTCCGCGGCCTTGCCCATCACGAACGGCGCACGCGTCATCGACTCGACGCCGCCCGCGATCGCGAAATCGATCTCACCGGCGCGGATGGCGCGGCCCGCGGCGCCGACCGCATCGAGCCCGGAGGCGCACAGCCGGTTCAGGGTCTGGCCGGGAACCGACTCCGGCATGCCGGCGAGCAACAGCGCCATGCGCGCGACGTTGCGGTTGTCTTCGCCGGCCTGGTTGGCGCAGCCGAAATAGACCTCGTCGACCTCGTTCCAATTGAGCGTCGGGTGCTTGGCCATCAGCGCCTTGATCGGGGCCGCCGCGAGATCGTCGGCGCGCACCTTGGCGAGCGAGCCGCCGAAACGGCCGATCGGGGTCCGGACGGCATCGCAAATGAACACATCACGCATTGAATCTCTCCCTGAATGCCGCGACTTAGGCGCTGGATCGGCTGGAACTTGAGATCGGTTTTAGGAGCGTGCCCGCGACAGGTCAATTGACGTGGCTGCGTGGCATCAGCGCATTCCCGTGAAGCCTCGTCATATTTCAGCCCGTGGAGAGGGTGGAAAACCCCCTCCTCGCGGATAGGACCGCGCGACGAAATTTTGTAGTTTCCGGCCCCTCATGACCATTCAGCAGCCCATCCCCGTTCCGCCCGAAGCCACTGCCGCCGAGGCGCCGTCGCGCGTCACGCCGATGATGGAACAGTACCTGGAGATCAAGGCCGCCCATCCCGGCCTGCTGCTGTTCTACCGGATGGGCGACTTCTACGAATTGTTCTTTGAGGATGCCGAGATCGCCTCCCGGACGCTCGGCATCGTGCTGACCAAGCGCGGCAAGCACCAGGGCATGGACATCCCGATGTGCGGCGTGCCGGTCGAGCGCTCCGAGGATTACCTGCATCGCCTGATCGGCGCCGGACATCGTGTCGCGGTGTGCGAGCAGACGGAAAATCCCGCGGAGGCCAAAGCCCGCGGCAACAAGAGCGTGGTCCGCCGCGGCGTGGTGCGGCTGGTGACGCCGGGCACGCTGACCGAAGACACGCTGCTCGACGCCCGCACCAACAATTATTTGATCGCGATCGCGCGCGCCCGCGGCTCGGCCGGCGCCGACCGGCTCGGGCTCGCCTGGATCGACATCTCGACCTCCGAATTCATGGTGACGGAGTGTTCGCCCGCGGAGCTCGCGGCGACGCTGGCGCGCATCAATCCGAACGAGGCCATCGTCACCGATGCGCTCTACAGCGACAGCGAGCTGGCGCCGACCTTGCGCGAGCTGCCGTCGGTGACGCCGCTGACCCGCGACGTGTTCGACAGCGCCACCGCCGAGCGCCGGCTGTGCGACTATTTCGCGGTCGCGACCATGGACGGCCTGTCGGCGATGTCGCGGCTGGAAGCGACCGCCGCCGCCGCGGCCGTCACCTATATCGACCGCACCCAGGTCGGCAAGCGTCCGCCGCTGTCGCCGCCGGCGCGCGAGGCCGCCGGCACAACGATGGCGATCGATCCGGCGACCCGCGCCAATCTCGAACTGACGCGCACGCTGGCCGGCGAACGCCGTGGCTCGCTGCTCGATGCGATCGACTGCACCGTCACCGCGGCGGGTTCGCGCCTCTTGGCGCAGCGCCTTGCCGCGCCGCTGACCGATGTCGCCGTGATCGCGCGGCGGCTCGATGCGGTCTCGGCCTTCGTTGAGGATTCCGCGGCGCGCGAGGACATCAGGACCGTGCTGCGCGCGGCGCCCGACATGTCGCGCGCGCTGGCGCGGCTCTCGGTCGGCCGCGGCGGCCCGCGCGATCTCGCGAACCTCCGCGACGGCATCCTCGCCGCCGACCAGGCGCTGGAGCTGCTGGCGCAGCTGTCCAATCCGCCGGCCGAGGTCTCCACCGTGATGGCGGCCTTGCAGCGTCCCTCGCGCGATCTGGCGCAGGAATTTTCCCGCGCGCTCTCCGAGCAGCTTCCGCTGATCAAGCGCGACGGCGGCTTCGTCCGCGAGGGCTATGAGGCCGCGCTCGACGAAAGCCGCAATTTGCGCGACGCCTCGCGCCTCGTCGTCGCCGCGATGCAGGCGCGCTACCGCCGAGGACACCGGCATCAAGACGCTGAAGATCCGGCACAACAATGTGCTCGGATATTTCGTCGAGGTCACCGCGCAGCACGGCGACAAGCTGTTCGCGCCGCCGCTGAATGCGACCTTCATCCATCGCCAGACGCTGGCCGGGCAGGTCCGCTTCACCACCGCAGAGCTCGGCGAGACCGAAGCCAAGATCGCCAATGCCGGCGAGCGCGCGCTCAATCTCGAACTCGAGATCTTCGAGCGGCTCAGCGCAATGGCGCTCGCCGCCAGCGACGATCTGCGCAACGCCGCGCATGCCTTTGCGATGCTCGACGTCGCGACGTCATTGGCCAAACTTGCGATCGACGACAATTACGTGCGGCCCGACGTTGACGGCTCGCTCGGATTTGCGATCGAGGGCGGACGGCACCCGGTGGTCGAGCAGGCGCTGAAGCGCGATGGCCAGCCGTTCATTGCCAATGCCTGCGACCTGTCGCCGGCGCCCGCACAAAAATCCGGCCAGCTCTGGCTGATCACCGGTCCGAACATGGCGGGTAAGTCGACCTTCCTGCGCCAGAATGCGCTGATCGCGCTCTTGGCACAGATCGGCTCTTACGTGCCGGCGTCGCGGGCGCGGCTCGGCATCGTCGACCGGCTGTTCTCGCGGGTCGGCGCCGCCGACGACCTGGCGCGGGGACGCTCGACCTTCATGGTCGAGATGGTCGAGACCGCAGTGATCCTGAACCAGGCCAGCGAGCGGTCGCTGGTGATCCTCGACGAGATCGGCCGCGGCACGGCGACCTTCGACGGGTTGTCGATCGCCTGGGCCGCGATCGAGCATCTGCATGAGGGCAACCGCTGCCGCACGCTGTTCGCGACGCATTATCACGAGTTGACCGCGCTTTCGGCGAAACTGCCGCGGATGTTCAACGCCACGGTGCGGGTCAAGGAGTGGCAGGGCGACGTCGTGTTCCTGCACGAGGTACTGCCGGGCTCCGCCGACCGCTCCTACGGCATCCAGGTCGCAAAACTCGCCGGCCTGCCGCCGGCCGTGATCACGCGCGCCAAATCGGTGCTGGCCAAACTCGAGGCGCAGGACCGCGGCCAGACCGCGCGCGCTTTGGTCGACGATCTGCCGCTGTTCGCCGTCCCCTCCCGCGCCGCCAGCGAGGACAAGCCGCCGAGCGAGGCCGATCTGCTGGTCGAGGCGGTGAAGGCGCTGCACCCCGACGAGATGTCGCCGCGCGAGGCGCTGGACGCACTGTATGCGCTAAGGGCGAAGCTGCCGAAGCAGTAGCCCCGTAGCCCGGATGCAGCGAAGCGAAATCCGGGAACGCGCTCTCCGTTGCACGACCGCCCCGGATTGCGCGGAGCCCGTCATCGGGCGCGCGTTCGCGCGACCCGTTGGCTTCATCCGGGCCACGGATCATCCTTCTCCTTCTGAAAGGGGGAAGGTCGGGATGGGGGTCAGCCGCAGACGACGCTGTTTGCGGAGAGAGCAGATCCCCACCCGCTTTGCTCTGCCGAGCAAAGCGACCTCCCCTTTTCAAGGGGAGGTCAAGACGTCTTCCCACTCTTCCTCCGCCCGATCTGCCACAGCGCCAGATTCCAGGCGATGCAGGTGGCGAGCGCGCAAGCGAGGCCGATGGGCGAGCCGAAGTGCAGCACAGCGACGTGCAGCACTGCAACCCCGAGGCCAAAGCCCATCAGGCCCCAGGCGCTGTTGGCGAGCACGGCGGCGGTTGCGGGGCCGCCGATGCGCGGATGCAGGATCAGCATCATCGAGGAAAATACAATCGGAAACAGCGCCATCACGCCGGTGACGCGCGGGCCGACCCAGCCTGACGCCGTGACCACGGTGCCGACCAGGCTAGCGACCAGCGCGGCGCGCAGCGGAATGTCGTACCAGCGCCGCGCGATCAGCGGCATTTTCGCGACGTGCCGATAGGGCCGGAGCAGCGGGATGCAGATCGCAAAGGTGATGGCATTGACGATCAGCCCGGCGGCGAGCGACCACTCGAACTGGCGGATGATGGTGGCGAGCACCAGCCACACCGCGATCGCGCTGCCCGCGCTGATCCACATGCTGAAGCGCTGCGCCAGCACGGCGTAGGTCAGGCCCATATAGATCGTGGCGGCGTTGACCGGCAGGCTCGCCAGCGCGCCCTCGGCGATGAAGGCGGCGTCATGGTCGAGCGCGAGGAAGGTGTAGGACGGCCCGGCCGAGATCGGCAGGGTTGCGATCAGCGCGCCGATCACCGGTCCCGAACGCTCCGTGATGATGGACGCGCTGACCACGAATGCGGCCGCCACCGCCATGCGCAGCACGAGGATCAGGACGAAGTGGAGTTCGGGGGACATTGAGTGTCGTCCCGGCGAAGGCCGGGACCCATAACCACGACTATTCGTTGGGAGCGAAAGCCGTCGGGCAGCGGGGCTTGAATCGAGAAGACACGGCGTATGGGTCCCGGCTTTCGCCGGGACGACACTGGTGAATGCGGCTACACCCGTTGCATCGTGACCGACACCTTCGGGCCGTTCTTGATGGTCTGATAGACCACGCAATAGCGCTCAGTGAGTTTCAGCAAGAGGTCGAGCTTGTCCTGCGGCGCGTCGGTGCCGATCTCGAAGCGGAGGCGGATTTCGCGGAAGCCGACCGGGGTCTCCTTGTCGACGCCGAGCGTGCCGCGGAAATCGAGATCGCCTTCGGCGAGGACGTTGCCGACCTTCAGCGGCACCTCGACGGCGGTCGCAACCGACTTCAGCGTGACACCGGCACAGGCGACCAGCGCTTCCAGCAGCATGTCGCCGGAGCAAAGCTCGAGCCCGGAGCCGCCGGTAGCGGGGTGGAGGCCAGCGATCGCGAGCGCACGGCCGGTCTCGACCTTGCAGGCGATGCTCTCATTGTCGATCGAGCCCTTGGCCTTCAGCGTGATCACGGCGGCCTGGGGGTCGGTCTTGTAGCGCTCCTTGATCGGAGCCTGCATTGCGCGGAGTTCGGCGGAGTCCATGGGTCTGCTCCCGGCTATTCTTCTTTATGCCGATGTAAGGCCTTAACGCGCCGATGTCACCACCACATCGCCTCGCCGGCGCTCGATTTGTCCGTGACGTCCCGCACCGAACGGTCGAGCGAGCGGTCGAGCGCGGTCAGCACGCGGCGCTTGAAGGTGTCGAACAGCTCCGATTTGCGGTCGCGCGGCCGCGCCAGGTTGATGATGATCTCCTCGAACAGCCGGCCCGGCCGCGGCCGCATTACCAGCACGCGGTCGGCCAGCACCACGGCCTCGTCGACGTCGTGGGTGACCAGGATCAGGGTCGGCCGGGTGTCCGCCCACAGATCGAGCAGATGATCCTGCAGATCGCGCCGCGTGAAGGCATCGAGCGCCGAGAACGGCTCATCGAGCAGCAGCACTTCGGGCTGCGGCACCAGTGCGCGGGCGATCGCGACCCGCTGCGCCTGGCCGCCGGACAGTTCGCGCGGCCAGGCCGCGGCCTTGTCGGCAAGGCCGACGCGGGCGAGCGCCGCCGCGACGCGCGCGCGCCTCGCCTCGGCCGGAAGGTCGGCGAGGCCGAAGCCGATATTGTCGGCGACGCTGAGCCAGGGCAGCAGCCGCGGCTCCTGGAAGATGATCCCGATCTTGGCGTGCGGCGAGGTGATCACCGCATTGTCGAGCGTCACGCTGCCCGTGCTGGCACGATCGAGGCCGGCGATGGCGCGCAGCAGCGTCGACTTGCCGCAACCGGAGCCGCCGATGATCGCGATGATCTCGCCGGGCGCAATCTCGGCCGAGAAGCGCTCCAGCGCGTGGACGCCGTTCGGATAGGTCTTGCCGACTTCCTTCAGCGCCAGCATCACTGCCCTCCCCGCGCGCCGAACGCGTCCTGCCAGCGCAGCAGCGGCGCGGCCGCAACCTCGATCAGCCAGTCGGTGGTCTTGCCGAGGATCGCGAAGATCACGATCGCGGCGAGGATCTGCGCCGGCTTGCCGAGCTGCTGGCCGTCGAGCAGAAGGTAGCCGAGGCCTTCGGACGCGCCGATCAGTTCGGCCGCGACCACGAACATCCACCCCAAACCAAGCCCGACCCGCAGCGCCACCACATAAGCCGGAAGCACCGCGGGCAACAGGATGCGGCGGATCATCGCCGGTCCGGAGAGACGGAACACGCGGCCTACCTCGACCACCTTGCGATCGACCGAGAGGATCGCGCCCATCACGCCGAGATAGATCGGAAAGAACACGCCGACCGCGATCAGCGCGACCTTCGAGGTCTCGAAAATGCCGAGCCAGAGCACGAACAACGGGACCCAGGCGAGCGAGGGGATCGCGCGCAAGGCCTGCACCGTCGGGTCAAGCAGCCGCTTGGCGAAATCCCAGTAGCCGGAGATCGCACCCATGATAGTGCCGGCGACAACGCCGAGCGCAAAGCCCGCGCCGACGCGCCACAGCGTCGCGAGGATGTGGCGCGACAGCTCGCCGCTCCTGGCGAGCTCCACGATGGTTTCGAACACCTTCGACGGCGGCGGCACCAGGCGGCCGTTGGAATAGCCGAGAAAGACGACGAGTTCCCAGCCCAGCGCGAGTGCGACCGGCAGCGCGAGCCCGAGCACCGGGCGCGCATGGCGCGACCACCGCGCCGGCGCACCGGTCGGGGCCGTCTGTTCCAGCGCGGGCAGGTCAACGGTCATGGCCATAGCAAGAACTATTCTTCCGGCGGGATTGCAAGGTGGCGCCCGCCCAACTCCATCCACGTCGTCCCGGCTTTCGCCGGGACGACGTGGTTAGTTTGACGGCGGTGGTTAGTTGGTCGGCAGCGCGACCTGATCGTCGATCAAGGAATCCAGCGCGGCCTTGACGTCGGTCTTGGCGTCGATCACGCCCGCCTGCTGCAAGGCGAGGCCGGCGGCGAGGATCGATTCGCGCTGCGGGGCGCCAATCCGGCTGTGGGTCAGCTCGGTGCGCTCCTTGAGCTGCTTGTCGACCACGGCATCCGGCAGCTTGGTGACCGCGATGAAGGTCTTCTTCAGCTCGTCATAGTTGGCCAGCGAATATTTCCGCGCTTCCTCGTAAGTCGCGAGCACGCGGCGGACGATATCCGGATGCGCCTTCAGGAACTCCTCGCGGACATTGAGGATGCCCCAGGTGTTGGCTTCCGCCTTGCGGTAGAACAGTTTTGCGCCGTCCTCGACCTCCGCCTGCGCCATCATCGGATCGAGGCCGGCCCAGGCGTCGACGTCGCCGCGGATCAGCGCGGTCTTGCCGTCCGCATGCTGCAACAGCACCGGCGTGATGTCCTTTTCGGTGAGGCCGGCGCCGAGCAGCGCACGAACCAGGAAGATGTGCGGATCGGTGCCACGCGTCACCGCGACGCGCTTGCCCTTGAGATCGGCGACGGACGCGATCTTGGAATCCCTGGTCGTGACCAGCGCGGTCCATTCCGGACGCGAATAGACATAGATCGACTTGATCGGGTTGCCGTTGATCTTCGCGACCAGCGCGGCCGAGCCCGCGGTCGAGCCGAGATCGATCGAACCGGCGTTGAGGAATTCGAGCGCCTTGTTGGAGCCGGCCGACTGCACCCAGACGATGTTGATGCCGTCCTTGGCGAACTCCTTCTCCAGGAGGCCCTTCTGCTTCAGGACCATCGACACCGGATTGTAGGTCGCCCAGTCGATCCGGATCTCCTTCAGCGCGTCGGCGGCACGCGCCGCGCCAGACAGCAAGGTCGAGACCGCGAGCAGCGCTGCGAACGTGCGCCGGGAAAATTTTTGCATTCGTCGACCCCCTCGATCAGATTATGAAACAATCTTTTATTTCAATGAGTTAGCCTTGCGGTCAACGAGAAAATCTCTACCCTTTACGGGATGGCGCGAGAACGATCTTGCTCAAAGCGTCGTGGAGAGAGCATGGAGCCGCTGTCCTTATACTTTGGTCAGTGACAGCAACAGCTCTGTCCGATATCGGATGAACCTATGGACAGCGTCGTAGCCGAGGCCCGCCCTGAAGCGGATGATCGTTTCGAGCGTCGGACCGTTCGGATCACCGCGGCGGTCAATGCACTTGCCGAACAGCACGCCGGCCGCGAGGACCAGTTCCGCGCCGCGATGGCGCAGCTGCTCAAGGCCGAGCTGATCGCGGCACGCGCCACGGCGCAGGCGCTACTGCTGAAGGACCGTCACGGCCGCCGCTGCGCCGAACGGCTCTGCTTCGTGCAGGACGAGATCATCCGCATCCTCTACGCGGCGGCGACCCGTCATCTCTACCACTCGCCGATCCCATCGGGCGCCGAACGCATGGCCGTGGTGGCGACCGGCGGCTATGGCCGCGGGCTGATGGCGCCGGAGTCCGACATCGATCTGTTGTTCATCCTGCCCTACAAGCAGACCGCCTGGGGCGAACAGGTTGCCGAGGCCATTCTCTATTGCCTCTGGGACATGGGGCTGAAGGTCGGCCACGCCACGCGCTCGGTCGATGAATCGATCCGTCAGGCGCGCGGCGACATGACGATCCGCACCGCGATCCTGGAGACCAGGTTCCTGACCGGCGACCAGCCGCTTTATGACGAGCTGGTCGAGCGCTTCGACAAGGAAGTGGTGCAGGGCACCGCGTCGGAATTCGTCACCGCCAAGCTCGCCGAGCGCGAGGAGCGGCACCGCCGCGCCGGCCAGTCGCGCTATCTGGTCGAGCCCAACGTCAAGGACGGCAAGGGCGGGCTGCGCGACCTGCACACGCTGTTCTGGATCGCCAAATACGTCTACCGCGTGCGCGAGACCGACGAGCTGCTGGAACGCGGCGTGTTCGACGCGCAGGAATACCGCACCTTCCGCCGCTGCGCCGACTTCCTGTGGTCGGTGCGCTGCAATCTGCACTTCTTCGCCGGACGCGCCGAGGAACGGCTGTCATTCGACATGCAGCGCGAGATCGCGGTCCGCCTCGGCTACACCTCGCATCCCGGCATGCAGGACGTCGAGCGCTTCATGAAGCACTACTTCCTGATCGCCAAGGACGTCGGCGACCTCACCGCGATCCTGTGCGCCAAGCTCGAGGAAGAGCACAACAAGCCGGCACCGGTGCTGAGCCGGATGGTGGCGCGGCTGCGGCCCGGCACCAAGCGGCGGCGGGTGAACGGCAGCGACGACTTTATCGTCGACAACAACCGCATCAACCTCGCGGCACCCGACGTGTTCAAGCACGATCCGGTCAATCTGATCAGGATCTTCCGCCTCGCGCAGCTGAACAACCTCGCCTTCCACCCCGATGCGATGCGCACGGTGACGCGCTCGCTCAAGCTGATCAACACCCAGCTGCGCGAGAACGACGAAGCCAACCGCCTGTTCATGGAGATCCTGACCTCCGACAACGCGGAGATCGTGCTGCGGCGGATGAACGAGACCGGCGTGCTCGGCCACTTCATCCGCGCCTTCGGCAAGATCGTGTCGATGATGCAGTTCAACATGTACCACCACTACACGGTGGACGAGCATCTGCTCCGCTGCATCGGCTTCCTGCAGGACATCGAGCGCGGCGGCAACGAGGAGTTCACGGTCGCCAGCGACCTGTTCCGCAAGATCCGCCCCGAGCACCGCCCGGTGATCTACATCGCGACCCTGCTGCACGACATCGCCAAGGGCCGGCCGGAAGACCATTCGATCGCCGGCGCCAAGGTGGCGCGGCGGCTGTGCCCGCGGCTCGGCTTCTCGGCGGCCGACACCGAGCTGGTGGCGTGGTTGATCGAGGAGCATTTGACGATGTCGACGGTGGCGCAATCGCGCGACCTGTCGGACCGCAAGACGATCGAGAATTTCGCCGCCGTGGTGCAGTCGGTCGAGCAGATGAAGCTGCTCACGATCCTGACCACCGCCGACATCCGTGGCGTCGGCCCGGGCGTGTGGAACGGCTGGAAGGCGCAGCTGTTGCGAACGCTGTATTACGAGACCGAACCGGTGCTGACCGGCGGCTTCTCCGAGGTCAACCGCGCCCAGCGCATCGCGGTGGCGCAAGCCGAATTCCGCCGCGCCTTCACCGAATGGCCGGAGGCCGAGCTCAACGCCTATATCGGCCGGCATTACCCCGCCTACTGGCTCAAGGTCGAGCTGCCGCGCAAGATCCGCCAGGCCCGCTTCATCCGCGCCAGCGAGCAGGCCGGCCACAAGCTCGCGATCAATGTCGGCTTCGACGAGGTCCGCGCCGTCACCGAGCTGACGATCCTGGCGACCGACCATCCCTGGCTGTTGTCGATCATCGCCGGCGCCTGCGCCTCTGCCGGCGCCAACATCGTCGACGCCCAGATCTACACCACGACCGACGGCCGCGCGCTCGACACCATCTCGATCTCGCGCGAATACGACCGCGACGAGGACGAGGGCCGCCGCGCGACGCGGATCGGCGAGATGATCGAGCATGTGCTGGAAGGCAAGCTGCGGCTGCCCGAGGCGGTGGCGAAGCGGGCGGTGCGCAGCAAGGCGCGGCCGTTCATCGTCGAGCCCGAAGTCACCATCAACAACCAGTGGTCCGACCGCTACACCGTGATCGAGGTCTCCGGGCTCGACCGGCCCGGCCTGCTCTACCAGCTCACGACCGCGATCTCGAAGCTCAACCTCAACATCGCCTCGGCGCATGTCGCGACCTTCGGCGAGCGCGCCCGCGACGTGTTCTATGTCACCGACCTGCTCGGCGCCCAGATCACGGCGCCGACCCGGCAGGCCGCAATCAAGAGCGCGCTGCTGCATCTGTTGTCGAGCGAGGACCAGGCGGCGAAGCCGGCGGCGTAGATCAAGGCGTAGGGGGGGCGTGCAACACCGTCATCCTGAGGAGGCCGCGCAGCGGCCGTCTCGAAGGATCGACGGCCACGTTCTTTCCGCAAGAGAGTGGGAGTGTGCCGAAGCGACCGGGCCGTCGATCCTTCGAGACGCGCGTTCCGCGCTCCTCCAGCGACAAAGGCGAAGCCTTTGCGCGGGGATGACGGGATCGAAAGCCGTTTCCACCGAAAGAGCGAAGCCCCGACTCCCGCGGATCAACCGAACAGCCGCATCAGCAGGGCCTTGCCGACCGGCGCCGCGCGCACGCCTTGGAAAGCGCGGACATATTCGCCGGCATAGAATGCGCGCACGACATTGACCCGCGTCGCCACCGCATCCTCGAAGCGGACGCCGAAGCCGTCGCGGGTGCGCCGGACCACGGTCGCGGCCACGTTCTGTCCGTAGACATTGCATTTGATCAGGGAGCCGATGGCGGGCGGGACAGGATCGATGAAGCGCGCGCCCGAGATCGAGATGTCGGCCATCCGGATCAAGCGCATCTCGCTGTCCTGATGGATCAGGATCGGCTCGTCGCGTTCGAACCGCTCGGCCTTGCGGCGCCGCGGCTGCTCGATGCAGATGAAGCACACGATCGCGAGCACGACGCAATTGTACAGGCTCCAGGCCAGCGCCAGCCCGCCATAGGCAATGCTGTCGCCACGCAGGTGCAGGATGAAGGCATAGGCGATCGCCAGCAGCGTGATCAGCAGGGCAGCGCCATAGAGCCGCAGCAGCGGCCATTCGATGAAGCGGCGGTTGCGATCGCCGCCCTTGGCCGTCACCTTGAACTTGTGGCCCTGCGGCCTGGCGAGGCCGGTCACGACCGCCTTCAACACCGCGGGCGCCGCGATGTATTGCGACACGTCGGTCATGATCGCGAGCGAGCGGCCGCGCGAGATCCAGGCCATCGTGAAGGCGTGCCAGACATAGAACGGCAGGAAATATTTCAGCAGCTCGAACAGGTCGGCATGGACCGCCTTGATCCCGAACAGCAGATAAAGCCACGGCACGACCAGGCCGAAAACCTTGGTGCTGTAGACCGCCGCCCAGCTCATGAAGGCGTCGACCAGCGACAGCCGGTCCATGAAGGCAAGCTTCGATTGCCGCGAGAACGGCCCGCTACGGCCGCGGAAGATCTGCATGAAACCGAGACACCAGCGACCGCGCTGCGTGATGTATTCCTTCAGTCCCTCCGGCGCGAGGCCGATGGTCAGGCGCTCGTTCAGATAGACCGTGCGCAATCCCTTCTCCTTCAGGCGCAGCGTGACGAGGTAATCCTCCGTCACCGAATCGGTCGGGAAGCCGCCGATCTGCATCAGGCCGGAGAAGCGGATCAGCGACGAGGTGCCGCAGCAGAACGCCGTGTCCCAGGCATCCTTGGCCGGCATCAGGATATCGAAGAAGAAGCGCTGCTCGTCGGGCCATACATCGGTCGCCGCGAGATTGGTCTGGATCGGATCCGGGTTGATGAAATGCTGCGGTGTCTGCACGACGCCGACGCTGCCGTCCTGCATCAGGCTCATCGCCCGGGTCAGGAAATCCGGCATCGGGACAAAATCCGCATCGAGGATCGAGATGAACTCCGGCCGCTCGGCCAGCCCGGAAACGTGCTGGAGCGCATGATTGATGTTGCCGGCCTTGGCGTGGCGGTTGTCCGGGCGGGCCAGATAGTTGCAGCCGAGTTCCTGGGCGAGCCGGCGCAGCCAGAGCCGCCGCCCGTCGTCGAGCACCCAGACGCGGTAGTTCGGATAGTCCAGCCCGGTCGCGCCGATGATGGTGCGCTCCAGGATCGCCTTCTCCTCATTGTAGGTGCAGATGAAGACGTCGACGAGCGGCGCGGCCGCGCTCGCTCTGGATCGACGCAGGATCGCATTGACCTCGGGTGAGCGGTCGATGGTCCGGCTGAGGAACAGCAGCGACAGGCACACCGCGATCATCGAGGCCGCCTCGGCCGCAACGAAGGGATAGCCGACCAGCGCATCGGCGGTGAGGCCCGGAGGCGGCAAGGTGTGGGTTACCCGCCACGCGAAATAGTGGACCAGCAGGACGAACGACATGCCGGTCATCATGACGCGGGCCAGGGTCTGCTCGCGGTGGAGCAGGGGCAGGATTGCAAGACAGGCGCCGAAGGCGACCAGCCCGGGCGCAAATGCCGCCATCATGACTTTGCCGCGTCCGCGTTGAACACCACACGTCCGGTGCGGCCGACCGCGCAATCCTTGCCCGTGGTGTCGAGCGCCGGCATCGAGACAGTGACCCGATAGGGTTCCTTGTTCAGCGCATCCGGATTGATCGCAAGGTTCGCGGGCGCGCCCGACGCGCCGGTGAGATTGACGATCTCGCCCTGGAGCGCGGCGCTGCCGTCGTTCGGCTCGAAGCTCGCCTGCTCGCCGAGCTTCAGCCCGTTGTAGACGCTCTCGGTGACGTTCGCCGTGACCACCGCGCCGCTGCAGTCGAGCAGCTTGAGCAAGGGCTGCCCGGCCCTGACGTCCTCGCCAGGCGAGGTCATCATCTCCCAGATGCGGCCGCCGACCGGGGCCTTGATGTCGGCTTCGGCCCGGTTGACGTAGTGCAGCTGCTCGGCGGCGATCTCGTGGGTCAGCCAGTCGATCTCGGCATCGGCATGCGCCAGATCGGCGCGCAGGTCGCTGACGCGCTGGCGCATCTCCTCCTCGCGCTGCACGGAGCTCGGCCGGTCATTGTAGCTGTCGCCGAGATAGGTGCCGTTCCTTGCCGCGGTGAGCTCGACCTTGGCGGCGTCGAGGCGCCGTCGAGCGCCGATTTCGGTCTGCTGCGAGATCGCCTGCTCGCGCGTCAGGCGAGCCATTTCGACCGTCGACACGCTGCCCGATTTGATCAGCGACGACGCCCGCTCGACGGCGGCCACGGCCTCCTCCCGCCGCGCGGCGGCGGCCTCGATCGCGGTCTGGATTTCGGCGATCCGGGCCTCGAGCTGGAGGATGCGGCCGTCACGGAACTGGCTGGCCTGGCGGGCAAGATCCTGTTGCGCCGTCTCGGCGGCCGCAAGCTTGGCGGCCAGACTCGGGCGCTCATTTTCCAACCGGGACATCTGTCGCCGGAGATCATCGAGCCGCGCACGATCGCCGCGCGCATTGACGACATGAAGGATCGCATCGCCCTCGCGAACCACGCTGAGCTGCGTGGATTTCTGCGGCTTCGCGCTCACGGTGCCGTC
Organism: Bradyrhizobium sp. USDA 3262; assembly: GCF_054060035.1. Lineage (NCBI taxonomy): Bacteria > Pseudomonadati > Pseudomonadota > Alphaproteobacteria > Hyphomicrobiales > Nitrobacteraceae > Bradyrhizobium > Bradyrhizobium sp. USDA 3262. The sequence continues at coordinate 797,972 of NZ_JBSSCT010000001.1, forward strand.
GATCGGCGACCGCAAGGTCACGATCCTGGCATTGACCACGGCCTCCACGCTCGAGGTCTGCAACACGGCCCTGAGCGGCAACCATCCGAAGACGGCGACGATGGCAAGGCCGATGCCGACCTTGAGCAGGCGGCGAACCATCCGGCCCGAGCCGGCGGGCGCTTCGGGATGGGGACCGCTATCGCTGATCGGCTCATCATGCTCCGGCTGCAGCCGTTCCTGCAGATCGCGCTGCAATCCCCGTGCGCCCTCGGCCTCTTCCCTGGCGACGGAATTGTTGTCTTCGGGAAACGGCTTGTGCTGCTGTGCCTGATTCATGATGACCGGCCCCTGATCTGTCAGTGCGCGAACCAACGCACAGCTCTGCAGAGCGATGCCGTTGCCGGACAGATCCAATAATCAGGTGCTTCAAAAGCGGCTAAAGCGAAGGGGGCATCTTTCGAAAAAATTGCCGCAATTTGCCGTGGTCGGGACCCTCGCGCGGGAGCCGCGCCGTCGGCGGGTCGTTCCCGGTGCGCCATTGCGCAGCTGAGGCGCCTGCGGGACTGAGCCCGGAATCCATCAGGCCGGGGCTAGGCGGGGAATGGATTCCGGGCTCTCACGGAGGCTGTGATCGGACCCGTCTTGCGCGACCCAGGCGTGAGCAGCCAGCGCTTCGGTCCCGGCAGCCTGCCGGACTTGGAATTCAGGGCGTGCTACCGCCCTGAATCCGGCACGTCGAATTGCGGCTGCAGCGCCGCCAGGCTTGCTCCCAGCAAGGCCAGATAGCTGGCCTGACAGACCACAACGCCCAGATCGAATGCGTCCAGCAGATCGATCCACGGGCTATCGGCCAGCGTGCTTGCTGTTTGCTTGCCACCATCGATGACGGAAGGCTGGAAGCTGCGATCGCGTCTCCGAGGTCTTGCCTCGTGGTCGACGTCGTCGGAGCAAACGATCAGATGCAGGCGCGCGCTGGGCATTTCAATCTCCGTCTCTGATTGGCGATTGCTGAACCCCGGAAATCTCTACCGTCATCGAGTTACCCAATAAGCGTAGTCACCGGGATGGAACGGGCCATTGAACGGAGGTTGATCCGACCGTTACATTCGGTGGGGACGACTCATACTTGAGTTTAGGTCGCAACCTGGACCTGAGCGCGCTCAACGGCTTCGCTTTCTGCGCGATCTCACGGATGTGGACCGCCAAAAAGGCCGGCGTGATCCCGTCCGGGCGGCAAGAAAGCTGCTAATATACAGTCTGTTGGGAGGGCGACGTTGTCGCCGCTGATGGTAGCAGTCACCTAGCGACGCAGCGCGGCCCATGATGACGGCCAAGTGCTGGTGCGCCGATGATCCGCGACCCGACCACGAAGTCCTGGTCGGCCGAGCAATGGCTGCTCGGCGGCATGGTGCTGGCCTTGGCTGCAACCTGCATCGGGCTGTTGCTTGGTCCGCAGCCGGCCGCTTCCGCCCATCTGATTGCCCTGGCGCTGCTCGTCGCGTCGCTGACCGCCGCATTGCTGATGATCCGCCTGGTTGGCCGTTCGCAAAGGCGGATGGAAGCCATGTTGCGCGGCCGAGCCAGTGGCGAGGAGCGCGCGATGGAGGCGCTGCGCAACAGCGAAGCGCAATGGAAGGAGGTATTCGAACACAACCCGGTCATGTACTTCATGGTCGACGCAACGGGCCTCGTGCTGTCGGTCAACACGTTCGGCGCGGCACAACTCGGCTACACCGTCGACGAGCTGCTCGGACAATCCGTGCTGCGGGTCTTTGCCGCCGAAGACCGGGATATGGTCCAGCGCAACGTCGCGGCATGCCTCGCCAACATCGGCCAGACCCACAATTGGGAAATCCGGAAGGTCCGCAAGGACGGTTCACGGCTTTGGGTTCGCGAAAACGCCAAGGCCGTGCGGCGGCTGGGCGATCAGCTGATCGTGCTGATCGCATGCGAGGATATTACCGAGCGCAAGCACGCCGAAAATGCGCTGCAGCAAAGTGAAATGTACCTGACCGAAGCCCAGCGATTGAGCCACACCGGCAGCTTCGGCTGGCACGTCGCCAGCGGCGAGATCATCTGGTCCGAAGAGACGTTCAGGATCTTCGAATTCGACAGGGCTCCTTCCATCACACATGCCACGGTGCTGCAGCGCGTCCATCCGGATGATCGTGCCCGCGTGCAACGGACCATCGACCGCGCCTCGCTCGACGGCAACGACTTCGAGCACGGCTATCGATTGCTGATGCCCAGTGGGGCGATCAAATTTGTTCACGCCAGAGCGCATGCGGTGACGAACCTTTCGGGCGACACCGAATTTGTCGGAGCGGTCACCGACGTGACCGCCCGCAAGCGAGCCGAGGCGGAATTGCACGAAGCGCAGACCAACCTCGCGCACGTCACGCGCGTGACGGCGCTCGGCGAGCTCGCCGCATCGATCGCCCATGAAGTGAACCAGCCGCTTGCTGCCGTGGTCACCAATGCCGCGGCATGCCTGCGGTGGCTCAACCGGGCGGCCCCCGATCTGAACGAAGCCCGCGGCGCGGTCAGGTCGATCATCAGCGACGGCAACCGCGCGGGCGAGGTCATCCAGCGCGTCCGCGCGATGGTGAACAAGACGACCGATCAGAAGGCGCCGCTCGACATCAATGACGTCATCAACCAGGTGGTCGGCCTGGTGCAGCATGAACTGCAGAGCCATCTCGTATCCTTGCAGCTCGACCTCGCTCCCGCGCTCCCGTCTGTCGTCGCCGACCGTATCCAGCTGCAGCAAGTCATCCTCAACCTCGTCCTCAATGGCATCGAGGCCATGCAGCCGGTCACGGACAGGCCGCGGGAACTCGTGATCCGGACGCGCCATGACGATGCAGGGCAGATCGTGGTCACCGTCACCGACTGTGGCGTCGGGATCGCCGCCGAGAATGCCGAACGGCTGTTCGACGCCTTCTACACCACCAAGGCCAGCGGCATGGGAATGGGATTGTCGATCTGCCGATCGATCGTCGAGGCCCACCGAGGCCGCCTGTCCGTGGCCGCAAACATCGGCCCCGGCACGACGTTCCAGTTCGCCTTGCCACTGCGCGAAGAGGACAATGCATGGTGACCGGACGCGCGGCATCGCCTTCGGGTCTGGCAAGCGCCGAAGATCCAATCGTCTTCGTCGTCGACGACGACGCGTCCGTGCGCGACGCACTGAGCAATCTGTTCCGGTCCGTCGGCTTGCGGACCGCAGCGTTCGGCTCGGCGCATGAATTTCTGCAGCGCAAGCCCCCGGATGTCCCGAGCTGCCTGATCCTCGACATCAGGTTGCCGCGGGTGAGCGGGCTGGACTTTCAGGCGGAGCTGGCGAAGGTCGGCATCCACATTCCGATCATCTTCATGACCGGCCACGGCGATATCCCGATGACGGTCAGGGCCATGAAGGCCGGCGCTGTGGACTTCCTGACCAAGCCGTTCCGCGACCAGGACATGCTGGATGCCGTCACGACAGCGATCGAGCGCGACCGGAATCGTCGCGATGAGGCCAAGGTTCTTGCAAACCTGCGCGCCGCCTTCGCGACCCTGACGCCGCGTGAACGCCAGATCATGAGCCTCGTCACCGCGGGGCTCATGAACAAGCAAGTTGCCGCTGAAATCGGCGTAGCCGAGATCACGGTCAAGATCCATCGCGGGCACATCATGCGGAAGATGGCGGCGAAATCGTTGCCCGACCTGGTCAGGATGGCACAGATGCTCGGCATCGGGCAGGCATCCGGCGGGGCGCAAACCTAAGTATGATTCTCCGGCCCCGATTGGCGACGCACTGTGGTCGGCACAAGATCGCACCGCCAGGGGCCCCTCCGGGCCGGGGAAACCTCCTTGCCAAATCCGCCAGTGATATCAATCATCGACGATGACATGTCGGTTCGCACCGCGACCGACAACCTCGTCAGGTCGCTGGGCTACGCGGTCGAGACCTACGCGTCGGCCGAGGAATTTCTGCACTCGCCTCGCCTGAACGACACATCCTGCGTGATCGCGGATGTCAGGATGCCGGCCATGAGTGGACTCGACCTGCAGAGCCACCTGATTGCCAGCGGACGCCGCTTTCCGTTCATTTTCGTCACGGCGTTCTCCGTCGAAAGCGATCGCATCCGGGCGCTGAAGGCTGGAGCGATCTGCTTTCTGAGCAAGCCCTGTGACGGGGACGTCCTGATCAAATGCCTCGATACCGCCCTCGCGCAGCACAGCACAGCGCCGGGTGCGTGAGTTGAATCAGCCATCACCGGGCCGGCTATACGCAAGGATGATGCCACAAAACATCTGGACAAGTTGCGCATGGATGGCGGCGGCGCGAGAGTTCGCATCGTCGTCCTTCGGGAAGATCGACGGCAAGGACAGCACCAGACATTTTGATTGGCAGATGGCAATTCCTCGGAGGGAGGTCGCCATGCGTGCGGAACCGCGCTGCGCCCAGTGTGACAGCGAAGAGCCCAAGATCATCTGTTTGCGAAATCCGGCGGGTGAACGCTATTGCGGACGCCTGTGCCTTTACAAAGGTCAGGAGAATTTCATCCGCTGGTTCACGCGTTCGAATGCGGAGGCGGTGTCATGACAGCCCGTTGCGGAAACCCGGGATGCAAACGGCCTTTCGGGCTGATCCGACATAGCTGGTATTTTGAGCAGTTTTGCTCGACGAAGTGCCGCGACGTCCACAAGCGGCAGCTGGAGCGCAACAAGGCCTATTGGAAGTGGCTGTATCCCTTCCCCAGGACCGGCGCCGCATCGAAAAGCCGATCTGACGGCGAGTGCCAACAGCGCCTGAGGGAATCTCCATGACGACGGTCGATGCGATGCTGGCAGGAGCGATCCTCGCGTGGGTGCCCTCGTTCGTTGTCTTCCTCTATATCGTGCGCGATCTGCGCAACATGCCCCGCGAAGATCTCGATTGATCGGCGCACCGGCGGCTGAAGTGGGCCGCTATACCTCCACGCCCTCGTGACGCAGCAGCCAGCGCTTGCGCTCCAGCCCGCCGCCATATTTGACCAGCGAGCCGTTGGCACCGATCAGGCGGTGGCAGGGCACGACAACGCTGATCGGGTTGGAGCCGTTGGCATGACCGACCGCGCGCATCGCGTTCGGCGCGTTCAGTTTCGCCGCCAGCGCGCCGTAGCTCATGGTGGTGCCCGGCGCAATCTTCGGCAGCGCGTGCCAGACCTTCTGCTGGAACGGCGTGCCGGCGACGCGCCATTCGACGTCGGTGAGCCGATCGAGATCGCCCTTGAAGTAATCGCCGAGCGCCTTGCGCATCGCAGCCGGCGCGCGGCCGTCCCGCAGCGTCACGGCGCCATAATGCAGCCGCAGCAGGTCGAGCATGCGCCCTTCATAGTCGTCCCAGTCGAGCGCGCGCAGCACGCCGTCATCATCGGTCACCAGCAGCGCCGTGCCGATCGGGGTCTTGAGGCGGTCGAGGTTGAAAGTCGTTGCAGTCTTGCGGTCGGCCATCGTCATCACTCTCGGAGTTGCTCGGCATACAATTCACCGCCCGCATGCTAGCGTCCACCCGAATTCCGGTTAGAGCGTTTTTGAGCGAAGTGGACACCGGTTCGCGTGAAGAAAACGCGTCAAACAAGAATCTTGAGCTTCGGTTCTGATTCAATCAGAACCGAAGCTCTGGGGGGACCGCAATATGCTGTTGCTTGCCAATATTCTGGTCGCGGTGGTGGCCGCGCTGCACATCTATTTCCTTGTGCTCGAGATGTTCCTGTGGACCAGGCCGCTCGGGCTGAAGACCTTCCGCAACTCGATCGAGAAGGCAACGGATTCTGCGGTGCTCGCCGCCAATCAAGGGCTTTATAACGGCTTCCTCGCCGCCGGACTGATCTGGGGCCTGGTGCACGGCAACGCCGGCTTCGCGTTCCAGATCAAGACATTCTTCCTGCTCTGCGTGATCGTCGCCGGCGCCTATGGCGCCGCCACTGTCAGCCGCCGCATTCTTTATGTGCAGGCAGCTCCCGCTGCGCTCGCGCTGATCCTGCTCTGGCTTGCCTGACGACGGCTCTGCTTCACCTCGCCCCGCTTGCGGGGAGAGGCATAGGCCGCCTACGGCGGCCGTCCTCCAGAACGCCGAAGCGAAGCTTCGGCCCCTCACCCCAACCCTCTCCCCGTAAGAACGGGGAGAGGGAGAAGACGTACGCTGACGCGACATCGCGCGCAGGGTGCATCGTCTTGCAATGCCCCCGACGTTCCTCCATCATCCCTGACAACGGTGACATCCGCCGGCCGTCGCTTGCGGACAAGATCACCGGCAACATGGGAGGTCACGGACATGAGAAGCGTGCAATTGCTCGCTGCGACGGCGCTTGCGATCGCGTTGTCGGTTACATCGGCCACCGCGCAGAAGAAATACGACGTCGGCGCGACCGACACCGAGATCAAGATCGGCCAAACCGTGCCGTTCTCAGGCCCTGCATCCGCCTATGCCGGCATCGGCAAGACCCAGGCCGCCTATATCAAGATGATCAACGAGCAGGGCGGCATCAACGGCCGCAAGCTCAACCTGATCCAGTATGACGATGCCTATTCGCCGCCGAAGGCGGTCGAGCAGGTGCGCAAGCTCGTCGAGGGCGACGAGGTGCTCTTCACGTTCCAGATCATCGGCACGCCGTCGAATGCCGCCGTGCAGAAATACCTGAATGCCAGGAAGGTGCCGCAGCTGCTCGCCTCCACCGGCGCGTCGCGCTTCTCCGATCCGCAGAATGCGCCGTGGACGATCGCGTTCAACCCGAACTACCAGTCGGAGGGACGCATCTATGCCAAATACATCCTGGCCAATCACCCGAACGCCAAGATCGGCATCTTCTACCAGAACGACGATCTCGGCCGCGACTATATCACCGGCCTGAAGAGCGGGCTCGGCGACAAGGCCGCGAGCATGATCGTCACCGAGGTGTCCTACGAGCTGACCGACCCGACGGTCGATTCCCAGATCGTGAAGCTGAAGGCCGCCGGGGTCGATTTGGTGTATGACGCCTCGACACCGAAATTCGCCGCACAGGCGATCCGCAAGATCGCCGATCTCAACTGGAACCCGGTGCACATCCTCGACATCAATGCGAGCCCGGTGTCGGCGACGCTGAAGCCGGCCGGTCTCGACATCTCCAAGGGCATCATCTCGACCAATTACGGCAAGGATCCCGCCGACCCGCAATGGAAGGACGATCCCGGCGTGAAGGCCTATTTCGCCTTCATGGACAAGTATTATCCGGAAGGCGACAAGCTCAACACCGTCAACACCTACGGCTACTCGACGGCCGAACTCCTGATCCAGGTGCTCAAGCAGTGCGGCGACGACCTCACCCGCGAGAACCTGATGAAGCAGGTGACCAGCCTGAAGAAGTTCGTGCCGAGCCTCGCGCTGCCGGGCATGTCGATCACGACGGGACCGAACGACTACCGCATCAACAAGCAGATGCAGATGATGAAGTTCAACGGCGAGCGCTGGGAGCTGTTCGGCCCGATCATCGAGGACACCGGACCGGCGGGCTAGGTCGCGACGAGACTCCACTCCCTCTCCCCGTTCTTACGGGGAGAGGGTTGGGGTGAGGGGCTGCTTCCGTGCACCGCTCCAGTAGCTGCGCCCGCGGAGCCTCCCCTCACCCGCATCGCATCTTCGATGCGATGCGACCTCTCCCCGCAGGCGGGGCGAGGTAAAGCGGGCCCCAACCTTCGCGCCGCTCCACTCACCTTTTCGCACCGCCCCCTACTTTGGTTGACTGAAATCGCTCACCTTTTCGGCAGCGCTCGTCTTGCGTTGCAATAACGGTTCCTCCAGTATCCCGGCCCAGCGATGGCGACCACGGGACCTTGAACCCGCGGACAAGATCATCGGCCAACCATCAGTCACGTGAGGGAAACAGCATCATGAGGAACGGGATTTTCCACCTGGTCACGGGAACGGCGCTTGCGATCGCGCTGTCCGCAAGTCCGACCTTTGCGCAGAAGAAATACGATCCCGGCGCAAGCGACACCGAGATCAAGATCGGCCAGACCGTCCCCTTCTCCGGACCGGCCTCCGCCTATGCCTCGATCGGCAAGACCCAGGCGGCCTATTTCAAGATGATCAACGATCAGGGCGGCATCAACGGCCGCAAGATCAACCTGATCCAGTATGACGACGCCTATTCGCCGCCCAAGGCCGTCGAGCAGGTGCGCAAGCTCGTCGAGAGCGACGAGGTGCTCTTGACCTTCCAGATCGTCGGCACGCCTTCGAACGCCGCCGTGCAGAAATATCTCAACGGCAAGAAGGTGCCGCAGCTGTTTGCCGCCACCGGCGCCTCGAAGTTCACCGACCCGAAGAACTTCCCCTGGACGCTCGGCTTCAACCCGAACTACTTCGTCGAAGGCCGCATCTACGGTCAGTACATCCTGAAGGAGCATCCCAACGCCAAGATCGGCGTGCTCTATCAGAACGACGACCTCGGCAAGGATTATCTGAACGGCATCAAGGCCGGCCTCGGCGACAAGGCCGCCAAGATGATCGTGGCCGAAGCCTCCTACGAGGTCTCCGACCCGACCATCGATTCCCAGGTGATCAAGATCAAGGATGCCGGCGCCGACCTGTTCTTCTCGGCCTCGACGCCGAAGCAGGCGGCGCAGGCGATCAAGAAGATCGCCGAGCTCGGCTGGCACCCGATCCACATCGTCGACATCAACGCGACCTCGGTCGGCGCCGTGCTGCAGCCGGCGGGCCTGGAAGCCTCCAAGGGCCTGATCAGCACCAATTACGGCAAGGATCCGGCCGATCCGCAGTGGAAGGACGATCCGGGCATGAAGCGCTATTTCGACTTCATGGCCAAGTACTATCCCGACGGCGACAAGAACTCGAACTTCAACACCTATGGCTACTCGACCGCCCAGCTGATGGTGCATGTGCTGAAGCAGTGCGGCGACGACCTGACCCGCGACAACGTGCTGAAGCAGGCGACCAACCTGAAGAATGTCGAGCTCGACATGGCGCTGCCCGGCATCAAGGGCAACACCGCGCCGAACGACTATCGCGTCAACAAGCAGCTGCAGATGATGCGCTTTAACGGCGAGCGCTGGGAGCTGTTCGGCCCGATCCTCGAGGACGCCGGCCCGGCGGGTTAGTGTTCGCGCAGGCTTGAATGCGATCGGCGGCCTCCCGGCCGCCGATTTGTTTTTGCGATGAGCGCCGCCATCTATCCCCGTCACCCTGAGGAGCCGCGAAGCGGCGTCTCGAAGGGTCGACGGCCACTAGCGGGGCCGTGCATCCTTCGAGACGCGCTACGCGCTCCTCAGGATGACGGGATAGAAATCTCGCTTCCTGCTCTCACCCCGGTATCTCGCCGAAATTCTTGCCGACCGGCAGCACGGCATGGCGGATCAGGCGCGAATCCTCCACGCCCGCCTGGCGGTGTTTCACGGCCTCGCGATAGACGGGATCGCGGATCATCTCGACGAAGGCGGCGACATCAGGATATTCCGCGATGAAGCAGTGATCCCAGCGCTCCTCCGGCGGACCGATCAGCATCAGCTCGAAGCGGCCTTGCCAGACGATGCGGCCGCCGAGCCGTTCGAACACCGGCCCGCTCTCGCGGCCGTAGGCCGCATAAGCCTCCGCGCCGGTGGCCTTGCGGCCGTCGGGATAGGCGGCCCATTCGCGCAGGCGCACGAGGTTGAGCATGTGGATCGGGCCCGGCCGGTTGTTGTCCCGGAATTGCGCGAAGACGTCCTTGGTCGGATCGATATGGCCCATGCGGTGCTCCTTCGTTTTCTTGTTCCCTAGCGCGATCGCTCGATCGCGCTCTTCCATCCTGTTTGAGCATGATCTCCGCGCAAACGCTCCGCGTTTGTCGCGAGGGAAAACCGGTGCCCACTTTTCCTGATCATGCTCCTTATGTAGCACGCGCTGCCTCACCTCCTAATCCCCCGTTAAGCTTTGCGTAACCGCCCCTTAAACCGGGAACGCTAGCGTGCGTCCCTGTCAGGGTGTGAGCGTTGCGGATGGCGTGGGGACGTAAAAAAGGCGGTGCGCGCAAGGAGCCGCTGTTCGGGCTTCCGGCCGCGCTTGCCGACCTCCGACTGTCGCCGTCCGATCGCATTCCCGGCGGCGACGACGACAAGCCCGCCAAATCCAAACCCAAGAGCAGCGATTCCGGTAGCGAGAAACCGCGCCCGTCACGCAGCAGCAGCAAGCGGCGCAGCAAGTCGCGCGGCTTCGGCATCGGCCGCCTGTTCTATTGGACCGCGGTGCTCGGCCTGTGGGCCGGCATTGCGGTGATCGGTGTCGTGGTGTGGGTCGGCGCGCATCTGCCGCCGATCCAGTCGCTGGAAATTCCCAAGCGTCCGCCGACGATCCAGATCGTCGGCATCGACGGCAGCGTGCTGGCGCAACGCGGCGAAATGGCCGGCGCCAACATCGCGTTGAAGGATCTGCCGCCCTATCTGCCGAAGGCCTTCATCGCGATCGAGGACCGCCGCTTCTATTCGCATTTTGGCGTCGACCCGGTCGGCATCCTGCGCGCGGCGGTGACCAACATCCTGCATCGCGGCGTCTCGCAGGGCGGCTCGACGCTGACCCAGCAGCTCGCCAAGAACCTGTTCCTGACCCAGGAGCGCACCATGCAGCGCAAGCTGCAGGAGGCCGAGCTCGCGCTCTGGCTGGAGCGCAAGCATTCCAAGAACGAGATCCTCGAGCTCTATCTCAACCGGGTCTATTTCGGGTCCGGCGCCTATGGCGTCGAGGCCGCGGCCCAGCGCTATTTCGGCAAGTCGGCGAAGAACGTCACGCTGCCGGAAGCCGCGATGCTGGCCGGGCTCGTCAAGTCGCCGTCGCGGCTCGCGCCCAACCGCAACCCGGAAGGCGCCGAGCAGCGCGCGCAGGTCGTGCTCGCGGCGATGGCCGACGCCAAGTTCATCACCGAGGCGCAGGCCAAGGCCTCGATCGGCCAGCCCTCGATTGCGGTGAAGCCGGCCGGCGCCGGCACCGTGAACTATGTCGCCGACTGGATCGGCGAAGTGCTCGACGATCTGGTCGGCCAGATCGACCAGGACATCGTGGTGCAGACCACGATCGATCCGAAGCTGCAGAACGTCGCCGAAGCCGCCATCATCGATGAGCTCGCCGCCAAGAGCGTGAAGTTCAATGTCAGCCAGGGCGCGCTGGTGGCGATGACGCCGGACGGCGCGGTGCGCGCCATGGTCGGCGGCCGGAACTACTCGGAGAGCCAGTACAATCGCGCAGTCACCGCGAAGCGGCAACCGGGCTCGGCGTTCAAGCCGTTCGTCTATCTCACCGCGGTCGAAGCAGGGCTGACGCCGGACACCATCCGCACCGACGCGCCGCTCGACATCAAGGGTTGGAAGCCGGAGAACTACACCCACGAATATTTCGGCTCGGTGACATTGACCCAGGCGCTCGCGATGTCGCTGAACACGGTTGCGGTGCGGCTCGGCGTCGAGGTCGGCGCCAAGAATGTGGTGCGTACCGCGCACCGGCTCGGCATCTCCTCCAAGCTTGAGCCCAACGTCTCGATCGCGCTCGGCACCTCGGAAGTCTCCGTGATCGAGCTGGTCGGCGCCTATGCGCCGTTCGCCAATGGCGGCTACGTGGTGTCGCCGCATGTGGTGACCAAGATCAAGACCAGTTCGGGCAAGCTGCTCTATGACCGTCCGACCGATCCGCCCAACCAGGTGATCGAGCCGCGCTACGATTCGATGATGAACAGCATGATGCGCGAGACGCTGATCTCGGGCACCGCGCGCAAGGCGGAGATCCCGGGCTGGACCGCCGCCGGCAAGACCGGCACCAGCCAGGATTATCGCGACGCCTGGTTCATCGGCTACACCGCCAAGCTCGTCACCGGCGTCTGGCTCGGCAATGACGACAATTCACCGACCAAGAAGGCGACCGGTGGCGGCTTGCCGGTCGAAGTGTGGACCCGCTTCATGAAGGCGGCGCATCAGGGCGTGCCGGTCGCGGCGATCCCGAACTCGCAAGGCAGTTGGGGGCCGGCGAACCTGATGCAGATCTCGTCGCAGGTCACCGCGCCGTCTGCGCCGGCGGGACCGATGCAGATTCAGCCGCCGATGCAGGCACCGCAGCCGCCAGTGCCGGCACCATCCGGTGGCGGCTATTATCGCGCGCCCCCGCCGACCCCGGCCCGCGCCTCGGCACCACCCAACCCGAACGCGCGGCCCGAGGCTGCGGCCGGACTGGACGGCTGGCTGGCGGATCGGTTGTTTCGGTAAGGCGCCGGGCGGACGAACCGCGTAGCTTCGTAGCCCGGATGAAGCGGAGCGAAATCCGGGGACAGGTCGCGCCGTGTTGAGAGCCGCCCCGGATTGCGCTTCGCTCCATCCGGGCTACGCACGGGGATCCAGTACGCCGCGGTTTATCCGCTGAAATACAACTGTCTCTGGAATACTGGATCGCCCGCTTTCGCGGGCGATGACAGCAACGTTCGGGGCTAAGAGTTCCTCTACTCCTGAATCCCGTAGCGGTGCAGGTCGTTGCCGTAGGTATCGAGCCAGTTCTTGGCGCGGGTCACCGACGCGCAGACCTTGTCGACCACCCGCCAGAACCGCGCCGAGTGGTTCATCTCGACGAGATGGGCGACCTCATGCGCGGCGAGGTAATCGAGCACGAAGGGCGGCGCCAGGATCAGCCGCCATGAGAACGACAGCGAACCCGCCGAGGTGCACGAGCCCCAGCGGCTCGACTGATCGCGGATCGAGATCCGGCGGACCCGCACGCCGAGTTCCGCGGCGTGAAGCTGTGCCGACTTCTGCAGATCCTTGCGCGCCTCGCGCTTGAGGAAGTCGTGCACGCGGCGATCCATGTGCTCGACGCCGCCGGCGACGCAAATGATCTTCTCGCCGCTGTCGCGCGTCTCGGTCCAAACCGTGCCGCGCTCGCCCGAGCGGTGCACCAAGCGATGCGGCACGCCGCGCAACGGCACCACGGTGCCGGGCTGGAACGGCGCGGCCTTCGGCAAGCGGCCAAGACGGGCGGCAATCCAGCCGCCATGGAGATTGGCGAACTCCTTCGCTTCGGGAATCGTGCCGCGCGGCGGCATCGTCAGGATCGCCTCGCGATCGGTCGGATGTATCCTGAGCGTGTAGCGGCGCGCGCGCCTGTGCCGGCGCAATCTGACGGTGAAGAACTGGGAGCCGTGTCTGACCAATACGGTCGCGGGTTCGGCAGGCCGCCGATAGAGGAGCGCGCGAGTAGCCATTTCTGAGAGTCCGGGGAGCAGGAGTTCGCCCGAACTTTGCCATATCCGCCGCCAGGGAAAGCGCTCGGCGCAAAAACAAATCATTTGCCCAATATACAGGGGTTGGCCGTTAATTGACCTCTACCGGCTGGGGTCGGAACCGGCATTTTTTCGATGAATCAAGGTTACGAAAAAGGCCCAAGAAATGAAAATAAATTCATCGCTTGAGCCTTGGCCGATTTGAGATTCTTTTAGTTAAATCAATGACTTGCGCGACTGCAACAATCGCGGCCGGGGTGATACCTATTCGGCGGCGGCGACCAGCGAAAGCCGCGTATTGGCCGCCGAAACCATGAAATCGGAGATTCGTGGCACGATTTCGGAGCGGAAACGCGAGCCGTTGAACACGCCGTAGTGCCCGACGCCCTTCTGCACGTAATGCACGCGGCGATGGTTCGGAATCGCGGTGCAGAGCGCGTGCGTCGCCTCGGTTTGACCGAGGCCGGAGATGTCGTCCTTCTCGCCTTCGACCGTCATCAGCGCGACGCGGCGGATCTTCGACGGATCGACCGGCTTGCCGCGATGGGTCATCTCGCCCTTCGGCAGCGCGTGCTTGACGAAGACGAGATCGACGGTCTGCAGGTAATATTCGGCGGTGAGGTCCATCACCGCGAGATATTCGTCATAGAATTCGCGGTGCTTGTCGACGAGATCGCCGTCGCCCTTGACCAGATTGGCAAACAGCGCCTTGTGCGCGTCCATGTGCCGGTCGAGGTTCATGCTGATGAAGCCGTTGAGCTGGAGGAAGCCCGGATAGACGTCACGCATCACGCCCGGATGCGGGAACGGCACCTTGGTGATGACATTGTTGCGGAACCACTCGATGCCGCGCTCTTCCGCGAGGTTGTTGACCGCGGTCGGATTGCGCCTGGTGTCGATCGGCCCGCCCATCAGCGTCATCGACAGCGGCACGAACGGGTCGTTGTTGGCTTCCATCACCGAAACAGCCGCCACGACAGGCACCGAAGGCTGGCACACCGCGATGACGTGCATGTTGCCGCCGAGCGCGTGCAGCATCTCGATCAGGTAGTCGACATAGTCCTCGAGATCGAACCGGCCGGCCGCGAGCGGCACCATGCGCGCATCGGCCCAATCGGTGATGTAAACCTCATGCGTCGGCAGGAACGCTTCGACCGTGCCACGCAGCAGCGTCGCATAGTGGCCCGACATCGGCGCCACGATCAGCACGCGCGGCTGCGGCGAACGCAACGGCCGCGTCAGCTTGCGATCGAAATGCAGCAGGCGGCAGAACGGCTTTTCCCAGATCGAACGGACCTCCACCGGGGTGCGGATGCCGTTGACCTCGGTCGTCGGCAGGTTCCATTCGGGCTTGCCGTAGCGGCGCGTGGTGCGCTCGAACAGCTCACAGCCGGCGGCGATCGACTTGCCGAACTCGGTGTGGGTCCACGGATTGAGCGGGTTCTGAAACAGGATCTTGGTGGCGTCGGTTACCGCGCGCACCGGATTGAGCGACGCATGCGCCATCTCGTACATCCAGTACAACGGCGTCGTGAGTGCCGGGCTGCCTTCCGCCGCTAGTGGCGGGGCACCGCCAAATTCACCAATGGGCATAGTATTTTCAGACCCCTGTTTTGCGCCGCAGCATACTGACCAATGCGTAACAATGCGTCAATGCGCCGCGAGCCGAATCTGGGGACGATATCGGGCTAAAAGGCCGAGAATCCACGAGAAAGTGACATTTATTCACCACCGGCGAGCAGCGACCCGTTGCGCTTGGCGCTCTGCAAAAGGGCAAGGAAGATCGCAAAAGAGGCAGCGAACAGGATGGCGTTGATGGCCAGCGCCCACGCCATCAGGTCGGCGCGGAAGACGTGATCGATCAACAGCGAGCGCATGCCTTCGAACACGTAAGTCGGCGGCAGCGTCCAGGCGACAGCTTGCAGCCAGCCCGGCAGCACCTCGACCGGATAATAGATGCAGGCCAGCGGCATCACCGCGAACATCAGCGTCCAGACGATGCTTTCCGCCCCTAACCCGTTGCGCAGCACGAGGCCCGAGGCGAACACGCCGACCGACCAACTCGTGAAGATCAGATTGCAGAAGAACGCGATCAGCGGCAGCCCGATGGCGTAGAAGTTGAAGCCGAAAAAGAACAGCGCCAGCAGCGTCATCGGGATCACGCCGATGGCGAGCCGGATCAGGCTCATGATCATCAGCGAGAGCAGGAATTCGATCGGCTTCAGCGGGCTCATCATCAGGTTGCCGAGATTGCGCGCCCACATCTCCTCCAGGAACGAGATCGAGAAGCCGAGCTGCCCTCGGAACAGGATGTCCCACAGGATCACAGCGCCGATCAGCGTGCCGCCCGCCTTGGCGAAGAAGCCGGATGCCTGCGAGATGTAATTCTGCAGGAAGCCCCAGGTGATGATCTGCAATGCCGGCCAGTAGACCAGCTCCAGCAGCCGCGGCCATGACGACATCAAGAGATACCAATAGCGCAGCACCATCGCGTTGATGCGTTGCAGTGAAATGGTGTGCTGGTGCTGGCTGACGAGTTCGCTCATGGTGCCCCCTCCCGCACCCGGCCACGCGCCACGTCGAGAAACACCTCCTCCAGCGTGTCGCGGTTGTAGCGCGCCATGATCCGCTCGGGGCTGTCGTCATCCTCGATCTTGCCGCGCTTCATGATGATGACGCGGTCGCAGAGGCGCTCGACCTCCAGCATGTTGTGTGACGCCAGCAGGATGGTCGCGTTATGGGTCTTGCGATAGGTCTCGAGATGCTGCCGCACCCAGTCGGCGGTATCCGGGTCAAGCGATGCGGTCGGCTCGTCGAGCAGCAAGAGATCGGGCTCGTTGATCAGCGCCTTCGCCAGCGCGACGCGGGTCTTCTGCCCGGCGGAGAGCTTGCCGTTGGAGCGATCGAGGAATTCCTTGAGATCGAGATCGTCGGCGAGCTGGTCGATCCGCTCGCGCAAATGCTGCACGGCATAGAGGCGGCCGAAAATGGTCAGGTTCTGCCGCACCGTGAGCCGCATCGGCATGTCGACATAAGGGCTTTCGAAATTCATCCGGCCGAGCACATCGTAGCGCTGCTCGGGGATTCGTGCACCCAGCACCTCGACGCTGCCCGAGGTCGGCAGCACCAGGCCCATGATCATCGCAATCGTCGTGGTCTTGCCGGCGCCGTTGCCGCCGAGCAGGCCGGTGATGCTGCCGCGCGCGATGCGGAACGAGATATCGTCGACCGCGCGGGTGGTCTTGTAGACCTTGACCAGATGCGCGACGTCGATCGCGGCCGATCCGCCCTGATCGACCGCCGGCGTTTGCGCCTGACCTGTCCCGATCTGTTGCATATGGCCGTCATTGAGCCATTGCGACAATAAGCGCAAGGCTCGGCGGTAATTAAAGGCTTGGCTGTAATTAAAGGCTTGCCCTGCATCGTTGCGCCAAGTCGCGAATTTGTGCGCCGCCCACGGCACAGCTAAGGTCCAGGAATGACCGATGTCGCCTCCGATTTCCGCCAACCCCGCCGTTACGTCCGCCTGGATACGATCCTGCGGCTGCGCTGGCTCGCCGCGCTCGGCCAGCTCGTCGCCATCTTCATCGTGGCGCAGGGACTGGAATTCGACGTTCCGATCGTCCCCTGCGTCACCATCGTGACGTTCTCGGCGCTGCTCAATCTGGCGCTGCAGATCGCCTTCAACCCGATGCAGCGGCTGGAGCCGGCCTATGCCGCCGCGCTGCTCGCGTTCAACATCGTCGAGCTCGGCGGGCTCTTGTACTTCACCGGCGGATTGCAGAACCCGTTCTCGTTCCTGTTCCTGGCACCGGTCCTGATCTCGGCCACCGTGCTGCCGATCCGGCTGACGATCGCGCTCGGCTGCCTTGCGGTCGCCTGCGCCTCGGCGCTGTTCTTCTACCATCTACCGCTGCCCTGGGACGCCGACGATCCCTTGGTGCTGCCGCCGATCTATCTGATCGGCGTCTGGCTTTCGATCCTGCTCGCGATCGGTGTCACCAGTCTTTACGCATTCCAGGTGACCGAGGAAGCGCGCCAGCTCTCCGATGCGCTCGCCGCGACCGAGCTGGTGCTGACGCGCGAACAGCACCTGACCCAACTCGACGGCCTCGCTGCCGCCGCCGCGCATGAGCTCGGCACGCCGCTGTCGACGATCTTCCTGATCTCGCGCGAGCTCGAGAAGACGGTGCATGAACCGGCGATCGCCGGCGACCTGAAGACCCTGCGCGAGCAGGCGCAGCGCTGCCGCGACATCCTGAGCAAGATCGCGCAATTGTCATCGAGCGGCGCGCCGTTCGACACCATGAAGCTGTCGACTTTGATCGAGGAGGCGGTGGCGCCGCATCGCGATTTCGGCATCAACATCAAGGTGCGGCTTGCTGTCGCAGCAACGCCTGAACCGGTCGCCGCGCGCAATCCGGCGATCCTCTATGGCGTCGGAAACATTCTCGAAAATGCGGTCGATTTCGCGCACCAGACCGTCGAGGTGAACGCGTGGTGGAACGCCGAAACCGTTGAGGTCGTCGTCTCCGATGACGGTCCGGGCATCGCGCCCGACATGCTGAAGCGGATCGGCGAGCCGTATCTGTCACGCCGCCGGGGTGCGGATGAGGCCCAAAACCCACGTGGGGGCCTCGGTCTGGGCGTTTTCATCGCAAGGACGCTGCTGGAACGCACCGGCGCCAAAGTGTCGTTTACCAATCGCACCTTCCCCGATCACGGCGCCGTGGTGCAGATCGTCTGGCCGCGAGAGAGCTTTGAGGAATCCGCGCCGGGCGACGAAACCGAATCCTAAGAACGATTCTTAATCGCAACTCTGGCATTACGGATGCATTGCTCTTTCCAGACGAGCACGCGACTTTCGGCTGCCTTGGCAGCGCCACGGTAGGACCCCATATTGTTGGTGTCTGCCACAGGGAAAAATGGACCGTGAACGCCATCACTGAATTGAATGACCATGCTGACCGCTCGCTCCTCATTGTTGAGGACGACAAGCCGTTCCTGGAACGCCTGTCGCGCGCGATGGAGACGCGCGGCTTCGCAGTGAAGTCATGCGACACGGTGTCTGATGGTCTCGCCGAGATCGGCCGCGCTGCGCCCGCTTTCGCGGTCGTCGACCTCCGGCTCGGCGACGGCAACGGCCTCGACGTCGTTTCGGCGTTGAAGCGTAAGCGCCCCGAGGCGCGCGCGATCGTGCTGACCGGCTACGGCAACATCGCCACCGCCGTCACCGCGGTGAAGATGGGCGCCGTCGATTATCTCTCGAAGCCCGCCGACGCCGATGACGTCGTCGCCGCGCTGCTCGCGACTGGCACCGAGAAGTCCGAGTTGCCGGCCAATCCGATGTCGGCGGACCGCGTGCGCTGGGAGCACATCCAGCGCATCTACGAGATGTGCAACCGCAACGTCTCGGAGACCGCGCGCCGTCTCAACATGCACCGCCGCACCTTGCAGCGCATCCTCGCCAAGCGCGCGCCGCGGTAAGCAGGATTCATATTGGTTTGCGATGGCCGGGCTCAGTCCCGGCCATTTCCGTTCGATCTCCCATAACCCGGATGGAGCGCAAGCGAAATCCGGGGCAGCGCAGTCGGCGGCAAGACTCACCCGGATTGCGCTGCGCTCCATCCGGGCTACTTGATTTCACACCGTCATCCTGAGGCGCGAGCGGAGCGAGCCTCGAAGGATCGACGGCCACCAGCCGGGCCGTGCATCCTTCGAGACGCCGCTTCGCGGCTCCTCAGGATGACGGATCACAACCGCACCTGTCCTAAAACTCGTGCCCCTGCGGATCGACCAGGCGGTTGATCCGCTGCGCTGCGGCCATCGCAAAGCGCACCGTCATCGCCTTGCGGGTTGCCGCCGGCAGGCGATGCTCCGGCGCCTCGCAATGTAGATGCGCGCCATAGGCGTCGGCGATGATCAAACCGGTGTCGACGGGAAAGATCTCGCACGGCAGATCCTGCGTGAAGGCGAAGAACAGCCGGTCGCAATGCATCCGGTAGTCCTGCCATTTCTGGTCGGCGCGCAGATCCTCGACCGATGACTTGATCTCGACGATCCAGATCTCGCCGCGCTCGTTCAGCGCGACCAGATCGGCTCTTCGGCCGGACGGCAGCGACAATTCGCTGATGCAGGAAAATCCCAGCGATCTCAGAAGCCTCGCCGTGCCGCGCGCAATCGCAAGCGCGGTCTCCGACTGGCGTCGGTCGGGCGCGGGCAAAAGCGCGATCTGGCGGGCGGATGAGTCCATCGCGCGAAGATTAGCCGATTCCACGAGAGCATGATCCGGAAAAGTGGAAGCCGGTTTTCCGCGAAGATCATGCTCCAGCCGATAGAGCGCGGCAGCGCCGGAATCGGCTGCAAATTCGCGAGGAAGGCGCCTTGATTCCGGCCTCAAGGCACCGCGAAGCCGACGGAACCTGGTTCCGAGGGACGCGGCCAGATCGTCACCATCGAGACGCCGTTCGACGAGGACGTCATCATCCTGCAGCGCCAGATCAACGGCACCGTGATCCCCTCCGGTCCGCGTGTACTGCAGAAGCGAACGGAATCCAAAACGCAGCAGCTGGCGAGCGTCGCCGCGGCTTCGCCGGCCCGTGCGTCCGAGATGGCAAGCTTCATCGGAGGCGGTCACCGGCGACGGTGACCTGGTCGCCGACGTCGCGGCCGGCCGCAACGATGTGGCAAAGTCAGGGACGAGGATCTGCCAGACAATCTCCGCGCCATGAAGCCGGAAGCACGCAGCGCCGAGATCGACAAGCAGATCACCCAGCGCAAGGCGCTGAACGAGAAGCTCGCTGCGCTGGTCGCCAAGCGCGACAAATACGTCGCCGAGCACCGCAAGAGCGCGCCGAAGGCGTCGTCGTTCGATCGCGTCGTCGAAGACACGCTGAAGGCGCAGATCAAGCGGTAGCCACTCGGCGCGGAGCGTCGTCCGGCTCCCGTGCGGGACGGCGCTCCACAGGAACCCGTCGCCGCCTCACCGCTTATCCTCCCGGCCGCCGCCACGGGTGGACTGGAGAGGATTGCCTGGTGATCGACGACCTCTGGTACAAGAACGGAGTGATCTACTGCCTGTCGGTTGGCACCTACATGGATGCCAACGGCGATGGCATCGGCGATTTCAGCGGCCTGCTGCGGCGCCTCGACTATTTGCACGGGCTCGGCATCACCGCGATCTGGCTGATGCCGTTTCAGCCTTCGCCCAACAGGGACGACGGCTACGACATCTCGGATTATTACGACGTCGATCCGCGCTACGGCACGCTGGGCGATTTCGTTGAATTCACCCATGGCTGCCAGCAGCGCGGCATCCGCGTCATCATCGACCTCGTCGTCAATCACACCTCGGATCAGCACGCCTGGTTTCGATCAGCGCGCAGCTCGAAGGACTCGCCGTACCGCGACTGGTATGTCTGGTCGGACAAGAAGCCCGCCAATGCCAATACCGGCATGGTATTTCCCGGCGTTCAGAAATCGACCTGGACGCGCGACAAGCAAGCCGGTGCCTGGTACTTTCATCGCTTCTACGATTTCCAGCCGGACCTCAACACTTCGAACCCGCATGTGCAGGCCGAGATCCTCAAGATCATGGGGTTCTGGATCCAGCTCGGCGTCTCGGGCTTCCGCATGGACGCCGTGCCGTTCGTGATCGCGACCAAGGGCGCCTCCAGGCGCAAGCCGGTCGAGCAGTACGACATGCTGCGATCGTTTCGGGAATTCCTGCAATGGCGCCAGGGCAACGCGATCATTCTCGCCGAAGCCAACGTATTGCCCGAGACCGACATGGAATATTTCGGGCGTGACGGCGACCGGATGCACATGATGTTCAACTTCCACGTCAATCAGCATCTGTTCTACGCGCTGGCGTCGGCGGATACGAAGCCGTTGGCGAAGGCCCTCACGGCGACCAAGCCACGGCCCGCGACCGCACAATGGGGCTTGTTCCTGCGCAATCATGATGAACTCGACCTCGGCCGCCTCTCCAAGCCGCAGCGCGAGACGGTGTTCAAGGCATTCGGTGCCGACAAGAGCATGCAGCTCTACGACCGCGGCATCCGGCGACGGCTTGCGCCCATGCTGGGCGGCGACCGCCGACGCATCGGGCTCGCCTACAGCGTGATGTGCACGCTTCCCGGCACGCCCGTGATCCGCTACGGCGATGAACTCGGCATGGGCGACAATCTCGACCTGCCCGAGCGCGGCTGCGCGCGCACGCCGATGCAATGGTCGACCGAGCCGCACGCCGGCTTCACCGAAAGCGATCGGCCATGTGTGCCCATCATCGACAATGGACCGTATGGCTATGAGCACGTCAACGCGGCCAAGCAACGGCGCGACCCCAATTCGATGCTGAACTGGACCGAGCGGATCGTCCGCATGCGCAAGGAAGTCCCCGAGGTCGGCTGGGGAGATTTCAAGGTCATCGCAACCCGAAATCCCGCCATCCTGATCGTCCGGTACGACTGGCGTAACAACTCGGTGCTGTTCGTGCACAATTTCGCGGAGAAGCCGCTCGAGATATCTTTCAACGTCGGCCTGCCTGACGACGCCGGCAATCTCCTGGTCAATCTCCTGACCGAGGATCACAGCCGCGCAGACGATGCCGGTCGCCACAAGCTTCTGATCGAGGCCTATGGCTATCGCTGGTACCGGGTCGGTGGGCTCGACTATCTGCTCAAGCGCAGCGATATCGATACCAATGAGCCCCGCACACGGCGTCAATCGTCCTGATGCGGTCCGAGGATCACGCCCTCATTGGCGCGCAGATCCAGCACGCCTTCGACCTTCTCGCCCTGCCGGTCCATCAAGGTCGACAGCAAGACTTCATTGCTGAAGCCGATCGCGCTTGAGGAGACCGACGCGGCGGTCGCGCCGAAGTTCAGCGCGATCACGGCAACGCCCTCAGTGCTGCGCCGCCGGTAGAGCAGCACATCACCGTGCGCCGCCACCGGCTCATAGCTGCCATGGACGAGCTGCGGCAGCCTTCGCCGCAGCGCGATCAGCGCCTTGTAGAGGTTGAGGATCGACGCCCGCTCCGCCTCGAGACTTGCGACATTGTCGCTGGCAAAATCCTGCGCCAGCGGCAGCCACGGCGGAGCCGTCGAGAAGCCGGCATTGCGCTCGGCGCTCCACTGCATCGGCGTGCGGCAGCCGTCGCGGCCGACGCCGATGTCCGGCACGTTCTTCTCGAAGGGATCGCGCACCTGATCCGGCGCAATCGCAATCTGGCGCATGCCGATCTCGTCGCCGTAATAGAGCGTGGGCGTACCGCGCAGCGTCAGCAGCAGCATCGCGGCGACCGGCGCCTGCGCCGGCCCCACGCGGCTCGCCACCCGCGGCCGATCGTGATTGCCGAGCACCCAGTTCGGCCACGCACCCGGGGGCAGCGCCTTTTCGTAATCGGCGATGATCATCTCGACCGCTCGCGCGCTCCACAAGGTCGACAGCAGCGCGAAGTTGAACGGCATCTGCGCGCCGCGCAGATCGTTGCCGTAATAGGCAACCAGCCGGTGCAGCGGCAGATAGATCTCGCCGATCAGCACGCGGTTGTCGAATTCCTCGGTGACGCCGCGCATCTCGGTGATGACGGTGTGCACCTCGAGCTGATCGGTCGAATATTGCGTCAGCAGCTTCTCGTGCGGCGGCCGGTCCGCGCGATAATGCGGGTTCGTCGGGTTATCGCGGAAGTCGGCATCCTTGATCAGGTGCCAGATCACGTCGACGCGAAAGCCGTCGACGCCCTTGCGCAGCCAGAAGCGCATCACGTCGTAGATCGCGTCCCTGACCTCGCGATTGCGCCAGTTGAGATCGGGCTGCTGCGCGAGGAAGGCGTGATAATAGTATTGGCCTGAGGCCTCGTCATACGCCCAGGCGCTGCCGCCGAACTCGGACAGCCAGTTGTTGGGCGGGCCGCCGTCCGGCGCCGGATCGCGCCAGATGTACCAGTCGCGTTTGGGGTTGTCGCGCGAGCTCTTCGCCTCGATGAACCAGGGATGCTGGTCGGATGTGTGGTTCGGCACCAGATCGAGGATCAGCTTGAGGCCGGAATCGTGCGCGGCCGCGACCAGCGCGTCGAAATCCTCCATCGTCCCGAACAACGGATCGATGCCGGTGTAATCGGAGATATCGTAGCCGAAATCGGCCATCGGCGACGGGAAGATCGGCGACAGCCACACCGCGTCGACGCCAAGCCGCGTCAGATAGGGCAGCCGCGTGATGATCCCCTTGAGATCGCCGACGCCGTCACCGTCGCTATCTCCGAACGAGCGCGGATAGACCTGATAGAAAATGCCGCGTCGCCACCAGTCCCTGTCGTCCTGATCCATCTCGTCCCCCCAAGCTCGCAGCCCGGCCCAGGCCGCTCCGCGCCCGGGGCGGCCGATCGGTTCAGGGATGACGCACAATTCGGGACGGAAAGATGGCGCCGTAGCGCCGTAGCCCGGATGGAGCAAAGCGTAATCCGGGACCACTGGCACAATTGGCGAGATTCCCGGATTTCGCTTCGCTCCATCCGGGCTACGGGTAGCTTAGTGCCGGGCCATCGCCAGCTGATAGATCGTGATCAGCACCTCGAACAGGATCAGAAACACGATGATCAGCTCCAGCCGCAGCGAGCGGCTGGTGTCGATGATGTCGGTCAGCACCTGCGCGGTTTCGGCCACGACCGCGAGCTTGCGGTTCAGCGATTCCGCACGCTCCTTCAATTCATACTCGTCCTCGAGCCTGGCGTAGAGGCGCTCGAGCTGCGGCTTGTCCCAGAGGATATCGGGCTTCTCCGACACTTCGACCGGTCCGGCCACGCGATGCCGCACCAGCAGCGCGTTGCCGATGTGCTTGAGGATCGCAACGCGGCCGCCATGGACGCGGCCGCCCTTGGCGAGCTCACGTGCAAGCGGCTCGGTCGTGTCGAAGACGGCCCGGACCTCGCGCTCGTGCCGCGCCAGCACCACGCTTTTCGCCAACGCTTCGCCGACCAGGATCAGCCGCTCCGGCGAGAGGCCTTGCAGATAGATCGGGCCGCCCGGCGGAATCTGATCCTCCTTCTCGGCAGCGAGCTCGATGATTGCGATCTCCTCCTCGCGCCGCGTGAACAGGCCGGTCATGCGCGACTGCAGGCTGCGCAGGAATTCATCCTCCTCCAACGCATTGAGACCGATCAGGACGACGACGCCGTAGCGGAACAGAATCGCCACACCATTGTCATTGACGCGAAACGCCAGCGGCGTCGTGGCCAGCACGTCGCCGCGCTCGAGGCCCGACGTGTTGATGCGGTCCGCGACGAAGAAGGCGCGCGCGCGGTGGTCCGGGGTCCGCCGATCGGTGATTTGGGAGCCTGGGTCATGAAGTTCCGGACTGCGAGGACTTGAATCATGATCGAGAGCAGCCGCGTACCGGCGTGCTCACGAACTTGTTCTGCTGGAGGCGACCTTATCACGGTCCGTTTTGGGATCACACGCCGAGGCAGCCGCATTTCCGGCGCGTGTTGACGGCGTTTGCCGGAAGCCTATGGTGCCCACATGAACGAGACAACCGACACCAAACCGAAGGCCGGCGCGATCATCGTGCCGGTGACGCTGTTCGAGCAGAACTGCACCATCATCTGGCACGAGCCCACCAAGAAAGCCGTGGTGATCGACCCCGGCGGGGACGTGGCGAAGATCCAGGCCGCGATCAAGCAGACCGGCGTGACGGTCGAGAAGATCTGGCTGACCCACGGTCATATCGACCATGTCGGCGGCGCCGCCGAACTGCGCGACGCGCTGCAGGTCAAGATCGAGGGCCCGCATATCGCCGACAAATATCTGCTCGACAATGTCGTCTCGAGCGGCGAGCGCTTCGGCATGAGCGGGGTGCGCAATTTCGGGCCGGACCGCTGGCTCGATGAGGGCGATCAGGTCTCGATCGGCGACCTCACCTTCGACATCCTGCACTGCCCCGGCCATTCACCGGGCAGCGTGGTGTTCTTCAACAAGGAGCTGCGCTTCGCCCATGTCGGCGACGTGTTGTTTGCCGGCTCGGTCGGGCGCACCGACCTGCCCGGCGGCAGCCATCCGACGCTGATCCAGTCGATCAAGGACAAGCTGCTGCCGCTCGGCGACGATGTCGGCTTCATCTGCGGCCACGGCGCGGGATCGAGCATCGGCCAGGAGCGGATGACGAATCCGTTCCTGACCGGCGAGATGTAACTACTTCATCAGCCCCGCGGCGGTGAGCGCCCGCGTGATGGCGCCGCCGACATCGACACCCTTGCTCCGTCGCTTGCGCGGCCGGTCGCTCTTGCGGCCGGATGCCACCTCTGGCTCGGCCGCGGGCACCGGTACCGTCATCGACACCGTGTCGGCGCGCTCGCGCGGGATTCCGGTCGGCGCGATATGCGGCTGACGGACCTTGTCGGTCAGGCCGAAGAAGCTCGCGATGTGATAGGACGAGGAGATCCCGGCCTCGATCAGGAACGCGCCCTCCACGCCATAGCGCTCGTCATT
Organism: Bradyrhizobium sp. USDA 3262; assembly: GCF_054060035.1. NCBI lineage: Bacteria > Pseudomonadati > Pseudomonadota > Alphaproteobacteria > Hyphomicrobiales > Nitrobacteraceae > Bradyrhizobium > Bradyrhizobium sp. USDA 3262. Next base: position 823,695 of record NZ_JBSSCT010000001.1, read on the forward strand.
GTCGGCAAGCCCGAGCGGCGTGCCATGCGCCATGTCGGCGATGGTGTAGGACTCGACCAGGGTTTCGCCATCGGCGTTCCACCAGACCTCGCGCGGATGGCCGTCGACATCCGCCTTCGACATCGCAGCAAGCGGCAGGCCGTGCACGTCGAGCCACTGCCGGACGATCGCATCGGCATTGCCCGGATGCACGGTGCGGTCGGCACTGCCGTGCCACACCGAAATCCTCGGCCAGGCGCCGCCATGCGTCGAGGCGTTGCGGACGAGACCGCCGAGCTCGGGCGCGGACAGCGCGCTGCCATGCATCATCGCGTGCAGCGCTTCGCGCAGATCGGTGGCGACGCCGAACGGCAGGCCGGCGATGATGGCACCGGCCGCGAACACATCCGGATAGGCCGCGAGCATGACCGAGGCCATCGCGCCGCCGGCGGACAGTCCCGTCACATAGATGCGGCGCGGGTCGATCTCGTGCGTGCCGACCAGATGCGCGATCATCTGCCTGATCGACGCGGCCTCGCCCTGCCCGCGCGCGATGTCCTGCGGATTGAACCAGTTGAAGCAGGTGTTGCCGTTGTTGGAAGCCTGCTGCTCCGGCATCAGCAGCGCGAAGCCGTAATGCGCCGCAAGCGCCGACCAGCCGGCACCGAGATCGTACGACGCGGCGGTCTGGCCGCAGCCATGCAAGACCACGACGAGCGCGGGTGACCGCGCCAGCTGCGCGGGCACGAACGAGAACATTTTCAGATCGCCGGGGTTGACGCCGAATTCGGTCGTCTCGACGAGCGGCGTCGGCACGGCCGGCGTGAGTGCGCCAAGGCCGCTGAACGCGTTCATCTTCGGCAGATGACGCAGAAATTCGACGTTGTTGATCAGGGACAACAGCAACTCCTGAGGTGATTTAGTCTTCTGTGTCACCCGATCAGATAATTGCTGCACTGCAAAATGAAAAGGCCGTGTGCTGTCTTTCCCTTCGGAATTGTGAGAATCGGCGTTAACGCGTGATCGCGCCGCGCGCTGAGTGAAATAGTTGTCTTAGCACCTTGTCGAGCATGAACTTTTCGAAAGGAATGCACCACATGCGTGCGGATTCATGCCGTCGCGCGTCGCATCGATGACAGAAATGCGGCTGAAATGGTGATCGACAGCACAAACAATGCGCATGCTGCAAACAACGCCAGACGTGCTGACGTCGCGCTCTCAACGGCGAAGAACATCGCGCCGATCGCGGCAACGCCGGCCGCGTTGCCGATCTGCGTCGTCGTGCCGTACATGCCGGAGCCGGCACCGGCGCTGGCGGGCTGCACGCTCGCGAGCACCGCGCTCGACAATGGCGCCATGACAAGCCCCTGGCCGTAGCCGAAGATCATCAGCATCAGTGCGAGCAGCAGTGCCGACGGTGTCGCGACCGCCTCAATTGTCGCGACGAGCACGGCGAGACCGACGATCTGCAGCGCACAGCCCTCGATCAGCACCAGCGTGCCGCGATGCCTGGCGCGCAGGCCGCTGTGACGCGAGGCAACCACGAAGGTCAGCGCCAGCGGCACGAACACCAGCCCGGCCTCCAGCGGCGGAATCTGCAAGCCCTTCTGCATGAACATGGTCATGATGAGGTAGAAGGACAGGTTGGCGAAGAAGAAGAAAAACACCGCGACCAGCCCGCGCATGAAGGCGCGATCCGACAGCAGCGACAGATCGATCAGCGGCATGCCGCCGCGACGCGCGACGGACCGCTCGAGCCGCACGAAGGCCGCGATCACAGCGATGCCCACTGCCATCACCAGCCACACCCATGCCGTCCAATTGAGATCATGGCCGAACAGCAGCGGACCGATCAGGCACAGCAGGCCCGCGAACAGCACGATCGCGCCCGGGATATCGAGCCGCGTGCCGGCGCGGCGCGGCACCGTCGGCATGATCTTCAGCGCCGCGGCGATGATGACGACGCCGCACGGCACGTTGACGAAGAACACGGCGCGCCAGCCGAGCCCGGCGAGGTCGAGCGTCACCAGCACACCGCCGAGCATGAAGCCGGCGGCGCCCGCGAGCCCCAGCACGATGCCGTAGATGCCGAACGCCCGCGCGCGGGCGGCGTCTGAGAACAGCAGATGCAGCGTCGCCAGCACCTGCGGCACCATCAGCGCCGCGGTTGCGCCCTGCGCGAGCCGCGCGACGATGAGCTCGGGCCCGGACTGCGCGAGACCGCACCACAGCGAGGTCACCGAGAATCCCGCGACGCCGGCGATGAACACGTTCCGGGTGCCATGGATGTCGCCAAGGCGGCCGCCGGTGACCACCAGCGTGGCATAGGCGATCAGGTAGATCGCGATCACGGCCTCGATCTGCGCCGGCGTCGCGTGCAGCTCCGCCGCGATCGTTGGGATCGCGACGTTGACGATGAAGGCATCGACCCCGAACATGAATTGCGCTGACACCACGATCGCCAGCACCCACCAGCGGCGGGATGTGTCCGCTCGCGCCGAAACGATCTGGTGCATGTCCTGTCCTGCCCGAAATGACGTTATGGCGACATCAGCAGATTCCGGTCATCGCTTCGATTACCTGCGAGGTAAGCCCGGGATCACGGACGCTCGAGCCCCGGCTGCCAATTTGCGCTGACGCGCTGGGAAACATTCCGGAGGGCGGCAATCGCCGCCGATTTGCGCAACAACCATGCGACCGCCGCAACCCCCGAGCATTGCCTTGCCCCGGGCCACCCCGTAGGTTGGCGGAAAGCCCCCGATAACAATAGTCCGGAGAGAACGACCCATGGCGCGCCTCAAGTTCGGAGCCTTCCTCGCCCCGCATCACCCGATCGGCGAGCATCCGATGCTGCAATTCCGCCGCGACCTCGATTTCGTCGAGCAGCTCGACGCGCTCGGTTACGACGAATTCTGGTGCGGCGAGCACCACTCCTCGGGCTGGGAGACCATCGCCTCGCCGGAAATGTTTCTGGCCGCCGCCGGCGAGCGCACCAAGCGCATCAAGCTCGGCACCGGCGTGATCTCGCTGCCCTATCACCACCCCTTCAACGTCGCGCAGCGCATGGTGCAGCTCGACCACATGACCGGCGGCCGCGCCATCTTCGGCTCCGGTCCCGGTGCGCTCGCCTCCGACGCCCATACGCTCGGCATCGACCCGATGACCCAGCGCGACCGCCAGGACGAAGCGATCGCGGTGATCCGCCGCCTGTTCAACGGCGAGCGCGTCACCGCCAAGACCGACTGGTTCGAGATGCACGACGCCGCGTTGCAGATCCTGCCGCTGCAGGAGGACATGCCGTTCGTGGTGGCCTCGCAGATCTCGCCATCGGGCATGACGCTCGCCGGCAAATACGGCATCGGCATCATCTCGCTCGGCTCGATGTCGACCCAGGGCCTGATGGCGCTGCCGCAGCAATGGCAGTTCGCCGAGGACGCCGCCAAGAAGGCCGGCACCACCGTGAGCCGTTCCAACTGGCGCGTGCTGCTGTCCTGGCACATCGCCGAGACCCGCGAGCAGGCGCGGCGCGAGGCCGGCGCCGGGCTGATGCGCTGGCACAACGAATATAATGTCGGCACCCTGATGCGGCCGGGCCTGACGGCGTTCTCTTCGCCCGATGAGGCCGTCGACAAGACCGCGTTCGTCGAAGGCGCCGCGTCCACCATCGGCACACCGGATGATCTGATCAAGATGATCAAGAATCTGGTCGATGTGTCGGGCGGCGTCGGCTCGATCATCGGCTTCGCGCACGACTGGGCCAATCCGGAAAACACCCGCCGCAGCTGGGACATGGTCGCGCGCTATGTCGTGCCCGAGATCAACGGCTATATCGACGGCCTGCGCAAGTCGCGGCAGTTCCTGATCGACAACCGCGCCGTGTTCGAACGCGCCGGCCAGGCTGTCATGGCCAAGATCATGCAGAACGACAAGGCCGCCGCCGCGCTTCAACAAACCGGCCCCGGCCGCGTCGCGATCCCCGCGGTGAATGCACCGGATCTTGCGAAGGCAGCGGCCAAGCAGAAGGTGTGATTTGCGACCCTTGCCCCGCCAAAGGGGAGAGGGAAAAGCATCGCGCCACATCCACAACCGTCGTCCCTGCGAAAGCAGGGACCCATACTCCGCGGCGGGTGTTGTGGAAGGGATTCGCTGTTCCAGCGTCGTTCAACAATGACCATTTGTGGTTATGGGTCCCTGCTTTCGCAGGGACGACGGTGAGGATCGGTCGCGATTCAAGACGTCGAACACCGCGGTATCATCACTCGCGCATGCGGCTGACCCAGTATTCCAGAGACGCTTGTGCTCGAATCGAGAGGCCGCGGCGTACTGGATCTCCCGGACACCGAAGTGAGTGCACAATTCTTCCACGCGTCGTCCCGGCGAAGGCCGGGACCCATACGCCGTGGCTTCTGTTGTGAACGGGACTCGTCGTTCCACCATTGGGCAACAATCACCATTCGTGGTTATGGGTCCCTGCTTTCGCAGGGACGACAGCGAGTGTGTTGCGCGGCCCGTGAATCGTGAGTTTGCATTCTCGCGACATGAATGTCCGAGCTTTGCTCTTCGTTCCGCCCTCTTGCTTGCAGAGGGCGCAGGGAAAGCCGGGTGCCGATCGCACCCATGGGCCCCGAGCAATGGGTAGAAAGCTCGGGGGTAGGACCACAGGTGTAACCGGAGCAATCCGGCTTTCCCTGCGCGATGGCTTACGGCTTATACGTGCTCTCCCCGGCGAGACTGGGCTTTATTGTCACCGCCCTCGCAAAACGTTTGCGCGCCTTGCGAGAGGACACCTGCCGCTAGGGCGTCAAGCCTGCACGACTTCACCGTCCACCTCATGCGCACTCGTCAGTTGCGCAATCCGCGTCCACCGCATCCCACGCCGCGTTCGTGACGATCGCGAAGCGCCCCTCGATCGGGTGAGACGGGCGGAATTGAACATCTGATTTGCCCGACGACGGAAGCGCTAATTTGCCCGTCGGGTTAATTTGTCGCAGCGCGCGAATCCAGACGCGTTACGCCATCGCGCCGATCCCGACCACTCCGATCGCCACAGAGGTGACGAGGGCATAAGCGAATCCCGCAATCAGCGGCCCGAGCGTATGACGGCCTTGCGCGAGATTGATTCTGACGCTCGTCACCGCGCCGGCGACAATGATGGCGCCGAGATAGCGCAGCCGGCGTGCGAGCTTCGCGTTCATGCTCGCACCTTAGCGCGCCAAAGCTAAACACCCTCGATCGTCATTCCGGGGCGATGCGAAGTATCGAACCCGGAATCTCGAGATTCCGGGTTCACGCTGCGCGTACCCCGAAATGACGGCCGTGGCTTACGCCCCCTGATCGAACGCCTTGCGCAGCGAGACGTAGCCCGCCTGCTGCTGGCTCCAGTTGCGGCCGCCGGTGATGGCGCCGTCGATCACGAGGTCATGGCCGTTGATGAAGCTCGATTCGTCGCTCGCCAGGAACACCGCGGCATGCGCGATGTCGTCGGGCAGGCCGGCGCGCGGGATCGGCTGCGCTGCCTTGTAGACCTCGCGCATCACGGCCGCGGTCTTCTCGGCCGCTTCCGTCGACAATCCGAGCGCCTTGCCGAAAATGCCGGTGGCGATCGCGCCGGGCGAGATCGAGTTGACGCGGATGCCGGACTCGCCGAGCTCCATCGCCACGCATTTGGTGAAATGGATGACCGCCGCCTTCGCGGCGCCGTAGACCATCGACGACGAGAAGCCGGCTAGCCGACCGGCGATGCTGCCATTGTTGATGATGCTGCCGGAGCCCTGTTTGCGCATGTAGGGCGCGGCATGCTTCATGCCGAGCATGACGCTGCGCACCAGCGTCGCCATCGCGGCGTCGAACCGCTCGACGTCGAGACCTTCGATGCCCCCGGTCTGCGCCGGGCCGCCGGCATTGTTGAACAGGCAGTCGATCCGGCCGAACTTCTCGACCGCAAGCGCGATCAGCGCCTGCATCTGTTCCTCGACCGTGACGTCGGTCTGACGAAACACGCAAGCCTCGCCGAGCTGTTGCGCCAGCGCCTCGCCCTCCGGTGCGCGGCGCCCGGCGATCACGACCTTCGCGCCCTCCGCGACAAAGATCTCCGCCGTGCGTAGCCCGATGCCGCTGGTCGCGCCTGTGATCACCGCGACCTTGCCGTCCAGCCGTCCCATATCGGTCCCTCAACTTACGTATGATGTTGCGGATATTCCCCAGCTCCTGCTGCCAATACAAGCACTTGCACGCCGCCACGCTCGCGAGGTCCGCCTGTGGCCAGAAGGCCACAACTGCGGTTTTTCGGTCGCAGCGGCCTTATTTTGGGTCGCCTGTTCACGTGAACTGGAACGAGCAATGGCGAAATGGATCGATGATTTCAGGGCGTGTTGGCGGGGCGATGTCCAGCCGTCGGTGCGGCTTGCGGTCGCCTTCGCGGTGCTTTGTCTCGTTTTGGCCACGGCCGCGCGCTTCGGGCTCGCCCAGATCCGGCCGGACGTGTTCTTCACGCCCTATTTCCCGGCGGTGTTCTTTGCCACCGCCCTTGGCGGTTTCCGGATCGGGATCGCAACCGCGCTGGCGAGCGGGCTGCTCGGCGTGGTGCTCAATTTCAGCGGCGCGCACGCCGATCCGGCGCGCTTTGCGCTGTTGATGATCTTCTGGGTTGTGTGCGGCATCGCGATCTGGGGCGTGGAGCACTACCGCTCCCTGGTCGCTCAGCAGCGCGAAGTTTCCAAAAGGCTGATCGAGGAAGAGCAATACCGCAAGGTCGTGGTCGACGAATTGCAGCACCGGCTGAAGAACAAGTCCTCGACCATTCACGCCGTGCTGCATCAGGCGCTGCAAGACCGGCCCGATGTCTGGCAGCGCATCGACCATCGCATCCGCGCGCTCTCGGCGACCGACGATCTGATCGCGCGGGTCGACGGCTATGGCTGCGATATCAAGGATTTGCTGCGCTCGGAACTCGGGCCCTACGGCCACGTGCGGTTCAACCTTAATGGCGAGCAGCTGTTCCTGCCCGCCAAGCTCGCCGTCTCGCTGGCGCTGATCTTCCATGAGCTCGCAACCAACGCCGGAAAATACGGCGCCTTCTCCTCGCCGCGCGGATTTTTACAAGTGTCATGGACCGTCGACGACGGACGTCTCAACGTGATCTGGGACGAGACCGAGGGACCGGTGGTCGAGGCGATCGGCGAAGCCGGCTTCGGCACCAAGCTGCTCAAGTCGGCGCTGCGGCCGTTCGACGGCAAGACCGAGATCAGTTATCTGAAGACCGGTGTTCACTGCACCATGCAGTGCAAGCTTCCGAGCTGTTGATAAGTCGTCATTCCGGCACAGCCGCATGTGTTGGTGCAACCGCGCGCGCCGCAATCGCTTTCACCAGCGGCCAAAGCCGACATTGATACTCTGTTAATGACGATTGCCGCGACGGCTTGCGAAAGCCGTCGCGGTCTCATTCTGTCACGGCATTTCGCAGGTCCGCTTAACCAAAACTACAACGGACTTTGCCAAGGTCGGCGCATGCACAGTCTCACCAGACACGATTTTCAGACGGGCGCGGCAGTGACCGGCCAAGACGATATTTCCAGCAATGAATTACGTATCCTGCGCGACCTTCTCCAACTGCTGCCGGCGGGCGTGACCGTTCAGGACGAGCAGGGCGAGCTCATCCTGGTGAATGAAGCAGCAGCGAGCCAGCTGCAGCTGGCAGCCAGCGCGAGCCAGCCGTCCCCGGTCGACGAGCGCCACGCCGCCAACCTCGACCTGCTGCGCAGCGGCCGTCCGGTGGTGCTCGAGGAAGTGCTCTCCTGCGGCGCCTCCAAATATGTGTTCCTGACCTCGCACCGGCCGGTCCGGATCGCCGGTCGCAATCTCCTGATCTCGACCTCGACCGACATCAGCGAGCAGAAGGCGTTCGAGGACCAGCTGTTCCGCTCGGCCTATTACGACGAGCTGACCGGCCTGCCGACCCGCCGGGTGATCGAGCACCGCGTCAGCGGCCTGATCCGCGACGATTCGCAAAGCCATTTCGCGCTCGCCTTCCTCGACGTCGACAACTTCAAGCACATCAACGACTATTACGGCCACGCGATCGGCGATGCGCTGCTCGTCGAACTATCGAAGCGGCTCGGCCACGCGCTGCGCGAAACCGATATCCTGTCCCGCATCTCCGGCGACGAATTCCTGCTGCTGCTCAACCCGATCAGCGGCAATGACGAAGTCGCCGAATTCATCCAGGTCATGCAGGAGCGGCTGAAGGCGCCGTTCTTCATCGAGGAATCCGAGATCTTCGCCTCGACCTCGATCGGCGTCAGCCTCTATCCGATGCATGGCCGGAGCTACGAGGCGCTGCGCCAGAACGCCGACATCGCGATGTACCGTGTCAAGAACAACGGCAAGGGCTCGACCGCATTCTTCGACAACAGCATGGAGCGCGAGGCGCTGGCGCGGATGAAGATCGAGCAGTCGCTGCGGCTGGCTATCCTGGAAAAGCGCTTCTGCTGCGCGTTCCAGGCCAAGGTCGATATCCGCACCCAGGAGGTGAAGGGCATCGAGGCGCTGGTGCGGCTGCGCGACGACGAGGGCGTGATCCAGGCGCCGGGCACCTTCATCAATCTCGCGGTCGAGCTCGGCCTGATCGACGAGCTGACGTTCCTGGTGCTGGCGGAGATCGTCAAGTCGATCGACCTGATCAACGACACGTTCGGCCCGATGGCGACGATCAGCATCAATGTCGCCGCCAAGCAGGCCTCGAACCTCGAATTCATGCGCCGGTTCGCTCGCGCGTTGGAGGAGACCGGCTTTCCGAAACGCTTCATGATCGAGGTGACCGAGGACGCGTTCGTGACGCGGTCGCATTTCCAGGACCAGATCCTGCCGATCCTGCGCGGCATCGGCGTCGGCATCTCGATCGACGATTTCGGCATCGGCTATTCGTCGCTGTCGGCGCTCGCCGACATCACCGCCGACGAGATCAAGATCGACCGCTCCTTCATCACCGACATCCATCAGCGGCCGCGCAGCCAGGGCATTTTGCGCGCGATCGAATCGCTGAGCGAGGCGCTCGGCATGACCGTGATCGCCGAGGGCATCGAGTCCTACGAAGAGCTCACCTATCTGCAGGCGGCGACCAAGATCCGCTATGCCCAGGGCTATTACTTCGCCAAGCCGATCTTCCTCGAGGATTTGAAGCCGGCGACGCCCGTCGCCAGCGAAACGCGCGCCAGCATGGCCGCGCGCCCGGCCCTGGAAGGCCGCCAGACCTATTCGCGCGCCAGCGGTTTCCGGCGGTAGGGGCGTGACGTGACTGCGCTCCCTCTCCCGCTTGCGGGCAGGGCTATCGCATTTCGTGGCGGCGCCCTCGTGGCCATCCTTCGAGACGCCCGCCTTCGGCGGGCTCCTCAGGATGAGGTCTTGTTCTGCGGCACAATAGTAGACCCTCATGGTGAGGAGCGCCGCTTGCGGCGCGTCTCGAACCACGAGGCCAAGCACTTGCGCGGTCGCCAAGGGGCATATGCGATAGCCCTGCGCTTGCGGGGGAGGGTTGGGGTGGGGGTCTAACCGCGAATCGTTCTGTAGAGAAAGCCCCACCCGCATCGCATCTTCGATGCGATGCGACCTCCCCAGTAAGCGGGAGAGGTAGGAGAGCGAGACCGCTGCAGACGCGCTACTTCTCCAGCACCGCCAACGGCGGCACGCCGTTATTCGCGGGGCCGGCCTGCATTGTGATCAGCGTCATCGAGACCATGTCGTAATAGCCCATGATGCCGATGATATCCATGATGCCGCGCTCGCCGAATTTCTCCAGCGCGGCCTTGTAGACCGCGTCGCTGACCTTCCTGTCGCGATAGAGCGCGACGCCGAGATCGTACAGCGCGGCTTCGTCATCCTTCATGCTCTCGGGTCGCGTGCCCTTGGCGATCGCGTCCGCGATCTTCGGATCGAGCCCGCCCTTCATCGCCAGCGGATAGTGCGCGGACCATTCATATTGCGCGGTCCAGTGCCGCGCAGTGATCAGGAACGCCATTTCGCTGAGCCGCGCCGGCAGCGAGGTATTCCAGCGCAGATACTCCGACAGGTTCGACAGCTTTGGCGCCAGATCGGGATTGCGGATATAGGCGCGGTAGGGCGGCGCGGTGAATTTGGCATTGCGCGGCGGCGCGCTGATCATGTCGGCCCAGGCCTTTTGCGCCGGCGACAGCTCCTCCGCCTTCAGCGGCGCGAAGCGCACGGCCTCCTCGGCCCGCACGGCCGACACCGACAATGCCAGCGCCGCCAGAATCCCTGCTCCGAATATTGTTCTCATTGTTGTTCTCCCTTTTCGGTGCAGGCGTCTTTGCGCCCTGCCCGGTCGCGCGAGATTAGTGGCCGTCGCGATGGATGCAATGAGGTGCGAGCTGTCGTTCAGCGCCGGCCGCCGGTGAAGCGCCTCGTCACGGCAGGCGCGCGCTTAGGCCACACCTACCGCGGCGCCGGGCAGCGGCGTATATAAAGAATAGTCCCAAGCGGCGCGAAGGTGTCAGCCATGCAGCCTGTGTCTATCCTCCTGAACATCCTCTGGATCCTGATCGGCGGCGCGTGGATGGCGTTCGGCTGGCTGGTCGCCGCCGTGATCATGGCGGTGACCATTATCGGGCTGCCCTGGGCGCGCGCCGCCTTCAACATCGCCGTCTACACGCTGCTGCCGTTCGGCTCGCGTGCGGTGCGCCGCGATGAGGTGACGGGCACGTCCGACATCGGCACCGGACCGCTCGGGGTGATCGGCAATCTGATCTGGTTCATCCTGGCCGGCTGGTGGCTCGCGATCGGCCATGTGATCACCGCGGTCCTGCTCGCGGTGACCATCATCGGCATCCCCTTCGCCTGGGCGCATCTCAAGCTCGCCGGCATCGCACTGTGGCCGATCGGCAAGGTGATCGTGCCGGCGTGACGCTGGCCTGGCCGGCGACGGCTAGAGCCAATCCTTCGTCGTCTGCGAACAGGCCTGAAGGTCGCGCCGCCAGATGAAGCCACCGCCGCCACACGGGGGGCGAGCGCGCGAGGTGGCGGGGCACTCGTTCCTGACCCGCGCGCTGGTGCCCCAGCCGTCGATCACGCAGGCACCTCGCGAGGTCCTGTGGCAGCCGTCGCCGCATCCCTCTGCGGCGTTGGCCGGGGTCAAGCCGAGAAAGGCACCGGCTGTCAGAAGCGTGATCAAGCCTGCTCTCATGATGTTCTCCATCGAGCTGTCGGTCGTGATGCTCCATTCGCGACACGAGCGTAGGCGATCTCGGTGCCGCTTGCCACCGAATCCGCGCACAAATTCTGGTGTCGGGGGGCTAGCGCGCCGCTTCGCAGCCGGGGATGTCGAACACCGCGGTCAGGCCGCAGGGCGAGTTGAGCATCTTGCCGCCCGCATGACCGACGCCGGGCACATCCCACACGCTGTGGTTTGGCGCGCCGCCGTCGCGGGCCTGCATCACGGCGGCATAGGAATGCCCGCGCGCGTAACGGTACGGCCCCTCGGCCTCCGCCATGCAGGATTTGTCGAGCGCGGGATGATTGGGGTTGGTGTCGAGCGTTCCGAGCAGATAGATCACGCGGCGCGCGACATAGGCCTGCTCCAGCGCAGCCGACGAAGGCTCGGCAAGATAGGGCGGGCGGTTATCCATGCCGAATTTCCAGCTGTTATAGCCGTGGCAGGTCGCCGCGATCGCGGGCTCCGGCCGCTCTTTGGTGAAATAGGCGTAGGAGGACGGATTGGCGACCACATAGCGCACGCCGATGCCCTGGCGCAGCAGCACCTGGTCGCCCTTCACCGCGATCGCATAGCGCTGCACCACCTGGCCGCCGCCGGAATGGCCGAACACGACGACCTGCTGCAGGTTCGGAAACAGCTTGCGGTCGCCGAGCTTCGCCAGGATGGCGTCGAGCGCCTCGAACGAGCTCGCCGGGCTCGGCGCGAGCGCGGGCTCGCCGCCCTGCCAGCCATAGAGGCTCCAGCGCAACGTCTCCGCCGGCAGCTTGAATGCCTCGACATCGGACTCGATCAGGAATTGCGGCGCGATCATCAGCGCATGCTCGCCGGCATCGCCGGCCGCGGCCTGCGCGCTCAGAGCCGCGCGAAAATAGTCATCGGCATTGCGCAGCACCCCGTGCAGCACAAGCACGGCGCGCGTGACATCCGGCAGCGGACTGGACCAGTCGGCCGAGAGGTAGAGCGGAAAGCTCGCATTGCCGACGGCAATCCGCGCATTGGCGATCTCCTTGACCGGCTTCAGGTCGCGCTCGGTCTGTGCCTGGGTCGCGGACGCTGCGGGTACGCGCGCCGCCGCCACGACAAGCAATGCCGCGGCCGCAAGCCAGGCCCGGTGATGCATGGTTCGACTCCGTTGCTGCCGCGAGCTCGGCTGGATCATGGCGCGTCAGGCGCAGATTCACCCGTGAATTTTCGGAAAGCTTCCGGATCGCGCCTCAGGCGACGAGCCGTCCATGATTGTTGGCGGCGAGGATCGGGCGGATCAGGCGACCGAACCGCTCGGCCTCCTCGTCATGCAGATAGCCGGACAGGCAGAAGGAGTGGCAGCCGGCGTCGATGAACTGCTGCAAGGTGGCGGCGCATTGCGCGGGATTGCCGACCACCGCGATGCCGGCGCCGGGCCGCACCTTGGTGATGCCGGTCCACAGATGCGGCATCAGAAGATCGCCGTAGTCGCGCGCGAGCTGCTGCACGCGCCGGTTGGCCTCCGAGCGATTGTAGAGCGTCTTCATCTCCTGCTTCTGCCGCTCGGTGGCGTGGCGCACCAGCTGGTCGGCCGCCTCCCAGGCATCCGCCTCGTTCTCGCGGCAGATCACCTGCAGCCGCATGCCGAAGCCGATCGCATCCTCGCGGTCATGCGCCCGCGCCATCCGCCGGATCTCGGCGATATTCTCCGCGATGCGCTCCGGCAGATCGCCCCAGAACAGATGAACGTCAGAATGCTTCGCCGACACCTCCCAGGCCTGCCGCGAGCCGCCGCCGAGATAGAATTTTGGAAACGGCTGCTGCAGCGGCCGCGGCCGGATATGCGCGCCGGAGATGGTGTGAAACCTGCCCTGGAAATGCACCGGACCGCGCGTCGTCCACAGCGCTTTCAGGATCGAGACCTCCTCCTCCATCAGCGCGTAGCGCTCTTCCTTGGGCTGACGCACGCCCTCGGCCTCGACCTCGCTTTCGTTCTGGCCGGCGATCAGATTGATGCAGATTCGCCCGCCCGACATCTGGTCGAAGGTCGAGATCATCTTTGCCATCAGCACCGGGTTGATATAGCCGGGCCTTGCTGCGATCAGCGGCTTGATCCGGCTGGAGCGCGCCGCCATGAAGGCGCCCGTGATCCAGGCCTCCCAGCACACCGAGCCCACCGGGATCAGCAGATACTCGAAGCCGGCGTCCTCGGCGGCCGCGACCACGCGCTCGCAGAGTTCCGGCGAGCCGGCGATCTGCGCCTCCATCAGCCCATAGGCCGTGGTGTCGCCATGCGTGGGCAGATACCAGCCGAATTCCAGCGGACGCATGGGCAAACTCCCTCGAAAGACGGCCTTTTTCCGCGGCCTGTCATATTGTCGGGAGGCAGTTTACAGCCCTTAAGCGGCCGGACAACGCCGTTGCCGACAGGGAGCCAATCAGCTAAATGAACCCCTGCACGCACCCGTAGCTCAGCTGGATAGAGCGTTGCCCTCCGAAGGCAAAGGTCACACGTTCGAATCGTGTCGGGTGCGCCAGTTTTTCTTTGTTTACAACGCGATATGAGCGTCCGAACCGAAATTCCAGTTCTGTCTCATGCGAGCGAGTAAGCAATCTGGATAAAATCGTCGCCGAGAGTCGATAGGTTGCTAACTGACAGTGTCGGTCAGAAGTTCGCCTCGCCTAAGGTGTTGCCACTCCGTTATGGCGCTTGTCTCGCTCGCAGGAAAAAAAGCGCGATGAATGCGGAAACCGACGCTAGCGCCGTGATCCATAACGCTCCTGCACCGAGATATTCAGCAAACAGGCCAACGGCGAGCGGCGCGACTGCACCGGTCGCGCGGGCCGGAAGCGATAGCACGCCAACGCGACGGCCAAAGCCGTGCGGCCCAAACAGTGCGAGCGGTAGCGTGCCGCGCGCTATGGTCAAGATGCCATTGCCCGCACCGTAGAAGATGGCGAAGGCGGGGGCGAGCACCGGTCCTCCAGCCGCAAGGACTACTATGCCGAGTGGATTCATGACCGTCGCAAGCCGAGTCGACGCAAGAGGATGGTAGCGGCTAAGCCAGCCCGCTTCGATAATCCGCGCTGCCACCTGTGCCGGGCCGATCAGGGTTCCCGCGAGCAGCGCTGCCGCCGGTGTTGCACCGAACTGCAAGAGCAGGGAAGGCATCAAGGCAGAAAGTCCCGAACTCACAAACCCGGTCGCCGCAAAGACATAAGCCACGAGGATCATGGCGACTGTCTCGCTTTGCTGCGCCGACTCTGCGGGGCTTGCCTCATCGGGCAAAGCCGCCTGGAATGGTTTAGCGCGCGGCAGCGACAGGTTCAGTGGCAGCGCCAACGCAATGTGAATAAGCGCCCAAACCTGGCACGCAATCCGCCAGCCAAAGTGCGCATCGAGATAGGTGGTGATCGGCCAACCTATCGTGCTTGCGAAGCCTGCAATCAGGGTGATGCCGGTGATCGGCCTGCGGGCGGCGTATCCATACATACGCGTCAGTGTCGCAAAGGCGGCCTCATAGAGCCCCATCCCCATGCCAACGCCGAGGATGAGCCACGACGCGATCAACACAACGCTTCCGGACGCGAAAGAAAGAAGGACCAGTCCCGCCGCAAACACGACGTTCGAAACGGCAAGCAGCCCCCGGCCGCCGAACGTATCGATGAAATGCCCAACACGCGGTCCCAGGAGGCCCGCCATGATCAGGCCGACCGAAAGCGCGCCGAAAACGAGAGTCGACGAGATCCCAAGGTCGCGGGCGATCGGATTGGCAAGAATCGCCGGCAGATAATAGGTGGAGGCCCACGCCAGCGTTTGGCTGGTGCCAAGCGCCAGTATGATTGGAAGCTGACGTTGACTCATCCCTGTGGCGTCCTCGCCCTCGACCAATAGAGCGCGACGGGGCCGAGCAGAATGCCTGCCGCGAGTACGGCAAACGCTGCCGCCCAGGCGGTGGCACTCGATGGTCCGCCCGCCGCATCCAGCGCGACGCCAAGGGCCCACGCGCCCAAAGCCGACAGACTAAAGCCAACGGTCGAATGCACGGCCATCGTTGCGCCGCGGTAGTTGGGATCGGCGGCCATCGTCATTCCCGAGGTCAACGCACCGGAATCGGCGGGCACCGTGATGGCGTAGACCAACACCAGTGGCAGCAACAGCCATGGCGATTTGTCGGCGAACGCGCCGATCAGCAGCGCCACGCAAGCAGAACTCAACATCACGGCGGTGATGGCGCGATGTCGGCCGAACCGGATCGCGCATTCGTTGCCGAGGATGCTAGCCGGCATCGCGAGCAAGGAGAAAAGCACGCTGACGACGACGGGCGTCAGGAGTGAGCCTTCCGAGTTCCTCACCGCCACGAAAGTCCAGAATCCAACCAGCCAGGTGCGGATGCCGTAAAGCTCAAAGCAGTGGGCGCCATAGCCGAGAACAAAGCCCATGGCGTTGGTGTTGCGGAACACTGGCGCGAAGTCCAAGAGGCGGCCCTGCGCGGGTTTTGGCGCCACCGGCCGCAGCAGGAAGCAGACCGAAAGCATCATCAGCGGGCCCAGCGCTGTCACGAGGAAGGCTGAGCGCCAGCCCAAAGCTTCCGCAACGAGCTGCGAGACCAGGAACGACAGCCCGACGCCGAACGAAAAGCTCGACGTATACAGCGTGACCGCGCGGGATGAATCGCCGGGTGCCAGCCGGTCAGTCAGCGCCTTGAGACCGGGCATATAAGCGCCCGCGAAGCCGATGCCCGCAATGGCGTTGAACAATGCTCCGGACCAGAGGCCGGTCGCAAACAGGCCGAACAGCAATGTACCGAGTGCACTGACCGCCGAGCCCGCAATCAGGATCTTGCGCGCGTCGATCCGGTCAGTCAGCGTGGCCAACACCGGCACCGTCAACATGTAGCCAGCTGCGCCCGAGCCGGCGAGAAGGCCAGCCTGCGCACCGCTCAGGTGCCATTCCGGAATCAGGAATGCGGCAAGTATCGACGGCACGACGACATGCGGGAGCAAGCTACCGAGCTGCCCCACACACATCGCCGCGATGACGGATCGCCCCTCTAGCGTCAGCATTCGCACCTTTCCGCGCTAAGCTGCGCAGCCACAGCCAGCTTTTCCTGCACCCTTCGCCTTAGCATCATCGACGCAACAGGCGTCCGCCCGTTCGGTGGCCGGCCCGCCACAGCATTCGACCTGTCCCGGTGTCGCGCTGCGGCTGCACACGCCTGTCTCGGGCAATACGAGTTCAACCCGCGCTGCCGCTTCATTGTCACCGGCAATTTTGGCCGCAATTGACCGCACCTGCTCATAGCCGGTGAGCATCAGGAACGTTGGCGCACGCCCATATGACTTCATGCCGGCGAAGTAGAATCCCGGCTCGTCCTGCGCGAGTTCGGCCGCGCCATGTGGGCGTACTGTGCCGCAGCTATGTTCATTGGGGTCGATCAGCGGCGCCAGCGCGATCGGGCATTCGATGGCCGGATCGAGCTGAATCCGAAGTTCACGCAAGAATTCGAGGTCGGAACGGAACCCCGTCGCGACGATTAGTTCGTCAGCCACAATGCTCCGGTCGCAGCATCCGGCAGTGGCAAGCTTCAGGCGCTCGCCGTCACGGTCGATGCGAGTCACAGGGAAGCTGGCTTCCACTCGGATTTGCCCAGAGGTTACCAGCCCTGCCAGAGCCATTCCCAGTTCGCCACGCGCCACGAGTTTGTCATTGACGCCCCCGCCAAAAGCTTTGGCAGGATTGTCACCGCGCAAGACCCAAATGACTCCGGTGCTCGCAGCCTGAGATTTCAGGTTCGTGAGTTCGATTAGCGTGCCAACCGCAGAATGCCCAGCCCCGAGCACGGCGATGGCCTTTCCAGCATACCGGGCGCGATCCTTGCCGAGCACGTCGGGCATCCCGTACGCGATCTTGGTAGCGTTCTCCCGCTCGCCGAGGGCCGGAAGACCGTTTGCGCCACCAGGGTTCGGCGAGAACCAAGTACCTGACGTATCGATCACCGCATCGGCGCGAATGCTTTTCGGGCCCTGCCCGTTTTGGTAGCGAAGCTCGAAAGGCGCGTCGCCGCGGCCTTTGGTCTTGAGCTTGTCGAAACCAACGCGACTGATGTCGATCACGCGGCTTGATGTATGAATGTGATCCTTGAGCACCGTGCGGTGAGCCAGCGGTTCGAGATACTGCGACAGCAACTCACCGCCGGTCGGATATTGCTTTGGATCCGGCGAATTCCAACCGGTTGGCGCCAGCAAGCGCTCAGCCGCTTTGTCGACGTTATATTCCCACGGCGAGAACAACTGCACGTGGCTCCACTGCCGCATCGCATGACCAATTTCCGGACCTGCTTCCAAAACGGCCGGCGTCATTCCGCGTTCAAGAACATGAGCAGCGGCGGCAAGTCCGACAGGACCTGCGCCAATGATCGCAACCGACTTCGACTGTTCCATTTTGCTTCTCCTATCAAACTAGAAATATCGAAATTTTCGACCTGAAAAGATCAGGCCGCAGTGCTCGTATCCTTGCATTCGGTCGCATCGGCGCAGCATTCAGCAACTAGAAAGTCGACCAGCCCCTGCATCACGTCATAGTTGGCGTGACACGTCAGAGTCGTTGCCTCCCGCACCTGGGTGATGAGGCCGGCGGTCACGAGCGTCTTGACGTGGTGCGACAGGGTTGATGGCGCGATTTTTAGTTTATCCTGCAGTCGGCCGACGGCCAGACCGGCCTGCCCAGCGCGAACAAGGGCACGATAGATCTTGAGCCGGGTCGGATTGCCCAAAGCTTCAAGGTGCATGGCTGCGTCATCCAGTTTCATGTCCATAATCTGTCGCAACAGCTTCAGAATGTCAACCGTATTTCTAGTATTATCGAAATAAAGACGACGAATGATCGCCGAAACGGTTTTCCTGCTTCCACGGCGTAGAATGCCGCCGAGAAGACCAACGGTACGCGTTGCCGTTCCAGCGCCACCCCGGACGATGGCCTTTCCGCGCAGTTTCTTCGTCTTGACCGAA
This sequence comes from Bradyrhizobium sp. USDA 3262, assembly GCF_054060035.1. Classification (NCBI taxonomy): domain Bacteria; kingdom Pseudomonadati; phylum Pseudomonadota; class Alphaproteobacteria; order Hyphomicrobiales; family Nitrobacteraceae; genus Bradyrhizobium; species Bradyrhizobium sp. USDA 3262. The sequence goes on from NZ_JBSSCT010000001.1 coordinate 841,873, forward strand.
ACCCGCGTCTTGCCGGCCATGATGTCTTTGAGGGCCTTGTTGATGTCGGTCTTGGTCAGGTCCTTGACGCGCCGGGTTCCTATGAGAGGAATGATGTGACGTTCGATACGGCCAGTGTCGGTGACGATGGTCGAGGCGTTCTTTGGTCGCCCTCCCTTTCCAGTTCGTCGTCCCAGATCAGGTAGTCCTTCTCTCGGACATCCGCCGCCTCGACAACCCTGTTTGTGATCTTGACCATAACTTCGGTCCGGGCGCGATCTCCCAAATAAGCAACGCGTAAGCAGGCGGGAGAAAATCGGCGCGGGGTTTCGGATAGGAACGTCGCTTCTGTTGTTGAGAATATCCAGACGCTTCAGCTGGATAGCGCATAATAGCGCGCCCTATCGTACTTTTTGGATGAGTACGTTATCTTGCTCCGAAGGCAAAGGTCACACGTTCGAATCGTGTCGGGTGCGCCATTTCCGCTTCGTTTGCCGCCGATCAATTGTGGCCTTTGCCGCGCTTCCCGCGGCTTTAAGGGATTCTTGCCACAACGTTGGGCCGGTTTTTCTCGAGCCAGGCGACGGCCTCGGGTCCATCGACGACACACTCGAAGGTTTCCCAGGTTGGGTCCTCCAGAGATTCCAGTTGCAGTCGCTTCGCCGCGTACTCAACGAGGTCGTGCAGGCGTTCGTATCCTTGTCTGTGCTCGAGGGAATCTGCAATCGCAGTGCTGGTCCATCCTCGTTGGGCCAAATCGATAATGCTCGGAGCGTCAGCCTCGCTGAACCACGGTGTGGCATCGAACTCGATGCAGCGAACATTGTCGGCGGTATGACAAGTGGCGTGGATCATTGGATTCCTCCGTTTGCCGGCTAACTACCTGCGCCAGCATTGCGCTTCTCACATCGCTGCCTCGCACGCCCTCAGGCCTTGACCAGGTCCCCCAGCAGGTTCGCCGCCACCGTGAGCTTGGCGAGGGTCAGGCCGCTGGCAGCGATCTCCTCGACCGAGCGGCGGATACGCGTCGCCTCGGGGTGAGCCGCGAGCCAGGTCTCGACAGCCTGCTGGCCAGACTGGCCGGTTGCGAGCATATCGGCGGCCAGTCTCCTTTCGGCGCTGGCGATCTGCTCGACGGCGCGATCGATGGCCATGCGTTCGAAATAATCGTTGGCCGGCACACTGCGTGCGGCGGCGATGATGCGGTCGAGACGGAAATTCGCCTCGGCGGCGTAGAAGGTCGCGGCGGCATCGCCGATGGGGCGCGCAGTGCGCTCGGCAACCGTCACGATGTCGGGAGCCGAGACCAAAGCGTCAAGATCGGCGAGCTCGCCGGCGAGGCCGGCCGGGACACCGGCGTCGGCGAGTTCCTGCCGCCGCTTGACGCGCGCGGCTTGCAAGTCCGGCGGCAAGGCAGTGTCGAGGCCGGCGACGATCTGGCGGATCGCCGGGCCGAAGCGCGCGACGACGGCCTCCAGCCCGTCCTTGAAATCGACATTGCGCACGTACCAGACCATGCGGGAGAGCAGGAGGTCCTGCACCGAAGCGTAGAGGGACAGCTGCAGCTGCCCGTCGATGCAGGCGTCGAGCGCGTCGATGGCGTCATTGAGCCACTTCAGGCCGAAGCATTCATCGACCGCCACATAGGCCATGACGATGGTCGGGATATCGGCGTCGGTCTCGTCGATCAGGCGCACGACACAGGCCGGGCCGCCGCGATTGATCACCGCATTGGCGAGACTGGTCGCGATGATCTCCCGCCGCAGGCGATGCAATCCGGCCGCGGTCGGGAATTTGTCTTGAACTTCGCGCGGAAAATATTGGGATAGTTCGCGGGCAAGATAGGGGTCATCGGGCACGCTGGTGACGAGCAGGTCATCGTAGAGGGTCAGCTTGGCGTAGGCGAGCAGCACGGCAAGCTCGGGCCGCGCGAGCGACTGGCCGCGCCGTGTGCGCTCGGTGAGCGCGGCGTCGTCGGGCAGGAACTCCACAGCGCGGCTGAGCAAGCCGCGCCGTTCGAGCGACTGCATCAGGCGGGTGAGGAAGCCGGTCTCGGCCACACCCTTGCGCTCGGCCAGCGAGAGCGCCAGCGTCTGCAGATAGTTGTTGCGCAGCACCAGCGCGCCGACCTCGTCGGTCATCGCGGCAAGCAGGCTGTTGCGGTCAGTGGGACTGAGGCGCCCCTCGCGCTCGGGGCGCGCCAGCGCGATCTTGATGTTGACCTCGACGTCGGACGTGTTCACGCCGGCCGAATTGTCGATGGCGTCGGTGTTGAGCTTGACGCCCTTCTGCGCCGCTTCGATGCGGCCGCGCTGGGTAACGCCGAGGTTGGCCCCTTCGCCGATGACCCGGGCGCGCACGTCGCCACCCGCGATGCGGATCGGATCGTTGGCGCGGTCCCCGACCTGATCGTCGCTTTCCCCGGAGGAGCGGACATAGGTGCCGATGCCGCCAAACCACAACAGGTCCGCGCGAGCCTTCAGGATCGCCGTCATCACCTCGAAAGGGGTGGCTTGCGGCTTGTCGAGATCGAGCAGCGTGCGCACTTCCGGCGCAAGCGGGATCGCCTTGAGCGAGCGCGAGAACACGCCGCCGCCCTGCGAGATCAGCGACTTGTTGTAGTCCTGCCAGCTCGATCGCGGCAGATCGAACAGGCGCTTGCGCTCGGCGAAGCTGGTCGATGGATCGGGCGAAGGATCGATGAAGATGTCGCGATGATCGAAAGCCGCCACAAGCCTTGTCGCCGGCGAGAGCAGCATGCCATTGCCGAAAACGTCGCCCGACATGTCGCCGACGCCGACCGCGGTGAACGGCATGGTCTGAATGTCGGTGCCGAGCTCGCGGAAGTGGCGCTTGACCGCCGCCCAGGCGCCGCGCGCCGTGATCCCCATCTTCTTGTGGTCGTAACCCTGGCTGCCGCCGGATGCGAAGGCATCGCCGAGCCAATGGTTCTTCTCGGCCGAGATCGCGTTGGCGACGTCGGAGAAGGTGGCGGTGCCCTTGTCGGCGGCAACGACGAGGTAGGGGTCGTCGCCGTCGTGGCGCACGGTGGAATCGGGCGGCACGACGATGTCGCCGTCGAGATTGTCGGTGAGTTCGAGCAGCGAGCGAACGAAGATGCGATAGCTTTCGGTGCCCTCCGCGAGCCAGGCGTCGCGCTTGGAAGGCGGCGGCAGGCGCTTGGGCACGAAGCCGCCCTTGGCACCGACCGGCACGATCACGGCGTTCTTGACCTGCTGCGCTTTCACCAGGCCGAGTATCTCGGTGCGGAAATCCTGCGGCCGGTCGGACCAGCGCAAGCCACCGCGCGCAACCTTGCCGAACCGCAGGTGAATACCTTCGACGCGAGGGGAATAGACGAAGATCTCGTAGAGCGGTCGTGGAGCGGGCAAGTCGTCGATCCGGCGCGCCTCGAACTTGAAGGAGATCACCGGACGCGGATGTCCATCCTCGCCGATCTGCCACAGATTGGTGCGAACGGTAGCCTGCACCAGATTGGTGAAGCGGCGCAGGATGCGGTCTTCATCGAGCGAGGCGACGGATTTGAGCTGTTCCTCGATCTCGGCAAGCAAAGCCGCCTCGCGCGCCGCGCGCTCGGCGTCCGTCAAGGCGAGGCGCGGATCGAGGCGGGTCTGGAACATCGCGACCAGGCTGGCCGTGATCGCGGCGTTCTTGCGCACGGTCTCCCACATGTAATCCTGGGTGAACGGAGCGCGGATCTGGTGGAGATAACGCGACAGCGCCCGAATGGTCGAGACTTCCCGCCAACTTAGGGCGGTGCGCAGGATCAGGCCGTTATATCCGTCGGATTCGGCGCGATCGGTCACCACCGCCATGATCGAGGCTTCCAGGCGATGGCTGAATTCCGGGTTGATCTCGATGGGCTGGCCGTCGCTGGTCTCGATCGTCATGTCGTGCAGCCAGACCGGCGCAGGCCTGGTACCGGGCACGATCTGATAGGTGCGTTCGTTGACCACGCGCAGGCCGTGATTTTCGATCACCGGCACGCGGTAGGACAACGACAGCGGTACGGCGTCCGAAAACACCTTGAGGCCGAAGCGCTTCGGATCGTCGCCTTCGATGCGGTAAACCGAAATCGTTACCGGGCGGGCCGGCGTCAGCTTTTCGACGGTCGTGATATCGGCGATCGCCTGTTCCGCGCTGAACACCTCGGTATAGCCGCCGCTGAAGGCCTGGGCGTATCGGTTGGTGAGCATGCGCGCCCGCATGCCATCGGTCGACGCGGTGAGCGCGGCCTTCAGCTTGTCGGCCCAGGTCGCGGCTATGGCGCTGATCCCGGCTTCGAGCAGGGCGCGGTCGACGACGGGCGTTTTGCCTTCATAGCGTCCGATGATGAAGTGGACGCGCGCAAGCGCCCCTTCAGGGAATGATACGTAGGAAGCGGACAGCTTCCCTTTGTAGGCCTGCGCCAAAAAGGCTCCGACGCGCGTGCGGACGTCGGTGTCGTATTTGTCGCGCGGAATGAAGGTGAGGATGGAGACAAAGCGGTCGAACTTGTCGACCCGCGGCAGCGCCCGGACGCGCGGACGCTCGTAGAGGATCAGGATCTCGATGACGAAGTTGTAGAGCGTGTCGACGTCGATCTGGAACAGCTCGTCGCGCGGATAATCTTCGAGAATATGCATCAGCGCCTTGCCGGAATGGCCGTTCGGGTCGAAGCCCGCGCGCTGCAGCACCCGCGAAACCTTGTGGCGGACATAAGGGATCTGCCGTACCGAGCGAGTATAGGCGCCCGAGGTGAAAAGGCCGACGACGCGCAACTCGCCTTCGAGCCGGCCGTCGGGCGAGTAGAGTTTGATGCCCACATAATCCATCCGGGTGCGGCGATGGACGCGGCTGGAGACATTGGCCTTGATGACGATCAGCAGGGTCGGCTCGTGCATGAACTCGCGGATTTCCGGCGTCATCACCACCATTTCGCTGCCTCGGCGCAGGACCTTCACGTCCGGATCGCGCAGGATGCCGAGGCCTTCGCCGGTTGTAATGTCGTCCGACGCGTCGCTGTCGGGCGAGAAGCGATATTTGCGCACGCCGAGGAAAGTGAAATTGTCCGCGCAGAGCCATTGCAGGAACTGATTGGCTTCGGCGAGTTCGTCGATCGGCAGCGGCGGCGGATTGGAAGAGAACGTCTTGATCGCTTCCTCGACACTGTCACGCATGACGCGCCAGTCGGCAACGCAGGCGCGGACATTGTTCAACGTCCTGGTCAGGCCGTCGATCAGCTTCTGGCGATCGGAATCCGCATCCAGGCGGGTGATATGGAGATGAATCAGGCTTTCGCGCGCGCCCTTTGCTCCCTCCGGCAGTGCTTCCCCGTAGAATCGCAGCAGCTTGCCCCCTTCATCGCGCTCCACGGCGATGATCGGGTGAGCGACCAGGGTGACCTCGAGGCCCTGCTCGGCGAGCTCCGCCATGGTGGAATCGAACAGGAAAGGCATGTTGTCGTTGAGAATTTCGAGCACGGAAATCTCGCGCCCGTTCGGCAACGTCGGATTGACGACGCGGATATCGGCGCTGCCGGCCGTGCGTCGCTGCACGTGCTCCCAAGCTTGCTCCGCCAGTTGGGCAAGCGAGGCGGCATCGTAATTGGCGAGATCCTCGATATTGGTGTAGCCGAACAAGGGCTCGGCGAAGGCCCGGGGGCTCTTGCCCGCTGGCACGCTGCCCGCTGCATCGCGGATCAGGGCTGCCCGGGCCTTGTCGTCACGCCACGCCATAATGTCCTCCATTTGCCGTGCCGTCCGATCGCAGCCGCGACCATCCGCTTGATTCTGGAGTGCATCTCTTCGTGCGTCGCGATCGAATGCTACGCGAAATCCTAGCTTCGACGGCTGCCGACGACAATACTACGATCCCGCAGCGAACGGCGCACGCTGTCGTGAGGCGTGCCGAATTTTCGCTTGCGACAGCGGCTGGGCCGAAGTCGGCGGCGACGGCGGTCGAACGCCTCGGGGCAGGAAAAATCACGTGCAATTTCAATTATGTATGGGTTCGTGGTTTTGTTCTGAATAGTGTGCCGATTTTCCACCATTCAGCCAGCCACCGTTCGGCAGGGACATCGTATTTGACCAGGGCGGTCAGCGACGGCGGGCCGCGCCTGAGGTCAGGTCAGGTCTTTCGGCATCGTGATGCCGAAGCGGAGAATCTGGCGATGGATAGTCGAGCGATCGACCCCGCGTTCACGCGCCACCCGTGAGACATTCCAGCGATTGTTGCGCAACGCCGTCAAGAGCGCATCGGCTTGCCGTGACGTTGCCGTTCCGCCTCGTACCGGCTTTCCGGAGCTGTCCTCACGCAAGGGCTGAGCGATCCGGTCCGGCAGATCGGCAAGATCGATCGTGCCGTCGGTCGACAGCGCGCAGCCATGATCGAGCGCGTTGATCAACTCGCGGATATTGCCAGGCCATTGGTACTTGAGCAGCGCGCTGCGCGCGCTTGCCGTCAGCGCATAGTTGGCCTGGTGCTCCATCGAAAGCCGATGCAGGGATTGATCGATCAGCCACTCGATATCGGTGCGCTGACGCAGCGGAGGCAGCGCAAGCACCGCGCCGTTGAGGCGGAAATAGAGATCCTCGCGGAACTGCCCCGCCTTCACCAGCGCGACGAGGTCGCGATGGGTGGCAGCGATGACGCGGACATTGAGCGGGACCGGCCGGGTGCGGCCGACCGGCGTCACCTCGCGTTCGGCGAGCACGCGCAACAGGCGCGTCTGCGACGAGATCGGCATGTCGCCGATCTCGTCGAGGAACAGGGTGCCGCCATCGGCCTCGAGCACGAGACCCTTCTTGCCCTTGGCCGCCGCACCGGTGAAGGCGCCCGCCTCGTGGCCAAACAGCTCGCTCTCGATCAGGCTTTCCGGCAGCGCGGCACAGTTGACCGCGACGAAAGGCCTGCCTGCCCGCGCACTGACCGAATGCAGCGCCTTCGTCAGGTGCTCCTTGCCGGTCCCGGTTTCGCCGGTGATGAGCAGGCCCATCTGGGTATTGATGAGCTTGGCGGCGCGCGTCACCACGTGATGCATGGCGGGATCGCCCCGGAACAGGTTGCGTAACGGCGCCGGAAGCGCCGACTCGCTGCGGGAGGAGGCCGGCGCCGCCAGCTTGTTCGGGGGCGGCAAGGTCTGTGCGAACAGCGTCGCGCCGCTGTTGGCAAGCCGCAGCGTGCGCTGGCCGGTGGGGCGCGAATGGGCGAAGCGCGGCAGATCGTCGATGGTGCATTCGAAGATGTCGGACACGCCGAAGCCGTCGGCCCGCAGGCGAAGGTCCGGACGCTTGGCCAGTTCGCGGGCGAGCAGCTGCCTTGCGCGATTGTTGAAGCCGATGATGCGGCCGCTGCTGTCGACGGCCATCACATAATCCGGATCGACATCGGCGAATTCCGCGGAGCCGGACAGCTTGATGATCCATTCCTGCCGGAAACGGTTCAGCAGGTTCGCATTCTCGATCTTGTGAGCGAACGACTTGACCAGCTGCAGCGCCAGGAACTGGCTGGCCTTCGGTTCCGGCGAGCGCAGCGCGGAGATATCCAGGACCGCAGCGAGCTTGCCGCTGGGATCGAAGACCGGCGCAGCCGTGCAGGTCAGCGGAATATGGGTGGCGTCGAAATGGTCGGATTGATGCACCGTCAGGGCTTCTTCGGTGGCGATGCAGGTGCCGACGGCGCAAGTGCCGGCATGCGGCTCGTTCCAGTCGGCGCCGAGATAGAGGCCGGCCTTGCGAAGCGTGTTGTTGAATGTCGGGTCGCCGATGAAATCCACCGTGATGCCCCTGGCATCGGTGAGTAGCAGCACGTAGCCGAGTCCGGCGATCTGGCGATACAGCATCTCGACGCCGAAGCGCGCCGTGTGGAGGAACTCGTCCATGGCGTCGCGATGCTCGCGCAGCCGCCCGGATGTCACGATACGAGCGTCGCGCAGGACCAACGGATCGAGCTTGTGTTCGGAGACGCATCGTACCCACGACTGATGGATGATTGCATCACGCGCGCTGGTCTGGCCGACCGCAACGCGAACCAGCTCGTCGATGTGCGCAGCCCGCTCCGTCGTCACGGCTGATGCTCCTGGATGTTTCCCCGCACGTTGTTGCTTCGAGTGTCACTCGGATTGTGCTGCCGATCAAGTTTGTTGCGTGCAACACCTGTTGCATGGCGCAACAAGTGAGGCGGCCTGGCGCCGGCAGTTAACGCGAGGAAATGCCGAGCGTTTTTCGAGATGCGCCGCGGTGGCATGAGGCTTGCTGACATGGTGGTCGAGGCAAGATTCGACCTCGCTAACGAACGCGCCGGAACCACGACGCAAAGGCGATCGACGCCGGCATATGGGAGAATGAAACATGCTCACGAAAGCCCCGGACGGAAAGATCACCGCGCTGCTCGACGAGTTCAACGCCGCGTTGTCGTCAGGTGACATCGAACGCGCGATCGCGCTGTTCCAGACCGATTGCTACTGGCGCGACCTGGTCACCTTCACCTGGAACATCAAAACCATGGAAGGCAAGGATCAGATCCGCGACATGCTGAAGACGCGGCTTGCGGACAGCAAACCGTCGGGATGGCGCATTGCCGATGGCGAAGCTGCGAGCGAGGCCGGCGGCATCATCGAGAGCTGGATCGAGTTCGAGACCGATGTCGCGCGCGGCTATGGTCACCTGCGCATGAAGGATGGACGCATCTGGACCTTGCTCACCACCATGGCCGAGCTCAAGGGGCATGAGGAGAAATCCGGCTTCACCCGTCCGCTCGGCGCCAAGCACGGCCATGGCAAGGACCGTAAGAGCTGGCGCGAGGAACGTGACCAGGAAATCACCGAGCTGGGTCATGCAAAACAACCCTATGCGCTGATCATCGGCGGTGGGCAGGGCGGCATCGCGCTTGGCGCGCGGCTACGGCAACTGAATGTGCCGACCATCATCATCGAGAAGAACGAACGCGCCGGCGATTCCTGGCGCAAGCGATACAAGTCGCTCTGCCTGCACGATCCGGTCTGGTACGACCATCTGCCCTATATCGACTTCCCGAAGAACTGGCCGGTGTTCGCGCCGAAGGACAAGATCGGCGACTGGCTGGAGATGTACACGAAGGTGATGGAGCTCAACTACTGGAGCTCGACCGCGGCGAAGTCGGCCAGGTATGACGAGAAGGCCGGGGAATGGACTGTCGTGGTCGAGCGCGACGGCAAGGAGATCACGCTCAAGCCGAAGCAACTCGTGCTGGCGACCGGCATGTCGGGCAAGGCGAACTGGCCCACCTACAAGGGGCAGGACATCTTCAAGGGTGAGCAGCAGCATTCCTCGACCCACCCGGGGCCGGAGACATATCGCGGCAAGAAGGTGGTGGTGATCGGCTCGAACAACTCCGCCCACGACATTTGCGCGGCGCTGTGGGAAGGCGGGGCCGACGTCACCATGGTGCAGCGCTCATCCACGCACATCGTGAAGTCCGACACGCTGATGGATATCGGGCTCGGCGCGCTCTATTCGGAGCAGGCGGTCGCGAGCGGAGTGACCACACGCAAGGCCGACCTGATCTTCGCCTCGCTACCCTACAAGATCATGCACGAATTCCAGATCCCGCTCTATGAACAGATGCGCGAGCGCGACAAGGATTTCTACGCCGCGCTGGAGAAAGTCGGCTTCATGCATGACTGGGGCGACGACGGCTCCGGCCTGTTCATGAAGTACCTGCGCCGCGGCTCGGGCTATTACATCGACGTCGGCGCCTGCGATCTCGTGATCGACGGTTCGATCAAGCTCAAGAGCGGCAAGGGCGCGGCAGTGCAGGAGCTGACCGAAACCGGCGTCAGGTTCGTGGACGGCAGCGAACTCCCCGCCGATCTCGTCGTCTATGCCACCGGCTATGGCTCGATGAACGGTTGGGCCGCCGACCTGATCTCGAAGGACGTCGCCGACAAGGTCGGCAAGGTCTGGGGTCTTGGATCCGAGACCACCAAGGACCCCGGCCCGTGGGAGGGCGAGCAGCGCAACATGTGGAAGCCGACCCAGCAGCAAGCGCTGTGGTTCCACGGCGGCAACCTGCACCAGTCGCGGCATTACTCCCAATATCTGGCGCTGCAACTGAAGGCGCGGATGGAGGGCATCGCGACGCCGGTCTACGGCTTGCAGAAGGTTCATCACCTGGGTTGATTGACCGGGCGATATCGCGACGGCGGGCGGATCGTGGTGCGATCCGCCCCTCAACAGATCGGATGGAGATCGAACGGTGCCGATCGCCGTCCAGCTTCGGGCCGATGCCTGTGAGACAGCCGGCACCGGTTGCCTTCCCGGTTGATCATGATACTGGCCGGTCTGCCGGATTCCCGCAGACCGGCCTCGCTTCAATGATGAGCAGACACGCTCTTCATGCATTGGGACACGAGATCGGCACCGGCAAACTGGCCTATATCCCCCAGGCTGACCATGCCGACCATCCGTTTACTCTTGTTGATGACAGGCAGCCTGCGGATCTTCAGCGTTTCCATGTGGTGCACCGCTTTCGTCAGATCGTCGTCTTCGCGGCAGCAGTGGATGCCTTCGGTCATCACATCCCGCGCCGTGGTACGCGCTGAGTTGAAGTCCTTGCTCGCAAGACCTTTGCAGACGAGGTCGCGATCCGTCACCATCCCGATCAGACGATCGTCTTGCCCGATCGGAATGCAGCCGATGTCGTGGCCTTGCATCAATTTCGCGATTTCGGTGATTGGCGTGTCGGGGCTTACCCAATCGACGCCCTTGTGCATCACGTCCTTGACTTTCATGGAGGACCTCCCGTCCAAGGCAGCAGCCCCCTCGTTCGCAAATATACAACAGAGTTGACGCGACCGCATGCGTGCCGCGCCTTAAGACGCGATGAAACCGGGTCGGATCGTCATCGCGCATGAGCCCCTTGCTTGAGCATGATCTCCGCGCAAACGCGTTCCTCCCTTGTCTCGGGAGAGAGACACTTCGCACCCTCCCGGATCATGCTCCGGTCGGGGCGCACCGACAGATGGTCCCGCTGTCATGTCGCCTCAGTCGTGCGCACTGAAGCTGCCATGCAGAGAACCGGCGGTCAGGCGTGCGAATTGCGCACGACCGAGATGAAGCAACGTCTCATGATCGCCAGCTTCGATATAGATCTCGGGCTGCATCCGGATGCTGTCATCAACGATAACGTCGAGCCCGTAGCAGCTGCCGGCGGCGGGAACCGCTCCGTGCGCACAGTCCGTGAACAGCCGATCGATCTCGCTTTCGGCGGCCATAGCGATATCGTCACCGAATCTCGCCCTGAGATCCGCCAGCCTGAGGTGATGCGATGCCGGCAGCACGGCGAGCAGGTACCCGTCGTTGCGGCGCAGCACGATGGCCTTGGCCAAGCGATCGCCCGAGACGTGACAAGCCTGGGCGGTAAGGGCGGACGACATCGTCAGTACGTGCGGGATTTCGTCGTACTCGATGTTTTCTGCAGCGAGATAATTGTGCAGTTTGGGAGAAATGGTCATGGCGTCACCTCCGGTGCCACATGCAACCATCCACCGTGGTCCTGCCCGCCGCACGATGAGCGGCTGCGTGGTTCTCAAGACAGAACATAGGTCTTGTCGCAGGACACTGCAATTCGATCCCTAACGGGGGCGCCGCGCCAGGTTCAAGTTCCGGGCCTTGTCCAGATTGCGGGCCTCGGCCAGCGCGGCCGCGCCCGGCAAGAGGGCCGACGCAAGGTCGGTCTCGGTGAAATCTGCGCCGGCGACATTGGCGTCGGACAGGTCGGCTCCCGCAAGGTCAGCTCTGTAGAGGCTGCAGTTCGCCAGATTGGCGTTCTGCAGTTGCGCGAATTCGAGATCGGCGCGCGAGAGATTGGCGCCGCTGAGATCCGCATTCCGCAGATCGGCGGATTTGAGCACGCCACGCATCAGGCCCATCGATTGGTTGCGCATGTCGGCGCTCAGATCGGCGCCCGCAAGCCTGGCCCCGATCAGGCTGGCGCCGGAAAGATCGGCGGTTATCCGGGCGCCGCTCAAATCGGCGCCGCCAAGCCTGGCGCGTTGCATCTGCGTGCCGAGCAGCGATGCCTTGACGAGGGACGCCCCCGTCAAGTCTGCGTCGATCAGCCAGGCCTGGTTCAAGGTGGCCCGATCGAAGCGGGCGCCTTTCAGATTGGCCCGGTTGAGCTTTACGAGATGAAGGTTGCCGCCGGTGAAGTCGAGGCCCGAGAGATCGAGGTGCGACAGTCGCTTTCCATCCAAATCCGCAGTGCGCCCGTCCCCTTGAGGGACCGACTTGAGGAGCGCGTCGACCTCGGCGCGCGTCATCTCCGACGTCGTCATTTCCGGACTGTTGAGGTCGACATTCCGCAGCATGTCCTGCGACACGGCGTCGGTCGGATCAAACAGCAGCGCCGCTATCGACACAAAGGTAAATGCGAGACGAAACGACATCGCCGTCTCTCCGCCGCTCAGTAACCCGGTATCGTCTCTTGCATTCTCCGGGTCGGCCGCGCCGACAGGTTAGCTGGCCGGCTCCGGCCTATGCCACAGTATGAAACCGGATATCGATCCTGGCAATGCCAGTGCCCCGTCCGAGGGAGCGCTGCCTCGCAAGGCAAAGTGTCAGATTGCGGTCCGATGCACGTCTCGTCCCGGTAGGCGATCTCAAGCCCGAAGAGACAGGAAGAACGATCCGCCGCTCGTCGCCGACGGCTCGACGCGGCATCTGCCCGGCGATAGCTCTCATGACGATGCCTGCATAACGATACTCACGTCGACGATCGCACGAACGTCCATCCAAAGTCGCCGAACGCGCCCTCGTCGGCAAATCTCCCGAGCTGATCGTCGCTCCAGCCGAGCCATTCCGCAAACACTTCGCTCGTGTGTTCGCCGAGCATCGGCGGCGGCGTGGAAGGTGGCGGCGGGTCGTCGCCGAACCGCGTCGGCCTCGCGATGAACTTCACATCTCCCGCGGCCGGATGGCTGATGGTCTGGACCATTCCGCGCTGCGTGAGCTGCGGCGTTTCGCAGACCTCGCCGACCGACTTGATCGCGCCGCACGGAATGCCTGCCGCGCCGAGCGCCTGCAGCCAGTCGGCGCGGCTTCCCCGGGCAAAGATCGGCGAAAGGATCGCGACGAGCTCGTTGCGGCTCGCCGCGCGCTTCGGAGCGGTTACGAAGCGGACGTCCTCGCGCAGCTCCGGACGGCCGATGACGTCGCAGAAGGCCGCCCAGAACTTGTCGTTCGCGACCCCGACATTGATCCAGCCATCGCTGGTTTCGAACGGTTCATACGGGCTGATGGTCGGATGGACATTGCCGCGGCGCCTCGGGCTTTCTCCCGAGGCGAAGTACATGCCGGCGTTGAACGTCAGCAGCGATGCCATGGCGTCGAGCATGGAGACGTCGACCCGGCCGCCCTCGCCGGTGCGGCTCTTCCGCATCAGGGCAGCCAGCACCGAATGCGACGCATAGAGGCCCGTGACGAGGTCGGCGATCGACGTGCCGACCTTGGTCGGCGGCCCATCCGGATCGCCGGTGATGTCCATCACGCCGGATTCGCCCTGCAGGATCAGATCGTAGCCGGGGCGCGCGGCGTCGGCGCCGGTGCGCCCGAACCCCGAGATGCTGCACAGGATGATGTCGCCCTTGCGGGCCCTCAGCGCGTCGAAGCCGAGCCCCCATTTGTCCAGCGTACCGGGACGGAAGTTCTCGATGACGACATCTGCGACGGATGCAAGATCGAGCACCGCGTCGCGCCCCGCCGGGGATTTCAGATCGATGGCGCAACTTCGCTTGTTGCGGTTCACCGACAGGAAATACGCACTCTCGCCGCCGATGAACGGCGGGCCGTAGCGGCGGCTTTCGTCGCCTTGCCTGGGATCCTCGATCTTGACGATGTCGGCGCCGAGATCACCGAGCTGCATCGTGGCAAACGGACCGGAGACCACCCGGCAGAGGTCGAGGACCCTGATGCCCGACAGCGGCTCGCGATCAGACGATCGCATCGGCGAGGTCCTTCATCGACGGCACCAGGATGTCGGGCTGATGCGGCGTGATGCCGAACGGGCGGCTGCGCCGGTCGATGAAGGCCGTCCGCATGCCGGCGGACTTGGCGCCAATGCAATCGAAGGCATGATTGGCCACGAACAGCACCTGCTCGGGCTTCACGCCCATGATCTCGGCCGCTTTCGTATAGGTCGCGACATGCGGCTTGAACGAATTGGCCTCGGCCACCGAGATCACGCGATCGAACGGGACCTTGTGGTACTGCTTCGCGGTCTCGAGCATGTCCGGATCGCCGTTCGAGAGCACCACGAGCTTGTACTTGCGTTGCAGCCGCGCCAGCGCGTCCGGCACCTCCGGAAACGGCACCAGCTTCTCGATCTCGCTCACGAGGTAGCGCACATCGTCCATCGTGTAGTCGATCCTCGCGCGATCCATGACGTGGGCAACCGCGCGGTGGCCGATCTCGCGATAGGGCGTGTGCTCGCGATGCAGCAGCGCATCGATCATCGAGTTCTCGAAATGCGTGCGACGCCACCACGTGACGAAGGAATTCGGATCGCCCTTCCAGCCCTTGTTCTCGAGGAACGGCGCCGCGATCCTGGTCAGGCCGCCCTGCATGTCGACGACCGTGCCGTACTGGTCGAACATGCAGATCTTCACGTCGTGCTTGATCGTCTCAAAGTTCATTGATGCCTCCTTGGTCGGATCGATTGATACGCCCTGCATCGTCATGGATGAAATGGATTTGTGATCTTTCGCCATTCACGATATGAATGATGAATGAACCTCCGATCCATCGACCTCAATCTGCTCGTCGCGCTGGACGCACTGCTGACCGAGCGTCACGTCACCAAAGCGGCGGATCGCGTCGGCCTCAGCCAACCGGCGATGAGCAATGCGCTCAATCGGTTGCGCGCGATGTTCAAGGACGAGCTCCTGGTGCGGACCACGACCGGGATGAAGCCGACGCCCCGCGCCACCGAACTGGCGGAGCCGCTGCGCCAGGTCCTGCGCCAGGTCGAGCGCGTGATGGCGAGCGACGCCGGCTTCGATCCAGACCGGACCGAACGCACCTTCACGATCAGGATGTCGGACATTCTCGCGTGCCTGCTGCTGCCGCGACTCGCCGCAGCACGGCCGCCGGAGGGGCGGATCTCCTACAACACGATCCATCTGCCGCCTGCCCTGACGATCGATGCGCTGGAGCGGGACGAGATCGATGTCGCGGTGAGCATGGGGCTCGAGCACTCCGCATCGATCCGTTCCGAGACGTTGCTGCGCGACCGCATGGTCTGCCTGATGCGACGCGGGCACCAGATCAAGCGCGCACGGCTGACCTTCGAGCGCTTCATCGCGCAGGAGCACATGAAGGTCTCGATGAGCCCGACCGATCTTCGCTTCGTCGACGACGTGCTCGCCGAACGCGGCCATCGAAGACGCATCGCCCTGAACGTGCCGCATTGGCTGGTCGTGCCTCACGTCTTGAAGAAGACCGATCTGCTCGCGGTGATGCCGGGACACCTCGCAACCGTGCTGATGGACGACGATCTGAGGATGGAGGAACTGCCGTTCGAGTCCGCGCCGTTCGACTGGATGTTGTACTGGCACCGCAGATACGATCAGAGCAATGCCAATGGCTGGCTCCGCGACCGGATCAGGGCGGCCTGCTCCGACCTGAATTAGGCGCCGAGGTCGGCCGGCCTCCGCGCCATCGACGACCGCCCTCCCGCCTCGACGTCCGTGACCGCCGACGCGTCCTCCAGAGATCGTCCCTTGGTCTCGAAACCGAACACGAGGAAGACCACGGCCTGGAACACGAGGATGCCCGCCAGGGTCGTCAGCACGCCGGTCAGCCCCTGCCAGGCGAAGATCGCGACCACGACGTACTGGACCAGCGCGGTCGCGACGCGTCCGGACGTGGCGCAGATCGCCGTGCCGCGAAGCCGATACCGCGTCGAAAACAGTTCGGGGACGTGCATCGCGAATCCGGTCGCCAGCATCACGTAGATCGCCGTGATCAGCAGGAAGCCCACGGCTGCGAGCGCAACACCATCCGGCATGTATGGATAGGCGATACCGAGCGCCGCTGCCGCAATCGACGAGCCGACGATCGACAGCCGGCGTCCGAGCCGGTCCGCCAGCACGAGCCCGATCAGCGATCCGACCGGCCCGCCCAGCGCCATCACGGTGGTGTAGCCCAGCGAGGACACCACGCTGTGGCCGCCCTTGACCATGAAGGTCGGCAGCCAGCCGATGAACCCGTAGAGGCTGAAGCCGACGACGATGTGCAACAGGCTGCCGAGCAGTGTGCGCGCGAGATAGGGCGGCTGGAACAGACGCCAGACCGCGCCGGGAGACTCCTGCGCCGGCGCGCGGGCAGCGACGGCAGGAAGTACCGCCTTGCGCGCGGCCTCGGCTTCGATCGCCGACAGGATCTTCTCGGCTTCATCGGCGCGTCCATTGGCGGCGAGCCAGCGCGGCGATTCCGGCATCGACTTGCGCAGAAACCAGACGACCATCGCAAGGCAACCGACAAGGCCGAACATGTAGCGCCATCCAAGCGTCGGGATCACCCATAGACCGACCATGGAGGATACGAACAGCGAGAAATTGGTGATCACGGCCAGCAGCCCGATCCAGCGTCCACGCGAGGAAGCCGGCACGAATTCCGTCAAGGTCGCATAGCCGACCACGATCTCCGCGCCGAGGCCAATGCCGATGATGAAACGCAGGCCGATCAGGACGATCATGTTCGGCGCAAAGGCCGCGGCGATCGACGCGAGGCCAAAAATCGCGAGGTTCATCTGGTAGGAGAAGCGGCGACCGAACCGATCGCCGAGGATGCCGGAGCACCACGCGCCGATCGTCATCCCGACGAAGGTCGCGGAGACGAACGCGGCGTTGAGTTCGAGCGTCGACCAGCCTTCCTTGAGCACGGCGCCCAGCACGCCGCCGGCCAGATAGATATCAAACGCATCGAGGAACATGCCGGCGCCGATCAGGGCCAGGATGCGCCAGTGGAATCCGCAGATCGGCAGCCTGTCGAGGCGCGCGCCCGCGTTGATGTCGATGTCGGCGGATCGCGCCATGCCAAACCTCCCTGCCCGGCCTTTGGCAGCCGGATGCTCCGGGCACCGATTGATGACGCGCAGGGGGTCGTCGTCCAATTCAAATCGAAAATTCGACTATTTGGCGCAGTGATGAAGCTGACGCGACCGCACCGTCGCGTTCCATCCTGACACCGAGCTGACTTGCATTCGCCGTCGTTAACGATCCCGCCGTCGCGCGATCTCGAAATCACGGTGTCAGCACAAACATTCACAACGGGTTCATGTCGCCGCCACTATTCGACTCCAACGCTGGGGGAAGAAGATTGGAGTATGTGCCATGCGCCGCATCGCCGGACTGCCTTTCGCCTTGGCTCTCAGCCTCTGCTGTCTCTCACCGCCCGCGCCAGCACGCGCGCAGCTTGCCATCGGCATCACCGTCAATGCGGCGCCGCCGCCATTGCCGGTCTATGTCCAGCCGCCGATCCCCGCGCCCGGCTACATCTGGACTCCGGGCTATTGGGCATGGAACGACGACACCGGTTACTACTGGGTGCCCGGCACATGGGTGCGTCCGCCGGCGCCTGAATTGCTGTGGACACCCGGCTATTGGGGCTGGAGCGACGGCGCCTACGCCTTCCACGCCGGATATTGGGGCGCGACCGTCGGCTTCTACGGCGGCATCTCTTATGGCTTCGGCTACACCGGCGTCGGCTATGAGGGCGGCTACTGGCGCGGCGGCAGCTTCTTCTACAACAGCTCCGTCAACAACATCTCGAACGTCTCGGTCACCAACGTCTACAACAAGACCGTCGTCAACAACACGACCAACGTCAGCTACAACGGCGGCACCGGCGGGACCGCGGTAAAGCCGACGCCGCAGCAGCTTGCTGCCCAGGGCGAGCACCACGTGGCTGCGACCGGCGAGCAGACGCGACACGCGGAAGCAGCGATGAAGAATCCGGCGCTGACGCTCGCCAACAACCATGGTCATCCGGCGGTCGCCGCGACCGCGCACGCAGCACGGTTCAGCGGTGCCGGCGTGATCGCCGCGCACCCAGGCAAGCCGATTGCGGCGCCGCCGCCCCGACATGCGCAGCCCACGGCCGAGCACGCCTTGCCAACGGGACATGCTCTCCCGACGGGGAGTGCTCCGCCGCCAGGACACGCCCTGCCGACAGCAAATGCTTCGCCGGCCGGACACGCTCTACCGACCGGGAACGCTTTGCCGCCGGCACACGCCCCGCCGACTGCGCATGCTTTGCCCGGCGCAGGCGCACATCCTGCACCGGCGCCGCACGCCGCTCCGCCGGCGTCAAGACCGCAGCTCGTGCAGCATGCACCGCCGCAGGCACGCGCGGCTGCGCATCCGCCGGCACCGCGCGTCGCGCAAGCGGTTGTGCATCGGCCCGCGCCGCCGCAGGTGTCGCGACCGGCGCCGCGGCCTCATCCGGCACCACGGCCACATCCCGCTGCGAGGCCGCATCCGGCGCCACAACAACACTCATGATCGAGTTCATCGGCGTGCCTGCAAGGGCACGCCGATGTCGTATGACACCCCATCGCAGGCACAACGACTCGCGATGCATTCATCAATCCTGGACTATCGGGCGCCAAGCGCGTCCTCAAGCCAGTTCGTCGGCCGCACACCTGATCCCGTCGTAGATCTCCTCGAGATCCGCGTCCGTGACGCAGTAGGGCGGCATGACGTAGATCGTGTTGCCGAGCGGCCGCAACAGCAGATCGCGCCGTTCAAAGAAGGCCTGAAGTTTTGGGCCGATGCCGGCGAGATAGCCCGCATCGACTGCCTTCAGATCAAGCGCGGTGATGGTCCCGGTGCGACGGACGTTCTCGAAGCGCGCGTCGGCGCGGAACGGTGCGATCAGGCGCTCCTGCATCGCAGCCACCGCGGCGACGCGCGCGCCCGCGCCGTGTTGCCAGAGTTCGAGGTTTGCTTTTGCGGCGGCGCAGGCGATCGGGTTCGCCGTGTAGGAACTGGAATGGAAGAAGGTGCGGGAACGATCGCTGGAATAATGCGCGTCGTAGATCTCTGCCCGGCAGAGCGTCACCGCGAGCGGCAGCGAACCGCCGGTGAGGCCTTTTGAATAGCAGGCGATATCCGGCGTGATGTCAACCTGCTCGCACGCGAACAATGTGCCGGTGCGGCCCCAGCCGGTCATCACCTCGTCGGCGATGAACAGCACATCGTGGGTTTCGCAGATCCGCTTCATCTCCTTCAGCACCCAGGGCGGATACATCAGCATCCCGCCGGCGCCCAGGATCAGCGGCTCGACAATGAACGCGGCCGCGGTTTCCGCGTTGCACGCGGCCTCGAGCGCATCGAGTGTTGTCTGTTCATAACCGGGCGCAGGAAACGGGATCGACGCGACGTCGAACAGCAGCGGCTCGTAAGCCTTGTTGAAGACGCCGCGCGCGCCGACCGACATCGTCCCGATCGTGTCGCCATGGTAGGAATGCTCCATCACGATGATGCGGGTGCGCGTCGCGCCGATATTGTGCCAGTAGCCAAGCGCCATCTTCAGCGCCACCTCCACGCTGGTCGAGCCAGAGTCGGAAAAGAACACGTAATCGAGCCCATCAGGCGCCAGCTTCAGGAGTTGCGCGGCGACCTGTTCGGCCGGATCGTGAGTATGGCCCGCGAAGATGATCTGGTTGAGCTGCTCCGCCTGGTCCTGGATCGCGCGCACGATGTGCGGATGGCAGTGGCCATGGGTCACGACCCACCAGGATGCGATCGCATCGATGATGCGGCGATCATCCGCGGTGTAGAGATAGGCTCCCTCGCCACGCACGATCCTCGTCATCTCGCCGTGCAGCGCGTGCTGGGTGAACGGGTGCCAGATCGGCGACTTCCGAGCGGATGTCATGGATTGAAATCTTCCCGCCGGAACGACGCCTTGAACGCTGCCTGCAGCGTGTCTGCCGCAAGCGGAGCAAGCCAGGGCAACCGGCCCAGCCGGCGCACCTGCCCGATCTCGCAAATCGCGCGCTCGCTCTCGGGATTGCTCTCGCCGATGAATGCGATCCCGAGAATGTGGATCCCGCGCTTGCGCAATGCCTCGACCGACAATAGCGAGTGATTGATGGTGCCGAGCGCGGTGCGGGCGCAGAGCACGACCGGAAGGCGCCATCGCGCGAAGACGTCGATATAGAGCGTGCCGCCGTCGAGCGGCACCATCAGCCCGCCGGCGCCCTCGATCACCAGCGGCCGGTCCCCGACATCGGGCACGCCGAGCGCGGCAGGATCGATGCGCACGCCGTCGAGTGCGGCGGACTGATGCGGCGAAGCCGGCGTTCGAAGCCGGTATCGCTCCGGCACGATGCGATCGGCCGGGAGCCCGCCAAGTCGCGCGACCAGCTGCGCATCGGTTTCCTCCTCGATGCCGGCCTGAACCGGCTTCCAGTAGCGCGCGCCGAGGAAACCGGCGAGGCCTGCGGAGAACACCGTCTTCCCGATCCCGGTATCGGTGCCGGTCACCACGATCCGGCTCGTCATCGCGACCAGCCCTTCGTCTCCTCGACCAGCGCATCGAGCAGCGCGCGCACGTCGCTCTCATCGACATTGAGGGTCAGCGCAATTCGCAACCGCGCGGTGCCCGCCGGCACGGTCGGCGGCCTGATGCCTCTGATATCGAAGCCGCGCGCCTGCAGCGCAGACGCCAGCTGCATCGCGCGCGCATTGTCGCCGACGATATAGGGCACGATCTGCGAGCGCGACGGGCTGCGCCAACCGCGCAGGTCGAGCTCGCGATGCGTGAACGCGACCAGTTTTGCCAGGCGCTGCTGATGCTCGGGCTCCTGCTGCAGGATCAGCAGCGCCTCACGCACCGCAACGGCCACAAGCGGCGACGGCGCGGTGGCGAAGATGAACGGGCGGCTGCGATTGACCATGAAGTCGCGCAGCACGGTCGAGGCCGTGACCAGCGCGCCGGCGGCGCCCAGCGCCTTGCCGCAGGTATGAACGATCACGAGGTTCTCGCGCCCCTCAT
This sequence comes from Bradyrhizobium sp. USDA 3262, assembly GCF_054060035.1. NCBI lineage: Bacteria > Pseudomonadati > Pseudomonadota > Alphaproteobacteria > Hyphomicrobiales > Nitrobacteraceae > Bradyrhizobium > Bradyrhizobium sp. USDA 3262. The sequence continues at coordinate 862,893 of NZ_JBSSCT010000001.1, forward strand.
AGGTCGCCGTCAGCCCGCGCCCCTGCTCGCCATAGACGCCGGTGCCGTGCGCCTCGTCCACCATCAGGAACGCGTCGTGCCGGTCCGCGATGGCGACGAGGTCGTCGAGCGGCGCGACGTCGCCATCCATGCTGTAGACGCTTTCGACCACGATCCAGACCCGGCCCGTGCCGCCTTCGGCGCGCCAGCCGCAAATGGTGGCTTCGACCGACCCGGGATCATTGTGCGCGCTGATCCGGAATTCGGCCCGGCCGGCCCGCGCGCCCTCATGGATGCTGGCGTGCACGAGAGAATCGAGCACCAGGAGGTCGCCGCGCTGCGGCAGCGTCGTCAGCACGGCGAAATTGGCGACGTAGCCGCCGCCGAAGAACAACGCGGTCTCGGCTTTGAAGAACGCGGCGGCTTCGGCCTCCAGCCGTTCGTGCTCCTCGCAATTGCCGCGCAGCAGCCGCGACCCGCCGGCGCCGATCGGCGTGCCGGCCTCGAGCGCGGCCGAGACGGCCTGCTTGATGCGCGGCGCGCTCGCGAGCGCCAGATAGTCGTTCGAGACGAAATCGATGCCCGCGCGCGGCTTGAGACCGCGCAGCCGATCGTCCTTGCTCAGGGCGTGCAAGGCCGCGGCGTAATCAGCGACCTTGGCCGCATGGATTGCGCTCATGCTTCTCTCTCAGATTTGTCGTTGGTCGCGCGGCGAATCCCGCCGCGCGCGTCGGAAGTACGCTCAGGCGAGGGCGGAGTTGATGCCGAGCCGGTCCAGCAGATTGGCGTCGCGATCGCGCTGCGGGTTCCTGGTGGTCAGCAGCACATCGCCGATGAAGATCGAATTCGCGCCGGCGAGGAAGCACATCGCCTGCAGCTCGTCGGTCATGTATTGCCGTCCGGCCGACAGCCGCACCACGCTCTTCGGCATCATGATCCGCGCGGTGGCGACCAGACGCACCAGCGCGATCGGATCGGGCCGTTCCGCGGTGTCGTTGACCGGCACGCCCTTGACCTCGTTCCACAGATTGATCGGCACGCTCTCCGGATGGCTGGGGAGATTGGCAAGCAGCATCAGCATGCCGAGCCGATCATCGACCTGTTCACCCATGCCGATAATGCCGCCGCAGCAGACCTTGATGCCGGCGTCGCGCACATGCGCGAGCGTATCGATGCGGTCCTGCAGGGTGCGGGTGGTGATGATCTTGTCGTAGAACTCGGGCGAGGTGTCGACGTTGTGGTTGTAGAAATCGAGCCCGGCGTCGGAGAGACGCTCGGCCTGCTTTGGCGTCAGCATGCCGAGCGTGACGCAGGTTTCCATGCCGAGGCCCTTCACCGCGCTGACCATGTCGCAGACCTGATCGAGATCGCGGTCCTTCGGGCTGCGCCAGGCCGCGGCCATGCAGAAGCGGGTTGCGCCGGCGTCCTTGGCGCGCTGCGCGACCGCGACCACTTCCTCCCGTGGCATCAGGCGGGTGGCTTTCAGGCCGGTGTCGTAATGCGCGCTCTGCGAGCAGTAGCCGCAGTCTTCCGGGCAGCCGCCGGTCTTGATGCTGAGCAGGCTCGCGGTTTCGACATGGTTCGGATTGAAGTTGGCGCGATGCACGCCTTGCGCCTGAAACATCAGGTCCGCGAACGGCAGGTTATAGAGTGCTTCAGCCTCGGCACGCTCCCAGGTCTTGCGGGGCGCTGCGCTGGTGCGGCTGTCGGTCCGTTCGATCTCCACGACATCAACCATAGAGCTTGCCTTCTCGTTTGCTATAGATCATAGATAATCTGACATATTATCTATGATCTTTGGAATTAGAACGATGCTAGCCGAGCCCGGACGAACGCGCACCCGTTTTTACGATAGATAATCTATGGCGAACGAAGGTGAGAACACGACCACCGCGGGGCGCATCGCCGAGGCGATCGGCGAGCGCATCATCAGCGGCGAGTTGCTGCCGGACGCGCCGCTGCGGCAGGACCATGTCGCGCGCGAATTCCACTCGAGCCACGTCCCGGTGCGCGAGGCCTTCAGGCAATTGGAGGCGCAGCACCTCGTCGTTGCGGTGCCCCGTCGCGGCGTTCGGGTCGCGCCGCTCGACACCAGGTCAGTGAAGGAGATCGCCGAGATGCGCGCCGCGCTCGAAGTGGTCGCGTTGCGCAATGCCGCCCCCAGGCTCACATCGGCCCATCTGGCACGGATCGAACTCGCCATGATCGAAGGCGACAATGCCGAGACGGTGCAGGATTTCGAGATGGCCAATCGCGCCTTTCATCACGCGCTGGTGGCGCCGTGCGCGATGCCGCGACTGCTTGCCAGCCTCGACGGCCTGCAGCTTGCGAATTCGCGACTGGTGTTCGCGATGGCACGCAATGCCGGCTGGCGGCCGCGGCCGAGCCAGGATCACCGCGTGATCCTGCAGGCGCTACGCGCGCGCAACATCGAACAGGCCTGCAGCCTGCTGGCGCGGCATATTCAAACCATCGAACGGCTTGCCCTGCCGACGGCGTGATCGGACTTCGCAGGCAGCCGTATCCACTCACGTCGCATTTGCGCGAGCGCGACGGAGTCAGGTTGAATCGATGATGCCGCAGACTGCCTGCACCTCTCCCGCTTGCGGGGGAGGTCGCATCGTATTGAAAATGCGATGCGGGTGGGGCTCTTTCCACAATGTGACTCGTGGAGAGAACCCCCACCCCGGCCCTCCCCCGCAAGCGGGATAGGGAGCAGGCCGCCTTTGCGGCCGCAATCCAATCTCATTACGCGCTAGGCGATCGCGACGATCTCCAACTCCTGATCGCAGGCGCCTGCGACGTCGCCCACGGCCTTGCCCATCAGCGACCTCGCCACCGGCGAGACAAAGGAAATCGAGCCTGCCTTGGGATCGGCTTCGTCCTCGCCGACAATGCGATAGGTCTGCACCCGCCCATCGGCGCGGCTGAACGTCACCGTGCTGCCGAAGGCAACGGTTTCGGTGGAAGCAGGGTCAGGCACGACCTGCGCGGTGCGGAGCCGCTCCGTGAGATAGCGCATGTCGCGTAGCGGAACCGCCGACTGCCGCCGCCGTTCGTTGACGTCGTCCAGCTGTTGCGCGGCCTCAAAGGCCTCGCGCGCCGCCTGGAGCTCACGCTCCAGCGCCTTGCGTCCGGCTTCGGTCACCAGGTTGGGATGCGGCGAAATGGGACGGTCCGGCAACAGCGTTTCGGCCGCCGTCTCGGCACTTTCTTCCTTGGTGAAGGCAACGCTCAATCCGGAACTCCATCGATGAGGCCAGCAGCATAGCCCCGCCCCACGCGCCCCGCTAATGCGCGAAGGGATTAGGCGGAATCTAATGCGAGGCAGGCTGCTCGGCTTTGCTCCGTCTGCCAAAGCGGTTCTTTACACCCTCGCGCCAGCCCTGGAAGGTGACAAAGAGCATCGGCACCAGGAAGATGCCGACCGAGCTTGCGGCGAGCATGCCGCCGAACACCGCGGTGCCGACCGCGCGGCGGCTGATTTCCGCGGCGCCGGTCGCGACCACCAGCGGCACCAGGCCGAGGATGAAGGCGATCGAGGTCATCATGACCGCGCGGAAGCGCATTTGCGCGCCCATCGTCGCGGCTTCCGCGATCGGCCTGCCGGCCTCGCGCTGCTCCTTGGCGAACTCGACGATCAGGATGCCGTTCTTGGCGGCAAGCGCGATCAGCACCACGAGGCCGATCTGGCCGTAGAGATCGAGATTCAGACCCGCGAGCTTGATCGCAAGATAGGAACCGAACACGCCGACCGTGACCGACAGCAGCACGGGAATCGGGATCGTCCAGCTCTCATACAGCGCCACCAGGAACAGATAGGCGAACAGCACCGCGAGCCCGAGGATGATGCCGGTCTGGCCGGAGGCGGCCTGCTCCTGATAGGCCGTGCCGGTCCATTCATAGGAATAGCCCGAAGGCAGCGTCGACTTGGAGAGATCGGCCATCGTCGCGATCGCGGTGCCCGAGGACACGCCCGCCGCCGGGCTGCCGTTCACGGTGACCGAACGATAGTTGTTGTAGCGCGTGATCACCTGCGGGCCGGTCACGATCCGCAAGGACGCGATCGAGCGGATCGGCACCATCTCGCCGCCGCTGTTGCGCACATAGATCTGCCATATGTCGGGGATGTCGCGGCGGTTGGCCGCGTCGCCCTGCACATTGACCTGCCAGGTGCGGCCAAACAGGTTGAAGTTGTTGACGTAGATGCCGCCGAGCGTGGCCTGCAGCGCGGTGAAGACGTCCGCCATGTTGAGGCCGAGCGCCTGCGCCTTGGCGCGATCGATATCGAGATAGACCGACGGGTTGGTCGCGGTGAAGGTCGAGAACACGCGGGCCAGATTTGGATTTCGGTTCGCCGCGCCGATCAACCCGCCCATCACGCTGCTGAGCGAAGCCGGATCCTGCCCTTCCAGCGCCTCAAGCTGATATTCGAAGCCGCCGGAGGTCGAAAGCCCGATGATCGGCGGCAGGTTGAACGGCAACACCGAGGCCTGGCGTATCTGCGATCCCCCGACGAAGGTCTGCCCGATCGCCGCCTGCACCGAGTCGGTGACGGCCTTGCGATCGGCGAACGCCTTCATGCGCGCCACCATGAAGGCCGAATTCGGCTCGCTGGCACCGTCGAGCAGCGAGAAGCCGATGATCGACAGCACATGGTCGATCGCCGGGTTCTTCTTCAACAGCGCCTCGACCTGCTTGGTGACCTCGCTGGTGCGCGCCACCGATGCGCCGTCGGGCAATTGCACCGCGATGAAGAAGGCGCCCTGGTCCTCCTCGGGCAGGAAGCCGGTCGGCGTGATCTTCGACACGCCGAACACCGCGCCGGCAAACACCAGCACCGCGACCAGCGACAGCACCGCCACACGAACCAGCCGTTGCACCACGCCGGCGTAGCGGTCGCGCACCCAGTCGATGCTGCCGAGCACCCGTCCCATGATGCCGCGGCGCGGCCCACCATGGCGCAGGAACACGGCGCACAGTGCCGGCGACAAGGTCAGCGCATTCAGCGCCGAGATCACCATCGCGGCGCTGATCGTCACCGCGAACTGGCGGAACAGCGTGCCGGAAATGCCCGGGATGAACGCGATCGGCACGAACACCGAGAGCAGCACCAGCGAGATCGCGATGATCGGCGCGGTGATCTGCGCCATCGCCTTCTTGGTGGCGTCGGCCGGCGACAGCTCCGGCTCCTCCTCCATGACCCGCTCGACGTTCTCGACCACGACGATGGCGTCGTCGACCACGATGCCGATCGCAAGCACCATCGCCAGCAGCGACACCGTATTGGCGGAATAGCCGAGCGCCAGCAGCACCGCGAAGGCGCCGATCAGGCTGACCGGAACCGCGACCGCGGGGATCACCGTGGCGCGCAGATTGCCGAGGAACAGGAACACCACGATCACGACGAGCACGAAGGCCTCGCCGAGCGTCTTCATCACTTCCTTGATCGTATCGGACACGAAGGTGGTGGAGTCGTACTGCACGAGATAGGTCAGCCCCGGCGGAAACCGCTCCGACAGCCGCGCAAGCGTGGCCTGCACCGCCTTGGCCGTGGTCACGGCATTGGCACCGGGCGCGAGATAGATGCCCATCGGCACGCCGGGATTGCCGTCGATCCGCGACTCCGAATCCGAGTTCTGCGCGCCGATCTCGACGGTTGCGACGTCCCTGATCCGCAGCACCGATCCGTCTGGATTGGCCCGCAGCACGATGTCGCCGAACTGCTTGGATGTAGTCAGGCGGCCCTGCGTCTGCACGTTGAACTGGAACTGCTGGTCATTGCTGATCGGACGCGCGCCGATGCGGCCGACCGGCGCCTGCACGCTTTGGGCCCGGATCGCGGCGATCACGTCCGACGGCGCCAGATTGAGGCTGGTCAGGCGCTGGGTGTCGAACCAGATCCGCATCGAGTAGTTCAGCTTCGCGAACAGCGAGGCCTGTCCGACGCCCGGCGTGCGCGAGATCGCATCCAGCACGTTGATGATGGCGTAGTTGGTGATGAACAGCGGGTCCTGCTCGCCGCTCTTGCTGTACAGCACGATGAATTGCAGCACCGCCGAGGATTTCTTCTGCACGGTCAGGCCCTGCGCCTGCACCTCGGTCGGCAATTGCGCGAGCGCGCTCTGCACGCGGTTGTTGACGTTGACGGTGTTGATATCGGGATCGGTGCCGAGCGCGAAGGAGACCGTCAGCGTGTAGCTGCCGTCATTGCCGCTGGTCGACTTCATGTAGAGCATCTTGTCGACGCCCACGACCTGCGCTTCCAGCGGCTGGGCGACGCTCGATTCCACCACTTCAGCCGATGCGCCGGGGAACACGGCGGAGACCGTGACCTGCGGCGGCACGATGTCCGGGAACTGGGCGACCGGAATCTGCATCAGCGCCAGCGCGCCCGCGATCGTGATCACGAACGCGATGACGATCGCAAGCCGCGGACGATCGACGAAGACAGCGGAAATCATGGATTATTGCCCGTCGATTTCGGCGTGCTGCTGGCGCCGCCGTCCGCCGAAACCTTCATGCTCGACTGGATCAGCGCGCTGACAGGCCCCGGCGCCACCACCTCGCCCGACTTGACCTTCTGCAATCCCTCGACGACCACCTTGTCGCCAAGCGAGATGCCGCTCGTCACCGCCGCAATCGTTGCGGTCGATTGCCCAAGCTGAATCCGCCTTTGCTCGGCCTTGTTCTCCGCGCCGACGACATAGACATATTCACCCTGCTGGTCCGACAGCACCGCCGAACGCGGGATCGCCAGCACCTCGACCGGCTGCACGCCTTCGAGGAGAACGGTCACGAACTCATTGTCGGTCAGCTCGCGGACCGAGCCGCCGGCTGCGACGGACGTGTATGTTGACGGGTTTGGGATGACGCCGCGCAGGGAGATGGTGTCGGTGTTCTGCGCGATCGTGTTGTTGACGAAGTTCAGCTCACCCGTCTTCTCGTAGAGCCGGCCGTCCGTCAACCGCAGGCGGATGACGACCGCCTTGAAGCCGCCGCGCGTCGCATAGCGGTCGCGCAGATCGAGCGCCTCGCGCACCGGCACGGGAAAGGTGACATACATCGGGTCCTGGCTGACGATGGTCGTCAGGGTTCCCGAGCTCGGCGTCACGACGTTGCCCTCGGTGACCGCGGTGCGTCCGATCCTGCCGTCGATCGGCGAGTGGATCATGGTGTAGTCGAGATTGATCTGGGACAGGTCGACCTGCGCCTGCGCGGCCTGCACCTGTGCCTCGAGGCTCTGCTGGTTGGCGACCGCGGCATCGACGTTCGATTGCTGGCCGGCCGGCCCGCCCATCAGGGCCTTGGCGCGGTCGGTGGTCAGCTTGGCGTTGACCAGCCCTGCAACTGGGCGACCTGGGCCTTCTTCGATGCAAGATCGGCCTCGAACGGTCCGCGCTCGAGTTGATACAGGAGATCGCCGGCCTTGACCTCGGAGCCCTCGACAAAGTTCCGCTTGTCCAGGAACGCCGTCACGCGCGCCACCACGTTGACGCGGTTGGGGGCTTCGATGCGCCCCAGAAATTCACTCGTTTCGGTGACCGGCCGCTTCACCGCCTCGAACACGCCCACGGCAGGAGGCCCGGGCGACCCCGCCTGGGCATGGGCCGCTGATACTCCCGCCGCCACCAATCCCGCCGATACGAGAAGCCCTGCCAAACGACCGCGCATGCGTTCCGTATCACTCATGCAGTCCAACCCTTCGGCTACCAACAGACGCTACGAGACGGATATGACGTCGAGTTCCCTCAGACCCGAAGGTCAGGATGGGCAGGTGCGTTGCAGCAGATCATAACGCGGCCAATCCGACAATCCTGCAACTCGACCGCGATCGTTGCGCCGATCCCGACGACAGCCAGCTTTCAAGAGCGCTGCAATGCCACCATGACACAGCCATTGCGGCCGCACGGGCCGGCTCAGTGCATGCCGCCGGCGCCGAAAGCTCCCGTCAATGTGATCCACGCGAGCGCACCCTCGGTACGGTCGAGGTCAGGCTGCGCTCACAGCGCGATGGCGTTCTTCAAGCGAGCGGTGTCTTGATAGGCTGGCGACGCCAGATGTTCGGACAGCCATGGCCGCGCGCGCTTGCCGCTGACCTCGTGCACACCGTCGAAGACGTCCATGTCGATCAAATGTGGATGACCCGACGATGCGTAGACAGATTGCATTTGCGTAAACTTCTCATCCCGCCCAAGTTCCATGGCGTTTGCACCGTCACGGCTCCCGATCTCGACGAACAGCGGGCACGGGCAGAGCAGGTACGCCAGCTCCGCGCCGGTGTACTTGGCGCGGCCGTTGCTGAAATGGATGTAAGCCGCAAGTTCGACGCCGAGATTCTTGCTGATGACGGGCGACGTCAGAAACCTCTTCTCGTCGCGCATATATCCGGAGACGACGGTCGGCCGCATCCGCCCTGTCGCGGCTTCCAGATGGAGCGCGAGAAAGGCGCCCCAGGACACCCCGTATACGCCGACGTTCAAACCCGACGCGCCGATGAGCTTCCGGCAGACGATTTCACCGGCGTCGAGCGATGCGCACGACACGTTGTGGGCGGAGACACCGTGGGATGCCAGCATCGCGGCGATGTTGTTCTGGCTCTCCTGATTTCCGATCTGGACGATGTAAGGACACCAGACGACATAGCCGTCCCGACATAGCCGTTTGCCGAGCGCGTTCATGTAGTCCTTGTCGGCATCGTCGAAGCAGCGCTCCGGTGTGCTCGCCATGCCGTGGCCGAGCAGGATCAATCCCTTGAATTCTCCGTCGGGAATGCCAAGACATCCGCGCACCGGCACGCCGCATTCCAGATCGAACTCGACCTTCATGACCGAGAATCCATCCGCGGGCGCGCGCCAGAGAACCCGGATCTCGTCGTGCGACGGCCGATAAAGCCGCCGCGCCCGGAACAGAGATCGCATCTCTCCGCGAATCTCCGAACCGGTTGCGACCGCATGCAGCCTGCCGCTTGCCGCGATATCGAACAACGACCGGCAGAACTGATCGTAGCCAAGGGTCGGCAAGTCGACATTCGCGCATGATCCCTGGCAATGGCCCAGCGCCAGCCCGTCGTTGCCGGCCCGCGACGAGGGGCCGACCAGCGTCATCAACAATCCGGAAAGCGCCCTGCGGCTGATCATCGACTCTCCCCGAGCCGACGATGGCTCGCATGAATGTCAGAGGTGGTTGCCCAAAGCGCGATGAGACCAGGTTTGAATCGTCATCGCGCTTGAGGCCGCTCCCTAGGCATGATCTTTTTCGGAAAACCGCTTCGCACTTTTCCGGATCATGCCGTAGCTGGCGCTAAGGATTGCGCGGACACAAATTAAAGGATGTCCATGCTCGAACGATCGCGTGCAGCGTTGCAAATGTGTGACGCCGGCAGGCCTGGCGCAGCGTCGATCCACGCCAATCAGGTTTCGGGATGCTTCGGAATATTTCTGCCTGTCACGCAGCTTCGATTTCGCCACACACGGCGATGATCGTCAGGCCTTGATTATCGAGTCTTCATCAAGTCTCTATCAAGCCTTGGGCTTGACCCCGCCGAACCGGCATCGGCCTTTCGTCGTCCGGGCGCCGGCGGCCGCGCGCCGGGTCGCAGCCGACCGAGCGAGGCCCCACGCGCCCGCCCGAAAATCGAGGAGAAGAGCAGCGAAAACGTCGTATTTTCCCCTGATGCGCGTGAACGCGCACCGGAATAGCCCGGACTCGTGGCTCGGGCTGAATTGCTTTACGCAATATTTCCGGGGTCGCCGGGTTTATCTATTGGGCAACAACGGTTTTTGGGATGACCGATGGCGAACGACCTGCACGAGCATCTGATTGAACTGGCCTATGAGGCCGCGGTCGTCCCCGAATTGTGGCCGAATGTCCTGCATCAGGTCGGTGCGATCGCGCGTGCGCGCGGTATTGTGCTGCTGACGGCGGCCCCGCACGACGTCCGCTGGGTCGCGTCGCCCGACATGCACGACGACACGGTGGCCTATGTCGAGGGCGGCTGGCACGAGCGCAACGGGCGATTGCCGCGCCTGCTCGCGGCCAACCATGCCGGCTTCCTGCGCGACATCGACGTGTTCGATACGCCCGAGGAGGTGCAGCAGGATTTCCAGATCCGCGAATTCTTCCGCCCGCGCGGGCTCGGATGGGGCGCCGGTACTGCGATCCCGGTGCCAAGCGGCGACGTGCTGATCTACAGCGTCGAGCGCGAATACCAGCACGGACCGATCGAGCGGGAAGCAATCGAGCAGCTCGACGCACTGCGGCCGCATCTGGCGCGTGCCGCGCTGCTGTCGGCGAGGCTCGGGATGGAGCGCGCCAGGGCGGCAACCGAATCGCTGGCGATGCTCGGCCTGCCCGCGGCAGTGCTGCGGCGCGGCGGCCGCCTGATGGCGGCCAACACGCTGTTCGACCGCCTCGTGCCCGACGTGATGCAGGATCGCGGCGAGCGCCTGACGCTGGCGGCGACCACTGCCGACACGCTGTTCGCCCAGGCGCTGGCCGCGCTTGATCAGGGACTGGTCGGCGTGGAGGTGCGCTCGGTGCCGATCGCGGCGCAGGAGGATCGGCCGCCGCTGATCGTGCATCTGGTCCCGATCCACGGCGCGGCGCGTGACCTGTTCGACCGCGCGGCGGCGATCGTGATCGTGACGCCGGTGGTGCCGGCAGAGGTGCCGACCGCGGAAGTGCTGCAGGGTCTGTTCGACCTGACGCCGGCGGAGGCGCGCGTTGCGCGCGGCATTGGCGAAGGACGCACCGTCGAGGCAATCGCCGGCGCATTCGGCATCTCCCGCGAAACGGTGCGCAACCAGCTCAAGGCGGTGCTGGCCAAAACCGGACTCGGCCGGCAGGTGGAGCTGGCCGGACTGCTCGCCGGCGCGAAGGTGCCGCCGGGTTCGTCAGGAGACTAGCGCACGCGGCGCACGGCTCGGTACAGGGGTCGATGCGATCCTTCGGGAGTTCGCAAAAGGATCGCATGTTCAAACGGCACCGGTTACGCTAGGGGTAGCTCCCCTCCCTCCGCGCCCGCTCCGGCGCATGTCCAGTCAATGAGTGCATCTGAATGGCCGAAGCCGACCTCGACGCCGTCATCCGGCAAACCGCAAGAGCGCAGACCAAGGCCGTGATGGCGGCTGCCAAGAAACGTCAGGCCGTCTGGGTCGCGCGCGCGGCCAAGGCCAAGGACAAGGAGGCCAAGGCGCGCTTCCGCTTCCTGGCCAAGAGCACGATGCTGAACGCAACCGCGACTGCCAAGCGGTTGCAGAATTCGGCCGAGAACGCCGCCGACGCCTATGCCCGCGCCATGAAGAAAGCGATGGAAGAGCCGCCGCCGGCCAAGAAGCCCGCGAAGAAGAAAGCCGACGGCTAGTCGATGCCGCGTTACGTCGCCCTGTTGCGCGCGGTCAATGTCGGCGGCACCGGCAAGCTGCCAATGACCGAGTTGAAGGCGATGTGCGTCGACGAGGGATTTTCCGACGCGCAGACCTATATCGCCAGCGGCAATGTCGTGCTCTCCTCGAAGCTCGGCGCGGCCAAGGTCAAGGCCGCGCTGGAGCAGCGGCTGCAGGCTTATGCCGGCAAGCCGGTCGGCGTTGTCGTCCGCAGCGCGGACGAGATCGCCGCGGTGCTGAAGGCCAATCCGTTTCCGAAAGCGCCGCCGAACTATACTGTCGCGATCTTCCTCGACGAGCCACCGCCGAAGGACGCCTTGAAGGACATCAAGGGCCGGCAGGACGAAGAGGTGCGGCTCGGCAAGCGCGAGATCTATGTCGCCTATGGCAGCGGCATGGGCCGCTCGAAGCTGAAGATCCCCGCCGCCGCCAAGGGCACCGCGCGCAACATCAACACCATCGCGAAGCTCGCCGAGCTGGCGGCGGGTGATGACGAAGGTTAGTTCGCCCATTGAAAACCGTCATCCTGAGGAGCGCGCACTTGCGCGCGTCTCGAAGGATGCACGGCCCGGCTGGTGACCGATTCATCCTTCGAGGCTCGCTCCGCTCGCGCCTCAGGACGACGGTCAAGCAGTCTGACAGCTAACTTTCCCGCACCGCGAATCCTTCAGCGCCGAGCCTTGCCAGCACCTCTTCCAGATGCGCGCGGTCGCGGGTTTCGATCACGAGCTCGAGCAGCGTCGCCTTCGCCGGAAGGTCGGAGAAGGTGCGCTGATGCGAGACCTCGATGATGTTGGCGCCGGCGTCGGCAAGCAGGATCGACACCGCCGCGAGCTGTCCGGGCCGGTCGACGATGTCGAGCGCCAGCTGCGTCAGCCGTCCCTCGCGGGCGAGCTCGCGGGTCAGGACCGAGGCGATCAGCCTGGTGTCGATATTGCCGCCTGTCAGCACCAGGCCGACATTGCGTCCGGCAAAGCGCTCGGGAGCTGCGAGCACCGCCGCGAGGCCAGCGGCGCCGGCGCCTTCGACCACGGTCTTTTCGATCGAGATCAGGGTCGCGACCGCGCGCTCGATCTGGTCCTCGCTGACCAGGATGATGTCGTCGACGAGCTCGCGGACGATTTTCGTGGTGATCCGCCCGGGCGCCTTGACCGCAATACCCTCGGCGAGCGTGTCGCCGCGCATCGGCAGCTGCTCGCCTTTGACCGTATTGTACATTGACGGATAGAGCTGGGCCTGCACGCCGACGACCTGGATCGACGGCTTCAGCGCCTTCGCAGCGGTGGCGATGCCCGAGATCAGCCCGCCGCCGCCGATCGGCACCACCAGGATATCGAGCTCCGGCACCGCCGCGAGCATTTCAAGTCCGATCGTGCCCTGGCCGGCGATGATCAGCGGATCGTCATAGGGATGGATCAGGATCAGGCCCTTCTGCGCGGCATGCGAGCCGACGAACGCGAAGCATTCTTCCAGCGTCTGCCCGGTGATGATGACCTCGGCGCCGTGCCGCCTGGTGTTCTCGATCTTCACCATTGGCGTGCCGATCGGCATCACGATGGTGGCGGGGATGCCGAGCCGCTTGGCGTGATAGGCCACGCCCTGGGCGTGATTCCCGGCCGACATCGCGATCACGCCGCGCTTGCGTTCCTCGGGCGACAGCGCCTGCAGGCGATTCAGCGCGCCGCGCTCCTTGAAGGTCGCCGTGAATTGCAGGTTTTCGAATTTGAGGAACAGGCGGCAGCCGCAGATCTCGCCCAGCGTGCGGCTCTCATTGCAGGCCGTGACCATGACCGCATCCCGGATCACATCCGCGGCACGGCGTATGTCGGCAAGGGTGATGGCGGCGGTATGGGCAGGCTGCGGCATCGGGTTTCGCTTTGGTCCGTTTCGTCAGACGGAACCTAGCGGGTTTCGGCGCCGAAAACGACCGCGCAGAGCATGATCCGGAACAGTGCGAAGCGTTTTCCGGAAAGATCATGCTTAAACAACGAGCTAGACGCGATGACGATTCAACCCGATCTCATTGCGCTTCAGCGTGCGGTCAGCAGCCGTTCTTCTGGCCTCGCCGGCCCGGCCGGCTGAACCTCATCGCATTTTGGGCATATCAGCGCAGTGCGGAAATGCTTGTCGAGCACAATGGTTCGCGTCCTGCCGCACTGGCAGCGCATCGGCTTATCCATGGAAAACCGGCCTGGGTTCGAGATGCAAGGAAAGCGTGCGCCTAGCTACCTCGGTCCGGTTAACCCAGTATGACCTGCCGCGGGAGAATTTGTCGCGCGGTCTTTTTTGAGCAATATCTCTTCGGAAAACCGCTTCGCACTTTTCCGGATCATGCTTCAGAAGAAGCCGGCGCTGAGATCGAGGCCGTAGCTCGCCCTGAGCGCCGCGACGAACAGGGCCGCGGCGGCAAACAGCAGGACATGCCGGGCGATGCTGCTTCGAAGCGAATTGGCCGGAAACGCGCGTGCGATCGATTGAGCCAAAGCAGCCATCTGCGACCTCCGGAGCCACGTCCCGAAGGTAGGTCGCGTGCAGCGCAGTGAGGTTCAATGCGGCTCGCGGATCGGCCGGCGGCGCGCCAACGTGCTCTGTTCGGGATCACGCTGTGGCCGCACCCGGCTTTTGAAGCGGTGACCGACCACGATCAGCTTGCCCTCGGCGCGGATCGCGGCCTCGGCCGCTGGCGCGGACGGCAGATTGTCTTGCGTGACCGCTTCCAGCGCGCGCAGGAACTCACGACCGGACGATGTGATCTCCCAGCCTTCGACGTCACGGAGCACATAGCCATGGCTAAAGATGTCGAGTTCGGGGACCCGCGATGCCAGACGTTTGATCCGCGCATGCCAATCGTCGCCGCTCGATGAGAGCATTGCGAGGTCGTGCTTGAGTGAATTGAGGCTGGCTCTGCCGCCGAAATGACTGGCCAATATTTTTAAGATCGCAACCTGTATGCTCAACTCGACGCCTCGACCGCCACGGTTCTTTTTGTTCTGCGCAGCCGATCTGGAAATTATCGCGCTGATGACTCAGGCGTCCAGTCATCAGCGCCAGTTATCCAGAACCGGCAAGACGGTATCGACTTACGCTGCGCGTGATGTGCCGACGCGGCGCTCGGGCCGGTGCGACGACATCGATTCCTCCTCCATATCCTGCGGCGCGCCCCAAAATTCCTGCACCGTCGGTCCGTGCTTCAGTCTTTTGTCGCGCAGGAAGCCGAGAATTTCGTGCGGCCAGACCCGGCGGCCCATCTGCGTGTACCAGCGCATCGCGTGACGAAGTTCGGCGTCGCGGTGAAGCAGCACGCGGAGCAGCGCCTTCGGGCGGCATTGCAGCACCATCTCGGTGAACTTGAACCAGAGCAGCACGCGCCATGGCGGCATGTGCCGGGTCGCCAGCACCTGATGCTTGTAGTCCCAGAGCCTACGATCGGTCTGGATGACGCGCCGCCCCGCCGCGAGACGGAAATACGGCGTCCAGCGATGCGGCGTGACGTACAGCATCTGGATCTGATCGGGATCATAGGACAACAGCTGCCTGAGACCGCGCCAATGATCGCGATCGGTCTCCTCCTCGAAGCCGACCACCCAGGTCGCCATCGACAGGATGCCGTGCCGGCGCATCAAACGGATGGCCTCGCGATCGATCGTGGTGGTCGCGCCCTTGCGGATCAGCTCCAGCGTCTTCTCGTCGGTGTTTTCCATGCCGAGCAGGAAGCGCTGCCAGCCCGCTTTCTTGTAGAGATGCAGGATGTCGGCATCGCGCACGATGTCGTCGGCGCGGGTCGAGCCGACCAGGATCAGATCGACATCCTCCGCGATCAAGGCCTCGAGAAAAGTCCGCCATGCCTTCTTCGAGACGGTCGGGTTCTCGTCGGCGAAATTGATCACTTTGACGCCGTGCTCGCGATGGAGCCGGGCCAGCTCCTTCGCAAAGCGCACGGGATCGCGGTGGCGCCATCGCGTCCAGAAGCCGCGCTGGCCACAGTAATTGCAGAGATGCGGACAGCCGCGCGAGAATTGCACGACGACGGCGCGCAGGCCGCCCCAATAGCTGTAACGCGCGTGATCGATCAATTCCCAGCCGACGCGATAGGCATCGAGGTCACGGATAACAGGCGCAGGCGGCGTCACGCGCGGCCCATAATCGTCGCGGAATGCGATGCCGTTGATGATGCGGAGATCCTCGCCGGCCTCCAGCGCCCGCATCAGGCGCCGCGCGGTTTCTTCGCCCTCGCCGCGCACGATCGCGGTGACGTAGCGCTCCTCGCGCAGGATGTCGCGCCAGTGATAGGTCGGAAACACGCCGCCATAGACGATCCGCACATTCGGCACGGCCTTGACGATCGCCTGCGCCACCTCGGTGATAACAGGATGGCCCGACGTCGAGCCGGAATGACCGAACAACACCGCATCCGGTGCAAATCTCGATGCCTCCGCCACGATGGCTTCGACCGGCATAGGCCCGAACTCGGCATCGATAAGACCGACGTCGTGGCCGTCATCGATCAGCGGCCCGCCGATCGACAGCAGGCCGAGTGGCGGCAGATGGTCGTCGGGGATCCGGCTGCCGATCGCCGGATGCGGCACGTTGACGAGAAGAATGCGCATGGATGATCGCTCCCGCTATGGTTGGCGTGATCGTTCGTCCCCGCATCTTGTGAGAGAAAGAGCCCAACCCCCCGGCCGGGCTTTAGGAAGAGAGCAGTTGGCGCGGCTTGACGCGCTAGAGGTTCGGCACCTCCGCCGGCGCGATCGCGGTCAGTCCGCCGAAGCGGCGCTCGCGGCGATGGAAGGAGCCGAGTGCGTCGGCGAGATCGTCGGCATCGAATTCGGGCCACATCCGCTCGGTGAAATGCAGCTCGGCATAAGCGCCCTCCCAGAGCAGGAAGTCCGACAGCCGTTTCTCGCCCGAGGTGCGGATGATCAGGTCGACGTCGCGCAGGCCGGCCTCGCCGGTGATGAGATCGGCGAAAGTCTCGCGGCTCAGCTCGCCGGCGCCGGCCGCCCGCGCGGCTGCATTCAGGATGGCGTCGCGCGCCGAATAATCGATCGCGATGCGCAGATGCAGCGTGGCGCCGCCGGCGGTCTCGGCCTCCGCGCGCGTGATCGCTGCGGCGATGCCGTCGGGCAGCCGGTCGCGGCGGCCGATCACGGTGAGGCGAACGCCGTTGCGCACGAGCGCGGCGATCTCGTTGGCGAGGTAGAACCGCAACAGCCCCATCAGTGCCGCCACCTCGGCCTTCGGACGGCGCCAATTGTCGCTCGAGAAGGCGTAGAGCGTCAGCGTGCCGACGCCCTGGTCCGGTGCGGCCTCGACGATGCGGCGGATCGCCTCGACGCCGGCCTCGTGTCCGCGCAGGCGCGACAGGCCACGCCGCGTCGCCCAGCGGCCATTGCCATCCATGATGATGCCGACATGGAGCCTGATGGCGGCTTCCGGCTTGAGCGCGACGTTACTTTGCATCACAAAGTCTCCGGACAAAAATGGGATGATTCAAACCGGCTGGATACCGAGGCGGCTAGCTGCGCGGTCGTCCTTGCCGGCGGCCTTTTCTGCCGTGCCGGCAGCCCTCTCGGCCGTGCCGGCGGCCTTGGCCGCGTCACGCACCAGCTGCTCGAGCACGGCGAGATAGTCGAGGAAGCGGCGGCGACCGCTCTTGGTCAGGCGGCAGGTGGTGTGCGGACGATTGCCTTCATAGCCCTTGATGACGTCGACGAGACCGGCCTCCTGCAGCACCTGCAGGTGCCGGCTGAGGTTGCCGTCGGTCAGGCCGCAGAGCTGCTTGAGATCGGCAAAGGCGAGCCCCTTCGGATGCGCCATCAGCGAGGTCAGCAGGCCGAGCCGCGCCTTCTCGTGGATGACGCGGTCGAGGCCATCATAGGCGAACGGCGCGGTGGTCAGGTCAGTCTTCGGCATCGTGGCCTCCGGAAGCGAAATAAAGCAGCGCTGCGAGCAGCAACTGGCCGATCGCGAATGGCAGTCCCATGGTCCAGGGCGACAGCGCGTGGCTCTGGCTTGAGATCAAGAGCACCGTGAAGCCCGACAGGAAATACCAGGCGCCGCCGAGCGCGATCGTGCGCGGCAGCAGGCGGACCGAGGCGAATACGCCGAGGCTGACCAGCACCTGCCACAGGCCGGGCAGCATCCACAGCGTCTCGGGCGCGAACTTCCATTGCAGGACAGCGAGCAGCACGCCGGCGATCACAGCCGGAACGAACTGCTCGATCGCCTGCTGGACCATCGCGTCCGCAAGGCCGGAATGATGCCGGCGCGAGCGCGCCTGCATCTCGATCCAGATCAGCACGGCGGAGACCAACGCGGCCGCCGCCCAGCCTGCGAGGAACGCGATCGGATGAGCGGTGGGATCGGCAAGCCAGAGATATTGCGCAAGCGCCGTGATGAGCGCGATGCCGCTGGTGGCGGCGACGGTCGCCGGACCGTAGCCGCGAAACGCCGTTCCGGCCGCAATCTGGCTGCGGATCGCGAGGATATCGGCCAACGCCTTGTCGAGGTCACGCATGATTCGCCCGAACTTTGTATTGCAAAGTATACGGGATCACCAAGTAAACGCAAGCGGCATCGCGCCGCCTGCCGAGCGTGATGTTTAACAGCCGGTTACTGCGCGGATTGCGGCGAAACCGTGCCGCGTCAGACCTTCACGAGGCTGGCAAAGCCGCCATAAATCATCCGCTTGGCGTCGAACGGCACATCGCCCGTGCCCATCGACGCCAGGCGCGGATCGGCCATCACCTTGGCGTTGATCCTGTCGCGCTGGGCGCGCGACTTGTAGGTGATCCAGGCGAACACGACGGTTTCGCCGGCCTTCAGTTTCACGCTCTGCGGAAATGAGGTCAGCTTGCCCGGCTTGACGTCGTCGGCGACCCATTCGCGATAATCCAGCGCGCCATACTCGCGCCAGACCTTGCCGGCCTTCTTCGAGAGCTGCGCATAGGCTTTGAGTTTCTTCTTCGGCACGGCGACGATGAATCCATCGACGTAAGGCATTGGCGTTTCCTGCGGTTCTATTGTCATTCCGGGGCACGCGAAGCGTGAACCCGGAATCTCGAGATCCCGGGTTCGATGCTTCGCATCGCCCCGGGATGACGAACGCCAACGCTACGCGTCAGCGTTCGTCAGCTGTGACAGCAGGATGCCTGAACCGGCGCCGGTTGGTACTGGTCACGTAGCCGCACCCAATCCATCGGATAGGGCAATCCTTCCTCGTGGCGGCCGAGCGGCGTCAGGTCGAGATAGTGATAGGCAGCATTCATCATGTCGAGGCCGCGCGCGAAGGTAGAGTAGGTGTGGAACACGCTTCCCTGCTCGTCGCGACAGAACACGCTGATGCCAGGCAACTCGGGACCGTAGAGCGGGGTCGTTCCATAATTGTACTTCGCGGTCCCCGCATCGATCTGCGCTTGCGTGAACGAGACGCCGTAATCGTAGTTGAAGTCGTTCTCTCCCGAGGAGACCCAGTCGAAGGTCCAGCCCATCCGTGCCTTGAATGCGTCGAGCTTGGCGAGCGGCGCCCGCGAGATCGCGATCATCGTGGTGTCGCGCGCAGCCAGATGCGGAACCATGCGCTCGAAGCCGTCGACCCAGAACGAGCAGCTCTTGCACGCTGCGTCCCACTCCGGCGCGAACATCACATGCTGCACCACGAGTTGGGGCCTGCCCCTGAAGAGATCGCCGAGCGTCATTTTGCCGCCAGGGCCGTCGAACACATAGTCCTTGTCGACCTTGACCCAGGGCAGTTCCCGGCGCTGCCGGCTGAGCGCTTCGCGGGCCTGGGTCAACTCCTTCTCGCCGATCATCAGCGCCTTGCGGGCTGCGATCCATTCCTCGCGCGAGACGATCTTGTGCTGTTGCATGGGATGCTCCTTTGCAGATCAGGCGTCGACAAAGCTTTCCAGATTGCCGAGGAATGCGGTCCAGCCGCGCTGGTGGTTGTCGCGGGCGGTCTCATCGACGAACTGCGCGTGATGGAAGGTGAGCAGCGTACCGCCGGCATCGGGCTTGATCGATATCGTCACCTCGGATTCGCGTTCGGGCGTCGAATGCCAGGCCCAACTGAACACCAGCTTCTCGTTCGGCACCACCTCACGATAGACGCCGCCGACCTCGTGATACTCGCCGTTCGTGCCGATGAATCCGATGCGATAGCGTCCACCGACGCGGACATCGAGCTCCGCACGCGTCGTGGCCGGCTTGACCGCACCCGGTCCGAACCACTGCGCTAGATTTTCCGGCTCGGTCCACGCGGCGTAGACTTTTTCCGGCCGCGCGCGGAGCCGCCGCGTGAGGGTGAGGCTTGGGCGCGCGGCGAGGCCGGCGTCGGCGGCGACTGCGGATTTGTTTGCCATGGTTCTTCCTCCACAAAAGCGGCAAGGCGGTCGAGGTTGTCGGACCAGAATTGCGCATAGCGATTGAGCCAGTTCATCGCCTGCTCCATCGGCCGCGCGGTGAGCCGGCACGCCACCGTGCGGCCGGTCTTTTCGCGCGCGACGAGACCCGCATCGGTGAGCACGTCGAGATGCTTCATGATCGCGGGCAACGACATCGCGAACGGCTGCGCCAGCTCGCTCACCGACAGGCTGTCCTGCTCGCCGAGCCGCGCCAGCAGCGCGCGGCGGGTGGGATCGGAAAGCGCCGCAAAGGTGCGGTCCAGCGTCTCGTCCTGATACTTAACCATATGGTTTAGTATAGACGCAAACGGCGCGACGTCAAGCGCGCGACTTCACGATCGCGTCAGGACGTGGCCCGGCGCGGGGACGAACGTCAGGAACGGTGGCGACAGACCGCTTTGCGGGAATGCCGCAACGCTAGTCGGGATAAACGGTCCGGTGCCGACGCTGATAGCGGCCCGGTGGTGGCGGCGGCGGTTCGCTGAACAGGAAGCGCGGATTCTCGCCGCAATAGAGATAGCGGCCGGACACGCTCGCGAGACATTGCTCGTAGGTTCGGTAGGCGCATTCGCCGGGATAGCCCAGGCTCGGGCCCTGCGCACACCATGGGTAGTCATAAGGATCGGCGGAAGCGGGCGTGATACTCGCCGCGCCGGCGAGCGTCACCGTTCCCAGAACAAGCATTGCCAATCCCGATGCGCGCATGATCCGGCTCCTCGGATGCCGCAGTTAGCAAGATACGGCATCTTTTGTAAGGTTCCTGAACGTCATTTTATTCCGCGTCAAGGCCGACGAATTTGGCTTCGGCCAGGGACCGGCTGTACCGCGCGGGCCACATTAGTCCCGCGCGATCCAGCATCGCACCTCTTGCGAAGCCTACTCGACCTTGAGGCCGGCGAACTCGACCACCTTCTTCCACTTGTCGGTCTCGGCCTTGATGTCGTTGCCGAAGGCTTCCGGCGTCTGGATCAGCGGATCGCCGCCGAGCTCGACCAGGCGCTTCTTCATGTCGGGTTCGGCGAGCACGGCGTTGATCTCGGTGTTGAGCTTGGCGATAACTTCCTTCGGCATGTTCTTCGGCGCGCCCATGCCAAACAGCGCGCTCGCCTCGTAGCCCTTCACAGTTTCGGCGACCGACGGAACATCGGGCAGTTGCGAGGATCGCTCCGTTGACGTCACTGCCAGCGCGCGCAACGCGCCGGAGCGAATGTGCTGGATGATCGAGGGCATGTTGTCGAAGATCACCTGCACCTGGCCGCCGAGCATGTCGGTGATCGCGGGCGCGGCGCCGCGATACGGCACGTGCTGCATCTTGCAGCCGGTCATCGCCATGAACATCTCGCCGGAGAGATGCACCGAGGTGCCATTGCCGGAAGAGGCCATGTTCACCTTGCCGGGATTGGCCTTCACATATTCGATGAACTCGGCGACGGTCTTGGCCGGCACGTCCTTGTTGACGGTCATCACGTTCGGCACGCGATTGAATGAAGCAACCGGCGCGACATCGCGCACGAAGTTGAACTTCAGATTGGCGTAGAGCGAGGCGTTGATGTAATTGGCCGGATTGACCAGCAGCACGGTGTAGCCGTCCGGCTCGGCGTTGATCGCCGCCTCGGTGCCGATATTGTTGCCGGCGCCCGGCTTGTTCTCGATCACGAATTGCTGCCCGAGCCTCTCCGACAGCCGCTGCCCGACCAGGCGCGCGATGATGTCGGTGGCGCCGCCCGGCGGATAACCCACGATCCAGCGCACCGGCCGCGCCGGATAGTCGGCAGCGGAAGCGCGGCCGATCGCGAATGTCGAAATCCCCGACCCGATCAGGCCCAGCGCGGTACGGCGTGAAATCATGAAGTTTCTCCCAATCCAGCAGGGTTTGGCGCCCTGCCCGTTTCTGTTGCGTTGCGTGCGGCGCGGTTTTAACAAACAATGCCTGAAGCGGCCAGTGCGACACGTGCGCCGTCGACCGCGACGAAAGACTAAGCTTCGGCTCTGATCGCACCAGAACCGGCGACCACATCGCTCGAAAGCACTCTGGACCGAAGAGGATCGATCATGTCCGTCAAGGTGAATGGGCTCGACCATCTCGTGATCAACGTCACCGATGTCGTGCGCTCGGTTGCCTGGTACAGCAGGATCCTCGGCATGGAGGTGAAGGTGTTCGACCCCGGCAAGGGCAAGACACCGCGCACCTCGCTGGTGTTCGGCAACCAGAAGATCAATGTGCGGCCGCGCGATGCCGACAAGGTGGACTGGTTCACCGCCGATCACGAGGCGGCCGGCAGCGACGATCTCTGCTTCCTCACCTCGAGCACGCCCGAGGAAGTGGTCGCGCATCTGAAAGCCAATGGCGTCAGGATCGAGGAAGGCCCGGTGGCCAAGCAAGGCGCGCGCGGCACGCTGCGCTCGGTCTATTGCCGCGACCCCGACGGCAGCCTGATCGAGATCTCGTCGTACGAGAAGGGCGCGACCTAGTGTGCTGAATGCGAAGTTCGTGCGATTTCGCGGCAACCACCTTCACGAACTTCGCATTCATAAAGCACACTAGAATCATAAGTTTGCTAGTGTCCTTATCGAATCCGAAGTTCGTCCCGAAGGTGCGGCGAATGATGCGAACTTCGGATTCGGGACACTAGCTTTCGCTCGTCCTTACGAGCCGGCGCGGCGTGCGAATGCGCGCCCGATGACGGATGCCGCGAATAAATCGATCTCTTCCGCGCGGCGGAACAGATTGCTTCAACGCAAAACCGCCTTGCAAATCCCGATTTGCTCTCGGCGCACGCCGATGGCAGAACTGCTCCCAACCAAGACCAATGGCGGCCGGCAAGGCCGCGCGGGAGGACATATGAGCAATTCAAAAGCAGTACCGGGCGTCGTGGGACCGTTTGCGGGGCTCGACGTGCCATGGTTGCTGCGGATGCGCGCCGAGGTGCGCCGCGATCATCCATTCCTGATCTGGGCGCCGTTCGACGCGCCGGCACGGCGCTGGAGCTACGGCGAATTCCACGAGCGCGTCGGCGCGCTGGCTGCGGGCCTTGCGAAGCGCGGCATCCGGCAGGGTGACTATGTCCTGATCCATCTCGACAATTGCATCGAGGCGATCATGTCGTGGTT
The DNA here is from genome assembly GCF_054060035.1 of Bradyrhizobium sp. USDA 3262. Classification (NCBI taxonomy): domain Bacteria; kingdom Pseudomonadati; phylum Pseudomonadota; class Alphaproteobacteria; order Hyphomicrobiales; family Nitrobacteraceae; genus Bradyrhizobium; species Bradyrhizobium sp. USDA 3262. The sequence continues at coordinate 885,775 of NZ_JBSSCT010000001.1, forward strand.
CGCCTGCGTCGAGCTCGGCGCCATCGCGGTCACCACCAACACCCGCTCGGCCGCGGCCGAGATCGAATATTTTGCGGGCCATTGCGGCGCGGTCGCCGCGATCACCCAGCCGGCCTATGCCGAGCTGATATCAGCCAACTGCAAGGGCCTGCGCTGGATCGCGGTGACCTCGCACGACGCCGGGCAAGCGCCGGCGCAGCCGCCTGCACGCGGCGACAGTTTCGACGCGCTGTTTGCCGACAGCGCCGACCGGCCGCATCGCCCGACCGATCCGCTCGCGCCCTGCAGCGTGCAATATACCTCCGGCACCACGTCGCGGCCGAAGGCGGTACTGTGGACCCACGCCAACGCACTGTGGGGCGCCAAGATCAACGCCGCGCATCAGGACCTGCACGCCTTTGACGTGCACCAGACCTACCTGCCGCTGTTCCACACCAACGCGCTGGCCTATTCGATGCTGGCGAGCCTGTGGGTCGGGGCGACCTGTGTGATCCAGCCGCGCTTCTCGGCGAGCCGCTTCTGGCCGGTAGCGCTCGAACACAGCTCGACCTGGACCTCGACGATCCCGTTCTGCATGAAGGCGCTGTTGGAACACGAGGTGCCGAAGAACCACAAGTTTCGGCTCTGGGGCACCGCCGTGAATGAGCCGCCGGCGTTCAACGTGTTCGGCATCAAGATCATCGGCTGGTGGGGCATGACCGAGACCATCACTCACGGCATCATCGGCGAGGTCGATCAACCCAACACGCCGATGTCGATCGGCCGTGCCGCGCCCGAATACGAAATCCGCATCACCAATGACGACGGCACGCCGACCGGCGTCGGCGAGACCGGCAACCTCCTGATCAAGGGCATTCCGGGCCTGTCGCTGTTCGCCGAATATCTGCACAACGAGACGGCCACGCGCGAGAGCTTCGACGAGCACGGCTATTTCATCACCGGCGACCGCGTCACGATGCTGGAGCGCGGCTACATCAAGTTCGGCGATCGCTCCAAGGACATGCTGAAAGTCGGCGGCGAGAATGTCGCGGCATCCGAGATCGAGCAGGTGATCGCGGTGGTGCCGGGCGTGCGCGAGGCCGCTGTCGTGGCGAAGAAGCATCCGATGCTGGACGAAGTGCCCGTCGTCTTCATCATCCCGCAAGCCGGCGTCGCCGCCCTGCCCGCCGATTTGCACGACAACGTCTTGATCGCCTGCCGCTCCGCGCTGGCCGACTTCAAGGTGCCACGAGAAATCCGCTTCGTCGACGACATGCCGCGCTCGACGCTGGAGAAGGTCGCGAAGGCGGAGCTCAGGAAGATGCTGGAGTGACGTGGCCCAAGCCGCGTCAATTCACCTCGAAGCGGATCGGCAGCTTCTTCGGGCCGTTGACAAAATAGGCCTGCGTCATCTTCACCTCGCCGTCGAGCGATAGCGACTTCAGACGCGGCAGCAGCTCCTCGAACAGGATGCGCATCTCGAGCTTGGCGAGGTACTGGCCGAGGCAGAGATGCGCGCCATAGCCGAACGCGACATGGCGGTTGGGCTTGCGATCGCTGCGGAAGCGATCGGGGTCCTCGAACACCTCCTCGTCGCGATTGCCCGAGGCGTAGCACAGCATCAGCCAATCGCCCTTGGCGATCTTGCGGCCGCCGAGCTCGGTATCCGCGGTGGCCGAGCGCATGAAATGCTTGACCGGCGTCATCCAGCGGATCGACTCGTCGACCAGACCCGGGATCAATTCCGGATTGGCCTTCACCTTGGCGAATTCCGCGGCGTCCCTGGCCAGCGCCCAGATCGCGCCGGCGGTCGATGATGAGGTGGTGTCGTGGCCCGCGGTCGCGACGATCATGTAATAGCTGGTCTGGTCGTGCTCCGGCATGTAGTCGCCGCCGATCTTCGCGTTGGCGATGACGGTGGCGAGATCGTCGCGCGGGTTCTGGCGGCGATCCTCGGTGATCTTGCGGAAGTAGGCGGAGAAGTCGGCGATGATCGACTGCAGCATCGCGGAGACCTGCTCCGCGCTCAGCGCGTCGCGGACGCGCGCGGTGTCGGGATCCTGCGGGCCGAACAGTTCCTGCGTCAGCTTGAGCATGCGCGGCTCGTCCGCCTCGGGCACGCCGAGGATCTCCATGATGACGTGCAGGGGATAGCCGAGCGCGACGTCCTCGACGAAGTCGCAGGCGCCGCCCCTCGCGAGCATACGCCGCACCGTGGCGCGCGCGATCTCGCGGACGCGGGCCTCGAACTTGCCGAGATTGGCCGGCATGAACCAGCCTTGCGTCAGCGCGCGATATTTCGGGTGATCGGGCGCGTCCATCTGCACCAGCGAGCGCACCAGATTGGGCCCGCCGGTGATCTTGCGAACGCGCTCCTCGAGCGCCTGCGTCGTCAGCGTGGTCGGCCGGTCGGCGTTGTGGAACAGCTCGTTCTGCCGGCTGATCGCCTGGATATGGGCGTGCTTGGTCACCACCCAGAACGGATCGAACTTCTCGGGCCGCGCGATGCCGAGCGGGTTATTGGCGCGCAGCCAGCGATAGCTGTCGTGGATGCGGTCGTCCGCATAGGCGACGGGATCGACAAGTGTTGCCGCGATGTCGGCGGGGATGTCGAAATCCCCGGTCGTTGCCGTATCCATGATCGTCCTGACCCGTCGGAGCATCGGTCTTGCCGATGATCATCGGAATCTAGGCGGAGGTAAGGAGAACGACTTGCGTTGATTGGCTAGCGCAGACTAGGTCATTCCGGGATGGTCCGAAGGACCAGACCTCAGATGCGCAATTGCGCATCGGGGAATCTCGAGATTCCGGGTTCGATGCTCACGCATCGCCCCGGAATGGCATCCGCTCAATAATGCCCGAACGCCACCGGGCGGAACGCCTGCAGCAATTGCTGGTCGAGCTTGCCGCCCATCTCCTCCATCATGGAGAACGCCTTGGCGTGGGTGAACTGCAGCCGGTAGGCGCGCTTCTCGACCAAAGCGGCATAGACGTCGACGATCGTGGTGACGCGGACGATGTCGCTGATCTGGTTGCCGCTGAGGCCGTTCGGATAGCCGGTGCCGTCGAGGAATTCGTGGTGGTGCAGGATCACGTCGAGCATTTCCGGCGGGAAGCCGCCCTGCGCGGACAGCGCCTCGTAGCCGCGGCGCGGATGCTCGCGCATCTCGGCCATTTCCTCGACCGTCAATGCGCCGGGCTTGTCGAGCAGCGCGACCGGAACGAAGGCCTTGCCGACGTCGTGCAGCAGCGCGGCGCGGGCGAGCCGGCGCTGATCGTCCTCACGCATGCCGAGATGCTGCGCGAACGCAACCGCGAAACCGGTCACGAACAGGCAGTGGCGATAGGTCTCCTGGTGATGGCAGCCGACCGTGGTCAGCCATTCGCGCAGCGAGTTGTGCTTGATCGCCTTGAGGATCTTGTTTTCGGCGGCGACGATGTCCTCGAACTTGAGCGGCTCGCCGGCGCGCATCCGCTCGAACATCTTGACCATCACGCCGTGCGCGGCTTCGACGCCGCGGTTGAGCGCCTTGCCGCGATCGGTCTCGTCATAACCACTGTCGTCGGGGAACGCGGCGCGGATGCGCTGCAGGATGCCGCGCGCATCGAACGGCCGCGAGATCGTGTCGGTGGCGCCGAGCGCCCAGGCCTGCATCGAGGCGTGATGCAAGGCATCCGCCAGCACGAACAGCCGCGGCATCTCGCGATAGGCGTCGGCCTGCAGCTTGGCGCGGACGAGCTGCACGGCTTCGGGCGAGCGCAGGTTGATGTCGACGACGATGCCGGAGAGATCGCGGGCCGGCTGCTCGGGAATGTCGGAGGTCGGAACGGTATCGACCTCGCCCACCGAGCGCAAAATGCTCGCGAGCTCGTTGCTCTGATCGCTTCGATCTGACGCCAGCAGGAGGCGGCGCTTCGAAGTCTGGTTGTTGGCTAAGGCAGTCATGGCATCCCCGTCGCGGTAACGACCGACGCCGGGACGCTACCTGACGATGCGTTCCCTCCGGCTTAATGGGGATGCTGAACGGCGCTTAAGCGCAATGGATACAATTTGAGGGATCGCCGAATCCGCCAGCAAAATCAGGCCGGCCGAAAATCAATGCAGATGCGAGCGTCGGCGGCGAATCATGAATTTTTGCGGCTTCGAGAATGTTGATGCCGTCACCGGCCGGCCGACGCGCGGAGCAAAGGAAAACGCCGGAGAGCTCGTGCTCTCCGGCGTCCTTGTTCGTTCAGGTCGTTACGCCTTCATCGCCGCCTTCACGGCTTCCGCGGTGATCGGCAGGCCGCGGACGCGGGCACCGACCGCGTTGAAGACGGCGTTGCCGATCGCCGGCGCCACCACCGTCACCGCGGGCTCGCCGACGCCGGTCGCCTTCTCGCCATTGGCGATGACGTTGACCGCGACTTCCGGCAGCTGGCTCATCCGAAGCGGCGTGTAGCTGTCGAAGTTGGTCTGCTCGATGCCGCCGTCCTTCAACGTCGCCTTCTCGAACAGCGCCAGCGACATGCCCCACAGCGCCGCGCCCTCGACCTGGGCGCGGATGCCGTCGGGATTCACCTGCGTACCGACGTCGGTCGCAACCGTCAGCTTCTTCACCGTCACCTCGCCCGACGGGGCGACAGCGACGTGGGCGACGCAGGCGGTCCAGCTCGCCGTGGCGCGCTCCTGCGACGACACGCAGGCGACCCCCATGCCTTCGCCCTTGGGCAGCTGCTTGGTGCCGTAGCCGGCAAGGCCCATCGCAGCGAGCAAGGTGTTGCGGAGACGCTGCGCGCCGCCGTCATTCTTGCCCTTGCCGTCGAGCAACGAGATGCGCAGCTGCGCCGGGTCCTTGCCGGTCGCATGCGCGATCTCGTCGATCATGCTTTCGACCGCCCAGAACGTCCAGCCCGGCGCCACCGAGCGGAGCTGACCCGACGGGGTGGCGTTGTGCGCCATCTCGTTCTTGATCGCCCGCACATAGTGGTTGGGCACGGTGTAGAAGAAGTCCGCTCCGTTCACGGTGAAGGAGTCGAGCGGGCCTTTCTTGTCGACCGACGGTGTCAGGAAATCGGGGATTCCCCAACGCGCGGTCGGCCAGGCCGAGACCACGTCGTGGCTCATCGCGACGATCTTGCCGTCGCCGTCCATGCCGGCCTTCACCTTCTGGTAGGTCAGCGGACGCGAGAAATCCATCGTCATGTCGTTTTCGCGCGTATAGATGACCTTGACCGGCTTGCCGACGGCCTTCGCCGCCTGCACCGCGGGCACCATCATGTCGGCGTCGAGACGCCGGCCGAAGCCGCCGCCCAGCCACATCTGGTGCATCACCACGAACTTCGGATCGATCCCGGCGGCGCCGGCCGCAATCGCGCCGGAGCGCGTCGCGAACTGGTTGCCGGAATAGATGTGCAGGATGTCGCCCTTGAACTCCGCGGTGGCGTTCATCGGCTCCATCGGCGCGTGGATGTTGATGTTGGTGGTGTATTCCGCCTCCAACAGCTTGGCCGCCGAGCCGAAGGCCGCGTTCGGATCGCCGTCCTTGACGAAGAACTCTCCGGAATCGCTCAATCCCTGAAGCCGCTTGGCTTCCGTGAACAGCGATTCGCTCGACAGTTTTGCGTTCGGACCGCCGTCATAGCTGATCTTCAGCGCCGCGGCGGCCTTCTTGGCCTGCGCATAGGTGTTGGCGACCGCGACGACCCAGCCGGTCGTGGTTGTGGTCTTGTCGTCGAGGGTGACGGCCTTGATGAAGCCGGGCAGCTTCTTGGCCGCGCTATCGTCGACCGACTTCACGGTGGCGCCGTAACGCACCGGCGGGGTGACCAGCGCGCCGTGGACCATGCCCGGCACCATCACGTCGATGCCGTACTTGGCCGTGCCGTTGACCTTCGACGGAATGTCGAGCTGCGGCACCGAGACGCCGATCATGGTGTACTGGTCGGGCGTCTTGAGCTTGATCGCCTTCAGATCATCCGCCGTGAAAGTCTTGGTCGCCTTGCCGCTCTTCACCACTTCGGCGAACGACATCGACTTCTTCGACTTCGCATGGCTGATCTTGGAATCGCGCACCACCAGCTCGCCGGCCGGCACGCCCATGGAGGCCGCCGCCGCTTCGGTCAATGCGATACGGCCGGCGGCGCCGGCGCGGCTCATGGCGTCGAAGTTCATCATCGTCGACCAGCTGCCGCCGGTGATCTGCGCTCCCAGCACGGGATCGTTGAACTTCGGATCGTTGGAGGCGAGCTGAACCCGCATGTCCTTCCAGTTCGCGCCGAGCTCTTCGGCCACGATCTGCGCCATGGTCGAGGCGACGTGCTGGCCCATGTCGGCCTTGCCGCAGGTCACGGTGACGAGACCGTCGGGCGCGATCGAATACCAGACGCTCGGCTCGAAGTTGGCGGGTGCGGGTGCCGCGAGCGCCTGGTCGATGCCGGACGCTGAGTAGCCGAGCACGAGGCCGGTTGCAGCGGTGCCGACCAGGAAGGAACGGCGGCTGAGATCGGTCGTCTCGGGCGCGAGGTTGTTCACGTGCTTGTTCATGTGGCCCTCCGCTCGGATCCGGTGGCCGATGCGGTGCGCATGTCGGACGCAGCGCGCATGATCGCCTTCTGGATTCGTGAATAGGTCATGCAACGGCAGAGATTGCCGTCCATATGCGCGACCACTTCTTCCTTGGTCGGGTTGGTGTTCTTCGACAGCAGCGCTGCCGCCTGCATGATCTGGCCGGACTGGCAGTAGCCGCATTGCGGCACCTGCTCGGCGACCCCAGGCCTTCTGCAAGGGATGATCGCCCTTGGCGGACAGGCCTTCGATGGTGGTGATCTTCTTGCCGACGGCGTCGGCGACCGAGGTCTGGCAGGACCGCACCGCTTCGCCGTTGACGTGAACCGTGCAGGCGCCACACAGACCGGCGCCGCAACCGAATTTGGTGCCCGTCATCTGCAATTGCTCGCGGATGACCCAAAGCAGCGGCGTATCATTGGCCGCCTCGACGGACATATTCCGTCCGTTGATATTGAGATTTGGCATCTCTCTCCCCTTCCGGTGTAGGAAGCCGCTTACGGCGGCAACTCACTGTTGGGTCTTGGCCGGCGCCCACCGGGTCAGCGACAGTTGCCGAAACAATGATCCGGTTCCCGGCTGGAGGCAATCCAATTTGGAATTGCTCGAAAAGAATAAATTTCCGAAGATGCCTGTTGTGCGATGCGGCAACGGCATGACGCTTTTTGGAATGCCAGCGTTCGTGTCTAATCGACAGGCGCTTGCTCAAAGCGTCGGCAGCAAGCACCGGCAACGCCGTCCGATGACAGCGGCCAGAGAAACACAAGGAGCCCGTCAATGGCCAAGCTCAACCGCAAAGGCGTCGACATCTACTACGAGATTCACGGCAGCGGCCCGCCGCTGATCCTGACCCACGGCTATTCCTCGACGTCGGCGATGTGGCAGGGCCAGATCGAGGCGCTGTCGCAACGGCACAAGCTGATCCTGTGGGACATGCGCGGGCACGGCCAATCCGACTATCCCGACGATCCCGATGCCTATAGCGAAGCGCTGACGGTCGGCGACATCGCCGCTTTGCTCGACGCCGCCGGCGCCGACAAGGCGATCGTCGGCGGGCTGTCGCTCGGCGGCTACATGTCGCTCGCCTTTCATCGCGCCCATCCGGAGCGGGTGCGGGCGCTGCTGATCATCGACACCGGCCCGGGCTTCAAGAAGGACGACGCCCGCGAGGTCTGGAACAAGCGCGCCCGCGAGACCGGCGACCGCTTCGACCGCGAAGGGCTCGAGGTGCTGAGATCGCTGAGCGCCGAGCGCGCGTCGGTCACCCATCGCGACGCCAGGGGCCTCGCGCTCGCGGCGCGCGGCATGCTGGCCCAGCGTGATGCACGGGTGATCGAATCGCTGCCCGGGATCCAGGTGCCAGCGTTGGTTGTGGTCGGCGCCGACGACACGCCGTTCCTGGCGGCATCCGACTACATGGCGGCAAAGATCCACGGTGCGCAGAAGGCGGTGATTCCGAACGCCGGCCACGCCGTCAACATCGACCAGCCGCAGGCCTTCATCGCCGCGGTGCTGCCGTTCCTGGACGGCCTTGAGGGCGCGCCTGGAAAGACCGCGCCATGAAAACAATCGCCGTTGCCTTGTTGCTGACTGCGGCCACGACAGGGGCGAGCGCGCAGAAGCTGCCGTTCGTAACAGCCCCGTCCACGTTCACCGCGACGTTGTCGAACACCACGCCGCTGGTGTTCGGCATGGGCGTCGCGGACGCGCAGCGCGCGCTCGGCACGCCCCTCACCTATGTCAGCGGACGGCCCGGCAACGAGGTCTTCCTGACCTTCCGCGACCTCGGCGGCAGCGGGCTGTTCCCGCACCACGACCGTCTCTTCCTCCAATTCCGCAAGCACCGGCTGACCGGCTGGAAGGCCGACTGGGGCGAGAACTGGATGTGGCGCTAGGGCATGGTCCGGAAACGTGCGAAGCGGTTTTCCGAAAAGGCCACGCTCAAACGAAGAGCCAAAGCGCGACGACAATGTCATCGCGCTTTGGACCACATCGTCGATGACCTTCATGCAACCCCCAACATGACAAGGATGGACCATGGGACAAGACATCAAACTCAAGGCTTCGGACGGATTTGAACTCGGCGCCTACCGCGCCAATCCTGCCGGCGCGCCGAAGGGCGCGGTCGTCGTGATCCAGGAGATCTTTGGCGTCAATCACCACATCCGCTCGGTCTGCGACCGGCTGGCGAAGAAAGGCTATGTCGCGGTTGCGCCGTCGATCTTCGACCGCATCACGCCGAACTTCCAGAGCGGCTATTCCCCCGACGAGATCGCCGAGGCGCGGAAGTTCGTCGCCAATCCGGACTGGGCCGCGATGCTGCGCGACAGCCAGGCCGCGATCGACGCGGTCAAACCGGTCGGGCCGGTCGGCATCATCGGCTTCTGCCTCGGCGGCAGCGTCGCCTATGCTGCCGCCACCAAGCTCGCCGGGCTGTCAGCCGCGGTCGGCTATTACGGCGGCGCCGTCGTGCGCTTCGCCGACGACAAGCCGGCAGTGCCGACGCAGCTGCATTTCGGCGAGAAGGACGCCGGCATTCCCTTGAGCGATGTCGAGACCATCAAGTCGAAGCGGCCCGAGGTCGAGGTCTTCATCTATCCCGGCGCGCAGCACGGGTTCCATTGCGACGAGCGCGCCAGCTACGACAAGGCAAGCGCCGACATCGCCTGGCCGCGCAGCATGGAATTTTTCGCAAAGCATTTGAAGCGATAGGAAGCGAGCTTCTCCACCCGTCGTTCCGGGGCGCGCAAAGCGCGAACCTCAGGTGCGCAATTGCGCACCGGCGAACCTCGAGATTCCGGGTTCGATGCTGCGCATCGCCCCGGAAAGTCGAAGGACGCTGTCCTTCGTCAGAACCAGCGCTCGCCGACGAACACCGTATCGCCCGGGCTCATCGGCGTGCCCAGCGGCACCACGAAGCGGCCGGAGCCGGACGCATCGGTGTGGGTCAGCGTCACGCTGTCGCGGCGGGCCCGCGGCGAGAAGCCGCCGGCGATCGCGACCGCGCTCTCGACCGTCATGTTCGGCACGTAGGGATATTGGCCGGGGGCCTGGACTTCGCCGAGGATGAAGAACGGACGATAGGACTCGATCTCGACCGCCACCGAAGGCTCGCGGATAAAGCCGTTGCGCAGCCGTGCCGAGATTTCGCCGGCAAGCCCGGCCGGCGTGCGGCCGCGTGCCGGCACCGAGCCGATCAGCGGCATCGTGATCGCGCCCGCGGCGTCGATCGCATAGGAATTGGTCAGGCCTTCCTGGCCGTAGACCACGACGCGGAGCTTGTCGCCGGGGCCAAGATGATAGCCGTTGTCGTAACCGGCCGGCGGTCCACCCGGGGCAGCGGCATAGACGACCGGGGCGGCGGCCGGCGCGGCATAGCCATAACCAGGGGACGCGCCGGCGAAGGCGGAACGCAATGCGCTGATCGCACCGCCGCCGCCTGCATCAGCAACCGGAGCGGGTGCGTAGGCCGGACCATAGCTGACGGCATCGACGCCTTGCGGGCCGACGGCGACGGGACCGGACGTGCTCATGCAGCCAGACAGCGCGAGCGCAGCCACAACGGCAGTGATCGGCAATCGTAACGCGCGTGCAACCGGCACCGGACCTATCCCTCAACGGCGAGACAGGCCCAGTCTTGCACCACTTATGGTTAATAAAGGGTTTTCGAGGGTCGAGCGGGAGGCCGGAAAAGCCGGCCTCCCATTGGCTTAGCGCCGCGCCCGGCAAGAGCGCAAACCGGCTTTCCGGAGCGAGCTCTTTCTCAACAAGATGATCAGGCGGTGACGCCGACGCCGATCGGGCAGGACACGCCGGTGCCGCCGAGCCCGCAATAGCCCGCCGGGTTCTTGGCGAGGTATTGCTGGTGGTAGTCCTCGGCAAAGTAGAATTCACCAGCCGGCGCGATCTCGGTCGTGATCGCTCCAAGGCCCTTGGCGGCCAGCGCCTTCTGATACATCGCCTGCGACTCGTCGGCGGCTTTGCGCTGCGCGTCGCTGAACGTGTAGATCGCGGAGCGATATTGCGTGCCGATGTCGTTGCCCTGGCGCATGCCCTGCGTCGGGTTGTGGCTCTCCCAGAACGTCTTCAGCAGCTTCTCGTAGGAGATCTTCTTCGGGTCGAACACGACCAGCACCACTTCGGTGTGGCCGGTGCGCCCCGAGCACACTTCCTCATAGGTGGGGTTCGGCGTGTGGCCGCCGGCATAGCCGACCGCGGTGGTGTAGATTCCCTCGCCGAGTTCCCAGAATTTGCGCTCCGCGCCCCAGAAGCAGCCGAGCCCGAACACCGCCTGCTCGAGGCCCTGCGGATAAGGCGGCTGCAACTTGCTGCCATTGACGAAATGGGTGATCGCGGTCGGGATCGGCGTGGCGCGGCCCGGCAGCGCCTCGGCGGCGCTTGGCAACGCGGTGGTCTTGCGCATGAACAACATGGACACCTCCAGGCGGGACATCGGCCGACGCGGCAACGGCCTGCGGGCCGGCTGTCACCTATATATGTCCTTACGCGGATGATGGCAGCCCCGTTACTGAGGGCTGCAGCCAAGGAGGGCTGCCGACAAGTCAGTCGCGCGCGTAGCCGATCAAGGGCTTGCGCGGCCGGAACAGGATCATCAGCAGGATGCCGGCAATGCCGAGCACTGCGAACACCGGCTGCTCCAGAAGCAGGCGGATCACGTCATTCCAGAGCCAGGGCGCGAAGCGATCCACCCAGGCATGGAATGCCTGCTGGCTCGACTGGTGGATGTCGTTCCAGAACTGGCCGAATTGGGTGAACCGCAGGCTCTGGTCGGCGACGTAGCGGGCCCCGTCATAGACCATGAAGATGAAGCTGCCGGCCAGCAGCAGAAGGCCGATCAGACGGAAAAAGCCGCGGATCATGCGTCACCCTAACTCCCAGTCGCGCCCCACGCGTCGTCACGACTTACCGGGCGCCCCCCGGAAATTCAACCTCTTCAGCGGCTTATCCGGCCCCCGCGGGGGCGATTTCGGGCCCTTTTTGGGTCCCGAAAGCGTTGACGCTTCAGCCCGCGCCATCTATAAGACCGGCCGATGGCGGCGGGCGCAATCCTGCCGCCGCTGTTCTTTGGACAGTGCCGCAGGCGCGGGGCAGCATTTTGCGCTCCTCGCATGGCCGCCTCAAGGACACCCAAGAAAACCACCTTGGACAAATACATCAGAGTTGAGATTTGAACCGGCCGGTGCGCGCAAGCCCGACCACCGAGCGATCACCGCCGAAGGACAGTTAGAGAACCATGGCCAACACCACCTCCGCCAAGAAGGCGACCCGCAAGATTGCCCGCCGCACCATCGTCAACAAGTCGCGCCGCACGCAGATGCGTGGCGCGGTGCGCACCGTCGAGGAAGCGATCAAGAGCGGCGACCGCGAGGCGGCACTGAAGGCGATGAGCCGCGCCGAGCCCGAGCTGATGAAGGCAGCGCAGCGCAACATCATTCACAAGAACAATGCGAGCCGTAAGGTGTCGCGTCTGTCGCAGCGGATCGCCAAGCTCGCCAAGTAAAAGCTCGGCGCGTGAGCTGACTGGAAGACACATTTGTCACGAAGCCCGGCTCACGCCGGGCTTTTTGTTTTTGTCTCGACTTTTGTCGTGGAAGTTTCATAGCGCGAGAACACTTCGCGTTGCCGCGCGACGAACTGCGTGTCATGTTTCGTTTCGTCGCGTCCGTAGTTCTACCGGCTCAACATGCTTAATGCGCCGCACTCGCCCACAGATTGTCCTTCGCTAAGCTGGATAGATGGAATAGCGCGCAAGCATTTCGCGGCGAAACTTGCGACGCGGGGTTACCCTGCAAAAGTAATCGAGAAAAATGACGTCTCGCGAATTACTTATGCACATAGCGTTGGACAGCGATTGGAAAAATGACCGGCGCGAGACCAAATGTAAATTTTCTATGAAAAATTTTTGGTATTGCACCGTCGTTTGTGACGCGCGTGAATCTGTGCGCTGATTCAAAAACTTGCTTTCGCAACTCAGCATCGGCAACGCCGCAACAGTCGCGAAGAGTCTCGGTCCCCGTCGAATCCACGGATTGTCAGGAAATGTGCTTGGTGTATTTATTTCTTGTTCGCGACGCCCACGGCTCTCCAGATCAGCGCGGTTTGAGACCCAGGGGCGGACGCACAAATCGGCGGCGGTGTGTGCGTTAGCGACGCTTTCCAAGCGAAGCTGGATTGACGGCTCATAGCGATATGAGGACGGACGACCTGTGTCAAAAATTCTCCGGCGATGTCCCCGGCAATTTTGGGGGATCGAACAAGAGAGACCAGGACGTCGGTCGGAATCTGGCAGCGGGAACGCGGAGCGAGTGAACGGGTTGACGACGACACGGCGGCGGCGAAGCGCCGGGCATTTCGGTGTTCGGTAGCAGCAGTTCGAATTTGAAGACACGAGCAAGCTGACAACTTGCCGCGATACGTCGCGGCGGGAGGGGGAGGACTTATGCCTTACGGTATCATCACTGCAGTCGAACCAACGACAGCCGAAGCGCAAATTTCCAGTGGTGCCGTAATCAACCCCTCGGACGTCAGTTCCTACCCGCAGCGTCCGTCGAGTACGCGCTGACCTCGCGGGGCGCATCTTCTCCAAACAGCTGATCTGTCGGGTGGCGCATGGTCGCCGCACGGGAGAGCTTTGTCCGGAGCAGACCGCGCCCGCTAGAGGTCGCGCCGTGGCAGCAAACCTGCGCGGCGCTTTCGCAACGAATATCTCTCAGACTTGGAAGTACGAAGGCAATGACGAACACGGAACAGGATCGCTGGTCGCGGGTGAAGGGACGTCTGCGGACGAGCGTTGGCGAGGACGTTTACACGAGCTGGTTCGCACGGATGGATCTGGAGAGCGTGCACGACGAGAGCGTGCACCTGTCGGTTCCGACCCGGTTCCTCAAGAGCTGGATCCAGGCGCATTACGCCGATCGCGTGCTGTCCTGCTGGCAGGCCGAGATGCCGGAAGTGCACAAGATCGACCTTACCGTCCGCTCGGCGATCCGCGCGACGGTTCCGGTGAAGGAAACGGCTGCGCCCGTCGAAGTGCGCCGCATCGAGCGCGCCGACGGTCGCCCCGCGCCCGAATTGCGCTCGTTTGCGACTGCGCCGGTGTCGGCAAGCCATGACGCGCTCGGCGGCTCACCGCTCGATCCGCGCCTGACCTTTGCCAGCTTCGTCGTCGGCCGGTCCAACACGCTGGCTCATGCGGCGGCCCGCCAGGTCGCGGAAGGTCGCCGCGGCGATCCCGTGATGTTCAACCCGCTCTACATTCATGCCGGCGTCGGCCTCGGCAAGACGCATCTGCTGCAGGCGGTGACTTGGTCCGGCAATTCCGGCGGCGAGCGCAAGGTGCTGTATCTCACCGCCGAGAAGTTCATGTACGGCTTCGTCGCGGCGCTGAAGACGCAGACGGCGCTGGCCTTCAAGGAGGCGCTGCGCGGCATCGACGTGCTGGTCATCGACGATCTGCAGTTCCTGCAGGGCAAGTCGACGCAGGCCGAGTTCTGCCACACCCTGAATGCGCTGATCGATGCCGGCCGCCAGGTCGTGATCGCGGCCGACCGTCCGCCGTCCGATCTGGAAAGCCTCGACGACCGCGTGCGCTCGCGGCTCGCCGGCGGCCTCGTGGTCGAGATGGGCTCGCTCGGCGAGGAGCTGCGGCTCGGCATCCTAAAGTCGCGCGTCGCCGCGGCCCGCGTCCACCATGCGAGCTTCGACGTGCCGGAGGAGGTGCTCGACTATCTGGCGCGCACCATCACCCATAACGGCCGCGACCTTGAAGGCGCGATCAACCGCCTGCTGGCGCACTCGAAGCTCAACAACCAGCCGGTGACGCTGGAGATGGCCGAGCGCGAGGTGCGCGACCTGATCCGCCCGCAGGAGCCGAAGCGGATCAAGATCGAGGACATCCAGCGCGTGGTCGCCCGGCAGTACAATGTCAGCCGCTCCGACTTGCTGTCGTCCCGCCGCACCGCCAATGTGGTGCGCCCGCGTCAGGTCGCGATGTATCTGGCGAAGACGCTGACCTTGCGCTCGCTGCCGGAGATCGGCCGGCGCTTCGGCGGCCGCGACCACACCACGGTGTTGCACGCCGTGCGCAAGATTGAGGCACTGGTCGCCAAGGACACGACACTCTCGGAGGAAGTCGAATCGCTGAAGCGCCAGCTACAGGAATAGGGCCGCTTCATCCGGCCGGCTCGTTCCATCGCCCTCCCCTTTGCCAAAGGGGAGGGCTAAACTTTTTTCCGACCCAAAACGTGGGGAACGGGGCTCGTTTCGCGCCCGTATCCCTTGCACCGGCCGCCCATCCGCGCCACCTTGCGGTCCCCCCGTGGGTTTGATCAAATCCGGTATTGATCCGGCTTTTCGGGTTTCCAATGCCGCGGTGCTGCCCTGAACGGCCGCCCGGCTTTTCCATCTGAGGGATCTGGCGGGTATTGCAATGAAGGTCACCGTCGAGCGCGCGCAACTCCTGAAATCGCTGGGTCACGTTCACCGCGTGGTCGAGCGCCGCAACACCATCCCGATCCTCGGCAACGTGTTGATCCGCGCCGAGGGCGCCAAATTGTCGCTGAAGGCGACCGACCTCGACCTCGAGGTGACGGAGACCTTGGCCGCCGAGACCGGAACCGCCGGCTCGACCACGGTGCCCGCGCACATGTTCTACGACATCGTCCGCAAGCTGCCCGACGGCTCGCAGATCGTGCTGGAAGCCGACGGCGACCGTTCGGTGCTGGCGGTGCGTGCCGGCCGCTCGCGCTTCACGCTGCAGACCCTGCCCGAGAGCGACTTCCCGGGCCTCGCCGCTGGAGACATGACGCATTCGTTCTCGCTACCGGCGTCCGACATCAAGCGCCTGATCGACCGCACCCAGTTCGCGATCTCGACCGAGGAGACCCGCTACTACCTCAACGGCATCTATCTGCACGCGGCCGGCAGCGCCAAGGCGGCGACCCTGCGCGGGGTTGCGACCGACGGCCACCGCCTGGCGCAGATCGACCTCGCGCTGCCCAAGGGCGCAACCGGCATGCCCGGCGTGATCGTCCCGCGCAAGACGGTCGGCGAGGTGCAGCGGCTGATCGAGGGCGACGACGCCGAGATCTCGATCGAGCTGTCGGACGGCAAGATCCGCTTCACGCTCGGCAATGTGGTGCTGACCTCGAAGCTGATCGACGGCACCTTCCCGGACTATGGCCGCGTCATTCCGCAGAACAACGACAAGGAACTCGTCGTCGACAAGAAGGACTTCGAGGCCGCCGTCGACCGCGTCTCGACGATTTCCAGCGAACGCGGCCGCGCGGTGAAGCTCGCGCTGTCCGCGGGCAAGCTGGTGCTCTCGGTCACCAACCCGGATTCCGGCAGCGCCACTGAAGAACTCGAGGTCGAGTACGCCTCCGACGCGCTCGATATCGGCTTCAACTCGCGCTATCTGCTCGACATCGCCGCTCAGATCGAGGGCGAGGTCGCGGTGCTGAAGCTCGCCGATCCCGGTTCGCCGACCCTGGTGCAGGACCGCGACAGCAAGGGCGCGCTCTACGTGCTGATGCCGATGCGGGTGTGATGACCCTCTCCACACGCGCAACTGCACCCTCTCCCCTTGTGGGAGAGGGTGGCGCCGAAGGCGCCGGGTGAGGGGTTGGTGCCGCGAACGCCGCACCATCGACCGACCGATGAACGCCTCCGCAGCTTCGCAAAGAAGATGCGCCGAGAGCCGACTGACGCGGAAGCGAAGATGTGGCGCCTGCTGCGCGATCGGCGCCTGTCGCACTTGAAATTTCGAAGGCAGGTTCCATTTCGCAATTACATTCTCGACTTCGCGTGCTTTGAGAAGCGCCTCGCCATCGAGATCGACGGCGGTCAGCACGCTTCGTCGCCGCGTGATGCATCCAGGACTGACGCGCTTGCGGCGGAAGGCTTTCAGGTCTTGCGCTACTGGAACAATGACGTCTTGCGGACGCCCGGGGCAGTGCTGGAAGACATTGTCGCCAAGCTTGCCGAGCTGTGAGATACCCCTCACCCGTCGCCTCACTTCGTGAGGCGCCACCCTCTCCCACAGGGGGAGAGGGGAAGGAAGAGAGATGACCCCGTCCCGCATTCACCGTCTGTCGCTGACGCATTTCCGCAACTACCGGACGGCGACGCTGCAGGTCGCCGGCGACATGGTGGTGCTGGTCGGGCCGAACGGCGCCGGCAAGACCAATTGCATGGAAGCGGTCTCGTTCCTGTCGCCGGGCCGCGGCCTGCGCCGCGCGACGCTGGAGGACATCGCTGACAATCAGGGCGACGGCTCCTGGGCGGTGTCGGCCGAAGTCGAGGGCGCGCTCGGCCTCGCCACGCTCGGCACCGGTATCGATCCGCCAACCGGCGAGGCGGGCAGCACGCGGCGCTGCCGCATCGATCGCGAACCGGTGGGGTCCGCGACCGCCTTCGGCGATCATTTGCGCATCGTGTGGCTGACGCCGGCGATGGACGGCCTGTTCATGGGCGCTGCCTCGGAACGGCGGCGCTTCTTCGATCGCCTGGTGCTGGCGATCGATTCCGAGCATTCCAGCCGAGTCTCCGCGCTGGAGCGGTCGCTGCGCTCGCGCAACCGGCTGCTCGAGGTGCGCAACTATGACGACCATTGGTGTGACGCGATCGAGCGCGAGACCGCGGAGCTTGCGGTCGCGGTCGCCGCGTCGCGGGGCCAGACCGCCGCCAAGCTCGCCGCGATGCTGCGCGAGCGCGGCGCCGCCTCGGCCTTTCCCTCCGCCGAGATCATGCTCGACGGCTGGATGGAGAACGCACTGCTGCAGGAGCCTGCAACGGCGGTGGAGGACCGCTACCGCGAGATCCTGCGCGCCGGCCGGCCGCGCGATGCCGCCGCCGGGCGCACGCTCGACGGCCCGCATCTGACCGATCTGCAGGTGGTCTACGCGCCGAAGAACATGCCTGCGCGTGACGCCTCGACCGGCGAGCAGAAGGCGCTCTTGATCGGGCTGGTGCTGGCGCACGCCACGATGGTCGCGGAGATGACCGGCATCGCACCGCTGCTGCTGCTCGACGAGGTCGTCGCCCATCTCGATCCGAACCGCCGCAAGGCGCTGTTCGACGAGCTCGCCAAGCTCGGCGCGCAGGTCTGGATGACCGGCGCCGATCCCGCGGCGTTCGTCGACATCGGCCCTCGGGGGGAGATTTTCGACGTCGAATCCGGCCGCGCCACAAGGCGCGGCTGATTGGCTAGTCTAGGGCAATCTGAAGCGATGGCGCGGTCGCAGAGCGCATTGCCAAAATATCGAAAACAACCCCATGCAAAGTAGCCGGCGGCGGCCGGCGTTCGACCAAGCAGCTTGACACGTCGGGCAACTCAGGAACATTATTCTAATATTCCGAAATTGCGCCAGCATCCCTCGCCCCCCGGTTCGCCCATGCCCAGCGGGGAGAAGCGAACCTCCGAAGCCGCTCCAATTCAGCCTGGTCTCATCATGTTTCTGGCGGCGCAGAATCGGCCTCGATGAGGGCTCCGAATCCGCCACCGAATCGGGCTTTTCAGAGCCCTCGGAATCCGCCTTTGAAGACCTTGAAAAAGGCCTAAAAAATCCCATCTATTCAATAGTTTGTAGATGGAGACTTTGCGCTAGGCGCAACTCGTCTTTCATGGCACAAATAGCGGAATCAGCGCCTTATTTTGTGCAGCTGATTCGGGACATCCTCGAAGGCCTCACATGACTGAACCTGCCCGGCAGACCCCTGCCGAATCTGAGCATCCCATTCCGGCTGAATATGGTGCGGAATCGATCCGGGTGCTGAAGGGCCTCGACGCCGTCCGCAAGCGGCCCGGCATGTATATCGGCGACACCGACGACGGTTCCGGCCTGCACCACATGGTCTACGAGGTCGTCGACAATGCGATCGACGAGGCGCTGGCGGGCCATGCCAGCCGCGTCCTGGTCACCCTCAACGCCGACAATTCCGTCACCGTGTACGACGACGGACGCGGCATTCCGGTCGGCATCCACAAGGAAGAGGGCGTCTCGGCAGCCGAAGTCATCATGACCCAGCTGCACGCCGGCGGAAAATTCGACCAGAACTCCTACAAGGTTTCCGGCGGTCTGCACGGCGTCGGCGTCTCCGTCGTCAACGCGCTCTCCAGCAAGCTGGGCTTGCGGATCTGGCGCGACGACAAGGAGCACTACATCGAATTCGCGCACGGCGATGCCGTGGCGCCGCTCAAGGTGGTCGGCGATGCCCCGGGCAAGCGCGGCACCGAGGTCACCTTCCTTGCCTCGGCCGAGACCTTCAAGAACATCGAATATGATTTCGCGACGCTGGAGCACCGGCTGCGCGAGCTCGCCTTCCTCAATTCCGGCGTCAACATCGTACTCTCCGACATGCGTCACGCGGTCGAGAAGCGCGAGGAGATGCACTATTCCGGCGGTGTCGAGGAATTCGTCAAATATCTCGACCGCAACAAGAAGGCGATCGTGCCGGCACCGATCATGGTGCGCTCGGAAGCCAACGGCATCGGTGTCGAGGCGGCGCTGTGGTGGAACGACAGCTACCACGAGAACGTGCTGTGCTTCACCAACAACATCCCGCAGCGCGACGGCGGCACCCATCTGGCCGGTTTCCGCGGCGCGCTGACCCGCCAGGTCAACGGCTATGCCGACGCCAATGCGAAGAAGGAAAAGATCGCGCTGACCGGTGACGATTGCCGCGAAGGCCTCACCGCGGTGCTGTCGGTGAAGGTGCCCGATCCGAAATTCTCGTCGCAGACCAAGGACAAGCTGGTGTCCTCGGAGGTTCGGCCGGTGGTCGAGAACGTCCTGAACGAGGCGCTCGCCGCCTGGTTCGAGGAGAATCCGAAGGAAGCCAAGGAGATCGTCGGCAAGGTGATCCAGGCCGCCGCGGCCCGCGAGGCTGCGCGCAAGGCCCGCGAGCTGACCCGCAAGAATCCGCTCAGCGTCTCCTCGCTGCCCGGCAAGCTCGCCGACTGCCAGGAGAAGGACCCGGCCAAATCCGAACTGTTCATCGTCGAGGGCGACTCGGCAGGCGGCAGCGCCAAGCAGGGCCGCAACCGCGAATTCCAGGCGGTGCTGCCGCTGCGCGGCAAGATCCTCAATGTCGAGCGCGTCCGTCCCGACAAGATGCTGTCGTCCGAGCAGATCGGCACGCTGATCACCGCGCTCGGCACCGGCATCAGCGACGATTTCTCGGTCGACAAGCTGCGCTATCACAAGATCATCGTGATGACCGACGCCGACGTCGACGGCGCCCATATCCGCACGCTGCTGCTGACCTTCTTCTATCGTCAGATGCGCTCGATCATCGATGGCGGCTATCTCTATATCGCCCAGCCGCCGCTCTATAAGGTCTCGCGCGGCAAGTCCGAGCAATACCTGAAGGACGAGCGCGCCCTCGAGGACTATCTGATCTCGACCGGGCTCGACGAATGCGTCTTCAAGCCGGCCTCCGGCGACGACCGCTCGGGCCGTGATCTGCTGTCGCTGGTCGAAGACGCACGGGTCATCCGCTCGGTGCTGCGCAACCTGCATAGCCGCTATAATCGCGCCGTCATCGAGCAGGCCGCGATCGCGGGCGTGCTCAATCCCAGGATCACGAGCGATATCGCCACCGCCAATTCGGCGGCCGAATACATCGCCAAGCGGCTGGACGCCGTGGCCGAAGAGGTCGAGCGCGGCTGGATCGGCACCTTCACGGAAGGCCAGGGGTTCCAGTTCGAGCGCACCGTGCGCGGGGTCAGGGAATTCGCCGTGATCGACGACGCCTTCCTCGGCTCGGCCGACGCCCGCAAGCTCGATGAATACGCGACCGAACTGCAGGAGATCTACGTGCGGGCGGGCAAGCTGCGGCGCAAGGATGCCGAGCAGATCATCCACGGCCCGATCGACCTGTTCGAGGCCGTGACCGACGCCGCCCGCAAGGGCATCTCGCTGCAGCGCTACAAAGGTCTCGGCGAGATGAACCCGGAACAGCTCTGGGAAACCACGCTGGACACCGAGGCGCGCTCGCTGCTGCAGGTGAAGATCAAGGAGGTCGACGAGGCCGACGATATCTTCACCAAGCTGATGGGCGACGTGGTCGAGCCGCGCCGTGAGTTCATCCAGGACAATTCGCTCAGCGCCACCATCGACATCTAGGGTTCTGCGCACGGCCGGGCGGGTGTGCGCTTCTCGGCGCCGGCGCGGCGCTACCTTTCGTGTGGAAGCTACGCCGGAAGTTGTGTTACGGTGCCGGACGGCCATTGATTCCGTTGTGGAATTTCCAATGACCCGGTCTGAATGATGCGTTAGGGGACAATCCGCGTGCCGCCGATCCAATACATCGTCGAAGGCGGCCGCCGCCTTTCGGGCACCATCGAGCCGTCGGGCAACAAGAACTCCGCGCTGCCGATCATCGCCGCGGCACTGCTCACCGAGCACCCGGTCACGCTGACCAACGTGCCGCGCATCCGCGACACCGAAACGCTGGTCGAATTGTGCCGCTCGGTCGGCGCCACCGCCGAATGGACCGAGCGCAACACGCTGCAGATTCATGCCAAGGAGATCCGCGCCGCCGATCTCGATCCGGCGCTGTGCGCGCGCATCCGCGCCTCGATCCTGCTCGCCGGTCCACTACTCGCCCGCTGCGGCGAGGTCGCACTGCCGCCGCCCGGCGGCGACGTGATCGGCCGCCGCCGGCTCGACACGCACTTCCTGGCCTTCGAGCAGCTCGGCGCCACCGTCACCGCGACGCACCGGCTCGAATTCCGCGCCACGCGGCTGAAGGGCGCCGACGTGTTCCTCGACGAGCCCAGCGTCACCGCGACGGAGAACGCACTGGTCGCCGCGGTCGCGGCCCGCGGCACCACCTATCTGCGCAACGCGGCCTCCGAGCCGCATGTGCAGGACCTCGCCAATTTCCTGATCGCGCTCGGCGCCAGGATCGAAGGCGTCGGCACCAACACCATCATCGTGCACGGGCCGGCGACGCTCGGCAGCACGACTTTCGCGATCCAGCCCGACCATATCGAGGTCGGATCGCTGGTCGGGCTTGCCGCGGTAACCCGCTCGCCGCTGCGCATCGCGCGCGCCGGCGTCGAGCATCTGCGCTCGATCCGGATGGGTTTTGAGCGGCTTGGCATCGTCTGCGGCGTCGAGGGCGACGACCTCGTCGTACCGTCCGGCCAGACCATGAAGATCCAGGACGATTTCGGCGGCCATGTGCCGAAGCTCGAGGACCAGCCCTGGCCGGCCTTCCCGGCCGACCTGATGTCGATCGCGATCGTCACCGCGACGCAGTGCGACGGCGTCATCCTGATGCACGAGAAGATGTTCGAATCACGGATGTTCTTCGTCGACAACCTGATCGCGATGGGTGGCCGCATCGTGCTGTGCGACCCGCACCGTGCGATCGTCGCGGGCCCCAGCCGGCTGCGCGGCGCGCCGATGAACTCGCCCGACATCCGGGCAGGTATGGCGATGCTGCTGGCCGCGGTGTGTGCCGAGGGCACCTCCACCATCAACAACGCCGACCAGATCGAGCGCGGCTATGAGCGGATCGATGAGCGGCTCAACGCCCTCGGCGCCAAGATCAAGCGGATTCCCGCGCGATCGTGATTCCCTGCGGCAGCTTGGCCATCCTTCCGGCCGGATTACCGTGCTAAGCGTGCCGTCATGACCTGCATCGACAAGATCGACCCGGCCGCGCCGAACGCGGCCGTTGTCGTCCCTCGCAACCTGCTCACGGCCGAGCTCGCGGAAACGCTGAAGCTCGCGGTGCCGCTCGCGCTGACGCAGCTCGGTCAGATCGCAATGATGACGACCGACCTCGCCTTCATCGGCCGGCTCGGCAGCGAAAACGTCGCCGCCGCGGCGCTGGCGCACACCGTGTATTTCGTCAGCTTCACCATCGGCATGGGCATGATGTCGGCGGTCTCGCCGCTGGCCGCGCAGGCGTTCGGCGCGCGCAACCCGCGCGTGATGCGGCGCGCGCTCCGCGTCGGCCTGTGGGCCGGCTTCTTCATGGTGCTGCCGCTGATGGCGCTGCCGTTCCAGGGCGAGCGCATCCTGCTCGCGCTCGGCCAGACCCAAGCCACCGCGCATCTGGCGCAGCAATACCTGTTCGGGCTCGCCTGGGGCATCTTGCCGGCGCTGTGGTTCATCGCGCTCCGCGGCTTCATGAGCGCCGTGAACCGGCCGGAGCCGGTGCTGTGGATCACGCTCGCGGCGATCCCGGCCAATGCGCTGATGGTCTACCTGTTGCTGTACGGCAAATGGGGCATGCCCGAACTCGGCATGTTCGGCGCCGGGCTTGCGACCACGATCGTCAATCTCGGCACCTTCCTCGCTGGCGTGTGGTTCGCGGCGCGCCGCCGCCCGTTCCGCAAGTACCACGTATTCAGCCGCGTCTGGCGCATCGACTGGCCGCTGACGGCCAAGCTGGTCGCCGTCGGCGCGCCGATCTCGATCGCCTTCCTGCTGGAATACGGCCTGTTCGGTGCGGCCGGTCTGCTGATGGGGCTGATCAGCACCACGGCGCTGGCCGCGCACCAGATCGCGCTGCAGATCGCGGCGATCCTGTTCATGGTGCCGTTCGGCGTCAGCATGGCCGCTACCGTGCGGGTCGGCCAGGCCGTCGGCCGCCGCGATACCGACGCGGTGCAGCGTGCCGGCTTTGTCGCGGTCGCATTGTCCGGCGTCTTCATGAGCGTCATGACGCTCGCGGTGATCCTGGCGCGCTTCGAGATCGCGGCGCTGTTCCTCGGCGAGGCCTCCGACACCACCGCGCAGCTCACCGCGGCGCTGCTGTTGATCGGGGCGACCTTCTTCATCGCCGACGGCATCCAGACCACCACCGCGGGCGCGCTGCGCGGCATGAACGACACCCAGGTGCCGCTGCTGTTCGCCGTCATCAGCTATTGGCTGATCGGCTTTGCGTCGGCCTCCGCGCTCGCCTTCGGGGCCAGGCTCGACGCCGCCGGTGTCTGGATCGGGCTGTCACTCGGGACGGCGGTCTATGCGACCCTCCTTGTCTTGCGTTTCCGCCTGCTGGCACGCAAACTGGCCAAATGAGGGTCGACGAAGTCACACCGAACGTGGACTCCGCCGCGCTGCTCGCCGGCGCGCAGTTCATCGATGCGTTCCGGATCGCGACCACGCGTCCGGACCTCGACGCGCGCCACGCCGCCGAAGCGATGGTGACGCGCCAGCCGCGCTGGTTCGAATGGCTGATCGCCTTGCGCAATCTCCTGGTCGCGCCGCTCGGCCTGAAGACGTCAGGCGCAACTGAGGGCGTGGCGCGCGACATGATCGGGATCTTTCCGGTGGTCAGCGAAACGCCGGAGCGGCTGGTTGCGGGCTTCAACGACAAGCATCTCGACTTCCGGCTCGTCGTCGACGTCGCGCCCGCAGGGCCCGCGCGCAGCATCACCGCGACCACGCTGGTGCTCACCCATAACTGGCTCGGGCGGGCCTATCTTACGGCGATCATGCCGTTCCACCGCCTGATCGTGCCCGCGATGCTGCGCAAGGCCGTAGACTGAGCCCTGCTCCATCTTAAGCCGCGCTCTTCTCCGGCGTGTCGCCGACGATCTTCTCCGAGGCGTCGGCGTTGGTGCACCAATTGCCGTGGCAGCGCTTGAGGTCGTTGAGATTCTGCCGCATCTGGTCGAGCGAGAAGCCGAGCGCGTAGAAGCGCTCGGCGGCATCGACCGGCAGGCCGCGGATCAGGCCATCCCTGCGGACCGCGGCGACCTCCTCGCTATAGGCATGCAGCGCGGCATCGACCGGCGCCATGTCGGCCGGGCCGCTGCCGGCGCGCAACGCGGTCGCGACCGCCACCATGTAAGTCACGATCGCCTTGCTGACGTCGGCCAATGGCCGCGCCAGCCTCGCCTGGATATCGGCCGGCAGCGGCACCACACAGGCGCGCCCGATCATCACGACGTCGTGCCGCAGCCGCTGGATGGTCCGCAGCAACGGGCCGGTGTCCGGCCCCGACGACAGATGCATCGAGCGCTCGCGCTCGGCCTCGAGGCCGGTCGCGTGCAGATTGCTCACCGCGGTGCCGATGCCGTCCTGGATCCGGTGCAGCGCGTCGTTGTCGAGGCCGCGGGTCAGGCCGGCGAGCAATTCGGCGAACGCCGCCGACAGCAGCTCCAGCAGGTTCGATGCATTGACCCTGATCTGGCTGACCGCGCGCGACGGCAGCACCAGGAACGAGATCAAAAGCCCGGTGAGCGCGCCGACCGTCACCTCGAGGACGCGGTCGATCGCGGAATCCAGCGGGTTGGAGTGATGCATCGTCGGCAGCAGCAGCACGATCACCGCCGTCACCGTCGCCGAGTTCAGGCTCGGATTGAGCGCGGCGATGAAGGCCAGCGGCACGATCGCCAGCACCAGCAGCGCCAGCAGGCTGCCCTCGCCGGAATGCGGGATCAGCACCGCGATCGCGCCGCCATAGACGGCGCCGCCGATGGTACCGAGCATGTAGTCGCGGCTGGCCTTCAGCGAGCGTCCGACGCTCATCTGGGTCACGATCAGCGAAGTCAGCACCGCCCAGAGCGGCAGCATCAGGTTGAGCGCCAGCGCGATGGTATAGGCCGCCACGCCGGCGGACGCGATCCGGACCGCCAGCGCCAGCTGCGTCTTGCGGGTCCAGAGCTGGTCGAACATGCGTTTTGCGAAGGTCCTCATGCACCGTGATCCGCAATCAAAGGAAAGGCCCGTGTTACATGACTTGAAGCTAACCGACCTGAAGCTAACCGATCTGGAGCATGGCAGCTGCCCGCGGCGGCAAGGTGGCTTGAAAGGCCTGACCTGCCCGCCTACCCTGCGCCTCAAAATTGAGGAAACACGATGGCCCACGAAACCGCAACGCTCGCCGCCTATGTCGCCGACCTGAAATATTCCGACATTCCGCCGGAGGTGCTGGAGCGCGCCAAGGTTTTGACGCTGGATTTCCTCGGCAGCACCATCCGCGCCCGGCGCGATGCGGAATCGACGCCGTCGCTGATGAAGATGCTGGAGGCGCTGGCGCTCGACGGCAAGGGCGAGGCCACCGTATTCGGCGACACCAAGACCTGGACCCCGGCGGTCGCCGCGCTGCTCAACGGCGCGCTCGGCCATTCGCTCGACTTCGACGACACCCACGCCGATTCCTCGCTGCATCCGAGCGCACCGGTGGTGCCCGCCGCGTTCGCGGTCGGCGAGATGGTCGGCGCCTCCGGCCGCGACGTGCTGACCGCGATCGTCGCCGGCTATGAAGTGTGCTGCCGGCTCGGCAACGCGCTCGACCCGACCTCGCATTACGCCCGCGGCTTCCACCCGACCGCGACCGCCGGCACCTATGGCGCCGCCGCGGCAGCAGGAAAGCTGTTCGGACTGTCGAAGGAACAGATCATCTCCGCGTTCGGCGTCTCCGGCAGCCAGGCTGCGGGCTCGCTGCAATTTTTGGTCAACGGCGCCTGGAACAAGCGCTACCAGGTCGGCGCCGCCGCGATGAACGGCGTGATCGCCGCGACCCTGGCGCGCAACGACTTCGTCGGCTCGAGCGAGGCGGTCGAGGGCAAGCACGGCCTGCTGGTCGGCTATAGCGACGATGCGCATCCGGACAAGGCGGTGGCGGGCTTGGGCCACACCTATGAGACGCTGAAGATCGGCGTGAAGCCGTATCCGAGCTGCCGCTACACCCACGCCGCGATCGACGCGCTGATCGCGATGCGGCGCGAGCACAATCTGACGCCGGACCAGATCAGGAAGGTCGAGATCGGCCTGCACCGCAACGGCATCACGCTGACCGGCGACGCCGCCACCAAGCGCCACCCGACCTCGGTGGTCGGCGGCCAGTTCTCGATGTTCTTCACCGGCGCGATCGCGCTCGACCAGGGCCATTTCGGCTGGGACGATTACGACCGGCTGGGCGATGCGGCCATCGACGCGCTCGCCGACAAGTTCGACGTGGTGCAGGACGACCGGCTCGAGATTGGCCGCACCCATCCGTTCGGCGCCCGCGTCTCGATCACGACAGATGACGGCACCCATGAGCGCCTCTATGCCGATCCCTCCGGCGAGCCGACCTCGTTCCCCGACGCAAAGGCGATGCAGCAGAAGTTCCTGACGCTGGCCCGCCCGGTGCTCGACAAACGCGCCGACCAGCTCGCCGACGCCATCCTGACGCTCGAGCGCTTCGACCGCGTGGAGAAGGCGACGCAGCTGGGGCGGCAGTAAGTCTGCACTCGTTGTTACAGCGCGGGGCTGCGCGCCACACCCACCACTGTCGTCCCTGCGAAAGCAGGGACCCATACTCCGCAGCAGATGTTGTGAATGGGATTCGTCGTTCCAGCGTCACGCAATAAGCGGCATTTGTGGTTATGGGTCCCTGCGTTCGCAGGGACGACACTGAGTTTGGGAGAACACGAGCTCCTCGCCTACTCCGCCCCATCAATGATCACAAAATCCCCATCCGAGTATTTCTGCCGGATCGCCTTCGCGGCCTGATATTCCGGGCAGGTGTAGCATTCCATCGCGGTGGCGCGATCCTTGAATTCGATGACGAAGTTGCGCTGGCGCGTTGCGCCTTCCATCACCTCATAGGGGCCATTGCGCACGATGAAATTGGCGCCGTATCTGGCGAACACCGGCATCGCGGCGGCGAGATAGTCGGGATAGCGGGCTTCATCGTGAACCGTGACGTGCACGATCCAGTAGGCTTTCGGCATGATGGTCTCCGGCTGACGCGTGCTTCAAGAAACTATGGCGCCTCCTCGCGAGATGCGCCACAGCATCAGAAAATTCCGGAGGCCGAGATTCAATTCACGATCGCGCGGGTGTTGTGTGACATGCCGGTCAATTGCCGCCCGCGAGCCGCGCGCTTGCAGACGTCGCTGTGACGACATCACGGACCAGATCGAACACGCCGTCCGCCTCGGTCGGCATGTTCGGCGAGCGGCCGAGCCGGACGATGACGAGGTGCTGCGACGGCACGATAATCACATACTGCCCGATCGTGCCCTTGGCGAAGAAGGCATCGCGCGGCCAGCCGTGCGCGACCCGGTAGTTGGCGCCAAAGCTGTCGCCGAGATCGGTCCAGAACCCCGCGCCGATGCCGACCCAGGCGTGCGGCGTCGGCGATGCGGAATACTTGACCCAGCCCTCAGGCAGGAGGCGCTTGCCGCCCGCCACGCCGTCATCGAGGTAGAGCTGGCCGAACCTTGCCCAGTCGCGCGCGCTCGCCATCATCGCGCCCGATCCTTCCGGCGTGCCCGCCGCATCGAACTGCATCACGACATTGCGCATGCCGAGCGGTCCGAACAGCTCCTCACGCGCGAAGCGCATCACATCAGCCGCATGCCCGCCGACGGCGTTCCGGATCAGATGCGAGAGGATCAGGTAGTTGCCGTCGTGATAGTTCCAGACCCGGCCGGGCGCGCTCTCCAACGGAGCGCTCTCGGCGAAGGCGGCCATATCCGATTCCATGAACTTCATGCGGTTGACCGGCTCGAGCACGGATGCCAGCGACGCCTGCAGCGAACTGCCGAGTGCGAGGCCCGCGGTGTGGCGCAACAGCTGATCGACCGTGATGGCGTGCCGCGGATCTTTCGGATCCTGCCAGGCCGCGATCGGTACCGGCCGATCGACCGCCAGCTTGCCGTCGCGCACCAGGATTCCGATCAGCGCCGAGATCACCGATTTGGTCGCGGAGAAACCGAGCAGCGGCGTGTCGGTGCCGACGCCGTCGGCGTAGCGCTCGGCGACGATGCGGCCGTCCTTCATCACGACAACAGCGCGGGTGCGGCGGAACGGCGGCTCCGCGGGCTCGGCAAAGGCGCGGTCGAGCGCGGCCGCAAGCTGCGGGGTTTGCGGCGCGACGAGCGCGGGGCCGGCGATCTCGGGCAGCAACGCGGCCTGCGGCCTCAAAGGCGGCGACGCAGTCTCGCCCAGCGTCTCGCCATGGTCGAGCGTGCAGCCCATGCCCTCGCGATAGACCGCATGGCTGCGGCCGAGCCCGAACAGCGTCACGGCGACGTCCTTGCGATCGAGGTCGACCTCGGTGTCCATCGCCCAGGTGATCAGGCCGGCGCCCGGCATCGCGTCCGTGGTCTCGGTCAGGTTTCGCCTGGGGTCGAGCCCGCTGACGAAGGTCTCCGAGCAGATCACATTGGCAACAAAGCCGGTCGCGACCTCAGGCACATCGCGGGCGCGGGCGGCAGACAGCACCAACGCACCGAACGCGGTGGTGGCGGCGAGAATGAAGACGAGCTTTCGACGGGTCACGGGATCCTCCTGCATGGCGCGATGGGCATGGCCAGGATCAGGCCGCAGGGGGTGCGATAGCGCTCGCCGGATTCGAAAATCGGGCTGGCCGAGAATTGGCGGCGGCTGGCCGATTCTGGAATTTTATAATGATTACAACGGCTAGAATCGCGAGCTGCGTGCTTCGTGAGGAGAGCACGCCAGTCGGGCTCCCTCCCCCCTTGCGGGGGAGGGTTGGGGAGAGGGGTAGGCCCCGGGCGAGATGGTCGATAGATTCGTCGCTATCGCAGATCGCTTTCCCCCCTCGCCGAGGGAAATCTGAAAGAGCGCGTCGTGTGGTACCCCTCTCCCTAACCCTCCCCCGCAAGGGGGGAGGGAACCCTACCACGGTGCGTCCCTCACATACGCGGGGTCACGCCACACCCGCCTTCAGCCGCCGATACTCCGTCGGGGTCACGCCTGTTGTCGCCTTGAAGGCGCGGTTGAAGGGGCCGAGCGACTGGAAGCCGGCGTCCATCGCGATGGTGATGACCGGGACCTCGGCCTGCGCGGGATCGGCGAGCGCCGCCTTGGCCTCCTCGATCCGGTGGTTGTTGAGGAAGACGTTGAAATTGCGGTAGCCGAGCCGCTGGTTGATCAGCCGCCGCAGACGATACTCGGGGATCTTCAGCCGGGTCGCCAGCGTGCCGATGGTGACATTGTCGTGGCGGTAGATGCGCTCGTCCGCCATCAGCCGCATCAGGGCATCGACCAGCTTGCGGTCGGTCGCCTCCTCGGCCGCGGCTGGCTTCGTCAGCACGACGGCCTCCGCCGGCACCGTGAACAGGTCGGCGCCGTCGACGCGCATCATCGCCCAGGTGATTGCGGCCACGATGACGGTGAGCACGGCCGCGTTCATCAGGTTGGCCCATTCCACTGTCACGCGGCTGCCGGCATAGGCTATCTGAAGCAGCGCATTGAATCCGCCGTACAGCGCAGACGCGGCGACGATGAAGACGCGGACACGGCGGCGGCGCTCGACCAGATCTGCCGACCATGATCCGATGGTTTGCGCCACCGCGAGCGCAACGAACACGAGCGAGAGCGAATTGACCATGGTGATCGCGAGCCGTGCGTGACCGGCGGGTGCGATCCACATGCAACTGACGAAGCTGTAGGCCACGACTGCGGCCCAGATCAGGCCGTGCCACCAGCGCAGCACAAACGCGTCATCGAACAGCGCGCGCGTGAACAGCCAGAACACCACGATATCGCCGGTCGAGAGCGCGATCAGCGGCGCATGCCAGTCCGAGACCGGCGGCCCGGCACCGATCGACGCGGTCACCGCATGCGCGGCCGAGCCGAGCGCGAAAGCGGCCGCAAGGCGCCCGGAAAGCGCCTTGCGAAAATCAGTCAGCAGCAAGGCGGCAAGCACCAGCAGCAGCGCCACGCTGGCGCTGCGCAGGCAGAGTTCAAGTGCGGCCCAATCCGAAGCAGCCGATGTCATCGCCGAACAATCGTCGGTCGGACATGGTTTTTCAAGATGGCTCGCGCTGCCAGCGCTGACGCGATGTCACCCAGATATCGACCACATCGCCCTCGAGCCTGCCCGGCCCCTCGTTCACGGCACCGAGTCGCCGCGCCACCGCCTGCGAGGCGACGTTGGCCGGATCGATGCAATGGATGATGCGGTCGACCGTGAAGTTGTCGAATACCCAATCGATCGCGGCGCGCGCCGCCTCCACCGCGTAGCCCTTGCCGCGGCGCTCTTTGGCAATGCCCCAGCCGACCTCGAAGCCCGGCCATTCCGGCGGAAAATACGGGCCGACGCGACCGATGTAGCGGCTGGAAGACTTCTCCTCGACCGCGAACATGCCGAAACCGTGCAGTGCCCAATGACCCGAGATGACGGCGGCATTGCGCCAGCCCTTCAGCTCCGACGTGACCGGCTGATGATCCGGCGTGATGAAGCGCGCCGTCTCGGGATCGGACAGCATTTTCGTGTTCTCAGCGACATCGGACGCGCGCCACGGCCGCAGGATGAGCCGCGCGGTCTCGATCACGGGACCATCGACCCGCAGCAGTCTTGCGCCTGGCTTGATCAGAGAAACCATCACTGTCTCCGGTTTCCAAGTTTGTACTTGCTGCCATCGAGAGCAGGTGCAAGCCACAGGTAATTCGTCGTCCCTGCGAAAGCAGGGACCCATAACCACCGATAACACTTGGTGAGCAGGGCTGGGGCCGCAGCCTTCGCAGAACTAGCATCGGTGGTTATGGGTCCCGGCTCGCGCTTCGCTTGGCCGGGACGGCGGATAGAGTATGATCGCGGCAAAAGAGTATGATCCAGTAAAACTGCAAGGAGTCCGACATGAGCTGGCAGCCCTCGACCGATCCCGAACTCGGCGATCCCAAGACCTGCGACGCGCTGGATCTGATCATCGTGCCGCGCACCCGCGATCTCGGCGACGGCTTTGCGGTGCGCCGCGCGCTGCCGCACGGCAAGCGCCAGATGGTCGGGCCCTTCATCTTCTTCGACCATTTCGGACCGGTGCAGTATCTCGCCGGAAAGGGCATGGACGTGCGGCCGCATCCGCATATCGGGCTCGCCACCGTCACCTATCTGTTCGACGGCAGCATCATGCACCGCGACAGCGAGGGCAACATCCAGGAGATCCAGCCCGGCGCGATGAACCTGATGACCGCGGGCCGCGGCATTGCGCATTCCGAGCGCTCGCCTGACGTGCAGCGCCGCGACGGCCAGAAGATGCTGGGCCTGCAAAGCTGGATCGCGCTGCCTGCGGGCAAGGAGGAGATCGCGCCGTCGTTCCAGCATTATGGCGCGGGCGACCTGCCGATGATCTCCGAGCGCGACTTCACCGCGCGCATCATCGCCGGCTCCGCGTTCGGCATCACCTCGCCGGTCAGCATGGTCTCGCCGTGGTTTTACACTGAAGTGACCGCGAAGGCCGGCACATCGGTGCCGCTCGACCCCGACCATGAGGAGCGCGCGATCTACCTCGTTGACGGCGAGGTCGAGATCGCCGGCGACCGCCACGAGGGACCGCGGCTCCTGATCTTCCGGCCCGGCGACCGCATCACCGTGAAGACGCTGCGGCCGACCCGCATGATGTTCCTCGGCGGCGACGCGCTGGAGGGGCCGCGCCACATCTGGTGGAATTTCGTCTCGTCCTCCAAGGAGCGGATCGAGCAGGCCAAACAGGACTGGAAAACCGGCCGCTTCACGCAGGTTCCGCACGAACACGAGTTCATTCCGCTGCCGGAGTGAGCTATTTCCTGTGATAGGCTTGAACGCCCGCACGCCTCGTGTGCGGGCGCTCGTCTTTGCAAGCCACCTATTTTGAAAAGCCACCTTGAAAGATCACGCCATGACCGCGATGCTATCCAGCGATTTGCCCCTGCCCCGGATCGGCCGCGGCAAGGTGCGCGATATCTACGCCGTCGGCGACGACCGCGTGCTGCTGCTGACCACCGACCGAATCTCGGCATTCGACGTGGTGATGGCGGAAACCATTCCGATGAAGGGCGCGGTGCTGACCCAGATCAGCGCCTGGTGGTTCCGGCAGCTCGAGGGCACCGTGCCGCATCACATGATCAGCGCCGATGCCGACGAGATCATCCGCGCGGTGCCTGAACTGAAGGATCATCGCGCCGACATCCTCGGCCGCGCGATGCTGTGCAAGCGCACCACCGTGTTCCCGATCGAATGCGTGATCCGCGGCTACATCTCCGGCTCGGCGTGGAAGGAATACGCGGCCGATGGCACGCTGGCCGGCGAGAAGCTGCCGGCCGGCCTGGTCGAGAGCCAGAAGCTCGAGCCCGCGATCTTCAGCCCGGCGACCAAGGCCGAGGCCGGCCATGACGAGAACATCACGGTTAAGCGGGTGCGTGAGATCGTCGGTGCCGACGTCGCCGCGACGCTGGAGAAGATGGCGCGCGACGTCTACGGCTACGGCGAACAGACCAGCCGCGCCCGCGGCATCATCATCGCCGACACCAAGTTCGAGTTCGGCCGCGACAAGGACGGCCGCATCATCCTGATCGACGAGGTGATGACGCCGGATTCGTCGCGCTTCTGGGCGGTCGATGCCTACAAGCCCGGCCAGCCACAGCCGAGCTTCGACAAGCAGCCGCTGCGCGACTATCTTGACGTCGAGCGCCATGCCGGCCGCTGGAACGGCGACGCACCCGCCCCGCCGCTACCTGCGAGCGTGGTGGATGCGACGAGCAAGCGGTATCTGGAAGCATATCGCCGCGTGACGGGAAGCGAGCTGAAGGTCTGATCGGTCGTCCGTAGCGTGGGTAGAGCGAAGCGAAACCCACGATCTCGATCCGCGGCACGATGGTGATGGGTTTCGCTACGCTCTACCCATCCTACGAGCTGAAGGTCTAGCTGCACCATCGGCGCGCTCGCTCCACGGAATTGCGCCTTCCGTGGCGGGATTGCGCGCACCTCACCTCTGATGGCACTCTCCGGGCACAACAAGAACAGCCTAGGGAGCGCCCCATGCCTGATGCCGATACCGTGCTCGTCGAGCGCGACGGTCCTGTCACCATCATCTCCATCAACCGTCCGCACAACCGCAACGCCGTCGATGGCGCCACCGCGCGCAAGCTGTATGACGCGTTTCTCGCCTTCGATGCGGACGCGAGCGCATCCGTCGCGGTGTTCACCGGCACCGGCGGCTATTTCTGCGCCGGCGCCGATCTGAAGGCGGTGGCGGCGGGCGATCCCGAGAAGAAGCGCGAGGTCGGCGGCCACGACACGATCGCGCCGATGGGACCGAGCCGGCTGCGGCTCTCGAAGCCGGTGATCGCCGCGATCGAAGGCTTTGCGGTCGCCGGCGGCATGGAGCTCGCGCTGTGGGCCGACATGCGCGTCGTGGCCGAGGACGCGACCTTCGGCGTGTTCTGCCGCCGCTTCGGCGTGCCACTGATCGATCTCGGCACCATCCGCCTGCCGCGGCTGATCGGCCATTCGCAGGCGATCGATCTGATCCTCACCGGACGCCCGGTTGCCGGGCCCGAGGCGCATCGCATGGGGCTCGCGAACCGGCTGGTGCCGAAGGGTGAGACGCGCGCGCACGCCATCGCGCTCGCCAAGGACATCGCGAGATTCCCGCAGAACTGCCTGCGCGCCGACCGGCTGTCGGCGCTGCGGCAGTGGGACCTCGACGAGGAAGAGGCGATCAGGAACGAGATGCGCGGCGGGCTCCAGGTGATCGCCTCGGGCGAAACGCTGTCGGGCGCGGCGCGCTTTGCCTCCGGCGTCGGCCGTCACGGCGCCTTCGGCAATGAGGGCGGCCACGGCTGACACGCACATCTCGCGCGCGATCGCCTTGCCAAACCGCACCATCGCCGTGCTGCGTCGCTGAAGATGCGTAGCCCGGATGGAGCGAAGCGCAATCCGGGGTTATCGCCGCGCGGCGGCATGGGTCCCGGATTGCGCGTCGCTCCATCCGGGCTACGAAGATGAGAACTACAGCAATCCGCGGCTTTCGCTCGCTGCGAGCTCGGCCATCAGCGCCTTGTCGTCATAGCGCGCCAGCGAGAGGCTGCGGGCGAACGCGGGTGCCGGCGCGCCGACCACGGCGCGGGCACAGAGATCGCCGGTGGCGCAGGCGCCCATCGTGCCGTAGCCCGACAGCGCCGCGGCGAGGAACACGTCCGGCGTCTTCGCGGCACCGATCAGCGGCCAGTTTTCCTTCGTCATCGGATAGTAGCCGCCGTAATGCACGCGGTCGCGCGGCAGGGCGCCGAGATATTGCGCGAGCCGTGGTTGCAACCGGCTCGCGGCGCGCAACACGACTTCGGGAAAATAAGGGTTCAGCTCCGGCTCGCGCACCGGTTCTGTGGTCTGCTCGGCGTTGAAGGCCCAACCGAGCTTGATCCATTCGCCGTGATCGCCGCCGTCGGGCCGGCAATGGATGCTGCCCGGCATCGGCGCCAAGAGGCGCGCGAATTCCGGCGCAGCTGCCAGCGCCTCGCGCTCGTCATCGGACCAGGCCAGCGTCTGACCGTCGAGATCGATCGCGAACGGCATTTTGCGATCGACCGCGCGGTTGCGGTCGGCGAACGCGATCTTCTGCTGCAGCACGTTGATGATCGGCAGCTCTTCGCCATGCATCGCCGCGACCTGCGCCGCGAACGGGCCCGCGGCATTGACGATGATGTCGGCCTTGATGGTTTGCCGCGCGCCATCGGCCAGCACATCGACGGCGAAGCGGTCGGTCTTCGCGATGCCGAGCAGCCTCGCCTGCTGGAATTGCGCGCCCAGCGGCCGCATCGTTTCCAGCATGTACTGGCCGAGCTGCTGGCCGCTGATGTCGCCCGCGCGGCGGATATGCAGCGCCGTCGCGACGTCCTTATCGAAGGTTGGGTAATGGGCCTGGATCAGATCGCGGCCGAGCAGGACGTCGACGCCGTCGGGCGCGCTCTGCCGGTCCGCCGAATGCGCCGGCAGGTAGCCGCGGCTTGCCCCCTCGTGCAGGCGGATCAGCTTTTCGGCCTGCTCGCCATAGCCGGCATGGAGTTGCTGCAGCAGTTCCTCGGGTTTTTCCTCGCGCGTGACCAGGAGATAGCCGCGCCGGGTCATGTGGATGCGGTTGTCGCTGCGGCGCGCGATCTCCTCCATCAGGTCCGTGGAATGGTTGGTGAAGTCGGCCATCGTCGGATGCGGCCACCAGTTGCGGTAGTTCTCGCCGGACTGCGCCGAGGTCAACGCCATCGGCTGGCCTTCGTCGACAATCAGCACGCGCAAACGCTTGTGCTGAACGGCGAGGTAATAGGCCGCGGCGATGCCGACGATTCCCGCACCGATCACCAGGATTTCGACGTCATTGGTCTTCACGCGCACTCTCCTGCGGCCGCGTAGCGCGGCCCGCGATCACTCACATTGTCTGAACGACGATCAGGCAGGGCGACCCTCGCCCGCATCCCGCAACGCCTGGCGCTGCGCCGAGCGCAGCGTCTTCTGCGTCTCCTCGATATGGTCGCGCAGCAGCCGGACCGCCTTCTTGACCTCGCCGTCGCGGCAGAATTCGAGCAGCCGGTAATGCTCGCGCTGCGGTCGCTCCTTGCCGGTCGCCTGCGACACCAGCGCCCGGGTGAAGCGGCCGACATGGCCATAATTCGCCTCGATCATGCCGAGCAGGCGCGGGCGATTGCACGGCGCGTAGAGCGTTGCGTGGAATTTCCAGTTGAAGGCGCCCCATTGCGCCGGATCGGGCTCGGCATCGTAGGCGCGGAGGATTTTCGTCGCCGCCTCGAGATCGATCTCGCCCATGGCCGGGATCGCCAGGCGCAGCGCGTGGCATTCGAGCGCGATCCGGATCTCGAGCAGTTCGATTACCTCGTCGATCGAAAGATCCGAGACCACCGCGCCGCGGTTGGGCAGGAAGGTCACAAAACCCTCGGCCTCGAGCTGGCGCAGCGCCTCGCGCACCGGGATGCGGCTGGTCCCGAACCGCGCGGCGAGCTCGTCCTGACGCAGCTGCAATCCGGGCGCGAGCTCGCCCGAGCTGATCGCGGCCCGCAATGCCTCGCGCACGGCGTCCGGCGCGGAACCGTGGGGTCCGGCCCCTCGATGGCTGGTGACGGTTGCGGGCTCCATCCGACTTCTCTCTCGCTGCGTGGCGGGATCGGGATATCCGACCCAGCTCTGATTGTATAAAATCAGTTTGGCCGATTATGCAATGCTGTGTATAAAATCTTGCCTCATCGTATCCAACATTGCCAGCGTTCGCGAGCACCCGATGCATCAAGCCGCCAAGCGATTGATCTGCCTAGCTTTTCTTGCGGCGACATCCGCCCCGGCACAGGCCCAATCGTCCGGCGGCACCCTGGCCAAGATCCGCGATGCCGGCGAAATCCGGCTCGGCCACCGCGACGTCTCGGTCCCGTTCTCCTATCTCGACGACAACCAGAAGCCGGTCGGCTTTGCGATGGACCTTTGCACCCGGATCGTCGATGCGGTGAAGGCCGATCTCAAGCTGCCGGCGCTGCAGACCAGGCTGCAGCCGATCCAGCTCTCCACCCAGATCCCGCTGATCGAGAACGGCACCATCGACATCGTCTGCGGTCCCGCCACCAACACGCTGGAGCGGCAGAAGGTCGTCGCCTTCAGCAACACGATCTTCGTGTCGAGCATCCGCGCGGTGGTGCAGAAGGACGCGCCAATCAAGACCTTTGAGGATCTCGGCGGCCGGCCGGTCTCGCTCACCTCGGGCTCGACCTCGATCGGACTGTTGAGCGCACGGGCCCAGGAGAAGAACTTTCAGACCAAGAACATCCTGACGGCGGACCACGCCGCATCGTTCCTCGCGCTGACCACCGGGCGGAGCGAAGCCTTCGTGATGGACGACATTCTGCTGGCGAGCCTGATCGCCGGCAGCCGCAACCCTGCGGACTGGCGCATCATCGACGACAGCCTGCGCACCGAACCCTACGGGCTGATCATCCGCAAGGGCGATCCGGAGTTCAAGGCGCTGGTCGACAAGACGCTGGTCGCCATGATGAAGAACGGCGAATTCCAGGAGCTCTACGCAAAATGGTTCACGCGGCCGATCCCGCCGAAGAACGTGAACCTGAATTTTCCGATGACGGCGCCGCTGAAGGACGCCGTCGCCAACCCGAACGACAAGGGCGTGTGAGGCAATCGCCGGATCGGCGACGGATCTTTCGCAACACAGCCGCGACGTCTGAGCGGCCACCGCACACCAGCGTGCGGCGCGCGATGGCCCTCGGCTTTTCTGCTAGAGCTTTCCCGTTCCGATGGAATCGGAACGGGGCTCTAGATTCTTGTTTTGACGCGTTTTCTTCACGCGAACCGGTATCCACTTCGCTCGAAAACGCTCTAGAAATCCACCGTCATGGAAAGCCACAGCGTCCGCGGCATGCCGCTGATCACATAGCCGGTTGGATTGCCGATCCAGTAGTGCTTGTCGAACAGATTGGTCAGTGACGCCCTGAAGGTGGTCGGACGCCCCGCGAGGGTTGTCGCGTAGCGCGCACCGATGTCGAAGGTCGCCCAGGCGGGGACGCTTTGGACGTTGTCGGCGCTGACATAGGCCCGGCTGGTGTAGATGGCACGCGCCGTCGCGGTGAGGCCGGGCACGAAGGGCGTATCCCATTCGACACCGAGATTGCCCTGCAGGTCGGGCGCGCCGATCGCGTGATTGCCGTCGTAGAGGTGGCCCTGCGTTTGGGTGAGCCGGGCATCGAGCCAGGTCACGCCACCGAGAACGCGGACGCCGGGCGTGACCTCGCCGAATGTATTGAGCTCGATACCGCGGTTTCTCTGCTCGCCATCCAGACTGTAGATCTTGGTGACGGGATCGATCACCCCGCTCGGTTGGCTGATCTGGAACGCGGCAAGGCTCGCGCCGAAGCCTCCGAGATCGAGCTTGGTGCCGACCTCGACTTGTCGCGTCTTGAACGGCGCAAACACCGCATTGGTATTCACCGCGCCGGAGGGCGGCGTCGGCCCCGGCGTCAGGCCTTCGATGTAATTGGCATAAAGCGAGAGTTGCTTGATCGGCCTCACCACCAAGGCGATCGAAGGCGACGTCGCGCTATCGTCGTAGTGTGTTGTTTCCAGGCCGCTGACCGGATTGAAGCTGTTCGCGATCACCTGCTGCTGGCGCGCGCCCACGATCACCTCCAACAGGCCCCCCATCGTCGTGATGGTGTCGGCAACACCGACGCTGCGCAGCCCGAGGAAGCCGGACTTGCCCTCCTGGAATGTCGATACCGGCGTGCCGGCGGTCGTCAGCAAGGTCGGTCTGTAGATGTTCGTCAGGTAGGCCGCGTAGTTGGTCTGGCCGAGCCAGTCCGTCCGGTTTTGCGCGCTGCCGCTGACCACGACCTCGTGGCCGATGTGACCCGTGTCGAAACGCGCGCGTACACCCGCCTCGCCTGAGGCGCCCTCCGACTTGCCGGTCTGGAATCGGGACGTGCCCCGCGCATCGCCCGCGCTATTGAGAATCGTCGCGCCCGGGTCTTCCTGCTTGTCGTAGCGGAATTGGTTGGCGCCAACAGCGCCAAACACGGTGACGCTGTTGCTGAGATCGTATTCGGCCCTGGTCAAGCCGGTCAGGCTCTGCGACCGCGCATAGTCAAACGGTTGCGCGAGATTGATGCGCGGATCGGGGGCGCTCGGCATTGCGATGCCGGGCACGGGCGTGTAGCCGCGCTGGGCCGCCTTCATCCAGTCGTCCTGGGAGATGATGTCCGCCGACCAGCGAAAGCGCTCTCCATGATAGTCGACGCCGAGCGAGCCCACGCCGTTGCGCGCCGACTGCCGATCGATCGTGGTGTTGCCGCCGTCGATCCCGCCGTTGAAGCGAACGCCCCATTCCTTCTGTTCGCCATAGCGCCGTGCGAGGTCCAGCTCCGTTCCAAAACGTCCATCCGAGATGTAGCCGGCGGTCAGGCGCGTGATGTCTTCCGCCGCCCGCTTCGTCACGACATTGACCGTGCCACCGATGCTGCCTTGCGGAGCCATTCCGTTGAGAAAGGCACCCGGCCCCTTGAGCAGCTCGATGCGCTCGATGGGAGCCGGATTGATGCGGTAGGCCGGAACGAGGCCGTAGAGTCCGTTCAAGGCGATTTCGCTGTTCTCGACCCGGAAGCCGCGGATGGTCAGCGCGTCGTAACGGTTGCTGCTGCCGATCGCAGCACGCACCGACGGATCGGAATTGGTCAGCACTTCCGCAACGCTGGTTGCCTGCTGATCGCGGATCGTCTTCTCGGTGTAGCTCGTCAGACTGTACGGGGTCTCCATGTAGTCCTTGTTGCCGAGCAGGCCGAGTTGCCCGCCGCGCGCGACCTGGCCGCCGATATAGGGCACGGGCAACGCCGCCTGCTGCGCGCCGGCCGTCGGCGCGGCCGCAGCCTGCGGCGCGTGCTCGCGCCTGCTCACCTGACGCGGTGCCGACGGGCGCACTGAGCGCGACGACGACGGCCTCCGAACCGGCGTGGCTCGATGCTGTGGCGCGGTGACGACGACTGGAGGCAGCGGCGCAACGCTGCTCGCGGGTGACTGCTCAAGCGACTGGGCGAGCGAAGGGACCGCGGAAAGGAGGAGAGACGCGCACGCGAATTGAAATGCGCGTGGAGCGTTTGAACTGACGAGCATGAGGTCCCCGGATTCTTCGTGGCTTCGCCTCGAACATCATCAGGGTTCGAGCGCGACCACCGGGGCATAAGCAGCATGCGTTGTGAGGCCAACTAGAACGCATCTAAGCAACGGGGATAACACCTGCTGCATGAAGCGACATCGATGCGGCAGATTCCGCGTTTCGATTATTCTTTCGCTGAATCGGCGTTTGCGCGCATGCGGCTTGCTTCTAATCGACACCTTCGAGGTTAGAGGAATTCTTGATGCGAGCGTCGTCGCGATCGACGCGCTGCATCCAACCGTCGCGGTGAATCGTCGCAGACCGCGGATGCCGGCGGACGGAGCGATCGACAGCGACGACCGATGGATTCACCGGCATGCGTCCCCTCGCCCGCCGGGGCGAAGGGACACGCAGCCCGGCGATCAGACGCCGGCCATCATCACGTATTTGATCTCGACATATTCATCCATGCCGTGGCGCGAGCCTTCGCGGCCGAGGCCCGATTCCTTGACGCCGCCGAACGGCGCTACTTCGGTCGTGATCAGGCCGGAGTTGACGCCGACCATGCCCGACTCCAGCGCCTCGGCGACGCGCCAGACGCGGCCGATGTCGCGCGAGTAGAAGTAGGAAGCGAGGCCGAATGGCGAGGCGTTGCACATCGCGATCACGTCGGCCTCGTCCTTGAAGCGGATCACCGGCGCGAGCGGGCCGAAGGTTTCCTCGTGCGACACCAGCGCGTCCGGCCGCACGTCCGAAAGCACCGTCGGCTCGAAGAAGCTGCGGCCGAGCGACGAGCGCTTGCCGCCGGTCACGATCTTGGCGCCGCCCTTCACGGCGTCGGCGATGTGCCGCTCGACCTTCTCGATCGCTTCCATGTTGATCAGCGGCCCCTGCGTCACGCCAGCTTCCGTGCCGTCGCCGATCTTCATCTCCGCGACCTTCTTCGACAGCTTCGTGACGAACGCGTCGTAGATCTTGTCCTGGGCATAGAGACGGTTGGCGCAGACGCAGGTCTGGCCCATGTTGCGATACTTCGAGACGATGGCGCCTTCGACCGCGGCATCGATGTCGGCATCGTCGAACACCACGAACGGCGCGTTGCCGCCGAGCTCGAGGCCGAGCTTCTTCACGCCGACCGACGCCTGCCGGTACAGGATCTTGCCGACCTCGGTCGAGCCGGTGAAGCCGACGAAGCGCACCGCCGGATGCTCGCACAGCACCTTGCCGATCGGCGGCGCATCCCCGGTGACGATGTTGAACACGCCCTTCGGCACGCCGGCCTTCTCGGCCAGCGCAACGAGCGCGAGCGCCGACAGCGGCGTCTCGTTGGCGGGCTTCAGCACCACGGTGCAACCGGCCGCCAGCGCCGGCGAGACCTTGCGGGTGATCATCGAGTTCGGGAAATTCCACGGGGTGATGGCGCCGCAGACACCGATCGGCTGCCGGATCGCGAGCAGACGCGCGTCCGGACGCTGCGTCGGGATCGTCTCGCCATAGACGCGACGCGCCTCTTCCGCGAAGAATTCGACATAGGCGGCGCCGATATCGACCTCGCCGAGCGCTTCCGCCAGCGGCTTGCCCTGCTCGGAGGTCAGGATCAGCGCGAGGTCCTCGCGGTTGGCGATGATCAGATCGAACCATTTGCGCAAGATGTTGGAGCGCTGTTTCGCGGTCAGCTTGGCCCAGGCCGGAAACGCGCGCTCGGCGGCCTCGACGGCCTTGGTCGCGTCGTCGGCGCTCAGCTGCGGGATCTTGATCAGCTCGACGCCCGTCGCCGGATTGTTGACGGCGAATTCGGGGGTGCCGACCCAGGCGCCATCGATGTAGCAGCGGTCGCGCAGCAGCGAGGGGTCCTTCAGGCGGCTTTGCAGGGAGGATGCTGCGGATTGGGTGGCGCGTGCGGCAACGGGCGGGGTCATGGCGTTACTCCTGTCATTTCTGGAATTTCTTGGGGGTGTTCGCCGCCTATATAAGCGGAAAGCCGCTGCGATGCACCGGCGCCGGGCGCGACCCTGCTTGGATGCAAACGCGGCGCGATTGTTGGAGGGTTGTCATTCCGGGGCGGCTCTAGGAGTCGAACCCGGAATCTCGAGATTCTCGGTGCGCAGTTGCGCACCTGAGGGTTCGATGCTGCGCATCGCCCCGGAATGACGGCTCTGATCAGACTGCGCCGCCGGACATATAGGTTTCACGACGGCCGATCATGCGCTCGGCCGCGGCCTTGGCGTCCGCCTTGGTCGAGGTCGCGCAGGTCCGGTATTCGAGGTCGGCCTGCGTCCGCGCATCGCGGCGGCCGAACCAAGATTTGGCGCCGGACCGCAGCAGCGCCAGCGCCTGCGCGACATTCTCGACGGCCTCGAACGAGTGCAGTGCGCCGGTACCTGCGTAGCGGACTTCGTAGAGACCTGGGCTGATCGGCGCCTCGATATTCTCGCCGCGGCCCGGCCGCGGATAGCGCTTCCATTCACTCCATGTCGAAATCATTGCTGCGCCCCCGCAAGGCGGGAAATGACGAATCTTTTCGTCAAATCCGGTCCAATCCGCCGCACCGTTTGTGCAGCGATCTGAATGCGTTAATGCAAATAATCAGGTACGAAAATCATTCCTTGATCACGTTACCGTGGCCGCTTGCGGAGGTCACCGGGACTTGCGCGGCGTCCCCTGCAAAATCTGCGCGCGTGGTGAACGTCTCCCGACCAAGGCCGTTCCTAGCGGCCCGGCCTTCACGACATCGCGACATCGTCGCATCGCGCCCGCCTTGCGGGAGCGGAAAAGCGGGAGGATGATCCGCCCACTTCAAAACAATAAACCCCACCGGAGGAAGCCCCCAATGCAGAGCAAGGCCCAGATCGATCAGGTATTGCGCCAGAAGAGCGAGGCAAAGGAAATTCCCGGCGTGGTCGCCATCGCGGCCACCGGCAAGGACGTGATCTACGAAGGCGCGTTCGGCAAGCGCGACCTCTCCAAGAGCGATCCCATGACGGCGGACAGCGTGTTCTGGATCGCCTCGATGACCAAGGCGGTGACCTCGGCGGGCGCGATGCAGCTTGTCGAGCAGGGCAAGCTCTCGCTCGATGAGCCGATCGGCAAGCTGTTGCCCGATCTCGCCGCGGTGCAGGTGCTTGACGGCTTCGACGCCAAGGGCGAGCCGCAGCTGCGGCCGGCGAAAAAGCCGATCACGCTGCGCCAGCTGATGACCCACACCGCCGGCTTCGCCTACGACATGTGGGACGCCAATCTCGGCAAATATCTGGAAAAGACCGGCACGCCCGGCATCATCACCTGCCTGAATGCCGCGCTGAAGACACCGATCATGACCGACCCCGGCACGCGCTGGGAGTACGGCACCAATATCGACTTCGTCGGCAAGGCGGTGGAGGCCGCATCCGGCCAGAAGCTCGATGCCTATCTGCGCGACAACATGTTCGCACCGCTCGGCATGAGCGACACCGCGTTCAAGATCTCCGACAACATGCGCAAGCGGCTGGTCGGCATGCATGCCCGCGGCGAGGACGGCACGCTGGCGGCAATCCCGTTCGAGCTCGAGCAGAATCCTGAATTCCACATGGGTGGCGGCGGCCTGTATTCGACGGCGGCCGACTACATCAAGTTCTGCCAGATGATCCTCAACAAGGGCAAAGGCAACGGCAATCAGGTGCTGAAGGCCGAGACGGTCGCGACCATGGGGCAGAATCACATCGGCGAGCTCACCGTCGGCAAGATGACGACGGCCTTGCCGGTGTACACCAACGATGTCGATCTCTATCCTGACATCGTCAAGAAGTGGGGACTGAGCTTCCTCATCAACACCGCCAAGACGCCGGAAGGCCGCAGCGCCGGCAGCCTCGCCTGGGCGGGCCTTGCCAACACCTATTACTGGATCGATCCGTCGCGCGACGTCTGCGGCGTGATCCTGACGCAGCTGTTGCCGTTCGCCGACAAGCACAGCCTGGAAGCCTTCGCAGGCTTCGAGAAGGGCATCTATGCCGGGCTCGACGCCGGCAGCGGGCAGCGGGCGGCTTAAAATATCCTCTCCCTCTCCCCGTTCTTACGGGGAGAGGGTTGGGGTGAGGGGCTGCTTCCGCGAGCTCTGACCACGGTGAGACCTGTACCCCCTCACCCGGAACGCATCTTGCGATGCGTTCCGACCTCTCCCCGCAGGCGGGGCGAGGTGAAGCGGGGACCGCTGTTCCATTTCGGCCCTTAATCCCTCCCCTCACGGGGAGGGATTTTTCGTACCGGCCATTGGTCGGGCCTGTCCCGTCAGCGCCAAACGACTAAGATCGCGCAAAAAAGCGCGGCCACGCGAACACGACCACGAGGAGGACGAGCTTGGCACCCACACCCAAGGGAGACGGCAAGGCAGACAGCTATGTGTGCGGCATTTCCGATGCGCCGCTGCTCGGTGAAACCATCGGCCGCAGCCTCGACCGTGCACGGGCGCGCTGGGGCGAGCGCGAAGCGCTGGTCTCGCCGAGCCACAACGTGCGCTGGACCTGGAACGAATTCGCCTGTCGCGTCGAGGCCTTGGCGGCGGGCTTTCTCGCGCTCGGGCTGCAACGCGGCGAGCGGATCGGCATCTGGTCGCTGAACCGGCCGGAATGGACACTGACGCAATTCGCCGCCGCGAAAGCCGGACTGATCCTCGTCACCATCAATCCGGCCTATCGCCTCAGCGAGCTCGAATTCGCGCTCGGCAAGGTCGGCTGCGCCGCGATCGTGACGGCGACCGCATTCAAGACCTCGGCCTATATGGAGATGCTGAACACGCTGCTGCCCGAGCTTGCGAGCTCCGAGCCCGGCCATCTGCGCTCGGCGCGGCTGCCGCAATTGCGCGCCGTGATCCAGATCGGCGGACCGGCGGCGCCGGGCACCATTCCGTTCGATGCGGTCGCGCAGATGGGCGGCGAGCGCCATCGCGAGCAGCTTGCGGCGCTCGGCGAGAGCCTGCAATTCGACGATCCCGTCAACATCCAGTTCACCAGCGGCACCACCGGCTCGCCGAAGGGCGTGACGCTGACCCATCACAACATCC
Organism: Bradyrhizobium sp. USDA 3262; assembly: GCF_054060035.1. Lineage (NCBI taxonomy): Bacteria > Pseudomonadati > Pseudomonadota > Alphaproteobacteria > Hyphomicrobiales > Nitrobacteraceae > Bradyrhizobium > Bradyrhizobium sp. USDA 3262. Next base: position 930,694 of record NZ_JBSSCT010000001.1, read on the forward strand.
TCAACAACGGCTACTTCACCGGCCGCGCCATGCGCCTGACTGAGCAGGACCGCATCTGCATCCCGGTGCCGCTCTATCACTGCTTCGGCATGGTGATGGGCAACCTCGCCTCGGTCACGCTCGGCACCACCATGGTCTATCCCGGCGAAGGCTTTGATCCGCTGGCGACGCTGACCACGGTCGCGCAGGAGAGATGCACGACCTTGTACGGCGTGCCGACCATGTTCATCGCCGAGCTCGACCATCCCGACTTCGCGCGCTTCGATCTATCCTCGCTGCGCACCGGCATCATGGCCGGCGCGCCCTGCCCGATCGAGGTGATGAAGCGCGTCAACACCGAGATGAACATGCGCGAGGTGACGATCGCCTACGGCATGACCGAGACCAGCCCGGTGAGTTTTCAGAGCGCGACCGACGATCCGCTGGAGCGCCGCGTCTCGACCGTCGGCCGCATCCATCCGCATGTCGAGGTCAAGGTGGTCGATCTCGACGGCAAGGTGGTGCCGCGCGGCGAACGCGGCGAGCTCTGCACCCGCGGCTACAGCATCATGCTCGGCTATTGGGACGAGAAGGAAAAGACCTCAGACGTGCTCGACGCCAATGGCTGGATGCACACCGGCGACCTCGCCGTGATCGACGACGAGGGCTACTGCAACATCGTCGGCCGCATCAAGGACATGGTGATCCGCGGCGGCGAGAACCTCTATCCGAGGGAGATCGAGGAATTCCTCTACCGCCATCCGAAGATCCAGGACGTGCAGATCTTCGGCGTCGCCGACGAGCGCTATGGCGAGGAGCTGTGCGCCTGGGTCAGGATCAGGCAGGGCGAAACGCTCACCGCCGACGAGGTCCGCGCCTTCTGCCATGGCCAGATCGCCCACAACAAGATCCCGCGCTACGTCGAGTTCGTCGACGAATTCCCGATGACGGTGACCGGCAAGATCCAGAAATTCGTGATGCGCGACGCGGTGGAGCAGCGGCTGGGATTGAAGGCGGCGAAGACGGCGTGATGCCGTTCTTCCCCCTCTCCCGCTTGCGGGGGAGGGTCGGGGTGGGGGCTTTCTCCGCGAGTCATTCCGTGGAGAGAGCCCCCACCCGCCGCGCTTCGCGCGTCGGCCTCCCCCGCAAGCGGGAGAGGCGAAGAAAGACTACGCCTTAAACCAGCAGCCCCTGCCGCTTCGCCAGATCCTGCAGCGACACCAGCGGCCGGGCGCCGATGTGCTGGATCACCTCGGCGGCGGCGAGCGCGCCGAGCCGGCCGGCATTCTCATGGCCGACATTGCGCACGAGGCCGACCAGGAAGCCGGCGGCGAACAGGTCGCCGGCGCCGGTGGTGTCGACCAGCCTGTCGATCGGCGAGGCGGGCGCCGCGACGACGCTGTCGCCGGAGATCACGACGCAGCCCTTCTCGCTGCGGGTGACGACGCCGAGCTTGGTGTCCTTGCCGAACTGCTTCAGCGCGGTGTCGAAATCCGAGGTCTGGTACAGCGAGTGCAGCTCGGACTCGTTGGCGAACACCAGATCCACGATGCCCTTGCGCATCAGGTCGAGGAATTCGTCGCGGTAGCGATCGACGCAGAACGAATCCGACAGCGTCAGCGCGACCTGGCGGCCCGCGCCGTGCGCGATGGTCGCCGCCTTCACGAAGGCATCCTTGGCGTTCTTCGGATCCCAGAGATAGCCCTCGAGATAGATGATGCCGGCGGCCGCGATCTGGGCCGGATCGATATCGTCCGGCGTCAGGTCCTGCGCGGCGCCGAGATAGGTGTTCATGGTGCGCTCGCCGTCCGGCGTCACCAGGATGTAGGAGCAGCCGGTGGCCGGGCCGGTCTTGGCCGGCGCGGTGTCGAAGGCGACGCCGGCGGCGCGGATGTCGTGGACGTAGAGCTTGCCGATCTGGTCGTCCTTGACCTTGCCGACATAGGCGGCGCGGGCGCCGAGACTGCCGACGCCGACGATGGTGTTGGCAGCCGAGCCGCCCGACATTTCGGTCGCCACGCCCATGTCGCCGTAGATCGCGGTGGCGCGCACCTCGTCGATCAGTTGCATCGAGCCCTTGGTCATGCCGTGACGGGCAAGGAACCCCTCGTCGGTCTGCACCAGCACGTCGAAGATCGCGTTGCCGATCCCAAGAACGTCGTATTTTGCGTCAGCCATAGACCTGCCCTGTGTTAACGCCACCCAACAAGAGTGGCGGCCTATCACGTTCAGGCTCGGGGCAGCAAGGGAAGGGCTGCTGCTAGTTCCGTCATCCCCTCGCCTGTAACCCGTCATCCTGAGGTGCGAGCCTCTTGGCGAGCCTCGAAGGATGGACGGCCCGACTAGTGGCCGATGCATCCTTCGAGGCTCGCTTCGCTCGCACCTCAGGATGACGGGGCTGACGGAGTGGCGCTGGCAGCAAAGCGCGCTACTGCTATACAGACCCCATGTTCCGCTCCTTCCTCACGGTCTCCTCGGGAACGCTGGCCTCGCGACTGCTCGGCTTCGTGCGCGATTCCGTGATCGCGGCGCTGCTGGGTGCAGGGCCGGTGGCGGATGCGTTCCTGGCGGCGTTTCAGCTCGTGAATGTGGTGAGACGGCTGCTGGCCGAGGGTGGACTGAATGCCGCTTTGGTGCCGGCCTGGCTGAAGGCGCGCGATGCCGGCGGCTTGGACGCGGCAACCGCCTTTGCCGGCCGCGTGCTCGGCACCATCAGCGCCGCCGTGATCGCGGCCGCGCTCGTCATCGGCGTGCTGATGCCGCTGGTGATCGCGGCGATCGCGCCGGGGTTCGTCGGCCGCGACACGCTGCAATTCGCCGTCGACTACGCACGGCTGATGCTGCCCTATCTCGCCTTCGCCGGTCCGGTCACCGTGATGATGGCGCTGCTCAGCGCCCAGGGGCGCTTTGCGCTGACCGCGTTCTCGCCGCTGTTGTTCAACATCGCGCTGATATCAGTGATGGCCGTGCTGCTGGTGCGGCAGCAGGAGCCGGCGCAGGCGGCGATTGTCATGGCGGCGACGATCGGCATCGCCGGCTTCCTGCAACTGTCGATGCTGGCGCTGCGCGGCGCGAAACTCGCTTCGCCGCTCAGCGTGTCCTTCGATCCTGACATGCGCCGCTTTCTCGGCCGCGCGGTCCCGGGCATGGTCGCGAGCAGCGCGCCGCAATGGCTGATGGTGGCAGGCGCGGTGATCGCATCGACCTCGCCATCGGCGGTGTCCTGGCTCTATTTCGCCAACCGCCTGCTCGAGCTGCCGCTCGGCATTGTCGGCGTCGCCATGGGCACCGTGCTGATCCCGGAGATGACGCGCGCCGTGCGCAGCGGCGAATCCAGCGCGATCGCGCATGCGGAATCGCGTGCCCTCGAGCTGGCGGTCGGGCTGGCGCTGCCGGCGACGCTCGGCCTGATGGTGCTGAGCGAGCCGATCGTGCGGATGCTGTTCGAGCACGGCGCGTTCACCGCCCAGGATAGCGCGGCAACCGCGCAAGCCTTGACCTGGCTGACGCTGGCCTTGCCGGCGCATGTGCTGGTGAAGGCGCTGTCGCCGGCATTCTTTGCGCGCGAGGACACGCTGACGCCGCTGCTCGCGACGCTGAAAGCGGTCGTGGTGGCGATCGCGGCGGCCTTCCTGCTCGGCCAGATCTTCGGTGCGAGCGGAATTGCCGCAGGCATCGCGCTCGGCGCCTGGAGCAACGCACTGGCACTGATCCGCAAGGGGGCCGCGACCTTCGGCTTCTCGATCGATGCCGATGCGCGCCGCCGGCTGCCGCGCATCCTGGCCGCGGCGCTCGCGATGGGCGCCCTGCTCTGGCTCGCGCAGGGCGCGCTGCCGTCAGCCGGCAGCCACGGTTTCGTGCAGGCAGCCTCCCTGCTCATGCTGATCGCCTCAGGTATCGCCGGTTACGGGCTGTTCTTGCAGCTTTTCGGCGTCACCGGCTGGCGCGAGGCGGTTAACGCCGTCAGGCAAAGGCGCCCCGCCTGACTTGCGCGCGCGGAGCTTAAGTGGCAAACGACGCGGCAAAACTAGCCATTTCCGGGAATTAGACCATGGCGTTCGTTGAACGGGTTTTCTCAGGCGTCCAGCCGACGGGCAATCTGCACCTCGGCAACTACCTCGGCGCTATCGTCAACTTCGTGAAGATGCAGCAGACTCACAACTGCATCTATTGCGTCGTCGACATGCATGCGATCACGCAGGGCGTCGAGGTCTGGGGCGGCCCGGCCGAGCTCGCCCGCAACACCCGCGAGGTCACCGCGGCCTTCATCGCCGCGGGCATCGATGCCAAGAAGCACATCGTGTTCAACCAGAGCCAGATCGCCGGCCATGCCGAGCTGACCTGGATCTTCAACTGCGTCGCGCGGATCGGCTGGCTGAACCGCATGACGCAGTTCAAGGAGAAGGCCGGCAAGGACCGTGAGAACGCCTCGGTCGGCCTCTACGACTATCCGGTGCTGATGGCCGCCGACATCCTGCTCTACCGCGCGACCCATGTGCCGGTCGGCGAGGACCAGAAGCAGCACCTGGAGCTGTCCCGCGACATCGCGCAGAAGTTCAACAACGATTTCGGCGATTCAGTTCGTGGTCACGGTTTCGCCGACGGCCTGTTCTTCCCGCAGCCCGAGCCGCTGATCACGGGACCCGCGACGCGGGTGATGAGCCTGCGCGACGGCACCAAGAAGATGTCGAAGTCGGATGCGTCGGACAATTCGCGCATCAACCTCACCGACGACGCCGACACCATCGCGCAGAAGATCCGCAAGGCGAAGACCGATCCGGAGCCGCTGCCGTCGGAGGAAAAGGGCCTGGAGACGCGTCCCGAGGCCGACAATCTGGTCGGCATCTACGCGGCGCTGGCCGGCATCTCCAAGCAGGAGGTGCTGACGCAGTTCGGCGGCGGGCAGTTCTCCAGCTTCAAGAACGCGCTGGTCGAGGTTTGCGTCGCAAAACTGGCGCCGATCGCCTCCGAGATGAAGAAGCTGGTCGCCGATCCCGGCCATGTCGACGCGGTCCTCGCCGACGGCGCCAACCGCGCCCGCGGCATCGCCGACGAGACCATGCGCATCACCAAGGACATCGTCGGCTTCATCCGTCCGCGCTGACACGCAAGGCAGGAACTGCGCGCTCCCTCTCCCAAACGGCGAGGGAGTATGGCACCATGGGTTGGTTTGGTTCAGCACCGGGACATGCATGACCACCCAGCGACGAAGCTACGAGTCAGGTCACAAGCCGAAATGCCTCGTCATCGTTGACGACACGGCGGAATGGGACCGCGCGGTCTATTACGCCAGCCGGTGGGCGATCCGGGTCGGCGGCGGCGTCGTGATGCTGCGGGTGATCGAGACCGAGGACCAGAACCAGCAATGGCTCGGGGTCGCTGACATCATGCGCGCAGAGGCCGAGGAAGCCGCCAACGAGGCGCTCGACCGCGCCGCGGGCCGCGCCAACGGCATCGCCGCGATCACCCCGGAGCGGGTGATTCGCGAGGGCGACCCGATCGAGCAGATCCTCGACGTGATCGACAAGGACGTCGATATCGCAGCGCTGGTGCTGGCCGCCAATCCGGGCGCCGAGGGGCCCGGGCCGATCATCACCACCATGGCCAAGACCATGGGGGCATTCCCGATCCCGGTTAGCATCGTGCCGGGCGGCCTGACCGACGCCGAGATCGACGCCCTGTCCTAGCCCGTTACCGGCCCCGGACCCGCTTCCGGGCATGGGTATGCGCCTGGAACCGCGGTTTTGCGGCTTGATCGCGGGCTTTTTAGTTGCCATCTGACTCCTTGATTTGACGCGTTTTCTTCGCGAACCGGTGTCACTTCGCTCGAAAACGCTATAATGGAACCCAACGCGCCGGCCTTGAACCGGCGACGCCGGAGACAGCAAATGTTCATTCAGACCGAAGCCACGCCCAATCCCGCCACGCTGAAATTCATCCCGGGCCGCATGGTGCTCGACAGCGGCACCATGGAATTCTCTTCGCCCGAATCCGCCGCGCGCTCGCCGCTCGCCGAACGGCTGTTCGCCGTATCCGGCGTCACCGGCGTGTTCTACGGCGGCGACTTCATCACCGTGACCAAGGCCGACGGCGACTGGCAGCACCTCAAGCCCGCGATCCTCGGCGCGATCATGGAGCACTACATGTCCGGCGCGCCGCTGCTCGCCGACGGCACCGCGGCCAGCGACGACGCGCGCGATGAGGAAGACGAGTTCTTCGACGAGGCCGACGCCGAGACGGTCGAGCAGATCAAGGACCTGATCGAGACCCGCGTGCGTCCCGCGGTCGCCAATGACGGCGGCGACATCACCTTCCGCGGCTTCAAGGACGGCATCGTCTATCTCAACATGAAGGGCTCCTGCGCCGGCTGCCCGTCGTCGACCGCAACCCTGCAACACGGCATCCAGAACCTGCTCCGGCACTTCGTGCCCGACGTGCAGGAAGTCCGGCCGATGTGATGGAGCGGCGAATGGCGAGTGGCGAATCGCGAATAGCATTCTCCGCTGGACCTCTGTTCGCCATTCCCTATTCGCTATTCGCCCTCCCATGATGATTCTCGCCATCGATACGGCGCTCGACGCCTGCTCCGCGGCGGTGCTCGACACCACCTCCGGCAATACAATCGCCATTGAATCGCAGGCGATGCAGCGCGGCCATGCCGAGGCGCTGATGCCGCTGATCGCCCGGGTGATGAAAGAGAGCGGCATCGGCTTTGCCGGGCTCGACCGCATCGCCGTCACCACCGGCCCCGGCAGTTTCACCGGCCTGCGCGTCGGCCTCTCGGCGGCGCGCGGCCTGGCGCTGGCCGCGGAAAAGCCGGTGGTCGGGCTGTCGACGCTCGCCGCCTACGCCGCGCCTGTGGTCGCCGAGAACGGCGCGTCTGCGATCCTGTCGGCGATCGATGCGCGGCATGATCACGTCTATTTCCAGCTGGTCGGCGGCGACGGCAGCCCGATCATCAAGCCGAAGGTGGCGCCGATCGCGGAAGCGCTCGAGGCCTCCCAACACGGCGCGCTGCATCTGGTCGGCAACGCCGCCAATATCCTCGCCGAGCGCTGGCCCGCCGACGCCGCACCGCCGGTCAAGGTCGACCGGCAGCCCGCGCCCGATATTAACTGGGTCGCCTGGATCGGCGCGGCCGTGGATCCTGAGACCGCGCCGCCGCGGCCGTTCTATCTGCGTGCGCCCGACGCCAAGCCGCCGAAGGACCGGCTCGAAATCAGCACGCCGCGATCGACATGATCGGCTGGCTGTCACGATGGTGGGGCGGCGCTCCGCCCGCGATCGAGCCCGCATCGCTGCGCGATGCGGCGCGGCTCGCGCAATTGCACGGCGCGTCGTTTCATCGCGGCTGGGGCGAGGGCGAATTCGAGGCGATGCTGACCGAGCGCAACACGCTGGTGCACCGGCTGCGGCAGGGACGCAAGGTGATCGGCTTTGCCGTCTCGCGGATGGCGGCGGACGAAGCCGAAATCCTGTCGATTGCGATCGATTCCAATCAGCGCGGCCGCGGGCTGTCGCGCGACCTGCTGCTGACCCATCTCGGCCATCTTGCCGGCCGCGGCATCCGCACCATCTTCCTCGAGGTGGAAGAGAACAATCAGCCGGCGCGACGGCTCTATGAAAGGGCCGGATTCGGCGTGATCGGCCGCCGCGAACGCTACTACAAGCAGCCCGGCGGGGAACATTTGAACGCGCTTCTGATGCGCCGCGACTTGTCGTAACATCGGCGCGATGGCAGAACAGCGCCCTGCTCCGCCATCCAAGGCACAAGGACTGGCCAAGGACCCGCCAAGGACCCATGACGACGGTGAAAATCACGCCTGCGCAGAAGAATACCGGCATCGAGGCGCGCTGCGCCGCGACCGGCATGCGCATGACCGAACAGCGCCGCGTGATCGCACGCGTGCTGGCGGAGGCCATGGATCACCCCGACGTCGAGGAGCTCTACCGCCGCTGCGTGGCCGTCGACGACAAGATCTCGATCTCGACCGTCTATCGCACCGTCAAGTTGTTCGAGGATGCCGGCATCATCGAGCGCCACGACTTCCGCGAGGGCCGCGCGCGCTACGAGCAGATGCCCGAAAGCCATCACGACCATCTGATCAATCTGCGCGACGGCAAGGTGATCGAGTTCACCTCCGAGGAGATCGAGAAGCTGCAGGCCGAGATCGCGCGCAAGCTCGGCTACAAGCTGGTCGATCATCGTCTCGAGCTGTATTGCGTCCCGCTCGACGAAGACAGCAAGTCCTAGGCGCGTGCGGGAACGCGTCACCCGACCATGACATTCGATCTCGTCATCTTCGATTGCGACGGCGTGCTGGTCGACAGCGAGGTGATCTCCTGTCGCGCGCATGCGGAAGCGCTGACGCGGCATGGCTTTCCGATTACGCCTAACGGCGTGCTGAAGCGCTTCCTCGGCGTGTCCGATCGCGAGGCGCGGCGGATCGTCGAGAGCGAGATCGGCCGCGCGCTGCCCGAGACCTTCGAGGCCGAGGTCAAGCACGCGACGCTGAGCTTCTATGCCGACGATCTCAGCGCCATCGCGCATGTCGGCGAGGCGATCGCCGCGCTCGGCTTACCGAAATGCGTGGCGTCGAGCGGCACGCCGGAAAAGATCCATCACGGCCTGACCTGCGCCGGGCTCTACGACCAGCTCGCGCCGCATATTTTCTCCGCCACGCAGGTCAAGCGCGGCAAGCCGGCGCCCGATCTCTTCCTGTTCGCGGCCACGCAGATGGGCGTGACCCCTGCGCGTTGCGTCGTGATCGAGGACAGCGTGGCCGGCGTCACCGGCGCCCGTGCCGCCGGGATGACCGTGCTCGGTTTTTACGGCGGCAGCCATTGCACTGCGGAACACGAGGACATGCTGCGCCGGGCCGGTGCGGCCGTCACCTTCGCCGATATGCGGAAATTGCCCGATTTGATCGCGCGGGTGGGTACCAGAGCGCTCGCCGGCTGATCCCTGGAGGGTCATTCCGGGGCGATGCGTCAGCATCGAACCCGGAATCTCGAGATTCCGGGTCTGGTCCTTCGGACCATCCCGGAATGACCGGCGGGACGGCTGGATTTTCCCCGGTTTAAGCTATATTTCAGCCTCGGCGCCCCGATGGCGCCGTTTCCATTTTTCGCTCTCAGGGTTCCATGACGACGCCGCGCAAGCTGCACATCAAGTCCTATGGCTGCCAGATGAATGTCTACGATGCGCAACGCATGGCGGACACGCTGGCCAGCGAGGGCTTTGTCGAGACCGCGAGCGCCGAAGACGCCGACCTCGTGATCCTCAACACCTGCCACATCCGCGAGAAGGCATCGGAGAAAGTCTATTCCGAGCTCGGGCGGCTGCGCGTCGCCAAGGACGAGGCCGCGCGGGCGGGCCGCGAGATGAAGATCGCGGTCGCCGGCTGCGTCGCGCAGGCCGAAGGCGCCGAGATCATCCATCGCGCGCCGACCGTCGACATCGTGGTCGGGCCGCAGAGCTATCATCATCTGCCCGAGCTCTTGAAGCGCGCCAAACAAAACGGCCGCGCGCTGGAAACGGAATTCCCGGTCGAGGACAAGTTCGGCTTCCTGCCGCAGCCGAAGCCGGATGCGATCCGCGCCCGCGGCATCTCCGCCTTCGTCACGGTGCAGGAAGGCTGCGACAAGTTCTGCACCTTCTGCGTGGTGCCCTACACCCGCGGCGCGGAAGTCTCGCGTCCGGTCGCCAGGATCATCGACGATGTGAAGCAGCTCGCCGACAATGGCGTGCGCGAATTCACGCTGATCGGACAGAACGTCAACGCCTATCACGGCGAAGGCCCCGACGGCCGCGTCTGGCCGCTCGGCAAATTGTTGCAACGGCTCGCCGCAATCCCAGGCGTCACGCGGCTGCGTTACTCCACCAGCCATCCGCGCGACGTCGACGACGCCCTGATCGCGGCGCATCGCGATTTGCCCGAACTGATGCCGTTCGTGCACCTGCCGGTGCAATCGGGGTCGGACCGGATCCTTGCCGCCATGAACCGCAAACATACCGCCGATGACTACCGGCGCGTCATCGACCGGTTCCGCGCCGCACGGCAAGATATTGCTTTTTCATCAGATTTTATCGTGGGCTTCCCAGGAGAGACCGCGGAAGAATTTTCCGCCACCCTCGCGCTTGTCACGCAAATCGGATACGCTGCGGCGTATTCATTCAAGTATTCGCCACGGCCGGGCACGCCGGCGGCGGAGATGCGGGAGACAGTGTCAGCAGCCGAGATGGACGAGCGCTTGGGGCGGCTTCAGGAATTGATCGACAGCCAGCAATCGGCCTTCAACCGGGCTGCGATTGGCACAACGGTCGATGTGCTGTTCGAGCGCGCCGCGCGCAATCCGGGCCAGATCGTCGGCCGCACCGCCTATCTGCAGCCCGCCCATGTGATGGCGTCGCCCGACATCATCGGCCAGGTCCTCCCGGTGAGGATCGACAGCCTCGAGCGCTACAGCCTGATCGGCGAGCTCGCGCCGCGACCCGCGCCCGGCCTCATTTCGCAGACCATTGGAGCCTGAAATCCTTGCCCAAAAGCGCATCGGATTCGTCTTCGCTCGCTCCCAGCCGCAAACCTGACCGCGACATGCAAATGCCACCTGAGACCCGGCCCCCTGAAACTCAGGTCGTCATCGATTTCGACGACAACCGCGCGGCATCCGCGCTGGTCGGCCCCTACGGACAAAATCTGGCGCTGATCGAGCGGCGGCTCGGCGTCGTGGTCGATTCCCGCGGCAATCATCTGACCATCGCAGGCTCCCGCGACGGCTGCGACGCGGCGCGGCGCGTGCTGGAGACGCTCTACGCGCAGGCCGTCGAGGGACACGACCTCGACCAGGGCGAGGTCGAAGGCGCGATCCGCGCCGTGATCGCGCAGGGCTCGCTGTTCGAATTCGACAACAAGACCGCCAAGCCGACCTTCGAGACCATCAATCTGCGCAAGCGTCCGGTGCGCGCCCGCACCGCGGCGCAGGATTCCTACATCCGCGCGCTGAAGCGGCATGAGCTGGTGTTCGGCATCGGCCCGGCCGGCACCGGCAAGACCTGGCTCGCGGTCGCCCATGCCGCGCAGTTGTTCGAGCGCAAGGAGGTCGATCGCATCATCCTGACGCGGCCCGCGGTGGAAGCCGGCGAGCGGCTCGGCTTCCTGCCCGGCGACCTCAAGGAGAAGGTCGATCCGTATCTGCGCCCGATCTATGACGCGCTGTACGATCTGATGGACGCCCGCGTCGTCGAGCGCGCGCTGCAGGGCAACGAGATCGAGATCGCTCCGCTCGCCTTCATGCGCGGCCGCACCCTGACCAATGCCGCCATCATCCTCGACGAGGCGCAGAACACCACGACGATGCAGATGAAGATGTTTTTGACGCGTCTCGGCGAGAACAGCCGGATGATCGTCACCGGCGACCCGTCGCAGATCGACCTGCCGCACGGCCAGGCCTCGGGGCTCACGGAAGCCGTGAAGCTGCTCGACGGCGTCGAGGGCATCGCGCAGGTGCATTTCAAGGCCGAGGACGTCATCCGCCATGAGTTGGTGGCGCGCATCGTGGCCGCCTATGAGGGATTGCCGCAAAAGCCGGCAAACGCCAGATCTTGAGACCAATAGCTTCGGCCGCGAGCCCGCACGGTGCGAGATCCGGCCATAACGCAGATTTTGAAACCAACGTGTCTGCTTTTCCTGCAACCGAGGTTCTCGTCACCGCCGAATGCTGGCAGGCCGAGCCCAATGCCGACGCGGTGATCCATCGCGCCATCGAGGCTGCCGCCGAAATCGCCGATGCCGGTGTCGCCGATGCCGAGCTTGCGGTGATGCTGACCGACGACGCCGGTATCCGCACCCTGAACGCCAACTGGCGCAGCATCGACAAGCCGACCAATGTGCTGTCGTTTCCGGCGCTGCAGCCAGAAGGCGCCGGCGGACCCGACGATGCCCCACGCATGCTCGGCGATATCGCGATCGCCTATGAGACGACGCGGCGGGAAGCCGATGAAGAGCAGAAACCGTTCGACCACCATTTGAGCCATCTCGCGGTGCATGGCTTCCTGCACCTGATCGGTTACGACCACGAGAACGACGACGATGCCGAGGACATGGAGGCGCTCGAGCGCGAGATCCTCTCTTCCCTCGGCATTCCCGACCCCTATGCGGATCGGATCGCCTGACATGCCGGATTCCGAACCGACCCACGACAACCCGCGCAACGTGAGCAACCTGCCCGCCGTGGTGCACGAGGGCGAGGTGCAGCGCCCGGCGGCCGAGGGCTGGCTGGTGCGCGCGATCCGCACGTTGTTCGGCTGGAAGGCCGGCTCGGTGCGCGACGACCTACAGGTGGTGCTCGACGCCTCGACGCCCGACGATGTCGGCTTCTCGGCGATCGAGCGCACCATGCTGCGCAACATCCTGTCGCTGAACGAGCGGCGGATCGCCGACGTCATGGTGCACCGCGCCGACATCGTCGCGGTCAAGCGCGACATTCCGCTCGGCGAATTGATGAGCCTGTTCGAGAGCGCGGCGCATTCGCGGCTCGTCGTCTACAACGAAACCCTCGACGACCCCGAGGGCATGGTGCACATCCGCGACCTGCTCGCCTTCATGACCGCGAAGGCCCGCGTCACCGACGCGACCAAGACGAAGCGCAAGAAGCCGTTCCCGGCCGGGCTCGATCTGCGCAGCGTCGATCTCGCACTGCCGCTGTCGGAAGCCAATATCATCCGCAAGCTGCTCTATATCCCGCCATCGATGCGCGCGATTGACCTGCTGGCGCAGATGCAGGCCTCGCGGATCCATCTCGCGCTGGTGGTCGACGAATATGGCGGCACCGACGGGCTGGTGTCGATCGAGGATATCGTCGAGCAGATCGTCGGCGAGATCGACGACGAACACGATTCCGACGAGCCGCCGTCCATCGTTCGCCAGCCGGACAACTCCTTCATCGCCGATGCGCGCGCCAGCCTCGACGATGTCCGCTCGGTGATCGGCGAGGACTTCGTGATCGGCGACGCCGGCGAGGAGGTCGAGACGCTCGGCGGCTACCTCGTATCGTTCGTCGGGCGCCTGCCGGTGCGCGGCGAGGTGATTTCGGGACCCGGCAATTACGAAGTCGAGGTGCTCGACGCCGATCCGCGGCGGGTCAAGCGCGTGCGCATCACCGCGCGCAAGGAACGGCCGACGCCGCGCAAGGAGCGCGAGCGGCGCCGCGAACAGGCGCCGGACTCCGGAAACCCGCAGGCGAACGACAACATGCCGCCGCCCGGCGAGGGAGCCGGTCCGCAGTGAGGCTGTCCGACAAGCTCCGATCGATCGGCCTTGCAATCATCCTGACCTGGGGATGGAAACGCGCCGTCCTCGCGCTCACGGCCGGCGCGCTGTCTTCGCTGGCGATGGCGCCGTTCAACGCCTGGCCGGTTCTGTTTCTCACCTTTTCCATCGCGGTCTGGCTGATCGACGGCAGTGCGGCCGGCCGCTGGCGCGGTCTGCCCGCCGCGGCGCTGTCCGGGTTCTGGTTCGGCCTCGGCTATTTCGTGCCGGGCCTGTACTGGATCGGCTACGCCTTCTTCGTCGATGCGGACACCTTCGCCTGGCTGACGCCGTTCGCGGTGCTCGGCCTGCCTGCCTATCTCGCTTTGTTCACTGCGTTCGGCTTCGCGCTGGCGCGGCTGATCTGGCCGCGCGACGCCTCGCGCGTGCTGGCGCTCGCGGTCAGCCTGACGATTTCGGAATGGCTGCGCGGCCATCTCCTCAGCGGCTTTCCGTGGAATGCGTTCGGCTACGCACTGACCGAGCCGCTTGCGCTGGCCCAGACCGCGTCGCTGATCGGGCTGTGGGGCATGACGTTCCTGGCCGTCGCGATCTTCGCAAGCCCGGCCGTGTTGATCGACGGCGCCTCGCGCGGCCGCAAGCCGTGGCGCGCGCCGGTGGCGGCGGTGCTGGTGCTGGCAGCGATGCTGGCGTTCGGCGTGGTCCGCCTCGCGCAGCAGCCGACCAGGATGGTCGACGGCGTCAAGCTGCGCCTCATGCAGCCCGATTTGCAGCAGGACGCCAAGTTCAACTACTCCGCCAAGGCGGCGGTGATGCAGAAATATCTCACTTTGTCGGATCGCGCCTCCGGGCCGCACGCCACCGGCGTGAAGGATGCCACCATCCTGATCTGGCCGGAATCCGCGTTTCCGTTCTTCCTGACCAAGGAAGCCGACGCGATGGCGCAGATCGCCGACCTGCTACCGAAGGGAACCGTACTGATCACCGGTTCGGTGCGCGCGCCCGATCTGCCGCCCGGCGTCCGCGTGACGCGCGCCTATAATTCCATCTACGTCATCGACCATGACGGCAGCGTGCTCGCGGTCTACGACAAGCTGCATCTTGTCCCGTTCGGAGAATATCTGCCGTTCCAGGACTGGATGGAGAAGGTCGGCTTCGTGCAGCTCACCAAGGTGCAGGGCGGCTACATTCCGGGCACGATCCGCCGTACGCTCGATATTCCGAATGCACCGCGCGCCCTGCCCCTGATCTGCTACGAGGCGATCTTTCCCGGCAATGTCGTAAGCCGCGACGACCGTCCCGGCTGGATCGTCAATGTCACCAATGACGGATGGTTCGGAATCTCGACCGGCCCTTACCAGCACCTGCAACAGGCCCGGCTGCGCACCATCGAGGAAGGCCTGCCGATGGTCCGCGCCGCAAATACGGGCATCTCGGCCGTCATCGACCCCGTCGGCCGGATCGTTGCACAACTCGGGCTCGGCATCGAAGGCGTGCTCGATGCCGGCCTGCCGGCGGCCATCGCGCCGACGATCTATGCGCGTGTCGGGAACATCCCCGCCGCTGTGATTGTGATCACAGCCCTGGCGTTCGTGTTGCGGCGGCGGTTTGTGAGGCGAAAACCCTGACGACCGCATATCGCCGGTTGTCGCGAACCCGAAAAAACGTCGAAATTTACCTCAGTATGATTCCACCAGTTGACAGATCGACCGTGCACTTCGCATTGTACGGGTCCACGCGAAATCACAAGCCAAGTCAGCCCCTTTGCGCAAATTGTCCGCATTTCGTCCCGATCCTCCTTGCAGGATTTGACGGCACCGGCGCCTGAGGCATACTCCACTTCCAACTTGCCTCATCCACGGGCGCGCAATCCCTTAGGAGAGTTGGAGATGTCCACCAAAGCGCCCAATCCTGTTGACAAATATGTCGGCAGCCGCGTCCGAATGCGACGCATCATGCTCGGCATGAGCCAGGAGAAACTGGGCGAGGCGTTAGGCCTGACGTTCCAGCAGGTGCAAAAATACGAGAAGGGCACCAACCGCGTCGGCGCCAGCCGGCTGCAGCAGATCTCCGAAATCCTGCAGGTGCCGGTTTCTTTCCTGTTCGACGGCGGCCCGAGTGGGGTCAAGACCGCCGACGGCTTCAGCGAGGGCGCCTCGCCGACCTATGTCTCCGATTTTCTGGCAACCGCCGAGGGCCTGGCCCTGACCCGCGCCTTCACGCGGATTGCGGACGCCAAGCTCCGCCGCAGCATCGTTGAACTGGTCGAGCAGATCGCGGCGCGCGAGGCGGCCGAGCAGGTCTGATTCAGCCATATCCGTTTGAGCGATCGTCAAATCTGGAATATGCCATTCCGGCGTACGCTAACGCGATGAGTTCAGCTTGAGCATCGTCGCGCTTTAGCGCCTCGTTTGAGCATGATTTCGGATCATGCTTTGGCGCGTGCGCGCAATGACAAAGCGAATTCACAGGCGACGACAACAGCATGTCCAGCAACCCGTTCGAAACCGCCGCAATTCTCGACGGCATCCGCCGCTGGGTCGAGATCGAATCTCCGACGGAGCGGCCCGACCAGGTCAACAAGCTGGCTGATCTCGTCGCGTCGGGCTATCGCGACCTGCCGGCCACGGTGGAGCGCATCGCGGGACGCGACGGCTGCGGCGATCACCTGGTGACGCGCTCGTCCTGGGGCCAGGACGCGCCGGGCATCCTGGTGCTGAGCCATCTCGACACAGTCCATCCGATGGGATTCATCGAACGGTTACCATTCAGGGTCGACGGCGACAGCGCGTTCGGCCCCGGTATCTACGACATGAAGGGCGGCGCCTATCTCGCCTATCATGCGTTCAGGCAAGTCTGCGCCGACGGCTCGCGCCCGCCGCTCGGCATCACCCAGCTCTACGTCTCGGACGAGGAGATCGGCAGCCCGACCTCGCGGGCGCTGATCGAGGCCGAGGGCCGCAAGGCCAAATACGTGCTGGTGACCGAACCGGCGCGCGATGGCGGCAAGATCGTCACCGGACGCAAGGGCGTCGCGCGGTTCGACGTGTTCATCAAGGGCGCGCCGGCCCATGCCGGCACGCGCCCCGAGGACGGCCGCAGCGCGATCCGGGAACTCGGCAATGTGATCCAGGCGCTGGAGGCGATGAACGATCTCAAGCGCGGCGTCACCGTCAATGTCGGCGTCGTCCGCGGCGGCACCAAGCCGAACGTGATCGCCGAAGAGGCCTATGCGGAAGTCGACATGCGCGTGCCGACGATGGCCGACGCCGACGAGCTGGTGCCGAAGATCCTCGGAATCACCTCACGCACCGAGGGCGTCAGCGTGAAGATATCGGGTGAATTGAACCGTCCGCCATATGAGAAAAGCAACGCCGGCGCCGCGCTCTACGAGCACGCCAAGGGGCTGGCCGCCGAGCTCGGCTTCGAGCTGGCGGATGTGTTCACCGGCGGCGGCTCCGACGGCAATTTCACCGCCCCGCACACCGCGACCCTCGACGGCCTCGGCGTCGACGGCGAGGGCGCGCATACCCATTACGAGCAGCTCTACATCTCGTCGATCGAGCCGCGCGCGCGGCTGCTCCACCGTCTCTATCAAACGCTGCGATGACACCGGCTCCAGGCGACCGCGGCGATCGCGATTCCTCCGACGACGGCGCGATGGCGCATGCGCGCGGCTCGTTCTTCGGGCGGCGCAAGGGCCACAAGCTGCGCCCGCATCAGGCCGACCTGATCGACACTCTGCTGCCGCATCTGGCCGTCGACATCTCGACGTCCGCGCCCGAGGCGCTGACCGAGTTGTTCGATGACGGCACCGAGAATGTCAGGCTCGAAATCGGCTTCGGCGGCGGCGAGCATTTGATCGCGGAGGCGCAGGCCTTTCCGACCACCGGCTTCATCGGCTGCGAGCCCTATGTCAACGGCATGGCGAAGATCCTGACCCAGATCGAGGCGCTCAATATCGGCAATATCCGCCTGTTCGCCGGCGACGCGGCCGAACTGCTGGCCTGGGCGCCGACGCGCTCGCTTGCGCGCATCGACCTGATTCATCCCGATCCCTGGCCGAAGCGGCGGCACTGGAAGCGGCGCTTCGTGCAGGATGCTACGGTCACTGCCATGACACGGCTGCTGCCGCCGGGCGGCGAATTCCGCTTCGTCAGCGATATCGACGACTACTGCGCCTGGACGCTGGCGCATCTGATGCGCTCGCCTGACTTCGCCTGGCTCGCCGAGCGCGCGATCGACTGGCAACGGCCGTGGCCGAACTACACGATGACGCGCTACGGCGCCAAGGCCGAGCGCGAGGGGCGCAAGGCGGCGTATTTGAGGTTTCGACGCACGCCTTAGTGTCGTCGTTCCGGGGCGATGCGCAGCATCGAACCCGGAACCTCGAGATTCCGGGTTCGTCGCTATCGCGCCGCCCCGGAATGACGGGTGGCTATCCCTTCACTTCCGCCAGCCGCGCCTTCCTGACGTCGGTCGCCTCCCACACCATCCGCTTGCCGCGCTCGCGGCCGAGCAGTTCGATCGGATCGTGATTGTCGATGTGGCCGAACTGGCCCTTGTAGACGCTGTAGCCGCACAATTCCTGCAAACGGCGCGGAAAGCGGGCCGCGGTCTCGCGCGGAATGCCGAGCTGCAAGTTCTCCTGCTGCCGCATCCAGCCCCAGCAATAGGCGCAGGAGAAGGCAAAGCGCCTGGCGTCGCTGCTGTTGGCGCCGCCGCCATGCCACAGCGCGCTGTCGAACAGCATCACGCTGCCGGCCGGCATGGTCGCGGTGACCGCATCGTACTCCTTGCCGTATTCGGGCGACGAATCGAATTTGTGGCTGCGCGGAATGATCCGCGTCGCGCCGTTATCCTCGCGGAAACCGGACAGCGCCCAGATCGCATTGATGGTGATCGGAATGTGCGGCCGCGGCAGCGGGATCAATTGGGTGTCTTCGTGAATCGGCTGCGCCTCCTGGCCGGGGCCGAGCACCAGCGAGCAGAACGACGAGAGCAGGCATTCCCTGTCCAGCACGCGTTCGACCACCGGCAGCACATTGTCATGCAGCGGCACCTCCCAGAACAGATCGTCATAGGTCAGGAGGTTGTTGATGCGCAGCGTCTTGAAGCCTTCGAACGACGTCCTGGCAGGTGCAAGATTGTGCTCGCTCTCGATTCTCAGCACCGCCGCCTTCAACCCCTCGACCAAATCGGGCGAGGCGGCGCGCTCGATCACGGTGTATCCGTCGTCGCGGATCCGCGCGGCGTGCGATTGGATGTCGGCGTCCGTCAGCATGGCGATCTCCCCGTTGGCGCTGTGTCGCGCCTTGCGGAAAGCATAGCGGAACGGCTCTAGTCCGTCACCCTGAGGAGCGCGGAACGCGCGTCTCGAAGGGTCGACGGCCCGACTGTGGCCGCGCATCCTTCGAGACGCGCCTGCGGCGCTCCTCAGGATGACGGAGCCAAGAGCTGTTAGCGTGAACTAACGCGACTTCCAGAACTCCACGACGCGCTGCGCCGTTGACGGCATCAGGCGCACGAAATTCACCCGCGCACCTTCGATATCGGCAGGAGACGGCACGCGGTTCGGCCCGAGCCGCATCAGGATCAGGGCGCGCACGGTGGGCCATTCGAAGCCGATCGTCTTGCTGGCGATCAGGATCGGATCGTAACGGTCGCCGGAGATCAGGCGATCGAGCGTGACGATCTTCACGCCGGCCATCGCGGCGAGCGCCGCCACGCATTCCTCATATTTGAAGGCCTTTGCGAAGCCGGCCACTGCGGCCTCGTTCAATTCGCCGGCGCGATGCAGCGCCAGGATGGCTCGCTGCGCAGCCGTGAAATCGCGGCCCTCGACCTGAACGATCACGCCCTCGATCTCGTTCATCGCCAGCTTGATCTCGGCCTGGCGTTCCGGCGTGGCGACGGCATGCAGACGGCGGCGGATCACGTCGATCGAGCCGGCGAGCAGGCCCTTCAGATGCTCGGGCGGAAGATCATCGCGGCGGCCGATCCGCAGCGTCAGCACGCCGTCCTGGCCGGCGCGGCGCACCAGCGTCGCGAAGGACGCATCCGAGAACGCGGCGCCGGCATTGCCGGCCGCGCATCGGATCACATCGCGATCGCCGCGGCGGACGAGGACGTCGGTCAGCGCAGTCGAGAGCTTCGATCGCTCGGCCATCGCGAGCAGATGGCCCTGGCCCTTGGCATTGGCGATCTCGACCAGCAGCTTTTCGTCAATCACCGGCGATCGGCGCAGCAGCGGCCCCGCGATCGCGACCTCGTCGTCGCGGGCGAGCTGCCCGACCAGATGGCGCGGCGCGTTGCCGAGGGGCGCGAGCCGTTCGGCGAGATCGACCCGCGCAGCAAGCTCGGCATGCGGCACCAGGCTGGTCAGCACCCCGTCGAACAGGTCGATATGGTCGGGGCGGAAGCTCGCGGCGCCCTGCAGGAACAGCTCGCCGAGCCGCCGCGCGGCCTCGGCGCGGCGCTTGGGGTCGCCGCGGCGAACGATGTCGTCGAGTTCCGGGATCAGCGCGGGGGCTGTCGTCATGAGCCTTGTCCAACCGGCGACTTCTGCCGATTTTCGGCAATCTATGGTCCCGTTCGTAAACGGAGGGTTAGATCAAACCGGCATCCGGGGAGCCGTAAAATCGCCTCCCGCCGGACCCTGGGGCCTTGCCGGACCCGGGCAAAAGAGCTATATCCAGCGCAACTTATGGTATCTCATACGATCGCGTAGGAGAGTGGGCCCCCCGGGACCCGCTCTTTTTTATTACCTGACGGGACCCAGCGAGGCCGGGTCCCGTTTGGGTAGCGTTAGCGGCCCCTTAAGGCCATCTGAACAACACAACAGACCTCAGCAGCCTTTAGACCTTAGACAGACTTTGACACTGGATATGACCGAACCGACCGCCACGTCCGTGGACACCGAACTGCTCGCCGAGCCGCGTCTCGTCGTCGAGCCCGGGGTCGCGGCGCGCGTCGCCGCGGTCGCGGTCCCGGTGCTGCAGGGCATGGGCTATCGCCTGGTGCGCATCAAGGTCTCGGGCGATGCCGGCTGCACCGTGCAGATCATGGCGGAGCGGCCCGACGGCTCGATGCAGCTGGAGGATTGCGAGGCGATCTCGCGCGCGCTGTCTCCGGTGCTCGATGTCGCCGACCCGATCGAGCGCGCCTACCGGCTGGAAATCTCCTCGCCTGGCATCGACCGCCCGCTGGTGCGCCGCTCCGACTTCGAGCGCTATACCGGGCATCTCGTGAAGATCGAGATGGCGGTGGCGCATCAGGGTCGCAAGCGGTTCCGCGGCGTGCTTGCCGGCGTCGAGGGCGATGCGGTGCGCATCAGGCGTGACGATCCGCGTCCCGACGAGGACGCCGAGGTTCTGCTGGTGATGGAGGACATCTCGGACGCGCGGCTGGTCCTGACTGACGAGCTGATCGAGGAATCGATGCGCCGCGGCAAGGCCGCCGAGCGCGAGCTGCGCCGCGAGCTCGGCCTCGCGCCGCCGCAACCGGCCCACGCCAAGAAGAGCGATCCGGCGAAGAGCCAGAAGCCGAAACCCAAGCCTGGTGACAAGCCTGCTCACATGCCCGGCAAGAAGCCGGCCCCGACCAACACCAAAAAGCACCGCCTGGCGGCCGAGCGCGCGCGCCGTGGCGAGATCGATCCATCCGAAGGAGACTAAGCCATGGCAGTCAGCGCCAACAAACTCGAACTGCTGCAGATCGCAGACGCAGTTGCGCGCGAAAAGTCGATCGACCGCTCCATCGTGATCGCGGCGATGGAAGACGCCATCGCCAAGGCCGCGCGTGCCCGCTACGGCAGCGAGACCGACGTCCATGCCGAGATCGATGCCAAGAAGGGCGAGCTGCGGCTGACCCGCCACATGCTGGTGGTCGACGTCGTCGAGAACTCGTCGAACCAGATTTCGCTGCACGACGCGCAGCGCGCCAATCCGGGCGCCCAGGTCGGCGACACCATCGCCGACACGCTGCCGCCGCTGGAATATGGCCGCATCGCCGCGCAGTCGGCCAAGCAGGTGATCGTGCAGAAGGTGCGCGAGGCCGAGCGCGACCGGCAGTACCAGGAATTCAAGGACCGCATCGGCGACATCGTCAACGGCATCGTCAAGCGCGTCGAATATGGCAGCGTGATCGTCGACCTCGGCCGCGGCGAAGCGATCGTGCGCCGCGACGAGATGCTGCCGCGCGAAGTGTTCCGCAACGGCGACCGCGTCCGCGCCTATATCTTCGACGTCCGCCGCGAGACCCGCGGTCCGCAGATCTTCCTGTCGCGCACCCATCCGCAGTTCATGGCGAAGCTGTTCGCGCAGGAAGTGCCGGAGATCTACGACGGCATCGTCGAGATCAAGGCGGTCGCCCGCGATCCGGGCTCGCGCGCCAAGATCGGCGTGATCTCGCGCGATTCCTCGGTCGACCCGGTCGGCGCCTGCGTCGGCATGCGCGGCTCGCGCGTGCAGGCCGTGGTGAATGAGCTGCAGGGCGAGAAGATCGACATCATCCCGTGGTCGCCCGACATCGCGACCTTCGTCGTCAACGCGCTGGCGCCGGCCGAAGTCGCCAAGGTCGTGATCGACGAGGACCGCGAGCGCATCGAGGTCGTGGTTCCCGACACCAACAACCAGCTGTCGCTGGCGATCGGCCGCCGCGGCCAGAACGTCCGCCTCGCCTCGCAGCTGACCGGCTGGGACATCGACATCCTGACCGAGCAGGAAGAGTCGGAGCGCCGCCAGGCCGACTTCGAGAACTCGACCCGCGTGTTCATGGAAGCGCTCAATGTCGACGAGGTGGTCGGCCAGCTGCTCGCCTCCGAAGGCTTCACCTCGGTCGAGGAACTCGCGCTGGTCGACGTCAAGGAACTCGCCGGCATCGAGGGTTTCGACGAGGAGACCGCCAACGAGCTGCAGACCCGCGCCCGCGAGTATCTGGAACAGCTCGAGGCGGAACTGGAAGCCAAGCGCAAGGAACTCGGCGTCGAGGACGCCATGAAGGACGTGCCCGGCATCACCGGCAAGATGCTGGTCAAGCTCGGCGAGAACGAGGTCAAGACGGTCGAGGATCTCGCCGGCTGCGCCACCGACGATCTGGTCGGCTGGACGGAGCGCAAGGAAGGCGGCGAGCCGACCAAGCATGCCGGGTTCCTCGACGGCATCGAGATTTCGCGCGACGAGGCCGAGGCCATGATCATGCAGGCCCGTCTGAAGGCCGGCTGGATCACCGAGGCCGACCTCGCCAAGCCTGCCGAGGAGGCCGAGGCCGCCGAAGCAGAAACGACGGCTTCGTAAGGAGATGCCCGACGGATGCTGGCTCAGGCTGACCCCGATCTCGACGATGGACCGCGGACGCAGAAGTCCGCGACCACGCGGATGTGCGCGGTCAGCCGCGAGGTGCGTCCGATCGACGAGCTGATCCGGTTCGTCATTGCGCCCACGGGCGAGGTGATCCCGGATCTCAAGCGCAAGCTGCCCGGCCGCGGATTATGGGTTTCCGCATCGCGGCGCAGCGTTGCGGAAGCGGTCCGCCGTCACCAATTTAGCAAGGGATTCAAGCGCGACGTCCGCGTCGCGCCGACCCTCCCCACCGACACCGACACCCTCCTGGTGCGCAGCGTCACCGAGGCCCTGGCAATGGCCGCCAAGGCCGGTCAGGTCGTTTCGGGCTTCGGCAAGGTCGAGGACGCACTCAACCGGAACGAAACTGCAGCCCTGATCCACGCTTCCGACGGCGCAGCGGACGGAATCCGCAAATTGGACGCGATCGTCAGGCAAAGGGGCGAAAAACGTGGTGAATCGCCGGTAATCCCCGTCGTCAATGTTTTGACGTCGGAAGAATTGGATTTGGCACTTGGGCGGTCAAATGTGATACATGCTGCGCTGCTCGCGGGCCCAGCGAGCAAGACGTTCCTGTCGCGCTGCCAGATGCTGGTCCGATACCGGATGGCCGACGACGACAAGACCGCCGAAGCGGCCAGAAATTCCAGAGCGTGATCCGGGAAGGCGGACGCCGTCTTTCCGACCGGTCATGCTCAGCAAACGACGACACGTTGAAGGATTTGTGCGGCAAACGCACAGCGAAACGAGATTAGGACTGCTGAATGGTTGATACCAAGACCCCTGGCGACAAGACTTTGAGTGTCCCGAGCAAGACGTTGTCGCTGAAGCCGCGCGTCGAGACGGGCACCGTGCGCCAGAGCTTCAGCCACGGCCGGACCAAGCAGGTCGTGGTCGAGAAGCGCGGCAAGCGCCGCGTCGGTGGCGATGGCCCCGGCGAGGCGCATGCGCCGGAACCCGTGGTTGCAAAGCCGGCGGCGCCCGCCGCCAAGCCGCCGCTCGGCCGCCCCTCGGGCCCGCCTCCGGGCCAGCAACAGCGTAACACCCGCTCCGGCGTGGTGCTGCCGACGCTGACCGAGGATGAGCGTTCCGCGCGTGCCAGTGCGCTGGCCGACGCCCGTCAGCGCGATATCGAGGAACGCCGCCAGGCCGAAGAGGAAGCCAAGCGCCGCGCCGTCCGCGAGGCTGCCGAGAAGGCAGAGCGCGAGGCCGCCGAGGCCCGCCGCAAGGCGGAAGAGGAACGCCATCGCCACGAGGAAGAGGCCAAGCGCAAGGCCGAGGTCGAGGCCAAGCGCCGTTTTGGCGAAGGCGAGGCCAAGCCCGGTGCGGCGCCTGTCGCTGCTCCCGCCAAGCCTGCCGGAGCCGCACCTGCGTCTGCTCCGGCCGCCCGTGCGCCCGGCGGAGCCCGCCCGACAACGACCACGACGCCTGCTGCGCGCACGCCGGCTGCCCCGGGGCGGCCGCCGGCCGTTGCCGCCGAGGCGGACGAGGACGAAGGTCCGCGCCTGGTGCGCCGCCCCGGCGGCGCCGTGCGTCCCGTCGCGGCCCCGAAGACCACTCACAAGCCCGGTCCGCAGAAGCAGCGCGGACGCCTGACCGTCGTCACCGCGCTCAACGCCGATGACGTGCGCGAGCGCTCGATCGCCTCGTTCCGCCGCCGTACCCAGCGCCTGAAGGGTCACGCCGCAAACGAGCAGAAGGAAAAGCTGATCCGCGAAGTCGTCATTCCGGAAGCGATCGCGATCCAGGAACTCGCGAACCGGATGTCGGAGCGCGCGGTCGACGTCATCCGCATGCTGATGAAGCAGGGCGCGATGCACAAGATCACCGACGTGATCGATGCCGACACCGCACAGCTGATCGCCGAAGAACTCGGCCACACCGTCAAGCGCGTCGCCGCGTCCGACGTGGAAGAAGGCCTGTTCGACGTCGTCGACGATTCCACCGACACCGAGCCGCGTTCGCCCGTGGTCACCGTCATGGGCCATGTCGACCACGGCAAGACCTCGCTGCTCGACGCGCTGCGCCATGCCAACGTGGTGTCGGGCGAAGCCGGCGGCATCACCCAGCATATCGGCGCCTATCAGGTGCTGTCGCCCGAGAGCGGCACCAAGATCACCTTCATCGACACGCCCGGCCACGCCGCGTTCACCGCGATGCGCGCCCGCGGCGCCAAGGTCACCGACATCGTCGTGCTGGTGGTCGCGGCCGACGACGGCGTGATGCCGCAGACGATCGAAGCGATCAACCACGCCAAGGCGGCCAAGGTGCCGATGATCGTGGCGATCAACAAGATCGATAAGCCCGACGCGCGCCCCGAGCGCGTGCGCACCGAATTGCTCCAGCACGAGGTGCAGGTCGAATCGCTCGGCGGCGACGTCGTCGACGTCGAGGTCTCGGCCAAGAACAAGACCAATCTCGACCGGCTGCTCGAGATGATCGCGCTGCAGGCCGAAATCCTCGACCTGAAGACCAATTCGCAGCGTCCGGCGGAAGGCACCGTGATCGAAGCCAAGCTCGATCGCGGCCGTGGTCCAGTCGCGACCGTGCTGGTGCAGCGCGGCACGCTGCGCATCGGCGACATCATCGTGGCCGGCGCCGAAATGGGCCGTGTCCGCGCCTTGATCTCCGACCAGGGCGAGAATCTCGAAGAGGCCGGTCCGTCCGTGCCGGTCGAGGTGCTCGGCTTCAACGGTCCGCCGGAAGCCGGCGACCGTCTCGCCGTTGTCGAGAACGAAGCCCGCGCCCGCCAGGTCACGAGCTACCGCGCGCACCAGAAGCGCGAGAACGCGGCTGCCTCGATTTCCGGCATGCGCGGCTCGCTCGAGCAGATGATGTCGCAGCTGAAGACCGCGGGCCGCAAGGAGTTCCCGCTGATCGTCAAGGCCGACGTGCAGGGCTCACTGGAAGCGATCCTGGGCTCGCTCGAGAAGCTCGGCACCGACGAGGTCGCCGCCCGCATCCTGCATGCTGGCGTCGGCGGCATCTCGGAATCCGACGTCACGCTCGCGGAAGGCTTCAACGCCGCGATCATCGGCTTCTCGGTCCGAGCCAACAAGGAAGCGGCGGCCGCGGCCAAGCGCAACGGCATCGAGATCCGCTACTACAACATCATCTACGACCTCGTGGATGACATCAAAAAGGCGATGTCCGGCCTGCTCGCGCCCACGCTGCGCGAAACCATGCTGGGCAACGCGCAGATCCTGGAAGTGTTCAACATTTCCAAGGTCGGCAAGGTCGCGGGTTGCCGCGTCACCGACGGCACCGTGGAACGCGGCGCCAATGTTCGCCTGATCCGCGACAACGTGGTGGTGCACGAAGGCAAGCTGTCGACGCTGAAGCGCTTCAAGGATGAAGTGAAGGAAGTGGTCGCCGGCCAGGAGTGTGGCATGGCGTTCGAGAACTACGGCGACATGCGCGTCGGCGACGTGATCGAGTGTTACCGCATCGAGACGATCCAGCGCTCTCTGTAAGTCCAAATCTTACGAAGCGTTGGGTCCATTTAACTGAAAATGCGACTGCGTGGCCGGACTTTGGTCCGGCCACCAGCGCATTGTCTGATTGAAAGCAAAGCTAGACATTGATGCCCGCGGCCAAGGCCTGCGGGCGTGACGGTTTTGGAAGAAGGTCATGCCCCGTCAAAAGAAGAGTTCCAGCCCCGGCGGATCGCAACGTCAGCTGCGCGTCGGCGAAACGGTTCGCCATGCAGTTGCCGAGATTCTGTCACAGGGTGAGGTCCACGATCCCGATCTGGAAGGCCACATCATCACCGTTCCCGAGGTGCGTATGTCGCCGGACCTGAAGCTCGCGACGATCTATGTGATGCCGCTCGGCGGCCGCGACACCGACACGGTGATATCAGCGCTCGAGCGCAACAAGAAGTTCCTTCGCGGCGAGATCGCGCATCGCGTCAACCTGAAATTTGCACCCGACATTCGCTTCCGCGTCGACGAGCGGTTCGACGAGGCGGAGCGCATCGAGAAACTACTGCGGACACCTGCGGTGCAGCGAGACCTTGCACCCGATTCGGACGACGAGTGATGACTGTGATGACGACCAACGGCGTTATCGACGCGAAGGATGCCGACGCGCGCGACGCTGAGCGGGATGCTTTTGCCGGCCAGCGCAGCGACGATGCGCGCCGCACCAACAACGACCCGCGCCAGAAGCAGGGCAGGCAGAACCAGCAGCCGCGCCGCGACAAGCGCGACGTCCATGGCTGGGTGGTGCTCGACAAGCCGATCGGCATGACCTCGACGCAGGCGGTCGCGGTGCTCAAGCGCCTGTTCCAGGCCAAGCGCGCCGGCCATGCCGGCACGCTCGATCCGCTCGCCTCCGGCGGCTTGCCGATCGCGCTGGGCGAGGCCACCAAGACGGTGCCGTTCGTGATGGACGGCCGCAAGCGCTACCGCTTCACGGTGTGCTGGGGCGAGGAGCGCGACACCGACGACACCGAGGGGCGGCCGGTCAGGACCAGCGAGAGCCGGCCGACCGCGGATTCGATCCGGGAACTTTTGCCGCGCTTCACCGGGGTGATCGAGCAGATCCCGCCGCAATATTCGGCGATCAAGGTGCAGGGCGAGCGCGCCTATGACCTGGCGCGCGACGGCGAGACCGTGGAACTGAAGCCCCGCCCGGTCGAGATCCACGAATTAACCCTTGTGGAACATGGAGATAACGGCCAATCCGTGTTCGAGGCCGAGTGCGGCAAGGGAACCTATGTCCGGGCGCTGGCCCGCGATATGGGCCGGATTCTGGGCTGTTTCGGCCATATCTGCGCCCTGCGGCGGACCCTTGTCGGTCCGTTTACCGAACGGGACATGATTCCGCTGGAACAGTTGGAGGCTTTATGCAATAGAGCCGCGTCTGGCGAGGGCAGCCTCGCCGACGCGCTTTTGCCCGTTGAGACCGCGCTGGACGACATCCCGGCACTGGCCGTCACACGGGCTGATGCGGCAAGGCTCCACAGGGGCCAGGCCGTTTTGTTGCGCGGACGGGATGCGCCCAATACCAGCGGCACAGTCTATGTCACGGTGGCAGGCCGGCTTCTCGCGCTTGCCGAGATTGGCAATGGCGAACTCATCCCCAAGCGCGTGTTCAACCTGAACGGACTGACTGCCGGTCCGGCTCGCAACAATGAAAGTAACTGACGATGTCGATTACCGCCGAACGCAAAGCGGAAGTCATCAAGACGAATGCCAACAAAGCCGGCGACACCGGCTCGCCCGAGGTTCAGGTCGCGATCCTGTCGGAACGCATCAATAACCTCACCGAGCACTTCAAGAGCCATGTGAAGGACAACCATTCCCGCCGCGGCCTCCTGAAGCTCGTGTCGACGCGTCGCTCCCTGCTTGACTACATCAAGCGCAAGGACGAGGCGCGCTACAAGGCGCTGCTCGAAAAGCACAACATCCGTCGTTGATTTGAGAAGCACGCGCGCGAGGGTTCGCGCGCGTTTCCGCATGGTCGTCCGCGAACTCGGACTTTCGAATTGCCGAAAGATGATCATGCGCAGCATGGCAATAGTGCCATGCCAACTAGCGTCCAGCAGCAATCCGGCCGCTGGACCGGGCAAGATGCCCAGATGACCGAAAGGATGGACGCCATCCGAAATCCAGGGACCATGGCAGGATCGCCGGATACTGATCGCAACCGCGTGTCAGTGTCTCGCCGTCTTGGCATGGTCTTTGTGTTTCAGGGCGCCATGCTTTGGTGAAACCATGAAAGAAGACCGAAATGTTCAATACGCATTCCGTCGAGATCGACTGGGGTGGACGTCCCCTCAAACTTGAAACCGGCAAGATCGCCCGCCAGGCCGACGGCGCCGTGATGGCGACCTACGGCGAGACCGTGGTGTTTGCCACCGTCGTCGCGGCGAAGGCACCGCGCGAAGGCGTCGACTTCCTGCCGCTCACGGTCGACTACCAGGAGAAGACCTACGCTGCCGGCCGCATTCCCGGCGGCTATTTCAAGCGCGAAGGCCGTCCGACCGAGAAGGAGACGCTGGTCTCCCGCCTGATCGACCGCCCGATCCGTCCGCTGTTCGTCGACGGCTGGCGCAACGAGACCCAGGTGATCGTCACCGTCCTGTCGCACGACATGGAGAACGATCCGGACATCGTCTCGCTGGTCGCCGCCTCCGCCGCCCTGACCCTGTCGGGCGCGCCGTTCAAGGGCCCGATCGGCGCTGCGCGCGTCGGCTTTGCCAATGACGAATACGTGCTCAACCCGACGCTCGACGAGATGACCGAGACCCAGCTCGATCTCGTCGTCGCCGGCACCGCCGACGCCGTGCTGATGGTGGAATCGGAAGCCAAGGAGCTCAACGAAGACGTGATGCTCGGCGCGGTCATGTTCGGCCACCGCCACTTCCAGCCCGTCATCAACGCGATCATCGAGCTCGCCGAGAAGGCGGCCAAGGAGCCGCGCGAAGTCACCACGATCGACAATTCGGAGATCGAGAAGGAGATGCTCGGCATCGCCGAGCAGGAGCTCCGCAATGCCTACGCGATCCCGGTCAAGCAGGAACGCTATGCCGCGGTCGGCGCCGTCAAGGAGAAGGTGCTCGCGCACTTCTTCCCGGAAGGTCAGGAGCCGAAATACGACAAGCTCCGCGTCGCCGGCGTGTTCAAGGAACTGGAAGCCAAGATCGTTCGCTGGAACATCCTCGACACCGGCAAGCGCATCGACGGCCGCGACGCCAAGACCGTGCGCAACATCATCGCCGAAGCCGGCGTGCTGCCGCGCGCCCACGGCTCGGCGCTGTTCACCCGCGGTGAAACCCAGGCGATGGTCGTGACCACGCTCGGCACCGGCGAGGACGAGCAGTACATCGATGCACTGTCGGGGACCTACAAGGAAACGTTCCTGCTGCACTACAACTTCCCGCCCTACTCGGTCGGCGAGACCGGCCGCCTCGGCGGCACCAAGCGTCGCGAGATCGGCCACGGCAAGCTCGCCTGGCGCGCGATCCACCCGGTGCTGCCGCCGCACCACGAGTTCCCGTACACGATCCGCGTGGTCTCCGAGATCACCGAGTCGAACGGCTCGTCCTCGATGGCTTCGGTCTGCGGTGCCTCGCTGTCGCTGATGGACGCCGGCGTGCCGCTGAAGCGGCCGACCGCCGGTATCGCCATGGGCCTGATCCTCGAAGGTCAGCGCTTCGCGGTGCTGTCGGACATCCTCGGTGACGAGGATCATCTCGGCGACATGGACTTCAAGGTCGCCGGCACCGACCAGGGCATCACCTCGCTCCAGATGGACATCAAGATCGAGGGCATCACCGAGGAGATCATGAAGGTTGCGCTTGGCCAGGCCAAGGAAGGGCGCATCCACATCCTCGGCGAGATGGCCAAGGCGCTGACCGCGGCGCGCGCCGAGCTCGGCGAATACGCACCGCGCATCGAGACCTTCAAGATCGCCACCGACAAGATCCGCGAAGTGATCGGCACCGGCGGCAAGGTGATCCGCGAGATCGTCGAGAAGACCGGCGCCAAGGTCAACATCGAGGACGACGGCACCGTGAAGGTCGCCTCCAACGATGGCGAGGCGATGAAGGCTGCGATCAAGTGGATCAAGTCGATCGCCTCCGATCCGGAGGTCGGCCAGATCTACGAGGGCACCGTCGTCAAGGTGATGGAGTTCGGCGCGTTCGTGAACTTCTTCGGCGCCAAGGACGGCCTCGTCCACATCAGCCAGCTCGCGGCCAACCGCGTGCAGAAGACCTCCGACGTCGTCAAGGAAGGCGACAAGGTCAAGGTCAAGCTGCTCGGCTTCGACGATCGCGGCAAGACCCGCCTGTCGATGAAGGCCGTCGACCAGACGACCGGCGAGGACCTCGAGGCCACGCAGAAGACCGAGGCTGCGGCGCCGCGCGAAGCTGCCGGCGAGTAAGCCCAGGCCAATCGACTGGCAAATCGACTGTTACGAAAAGGGCGGCCCTCGGGCCGCCCTTTTTGGTTTGCCGAGGTCGGCCGCAAATCAATCTCCGCTGATCGGCATGCGCGGTTTTGACCCGGCATTGTGATCGGGATTCGTTGGAACCCGTTCACAACTCGGGCCTAACATCAGGATGCTTTCCCAGCACGGAGAACCACGATGTCCTCGATGTCCCGACGCCATTTGATGATCGCAGCAGGCGGCATCGCTGCAGCCGCCGCCTCGTCGCGCGCTGCGTTCGCGCAGGCCACGACGCAGGCCCCGGCCGGACCATTCAAGATCGATCCGCTGACCTATCCCACCAATGCGCTGGAGCCGCATATCGATGCCAAGACGATGGAAATCCATCACGACCGGCATCATCAGGCCTATGTCACCAACCTCAACAATTTCGCGAAGGACAATCCGCAGATCGCCGAGAAGCCGGTCGTCGAGGTGCTCGCCAATCTCGGCAGCGTGCCGGACGCGATCCGCACCGGCGTGCGCAACAACATGGGCGGCCACGCCAACCACACCATGTTCTGGCAGATCATGGGACCGAACGGCGGCAAGGCGGATGGCGAGGTGCTCGCCGCGATCGATCGCGACCTCGGCGGCATGGAGAAATTCCAGACCGATTTCAACGCCGCCGGCGGGCGCGTGTTTGGCTCCGGCTGGGTGTTCGTCACCGTCACCAAGGATGGCAATCTCGCGATCGAGACGCGGCCGAACCAGGACAATCCGATCATGGACGGCAAGCGCGCGCTGCTCGGCAACGATGTCTGGGAGCACGCCTATTATCTGACCTACCAGAACCGCCGCCCCGACTATCTCAAGGCGTGGTGGAATACGGTGAACTGGAAGGCCGTGGCCGAGCGCTATGCGGCGGCGAAGGCCGGCACGCTCGGCGTGTGAGCCGCCGGGCTCGCCGGTCGCGAGGAACTGCGTTACCTTC
Organism: Bradyrhizobium sp. USDA 3262; assembly: GCF_054060035.1. Taxonomy (NCBI): domain Bacteria; kingdom Pseudomonadati; phylum Pseudomonadota; class Alphaproteobacteria; order Hyphomicrobiales; family Nitrobacteraceae; genus Bradyrhizobium; species Bradyrhizobium sp. USDA 3262. The sequence continues at coordinate 962,157 of NZ_JBSSCT010000001.1, forward strand.
GAAAGCTCCGCGATCGCTTCGCGGGGCTTTCACCTTTATGTATCCACAGCGTCGCACCGCCGGTGTCGAACGCCGTGAGGATCGACGATGACGCCGCCGACCATCCGCCCTGCACGTTCCGACGAACATGACGCGATCGCGCGCGCCTGGATGGCGAGCTGGGCCTCGACCGGGCTCTCGCAAGCCAGCGACAGTTTGTTGAACGATCTGCGCGCCCGTCTGCCGCGCGAGATCGCCGGCGGCTGGACCCTGTTCGTCGCCGACGATCGCGGCAGCATCGCCGCCATGCTGGCGCTGCACCTGCCGACCTCGCTGCTCGACCAGCTGATGGTCGTGCCCGCCTATCAGGGCATGAGCCTGGGACGTCAGCTGCTCGCCTTCGCCCGCCGGCAGATGCCCGACGAGATCCGGCTGAAATGCGTCCGCGAGAATGAGAAGGCCTGGCGCTGGTACGAGCGCGAAGGCTTTGTGTTCGAGAAGGAAGCGCCCAATCCGGTCACCGGCTTCACGATGAAGCACTATCGGTGGACGAGAACAAACCGCACATCGGAGGCTAAGCCATGATCAAGCTGTACTGGTCGCCGCGCTCGCGCTCGTTCTCCGCCATCTGGCTGCTGGAGGAAACCGGCCTGCCATACGAACGGGTGCTGACCGACATCAGCACCGGCGCGCAGAAATCGCCGGATTTCCTCAAGATCAACCCGATGGGCAAGGTGCCGGCGTTGACCGACGGCGACGCGCAGCTCGCCGAGGCCGCCGCGATCTGCGCCTATATCGCCGACCGCTATCCCGAAACCAAACTCGCGCCGGCAGCGACGGACCCGAAGCGGGCGCGCTATCTGCAGTGGCTGTTCTTCTCGCCGAGCTGCATCGAGCCGGCGCTGATCCAGCTCTTCACCAAGCTCGAGGTGCCGACCAGCACCGCTGCATGGGGCAGCGCCGCGCAGGTGTTCGACGTGCTCGACGCCGAGCTGCAGAAGGGGCCGTGGATCCTCGGCGATCAATTCTCCGCCGCCGACATCGCGATCGGCGCGGGACTGAACTTTGCGGTGCGCGTCTTCAAGATGGTGCCGTCGCGGCCGTCGTTCGAGGCCTATATCGGCCGCTGCGTGGCGCGGCCCGCGTTCCAGCGCGCAGAGAAGATCGCGGCGGGGTAAGCATCGGATCTTGTAGCCCGGATGGAGCGAAGCGAAATCCGGGAAAAGTCTCTGATGTAGAAAGAGCTCTCCCGGATTGCGCTTCGCTTCATCCGGGCTACTAACCTCCCCTTGAAAAGGGGAGGTCGCTTTGCTCGCCAGAGCAAAGCGGGTGGGGATCAACTCTCTCCGCTAGCAGCATCGCCTGCGGCTGACCCCCATCCCGACCTTCCCCCTTTCAGGGGGAAGGAGAAGACCGGTCTGTAACCGCTCGCGATGTTTTTCGAACGGCTTAACCCGGGACGACGCGGGGATCGACGTCCTGCGTGTAGTCGACGCCGTCGATGCCGAAGCCGAACAGGCGGAGGAACTGGCTTTTGTACTCGCCGAGGTCCGCCAGTTCGCCGAGCGTCTCGGTGGTGAGCAGCGGCCAGCGCCGCGACACTTCCGTCTGCACTTCGGGCGAAAGCTCCCAGTCGTCGACCCTGACGCGCTGCGCGTCATCGAGCGCGACGCCCTTACCGAGCTTCGTCCGGAACAGGCGGTCGATCTGCTCGATGCAGCCTTCATGGAGACCGAGCTGCTTCATCACCTTGAACAGCACCGTGCCGTAGAGCGGCACCACCGGTATCGCCGAGCTCGCCTGGGTGACGACGGCCTTCAGCGCGACGACGCGCGCCGCGTCAGGTCCGAGCCGGCCGCGGATCGCTTCCGCCTTGCTGTCGAGATCGACCTTGGCGCGGCCGAGCGTGCCGTTCCAGTAGATCGGCCAGGTCAGCTCGCTGCCGATATAGGTGTAGTTGAGCGTCTGGAAGCCCGGCGCCAAAACGCCGGCATCCGCGAGTTGATCGATCCAGCGCTTCCAGTCGTCGCCGCCCATCACCGCGACGGTCGCCGCGGTTTGCTCCTCGCTCGCCGGCTCGAGCGTCGTCTGGAACACCTCACCGGTCTCGGTGTCGAGCGTCTTGATCTCGACGGGGGCGCCCAGCGGCTTGATCACCGAACGATAGGTCTTGCCGGTGTCGGGATCAGTCCGGACCGGCGCCGCCATGCTGTAGACCAGCAGGTCGAGCTGTCCGAATTTCTCACGCACCCGCTCGATGAAGGTCGCCTTCAGCTCGTCGGAGAAGGCGTCGCCTTCGAGCGTGAGCGGCGAGCGTCCGATCTTCTGGGCTTCGATCTCGAAGGCACGGTTGTTGTACCAGCCGGCGCTGGCGCTTCTCTTTTCCGACGGCTCGCGCTCCAGCGACACGCCGATGGTGTCAGCGCCGCCGGCGAAGGTCGCGACGATGCGGCTCGCGAGGCCATACCCAGTCGAGCAGCCCAGCACGGCAACCCGCTTCGGGCAGTCGGCGACCGGGCCCTGCTTCAGAACATAGGCGATCTGTTCGCGGACATTCGTGGCGCAGCCGACGGGATGTGCCGTCGTGCAGATGAAGCCTCGCACGCGCGGTTCAATAATCATTCCCACCCCATTCCGGATCGTTGCACTGTTCCCATTCGCTGCCCGCGGACCTCCCTCAGCAAGCGAGGAGAGGCGAAATCACGCGTCAAGCCGCCTGAACACCAGCGTGGCGTTGGTACCGCCGAAGCCGAACGAGTTCGACAGCACGGTGTTGAGCTTGACGTTGTCGATGCGCTTGCGCACGATCGGCATGTCGGCAAACACCGGATCGAGTTCGGTGATATGCGCGCTCTCGCAGATGAAGCCGTTGTTCAGCATCAGCAGCGAATAGATCGCTTCCTGCACGCCGGTGGCGCCGAGCGAGTGGCCGGTCAGCGCCTTGGTGGCCGAGATCGGCGGGCACTTGTCGCCGGTGCCGAACACCTTGCGGATCGCCTCGATCTCCGGCGGATCGCCGGCGGGCGTCGAAGTGGCATGCGGATTGATGTAATCGACCGGCGTGTTCACCGTCGACATCGCCATGCGCATGCAGCGCTCGGCGCCCTCGCCCGACGGCGCCACCATGTCGTAGCCGTCGGAGGTCGCGCCGTAGCCGACGACCTCGGCATAGATCCTGGCGCCGCGCGCCTTGGCGTGCTCGAGCTCTTCCAGCACCACGACACCCGCGCCGCCAGCGATGACGAAGCCGTCGCGGTTGAGGTCGTAGGGACGCGAGGCGGTGGCCGGCGTGTCGTTGTATTTCGAGGACATCGCGCCCATGGCGTCGAACAGCACCGACAGCGTCCAGTCGAGCTCCTCGCAGCCGCCGGCGAAGATGATATCCTGTTTGCCGATCTGGATCGTCTCATAGGCGTTGCCGATGCAGTGGTTCGACGTCGCGCAGGCCGACGAGATCGAATAGTTCACGCCCTTGATCTTGAACCAGGTCGCGAGCGTCGCCGACGCGGTCGAGGACATGCCCTTCGGCACCGCGAACGGACCGACGCGCTTCGGGCCCTTGGCGCGCGCGATGTCGGCGGCCTCCACCAGCGTGCGCGTCGACGGTCCACCGGATCCCATGATGATGCCGGTGCGGATGTTGGAGACTTCATTCTCCTCGAGGCCGGAGTCGCGGATCGCCTGTTCCATCGCAACGTGATTCCACGCCGCACCTTCGGCAAGGAACCGCATCGCGCGGCGATCGATCACCTCGGCAGGATTGAGTGTCGGCGCACCGTGCACCTGCGAACGGAAGCCGAGTTCGGCGGCCTTCTCCGCGCGCGAAATGCCCGACTTCGCCTCGTAGAGGCTCGCAAGCACTTCCTGGGTGTTGTTACCGATGGACGAGACAATACCCATCCCCGTGATGACAACCCGCCTCATGTTCGCCTCGCCCTGCCTTTATGTTGCCGCATGATGATCCTGCTCAAGATGGCGCCGTGCCCTGCTTGAACAACCCGACCTTCAAGTCCTTGGCGCGATAGATAATCTCGTCGTCCATGGAAAGCCACCCATCGGCAATTCCAAGCACGAGCTTTGACCGCATCACGCGCTTGATATCGATGTTGTACACAACCTTGCGCGCGTGCGGCAGGACCTGTCCGGAGAACTTCAGCTCGCCGAGGCCGAGCGCGCGGCCACGACCTTCGCCGCCGATCCAGCCGAGGTAAAAGCCGACCATTTGCCACATGGCATCGAGGCCGAGGCAGCCCGGCATCACCGGATCGTTCTTGAAATGACAGCCGAAGAACCAGAGATCCGGTTTCACCTCGAGCTCGGCGCGCACCAGCCCCTTGCCGTACTCGCCGCCATTTTCCGAAATCTGGCTGATGCGATCGAACATCAGCATCGGCGGCAGCGGCAACTGGGCGTTGCCGGGACCGAAAAGCTCGCCCCGCCCGCAAGCCAGCAAATCCTCGTATTCGTAACCGCCGCGCCGATCCAGCATCCTCTTTCCACCTCTGATGTCCCGATGAAGCGCTTTGCTTGGTCGGACCTTGATCTACCCACGGGAACCGGAATAACCCGTCCCGCATCTTGGCGCTACCTGGGTACGCTACGGCCTGTTATCTCTGCCGAAAGCGCATATGTGGTCCGCGCGCTCTCTAACATACGGCTAACTGGGCGGCAAAGCGGCATTCCGATGATAAATGACCGCTTCTCCTTAGGTTTCTACCGCAGCTTGGATTCGTTCTAGTTGCGAAAAACTTGCATCTGATAGGCATCCTTTTTATATTTATGAGGAATATTGCCTGAGTTGGGTGCATAGAGTGGATATGAACGAGGAAGTACCGGCTGTGAACGATGATGCCGTGCACCCGGCTGCCCGGGGCGCTGGGCACCACCCTGCCCTGACCGGCTGTCCGTGGCATGACGTCAACGAAATGTTGCAGTCTGCCGGTCTGCGGCCGACCCGCCAGCGCATGGCGCTGGGCTGGCTGCTGTTCGGCAAGGGTGCCCGCCACCTGACCGCTGAAATGCTGTACGAGGAAGCCACGCTGGCCAAGGTTCCGGTGTCGCTGGCGACCGTTTACAACACCCTGAACCAGCTGACCGATGCCGGCCTGCTGCGCCAGGTCAGCGTCGACGGCACGAAAACCTATTTCGACACCAACGTGTCGACGCACCACCACTTCTATCTCGAGCACAACCACGAGCTGGTCGACATCCCCGACCCGAACCTCGTGCTGTCGAAAATGCCCGACGTGCCCGAAGGCTACGAGATCTCCCGCGTCGACATGGTCGTGCGGCTGCGCAAGAAGCGCTGAGTTCTGTCGTCCCTGCGAAAGCAGGGACCCATAACCACAAATCTTGGTTGCTGGCTAAAGGCGTCTCCTACCGCGCGCCAACGATAAATCACGCGGTATGGGTCCCTGCTTTCGCAGGGACGACAAACCTCAGTCCACCTTCTCGTCGGCGTAGACGCCCCAGAGGCGCTGCTGTTCGATCCAGCCGTCGAAGCCGTTACCGGTGACCCGGCACCAGTTGTTGGCGCATTTCTTCACCTGCGCGACGACGCCGGCCTGCAGGCGCGCCGCGACGGCGCTGGTGGCGTCGGGGCGATCGTAGAGCGAGGCCAGATCGTCCTTGTTCTTCATGGTGACGACGGCAGTGCGGCGGCCGGACAGCAGGGAATGATAGACCCAGCCTTCGGCGCCCTCGGAATCGCGCACCCGGCGCCAGTTCTCGAACTCGGCGGTGATTTCGACCGGCAGCCCCGACCGCGTGTAGACCCAGGCGACGTCATTGTCCTTGGTCGGGCCGGCCCGGACGTTCACGTGATCCGACTTCAGGCTGACATAGCGCGGGATCGGCAGGCCGCTGGTGGTTGGGCTCAAATCCTTGGCGGAATGTCCGGGCATGACCGACGCACTCAGCATGCTTCCGACCAGCGCCACCAATGAACTGAAACGCCAGAACGCCACCATCAACTCGTCTCCTGCCGAGATGCCTAACCCGCATCCGGCGCACTGCAACCCCAACCACGCCCGAAGGCCCCCTGCGCCTGCGCCCGTTCGCTCCCGCACAGCAAGTCCGGGGGTTCTTGTCTTGGCCCGGCCTTCTGCTAGAGAGGACGGAACGCCTGAGAGCCAGAACACCCGAATTTCCCGTTGTTTCGCCTTGGCGAAAAGCCGGGGCAAGTATCGGGGAACCCTAGGAAACGCGAAGGAAACGCCGGGACAGCGCGGCTATCAGCAGTGTCGAACAACCGGGTTAATGAGGCCTGAACGGTTTGTTTTTTGGCACGCCGCGCGCCCCATGAAAGCAGGACATGTCGGTGAAGAAAAAGCCTCTCGTCGTCGTCACCCGCAAGCTGCCGGACTCGATCGAGACCCGGATGCGCGAGCTGTTCGACGCCAGATTGAATCTCGACGACACGCCGATGACGCCGGAGCAGATCGCTGAGGCGGCGCGAACCGCCGACGTGCTGGTGCCGACCGTGACCGACATGGTCCGCGAGGATGTGATCAATCAGCCCGACTGCAAGCTGAAGATGATCGCCAATTTCGGCAACGGCGTCGACAATATCGACGTCGCCGCGGCGCATGCGCGCGGCATCACGGTGACCAACACCCCGAAGGTGCTGACCGAGGACACCGCCGACATGACCATGGCGCTGATCCTTGCGGTGCCGCGGCGCATGATCGAGGGCGCCTCGATCCTGACCGAAGGCAAGCAGCACTGGGCGGGCTGGTCGCCGACCTGGATGCTCGGCCACCGCATCGGCGGCAAGCGCCTCGGCATCGTCGGCATGGGCCGCATCGGCCAGGCCGTGGCGCGCCGTGCCCGCGCCTTCGGCCTGCAGATCCACTATCACAACCGCCGCCCGGTGGCGCCTATGATCGCCGAAGAGCTCGGGGCGACCTATTGGGAAAGCCTCGACCAGATGCTGGCGCGGATGGACATCATCTCGGTGAATTGCCCGCACACGCCGGCGACCTATCATCTGCTCTCGGCGCGGCGGCTCAAGCTGATCCGCAAGGAGGCCTATGTCGTCAACACCGCGCGCGGCGAGGTGATCGACGAGGACACGCTGATCAAGCTGATCGAAGCCGGCGATATCGGCGGCGCAGCCCTCGACGTCTATGAGCACGAGCCCGCGGTGAACCCCAAGCTGGTACGGCTCGCCCGGGCCGGCAAGGTGACGCTGCTGCCGCATATGGGCTCGGCCACCATCGAAGGCCGCGTCGAGATGGGCGAGAAGGTGATCATCAACATCCGAACCTTCCTCGACGCCCACAAGCCGCCGGATCGCGTGCTGCCGAGCATGCTGTAAGTGCTCGTAGCCAGGATTACGCCGCGCTCCATCTACGCCACGCAGCTCCAACCTCCCCTTGAAAAGGGGAGGTCGCTTTGCTCGCCAGAGCAAAGCGGATGGGGATCATCTCTCCCCACGAGCGACGGTGCGTGTTGCTGACCCCCATCCCGACCTTCCCCCTTTCAGGGGGAAGGGGGAAGAGAGACCTGTAGCCCGGATGGAGCGCAGCGCAATCCGGGACAGCATCACTGCGTCAAAACCACCCCGGATTATGCTTCGCTCCATCCGGGCTACGGACTGCCAAAATATCGAAAACAACCCCATGCAAAGTAGCCGGTGCGGCCGGCGCTCGACCAGGCAACTTGACGCGTCGGGCTACGGGATTGCCCTGAGACCAACATTCGGTGTCGTCCCTGCGAACGCAGGGACCCATAACCACCGCAGTTCGTGGTTGCGCTGAGCTGGAGCTCCAGCCTTCGCAATCGTGAGAGCTGTGGTTATGGGTCCGGCTCAAGGCCGGGACGACGATGTGGTGAGAGCTCGACCTATCTCTTCCGCCGCGCCTGCTTGCGCCAGTCGGCGACGAACGACACGAACGCGGCGAGCGCGGGCGGCGGCTGGCGACGGCTCGGATAATAGAGGAACGGTCCGTCGAACGGCGGGCACCAGTCGTCGAGCACGCTGACCAGGGCGCCGGATTTGACGCCGTAGCGGACATAGCCCTCGAACGTCGCCCAGTAGCCGACGCCGTCATGGACTGCGCGCAGCGCAAGGCCGAGATGGGTCGCGGTCAACTTGGCCGGCGGCGAAATCTTCACCACGCGGCCGTTCTTCTCGAATTCCCAATCGAACATCACGCCGTTGCTGAAGCGGCTGCGGATGCAGGGGTGCGCCAGCAGATCCTTCGGATGCATCGGCCGGCCGTGCTTTGCGACATACGCACTGGACGCCACGATCGCGTAACGTTGCGGCGCACCGAGCGGGACCGCGACCATGTCCTGTGCCAGGTGCTCGCCGTAACGCACGCCGGCATCAAAGCCCTGCGCGACGATGTCGACGAACGCACTCTCCGCGACGACGTCGAGGTCGACCCGCGGATATCTGGCGAGGAACGGCGCGATCATCGGCGCCAGCACCAGATCGACCGCGGGCGGCGGCGCGTTGATGCGCAACCGCCCCGACGGCTCGGCGCGCAGGCCGCGCACCTCCGTGATCGCATCGGCGACGTTGACCATGGCCGGCGCGACGCGGGCGAGCAGCAGTTCGCCGGCCTCGGTCAGCGCGACGCTGCGGGTGGTGCGGTTCATCAGACGGACGCCGAGCCGCTCCTCCATGTCGCGCAGGCGCTGGCTGAGGCTGGAGACCGAGACGCGCTGCTCGAGCGCGGCACGCCGGAAATTGCGCGTGCGCGCCACCGCTACGAAGGCGTCGAGGTCGCGAAGGTCGAAATCTTGCATTGTTCGATATAGTGAACAAGCCATTCGCGATTGTCCAGCTTATCGTCCGAAACCGACCGGCCCATATCACCTCGGCATTTGGCGGCGGATTCTCCGCCGCAAACGTTCGAGGAACATCCACATGGACACACGCAAACTCGGCTCAACCGGGCCCACCGTCTCGGCCCTCGGCCTCGGCTGCATGGGCATGTCCGAGGTCTATGGCCCGGCCGATCGCGGCGAGAGCATCGCCACGGTGCATGCGGCGCTCGATGCCGGCATCACGCTGCTTGATACCGGCGACTTCTACGCCATGGGCCACAACGAGATGCTGGTGCAGGAAGCCCTGAAGGACATCGCGCGCGACCGGCTGCAGATCAGCGTCAAGTTCGGCGCGCTGCGCGGCCCCGCGGGTGAATTCGCCGGAATGGACACCCGGCCGGCCGCGACGAAGAATTTCCTCGCCTATTCGCTGCAACGTCTCGGCACCGACTACATCGACATCTACCGCCCGGCACGTCTTGATCCGAATGTTCCGATCGAGGAGACGATCGGCGGCCTCGCCGATCTGGTGAAGTCCGGCTACATCAGACATATCGGCCTGTCCGAGGTCGGCTCCGACACCATCCGCCGTGCGCATGCCGTACATCCGATCGTCGATCTCCAGATCGAATACTCGCTGATCGAGCGTGGCATCGAGCGCGACATCCTGGCGACCTGCCGCGAGCTTGGCATCGGCATCACGGCCTACGGCGTGCTGGCGCGCGGACTGATCAGCGGCCACTGGTCGAAGGAGTCCGGCAAGATCGGCAGGGACTATCGGCTGATGACGCCGCGCTTCCAGGGCGCGAACCTCGATGCCAATCTCGCGCTGGTGGAGCAGTTGCGCGCCATTGCCGCCGAGATCGGAGCAACGTCGGCGCAGGTCGCGATCGCCTGGGTCGCGGCGCAGGGCAAAGAGATCGTGCCGCTGGTCGGCGCCCGCACCCGCAACCGTCTCACCGAAGCGGTCGGCGCGACCAGGCTGACGCTGACGCAAGCTCATCTCGCGGCGCTGGCGAAAGCCTTCCCACCGGATATCGCGGCCGGCACGCGCTATGCGGCCGAGCAGATGGCGCATCTCGACAGCGAGAAGCCGGCCACCAGGTAACGGCAGCACTCAGGTGCGATGGGCGCCGAGGTCAGTGATGACAGGCCCATCGCCATTGAGCGGGTTCTGCGGATCGCGCGCGTAACGCAGGGTTTCGAACCGCATCGCGCGCGCATCCACCATCAGGAGGCGGCCGACCAGGCCCTCGCCGAAGCCGACGATCTCGCGGATCGCCTCCAGCGCCATCATCGATCCCAGCACGCCGGCGAGCGCGCCCATCACGCCGGCCTCAGCGCAAGCCGGCACCGTGCCCGGCGGCGGCGCCTCTGGAAACAGGCAGCGATAGGTCGGGTTGAATTCGCCGTCCGCATTCTTCTCATGCGCGCGGATCGTGGTCAGCGAACCGTCGAACTGGCCCAGTGCGGCCGTGATCAGCGGCCGCTTCGCGAGGAAGCAGGCATCGGCGACGAGATAGCGGGTCTCGAAATTGTCCGAGCCGTCGAGCACGAGGTCGTAGTTCGCGATCAGCGCCATCGCATTGTCGGCGGTGAGCCGCATCGGATGCGCCTCGAACGTCACATGCGGATTGAGCGCATGGATCTGCGCCGCCGCGCTGTCGACCTTGCGCTTGCCGATATCAGACGTCGCATGGATGATCTGGCGCTGCAGGTTGGAGAGCGAGACGATATCGTCATCGATCACGCCGAGCCGGCCGACGCCGGCGGCGGCCAGATACATCAGCACCGGCGCGCCGAGGCCGCCGGCGCCGATCACCAGCACCGACGCTTTTTTCAGCGCATTCTGGCCGGGGCCGCCCACCTCGCGCAGCACGATGTGGCGGGCATAGCGTTCAAGTTCGTCGGCACTCAGCATTGTCTCATCTATCCTACCCGTGACCCTCATGGTGAGGAGCGCGGCACGCGCGTCTCGAACCACGAGGCCCGGTCCGTGGCCTCATCCTTCGAGACGCGGCTCTCGCCGCTCCTCAGGATGAGGGTTGACGCGCTCCCTGAACCGGAGCGCGGTTGTTGCCGACCAAGCAGATGTGCTTAATTGCCTGGACGTCAATGGTGTCAGTCATTCCCCCCAGATTTGTCATGAGATCGGTGCTTTCGGCAACATTGATGGCCGCTGCCATGGGCATGGCGCAGGCCCAGATGACGCCGCCCTCGACGGCGGGGGCGAAGCCGAAGACCGTGACGACGGTGCCGATACGCCCCGCGCTGCAGAAGCCGGAGGATACCGCGGGCGCGATGGCGCAGGCCGAGCGGCTGGCGCTGCAATCGGACCTCGCCTGGGTCGGCGAATATAACGGCGCGATTACCGGCGACGTCAGCGAACGCATGGTCAATGCGATCAAGGAATTCCAGAAGAAGCGCGGCGGCAAGCCGACCGGCGTGCTGAACCCGCAGGAGCGCGGCGTGCTCGCCGACACGGCGCGGCGGAAGCAGGAGGCTGTCGGCTGGCGGATCGTCACCGAGCCGGCCACCGGGGCGCGGCTCGGCATTCCGACCAAGCTGGTGCCGCAGCTCGCCAGCGATGCCGCCGGGGCCAGATGGACCTCGCCGACCGGCACCGTCCAGGTGCTGCTGACCCGGCGCAAGGAGGCGAGCCCGACCACCGCAAAGCTCGCCGAGCAGGAAAAGAAGGAACCGGCCGGCCGCACCATCGACTACACCGTGGTGAAGCCGGATTTCTTCGTGCTGTCGGGCATGCAGGGGCTGAAGAAGTTCTATCTGCGCGGCACCTTGAAGGGCGACGAGGTCCGCATCCTCACCATCCTCTATGACCAGGCGATGCAAACCGCCATCGAGCCGGTGGTGATCGCGATGTCGAGCGCCTTCAACGCATTTCCGTCGGCGGTGCAGGCCGGTCCGCCGCCGCGCAAGACCGTCGAATATGCCAGCGGCGTCGTGGTCAGCGACGACGGGGCCATCGTGACCGATCGCGTGGCGACCGACGACTGCATCGCGCTGACGATCCCAGGCTACGGCAATGCCGATCGGGTCGCCGAGGACAGGGATCACGATCTCGCGCTGCTGCGCATCTATGGTGCGCGGGGCCTGAGGCCACTCAATATCGCAGGCCAGGCGACGCAAACCACGCTCGAGATCACCGGGATCGCCGATCCGCAGAGCCAGGGCGGCGGCGCGGCCGCGAGCAGCGTCAAGGCTTCGGTCGCACAGATCGGCGGCGGCGATCAGGCGCTGTCACCGGCGCCGGCACTCGGGTTCTCCGGCGCGGCGGCGACCGATAGTGGCGGCAGGTTTGCCGGTATCGCGACGCTGAAGCCCGTCATCGTTGCAGGCCCCGCAAACGCGGCGCCGCCGGCGCAGGCCGCGCTGGTGCCGGCCGACACAGTGCGCAGCTTCCTGAAAGTGCATGGCGTCACCACATCAGGCGACACGACGGACGCCAAGGCCGCCGTGGTCCGCGTGATCTGCGTCAGGAAGTAGAGTTACCTCGCCCCGCTTGCGGGTGATCCCGCATAGCAGACCGGGTTCTGTCCATCTCGTCGTCCCGGCGTAGGCCGGGACCCATACGCCGCAGCAGGCGTTGTAGGCGGGACTCGTCGTTTCAGCAGCGCGTAACAATGACGGGCTGTGGTTATGGGTCCCGGCCTTCGCCGGGACGACGATGGGGACAGGCTCTGGCGGACGATCCAGCATTCCATAGTCATTTGTGATTCAGCTACCGCTCTTCCACATGTCGTCCTGGCGAAAGCCAGGACCCATAACCACCGCATTCAGCGATGAAACCGGATCGCGGCCCCGGCGTCGCACAGCAATGAGATTAGGGGTAATGGGTCCTGGCTTTCGCCAGGACGACATGGAGGATGGTTTTCGGTTCAACCTGTCAAACAGCGTAGTCGGCGTCACCTCAACGCAAATCGCACCCCGGCGCGGGCGAGACCGCCGGAAATGCCGACCGGGGTGCCGTCGGCGCGCCAGCAGGCCGCGCCCGACATCGTGCCGTCAGCGTGAAACTGGATCGCGTTCATGCCGCCGGCCACCGTCGGCACCACTTGCACCTTGTGGCCCTTGGCTGACAGCGCGGCGCGGACGGCTTCCGGCACCGCCTGCTCGACCTCCAGCGCATTGCCCTCGGTCCAGACCCGCGGCGCCTCGACCGCCTCCTGCAGGCTCATGCCGTGGTCGATCAGGTTGATCAGCGCCTGCATCGCGCTCGGGAAGATGCGCTTGCCGCCGGGCAGGCCGAGCGCGTAAGCGAGCTTGCCGTCGCGCAGCGCCATCATCGGCGACATCGAGGTGGTGACGCGCTTGCCGGCGGCCAGCGACAGCGCGTGCCCCGGCCGCGGATCGAACAGGTTCATGTAGTTGTTCGGCACGGTGCCGAGGCCGGGGATCAGGATCTTGGCGCCGAACAGATTGTTGATGGTCTGGGTGGTCGCGACCACATTGCCCATCGCATCCGCCGCGGTCATGTGAGTGGTGTGCGCGCTTTCGAGCTGGGTGACGCCGGCTTTCCAGGCTTGTGCAGCGGCGGGATCGATCGCGCGGCGGCGCTCCTCGGCATAGGCCTTCGAGGTCAGCCGCTCCACCGGCACGTTGATATAGGCGGGATCGCCGCTCGCGGCCGCGCGGTCGGCAAAGGCGATCTTCAACACCTCGGCAAGATAATGGATCGTCTCGGCCGTGCCGAAGCCGAGCTGCGCGATATCATAACCTTCGAGGATGTTGAGCATCTGCGTGATGTGCACGCCTGATGCCGCCGGCGGCGGGGGCCCGAGGATTTCCCAGCCGCGGTAATCGCAGCGGATCGGCTGCCGCTCGACGGTCTTGTAGGTCGCAAGATCCTCTTGCGCGACGAAGCCGCCGTGCTTCTTCATGTAGTCGACCAGGATGTCGCCGAGCGGTCCCTGGTAGAGTGCGTTGTCGCCATGATCGGCGATGTATTTCAGCGTCTCGGCATATTCCGCCTGCACCACGCGCTCGCCGGGCTTCAGCGGGGTGCCATTGGGCAGATAGATCGCCGAGATCGGCTTGTCTTTCAGCATCTCCTCGGCGCCGTCGGTGATGCATTCATGCAAATAAGGCGTCGCCGCATAGCCGCGCGCGGCGTGCTTGATCGCCGGCTGCATCACGTCGGCGAGGCTCATTGTGCCGAAGCGGCGCAGCGTTTCGCACCAGGCCTTCAGCGAGCCCGGCACCGCGACCGCCTTCGGCCCGTTCAAATTCTCGTTGCCGACCGTGTCGAACACGTCGTGCGCCGAACCCGGCTTCGAGGTGTAGGTATCCGGCTTTACCGCCTGCGGCACCGTGCTCTGGCCATCGATGAAGCGATGGCTGCCGTCGGCGAGGCGAATATGCGCCATGCCGCCGCCGATGATGCCGACCATCATCGGCTCGACCACGGTCAGCGTGAACAAGGTGGCGATCGCCGCATCGATCGCGTTGCCGCCGGCAGCTAGCATCTCGGCGCCCGCGCTCGATGCCAGCGGATGATTGCTCACCACCATGCCGCGGCTGCTGGTGGCCGGTTGCTTCTCGCATTGAAAACTTGTCGCGGCGCGGTCGCGCCAGGCGCCATTCATCGACATGCCGTTGATCGCCATTGTGTTCTCGTTCTTGATGGAGCGATGGCAGCTATGTTCGCCAGCCTCGCATGCGCGGTCAAGCTGTCGCATTCGTCATGGCCGCATTCGCAAAAGCGATGTCAGCGTCGATCGCGCAGCCAGGTCTCGCGCGTAACCTTCCATTTCTCCGCCCTGGACTCGCCGTTGTGGTGCGGAAGCTCGACGAAGCCGACGAATTCGGCCCCGGTCTTCTGCTTGACCCGGCGCGAGGCGACGTTGGACTGGGCGTTGCAGACATGGAAGCTGGCAAGGCCGAGCGTCAGGAAGGCGAAGTCATTCACCGCCGCGATCGCCTCGGTCATGAGGCCCTGATTCCAGTACGGCTCGGCGAGCCAGAATCCGCGATTGCCCTTGCGGCCATCGGCGCGCGGCCGGAAATTGATGTTGCCGATCGCCTCGCCATCGCCGGCACGCAACACCAGCACCCATTGATAGCTTTCCGCGCCGGCCGCGATCTTATCCAGCTCCCGCCTGATAAAGCTTTCCGCACCGTCGCCGGGATAGGGCCACGGCACCACCGTGGCGAGAGTCTTGATCACATTCCAATTGTTGAAGTGACGCTGGATCGCCGCGGCATCCGACAGCGCAAGCGGCCGCAGGATCAGGCGCTGGGTCTCGATGCGCGGGGTCTCGAACATGTTACTTCTGACACTTCGGGCACCAGAACGTCGAACGGCCGTTCTGGGTGAAGCGCCTGACGATGCCCTCGCAGCCCGACGTGCGGCACGTCTCGCCCTCGCGGTCGTAGACCTGGAACGAATGCTGGAAATAGCCGAGATCGCCATTGGTCAATCGATGGTCGCTGATCGAGGAGCCGCCGGCCTTGATCGCCTGGTTGAGCACCGAATGGATCGCGTCGACCAATCGCCTGGCGTGGTCGGTGGGCTCGCCCCCGGCAACGCCCTTGCGTTGTCCGGACTTCGTTGCAAGCGTCGCGGCCAATCGCCGCGGCGACAGATGCGAACGAAACAGCGCCTCGCAGACATAGATGTTGCCAAGTCCCGCCACCACGCGCTGATCGAGCAGCGCCGCCTTCAGGCTGGTCTTCTTGTTGTGGCAGGAGCGCGCCAGCATCGCCGCGTCGAACTCGTTGCCGAGCGGTTCGGGACCGAGCCCTTTCAGCAGCGGCTCATCCTCGATCGCGTTGCGCGCGATGACCTTCATGTAGCCGAAGCGCCTGGGATCGTTGAAGACGACGGCCGCGCCCGACGACATGTGGAACACGACGTGATCATGCGCGCGATCCTCGCTGCGCGGATGGTGGAATTGCCCCGGCGTCGCCGCGCCTTCGCCCTTCAGCACGCGGAACGAGCCCGACATGCCCAGATGCATCAGCAGCACGTCGCCGGAGCTCAGGTCCGCCATCAGATATTTGGCACGGCGGCCGAGCCCGGTGATGGTCCGGCCCTCCAGCCGGGCGATAAAGTCTTTTTGAAACGGAAACCGCAAATCCTTGCGGCGGGCCTCGGCCTTGAGGATCTTGGACCCCTCCATGGCCGGTTGCAGGCCGCGGCGGACGGTCTCGACTTCGGGTAATTCCGGCATGGCAGGCATTCACCTTTTGGAAGTGACGTGATAGCGCCATTGCGGCCGCCGCGCTATGGTCTGGCTGGAGCGTTTTCGAGCGAAGCCTGTCCCGTACTTGATACGGGATGGGCACCGGTTCGCGTGAAGAAAACGCGACCAAAAGGTAAGAGTATCAGTTGATGGATCGGCCGGATCAAACCACCCATTTCGGCTTCAGGGACGTACCCCTGGGCGAGAAGCAGACGCTGGTGAACGACGTGTTTCACAGCGTGGCGTCCCGCTACGACCTGATGAACGATCTGATGTCGGCAGGCCTGCACCGGGCCTGGAAGGACGTCATGATCACGACGCTCGATCCGCCGAAGGGCGACCGGCCGTTCGCGCTGCTCGACGTCGCCGGCGGCACCGGCGACATCGCGTTCCGGGCCGCCAAGACCGCGGGCGCGGGCTTTCATGCCACGGTCTGCGACATCAATACCGACATGCTCGCCGTCGGCCGCGAGCGCGCCGCGAAGCAGCACCTCGATGACCGCGTGTCGTTCGTCGAGGGCAACGCCGAGGCGCTGGGCTTCGCCGACCGCGCGTTCGACGCCTACACCATCGCGTTCGGCATCCGCAACGTGCCGCAGATCGACCTTGCGCTGCGCGAGGCTTATCGCGTGCTCAAGCCCGGCAGCCGCTTCCTGTGCCTGGAATTCTCCACCGTCGACGTGCCCGGCCTCGACAAGATCTACGATCTGTTTTCCTTCAAGGTGATCCCGCCGCTCGGCCGCGCCGTCACCGGTGACGCCGAGTCCTATCAATATCTCGTCGAGTCGATCCGCAAATTCCCGCGGCCGAACGCGTTCGCCGAGATGATCGGCGCCGCCGGCTTTGCCCGCGTGAAGTGGCAGAGCCTCTCGCGGCGGCATCGTGGCGCTGCATTCGGGCTGGCGTTTGTGATCTCTGCACTGACCCACATCACGCGCCTCGCCCGCGCCGGTTTCGTGTTTGCGCGCGAGGGCGTGTTCGGCGTCGTCGATCCCGCGCTAGTGCCGCCGCCCGGGCAGCTCGCGCTGAAGCTGGCGCGGCTGATCGAGCGCCGCTCGGCCAAGTCCGGTCCGCGGTTGTCGCGCGCACTGACGCGGCTCGGACCGGCCTATCTCAAGCTCGGGCAATTCCTCGCGACCCGCCCCGACGTGGTCGGCGTGGCGATGGCGCGCGATCTCGAAGCCCTGCAGGACCGGCTGCCGCCATTCGCGCAGGAAGCGGCCGAAACCGTCATCACGCAATCGCTGGAACGTCCGCTGGCGCAGGCCTTCGTGCATCTGGGCCCTGCGGTTGCCGCAGCCTCGATCGCGCAGGTGCATCGCGGCGAGATCGAGCGCGACGGCGTGCGGCAGCAGGTTGCGGTCAAGGTGCTCCGGCCCAATGTCGCCGCGCGCTTCCGCCGCGACCTCAGCGACTTCTTCTTTGTCGCGCACAAGGCCGAGGCGCATTCCGCCGAGGCGCGGCGCTTGCGGCTGATCGAGGTCATCAACACGATGTCGCGCTCGGTCGCGATGGAGATGGACCTGCGGCTCGAGGCGGCCGCGCTGTCCGAGATGGCCGAGAACACCCGCGACGATCCGGACTTCCGCGTCCCCGCGGTGGATTGGGACCGCACCGCGCACAGCGTGCTGACGATGGAGTGGATCGACGGCATCGCGCTGAACGATCACGTCCGGCTGGCACAGGCCAAGGTCGATTTGCCCGATCTCGGCCGCAAGGTGATCCAGAGCTTCCTGCGCCACGCGCTGCGCGACGGCTTCTTCCATGCCGACATGCATCCCGGCAATTTGTTCCTCGACGAGGCCGGCCGGCTCGTTGCCGTGGATTTCGGCATCATGGGACGGCTCGGGCTGAAGGAGCGGCGCTTCCTGGCCGAGATCCTGCTCGGCTTCATCACCCGCGACTATCGCCGCGTCGCCGAGGTGCATTTCGAGGCCGGTTATGTGCCGGGCCACCATTCGGTGGAGAATTTCGCGCAAGCGATCCGCGCGATCGGCGAGCCGATCCACAACCGCACCGCCGAGGAAATCTCGATGGCGAAGCTGCTCACGCTTCTGCTCGAGGTCACCGGCCTGTTCGACATGCAGACGCGCCCCGAGCTGATCCTGCTGCAGAAGACCATGGTGGTGGTCGAGGGCGTGGCGCGCGGCTTCGACCCGAAGCTCGACATCTGGAAGATCGCCGACCCCGTGGTGCGCGAATGGATCACGCAGAATCTCGGCCCGGCCGGCCGCATCCAGGGCGCGCTCTCGGGCGCGGGCGAGCTCGGCCGCATCCTCGCCAACCTGCCGTCGATCGCCAACCGCGCCGTCACGGTGCTCGAGCAGCTGGAGACCATGACGCTGGAGGGCCACATGCTGTCGTCGGACTCGATCGACGAAATGGCCCGCGCCGAGGCCCGCAAGGCGCGGGTGCAGACCGTCGGCCTCTGGGTCATTGCGATCGCCTCCATTGCGATCTTCTTCGCCATCCGGGCGCACTGATTGCAATGCATGCACTATGTGATAGCATCGCTATCACACTTGTTTGAGCATGATCTCCGCGCAAACGCCTTGCGTTTGTCGCGAGGGAAAACCGCTTCACACTTTTCCGGATCATGCTTTGAGGGCAGCACGCCATGGCCAGCCTGACCATCCGCAAACTCGACGACACGCTGAAGGCCTATCTGCGGCTGCGCTCCGCCAAAAACGGCCGGTCGGTCGAGGAGGAGGTCCGGGTGATCCTCCGGGAGCTCGCAGACGGCGGACCGGAGCCTGCCGAGGCGCCCGGCCCGGGTCCCGCGACAGTGGCAGCCCCTGCTCCGCGGGCCGCCAGCGTGGCCGGCGAGCCGCGCATCACCCTGATCATCGGCGGCGGGATTGCGGCCTACAAGGCGCTGGATCTGATCCGGCGGCTCAAGGAACGGCACATCCAGGTCCGCTGCGTGCTGACCAGGGCGGCCCAGCAATTCGTCACCCCGCTCGCCGCCAGCGCGCTGTCGCATGAGCGCGTCTACACCGACCTGTTCGACGCCGAGAGCGAGTTCGACGCCGGCCATATCCGCCTGGCGCGGGACTGCGACCTGATCGTGGTGGCGCCGGCGACCGCCGACCTGATGGCCAAGATGGCGCAGGGCCATGCCGACGATCTCGCCACCGCCACCTTGCTGGCGGCCAACCGGCCGATCCTGCTGGCGCCGGCGATGAACCCGCTGATGTGGAACAATCCGGCCACCCGCCGCAACGTGCTGCAGCTCCGCCGCGATGGCGTCCATACCGTCGGCCCCAATGCCGGCGAGATGGCGGAAGCCGGCGAAGCCGGCGTCGGCCGGATGGCCGAGCCGACCGAGATCGCCGCCGCCGCCGACCGCATGCTGCGGCCGCCGCAGCCGCGTCCGCTGGCCGGCAAGCGGGTGCTGATCACCGCGGGCCCGACCCACGAGGCGATCGATCCGGTCCGCTACATCGCCAATCGCTCGTCCGGCAAGCAGGGCTTTGCCATTGCCGCCGCCGCGCGCGCCGCCGGCGCCGAGGTGGTGCTGGTGACGGGGCCGGTCGAGCTCGGCGATCCCCAGGGCATCTCCGTGATGCGCGTAGAATCCGCACGCGACATGCTGCACCGGGTGGAGGCGGCGCTGCCGGTCGACGTCGCGATCTTCGCCGCCGCGGTCGCCGACTGGCGGGTCGCCGCCGAAGGCAGCCAGAAGCTGAAGAAGGCCGCGGCCGGCATGCCGCCGCTGCAGCTGGTCGAGAACCCCGACATCCTCGCGACAATTTCCAAACTGAAGGAGCAGCGGCCGCCGCTGGTGATCGGCTTTGCCGCCGAGACCGAGCATCTGATCGAGAACGCCAAGGCGAAGTTCGCGCGCAAGGGCTGCGACTGGATCGTCGCCAACGACGTCTCGCCGGCGACCGGCGTGATGGGCGGCGACCGCAACACCGTTCACCTGCTCTCGCGCGAGGGCAAGGACGTCACCGTCGACTCCTGGCCCGTCATGACCAAGGAGGAAGTCGCGACCGCGCTGGTGTCGCGCATCGCAAGAGCCGTAGGAACCGCATCGTGAGCGCCACCATCAAGGTCGAAGTCCACCAATTGCCGCACGGCGCCGATCTCTTGCTGCCGATCTATCAGACCGCCGACGCCGCCGGCCTCGATTTGCTCGCGGCGGTGCCGCGGTCAGCGCCGCTGCTGCTGCTGCCGGGCCGCTACGAGATGGTTCCGACCGGACTGACGATCGCGCTGCCGCCGGGCTACGAGGCCCAGGTGCGGCCGCGCTCCGGCCTTGCCGCCAAATACGGCGTCACGGTGCTGAACTCGCCCGGCACGATCGACGCCGACTATCGCGGCGAGATCAACGTGCTGCTGATCAATCACGGCCATGAGGTGTTTTCGATCCGGCGCGGCGAGCGCATCGCGCAGATGGTGATCGCGCCGGTCACGCGTGCCGAGCTGGTTCCAGTCGACGTGCTGTCGGCGACCGGGCGCGGCAGCGGCGGCTTCGGCTCGACCGGACGCTAGAGCGCATCGAAGAAGTGTGCGGACGGGCTCCGGGAGATCACGCTTCGTGCGCTCTCCGCACGACTACGGAGTCAATTCGCGTAAAATCCGCGCCACCCGGCGGCATTTTTTCACAGGGGATTCTGCGTTCACGGTCTGGACTCTTACTCGCCGAGTCCCGTTGGGACTATTCTGGTTTGATTCGAGCACGACGGGGGGTCTTCGTCGGGCTGACTGGTCCTGCTTGGGCATGATCGGCGGACAAACGTTGTACGTTTGCCGTGAGGGAACACCGGTCTCCTCTTTTCCGGATCATGCCCGGGGTTTGTGCGTTCTGGGGCAACATATGTCGGGCGTAGTCGCGGCAATGCGTCGAACCCTGCTGTCATGCACCTCACTGGCGCGCGACGGCATGATTGGGCTCGCCATTACCGCATTGCTGCCGGCTCGCGCCGCGTTTGCCGCCGAGAGCCCGGTCGCCCAGGCGATGTCGGATCATTTCGGCTTCAATCACCAGGAGGTCGCGGTCCTCGCGACGTCGCTTGCACTGGTCGGCTTCTCGGCCGTCGCCGCGATCCTCCTGATGCGCACCCGCGTGCGCGCGACGAGGGCCGAGGAGCAGTTGCAGTCCGAGATCACGGACCTGCAGGCGCAATCGGACCGGCTGCGCGCGCTGCTGTTCGTCGAGCCGCAGGTCCTGATCTCCTGGGCCGCGGGCGACAACCGGCCACAGATCTCGGGCGACATCTCGCTGGTGATGTCGCAGGAAGGATCGCCGCAACGCGTCCTCGCCTTCGGAACCTGGCTGCCGCCCGAGCCGGCGCTGCAGATGGACCACGCCGTCGACGCGCTGCGCGAGAAGGGCGAGGCATTCCTGCTCAACCTCTCGACCTCGGCCGGCCGCGCCATCGAGGCGATGGGCCGCGCGATCGGCGGCCAGGCCATCGTGCGGATCCGCGAGCTCGGCGGCCTGCGCCGCGAGCTCGCCGAGTCCAACCTGCGCTACAAGTCGCTGCAGGAGGAAACCGAGCTGCTGCGCGATTTCGCCGCCGCCGCGCCGTGGCCGATCTGGGCCAAGAGCCTCGAGGGCAATCTGCGCTATGCCAACGCGGCCTATGTCCACGCCACCGAGGGCAAGAGCGTGTCGGACGCGCTGCAGCGCAATCTCGAACTGCTCGAAAGCGACCAGCGCACCGAATTGACCCGCGCGTTGAACGACAATGCCAATTATGCCGCGCGGCTGCCGATCGTCGTCAGCGGCGAGCGGCGGATCTACGACGTGCAGGCGCTCAAGCTCTCCGGCGGCAGCGCCGGCATCGCGATCGACGCCAGCGAGGCTGCGGCATTGCGCGCGGCGATCGCGCGGATGGTCGAGGCGCACCGGCGCACCCTCGACCAATTGTCCTCGGGCGTCGCGGTGTTCGATGCCGACCGGCGGCTCACCTTCTACAACGAGTCCTATCGGCGGCTGTGGGGGCTCGACCAGGCCTTTCTCGACGGCAACCCCGACGACTCCAGCGTGCTCGACCGGCTGCGCGCCAACCGCAAGCTGCCGGAGCAGCCGGACTTCCGTGCCTGGAAGGCCAAGCTGCACGAGGCCTATCGCGCGGTCGAATCCGAGACCTACACCTGGTTCCTGCCCGACGGCCGCGCCATCAGCGTGGTCACCACGCCGAACCTCGAGGGCGGCGTCACCTATCTGTTCGACAACGTCACCGAGAGCCTCGACCTCGCACGCCGCTACGACCGCCTGACGCGGGTGCAGCGCGAGACGCTCGACAATCTCGGCGAAGCGGTCGCGGTGTTCGGCAGCAACGGCCGCGCGGAACTGTTCAACCCGCCCTTCGCCAAGATGTGGAAGCTGCCGGCCGACGCGCTGCAGGGCGAACCGCATATCGAGGCAGTTGAAGCGCTGTGCCGGCCGTTGTTCGACGACGCCCTGACCTGGCGCACGCTGCGCGAGCAGATCACCGCGATCGAGAACCGCGCCCAGGTCGCGCTCAAGCTCGAGCGCAAGGACGGCAGCGTGCTGAATTGCATGACCATCCCGCTGCCCGACGGCAAGACCCTGCTCGCCTTCCAGGACATCACCGACACCGAAAATGTCGAGCGGGCGCTGCGCGAACGCAACGAGGCGCTGGAAGCCGCCGACCAGATGAAGGTGGATTTCGTCCACCACGTCTCCTACGAGCTGCGCGCACCGCTCACCACCATCATCGGCTTCGCGCATTTCCTCAGCGATCCCTCGACCGGACCGCTGACGCCGAAGCAGGCCGAATATCTCGATTACGTCACCAAATCGACCAACGCGCTGCTGGCGCTGACCAACAACATTCTCGATCTCGCCACCATCGACGCCGGTGCCATGAAGCTCGAGCTCGGTCCGGTCAATATCGGCCAGGCGATCGAAGCCGCCGCCGAAGGCATCCAGGATCGCCTCGCGACCGACCGCATCACGCTGAAGGTCGATATCGAGCCGGACATCGGCGCCTTCGTCGGCGACGAGCGGCGCGTGGTGCAGGTGTTGTATAATCTGCTCGCCAACGCGGTCGGCTTCTCGCCGCATGACGCCACCGTCACGATCAGCGCGCACCGCACCGAGCACAGCGTGGTGTTTGCGGTGACCGACGCCGGTCCCGGCATTCCGGCCGAGATGCGCGACAAGGTGTTCAACTGGTTCGAGAGCCATTCGCACGGCTCGCGGCACCGCGGCGCGGGGCTTGGCCTGTCGCTGGTCCGCTCCTTCGTCGAACTGCATGGCGGACGGGTGCGGGTCGATTCGACCGTAGGCCGCGGCACGACCGTGACCTGCGACTTCCCGATCGACCAGACCGCACATCGCAACGCTGCTGAATGACGGCGACCTCGACATTCTCGGTGGCGCTCGCGAACGAGACCGCGACAGCGGAGCTGATGGCCGACCTCGCGCTCCTGATCGGCGCCGGCGACGTCATCACACTGTCCGGCGACCTCGGCGCCGGCAAAACCACCGCCGCGCGCGCGCTGATCCGTTACCTCGCCGCCGACGATGCGCTGGAGGTGCCGAGCCCGACCTTCACGCTGGCGCAGAGCTACGAGCTGCCGTCGTATCCGCTGGTTCATGCCGACCTCTACCGCATCAACGACGCCAGTGAGCTCGAGGAGATCGGGCTGTCGCCGCTGCCCGACGACATCGTGGCGCTGATCGAGTGGCCGGAACGCGCGCCCGACGCGATGCCCGCCGACCGCATCGATATCGCGTTCAGCCATCGTCCGGCGCTCGGATCGGCGGCGCGCGCGGCCGAGATCACCGGCCACGGAAAGGGCGCGGCGAAGGTCGCGCGGCTCAACGAGCTGCGCCAGTTTCTCGATCGCGCGGGCTTTCTCAATGCCCGGCGCGAACGCATGCCGGGCGATGCCTCGACGCGCTCCTATGCGCGGCTGCGCAACGACGACGGCACCGTCATCCTGATGAATTCGCCGCGCCGTCCCGACGGCCCGGCGATCTACAGCGGCCAGTCCTACAGCGCAGCAGTGCATCTCGCCGAAGACGTCAGGCCGTTCGTCGCGATCGGAAACGGTCTGCGCAAGCATGGTTTCTCCGCGCCTGCGATCCGTCACATCGACCTCGGATCCGGCTTCCTCATCACGGAGGATTTCGGCGCCGAAGGCATCATCGATGGCGATCCACCGCACCCGATCGCCGAGCGTTACGAGGCCGCCGTCGACATGCTGGCGGCGCTGCATCGCGAGGTGCTGCCGGAGCAATTGCCGCTGACATCGGACGAGAGCTACGACATCCCGGTGTTCGACATCGACGCCTGGTTGATCGAGATCGGGCTGATGCTGGAATGGTATCTGCCCGACCGCGGCGTGCAGCCGAGCGAGGAGCTTCGCGCCGAATTTCTCGGGATGTGGCGCGGCCTGCTTGAGAAGCCCGCGGCGGCGCCGCGGACCTGGGTGATCCGCGACTTCCATTCGCCGAACATCATCTGGCTTGCCGAACGCACCGGTATCCTGCGCGTCGGCGTCATCGATTTCCAGGACGCGCTGCTGGGCCCCGCGGCCTATGACGTGGTGTCGCTGCTGCAGGACGCGCGGCTCGATGTGCCGGAGCAGCTCGAGCTGTCGCTCTTGACCCGCTACATCAAGGCGCGGCGCGCGACCGATGAGAGCTTCGATCCGGCCGGCTTCGCCGAGCTCTATGCGATCATGTCGGCGCAGCGCAACACCCGCCTGCTCGGCACCTTTGCGCGGCTCAACCGCCGCGACGGCAAGCCGCAATATCTCAAGCACCAGCCGCGGATCTGGACCTATCTCGAGCGGTCGCTGGCGCATCCGGCGCTGACCAGCTTCCGCATCTGGTACACAGCCAACGTCCCTCCTCCAGTACCGTAGTTTACGGGTTATTAGCCTCAGGCCCCCTAAGGTTGCCGAGCCCGCACCTGATCCATGGCGCGGCCGGATCTGGAGCGGGACCACACGATGGGGACGGAGCGACGCAGGGGCGATCGTGTCACGTTTGAGCGCGGCATAGCGGCGCACATGATGGGCATCGACGGCACCTGGCGGCGCGACTGCACCATGGAAGACGTGTCGGAGACGGGCGCCAAGCTCTCCGTCGACGGCTCGGTCGAGGGCCTGAACCTGAAGGAGTTCTTTCTGCTGCTGTCGTCCACAGGATTGGCCTATCGCCGCTGCGAGCTGGCATGGGTCAATGGCGACCAGATCGGCGTCAACTTTCTCAAACAAGGCGACAAGAAGAAGAAAACTGCCAAACGCGGCACGCAAGCTGCCGACGTCTAGGCCAGGGTCGTCATTGCCGTCTTACGGCCGTCATGTCCGATGACTATGGCGTCTGATTGATGTGCTTGCCGAATCGCCGTGATATGATCGGCGCATGAGAGATGATGACCGAGAATATCCGGAAGATGCCCGTCACACCCCATAAGGCCATGGTGCTCGCTGCGGGCCTCGGCGTCCGCATGCGCCCCCTGACCAACACGATGCCGAAGCCGCTGGTCAGCGTCGCCGGCCAGCCGCTGCTCGACCATGTGCTCGACAAGCTCGCCGGCGCCGGCGTCAGCGAAGCCGTCGTGAACGTGCACTATTTGCCCGATCAGATCATCGAGCACGTCAAGACCCGCAGCCGTCCGCGCGTAATCATCTCCGACGAGCGCGACCAGGTGCTCGGCACCGGCGGCGCGGTGGTGAAGGCGCTGCCGCTGCTCGGCGACGCGCCGTTCTTCCATCTCAATGCCGACACGATGTGGATCGACGGCGTGCGCTCCAATCTGGCGCGGCTCGCGGAAACCTTCGATCCCGCGCGGATGGATATCCTGCTGCTGATGGCGCCGACCGCTACGAGCATCGGCTATGGCGGGCGCGGCGACTATTCGATGTTGCCGGATGGCGCCTTGCGCAAGCGGCGCGAGCACCAGGTGGTGCCGTTCGTCTATGCCGGCGCCGCGATCATGTCGCCTGCGCTGTTCGCCGACGCGCCGGCCGGCGAGTTCTCGCTGACCAAGATCTTCGACCGCGCCAACGAGCAGGAGCGGCTGTTCGGCCTGCGCCTCGACGGCGTCTGGATGCATGTCGGGACTCCCGACGCGATCCAGGCTGCGGAAGAAGCCTACCTGGAAAGCGTCGCTTAGGCGGCGCCCGTCGTCAGCCATCGGCGTCGATCGCGAGCACCGCGAAGCTCGCAAGCCAGTGTTCACCCATATAGTCGCTGGCGATATGCGGCAGGCCGGCATCGAGATGGCGTCGCGCAGCATCCTGCAGGATCGGACGGCGCGTATCGGCCGCCGGCAACGCACCGGCCAGCGCCCGCCAGCACCATGCGCGGCTGAGATTGAGCCCGTCGAGATGTGCCAGCTTGCCGTCCGTGCGATCGGTGACCGTGGCAGGTCGGAACAGGGTTGCCGGTTCGCGCAGTTCGAGCCGCGGCAGGAAGCGGTCGAACCAGGGCAGGAAGTCACCCGGCGCCAGCAGCCGGCGCATGCACTCCGCTTCGATCAGCGCGGACGACTGGAAGTCGTCGCCGCTCGGCTCACCCCAGGCAGGGCAATCCTGATCGGCGCCGTACCAGCGCAGCGCCGTGTCGCGCAACAGCGCGCCGAACGCATCGTCCTGTGTCGCCGCCGCGTAGTCGGCTGCCATGCGCAGCCCGAACGCGGTGTTGAAATGGGTGCCGGCGCGCACCGGATAGGTGGCGAGCGGCAGGAAATCGCGGTAGCGCTGCGCGAAGATCTCGGCAAGCGGAGCGATCCGGTCGTGCCAGCTGCTGTTCTCGAGGAGCGAGAGCTCTGCCGCGAGTTTCAACAGCCAGCCCCAGCCGTAAGGCCGCTTGAAGCCGCGTGCGGTCGGGGCGGCGAGATAGCTGCATTCCGCCGCGACCTTCTCCGCAACGAACTGCGCGTCGAACAGCGCGCGGATATCGCCCGCCGCCCCGGATGAGGGATAGCGGCGCAGCAGCCGGGCAAGCATCCAGTAGCTGTGGACGCAGGAGTGCCAGTCGTAGCTGCCGAAGAACACCGGATGCAGCTCGCGCGGCGTGCGCGCGTCCTGCGGCCCCGCCAGCACGTGATCCGGCTTGTTCGGATATTCGCGCGTGACATGGCCGAGCGCGATGCGCGCGAAGCGGACGGCGAGCTCTTCGGTCAGGATCGTCGCGCTCATGGTGAGGCATTCTCCTTGCGCTCGCGGCGAACAAGCATCTCGATTAGCCGCGGCGTCATATAGATCGGAAACTGCGTGGCGGCGAAGAACAACGCCGTCATCGGCGATACCGCAGCGCCCATCGCCGACCAGACCAGTCCGACATTGCGGTTGCCGAGAATGAGGCCGCTGGTCAGCCGCGCAGCCAGATTGCCCGGCGTGAGCAGCGCGCCACACAATTGCAGGGCAAGATTGCAGGCGAAGGCAAGGCCGACGCAGGTGAACGCGGCGGCCGGTTGCGCTTCGATCTGGGTGCGCACCCCCGCCATGGTGGCGATCGCGAACAGCAGCAGCGAGGCGAGCACGAGCGCGTCGATGATCCGCGCATGCTGCACCAATCGTGCAGCGGCCTGACGGCGCAGCAGCAACGCCAGCGCGCCGGCGGCGCCGACCAGCAGCGCCAGCCGCGTCGCAAGCGCCAGCGGATCGAGCGCGAGATCGGCAAATCCCGCAGCGATCAGCGGCACGGTAACCGGCGCCAGCGCCATCGACAGCAGCGTCACCGCAAGCGGAATGGTCGCGTCGAAGCCGAGCATACGCGCGACGGCCGCCGTGCCGCTCGACGGCGGCGCACACACCGACAGCACCAATGCGACGATCAGCTCGGGTCGAAAGCCGGCGCCGCGCGCCGCGAAGCCGACGGCAAGCGGGCTCGCCAGCATGGCGAGCGCCGGCAACAGCAGCCAGACCAGCGGCCGCCGCAATGCGCGCCGGAACGCTGTCCCGTCGACCTGGAGAAAGGTGCCGAGCACCAGAACGAAGATCGCCGCCGCCATCAGCGGGCGCACGCCATCCGCCAAGGCAGGGAAAGCCAATCCTGCCAGCACGCCGACGATCAGCAGTGTCGGCCCGCTTGGCACCAGCCTCGCAAATCTCGCCAAATTCCTGGGTCCCGTCGTCATGTCCGACCAACGAGCATAGGCCGGGGCAAATCATTGTTGAAATCGATTATTCTTATATGCACTATTGCTACAATGAATTTAGCCGCCATCGATCTCAACCTGCTGGTCGCCTTCGAGGCGCTGATGGAGGAGCGCCACGTGACCCGGGCGGCCGAGCGCATCGGGCTCGCCCAGCCGTCCATGAGCAGCGCGTTGCGGCGGCTGCGTGCGCTGTTTGCGGACGAACTGTTCCTGCGTGCCGGCGCGGGCATGCAGCCGACCGAAAAGGCGCTGGCGCTGGCCGGGCCGATCGGCGAAGCGCTGCGGCAAATCCGGAGCGCGTTGGTGCCCGATCAGGGCTTCGATCCGGCGATCGCGCGACGGCGCATCACCATCGCCGCGACCGACTACGGCGATCTCGTTGTGGTGCCGGAACTGACCCGACTACTGCGCATCGAAGCGCCCGGCATTGACCTTGCCGTGCGCCCGCTCACCGATGCGACGGTGGCGCTGGCGAAGCTGGAGCGCGGTGAACTCGATGCGCTGATCGGCGGGCACCTGCCGGAGTCGCCGCGCTGTGTCCGGCACCGGCTATTCGAGGAACGCTTTGTCTGCGTCCGCGATGCACGCACGAATCGATCGGAGCGCCTGAGCCTGAAAGATTACGCGACCCTGCCGCACGCGCTGTTCTCGGCGGCCGGCGGCGATGGCCTGCCGAGCGTGATCGACGCGCTGCTGGCGCGCCATGGACTGAAGCGACGGGTGGCGGTGACGCTCGCGCATGTGGTGGCCGTTCCGTTCGCCGTGGCCGGCACCGATCTCATCGCCACGATGGCCGAGCGCGTCGCCCGGCGCTTCACGCACCTTGCCGACATTGCCGTCGTCGCGCCGCCGATCGACATCCCCGCCTTCGCGATCGACCTGATCCACCCAAGCCGCGCCGCCCGGGATCCGGCGCTGCGCTGGTTCCTGGATGCCGTCGATCGCTGCGCCGGTCGATTGCGATATTGAGCGGTGACGGTTCTTCGACAGGGGTGGCTAACGACGGCCGCCGCTCCCTATATTGGCGCCGGATTCGAATCAGGCAGCCCATGCGCGTCTTCAGTGTTCCCGTTTCTGCGCCGTTCCTGCGCACCGTCATCTCGGCGCTGGTCGATGGCCGGCTGGTCGCGGGATTCGAGGCGCAGAGCGATCCGGCAAGGCTCGCCAACGCCACGCTGTATCTGCCGACCCGCCGTGCCGGACGGCTGGCGCGGGAAATCTTCCTCGATGTGCTCGAGTCTGACGCCGCCGTGCTGCCGCGCATCGTCGCGCTTGGCGACATCGATGAGGACGAACTCGCCTTCGCCGACCAAAGCGAGGACGTCGGCGGCGCCGCGCCGTTGGAGATTCCGCCAAGGCTCGGCGAGCTCGAGCGCCGGCTGACCCTGGCGCATCTGGTCGCGGCCTGGGCGAAGACGCCGGTATCGGCGCCGCTGGTGGTCGGCGGCCCGGCTTCGACGCTGCAACTCGCCGGCGATCTGGCGCGGCTGATGGACGACATGGTGACGCGCGGCGTCGACTGGCGCGCGCTCGACCGCCTGGTGCCGGATCAGCTCGACAAATATTGGCAGCACTCGCTCGACTTCCTGCGCATCGCGCGCGACGCCTGGCCGAACTACCTCAAGGAGATCGGCCGGATCGAGCCCGCGGCGCGCCGCGATCTCCTGATCGAGGCGGAAGCGGCGCGGCTCACCGCGCATCCCACGGGCCCGGTGATCGCCGCCGGTTCGACCGGCTCGATGCCGGCGACGGCGAAATTCCTGCACGCCGTGGCGAAGCTGCCGAACGGCGCCGTGGTGCTGCCCGGGCTCGACACCGATCTCGACGAGGACTCCTGGAACACGATCGGCGGCGAGCGCGGCGACGACGGCAGGTTCACCACGCCGCCCTCGTCGAACCATCCGCAATTCGCGATGCACGCGTTGCTCGACCGCTTCGGCATCAAGCGCCGCGATGTCGAGAGCCTTGCCGAGCCCGCGCCGCTCGGCCGCGAGGTGCTGGTGTCTGAGACGATGCGTCCCTCGACCGCGACCGCGCAGTGGCATGATCGGCTGGAGCGGCCGGAGATCGTGGCGCGGATTTCCGCAGGGATGACCAACCTCACCGTGGTCGAAGCGCCCAATCCGGAAATGGAGGCGCTGGCGATCGCGGTCGCGATGCGCGAGGCGCGGCATCTCGGCAAGTCGGCCGCGCTGGTGACGCCGGATCGCGCGCTGGCGCGCCGCGTGATGGCGTCGCTGACGCGCTGGAAGCTCGAGTTCGACGATTCCGGCGGCGACGCGCTGATGGAAACGCCGGCCGGCCTGTTCGCCCGCCTCACCGCGGAGGCTGCGGCCAAGGGGCTGGAGCCGCCGACATTGCTCGCGCTGCTCAAGCATCCACTGTTCCGGTTCGGCGGTTCGCATGGCGCGCTCCGGCGTACGATCGAGGTGCTGGAGATCGCGCTGCTCCGTGGCACGCGGCCGCAAGCCGGGACCGGCGGTCTCGCGCGCGACTTCGCCCGTTTCCGCGCCGAGCTGGTCAAGCTGCACGGCGGCGAGACCTCGTCGCTGCACGCCATGGAGCCGCGCGCCCGGCT
The DNA here is from genome assembly GCF_054060035.1 of Bradyrhizobium sp. USDA 3262. Taxonomy (NCBI): domain Bacteria; kingdom Pseudomonadati; phylum Pseudomonadota; class Alphaproteobacteria; order Hyphomicrobiales; family Nitrobacteraceae; genus Bradyrhizobium; species Bradyrhizobium sp. USDA 3262. The sequence goes on from NZ_JBSSCT010000001.1 coordinate 992,792, forward strand.
GCGCGACAACGAGCTCAACCAGGCCGAGGGCCTGATCGCCAAATTACAGGCGGCGCTGGCGCCGCTCGAAGGCATGGCGTCGTCAAAGCCCTACGACTTCGCGGAGTTGGCGGCGCGCCACCGCGAGGCGCTGATCGCACTGTCCGGCGACCGGAACAGCGTTGCTGTCGTGTTCGAGGAGCGCGCCGGTGCGGCGCTGGCGTCCGCGTTCGACGAGCTGCTCGCCAAGCAGCAGCCGAGTGGGCTGATGACGCCGCTCGCCGATTATCCCGAGGTGTTCCAGACCGCGTTCGCCGACCGCATGGTGCGGCGGCCGGAATCGGCGCGCGCGCAACTCAACATCTTCGGCCAGCTCGAAGCCCGTCTCACCGAATCCGATCGCGTCATCCTCGGCGGCCTGGTCGAGGGCGTCTGGCCGCCGGCGCCGCGGATCGATCCCTGGCTGAGCCGGCCGATGCGGCACGAGCTCGGGCTCGATCTTCCCGAGCGGCGCATCGGCCTGTCCGCGCACGACTTTGCGCAGCTGCTCGGCCATGACGAGGTGATCCTCACCCACGCCGCAAAGGTCGGCGGCGCGCCGGCGGTCGCCTCGCGGTTCCTGCACCGGCTCGAAGCGGTTGCCGGCGAGGCGCGCTGGAAGGCCGCGACATCGGCCGGCGAAACTTACGTGCAATATGCCGCCGAGCTCGACCGGCCCGACAAGGTCGAGCCGATCCCGCAGCCGGAGCCGCGGCCGCCGCGCGAAGCACGGCCGCTGAAAATGTCCGTCACCGCGATCGAGGACTGGCTGCGCGATCCCTACACGATCTACGCGCGCTACATCCTCAAGCTCGATCCGCTCGACCCCGTCGACATGCCGCTGTCGGCGGCCGATCGCGGCTCGGCGATTCACGAGGCGCTCGGCGAGTTCACCCAAGTCTATTCCGATGCGCTGCCCGCCGACACCCTGCGCACGCTGCGCGAGATCGGGGCCAAATATTTTGCGCCGCTGATGGAGCGGCCCGAGGCGCGGGCGCTGTGGTGGCCGCGCTTCCAGCGCATCGCCGGATGGTTTGCCGAATGGGAGCAGGCCCGGCGCGGCAATATTGCTGCGATCAAGGCCGAAATCCGCGGCGAGATCGGCATTCCGCTCGACGACGCCAGGGCCTTCACCCTCTCGGCGCGTGCCGACCGGATCGAACGGCGCGACGACGGCAGCTTTGCGATCCTCGACTACAAGACCGGCCAGCCGCCGACCGGCAAGCAGGTGCGCATGGGCCTGTCGCCGCAGCTGACGCTGGAAGCCGCGATCCTGCGCGAGGGCGGCTTCGCCGAGATTCCAGCGGACTCCTCGGTCGGCGACCTCGTCTATGTCAGGCTGAGCGGCAACAACCCGCCGGGCGAGCAGCGTTCGCTGGAGCTGAAGATCAAGACCAGCGACACGCCGCAGCCGCCCGACGAGGCCGCCGACAGCGCGCGGCGCAAGCTCGAAGCCCTGATCCGCGCCTTCGACGACGAGCAGCAGGCCTACACCTCGCTGAACCTCTCGATGTGGGCGAACCGCTACGGCGCCTATGACGACCTCGCACGCATCAAGGAATGGTCCGCCGCCGGCGGCCTGGGGATCGAGGAATGGTGAAAGCTATCAGGCCCATCCCGCCCGCCGTGCGCGACGCGCAGGCGCGCGCGTCCGATCCGAAAGCGTCGACCTTCGTGTCGGCCAATGCCGGCTCGGGCAAGACGCATGTGCTGGTGCAGCGCGTGATCCGCCTGCTGCTGTCAGGCGTGCCGCCGGAAAAGATCCTTTGCATCACCTTCACCAAGGCGGCCGCGGCGAACATGGCCGAGCGCGTGTTCACGACGCTCGGCCATTGGGTGACGCTCGACGACACCGGGCTCGACGCCGCGATCCGCGAGGCCGGTATCGCTCACCCTTCCGCCACATTGCGACGCGAGGCGCGCAAGCTGTTTGCCTGCGCGCTGGAGACGCCGGGCGGCTTGAAGGTGCAGACCATCCACGCGCTGTGCACCCGCCTGCTGCAACAGTTTCCGTTCGAGGCCAATGTGCCGGCGCGCTTTGCCGTGCTCGATGACCGCGACCAGAACGAGATGATGGAGCGCGCCAATCTCGCGGTGTTCCTCGAGGCGTCGCGGATTCCCGACAGTCCCATCGGCCGCGCGCTGCGGACGGCGATGGCAAATGCCGCCGACGTCACTTTCAAGGAGGTGGTCCGCGAGGCCTGCCTCAGCCGCGACCATTTCATGGCCTGGACCGATGCCGCCGGCAACGCCGCGGCCGCCGCCGCTCAGATGTCGGCCGCGCTCGGCGTCTCCGCCGACATTCGCATCGAGGATGTCGAGCGCGAGATCGTCGACGGGCCGAATCTGCCGCGGTCGAGCTGGAAAGAAATGGCGACGCTGCTCGACACCAGCAGCAAGGCGGATCAGAAGCAGGCCGAGCGACTGCGGGCCGCGCTGACCTTCACCGGTGCAGCCCAGGTCGAGGAATATCTCGGCGTCTTCCTGACCGACGACCGCGCGCCGCGCGCGTCTGTCGTCACCAACAATTTCATCAAGAAGAATCCGGTCGCAGGCCATCGGTTCGAGGCGGAGATCGACCGTCTCGGTCCCCTGATCGAACGCCGCCGCGCCGTGGTCGCGCGCGACCGCACCGAGGCGCTGATCCACATCGCGACCGCGGCCGCAGCGCATTACCGGCGCGAGAAGCTGGAGCGTGGCCTGCTCGACTATGACGATTTGATCGACAAGACGCTGGCGATGCTCGACCGCGTCTCTTCGGGCTGGGTGCATTACAAGCTCGACCGCGGCGTCGATCACGTGCTGATCGACGAGGCGCAGGATACGAGCCCGCGGCAATGGGACATTGTCGCGCACATCATCTCGGAATTCACCTCCGGCGCCGGCGCGCGCGACGGCCTGGTGCGCACCGTGTTCGCGGTCGGCGACGAGAAGCAGTCGATCTTCTCGTTCCAGGGCGCGGCGCCGCGCGAATTCGACCTGCGCCGGCGCGAGTTGAAGCGGCGGTTCGAGGAAGCCGGGCTGAAATTCGACCCGGTGTCGTTCACCTATTCGTTCCGCTCGGGGCCGGTGATCCTGCACTCGGTCGACCATGTGTTCCGCGAACAGGAGATCTTCCGCAGCATCCATGCGGTCGAGAACGGCTACCCGATCCACAATGCGATGACTGACGCCGGCCCCAGCCTGATCGAGCTCTGGGATCTCGCGGTCGCCGACGATCGCCAGGACATCGAGGGCTGGCGCGCGCCGTTCGACGGTGTCTCGGTGACCAGCCCCGAGGTGAAGCTGGCAAGGCGCATCCAGGCCGAGATCAAGCGCCTCGTTGCCAGCGGCACCATGACGGGCAGCGCCGGCGGACGGCGGCCGCTCAGCTACGGCGACATGCTGATCCTGGTGCGGCGGCGCGGCAACGCCTTCGACGCGGTGATCCAGGCGCTGAAGCACGCAGGCATCCCGGTCGCCGGCGCCGACCGGTTGAAGCTGACCGAGCACATCGCGATCATCGACCTGATGAACCTCGCCGATGCGCTGCTGCTGCCGCAGGACGATCTCGCGCTGGCGGTGGCGCTGAAGAGCCCGCTGTTCGGCCTCGACGACGACGATTTGTTCAAGCTGGCGTACCAGCGTCGCGGCTCGCTGCGCGAGGCACTGGCCGCGCAGGCACCGACCGATGAGCGATTCTCGGCCGCGCTGCGCCGTTTCGAACAATGCGAGCGCCGCTTCACCCAGGAGACGCCGTTCGCGTTCTACGCCTGGCTGCTCGGCGGCGATGGCGGGCGGGCACGCATCCTGCGCCGGCTCGGTCATGAGGCCAATGACGCGCTCGACGAGTTCCTCGAGCTTGCGCTGAGCTATGAGCGCAAGGCGCCGGCCTCGCTGCAAGGCTTCGTCGCCTGGCTGCGCGCCGCCGACACCGAGGTGAAGCGCGACATGGAGATTTCGCGCGACGAGGTCCGCGTCATGACCGTGCACGGCGCCAAGGGCCTCGAGGCATCGGTGGTGTTCCTGGTCGACACCACGACCTCGCCGTCGGACACGCAGCGGCTGCGGCTGATCCATCTACCGCAAGGCAATGCCGCGCCGAACGCGCCCGGCGTCGTGGTGTGGGCCGGCAAGAAGGCCGAAGATCCGCCCAACGTCGCCGATGCCCGCAAGGCGATGCTCGGCGACACCGAGGACGAGTATCGCCGCCTGCTCTATGTCGCGATGACCCGTGCCGCCGACCGGCTGATCGTCGGCGGCTGCATGCCGGGCAACATGAACACAGTGCGGAAATCGTCCTGGTACGATCTGATCACCAAGGGGCTCGCCAATTCCGGGCTCAAGCTCGAGGAGCTGGAGACGCCGAGCGGCAAGGTGATGCGCTATTCGCGGCCGGACGACGCCGCCGATCTCACCGGCGCGGCTGCGTCAACGGCCGTGGCGCCGATCGCGTTGCCGTCCTGGCTGCGTGCGCCGGCCGCACCGGAAGCATCAGCGGCGGGCATGCTGCGTCCGTCCGATCCGGCTGATGACGACAGCCATCCGATCCGAACCGGCGAATCGGTGCTGCTGCGCGCCCGCGCCCTGCAACGCGGCACGCTGGTGCATCGCCTGCTGCAATCGCTGCCCGACGTGGCCCTCGAGCGGCGGCGCGCCGCCGCGCTCGGCTTCCTCGCGCGCAATGCCGACGGCTGGAGCGAACAGGAGCAGGCCGCGCTCGCGGATCAGGTGCTCGCCCTGATCGGCGATCCGCGCTTTGCCGCCGTGTTCGCGCCCGGCAGCCGCGCGGAAGTCTCGATCGTCGGGCGGCTGGAGCGCTCGGGCCAGCCGAAGGCGCTGGTCTCGGGCCAGATCGACCGCCTGGTGGTGACCCCTAGCCATGTCCTGATCGTCGATTTCAAGACCAATCATGCCCCGCCCAGGACCGCCGCCGGGGCGCCGCGGGGCTATGTCCGGCAGCTCGCGCTGTACCGCGCGGTGCTGGCGAAGCTTTATCCCCAGCTGCCCGTGCGGGCCGCCCTGCTCTGGACCGAAACGACTGAAATCATGGAGATTTCCGCCTCCGCGCTGGACGCCGCCCTGGCATAAGTTCATGTCGGCGTGAGCAACCTTGACCCGGCAAGGGGGCGTTCATAGGTTTGACCCATGCTCCCGGGCGCGATTCTCAACCGCCCTTTTGTCTCAACCGAACGAGGTACTCACATGGCCGTTGGCAAGGTTTCTGACGCCGATTTCGAAGCCGAAGTGCTCAAGGCGACCGGGCCGGTGGTCGTCGACTTCTGGGCCGAGTGGTGCGGCCCCTGCCGCATGATCGCGCCCGCTCTCGATGAGATTTCCGGCGCGATGGGCGACAAGGTCAAGATCGTGAAGCTCAACGTTGACGAGAGCCCGAAGACCGCTTCGAAGTATGGCGTGATGTCGATCCCGACCCTGATGATCTTCAAGGGCGGCGAGATGGCGTCCCGTCAGGTCGGCGCCGCTCCGAAGGCCAAGCTGCAGCAGTGGATCACCGCTGCGGTCTGATCCGTTTCGAATTAGCTGATTTGCGAAGCGGCCGGCGATAAGCCGGCCGTTTTGTTTGCGCGCTTCGTAGCCCGGATGGAGCGCAGCGCAATCCGGGAATGCCGCGTCCGCGGATGTCGCGGTCCCGGATTTCGCTTCGCTCCATCCGGGCTACGGATTACCGAATCCATCCCGTTGCCAACGCCGAGGCGAGTTCGGCCTGGCCGTGCTGGCGCGCCAGCGCCGCCATTGCCGCGTGGTCGTAGGGGATGTGGCGGAAGGTTACGTCCCAGCCACCATCGACCTGCTCGAGGATCGCGTAGCGCGCATCGGGCGAACCGGCCTCCACGACATGCGGATGCGGCTTGCCGACGCGATAGCCGGGCGAGCCGACGCTGCCGGGATTGACGATCAGCCGGCCGTCGCGAAGCCGCACGGCGCGCGCAGTATGCGTGTGTGCGCAGAGGATCAGCGGCTGCCCCACGCCGGCTGCTCTCGCCTCGATCGCTTCCAGCGAGGACATGCAGACTTCGCCGCCCGGCAATACCGTCTCGAGCCAGTAGGTCTCGTCATCCTGGGGCGTTGCGTGACAGAGGAAAACCTCCTCGCGATAGACCGCATTCGCCGGCAGCGTGCGCAGCCAGTCGAGATGCCGCGGCTCGAGCTGGGTATAGGTCAGCCGCTCCCAGGAGCCCATTTTCTCGTGCGGGCGGTCGATCAGATAGCGGTCGTGATTGCCGAGCAGATGGACCGCATCGAGCGCCATCAGCATATCGATCGTGGGCCGGGCGTCGAGCGGCCCGCTCACCATGTCGCCGAGATCGACGATGTCGGAAATGCCCTGCGCGCGGATGTCCGACAGCACGGCTTCGAGCGCGAGATGATTGCCGTGGATGTCGGCGATCGCAGCAAAACGCATGGTGTCTTATCCTCCCTCATGCGCACCGCATTCGGGACGCGCGACCATTTATGCAGGAGGCGTGCCGTTGGCCGCAAGCACCGGGCCGGCAAGGTACAGCGAGCCGGTGATCAGGATGCGCGGCGGCACCTCATAGGCCAGCATCGCAAGCCGTTGCAGCGCGGCGGCGACGCCATCAGCGATCTCGACCCGCATGCCGAGCGCCCGCGCGGCGTCAGCTAGTCTGTCCGGCGCCATGCCGTTGTCGCGGCCGGGCACCGGGACCGCGATGATGTGGCGGGTCAGCCCGGCGAAATTAGCGAGGAAAGCGTTGGCGTCCTTGTTGGCCATCATCCCTGCGATCACGACCAGCGGCCGCGACACGCGCTCCTCGAGATCGCCGAGCGCCGCGGCCGCAACGCGGCCGCCCTCGGCATTGTGTCCGCCGTCGAGCCAGACCTCGGAGCCCTGCGGCCCCTGGCCGACGAGCGCGCCGGAAACCAGCCGCTGCATTCGCGCCGGCCATTCCGCATTGACGATGCCGGCTTCAAAGGCCGCGATGTTGAGTTTGAACTTGTCGATCGCGCGCAGCGTCGCAATCGCGAGGCCCGCATTGTCGAACTGGTGCCGGCCGAACAGTTTCGGCGCGGCGAGATCCAGCAGGCCGCGCTCGTCTTGATACACCAGCCGGCCGCGCTCGACGCCGACATGCCATTGCTGGCCGGCCGCATGTAGCGGCGCGCGCATGCGGTTCGCCTGCGCCTCGATCACGGCCATCGCATCCGGCGCCTGCTCGGCCGAGATCACCGGCACCTTGCGCTTGATGATCGCGGCCTTTTCACCGGCGATCGCCGTCAGATTGTCGCCGAGGAATTCCATGTGGTCCATGCTGACCGGCGCGATCACCGAGGCGAGCGGCGTCTCGACCACATTGGTCGAATCGAGCCGGCCGCCGAGCCCGACCTCGAGCAGCGCGACATCGGCAGGATGCCTGGCGAACAGGCAGAATGCCACCGCCGTTTCCATCTCGAAGATGGTGATGGGATTGCCGCCGTTGACGCGCTCACAGTGCTCGAACGTCTCGCGCAGCTCATCGTCACCGACGAGCTTGCCGCCGCCTTTGGCGCCCAGCCGGTAGCATTCGTTGATCCGCACCAGATAGGGCGAGGTGAAGACGTGCACGCGCAGGCCCGACGCCTCCAGGATCGCGCGCAGATAGGCGATGGTCGAGCCCTTGCCGTTGGTGCCGGCGACATGGATCACCGGCGGCAGCTTGCGCTCGGGATGATCGAGCCGCTCCATCAGGCCGCGCATGCGATCGAGGCTGAGATCGATGCGCTTGGGATGCAGCGCCGATATCCGCGCGATCAACGCCTCGAACGAGGCCTGCGATGGGGCGGCGCTTGCGGTCACGCGTGCGGCGCGGCCGGCACCGTCTCCGGCGCCGTGACGATCTGGGCCGGCTCGGTGACCGGGGCCTTGGGCTTCGATGCGGATTCGAGCGCCGGCGCCTTCGTCAGCAGGCGGCACAGCCGCGCCAGCGTGGCCTTCATCTCATGGCGATGCACCACCATGTCGACCATACCGTGCTCGCGCAGATATTCGGCGCGCTGAAAGCCGTCCGGCAGCTTTTCGCGGATGGTCTGCTCGATCACGCGCGCGCCGGCAAAGCCGATCAGCGCGCCGGGCTCGGCGATCTGGATGTCGCCGAGCATCGCATAGGACGCGGTGACACCGCCGGTGGTCGGATTGGTCAGCACCACGATGTAGGGCTGACGCGCCTCGCGCAGCATCTGCACGCCGACGGTGGTGCGCGGCATCTGCATCAGCGACAGAATGCCTTCCTGCATCCGCGCGCCGCCGGATGCGGCGAACACGATGAACGGCGACTTCTTCTCGACCGCGAGCTCGAGCCCGCGCACCATCGCTTCACCGGCGGCCATGCCGAGCGAGCCGCCCATGAAATCGAAATCCTGCACCGCGACCACGACGCCGGCGCCCTCTAACTTTCCGTAGCCGACCTTGATCGCGTCGTTCAGCCCGGTCTTGGTGCGGGCGTCCTTGATGCGGTCGACATATTTGCGCTCGTCGCGGAATTTCAGCGGATCGGCCGTCACCTCGGGCAGCGCGACATCGAACCAAGTCTCGTTGTCGAAGATCGACTTCAGCCGGGCCACCGCGCCCATGCGCATATGGTAGTTCGAGCCGGGGATCACGAACTGGTTGGCCTCGACGTCCTTGTAGAACACGAGCTGTCCGGAATCCGGACACTTGATCCAGAGGTTTTCCGGCGTCTCGCGCCGCAGGATGTTGCGGATCTTCGGCCGGACGACGTTGGTGAGCCAATTCATGGTTCGCTCCGAAATGCGGATCGGTTCCGCACCAGCTGGATATATGGCGGGCCGGGCGAGCCCGGCAAGCCGCCATCGGCGGCCTTGTTGCCGCAAAATGTGGCTTATTCAGCGGCCTGTTTGGCGCCCCGGACCCCCTGCGCCAGCGCCGACACCAGGTCCGCCACCGCGCTCACGGTCTTCGGCGTCGCGCGGCCCTCGGCATCGAGGTTGGCACGCACCACATCGACGATTGCGGTGCCGACCACGGCGCCGTTGGCGTTCTCGGCGATCGCGCGCGCCGTCTCCGGAGTGCGGATGCCGAAGCCGACGCAGACCGGCAGCTTGGTGTGCCGCTTGATCCGGGCCACAGCTTCCGCGACCACCTTCGAATCGGCCGTCGCAGCGCCGGTGATGCCGGTAATCGAGACGTAATAGACAAAGCCCGAAGTGTTCGCGAGCACCGCCGGCAGGCGCTTGTCGTCCGTGGTCGGCGTCGCCAGCCGGATGAAGTTCAGCCCGGCCTTCATCGCGGGGATGCAGAGCTCGGTATCTTCTTCCGGCGGCAGGTCGACGATGATCAGGCCGTCGACGCCGGCGGTCTTGGCATCGGCCAGGAAGCTGTCGACGCCGTAGATGTAGATCGGATTGTAGTAGCCCATCAGCACGATCGGCGTGACGTTGTCCTCCTTGCGGAAGTCGCGGACCATCGCCAGCGTCTTGCGCAGCGTCATGCCGCCCTTGAGCGCGCGCAGGCCCGCGGCCTGGATCGACGGGCCGTCGGCCATCGGATCGGTAAAGGGCATGCCGATCTCGATGACGTCGGCGCCGGCCTTCGGCAGCGCCTTGAGGATGTCGAGCGAGGTCTTGGCGTCGGGATCGCCGGCCATCACGAAGGTGACGAAAGCGGAGCGGCCCTGCTGCTTCAGCTCGGCGAAACGTGCGTCGATACGGGTGGTCATGGTGTGACAGTCGCTGTGCTATACCTCTCCCCTCCGGGGAGAGGTCGGCTGCGCAGCAGCCGGGTGAGGGGGATGGAGCGGTTCAAGGCGAGAGCGCGAAGCCTCCGGGCGTCACAGACGAGCGCCGAAGCGAAACTTTGGCAGGCACTGCGCAACCGAAGATTGGCGCGATGGAAATTTCGTCGCCAGCACCCGATTGACCGGTACATTGTTGATTTCGTTACGCTTGACGGCAAGCTGATTGTTGAAGTCGATGGTGTGACGCATTCAACGTCATCAGAGGTGAAACGCGACCAAGCGAGGACGGAAGTCCTTGAAGCTTGCGGCTTTCTCCTCGTTCGGGTCTCCAACACCGACGTGTACGAGAATCTCGAAGGCGTACTTGAGATGATAGAAACATCGCTCCGGTTCGAGTGAGCGGAAAGACCCCTCACCCGGCTGCTGCGCAGCCGACCTCTCCCCAATGGGGAGAGGTAAGAGAAACGTCCCCGGCCTTTCACTTCTTCCTGCCCTTCAAGATGTCGCCAACCTGCGGCACGTCCTTGTCGCCGCGGCCCGAGAGGTTGACCACCATCAGGTGATCCCTGGGCCGCTGCGGTGCGAGCTCGGACAGTTTCGCGATGGCGTGCGCCGATTCCAGCGCGGGGATGATGCCCTCGAGCCGCGACAGCAGCTGGAAGGCAGCCAGCGCCTCCTCGTCGGTCGCCGAGAGATACTTCACGCGGCCGGTCTCGTGCAGCCAGGCGTGCTCCGGGCCGATGCCGGGATAGTCGAGGCCGGCCGAGATCGAATGCGCTTCCTCGATCTGGCCATCGGCATCCATCAAGAGATAGGTGCGGTTGCCGTGCAGCACGCCCGGACGCCCGCCGGCGAGCGAAGCGGCATGCAGCTGCGTCAGTCCGTGACCGGCCGCCTCGACGCCGAATATCTCGATCAAGGGATCGTCGAGGAACGGATGGAACAGGCCCATCGCATTGGAGCCGCCGCCGATGCAGGCGATCAGCGAATCCGGCAGGCGGCCCTCGGCCTCCTGCATCTGCTTGCGGGTCTCGTGGCCGATGATCGACTGGAAGTCGCGCACCATCATCGGATAGGGGTGCGGTCCCGCCACCGTGCCGATGCAATAGAAGGTGTCGTGCACGTTGGTGACCCAATCGCGCAGCGCGTCGTTCATCGCATCCTTCAGCGTGCGCGCGCCCGACTGCACCGGGACGACCTTGGCGCCCAGCATCTCCATGCGGATCACGTTCGGCTGCTGCCGCTCGACGTCGACCGCGCCCATATAGACCACGCATTCGAGCCCGAACCGCGCGCACAGCGTTGCCGTCGCCACGCCATGCTGGCCGGCGCCGGTCTCGGCGATGATGCGCTTCTTGCCCATGCGGCGCGCGACCATGATCTGGCCGAGCACATTGTTGACCTTGTGCGAGCCGGTGTGGTTGAGCTCCTCGCGCTTCAGATAGATCTTGGCGCCGCCGAGATGCTCGGTGAGCCGCTCGGCGAAATAGAGCGGCGAGGGCCGGCCGACATAGTCCTTCAGATAGACGTTCATCTCGGCCTGGAACGCCGGATCGGCCTTGGCGTCGGCATAGGCTTTTTCGAGATCGAGGATCAGCGGCATCAGCGTTTCCGCGACGAAGCGTCCGCCGAAAATGCCGAAATGCCCGCGCTCGTCGGGGCCGCTGCGGAATGAATTGGGCAGGTTTGGATTCATCGAACCATCAGTTCTTGGGTTGCGCGCGCGGCGCGGATGAAGGCGCGGATCAATTCGGGATCCTTGACGCCGGGCGTGCCCTCGACGCCCGACGAGACATCGACGCCGCCGGCGCGCGTGACGCGGACAGCTTCAGCGACGTTGTCGGCATTGAGCCCGCCGGAGACCATGTAGGGCAGCGCGAGATCGAGATTTTCCAGCACGTGCCAATCGAACGGCGCGCCGAGGCCACCCGGCCGCGTGGCATCCTTCGGCGCGCGGGCATCGAACAGGATACGATCGGCGACGCCGGCATAACCCGGCAGCGGGGCGAGATCGGCTGCGGTCTCGACCGGCAGCGCCTTCATCAGCGGCAGGCCGAACTTCGCCTTGATGTCGCGCAGCCGCGCCGTGGTCTCCTTGCCGTGCAATTGCAGGATATCCGGCCGCAGCGTCTCGACGATGTTCTCAAGCGTCGCATCGTCGGCATCGACGGTCAGCGCGACCTTGACGGCGCGGCCCTTGGCGCGGCTGCCGAGCTCGCGCGCGGTCTCAAGGCTGATGTGACGCGGCGACGGCGGAAAGAACACGAACCCCACCATGTCGGCACCGCCCTCAAGCGCGACGTCGAGCGTCTCGCGCGTGGACAGGCCGCAGATTTTGACGAGCAGGGGCATGGTCTCGAAACGGGTCTCAAAACGGGTTTTCGGGCGGCCGGAACCGGGGTGGACCCCGGTCCGACGGGGCGGGTTCTACAACGTCGCGCCCTGCTTGTCTCGCCCGGCGGCCCCGTAAAAGCCTGATAGGGCCGGGGCCGGACGGCGCTGCGCGTCGTCCCGGGAGGCGGCGGCCCTGAGGTCGGCGAGCTCGGCGCGGACATGGCGGGCGTCAGCCTCGTGCTGCCGGGCCGCGCGGCGCCAGCGCCCTTGCTTGAACCAGGTTCCGATGCCGCCCGCGATCACGCCCAGGATCGCGGAGGCGATAATGACGACGAACAGCGGCAGTGTGACCGCAACCGTGGGGGTCACCGAATTGAAGGGATCGAACGACACCGTCACCCAGTGACGGTTGGCGACTGCAAAAATGATGAAGATCAGTCCGAGCGGAATGACGACCACTGCCGTGAAAAACTTTCGCATGACCATCTCTCGCAGCGATGGAGCAAATGCGGGCGCATCGCCCGCAACACGGCAACGCCTGACGTCGCGCCTTAGGCGTCGACCTTAAGCATCAGCCTTGGGCGCATCGACCTTGGCGGCGCCCGCCTCGGTCACGTCGCGGTTGAGGCGCTCGCGCATTTCCTTGCCGGTCTTGAAGAACGGCACGCTCTTCTGGTCGACCGGCACATGCTCGCCGGTGCGTGGATTGCGGCCGGCGCGCGCCGGACGGTGCTTCACCGAGAATGCGCCAAAACCGCGCAGCTCGACACGGTCGCCACGAGCCAGCGCCGCGACGATTTCATCGAGAATCGCATTCACAATGTTCTCGACATCCCGCTGGTAGAGGTGCGGGTTGTGCTCGGCGATACGCTGAACAAGTTCGGATTTGATCATCGAAAGTGGGATCCGGGCTCTTGCGGAAACCCATTTCCGTGAAAATGCCGTGCACTGTCAAGACGCTAAATCGATTTAGAGCGTCGTGAAATCACGTGACAAATAGCCCAATTGGGGCATGCGGCGATTCCCGCAAAGCGGGAATAGCCTGACGAGCACGCCTTTGGCAGCCGATCAGTTGGTTCCAGCCGGGCTCCACAGCGCCAGCATGCCGTCAAGCCCGAACCGGTCGACTGCCTCGGCCACGCCACCCTGCTCGATCCGCCGCGCGATCGCGCCAAGACCGAACGCATCGAGCGTCACGGACGCCGCCGTGCGCAGGAAGGTCAGGTCGCCGAACCGCGGATTGAGCTTGTAATTGCGCACCGGCAGGTCGCTTTTGACCTTCTTCTCCGCAACCAGCCAGGCGATCGCGGTCTTCTCGTCTCCCAGCTGATCGACCAGCTTGAGATCGACCGCCTGCCGGCCGGTGAAGACGCGACCGTCTGCGACCTTTTCCAGCAGGGCGTCGTCCATGCCGCGCCGTTGCTTCACCAATCCACGGAACCATGCATAGGAGTCCTTGACGAGACCGTCGATCGCGGCGCGGGCCTCCGGGCTGGTCGGCTCGAAGCCGTTGGGCGCCGCCTTCAGCGGGGAAGATTTGATCTCCTCCATTTTCACGCCGACAGTCTTGAGCAATTCCGAAACGTTCGGATACTGGAAGAGCACGCCGATCGAGCCGACCAGCGAGGTCTGCTGGGCGACGATATGATCGGAGGCGATCGCCGTGATGTAGCCGCCCGAGGCGGCCAATCCCTCGACCACGACGACAAGCGGCTTCTTCGCCTTCAGCTGCATCAGCGAGTCGTAGAGCTGCTCGGAGCCGGCGGTGGTGCCGCCGGGCGAATTGATGTGCACGACAACAGCCGCATAGCTCGACTTGCCGAGCCGCTCCAGCGCCTCGACGCGATCCTGGTCGCTGCGGATCAGTCCGTCGATATTGACCCGCGCGATGGTGTTCGATGTCGAAAAGGTGCCGCGCCCGCCGGCGGCGACCACGCCCACGCCGACGATGGCCGCGATCGCAATGACCGCGGCGGCGACGCGCCAGAACGTCAGTTTGCGCCTGATGCGGCGGCGATCGACGATCACGTCTGAATCCAGCGACATCCGATCTCTCCAGAAATGGTCAGCGCGCAATCTGCGCGTTTTGCAGTCGCAGCGTCACTATCAGCTTAGCCAAATACATCAATTGCGACGCAATATGAAGAAAACAAAGGCCCGGTCTTTGGAGGTACCTGTAGCCCGGATGCACGTGCGCTTCGTCCCGGCTGCGCCCTAACCTCCCCTTGAAAAGGGGAGGTCGCTTTGCTCGCGAGAGCAAAGCGGGTGGGGATCTGCTCTCTCCATGAGCAGCATCGCCTGCGGCTGACCCCCATCCCGACCTTCCCCCTTTCAGGGGGAAGGAGAAGATAAATCCGTAGCCCGGATGGAGCGAAGCGTAATGCGGGAGGCTTCAGCAGCACGGATAGAAAGTCCCGGATTTCGCTTCGCTCCATCCGGGCTACGGATACCTCCAAACAAAAAGGGCCCCGGCTTGCGCCGGGGCCCCGATTGTTCGCTCAAATCGTGCGAACGCTTACTTGTCGGTGCCGCGGTTCTTCAGCGCGGTGCCGAGGATGTCGCCAAGCGTCGCACCCGAGTCGGAGGAGCCGTACTGCGCGATGGCTTCCTTCTCTTCGGCGACTTCGAGCGCCTTGATCGAGACCTGCACCTTGCGGGCCTTCTTGTCGAACTGGATGACGCGGGCATCGACCTTCTCGCCGACGGCGAAGCGCTCGGCGCGCTGGTCGTTGCGGTCGCGGGCCAGCTCGGACCGCTTGATGAAGGTGGTGAACTCGGTGCCCGAAATCCGGACCTCGATGCCGCTCTCCTTCACTTCGAGCACTTCGCAGGTCACGACCGCGCCCTTCTTGACGTCGCCCGGCTCGGCGAAGGGGTCGCCTTCGAGCTGCTTGACGCCGAGCGAGATCCGCTCCTTCTCGACATCGACATCGAGCACCACGGCCTTGACCATGTCGCCCTTCTTGAAGTTGTCGATGACCTGCTCGCCCGGAAGCTTCCAGTCGAGGTCGGAGAGGTGGACCATGCCGTCGACATCGCCCTCGAGACCGAGGAACAGACCGAACTCGGTCTTGTTCTTGACCTCGCCCTCGACCACCGAACCGACCGGGAACTTCTCGACGAAGACTTCCCAGGGATTGCGCATGGTCTGCTTGAGGCCGAGCGAGATGCGGCGCTTGACCGAATCCACTTCCAGCACCTGCACTTCGACTTCCTGCGAGGTCGAAACGATCTTGCCGGGGTGCATGTTCTTCTTGGTCCACGACATCTCGGAGACGTGGATCAGGCCTTCGATGCCCGGCTCGAGTTCGACGAACGCGCCGTAGTCGGTGATGTTGGTGACGCGGCCGGTGAAGCGGGCACCCAGCGGGTACTTGGCTTCGATGCCCTGCCACGGATCATCCAACAGCTGCTTCATGCCGAGCGAGATGCGGTGCGTCTCGTGGTTGATCTTGATGATCTTGACCTTCACCGTCTGGCCGATGGTCAGCACCTCCGTCGGGTGGTTGACGCGGCGCCAGGCGATATCGGTCACGTGCAGCAGGCCGTCGATGCCGCCGAGATCAACGAACGCACCGTAATCGGTGATGTTCTTGACCACGCCGTCGATCACCTGACCCTCTTCGAGGTTCTGCACCAGCTCCTGGCGCTGCTCGGCGCGGGTCTCTTCGAGAACCGTGCGGCGCGACACCACGATGTTGCCGCGGCGGCGGTCCATCTTGAGGATCTGGAACGGCTGCGAATTGTTCATCAGCGGCGCAACGTCGCGGATCGGACGAATGTCGACCTGCGAGCGCGGCAGGAAGGCCACCGCACCGTCGAGGTCGACCGTGAAGCCGCCCTTGACCTGGTTGAAGATGACGCCGTTGACCTTTTCGTTGTTCTGGAACGCCTTCTCGAGCTTGCCCCAGCTTTCCTCGCGGCGCGCCTTGTCGCGCGACAGCACGGCTTCGCCGAGCGCATTCTCGATACGGTCGAGGAACACCTCGACTTCGTCACCGACCTTCAGATCGCTTTCACGGCCGGGGCCGGCGAATTCGCGCAGCGCAACGCGACCTTCGGTCTTCAGGCCGACGTCGATGACGGCCATGTCCTTCTCAATTGCAACCACCTTGCCCTTGATGACCGAGCTTTCCTGCAAATTGCCGCCGGCAAAGGACTCATCAAGCATCGCCGCGAAGTCGTCGCGGGTGGGAGTATAGGAAGACGCAGAATTCGAAACCATTTGTTCTCCAGACGCGGGATCTCGCCGGCCGTTCGGGTTGATGGGCGCACCGTGCGTGAAGTGTCAGGGCTCCGCAAACCCTGACGACCGCTCATTGCAGGAGGTGCAACAGCGGGCCGGCAGCAAGACTGCACGTTCGGTACGTTTGATAGATCCGGAGCCTGAAACGAAAATATCGACTGCAAGACCTGGGAGCGGGCGTTCCTCCAGATGCGGCGTTGGTTTCGTTTGAGATTGGCTCAAACCCATCGCCGGCCCGCTCAGACACGGCCTCGACATGGTCGATGCTGCTCCGAACGGCGCTGATATAGCCCCGCAGGCTGCTTTCGGCAAGCAGGAAATGCCCAATTTTGCTGGGTTTTCGGGCCAAAACCGCCCGCCATGCCTTCTGTGCTAGCGCCTGGCGCGCGCCGCCTCGACGATGGCGATGGCGGCGCGGACGCCGGCCTCGATGTCGAGATTGGAATTGTCCAGCGTGTGGGCGTCCGGAGCCGGCCGCAAGGGTGCGATCGCCCGGTTCTTGTCCCGCTCGTCGCGTTTGAGGATGTCGGCGAGCACAGCCTGTTCGTCGGCGTCCTCGCCGCGGGCGCGCGCCTCCAGCGTGCGCCGCCGTGCCCGCACGCGGGGGTCGGCGACCACGAAGATCTTCACGTCGGCATCGGGGCAGATCACAGTGCCGATGTCGCGTCCATCCAGCACCGCACCGGGCGGATCGGCGGCGAACTGGCGCTGAAAGTTCACCAGCACCTCGCGAACCTGCGGAATGGCCGACACCACCGAGGCGGCATCGCCGACCTTCTGGGTCTTCAGGATCGGATTGCCGAACTTTTCGGGGTCGAGCTCGAGCGCCGCGGCCACCGCCAGCACCTCGTTGTTGAGCTCGGCACCGGCTTGCATCATCGCATAGGCCACCGCGCGGTAGATCACGCCGGTGTCGAGATGGCGGTAGCCGTAGTGGTGGGCGAGCCGCTTGCCGAGCGTGCCCTTGCCTGAGGCGGCGGGTCCGTCGATGGCGATGATCATGCGAAATCAGCTCCGAGCGCGCGCATCATCGGGATGAAATCCGGAAAACTGGTGGCGATGAAGCCGGTGTCGTCGATCTTCACCGGCCGATCGGAGGCGCAGCCCATCACCAGCGCCGACATCGCGATGCGGTGATCCATATGGGTGGCAACAAGACCGCCGCCGGGAACATGGCCGCGGCCCTCGACGATCAGATCGTCGCCGGACACCTCCACCTTGACGCCGTTGACCCGCAGCATGTCGGCGGTGGCTTCAAGGCGGTCGGATTCCTTGACGCGCAGCTCCTGCAGGCCGCGCATGATCGTGGTGCCCTCGGCGAAGGCGGCTGCAACCGCCAGCACCAGATATTCGTCGATCATCGACGGCGCGCGCTCCGGCGGCACCTCGACGCCCTTCAGCTTCGAGGCCCGCACCCGCAGCTGCGCCATCGGCTCGCCGGCATCGCCGCGCACATCGCTCTCCTCGATCGAGGCGCCCATCTCGCGCAGCGTGGTGAACAGGCCGGTGCGCAGCGGATTGGTCATCACGTCGGAGAACACGACATCGGACCCATCGACGATCAGTGCGGCCACGATCGGGAACGACGCGGAGGACGGATCGGCGGGCACCACGACGTTGGCGCCGTGCAGCTCGGGCTCGCCGTTCAGCGAGATTCGCCTGCCGTGGCTGCCTTCCTTCTCGGAGGAGATCTCGGCACCGAAATGCTTCAGCATCAGCTCGGTGTGGTCGCGGCTCGCCTCCTGCTCGATCACTGTGGTGATGCCGGGCGCGGAGAGCCCCGCCAGCAGCACCGCGGACTTGATCTGGGCCGAGGCGACCGGCGTCTTGTAGACGATCGGCACCGGATAGCGGGCGCCGTGCAGGGTGAGCGGCAGCCGGCCGCCCTCCCTTATGTCGCTGGTTCGGGCGCCCATCAGCTCGAGCGGGTCGAGGATGCGGCGCATCGGCCGCGAGCGGAGCGAGGCGTCGCCGTCGAAAATGGCGGCGATCGGGCAGCCGGCCACCGCGCCCATCACCAGCCGGCAGCCGGTGCCGGAATTGCCGAAATCGAGCGGCGCGGCAGGCTGGGCGAAGCCGCCGACGCCGACGCCCGCGACCGACCAGGTAAACGGCGCCGTCCGCTCCACTTTCGCGCCCAGCGCGCGCATGGATTTGGCGGTATTGAGGACGTCCTCGCCCTCCAGAAGGCCGGAAATGCGGGTTTCGCCGACCGAAAGCGCCCCCAGGATCAGCGCACGGTGGGAAATCGATTTGTCGCCGGGAACGCGGACCGTGCCGGCCAGGGGGCCGCACGCGCGCGATTCCAGCGGGGTCGGGGTGTCAGATTGGGCCAAGATTGTGTCCTCTCGCGCCGCGGCAGGTATCACATAGGCAACACCACGTCACGCGCCCGTCACTTGCGCGCAAACCGCTATTGACAGCAGCCTCTCAACTAGCCAAGTGAAGCTCCGTTTTTCAGGAAAATTCTGGGATTACCACGTGGCCAAGTCCGAGCTCGGAACCAAGCGCATTTGCCCGACCACGGGCAAGAAGTTCTACGACCTCAACAAGAATCCGGTGATCTCGCCCTATACCGGCGAAGTCGTGCCGATCGCGCCGGTCGCCCCGCCGCGGGGCCGTGGCGCGACCGTCACTTCGCCCGCGACCGCAGCCGACATGCCGGAGCCCGCCGAGGCCGAAGAGATGGTCTCGCTCGAGGAGGCCGATGCCGAGGAGAACACCGGGAAAGTCAAGGCCCAGGTTCCCGAATCCGAGGACGATATCGAAGTCGATGAGACCATCGACGACGATGACGACGACGATTCGACCTTCATCGCCGACGAGGAAGAGGGTGATGAGGACGTCACCGACATTATTGGTGACGTCGGCGGCGACGAAGAGACTTGAGATCGGCGCCGATCTATGATCAACGGTGCTGCCGCGCGAGTCGTGTAGGCCGCGCGGGCCGGGATTGATCCCCCAGGATCATCCCTACTGGATAAGGGGCCATAGCTCAGCTGGGAGAGCGCTTGCATGGCATGCAAGAGGTCGGCGGTTCGATCCCGCCTGGCTCCACCAGCCTTCGCTCGCTTCGCGAGCTTCGGCTGGGCAAGCCCGGATAGTCCCTCGTAGCGAAGTGAGCGAAGGCCGCCGCGGCGTAGACCGAAGGGCGAAGCCGCTGCCCGCCCCTACTCCCCCAGCACCGCATTCAGCCGGTCGCGCAGCGCGACGATCTCGTCCTTCATCGCCATCAGTTCGCCGACGGTGCAGTCCGAGGCCGCGAGGATCGACTGCGGCACGGCCTTGGCCTTTTCGCGCAGCGCGTGGCCCTGCGGCGTCAGCGCGATCAGCACCACCCGCTCGTCCGCGGTGCTGCGGGTCCGCTTGATCAACTCCGCCGCCTCCAGCCGCTTCAAGAGCGGCGTCAGCGTGCCGGAATCCAGGAACAGGCGCTCGCCGAGGTCCTTCACCGCCACGTCGTCGCGCTCCCACAGCGCCAGCATCACGAGATACTGCGGATAGGTCAGCCCGAGCCGGTCGAGCAGCGGCTTGTAGACGCGGTTGAAGGCGTGCGCCGTCGAATAGACCGCAAAGCAGATCTGGTTATCGAGCCGCAGCGCCTGATCCGCCGCCGTCGGTTTCCTGGCCATGATTCCCATCGAATCCATCTCGTTTCCGGGTCATTCTGGGCTGTCGGGACCGCGGATTCAATTGCGAACAATTAAATGTGAGGCCGCATATTTTATATTGTGCACAATCTATTTGCGTGCAACACATGCGTCGTCGAATTCAAGTCCACACCCACCAAGGGAGACCACGATGTCTGTGAACGTGCTCTACAAGACCAGCGCCAAGGCAACCGGCGGCCGCGACGGCCATGCGGCAACGCTCGACGGCGCGCTCGACGTCAAGCTTACGACCCCGAAGGAGCTCGGTGGCGGCGGCGGTGCCGGCAACAATCCGGAGCAGCTGTTCGCGGCCGGCTATGCCGCCTGCTTCATCGGCGCGATGAAGTTCGTGGCCTCGCAGGGTGGCCCCAAGGTTCCCGCCGACGCCTCGGTGACCTCGACGGTCGGTATCGGCCCGCGCTCGGAAGGCGGCTTCGGCCTCGCCGTCGAGCTCGCGGTGTCGCTGCCCGGCCTTTCCCGCACCGACGCCGAAGCGCTGGTTGAGAAGGCCCACCATGTGTGCCCCTATTCCAACGCGACCCGCGGCAATGTCGACGTCAAGCTGAGCGTCGTCTAATTCCACATCACGCAATGGTCCGCCGCGACACGTGGCGGACCATCGCTCTTTTAGATGCCAGTTCGCTTGGCGAACGCATGCGCCGCCTGCTGCATGGGCCTGCGCCGACGGAAGCATTGCTGCCCCGGCTGAAGACCGTTAGCTCTGGGACCCTCGTTTAATCCCAACTGAGCGAAGGTTGTTTCCATGAATACCCCAGCGGCTACGGGCGCGATGACCGGCCTGCGCGTGATCGATCTGACGCGCGTGCTCGGCGGTCCGTATTGCACCCAGATTCTCGCCGACCACGGCGCCGACGTGATCAAGGTCGAGCCGCCCGCCGGCGACGAGGTGCGCGACTGGGGTCCTCCCTTCCATGACGAGGATGCGGCCTATTTCGTCGGCATCAACCGCAACAAGCGCTCGATCGGCCTCGACCTCGCTTCCGAGGGCGGACGCGCGGTGCTGATGAAGATGCTCGAGACCGCCGACGTGCTGATCGAGAATTTCAAGCCGGGCACGCTCGACAAATGGGGCATCGGCAACGACGTGCTGCGCGCGAGATTTCCGCGCCTCGTGCATTGCCGGATCTCCGGCTTCGGCGCCGACGGCCCGCGCGGCGGCAATCCCGGCTATGACGCGATCATCCAGGCGATGACCGGCATGATCGCGGCGACCGGCTCGCCGGAGAGCGGCCCGATGCGGATCGGCGTGCCGCTGGTCGACATCACCACCGGGCTCTACGCCACGATCGGCATCCTGATGGCGCTGTCGGAGCGGCAGCGCTCGGGGCTCGGCCAGTTCATCGAGACCACGCTGTACGAGACCGGGCTCGCGATCATGCATCCGCACACCGCGAACTACTTCATGCATGGCAAGCCGCCATCGCTCACCGGCAACGAGCATCCCAACCTCGTTCCTTACGCGATCTTCCCGACCAAGACCGACAACATCTTCATCGGCGTCGGCAATGACGGAACCTTCCGCAAGCTCGCCAAGGAGATCGGCAAGCCGGAGCTCGGCACCGACCCGCGCTTTGCCCGCAACAAGGACCGTATCGCCAACCGCGATGCGCTCCGCGTCGAGCTGGCCGCGGTGTTCAGCCAGCACGAGGCCGAGCCGCTGTGCAACCGGCTGCTCGCCGCCGGCCTGCCGGCCGGCCCGGTGCAGAAGATCGACCAGGCGCTGACCAACCCGCACACCATTCATCGCGGCGACGTCATCGAGAAGGATTGGTACAAGGGCGTCGCCTCGCCGATCCGCCTCGAACGCACCAAGCCGAACCTGCGCCGCACGCCGCCGAAGTTCAGCCAGCACGCCGCGGAAGTGCTCGGCGAGTTCGGCTACTCGAAGGACGAGATCAACGGCCTGGTTGAAAAGGGCGTGGTCTGCGGCCCCCAGCGCAAGCGCTGAAGGCGTCATGAGAGCAGTCGAATAGCGACCACAACGGTGGTCAGCTCCCTCGCCCCGTTCTTACGGGGCGAGGTGATGCGCAGTCCGTTGCGCCGAGAAACTATCGGACCCTGCGGTGCAACGTCGCGTTTGGCGCTGCACCGCACGCCGGCTGCGGTCTTCGCCTTTTTTACCGCTTCCCTTCGCTTCGGCTTCCCCCCTACCATGACTTTCGTTTATACGGTCATTTGAACGTCATCCGGCGCTGATAACGCGCGCAACGAAAGATGACGTTCCAATTGGGAGGGGTTTTGATGTTCTTTCGACGACTAGGCGCTGCCGCGGCAGCCGCTGCCGCGCTTGCATTCGCGTCGCCCGCGTTTGCGGTGACCGAGATCCAATGGTGGCACGCGATGACCGGCGCCAACAACGACGTCATCGTCAAGCTGGCCAACGACTTCAACGCCTCGCAATCCGACTACAAAGTGATCCCGACCTACAAGGGCGGCTACGCCGACACCATGAACGCCGGCATCGCCGCGTTCCGCGCCGGCAACGCGCCGCATATCATGCAGGTGTTCGAGGTCGGCACCGCGACGATGATGGCCGCCACCGGCGCCGTCAAACCGGTCTATAAGCTGATGGCCGACGCCGGCGAGAAGTTCGATCCGAGCGTCTATCTGCCCGCGATCACCGGCTACTACTCGACCTCCAAGGGCGAGATGCTGTCGTTCCCCTTCAACTCGTCGTCGACGGTGATGTGGATCAATCTCGATGCGCTGAAAAAGGCCAACATCGCAGAGATTCCGAAGACCTGGCCGCAAGTGTTCGACGACGCCAAGAAGCTGAAGGCGGCCGGCTACGCCACCTGCGGCTTCTCCGGCTCGTGGGTCACCTGGGTCAATCTCGAACAGCTCTCGGCGTGGCACAATGTGCCGCTCGCCAGCAAGGCCAACGGCCTCGACGGCTTCGACACCGTGCTCGAGTTCAACGGCCCGCTGCAGGTCAAGCATCTCGAGAACCTCGTCGAGCTGCAGAAGGACAAGACCTACGACTATGCCGGCCGCACCAATACCGGCGAAGGCCGCTTCACCTCGGGCGAATGCCCGATCTACCTGACCTCGTCGGCCTTCTTCGGCAACGTCAAGGCGCAGGCCAAGTTCAACTTCACCGCGGCGCCGATGCCGTATTATCCCGACGCCAAGGGCGCGCCGCAGAACTCGATCATCGGCGGCGCCTCGCTCTGGGTGATGGGCGGCAAGTCGGCCGAGGAATACAAGGGCGTGGCCAAGTTCCTGACCTTCCTCTCGGACACCGACCGCCAAATCTGGATCCACAAGGCCTCGGGCTATCTGCCGATCACCAAGGCAGCCTACGCCAAGGCCAAGGAAGAGGGCTTCTACAAGGACCAGCCCTATCTCGAGACCCCGCTGCTCGAGCTCACCAACAAGGAGCCGACCGCGAATTCCCGCGGCCTGCGCCTCGGCAACATGGTGCAGCTGCGCGACATGTGGTCGGAGGAGATCGAGCAGGCGCTGGCCGGCAAGAAGACCGCCAAGCAAGCGCTGGACGCCGCCGTCGAACGCGGCAACCAGATGCTGCGGCAGTTTGAAAAGACCGCCGTCCGCTGACATGATGCCTTCGGGCATGATCGGGAAAAGCGCGAAGCGGCTTTCCGAAAAGATCATGCCCAGACGACAAGCTAAAGCGCGATGACGATCCAACCTCATCTCATCGCGCTTTAGGGCCATCAACCGGCAGGCCGCATCCGCGGCCTGCCCTTCCTCCGAGCCCATGCAAAAGCAAGCGATTTTCCAGTCAAAGCTGTTGCCTTACGCGCTGGTTGCCCCGCAGCTCGCGATCGTCCTGATCTTTTTCTACTGGCCGGCCGTTCAGGCGGTGATCCAATCCTTTCTGCTGCAGGACGCTTTCGGTCTCTCCACCAGCTTCGTCTGGTTCGAGAACTATCTCGATCTGTTCAAGGAGCCGGCCTATTTCGCGGCGATCGTCCGAACCTTCGTGTTCTCGTTCGCGATCGCGGTCTCCTCGCTGTCCTTCGCGCTGCTGCTCGCGGTCATGGCCGACAGGCCGCTACGCGGCTCGACGCTGTATCGCACGCTGCTGATCTGGCCCTATGCGGTGGCCCCGCCGGTGGTCGGCGTGCTCTGGGTGTTCATGCTGCACCCCTCGCTCGGCGTGCTGTCGCGCTATCTGCGCGCCATGGGCATCGACTGGAATCCGCTGCTCGACGGCAACCAGGCGGCAGCCCTGATCATCCTCGCCGCGGCCTGGAAGCAGATCTCCTACAATTTCCTGTTCTTCCTCGCCGGGCTGCAGAGCATCCCGAAAAGCGTGATCGAGGCCGCCGCGATCGACGGCGCCCGTCCGATGCGGCGGTTCTGGACCGTGATCTTCCCGCTGCTGTCGCCGACTATCTTCTTCCTCTTGGTCATCAACATCGTCTACGCCTTCTTCGACACTTTCGGCATCATCGACACCATGACCCGCGGCGGTCCCGGCAAGGCGACCGAGACGCTGGTCTACAAGGTCTATACGGACGGTCTGCTCGGCGGCAATCTCGGCTCGTCGGCGGCGCAGTCGGTCATCCTGATGGTCATCGTCGTCATGCTGACGGCGATCCAGTTCCGCTTCGTCGAACGCAAGGTGACCTACTGATGGTCGAGGAGGAGGGCTTCCAGCGCTATCTGGCTCACGCCATCCTGTGGATCGGGATCGCGATCGTCGCCTTCCCGGTCTATCTCGCGCTGGTCGCCTCGACCCAGGACAACGCCGTCATCGCCAACGGCCAGATGTCGCTGCTGCCCGGCGGCCATTTCCTCGAGACCTACTACCAGACGCTGTTTGTCGGCACGAGCGGCTCGACCCGCGAGCCGGTGCTCAACATGATGCTGAACTCGCTGATCATGGCGCTGCTGATCGCGGTCGGCAAAATCGCGATCTCGATCATCTCGGCCTATGCGATCGTGTATTTCCGCTTTCCGTTCCGGATGGCGATCTTCTGGATCATCTTCATCACCTTGATGCTGCCGGTCGAGGTGCGCATCTATCCGACCTACAAGATCGTCGCCGATCTGCATCTGCTCGACAGCTATGCCGGCCTCTCGCTGCCGCTGATTGCGTCAGCCACCGCGACGCTGCTGTTCCGCCAGTTCTTCATGACAGTGCCGGATGAATTGCTGGAGGCTTCGCGGATCGATGGCGCGGGCCCGTTCCGCTTCTTCTGGGATACGCTGTTGCCGCTGTCGCGCACCAACATGGCCGCGCTGTTCGTGATCCTCTTCATCCTCGGCTGGAATCAGTATCTTTGGCCGCTTCTGATCACGACGCGCGACGACATGCAGACCATCCAGGTCGGAATCCGCAAGATGATCACGACGACCGATGCGCTGACCGAATGGCCGATCGTGATGGCGACCGCGCTGCTCGCGATGCTGCCGCCGGTGTTCGTCGTCGTCGTGATGCAGAAACTGTTCGTGCGCGGATTGGTGGAGACGGAAAAATAATCCATGGCTAACGTCACGCTGCGCAGCGTCCGCAAGACCTATCCCGGCGGCTTCGAGGCCATCAAGGGCGTCGATGTCGATGTCGGCGACGGCCAGTTCTGCGTGCTGGTCGGCCCATCCGGCTGCGGCAAGTCCACGCTGCTGCGCATGGTCGCGGGGCTCGAGACCATCACCGGCGGCGAGATCGACATCGGCGGCCGCGTCGTCAACCAGGTCGAGCCCGCCGATCGCGACATCGCGATGGTGTTCCAGAACTACGCGCTCTATCCGCATATGAGCGTCTACAACAACATGGCCTACGGCCTGCGCAACCGCGGCATGGCCGAGGCCGAGATCAAGACCCGCGTCGAGGAAGCCGCGCGCGTCCTCGAGCTCTCGCCGATGCTGGAGCGCAAGCCGCGCCAGCTTTCCGGCGGCCAGCGCCAACGCGTCGCGATGGGCCGCGCCATCGTGCGCCAGCCGAAAGTGTTCCTGTTCGACGAACCGCTGTCGAACCTCGACGCCAAGTTGCGCATCGCGATGCGGGTCGAGATCCGCAAACTGCAGCGCCGGCTCAACACCACGTCGATCTACGTCACCCACGACCAGCTCGAGGCGATGACGCTCGCCGACATTCTCGTCGTCATGAACGGCGGCCAGGTCGAGCAGGTCGGTAATCCGCTGGACATCTACCAGAAGCCGGCGACCACCTTCGTCGCCTCCTTCATCGGCGCCCCGCCGATGAACCTGATGCCGCTGCGCGCGGACGAGCTGAAGTCCCAGATCACGGGCGCCGACGGCGCCGGCATTGTCGGGATCCGGCCGGAGGATTTCGTGATCTCGAGCGAGACCGGATCCGGCGGCGTCGCGCTTGGCCTCACCGTCGAGGCGATCGAGCATGTCGGCGCCGAGACCTTCGTCTATGGCAGCCGCCAGCGCGAGGAGCAGGGCGTTGCCGCCAATCCGGGCGAGCTGCCGCCGGGCGAGGTGATCGTCCGGGTTCCCGGCGTCTCGGGTCCCGCCATCGGCGAGCGGATCCGGGCCGTCGCCCCCCGCGACAAGCTGCATCTTTTTACCGCCGACGGCCGCAAGCGCGTCGGGGAGTAACCGATCGGGAAGAATTTACCCCCATGTTGCGGGCGTTTAGGCTGGTTTCGGGGCTGCTTGAACGCTATCCAGATCGCCCCCATATCCCTCACTGACCGGAGGCCAGACGGCCCACCGGTTGCATGGGGCGCCGCAAGGGCCCCTCAAAGTCGCTTCGAGAGGACTTTGTAATGTCTCGTGTTCCATCGTTGTCCAGTCCGTTCCTTCTGGGATTCGACGAGATCGAGCGTGCGCTCGATCGCGTCGTGAAGGGCGCCGACGGCTATCCTCCGTACAACATCGAGCGGTGCGACCGTACCAACGGGCAGCCTGAACGGCTGCGCATCACGCTAGCGGTGGCGGGCTTCACCCGTGACCAACTCGATGTAACTATTGAGGAAAATCAGCTCGTCATCCGCGGCCGCCAGCAGGACGACAAGGCTCGGCAATACATCCATCGCGGCATCGCCGCGCGCCACTTCCAGCGCACCTTCGTGCTGGCGGAGGGGATGCAGGTGCTGGGCGCGGATCTGAAGAACGGGTTGTTGTCGATTGACCTGGCCAGGCCGGAACTTGAACGGGTCATTAAGACAATCGCTATCAGTGAGCACGAATAATAGAAACAACGAGCGGACTCGACCGCTTATCTGACTGAGGAGTCGAGACCATGAGTGAACTGAGTACCACCACCATCGAATCCGAGAGCGTCACGCCGGAAGCGCTGGCCCATCTGGGTGAAGGTCATATCGCCTATGTGAAGCAGGTCCGCTCCGAGGACGTGCCAGATCTCTTTCCGCAGGCGCCGAAGATCGCGCCGGGCCTCAAACTGTTCGCACTGCACGCCGCCGACGGCACGCCGATCATGCTGACCGACAGCCGCGAAGCCGCAGTCGCGAACGCATGGAGCAACGAGTTGCAGGCCGTCAGCGTCCACTGACGCAAATCTACGGCTGAATTCAGCATCCGCGAATTCAATGCGCGGGCCTGCCTCGTCACCGAGGCGGCCCGCGCATTTTTTATGGCGATGTGGTCGACGTGGCGAGCAGCGGGCCCATGCTGAGCTGCACCTCGCCGGGCACGTTGTAGTCGCGCATCAGCATGCGGTTGTTGCGCAGCCCGCAGGCCTCCCGCTGCACCACGAACATCCAGAGCGCATGGCCGGCCTCCCGCACCAGGAGGCGCCGTGCTTGTTGTGTGGACGTCGATACTTCATCGCGCGGATGGGCGGCATCGAACTCGCGCAGCCTGGCGAGCGCCTGTTCCAGCGCGCGGCCCATGCGGCCGAGCGCACTCGCCCTCTCCTCGGCGAGCTCGTAAGCGAGAACGTCGACGGGAACGCGATCAAGGCGAAAATCGCGGGACATCAGTCATCCCTTGGTTCGCGCACGCAATGTTGCGCGCGTCCGTCTTCCGGCGTCATCGGCTGGTTGTCAATACACGTTCGGGACAAAGCACTTTCGAGCGAAGTGGATCAGAACCGTTGCACCAGCCGCGCGCGGATGTCCGGCTTCAGCACCTTGCCGACCTTGGAACGCGGAAGATCGTCCCAGACCTCGATCTGCTTCGGCGTCTTGATGCTGCCGATCTGCTGCTTGACGAAGGCGGCGAGCGCTGACGCATCGACGGTGTGGCCAGCGCGCGGCTGCACTACAGCGACGATCCGCTCGCCCCATTTGTCGTCGGGCAATCCGATGACGGCGCAATCCTGCACCGCCTCATGGGCACGCAACGCGTTCTCGACCTCGATCGAGTACACGTTGAAGCCGCCGGTGATGATCATGTCCTTGGCGCGATCGACGATGTACAGGTAGCCGTCGCCGTCGATGTAGCCGATATCGCCGGTGTGGTGCCAACCATGCGCCGAAGCCTCGCGCGTGGCCTCGGGGTTCTTGTAGTAGCCTTCCATGACCAGCGAGCCGCGCACCACGATCTCGCCGCGCGATCCCGCCGGCAACAGCTTGCCGTCGCCATCCATGATGCCGGCCTGCACCAGCGGGCCGATCCGCCCCGCCGACGAGAGTCGCTCCATCGCGATCGCGCCGTCCGGATTGTAGTGATCGGCGGGCGGCATCATCGAGATCATCATCGGCGCCTCGGTCTGGCCGAACAGCTGCGCCATCGGCCCGATCCGCTTCAGGGCTTCGGCGAGCCGCGTCGCCGAGATCGGTGCCGCGCCGTACCAGAAACATTGCAGCGAGCTGCGATCGACCGCGTCGAGCCCGGGATGATCGAGCAGCATGTAGATCACGGTCGGCGGCAGGAAGGTGTGGGTGACGCGATAGCGTTCGATCAGCGCCAGGAACTCGCCGATGTCAGGGTGGTGCATGATCACGACGCGACCACCCAGCGTCATGATCGGAAAACAAAGCACGCCGGCGGCATGCGTCAGCGGCGCCAGCGCGAGATAAATCGGGCGGCCCTTGAACGGGTAACCCATCAGGGTCAGCGCGGTCATCGCCTCGATGTTGCGTCCCGACAGCATCACGCCCTTCGGCTTGCCGGTGGTGCCGCCGGTGCCCGGGATCATCGCGAGATCGTCGATCGTGGCGCGCTGATAGACTTCATCGGCGAGCCCGCCGAGCCAGCGGTCGAACGACGGCGCGAACGGCAACTCGGCGTCGAGACAGACCAGTGCGCGCAGCTTGGGCAGGTCCTGCCGGACCGCCTCGACCATCGGCGCAAAGCTCGAATGGAACAGCAGCAGGCTGCAATCGAACTGGTCGAGAATGAACTTGTTCTCGGCCGCCTCGTTGCGCGGATTGATCGGGCACCACACGGCGGCCGCGCGCGAGATGCCGAACACGCAGGCGAAAGCGAGCGGATCGTTGCCGGACAGGATCGCGACTTTCTCGCCGGGAGCGATGCCCGACCGCTCGAGGCCGCGCGCGATCCGGTAGCTCAGCCGCTGCACGTCGCCGTAACTGAGGTCCCGCCCGTCCATGGTGAGACACGGCGCGTCGGCGCCGAGCGAGGCACCCTTGTCGAGATAATCGATGAAGCGCATGGTCGCCCCTCAAGCATCATGAGGTTGGGTTGGACTCGAACCGCGGCGGAGGTCCACCTCTCCCTTGGGAGAGGTCGGCGCGTAGCGCCGGGTGAGGGGTTACGGCCTATCATCGGAGCCGCGGCCCCCACCCGATTTGCTGCGCAAATCGACCTCTCCCCAATGGGGAGAGGTGAAGGCGATCCCGATCGCAGCCGCGGCGCTCAATCATGCACGGTCAGGACCGGCTTGCCGACCAGCCCGAAGCTGCGCAATTGCCCGAGCAGCTCGCGATGGCCGAACGCCTGACAGCCGGAGGCGAAACCCACGCGCTTGGGCGGCTGCTGCAGCAGGTGCGCGGCAGCATAGGCCTGCAGCATGCCGGTCTGCTTGTAGTTGCTGTTGCCGTAGATGACGCAGTGCGCGCGCCCCAGCGGGCCGGAAGCATACACCGAATCCAGCGACTTGTTGACGCGCGGATTCTCGCGCGGCGGCATGGTGTTCATCACGCCGGCAGCGGTCTGCGCCAGCGCGGCGTAGCGCTCGTCGGGCTTCATGTCCTTGGTCGCCTCCAGCGCGGCGGCGACGATCTGCGGCACGCCCAGCATGAGCGCACGATTGAACACGCCGCCCAGCACCTTCACATTGGCGACGCGCGGATCTTGCTTGAACCACACCGGGTGCGAGGTGCCGCCCCACGGCAGCGCCAGCGCCAGCTCGTGCTGGCCGGGGATGGCGAGGTTGTAGAGGCCGGCATCGGGCTGATGCTCGACGTACTTGTTCTGCTCCAGGTAGTACGCCTTGGCCATCGCGGCGTTGACCAGGATGGTCTGCGTCGAGGCGATGGTCGGGCTCCCGCCCCAGAACACGGCGATATCGAGCGTGTCGAGGCCGGGCGTCTCAAGGCACAGCTGCGCGGCAATCTCGCCGGTGGTGTACATCTGCGCGATGCCCGGCGCCAGCAACAGGCCGGCATTGGCGAACCTCGTACCAAACTCCTGCTCGAGCGTG
Source organism: Bradyrhizobium sp. USDA 3262 (assembly GCF_054060035.1). NCBI lineage: Bacteria > Pseudomonadati > Pseudomonadota > Alphaproteobacteria > Hyphomicrobiales > Nitrobacteraceae > Bradyrhizobium > Bradyrhizobium sp. USDA 3262. Next base: position 1,023,263 of record NZ_JBSSCT010000001.1, read on the forward strand.
ATCAGCCAGTCCTGCTCGCCGGTCGTGTCGGTGTAGTGGCACCTGGAAGCCAGGCAGGCCTGCACCACCTCGCCGCCGAACTTGGCGAAGGGGCCCACGGTGTTGAGCACCACCGAGGCGCCCTTGAACAATTCAGTCAGCGCGGCCACGGTGTGCGGCACCGACACGACCTCGTAGTCGGCGGTCTCGATGCCGGCCACGTTCGACTTCATCGCGGCGTTGAGCTTCTCGGCGCTGCGGCCGGCGGCGATGAAGGGGATGTTGTACTCGCGCAGATATTCGCAGACCAGCCGGCCGGTATAGCCGGAAGCGCCATAGACGATGACGGGCTTCTTCTCGCTCATTGCGATCCTCCGAAATGCTTGTTGTCGGCGTTGTTGCTACATGCCCATGCCGCCATCGACCGGCAGGCCGATGCCGGTGATGAAGCGCGCATCGTTCGAGCACAGGAACACAGCGGCGTCGGCGATGTCGGAGACCTCCGCGAGCTTGCCGAGCGGCGTCTGCTCCACCACCGAACCGACCGCGGCGTTGACGTCGGGCGCGAGACCGATCTTCACGATGTCATTGGCGAGCTGCAGACCCATGTCGGTCGGGATCAGGCCGGGATAGATGCAGTTGACGCGCACGCCGTAGCCGAGCTTGCCGGCTTCCATCGCGCCGACGCGCGTCATGCGGTCGACCGCGGATTTGGTGCCGGAATAGACCGCGATGCTCGGAAACGCGATCGTCGCCGCCACCGAAGCGATGTTGACGACCGCGCCGCCCTTGCCCGCGGCGCCGCCCGGCCGCATCGCGCGGAAGGCGTGCTTCATGCCGAGCACGGTGCCGACGATGTTGACGTCGCACATGCGGCGCGCGTCCTCGGCCTTGATGTCGGCGACCAGCGAGGTGATCTCGATGCCGGCATTGTTGATCAGGATGTCGAAGCCGCCGAGGGTTTCGACCGTCGCTGCGGCGGCCCGTTCCCATTGCCCATCGTCAGTGACGTCGAGCTTGACGAAGCCGGTCTTCACCCCGGCCTTGGCGATCTCGGCGGCGCTGGCCTTGCCGGTGTCGTCGAGAATATCGCCGATCATGACCGCGGCGCCGGACCGCGCCAATGCCTGCGCGATCGCCGCGCCAATCCCCCGGGCGCCGCCGGTGACCAGGGCTTTCCTGCCTTCAAGGCTCTTCCCACTCATCACTTAGTCCTCCCTTTGCTTGGTGATTTGGTCGGCGTGCCGTTGGCCGCGGCAGCATGGGACGGCGGTCTGCGCATTCTGGGTGCACTGGTGGTGGCGGCCGGCGTCAGCGGGGCGCAGCGTTGGCGCGCCCGGCGGTGCATCTCCTCCTATGTCTCGATTGGTCAGCCGTCTTGACGGTTGTCCAAATTATTGCGCCAACCCTCGTCCAGAAACTTGACACTTGTCAAGTCTGAATTTGACAAGTGTCAAAGAGGATGATTGTGAAGAGATGGAGCGCGCCGCGGTCGCCGCGGTATAGTTGCTCGAGGGAAGAAGCAGAGGGAAGGCACGGAATGGCGCGGCAAGCGACAGGGGCGGCCCAACGCGTGGCTGTGGCGGCCGAGGCGCTGCGCGACGAGAAGTTCAACGCGCGGCGCGTCGAGCTCGCAGAGGCCGCACTGGAAACGCTTGGCGAACTCGGCTTCGCGCGCACCAGCCTGCGCGAGATCGCGCAGAACTCCGCATTCACGCACGGCGTGTTTCACTACTACTTCAGCGACAAGCTCGACCTGATCTGCTGCTGCGTCCGTCACTACAAGGCGAAATGCGTGACGCGCTATGACGAGGTGGTGACGACAGCACGCAGCCGCGACGAATTGACCGAAGGTTTCCTCGCCAAGCTCGCGGCCACGCTCGAGAACGAAGCGCGCATGCATCGGCTCTGGTACGATCTGCGCTCGCAGGCGATGTTCGAGCCAGCGTTCCGCAAGGACGTCCTCGAGATCGACAAGAGCCTGGAAGCGATGATCTGGCGCATCGCCACGCGCTACGCCGAGCTCGGCAACAAGCGGCCGGCATCGTCGCCGGCGGCGCTTTATGCGCTGTTCGACGGCCTGTTCCAGAGCGCGCTGCTCCGGCATCTCGCCGATGACGAGAAGGCCGTGCCCGATCTGCTCGACGAAGTCCGCCGTCTGCTGCCGACGATCTGCTGAGAGAATCGCGAACGATTCGGCTCCAACCTCCCCTTGAAAAGGGGAGGTCGCTTTGCTCGCCAGAGCAAAGCGGGTGGGGATTCGCACTCTCCACATACAGCGTCGCCTGCGGCTGACCCCCATCCCGACCTTCCCCCTTTCAGGGGGAAGGAGAAGACGGACCCGTACGGATGGAGCTTCGTAGCCCGGATGAAGCGCAGCGAAATCCGGGATTCGCGCCAGTTGCGAGATTTCCCCGGATTGCGCCTCGCTCCATCCGGGCAACGGAGATTGAAACGATCGCGCATTGATGTGCGCCACCGCGTGGCGCGCAGTCTATGTCTTGGTGACAGTTGCGCGAACGAACTCGCGAATGCGGATGACTACGCCGCGCTCGCCGGCGGCAGCGCGAGCACCGAGTAGATCGCCTGGGCGTCGCGCGAGGCACGCAGCTTCTTGGCGACGTCCTGGTCGCGCAGCAGGCGGGCGATCCGCGCCAGCGCCTTGAGATGGTCGGCGCCGGCGCCTTCCGGTGCCAGCAGCAGGAAGATCAGGTCGACCGGCTGTCCGTCCATCGCCTCGAAATCGATCGGGCGCTCGAGGCGGGCGAAGAAGCCGAACAGCTTCTCCAGCTTGGGCAGCTTGCCGTGCGGAATGGCGACGCCATAGCCGACCGCCGTGGTGCCGAGCTTCTCGCGCTGCAGCAGCACCTCGAAGATGGCGCGCTCATTCTGCCCGGTCAGAGCGGAGGCACGCGCAGCGAGTTCCTGCAGCGCCTGCTTCTTGCTGATGACCTTCAAAGCCGGGAGAATCGCCTCGGGTGCGACCAGATCGGTAATCGGCATTGGGACGTTCCGAGGTGAATGACCGTCAGGTTGCGAAATAGGCTTTACAGCGGCGGCGTCAAGAAGATGAGGTGGGATGCGGGCTTAGCCCGGGTCCGGTTCGCAGGGCTTCTACTCCAACGTATCGGCGGTGCCAACACCTGCGAACCCTGTTCCGCCCCCTTGTTCCTGGAGGCGGCGGACCATAAGCAGGGCCGGCTTCGGACGTCAATGCCATCTGCCAACTATCCTCAAGGGCTCACCGCCGGCGGATCGACCCAGCCGACATTGCCATCCGTACGGCGGTAAATGATGTTCAACCGGCCGCTGCCGCCATGCTGGAACACCAGGCAGGAGGCGCCGGTCAGGTCGAGCTCCATCACGGCTTCGCTGACCGACAGCCGCTTCAGCGCGGTGGTTGCCTCGGCAATGATCACCGGGCTGTATTCGGTGACCTCGTCCTCGTTCTCGGGCGCCTCGATGACGTAGCTCGGCGCGTCGAGCCCGACGCCGTTCAATTCGGCAAGCGCGGCAGTCGCGGCATAGGTCTTGCGGGCGGAACGATCCTTGAGCCGGCTCTTGTAGCGGCGCAGACGCTTCTCGATCATCAAGAGCGCGGCGTCGGCGCTGGCATAGGCGTCGGTGGCATTGGATTCGGCTTCCAGCGTGATGCCGGAATCCAGATGCAGCGCGCAATCGGTTCGGAAGCCGAAGCCATCCTTGCTCAGCGTGATGTGACCCGAATAGTTGCCATCAAAATACTTTCGCAGGACCTCGTCGGTGCGCTCGCTGACGCGCGCGCGAAGCGCCTCGCCGATGCTGATGCTCTTTCCCGAGATTCGAAGGGTCATTTGATGCCTCAATTGCTGGATGCCTCGATCACTCTTGCAGGAGCATGATGCTTGCTGGGCTTCCGGTTACCTCCCTTTCTGGACGACGCTCGACCTGGAAAGATTGAGACTATCCCGATTTGGCGCGAACGCAACGAGCGCATGGCCCGCTCCGTACCCGGATGGGGTCACGCTCAAGAAGTAACCTAAACGGGCGCTGTATCGCGCGACCGGTCGGACGAGGAGGCAGGAGCCGAAAGGGCATTACCGAGCATGCTCTGTTTGTCACGGCGGCGCTGCACCGAGGATGGTATCCGCATCGCCTCGCGATATTTCGCGACGGTGCGGCGGGCGATATCAATGCCCGAGGCGCGCAAACGTTCCACGATCGTGTCGTCGGACAGGATTGCCGACGGCGCCTCGCCGTCGATCAATTGCTTGATGTGGTGACGCACCGCCTCGGCCGAGTGCGCCTCGCCGCCGTCGGCGGAGGCGATCGAGGCGGTGAAAAAATACTTCAATTCAAAACTGCCGCGATTGGTCGCCATGTATTTGTTGGCGGTGACGCGCGACACCGTCGATTCGTGCATCTGAATCGCGTCCGCGACCGCCTTCAGATTGAGTGGCCGCAAATGCGCGACGCCATAAGTGAAGAAGCCATCCTGCTGGCGGACGATTTCGGTCGCGACCTTCAGGATGGTGCGGGCGCGCTGATCGAGCGCGCGGACCAGCCAGGTCGCGTTCTGCAGGCAGTCGGTGAAGTACGATTTGTCACCGTCCTTGCGGATCGTCTTCGACAGCTCAGCGTAATAGGTCTGGTTGACCAGAACGCGCGGCAGAGTGTCGCTGTTGAGTTCGACATGCCAGCCGCCGTCGGGACCCGGACGCACATAGACGTCGGGCACCATCGTTTGCGTCCGCGCAGTGCCGAACTTCAGCCCGGGCTTCGGATCGAGCCGGCGGATCTCGGCGATCATGTCGGTGATGTCTTCGTCGTCGACGCCGCAGAGCTTTCGCAAGGCCGCGATGTCGCGCTTGGCGAGCAGGTCGAGATGCTCGACCAGCGCCTGCATCGCCGGATCGTAGCGATCGAGCTCGCGCAGCTGGATCGCGAGGCATTCGCTCAGGTTTCGCGCGCACACGCCCGGCGGATCGAATTTCTGCAGCACGGCGACGACCTCGTCGACCGCTTGCTGCGACGCACCGAGCCGCTCGGCGGCCTGGCCGAGATCGGCCGGCAGGTAGCCGGCGTCGTCGACCAGGTCGATCAGATACTGCCCGATCATGCGCTGCGCCGGCGCCGAGAACGCCACCGCGAGTTGTTCGGCGAGGTGGTCGGCAAGCGTCAGCTCGGCGGCCACGAAGGCTTCGAGATTGTACTCGTCGTCGCTGGAGGCGCCGCCGCCCCATTCGGTGTAGACCGATGGCGGTGCATCCTGTGCGGCGCGCGCCGCCGCTTCCGCCGGCTCCTCGGAAAACACGTTGTCGAGGCGGGTATCGAGCGTCTGCTCGATCTCGGCGCGGCTGCCGAGGTCGCGGTTCAGCCATTCCTCCTGGCCGGGCTCGAAGGCGGCCTCGCCGCCTGGGCCTGCGGCCATGTCGGAGGCGTCGCCATCGTCCCCGTAGCTGCTGGAACCGTCGGAATCGCCGTAGTCCGGCCGCTCCATGGCCGGCTCGCCCGCCACCGGCGGCTCCGGTCCATCGGCGGCCCGCTCCAGCAGCGGATTGCGCTCCAGCTCTTCCTCGACAAAGGCCGACAAATCAAGGTTCGACAGTTGCAGCAGCTTGATCGCCTGCATCAGCTGCGGCGTCATCACCAGCGACTGCGACTGGCGGAACTCTAGTCTTTGGGTCAGCGCCATGGAGGCAAGAACGATCCTAAAAGTTGGCTCGATTCTTGCTTATATTAGTCCGAAGCCCTTGTACACGGCTTGACGGATCGGAAAATAGCGCTAGAGGCGGAATTCCTCGCCAAGGTAAAGCCGGCGTACATCGGGATCATTAACGATCTCCTCAGGGCTTCCCTCAGTCAAGATTTCACCGGCATAGACGATGTAGGCGCGGTCGGTCAGGCCGAGCGTCTCGCGGACATTGTGGTCGGTGATGAGCACGCCGATGCCGCGGTTGGTGAGATGGCGGACGAGATCCTGGATGTCGCCGACCGCGATCGGGTCGATGCCGGCGAACGGCTCGTCGAGCAGCATGTAATTGGGGCGCGTCGCCAGCGCGCGCGCAATCTCGACGCGGCGGCGCTCGCCGCCGGACAACGCGATCGACGGGCTCTTGCGCAGCCGCGTGATGTTGAACTCGTCGAGCAGCGAATCCAGCTCGTGCTCGCGCTTCTTCTTCGAGGGCTCGACGACCTCGAGCACCGCGCGGATGTTCTGCTCGACCGACAGGCCGCGGAAGATCGAGGCTTCCTGCGGCAGATAGCCGATGCCGAGGCGCGCGCGCTGATACATCGGCAGCTTGGTGACGTCGTGGCCGTCGAGCTCGATCGCGCCGCGATCGGCCTTGATCAGCCCGGTGATCATGTAGAACACGGTGGTCTTGCCGGCGCCGTTGGGGCCGAGCAGGCCGACCGCCTCGCCACGGCGCACATAGATGCTGACGCCGCGCACGACCTGGCGGCTGCCGAAACTCTTTTCCACGCTATGCACAGCCAGATAACCCGGCCGCTTGATGAGCTGCGGCGCGGCGGGAGCGCTGTTCCGGGCCGGCCTCGCACGCGCCGGCGCGGGCGCTGCTGCCGGCTGGGCTCGCGGCAGCTCGACGCCGGGAGCCGACGCGGCGCGCGCCATCGGCGGCGCATCACGCACCGGAGACGTCAGCATCTCGCCGAACTGGTCGTCGAGCGCCGTGATGTCGTCATGCGAGCGCGCAAATCCGGTACTGCGTTTCGCAGAGCGCCGCCGGAACATGCCGAGAAAATCCACCATCCCCGCTTCGCTTCAGCCTTTCACGGTGATCCCGCGACCTTGCCTGCGCATCGATCGATTCGCATGCGACGCCGCAAGCATGAGCCGGAAATCTGAATACCGGCCTTCCCGCGCGACAAAAGCGGACGCGTTTGCGCGGAGATCATGCTCGAACAACACGGCAAAGCGCGATCACCCGCGCCTTGAATGAATGGATGCCCCTGTCCCGGCCAACATAATCCCCTCGAGGCGCATTGTTCGGCCGGGCCGCTGCAGTAGATACAGTCTCGCCCCGCCGGCTTCAACCTCGCGGCCGCAGAATATTATCTAACCAATTGATTCTGCTTGACCTTACGTGAGGCTTACTTGGACTTGCCGCCGGGAATCAGCTGCAGCGGCGACGGGGCCGGGGCTGAGCCGGGGGCGGCCGGCGCGCCGCACTTGCCGCTCTGTCCGCCCGGCGACTGGATGAACAGGCCCTGCACCTTGCCATTGTCGGCTTCGACGCGCGAGACGGCCGGTGGTCATGTCGACCAAAAGGCGGTCGCCGCGCAGCACGTTCTGGCACTGGGTCAGCACCACCTGGCTGCCGCCGCCGCCGAGCATCGTGATCAAATTGGTCTTGGTGTCGAAGATCGCGGTCTCGCCGGTGACGACCTGGTCCTTCTGGGTCACGACAACATTGCCCTTGGCCTCCAGCCGCTTGATCGAGGAGGCGCCGCCGGGGCCCGGGGTTGCCGATTGCATCGGCGCGGCGCCCTTGGCGGCTGCACCCTTGGTGCCGGTCGGGGCGGGCGCCGGCGCCTGGGTCGATTTATCCTCGTAGAACACGACTAGCGTCTTCGACGTCATGGTGGTGTCGCCCTGCACGACCTTCACATTGCCGGCGAAGGTCGCCTCCTTTTTCTTGTCGCGCATTTCGAGCGAGGCGGCCTCGATCTGGATCGGCTGGTCGCGGTTCTGCGAGAAGCCCTGCATGGCGTTGGGCACGCCGCTCATCGAGCCCTGCGCGAACGCAGCACTCGCGGCGAAAAGCGCGAACAGGAACGCCGCAATTGCCATGCCGTGCGGAAAACGTCTCATCATCAAAATCATTTCGTGTTGGCGGATTTGCGTGGCTTCGGTGACGGCGGCGGCGGCGGTGGAGCGGGCTCGGCCGGCGGGGCGGCATTGTTGTCGCCGAGCTTGTCGAGATTCATCACGACATTGCCTTCGAACCGCACCAGCTCGCCGCTGTTGTAGATCCGGAGCCTGTCGGCGGTCAGCGTGCCGTCGAGCAGCTTGACGTCGACATGCTCGTCCGACGACACGTTGCCCTTGTTGATGTCGACGAAGGCCTGCGTCAGCCGGGCCTCATAGCCGGTGGACGACTGCAGGAAGATGTCCTGGCGCAGGTCGAGCAGCTGCTTCTTGTTGTCGAAGAAGCCGGTGCGCGCATCCATTGTCACCGTCGACTGATCCTGTTGCGCCACCTTGGCGCGGATCGTCTTCAGCTCGACATGGTCAGGATCGGTGACATCCTGGATCGCCGCCTTGGCCCACATTTCATAAGGCCGTCCGTCGTTGGAGAAGCCGGCGATATGCGGCGCTTCCATCGTGATCTTGGTGCCGGACACGACGAGATTATCCATCTCGAGCGGCAGCTTGGGGATCAGGTCGTGGAACGGATTGAACAGCGCGATGTAGATGACCACGGCCATCGCCAGCCCGACCATCGCGGGCACCGCGACGCGCAGGATCCGCACCATGCGGCTGTGCCGCGCGGCGGCGGCAAAGCGCGCCTCGAGGCCCGTGACATAGGCTGGATTCTGAACCGAATTCACCTGAGCTCCAGAGGCGCGAAACTGCCCCTATTCTAGCCGGAGCCGCCCAAATATGCAGCCCGGACCTCGCCTCGCGCCCCCGCACCGGACCACGCGTGAACAGTTTGGCCGAAACGGGGCGGAACTGCCCCGGCCGCGACGAATTCGGCGCGCATCATGAATGGGCGAAAATGTCCTCGGCCTCCCAGCCGTCGAGATCGAGCCTGGCGCGGGCGGGGAGGAAGTCGAAGCAGGCCTGGGCGAGATCTGTCCGTCCCTCGCGCGCGAGCATGACATTCAGCTTGTCGCGCAGCGCATGCAAATGCAGCACATCGGAGGCGGCGTAGGCGAGCTGGGCCTCGCTGAGGCTTTGCGCGCCCCAGTCGCTCGACTGCTGCTGCTTCGACAATTCGACGTTCAGCACCTCGCGCACCAGGTCCTTCAGGCCGTGGCGATCGGTGTAGGTGCGCGACAGGCGCGAGGCGATCTTGGTGCAATAGACCGGCGTCGGCATCACGCCGAACGTGTTGTAGAGCACCGCGACGTCGAACCGTGCGAAATGGAAGATCTTGGTGATGCCGGGATTGGCGAGCAGCGCCTTCAGGTTCGGCGAATCGGTGTGGCCCTTCGGAATCTGGATCACGTCGGCGGTGCCGTCGCCGTTCGACATCTGCACCACGCAGAGCCGGTCACGGTGCGGATGCAGCCCCATGGTCTCGGTGTCGATCGCCACCGAGTCGGTGTAGCGGGACAGATCGGGCAGGTCGCCGCGGTGCAGGCGGATGGTCATGCTGTCAAAAACCTCGTCGAATCGCCGTCGGAATAAACTACCGTCCAATCCGCCGACAGGCGAGCATGCGCCAGTCTTCGGATCGCACTGGCATCGGGTCCGGTCAGGACCGGACACCAGCAGCGGGAATCCTTAATTGTTCCGGCACGGATAGTTGAGGGTGTACCGCCATTGTGCAGCGGAGACAATGGGTTGCTATCCCCACCACGCGCCCCCACGAGGGCGCGCCATCACTGCCAGCTGACGCGCAGGCCGAAGCGGCCGGTGATGTCCTCGCGATGGAGGCTGTCCACCGAGGTCGTGTAGCCGGCGCTCGCATAGGCGCTGATCGTGCGATTGAGCTGCGCGGAGACGCCGGCACCGACCTCGACGGCGGTGCCGCGGCTTTGCACGCCGATCAGGTCCGTTGTCGCGAACGCGATGCTGCGGTCATTCGCGGCGGTGTGCCAGAGATTGGCCTCGAGATAGGGACGCAGTTCGGCCGTGCCGACGACGAAGGTTGCCGGAATGCGCACGCCGAGCCGCCCGGTCAGCGTATCGGCACTGCCGAGCGCGACGCTCGAGAACATGTCGTTGAAACTGTCGAACGACTGCCGCTGCCAGATCAGCTGCGCCTGCGGCTCGATCGCGAGAAAGCTGTTCAGCGGGATCGGCGCGCCGGCTTCCAGCGATGCAGCGACGCCGGTGCCGGACACCCGCGCGCCGACCTGACGATCCGACTGCGGGCTTGCGCCGTAGAAGCTGCCCATCAGCACGGCGTCGACATACCAGCCCGACGGGCCGACATGGGTCCAGTAGCCGCCGATATTCTGGCTGTCGATCGAGAGCGTGCCGGTGCGGACGTCGTTCAGGCCGAGCGCGAAGCCGTTGACGGTGCCGCTGGCCCAGCCATACGCATAGAAGAAGCCGGCGCGATCATGATGCTCGGGCGCCGACTGGAAGCGCAGGATGTCGACGCCGACCTGCACGCCGGCCATGGTGCCGTCGAAGGCGGGGCTGACCGTGCCGGCCCAGCTCTGCGAGCTGTGCGAGCCGTAGGCACGCGCCCACGCCGCCGGCTGTTCGCCGCCGCTGGTCAGCAAGGCCTGATCGCCCTGGCGCTGATGGAAGGTGCCGAGCGTCGCCAGCCCGAGCTTTTGCGCCACCTGCGGCAGTGCCGAATAGACCGACACCTCTTCACGGTAGAGCTGGACCGGCGCGGCGCCTGCCGGCGGCGGCGTCAGCGACGACAGATCCTCGGCAGGTAGCCCCGGAGGCGGCGGCACCACGTTGGGCGATGAAGGCGGCGCCGGTGCAGGCGCAGCCGGGGGCGCGGGCGAGGCCGTGCCGGGCAACAATGTCGAGCGTAGATACCAGTTGTTGGCGCTGCCGGCGGAGACGCCGCCGCGGAACAGCAGATATTCGTGCGCGCCCGCCACGACGGCGTTGGAGAGGCCGAATGCGCCCGCAGCCGTGGTGCCGCCGTTGACGGCCTGCACCACCATGATGCCGTCGGCGGTGGTCAACGCGCCCGCGCCACCGGCATTGGTGACGGTCACCGCGGTCGAGCCCGACGCATTGCCGCCGGAGATGACGAGCCGATCCGACGGCGAACCATCGCCACCGAGCACGGTGCGCAGGTAGAGCCCGCCGCCATTGCCGACATAGTTGCCCGCGATCGTCAGGCTGTTCGCCGCGATGGCGCCGCCATTGGTCAGGTTGATGACACCGGCATTGGTGACGGTGATCGGCGGGCCACCCGGAAACGGCGTGATCGACGGATTGGCGCCATTGCCCGCCAGCAGGCTGGTGCCGGCCGCGATCGACACATTGCCGGTCAGCGACGTCTGCAGCGTCAGCGAACCGTTGTTGATGAAGGTGTTGGCGAAGGTGCCGGTACCGGCCCAGGTCCAGTCATTGCCTTCCATCGTCAGCGTCTGGAATCGCGCAAACGCATTGTCGACCGTGCCGCTGCCTTGCAGCCGCACCTGGTTGTTGCCGCCGCCGCCATCGGCAAGCCCAACGATCTGCGAGCCGGTTTGCAGGATCATCGTCACCGCGCCGCCGCCGCCCGCGATCGCAGTGCCGCTGTTGCCGGCGATCAGGCCGGCATTGACGATGGTGGTGGCGCCGTTGAGCGTGCGGATCGCGGGCCCCGCCTGGCTGATGATCTTGCCGCCGGCGAGGTTCTCGATGCGGGCGGTGAATGACGATCCGGCGGTGTTGGAGAACACGCCGTCGGCATTGACGCCGCGTGCCTCGATCGTGCCGCTGTTGCGCAGGACGCCGGCATTGCCTTGCATGAACACGGTGTTGTTGGCGGTGCCGCCCGCGTCGCCACCGGTCGTCAGCAGCGTGCCGGTATTGGTGATGGTCGCAAACTGGCCGGCGGAGAAGATCGCACGGGCGCCTGCGCCGGCCGTGGTGATGGTGCCGCTATTGGTGAAGGTGTTGCTGTCGCCGGTCTGCACAAAAAGGCCGTGCGATTGCGGGCCCTGGGTGGTGATCGTCCCGGTATTGATCAGCGTGTTGTTGTTGTGCTGCGTGAGACCGGTGATGGCAAGGCCGCGCGAGGTGCCGTTCTGCGTCGTGATCGTGCCGTTGTTGATCAGCGTGTTGCCGTTGCTGCTGGCGGCGATCGCATTGCTGCCGGCGCCCGAGGTCGTGATCACGCCCGACGCGCCGTTGGTGAAGACATTGCCGTTGCCGCTGCCGAAGATGCCGGTGCCACCGCCGCTGATGGTCAGCGTGCCGTTGTTGGTGGCGGCGCTGCTGGAGACAAGGCCGATCGCGGTCGCTCCGGCGCCCGGCGTGATGCCGGCGCCCTGCAGCACGTTCACGGTGACGTTCGAGCTGCCGGCAACAGCCTGCACGCCGGTCGGCGAGGGATTCGGCGCTGCGGTCGAGCAGGTTACCGTCTGCCCGCTCACTGGCGCGAGACTGTCGCAGGCCGCAAACGCCGGCGACGTGGACAACAGACAACCGCCACCCAAGGCCGTGCACGACAGGATCGCCGCGAGCCGCGAGGAAACCATGCCCCTACTCCACCGTCGGCGCGAAGCCGAGCCCCCGGCCTCGCCGCCATCTGCTACCCCCGCCCCGTCCTCAGCTCCGCTGATCCACTCCGTTCAAGCTTGAAGCGATTTGCAGCGACCTGTTGCGCAGCCGCCACAGACGGAACCATTAGATGCATCGGTCTGATTCACACGCTTGACGTGCGTACTCTTCCAAGGTTGTGAAGTACAGCATTCACCCGTTGCAGTTATCGACCGACACAACCGGAAACAATCGTCATGGCGTCTCGGGTGCGCCGCTGCTCCCATTTTCTCGCCAAGCTCGACGTGGCACGCGGCCAGGTCGGGGCCAAGTCATTGCCGCTACGCGTTCAATTTCGAGGGAACTGTTGCCCGCGTGCCCCATGAAATCCGGCCGCGCCCTCCCTATCTGTTGCCGGCCAGCACCGGCCTCCCCAATGAAATGAGCCTTATGTCCGACCAGACCATCGCTGCGCCGATCGACGACGACCAGCAGGAGCGCGGCTTCTCGCGCTACCAATCGTTCCTGATCGCGCTGCTCGCCTTCACGCAATTCACGCTGATCCTCGATTTCATCATCATGTCGCCGCTCGGCGCCATCCTGATGCCGTCGCTGAACATCACGGCCGGGCAATTCGGCGTCGCGGTCTCGGCCTACGCGTTCGCGGCCGGCATTTCCGGCGTCCTCGCCGCCGGCTTTGCCGATCGCTTCGACCGCAAGCGGCTGCTGCTGTTCTTCTATGTCGGCTTCATGCTCGGCACCGTTCTCTGCGCGCTGGCGCAGAATTTTCACGTGCTGCTGCTCGGCCGCATCGTCACCGGCATTTTCGGCGGGGTGATCGGCTCCGTGGTGCTTGCCATCGTCACCGACCTGTTCCCGCTGCAACAGCGCGGCCGCGCGATGGGGGTGCTGCAGACGGCGTTCGCCGCGAGCCAGGTGCTCGGCGTGCCGGCCGGCCTGTTCCTGGCCAATCACTGGAACTGGCACATCTGCTTCGTGGCCATCGTCGGGCTGTCGATTGCCGCGATCGCGGCGATTGCGATCGCGATGCATCCGGTCGATGCCCATCTCAAATTGCAGCACGACAGCAATCCGTTCCGCCATCTGATCGCAACCGTGGGCCAGCCGCGCTACACGCTGGCCTTCCTGGTGACCACGCTGCTCGCGACCGGCGGCTTCATGCTGATGCCGTTCGGCAGCGCCTTCACCGTGCATAATCTCGGCATCGACATCGTCCACCTGCCGACGATCTATCTCGTCTCAGGCCTGTTCAGCATCATCATCGGGCCGCTGGTCGGCCGCGCCAGCGATGCGTTCGGCAAATATCCGACCTTCGCATTCGGCTGCGTGGTGAGCGTGATCATGGTGCTGATCTACACCAACCTCGGCCACGTCTCGCTGCTGACCGCGATCGTGGTCAATGTGCTGATGTTCATCGGCATCTTCTCCCGCATGATCCCGTCGCAGGCGCTGATGTCGGCGATTCCCGACGCCAGCCAGCGCGGATCGTTCAGCGCGATCTCGGCCTCGGTGCAGCAGCTGTCGGGCGGGCTGGGCTCGGTCTTTGCGGCGGCGATCATCGCGGAAAATCCCGACGGTTCGCTGCTGCACTTCGACCGGCTGGGCTACATCGTCGTCGCAACGACCATCATTTCGATGATCGCGATGTATTTCGTGCAGCAGCCGATCGCGCGCCGCGCGGGCCGGCGGATCGTGTGACGGCAGGCGCCGCTCGTTCCGGCTACGCGGGCTGGGACGCAGGCTCGGGCCTGCGCGCTTCCCGGCTGGCCGCCGCGGATGCTTGACCTCCGCGGCTGACGAAGCTCGGCAGCTACATTTGAAGCAAGGAAACGAGAGGAATTGCGCAGAACGCTTTGTCGAGCAAGACCTTGCGAAGGCGCTGCGCAACGCCGCGGAGCGTCGGGTGGTGTTCTACCAGCCGCTTGGTGCGGTCCACCGCGGACATCACTCCGGCGGCCTGTCGGCCGAGCCTGGTGAGCGGAATGAAGCTGTCGAACAATGGCTCGTCGTCCTTGCAGAATAGCCGCTTGTAGTCATGCGAGCCGAGGCCGAAGTCGAAGGCGCGATAGTGCCGGCCGACAAAATGATGGATGATTTCCTGCATCAAGAGCAGGCCGGGACTGAATTTCGCGCTGCCTGACAAAGTGTAGGTGTTGAACATCGTCGAGAAGCGGTGGCCATCGGCAGCCAAGGCGAAGATCGCGATCACTTCCTCGTCGCATTCGAGCGCATGGATTTCGATGACACGGCCGCCGTGGGACAGCCTTGTCATGCAGGCGGCGCGGATGAATTTCTCCACGGCGCGTTCGGCGAACACATTTGACTGCTTCCGCTCAGCCAACCGCTCCGACTTCACGCGGAAGAACCAGTCGAGCAGGCGGTCGATGTCGGCATCAGCGGAGGCGACGTGATAGCGGTAGCCGGTCAGCTCCAGCAGTTTGCGCTGCTTGAGCTTCATGCGGCGGGAGAGATTGCCGACCAGGTTCACGGCCGTTGCGCCCGGCTCGATTGTGCGCATCGGGCAGTTCAAGACCAGGGGCTCATGAGGCAGCAGCGCCAGCGGGTTTTGCACGCCGCGCCACTGCGCCGGCTGCTGGCGCAACGCCAGCACGTCGACTTTGTCACGCTTGGCGAGCATCGCCATGAATGCGTGGAGATCGGCCTTCGTGGCATCGGAAGCGAACCCGCGCTCCCACAGGCCCATATTGAAGGTTGCGTGCTCGCCGCCCATGAAGCTCGCGCGGCGCACGCCGAGAGCCGTTTGCAGAGCAAGCGGCAGCAAGCCCCGTGCTTGGCCATCGCCGTCACGCGCGATAACGATGAAAGGCGACAGTCCCGCGCGCTCACCGACCTCACGCTGCCACGGGGCGAGGAAGTCGAACCGCTGAAAGGGCGTGATGGAATGACTCGAGTTCTCAAGACTCCGCCAGATCGTCTCGGCGGCGTCGAGATCGTGGACGACGTCGACGGCGGCGATGCGCGTTGCTCGCGCCGTCCGGCTTTCGATCGCGATCATCGCCAAGCTCTGTCGTGGTGTATAGTCGCAGCGGGGCTGAGGCCGTCCAGTCGGCGCCGATCTGAGCGTAATTCGATGTCGGGACAAAATTGGCAAAAATGCCGCAGGACGAGAGAACTGGGATTACCTCCATCGTTTATTCGTTGGTCATGAAGCTGTCGTTTCCGTTTTTGGATACACCTACCTTCAGGCTCCGTGTTGACAACCGAACCACGTATTCGGCGGCCATGTGGTCAACACACCGCCACGATTCATCTCGTGATATCAAGCTGCGATGGCGGATCACTTGGTACAGCCCGGCATGATCGAAATTGCGATCGAGCCCAGGTCGAAGGCCGACCATCAGCGGCTCGAGGCTGCGCTTGCCGACGCCAGCCAGCGCGGATCGTTCAGCGCGATCTCGGCCTCGGTGCAGCAGCTGTCGGGCGGGCTGGGCTCAGTCTCTGCGGCGGCGGCGATCGCCGGCGTTCTCAAATTCCAAGCATCGGCCGACGTGTTCAGCCAATCGCAAACATGTCGGCACGCTCAATGATCAGATCGCGGAATAGTCTCGCGCGGTGCGACATCCAATGCGGGTCAGGATAGACGAGATGCATCGGTAGCGATGGTACCGCATAATCCGGCAGCAGATGAACAAGCCGGCCTCCGGCGATGTGCTCGACGGCGCACCAGCTTGGCAGCACCGCGACGCCGAGGCCCTCAACCGTCGCGAGCGTCATCACGTCGGCGTCGTCGCAGGTCATGGACGGCGCGATCTCGACCACATGGCGGCCGGTCTCGGCTTCGAACGTCCACTGGTTCCGCGGCGACAAGCGCGAATACGTTACGCTCGGCATGCGGCGCAGATGGTCGGGGAGGAGCGGGGCTTGATGCCGTGCGAGCAGTGAAGGGGCCGCCACCAGGAGGCGCTTGATGGTGCCGACCCGCCGCGCCACCAGCGAGCTGGAGTTCAGCATTCCGATCCGAATTGCCAGCTCCGTCCCGGTCTCCACCAGGTCTACGAACTGCTCGGTGAAGCTCACATCGAGCCGCACGTCGGGATAGCGGCGAAGATACTCCGCGAAAATGCCGCGGAAAAAATACCGACCGAACGAGGTCGGCACAGTGATCCGCAAGGTCCCCGACGGACTGCGAACCCGGCTCTGCGCCGGCGTGCTGGCACTTTCCAACAGCGCGACGATATCCTTGGCGAGCTTGAGCACGCGATCGGCCTCCGGCGTCGGACGAACCTTGCGCGTAGTGCGGACGAACAGCCGGCAGCCGAACTCCGCCTCCAGCAGCGCCACGCGCTTGCTGATGGCCGGCTGTCCGAGGCCCAGATCGCTCGCGGCCTGGCTGAAGCTGCCCGCCTCCATCACGCGAATGAAGGTTTGCAGCGCATCGATCCGATCCATGCATTCCTCCCAGGAATTTGTAATATTCTTATCATTCCCTACATGAGCACAGTCGATCCGGTCTAGCCTCTCGGTAACCAGGGAGGATCAACAATGAACAAATCGATCGGGATCGTCGGCGCCGGAATCGGCGGCCTGCATCTGGCTCTTTATCTGCAACAGCACGGGATCCAGGCGACGGTGCTGACCGACCGCACTCCGGAGCAGTACGCCTCGGCACGGCTGATGAACACGGTCGCCCATCACAGCGTCACCATCGCGCGTGAGAACGAGCTAGGCGTGAACCATTGGGATGACGCGGCCACGATCTACCACCACCACGACCATTTCTTTAATTTCCCAGGCAACGGGCTGCTGTTTCGCGGCGCGTTCAAGAAGCCGAGCCGGGCAGTGGATTACCGCATGTACCTGCCCACGCTGATGAAGGATTTCGAGCATCGCGGCGGCAGCATCGAATATGCCAGCATCCAGGACGACGACATCCCGGCTCTGGTTTCACGCTTTGACCTTCTCGTCGTGTCGACCGGCAAGGGTGCGCTCGGGCGAATGTTCGCCCATCGGCCGGAGTTGTCCCCCTACAGCCAGCCACAGCGCCTGCTCTGCGTGGGCCTCTATGACGGCATCGATCACGGCAGCCCGGGCGGTGACGACCCGCGCGGTGTCACGCTCTCGGTGTCACCCGGACATGGCGAGATGATCGTCATTCCGACGCTGTCATTTAGCGGCATGAAGACAGCGCTCCTGATGGAGAACATTCCCGGCGGCGACATGGCCGATCTGGTCTCGCTGAACTACGACGCGGACCCTGCAGCCTTCCGCCAGACAATTCTCGACAAGCTGGAAAAGCATCATCCGCACACCTACAACCGGATCGATACCCATCGCTTCGGGCTTGCCCAGCCGCTCGACCTGCTGCAAGGCGCGGTGGTGCCGACCGTGCGGCAATCGTCGGTCGCCTTCGATGGCGAGAAATTCGCCGTCGCGCTGGGCGATGTCCATTCAGTGGTCGACCCGTTGATGGGCCAAGGCGCCAACATCGCCTCCTACGCCGCCTTCGAACTCGGCAAGGCGATCGTGGAAACGGTGGCCTTCGACGCTCGCTTCGTTGAGGAGGTGGATCGCGCCCGCGAAAATCGCGTGTTCGCGGCTGCGCGCTGGACGAATCTGATGCTGCGGCCGCCGTCCGAGGCGATGGGTCGGCTGATCCTCACCATGGCGCAGGACCGAGAACTCTGCGACGAGTTCACCGATAATTTCAACTACCCGGAGCGCCAGTGGGATCGCGTCGCGACCGACAAGCGCATCCACGCTTGGATCGACAGGCGCGCGCCGCTCGCCGCCTGACGCAACAATGATCGCGAGCCGGCCGTACGGTCCACTTGCACCAGGCAGCTGCCTGCCGAAAAACCATCGCTCGAGCCACACGCCGAAAGGCGCGACCTCTTGCCGTTTCGCCATGGAGCGCTATCGATGAACCCGCATCCCGATCCGGCGAGCTTCCGGGAGGCCGCTGCGCGCTTCCCCACAGGCGTGACAGTCGTGGCGAGCATCGACCGCGACGGCACTCCGGTCGGCATGACGGCCAACAGCTTCACAACCGTCTCCACCAAACCGCCGACCGTGCTGGTGTCGGTGATGCGAGGGCGGACCTGGCAGGCGATCATGGATTCGAAGCGTTACGCCGTGAATGTCCTTCACGCGGAAGATCTCGCACTCTGCGCGCACTTCTCCGGCAGACCGCGGGCCGAAGGCTCGCCATCGCTGGTCAAACGGGAAGAGTTTCCGGTCCTGCCGCAAGCGATCGCCCAGTTCGCTTGCGACGTGGTCCGGTCAATTGACGTCGCCGACCACACGCTGTTCATTGGCGAGGTCCGCTGGTGCCGGCAGCGAAACGGTTCCCCGCTCGCCTTTTATTCCAGCCGATTCTGCAACGGGCTCGGTGCGGCGATCATGCCCGCGGAGACGATCGCCTATCCCGCCGACGGATGGGCGATCTAAGGCGAAGCGCGAAGTCTTCGCGCGACGAACCCTGGAGAACCCGAAATCTGCAGCACACTGGAGCGGTGGCCCCACGGGGGAACGATCGCGAGCGCCAGCTGAGCAGGATGCCGCTAAGCTCGTCTCAAAAGACCGTCCAGAGGTGCTGGAATGAAGATCGGGGACAGAGTCGAAGTCATGGCGATTCCGGATGCGCTACCGGAGCACATGGGAACGCAGGCGCTCTTCATGAAGTGCCTCGGCCGCCATTTTCCGATCGTCGATGTCAAGGGACATCTGGTCGAGCTCGAAGTCGGCGAGGTCCTCGGGGAGCCAAGCTACATGGACTCCATTTGGATCGAACGAGATTACGTCCGTCTCGCCTGACGGAGGAAATGCGCAAACGGTCGCGTACCGGAAACCGAGGCCGATGTAGCTAGGTTGGGCGGCGGTATCATCGCCATCTCACCTGCTCTCGCTGGGTTACGGCTTCGCCGCACCCCTTCCGGATACTGAGCGATTTCAATCGCTTAAAAAGGGGGTGGTGCCCAGGAAAGGACTCGAACCTTCACGGCCGTTAAGCCACTGGCACCTGAAGCCAGCGCGTCTACCAATTCCGCCACCTGGGCATGTGGAGCGGCTTAGTAAGGATCGGTTGCGCGCTTGTCAAATTCGCGATTGGAAATTCAAATACCCTGTACAGGATAAGGCCGATGGCGTATCGCCAGACGGTTAACCCACGTCAATCGCTCTCGAATCCCAC
Organism: Bradyrhizobium sp. USDA 3262; assembly: GCF_054060035.1. Taxonomy (NCBI): domain Bacteria; kingdom Pseudomonadati; phylum Pseudomonadota; class Alphaproteobacteria; order Hyphomicrobiales; family Nitrobacteraceae; genus Bradyrhizobium; species Bradyrhizobium sp. USDA 3262. Next base: position 1,042,750 of record NZ_JBSSCT010000001.1, read on the forward strand.
AGGAATCACCCCATGGCATCGAACCTGGACACGCTGGTCACGGTCTTCGGCGGATCGGGTTTTCTGGGGCGGAACGTGGTCCGGGCGCTCTGCAAGCGCGATTACCGCGTCCGAGTCGCGGTGCGGCGGCCTGAACTGGCCGGCCATCTTCAGCCGCTCGGCCGTGTCGGGCAGATTCATGCCGTCCAGGCCAATGTGCGCTACCCGGCCTCGGTCGAGGCGGCGATGCGTGATTCGCATATCGCCATCAACCTGGTCGGCATCCTCGCCGAGGGCGGCGGGCAGAGCTTCAATGCCGTGCAGGTGAAGGGCGCCGAGAGCATCGCCAAGGCGGCGGCCGCTGCCGGCGGGCGGATGGTCCACGTCTCGGCGATCGGGGCCGACGCGGATTCACCCTCGAGCTATTTCCGCGCCAAGGCGGAGGGCGAGGCGGCGGTGCTGGCGGCCTTGCCACAGGCCACCATCATGCGGCCGTCGCTGCTGTTCGGGCCCGAGGATCAGTTCACCAACCGCTTTGCGGCGCTGGCACGGATGTCGCCGGTGCTGCCGCTGGTCGGCGGCGGGGTCAACACGGTGCAGCCGGCCTATGTCGGCGACGTCGCGGTCGCCGTGGCCAATGCCGTGGACGGCAAGGCGAAGCAGGGCGCAGCTTACGAGCTCGGCGGGCCGGAAGTGCTGACCATGCGCGAGGTGATGCAGATCATCCTCAAGATCACCCAGCGCGATCGCATGCTGGCGCCGCTGCCGTTCGGCCTCGCCAAGTTCCAGTCGTACTTCCTGCAGTTCGCGCCGGGGCCGTTCACGCTGACGCCGGACCAGGTCGAGATGCTGCGTTCGGACAATGTGGTGTCCGACGCCGCCAAGGCCGCCGGCCTGACCTTCGCAGGCCTCGGCATCTCGCCGGATTCGATGGAAGCGATCGCCCCGCAATATCTCTGGCGCTTCCGCGCGACGGGCCAGTTCCAGAAGAAGAGCGCGTAGGCGTTACCACGGAAAGACTGCGCCCCCTCTCCCGCTTGCGGGGGAGGGTTGGGGTGGGGGTTTCACCGCAAAACAACTCTCTTGGTGTGGAGAGAGCCCCCACCCGGATTGCATCTGCGATGCAATCCGACCTCCCCCGCAAGCAAGCGGGAGAGGTGAAGACCGCTGACGCAGTGAGAGCTGTTCCTTACCGTCCCATCGCCAGCGCGATCAGGCCGAGCGTGCCGACGATCACACGCCACCAGGCGAAGAAGGTGAAGCCGCGGCGGGTGACGAAGTTGAGGAACGCCCGCACCACGATCATCGCCGTGATGAACGACACCACGAACCCGACCGCGATGACGCTGAGATTGTCGGAGGTGAAGTCGGCCCGGTTCTTGTAGAAATCATAGGCGAACGCGCCGACCATGGTCGGGATCGCGAGGAAGAACGAGAACTCCGCCGCCGAGCGCTTGTCGGCGCCGAGCAGCATCGCCGCCACGATGCTGGCGCCCGAGCGCGACACGCCGGGAATCATCGCCAGGCACTGCGCGACGCCGATCCAGAAATACATCAGCAGCGGGAATCGGGTCGCATCGTCCTCGTACACTTTGAGATCGAGCTGATCGACCCACAGCAGCACAGCGCCGCCGACGATCAGCGTGAAGCAGACCACCCACGGATTGAACAGGAACTCCTTGATGTATTTGCCGGCGATCAGGCCGATCACGACGGCAGGCAAAAACGCCACCAGCACGCCGATCACGAAGCGGCGGTCGTCGGGATTGGTGAACATGCCGAGCGCCACGCGCCACAATTTGACGAAGTAGAGCGCAAGGATCGCGAGGATCGCGCCGAGCTGAATCAGGATCGCGAAGCTCTTCCAGAAATTGCCTTCGCCCAGATTGAAGAAGCGCTCCGCAAGCAGCAGGTGGCCTGTCGAGGAGACCGGCAGGAACTCCGTGACGCCCTCGATGATGCCGAGAATCACCGCCCGCAGCATATCCGTCATCATGTTGTGGCCTGCCCTGTGTGGAAAACGGGATTCTTCTCGCTTATTCGCACATTGGCCGCAATCGCAAAAAATCGTCAAACAATGGGTTACCCGGCCGATTTGCTGAGCTATAGCGTTTTTGTGACCCGCACCATCTGCGGGGGTGGCTACCGGTTTGCGTGCTGACGCGACATAGAGACGACCGGAACTGGTCTGGCCAAAGCACAGGTCCAGGCCGCACAGGTTGATGATTTCTTAAGCGCCGCGAAACTACCAAGGGCTTCATGTATACGCTGTATCACCATCCGTTCTGTCCGCATTCGCGCTTCATTCGGCTCGTGCTCGGCGAGTATGGGCTCGATTTGCGCCTTGTGGAGGAACGGGTGTGGGAACGGCGCGAGGCGTTCCTGGCGCTCAATCCGGCGGCCACCACGCCGGTGCTGATCGCCGAGGGCTTTCCGCCGATCCCGGGTGCGCCTGTGATCGCCGAATATGTCGACGAGGCGCACGGCCTCGATGCCGGCGATCGGCGGCTGTTGCCGACATCGACGGCCGAGCGCGTCGAGGTGCGCCGGCTGATGGCGTGGTTCAACGAGAAATTCTTCGAGGAAGCCTCCAACCCGCTGGTGACCGAGCGGATCTACAAGCGCTTCATGAGCGAGGACAATGGCGGCGGTCCGCCGGCCCCCGACGTCATGCGCGCCGCCAAGGTCAATGTGCGCTATCATCTGAGCTATATCGGCTGGCTGGCGAAGACGCGGAACTACCTCGCCGGCGACCGCCTCACCTACGCGGATCTCGCCGCCGCGGCGCATCTCTCGGCGATTGACTATCTGGGCGACGTGCCATGGAGCGAGGACGACGCGGCAAAGTCGTGGTACGCGCGGGTGAAGTCCCGCCCGTCGTTCCGCCCGCTGCTCAGCGAATGGCTGGCGGGGGTCCCGGCGTCGCGCACCTATGTGGACCTCGACTTCTGAACCCGGCGGTCAGGCTCTCCCCTTCCGATCTCAAGGCGGCGCTTCAGCGCAAGGCACGCGCGCTCGGCTTCGATGCCATCGGCTTCACCGCGCCTGACGCGACCAGCGAGGCCGGAAAATATTTCCTCGAATTCCTCGGCTCCGGCGGCCACGGCGACATGGACTGGCTCGCGGCCAATCCGGAGCGGCGCGCCGATCCGCGCGTGCTGTGGGGCGGCGTGCGCTCGATCATCATGCTCGGCGTCAATTACGGGCCGGACGACGACCCGCTCGACATCCTCGCGCGCCGGTCGCGTGGCGCGATCTCGGTCTATGCGCAGGGCGACGACTATCACGACGTGATCAAGAAGCGGCTGAAGATCCTGGCGCGCTGGCTCGCCACCATCACCGGCGACGAGGTGAAGGTGTTCGTCGACACCGCCGCTGTCATGGAGAAGCCGCTCGCCCAGGCGGCCGGCATCGGCTGGCAGGGCAAGCACACCAATCTCGTGTCACGCGAATTCGGCTCGTGGCTGTTTCTCGGCGCGATCTATTCCGCCACTGAGCTGCCGCGCGATGATGCCGAGGCCGATCATTGCGGCAGTTGCCGCGCCTGCCAGGACATCTGCCCGACTGCGGCGTTTCCCGCGCCCTACAAGCTCGATGCGCGGCGCTGCATCTCGTATCTGACGATCGAGAACAAGGGCCCGATTCCGCACGAATTCCGCAAGAGCATCGGCAACCGCATCTATGGCTGCGACGATTGCCTCGCGGTGTGTCCGTGGAACAAGTTCGCGCAAGCGGGGCGCGAGCAGAAGCTCGCCGCGCGCGATACGTTGCGGGCGCCGGCGCTTGCCGATCTCGCACGGCTGGATGATGCCGCCTTCCGCGCTCTGTTCACGAAGTCGCCGGTCAAGCGCATCGGCCGCGACCGCTTCATCCGCAATGTGCTGATCGCGATCGGCAACTCCGGCGATGCAAGTCTTGCCGGCGAAGCGCGGCGTTTGCTCGACGATGCGAGCCCGCTGGTGCGCGGCGCCGCGGTGTGGGCGCTGTCGCAACTGATCAACCGCGATGCGTTCGCCGCGCTGGCGTCGCGGGCCGGCGGCGAGCCCGACGTCACGGTGCAGCAGGAGTGGCGCACGGCTCTGTCCCCTCATCCTGAGGAGCGCGCAGCGCGTCTCGAAGGATGAGGCCACAGACCGGGCCTCATGGTTCGAGACGCCGCTACGCGGCTCCTCACCATGAGGGTGAAGAGTCTTGATTTCATCGCGCTGTTCCCGTCATGGTCGCCCGCCATGACAAACCAGCCCTTCTTCACCAGGCACGGCGACGGCTTCATGCCAACGGCCGTTGCGAACGGACCGTGGAGTCCGGAATCCCTGCACGGCCGCGTCGTGATCGGCCTGCTCGCCTTCGTCATCGAGGAGCGCCACGGCTCCGACGATTTCGTCCCCGCCCGGCTGACCGTCGACATGTTCCGGCTGCCCAACATCACGACGCCGATCGAGGTGACGAGCAAGGTCGTGCGCGACGGCATGCGCATCAAGATGATCGAGGCCGAGTTTGTCTCCGGCGGCACCAGCATGGCGCGCGCCTCCTGCCAATTGTTGCGCAGGACGGAAAATGCACCCGGCAATGTGTGGTCACCGCCGAACTGGCAGGTGCCGGCGCCGGCGGAGATTCCGAAGCCGACCGATCCGAGGCTCGGCATGAACGGCAAATGGGAGACGCGGCCGATCGTCGGCCATATGGGCTCGCTCGGCGAGCGACGGCTCTGGATGAGCGAGGTGCGCGAGCTCGTCGCGGGCGTGAAGATGACGCCGTTCGTCCATGTCGCGACCGGCGCGGATTTCGCCAGCCCCTTTGCGAACGCCGGCGACCAGGGGCTCGGCTACATCAACAGCGACGTCACAATCTATCTGCATCGTTTGCCGGTGACCAACTGGATCGGCTTCGAGGTCGTCAACCACCACGCCACGGACGGCATCGCGATCGGCGAATGCTGGCTCTATGACGAGAAGGGCCCGATCGGCACCTCCACCGTGGCGGCGCTCGCCCAGCGCAAGCCGATGACCAACCCGCCGCCGCCGTAAAACTCTCTCAGCCGTCATTCCGGGGCGATGCGCAGCATCGAACCCGGAATCCATTTCTCCGACAGCGCATGCGGCCCGATGGATTCCGGGCTCGCGCTTCGCGCGCCCCGGAATGACGACGGAGAGAATCCGCAGCGCAGCTCACTTCAAATGCCGCCGCATCTCCGGCCGCGCTTTCAGCTCCGCGCCCTGCTTGCCGACGATCTTGGCGATGCGCTCCGACGCGAAGTTCAAATCGACGAAGGCCGGCGCGGTGTTGGCGACCTCATGGTACTCCGTGATCTTGCCGTCACGCAGCCGCATGATCGCGACGCCCTCGAACATCGCGCGGGCCCCCTTGGCTTCCGGCAAGGTCGAGCGGTAACTGAACGTGTAGCGCGCGTAGAGCGTTGCGCCGTCACTGACGGGATCGTGCATCACCCAGCGGAAATCGGTCGCGGTCCGGTAGAACCAGTCGTCGATCATCTCGGCGATTTTGCCGTGGCCCTTGAAGGCACCGTAGAACACATCGTGATAGACGCCGTCCTCGGTGAAAAGGCTCGCAAAGGCCTTGCCGTTGCGCCGCTCGACCGCGTCGCAGAACGCGCGCAGCATCGTTGTGGTTTCCATTGGTATTCTCTCCCGGCTCCTCGCTTCTTCTTCCCTCTCCCCTTGTGGGAGAGGAAAGATCGAATGAGCGAGAGCTCATTCGAGACGGGTGAGGGGTCTGTGTCCGCGGAGAGAACCCCTCATCCGGCGCGGACATCGTCCGCGCCACCTTCTCCCACAAGGGGAGAAGGAAAAAGCTTAGCCGATCTCCGCCACCGCGGCGATGATTCGGGCGATGTCCTGCGGCCGCGACAGGCGGTGGTCGCCGTCCTGGATCATGGTGAGCACGACGTCCTCGGCCGGCAGGCGGTGCACCAGCGCGAAGGCGTGCTTCCACGGCACGTCGGGATCCTGCGCGCCCTGCAGGATGCGCACCGGGCAACCGACGTCGATCTTGCTGCCGAGCAGCAGGTGGTTGCGGCCCTCCTCGATCAGGTTGCGGGTGATCGGATAGGGCGTGCCGTCGCCATAGTCGGACGGACGCAGCCACATGCCCTTGGTCTCGATCTCGGCGCGGACCTCCGGCGAGAACGCCTTCCACATCAGTTCCTCGGTGAAGTCGGGTGCCGGCGCGATCAGCACGAGGCCGGCGAGCGAAGCACTGCCGCCGCCGGCATTGGCCCGTTTGGCGATCTCACGCGCAAGCAGCAGCGCCATCCAGCCGCCCATCGAGGACCCGATCACGACCTGCGGCCCGCTGCAGAACTGCGAGAACACGGCCACGCTCTCCTCGAGCCAGCGGCCGATGGTGCCGTCGGCGAACTCGCCGCCGGATTCGCCATGCCCGGAATAGTCGAACCTGACCGAGCTGCGGCCGTGCTCGGCCGCCCACGCATCGAGCGCCAGCGCCTTGGTGCCGGCCATGTCGGACTTGAAGCCGCCGAGCCAGAACAGCCCCGGCGCGCCACTTGCGCTGCCGGGATTGCTGCCGGCACGGGCCCGCACCGCGATCCGGCGCGCCTCACTGCCCTCGCCGACCTCGATGAAGGCAGGTTCCTGTTCCGATGCGGCGGTTTGGCTCATGGTTCGGTCACTCGCGTGTCAGACATCTGCTTTTCAATTGTCGCGCAGCACCGGTCAACGGCTGCAAGCCCCGCCTTGCGGAGCAGACGCGCCCGCTATATGTGCCGGGCGTGGCCAAAATGCCTCGCAATTGGCGGTTTTGCCGCTTAAAGAAGCGAGTTCGCTTGCCCGTCGCAGCATCTTGCTTCAAAATATCCGCCTTCCCTTTCACAACTTTGGAGAGTTACCCATTCGCCGTCCCAATAGAGCCCCGCCCACAGTCGCCAAAGAAGGGCCGCGCACCAATGACGAGATTCGCAACGCACAGATCCAGCTGATCGATGCGGAGGGTGTCAATCAGGGCACCGTCGAAACCATGGTGGCCATCAAGATGGCCATGGAAGCCGGCATGGATCTCGTCGAGATTTCGCCGAATACCAGCCCTCCCGTCTGCAAGATCATGGACTACGGGAAGTACAAGTATTCCGCGCAGAAGAAGGCTGCCGAAGCTCGCAAGAAGCAGAAGGTCGTCGAGATCAAGGAGATCAAGCTCCGCCCGATGATCGACGATCACGACTACGACGTGAAGATGCGCGCGATGCAGCGCTTCTTCGAGGAAGGCGACAAGGTCAAGATCACCTTGCGCTACCGCGGTCGTGAAATGGCGCACCAGGAGATCGGCACCAAGCTGTTGGACAAGGTGAAGGCCGACGTCGCCGAATTCGCCAAGGTCGAGCAGGACGCGAAGTTCGAGGGCCGCCAGGTCGTGATGGTGCTGGCGCCACGCTAGTTCGAATTTGTCGCTTTATTGAAATGAAATGGCCCGTCAGGCGATCTGGCGGGCTGTTTCGTATCTCGGGCGCCCCTTATGGCGCGGTGGTGCCAACCTCCCCTTGAAAAGGGGAGGTCGATTTGCTCGCCAGAGCAAAGCGGGTGGGGATCTACTCTCTCCACGAGCAGCAACGCCGCGGCCGACCCCCATCCCGGCCTTCCCCCTTTCAGGGGGAAGGGGAAGACCGTTCCGCCCGGTTCCCCGCCGCAAACGTTGCAAAACCGCCGATCCTCTGTCATAAGCCGGGCCTTCGCCGCCCGGCTGATCAAGGGCTGCCGTGGCGACGGTTCGTGCAGGTTCTTTCAATTCGGAAAAAACCTTAGCACTTTCAACGCTCTAACGAGCATTTTAGCCGGCCGGACGCCCCTCGGGGCGATTTTCGTGCTGTGCGACAGGAGAGCCAAATGCCCAAGTTGAAGACCAAGTCGGGCGCCAAAAAGCGCTTCAAGGTGACTGCCACTGGCAAAGTCATGCACGCCCAGCGCGGCAAGCGCCACGGCATGATCAAGCGGACGAAGAAGCAGATCCGTCAGCTGCGCGGCACCCGCGTGCTGTTCAAGACCGACGGCGACAACGTCAAGAAGTACTTCTTGCCGAACGCCTGATCGCACCGATCCGCTTGAACCCTCGCCGCGACTGCGCGGCGCCCCGTCACCTCTTCCAGATCAAGGATTTCCGTCATGTCTCGCGTCAAACGCGGTGTGACCGCTCACGCCAAGCACAAGAAAGTCTACAAGGCCGCCAAGGGCTATTACGGCCGCCGCAAGAACACCATCCGCGTCGCCAAGCAGGCCGTCGAAAAGGCCGGCCAGTACGCCTTCCGCGACCGCAAGCGCAAGAAGCGCACCTTCCGCGCGCTCTGGATCCAGCGCATCAACGCCGCGGTCCGTCCGTTCGGCATGACCTACAGCGTGTTTATCAACGGCCTCTCCAAGTCGGGCGTCGTCGTCGACCGCAAGGTGTTGTCGGATCTCGCGATCCACGAGCCGGTTGCGTTCCAGGCGATCGCCGAGAAGGCCAAGGCCGCGCTGGCCGCCTGATCCTAGCGGGCGGCCCTAACGCGATTTGGGGCCCGCTTTCAGCGCCTTCTGCGAATAGCGCTGGGCGACGATCGCCCGGCAGAACGCCGTGAACGAGCGGTACATGGTGCCGCTTTCGTTGTCGTATTTGTGGTCGCAGCGCTTGAGCTGGCCGGCATAGGCCTTCTTCTGCGACGCTCCGAGGCCGGACAGGAAGTCGCCCTCGCACCTCTTCTCGACCACGGCGCCGAACTGGACGTCTCCGCTGGCGCCGTATTCGCACGCCTCGAAGATCTTCATCGCGCGGTTGCAGCTCGGCGCCTTCTCCAGCTCCGCGATGATGTCGTCCATCTGGGTCGATTTGGCGGGGCATTCCTCGGTCGCGGCATGCACGGTGGTGAGCATCAACAGCACCGCCGGCACGGCCAGGCAAGATCGCAGCAACATCGCGTGGGCCTCCTTGAACTCCCCCTTGGGTAGCCCGGCCTCCGCGCGCGGTTCAATGCTGCCGGCCATCGGCCCGAAATGACCGGCTTTTTGCTTGACGTTACCGCCTTCGGGCGGCGACAACCCAGCCGAATTTTGGCGCATGGTACCGGTTCGGGTAGCGGTACTTCCCACCAGATCATGCTCCGCTCAAGCGCAGGAATTGACCGTGTCCGACCTCGCAACGCTCGAACAATCCATCCTCGACCAGATCGCCTCAGCCGCTGACGAGGCCGCCCTCGAGGCGGTCCGCGTCTCGGCGCTCGGCAAGAAGGGCTCGATCTCGGCACTCCTTGCGACCCTTGGAAAAATGTCGCCGGAGGAGCGCAAGACCGAAGGCGCCAAGATCAACCTCGCCAAGGATGCGGTGACGCAGGCGCTCGCGGCCAAGCGCGACGTGCTGAAAGCGGCCGCGCTCGATGCGCGCCTCGCCGCCGAGACCATCGACGTCACGCTGCCGCTGCGCGAGGCGCCGGCGGAGACCGGCCGCATCCATCCGCTGAGCCAGGTCTGGGACGAGCTCACCACGATCTTCGCCGACATGGGCTTTGCGGTCGCCGAAGGTCCCGACATCGAGACCGACGACTACAACTTCACCAAGCTGAACTTCCCCGAAGGCCATCCGGCGCGCGAGATGCACGACACCTTCTTCTTCAACCCGAAGGAGGACGGCTCGCGCATGCTGCTGCGGACCCACACCTCGCCAGTGCAGGTGCGCACCATGCTGACCCAGCAGCCGCCGATCCGCGTGATCTGCCCGGGCCGCACCTATCGCATCGATTCCGACGCGACGCACACGCCGCAATTCCATCAGGTCGAGGGCCTGGTGATCGACAAGGGCTCGCATCTCGGCCACCTCAAATGGATCCTGCATGAGTTCTGCAAGGCGTTCTTCGAGGTCGACCACATCAACATGCGGTTCCGGCCGTCGTTCTTCCCGTTCACCGAGCCGTCGCTCGAGGTCGACATCCAGTGCCGCCGCGACAAGGGCGAGATCCGCTTCGGCGAGGGCGAGGACTGGCTGGAGATTCTCGGCTGCGGCATGGTGCACCCGAACGTGCTGCGCGCCTGCGGCCTCGATCCCGACGTTTACCAGGGTTTTGCCTGGGGTATGGGCATCGACCGCATCGCGATGCTGAAATACGGCATCGCCGACCTGCGCCAATTGTTCGACAGCGACGTGCGCTGGCTCAGCCACTACGGCTTCAAGCCGCTCGACATCCCGTCGATCGCGGGGGGCTTGAGTTCGTGAGCTTGATGCTTCGACTATCCGCCCCAGCAAAGGCTCTCTCCGTTCCCTCCCCCCTTGTGGGGGACGGAACGGAGCATTGATCAAGATCAACTAGTAACCACCAACAAGAACCGAGGCAGGCAGCCGTGAAGTTCACCCTCTCCTGGCTGAAGGAACATCTCGAGACCGACGAGCCGCTCGACAAGCTCGCCGACAAGCTCACCATGATCGGGCTCGAGGTCGAGAGCATCGAGGACAAGGCGAAGGCGCTCGCGCCGTTCACCATCGCGCGCGTGATCTCGGCCGAGCAGCATCCGAATGCGGACCGGCTGCGCGTCTGCATGGTCGACACCGGCGACGGGGCTGAGCCGGTGCAGGTGGTGTGTGGCGCGCCGAATGCGCGAGCCGGGCTGATCAGCGTATTCTCGCCGCCCGGCACCTATATCCCTGGCAAGAACATCACGCTCGGCGTCGGTACCATCCGCGGCGTCGAGAGCCGCGGCATGCTGTGCTCGGCGGCGGAATTGCAGATCTCGGAAGACCACGACGGCATCATGGAGCTGCCGGCGGACGCGCCGCTCGGCAAGGGCTATGCCGACTGGGCCGGGCTCGGCGATCCCACCATCGAGATCAATTTGACGCCGAACCGGCAGGACTGCACCGGCGTGCACGGCATCGCGCGCGATCTGTCCGCCGCCGACATGGGCAAGTTCAAAGACCCCGGCATCAGGCCGATCAAGGGCGAATTCCCCTGCCCGGTCCAGGTCAAGGTGGAAGACGCCACGCTGTGTCCGGGCTTCGCGCTGCGGCTGGTGCGCGGCGTGAAGAACGGCCCGTCGCCGGAATGGCTGCAGAAGCGGCTGACCTCGATCGGGCTGCGCCCGATCAACGCGCTGGTCGACATCACCAACTTCATGACCTACGACCGCGCCCGCCCGCTGCACGTGTTCGACGCCAAGAAGGTGCAGGGCAACCTCACCGTCCGGCGCGCGAAAGACGGCGAGACGCTGCTCGCGCTCGACGGCCGCACCTACGCGCTCGACAGCAACATCTGCGTCATCGCCGACGAGCACGGCGTCGAATCGCTCGCCGGCATCATGGGCGGCGAGGCCTCGGGCTGCGACGACAACACCACCGACGTGCTGATCGAATCGGCGCTCTGGAACGAGATCAACATCGCGCAGACCGGCCGCAAGCTCGGCATCAATTCGGACGCGCGCTATCGCTTCGAGCGCGGCGTCGATCCGGCCTTCATGGTGCCCGGGCTCGAGCTCGCGACCAAACTGGTGCTGGAGCTGTGCGGCGGCACGCCGTCCGAGAACGTCGTGGTCGGCAAGCAGTTCGGCGAGGATCGCGTCATCGACTTCCCGCTCAGTGAAGTGAAGCGCCTCGCCGGCATCGAGGTGCCGCTGGTCGAGGTGAAGCTGATCCTCACCCGGCTCGGCTTCATGCTGGCCGGCAACGGCCCCGTGGTGAAGATCGCGATCCCGTCCTGGCGCACCGACGTGCACGGCAAGGCCGACATCGTCGAGGAGATCGTGCGCATCGTCGGCGTCGACAAGGTGCCGATGACGCCGTTCGAGCGCGGCGAGGAGCCGCGCAAGCCGGTGCTGACGCCGATGCAGCTGCGCACCCGCCGCGCCAAGCGCGCGCTCGGCGTGCGCGGCATGGTGGAAGCCGTGACCTGGTCGTTCATCACCAATGATGCGGCAAAACTGTTCGGCGGCGGCCAGAGCGAGCTCGTGCTCGCCAACCCGATCGCGGCCGATCTCTCCGACATGCGGCCGAGCCTGCTGCCCGGCCTCGTCGCGGCGGTTCAGGCCAACATCAACCGCGGCTATCCTGACGTGGCGCTGTTCGAGGTCGGCCAGGTGTTCCGCGGCGACCGCCCGGAGGACCAGCTGGTCGCCGCCTCCGGCGTGCGCCATGGCTTCGCCTCGTCGAGGGGGATCGGACGGCACTGGACCGGCTCGGCTGTGGCGGATGCGATGGATGCCAAGGCCGACGCCTTCGCCGTGCTGGCCGCCGCCGGCGCGCCGATGCAGGCGCTGCAGATCGTCCCCGGCGGCCCGGCCTGGCTGCATCCGGGGCGCTCCGGCACCATCCAGATCGGCCCGCAGAATGTGCTCGGCACGTTCGGCGAGCTGCATCCGCGCGCGGCGGAGGCGCTCGGCGCCGACGGCCCGATGATCGTGTTCGAGGTGATCCTCGAGCGCATCCCGCAAGGCAAGCAGAGGGCGACGCGCGCCAAGCCGGTGCTGGAACTCTCGGCATTCCAGCCGGTGTCGCGCGACTTCGCCTTCATCGTCGATCGCAGCGTCAAGGCGGGCGACATCGTCCGCGCGGCACAGAATGTCGACAAGAAGCTGATCACTGATGTGACCGTGTTCGACGTCTACGAAGGCAAGGGCATCGATCCCGACAAGAAGTCGATCGCGATCGCGGTGACGATCCAGCCGCGCGAGAAGACCATGACCGACCAGGAGATCGACGCCGTCGCCGCCAAGGTCGTCACCGATGTGACCAAGAAGACCGGCGGCACGCTGCGCGGGTAATGTCAGCCGCAGGCGGTCTATTGCACCCTCACCCTGAGGAGGCCGCGTAGCGGCCGTCTCGAAGGGTCGACGGCCCCGTCTGTGGCCGTGCATCCTTCGAGGCTCGCTCCGCTCGCACCTCCAGCGACAAAGGCGAAGCCTTTGCGCGGGGATGACGGTCTGACAGAAGTGCCGTTGCGTTAGAACCGTAGTGCGGGCGGGCACGCCGGACAGCAAATCGAACCTCACTTCCAGCCTCCCGCATGACCTCCTTCAGCCTGATCCCCTCCGACGTCTCGACCAGCATCGCGCTCGCGATCTGCGCGATCGCCTTCGTGTCGGGTACGGCGCGCGGCTTCTCCGGCTTCGGCTCGGCGCTGATCTTCATGCCGCTCGCGAGCAGCGTCGCGGCGCCGCGGCTGGTGGCGGCGCTGCTGCTGATCATCGACTTCATCGCCGCCACGCCGCTGCTGCCGAACGCCTGGACCCATGCCGACCGCAAGGCGACCGCAGTCATGGTCGCCGGCGCGCTGGTCGGCGTGCCCATCGGCACCTATTTCCTGACCGTGCTCGAGCCTGTCACGACGCGCTGGATCATCTCCTGCTTTGTCGCGGCGCTGCTCGCGCTGCTGCTGTCGGGCTGGCGCTATCACGGCAAGGAGCACGTCGCCCTCTCCGTCGGCGTCGGCGGCCTCTCCGGATTTTGCAGCGGCCTCGCGCAGACCGGCGGCCCGCCGATCGTCGCCTACTGGCTCGGCCGCCCGATTTCGTCGGTGATCTCGCGCGCCAACATCGTGCTGTTCTTCGGCGCCTCGGATTTCTTCTCGCTGGTCAGCTACTGGTTCACCGGCTTGATCACGATCGAATCGGTCAAGTTCTCGCTGATCGTCGGCCCGATCTACGGCATCGGCGTCTGGTTCGGCGCCGCGCTGTTCGGCAAGGCGAGCGAAAAGGTGTTTCGCGCGATCTGCTACGCGCTGATCGCCGCGGCCGTCATCGTCGGTCTGCCGGCGCTTGATGGCATCTTGCGCGGCGGCTAGGGTTACCAGCGTTCAGAAGAAGACCGCGGGAGGAACATCATGATCGATCGCCGCAATGCATTGAAACTGGCGCTCGGCAGCGCCGCCGCGCTCGCGGCACCTCACGTGCGTGCGCAAACCGACAAGGCGCGGACCCGCATCGTGTTCCTCGGCACCAAGGGCGGGCCACGCGTCGGCAACGGCGCTTCGAACCCCGCCAATCTCGTCGTCGTCAACGATACCCCGTTCGTGATCGATTGCGGCATGGGCGTCAGCCGCCAGCTTGTGCGCGCGGGCGTGCCGATCCCGCAGGTCAAGTACATCCTCATCAGCCATCATCATTCCGATCACAATCTGGAATACGGCAACCTGTTCTACAACGCCTGGGCAGCCGGCCTCTCGACGCCGATCCATTCGTTCGGCCCCAAGGGCATCGAGGCGATGACCAAGGAATATTGGGAGCTGAACAAGTTCGACGTCGAGACCCGGATCGAGGACGAAGGCCGGCCCGACCCGCGCAAGCTGCTGATCGCGAAAGACATCAGCGACGACGGCGTGGTGCTGAAGACATCGGATGTCACCGTGACCGCGTTCCGCACGCCGCACCCGCCGATCACGGATAACTTCGCCTACAAGTTCGAGACGCCGGACGGCACCATCGTGTTCTCCAGCGACACCGCCTACAACCCGAAGCTCGCCGAGTTTGCCAAGGGCGTCGACGTGCTGGTGCACGAATGTCTCTACGTCCCCGCGGTCGATCGCCTGGTCGCCACGACCAAGAACGGCGCCACGCTGAAAAAGCATCTGCTCGACAGCCACACCTCGACCGAGGACGTCGGCCGCATCGCCGCCGCTGCCGGCGTGAAGACGCTGGTGCTCAGCCACTTCGTCCCCGGCGACGATCGGCAGGTCACCGATGATGACTGGACCCGGGATGTAAAGAAGAACTATTCCGGCCGCATCGTGGTGGCCAAGGATCTGATGGAGCTGAAGCTGCCGGTGTGAGGGGACACTCTCTCCCAAGTCGTCATTCCGGCGTGTGCGAAGCACGAACCCGGAATCCATCGGGTCATGTCGCGAGAGTGCGGATGTATGCCTCAAGTGGCGCCAAAAATTCGCTGTCGTCCCGGGCAAGCGAAGCGCGACCCGGGACCCATAACCACGGGCCGTCATTGTTTGCACGATGCTGGGGCCGCAGCTCAGTCCTACAACACAACCCTGTGGTTATGGGTCCCTGCTTTCGCAGGGACGACATCTGCTATGCGGCACTCCTCTGCCCGCACATCCAGTAGCGGTGCCTGATCTTCCTCAGCGATCAATTCATCGCACCGGAGCGAGGTGACGTGCGGCGCTTGTGTTTTGCGGCGGGCGCTGCGGGCGCCGGTGTCGCTTCCTTCACCCCGCCGATCCTGCGCAGCGCGGCGTCGGCGGCGCGCTCGCCGCTGTCCCAGGCGCCGTCGATCGTGCCCCACAGCGTTTCATGCGTGGCCTCGCCCGCGAGATACATCGCGCCGATCGGCTCGGTCAGGATCCGGCGCGAGAACTGTGCGCCGGGTGCAGCGGCCGACATCGCGCCGAGGATGAAGGGCTGTGCATTCCAGCGCGTCGCGCTGGTCTTCTTCACGGCGGCGCCGACCTCGCTGCCATAGAGCTTGGTCAGCCACTCCACGGCGAAAGCCGCCATCGCCTTCTCGCCCTGCGCTGACAGATCGCGGCCGAACGAGCCTGCGACGTCGAGCGTGCACAGCGAGGAGCCCGCGATATTGCCGTAGAGCAGCGCCGTCTTGGTCGAATTGCTCTGCTCGATGATGACGTCGTCGCGCGATAGCCCGAGCGGATTGCCGGGAATCTGCAATGCGATGCGATCGTAGCTGCCGAGGCTGAGCTTGGCGGCGGCATCGAGCGCGCGCTTCGGAAGCTCCGGCGCGAACTTGATGTTGCCGCTCGCAAGCACGTTGCTCGACACGGTGACGATGGCGGCACGCGCGGTGATCTTGCCGGAGGGCGTCTCGACCATCACGTCGCGATTGCTCCACAGGATGCGCTGCGCCGGCGTCGACAGCGCCAGCGGCAGTCCTTCGCCGAGCTTTGCGATCAGCGCGCCTAGCCCCTGCCGGCAGGCGATCGCGGTGTTGCGATCCTGCGCGCGCACCTTGTCGACGGCGGAAAGATCCTTCAGATCCTTGCCGCAGAAATTGGGCCCGAGCAGGAATTCCGCGGTGCCGGCCCAATCGCCGAGGTCCTTCGGCATGACCGCGGCGCAGGCGACATCGGCCTTGCGCGCAGCGTCGTCGATGGCGCGGTTGGCGCGCACCAGCGCCGCCAAAAACTCCTCGGTCTCGCCGGGGCGGGCATAGCGCCGGCCGATCCGGATCTTCTGGCCCGCGGGGGCCGTGACGATGTCGAGGCCTGCGGAGCGGGCCAGCCGGATCATCGGATTGGTTTCGGGATTGTGCATCCAGCGCGCGCCGCGGTCGAACGGCACGCCGAATGTCGATGCGTCGGTCTGGCAGCGACCGCCGACCTGGCCGGCCGCCTCCACCACGATCACCTTGCGGTTCGCGGCAATGATCCGTCGCGCCGCGGCGATGCCTGCGGCACCCGCGCCGATCACGACGATGTCGGCCTCGCGCGGCGGCGGCTGCGCAGCAAGAACCCGGCCGCCCAGCGCAGGCACCAGCGCGAAAGCTGCGGACGCCGACAGGAAATCGCGGCGGGTCACTGGCATGATATAGCTTCTGGCATGGTTTCCGAGAGCTTGCGGAGAGCGGGAACGCTTCGCGAACTGTGCCGCATCTCACCGACCTCAGCAACCATCATGGTAAATCAATCATGATTGATCCGCCGATGGCATGAACTAAATTGCAACAGCTTGCGACCATGATTAAGTGAAACACAAGCGGTCATAGAACCGCTGGGGGGAATCCATGGGCGTAATGCTCGATACCGTCGGTAAATGGATCGCGGGGTACCTTCAAAAAGAAGTTCCCGGTTACGAGCCGTTCACGCCGAGCGACCCGGACCATCTGCGGAGCATCATGCAGCCCGGCGACGTGCTGCTGGTCGAAGGCAACAACCGGATTTCCGGCATCATCAAATACCTCACGCAGTCGACCTGGTCGCACGCCGCGCTGTTTGTCGGACCGATCGACGGCGCGTTCGAGCCTGACGGCGAACAGCATGTGCTGATCGAGGCCAATATCGGCGAAGGCGTGACCTCCGCGCCGCTGTCGAAATATCTCGCCTACCACACCCGCCTCTGCCGTCCGGTCGGCCTGTCGTTCGAGGACCGCACCACGGTGTGCCGCTACGCCATCAACCGCATCGGCTTCGGCTACGACACCAAGAACATCGTCGATCTCGCGCGCTATCTGTTTCCGCTGCCGATCCCGCAGCGCTGGCGTCGCCGCATGATCGCGTTCGGCTCCGGCGATCCGACCAAGATCATCTGCTCGGCATTGATCGCGCAGGCGTTCGACGCCGTGCGCTATCCGATCCTGCCCAAGATCACGCGCGCTGCCAGCCGCAAGGCGCGCCGCGACATCCTGCATATCCGCGATTCCTCGCTTTACATGCCGCGCGACTTCGACATCTCGCCCTATTTCGAAGTCGTCAAACCCACCATCGTGCACGGTTTCGACTACACGGCCCTGCACTGGGCCGACAAGCAGAAGCCGCTCCAGGAGGTGGCCGGCGAATTCAGTGTGTTTCCAAAATCGCCGCCACTTGTTCCTGAAGCGACTGACGAAGAGGCGGCGCTTCCGGCTGCGGAAATGACCGCGCAAGATCGCGCGCCGGTGTGACGATCAGAACGTTGCCGCAAGCGTCAGGCGGACGGCAAGCGGCTCGGCGGGATGCACATGGCGGTCGGCGACGCCGTCGATCGGTTCGCCCGGCAGCCGCGACAAATAGTAGTATTCAATCTGGTTGGTTTGCGCGTTGAAGAGATTGAGGACGTCGAGCTGCAGCCGCATCCCGTTGTCGAATTCATAGCCGGCGCGGGTGTTGACGATGAACGACGACAACGAGCGGACGCTGTCATCCTCGATCAGCGGGCGCGGGCCGAAATAGCGGGCGCGCAGGCTGCCGAACCAGCCGGTGTCGCTGCCGAAGGTGACGCCGCCGCTGGCGACCCAGGCCGGCGCACCCGGAATGTAATTGCCGGCTGGATCGACATCCGTGAAGCGGGCGCGGGTGTAGGCGAGATCGAAATCAAAACTCATCCACGGCAGGAGCTTGTACTGGTTGGTCCACTCGACGCCGACGCGCCGGCTCGGCCGGCTCGGTTCAGTGGTGCCGGCATCGCCGACGAACAGCAGCTCGGAATCGAAGTCGAGCACGAACACCGCGAGCGACGAGGTGAGGCCGTCGATCGCCCTGGTGCGGATGCCGAGCTCGGCGCCCTTCGAGCGCACCAGCAGCGGCACGCGATCGAGCGGCGTCATCTTGTCGTTGGGATCGACGGTGATGGTCGCGCCTCTGATGTCGTTGGAATGCAGGCCGAAGCCGGCATTGCCGTAGAACTCGGTCCTGGACCAGGGGCCGAGCACGATGCCGGCCTTCGGGCTCGTCATCGCGGCCTGCGCGTTGCCGGAATTCTGCGGCGTGTCGCTCAGTACATGGCCGGCGAAATAACCCTCGCGGATACCGACCGTGGTGCGCAGCCAGTCGGTCCAGCGCGCGGTGCTATCGGCCCACAGTGCGACGCTGCCTTCCTGCACCTGGTCGTTGCGCACGGTGGACAGGATCTCGCGCTGCGCGGTCTTGAACAGGCCGACATTGATATCATCGTAGCGGGTCTGGACGCCGACCCGGGTCTGCGCATCGACGCCGGCGAAACGAAGGTCGAAGGCATGGCTGGCGTCGAGGCCATAGACGGTGCGCCTGTCGGTCTGGCTGAACTGATCGCCATTGACGGGGTCGTCGAGGAAATAGGTGAAATCGTTATAAAGCTGCAGGGACGAGCGGATCACATAGGCGTTGAGCTTGGTCTGTCCGTAATCGCTGGACTGCGCCCAATTGCCGGACAGGCTGAAGCGGCTCGAGGTGCCGCCGTCGGTCGGATCGAGCGACCCGTACCGGTCGATCAATCCCTGGTCGATCGCGCGCTGCGCCACCTGATCGGTCGAGTTCCAGCCATTGGAATAGGCCATCGCGGTCAGCGAGAAGCCGTCGGTCGCGGTGCCCTGACTGTAGCGCAATACGCCGTTCAGCTTGCGGATATCGTCGGGTACGTCCCACGGGCCGTTGTATTTGTTTGCCTCGAAGGCCGCGAGCAGCGTTCCATCGCCGACCTTGGTCGCACCCGCAGCCATCGTGCGCTGATAGCCGAAGCTGCCTGCGGTCAGTTCCACGATATTCTTCGGAAGCCTGTCGAGATAGTTGATCTCGACCGCGCCGGCGGACGCGAAGTCACCCTTGTCCGCATAGTACGGACCCTTGCGGACGTCCATCGACCGGATCAGCTCCGGGATCAGGAAATTGATGTCGGCATAGCCCTGGCCGTGGCCATGGGTCGGCATGTTGACCGGCATGCCGTCGACCGTGATGGCCAGATCAGTGCCGTGATCGAGATTGAAGCCGCGCAGAAAATACTGATTGGCTTTGCCCTCGCCGGAGTGCTGGGTGACGATCAGGCCCGGCACCGCCTCCAGAACTTCGCCGACGCGCGAGACCGGCCGCGCATTCACTTCGTCGCCGCTGATCTGCCGCGCGCTGGCGGCGGTCGGTTGCAGATCGGACGCGGACACGGTCGCCGAGCCGCCGGTAATGCCGGCGCTCACGGTGGATTGGCTCGGTTGCGGCGCGGCGGGCTTGCGGCCACCGGCGGCGACATGGCGTGGACGCTGGGACGGTCTGGCGCGCCTGGGTGGCGCCAGATCCGGCGACGTTACCGTCACCGGCGGCAACTGGCCGGGCGCAGTAGCGACCGTCTGCGCTTCGGCGACCGGCGCGAATGCTGCAATGGATGCGGCGGCGGGAAATATCCGCCATGCAGTACGACGCAACGCGCATGCCCCCGCATGATACCTGTTACAGTCACGCGACGACCGCACCAGTCCAACCAACCCCGGCAACGCGACGCTAGCAAGCGCGGTATGACGTTACAATATAAATGTCATACTGCCAGGCAGTCGAGCCACCACGGATAATCCATGCAACGCATCACCATCACCATCGAGGATGATCTGCTCGCGGAGATCGACGCCGCCGCCGAGGCGCGCGGCTATCAGAACCGCTCCGAGATCATCCGCGATCTCGCACGCGCCGGGTTGCAGCAGAGCGCGGAGAACGCGCCGTCAGGGCAGTGCGTCGCCGCGCTGGTCTATGTCTACGACCACGCCGCGCGCGATTTGTCGAAGCGGCTGGTGCAGAATTTCCACGGCCATCACGACCTGTCGCTGGCGACGCTGCACGTCCATCTCGACGACGACAGCTGCATGGAGGTGACGGCCCTGAAGGGTGCCAGCAGCGAGGTCCGGCATCTCGCCGATCACGTCATCGCCGAACGCGGCGTGCGTTACGGCCGCGTCGTGATGATCCCGACCGCCCCGGACAAGAAGCCGCGCAAGCGCGGGCATGGGCACAGGCATGATTGAGAGCGTGTCGTTTTCGTAGCCCGGATGGAGCGCAGCGCAATCCGGGGCCTCGCACCCGCGGACAGGGCTTCCCGGATTTCGCTTCGCTCCATCCGGGCTACGCAATGAATACGCTACGCCGCCCTCGCCTTGGTGCCGCGGGGCAGGCCGGCGCGGGCGAGGCCGCCATAGAGCGCCTCGTTCGGCATCGCGGATTTCAGGATCGCGCGCACCTCGACCAGGCGATCGAGATCGATACCGGTCGGAAATCCCTTGCTCTCGCAGAGGAAGACGAGGTCCTCGAACACGACATTGCCGGTGGCGCCCGGCGCGAACGGGCAGCCGCCGAGGCCGCCGAGCGAGCCGTCGAGCACGCGGGCGCCCTCGTCGAGCGCGGCGGAGGCATTCGCGATGCCCATGCCGCGGGTGTCGTGCAGATGCACGCAGACCGGCTTGGAGCCTGCGATCTTCACCGCGCCCCGCGTCAGCTCGCCGACCTGCTTCGGCCCGGCATAGCCGACCGTATCCGCAATCGCGACCATGTCGACGCCGACCTCATAGAGCTTCTCGGTGAGGCGCAGCACCTCCTTCGGATCGACGGGACCGACGATCGAGCAGCCCAGCCCCATCGAGATCGCGGCATTGACCAGCGGCTTGTGCGCGCTGGCATCGCGCAGCTCGCAGAGCCGCTTGATGTTCTCGATCGCAGACTCGCGCGAGCGGTTGGCGTTGGCCTGGCTGTGCTCCTCGGTCGCCGACACCACCGAGGCGATCTCGGCGACGCCGGAGGCCAGCGCCTCGTTGACGCCGCGCTCGTTCAGCGCCAGCGCGACGCCGTGCGCGCCGGGCAGCGCGGCAATGGTGGCGACCACGTCGCGGACATCGACGAACTGCGGGAAGGTCTTGGCCGGCAGGAACGAGCCGACCTCGAAATGCCGGACGCCGGCGGCGTATTCGTCGCGCACCCAGCGTGCTTTCGCCGCGGTGGACGGGAACGTTTTCACGAGCTGCAGGCCGTCGCGCAGGCCGACCTCGCGCAGGGTTACCTTGTCGTTGGGATAGACATCGTGGACGCGGGTCATGTCAGCCTCACGCAGCGTTTCCGGTTGATGAAATTGTCTGTTGTGCGAGCTCGGCGCACACCGCTTCGGTATCGGCGCCCAGCACCGGCACTTTCAGGCCTTCGCCGATATTGCGGCCGTTCCATTCGAGCGGCAGCGCGGGGACGCGGAACGGCTTGCCGTCGGCGTTCACGTTGTTGACCAGCCCGCCGGGACGCAGCACATGCGGATCCCCGAGCAGATCCTCCGGCCGATTGATCGGCGAGAAGCAGATGTTGAGCGCATCGAGCCTCGCCGACAAGTCGGCCACGTTCCAGCCTTTGATCACCGCGGCAACGCGCGGAATGATCCGGTCGCGCGCCATGATGCGGTCCGTGGTCGAGCGCAGCGTCGGATCGTCGGCGAACTCCGTGAGGCCGAACTCGCGGCAGAAGCTCTGCCAATGACCTTCGGTGACGACACCGATGAAGATGCGATCGCCGCCGGCGGCATCGAAGATGTCGTAGATCGGCCAGGCATGCTCGCGCTCCGGCATCGAGCGCGGTTTGCGCCCGGTCATCTCGTACTCGACCATGTGCTGGGCGACCAGGAACAGGCAGTTCTCGAACAGGCCGATGCGGATGTCGGCGCCATCAGCCTTGCCGCCACGCTTCTGATAGAGCGCGGCGAGGATCGAGATCACCCCGAACATGCCGCCCATGATGTCGTTGGCGGAGGAGCCGACGCGCTGCGGCTTGTCGCGCGTGCCGGTCATCGCCGCGAGCCCGGACATCATCTGCACGACCTCGTCGAGCGCCGGCCGATGATCGTAGGGACCGGACAGAAAGCCCTTGTGGCCGGCGATGATCAGCTGCGGATATTTTTGGCGAAGCTCCTCGGCGCCGAGCCCCTGCTTGTCGAGCTGGCCGTCGCGAAAATTCTCCAGGAACACGTCGGCGCTGGCGAGCAGCCGGTGCATGGTGTCGCGGTCCTCGGGCTTGGCGAAGTCGAGCACGACGCTGCGCTTGCCGCGGTTGAACAGCGGAAAGAACGAGACCCCCATGCCGCCGAGCGAACGGGTCTTGTCGCCGGCGGGCGGTTCGACCTTGATCACCTCGGCGCCGAGTTGCGCCAGGATCATGCCGCAGGTCGGCCCCATCACCATGTGGGTCATCTCGACGACCCTCACGCCTTCCAGCGGCAATCCGCTCCCGGTCATCGGTTTCTCCGTGCTCGTTGCGCTCTTGTTCTGACGCGTTTTCTCCATGCGAACCGGTACCCGTTTCGCTCGAAAACGCTTTGTGATCGGCGCAGGTTAGGCTTCCGCACGCTATCTGAAAAATATAATCTGTCGAATAGTGTATTCGTGGTTCTAGAACGCTGAACCCTCATGGATTCGCGCCAACTTCGCTATTTCATCGCGGTTTACGAGCAGCGCAACCTGTCGCGGGCGGCGGATCAGGCCAACGTCGCGCAATCCGCGCTCAGCCACCACATCGCCAATCTCGAGGCGGAATTCGCCACGCCGCTGTTCGAGCGCAAGCCGCGCGGCATGGAACCGACCGCGGCGGGCGAGCGGCTCTATGAACATGCCCGCATCATCCTGCGCGCGATGGCGGCGGCCGAGCGCGAGATCAAGGAAGGCGCCAGCGTGATCGCCGGCGACATCTCGATCGGCATGGCCAATTCCGGGATGAAGGCGATCGGCGTGCCGCTGATGCGGACCGTGCTGACGAAATATCCGAACCTGAAGCTGTCGCTGACCGAGAGTCTCTCCGGCGCGACGCTGCTGCATCTGCTGAGCTCCGAGGTCGACCTCGCGCTGGTCTACAATCCGCCGTCGGAAAAGGACCTGATCGCCGAGCCGGTGCTGGAGGAACAGATGTTCTGCGTCGGCACCGAGAAGCTGATCGGCAAGAAAACGCCAATCACCTTCGAGGAGGTGACGCGGCTGCCCCTGATCCTGTTGCGGTACGGACTATCGGCGCGCGCACTGCTGGATGATCCCGTGCTGCTGAAGCGGCTCGAGGCCAATGCGATCATGCACCTCAACTCGACCAGCGGCATGATCGGCGCGCTGACCGCGGGCTTGGGCTGCACGATTGCGACCACCCATTTCGTCAGCGAGCCGTTGAAGGCACGATCGCTGGTCGCGCGCGAAGTCATCGAACCAAAGCTGACCCGCACGCTCTATCTTTGCCGCTTGCGCAACCGCCCGATGACCTACGTCATGGAGGAGATGTGCCGCCTGATCCGCGCCCTGATCGCAGACCAGGTGGGCCGCGGCGCCTGGGAGGCGACGCTCCTGATCTGAATGCATGACTCAGTGGTTGCACAACAGGTTCAGTGTCGTCCCTGCCTAGTGCGCAATTGCGCACGGGAGCAGGGACGACAATTGAACAAGCCGTTTGACAGGTGAATCAAAGCAACCCTTCCCCCTGAGTTCGAAAATATCGAACGTTTCCTTCGATATGTTCGTCTGGATTTCTGGCTTCCGGCTGCCAAACATGCGCGACCGGCACGCCTTCGCAAGAAAGGCGGCCGTTGCACCATTCGGGGAGGACCATCATGAGCGCCGTCGAACTCGGCTCGGTCGCCGATCTCGCCAACACGACAAGCGGACCCGACGAGATTTCGCGACGGCTCGAGGCGCTGCCCACCTCCGGCCTTGTCTGGCGGCTGGTGATCCTGCTCTCGCTCGGCGGCTGCTTCGAAATCTACGACCTGTTCTTCACCGGCTATATCGCGCCGGGCCTTGCCCGCAGCGGGTTGATGACCACGACGACGCAGGCCTTCTTCGGCTTCTCCGGCATCGGCGCCTTCGTCGCGGCGACCTTTGCAGGCCTGTTCATCGGCACCTTCTGCCTCGGCTTCCTCGCCGATCGCTTCGGGCGCAAGGCGGTCTTCACCTGGTCGCTGCTGTTCTACAGCGCTGCATCGGTGATCATGGCGTGCCAGACCACACCCGGCGGCCTGCTGCTGTGGCGCTTCATCGCCGGGATCGGGATCGGCATCGAGGTCATCACCATCGACGCCTATATCACCGAACTGGTGCCGAGCTGGATGCGCGGCCGGGCGTTTGCGATCAACCAGGCGGTGATGCTGTCGGCGGTGCCTGTTGTCGCCGCGCTGTCGTGGTGGCTGGTGCCGCTCTCGCCTTACGGCATCGACGGCTGGCGCTGGGTGGTGCTGATCGGCGCCGCCGCCAGCATGATCATCTGGGTGTTGCGGCTCTACGTTCCGGAAAGCCCGCTCTGGCTGGCCCGCCATGGCCGCGCCGCCGAGGCCGAGAGGATCATGCGGACGCTCGAGGCCGCAGCGCCGACGGCTGCGCCGCGTCCTGCTCCCGCGGTCGCAACCGCACCAGTTCGTGCGCCGGTCGAGACCGGCTATGCCGACCTGTTCAGGCCGCCCTACGTCTCGCTGGTCGTGCTGTTCATGATCTTCAATCTCTGCCAGGCGTTCGGCGTCTACGGCTTCTCCAACTGGGTGCCGGCGCTGCTGGTGCAGAAGGGCATCAACGTCACCAAGAGCCTGCAATATTCGTTCATCATCGCCTTCGCCTATCCGCTCGCGCCGCTCCTGGCCGCAACCTTCGCCGACCGCTTCGAGCGCAAATGGATCATCTGCGGCGCGGCTGCCGCGATCTCGGTGTTCGGCCTCGCCTTCTCGCAGCTCACCGAGCCGGTGCTGCTGATCGCCAGCGGCGTGCTGGTGACGGGGGCCAACATGACGCTGTCCTACGCCTATCATGCCTACCAGACCGAGGTGTTCCCGACCGCGATCCGGGCGCGCGCCGCGGGTCTCGTCTATTCGATGAGCCGGCTCAGCGCGACTTTCTCCGGCTTCATCGTGGCGTTCATGCTGAAGGAGGCCGGCGTCGGCGGGGTATTCGGCCTGATCACCGCGGCGATGGTCATCGTGATCATTGCTATCGGTGTCTGGGGGCCGAACGTCCGCGACAGGCCGCTCGACGCCTAAAGCATGATCCGGAAAAGTGCGAAGCGGTTTTCCGAAAAGATCATGCGCAAACAAGGAGCTAAAGCGCGATGGCAATTCAACCTAATCTCATCGCGCTTTAGAGCCTTTCGCTCGAAAACGCTCGCACCGCGGCACAAACGGCACTTGCCGAAGCCATATTGGGTGTCTACCTCTCGCGGGTCATTTGTGCAGAGGTAACCCAGTCATGTTAGCCGCCGCCGTCAAGGCGCTTTCGCAAATCCTGTCGCCGCCGATGCGCTCGATCCTGTGGCGCTCGATCGGGCTTGCGCTGGTGCTGATCACCGTGCTGGCGATCGGGCTGCAGCGGCTGCTGAGCTGGTTTGCCGACACCGGCGAGGTCTGGGCCGAAGGCATGCTCGGCCCCAACTTCCATTCCACGCTGCACGTGCTGTCCTGGATCGTCTCGATCTCGGCGGGCCTTGGCGTCGTGCTCGGCGGCATCTTCCTGATGCCCGCGATCACCTCGCTGGTGGCGAGCCTGTTTGTCGACGACGTCGCCGAGCATGTCGAGCGCGAGCATTATCCGGCCGACCATCCCGGCACGGCGCTGCCGGTCACGCTCGCGACGATCGAGGGCGTCAAGACCGCGCTGCTGACGATCCTAGTCTACCTCGTCGCGCTGCCGTTCGTGCTGTTCGCGGGCGCAGGCTTCATCATCTTCTTCGTCGCGACGGCCTGGCTGCTCGGCCGCGAATATTTCGAGCTTGCGGCGATGCGGTTCCGCTCGCCTGATGACGCCAAGGCGATGCGCAAGGAGAACGCGGCGACGGTCTTTACCGCGGGCCTGTTCATCGCCGCCTTCGTCTCGATCCCGATCGTCAATCTGGCGACGCCGCTGTTCGGCATGGCCTTCATGGTGCACATGTACAAGCGGCTGTCGGGCCCGCGGCGCGAGCTGATCGAGCCGGCGCGGCGAACCAATGTGTCCTCGGTCTAGGTGGTATCCGGCACCGGCAGCGATGCCGATACCCGATCGCTTGCGAATGGCACGAGCAGCAGTCCGACGATCGCCACGCAGGCGAGCATCGCCCATGCCTCGTTGACGGTGAGTGCGAGCGACGCCCGTTCGACCAACGGCCGGATGAACGCCACCGTCGCGTCGTCCGGCAGACCCGGCGGACGGTCGATCAGCAACTTCGGATCGAGCCCGATCGCCTGCGCCGCGGTGACATCCCCTGCCAGCAGGCGCACGCGGAAATCCTCGCCATAGATTGGGCTTCGCCCGTAGAGGATGGTATCGATCAGGGCGATCCCGATCGCGCCGCCCAGATTACGCATCAGGTTGAACAGTCCGCTGGCGTCGGCAATGTCCGCCTCCGGAAGGGCACCCAGCGCAATGCGCGTCGGTGGCAGCAGGCAGAACATGATCGCGACGCCGCGCACGACCTGCGGCCAAAACATCTCGCCAAAATCCGCCGTGCGCGGTTGAAAGGCGCTCCAGCCGAGGCCAAGCGCGAACAAGGCGAAGCCCGCGCCGGTCAACCGCCGCGCGCCGACGCGGCTTTCGAGGACCGCCGCAAGCGGCGCCGCGACGAGCTGCGCAACTCCCGTGACCAGCATGATGGTGCCGATCTCGAAGGCGTCATGGCGGCGGACGAAACCGAGGAAGACCGGCATCAGATAGGTCGATCCATACAGGCCAATGCCGAGGCAAAAGCTCAGTGCGCAACCGATCGCGAACGGACGCCGCTTGAAAAGCGTCAATTGCGCGATCGGATAGGCCGCGCGGAGCGTGCGCCGGATCAGCAGCGCCATCCCGGCAATGCTTCCGATCAGCAGGCCGAGGCAAGGCATCGCGGCCCAACCGCGTTGCGGCGCTTCCTTCAGACCAATCATGAAGCTTGCGAGCGTCGCTGCGAGCAGGACTAGCGACCATTTATCCAGCCTGGAGAACGCGCGAAGCTGCACGCCTTCCTTCGGAAGCAGCAAGGGCGTGACCGAGGCTGCCACCGTTCCGGGAATCACATTGATCAGGAACAGCCAAGGCCACGACCAGGTCTGCGTGATCCAGCCGCCGACGACAGGTCCAACGGTCGGCGCGAGCACCGCGACGACGCCGCCGATCGTGGTGGCCACCGCATGAAGCCGCGCCGGGAACAGCGTGAACACGGCGGAGAACACTGCGGGATCAGGACGCCGCCGGAAAATCCCTGCAGCACGCGAAATGCCAGCAGCGCGGCAAAGCCGTCGCTGAGGGCGCAGCCGACCGACGCGACGGTGAACAGGCTCACGGCAAGCGCGAACAGCCATCGCAACGACAGCGCATGCGTGAACAGGCCGGTCAGTGGGATCGCGATCACTTCTGCGATCAGATAGGCGGTCTGGATCCAGCTCATCGCCGCCGGCGAGATCGCAAGCGCGCGCTGGATCGTCGGCAACGAAGTTGCGACGACCTGGATGTCGAGAATCGCCATGAACATGCCGAAGCACATCAGGAGGAAGCCGGCCCAGGTCGCAGCTGATGGGCTGTCGGTTCGGTGATCCGCCCCCTTGCTCATGATGTGCTTGTGCGTGGCCAGTCGGAAACGGAGAGCGCGCGGTTCTCGACCCGAATCCGGAGCGCAAGCACCGCGAGATTGAGGAGGGTGAAGATCAGCGCCAATCGCGGCAGGTGCAGCGCGAGGGGTAGCAGCGCGATTTCACCAACCACGACGGCGTAGTTTGGATGCGGGAAATATCGGTACGGCCCGGATGCGACCAGCGGCGCGCCCGGCAGCACGACGATCCGCGTGGTCCATCGCGGCCCGAGCGCGGCGAGGATCCACAGCCGCAAGCCTTGCAGCAGCAGAAAACCCGCCAGCGCGGCCAGATTGACGTCCTGGTCGCGGCCCCAGATCCACAGCGCGGTCAGCCAGCCGGCGTGAACCAGGACAATGAGCGGGTAGTGACTGGCGCCGACCTCGACCGCGCCTCGTGCGAGAAGCCGCTCCGTGTTGCGACGTGACAGCACAAGCTCGCCGAGACGCTGCAGCGTGACCAGAGCGAGGATGACCGCCGCGAAGCTCACGCCGCGTGCCTGAGCGCAACGCAGCTGAGCGTGAAGCCCGGCCCGAGCGCCGTGAGCAGCGAGCGCGGCGGCAATCCCTTGGCGCAGGCGCGTTCGAGAACAAAGAGAACCGTCGGGCCTGACATGTTGCCGCAAGCCGCGATGACGTCGCGCTCGTGATCGAGCGTGCCCTGATCGAGCGCGAGTGCCCGCTCAAGCGCGGCGATGACCTTGGCGCCGCCGGGATGGCAGAGGAAGCGGTCGACGTCATCGGCCGTCAGCTGCATCCGCGCGAGGATTTCGGCGACGGCCTGCCCAAGATGGTCGCGGACGAAATCCGGAATGGTTCGCTGAAAGACCACGCCGAATCCTTCCGGATCGACCGTCCAGCCCATGATGTCGAGCGTATCCGGCCACAGCTTTTCACCCGTCGCCTCGATCCGCGTCGCACCACCATCCCCGGCACGCAGCACGATCGCGGCCGCGCCATCGCCGAACAGGCTGGCCGCAACGATATTTGCCTTGGTGAGCTCGTCGTGCCGGACCGCGAGCGTGCAGAGTTCGAGCGCAACCAGCAGCACATTCGCTCCCGGCCGCGCTTCGGCCAGCCGCGCCGCGATCGACAGGCCGGACACGCCGCCCGCGCAGCCCAGGCCGAACACCGGCACGCGCGACACATCCGTCCGCAGACCGAGCTTGCCGGCGACGCGCGCCTCCAGCGACGGCGTGGCTATACCCGTCGAGCACACCGTGACCACGATATCGATGTCCCTGCCGGTCAGGTCGGCGCGCGCAATCGCCTTGCGGGCCGCGTCGACGTACAACGTCTCCGCGCCCTCGAGGAACGCCAGCGTTCGCTCCGGCCAGCCGCGCCGTTCGAGATACCATTCGATCGGCTTGACGCCGTAGCGATGCTGGATGCCGGTGTTGGCGAACAGGCTGGCGAGCGTCTCGAATTCGGCATAGCGGTCCGCGAGGAGATTACGCGCGGCTTGCAGGACCTGTCCCTGATGGAATAGATGCGGTGGAACCGCCGTCGCCAGGGAAACAAGCGCGGCCGTCTGCTTTATCTCGATCATCGTGGCTCCATTTCCCCCGCTCTTGGAACCGCGCGATGAGCAAAATATTTCAACACGCCTGCGACATAGCGCGAGCGCCGCATTCACTATTAATTGACCCGGCGGCGATATCCGCGCTGCCTCTTCGCAAATCAGGAAGCGGCGGCGCCCAGCCTGCGCATCACGCTCTTCACGAAGCCAAGCGGTGCCGGCGACAGCGGGCCAGCCGGCGCGCGCGTGATGAAGGCGACCAGGACCAACGCCAGGATCGCGAGCCAGAAGCACAGCCAGAAGCCGTCGATATAGGCGAGCGTGTTGGCCTCGCGCTGCACCAGCGCCGCCAGCGTGCCGACGGCGCGCCCCGTCGCGGTCCCGATGCCGTGGCCGGAAAATTCACCTGCCAGCCGCTTGAGCAGGTTCACGACGTCGATATTGCCGTTCTGCACATGCTGTCCGAGATAATTCGAATGGATCTGCTCGCGGACCCGCAGCCACGTCCCCATCAGCGCGACGCCGATCTCGGCGCCGCCAAGGCGCATGATCTGGATATAGGCCGCGAACGCCGTCGCCCGCGACGGATCGGAATTCGACAGCGCCATGATGATGATCGGCAGCAGCGTGAACGCCTGCCCGATCGACGTGAGCAGGACGATGCCGACAAAATCCTCGCGCGCCCAGACATGGCTCAGCTGCGTGCCCCAGAGATTGGCGGCCGCGAATGCCGAGAAGCCGAGCACCACGACGATGCGCGGATCGAGGTGGCGCAGCAGCAAAATCGAGATCGGCACCAGCACGAACATCGGCAGCGCGCCGTAGGTGAACAGCAGCACGCCCGACTGCTCCGGCCGCAGCGCGCCGACGGTGCCGAGGAAGTTCGGCACCAGCGACGAATTCGACAGGCTGGTCAGCGTGTACAGCAGGATGACGATCAGCGAGAGCCCGATGTTGCGCGAGAACAGCACGTTGAAATGCGCCCAGGGCCGACGCGCCACCATTTCGTTGATCATGAAGGCGACGATCAACAACCCACCACCGATCAGAAGCGCCATCACCGTGCCCGACGACAGCCAGTCCAGCCGGTTGCCCTGATCGAGCCCGGCATAGACCATCGACACCCCGGCGCCGAGCAGCAGCATGCCGCCCCAATCCGCATGGTGCAGCAGGTCGCGATTAACCGGCTCGTTCGGCGTACCGAGATAGACCATCAAGCCCATCAGCGGCGCGATCACCACGCCCTGCCAATACAGCCACTGCCAGCCGAGATGCTCGACATAGAAGCCGACCAGCGAGCTCGACGAGTCGAGCGCGAAGCCGACGCGAATCGAGTACATCGCGATCGCCGGCAGCCACCATCGGATCGGCAAATTGCGCAGGATGATCATCAGCGTCGCCGGCACGAAGGTGCCGAGCAGCATGCCGTGGGCGATGCTGAGGGTGATCAGCGTCGTGTAGTCGCGCACGAACGGGATGGTCAGCGAGACCACCGCATAGACCAGGCTCGGAATGCCGAGCACACGGCGCAGGCCGAACACGGTGGCAAGCCAGGCCACCGCAGGCGCGACGAAGATCTGCGAGCCGATGGCAGCCGTCGAGAGCCAGGCGCCCTCGTCGAAGCTGAGCGAGAACGCACCGCGCAAATCGGGCAGGCCGACAGAGGTCAGGCGGCTGTCGAAATTCGCCAGGAACGCGCCGAGCAGCACGGCGACGACCGCGAACAGCGGATAGCGCGCGACGTCGCCGCGCGAGACCGGACCGCTGTGTCGGTCGTCACTTTCCGCCATTGGCGACCGCCTCGCCGGTGTCGATCCACGTGACGACCGACATGCCCGGCAGCAGGCGCTCGAGCAATGGCTGGCCCTTGTCGAACTGGATCCGCACCGGGATGCGCTGCACCACCTTGGTGAAATTGCCGGTGGCGTTATCGGGCGGCAGCAGCGCGAATTGCGATCCGCTCGCCGGCGCGATGCGCTCGACGACGCCGCGCAGCTTCTCGCCCGCGAACGTATCCACGGTGACTTCGACCGGCTGGCCCGGCTTGACGTTGGTCAGCTGGGTTTCCTTGTAGTTGGCGATCACATAGACGTTGGGCAGCGGCACGACGTTGATCAGATTGGCGCCGATGTTGACGTAGTCGCCCGGCTGGACCTGGCGCTCGCCGGTGACGCCGTCGAACGGCGCGACGATCTTGGTGTAGCCAAGCTTGAGCTTGGCCGATGCCAGCAGCGCCTTGGCGGCGTCGAGATCGGCGGCGCGCTGCTTCTTGGTGCCTTGCAGGACCTCGAGCTGATGGCGCTGCGCTGCGATGACAGCGCGGCTGGCGCGCACGTCGGCCTCCGCCTTGGCGTAGGATGCGGTCGCCTGCTCGAGCCGCTGCCGCGTGCCGGCGTCGGTTTGCGACAACGACTGCTGACGGTCTTCCTCCTGACGTGCCAGAGTCTGCTGCGCCTCCGCGGACAACCGTGCAGCCTCGGCCTGCGCGATGGTCGCATATTGCAGCTCGACCTGGTTGTTGAGGTTGTCGAGCACGGCCTGGGCACCGACCACGCCGGCCTCGGCCTGCGCCACCTGCGCCTGATAATCGGCTGGATCGATCTGCACCAGGAGATCGCCGGCCTTGACGCGCTGGAAATCGGAGACGGCGACGGTGAGCACCTCGCCGGACACGCGGCTGGAGAGCTGGGTCAATTCGGCGCGCACATAGGCATCATTGGTGGTCTGGATCGTGGCGCTGCCGACCCAGGCATCCCAGCGACTGGTCGCCACCGCGACGAACACCAGTGCGATGAGCACGGCAAACAGCGGAATCGCGAAACGGCTCCAGAAGCCGCTTGCTACTGATTGCGGCTTGGCAGGCGCCGTCTGGCTGGCGGGCGACGGACCATCTTGAACCTGCTCGGCCACACCAAACTCCTCAAGCACGCGCCCAAACGCCGGACGAACCTATTAGCACATGATGACGAACATGCCTCAGACGGTCTTCTCCGGCCACCGGCAGAGATCATTGATCAGACACACGTCGCAACGTGGACCGCGGGCGAGGCAGGTGTAGCGGCCATGCAGGATCAGCCAGTGATGGGCGTGCAGCATGAACTCGGTCGGGATCACCTTCTCCAATCCCAGCTCGACCTCGAGCGGCGTCTTGCCGGGCGCGAGACCGGTGCGGTTGCCGACGCGAAACACATGGGTGTCGACCGCCATCGTGTGCTCGCCGAATGCCATGTTGAGCACGACATTCGCGGTCTTGCGGCCGGCGCCGGGCAGCGATTCGATCTCGGCGCGCGTGCGTGGCACCTCGCCGCCGAACTCGGCGATCAGCTTCTGCGAGAGCGCGATGACGTTCTTCGCCTTGTTGCGATAGAGCCCGATGGTCTTGATGTAGTCGCGCACCCTGTCTTCGCCGAGCTCAAGCATCTTCTCCGGCGTGTCGGCGACCGCGAACAGCGCCCGCGTCGCCCTGTTGACGCCGGCGTCGGTCGCCTGCGCCGACAGCACCACCGCAACCAGCAGCGTGTAGGGGTTGAGGTGCTCGAGTTCGCCCTTGGGCTCGGGATTGGCTTTGCGGAACCGGTCGAAAGCCTCGTAGACCTCCTCCGATGTCCATGGCTTCGGCTTTACGGTTCGCTTGGCGGCCTTCTTGGCCGGCTTCTTTGCCCCGCGTTTGGGCAGCAGCCTTGCCGCTTTTGCGGCTTTCTTCTTCGGTGCGGAGCGAACGCTCGACGTGCTGGCGCGTTGAGAGCGAATGATTTTGGCCATGAACCGGATATACTGATACGTCATGACCGCAGGCAACGACTTTGATCCGGGCGAAGACCTCAGGGCCGATGACCTCGCGGCTGATGCCGCGGAGACTGAGCCCAAACTGTTCTCGGCATTGCTGACGCCGCACCGCTCGCTCAATCGCACCGGCTTTATCGTGCTGATGTCGTTCGTCACCGCGGTCAGCTTCATCGCCGGCGCGGTGTTCTGGTGGCTCGGCGCCTGGCCGATCTTCGGCTTCTTCTGCCTCGACGCGCTGGTGATCTATTGGGCATTCAAGGTCAATTTCCGCACCGCCAAGGCGAGCGAGGAAATCACCGTCACGCCGTCGGAACTGCGGGTGCGCAGGATCAGCCATCGCGGCCATGTGGTGGAATGGGTGCTCAATCCGCTCTGGGTGCGGTTCGAACAGATCTCGCACGAGGAGTTCGGCATCGAGCGGCTCTATCTGGTCTCCCGGGGCCGCCGGGTCAGCGTTGGCAGCTTCCTGGGTCCGGACGAAAAGGCTAGTTTCTCCAAGGCCTTGACGGCGGCACTCAACGCCGCGAAACGCGGCCCGACCTACAACCCCATCCGCTAGGTCTTATTTGAGCATGATCTTTTCGGAAAACCGGTCTCCACTTTTCCGGATCATGCTTTGTCAGAAATCGGGTGGTTTGGACGCGCCATGGCTCCTAAATCAGACACCATGATGACACTCGCCATACACGATCAGCGCCTGGCCAAGCCGGGCCTCCAGAGCGCCGCGCTGCGCGACTATGACTCGGTTCGGCGCGCCATCGCGTTCATCTCGGAGCACTGGCGCACGCAGCCGACCATCGAAGCGATGGCCGATGCCGCCGCCGTCACGCCGGATGAACTGCACCATCTGTTCCGCCGCTGGGCGGGGCTGACGCCGAAGGCCTTCATGCAGGCGCTGACCCTGGACCACGCCAAGAACCTCTTGCGCGATTCCGCCAGCGTGCTCGATGCGGCACTCGACTCCGGCCTGTCAGGGCCGGGACGGCTGCACGACCTGTTCGTCACGCATGAGGCGATGTCGCCGGGCGAATGGAAGACCGGCGGCGGCGGCATGACGCTGCGCTACGGCTTCCACCCCTCGCCGTTCGGCACCGCGATCGTGATCGCAACGGATCGCGGGCTTGCGGGGCTTGCCTTCGCCGATCACGGCGACGAGCAGACCGCATTCGCCGACATGAAGCGGCGCTGGCCGAACGCGACCTATGTCGAGGA
Organism: Bradyrhizobium sp. USDA 3262; assembly: GCF_054060035.1. Taxonomy (NCBI): domain Bacteria; kingdom Pseudomonadati; phylum Pseudomonadota; class Alphaproteobacteria; order Hyphomicrobiales; family Nitrobacteraceae; genus Bradyrhizobium; species Bradyrhizobium sp. USDA 3262. Next base: position 1,077,120 of record NZ_JBSSCT010000001.1, read on the forward strand.
CACCAACGGCACCACCGCATTGGCGCAGCGCGTGTTCGATACAAGATTGTGGCGGGCGGACCAGCCGCTGCGCGTCGTCTTGATCGGCACCGATTTCGAGGTGCGGGTGTGGGAGACGCTGCTCAAGGTCCCGATGGGCCGCGCGGTCAGCTATTCCGACATCGCCTGCAAGATCAACAGCCCGAAGGCCTCGCGCGCGGTCGGCGCCGCGGTCGGCCGCAATCCGGTGTCGTTCGTGGTGCCGTGCCATCGCGCACTCGGCAAGAGCGGCGCGCTGACCGGCTATCACTGGGGCATCACCCGCAAGCAGGCGATGCTGGGCTGGGAAGCCGGCCAGGTCGGATTGCACTGATCGCCGCGAATGAAACCTACGGTCTCTCACCGTTACCTTGAGGTGCGAGCGGAGCGAGCCTCGAAGGGTCGACGGCCCGGCTGGTGGCCGTGCATCCTTCGAGACGCGCGCAAGGGCGCGCTCCTCAGGATGACGGGACGAGCGAATTGATTGCTTCAGCCTACCCCCGCCAGATCGACCTTTGACGCAACGGTGGAATCGGCGTTGAGCCGATAGACCACCGGCGCGCCGGTCGCGAGCTCGCGCTTGAGGATCTGCTCCGGCGTCAGCTTCTCCAGCACCATGATCAGCGCGCGCAGCGAATTGCCGTGGGCGGCGATCAGCGTGCGCTGGCCGCGCAGCACGCCGGGCAGGATCTCCTGCACGTAATAGGGCAGCGTGCGCGCCAGCGTATCCTTCAGGCTTTCGCCGCCGGGCGGTGGCACGTCGTAGGAACGGCGCCAGATCAGGACCTGGTCCTCGCCCCATTTCTTGCGGGCGTCGTCCTTGTTGAGGCCGGAGAGATCGCCGTAGTCGCGTTCGTTGAGCGCGAGATTCTTCGTGGTCGGCAATCCGGTCTGGCCGATCTGCTCCAGCATCAGCTTCAACGTGTGCTGCGCGCGGGTGAGATCGGAGGTGAACGCGACATCAAACGACAGGCCCTGCGCCTTCAGCTTGCGGCCGGCCTCGTTGGCTTCGTTGACGCCTTGCTCGGTGAGATCGGGGTCCTTCCACCCGGTGAAGAGGTTCTTCAGATTCCAGTCGCTCTGACCGTGACGAACGAGCACAAGAAGACGATCACTCATTTCAGATTCCGTTTTCGCTTAGCTGGATTTCATTCCGTCGAGCGGCGTCAGTCGCCCAACCCGAGGACGTCGGCCATCGAATACATGCCGGGCTTCTTGCCATGCGCCCACAGCGCCGCCTTCAGCGCGCCCTGCGCGAACAGCGCGCGATCTTCTGCGTGGTGCGAGAGCGTGATGCGCTCGGAGGGGCCGGCAAAGATCACGCTGTGATCGCCGGCCGCGGTGCCGCCGCGCAACGAGGCAAAGCCGATATCGCCCGCGCGCCGCGCGCCGGTGAGACCATCGCGACCGCGCGCCGAATGCTGATCGAGCGCGATCTTGCGTCCCGCGGCCGCGGCTTCACCGAGCATCAAGGCGGTGCCCGACGGGGCATCGATCTTGGACTTGTGGTGCATCTCGAGAATTTCGATATCAAAGCTCTGGTCGAGCGATTGCGCGACGCGCTTGACGAGCGCGGCGAGCAGATTGACACCGAGGCTCATATTGCCGGATTTCACCACGATGGCGCGGTTGGTCACGCTGCGGATCACCGCATCGTCGGACGGCGACATCCCGGTGGTGCCGATGACGTGAACGAGGCCGCGCTCGGCCGCGATCGCGACATTGGCGATGGTCGCGGCCGGCACCGTGAAATCCAGGATGCCGTCGGCGCCCGCCGACATCGACCACAGATCGGCCGACAGCTTGACGTCATTGGCGGGGAGGCCGGCGAGCACGCCGGCGTCCTTGCCGAGCAGCTCCGAGCCCGGCGCTTCCAGCGCACCGACCAGCACCGCCCCCGGGGTCTCGGAAATCACCCGCGTCAGCGTGCGGCCCATCCGGCCGCCGGCTCCCGCAACAATCAGACGCATGTCAGCCATGGCTCACCTCTCCACGCGATATAGCGAGCCAAGGCTGTTCCGGCAACCGAACCGGCCACCCGCGATCAGGGCTGCGGGCCGTCATAGCCCTCGATGATGATGAGGTCGGCGATCGAATGCGGCTGCCGCACCTTGATGTTGGCCTGGTATTCCGGGGAGTTGTAGCAGGCCATCGCGGTTGCGTAGTCGGGGAATTCGATCACGACATTGCGGGAGCGGCTCTCTCCCTCGACGCAGTTGAGCTGGCCGCCGCGCACCACGTAACGGCCGCCGAACTTCTTGAAGATCGCAAGGTTGGCCACCGCGTACGGCTTGTAGCCCTCGTCATTATGAACGTCGACGCGTCCAATCCAGTATCCCTTCGCCATCTCTGTTCTCCCTCTTGTTGTTCAGGCGAGCGCCTGGGCGATTTCGGCGTGAATGGCTTCGGCTGAAGCCTTCGGATCGGCGGCTTCCATCACCGGACGTCCGACCACCAGATAGTCGGCGCCGGCGGCGATGGCGCGGGCCGGCGTCATGATGCGCTTCTGGTCGCCGGTCGCCGAGCCCGCGGGGCGGATGCCCGGCGTCACCAGGTTCATCTGATCGCCGACGATCTTGCGCAAGGCGGCCGCCTCCTCGGGCGAGCTGACGAGGCCGTCGACGCCAAGCGCCTGCGCCTGTTTGGCGCGCGCTTCGACGAGATCGGAGACGTTGAGGCGATAGCCCGCCGCATGCAGGTCGGTGTCGTCGTAGGAGGTCAGCACCGTCACCGCGAGGATCTTCAGGCCGGAGCCGGCGCGGGCCTCGACCGCTGCCTTCATGGTCTGCGGGTAGGCATGCACGGTGAGAAAGGTCGCGCCGAGCTCGGCGACGCTTTCGACCCCGCGCGCGACGGTGTTGCCGATGTCGTGCAGTTTCAGATCGAGGAAGACCTTCTTGCCGCTGCCTGCAAGCTGTTTTGCCAGCGCGAGGCCGCCGGCATAACCGAGCTGATAGCCGATCTTGTAGAAGGTGACGGCATCGCCGAGCCGGTCGATCATCGCCTCGGCGCTGGCGACGGACGGCAGATCGAGCGCCACGATCAACCGGTCTCTTGGAGCGATCCTGGTTGGCTGCATGTCACCTCACATCATGCGTTGGGAATGGTCGATCAGCTGCCGCACCAGCGCCCGCATCGCATCGATGTCGGCCTGGTGCTTCAGATGATCCATATCGTCGTAGGCCTGCTCGGCGAATGACAGCGCGAGCTGGTTCGGGATCACGGTGGCGTGGCACGCCGTCAGGATCAGGCGCAGCGCAGCCAGCGCGCGCGTGCCGCCGAGCCGGTTGCCGGATGCGGCTGAAATCGCGAACGCGCGGCCGTGGAACACTTGACCTCGCACCTCATGCGGATCCTGCACGCGGCTCACCCAGTCGATCGTGTTCTTCACCAGCGCCGGCACCGAGGAATTGTATTCCGGCGTCACGATCAGCACGCCATGATGGGCGCCGATCATGCGCTTCAGATTCACGGCATGCTGCGGCACGCCGGATTTCGCCTGCAGGTCGCCGTCATAGATCGGCAGCGGAAAATCGCCGAGCGAGATGCGGGTGACGTCGGCGCCGGATTGCGCCAGTTCGTACGCCAGCACGGCGGCCAGCTTCGCATTGAGCGAGCCTGACCGAAGCGATCCGGGGATCACGAGGATTTTCAGCGCGGACATCTTGAAATCGCAGGTATTGGGCGCAGGCCCGGCGCGACGGCGCTGGGTGGTCAGCCCTTGCGATACACCCAGACCCGCGCGGGCGGAAGGTTCATCCAGATCCGCTCGGAGGCCTCTGTGGACACGCCCGGCAGCGACTTCGGAATCGGAGGCACCACCGAATAGGTGAACTGAATGAACGGCGCGCCGGGCGCGAGCGCCAGGAAGGCGTCACGGACCAGCCTCAGGCGGGTCAGCATCGGCTTGGTGACGAGCGGCAGGCCGGAGACCACCGCCGAGGCGGGAGATTTCAGCACCTCCCACACAGTATCGCGCAGCGTGTAGGCATCCCCCTGGACGACCCTGGCCTGCGGATAGCGTTCGCGCAGCAACGCGCAGAAGCCGGGATTGTATTCGACCAGGACGAGACGCTTTTGATCGACGCCGTGCTCGATCAGCGCGTTGGTGATCGCCCCGGTGCCGGGCCCAAGTTCGATGACCGGCCCTTCGGCGTCACGATCGACATATTGCGCCATGGTGCGGGCGAGCAGCCGTCCGGACGGCATCACCGCGCCCATATGCAGCGGCTTCTCCATCCATGAACGGAGAAATCGAACCTCGTCGTCGAGACGGAGGGGCTTCTTCGACGCACGCACGGACGATTGCAAAGGCATGTCGCTACCAGGCGGGGACCGCACAATCGAGCGGTTGTCAGAAAACAGTCACAAAGACGTATAGGTCGAAGTCGTTACGGTCAAGCATAACGACTGCGGCTAGACGGAGCGATTGCCAAAGAAGTCCTTGACCTTAGAGAAGAAACCCGCTGCCTCCGGCTGGGTTGCGCCGGACGAGAGTTTTTCGAACTCCATCAGCAGTTCTTGCTGCTTCTTGGTCAGATTTTGCGGCGTTTCGACCACGACCTGCACATACATGTCGCCGGTCTGGCGCGAACGGAGCACCGGCATACCCTTTGATGCGATGCGGAATCGCCGGCTGGACTGGGTGCCGGCCGGCACCTTCACCTTGGTCTTGCCCTTGTCGATGGTCGGCACCTCGAACTCGCCGCCGAGCGCCGCGGTCACCATCGAGATCGGCACGCGGCAGTGCAGGTCGGCGCCGTCGCGCTGGAAGAACTGGTGCGTGGTCAGCGACAGGAAGATGTAGAGGTCGCCGGGCGGTCCGCCGCGGACACCGGCCTCGCCTTCGCCGGCGAGACGAATCCGGGTGCCGTCCTCGACGCCCGGGGGAATGTTGACCGACAGCGTGCGGTCGCGCGTCACCCGGCCGGAACCGGCGCAGGAGGTGCAGGCGTCCTCGATCATCTGGCCGCGGCCCTGACAGCCGGGACAGGTCCGCTCCAACGTGAAGAAGCCCTGGGCCTGCCTGATACGGCCGGCGCCGCCGCAATGCGAGCAGGTCTTCGGCTTGGTGCCGGCCTTGGCGCCGGTGCCCGAGCAGGATTCGCAGGTGACCGAGACCGGGATCTCGATCTGCGCGGTCTTGCCCTGGAAGGCTTCCTCGAGCGTGATCTCCATGTTGTAGCGCAGGTCGGCGCCGCGCTCGCGGCCGCCGCCGCGGCGCTGCCCGGCCATGCCGAACAGGTCTTCGAAAATGTCGGAGAAGGATGAGGCGAAGCCGGCGCCGAAGCCGGGACCGCCGCCGCCCATGCCCTGCTCGAACGCGGCATGGCCGAAGCGGTCGTAGGCGGCGCGCTTGTCGCCGTCCTTCAGCACCTCATAGGCTTCGTTGATTTCCTTGAACCGGACTTCGCTGGTGGCGTCGCCCGGATTCTTGTCCGGATGCCATTTCATCGCGAGCTTGCGGAAAGCCGATTTCAGCTTGGTCTCGTCCGCGTTCCGCTCAACCTCGAGGGTCTCGTAATAGCAGCGCTTGGTGGACATCCTTCAATTCCGTCCGAAGTTCATCGCGATCGCCGAAACTTGCGCTCAGGATCGCGTCAAGGATTGCGCCTGTCTGGAAGATGCAGCGATCGCCCTAAAGAAAAATGACCCCCACTCCTCCGAGACGCGGCGCGTGCTCATTGGTGTGAGGGTCATGATCGCAAATCCGCTTAAGCAGACTTCTTGCTGTTCTTGTCGTCATCGACCTCGGTGAACTCCGCGTCGACAACGTCATCCTTGGCAGCGTCCTTGGCCGCATCGGCCTCGGCCTGCTGCTTGTACATGGCCTCGCCGAGCTTCATCGAAGCCTGCGCCAGCGTGTTGGTCTTGGCCTTGATCGCCTCGGCGTCGTCGCCCTTCAGCGCTTCCTTGAGGTCGCTGACGGCGTCTTCGATCGCGCGGCGCTCGGTGTCGGCGATCTTCGAACCGTGTTCGGCCAGAGCCTTCTCGGTCGAGTGAACCAGACCGTCGGCATGGTTCTTGGCGTCGACAGCCTCGCGGCGCTTCTTGTCCTCGGCGGCGTTGACCTCGGCGTCCTTGACCATCTTGTCGATGTCGGCCTCGGACAGACCGCCGGATGCCTGGATCCGGATCTGCTGTTCCTTGCCGGTCGCCTTGTCCTTGGCCGACACGTTGACGATGCCGTTGGCGTCGATGTCGAAGGTCACCTCGATCTGCGGCATGCCGCGCGGAGCCGGCGGAATGCCCATCAGGTCGAACTGGCCGAGCATCTTGTTGTCGGCCGCCATTTCACGCTCGCCCTGGAAGACGCGGATGGTGACGGCGCCCTGATTGTCTTCGGCGGTCGAGAACACCTGGCTCTTCTTGGTCGGGATCGTGGTGTTGCGGTCTATGATGCGGGTGAACACGCCGCCCAGCGTCTCGATGCCCAGCGACAGCGGGGTCACGTCGAGCAGCAGCACGTCCTTGACGTCGCCCTGCAGCACGCCGGCCTGGATCGCAGCGCCGATCGCGACGACCTCGTCGGGATTGACACCCTTGTGCGGCTCCTTGCCGAAGAACTGCTTCACGACTTCCTGGATCTTCGGCATGCGGGTCATGCCGCCGACCAGCACCACTTCGCCGATCTCGCCGGCGGTCAGGCCGGCATCCTTCAGCGCCTTGCGGCACGGCTCGATGGTCTTCTCGACGAGGTCGGCCACCAGCGCCTCGAACTTGGCGCGGGTCAGCTTCATCGTCAGATGCTTCGGACCGGTCTGGTCAGCCGTGATGAACGGCAGGTTGATTTCGGTCTGCGTGGTCGACGACAGCTCGATCTTGGCCTTCTCCGCAGCCTCCTTCAGGCGCTGCAAGGCAAGCTTGTCGTTGCGCAGGTTGATGCCCTGCTCCTTCTGGAATTCGTCGGCGAGATAGCCGACCAGGCGCATGTCGAAATCTTCACCGCCGAGGAAGGTGTCGCCGTTGGTCGACTTCACCTCGAACACGCCGTCGCCGATCTCGAGGATCGAGACGTCGAAGGTGCCGCCGCCGAGGTCGTACACGGCGATCGTGCCGGACTTCGACTTGTCGAGACCGTAGGCGAGCGCGGCAGCCGTCGGCTCGTTGATGATGCGCAGCACTTCGAGGCCGGCGATCTTGCCGGCGTCCTTGGTGGCCTGACGCTGCGCGTCGTTGAAATAGGCAGGAACCGTGATGACAGCCTGCTCGACCTTCTGGCCGAGATGCGCCTCAGCGGTCTCCTTCATCTTCTGCAGGATGAAGGCCGAGACCTGCGAGGGCGAATAGGTCTTGCCATCGGCTTCGACCCAGGCGTCGCCGTTCGATGCCTTGACGATCTTGTAGGGAACGAGCTTCTTGTCCTTCTCGACCATCGGGTCGTCATAGCGGCGGCCAATGAGGCGCTTCACCGCAAAGAACGTACGCTCGGGATTGGTCACCGCCTGGCGCTTCGCCGGCTGGCCGACGAGGCGCTCGCCATCGTCAGTGAAGGCAACGATCGACGGCGTCGTCCGCATGCCCTCGGCATTCTCGATCACCTTGGCGTTCTTGCCATCCATTACGGCGACGCACGAATTCGTGGTGCCGAGGTCGATCCCAATGACCTTACCCATGGTTTTCATATCCTCTTTGCTACGGCAGGTTGGTTGGGCCCTGACGGCGCTCCGTACCGAACCCCCAGACGTTCACATACTCGCGATATTGCGACGGTGAGCCTGATATAGGAGAGAGGGTCCTGCCCGCAAGGACTGGACGCAACGTTGAGGCCTGAAAAGACTGACGTTTGAAAGATTGTGTCAGCCCGACTGCGGCGCCGGTTCAAGCCCGATCCAAGTTAACAAATCGGCAATGATGCGGCCCGCCGTCGACCGCGAACATCCGCTACACGACGTCGGCGCTGTTGAGTGAACACTCACAAACGTCGTATGCGGAAGCGGGCGCAGGCCAAGGCGCGCTGTTTGGCCGCTGGCGGCCGATCGTCGGAAACGTCGGGAAACTGGAAAGTGCCAGCCAATCGGGACGAAAAGCCCACGGAATCGGGCCTGCAGGTCCGAAGCGGGGCTTTGGCGACCTGTTGCAGGGTCATCAAAACCGCTAAAAGCGGTCCGACTGAAAGAGGCCATCCAGCCCTGCACCGGCCCCGTTGCGCGGCCACCAAGCAAAACCGGTAGATCCCCCATGACGCCTTTTCGACTTCTCGTTGCGGTTGCCTTGCTGCTTGCTGCCACCTGTCGTGGCTTTGCCGCCGACGTGGTGTTTCCGCCGGGCGCGCATGTCGGGATGAAGCCGCTGGTGGGCCTCAACCGCGCCAAGTCGTTCATCGGCTTCGAGACCGAGGACCAGGGCGTGAAGGTCTTGATCGCCGATCTGCCCGCGGACGCCTACAACGAGGTCGTGAGCGCCTTCAAGGCCAACCCGGCCGGTAGCGGAAACATCAAGCCCGAGAGCCTCGAGACGCCGGCCGGCCTTGCCTATTACACCGTGGAGAGCGCGCGCGACGGCACCACCAATGTGCGGCGCTATTCCATGATCCTGCCGGGACCGACCTTCTCCGGCTATGTCGCGGTGCAGGTGCCGGAGAACGCGAGCAAGATCTACACCGACGACGCCGTGCGGCAGATGTTCGCCACCGCCCAGATCCGCAACGAGGTGCCGGTCGACGAACAGCTCGGCATGATGCCGTTCAAGGTCACCGAGCTCAGCAGCTTCAAGAATGTCCGCATGCTGGCGCCGGGCGCGGCGCTGCTGATGGCCGATGGCGACGACAAGGGCCTTGAGACCAAGCCCTTCATGCTGCTTGGCATCATCGGCTCGGCCCCGGCCACACCAGATGATCGCGGTCGCTTCGCCCAGCAGATCGCCACCACGATCCCCGGCGTGCGCGATGGGCGGATCACCATGTCCGAACCGATCCGGATCGACGGCCAGCCCGGCTTCGAGACGCGCATCGACGCCGTCAGCGGCAAGGACAATACCCCGGTGACCATCGTGCAGTGGCTACGGTTCGGCGCGCAAACATCGATGCGCATCATCGGCAGCTCCCCGCGCACCGATTGGGAGAAGGCCTTCCCGCGCTTTCGCGCGGTGCGCGACGGCATCCAGCCGCGCGGCTGACAGGCCCGCCGAAAAATCGGACTTTCGCAGCTCCACGAACGGAACTAGCCTCCTCGCCGCGGCTATCAAAGCGAGGAGGGGCGCGATGTTGGATCGACGACAGGTCGTTGCAGGGCTCGGTACGCTGGCGCTTGCCGCGCTGGTTCCAAAACATCTCTGGGCAGCTGCGATCAAGCCCGACGACGGCTCCGCGCTGCTCGTCATCGACGTCCAGAACTGCTTCCTGCCCGGCGGCAGCCTCGCGGTGAAGGACGGCGAGCAGGTGGTGCCGGTGATCAACCGGATCGCCAAGAGCTTTGCCAATGTGGTGATGACGCAGGACTGGCACACGCCCGGGCACATCTCCTTTGCCTCGACCCATTCCGGCAAGAAGCCGTTCGAGACCGTCGACCTTGCCTATGGCAAGCAGGTGCTGTGGCCCGACCACTGCGTCCAGGGCACCGATGGCGCCTCGCTGTCGAAGGAGCTCGCGATCCCGCAGGCCGAGCTGATCATCCGCAAGGGTTTTCACAAGGACGTCGACAGCTACTCCGCCTTCACCGAGGCCGACGGCAAGACCACCACCGGGCTCGCCGCCTATCTGAAGGCGCGCAACGTCGAGCGGGTTTTCGTGGCCGGGCTCGCCACCGACTTCTGCGTGGCATGGACCGCGCTCGATGCGCGCAAGGCCGGCTTCGAGACCTATGTGGTGGAAGATGCCTGCCGCGGCATCGACACCCAGGGATCGCTCGCCAAGGCCTGGGACGACATGGCCAAGGCCGGCGTCAAGCGCATCCAGTCCTCGGATATCGCGTAAGACGCAGCCTCGCGAGTTCGCATGGCCGCGTCTGCGTCACCTCTTGCATTCGATCTCGCCCAGCGCCTGCCATCGCCGCGCCTGGCAGGCCTGATCGTCCGGATCACCGGTTATCGCGAGACCGCGACCGGCCGGTTCGCACAACGACAAGCCGCGCCGCTGATCGTCCCGCTGATCATCAGTTTCGGCTCGCCGTTCCTGATCGCGCTGTCGCGCGAGCCCAGTGCGGCCGATCGTCAGCTCAGCTTCGCCGCCGGCCTGCATGCCGGGCCTGTCTACATCGAGTCCGACGGGCACGCTGCCTGCGTGCAGGTCGATTTCACCCCGCTTGGCGCCTACAGCTACTTCGGCGGCGCCGTGACCGACCTGGCCGGGCGCATGGTCGATATCGACGATGTGCTCGGCCATGATGGCCGTCGTCTGCGCGAGCAGCTCGGCGCCGTGGCGTGCTGGCAGCGCCGCTTCGACCTGATCGAGGCGTTCGTGCTGCGCCGCGCCGGCCACATGCCGTCTCCCGAAGTCGCGTTCGCCTATCGAAAACTGGCGCGTTCGGCCGGTGCTGTCAGCATCACGGCACTGGCCGATGAGATCGGCTGGAGCCGCAAGCATCTGGCCGGCCGGTTTCGGTCCGAGCTCGGCCTCGCCCCCAAATCGCTCGCGCGCATGATGCGGTTTCACCGGGCGAGCCGGCTGGCACAAAGCGGCGCCGCGCTTGGCTGGGCGGGGATCGCGGCGGAAAGCGGCTATGCCGATCAGGCCCATCTCGCCCGCGAGTTCGTCGAATTCGCGGGCGAACCGCCAACCGCCTGGGCGCGCCGCCAGGCGCTGACCGACCGCCGGCTGGTTCACGCCGGCGATGGGCTGGCGGACTGGTAACAAACCTTCAAGCCGACGCCGCGTTGCCTCGTGCAGGATGGCGCCGTCAGCCAAGGAGGTGAATGACCATGACGCACGAGATCGAACCGCCCCGCATCTACCCGACCCTGCGCTGCAGGGACGCCGAGGCGATGACCAATTGGCTCACGACGGTGCTTGGGTTCACCGAACACGTCGTCTACCGCGATGGCGGCGTGATCCATCACGCCGAGCTCGCCTATGGTTCCTCGATGCTGATGCTAGGCCAGAGCCGCGACGACGCATATGGCCGGCTGGTCGGCGACCTCGACAACCGCCGCACCGACTCGATCTATATCGCCGTCGACGATCCCGACGCGCTGCACGCAAAGGTCAAGGCTGCCGGCGCCAAGATCGAGATGGAACTGCGAGACACCGACTATGGCAGCCGCGACTTCGCCTGCCGCGATCCGGAAGGAAATCTCTGGAGCTTCGGCACCTATTGGCCGAAGGCCCACGAGAAGCCGCGACCGTGAGCCCGCGCAATCCGCGAACTCACGGGCAGCCGGGATCGGATGGATCAGGCGGTGATGTCCGCGGTCGGGGCGGCCTTGGCGCCGCCCTTGGAGACGCCGACCAGGGCCGGACGCAGGATGCGCTCGCCGATCATGTAACCGGCCTGCACGACCTGCACCACGGTGCCCGACGGCACCGACGGATCAGGCACCTCGAACATCGCCTGCTGGAAGTTCGGATCGAACTTCTCGCCGATCGGGTCGAACTTCTTGACGCCGTTCTTCTCTAGCGCGTTGAGCAGCGAACGTTCGGTCAGCTCGACGCCTTCGATCAGCGCCTTCAGGCCGGGATCGGCGGCTTCCTTGGTCTCGGCCGGCACCGCATCGAGCGCGCGCTGCAGGTTGTCGGCGATATCGAGCACGTCGCGGGCAAAGCCGGTGATGCCGTAGGTCTTGGCGTCGGCGACCTCGCGGCGGGTGCGCTGGCGGAGATTCTCCATCTCGGCCAGCGTGCGCAGCGTGCGGTCGCGCGCCTCGGCGAGTTCCTTGGTCAGCGCCTCGGCCGATCCGGCCTCGGGCTCGTCAGGCATGATGTAGGGCTTCGAGACCACGGGCTCACCCGTCGGCGCCGAATTCTCGGTGTTGTCATTGGCCCGGTTCGGATCGGTCATGGCTTGCCTTCTCGAAAACTCGCGTCGGTTCAAATCTTGGGGATTGCTTGCCGGGATATCGTGCTTTGGGCGGCGAAAATCAAGCGCAACATACCGGTCTCGGGAACTGGGATCTCCGGCTTGGGTAAAGAAAACCCGTCAAATGAAAGCGAAATCGCCCTCCGGTCAGCCGCCCAGCATCTTGCTGACGATGCGCGCGGCATAATCGACGGTCGGGATCACCCGCGCGTAGTTCAGCCGCGTCGGTCCGATCACGCCGAGGACGCCCACGATCCGGCCCTGGGCATCGCCGTAGGGCGCGATGATGGTCGAGGAACCCGACAGCGAAAACAGCTTGTTCTCCGAGCCGATGAAGATCCGCACGCCCTCGCCGCGTTCGGCGCGGCCGAGCAGATCGATCACGCCGCGCTTGGTTTCGAGATCGTCGAACAGCGATTTGATGCGCTCGAGATCGTCGAGCGCATGCAGGTCCTCGAGCAGATTGGCGTGACCGCGCACGATCAGCTGACGGTCCTCGTTCTCGCCGCCGGACCAGCTCGCGATGCCGGCCGCGACCACCTTTTGCGTGAGCTGATCGAGCTCGGCGCGGTTTTGTGTCAATGCCGTCTCGAGCTCGAGCCGCGCTTCAGCCAGCGTCCGGCCGCGGATCCGCGCATTGAGGAAGTTGGTCGCCTCGGTCAGGGCCGAGGATGGAACACCCGGCGGCAGCGCCAGCACGCGGTTTTCGACCTGGCCGTCTTCGCCGACCAGCACGACCAGCGCCTTCTCCGGCTCCAGCCGGACGAACTCGATGTGCTTCAGCCGCGCATTCGACTTTTGCGTCAGCACCACCGCCGCGGCACGGGTCAGTCCCGACAGCCGCGTCAGGGCTTCGCCAAGCGCGGCCTCGACGGATTGCGCGCGGCCGACGGCCGCAAGCTGGGTCTGGATCGATTGACGCTCGGCCTCGGTGAGGTCGCCGACCTGCATCAGCGCATCGACGAAGAAGCGCAGCCCGAGTTCGGTCGGTAACCGTCCGGCGGAGGTGTGCGGCGCATAGATCAGGCCGAGCTGCTCGAGATCCGACATCACATTGCGGACCGAGGCCGGCGACAGCGGTAATGCGATCAGGCGCGAAATGTTGCGCGAACCGACCGGCTCGCCGGTCGCGAGATAGCTTTCGACGATTTGACGAAAAATGTCGCGCGAACGCTCGTTGAGCTGGGCGAGCCCGGCATGCGGCGCGATCAGGCCGATCGGATCGTGGTGAGTCACACTCCAGTCCCTCACAATTACTGCATAATTTGTCGATCCGGGAGGCCGATGACAAGCATGCATTCGGCCCCCTCGTACCGGACCATACCGGGGCCGAAAACCCTTGCCGCTGCCCCTTCCCCCTCCTACAAGCACGGCCAGCCAATTTTCTCGGATTTCTGGAGGATTTCATGCGGCCAAGCCGCCGTGCACCCGATGAACTGCGTCCCGTGTCGCTGGAACGCGGCGTCGTCAAATATGCCGAGGGTTCCTGCATGGTGAAGTTCGGCGACACCCATGTGCTGGTGACCGCCACGCTGGAAGAGCGGTTGCCGCCGTGGCTGAAGGGCCAGGGCCGCGGCTGGGTCACTGCCGAATACGGCATGCTGCCGCGTGCCACCCTGGAACGCACCCGCCGCGAGGCCTCGGCCGGCAAGCAGGGCGGCCGGACGGTCGAGATCCAGCGGCTGATCGGCCGCTCGCTGCGCGCGGCTGTCGATCTCGAGGCGCTCGGCGAGCGCCAGATCACGGTCGATTGCGACGTCATCCAGGCCGACGGCGGCACCCGCACCGCCTCGATCACCGGTGCCTGGGTGGCGCTGGCCGACTGCATCAACTGGATGAAGACCCGCAACATGCTGAAGACCAATGTGTTGCGCGACAACGTGGCGGCGATCTCCTGCGGCATCTACCAGGGCACGCCGGTGCTCGATCTCGACTATGCCGAGGATTCCGAAGCCGACACCGACGCCAATTTCGTCATGACCGGTGACGGCCGGATCATCGAGGTGCAGGGTACCGCCGAGAAGACGCCGTTCTCGGAAGGCGAGTTTCTGGCGCTGATGGCCCTGGCGCGCAAAGGTGTCGCGCGTCTGGTCGACTTGCAAAAGATCGCGGTGGCGTAGTCAGATTGGTCATGCACCGCCGAATCACCGGAAGGCTCGTCATCGCCACCCATAATCCCGGCAAGCTTGCCGAGATGCGGGAACTGCTGGCGCCGCACGGCGTGGAGGTGGTGTCGGCGGGCGAGCTTGACCTCGCCGAGCCCGAGGAGACCGGCGACAGTTTTCGCGCCAACGCGGCGATCAAGGCGATCGCGGCAGCGAAGGCGACCGGACTGCCCGCCTTCGCCGACGATTCCGGCATCGTGGTCGACGCGCTCGACGGCGCGCCCGGGATCTACTCGGCGCGCTGGGCCGGCGAGGGCAAGGATTTCATGGCGGCGATGACGCGGATCGAGCGGCTGCTGCAGGAACGCGGCGCCACCGCACCGGACCGGCGCAAGGCGCACTTCGTCTCGGCGTTGTGCGTGGCCTGGCCCGACGACCATCTCGAGGAGGTCGAGGCCCGCGTCGATGGAACCCTGGTCTGGCCGCCGCGTGGCAGTGCCGGCTTCGGCTATGATCCGGCCTTCCTGCCCGACGGCTACACACGGACCTTCGGCGAGATGAGCAGCATCGAGAAGCACGGCCTGCCGCCGCTCGGGCTCGGCCTATCGCATCGCGCCCGCGCCTTCGTGAAGCTCGCGGAGATCTGCCTTGAGCCACGCTGACCGAGAAGCCTTCGGCGTCTACGTGCACTGGCCGTTCTGCCTTTCGAAATGCCCGTATTGTGATTTCAACAGCCACGTGCGGCATGCACCGGTCGACGAGGAGCGCTTCGTGCGCGCGTTCGCCCGCGAGATCGAGACGACGGCCGCGCGCGTGCCGGGGCGTCAGGTGTCCTCGATCTTCCTCGGCGGCGGCACGCCGTCATTGATGCAGCCGCAAACCGTCGGTGCCGTGCTCGATGCCATCGGCAAGCACTGGCAGGTCTCGCGCGATGTCGAGGTCACGCTCGAGGCCAATCCGACCAGCGTCGAGGCGACGCGCTTTCGCGGCTATCGCGCAGCCGGCGTCAACCGCGTCTCGCTCGGCGTGCAGGCGCTCGATGACGCCTCGCTGAAGGCACTGGGCCGCCTGCACACCGCGCGCGAGGCGCTCGACGCGGTCGCGATCGCGCGCTCTGCATTCGACCGTTACTCGTTCGATCTGATCTATGCCCGCCCCGACCAGACGCCGCGGATGTGGGCCGATGAACTGAAGCAGGCGATCTCGGAAGCGGCCGAGCATCTGTCGCTCTATCAGCTCACGATCGAGGAAGGCACGCCGTTCTTCGGGCTGCATGCCGCCGGCAAATTGCAGACGCCGGACGAAGCGACCGCGCGCGCGCTCTACGACGTGACACAGGAGGTCTGTGCCCGCGAGGGATTGCCGGCCTACGAGATCTCCAATCACGCCCGCGCCGGCGCCGAGTGCAAGCACAACCTCGTCTACTGGCGCGGTGAGGAATATGCCGGCATCGGCCCCGGTGCACATGGAAGGCTCGACATCGATGGCGTCAGGCACGCGACCGCAACCGAGCGGCGCCCCGAGGCCTGGCTGTTGAACGTCGAGGAGCGCGGCCATGGCGTCGTCAGCGATGACAGCCTCAACAGCGAAGAACGCGCCGACGAGTTTCTCTTGATGGGGCTGCGGCTCGCCGAGGGGATCGATCCAAAGCGCTATGCGAAGCTCTCCGGCCGCCAGCTCGATCCGCACCGGATCGCGATGCTGCGCGAGGAAGGCGCGATCGCCGTCGATGCCGACGGACGGCTGCGCGTGACCAAGTCGGGATTCCCGGTGCTCGACGCCGTCGTCGCGGATCTCGCGGCCTAGCTGCACGGCGCCAAAATATCGAAAACAACCCCATGCACAGTAGCTGGCGGGTGCTTTAGCGCGATTTCAGGCCGCCGCCTGACGAAAATTAAGCCCCAAAACTCTTCGGCGAACCTGCAACCGCAGTAGCGCCGCCCGAAGCCACCTTCATGACCGCAAGGCCGCGCTCATTGGTGCCGTCGGAGCGGAAGCGGAACAGACCGTCGATACCGGCGAAGCCGGATGGATTGGTCAGCGTCTCCGGCGCAAAGCGCTGCGCGCCTTGCGTGCGCGCGAGCGCCGCCATCAGCGCCACCGCATCATAGGCAAGCGTTGCAGTGCGCACCGGCTCGCCGCCATATTTGCTGCGGTAGCGGCCGGCGAAGCTGCGGAAGCCGGACGGATCGGGCGCGGCGTAGAGGCCGCCCTGCAAGACGGGGCTCGCGAAGGCCCGCGGATTGTCCCACAGCCCGGTGCCGAGCAGCTGGATGTTGCGCAGATTGGCGCCCGCCGCGGTCAAGGCATCGGCGGTCGCGACGACCGAATCACCATCGTCGGCGATCAGCAGCGCATCGGCCTGGCCGAGCGCCTGCGCCACGGTTCGCGCCGGCGTCGCGCGATCGGCGCCATATTTCTCGAATGCGACGACGCGGCCGTTCTTGCGGCCGACCGCCTGCTTGAACGCGGCCTCGACCACGTTGCCATAGGCGTTATCAGGCACCATCGCGGCGAACGAGCGCTTTCCGATCCCGGCGGAATAGTCGACGATGCGATTGATGTCGGATTCCGGCAGGAAGCTCAGCAGATAGACGCCGCGCCCGGCCACGCTCGAATCGGTGGAGAACGCGATCACCGAGGTTCCGCGCGGCCGCGTCAGTTGCGCGACGGCCGGCACCGAGCCTGCGAACAGCGGTCCCAGAATGATCTCGGCGCCTTCGGACAGTGCCTGCTGGGCACCCTGCGATGCGCCCTGCGGGCTGCCGCCATCGTCCTTGATCAGGAGCTGGATGTTCGGGTTCTGAAATTCCGCCAGCGCCATTTCGGCCGCGTTCCGCATCGACTGGGCGGCAAGCCCGGCATTGCCGGACGCCGACAGCGGCAGGATCAGCCCGATCTTGACCTGCCCGGTGCCGACCGCCTGCGGCTGCTGCTGCGGGCCGGCGGGACCGCCTTCCTGGTTGCCGCCGAGCGGGCTGGAAAACTGGCTCAAGCTTTGCTGCACGCCGGAACAGGCCGTCAGCAGCGGCGCGCCCACGAGGAGGCCGAGCGCGGTCCGCCGGGTGGTGCCCGACGGCGGGGACTTGCGGTGATGCGGGCCTTCCATCGTCTCTCTTCTCTTGGCCGACCGTGATCAGCCAGGACTCCATCCGGCTCTGATGAGGCGGGTGGATTCAGGCATATTCTCGGCGAATAGTTAACTAAAACAAAAGGATTATGGCCCCGCGGCGCCCTTGCCGCGGCCTCCATTTCCCCCGTCAGGCCGCGTTCCGTCACCGCCGTTTGCGGATGTGGCGCAAGCGCTGCCATCCCTCTAGAGCTTATCCCGTTCCGATTGAATCGGAACGGGGCTCTAGATTCTCGGTTTGACGCGTTTTCTTCACGCGAACCGGTACCCACTTCGCTCGAAAACGCTCTAGATTGGCATTATGCGCGCAAAAGCCAGTTCCCTCCACCATTCGGATGCCACGACAGGCGCTGCGGCCAGAACCTTTTCGATCGGCGGCCAGCAATTGGCCGCGCCAAGGGCCGCACCCGGGCTCCATCTGGTCGCGACCCCAATCGGAAATCTCGCCGACATCACCCTGCGCGCGCTGGAGACGCTGGCCGGTGTCGACGTCATCGCCTGCGAGGACACAAGGATCACCCGCCGGCTGACCGAGCGTTACGCGATCGCCGCCGAGCTCGCGCTCTACCACGAGCACAACGCGGTCCAGGCCCGTCCCAAAATTCTGGAGCGGCTGGCGCAGGGCGCCGCGATCGCGCTGGTCTCGGACGCCGGCACGCCGCTGATCTCCGATCCCGGCTTCAAGCTGGTGCGCGACGTCTGCGCCGCCGGGCATGCCGTCATCGCGGTGCCGGGGCCATCGTCGGTGCTGACGGCGCTGTCGGTCGCGGCCCTGCCGACCGACCGGTTTTTCTTCGAGGGATTTTTGCCCGCGAAGGAGCACGCGCGCCGGGCACGGCTCAACGAGCTGGCGAGGGTCGATTCGACGCTCGTGATGTTCGAATCGGGCAATCGCGTACAGGACACGCTGCGCGATCTCGCTGCGATCATGGCCGGCCGCGATGCCGCGATCTGCCGCGAGCTGACCAAGCTGCACGAGCAGATCACGCGCGCGCCGGTCGCCGAGCTGGCGGCAAGCGCGGACGCGCTGGAAACACGCGGCGAGTTCGTGCTGGTCATCGGACCGCCGGCCGATGATGCCGGGGTGATGGACCAGGATAAACTTGACGATCTGCTGCGGGCGCAGCTCGCCCGCGGCAGCGTCAAGGATGCGGTCGCCCATGCGGTCGAGCTGTCGGGCCGACCGCGCCGCGAGGTCTATGCCCGCGCCCTCGAGCTTGCGAAGACCACCGGGGACGGAAATGGCGAAGACTGACAGCGCCTCGCCGGAGCGCGTCGCGGCGTTCCGGACCGGCATCTCGGCCGAGAGCCGCGCCGCAGCCCTTCTGATCGCCAAGGGCTATCGCATCCTGGCACGACGCTTCCGTACCCCCTTCGGCGAGATCGACCTGGTGGTGCGCCGGCGCAACTTGCTGGCCTTCGTCGAGGTCAAGGCCCGTGCCAGCCTCGACGACGCCGCCTATGCGGTGACGCCACGGCAGCAGCTGCGCATCATCAATGCCGCCCAGGCCTGGCTGATGGCGCATCCCGAACATGCCGAATTTGATCTCAGATTCGACGCCGTGCTGATTGCGCCGAAGAGCCTGCCGCGCCATCTGTTAGCGGCATTCGACGCCAGCCCTAATTAACCTCAAGACCTCGCGGGACACGCTTATGAAATTGAAGATCGCCGTCCAGATGGATCCCATCGCGCGCATCAATATCCGCGGCGATTCGACGTTTGCGCTGCTGCTCGAGGCGCAAAAGCGCGGCCACGGCATTTCCTACTACACGCCCGACAAGCTGTCGCTGCGCGGCGAGGAGCTGGTGGCGCCGGTGCAACCTCTCACCGTGCGCGACGAGGTCGGCAATCACTTCACGCTGGGCGAGCCGAAGCGCGAGCCGCTCAACGGCTTCGACGTCGTGCTGCTGCGCCAGGATCCGCCGTTCGACCTCGCCTACATCACCTCGACCCATTTGCTCGAGCGCATCCATCCGAAGACCTTGGTCGTCAACGACCCGGCCAGCGTGCGCAACGCGCCGGAAAAGCTGTTCGTGATGAACTTCCCGCAGCTGATGCCGCCAACCCTGATCTCGCGCGATCTCGACGAGATCAACGCATTCCGCGACCAGCATGGCGCCGTCGTCATGAAGCCGTTGCACGGCCATGGCGGCGCCGCCGTGTTCCGCGTGATGCCGCAGGACATGAACTTCGGCTCGCTGTTCGACATGTTCTCCGTCACGTTCAAGGAGCCCTGGGTGATCCAGCGCTTCCTCCCCGAGGTGAAGCATGGCGACAAGCGCATCATCCTGGTCGACGGCGAGTTCGCCGGCGCCGTCAACCGCGTGCCGGCGGCGGACGATCTGCGCTCCAACATGGTGCGCGGCGGCGCGGCCAAGGCGACCGAGCTCTCGGATCGCGAGCGCGAAATCTGCGCCACCGTTGGGCCCTCGTTGCGCGAACTTGGTCTGATGTTCGTCGGCCTCGACGTGATCGACGGCAATTTGACCGAGATCAACGTCACTTCGCCGACCGGCATCCGCGCAATCCAACGGCTCAATGGCCCCGACGTCGCGGCGATGATCTGGGATACCATCGAGAAGAAGCGCGCCGCCAGATAACCCTCCCTTGTGCGCCGCACAGCCGGCTGAAATTTAGCCAGCATTCGATCGCGCATGCGTTCTCCTTATTCTTCTTGCCAGCTTGCGCGGGCGAGGGCAGCATCCGCTCGCCTGCGTCAGGTCAAGCGGCGGGTCAACGCGCGGGCAACAACGCGAAATATCATAAAAAATGTGGAGGAAGACGTTATGACGCTCAATGTCTCACGACGATCCTTGCTCGCGCTCGGTGCCGGTCTCGGCGCCAGCACCCTGCTCGGGGGCACCGCACAGGCACGCGCGCCGAAGCTCGGCACGCAGACACCCTACTGGCACCGCTTCATGCTCGGCGAAGCCGAAGTGACCGTCGTATCCGACGGGCCGCTTCCGCTCGGCGATCCCTCCGGCACTTTCACCGGTGTGCCGAAGGAGGAGGTGAAGAAGATGCTCTCCGACAACTTCCTCTCGCCCGACAATGTCGTGCTCGAGCAGAACTCGCCGATCGTCAACACCGGCGACAAATTGATCCTGTTCGATACCGGCATGGGCACCTCGCAACTGTTCGGCAAGACCACCGGCCGACAGCAGAAGAGCATGAAGGAAGCCGGCATCAAGCCGGAAGACATCGACGCCGTCGTGCTGTCGCACGCGCATATCGATCATATCGGCGGCATTGTCGGTGCCGACGACAAGCCGCTGTTTCCGAATGCGCAATACTACATCGCGCAGAGCGATCTCGAGTTCTGGACCGACGAAGGCAAGATGGGCAGCCCGTTGAAGGATTTCATCGTGCATGCCCGCAAGAACCTGCTGCCGGTGCGCGACCGCATCGTGTTCTTCAAGGACGGCCAGGAATTCCTGCCCGGCGTGACGGCAATCGCAGCGCCCGGCCACACCGTGGGCCACACCATCTTCATGGTGAGCTCGGGCGGCAAATCCTTCGCGTTCCTCGGCGACCTCTCGCATCACGCGGTGCTGCTGCTGGAGCGTCCGCGGATGGAGTTCTCCTACGACACCGATCCGAAGCAGGCGGCGAACTCGCGGGTCAAGCTGCTGGAGATGCTGGCCGCGAACAAGACGGCCGTGATGTCCTATCACTTCGCCTGGCCGGGCTACGGCCACGTCGCCAAGGTCGGCGAAGGCTTCCACTACTATCCAGAGCCGATGCAGATGAACCTGTGACGGACTGATTGCGAAGACGGACTACCTCGGGAGCGGCCGCCGCCGCTCCCGAATGCATTTGTCATCCGGTGCAAGGAGCCCACGGGGTGTCCGGCCTATTCCGCCGGCGCAAGGCGGCTCTCGGGGCGTGTGCGCATCGTCTCTCGCGCGCCAATCCGCGCACGACGTTTGCGCCACCAGATCACGACGCCCGTCGCCGACAGCGCCGCAACCACCAATCCCATCAGCGAGATCAGGATGCGCCCGGGCAAGCCGGCGATCCGGCCGGAATGCAATGGAAACTGCATCTGCGCGAACACGTCGGCCGCGGTGCCGACCCATGGCAGCCGCTCGCCGAGCGGACGGCCGTCCTCGCTGTCGTAGTAAAGCTGCGCCGGCCCGACGCCAGCGGCGCCATGTTCGTCGCCCGGCTCGAAGAATGCGACCGCATAGACGCCGTGGGCCGGACCATAATTGATCGAACCGATCGGCGTGGTCCAGCCGCGCGCCTTGCCGTCGGCCGCGGCCCGCGCGGCGATCTCCGCATAGGTCATCCTTGGCTCGATCGGATCGTCGAGATGACGGTATGGCCGCTGCTCGTAGGGTGTCGGCGTGTAGTTGGACACGGTCTTCATTAGCGGCGAGAACACCTCGAAATAGAGGTTCAGCGAGAATGCCGTGAATGCAATCACGAACAGCAAGGCCCAGGTCCACAGGCTGAAGGCACGATGAATGTCGAAATTGATTCGATAGGCGCTGCCTGAGGTCTTGATCTTCCAGGCCGGCGCCCAGCGGGTCCAGAAACCCTTGCCGCGCGGGCCCGATATCGCCGACGCCCGCTCCGCCCTTGCGCGCCGCCGCGACGGCAGGGTCAGGTAAAAGCCGACGAAACAATCGATCGTCCAGATGACGGCGATGATGCCGAGGAAGCGCATGCCCCAGCGATCGCTGCCCCAGAATTCGGGGATATGCATCGTGTAGTGCAGTTTGTAGAGGAACGAGACGAAGTTTTCGCGGGTCACCGGCCAGACCGCGCCCCAATAGCGGCGTCCGAGCTCGGCGCCGGTGTTGGGATCCAGGAAGACCTGGTTGTAGTCGAGCGTGTAACGTTTGCCGGTCGCCGGATCGATCCGCGGCAGCACGAAGAACCACAGCGACTCGCCTTTCTCCGCGGTCATGAACATGTGGACGACGCGGGCGCGATGATCGCGCTGCTCGATCAGCCGGGCGAGTTCGACCGACGGGATCGCCGGTCCGGAGCTCGTCACCTCGAACAGCTTCCTGTTGAGCACATCGTCGATCTCATGGTCCCACGAGATGATCGCGCCGGTGACGCCCGAGAAGAACAGGAAGGCCGCGGTGAGAAGACCCGCCCAGCGATGCAGTCGTCCGAAGATGGGTCTCATGGGGATTTCAGCAGGTTGTTCGGGGTGATCACCAGCGATAGGTCAGCTTCGCGATCGCCTTGCGACCCTCCGCGTAGAAGCAGCTGGTGTTGCCGTAGCAGGCTGCCACGTAGCGCTTGTCGGCGAGGTTGGTGACGTTGAGCGAGAGGCGATAATTGTCCCTGGTATAGGCGACGAGCGCATCGACGACCGTCGATGCCCCCACCTTGAAGGTGTTGGCGTCGTCGCCGAACGTCGATCCGACATAGCGGACGCCGGCCCCGAACTGGACGCCGGCGAGCGGGCCACCCTGAACGGTGTAATCGCCCCACAGCGAGAAGCGGTTGAGCGGGACCGTGGTCGGTGCCTTGCCGACATTGACGGGATCCTTGGTGACGACCGCGTCGACATAGGCGTAGCCGCCGCGGATATTGACGCCCTCGACAAGCGTCGCGGTGCCTTCGAGCTCGATGCCGCGCGACCTGACCTCGCCGGTCTGCTCCGCGAAATAGGACGGCGGGGCGTAGGTAACGACGTTGGATCGGGTCAGGTCGAAGGCGGCCAGCGTGATCAGCGCATTGATGCCGACCGGCTGGTATTTGACGCCGACTTCGTACTGCACACCGCTTTCCGGCTTCAGCAGCTCGCCGGCGGCGTTGATGCTCAGCACCGGCAGGAATGATTCCGAATAGCTGAAATAGGGCGCGATGCCGTTGTCGAAATTGTACATGACGGCGGCCCGGCCGGTGAATGCCGAGGCGTCTGTCGACGTCGACGTCTTCGCGAGATTGTTGTCGAGGTCGGTGGTGACGAAATCCTGCCGCCCGCCAAGCAGGAACGACAGCCGGCCGAGCCTGATCTGGTCCTGCAGATAGAGGCCGGCCTGCGACTGCTTGATGCCGGTGTCGTCATACGGCCCGTTGTTCGTCCAGCTGTTGGTATAGACCGGCGCGAAGACGTTGAGCTTGCCGGTGCTGTAGCTGGAGGCCATGTCGCGGAACGAGGTGTTGCGGTAATCGACGCCGAACAGCGTCGTGTGGCTCAGCATGCCGGTGACAAACTTGCCCTGCAGCTGGTTGTCCACCGCAAAAGAATCGATCGTCGAGCTGCCGCCGGCGCCGCCGCGCGACAATAGGCCCGCGGCTTCGTCGGCCGCCGATGCATAGCCGGTGCCGTAGAAGCTCTTCTGCTCGTTGTGCATCCACGAATAGCGCAGGTTTTGGCGGAAGGTCAGCGCCTCGTTGAAGTCGTGCGACAGCATGTAGCCGACCGAGGATTGCTCGGTGTCGAACTGGTTGAAGCCGGGCTCGCCGACGAAGCGCGTGTTCGGAATGTAGCGGCCGTTATTGGCCCAGACGGTGCCTGACGGCGGCAGGAATTGCAGGCCCCAGCCGGTGCGTTCCTTCTGGTAGTTCGCGAGGAAGGTGATCGTGGTGTCCTCGTTCGGCTTCACGGTGACGGCGGGCGCGATGAAGACGCGATTGTCCTTGGTGTAGTCGACCTGGGTCTCGCCATCGCGCGCGACGCCGGTCAGGCGCCACAGCACCGTCCCTTCCTTGTTGGCGCGGCCGCCGATATCGAACTCGCCCTGATAGCGGTTGAAGCTGCCGCCGGACAGCGACACTTCCCCGAACTCGCGCGCGGTCGGCAGCTTGCTGACATAGTTGAGGATGCCGCCGGTGCCGCTGCCGCCGAACATCGCCGAGGACGGCCCCTTCAGGACCTCGAGGCGCTCGGCCCCGTACGGATCGAGCCCGAGGAAGTGCACATAGTTGCTGCTCGGCAGCCACAAGCCGTCGAGATAGAGGCCCGGCATCGTCATGTCGAAGCCGCGGATCTGCAGACCGCCGAAGCGGGTGTCCGAGCCGCCATTCACGTCACCGCTGACGCCTGCGGTGTAGCGCAATGCCGCGCCCACCGATTCCGCACCCTGGTTCCTGATCTGCTCCGTGGTGACGACCGAGATCGATTGCGGGATTTCGATCAGCGGCGTGTCGGTCTTGGTCGCCGTGCCCGAACGCGTGGCAACGAACCCGACCACCGGACCGCCGGCGCGCTCGCCGGCGCCGGCACCGGATCGTGCCGCCGCTGGCGGCGTCGCCTGCTGGGATCGAGCCGCGCGGTTGGCGCGGCTCGTGCGTGCGGTCACCGGACGACGAACCGGTTCTGCGTTCGTAGTGATCGCGCGCTGCTGAGGCGCGTCCACGCTCACCGGCGGTAGTTCCGATTGCGCGTCAGCACGTTCGATCGTGACTCCTGCGGCAAGGACGGCGGCGGTACATAGACCGATCGTTCGCAGCGCTGGATGTTGATAGGTGGAATGCGAAGCAAGTCGATCGATCACGCGAAGGCGCCCCTGATATCAGCCTGGATGGATTTGTGATCCGGCTCTACAGCGCGGGGCTCGCGAGTACAGACCTCGGCAGTTGGAATAGATCGAGACTGCGCGCGCGATCCGTGTGCGATCGCTGAAACAGCAAGGAAATCGACGACGCGCTGCGACAATAAGCGCGCGATGCTCGTCGTGCTGGAATGATTCTTGAGAATGATTCCTGCAGTTGTCGACGGCGCGAGCTGTGTTCGATCGCGCGAAGCGCGCGTCATCGCGAGCGACGCCTAACGCTTCCGCACCGGCCCGAAGCGGATGCGCCGCGTGGTGACTTGGTACCGGACGAGCCGAGCCAGCCGACCCGAATGTTCCTGTAATGTTCTTGCGCTCGTCGCCCGGTTCCGCTACCCTCGATTGCGGAAGATAGGGGCAGCATGGTCCAACGCGTTTCCACCGTCGCATTCGAGGGGATCGAGGCCCGCGCGGTCGACGTGCAGGTGCAGGTCGCGCCGGGATTGCCGGCGTTCGCGATCGTCGGCCTGCCCGACAAGGCGGTGTCGGAAGCCCGCGAACGCGTGCGTTCGGCGCTGATCGCCTCCGGCCTCGCGCTTCCCGCCCGCCGCATCACCGTCAACCTCGCACCGGCCGACCTGCCCAAGGAGGGCAGCCATTACGACCTGCCGATCGCGCTCGGCCTGATGGCGGCGATCGGCGCGATCCCGCCGGATGCGCTGAACGGCTTCACCGTGCTCGGCGAGCTCGGGCTCGACGGCTCGCTCGCGCCGGTGGCGGGTGTGCTGCCCGCGGCAATCGGCGCCAATTCGCGCGACGAGGGATTGATCTGCCCGGCCGCCTGCGGCTCGGAAGCCGCCTGGGCCAGTCCGGACATCCAGATCATCGCGGCACACTCGCTGATCCAGATCGCCAACCACTTCAAGGGCACGCAGGTGCTGTCGCGCCCGCAGCCGAAGGTGCAAGACCAGAACGAGGCGCGCGAGGAAACGCTTCTGGACCTGCGCGACATCAAGGGCCAGGAGAGCGCGAAACGCGCGCTTGAGATCGCCGCCGCCGGCGGTCATCATCTGTTGATGATCGGATCGCCCGGCGCCGGCAAATCGATGCTGGCGGCGCGACTGCCCTCGATCCTGCCGCCGCTGTCGCCGTCGGAGCTGCTCGAAGTCTCGATGATCGCCTCGGTTGCCGGCGAGATCCGCGACGGCGCCTTGACCGCGCGACGCCCGTTCCGCAGCCCGCATCATTCCGCCAGCATGGCCGCGCTGACCGGCGGCGGCATGCGCGCCAAGCCCGGCGAGATCTCGCTCGCGCACCAGGGCGTGCTGTTCCTCGACGAACTGCCGGAGTTCGATCCGCGCGTGCTGGATTCGCTGCGCCAGCCGCTGGAGAACGGCGAGGTTTCGGTGAGCAGGGCCAACCACCGCGTCACCTATCCGGCGCGCTTCATGCTGGTCGCGGCCATGAACCCGTGCCGCTGCGGCCATGCCTATGAACCCGGCTATTCCTGCAAGCGCGGCCGGCTCGACCGCTGCACCGCCGACTACCAGATGCGGATCTCCGGCCCGCTGATGGATCGCATCGATCTGCGGATCGAGGTGCCCGCCGTGACCGCGGCCGATCTGATCCTGCCGCCGCCGGCGGAGGGCTCGGCCGAGGTTGCCGCCCGCGTCGCGGCCGCGCGCGACATCCAGCTCGCGCGCTATGCGGCGGCCGGCATGCCGCATGTCCGCACCAATGCGGAAGCGCCGAGCTCGCTGCTGGAGACCATCGCGCAGCCCGACGCGCATGGACAGAAGCTGCTGCGCGAGGCCGCCGACACCATGCACCTCACCGCGCGCGGCTATCACCGCGTGCTGCGGGTGGCGCGCACGCTTGCCGATCTCGACGGCGCCGACACGATCGGCCGGCTGCACCTCGCCGAAGCGCTGTCCTATCGTGCATTGGCCGACGATTTGCGCCGCGCCGCCTGACCTAACTGAAGCCCTGTCCCGATTCGTGCCGCAATGCCCCGCGTCAACGCGGCGGTAACGAGTTTTGTTTACGCTCCGCAAACCATAAGCACCGCGATCGGCGGCAAGCTTGGGTCGAGCGAGTTGTGTCATGTTGCGTTTGAAGATTTTGACCTCGGTGGTCCCCCTTGCCGTGGCCGCGGTCCTTGCCCGCGCCGAGTTCCTGCCGGGCCCGCGGCCCTGCATCGAGGTGGGTGGCGCCACGATGCAGATCGCATCGATCCCCTGGCTGGCGCAGCTTCACGTCAGCTTCACTGACGACCCCGGCCAGGCCACCGTTCGGGTCCAGATCGCCGACAGCGCCGACGCCGCCGACTTCACCGTGATCGACGACATCGACGATGCCGAGGCCGGCGCCTGCGAGCGCAGCGCGGCGGCGCAGCTGATCGGGATTTCCAGCGACGCCTCGGCAACCGGCCCCGTCATCTATCTGACGCATGATGACGGTCCGTCCGACTACCGTGTCTTCGTGCAGTCGAAGACGTTCTCGGTGCGCGATGCCGCGGCCCTGATCGTCAGCGCCCGCGGCGGACACCGCCGCCTCGAAGCCGCATCGCCCGCGCCTGACGCGCGCGTTCCGAACCGGGTCATGGCAGAGTTAACCCCCCGCTAACCTTGTTCTGAGGGCAGCGCGAAATGGCCACCAATTTCAAGCACTTTGCAAGCTGGCCGACGCATCGTCAGCGCCAGATCAAGCTGTTTCAGGGTCACCATTGATGGGGCGTTTCTTCCGGATCAAGTTGCGCCTTCGCCGCTTCCTCCGGCGCCATTCCTGGGTCGCGACGATCGTCCGTTCGTTCACGATCTTCTCCGTCGCGTTCGGGAGCGCCTTCGGGTTCATTTCGGGCGCGCTCTCGCAACAGAGCGGCTACGATCCCAATGCATTCGCGATCGGGGTCAGCTTCCTGTTCGCGCTCGCCTGCCTTTGGATCGTGACGCTCGGCATCCGGCTGCGGCTGATGCGCAAGCGGCTGCGCACCATCGCCATGCACAATGAAGCGATGGCCGACCGCAACTGGGAACTGCAGGAGGCCGAGCAGCGCGCCTCCACCCTGTTCGAGGCGCAGGACGATTTGATCGTACTGCGCGACCTCAACGGGCTCATCACCTATGCCAACGATGCCTATTGCGAGCTGGCGCAGATTTCCCGCAGCGAATTGATCGGCAGCACCGCAACGCTGAAGGTGCTTGAACAAGGCGACACCGCGCTCGAATCCAACGGCACGCGGGTCTACGACCAGAAGATCGAGGGACCGCTCGGGCCGCGCTGGATCGCCTGGCGTGAAGGCCTCGTGCGCAACGATGCCGGCGCGCCGGCGGAGATGCAGAGCGTCGGCCGCGACGTCACCGACCGCACCGAGAGCGAGCACGCGCTCGCCGAAGCGCGCGATCAGGCCGACGCCGCCAACCGCGCCAAGTCGCGCTTCCTTGCGATGGCGAGCCACGAGATCCGCACCCCGCTGAACGGCATCATCGGCATGAGCGGATTGCTGATGGATACGCAGCTGACGCCGGAGCAGATGACCTACGTCAAGGCGGTCAAGACGTCCGGCGACGCGCTGCTCGCGCTGATCGAGGAGCTGCTCGATTATTCCAAGATCGAGGCAGGCAAGATCGATCTCGAACACCGCGCCTTCGCGCTGTCCGGCCTGATCGAGGACATCACCGAGCTGCTGGCGCCGCGCGCGCAGACCAAGGGCATCGAGATCGCCGCCTATGTCGACGAACGGCTGCCGATGCAGGTGACCGGCGACGCCGCGCGGCTGCGTCAGGTGCTGCTCAATCTCGCCGGCAACGCCATCAAGTTCACCGCGACCGGTGGCGTGGCGCTGATCGTCGAGCCCGGCATCTGGCCGAACGAAATCAGCTTCCTGGTTCGCGACACCGGCATCGGCATCGCGCCGGAAGCGCAGCAGCGTATTTTCCGGGAGTTCGAGCAGGCCGACGATCGGATCGCGCGCAGCTATGGCGGCACCGGCCTCGGCCTCTCGATCAGCGACCGCATCGTCAAGCGGATGGGCGGCCGCATCACGCTCGCAAGCACGCCGGGCGCAGGCTCGACCTTCGAGGTGTCGATCCCGCTCGTCGCGGCCGATACCGGCGAGGCCAACAGCTTCGCCGCGCCCGATTTGACGGGCCAGTCGATCATGCTGGTGGCGCCGCACAGCATCGAGGTCTCGCTGATCTCGCGGCGGTTGCAGCGCTGGGGTGCGCAGACCTGCATCGTATCGGATGCCAATGTCGCCGAGGCGCTGCTGCCGGAGCGGAGCTGGCACGCGGTGCTGATCGACCACACGCTCGGCACGCCGGCGATGGAGGCGTTTGCCGACGCCGCCCGCATCCATGCAACCCATCGCATCGTGATGTTCACGCCGGCGACGCGGCAGGACCTTTCGGCCTCCGAGTCAGCCATGTTCACCGGTTACCTGGTGAAGCCGCTGCGTGCGTCGTCGCTCGCCGCACGGCTGACCGCATCGCCGGAAATCGCCGCGCCGAGCCTTGCGATCGAGGCGGCCGCCGAGTCCGCGCCCACTGCGCCAGCATCCGTGTTGCCGGACAAGGGGCTGTCGATCCTGGTTGCCGAAGACAACGAGATCAACGCGCTGTTGATGCGCTCGCTGCTCTCCCGGCTCGGTCACAACGTGGTCATCACCACCAATGGCGAGCAGGCGATGGAGTCCTGGCTGTCGGCGACCTCAGCCGGCACGCCCTATGATCTCGTGCTGATGGACATCCAGATGCCGCGCCTCAACGGCATCGAGACCACCAAGCAGATCCGCGCCCATGAAGCGGCGCAATCCGTCCGCCGGACCCCGATCCTGGCACTGACGGCAAATACGCTGGTGGAAGACCGCTATGCCTGCTTCGAAGCCGGCATGGACGGTTTCCTGATCAAGCCGCTCGACCGCGAGAAGCTGGAAGAAGCGCTCGCGGGCCTCGCCGCCGCGCGGCATATCGCGGCGTAGCAGCGAAAAATTCCGCGTCGTCCCGGCGAAGGCCGGGACCCATAACCACCGAAGCCAGTTTTGCGCCCGCTGGGGCCACAGCCCTGCGAATCACAGACACCTGTGGCTATGGGTCCCTGCTTTCGCAGGGACGACAGCTGTGATGTGGCGCGTTCGCCGGGATGCGGTGCCGACTACAGCCGGCGCAGCGCGACCGATTGCACCACGTGGTCGGCGCCCTTCTTCAGGATCAGCGTCGCGCGCGGGCGGGTCGGCAGGATGTTGTCCTCGAGATTGGCGAGGTTGGTGCGCTCCCAGATCGCGATCGCGGTCGCCGTTGCTTCCTCGTCCGACAGCGGCGCATAGCGGTGGAAGTAGGACCTCGGATCGGTGAACGCGGTGTCGCGCAGCGCCAGGAAGCGCTTGATGTACCACTCCCGCAGCACGGCCTCGTCGGCGTCGATATAGACCGAGAAATCGAAGAAGTCGGAAACGAACGGCACCGCCTTGCCGTCGCGCGGCAGCCGCCCGGTCTGCAGCACGTTGACGCCCTCGACGATCAGGATGTCAGGCTGGTCGATCTCGACCCATTTGTTCGGCACGATGTCGTAGGTCAGATGCGAATAGACCGGCGCGCGCACGCGGCGCCGCCCCGCTTTGATGTCGCTGAGGAACGACAGCAGCGTCGGCAGGTCATAGCTTTCCGGGAAGCCCTTCTTCTGCATGATGCCCTGCCGCTCGAGCACGGCATTCGGAAACAGGAAACCGTCGGTCGTGATCAGATCGACCTTCGGCCGCGGCGACCAGCGCGCCAGCAGCGCCTGCAGCACGCGTGCCGTGGTCGACTTGCCGACCGCGACGGATCCGGCGACGCCGACGATGTAGGGCATCTTGCGGTCGCGGATGTTGAGGAACTGGCGCTGCGAGTAATACAGCCGCTGGGTCGCATCGACATAGATCGAAAGCAGCCGCGACAGCGGCAGGTAGATGTCCTCGACCTCCTGCAAATCGAGGCGGTCGTGCATCGAACGCAGGCGGTCGAACTCGCCCGGCTCGAGCGTCATCGGCGTATCGTCACGCAGATGCGACCATTGCTGGCGCGTGAAGATGCGGTAGGGGTTGTACTGCTGATCTGGTGCCCGGATGTCCATGAGGCCGCCCCTCTCGATGCGCTCGATCATTTGCGCTAGTCGCGCTTGCGCGACGCCTTCTCTTCCAGTCCCGACATCGAGGTCCGCTTCTCCAGCGCGGCCTCGACATCCTCCAGCTTCACGCCGCAGGATTTCAACAGAACCAGCAGGTGAAACACGAGATCGGCACTTTCCGCGATGAGGTGATCGCGGTCATTCTCGACCGCGGCGATCACGGTCTCGACCGCTTCCTCGCCCAATTTCTTGGCGCAATGCTCCGCGCCCTTGTCGAGCAGCTTGCGGGTGTAGGACGCCTCACCGCCCGTTGCAGCGCGGGCGTCGATGGTGGCGGCCAGATCGTGGACCGTGAAACGCGACATCAACTCAACTCAAGCATGCACAGCGGCACCGCACGGGTGCCATCCTTTAGGTGGGGACTTAGCATTTTTGTGACAAGGAGTCCCAGCTCTCCCTGTTTGAGCGTGGTCTTCACGGAAAACCGGTCTCCACTTTTCCTGACCACGCTCACGCTAGGGATCGAGCCGCATCGGCAGGCCGGCGCGCACCATGTGATCCTTAGCCTGGCGGATGGTGAATTCCCCGAAGTGGAAGATCGACGCGGCCAGCACGCCGGTGGCGTGACCCTCGCGGACGCCGTCGACCAGGTGGTCGAGATTGCCGACACCACCGGACGCGATGACCGGTACGGGGACACTGTCCGCGATCGCCCGGGTCAGCGGCAGGTCAAAGCCCTGCCTGGTACCGTCCCGGTCCATCGAGGTCAGCAGGATTTCGCCGGCGCCGAGCGCGACGACCTCCTGGGCATATTCGATGGCGTCGATCCCGGTGGCATTCCGTCCACCATGGGTGAAGATCTCCCAGCGGTCCGAGCCGCCGGCGCGCTTGACCCGCTTGGCGTCGATCGCGACCACGATGCATTGCTCGCCGTATTTCTCGGCCGCTTCCTTGACGAATTCGCGCCGGCTGACGGCCGCCGAATTGATCGAGACCTTGTCGGCGCCGGAGCGCAGCAGGGTCTTGATGTCGTCGACGGTGCGGACGCCGCCGCCCACGGTCAGCGGCATGAAGCAGGCCTCCGCCGTCCGCC
Organism: Bradyrhizobium sp. USDA 3262; assembly: GCF_054060035.1. NCBI lineage: Bacteria > Pseudomonadati > Pseudomonadota > Alphaproteobacteria > Hyphomicrobiales > Nitrobacteraceae > Bradyrhizobium > Bradyrhizobium sp. USDA 3262. Next base: position 1,108,983 of record NZ_JBSSCT010000001.1, read on the forward strand.
GCACCACATCCAGCATGATGCCGCGGTTTTCATGGGTGGCGGTGATGTCGAGGAAGGTGAGCTCGTCGGCGCCGGCGGCGTCATAGGCGATCGCGGCCTCGACCGGATCACCGGCGTCGCGCAGATCGACGAAGTTGACGCCCTTGACCACGCGGCCGTCCTTGACGTCGAGGCAGGGGATCACGCGAACCTTGAACATGATCTCCTCCTACGCGCCGCGGATCAGCTGAAGGGCAGCGGCCGGATCGAGCCGTCCGTCATAGAGCGCACGGCCGACGATCGCACCGGCCAGCTTCTTCGCACGCGGCTCCAGCAGCGCCTTGACGTCGTCGATCGAGGCAAAGCCGCCGGAGGCAATCACTGGAATCGAGATGCGGTCGGCGAGCGCGATGGTGGCGTCGAGGTTGAGGCCCTTGAGCAGGCCGTCGCGGGCGATGTCGGTGAAGATGATCGCGGCCACGCCGGCATCCTCGAAGCGCTGCGCGATCTCGAGCGCGGTCACATGCGAGGTCTCGGCCCAGCCTTCGACCGCGACCTTGCCGTCGCGCGCATCGAGGCCCACGGCGACGCGACCTGGGAATGTCTTCGCCGCGTCCTTCACCAGCTCGGGATCGCGCACTGCGGCGGTACCGATGATGACGCGCGTGATGCCCTTGTCGAGCCAGGCCGCGATGGTCTTGAGGTCGCGGATGCCGCCGCCGAGCTGCACCGGCATGGTGACGGCCTTCAGCATCGCCTCGACCGCATGCGCATTCATCGGCTTGCCGGCGAAGGCGCCGTCGAGATCGACGACGTGGAGATATTCGAAGCCCTGCGCGGCGAAGCTCGCCGCCTGCGCCGCCGGATCGAGATTGAACACGGTGGCGCGGGCCATGTCGCCCTGCTCGAGGCGCACGCACTGGCCATTCTTCAGATCAATCGCTGGAAAGAGAATCACGGCTTCCACTTCAAGAAATTGGCGATCAAAGCGAGGCCGAAGCGCTGGCTCTTCTCGGGGTGAAACTGGGTGCCGATCGCGGTGTCCTTGCCGACGATCGCGGTCACCGGCCCGCCATAGTCGGCGCGCGCCAGCACGTCCGCCTCATTGGCGGCGTTGAGGTGATAGGAGTGCACGAAATAGGCGTGACGTCCCTTCGGCCCGAGCGGCAGCCGCTCCAGCACCGGATGCTCGCGCACCATGTCGAGCGTGTTCCAGCCCATATGCGGGACTTTCAGGCTCTCATCGCGCGGCTCGATCTTCTCGACATCGCCGCCGATCCAGTTGAAGCCCTCGGTGATCACATGCTCCTTGCCGCGCGTCGCCATCAGCTGCATGCCGACGCAGATGCCGAAGAACGGCCGCGCCTTGACCCGCACCGCCTCGGTGAGCGCTTCCAGCATGCCGTCGACCGCGTCGACGCCGCGGCGGCAATCGGCGAACGCGCCGACACCGGGCAGCACGATGCGATCGGCGCGATATACCGCGTCGGGATCGCGCGTCACCTTGATGGCTTGCGGATCCTCCATGCTGCGCGCGGCGCGCTCGAAGGCCTTGGCCGCCGAATGCAGATTGCCGGAGCCGTAATCGATGATTGCAACGGTCATCGCGATCCTCCTGGCTCTGGAAACAATCCGATGATGCCGCCCTGCGGCATCGACGGGGGTTTTGAGAATGACTGACCCGGAACGTCGCGGGTCGGCGGCGGCGCGCCGCGATCAACCGACCGCTGGTCGTTGACGGCGCCGCGATGCCGCGCGGTCCAGCGCGCGAAGAAACGGCGCTCGGCGGCCTCCACGTCGTCGCCCACGACGATGTCGATCTGGCGCCATTTGCGCCGCGACAGCGTCCAGCGTTGCAAGCTCGCCGCTTCGAGCCCGAGCAACACCATCAGCACCAGGTCGACGAAGAAGATCGCGCTGCGGCCGACGCCAAGCTTCGTCAGCGCGTAATCGATCACGAAAGTAAGAACGAGCCAGCCGATCAGCGCGAGCCAGAGCCGATGCCAGGCCAGCCAGATCACGCCCGCAACCGCGGCCCAGAAATGGAAGCCGTCGCGCACGAAGACGAACTTGTCGGCCGCCGCAAGATCGGCGCCGTTGGCCACGGGGGCATGCACTGTATAGACCGGCATCGAACGCTCCGCCGAGGATGGACTCTTGTTTAAAGCATGATCTTTCGGAAAACCGGCATCTACTCTTCCGGATCATGCTCCAGAGATCAGCCGCCGAGCTGACCCTTGGTCGAGGGCACTTCGCCCTGGGCACGCGGATCGATCGCAATTGCCGTCCGTAGCGCCCTCGCCAGACCCTTGAAACAGGATTCGGCGATATGATGGCTATTCTCGCCATATAGGGTCTCGACGTGCAGAGTCACGCCGGCGTTCATCGCGAAGGCGTTGAACCACTCGCGCACCAGCTCGGTGTCGAACTCGCCGATCTTGTCGCGCGGGAATTCGGCCTTGAACACCAGCACGGGGCGGCCGGAAATGTCGATCACGACGCGCGACAGCGTCTCGTCCATCGGCATGTGGATCGAGGCGTAGCGGGTGATGCCGGCCATGTTGCCGAGCGCCTGCTTCACGGCCTGTCCGAGCGCGATCCCGACGTCTTCAGTGGTGTGGTGGTAATCGACATGGAGATCGCCATCCGCCTTCACCGTGATGTCGATGCGCGAATGCCGGGCCAGGAGGTCGAGCATATGGTCGAAGAAGCCGATCCCGGTCGAAACCGTGGATACGCCTGCTCCGTCGAGGTTGACCGTCACCTCGATGTCGGTCTCCTTGGTCTTGCGCTTGATGGTTGCGGTGCGCATGAAGATTAAGCTTTCCCGTGCCGAAAACGCCGGTCTTTTAACAGGCTGATGTCACCTTCGCTACTGCGGGATGACCTCGAAACGCCCCAACTTGCGGCCATGGTGACCGGAATTCCTTGTCGATTTAGTTGTGACGCGTTTCCTTCACGCGAACCGGTACCCACTTCGCTCGAAAACGCTCCAAAATCCCCCGATTGTAACCCCCTGCCCGACCGCCTAAATCTGCCCGGAAGAGAGGTAACCTATGCAAGCATCCCCAAATGAGCTGCCGGTCTGGCATGGCACCACGATCTGCACGGTCCGCAAGGGCGGCAAGGTGGTGATCGGCGGCGACGGGCAGGTCTCGATCGGCCAGACCGTGATCAAGGCCAATGCCAGGAAGGTCCGCCGGATCGGCAAGGGCGACGTGATCGGCGGCTTTGCCGGCGCCACCGCCGACGCCTTCACCCTGTTCGAGCGGCTGGAAAGCAAGCTGGAGCAATATCCGGGGCAGCTGACCCGGGCGGCCGTCGAGCTCGCCAAGGACTGGCGGACCGACCGCTACCTGCGGCGGCTGGAGGCCATGATGATCGTGGCCGACAAGGACGTTTCCCTGGTGCTGACCGGCACCGGCGACGTTTTGGAGCCCGAGTCCGGGGTCATGGCGATCGGTTCCGGCGGCAATTACGCCCTCGCCGCAGCCCGCGCGCTGGTCGATACCGACAAGGACGCCGAGACCATCGTCCGCCGCGCGCTGGATATCGCCGCCGATATCTGCGTCTACACCAACCGGAACGTGACGATCGAGACGATCGGCGGCTGAGCATGGCCAGCCCCTATCATTTCCGCCCGATGACGCCGACCGACCTGCCGCAGATCAAGCAGTGGCTGGCGTTGCCGCATGTCCGGGAATGGTGGGGCGATCCGGCCGAGCAATATGCGCTGGTCAGCGGCGACCTCCACGAGCCGGCCATGGACCAGTTCATCGTCGCAACCGATGCGTCCGATTTGGGCTACATCCAGTGCTACGACCTGACGGCGTGGAATTCCGGCTTCGGGCTCCAGCCCGAGGGCACGCGCGGGATCGATCTCTTTATCGGCGAGCCCAACATGATGGCCGGTGGCCACGGCTCGGCGCTGATCCGCGCCTTTGTCGACGACCGGCTGGCACAAGGCGCGCCACGCATCGTCACCGATCCCGATCCGGCCAATGCGCGCGCGATCCGCGCCTATGAGAAGGCGGGTTTTCAGAGGATGGGCATGGTCGATACGCCGGACGGGCCGGCGCTGCTGATGGCGCGCGACGCATGACGATCGCGCACAAGCCTGTCACCGGCGTTTCAGCGTGGCATTGGCTGGCGATCGCGGCAGCGCTGCTCGTGCTGCAGGCGGCGCTGCTTTATGCGATGGGCCGTTTGCCGATCTGTGCCTGCGGCTATGTCAAGCTCTGGCATGGTACGGTTCAGAGCTCGGAGAACTCGCAGCACATCGCCGATTGGTACACGCTGTCGCATGTGCTGCATGGCCTGCTGTTCTATGGCCTGACCTTCCTCCTGCTGCCGCGGCTCGCCTGGCCCGGGCGGCTGATTGTCGCGATGCTGATCGAAGGCAGCTGGGAGCTCGTCGAAAACTCCAACTGGATCATCGAGCGCTACCGCGCCGGCACGATCTCTCTCGACTATTACGGCGACACGATTGTCAATTCGGTGTCGGACACGCTCGCGATGGTTATCGGCTTCCTGTTGGCGCGCAAGCTGCCGATCGCCGCGACCGTCGCGCTCGGCGTTTTGTTCGAAACCGTGTTGCTGCTTCACATTCGCGACAATCTGACACTGAACATCATCATGCTGATCCACCCGTTCGAGGCGATCCGGCAGTGGCAGGCTGGGCCGCCGATCCTTTAGGGGATCATGCCTTGGAGGACTGCCGCTTGCCGAGACCGCGATTCCAACCTAGCTAGAGCCAATGACTCACTTCTCTCCCCGTGAAATCGTTTCTGAACTCGACCGCTTCATCGTCGGCCAGACCGACGCCAAGCGCGCCGTCTCGATCGCGCTGCGCAACCGCTGGCGGCGGCTGCAGCTCGCCGGTTCCCTGCGCGAGGAGGTTCTGCCCAAGAACATCCTGATGATCGGGCCGACCGGCGTCGGCAAGACCGAGATCGCGCGGCGGCTGGCCAAGCTCGCCGGCGCGCCGTTCCTCAAGGTCGAGGCCACCAAGTTCACCGAGGTCGGCTATGTCGGCCGCGACGTCGAGCAGATCGTCCGCGACCTCGTCGAGGTCGCGATCGCGCAGACCCGCGAGCGCAAGCGCAAGGACGTTCAGGCCCGCGCCCAGCTTGCCGCCGAGGAACGCGTGCTGGACGCGCTGGTCGGCCCGGGATCGAGCCCGGCGACGCGCGAGTCGTTCCGCAAGAAGCTGCGCGCCGGCGAGCTCAACGACAAGGAGATCGAGATCGAGACGCAGTCGGGCGGCAGCGGCATGCCGATGTTCGAAATCCCCGGCATGCCCGGCGCCCAGATGGGCGCGATCTCGCTCGGCGACATCTTCGGCAAGATGGGCGGACGCAGCAAGACGCGCCGCCTGACGGTGGAGGGCTCGCACGAAATCCTCGTCAACGAGGAATCCGACAAGCTGCTCGACACCGATCAGCTGGTGCAGGAGGCGATCAACGCGGTCGAGAACAACGGCATCGTGTTCCTCGACGAGATCGACAAGATCTGCGTGCGCGAGAACCGCGCCGGCGGCGACGTCTCCCGCGAGGGCGTGCAGCGCGACCTGCTGCCGCTGATCGAGGGCACCACGGTTTCGACCAAGCACGGCGCCGTCAAGACCGACCACATCCTGTTCATCGCCTCGGGCGCGTTCCACATCGCCAAGCCGTCGGACCTTTTGCCGGAGCTGCAGGGCCGCCTGCCGATCCGCGTCGAGCTGCAGGCGTTGACCCGCGACGACATGCGCCGGATCCTGACCGAGCCGGAGGCGTCGCTGATCAAGCAATATGTCGCGCTGATGAAGACCGAGGGCGTCACGCTCGACATCACCGACAACGCCATCGACGCGCTGGCCGATGTCGCCGTGGCGGTGAATTCCACGGTCGAGAACATCGGCGCAAGGCGGCTGCAGACCGTGATGGAGCGGGTGCTGGACGAGATCTCCTTCACCGCGCCCGATCGCCACGGCGAGACCATCCAGGTCGACGCCGACTACGTCACCAAGCATGTCGGCGACCTCGCCAAGAACGCCGATCTGAGCCGGTTTATTTTGTAGGCGGCCACCGTAGTCGTCCCGGCGAAAGCCGGGACCCATAACCCCGACAGTCCGCGGTGACAAAGACTCGGGCCGACATTCCTTCTAGAACTGCCTTCGGTGGTTATGGGTCCCGGGTCGCGCTTCGCTTGCCCGGGACGACGAGAGTGGGCGATCGATGAATCTGCGGGTGTGGCAAAACCCCTGGCGCCTGATGCTGGCCGTCAATGTGGCCGTGCTGGTCGGCGTGTTCCTGCACAAGATCGCGCTGCCGCCCTTCGTTCCCTACATCCACTTGCTCGTCGACTATCATTACGGCTTCACCAAGCGCGCGCTGGTCGGGGCGATCGTGTCGCTGTTCACCGACAAGGTGCCCGTATGGCTGGTGTTCGCGCTGGCCGGCGCGATCTGGCTGCTGACGCTCGGACTGTTCATCAAACTGTTCCGCCGCACATTCGGCTTCAACGACGCGCATTGGCCGTTGTTTGTCTTCATCGCGGGCTCACCGTTCTTCCTGAAGAACTTCATGCACACGCTCGGCCATTTCGACATCTATGGCTGTGCGCTGACGATCGTGCTGCTGCTGATCCCGGCGCGCTCAGTGGTGTATGTGCTGATTGCCGCGCTGTTCTCGATCCTTCTGATCCTGGTCCATCATATCTTCGTCCTGATGTATGTGCCGACCATCGCGGCGATCGTGGTGCTGCGCTTTTATCTGGTGCAAGGCGTGACGCCGCGGAACGCCGTCTTCGGCATCGCGGCGCTCGCCGCGGTCGGCATCCTGTTCCTGGTCGCGCAATTCGCTGGCACGGTCGACGTGCCCTATGACGAATTCATCCGTCATCTGCAGAGCCGGATGGCCGATCCGGCACGCACCGACCTGCTTCAGTTCGGCTACATCTGGTACCAGCCGCTGTCGAAGGAGTTCGCCGACACCTGGGCGCGCATGCCATCGAACATCCTGGGCGTCCCGGTGTTTGCGCTGCTGATCTGGCTGCACACGCCGCTATGGCGCTATTTCGCGCGACTGATCGGCGCGCTCGCGAGTGAGCTGCATCGCCGGATCGTGCTCGGAGCGCTCGTTGTGATCAGCGCCGGCTATTTCGTGATGTTCGTGACCGTGTTCGACTATTCGCGTTGGATCTCGAACTGGGCGGTCTGCATGTTCCTGATGCTGCATGCGACCAGGATGCTGCCGGCATCGAAGGATGTGCCGGTGATCCCGTCAGACGATAGCAAGACCACAATCCTCGGCTGGATCGTGACGCTGATCCCGCGCGTCGGGATCGTCAGGCCGTTCTAACGTTTTCGTTGATCATGCTCAGCGCGCGCGCCGGACACGCACGTAAAGCGCGCCCTCGCCGCCATGGCCGATATGCGCTTCCTCGAAGCCGACGACCAGCGAGCGGAATTCCGGCAGGCTGAGCCATTCCGGAACCTGGCGGCGCAGCACGCCGCGTTCGGAATCGAGACCACCGACCTTGCCCTTGCCGGTGATGACGAGCACGAAAGTGAGCCCGTCGCTGTGCGCGCGCTGCAGGAAGGTGAACAGCATGCGATGCGCGCGCATCTGCGTCATGCCGTGCAGATCGAGCCGCGCATCGATCTCCTGCCGGCCGCGCGAGAGCTTTGCACGTTCGCGGCGGCCGATCGGCGCCAGCGGCGGCACGTGCGGGCGTTGCGCCGGCGCAGCCTTGACCGTTGTCGCCGGCTTGACCGGGATGGATTTGGCCGTGCCGTGATGGACGGCCAGATCAGAGGCGACGGCGTGGGCCTTCGCGGCGGCGGGCCGCTTGCGCAGCGGCTTGACCTGCTTTGCAACGCTCTCCCAGAGCGCACGCTCCTCTTCGCTCAGCGCGCGCTTGCGCCGCGGCAGAGCGGACAGATCGGGGATCGGCGCGGGACGTTTCATTGATCGCGGTGATGGCGATAGCGCCGGAAGCGCCGCTTCTCCGGTTGCGGAATATCGGGCCGGGCGACCGGCAACGGCACCGGTTCTGCCACAGGTGCGGCCTGCGCGACAGGGGTCGTTGCCGCCGGCGCTGCGGGCGCGACATCCTTCGCGGCCGGGTTCTTGGCGGCGCTGGTGGCCGCGTCTTTCGCCGCGCTTTTGGCGATGCCGGCGGTCGGCACATCCGCAGCCTTCGCCGCCGGCTTGTCCTTCGGCGGCTCGGTTTGCGGAAACAGCTTTGCGATCTTGGCCGAGGGCCGCTCATCCGGGATGGGCAGCTTGTGGCCACGCGCCACGGGATCGAGACCCCTCGGCACCAGCATGACAAATTGCATGTTGTGCCGCAGCCGGCCCGAGACCTTCCCGGCATCCGCGCCGGCACCGAAATAAAGATCGGCGCGCGCCGGGCCGACGATCGCCGATCCGGTGTCCTGCGCGATCATCAGCCGATGGAACGGCGTCTTCGACTGTTCGGATTCGATCGGCAGCTCGCCGGCGATGAAAAACGGCGTGCCGTAGACATGCAGCGCCTTGTCGACCGCGATCGAGCGGCCCGGCGTCAGCGGCACGCCCTGCGCGCCGACGGCCTCGTCCTTGTCGGACAGCGGGACCTCGCGGAAGAAGACGTAGGAGCGGTTCTGCCGCCGCAGGTCGTTGGCGCCGTCGGGGTTCTGCTCCATCCACTCCCTGATCTTCTGCATCGACATCTGATCCTTCGGGATGATGCCGCGGTCGATCAGGACGCGTCCGACCGGCGTATAGGGATAACCATTATGCGCATCGTAATTGATGCGGAGCGTGGTGCCGTCCTCGAGCTTGATCCGCGCCGAGCCCTGGATCTGCGCGAACAGGAGATCGGTCTGGCTCTTCAGCCAGCAGATCTCGAGCCCGCGGCCGGCGATCGCGCCGTCCTCGATCTGGCCGCGGTCGTAATAGGGCACGAGCTTGCGCCGGCCGATCTTGCGATACACCGCGCCGCCATTGGGCAGGCCGACCGAATTCTGCGTCTTGCCGCGCACGAACAGGTTGGACGGGCGGCGATAGACCGGCACGTTGTAGACGTCGGTCTGGGTCCGCGATCCATCGAGCACCGGCTCGTAGTAACCGGTGACGAAGCCGGCGTCCTCGCCGAGCCGCGAGATGCGCAGCGGCACGAAATTCTGCTCGAAGAAGTCCTTCGCCTTGACGCCGTCGCTCAGCGCGAGTCCCTTGGCGATCCGGCAGGGATCGCGCAGCGAGCTCCCGAGCGCTTTCGAATCGGCAGGCGCGCCCTGCTGGGCCGCGATCGGCTTGCAGCTGGTGCGAAACGCCTTGTAGGCCGCGAGATGATCGTCGGCGCTCCAGCCGGCGACGTTGGACCAGGCGAGCGGCTCGTACTGGCTGCCGCTGACCTGCAGCGGCATTTCCAGATTGGGATAGGGGATCGGGTGGCTATGCTCGTGCCGCGGCGGAGGGTGCCGGCTTGATCTGTAGCGCGCGGCGATCGCTGCGGTGGAGCACAAGACCGCGAGCGCGCAGCACGCGACCGCGAGCCGCCCGTAGCTGAGATGCTTAGTGAGCGCTTCCAGTGCCAACCAGCTTCCAATTCGGATCGCGGGAAGTCGCGTCGCGGGCGAATGTCCAGATATCGGTGATGTCGGCGACCTTGTCCGGGCTGCCGTCGACGATGGTGCCGGCCTTGTCGCGCGTGACCGAGATCATCTGCGACACGAAGCGGACGGTGAGCTGGGTCGAGCGGTCGCGCGCCTCCGCGCTGACGATCTCGGCCTTGTCGATCGAGACGAACCGCGTCTCGGTCTTCTGCTCGTGCTTCTCGCGATCCTTGATCGCGGCCTCGAAGCTTTCATAGACCTCGGTCGACAGCAGGTCGCGCAGCGCGCGGCGATCGCCATTGGCGAAGGCCAGCACGATCATTTCATAGGCCGAGCGGGCACCTGAGAGGAAATGTCGCGGATCGAACGAGGAATCCTGGGCGGCCACCGCGTCGAGACCCTGCGCCAGTGGGGTGCCGGGCTCGGCGATGCCCTTCCAGTGTTCCGTCGGTTCGACCGGCTCGGCGGGCGCGGCCGAGGCCGGCTGGTCGATCACCGATCCCGGGATCGGAACGACGTTGTTATCCTGACCGCGCTGCACGACGTTGGGCGCGGCGCGATCATAAGGCGGCCGCTCGCTTCCCGTGCGCTGTCCGAGAACGCTGCGCAGGCGCAGGAAGATAAACACGGCCAGCGCCAGGAAGATGATGGTGTAGATATCCACGTCGAATTCGCTTTCTGGTCTCTGCCGGCAACGGGCCGGCCGTCAAAGCGTTCCCGGTCGGGAACAGCAGAGATTACATCACCGATAGAGTCCGCAGATGTAGGCACGAAACTATGCCCGGCCAATGGCGCTTTTTGGCACGGGCAAGTGTAGCGCGTTTTGACCCCCGGGGGAAACCGTTCCTTTCAGGAAATCGCGTATCTTCAATAATTTAGGAAGCTGTTAAGAGATTGGACAGGCTCACGCGCGCCGCCCTTTGCCGGGAGAACTTGCCGCGGACCCGCCGGAACGCGCCCGTTCGTCGTCCTTGTGGACCGAGCCGGGCCTATGATAGCCACTCGCCCGGCATCGGCATTCTCAACACCTTAACGCGTGCCGTCGGACATTCTGTCCATCGAGCGCTGCTCCAGGAGACATTTTCATGACCAATGGCAACGGCGCCCCCGTCGAACAACAGCCCGCTCCCCAGCTCAATGTGTTGGCGCAGTACACCAAGGACCTGTCGTTCGAAAACCCGAATGCGCCGGCCTCGCTCGGCCAGCAGCAACAGCAGCCGGCGATCAACATCCAGATCAACGTCTCCGCCAACAACCTGTCGGAGAACGAGTACGAGGTGATCCTCTCGATCGAGGGCAAGGCCGAGACCGCAGGCAAGGTGATGTTCAGCTTCGACCTCGCCTATGCCGGCGTCTTCCGGATCGTGAATGTGCCGAAGGAGAACCTGCACCCGCTGGTCATGATCGAGTGCCCGCGGCTGCTGTTCCCGTTCGCACGCGAGATCGTCGCGACCGCGGTCCGCGACGGCGGCTTCCCGCCTTTGTTGCTCGACCCCGTCGATTTCCTCGGTCTCTACCGCCAGAACATGGAGCGGCAGGCGGCCGCCCAGGCTGCTCCCGGCGTCAAGCCGAGCTGAGTTCTAAACTCGAGAAAATGTAACACGCGCGGAAGTGTGATCCGTCATCCTGAGGAGCCCGCGCTTGCGGGCGTCTCGAAGGATCGACGGCCGCCAGCCGGGCCGTGCATCCTTCGAGGCTCGCAAGAGCTCCCACCTGCAGCGACAAAGGCGAAGCCTTTGCGCGGGGATGACGGAACTGCGCCCCGACCTATCTTGAATCAAGCCGCCGGTGCTGCAGCAGGCGCTGGCGGCGGCAGATAATCGTTCCAGATCGGCTTGTCGCCGAGCGTGGCGATGAAGGCCCGGTGGGCCTCTCGATCGGCGTCGCTGACCCGCGCGAGTAGCGGGGTCTCGCGCTGCCGCCGCGGCGTGTCGCCACTATGGCCGCCCGCGCGCGCATCCGACGCTTCCGACGCCAGGATCAGCTGCGACTGCCGCGCTCCGATCAGGTCGATATAGACCTCGGCCAGCAGCTCGGCGTCGAGCAAGGCGCCGTGCTTGGTGCGGCGGGAATTGTCGATCTGATAGCGCGAGCAGAGATCGTCGAGCCGGTTCGACACGCCGGGATGCTTGCGCCGTGCCAGCAGCAGCGTATCGACCAGCTGGTCCTTCGGGATCGCCTTCCGCTTGATGCGGTCGAGCTCGGCGTTGATGAAGCTGATGTCGAACGACGCGTTGTGGATCACCAGCGGCGTATCGCCGATGAAGGCCAGGAACTCTTCGACCACCTCGTTGAACAGCGGCTTGGAGGCCAGGAACTCGGTCGACAGTCCATGCACGGCGAACGCTTCCGCCGGCATGTCGCGCTCGGGATTGATGTAGACGTGGTAGGTCTGCCCCGTCGGCATGCGGTTGAAAATCTCGACGCAGCCGATCTCCACCAGCCGGTCGCCGCGCAGCGGGTCGAGGCCAGTGGTTTCGGTATCGAGAACGATTTCGCGCATGACGTGAATGAATCCGAAAAGGCGGGCGAATCAGGCGCGCCGCTTCGGCATCTTAACGACCTCGGCCAGAATGTCGCGGATACGCGCCCGCACCGGATCGAGTCCGTGCGAGGTATCCACTATGAAATCCGCGCGCTTGCGCTTCTCGGCGTCGGGCATCTGCTTGGCGATGATGGCGTCGAGCTTGGCCGCATCCATCGTGCCGCGGGCCAGCACCCGCTCGCGCTGCAGTTCCGGCGAGGTGGTGACGACAACGACGGCATCGACACGCTTCTCGCCGCCGGTCTCGAACAATAGCGGCACATCGACAACGACGATCGGGTTACCTGCGGCTTCCGCATCGGCGAAGAATTTCTGACGCGACGCGCCGAGCATCGGATGCACGATCTGCTCGAGCTGCTTCATCGCAGCAGGATCGTGCACCACGCGCGCCGACAGTTTCACGCGATCGACCTTGCCGCCGGCGGTGGTGGTGCCGGGAAAGGCGGCCTCGATCGCCGGCGCGGCTTCGCCTTCGTAGAGCTGATGCACGGCCGCATCGGCGTCGTACACCGGCACGCCGGCCTCCATGAACAGTTTGGCCGTGGTGGATTTCCCCATCCCGATCGAGCCGGTCAGTCCAAGAATCAACATGGTGTCAGCATCGCATCAACATCGGTTCAGCATCTCTCTCGTCGCCACGCCTCCGCGCCTTACACCGCGAGCAGCTTCTCGCCGCGCAGGAACGCCAGCAACGACAATAGCGGCAGGCCGAGGATGGTGAAATGGTCACCTTCGATCCGCTCGAACAGATGCACGCCGAGGCCCTCGAGCTGGTACGCACCGACGCTGGTCGTCACCACCTCCCCGGCATGGTCGAGATAGCTCTCGATCTCGCCGGCAGCGAGCCGCCGCATGGTCATGCGGGCCACGCTCACATCGCCGAACAGGACCTTTCCATCGCGTGCCACCGAGACGGCGGAATGCAGCTCATGGGTCTGTCCGGCGAGCAGGCTAAGTTGCTCGGCAGCCTGCGTGCGGCCGGCGGGCTTGCTGAACATCCGTTGCCCCAGCGCCAGCGTCTGGTCGGCGCCGACGACATATTGACCGGGCCTCTGCCCGGACACGAACAACGCCTTCTCGCGCGCGAGGAGCAACGCGATCTCGCCCGGCGCCGCAAGGCCGGAATTCTTCTGCACCGCGCGTTCGTCGATGTCGGCCGGCAGCGCCTCGAAATCGAGGCCGGCATTTTCAAGCAGCATCTTTCGCGCGCGGCTCTGCGACGCGAGGATCAGCTTCTGTGGGCCGCGCCAGATGCTCATGACGTGAGAATCATTCCGACGGCCGCGCGCGCTGGCGGTCGTTATGGAGCTTCATGATCGCCGCAGCCGTTTCCTCGATCGAACGCCGTGTCACGTCGAGCAGCGCCCAGTTGAATTTCGCGCTGAGGCGCCGGGCAAAGGCGACCTCGTCGGCGACCGACTGCTTGTCGATGTAGGTGTCGTTGTCGCGGTCGCCCATCGTGAGCAGGCGGTTCTGCCGGACCTGGATCAGGCGCTCGGGCGTCGCATGCAGGCTGACCACCAGCGGCTTCTTCAAGGTCTCGAGCTGGTGCGGCAGCGGGATGCCCGGCACCAGCGGCACGTTCGCCGTTCGGATGCCGCGGTTGGCGAGATAGATCGACGTCGGTGTCTTCGAGGTGCGGGATACCCCGACCAGCACGACATCGGCCTCCTCGAGGCCTTCGACATGCTGACCATCGTCATGCATCATCGTGTAGTTCAGCGCATCGATGCGGCGGAAATATTCCGCGTTCAGCACATGCTGCGCGCCGACGCGCCCGGTCGTCGCGGCACCCAGATACGCCTCGAACAACTGCATCACAGGCCCGATGATCGACAGGCTCGGAACGTTGATCTCCTTGCACTTGCCCTCGAGCCGGCCGACCAGATCCTTTTCCAGCAGCGTGAACAGGACGATGCCGGGCGATTCCTCGATCTCGTCGAGCACGCGGTCGAGCTGCTTCTGGCTGCGCACCAGGGGATAGACATGCTCGACCGCGGTCACATTGGCGTATTGCGCAGCGACCGCGCGCGCCACGGTAATCAGCGTCTCGCCGGTCGAGTCCGACACCAGATGCAGGTGGAAATAATTGGAAGTCGTCGGCACCAGAGCCCCTGTCTAACCTGTGAATCCCTGTGGAGGTCGAGGAGAAGAATCCGGGTCCGCCGCCCGGGCTCTGTATATCTCGTCCCTTTCTTCACAGCACCCCGCAATAGGATAAGTCGACGTCACCGGCAGGATGATAGTGAACCCGTGTGGATTTGTCTCTTCATAAGCTGGCCACAGACGCGCGCAACCAATTGAGTCCTGCGAGAGATTCCGGATATCCGCTGCCGTCGAGCGGAATGTTGAGGGATGTGAACAAGCCCGCAAGAACCGCTGGACCGGATTGCATGAGTCAAATTCACTGCCATTAAGACTCAAACCTTAGATTCTAAAATTAATTAGGTTTAGGAGAGCCGTGTGTGCGGATATGTATCCGTCCCTCGCTGGCAAAGCCTTGCGCGCAACGCTGAGCCCTCCCGAACTGTTCCCCCGAAAGGCGTCACTGCGATGTTCGACTGGATCAACGCCCTGCCGATCTATGCCTGGGTCAAGGCCCTGCACATCGTCGCCGTGATCTCGTGGATGGCCGGCATGCTCTATCTGCCGCGGCTGTTCGTCTATCATTGCGAGGCCGAGGTCGGCTCCAGGCAGTCCGAGACCTTCAAGGTCATGGAGCGGCGGCTTTTGAAGGGGATCATCAACCCCGCGATGATCGTGACCTGGCTGGCCGGGCTTTTCCTGGTCTGGGCCGGACACTGGTACCTATCTGGCTGGTTTCACGTCAAATTTGCGCTGGTGCTCGCCATGTCGGGTATCCACGGCTTTTTGTCCCGCTGCGTGAAGGATTTCGCCGCCGACCGGAATCGGCGAAGCCAGAAATTCTATCGTATTATCAACGAGGTGCCGACGGTTCTGATGATCCTGATCGTGATCATGGTGGTGGTGAAGCCGTTCTAGACATCACGATGCTCAAGACGCATGCTTCAGTCCTTCTTGCGAAGGACGAATCGATTTTCTATATAGGATTTATCCCACCCCACGCAGGCGGATGTGGTCGCGTTCCGGTTCTTTTCGGACCGGCGCCGCATCAGGTTTGAAAGCCCAAACGGCACTTTCCTGGCTGAGACCTGCGGACCTTCCTTTGGCGTCCGCTTTTTCCAGAGCCACCTCGCACCCCTTCCCTACTTACTTCCTCACAGGACGACCCCAATGCGGGAAATCAAACTCCAGGACCTCAAATCGAAAACGCCGGCCGAGCTCGTCTCGTTTGCGGAAGAGAATGGGGTCGAGAATGCCAGCACCATGCGCAAGCAGGAGCTGATGTTCGCAATTCTCAAAAACCTCGCCGCCGCCGAGACCGACATTGTCGGCGAGGGCGTCGTGGAGGTGCTGTCCGACGGCTTCGGCTTCCTTCGTTCGCCTGACGCGAACTACCTGCCCGGCCCCGACGACATCTACGTTTCGCCCTCGCAAATCCGCCGCTTCGGCCTGCGCACCGGCGACACCATCGAAGGACACATCCGCAGCCCGAAGGAAGGCGAACGCTACTTCGCGCTGCTGAAGGTCAATACGCTCAATTTCGAGGATCCCGAGAAGGCCAAGCACAAAGTCAATTTCGACAACCTCACGCCGCTGTTTCCTAATCAGCGTTTCCGCATGGAGCTTGAGGATTCCACCAAGAAGGACCTTTCCGCCCGCGTGATCGATATCGTCGCGCCGATCGGCAAGGGCCAGCGTGCGCTGATCGTGGCGCCGCCGCGCACCGGCAAGACGGTGCTGATGCAGAACATCGCGCACTCCATCACCGCCAATCACCCCGACTGCTATCTGATCGTGCTTCTGATCGACGAGCGTCCGGAAGAAGTCACGGACATGCAGCGCTCGGTGAAGGGCGAGGTGGTGTCGTCGACCTTCGACGAGCCTGCGGTGCGTCACGTCCAGGTCGCCGAGATGGTGATCGAGAAGGCCAAGCGGCTTGTCGAGCACGGCCGCGACGTCGTGATCCTGCTCGATTCGATCACGCGCCTCGGCCGCGCCTATAACACCGTTGTGCCGTCATCCGGCAAGGTGCTGACCGGCGGTGTCGACGCCAATGCGTTGCAGCGGCCGAAGCGCTTCTTCGGTGCCGCGCGCAACATCGAGGAGGGCGGTTCGCTGACCATCATCGCGACCGCGCTGGTCGATACCGGCAGCCGCATGGACGAAGTCATCTTCGAGGAGTTCAAGGGCACCGGTAACTCCGAACTGATCCTCGACCGCAAGGTTTCGGACAAGCGGACCTTCCCGGCGATCGATATTGCCCGTTCCGGCACCCGCAAGGAGGAGCTGATCACCGATCCGCAGGTGCTCAAGAAGATGTACGTCCTGCGCCGCATCCTCAATCCGATGGGCACCATGGACGCCATCGACTTCCTGCTCGATAAGCTCCGCAACACGAAGAGCAACTCGGAATTCTTCGATTCCATGAACACCTGAGGCCGCGGCCGAAAGGAATAGGGCGCTCCGCACAAACGGGGCGCCTTTTTTCATGCTGCGGATTTGCTGCAGCGAAGTGCAGCATAAATGGAGCCGTCGCCAACGCCTATTTTTCATTTAACTATCTGATGTTGTTTATATTTCTATTCTAGCTTTGTGCTGTAACTGACGACACTGCAGCAAAATTGCTGCGCGGCTGTTTCGGTGAGATCAGGCTGTGCTGCGTCGCAGCATTTCGCGGTATGGGGTGCGAAATCGGAGCGGCATTGCCTTTGCCGATTTGCTGGAACAAATAGGCGATGCATCCACGCGACCAGACCATCTTCGCGTTATCCTCGGGGCGGCCGCCGAGTGCGATCGCCATCATCAGGCTGTCTGGTCCAATGGCCGAGTCGGTCATTGCAGGACTGGCGGGCAAGACGCCGATGCCGCGGCTGGCGACCCGCGCGCTGCTCCACGATTCGAACCATCAACCGATCGATGACGCGGTGGTGCTGTGGTTTCCAGGCCCGGCCAGCGCGACCGGCGAAGACGTCGCCGAATTTCATGTCCATGGCGGACGCGCGGTGTTGTCGGCGATGTTCGATGCGATCGCGGCATTCGACAACGTGCGGCCGGCCGAGCCGGGCGAGTTCACCCGGCGGGCCTTCGAGAACGGCAAGCTCGACCTGACCGAGGCCGAGGGCCTTGACGATCTGATCCACGCCGACACTGACCGTCAGAGGCGTCAGGCATTGCGCCAGCTGAAGGGACTGCTCGGCGACCGCGCGCGCGACTGGCGCGAGCGGATCATCGCGGCGTCGGCGCTGATTGAGGCCGGCATCGATTTCTCTGATGAAGGCGATGTGCCGGCCGAGCTGATCGCGCCGGCGCTCGAGAAGATCCGCGCGCTGCATGATGAGATCAAGCAAGTCCTTGCAGGGCAGGGGCAAGGCGAGCGGCTGCGCGACGGCCTTGTGGTCGCGATTGCGGGTCCGCCGAATGTCGGCAAATCGACCCTGATCAATCAGCTCGCCAAGCGCGAGGTCGCGATCGTCTCGCCGCATGCCGGCACGACCCGTGATGTGATCGAGGTGCAGCTCGATCTCGATGGCTATCCGGTGACGGTTATCGACACCGCCGGGATTCGCGAGACCGACGACCCGGTCGAGCAGGAGGGTGTCCGCCGCGCCCGCGCCCGTGCCGCGGAAGCGGACCTGGTGCTATGGCTGGCCGACAGCGGTGATGCAAAGGCGGCACATGGCGGCGCGACGCCAACCTGGCTGGTGCGAAACAAGATCGACCTGGTCAGGACCACGGCGGGCGAGGGCGGCAGTTACCCCGAATTCAGGATCTCGGCTGCTCGTGGCGACGGGTTGTCGGAGCTCATCGCCGCGCTGGTCGGGTTCGCTCAGGACTATTTTGGGACCAGCGAAGGTGGCTTGATCAGCCGGACGCGGCAGCGCGGTTTGCTGCAGGAGACTATCGAATCTCTCCAGCGCAGCATCGACGTGGTCGGGCAGGGCGAAGAGCTGGCGGCGGAGGAACTCCGCCGGGCCGCCTACTCACTCGGTCGTCTGCTCGGCCGGGTGGACGTTGAAGACATTCTGGACGTCATCTTCCGCGAATTCTGCGTCGGGAAGTAGCGGGCGCCCATCTGTTTCACGTGAAACATGGTTTCGATCTGGTTATGGAACCCTCGTCCTGTTTCACGTGAAACAATTGCTGGTCAGACAGCCGCACTGTTTCACGTGAAACAGCTCCGTCTGTCATTGCGAGCGGCGCGGACCAGTCCATATTTGCCTCGGGCTTCGGTCTCAGAGCGGCGATCCCAACTTCGTTCTTCCGGCTTTCATGACTCCACGATAGAAGTCCCGCCATGATTTCCAGGGCAGACTCATTTGACGTCATCGTCATCGGCGGCGGCCATGCCGGCTGCGAGGCCGCGAGCGCTTCTGCCCGGATGGGCGCAAAGACCGCCCTGGTGACGCATCGCTTCGCGACCATTGGCGCGATGTCGTGCAATCCCGCCATCGGCGGGCTCGGCAAGGGCCATCTGGTCCGCGAAGTCGACGCGCTGGACGGTCTGATGGGCCGCGTGGCCGACGCCGGCGGCATCCAGTTTCGCATGCTCAATCGCCGGAAGGGTCCGGCGGTTCGTGGCCCCCGGGCCCAGGCCGACCGCAAGCTCTACGCCGCGGCGATGCAGGCGGCGATCACCGAGACCGCGAACCTCAGCGTCATCGAAGGCGAGGCGGATGAACTGGTCGTCGTCGATGGTCGGGTGACCGGCATTTGCCTGGGCGATGGCCGCCGGCTGTCGGCGGGGGCGGTTGTCATCACGACCGGCACCTTCTTGCGTGGTCTGATCCATCTCGGGGAGAAGAATTGGCCGGCGGGCCGGGTCGGCGAGGCGCCGGCCATGGGCCTGTCGGCTTCCTTCGAACGGGCAGGGTTTGTGCTCGGCCGGCTCAAGACCGGGACGCCGCCGCGCCTCGACGGCACCACGATCGACTGGTCCGCGGTTGAAATGCAGCCCGGAGACGAGCCTCCGGAGCCGTTTTCGGTCATGACCGGCCGGATTACGACGCCGCAGATCCAGTGCGGCATCACCCGGACCGCGCCGGCGACCCATGAGGTGATCCGGGCCAATGTGCACCGCTCGCCGATGTATTCCGGTCAGATCAAGAGCTCCGGACCGCGCTATTGCCCCTCGATCGAGGACAAAATCGTCCGCTTCGGCGACCGCGACGGCCATCAGATCTTCCTGGAGCCGGAAGGGCTTGACGACACCACAGTCTATCCGAACGGCATCTCGACCTCGCTGCCGGAAGAGGTCCAGCTCGCGATCCTCGCCAGCATCCCCGGCCTCGAGCGGGTGAAGATGGTCCGGCCGGGCTATGCGATCGAATACGACCACGTCGACCCGCGCGAGCTCGATCCGACCCTGCAGACCAAGCGTCTGAGCGGGCTTTTCCTGGCCGGCCAGATCAATGGCACCACGGGCTATGAGGAGGCGGCGGGGCAGGGCGTTGTCGCCGGGCTCAACGCCGCTCTCACTGCCGGCAGTGCCGATCCGATCGTGTTCGACCGCGCCGACGGCTATCTCGGCGTGATGATCGACGATCTCGTGACCCGCGGGATCACCGAGCCGTACCGCATGTTCACCTCGCGTGCCGAATACCGGCTGACGCTGCGGGCCGACAATGCCGACCAGCGCCTGACTGACAAGGGCATTGCGCTCGGATGCGTCGGAACGGCGCGGGCCGAGCGCCATCGGACCAAGATGGCGGCGCTTGAGGCGGCCAAGCAACTGGCGAAGTCAATCGCGATCACCCCGAATGAGGCCGCCAAGCACGGTCTCGCGCTCAATCGCGACGGCCATCGCCGATCCGCCTTCGAATTGCTGGCCTATCCGGAGATCGAGTGGCCCGCGGTCCAGGCGATCTGGCCGGAGCTGTCGGCCATTGACCC
The DNA here is from genome assembly GCF_054060035.1 of Bradyrhizobium sp. USDA 3262. Classification (NCBI taxonomy): domain Bacteria; kingdom Pseudomonadati; phylum Pseudomonadota; class Alphaproteobacteria; order Hyphomicrobiales; family Nitrobacteraceae; genus Bradyrhizobium; species Bradyrhizobium sp. USDA 3262. The sequence continues at coordinate 1,129,064 of NZ_JBSSCT010000001.1, forward strand.
TGCGATTGCGGTGCATCTCGAGATCGATGCCAAATACGATGTCTATCTGAAGCGCCAGACTGCCGATGTTGACGCTTTCCGGCGCGACGAGGGTCTGGTTCTGACCGACGTCGACTATGCCGATGTCCCCGGTCTTTCGAACGAGGCGCGCGCCAAGTTGCAGAAGGCGCAGCCGCGGACGGTCGGCCAAGCGGGCCGGATCGACGGCATGACGCCGGCGGCGCTGGGTATTTTGGCGGCCTATCTGCGACGCGAGGCGCGGCGGAAGGCTGCGAAGGCATCTGCCTGACGTTTCACGTGAAACGTTAGGCGGCCCGGTCATTGCGATGAGCGGAAGCGACGAAGCAATCCATCGCTTCCTCAGATGGCACTATGGGTTGCTTTGCTTCGCTCGCAATGACGAGCCCGACCGACATTCCAGAGAATGGCTTCAGTTTCGCAATCCGCCGAACCCAACATCTCCGCCAAGGATAAGGCCGCGGCGCTCGCGCTGACACCTGTTTCACGTGAAACAGAGGCGCGGCTCGACCGCTACATCGCCCTCCTCCTGGCGTGGCAGGCCAAGACCAATCTCGTCGCGCCATCGACGCTGCCTGCCCTCTGGACCCGCCACGTCTCCGATTCGCTGCAGCTTCTGAGCCTCGCACCGACGGCGAAGTCGTGGGTCGATCTCGGCAGCGGCGGCGGCTTTCCCGGCGTCGTGCTGGCTTGCGCGCTGGCCGAGACACCCGGCGCGTCGATTCATTTGGTTGAGCGAATCGCCAAGAAGGCGGCATTCTTGCGCGAGGCGATACGGGTGACGGCGTCCCCGGGGACGGTGCATCTGGCTGATATCGGGGATACTGTGGATAGAATCCCGGGGCCCATCGATTGCGTCACCGCGCGGGCGCTGGCTCCGTTACATCAACTCATCGGCTTTGCGGAGCCGTGGGTCAAAAAGGGCGCCAAGGCGCTGTTTTTGAAGGGGCAAGATGTAGAGGCTGAATTGACCGAGGCCACTAAATATTGGATTATTGAGCCAAAGCTACACGCCAGCCGCACCGGCGGACAGGGCTGGATCGTCGAACTCGGGTCAATCGAGCGGCGCTAGGGGACTCCGCGAGAGCAAATGGTATTTTGGTATGACTGTGATGGACGAGGTTTATCAAGAGGATAAGGCGTCCCAGCCGCCTGGCCATCCGCGCATCCTGTCGCTCGCCAACCAGAAGGGCGGCGTCGGCAAGACCACCACAGCGATCAATCTTGGCACCGCACTCGCTGCGATTGGCGAGCGCGTCCTGATCGTCGATCTCGATCCGCAGGGCAACGCCTCGACCGGCCTCGGCATCGATCGCCGCAACCGCAGCTGCTCGACCTACGACGTGCTGATCGGCGAGGCGCCGCTGCGCGATGCCGTGGTCGCGACCGCGGTGCCGCGGCTGCACATCGCGGCTTCCACCATGGATCTCTCCGGCCTCGAGCTCGAGCTCGGCACCACGCCGGGCCGCGCGTTCCGGCTGCGCGATGCGATCGCAGGGCTGAACAACAACGTCTCGCCGGAAGCCGACTACACCTATGTGCTGATCGACTGCCCGCCTTCGCTCAATTTGCTCACGGTGAATGCGATGGCGGCGTCGGACGCGATCCTGGTGCCGCTGCAATGCGAGTTCTTTGCGCTCGAAGGTCTGTCGCAATTGCTGCAGACCGTGGAGCAGGTGCGCTCGACGCTCAATCCAAGCCTGTCGATCCACGGCATCGTGCTGACCATGTTCGACTCGCGCAACAACCTCTCCAACCAGGTGGTTGCCGACGTGCGCCAGTTCATGGGCGACAAGGTCTACGACACCATGATCCCGCGCAACGTGCGCATCTCCGAGGCGCCGTCCTACGGCAAGCCGGTCCTGGTCTACGACCTCAAATGCGCCGGCAGCGATGCGTATCTCAAGCTCGCCACCGAAGTGATCCAGCGCGAGCGCGAGCTGCGCGCGCATTGACGATGCGCAGGATGGGTAGAGCGAAGCGAAATCCATCACTCTCATTGCGAGCCGCGATGGGTTTCGCTTCGCTCTACCCATCCTACGTTTCTTTTGAAATTCAAGTCTGGAGTACTGCGTGTGAATCCAAGGGAGCTCGCAACAATGGCCGATGAAGCGCGTTCGCGACTGGGGCGCGGGCTGGCAAGCCTGATCGGAGATGTCGGCGGCGAGGCGGCCGCGCATGTCGAACGGCCGCGCAACCAGCGCAAGGTGCCGATCGAATTCCTCAAGGCCAACCCGCGCAACCCGCGGCGCAGCTTCGCCGACACCGAGCTCGGCGAGCTCGCCGATTCAATTCGGCAGCGCGGCGTGATCCAGCCGATCGTGGTGCGTGCGATCAAGGGCGCGCAGGACCGCTACGAGATCATCGCCGGCGAGCGCCGCTGGCGCGCCTCGCAGCTCGCCGGCCTGCATGAAGTGCCGATCGTGCCGGTCGAGGTCTCTGATTCCGACGCGCTCGAGATCATGATCATCGAGAACGTCCAGCGCGAAGACCTCAATGCGATGGAAGAGGCGCAGGGCTATCACGCGCTCGCCGACGAGTTCAAACGCAGCCAGGAAGACATCGCCAAGATCGTCGGCAAGAGCCGCAGCCATGTCGCCAACATGATGCGACTGACCAAGCTGCCCGCCGAGGTGCAGGCGCTGATCTCGAAAGGCGATCTCTCCGCCGGCCACGCCCGCGCGCTGATCGGTGTGCCGGATCCGCTCACTGCTGCGAAGCGCATCGTCGCCGAAGGTCTCAACGTCCGCCAGGCCGAGGCGCTGGCGCATGAGGAGGGCGTGCCGGAGCGCAAGCCGCAGAAGGCGCGCAGTGGCAGCGCGGCCAAGGTCGACAAGGATGCCGATACGCTGGCGCTCGAGAAGCGCGTCAGCGATGCGCTCGGCCTTGCCGTCACCGTCAGCCATCGCGATCCCGGCGGCACCGTCCAGATCAGCTACCGCAACCTCGAGCAACTCGACGAGGTGGTGCGGCGGCTCGAGGGCGGTTAGCGGTTTCGTCATTCCGGGGCGCGCGTTAGCGCGAACCCGGAATCTCTTTCGATCACCGCTGGATTCCGGGTTCATGCTTCGCATGCCCCGGAATGACTCGATCAAATCAACCCCGCCGCTTCGCATTCGCCGCGATCGAGAGCAGCGCGCGCTGTGCGATCACGGCGGCGAGCGAGGCCTGCTTGCGCATGTCGAGCGCCGCGGTCGCGAGCTGATCGATCACGCTCACCAGCCGCGGCGGCGTGAAATTGCGCAGCGCGATTTCGACCGCAGGTTTGCGCGAGAAGTGCAGCCGCGGGAAGCCGCCGTCGAGCACGGCTGACGCCGGTGTGCCGTCCGCGATCGCCAGCGCCGATTTGTGCAGCCATGCCGCCTGGCGCTGCGCGGCCGAGATGATCACGCCGGGATAGGTGCCGGCGACCATTGCTTTCGTGAACTCGCTCTCGACCAGCGCGGCATTGCCGGCGAAGGCGCCGTCGACGATCGGGTCGAGCTTCAGCTCGGAGGCGTCGGACACCACGGTCATCACGTCCTCGAGCGTGATCTCGCCCTTGCCGTGCGCGAACAGCGCAAGCTTGCGCAGCTCGTTGCGCGAGGCCATGCGGTCGCCGCCGAGCAGCGACATCAGTACCGCGCGCGCATCCTGCGCGAGCCGCAGATTCGATACCCGCAGCTCGTCCTCGATCAGCTTGGTCAGGTCGCGCTCGGTGTCGGGATAGCAGCCGATCGCCACTGCATTCTTGGCGCGCTCGCAGATCTTGCGCAGCGCCGATTCCGGCCTGAGCTCACCGGCCTCGATCACGATGCGGCAATCCCTGAGCGCGGTGGTCTCGGTCAGCGTCTCGACGCCGCTTGAGAAGTTGCGCGAGCCGGCGCGGACGCGGATGGCGCGGCGGCCGCCGAACAGCGGCATCGTCATGGCCTCGTCGACCAGCCGCGACGGTTCGGCGGCGAGTTCGTCGCCATCGAGCCGCACCAGCGAGAATGGATCGTTGGGATCGTCGACCGCGGAGGCCATCAGCGCGTCGGCACGCTCGCGCACCAGGCCGAGGTCCGGGCCGTACAGCAGGATGATCGGACGGCCGGCGTCAGGCCGGGCGAGGAAGCTGTCGATCTCTTTTCCGCGAAGCGCGACCAATGCGGCGATCAGGTTCCGGTGGAGAAGAAGGAGGCGAGCCGGGTCTGGATGTTGTCGGCGATCTCCTGCGCGGCGCGGTCCTCGGCGTCGCGGAAGGCGCGGGCGCGGGCGAAACGCTGGTAGGAGCCGGGCATGTCATAGGACACGCGCGAGAACGTGGTGCCGGTCATGACCGATTTGTTCGACGCGATCTCGACCAGGTTGAACTGGGCGTCGATGCCGTAGTTCTCGCTGGTCGGCAGCGCCGTGGCCTGGTCGATCATCAGCGAGGAGCGGCTGGTGGTGAAGCGCAGCACCAGCCGATGCGTCGGCGGTGCGCCGGTGGCGGTGCCGTAGAGCTTGAAGGCGAGGGCGTTGCGGACCTCGACGCCGACGCGGGCTTCGCGCGAGGCGTTCGGCTTGTCGACCGGCGGAACCTCGACGCCCATCAGCTTCTCGCGTAGGGCGGACGACTGGCCGTCGAGGGTGCGCTCGGCATACATCGGCTGGAAGCATCCGGCCGTCAGCGCGGCCAAGGCAGCCACGGCCACGAGCCGGGCGGCGATCCTGATCCTAGCCGACAACATTGACGATCCTCATGGGCACCACGATCACCTTGCGGACGGCTTTGCCACCCAAGGCGGCTTTTACCGCATCGAGCGCCAAAACGGCAGCCTCTATATCCGCATTTTGCGCCGCCCGTGGCACGGTAACATCACCTCGTTTTTTACCGTTGACCTGGACGACCAGGGTCACGCTGTCTTCGACCAGCAAATCGCGCTCGATTTGTGGCCAATCGGCCTCGGAAACCAGCCCGGTCTGGCCCAGAACCACCCAGCACTCCTCGGCCAGATGCGGCATCATCGGCGAAAACAGCTGCACCAGGATGGTCGCGGCCTCCTTGACCGTCCAGGCCATGTCCGGCGCCGGCTTGTCGCCTTTCGCCAGCACCTCGGACAGCGCATTGGCGAACTCGCGGATATGGGCGAGACACACGTTGAAATGCAGCCGCTCGATCCCGGACGACACCTTGTCGAGCGCGCCATGGGCCGCCTTGCGCAGCGCCAATGCGTCGGGCCCGAACGTCGCCGGCCGGGCCGCCGGCGCCGTCTTGGCGATCTCGGCCGATTCGTTCACCAGCCGCCACAGCCGCTGCACGAAGCGCGAGGCGCCCTGCACGCGCTCGTCGCTCCAGATCACGTCGCGGTCCGGCGGCGAGTCCGACAGCATGAACCAGCGCGCGACGTCGGCGCCGTAGCTCGCGATGATGTCGTCGGGGTCGACGGTGTTCTTCTTCGACTTCGACATCTTCTCGATCGGGCCGATCGCGACGTCCTCGCCGGTCGCCATCAGCACCGCGCGGCGGCCGTTGCCGCCGACCTCGATCTTCACCTCGGCCGGCGTGACCCAGCTGCCGTCGGCCTTCTGGTAGGTCTCGTGCACCACCATGCCCTGGGTGAACATGCCGGCGAACGGCTCGCTCATGTCGATGTGGCCGGTGGCCTTCATCGCGCGGGTGAAGAAGCGGCTGTAGAGCAGATGCAGGATCGCGTGCTCGACGCCGCCGATATACTGGTCGACCGGCATCATCCGGTTGGCGACCGCGGGCGTGGTCGGCGCGGTCTCGTTCCACGGGTCGGTGAAGCGCGCGAAGTACCACGACGAGTCCACGAAGGTGTCCATCGTGTCGGTCTCGCGCACGGCCTTGCCGCCGCACTTGGGGCAAGTCACATGCTTCCAGGTCGGATGATGGTCGAGCGCGTTGCCCGGCTTGTCGAAGCTGACATCCTCCGGCAGCGTCACCGGCAGCTGGTCGTCGGGCACCGGCACCACGTCGCATTTCGGACAATGGATCACCGGGATCGGGCAGCCCCAGTAGCGCTGGCGCGAAATGCCCCAGTCGCGCAGGCGGAAATTCACCTGCCGCTCGCCGACCGGCGCCAACCTTCCTTCCCCTGGCAAGGCGCGCAACTCAGCCTCGAGCCGCTTGGCGACCTCTTCCTTGGCCGCTTCGATGGTCATGCCGTCGAGGAAGCGCGAATTGATCATGCGGCCGTCGCCGTCATAGGCGACGTCTGATATGACGAACGTCTTCGGGTCCTGGCCCTCGGGGCAGACCACCGGCACGTTGCCGAGATCGTACTTGTTGACGAAGTCAAGGTCGCGCTGGTCGTGCGCCGGGCAGCCGAAGATCGCGCCGGTGCCGTATTCCATCAGCACGAAGTTCGCGACATAGACCGGCAGCTTCCAGCTCGGATCGAACGGATGCACCGCCTTGATGCCGGTGTCGAAGCCCTGCTTCTCGGCGGTGTCGATGATCGACTGCGCGGTGCCGATCTTCTTGATGTCGGCGATGAACTCCGCGAGCTTCGGGTTCTTCGCGGCGGCGGCTACCGCCAGCGGATGATCCGCCGAGATCGCCATGAACTTGGCGCCGAACAGCGTATCCGGCCGCGTGGTGAAGATCTTCAGCTCGCTCTCGCCGGCCGGCGTGGTCGCCGCATCCAGCGCGAAGCGGATCAACAGGCCCTCGGAGCGGCCGATCCAGTTGCGCTGCATCAGCCGCACCTTGTCGGGCCAGCGGTCGAGACCATCCAGCGCTTCCAGGAGCTCTTGCGAGTACTTCGTGATCTTGAAGACCCACTGGCTCATCTCGCGCTGCTCGACGACGGCGCCCGAGCGCCAGCCGCGGCCGTCGATCACCTGCTCGTTGGCGAGCACGGTCATGTCGACCGGATCCCAGTTCAGCTTGCGCTTTTCACGCTCGGCGAGGCCGGCACGCAGCATGTCCAGGAACATCTTCTGCTGATGCTTGTAGTAGCTGGGGTCGCAGGTCGCGAATTCGCGCGACCAGTCGAGCGACAGCCCGATCGACCGCAGCTGCTTCTTCATCGCGGCGATGTTGTCGTAGGTCCAGGCCTTCGGCGCCACCTTGCGCTCGATCGCGGCATTCTCGGCCGGCAGGCCGAACGCGTCCCAGCCCATCGGGTGCAGCACGTTGTAGCCCCTGGCGCGCATGAAGCGGGCCAGCACGTCGCCGAGCGTGTAGTTGCGGACATGGCCGATATGGATGCGCCCCGACGGATAGGGGAACATCTCGAGGACGTAGTATTTCGGCCGCGGATCGTCGTTCTTGGAGGCGAAGATCGCCTTTTCGTCCCACAGGCGCTGCCAGCGGGGTTCGGATTCACGGGCGTTGTAGCGTTCGGCGGTCATGAAATCGCAAGGATTTTGGGTGGCTTTGGGTGATTTTCGGGTCCCATCCGGGGACGGCGGACTAGGCCACAAAAGCGCCTGCGCGGTCAACGGCTTGGGGCCTCCAAACGCCCCATCCCGTCGCGTAGCCGCCCTGCCTCTGTCGCAGGGGCGCCGTCTGCAGCCTCCTCGACGTCCTGACGAAAATATGCGGCGTCGCCGATCATCATGGTTCCGCGCTCATGGCGCGGCTCGGCCACGCATGATCTCAGCTCGCCAGCGCCATCCCGGCTTCGTCCAGCGTCTGCAGGAAGCCGTGCTCGATCACGGCGTTGCGGCCGCGGCGCTTGGCGGCGTAGAGGGCGGCGTCGGCGGCTTCGATCAGGTCGCCGGGGCGCTGGGTCTCGTTCGGCTTGGTCGTGGCAACGCCGACGCTGACGGTGACGACACAATGGCTCGAGGACGTGTGCGGCACGGCAAGGCCGAGCACGGCGGTGCGCACGGTCTCGCCGATCGCGAGCGCATGCGCGGCGTCGGTGTTCGGTAGCAAGAGACAGAATTCCTCGCCGCCATAGCGGCCGGCGAAGCCCATGGTGTCGGCGGCGATCCCGGACAGCACCTCGCCGATCCGGGTCAGGCAGGCATCGCCCTCGGGATGGCCATAGGTGTCGTTGTAGAGCTTGAAGTGATCGACATCGATCATCATCAGGGACAGCTCGCATTCATATTGCTGCGCCCGCATCCATTCGAAGTCGAGCCGGCTCTGGAAGCCGCGGCGGTTGGCAAGGCCCGACAGCGCGTCGATCGAGGCCATCACGGTGAGGCGATCGTTGGAGGCGACGAGCTCGCGCTCGCGCTGGCTGAGCTGCGCCGCCATCGCGTTGAAGGCGCGCGCCAGCGGCACGAATTCCGACGGCAGCTTGTGCTTGGCGACGCGTGCCGACCAGTCGCCTTCGCCGAACCGCCGCGCCATGCCGGTCATCAGCTCGATCGGATGGATGACGAGCCGCTCGGCGCCGACCAGGGCACCCAACAAGACGAAAAGGCAGACGAAGCCGAGCTGCAGATAGGCGGTGCGGATCTCGCGGTTGATCGCCGCGGTCACCTTGGCCTCATCCATGCTCACGATCAGCCGCGACTGCGTTCCGGCGATGCGCGCGAAGCTCAGCGTGCGCTGCGCGCCGTCGGACGCCGTGAACGACACCGAGCCGGATGGTTCGTCATAGCTCAGCGCCTTCTCGGCGATCGCGGCCATCAAGGGGATGGTGTCGAGCGAGCGGCCGATCAGGCTCGCATGATCCGCGGGCGCGGCGATCACGACGCCGGTGCTGTCGACGAGAACGGCCGACATGCCGGGCTGGCCGCCGAGATTGGCCATGATCTGCGACAGCCAATCGATGTTGATGCCGGCGACGACGACGGCATCCTGCTCCGGATTGATCGCGGCCACCGGATAGGCGGCCATCATCATCGGGCGGCCGTTGGTCCTGCCGCGCAGATAGTCGCTGAACACGAAGCCGCGGTTGTCCTGCGCCTTCTTGAAATATTCGCGGTCGCCGACATTGAGGCCGACCTGGACGTTGAGGGTCGAGCACTGCACCAGCCCGTCCCTGGAGACGAACATGATGCTGCGGATCCAGGGCAGCACCGTCGGCAGGCTGGCGCGCAGCACCTCGCAGCTCTGCGCGATGCCGCCGGAGGCGCGGATATAGGCGGCGGATTTCAGCATGGTCTCGACCGAGGAGACCACCTCGCGCTGGGTCTCGGCGGCATGCGCGGTGAGGCTGGCATAGCCGGCCGCGGCCTGCGCAATCTGCTTGCTGCGGGAGTCTTCCAGCGTGCGGACGCGGTCGAGCATCAGGGGCGCGACCAGCATCAGCGCAAGCAAGGCCAGCCGGGCACGAATTCCCAGAACCTTCTTGAGCCTGACCCGGTTGCGGTTGAAAGTGACGCCCGACATTCTATCCCCTTGCCCGTGCGCAAGGTAGAATGCAGGGCTTCAAAAAGCCTTTCCCGAATTTGGTAAAATTCGAGCCAACCCCCCGCACCTGTCAGAGAACGGCACAAGCATGACGCAAAGCCCGACCACGCCGTTACCGCCCGGTTCACCACATGACCCTGCCTCCGGCCTCGCCGCCGTCGAACGCGAGATCGCCCATGCCTGCAAGGAAGCGCGGCGCGACCGTGCGTCGGTGACCTTGATCGCGGTGTCGAAGACGTTCGCGGCTGACGCAATTTTGCCGATTATCGGCGCAGGACAGCGCGTATTTGGCGAAAACCGCGTGCAGGAGGCCAAGGGCAAGTGGCCGGCGCTAATCCAGGCTCACCCGGGATTGCAGCTGCATCTGATCGGGCCGTTGCAGTCGAACAAGGCCAAGGAGGCGGTCGCGCTGTTCGATGCGATCCATTCGGTCGACCGCACCAGCATTTGCGAAGCGTTAGCCAAGGAAATCAAAAATCAAGGGAAGCACCCGGAACTGTTCGTCCAGATCAATACCGGCGAGGAGCCGCAGAAGGCCGGCGTCGCGCCGCAGGACGCGGATACCTTCATCGCGGCCTGCCGCGACACCTACGGCCTTCCGGTCTCGGGGCTGATGTGCATCCCGCCGGTCGACCAGGCGCCGGCGCCGCACTTCGCGCTCTGCGCCAAGATCGCCGCGCGTAACGGCCTCAAAAATCTCTCGATGGGCATGAGCGCGGATTTCGCCGTGGCGATCCAGATGGGCGCCACCCATGTGCGCGTGGGCTCGGCGATCTTTGGGACGCGGACGGTGCCGCATAACTAGTGTCGCTTGGTGTCCGCCAGGATCACACTGAGGCTTGCCGTCATCAGAACCGTCATCCCCGCGCAAAGGCTTCGCCTTTGTCGCTGGAGGAGCCGCGAAGCGGCGTCTCGAAGGATCGACGGCCACCAGTCGGGCCGTGCATCCTTCGAGGCTCGCTACGCTCGCACCTCCAGCGACAAAGGCAAAGCCCTTGCGTGAGGATGACGGTGTTTGGATGCGTGTCTCGCCGCGCGCCCTTTTCTAAGGCCGCGGCGTATGGGTCCTGGCCTTCGCCAGGACGACGTTGGCGTGTGCGGTGAGCGCGCAGCCTACGCGAACTTCACCGACACTTTTCCGATCGCGCCGAAATCGGCGGCGAATTCATCGCCGGCGGCGATCGGCAGCGGGGGATGGCAGGTGCCTGTGGTGACGACTTCCCCTGCCCGCAAGGTCAGCCCGAGCGCACGCAGCTCGTTGGCGCACCAGGCGAGCGCTATCCGGGGATCGCCGAGCACGTTCTTGCCGTGGCCGATATAGCGTTCGCCGCGCAGTGTGATGGTCGGGCGGTCCTCGACCAGATCGATCGCGCGCCAGTCCGCTGTCGTTGCGGGTCCGAGCACGAATAGATGCGCGCAGGCATTGTCGGCGATCAGCTGCGCTTCGCCTGCGGCGACGAAATCGGCGAAACGCGAATCCGGAATCTCGATCGCCGGATGCAGCGTGCCGACGGCATCCAGCACCTCCTGCACGCTGTAGGGCGTTGTGCGCGGCGCGAGGTCGCGCGCCATGCGGAAGGCGTATTCCGGCTCGCCGACGCGCATCTCGTTGCCCTGCATCGACGCGGTGCCGCCATCCGGTATCACCGTCTCGGCAAGGATGCGCCCCGCGAGCGGTCCGGCGACATTGATGTGCTTCTGGCCGGCCGTGCTGGTCGCCGCGATCTTCCAGCCGAACAGTTTTTCGCGCGACGTTTTCTCCAGCGCAGCTTGCACCGCATAGCCCTCGGCGCGATCGCGCGGCCGAATTGCGCCATCGAGTGCGCCGAGTTTTGTTCCCGCGTGCCAGTGCTCGCTCAGGACGTTCGAGGCAGCGGCGATCTGGTTGTTGTCGAGCATGCTTTTTCACTCCCGCGGGAATTATTCTTGGTTGCGCGCGATCTCAGCACAAACGCGTCGCGCCTGTCGCGTGGGAAAACCGATGCTGAGCTATTCCACCACCCTACCCAATAACGATCCGGGTCTGCGGCGACATCCGCCGCAACAGCCGCAGCATCGAGGCCTTCGTCATCGACACGCAGCCCGCGGTCGGCGAGAAATTCGGCCGCGCCAGATGCAGGAATACGGCGCTGCCGCGCCCGGCGATGCGCGGCGCGGCGTTGTGATCGATCTCGATAATGAAGTCGTAGAGATGATCCTCGCGAGTCAGGCGGTCGCCGCCCTGCTCGCGATCGAGCCGGATCGGCTGGTTGTAGTGACGGTCGGCGGGGTCCTCGCACCAGGCATCCTCGCGACGGATCGGCCGGGTCGGCAGGAAAGTCGTGGGACGCTGGTGCCGGTCGGCGCGCCACCAGAGCTGGCGCGGATGGAAGACGCCGCGCGGCGTGCCGCCGTCGCCCTCGCGCTTGTTGGCGAGGATTCCGCCGCGCCCGAGCGCCACCGGCACGGTCCAGCCATCGGCCGACAGCCAGCCCCGGCGCGGGTCGCCGGCGGCTGCTCGGACCTCGATGATGGAGAGCTGGCGATCACGTTTAACTGTCATATAAGTGATTGAAATAGCTGATCTTCCCTTAAGAATCGTTCCAAACTGAGCTTGCCTTGGAGGTTCAGAACATTCTATCTCCCGGCATTACAGGACATTCACGTCCTGCCCCGCCGGATTTGAGGTAGACTGCGTTGCCTTGTGAATCGGTAACAATCGCCTACCTGAGAACATATCTAGCCGATGTTACGGCCATAGGCGCCCTCCGCTTCTGACCGCCCCGCCCCCGAAGGATTGTACCTATGGCCAATGCCCGCAAGATCTTGATCGTGGATGACGATACCGATCTGCGCGATACGCTGGTCGAGCAGCTGTCGCTGCACGAGGAATTCGAAGCCTCCGCAGTCGACACCGGCGCCAAGGGCGCCACTGCCGCCAAAGCCAATTCCCCCGATCTGGTCCTGATGGACGTCGGCCTGCCCGATACCGACGGCCGCGAAGTGGTCCGCTCGCTCCGCAAGGGCGGCTTCAAGGCTCCGATCATCATGCTGACCGGCCACGACACCGATTCCGATACGATCCTGGGGCTCGAATCCGGCGCCAACGACTATGTGGCCAAGCCGTTCCGCTTCGCGGTGCTGCTGGCCCGGATCCGGGCGCAGCTCCGCCAGCACGAGGCCAGCGAGGACGCGGTGTTCTCGGTCGGCCCCTACTCGTTCCGGCCCGGCTCGAAGATGCTGACCGGCGCCAATGCCAGGAAGGTGCGGCTGACCGAGAAGGAAACCGCAATCCTCCGCTTCCTCTACCGCGCCGGCCAGATGCCAGTTTCGCGCGAGACCCTGCTCCAAGAAGTCTGGGGCTACAATTCCGGTGTCACCACCCACACGCTGGAAACCCACATCTACCGCCTCCGCCAGAAGATCGAGAAGGATGCCGCCAACCCGGAAATCCTGGTGACGGAAGCCGGTGGCTACAAGCTGGTGCCGTGATACGCTTTGCGCTCAACGATTCGTGAAATCGAGGCGCGCCGCGGTTACCGGACCTGAATGTCGATCGATGATGACGTAGCCCTGCTCGAGCGGGTCCCGACGATGCGTCTGTTGGGCGAGAGCTCCTTGCGCATGCTGGCGATCGGCTCCGAGCAACGTGATTTCAACGCAGGCGACGTGCTGTTCAAGGCCGGCGACGCTGCGGACGCCGGCTATGTCGTGCAGCGCGGCACCTTCCGCGTCGAGGAAGGCGGCGCCGAGATCATTGCCGGTCCCGGCGCGCTGATCGGCGAGCTCGCATTGATCGTCGCGATGAAGCGGCCGTCGACCGCCACCGCGCTGGAGCGCGGCTCGGTGATCCGCGTCGCGCGCAGCCTGTTCCAGCGCGTGCTGGAAAGCGATCCCGCCGCGGCCGTTCGGCTGCGCGACGAACTCGCATTGCGTACCAGCCAGCTCGCAAGCGATATCCTGATGGCGGGCGGGAAGTTGAGTACGTGAACTTTCGGCGCGTCATTCCGCAAGGTCATTGAACCGTCACCCTGAGGTGCGAGCGCAGCGAGCCTCGAAGGGTCGACGGCCACCAGCCGGGCCGTGCACCCTTCGAGACGCGCGTTCCGCGCTCCTCAGGATGACGGATCGGGGGTCGGCGGCGCCCCTAAACCTCCATCACCGCCGTCACCGGCACGTGGTCCGACGGGCGCTCCCAGCCGCGGGCGTCGCGGGCGATCCTGAAATCGCTGACCTGATCCTTCAGCGCGCGCGAGACCCAGATGTGATCGAGCCGGCGGCCGCGGTCGCCGACGGTCCAGTCTGCCGCGCGGTAGCTCCACCAGGTGTAGACCTTTTCCGACATCGGGATCCGCTCGCGCGCGATGTCGAACCATTCGCCATGCGCCTGCGCGGCGAGCAGCTTCTCGGTTTCGACCGGCGTGTGCGAGACCACCTTGAGCAGCTGCTTGTGCGACCAGACGTCGTTCTCATGCGGCGCGACGTTGAGGTCGCCGACCAGGATGTGGCGGTCGTCGCCGCGCGGATGCAGCGGCTCGCAAGCTTTCATCTCGTCGAGGAATTGCAGCTTGTGCTCGAATTTCGGATTGAGCGCGGGATCGGGAATGTCGCCGCCGGCCGGTACGTAGAAATTATGCAGCACCAGCGGCTTTGACAGCTGCGCCTTCTCGCCGAACGACACCGAGATGTGCCGTGAATCGATCTTGTCGCAGAACGTCCTGATGTCGGTCGTCTCGAACGGTAGGCGCGAGACGATGGCGACGCCGTGATAGCCCTTCTGTCCGTTCAGCGCGACGTGCTCATAGCCGAGCCGCTTGAAGCGTTTCAGCGGAAACGCATCGTCGATGCATTTGGTCTCCTGCAGGCACAGCACATCCGGCCGCGCGCTCTTGATGAACTTGGCGACGGTGTCGATGCGCAGGCGCACCGAATTGATGTTCCAGGTGGTGACGGAGAACCGCATGAGAGCTGCGTCTTAGCACGGTTCTCAGTGCGGGTTGGCGCTTTGTCCACAAGCAAGCGCTTGTAGGATGGGTAGAGCGAAGCGAAACCCATCATTGACGCAGCGCGCCCTGACCGCGATGGGTTTCGCTGCGCTCTATCCATCCTACGGCATCGCGATCAGCCCGGCGAGGTGCCGGGATAGGTCGTGAAGTCGATCTTGAACAGCGCCGGATCGGGCTTCTGCGTCGCGTCGAGATTGTAGACCGCAACGGTCGTGTCGTAGCCCTGCGGGTCGGTGACGGTCCACTGCTTGAGCTTGCCGTCCTTGGCGCCGATCATCAGCAGGAAGCGGCTGGTGCCGACCAGCGCCTGCTTCTCCTCGATCGTGATGCTGACGAACACGTCGTCGGCGGTGACGCTGATGACGTTGGTGTCCTTCATCAGGTCGATGCGATCCGACAGCAGATAGCGCAGCGGGGTCTGCGACAGCGGATAGACGTCCTGGGTGGCGAGCCTGCGGTCGCGCACCGCGACCGAGGAACCGTCCGCGATCACCTCGATCGGGCTCGGATCGTCATATTCGAAGCGCAGCTTGCCGGGCTTCTGGATGTAGAAATCGCCCTTGGTCTTGGTGCCGTCGGGGCCGACCTGGACGAAATTTCCGACCAGTGTTTGCAGCGACGAGAGGTAGGCCGAGACCTTGGCGGCCTGCGCCTTCTGGTTGGCGTCGAAGGTCTGGAAGATGTTGGCGGGCACGTTGCGGCGCGGATCGGGAATCACCGGGTTCGGCGGTGCCTGGGTGGCGCCGGTCGTCGTCGGGCCCTTGTCCGCATTGGTCTGCGCGCCGGCGTCCTTCTTTGGCGCAGCCTTGGCTCCAGCGCTGGGTGCGGGCTTCGGCGGCGGCGCATTCTGCGCAGTCGCAGCGCCGGCGATCGCGGCGGTGACGAGAAGAGCCAGCGCGGTGCGCGTGCCGCGGTCAATGAGGTGTTTTGCCATCAGATATGTCAGGTCTCTGTTCGACGCTCGTCCCGCTGCGCCGGATTTTATCCCGCCTCTTCCGAGGGAGATATGGTTTTTCCGTGATGATCGCCCCCGATCAGAACTGGCCTTCTTCCTCCCCGACCAGGATTTCGCGCTTTCCGGCGTGATTCGCCGGACCGACGATGCCCTCAAGTTCCATCCGCTCCATCAGCGAGGCGGCGCGGTTATAGCCGATCTGCAGCCGGCGCTGAATGTAGGAGGTCGACGCCTTGCGGTCGCGCTTGACGATCGCAACCGCCTGCGTGAACAGATCGCCGCCGCCGTCGCCGCCCATGCCGGTGGCATCGAACACGGCGCCGTCCTCGTCGGTCGGCTCTTCCGCGGTGACGGCTTCGAGATATTCCGGTGCGCCTTGCGTCTTGAGGTGACGCACGACCTTCTCGACTTCCTCGTCGGAGGCGAACGGCCCGTGCACGCGGCTGATGCGGCCGCCGCCCGCCATGTAGAGCATGTCGCCCTGGCCGAGCAGCTGCTCGGCGCCCATCTCGCCAAGGATGGTGCGGCTGTCGATCTTCGACGTCACCTGGAAGGCGATCCGGGTCGGGAAGTTCGCCTTGATAGTGCCGGTGATGACGTCGACCGACGGACGCTGCGTGGCGAGGATGACATGCAGGCCGGCGGCGCGTGCCATCTGTGCGAGGCGCTGCACCGCGCCTTCGATATCCTTGCCGGCGACCATCATCAGGTCGGCCATCTCGTCGACGATGATGACGATGTAGGGCAGCGGCTCGAGGTCGAGCTTCTCTTCCTCGTAGATCGCCTTGCCGCTCTCTTTGTCGAAGCCGGTGTGCACGGTGCGCGTCAGCTCTTCGCCCTTGGCCTTGGCTTCGACCAGGCGCGCATTGTAGCCGTCGATGTTGCGCACGCCGAGCTTGGCCATCCGCTTGTAGCGCTCTTCCATCTCGCGCACGGCCCATTTCAGCGCCACCACCGCCTTCTTCGGATCGGTGACGACGGGCGTCAGCAAATGCGGGATACCGTCATAGACGGAGAGTTCGAGCATCTTCGGATCCACCATGATCAGGCGGCACTGATCCGGCCGCAGCCGGTAGACCAGGCTCAGGATCATGGTGTTGATCGCGACCGATTTGCCGGAGCCGGTGGTGCCGGCGATCAGCATATGCGGCGTGCGCGCCAGATCGATGATGACGGGATCGCCGCCGATCGTCTTGCCGAGGCACAGCGGCAGCTTCGCAACCGAATCGATGCTTTCCTTGGCGACCAGAAGCTCGCGCAGATAGACCTTCTCGCGATGCGCGTTCGGCAGCTCGATGCCGATCGCGTTGCGGCCGGCAACCACGGCGACGCGGGCCGACAGCGCGCTCATCGAGCGCGCGATGTCGTCGGACAACCCGATCACGCGCGACGACTTGATGCCGGGCGCCGGCTCGAGCTCGTACAGTGTGACCACCGGGCCGGGATTGGCCTTGACGATCTCGCCGCGCACGCCGAAGTCCTGCAGCACGCCTTCGAGCGCGCGCGAATTGGTTTCGAGCTCGGCCTTGCTCAGCGGCTGGCGATCGCTGGCTTTCGGCGCACTGAGCACGGAGACCGAGGGCAGCTCGAACTTGTCGGAATTCTTCTTCTTCGGCTTCGGCTCGGCCTTCTTGCGCGGGGCGCGGGCGGCGGGAGCTTCGTCCTCCTCGTCCTCCTCTTCCTCATCGTCGTCGAAAGCTTCAGCTTCGTCCTCATCATGGTCTTCATGCGCGGGCGCGATCGAGGGCGCCGAGCGGCCGCCGCCGATATTCGGCTCCTGGCGCTCGAACGCAGCGCTGCGGCCCTGGGCTCCGCTTGAGACCAGCGATCTGTAGGCGGTGGTCAGCAGCCAGCCGAGCCGCGCTTTCGCGCTCATCAGCGCATGGAACAGCCAGCCCAGCGAAACCGAGCTGCGGTCGTTGTCTTCTTCCTCGACGAACGGCTCGTCATCGTCAGATATCGGCGTCAGCTCGTCGTCCTGCTCCTTGGCGCCCCAGCCGCAGGCGAACAGGAAGCTTGCCGTCATTGCGACGACCAGGATCGAGCCGAGCACGACGCGATAGATGAAGCCGGGCGGGCCGAACACGACGGCCGGCGCACGCAGCAGCGCGTCGCCGACCACGCCGCCGAGCCCGGTCGGCAGCGGCCATGCGGTGTTGTGCGGCCAGCAGCTGGCGAAGCCCGCCGCGATCACCGTGCACAGGATCCAGCAGCCGAGCCGCAGCGCCTCGCGGTCGAACGGGCGATGCGTCAGCATCCGCCAGCCCCACACCGCGACCGGCAGCACCAGCATGATGGCGCCGAGGCCGAGGATCTGCATCAACAGGTCGGCGCCGATCGCGCCGGGATAGCCGAGCACGTTGCGGATCGCGCGCGAGGTGGCGTGGCTCAGCGACGGATCCTGCACCGACCAGGTCATCAGCGCCGCCGTGATGGCGCCGGACAGCGCGATCAGGCCGAGCCCGGTGAGTTCGCGCAGCCGTCGCGCCAGCGCCTCGCGGAGCGAGAGCGGCAGATGGCCGACCAGGGGGATGACACGTTCGATCGCTGGCATACTCAATCTTCGCGCTTCGCGATTAACCCAGGGTTTCGACCAGGCGATGCATCGCCTCGGCCGTCGATTCACTGTCGGAGACGAGCGCAAGGCGGATATAGCCCGCGCCCGGATTGGAACCGTCGTTCTGCTGGCGCGCCAGATAGCTGCCGGGAATCACGCGCACGCCGGCGTCGCGATAGAGCCTGACCGCCGCCGCCTCGTCGCCGCCGCGCCCGGAGACGTCGAGCCAGACGCAGAAGCCGCCGGCGGGACGCTTGTAGCCGTAGCGGTTGCCGAGGATCTGGTCGGCGAAATCGAACTTGATGCGATAGAGCCTGCGGTTCTCCTCGACATGCGCCTCGTCGCTATAGGCGGCGACCGCGACATGCTGCAGCGGCACCGGCACCTGCGGCGCGGCGACATTGCGCAGCTCGTGGAATGCGGCCAGAAACTTCCTGTCGCCCGCGGCGAAGCCGACGCGCATGCCCGGCAGGTTCGAGCGCTTCGACAGCGACTGGAACGCCACCACATTGCTGAAGTCGGGACCGGCGCATTCGAGAATGCTGCCCGGCGCCTCGCGGGTGTAGATCTCCGAGTAGCACTCGTCGCTCAGGATGATGAAGCCGAAGCGATCGGCGAGCTCTTTCAGCCGCGTGAAATAAGCGCGCGAGGCGACCGAGCCCTGCGGATTGGCGGGCGAGGCGATGAAGAACGCGACGGTACGCGCCAGCGTCGCTTCGTCGATCGAATCAAGGTCGGGCAGGAAGCCGTTGCCGAGCGTGGTCGGCAGGTAGATCTGCTCGCAGCCGGCCGCGCGGGCGCCGGCGCCATAGGCCGGATAGAACGGGTTCGGCATCAGGATCGCCGGCCGGCCCTTGCGTGGCGCGACATAGCGCGAGGCTGAGATCGCGGCAAAGAACAGCCCTTCGCGGCTGCCGTTCAGCACCATCACCTCGCTCTCCGGATCGACCGGCCGCGGCAATTGGAACCGGCTCGACAGCCAGGTCGCGACGGCGCGGCGGAACGGCTCGATCCCCTTCGCGATCGGGTACCGGCCGAATTCGGCGGTATGTTTTGCCAGCACTGGCCCGACGAAATCGGGCACCGGGTGCTGCGGCTCGCCTAATGACAGCGTAATCAAGGGCTTGGCAGGCTGATAGGGCGCCAGCAGCTCGGTCGTGCGCAAGAAAGGGGAACGCTCGGCCTGGCCGGCGGATGCGACATCGCCGGCGCCCTGCGCCAAGCCGGATGAGGCGGTCATTGCCATGATTGAAATGCCAGCACTTTCACTGCGGTCGGAGGGTAGGGGGCGCCGACCGTAAACCGATCAAGTCACCATAGATAGGGCGAGGTTAAGACGCGATTAACCATCGGCGGCGCGGCACGATCGGCCGGCGCGTGATATCAGCGCTCACGCCAGAAAGCCGTATCGAAATTGCTCCGAGACATGATCCACCGCCGCGCCGTCCGGGCGCTCATCATCACCGGCGAGCGCGAAGTCCTGCTGATGCGGATTCGCCCGCCGCACGGCGGCGACTGCTTCTGGATCGCGCCGGGCGGCGGCGTCGAGGGTGACGAGACGGCGGAAGCGACCCTGCAGCGGGAACTGGCGGAGGAATTGGGGCTGGTCGATTTCGCCCACGGCCCCCGCCGTCTGGCGGCGTCATCACACCTTCAACTGGGGCGGCCGGCGGATCTCTCAAAAGGAAGAGTACCGGATCGTGCGCGCCGATCGCTTCGCGCCCGTGATGGCCGACGAGGCCGAGGCAAAGGTGCTCGATTGCTTCCGCTGGTGGCCGATCGCCGATCTGTCCAGCGCGAGTGAGCGCCTGACGCCGCTGTCGCTCGCCGACATCCTCGATCGCTATTTGCGCGACGGCGCACTGAGCGAGCTGCCGGACGAGGAAGTTTTGATCGACTGACGAGGCGCGATGGCATGACCCACAACTCGTCATGCCCGGGCTTGACCCGGGCATCCATCAATCCAGCAGCATCGTAGCCCGGATGAAGCGAAGCGAAATCCGGGGCCGCTTCGTCCGTGGATAGGCCAGACCCGGATTGCGCTGCGCTCCATCCGGGCTACGCACGCTAGGCCAGAGTCTTGCGAAGCGGGATGGATGGCCGGGTCAAGCCCGGCCATGACGATTCCAACTTGCCGCTCCATCCGGACTACGACCCGATGCGGGGCGACTACCGCGCCGGCAGCTTCTCGAACGACGGCTTGCCTTCGGGCAGATGGTGGAAGGTCTGCTTGTCGCAGGTGTAGATCGTCATCTGCGGGGTGAACACCGAGGGGTCGTCGAAGGTGCCGACCTTCAGGATGGTGGCGGGCAGGCCCGGCACCTTGGTCACGAGATGCGTGCCGCATTCCGGGCAGAACTCGCGCGTCACGGCGCGGTCGAGATCCTTGCGGGTGAACTGCTTGGGCTCGCTGGCGGTGTATTTGAAGCCGGTGGTCGGCATCGCCATGAACATGTTCGGTCCGCCGCCCGTGATGTACTGGCATTCCCGGCACAGGCATTGCGCCGCCATCATCGGCTCGCCCTCGGCCTCATAGCGCACCTTGCCGCAATAGCATCTGCCCTGCACCTTCATGACGTCCTCCCGTTTTCGTTGTTTGTAGCCTGCCATTCCACAATGGCAGGCAATTCCGACAATATTTTCTCAAGCCGCAGAAAAAAGAAAGGGGCCCCAGCTTGCGCTGGAGCCCCTCAACGGCCCGGACATTGCCGGGTATGTGTCCGGACCGTAGTTCTGGGAACGACCGCTTGGGGAGGCCGCGCCCCGGGAGAACCCAAATTAACGACCCTCAAGGGCCGTTAATTTTACATGTTGTAGGCGCGCTCCGTGTGCTCGGTGATGTCGAGGCCTTCACGCTCGGTCTCGACGTTGGCGCGCAGGCCGACGATCACGTCGACGATCTTGTAGAGGATCGCCGAACCGATGCCCGACCACACCAGCGTGGTGCCGACACCCCAAACCTGCGAGATCATCTGCGCCGCGAAGTCGTAGTCGGCGACCTTCGGCGGGATCGCGGTGTAGTCGATGATGCCTGCACCGCCGAGCGCCGGGTTGACCAGGATGCCGGTGCCGAGCGCGCCGACGATGCCGCCGACGCAGTGAACGCCGAACACGTCGAGCGAGTCGTCATACCCGAGCGCGTTCTTCACGACCGTGCAGAAGAACAGGCAGACCACGCCGACCACGAGGCCGAGTACGATGGCGCCCATCGGACCGGCATAGCCGGCCGCCGGGGTCACCGCGACGAGGCCCGCGACCGCGCCCGACAGCGCGCCGAGCAGCGAGGGATGGCCCTTGATGATCCATTCCGCGAACATCCAGGACAGCGCCGCCGCGGCGGTCGCCACGAAGGAGTTGGTCATGGCGAGCGCAGCGCCGCCATTGGCTTCGAGGTTGGAGCCGGCGTTGAAGCCGAACCAGCCGACCCAGAGCAGCGAGGCGCCGATCATGGTCATGGTCAGCGAGTGCGGAGCCATCAGCTCCTTGCCATAACCGGTCCGCTTGCCGATCAGCAGCGCGCCGACCAGGCCGGCGATACCCGCGTTGATGTGCACGACGGTGCCGCCCGCGAAGTCGATCGCACCCTTCTTGAAGATCCAGCCGGCATCGGCGTTGATCTCGTCGAGCTTGGCCTGCGCCGCGGTCTTGGCCGCGCCGTCAGCCGCGGCGGCGAGCGCCTTGGCGGCATCCTGGATCGCGTCCGGACCCGGCCAGTACCAGACCATGTGCGCGATCGGGAAATAGATCAGGGTGACCCAGAGCGGGATGAACAGTGCGATCGCCGCGAACTTCATGCGTTCGGCGAAGGCGCCGACGATGAGGGCCGGCGTGATCGCCGCGAAGGTCATCTGGAAGCACATATAGATGAGCTCCGAGATGTTGGCGTCGACCGAGAAGGTCGCCGCCTTCGAGTCTGGCGTGACGCCCATCAGGAAGGCCTTGGAGAAGCCGCCGATGAAGTCGGAACCGCCGGTGAAGGCGAGGCTGTAGCCGTAGAGGGCCCAGAGCACGGTGACGAGGCAGACCGTGTAGAACACCTGCGCCAGCACCGAGAGCATGTTCTTGGAGCGGACCAGGCCGCCATAGAACAGCGCGAGGCCCGGGATGGTCATCAGCAGCACCAGCACCGTCGAGGTCAGCATCCAGGCGTTGTCGCCCTTGTTGACGGTCGGCTCGGCGTAGGCGGCGGTCGCGGCGAACAGGCCGACTGCAAGGGCCGCCAGTCCCGCGCCGTAGGGACGCTTGAACGTCATGTTATTTCACTCCTGAGGTCTTAAGGTTTGAGCGCGAAAGTCAGAGGGCCGCGGCATCGGCCTCGCCGGTGCGGATGCGCACGGCGTGATCGAGGCTGATGACGAAGATCTTGCCGTCGCCGATCTGACCGGTCTTGGCGGCGGAGGTGATGGCGTCGATGGTCTTGTCGACCTGATCGGAATTGACCGCGACCTCGATCTTGATCTTGGGCAGGAAGCTCACGGCATATTCGGCACCGCGATAGATTTCCGTGTGGCCTTTCTGGCGGCCGTAGCCTTTGACTTCCGTCACCGTGAGACCATGAACGCCAATGGCGGTCAGGGCGTCACGGACCTCTTCGAGCTTGAATGGCTTAATGATCGCCATAACAATTTTCATGAGTCCTATCCCCGCTTGGGCCCGGTGCGAATGAACACCGGGAGTTTCGACTGAGGTTCACCACGCGGAGGACATCCACTACGCGGGCACAGCCTGGACCCTTAGAATCAAATGCCGTGCCAAACGGCCGGAGTTCGCTAATGGATTATGAATCCGGACCTTTTCCCGCTTTGCGGGAGGGAGTTGCCCCTGCGCTATTCCGCCGCGCCTAAAATATGGTCAGGCCTGTCTAGAACGCAGGCACGGCCAACTCCGGACACAATTCTGCTCAGCCGCGGTGCAGGAGACGGTATCCAGACACAGCTGCCAGGCTGTCCCGCAGCCTGCGACCACCCTCTCGATCGGGCCGCCGATTCGCGAGCCTGCCGGACGGATTGCGCCGAGAGAATTTGCCGTTGGGCTTCATCGGCTTGCCTGAATTCCCGCCCCCGGGACGTGACCTGCGCCGAGATCCCGAAGGCAAGCGAAGCCAGTGGCGGGCATCATCGCCGCGCCGTTCTGCGCGACGCGGACCAGGGCCGTATGCGGCAAGCGCACCAAGACGGTACAAGTCCCGCACTTTCGGCAGTGTTCGTTACGGATCGTTAGCTGTCTGTAGCATTGTAGTTCCGGCGTTAACGCCGCCGTTGCCGTCGTTGCGCTATTGCCGCCGCATAAGAACTTCAATGACAGGTGGGGCAACCAATGATTGATCGTATCCGCGCGCTGCTCGAGCAGCAGCCGATGATTTCGCTGGATTTCAACACGATCACCGACGACACGAATCTCTATGACGCAGGGCTGACATCCTTCGCCACGGTGCAGGTGATGCTGGCGCTTGAGGAAGAGTTCAACATCGAATTTCCCGAAGCGATGCTCACGCGACGGACCTTCTCGTCGCTCTCCAACGTCGCGGACGCCGTTTCACGGCTGACACAGCAGGCGGCGTAACACCATGAGCGTGGTGAGAATGATAGAGCCGGTGCCGGCCTCTGCCGACACGCCGGCCGAGCGCATGCGTCGGGTCGCCAAGATCGCCGCGCAGCAGGTCGACGCGGTCGACCGCGAGGGCCGTTTTCCGGCCGACACCATCGAAGCATTGAAGCGCGAGCGCCTGCTCGGCGTCGCGATCCCCGTCGAGCATGGCGGGGAGGGATTGGGCACGATGGAGATCGCGGATCTCATCGTCCAGCTCGCCCAGGCGTGCGGCTCGAGCGCCATGATCTACGCCATGCATCAGATCAAGACGTCGAGCTTCGTCAGCCACGGCGGCGCCAGCGACTGGCATCTGGCCTATATGCGTCGCATTGCGGCTGAGCAGTTGCTGATGGCCTCCGCGACCACGGAAGCCGGCATCGGCGGCAATTTGCGCAATTCGATCTGTGCGGTTGAAATGGCAGACGGCCGTTTCTCGCTGACCAAGGAAGCGACCGTCATTTCCTACGGCCGCCATGCCGACGCAATTCTCGCCACGGCGCGGCGCGCTCCGGACGCCGCAAGCTCTGATCAGGTGATGGTTGTCATTCCCGCAGACCTGAACCGTACGCTGGAGCGCACCTCCGTATGGGACACGCTCGGAATGCGCGGCACCTGTTCGGACGGTTTCCATCTTGTCGCGCACGGTGACGCGGCGCAGATCTTCCCCAAGCCGTTCTCGGAGATCGCGGCGCAGTCGATGCTGGCGAGCTCGCATATCTTCTGGGGCGCGACCTGGTTCGGTATCGCCACCGACGCCTTCAATCGCGCGCAAGCGTTCGTCAAGGCTGCGGCGCGCAAGCAGGCGGATGGAAGTCTCCCGCCGGGCGCGCTACGGCTCGCCGAAGCGGCCGCCCTGCTTCAGGAGATGAAGGGTCATCTCACGGCGGCCATTCACCGCTTCGATGCGGCCAAGGGCAATGACGACGCGCTCTCCTCGATCGGCTTCACCGCCGAGATCAACGCGCTGAAGGTCGCTGCGAGCGAGAAGGCTGGGGCGATCGTGCGGCTCGCCATGCTGGTCAACGGCATCGTCGGCTACAAGAACGGCACGCCGTTCAGCGTCGGCAGACACCTGCGCGATGTGAGCTCAGCGCCGCTGATGATTTCGAACGACCGTATTCTTTCCAACACCGCGACGCTCCTGCTGATGAGCCGCTTTGACACCAGCCTGAGAGGTTGAGATGGACGCCAAGACGTTCGATGCCACGAGCCTGCTCGACACCCTGTTCGACAAGAGCATCCTGTTCAAGACCGGAGTGGACGGGCTTTATGGCCGCTCCGGCGTTTTCGAAGAGGTGATCGAGCGCTTTGAGCGGCTCGTGACGCGCATCGGAGCGCCGGACAAGGCAACCCGCATCCACTTCCCGCCGGGCATGAGTCGCGCCACGCTTGAAGGCAGTGGCTATATGAAAAGCTTCCCGCAGCTTGCAGGCTGCGTGCATTCCTTCATGGGCGGCGAGCGCGAGCATGCGCAGCTTCTCGGCATGATGGCCGCGGGAGAGGACTGGACCGAACTGCAGCAGGCGACGAACGTGGTGCTGACGCCGGCCGCCTGCTACCCGCTCTATCCGACCGTTGCCGCGCGCGGTCCGGTGCCCGACGATGGTGTCCTGTTCGAGCTTTCCTCCTATTGCTTCCGCCACGAGCCTTCCAAGGATCCGGCGCGCATGCAGCTGTTCCGCATGCGCGAATTCGTCCGCATCGGGACGGCCGAGCAGGTGTGCGCCTTCCGCGAAAGCTGGCTGGAGCGCGGCAAGGCGATGATCGAATCCCTCGACCTGCCGTGCGAAGTTGACCTCGCCAACGATCCGTTCTTCGGCCGCGGCGGCAAGATGATGGCCAACAACCAGCGCGACGAAGGACTCAAGTTCGAGCTGCTGATCCCGGTGACCAGTATCGAGAAACCGACGGCCTGCTTGTCCTTCAACTACCATCGCGACCATTTCGGCCAGACCTGGGGCCTGAAGTTCGCGGATGGCAGCCTGTGCCACTCGGCCTGCGTCGGCTTCGGGCTGGAGCGCGTGGCGCTCGCGCTGTTCCGCCATCACGGCCCTGACGTCGAGGCCTGGCCGGCTTCCGTGCGCGAGACGCTTTGGAGCAACTGATTTGGGGCAACTGAAATGAAGAGCGCCATCGCCGGGCTCGATCCGGCCGCCCACAAGCCGCACGGGTTGCACGATCCGGAGCGGCGATGGCCGCAGACCAACTGCTATGTCGATCTGCTGATCGAGGTGATGCATGCGACCGGGAATGACCCGGTCGCGGCGCTCGGCTTCACCGTCGCGCAGGATTTCGAAGGCGACCAGTTCACGTTCTTCAAATTCCCGACGGCCGACCTGCAGCGATTGGCCGGCCTGGATATCCAGGAACTGTCCGTGTTCGATCGCCTGGAGACGCATGTTCTCAATCAGATCGAGCGCGGGCGGCTACCGCTGGTCGAGGTCGATGCCTTCCATCTGCCCGACACCAAGGGCATCACCTATCGCACCGGCCATTCCAAGACGACGGTCGGCATCAACGTGCTCGTTCCCGGGCGCCGCCACATGGCGTACTTCCACAACGACGGCTACTTTGCG
Source organism: Bradyrhizobium sp. USDA 3262 (assembly GCF_054060035.1). Classification (NCBI taxonomy): domain Bacteria; kingdom Pseudomonadati; phylum Pseudomonadota; class Alphaproteobacteria; order Hyphomicrobiales; family Nitrobacteraceae; genus Bradyrhizobium; species Bradyrhizobium sp. USDA 3262. Next base: position 1,155,027 of record NZ_JBSSCT010000001.1, read on the forward strand.
CTGGACGGCGAGGACTACGACGGCATTTTCGGACAGCGCGACGGCGCGCCGGCCGGCGGCCTGCCGCTGTTTCCTTACGCCGAGTTCGTCAAATTCGACGCCACGCGCCCTTCGCGCGATCCGGTCGGTGCGGCTACCGAGATCCTCGCGCAGCATCTGCGGCGGAGGCCGAAGCGCAATCCGCTCGACGCTTACGCGGCCGTGTTCGGCGGCCATGCCGAGGTGCTGGCCGGCCGGTCACCGGAGTATTTTCACGTCTACGCCTTCAACACGTTGCGGCAGGTGGGCGCCAATTTCGAACTCCTCTCCAGTCATCTGGAATGGCTGGGACGGCACGGCGAGACCAGTCTCGCTGAGGCGATCGAAGCCGCCGCGGCGATCGCCGAGGGCGCCAAGGTCATGCAATTCAAGCTCGCCCGCGCCATGGCCCGGCATCGGTTCGATGGGCTCGCGGACGGCATCGGGCCGATGGCCAAGGCCTGGCAAACGGTGATGGACGCGCTGGACGGTCGTATGACGGATCTCGCCAGTAAGGCAGCAGCATAGGACTGGCTTGCCGGTCATGAGAATGCGTGTGTGCACGGACACTTTTGTGTCGACGACCGAGACGGCCGAGCTCCTGGACAGCGGCTGGCGCATGGTCGTCTCGCCGGCCGGCGCGTGGGCGTCTCCGGCGGCGATCGACGGCAGTGCCGAATGGCTGGAGGCGGCGTGCCCCGGCACGGCCGCAGCTGCGCTGGAAGGGCTTGGCCGCTGGGACCGCAACCATCCCGCTCCGCTGCACGACCAGGACGTCTGGTATCGTCGCCGGCTCGATGCCGCAGGACCCGTCCGTCTTGTATTTGACGGCTTGGCGACGGTCGCGGAGGTCTGGCTCGACGATCGCCTCGTGCTGTCCTCGACCTCGATGTTCGAGCGCCATGATGTGGCTGTGACGCTTGCCGGCGGCGAGCAACTGGTCATCGCGTTCCGCAGCCTCAAGCGCCATCTGGAAACCTTGACCGGTCCGCGTGCGCGCTGGAGGCCGCGCATGATCGACGATCAGCGGCTGAGGCTCGTGCGGACCACGCTGATCGGCCATATGCCGGGTTGGTCCCCGGGCTTCGACATCGTCGGACCGTGGCGGCCGATCAAGCTGATCCGCGATACTGATCGTCAAGCCGTGCGCGATGTGCAGATGCGGGCCGACCTCGCCGGCACGACAGGGCATCTTTCGGTCACGGTCACGCTGGTCGAGCCGTTGGACGGCACGCCGGCCATGATCGCCTGCGCGGGCGCTGTCGCCGCGTTGACGGCCGAGACGGCCACGCGGCTGACGGCAAGACTGGATATCGCGAACGTTGCGCCATGGTGGCCGAACAGCCATGGTGAACCGGCGTTGCACGAGGTCGTCCTGACGCTCGGCCCGATGCGAATTGCACTCGGCCGCGTCGGCTTCCGGCATATCGAGATCGATCGTGGTGCCGACGGCCGCGGCTTTCGGCTGGTTGTCAATGGCGTATCCGTCTTTTGCCGCGGCGCGGTGTGGACGCCGTCCGATCCGGTGCGGCTGCCGTCCTCGCGCGCGGAAGTCGCGCGTGACCTCGATCTTGCACGGCAGGCCGGGGTTAACATGCTCAGGGTCGGCGGCACGTTCGTCTATGAGAGCGACGCATTTCACGAGCTTTGCGACGAGATGGGCATCCTGGTCTGGCAGGACCTGATGCTCGCCAATTTCGACTATCCGGCGAAGGACGAAGCCTGGCAGGCGTCGCTCTCGCGCGAGGTCGGGAATCTGCTCGGGCGGCTCAGGCATTCGCCGTCACTCGCCGTTCTGTGCGGCGGCAGCGAGGTGGCGCAGCAGGCGGCGATGATGGGCTTGCCGACGTCGATGGACCCGACGCCCTGGTTCGACAAGGTGGTGCGCCCCATCGCCGAAGCGCAGCGTCCCGACGTGGTGCTTGTGACGTCATCGCCATCCGGCGGCAACCTGCCGTTCACGGCCGATGGCGGGCCGACGCATTATTACGGGGTCGGTGCCTATTGCCGTCCGCTGGATGACGCGCGCCGGGCCGAGGTGCGCTTCGCGAGCGAATGCCTTGCCTTTGCCAATGTGCCTGACAAGGCAACGCTGGATGCGCAACTGCCGGTGCCGCCGGTGCACGATCCGCGCTGGAAGGCGGGTGTACCGCGCGACGTCGGCGCCTCCTGGGACTTCGAGGATGTGCGCGAGCATTATCTGGAAACGCTTTTTTCCGTCGACGCACGCCGGCTGCGCATCGAGAATACCAGTCGCTATCTCGAGCTTTCCCGTGCGGTGACGACCGAGGTGGTGGAGCGCACCATCGACGAATGGCGCAGACCCTGTTCGCTGACGGCCGGAGCGCTGCTGTTCTTCTGGAAGGATTTGCGGCCGGGTGCGGGTTGGGGCGTGGTCGATTCGACCGGCCGGCCGAAACCCGTCTGGCACGGGCTCAGGCGGGCATTTGCCCCGTTGCGGCTGATCCTGAGCGATGAGGGCGTCAACGGGCTGACCGTCCATGCCGTCAACGATACTGCGAAGACCGTCCAGGCGACATTGTCGCTGACCTGTCTGCGGGACGGCGTCACGGCGGTGGTGTCGGCGCGCCGGCCGATCAGCGTGCCGGCGCACGGTGGCCTGTCGCTTTCGGCCTTCTCGGTGCTCGGCGCGTTTTTCGATATCTCCTACGCCTATCGCTTCGGGCCGCCCGGACATGAAGTCACCGTGGCAAGGCTGGAAGACGATGACGGGAAGGTCCTTGCCGAGGCCTTCCATGTGCTGCCGGATGTCATGACCGCGCGGCGCGACGTGGGCCTGACTGTGAGTTTGGTGCGCCGGAAGGACGCGTGGCGGCTGCGGCTCGCCTGCAAACGCGCGGCCTATCACGTCTCCATCCAGGACGATCTGTTCGTTCCAGGGGAGAACAATTTTCATCTGATGCCGGGCACCGAGCGGGAGGTCGGCCTTGACGGTCCGCATGTGGCGACGCCTGGCGGCACGGTGACGGCGCTCAATGCCGATCGCGACATGAGCTACGAGGCGCCCAGAGTAGAAGAATTGGAAGTCGGGCGGACAAATGAGTCCGCCGGGAGCGTGACATGAAACCAGTTGTCTTTGCCGATACCATCGGCTGGCTGAACGAAGCGAAGGGAAGGCGGGGTGTCGTTATTGCCGGCGCGCACGGTCATGAGGATCTGTGCAGTCGCCGATTCCTGAAGCTGTTGTCCGACAAGGCGGCCGCGGCGGGCCTGCCTACCCTGTTGTTTGACTATCCCGGCTGCGGCAACGCGGTCGGCGACCACGCGGCGCCGGGCCAGGTGATGGCCTGGACTGCGAGCATCGGCGCGGCGATCGACCGGTTGAAGCGGGATTGCGGCGTCGAGGATGTCATCCTCGCCGGCTTCCGTCTCGGCGCGCTGCTGGCCCCGCTCGCTGCGGCGGGGCGGGACGACGTGGCAGGCCTTGCGCTGCTCGCGCCACCGGGTTCCGGCAAAACCTATGTGCGCGAAATCACCGCGATGTCGCGCGTGATCGATGGGGCACTCGCCAAGAGCGGCGCAAGCGACGCGACGTTCGCCGAGGGACGCGAAGCCGTCGGCTTCCGGCTTTCGCATGAGACGCTCGCCGATCTGTCGAGACTGGATTGGCGGCGGGCCGTCGCGGCCCTTCCGCACCTGCCGATGCTTTTGATCGCGAACGGACAGCCGTTGGCAGGCTCTGAAATCCGCGACGGTCGAACTTCTTTCGAAGGCGCGACAATCGCGGAGTTCAAGGACTATCATCTGCTCATGTGCGACCCGACCGCGAACCGGGTTCCGGCCGACGTTGTCGGTTGCTGGACGGACTGGCTGTCCGATCGGGCCGTCGCCGGCGCGGTTCAGCGCGTCGAATCCTTGCGCGGCCGCGAGATACTGGAGGGGTCGCACTACACGGAAGAGCCGGTTGTGATCGGGCAGGCGTCATCGATCTGTGGCGTGCTGACCCGGCCGCGTGTCAGCCATGCTGCGGCCGATCCGGTCATCTTCCTCAACTCCGGCGGCGTGCCGCATGTCGGCTGGGCGCGTGGCACGGTCGAGGCGGCGCGCGAGCTGGCGGCTGCCGGCGTGGCGTCGCTGCGCATCGACCTGCCGGGCATCGGTCTGAGCGACGATGCTGCGAGCGATCGTCTGTTCCTCTATGATTCCAGCACCCGCCTCGACGTCAGCGCGGCGATCGACTGGATGCAGCGGGCGGGCTTTGCCAAGGTCGAGCTTGTGGGCACATGCTCGGGCGCCTTCCAGGCCCTTCACACTGCGCGCGCGGACCGCCGCGTCCGCGCCCTGACCATGATCAACCCGCTCTGCTTTGCCTGGAACAGTTCCTACGCGCTGGAGCTTACGGCCTGGAAAGCATACGAAACCTCCAAGGCGAATCGCGGAAGCCAGCAGCAGATCGGTCCGGCGGAGGGGCCTGCGATGACGACCAAGTCCGCCTGGAAGCTGTCAGTGTCAGATAGCGCCAGGCGGCTGGTGCGGCGCGGATTGGAAGCCGTCAAGTCGACGTTGTCGGCGACGCATCCGTCAGCCCTGCTTGGTCGTAACCGCGTCGAGCGCTGGATGCGCGAGCTTTGCAGTCGCGACGTACGCGTCCTCATGGTCACCTCGGACGGCGATCTCAGCCTGCAGGAGATCGCACGCCATTTCGGCCAGGACGGCAAACGGCTCACAAGCATCCCTGGCGTGACGCGGCTGACGCTGCCGAACGCCGACCATTCGCTCACGCCTCGTCATGCGCGGCGCACTGTCGTCGCGAGCCTGATCGATCGCCGCGGCGGCAAGCGTGGAGGATCGATCGGTCCCGATGCCGCGCGGGCCATCGCGCCGCACACCGAGCTGAAGCGTAAATCGATGGCGCTGTCATGAAACGGTGCGGCCGCTCTAGTGTCCCGAATCCGAAGTTCGCATCATTCGCCGCACCTTCGGGACGAACTTCGGATTCGATAAGGACACTAGCAAACTTATGATTCTAGTGTGCTTTATGAATGCGAAGTTCGCGAAGGTGGTTGCCGCGAAATCGCACGAACTTCGCATTCAGCACACTAGCGACCGACGCGGCACCGGATCATACTTTCAGGCGGCGTCGCGTTCGGCGAAGACCTTGTCGATCAATCCCCATTCGAGCGCCTGCTGCGCGGACATGAAGTGATCGCGATCCAGGGTCCGTTCCACGTCGGCTTCGGTGCGCCCGCAGTGCTGCGCATAGAGCCGGATGATGCGCCGTTTGGTCTCCTGCATTTCGGTGGCATGAATCAGGATGTCGGATGCCTGGCCTTGGAAGCCGCCGAGCGGCTGATGCACGTGAAGACTCGCATTCGGAAGCGCGGCGCGGTGACCGGGCTCGCCGGCCATCAGCAGGAACGATCCCATCGAGCGCGCCGTGCCCATGCACAGCGTGTGCACCGGCGCCTTGATGAACTGCATGGTGTCGTACATCGCAAGCCCGCTGGTGATCACGCCGCCATAGGAGTTGATGTAGAGGTTGATCGGCTTGTGCGGATTCTCGGCCTCGAGGAATAGCAGCTGCGCGCAGACCAGTCCGGACATCGCATCATTGACCTCGCCGTTCAGGAAGATGATGCGCTCGCGCAGGAGCCTGGAATAGATGTCGAAGGAACGTTCGCCGCGGGTCGACTGTTCGACGACCATAGGGACGAGTTGCATCATGTCGCGCATCGGTGACCTCCATTGCTGCAGGTGATGAAGTCTCAACAGGTGTTGAAGTTTGGGATTAAGCCGCGCGCATCAGGCAGCGGTTGTTGCTGTTGGCCGCTTGCGGTTGCTTTGCTCTGTTGTCGCAGGCTTGCTGGATGATGCGAAAGCGGGTGCCGCCGGCCTCGTTCGGCTCGATCCGGAAGGTGACATGGCTTTCGCGAAACGGCGGCTCGGACTCGCGCAGCCGGTAACGCACCTCTTCGCCTGTGATCGACGATTCAGGTTCAGCGCGAGCGAGATCGCAATCCGGCAGCCAGCGTTCGCGCAGGGCTGGAATGGTGACGGCGCGCCATACTTTCTCAGGCGGTGCGTCGAGCTCGTATTCGATCACCAGGGCCGCGTCGGCGTCAGGCTCAACCGTGTCGCTCATTGATCCATGTCCTTCAAGAGGTCGGAGAGCGCTTCGATGCGCTTCGGCCAATAGGCGCGGTAGCGGGCGAGCCAGGTCCCGATGCTGGCGATGCCGTCCGGGTCGACCTCATAGTTCACGAAGCGGCCCTGTCGCTGCTCGCGCACCAGTCCTGCCGCGCGCAGCACCGCCAGATGCTGCGACATCGCCGGCTGGCTGATCTCGAGCCCGTCGCGCAAGGCGCTGGCATTCAGGCTGCCGCCGGCCAGCTTCTCAAAGACCTTGCGGCGGGTCGGATCGGCCAGCGCCTTGAAAATATCGGTATCGACCATGCCGACACATAAGCACATACTTATGTGTCGTGCAAGCCTGAACTGTCCCGTGCAGCGTGACGTCGCGGCGCGCGGGTACTTTGCATGGGGTTGTTTTACGAATTCGCCCGCGCAGCGCCCATCTCGTCCCGCCGATACGAGCTCGGCTGCTACTGCAGCGCTTCGCCGTGCTGCGAGATGTCGAGGCCCTCCAGCTCCTGCTGCATCGAGACGCGCAGCGGGACGAAGGCGCTGACCAGCTTGAGCAGCACGAAGGTGACGCCGCCGCACCAGACAAAGGTGGCCGCGACGCCGTAGAGCTGGATCAGCAGCTGCTTCGGATTGCCCTCGAGCAGGCCGGACGTGCCGCCGATCGCGGAGGCCGCGAACACGCCGGCAAGCAGCGTGCCGGTCAGGCCGCCGATGCCGTGCACGCCGAACACGTCAAGCGAGTCGTCATATTTGAAGCGATGCTTCAGCCAGGTGCAGGCCCAGAAGCAGACCAGGCCGGCAATGATGCCGATGATGACGCCGTGCCACGGCGCGACGAAGCCGGATGCCGGGGTGATGGTGCCGAGCCCCGCGACCGCGCCCGAGATCATGCCGAGCACCGACGGCTTGCGGCGCGTCGCCCATTCGATCGCGCCCCAGGTCAGCGCGCCGGCGCAGGCCGCAAGATGGGTGGCGGTGATCGCCATCACCGCGCGCGAATTGGCCGCGAGCGCCGAACCGCCGTTGAAGCCGAACCAGCCGACCCAGAGCAGGCCGGTGCCGACCACGGCGAGCGACAGATCGAACGGCGAAAGATTGTCATGGCCATAGCCGTGGCGGTTGCCCATCACCTTGGCCGCGACCAGGCCGCTGATGCCGGCGGAGAGATGCACGACAAGACCGCCGGCGAAATCCAGCACGCCCGCCGATGCGAGGAAGCCGCCGCCCCACACCCAATGCGCCAGCGGCACATAGGCGAAGATGAACCAGCCGATCGAGAACAGCACATAGGCAGAGAACCGCATGCGGTCGGCGACCGAGCCTGCGACCAGCGCCACCGTGATGATCGCGAACGTCATCTGGTACAGCATGAACAGCGCTTCGGGGATGGTCTTCGCCGCCGGATTGATGCTGTCCATGGTGATGCCGGCCAGGAACCAGCGATCGAGCGAGCCGAGCCATGGACCGTCGCCGACGAAGCTCAGCGAATAGCCGAAGGTGACCCAGAGGATCGAGACGAGCGCAACGGCGGTGAGGCTCTGCGCCATCGTCGCCAGCACGTTTTTCTTGCGCACCATGCCGGAGTAGAACAGCGCCAGTCCCGGGATCGTCATCATCAGCACCAGCGCGGTGGCGACGATCATCCAGGCGGTGTCGGCGGCGTTGATGCCGGAGCTGGATGCCGAGTCTTGCGCGAAGGCCGGCGTGGCCTGTGCGAACAGGATTGCAGCAGTGATCGGCGCAGCTGACATCGCTGCACGAAGAGCTCGTGCCCCCATCATCATTCCCCGGCGGTGGTCGTTTCGTGGTGCGGATTGTTTGCGTACGCCGGCGTCGTTGCCGGCGGCGATGTCGATAACTCTCAGAGCGCGTCGTTGTCGGTCTCGCCGGTGCGGATGCGCAGCGCGTGGTCGATCGGCGTCACGAAGATCTTGCCGTCGCCGATCTGGCCGGTGCGGGCGTGCTGGGTGATGACGCTGACCGCCTTGTCGGCGAGCTCGGTATCGACGGCGATCTCGATCCGAAGCTTGGGCAGGAAGTTCACGACATATTCGGCGCCGCGATAGATCTCGGTATGACCCTTCTGGCGGCCATAGCCCTTCACCTCGGTCACAGTCATGCCGTGGACGCCGATCGCAGTCAGCGCCTGGCGCACCTCATCGAGCTTGAACGGTTTGATGATCGCGACGACGAGTTTCATGGTTCAGGCCTTCATTCCCTTGAGGTTTTCCGTGTGCGCCCGTCCCCGGAGCGGCATTTGCCGTCCCGCGAGCCGGCACCTGCTGCCTCCCGGAGCGGCAATTTGCCATCCCCGAGCCGGCGTTTCGCGTCCGCTAAATCTGGCAGCTTTCTGGGCAAATGGCATAAAAAAGTTGCAGGTTGAAGCGGAAAACATGCGCAGCGCGTGAGCTCCCTCACTGTACGGATTGGAAACGCTCCGCCACAATGTGGCTTTCCCGCCCCGGCCAGCGCTCTTGCTGGTTCGTTTCGCCTATCGCGCGTCCCTGCGCGCGCCCCGAGGAAACAAGAAATGTCGAACCGAAACTGGTTTTATGCATCTGAAGGCCAGCAAAAGGGCCCCCTGCCTGAAACCCAGCTCCGCGACCTGATCACCCGGGGCATGGTCGGGGCCGACACCCTGGTGTGGACCGAGGGCATGGCCGGCTGGCAGAAGGCCGGGGAGATTCCGGGCCTCGTCCCGAGCGCCGAGGCTCCGCCGGCATTTCCGCAGGCCGGCGGACCGCCGCCGGTGGTGGCGTCCGGAAGCTACAGCGGAGGCACGCTGTCGGCCGACTTCCCGATCTGGGGTCTGTTCGGACGCAGCCTCCTGATGTTCATCGGCCAGATTCTCGTCATCCCGGCGCCGTGGACCGCGACCGGCCTGTACCGCTTTGCGATCCCCTATATCCGCGTGCCGGGCCGCCCGCATTTCGCCTTCACCGGGCAGCCGCTCGACATCTGGTGGGTCTTCATCGTGCTCGGCCTTCTGACCTATGCCGGCGCGGCCAACAGCAACATCGTGACGCTGCTCTCGCTGCTGTTGCAGGGCTTCCTGAGCTGGATGATCGTGCGCTGGATCATCGGCCATCTCAGCTCGAGCGGCCAGGACCTGCCGATCTCGTTCAAGGGCAGCCCGGTCGCCTATGTCGGCTGGTACGTGGCAATGGTGGTCTCGGCCATCACCATCATCGGCTGGGCCTGGGTGCTGACCGCCTGGATGCGCTGGATCTGCCGCAACATCGACGGCACACGCCGCGAGGTCAGCTTCAACGCGTCCGGCATCGAGGTGCTGTGGCGAACCATCGTGTTCACGATCGCCTGCGGCTTCCTGATCCCGATTCCGTGGGTGCTGCGCTGGTACGGCAACTGGTTCGTCTCGCAATTCGCGCTGACCGAGCGCGGAGCCTACGCCGGCCAGTAAGCGCGATCTCATCGTGCCGACCGGCTCTGGTCGAGCGTGAGCTCTACGCCTTTCGCTCGCGCACCGAACCTTCTTGCGCGACGGACGCCACCAGTGTGCCGTCGGGCTTGAAGATCAGGCCGCGTGTCAGGCCGCGGCCTGACTGCGCGCTCGGCGAATCCTGCGCGTAGAGCAGCCATTCGTCGGCGCGGAACGGGCGATGAAACCACATCGCGTGATCGAGGCTCGCCGGCATCATGCGCTTGTCGAACAGCGTGCGGCCGTAGCGCGCCATCACGGCATCGAGCAGCGAGAAATCCGACGCATAGGCGAGCGCGCACAGATGCAGCGCCGGATCGTCGGGCAGCTTGGCCGCGGTGCGGATCCAGACATGGATGCGGCCGTCGTCGATCTTCTGGCCGAAATAGCGGCCAAGCTCGACCGGGCGCAGCTCGATCGGCCGGTCGCTCTCGTAATAGCGGCGGATGAACTCCGGCATCTCCTTGAACATCGGCTGCTTCGACACCTCCTCCGCGGTCAGCTTCTCCGGCGGCGGTACGTCGGGCATCTTCTCCTGATGATTGAAGTTGCTCTCTTCCTCGGCATGGAACGACACCATGATGGAGAAGATCGCGTTGCCGTGCTGGATCGCGGTGACGCGGCGGGTGGTGTAGCTCTTGCCGTCGCGCAGCCGCTCGACCTGGTAGATGATCGGGATCTGCGGATCGCCGGGCAGGATGAAGTAGCAATGGATCGAGTGCGGCAGCCGGCCCTCGACGGTGCGGCAGGCCGCCACCATCGCCTGGCCGATCACCTGGCCGCCGAACACGCGCTGCCAGCTCGTCTTCGGGCTGTTACCGCGGAACAAATTCACCTCGAGCTGCTCGAGATCGAGGATGGACAGCAGGTCGATCAGGCTCTTGGACATGGATAGGCCCCGGAATGACGATTGGGGCTGTTAGCCGCCCTTGTTTCTAAACTCTGTTTCGCCCAGCTAATATCAGGTAGCAAGTCTCCTTTGATGGCGTAATCGAGTAAGGATCGCATGCCGGCACAGCGAAGTATTGTCATCTGCGGGGGCGCATTTGCAGGGTTGGCGCTGGCCGTGGCGCTGCGCCAGGGGCTTGGGCCCGACATCCCGGTCATCGTGGCCGATCCGGCGCTGAGCCAGCGCCCGAGCCGCGATCCGCGTGCGACCGCGATCGTGGCGGCCTGCCGGCGACTGTTCGAGACCCTCGGCGTCTGGGGCCAGGTGGCGCCGACCGCGCAGCCGATCACGGATATGGTCGTGACCGACTCCAGGCTGGAGGACGCGATGCGCCCGGTATTCCTGACCTTCGCCGGCAATGTCGAGCCCGGCGAGCCGTTCGCCCATATGGTCGAGAACCGCTATTTGATCGATGCGCTCGCGAGCCGTGCCGAAGCCGAGGGCGTCGAGCTGCGCGCCACCGCGGTGTCGAGCTTCGCGTCGCGCCCCGACGGCATCAGCGTCACGCTGGCCGACGGCACTGTGATCGATGCGAGCCTGCTGGTTGCCGCCGACGGCGCCCGCTCGAAGCTGCGCGAGCGCGCCGGGATTGCGACCCATGGTTGGGACTATAACCAGTCGGGCATCGTGGTCACGGTCGGACACGAGCGCGAACATCACGGCCGCGCCGAGGAGCATTTCCTGCCCGCAGGGCCGTTCGCGATCCTGCCGCTGACCGGTAATCGCTCGTCGCTGGTGTGGACCGAGACGCGCAAGGATGCCGCGCGTATCGTCGCCTTGAACGAAGAGCAATTCCACGCCGAGCTCGAGCAGCGCTTCGGCCTGCATCTCGGCGAGATCAAGCCGCTCGACAAGCCGCGCGCGTTTCCGCTCGGCTATTTCGTCGCGCGCTCGTTCATCGCCGAACGGCTGGCGTTGATCGGCGACGCCGCGCATGTGATCCATCCGATCGCGGGGCAGGGGCTCAATATGGGCCTGAAGGATGTCGCTGCGCTCGCGGAGGTCGTGGTCGATGCGGCGCGGCTCGGCATGGACCTCGGCCAGGCCGACGTGCTCGAGCGCTACCAGCGCTGGCGGCGCTTCGACACGATGGCGATGGGCGTCGCCACCAACTCGCTGAACTTCCTGTTCTCCAACGAATCGACGCTGCTGCGCACCGTGCGCGACATTGGCCTCGGGCTCGTCGATCGCGCGCCGCCGTTGAAGGAGATGTTCATCCGCCAGGCGGCGGGACTGTCAGGCGAGGTGCCGCGGCTGCTGAAGGGCGAGGCGCTGTAGCGGTTGTGGAGGTTCCGTAGCCCGGATGAAGCGAAGCGAAATCCGGGACCGGCCTTTCAGCGGTGAGACTTCCCCGGATTGCGCTGCGCTTCATCCGGGCTACGCTGACATCAATCGATCTTCCTCGCCTCTTCCGGCAGCATGATCGGGATGCCGTCGCGGATCGGATAGGCGAGCTTGGCCGAGCGCGAGATCAGCTCCTGCCGCGCGGCGTCGAACTCCAGCGGCCCCTTGGTGATCGGGCACACCAGGATTTCGAGCAGTTTTGGGTCGGCGGTGCTATCGAGATGATCGGTCGTGGAATTCATGGGAGTCTCCGGCTCGCCGTGATCTAGCACATCCAAATGTCAGCTGTCAGCGCTTGGCCATCCGCAGCAGCTCGTCGATCGCGGCCTGCTGACGCGGCTTCGGCAGCGCCTGCTCGGACAGCGCGTAGCCGATGAACGCCCAGTAGAAGATCTGCGCGCGGCCGCGCGCCACGTCGTCGTCGACTCCGGCCTGACGGAGCAGGGTTTCGATATAGCCGATCCGGCGCTGGTCGACCTCGAGCACGGCGGCGCGCGCCACGGCATCGGCGGTGGCCCAGCTGCGCACCGCGCGTTCCAGCGCCAGCCGCGCCGAGAAGGCGCGGCGCAGCAACAGCGCCAGCGCGTCGCCGCCTTCGGGAATGGTCTCAAGCTCGGCGATCACCTGCTCGGCCGCGACCTCGCGCCAATGGGTCAGGATCGCCGCGCGATAGGCGCCGATGTCGGCGAAATGCCAGTAGAAGCTGCCCCGCGAGACGCCCATGGCCTTGGCCAGCGGCTCGGCCTTGAGCGCCGTGAAGCCGCGTCGCGCCAGCGTCTTCAGGCCCTGATCGAGCCAGTTCTTGACCGAGAGCTGTTCCGTCATGGTTCCCCATCCGCGCCGCCCACCATACACAAGTGTATTGACAGGCGCCAGCGGCCGGTATCATATCCATACAGTAGTGTATGGAGGTATCGCAATGCGTGATCTTCTGCTGCAGGGCGCCGGCGTCGTCGCCATCCTGGTCAGCCTGATCCATGGCGTGCTCGGCGAGACCAGGATATTCGCGCGCGCCACCGTCGAGCCGCCGCGGCTGCGGCTCTTGCTTCGCCTGGTCTATCAGGCCGGCACCGTCGCCTGGATCGGCGGCGGCGTGCTGCTGATCGCCGCGCCCGCGATGGCCTCCGATGCCGCGCGGCACTGGATCGTGGCGACGCTCGGCGTCGTGTTCGGCGTCGCGGCGCTCGCCAACGCGGTGGCGACCCGCGGCCGCCACTTCGGCTGGATGGCGATGAGCGCCGTGGTGGCGCTCGCCGCCGCCGGCTACTAGCGAGGCCGATCATGAGGACCGATCGCATCAGCCTCAGCATCGCCGGTGGCGTCGCGGACGTCAGGCTCAACCGCCCGGACAAGCTCAATGCGCTCGATCCGGCGATGTTCGCCGCGATCGCCGAAATCGGTGCGCGGCTCGCGGACAACCGCAAGCTCCGCGCTGTGGTGCTCTCTGGCGAAGGGCAGGCCTTCTGCGCCGGCCTCGACATGGAGCGTCTGGTCGCAACGACGGAGGGTGAATCCATCCTGCCCTTTGCCGATCTCGGCCAGCGGACCCACGGCATTGCCAACTTTGCGCAGCATCTGGTGTGGCTCTGGCGCGAGCTGCCGGTGCCGGTCATCGCCGCCGTCCACGGCATCGCCTTCGGCGGCGGCTTTCAGCTGATGCTCGGCGCCGACATCAGATACCTCGCACACCGCACGCGCCTTGCGATCATCGAAGCCAAATGGGGCTTGGTGCCCGACATGGCCGGCACGCAGCTGATGGGTCATCTCGCGCGCGAGGACGTGGTCCGTGAACTCACCTATACCGCGCGCGTCTTCTCCGCGGAGGACGCGCTTGGTCACGGCTTCGCCACCCGGATCGTCGAACAGCCGCGCGAGGCCGCGCTGGAGACGGCGCGCGCGATCGCGGACCGCAGCCCGGATGCGATCCGCGCCGCCAAGCGGTTGCTGAATCGTGCAGCCGATCGCGATGCGGCGACCGGACTTGCAGCCGAAACCGCCGAACAGGCGCTTCTGCTCGGCTCGCCCAATCACATCGAGGCCGTCAGGGCGAATCTCGAGCGGCGGCCTCCGCAATGGAGTTTTACATGACGACTGGCCCGGGCTTCGATCTCGAACGTCTCGTTGCGACCAATGCGTCGGCCGCCTTCAATCGGCTTGCCGGCTTCGAGGTTGTCTCCGCCGGAACCGGCACGGTGGAACTACGGATGCCGTGGCGCGACGATCTCACCCAATATGCGGGACACTTGCACGCCGGTGTGATCGCGGCGCTGCTTGACACCGCCTGCGGCTTTGCCGCGGCGTCTATCGTGGGTTCCGTCACCGCATCGCATTTCTCGATGAATTGCCTGAAGCCCGCGCTGGGCCGCTGCTTCATCGCGAAAGGCACCACATTGCGTGCCGGACGCAGGCAGGTCTTCGCGCGCGCGGAACTTTTTGCGGAGAACGAGCAGGGTGAGACCTCGCTGGTTGCAACAGGTGAAACCGTACTCGTTCCGCTGGCAGGCTAAGCCGCGCGGATCGCGCATGACTGTGAAATTTATGGAGCCATCAATTTCGGTGCGGAATCGGCTTACGCGCGGATAACCATGCCACTGAAAGTTGCAGAATATTATCGAGAAGACAATTCAATCAGCCTAGCCTGTGCGTACGGACAACCATGGACCGACGCATGTTTCGTGTTTTTACGTGCCTTTCAGGTGAGCATGACTGGCGGCTCGTTCTGCTCGCCGGACTGGTCTGCTTCGTCGCCAGCATTGTGGCCGTCAATATTTTTCATCGTGCAATTGCATCGCAGGCGAGGACGCGGCTGATCTGGATTGCGATCGCGGGAGCCGCCATCGGTTACGGCATCTGGGCAACGCATTTCATCGCCATGCTGGCCTATGAGCCGGGAATCCCGACCGGATACGGCATCGTCCTCACCGCGCTGTCGCTCGCCGCGGCGATGATGCTGACATCCGGCGGCCTTGGCCTTGCCGCCAGCGACTCCAGCCGCTGGCGCGCGCCGGTCGGCGGCGCCGTGATCGGAGCCGGCATCGCCAGCATGCACTATCTCGGGATGTGGGCGCTGGAAGTACCGGGCCACGTGGTCTGGTCGCTCGATCTCGTGGCGGCCTCCGTCGTGCTCGGCATGCTGTTCGGCTACGCTGCGCTGGCGATCGCGGTCCGCCGTCAGGACCGCTGGATGTCGCTCGTCGCGGCGCTGCTGCTGACGCTTGCGATCGTGTCGCATCATTTCACCGCGATGGGCGCGGTCGAGATCGTCCCGGATCCGTTGCAGGCTCCGGCGGCCCTGTCGCTCTCGCCTGCCTTCCTCGCCATCGTGATCGCCGGCGTGGCGCTGTCGGTGCTCGGGATGAGCCTGGTCGGCGTGCTCGCGGATCGCCGGCTGGCGCTTCGCACCCGCCGCTTCGAGGAGATCATCAGCCAGCTTTCGTCGGCGCGACAGCAGGTCGAGGCGTCGCAGAAGGAGCTGGAGGAGCAGAGGTTCCGGCTGGATACCGCGATCAACCACATGGGCGAGGGCCTCTGCATGTTCGATGCGGAGAAGCGCCTCGTCGTTTGCAATGATCGCTACGCCAAGATGTACCGGCTGCCGCCGGAATTGCTGCTGCCCGGCACGGCCCATCGCGAGATCATCAGGCATCGCATCGCCAACGGCATTCTCAAGGGCGAGACCAGCGACAGCGCCGCGACGCAGGTGCTCGCGACATTGAACGCGCTCCCGGCCGGCGAGATCAGCAGCCGGGTCGACGAGCTCGCCGACGGCCGCCTGATCTGCGTGACGCGGCAGCCGATGCCCGGCGGCGGCTGGGTGGCGACGCATCGCGACGTCACCGAGCAGCGGCGCTCGGAGGCCAAGATCACCTATATGGCGCAGCACGACGCGCTGACCGATCTGCCGAATCGCGTGCTGCTCAAGGAGTGGATGGAGCGCGCGCTGTCCGGTGCCCGGTGCGGCGGACCGAGCCTTGCGGTGCTGATGCTCGATCTCGACCGCTTCAAGGACGTCAACGACACGCTCGGGCATCCGGCGGGCGATGCGCTGCTGAAGTCGGTGGCCGCGCGCTTGCGCAGGTGCGTCAGCGATACGACGCTGGTTGCGCGGCTCGGCGGCGACGAGTTCGCGGTGATCGACTATGTCGGCGATCCGGTCACGGAAGCAGGCCTGCTCGCCGAGAAGATCAGGAAGGCGCTGAGCGAGCCGATAGATCTCGGTGATCACCGGGTGACCACCACGACCAGCATCGGCATTGCGATCGCACCGCGCGACGGCACCGATTCGGACGAGGTGCTGCGCAGCGCCGATCTCGCGCTTTACTCGGCCAAGAGCGGCGGGCGCGGCTCGTTCCGCTTCTTCGAGCCGGAGCTCGATCGGCTGCTGCAGGCCCGGCGCAGCCTCGAGCGCGACATGCGCAGTGCGCTCGCCAATGGCGAGTTCGAGCTGCACTATCAGCCGTTCATCCATGTCGCGAGCGGGGAGACCTGCGGCTTCGAGGCGCTGCTCCGCTGGCACCATCCGCAACGCG
The DNA here is from genome assembly GCF_054060035.1 of Bradyrhizobium sp. USDA 3262. NCBI lineage: Bacteria > Pseudomonadati > Pseudomonadota > Alphaproteobacteria > Hyphomicrobiales > Nitrobacteraceae > Bradyrhizobium > Bradyrhizobium sp. USDA 3262. Next base: position 1,171,411 of record NZ_JBSSCT010000001.1, read on the forward strand.
GCATGGTATCTCCGGCGCAGTTCATTCCGCTGGCGGAGGAGACCGGCCTGATCGTGCCGCTCGGGGAATGGGTGCTGCGCACCGCGTGTGCGGAAGCCGCCAAATGGCCCGACGACCTCAAGATCGCGATCAACCTGTCGCCTGTGCAGTTCAGGAGTCCGGAGTTGGTCCCGGTGATCGTGCACGCGCTGGCGAGTGCCGGAATTTCGCCGGAGCGCCTCGAGCTCGAGGTCACCGAAACGGCCATCATTCAGGATAGCGAAGCGGTGTTTACCGCGCTCAGCCAACTGCACGATCTCGGGGTGCGGATCGCGCTCGACGATTTCGGCACCGGCTACTCGTCGCTGAGCTTCTTGCAGAAGTTTCCGTTCGACAAGGTCAAGATCGACCGCAGCTTCGTCTCCGAGCTCTCCGGCGCATCCGACGAGTCGCGCCGGATCGCGCGCGCGATCGTTCGCTTTGCCGTCAGCCTCGGCAAGACCACGACGGCCGAAGGCGTCGAAACCAGGGAGCAGCTCGACATCCTCCGCGCCGACGCCTGCGTGGAAGTGCAGGGCTTCCATTTCAGCCCGCCGGTGCAGAGCGAGAAGGTCGCACAGATGATCGGCGGGCGAACCCCGGCAGCGGCCGAACGGCCTACGGTTCGTCTCGCAATGGCGGGTGCCGCGTCCTGATCGACGGGCTGCGCCGGGCGGCCCCGATACGCATGAGGCGTAAGGCCGCAGCACGCCGTCAAAACCAAACTGCGCGTGGAGCGCAAAGCGGTTTTCGCGACCGTTAGAATTCCTCTAAAGCCAGCCTCCGCGGCGCTTCCTTGACTTGGCAATCGCCTCAGCATTCTTCACGCATGTGCCCTGCGCGAAGGCGTTGTGGGCATGATTGTCAACGGAGGGGAGATACGCGTGAGAGTGATTTTGAGCGCTGCACTTGCAGCATGCGTCCTTGGGAGCGTTCTTGGGCTGACCGGATCGGCGGCGTTCGCCGACGGCTACAAGAATTGCACCAAGCTCGACAAGGCGTCGTGGAAGCCGGCAAGCGAAGCCGAAGCCAAGGCCAAGGCGCTCGGCTACGAGGTGCGCCGGTCGAAGGTCGAGGGCTCCTGCTACGAGGTGTACGGCGTCAAGGAAGGCAAGCTCTACGAGCTGTTCTACAGCCCGGAAGATCTCAGCCTGAAGCACACCATCGCGAAGTGAAGCAGGCGCGATGACGAAGGCGGCGCCGGGCGCCCGCGGTGCGACCAGCGTGCAGGTCTGGGACCTGCCGCTACGGCTGTGGCACTGGGCGCTCGCCATCCTCGTCCTGGTCGCCTGGGTGACGCCCAGCACCTATGACCGGCTGCACCGGCTGGCGGGTTATTCGGTGATCGGGCTGCTGGCGTTCCGGCTGATCTGGGGCTTTGCCGGCACGCGCTACGCGCGTTTCGGCAGGCTCGGCATCCGCCTGCGCGCGGCGCCGCGCTACATCTGGAATCTCCGCCGCGGCATCACCGGGCGCTATATCGGGCTCAACCCCGCGGGCACCGTGATGCTGGTGGCGCTGCTGTTCCTGCTTGCAATCTCGACGATCACGGGCGCGATGGAGGTCACCGTGACCTTCTTCGGTGTCTGGTGGGTCGAGGACACCCACGCCTATGCCTCGGATGCGGTCATCATCCTGGTCGCCCTGCACGTGCTCGGCGTCATCGTGGTCGGCTTGCTGCAGCGTCAGAATCTGGTGCGCGCAATGTTCACCGGCCGCAAGCAACTGCGCAATCGCTGATGGGCGGGAAACTTTTTGGTTTGACGCTTTTCTTCACGCGAGCCGGCGGCCGCTTCGCTCGAAAGCGCCTTACTGCACCGGCGGGTCGCCAGAGGTGCGCTTCTTGGCGAGGTCCATCTCGGTGACCGCGATCAGGATCTCGGCGCGGGTCTTCAGGTCCGGCGCCTCGAGCATCGCCTGCTTCTCGGCCGGACCATAGGGCGACATCATCGCCAGCGCATTGACCAGCGCCTCGTTGGGCGCGGACTCGATACCTTCCCAGTCGACCTTCAGATTGTTGGCTTCCAGGAAATCGGCCAGCACTTCGAGCAGCGCCTTGCGGTCGACGGCCTCCTCGCCCTTGCGCGCCGTGAAGTCGCCGACGAAGGAGAAGAAGTCGACCTTGCACTGCCGGTACGGCGTCTGCACGGTCAACTCCTCGACCACCTTGAAGCGCGCGACGCCGGTCAGTTCGAGAATGTAGCGGCCGTCGCCGGATTCGGCGAGCTGGGTGATGCGGCCGACGCAGCCGATCCGGAACAGGGCCGGCTGCGCCTCTTTCTGCGAATGCGCCACGTCGGGCTGGATCATGCCGATCAGGCGGTGGCCGTCGCGCAGCGCGTCGTCGATCATCGCGAGATATCGCGGCTCGAAGATGTTGAGCGGCATCTGGCCGCGCGGCAGCAGCAACGCGCCGGGCAGCGGGAACACCGGGATCACCTCCGGGAGTTCGCCGGGCCCGCGATATTCGGCATTGATCGGCATCTGCGGTCCCGCTGCTGTGACGGGCGTGCTTTACGAGAACAGGATGGTCGACAACCGCTTGCGCCCCTCGACGGTTGCCTCATCGGTGCCGCCCCACGCCTCGAAGAACTGCACCAGCTGCTTGCGCGCGCCGTCGTCGTTCCACTTGCGGTCACGCCTGACGATGGCGAGCAATTGCTCGGTCGCTTCCGTGCGCTTGCCCATCGCGTTGAGCGCGGTGGCGAGATCGAATCGGGCCTGATGATCGAGCGGGTTTGCGGCGACTTTCTGTTCCAGCTCCGCGACCGGGCCGACCGCTTCAGCCTGTTCGGCGAGATCGATCGCCGCCTGCACCGCCTTCACCGCGGCGTCGTTGCGCTTGGATTCCGGAACCATCGCCAGCGTCTGCTTGGCTTGCTCCATCGCACCCGACGTGACGTAGCACTTGGCGAGGCCGGCGAGGGCCGCGATGTTGGTGGCGTCGTGCGCCAGCACCTCGGCATAGATCTGTGCGGCCTGGGCGGCGTCGCCCTCGGCAAGCACGGCGTCGGCCTCGGCCAGGATCTCGGTGAGATTGGGCTCGCCGGCGGCCGGCACGCCCTTGGTGATCTTCTCGATGAAGGCGTTGACCTGGCTCTCCGGCACCGCGCCCATGAAGCCGTCGGCGGGCTGGCCGCCCACGAAGGCGATCACGGCCGGGATCGACTGGATGCCCATCTGGCCGGGAATCTGCGGATGCTCGTCGATGTTCATCTTGACCAGCTTGACCCGGCCCTTGGCGTTACGAACCGCCTTCTCCAGGATCGGCGTGAGCTGGCGGCAGGGACCGCACCACGGCGCCCAGAAGTCGATCATGACCGGCTGACGGCGCGATTCCTCGATGACGTCCTTGACGAAGGTCTGGGTCGTCGTCTCCTTGATCAGATCGGGCGCTGCCTCGGGCGTGGGGCCGCCCTGCTCCATTATCGTCACGTTGTCCTCGCCTGCTTCTGAGGTCGGAAATCCGGGGGCGTTCTAGCACGCCCGGAACGGCACGTTCAGCCGTTCTGTCAGCTAGAGCATGATCCCGGAAAAGGGGGAACCGGTTTCCGGGATCATGCTCCGTAAATGGCAGTCAGCCAGCAAAATTCAATCGCTTGGCCGCCTGTCCCGTTCCATCGGAGATCGGGTGGGTTGGTGCCGCGGAACGGCCGATGATGGCGATCCTTCATGGCAGCAGGGGAGCGCCCGTGGCAAAGGCCTATTACAGCACGGTGTTCGAGCAGCCGGCCCGCGAGGTCTGGAAAATCATCCGCGATTTCAACAATTACCCGGTCTGGGTCCATGGCGCGGGGACGAGCGAGATCGAGGACGGCAAATCCGGCGATAGCGTCGGGGCCGTGCGCAATGTGCTGTACCGGGAGCGGCGGATCCGGCAGCGGCTGCTTGCGCAGTCCGACGTCGAGCGCTTCCAGACCTATGAATTTGTCGACACCCCGACCCTGCCGGTGACGGATTTCAGCGCGACCCTGCGGGTAACCCCGGTGATCGACGGCGACCGGGCCTTTATCGAATGGTCCGCCGTGTTCGATTGCGACCCGACCCGCCGCGTCGAGCTGACCCAGACGCTGACCGGCTGGTTCGAGACCTGGCTCGAATCGCTCCGGGATGAGATGGCCCTGAGGCAGGTTCCGGCGGAAATCTAAAAAGAAATCGGCGGCACGGCCGGTTTCGACCGATTCGGGGTCAATTTTTAGGGAAACCGGGCGATTTCGTGGGGCTCGGATCGCGCTCTTGTGTTGCATTCACAGACAGCTTTTGGCATAGGTCTGCCGTTGCCGGCGAGTGATCGCCGCCATTTCGGATGCGGGTGTAGCTCAGTGGTAGAGCACGACCTTGCCAAGGTCGGGGTCGAGGGTTCGAGCCCCTTCGCCCGCTCCAAAATATCTCGCTGACCGAGCTGACAGTCTGATGAAGGCCCGCTGATGAGGCCCGCGCCGTTGGCGCGGGCTTTTTGCTGTCCGGCTACAGGCCGCATCTCCAAGCCGCGATTGCGAGGTCAAGATGCCGCGGCCCGCCGCGGCGGTTTCCGGCTTTTGTTTACCGACAAACGATGCATTCTCAAAACTGATAGAAATCTGTGGTTGTGTTGGCGTTGGAATGGTTGCGGCCGGTTTTGCCGGCGCGGCAAGCGCGTGAACGATGTCGATCAGTTGGAAGCCAGCTCCTGGGTTGAAGCGCCGCTTGGCTCGCGCAAACGTTGCTGCGCTGGTCGTGCTCGTCGGCGCCTGGACATGTTCGGGCGCATCGGCGCAGCAATTGCCGAGCGACTCGGCGTATGCCCCGGCGCCCAGCTTCTCTCCTACGCCTGGCTTTGGCTTTGGGTCGGCGCCTGACTTCGAGGCGGCCGAACGGCCCCGAGCGCGGGTCTACATCACGACGCGGTCGGGCGGCCGGCAAAACTTCTGCGTCAGGACCTGCGATGGCCGCTTCTTTCCGCTGCCGCGCGTGAGCGAGACGGCGGACGTCAAGGCATGCGAGGCGGCCTGTCCCGCCGCCGAGGTGAAGCTGTACTCCGGCTCCGATATCGACAGCGCCAGAACCGAAGCGGGCGAGACCTACAAGACGCTTGCAAATGCATTCCGCTTCCAGCGCGAGATGGTGCCGCAATGCTCGTGCAGCGCCGGCGCGTCGACCGGCCTGTCGCCGATCGCGATCGAGGACGACATGACGCTTCGGACCGGCGACATCATCGCCGCCGATGACGGCTTCAAGATCGCGGCGATCACGAACGGGCAGCGACGCAGCGTGTTGTTCAGGCCGCTGTCGAAGGCCAGGGCGCAGGCGCTCGGTCTGGCGCGGCTGTCGTCGCGATAGCGGCGATCGCGAGCGTTAGCTTCATTCGAATATCACGCTGCGGTGCAGAATGCCTTGTTATCAGGCAGGCTGCTCAGGAAAATTTCGTCTCAAATCTCGTCTCAACTAGTTTTGACGCAGCGCACACCGCTCCACGCGCTTTTCAGCGTCGATGGATGTGCTACCATTTTGCCGTCTGACCTACCTCACAGACCGCCACCATCATCTCTCAGGGCGTTCAAAATCAATAACAGGCAAGCTGCAACGGCTTGCGTAGGGGAGTGACGCGATGAAATCCGCTTTCAATCGATCAATACTTGCGTTCGCGGCGATTGCGCTGCTGGCGGGGACGACCTTCGCCAATGCGCAGCAACAGACAGACAAGAATCGTGCGCTGAAGAAGTACGAGTCCGGCACCAAGGAATTCTGGACCCATCCGCCGGATGACTGGTTCCTCGGCGACGAGACCGAGGCGCAGAAGGGCCTTGCCCCGCCGTCCGGTCCGCCGACCGGCGCGTCCGATTCCGAGCTCGCGGCGATGATGAAGAAGATCAAGCTGCCGCCGGGCTTCAAGATCGAGGTCTATGCCTCGAACGTGCTCGCCGCGCGGCAGATGGCCTGGGGCGACAAGGGCACGCTGTTCGTCGGCTCGTTCGGGCTCGGCAACGTCTACGCGATCAAGGACAACAACGGCAAGAAAGAGGTCAAGACCATCCTCAAGGGCCTCAACATGCCGACCGGCCTCGCCTTCCGCGACGGCGCGCTCTACGTCATCGCGGTCGACAAGCTGATCAAGTACGACAACGCCGAGGCCAATCTCGACAATCTCGGCAGCGGCAAGGTGGTGTATGACGACATGCCGTCCTACGCGGCGCATGGCTGGAAATACATCGCCGTCGACAAGGACGGCTGGTTCTACATTCCGTTCGGACCGCCCTTCAACATCGGCATTCCGCCGACCTCGGTGTCGCAGATCCGCCGCGTCGATCCGAAGACCGGCAACGCGGAGATCTGGGCGCTTGGCGTGCGCAACTCGGTCGGCGGCGACGTCGATCCGCGCACCGGCAAATACTGGTTCACCGAGAACGCCCGCGACTGGATCAGCGACGATCTGCCGAGCGACAAGCTCAACATGATCTCGAAGATCGGCGAGCACTTCGGCTATCCCTATTGCCACCAGGGCAACCTGCCGGACACCAAGTTCGCGATGGGTCACAAGTGCTCGGAGTTCACCCCGCCGGTCTACAATCTCGGTGCGCATGTGGCTCCGCTCGGCATGAAGTTCTATACCGGCAGTCAATTCCCGGCCGAGTACAAGAACAGCATCCTGATCGCCGAGCACGGCTCCTGGAACCGGCACAAGTACCAGGGCGGCCGCATCGTGCGGATCACCGCGAGCCCCGACGGTAAGAACGCCAAGCAGGACATCTTCGCTTCCGGCTGGATCGAGGGTGACCAGGGCTATCTCGGCCGTCCCGCCGACATCCTGCTCGACAAGGATGGCTCGATCCTCGTCGCCGACGACTGGGCCGGTGCGATCTATCGCATCAGCTACAGCAAGAAGTAACGATTGAAGCAATATGAGGCTGCGGTGGCCGTGAGGTGACCGCAGCCTCATTCGCGTGGTTCGGGCACGCCTGCAAAGGAACGGACTCGTCATGCCCGGACTTGATCCGGGCATCCATCCAAACCAAGAAACCCTTTTTCAAGCCAGATGGATTTCCGGGTCGAGCCCGGCAATGACACACGGAGAAAACTGGTAATGCGCGTTGTGACCCTCGGAGTTCTGCTCGCCTCGGCGATCGCGATGGCTCCTCTTGCCAATGCCGCCGATGTCGCCGCCGGCAAGGCGAAGGCCGAAGTCTGCGCCGCCTGCCACGGCGACAACGGCATCTCGCAGACCGAGAACATTCCCTCGCTGGCCGGCCAGCTCGACCAGTACGTTCAATGGCAGCTGGTGTTCTTCCGCGCCGGCGCGCGCAAGAACGAGCAGATGCAGCCGATCGTCGAGCAGCTCAACAACGACGACATCCGAAATCTCGGCGCCTATTTCGCGTCGCTGACGCCGTTCAAGGGCGGCAAGGACGACAATCCGGACTTGTCCGAAAAGGGCAAGCAGGCCGCCGCCGGCCGCCGCTGCGCCTCATGCCATGGCGATACGTTTGCCGGTACCAAGGCGGTGGCCCGCATCGCCGGCCAGCGCGAGGAATATCTCGTCAAGGCGCTGCACGATTACAAGTCGGGCCTGCGCTCCGGTGGGGCACAGGCCGCGATGGCCGATGTCGCCTATCCACTGAGCGACGAAGAGATCACTGCGCTCGCGCATTATCTGGCGCATTTGTAGCTACAAGGTAGGTGTCGTCCCTGCGAAAGCAGGGACCCATAACCACCGGCTTCAATTGTGTAGAGAAGGTATCAACCGCGACCGCCTCAAATCGAATGGCCGCGGCGTATGGGTCCCTGCGTTCGCAGGGACGACACTGGTTGTGTGTTAAGCGCTCCGCTGCTTCTCATACGCCTTGAGATGCGTGTAGGCCGTGCGCAGCTTCGGCACCGGGATCTTGGCGGCGTCGGCGCGCAGGATCAGGTCGCCGATCACGTGATCGGCCTCGACCGGCAGCCCCGCCTTGATGTCGCGGAACATCGATGCGGTCATCGGCGAGCCCTCGGTGGTCAGGAGCCCGCGGGTGCGCTGGAAGAATGGGCCGCCCGGGGCATGGCCGGCGTCGGCGGCGATCGCGCTGCATTCGTCGAGGATGCCGAGCAGGAAATCCTTGCCGCCGGGCGCGGCCAGGATGTTGCCGACCGAGGTCCGCATCAGACTGGTGGAGGCGGCGAGCGACGCCAGGAACACCCACTTCTCCCACATGTCCTGCATTACGTGCTCGCTGGCGTTGGCGCCGTTGATCGCGGAGAAGGTCTCGGCGATCGCGCGCACCCGGTCCGACAGGCCGCCGGCGCGCTCGCCGAAGCCGAGCGACTGCATCGGCTGCAGCTGCACCACCTCGCGTTTCTCGTTCAACGTCGCGGCGATCGCGCACAGACCGCCGAGCACATGCCGAGCGCCGAACGTCTTGTCGAGCGCATCGAGATGCAGCATGCCGTTGAGCAGCGGGATGATCGCGGTCTTGTCGCCGACGGCGGGCGCAAAGGACTTGATCGCATCTTCGAGATCGAACGCCTTGCAGCTCAACAGCACGACGTCGAACTTGTCCGACAGCTTGTCGGCCTGCACGGTCGGCGGGTTGTTGAGCGTGACGTCGCCGTTCGGGCTCTTGATCACGAGCCCGGCGGAGGCGAGTTCGGAAGCGCGGCGCGGGCGCACCAGGAAGGTGACGTCGCGGCCGGCCTGAAGCATCCGGCCACCGAAATAACCGCCGATCGCACCGGCGCCGACCACGAGAACGCGCATGGGAATTTGTCCTTCTTTGTTGTTCGCTGCCCGCGGGCGAATGGCGAATGGGAGTGGCGAATAGATAAGGATGCTGTTCGACTATTCGCTACCCGCTATTGGCCATTCGCTCATCTCACTTTCCCGATACCATTTCCTCGACTTCGCGCAGCTGCTCCTTGCCGAAGAAGATCTCGTTGCCGACGAAGAAGGTCGGCGAGCCGAACGCGCCGCGCTCGACGGCGGATGAGGTATATTCGATTAGCTTGGCCTTCACATCCGCGTCCTGCGCGCGGGCGAACAGTTTTGCGGCGTCGAGGCCGGAGGAGGCGATGGCTTTGCCGGCGACCTCAGGATCGTCCATTTTCTTCGGCTCGACCCACATGTGGTGGAAGGCGGCCTCGATATACTTCTCGAATACACCCTCGAACTGGGCGGCGACCGCCGCGCGCATCAGGTTCAGCGTATTGACCGGGAAAAACGGGTTCCAGGTGTAGGGCTTGACGTTGAAGCGCTTGAGAAAGCGCTCGGTCTCGATCTTCTGAAACTCCGGCTTGTTCTTGACGCCCGCCAGCGTCTCGGCCGGCGACTTGTTGTTGGTGGCCTTGAAGATGCCGCCGAGCAGGATCGGGACATATTCGAACTTGACGCCGGTGCGCTTTTCGATCGCCGGGATCGCTTCATGGCTAAGGAAAGCGTTGGGGCTGCCGAAATCGAACAGGAATTGCGGATTTTGGCTCACGGCAGTCTCTCCCTCGGCTTGTCTCGTTTGGACTTGTTTAGCATGGACCTGCTGTCGCAGGCGCCATCAGTAGAATATGATAATCATCATGTGAGCCGCGGCGCGCGATGTCAAATCAGCCGCTTGATGGTCTGCTTGCGCCATACCAAGGCGTAATAGGCCATCTGCAGCACGAACATGGTTGCGAAGGTGACGGGATAGGTGATCCAGATGCCGCTGAGGCCGAGGGCGCGGCTGAGCAGGATCGCGACCGGCACCTCGACCACCGCGATCGCCAGGGTCGAGAGCAACAGCGGCATCCACACCGTGCCGCCGGCGCGCATCGCGCCCGAAAACACCGTCGCCATGCCGAACAGCACCATGCTCCACAGCACGATGTACAACAGCTGCTGCGCCAGCGCGAGCACGGCACTGTCGACGATGAAGAAGCCCATCAGCGGCCGCGCGAAGAGATAGCCGAGCGCGACCAGCCCGCCGGTCAATACCAAGTTCATCTCGATTCCGGTCCTGACGATGGCGCCGATCCGGGCGGAATCGCCGCGGCCGATCGCCTGCGCGCCGAAGATCGACACCGATATTGCGATCGAGATCGCCGGAAACTGCACATAGCCGATTACCTGGTTGACCGCGCCATAGGCCGCGGTGGCGTCCGAGCCGAAACCGTTGACGAGGCCAAGCAGCACCAGCTCGGCGAGCGAGACCACCACCATGCCGATCGCGGTCGGAATGCCGAGCCGCAGCACGATGCGCAGCAGCGCGCCGTTCGGCCGCATCGCGCGCAGGAACGCAGCGTCGAAGGCCAGCGCATGGCGGTGCCGCAGCATATGGACATGCAGCCACAGCAGCGTGACCACGCCCGAGACCGCGGAGGCGACCGCAGCGCTGGCGACCCCGAGCATTGGCAGGCCGAGCCAGCCGCGGATCAGTGCCGGCGTCACCACCAGGCCGATGGCGGTCGAGACCGTCAGCGCAACCAGCGGCGTCACGGTGTCGCCGACGCCGCGCATCATCGCCGTCAGCAGCAGGAATGCGAACGTTATGGGCATCGTGATCATCATGATACGAGCATAAGCCACCGCGGCGTCGAGGACGTCGGATGGCGTCGCGAGCGCGATCAAGAGCGGCCGGGCGAACAGGCCGCCGAGGATTGCGATCGCGAGCGCCAGCAGCAGCGTCACGGTCATGGTGGTGCCGGCGACCGCTTTCACCCGGTCGGGCTCGCCGGCGCCCCAGGCCTGGCCGATCATAACCGAGGCACCGGCGCTGAGGCCAATCACGAAGGAAATGAAGAAGAACATCACCGGAAAGAACACCGAGACGGCGGCGAGCGCGTCGACGCCGATCATCTGGCCGAGATAGACGCCGTTGATGGTGCCGAACAGCGACTGCAGCACGTTGCTGAGCAGCATCGGCGCGAGGAAGGCGAGGAAGGCTTTGCGCAGGGCGGGAGGGTTGGACACGTTAAAATTCCAAAGTGGTACCGAGCTTGTGCGGTTTGGTGAGTAGGTCAGGCAGCACGTACGCTGTCGTCCCTGCCTAGTGCGCAATTGCGCACGGGAGCAGGGACCCATACTCCGCGGCCTTGCTAAGGGCACGCGGCTAGTTCGACGCGCTGCAATGCTCTTCAGTGGTTATGGGTCCCTGCTTTCGCAGGGACGACATCCCGTTCGAGGTTGCTCATCCAGACTATTCAAAGCGCGTCAGTCCGCTTGATCGCTATAGGCGAGCCGGATCGCGTGATCGCGGATATCGGCTGGCCAGTCCGCGATCAGCGTCGCAAAGCGGCGCCGGTCGTGGGCGAACAGGGCGCGGATCGCATCCTCATAGTTCGGCCGGTTGCCGGCCATGACAGTCATGAAGCGATAGGCGGCGTCCTGCGCGCTGCGCGTGCGGTCCTTGTCGCCGCTTGAGCGCCGCGCCTCGTCGATCAGCTTGCGGATCGCAACCGATGCGCCGCCCTTCTGCTGCGCGAGCCAGTCCCAATGCCGTGGCAACAGCGTGATCTCGCGCGCGACGACGCCAAGCTTCGGTCGACCGGGCCCGCGCGGCGCGGTCGGCGCCGCCGGCTCCCCGTCGGGCGGAGGCGCGAGCTTCGGCAGGCGGCCCAGCACGTCGTCGACCGAGCCGCGAAAATCGATATCGACCAGCGCCGAGGTGCGGCCGTTGAACACCAGGATCGCGGCGTCCTTGCGCTGGTCGAGGTGTTGCTTGGCGGTGCGCGCAACCTCCGGGAGGTCGCCGGCCCCGATGCGGTGCTCGCCTTCGAAGGCGACATAGGCAGGATTCATGGTAGACCTCTCCGATTGCGCGACCTATTGCCCGGGTAATCATTAGCAATCACGGCGCGTGGATCTCGATTTTCGTGTTGCCGGCTGGCGCCAAACGCCGTCCATTTCAGAGGATGCCCATGCTGACGGTTCATCACCTCAACAATTCCCGCTCGCAGCGCGTGCTGTGGCTGCTCGAGGAATTGGGTGTGCCCTACGAGATCGTGCGCTATCAGCGGCAGCCCGACATGCGGGCGCCGAAGGAGCTGCGCGCGATCCATCCGCTCGGCAAGTCGCCCGTCGTCACCGACAACGGCCACACGATCGCGGAATCCGGCGCGATCCTCGAATACATCATCGCGACCTACGGCAACGGGCGCCTGATCCCGCCGGCCGATACGCCGGAGCGGCTGCGCTACACCTATTGGCTGCACTACGCCGAGGGTTCGGCGATGACGCCGCTGCTGCTGAAGCTCCTGTTCACGCTGATGCCGAAGCGCGCGCCGGCGCTGCTGCGGCCCCTGGTGCGCAAGGTGTCGAACACGGCGCTGTCGACGCTGGTCAATCCGCAGCTCAAGCAGCACATGGCCTATTGGGAAGGCGAGCTCGGCAAGAGCGAATGGTTCGCCGGCAGCGAGTTTTCCGGCGCCGACATCCAGATGAGCTTCCCGCTGGAGGCTGCCGCGGCGCGCGGCGGGCTCGAGGACGGCCATCCCAGGTGCGTCGCATTCCTCGAGCGCATCCACGCCCGCCCGGCCTATGCACGAGCGCTGGAGAAGGGCGGTCCGTATCAAGTCGGCCGGTAAATTCGCGGTCATAACAGCGGCTCGGGTTTCGATGCTGCTATTTTTTATCCGGGTAATATTGCTTTGTCAATAATGCCCGGGTATAAATAGCGTGCCTGGACCATTGGAGCCGCCGTGAAGATCGAGGACCGCAAGCAAGCCATCGCCGACTACAAGAAACGCGCTGCTGTCGCCGGCGTGTTCGCGATCCGCTGCCGCGCGACCGGCGAAGTCTGGGTCGGGCAGGCGCTCGATCTCGACAAGATCGAGAACCGCATCTGGTTCACGCTGCGGATGGGCAGCCATCGCAACGCGGAGCTGCAGCGCGCCTGGACGGCCCACGGCGCGGATCATCTCTCGCTCGAAACGCTGGAGCGGATCGAGGACGAGGAGCTTGCCTATGTGCGCGATACGCTGCTGAAGGAGCGCGTGCAGCATTGGCGCGCAGAGCTGAATGCGTTCGCGGTGTAGCCTAAAGCGTGATGGCATTAAGTTCGATAGCCTGAATTTTTGAGGTAGTTGGCACATTCCTCGGAGGTGAAGGCGTCGAGCGCGTGGCCGATAGCGGCGCAGACTGCGTCGACGGTTCGCGCGGCGGCGTTGCGAAGCAGGTGTTTGAGCTTGGCAAAGACCTGTTCAATCGGGTTCAGATCGGGCGAGTATTTTGGCAGGAAGAAGAGCTTGGCGCCGACCGAGCGGATGAGCTGGCGAACTACCTTGCTCCTGTGGCTGCCGAGGTTGTCCAAGATGACGATATCGCCGGGTCGAAGGACGGGCAGCAGAACCTTCTCGACATAGGTGCGAAAGCTCACGCCATCGATCGGCCCTTCGATGAACCATGGCGCATCGATCCGGTCATGGCGCAAGGCCGCCAGGAAGGTCATGGTCTTCCAGCGGCCGTGAGGAACCTTGGCGTGAAGTCTGTGTCCGCGCGGCGCCCATCCCCGCAAGGGCGCCATATCGGTCCTGGTCCAGGTCTCGTCGATGAAGACCAGCCGCTCAGCTTCGACGCGATCTTGATACTTTGTCCACTGGGCTCGTCGCCTCGCGACCTCGGGTCGATCGCGTTCGCCAGCCGCCACGCTTTTTTTTGAAGCTGAGCTTCTCGGCATGGACGAAGTCCCACACCGAGTGGTAATCGACCTTCAGGCCGCGACGGGCGAGCTCGGCAACGAGACCACGTATGGTGAAATCGCCGTCCCTGATCCGCTGCGACAGCCAGACTGCGTGGTCTCCCGAAACCGCCTTCGGCTTGTGACCGCCCATCTGGCCAGGCTCAACGCTGCCGGTCTCATCGACACGCTGCATCCAGCCGATGGCAGTGCTGATCGCCACCCCAAACTGCTTGGCGGCCCGATTGCGGGACATCCCGCCCTCAATCGCGGCTACGACACGGTTACGGAGATCCAGGGAATAAGGCTTGCCCATCCATGCCGGCCTCCTATCCAGCCAGCATGGTGAATCAGAAACACACTGATTTGGGAATCCCAAATCGATTCAACCTAAACCCATCCCGCTTTAGTGTGACGGTAGCGGCTGCACGGTGACGCCGGGCGGCGGCACGTCGTCGTCGGGCACGAAGAAGTCCGACATCAACGGCACCGAGGGATCGACGCGGTAGCGCTCGAAGTCGCGCATGCCATTGGCGTAGAGCACCTTGTCGTCGATGCAGAAATGCCCGGTGAATTCGCGCGACGGCCGGGTGATGATCGCGTAGGCCGCATCGCCCATGATCTCGGGCGTGCGGCTCGCGCGCATCATGGCATCGCCGCCGAGCAGGTTGCCGACCGCGGCGGTCGCGATCGTGGTGCGCGGCCACAGCGCGTTGACGGCAATGCCGGCCGATTTCAATTCGCCCGCCAGTCCAAGCACGCACATGCTCATGCCGAACTTCGCCATCGTGTAGGCGGTCGAGTGCTCGAACCATTTCGTCTTCATGTCGAGCGGCGGCGACAGCATCAGGATGTGCGGATTCTCCGCCTTCTTCAGGTGCGGGATGCAGTATTTCGACACCATGAAGGTGCCGCGGGTGTTGATACCAATCATCAGGTCGAACCGCTTCATGTCGGTTGCCTGCGAATTGGTCAGGCTGATGGCGCTGGCATTGTTGACGCAGACGTCGATGCCGCCGAACTCGGCGACGGTTTGCTCGATCGCCGCCATCACCTGCGCCTCGTCCCTGATGTCGCAGAGCACCGGCAGCGCCTTGCCGCCGGCGGCGCGGACTTCGTCGGCGGCGGTGTAGATCGTGCCCTTCAGCTTCGGATGCGGCTCCGCGGTCTTCGCCGCGATCGCGACATTGGCGCCGTCACGCGCGGCGCGCAACGCGATCGCCAGCCCGATGCCGCGGCTCGCGCCCGAGATGAACAGCGTCTTGCCTTTAAGGGATGTCATGGCAGCCTCCTGTTAGGGACGCACACTATCAGGGCTCCCTCCCCCCTTGCGGGGGAGGGTTGGGGAGAGGGGTAAGCCACACACACTGCCTTCGCGGCTACCCCTCTCCCTAGCCCTCCCCCGCAAGGGGGGAGGGGACGACCGAGCAAGCGGCGCAGCCACAGCCCTACCTCACCGCCTACCCATCCGCATGCAGCACACGCCCGCGCGTTTCCGGCAGCGCGTAGGCGGCGAGGAAGAACACGCCGTAGGCCGCCACCGCGAAGATCGCGATCGCGTTGGCGAGCGTGGTCGTGGTCGACAGCGCGCCGACCAGGAACGGGAACAGCGCGCCGATGCCGCGGCCGAAATTGTAGCAAAAGCCCTGGCCGGAGCCACGCAGCCGGGTCGGATACAGTTCGGTCAGGAACGCGCCCATGCCGGAGAAATAGCCCGAGGCAAAGAAGCCGAGCGGGAAGCCCAGCACCCACAGCACCTCGTTAGACAGCGGCAGCTGGGTGTAGAGCAGCACCACTGCGATCGCGCCGATCGAGAAGATCAGGAACAGATTGCGCCGGCCGATCCGGTCGGCGAGCCAGGCACCGACCAGATAGCCGATGAACGAGCCGATGATCAGCGTCGCGAGATAGCCGGTCGAGCCGACCACGGAGAGCTTGCGCTCGGTGGTGAGGAAGCGCGGCACCCAGAAGGTGATGGCGTAATAACCGCCCTGCATGCCGGTGCCGACCAGCGACGCCAGCAGCGTGGTCTTCAGGATCGGTCCGTGGAAGATCTCCCACAACTTGGCGGGGCCGCTGCCGGAGGCCTGCGCCTGCGCCATGGTCGCGGCGGAGATTTCCGGCTCGGTGACGTAGCGGCGCAGATAGAACACCAGCAGTGCCGGCAGCGCGCCGATCACGAACATCCAGCGCCAGGCGTTCTCCGCCGGCAGCACCGAGAACAGGATCGCCTGCGCCAGCACCGCGAGGCCCCAGCCGACCGCCCAGCCCGACTGCACCGAGCCGACCGCGCGTCCGCGATATTGCGGCCGGATCGCCTCGCCGATCAGCACCGCGCCGGCCGCCCATTCGCCGCCGAAGCCGAGGCCGAGCAGCGCGCGGGCGATCAGAAGCTGATCGAAATTCTGCACCAATGCGCAGACCAGCGAGAAAAACGAGAACCAGACGATGGTGAGCTGCAGCGTCTTCACCCGCCCGATCCGGTCGGACAGATAGCCGCCGAGCCAGCCGCCGACGGCGGACGCCAGCAGCGTCACCGTGCCCGCAAGGCCTGCGGTGCCGGGGTCGACCTTCCACAGCGTGATGATGGTGCCGATCACCAGCGGATAGATCATGAAATCCATGCCGTCGAGCGTCCAGCCCGACGCGCAGGCCCAGAACGTGCGCCGCTCCTGCAGGTTCATGTCGCGATAGAAGGCGAGGAGGCTGGTATCCTCGATCTCTGCAACTTCCATCGGTTTGGATTCGGCCGTGCTCATGCGCGTTCCCCGGAGAAATCTTTCACCGGCTCTTTGCGATCCGCGGCCGGAATTACGCGGACCGCCAATCTATCGCGATGTTGCAGGTGGGGCAAAGGCGGGTTTGCGCGGCCCTTAGAATGGGATGAAGTTAGATTGAATCGGATTGGCCCCAAGCACGCTCACCTCTCCCCGACGGGGAGAGGTCGATTTGCGCAGCAAATCGGGTGAGGGGCTGCGGCTCCAACGAGAGAGCGGAACCCCTC
Source organism: Bradyrhizobium sp. USDA 3262 (assembly GCF_054060035.1). Taxonomy (NCBI): domain Bacteria; kingdom Pseudomonadati; phylum Pseudomonadota; class Alphaproteobacteria; order Hyphomicrobiales; family Nitrobacteraceae; genus Bradyrhizobium; species Bradyrhizobium sp. USDA 3262. The sequence continues at coordinate 1,188,028 of NZ_JBSSCT010000001.1, forward strand.
ACCCGGCGCTACGCGCCGACCTCTCCCAAGGGAGAGGTGAGCCTCCACCGCCACTCCGGCTCAACCGATCCCATCATGCTTTAGTATCCCGCGGCCTCGGAGCCGCGCGTGCGCGGATCGGGCGCGCCGAGCAGACCGTTGGTCGTAACGAGGATCGAGTTCGCGGAGGAGTAGCCGAGCGGCTCGACCAGTTTGTGGCCCTTGGCTTTCAGCTCGGTCAGCACCGCGTCGGGAAAACCGCGCTCGATCCGGACCTCGTCGGGCAGCCATTGATGGTGCATGCGGGGCGCGGCGACCGCGGCCGCGACGTCCATCTTGTAGTCGATCACGTCGACGATGATCTGCGTCACGGCGGAGATGATGCGGCTGCCGCCGGGCGAGCCCGTCACCAGCACCGGCTTGCCGTCTTTCAGCACGATGGTCGGCGACATCGACGACAGCGGGCGCTTGCCGGGCCCCGGCAGATTGGCCTCGAAGCCGACCAGGCCGAAAGCATTGGAGGCGCCGGGCGCGGCGGTGAAATCGTCGAGTTCGTTGTTCAGCAGCACGCCGGTGCCGTCGGCGACGAGGCCGACGCCGTAGGGGAAGTTCAGCGTATAGGTGTTGCTGACGGCGTTGCCGCCGGCGTCGACGACCGAATAATGCGTGGTGTTGTCGCCCTCGCGCGGTTGCTTCGCGTTGCGCACATCGGTCCAGGGCGTGGCGCGGGCGATGTCGATGGTGGCTCGCTGTTTGGCGGCATAGTCCTTGTCGATCAAGAGCTGCGTCGGCGCGTCGACGAAAGCGGGATCGCCGAGATAGCGCGCGCGATCGGCATAGGCCCGCTTCATCGCCTCGATCATCACATGCAGCGAGGCGGCCGAGCCCTGCTTCATGTCGGACATCGGAAAGCCTTCGAGGATGTTGAGGATCTCGAGCAGCACGACGCCGCCGGAGGAGGGTTGCGGCATCGACACGATGTCGTAGCCGCGATAGCTGCCGCGGATCGGCGTGCGGATCACCGGCTGGTAGGATTTCAGATCCTCGAGGGTGAAGATGCCGCCGGCATTCCTGATGCCGCTGACAAGCTTCTCGGCGACGGCGCCTTGGTAGAAGCCGCGCGGGCCTTGTTCGGCAATATCAGTCAATACGCCGGCGAGATCGCCCTGGATCAGCCGGTCGCCCTCGCGCAGCGGCGTGCCGTCGGCGTGCGAGAACGTCTTGGCCGAATTCGGCCAGCGCGACATGCGGCGATACATGTCGTTCAGGGTGTCGGATGTGTCGTCGGTGACGATGAAGCCGTCGCGCGCGAGGTCGATCGCGGGCTTGAGGATCTGCGCCAGCGTGAACTTGCCGGAGCCGTATTTCTCCAGCGCCAGCGCGAGGCCCGCGACCGTGCCGGGCGCGCCGATCGCGAGCGCGGAGTTGCGCGACTTGTCGGGATCGGGCTTGCCGTCGGCGTTCAGGAACATGTCGCGGGTCGCGGCCTGCGGCGCAGTCTCGCGATAGTCGATCGCGACATCCTCATTGCGGCCGGCGAGATGGATCACCATGAAACCGCCGCCGCCTATATTGCCGGCGCGCGGATAGGTCACCGCCATCGCAAAGCCGGTGGCGACCGCAGCGTCGACCGCATTGCCGCCCTGTCGCAGGATGTCGGCGCCAACTTGCGCAGCCAGCTTCTCCTGCGCCACCACCATGCCGTTTTCTGCGCGAATGCTGCGAATCGTGTCCGCGGCTGAAGGTTCATAGAAGCGGCGCTGGACCTGGCCGAGGGCCGGCGTCGCGATACCAATCACCAGGAGAGCGGCGAACAGCCGTCGCGACATCGTTGCCGTCAGCGCCATCGAAATGTCCTGCCCTGTTCATCGCCGTATCAGTCAAACCGGCTCATGCTATATGGGAGCGGATTGGAGCGGCAAAAGCCTGCCTGTGGTTCGAGTTGGGGAATAACTTTCGCGATGACGGCAACAATGCAGACGGGCGCCGGTGACGCGAAGGCCTCCACCAAGGTTTATCCTGGCCGCTCAGCCGTCATCAGCTGGATCTTCTTCGACTGGGCCGCGCAGCCTTATTTCACGCTGATCACGACCTTCGTGTTCGCGCCTTATTTCGCGAGCTTCGTCGCGCCTGATGCCGCGAGCGGCCAGGCGCTGTGGGGTTTTGCCACCGCGGCTGCCGGACTTGCGATCGCGCTGCTGTCGCCGGTGCTGGGGGCGATCGCCGATGCCAGCGGCCGCCGCAAGCCGTGGATCGCGGGCTTCGGTGCGCTGCTCGTGATCGGGGCCAGCGCGATGTGGATCGGCAAGCCCGGCAATCCCGACATCATCCCCATGCTGCTGCTCGCCTATGCGATCGCGAGCGTCGGCGTCGAGTTCGCGACCGTGTTCAACAATGCGATGATGCCGACCCTGGTGCCGCCGGACCGGATCGGGCGACTATCAGGCACCGGCTGGGCCACCGGCTATGTCGGCGGCATCCTGAGTCTTGTTCTCGTGCTCGGCTTTCTTGCCGCCAATGCCGAGACCGGCAAGACGCTGTTCGGCTTCACGCCGCTGTTCGGTCTCGATCCTGCCATGCATGAAGGCGACCGCATTACCGGGCCGCTGACCGGGCTTTGGTTCATCATCTTCGTGACGCCGATGTTCCTGTTCACGCCGGACTATCCGACGAAGCGCCCGATGCGCGCGGCGCTCGGCGAAGGCCTGCGCGAGCTCAGGGAATCGTTGACGAGCCTGCCGAAGCAGAAGTCACTGGCGCGCTTCCTGCTGGCGAACATGATCTACACCGACGGGCTGGTCTCGCTGTTCGCGTTCGGCGGCATGTATGCCGCCGGCACGTTCGGCTGGGACACGATCCGGATCGGCACCTTCGGCATCATCCTCGCGGTCGCCGGCACGTTCGGCGGCTGGATCGGGGGCAAGCTCGATGATGCGTTCGGGCCGAAGCGCGTGATCACCGGGAGCCTCGTGATCCTGCTGTTCGCGATCGTCGTGATCCTCACCGTGAACAAGGATTCCGTCCTGTTCATCCAGGTCGCGCCGCCAGTGCCTGGCGGTCCGTTGTTCGCGGGCGCCGCCGAGCGCGCCTACATCGTGCTGGGCTGCCTGATCGGCGCCACCGGTGCGCCGCTGCAGGCCGCCTCGCGCTCGCTTCTGATCCGCCTCGCGCCGAAGGATCGCATCGCGCAGTATTTTGGCTTGTTCGCGCTCACCGGCAAGGTGACGTCGTTCATCGGCCCGCTCCTGATCGGCGCGATCACCGCGGCGACCGCAAGCCAGAAGGCCGGCATGGCGGTGCTGGTGGCGTTCTTCGTGGCGGGACTGGCGCTATTGGCGAAGGTGCGGGAGTAATCACCGCCGTCGTCCCGGCGAAGGCCGGGACCCATAACCACCGGCCATGGTTGGCGAGGGACAACTAACCCCAGCGCGCCTTCGATAGATCACGCGGTATGGGTCCCGGCCTTCGCCGGGACGACGATGGTTAGCATCAATGCCGGAAATGCCGCACGCCGGTGAATACCATGGCGATGCCGTGCTCATCGGCGGCCTTGATCACCTCGTCGTCGCGCATCGAGCCGCCGGGCTGGATCACCGCGGTGGCGCCGGCCTCGATGCAGGCCAGCATGCCGTCGGCGAACGGGAAGAAGGCGTCGGAGGCGACCACCGAACCCTTGGTCAGCGGCTCGGCGAGCTTCAGCTCGGCCGCCGCATCCAGCGCCTTGCGCGCGGCGATGCGCGCGGAATCGACCCGGCTCATCTGGCCGGCGCCGATGCCGACGGTGGCGAGGTCCTTGGCGTAGATGATGGTGTTCGACTTGACGTGCTTGGCGACGCGGAAGGCGAATTTGAGATCGCGCAGCTCGGCGTCGGTCGGCGCGCGCTTGGTCGCGACCTTCAGGTTCATGTCCTCGACCACCGCATTGTCGCGGCTCTGCACCAGGAGGCCGCCGGCGACGGTCTTGGCGGTGAGGCCGACTGCGCGCGCGTTCGGCAGGCCGCCGGCGAGCAGCAGGCGCAGATTGCGCCGGCCGGCGATGATCGAGATCGCCTCCTCGGTCGCGTCGGGCGCGATGATCACCTCGGTGAAGATGCCGATGATGGCGCGCGCCGCGTCCGCATCGAGCGTGCGGTTGACCGCGATGATGCCGCCATAGGCCGAGGTGGAGTCGCAGGCCAGCGCACGGGCATAGGCGGTCGCGAGATCGGGGCCCTCGGCAACGCCGCAGGGATTGGCGTGCTTGACGATCACGCAGGCCGCGGTGCGCTGCGGATCGAATTCGCCGACGCATTCATAGGCCGCGTCGGTGTCGTTGATGTTGTTGTAGGACAGTTCCTTGCCCTGCAGCTGGCGTGCGGTCGCAACGCCCGGCCGCTTCTCCGGCGTGGCATAGAACGCCGCGGTCTGGTGCGGGTTCTCGCCATAGCGCAGCGACTGGATCAGCCGGCCGCCGAAGGCGCGGAAGTCCGGCGCCTTGGTGTCGAGCTGCACGGCAAACCAGTTCGAGATCGCGGCGTCATAGGCCGCGGTGCGTGCATAGGCCTTGGCGGCGAGCCGGCGGCGCAACTGAAGCGAGGTCGCGCCCTTGTGCGCGGCGAGCTCGTCGAGCACAGCAGCATAGTCGTTCGCCTCGACCACCACGGCGACGTCGTCATGGTTCTTGGCCGCTGCGCGGATCATCGCGGGACCGCCGATGTCGATGTTCTCGATGCACTCCTCGAAGCCGGCGCCTTTGTCGACCGTGGCCTCGAACGGATAGAGGTTGACGACCAGAAGATCGATCGGCGCGATGCCGTGCGAGGCCATCGCGGCCGCATGTTCCTTGTTGTCGCGGATCGCGAGCAGGCCGCCATGCACCTTCGGATGCAGCGTCTTGACCCGGCCATCCATCATCTCGGGGAAGCCAGTGAGTTCGGAGACGTCCCTGACCTTCAGCCCGGCCGCTGCGATCGCCTTGGCGGTGCCGCCGGTCGAGACCAGCTCGACGCCATGGTCGGCCAGCGCCTTGGCGAAATCGATCAGTCCGGTCTTGTCGGAAACGGACAACAGAGCGCGGGTCACGCGGCGAAGCTGCTCGGTCATATCGGAAAATCCCTGGCTGTTAAGGCAGCCGGGTAGCATGGTTTTGTGCGGTACGAAACCGGTCTCCGAGGCCGATTCCCGGGAATCTATCACCGTCATCCTGAGGAGCGCGCAGCGCGTCTCGAAGGATGCACGGCCCGGCTGGTGGCCGTCGACCCTTCGAGACGCCGCTTCGCGGCTCCTCAGGGTGACGGGGCGAGGGTCAGTCGCGTTCCTACAGCGGCAGTTCCGGCTCGCGGCGGGCGTTGCGGCGCGCGGTGGTGGCGGAGGCCGAGGTCGAGGAGCGCACGAAGCTCCAGCGGATGGTGCCGGCCTGCCTCGCGTCCTGCCGGATCACGATCTGGGAGGTGCGGCGCGGCCCGTCATTGCCGGCCAGGAACACGCTGTCCTCGAGATCGACCTTGTCGTCCATCGCCTCGAAGGTCCAGACGTCGCGGTTGGGCAGCACCAGCATCACGCCGCGGGCATCCGACAGCCGGCTCGCCTTCACCGAGGGATGCAAATGGAAGCGCAGCGCGAAATCGGCCTCGCTGCCCTTGATGCGGCCGCCCGGCGCCGGCGACAGCGAATCCTCGCCCTCGAGCCGCGTGCCGTCCTGCGCGACCATCAGCACGCGGCGGTGGATCACGCCGAAGCGCGAGAGATAGCCGTCATGCGAGGCGGTGAGCACGTCGCCGTCGGGAACGGCTTCGCGGTAGCTCTCGACATTGCTCGGGCCGCTGGTGATCGGCGCGCCGCGCAGCAGCCGCTTCATCGCCGACAGCTCGACAAACTGGCACGACGAGGCGTCGCGATAGGTCAGCGTCGAATGCGCCGCGGTGGAGCGCGCGAACGGTCGCCAATTGTCGCGGCCGGTGCTCGGCATGCCGCAATTGACGACGATGCGGCTGACCCCGGAGGACAGCTCGAACGACAGGCAGCCGGCATGCGCGTCCTGGCTGACGCTGGCCGGCGGCGGCGGGCCGGTGTCGATGATCAACGCGGTGTTGCCGGCATCGAGCCGCTGGAAGCCGGTATGCGGCATGCTCGCCATCGGCACGCCGCGGGTGTCGTCATAGGCGAGCAGCGTCGCGACGAGATCGGACGGCGCGGTGCTCATGCCGTTGAACAGCGCGAAGCTGCCGTCGCCGTGACGGAAGAAGCGCAGCATCGGCATCATGCGGTCGATGGCGTTGAGCAGCGCCGGCGGCGGCGCGATGTTGCGTGCGGCGAAGGTCTGCCGCAGCGGCAGGAGATCGCTGAGCAACTCGACCAGCGCGCCGGGATTGCGCGAGATGTGGCCGCCATCGGGCAGGATCTGGCGCTGCAATTCGTCGGACAGTTTGCGCGTCGCCGATTTGATGTTGCGCGCCTGGTTGGCGAGACAGAGCGAGGCGTAGCACAACGCGATCAAGACCTGCAGGCGCGGAACGCCGTCATTGTCGAGCGTCGCGTGGCGCAGATAGCGGATCTCGCGCGCCAGCCCGCGCAGATATTTGCGGTAGAATTTTCCGTCGGTGTCGCCGAGCACCAGCGGCGCCTGCGACAGCAGCGAGATCACCCGCCGCGCGCGCACATCGGCGCGGCGCTCCAGCGGCCGCTTGCGGGCCTGGTTGGAGATCCAGTCGTCGACCAGCGAGCGGGCGTTGGCGCGGGTCAGCGCGGTGTCGGCGGCGCGCAGATGGCGCAGCCAGCCGAAGCCGAGCAGGGCGGCTTCCCAATCCTCCGACGGCGGCTCGAGATCGAAGATCGAGCGGCCGTGGCAGGTGACGATCTTGCCGGCGAAAACGAATCGTCCGGCATAGATCTCGGCCGCGCGGGTGGCGTCGGCGGTCCGCAGGTCGTGCGGGGCGATGATCAGCCGGTCGGTGCGGCCGGGCCAGAGCCGCGTCAGCGCAACCGTGCTCCCGCTGGCGCGCGCGATCATGCTGCGGGCAAAGCGGCCAGCAATCAGCGTCGAGATGCGTCTGCTTTGAGCGACCGACACGCCTAACCTTGCGGGGAGGGAATTTTCAACGAATCCTTATTTAATCCGGAAACGCGGCCAAGACACCTGCCAAGACACCTGCCAAGACGCCTACCAGGACACCCTCTTGATACCGCACGAATCACTTCGAGCTTAGAAGACTGAAGTTTAAAATCAGGATTTAACCAGCCGGGCCGCGTAAAAGCCGTCCAGCCCGCCGAGCCGCGGGTCGGCATTGGGCAAATGGCTCGGCAAAGTGCGCAAATCGCCGTCGGCGGTGATGATGTCGTCGAGGCCGGCGACCTCGCTTGTCTCGACCGGTGCACGGCGCAGGCCTGATTCGCTCGCCAGCAGCGCGGCAATCGCGTGCTCGCCTTCCTCCGGCTCCAGCGAGCAGGTGCAGTAAACCAGGGTGCCGCCGGGCTTCAGCAGATTGGCGGCTTTTTGCAACAGCCGCTTCTGCAGCGCCGACAGCGCGGCGATGTCACCCTCCTGCCGCAGCCAAGCGACGTCGGGATGGCGGCGGATGGTTCCCGTCGAGGTACAGGGTGCATCGACCAGAATACCGTCGAAGCTCGCCGCTTCCGCCGGCCATTCGGCGGCGTCGGCGACGACGGTCTCGGCCTGCAACTCCAACCGCGTGAGATTGTCACGCAGCCGCGCGACCCGCGCCGGCGAGCGGTCGACCGCGGTGACATGCGCGCCGGCCAGCGCGAGCTGGGCGGTCTTGCCGCCGGGCGCGGCGCAGAGATCCGCGACCGCCTTGTCCTTGATGTCGCCGAACAGCCGCGCCGGCAGCGCGGCGGCGGCGTCCTGCACCCACCACTGGCCTTCGGCAAAGCCGGGCAGCATCGTGACGGAACCCTGCAGCAGCGTGCGCACGGTTCCCGTCGGCAGTATCTCGCCGTGCAGGCGGCTCGCCCATTGCGGCGCGTCGGACTTCACCGTGAGATCGAGCGACGGCTCGTGGCCGAGCGCCAGCGCCATGTCGCGCGCGGTGGCTTCGCCGTAATGCGTATTCCAGCGCGCCAGCATCCATTGCGGCAGGTCGAGCGTCTGCGTGCCGATCTCGTCGATCAACCCCTGGCCCTCGCGCGCGCAGCGGCGCAGCACGGCGTTGACGAGCCCGGCATATTTCGCGGCGCGCCGGTCGGATTGCACCAGCCGCACCGAAAGATCGACCGCGGCATGGTCAGGCACGTCCATCCAGAGAATCTGTGCCGCGCCGATCAGGAGCGCGCTCTGCGCGCGCGGTGCATCGGTCGGGACGCCGCGGTCGAGCAGGCGCGACAGCAGATGGCCCAGCGTGCCGAGCTTGCGCAGGATGGTCGACACCAGCCGGCGCATCAGCGCGCGGTCGCGATCGGCCAGCGATTTCAGGCCAGGATGTGCTCCGGCGCCGTCGAGCTGGTCGTCGAGCGTGCGGTGCTTGTGCAGCACGCCATCGAGGATGTCGGCCGCGATACGGCGGGCCGCGAGGCCGGGGACTTCGGCAGGTACTGCAAATCTTGAAGGAGGCATGAAGCGGAGATATCTCGAAGGTGCTGAGTTACATTCGGCTCATGCCCATCAACTCGAGACCACCTCTGGCATGCGAATATGCCAAATGTAAGAATCGGCTTGCGGGATTTTGCGATCGTGATGTCGTCACTGAGCCAGCACAGAGATACGATAAGCAACGCGCGGTCGGAAGGTTTTGCCATGTCTGAAAAATTGCCATCGTCACTGCCGCCGGAGGCCGCGCCCCGCAAGCCGCTGACGCCGGCCGCGCAACGCGCGCTCGCCGAGGCCGCGGCGCGGCGCAAGGCTGCCGAAGAGCTCGCCGCGCAGAACGCGGCCGCGCGGCCGAAGGAGTTCCAGGGGCCGAAGGGGCCGGAACCGACGCGTTACGGCGATTGGGAGACCAAGGGCATCGCCTCGGACTTCTGAGAGTCTTGCCTGACGGCTCGACTCACGCCAGTCTGGGAAAATGTCCCCATACGAAAGAATAAATGCTTATCGTGGGACGGGGCGTCCGCCTTTCCGCCGGACCCCTTGGGGCCGCCGCGTCTCGGCGGCGCTGCCATGGGTGTTCGTGCTCGGCATTGCCGTCGGCAGCACATTGCCGATCCGCCAATGGGTGCATCTGCCGCCGACCTGGTCGCTCGGCAGGTCTCGCGACACCGACGTGATCTGGCAGCGGGCCGGCGCGCCCGACATCAGGCACAACATTGATGTGATCAGGACGATCGACGGCGACACGTTCGAGGCGCGGGTGCATTTCTCGCCGGGCCCGGATCTGTACACGCGTGTCCGGCTGCGCGGCATCGACGCGCCGGAGCTGAAGGCATCCTGCGCGCGCGAACTGCAAATGGCGCAAGCGGCGACGGTGGCGCTGCGCGACCTGCTCGGCCAGGGCGACGTCGCGATCTACAATGTCGGTCCCGATAAATATCAGGGCCGCGTCGTCGCCGACGTCGCGACCAGGAAGACCGACAACGTCTCGGCCGCGCTGCTCGCCGCCGGCCATGCCCGCGCCTACAATGGCGGGCACCGCTTCGGCTGGTGCGGATATTTCGCGCGCTAGGCGAGAGCGTCAAACCAGGCTGGGCAAACAAAAAGCCGCGCAGATGCGCGGCTCTTCTTCAGGCGAAACACTGGACGCGATCAGCGGGTGACGACGACCGTCGTGCCGATCTCGACGCGCGAATAGAGGTCGGTGATGTCCGTGTTCAGCATGCGGATGCAGCCGTAGGAGACGAAGCCGCCGACCGAGCCCGGCACGTTGGTGCCGTGGATCGCATACTCGCCGCCGGCCAGCGTCATCGCAGCGACGCCCATCGGGTTATGCGGCGAGCCGCCGGCGATCACGTTCGGGATGCTCGGCTTGTCGCGCTTGACCTCGGCGGGCGGCGACCATGCCGGGTTGCGATATTTGCCGTCGATCTTCGTGGTGCCGGCCCACTGCTTGCCGGACTTGCCGACGCCGACCGGGTAACGCATCGCGTGGCCGGAATCGAGAATGAGGTAGAGCCGCCGTTCGTTGGTCTTCACCACGATGGTGCCTGGCTCATAGTTGTCGGCGTGTATTCCCACCATTTCCGGCCGGGCTTCGGCCGCCTGCGACGTCAAAACAACAGCACCAAGGGTAACAGCAGCTGTGGCAGCCAGCGCCACCGCAAACTTCATCGACATCAACCTCTCCACTTCCCAACAGCTCCCGCGAGGAAGCCAAAAACGAAGATGCAGAGCCCTTGAAAAACCGGGCCTGCCGGTCTCACGCACGCAAGATTAACCGCGTGTGTTAACCGGGTGGTTTCACACCGGCCGCGAGACACGTCCTGATGGCGCGGAGAAAAGGAAAAGTTCGGATTAAAGTAAATGACCTGAAAACAACACTTGGCCACAAACGCGCCCCAATCGCGCCACGCCTCTGACAATCCCGTGAAGCGGCCCGTTGCAGGAAAAGGGAAGGGCCGCGGCGGTGATCGCGCGCGGCCCTTCCTCGGTTTCCTGGTTTTGCTCCTGCTGGCCTTACGCCGGCGCGCCCTTCTTGTTCTGGCGGTTCTGCACGAGGTCGTCGACCACGGCCGGATCGGCCAGGGTCGAGGTGTCGCCGAGACTCGACGGCTCGTCCTCGGCGATCTTGCGCAGGATGCGGCGCATGATCTTGCCGGAGCGCGTCTTGGGCAGGCCGGGCGCGAACTGGATCAGGTCCGGCGAGGCGATCGGGCCGATGTCCTTGCGGACCCAGGCGACCAGCTCCTTGCGCAGCGCTTCGGTCGGCTCGGTGCCCTTCATCAGCGTGACATAGGCATAGATGCCCTGGCCCTTGATGTCGTGCGGGTAACCGACGACGGCGGCTTCCGACACCGCCTCATGCGCGACCAGCGAGCTCTCGACCTCGGCGGTGCCCATGCGGTGGCCGGAGACGTTGATGACGTCGTCGACGCGGCCGGTGATCCAGTAATAGCCGTCGGCATCGCGCCGGCAGCCGTCGCCGGTGAAATACTTGTTCTTGTAGGTCGAGAAATAGGTCTGCTCGAACCGCGCATGGTCGCCGTAGACCGTGCGCATCTGGCCCGGCCACGACTTGGCCAGGCAGAGATTGCCCGAGGTCTCGCCCTCCAGCGTCTTGCCGTCGGCATCGACGATCTCCGGCACCACGCCGAAGAACGGCCGCGTTGCCGATCCCGGCTTCAGCTTGGTCGCGCCGGGCAGCGGCGTGATCAGGATGCCGCCGGTCTCGGTCTGCCACCAGGTGTCGACGATCGGGCAGCGGTCGTCGCCGACCACGCGGTAAAACCATTCCCAGGCTTCCGGATTGATCGGCTCGCCGACCGAGCCGAGCAGGCGCAGCGATTTGCGCGAGGTCTTCTTCACCGGCTCGTCGCCGCCCTGCATCAGCGCGCGGATCGCGGTCGGCGCGGTGTAGAAGATGTTGACCTTGTGCTTGTCGACCACGTTCCAGAAGCGCGAATTGTCCGGATAGTTCGGCACGCCCTCGAACATCAGCGTGGTCGCGCCGTTACAGAGCGGCCCGTAGAGAATGTAGCTGTGGCCGGTGACCCAGCCGACGTCGGCGGTGCACCAATAGATGTCGCCGTCGTGATAGTCGAACACGTATTGATGGGTCATCGACGCGAACACGAGATAGCCGGCCGAGGTGTGCAGCACGCCCTTCGGCGTTCCGGTCGAGCCCGAGGTGTAGAGGATGAACAGCGGGTCCTCGGCGTGCATATGCTCGGCCGGGCATTCCGTCGTCACCATGGCGGCGGCCTCGTGATACCAGAGGTCGCGGGTCGGGTTCATGTCGATCTTGCCGCCGGTGCGCTTCACCACCACGACCCAGTCGACGCCGCCGGAATCCTTAGAGTCGATCTTGGCGATCGCGGCATCGACATTGGCCTTCAGCGGCACTTTCCTGCCGCCGCGCAGGCCCTCGTCGGCGGTGATCACCACCTTCGAGTCGCAGTCCTTGATGCGTTGCGCGAGGCTGTCCGGCGAGAAGCCGCCGAACACCACTGAATGGATGGCGCCGATCCGCGCGCAGGCCAGCATGGCGTAGGCCGCTTCCGGAATCATCGGCAGGTAGATCGTGACGCGATCGCCCTTTTTGACGTTCCGCGTGCGCAGGATGTTGGCCATCTTGCAGACTTCGTCGTGCAGCTGGCGGTAGGTGATGTGCTTGGATTCGGAGGGATCGTCGCCCTCCCAGATGATCGCGGTCTGGTCGCCGCGCTTGTCGAGATGGCGGTCGATGCAGTTCCAGGCGACGTTCAGCACGCCATCCTCGAACCATTTGATCGAGATGTTGCCCGGTGCGAAGGAGACGTTCTCGACCTTGGTGAAGGGCTTGATCCAGTCGATCCGCTTGCCGTGCTCGGCCCAGAAGCCGTTCGGGTCCTTGACCGAGTGCGCGTACATCTCGCGATATTTGGCGTCATCGATATAGGCGCGCTTGGCCCAGTCGGCCGACACGTCATAGATCTTCTCGGACATCATTTTCCTCCACTCATTGCCGATCGCGAACGACGCGACGGCAAGCCGTCTTGATCATTGCCGCGATTATGCGTTGCCGCATTCCGGCCCGGCAAGGAAAAAGGACTGTCACTTTCGTCGCGTGGAAGCCGTCGGATAGTCCGCCGGCTTCCGCTTTTGACAAGACGGCTTACCGCAACGCGTCGACGAGAGAAACCTATGCGCCATCGCGTGCTCGGGGTCACTGGTCTCTTGGTCGTAGTGGTGTCGTTCTCTGCACCGTTCGCCGCGCACGATGACGATACGCTGACGCCGATTTTGATGGACGGCTTCAGGCACAATTGAACGAATTGTCGGACGCCGTCGCGACGACCTACGTCAACACGTTCGTGACCGCGTAGTCCTTGGTTGTGGCCAGCGGTTGGACCGGCCCGTGGCTGCAGAACTCAAGCCACGTACCCAGCGAGAGCAGCGCGCGAAAGGGCAAGGTCGCTGACCTGATCTGGGGACCGCGGTGGACCTACGGCGGCGTTCAAACGCCGGTTCCGGTACCGCGCTCGCGTCATTTTGTCCGATCCCAGGCAGCCCAAAATCAACGTTAGCGGGTGAATGGCACCCATGAAAGGTAATTTGGCACCGTCAATAACTGATTCGCGACTCGCAATGTCGGCTCCGACGCCCTAAATCGCCAAACCGAGGCCGGATGGCCCACCGGAACGAAGCCCGAAGCAACGGCATTACCGGGAGAACAGCGGAACAAGGCGTCTTGCGAGAATAATGATGGATCAGCAGAATATCGCGGCTGTGCGGCCCGTTTCCGCCGATCCCGCTGTCGCCTTGGCAAAGGCACTGGGCCAGTGGCCAAAGCAGACGCCACGCGCAAAGTTGCGATCGCCGTCAACACTCAAACTCGACGCCCCCGCCGCCATCAGAACGACGGTTGAAGAACTGGCGCGTGATCTGGGCCTGCGGCTCGGCGACCAGAACGAGCTGACCATCCGCCGCATCAAGCGCGGCAAGACCTATTCATTCGTCCGTGCCAATGGCTCGCGGGTCCGCGATGCGCGGACGATCCGCCGGCTGCACGCGATGGCCGTTCCGCCGGCCTACCGCCAGGTGCGCTATTCCAGCGATCCGAGCTCGCATCTGCAGGCGGTCGGCCGCGATGCGGCGGGCCGGCTGCAGTATCGCTATCACGCCGACTGGGAGAAGGTTCGCGAGCAGCGCAAGGCGCATCGCCTCGCCAAGCTGGTGGCCGCGCTGCCGAAGATCCGGCGCAAGGTCTCGGCGTTTCTGTCCGGGGACGAGCCGACGCGCGAGTTCGCGCTGTCGGCGGTGATCGAGCTGATCGCGCGCACCGCGATCCGGCCCGGCAACGAATCCTATGCGCGCCTCAACGGCACCCGCGGCGCCACCACGCTTTTGAAGTCCAACGTCACGCTGGACGACGACTCGCTGGTGCTGACCTTCAAGGCCAAGGGCGGCAAGGCCGTGCGCAAGGAATGCGATGCGGCCAAGCTGGTGCGTGCGATCGGCATCCTGCGCGGCGTCCCGGGCAAGCGCATGTTTCAGTATTACGACCGCTCCGGCGTGGTGCGGGCCGCCTCGACCACGGCGGTGAACGCGTTCCTGCGCGAGATCGCCGGCATCAAGATCTCGCTGAAGGATTTCCGCACCCTGATGGCGTCGGCCGTCGTCGTGGAATCGCTGTCGCGGATCACGCCGGCCACCAGCCAGCGCGGCCGCAAGCGCCAGGTGCTGGATGCGATCCGCGCCGCCGCCGACCAGCTGTCCAACACGCCGGCGATCTGCCGCAAGAGCTATGTCCACGACACCATCGTCACCGCCTTCGAGGACGGCATCCTCGAACGCTTCGCCGCGACGATGGGAGGCTACCGCACCCAGTCCAAGCGCGAGCAATTACTGGCGCAGGTGGTGATGGCGGCGGGAGCGTAAGCTCGGCCGCACCTCCTGTCGTCGTCCCGGCGAAAGCCGGGACCCATAACCCCAAATCTTGATTGTTGAGACGAGCTGGAGCCACAGCGCACTCTAACGATGCTCGCCTGTGGTTATGGGTCCCTGCTTTCGCGGGGACGACAGCAGAGTTCGTGAGCCGCTACAGCCCGCCCATCTTGCAGACGTATTTCCATTCGTCCGCGGTCACCGGCTGCACCGAAAGCCGCGAATATTTCACCAGCGCCATGTCGGCGAGCTTCTTGTCGGCCTTGATCGCGGCCATCGTCACCGGCGTCTTCAGCGGCTTGTCGGCCTTGATGTCGACGCAGACGAACTTGCCGGTCTTGTCGGTCGGGTCGGGATAGGCTTCCTTGATGATCTCGGCGATGCCGACGATCTCCTTGCCCTCGTTGGAATGATAGAAGAACGCCTTGTCGCCCTTCTTCATGTTGACGAGATTCTGCCGTGCCGTGAAGTTGCGCACGCCGGTCCAGGCTTCGCCCTTCGCGCCCTTGGCGACCTGATGGTCCCATGACCAGACCGACGGTTCGGATTTCACCAGCCAGTAATTCATCGCAACTCACCCCGTTCGATTGCGCTGCAATCTACAGCGACGTGGATGCCCGCGACAAGCACGGGCACCCGATCCAAAGCGTTTTCAAGCGAAGCCTGTCCCGCACTTGATGCGGGATGGATGCCGGTTCGCGTGAAGAAAACGCGTCAAATCAAGAAGCGCAGCACCTACTGTTTCAAATATCGATCGAAGAACCTGGCGATGTCGGTGAACGCCTCCTTCGTCTCGGGCGCGTCGACGTTGAACTGGTATTGGGCGTGGGACTGCCCCTCATAGACATTGAGATCGGCGATCACGCCGGCGCGGCGCAACTTGCGATGCGTGCGAACCGTGTTGCTGAGGAACAGATCGCGCGTGCCCGACGTCAGGATGGTTGGCGGGAAGCCCTTGAAGTCACCATAGATCGGCGAAATGTAGGGATTCTTCAGGCTGGTGCCGTTTGCATAAAGCCTGGCGGCGCGGCCGAGCCAGCCGTCCCAGGTCACCAGCACATTGTCGACCCATTCATTGCTCACGTAGCTGTCGCCGATCTTGTCGATATCGGACCAGGGCGTGCCCGGCGCGATGGCAGCCGGCAGCGGCAGCTTCTCGTCCTTCGCCCGCAATACCATCGCGAGCGTCATCGCCCCGCCCGTCGACGTGCCGAAGATCGCCAGCCGGCGGTGCTCGTGCGATTTCAGAACTTCCTTCCACACCGCCATCGCGTCGTCCATCGCGGCCGGATAGGGGAAGTCCGGCGGCATCCGGTAGTCGACCGAGAGGACCTTGAAGCCGCCAAAGCCCGCCATCATGATGGCTTCCGGCAACGCGGCTTCGCCGGGGCCGAACACGTAACCGCCGCCATGGACGTGGATCAGCAGGCGTCGCCTGTTCTCGAGCGCGATCTTGTTCGGGGTGACGATGTAGCAGTGCACGCCGGCAAGCCTGGTTTCCTCGACCTTGACGCCGAGCTTCGCCTTCAGCGCCGGAACACCCGCGATCAGAAGCTTGGCGCGGCGATCGATCAACTCCTTCCATTCCGCTGGGGTCTTGGGGTCGGCATTGAAATGCGGCGGATAGGGCGCGCCGATCATTGCCTGCATCTCGGGAGACACGTCGGCGGTCGGATTGCCGATCGATTTGAGCGGCGCGACCCGCTTGCCGTTGTCGGCATTGGCGGCGGCCTCGCTCTTGGCAAGTTCGTCGTAGGAGGTTGCGGTCTGGGCGTGGGCGATAGTGGATGAGGCGGCGAGGGCGACGGCAAGGCTGATCGAGAGAAGGCTGATCGAAAGGATGGCGCGATGCGATCGACGCATGGGTTTTCCCTTGGGATCCGTTTTTCGATTTGTTGGGCCGGGATCCGACGGTTCGCCACGCTATTACGTCGCGCATGGATCGTGAAGCTCCGCCACGCGCGACCGTGATGTGCGTTACTCGGCCTTGAACGGCCGCGTCAGCAGGCCTTCGATCGCGGCATCGACGGTCAGCCGGTCGCTCAGGATCGCGGCGACCGCGTTTGACACCGGCATGTCGACCTTTTGCGCGGCGGCGAGCTCGCACAGCACCGGTGCGGTGAACGCGCCTTCGGCGAGCTTGCCGATCGGTGCGGCCTCGCCGCGTCCGAGCGCGAGGCCGAGCGCGAAATTGCGCGATTGCGCGGTCGAGCAGCTGAGCAGGAGATCGCCCAATCCCGACAGGCCCGAGAGTGTCTCGGTGCGGGCGCCGCAGGCGCGGCCCAATCTTGCGAGCTCGCTGAAGCCGCGTGTGGTCAGCGCAGCGAGCGCGGAGGCGCCGAGATTTTTGCCAACCACGATTCCGGCGGCGATCGCCAGCACGTTCTTGGCCGCGCCGCCGATCTCGACGCCGCGCACGTCAGTGGTGTGATAGGGCCGAAACGTTGCCGAGCCGAGCGCCTGGACCAGCGCGCGTGCGAGCGCTTCGTCCTTGGTGGCCAGCGTTACGGCGGTCGGCAATCCGCGTGCGACGTCGTCGGCAAAGCTCGGCCCCGACAGGATCGCGGGCACGGCGCGCGGCGCGGCTTCCGCGATCACCTCGGTCATGAATTTATGCGTGCCGTGCTCGATGCCCTTGGCGCAGGCGACGACAGGCGTGTCGGGTTTGAGATGCGGCGCAAGATGCCCAACCGCCGCGCGCAAATGCTGCGCCGGTGTCACGGCCAGGACGATGTCGGCGTGTGCCGCGGCGGCGATATCCGACGTCACGGCGATGCCGGGATGAAGCTGCACACCTGCCAGCCGCGGATTGACCCGCGTCGCCTGGATCTGCGCGGCATGCTCGGCATTGCGCGCATACAGCGTCACCTTGCGTCCGGCGCGCGCCGCGACCTCGGCCAATGCGGTGCCCCAGGCGCCGGCACCGATCACGCTGACTGACATATGCGCGGGCATCAGGCGGGCCTGTCTTCGCTCCCTCTCCCCGCTCTTGCGGGGAGAGGGTTGGGGTGAGGGGCTTTATCCGCGAGCGAGCCGAGTGTTGAGACCGGTACCCCCTCACCCGGATTGCTGCGCAATCCGACCTCTCCCCGCAAACGGGGCGAGGTGCGATGGTGCCTGATGCGCGCTCCGTCGTACATTGTTCAATATCCGGCGCGGCTGTTGGCGTAGCCGGCCGGCGCCTTGGCGTTGGCGTCGAGCAGCCAGCGCGCGCGCGGCGGCGCCTCCATCGTGTCGGTGAGGCCAAGCGCCATCCGCTCGGCACCTGCCCAGGCGATCATCGCGCCATTGTCGGTGCAGAGCGCCGGCGGCGGGATGATCAGCGTGGTCTGCGCCTTCGCCGCGACCTCCTGCAGCGCGCTGCGGATGGCATGGTTGGCGGCGACGCCCCCGGCCGCGACCAGCGCGCGCGGCGTGCCGAACCGCTCTTGAAACAGCTTTAGGCCGACGCTCAGCCGGTCCGCGGTCGATTCCAGCACCGCGGCCTGGAAACTCGCGCAGAGATCGCTGACGTCCTGCGGCTCGAGCGGCTCCAGCCGGCTGGCTTCATTGCGCACCGCCGTCTTCAATCCCGAGAGCGAGAAATTCGCATCGGGGCGGCCGAGCATCGGGCGTGGAAAGGCAAACCGTGTCGGGTCGCCGCCGGCGGCCGCGCGCTCGACCTCCGGCCCGCCGGGATAGGGCAGCGACAGCATCTTCGCCACCTTGTCGAACGCCTCGCCCATCGCGTCGTCGACCGTGGTGCCGAGCCGCACATATTCACCGACGCCGACCACGGCGACAATCTGGGTGTGTCCGCCCGAAGCAAGGAACAGGCAATAGGGGAACGCCAGCGCGCAGGTCAGCCGCGGCGTCAGCGCGTGCGCCTCGAGATGGTTCACCGCGATCAGCGGCGTATCGTGCACCATCGCGATCGCCTTCGCGGTGGTGAGACCGACGATCACGCCGCCGATCAGGCCGGGCCCGGCGGCGGCCGCGACCGCCGACAATTGTCGGTAGCCGATGCCGGCCTCCTTCATGGCGGAGGCGACGATGCCGTCGAGCAGGTCGACATGGGCGCGCGCCGCGATCTCCGGCACCACGCCGCCGAAGCGGGCGTGCTCGTCGGTCTGCGAGCGCACCACGTTGGAGAGGATTTTCGCCTGCCCGTCAGCCTGGCGCTCGACCACGGCGGCCGCGGTTTCATCGCAGGTGGTCTCGATCCCCAGCACCAGCATCGGTGGTTCGTGTCCCA
This sequence comes from Bradyrhizobium sp. USDA 3262, assembly GCF_054060035.1. NCBI lineage: Bacteria > Pseudomonadati > Pseudomonadota > Alphaproteobacteria > Hyphomicrobiales > Nitrobacteraceae > Bradyrhizobium > Bradyrhizobium sp. USDA 3262. Next base: position 1,206,690 of record NZ_JBSSCT010000001.1, read on the forward strand.
ATTTCGGTCCTTGTGCTACGAGCATGATCCGGACAGGCCGGAACCGGTTTCCGGAAAGATGATGCTCATCAAAACGTCCGCTCCGGGGTAGCATTGCGAGGTCTTAAAGTGCAATCGGTCGCCAACGTCCAATTTATACGGCTGGAGGCCTGAAACCCTGACAATCCTTGTCACACGACCGCATCCGGACAATGACGCAACGCTCGCGACGCTGCGCCAACGCGGCTTTGACGCCCTGTCGGCACCGGTGCTGCGCTTCGAGCCGCTGCCGTTCCGAGGCGACGACGATGCGGACTATGATGCCGTCATCCTGACCAGCGCCAATGCGCTGCGCGCGGTCGACCTCGCTGCCAGCCCGTTGTTGCGGCTGCCGCTGTTTGCGGTCGGCGCGCACACCGCCGATGCGGCGCGCGCCGCGGGCTTCGACAAGGTGATCGTGGCGAAGGGCGATGCAGTCTCGCTGCGCAATCTCGTGCTGGCACGGGTCAAGGCCGGCGAACTCGACGCATCAGCGACGCTGCTCTATCTCGCCGGCGCCGACCTGTCGCGCGATCTCGCGGGCGAGCTCGGCGAGCGCGGGCTCAGCGTCGTCACCCACACCACCTACCGGATGGCGCCGGTGGCCGGCTTCCCGAGGGAGGTCAGCGACGCCTTCATGGCGAACCGGATCACCGCGGTGCTGCACTATTCCCGTCGCAGCGCGCAGGCCTTCCTGGACACGGTACGCGCCGACGGAATCGAGATTTCGGCGCTCGCCTTGCCGCAATGCTGCATCTCGGCGGCCGTCGCCGCGGTGCTCCATGACGCCGGCGCGACCAATGTGGTGGTGGCGGCGCGGCCGGACGAAAATGCCCTGCTGGAGGCGCTCGGCCGCACCCTGCGGCCGAGACCGGAATAATTCTTTCGTTTGACCATGATGTTAGGCGATGCTCGGTTATTCGGATCGTGCTCTAAGAACCTGGGCCGATTCTGGTAGAGTATGCGGCCAGCAGTTTTGAGGACCCCCGCGATGGCTGAAGAAAGGCCAGACGACCCAGGATCTTCGCCGGATTCCCGGCCCAAGCGCGCGCCGCCGACCATCGATCTTCAGGCGACCGAAATCACCAGCGAACCGCCGAAAACGGAGGGGGCCGAGGAAGCCGCCAAGGAGGAGGCCGACCAGGATGCCGGCAAGGCGTCTGCGGACGCGGCGACGCCTGGGGCCGAGCCCCAGGGCGACGCCGCACCGCAGGCGGAGCCGCAGCCCGAGACCGCCTCCGCGGCGCCGGACGCCGAACCGGCGCGGCCGGTGTCGCCCTGGGTGGTGGCGCCGGTGTCGGGTGCGGTCGCCGCGGCGCTGGTGATCGGGGTTGGCTGGCTGCTCGGCTGGCCCGTCGTGCAGCCGGTCCCCGCACCGCAACCCAATGCCGCCATCGACCAACTCGGCACGCGCCTGAGTGCGCTGGAATCGAAAGCCGGCAGGCCGGTCGTGCCGGCCGCCGATCCCGCGGCGACGGCGCGGCTGGAGGCGCTCGACAAATCGATCGCCGCACTGCGCACCGAGCTCGCCGCGACGCGGGCGCAATCCGACAAGCTTGCGGCGGCGGCCAATGACGCGAGAGCCGCACCGCGCGATGGCGCGGCTGCGCCTGATCTCTCCGGCATCACGGCGCGCATCGACAAGGTCGAAGGCGCGGTGAAGGCGCAGGGCGCCGCGATCGCCAGGCAGGACGGCAAGATCGCCGACACCAAGGCCGAGGCGAAGGCCGACGATGTGCCGCTGCGCCGCGTCGTCGCGGCATCGCTGCTCGACGTCGCGGCGCGTCACGGCGATCCCTATGCCTCCGCGCTCGAGGCCGCGAAGGCGCTGTCGGATGATGCCGAGGTGTTGAAGCCGCTCGAGACGTTCGCGAGGTCGGGCGTGCCGAACCCGAACGCGCTGTGCCGCGAGCTGATCGAGATCGTGCCGAAACTTGCGCCGCCTCCGCCTGAAGCTGCGGCGGCCAGCGCCGGGCTGGTCGATCGTCTGAAGGCCGGTGCCTCCACGCTGATCCAGATCGAGCGGACCGACGGCACGGGGACCGATCGCGGCAGCATCGTCGCGCGCGTGACATCGGCCGCCTTGCATAATGACCTCGCATTGACCGAGCGTGAACTGAAGTCGCTGCCGCCGGCGGATCGCACGGCGGCGCAAGCCTGGCTCGCCAAGGTGGACGCGCGCCGCGCCGCGCTCGACGCGTCGCGTAAATTTGCCGACAACGCCATGGCGGCGCTCGCCACGGTCAACCAGTAAGTCTTTGCAATAGGTCTTTGATGATCCGGATCATTCTGTTCCTGCTGCTGATCGCGCTCGCTGCAGCGGGTGCGGCCTGGATGGCCGATCAGCCCGGCGATCTCGTGCTGAATTGGGGCGGCTTGCGGCTGACGTCCAAGCAGCCGATGTATCTGCTCGGCCTCGTCGTCGTCGCTGCGATGATCGCCGGCGTGATCCTGCGCGGGCTCTGGAAGATTCCCGGGCACGTCCGCCGTGGCCGGCGCGAGCGGCGTCACGCCCGCGGCCGCCACGCCATCACGCAAGGCCTGCTCGCGATCGGGCATGGCGATTCCGCAGGCGCCCGCGCGCATGCCGAAGTGGCGCGGCGCCACGCCGCAAACGATCCGCTGGCGCTGCTGCTGCACGCGCAATCGGCGCAGCTCGACGGCGATCGCGACGGCGCGCAGCGCGCCTTCCGCGCCATGGCCGAGCGCGAGGACACGCGGCTGCTCGGATTGCGCGGTCTGTTCATCGAGGCGCAGCGCGCCGACGATCCGGTGGCGGCCGTGATGATCGCCGAGGAAGCGCTGAAGATGTCGCCGTCGTCGTCATGGGCCTCGCATGCGGTGCTCGGCTTCTGCTGCGCCAAGGGCGATTGGGCCGGCGCGCTGTCGATCATCGACAACAACCAGAGCGCCGGATTGATCGACAAGGCGATCTATCGGCGGCAGCGCGGCGTGCTGCTGACGGCGCGTGCGCTGGAGTTCGAGACCGTCGATCGCGACCTGTCGCGCTCGAGCGCGATGGACGCGGTCAAGCTGGCGCCGACGCTGATTCCGGCCGCCGTGCTCGCTGCGAAGTTCGAGAGCGAGGCGCATCAGGTTCGCCGCGCGATGCGCATCGTCGAGACCGCGTGGCTGGCGCAGCCGCATCCCGATCTCGCCGACGCCTATTCGCATGTGCGGCTCGGCGATTCCGCGCGGCAACGCCTGGTGCGGGTCGAGACGCTGGCGGCGAAAACACCTGGACATATCGAGGGCGCGCTGGCGATCGCGCGCGCCGCGGTCGACGCGGCCGAATTCGCCAAGGCGCGTGCGGCGCTGGAGCCATTTATCGCGGCGCCGACGCAACGTGTCGCGCTGTTGATGGCCGAGATCGAGCGCACCGAGCATGGCGACAGCGGCCGGGCGCGGGCCTGGACGTTGCGCGCCGTGCGCGCGCTGCACGATCCGGTCTGGACCGCCGACGGCTATGTCTCGGATCGCTGGCGTCCGGTCTCGCCGGTCACCGGCCGGCTCGACGCCTTCCAGTGGCAGACCCCGGTGGCGGCGCTGCCGTCCGACAAGGGCCATGCCATCGAGCCTTCGCCGTTCGAGGAGGCCATGCTGGCGCCGCGGCGGGTCGAGCCGCCAAAGGAACTGGCCAGCGAGCCGGTGGACGCCAAGCCGGCTGAGCCGGTCGAGATCAAGCCGGTCGAGATCAAGCCCTTGGAGCCGGCCGCGCCGCCCGTGCAGGACAACGCCCCGCTGCCGGCGGCCATCGAGGCCGAGCCCGCCCCGGCCTCGGCCGAACCCGCCGCTCCGGAACCGGCTCCCGCGCCGGCCGCCGAATCGACGCCCCCGGCTCCGGCCCCCCTGTTCCGGTCGAGGGCCGACCTGCCCAAGGCGGCGCCTGCGCCCATTCCGGCCGTAATCCCGATCGTCCGGGCTCCCGACGACCCCGGGGTCGACGAGGACGGCCCGGTGGACGAATTTGCGGAACAAATCGGCCCGCCCAAGGCCCAGGTGGGCGGCTGGCGCGGATTTCTGTCACGTTTGGGAAGCTAATTCGCGGTTAGATAACCGGTGTGTAGTTCGATAACCGCGTTTTCCTTGCCAATCGGGGTCATGCCCGATATCAGGTGGCCGCGTGATCCGGCCGTTGCCGAACGGTTCGCCGCAATAGCTCAGTTGGTAGAGCACGTCATTCGTAATGACGGGGTCGGGGGTTCGAGTCCCTCTTGCGGCACCAGTTTTCAAAACTTGGAAGTCAACCCTTTCGGCCGCAGGGCTTGCCCCGGATAGTATAGCCCGCTGTCTGGCTGACTACCCACCGTACTGCCCAATCCTCAAAAGCCAGCTTCGCTAAGACGGAAGGCTTTGGTCTACGTCCGAAGCACGAGGCCGCCTAGCCGAACTGTCGCAAGAGCTTTCGTAGGATGCTCCGGAGAATCGGCTAAGTTGAGAAGTGTTATCGGATCAACTTGGAGAGCCATCGTGAGTACGGACGCCTAGAGACGTTTCCAAAGCTGGTTGAGTACTGCATCGATCCAGCCGGGACGGATTGAAAACTTTTTCTGGAGGCCGCCGTCAGGTCAACGCTGGTAGCCTCTTCAAGTCCGTAGCAGAATAGTTCGCTGCATAGCTCAGTCGGTTAGGTACATCATTGGTGGTGACTGGATCGGGAGCGGAACCATGTAACGTCGTCGACCGGCTCGCGGAGCAGCCGCCACTAGGCCGAAGACCAAATCCGCGCGCCGCACAGTCCGCTCATGATCGCAATCGCGACCAACGCGCCTGCCGCGAGCCCGGTTGCCCAGATCCGGTTGGCGATCGTGGTAGCGACGCCGTGCGCGATCAGGACGCCGCGCAATCCCGATGCGAGATGGGCGAGGACGAAGAACACGCCGAGTGCGTAGTGCGGCACCAGGCGAATGCTCCAGGCGTCGTGGATCAGGCCGGTCGGTGCGCCCGACGCCCAGGCCCAATTGGTGTCGATGTGGTGCACGGCGCGCGCCGAGACCAACGCGGAGTTCAGATGAGTGACGATGAACGCCGCGAGGTAGACGCCGGAGCCGATCTGAAACACGCGGTAGGCATCCGCGGGCGCCGAGCTCCAGCGCCAGGCGAGCCGCACCCCGACGGCGACCTGGAACAGCATCAGGCCAACGAGGATCGGTTCGACGAGGGACGATCGATAGACCGTGCGCCCCATCTTCATCACGGCGGCATGAATCTCGGGTCCGAGTAGGCCCAGCAGATGATTGGTGAGGTGAAACGCGACGTAGAGCAGGATGACCGCTGCGGTGACGCCGTGCGTCACGCGCCATTTGGCAATCGATGGAGCAATCGCGGCTGATCCTGCCGGGCGCTCTTGCTCACCGCCGAGCAGCACATACAGGCACGCGGCCAACCAGCCCGCGACCCAGACAAGCTCGTCGCTGACGGGGATGTGCAGCAATCCGAGACCGACGCCGGTCAGTACGAACAAAGGCGGCGCAGCGATGCTGAGATAGGCGAGCCGCCGGGCGCGCAGCTCGAACGACGAAGGCTCGGCCTTGGTCATCCAGTATGCGCAGGCAAGACCCGGCAAGGGCGCGGCGGTCGCGGCCAACAGGCAAAGCGCCGCCAGGACCAGTCGCCCGAACGACACCGGACCAGCAGCGGGAGATACCGCGAGATGAAATGCATCGAGCAGGAACGGATAGGCGATTGCGCCGGCCGCCGGGATCATCGAACGGAGCTTTTCGGCGGCCGTATTCGCCAAGCCATCGTCGCCCGACCCTACGCGGCCTTGTTCGAATGCACTCACTGAGCTCTCCAGGGGTCGGGCATCGTGAAAGAGAAGGCCAGACCGACGAATCTATTCCCGGATCATCGTCGGAGGCGCAGCACACGAGCTCGGGCTGCAGGCGGCGGCGTGCACGCGCGACGGCGTTGCGCCGAGACCATGTCTCAAGGCCATAACCTACAGCGATGCTGTCCCACCGATAGGACCAAGTTCCAACAATCCGACTGGACCATGCCAAGGCTTCTTTCGGCGCGCCACAAAATCCAGTTCAAGGGTGAGACAGATTCGCCTAGCGGATTCACGGGTTGATCTTGTAAGCAGGTTGCTATGCAAAAAACGGCCAAATCGCGGGCCGGAAGCGGACAGGGCGAGCGGCCAGATTCGCGGATCGCCGTCTCTGCCTCGAAGCTCGCCACTGCCGATCTCAACAACCTCATGCGGGCACTTGAGATCGATGTCGTCGCGCTCACCGAAATGCTGATTCCATCAGGCCATCGCGCCGAGATGGGGACGATCGATGCGCCGGCGGTCCATTACACCATTAGTGGCAGGGGACGAATTTCGATCGGCGATGGGCCTTGGACGTCGCTCGAACCCCATCTCCTCATCATCAAGCCTCCGAGTACCCCGTTCGTAATCGAAGTCGACGGAACCAGCGGCCCGAAGAGGCTCATCTCCCGCGATTGCTGGAAGCAGCATGACAGCATGTTGCGCATCGCAACACCGACCGAGCAGCCCGAGATCATCCAGATCTGCGGCTTCTTCAACGCATCCTTCGGACAATCCGTCGGGTTGTTTCGCGAATTGCGCGAGCCCGTGGTCGAGAAGTTCGAGCCGACGGACAAGATCGACCTGAAGCTTCGCGAAGCGGTCGAGGAGCTTTGCGTGCAGGAAATCGGCATGGGCGCCATGACGGCGTCCCTGCTAAAGCAGGTCATCATCGCCCTGGTGAGGCGGTCGATGAAGTCCTCCCGCAGCTGGACTGATCGGTTTTCGATTCTCGCGGATCGGCAGATCACGCGTGCATTCGCCGATATGGTGGCGCGTCCGGGGGCCGCTCATACGGTTCAGAGCCTTGCGCATAGCGCGGGTCTCAGCCGGTCGGCATTCATGGCGAAGTTCTCGGAGATCTTTGGCCGTTCGCCGATGGCCATCCTTCGCGATCTCAGGATGCGGCAGGCGGCCCTCGATCTCACGACGACATCAGCCCCGGTCGATGTTGTGGCCTACAACGCCGGCTACGAAAGCCGGTCAAGTTTCGTGCGAGCATTCCGCAAAGCCTACAACGTTGATCCTAGCGAGTACCGGCTGCGCGTGAAGAACGCTGGGAGTGATAAGGGCACTTGAGCCAAATATCGCCTCCGAGGCATCTCTCCCGTCAAGTGTGCGATTTAGATGGGCGTGCCAATAGCGACTCCGCTCATCTATCGAAACTGTTCGTCGGGTTATCAGCGTTGGCTGAACTCGCTGCCCGACCGAAGAAAAAACTGGAAACAGCAAAGGCCGAAAGCAAGCCGCGTGGGCTCGTGCATGCCCGAGGCTGCGCCCCAACCGGGCTCTTTCCCGTTCCCTGGCCAGATTCGCGCACACTCGGCGCACTGATCCTCGGCGTTGGCCAGCTCTGGAGTCCAGAATGCGTGTCCGCGCGTCCAGGAACGCCCACCGCGGGTTTCATCGCGCCGGGACCAGTGGCAACGTGGCTTTAGGAAATGCGCCGCGTCGATGGCATCGATTCAATATCCAAGGTCATTGGAGCCATCGAGTTTCGCCTTCCGGTTTTCGCTCGTCTGAAAAGGAGTTCGGAAGATGATGAGCTGCCACACTGAGGCAGGTGCACGATGAAGGCAATCGTTGTGACGGACCAAGCGGCGGGAACGGCCGGAATGAAGCTGGTGGAGCGGCCCGAGCCGCAGGCCGCGATAAACGACGTCGTCGTTGAGATTCATGCGGCGGGATTCACCCGGGATGAGCTGACGTGGCCCTCGACTTGGACCGATCGCCGCGAGCGTGACCGAACACCGTCGATCCCCGGCCACGAGTTGGCTGGAGTGGTCAGCGCCCTCGGCTATGGCACGACGGGGCTGTCGGTTGGACAGCGGGTATTCGGTCTCGCGGACTGGTATCGCGACGGCACCTTGGCGGAGTATGTGGCCATCGAGGCGCGCAACCTCGCGCCGCTGCCGGGCGATGTCGATTTCACGGTGGGCGCGGCCCTCGTGATGCCAGGCCTTACCGCGTGGCAGGGGCTGTTCGATCACGGCCGGCTTCGGGCGGGGCAGAGCGTCCTCGTGCACGGTGCCGCCGGCGTCGTCGGTTCGATGGCAACCCAGCTCGCACGTGAGGCTGGTGCTTACGTCATCGGTACCGGACGCGCTGCCGGCCGTCAGACGGCTCTCGACTTCGGCGCACAGGAGTTCGTCGACCTCGACAACGACACTCTGGAAGATGTCGGCGGAGTCGATCTGGTGTTCGATGTCCTTGGCGGCGACATCGCGAAGCGGTCCGCGCGCGTGATTCGAGCCGGAGGAACGCTGGTGACCATCGCCGGTCCGACTGAGGCACGCCCCGCTGACGGCCGGACGATAGACTTCGTCGTCGAACCCGATCGCGCCCAACTGAGTGAGATTGTCCGGCGGGCGCGTGACGGACGAGTGCGGACAAACATCGGCAGCGTGGTTGCCCTCGACGATGCCGTTGCCGCCTTCAACCCGACCGAGCGGATCAGCGGGAAGACGATCATTTGCGCTCGTCCGTGAGCGGCGTGCGCCTATCGATGAATGCGGCCGGCCGGCTCTCAACGAGAGCGAAAGCACTCTCGTGCCTCAACCTATCACTTCACTCCTAGGACCAACCATGACCAACGCAGTTATCGAATGTATCCTGAGCCGCAGCTCCACCAAGTATTACGACCCTGCCGCCACCCTGAGCGACGACCAAATCCGAGAGCTCGTGCGAATCGGCACCGCCGCACCGACATCCTTCCACATGCAGAACTGGCGCTTCATCGCCGTGCGCACGCCTGAAGCCAAAGCCCGGCTGAGTCCGATCGCTTGGAATCAACCCGCGATCACCGACGCAGCCGTTACCTTCATCGCCTGCGGCCAGTTGGCCGATTCCAGCGTAATACCGGAGCGCCTGGCGCCGCTGGTAGAATCGGGCGTCATGCCGGCGAAGATGGTGCCGGAATGGGAGATCCCCGCGCGCAATCTGTACATGGAGTACCCACAGCGCCAGCGCGATGAAGCGCTACGAACCGCCTCCTTCGGCGCGGCAGCGATCATCTATGCGGCCCGCTCGCTAGGCCTGGGTTCGACGCCGATGATCGGTTTCGATGCCGAACCGGTGCACCGCGAGTTCGGATTGGCGAAGGACGAAGTGCCGGTCCTGCTGTTGGCCGTGGGGCCGGAGCGTCCGGGAAACTGGGCGCAGAAGCCGCGCCGTCCGGTGGCCGATGTGCTGGACCTGGTATAATACGATCTACGGAGATTGCTGATGGCTCGAACTGCATTGCCAACACCGGCTCAGGTGCCGGCAGCTTCGAAACCGACTCTCGATGGATTCACCAAGAACATCGGATTCACTCCGAATATGATGGCGACCTTCGCGCTGAGCCCGATCGCGTTCAACGCATGGGCTACACTGCTCAGCTCTTTGAGCAAGGCGCTTGACGTGAAGACGCGTGACAGCATCGGCCTCGCTGTCTCCGAAGTGAATGGGTGCAACTACTGCCTGACGGTTCACAGCTTTACCGCCGAGCATATGGCCAAGCTGCCGGCTAATGAAATCATTCTCGCTCGGAAGGGGCATGCCAGTGATCCGAAGCGGGACGCCGCTCTCCAGTTTGCGCGCAAAGTCATCACAACCCGCGGCAAGGTCGGTGACGCCGATATGAAAGCCGTCCGGGACGCCGGCTACACGGATGCGAACGTCATGGAGATCGTCGCGCTAGTGGCCATGTACTCCCTGACGAACTTTTTCAATAACGCGTTCGATCCCGAGCAGGATTTTCCCGCCGTTGCGCCCGCTGGCTCGATCTGAACTCTGTCCGATCGCATCAGCGTTTCCGAAGATGGTTGGAGGTTTCATGTGATGCGAGCGTAAGACGGGGCAATTCATCTCGGCCGATCCGAACACCCGCTACGCCGGCGCGGGGCACTCAAACGGTCAGTCTGGAGACGGCATCCGCCGGCTCCTTTGCATGGGGTTGTTTTCGATATTTTTGTGGGAGCCGCAGCCACCGGGCGTGATGGCGCCTCTCTTGAAGACGCACAGGCCTTTCCAGGCTGTCGCTCACATCGTATCGGACCGAGAGAAGGTGGCTGCGACCAGAAAACGAAAGCGCCCCTGGATTGGGTCCAGGGGCGCTTTGCGTTGAGAGTGCGTTCGCTGCGTTACTCGGCGACCGTCTGCACGACGTTGCCGATCGGCCGGCCCGTTGCGATCGGCTTCTCGGTCTTCGCCATCATCGCGTCGTATTCGGGCAGCGTCTCGAGCTGGGTCTTGGCCTTCATCCAGACCACCTTGTAGCCGCCGGCCTTGAGCTTGCGGAGCAGCGTCGGCAGCGCCTGCGCGGTGTGCTTCTGCAGGTCGTGCATCAGGATGATGCCCTTGTGCTCCTTGTCGAGCTTGGTCATCACGTTGTTGATCACCTCGTCCGCGCTCTTGGACTTGAAGTCGTTGGAGTCGACGTCGACCGAGAACATCGCGATGTTGCGGGTGCCGAGATAGGCGGTTGTCGCCGGGGTGTGCGCCAGCGCCGGGAAGCGGAAGAACGGGGCCGGGTTGGCGCCCAGCGCCAGCTTTACCGCGCTAAAACCCTTCTCGATCTCGTCCTTGGCCTGCTGCTCAGTGATCTTCTTGCCCGCCAGATGCGCATGCGACCAGGTATGGGCGCCGATGGTGTGGCCGGCGGCGGCAACCTGGCGCAGGATGTCTGGGTGATAGGTGGTGTGCAGGCCGATCGGGAAGAACACCGCCTTGGTGCATTCATCGGCCAGCGCCTTGAGCACGGCCGGTGTGGTCGGCCACGGACCGTCGTCGAAGGTCAGCACGACCTCCTTGTCGGTCAGGAAGTCATACTGCTTGTACTGCAGGAAACCGAAGCCCGGGCCGCCATTGGTGTCGACCACGACGGTGCGGCTGATGCCGAGCGCATCGGGGTTGGCGCATTTGGGCGCAGCCGCGACGGGGGCCGGCGCCGGAGCAGGAGTGGCGGCCGGTGCCGCGGCCTGGGTGGCATCGGCGCGCTTCGACAGCGCGGCGGTCGTCTCGACATCGTCCCTGGCGGCCTGTTTTGCCGCCGCGGGAAGCGGATCGGCCTTGGCCGCAGCCGTGGTTTGCGGAGGAGCCGCGTCGGCACGCGGCGAGGAGGTCCAAAACCACACGCCGGCGATCACGATCGCCGTTACAACACTGGCCAGCATCAGGCCCAACGCACTACGCATCGCTACACACTCTCTCGGAACTTAAGGATACGCCACAGCCGTAACGAGCGATTAATGCCAACAAGGTCTTAACGCGATCCCAACAAGGCGCCGGAACGACAAGAAAAAGCGGGCCTTGCCATGCGTGATGACCGTCACAGTCGGTTTCAAGCTTCTTCGCGGCAAGGAAACGCTATAGAACCGGCGTCGCATTCCCTGGAGCCGTTTCCGCTCCGATGAAATCGGAACGGGGCTCCGGATTCCTTATTTGACGCGTTTTCTTCACGCGAACCGGCACCACTTCGCGCGAAAACGCTTGAGAGGCTTTGAGAGATGACCCGATTTCTGTTTGCCGTCGTTCCGCTGGTTTTGTTGACGTCGGCCGCCTCGGCGCAGCAGCAGGGGCGCGATGCCTGCTCACGCGATGCCTCGCGGTTCTGCCGCGCCCATCTCAGCGAAGGTGATCAGGTCGTGCTGGCGTGCCTGAAGGAGCATCGCAGCCGCCTCAGCAAGGCCTGCCAGCAGACGCTCGCCGATCACGGGCAGTAGACCCATCAGCTGTCATTCCGGGGCATCGCGGAGCGATGAACCCGGAATCTCGAGCTAATAATCTCCAGATTCCGGGTTCGCGCTATTCGCGCGCCCCGGAATGACAATGGAGAGACTACGTACTGCTCCCCGCCGCGGTCGCGACCACCGGGATCACCTCCTTGGCGGCGCGATCCGGGGTCTCGTCCTTCCAGCGCACCGATCCGAACGGACGCTCCAGCATCCGGCGCACGCGGATTGGCTCGGCGCCGATGTGGAAGTCGGCCGCCTTCTGATGCAGTTCGCGCTCGATCTGCGTGGCGCGGTTGCGCTGGCGCAGGAAATCGAGCCAGGTCGGGCAATGATAGCGCTCGGTCCACAATTCGGGATCGGCGATGTCGCGCGCGATCGACCAGCCATAGGCGCCGTTGCGCTGGCGGCTGAGCTGCACGTCCTGCATCACATTGTGGAAGGCGCGGGCATTGTCCTGCGCCACCCGGTACTCGATCTCGACCACCAGCGGCCCGCTGCGCCCGCTCAGTTGCAGCCGCACCTCGGGATCGGCCAAGGTATCGGTCGCGTCCTCGTTGCGCGCGCCGATCGGCGGCATCCTGAGCCAGATGCCGAGCAGCGGCGACAGCAGCATCAGACCGGCGGAGATCAGCAGCGCCATCTCGACGCCGCCCACGTCCGTGATGCGGCCCCAGCACCAGCTTCCGATTGCGATGCCGCCGGCGATCGCGGCCTGGAAGGCCGCAAGCGAACGGCCCGCGACCCAGCGCGGCGCGGAGAGCTGCACACCGATGTTGAACAGCGCGATCGCCAGCATCCACACCGCTCCGGCAACCACCAGCGCGGCGGCGGTGATCACCGGCTGCTTGCTCACGGCAACCGCGGCGATCGCCGCGCCCATCGTCAACGCACAGACGCGTATGGCAGCTTCGCCGCTGAGCCGGTTGCGGATCTCGCTGATGTTGAGCGCGCCGATCACCGCGCCCATGCCGAAGGCGCCGAGCATGATGCCGTAGGTCTGCGCGCCGCCATGCAGGAGGTCGCGCGCCACCAGCGGCATCAGTGCCGAGACCGATCCGCCGATGATCCCGGTCACCATGGTGCGGGTCAGCACGATCTTGATCGACGGCGAATTGGTGATGTAGCGCACGCCGGAGACGATGGCGCGGTTCAGCCGCTCGCGCGGCAACCGCGACGGCTCGCTGACGCGATTCCACAGGAACAGCACGACGAGCAGCGGCAGATACAACACGGCATTGGCGGCGAAGGCGGCGACGGCGCCCGCGGACGCCACCACGATGCCGCCGATCGCCGGACCAAAGCTGCGCGCGATGTTGTAGCTGATGCCGTTCAGCGCGACCGCGGCGGGCAGCGTCTCCGGCGGCACCTGCTCGCTGACGGAGGATTGCCAGGCCGGGCCGAACAGCGCCATGCCGCTGCCGACGACGAAGCACAGCGCGAGCAGGATGTTCGGCGTTACCAGATTGAGCCAGGCCAGCACGGTCAGGGTGGTGGCGCCGGTCAGCGCAATCGCCAGCGACACCAGCGCGACGATGCGGCGGTCGTGCATGTCGGCGATGGCTCCGGCCGGCATCGAGATCAGCATCACCGGCAGCATCAAGGCGGTCTGCACCAGCGCAACCTTGTCGGCCTCCGAGGTCATCTGCGTCATCGCCCAGGCCGCGCCGACGCCCTGGATCAGGATACCGAGATTGGAGAGCAGGCTCGCGAGCCAGATTCGCCTGAAGATTGAATGCCGCAACGGTGCAGTGATACTGTCGGAGCGATCACGCGGTTCGGTCATATCCAGTTCCGGTTGGCCTGCTATGGCTTGTTGGACGATTCCGGCTGCACCAACTGATGCCCGCGAAACGCGTGTCCTGTCCAGCGATTACGGCACCCTTGGCGGGGATAGGACACAGCTAAAGCACTGAAAGACCTGAGGAAGGCCAAGGGAAGGTCAAGGGAAGGTCGGGGGAGGGGCAATGGCGCTGTCGCGGCGGAGAATTTTGCAAGGGGCCGGCGCCCTGTCCCTGCTGGCCGGCCGCCTCGGCGCCCCGGCCTCGGCTCAGTCGGCCTCGGCGCAGCCGGTGCCCGCCGGTGATACCCCGCCGATCCTGTTCGTGCATGGCAATGGCGATCACGCCCCGCTCTGGATGACGACGTTCTGGCGGATGGAATCGAACGGCATGCCGCGCGAACGCATGGCGGCGATCAATTTCACCGATCCGCTGGCGCGCAGTGACGACAAGATCGAGCAGGCCAGCCGCTCCTCGACCGAGGACCAGCGCCGCGAGCTCGCCGAGGCGATCAGGGAGCTGAAGCAGAAGACCGGCGCGCCGCGGGTCGCGCTGGTCGGCAGTTCGCGCGGCGGCAATGCGATCCGCAACACCATCAAGAATGGTGGCGGCGGCGACGTCAGCCACGCGGTGCTGTGCGGCACGCCCAATCACGGTGTCTATGCGTGGGACGACGGGCTCGGCAACGAGTTCAACGGTCGTGGTCCGTTCCTGCGCGGACTGAACGATGGCGACAGCGAAGTGACGGTTGGCACCGCATTCCTGACGTTGCGCAGCGACGGCCTCGACAAATATGCGCAAGCCGACGGCCGCTTCGTCGGCAAGCCGGGCACGCCGACCAACGTCACGACGGAAGGCCCGGCGCTGAAAGGCGCGACCAATCTGGTGCTCGGCGCGCTCGATCATCGCGAGACCGCCTTTCATCCGCGCGCCTTTCGCGAAATCTACAAATTCATCGCACGGCACGAGCCGTCGCGGATCGGGATCGTACCGGAGACGGCGGTGAGGCTGAGCGGCCTCGTCACGGGCACGCCGGGCGGCGTGCCGACCAACCGGCCGGTGCCAGGCGCCACGGTCGACATCTATCATGTCGCGGCGGAGACCGGCGAGCGCATCGGCGGCCCGCTGCACAGCTCGCAGACCGGCGCCGACGGCCGCTGGGGTCCGGCGCAGGTCGACCCGTCGTGGCCGCTCGAATTCGTGCTGACGTCACCGGGTACGGCGACGACGCACATCTATCGCTCGCCGTTTCCACGCTCGTCCGAGATCGTGCATCTGCGCGCGGCGCGGCCGCTGGGGCCGGCCGATGCCGGTGCGGGCGCGGTCGTGCTGATGTCGCGGCCGCGCGGCTATTTCGGCCTGCCGCGCGATATCGTGCTGTTCGACGGCAAGGAGCCGGCCGATGTAAAGCCTGGCGTGCCGACGGATTCGGTGACGACGCTGCGGCTCGCCGCGGACGATGTCGGCCGTCCGGTCGCCGCGATCTTCAACGGGGAACGCATTATGATGCGGGCCTGGCCGGCGTCGGAGAATCGGATTGCGGTCGCCGAGCTGACTTATTAGGTCTGGTGGAGGGTCCGCGCGCCTTCTTGGCGCCGGGATCGCATGGCCGGATCGGCCGTCGCGTGAGGCAGGAAGCGAGGACCATGAGCATAGCCGAAGTCTACGATATCACGGTCACGCGGCGTCCCCTGGTCCCGCCGGCGCCGCCGCGCGCGCCGGACGACATGGGCGCATTCGCGCGCATGCGGGTGATGCGCAACTCGCCGATCGAGACCTGGGGCCAGCGCGCCTATGAGGACGACATCGTCCAGGGCCGCTTTCTCAACCATTCGAGCTTCATCCTCAACACGCCCGATGCGATCCGCCATGTGCTGGTCGACAATTACGAGAACTACACCCGCACGCCGGCCGGCCTTCGCGTGCTGCGTCCGATGCTGGGCGAGGGGCTGTTGATCGCCGAAGGGCGTGCGTGGAAACATCAGCGCCGCACGCTGGCGCCGGCGTTCACGCCGCGCGCGGTGACGACGCTGGTGCCTTACATGATTGCGGCGGTCGACGAGACCATCGCCAAGCTGAAGTCCGCGAGTGGCGGCCCGGTCGATCTGCGCGAGGCGATGCAGCGGATGACGCTGGAGATCGCCGGCCGCACCATGTTCTCGTTCGGCATGGATCGCCACGGCGCCGCGCTGCGCGACTTCGTGATGGAGTATGGCGACACGCTGGCGCGGCCGCATATGCTCGATCTGGTGCTGCCATTGAACTGGCCGACGCCGCAGGATTTCCGGCGCGCCCGCTTCCGCAAGCGCTGGACCGCGTTCGTCGGCATGCTGATGGCCGAGCGACGTGCGGCCGGAAAGGATGACAACGCGCCGGCCCGCGACCTGTTCGACCTGATGGGCGCCGCGCGCGATCCTGAAACCGGCGAGGCCTTTACCGATGGCCAACTCGGCGACCAGGTCGCCACCATGATTCTGGCCGGCCACGAGACGACGGCGACCGCGCTGTTCTGGGCGCTCTATCTGCTGGCGCTCGATCCCCTGACCCAGGAACAACTGGCAGCAGAAGTCGGGAGCGCGGCGACGTCTGGCGCGCTCGACATCGAGCAGCTGAAATTTACCCGCGCGGTGATCGACGAAACCATGCGGCTTTATCCGCCGGCATTCCTGATCGCGCGTGCGGCAGGCGGTCCCGATACCATCGCGGGCCGTCCGGTCAGGAAGGGTGACGTAATCCTGATCGCGCCGTGGCTGTTGCACCGGCATGAGAAGCTGTGGCGCGATCCGAACGCGTTCGTGCCGGCGCGGTTCATGACGGGAACGCCGCCCGATCGGTTCGCCTATCTGCCGTTCGGGGTCGGCGCGCGGGTCTGCATCGGCGCGCATTTTGCGCTGGTCGAGGCAACGCTCGCGCTTGCGAAGATTGTCGGCGCATTCCGCGTCGCGCTGGCGGACAAGGATCCGGTGCTGCCGATCGGCGTGGTGACGACACAGCCGAATCGCTCGCCGGTGTTTACGATCAAGCCGCGCTGACCTTGCGCGGCGGTGTCCCAATGCTCATCTAGGGGCTCACCATGAGCGATACGCAGGCCCATTTCGCAGTCCTCAGGCAGACGACCGATCCGGCCGTCGTCGATGCCATGCAGCAGTTGATCGCGGACGGTCATGACCGGGATCTCAATCGCATCAACCTGCTGGATTTCTCGAGCCGCACCGGGCTCGACCAGGAGAAGGTGATTTCCGGCTTCCTGCATGCGTCGCGGCTCGGCCTGTTCGACATGAGCTGGAATGTGCTGTGCCCGGGCTGCGGCGGCGTGCTCGATGCGCATTCGACGCTGAAGTCGCTGCGCCATGACGACTACAATTGCGCGCTGTGCGCGGCCGGATACGAAGCGTCCGTCGACGATCTGGTCGAGGTCGCCTTCACCGTCAGCCCGCGCGTGCGCCGCATCGGCGCGCATGATCCGAATACGCTGCCGATCTGGGAATATGTCCGCCAGATGTTCTGGAGCTCGGGCATCGAGCTCAACGAAGACTCGCTGGAGCGCCTGCTCAAGGAGGTGACGCTGGAATCGCTGGAATTGCCGGCCGGCGAAAAGGCGCTGCTGTCGCTGCAATTGCCGAGGCAGTTCCTGATCGTGTTCGAGCCGGTGACGCACTCGGCGCATTTCTTCGACGTGCAGGGCGAGCCGACCACCGAGCGCCAGCAGTTCTCGATCGTGTTCAACAAGCTGCAGGCGCCGACCGGCACCACGGTGCTGCGGCCGGGGCCGCTCCGGCTGTCGCTGGACAACCAGACCGACACCCGCGTGCTGCCCGCTGTTTGGGTAGCGGCCGATGCGCTGCATGAGCTGCTCGGCAAGCGCAAGCCGATCCTCACCGCGAAGCGGATGCTGTCGAACCAGACCTTCCGTGATGTGTTCAAGGCCGACAACCTCACGGTCGACCAGCGGCTGAAGATCACCGCGCTCACCTTCCTGTTCACCGATCTCAAAGGCTCGACCGCGCTCTATGAACGGGTCGGCGATCTCGCCGCATTCGATCTGGTGCGCGCGCATTTCCATGCGCTGCTCGAGATCATCGCGTCGGAGCATGGCGCCGTCGTGAAGACGATCGGCGATGCCGTGATGGCGACCTTCATCCGGCCAGAGCATGCATTGTCGGCGGGCCTGCGCATGCGGGCGGCGATGAAGCAGCTCAACACCGAGCGCGGCAAGGAGGATCTGATCGTCAAGATCGGTATCCATGAGGGACCGTGCCTCGCGGTGACGCTGAACGAGCGGCAGGATTATTTCGGCCAGACCGTGAATATCGCAGCCAGGGTGCAGAGCCTGTCGACCTCGCAGGAAATCCATCTGACCCAGCCGGTGATGGAATCGGCGGAGGTCGCGGGCATTCTCGATCGCGCCGCGATCAAGCCGATCCAGAAAGAAGCGGCACTGCGCGGCATTGCCGACAAGCTCGTGGTGTACGAGATACCGTAGTTGAGCACATCGTCATTCCGGGATGGTCCGTCAGGACCAGACCTCAGATGCGCAATTGCGCATCGGGGAATCTCGAGATTCCGGGTTCGATGCTTTCGCATCGCCCCGGAATGACTCAATCCATGTTGCCGAAACGTAATGTCGCAGCGGGAACCTGCGCGGATTGCACCGGTTCTGTTTCCACGCCATATAGATTTCAACGGAGCGTGGTCTCGAAAACTTTATAGCCGGATAGATCACGCTCAAATCAGGCAGGCTTCATCCCACAGAGAGAACGATGCTCGACGGACTTCGCCAATTCATTGCCGATATCGTTTCCCCCGATGCTCAGGCCGACCGCACCTTCGATGACGGCGACTATCGCCTGGCGGCGACGGCGCTGCTGGTGCATGTCGTGTCGCTGGACGGCGAGCCGACGCCTGCGGAGACGCGCAAGCTGCACGGCCTGATCGAGAGCCGTTTCCAGCTCGACCGCGGCGCGGCCGACAAGCTGATCGCCTCTGCCATGCGCGTCGAGGGCGAGGCCGTCGATCTCTATCACTTTACCAGCGTCATCATGCGCTCGGTGAACGAGGAGGGACGGCTGCGCATCGTCGAGATGATGTGGGAGCTGGTCTATGCCGACGGTCAGGTCAGCGAGTTCGAGGACAATGTGGTCTGGCGCGCCGCGGATCTGCTCGGCATTTCCTCGCGCGACCGCATCGATCTCAAGCATCGGGTCGCCGAGAAGCAGGCGGCGCTGCCAAAGGGCCCCTGGGGCACGGCTGACGCCGCAATCTGACGCGGCCGCCCGCGCCGGCGGACGCATCGTCACCGGTATCACGGATGACGAAATTTTAATGTCCGCCGCGATTGTGGGCGATCCGACTGAAAATCTGGCGTTTCATCACAAAACCAGTGCCTCGCCGCTGTCCACAAGCTTACACACGGCTTGCGTCCCACCGCATGCCTATGCTCTCGTCGCCTTGTTGGGGACCTCACTAGATTTTGCAGTAAGAGTTTGAAACGTGACCGAGCGTGTGACGCTGATAACCGGGGCATCGGCGGGCATAGGCACCGAACTGGCGCGCGTGTTTGCATCGAATGGTCACCGTGTGGCGCTGGTGGCGCGGCGCGCCGACCGCCTGAAGGCGCTCGCCGACGAGCTCGGGGCCAAGGGCGGCGCAGCGCCGATTGTGATCCCCTGTGATCTCCAGCACAGCGATGCGGGCGACCGGATCGCGCAGGCCCTGACCGACGCCGGGGTCGAGGTCGAATTTCTCGTCAATAATGCCGGCTTCGGCCTGTTCGGCCGCGCCATCGAGCGCGACCGTGCCGAGCAGCTCAACATCATCAATGTGAATATCCGCGCGCTGACCGATCTGACGCTGCGCTTTGCCGACCAGCTGATCCGCAACCGCGGCGGCATCCTCAATCTCGGCTCGATCGCCGGATTTCTGCCGGGACCCGGCATGGCCGTGTACTACGCCAGCAAGGCCTATGTGCTGTCGTTTTCCGAGGCGTTGCGCTGTGAGCTGGCGCCGCAGGGCGTGCGTGTCACCGTGTGTTGCCCGGGCCCGGTGCCGTCGGAGTTTCAGGATCGCGCCGGGTTTGCCCCCGGATTCGATTCCGCGATCCTCAACGTTACGCCGGAAGAGGTGGCCCGCCAGGCCTATAGCGGGTTGATGGCCAACAAGCGCGCAGTGCTGCCCGGCGCCTTCATCAAGCTGGTGCCGTTCCTGCTCCGGCTGTTTCCGCGCTCCTTCATCCTGACGGCGGTCGGCGGATTTCAGCTCCGCAAGCGCTAGCTGCCCCTGAAAAACGTCCCACGCGTCGCCGTTAAGGCTGTTTTCTGGCCCGCGATTTGCTTCGTCTGGGTGTGCGCAAACTCACACGATGTTAACGACCACTTAGCTATGATCGCGCCTTACGTGCCGAAACTTTAAGCAGAGGCAATGTCGTTCCGGTCTGACCAAAGCCGTGTCGTGGTGCCCTTCGCCAGCCGAAGGCCGACCGCGGTCACGACTGAGATCTCGGACGAGACCCCGCTGCGGCCGGTGCTGATCGTGCTGCATCAGGAGACATCGACTCCCGGCCGGATCGGCAACGCCCTGCGCGCGCTGGGCCACCGCCTCGACATCCGCCGCCCACGCTTCGGCGACGCGCTGCCCGAAACGCTCGACGCGCATGCCGGCGCGGTGATCTTCGGCGGTCCGATGAGCGCCAACGATGGCGACGACTACGTGCGGCGCGAGATCGACTGGATCGCCGTTCCGCTGCGCGAGCAGCGCCCGTTCCTGGGCATCTGCCTCGGCGCGCAGATGCTGGCGCGGCAGCTCGGCGCCACGGTCGCGCCGCATCCGCAAGGCCGTGTCGAGGTCGGTTATTATCCGGTCAGGCCGACCGAGGCGGGCCGCACGCTCTGCCCGGACTGGCCGGCGCGGGTCTATCACTGGCACGGCGAGGGATTTCAATTGCCCGCCGGCGCCGACCTGCTCGCGGCGGGCGATGATTTCCCGGTGCAGGCGTTCCAGTTCGGCAACGCCTTCGGCCTGCAATTCCATCCCGACGTGACCTACGCGATGATGCATCGCTGGACCACGCGCGGTTGCGCGCGGATGGATTCGCCGGGCGCACAGCCGGGCCATCTGCACTTCGCCGCGCGTGCCGTCCACGATGCCGCCGAGCGCGCGTGGCTGAAGCATTTCATCGACGGCTGGATCGCGCGCGTGCCGCCGCCTGTGATGCTGCAGGCCGCGGAATAGCCGCCACGCGGAATTTGGCGCCGGCTGTTCATTCTCGTGAATGTGTTACTGTCGGCCGCCGGGCGCGGGCCGTATCGCCGCGCGTATCAATAACAACAAGGCACAGGGAGATCGCCGTGAGCTACGAGCACATCCTCTATGAGGTCAGCGACAGGATCGCGACCATCACGCTCAATCGCCCCGATCGCATGAATGCGTGGACCGCGATCATGGAGCGCGACGTGCGCCACGCGATGGAAGCGGCGGCCAACGACGACAACGTTCGCGTCATCGTGCTGACCGGCGCGGGCCGCG
This sequence comes from Bradyrhizobium sp. USDA 3262, assembly GCF_054060035.1. Taxonomy (NCBI): domain Bacteria; kingdom Pseudomonadati; phylum Pseudomonadota; class Alphaproteobacteria; order Hyphomicrobiales; family Nitrobacteraceae; genus Bradyrhizobium; species Bradyrhizobium sp. USDA 3262. The sequence goes on from NZ_JBSSCT010000001.1 coordinate 1,227,755, forward strand.
GCTTCTGCGCCGGCGCCGACATGGACGCGCTGAAGGGAATCGATCCCAACGAGGTCAGGCGCGGCGAGACCATCCCGTTCGACATGAACCGCCGCGCCGACTGGCAGACGCGCTACGCCTACTACCCCGCGATCAGGAAGCCCGTGATCGCGATGCTCAACGGCGCCACCGCCGGCATCGGCCTGGTCCACGCGCTCTATTGCGATTTGCGCTTCGCCGCCGACACCGCGGTGTTCACCACCGCCTTCGCGCGGCGCGGCCTGATCGCCGAACACGGCATCAGCTGGATGCTGCCGCGTATCGTCGGCCACGCCAACGCGCTCGATCTGTTGATGTCGGCGCGGCGGGTGTCGGCCGAGGAGGCGCTGCGCATCGGCCTCGTAAGCCGGCTCTCCTCGCCGGAGAAGCTGCGCGAGGAAACCTATGCCTATGCCCGCGACCTCGCCGATTTCGTCTCGCCGAGCGCGATCGCGGTGATCAAGCGCCAGGTCTACGACGTGCCGTTCCAGACGCTCGCCGAAGCCACCATCGATGCCAATCGCGAGATGCAGATCGCGCTGAAGGGCAATGATTTCAGGGAAGGCGTCGCGAGCTTTGTGGAGAAGCGGCCGCCGCGGTTTACGGGGACGTAAGGGGGAGGGGATTGGGGGGTAAAGTCCGTCTTCGCCCCTTGGGCTTCGCCGGACACCACGCTTCGCCCTTCAGGCTCCTGCGCGGCTGCGCCACGCGTAGCCCGAAGGGCGAAGCGTGGTGGAGCCAGGCGGGATCGAACCGCCGACCTCGTCATTGCGAACGACGCGCTCTCCCAGCTGAGCTATGGCCCCATCGCGGCCGGGTGTTGCTGAGTATCCCGGCCGTCAGTCGGGCGCCATTTACAGTCCCGCCCAAGGTCAAGTCAAGAACGGTGAAGGCGCGGTTTTCGGCCCGTCCCGCCGGGAACTTCCCTTGTTTGCGGGGGGATGAACCGATATCTAGGGCGTGATCCCGACCCGGCGGACCGCGCCAGGCCCAGTGCATAGCGGTTTTCCGAAACGATCCCGCTCAATCAAGAAGCGCGATGGCGGCTCAGTCCGGTCTCGTTGCGCCTCAATCGGTTGTCTTACCCGCGAGCCCCCCTCATATGCGCGCTGTTCTCGACATCGTCATCATCATCCTCGACCTCTATGTCTGGCTGCTGATCGCCTCCGCCATCCTGTCCTGGCTGGTCGCCTTCAATGTGGTCAACACGCGCAACCAGTTCGTTTCCGCGGTGGCCGAGTTCCTCTACCGGATCACCGAGCCGGTGCTGCGGCCGATCCGCAACGTGATGCCGAATCTGGGCGGGCTCGATATCTCGCCGATCATCGTGATCTTGATCATCATGTTCATCCAGCGGGTGATCGCCTATTACATCTATCCCAACGTGATCTGACCCTTTCGACGGGGCCTTGGCGAGGGAGCCTTGATGGATCCTTGGCGCTATTCCACCGAGGGCATCAGCATCGCGTTGCGCGTGACGCCGCGCGGCGGCCGCGACGACATCGATGGGATCGAAACGCTGGCCAATGGCCGTTCGGTGGTGAAGGTGCGGGTGCGCGCCATCGCAGAGGGCGGCGAGGCCAACCGCGCGGTGACCGAGCTGCTGGCCAAGGCGCTCGGCGTGCCGAAGGCCAGGGTGAAGCTGTTGTCCGGCGCCACCTCGCGGCTCAAGCAGGTCGCGGTGGACGGCGATCCGAAAGGGCTTGGCGATATATTGAGGAAGCTGACTGCGGCCAAGCCGAACCAGCAGACAAGGGACTGACATGACTGCCCGCATCATCGACGGAAAAGCCATCGCCGCCGAGCTTCGCGCCCGCGTCGCCGACGAGGTCGCCCGCGTCAAGCGCGACCATGCGCTCACGCCGGGGCTCGCCGTCGTGCTGGTCGGCCATGATCCCGCCAGCGAGGTCTATGTTCGCAGCAAGCACACCCAGACCCAGGCCGCCGGCATGGCCTCGTTCGAGCACAAGCTGCCGGAGGATGTGTCGCAGGCCGATCTCCTGGCGCTGATCGCGCGGCTCAACCGCGATCCCATGGTGCATGGCATCCTGGTGCAGCTGCCGCTGCCGAAATCGCTGCACACCGAGACCATCATCAACGCGATCGATCCGGCCAAGGACGTCGATGGCCTGCACCCCAGCAATGCCGGCCGGCTCGCCGGGGGCCTGGCCGCGCTGTCGCCCTGCACGCCGCTCGGCTGCATCATCCTGACCAAGAGCGTGCACGCCTCGCTCGAGGGCATGAACGCGATCGTGATCGGCCGCTCCAATCTGGTCGGCCGTCCGCTGGTGCAATTGCTGCTGAACGAGAACGCGACGGTGACGATCGCGCATTCGCGCTCGCGCGATCTGCCAAAGCTCTGCGCCCAGGCCGATCTGGTCTATGCCGCGGTCGGCCGGCCCGAGATGGTGCGGGGCGACTGGCTGAAGCCGGGTGCGACGGTGATCGATGTCGGCATCAACCGCATCCCGGTGCCCGGCGGCAAGCCGAAGCTGGTCGGCGATGTCGCGTTCCAGGAAGCGCTCAATGTCGCCGGCGCAATCACGCCGGTGCCCGGCGGCGTCGGGCAGATGACGGTGGCGTGCCTCCTGGTCAACACGCTGCGCGCCGCCTGCGCGATTGCCGGCCTGCCGGCGCCGGCGGTGTGAGTTAAGGGCAAACTACTTCCACCGTCATTGCGAGGAGCGAAGCGACGAAGCAATCCATCGTCCCGCGTGTGCGGTGGCATGGATTGCTTCGCTTCGCTCGCAATGACGAAATCGGCCCCGGAATGACGGCTGCGCCGTCACTTCTTCTTCGCGCGCTCGATGCCTTCGAGGATCAGCTTGCGGGCTTCGTCGGCGTCGCCCCAGCGCAGCACCTTCACCCACTTGCCCTTCTCGAGGTCCTTGTAGTGCTCGAAGAAGTGCTGGATCTGCTGCAGCGTGATGTCCGGCAGGTCGTTGTAGTTCTGCACCTTGTCGTAGCGCTGGGTCAGCTTCGATGACGGCACCGCGATGATCTTCTCGTCGCCGCCGGCCTCGTCCTCCATCAGGAGCACGCCGACCACGCGGACGCTCATCACGGCGCCCGGCACGATCGCACGGGTGTTGACGATCAGCACGTCGCAGGGATCGCCGTCGCCGGACAGGGTGTGCGGGATGAAGCCGTAATTGCCGGGATAGCGCATCGGCGTGTAGAGGAAGCGGTCCACCACGAGCGTGCCGGCCTCCTTGTCCATTTCGTATTTGATTGGCTCGCCGCCGACGGCAACCTCGATGATGACGTTGACGTCGTGGGGCGGATTTTTTCCGATCGATATGGCGTCGATACGCATGGATTGCTCCGCGTGGCCTCTGGAAGTTGAGAACGATGTGATTTTTTGGTTGGCGCCGCCGGGCCGCAAAAGGGCACCAGGCCCGGCCTTGAGGCCGGGCTGGCCGACGCGCGCAGCGCTTGAGGCTGGTTTAGCCTTGCTGCAGCTGCGAGAGAAGCAGGATTTTCAGTTGGCCCAGGCGAAAGCGACCTTGTCGAGCGACTTCGGCCCGAACCGCTCCGAGGAGCGCGCCACCATCCGGCCGCCCAGCGCACGGTAAAACTCGGTCGCCGGCTCGTTGTCGGACAGCGCCCAGATCACCATGCTCTTGAGGCCGCTCTGCATCAGGTCGCGGCGGGCGGAGGCGAACAGGCGCCGGCCGAAGCCAAGCCCCTGGAATTCCGGCCGCAGATAGAGCTCGTAGATCTCGCCTTCGAAATGCAGGCTGCGGGCGCGGTTGCGGCCGTAATTGGCGTAGCCTGCGACCCGGTCGCCGAACACCAGCACGCTGACGCGGCTGCCCTTGCGGATGGCGCTGTCCCACCACTGCGGGCCGCGGCGATTGATCAGCTTTTCGAGTTCGGCGCCGGGGATGATTCCCTGATACGCCGAGCGCCAGGCTTCGTCATGGGTAGACGCCACCGCCGCCGCGTCTGCAGCTTTGGCCGGCCGGACCTCGATTAGCGTTGTGCTCATGGGTGTAATCAAAGCAAGTCGGCGGGCCGCCTTCAAGGTCCATCGTTAATTATCGGTTAATCTGTGGATTTTTTGCATCAGTGTCGTGAGAACTTGTTCCGAAAGAGGACACTTGCCGGAGTTCAAGCGGCCAACCGCCGATCCGGAGCTGTGCAAAGCGTGTATCGCGAGCGCAGTATGACACTGCCATAGTTGGAAAAAGCTCATTCGGGCCTGATTCGCAGCCAGGATTCTGCGGACGAATCCAGACGCAATGTGGGTACTCCGACCGCGCCACGCCTGCGCCGCTGCAGTGGATTTTCGCGCCCGACCGGCCTATGGCAGCGGCGGTATTTGTGTGCACCGAAGTTGGCCTGATTACGAGCGGACTGCGATGACGCTCTACTTCCTGATCAAATATCTGCACGTGCTCGGCGCCGTCGTGATCCTGGGCACCGGGACCGGCATCGCCTTCTTCATGCTGGCGGCGCATCGCACGCAGGATGCGGCGTTCATCGCGCGCACGGCGGCGACCGTCGTGATCGCGGACATGATCTTCACGCTGACCGCCGTGCTGCTGCAGCCGGTGAGCGGCGGACTGCTGATGCTGCTGTCGGCAACGAGCATCACCGAGCGCTGGCTCGTGGTTTCGCTTGCGCTCTACGCGCTCGCCGGCGTGTTCTGGGTTCCCGTGGTCTTCATGCAGATCGAGATGCGCAACCTCGCGCAGGTGGCCGTCGAAAAAGGTCTTCCGCTGCCGCCGCGTTATTTTGCGCTGTTTCGCCGCTGGTTCCTGTTCGGTATTCCCGGCTTCGGCTCCGTGGTGATCATCCTCTGGCTGATGATCGCGAAACCATTTTAGCGCAGTGTCGTCATTCCGGGGCGATGCGAAGCAGCGAACCTCAGATGCGCAATTGCGCATCGGGGAATCTCGAGATTCCGGGTTCGCTTCGCGCCCCGGAATGACCACACCAGATAGTCCAGGGCTCCATGAGTGACGACGCATCACATAACATCCTCGTGCTCGGCGCGTCGGGCCTGATCGGGCGTACCATCACCGACGATCTGCGGGCGCGCAGCTTTCACGTGATCGGCATCGCGCGCCACTTCACGCCGGCGCAGAAAATGAGCACGGCCGACATCGAGCTGCCTGTCATGTCGATGGATGCCGCGGCGCTGACGCAGCTGCTTCGCACGCACGAGGTAGACATCGTCGTGAACTGCCTCGGCGTGCTGCAGGACGGCCCGGGCAGCGACACAAGCGCGGTGCATCGCGACCTCGTCGCGCGGCTGTTGCAGGCGATCGGTGACAGCCACCGCGCCATCCGTCTCGTCCACATCTCGATTCCCGGCAGGGCCGATGCGGACCGCACCGCCTTCAGCACCACCAAGCGCGAGGCCGAACGGCTGATCGCGGCGTCCGGGATTCCCCATGCGATCCTGCGTCCGGGCTTCGTCATCGCGCCTTCGGCCTATGGCGGCAGCGCCATGCTGCGCGCGCTGGCGGCGCTGCCGGTCGATCTGCCGGCCGATGAGGCCGCGACGCCGTTCCAGCCGGTCGCAGTCGAGGATATCGCCGCCACCATCGCCTGGCTTGCGGCGCACGATGTCGCCGACGAAGCGGTGCGATCGGTGACATGGGATCTGATGCAGAAGCAGCCGATTTCGCTCGGCGGCGTCATCGCCCAGTTCCGCCGGTCGTTCGGCACGGCAAAGCATCTCCGCATCGCGACGCCGCCGTTGCTGATCGATCTCGGCGCCCGCCTCGGCGATCTCGCAAGCCGCCTCGGCTGGATGCCGCCGCTGCGCTCCACCGCGATCGCCGAGCTGCGCCGCGGCGTCACCGGCGATCCCGCAGGCTGGATGCAAGCGACCGGCATCGTGCCGAAGACAATCGCGCAAGCGGTCGGCGGGCGCCCCGCGACCATTCAGGACAAATGGTTCGCGCGGCTGTTCCTGATCAAGGCGCTGATCTTCGTAAGCCTCGTGCTGTTCTGGGTCGCATCCGGCTTCATCGCGCTGGTGATCTCCTATGACGCCGCGGCGGGCATTTTGCGTGCGCACCATTTCCCGCCCGCTTTGGTCGGGCCGGTCACGGTGCTGGCCAGCCTGATGGACATGAGCATCGGGGTGCTGATCGCGATCCGCCGCACCGCGGCGTTCGGTCTGATCGCAGGCATCATCGCCTCGCTCGGCTACATGGTGGGATCGGCGATCCTGACGCCGGATCTCTGGATCGAGCCGCTCGGCGCGCTCGTGAAGACGGGACCTGCGATCGTGCTGATGCTGGTCGCGCTGCTGACCCTGGATAACCGATAGCGTTTTCAAGCGAAGTGGGAACCGGTTCGCGTGAAGAAAACGCGTCGAAAGGAATCAAGAATGAGCATTTGGCCCGACGACGACGTGATCCTCTATGACGGCGTCTGCATCTTCTGCTCGCGCTGGGTCCGCTTCGTCATCGACCGCGACACGGCACGCCGCTTCCGCTTCACGCCGATCCAGTCCGGCTACGGCACGCGGCTGGCGAAGAGCTTCGGCATCGATCCTGACGACCCCGACACCAACGCCGTCGTCCATGGCGGCGTCGCCTATATGAAATCCGATGCGGCGCTGACGGTGCTGAGTCATCTGCCCGGCTGGGGCTGGACCCGCGCGCTGTTCGCGGTGCCCAAGCCGCTGCGCGACGCCGTCTACAGCCTCATCGCCCGCAACCGGTACCGAATCTTCGGGAAGTACGAGACGTGCTTCGTGCCGGATGCGGATATGCGGGCAAGGGTGCTGGAGTAGTCTCCGTCATTGCGAGCGAAGCGAAGCAATCCATCTTTCCGCTTGTGGCAGCATGGATTGCTTCGCTTCGCTCGCAATGACGATGCGACTATTTGCGCGGCAGTGCCGCCACCACTTCCTTCGCCGCCCGCTCCCCCGAATCCCGCGCGCCGTGCGCGGTCGAGAAAAACTCCGGCGACGTCGCTTCGCCGGCGAAGAACAGCCGGCCGTCGACCGGTGCGGCCAGTACGGCGCGCTTGTCGGCGTGGCCGGGCAGTGCGTGCGAGTAGGAGCCGCGGGCGAACGGGTCGTGGGCCCAGCGGGATTCGCTGAGCGGCTTCAGCTTGCTGCGGAAATCGCTGCCGAGGAAGGAGACGATCTCGTCGATGCTGTGCGCGGCGATGGCGCCGTCGCCGGCATTTTCGAGCTGTCGCGCAAAACGGCCGCCGAAGAAACCTTCGATGCAGGGCTGACCGAACGGGCGGATGTGATAGGTGCCCATCTCGGTGCGCATGGTGGCGCCGCGCAGATTGCCTTCCTTCGGCAGCGCCTCGGGCTCGGCCAGCGCCAGCGTCACCTTGTCGGCGAGGCCGAGCGGCAGGCCGCGCGCGGCGTCGAGCTTGTCCGGCAGTGCAGGCGAAAAGCGGATCGCCTGATCGGCGATCAGGTTGGTCGGCACGGTGACGATTACCTTGTCCGCCTCAACCGTGCCGCGCGAGGTCTCGATGCGGATGCGCTTGCCGGAGTGATCGATCAGCCTGACCTCGCAGTTCAGCGCGACCGGCACCTGCGCGCCATAGGCCGCGACCAGCGCGCCATAGCCGCGCCGCACCCGCCAATTGATGTCGGTGTCTTCATAGGCATCGACATCGAGGATCGAGACCTGGTCGAGCTCGCTGCCGTTCACATAAGTGGAGATCGCATCGATCATCGGGTTCCAGCGGTTGCCGGGCTCGAGGTACAGGCTGGCCGGGCTGTCCCTGCCCTGCTGCGCCGCCTGCTCGATGCGGTCGTAGAATTCGTCGAGTGCGTGCGTGAAGTCGTCGCGAGCGGCCTGCGGGAACGCCTCGCCGTAGGCGCGCTCGCGCCACGGCGGCAGGTCCTTGTTGAGTTCGAAGTTGAGTTGCCGGGCGATGCCGACAAAGCTGTTCCGGTCGGCCGAATGCAGCCAGCCGCAGCCGACGTCGAACACCACGTCAGGCGCGGCCTGAATCGTATGCGCGCGGCCGCCCAGGCGGTCGCGGGCCTCCAGCACGATCGTGGAGAGGCCGGAGTCCTTCAGCGCATTCGCGGCACCGAGGCCTGCGGCGCCGGCACCGATGATGGCAACATCGATCGTGGAGGGAAGGGAAGTCATGTCCCGGCTCTAGCACGTCTGGAAAGACGCCTAAAGTCACCCCGCGCATAACTGTCATCACCCGCGCATGCGCATGCGGGTGATCCAGTATTCCGGAGACAGCAGTGATTGAGCCGATGAGCCGCGGTGTACCGGGTGCCCCGGTCAAGCCGGGGCACGACAGGCTACTACGCCGCCGCTTAAGCCACCGCTTACGCTACAGCTTCCTTGGCCTTTTCGGCGCGCTTGCGGTCGTTCGGGTCGAGGTGCTTCTTACGCAGCCGGATCGACTTCGGCGTCACCTCGACGAGCTCGTCGTCCTCGATATAGGCGAGCGCCTTTTCCAGGGTCATGCGGATCGGCGGCGTCAGGCGCACCGCCTCGTCCTTCGAGGTGGTTCGGATGTTGGTGAGCTGCTTGCCCTTCAGCACGTTGATCTCGAGGTCGTTGTCGCGGGTGTGCTCGCCGACGATCATGCCCTTGTAGACCTTCCAGCCCGGCTCGATCATCATCGGGCCGCGGTCTTCCAGCTTGAACATCGCATAGGCCACCGCTTCGCCCTGGTCGTTGGAGATCAGCACGCCGTTGCGGCGGCCCTGGATCTCGCCCTTGTAGGCGGCATAGCCGTGGAAGATGCGGTTCATGATCGCGGTGCCGCGGGTGTCGGTGAGCAGTTCGCCCTGGTAGCCGATCAGGCCGCGGGTCGGCGCGTAGAACACCAGCCGCAGGCGGTTGCCGCCGGAGGGGCGCATCTCGATCATCTCGGCCTTGCGCTCGCTCATCTTCTGCACTACGACGCCGGAATGCTCCTCGTCGACGTCGATCACGACTTCCTCGATCGGCTCCTGCCAGGCCCCGGTCGCCTCGTCCTTCTGCAGCACGACGCGCGGGCGCGACACCGAGAGCTCAAAGCCCTCGCGGCGCATGGTCTCGATCAGGATCGCGAGCTGCAATTCGCCGCGTCCGGAGACTTCCATGGAATCCTTGTCGGCGGCCTCGACGACGCGCAGCGCGACATTGCCCTCGGCCTCGCGCATCAGGCGGTCGCGGATCATGCGCGAGGTCACCTTGTCGCCTTCGGTGCCGGCGAGCGGCGAGTTGTTGACGATGAACGACATCGACACCGTCGGCGGATCGATCGGCTGCGCCGGCAGCGGCGTCTCGACGGTGGGATCGCAGAAGGTATCGGCAACGGTGCCCTTGGTGAGGCCCGCGATCGCGACGATGTCGCCGGCCTCGGCCTCCTCGAGCGGGGTGCGCTCGAGGCCGCGGAAGGCGAGGATCTTGGTCAGGCGGCCGCTCTCGATCAGCTTGCCGTCGGCGGACAGCACCTTGACCTGCTGGTTCGGCTTGATCGAGCCCGAGGAGATGCGGCCGGTGATGATGCGGCCGAGATAGGGGTTGGCCTCGAGGATGGTGCCGATCATGCGGAACGGACCTTCCTCGACCTTCGGCGGCTCGACGTGGCGCACGATCAGGTCGAACAGCGGCTGCATGCCGAGGTCCTTCGGACCCTCCGGGCTCTCCGCCATCCAGCCCTGCTTGGCCGACCCGTACAGAATCGGGAAGTCGAGCTGTTCTTCGCTGGCGTCGAGCGCCGCGAACAGGTCGAACACCTCGTTGATGACTTCGGTCGGGCGTGCGTCGGGACGGTCGACCTTGTTGATCACGACGATCGGCTTCAGCCCGATCTTGAGCGCCTTCGACACCACGAACTTGGTCTGCGGCAGCGGGCCCTCGGCGGCGTCGACCAGCACCAGCGCGCCGTCCACCATGTTGAGGATACGCTCGACCTCACCGCCGAAGTCGGCGTGGCCGGGGGTGTCGACGATGTTGACGCGGATGTCCTTCCACTGCACCGAGGCGGCCTTGGCCAGGATGGTGATGCCGCGCTCGCGCTCCAGGTCGTTGGAGTCCATGGCGCGCTCGGTGACCTTCTGGTTCTCGCGGAAGGTGCCGGATTGCTGCAGCAGGCGGTCGACGAGGGTGGTCTTGCCGTGGTCGACGTGGGCGATGATGGCGACGTTGCGAAGGTTCATGGCTCTTCTTCTGGTCGTGCAATGGTCAGATGCGCGATCTCGCCGGACCAGTTTGGCCGGCCGCTCGCTCGCGTGGCCCATTCGGGCCCGGATCACGCTCATACCCAAGAAATTTGACGGGGACGCATCACCCCAAAAAGGAAGCCCGGTCAGAGGACCGGGCACCTTGCGCGTTGCGGCGCAATATAGTCAGAAAACGCCAAAAAACAATGATTTATTGGCTGTTTGGAGGGCTGATTTTCGCTCCAAAGGCGGGTTTTGAGGGGCTTTCAGGTCCTACTTCCGGGTAATCGCGAACACGATCAGGCCAAGCCCGCCCAGCGCCACCATCATCACGAACATGGTGATGGGGTCGCCGCCGGCCCCGGTGCCCATCTTGGCGTTGAGAATGGCGCACAGGACCCCCGGGATCAGCAGGATCACCCCCACGACCAGCATAATGGCGGTGGCGCAACCGCTGCGCTGCCCGCGTTCCGGTGGTCTGATCGGCGGGGTCTGCTCGATATTGCTCATGGGATTTACCGATCTAGCGAGTCCGCGGACGCGTCGCCAACCAGATCAGCCAGCCACCAATGAGGGCGATCGCGAGAATGACGAGCAGGATAGGGAAGTCGGCCGCTCTGAGCGACATGCCGGATTTGAGGCCAGCCATCACGACGCATAAGGCGGGAAGCAACAACACGATGCCGACCAGCAGCATCAGCATCGACAGGCAGCCTTCCGCCGCCGAAGGCGGCGTCGATGGTCGTTCCGGGGGCGGCTCGTCGGTGTCGGACATGCGTCGTCGAATGGTCCGTCAGCTCCGTCCCTTGATCGCGGCGCGGATCAGCATCACGCCGGCGAAGCAGACCGCGAGCCCGAGCAGGATCAGGAAGAGAATGGAGGGATCGGTTTTCGACTCGCTCAGGACGCCGAACCCGAACAGGAGGGCGCAGAGCCCGGGCAGCAGCAGGACCAGCCCGAACAGCACCATGAACGCGGTGGCGCAGCCGCTGCGTGGCAACGGTGGCGGCGGGATGTATTGGTAGTGTGGCTCCGGTGGTGCAGGCGGGATGGGCGGTGGATTGGTCTCGCTCATCGCGGCACCTCCTCGCTTTGCCGCGTCTCGCGGTAAGTCTGGCCGGCCATCGCGGCGCGGATGCCGTCGATCTTTCCGTCACGGTAGAACAGATTGTAGGTGTCGAACGGGATGATCGCGCCGCTCTCGGTGACGAAGTGGATGCAGCTTCGCTTGACGTTGCCGACGCAGAAATTGAAGCGGTCGAGAAACTGCACGATGGTGACGCGGAACACGTTCTCGTAGGTCAGGCCCTCCGGCACCTCGAAGCTCGGCAGGCAGCACAGCAATTCGCAGACCCGCTCCGAGGTGTTCAGCGGCCCCGACGACAGCGAGAACAGGTCGACAAACTTCTCCCGCAACACCGGATATTTCTCCGGGCTGATGGTGTTGGGCATCACGGCGATGAGCTGCTCCTGCGGGATCAGCGAGGTCAATGGCAGTACCTTGTCGCCGTTGCGTAGGCCATAGCCGATCGAGATGCTCTCGGGGTTGCAGGGCAACGGGATCATGTCGTTGGCGCCGAACACCCCGGTCTCGATCACGCGCCGGCGGATCTCCGACAGCATGATGCGGTCGGTGTCCTTGTTGAAATGCTCGTTGCGGCCGGCGTCCTGCACCGGCTGCAGCGTGACGCCGCGGACGCATGTCCAGGTCAGCGCGTGGCGGACGATGTCGCCGATCTCGCCGTCGTTGACGCCGCGCTTGATGGTCGCGACCAGCGTGGTCGAGATGCCGTGGCGCTCGAGATTCTCCAGCGCCTGCTGGCGGATCTTGCGCAAATCCGCGCCGCGCAGATTGACCAGCGCCTCGCGCTTCAGCGAATCGAACTGCAGATAGACCTCCAGCCCGCGCTTGTTCTCGGCGAGCTTCGCCACGAAGTCGGGCTCGCGCGCGATCCTGAGGCCGTTGGTGTTGATCATGACATGGCGGATCGGGCGCGCGCGCACCGCATCCAGAATGGCGAAGAAATCCGGATGCAGCGTCGGCTCGCCGCCGGAGATCTGCACCAGATCGGGCTCGCCCTCGCTCGCGACCAGCGCGTCCAGCATCTTCTCGATTTTCGCCAGCGGCGTGAAGCTGGTGCGCGCCGGCGAGGAATCCGCAAAGCACACCGGGCAGGTCAAATTGCAATGCTCGGTGATCTCGATCAGCGCCAGGCAGGAGTGCTGCTCGTGGTCCGGGCACAGCCCGCAATCATAGGGGCAGCCGAATTCGGTGTGGCGCTGGAACGCGAGCGGCCGGTCGCCGGGCTTGATGAAATCCTTGCACAGCCGCCAATAGGCCGCATCCGTCGAGACCAGCGTCGACTGCACGCCATGCTGCTTGCAGCGCTTCTCGTACCAGACCTCGTTGCCTGATATCTGGATCTTGGTCGGCACCAGGGCCAGGCAGGTTTCGCAAAGCGACTGGGTCTGGCCCCAGAAGATGTAAGGGCGTGCCTTACGCAGCGGCGCGTTCATGCTTCAAGCTCACATTCGGCGCCGTCGCCAGCATGACGGCGGCGTAAATCATGACAAACAGCGACAGCAGGTGAAACAGCGAGAATGGTCCGATCAGCGTGCCATAGGGCTTGATGAACTCCCACAGGAAGCGCTGCAGCCCGTAGTAGAGCAGCACGAGGTAGAATCCGTTGGTGATGACGGCGGCATTTCGGTTCAACACGGCCCAGACATAGAAGGCCGCGAACGCCGCCATCGCGAGGCTCTCATAGAGCTGCACCGGATGACGCAGCACGCCGTCGCCGAAATCATGGCCCCAGGGCAGCGTGGTCGGCGTGCCATAGGTGAAATCCTCGAGCCCTGCGAAATAGCAGCCGAGACGGCCGACCGCGACGCCGATCGCAAGCGGCAACGCGAACCGCGCGCCGGTGCGCAGCGAAATCCCGTGCCGCCATTTGTAGAGCTCGATCGCGGCGATGCCGCCGGCCAGCGCGCCCTCGACCGAGCGGGCGACGCCCGCCATGCCCGAGAACCACAGGTTCAGCGTGCCGAAGATGTAGGCGCCGATCCCGGCGCCGAACAGCAGCGCGGCGATGTAGGGCAGCTCGAAGGATTGCCGGGGGAATTGCAGCCCGCGCAGCCGCGACAGCCACCACATCGCGAGCGCGGCCGCGCCCCATGCTGCAACGTCGAAGACGGCGTGAAGTTCAGCCCCGCTCATGAGGCGAGTGTAGCGTGATTTTCGCGGTCCGCGATAGCGCTTCCCGATTGCAGTGGCGGGGCGAGGTTATCAACCCGTCCGCCTGGGAGCGGCGGGCTGATGGACCACGCCGGCGACGGGTCCGCGCAAAACTACAGAGGCTGTAACCGCGCCAGAACGGATATAGCCGATGTTACGGCGACCATCCGAAGCGCTATATCCGAACTGACGGCTGGGCTTTCGACCTTCCCAGGATGACATTCTGTCCGGAGTGCAGAACCCGTCCCGATTGCGCGGAGCGATTGCGATGAGGAAGGCTACGATGGATTTTTCGCGGATGTCGGATGGGATCCGGCTGCATCACGCCTCTCATCGCCACGATGGGCACGATGGTGACGACGAGCCGGGTCCGGCACCGAGCGGTCCGTTTGCAGGGCTCGATGCGCATACCTCGACCGCGAATTCTCCGTCTTATGACTCTGGCCCAGGCCAATCCGACCATCCCACCGTGTCGGGGGGCGGCACCGGCGGCCACGTCGGCAACCACACTGCGGCGAGCCTGGACGCTTCGGCAACGAAGCCTGCTGCCGGCGCATCCCATTCCGCGACGGGCGTCGCTTCGATCGAGAGCGGGGCGAACACCGCCGGGAACGGCGGAGACGGTTACTTTTACGGAGGTGCCATTCACGCATCCCTGTTGATCTATGAACCGATCAACATTTCGGTGAATTTGGGATACGGCTCGGTCGCCGTGGCCAATCAGTCCAACGATTTGAATGTCGATCAATCCGCCTTTCAGATGGCCGGCGTCGGCGGACATGGTGGGAATGACAACCTTGCATCGGGAGGCAGCATCAGTGCTTCCTTGAGTGCTTCCCTGGGCCCCGGCGTGATCGGGAGCGGCGACAACGGCGCCGGAAATGGCGGCAGCGGCTATTTCTCGGGTGCGTTGGTGGACGCTCCCGTGGTGATCTATCATCCGATCAATATTGCGGTGGCGAGCTCAGGCGGCACGGCCTATGCAAGTCAATCGAACACAGTCGACATCGATCAATCGGCTACGCAGGTCGCGGGCGTCGGCGGAAGTGGCGGAAATGGCAATGTGGCCCTCGGCGGCAGCATCATCACGCTCGACCCCAGTTGGGGTTCAAGCAACGGAGGGAGCGTCTGGGACGTTCAAACGGGCGGGAGTCAGGCCGGCAATGGCGGCGACGGCGCGTTCTACGGGAGTCTCGTGCATTCCTCGATCTTAGTGTACGACCCGATCAACATCGCAGTCGCGGGCTATGGCTCCAACGTTCATTCAGTCCAGACGAATGACGCCGACGTGGATCAATCCGCAGTTCAGATCGCCGCCATGGGCGGGCACGGCGGCAATGGCAACGCCGCGACGGGCGGCCATGCAAGCCTTCTTTCCCACGGCTTGTGGGGCGGTTCCGACACGATTGCGACCGGCTCGAACGGCGCAGGCAATGGCGGCAACGGCTATTTTGCCGGCAGCCTGATCGATGTCAGCGTCGCGATCTATGCACCCATCAATATCGCAATCGCGGGGCCCCATTCGACGGCCGTGGCCGATCAGGTCAACAACGTGCACATCGACCAGAGTGCGGTCCAGATTGCCGGACTTGGTGGGGACGGCGGCTACGGCAATCTCGCGCTGGGTGGCGATCTTTCCGCCCATCTTCTGTCGGATCTTCACCTGTTGGCATAGCGAAACATCGCACCGCTCGCGCAGGCCGGTCGTAAGGTAGCGGAGCCCTGCGCATGCAAATCTCGCGCAGAGGCGCCCACCTGTTTTGAGCCCCAACGTTGCGCGACGAATGTCATACTTTCGTACGTAGGTCGACCAACCCGGATGGTGTCCGATTTGACATCTATCGGCAGCGCGTATCGCCGGATCAGACTCCCCCGTGCGCGTCCGCCTGATCGGGATGGATGATGCACGAAAGCCAACACAAGGACGGAGGCTCAAATGTTGCCCAAGGCGATCAGCATCTCGGATTCGATCGAATTCAAATCGATCAACACCGGTGGTCAAAGTGTCGGAAATGGCGGCGACGGTACCTTCAAGGGAGCCATCATCAGCAAGCCGACCCTCAACTTCGATCCAACCAACAAGGCAGAAGGCGCCGATGTGCATGTGAACACCGGCGACCACGTCACTCAGACGGCAGATTGGGACGCCGGCGGCGCAAACGCGACGGCCTCGGTGCTTGCGAAGGCCCATGGCGGAAGCGCCGAGTCGAACGGAAACCAGAAATCCTACAGCGGCCACGATACCTCCAAGGTATATGCCAATACCGATGCCACTCAGATCAACAAGCTCGCGGTGGACCAGCACCAGGAGGTCCTGGCCGGCATCGGCGGCAATGGCGGAGACGGCAACGCCGCGCTGGGCGGAGAAGTGAGCTTCCACCTCGATACATTCTGACCATCGGCTCGTCCGACCGTGGCGGGACCGGCCGCCTTTGCCGCCGGTCCCGCAGTTCAAGCCGATGCCCTGCCGTTGCCCTTCTTGGCAGATCGCGTTGGCCGTCGGGCAAGTGCGCCGGACTTCGATTCCAGGCGGTGACGATCATGCTGATGCCGCCCATTCGGTTGCCTGTCCTGCCGCAGATCCCGACGCCGCTGCACGCGGCCCTTTGGTCCTGTGCGGGACCGCTTGGTCTCGTATTCGCGTATAGCTGCAGCTACAACCTGCTTTTATTTGCGCCCTCCATCTACCTTCTTCAGATCTACGACAGGGTGTTGTCGAGCCGGAGCGGCGACACGCTGCTCCTGCTCACGCTCATTGTCGCGATCACGGTCGTGGTCGGCGGCGTGTTCGATGCCTTACGGCGCGCTGTCCTGGGTCGCCTCGGCGCCTGGCTCGACGATCGGCTCCGTCCTTGCGTGCTTTCGGCCAGCCTCGAATCCGCGTTTCGCAGCGATTGGACGCGGGCGTCGGACGCATATCGGGATCTCACCGTGCTGCGCCAGTTCATCGATTCCGGCGCATGTCCGATGCTGTTCGACGCACTCTGGGCGCCTTTATTCCTCCTGGTCCTCTTTCTCATCCATCCCCTGCTTGGCGTGGTGGGCGCCTGCTGTGTGGCTTTCCTCTTCGCTCTCACGGTCGCCGGAGATCTGGTTACCGAGGACGTTCTGCTCAGATCCGGCGCCGCGCTGTCCAGAAGCTACGGCCGCCTCCAGGCCGCCGCAGGCAACATCCACATGATCCGCGCCATGGGAATGTTCGATAGCGCTGCGCGTACGATCTACCATGACGCGCAGGAGGCACGCAGAGAGCACGATGTGGCGGTCCGGCGAAGCGAGATCGTGATGCTGGTCACCAAGCCGGTCCGCGCGCTGTCGCAGGTGTTGATAATGGGGGCTGCCGCGTGGCTTGTCCTCGATCACGGAAAAAGTCCGGCGATCATTTTTGCTTCGACACTGATGTTCAGCCGCGCGCTCGCGCCGGTCGAAAGTGCGATCGCAGGCTGGAAGTCGCTCAGGACGGCCGTGAGTGCCTGTCAGCGGCTCGGCGCGGTTCTCGCCGCGTCCCCCGCCGCCGCCGGACGGCAGGATCCGGAGGTTTCGCAGCGGCAAGCGTCGAGCGGTCTCGTTGTCGACAACGTCGGCGTGAGGCTATCGGGGACCAGCCACGTTCTGCTGAACGGTGTCTCGTTCACGCTCGCGAGTGGAGAATGCCTTGGCATTATCGGTGCGTCCGGGTCAGGCAAGTCCCTGCTTGGCCGGGTGATTGCCGGGCTGTCGACGCCAACTCATGGCTGTGTCCTGCTCGACAATACCGACGTCTCGCTGCTTCGCGAGGGCCTAAGCGGCCACCGCCTCGGTTATCTCCCCCAGGACATCGACCTGCTCGGCGATACGATAAGCGATATCATCGCACGGCTTGATGATGCCGATCGGCGGAAGGTCGTGGAAGCGGCCAAGCTGGCCGGAATTCATGAGGCGATCATGCGCCTGCCGAACGGGTACGACACGGTGATTCACCGTGAAAAATCCTTCTCGCGCGGATATCGGCAGCGCCTCGGTCTTGCCCGGGCCTTTTTCGGCGGTCCACGCCTGATCGTTCTCGACGAACCGAATGCCAGTCTCGATTACGGGGGCGAGCGAATGCTGCTGGACGCTATCGAGCGCATGAAGCTCGCCGGTGTCATCCTGGTCGTCGTCACTCATCGTATGGGTCTGCTCGCAGCCACAGACAAGATTGCCATTATGGAGGAGGGGGCGGTCGTCGCTTTCGGCGACAGCGAGGAAATCTTTGAGCGGCACCTGAACCGACCCCAGGTTACCTCGCGGATTGCGCCATGATCCGGAATCCTCTCACCATCTGGAAGCTTCCCAAGATATCGAGGCTACCCGCGATCTGGGACCAGCTCGTGCGAACGCCGGCAAGTCCCGCGCTCGCCGGACGATCCGGGGTCGTGGTTACCGCGATCGACGATTTCGAGCCTCTCGAATATCCATGGTGTGCGACCCCGACACCGATCTCTCCGCGTGGACGGCTTCGCGGTATCACCCTGGCGGGCAACCTGCTGGTGCTCTGCTTCATGCTGGGGCTTGGCGCATGGGCGTGCCTCGCGCCTCTCGAGAGCGCCGCGATCGCTTCCGGCGTCGTGGAATCAGAATCGAGCCGCAAGACGATTCAGCACCTGGAAGGCGGGATCGTCAGGAAGATCCTGGTCTCGGACGGCGATATCGTGCGAAGCGGACAGACGCTGATCGCGCTGGACGACACCCGGCCCGGTTCGGAGGTGCAAAGCCTTCAAGGCCAGTTGTGGGATGCAATTGCTCGTGCCGCACGGCTTCAGGCCGAGCAGCAGAACTTTGAGAGCATCGCAATCCCGAGCGCGCTGGAACAGGACAGCAAGCGAAATGGGGTGGCCGCCGCCGCGGTATCGGCGCAGCAGTTCATTTTTCAGGCGCGCCGGCAGGTTCATGAGTCGCAGCTTGCGGTCATTCGCGAACGGAGGCTTCAAGTCGAGAGGGAGATCGAAGGTCTCAAGGCTCAGCAGAGCGCCACCGGGCAGCGGGTCGACATCGTCCGGGAAGAACTGGATATGGTCACGACGCTCGTGAACAAGGGACTCGAACGGCGGCCGCGGCTTCTGAACCTGCAACGTGAACTGGCCGACGTTGAGGGTCGCCGCGGCGAGATCACCGCGCAGATTTCTCGCGCCGGGCAGGTCATCAGCGAGCAGCAGGCCACATTGTTCAAGCTCGAGAGCGACAGGCAGAACGAGATCGCACAGTCGCTTCGTGAAGCACAGAACCAGATATTCCAGCTCCGCGAGCGGTTGCTTGCGGCCAGGGATCAGCTATCGCGAACGGAGGTGAAGGCGCCTGAGGACGGCGTGATAACCGACTTGCGGATTCATACAGCGGGCGGCGTCATCGGGGCGGGTGCTCCGCTCATGGAGCTGGTGCCCCGGCAAGACCGCCTCATCGTGACCGCCCGCCTGAGGCCCGAGGACATTGACGTGGTTCATCCCGGCCTCAATGCGGAGGTGCATCTCGTGCCGTACAATCAGCGTCGCGTGCCGCGCCTGAAGGGAATCGTCGTGCACGTATCGGCAGACCGGCTACTCGACAAGCGTACCGACCAGCCATACTACGCGACCAAGATCCGGATCGACGACGCGCAGATCGCCGCAAACGACTTCCAGATCGTCCCCGGTATGCCGGTTCAAGTGTTCATCACCACGGGGCGCGGTACCGTCGCACTTTACGCGCTCAGGCCCCTGCTCGACAGCTTCCGCGGTGCATTCAGAGAGGATTGATCCGGCTCAGGGTGACTAGGTCTCCGGCATTGGGGCTGTACCCGGGTCGTGATCGCGATTCTGCACGAGCGACCGGCCGCGCCAGCGGAGGACCGCTTCCGTGCGATTGTGAGCGGCACATTTCCTCATGATATGCTGAATGTGCATTTTGACGGTGCTTTCCGAGAGCTTCAATTTGGCTGCGATCAGCTTGTTGGGCAGGCCGAGCTCCAATTCCGCCAGAACGTGCTGCTCTCGAGGCGTGAGACCGCTCCTGTCGATGGCCGCCCTGGCTGCCTCGTTCATCAGATATGCGGACGCAAGCCCGCGCGCGTCCGGCGGATCGAAACCCGGCATCCTGTTCATCTCGGCGACCGGCAACGGCCTGTAGACGCCGCCGACAAGAACCAGGCGCAGGCCGGCTATGACGACCTCGATTGGTAGCGAGGTGGGAAGAAAGCCGCGAACACCCCGCTGCATCGCGGCTTGTGCGGTCGGCTCGTCGTCATGGTTTGACAGGATTGCGACGGCGGCATTGGGACAGTGCTCGGCCACGAAGGCGAGATCGTCCTCGACCGAGGGATCGCCGATGGGCTTGTCCGCGATGCTCAGCAGCACCAGACGAACGTCGCGGGCTGACATGCAGTCCAGGCCTTGGACCGTTGCCATGTCGAGGATCTCGAAGTCGGCCAATTCCCGTCTGAGGACGTTGAGAATACATGTGCGGGGCAACAGGTGCGGCTCGATGATCACCAGAACCGGTACGTGAAGCGCTCCATTGAGCCGTTTTGAGGAGTCCGTTATGTCGTCCATGATTTCCTCGGAATGAAAAGAATTTCTGCGACAGTCCCATCGATGCGTATTGCGCATTTACCGTTGCGGCATTCATCCTGAATGCATCATCACGCGCAGCGCCGACATCAGGATCGCATCCATTGCGGGATAGCCTGGCGCTTCGGTGGAAGTTCTTTCCGATCAAATCATTTGGACGCGCGTCGTGGCGCGGTCGACGCATCCCCTATTTGCAGATATTTCGATACGCCGTTGACGCCGCCGACCCCGACTTGCCGTCGACGACATACGCTTCATCCTCCTTCACAAGATACAGAAACGGCCTCCCTCCAGTCTCTCCGCCCGACACACTGCTTCCTTTCACGCGCCCGCAAATCGTATCCACGGCGCGCCCGAACGTGTTCTTTCGCATGGCGCGCTTCATGTCGCTGAATTCGGCCGATCCCGGATCCTCTATCTGCGCTGCAATCGTGACCTTCGCTTTGGTGAGGACAGGATCTGCCATGTCCGCGGCGCGTTGGGGTGTCGGGACGTTGTTCCTCGTCCGCGGGGACGCCGCCTTGGCGAGGTCGGCCGGTCCGTGTTTCTTCGATGATGGTCTCCTGCCGGATTTTGCCGGGGTTGCAGAATTCGATTTGACGATCGCAGGAGCTGGCGCTAACGCCGCCGGCATGGGCTCTGTGGGCGGGGCGACTGCAACCTTGTCGAAACAGGGTCTTGACCCACACCCAAGGAAATACCCTCGGGAAGGCGCAAACCAGCCAAAGCCGACCAGGATTCCTGCCAGCGCTCCGACAACAAGCAGTCCCATCCGATTCCCCTCCTCGGGAGCTCGGCTCGCACTCATAACAAGGACTAATTCCGCGCTGATGATCCTATCTGTTGCGCAAAAGCGTTAAGCGCTCATTAAGCGCGCGGGTTGGGGCGATTGGACGAACCCCTACGGCGATGTCGGGTTAAGCGTCGGGTTCCGGAAGCATGGCGGATGCGACGAATGATGCGTACACACCCTAGTTCGCCGGGTTGTCCTCGCTGGGATAGACCCCGCGCAGTACCTCCTCGAAATGATCCTTGACCGCGTCGTTGCACAGGCAGGAGCGCTGCCGCAGCTTGTCCGTGTCGCGGATCACGATCGCGCCGCGGCGCGTCTCCAGCACGCCTTCCGCCTTGAAGTTCTGGATCACGCGGCTGGTGTAGCTGCGGCCGACGCCGAGCAGGGTCGAGAGCTGTTCATGGGTGAGCGGCACTATGCCGTTGCCATTGGTGCGCTCCATCGCCGAGATGATCCATTTCGCCGCGCGCTGCTCGATCGAGTGGATCGCATTGCAGGCGGTCGACTGGAAGATCTGCGCCAGCATGCAATCGGCATAGCGCGCGAAGATGTTGCGCACCGAGATCGACTTCAGCTTGGCGGCGTCGAGCTTGCTGATCGGCAGCCGCGCGAACGGGCCGCCGAACTTGACGGTGATGCGGGTATAGGCCGGCAGGAAGCCCTGGCTGACGATGCCGCCGACCGCGCCCTCGCGACCGACCAGGATGGTCTCGACATCGCGGCCGTCCTCATTGGGCACCATGTACGAGACGAGGCTCGGCCCGCACGGGAAATGCACGGTCTGAACATCGTCGCCGGGGCTGTAGAGCAGGTCGTTGGCCTGCGCGTCGACCAGCCCCAGATGCGGCGCGATCAACTGGTAATCGGCGTCGTTCAGCCGGCGCAAAAGATTGTTGAATGGCCGGTCACTCGTCCCGGCCAACTCGGTCCGTTTCGCGATCATGGGAAATTCCTGAAAACCCAACGCCGACAATAATCGAAAGGTTCCCGGATTTATGTTCACTAGTGAACAGACGGCGTCGCTCGCGATGTGGTGGTTTCATCTCGGGAACAGCCGGCGTGCTTTCAGGCGCCGGTCGCGGGCCATCCGGCCGGACTGATCCGGTCTTTCATCCATGCTTTGGAGCGTTTTCGAGCGAATTGGATACCGGTTCGCGTGAAGAAAACGCGTCAAGACAACAAGCTCTAGCAACGGAAACTGGCACGCCATGGACTTCACCCCCAATGCCGGCATGCCCGGTGACGTCCTCGTGGTCGAGGACGATCCGATCATCTCGCTCTATTTCGAGGACACCATCCTCGGCTTCGGCGCCCGCACGGTGCGCACCGCGGCGAACGTCGCCCGTGCGCTCGAGTTGATCGCCGAGCGCGCGCCGGATTTCGCGCTGCTCGACGTCGGCCTCGTCAGGGGCGAGAAGACGTTCGCGATCGCCGAGCGGCTGGATGCGCTGAAGGTGCCTTACGCGTTCGTCACGGGCTATGGCGCGGACATCAAGCTGCCGGCATCGCTCGCCGGCAAGCCGCGGCTGACCAAGCCGTGCTCGAGCGAGGCGCTGGAGGCGGCGCTGAGAAACGGCCACTGACGGATTGCCGGGCTTCGGCCTCGCCGCCGGCGCGTTCGTCGTCTACGATCCAAGCTGTTGGATTCGGCGACGCACCGGCATTGGGAAGCCGTCATGGCGATCAGGACATCTGCCGTTGCGCCGGCAGCAGCGCGATCCCTCGGGCTGCTTGGGGTGGTCCTGTCGCTGGCCTCGGCCGTCATCGGTGGTTCCGCGTCCCCAACCATTGCGACGCCCCTCGCGCTCACGAGCCAGCAATCGGCCGCACGTGAGGCGTACGAGAATGCCCTGAAGAGCTTCGAGTCGATCCTGCGCCAGCGACGCGCACAGATCGATTCCAATCAGCCGCTGCCCAATCTGCCGGGCCAGGCCCTTTACCTGGCCCGCGTCGAAATGATGAGCGCATACAAGGATCTCACCGATGCGCTTCCGTCCAGGGTTGGAAGACCCAGCAGATTCCGAATTCCCCCGGCGTATTTTGACGCCGACAATGAGCCGCTGTTCGACGAGTACAGGAAGCTCTTTGACATCATGGAGGCGCCGCCCGCCGGCGCGCAACGATCCGATACGCCATTCACGGACGTGGTCGATCTGGCGGCCGCGATCGCGCGAGCCAAGGGTCTCGATGCCGCTGACGCCGCGGCCGCGGGCCGTATCAGCCTCGGCCTTTTCTTTGCCGAGACCGGCGGCAAGCAAAATGCGGGGAATGCGCGGTCGAACACCTACAAAGGGAGCCTGCAGACCGGTCCGTCCGAAGACCGCAACGGCCGAAGGAAGTGGGCAGCGATCAAGGGATCGATCGCGGCCCTCGATCCTGCACTGAGCGGTCGTGACGACAAAGAAGAGGCGCGGGCCGGCAACCTTGATCACAGGTTCAATCACTGGACCGCCGTGCGGGACGCACTGATGAACGCACACGCGGATATTTTCCCGGAGATCCCCGCGATTTTGAAAACCCTGCCGGATCCGATCGATCAAATGAAGCTGTTTGAGCTGATCCAGATCATTCCGACGCCGACCAGGGCCGCACTCAGGTCGGGCAACCTCGTCGGTTACAGAATTTCCGATGCCAGGATCATGCGATACTTGCGCAACAACAGCATCTTCGCTTTCGGCCGGGCCGACCGGGCAAGAACATCTGCGACCTTCCGCGAGATCCTCGATGCGATGTGGCTGTTCGACGCCAAGTTCGAGCAGGCGCTTGCCAGGTTCAAGGAGATCAAGGCGGGCAAACCGGGCTGATCGGTTGCGGAGAGACCCCAGCCCTCCCCGCAAGCGCAGGGCTATCGCATATGCCCCTTGGCGACCGGGCAAGTGCTTGGCCTCGTGGTTCGAGACGCGCCGCAAGCGGCGCTCCTCACCATGAGGGTCTACTATTGTGCCGCAAAACAAGGCCTCATCCTGAGGAGCCCGCCGAAGGCGGGCGTCTCGAAGGATGGCCACGAGGGCACCGCCACGAAATGCGATAGCCCTCCCCGCAAGCGGGAGAGGGAGCGCAGTTCGTTCGCGGCGTTATCTCAACCCAATCGCGTCGCGCGCTAGACTGGCTTCGGATCGAGCGTGATCGCCCACAGCTCGGCGTCGACGCGGTCGCGCAGGCTCACCGTCATCTGCCCGCTCTTGCCGTCGATCTTGACGTGGCCGAAGAACTGCATGCCGGCCGACGGCGGCAGGTTCTGGTTGGCCTCGCCCGGCGCCTTGATGAACTTCACTTCGGGGCCAAAGGTGTTGTCGAGCTCGTTCGGACCGAAGGTGCCGGCATGCAGCGGGCCGGAGACGAACTCCCAGAACGGATCGAACTCCTGGAACTGGGCCTTGTTCGGGTTGTAGTAGTGCGCGGCGGCGTAATGCACGTCGGCGGTCAGCCACACCGTATTGACGATACCCGCGGTCTTGATGAAACGCAGGATATCGGCGATCTCGAGCTCGCGGCCGCGCGCCGCGCCATCGCCCTGCGCAAAGGCTTCCGAGCCCTTCTTGTTGGCGGCATCGTCATAGACGATCAGCGAGAGCGGCATGTCGGAGGCGATCACCTTCCAGGTGGCGCGCGAGTTGAGCAGCGCGCGCTTCAGCCAGGCCATCTGGTCCGGGCCGATGAAATAGGCGTCGGGGCCGTACTGCTCCTGCAGGTTCGGGCCGTTGGGGCCGCGATAGCTGCGCTCGTCGAGCATGAAGACGTCGAGATGCGGACCGTAGCTCAGCGTGCGATAGACGCGGCCCGGCTCGACGATGCTCTCGCGCATCGGATACATCTCGTGGAAGGCCTTGGCCGCGCGCGCTGCGAGCACGTTGATGTCGCGCTCCTTGTAGGCCGCCGGCAGCTGTTTCGACAGCGACCAGTTGTTGGTCACCTCGTGATCGTCCCACTGCACGAAGATCGGTACCTCGGCATTGAAGGCGCGGACGTTGTCGTCGAGGAAGTTATACTTGTGGGCGGCCCGGTATTCGTCGAGCGTCTCGGCGACCTTGGCCTTCTCGGGAATCGTGACGTTCTTCCAGATCTTGCCATCGGGAAGCTTCACCTCTGAAGGGATCACGCCGTCGGCGTAGATCGTGTCGCCGGAGTGCAGAAGGAAATCCGGAGCGTGCTTCTTCATCGCGGCGAAGGTGATCATGCCGCCGTCGTCGGGATTGATGCCCCAGCCCTGGCCGGCCACATCGCCGCCCCAGACGAACGAGACGTCGCGGCGATCGGCCGGCGCGGTGCGGAAGCGGCCGACCACCGGCTCGCCGACGATGTCGATATGGGCAAGGTCGCGGAAGCGGACGCGGTAAAAGATGTCCTGGCCGGAGGGCAGGTTCTCCAGCAGCATCTTGGCGGTGAAGTCGCTCTCCGGCAGCGCCGTGATCGGCGGCAGCGTATGGGCATCCTTGAAGGACTCGGTGGTCGCGACCTCGACCATCATCTGCGCCGGCCGGTCCGCCCGCGCCCACACCACGCCGCCGTCGACGCCGACATCGCCGGACTGCACGCCATGGGTGATCACCGGGCGGTCGGCGGCCCGCGACAGATAGGGCATCGCGATCACGCCGGCGCCGGCCGCAGCCGCCGTGGAGAGAAAGCGTCGGCGGGTGAGATTTCGCGAGAACCGGATCGTCATGGGGAGCCTCCTCAGGTCACAGCGACAATGCGCCGCAGGCGCGCCAAGACCTAGAAAAATTCAATGACGGAGAGATTACATCGGCGGGCGTCGCGTGAGGTGGGCACGTCTGTCAGGCTCCCTCTCCCGCAAGCGGGAGAGGCGAAGGGAGTGCGCGGATAAAGGGAGCTTGCGTATAAGAAAACCTACGCCGTGCCCGCCGCCCTGAACTGCGTGGCAGTCCGTTGCAAATTTTGCGGCATGCTGAACAACAAGGCCTTGCGGTCGGCGACGGCGTTATGAAGCTGCTCGAGCGCGATGTTGAACGCGGTCAGCGTGCCTTCCTCGATCGCGCCGTGCTCGAAACAGTCCAGCGTGTGGCGCAGGATGTCGTCGGCCTCCGCCTGCATCTGGTCGAGTTCCTCGATTGAATCGCTTTGCCGTGCGGCTTTGAGCATCTCCAGCAGGCGTTCGCGCTGCGAGGTGTTGGTGTTGCGCTCGTCCTGCTTGAGATAGCCGGCGAACCACGCACCGGCCGAGCCCATCGCCGAGAACGCCATCAGGCTCCACCAGATGTAGTCGCTGTAGCGGTCGAGGAAGGTTTTTTCCTCGCCGTCGACAAAGGCGGCCGCGCCCGGATGCACCGGAATGGTGGCGTCCTTGTCGGTGTCCGGCGTCTCGATCTTGGCGGCAAGCGGGAAATCGGTCTTGAGCGACTGCCGGATCGCGAACAATTGCCGCGTGAACGCCGCGACCGTCGAGTCCGACAGGCCCTTCCGCGCAACGATGTGGTGCGAGAAGCTGATCGTCTTCACCTCATCGTCGGGCCGGTCGGCCGAGCCGAGCGAGCCGGCGGGGATTTCCGCGGCCTCATAGGCCGGATGGTTCTGCGCGATTGCCTCCGAGGCGTCGATCGGAAGGAAGGTGGGCTCGCCGCCGTCGCGGACCGATGCCGTGATCGCGTCGATCGTGATCTTGCTGTTGGCCGGACCGACGGCGAGATAGGCGTCGGCCTTGAGGTTCTTGATCGCTTCCGCCGCCTCATTGGCCGGGAATTGCACGATCTCGACCTTCATCGGGTCGACGCCGTATTGCGTCAGGATCAGCTTCAGCAAATTGACATTGGCCGGGGTGCGGCCGACGACGCCGATCTTGCGGCCGGCAAGCTGCGCGATCTTGGTGATCCGCGCCGATTTCCGGACCTTGCCCTTGGCGGGCGGAACCCACATCACCACGACATTCTTGCGCAGGGTCGCGACCGCCTGCGCATTCTTCGGCACTTCGAGATCGCCGCGGATGATGGCGAGATCGGCCTTGCCGTCGGCCAGCGTCTGCGCGCTGGCGGTGGCGCCCTCGGTCTGCACCGGCCTCAGCTTGACCTGGGTTTGCTGCTGGTTGTTGAAGGCCTGCGCCAGCGCCTGCACGACCTTGAGGTCATCGCTGTTGGCGGGGCCGACCGCGATCCGCAGCGTCACCGGACGCACGGCGAAATAATAGCCCGCCGTCAGCGTGCCGATGATGGCCAGCGCGCCCGCGATCAAAACGAACATCAGCCGCCGCTTTGCCGAACGGAGCGGCTTGGGCGACATGCTGGCGGAGCCGTCTGTCATCGATCTCGCAAACAATCGTCGGGGCTCAATTTCGCAAAACTACCAACGCGCATACATCCCCTATGTGTAGCAAATTACTGAATGGACAGATGTTACAACTCCGTCATGGTTACCAGCGGCGATAGGACGCGATTTCGGCCTTAATTTGGGCGTGGATCCCATCCCGGAGGCCGGTTGTTAGGCTAAAGTCGGCGTTAAACGGGAGGTTACCATGGTCGAACGGCTGTCAGCGGAGGCAAGGAAGGCCGCCCTTTGGGAACTGGCCGGCTGGTCGGAAACGTCCGGCCGCGAGGCGATCGCCAAGACTTTCGTGTTCAAGGACTTCAACGAGGCCTTCGGGTTCATGGCCCGCGCCGCCCTGGTCGCCGAGAAGAGCGACCATCACCCCGAGTGGAAAAACGTCTACAAGACGGTCGAGGTGGTGCTGTCGACCCACGATGTCGGCGGGGTGACCAAGCGCGACATCGACCTCGCCAAGGCCATGAACGCGATCGCAAGGCAGCTTGGGGTCAGTTGAGCCCGGCGCGCGCAACCTTGCGCGGGTCCGCCGATATCCCCAGATTCGCATCGTCCGCCGCCGAACTGGCGCGGCGTCGAGGAACCTTGCGATGACATCGAGCGAACACGGCGTGGGATTTGGGCCTGCCGATCGGCTGGCGCAGGACCCCGAAAGCGTGCGCCGCCGTTTCTGGATCAAGTTCAAGAAGGTGGTGGCGAGCCTGCCCTTCGCGGAGGACCTGTTGGCTGCCTATTACTGCGCGTTCGACCGGCAGACGCCGCGCCATGTGCAGGCGGCGCTGCTCGGGGCGATCGCCTATTTCATCCTGCCGTTCGATTTCGTGCCCGACATGCTGCCGATCCTCGGCTTCACCGATGACGCCGCAGTGCTCGCAACAGCGCTCCGCATTGTGGCAAGCCACATCACGCCGGAGCACCGCGATGCCGCCCGCGCCGCGCTGAAGCGCGGGGTAGCGGAGGGCGCGGAAAGTAGCCCGGATGAAGCGTAGCGTAATCCGTGGTCTTTCTCGCCAATCGATCGAGCGGTCGCGGGTTTCGCTGCGCCCGATCCGGGTCCGAGGAGTCTAGCGTTTCTCGCCGGCGCGCAGTTGGGCACGAGAGTTGTTTTCCGCTTCCCACGCCCGGAACTGCTTGAACAGCACCTCCTTGTCGGCGTCGCTCTGCAAGCGCGTCGCCGCCGGGCTCTGCTTCAGGAATTCATCGAAACGGGTGCGCGTGGCAGCTTCGACGCCGTGGCGGTCCAGCCATTGCTGGGCTACCGGCAGGCGTTGCCAGCCCGGCAGTGGCGCCGACAGCGAGACCTCCCGCCACTTCGGATGGAACGGCGGATTCTGGAACGTCGGAAATTTTGTGAAGAACGCATCCACGAAATTGGCCAGCTTGTTGTAGCGCTCCGTCTTCGGTGCCCAGTTGTAGGCCGCAAGCACGGCAGGAACGGCGATCGTGTCAACGCGCTCCTCGCCCGAAATCAGGTTGGGATAGTCCTTGGCCGACAGGCTCGCCGGCAGATAGTCGTCCTGCAACGGTTTCTCGTAGTTGACCGGCACCAGGTGGAACCGGTCGTCCTTGAAGCCGCTCACGGACTTGTAAGGCTTGCCGCCGCAGACGATCACCGCGTCGATTTCGCCGGCCTTCAGTTTCTCCAAGGCGATGCGCTGCTCGATATAGACGACCTTCGGCTTCATTCCGAGCCGCTCGAACACGGTCAGTGCAGTGACGAAGGTGCCGCCATTGGGAAGGTCGACGCTGACGGTCTTGCCTTCAAGCTCCCTGAGATTACGGATCGATTTCGACGCGATCACGTGCATCTCTTCGTTATAGAGCTTGGTCACGTATGTGAACTGTTTCTTGATGTCTTTCGCGATGCCCTTCCGCTCGAGATAGTCGAGCGTGTCAGATCGAACGATGCCGAGATCGACACCCTGCAGAAACAGTATGTCGGCGACGCTCTGCACCGAGCCGCGGCCGATGATCGGCAGGATGCGCAACTTATTGCCATCGTCGAGCACGGAGGCGAGATCGGCGCCGAACTGAACATAGGTGCCGCCGATCGTACCCGAGATCAGCGTGACCGTGTTGGCGTTGAGGCTCTGCTTGGTGCTTACGGAGCCGAACTGAAAGATCGCCTTCAGGCTGTCGCTGACCTTGGCCGGGTCGAATTCGGTCTGCTCGGCCCGTGCCGCCAGGCCGCAAATCATCATGCCTGTGCATAGTACCAATCCAAACAAGCGTCGCATGTGTCCCTCGAGATGAGCTTAGTTCTGCATTTGCGCGAGGCGCTGCTGCGCGGACTGCGAGCCGAGTTCGGCGGCCTTGCGATACCAGAGGCGCGCGGTCTCCGGATCGGGCGTGATGCTCCGCTTGTCCAAAGTCCCCAGCACGTCGGGGTCGTAGGTGCGCGCCAGCAACAGCGCCGCGTCCGCGTCCTGCGCATCCGCGGCCCGCTCGAGCAGGAGTCGCGCCGATACGATGTCGCCGATCGCAAGCAGGCTGTTGGCGCGCTTCAGAAGCGCCGCGACCGCATCCGGATCGAGGCGTCTTGCCTGTGGCGCCGCCGGTAATGGCTCGACCGGCGCAGCAGCGGGTACTTCGACCGCGACGATTTGGCTCTGAATCGCTTCCTGATAGGCGGCCGCGATCTCAGCGCGCGACGGCTGGCTCGCGATGGCGGGTGATGCTGGCGTTGCCACGGCGCGAACAGCCTCAGCAAGGTCCGCCCGGACCCCGACTGGCGAAACGCCGACCAATAAGGCCTTGGCGCTCAGGATCGTGTCGCGCGTGACGCCGGCGGACAACAGCGCGAAGACCGCCGCCGCGACAGCCGCGACGGCCGAAGCTGTCAGCAGGCCGATGCGAAGGCGCGAACGCGGAATCGTCGTGCGCCTTTCCCAATCCGCGTCGTACTCGTCAATTTGGCTTGAGAGAAAGAGCGGAGCTGGTTCGTCCGCGCCGAAGTCGATGCCTGCCCGATGCGATCGTCGGTAGCGATAATGCGCAAATCCGGGATCGTTGA
Organism: Bradyrhizobium sp. USDA 3262; assembly: GCF_054060035.1. NCBI lineage: Bacteria > Pseudomonadati > Pseudomonadota > Alphaproteobacteria > Hyphomicrobiales > Nitrobacteraceae > Bradyrhizobium > Bradyrhizobium sp. USDA 3262. The sequence goes on from NZ_JBSSCT010000001.1 coordinate 1,257,758, forward strand.
TATCTGCGTTGACTGCGCCGCGCGGCGGATCGTTGCCGTGAACGTGTCCTGAATTCCCCACCATGATGACGCTTCCCCGTTACTATGACGCAACAATCGGGCATCTCTGGTGTCTGGTTGTTATTCTTATTGGGGTACCTGAGCGCCCGTTACGGGTCCTTAATCGCCTTGCGATTGGGCCCAAAAAGCGGCCTCGGTCGCTGCGAATCGGGAGAAATTTGGGTTTGATTGCGGCAGCGCGCGCCAATTCAGAGGAAGTTCACAAGGTTTGCTCGCGTTGCGCGCGCAGCGCTGAAGCGTGGAGTGCCGACTGAGGAGTGAGGTCTGCGTTCTCCTCCCCCTGAAAGGGGGAAGGTCGGGATGGGGGTCAGCCGCAGACGCCGCTGTAAGTGGAGAGAGCAGATCCCCACCCGCTTTGCTCTGCGAGCAAAGCGACCTCCCCTTTTCAAGGGGAGGTTATGATGCATCCCGGATTTCGCTGCGCTCCATCCGGACTACGAACTTTCTCGATCCGTCATCCTGAGGTGCGAGCGGAAGCGAGCCTCGAAGGATGCACGGCCACCAGTCGGGCCGTCGACCCTTCGAGACGCGCGCGAGAGCGCGCTCCTCAGGGTGACGGTGATAGTTAAGGTGCGCGGTCGACTGTCCTCAGCTTCCCGGGTGCAGGATCACCTTGCCCATCGCCTTGCGGCCGGCGAGCACCTTCAGGGCTTCCGCGGTCTGCGACAGCGGGAAGGTGCGGTCGACATGCGAGGAGATCTTGCCTTCCGCGGTCCACTGCACGAGCTTCTCGAGGTTCTTGCGGTTCTTGTCCGGGTTCTGCCGCGCCCAGGCGCCCCAGAACACGCCGCGGATATCGCAGCCCTTCAGCAGCGCGAGGTTGAGCGGGATCTTCGGAATGTCGCCGGCGGCAAAGCCGATCACCAGGAAGCGGCCTTCCCACGCGGTCGAGCGCAGCGCGGCTTCGGCATAGGCGCCGCCGACCGGATCGAACACGATGTCGGCGCCCTTGCCGTCGGTCAGCTTGCGCAGGCCTTCCTTGAGATCTTCCTTCGCATAGTTCAGCGTCAGCTCGGCGCCGTGTTGCTTGGCGAATGCCAGCTTCTCGTCCGACGAGGCGCAGGCAATCACCTTCAACCCCATCAGTTTGCCGAGCTCGCACGCAGCAAGGCCGGTGCCACCGGCGGCGCCGAGCACCGCGAGCGTCTCGCCCGGCTTCGGGCTTGCGCGATCTTCCAGCGCATGCAGCGCGGTGCCGTAGATGATGATGATGCCGGCGGCGCGGTCGTAATCGAGATTGTCGGGAATCTTCACGATCGAATTCGCCGGCAGCGCGATCTTGTCGCGCGCGCCGTTGTGGCCGCAGGAAGCGACGACGCGATCGCCGACCTTCAGGTCAGTGACGCCTGCGCCGACGCTTTCGATTACGCCGGCAACTTCGGCGGCCGGCGAGAACGGGAACGGCGGCTTGATCTGGTACTTGCCCTGGATCATCAGGATGTCGAAGAAATTCAGCGCCGCCGCCTTGATCGCGATCACGGCTTCGCCGGGACCCGCCACCGGATCGGGCACGTCAGCCAGCACGAGATCGTCGGGTTGACAGTATTGCGAGCAGAGGATGGCTTTCATGGACACACCTGAGTTTCGGACGCAGAAAGAGCTGCAAGATCTTGGACTACAAGCTTCATGCCGGATTTGCGGCGGAGCGACAATACAGTGCGGAGGGATCAAACTATGTTTGAAAAAGGCCTGCTAGCGAAAAAGCGCATCCTGATCACCGGCGGCGGCTCCGGCCTCGGCGCGGCGATGGGCCACCGCTTCGCCGAACTCGGCGCCGAACTGATCATCTGCGGGCGGCGCGAGGGGCTGCTGGAGGAAACCGCAGCAAAATTCCGCAGCGAGCTCGGCGCCAAGGTTTCCACCGCGCGCTGCGATATCCGCGACGGCGCGGCGGTCGAAGCGATGATGGATCAGGTCTGGCAGGACGCGCCGATCGACGTTCTCGTCAACAATGCTGCCGCAACCTTTATTGCGCAGAGCGAACATTTGTCATTCCGCGCGGCGGACGCGATCCTCGCGCCGACACTGCATGGCACGATGTATTGCACGCTCGCCGCCGGCCGCCGCTGGATCGACGGCAAGCACAAGGGCGTGGTGCTCTCGATCCTGTCGACCTCGACCATCACCGGCCGCGCGTTCACGGTGCCGTCCTCGATGGCCAAGACCGCGGTGCTGGCGATGACCAAGAGCCTTGCGGTGGAGTGGGGCCCGAAGGGCATCCGCACCGTCGCGATCGCGCCCGGCGCGTTTCCGACCGCAGGTGCGACCGGACAGTTGCGTCCCGAAGGGCGCGGCGAGAGCTGGGCGCATCGCAATCCGCTCGGCCGCGCCGGCGAGCATGCGGAGCTCGCCAATCTCGCGACCTTCCTGATCTCGGATCAGGCCGGCTACATCAACGGCGAGATGGTGGTGCAGGATGGCGGCTCGCACTTGCGCAGTTCCGGTGCCGAAGACCTGCTGCAATGGACCGATGCACAGTGGGAGAAGCAGCGCGCTGCGCGCGCCAAGTGATAACGCGTCGCGAAACGCGCGCGACGGTGAGCGGCGTTCGTCTTTCGGCCTAACTGCCTTCCCAAAAAAGCGTTTCCCGGTTATCCATCCGAGCCGGCGGAGGGGAATCGCCGGGCCATCTTGCAGTCACAATGATGGGGGAACCAGTTGGCCGTGCGGCAGATTCTGACATCACTGGTTGCTTGTATCCTGTGCGGGTTCATCACCCTCGCGCCGGTGCAGGCTGCGCCCAAGAAAGATACCGCAAAGGAAGCAGCCAAGCCGGCGCCTTCGGCCGCGGCGGCTGCGGCCGGCGGTGCGGAGCCGACGCTGATCGGCCAATTCGGGACCTGGGGCGCGTACACGGCATCGCCCAACGGCAAAAAGGTGTGCTTTGCGCTCGCCAAGCCGTCCTCGTCGAAGACCAATCCGGCGAACCGGCCGCGCGATCCGGCCTATGCCTTCATCTCCACCCGTCCGGCGGAGAAGGTCGTCAACGAAGTTTCGATCATGATCGGCTACACGGTGAAGCCGGGCTCCGAATCGACCGTTCAGGTCGGCGGCGGGACCTATGCGATGTACACGCAGGGCGACGGCCTCTGGATCAAGAATGCGGCCGAAGAGGAGCGGATGGTGGAATCCATGCGCAAATCGGCCGAACTGACGGTAAAAGCCGTCTCGGCCAAGGGCACCGAGACGACAGACACCTTCTCGCTGAAGGGCCTGGCGCAGGCGCTCGACCGGCTCGGGCAGGACTGCCGGCGCTAGAGAGCCGGCCTAAGGCCTAAAATCGAGGTATTTGGTGGCTTTCCAGCACCGGCTGGAAGGCCTATTTGAGGTTTCATGACCGACACCGTGACCACCCATGCCGTCTCCGGCGCCAGCGCGCTGGTCGAGAAGGTTCCGCTCGAGACCTATGTGCCGCCGGCCAAGCCGTCGCTGATCGGGCTGTCGCGCGCCGAGATCGCCGATCGCCTGGGCGAGATCGGGGTGCAGGCCGGCCAGCGCAAGATGCGCACCCAACAGCTCTGGAACTGGATGTATTTCCGCGGCGCCAAGAACTTTGCCGAGATGACCAACGTCTCGAAGGACATGCGCGCCGAACTCGAAAAGCATTTTACCGTCGACCGTCCCGAAGTGGTCGCCGAGCAGATCTCCAATGACGGCACCCGCAAATGGCTGCTGCGGTTGCCGAGCGGCGACAAGGTCGAGCGGCCGCACGAGGTCGAGTGCGTCTACATCCCCGAGACCGATCGCGGCACGCTCTGCGTTTCCTCGCAGGTCGGCTGCACGCTGAACTGCGCGTTCTGCCACACCGGCACGCAGCGGCTGGTGCGCAACCTCACCGCCGGCGAGATCGCCGGCCAGGTGATGGTGGCGCGCGACCGGCTGAACGACTGGGCCGACCGTGAGGACGGCACACGCCGCGTCACCAACATCGTGATGATGGGGATGGGCGAGCCGCTCTACAATTTCGACGCGGTGCGCGATGCGCTGCTGATCGTCGCCGACAATGAGGGCATCGGCATTTCCCGCCGCCGCATCACGCTGTCGACCTCGGGCGTGGTACCGAACATCCAGCGCACCGGCGACGAGATCGGCGTGATGCTTGCGATCTCGCTGCATGCGGTACGCGACGAGCTGCGCAACGAGCTGGTGCCGCTGAACCGCAAATATCCGATCAAGGAATTGCTGCAGGCCTGCCGCGATTATCCCGGCGCCTCCAACGCCCGGCGCATCACCTTCGAATATGTCATGCTCAAGGGCGTCAACGATTCGCTCGATGACGCAAAACTCCTGGTGAAGCTGCTGAAGGGCATTCCGGCGAAGATCAACCTGATCCCGTTCAATCCGTGGCCGGGCACCGCCTATGAATGCTCGGACTGGGAGCAGATCGAGAAATTCTCCGAATACATCTTCAACGCCGGCTATTCCTCGCCGGTGCGCACGCCGCGCGGCCGCGACATCCTCGCCGCCTGCGGCCAGCTCAAGTCGGAGACCGAAAAGCTCTCCGCCCGCGAGCGCCAGGCGCTGCGCGCGATGGCGATGACGGACTAGGGCATAATCCCGAAAAGTGGAGTCCGGTTTTCGGACCAGATCATGCCCACTCAAATGAGAATCCAATGGCCTTGATCGGCCGCCTGTTCGTCGTCGCGTTCGGCTTCCTGATGGCCTGCTTCGTGGCAGGGATCATCGTGGTCGTCGCGGTGCTGTATCCCGAGATCAGCGATTTCGGCGGGCAGATCGACCAGAGCGCTATCAACGTCGTGCTCGGCTTCGGTTTCATCTTCATATCAGGCTTCGCATTGTTGCCGGCGCTGATCGTGGTGCTGATCACCGAGGCGTTCTTCATCCGCAGCGTACTGGCCTACGCCGTCGGCGGCGCCATCGTCGGCGCGGCCTGCTATCTCGGCCTGGTTCCGTTCGATCCCGATATGATGCAATTCCACGGCATAGTGCGCCGGCACATGGAGATCATGACCGGCGCCGGCATCGTCGCGGGCCTGGTCTACTGGCTGATCGCCGGCCGCACCGCCGGCGCCTGGCGCGAGCCGCCGCGTCCCTTGCCGCCGCCCCCGCCCTTGCCGTCGCAATCGCCGCGGCCGTGATGCTTCCCATGCCCCGCAGCCTCGGCTAAACCGCGCGGCATGAACCGGACCGGACTTTTCATCGCGCTGGCGCTGGCGCTCATCGTCGGCATCCTGTTCGGGATCTATCCCGAGCTCGACCTGAAGCTGGCGGCGCTGTTCTACGATGTGGCGCAGAAAACCTTCCCGCTGAAGCTCGACGCGGTGGCGTCGTTTGCGCGCGATGCGGCGATGTGGATCGCCTGGGCGCTGGTGCTGCCGGCGATCGTGACCATCGTCTGGAAATTCATCCGGCCGGACCGGCCGATGCTGATGTCCGGCCGCGCCGCGGTGTTCCTGCTCACCACGATGCTGCTCTCGGCCGGCGTGCTCACCAATTTCACCTTCAAGAATTATTGGGGCCGGCCGCGGCCGGTGTTCGTGACGCAGTTCGGCGGCGACCTGCAATTCATGCCGTGGTGGGACCCGCGCGGCGGCTGCCCGCGCAACTGCTCGTTCTTCTCCGGCGAGGGCGCCACCGCGTTCTGGACCTATGCACCGGCGGCGCTGACGCCGCCCGTGTGGCGGCCGCTGGCCTTTGCCGGGGCCACCGTGTTCGGCATCGTCACCAGCGGGCTGCGAATGGCCTTCGGTGGCCATTTCTTCACGGACGTGGCGATCGCGGGCCTGGTGTCGTTCTTCACGGTCTGGCTGTTCTACGCGCTGATCTACCGCTGGGCAGCGACCCGGCTGACCGACGCCCAGGTCGATGCCGCGCTGACGCGGCTCGCAATGCCCGGCTACCGGCTGATGCAGCGCTGGCGCCGCGGCGGCAAGGCGGCGTCCAGCCAGCCCGAGGCCTGATTTGGGGCCTGATTAAAGGCGTGCCCCGCCTGCCGAAATTTGATATCGCCACCCCTGAAACATCATCGACTTCGATTTTCGACCGATTGGACCGTCCCATGAGTACGATTCTGAAAAGCCTGCCCACCGGCGAAAAAGTCGGCATCGCGTTCTCGGGCGGGCTCGACACCTCAGCGGCGCTGCTCTGGATGAAGCTGAAGGGCGCCAAGGTCTTCGCCTATACCGCCAATCTCGGTCAGCCCGACGAGGCCGACTACGACGCGATCCCGCGCAAGGCGATGGATTTCGGCGCCGAGAAGGCCCGCCTGGTCGATTGCCGCACCCAGCTGGTCCATGAAGGCATCGCCGCGATCCAGTCCGGCGCGTTCCACATCTCGACCGGCGGCATCACCTATTTCAACACCACGCCGCTCGGCCGCGCGGTGACCGGCACGATGCTGGTCGCGGCGATGCAGGAGGATGGCGTCAACATCTGGGGCGACGGCTCGACCTACAAGGGCAACGATATCGAGCGCTTCTATCGCTACGGCCTGCTGACCAACCCGAGCCTGCGCATTTACAAGCCCTGGCTCGACCAGCAGTTCATCGACGAGCTCGGCGGCCGCGCCGAGATGTCGGCGTTCATGACCGCGCAGGGCTTCGCCTACAAGATGAGCGCGGAGAAGGCCTATTCGACCGACAGCAATCTGCTCGGCGCGACGCATGAGGCCAAGGATCTCGAGAGCCTTGCGAGCGGCATCACCATCGTCAACCCGATCATGGGCGTGCCGTTCTGGCGCGCCGATTGCGACGTCAAGGCTGAGAAGGTCGTGGTGCGCTTCGAGGAAGGCCAGCCGGTCGCGCTGAACGGCAAGACGTTCGCCGATCCGGTCGCGCTGTTCCTCGAGGCCAATGCGATCGGCGGCCGCCACGGCCTCGGCATGAGCGACCAGATCGAGAACCGGATCATCGAGGCCAAGAGCCGCGGCATCTACGAGGCGCCGGGCATGGCGCTGCTGCACATCGCCTATGAGCGTCTCGTCACCGGCATTCATAACGAGGATACGATCGAGCAGTACCGCATCAGCGGCATGCGGCTCGGCCGCCTGCTCTATCAGGGCCGCTGGTTCGATTCGCAGGCCTTGATGCTGCGCGAGACCGCGCAGCGCTGGGTGGCGCGCGCCGTCACCGGCGAGGTGACGCTCGAGCTGCGCCGCGGCAACGACTACTCCATCCTCAACACCGAGAGCCCGAACCTGACCTATGCGCCGGAACGGCTCAGCATGGAGAAGGTCGAGGACGCCGCCTTCACGCCGGCCGACCGCATCGGCCAACTGACGATGCGCAACCTCGACATATCAGACACCCGTGCCAAGCTCGGTCTCTACAACAAGACCGGCCTCATCTCGAGCGGCGAAGGCGCGCAGATCTTCCAGCTCGAGAACGACAAGGACTGAGGCGGCACCCTCTCGCCTCGTCGTCCCGGGCAAGCGAAGCGCGACCCGGGACCCATAACCACAGGCCGTGGTTATGAAGTACGCTGGTGCTCCAGCGCGTTTCCACGACTCCTCCCTGTGGTTATGGGTCCCTGCTTTCGCAGGGACGACCCGGGGATGGATATCGGCCTACTTCACCCTGAGCGCATCCAGCAGCGAGCGGAACGCGCGCGCGTAATCGGTGCCGGTCTTGCCGATATCCGGCCCCGCGGAAACCGCGACCGCCGCCTCCGTCACCGCGCCGAGCAGCAGCCGTGCCAGCGGCTCGATCGGTTGCCTGGCGATCACACCGGCGTCCATCGCAGCAGTTAGCGCGCGTGGAAACTTGCCGCCGAAATGTTTGGCGTCGATCTCGCGCCAGCGCTCCCAGCCGAGCACGGCGGGACCATCGCGCAAGATGATCTGGCCGGTCGGGCCCTTCGAGCACGCCGCGAAATAGCCTTGCGTGCCCGCCGCCATCGCCGCCAGCGGATCGTTCTCGGCGCGCGAGATGCGATCGAGATCGGCGACGAGGTCGATTGACACCTGCTCGAACACGGCCTCGAACACCGCCTCCTTGGTCGCGAAGTGATGATAGACCGCGCCCTTGGCGACGCGCGCTCCAGCGGCGATGTCGTCCATCGTCGCAGCGGCAAAGCCGCGCTCGCCAAAAATGCGCCGCGCCGCCTTGACGATGGCGGCTCTGGTTTTCTCGCGCCGCTCGGCCTGGGTTGCCATGGCGCATCTCTATCCCAGTTCCAGGCGCAAGCCAATTGACTTACCGACTGCCAGTCGATAAATACCGACTATCAGTCTGTAACTGGAGAGTGCCCATGCCCTCGCTTAGGACGTTGCAAGCCTTCGCTGACACGGTGGAATCCAACGACCATGTCGGCGCGATCAGGAACTTCTATTCAGACGATGCCCGCACCCAGGAGAATGACGGCCAGTGGCGGGTCGGCCGCGAGGCACTGGCAGCGCGCGAGGCGGCGGTGCTGGCCGCGGTCGCCGGCGTCAAGACCACGCGGCTCGGGCCGCTCCTGCTCGACGGCGATCATTCGGCGATCTGCTGGCGCTTCGAATTCACCGGCAAGGACGGCAAGGTGCGCAGCATGGAGGAGGTCGCTTGGCAGACCTGGCGGGGCGAGGAGCTGGTCGAGGAGCGCTTCTTCTACGATCCGCAGCAGATGGCGCGCTGAAATCGCGCCGGCCTTGCGGCAATACGCCCCGGCGCGCCTCATTGCGCCGTCATCCGCCGCAACTAGCCTCCGCTCCGATGCGCATGATGCGTAAGGGCGGAGCATCGATCATGATCAAGCAAGTTGCCGGTATGGCCGTCACGCTGGCGTTGTCGGCAGCGCCGGCGTTCGCCCAGACGATCTATCCGATCGATCGCGCCGATATCCTCGTCGGCGCCAAATTCGACTTCAAGGTCGAGCTTCCGGGGCTGGTCGATCAAGCCAAGCTCAAGGTCACGCTGAACGGCGCGGATTATGCCGCGGTATTCGGCCAGGGCGGCACATTCACCGCGCGCGAGGCCGGCCGGGAGCAGTCGGCGCTGTTGCTGCGCGATGTCTCGCTCGCCAAGCCCGGGCAGGTCGCCGTCGAAGTCAGCGACGGCACGCAGAGCCGGAAGGTGACCTGGACCGTCTACGACACCGGGGCACGCAAGGCCAGGAACGTGATCCTGTTCATCGGCGACGGGATGTCGCCGTCGCATCGCGTCGCCGCGCGAATCCTTTCCAAGGGAATTGCGGAGGGCAAGAGCCGCGGCAAGCTCGCGATCGACGACATGCCGCATATGGCGCTGGTCGCGACCGCGGGCTCGGACTCGATCATCACCGATTCGGCGAACGCCGCGAGCGCCTACGCCACCGGCCACAAGGCCGCGGTCAATGCGCTCGGCGTCTACGCCGACCGCACGCCCGATCCGCTCGACGATCCCAAGGTCGAGACCATCGCGAGCCTCGTCAAGCGCCGGGCGGGCCTCGCCGTCGGCATCGTCACCAACACCGAGGTCGAGGATGCGACCCCGGCGGCGATGGTTGCGCATACCCGCCGCCGCGCCGCCTATGACGCGATCGTCGCGCAATATTTCGACGCGAAGCCCGACGTGCTAATGGGCGGCGGCTCCGCGAACTTCCTGCCGCAATCCACGTCCGGGTCGAAACGCAAGGACGATATCGATTATCTGGCGCGCTTCCGCGACGCCGGCTATCCGGTCGCGACCACCGCAAGCGAGCTGAACGCGCTGGCGGCGAAGCCCGACGCCCGCCAACTGCTCGGCCTGTTCGCCGCCGGCAACATGGACGGCGCGCTCGACCGCAAGTTCCTGAGGGGCGGTGGCGTCAGGAAATTCCCCGAGCAGCCGGACCTGACCGAGCAGGTTCAGGCCGCGCTCACGGTGCTGTCGAAGCACGAGGCCGGTTTCTTCCTGATGGTCGAGTCCGGCCTGATCGACAAATACGCCCATCTGCTCGATATGGAGCGCGCGGTCTACGACACCATCATGCTCGACAATGCGGTGCGGCTGGCAAAGGCCTGGGCGAAAGCGCGCAACGACGACACGCTGATCCTGGTCGTGGCCGACCACAACCATCCGAACAGCCTGGTCGGCACCATCAATGACGACATGGCGGCGACACCCAACGTGCCGCTGCGCGAGCGCGTCGGCGTCTACGAGAAAGCCGGGTTTCCGAATTATCCGGCGCCGGACGCCGAGGGTTATCCGTCACGCGTCGATGTCAGCCGGCGGCTTGCGATCTTCTCCGCCAGCCTGCCGGATCACTACGAGACGTTCCGCCCGAAACTCGACGATCCGAACGAGCCGACCGTGAAGGGCGACCAGCCCGACACGTTCAAGGCCAATGACAGGTACAAGGATGTCCCCGGCGTCGTGCTGCGCTTCGGCAATCTGCCGGCGATGATCGGCGCCAGCGTGCATTCCGGCGAGGATGTCATCCTCACCGCGACCGGCCCGGGCAGCGAGCGCGTCCACGGCTCGATGGACAACACCGAGGTATTCCGCGTGATGGTCGAGGCGCTGGGACTGGGGGCGGAGAAGTAACGAATGATGAGATTGGGTCGATCAGCAGGCCCGCTGTACCTCTCCCGCTTGCGGGGGCGACGCTTCTCCAACCTCCCCTTGAAAAGGGGAGGTCGCTTTGCTCGTCAGAGCAAAGCGGGTGGGGATCTGCTCTCTCCGCAAACAGTGTTGCCTGCGGCTGACCCCCATCCCGACCTTCCCCCTTTCAGGGGGAAGGAGAAGAAACAAAAATGGCCGGGATCGCTCCCGGCCATTTCGTCGCGTGATGTCGCGCCGGCTCAGCGCGGCGGGGCGGCGGAGGCGGTGCCGCCGTTGAGCAGCGGGGTGATGCGGCGGACGGTGACGCGCCGGTTGATGCGGCTCGGTCCGTCGGTCTGCTCCTTCAGATATTGCGAGCCGTAACCCTGCGAGGTCAGGTTCTCCGCCGGCACGCCGAACTGCTGCGTCAAGAGCTCGGCGGCGGATTGCGCACGGCGGTCCGACAGCGACAGATTGTCGGTGTCGTTGCCGGTCGCATCCGTATGGCCCTCGATCAGGAACACCTCGCGCGGATTGCGCTGGATGGCCCGATTGAGACCGTCGGCGATCACCTGCAGCCGCGCAGCCTGGTCTGGCGGGACGGTCCACGATCCGGAGTCGAAATTGATCGTGTTGACGTCGATGCTCGGCATCTGCATGCGGACATTGGGGCTGTAGCGGATCTCGTCGAGCGAGTAGCGCCGTTCGATCCGCTGCACCGGCGGTGCCTCCATGGTCTCGTAGATCACGTCGGGCGACGCGTCCTGAGCGTCGACGATGTAGCGATCGTAGGGAATGTTGACCACCGGCGGTGGCGCGTCGACATAGAAGCCGCCGACCGCCCGCGGATCGCGATAGCTGTTGTCGATGATGACGACCTCGCGTCCGCCAGTGTCCCTGCGGATCCGGCGCAGCATCTGGCCGTCGGACCCGACCACCGTGATGATCTCGCTGCCGTCGGGACGAACCACCACCGTCCGCGTCTCGCCGCCGATCGTCTCGGTGCGGATATCGCGCGCGCCGTAGCGGAAACGATAGACGTCGTCGCCGCGGACATAGGCCTGGCCGCCCGGATCGCGGATGATGACGCGGTCCGGCTCGGTGTAGATGGTGCGGCCGCCCTCGACGACCTCCTGCCGCTGGCTGTGCAGGTCGGCGATGCTGCCGCCGATGATGGCTCCGGCAACCACGCCGGCACCGACCGCGGCGCCGATCGCGAGCGGCTTGATGTTGTCATGGCGCGGCGGCGGCGGCAGCGGTGCTGCGACGGCAGGCGCGGCGCGGAAGGCGGGCGCAACCGTTGGCGGCGCGTATTGCGCGCGGCCGGGCGGCGGCGTTGCGGCGGCCGAACCGGGGACGACCGACGGTGCCGGCGCGCCCATGGCTGCTCCCTGGGCTGGCGATACGCCGGGCGCGACGCCCGGACGTGCTGCCGGCTGACCCGGAGCCGGGGTCGCGCCGGGCGCGCCCATTGCCGCGCCCGGGGTTGCCGGTGTTCCGGGCGGTGTCGCCGGACGTCCCTGCTGACCTGGCGCCGGTGGCGTCGGCGTCGCGCCGGGTGCCGGAGGCGTCGCGGCAGACGGGGTACCTGGACGCGCGGGCTGTGCGCCGGCTGCCGGAGGTGTCGGGGTCGGTGTCGCACCGGGAGCTGTCGCGGCGGGCGGTGTGCCCGGTCGTGCCCCTGCTGCCGGCGGCGTTGTCGTTGTCGAAGGCGTGGGCGTTGACGTCGCCGCGGGCGGGGTGCCCGGCGGTTGCTTGGCGCCGCCAGGACGTTCACCGCGTTCGCCACCCGGACGATCACCAGGGCGGCGTTCGGCCGGTGCCGTTGTCGGAGCTCCCGGCGTTGCGGGCGTCGGTGTCGGCGTTGCCGCCGCGGGCGGGGTGCCGGGGCGTGCTGCCGGCGCGGCGTTCGGCGTGGCGCCGGGCGTTGGCGTCGGGTGCGCGGGTCCTGCGCCAGGCGGCGGCGTGCCCGGTCGCTGCGGTGCTGCGGCCGGCGGCGGTGGAGTCGGCGTCGGATGTGCGGGGGCGGCCGCCGGCGGTGGCGGGGTCGGCTTCGCAGGCGCCGCTGCGGGCGGCTCCGGCCGTGCCGGTGCCGGCGATGGCTTCGCGGGCGCGGCCGCGGGCGGCGGCGGTGTGGGATGCGCAGGAGCAGCAGACGGCGGAGGCGTCGTCGGGCGCGCGGCAGGCGGCTCGGGCCGTGCGGGAGCCGGCGGCGGCGCCGGATGCGGTGCGGCTGCCGGAGGCGGCGTCGGCTTTGCCGGTGCAGCTGCGGGCGGCTCGGGCCGCGCAGGTGCTGCAGGCGGGGTCGGCTTCGCGGGCGCTGCGGCCGGCGGCGGAGCAGGATGTGCCGGTGCCGCGGCGGGAGGTGGCGCCTGCGGGTGCGGCGCGGCCGCCGGCGGTGCCGGACGTGCAGGAGCACCCGGCGCGCCCGGCGCCGGCCGCGCCTTCGGCTTTCCGTCAGGTCCGGTTTCTTCCTTCTGCTGCGCCTGTGCGACGACCAGAGGCGAAGTTTGGGCGTGCGACGCTGAGGTGGCGAACTGCATCACCGTCAGCGCAGTCGTGGCAAGCAGCACGAAACGAAGCTTTGTCATTGTCTAGGAGTCCCCGGCGGAAAGTCTGGGCAGGAAAGCAAAGTGAGAACCGAACAATTCGGCAGGACGATGAACCGCCAGCCGTTAGGCCGGATTGTGGCGAGCCACGAATCATCGGCGAAGTTTATTTCGACATTATAACGGGTTGCATGTGCGATTGTTCACCGCGCGTTCAGAAGAAACGCACCGACACATATGCAATCGACGTGGAACCAAGGCGCAAGAGTGGCTCACCGGCCGGCGAGTCGATCTGTCGCAGGCGGTGGGCCGGACGGTCCTGGCGGCCCGCGCACCGGTGATTCGTCAGGTGTCTTGCCGGGCAACTCGTCCGGTCGCGGCGGCTCGCCGGGTTCGCGCACCGGCTCCGGAATCTCGGGACGCGGATTGCCGGGTGGAATTCCCGGCGGCGGTTCGCTCGGGGTGCCCGGCGTCGTCGGCGGAATCTCCGGGGGCTCGATCGGCATCATGTCGAGACCCCGCGGCGGTTGCCGATGCCAGATCGCGTCGCGCGCATTGATCGCTCCATCGAAGTTCGCAGCGACAACGGATCGCGCGCCGCGGCGTTCCGATGTTTCACCCGGGCGTGTGACAGACCGCCTCGATATTGTGGCCGTCGGGATCGAGCACGAATGCGCCGTAATAGTTCGGGTGATAATGCGCGCGAATGCCGGGCGCGCCGTTGTCGCGGCCGCCGGCCGCCATCGCAGCCTTGTAGAAGGCATCGACGGTGGCGCGGTCCTTGGCCGTGATGGCGATATGCACCGGCTTGTTCATCGCGCCTTCGCCGCCGATCCAGAAGTCCGGCTGGCCGTCGGCGCCGAAACCCGCCGCAGGCGCGTGCCCGGTCACCTCAGCGGGTACTTCCATGATCAGGCCGTAGCCGAGCGGCGCCAGCGCCGTCTGGTAGAACGCCTTCGCGCGTTGATAGTCGGAGACAGAAAAGCCGATATGGTCGATCATCGCGAGCCTCCCTTGTTGTGATGCATTTGCATCCGCGTTCTCGTCTCACCTCCCCTTGCAAAGGGGCGGTGAAACGTAGCCCGGATGAAGCGAAGCGCAATCCGGGGCTGCTCCAGCCGCCGATGGTCTGGTCCCGGATTTCGCTGCGCTTCATCCGGGCTACGGATTTACATCCGCAGACTCGTTGCCTCACCTCCCCTTGAAAAGGGGAGGTCGCTTTGCTCGCGAGAGCAAAGCGGGTGGGGATCTGCTCTCTCCGCTGGCACCGTTACCTGGGGCTGACCCCCATCCCGACCTTCCCCCTTTCAGGGGGAAGGAGAAGACAGGGCTGTCAACCCCGTACCAGCAGCGTGTTGCTCCGCGTCCGGCCCTGCTCGACGTAACCGCGCGCATGCATGTCCGCAATGCAGTCGTCGGTCCATTCGTCCTTCGACAGATGCTCGATCACCACCGCGCCGGGCCACAGCGACTGCGGCGCGTCGCGGAAGAAGCCGATCAGCACGCGGTCCTCGAAACCCTCGACGTCGATCTTGAGCGCGTCGACCTTGCTCGCGCCGGCCTCGTCGAGAATGCGTTGCAGCCGCAGCGAAGGCACCTTGAACGCCTTGCCCGTCGGCGTGCCGGTGACGATGTGGCTGGCGCCGAGATTATCGCCGTCGGTCTCGATCATCAGTTCGCCATCGGTCGGGCCAGCGGCCGCCGCAACCAGGCGCACCTGCGGAAAGCCGGAGGCCTGGGTGTTGAACTTGAGCCGTGCATGCGTCACCGGATGCGGCTCGATCGCGATCACCTTGCCGCCGGGCCCGACATCGCGCGCCAGCGCCAGCGCATAGGTGCCGACATTGGCGCCGAGATCGACGAAGGTGCCATCCGCGCCGACATGCGCCCGCAGGAAGGCGAGTTCTTCAAGGTTGTAATCGGGATTGAACAGCGCGCCGCGCTCGGTCGCGCTTTGCTGATGATAGAAGCGGAACGATGCGCTCTGGTAGGTCACGTCCAGCGGACCCGCGCCGAACAGATTGACCAGCTTCGACAGCCAGGGCCGGAACGCGCCGCGCTTCAGTCCTGAGCCATGCGCCAGGCGGATGATGGCGGCCTGCGCCGCGTTGGGCGCGAAGGCGCCGAACGGCGCCGGCGATATGTCGTTGCTCGGGATCACGCATGGCCTCGTCAAAAGCGCGGCATGCATAGCCGGTTTTGACGGCAGCGCCAACGCCCGTTACGCCGCCTTGCCCGCTGCCTGCCGTTGCCGCAGGAAGCGGCCGAGCAGCCTTCGCTTGCCCTTGCGCGGGATCAGATCGACGTCGCTGACCAGTTTGGCGCCGCCCTTGCGGCGCTCCAGCACGATCTTGCGGCTATGGAACGCTTCGAGCTCGACGCGATGGGCGACGCTGACGATGGTCGCTTTCGGCAGTTCCGTCGTCACCATCTCCATCATCTTGTCCTGGCTCTTCTCGTCGAGCGCGGACGTCGCCTCGTCGAGCACGACAATGTCGGGCGCGTGCAGCAGCAGCCGGGCAAAGGCGAGCCGCTGTTTCTCGCCGCCGGACAGGGTCTGGTCCCACGGCGCGTCCTCCTCGATCTTGTCCTTGAGATGGTCGAGGCCGACCTTGTGCAGGGCACGGCTGATCTCATCGATGGTCCAGTCTTCCGCCGCGCCGGGATAGGCCACCGCGCGCCGCAGCGTGCCCGAGGGCACGTAGGGCTTTTGCGGCAGCATGAAGAGGCGGCGGTCCGCGTGCAGGCCGACACTGCCGCCGCCCCACGGCCACAGCCCGGCGATGGCGCGCACCAGCGTGCTCTTGCCGGTGCCGGATTCGCCGGCGACCAATAGCCGCTCGCCCGGTTCGATCACCACTTCGGTCTCGCCGACCACGGCGGTGCCGTCGTCCAGCGTGACGGAGAGATCGTTGAGGCTCAGCATGGCCTCGCCCGCGGTCTCGCCGCGCTCGATGCGACCGAAGCCGTCGCCGGTCTCGGCGCGTTCAAGCCCGTCAAGCGACATCATCAGCGAGGCGATGCGCCGTGCGCAGGCGTTCCAGTCGGCGAGCCGCGGATAGTTGTCGACCAGCCAGCCGAACGCGGTCTGCACGATGGTGAAGGCCGAGGCCGCCTGCATCACCTGGCCGAGCGACATGCTGCCGTCGAGGAACTTTGGCGCGCACAGCAGCAAGGGGACTACCGGCGCAATGAGATTCGATCCCTGCGACACCAGCGTCGTGCGCATGTGCTGCCCGGCGAGCCGCGCCCATTGCCGCAACACGTTCGAGAACGTCTTGTCGATGCCGTCGCGCTCCTCGGTTTCGCCGCCGAGCAGCGCGATGCTTTCGCCATTCTCGCGCACGCGGGTCAGGATGTAGCGGAATTCCGCTTCCGCCTGGTTCTTGTCCTCGGAGATCTGCACGAAGCTGCGGCCGATCGCCGTGATCGAGCCCGACGCGATCGCCGCATAGATGATCGCGGCAATGACCAGGAAGCCCGGGATGCTGATCGACGAGCCGCCGAGCGCCACCGTCAGCGCGCCGCCGATGGTCCAGAGCACGACGATGAAGGTGACGGCCGAGAGCAGCGCCGACGTCACGCCGGCGATGAAGTCCACCGGAGAATCAGTCGCGATCCGCAGATCCTCCGCGATCCGGTACTCCGGATTCTTGTGGTCACCGTCGACCAGGTTGAGCTGATAGTAGCGGCCGTTGGTCAGCCAGCGCGACACGACGGCGTTGGTCAGCCAGGCGCGCCAGCGCCGCTGGATGCCCATGCGGCCGAACACCTGCGCGACCCCCAGCAGCACGCTGCCGATCGCGAGCGGAAAGAAGATGGCGGTCAGGTGGAAGACACTGGCCGAATCGCGCTTCTCGATCGCATCGAAGATCGCGCGATTCCAGACATTGATGCCGTATTGAACGGCGACATTGGCGACGATCAGCAGCAGCAGGCCGATCGTGAACAGCCATGCCAGCCGGTCGCCGCTCCGGCCCCAATAGCCGCGCGCGCTGATCCAGAACCGCGTCAGCAAATAGTCCTTGCGCGCCTCTTCGGCCTCTTCGGCCGACAGCTCGGGATCGGGTTCGACGATTTCAGGCGGTGGCGGTTCGACATGGTCGCCGCCTTCGGCAGTCACCTCGACAAATTCCGACTTCTCATCCGCTTCGCTTGCCGCGGGATCCTTGCGCTCTTGATCAGCCGGCTTTGCGCTCGCTTTCCGACGCGATGCGGTTTTGGCCGACGGCGGCCTGTCCGACGATTGGGATTTTGCCTCAGCTTTGCCCATGGCACGATAACGCCAGGCAAATTACCCGGTTCCGCACTGGGACCGGTGGTCAGCTGCGCCCTCTGTTCAAGAGAGGGCGAAACGAGATGCAAAGCTCGGACAAATTATGTCGCGAGAAAGCTGAGCTATGTCCTCATCCTCATCTGTCATCGCCCGGCTCGACCGGGCGATCCAGTACGCCGCGGCCTCTCGGCTCAAGCGCTGGCGCCTCTGGAATACTGGATCACCCGCATGCGCGGGTGATGACACCGCGCGGTGTGACATCTGGAATTGCGACTCATCCTCACTGTCGTCCTGGCTTTCGCCAGGACGACAGCGTGCTTGAGATGTGCCACGCAATCACCTCACTCCGCCGGCGCCTGATCGCGCCTCAGCCGGCGCGACCGCGTCGCTTTGTGCAGCACGCGCGCGAGCTGTTCGGCCGAATAGGGCTTCTGCAGCAGTTCGAAGCCGCCGCTGCCCTGTTGCGACAGCACCTGGCTGTAGCCGGAGGCGAGCACGATCGGCAGATCGAGCCGCTGCCGGCGGATCTCTTCCGCAAGCTCGATGCCGCTCATGCCGGGCATCACGACATCGGTGAACACCAGGTCGAACCGGTCAGCGTCGACGGCCAGCTCCTCCAGCGCGTGGGTGGCGTTGTCCACCAGCACGCAGGTGCAGCCGAGCTGGGTCAGCGTGTCGGCGGCAAACTTTCCGACCTCGGCATTGTCCTCGACGATCAGAACCGATGCGCCGGTCCGATCGACCGAGGGTGCGTCCTCGGTGCGCTGCGCCCGCGCGCCACGCTCGCCGACGACGCGCGGCAGATACAGCGTGAATGTCGCACCCTTGCCGACTTCGCTGGTGACGGTCACCTCGCCGCCGGACTGCTTGGCGAAGCCGAACACCTGGGACAGGCCGAGGCCGGTGCCGTGACCGACCTCCTTGGTGGTGTAAAACGGCTCGAAGATGCGGCCGAACAGCTCCTGCGGAATTCCGACGCCGGTGTCGGTCACCGACACCGCGACATGGCCGGGCGAGTTCGGCGGCGTGCCGGTCGCGGACGGCAGTCTGTCCACGGCGCGGACCGCGATCGTGAGCCGGCCGACGCCGTCCATGGCGTCGCGCGCGTTCACCGCCATGTTGATGATGGCGGTCTCGAACTGGCCGGCATCGGCGTTGACGAGGCAGGTCTCGTCCGGCACCTGCGCCGCGATCTCGATGCGCGCGCCGATCAGGGTTGCGATCATCTCGCTCAGGGTGCGGACATTCTGGCAGGCGTCGAACACCTCGGGCTTGAGGGTTTGCCGGCGCGCGAATGCAAGCAGCTGGTTGGTCAGCTTGGCGGCGCGGTTGACGGTGTTGGAGATCGCATCGATGTAGCGCTGCCGCCGCGGCTCCGGCAGGTCCGGCCGCCGCAACATGTCGACCGACGCGCGGATCACGGTGAGCAGGTTGTTGAAGTCGTGCGCGACGCCGCCGGTGAGCTGCCCGAGTGCCTCGAGCCGCTGGCCGTGCCGCAACGCCTCCTCGGCCTCGATGCGCCGGTTGGCCTCCTCCTGCAGGCGCTGGGTTCGCCGGAAGGCGAGCGCGAGCAGGCCGAACAGCAGGCCGGTGGCCGGGATCCCGAAGATCAGGTGCTGGGCCATGGTCGACATCCAGCGCGACTGGATCGCCGAGGTTTCGAGGCCGGCACTGACATAGACCGGGTATCCCGCCAGCCGCTGATAGCGCATGCGCCGCTCGATGCCGTCGGCCGGGGAACGGATCGTCATTGTCCCGGCCTCGGGATTGGCGACGATCTGCCGCCCGAGCGGTCCGCTCGGCTCGAACCGGACGTCGTGGTTGACGGCAGGGAAGTGCGCCAGCACGGCGCCGTCGGTCCGGATCAGCGCCAGGAAGCTGCCGGGTTCGCGGCCGATCCTGGCGTAGAAATTCTCGAAATATTCCGGAAGCACGGAGGCCTGGATCACGCCGGCAAAGCTGCCGTCGTCGCCGTTGCGGCGCCGGCCGACGCTGAAGAACCGCGAGCCCAGATAAGGCGGCCGCGGCGTCAGCACCTCGCCGATATAGGTGCCGATGTCGCCCTGGGCATGGATCCGGAAGTAGTCCCGGTCCGAGAAATCGACGTCGGGTGCCGGCTGCACCAGGCTGTTGACGAGGGCGCGGCCGTTGGCGTCGAACACCCAGACCGATTTCACCTGGGGAAGCGCCATGGCGACCTGCCGCAGCCGCTCGTGCAGGCTCTTCTCGCGCGCGCCGATATCGGCATCACCCATGCCGCGGACGACCTCGGTGACCTCGGCCAGGCCGCGATCGATGGTCTCGAACACCTTCAGCGCGTGCTCATGGGCGACATCGAGCGTGCGCTGGATCTCCTGGTCGGCGGCCTCGCTGGTCGAGATCCAGGACATTGCGGAGGCAAAAACGAACAGCGCCAGCGGAAGGGCCAGCGCGGCGGCCATCATCCATTGCAGCAGTCTCAGCGAATTGCGTTGTGCGGTCTGCACGGGCGCTCCGGCTCCGCGCGAACCATAACGCAAACCGTTGCGCGGGAGGAAGCGAAACGGCGCCGCCGGGCGCGGCGCGGATGCTCGTTCGCCATTCCGCGATCGGTCAAGGTTACCGGAGACCAACCCGGATCGATCAATTCGCAGCCGGCTCGCGTCCGGGGCCGCGCCGGGCGGCCGCGGCGCGGTGGCATCACGACCTCGTTAGCGCCTCGCCGGCAGTCAAGCGGAAAATCGGCCCGGATGGCGCTTCCGGGCGCTGTTTTTAGGAGTTCTAAAACCTCTCACGGGCAAACGCTTGACCCTGTGACTACCTGCTGAAAAACAGGCCGCATGACAGGCGATCCAAACAGCTCCCGGGATAATTTGCAGGATGTCCGGCTCGGACATGCGGATCGCGGTTTTGTCGGAAAGATCATCAGGCTCGATGCGCTCGTGACGGGCTCATCGCTGTCTCCGCAGGAGCTGGAGCAGCGCCTGGTGGAGATGGGATTTGTCGAGGGCGCGCGCGTGGAAATCCTGCATGAAGGCACGATCCGAAAGGACCCGATCGCGGTGCGCGTCGACAACATCACGATCGCGCTGCGCCGGAGCGAAGCCATGGCTGTGATCGTCGAATGACCACTGCATCCCTGCGCCTGGCGCTGGTCGGCGCGCCGAACACCGGCAAGACGTCGCTGTTCAACAGCCTGACCGGCAGCCGTCAGAAGGTCGCCAACTACCCGGGCGTCACGGTCGAGCGCAAGTCCGGCGGCTTCGTCACGCCGGAGGGCCGCAGCGTGACCGTGCTCGACCTGCCCGGCACCTATTCGTTGCGCGGCCGCAGCCCGGACGAGGAGATCACCCGCGACATCGTGCTGGGCCGCTTCGACGGCGAGGCGGTGCCCGATCTCGTGCTCTGCGTCGCGGACGCCACCAACCTGCGGCTGACCTTGCGGCTGGTGCTCGAGCTGAAGCACGTCGGCCGGCCGATGATGCTGGTGCTCAACATGATCGATATCGCCAGGCGCCGCGGTGTCACGATCGACATCGATCGGATGTCGCAGGAGCTGGGGCTACCGATCGTGACCTCGGTCGCGGTCCGCAAGGGCGGCATCGACGAGCTCCTGAAGCGGACCGACGAATTCCTGGCGAGGTCGCATGAGGCGGCGGCCAGCGAGTGGACGACGCCGACGATTGCCGACCTCAAGGCGGCGCAGCGCGAGGCGGACCGCATCATCGCCGCGGCGGTGACGCTGCCGACCAAGCCCGACACGCTGACCAACCGGATCGATTCGGTCGTGCTGCATCCGGTCTGGGGTCTCGTGATCCTGGCCGTGATCCTGTTCGTGATGTTCCAAGCGGTGTTCACCTGGGCGCAGCCGGCGATGGAATTTCTCTCGGACAGCTTCGCCGCGCTCGGGCAGCTGATCCACGGCGTGCTGCCCGAAAGCTGGAGCCTGTTGCAGAGCTTCCTGCAGAACGGCGTGATCTCCGGCGTCGGCAGCGTGATCGTGTTCCTGCCGCAGATCATCATCATCTTCCTGTTCATCCTGCTCCTGGAAGATTTCGGCTACATGGCGCGCGCCGCGTTCCTGATGGACCGCATCATGGGCGGCGCGGGGCTGCATGGCCGCGCCTTCATTCCGCTGCTGTCGAGTTTTGCCTGCGCGATTCCCGGCATCATGGCGACGCGCGTCATCGACAACCGCCGCGACCGCCTGACCACGATCCTGATCGCGCCGCTGATGACCTGCTCGGCGCGCATTCCGGTCTATACGCTGATCATCTCGGCCTTCGTTCCGGCGACCACGCTGTGGGGTTTCGTCAATCTGCAGGGGCTCGTGATGTTCGGCCTCTATGCCGCCGGCATCACCAGCGCGCTGACGGTCTCGGCGATCGCGAAATTCTTCCTGTGGCGCGATCACGCGCCGGCGCCGTTCATGCTGGAATTGCCCGATTACAAGATGCCGCGGCTGCGCAGCATCGCGATCGGCGTGTTCACCCGCGCCAAGATGTTCCTGTACCGGGCCGGCACCACGATCCTGTCGATGATGGTGCTGATCTGGTTCCTGGCCTCGTTCCCGCAGGCGCCGGCCGGCGCCGAGGGGCCGGCGATCAATTACAGCTTTGCGGCGATGATCGGCCATGCGCTCGAGCCGCTGCTGCGGCCGATCGGCTTCAACTGGCAGATCGCGGTGGCGCTGATTCCGGGCATGGCGGCGCGCGAGGTCGCGGTGGCGGCGCTCGGCACCGTCTATTCGATCGAGGGCGGCAAGGAGGCGGCGGACCAGATCGGTCAGGTGCTGGCGCAGAAATGGACGCTGGCGACCGCGCTGTCGCTGCTGGTCTGGTACATCTTCGCCCCGCAATGCGCCTCGACGCTCGCGGTGATCCGCCGCGAGACCGGCGGCGCGAAGTGGATGGTGGTGACGTTCATCTACATGCTCGCGCTGGCCTATGTCGCAAGCTTCCTGACCTTCAACCTCGCGCAGGCACTCGGCCTGCATTGATCGGCAACGCAGTTTCATCATTTCGACTCGAAACTGCGATAGGTGCATGCAGCCAAGCGAAGCAGTAGAGTTGGTCGAGGGCGCATGAAGCGGGCGCCTCCGCGTGTTCCCTGCGAGACCATGCAATGTCGACGTACGGCCTGGAGCGGCTATTTTCGCCTCGAAGCATCGCAATCGTCGGCGGCAGCCCGCGCCCGTCGTCGCTCGGCGCGGCGGTGCTCAGGAACATCAAGGCGAGCGGCTTCACCGGCCGCGTCGGCGTCGTCAATCGGAACTATGCCGACGTCGATGGTGCGCCGACCGTCCCCGACCTGAAGTCGCTGCCATTCGTTCCGGATCTCGTCGTCATCAGCGCACCGGCGGCGGCGGTTCCCGAAATCGTCGCGGAGGCGGCTTCGGCCGGCGTTGCCGGTGCGGCGATCCTGTCGGCCGGTCTTGGCCATGGCGCGGGCTCGCTCGCGGAGACCGCGGGGCAGACGGCGCGACGGCATGGCATGCGCCTGATCGGGCCGAATTGCCTCGGCGTCATGGTGCCGCGTGTGAAGCTCAATGCGAGCTTTGCCTCGCATCAGCCGTCGGATGGCCATGTCGCCCTGATCTCGCAGTCCGGCGCGGTCGCGTCGGCGATGATCGAGTGGGCGGCGGAGCGGCGGCTCGGCTTCTCCGGCATTGCGTCGATCGGCGACCAGCTCGACGTCGACGTCGCCGACCTCCTCGATTATTTCGCGCTCGACGATCACACCAGCGCGATCCTGATCTACCTCGAAGCCGTCAAGGACGCGCGCAAATTCATGTCGGCGGCGCGCGCCGCGGCGCGGTTGAAGCCGGTCGTCATCGTCAAGTCGGGACGGATGGCGCAGGGCGCGAAGGCCGCCGCGACCCACACCGGCGCGCTGGCAGGCTCCGATGCGGTCTACGACGCCGCATTCCGCCGCGCCGGCATGCTTCGCGTCTACGACCTGCGCCAGCTGTTCGATTGCGCCGAGCTGCTCGGCCGCGGCTTCATCCCGCGCGGCAACCGGCTCGCCATCCTGACCAATGGCGGCGGGCTCGGCATCCTCGCGACCGACCGGCTGGCCGAGCTCGGCGGCGTTCCCGCGACACTGACGGCGGAGACCATCGAACGGCTCGACAAGGTGTTGCCGCCGGGCTGGTCCTACGCCAATCCGGTCGACATCGCGGGCGATGCCGATGCCGACCGCTACGTGGTGGCGCTCAACGCACTGCTCGATGATGCCAACAGCGACGCGGTGCTGGTCGCGAATGTGGAAACCGCGGTAGCGCCGGCTCAGGGGATTGCCGAGGCGGTGGCGCAATGCGTGCGCGACCGCAGGACGAAGCGGAGTGCGGTGGCGGCATTGGTGCTCGCGGCCTGGGTCGGCGCCGACGAACGCACCGGCGCGATCTTCGAGGCGGCGCGCATTCCGCATTTCCCAACCGAGGACGATGCGGTGCGCGCCTTCATGTATCTGGTGCGCTATCGCGAGGCCTCGACCGCGCTCGCCGCAACCCCGCCGGGTGTCGCATCCGTGTTCACGCCGGAGACGGCGGCGGCGCGGCACGTTGTCGTGAAGGCGCTTTCGGAAGGGCGCGCCTGGCTCGATCCGGCCGAGATCGTTGCCCTGTTCGAGGCCTATCATATTTCGATCGTGACGACGCTCGTCGCCGAGACCGCCGAGGACGCCGCCGCGAAGGCGGCGCCGTTTCTCGCCGAGGGACATGCGATCGTGGTCAGGGTGTTCTCGCGCGACATCCGGCACGCCTCCGACGTCGGCGGTGTGATCCTCGACTTGCGCACGAAAGACAGCGTCGTTGAAGCTGCACGGACGGTCATGGCGCGGGCACGAAGTGCCCGGCCCGATGCCATCCTGCAAGGCGTGACGATCCAGCCGATGATCGTGCGGCGCGCGGCGCGCGAACTGATCCTCGGCATCGCCGAAGATCCAACCTTCGGTCCGGTGATCGTGTTCGGGCGTGGCGGCCCCGCGGTCGAGGTGATCAACGACAAGGCGCTGGCGCTGCCGCCGCTCGACATGAATCTCGCCCGCGAGCTGATCGGACGCACCCGCGTCTCGCGGCTGCTCGGCGGCTATGGCGATGTGCCGGCGGTCCCGGCCGATGTGGTGCCGCTCACCCTCGTCAAGCTGGCGCAGATGGCGGCCGACATTCCCGAGGTCGCCGAGCTCGACATCAATCCGATGCTGGCGGACGAGAGCGGCGTGCTCGCGCTCGATGCGCGGGTCGCGATCCGCAAGCCGGCGCGGCTGTTCGCCGGCCACACCCGGCTCGCGGTGCGGCCCTATCCGTCGCAATGGGAGGGCGAGCTTGCGCTGCGCGACGGCTCGCGTGTCACGGTGCGTCCGATGCGGCCGGAGGATGAGCCGATGGTCAGCGAGTTCTTCAAGCGCGTCACCGCCGAAGACCTCAGGCTGCGCTTCTTCCATGCGATGAAGGAATTCTCGCACGCCTTCATCGCGCGCCTGACCCAGCTCGACTATGCGCGCGCGATGGCCTTTGTGGCGCTCGATCCGAATACCGGCGAGATGATGGGTGCGGTCCGGCTGCACTCGGATTCGCTGTATGAGAATGCCGAATACGCGATCCTGCTGCAGTCCGATCTCAAGGGCAAAGGACTCGGCTGGGCGCTGATGCAGCTCCTGATCCACTATGCGCGGTCGGAGGGCTTGAAGCGCCTGTCCGGCCAGGTGCTGACCGAGAACACCACGATGATTGGGATGTGCCGCGATCTCGGCTTCACCGTCACGATGGATCCGGACGATCACAGCATCGTCGATGTCGTGCTCGACCTCGATCGATCCGGCGTCGATGCGGTCGGCGCCGATATCCTGATCCGGCCTGCTGCGGCTGGCCGCTGACGACGCGCCAGCCGCGGCCGTGTCAGATCAGATCCGGCGTTCGACCAGCTTGAACTTGAGCTCGGCGATCGCTTCGGAGGGGTTGAGGCCCTTCGGGCACGCCTTGGCGCAGTTCATGATGGTGTGGCAGCGATAGAGGCGGAACGGATCCTCGAGATTGTCGAGCCGCTCGCCGGTCGCTTCGTCGCGGGAGTCGGTGACCCAGCGGTTTGCCTGCAGCAGCGCGGCGGGGCCGAGGAAGCGTTCGCTGTTCCACCAGTAGCTCGGGCAGGAGGTCGAGCAGCAGGCGCAGAGGATGCACTCGTAGAGGCCGTCGAGCTTCTCACGGTCCTCGTGGCTCTGCCTCCACTCCTTCTGCGGCGTCGGCGTCGTGGTCTTCAGCCACGGCTCGATCGAGGCATACTGGGCGTAGAAATTGGTCAGGTCGGGGACCAGGTCCTTCACCACCGGCTGGTGCGGCAGCGGATTGACCTTCACCGCGCCGCCCGCGCCGACGTCGTGCATCGACTTGGTGCAGGCCAGCGTGTTCTGGCCGTCGATGTTCATCGCGCAGGAGCCGCAGACGCCTTCGCGGCAGGAGCGGCGGAAGGTCAGCGTCGGGTCGATGTGGTTCTTGATCCAGATCAGGCCGTCCAGCACCATCGGACCGCAATCATGGGTGTCGACATAATAGGTGTCGACGCTCGGATTCTTGCCGTCGTCCGGGTTCCAGCGATACACCCGGAATTCGCGCGTCTCGGTGGCGCCTGCCGGCTTCGGCCAGGTCTTGCCGCCGGAAATCTTCGAATTCTTCGGAAGTGCGAATTCAACCATGCTTGCTCGCCTTCGTTCTCAGTAGACCCGCGCCTTCGGCGGGATGTACTGCACGTCATTGGTCATCGTGTAGCTGTGCACCGGACGGTACTCGATCGCGGTCTTGCCGGCGGGATCGATCCAGGTCAGCGTGTGCTTCATCCAGTTCTTGTCGTCGCGGTCCGGGAAATCCTCGCGCGCATGCGCGCCGCGGCTTTCGGTGCGGTTGGCCGCCGAATCCATCGTCACGACCGCCTGCACGATCAGATTGTCGAATTCCAGCGTCTCGACAAGGTCGGAATTCCACACCAGCGAGCGGTCCGACACCGAGATGTCGCCGACGCCGCCATAGACCTTGTGAATCAGGTTCTGGCCTTCCTGCAGCACGTCGCCGGTGCGGAACACCGCGCAATTGTTCTGCATCACGTGCTGCATGCTGTCGCGCAGCTTCGCGGTCGGCGTGCCGCCGGAGGCATGGCGGAAATGATCGAGGCGGCCGAGCGCGAGGTCGGACGAATCCTTCGGCAGCTCCGGCTGCTTGGCGTTCGCGGTCAGCTTGTCGGCGAGGCGCAGCGCGGCGGCGCGGCCGAACACCACGAGATCGATCAGCGAGTTGGAGCCGAGGCGGTTGGCGCCATGCACCGAGACGCAGGCGGCTTCGCCGATCGCCATCAGGCCCGGCACAACCGAATTGTCGTCGCCGTTGCGCTTGGTCAGCACCTCGGCGTGATAGTTCGTGGCGATGCCGCCCATGTTGTAGTGCACGGTCGGCACGATCGGGATCGGCTCGCGGGTGACGTCGACATTGGCGAAGATCTTCGCCGATTCGGAGATGCCCGGCAGCCGCTCATGCAGCACCTTCGGATCGAGGTGGTCGAGGTGCAGGAAGATGTGGTCCTTCTTCTTGCCGACGCCGCGGCCTTCGCGGATCTCGATCGTCATCGCGCGCGAGACGACGTCGCGCGAGGCGAGGTCCTTGGCCGACGGCGCATAGCGCTCCATGAAGCGCTCGCCCTCGGAGTTGACGAGATAGCCGCCCTCGCCGCGGGCGCCTTCGGTCACGAGACAGCCCGAGCCGTAGATGCCGGTCGGGTGGAACTGGACGAACTCCATGTCCTGCAGCGGCAGGCCGGCGCGCAGCACCATGCCGCCGCCGTCGCCGGTGCAGGTGTGCGCCGAGGTGCAGGAGGCATAGGCGCGGCCGTAGCCGCCGGTCGCCAGAATCGTGGTCTGGGCGCGGAAGCGGTGCAGCGTGCCGTCGTCGAGCTTGAGTGCGATCACGCCGCGGCAGACGCCCTGGTCGTCCATGATCAGGTCGATGGCGAAGAACTCGATGAAGAACTCGGCCGAGTGGCGCAGCGACTGGCCGTACATCGTGTGCAGCATGGCGTGACCGGTGCGGTCGGCGGCGGCGCAGGTGCGCTGCGCCTGGCTCTTGCCGAAGTCGATGGTCATGCCGCCGAACGGGCGCTGATAGATCTTGCCGTCCTCGGTGCGCGAGAACGGAACGCCCCAATGCTCGAGCTCGTAGACCGCGTCGGGCGCGTTGCGCACCATGTATTCGATCGCGTCCTGGTCGCCGAGCCAGTCCGACCCCTTCACGGTGTCGTACATGTGCCAGCGCCAGTCGTCCTGATGCATGTTGCCGAGCGAGGCCGAAATGCCGCCCTGCGCCGCCACCGTGTGCGAGCGGGTCGGGAACACCTTGGTGATGCATGCGGTGCGCAGCCCGGCTTCCGAGCAGCCGACCACGGCGCGCAGGCCGGCGCCGCCGGCGCCGACCACGACGACGTCGTAGGTATGGTCCTGGATCGGGTAGGCCTTGCCGTTCGTGGCCGGGCCACCGTTGGTGGCCTTGCCGTTTCCTTCACCGGCCATGGATCAAACTCCCGACGACAATTTGAGGATTGCGTAGATCGAGGCCAATGCGACCGCGACGCAGAAGAAGTTGTTCGCCATCACGCTGGCGATCTTCAGCTTCTCGTTGTGGATGTAGTCTTCGATCACGACCTGCATGCCGATCTTCATGTGCCAGGTGCTGGCGATGATGAAGAGCAGCAGGATGATGGCGATCGGGATCGAGCCGAGGATCTGCGCCGCGCCGGCATGGTTGCGGCCGATCAGCGTGATCACCACGACGATCACGGGAACGATCAGCAGCGTCATCGCAACCGCGGTGAGGCGCTGGCGCCAGAAATCGCCCGTACCGGTGTGCGCGGAGCCGAGGCCGCGGACGCGCTCCAGCGGCGTGCGCATCGAAGAGGGGCCGCTCATCGTCCACCTCCCACGGCGTAAGCGATGATCCAGATCAGCACGGTCAGCGCGATGCCGGCGACCAGCGCGCCCCAGGTCAGGGCTTCGCGCTCATTGGCCTTGAAGCCGTAGCCGAGATCCCAGACGAAATGCCGGATGCCGCTGCACAGATGGTGCATCAGCGCCCATGTGTAGCCGAACACGATCAGCTTGCCGATCGCGCTGCCGGTGAAGGCCTGGACGTTGGCGTAAGCCGAGGGGCCGGAGGCGGCGGCGATCAGCCACCAGGCCAGCAGCAGCGTGCCGAAATAGAGCGCCAAACCTGTGGCGCGGTGGACGATGGACAGCGCCATCGTCAGCGTCCACCGATAGGTCTGCAAATGGGGTGAAAGCGGTCGTTCGATCCTGGCGGTCATCGGCGGGCTTTATGTTGTGAGGGACCGCGGCCGGCCCATCGGGGAACGCGGTAGAGGAGTTCTATTTACGGACTAGGATCACCCCGCGCAACGGCCAAATAGCCTTCGGTCGAACCGAAGTTCATTGTTAGAGTTGCCGAATTCTGGTTGATCCGCAGTGTGGTATACCAGATGCAAGGCCGAGCGAACCAAGTAGTGAATCTAAATGCCCGCGGATCGATGGGCGCGCTCAGCCACCCGCAAACGGGGTCCGCAAGGCATCGATTTCGCCCCACTGTTCCACCAGATAATCGACAAATGCCCTGATCTTAGGCGATGCGAGACGTGACGGCTGAAGCATCAGATGCAGCGGCGTCGGTGCCGGCTCATGGTCGATAAGCAGGCGCGCCAGGCGACCGTCGGCGAGCTCGGACTGCACTTGCCAGGACGGCACGCGGACGATGCCGGCGCCCTCCCGCGCCGCACTGACCAGCGCGTCGAGGCTATTCATCCAGAGCCGACCGGATATGCGGATTTTGCGACCCGTCTTGCTGCCGTCGGCAAAGCGCCACTCTGCGCTGCCGGGCGAATCGGAAAACACCAGGCAGTCATGCCCGGCAAGATCGTCCGGTGTCTGCGGCGCGCCGCGCCGGGCCAGATAGTCCGGCGACGCGCACACGATCATCTGCAGATCGGTGAGCTTCCGCGCGATCAGCTGCGAGTCGCGCAAACGGCCGATGCGTATTGCCAGATGGATATCCTCCTCGACCATGTCGACGGCGCGGTCGACCAGAAGAAGGTCGACGGACAGCGCCGGATAGCGGCGCAGAAACGCGACCAGCAGCGGCGCGATCACGAGCCGTCCGATCAGGCTCGGCGAGCTGACGCGGATCCGCCCTGATGGCTGATGCGGGTCGCGCGCGAGCGCCGCCTCGATCTCCCTGACCTCGCCGAGGATCGATTTCGCGCGCTCGTAGAGAATGCGTCCGTCGTCGGTCAGCGCGAGCTGGCGGGTGGTACGCAGCAGCAGGCGGGTGCCGAAATGCTCCTCCAGCGCGCTGATCTGCCGGCTCACCGAGGTCAGCGAGCTCGGCAGCGCGCGCGCGGCCGCCGACAGGCTGCCGCTCTCGACCGCGCGGACAAAGGCCGCCATCGCCGCAAGCTGGTCCAAGCTCGATCCTTCCGTATTCCGCAAGAGAGCCTGCTCATTTGCAGCAATACCCCCGTCTTTCAGAAGGGTCTAGCCTGACGGCTCCACGATTTGAGGAGCCCGACATGGCCTCGACGTTCATCCATCCGAATTCGCTCGAGCGGCGCAGACGTGCCGGCCGCGGCGGTGCCGACGATCCGATCCTCCTGCTTGTTTTCTCCTGCGTCGGACTGTTAATCGACGTGTTGACGTTGCCGATGCAGGGCGCGACGTCCTCGATCCCTCTCCGCTTTGCCTTGATTGCGGTCGCTGCTCCCGTCGCAGCGTCGGTCGCGCTGTGGTTGGCCGACCGCACCGAGGCGGGCGCCTCCTGACGATGTGAAGGACATGATGGCTGGCCTCGATCCCAAGGAACTGCTCGAGCTTGCGCTGCTGCTGATCGCGGTCGGGGCACTGTCCGGCTTTCTCGCCGGTCTGTTCGGCATCGGCGGCGGCGCGATCCTGGTGCCGGTGTTCTACGAATGCTTTCGCCTCGCCGGCGTGCCGCTCGAGGTGCGGATGCCGCTGTGCATCGGCACCTCGCTCGCGATCATCATCCCGACCTCGCTGAGCTCGTTCCGCGCGCATTATCGCCGCGGCGCGGTCGACATGGCGATCCTGAAGCGCTGGTGGCTGCCGATCATGATCGGCGTCGCCGCCGGCAGCGTCACCGCGCGCTTCGCGCCGGAGCGGCTGTTCAAGATCGTGTTCGTGATGGTGGCGTGGTCGGCAGCCGCACGATTGCTGCTGGCGCGCGAGACCTGGAAGTTCGGCGACGACGTGCCGAAGGGCTTTTTGATGCGCGTCTATGGCTTTTTCGTCGGCCTGCTGTCGACATTGATGGGCATCGGCGGCGGCCTGTTCGCCAATCTACTGATGACCTTCTACGGCCGGCCGATCCATCAGGCGGTCGCGACCTCGTCGGCGCTTGCGGTGCTGATCTCGATCCCCGGCGCGCTGGGTTACGTCTATGCCGGCTGGCCCGCCGCCGCGCGCTTCCCCGACGTCACCGCGCTGCAACTGCCGTTCGCGCTCGGTTACGTCTCGCTGATCGGCGCGCTCTTGGTGATGCCGACCACGCTCGTCACCGCGCCGCTCGGGGTGAAGGTCGCGCACGCACTGTCGAAGCGGGCGCTGGAGGTGGCGTTCGGGGCCTATCTCTTCATTGTCGGCGGGCGGTTCGTGATCAGCCTCGCCGGAGGGCACTGATCGGCTCGTCCTTCAGCCGTACTTCGCTGTGACCCCACCGTCGGAGGTCTCCGACACCCTCGATCCGATCGGCGTGGGACAGGAATCGCAAGCGTGCTCCGATCATTTCAGGAGCTATTGGCAATTTCAGTTTCTCGCAGTCTGCCATCGCGATCCCTATAATCCTCGCGACCTTTTGCCATCGCGATGTCAGGGCCGACATGATGACGTCGTCGAGCGCAGCTTCCGTAGCGCCACGGGGGAGACGCACGTCACTCCACTTCAGTTCGGAGGTCGGGGGAGGCAGTTCTTCGTGAAAGCTCCAGCTTCATCAGGTCGCGAAACTGTTCGTAGAGCGGTAGCATCACCTGCCATTCCAGCTCGAGCAGGAGGTCATAAAGCGGGCCATCCAATTCAAGCCGCTCCTGCTTTCCGAGCTCCGCAATCGCGATTCGAGCCTTCTTCATCGCCTCGTGCGCGATGACGAGTTGATCGTTAATCTGGATAGCCTGCTCCCGCTCCATCTACCCCTCACGACGTTCTTGCGGCTTCATCCCTTCGCGTAAATATCCTTATACGTATCGCGCAAAATATTCTTCTGCACCTTGCCCATTGCGTTGCGCGGCAATTCGTCGACGACGAAGACGCGCTTGGGCATCTTGAATTTGGCGAGCCGCCCGTCGAGCGCCTTTAGCACCGCGGCCTCGCTGATATCGGCGCCCTTGCTGCAGACCAGGACGGCAGTGACGCCTTCGCCGAAATCAGCATGCGGCACGCCGATCACGGCTGACTCGATCACGCCGGGCATGGCGTCGATCTCGCTCTCGATCTCCTTCGGGTAGACGTTGAAGCCGCCCGAGATCACCAGATCCTTGCCGCGCCCGAGGATGTGGACATAGCCCTTGTCGTCTATCTTGCCGAGGTCGCCGGTGATGAAGAAGCCGTCGCGGCGGAATTCGGCCTTGGTCTTCTCCGGCATCCGCCAGTAGCCCTGGAACACGTTCGGGCCCTTGACCTCGATCATGCCGATGGTCTCGCGCGCAAGCTCCTTGCCGGTCTCGGGATCGGTGACCCGCACCGAGACGCCGGGCAGCGCAAAGCCGACCGCGCCGGGCACGCGATCGCCGTCATAGGGGTTGCTCGTGTTCATGTTGGTCTCGGTCATGCCGTAGCGCTCGAGCACGGCATGCCCAGTGCGTGCTGACCATTCGCGGTGGGTGTCGGCGAGCAGCGGCGCCGAGCCCGAGATGAACAGCCGCATGTGCCTGGTGGCGTCCTTGTTCAGGCCGGGATTCTGCAGCAGGCGGGTATAGAAGGTCGGCACGCCCATCATCACGGTGGCGCGCGCCATCAGCTTGATGATCACGTCCGGATCGAACTTCGGCAGGAAGACCATCGAGGCGCGCGCGAATAGCGTCACGTTGCTGGCCACGAACAGGCCGTGGGTGTGATAGATCGGCAGCGCGTGGATCAGCACGTCCTTGTCGGTGAAGCGCCAGTAGTCGACCAGCGAATACGAGTTCGAGGCCAGATTGTCGTGCGACAGCATCGCGCCCTTGGAGCGGCCGGTGGTGCCCGACGTGTAGAGGATCGCGGCGAGATCGTTATTGCCGCGCGGCACCGTGGCGAATTCCGTCGCCGCCTTGTCGGCGGCCTCGGTCAGCGAACCCTTGCCGCTGGCACCGAGCGTCTCGACCTTGGCGCCCACCTTGGCGGCGATCGCCTTGATGCCGTCCTGCTTGGAAGGATCGCAGACCACCAGCGCCGGCTCGGCATCGGTGATGAAGTATTCGAGCTCGTTCAGCGTATACGCGGTGTTGAGCGGCAGGTAGACGCCGCCGGCGCGCACGGTGGCGAGATACAGCACCAGGGCCGAAACCGACTTCTCGGTCTGCGCCGCGACGCGGTCGCCCGGCTTGACGCCGCGCTCAACCAGCACGTTCGCCATCTGGCCTGCGCGCGCGATCAGATCGCCATAGGAGATGCGGCTGCCGTCGAGCTGCTCGATCGCGAGCCGGCCGGGGTCGTCGAGGCCGTCGAACAGGCGGGAAAACAGATTGGCGTTGGTGGTCGTGTTCATGCAAAGTTTCCCCGAGGGGCGAAGGGCCGGAAGATTTCGGCTGGATTAGCAAAAACGCCCTTCAGAAAGCAACGGAGACAGTTTGCATGACAAATAATGGGAAACGCGTGGCCTGGGTCACCGGCGGCGGCACCGGAATCGGCGAATCCGGGGCGGAATTCCTGGCTGCGGACGGCTGGACGGTGGTGGTCTCCGGCCGCCGCAGGGAAGAGCTCGACCGCGTGGTGGCCAACATCACGAAAAAGGGCGGCAATGCCGAGGCGATCCCGCTCGATGTCAGCAACAAGGCCGACGTCAACAAGGCCGCCGAGGCGATCGTCGCCAAGCACGGCCGCATCGACCTTTTGGTCAACAGCGCCGGCATCAATGTGCCGAAGCGCAGCTGGGCCGACATGGAACTGGAAGGCTGGGACAAGCTGGTCGAGATCAATCTCAACGGCGTGCTCTACTGCATGCGCGCCGTGCTGCCGACGATGCGCAAGCAGAAGGACGGCTGCATCATCAACGTCGCCTCCTGGGCCGGCCGCCACGTCTCGAAGATGCCGGGCCCGGCCTACACCACGACCAAGCACGCGGTGCTGGCACTGACCCATTCCTTCAACATGGACGAATGCGTCAACGGCCTGCGCGCCTGCTGCCTGTCGCCGGGCGAGGTCGCCACCCCGATCCTGAAGCAGCGGCCGGTGGTGCCGAGCGAAGCCGAGCAGGCCAAGATGCTGCAGCCGGAGGATTGCGGCCGCACCATCGCCTTCGTCGCCAGCATGCCGGCGCGGGTCTGCATGAATGAGATCCTGATCAGCCCGACCCACAACCGCGGATTTATTCAGACGCCGGCGAACCGGGATTAGAGTAGCTCTCACAACGGTCGTCCCGGCTCGCGCTTCGCTTGGCCGGGACGACGGCGTGGATGGTTGTGCGATCTACGTCACTCGATGATCTCGTTCAATTCCTTGCCGGTATGTTCCGGCACGAACAGGTACACGCCGATCGCCATCGCGATCATCAGCACGGGGATGCAGAGGAACGACAGCGCGAACGAGCCGGTATGCTGCTGGAGCGCGATCGAGACGAACGGGAATAGCACGAAGCCGACGAAATAGGCGATCGCCCAGACCACGCCATTGGCGGCGCCGCGGATCCGGGTCGGGAAGATCTCCGCGGTCAGCGTCGTGCTTGGCCCCCAGAAGCCGAGGAAGCCGAGACACCAGGCGAGCCCGAACGCCCACAGCAGCACGCGGTCCTCGGAATAGACCCAGAGCGTCATGAAGATCGCGCCCTCGATCAGGGTGATGATGAAGGTGCGGCGGCGGCCGATCTTGTCGATCAGCCAGCCCACCACGCACAGTCCGAGGAAGCCGCAGAGCCCGTAGAACACGTAGAACAGGCTGTATTCGGCGGTCGACCAGTGCTTCTCGGTCGACAGGTACAGCGGCATCCAGGCGCCGACCGTGCCGTAGATGCAGGTCGAGGCGCAGGCGACGAACAGCGCGACAAGCGTGGCAGGCAGCACGTCGGGCATGAACACCTGGCGGATGCCGACCGACTTGGCCTTGCCGAACCAGGCGCTGTCCTCGGCGCTGACCGTGCCGCCGCGCGCCAGCGTCTCCGAGATGCGCCGCTTGCGGTCCTGCGCGCGCACCCAATAGGGCGATTCCGGGCAGGTGGAGCGGATATAGATCGCAAGCAGCGCGATCACGCCGGGCACCATCACCGCGATGCGCCAGCCGAAATTGGCGGCCACGAGCCCGGTGATCGCGCCGGCGAGCGTGGCGCCGAGGCACCAGGCCGAGCGGGTGATGCTGATGACGCGGCCGCGGAGCCGGGCCGGCCACGTCTCCGCCACTAGCATCGAGCCGAGCGACCATTCGCCGTTCAGCGCGAAGAACAATAGCGAGCGCGCGATCACGAACACCGCGAAGGTCGGCGACATCGCCGCGACCGGCATCAGGAGCGAGAACAGCGCGATATTGACGGCGAGCAGCGTGCGGCGACCGTAGCGGTCGGCGAGCCATGGCCAGAAGTAAAGCCCCGCGATGCCGATCAACAGCGCGATCTGCATGCCGGAGCGGTACTCCGGCAGGCTCAGCGAAAATTCCTTGATCACCATCGGCGAGATCAGCGCGAAGATCACACCGTCCATGCCGTCAAAGCCCCAGCCGAGCGCGTTGGCGGTGGCGATGTGCCAATGCGTCTTCGTGATCTCGGTTGTGTCCGCAACCGCGCGGTAGTTGGCGTATTGCAGGTGCTTCTGCTCGAGCGGACCGATGTCGATGCTTGCATCGTTCACCGCAGGTGCGGCGTGGCCGTCAGCCGTGATGCTGCTCATGATGCCTCCCCGCGGCCGCTTTCTGCGAAGCCGTGCCGCAACCTCAAGCTGAACCAATCGGCTAGTTGCGGCAAGCAAATTGCTCGCGGCAGCGCACGCGTCCATTCCGCTGAATGGAATGCCTGGCGGGCTGCGCGCGGCGTCGCGTGTACGCAGCGCGCGCCGGCCGGTTTCAGCAATCACAAAGAATTATTTCCGGAAACCGTCCGGAAAACCTGCCGTAGCTCGGCCAACGACGACGCATTCATCAACCAGCACGCGCCGTTGTTGCCCTTCAACGCCGGCGAAGCCTCGCCGGTCGGCCTACTCATCGGGAGACGAAACCATGTCGAAGCGTATTGCCTATCTCACCGCCGCCGCCTTCAGCGCGCTCGCGATCACGGCCACTGTCGTGGCGCCGGTCCGCGCCGAGGAAAAGACCGTGATGGTCGGTGGCGCCGCGATGTTCCCGTCGAAGAACATCGTGCAGAACGCCGTCAATTCGAAGGATCACACCACGCTCGTCGCCGCGGTGAAGGCCGCGGGCCTGGTCAGCACGCTGGAAAGCAAGGGCCCGTTCACCGTGTTCGCGCCGACCAATGCCGCGTTCGGCAAGCTGCCGACCGGAACCGTCGACAACCTGGTCAAGCCCGAGAACAAGGCGACGCTGACCAAGATCCTCACCTACCATGTGGTGCCGGGCAAGCTCGAGGCCTCCGACCTCACCGACGGCAAGAAGCTGAAGACCGCCGAGGGCGAGGAACTGACCGTGAAGAAGCAGGACGGCAAGGTCTGGATCGTCGACGCCAAGGGCGGCAGCTCGATGGTGACGATCTCGAACGTCAACCAGTCGAACGGCGTCATCCATGTGGTCGACACCGTGCTGATGCCGGCGACGTAACACCTGGCGGCCTGATTTAGTCCCTCAAAGGACCCGCGACATAGCGAGCCGGCGCCTCGCCCCGGCTCGCATTTTTGTGACTATATCAAGTGGCGTATATCAAACTGATGGTGCGCGACCCCGTAACGGAACGCCGGTTCCGGGCGTATAACCCGGTAACGACCACGAGCAGAGACATCCCATGACGAGCCTTGCCGTCAGCGACCACCAGGCAGAGACCGCGGCGCCCGCGAAGGCGATCCAGCCGGTCTGGGTGCGCATGGTGCACTGGATCAACGCCTTCGCGATGATCCTGATGATCATGTCCGGCTGGCAGATCTACAACGCCTCGCCGCTGTTTGGCTTCACCTTCTCGCGGAACATCACGCTCGGCGGCTGGCTCGGGGGTGCGCTGCTCTGGCACTTCGCGGCGATGTGGCTGTTGATGGTCAACGGCCTGGTCTATCTGGCGCTGGGTTTTGCCACCGGCCGCTTCCGCAAGAAGCTGCTGCCGATCACCCCCGGCGGCGTGATTGCCGACACCAAGGCGGCGCTGACCTTCAAGCTGTCGCATGACGATCTCAGCAAATACAATTCGGTGCAGAAATTGCTCTATGCCGGCATCATCATCGTCGGCGTCGTCATCGTGCTATCCGGCCTGTCGATGTGGAAGCCGGTGCAGTTGCATTGGCTGGTGTCGCTGTTCGGCGGCTACGATTTCGCCCGTTATGTTCACTTCACCTGCATGGCGCTGATCGTCGCCTTCCTGGTGATCCATGTCGCGCTCGCGCTGCTGGTGCCGAAGAGCCTGCGCGCCATGATCATCGGACGCTGAGGGAGGTAGTCATGGGTCGTCTCCGCAAGCTCCTGATCCCCGGTGTCGACAAGAAGCTGCTCGTGCGCGATGCGGTGAAGACGATGCCGGAGCTGACGCGCCGCCGCTTCATCACGGCGGGCACCAGCCTCGGCGCGCTGACGCTGCTCACCGGCTGCGACGTGGTCGATTCGTCGTCGGCCGAGGAAATGCTGAAGCAGGTCTCGAAGTTCAACGACGCGGTGCAGGCCTGGATGTTCAATCCGGATGCGCTGGCGCCGACCTTTCCCGAGAGCATGATCACCAAGCCGTTCCCGTTCAACGCCTATTACGATCTCGACGACGCGCCTGAGATCGCAGGCGCCGACTGGAAGCTCGAGGTGCGCGGGCTGGTCGAGAACAAGAAGTCGTGGACGCTCGACGAATTGTACAAGCTGCCGCAGGTCAAGCAGGTGACGCGGCATATCTGCGTCGAAGGCTGGAGCGCGATCGGCAGCTGGACCGGTACGCCCTTGCGCGATTTCCTCAAGCTGGTCGGCGCCGACACCCGCGCCAAATATGTATGGTTCCAGTGCGCCGACAAGGACGGCTACAACTCGCCGCTCGACATGCGCTCGGCGCTGCACCCGCAGACCCAGATGACGTTCAAATTCGCCGACGAGATCCTGCCGCGCGCCTACGGCTTTCCGATGAAGATCCGGGTCCCGACCAAGCTCGGCTTCAAGAACCCGAAATACGTGCTCTCGATGGAAGTCACCAACGACTACAAGGGCGGCTACTGGGAAGACCAGGGCTACAATTCGTTCAGCGGGAGCTAACTTGCTGTCGTCCCGGCGAAGGCCGGGACCCATACCCCGCGGCCGCGGGAATAGGTACGAGGGGAGACGCTCCCCTCCGTCCCAACCAGCTGTGGTTATGGGTCCCGGCTTTCGCCGGGACGACGCTGGGCGGGGACCTTCCTCTGAAACGCCGACAGCAGCGCGCCGAGCGCGAGCATCGCGGCCGAGACGTTCAACGCGAACGACAGGCTGCCGACCGCGTCGGTGATGGCGCCGACCACGATCGGTCCGAGCGTCTGGCCGATGCCGAAGGCGATGGTCATCGCCGCGATCGCGGTCGGCCAGGACTGCGGCGGGTAGTTGAAACGCACGAAGGCGGTGGTCGAGCCGACCACGGCGAAGAAGGCGACGCCGAACACCAGCGCCGAGATCGCCAGCAGCAGCGGCGAATGCCCGAAGATCGGCAGGCTGGCGCCGAGCGCGTTGACGCCGAGGATGATGGTGGTGGCGAGCCCGCCGCGGTCGAGCGCCAGCACCCGCCCCCAGACCCAGGGCGTGACGAATGCGCTGACGCCGATCAGGCTCCAGAACGCGCTCTGTGCAGCCGCGCCGCCGCCGCCGTCGCGGACATAGGCGATCATGAAGGTCATGTAGGCGATGTAGCCGGCGCCGAACAGGAAATAGGCGGCGAGGTAGATCAGGACCGGCATGACGGCGAATTGGGTCCGCACGATGCCGCCGGCGGCGGCGTTGGCGTGAAGCGGCGCCAGCATCAGCGGCACGGTCATGATCGCGGAAAGCAGCGTCATCGCCCACCACACGATCCACCACGAGCCGGCGCCAAAACCCTGCAGCACGAAGGGCGCGATCAATCCGGATGCGAGGATGCCGACGCCCGGCCCGGCATAGAACAGGCTGAGCAGGAAGTTCGCGCGTTCCGGTCGCGATTGCGCGATGGTCGCCGCGAGCGCGCCGCCGCCGACGAAGCCGATCGCGGCGGCGAAACCGACCAGCAGGCGGGCAAAACTCAGCACCACGAAATTGCCCGAGAGGGCGCAAAGCGCCAGCGACAGCGCGCAGGCCAGCGTCGACCAGCGCACCGATGCGGCAAGTCCGAAGCGTTCAATCAGGCGCGATGCGAGCAGCGCGCCGGCCAGATAGCCGGCGGCATTGATCGTGTTCATGAAGCCGGCGGCCGAATAGGACCAGGCCAGCGAGTCGCGCATGTCGGGCAGCACCAGCGAATAGGCAAACCGGCCGATGCCGAGACCGACCGTCGGTGCGAGCGACAGAATAAGGATCAGCCGCGCGGGATGCGGGTAGGACGGGGCGGGGGCTCTCACAATTCACTCCGGCAATACCCGCATTGTGACAGGCCGCGGCGGCGCTGCCCAGCGCCGATGCCCGCAACACTGTCTTGCGTATCAGGCAATCAGGACCAGCGCGACGCCGATCACGGTCAGCAGGGTGCCGCCGACGATCCGCGCCGTGATCTCGACATGCTTGAGCATCATCGCGCTCATCACCACGGTAACCAGCGGATAGATCGCGGCGAGCGGCGCCACCAGCGTGATCGGGCCGTTGCGGACCGCGGCGAACAGGCTGAGCGCGCTGAGCCCGTTGCTGATCCCGGTCAGCGCGAACCAAAATCGGCCCTGGCGCGGCGCCTGCACCATGAAGCTGCCCTTGCGGACCCGCTGCACAATCAGCACCACCAGCGAGGACATGACATAGCCGACCAGGCAGGCCCATAGCGGGCTTGGCCAGATCGCAAGGCCGAGCTTGGCGATCGGCGGCACGATGCCGCGCACCAGCGCGCTCGCGAGCGGCAGCAGCAGGGCCCAGCTGCGCCAGTGGCCGAGATCGCGCGGCCTCGTCACGGTGATGATGGCGGCGCCCGCGACCGCGACGACGAGGCCGATGAGCTGCTGCGGCAGCAAGGGCTCGTGCAGCAGCACCACGGCGGCGGTGACCGCAAATAGCGGCGCCAGATTGCCCAAGGTCGAGGTGATGACCGGTCCCAGCGCCCGGTTCGACGCAAAGGTCAGGAGCGTCAGCGAGGCCGGGAAGAACAGCCCGATCGCCATGAAGATCGGCAGGGCGCGCCAGACCACCGGCTCGCCGTGCAGGATCAGCGGCGACAGCAGCAGGAACAACAGGGTGAAAGATGGCACGCTGATCGCGGCGCCCGACAGCGGCTCGACGGTGCGCAGGCCGAGCTGCGCCAGCACCACCCCGGCACCGAGGAAAATCGCCGAGGCGAAGGCGTAGACGATGGCTGCGGTCATGAGGTCCGTCTTGTTGGCTTCTTGTTAGCTTCTTGGGGCGCGGGTTGCTCGTTGGGGCCATTCTGGGCCGATCCGGGGTGCCTTGCCAATCCGGCTCCGGCGTTTTAGCACTCCGGCCGGATTTCCCCCGCTCGTCATGCCCGGGCTCGACCCGGGCATCCATCCATCTTCAGAGAGGCCTTTCGAAGCGGGATGGATTGCCGGGTCATCTGTGCGAGGACGCGCTTCGCGCTCTTGCCCGGCAATGACAACAACGATTAGCTCGAGGTAACACCATGGCGACCCATAAACTGCTGCTTCTCCCCGGCGACGGCATCGGCCCCGAAGTGATGGCCGAGGTGCAACGCGTGATCGACTGGCTGAATGCGCAGGGCATCGCGAAGTTCGAGACCGAGCAGGGCCTGGTCGGCGGCTCCGCCTATGACGCCCACAAGGTGTCGATCTCCGAGGGCGACATGGCCAAGGCGACGGCGGCGGACGCCGTGATCTTCGGCGCGGTCGGCGGTCCGAAGTGGGACAGCGTGCCCTATGAGGTCCGCCCCGAGGCCGGCCTGCTGCGGCTGCGCAAGGATCTCGGCCTGTTCGCCAATCTGCGTCCGGCGGTGTGCTACCCGGCGCTCGCCGAGGCCTCGAGCCTGAAGCGCGACGTGGTCGAGGGTCTCGACATCATGATCGTGCGCGAGCTCACCGGTGGCGTCTATTTCGGCGAACCGAAGACCATCACCGATCTCGGCAACGGCCAGAAGCGCGCGGTCGACACCCAGGTCTACGACACCTACGAGATCGAGCGCATCGGCCGCGTCGCCTTCGACCTGGCGCGCAAGCGCAAGAACAAGGTGACGTCGATGGAGAAGCGCAACGTCATGAAGTCGGGCGTGCTCTGGAACGAGGTCATGACCCAGGTCCATGCGCGCGAATACAAGGACGTCACGCTCGAGCACCAGCTCGCTGATTCCGGCGGCATGAACCTCGTCAAGGCGCCGAAGCAGTTCGACGTCATCGTGACAGACAATCTGTTCGGCGACATGCTGTCCGACATCGCGGCGATGCTGACCGGCTCGCTCGGCATGCTGCCGTCGGCCTCGCTCGGCGAAGTCGACTCGAAGACGAAGAAGCGGCGCTCGCTGTTCGAGCCGGTGCACGGCTCGGCGCCCGATATCGCAGGCCGAGGCCTCGCCAACCCGATCGCGATGATCTCGTCGTTCGGCATGGCGCTGCGCTATTCCTTCGACATGGGCGAGCTCGCCGACAAGGTCGATGCCGCGATCGCGGCCGTGCTCGCCAGCGGCCTGCGCACCGCCGACATCAAGTCGGAAGGCACCACGCCGGCCAGCACGAGCCAGATGGGCGAGGCGATCCTGAAGGAATTGCAGAAGCTGCACGCGTGATGGCGCGCGGCTGACACAAACACGATGTCGTCCCGGCGAAGGCCGGGACCCATACGCCGCGGCTTCTCAATCTGAAGCGACTGGCAGACGAGCGTCATAACCAACAGCAGTGGTTATGGGTCCCGGCCTTCGCCGGGACGACGCAGGACGTTGAACATCAGTAAGCTGGGCAAAGCGAAAGCGCGCCCACCCTACACTTTGATCCAAATAAAAATGCCCGGCCGGAGCCGGGCATTTTCGTGTCGGTGCTCGCCGAAATTCTCAGTACAGCGGGAAATTCCGCGGATAGCCGCCGAGATCGGCCGGCGTGCTGAGCGGCTGGCGATCGATCGGGCGATTGTTGTTCTCGCGTGCGAACGTGGGGTAGCCGATCTCCGGCGGATACGCGTAATCGTTAAACTTGCGATCGCCCGGCAGCACTTCGGTGCCGGCGTCGAGCCACGAGCGCGTGGTGACGTAAACGCGGGTGCGCGGACCCTGCTGATAGACGCGGTTCGGACCCTGCGCGCCGTAATAGCGGCGGCCGTCGCGGTCATACTGCTCCTGCTGCTTGCGCTTGGCCGGGCTCTGCGCGCTGGCCGCGGTCATGCCGAACGCAGTTGCGGTGACGGCAGCCGCGGCAAGCAACACCACGAGCTTGTTCGCGGCAGGGAATTTCAAGGTCATCGCATCCTCGTCATTACGGCCCCATCGGGGCTGGCGCGTCCGCCAAAATCACTCGGAACACATTGTAGCCATGGTGGGGAGGCCGTCACTAGGTCAATTGCGCCACACCGGCCGAGATAATGCGTGTCCAAGCGCAAAAGTTTCATGAAAACCAGTGCCTTGCCACGGTCTCGCCATCAAAGGGCGCCGCGCAGGCGCGGGTTCTCGCTGCCCATGACCCAGTCGGCCGACAGGGCCGGCGCGCCGGAGGTAACGTAGTCGGTGCGCTTGAGCTCGGCATGCGCGAACAGGGCGGCGAGCCGCGGATCGTTGCCCGCGGCCAGCAGGGTCAGGCGGTTCAGCATGCAGACGATCGCGGCGCGCCGGGCCGGCAGGCTGGTGCCCTGGCAGGTCCAGCCGGAGATCCGGAGGTCAGGCGCGTCGGCCTGCTTGAGGAAGCCGAGGCAGGCGCGGTCGCCGTCCTGCCGCGCCGGGCGCAGCAAGGTGACGTTGCCGAACTTGCTGTCGACGATGCCGGCCGCCTCGAGCTCGCGGACGCCGCTCGGGTCGAGCCGCCCGGCAATCTCGGTGACCGCAGGGCCCATGGCCTCGCCGCCGGGGCGGTAGATTTCCAGCTCGGCGACCGGTGCACCGTTGGCATCGGCCCAGCGGAAGACGTCCTTGCGGCCGCCTTCGGGGTGCCGGAAGATCTCATAAGTCTCTGTTTTGTCTCGCAGATCGAGCCGGCTCACGGCAAACGCCGGCGCCGTGCGGCCGGCCGGGCTCCAGCTCGCGGCGGCAGGTGCCGCCATCGCCGTTGCGTCGGGTAGCTGCTTCCATAGATAGTTGCCGAGGACGACGAACAGCGCGAGCACGGCGACATAGGCGAACAGCCGGGAGAGCGTGGCGTACACCTCGTCGACGAAGCTCGTCAGCGCTGACGGATTTCTCGTATGATGGGGCGCGGCCGGACCGGCCCGAAATAAACGCATCAAAACGCTCAAAAGCTACGCAACGTTGTCTTGACGGGGTTTCTCGCATAGAAGCGCTGCCTCTTCCCTTTCCGCAGCTGGCGGGGGAACGGGCATTTTTCGTCGGAGAGTGAACGATGGGTTACAAAGTCGCAGTGGTCGGAGCGACCGGCAATGTCGGGCGCGAAATGCTCAACATTCTCGACGAGCGCAAATTCCCCGCCGACGAGGTCGTCGTGCTGGCCTCGCGCCGCAGCGTCGGCATCGAGGTCTCCTATGGCGACCGCACGCTGAAGGTGAAGGCGCTCGAGCACTATGACTTCTCCGACATCGACATCTGCCTGATGTCGGCCGGCGGCTCGGTCTCCAAGGAATGGTCGCCCAAGATCGGCGCGGCCGGTGCGGTCGTGATCGACAATTCCTCGGCCTGGCGGATGGACCCTGACGTGCCGCTGATCGTGCCGGAGGTGAACGCGGATGCGGTCGCCGGCTTCACCAAGAAGAACATCATCGCCAACCCGAACTGCTCGACGGCGCAGCTCGTGGTCGCGCTGAAGCCACTGCACGACAAGGCGACGATCACGCGCGTCGTGGTCTCGACCTATCAATCGGTGTCGGGCGCCGGCAAGGACGCGATGGACGAATTGTTCTCGCAGACCAAGGCCGTCTACACCAATGACGAGCTAGTCAATAAGAAGTTTCCGAAGCGCATCGCCTTCAACATCATTCCGCAGATCGACGTCTTCATGGAAGACGGCTTCACCAAGGAAGAGTGGAAGATGATGGTGGAGACCAAGAAGATCCTCGATCCCAAGATCAAGCTGACCGCGACCTGCGTGCGCGTGCCGGTCTTCGTCAGTCACTCCGAAGCCGTGAACGTCGAGTTCGCCAACCCGATCACGGCGGACGAGGCGCGCAACATCCTGCGCAATGCGCCGGGCTGCCTCGTGATCGACAAGCACGAGCCGGGCGGCTACGTCACGCCCTATGAGGCCGCCGGCGAGGACGCCACCTATATCAGCCGCATCCGCGAGGATGCGACGGTGGAGAACGGCCTGTCGTTCTGGTGCGTGTCGGACAATCTGCGCAAGGGCGCGGCGCTGAACG
The DNA here is from genome assembly GCF_054060035.1 of Bradyrhizobium sp. USDA 3262. Classification (NCBI taxonomy): domain Bacteria; kingdom Pseudomonadati; phylum Pseudomonadota; class Alphaproteobacteria; order Hyphomicrobiales; family Nitrobacteraceae; genus Bradyrhizobium; species Bradyrhizobium sp. USDA 3262. Next base: position 1,302,010 of record NZ_JBSSCT010000001.1, read on the forward strand.
CCGTGCAGATCGCCGAGGTCCTGATCAACCGCAAGCTGATCACCGCGAAGCAGAAAGCGGCCTAGCAGCGGAAATCGGGAAGCGCGTGCCATGGCGGAAGCGGAAGAACCGGCGACCTACCGGCCCAATCCGACGCTGAAGCGCGTCGAAAGAAGCTTCGAAAGCCTGCTCTTCAACAGCCGCTGGCTGATGGCGCCATTCTATTTCGGCCTCGTCATCAGCCTCGCGGCATTGCTGCTCAAGTTCTGCATGGAGCTGTGGCACTTCATCCTGCATGTGCCGCAGGCCAAGGAATCCGACATCATCCTTGGCGTGCTTGCCCTGATCGACATCTCGCTGACCGGCAATCTGATCCTGATCGTGGTGTTTTCCGGTTACGAGAATTTCGTCTCGAAGATCGATCCGGAAGGGCACCCGGATTGGCCGGACTGGATGACCAAGGTCGATTTCGGCGGCCTGAAGCAAAAGCTGCTGGCGTCGATCGTCGCGATCTCGGCCATTCAGGTGCTGAAGGCGTTCATGAACATCGATACCATCTTCGATCCCAGCAAGCTCGCCTGGCTCGTCGGCGTGCACCTGGTGTTCGTGGTCTCGGCCTTCATGCTCGCGATCTCCGACCGCTGGGGCAGCGGCCATCACGGCGGGGAGTAGCCTCTATCCGCCTGATTTCAGCTCGTCGCGGACGCTGATGAATTCCTTCGCGACCCGGTCGAGCACGAACAGCGAGCCTTCGGCGACGCCGAAATAGGCGCCGTGCAGCTGCATCTCGCCGCTCTCCACGCGCTCGCGCACGAACGGGAAGGTCATCAGGTTCTCCAGCGAGCGGAACACCGCGGCCTTCTCGATGCGGACGACGAAGTCCTGCATCGTCTCATGCTCGCGTTGTTCGACGACCTCGCCGGGCTTGATGAACATCTGCATCCATTTGCCGATGAAGTCGCCCGGCGTGAGCGGCTTGATCTTGTCGACGAAGGCGCGGATGCCGCCGCACTGGGCGTGGCCCAACACCACGATATTCTTCACCTTCAAAACGGTCACGGCATATTCCAGCGCGGCCGAGACGCCGTGGGCGTTGCTGTCGGGCTGATAGACCGGAACCAAATTGGCGATGTTGCGGACCACGAACAATTCGCCGGGACCGGCGTCGAAGATCACCTCCGGCGAGACGCGGGAGTCGCAGCAGCCGATCACCATGGTCTCGGGAAACTGGCCGCGCTCCGACAGGTCGCGGTAGCGCGACTGTTCGGTCGGCAGCCGCTGGGTCGCGAATGTCCGGTAGCCGTCGATCAACTGCTTCGGAAAGAATTTCATGGCCTCTGGCTAACCACATGCGGGTAACGGGAACAAGACTTTCGGCGTGTGGCCTGAGATGATACGGCAGCGTTGAAGAATGGTTCCGCCCGATGCCCAAACAATGGACACCGGCGGAGCCCAAGCCCCCAGGAGAGTGTCGATGACCCGTCCGCGCCGCAGCCTGTTGTTCATGCCGGGATCGAATGCACGGGCGCTGGAAAAGGCCCGGACGCTGGCGGCGGACGGCATCATCCTCGACCTGGAGGATTCCGTGGCTCCCGACGCCAAGGCCACGGCCCGGGAGCAGATCGCCAAGGCGGTCGCGGCCAGGGGCTTTGGCAAGCGCGAGGTCCTGATCCGCATCAACGCGCTCGACACGCCCTGGTGGGTCGACGACATCGGCATGGCCGGCAAGGCGCAGCCGGACGGGATCCTGGTTCCCAAGATTTCGACCGTCGGCGATCTCAACGCCGTGGCCGATCGCCTCAGCGACATCAATGCGCCTGCCTCGATCCGGGTCTGGGCGATGATCGAGACCGCGCGCGCGGTGCTCGACGCCGACAAGCTGGCCGCGGCATCGAAGGATTCCGAAACCCGGCTCGCCGGCTTCGTGTTCGGGCCGAACGACATTGCGCGGGAGACCCGGATCCGGATGAAGCCGGGCCGCGCGGCGATGATCCCGATGATCACGCATTGCATCCTGGCGACCCGCGCGCACGGGCTCGAGATCCTCGACGGGCCCTACAGCGACATCAGCAATGTCGACGGCTTCGCCGAGGAATGCGCGCAGGGCCGCGATCTCGGCTTCGACGGCAAGACGCTGATCCATCCGAGCCACATCGATGCCTGCAACGCGATCTTCACGCCGCCGGAGGCCGAGGTCGCCGAAGCGCGCAAGATCATCGCCGCCTTCGAGAAGCCGGAGAACGCCTCGCGCGGCGCGATCCAGCTCGACGGCCGCATGGTCGAGCGCCTGCACGCCGAAATGGCCAGGCGCACCATCGCGATCGCCGATGCAATCGCCGCGATGGGGCATTAGTCCAGCGAAGCGTCTTCCCTTCTCCCCCTGTGGGAGAAGGTGGCGCGAAGCGCCGGATGAGGGGTTGTCTCCGCTAGCGAGATTTATCCGTGCGGAGAGAAACCCCTCACCCGCGCTCGCTTCGCGAGCGCATCCTCTGCCACAAGGGGAGAGGGTAAGACCGCGCCTGTATCAGCTGCCAAACCTCTCCGACGCCCATGATATGCCATAGCCGCGGGGCGGTCGCATGATTTCTGAATAATAGAAGAGTACCGCTGATTTGCCCGACGAGTCAAGCTGCCATGTCGAGCGCCGGCAGTCGCCGGCTACTTTGCATGGGGTTGTTTTCGATATTTTGGCGGTGCGCCCCTCCAGGGGAGGGTGATTATCGCGCGCCAAACCTATCCGCCGCCCACGCGTAGAGGCTGCCGGGGATCGGCGCCTCCTTGCCGCGCCCCTTCGGCGAGATGTGCAGGCCGATGATCCCGGGATCGTTCAGGTAGCGCGAAAAATCCGACGGTTCGAAGAACAGTCTCGGCTCGGCGTGCACGGCGTAGAATGATCGCTTCGGCAGCGCGTGCTGCAATTCGCCAGCGCGACGCGCCAGCGCGGTGAGCGCCGCCGGGCCGTAGATCGCGACGCGGACGTCGGCGAGGCGGCTGGATTTGCCGCGCAGCCGGCGCATCGCAAAGGTCAGGCGGTGACGCAGCGCCAGCCAGTCCGGGATCAACTCGTCCTGCTGCATCAGCGCCTCGAACGCGCGCACGATGGGATCATCTTGCGGCAGATACAGCACGGAGTTGCCGAGCTGCCGCGGCCGCTCCCAGGCAAAATAGGGCTTTGCCGGATCGAGCTCGACACCCTTCAGCAGCAGCACGTCTGCGTCGAGCCAGAGGCCGGCGCGCTGCGCCATCAGCCGCATGCGGAAGAAGTCGCTGAACTGCAGCATGGTCCAGTCGCGCCACGAGCCGTCGGGCTCCGCCGGGCGCAGCTTCTCCGCGAACGAATGCGGCAGTACGGCTTCGGCTTCGGCATTGCCGATACCGTCGGGCAGGCCGGGAATCGGATCAAAGCTGTAGACGGTGACCTTGTGCCCCGCCGCCACCTGCGAGCGCAGGCAGGTCTGGCGCAGCGCGTCCATCGAGCCGTGCCAGAAGGTGACGATGTCAGGCAGCATGCGCGTCAGCTATCAGCGGGTTTGCGGCGAGCGAATTCGGCAAAGAAAAGCCCCGGCGCCTGACGGCACCGGGGCACGATGATGCGCTGAGCCTCAAGCCCAGGCGCGTTCCTTGAGCCTGGTCTCGTAGCTGTCGATCGACGCCTTTTTCTCCATCGTCAGGCCGATGTCGTCGAGGCCGTTGATCAGGCAGTGCTTGCGGAACGGGTCGATCTCGAACTTGACCTTGCCGCCGTCGGGACCGCGGATCTCCTGGTTGGGGAGGTCGATGGTCAGCGTCGCGTTGGCGCCGCGCTCGGCGTCGTCGAACAGCTTGTCGAGGTCCTCCTGCGACACGCGGATCGGCAGGATGCCGTTCTTGAAGCAGTTGTTGTAGAAGATGTCGCCGAACGAGGTCGAGATCACGCAGCGGATGCCGAAATCGAGCAACGCCCAGGGTGCGTGCTCGCGGCTCGAGCCGCAGCCGAAATTGTCGCCGGCGACCAGCACCTTCGCGTTGCGATAGGCGGGCTGGTTGAGGACGAAATCGGGGTTCTCGCTGCCGTCATCCTTGTAGCGCTGCTCGGAGAAAAGCCCCTTGCCAAGGCCGGTGCGCTTGATGGTCTTGAGGTACTGCTTCGGAATGATCATGTCGGTGTCGACATTGATGATCTTCAGCGGCGCCGCGACGCCTTCCAGCGTGGTGAACTTGTCCATCGGTGCTCTTCCCGGGCAAAAATAGCGGATATCGGCCGGATGTTTATCGCGAATGTGACAGCGGTAAAAGGGCCATTTCTGCAGGGCTAGCCCGCATCGGCCTCAATCGCCTCCATATCGGCGTCGGAGAGGCCGAAATGGTGCCCGATCTCATGGATCAGCACGTGGCGGACGATGTGGCCGAGGGTCTCGTCGTGCTCCGCCCAGTAATCCAGGATCGGCCGGCGGTACAGCCAGACCAGGTTGGGCAGCCGGGCCACGTCGCCATGGCTCTGCTGCGGCAGGCCGATGCCCTGAAACAGGCCGAGCAGGTCGAACTCGCTCTCGGCCTGCATCTCGTCGAGCACCTCATCGGTCGGGAAATCATCGACGCGGATGATCAGGCCCTCGCAGAGGGCCCGGAACGTCTTGGGCAGGCGCTCGAAGACGTCGTGCGCCATGGCCTCCATCTCGGCGAGCGAGGGGGCTTTTTCTGTGGTCCACATGACACTCCTTTAGCGCGAGTGCTGTCGGCGGCGCCAGCGCAGTTGACCTTGGCGGCGCAATGGGAGACCGTGCCGCCCACGAATGGGGCTCAAGAATCGAGCTTGGGTGGGCGTAATGAAAAGGATCGTGGCAGCAGCGTCGTTGGCTGTAGCAGTCGGGCTCTCGCTCCCGGCGACGGAGGCGCAGGCACAGAGCGCGGCAGCTGAGGCGCGCGTCGGCGAGGCGGCACCGGTCGTGCGCGAGCGCGTCGTCGAGCGCCGCCGGCTGAAGCGTGTGCCGATCTACCGGTCCCGGCCCGATCATTGGGAACCCGATGTCATCCCGCGCTACAATCCCGGTCCGAACGCCGTCCGCGACTGCACCGCGACTTATGTGCAGGAGCACCGGCCGAGCGGTACCGTGATCACGCCGCGCATGAACTGCTTCTGGCGGCCGGGCTAGTTGCGCGTATGTCGGCGCGTCGCGCCGATCATCGCAACAGCCGCGATCACTCCCATCGATCCATAGACCGCGACCGCCATCAGCAATTGCGTGAGATGGCTTGCAGTGCCCATGGCGCCGCCCGGTCCTTGCGAGGCGAGCGCGACATCGATTGAAATGATGGAACCGCCGAGCGCCAACCATTTGCGCGGGCTTTGTTGTGCCATTGGCGATGTCCTGCGAGAGGCACCTCACAACATGCGACCATAGTCTATGCCGGATTTACGCATCGACACGAAAAATCCTGCGGCTGTGTCGGAACCTGAAGCGCGCTCGCAGCATTCATGATCGTGGCGCAGTTATTCACTTCCCATTCACGTCGTCCGCATTCTGCTTGCGATCTGCGTCGCGGCAACGGGGGTCGATTCGAAAGCTCAAGCGTTTTCCAGCGGAGCCTGTCCCGCACGTGATGCGGGATGGACGTCGGCTCGCGTGAAGAAAACGCGTCAAAGCAAGATCTGATCGTTCGTTGCAAGACGTGACTTAGAGGGATCAAGGAGACAATTCATGAAGGCGATGAAGGTTCTGGGACTGGCGGCCGTCGGTGCCGTGTTGGTGTTGGCGGCGCCGGCCGAGCGTGCAAGCGCGATGTCGCTCGCCACGCCGGGTACAGCCGCAACGGTTCAGGACAACGCGAACCAGACGACCACGCAGGTACGCTGGGGCGGGCGCGGCTGGCATCGTGGCTGGCATCGCGGACATCACCGCGGCTGGGGGCATCGTCGCCACTGGCGCCGTTGATCGCGCGGCGTATCAGCGCAGATGAGACACAGGCCCGTGAGCAGCGGGCCTGTTGTCGTTCTCAGCCATCAAACCGGCAGATTCGCCCACGCGAGATGATATCAATCGCAATCTGCAGGAGTTGATCATGATGAGATGGATCGGTGTTGCGGCTGTCGCTTGTGCATTCGCGTTGACAGCGCCGGCATCGGCAACCGCCGCGGCATCAGCCAAGCCGCAGGCCGCGGCACCGCAGCGGCAAGCAGGCAAGGCAACGGATATCAGCGCGCAGCGCCATCATCACCATTACCATCGTCGCCACTATCACTACGGCTACCGTCCCTATTACCGGCCGTACTACCGGCCCTATTCCTATTATCGGCCGTACGGCTCCTATTATTACGGGCGGCCCTATTACTATCGGCCGTACCCATATGCCGCGCCGGCGCCATTCACCTTCGGCTTCGGGTTCGGCCCGTTCTGGTGATGCGCGCCGTCGCGCTGGGCGCGACATCAGCGCTGCAACGAGAGAGCAGCTCCGATCGGAGCTGCTCCGTCCGCCTCAGGGCGCGAAGCCCTTCGCCAGCAGCACAATGCCCTGCGCACCCGCCTTGCGATCCCTGGAGATCTCGACATATTCGGGCGACTCCGACCAGGCGCGGAATGCGGCTTCATCAGGGAACGACATCAGCACCAGCTTGTCGCGATCCCAGCTGCCCTCGAGCACCGCGGGCTGTTCGTCGGCCGACAGCAGGCGTCCGTTGAACTTCCTGAACACGTCGAAGAAGCGCGCCTGATACCGATCATAGGCGGCGCGATCGGTCATCTTGAGTTGCACGATCACATAGACAGTCACTGACGTTTCTCCCGGACGTTTCGTGGCAGCGTTTTGCGCGTTCATGGCGCATTCAGTCAGCGGTTTCTAGCGTCATGCCGGGAGCGACTGCAATGAACGCAATGAAGCCGGCTGCCATGCAGCGTGGTGCTCGTTGCCGTTGTCAGGGAGGTTCAGAGATGAGGGAGAGCTATTTGCGGCGCGGATTGGTGCGCCGTCTCGGCGTTGCGGCGGCCGCGGTCTTCGCATTGTCGGTCGCCTCGCAGCAGCGCGCCGAAGCGCTGTCGCTGGTGAGCCCGGGCGCCGCGCCCGCAGCAAAATCTGCGGCCGATGCCATGACGACCCAGGTCCGGCACGGCGGTGGCCACGGCGGCGGAGGTCATGGTGGCGGCTTCCGCGGCGGCGGGTTTCACGGCGGTGGGTTCCGCGGCTTCCATGGTGGCGGCTTCCGCGCCGCACCGGCATTCCATGGCGGCTATCGCCATGGCGGCTTCTATCGCCATTATGGCGGTTATCACCGCTTCTATGGCGGCGGTTACCGCTACGGCTATCGGCCCTATTATCGCCGGCACTTCCATCACCGGCGCTTCTTCTACGGATCGTCCTACTATTACCCCGCCTACTATCATCACCGCCGTTGCCGGGTGGTCTGGACCTATTACGGACCGCGCCGGATCTGCCGGCCGTGGTGGCACCACCGCCACTACTGGCGGCCGTACCGGGTCTATTGGTAACGGCTGAAATGACAGCGGGCGCCTCACGGCGCCCGTTCTCTCACGCTTCTGCGGCCGAAGCCGTGATGAGATGAGGTTGAGCTGGAGCGGCATCGAAGCTTCACCTCTCCCTTGGGAGAGGTCGATTTGCGTAGCAAATCGGGTGAGGGGTTACGGTCTATCGAGGGAGTAGAGCCCTCACCCGGATTGCTTCGCAATCCGACCTCTCCCCGTCGGGGAGAGGTGGACCGAAGTCGCGGCAAGCCGATTCAACCCAATCTCATCACGCGTTAGTCCCAGTTCTTCAGCTTCCAGGATTTTATCTTCCACGGCGTCAGGTTTTCCATCCGCCATTGCGTCCAGCGCTCCGGCGGCCAGTGGCTGAGGCGCGAGGTTTCCTTCACCTCGGGAAGCGGATCGATGATGCGCGCTACTGCACGACGGCGCTTCTGGCGCGTCGCGTCACTGATCATGTCGACGAATTCGGGTTTATCGGCCACGGCACGCGCTCCTTGCGAAGGCTCGTTTTCGCAAGGAGGCAGTGTGCGTGCGCCCCGTTAACGAGCCGTTTCCGAAACGACTCGAGCTTGAGACGAAACCCGCGCTTGCCTTACCGCCAGTCGCGGACGTCGACGAAGTGTCCGGCGATCGCAGCGGCCGCGGCCATCGCGGGCGAGACCAGATGGGTGCGGCCCTTGAAGCCCTGGCGGCCCTCGAAGTTGCGGTTCGAGGTCGAGGCGCAGCGCTCTTCCGGCTTCAGCTTGTCCGGGTTCATCGCAAGGCACATCGAGCAGCCCGGCTCGCGCCAGTCGAAGCCGGCCGCAATGAAGATCTTGTCGAGGCCTTCGGCTTCCGCCTGCTCCTTCACGATGCCCGAGCCCGGCACGATCATCGCGTTGACGTTGGCGTTGACGGTCTTGCCCTCGGCGATCTTCGCAGCGGCGCGCAGGTCCTCGATGCGGCCGTTGGTGCAGGAGCCGATGAAGACGCGGTCGAGCTTGATGTCGGTGATCTTCGTGCCGGCGGTCAGGCCCATATATTTCAGCGCGCGATGCTTGGAGATGCGCTTGGCCTCATCGGCGATCTTGTCGGGATCGGGCACGAAGCCGGTCACCGAGATGACGTCCTCAGGGCTCGTGCCCCAGGTGACGATCGGCGGCAGCTTGGCCGCATCGAGCCGGATTTCGTGGTCGAAATGCGCGCCCTCGTCGGAGCACAGCGTCTCCCAGTAGCGCATCGCGGCGTCCCAGGCGGCGCCCTTCGGGGCCTTCGGGCGGCCGCGCAGGAAGTCGAACGCCTTCTGGTCGGGCGCAACCAGGCCGGCGCGCGCGCCGCCTTCGATCGACATGTTGCAGACCGTCATGCGGCCTTCCATCGAGAGCGCACGGATCGCCTCGCCGGCATATTCCAGCACGTAGCCGGTGCCGCCGGCGGTGCCGATCTCGCCGATGATCGCCAGGATGATGTCCTTGCCGGTCACGCCTTCGGGCAATTTGCCGTCGACGATCGCGCGCATGTTCTTGGCCTTCTTCTGGATCAGCGTCTGCGTCGCCAGCACGTGCTCGACTTCGGAGGTGCCGATGCCGTGCGCGAGCGCGCCGAACGCGCCATGCGTCGAGGTGTGGCTGTCACCGCAGACGATGGTGGTGCCGGGCAGCGTAAAACCCTGCTCCGGGCCGATGACGTGAACGATGCCCTGGCGCTTGTCGAACTCGTTGTAATACTCGATGCCGAATTCCTTGGCGTTCTCCGCCATCACCCGCATCTGCTCGATGCTTTCAGGATCGGGGTTCGGCTTCGAGCGGTCGGTGGTCGGGATGTTGTGGTCGACGACGGCGAGTGTCTTCTCGGGCGCGTGCACCTTGCGGCCGGCGGCGCGCAGCCCTTCGAACGCCTGCGGCGAGGTCACCTCGTGCACCAAATGGCGATCGATATAGAGCAGGCAGGTGCCGTCGTCGGCCTCGTGGACCAGATGGTCGTTCCAGATCTTGTCGTACAGCGTTGTCGGTTTGGACATGAGCTTCAGCTCCAGAAGAAATTCAGTGGTGGAATGGCATGAGCGCGTCTTAGGCGCGCGGACAGGCGAAAGCGTCCAGGCAGCGTTACGCTGCGCGTCTAAGCTCTGACGTGGCCGACGTCGCAAAGCGCCCGAAGAAGCGGCCGGGCAGCCGCGAGCGATCGTCGATCACGACGCGCTTGCAGGTCTGACTTGGACAGCGCTGGCTTGCTTGATCCGGAACCATTCTAAATTTCTAACACAGGGCTCGCGCCCGCGACAATCGATCCATGCGCGGGCCTGTACGTCAGATAGGTATGCCGCAACAAAAAAGCGCGGGGCAGGCCCCGCGCTTTCGGTCACATCCGGTTGTCGTTTGACGCGTTTTCTTGACGCGAACCGGTCCCCACTTCGCTCGAAAACGCTACGAGGGAAAAATTACTCGCCGACGGCGGTCTGACGGTCCTGCTTCTCAACGATGCGGGCCGACTTGCCGCGCAGGTTGCGCAGGTAATAGAGCTTGGCGCGACGAACCTTGCCGCGGCGCACGACCTTGATCGAGTCGATCATCGGCGACATCACCGGGAAGACGCGCTCGACGCCTTCGCCGTAGGAGATCTTGCGCACGGTGAAGCTCTCGTTGAGGCCCTGGCCGGAACGACCGATGCAAACGCCCTCATAGGCCTGCACGCGGGTACGTTCGCCTTCAACCACCTTCACGTTGACGATGACGGTGTCGCCGGGTCCGAATTCCGGGATATCCTTGGTGGCGGCGAGCTTGTCGAACTGCTCTTTTTCGAGCTGCTGAATAAGGTTCATTGAAATCTCCATCGGCGGCGCGCCCAGCCTTTCGCGGGCTGCGCAAACGTCCATCTATCCTGCGCGGGTGCGGATTTGGCCGCCCGTATAAGGCAAAGCGCAGGGTTTGTCACCCGTCTGTCTTGTTTTTTGTCCCTCGCCGAGCGGCTTTTTGGCCGGCCTTGCGGGCCCAGAGATCGGGCCGCCGGGCCGCCGTCAGGGCCTCGGACTGGGCCAGCCGCCAGGCCGCGACCTTGGCGTGATCGCCGGAAATCAGGATTTCCGGGATTGGCTTGCCCTCGAACTCCTGCGGGCGGGTGTATTGGGGGTATTCCAGTAGTCCTTCGGAAAAGCTTTCCTCGGTTCCCGAGGCCTGCTTGCCCATCACCCCCGGCAGCAGGCGGACGCAGGCGTCGATCAGGGCCATCGCGGCGATTTCGCCGCCGGACAGCACATAGTCGCCGATCGAGACCTCCTCGAGGCCCCGCGCCTCGATCACCCGCTGGTCGATGCCCTCGAAGCGGCCGCAGACGATCAGGGGGCCGGGCCCGGCCGCCAGCTCCGCGACCTGGGTCTGGGTCAATGGCCGACCTCGCGGGCTCATCAGCAGGCGCGGACGGTCAGGCGCGATATCGGCGGCGTCGATCGCCGCCGCCAGCACATCGGCCCGCAGCACCATGCCCGGACCGCCGCCGGCCGGCGTGTCGTCGACGCTGCGGTGCTTGTCGGTGGCCGAGGCCCGGATGTCGCGCGCCTCCAGCGCCCAGAGTCCGCCAGCCAGCGCCTTGCCGGCGAGGCTCACGCCGAGCGGCCCCGGAAACATGTCCGGGAATAGGGTCAGCACGGTGGCGCGCCATGGTGTCGCCTGGGCTGGGGTCTCTTGCGATGTCATGGCCTCTGGTTACGGCACCACGGCCGTGAGGTCGAGGCTCTGCATCATCGCGGCGGCATCCACCGCGCGGCGGAAGTCGGCGAGCTTGAAAGTCGCGACGTTGATCTGGCGCAGGTCCAGCAGGCCTTCGGCGGCGAGGCCGGCGAGCTGGCCCGGTGCCGTGCGGTCGTACATGAACTGCCCGACCACCTCCCAATCATTGGCCAGCATCTCGCGAAACGAGAGCTCGAGCGGCACCTCGGCGCTGCCCATCAGCACCATCCGGCCGCCACGCCTGAGCGCGCGCAGAGAGGACAGCGTGGTCGATGTGCTCTTGGCGGCGCCGAGCAGATCGAGCGCGACATCGGCGCTGCCGCCGGCGGCGCGGCGAATGACCGCAAGGTCGGCTGCGGCATCGCCGGTGACGACGGCGGGAATGACGCGTGGGCCGAACGCATCGCGCAATTGCTCGAGCGCGGCCTCTCTGCGTCCGACCGCAACGACGCGGCCCGCGCCCATCGCGACCGCGAGCATCACGCCGCCCGAACCGAAATAGCCGGTCGCGCCGTTGACGATGATGGTCTGGCCGCCGCACAGGCCGGAGCGCTGCAATCCGCCGAACGGCACGATCAGTTTTGCGAGCCCGATCAATTCGGTGGCCGGCTTGTCGTCGAGATTGGCAAGCGGCGTGACGCAGGCGGCCGGCCAGTGCGCGATCTCCGCGAACACGCCGTCGCGCCAGCGCGTCTGCAAGGCGAGCGCTTCCGGCGTCGTCACCGTCGCGGTAAGGCCGATCAGGATCTGCGGCGGATCGCGATCCGGCACGTCGCCGCGCAGATGCGGGCTGAGGAACACGCGGTCGCCGCTTTGCACATGCGTGACGTTGTCGCCCACGGCGACGACGCGTGCGATCGCATTGGTGCCCGGCACGAACGGCATCGGCGGCAGGCTGTAGGGAAGCGCGCCGGACAGAAGCTTGTTGGTATAGGACAGCACCATTCCGGCCTCGATCCGCACCACGACGCCATCGGGCGCGGGCCTCGGCGTCGCGACATCCTCGAAGCGGAGATCATTGTGGGCGTGCAGCCGCCAGGCCTTGTGCGTGCTTGTCATTGGGATGCTCCGTGACACCATCGCTTAAGTAGCCCGGATGGAGCGAAGCGCAATCCGCTCCAACCTCCCCTTGAAAAGAGGAGGTCGCTTTGCTCGCGAGAGCAAAGCGGGTGGGGATCAGCTCTGTCCGCTGGCAGCATCGCCCGCGGCTGGACCGCCATCCCGACCTTCCCCCAAAGGGGAAGGAGAAGTGAGGACATGTAGCCCGGATGGAGCATAGCGAAATCCGGGAGCGGGCTATCCGCGGTGAGAGCGGTCCCGGATTTCGCTGCGCTTCATCCGGGCTACGGAATTCGGCAAATAACTATGCGTCACGCCGCCTTCGGATCGTCGGCGAGATGCCGCGCGAGCGCCACTGCAAGCGGACAGATCGCCAGCGCCGTGAGCGCGGTCGCAGCTGTGGCGAGCGTCGGACCGAGCGCGTCGCCAAGCAGGCCGTAGAGCACCGGCGCGATCGCGCCCGATCCGATCGTTCCGGTATAGAACAGCGCGAAGGCGCGCTCGGTCTGATGCGCGGGGGTGAGCTCGGGCACCGTGCCATAGAGCACCGATGACGTGCCGTTGAGCATCACGCCGAGCAGCGGCAGCAGCACGATGGCCGGTGCGAGCGGCAGCGCCAGCACCGCGACGATCAGCGCCGCCGTGCCGCCTTCGGTGATCAGCACGGTGCGCAGCGTGCCGACCCGCGCGCCGAGCCAGCCGCAGGTGAATTTTCCCGCGGCGCCGCCGATGAAGACCAGCGCCAGCGCGAGGCCGTTGGTCGGCAGCGAGGCGCCCTTGTCGCGCAGCAGGAACGGCAGGAAGGTGAGGAAGCCCATCCTGACCGCGGTGTCGAGAATTCCGATCGCGAGCAGCCAGTGAAAGCCGCGGCCTGTGCTGGCGCCGCGCGATGCTGATGCCGCCTTGTGCTCGGCGCCCTTGCCGACCGACGGCATCCAGAGCGCGATGCAGACCGCGACGAGCAGGCCTGCAAGAGCGAGCACGAGCAGCGTGTGCCGCCACGACATGATCACCAGCAGGATCGAGGTCAGGGCCGGGATCGCCGCCTTGCCGAGATCGCCCGAGAAATTGTAGATGCCGAGCGGCCCGCGCGCCGCCGTGCCATAGGCACGCGACACCGCCGCGGAAGCGATCGGATGCTGCGTGCTCGACCCCGCGCCCGAGAGCGCGAGTGCGAGGCCAAGGCCAATGACACCGCCGGAGAATCCAGCAAACGCGTAGCCGAGCGCCGACAGCGCCGTGCCCGCGATCAGGATGACCTTGCCGTCGATCCGCTCCGCGATGCGTCCGACTGGAATCTGCAGCCCGGCCATGGCGCCGGCATAGAGCCCGCGCAGCAGCGCCAGCAGGCCGTAGCTCAGCGCGAATTCGGCCTGCCAGACCGGCAGCAGCACGTAGATGACGTCGGTGTAGCCGTCGTGGAGGGCGTGGTTGAGCCCGGTCACGGTCAGGGTGCGGGTTGACCGGGCACGGTCGGGCCGCGTCGCGCCGGTTTCAGCCGATACGCTCATTGCCGCCCTCCGGTGCAAGAAAATCTAAAGTTGGGACGGGCGAACATCAGGAGGGGGCCTCAAAAAAGAAAGCCATGTAAGTGGCTTGCATGGCAGTATGCGCCGCCAAGGCTGTTGTCACAAATCAGTAATAATCGGATCATGCGTTAGAAAATCTTGTATTGAGGGATCATGTTCGTCCCACGCCGCAGCCTGCCGCCGCTCAATGCGGTCCGCGCCTTCGAGGCGGCCGCACGGCTAGGCAGCTTCAAGGAGGCCGCCGCCGAGCTCAGCGTGACCCATGGCGCGGTCAGTCAGCAGATCCGCCTGCTCGAGGAATGGCTGGGCGCGCCGTCGTTGTTTCGGCGATCGGTGCGGCGCGTGGTGCTGACGCCGGCAGGCGCGGCATTGCTGGCGGAGTTCGCGCCCGCGCTCGACCGGATTTCCGCCGCCGTGCAGCAGCATCGCGAGCGGCGCGGCGATGCAGCGGTCGCGGTGCTGCGCGTCAATGCGCTCGCGACCTTCAGCCTGCGCTGGCTATTACCGCGGATGAGCCGGTTTCGCGCCGAGCATCCGGATATCGAGGTACGCCTGAGCACGTCGAACGATCCGGTGGATGCGTTGTCTGAATCATTCGACGTCGTGATCCGCGGTGGCCCCGACACCTTCCACGGCTTCTCGTCGCGCTTCCTGGTGTCGGAGCGCAGATTGCCGGTGTGCAGTCCGTCGCTATTGGCGCAGCTGCCGCTCAATGAGATCGCGGACCTCTCCAGGCACACGCTGCTGCATGTCACGTCGATGCCGCGGCTGTGGCGCGACTGGCTCACCGAGGCCGGGCAATCCGCGCTGGAGCCGGCGGCCGCGCTGACCTTCGATCACTTCTATCTGACGATCCAGGCCGCGCTCGATGGGCTCGGCGTTGCGATGGGACCGACCGCGCTGATCGCGGACGATCTCGCGGCCGGGCGTCTGGTGACGCCGTTTCCGGATGTTAGCCTGCCGGCGCGGAGCTACTTCGCGTATTTTCCGGCGGGCCGCAGCAACGATCCGCACAGCGCGGTGTTCTGCGACTGGCTCGAGCAGCAGGGCCGGATGACGGGCTGAAGATTTTATCTGATCAGGCCGCCGACGGATCGTCGCCGTCGATTTCCCGCGGTAGGTCGATCACGACTCGGCCACCGGCAACGTCGACAGTCGGCACCACGGCATTGGTGAACGGCAGCAGCATCGTCGCGCCCTGCGGCGGGGCGATCTCGATGATGTCGCCGGCGCCGAAATTATGGATCGCGATCACCTTGCCGAGCGGCTGCTCCGTCGTCGTCACCGCGGCGAGCCCGATCAAATCGGTGTGGTAGTATTCGCCGTCGTCCGTGTCCGGCAGCCGGTCGCGCGGAACGTAGAGCTCGAGGCCGTTGAGCCGTTCGGCATCATCGCGGCTGGCGACGCCCTTCAGCGTCACCACCAGATGGTCCTTGGCCTCGCGCGCATGCGTGACCTCGAACTGGCGCGTGCCGTCCTTGGTCGTCAGCGGGCCGTAGTCCTTCACGGCCAGCGGGTCTTCGGTGAAGGTCCAAAGCCTGACGGCGCCGCGCACACCATGCGCAGCGCCGATTCGGGCGACACAGACGAGGGACGGCATCAGCGGGCCTCATCCTTCGAGACGCGGCGAAGACGCCGCTCCTCAGGATGAGGTGAGAGACCCTCGTGCTGAGGAGCACGGCGAATGCCGTGCGTCTCGAAGCACGAGGCCGAGGTCATCGTCTTGGTACCTTAAGCCTTGGCGGCGGCTTCGGCCTGCGCCTTGCGCTCCTTGCGCGGCACGGCCTTCTCGGGGTTGTTGCGCGCGGTGCGTTTCACGACGCCGGCGGCATCGAGGAAGCGGGTCACGCGATCCGACGGCTGCGCGCCCTTGGCGAGCCAAGCCTTCACCTTGTCCATGTCGAGCTTCAGGCGCGACTCGTTGTCCTTCGGCAGCAGCGGGTTGAAGTGGCCGAGACGCTCGATGAAGCGGCCATCGCGCGGGAAGCGCGAGTCGGCGACGACGACGTGATAGACCGGACGCTTCTTGGTGCCTGCGCGAGCGAGGCGGATAACAACGGACATTCAGTTCTCCTTCAAAGGTCGATGTGTTCGATTGATTGGCATTCCGCGTCGCGCCGGCCGCATGTGAGCCGTCGCGACGAATTCCTCATTTCTTCTTGCCCGGGAAACCACCGAGGCCCGGCAGCATCGGCTTGCCGGAAAGGCCGGTCAGGCCCGGCACATTCGGCAGGCCGCCGCGTAGGCCGGCCGGCAAATCCTTCGGCAGATTGGGCAGGCCGCCGCCGGCGCCGCCCTGCATCTTCTCGGCGAGCGCCTTCATCTCCTCGGCCGAGGGCGGCTTCATGCCGCCGCCGAATCCCATCGCCTGTGCGATGCCGGCGAGCGGGCCGCGCTTGCCGCTTCCCATGGCCTTCATCATGTCGGCCATGTTCCGATGCATCTTCAAGAGCTTGTTGACGTGCTCGACGCTCTGGCCGGCGCCCGCCGCGATGCGCTTCTTGCGGCTCGCCTTCAGGATGTCCGGGTTCTTGCGCTCCTGCCGCGTCATCGAATCGATGATCGCGACCTGGCGCTTCAGGATCTTGTCGTCGATGCCGGCCGCCGCGATCTGGTTCTTCATCTTGGAGATGCCGGGCATCATGCCCATCAGGCCGCCGATGCCGCCCATATTGGCCATCTGCTGCAGCTGTTCGCGCATGTCGTTGAGGTCGAACTGACCCTTGCGCATCCGCTCGGCGGTGCGCGCGGCCTTCTCGGCGTCGATATTGGCGGCGGCCTTCTCGACCAGCGAGACCACGTCGCCCATGCCGAGGATGCGGCCGGCGATGCGGTTCGGATGGAAGTCCTCCAGCGCGTCGGTCTTTTCGCCGGTGCCGATCAGCTTGATCGGCTTGCCGGTGACGGCGCGCATCGACAGCGCCGCGCCGCCGCGGCCGTCGCCGTCGACGCGCGTCAGCACGATGCCAGTGAGGCCGACGCGCTCGTCGAACGAGCGCGCGAGGTTGACCGCGTCCTGGCCGGTGAGGCTATCCGCGACCAGCAACACTTCGTGCGGGTTGGCGGCGGCTTTGATCTCGGCCGCCTCCTTCATCATGTCTTCGTCGAGCGTGGTGCGGCCGGCGGTGTCGAGCAGCACGACGTCGTAGCCGCCGAGCTTGCCGGCTTCTAGCGCGCGCCTTGCGATCTGCGGTGGCATCTGGCCGGCGACGATCGGCAGCGTCGGAATGTCGAGGTCGCGGCCGAGCACCGCGAGCTGCTCCATCGCCGCCGGACGGTAGACGTCGAGCGAAGCCATCAGCACCTTGCGCTTGTCGCGCTGGACCATGCGGCGCGCGAGCTTCGCGGTGGTGGTGGTCTTACCGGAGCCTTGCAGACCGACCATCATGATCGGCACCGGCGGCACGGAGTTGATATCGATGGTCTGGCCGTCGGAACCGAGCGTGGCGACGAGCTCGTCATGGACGATCTTCACCACCATCTGGCCCGGCGTCACCGACTTGACGACGGTGGCGCCGATCGCCTGCTCGCGGACCCGGTCGATGAAGCTGCGGACCACCTCGAGCGCGACGTCGGCCTCGAGCAGCGCGCGGCGCACCTCGCGCATCGCGGCATCGACGTCCTTTTCGGTCAGCGCACCGCGCCCCGTCAGACGATCGAGAATGCCACCAAGCCGTTCCGACAGATTGTCGAACAATGCCGTTGTCCTTCGTTGCGCCCGTGAGCGCGGTCACCCGTTTCTCGTCATACCCCGCGAAAGCGGGGTATCCAGTACGCCGCGGCCTCCCGGTTCAATCCGAGGTGCCTCTGGGATACTGGATCACCCGCTTTCGCGGGTGATGACCAGATAGTTTGCCTGGGCACCGTGCCAAGACGATGGTCCAAACACTTTCGCGCCCGAGGGCGCATCGCGCTGTCGGGCGTTGGCCTCTGACCTCCAGGACCAGTCGGCGGGTCGAAAAGACGGAGCTTTCCGAGAAAGTGGCCGCGTTAAACGCTGCCGGGCAGGCAAAGTCAAGGAAAGTTTCGCTGAAATCCGCTCGGCTTGGACAGTAAGGTACTGAAATCACGCCGATTTGCCGTCTTAGTTCCGAATTTGCCGCTGCCACCCATATAAACCGGAGCCTGCCTCCTATTCCGGAACCCGCGTGCTGATCACCCGCCGCCGCCTTCTTGCAACCTTGACCGGAGCCGCCGCCGCAATCGGCGTGCCCTCGATCTGGATGATCTACATGAAAACCTACGACGGCCCCGTCTCCGATCATTTCGACGGCCTGCACTTCTTCGATCCGGACGGCTCGCCGCCGAAATCGCTTGGTGAGGTGCTGCGCTGGCAGTTCGGGGGCGGCCGGCAGCGCGCGATCTGGCCGGAATGGGCGCCAAGCGCCCATGCCGATACGCCGCCGCCCCGCGTCGAGGGCGACAAGGTGCGGCTCTGCTTCGTCGGCCATGCCAGCTGGCTGATCCAGGCCGCGGGCCTCAACATCCTGTTCGATCCGGTCTGGTCGATGCGTGCCTCGCCGTTCGGCTTCGCCGGGCCGAAGCGGCACAACGATCCCGGCATCGCGTTCGAGAAACTGCCCAGGATCGATGTGGTGCTGGTGTCGCACGGCCATTACGACCATCTCGACGTCGCGACGCTGTCGAAGCTTGCGGGGGCATTTGGTCCTCGCGTGATCACGCCGCTCGGCAACGACGTCACGATGCGCGAATCCGATGCCGCGATCAAAGCCGAGGCGTTCGACTGGCATCAGCGCGTCGAGCTCGGCAATGGCCTTGCCGCGACGCTGGTGCCGACGCGGCACTGGTCGGCGCGCGGGCTGTTCGATCGCAACAAGGCGCTGTGGGCGAGTTTTGTTTTGGAGACGCCGGTCGGCAAGCTCTACATCGTCGGCGATTCCGGCTACGGCGACGGGGGGCATTTCCGCCGGGTGGCCGAGGCGCATGGCCCGCTCAGGCTCGCGATCCTGCCGATCGGCGCCTATGAGCCGCGCTGGTTCATGCGCGACCAGCACATGAATCCGGAGGATGCGGTGAAGGCGCTGGCTGATTGCGGCGCGGCGCAAGCGCTGGCGCATCACCACGGCACATTCCAGCTGACCGACGAGGCAATCGACGCGCCCGCGATCGCGCTTGGCGAAGCGCTCGACGCAGCGAGCGTGCCGCGCGAGAAATTCGCCGTGTTGAAGCCGGGTCAGGTGTTCGAGATTTAGCGTCGTCCCGGCGAAGGCCGGGACCCATTACCACCGAGTCTGGTTGTGAACGGAAGCGCGGCCCCAGCGTCGCGCAACAATCGATATTTGGGGTTATGGGTCCCGGCCTTCGCCGGGACGACAATAATGAGTAGCCCGGATGAAGCGCAGCGAAATCCGGGAAAGACTATCCGCGAAGAAGCTGGCCCCGGATTTCGCTACGCTCCATCCGGGCTACGCCTGCGGCACTACTTCTCCTTGATCGCCCAGGAGACGCTGACATTGACCGTCAGCGTTTCCTCGCCTTGCGCCACCGGCGTCGGCGCGGCGAAGCCGGCCGTGGCCATCTTGGGACGGAACACCGGTACCGGCGCCGAGCCGACCTCCGCGATATTCACGGGTGCGCCGAGCGTGACGCCGGCGGCCTTGGCGTAGATCTCCGCCTTGCGGCGGGCGTCGGCAATCGCCTTCTCGCGGGCGTCGTCGAGCAGCTTCGAGGCCTGCGACACCGAGAAATTGAGCCCGCCGATATCGTTGGCGCCGGCGCCGACCAGCGCGTCGATGACGCTGGCGACCTTGCTCACATCGTGCAGCCTGATCGTGACGCGATTGCTCGCGTGGTAACCGACGATGCTGGGCGGGGCGTTCGGCGACGACGGCCCACGATTGGCGAATTGCGGCTGCAGCGACAGCCGCGAGGTCTGAAAGTCCTTCTCCGCGATCCCGGCACCCTTCAGCGCGGCCAGCACCTTGCCCATCGTCACATTGTTGGCTTCGGCGGCTTCGCGTGCGGTCTTGGCGTCGGTGGTGACGCCGGCGTCGAGCTGCGCCTGGTCGGGCGGCGCCGACACGGTCGCCTCGCCGGTGACCGAAATCGCCGGCGGAAAGTCGTCATTGGCCAGTACGGGCGCAGCCAGCAGCGTGGTCGCGATCAGGGTGGCGGCGAGGGGGAGGCCAAGGGAGAGGCGATGGGTCATCTGGCTCACTTCAAGGGTACGTAGACGTTGATCACAAGCTTGTCCTCCGCGGTCTTCAGCGGATCGGTGATGTATTCCTCGATAAAGGTGTCCTTGGCTTCGAGCTTCTTGTCGTCGAGGTGATTGGTGATCGCCTCATAGGTGTTGTCCATGTTGTCGTAGGAACCGCGATGGACGAACTTCAGCGCCTTGCCGTCAGGCGAATTGCCCATGCTCATGTTCTTGCCGAGGTTCTTGACGTCCTGATCGACCGGGATCTCGGCGATGAAGGTGAAGCCGGTGTCGTCGGTCGAGGTGTAGACGATCATCGGATTGCCGGCTGCCTTGACGCCGTCCTTGTCGAGCAGCGCGGTGAGCTGCTTGAACGCCTCGATCAAGGCGTCGAAGGCGGAATCCCAATTGGCCGTGCCTTTCAGCATCACGACCTTCTTCGGCTCCAGCGTGAACGGCTCGCCGAAGGGATCGGCGGTCTGCACCGGGGCGGCCGGCGCCGGCGCGGGGGTCTGCGCTGCGGCCGGGCTGTCGGCCGGCGACTTGGTCTCGGCCGGCGGGGGCACCGGCGTCGCCGATGGTGCGGGCGCCGGGGTCGGGCTTGGGCTCACTGCGGGAGCGGGCGAGGCGGACGGCGACTGGGCAGGGGCCGGGCTTGCCAGTGCGATCGCGGCCAAGGGCAGCAGCGCGACCAGGGCCGCGCGGAGCGTGTTGATACGGTTCATTGGTTATTCTCCATCCCCTTCCTCAAACGGCCGCTCGATCTGTCCCGGCGCGCGGTCCGCGAGGTGCGATATTCCTAACACGCAAGTTCTGCATTCGTCCCATGACAGATGTGTCATGGGGCTATTCAGGCTGGCTAACGGGCCATCACTCGCCATATAACCGGGCAGAATTTGGGAAAATCGATGAGCGCGCTCGCCAATCACGCATTCGCCAAGATGAACGGCATCGGCAACGAGATCGTCGTCGTCGACCTGCGCGATTCAGAGGCACAAGGTCGGGCGCAGGTCTCGGCGGCGGAGGCGCGCGCCGTGGCTTCGCCGGCGGGCGGCGTGCCCTATGACCAGCTGATGGTGCTGCAGCCGCCACGGCTCGACGGCACCGAAGCGTTCATCTCGATCTACAACAATGACGGCTCCGAGGCGGGCGCCTGCGGCAACGGCATGCGCTGCGTGGTGCGGCGGATCTTCGAGAAGACCGGCCAGACATCAGCGACGTTCCAGACCCGCGCCGGCCTGCTCAATTGCTGGCAGGGGCCGGCGCCCGATCTCTACACCGTCGACATGGGCGCGCCGAAGTTCGGCTGGCAGGACATTCCGCTGGCTGAGGAATTTCGCGACACCCGCTACATCGAGCTCCAGGTCGGGCCGATCGACAATCCGGTGCTGCATTCGCCCTCGGTGGTCTCGATGGGCAATCCGCATGCGATCTTCTGGGTCGATGACGTCAATGCCTACGACCTCGAGCGTTTCGGGCCGCTGCTGGAAAACCATCCGATCTTCCCGGAGCGCGCCAACATCACGCTGGCCCATATCGTCGATCGCGACCACATCACGATCCGCACCTGGGAGCGCGGCGCCGGCCTCACCAAAGCGTGCGGCTCGGCGGCCTGCGCGACGGCGGTCGCGGCGGCGCGGCTGAAGCGTGCCAATCGCAGCGTCGAGATCACGCTGCCCGGCGGCAAGCTCGGCATCGAATGGCGCGAGCGCGACGATCACGTGCTGATGACCGGCACCGCCGATTTCGAGTATGAGGGCCGCTTCGATCCGGCGCTGTTCGCCAGCGTTGCTTGATCGGGCGTGAGATCGGTTATGGGCGTCGATGTCGTCACCTTTGGCTGCCGCCTCAATTCATTCGAATCCGAGGTGATCAGGCGCGAGGCGGAGCAGGCCGGGCTTACTGATGCCATCGTCATCAACAGCTGCGCCGTCACCAACGAGGCGGTGGCGCAGGCCCGGCAGTCGATCCGCAAATTGAAACGCGAACGCCCGTATGCGCGCATCGTCGTCACCGGTTGTGCGGCGCAGACGCAAAGCCAGATGTTCGCCGAGATGGCCGAGGTCGACCGCGTCGTCGGCAATGACGAGAAGATGCGCAGCGACGCCTGGCGCGCGACACGTTCAGCATTCGAGGCGCCGTTCGGCATCGACGCGAGCGAAAAGGTCGCGGTCGCCGACATCATGGCCGTGACCGAGATGGCGCCGCATCTGCTCGATGGCTTCGAGCGCGGCCTGCCTCGGGTGTTCGTGCAGGTGCAGAACGGCTGCGATCATCGCTGCACCTTCTGCATTATCCCCTACGGCCGCGGCAATTCGCGCTCGGTGCCGATGGGGGCGGTGGTCGATCAGGTCCGTGCGCTGGTCGAGCGCGGCCACGCCGAGATCGTGCTGACCGGCGTCGATCTCACGAGCTATGGCGCCGACCTGCCGGGCGCGCCGAGACTCGGCCAGTTGACCCGGCAGATCCTGCGCCATGTGCCCGCGCTGAAGCGGCTGCGCATCTCGTCGATCGATTCGATCGAGGCGGATCGCGACTTGCTCGATGTCATCGCCGACGATGCGCGGCTGATGCCGCATCTGCATCTGTCGTTGCAGTCCGGCGACGACATGATCCTGAAGCGGATGAAGCGCCGGCATTCACGCCGGGACGCGATCGATTTCTGCGCGCAGGTCCGCCGGCTGCGGCCGGACATCGCGCTCGGCGCCGACATCATCGCGGGCTTCCCGACCGAGACCGAGGAGATGTTTGCGCGCTCGCTCGATCTGGTCGAGGAATGCGATCTCACCTTCCTGCACGTGTTTCCCTACTCGCGCCGTCCGGGCACGCCGGCCGCGCGGATGCCGCAGGTCGAGGGCGGCGCGATCAAGGAGCGTGCCAGGCGGCTGCGCACGGCAGGCGAAGCCGCGCTGCTGCGCCGGCTTGATGCAGAACTCGGCGCGACGCGCGAGGTGCTGATCGAAAGCGGCACGCAAGGCCGCACCGAGCATTTCCTGCCGGTCGCGATCGAGAGAGAAGTGCCGGGCATGGTGCGCGCGATGACTATCCGCGGCCATGACGGTGCGCGGCTCATTGCATCGGGCCGCTGAGAAAGTTCGCTCCCATTGTCGTCCCGGCGCAGGCCGGGACCCATTACCCCAGATCTCAATTGCTGCGCGACGCTGGGGCCGCGATCTCGCACGGTCACCGAATGCGGTGGTTGATGGGTCCAGGCTTTCGCCAGGACGACGAATGTGGGGAGCCGCGCATGGCGCCTCCGGAGCAGCGGATCACCTGCATTTCGCAGGTGATGATACGAGCTATTCGACAGGTTGAATCTCTACATGCGCATCGTGCATGACGCACTCAGTGCGTGCGCCCGCCCGGCCTTGCCGGCTGCGATGCGCGAACCTGCCAGAACCGCAGCAGGCGGTCGGCGTTTTCGCGGGTCAATTTGGTGAACTGGCTCTTCGCATGGGCGAGTTCGACCGGTCCCATGGAGCCGGTGGTATAGCGACATTCCATCACCGCGGCGGCGGTATCCCAACTCAGGCCTGCCGCCCGGCACGGCACCAGCAGGCCTTCACTGCGCAGGCTTTGCATCAGGGAGCGGATCACCTCGATGTTCGACTGCGCAAGATACGCCAGCGCAACGATGGTCTCTTCATATTTTCGCTGCCTGGCGAAACCGAGCAGTGAGGCTTCGTTGAGCTCGCCGTCGTCCTTCAGCTTCGCGACGCGGTGCTTGGCCGCGGTGAAGTCGCGGACCTGCGACATGTCGCGCTCGACGCCGGCGGCGACCGCGGCGATCGCGTGCCGGATCTCTTCGAACAGATAGGGCGGGGCGCGTTCCAGCAGACGGCCGCGAACCTCTTCCGTCGCGCGGCGCAGGAGCTGAAGGCGGAGCTCCGACGGCAGGTCCGCGCGAATGCCGGTCTCGACTGCGAGGACCGGATCGTGCTCGGCCTGCGCCAGGATGACGGCAAATCCGCCCGGCGATACTTTGGCGCCGGGATTGCTGACCAGGCGGTGGCTCACGCTCGCAAAGCGACGCGCCAGGAGCGCGTCAGTGACGACCTCCTTCAGCCACCAGCGGCCGGCGACAGCGAGCAAATGCTGCTCGCTCTTGGTCCGTGCGATCTCGACCAGGTCGTCCGCGCTGAGCCGCGACGATTCCTGCAGGATCGGCCGCGCGATCCTGATCTCGTCATTGCTGGCGAGACGGCGAATGATCGCGGGCGGTGCCTGGGCGACCGGTGCGAGCTGCTCGCTGATGTCGGTGAGCGCCATCCGCGCGCTGATGTCGGCGAGCGCGCGCAACTCGATGGTCTTCACCAGACGCTCGAGCACGTTGTCGAACAGCTCGATCTGTTCGCTGTTGAACCTGCCGGCGGATGCGAGGAAAAGGCTGGTGACGCGCCTTGCCGTGGCCAGGCATTTATCGGCGGAGCCGGCGCGTATCGCAGCCTCGACCTCGTCGACAATTGCCTGCCCATCATTCAGCATTGCTCGTCCTGAGCCGTCGCGGCGCGCTTTTTCTAAGCCGCCTGCAGGACTATCCGATCGGCCTGAATGTTCCGTAAAGGATAATTCTCCGTAAAATCACGGAGGCTACTGCCCGTTCCAGCCGCAGGCCTTGAGCCGCTCCCGCATGTGTTCGGGTGCCGGCGCGACCACATGCACCGGGTCCTTGTTCCTGGAGATCGGGATGCCGATCTCCCGGGAATGCAGATGCAAGGTCGGCTCGCCGAAGCGCGGACCGTTGCCATAGATATTGTCGCCGACGATCGGCCAGCCCATCGCCGCTGAATGCACCCGCAGCTGATGTGTGCGGCCGGTGACCGGCTCCATCGCGAGCCAGGTGAGGCCGTCGCCACGCCCCAGCACCTTCCAGTTGGTGATCGCCTTCTGGCCGTCCGGGTCCGGCTTCTGCCACCAGCCGCGCTCGGCGTTGAGCCGGCCGAGCGGCATGTCGATGGTGCCTTCATCCTCGGCGGGGCCGCCCTCGACCACGGTCCAATAGGTCTTCGAGATCTTGCTGTGCTTGAACAACAGCCCGAGCGAGGCGGTTGCCTTGCGGTGGCGTCCCAGGACAAGGCAGCCGGACGTGTCCTTGTCGAGCCGATGCGCCAGCACGGGCGGCCGCGGCAGGCCGAACCGCAGCGCGTCGAACGAGGCCTCCAGATTGGGCCCGCCCTTCGGCCCGCGATGCACCGGCAGGCCGGCCGGTTTGTCGATCACCAGCATCAGCCCGTCGCGGTGGAGCACGCGGCCCAGGATTTCTTCCGCGGTCAATTGGGGAACATCGATCAATTCGTCGAGACTTTCGTTTGGAGTGCGAAACGGCTAACACAGCCGCGCCATGAACGATACCACTGCGGGAACTCCAAAACAGAGCTGGTGGCAGCGGCTGAAAGGCGGCCTGAAGCGGACCTCGAGTTCGATCGGGACCGCGGTCGCCGACCTCGTCACCAAGCGCAAGCTCGATTCGGCCATGCTCGATGACATCGAGGATGTGCTGCTGCGCGCCGATCTTGGTACCGATGTCGCGGTCCGCATTGCCGAGGCTGTCGGCAAAGGGCGCTACGACAAGGCGATCTCGGCCGACGAGGTCAAGGACGTGGTCGCGACCGAGGTCGAGAAGGTGCTGTCGCCGGTGGCGAAGCCGCTCGAGATCGATGCCGGAAAAAAGCCGTTCGTCATCCTGGTGGTCGGCGTCAACGGCTCCGGCAAGACCACGACGATCGGCAAGCTGGCGGCGAAATTTTCCGCAGAGGGCC
Organism: Bradyrhizobium sp. USDA 3262; assembly: GCF_054060035.1. NCBI lineage: Bacteria > Pseudomonadati > Pseudomonadota > Alphaproteobacteria > Hyphomicrobiales > Nitrobacteraceae > Bradyrhizobium > Bradyrhizobium sp. USDA 3262. The sequence continues at coordinate 1,327,654 of NZ_JBSSCT010000001.1, forward strand.
GCAAGGTCATGCTGGCCGCCGGCGACACCTTCCGTGCCGCGGCAATCGAGCAGCTCAAGGTCTGGGGCGAGCGCACCAAGTCGCCGGTGATCGCTGGCGCCCAGGGGTCGGATTCGGCGAGCCTTGCCTTCAGCGCGCTGACCGCGGCGAAGGAGCAGGCGCGCGACGTGCTGCTGATCGACACTGCCGGCCGCCTGCAGAACAAATCCGAGCTGATGAACGAGCTCGAAAAGGTCGTGCGCGTCATCAGGAAGGTCGATGCGTCGGCGCCGCACGCGGTGCTGCTCGTGCTCGACGCCACGGTGGGACAAAATGCGTTGTCGCAAGTCGAGCGCGTTTCATCGTACGGCAGGCGTCACCGGGCTCGTGATGACCAAGCTTGACGGTACGGCGCGCGGCGGCATCCTTGTCGCGCTGTCGGAGAAGCACAAGCTGCCGGTGCATTTCATCGGCGTCGGCGAAGGCGTCGAGGACCTCGCGCCCTTCACGGCGAAGGATTTTGCCAAGGCAATTGCTGGAATCGAGGCATGACCCCGAAAAGTGGACACCGGTTTTCGGATCGGGTCATGCCTCAAATCAAAGTAGAGAGTTGATGGACAAGACCCAGCCGCATCCGCTGTTCAAGCTGGCGACCGAACTCGGGCCGCTGCTCGTGTTCTTTATCGCCAACGCGAAGTACCATCTGTTCGTCGCGACCGGCGCGTTCATGGTGGCGATCGTGGCCGCAATGATCGCATCCTATGTGGTGACCAGGCACGTGCCGATCATGGCGCTGGTGACCGGCGCGATCGTCCTTGTGTTCGGCACCCTGACGCTGGTGCTGCACGACGAGACCTTCATCAAGCTCAAGCCGACCATCATCTATGGCCTGTTCGCGGCCGTGCTCGGCGGCGGGCTCTTCTTCGGCCGCTCCTTCATCGCCATCATGTTCGACCAGGTGTTCAACCTGACGCCGCAGGGCTGGCGCATCCTCACCATGCGCTGGGCGCTGTTCTTCGCCGGCATGGCGGTTCTCAACGAGCTCGTGTGGCGCACGCAGACCACGGATTTCTGGGTGAACTTCAAGGTGTTCGGGGTGACGCCGCTGACCATGATCTTCGCCATCGCCCAGATGCCGCTGACCAAGCGCTATCACCTCGAGCCGGTCTCGCTGGAGGCGAGCGAGGCCGACGCGGGCGACGTGCGGAAGGGGTGATCAGCACTCTGCTCCCTCGGCCCGCTCTTGCGGGGAGAGGGTTGGGGTGAGGTGTCTCTCCACGGATAGGCTCGGAGTTTGTGACAAACACCGTCCAAAGCCCCTCACCCGAAATTCCCGCTTCGCGCGAATTTCGACCTCTCGCCGTAAAGAACGGGGAGAGGTGAGGGCCGAGAAGCCGCTGTGGCTAACTGCCCGCCGCGAGCGCCTTCTCGATCTCGGCCTTGAGCACGCTGTTGACGTTGTCCGGGGTCACCGGGCCGACCAGCTTGTAGACGATGGTGCCCTCGCGCCCGACCAGGAAGGTTTCGGGCACGCCATAGACGCCCCATTCGATCGAGGCGCGGCCGTTGCCGTCGACGCCGACGATGCCGAACGGATTGCCATAGCGGCCGAGGAAGCGCCGGGCGTTCTCGGGCGAGTCCTTGTAGTTGATGCCGATGATCTGGAAGCGCTTGTCCTTGCCGAGCTCGGTCAGCAGCGGCGCTTCATCGTGACACGGCACGCACCACGACGCCCAGACATTGACGACCGAGACCTTGCCCTTGAAGGCGGCGGGATCGAGACCGGGGACAGGCGCGCCGTCCCGCACCAGGCCGTCGAGCGCGGGCAGGGCGGTCTGCGGCGCCGGCCGGCCGATCAGCGCCGACGGGATTTTCGAGGGATCGCCGCCAAAGAGCCGCAGCAGGAACAGTCCGGCGAGGCCGAGGAAGATCAGCAGCGGCAGCACCACCAGCAGGCGGCGGGCTTGCGGCGGGCCGTTGGTCGCCTGATCGCTCATCTGATGTCCGCCGCACTGCGGCCGGAGCGGCGCGTCACGCCGCTGGCCTCGATCTCCCTGAGACGCGACTGTTGCCGGCGATAGTCGGCGATGATCCAGACGATCAACAGCAGCACGACCGCCGCGACCAGCGCGTAGGACGTCACGATGAAGGAGGCGTAGGGACCAAGCGCCATCGTGTCACGCCGCTCCAATTTCGTTTGACGCGCTTTGATCGCGCGAACCGGTCGTGAACGAGACGCGGCTGGCCTGCATCATCTGCAGGCTGCGCACGCGCCGGCGCAGGATCTCGTTGCGCATCGCCGCCAGGTGCAAGGTGATGAAGAGCAGCGAGAACGCGATCGCCATCACTAGCAGCGGCCACAGGAAGGCCTTGTCGAGGGTCGATCCGCCCATCCGGAGCACGGAGGCCGGCTGGTGCAGCGTGTTCCACCAGTCGACCGAGAATTTGATGATCGGGATATTGATCGCCCCGACCAGGGTCAGCACCGCCGCCGCTCTTGCCGCGCGCGACGGGTCCTCCACTGCGCGCCACAGCGCCATCAGGCCGAGATACATCAGGAACAGGATCAAGACCGAGGTCAGGCGCGCATCCCATTCCCAATAGGTGCCCCACATCGGCCGGCCCCACAGCGAGCCGGTGACGAGCGCAAGGAAGGTGAAGGCGGCGCCGATCGGCGCGGCGGCCTTCGCGGCGACGTCGGCGAGCGGATGCCGCCACACGAGCGTGCCGAGCGCGGCCACGCTCATGACGCCCCAGACGAACATCGACAGCCACGCATTCGGCACGTGGATGAACATGATCTTCACCGTGGCGCCCTGCTGGTAGTCGTCAGGCGCCATCGCCGACTGGTAGAGCCCGATCGCGAGCAGGATCGCGGTCACGCCGGCGAGCCACGGCAGGATGCGCGTGGTCAGCGCCAGAAACTTGGTCGGATTGGCGAGGTCGGTCAGCGTCATGGCACTCTGATAATCGTCCGATGTGTCGCAGGCAATCGGCCGATTTCCTCTCGGCGAGATTTGATCGGGCTCATCTCAGTCCAGCCCGTGCCGCAGGCTCGCGGCGGCGGCAAAGGGGCCGATCACGAGGCTGGCAAGCGACAGCGCGCAGAGGATCGAGAACGGTGTTCCAAAGGGCAGGGGCCCCGATATCGCGGCCTGCGAGGCCGCCACGCCGAAGATCAGCACCGGGATCGACAGCGGCAGCACCAGCACCGCGAGCAATAGCCCGCCGCGATGCAGCGTCACCGCCAGGGCCGCGCCGATCATACCCGTGAAGGTCAGCGCCGGTGTTCCCGCCAGCAGCGTCGCGGCGACCGCAAGCGTCGCGGTGCCGTCGAGATTGAGCAGGAGGCCGAGCACCGGGGTTGCGACGATCAGCGGCAGGCCCGCCGCGATCCAGTGCGCCAGCGCCTTGGCCGCGCAGGCGAGTTCCAGCGGCGTCCGGCTCATCACGATCAGGTCGAGCGAGCCGTCCTCGTGGTCGGCCGTGAACAGCCGGTCGAGCGTGAGCAGGCTCGCCAGCAACGCGCCGAGCCAGAGGATGGCGGGGCCGAGCCGCGACAGCAGCGCCAGATCCGGCCCGACCGCAAACGGCATCAGCACGGTGACGGTGAGGAAGAACAGCACGCCGATCAGCGCGCCGCCGCCGACGCGCAGCGCGATGCGGATGTCGCGCCGGATCAAGGCGCCAAGCGCGCTCATGCCGCGCCTCCCATCCGCAGATCGCGCGCATCGATGCCGAGCGGAAGGTGCGTCGCCGCGACGATCAGGCCGCCCAGTGCGAGATGGTCGCGCATCAGCCCGACGAACAGCGCCTGTCCGGCCGCATCGAGCGCCGATGTCGGCTCGTCCAGCAGCCACACCGGCCGCCGCACCGAGAGCAGGCGCGCGATCGACAGGCGGCGGCGCTGGCCGGCGGAGAGGTAGGCCGCCGGCAGATGCGCGGCGTGGTCGAGCGCCACCGCGGCAAGGCAGCCGCCGGCGTCCTGTGTCTCGCCGCCGAGGAATTCCCGCCAGAAGGACAGATTCTCCGCAACGCTCAGCGCAGGCTTCAGGGCGTCGCGATGGCCGAGATAGTGGGCCTGCTCAGGCAGGCTGAGCTCGGCGTCGCCGCCTTCGAGCGCGACCACACCCTCGGCGGGAACCAATAGCCCGGCGAGGACGCGCAGCAGCGAGGTCTTGCCGGCGCCGTTGGGGCCCGTGATGGCGAGCGCCTCGCCGGCCGTGGCCGACAGATCGAGGCCGGAAAACACCTCGCGTCCGCCGCGCACGCATTTCAGATTTCGTCCCGAGAGCCGCATGGTTCGTCTTGTCACAGCCCTCTGAAATCTTTCGCTACCGCGTGAGAATTTTTGGGTCGCGCAACGCTGTCGCACGCTTGTCGGTGTGGCGGTGCTTCTAGAAAGGTTCTATAAGCCCGGAACTTGATGCAGCACACACAATCGGCGGCCGCAACCCACCCCAGGCCATCCCTTGGCCAGTGCCGATCGCCGGTGTTTAGTTACCCTTGCCGGGTATAACTGAGAATTGGGATTCCTCGCATGACCTCGCTCGACAGCTTCAAATGCCGCAAGACCCTGAAGGTCGGCGGCAAGTCCTACGTCTATTACAGCCTGCCCCAGGCAGAGAAGAACGGACTGAAGGGGATTTCGAAGCTGCCGTATTCGATGAAGGTTCTTCTGGAGAACCTGCTGCGCAACGAGGACGGCCGCACCGTCAAGAAGGAAGACATCGTTGCGGTGTCGAAGTGGCTGAAGAAGCGCCAGCTCGAGCACGAAATCGCATTCCGCCCGGCGCGCGTGCTGATGCAGGATTTCACCGGCGTCCCGGCCGTGGTCGACCTCGCCGCGATGCGCAACGCGATGCAGAACCTCGGCGGCGATGCCGAGAAGATCAACCCGCTGGTGCCGGTCGATCTCGTCATCGACCACTCGGTGATCGTCAACTTCTTCGGTGACAACAAGGCGTTCGCGAAGAACGTCACCGAGGAATACAAGCAGAACCAGGAGCGCTACGAGTTCCTGAAGTGGGGCCAGAAGGCGTTCTCGAACTTCTCGGTGGTGCCGCCCGGCACCGGCATCTGCCACCAGGTCAATCTCGAATATCTCGCGCAGACGGTGTGGACCAAGAAGGAGAAGATGACGGTCGGCCGGAAGACCGGCACCTTCGAGGTCGCCTATCCCGACTCGCTCGTCGGCACCGACTCGCACACCACGATGGTCAACGGCCTTGCCGTGCTCGGCTGGGGCGTCGGCGGCATCGAGGCGGAGGCCTGCATGCTCGGCCAGCCGCTGTCGATGCTGCTGCCTGAGGTGGTCGGCTTCAAGCTCAAGGGCCAGCTCAAGGAAGGCGTCACCGCGACCGACCTCGTGCTCACCGTCACCCAGATGCTGCGCAAGCTCGGCGTGGTCGGCAAGTTCGTCGAGTTCTTTGGCCCGGGCCTCGACTATCTCTCGGTTGCGGACAAGGCGACCATCGGCAACATGGCGCCCGAATACGGCGCGACCTGCGGCTTCTTCCCGGTCGATGCCGCGACCATCGATTACCTGAAGACCTCGGGCCGCAAGGCCGATCGCGTCAAGCTGGTGCAGGCCTATGCCAAGGCGCAGGGCCTGTTCCGCACCGCCAAGTCGACTGACCCGGTGTTCACCACCACGCTGACGCTCGACCTCGGCGACGTCGTGCCGTCGATGGCCGGACCGAAGCGCCCCGAAGGCCGCATCGCGCTGCCGGCGGTGTCGACCGGTTTCGCGACCGCGCTGGTTGGCGAATACAAGAAGCCCGAGGGCGAGCAGAAGCGTTATGCGGTCGAGGGCCGTGACTTCGATCTCGGCCATGGCGACGTCGTGATCGCGGCAATCACCTCCTGCACCAACACCTCCAATCCGAGCGTGCTGATCGGCGCCGGCCTCCTGGCGCGCAAGGCCGCCGCCAAGGGCCTCAAGGCCAAGCCGTGGGTGAAGACCTCGCTCGCGCCGGGCAGCCAGGTGGTGGCGGAGTATCTCGCCAATTCCGGCCTGCAGGCCGATCTCGACAAGGTCGGCTTCAACCTCGTCGGCTTCGGCTGCACCACCTGCATCGGCAATTCCGGCCCGCTGCCGGAAGATATCTCGAAGTCGATCAACGAGAACGGCATCGTCGCCGCCGCCGTGCTGTCGGGCAACCGCAACTTCGAAGGCCGCGTCTCGCCCGACGTGCAGGCGAACTACCTCGCCTCGCCGCCGCTCGTCGTCGCGCATGCGCTCGCCGGCACCGTGACCAAGGATCTCGCGGTCGAGCCGCTCGGCATCGGCAAGGACGGCAAGCCGGTGTTCCTCAAGGACATCTGGCCGACCGCCAAGGAGATCAACGCCTTCATGAAGAAGTACGTCACCGCGACGATCTTCAAGAAGAAGTACGCCGACGTGTTCAAGGGCGATACCAACTGGCGCAAGATCAAGACCACGGAAAGCGAGACCTATCGCTGGAACATGAGCTCGACCTATGTGCAGAACCCGCCCTATTTCGAAGGCATGAAGAAGCAGCCGGATCCGGTCACCGACGTGGTCGATGCACGGATCCTCGCGATGTTCGGCGACAAGATCACCACCGACCACATCTCGCCGGCCGGTTCGATCAAGCTGACCTCGCCCGCCGGCAAGTTCCTCAGCGAGCACCAGGTGCGCCCCGCCGACTTCAACCAGTACGGCACACGGCGCGGCAACCATGAAGTGATGATGCGTGGCACCTTCGCCAACATCCGCATCAAGAACTTCATGCTGAAGGGCGCCGACGGCAATATTCCGGAAGGCGGTTTGACCAAGCACTGGCCCGACGGCGAGCAGATGTCGATCTACGACGCCGCGATGAAGTACCAGGCGGAAGGCGTGCCGCTGGTGGTGTTCGCCGGCGCCGAATACGGCAACGGCTCGTCGCGCGACTGGGCCGCGAAGGGCACCCGTCTGCTCGGCGTGCGCGCGGTGATCTGCCAGAGCTTCGAGCGTATCCATCGCTCCAACCTGGTCGGCATGGGTGTGCTTCCGCTCACCTTCCAGGACGGCACGTCGTGGTCCTCGCTCGGCCTCAAGGGCGACGAAAAGGTCACGATCCGCGGGTTGCAGGGCGATTTGAAGCCCCGCCAGACGCTGACGGCCGAAATCGTCTCCGCCGACGGCGGCAAGAAGGATGTGCCGCTGCTCTGCCGCATCGATACGCTGGACGAGCTCGACTACTATCGCAACGGCGGCATCCTGCATTATGTGCTGCGCAAACTCGCGGCCTAACGCGGATTTGTGATCGGTGCCTCACCGCTTAGTGAGTAGCGACTAAAAAGAAGGCGGCCTATGAAAAGGCCGCTTTCTCGCGTTTTGGGGCACGCAAGTTCAGGGACAGACTTCATGCTCCGTACAATTACGGATGGAAATCATCACGACTGGTTCGCAGTATGACAGCGATGATGGCCTATAATTCTATCTCGCGATGGTCCGGCGCTCTTGGTATCTGCGCAATCGTCGCGATCATCCGCCCCGCCCACGCCGATCCGCGTGCAGTCGTCGAACTCTTCACCTCGCAGGGATGCTCGTCCTGTCCGCCCGCGGACAAGATCATCGGTGACCTCGCGAAGGACCCCAACGTCATCGCGCTGAGCATGCCGATCGACTATTGGGACTATCTCGGCTGGAAGGACACGCTGGCCGACTCCCGTTTCAGCGCGCGCCAGAAGGCCTATTCGCATGTGCGCGGCGATCGCGACGTCTACACGCCGCAGGCCGTGATCAACGGCTCCGCGCATGTGATCGGCAGCGACCGCGCCAGCATCGAGAGCGCGATCAAGGACACCGAGAAGAGCGGCAGCGTGATGTCGGTGCCGGTGACGATGACGCTGACCGGCAAGCAGATCAACGTGTCGGTCGCCGCGTCGAAGTCGCCCGCAGTGTCGCGCGGCGAGGTCTGGATCTGCTCGATCTCGAAGTCGGTGCCGATCTCGATCGCGCGCGGCGAGAACCGCGGCCGCGAGATCACCTACCACAACGTGGTGCGCAATCTCCTCAAGGTCGGTGACTGGAACGGTTCGTCCGGGAGCTGGACCGTGCCGCTGGAGAACATCACGCGTGACGGTGTCGATGCTGCGGCGGTGTACGTCCAGGACGGCAACCGCGACAAGCCGGGCCCGATGCTCGGCGCTGCCTTCACCTCGCTTCACTAGAGCCTTGCTGCGGTAAGGCGCGATGCGCCGGCTTCCGCCCGTGGCGCGCCGTTGGACCGCGCGCATGTCGTCGTGCAGCCGCGCATGGCGACGAACCTGCATTCAGTGATTTGCCGAAAGGAAAGCGCCGGGGTTTTGCGCGCGTCTCGCTTGCGCAGGTCCCAAAAACAAAAAGGACCAACTTTCGTTGGCCCAGTGTTGGGATTTAACTCCCCTGCGAACAGGCCCGATCCCGACGGCCCCGGGGGGCTGGGGGCTGAGGAATCCGGAACCGAAAGGACCGGGCCAACGCAGGATTTCGTTTTCGCAGGGCAGCGGGGCGGGCGATGGGCGGAAGTGGGGCAGCAATATGATTCCGCTAACGTTCCCGTGACTCTGCGGTTTTCCGGACAATCCGCCGCGCGCGGCCGTGGTTAAGGCCCGGTTGCATTGCGATTGGCCCCTTGCGGGCACGCTCGCTTAGCGCGATCATGTCACTCTCGTGACGATCCCGAAGAGGGGCCTTCGGAACCCGATCGTCGCCGAGGTGACAGGAGGCGCTCGATGAGTTTGATCTCGGAGGACACCGATCCGAGCGGGAGTCGTGCCGCGGCGCGCACCGCCGCCGCGACCCCTCAGCCCAACCGCGTGACTTTCAATCGACTTGAACTCAACCGCATTCTCAATCTCTACGGCCGCATGGTCGCCGACGGCGAGTGGCGCGATTATGCGATCGACTTCCTGAAGGACCGTGCCGTGTTCTCGGTGTTCCGGCGCGCGTCGGAAGTGCCGATCTACCGGATCGAGAAGGACCCCCGGCTTGCGCGCAAGCAGGGCATGTACAGCGTGATTTCCGCGACCGGCCTGATCCTGCGCCGCGGCCATGAACTGGAACGCGTGCTGTTCGTGATCGACCGCAAGCTGTCGCTGGTGTAGGGATTTCTCGTAGCCCGGATGAGCGAAGCGACATCCGGGAGGATCTCACCACCCGGGTACAGCTTCCCCGGATATCGCTTCGCTCATCCGGGCTACAAATCCGCTAATCCGCCGGCGCAGTTGTGCGGCCCTCGCGCGGCCTCGCCACTATTTTTGCCTCGCGCAAACGAAAAGCTTGTAGCCCGGATGGAGCCAACGGGTCGTGCGAACGCGCGATGACAGGCTCCGCGGAATCCGGGACTGTCGCAGCCATGGATGAACTTGCCCCGGATTGCGCTGCGCTTCATCCGGGCTACGCCACTACGCCACATTTGCTCCGCGCAAAAGAAAAGCCCCGGCCGGATGGCCGGGGCTTGGACTTGATCGGCTCGCTCGAGGCGCTTAGTCGCGCTGGCCGAGCAGCTGCAGGAGCAGCGTGAACAGGTTGATGAAGTTCAGGTAGAGCGACAGCGCACCAGTGATTGCCGCACGCTCTGCCATCACGCCACCCTGCGAGGCGTAGCCGTAGATGTAGTCGTTCTTCAGCCGCTGGGTGTCCCAGGCGGTGAGGCCCGCGAACACCAGCACGCCGACCACCGAGACGATGAACTGCAGCGCCGAGCTCGCCAGGAACAGATTGACCAGGCTCGCGATGATGATGCCGATCAGACCCATGAACAGGAACGAGCCCATGCCGCTCATGTCACGCTTGGTGGTGTAGCCGTAGAGGCTCAGCGCACCGAACGTCGCCGCGGTGATGAAGAACACGCGCACGATCGAGGTGTGCGTGTACACCAGGAAGATCGACGACAGCGACAGACCCATCAGCGCCGAGAACACCCAGAACAGGAGTTGGGCGGTCGCGGGCTGCAGGCGGTTGATGCCGGCCGAGATGACGAACACCATCGCCAGAGGGGCGAGGATGAACAGCCACTTCAGCGGGCTCACGAACATCGCGTAGCCGAACTGCGTCAGATAGGCGTTGCCGAACTTGGCGACGGCGGCCGACTGGTCGGTGGTCACCGCACCCATGTAGACGCCGAGCGCGGCGAGGCCGGTGATGGCCAGGCCGATGCTCATGTAGTTGTAGATGCGCAGCATGTAGGCGCGCAGACCGGCGTCGACGGCCGCAGCGTCAATGCGCCCGGCGGCCCGGCCGAAAGGAGAAGCGTAGTTGCGGTCTAGGTCCGACATGGTCGAATTCCCGTGGTTGGTCCCGGTGGAGCGCAAGGGATTTGCGGCGCCGGTCGTAAATCTATCTCAGATGGCTCGGTTTGCGGAACATTAATTCCGTGTCATTCAAACCGACTATCCGACCCGATTGGTATGTGGGAAATTAACACATCCGACGCAAGCTTCCACGCGCGGCCGAATGTCGCTCTACCCTAGCGTTACAGGCAAAAACGGCGCTCGCGCCGCTACATTTTGTCACAAATTCCGCAACACTGAGGCCGGCTTCTGGTTTAGCGCGAGCAGCGTCCCGGCTAGCCCCAGTCCGACCGTGACGACCAGCGCGGCGACCACGACCAGCGCGGCGCTGCCGGCCTGCCAGATAAAACTCAGCGTCATCAGCCGCGTCACGATCAGCCAGGCCGCGATCGAGCCGGCGATCACCCCGAACAGGGCGGTTGCAAAACCGATCATCAGATACTCCAGCGCGTAGGCGCCGAGCAATCGCACCCGCGTGGCGCCGAGCGTCTTGAGAATCACGGCGTCATAGACGCGGTGGCGGTGTCCGGCGGCGAGCGCGCCGCCGAGCACCAGGATCGCCGAGATCAGCGTCACGGCGCTGGCGCCGCGGATCGCCAGCACCAGATTGCTGACGACGCTGCCGACCGTCTCCAGCGCCTCGCGGACCCGTACGCTGGTCACCATCGGGAACGCGTCGGCGACCTGCTTGATGATGCGCGCGTCGTCGGCGGAATCGGCGTGTGGTTCCGTCAGGGTCGCGACATGGCTGTGCGGCGCGCCCTTGAAGGCATTCGGCGAGAACACCAGCACGAAATTGATGCCGAGGCCCTGCCAGTCGATGTTGCGCAGGTTGGCGATCTTCGCCGGCACGTCGCGGCCGAGCACGTTGACGACGATCTCGTCGCCGATCTTCAGGGACAGGCCGTCGGCGATCTTCTTCTCCATCGAGACCAGCGGCGGCCCACTGTAGTCCGGCCCCCACCATTCGCCCTCGACGATCTTCGAGCCCTTGGGAATTTCGCCGGTATAGGTCAGGCCGCGGTCGCTCTGCAGCACCCATTCCGAATCGACGGACGGCTTGAGCTGGTCGGCCTTGACGCCGCGCGCGGCCACGATGCGCCCGCGCAGCATCGGCACGTCCTCGACGGTCGAGCCGGCGGCGATCTTGGCCAGGAAGGCATTGAAGCGGTCGGCTTCGGTGGAGGGGATGTCGATGAAGAAGAACGACGGCGCCCGCTCGGGCAGGGCGGCCAGGAATTGCCGCCGCAGATTGCCGTCGATCTGGGTGATGGTGACGAGCACCGCGAGCCCGAGCCCCAGCGACAGCACCACCGACGGCGTCAGCGCGCCCGGCCGGTGGATGTTGGCGATCGCGAGCCGCAGCATGGTCATGCGGCTGCGCGGCAGCCGCCGCGCCACCGCCATCAGGAGCTCGGCGATTCCGCGCAGCAGCAGGAACACCGCGATCGACGAGGCGACGAACACGGCGGCGACCCGCTTGTCATAGGCAAGCCCGATCGCGACGCCGATCAGGAGCGCGATCACCACGGCCATCAGCGCCAGATAGCTCCAGCGCGGGCGATGCCACTCGCTGGTGACGGTCTCGCGGAACAGCGCGGCGACCGGCACGTCATGCACCCGGCCGAGCGGCCACAGCCCGAACGCCAGCGCGGTGAGCTGGCCGTAGATGAAGGACAGCGCCAGCTCGTCGGGATGCAGCGCGGGCACCACCGGCAGCGGCAGCAGCTTGCCGAACAGGCCGACGATGACGAAGGGCAGCGCGGCGCCGAGCACGAGCCCGATCACCGAGCCGATCCCGGCCAGCACCACCACCTGCGTGCAATAGATCGTGAAGACGTCGCGGCCGGTGGCGCCGAGCGCCTTGAACGAGGCGATGACGTCGCGGCGCCGGTCGATATGGCTCTTCACCGCGTTTGCGACGCCGACACCGCCGACCAGCAGCGCCGCGAGGCCGACCAGGGTCAGGAACTGGGTGAAGCGGCTGATGGTGCGCTCGAGCTGCGGTGAGGCATTGCTGCGGCTGCGGACCTCCCAGCCGGCCTCCGGCGCGGCGCTGCGTGCACCGTCGATCAGCGCGGTGGTGGCGCGATCGTCGTTGGCGCCGTCAGGCAGTTTCACCCGGTAGATCCAGCGCACCAGGCTGCCCGGTTGCAGCAGGTCGGTGGCGTGCAGGCTGGCTTCGCTGATCAGGAAGCGCGGACCGAGGCCGACGCCGCCGGCGAGCTTGTCGGGCTCGGCCACCACCACGCTGCGGATCTGGTAAGTCGCACTGCCGATGGTGACGCGGTCGCCGAGCTTCAGGTCGAGCCGCGCCAGTAACGTCGAATCGGCGGCCGCGCCATAGGCGCCGTCGCGTTCGGCGAGCAGATCGGCGACCGGCATGTTCGGCTCGAGCGTCAGCTCGCCGAGCATCGGATATTTGCCGTCGACCGCCTTGAGCTCGACCAGGGCCAGCTTGCCGTCATTGCTGCGCGCCATCGCACGGAGCGTGGCCGCGATCGAAACCTCGCCGCGCGTGCGCAGATAGGCGACCTCCTCGGGCTTGGCCTCGCGCGAGATCAGCGAGAACGCGGCGTCGCCGCCGAGCAGCGTGCGTCCCTCGCGCGACAGGCCGTCGCCGAGGCTGGCGGCGACCGAGCCGACGCCGGCAATCGCCATCACGCCGAGCGCGATGCAGGCGATGAACACGTAGAAGCCGCGCAGGCCGCCGCGCAATTCGCGCAGCGCGTAACGGAAGGCAAGCGACGACGCGCGGCCCTGCAGCGCGACTTCTGACGCAATGCTCATGTGGTGGCAAAGCTCATGTAGTTGATTGTCCGTCGATGCGGCCGGAGCGCAGCCGCACGACGCGGTCGCAGCGCTGCGCGAGCGCGAGATCGTGCGTCACCAGCACCAGCGTCATGCCGCGCTCGTCGTGCTTGGTGAACAGCAGGTCGACGATCTGCTTGCCCGTCGTCTCGTCGAGATTCCCGGTCGGCTCGTCGGCAACGAGGATCGCGGGATCGGGCGCGAGCGCGCGCGCGATCGCGACGCGCTGCTGCTCGCCGCCGGAGAGTTGCGTCGGATAGTGATGCAGGCGCTCGCCGAGCCCGACCGATTGCAGCTCCTGCGCAGCGCGCGCGGCCGCATCGGGATTGCCGGCGAGTTCGAGCGGCACCGCGACATTCTCCAGCGCCGTCATGGTCGGGATCAGATGGAACGACTGGAAGACGATGCCGACCTGGCGGCCGCGGAAGCGCGCCAGCGCATCTTCATCGAGGGCATTGAACGAGGTGCCGTTGACGACCACTTCTCCACTGTCAGGACGTTCGAGCCCCGCCATCACCATCAGCAAGGTCGACTTGCCCGAGCCCGACGGGCCGATCAGGCCGATGGCCTCACCCGCCGCCACACGAAGGCTGATATCTTTGAGGATATGGACCCGTGCCGCGCCGGTGCCGAGCGAGAGATTGACGTTCCTGACGGCAATGGTGTCCGGCTCGACGTCGGTCAGTGAAGAGGGTTCGATGAGACTGTCCATGGTTCGGTCATATGGCACTTCCGCGGCTGCGGTCGAGGGCCGGTTGAGAATCTTCGTGCACATACTCGTGTTGCTTATGGGCTTGATGACGGCGGCCAGCGCGCAGACGCCAAGACTGGAGAACGGGCCGGAGAAAGGCCCGGCGAAGCCGATCAAGATGGTGGTTCTGGGCGATTCCCTGAGCGCCGGGTACGGCCTCCCGGGCCCGGCGGCGTTCCCGATCCGGCTGCAAAAGGCGTTGGAAGCCAAGGGGATAAAGGTCGAGATGAGCAACGCCGGGGTGTCCGGCGACACCGCCTCGGGCGGCCGCGAGCGGCTCGACTGGTCGGTGCCCGATGGAACCGATGCCGTGATCGTCGAGCTCGGCGCCAACGATGCGTTGCGCGGCATCGATCCCGCCGTCACGCGTGCCGCGCTCTCCGACATCATCACGAAGTTGCAGGCGCGCAAGATCGCCGTGCTCTTGTGCGGCATGCTCGCGCCACCGAACTATGGCAGTGAGTATGCAGCGAAGTTCAACGCAATCTATCCGGATCTCTCGAAGTCCCTTGGCGTGCGGCTCTATCCGTTCTTCCTCGATGGCGTTGCTGCCGATGCCAAGCTCAACCAGGCTGACGGCATGCATCCGAAGGCGGAAGGTGTGGACATCATCGTGAAGAATATCCTGCCCACGGTGGAGGCATTTCTCGGCGCAATATCAGGGCAACGCAGCTGAAACGCAGGCAGCGAGCCGGGTTGTGTCCGTAGGTTTACGAGCTGTTAACGGGTCATGCTTCGCAGAGTCACATATCTCGGGTACAAATAGGCATCGGTGATTCGTCACCGGGCTGTTACAGGGTGCGGGCTCCCAAAACCCGCGCCAAGCATCGAGGATTAATGCGATGCCGCGTCTGTTCACTGGACTGGAAATTCCGGCCGAGATCGGCCAGACACTTTCCAATTTGCGTGGCGGCCTTCCCGGCGCACGCTGGATCGATCCCGAAAATTATCACGTCACTCTGCGCTTCATCGGCGACATCGATGGCCTCTGGGCCAACGAGATCGCGACGATGCTGTTTCGGGTGAACCGAAAACCGTTCGAGGTCAAATTGCAGGGCCTGTCGAGCTTCGGCGGACGCAAGCCGCGCGCGGTGGTTGCCGCCGTCGAGCCCAGTCGGCCGCTGATCGAACTGCAGGCCGAGCTCGAGCGGATGATGCAGCGGATGGGGCTCAATCCCGAGGGCAGGAAATTCACGCCCCATGTCACGCTGGCGCGTCTGCATGACGCGTCAAGCCAGGACGTCGCGGATTATCTGTCGGTGCGCGGCTACTTCCCGAGCCGCAGCTTCATGGCGGACCGCTTCGTGCTGTTCTCGTCGCGCGCGTCGACAGGCGGCGGCCCCTATGTGGTCGAGGATTCCTACGCGCTCTGCGCGTGAGCCTCTTCACCTCGCCCCGCTTGCGGGGAGAGGTCGGATCGCATCGAAGATGCGATCCGGGTGAGGGGTACAGGTCCGTCGATAGAGCGCGTCGGGTGGTGAGAGCCCCTCACCCCAGCCCTTTCCCCGCAAGAGCGGGGCGAGGGAGAGGAAAGTGCATAGCCACTGGCACAATTCACGGCTTGCAATTTGCCGCGCACTAGGGCCGTAAAGTGGGCTCATGTTGTCCACCTCGCCCAGTTCCTTTCTCGAGCTCTACAAATCCCTGGTCGCCTCCGGCGCGATCGAGGCCGATCCCGCGCAGGCCCGCGCCGCCGAGGCGTTCGGCGCGCTGGATGAGCGGCTCGCGAGCTACAAGCCGCAGCGCAAGCAAGGCCTGTTCGGGCGGCTGTTCGGCGGCGACAAGGACGACAAGCCGCCGCGCGGGCTCTACGTCCACGGCGAGGTCGGTCGCGGCAAGACCATGCTGATGGATCTGTTCTTCCAGCAGAGCCCGGTCGAGCACAAGCGCCGCGCGCACTTCCACGAATTCATGGCCGAGGCGCATGAGCGCATCTACGGCTACCGTCAGCAGATCGCGCGCGGCGAGATCGTGGACGGCGACGTGATCTCGCTCACCGCGCAGGCGATCTTCGACGAAGCCTGGCTGCTCTGCTTCGACGAATTTCACGTCACCGACATTGCCGATGCGATGATCCTCGGCCGGCTGTTCGCAAAGCTGTTCGATCTCGGCACCGTGGTGGTCGCGACCTCGAACGTCGCGCCTGATGATCTCTACAAGGGCGGTCTCAATCGCGCGCTGTTCCTGCCGTTCATCGCGCAGATCTCCGACCACATGGACGTGCTGCGGCTCGATGCGCGCACCGACTTCCGGCTGGAGAAACTCGTCGGCGTCAAGATGTGGCTGGTGCCCGCGGATGACGCGGCCGATGCCGCGCTCAACGCGGCCTGGCGCAAGATGACCGGCAATGCCCCGTGCAAGGCGCGCCTCATTCCGATCAAGGGACGCATCCTGAACGTGCCCTGCTCGGCGCACGGCGTTGCGCGCTTCAGCTTCATGGACATCTGCGAGAAGCCGCTGGCCGCGTCTGACTATCTCAGGCTCGCGCACGACTACCACACGATCCTGGTCGACCACATTCCGGTGATGGATTACGCCGAGCGCAATGCCGCCAAGCGCTTCATCTCGCTGATCGACACGCTCTATGACAATGCCGTGAAGCTGATGGCCTCGGCCGAGGCCGATCCGGTGTCGCTGTACCTTGCGACCGAAGGCGTCGAGGCGATGGAGTTCAAGCGCACGTCCTCGCGCCTGATCGAGATGAGCTCGGAATCCTACCTGGCGCTGCCGCACGGCCGGAAGGACTCCTCCGCGAGCGGCGCGTCGACCGGCCTGGTCGAGACCTGAAATTTCAGCCTCGAAATTCCGTCTTGAAATTTCGTCTTGCGCGCGGTCCGGTTCGGAGCAACTTTTCGTGTCTCCGGGGCGGACGTGCTGGCATGCCTGATCGAATTCCAGGCAGGGCCCGCAATCGGGCAGGCCGCGACTTGAATGGATCATTCGAAAGGGATAACCACCCTTGCAACCGACTTCCCTCCCTCCCGTACACAGTTCAAAGGACTGATTTCCCATGGCACGCGACAAGATTGCTCTGATTGGCTCCGGACAGATCGGCGGAACGCTGGCGCACCTCGTCGGCCTCAAGGAACTCGGAGACGTCGTGCTGTTCGATATTGCCGAGGGCGTGCCGCAGGGCAAAGCGCTCGACATCGCGCAGTCGTCGCCGGTCGACGGTTTCGATTCCAATCTGGTCGGCGCCAATTCCTATGAAGCGCTCGACGGCGCCAAGGTCTGCATCGTCACCGCCGGCGTGCCGCGCAAGCCCGGCATGAGCCGCGACGATCTCCTCTCCATCAACCTCAAGGTCATGGAGCAGGTCGGCGCCGGCATCAAGAAGTACGCGCCCGACGCTTTCGTCATCTGCATCACCAACCCGCTCGACGCCATGGTGTGGGCGCTGCAGAAGGCCTCGGGCCTGCCGCACAAGAAGGTGGTCGGCATGGCCGGCGTGCTCGACTCCGCGCGTTTCCGCTATTTCCTGGCCGACGAATTCAACGTCTCGGTCGAGGACGTCACCGCTTTCGTGCTCGGCGGCCACGGCGACACCATGGTGCCGCTGACCCGCTACTCGACTGTCGCCGGCATTCCGCTGCCCGACCTCGTCAAGATGGGCTGGACCTCGCAGACGCGCATCGATGAGATCGTCGATCGCACCCGCAACGGCGGCGCCGAGATCGTCAACCTGCTCAAGACCGGCTCCGCGTTCTACGCGCCGGCTGCGTCCGCGATCGCGATGGCAGAGAGCTACCTGAAGGACAAGAAGCGCGTGCTGCCCTGCGCCGCCTATCTCAACGGCGAGTACGGCGTGAAGGACATGTATGTCGGCGTGCCGGTCGTGGTCGGCGCCAAGGGTGTCGAGCGCATCGTCGAGATCGAACTGGCGGGCAAGGACCGCGAGGCTTTCGACAAGTCGGTCGGTGCGGTGCAGGGCCTGGTCGACGCCTGCAAGAAGATCGCGCCCGATCTGCTCGGCAAGTAATCTCGAATGGCAATGACCCGATAGGCGGTTTCAATCGTCTATCGGGTGCAAGGCGATGAAATTCCGGCGGATTTTTTAGTTGCGCGAGCTTTGGTATATGGTATGCCAGTCTCAAGGCTGACGTAAAAGGTCGCCGCACGAGGGTTTGGGAGCGTCTTTCCATGAATATCCACGAATACCAGGCCAAGGCTTTGCTGCATGAATTCGGCGTGCCGATCTCGCGCGGCGTGCCGGTGCTGAAGCCGGAAGAGGCCGACGCGGCGGCCAAGCAGCTGCCCGGCCCGATCTGGGTGGTGAAGAGCCAGATCCATGCCGGCGGCCGCGGCAAGGGCAAGTTCAAGGAAGCATCGGCCGGCGACAAGGGCGGCGTCCGCATCGCCAAGTCGGCCGCCGAGGTCGGCGAATTCGCCAAGCAGATGCTCGGCGCGACGCTGGTCACGGTGCAGACCGGTCCGCACGGCAAGCAGGTCAACCGCCTCTACATCGAGGAAGGCTCCGACATCGACAAGGAGTTCTACCTCTCGATCCTGGTCAATCGCGAGACCTCCGAAATCTCCTTCGTGGTGTCGACCGAAGGCGGCGTGAATATCGAAGAGGTCGCGCATTCGACCCCGGAAAAGATCGTCTCGTTCTCGGTCGATCCCGCGACCGGCATCATGCCGCATCACGGCCGCACGGTTGCCAAGGCGCTGAAGCTGACCGGCGATCTCGCCAAGCAGGCCGAGAAGCTGACCGGCCAGCTCTATGCCGCCTTCGCCGCCAAGGACATGGCGATGCTCGAGATCAATCCGCTCGTCGTCACCAAGCAGGGCCAGTTGCGCGTGCTCGACGCCAAGGTGTCGTTCGACAGCAACGCGCTCTATCGTCATCCGGACGTGGTCGCGCTGCGCGACGAGACCGAGGAAGACGCCAAGGAGATCGAGGCGTCGAAATACGACCTCAACTACGTCGCGCTCGACGGCACGATCGGCTGCATGGTCAACGGCGCCGGCCTCGCCATGGCGACGATGGACATCATCAAGCTGTACGGCATGGAGCCGGCGAACTTCCTCGACGTCGGCGGTGGCGCCAGCGTGGAGAAGGTCGCGGCCGCGTTCAAGATCATCACCGCCGATCCGAACGTGAGGGGCATCCTGGTCAACATCTTCGGCGGCATCATGAAGTGCGACGTGATCGCCGAGGGCGTGGTCGCCGCGGTGAAGCAGGTCGGCCTCAAGGTGCCGCTAGTGGTGCGCCTTGAAGGCACCAATGTCGAGCAGGGCAAGAAGATCATCCGCGAGAGCGGCCTCAACGTCCTGCCCGCCGACAACCTCGATGACGCTGCACAGAAGATCGTGAAAGCCGTCAAGGGAGGCTAACGATGGCCGATCATCTCGACGCTCCGACACCGCTGGACGAACACCGCAAGCTCGCGGCGTTTGCGGGCGAGTGGAGCGGCGAAGAGATGGTCTATCCGTCGCGCTGGACCGCCGGCGGTCCGGCCACCTCGCATGTCGTTGCGCGCATCGCGCTCAACGGCTTCTACCTGATCCAGGACAGCGTGCAGACCCGCGACGGCAAGGAGAGCTTCGCCACCCACGGCGTGTTCACCTACGACCGCGACGATCGGGCCTACAAATTGTTCTGGCACGACTCGCTCGGCTACTACCCGCCGTCGCCGGCGTCCGGTGGCTGGGCGGGCAAGTCGCTGATCCTGGTGCGCGGCTCACTGCGCGGCAATGCCCGTCACGTCTACGAGGTCGTCGACGACAACACCTACAACATGAAAATCCAGTTCTCGCCTGACGCGGAAGGGTGGGCCGACGTGCTCACCGGCGTGTACCGGCGTGTTCACTGAAACCCTTCACTGATCGTCTCGCGAAAGCATCTCGAACCATGTCCATTCTGATCGACAAGAACACCAAGGTCATCTGCCAGGGCTTCACCGGCAAGAACGGCACGTTCCATTCGGAAGCGGCGATCGCTTACGGCACCAAGATGGTCGGCGGCGTGGCGCCCGGCAAAGGCGGCTCGACCCATCTCAACCTGCCGGTGTTCGACACCGTCGCCGAAGCGCGCGAGAAGACCGGCGCCGACGCCAGCGTGGTCTATGTCCCGCCGCCGGGCGCGGCGGACGCGATCTGCGAGGCGATCGACGCGGAGATCCCGCTGATCGTCTGCATCACCGAGGGCATCCCGGTGCTCGACATGGTGCGCGTGAAGCGCTCGCTGTCGGGCTCGAAGTCGCGGCTGATCGGGCCGAACTGCCCCGGCGTGATGACCGCCGGCGAATGCAAGATCGGCATCATGCCGGCCAACATCTTCAAGCCCGGCTCGGTCGGCATCGTCTCCCGCTCCGGCACCCTGACCTATGAGGCGGTGTTCCAGACCACCCAGGAGGGCCTCGGCCAGACCACCGCGGTCGGCATCGGCGGCGACCCGGTCAAGGGCACCGAGTTCATCGACATGCTGGAGATGTTCCTGGCCGACGAGAAGACCAAGTCGATCGTGATGATCGGTGAAATCGGCGGCTCGGCCGAGGAAGACGCCGCCCAGTTCCTCAAGGACGAGGCCAAGCGCGGCCGCAAGAAGCCGATGGTCGGCTTCATTGCCGGTGTCACCGCACCTCCCGGCCGCCGCATGGGCCATGCCGGCGCGATCATCTCGGGCGGCAAGGGCGACGCCGGTTCCAAGACGGCGGCGATGGAAGCCGCCGGCATCAGGGTGTCGCCGTCGCCGGCGCGCCTCGGGCACACGCTCGCGGAGATGCTGAAGTAACCGCCGTCCGGCGAAGTTCCCTTCCAGATTTGGCGTGTTTCGGGCGGGTTCTCCTTGGGGAACCCGCTTTTTTATTGCGTTTTGTCGCCAGAATACCGATCAATAAAAAATGAAAATAAATTCATTTCTTAGTTCTTTTAGGCAGGAATATCTGTCCTAGATAGGGTAAAGGGTATCAATCCAGCCGGCGCACTTCCAGACCGGCATCAGCGCCGTCTCCTACGCGCGAACCGAAAAAATCACCAGGACTGCCCATGTCTCGCCAAGACGCGAACGCCGCTTTTGCACTCTCATCATTCCTGCAGGGCACCAACGCCGCCTACATCGACGACCTCTACGCCCGCTACGAGCAGGACCCGTCGTCGGTCGACGCCGAATGGCAGGATTTCTTCAAAAGCCTGAAGGACGCCCCGGCCGACGTCCAGAAGAACGCCGAGGGCGCCTCGTGGGGCCGCGACAGCTGGCCGGTGACGCCGCGCGACGAGCTGACCTCCGCGCTCGACGGCAACTGGGCCCAGGTCGAGAAGGCGGTCGGCACCAAGCTCGCGGCCAGGGCGCAGGCCAAGGGCGCCGAGCTGTCCGATGCCGACGTCCATCAGGCCACCCGCGATTCGGTTCGCGCGCTGATGCTGATCCGCGCCTACCGCATGCGCGGCCATTTCCACGCCAAGCTCGATCCGCTCGGCATCGAGGCGCCGCGCGACCGCGAGGAGCTCGATCCGCGCTCCTACGGCTTCACCGAGGCGGACTTCGATCGCAAGATCTTCCTCGACCACGTGCTCGGCCTCGAATACGGCACGCTGCGCGAGATCGTGCAGATCTGCGAACGCACCTACTGCCAGACGCTCGGCGTCGAGTTCATGCATATCTCCAACGCCGCGCAGAAGGCCTGGATCCAGGAGCGCATCGAGGGGCCGGACAAGGAGATCTCGTTCACGCCCGAGGGACGCCGCGCGATCCTCAACAAGCTGATCGAGGCGGACGGCTTCGAGAAGTTCTGCGACACCAAGTTCACCGGCACCAAGCGCTTCGGCCTCGACGGCGGTGAATCGCTGATCCCGGCGCTCGAGCAGATCATCAAGCGCGGCGGCAATCTCGGCGTGAAGGAGATCGTGGTCGGCATGCCGCATCGCGGCCGCCTCAACGTGCTGACCCAGGTGATGGGCAAGCCGCACCGCGCGCTGTTTCATGAATTCAAGGGCGGTTCGGCCAATCCGGATTCGGTCGAAGGCTCCGGCGACGTCAAGTATCACCTCGGCGCCTCCTCGGACCGCGAGTTCGACGGCAACAACATCCATCTGTCGCTGACCGCAAATCCGTCGCATCTGGAAATCGTCGATCCGGTCGTGATGGGCAAGGTGCGCGCCAAGCAGGACCAGCACGGCGATCCGCCGGATATGCGCATCTCCGTCCTGCCGCTGCTGATGCATGGCGACGCGGCCTTCGCGGGCCAGGGCGTGGTGGCGGAATGCTTCAGCCTGTCGGATCTGAAGGGCTACCGCACCGGCGGCTCGCTGCACTTCATCGTCAACAACCAGATCGGCTTCACCACCTATCCGCGCTATTCGCGCTCGTCGCCCTATCCGTCCGACGTGGCGAAGATGATCGATGCGCCGATCTTCCACGTGAATGGCGACGATCCGGAGGCCGTGGTGTTCGCGGCCAAGGTCGCGATCGAATTCCGGCAGAAATTCCACAAGCCGGTCGTCATCGACATGTTCTGCTACCGGCGCCACGGCCACAACGAGGGCGACGAGCCGGCGTTCACCCAGCCGGTGATGTACAAGAAGATCGCGTCTCACCCGTCAACGCTGGAGATCTACGCCAAGCGGCTGGTCGCTGACGGCGTGTTGACCGAGGGCGAGGTCGAGAAGGCCAAGGCCGACTGGCGCGCGCGGCTCGACGCCGAGCTCGAAGCCGGCGCCGGCTACAAGCCGAACAAGGCCGACTGGCTCGACGGCAAGTGGGCGGGCTTCAAGATCGCCGACCAGGAAGAGGACGCCCGCCGCGGCGTCACCGGCGTCGACCTTGCGGTGCTCAAGGACATCGGCCGCAAGATCACCAGGGTGCCGGACGGTTTCCGCGTCCACCGCACCATCCAGCGCTTCCTCGACAATCGCGCCAAGGCGATCGACAGCGGTGTCGGGATCGACTGGGCCACCGGTGAGGCGCTGGCGTTTTGCACGCTGCTGCAGGAAGGCCATCATGTGCGCCTGTCCGGGCAGGATTCCGAGCGCGGCACCTTCTCGCAGCGCCATTCGGTGCTGATCGACCAGGAGGACGAGAGCCGCTACACGCCGTTCAACCATCTCGGCGGCGAAGACACCGGCCACTACGAGGTCATCAACTCGCTGCTGTCGGAAGAGGCGGTGCTCGGCTTCGAATACGGTTACTCGCTGGCCGAGCCGAACGCGCTGGCGCTCTGGGAAGCGCAGTTCGGCGACTTTGCCAACGGCGCGCAGGTGGTGTTCGACCAGTTCATCTCGTCGGGCGAACGCAAGTGGCTGCGCATGTCGGGCCTCGTCTGCCTGCTGCCGCACGGCTACGAAGGGCAGGGACCGGAGCACTCCTCCGCGCGCCTCGAGCGTTACCTGCAGATGTGCGCCGAAGACAACATGCAGGTGGTCAATCCGACCACGCCGGCGAACTACTTCCACGTGCTGCGGCGCCAGCTGCATCGCGAAATCCGCAAGCCGCTGATCTTGATGACGCCGAAGTCGCTGCTGCGCCACAAGCGCGCCGTGTCGCAGCTCGAGGAGCTCGGCAAGAACGCCACGTTCCACCGCATCCTGTACGATGACGCGCAGATGCTGCCGGACGAGAAGATCAAGCTGGTGCCGGACGACAAGATCCGCCGCGTCGTGCTGTGCTCCGGCAAGGTCTATTACGATCTCTACGAGGAGCGTGAGAAGCGCGACATCGACGACATCTATCTGATGCGCGTCGAGCAACTCTATCCGGTGCCGCTGAAGGCGCTGGTGCAGGAGCTCGGCCGCTTCAAGAACGCCGAAGTGGTCTGGTGCCAGGAGGAGCCGCGCAATATGGGCTCCTGGCACTTCATCGAGCCCTATCTGGAATGGGTGCTCAACCAGATCCACGCACCCAACAGGCGTCCGCGCTATGCCGGCCGTCCGGCATCGGCGGCAACCGCGACTGGCCTAATGTCGAAACATCTGGCGCAGCTCAAGGCGCTGCTCGACGACGCACTGAACTAACGACCTTCATTGACCATGCCCCGCGAAAGCGGGGCATCCGGTATCCCGCGTCATCCAGCAGAAGTGCTGTCGTCACGGAGTACCGGATCGCTCGCTTTGGCGGGCGGTGGTGGACAGTTTCACGACTGCCAATTTTGCGACCGCAAGGTTATCGAGGAAAAGACCATGACTGAAATTCGCGTTCCAACGCTCGGCGAATCCGTGACCGAGGCCACGATCGGCCGCTGGTTCAAGAAGGCCGGTGAAGCCGTCGCGGTGGACGAGCCGTTGGTGGAGCTGGAGACCGACAAGGTCACGATTGAGGTGCCCGCGCCGGTCGCCGGCACGCTCGGCGAGATCATCGCCAATGACGGCGAGACCGTCGCCGTCGGCGCGCTGCTCGGCCAGATCAATGACGGCGCGGCCGCGGCCAAGCCCGCTGCCGCCGCTGCTGCTGCTCCCGCCAAGGCCGCTGCGCCGGCTGCTGCCGCCGCGCCGAAGGCGCCGCCGGCGGATGCGCCGCTGGCACCCTCGGTCCGCAAGCTGTCCGCCGAAAGCGGCATCGATGCGTCCACCGTACCCGGTTCGGGCAAGGACGGCCGCGTGACCAAGGGCGACATGCTGGCCGCGATCGAGAAGGCCGCCTCGGCGCCGACCCCGGTCAACCAGCCGGCCGCCGCCGTGCAGGTTCGTGCGCCGTCGCCGGCCGACGACGCCGCGCGCGAGGAACGCGTGAAGATGACGCGGCTGCGCCAGACCATCGCGCGCCGCCTCAAGGACGTGCAGAACACCGCCGCGATGCTGACCACCTTCAACGAGGTCGACATGACCGAGGTGATGAAGCTGCGCGCTCTCTACAAGGACACGTTCGAGAAGAAGCACGGCTCGAAGCTCGGCTTCATGGGCTTCTTCACCAAGGCCGTCGTGCAGGGGCTGAAGGACATTCCGGCGGTCAACGCTGAAATCGACGGCTCTGACCTGATCTACAAGAACTACTATCACATCGGCGTTGCGGTCGGCACCGACCGCGGCCTCGTGGTGCCTGTGGTGCGCGACTGCGACCACAAGTCGATCGCCGAGATCGAGAAGTCGATCGCCGACTACGGCCGCCGCGCCCGTGACGGCCAGCTCAAGATCGACGAGATGCAGGGCGGTACCTTCACCATCACCAATGGCGGCATCTACGGTTCGCTGATGTCGACGCCGATCCTGAATGCGCCGCAGTCCGGCATCCTCGGCATGCATAAGATCCAGGAGCGGCCGATGGTCGTCGGCGGCAAGATCGAGGTTCGCCCGATGATGTATCTGGCGCTGTCCTATGATCACCGCGTCATCGACGGCAAGGAAGCGGTGACCTTCCTGGTGCGCGTCAAGGAGAGCCTGGAGGATCCGGCCCGCTTGGTGCTGGACCTCTAAGGTCGTATCGCGCGCGGCGTCCGATCGGCTCGGGCGCCGCTATCTGTTGGGTGCTCACATTTGGGGATCAAAGTGACGGATAAGGTCGTTGTCATCACCGGCGGTAGCCGCGGCATCGGCCGCGCCACCGCGCTCGCTGCCGCCGCGCGCGGCTATCGCATCGTGGTCGGCTATGCATCCAACAAGACCGCGGCGGACGAGGTCGTCGCCGCGATCGAGGCCAAGAACGGCAAGGCGATCGCGGTGAAATGCGATGTCGGCAGCGAGCAGGACATCCTGGCGCTGTTCAAGGCGGCCGACGGCTTCGGCACGCTCGGCGCGCTCGTCAACAATGCCGGCATTGTCGGCAAGAGCGGCGTGCGCGTCGACGAGATGTCGGCCGAGCGTATCCAGCAGATGATGGCGGTGAATGTCACCGGCAGCATCCTGTGTGCGCGCGAGGCGGTGAAGCGCATGTCGACCAAGCACGGCGGCAAGGGCGGTGTCATCGTCAACCTGTCCTCGGTCGCGGCGAAACTCGGTGCTCCCAACACCTATGTCGACTATGCCGCGTCCAAGGGCGCGATCGACTCCTTCACGATCGGCCTCGGCTATGAAGTCGCGAATGAAGGCATCCGCGTCGCCGGCATCCGGCCCGGACTGATCGACACCGACATCCACGCTGCGGGCGGCGAGCCCGATCGCGCGCACCGGCTTGCCCATATGGTGCCGATGAAGCGTGTCGGCACGGCCGATGAAATCGCCAACGCCATCGTCTGGCTGATCTCGGACGAGGCTTCCTATGTCACCAGCGCGATCCTCGACGTGTCGGGCGGTCGCTAGCACACGATCAAGAGCGGGCGGCGGTCTGCCGACACGATCGCGCCCGCGTAATTGTCACAGAGCTTAGCTACAGGACCTTCTATCATGGCTTCTTACGATCTCGTCGTCATCGGCACCGGCCCGGGCGGATATGTCTGCGCGATCCGCGCGGCGCAACTCGGCATGAAGGTCGCCGTCGTCGAGAAGGACGCGACGCTGGGCGGCACCTGCCTCAATGTCGGCTGCATGCCGTCGAAGGCGCTGCTGCATGCCTCCGAGATGTTCGAGGAAGCCGGGCACTCCTTTGCCAAGATGGGCGTCAGTGTCCCGGCGCCGAAGCTCGATCTGCCCGCGATGATGAACTTCAAGCAGCAGGGCATCGACGGCAACGTCAAGGGCGTCGAGTTCTTGATGAAGAAGAACAAGATCGACGTGCTCAAGGGGACCGGCAAGATCCTCGGTGCCGGCAAGGTCGAGGTCTCCGGCGACGGCAAGACCGAGACCGTCGAGACCAAGAACATCGTGATCGCCACCGGCTCCGATATCGCCCGCCTGAAGGGTATCGACATCGACGAGAAGCGCATCGTGTCGTCGACCGGCGCGCTGTCGCTGGAGAAGGTGCCGGAGAAATTGTTGATCATCGGTGCGGGGGTTATCGGCCTCGAGCTTGGCTCAGTCTGGCGGCGTCTCGGTGCGGACGTCATGGTCGTGGAATTCCTCGACCGCATCCTGCCCGGCATGGATGGCGAGGTGGCAAAGCAATTTCAGCGCATGCTCGAGAAGCAGGGCTTCGTCTTCAAGCTCGGCGCCAAGGTCACCGCGGTCGATACCTCCGGCAAGACGCTGCAGGTCAAGGTCGAGCCGGCCGCCGGCGGCGCTGCGGAGACCATCGAAGCCGACGTCGTGCTCGTCTGCATCGGCCGCGTACCCTACACCGAAGGCCTCGGGTTGAAGGAAGCCGGCGTCGCGCTCGACAATCGCGGCCGCGTCGAGATCGACGCGCATTTCTCGACCAACGTGAAGGGTATCTATGCGATCGGCGACGTCGTGGCCGGGCCGATGCTCGCGCACAAGGCGGAAGACGAAGGCGTTGCCTGCGCGGAGATCATCGCGGGCCAGGCCGGCCACGTGAACTACGACGTCATTCCAGGTGTTGTGTATACCACGCCGGAAGTGTCGTCGGTCGGCAAGACCGAGGAAGATCTCAAGCAGGCCGGCGTCGCGTACACCGTCGGCAAATTCCCGTTCACGGCGAACGGCCGGTCCAAGGTCAATCAGACCACCGATGGCTTCGTGAAAATTCTCGCAGATGCGAAGACGGATCGGGTGCTTGGCGTCCACATCGTCGGCCGCGAAGCCGGCGAAATGATCCATGAAGCCTGCGTTCTGATGGAATTCGGCGGATCGGCCGAAGATCTGGCACGCACCTGCCACGCGCACCCGACCCGTTCGGAGGCGATCAAGGAAGCCGCGCTTGCGGTGGGCAAGCGCGCCATCCATATGTGATGATCGAACGTCCGGCGTCAGCCGGGTTGAGATCATAGCGATGCTGCGCCGCCTGCTTCAGCCGTTCTGGGTCCTGCTTGCGATCGTCTTCCTGATCGAGGCTTGGCTATGGGACCACCTCGAGCCGATCGTGGCGCGGGTGGTCGCGTGGATCCCGCTCCGCGCGCTCAAGCAATGGCTTGCCGACCGGGTCGATTCGCTGTCGCCGGCGATGACGCTGATCGTCTTCGTCGTGCCGGTCATCCCGCTGTTTCCGCTCAAGCTGATCGGGCTCTGGCTGCTGGCGAACCAATACTGGTTCAGTGCGGTCTCGCTGATCCTGTTCGCCAAGTTCGTCGGTGTCGGCGTGACGGCCTTCCTGTTCGACGTGACGCGGCCGAAACTGCTGGAGATGCCCTGGTTCGAAGCGCTCTATAATTTCGTGATGGCGCTGCGGGCCAAGGCCACCGCGCTGGTCGAGCCGATCAAGCGGCGCATTCGCGAGATGATCAGCGGCGACGGCGAGGGCTGGGCGGCACGCACGCTGCGCGTGATCGCGCGCTTCCGCAAAAGCGTGCATCAGACCAGCAAGCCTCTTTGATCAAAACTTTCTATTCCGTGATCCTGAGGAGCGCGGAACGCGCGTCTCGAAGGATGCACGGCCCGGCCGGTGGCCGTCGATCCTTCGAGACGCGCGCAAGGGCGCGCTCCTCAGGATGACGGTTCGAAAGCGGCGCGCTGCGCCTCAATGCAGATGCAGCAAGTGCGGCTGGAACAGGCCGAGCGCCGTCATCACGATGCCGGCGAGCGTCACCAGGCCGGACACCCAGGCCAGCGCGAGGATACCCGTGATGATGGTCGCCGATGCCAGCACGATGGCGATCTGGAAGGCGGCCGAGGCAAGCTCGAAATGATGATATTTCGCGGTGGCCTCGTCGCGCTCATGCTCGGCGTGCTTGGCGCGTTCGGAGAGCTGCTCTGAACCCTCGCCGGTTTCCGGCTCCGAACGATAGCGCGCCGCGGTCTTCTGCCAGTCGTCGATCTGCTTCTGCAGCGCGGCCCTGGCCGCCTCGTCGGTGGTGGTCGCGAGGTTCAGCTTGCCCTGTTCGGCCGCGGTCTGCACCGCGGTCCGGCGGATGCTCTTGGCCTGGAAGAAGGCCCACAGGTTGGATGCCTCGACATTCTTGCTGATCGATTCGGTCTGGGCGCCCTTGCCGAGCGTTTCCGACAGCGCCAGGCACAGGGCGATCACGGCGATCAGGAGCGCGATCTTCTTGTTCTCGCCCGAAGCATGCTCGGCATGCTCCGCGTGCTCCATACTTTCATGTGCGCTCATGATTCCCCTCCGGATGCGACCGCGCCACGATTGCCGAATGCGGTGCACAAGGCAAGGGGCGGGCGGCTTGGAGTAGCCGTCTGAAGATGAACGGCGCATGACGGCGGGCCAAAGCCCGCGCTTTATTTGAATCCAGACCCGGGCGCTCAGCCGCGCGGATGCGCCGAGCGATAGACTTCGAGCAGGCGCTCGCTGTCGATGCCGGTGTAGATCTGCGTGGTCGACAGCGATGCGTGGCCGAGCAATTCCTGGATCGCACGCAGATCGCCGCCACGGCTGAGCAGATGCGTGGCGAAGGAGTGCCGCAGCGCATGCGGCGTTGCGCTGTCGGGCAGGCCAAGCGCGCCGCGCAGCCGCTCCATGGTGAGCTGGATGATGCGCGGGCTCAAGGGGCCGCCGCGCGCGCCGACGAACATCGGCCCCGCGGGGCTGAGCTGATGCGGGCAGATCGCCGCATAGTCCGCGATCAATTGCAGCACGTTCTGCAGCACCGGCACCATGCGGGTCTTGTTGCCCTTGCCAGTCACCACAAGCACGTCGCCTTCGCCGGGTTTCGGCACGTCGCGGCGCTTCAGCCCCAGTGCTTCGGAGATGCGCAGGCCCGAGCCATAGAGCAGCGCCATGACGGCGGCGTCACGCACCAGGATCCAGGTCTCGCGGGTCTCGTCCGCGCGCTCGTCGGCATCGGCAAAGCGTTTCGCCGCTTCCATGTGAATCGGCTTCGGCAGGCTCTTCGCCACCTTGGGCGCGCGGATCGCCGAGAGCGCGCCGACCTTGCCCTTGCCTTCGCGTTCCAGGAAGCGTCCGAACGAGCGCAGGCCCGCCAGTGCCCGCATCAGCGATCGCCCGCCGATCTCCTCGGTTCGGCGCATCGCCATGAAGGCGCGCACATCGCTCGCCTCGAGCGCGGAAAATGCCTTGAGTGTGACGCGAGCGCCCCAGTGTTCGGCCAGGAACGCCAGGCATTGGCGTACATCACGCGCATAGGCCTCGAGCGTCTTCGGCGAAAGCCGCCGTTCCGCGCGCAGATGCGACAGCCAGCGCGTCATCTCCTGCGTGACTGATGCGTCGGCGCAGTCGAGCTCGAGCGGTGGGATGGGCTGATCGGTCCGGGCCATCTGTTAAGGGCTATTGGCGCTGCGATTCTCCTGATTATATCGCACTGCCTTCGTTTACCGATCGCTAAGACCGCAAGGCGGTGCTAGCCCGGTGCAACGTTCGGACTCCAAGGCTCTGATTTAATGGACCACACCACGCGCCCCGGCCCATCCTCTGCATCGACGACTCGTGTCGTCGACGTGCTGGTGCCTGTCGCGCTGAACCAGACCTATTCCTACCGCGTTCCGCGCGGCATGGAGCTTGTGCCGGGCGACGTGATCGGCGTTCCGCTCGGGCCGCGCGAGGTCGTTGCGGTGGTGTGGGCGGAAAACGCCAATCCGGATCCGCGGCTGCACAACCGGCTCAAGGACGTCAGCGAGAAGCTCGATGTTCCGCCGCTGAAGCCGGAGCTGCGCCAGCTGGTCGACTGGGTCTCCAATTACACTTTGTCGGCACGCGGCATGGTGCTGCGGATGACGCTGCGGATGGGCGACAATCTCGGGCCGGAGCGGATGCGGCTCGGCGTGCGGCTGGTCGGCGAGCCGCCACGGCGCCTGACGCCGGCGCGCCGGCGGGTGATCGAGGTGCTGTCGGACCGGTTGCTGCACGGCAAGTCGGAGGCGGCGCGCGAGGCCGGCGTCAGTTCCGGCGTGATCGACGGCCTGGTCGACGAAGGCACCCTCACGGTCGAGGCGATGCCGCCGCCGGCACCGCCGCCCGTTCCGGATCCCTCCTACGCGCAGCCGGATTTTTCGCGCGAGCAGCGCAGTGCCGTCGACGTGATGCGGACGCTGGCTGCGAGCGGCAGCTTTCACGTCGCGCTGCTCGACGGCGTCACCGGTTCCGGCAAGACCGAAGTCTATTTCGAGGCGATCGCCGAGAATATCCGTCGCGGCAAGCAGACGCTGATCCTGATGCCGGAGATCGCGCTGACCGGCCAGTTCCTCGACCGTTTCGCGCAGCGCTTCGGCGTGCGGCCGCTGGAATGGCATTCGGAGCTGACGCCGCGCACGCGCGCGCGAAACTGGGCCGCGATCTCCGAAGGCAAGGCGCCGGTCGTGGTCGGCGCCCGCTCCGCGCTGTTCCTGCCCTATGCCGATCTCGGCCTCATCATCGTCGATGAGGAGCACGACCAGGCCTACAAGCAGGACGACGGCGCGCATTATCACGCCCGCGACATGGCGGTGGTCCGCGCCCATATCGCCAAGATCCCGATCGTGCTGGCCTCAGCCACGCCGTCGGTCGAGAGCGAGGTCAATGCGCGCAAGGGGCGCTACCAGCGCGTCGCGCTGCCGTCGCGGTTCGGCGGCCAGCACATGCCGCATATCGAGGCGATAGACATGCGCCGCGCGCCGCCGCCGCGCGGCCGCTTCATTTCGCCGGTTCTGGCCGAGCAAATTCGCCATGCGATCGAGCGCCGCGAGCAGGCGCTGCTGTTCCTCAACCGCCGCGGCTATGCGCCGCTGACGCTGTGCCGCGCCTGCGGCCACCGCTTCGCCTGCACGATCTGCGACGCCTGGCTGGTCGATCACCGGTTCCGGCAGCGGCTGGTCTGTCATCACTGCGGCTTCTCGATGCCGCGCCCGAATATCTGCCCGCATTGCGCGGCCGAGGAATCGCTGGTCGCGGTCGGTCCCGGCGTCGAGCGCCTGCAGGAAGAGGCCGCCCACATCTTCCCCGAGGCACGGACGATGGTGCTGTCGAGCGATCTCATCACCTCGATCGAGACCATGCGAAGCGAGCTCAACGAGATCGCCGAGGGCCGCGTCGACATCATCATCGGCACCCAGCTGGTGGCGAAGGGCCACAACTTCCCGCGGCTCAATCTGGTCGGCGTCATCGACGCCGATCTCGGCCTGAGCAATGGCGATCCGCGCGCCGCCGAGCGGACGTTCCAGCTGCTGAACCAGGTGGTCGGCCGCGCCGGCCGCGAGCAGGGCCGCGGCGTCGGCTTTCTGCAGACCCACCAGCCCGAGCATCCGGTGATCAAGGCCCTGATCGCCAATGACCGCGAGGCGTTCTATGCCAGCGAGATCGAGATTCGCGAGCGCACCGGCTACCCGCCGTTCGGCCGGCTGGCGAGCCTGATCGTCTCCGCCGGCGACCGTCCGACAGCGGAAGGTTTCGCCCGCAAGCTCGCCGCGGTGGCACCGCTCGATGAGCGGATTCAGGTGCTCGGCCCCGCGGAGGCGCCGCTCGCCGTCATCAAGGGCCGCTACCGCTTCCGCCTGCTGGTGAAGTCGCTGCGCAATGTCGACCTGTCGCAATATCTGCGCGAATGGCTGGCGGCGGGTCCCAAGACCAAGGGCAATCTGAAGCTCGAGGTCGACGTCGATCCGCAGAGCTTTCTGTAGTTTCACCACCGTCATTCCGGGATGGTCCGCAGGACCAGACCCGGAATCTCGAGATTCCGGGTTCGTCGCTTCGCTCCGCCCCGGAATGGCGAGGGAGAGGTGGCAAAAGAAAAAGCCTGCCGTCATTTGCGACGGCAGGCCTTTTTTGGCGCGAAGCAGGCCTCGCGGCCGTTACGCAACGCAACGCTTACTGAAGGCGCTTACGAGACGACCTCAGCGGTGACGCGGCCGACGCCGGCACCGGTCAGGCCGATGGCGCGAGCTGCGCCGGTGGAGAGGTCGAGCACGCGGCCGCGGATGAACGGGCCACGATCGTTGATGGTGACGACGACGCTGCGGCCGCCATGGGTGACGCGGAGCTTGGTGCCGAACGGCAGCGAGCGGTGGGCCGCGGTCATGGCGTTCTGGTTGAAGCGCTGGCCGGAAGCGGTGCGGCTGCCCGACTCATTGCCGTAGAAGGAGGCCATCCCCGAGAACGAGTGGCCGCCGGACGGCTGGATCGATGCATTGGCGTCGCGCCAGGACGAGCCTTCGGCGCGGGCGTGGTGATGATGGTGGTGGCGATGATGGTGGTGCCGGGACTTCGCGGACGCCTCGGTCACGCTGCCCCCGACCAGAATAGTTGCGGCTACAAAAGCAAGCGCCGTGCGCGAGCGGGTTACATTGCCCGCCGCCTTCTTGATATTCAGCATTGATAAGACCCTCAGACAGTATTGCCGCTAACGCGGCAAGTGGAACCCCCGTCCCTTCGTTGACCAAGGCCGTTTGGTTTCCCAATGAGGCACGAATTGGGCAGTAAATCCGGATTATCTCGTGCTGAAATATCTTGTTACCGCCTTGGGGTAGTCGGTCGAGGTTCCGTAATCTTGCTATTTAACCAATTGTTAACGAACAATATACTTGCCAATACTGATTATCGAGGCGACGGTAAGTTTTCGGTAAGTAATCGCCAAATGAAACCGCAGCCCGCCCTGAGTTCCCTGCGCGCTCGGCCATAGGCCTATGCAAATTTCGATGGAACAAAATCGCGGCGGCGCGAATCGCACCTGGTGCACCGAATCTCCGCGCGCCAAATTTTCCCGATTTGGCCGCTGGCTGCGGTCGGCAAAAAGCGCATGCGACAAGGCGGCACTCACGATGCCGTCATGTTGCACCTGCGCGATTGCTATGTTAGCAAAGCCGCGATTTTAACGGTCCCGGCACGTCCTGTGCCGGTCGAAAATCGAAGTCCCGCTTGAATTCCAAGGGCTTGGATCGCTAGGCGCTGCTTTGGTGGCGACGGTTTTTCCCTTGCGAATTTGACAGCAAAAAAGAGCGAGCTCGTGGCTGCTGAAGATCCGTCCGTTTCGGGAGTGTCCGGTCGTTACGCAACGGCCCTGTTCGAGTTGGCGCGCGACGAGCAATCCGTCGATCAAGTCCGGGCCGACCTCGACAAGTTCGAGGCCTTGCTCAACGAGAGCGCCGATCTCAAGCGCCTCGTCCGCAGCCCGGTGTTCGCCGCCGATGCCCAGCTGAAGGCGCTGACCGCGGTGCTCGACAAGGCCGGCATCGCCGGTACGTCGGCCAAATTCCTCAAGGTGCTCACCGCCAATCGCCGGCTGTTCGCCGTTGCCGATGTGATCCGCGCCTATCGCGCGCTGGTGGCGAAGTTCAAGGGCGAGGCGACTGCGGAAGTCACCGTCGCCGAGCAGCTCAGTGACAAGAATCTCGACGCGCTGAAGGCCGCACTGAAATCAGTGACGGGCAAGGACGTCGCGCTCAACGTGAAGGTCGATCCCTCCATTATTGGTGGCCTGGTGGTCAAGCTCGGCAGCCGCATGGTGGATAGTTCGCTTCGCACCAAACTCAATTCGATCAAGAACGCGATGAAAGAGGCAGGCTGATGGACATCCGCGCCGCAGAAATTTCTGCGATCCTCAAGGACCAGATCAAGAATTTCGGCCAGGAAGCCGAGGTCACCGAAGTTGGCCAGGTGCTGTCGGTCGGTGACGGTATCGCCCGCGTCTACGGTCTCGACAACGTTCAGGCCGGTGAAATGGTCGAGTTCGAGAACGGCACGCGCGGCATGGCGCTCAACCTCGAAACCGACAACGTCGGTATCGTGATTTTCGGCGCCGACCGCGAGATCAAGGAAGGCCAGACCGTCAAGCGCACCCGCGCGATCGTGGACGCGCCGGTCGGCAAGGGCCTGCTCGGCCGCGTCGTCGACGCGCTCGGCAACCCGATCGACGGCAAGGGCCCGATCCAGGCCACCGAACGCAAGCGCGTCGACGTCAAGGCGCCCGGCATCATTCCGCGCAAGTCGGTGAACGAGCCGATGGCCACCGGCCTCAAGGCGATCGATGCGCTGATCCCGATCGGCCGCGGCCAGCGCGAGCTGATCATCGGCGACCGCCAGACCGGCAAGACCGCGATCGCGCTCGACACCATCCTGAACCAGAAGCCGCTCAACGCCCAGCCGGACGAAAACCTCAAGCTGTATTGCGTCTACGTCGCGATCGGCCAGAAGCGCTCCACCGTGGCGCAGTTCGTCAAGGTGCTCGAAGAGCAGGGCGCGCTGGAATACTCGATCATCGTCGCGGCCACCGCGTCCGATCCGGCGCCGATGCAGTACATCGCGCCGTTCACCGCCTGCACCATGGGCGAATACTTCCGCGACAACGGCATGCACGCCGTGATCATCTATGACGACTTGTCGAAGCAGGCCGTCGCCTATCGCCAGATGTCGCTGCTGCTGCGCCGTCCGCCGGGCCGCGAAGCCTATCCGGGCGACGTGTTCTACCTGCATTCCCGCCTGCTCGAGCGCGCCGCCAAGCTCAACAAGGAGCATGGCTTGGGCTCGCTGACGGCGCTGCCGGTCATCGAAACCCAGGCCAACGACGTGTCGGCCTACATTCCGACCAATGTCATCTCGATCACCGACGGCCAGATCTTCCTGGAAACCGACCTGTTCTTCCAGGGTATCCGTCCCGCCGTGAACGTCGGTCTGTCGGTGTCGCGCGTCGGTTCGTCGGCGCAGACCAAGGCGACCAAGAAGGTCGCCGGCAAGATCAAGGGCGAGCTCGCGCAATACCGCGAAATGGCGGCGTTCGCGCAGTTCGGTTCGGACCTTGACGCCTCGACCCAGCGCCTGCTCAACCGCGGCTCGCGCCTGACCGAGCTCCTGAAGCAGCCGCAATTCTCGCCGCTAAAGATGGAAGAGCAGGTCTGCGTGATCTGGGCCGGCACCAACGGCTATCTCGATCCGCTGCCGCTCAACAAGGTGAAGGCGTTCGAGGACGGCCTGCTGTCGCTGCTGCGCGGCAAGAATGCCGACATCCTCGATGCGATCCGCACCAGCCGCGATCTGTCCGACGACACCGCCGCCAAGCTCAAGACGGCCGTCGAGGGCTTCGCCAAGACGTTTGCATAACGAATGGGGCGTCGCCCGGCTCGCTGCCGGGCGTGACGAACGGAGGCTTGCGATCTGACCATTGTGGTCGGATCGCCGGGGTGAACGAAGAATGGCGTCACTAAAAGACATGCGGGTCCGCATCGCCTCGACCAAGGCGACGCAGAAGATCACCAAGGCCATGCAGATGGTCGCAGCCTCGAAGCTGCGTCGCGCGCAGAACGCCGCCGAAGCGGCGCGGCCCTATGCCACCAAGATGGATGCGGTGATTTCCAACATCGCCGCGGCTGCCAACGGCACGCCCGGCGCGCCGGCGCTGCTTGCCGGCACCGGCAACGATCAGGTGCACCTGCTTCTGGTCTGCACCGGCGAGCGCGGCCTGTCCGGCGCGTTCAATTCCGCCATCGTGCGCCTGGCGCGCGAGCGGGCGAACGCGCTGCTCGCGCAGGGCAAGGAAGTCAAATTCTTCTGCGTCGGCCGCAAGGGCTACGAGCAGCTGCGGCGGACGTTCGAGAAGCGCATCGTCGAGCACCTCGACCTGCGTTCGGTGCGCCAGATCGGCTTCGCCAATGCCGAGGACATCGCCAACAAGGTGCTGGCGCGGTTCGAGGCCGGCGAGTTCGATGTCTGCACATTGTTCTACTCGCGCTTCCAGTCGGTGATCGCGCAGATCCCGACCGCGCAGCAGATCATCCCGCTGGAGGTGACTGCACCCGCGGCAAATGCGGCGCCCTCCACGTCCTACGAATACGAGCCTGAAGAGGACCAGATCCTCGGCAGCCTGTTGCCGCGCAACCTCGCGGTGCAGATCTTCCGCGCGCTGCTCGAGAACAACGCCTCGTTCTATGGCGCGCAGATGAGCGCGATGGACAGCGCGACCCGCAATGCCGGCGAGATGATTCGCAAGCAAACCCTGATTTACAACAGAACCCGTCAGGCCCAGATCACGAAGGAGCTGATCGAGATCATCTCCGGCGCTGAGGCGGTCTAAGGCAGATTTCGAAGGAGAACAGTCCATGGCTACAGCAGCCAACCAGATCGGTCGCGTTACCCAGGTCACGGGCGCCGTGGTCGACGTGCAGTTCGAAGGCCACCTTCCGGCGATTCTGAACGCGCTCGAGACCAAGAACGGCGGCAACCGCCTGGTGCTCGAAGTCGCGCAGCATCTCGGCGAATCGACCGTCCGCACCATCGCGATGGACATCACCGAGGGCCTCGTGCGCGGCCAGGAAGTGACCGACACCGGCGAACCGATCCGGGTGCCGGTCGGCGAAGGCACGCTGGGCCGCATCATCAACGTCATCGGCGAGCCGATCGATGAAGCCGGCCCGATCAAGTCCGACGGCCTGCGCGCCATCCATCAGGAAGCGCCGACCTATACCGACCAGTCGACCGAAGCCGAAATTCTCGTCACCGGCATCAAGGTCGTCGATCTTCTTGCTCCGTACGCGAAGGGCGGCAAGATCGGTCTGTTCGGCGGCGCCGGCGTCGGCAAGACCGTGCTGATTCAGGAGCTGATCAACAACGTCGCGAAGGCGCACGGCGGTTACTCCGTGTTCGCCGGCGTCGGCGAGCGCACCCGCGAGGGCAACGACCTCTATCACGAGTTCATCGAATCGAAGGTCAACGCCGATCCGCACAATCCGGATCCGAGCGTGAAGTCGAAGTGCGCACTGGTGTTCGGCCAGATGAACGAACCGCCGGGCGCCCGCGCCCGCGTCGGTCTGACCGGTCTGACCGTCGCCGAGCACTTCCGCGACCAGGGCCAGGACGTGCTGTTCTTCGTCGACAACATCTTCCGCTTCACCCAGGCGGGCTCGGAAGTGTCGGCGCTGCTCGGTCGTATTCCTTCGGCGGTGGGTTATCAGCCGACGCTCGCGACCGACATGGGCGCGCTGCAGGAGCGCATCACCACCACCCAGAAGGGCTCGATCACCTCGGTGCAGGCGATCTACGTGCCGGCCGACGACTTGACCGACCCGGCGCCCGCCACCTCGTTCGCGCACTTGGACGCCACCACGGTGCTGTCGCGCGCGATCTCGGAAAAGGGCATCTATCCGGCGGTGGACCCGCTCGACTCGACCTCGCGCATGCTGTCAGCGCTCGTCGTCGGTGACGAGCACTACAACACCGCGCGTATGGTCCAGCAGATCCTGCAACGCTACAAGTCGCTGCAGGACATCATCGCCATTCTCGGCATGGACGAACTGTCGGAAGAGGACAAGCTGACGGTGGCCCGCGCCCGCAAGGTCGAGCGCTTCCTGTCGCAGCCGTTCCACGTCGCCGAAGTCTTCACCGGCTCGCCCGGCAAGTTCGTCGACCTCGCCGACACCATCAAGGGCTTCCGCGATCTCTGCCAGGGCAAGTACGACCATCTGCCGGAAGCGGCGTTCTACATGGTCGGCACCATCGAAGAAGCCGTCGAGAAGGGCAAGAAGCTGGCGGCTGAAGCCGCCTAAAGCTTTGGGATGTCGTCATCGCCGGACTTGATCCGGCGATCCATCGCACGCGAAGTATTTTGACTGATGGACCCGCGGGTCGAGCCCGCGGGTGAGCGCGCAAAGAACGGAAAGACCATGGCCACCTTCCACTTCGATCTCGTCTCTCCCGAAAAGCTCGCCTTCTCCGGCGAGGTCGATCAGGTTGACGTCCCCGGCGTGGAGGGTGATTTCGGTGTGCTCGCCGGACACGCTCCGGTCATCGCCACGGTTCGTCCGGGCATCCTGACGATCACGGCGGCCGGCAAGCGCGAGAAGGTGATCGTGCTCGGCGGCCTCGCCGAGGTCTCGGACAAGGGCCTCACCGTGCTCGCCGACGTCGCGACCGCGCTTGCGGACATCGATCGCGCGAAGTTCGCCGAGACGATCAACGAGATGCAGGAGAAGCTCGCCGAGAAGGAGGGCTCCGAGCTCGACCACGCGATCGAGCGGCTCGACCACTTCAAGAGCATCCAGCAAGAGCTCAACACGACGGCTATGCACTAGGGCGCGGTTGCTGACCGGCGATCGCGCCTTTGCGTCGAGTGAGCCGACCCCCTTAGTGGAATAGCTCACGTTTTTTTCGATCACGCCTGCAAAGGCTTGAATAATTCAACGCTCGCCACGCCCTGGCGAGCGTTCAATGCTTATTGCGCGCGGGATCGTCTGGCGGCATTCTCCCCGGCATATCTGGGTTCCGGGGCTGGTATTCATGAAGCGCAGGTCGCAGCGATCCTCGCGGCCGATATTGCAAGTCAGAGCCGATTGGTTGCCGACGATGAGGAAGAGACGCCGCGGCGGCTCGCCTCTTCTCGACAAGTCGGCATCCTCGCGGTCGGCCCGAACGAACGACCTGCAATTTGTGAAGCAGCTTACAGCAGTGATCGTGCACAAATGACAAGCTGCAGCGCGATGACGATTTGGCCCGACCGCATCGCGATTTCATTCCTGACATAACGGACAAGCTGCCGTGCTGACTTTCTCCACCGATGCTCTCCGCCCGCAGGACCGTTTCGAGCACTGGTGCGAGGTGCGGGGCAAGAGCCTGTTCGGGGTCACGATCGAACTCGAGCGCGATAAGAGGGCCGATTTCCGTGGGCGCTTCTCCGCGACGCCGGTGGGGAGTGCCGTGCTGGCGCAAATGTCGGCCTCCTCCTACCGCGTCAGCCGGACCGCATCCGACATCGCGCGCGTTCCGAGCAGCAGCCTGCATCTCGCCTGGCAGGTGCGCGGCCCCGGCCACATGAATATCGGTCGCGATCGCGTCCAGTTCGTGCGCAACGGCGACCTGGTGTTCGGCCATTCCAATCTTCCGTTTGCCTCGACGCCCGAACGGACCGATGGCTTTGACTTCTTCAGCCTCAAGATCCCGGCCACCGACGAGCTCGTGCTCGGCGCGCGGATCGAGGACGCGCCGCCGGTCGCGCTGGCGCGCGATGCGAGCCTGACCCGGCTTGTCGGCGCCATGTTCCGCTCCATGACGCGAGATCTCGCGCAAGCCGGGCAGTTCGCCGGCGATGTTGCGCATATGGTCCGCCTGGCGCTGCTCGCGCGCGGCCGCCTGCGGCCACGCCAGGACGAAATCCGTGCCGCGCTGCATGCGGGCTACCTGCATGCCGCCCGCGAAATTCTGCTCCGCGACCTGCATCGCGCCTCGCTCACGCCGGCCGCGGTCGCCGCCGAGCTCGGCATCTCGCTGCGGCAATTGCATGCGCTGTTCGAGCCGACCGGACTGTCTTTCGCGCGGACGCTGACGGCAGCAAGGTTGAAGGCGGCGAGGCGTGCGCTCTACGCCATACAGGAGCGCAGCATCGACGAGATCGCGTTCTCGTACGGCTTCGACAGCATCGCGACCTTCTATCGCGTCTTCCGTTCGACCTACGGCATGACGCCGGGCGACGCGCGGCGCATTCCGCCGCAGGATCAGCCGGCGAATTCCGCGAACCGGGTCGCGACCGCGCGATAGACGTCGCGGCGGAACGGCACCACGAGATCGGCAACGCGATCGAGGCGCTCCCAGCGCCATCGATCGAATTCAGCCGGCTGGCCGTTGCGCGGCGTCAATGGATCGATCTCCTCGTCGCGTCCGGTGAAGCGCAGCGCAAACCATTTCTGGCGCTGGCCGCGGAATCTGGCCAGCCGGTGCGATGCCGGCCCGTCATAGGCGGGGAATTCGTAGGTCATCCAGTCGGTCTCGCCGAGATAGTCGGCGTTGACCGCCCCGGTCTCCTCCCACAATTCGCGCATCACGGCCTCGCGCGGATCCTCGCCGGCGTCGATGCCGCCCTGCGGCATCTGCCATTCGAGGCCGGGCAGCACGATCTCCGGACCGTCGTCCTTGATCCGGTGGCCGATCAGCACGCGTCCGTCGGCGTTGAACAGCGCGATGCCCACATTGGGGCGATAGGGCTTATCTGATGACATCTCGGTGGCTACGTCGCGCGTTGACCCGGCCGGTTACTTGGCCGCCAGACCGGCAAATTCCTTCACGACGCGCTCATAGACCGGACGCTTGAACGGCACAATCAGCTCCGGCAGATTCTTCATCGGCTCCCAGCGCCAGGTGATGAACTCGGCCTTGTGGCCGCCGCCCGGATTGGCGACGTTGATCTCGTTCTCATTGCCGGTGAAGCGCAACGCGAACCACTTTTGCCGCTGTCCGCGATAGCGGCCCTTCCAGGCGCGGCCCGCGACGGTGCGCGGGATATCATAGATCAGCCAGTCCGAGACCTCGCCGAGCTTCTCCACGGACTTGATGCTGGTCTCCTCATAGAGTTCGCGCCGCGCGGCCTGAAACGTATCCTCGCCGGGATCGACGCCGCCTTGCGGCATCTGCCAGACATGCGCGTCGTCGACATGCTCGATGCCGCCCGCGCGGCGTCCGATGAAGACCAGCCCTGCTGTATTCAGCAGCATGATGCCGACGCAGGTTCGATAGGGCAGGTCTTCATAACGTGCCATGCTGCCGCTACCTCGCACAGTTCCGGCGCCGCCCGACCCGGCCCCCCGGCAAGGTCTCGCGCAACACCAAAGGATTGATCTTTAGCCCGATTTTGATTTCAGCATCGCCGTTGTCAATGGCACAAGCATAATGCCCTTGGAGTCCAGTGTCTTGAGCCAGACGCCGAGCCGCTCGATCGAGACCGGCAACGCCGAGGCGACGCCCACCGCCGTGCCGCGTTCCTTCGCGATCGTTTCCAGCTTGACCAGCGCGCGGTCGATTTCCGCCGACGTCGGCACCGCGTCGATGGCGAAATCGGCCTTGGCGAACGGCAACGACTGGCCCGCGGAAAGGTTCTGCGCGACGCTACGCGGGGTGGAACCGTCGTCGAAATAGCTCAGGCCGCGCTTGGCCGCTTCGCGCACGATGGGCTGCATCGCGGGATCGGCCGCGACGAACCGGCCTCCCATGAAATTGGCGATCCCCGCATAGCCCTGCAGGCGGCTCAGGTGCCAATAGAAGCGGTCGAGATTCTGCTCGCTGCTCAGCGTGGTCAGCAGGGTTTGCGGCCCGGGATCGTTGTCGGGATAATCGAACGGCTCCATCGGGATCTGCAGCAGGATCTCGTGGCGCTGGGTCCGGGCGCGTTCCGCAAGCTTGCCCGGATCGGAGCCATAGGGCGTGAAGGCCAGCGTCACCGCCGGCGGCAGCTTCATGATGGCGTCGGTGGTCTTGGCGGCGCCGACGCCGAGGCCGCCGACCACGATGGCGACCACGGGCATCCGGGCGGCCTTGGCGCGGTCGGCCTCGGCCGCGTAAACCGTAAACGGCTTCAGGCCGTCGGCGACCACCGGGATCATGCCATAGCGTGACTTTTCCAGCAGGCGCGGATCGATGCCGGTCATCGCGAGTGGCGGCGTATCGCCATCGGCCTTGTCGGCCGGATCGCCGGCGCCGATCACCACGTCCTGGCGCTTGCCGCTGGAGCCGTCGATGATGGTGACGGTTCTGGCGTCGCTGGCTGCGGCCGGCGCCTTGGCGGCGGATTTGGCCGCCGGTTCGGCCGCCGCCTGGGCAGCCGGAGCGTGCTTGTCGTCAGCCGCGGCGGGCGGGGGATTGCGGAGCGTGACACGGGCAATCGGCTCGCCGCCGAGCGGGTTGTCGTTGAACAGCGCGATGCCGACAAAGCCGACCAGCACGAGCCCGAGCAGCACGGCGAGCGCCTGCATCGCCGTGAACGGCAGGCGAAACCGGTGCGTCCTGCCCGCGGTCGTCTGCCCAAGCGGCGTGCTCAGTTCGTCGGCCGCCTCTGCCATGACCCTCCCCGAATCAACAGCGCGAACGATAGCACGATGCGGTGCATTCCCGCGCGCCGGCCTGCCCGTCAAAGCACGGTCAAGGGTGGACGCCGCAAGCAGAAAGGGCGGCCCGAGGGCCGCCCTTTCGCCGAATCGATCGGATTAAATCAGTTCGCGGCCTTGTTGCCCGGCTTGTCGACCGCGGCCTTGTCGCGCGCAGCCTCCGGCGCCGCTGGCGCGCTCGAGGTCGACTTGATGCCGTGCAGCAGGTCGTCGGCCATCTTCAGCGCCTTGTCGTCCTTGGCGTCCGGCGGGACGTAGGACTGCGAGCCGGTCTTCTCGTCGCCGTCGTTCTTCAGATGGCCGCGCAGCGAAGCTTCGCCCTTGGTGTCGGTGCGCGCCTTCAGCTCTTCCGGCACGTCCTGCAGCACCTCGATGTCGGGCACGATGCCCTTGGCCTGGATCGACTTGCCCGACGGCGTGTAGTAGCGCGCGGTGGTCAGGCGCAGCGCGCCATTGCCCGAGCCGAGCGGGATGATGGTCTGCACCGAGCCCTTGCCGAACGAACGGGTGCCGACCAGCGTCGCCCGCTTGTGGTCCTGCAGCGCGCCGGCGACGATTTCGGAGGCCGAGGCCGAGCCACCGTTGATCAGCACGATCACCGGCTTGCCCTTGGTCAGGTCGCCCGGGTGGGCGGCGCGGCGCTGGGTTTCCTCGGCATTGCGTCCGCGGGTCGAGACGATCTCGCCACGCTCCAGGAAGGAGTCGGACACCGTGACCGCCTCTTCGAGCAGGCCGCCGGGGTTGTTGCGGAGATCGATGACGTAGCCCTTCAGCTTGTCGCCGATCTGGCCCTGCAGATTGGTGATCTCCTTCTTCAGGCCTTCGGTGGTCTGCTCGTTGAAGGTGGTGATGCGGATATAGGCGATGTCATCGGCCTCGACGCGCGCACGCACCGAGCGGACGCGGATGTTGTCGCGCACCAGCGTGACGTCGATCGGATTGTCCTGGCCCTTGCGGATGATCTTGAGCTTGATCTTGGTGTTGACCGGACCGCGCATCTTCTCGACGGCCTGGTTCAAGGTCAGGCCCTGCACGGCCTCGTCGTCGAGGGTCGTGATGATGTCGTTGGCCATGATGCCGGCCTTTGAGGCCGGGGTGTCGTCGATCGGCGAGACCACCTTGATCAGGCCGTCTTCCATCGTGACTTCGATGCCGAGGCCGCCGAACTCGCCGCGGGTCTGCACCTGCATGTCGCGGAAGCTCTTGGCGTCCATGTAGCTCGAGTGCGGGTCGAGGCCGGACAGCATGCCGGAGATCGCGGATTCGACCAGCTTGCTGTCATCGGGCTTCTCGACATAGTCGCTGCGCACCCGCTCGAACACGTCGCCGAACAGATTGAGCTGGCGATAGGTGTCCGACGTCGCGGCGCGCGCGCTCGATCCCATCAGCACAGCGCGGGGCTGCGTGACGAAAAGCGTCAGGGCCGCGCCGGTGGCGGCGCTAAGGAGAATTACCGAAGTCTTGCGCATCATCCGCGAACCTTTTCGCCTTCATTTGCGGCCCACCATGGACCTGGATCGATTGGAGTGCCGTCTTTCCGGAACTCGACATAGAGCACTGGCTGGCTCGCATTGGTGGAGAGAATGGATGCAACTTGGGACGTCGACCCCATGGTCGCAACCGGCTCCCCCGTAAGTACAAACTGGCCGATGTTTACCGAAATACGCTCCATCCCGGCGATCAGGACATGATACCCGCCCCCGGCATTGAGGATCAAGAGTTGTCCATAGCTGCGGAAAGGACCAGCGTAAACAACCCAGCCGTCACACGGGGTTGTGACCTGCGCGCCCGGCTTGGCTGCCAAAGAAATGCCTTTTTGTACGCCCCCCGCGCCGTCGGAACCGCCAAATTCGCGAATCTTGGTGCCATTCACGGGATAGGAGAACAGGCCTTTGGCCGAGGCGAAAGCGACCGCCGGGCTCATGCGGGCCGGGTCCTTCAGCGCCCCCAGATTCGGCTTGCCGTTAACCGTCGCCGGCGCTCCCTGGAGGCTGGCCGTGGCGGCGGCCTTGGCCGCGCTTTTGAGATCCTGCTCCATCTTGGCGATCAGGCTCTGCAGATTGTCGGCCTGCTTCGACAGCGCGATGGCGCGGGCGCCTTCGGCCTCCATGTCCTTTTCGGCCGCGCTCTGCTGCCGCTGCCGTTCATCGACCAGTGCCGCCAGCCGGGTCTGGTCTTCCCTCAGCTTGTCGCGGTCGGCCGCCAGCGCATCGCGTTCGGTCGAGATGGTCTTGCGCAACGCCACCAGTTCGCCGAGATCGGCCGCAAGCTTCTCGGCGCGGACGCGCAACTCCGGCACCACGGCGCCGAGCAGCATCGCGGTGCGCAGCGATTGCAGCGCGTCCTCGGGCCGCACCAGCAGCGCCGGCGGCGTGCGCCGCCCGGCGCGCTGCAACGCGGCCAGCACCTCGATCACCTCGGAGCGGCGTGAATCGAGCGAGGCGCGGATTTCGCGCTCACGGCCGTCGAGCGGCTGCAGGCGCGCCTCGGCGTCCGCGGTCCGGGTCTCGACGCCGCGCACCTG
The DNA here is from genome assembly GCF_054060035.1 of Bradyrhizobium sp. USDA 3262. Classification (NCBI taxonomy): domain Bacteria; kingdom Pseudomonadati; phylum Pseudomonadota; class Alphaproteobacteria; order Hyphomicrobiales; family Nitrobacteraceae; genus Bradyrhizobium; species Bradyrhizobium sp. USDA 3262. The sequence goes on from NZ_JBSSCT010000001.1 coordinate 1,372,596, forward strand.
GCCGGCAATGTCGATCAGCTGCTGATTGAGCTTGCTGCGGTCCTGGCCGATCGCGGCGATATCGGCCTTCAGCTTCTCCTGCAGCTCGGTCGCCTTGCGCTGCTGCTCGCGCGCGGCCTCGAGTTCCTGCTCGCGCTGCTTGATCGCGTCGGGCGATGTCTCTGCTGTCGCGGCCTGCTGTGCGGGCGGCGCGGGCTGTTGTGCGGGTGGTGTCGCTTGCGCATGCACCGCGGCCAGCGGATAGGCGGCGAACATCGCGATCGACAGCGGCAGCGATGCCGGCAACCGGCGGCGGCGCGCGGTGCCGACATGCGAAGCCGAATACGAAGCTGTGTCCCGCTTGTGCTGCATTCGCGTGAGTTCAGCGCTTTCGACTGTCCGTCACCACGCCTTACGCGCGATGATAGGGGTGGCCGGCCAAAATGGTCGCGGCGCGATAAATCTGTTCCAAAAGCATGACGCGGACCATTTGATGCGGCCAGGTCGCGGAGCCGAATGCAATTCGCAACAAAGCCTTGCGCTGCAATTCAGGCGAAAGTCCGTCCGCGCCGCCGATCACGAAGACAGTATGTGCTGTTCCCTCGTCGCGCCAGCGGCCGAGCTGCTGGGCAAAGCTCGCGCTGTCGATGCTCTTGCCGCGTTCGTCGAGCGCGACCAGCGCGTGCTTCTCAGGCAGCAGCGCCGAGATCGCCGCAGCTTCTTCGGCAATGCGCGCTGCGGTGTCGCGCGCGCGGCTTTCCGCGATCTCGTGGATGTCGAGGCCGCGAAATCCGAGCTTGCGGCCGATATCCTCGAAGCGCTCGCGGTAACGCTCGGCGAGCTCCCGTTCAGGGCCCTGTTTCAGACGGCCGATGCAGATCACGACAAGGCGCATCAACGCAGACTAGCTGCGCTGCAGCCGATTCGCATCGGCTACGATACCCCTTAGACCGCCGCGACCGCCGGGTTCTGAGTCCACAACCGCTCGAGATTGTAGAACTCGCGCACCTCAGGCCTGAACACGTGCACGATCACGTCGCCGGAATCGATCAGCACCCAGTCGCAATTGGGCAAGCCCTCGACATGGATGTTCCTGATCCCGTTCTCCTTGAGGCTCTTCGTCACATTTTCCGCGATCGCGCCAACGTGCCGGTTAACGCGGCCCGTGGTGACGATCATGTAGTCGGAATATGCGGATTTGCCCCGAAGGTCGATGGTGACCGTCTCTTCCGCCTTCATGTCCTCGAGGCGGGAGAGGATCAGGCTCAGCGTCTTGTTGGCATCCGGTTTGTCGGCGTCCGGCTGCGCCTGCAAGGCCGCGGTTTTCGTCGATGTTTTACGCGCAGTCTTTGGAACCTTGGGTAAAACAGACTTTGACAATACAGATGTGGCCAGGGACCATTCCTTTCACTGTATCGCGGGTGCCGAATCCTCGGCCCCACGCACCATACTACGCATGTGGGGTTAATGGTTTCAATATTCCAGTAACCCTTTTGCGCTTCATCCCGTTCTCCAGCTCCCGTCCGGGTTCCGAAGTCCGGTCGAAGACAGATTGGATTTCATTCCTGTCAGGAACACCCAGGCCGGCGCCTGCTGGTCGGCCAGCCGTGTCGCCTGATTTTCGGGCATGCGATAGCGCGCGAGCGCCTGCGCCGCCGGTGCGGCAAGGGCGCGGAAGCTTTGGGGCGGACGGTCGATCACGGCAATCGGCACATCGGACGCGATGCGCCGCCAATCTTTCCAGCGATGAAATTGCGCGAGATTGTCAGCGCCCATGATCCAGACGAAGTGCACGCCGGAGACACGGCGGCGCAAGTGGATGATCGTGTCCACAGTGTAGCTGACGCCAATGACAGCTTCGAGACAGCTGATGTCGATGCGCGGATCGTCGGCAACGCGGCGCGCGGCCTCGGCGCGCTCGGCGAGCGCGTGCAGGCCATCATGGTTCTTCAGCGGATTGCCCGGCGTCAGCAGCCACCACACGCGGTCGAGCTGCAGGCGCTTGAGCGCAAACAGGCTGATGGCGCGATGCGCGGCGTGCGGCGGATTGAACGAGCCGCCAAGCAGCCCGATGCGCATGCCGTTGGTATAGAACGGAAGCGCCCGGGCTGCGGATAACGACACGCTCGATGCTTGCTGCAAGGGCTTACCGTGCGCGTGCGACAATGATCACGGCCGCGTCTGCCCGGTGCCGTGGACGCGGTACTTGAAGCTCGTCAGCTGCTCGGCGCCAACAGGCCCGCGGGCGTGGAATTTGCCGGTGGCAATTCCGATCTCCGCGCCGAAGCCGAACTCGCCGCCGTCGGCGAACTGGGTCGAGGCGTTGTGCAGCACGATCGCCGAATCGACCTCGTTGAGAAATCTTTGCGCGGCCGCGGCATCCTCCGTCACGATCGCATCGGTGTGATGCGAGCCGTGATTTTGAATATGCGCAATCGCTTCATCGAGACCGTCGACGATCTTCGCCGAGATGATCGCGTCCTCATATTCGGTGTCCCAGTCCTCGTCGGATGCGGGCTTCACCCTGGCATCGGCGCTTTGCACGACGTCGTCGCCGCGCACCTCGCAGCCTGCATCGATCAACAGCTCGACCAGCGGTTTCAGCTGCGTCCCGGCAGCGTTGCGATCGATCAGCAGGGTCTCGACGGCGCCGCAGACGCCGGGACGGCGCATCTTGGCGTTCAGCACGACCGCCTTGGCCATATCGAGCCTGGCGCCGGCATCGACATAGATGTGGTTGACGCCCTCGAGATGCGCGAACACTGGAACGCGTGCCTCCGCCTCGACGCGTGCGACGAGGCTCTTGCCGCCGCGCGGCACGATCACATCGATGCCGCCGTTCAATCCCGTCAGCATCAGGCCGACGGCCGCGCGGTCACGGGTCGGCACCAGGGTAATCGCGGCCTCAGGCAGGCCGGCTTCACGCAGGCCCTGCACCAGGCAATCATGGATCGCGCGGCAGGAGCGGAAACTGTCCGAGCCGCCGCGCAGGATCACGGCGTTGCCGGATTTCAGGCAAAGTACACCGGCGTCGGCGGCGACGTTGGGGCGGCTCTCGAAGATCACGCCGATCACGCCGAGCGGCACGCGGACGCGTTCGATGGTCATGCCGTTCGGCCGCTGCCAGCTTTCGGTGACGGCGCCGACCGGATCGATGATCTCGCGCACGGTCGCAACGCCATCGGCCATGCCGGCGACGCGCGCCTGGGTCAGCGTCAGGCGGTCGACGAAGGCGGAGGTCATGCCGCCCGCGCGGGCCTCGGCGACATCCTCGGCATTGGCGGCGAGGATGGCCGGCGCGTTGGCGCGGATCGCGCGCTCGATCGCGGCGAGCGCCCGGTCCTTCTGCTCCGGCGGCGCCAGCGCGAGCACGCGCGCCGCGGCGCGCGCCTTGGCGGCGAGGTCGGTCATCAGGGCAGTAAGATCGGCGTTGCCGTCGATCGCCTTCAGGGGGGCGCTCATGAAACTACCAGCTTTGGACTAAGGCCATGTTCTAGCATGGCAATTGAAGGGTGGCGAGGCGCGGAACCGGCATGGCAGGTGGGCGGCAGGCCGCCCCGCTCGGCCAATGGCCTATCCAGTGGCTTATTTGGGCGGGATCGCCCCGGCTGGACCGATCACGAGGTCGTCGCGATGGATCATCTCGGACCGGCCGCTGATGCCCAGAATGGCCATCACGTCGGGCGAGGAGCGGCCCTTGATCTTCTCGGCGTTCTCGGCGTCGTAGGCGACCAGGCCGCGGCCGATCTCATGGGTGTCGGGGCCGCGCACCACCACGGCATCGCCGCGGGCGAACTGGCCGTCGACCCGGATCACGCCGGCCGGCAGCAGGCTCTTGCCGGCGCGCAGTGCCGCCACCGCGCCGGCATCGATGGTCAGCGTGCCCTTCGGCTCGAGCGATCCCGCGATCCAGCGTTTTCGCGCGGTGACGGGATTGGCGGGGGTCAGGAACCAGGTGCAGCGGCCGCCATCGGCGATCGCAGCAAGCGGATGCTCGATCTTGCCGGACGCGATCAGCATGTGCGTGCCGGCGGTGGTCGCGATCTTCGCGGCCTCGATCTTGGTGGTCATGCCGCCGCGCGACAGCTCCGAGCCTGCCGAGCCGGCCATCCCCTCGATCTCCGAGGTGATGCTTTCGACCACCGGGATCAGCTTGGCGTCGGGATCGAGCGCGGGCGGCGCTGTGTAGAGGCCGTCGATATCGGACAGCAGGATCAGAAGATCCGCGCTCGCCATGGTGGCGACGCGGGCGGCGAGGCGATCATTGTCGCCGTAGCGGATCTCGGTGGTCGCGACCGTGTCGTTCTCGTTGATCACGGGCACCGCGCCCCATTCCAGCAGCTTTGCGATGGTCGAGCGCGCGTTGAGATAGCGGCGGCGCTCCTCGGTATCCTGTAGCGTCACCAGGATCTGCCCGGCGCCGATGCCGTGATGGCCGAGCACCTCCGACCAGATCCGCGCCAGCGCGATCTGACCGACCGCTGCGGCAGCCTGACTCTCCTCGAGCTTCAGCGGGCCGCGCGGCAGCTTCAGGCGGCTGCGGCCGAGCGCGATCGAGCCCGACGACACCACCATGACCCCGCAGCCCCGCTTGTGCAGCTTTGCGATATCCTCGACCAGCGCGGCGAGCCAGGACGCGCGCACTTCGCCGGCCTGCGAGTCGACCAGCAGCGACGAGCCGACCTTGACGACGATGCGGCGAAAGTTCTTGAGCGCGGGGCGTTTCATGGATTTGGTCTGGCAGGAAGGTGGAAGCAATAGACGCCACAATGTGGCTTGGGAAGTCCAGGCGTTACGCGGCTCTTGCCGTTCAACCCTGCGGCACCGGCGTCGCCCACGGCTCCGCCTGACCCTTGGCCTTGTTGGACACCGGCGCTTCGCCGATCACCTCGACCAGCACGCGCAGCGCATCCTGTACGCCTTCGCCGGTCGCGCCTGACAGCAATAGCGGCGTCTTCTTCGCCGCCCGCTTGAGGCGATCCTTCTGCTTCTTCAGTTCGTCGGGCGCGACGGCGTCGATCTTGTTGAGCGCGACGATCTCGATCTTGTCGGCGAGCTGGCCCTCATAGGCTTCGAGCTCGGTGCGCACCGTCTTGTAGGCCTTGCCGGCATGCTCGCAGGTCGCGTCGACCAGATGCAGCAGCACGCGGCAGCGCTCGACATGGCCGAGGAAGCGGTCGCCGAGGCCGGCGCCTTCATGCGCGCCTTCGATCAGGCCGGGGATGTCGGCGAGCACGAATTCGCGGCCGCCGAAATTCACCACGCCAAGCTGCGGATGCAGCGTGGTGAAGGGATAGTCGGCGATCTTCGGCCGTGCCGCGCTGACCACCGAGAGGAAGGTCGATTTGCCGGCATTGGGCAGGCCGACCAGCCCGGCGTCGGCGATCAGCTTCAGCCGCAGCCAGATCCAGCGCTCTTCGCCCGGCGCGCCGGGATTGGCGTTGCGCGGCGCGCGATTGGTGGAGGATTTGAAATGTGCGTTGCCGAAGCCGCCATTGCCGCCCTTGGCCAGCACGAAGGTCTCGCCGAGCTCAGTGAAGTCGTGCAGCAGGGTCTCGCGGTCCTCGTCGAACACCTGGGTGCCGACCGGCACTTTCAGCACGATCGACTTGCCGTTGGCGCCATGGCGGTCCTTGCCCATGCCATTGGTGCCTTTTTGCGCCTTGAAGTGCTGCTGGTAGCGGTAGTCGATCAGCGTGTTCAGCCCGTCGACGGACTCGATGATGACGTCGCCGCCGCGGCCGCCATTGCCGCCGGAGGGACCGCCGAACTCGATGAACTTCTCGCGCCGGAACGCGACGCAGCCGTTGCCGCCGTCGCCCGAGCGAATATAGACCTTGGCTTCATCGAGGAATTTCATGATCCGCTCTAGTTAGGGCAGGGTGGCCTTTGCGGCAACCCGGAAAGGCCCTGACTTCGGCGAAAAGCCTTAATTTTCGGGCCTTTTTACGGTCCCTGCGGCTAAGCAGGCCGCCGCCGGACCAGGAATTTCTGTATCCCCTCCAGCACCAGCTCGCGGCGCTGGTTGTGCACGGTCGAGCGCAGCGTCACGACGCCGGTGGTCTTACCCGGTGACAGCTCGATCACCTCCAGCGCGGGGTAGATGGTATCGCCGGCATAGACCGGCTTCAGGAACTTGCTCGATTGCTCGAGGAAGCCGATCAGCGATTCCTCCACGACATAGGGGAACAATCCGGCGCCGGGCGCGGTGTGCACCAGGGTCTGGAAGCCGTGGGCGAGCAAATCAGGCATGCCGCGCGCGCGGCAATATTCGACGTCGTAATGGATCGGATGGGTATCGCCGCTGGCGGTCTGGAACGCCGCGAACACGGCCGAGGTCTGGGTCCGGCTCGGAATCACGAAGCGCTCGCCGAGCACGAAATCCTCGAACCAGCGCTGCGCGGGGACCATGCGATGCTGGGTGGGGTCGAAGTCGCTCATGCGGCGTTTCCTGCTCTTTTTGTTGCCGGGATCAGCTACCGGTATCGCAGCGACGCAGGTGCGGCAATCCGTTCAATTCGTCATGCCCGGGCTTGTCCCGGGCATCCACGTCTTTAAAACCGGACGACTCCGGAACAAAAGCGCAATTCGATTCATGAGCCTGTTCGCAAAACTGTCCTCCTACGACGACCGATCGGCGCGGCTCGCCGGCATCGGGTTGATGCTGCTGTCGATCTTCATGTTCTCGTTCGGCGACGCGATGGGCAAATTCATCGTCGCCACCTATTCGGTCGGGCAATTGCTGTGGCTGCGCGCCTGCGCGGCGCTGCTCGTGCTGCTGCCGATCGTGTGGCAGCGGCGCGCGGATTTCCTGCATCTGGAGCGCCCGTGGCTGCAATTGCTGCGCGTCACGCTGTCGACGCTGGAGGTTGCGGCGTTCTTCCTGGCGACCGTCTATCTGCCGCTCGCCGACGTCATCACCTACTATCTGGCCGGACCGATCTTCGTCACCGCGATGTCGGGCCTCGTGCTCGGCGAGCATATCGGCTGGCGGCGCTGGACCGCGATCCTGGTCGGCTTCTGCGGGGTGCTGATCGCGCTCCGGCCGTCGGCGCAGACGATCAGCTGGCCGGCGATGATCGCGCTCGGCGGCAGCCTGTCGTTTGCGGTGCTGATGCTGATCACGCGCTCGCTGCGCGCGACGCCCGATATCGTGCTGGCGACGACGCAGTTCGGCGGCACGTTCATCCTGGGCCTCGTGCTCTCGCCATTCGGCTGGGTGACGCCGTCAGCCGGCAGCCTCGTGCTGTTCTTCACTGCCGGCATCATCTCGGTCGCGGCGCTGCTTTGCGTCAATCGTTCGCTGAAGCTCGCGCCGGCGAGCGTGGTGGTGCCCTACCAGTATTCGATGATCGTCTGGGCGGTGATCTTCGGCTTCGTGGTGTTCGGCGACGTGCCGTCCTGGGCCACCATCATCGGCGCCGCTGTTATCATCGCGGCCGGCCTCTACATCTTCGTCCGCGAGCAGCAGCTTGGACGCCCGGACTCCGCGATCAATCCGCCGGCGTAAGGTTGTTCGACAAATTCCGTCATTGCGAGCGAAGCGAAGCAATCCATGGCGCCACAAGCGGAGAGATGGATTGCTTCGTCGCTTTGCTCCTCGCAATGACGGGGGCTAGCTCTCCCGCCGGGTCGAGTTGTTCCAGCTCTTCAGCGACGCCCAGACGCCGCGCGACAGGCGGAAGCAGTCGACCGGGCTCGACGAGCCCAGCGCCTCGAAGCGGTGCAGCTCGACGCCGCCCCACTGGAAGCCGCACTTCTCGAGAATGTTGCGCGACGACGGGTTGACGACGCGGGCGCCCGAGATCAGCTGGTCGAGATCGAATTCCTCGAAGAAGTAATCGATCACGGCGCGCGCGGCCTCGGTGCCGAAACCCTGGCCCCAATAGTCGACGCCGAGCCAGTAGCCGAGTTCGGCCGATGTCTCCTCGCGCCAGTCGATGCCGACCATGCCGATCGGCGTGTGATTGTTCTCGATCAGGAAAACGGTCTCGCGTCCGCCGGCGCCGAGCGCGCGCACGAAGTCGATGGCGTCGTCGTGGGTATAGGGATGCGGCAGGCGGCGGGTGTTCTCCGCGATGCGGCGGTCATTGGCGAGGCGTGCGATTGCTTTTACGTCCGCGAGCGTCGGCTTGCGCAATGTCAGCCGTTCGGTCTCGAGGACGCATGCTCTTGCCTCGCGCAAGGTCGGCGTCGGGATGTCCTGCAACATGTCGAGCTCCTGTGATGCGAAAAATCGTTACGCAACGCTTGGAACGTCACGCGCGGTCGAAGTGGAACGCGCGCAACAAAAAGGGGAGGCCGGTCATCCCGCCTCCCCTTGGAGCCCTTTGCGACTCCGCCGGTTCAACAGGACCCGGCGGACTCATGTGTGTCCACCGTCTACTCGGCCGCCTCTGCCATCGGAATAACCGATACAAACGTGCGGCCGTTGGCTTTGGCACGGAACTCGACATGACCCTCGACCTTGGCGAAGAGAGTATGATCGGTGCCCATGCCGACATTAAGGCCAGGATGCCAGGTGGTGCCGCGCTGACGCGCGATGATGTTTCCGGGGATCACGCGCTCGCCACCGAACGCCTTGATGCCAAGGCGCTTGCCCTTGGAATCACGTCCGTTGCGCGATGAACCGCCTGCTTTTTTGTGAGCCATGGCTCGTCTCCGACTTCGCTTTGATCTCTAGATCAATTCCTTGACGGAATCATTTCACGTTTTGTCACGCTTCACATCTGAAAGCGCGACGATCACTTCTTCTCAAGCCTTGGCCGCGGCCTTCTTGGCCGGAGCCTTCTTGGCGGCCGGTGCCTTTGCGGGCGCCTTCTTCTTGGCCGCCTTCGGCGCGGCGTCCTCGCCATCGGCGGGCGCTGCGACCTTTTCCTTCTTCGGCCGCGGGCCGACGGTCGGCTTGGCGTTATCGGCGAGGATCTCGGTGATGCGAAGCACCGTGAGCTCGTCGCGATAGCCGCGCTTGCGGCGTGAATTCTTGCGGCGACGCTTCTTGAACGCGATCACCTTGGCGCCGCGCTTGTGCTGCAGCACTTCGGCTGCAACGGACGCGCCTGCCACGGTGGGCGTTCCCAGCACCGGCGTGTCACCGCCGAGCACCAGAACTTCGCCAAGCTGCACGATCGTGCCGACATCGCCGGCGATCTTGCCTATCTCGAGTACATCATTCGGAACGACACGGTACTGCCGGCCGCCGGTTTTGATGACTGCGAACATCGTTTGATTCCTTCGTGTTCGGTTCCGGCCCTCGGACGGATCGCCCGGGTCGGCTTTTTGTTCAGTCGCTATGGGTTATGTGTTTCGCGCGAAGGGAATGAATTCCCAAACTGGATCGCACAAAAACGATCGGCGCGAGAAATCCCCGCGCCGGATGGGCGGACTTATAGCCGCAATCGACCGAGAGTCAAGGTAAAGCGGGGCAAAAACCGGCCAAAAATGAAGGGTTTGGCGTGGTTTCGGCCCGAATCGACCCTCAGGCCGCGGTCTGTGCTGCGGCCCGCGCGTGGCGGCGGATGGTCTGGGGCGGCTGGCCCAGCACCCGCAGGAACGCCCGCCGCATCCGTTCGCGGTCGGCAAAGCCGGTCTCACCAGCAATTTCGTCCATCGAATGGCGGCCGTCACCGATCAATTCGCGCGCCGCCTCGACCCTAAGATGCTCGATCGCCTTGGCCGGCGACTGGCCGGTCTCCGAACGGAAGGCGCGGCTGAACTGGCGCGGGCTGAGCCGTGCGACGGCGGCCAACTCCTCGACCGAGAGCTCGTTGCGCAGATGCGCCTTGGCGTAGTTGAGCGCGTTCTGGATACGGTCGGATTTCGGGTCGAGCTCGAGCAGCGCGGAAAACTGCGACTGTCCGCCGGTGCGGCGGTGATAGACGACGAGCTTGCGCGCCACCGAACGGGCGACCTCGACGCCAAGGTCATGCTCGACCATCGCCAGCGCCAGATCGATCGTCGCGGTCATGCCGGCCGAGGTCCAGATCGGTCCGTCGACGATGTAGATGCGATCCTGCTCGACCTTGAGCCCGGGGAATCGTGCCTGCAATTGGGGGGCGAATTGCCAGTGCGTGGAGACGCGCCGGCCGTCGAGCAGGCCGGCTTCAGCCAGCGAGAAGGCACCGATGCAGGGCGCGGCGATCCGCTGCGATGTCCTCATGGCGCGTCGCATGTAGTCGATCAACTTCGCCGACGCCGGATGAAGCTCGTGGCCGGCGCCGATGAACACCGTGTCGAAGCTGCGATCGCCAAAGGTTTCGGTTTCGACATTGAAGCCGGCGGATGACCGCACCGGGCCGCCAGTCTCCGACAGCAGCGTGACCTCATAGAACGGCTCGCCTGCGATCAGGTTGGCGACCTCGAAGGCAGTGATGGCGGTGAAGCCCATCACCTGGAATTCCGGGAAGACGACGAAGCCGATGTGCTGCATGGAACCCTCCGGCCGTAGTTCTTGTCCTAAAAAGGTGTATATATGACATTTGAGACATACAAGGGGGCCTGTACAACCTGACCAGCGGCCAAGACCGGCCGCCCAGGTCAAACAGGAGACCAACATGACCAAGTCAGCCAAAGGAACGGCGCTCGTTACCGGTGCGTCGTCCGGAATCGGTGCCCTCTACGCGGACCGGCTCGCACGGCGTGGCTACGATCTGATCCTCGTCGCACGTAACCGCGAGCGCCTCGATGGGCTCGCCAAGCGTCTTGTGGCGGAGACAGGCCGATCGATCGAGATCGTTGCCGCCGACCTCAGCAAGCGCGGCGATGTATCGCGGATCGAATCCATTCTACGCAGCAATACCGGCATCAGCGTGCTGGTGAACAATGCGGGCGTCGGTGCGACCGCGCCGCTGCTCGCATCCGATGTCGACAAGATGAGCGACTTGATCGCGCTCAATGTCGACGCGCTGATGCGCCTGACCTATGCGGCGGTGCCCGGATTCGTCGCGCGCGGCGGCGGCACCATCGTCAACATCGCCTCGGTGGTCGGCGTCGCGCCGGAGATGCTCAACGGCGTCTACGGCGGCAGCAAGGCTTTCGTCCTCGCCTTGACGCAGTCGCTGCAGCATGAGCTGAAGGACAAGAACATCCGGGTCCAGGCGGTGCTGCCGGGCGCCACGGCGACCGAGTTCTGGGACGTGGCCGGTACGCCGGTCGAGCATCTGCCCGGCGAGATCGTGATGAAGGCCGAGGACATGGTCGACGCCGCACTCGCCGGTCTCGACCAGGGCGAAGTCATCACCGTGCCGTCGCTGCCGGAGGCTGCCGATTGGCAGGCCTATGAAACGGCCCGCCAGAAGCTGATGCCGAACCTGTCGCGCAGTGCACCTGCGGCGCGCTACCGGGTGAAGGCCGCCTGAGGCACGCGAAATTGCGTCCCGCGCCGGCCAGACGGCGCAGCGCGGGACGCAACCATTTGAGTTCCCGGCCGTTACAGCATGATCCGGAAAAGTGTGAAGCGGTTTTCCGAAAAGATCATGCTCCAACAATAGCGTTGGGATCCTCAAGCGGGCAGGCACGGGCGAATGGCTGAAGACGCTGGACTGACCACGGGCATCGCGCACCACGGTGCCGCGCGGCTGCCATCTGTCGACATCGACAGCTTCAACATCGAGCTGAAGGACGACGAGGGCTTTCTCGGCGATCGCGCCTCCAAGGGCGCCTTCCGCAAGATCCTCGACCGCTGGCGCAAGCCGTTGCGCAAGTCGGACGAGGATCCGTTCGGCGACGAGCCGTCGGACAAGATCAGCAAGAAGAAGCTCGATGAGCTGCTGGTCGGCGACGACACCGAGGCCTCCGCGGTCGTGCACAGCGCGATCGAGGAGTTTGCCCAGGAGCTCGCCTATGTGACGCGGCGCTTCCTCAACACCAAGGCCTGGGCCAAGACCGAGCGCATCGTGGTCGGCGGCGGCTTCCGCGACTCCAGGCTCGGTGAGCTCGCCATCGCGCGCACCGAGATCATCCTGAAGTCGGAGGATTTCAAGGTCGATTTGCTGCCGATCCGCTTTCACCCCGACGATGCCGGGCTGATCGGCACGCTGCATCTGGCGCCATCATGGATTTTCGAGGCCCATGACGGCGTCCTTGCCGTCGACATCGGCGGCACCAATATCCGCTGCGGCGTTGTCGAGACGCGCTGGAAGAAGGCGCCCGATCTCTCCAAGGCCGCAGTCTGGAAATCGGAGCTGTGGCGCCACGCCGATGACGAGCCGACGCGCGAAGGCGCGGTGAAGCGGCTGGTGAAGATGCTGAAGGAGTTGATCGCCGCCGCCGAGAAGGAGAATCTCAAGCTCGCGCCGTTCATCGGTATCGCCTGTCCCGGCGTCATCAATGAGGATGGGTCGATCGAAAAGGGGGCGCAGAACCTGCCCGGCAATTGGGAGAGCAGCAAGTTCAACTTGCCGGCGAGCCTGGTCGAGGCGATCCCGCAGATCGGCGATCATGACACCGCGATCGTGATGCATAATGACGGCGTGGTGCAGGGGCTGGCCGAGGTCCCGTTCATGCAGGACGTCGCGCGCTGGGGCGTGCTGACGATCGGAACCGGGCTTGGCAATGCCCGCTACACCAATCGCAAGCGGGACAACGGCAAGGACGAGAAGAAGGCCGAGAAGAAAGACAAGGACGACGAGAACGAAAAGAGCGAGAAAAAGGCCAAGAAAGCAAAGAAGGCCGACGCCTGAGCCGCGCGGGCTTGCTGCCGCTCGCGCGCGCTCCATCCGTGCTGCTGTCTGCCTTCTCCTTCCCCCTGAAAGGGGGGAAGGTCGGGATGGGGGTCAGCCGCAGGCGATGCTGTTTACGGAGAGAGCAGATCCCCACCCGCTTTGCTCTGGCGAGCAAAGCGACCTCCCCTTTCCAAGGGGAGGTTGGAACGTGCGGCCCCTAGATGAGGCTCCGCGCAATCCGGGACAAATTCATCCGTGATGACAGCGGCCCTGGATTACGCGCGGTAAGGTTGATCGGTTAGGTTAAGATCGGGTTCGCGTTGCCGTTTCGACGTCGCTCGCTACCGTGGCCCGTGTCGCTCCCGCCGACCGGCGAAGCCGCACTTCCCGGCCAGCAATATTAAGAAGCGGCACGGGACCGCCAGTTTTTGTCGCGTCCTGGCGGTCCCACCCACTTCTACTTCCAATTGATCCGCTCGAAGAAGCCGGCGATCTCGGCGGCCGCGCGGTCGGGGTCCTCGCGATGCGGGAAATGCCCGACATCGGGAAACATCTCGAGGTCCAGATCGGAGAAGGTCTCGCCCAGCCGGTCGGTCCAGGCATAGGGAAACAGCGGGTCGTGCTCGGCCCAGCGGATGCAGGTCGGCACCGCGATCGGCGGCAGCGCCGAGGCTTCGCCCTGCATCATCTTCACGCGCCCCGCATGTGACGCGCGATAATGCGCAAAGCCGCCGGCGAGGTTGCCGGGCTTGAAGAAATTGTCGGCGAAATCCTCGATCACGTCGTCGAACGCGGCCTTGCGGTGCGACCAGTGGTGCAGGAAATGGCCGATATAGGTGCGGCAGCTGTCTCTGCTGGCGCCGACCAGCGCGGGCGCCATCTCCATCTGGTGGAACGACTGGTACCAGATGTGGTTCAGCCGGTCGGGCGCGGCCATCCGCGGCCCGATTCCGGGATAGACGAAATCGAAGAAAAATAGTCCGGCGATGCGCTCGGGCGCCTTGCGGGCGAGGGGCTGCATCACGGCCCCACCGACGTCGTGGCCGACCACGCCGGCCTTGCCGACGCCGAGCGCGTCCAGCAGCGCCAGCATGTCGTCGGTATGCTGATCGGGGCCATAGGCGCCTTGCGGCTTGTCGCTGTCGCCGAAGCCGCGCAGGTCGGGGGCGATCAGGGTGTGGCGGTCGGCGAGGCGCGCCATCACCGGCTTCCAGGTCAACCAGAACTCCGGCCAGCCGTGCAACAGCAGCAGCGGCCTCCCAGTGCCGGTCCGCGCGACGTGGAACGCCGCACCATTGGCTCGAATCGTCACATGCTCCATGGCCCGCTCCTGCTCCGGCTGGTTCGCTCGCGCGCCGATCGAACCAGGACCGTTCCGCTAGCGCTTTGTTTCCGCGCGCTTTCTCCCGCTGCCCCGGTGCTTTGATGGGGCGAGGCGTCGGTGACGGAAATATTATTGCAGCGCCTTGTCTGTCCCGCCATCCTCGCCTAGAACACGCCCCGACCGCGGGTGGCGCAAATCACCCGGGCCATCGGAGAGGTGGCAGAGTGGTTGAATGCACCGCACTCGAAATGCGGCATAGGTGCAAGCCTATCGGGGGTTCGAATCCCTCCCTCTCCGCCACCCTTTCAGACCAGCGCGAAGGGTGTCTCCCGAAGCTTCGGAGAAGTGTAGGGAGACTGTATCGGCATAGTCTGCTGTTACTTGACGCGCTGATTCGAAGGCGAAGGCCCGTCTGTCGGCGATACTTGCGGCGAAGGCCGAGCGTTAGGGTTAGACGTTGGCGCCACGCTCGGAGGAGGAGTGGCAGTGAACGCCGAAGTGCCCGTCTTCGGTTCACTTGACAACGAGGTCTCAGGACTGAGCCACTGAAAAGCTTTAGTGATCGATTCCTTGAAGAGCGGCAAGAGCAGTGTGGCCGCGACGGCAAGTATTACAATGGCTTGAGTCTTGAACGCTTTCAGTTCGTTGATCTGATCGCGCAACTCATCAATGTGCTTCTCGACCTGATACGCAGTCGTAAACTTACCCGAGATTTGGTTGATGTTCTTCGACGGGAGGTCGAGATAACCCTTCTTCATCTGTTGGCGGGAAGATCGGCCACTCGCGAGCCATCCCATGGTTCAACGATCTTTTGAACCGGGCCATTTTTGCGCCATCTGATGTCGTTCCAAAACGGCATCAAAATGTCCCTAGTCGGCAATATAGAATTGGCGTGCGGCTAAATTCCCTTCGCCTAGCCTTAAGAGCGCGCTCTAAATCGATGGCGCGTTCGGTCGCAATGTTTACCACCCAACGTATCACGTCGGCATTTGCCTGCTTGGCAATGGGAATACCCGGCCTCTGGACAGTGATGCAACCTGCCCTTCGCGTCCATCTCTCGGGAGTGCGCCCTCGATGCCGAACGTTGTGGCGAGATCTCTAACTCCAGCAGGAGTCACGACGAGCGCACGGCTGTCCCTGACATGCTCGACCCAATCGTGCTCGAGAGCGTGATGAAGAATGGCAGCGCCGAGCGCCCCGGCCAGATGCGGCCGGCGCTCGCTCCAGTCGAGACAGGGGCGACAGAACACCCGGCGCTTGGAGGCGAGGCGAAGATCAACGCCGAACTCGTCGAAGAATGACCGACCGGCATCGGTCAGTTGTCCGCCATCCTCGTCGAGCAGAATGAACGACTGTTGGACCAGCCGGTCGGCGATTGCGACGGCGATGCGGCCGGCCATATGGTCATAGCACGTCCGCGCGTGTCGGAGCGTCTCTCCGCCGCGCCAGAGATTGCGCTGCCGGGCGGGGCCGTCCTGCGCCACCACCATGAGACCTTCCAGCACGCGTGCGACGTGCGGAGAGGCCAAGCGAAAATATCGTCGTCGGCCCTGCTTTGCGAGCGCAAGCAATCCGGCGTCGCTGAGTTTCGCAAGATGGCCACTCGCTGTCTGCGGCGCCACGCCAGACACATAGGCGAGCTCCGAGGCGGTCAACGTTCGGCCATCCATCAGCGCACTGAGCATGTTGGCGCGCGCCGGATCGCCGATGAGTGCCGCGACCTGAGCGATTTTGGGTCCCGTGTCCATGTCTTGTTTTACGCCGACGGGGACGCAGTGCCAAGCACGAATACTTCGGCCAAGATCGTAGTGTTTCTGCAAGACCGATTCAATCGCGGGACATAGGTTGTCTGGACACCACTAAGCCCAAGCGAACGGCATCGCCGCGATGGGACGAAAGTCTCGCGGCTCCAAATGTTCGATTGGCATCGAATGATAATCGCAAAACGGGCTGGTCTGAGCCATCAAAATCTCACGGACAACCGAGTGTGATCAATGCAAACGACTTCGCTCAACACAAGGCAGCCGGAACAAGCCGGCTCTGACAGCGCGTCATCCCGTTCGCCTCTTGCCGCGGCGCTGGCGCTTGCCGCCACGAGCCTTGGCCTCGGCGTCGTGCAGCTGGATATCACCATCGTGAATACCGCGCTCAGCAGCATCAGCACCTCGCTCGGCGGCAGCGTCGCCGAGCTGCAATGGGTGGTGACCGCCTATACCGTCGCATTCGCTGCCTTCATTTTGACCGCTGGTGCGCTCGGTGATCGCGTGGGCGCCAAGCGGATATTTATAGGGGGCTTCGCAATCTTCACGTTGGCTTCGCTCGCCTGCGCATTGGCTCCGTCGGCGATGTTCCTGATCGTTGCTCGCTCCGTGCAGGGCCTGGCGGCGGCAATCCTGGTGCCGAACTCGCTGACGCTACTCAATCACGCCTATACCGATCCGAAGGCGCGCGGCCGCGCGGTCGGCTTCTGGGCCGCAGGTGCGAGCGTCGCACTGACTGCGGGGCCGCTAGTTGGCGGCGCGCTGATCGCGCTGGTCAGCTGGCGTGCGATCTTTCTTGTCAACTTGCCGATCGGCGCCGCCGGCCTCTGGCTCGCCTGGCGTTACGCCGAGGAGACGCCGCGGCTCGCGCAGCGTGAGATCGATCTGCCGGGACAGATCGCGGCGATTGCAACCCTCGGCACGCTGGCCGGCGCCCTGATCGAGGGCGGCGCGCTGGGCTGGAGCCATCCGCTCGTCATCATGGGCTTCGCGGGGGCGGCCGTAATCGGACTCCTGTTCGTATGGCGCGAGGCGCGCGCGCCGCAACCGATGCTGCCGCTGTCGCTGTTCCGCCATCACATGTTCGCGCTGACCGCTCTGGTCGGGCTTCTCTTCAACATCGCCTTCTACGGTCTGATCTTCGTACTCAGTCTCTACTTCCAGAACGTCAATGGCTGGTCGCCGTTCGCAACGGGCCTCGCCTTCGTGCCCATGATGGCCATGGTGCTGCCCGCCAACCTGATTACCGCGTCGGTCAGCGAGCGCCTCGGCGCGCCGCAAACCATTGCGCTGGCTTGTATGATCACCGCCGCGGGCTGCGTTGCGCTGCTGCCTATGGCCTCAGGCACCAGCTACGGGGCGATCGGCGCGCAGCTCCTCGTCCTCGGCGGCGGGCTCGGCCTGCTCGTGCCGTCTTTGACCTCGACGCTGCTCGGCAGTGTCGAGAAGTCGCGATCCGGCATCGCCGCCGGTGTATTGAACGCGACGCGGCAGACCGGCAGCGTGCTTGGCGTTGCCCTGTTCGGCTCGCTGGTCGCCGGGAACAACGCGTTCATGGCAGGCGTGCATGCCTCGCTCGTGATATCGGCCGCTGTGTTACTCGCAGGTGCGGTCGCGATCTGGCAGGGCCGGGCAAAGGAGGGACGATGACAGGGGAGGTGCACGATCTCGTCTACCGCTATCGGCGCCGAGTGGGGACGTATGGAGCATAGTCAATTCCGCCATCCCGTCACACCAGGCACGTTCTGCAGCTTGTCCGGATTCCGCGTCACATAGATCGCAACGACCCGTTCATTCTCGATATGCAAGGCTGTCGTTTGAACAACATTGCCGTTCTCTACGGTGATGAAGCCGGGCAATCCGTTGATGATGGCGTGGCGGATCAATCGTGAGGGATGCACGGTGAAGAGGCGGGCGAGCCCCGCGAAGCGCTCCATGGCGGCTTCGAGCCCGAGCAGAGGCCTGGTCGGTGCCGGGACCTGGCCGCCGCCATCCGCATAGACCACGACATCTTCGGCGAGCATGGCGCGGAGCGCAGCAAGGTCGCCGGTCCGCGTTGCCGTGAAAAAGGCATTTGCGAGCCGCAAGCCTTCTTCGTTCCCGACGACGAACCTGGGTTCGGCAGCGTGGATATGCGCGCGGGCGCGGCTGGCAAGCTTGCGGCAGGTCGCAGCCTCGCGCCCGATCGTCTCCGATACGGCATCGAACTCCAATCCGAACACGTCATGCAGCAGAAAGGCCGCCCGTTCCAATGGCGACAATCGCTCCAGCGCGATCATCAGCGGCAGGGTCAGATCGTCGGCGGACTCCTCGTCTTCGGGGTCGAAGAAGGGTTCGGGCAACCACGGTCCGACATAGGTCACCCGACGGCGCCGTGCGGATTTCAATTCGTTGAGGGCCAGGCGCGTGACGATGGTGTGCAAGACCGCCTTGGGATCGCGCATCTGGTCGCGATCGGCGGCGAGCCAACGCACCCAGGCGCTGTGCACGACATCCTCTGCGTCGGCGACCGAACCCAGCATCCGATAGGCCAGCCGGATCAGGCGCGGCCGCAGATCGGCGAAGATCTCGGCCGCCGATGCGTCTTCAGCGGCGTCTGTCATGACGCTGCCCGAACGGCCGCTGAGGCCACGTCACGGCCACGCGCAAACTGCAGCGCGGTCCTCGCCACCCGCTGTCCCAGATGACGGGCGGTTGCGAGATCGGATTCGGGCGGGGCGGTGTCCGCACCCTCGTCGGTGTTCGACTGCGCCCCGGCTCCGAGCCAGAACCCCAGCCTGTTCGGATCGGCTTCCGATCCCGATGCGGAGTTGTTCCCCGGAGGCAGATCGAGATTGACCCAATGCATGCCATGCTGGGCGGCGAACAAGGCAAGCTGGATCAAGGTGGAGAGCTTGTCGCCGGCGTGTGCTCCCGAATTGGTGAAGCCTGCCGCGAGCTTGTCTTTCCAGCGATAGCCCTTGGACATCACCGCCCGTGAAGTTGCTTCCTGAAAGGCTTTGAAGGCCGCGGAGGCGGCGCCCATGTAGGTGGGCGTGCCGAAGATCAGCGCTTCCGCATCCATCAGGCTATCCCAGTTCTGTTCCACGTGCTCGACAGGCACCAGAAGCGCCTCTGCGCCATCGATATCCTGGACGCCGGACCTGACGGCCTCCGCTTGCCGCCGGGTATGGCCGTAGGCGCTGTGATAGACGATGGCGATCAGGGTGCGACCGCCTCCGGTTCCGAGTGTGTGCATGGTGTCCTCTGCTGCTGCCATTGCAGAAGCTAAGACAAGGCAGCGCGTCGAAACGTGACATGCCCTGCGAATTCTCGTCCGGAGGATGTTGCTCCGATTGACCGCCGCTCAGGCCGGAGCGGCCGCCGCCGGCTACTTTGCATGGGGTTGTTTTCGATATTTTGCCGGGAGCCGGCCTTCGGGCCGCCTCGGTAACCTTAATTTTCCGTTTCGATTGTCGATAAAGTTTTATCGATTATCCTCGTGGCCATTGAGCGGTGTGACGAACCGCGCGATGAGCGGCAACAGCCGAGTGGCTGGACGACCGCTCTGAAATCGAAGGGTGGGCAGAGCGCAGTGCCAGCCACCTTTCGGGCTGTCCGGCGGCGGCCGGCGGGGCAAATCAATTTTGAAGTGCTTTTGATTGCCAGGTTGCGGCGCATATCGCTCCGCATGAAGCCTTTCAATTGGGATGTTCCAAGATGACGCTCGCGCATTTCCTGATCGCGGCCGGTGGCGGCTTTTTGTTGCTCGCTGGCTTCGTCGCATTTGCCCTTTGGAGAAACGCGCTCCATTCGACGGCGCGGATTTAGCAACAGACCAGATTCAGCTCCGACGGCCTCGTGCTTGGGGACAAGCGAGGCTGGCGGGATGGCCGCACCGCCGCGCGGCCTGACAGCCGAGCACCGCGCCTTACGCCCTACCCCAAGGCGACGCGTGCTCGGCTGTTCAATTCCGGACCAATCTTCGTTGTTCGAAACATTGATTGCGTAAGGCCAATTCTTCCGCTCTCCGCGTCACCTCCACGAAGCGAGGTCCACTCTGCGCGTGATCGCGATGGCCTCGAGGAAGGTCTCGTCGTGGCTCACAACCAGCAGCGCGCCGTCATAGGCGCGCAAGCCAGCCTCGACCGCTTCCATGGATTCGATGTCCAGGTGGTTGGTCGGCTCGTCGAGGATCAGGAGCGGCGGCGGCATTGGGCCGCCCAGCACACAGGCGAGACCGGCGCGAAGCAACTGGCCGCCGCTGAGACTCGCAACGGCCTGCAGCGCGGCATCGGCGCGGAACATGAATCGCGCCAGCGCCGCGCGACAGGCGTTCTCGTCGGCATCCGGATTGATGCGCCGGAAATTCTCCAGGATGGAGGCCGACGCATCGAGCAGGCTGACTGCCTGATCGAATATGGCAAACCGGGTCATCACCTCGACGGTGCCGCGCGCCGCGGTCAGGTCGCCGCTGATGAGCTTCAGCAACGTCGTCTTGCCGGCGCCGTTGGGGCCAGTGATCGCGACGCGCTCCGGACCCGAGATCGAAAAGGTGAGATCACGCAGGATCGGCGCTTCCGTGCTGTAGCCGACATCGGCCGCATCGATTCGCAGCACCATCCTGCTCGCCGGCAGATGCGTCGAGGGCAATTGCACCGAGAATGGTTGCAGCACCTCGATGCGTTGCCGCGCCGCGGTGGCGAGTTCGAGCGCTTGCGTCCGCCTGCGCTCGGCGAGGCGGGCGTTCTCACCGCCGCTGTCCTCGCTGCGGTCCTTGCGCAGCCCGGCGGCGATGCGCGGCAGATCGCCCCTGGCGCGCTTCCTTGCACCTGCGCCGTCCTTGCGCGCCTTCCGTTCGTTGGCTTCTCTGGCGTTGCGGTTGATCTCGGCGACGCGCTTCTCGGCATCCGCCAGATCGTGCCGTGCTGCCGACAGCTCGATGGCCTTGCGCGCGCGGTACGCGCTCCAATTGCCACCGTAGCGCCTGGCTTCCAGCGAGGTCAGTTCGACGATCGCATCCATGGTCTCCAGCAATTCGCGGTCGTGGCTGACGACGATGGCGCCTTGCCGCCAGTCGGCGAGCAGGTCGATCACCGCCTTGCGTCCCGCACGGTCGAGATTGTTGGTGGGCTCGTCCAGCAGCAGAAAATCGGGCTGTGCGAAGGTCAGCGCGGCGAGGCGCGCGCGGGTGGCCTGGCCGCCGGACAGCGTCGCCAGCGGCGCGTCGAGTGCATCGTTCAGTCCGACGCGCTCGAGCGCGGCCGCGATGCGCGTGTCGAGCGTCCAGTCGACGTCGGCAATCTCCTCGATGCTCGCAAGGCCCTGTTCGGCACGGCGCAGCGCGGCCAGTGCGCGGCGCGCGCCGAACAGGTCGACGACGCATTCATCCGGCTTCAGCTGAACCGTCTGACGCAGCATCCCGACGCGTCCCTGAACCGAGACCGTGCCGGATTGCGGCGTGCGCAGCCTCGCGATCAGGCCGAGCAGCGTCGTCTTGCCGACGCCGTTCCTGCCGACAAGGCCGGTGCGTTCAGGTCCGAAATTCAGATCGATATGGGAAAGGAGAACCCGGCCGTCAGGCGCGGACAGGGTCAGATGAGAGAGCGCGATCGATGCAGGCATGGATATCCCCGAGGGCAAGGCTGATGGGCGTTGCTGTCAGGGTGAAATCCATGGTCGTCGGCATCCTCGGGGATTGATGATTGGCGTGATGTAGTCGTCTATTGCGCCGGGATCAAGGCGCGAAGCCAGCCGTCACGCGGCTTCGGCGAAGGTCCAGCGGTCGGGATCGGGCGTGTGGCCGATCAAAGCGAGGCCGTAGGCGATCGATTCGAATTGATCCGCCGAAGTCAGCCGTGCTTCGCCAAAGCGCTCTGCAAACAGCCGCTGCACGGCCGGCACGAACGAGGTGCCGCCGGTCAAAAACACCTTCTCTACGTCGCGCGCGGTGATGCCGGATTTCGCCAGCGCCTCGTCCACCGTCGCGCCCAGCCGTTCGATGTCGTCGGCGATCCAGGATTCGAAATCGTCGCGCGTGACCGTCGCGCCGATATCGATGCCTTCGCGAGCGAAGCGGAACTCGACGCGGTCGCGGCTCGACAGCGCGACCTTGGTGTCGGACACGGCGCGATAAAGCGCGAAGCCGAGATCGTGGTCGACGATGGTGATGAAATCGTGCAGCGGCGCCGGATCGAGCGCGGTGCGCGCGAGTTGCTGCAATTCGCGCAAGTCGCCATTGCCCCGCATCATCGCGAGCTGATGCCAGCGGGCGAGGCTCGAATAATAGTGATTGGGGATCGGCAGTACCTTGTCGAACGAGCGGTAGTTGGTGCCCTTGCCGAGCCGCGGCGAGACGATGTGGTCGACGATGCGGTAGTCGAAGGTGTCGCCGGCGATGCCGACGCCGGCATGGCCCAACGGTTCGGCGCGGAGCACGCCGCCCTTGCGCGAGAACCGCATCACGGAGAAGTCGCTGGTGCCGCCGCCGAAATCGGCGACCAGCACCGTGGCGTCGTGGTCGAGCGTGCGTGCGAAGGAGAACGCCGCGCCGACCGGCTCGTAGACATAGCGCGCATGGCCGGCGCCGAGCCGCTCGAACGCGGCACGGTAGCGCTGCATCGCGAGCTCGTCATTGGGATTGCCGCCGGCAAACTTCACCGGGCGGCCGACCATGATGGTCGGTGCGCCCAAGTCGAAACCCTCGCCGGCATGGCGCGTCAGCGTGCGCAGGAACGCCGCGAGCAGGTCCTCGAACTTGTAACGTTGCCGGAAGATCTGCGTGGTGTTGAAGGCCGAGCTGGCCGCAAATGTCTTGAACGACTGGATGAAGCGATGGATCGTGCGTCCCTCGAGGAACTGCTCGATCGCCCACGGACCGCCCTCGGCGCGCGGATGCAGGCCGGCGCCGGGCCGTTCCTCCCAGAAGCACAGCGCGGACACATAGACGCTATGCGTGCGGCCGCCGTGGTCGAAGCGAACAGCCTCGACGCGGCCGTCGCCGTCGGACAGCGCGACCACGGTGTTGCTGGTGCCGAAATCGACGCCAATCGAGACGGCGGGCGGGGCGCTCGACATGTCATGCTCGGATTGTCTGTGAAAGGGGGCGGACCTTTAGCGGCTTTGGCCGGATTTGCCAACCCGTATGGACGCTATCCACCTCCCCTTGGAAAGGGGAGGTCGCTTTGCTCGCCAGAGCAAAGCGGGTGGGGATCTGCTCGCTCCGTAAACAGCATCGCCTGCGGCTGACCCCCATCCCGACCTTCCCCCTTTCGGGGGGAAGGAGAAGGAAGATGACGGTCCCGATGAAGCGGCTCAATCCTTCAATGCGTAGGCGATGACGTAGTCGCCGCGCTTGGTGCCGAACGAGCCGTGGCCGCCGGCCGCGGTGACGACGTATTGCTTGCCGCCAGCCTCGTAGCTCATCGGCGTCGATTGGGCGCCGGCCGGCAGGCGATCCTCCCAGAGCACCTTGCCGTTGCGCACATCGTAGGCCCGGATCGTGTACTCATAGGTCCCGGTGTAGAACGCAACGCCGCCGGCGGTGGTGATCGGCCCGCCCAGCATCGGCACGCCCATCTTGAATGGAAGCGGCAGCGGTGTTGTGTCCCGGATCGTGCCGTTGGGATGCTGCCAGACGATCTTCATCGTCTTCAGGTCGATCGCGGCCATCGAGCCCCATGGCGGCCGATAGCACGGCACGGAGAGCGGCGAGAGGAAGCTCGAGATATCGACGCCGAACGGCGTGCCATACATCGGCTGCACCCCGACCTCGCTGCCGACCGGCTTTTCGGCCGTCGGCGCCGGAGGATTCTGCGGGCCGCGCGGAATGAGTCTTGAGGCGAAGGGCAACGACATCGGATTGGCGATCGCGATCTGCCTGACAGGATCGACAGCGATGCCGCCCCATTCGAACATGCCGAGATTGCCCGGGAAGACGAGCGTGCCCTGCAACGACGGCGGCGTGAAGGTGCCTTCGTAGCGCAAGCGGTGGAACATGATCCGGCACAGCAGCTGGTCGAAGATCGTGCCGCCCCACATGTCGGCGCCGGTCAGCTTCGCCTCGGGGCGGAAGGTCAGTTCGGAGAACGGCTGGGTCGGTGCTGAGCGGTCGCCGGGCGCGGGCCCTTGCGGCACCGCGCGTTCCGGCGCCGGCACGATCAGTTCGCCGGTCCTGCGGTCGAGCACGAAGATGTTGCCCACCTTGGTCGGCTGGATGATCGCGGGGATGACGCCCTTCGCCGTCGTCACATCGACCAGGCTCGGTTGCGAGGGAACGTCCATGTCCCAGAGATCATGATGCACGGTCTGGTACGACCAGGCGCGCTTGCCGGTGTCGACATCAAGCGCGACGATGGCGCTGGAATAGCGCTCGACCAGCGCATCGCGATTGCCGCCCCAGATGTCAGGTCCGTTGTTACCGGTCGGGATGTAGACCAGATTCAGTTTCGGATCGAACGAGGCCGTGATCCAGGAATTCGGTGAGCCGTTGGTGTAATGCCGCGTCGGCGACGGCAGCGCGTTCTCGTCCGCCGCGCCGGAATCCCAGGCCCAGACCAGTTTGCCGGTGTAGACATCGAAGCCGCGGATCACGCCCGACGGCACCTCGACCGCATAATTGTCGATCACCGCGGCGGCCACGACCAGGATCTTGTCGCTGACGACCGGCGGCGATGTCGGCTCGAAGAAGCCCGCGGTCTTGATCCCCATCCCCTGCTGCAGGTCGAGGTTGCCGTGATCGGCGAAACCATCGCAGAGCTTGCCGCTGTCGGCATCGAGCGCGATCATGCGGCCGTCATTGACGGGCAGGAAGATCCGCCGCGGGCATTCGGCCGGCGCCGGACTGCCGCCAGAGTCGACGGCGCCAGACGCGGTTTCATGATAGGAGACGCCGCGGCAGGTCATGTGCTGGAACGTCTTGTTGTGCACAAGCTTGGGGTCGTAGCGCCAGCGTTCCGTGCCGGTCTTGGCGTCGAGCGCGAACAGCACCTGGTGCTGCGAGCAGAGATAGAGCGTATCGCGCACCTTGATCGGGGTGACCTCGAAGGTCGTCTCGCCGGAATCCTCTGGCGTCTTCACGTCGCCGGTGCGGAAGGTCCAGGCGACCTTGAGGTTAGCGACGTTGTCGGGCGTGATCTGCTTCAGCGGCGAATAGCGCTGTCCGAATTGCGTGCGTCCATAGGCGCGCCAGTCGCCGTCCGGCTGCGGGTCGGCTTCGCTTTGCGGCACGGCGGAGCCGGACTCGGCAATCGTGCCGTTGATGTCGTGATAGCTGGACAGCAGCCCGGCGCTCAGCACCGCCGCCGCAGCAACGACGCCGATCCAGAGTGGCGCCGTTGCGCGCATGTAAGGCACCGGCCCGCTTCGTGTCAGGGCGCGAACGATCGCCGGCGTGAGCAGCCAGAGCGCCATCGGGAAGACGACGTCGCCACGCGCCGCGAGCGGCCACCAGTCGCACCGCACCTCATGGACGGCCCACGCCAGCGTGCCGAGCAGCACGATCGCAAACAGCCATAGCGCCTGATGGCGCTGCGCCAGCAGCAGCATAGCCGTGGCGAGAATGCCGACGCCGAGGACAGTGTAGAAGATGGATCCACCCAATGCGGCGAGCCAAATGCCGCCGCCGGCGAGGACCAGGCCGATCAAGGCGTAGACGATGGCTGTGATGAGGACTGCCCTGGATCGCTGCATGGTCGCTCCGGTGCGGGGCGGATCGGGCTTGTCCCGCACAAGCGCGACAGACTGGGTCCGCCATCGCGAACTGTCGTTCAGTCGACCGCAACTTGCAACCTGGAACTGCGACGTTGATACAACACAAGCACGTAAGGTCCATGCGAAACCCGCCGAAGCAAATCATTCAAAATGCGCGCACCTTCAACAGGCAGCAGCAGAGTTGCGGCGCTGACGCAAAGGTGAGAGGTTTTCAGCGGATTTTGAATCGACGCGCTCTTCCAGCCCTGTGCAGGCGCTGCTCTATACCGTTCCGCGGATCACACCGCGGACGGTTGGCACGCAGGAGAAGCAACAATGACACGGAACCCCACTGCCGAGAATTATCGTGTCGCGGTCGCCGCCTACGAGGCGGGCCGACCGAGCTACCCCGCGGAGATTGTCGCCGCGCTGCCGCTTGCGGCCGCGCGCTGTGTCGTCGATCTCGGTGCCGGAACCGGCAAGTTCACCCGCCTTCTGCTGCAGCATTTGCCCGCGACTGCGCGCCTCGTCGCGGTCGAGCCCGTTGCCGAGATGTCGGCCAGGCTGGCGAAGGAGGCCGGGGTGGAGGTCATCAACACGCGCGCCGATGCGATCAATCTCGAAACCGGCAGCGTCGACCTTGTCACCTGCGCCCAGGCGTTTCACTGGTTCGACAACGAGGCGTCGGTTGCCGAGATCGCGCGACTGCTGCATCCCGGCGGGACGCTTGCGCTGGTCTGGAACAACCGGGATGACCGCACGCCGTGGGTCGACGCGTTGTCCGTCATGATCGAGGGCTATGCGGGCGACACGCCCCGGCAACGGACCGGACGCTGGCGCTGGATCCTGAAGGACCCGCGCTTCGTGCTCGAGAGGGAAATCGTGCAGGACCATCCGCACCGGATGAAGCGACGGGACGTCTTCGAGCGCATCGCATCGACGAGCTATGTCGCCAATCTTCCCGGTGCGGAGAAGGCGATCCTGCGCGACAAGACCGGCAGCATCCTGCGTGAGGCCGGTCTCGGCGACGCCGACGAAGTGGTGTTCCCCTATGTCACGCAGCTCTTCCTGCTGAAGCGGGCATAGACCGCACTATTGCGCGGCGCATCCTTGCTCGACGGTCTGCCTCAGGCGCGGCAGCGTCATGCGCCAGTAGAAGGCAACGTGTTTGGCGCCTGAGTCGGGTCCGATTTCCCAGCCGCTTCCGCGGCGGATCGGCGAAGGCGGCACCTGCTGGGTGACGGTCAGCACCGTCTCGCCGCCGTCAGGCACGAGTGTCATCGTGATCGTCGCATAGGATTGCGGAACATCCGGCAGGCCGGAGACCTGCGACCAATAGGAGTATGCGAGCCGCATCGACGGCTCGACATGGAGGACGCGGCCCTTGTCGCGATAGCGCTTTGCGCCGATCTCCGCCTCGATGTCGATTGGCGCGCCGATCCGCCAATCGGTCCTGAAATGCGCGTTGCGCCATCTCTCGCCCGCCTTGGGGTTGATCGATCGTGTTCCACACCTGCGTTAGCTCCGCAGCAATCCGGATCGACTCGGTGACAGACTGGAAGGGCAAGAGTTCGTTCGTCATCGAATGCTCACTTGTCGCCTACGACTTTCCATTTTCCGTCAGCGCCGCGCCGCAAAGAGGGATCGCCGATGCGGATGTGTTGCGCAAGAAAATCGATGAAAGCGCGGACCCGCGCCGGCAGCGGGCCGGCATGGCCGACATAGACCGCATGGATGTCCTCGCGGTCGCCGGGATTGAGATTTTGCAGCACCGGCACCAGACGCCCGGCCTCGATATCGGGGCCGATGTGGAAGAGCGCCAGCCGGCCGAGCCCGATCCCGCCAAGCGTGAGCTGGCGTGCGGTTTCGCCGTCGCTGGCGCGGGCCACCGGCGGCGGCAGCGCTTCCTCGATCCGTTCAGCGCGGCGGAACGGCCAGCCGCGGATGCTGCGCGGAAAGGTCCAGCCGATGCCGCGATGGGCGGCGAGGTCGGCCGGCGTCTTCGGCGTGCCGAAGCGGGCGAGATAGGACGGCGCGGCGACCACCGCCATGCGGCTGGTGCCGAGCTTGCGCGCGATCAGCCGCGAGGCGCCGAGCGGGCCGGCGCGGATCGCGATATCCGCGCGTGCCTGCATCAGATCGACCAGCGTGTCGGTCAGCACGATGTCGAGCGTGATGTCGGGATGCTCGCGCATGAAACGCGGCAGCAGCGGCATCACATGCAGCATGCCGAACGGAATGTTGCTGTTCACGGTGAGATGGCCGCGCGGCACGCATGAGGCGGCCTCGCGTTCGGCCTCGTCGATATCGGCGAGGATGCGCTGGGCGCGCTGGTAGAAGGCCTGGCCTTCCTCGGTGAGCTGCAGCTTGCGCGTGGTGCGGTTGACCAGCCGCGTGCCGAGCCGCGTCTCGAGCCGCGAGACCAGCTTGCTGACGCCCGACGGCGTCAGGCGCAGGCTGTTCGCGGCAGCCGTGAAGCCGCCGAGATCGACGACGCGGACGAATACGTCCATCTCGCCGGAGCGGTTGGTGTCGGTGCGGGACATCTTGAATTCAAGTCACAAATGATTGGATTGCGGCCATTCTAATCCTTCCCCGCCCGGACCGCTATCTCGCTTTGTGGAATCCTTTTGTCCGGAGCGACACATACCTGCTGCAGTCCTTGCCTTGACCGCCGGTGCCTTTGGTATCGGCACCACCGAATTCCTCATCATGGGACTGCTGCTGCAGGTCGCCGCCGACATGCAGGTATCCGTATCCGCGGCGGGCCTGCTGATCTCCGGCTACGCGCTCGGCGTATTCGTCGGCGCGCCGATCCTGACGCTGGCAACGCGGCGGATGCCGCGCAAGGCGGTCTTGCTGGCGCTGATGGCGATCTTCACGCTCGGCAATGCGGCGTGTGCGCTGGCGCCGAGCTACGGGCTTTTGATGGCGGCGCGCATTCTCACCTCGCTGGCGCACGGCACCTTCTTCGGCGTTGGCTCCGTGGTGGCGACAAGCCTCGTCCCGGAAGACAAGCGCGCCTCGGCGATCGCCACGATGTTCATCGGCCTCACGGTCGCGACCCTGCTCGGCGTGCCCTTCGGGGCCTGGTTCGGCCTGATCCTCGGCTGGCGCGCGGCGTTCTGGGCGGTGGCGGCGATCGGCGTGATCGCGTTCATCGTGCTGGCCTTGCTGGTCCCCAGCCATGTCGGCGCCAATGACAAGCCCGCGCCGCTGCGCGAGGAACTCGCCGTGCTCGGCCGCCCGCAGGTCCTGCTCGGACTTGCCATGACGGTGTTCGGCTTCGGCGGGCTGTTCGCGGTCTTCACCTATGTACAGCCGATCCTGACGCGGCTCACCGGCTTCTCCGACGCCGCGGTGTCGCCGATCCTGCTGGTGTTCGGTGCCGGCCTTGCGATCGGCAACGTCGCGGGCGGACGGCTCGCCGACAAGGGACTTGCGCGGGCGCTGCTGGTATCGCTCGGTGGCCTCGCCGCCGTGCTCGTCGCGCTGACGGCGGTCGTCTCGATCAAGGCATTGGCGGTCGTGCTGCTGTTCATCCTCGGCATCGCCGCGTTCGCGACCGTGGCGCCGCTGCAGCTCCGCGTGCTCGAGGCCGCGGGCGTCGAAGGGCGGACGCTGGCCTCCAGCCTGAACATCGCGGCGTTCAATTTGGGCAACGCGCTCGGCGCCTGGGCCGGCGGCGTCACCATCGATCGCGGCCTCGGCCTCGGCGCGCTGCCGCTGGTGGCAGCCGTCATCACTGCAATCGGCCTGTTGCTTGCGCTGTGGAGCCTGCGCCTCGATCGGCCGATCGCGCTCGCCGCGCAGTGCCCGGCGGAATGAATCGGATCAAGGGAGTATGACCATGGAATACCGCAATCTCGGTGCATCCGGCCTCAAAGTCCCGGTGCTCAGCTTCGGCACCGGCACGTTCGGCGGCCAGGGGCCTTTGTTTTCGGCCTGGGGCCGCAGCGGCGCCGACGAGGCGCGACGGTTGATCGACATCTGTCTCGAGGCCGGCGTCAACCTGTTCGACACCGCCGATGTCTATTCGAACGGCGCGTCGGAGGAGATCCTCGGCGCCGCGATCAAGGGACGCCGCGACAAGGTGTTGATCTCGACCAAGACCGGCCTGCCGATGGGCGACGGCCCGCTCGATGCCGGTACGTCGCGATATCGCCTGGTCGCCGCGGTCGACGCCGCGCTGCGCCGGCTCAACACCGACTATATCGACCTGCTGCAGCTTCATGCCTTTGATGCCGTCACGCCGGTCGATGAAGTGCTGTCGACGCTCGACACGCTGGTGCGCGCCGGCAAGCTGCGCTATGTCGGCGCCTCGAATTTCTCCGGCTGGCATCTGATGAAATCACTCGGTCTCGCCGAGCGGCATGGCTGGCCGCGCTATGTGGCGCACCAGGTCTATTATTCGCTGGTCGGCCGCGACTATGAATCCGAGCTGATGCCACTCGCGCTCGACCAGGGCGTCGGCGCGCTGGTCTGGAGCCCGCTCGGCTGGGGCCGCCTCACCGGCAAGATCAGGCGCGGCCAGCCATTGCCCGCCAACAGCCGCCTGCATGAGACCGCGCAGTTCGGGCCGGCGGTCGACGATGAGAAGCTTTACGCGATCGTCGACGCGCTGGACGCGGTAGCCACGGAGACCGGCTGCAGCGTGCCGCAGATCGCGATTGCCTGGCTGCTGACGCGGCCGAGCGTTTCGTCCGTGATCATCGGTGCACGTGATGAGGTGCAACTACGCGACAATCTCGGCGCGGTTGGATGGTCGCTCTCGCCGGACCAGATCGCGCGTCTCGACCGCGCGAGCGCGGTGATGCCGGCCTATCCGTACTATCCCTACCGTATCCAGGAAGGCTTCGCGCGCCTCAATCCGCCGCCGGTGTGAGTCCGTCGCAGACCCGGTTTCACGCCTGGACGGTGTGCTCGCAGACCTGCCGGCGATATTCCGCCGGCGTGACGTTCATGTGCTGCCGGAACACGCGATTGAGGTGGCTTTGATCGGCGAAGCCGGCGAGCAGCGCGATCTCCTTCAGCGCGACGCGATCCTTGCGCAGATGCTGGCACGCATGCTCGACCTTGCGCCGCAGGACATAGGCGTGCGGCCGCATGCCGTAGTGCACGCGGAACTTGCGGGCGAACTGGACCGGCGTGCAATTGCAGATGTTCGCCAATTCCTCCAGCGTGATGTTCCGGAAGATGTTCTGCTCGATATAGTCCTCGATCAGCCGGGCATGCGCCGGGCGAAAGCGTCCTTGCGCGCAGGGCATCTTGAACTCGATCGCCGCATATTTCCGCAGGATGTGCACGCTCGCCTGCAGCGCCAGCGCATCATAGCAGAGGCGTCCGCCCGGACCTCCTGAGGCAACCTCCTGAACCATCTGGTCGTTGATCCACGTCAGCATCGGATCTTCGGCCTTGAGCAGATCGTGCAGCTCGATCGCCTCGGCGTCGCGGTCGAAGGCATCGCTCGCCGTCTTCATCATGAGGGCGGGAGCGATATAGAAATGCGTGACCTCGATGTCATTCTTCCAGTGCCAGCTTGACGGCTCTGCGCGGGTCAGGAGTGACGTGACGCCGCGACCGACGTGATCCTGCTTCCATGCGCCGGTGACACGGCGGTTCATCGACGTCGTGCCGTCGCGATAGAGCACGAGGAGGAAGTTCTCCGACGGCGGGACCCAGATGTCGGACGGCGCATAGCGGAAGATGCGCAGCCGGAAATCGTTCCTCCCGACCGAGGCGCTATCCAGCTTCAGCTCACCGGGAGCGTAGCGCGGCAGCTCCTCGACCGTGATCAACTGGCCCATCGCGCGAGCCTCCTCCCTGGGATTGGTGGCGCGGTTGACCGCTTGTTCTTGGCCGGACGGCTGAGCGCAGAATAGGCCGCTTTCGCCGTTTGCCAAGGAGACCAATGGCCGGTCGGGCAATTGAACGGCGGCGTTCCAGAGATTGTCGGTTTCGTCCAAGCCGCGCGGCCGAACGGCCCGTAGCCTGCTCTGCGTTTCGGCGACAGCGCGAGCGGCCGAGACCAAATTGACGCAACGCACCATCATCCGGCGACACCGCGGGTGGGAAGGTGCGTGCGAGAAGCCAGACACAGGAGGAAATCATGACCGAGACCGTCACAAGGTCGAATGGAAGCAATGGTGCGCATGCAACGACCAAGCTCGACGCCGTGGTCGTCGGCGCCGGCGTCGCCGGTCTCTATCAATTGTTCCGCCTGCGTGAGCAGGGACTGAGTGTGAAGGCGATCGACGCCGGGTCTGGTGTCGGCGGCACCTGGTACTGGAACCGCTATCCCGGGGCGCGATTCGATTCCGAAGGCCACACCTATCAGTACTTGTTCTCCGAGGAGCTCTACAAAGGCTGGAGCTGGAGCGAGCGATTCCCGGGCCAGCCGGAAATCGAGCGCTGGCTGAACTACGTCGCCGACCGCCTCGACCTCGGGAAAGACATCCAGTTCGGCACCACGGTGAAGAGCGCGCATTTCAACGAGGCGACGCAACGCTGGCTGGTCGCGACCGACCAGGGCGACGTGATCGATACCCAGTTCCTCGTCACCTGCTGCGGCATGCTCTCGGCCCCGCACGTGTCCTTCCCGGGACAGGAGACGTTCAAGGGCAAGCTGTTCCACACCGCGCGCTGGCCCAAGGGACCGATCGAGCTCGCCGGCAAGCGCGTCGGCGTGGTCGGCAACGGCGCGACCGGAATCCAGGTGATCCAGTCGATCGCCGGTGAGGTCGGCCATCTCAAGGTGTTCATCCGCACCCCGCAATACATCATCCCGATGAAGAACCCGAAATGGGACGCGGCGGACGCCGAGGCCTACAAGTCGAAGTTCAAATTCCTCACCGAACGGCTGCCGAAAACGTTCACCGGATTCGAATTCGACTTCGAGCACGCCTGGGCCGACCTGACGCCGCAGCAGCGCCGCCAGGTGATCGAGGACTGCTGGAACGACGGATCCCTGAAGCTGTGGGTCTCGTCCTTTGCCGAACTGTTCTTCGACGAAGCCGTCAACGCCGAGATCACCGAATTCGTGCGCGAGAAGATGCGCGAGCGGATCAAGGACCCCAAGCTGTGTGAGCTGCTGATTCCCGCCGATTACGGTTTTGGCACGCACCGGGTGCCGCTGGAGAGCAATTTCCTCGAGGCTTTCCACCGGCCCAATGTCGAGATCGTCAGCGTCAAGAACAATCCGATCGCCCGCATCACGCCTGAGGGCATCCAGACCGCCGACGGCACGGTGCATGAGTTCGACGTCATCATCCTGGCGACCGGCTTCGACGCCGGAACGGGGGCGTTGACGCGGATCGACATCCGCGGCCGCGACGGGCGATCGCTGAAGGACGATTGGGGCAGGGATATCCGCACCACGATGGGCCTGCAGGTCCATGGCTACCCGAACCTGTTCACCACAGCGGTGCCGCTCGCGCCCTCGGCCGCACTCTGCAACATGACCACATGCTTGCAGCAGCAGGTGGAGTGGATTGCCGATTGCATCAGATATCTGCGCGGCAAGAACCTGAACGTCATCGAGCCGACCAGGGATACCGAGGATCAATGGGTGGCGCATCACGACGAGACCGCCAACGCAACGCTGATCGCGAAGACCAACTCCTGGTACCTGGGCTCCAATGTCGAGGGCAAGCCGCGCCGGGTGCTGTCCTATTGCGGCGGCGTCGGCACCTACCGCCAGAAATGCGACGAGGTCGCCGCCAGCGGCTATCGCGGCTTCGCCACGCAGTAGGGCTACGCGGGTCAACATCAAAAAACACAGGAGGAAGACAATGAGCACGAATTTCAGTGCATCCGCCGATGCAATCCTTGACGGTGTCGTGACTTCAAACCCGCGCGTTCCCGGCGTCGTTGCGATGGTGACCGACCGTCATCGCAACATCTATGAAGGTGCCGCCGGCAAACGCCGGCTCGACCAGCCCGCGGATATGACGACCGACAGCGTGTTCGCGATCTTCTCGACCACCAAGGCGATCACCGGAACGGCCGTCCTTCAGCTCGTCGAGGAAGGCAAGCTCGATCTCGACGCGCCCGCCAGGACCTACGCGCCCGACATCGGCAAGCTCCAGGTGATCGAGGGTTTTGACGACAAGGGCGAGCCGCGGCTGCGTCCACCGAAGCGCGACATCACCACCCGCATGCTGATGGTCCATTCCGCGGGTCTGAGCTACGACTTCATCAATCACACCTATAACCGGCTGGCGCAGGAGAAGGGGCAACCCAGCGTCATCACGGCGTCCAAGGCTTCGCTGATGACGCCGCTGCTGTTCGATCCGGGCGAGCGCTGGGAATACGGCACCAACATGGATTGGTGCGGCCAGATCGTCGAGGCCATCACCGGCAGGCGGCTCGGGGAAGTCTTCAAGACGCGGATATTCGAACCGCTCGGGATCATGGATACGACGTTCGAGCTCACCGACGCGATGCGCCGCAAGCTTGCCGGCATCCACGCCCGCAACGCCGACGGTTCGCTCACGCCGATGGACTTCGAATTGCCGGCCAAGCCCGAAATCCACATGGGCGGCCACGGGCTTTACGGCACCATCGGCGACTATATGCGCTTCATCCGGATGTGGCTGAACGACGGCGCCGGCGAGCATGGACGGGTCCTCAAGGCCGAGACTGTGCGGATGGCGGAGAAGAACCATCTCGGCAACAACAAGGTCACCGCGATCACCGGCGTGATCACCTCGCTCGCCAACGACGCCGAGTTCTTCCCCGGTCAGTCGAAGTCCTGGGCGTTGAGCTTCATGATCAATGACGAGCAGGCTCCGACCGGCCGCCCCGCCGGCGCGCTGGGCTGGGCGGGGCTCGCCAATTTGTTCTACTGGATCGATCGGCAGAACGGTTTTGGCGGATACTGGGCGACGCAGATCCTGCCGTTTGGCGATCCGACATCCTTTATCGGCTACATCAATTTCGAGACGGCGTTCTACGAATCCCTGAGGCTGCGCAAGGCGGGTTAGAGACAGCTCATCGGAGCGAGCTAAAGCTAGCTCGCTCCGAGCAACTCCGTGATCAGTCCCGCCGCCTTGATCCCGGTGCCGCTGATGATGACGACGGTGCGCTCCGCCGGCCGGATCGCGCCGCGCGCCTTCAGGACGTCAAGCGCGGCGGCGGCCGAGGCCGAGGTCGGCTCGACGAACAGGCCGGTCTGCGCCAATCGCTTCAACGCGGCGACGATGCCGTCTTCGGGAATTGCGACGGTGCCGCCGCCGCTCTCGTTCAGCGCCGCGATCATCTGCTTCAGCCGCAGCGGGTGCTTGATCGCGGTGCCCTCGGCGATGGTCTTGCGGACCGCGCGATCGACCGGCGTGTCGACGCCGGCGGCGAAGCTGGCATCGACCGGCGAGCAGTTGAGCGGTTGGGCCGCAAACAGGCGCGGCAGCCGCGTGATCTGCCCGGCCGCGAAGAGCTCCTTGAAGCCGATATAGCAGCCGAGCAGGCTGCTGCCGGCGCCGACCGGCATGATGACGTTGTCCGGCGCGGTGAAGCCGAAATCTTCCCAGATCTCATAGGCCAGCGACTTGGTGCCCTGCAGGAAGAACGGTTGCCAGTTGTGGCTGGAGTAGAAGATCTGCTTCGACTGGCGGATCGCCTCCGCCTCGGATTCCTCGCGCGGGCCTTCGACCAGCTGCACCTCGGCGCCGAAGGCGTGCATCTGCGCCACCTTCATCGGCGACGTCGTCGCCGGCGCAAGGATCCTGACCCGCATGCCGCCGGCCGCGCCATAGGCTGAAACCGACGCGCCGCCATTGCCGGAAGAGTCCTCCAGCACCGCATCGACGCCGAGCTGGCGCAGGAACGACAGCATCACCGTGGTGCCGCGATCCTTGAAGCTCGCGGTCGGATTGAACCATTCAAGCTTGAAATGCGGCCGCAGATCATCCCACGCCTTCTCGACGGCAGGCGTGCAGCCTTCACCCATCGTGATCGGCTGCCTGATTTCGACCGGCAGCGCCGCGCGATAGCGCCACAGCGATCGTGTCGCGCGATCGATCTCGTCGCGAGAGATGCCCGGCAGCGGCGTTATCAGGAGCGGCTTGCCTTCGTCGGAGCACCAGCGCGGGATATCCAGCGGATACAGTTTTCCGTTGAGCGGGTCGATGTAACTGGGTGAAGGCATCGCTATTCAGTCCTCAAGGCACGGTCCGGCCGGACACATCGCGACCGAGCACGAAAGCCGGCAAGCTCGCAAGGTTGTCACGAACCATGATCGGGGCGGGCGCCCCTTCCGGCAGGTTCATTGCGGCCCGATTATGCCACCAAGTCGGCAGATGCACACGTGCCGTGCCGAACAGATCATAGGCCGATCCTGCAACGAACAGGCATCGATTGGCCGGGACCGGCAGTTCGTCGAGCGCGAGCCGATAGGGTTGCGGCTGCGGCTTGTAATAGCCGGCGCGCTCGGCCGTCACGAACACGGTGAGGGGAACGCCGAGGCGATCGGCGGCGATGCGGCCGAGCCGCTCCGAGCAGTTCGTCACGACGCCGAGCGCGACGCCGGCACCGTGCAGCGTTTGCAGGACGTCGCGAACCTCGGGCCAGGGATCGAGCTCGGCGTAGCGTGCACCGAGCTCCGCGGCGCGTTCGAAAGGGAGTCCAACGTTGCGCGCGGCCTCACCCACCAGGTTTTCATAGGGACGGTAGCGCCCGGTGGCGTAGGTGTTCTTGAGATACTCGGCGCGCCAGCGCAGCCCGGCTTCATCAGAGCCCGCGATCTTGTTCCAGAGCGTCCAGCTGTCGAGCAGCGCGGTCAGCAGATCGAACAGAACGGCGTCATAGGCTCGGGTCATGGGCTGCGCTCCGTCTCCTACCATCCGCGAAACCGCTCCCATTGCCTCACCGTATCGGAGCCGCTGGCGACGACATGGTAGCGGTCGTGCTGGGCTCCGGTCGCGCAGGCATGGTTCGGCAGGATCCGCACCTTGGTGCCGACCGGCAGCGTCACCTGCGGCGCCGTGCTGCCGGGGCGGAGCGCGATGATGCCGTGCTCCTGATTGGTTTCGGTCACGATCAGGTCGCGATGCGGCCGTCCATCGATGTCGCAGACGATGCCATAGCCCTGGTCGATCGGTTGCTTCGCGGTGCCGAGGTCGCGCGACAGCGCCATCCAGCCGGCGTCAATGAAGGTCCAGCCGCGGTCGGCGCGATGGCCGATCACCGTCGCGAGCACCGACAGCGCGATGTCCTCGACCGCGCAGACCTCGATCCCCGCCATCACAAGGTCGAACATCACGAAGACGCCGGCGCGCACCTCGGTGACACCATCGAGCCGGCGCGCGAAATGGGCTGTCGGCGTCGAGCCGACGCTGACCACGGGGCAGGGCAGTCCGGCCGCGCGCAGCGATTCGGCGCAGGCGACCGCCGCGGCGCGCTCCTGCTCGGCGGCCTGCTCGAGCGCCGCCACGCTGCGGCAGGAATAGGATTCGCCGGCATGCGCCATGACGCCGCGCAACTCGGCGCCGCCTTGATGCAGCGCGCGGCCGATCTCGACCAGCAGCGGGTCGTGCGCGCCGACGCCGGCGCGATGGCCGTCGCAGTCGATCTCGATCAGCACGGGAATGCGGTCGTTCGACATGCGGGCCATCGCGGTGACGGCGGCGGCCTGATCGAGACTGTCGAGCACCACGGACAGGTCCACGCCCCGCCGCCGCAGCGCCGCGATGCGATCGAGCTTCTGCGGCGCGATGCCGACGGCATAGAGGATGTCTTTCACGCCTGCCGCGGCAAACATTTCGGCTTCTTGCAGCGTGGAGACCGCGGCCGGACCAGCCGGACTGTCCATCACGGCGCGCGC
Organism: Bradyrhizobium sp. USDA 3262; assembly: GCF_054060035.1. NCBI lineage: Bacteria > Pseudomonadati > Pseudomonadota > Alphaproteobacteria > Hyphomicrobiales > Nitrobacteraceae > Bradyrhizobium > Bradyrhizobium sp. USDA 3262. Next base: position 1,409,808 of record NZ_JBSSCT010000001.1, read on the forward strand.
CGCCGGAATGGATTTCGCGGTCTTCAGATGCGGGCGGAGCGGCACGCCGAGCCGCGACAGCCGCGTCTTCAGGCGGGCGATGTTGTGCAGCATCCGGTCTTCGTCGAGCACGAGGCAGGGCGTCTCGATCCCGGCGAGCGGATGCGGTGCGTTCGAGGCAAGGGGTGATGACATGCGGCAAGACTAGCCGTTTCCACGCTAAGCACAATTTACCGAATGTCATTCTTATATTAAGCCTGAACTTAATGCTCTCGACCGACGATATCCGCTTTTTCCTGGCGATCGCTGTGGCACGGTCGCTCGCGGCCGCGGCGCGGGCGCTCGACGTCACGCCATCGGCAGTGTCGCAGCGGCTGCAGAGCCTCGAGCAGCGTTTGGGTGTTCAACTGGTCAGCCGCTCGGCCCGGCGGTTGACGCTGACCGATGAGGGCGAGCTCCTGGTATTGCGCGGCCGCACGCTGCTCGACGAGGCGACGGAGCTGACGGAGGCGCTGCAGGCGCGTCGCGGCACCATCGCCGGCCATCTGAAGGTTCTTGCGCCGCTCGGCTTCGGACGCCGCTACGTCGCCCCGATCGTTGCGACGTTCCGATCCCGCCATCCCGACGTGTCGGTCGAGCTCGAGCTGTCCGATCGGCCGGGGCGTGCGGCTGCCGGCGCGTGGGACGTCATGATCCATATCGGTGCGCTGCAGGATTCCACGCTTCGCTTGCTGCGCCTTGCGCCCAATGAACGCCTGCTCTGCGCCTCGCCGGCCTATCTGAAGCGCCGCGGAACGCCGGCGAGCCCGCAGCAGCTGCGCGGACATGATTGCATCGCACTGCGCGAGAACGAGGAGGACGTGACGCTGTGGCGGTTCTCCCGCAGGCGTGGCGCGGCGGTGCCCGATGTCGTCAGGATCGAGCCGATGCTGTCGAGCAATGACGGCGAGGTCGTGAAGGCCTGGGCGCTCATGGATCACGGCCTGATCGTCAGGTCGGAGTGGGATGTCGCCGAGGATCTCGCCTCTGGCCGGCTGGTGCGGGTTCTGCCGAACTTCCGCCTGCCGCCGGCCGACGTCGTCGCGCTCCTCAATCCGGGCCGCGGCGGGCGGGCCCGGCGCACGCAGGCTTTCGTGGAGCATTTGCGCGCCGCCCTCGCGCCGCCGCCATGGCGCAGCAGGCCGCGCTGACAGACGGCGACCGCTTACGCCGCGCCCGCCTGCCGGCTCAGATAGCCCTTGGCAAAATCGAGATACCAGTCGAGGCAGCCGGGATTGGCCATCGCATCGCGGTTGATGACCTTCTCGACGGGATGGCCGAGCAACAGCTTCTTGACCGGCAGCTCCTGCTTCTTGCCGGACAGCGTGCGCGGAATCTCCGCCACGACGAAGATATCGTTGGGCAGGAAGCGGCGCGACAGCCCGGCCTCGACCGCCTTGTTGATCTTGCCTCTCATCGCGGCATCGAGCGCAATGCCCTCGCGCAGCACCACGAACAGCGGCATGTAGCTGTCGCGGCCGAGATATTCGAGGTCGACCACCATCGAATCCAGCACCTCCGGCAGCGCCTCGATCGCGGAATAGAGCTCGCTGGTGCCCATCCGCAAGCCATGGCGGTTGATGGTGGCGTCGCTGCGGCCGTAGATCACGCAGGAGCCGTCGGGATTGATCTTGAGCCAGTCGCCATGCCGCCACACCGGGCCGCGGCCTGAGCCGTCGAAATTGTCGGGATAGGTCTCGAAATAGCTGGAAAGGTAGCGCGCGTTGCCGGGATCGTTCCAGAACCGCAGCGGCATCGAGGGCAGCGGCTCGGTGCAGACGAGCTCGCCGACCTCGTCGATCACGGCGCGGCCCTGCTCGTCGAACGCTTCCACCGCGCAGCCGAGCAGGCGGCATTGCATGATGCCCGGCGTCTGCGGCAATTCGCGATTGCCGCCGATGAAGGCGCCGGCGAAGTCGGTGCCGCCGGAAATATTGGCCCACCACATATCGGCTTGCGCGGCGTTGCCGTTCTGCTTCGCTAGCGCGGCGAAGCGCTCGTTGAACCAGGCTTGGGTGTCGGCGCTGAGCGGCGAGCCGGTCGAGCCGAGCGTGCGCAGGCCTGAGAGGTCGCCGACGGCTGCGAGATCGATCTCCGCCTTGGTGCAATTGGCAAAGAATGCCGCGCCGGCGCCGAAGAAGGTGGCCTTGGCGTCGGCGACGAAGCGCCACAGCGTGGCCCAGTCCGGCTTGTCCTTGGTGCCGCCGGGGCTGCCGTCGAAAATGCAGCAGGTCGTGCCGTTGAGCAGGCCGTTGGCCTGGCAATTCCACATGATCCAACCGGTCGAAGAGTACCAGTGGAAGCGTTCGCCGAACGAGTTTTGCTGATAGCTGCAGCCGATGTCGTTGTGCAGCGTCGAGAGCGGCAGCGCCACGACGATAATGCCGCCATGGCTGTGCAGGATCGGCTTCGGCAATCCGGTGGTGCCCGAGGAATAGACGATCCAGAGCGGATGATCGAACGGCAGCCATTCCGGCTCGAAGGCGTCGATCTCCGCGCTCTGGCTCGCGAGAATCGATGACAATCGCGTCTCGGACGGCGCGGCGTCGCTGTGCAGGATGACATGCTGCACGGTCGGCAGCGCGCGCCGCAATTCCTCGATCACGCCTTGCCGGTCGTGGCGCCGGCCGGCATAGGTCACCGCGTCGCAGGCGATCAGCACCTTCGGCTCGATCTGCTTGAAGCGATCGATCACCGCGGGCGCCGCCATGTCGGGCGCACAGACGCTCCAGACCGCGCCCAAGCTCGCGGTCGCGAGGAACGCGATGATCGTCTCGGGAATGTTCGGCAAGTAGGCGGCGACCCGGTCGCCGGCGCCGACGCCGTTGGCCTTCAGATGCAGCGCCAGCGCTGCCGATCTGCGCTGCAGTTCGGGCCAGCTCGTCTCCGAGAGCTTGCCGTCCTCGCCGCTCGAGATCAGGGCCGGCAGTCCTGCGGCATGCGCCGGCGCGACATGGCGGAAGACCTGGCGCGCGTAGTTCACCGAAGCGCCGGGAAACCACACCGCGCCCGGCATCTTGCGCTCGGCCAGCACCGCCGAATGCGGCGTCGGCGAGCGCAGGTCGAAATAATCCCACACGCTCTGCCAGAAGCCGTCGATATCGGTGACCGACCAGCGCCGCAGCGCCTCGAAATCCGCAAATTCAAGGCCGCGCGTCTGCTTCAGCCATTGGCGGTAAAGGGCCATTTGCGGGACGTAAGCTGCTGTCATGCGCGTTTCCGAAAGTCCTTGTGTCGTGGCAGGCGATCGAGGCCCGCCAGCGTGTCTTAACATAGTGATGCGAGCACGGGGAACGCAGTCGAACTGCTGCCTGCGTCATATTCTTACCGCCGCCGCAGCATGCTATTCCATCGGGCGCGGCTGATTCCATGCGGCAACCGAATCGAGCGGCCATGTCCATCGGCGAACTCTTCATCCTCGGCTTCCACGGCAAGGTCATTCCGCCCTGGCTGAAGGAATTTGCCGGGCAATTCGGGCTCGGCGGCGTGATCCTGTTCGACTATTCCTGCCAGACCCGGCAGTACGACAACAACATCGCCTCGCCCGCGCAGGTGCAGTCGCTCTGCGCCGAGATCGCGGCGCTGCCGTCGCGGCCGCTGGTCTTCATCGACCAGGAGGGCGGCCTGGTGCGCCGGCTCAAGGACTCCTGCGGTTTTCAGCCGCTGCCGAGCGCAAAGGAGTTCAATCTGCTCGCGCACGCGGAAAAGCAGACGGTCCTGGCCGCAAGCTACGGCGAGCTGCGCCGGCTCGGCATCCGCTACAATTTCGCGCCTGTCATCGACGTCGACTACAATTCCGACAATCCCAACATCGGCAGGATCAAGCGGTCCTATTCGCCCGATATCGGTGAGGTCGAGGCCAATGCCCGCCTGGTCGACGCTGCGGCGCGGCAGGCGGGAGTAGGCCTCTGCCTGAAGCATTTTCCGGGCATCGGCGGCGCAAGCGTCGATTCGCACCTGGAGTTCATGGACATTTCCGATGCGCTGCGTCCCGAACAGGAGGAGCTGTTCTACGCGCTGGCGCCGCGCACCTATGGCGATGCGGTGCTGGTCAGCCACGCCATTGTCCGGCAGTGGGACGCGCAGCATCCGATGACACTGTCATCGGCCGGGCTCGGCCGGCTTCGCCGCCGCCTGCCCGAGACGCTGCTGATCACCGACGACATGCAGATGCAGGGGCTGCAGAAGGCGCTCGGCACAAGCGCGGCCAGCCTGCAGTCGATCGCCGCCGGCATGGACATGATCTGCATCGGCAACAATTTGTTCGACCAGGAGCAGGAGATGGCCGGCATCGCCGCGGCGGTCGCGGGTGCGGTGCAAGACGGGGCGCTGGATCGCGCCGCGGTTCAGCGCTCCATTGCGCGGGTGCGAAAGCGCAAGGCGCTGCTCGCCTGACGGCATTGAACGAAATTCCGCGCCGGGTGACAACAAGAGGTGGAACCAAATTTCATTGCCGCGATTTAACAATGACGCTCATCGGGGCTGACAACCATGAAGATGCTCAAGCGTCTCTTCCGATTGACCTGGCTACGCCGGGCCGCGCGCAAGCCAGCCGATTTTCCGCCTGCCTCCATCGATCCTGACGAATTCAGCCGCCTGCTTTGCAGCGGGCGCGCCGAGGATTTGCGGACACTGGCAAAGAAATTGAGCCAGCGCTCGCGGGCCCACGCATAGGCGGTGGATCGGATCCGATCACGCGGCCGGTTCTCGGCCAAACCGGCAAGTCCGGCGTGCGGCCGTGACTCCGGCGTCGGTCTCGATGCGATCAGCTACTGCTTTGCTTTTTCATGATTGCCGATCCCGACCGCCTTGTAGTCGTAGGTCGGGTAGAACTCGGTGTGGTAGGCGCCCCAGGCACTGTTCTCGATGATGCGGTTGACCTCGCGCAGCCGCGATGCCGGCAGCCGCAGCGTCACCACCTGGCCGATCCCCATCATCACGTACCAGCTGACGACCTCGACCCCCTCGGGCGGAAACGCCTTGTAGAAGCCCTGCCGCTCAAGCTGGGCATTGAGCTCACCGAGCGGTCGTGACTGATCATGCTTGAAGAAGATGGTGAGCATGACCGCGTTGTCGGGCGTCGGCGTTGCATCGCCGGTCGGCGCGGTCTGGGCCTGCGCGCCTGCACCAAGCAGCAGTGCCGCGGCGAGCGCCGCAACCGTCATCCAGGATATCCAGGATCCGTTCCGCCCTCGCTTCATGGCCGCGCCCTTATTGCCGATCGGGAGGCGGCGATCATCGCGACGCCTGTCGGGGCTGTAAATTGACATTCGCCTGATCCGATGCCTGCCCAATGCGCACCCGATGCTCGGTTGATGTGAACCGTCTCATAGGTGCGCGCGCCCGCGTGCGGTATGCCGAGGCCATCCCGATGCCGAGAGGGATGATCGATGACGACCCGGCGAATGGCGTATTGGTGGTTCAGGTTCGTTCTTTCGGGCCGGTTCCTGCAGAAATTCCTTCGGCTCCGGCGCCCCTGAGGCGATACCGGGCCGCGAATTCCGGCCTTTTTTCAAATCCGGAACCAGGGGCCGGAAACGGCTGGCCGAACCGTTCAAGGTCGATGCCAGGCGGAGAATCCCGCCGGTGGCAACCTCGCCCACCCGTCCCGTAAGAATACTGTAATTCGACTCAAATATGCGAGATTCGTTGCCAAATCAGCGGTAATCTGCGCCAGCTTGGCAGGTCGGGGCCCGAGGTCACAGTTGCGTCACCCGTAGTTTTACGGAGTCCCGTGTTAACGCGACCACAAGTTCACCTTTGGTAAACCATACCTATGACGCAACATGACAATCGGGCCGAGGCGCGCCTTCCGGCATGGACGGGTGGAACCGCGCCGCTCGAGCCGCAGCCGCTTGAGACTCAGGGAGCCGCTGCGCCGCGGCCGCAGGCGGACGCCGGTGCCGCGATCGTCCGGCAGTTCAATGGGCCGGTGACGGCGCTGCTGCTCTATATGAACGAGCTCAAACAGCACAGTCAGCAATTCGCACACGCGCCCGGCAATGGCGTCTATCTGCGGCAGGTGATCGAGAACGCGCTCGAGCAGACCGAGCGCGTGTCCGCGATGCTAAAGCAGATTTCCGACCTCTATCCCAATGCCGTCCCGGCCGCCGATCTCAAGCCGCCGGGCGACGACAAGCCGGCAGGCTCCGGGTCGCCGGATGTCATGTTCGCGCCGGAAGCCGGCCGCAAGCCGTTGACCAAGCGCGAGCGTGAAGTGCTCAGCCTGATCAGCGACGGCTATTCCAACAAGCAGGGCGCGCTGCGGATGAACATCAGCCCGCGCACGTTCGAGAGCCATCGCGCCGAGGCCATGCGCAAGCTCGGCGCGCGCAACACCGCCGATCTCGTTCGCAAGGCCTTGTTGCATTCCGCATAAAGCGTTTTCAAGCGAAGTGGTTCGCGTCAAGAAGACGCGTCGAAACTGAAATCCGGAGCCCCGTTCCGATTCCATCGGAATGGGGCTCTGAGCGTGTTCGGTTCGTTAGAGCCCTGTTCTCAGAAATCGTCTTCCGCAGCGAAGCACAGGCGCGGCGCGAGCCGCGCGGCCGGCGCGGCGGCCTTCGGTTCATCCGGAACGATCGTGACCACCCATGCCGCCGTCGCGCCAGACTTGCTTTCGACGATCGCGCGCACGCGTCCGGTGACGGTGGCGCCGGCCGACCGTACGGTGGCGGTCCGGCCGTTGAACTGGGCCATGCGGAAGCGCCGGGCCTCCTTCCGGTCGGTCGTCTGGTACGTGAACATCGGCTCCCCCGTGCGTCCACGCAACTGTGGGGATGCAGCGTTATCCGACGGTGAAAATCGCACGCCGTAGAAGTACGGCTTGCACGGCGGTCAGAGCGCTTTTGAGCGAAGCGGGTGCCGGCTCGCGCGAAGACAACGCGGCAAGATAACGAACTCTAAAGCGTGATGGCATTAAGTTCGATAGCCTGAATTTTTGAGGTAGTTGGCACATTCCTCGGAGGTGAAGGCGTCGAGCGCGTGGCCGATAGCGGCGCAGACTGCGTCGACGGTTCGCGCGGCGGCGTTGCGAAGCAGGTGTTTGAGCTTGGCAAAGACCTGTTCAATCGGGTTCAGATCGGGCGAGTATTTTGGCAGGAAGAAGAGCTTGGCGCCGACCGAGCGGATGAGCTGGCGAACTACCTTGCTCCTGTGGCTGCCGAGGTTGTCCAAGATGACGATATCGCCGGGTCGAAGGACGGGCAGCAGAACCTTCTCGACATAGGTGCGAAAGCTCACGCCATCGATCGGCCCTTCGATGAACCATGGCGCATCGATCCGGTCATGGCGCAAGGCCGCCAGGAAGGTCATGGTCTTCCAGCGGCCGTGAGGAACCTTGGCGTGAAGTCTGTGTCCGCGCGGCGCCCATCCCCGCAAGGGCGCCATATCGGTCCTGGTCCAGGTCTCGTCGATGAAGACCAGCCGCTCAGCTTCGACGCGATCTTGATACTTTGTCCACTGGGCTCGTCGCCTCGCGACCTCGGGTCGATCGCGTTCGCCAGCCGCCACGCTTTTTTTTGAAGCTGAGCTTCTCGGCATGGACGAAGTCCCACACCGAGTGGTAATCGACCTTCAGGCCGCGACGGGCGAGCTCGGCAACGAGACCACGTATGGTGAAATCGCCGTCCCTGATCCGCTGCGACAGCCAGACTGCGTGGTCTCCCGAAACCGCCTTCGGCTTGTGACCGCCCATCTGGCCAGGCTCAACGCTGCCGGTCTCATCGACACGCTGCATCCAGCCGATGGCAGTGCTGATCGCCACCCCAAACTGCTTGGCGGCCCGATTGCGGGACATCCCGCCCTCAATCGCGGCTACGACACGGTTACGGAGATCCAGGGAATAAGGCTTGCCCATCCATGCCGGCCTCCTATCCAGCCAGCATGGTGAATCAGAAACACACTGATTTGGGAATCCCAAATCGATTCAACCTAAACCCATCCCGCTTTAGCGGCCGACTTCCTAACAATTCAGCAGTCCCGCATATTGCGCCTTGACCGCAGCGTAGCATTCGCATGCGGTCCTGATCAGCCCATCCGCGTTGGTGATCTCGATGTGCCCGCGGCTGTAGTGGATGAAATTGGCCTGTTGCAAGGTATGCGCGACCAGCGACACGCTGTTGCGGCGCGCACCAATCATCTGCGCCATCGCCTCCTGCGTCAGGACGATCTTGTTGCTGCCGGAGAGATCGCGCGTGTGCAGCAGGCATCGCGCCAGCCGTGACTCCACGGTGTGCGCGGCGTTGCAGCCGGCCGTCTGCTGGATCTGGGCGTAGACGGCGAGCCCATGCCGGATCAATCTCGCGCGAAGCGTCGGGCTCTGGCCGGCAGCCGCGCGCAACGGCTCGAGTTCCACGGTCGAAGCGACGCCGGGCACCAGCACCGTGGCGTTGTTGAGGACAGGTCCTTCGACGAGCGGGGCGAATGCGCCATAGATGCTGTCGCGGCCGACCATCGCGACCTGCACGCGCTCGCCTTTTGCGAGCCTGACCACCAGCGAGATCACGCCCTTGTGCGGCATGTATGTCCGCTTGAGCATCTCGTCGGTCTCGACCAGGACCGAATTGGCCGCGAGGTCGACCGTTCGCAGATGCGGCCGAAGCAATTCGAAATCGCTTGCCGAGAGCGACGCCAGAAATCCGTTGGGTGATCGAGGAACCGTTTCCAAAGCAACCTCCAGCCTTCCGGCAAAGCTTGTCTCTGGGCCCCAGGGCTGACGTGCGGCTGGACGTCCTTGCAACCTATTCTGGCACGTCAGGGTTCCGATGGAAACATGTCTTGGTTCCAATAGGAATAGACCTATCGCCGCACGTCCGCGTTGTCTGGCCGGTCACAGTTGGGGCAGGGCGGCGCGCCGGTCAGTCTTCCGGCCCGATCAATTGTTCGGCGTGCGCCTTGACCGTCGTGTAGCATTCACACGCCGCCTTCCGCAGGCCGTCGATATCGGTGATCTCGATATGACCGCGGCTGTAACGCAGGATGCCGGCCTGCTGAAACCCATGTGCGACAATCGAAACCGCATTGCGCCGGACGCCGATCATCTGCGCCAGCATCTCCTGGGTCAGCGGCAACGCCTCGCTGCCGCACAAATCACGTGCGCGCAGCAGCCATCGCGACAGCCGTGCCTCCACCGGATGGGAAACATTGCAGGCGACGGATTGTTGCGTCTGCGCCATCAGCGCCTGCTCATAGAGCGCAACCAGGGTCCGGAAATCCGCGCTGCGATCTACTGCCTCGCGAAAATCCTCCGCCCGCACCATCGAGGCCGAGCCCGGCACCACGACAATCGCGTCGGCAAGCAGCGGCCGCTCGTGCAGGGCGGCGGACGCGCCCACGGCGCCGTCACGACCGATGGTTGCAATCTCGACAGATTGCCCGTCGGACAGATTGATCATCATCGAGACCACGCCGCTATGCGGAAAATAAACCCGCTGCACCGGCGCGCCGGCATCGGCGAGCGCCGTTTCCCTGGTCAGGTCGACGGTTTCCAGAAGGGGATGAAGTTGCGCGTACTCCGTGGAGGGAAGGGCTTGCAACAGACGATTGGGCGGACGCGATACCGCGGACATTGGTGCTCCTGCCGAGGGCGGGAGCACTGCGGTCTCGCATCACCTACTCTTGGCGTGTGGAATGATTGCGAACATAGCTTGCCTGTCCAATTGCACAAGGGTTGTGGTGTTGAAACTATACCCTCTAGAGGGCAGACGGCGTGGCCGCCGCCGGCACCCGGTGATCGACGTCGATCCGCGCGGCGCGCGATACGAGCGCGACTTTGTCTCTCATTTATTGATTTCCATTAACTCTGTTCCTCGCCGGACTTTGCATCGTCGTGACTTGCAACGCCGGCGATCGACGCGCCGGGCCGGCAGCGCCGGGATGTCGCAAGTCCTGCACATGCGCAGGAAATTCGCGGCCATGACGTCGGGCCGGCGCCAAACGCGCGCTGCCGCGGTCAGCCGTCGCGCCGGCCGCCCGTCGAATCACCGGCAACGCCGTTCTGGGTATTTGTACGGATCAGCCCTTTAACGAACGGGTAGCGCGGACGGACCAGTGTGGCGTGGGTCGCCGTGCGAAATTTACGGCGTCGCGTCAATCGTGTTCATCCAGAAGGGTATCCAGTATGTCCGGCATCGTTCTTTCGGCATCGGTCCGTCAAAATCTGCTTTCGCTGCAGTCGACCGCTGACCTGCTCGCCACCACGCAGAACCGCTTGTCCACCGGCAAGAAGGTCAACACTGCTCTCGACAATCCGACCAACTTCTTCACGGCGCAGTCGCTCGACAACCGCGCCAGCGACATCAACAACCTGCTGGACGGCATCGGCAACGGCGTGCAGGTGCTGCAGGCCGCCAACACCGGCATCACCTCGCTGCAGAAGCTCGTCGACAGCGCCAAGTCGGTCGCCAACCAGGCCCTGCAGGCCGCGGTCGGCTATTCCGCGAAGTCGCAGGTGACGACCGCTGCGATCCCCGGCGCCACCGCTGACAACCTGCTCGGCACCGCGACCCCGACCAACGCAACCCTCACCAGCACCGCCGCCTATACCGGCATCGACCTCACCGCGGCCGGCGCGAACCTGACGTTCCAGATCAACAGCCAGACTGTGACCTTGAACTCGGGCACGAACTATTCCGCCACCCAGGTGCGCGACGCCATCAACACGCAGGTCGGCGCCAGCGCCAAGGTCGCCGCCTCGATCGACGGCACCGGCAAGCTGGTCCTGACCAGCACCAACACCGCCGGTGCCGCGGACTCGCTCACGGTCGGTACGTTCAGCTCGGGCGACGCGACGCAGCTCGGCCTCCCGGCCGGTGCGACGGCGACCGCAAACGGCACGGCCGGCGCGAGCCCGCTGGACACGCTCACGCTGACCATCGGCGCAACCGGCAACGGCACCGCGACCAACATCACCTTCGGCACCGGTGCCGGCAAGGTGAAGTCCCTCAACGACCTGAACGCCGCACTCGCGGCCAACAACCTGCAGGCCTCGCTCAGCGCCGCCGGTGCGCTCACCATCAGCACCACCAACGATGCCGCTTCGGCGACCATCGGCACGATTGGCGGCACGGCGGCCGGCGCCGGCAAGCTGTTCAACGGCCTCACGGGCAGCGCTCCGGTGCAGGACCCGACTGCGCTGGCGAACCGCGCCAACCTGGTCAACCAGTACAACAACATCCTGGACCAGATCACCACGACCGCCCAGGACGCGTCGTACAACGGCATCAACCTGCTCAACGGCGATCAGCTCAAGCTGACCTTCAACGAGACGGGCTCCTCGACGCTGAAGATCCAGGGCGTGACCTTCGACGCCACCGGCCTCAACCTCACCAAGCTGACCGCCGGCACGGACTTCGTGGACAATGCTTCGGCCAACGCCACGCTGAAGACGCTGAACAGCGCGAGCGGCCTGCTGCGCACCCAGGCTTCGACCCTCGGTTCGAACCTGTCGATCGTGCAGATCCGCCAGGACTTCTCGAAGAACCTGATCAACGTGTTGCAGACCGGCTCGTCCAACCTGACGCTGGCCGACACCAACGAGGAAGCGGCCAACAGCCAGGCGCTGTCGACCCGCCAGTCGATCGCGGTGTCCGCGCTGGCGCTGGCCAACCAGTCGCAGCAGAGCGTTCTGCAGCTGCTCCGCTAAGCGTAGCCGCGACAGACATCGACTATCGAGGCGGCGGAGGAAACTCCGCCGCCTTTTGCTTTGGTTGCGCTTAACCATCCTGCCGGCTTCAACCAAAGGGCGATCGCGTTCTGATGCAAGTGGTCGGCATGTCGCGAACGTTTCGCAAGACTTAGCGGTCCTCAATTCCAATTAGTTCAAATTGCGATGAGCGATGGAACGGCCTCTTTCCCGTCCGGGTGGTAAGGGCCTGTCCTTGTGAGACTGGCCGTGATGTCGTGATGCGTCGTCGAACTGCTGAAGCGCTTCATCGTCCGTATTTGCACGGACGGCAAAATTAACGTCGCCGTGAAGCCGGCCAAGTTATCGATGCAAGGCGAGCGTTCCGTAGCACCTTGAGGGGACCTATCCATGGACGATCTGTTGCGCGAGTTCCTGACGGAGAGCAGCGAGAGCCTGGATACGGTCGACAACCAGCTGGTGCAGTTCGAGCAGGATCCGAACAACGCGAAGATCCTGGATAACATTTTCCGCCTGGTGCACACCATCAAGGGGACCTGCGGCTTCCTCGGGCTGCCGCGGCTCGAGGCGCTGGCGCATGCCGGCGAGACCCTGATGGGCAAATTCCGCGACGGCATGCCGGTGAAGGCGGAAGCCGTGACGCTGATCCTGTCCTCGATCGACCGCATCAAGGAGATCCTCGGCGGCCTCGAGGCGACCGAGGCCGAGCCAGAGGGCAACGACCGTGATCTGATCGATCAGCTCGAGGCCATGGTCGAGCACGGCATGGCCGCCATGGCTGCTGGCGAAGCTGCGGCTGAAGAAGATGTGCCTGTCGTCGAAGCTCCGCCGGTTCAGGCGGCAATGACCGAAGGCACCCTGGTGGTGCAGACGCTGGAGCGTCCGCTGCGCCCGGGCGAGGTCTCGCTCGACGAGCTCGAGCGCGCCTTCCGCGAGACCGAGACCGAAGTCGCCGCGCCCGCGCCGGTCGCGAAGCCTGCACCTGCTGCCGCCGCAGCCGAGCCGGTTGAAGCCGCCAGGAAGCCGGCCCGCAAGGCCGCCGGTGAAGACGTCCAGGAAGGCGACAAGATCGCCAACCAGTCGATCCGGGTCAATGTCGGCACCCTCGAACACCTCATGACCATGGTCTCCGAGCTGGTGCTGACCCGCAACCAGCTGCTGGAGATCTCCCGCCGCAACGAGGACACCGAGTTCAAGGTGCCGCTGCAGCGGCTCTCCAACGTCACCGCCGAGCTGCAGGAAGGCGTCATGAAGACGCGCATGCAGCCGATCGGCAATGCCTGGCAGAAGCTGCCGCGCATCGTCCGCGATCTCTCCGGCGAACTCGGCAAGCAGATCGAGCTCGAGATGCACGGCGCCGACACCGAGCTCGACCGCCAGGTGCTCGACCTGATCAAGGACCCGCTGACGCACATGGTGCGCAACTCCGCCGATCACGGGCTGGAGACCACCGCCGAGCGGGTCGCGGCCGGCAAGCCGGAGCAGGGCACCATTCGCCTCTCCGCCTATCACGAAGGCGGCCACATCATCATCTGCATCGCCGACAATGGCCGCGGGCTCAACACCGAGCGGATCAAGGCCAAGGCGCTCCAGAACGGTCTCGTCACCGAGGCCGAGCTCGAGAAGATGACCGAGGCCCAGATCCACAAGTTCATCTTCGCGCCGGGCTTCTCGACCGCGGCGCAGGTGACCTCGGTGTCCGGCCGCGGCGTCGGCATGGACGTGGTGCGCACCAATATCGACCAGATCGGCGGCACCATCGACATCAAGAGCGTGGCCGGCGAGGGCGCCTCGGTCACCATCAAGATCCCGCTGACCCTTGCGATCGTCTCCGCGCTGATCGTGGAAGCCGGCGGCGACCGTTTTGCGATTCCCCAATTGTCTGTCGTCGAGCTGGTGCGGGCCCGCGCCAACTCCGAGCACCGCATCGAGCGCATCAAGGACACCGCGGTCTTGCGGCTGCGCAACAAGCTGCTGCCGCTGATCCACCTCAAGAAGCTCTTGAAGATCGACGACGGCGCGACCACGTCAGATGCCGAGAACGGCTTCATCGTGGTCACGCAAGTCGGCAGCCAGACCTTCGGCATCGTGGTCGACGGCGTGTTCCACACCGAGGAGATCGTGGTCAAGCCGATGTCGACCAAGCTGCGGCACATCGACATGTTCTCCGGCAACACCATTTTGGGCGATGGCGCCGTCATCATGATCATCGACCCCAACGGCATCGCCAAGGCCCTCGGCGCGTCCGGCTCCTCGGCCCATGACCTCGCCGACGACAATGCCGCGGCACATGCCGCGAGCGGCGAGCAGCTGACCTCGCTGTTGGTGTTCCGCGCCGGCTCCTCGCAGCCCAAGGCGGTGCCGCTCGGCCTCGTCACCCGGCTGGAAGAGATCGCAACCGACAAGATCGAGCTCTCGAACGGCCGCTACATGGTGCAGTACCGCGAGCAGCTGATGCCGCTGGTGCAGATGGCCGGGGTCGAGGTGCAGAACCAGGGCTCGCAGCCGATCCTGGTGTTCGCCGACGACGGCCGCTCGATGGGGCTCGTGGTCGACGAGATCATCGACATCGTCGAGGAGCGGCTCAACATCGAGGTCGCGGGTTCGCAGGACGGCATCCTCGGTTCGGCCGTGATCAAGGGCCAGGCCACCGAGGTGATCGACGTCGGCCACTTCCTGCCGATGGCGTTCGCCGACTGGTTCTCGCGCAAGGAGATGCGCCCGTCGGCTTCGGCGCAGTCGGTGCTGCTGGTCGATGACTCAGCGTTCTTCCGCAACATGCTGGCGCCGGTCTTGAAGGCCGCCGGCTACAAGGTCAGGACCGCGGGCGGCGCGCAGGAAGGGCTCGCCGCGCTGCGCTCGGGGCAGAGCTTCGACATCGTGCTGACCGACATCGAGATGCCCGAGATGAACGGCTTCGAGTTCGCCGAGAACATCCGAAGCGACCACAATCTGATCGTGCTGCCGATCATCGCGCTGTCGGCGATGGTGTCGCCGGCGGCGATCGAGCGCGGCCGGCAGGCCGGCTTCCACGACTATGTCGCCAAGTTTGATCGTCCCGGGCTGATCGCGGCGCTGAAAGAGCAGACCGCCGAACTGCGCCGGGCGGCATAACCGGGCTTGAAGGGATAAAACGATGACCAGCAAGACCGAGACCGAAGGCGCGATGGCCGAATACGTCACTGCCGTGATCGGCGGGCAGCTGTTCGGGCTGCCGATCTCGCGGGTGCAGGACGTGTTCATGCCGGAGCGGCTGACGCGGGTGCCGCTGGCCTCCAGCGAGATCGCCGGGGTGCTCAATCTGCGCGGCCGCATCGTCACCGTGGTCGACATGCGCGCCCGGCTCGGGCTGCCGAAGGCCGACGACGGTAAGCCTCCGATGGCGGTCGGCGTCGACCAGCGCGGCGAATCCTATGGCCTGTTGATCGACCAGATCGGCGAGGTGCTGCGGCTGCCCGACGACAGCCGCGAGGACAACCCCGTCAACCTCGATCCCCGCATGGCCAAGCTCGCCGGCGGCGTCCACCGCCTCGACGGCCAGCTCATGGTCGTCCTCGATGTCGATCGCGTGCTCGAACTGGTGCCCAAGACCGATCCAAGGACAGCTGCTGCAGCGTAACACTCCACCGCGGAGACGGTGGATTCCACAAGGAGGCCAACACATGAAGACATGTCTCGTCGTCGACGATTCCGGCGTGGTGCGAAAGATCGCGCGCCGCATCCTCGAAGGAATGGAGTTCACCGTCATCGAGGCCGAGGACGGCGCGGTCGCGCTCGAAGCCTGCAAGCGCGCGTTGCCGGATGCCGTGCTGCTCGACTGGAACATGCCTGTCATGGACGGCTTCGAATTCCTCGTGCAACTCCGCCGCATGCCCGGCGGCGATCAGCCCAAGGTCGTGTTCTGCACCACCGAGAACGGCATCGATCACATCTCGCGGGCGCTGCATGCCGGCGCCAACGAGTACATCATGAAGCCGTTCGACAAGGACATCGTGATCGCGAAGTTCCAGGAAGTGGGTCTGCTGGCGCTCGACGCATCGGCCGAAGCCTGACACCCAGTTTCACCATTCAGTCCCTTGTGAGGCTCCCGTGACGCCCCCCGACTACGAGTATCTGCGTAAGCTCCTGAAGGACCAGTCCGGTCTCGATCTGTCCGCGGACAAGCAATATCTGATCGAGAGCCGTCTGCTGCCGCTGGCGCGCAAAAGCGGCCTGTCCGGCATCCCCGACCTGGTCGCCAAGATCAAGGCGGGCTCGTCCGCGCACACCGTCCAGGTGGTCGAAGCCATGACCACCAACGAGACGTTCTTCTTCCGCGACAAGGTGCCGTTCGAGCACTTCCGCGACACCATCATGCCGGAGGTGCTGAAGGCACGCGCCGCGCGTCGCAGCGTCCGGATCTGGTGCGCCGCCGGCTCGACCGGCCAGGAGCCATATTCGCTGGCGATGTGCCTGAAGGAAATGGGCGCGGCGCTTGCCGGATGGCGCGTCGAGATCATCGCGACCGATCTGTCGCAGGAGGTGCTGGAGAAGTCGAAGGCCGGCATCTACAGCCAGTTCGAGGTGCAGCGCGGGCTGCCGATCCAGATGCTGGTCAAGTACTTCAAGCAGTCGGGTGAATTCTGGCAGGTCAATCCCGAATTGCGCGCGATGGTGCAGCACCGCCAGCTCAATTTGCTGCACGATTTCTCCCAGCTCGGCACGTTCGACGTGATCTTCTGCCGCAACGTGCTGATCTATTTCGATCAGGACACCAAGATCAACATCTTCAACCGCCTTGCCCGCTTGATGGAGGCCGACGGCTTCCTGGTGCTGGGTGCCGCCGAAACCGTGGTCGGCCTGACCGACACGTTCAAGCCGCTTCCCGAGCGGCGTGGCCTGTATCGGCCGAGTGGGATGCGGGGCGGGCTCGCCATGCCGAAGCATGCCATGGCGGTCGGATATTGAGCGATGACCGAGGACGGCAAATCCATTGAGCGGGTCACCTTCAGCCGGGGCGTCGATGTCTGCATCATGGCCATCGACGGCACCTGGCGGCGGGACTGCCAGCTCAATGCCATCTCCGACACCGATGCGTCGCTGACGGTCGAAGGTTCCATTCAGGGGCTCAACCTGAAGGAGTTTTTCCTCCTGCTGTCCTCGACCGGACTTGCCTATCGCCGTTGCGAACTGGTCCGCGTCAACGGCACCGAAATGGACATCAGCTTCCTCAAGGGCAAGCCGAGCAAGCGGCGGTCGTCCGCCGACGAAGAGCGGGCCAGGGCCTGACGTCAAGAAGACCTGATCCGGCCGGGCGGGCAAGGCCCGCGGCCATCCGGACGATGCATGGAACAGATCGTCGCCTGATGGGTTGGGCGTCGTCGGGACAATCGAGGTGATTGGGCCGAACCGTCGGTTGCGGGTCAGTTCAGCAGACGCGCCGGGGTCCCGGAATCGCGCAGCCGGTCGAGCGCCGCGCCGAGGCCGGCATCGCAGGCTTTCAGGGCGGTGGAGGCTGTGAGGCAGTGCGGGCTAACGTCGTCGCGAACGACGATGTCGGTGTCGGCCTGCCGCTCGGCCAGCACGGCCTCGCGCGCAATCGCCGCTTCGATCAGCCGCAGGCTCGCCTGGACATGGCCAATCAGCGCGACCAGGTCCGTCACGATCAGACCGGTGGGATCACTGCCCTCGTCCAAGCGCACTGCAACGCGGTCCGCCGCTGCATTTTCCATCCATGTTTCTCCACTGCCCCCACTTTTAGGGAACGCGGTGCTACTTGTGCGTTAAGCGGACGTCCCGTACAAATACGGGTCCATTGATCGAGATGGTCTAGTTAGTTCTTGTGCGGTCAGGGCAGCACGCTTCACCACTGATGGACGATGCATATGGTTGAGAATGGCGCTCCGCGCGGGGAAATCTTTGTAGTCGACGACGATCCTGCCGTTCGCGAGACGCTTTCAGTGGTCCTGTCGACCGCTGGTTACAAGGTGATCTGCTTTGCGGACGGCGCGGCGTTGCTCGCGGTGGCGCGTAGCAGGACGCCGGCCTGCATCCTGCTCGACGTGCATATTCCCGGCAAATCCGGCCTCGATATCCTCAGAGAGCTGCATGGCGAGGATTATCCGGCGCCGATCTTCATGATCTCCGGTCAGGGCGACATCGCAATGGCGGTCAGCGCCATCAAGAACGGCGCGCTCGACTTCATCGAGAAGCCGTTCCGCGGCAACGAGATCGTGAGCCGTCTGAACGAGGCGATCGACGCCTACACCAGGCGCCAGGCCGAGACCTCGGCGTCGCGGATCGCCGCGCTGCACTTCCCGGGTCGCGAGCCGCTGACTCGCCGCGAGCGCGAGGTGCTCGAGCAGTTCACCGCGGGCGCCTCCAACAAGGAAGCCGGGCGCCACCTCGGCATCAGTCCGCGCACGATCGAGGATCACCGCGCCAACATCATGAAGAAGCTCGGCGCGCGCAACGCCGCCGACCTGGTCCGCATCGTGATGACGGCGCAGCAAAAATAAGCCAAGGCCGGTTTACGTTCCGATTGCCACATTGCGGAGCCCGTGCGGCGCACGTTCAGCGAACGGCACGTCTGCGCCGGGGGCGGGACGACATGTCTGAAAATCGAGTGTATGCCTGACGCAGGGCAAGCGTGCCGGGACCGCGCGCGTGCGAGCAATGTCGAGACACATGGCGATGACGAAAAAGAACAAGACCCCGGATCAATTGCGCAGCGCGCGCTGGTTCGCGCCCGATGATCTGCGCGCCTTCGGCCACAGGTCGCGGGCGATGCAGATGGGTTACGCGCCCGAGGAGTGGCGCGACCGGCCGGTGATCGCGATCATCAACACCTGGTCGGATGCGCAGCCCTGCCACATGCATTTCAAGAGCCGGGTCGACGACGTCAAGCGCGGCGTGCTGATGGCCGGCGGCTTTCCGCTCGAGCTGCCGGCGCTGTCGCTGTCGGAATCGCTGTTGAAGCCGACCACGATGCTCTACCGCAACATGCTGGCGATGGATGCCGAGGAGCTGCTGCGCGGTCATCCGGTCGACGGCGTGGTGCTGATGGGCGGCTGCGACAAGACCACGCCCGGCCTGCTGCTCGGGGCCACCAGCATGAACCTGCCGGCGATCTACCTGCCCGCCGGACCGATGCTGCGCGGCAACTGGAAGGGCCGCACGCTCGGCTCCGGCTCGGACGCCTGGAAATACTGGGACGAGCGCCGCGCTGGCAAGATCTCCGACAAGGACTGGATCGACATGGAAGCCGGCATCGCCCGCAGCTATGGCACCTGCATGACCATGGGCACGGCCTCGACGATGACCGCGATCGCGGAAGCCATCGGCATGACGCTGCCGGGCGCCTCGTCGATCCCCGCGGCCGACGCCAACCACATCCGCATGAGCTCGGAGGCCGGCCGCCGCATCGCCGAGATGGTGTGGGAGGATCTCACGCCGCAGAAGATTCAGACCCGCAAGGCCTTCGAGAACGCGATCACGGTCGCGATGGCGATGGGCTGCTCGACCAACGCCATTATTCACCTCATCGCGCAGGCGCGCCGCGCCGGCCAGGACATTTCCCTGGATGATTTCGAGAAAGCGAGCCGCAGGGTGCCTGTCATCGCCAATGTGCGGCCGAGTGGCGACCTCTATCTGATGGAGGATTTCTTCTATGCCGGCGGGCTGCCCGGCCTGATGAATAGGATCAAGCAGCATTTGCATCTCGATTGCGTGACCGTCACCGGCAAGACCCTCGGCGAGAACATCGCAAGCGCCGAGGTGCACAATGACGACGTGATCCGCACCGTCGACAACCCGATCTACAAGGAAGGCGCGCTCGCGGTGTTGAAGGGCAATCTCGCGCCCGATGGCTGCGTCATCAAGCCAAGCGCCTGCGATCCGCGGTTCCTCAAGCATACCGGGCCGGCGCTGGTGTTCGACGACTATCCGTCGATGAAGAAGGCGGTCGATGATCCCGATCTCGACGTCACGGCCGATCACGTGCTGATCCTGCGCAATGCAGGCCCGCAGGGCGGGCCGGGCATGCCGGAATGGGGCATGCTGCCGATCCCGACCAAGCTGGTGAAGCAGGGCGTGCGCGACATGGTGCGGCTGTCGGACGCGCGGATGAGCGGCACCAGCTACGGTGCCTGCATCCTGCACGTCTCGCCCGAATCCTATATCGGCGGCCCGCTGGCGCTGGTGCGGAACGGCGACCGCATCACGCTTGACGTCGCCGCGCGCACCATCAATCTCGATGTGTCCGAGGCCGAGCTCGCCAGGCGCCGCGCCGAATGGACGCCGCCCGAGCCGCGCTTCGAGCGCGGCTACGGCTGGATGTTTTCGAAGCACATCAAGCAGGCCAATGAGGGTTGCGACTTCGATTTCCTCGAGACAGGTTTTGGCAAGCCGGTCGGCGAGCCGTCGATTTACTGACTCACAACGTCGTTCCGGGGCACGCGAAGCGTGAACCCGGAACCTCGAGATTCCGGGTTCGATGCTGACGCATCGCCCCGGAATGACAACCGGAAAATCCCATGTCAAAACTCAGCGACACCACCCGCAACAAGCTGAAATCCGTCTCCACCGCGACCGTCGCGACCGCGCTGTTCAAGCGCGGCTTCCGCATCCAGATGATCCAGGACGTTCATCCGCTCGGCCCGGATCAGCCGACCATGGTCGGCGAGGCCTTCACGCTGCGCTACATGCCGGCGCGAGAGGACCTCAACACCATCGAGGTGTTCCGCGATCGTGCGCACCCGCAGCGCAAGGCGATCGAGGATTGCCCCGTGGGCGCGGTGCTGGTGATGGACAGCCGCAAGGATGCGCGCGCGGCGTCGGCCGGCGCGATCCTGGTGACGCGGCTGATGAAGCGCGGCTGCGCCGGAATCGTCACCGACGGCGGCTTCCGGGATTCGGCCGAGATCGCGCGGCTCGGCTTCCCGGCCTTTCATCATCGCCCGAGCGCGCCGACCAACCTGACGCTGCATCAGGCAATCGAAATCAACGTCCCGATCGGCTGCGGCGATGCGCCGGTGTTTCCCGGCGACGTCATCCTCGGCGACAGCGACGGCGTCATTGTGATCCCGGCGCATCTCGCCGACGAAATCGCCGACGAGACGTTCGAGATGACCGCGTTCGAGGATTTCGTCACCGAGCAGGTCCAGAACGGCCGCGGCATCTTCGGCCTTTATCCTGCAACCGACGAGCAGACGCTGAAGGATTTTGCGGCCTGGCGGAAGGCGAAGGGGCGGTAGTTGTCGCCGCGCTCTCCGCCGTCGTCCTTGATGAGTGACTGCCATACATTCCGCTGTCGTCCCTGCGAAGACAGGGACCCATAACCACAGGGAGAAGTTTGGCGAAGACCGGCAGTGCCGTGGTACTGCGACTTCCTTGCTCGATGGATCACGCGGTATGGGTCCTGGCTTTCGCCAGGACGACGATGGGGAGATATCCCGCTACGAGGTCTACACCTCCGCCTTGTCCGCCATCCCGACCGCCCACAGCGCAAACGCATAGACGATCGCGACCTCGTCGAGGCGGTTGAAGCGGCCGGAGGCGCCGCCGTGGCCGGCGCCCATGTTGGTGCGCAGCAGCACCGGGCCGCCACCGCGCATGGTGGCGCGCAGCCGCGCGATCCATTTCGCCGGCTCCCAATAGGTGACGCGCGGGTCGGTGAGCCCGCCCATCGCGAGGATCGCCGGATAGTCCTTGGCCGCGACATTGTCGAAGGGCGAATAGGACAGGATGGTGCGGAAATCCTTCTCGCTCTCGATCGGGTTGCCCCATTCCGGCCATTCCGGCGGCGTCAGCGGCAGCGTGTCGTCGAGCATGGTGTTGAGCACGTCGACGAACGGCACTTCGGCGACGATGCCGGCGAACAGCTCGCCGGCGCGGTTGGCGACCGCTCCCATCAGCATGCCGCCCGCCGAGCCGCCATGGCCGACGATGCGCTTGGCGCCCGTGTATTTCGCCTCGATCAGCGCGCGGCCGGCGGCGGCGAAATCGTCGAACGTGTTGGTCTTCTTCTCGCGCTTGCCGTCGAGATACCAGCCCCAGCCCTTGTCGGCGCCGCCGCGGATATGCGCGATCGCATAGACGAAGCCGCGGTCGACCAGCGACAGCCGGTTGGCGGCAAACGATGCCGGCATCGCCATGCCGTAGGAGCCGTAGCCATACAGCAGGAGCGGGGCCTTGCCGTCGCGAACGAAATCCTTGCGATGCAGGATCGAGACCGGCACCTGCGCGCCGTCATGCGAGGTCGCCATGATGCGGGTGGTGACGTAGTCCGCCGGGTTGTGGCCGGACGGAATCTCCTGGCGCTTGCGTAAGCTCCGCGTCCGCGTCGCCATGTCATAGTCATAGACTTCCGACGGCGTCGTCATCGACGAATAGGCAAAACGCAAGTTGGTGGTGTCGAACTCGTAGCCGCCCATGGTGTCGAGCGAATAGGCCGCCTCGTCGAAGGCGATCGCGTGCTCCTCGCCGCTCCTGAGGTCGCGGATGATGATCGCCGGCAGCGCATTGGCGCGCTCCAGCCGCACCATGTGGCCGGCATAGAGCTCGACGTCGAGCACATAGACGCCTTCGCGATACGGGATCAGGTCGCGCCAGTTACTGCGTTCGGGCGCGGCAAGCGGCGCGGTGACCACCTTGAAGTCGATGGCATCGTCGGCATTGGTCAGGATGAACAGCTCGTCGCCGCGGTCGGCGATCGAATATTGCACGCCTTCCTCGCGTGCCGCGACGAGGCGCGGCGGCGCGTCGGGATCGGAAAGATCGATCAGCCGCTGCTCGGAGGTCTCATGGTCGCCGCCCGCGATCACGCAGAAGCGGCCGCTCGCGCTCTCGTGCAGATGGGTGAACCAGCCGGAATCCTGCTCCTCATAGATCAGGGTGTCGTCGGCCTGTCTGGTGCCGAGCTTGTGCCGCCACACCTGCATCGGCCGGTGATTGTCGTCGAGCTTGACGTAGAAGAAGCTCTTGGAATCCGCGGCCCAGACCACGCCGCCGTCGGTCTCCTCGACGAGGTCCTCGAGATCGCCGCCGGTGGCCCAGTCGCGCACCCGGATCGAGAAATATTCGGAGCCCTTGGTGTCGGCGCTCCAGGCGTGCAGGCGGTGATCGTTGGAATGCCGGCTGCCGCCGAACCTGAAATATTTGTGGTCCTTCGCCAGCGCGTCGCCGTCGAGCACGACATGCGCGTCGCCGCCGTCGCGCGGCGTGCGGCAGTACAGCTCGTGCTGACCGCCCTCGCGGAACTTGCGGAAATAGGCGAACGGGCCGTCCGGCGACGGTACGCTGGAATCGTCCTCCTTGATCCGCCCGCGCATCTCCTTGACCAGCCGCTTCTGCAAGCCGTCGGTGTGGCCGAGCAGGCTCTCGGTGTAGCCGTTCTCGGCTTCGAGATAGCTCCGGATATCGGGATCGAGGATCGAGGGATCGCGCAGCACCTCCTGCCATTTCGGATCCTTGATCCACGCATAATCGTCCGTTACCGTGATGCCGTGGGTGGTGAAGGAATGCGGCCGGCGCGGCGCGACAGGGGGCGATGTTGTGGTGGCGGGTTTGGTCACACGATCCTCATGGTGCGGGGTTCCGCTCTATATCGGGATGAATGTGGCGATTGCCAGATGGGGCGCGCATCCTTGGTTGCCTCGTCATTGCGAGCGAAGCGAAGCAATCCATCGTTCCGCGAAGGGATAGAATGGATTGCTTCGTCGCTTCGCTCCTCGCAATGACGACGTGGTTAGGGGGAGCTACCCGTTCCGTAGCCTCGCCCCCGCATTGCCACCGGACATCGGAATCCGGTTCACCGCCAACACCACGGCGAAGGTGATCATCAGCATCGCGATGCCGAGCACCGCGATCGCCGCGAGGTCGCCGCCTTCGTTGAGGTCGTAGATCAGGACCGACAGCACCTTGGTCTGCGAGGTGAACAACACGATCGCCGCCGACAGTTCCCGCATCACGCCGATGAAGATGAAGCACCAGGTCGCGATCACGCCGGTGCGCAGCAGCGGCGCTGTGATCTGGCGCAGCGCCTGCAACCGCGTCGCGCCGAGGATGCGGCTCGCCTCCTCGAGCTCGGGATGGATGGTCGAGAACGCCGCCTGCAATTGCTGATAGGCCGACGGCAGATTGATGGTGAGGAACGCCAGCAGCAGGATCCACAGCGTGCCGTAGAGCACGAAGGGCGGCCGCGTATAGCTCAGGAACAGGCCGACGCCGAGCACGATGCCGGGGACCGCGACCGGCGCGGTGGCGAGGAAGCCGAGCACGCGATGGCCCGCGATCGCCTTGCGCGTTGTGACATAGGCAATGACGAGCGCCAGGATGGTGCCGATCGTCGCGGTCGCGGTGCCGAGGATCACGGTGTTCTTGAGCGCGAGCTGGGTCGACGACAGCTCGGTGAACACGAAGACGATGTTGTGCAGCGTCGCCGTCGACGGCGTCACCAGTGTGGTCGCGTTCGGCGAGAATGCGGCGTTGAGCAGCGCGAGGTAAGGCAGGAACACCGGGTTGAGCAGCACCAAGAGGCAGAAGCCGAGCGCGGCCCAGCGCCAGCCGCGCAATTCGACCCGGCGCGGCGCGCCATACTTGCCGCCGATCACCGAATAGCCGCGGCGGCCGAGCAGCGCCTTCTGGCCCTGCAGCAGCAGGATGGTCAGCACCAGCAGCGGCACCGCGGCGGCGGCCGCGAGCTCGAGCTTCGGCGGATACTGGAACAGGCTCCAGATCTTGGTCGTCATGGTGTGGAAGCCGGCCGGCAGCGCCAGGATCGCGGGCGAGCCGAACAGCGTCATCGCCTGCAGGAACGCGATCAGGGCGCCTGCGACCAGCGCGGGCAGCGCCAGCGGGATCGTCACCCTTCGCGCCGTGGTCCAGGCATTGCCGCCGAGGATCGCGGAGGCATCTTCCAGCTCGCCCGGCATGGTGTCGAGCGCATTGGCCACCAGCACGAACACGAACGGGAACGTGTAGCAGGAGATCACGAAGATGATCCCGGTCATCGAATAGATGTTGAACAGCGCGTCGGCATCCTCGCCGGCGAACAGCCGGTAGAGCTGATTGAGCAGCCCGGAGTTCGGCGCCGCCAGCAACTCCCAGGCGACCGCGCCGAGAAATGGCGGCGTCACGAACGAGGCCGTCACCAGTGCGCGGATGGTCTGCCGCCCCGGCATGTCGGTGCGCGACACCAGCCAGCTGATCGGCGCCGCGACGATGCAGCAGATCAGCGCCGACGTGGTCGCGATGATCGCGGTCGTCAGCAGTGGATCGAGGAAATCGGGATTGCTGAACAGCGTGACGAAGTTCTGCAGCGTCGGATGCCGGCTCTTGTCGGTGAAGGCAAACACCGCGAGCCACGACAGCGGCAGCAGGATCAGCAGGATGAGCACTGCCGCGAACAGCCACAGCACCGGGCGTGTCCAGTCGATGCGGGAGCTTGGGGCCGGGGAGGTGGTGATGGTTGTGGTCATCTTATCCGCGCATCCATTCTATCCCCTCATCCTGAGGAGCGCGGAACGCGCGTCTCGAAGGACGAGGCCACCAGTGGGGCCGCATGGTTCGAGACGGCGCTTCGCGCCTCCTCACCATGAGGGTCCTAGACTTTGAACAGCCGCGCATAGCGCGTCTTGATCTCTTCGGTCATCGCTTCCACTCCCGCCGGATCCTCCTTCATCAGCTTGATGTCGGAAAGCTTGCGCCGGCCGGCCTTCGGCTGCACCTGGGCGTGCAGCGAATATTGGCCGGTGAAGTCGACGAAGAATTGCTGGGTCTCGCGGGTGTGCAGCCAGGCCTGGAACAGCCTTGCGGCGTTCGGATGCGGCGCGCCGGCGAAGATGCCCGTGGGACCCGAGATCGTCGGCGTGCCCTCGGTCGGGTAGACCGGCTCGACCGGCTGTCCGGCTTCCTTCAAGAGCACGATGCCATATTCATTGCCGTCGGCCATCACGGCGCGTTCGCCGAGCGAGAGTTTTTTCGGCGGATCGGTCGAGGACTGCACCTGCATCACGCGCTGCTTGGATAGGTTCTCCAGATACGGCCAGCCGAGCTCGCGCACGATCTGGAACGTCGTGGTCATGATGGTGCCGCTATAGGCCGGATGGCCCTTCACCATCTTGCCCATCCATTTCGGGTCGAGCAGGTCGGCAAAGCTCTTCGGCGCGTCCTCCGCCTTCACCAGGTTGGTGTTGTAGGCGATCGACGACAGCCATAGCCGCGTGGTTACGGCCATGCCGTCGGGGTCGCGATAACTGTCGGGAAAATGCTTGGCGACGTCTTCGGGCACGAACGGCATCAGCCAGCCGCTCTTCTTCCACGGGATGAAATGCGAGGCATCGGCGCTGTTGACGACGTCGGCGGCGTGGATGTTGGAATCGAATTCCTGCGCCACGCGCTGGAACAGCCGCTCCGAGCCTGAGCGCTCGATCTGCACGGTGATGCCGGGATAGGCGGCCTCGAACGCCTTGCCGAGCTTTTCGCCGACCGGCAGGTCCATCGACGAATAGAACACGAGCTTGCCTTCCTTGGTCGCGGCCGCGACGAGATCGGGCGTGATCGCGACCGGCTCGGGTGCGGCGGCGCGCGCGGGCGAAGCGAACACGGTGCCTGCCGCAAGCGCCGCAGAGCCTTTCAGGACATCGCGTCTGGAAATCGGCTTCCGCATCGGGGTGCTCCGTTTCTTGTTGCTTATCGGCCGAGCGCCCGGCAGCGCGCGGGCGGCAAGGTCAGCCACACCTCGCTGCCTTTCTCGACCGCGGTTTCGGTCGGCGTGGTCACCCGCAGCGATGTGCCGTCAGCGGTTTCCACCATGTAGTCGCGATTCATGCCGAGATAGACCTGCCGCGTCACGATGGCTTTGAGTGTGTTCTGCTGTGCGATGGGTGCTTGCGTCGCGAGCTGGATCTCATGCTGGCGGATCGCCACCGGCGCGCTCTGGCCGGCCGTCAGCGTGGCGCCGACCACCTCGAGCGTTGCGCCGGCGAACTCCACGTGGTTCGCATCGCGCGCGGTGCCCTTGATCACATTGGCGGCGCCGATGAAGCGCGCGACGAATTCGGATTCCGGCCGCGCGTAGATGTCCTCAGGGCTGCCGAGCTGGTCGATCTTGCCGGCATTCATCACCGCGATCAGGTCGGCTGTGGTCATCGCCTCGGACTGGTCGTGGGTGACGTAGACCGTGGTGTAGCGATATTCGTCGTGCAGGCGGCGGATCTCGAACCGCATCTCCTCGCGCAGATTGGCGTCGAGATTGGACAAGGGTTCGTCGAGCAGCAGCGTCTCAGGGCCGACGATCAGCGCGCGCGCCAGCGCGACGCGTTGCTGCTGGCCGCCGGAGAGCTCGCCCGGATAACGCTGTGCCAGCGGTTCCAGCTTGGTTGTGGCCAGGATCGCGGCGAGCTTTTTGGCGATGGTGTCGCGATCCATTTTGCGCAAGCGCAGGCCGTAGACGATGTTCTCCGCCACCGTCATATGCGGCCACAGCGCGTAGCTCTGGAAGATCATCGACATGTTGCGCTGCTCGGGCGGCAGCGTGCGCGCCTTCGACGACACCGCGCGGTCGCCGACGCGGATCTCGCCGTCGGATGGTTCGAGGAACCCGGCGATCAGCCGCAGCGTCGTGGTCTTGCCGCAGCCGGACGGTCCGAGCAGACAGACCAGCTGGCCATGATCGATCGTGAGCGAAACATCATCAACCGCGACAAACGATCCAAACCGCTTGACCAGGCCGCGCAATTCCACCGATGCCAAGCGGTCCCTCCATTTTGTTGTGTCGCAGGGATCCATGCCCGGCTGTTGCCGGCAGTAAAGCGGAAAATGATGACGACGGAAAGTGTTCGTGCCCCGTCAAAAAGTCGTGGCACCTTTTCGTTGCGTTATCCCCGACCACTCTTCCGTCATCCTGAGGAGCGCGCCCTTGCGCGCGTCTCGAAGGATGCACGGTCCAGATATCGCGGCGTGCTCCGATTCTCTCGCGGCGGCAACTCGGCCGTCGATCCTTCGAGATGGCCGCTCCGCGGCCTCCTCAGGATGACGGGGAAGGGGTCGTTCTGCGTCGATGAGCCAGTCGGCTGATCGTGGCCCAATCCGACCGAATCAGAGCTTCCTTCTTCGCTCGACTCCAGCCCTTGATCTGCCGTTCCGCAGCGATACCGTCAGTGACGCGATCGAAATACTCTGACCAGACGAGGACCACTGGTCGACGACTGTAGGTATAGCCTGGGAAAGCACCTGTGTTGTGCTGTCCGATGCGCGGCGCGAGATCGTCGCCCGTAGCGCTGCCGACATAGAACGAGTTGTCGGCGCAGCGAAGCATGTAGACGTAGATGCCCATTTCACCAGTCCCGCGCGCGCAATGCACGGATCATGCGGCAAGCGTAGTCACGGTCAAAAGGAGAGGCATCTATCCTTTCCGCGACCTCGATCCCGTCATCCTGAGGTGCGAGCGGAGCGAGCCTCGAAGGATGCACGGCCCGGCTATTTCCGCGCACTCCGATTCGCTCGCGGCGGGAGCGGGGCCGTCGATCCTTCGAGACGCCCGCCTTTGGCGGGCTCCTCAGGATGACGGGTTAAAACCTCAGGCCGCCTCGGCCTACGCCTTCACGTTCTCGCCGAGCCACTGGATGGCGGCGTCGGCGCCGGCCTTGCCGTGCGGGATGTTCAGCGCCGTCAGCGCGACCTCGACGACGCCGAGGGTGCCGAGGATCATCGGCGCGTTGACGTGGCCCATATGCGCGATGCGGAAGGCCTGGCCCTGCAAATCGCCGATGCCGGTGCCGAGCACCACGCCGCATTTCTCCTTGGCGTAGCGCTGGATCGCGGCGGGATCGGCGCCCTTCACGGTGACCGTCGTCACGGTGTTGGAACGCTCGGCGGGCTCGGTGATGTTGAAGCCGAGCACCTGTCCCTCGGCCCAGACGGCGACCGCGCGGCGCACGGCTTCGCCGAGCAGCCGATGCCGCAGATGCGCATTCTCCAGGCCTTCGGCGTGCAGCATGTTGATCGCCTCGCGCAGCGCGAACAGCAGATGCACCGGCGCGGTGCCGGCATATTTGCGGTAGTGCTCCGAGCCCTCGCGCTCGGTCCAGTCCCAATAGGGCGTGCGCAGATCGGCTTTCTTGTGGGCGTCCCAGGCGCGGTCGTTGGCGGCGACGAAGCCGAGGCCAGGCGGCGTCATCAGGCCCTTCTGCGAGCCGCTCATTGCGACGTCGACATACCATTTGTCCATCTCGAAAGGCATGCAGCCGAGCGAGGCCACGGTGTCGACCATGTACAATGCGGGATGGCCGGCGGCCTTGATCGCCTTGCCGATCGCCTCGATGTCGTTATAGGCGCCCGACGCGGTGTCGACCTGCACCACCAGGATCGCCTTGATGGTGTGCTCCCTGTCGCGCCGCAGCCGCTCCTCGACCTCGGCCGGACGGATCGCGCGGCGCCAGTCGCCCTTCAGCACCTCGACCTCGGCGCCCATCGCGGCCGCAGCCTGGCCCCAGCCGATCGCGAAGCGTCCGCTCTCCAGCACCAGCACCTTGTCGCCGCGCGACAGCACGTTGGAGAGCGTCGCCTCCCAGGCGCCGTGGCCGTTGGAGATGTAGATGTAGGACTTGCCCTGGGTGGCGAACAGCCTCGAGAGGTCGCGCAGCAGGCTGTCAGTCAGTTCGACCATCTCGTTGGAGTAGATGTCGAGCGCCGGGCGGTGCATGGCCTGCAGCACCTGATCCGGCATCGTGGTGGGCCCGGGGATGGCCAGAAATTCCCGGCCCGCGCGAACGGTCATCGTCCTGTTCCTTTTGGGTAAAGCAACGCAAATCATGCGTGTGAGGGGTCAGGTGCGGAGAATATTCCATCGCGGCTTCGATTGCGAGCAGGACGAAGCAATCCAGCGTTTCCAAAACCGCGGGACACAACGGCCCTATTTGCCGATCGCCTCGACAACCGCGCGCCAGACCTGGTCCTTGAACTCGGTCGCGGCGGGGCTCGGGAGCTGCTCGACGGTGCCGTTGTTCTTGCGGCAGGCCTCGACCAGCCGCAGCACCCAGATTTCGCCGTCGGTGTAGTAGAGGTCGCCGCCGCCATTGCGGCCGTTGAAGGTCGGGCCGATGCCGGTCACCTGATATTTCGCGGTGACCATGCCGGCGGATTCGAGGTCCGTGGCGAGCAGCGCGCGTTCGGCGTCGAGGTCGGCCGCGATGTGATGCGTCACCGCGCCGGTGTAGTGGCTGATGCCGACGCTGCGGTCGAGCGTCGCAGCGCCCAGCCACACCGGACGCTTCTCCTCGCCCTGATCGAGCACCCTCCAGAACCGGACATGGTTGCGGCGATCCGCGCTCGATCCGACGGGCCGCTCGAAGGCAAGATCCTCGCGGCGGTCGAGATAGAACAGGTTGCTCACCGGCGCATCCTTGTAGGGACGATCGAGCAGCACGCTGCCCACGATCTCGATCGAGGATTTCAGCGTCACCGGATCGGCCGGAAACCAGCCCGCCTCGTGCATCGCGCAGACCACGTCCCGCTTGTCGCCGATCAGCCCGACATTCATCGGATCGCCGGGAATGCCCTGCGCGGTGCGCGTCACCATCGGCAGATTGGCGAGACCCTTCTGATGCTCGTAATGCGTCCACAGCGCCGGCAGCAGCAGATAGGCGGCGATCAGGTAGATCACCAGGACGAACAGCAATGACATCTGCGCTTGCCGGAGGCGGTTGCGCCGGCGCACGGAAGGAGGATCGATCTCGACATCGCTCATGCCGCGGTCCTTCACCTCTCCTGCTTGCGGGGGAGGTCGGATTGCATCGAAGATGCAATCCGGGTGGGGGCTTTCTCCTCATAAGGAGCGTCGCAAGCGGTGACACCCCCACCCCAAACCCTCCCCCGCAAGCGGGAGAGGGAGCGCGGTGCCGATGAGGCTACAATTCAATCAGACTTCCGACTAGCGCCGCGTCTCGCGGCAGCCGGCGGCCTCGGCCTCCTCGACCGAGCAGAACCAGCGCGTACCCTTGCTGATCTTCATTTCGATCTTGGCGTACCAGCGGCTGGTCTGCTGGTGAAAGATGCATTCACCGGAGCGGTTGACGTTGCCCTTGATGGTGCAATCGGGCGAGGGCGCCACCGGGCCGGAGGCCGAGGCGAGCAGGATCGCGTTGGCGCCGTCCGGCGGCTTCACCGCGCCGAGCACGGTGGTCTTCTTGTTGCGCACCCGCCAGTCCCACGGCGCGATAAAGGCACCCTGCCACATCCCGGCTTTTGCCTCACGCGCGGCCTTCTCGTCGGCTTCGTAGTCATGCGAGGCGCGGGTGTAGGCCAGCGCCCAGCCGCTCGCGACCAGCCATTTCTGGATGTCCTCGCCGTCGACCTCGCAGCGCGCGATGGTGCGGCCGCGGCGATCGACCGAGCGGGCGTGGCAGGTCCAGGTCTTGCTGCCGGCATGCTTGATCAGCTCGTCGCGCGCGGCGACGCCGCAGGTCCAGCGCTCGCCCTTGGTGTTGAGGCAGAGCTGGTCGGTCGACGGCGCGTCGATGCCAGCGAGCCGGATGCGGACGCTGCCGATCATGAGCTGGTCGCCGTCGCGGATCTTCGGCACGCCGGTGATGTCGGCGGCGGCAGCCAGCGTCGGCAGCGAGAGCAGCAGGCCCGCGGTGAGCAGCGTCTTGAACATCGGCGTTCCCGGCCAGGTTCTTATCGTTCAAATGGCTTTTGGCGTGCAGTGGTCAGTGCCCAACGATTGTGCGGGCAATTGGGCAACCGTGCCAGTGCTGTTGCGTTTCCGTCAGTTTCAACTTCGCGTCATCCGGCTATCAATGCGCCGTTCGTCTTCGTCGGTTCGTAGGATGGGTAGAGCGTAGCGAAACCCATCATCTCACGACGCGGACAATATTGATGGGTTTCGCTGAGTTTATCATCGGGCCGCGCGTTGCGCGGACCCGTTGGCTCTACCCATCCTACACCTACACCGCGGCCATTCGTCGCTTCGCCAGCGCAAGCGCCATCAGCACGAAAGCCGAGGTCACCTCCGGGCCGCCGACCAGGATGCGGGTCGGCGTCTTCATCTTATTCCACTCATAGGCCCGGTAGGGCCCCTTTCGGCCGCCCTCGCCGAGGCCCTGCACGATGCAGTGCAGCGCCGGCGTGAAGGTCGAGACCTCGGCGCCAAGATGCGCCAGCGCCATCAGCGCCAGCGCGGCGTCGAACGGGTTCATCTCGTGGGCGATCAGCTCGTGAGTGACATAGCCGAGCACGCGGGCGCGGATCAGCGCGAACACGTTGCCGGGATCGATGATGCGCTGCGCCGCCAGCGGCAGCGCGACGAAGGCGGCATAGCAGCGGCCGAAATAGGCCGAATAGAGCTCGGGCAGATAGTAGATGTGCGAGCGCGGATTTTTGAACGCGCCGCTTTCGACCAGATGTTTCTGGAAGGCGATGATGCGATGCACCGTCTCCAGCCGCTGCGGTGTTTCGATGATCTGCCAGCGGGCGAGGTTGCGGAACGAGACCTCGAGGATGTCGAGGTTCAGCGTCGGATCGAGGTCGTTGCCATAGGGCCGCTCGCCGGCGAGATTGTCGATCCAGGTGACGACGCCGCCATCGTAATCGATGTTATCGTTGAGCGGCACGGTGACGCGCGGCTCGTTGGCGCCCGATCGCACCTGGTAGCCGCGGTAGAAGTCGAGCAGCGGCTGCTGCAGGATCGGATCGTCGGAGCCGGCCTGGGTCGCGGCCGAGAACGAGCAGGCCGTGGTGTCGCAGTCCGGCACATAGATGCCGAAGCCGAGATCCTGCTTGATCTGGGCGAAGAAGCGCGAGAAGCGCGGATGCCGCCCCGGCGCCAGCGCGGTGATGACCTTCACCGTCGAGCCGTCATGCGACGGCACCTCCTCGGCGCTGGTCTTCAGGCAAAAGTCCACCATGTCGGCGATCGCGCGCCGCGCAGCGCTCGCTTCATCCGGCGCGGCGAGCCCGGTCTCGACGAAGCCGAGCAGCGCCTCGGTGAAGAAGGCATCGTAATAGGCCGAGCGGTGGCGGATCTGCACCGGCTCCCACATCGGCTCGGCGATGCCGCGCCAGGCCGGGTTGATCAGCGCGCGCGCCGGCGAATGCGCGATGAAGATGCGCGCCAGATTGAACAGCAAGGTCGAGTTCTTGTAGCCGCGCGCGTTCAGCCCGGTCAGCGCCATCAGCAACTCGCGCCCGCCGACGTCGGGGTCGCCGATCAAATTGAAGGCGGCATAGGTCGGGATGAAGCCGTTCTTGCCGAACGAGAGCAACAGATGCGCGCCGGTCAGGCGGATCACGCGGTCGATCTCGGCGATCTCCGGCGGGCGGCTAGGTGCGGTCGCGGGCGGCGGGGCCGGGTGGCGCACGCCAATACCGTCCATCAACGCTGCGATCGGCGTGCCGATCGCGGCCCAGTCCGGCGCCTCGACGTCGCGCGCCGCGGTGAGCGCCGCGCGCAGGCCGGCGACGCGGTCTGGATCGTTGAGCGCGGGCAGGCCGGTGCGGCGGAGCAGCGCGCGCAGCGGCGGATTGCCGAGCGCGGTCCGGTAGAACTTGCCGAGATGGGCATCGCCGCCGCGATAGGCCTGCAGCACGGGGTCGCAGACCTCGTACAGCGACGGGCCGTCCTTCTTGACGGTCAGCGACCGGCACACCGCGCCTGCGATCTCGTGAAGGCCCAAGAAGCTCAAAGAATCCCCTTTCCCGAGGAACCGGTTAACGCCGCCGCCCGACGGTGTTTCCAGTCGCTCTGCCCCAAACTCGCAAGCCTTTGGAAAGCTACATGAATCGCCACAAAACACAAATGTGACTAAGATCACGTAACGGGATTTTAACGGCGTCAATGGCCTCTGCCGGGCGGCAGCATGCGGCAATTCGGGTTGCCCCGAGCGGCCGTCCGGGTTAAAGGAGCGTTTGTTGCGGCGCCGCAAATTGAGTTCAATTCAACGGCACACACACCTCAACCCCATTAAACCTGAACGTCTTTGACGCGACTAACTGGCGCGATCTTCGCTTGAGCGCCATCGGGATAAGAATTGGGACTTAGGAACGCTATGGACCTTAGGCAGCTTCGCATTTCCCGCCGCACCATCGCCGTCTGCGTGGCGGTGGCCGGCACGGTGTCGCTGGCGATTGGCGCCCATGCCGCGCTCAACAAGCGGACGCTCGATGTCGCCAAGGGGGCGGTCGGAGCCGTCACCTCAGAGCAGACCGGCAGCATTCCGACCGGCACCTCCCGCCTCGCGCTGATCATCGGCAACGGCCACTATCCGGACGCTGCGGCGCCGCTGGCCCAGCCGATCAACGATGCCCGCACCTTGTCGACGGCGCTGCGCCGCGAGGGCTTTGACGTCGACGTGGTCGAGGATGCGACCAAGGACGACATGTTCCGCGCGGTCGAGCGCATGAAGGCCAAGATCCGTCCCGACACCGTCGTGATGCTGTTCTTCGGCGGCTACGGCGTGCAGGTGGGGCGTGAAAGCTACATGATCCCGGTCGATGCCACGATCTGGAAGGAAGCCGACGTCAAGCGCACCGGCGTAAGCGTCGAGTCCGTGCTCGATGCGATGAAGGAGCGCGGCGCCAAGGCCAAGCTCGTCGTGCTCGACGCCTCGCGCCGCAATCCCTATGAGCGCCGCTTCCGCGCGTTCTCGCACGGTCTCGCGCCGATCAGCCCGCCGGAGAACACCATCGTGCTGAGCTCGGCGACGCCGGGCAAAGTCGCCGACGACAGCAAGGCGCCGAACAGCGTGCTGGTCTCCGAGCTACTCAACAACCTCAACGCCCAGGCCGGCGCCGAAACCGCCTTCAACAAGACCCGCGTCGCGATCTCGCGCGCCAGCGAAGGCGAGCAGGTGCCGAGCGTGTCGTCCTCGCTGCTGGAAGACATCAAGCTCGGCGGCTGAAAGTCCTAGCTCTTTCCCCACGTCGTCCCGGCGAAAGCCGGGACCCATAACCACGACCGGTTATTGTGGCTCCGCGCCGTGGCCCCAGCGCAATCCTATTGGCGCATTCGTGGTTATGGGTCCCGGGTCGCGCTTCGCTTGCCCGGGACGACAGTATGGATGAACCTACTTCGCATCCGCGCTCGCACCCACCGGCCGCACCGGGTCGCCCTCGCGCAGCAGCGCGCCGGCGCGGGCGACGACGATGTCGCCTTCCTGGATGCCGTCGCGGATCTCGACCTGTCCCGCCGACATCAATCCGGTCTCGACCCGCCGCGTCTCGACGCGGCCGCCGCGCACCACCTGCACCACGGTGCCGGCGGTGGAATAGAGGATCGCGGTCAGCGGCACCGCGACGCCGCAGCTCTGCCCGGTCTTGATCTGGGCGCGGCCGGACGAATTCACCAGCAGCCGCTTGTTCGCGCCGATGCCGATGAACACCTGGCCGAGCTGGCTGTTCGGCTCGACCGTCGGCGCGATCCGCCGCACCTTGCCGTCGAGATCGCCGGCGCCGAGGATCTTGAGCTGCGCCGTCTGCTCGGTCTTCAGCTTGGCGATGTCGCGGGTCGGCACCATGCCGACCAGGTCGTACTCGCTCTTGGCGATGATCGAGAACAGCGCGTCCTTGCCCGATGCCGGCGCGCCGACGATCGCCGACGACGCCGAGATCGTGCCCGCCACCGGCGCCGTGACGTTGACCGAGTTGGCGCCGTCGGTCAGCTTCGCCAGCACTTGCCCTGCGGTGACAGTGTCGCCGGGATCGACCAGCACCTCCGCCACCTTCAAGCCAAAACGGTCGGGCCGGATCTGCTGCTCGTCGCGCGGCAGCACGATGCCCGAAACCTCGACGATATTGCCGAAGCAGAACTTTGCGGCCTTCAGCACCGTCACTGCCGCGCCCTTCGGCGCGGCGTCGGCTTCGCCCGCGGCAGACGCAGGAGAGGCTGCGAGCACGAGCAGCGCGGAGGCGGCGAGGGCTGAGGCGCGCGTGCGAGGCAAAATCATCGGCAAACTATTCCCAAAATGAGGGCCTCCTGAATACCAGATGCCGCCTGGCCGAGCCAGCCGGCTGCGCTGCGTCGGCCGGTCCCGCATCCGCCGCCAGCTCCAGCTTCGCCAGCTCCTGGGCGCGCCAGATGTGCCGCAGGATCTCCGGGTTGACCCGATCGGCATGCGTCACCGGCAGCATGTGGCCGGCACCCGGCAGATGCCGCAGCTCGGCGCCATCGATCAGCGCGGCGAGTTTTGCGACAATGCGCTGGGTCACATAGGGCGACAGCCCGCCCGAGATCAGCAGCGTCGGCACCTTCAAGGCACGCGCGGCTTCCGCCACCCCGTCAAGATCGAGCGCGGCGTTGAAATCGCAAGGCAGCTTGTCGGCCTGCTCGATCATCCGCAGCCGCCCGCTCGGCGAGAACTGCTCGCGCGGGCCGGAGCCGGCCCAGAACGCGGTGAACGCCTCGACCGCCTCCAGCACGGCGCCGTCGACAATATCCTTTGAGACGACCTGCGCGATCCGCGCGAAGCGATCATAGAGCCGCGCGTCGGCAGGCGTGTCGCGAAGCAGCGTAGGCAGGACGGGCTCGATCAACGTCAGGCTGCGAATGTACTGCGCATAAGGCGACGTGGTCGCCAGCCGAAACGCGATCGCCCCGCCATAGGAATGCCCGATCAGATGGATCGGCCCGTCGGCCTTGGCGAGCCAGGGCTCGAGCCGCGCGATCTCGCCATCCAGCGTCCGCGGCCAGTCGCGCCCGCAGGCGGCAACGCCATAGCCGGAAATATCCGGCGCCATGAACCTGTCGCCGCCGAGCGCGGCCGCAAGCTTGGTCCATTGCCGTCCCGACCCCAGCGAGCAATGCAGCGCCACCACCGACGCCGCCGCGTGCGTCCCATCCAAACCCGTCATCAAACCCATCCTGCGTGTTCTTGTTATCGCCGGACGCGCGTTCGCACGCGCCCGTCATGACGCGAGCGAGGCGGGGGAGGGGTTATTCCTGTGGAGGGGTGGAGGAGGTCGTGATCGTGATTGCGCGCGCAGTCAGATTCACTGGATGGTGAGTAGTCCCGCCCGGCAAGAGGGGCGTATCGCGAACGTGCGGCGGGAGGTGGTGGACGCTGGCCGGCGCGTGCGACGACGCGCGCTGATCGGCGGACGCGGCCACATCTTCGATGTCGTCCCGGCGCAGGCCGGGACCCATTACCCCGAATGGTGGTTGTGGCGCGAGGCTGGGGCCGCGATCCCTCTCATCACGAATAGCGGTGGTTATGGGTCCCGGCTTTCGCCGGGACGACGTGGGGAGAGAGCCGGGCTTACTCCGCCGCCGCTTCCGCTGATCGTTCGCCCTTCCAGCTCAGGATCTCCGCGGCGAGGATGGGATGATTGAATCCCTTCAGCACGAGGTCGTCGAGGGCGCGGCCGTCGACGCAAGCCTCGACCATGCCGTAGACGCGGCGGCTCACCACGATCTGGCCGGCCTTGGCTTCGCCGCACAGGCGGGAGGCGAGGTTGGTGACGCTGCCGATCGCGGCGTATTCCAGCCGCTGCTCGAAGCCGACCTGGCCGAGCGTGGCATAGCCGAGCGCAATGCCGATGCCGAAGCCGAGGCTGTGCCCGCGGTTGCGCCACTTCTCGGTCAGCGGGCCGACCGTGTCGCGCATCTCCACCGCCATCTTCACGGCGCGCGCGGTGTGGTCGGCGAGCTGGATCGGCGCGTTGAACAGGATCATCACGCCGTCGCCGGCATATTTGTCGAGCGTGCCTTCGTATTTGAAGATCAGCTTGCCGAGCGCAGCGTGATATTCGCGCAGCACGTTCATCGCCTCTTCCGGCTCAGTCGCCTCGGTGAAGGCGGTGAAGCCGCGCAGGTCGCAGAATACGACGGTGACCTCGCGGCGATGGCTGTCGAGCAGGCCCTCGGGATTGTCTGACGAGGCGATCAGCTGCGCCACCTGCGGCGCCAGGAAGCGCTCGAGCCGCCGGACCCGTTCGAGCTCGCCGAGCTGGGTTTCGACCCGCTGCTCCAGCGACTTGTTCCAGTCCTTCAGCGCTTCGGTCTGCTCGCGAAGCTTGTCGGCCTGCTCGCGCACGGTGGCGTTGGCCGCTTCCAGCGCGTGGCTCTTCTGGTCGACCTCGGTGAACAGCCGCGCGTTGCGCATCGCCAGCACCGCCTGATGCGCGAAGGTCTTCATCAGGCCGATCAGGCTCGACGGGAAATCGCCGGCCGCCTTGCGCAGCACCACCAGCGCGCCGAGCACGCCCTGCTGGTCGACCAGCGGCACCACAAGCACCGAGTGGAAGCCGGCGCCGACCACGACATCGCGCAGCGGATGATCGGGCGGATAATCGGGACTTGCCGCGAGATCGGGAAACGCCAGCGGCTCGCCCTTCGCGGCAGCCTCGCCGAGCGGGCTGTTCGCC
Source organism: Bradyrhizobium sp. USDA 3262 (assembly GCF_054060035.1). Taxonomy (NCBI): domain Bacteria; kingdom Pseudomonadati; phylum Pseudomonadota; class Alphaproteobacteria; order Hyphomicrobiales; family Nitrobacteraceae; genus Bradyrhizobium; species Bradyrhizobium sp. USDA 3262. Next base: position 1,447,807 of record NZ_JBSSCT010000001.1, read on the forward strand.
GCATCGATCGCGCGATGGCCTTCGGCTCCGCTGGCGATGCCGATCGATTGCGTCAGGTTGAACGTGCGCCGTGCCGCGTCATAGCCATAGATCAGCACGGCGTCGGCGTGGGTGATCTCGAGCGCGCGGGCGCCGACCGTCGGCAGCACGGCGGCAAGATCGAGCGAGGACGCCACGGCGCGGCCGACCTCCTCCAGCACCTTCAGCTCGTTGATCGATTGCGCGAGGTCGTGGGTGCGCTCCTTCACCTTGGCCTCGAGGTCGGAATAGGTCTCGGCAAGCTGGGTGGCCATGCTGTTGAACTGGCCGGCGAGCTCCTCCAGCTCATCCGAAGTCTTCACCTCGATGCGATGGCCGAAGTCGCCGGCCCCTAACCGCCGCGCGCCGGTGCGCAGCGCCGTGATCGGCTCCAGCATGCGCCGCGCCAGGATCGTGCCGGCAATGATCGCGACCACGAGGCCGAGCGCGATCAAGAGCGCAATGCGCACCAGCTGGTCGCGGATCGGGGACAGCGCCTGCGCGGTCGGCTGCTCGACAAACACGTGCCAGCCGAGGTTCGGCGCGGCCGTTGCTGTCGTCAGCACCGCGTTGCCGTCGACATCCTTGCCGGAGGCGATCGGCCTGCCACTCGGCGACAGCACCGCAGCGACCTGCGGCAGCGCGGCGAGGTCCTTGCCGACCTCGGGCCCCTTCGACGAGCTCGCCAGCACGCGGCCCTTGCCGTCGACGACATAGGCATGAGCGAGCCGGCCGACCTGGGAATCGCCGAAATAGTCATTGAGGAAGCGCAGGTCGATCTCGGCCATGGTGACGCCGGCATTGAAGCCGGAATGCTGCTCGCCGATCGACATGAACGGCCGCCCGTCGCGAAAATACGCCGGCGCATAGGCGGTGCCGCGGGCGATGGTCTCGGTGAATCTGCCATCGCGGGAGAAGTCGGCGTTGGAGTTGACGGTGGTGGTCTGGCGCGACAGCCGCAGCAGCTCGCGGCCCTGGCCGCTGATCAGGGTGAGCTGGCTCACCGCCGGCACCTGGCCGAGCAATTGCGCGTAGTCGGCGCGGCGCAACTCGATCGTGTTGGAGGAGGCGCGGGTCACCCAGGAGATCTGGCGCTCGAGGTCGGAGATCGCCTGCTCGATGCGCTTGGCGGTGGCATCCGCCTTCTCGCTCATCGCGTCCGTCAGCGTGCCCTTGATGCCGCGGTAGCTGATCCAGGTCTCGAGCGCGCCGTTGACCGCGAGCACGAACACGACGAGGCCGACCAGCGCGAGGACATATTTGGCGAACAGGCCGCCGCGCAGGAACCAGTTCTTGCCCTTGTCCGTAGCCGCGTTCATCCAGCCTCGTCCGCCCCCTCGCATCAATCGGGTGCGCCGCATGATCCGCCGCTGTTTAGCACGGATCGGCGAGGCGGGGCGGCCGCTCGGGCCGCATGGTTATCCCTTCATATTGGCGGGGGATGTCCGGGAATATCAGCGATTGAACAGCTGACGCAGCACGTCCTTCATCGCCGGACTGTCGTGCTGCTCGGCGGTCTCGCCGGGCGGAGGGGGCGGTGGCGGAGCCGGATCGGCGGCCGGCGGCGCGTCCGCCTCGGGCTTGGCCAGGCTGCGGCTCGGCCGCGATGCGTTGCCTTGATTGAGGGTGGAGAGGCCCTGCTGCAGCAAATTGCCGATGGTGTCGCCAAGCTGCCCGCCGAGCGGGTTGCTCTGGCCGGCGCCGCCGCCGGGTGGCTGGCCGGTGCCGGGCTGCGCGCCGCCCTGCACGCCGTTGAGCAGGTTGGTCAGCCCGTTGAGGCCTTCACTCAGCCCCTGGCCGTTCGCCCCGAACAGGCCCTTGCCCATCTCCTTGAGCTTGGCATAGGCCGCCTGCGGATTGTCGAGGATGCTCCGGATAGATCCGCGGCGATACCCAGGGCCCCTCGAGCATCACGGGGATGCCGAGGCCGACCGGATTGCCGGTGCGGCCCTGGCCTTCGGTGGTCATCACGAGCTGCGGCTCGACGCGGAATCCGATCTGCCTCGTGTTGAGGTCGATGGTGCCGACCCCGGTCATCTTCACCAGCGGGCCGATCAGATTGAGATCGGTGGTGACGGCCTGGCCCTTGTCGACCTTGAACGAGGCCGAGAGCTGGCTGAGATCGGTCGACAATTCCTGGCTCTCCTGCCAGCCCGACAACGTGCTGCTGGTGAGGCTCCGGATCATCTGCGCCACGTTGAGGCCGAGGATCTTGCCGTCCTGGAACACGACGAAGGCCGTGCCGGCGAGATTGCCGACGATGGCGCGCTCGCTGCCGCCTTGCGAGGTCAGCGCGATCTTGGCCTGCATCTTGCCGTCGAGCTTGTCGAACTCGGCAAGGCTCCTCAGCACCGGCAGCGCGCGCACGCCGGCGAGGTCGAGCCGCAGCGCGTAGGTTGGATTCGTAGCTCGCGCGTCGATGGTGAGGTCGGCATCGGCGGTGCCCTCATAGGCGCCGAGATTGGCGAGCCGGCCCTTCAGCACGCCGCTGTCGATGGATGCATCGATTGCCGCCTGCGCAAAGCGGCCGTCGCCGATCACGAGCTCCGCCGCCGAGATGCGCGCCTGCGCGTCGACATAGTTGAGCCCGGCAAGGTCGATCGACGCGTTGCTCCAGGTATTGGTGCCGAGCGGCTGCGTGGAGCCGGACTGGCCCGGCGGCATCGCGATCGCAATGCGCTGGAAGTCGAGATCGAGCTTCACCAGCGGCTTGTTGCTGGCGAAATCGACCGAGGCCCAACCGGTGAAGCCGCCATCGCCGAGCGTGCCGGACACGCCGTTGAACATCACCACCGTGCCGTTCAACCGCGCGTCCGCATTTGCCTTGATCGCCGCGGGCAACAGGCCGGGCGCATCGATGCTGAATTCGGCCGGCACGCTCTGACGCTCCAGCGCTTGCGGCGCGGTCGCGCGAATCTCGAACCTCAGCGGCTTGTCGCCGGCGTGTGCGTCACCCGTCACGACGATCTTGCGGTCGTCGCCGATGGTCGCGTCCGCGTTGAGCGTCTCGACCCGGTTCTCGACCCGGTCGCGCACATTGGAGAGCACGATGGTTCCGCCGGTGATGCTGACATGCCGGATCGTGATGCCGCCGCCATCGGACGCGGAGGATTTCGCCGGCGGATTGTGGTCGCGGGTGCGCTCGCGCTGCAGCGGCAGATTGATCACCGGCTTGACGATCGAAAGGTCGGTGATGTCGGGCCGGCCCGACCACAGGCTCGACAACGTCATCTCGGCCCCGACGCTAGCGGCTGCGAACCGGTTGTTGACGTCGCGCCCCCGCGGGTCCTGCAACACGACATCGCTCAGCGTCAGATTGACCCTCGGCCAGAGGCCTATCTTGGCGCCGCCATTGATGGTGAGCTTGTAGCCGGTCTCGCGCTCGACCTGATCGGTGATCGCAGATGTGAGGAACGAGGACGGGATCCCGACCGCTGCGACCAGCGCGATGATCACGATCACGGCAGCGATGGCGGCCCCGGCGAATTTCAGTGCTCTCATGTCGTTGTTCCAGGCCGGCAAGCGGGGTTCCGTTGCAGAAAGTCACGGCCGATCACACGAGTTTATCCCGCAAGCGGGATCTGGCTCCAATGACCGGAAAAATAATCCGTTACCGCATGAACTTATGTGACCTCTCCCACACTCTTATGAGGGTGATTTTTGCTAACCGGGCGTCAGGGGATCGGCTCGGATGGATTTGGAAGGCAGCAGTACAATGAGCAAACAGGCCGAATTTGCGGTCATTCTGAAGATGAATCCGATGTTCGCCGATCTCGGTGCGGACGAATTGCAGCGGCTTTCCGGCCTCTGCCACACCCAGCAGCTCGCGACCGGTGAGGTGCTGTTCCAGAAAGGCGATCCCGGCGATGCCCTGTTTGGGGTCCGCCGTGGCCAGATCCGGATCGAGACCGGTGCCTCCGACGGCAGCCGGCTCACACTGAACTTCATGGGATCCGGCGACCTGTTCGGCGAAGTCGCCGTGCTCGACGGTCAGGACCGCACCGCGGATGCGACCGCGGGCGAGCCCAGCGAATTGTTCGTGTTGCGGCGGCAGGATTTCCTCGGCTTCCTCGAGCGCGAGCCGAAGGTTGCGGTCAGGCTGATCGAATTGCTGTGCCAGCGCATCCGATGGCAGAGCGAGCGGATGGAAGAATCCGTGCTGCAGCCATTGCCGGTCCGCCTCGCACGGCGGCTGTGCGCGCTGGCCGAGGATTTCGGTTCCGAGGTGCACATCTCGCAGGAACAGCTCGGCATCTTCGTCGGCGCCGCGCGCGAAAGCGTCAACCGGCAGCTGCAGACCTGGCGCAGGGACGGCATCGTCGACCTGCAACGCGGCCGGATCATGCTGCACAACATGACCAAGCTGACGGCGGTTGCGCGCAACGACTGAAGCGGACCGCATGCAACGCGCGCGGGAAGATCCGATTCTTTCGCGCGCGCTGCTCGCGAATGTTGACGCACTCCTGCCTAAAAGACGTGCTTGCATGATGAGGCCGGTACCGCTTTCATCCGGCCGCCGGTCCTTGGGGTGACACCCAGCCTTTGCTGGCCTCACGCCATCCACCTGCAAACCCCTGCGGTCTCTCCCGTTGACCGCAGGGGTTTTGCGTTCCGGCAGATGCGTGACGCGAATCAGCCTACCTCAACACCACTTCGGGATCGGCCCAGCGCAGATACTGGCGCGGCGCGGCGCCGAGCTCACGCTTGAACATTGCGGCGAAAGCGCTCGGGCTTTCATAGCCGACGTCGAGCGCAACGCAGGTGACGGCCTCGCCGGCGCCGAGCCGCGCCAGCGCTTCGAGCAGCCGCACCCGCTGGCGCCAGGCCGCAAAACTCTGGCCGGTCTCGCGCCGGAACAGACGTGTCAGCGTCCGCCGGCTGAGCTGGCAGCGATCGGCCCATTCGTCGAGCGTGAGATCGGAACTCGGATCGACCAGCACGGCTTCGCAGATCGCGGCGAGCCGTGGATCGGGCGGCACCTGCACATGCAGCGACACTTCCGGCATCCTGCCGATCTCGTCGAGCAGGAAATCGACCAGCCTGCCGTCGCGCCCTTCCGGATCGTAACGGGTCGGCATGTGCACCGCTTCTTCCATCAACGCTTCGACCAGCGCGGAGACCCTGATCAGGCGGCATGTCGCCGGAGCATTCCTGATGCGGTCAGGCGTGACATAGATGGTCTGGATCTCGACCTCGCCCCAAGCCCGCGACTGGTGCGCGACGCCGGCCGGAATCCACAGACCGTGGCCGGGCGGCACGACGAAATGGCCGCGCTCGGTCATCATCGAGGTCACGCCCGCGGTCTGCAGGATGAACTGATCGCGTCGGTGCGCGTGTCGTGCGCTGGTGCTTTCGTTCGGATAGGAGGCCGCCATCGCCGCGAGCGGCCGTTCGACCTGTTGCAGCTGCCCGGCATAGTGCGCGGCCGCTGCGGGACCCGATTGCTTGCGGCAAACGCGCAAGTCGGTGGTGTCATTTCGTCGCGCTGCGACTTTCAAGTGTCGTGAGCTCCTGATCGATCGTCGTTTTCGCAGGGTGCTCATGCATCTTCCGGGCCACTTGGCCCGATCGCGATGGTTGTTGTCCCCCTTCAGGTAGCGCGGGCTATGGCGTTTGGCAACAATGCCTCACCCCGCGGCATTCGCCGAAATCGAATGTGAGAGCGCGGAGACGGAGAGGTCCGATGAACAGACGCGAATTCACCAAGGCAATGCTGGCCTGCGGTGCAGCCATCCCGTTCGGCATCACGCGGGCGGCGGGCCAGACCCGCGGTGGAACGCTCAACACCATCATCCAGCCCGAACCGCCGGTTCTGGTGACCGCGCTGAACCAGCAGCAGCCGACCTTGACGCTCGGCGGCAAGATTTACGAAGGCCTGCTGAAATACGGCGCCGATCTCAAGCCGATGCCGGGCATGGCGCAGTCCTGGGAAGTCTCGCCCGACGGCCTGACCTATACGTTCAAGCTGTTTCCGGGCATCACCTTCCACGACGGCAAGCCAATGACCTCGGAGGACGTGGTCTTCAGCTGCATGAAGCTGCTGGTGGAGACGCATCCGCGCGCACGGCAAAACTTCGCCCGCGTGGCGTCGGCGGAGACGCCCGATCCGCTCACCGTGGTGTTCAAACTGAAGCAGCCGTTCGCGCCCTTCATCGGCTGCTTCGATTGCACGTCCGCCCCGATCGTGCCCAAGCACATCTATGACGGCACCGACTATCGCAAGAACCCGGAGAACGACAAGGCGATCGGCACCGGCCCCTTCAAGCTGAAGGAGTGGGTGCGCGGCTCGCATGTTCATCTCGTCCGCCACGACGGCTACTATCAGAAGGACCAGCCCTATCTCGACGAAATCGTCTACCGCGTGATTCCGGATGCGGCCTCGCGCGCGCTGGCGCTCGAGAACGGCACGGTGCAGCTCGTGCAATGGTCCGACGTCGAATTCTATGACGTCCAGCGCTTCAAGGCGCAAAAGAGCCTCGAATTCACCACCATGGGCTACGAGTATTTCGCGCCGCATCAGTGGCTCGAAATGAACAACCGCATCGCACCGATGAACGACAAGCGGTTCCGGCAGGCGGTGATGCACCTGATCGATCGCGAGGCGTTCAGCAAGCGGGTCTATTTCGGCAATGCCAAGGTGGCGACCGGACCGATCTCGTCGAAGACGCGGTTCTACGATCCGAACGTGAAGCGCTACGAGTTTTCGGTCGACAAGGCCAAGGCCCTGCTCGACGACATGGGGTTGAAGCCTGGCGCCAACGGCAAGCGCGCCGAGATCAAATATATCGTGCCGCCCTATGGCGAGTCCTATCAGCGGGCCGGCGAATTCTTCCGCCAGAGCTTCGCGCGGGTCGGCATCGACCTCGTGCTTGTCGGCACCGACATGGCCGGATGGGCCGAGAAGGTCGGCAACTGGGACTATGAGATGACCCAGAATCTGCTCTACCAGCTCGGCGATCCCGCGCTGGGCGTCGCCCGCACCTATATTTCGTCGAACATCAAGAAGGGCATCCTGTTCTCCAACACGCAAGGCTATTCGAATCCCGAAGTCGACAAACTGTTCGACGAAGCCGCGGTGACGCTCGATGAAGCCAAGCGCCAGGAGCTCTACACCAAGGTGCAGCAGATCCTGGTCGAGGACGTGCCGGTGGCCTGGACGCTCGAGATCGAATATCCCATCATCTACGACAAGGCGTTCAAGAACATCGTGACGACGGGCATCGGCTCGCACGAAACCTTCGGGTCGGTCTACAAATCGTGACCCGGCTCGGGAGCGCAGCGGCGATCGGACTTCAGGCGGTCAGCCGCATCGCCCAACTCGTCGCCGTGATCCTCGTCATCGCGACGTTCAACTTCGTGCTGGTGCGGGCCGCGCCCGGCGATCCGGCCCAGGTCATGGCCGGGCAATCCGGCGCGTCCGATCCGAAGCTGCTCGACGATCTGCGCAAGGAATATGGCCTCGACAAGCCGTATTTCGTGCAGCTTGCGAGCCACCTCGGCCGCGTCGTCAGGCTCGACCTCGGCTATTCCTACCGCCAGCGCCGTCCGGTCGTCGATCTGATCCTCGAACGGCTTCCGGCGACGCTTCTCTTGACCGTGACGGCCTTCTGCCTCGCGCTCCTGATCGGCACCGCGCTCGGCGCGCTGGCCGGGCTCGCGGCCGGCAGCGTGCTCGACACGGTGTTCACCGTGCTCTCGCTCGTGCTCTACGCGACGCCGGTGTTCTGGCTCGGCCTGATGCTGGTGCTGGTGTTCTCGGTGACGCTCGGCTGGCTGCCGCCGTTCGGTTACGAGACCATCAACGTCCAGCTCTCGCCGGTCGAACATGCGCTCGACATCATGAAACACATGATCATGCCGGTCACGTCGCTGGCGGCGATCTATCTGGCGATCTATGCCCGGCTGATGCGCTCCTCGATCATCGAGGTCGCGCAGCAGGATTTCATCAAGACCGCGCGCGCCAAGGGCTTGTCCGGAGCGCGCATCGTGGTCGGCCACATGCTGCGCAATGCGCTGGTGCCGGTCGTCACCGTCGCCGGCATGCAGGCCGGCGCGCTGGTCGGCGGCGCCGTGGTGATCGAGACGGTGTTTGCCTGGCCGGGCCTTGGCCGCCTGACCTTCGAGGCACTGCTGCAGCGCGACTATCCGGTCCTGCTCGGCATCTTCCTGATCCTCTCGATCGTCGTGATCGCGCTCAACCTGCTCACCGACCTGGTCTACCGGTTGATCGATCCCCGCATGACCACGGGGGCGGCGTGATGGACACGGTGCGCGCCTTCCTGCGTCATCCGAGCGGCATGATCGGCCTTGTCCTGCTGCTCGTCGTTATTGTCGTCGCGATCATCGCGCCGATCGCATTTCCGGTCTCGCCCTGGGAGATGGTCGGCGCGCCGTTCACGCCGCCCGGCGAGGATGGATTATGGCTCGGCGGCGATACGCTCGGCCGCGACGTCGCCGCCGGGGTCGCCTACGGCGCGCGCGTCTCGCTCCTGATCGGCATCGCCTCGGCGCTCGCGGCGATGGCGATCGGCGTCGTGATCGGCGCGATGTCAGGCTATTTCGGCGGCAAGATCGATCTGGTGCTGATGCGGATGACGGAATTGTTCCAGACCATTCCGGCCTTCGTGCTGGCCATCCTGCTGGTCGCGACCTTCAATCCGTCGCTGCTGACGATCATCCTGACCATCGGCGCGGTGAGCTGGCCGCCGCTGGCGCGGCTCACGCGCGCCGAATTCCTCCGTCTGCGGCACCGCGAATTCGTCGAGGCCGCGCTGTGCCAGGGTGAACGCACCTGGCGCATCGTGCTCGGCCATATCCTGCCGAACGCGATCTCGCCGATCCTGGTGGTGACGTCGCTGACGGTTGCCACTGCGATCCTGCTGGAAAGCGCGCTGTCCTTCATGGGGCTCGGCGATCCCAATCTGATGTCGTGGGGCTTCATGATCGGTGCGGGCCGCACCGTGATCCGGAATGCGTGGTGGATGAGCGTGTTTCCGGGCCTTGCCATCCTCGTCACGGTGCTGGCGATCAACCTGTTCGGCGAGGGACTGTCGGACGTTCTCAACCCGCGCGTCTCGAGGCGCCGGTCATGAGCGAAGCCATCCAGTCCGGCGCGCCTGTTCTTGCCGTCGAGGGCCTCTCGATCGCGCTCCCCAAGGGGGGCGACCGGCCCTTCGCGGTCGAGAATGTGTCGTTTGAAATCAGGCCAAACGAGGTGGTTTGCCTGGTCGGCGAATCCGGCTCCGGCAAGTCGATGATCGCGCATGCGGTGCTGTCGCTGTTGCCGCGGGGCGTCGACATCGCGTCCGGCGCCGTGACGGTCGCAGGGCAGGATCCGTCGAAGCTCGACGGCCGCGCCCTCCGCAAGTTGCGCGGCGGCAACGCTGCGATGATCTTTCAGGAGCCGTTGTCCTCGCTCAATCCGCTGAAGCGCGTCGGCAGGCAGATCGAGGAGATGATCCTGGCGCACCAGCGGCCTGCGCCCTCGGTGACCGAAGTCCGCGAGCGGGTGCTGGCGCTGCTGACCCAGGTCGGGCTGCCGAATCCGCGGTTGCTGGAAAAGAGCTACCCGTTCGAGCTTTCCGGCGGCCAGCGCCAGCGCGTGATGATCGCGATGGCGATGGCCAACCGCCCCGCGCTCGTGATCGCAGACGAGCCGACCACCGCGCTCGATGTCACGACCCAGCGCCAGATCCTGCGCCTGATCGACGATCTCCGGCGCGAGCGCGGCATGGGCGTGCTGCTGATCACCCATGATTTCGGCGTTGTCGCCGACGTTGCCGATCGCGTCGTGGTGCTGCGCCATGGCAAGGTGGTCGAGCAGGGCACGGCCGGCGAGGTGCTTCGCAATCCGCAGGCCGCCTATACGCGCGAATTGATCGACGCGGTTCCGAAGGCGCGCCTCGCCGACATCCACGAGGCCATCGTGCGTCCCGAGCCGTTGCTCGAGGTCATCGGCCTGCAAAAGACCTTTCGGGTCAAGCGCGGCTGGCTGCAGCCGCCACGCGAGGTGATCGCCGCTGATGGCGTCTCGCTGACGCTGCACGAGGGCGAGACGCTTGCGGTGGTCGGTGAATCCGGCTCCGGCAAGTCGACGCTCGGGCGTATGATCATGCGGCTCACCGAACCTGACGCCGGTGCCATCCGCTTTGGCGGCGCGGATCTCCGGCAGCTGCGTGGCGAGGCGTTGCGCCAGGCGCGGCGCCAGCTCCAGATCGTGTTCCAGGATCCGTTTGCCAGTCTCGATCCGCGCCAGAAGGTCGGCGATGCCATCGCGCGCGGCCCGATGGCGTATGGCACGTCGCGGGCCGAGGCGATGGCGCAGGCGAACAAGCTCCTGGTGCGGGTCGGCTTGTCGGCGACCGCCGCCGATCGCTATCCGCACGAATTCTCGGGCGGCCAGCGCCAGCGCATCTGCATCGCGCGGGCGCTGGCGCTGAAGCCGCGGGTTCTGATCGCCGACGAGGCGGTGTCGGCGCTGGACGTCTCGGTGCAGGCCCAGGTGCTGGCGCTGCTCGCCGAGTTGCGCCAGGAGATGCGGCTTGCGATGATCTTCATCACGCACGATTTGCGGATCGCCGCCGAGATCGCCGACCGCGTCATCGTCCTGCAGAAGGGGCGTATCGTGGAGGAAGGCACCACCGCCGACGTGTTCACCGCGCCGCGCCAAGCCTACACTCGCGATCTGCTCGACGCGATTCCCGGGCGCGATTTCTTCGACCAGCCGGGCTTTGCGGCCGCGGCCGATGCACGCCCCACAGCAAGGATCAATTCATGACCGACAGCCGTTCAGTCCCCCTTCCGGCCGGCGCGCGCGAGCGCATCGAGGCGGCTGTCGACGCCGCCTTCGAGCAGCAGATCGCGACCACGATCGCCTTCTCGTCGATTCCCAGCACGCGCGGTCAGGAAGGTCCCTGTCAGGACATGTTCGCGAAGCTGCTGCGCGAGCGCGGCTATGAGGTCGACGACTGGGTCATCAATCAGGACGAGCTGAAGACGCTGCCGGGCTACGGGCCGGTCGAGACCGATTTCTCCCGCGCGCGGACCGTCGTCGGCACCTATCGGCCGGCGCGCGAGGAGGGGCGTTCGCTGATCCTTCAGGGGCATTGCGACGTGGTGCCGGTCGGGCCGCTCGACATGTGGGAGCGGCCGCCGTTCCAGCCGGTGGTCGAGGACGGCTGGCTCTATGGCCGCGGCACCGGCGACATGAAGTCGGGCACCATTGCCGCGCTCTACGCGCTCGATGCGGTGAAGGCCGCGGGCTTTGCGCCGAAGGGCCGCATCCATCTGCAATCCGTGATCGAGGAGGAGAGCACCGGTCTCGGCGCGCTCTCGACGTTGCAGCGAGGTTACCGTGCCGATGCCTGCCTGCTGCCGGAGCCGACCGAGGAACGGTTGATGCGCGCCCAGGTCGGCGTGATCTGGTTTCGCCTCAGGGTTCGCGGAATCCCGGTCCATGTCGCGCGCGCCGGCACCGGCTCCAACGCGATCCGCGCCGCCTATCATCTGATCGGCCATCTCGACGCGCTGGAGGCGGAGTGGAACGAGCGCGCCAAGTCGCATCGTTACTTCGGCGCGGTGCATCACCCGCTCAACTTCAATCCCGGCATCATCAAGGGTGGCGATTGGGCCTCCAGCGTGCCGGCCTGGTGCGACGTCGATTGCCGAATCGGCATCCTGCCGGGATGGAAAATCGCCGACTGCCAGGCCGAGATCGTCGACTGCGTGACCAAGGCCGCCCGGGCCCATCCGTTCCTCGCCAACAATCCGCCCGAGATCGTCTGGTCCGGCTTCCTGTCGCCGGGCTATGAAGCGACCGAAGTGCAGGAGAGCGAGGCCGTCCTCGGCTCGGTCTACGAGCACGTGTTCGGGCGCGAGCTGACGGATTTTCCCTCCACCGCGCTGACGGATGCGCGCTTCTATGGCCTGGACTATGGTGTTCCCGCATTCTGCTTCGGCGCCAGGATGGAGAACGCGCACGGCTTCAATGAACGGGTCCAGCTCGATTCGCTGAAGAAGGTCACCAAGGCTTACGCCCTCTTCGTCGCGAGCTGGTGCGGTGTCGATAGAGCATGATCCGGAAAAGTGCGAAGCGGTTTTCCGACAAGATCATGCTCAACGAATTGAGACAAACCAAACGGGAGGTTCGCTATGGGTGACCAGAATGCAGGCGGCAAGCCGCCGGTCAAATCGCAGGAGGATCTTCGTGCGCATTTCGGGCAATTGAGCCCGCTCGCCGAGAAAAAGGTGCTCTACCATCTCGACAAGTTCTGCCGCGACTTCATCGCGCTGTCGCCGTTCCTCGTCATCGCCTCCAGCGACGGCAAAGGGCATGCCGATGCCAGCCCGCGCGGCGATGCGCCGGGCTTCGTCTCCGTGCTCGACGACAAGACGCTGCTGATCCCGGATCGGCGCGGCAACAACCGGGTCGATACGTTCGGCAATATCATCGCGTCGCCCGGGATCGGGCTGATCTTCATGGTGCCCGGCATCAACGAGACGCTGCGCGTCAACGGGCGCGCCGAGATCTCGCAGGAGCCGGATCTGTTGACGCCGCTGACGGTGCAGAACGTCACGCCGGTCATCGGCCTCAAGGTGCATGTCGATGAGACCTACTTCCACTGCGGCAAGGCGCTGATGCGCTCGAAGCTCTGGAATCCCGCCGCGCAGGTCGAGCGCCACAGCTTTCCGACGCTCGGCCGGATCATCGCCGAACAGACCGCCGCGATCGAGGTCGAGGTCGCCGAGAAGGCGATGGAAGAGGCCTATCGCACGAGACTCTACTAGAACTTGATGAAACCAATTGAATCGGTCTTGCAGCGGACTGGTTCCGCCCTCTCCCGTTTGCGGCAGGGCAATCCCATAGGCGTCTTCGCTGGCCGCGCAGGTGCTTGGCCTCGTGGTTCGAGACGCGCCGCAAGCGGCGCTCCTCACCATGAGGGTCTACAGTTTCGCCGCGCAATAAGACGTATATCCTCGTCCGCTGCTGTCATCGCCCGGCTCCGACCGGGCGATCCAGTACGCCGCGGCCCTTCGGCCCAAGCACCGCAGTCTCTGGAATACCAAATCACCCGCATGTGATGACACCGCACGGTGTGACGCGTTGAATCGGGAACCATCCTCATGGTCGTCCCTGCGAAAGCAGGGACCCATAACCACAACTGCCAATGTTGGGCGATGCTGGAGCGACGAGTCCCTGCAACAAGGTCCGCCGCGGCGTGTGGGTCCCTGCTCCCGTGCGCAATTGCGCACTAGGCAGGGACGACGTGTTGGAGGGGCCGCGGACTCAACGGCGGGCGTCGCGACGGATGGCCGCAGGGAAGCGACGCGCCAGGGCTTTCCCATATGCCATAGCCTCGGGGCATCTGCACAATTTCTGTATAATGGAAGAATACTGCTGATTTGCCCGACGAGTCAAGTTGCCGTGTCGAACGCCGGCGGCCGCCGGCTACTTTGCATGGGGTTGTTTTCGATATTTTGGCAGTGCCCCCTGCGACGGCGGCCTTCGCGACTGCTGCCAAACCCGGCTTCACCTGCTTTGGCGGCACCGCTGGCGAGCCTCAGCTCATTCCGCGGCGGGCGAGATCATGTTCGGCGGGCCGGGTGGCCGCTTGGTCTCGTCAGCCTGCTTCTCGTTCGGGGTCAGCTCGTGGTCGGCATGCGAGACCACGAACCGTTTGCCGAAGCGCCAGATCAGGCTGCCGATGTCGTCCATCACCATGAACATCGCCGGCACGAACACCAGCGACAGCGCGGTCGAGAAGATCAGGCCGCCGATCACCGCGAGCGCCATCGGCGAGCGGAATTCGCCGCCGGCGCCGAACGCCAGCGCGGACGGCATCATGCCGGCGGCCATCGCGATCGTGGTCATCACGATCGGACGGGCGCGCTTCATGCCGGCATCGATCATGGCTTCCTCGCGCGCCTTGCCGTCGCGGATCGCCTCCACCGCGAACTCCACCAGCATGATGGCGTTCTTGGTGACGATGCCCATCAGCATCAGGATGCCGATCCACACCGGCGTGGTGAGCTGCTTGCCGGTCAGCAGCAGCGCGCCGATCGCGCCGCCGATCGAGAGCGGCAGCGAGAACAGGATGGTGATCGGCTGCAGGAAGGTGCCGAACAGCAGCACCAGCACGGCATAGACCATCATCAGGCCGGCGGTGATCGCGGTGGCGAAGCCGTCGGACAGTTCGGCAAGGCTCTCGGCGTCGCCGGACGGGCTGACCTTCACGCCCTTCGGCAGGCTCTTCATGACCGGCAGGTCGTAGATCAGCTTGGTGGCGTCGCCGAGCGCGGCGTTGCCGACGAGATCGGCCGCGACGGTGGCCTGCCGCTCGCGGTCGTAGCGGTTGATGCTAGTCGGGCCCTGGTCGAGCTGGATGTCAGCGACGACGGAGAGCGGCACGCCGCCGCGCTCGCCCCGTTGGCCGAGCGGCACCCGCAGCTGCTCCAGCATCTGCAGATCGCTGCGCGCATTGTCCTCGAGCTGGACGCGGATCGGCACCTGGCGGTCGCCGGCGTCGAACTTTGCCAGCGCCGGACCGACATCGCCGATGGTGGCGACGCGGATGGTCTGCGACAGGCTTTCCGTCGAGACGCCGAGCCGCGCCGCGAGCTCGGCGCGCGGACGGATGCGCAGCTCGGGCCGGTCGAGCGCGGTCTCCGAGATCACGTTGGCGATGATCGGAATCCGCTTCATCTGCGTCGCGAGTTCGCTGGCGACATTGTTGACGATGTTGCTGTCGGTACCGGTGACGACCAGCGAAATCGCGCGCAGGCCGTTCTCGTCGAGGAACCAGAACCTGATGTCAGGAACGTTATCGAGCTCCTTGCCGATCGACAGTTCGAGCTCGCGCTGGGTGATCTTGCGGTCGGCCTTCGGCGTGTAGTTGATGATCAGCGCGGCGCGGCGCACCTCCTGGAGGCCCGGCGGCACCCGGCCGCCGTCGACGAACACGCTCCGTACCTCGGGCCGCTTGCGCAGCCGCGCCACGATCTCCTCGGTGACTTTCTCGGTGTAGGCGAGCTGCGAGCCGGGCGGCAGCTCCATCGCGAGCAGCGAGCGCGCGGTGTCCTGCGCCGGCAGGAAGCCCTGCGGCAGCAGCGTGATGCTCCAGATCGACGCGGCGAAGATCGCAAAGCCGATCAGTACGGTGACGAAGTAATGCTTCACCGACCAGGTGACGAGGCTGTGATAGCCGCGCAGGATCGGGCCGGGCGGCGGATCGTCGTGGTCGTGATGCTTGAGGAAATAGGCGGCCAGCATCGGCGTCACGAAGCGCGCGGCGAGCAGCGAGAAGAACACCTGCACCGACACGGTGATGCCGAACTGCTTGAAGAACTGCCCGGCGATCCCTGACATAAAGCTCGCCGGCGCGAAGATCGCGATGATGGTGAGCGAGATCGCGATCACCGCAAGGCCGATCTCGTCGGCGGCTTCGAGGGCGGCACGATAAGGCGTCTTGCCCATCCGCATGTGGCGGACGATGTTCTCGATCTCGACGATGGCATCGTCGACCAGGATGCCGGTCGAAAGCGTGATGGCGAGGAAGGAGACCAGGTTGAGCGAGAAGCCGAGCAGGTCCATCGCCCAGAATGCCGGGAAGATCGACAGCGGCAGCGAGACCGCCGCGATGATCGTGGCGCGCATGTCGCGCAGGAACAGCAGCACGATGATCACGGCAAGGATCGCGCCCTCGAACAAGGTCGAGATCGCGGCCTCGTAATTGCCCTTGGTGAACTCGACAGAGGTGTCGATCAGCTTCAGGTCGACGTCGGGATAGGCCACCTTCAGCGCGTCGATCCGCTTCTGCACAGCGGCCGCGACGACGACGTCGCTGGCGCCCTTGGAGCGCTTGATGCCGAGCGCGACCACCGGCTCGCCGTTGAAGCGGGCGAAGGTGCGGCGGTCGGCGATGGTGTCGGTGACGGTGCCGAGATCGTCGAGCCGGATCTCGCCACCGCCGAACAGCGGGATCATGGTGCCAGCGAGCTCGTTCAGCGTCTTGGCGCCGGCGAGCGTGCGGATCGCCTGGTCGTTCTTGCCGATCTCGGCGCGGCCGCCGGCGACGTCGACATTGGTGCCGCGCAGGATCTGGCTGACATTGACCGCGGTCAGTCCCACCGCCTGCAGCTTGTCAGGATCGAGCGAGACCAGGATCTCGCGCTCGACACCGCCGATGCGCTCGACCTGGGCGACGCCGCGCACGCCCTGCAGGGCGCGCTTGACCACGTCGTCGACGAAATAGGACAGCTGCTCCGGCGTCTTGCCGGGCGAGATCGCGGCATAGGTCACGATCGGCAGGCCGATCACGTCGACGCGCTGGATCAGGGGCTCGGTGACGTTCTGCGGCAGATTGGCGCGCACGCGCGTCACCGCGTCCTTGACGTCGTTGAGCGCGCGATCGGTGTTGGTCTCCAGCGCGAACTGGATCGTGGTCACCGACAGGCCGTCGGTGATCGAGGAAGAGATGTGGCGCACGCCCTCGACGCCGGAGACGCCGTCCTCGATGGTCTTGGTGACCTGCGATTCAAGCTCCGACGGCGCGGCGCCGAATTGCGAGACCGCGACCGAGATCACCGGAATGTCGGCGCTCGGCAGCCGCGTCACCGCGAGCTTGGTGAAGGAGACCCAGCCCAGCACGAGCAGGATGATCGAGAAGACGATCGAGGGAAGCGGGTTCCGGATCGACCATGCCGAGATGTTCAAAGCCATTAGCGTGCCCGAATTACCGTGATCGCGTGCGATCGAGTTCGTCGGCGAACATGGTCTTGATCTGGTCGCCGTCATGCAGCGAGGTGCCAGCGTCGGCCACGACGATTTCGCCGACGTCGAGGCCTTCAAGGATTTCGGTCGAAGTGTCGGAGGTCAGCCCGACGCGCACCCGGCGGGTCTCGACGGTGTTGCCCTTCACGACCTGCAGGGTCAGGCGGTCGATCGCGGTGCGCGGCACCGCGACCCCGCAAGAGCGCTTGGCATCGATATTGGCGCGCGCGAACATGCCGACCTTCAGCGTCGGATTGTTGTTGATGGTGATGCGGACGTGCCCGAGCTGGGTGGTGCGGTCGATCTGCGGCGAGATCTGGCGGACCTTGCCGACCATGTCGGGCGCATCGTCGCGGCTGATCCGCACATTGGCGCCGGGATTGAGCTTCAGGAGCTGGAAGCCCGGCACTTCGGCGTCGAGCTCGATCTCGTTGTTGATGGAGATCTTGAACATCGGCGGACCCTGCGGCGAGGCCGGCGCGCCGGGCGCGGTGCGCACTTCGGTGACGAGGCCGGCCGCCGGCGCCCGCAGCACAAGCGGCTTGGCATTGGCCTGTGCGGCCTGCTGCGGCGGCGGGGTCAGCCGCGCGAGTTCCTGGTTCTCGGTGACCGTGTCGCCCTCGCGGACCAGCACGTCGATGACCTTGGAGCCGTCCTGGTCGACATTCACCTGCGCCTCGCGGCGCGGCACGATGAAGCCGGTGACGCGGACCATGTCGGAGAAGCAGGCATTGGTCGACTTCGTCACCACGACCAGCGCCTGGCCCGGCGTCTCCTTCTCCTCGGGATGGGAGCGATGCTCGAACGCGTAATAGGCGATCGCAAGGGCGAGGAAAAACACCGTGCCGAGCGCAGGCTTGAGGTATTGGGAAAAATTCATCGCCTGATCAATCCAGAGCCTGGCGCATCATGGGTGTTGGTCGAAGTCTCATCACGCTCGCTATCGTACTGCCTGGGCATTCGGAAGGCCGGTGCCATTGTTCCGGATCATGCCCTGACGTCATGTGAGGCGGGCCACCTGTGGGCCGCTTTGGGTCTCGGCCCAACGGCATTGGCCCAAAAGCAATGCGCCCCGCCGGGGTGCGGGGCGCATTGTATCCTCAAAAACACAGTCCGCCACCGCCCATCACTTGGCGGCGGTGGCGTTGTTTTCCACGTTCACGACCTGCACGCGCCGGTTCACCTCCGCCATCGGGTGGCTCGGGTCCTTCAGCTTGCTCTTGCCATAGCCGACGGTGACGAGATCGGTGCCGTTGATGCCGTATTTGTCGACGAGATAGCGCTTGATGGCGTCGGCGCGGCGCTCCGAGAGACCCTGATTGTAATCCTCGCCGCCCGCGGCGTCGGTGTGGCCCGCGACCACGAAGGTCGAGCCCTTCAGGTCCTGATTGGTCAAGGCGCGGCCGAGCGCCTGCACCGACGGCAGCGACTTCGCGCTGATGTCGGCGGAGTTGTAGTCGAAGTTGATCTCGAGATCGATCTTCGGCTTGTCCTGGACGATAGTCGCGATTTCCTCGCGTTCCGCCGAGGACAGCGAGCGGGTGGCGCGGCCGCGAACGCTCTGCACGAATTTGGCCTGGTCGGCATTCAGCTCCGGCGAGGTGGCCTGCGGGCCGGCCGAAAGGCCGCGGGTCAGCGGCTTCTTGTCGGGCGTCAGCGCCTTGATGATCTGATCTTCGGTGACGTCGCCGGCATGGGCGACGGCCATGCCGAACGACAGCGCGGCGCCAACGGTCATGATTGAAACGATCGCGGCCTTTGCCGACGGCTTGAACATTTCGGTCCCTCTTGCGCAAGCTGGCGCGGTTCCAGGCAACTATTCAGATTGATCGCCGGCGTTGCTGCCCGGCACGCACCCCCTGATTAGTCGCGCAACTCCGTCCGCGGTTCGAGCCGCGGGCAGGTCTTCGTCGGTCTGTCACTGCACACCGTAGTCGGCGAATTCCTTGACGATGTTCGGGTCCATCGCCTTGGCGTTGGCGATGTCGAGATCGCCTTCCGCGACCGCGCCGTTGCGCTGCTTGGCGAGTCCGCGCCCGTACAGCGACGAAGTCAGCCGCGGGTTGATCTTCAGCGCGGCGTCGAAATCGGCGATCGCGTTCTTGTTCTGCCCGCCCTTCAGGTTCATCAAGCCGCGGCTGTCGAGCGCATCGACGAAGTTCGGACGCAGCCGCAGCGCCTCGTTGCAGTCCTTCAGCGCTGCCTGCAGGTCGCCGATCACGGTGCGGACCCAGCAGCGGTTGTTATAGGCCTCGACATCCTTCGGGTTCAACCGCAGCGAATTGGTGAAGTCCTTCACCGCAAGGTCGTAGGCCCCCTTGCTGGCATAGACCTGGCCGCGGCGATACAGCGCCGCTGCGTCGTCGGGATTCTTGTCCAGCTTTTCGCTCAGGCTCTTGATCGTCGGATCATCGGCGAGCACGGGCGAATTGCTCGGCGCCGGCGTGGGCTGGATCACCACCGGCGGGGGAGCCGCGGGCGGCGGCAAGGCGATCTCGGGCGCCTTTGGCTCGGGTGGCGGTGCGGTCGGCGCTGCCGCAACCGGAGGCTTTGGCGGCGCCGGCGGTGGTGTCGGCGCTGTTGCCGCTGGTGGCGTCGGGGTCGCCGCAGGCGGTGTCGGCGTTGCTGCGGGCGGAGCCGGCGGAGGCGCGACCGGCGGTGCCGCTGCCACCTCGGGTGACGGCGACGCGGCGGGTGCCGGCGCGGCGTTCGACGGGCCGCCCGCGCCGGCCGGGATGAACGAGAAATCCTCGGCCAGTGACGACGAGATCCACGGCACCTGTTCCTGCCGCGAGGCCCGGGTGACGCCGACGCGGGTGCGGTTCAGCGTTTCCTCGGCCATCAGGTCGGGGGTGCGGATCTCCTTCAGGAGTTCCCGCACGAACAGGCTGTGGTCGCTGCCATTGTCGGAGACGACGGACGACAGCGCGGCCGAATACATCACCAATGTGCCGTTCGGCGCGATCACCGGGGCGAGCCCTGCCGAAAAGCTGCGGAAGCGCCGCTCGAACGGGTTGCGCCGCGAGGCGTCGATCAAGGCGATCTTCACCCCGGCGCCACGGCTGTTGATTTCGCCGAGCACGGTCTCGAGGCTGAAGCCGTCGCGGCGAACGTCGGCCTCGGCCCAGATCTGCGCATCGATCGGGATCATGTAGCTCTGCCGGTTCGACTGGATGCCGTAACCGGAGAAGAAGATCAGGGCGACCGAGCCCGGCTTGATCTTGCCGTAGAGGCGGTCGAAGGCGCGGCGCATGCCGTCGCCGGTCAGGTTCTCGCCGACCTCGACGGTGAAGCCATCGCGCTTGAGCTCGTCGGCGACGTCACGGGCGTCGTTGACCGGCTCCTTCAGCGGTGCGTCGGCGTCGGGATATTTGGCGTTGCCGATGACCAGCGCGAAACGGTCGCCGGCGGCGAAGGACAAAGTGGGCGCCGCGATTGAAAAAATCAGCGTGGCGAGCAAGG
Organism: Bradyrhizobium sp. USDA 3262; assembly: GCF_054060035.1. Taxonomy (NCBI): domain Bacteria; kingdom Pseudomonadati; phylum Pseudomonadota; class Alphaproteobacteria; order Hyphomicrobiales; family Nitrobacteraceae; genus Bradyrhizobium; species Bradyrhizobium sp. USDA 3262. The sequence goes on from NZ_JBSSCT010000001.1 coordinate 1,468,055, forward strand.
CAAGGCGGATTTTCATAATCGCAGCAAATCCAGATCGCGGCATTCCAATGAAACGGCGCCGCTTCCAGCCTGCGCCTCGGGGACCTTACTCTAGCGAAAATCCATTATCAAACCACGGCCAAACCCCCGTCAACGGCTTGCGGCAGCATCGTTTATCGCGGTGATACTGGTGAGACCGCAGTGCAACAGCACACGGTCATGGCGGCCATCGCCGTCACGGCATGGTGCTGGTTCCTGTGAGCCGATAATGTGCTGGCACTCACAACGGCTGTCGCCACCCTGTCATGCGCTCGTCGCACGCCGCGCGGTTTGACCTTTGCGCGAGGCGATGGCTTTGTGTTCAGGACGGCAAGCCATTCGAAGACAAGCCGTTCAAAACAGGCCTTGCAAACAAGAGCGAAACCGATGGGAAACGCCTACGAGATCTACGCCCTGCGCTATGCGACGATGTCGCCGCGCACGCCCCACCTCAACTTCCTGGTGCCTGATCCGCACGACACCACCGCGCAGGACCTCGACTATTTCGTCTGGCTGATCCGTGGCCATGGCCGCGACATCTTGGTCGACACCGGCTTCAACGCCGAGGAGGCCAAGGCGCGAGCCCGCAAGCTGACGCTCAACCCGGTCGATGCGCTGGCCGGCTTCGGCGTCAGCGCCGACAGCATCAAGGACGTCGTCGTCACCCATCTGCATTACGACCACGCCGGCAATCTGGATCGCTTCCCGAACGCCAAATTCCATCTGCAGGAACGCGAGATGAGCTACGCGACCGGCCGCTGCATGTGCAACGGCATGCTGCGCCATCCGTTCTCCATCGAACACGTCACGCAGATGGTGCGCCACGTCTATGGCGAGCGCGTCACCTTCCACTCCGGCGACGGCGAGATCGCGCCCGGCGTCACCGTGCATCGCGTCGGCGGCCATTCCGACGGTCTGCAGGTGGTGCGCATCGAGACCGCGCGCGGCCCGGTCGTGCTGGCGTCGGATGCCGCGCATTATTATGCGAACCTGCACAAGCGCAGCCCGTTCCCGATCGTCTACAATGTCGGCGACATGGCGCAGGGCTGGGAGACCGTCGAGCGGCTCGCCGGTCATCCGGACCGCTTCATTCCCGGTCACGATCCGATCGTCAGCGAGATCTATCCGCGCGCCAGCGACAAGGTCGATGCCTTCGCGCTGCATCTGGCGCCGTCGCGATCGTTCGCGAAATAGCCTCGCCGATTGGGCGAGGCACGTCTGCAACGTCAAGAAACGTCAAAAAGAAGCGATATGACTGACAATAAGACTCTTGGGTTCATCGGCCTCGGCGTGATGGGTGAGCCGATTTGCCGCAACCTCGTCAAGAAGAGCGGCAAGCGCGTTGTCGTGTTCGACCTCTCGGCCGAACCGCTGCAGCGGTTGCGCGCCGACGGTGCCGAGGTTGCGGCGTCGGTCGCCGACGTCATCAAGCAGAGCGATGTGCTGTTCCTCTGCTTGCCGAGCGCCAGGCACGTGCGCGCGGTGTTCGAAGGCGACGGCATCTTGAAGAACACGAGAAGCGGCCAGATCGTGGTCGATCTCGGCACGTCTTCAGTCAGCCAGACCCGCGATTTCGCCGCGCAGTTGCAGGCCAAGGGCGCAGCCTGGGCCGACGCGCCGATCGCGCGCACGCGGCAGGCGGCGCAGGACGGCACGCTCAGCGTGATGGTCGGCGCGGTGCCCGCGCTCTATGCCGCGATCGAGCCGCTGATCCGCTGCTTTGCCACCGACGTCACCAATTGCGGCGACGTCGGCGCGGGGCAGGTGACCAAGATCCTCAACAACATGGTGTTGTTCGAGACCGTGAACGCGCTGGCCGAGGCCGTCGCGGTGGCGAAGCACAATGGCGTCGATCCAAAACTGCTGCTGGATACCCTGTCGAAGGGCTCGGCCGACAGCTTCGCGCTGCGTAACCATGGCATGAAGGCGATCGTGCCCGGCGTGTTTCCCGAGCGCGCATTCTCGACCGAATATGCGCTGAAGGATCTGTCCTACGCGTTGGAGCTCGCCGCCGATGCCGGCATCAAGATCCGCGGTGCGGAGCTGATCGGCACGGTGCTGCAGGAGGCGATCGACAAGGGATCGAAGGACAATTACTTCCCGGTCATCGCAAAACATATCGAGCGGACATAGCTCGCCCCGTCGTCATTCCGGGGCTCGCGAAGCGAGAGCCCGGAATCCATCGGGCCGCACATTTCGTGGATGAATGGATTCCGGGCTCGTGCTGCGCACGCCCCGGAATGACGGAGAGATCAAGCTGCGTAGGGCGAGGCGTGAAGCCAACCCCAGCGTCGTCCTGGCGAAAGCCAGGACCCAGAACCACAAATGTCCTTTGTTGGGCTCGCTGGAATGACGAGTCCCGTTCAAAACATAGGCCGTGGCGTATGGGTCCTGGCTTTCGCCAGGACGACAGCGGAGTGTGGGGTTTAATACGAATCCTTGGCGTCGGCCTCTTCGCTGGTCTGTACCAGCTCGAGGCTGCTCTCGACCTTGCCGAGCAGGCGGCCGAGGTCGCGGCGCTCCTGTGCGGAGAGGCAGGACAGGATGTCCTGTTCCTTGCGCAGCAGGCGCGGGATCAGCTCTTCGTAGAGCGCCTGGCCCGTTTTGGTCAGTCGCAGGCGGAATTCGCGGCGGTCGTCGGCGTTCTCGACGCGCTCGACGATCTCGCGCTCCATCAGCGCCGACACCGCTCGGCTGATGGTGGATTTATGGGTGCGTGTGCAGTGCGCGATATACTGCGCGCTGCAGGGATCGCTGCGGAAGCCGAGCGTTGCGAGCACGCGCCACTCCGGAATGTCGAGGCCGTAGCGCGCCTGATACTCGCTCGACAGCGCCGAGGACACCTCGGCCGCCAGCCGGTTCAGGCGGAACGGCATGAAATGGAAGAGATCGAGGCGCTTCTTCGTCGGCGCGATCGTGTCGCGCACCTCCGCTTCCACCGCACTGCGCGGGCGGGCCGGAGGCTGGCTTGCAGAGGTCCGTGCCAAAAATCCCTCCAATTTGAGTTGACGGCAGCCCCGACTGGGGGTTTAAGATAGTTGCAAGTGAGACTAATTTAGCAAGGTCGCGGCCGGCTCGCAAGGTCCCGGTCGCAAGCCGGTCACACAGAACCGCAGCCAGAGGCCGCGGCGCAAGGGAAACATCCAGGGTCACGCAATGGCACACGCCAACACGGCACAGGCCAAAACCCAGTTCGGCTATCGCCGTCATCCCGACCAGGAGCGCTCGGGCGCCAACGTCGCGGAGCATCCCGTCGTCGTGGTCGGCGCCGGGCCGGTGGGATTGTCGCTCGCGATCGATCTCGCGCAGCGCGGCCAGCGCGTGGTGCTGCTCGACGATGCCGACCGGATCGGCGAAGGCTCGCGCGCGATCTGCTTCTCGAAGCGCTCGCTGGAGTTCTGGGATCGCCTCGGCGTCGGCGACCGCATGGTCGCGAAGGGCGTGGTGTGGAGCGTCGGCAAGATCTTCCACGGCGCCTCGCAGCTCTACCAGTTCAATTTGCTTCCCGAGGAAGGCCACAAGCGGCCCGCCTTCATCAACCTGCAGCAGTTCTACGCCGAAGCCTATCTGGTCGACCGGGTCGGGCAACTGCCTGAAATCGACCTGCGCTGGCGCAACAAGGTGATCGCGCTGGAGAGCCGCAACGACGGCGTTGCGCTGACGATTTCTACACCTGAAGGCTCCTATCAAGTGCACGCCTCCTTTGTCGTCGCATGCGATGGCGCCCGCTCGTCGCTGCGGCAGATGGTCGGTGCCGAGTTCGCGGGCCAGGTGTTCGAGGACCAGTTCCTGATCGCCGACGTCAAGATGACGGCGGCGTTCCCGACCGAGCGCTGGTTCTGGTTCGATCCGCCGTTCCATGCCGGGCGCTCGGCGCTGCTGCACAAGCAGCCAGACGATATCTGGCGGATCGATCTGCAACTCAATCCGGATGCCGATCCGGTGGCCGAGAAGCAGCCCGAGAATGTCCGGCCGCGGATCGAGCGCATGCTCGGCCATGACAAGTTCGAGTTCGAATGGATCTCGCTCTACAAGTTCCAGTGCCGCCGGATGGCCAAGTTCATCCACGGCCGGGTGATCTTTGCCGGTGATTCCGCCCACCAAGTCTCGCCGTTCGGCGCGCGCGGCGCCAATTCCGGGCTCGAGGACGCCGAGAATCTGGCGTGGAAGCTCGACCGCGTGCTGCGCCGGCTGTCGCCGGAGGGCTTGCTGGAAAGCTATCACATCGAGCGCAGCGCGGCGGCGGACGAGAACATCCGCGAGTCCACTCGCTCGACCGACTTCATGGCGCCGGTGACGAAACAGGAAGCGCGGCTGCGCCAGGCCGTGCTGTCGCTCGCCAAGGACACCGAGTTCGGCAAGCGCATGGTCAATGGCGGGCGGCTCTCGGTGCCGTCGGTCTACGACACGCCGCTGTCGAGCGGCGATCGCGACGATTGGCGCGGCGGCCCGCGGCCGGGCGCTTCGATGCCGGATGCGCCGGTGACGGAGCAGGGCGGTGGTTCCACCTATTTGACCGATGTTTTCATCAGACAGGGAACGCGCTTCACGCTGCTGGAGTTTGGCAATGGCGCTGCGGTCGATGTCCCGGACGGCGTCGGCAGCATCCGGATCGGCGGCGAGGATGGGCTGGTCGACGCGCAGGGCCTTGCCGGCAAGCGCTACGATGCCGAGCCCGGCACCGCCTATCTGCTGCGGCCGGACGGTTATGTCGCGGCACGCTTCCGCAACGCGGCGCGGCCGGCACTCGATGCGGCGCTGGCGCGCGCAGCCGGCCTGAACTGAGGAGCAGTCATGGCGCTGTCGACCGGTTCGAACTTCGCAAAGCCCGATGACGCCTTCCGCGCCATCGTCGAGGCGCATCGCGGCCTCACCGAGGCGCAGAGCGCCGATCTCGATGCCGCGCTGGTCCTGGTGCTCGCCAACCATATCGGCGATCTCGACGTGCTGCGCGAGGCGATCGCGCTGGCGAAGCGGCGGATGTTGGACGCCAGCCAGCAGCAACAGCAGCAACAGCAGCAACAACAGTAGCAACGAGTCGAACGCGAATGAATCGCTTTCAAATCGCGCAGCAACCTCCACCTCACCTCGCCCCGCTTGCGGGGAGAGGTCGGAACGCATCGTTAGATGCGTTCCGGGTGAGGGGGAGCTTCCGCAGATACATCTGTCGCCGTGTATGCGGAGACAGCCCCTCACCCCAACCCTCTCCCCGTAAGAACGGGGAGAGGGGGCGAATGCTCTTGAACGAACAGGATTGAACTGATGGCCAAAGGTTTCGCATCGACCACGGATCTCGCGGAGAAGAAGGTCACCTTCTCCGAGATCGGCACCGATCTCTATGCCTTCACCGCCGAGGGCGATCCCAACACCGCCGTGATCGTCGGCGACGACGGCTGCCTGGTGTTCGACGCGCAGGCGACGCCGGCGATGGCGAACAAGGTGATCGAGCGGGTCAAGACCGTCACCGACAAGCCGATCAAATATGTCGTGCTGTCGCATTATCACGCGGTGCGTGTGCTCGGCGCCTCCGCCTATCACGCGCAGGGCATCGTGGCCTCGCAGGAAACCTATCGCCTGATCGAGGAGCGCGGCCAGCAGGACTGGGATTCCGAATATGGCCGCTTCCCGCGGCTGTTCCAGGATGCCGCGAGCATTCCCGGCCTGACCTGGCCGACGCTGACCTTCGAAGGCGAGATGTCGATCTATCTCGGCAAGCGCGAGGTGCGGCTGATGCAGCTCGGCGCCGGCCATACCTCGGGCGACATCGTCGCCTGGGTGCCGGATGCCGAGGTGATGTTCTCGGGCGATCTGATCGAATATCACTCGGCCTGCTATTGCGGCGATGCGCATCTGCGCGAATGGCCGACGACCTTGAACGAGATCCGCGCCTTCAATCCGAAGGCGATCGCGCCAGGCCGCGGCGACGCGCTGAAGGGCCTCGCCACCGGCCGCGATGCGATCGCGATGACCCGCGATTTCGTCACCACGCTCTACGGCGCCGCCGAATCCTCCGTCGCCAAGGGCCGCAGCCTGAAGGAATCGATGGCGGCGACGCGCGAGGTGATGGATCCGAAGTTCTCGAAGTTTGCGATCTACGAGCACTGCCTGCCGTTCAACGTTTCGCGCGCCTATGACGAGGCGTCCGGGATCGACGATCCCGTGATCTGGACCGACAAGCGCGACCAGGAAATGTGGGCCGCCCTGCAAGGAGGATAGTGATGAACATCAATACCTCGCCTGATCAGATCGTTCGCAGCTCAGGGCAAGTCACCCCGGGCTACATGTCCGGCTTCGGCAACAGCTTCGAGACCGAGGCCTTGCCCGGCGCGCTGCCGATGGGGCGCAACTCGCCGCAGCGCTGCGCCTACGGGCTCTATGCCGAGCAGCTGTCCGGCTCGCCATTCACGGCGCCGCGTGGCACCAATGAGCGCTCCTGGCTCTATCGCATCCGCCCGTCGGTGCGGCACTCCGGCCGCTTCGCCAAGGCCGATGCCGGGCTGTGGCGCACCGCGCCGTGCCACGAATACGACATGCCGATCGCACAGCTGCGCTGGGATCCCGCGCCGATCCCGAAGGAGGACATGACCTTCCTGCAGGGCGTGCAGACCATGACCACGGCGGGTGATGCCAACACCCAGGCCGGCATGGCCGCACACATCTATCTCATCACCAAATCGATGGTCGATCAGCATTTCTACAATGCCGATGGCGAGATGATGTTCGTGCTGCAGCAGGGCAATCTGCGCCTCGTCACCGAGTTCGGCCGCATCGACGCCGAGCCGGGCGAGATCGTGGTGATCCCGCGCGGCGTCAAATTCCGCGTCGAAATTCCCGGCGGCCCGGCGCGCGGCTATCTCTGTGAGAATTACGGCGGCGCGTTCACGCTGCCGGAGCGCGGCCCGATCGGCGCCAATTGCCTCGCCAATTCGCGCGACTTCCTGACGCCGGTGGCGAGCTACGAGGACAAGGACACGCCGACCGAGCTCTACGTCAAGTGGGGCGGCTCGCTGTTCAAGACCACGCTGCCGCATTCGCCCATCGACGTGGTCGCCTGGCACGGCAATTACGCGCCCTACAAATACGATCTGCGCACCTTCTCGCCGGTCGGCGCGATCGCCTTCGATCATCCCGATCCCTCGATCTTCACGGTGCTGACCTCGCCGTCGGAGACCGCGGGCACCGCGAATATCGACTTCGTGATCTTCCCGGAGCGCTGGATGGTGGCCGACAACACCTTCCGTCCGCCGTGGTACCACATGAACATCATGTCCGAGTTCATGGGGCTGATCTACGGCGTCTACGACGCCAAGCCGCAGGGCTTTGTGCCCGGCGGCATCAGCTTGCACAATTGCATGCTGCCGCACGGCCCCGACCGCGAAGCCTTCGAGCACGCCAGCAACAGCGAGCTGAAGCCGGTGAAGCTGACCGGCACGATGGCCTTCATGTTCGAGACCCGCTTTCCGCAGCGGGTGACCGAGCATGCGGCGAAGTCGTCGACGCTGCAGGACGATTACTCGGATTGCTGGAAAGGCCTGGAGAAGAAGTTCGACCCGAACAAGCCGTGAATTTGTGTCCCTCGTCATCGCCGGCTTGACCCGGCGATCCATCGCACTTCGAAAAGATGGATGCCCGGGTTAAGCCCGGGCATGACGACTTTCTGATTGGAGGAATGATTGCCCCACCCCAACGACCCAAAGCTCCGCTCCTTCATCGACGTCGCACCGACCTCCGACTTCCCGATCCAGAACCTGCCCTACGGCGTGTTCTCGTCGAAGGATGGTCTTGCGCCGCGTGTCGGCATTGCGATCGGCGATTATGTGCTCGACCTCTGGGAGCTCGAGCAGGACTCGCGGCTCGATGTCGGGCCGCTCGGCGTGTTCTCGCAACCGTCGCTCAACGCCTTCATGGCGCTCGGGCCGAAAGTGTGGTCGGCGACGCGGGCACGGATCAGCGAGCTGCTCCGCTCGGATCATCCGGAGCTGCGCGACAACAGGGAATTGCGAGCGCGGGCGCTGGTGCCGATGACGGACGTCAGGCTGTACATGCCGTTTGCGGTCTCGGGCTACACCGATTTCTATTCGTCGAAGGAGCACGCCACCAATGTCGGCGTCATGTTCCGCGGCAAGGACAATGCGCTGCAGCCGAACTGGCTGCATATGCCGATCGGCTATAACGGCCGCGCCTCGACCGTGGTGGTCAGCGGCACCAAGGTGCGGCGTCCGCGCGGCCAGCTGAAGCCGCCGACCGCTGAGGTGCCGAGCTTCGGGGCCTGCAAGCGGCTCGACTTCGAGCTCGAGATGGGCGTGGTCGTCGGCCAGGCCTCGCCAATGGGCGAAATGCTCACGGAGAAGCAGGCCGAGGAGATGATCTTCGGCTTCGTCATCCTCAACGACTGGAGCGCGCGCGACATCCAGCAGTGGGAGTACGTGCCGCTCGGCCCGTTCCAGGCCAAGGCGTTCGCGACCTCGATCAGCCCGTGGGTGGTGACGCGCGAGGCGCTGGAGCCGTTCCGCATGCAAGGCCCGCCACAGCAGCCGGAGCCGCTGGCGTACCTGAAGCAGACCCAGCCGAACAACTACGACATGCAGCTCGACGTCGCGCTGCGCGGCGGCGCGATGAACGAGGCGAAGACGATCTGCAGCACCAACTTCAAATACATGTACTGGTCCTCGGTGCAGCAGCTCGTGCACCATGCTTCCAGCGGCTGCGCGATGAATGTTGGCGATCTCCTGGGCAGCGGCACGATCTCCGGCCCCGAAAAGCATCAGCGCGGCAGTCTCCTGGAAATCAGCTGGAACGGCACCGAGCCGGTCGAGCTCGCCAGCGGCGTCACGCGCTCGTTCCTTGAAAACGGCGATTCACTGGTGATGCGCGGCTGGTGCCAGGGCGACGGCTATCGCGTCGGCTTTGGCGAGGTCGAAGGCACCATCGTCGCGGCGGAGTGATCTGCGGGACCGCCGTCGGTTACTTCACCTCCCCTTGAAAAGGGGAGGTCGGTTTGCGCAGCAAACCGGGTGGGGATCTGCTCTCACCATGCGCGCCGGCGACCGCGGCTGACCCCCATCCACCTTCCCCCTTTCAGGGGGAAGGAGCCCGACAGCGGGGCCGTCATTGCGAGGAGCTCGCGACAAAATTGCAAAGAAATTTTGCGCTGAAGCGACGAAGCAATCCATCCATCCGCGTCATGGAGAGAATGGATTGCTTCGCTTCGCTCGCAATGACGAGTGAGTCTCACCGCTCCTCGGGCCTGACATCCTTCAGCCGCGCGGTATTCGCCGCGACGTCCTCGAGGCTGTACTTCAGATGCACCCGCTTGTCCGACGGCGGCTGGTTCACGGTGCAGACGCCCGGCCGCCACGGCTTGGCCGGGCGGATCGGCCGCGGCGCAAAACCGCCGCCGCAGTTCGGGCAGACATTGCCGAGCTTGGTCTCCGCGCAATCCGCACAGAACGTGCATTCATAGGAGCAGATCCGCGCGTCGGTTGCGCTGGGTGGCAGGTCCTTGTCGCAATATTCGCAGTTCGGTCGCAGCTGCAGCGCCATGGCTTTCCTCTGATTCCTGGATGCCGCGTACACCGCTGCACCTCTCCCCTTGTGGGAGAGGTCGGATCGCATCGCAAGATGCGATCCGGGTGAGGGGTCGCGGTCTCTCGACGGGGTGTGCTCGGCGGAGAGAACCCCTCACCCCAACCCTCTCCCACAAGGGGAGAGGGAGCCCACCGCCGATGTCGCGGCATCGAACCAATTCGCGCAGATGATCGCAGGTCGCGCCGCAGAAGCGAATGACGTATTTCCCTCGATTTGCGCCGGGTCAGGTCGGTAGCGACTTCAGCGGCAGCCTGGTGCTCTCCTTCAGGCGGTCGAGCACGATCGACGAGCGCACGTGGGCCACGCTCTGGTGCGGCATCAGCACGTTGTTGACGATGTCGGACAGGCTCTTGAGGTCGCGCAGCATCACCTTGAGCACGTAGTCGGCATCCCCGGTCAGCGCGTAGGCCTCCTGGATATCGTCGACGCGGTTGACCAGCTCGCGAAACCGCTTGGCGTTGTCGGGCGAGTGGGTCGCCAGCGTGATGTGGATGAAGGCGATCAGGCCGAAGCCGAGCGCCTCGCCGGCGAGCTCGGCGTGGTAGCCGGCGATGACCTTCTCCTCCTCCAGCCGCATCCTTCGCCGCGAGCATTGCGATGCCGACAGCCCGACGAGGTCGGCCAGCTGCTGGTTGGTCAGCCGGCCGTCGTCCTGCAGTGCGGCGAGCATTTTCAGGTCGAAGGCGTCGACTTCAGGCATGCTCAGAATGTCAATTTCATGCACGGATCGTGCGCGAAAATAGCAAAATGGGACCTATTTTGCACGCACATTGCGGAGCAAGTGACGGAAATTGATCTCCAGACAAATCAGGGAGTTGCCGCCATGGGTCCGTTTCCGCACGATGCGCCGCCGGCCGAAATCAGCGCCGACAATCCGATGGGCACCGACGGCTTCGAGTTCGTCGAATACGCCCACCCGAATCCGGCGGAGCTGCACGCGCTGTTCAAGCTGATGGGCTTTGTCGCGGTCGCCCGCCACCGGAACAAGGCAATCACGGTCTATCGCCAGGGCGACATCAACTATCTCGTCAATGAGGAGCCGGGTAGCCACGGCTTCAACTTCGTCGCCGCGCACGGCCCCTGCGCGCCGTCGATGGCGTTCCGCGTCGTCGACGCGAAGCATGCCTATGAGCGCGCGCTCGCGCTCGGCGCCGAGCCGGCGGACGTCGCGTCCGCAGCGAAGACGCTCGATGTGCCCGCGATCAAGGGCATCGGCGGCAGCCTGCTCTATTTCGTCGACCGCTACGGCGCCAAGGGTTCGGCCTATGATGCCGAGTTCGAGTGGCTCGGCGCGGCCAACCCGCGCCCCGCGGGCTCGGGCCTGTATTACGTCGATCACCTCACCCACAACGTCCATCGCGGCCGGATGGATGTCTGGACCGGCTTCTATGCAAAGCTGTTCAACTTCCGCCAGATCCGCTTCTTCGACATCGAGGGCCGCGCGTCCGGCCTGTTCTCCCGCGCGCTGACCAGTCCGGACGGCAAGATCCGGATTCCGATCAATGAGGACGCCGGCGATTCCGGTCAGATCGAGGAATATCTCAACGTCTATCGCGGCGAGGGCATCCAGCACATCGCCTGCGGCGCGCGCGACATCCATACGACGGTCGAGAGGTTGCGCGCCGACGGCCTGCCGTTCATGCCGTCGCCGCCCGACACCTATTTCGAGCGGATCGACGCCCGCCTGCCCAAGCACGGTGAGGACGTCGACCGGCTTCGGACCAACGGCATCCTGATCGACGGCGAGGGCGTGGTCGACGGCGATCAGACCAAGGTGCTGCTGCAGATCTTCTCGGCGAACGCGATCGGGCCGATCTTCTTCGAGTTCATCCAGCGCAAGGGCGACGACGGCTTCGGCGAAGGCAACTTCAAGGCGCTGTTCGAATCGATCGAGGAAGACCAGATCCGCCGCGGCGTGCTCAAGGTCGATCACGCGGCGTAGGCCCTTGGAGGGGAGCGCGTTCGCTCAAAACTCTCAGTCGTCGTCCCGGCGAAGGCCGGGACCCATAACCACCGAGTCCAGTTGTAGAAGGGATAGCGGCCCCAACGTCGCACAATAGCCGGCATTTGGGGTAATGGGTCCCGGCCTTCGCCGGGACGACGGTGAATTATTTCCCCGCCTTCCACGCGCTGGCCACGTCGCCAATATTGGCCAACTCCGGCTCGCGGATTGCCGACGGCGTGCGCGAGAAGCGCGGCGCGGGGGCGGGCTGGGTGACGCCGTGGCGTTCGACGAACACCTGGCGGGCTGCCATGTGCGGATGCTTGGGGGCTTCCTCCATGGTCAGGATCGGCGCGAAGCAGATGTCGGTGCCTTCCATGATCGTGCACCAGTCCGCGCGCGATTTGCTCTTGAACACCCGGGTCAGCTTCTCCTTCAGCGCCGGCCAGGCCTTGCGGTCCATCTGCGCGTCGAAATCGGCGTCGATCAGGTCGGCGTGCTTGCGCAGCAGCGCGTAGAACTGCGGCTCGATCGAGCCGATCGAGATGAAGTTGCCGCAGGAGCATTCGTAGACGCCGTAGAAATGCGCGCCGCCGTCCAGGAAATTCTGGTCGCGACCGCCGCTCCAGCGGCCCTGCGCGGCCATGTCGTAGAACATCGACATCAGCGACGCCGCGCCATCGCACATCGCGGTATCGACCACCTGGCCCTTGCCGGACTTCTGCGCTTCCAGCAGCGCGGCGAGCACGCCGACCACGAGGTAGAGCGCGCCGCCGCCGAAATCGCCGACCAGGTTGAGCGGCGGCACCGGCTTCTCCTTGGTGCCGATTGCAGCCAGCGCACCCGTGATCGAGATGTAGTTGATGTCATGGCCGGCGGCATTGGCCAGCGGGCCTTCCTGGCCCCAGCCGGTCATGCGGCCATAGACCAGTTTTGGATTGCGCGCGAGCACGACATCCGGGCCGAGGCCGAGGCGCTCCATCACGCCGGGACGAAAGCCCTCGATCAGCGCGTCGGCATGGCCGAGCAGGTCGAGCACTTCGGCAATCGCCGCCTTGTTCTTGAGGTCGAGCTCGATGACCTTGCGGCCGCGAGTTGCGACGGCCTTCAGATTCTTGCCCGCGCCGACCCGATCGAGCGTGATGACCTCGGCGCCCATGTCGGCGAGCAGCATGCAGGCGAACGGGCCGGGGCCGATGCCGGCGAATTCGACGATGCGGAAGCCGGCGAGCGGGCCCGAGGTGCGAGCGGCGGTCTGGGAGGCGGGTTTATCGAGCACGTTGTTATTCCGTTGGTTGCGGGGCGCTAGGCGGCTGAGATGTCACGGCTGGCTTGGTGCCGAACTTCATGCGTTCTCCCAGCCGTCCGTGGGACGGTATTTTTAATTAGCTGATTAGCTAAATTGTCTCGCCTAATGCGGGGTGTGGCAAGCACCTTTTGTCCTGTGCCGCCGGTAAAAACGCGAACGGCGCGCATCGCTGCGCGCCGTTGCAGACTTGTGTTTAGACGCTATCAGCCCGCGGCAGCGACCGCCCGCTGTCCCATCACCTTCACCAAATTGGCGCGGTAATCCGCCGAGCCGTGGATGTCGGCGAGCAGGCCGCTCGCCGGGATCGTCACGCTGTCGAGCGCCGAGGCGGCCCAGTTCGCCTTCAGCGCCTGCTCGATCGGCGCGACCCGCATGACGCCGCTCTGCGACGCACCGGTTGCGGCAGCGCGGACGTCGCCCGACTTGGTCTTGGCGACGAACACGCCGGTCAGTGCGAAGCGCGAGGCCGGGTTCGGGAATTTCGCGTAGCCCGCCTTGGCCGGCACCGGGAACGATACCGCGGTGATGATCTCGCCATCCTCGAGCGCCGTCGTGAACAGGCCCTTGAAGTAGTCCTCCGCCGCGATCGACCGCTTGTTGGTCTTGACCGTCGCGCCGAGCGCCAGCACCGCCGCCGGATAATCCGCCGCCGGGTCGTTGTTGGCGAGCGAGCCGCCGATCGTGCCGCGATAGCGCACGGCGGGATCGCCGATCATCGACGCCAGATTGGCGAGCGCCGGGATCGCCTTCTGCACAGCGTCGCTTTGCGCCACATCGTAATGCGGCGTCGCGGCCTTGATGGTGACGGTGTCGCCCGAGACCTCGATGCCGATCATCTCCTGCACCTTGGAGAGGTCGATCACGTCGGAAGGCGCGGCCAGACGCTGCTTCATCACCGGAAGCAGGGTTTGTCCGCCGGCGAGGAATTTTGATTCCGCGCCCTTGGCGAAGGTTGCGGCGGCGTCAGCGACCGAGGAAGCGCGGTGATAATTTGTCTCGTACATGGCTCTTCCTCCCTCAACCGTGAATGGCGTGCCAGACGCGATCGGGCGTCGCCGGCATTTCCAGCTTGTTGTCGCCGATGGCGTCCGTGATCGCGTTGATCACGGCAGCAGAGGCGCCGATCGCGCCGGCTTCGCCGCAGCCCTTGACGCCGAGCGGGTTGCCCGGACACAGCGTCGTGGTGTGGGAGAGCTGGAACGAGGGCAGGTCGTCCGCGCGCGGCATGGTGTAGTCCATGAAGGACGCGGTCATGAGCTGACCGGTGCCGTCATAGACGACGCCTTCGAGCAGTGCCTGGCCGATGCCCTGTGCAAGACCGCCATGGACCTGACCTTCGACGATCATCGGGTTGATCAGCCGGCCGAAATCGTCGGCTGCGACGAAGTTGACGAAGGAGGTCTTGCCGGTGCCCGGATCGACCTCGAGCTCGCAGATATAGGCGCCGGCCGGGAAGGTGAAGTTGGTCGGGTCGTAGAACGCCGTCTCCTTCAGGCCGGGCTCCATGCCATCAGGCAGGTTATGCGCGGTGTAGGCGGCGAGCGCGACCATCGGCAGCGCGATCGACTTGTCGGTGCCGGTGACCTTGAACTCGCCGTTCTCGATCACGATGTCGCTCTCGGATGCCTCGAGCGCATGCGCGGCGATCTTCTTGGCCTTGGCCTCGACCTTCTCCATCGCCTTCACGATCGCCGTACCGCCGACCGCGAGCGAGCGCGAGCCGTAGGTGCCCATGCCGAACTGCACCTTGTCGGTGTCGCCATGGACGATCGAGACCTGGCTGATCGGCACGCCGAGCCGCTCTGCGATGATCTGGCAGAACGTCGTTTCGTGGCCCTGGCCGTGGCTGTGCGAACCGGTGAGCACCTCGATGGTGCCGACCGGGTTGACGCGGATCTCAGCCGACTCCCACAGACCGACGCCGGCGCCGAGACTGCCGACCGCCTTCGACGGCGCGATGCCGCAGGCCTCGATGTAGCAGGAAATGCCGATGCCGCGCAGCTTGCCGTCGGCTTTGGCCTTGGCCTTGCGGGCCGGGAAGCCGGCATAGTCGATCGCCTTCATCGCGGCATCGATCGAGGCGTGGAAGTCGCCGATATCATACGCCATGATCACAGGCGTCTGATACGGGAACTGGGTGATGAAGTTCTTCTTGCGCAGCTCGGTCGGATCGACCTTCAACTGCCGCGCCGCCGTCTCCATCATGCGCTCGATCAGATAGCTCGCCTCGGGACGGCCGGCGCCGCGGTAGGCGTCGACCGGCGTGGTGTTGGTGTAGACGCCGATCACCTCGGCATAGATCGCCGGGATCACGTACTGGCCCGACAGCAGCGTCGCGTAGAGATAGGTCGGGACCGCCGAAGAGAACAGCGACATATAGGCGCCGAAATTGGCGTGGGTCTTCACCCGCAGGCCAAGGATCTTGTTGTCCTTGTCGAACGCCAACTCCGCCTTCGAGACGTGGTCTCGGCCATGCGCGTCGGTGAGGAAGGCTTCCGAACGGTCACCGGTCCACTTCACCGGGCGACCCACCTTCTTCGAGGCCCACAGCGCCACCATCTCTTCGGGATAGATGTAGATCTTGGAGCCGAAGCCGCCGCCGACGTCGGGCGCGATCACGCGCAGCTTGTGCTCGGGCGCGATGTTGTAGAACGCCGACAGCACGAGGCGGGCGACGTGCGGGTTCTGCGATGTCGTGTAGAGCGTATAGTGCTCTTCGGCCTGGTCGTAATGCGCGATCGCCGCACGCGGCTCCATCGCATTCGGCACCAGGCGGTTATTGGTGAGGTCGAGCGTCACCACATTGGCGGCCTTGCTGAACGCATCCTTGACCGCGGCTTCGTCGCCGAGATGCCAGTCATACACGATGTTGCCGGGGGCTTCGGGATGAAGCTGCGGCGCGCCCGGCTTGATCGCGGCCTTGATGTCGGCCGCTGCGGGAAGCTCTTCGTAATCGACGACGACCGCTTCGGCGGCGTCCCTGGCCTGGTTCTTGGTCTCGGCGATCACGACCGCGACCGCCTGTCCGACAAAGCGCACGGTCTCCGGCGCCATCGCCGGCCACGCGCCCATTTTCATCGGTGAGCCGTCCTTCGAGGTGATGGCCCAGCCGCAGATCAGATTGCCGACCTTGTCGTCGACGATCTGCTGTCCCGTCAGCACTGCGATCACGCCGGGCATCTTCATGGCCTCGGCGGAATCGATGCCCTTGACCTTGGCATGTGCATGCGGGCTGCGGATGAAGTGAGCGTAGCTCATGCCAACCATTTTGACGTCGTCGACGTAACGTCCTTGTCCGGTGATGAACCGGCGATCTTCCTTGCGCACGACACGTGCGCCAATTCCTTCAACACCCATTGTCTAGTCCTCCCGACCGGAGATTCGATTTGCCGCCGTTTCCATCGAGACCGGCGGTGGTGAGCTTGATCATGCGCGCTGCGTGGCGCGCTATTCGGCGGCCTGCGCAACCTTCATGCGGCCGGCAGCGTCGAGCACCGCCTTGACGATGTTGTGGTACCCGGTGCAGCGGCAGATATTGCCTTCGAGCTCGTGGCGAACCGTTTCCTCGTCGAGCTTGCCGCCATGGCGATGCACGATGTCGACCGCGGACATGATCATGCCGGGGGTGCAATAGCCGCACTGCAGGCCGTGATTATCGCGGAACGCCGCCTGCATCGGGTGCAGCTCGTCGCCTTTGGCGAGGCCTTCGATCGTGGTGACGTTGCAGCCCGCGGCCTGGCCGGCCAGCATGGTGCAGGATTTGACCGCCCGTCCATCGACATGGACGACGCAGGCACCGCATTGGCTGGTATCGCAGCCGACATGGCTGCCGGTGAGGTTCAGGTTTTCGCGCAAGAGGTGCACGAGGAGGGTTCGGTCCTCAACGTCGACCGAGACCGCCTTGCCGTTTACCGTCAGTTTGACTGTAGACACGCGTCTCTCCCAATAGCTTCGTTATGGGCCCAGTAGACCACGCTTCATGTGGGTCGTAACCGCGATCAAAGTCGTAGTCGCGGCCCTGTCATGAAGGCGCCGGGCAGTGCCTCTGATCCTAGCAGGCAGCCGTTCAATGGGCAATTTGCAAGCTGCCGGCGGCGCACTCCGGCGCGACGAAGTTGCCCGGCAGCGCAAGCGGTTTTCGGCAATCCGCTGGAGCCTGCGGCGCGCAAAAATCGTCGCCGCGATCGCTACTACCTTCCGCCTATAACGACGCAAAGGCGTTGCTGTCATTTTCATCGCCGACGCAGCGGCAGAAGATCGCTGGTTCATGAAATTCGGTAGCGATCCGCGCGCGCGATGCATCCATCGCGGCAACAAAACCATATTGGAGGAAGCCAATGAAGCTGAGGAGCGGGATTTTCTTTGCCGGCGTGTCGCTGGTCGCCATGGTGCTGGCAGGCATTGGCGTGTCGAAAGCGAATGATTCCGTCGTGAAGGCGGCGTCCGATCCGAATGGATGGGCGGTCGCCGGCCACGACTACGGCAATACGCGCTTCAGCCCGTTGAAGCAGATCAACTCAGAGAACGCCGGCAAGCTGCAGCTGGTCTACTCGCTGTCGCTGGCTTCGCTCCGCTCCAACGAATCGTCGCCGGTGGTGATCGGCAAGACGCTGTATGTGTCGACCTCGTGGGGGCCGAAATACGTCTATGCGATCGATGCCGCGACCGGCGCGCGCAAATGGACCTGGCAGCCCGACATTCCGGATGACGTGCTCCAATACGCCTGCTGCGACGTCAACAATCGTGGCGTGTCCTATGCCGACGGCAAGATCTTCGTCGGCCGGCTCGACGGCAAGCTGACCGCGCTCGACGCCGAGACCGGCAAGGAGCTCTGGACCTCGACGGTCGTCGACTACAAGCAGGGCTCGGTCATCACCTCGCCGCCGCTCATCGTCCGCGACAAGGTCATCACCGGCTTCGGCGGCGGCGAATATGGCGTCCGCGGCGCATTGCAGGCCTTCTCGCTCAAGGACGGCAAGCTGCTCTGGCAGACCCACACGGTGCCGGCACCGGGCGAGCCCGGCAGCGACACTTGGAAGGGCGACACCGGGCTGCACGGCGGCGGCGCTGCCTGGCTGGTCGGCTCCTACGACGCCAAGTCTGACACGGTTTACTGGGGTACCAGCAATCCGGGGCCGTGGAATACTGCGGTGCGCTCCACCGGCGACGGCAATTTCGGCAAGCTGACCAACCTCTACACGGCCTCGACGCTGGCGATCGATCCCAATACCGGCAAGATCAAGTGGCACATCCAGGGCACGCCGGCCGACGCCTGGGACTATGACGGCGTCAACGAGCTGCTGCTCGCCGACCTCAAGATCAAGGGCACCGAGACGCCCGTACTGATGAAGGCGGACCGCAACGGCTTCTTCTTCGTGGCCAACCGCGAGACCGGCAAGATGATCTCCGCGGAGAAATACGTCTTCGCCAACTGGGCCAAGAAGTGGGACATCAACACGATGCGGGCGGAAGAGGATCCGGACAAGCGTCCGGGCCCCGGCCATCCCGCCAAGGACATCTGCCCGAACCTGATCGGCGGCAAGAACTGGCAGCCGATGTCGTTCAACCCGCAGACCGGCCTCGTCTACATCCCGAGCAACAATGTCTGCATGGACTGGTCGGTCTCTGACGTGAACTACAAGCGTGGCGTGTTCTATCTCGGCGCCGAATTCCCGACCAAGCCGGGTCCCGGCGGCTTCCTCGGCGAGCTCGTGGCCTGGGATCCGATCGCCAACAAGAAGGTGTGGAGCATCAAGGAAGACCTGCCCTTCAACGGCGGCACGCTGACGACCGGCGGCAATCTGGTGTTCTCGGGCAATCTGCACGGCGACTTCCGCGCCATCGATGCCAAGAACGGCAAGGTGCTGTGGAGCAAGAACCTCGGCAGTGGCATCGGCGCAGGTCCGGTGACCTATTCGGTCGACGGCAAGCAGTATGTCGCGATCGTGGTCGGACGCACCGCGGCGCTGCCCGCCTTCCTCGGCGACATCGGCAAGAAGATGGTCGCCGCGGCGCCCGAAGGCGGCTCGCTGTTCGTGTTCGCCCTGCAGTAACGATCGTCAAGGAGGCAGCATTGTCCGTGTCTTGCATCGCCCGAAACGAACTGCGCACCCCCTCGCGCAACACGCGGTTGGAACATGCAATCCGGACCGTGCTGCTCTCCGCCCTGCTGATGGCGCCGGCCCTGGCGGCCGGCGCCGGCGAGGCAAAGCCGCCGCTGCGGCTCTGCGCCGACCCCACCAATCTTCCGTTCTCGAGCGACGACCCGGGCAAGCCCGGCCTCTATCTCGAGATCGGCCAGGCGGTGGCGCAGAAGCTCGGCCGGACGGTGAGCACCAATTGGTACAAGTCCTATTTCGGCAAGCGCACCGTGCGGGAGACGCTGCTCAGCAAGCAGTGCGACGCCATGGTCGGCCTGCCGTTGATCGACGATTTCATGGGCCCGGCGGTGATCTTCTCGAAGCCGATCGCCCATGAAGGCTATGCACTGGTCGGTGGCAGGGATCGCAAGCTTGCCGGCATCGACGACCTCAGGGGATTGCGGGTTGCGGTGCAGTATCAATCGACGCCGCAGAACCTGCTCGCGCTGCGCGACGAAATCCAGAAGGTCACCGTGCTCAGCCCGGAGGAGGGCATGACGGCGCTCGAACAGGGCAAGGTCGACATCGCCTTCATCTGGGCGCCGGTGGCGGGTTGGCTCAACAAGACCAGCTACGGCGACAAATATCAGATCGTGCCGACCGAAGGCGACGGCCTGCTCTGGGCGACCGCGATCGGTTTCGCCAAGGCGTCCGGCGCACTGCGCGACGAAGTCGACGGCGTGCTGCCGTCACTGCAGCCGGAGATTTCCGCCCTGTTTGCCAAATATGGCGTGCCGAACGGCGCACCGGTGAAGTTCGGCGAGGCCGACCGGGCGACGACGTCGTCCGTTGGCGCCAGCGAGCCCCTCACGGTCGGGCAGGCGGCCGTGGCCGAGAAGCCGGTTCAGACCGCCGCGACCGCAGGCGATGCCAAAGGGGATGCCACCGCCGGGCGGGAGGTTTTCAACGGAACATGCGCGCATTGCCACGGCCCGGACGCGGTGCAGGCCGAGCGAAAGATCGATCTCAGGCTGCTCAAGAAGCGCTATGCTGACGACATGGAATCGACATTCTGGAAGACGGTCCATGACGGGCGGCCGGCCAAGGGCATGCCGGCTTGGAAGGACGTCTTCAACGACGACGAGCTCAGAAACGTATATGTCTATCTGCAGAGCGTGCAGGATACCGGCGGATCGAACTAGAAGCTGCGATTCGCAAGAGGAGCGTTTTCGAGCGAAGTGGATACTGGTTCGCGTGAAGAAAACGCGTCAGAATATGAATCGAGAGCCTCGTTCCGATCCAATCGGAACGGAGGCTTGAGCCGTGCGAGGGTCCTCATGATGGGGTTCCTGATCATCGACGATCACCCCCTATTCGGGGAGGCGCTTGGCAACGCCATCCGCATCTCGCATCCCGATGCCCGGATCTATGAGGCCACCTCGATCAAGGGGGCGCTTGGCATCCTTGCCAGCGAGCCGAATATCGACCTGGCGCTGCTCGACTTGCTGCTGCCCGACGTGGTCGGCTTCTCCGGCTTCCAGAAGATCAGGGATCGGTATCCGCGGCTGCCGATCGCGATCGTCTCGAGCGAAGAGGACAAGCACACCATCCGCGAGGCGCTCGAGATGGGCGCGGTCGGCTATCTGCCGAAGTCGACCTCGCTCGGCGAGCTCTCGCAGGCGATCGCGCGCGTGCTGAGCGGGTCGGTCTCGGCGCCGCGGGATTTCGTCGCGGTCGGCGCGCTGGAACAGTCCGAGACGGCGCGGACGCTGCGCGAACGCATTCAGAAGCTGACGCCGCAGCAGATTCGCGTGCTCCATCTGATCATCCGCGGCCTGCAGAACCGCGAGATCGCCGCCGAGCTCAAGCTCGCGGAATCCACCGTGAAGGCGCATGTGACCGAGATCCTGCGCAAGCTGAAGCTGTTCAGCCGCAACAAGGCGATCATCGAGCTTGGCAAGATTCCGCTTCCGGTCCCGGAGGCCTGTTCGGGCGCAAAGGCGGAGAAGGCGCCCTAGCCGTGCTGCACTGCGAGGCGGGCGCATTGGATATCCTGCCTATAGGCTGCCAACCGGCTTTGAGATAACGTCGCGCGCACAATGGCTGTCATGAGCATCCGAGGGAGGACGGCGCAGCATTGACCACGACCGCGCCCCTGGCGGACGAGCCGCCGCCCGGCAAGGCGGGTGCGCCTCGATTGCTGATCGTCGAGGATCACCCGCTGTTCCGTGCCGCCCTGATCGGCGTGATCGGGGCCGAATTTCCCGATGCCGAGGTACTGCAGGCGACCTCGATCGACGGTGCGCTGGATGTGATCGCCGCGCGCGACGGCCTCGATTTGATCCTGCTCGATCTGTCGATGCCCGGGACCACGGGCCTGCTCGGTGCCTACCGGGTGCGCGCCGCCGCGCCGCGCAGCGCGCTCGTGATCGTGTCGGCGCATGACGATCCCCGGATCGTCGGCGGCGCGATCTCGCTCGGCATTTCCGGCTACATCCCGAAGTCGACGCCGAAGCTCGAGCTGGCGCGGCTGTTGCGCGGCATCCTCGAAGGCGCGGTGTGCCTGCCGACGCGCTTCCGCGATACCGCCACCGCGCGGAAGGCCCAGGCCGAGACGCGCGAGCTGGTGCAGCAGCTCGGCCAGTTCACTGCGCAGCAGCTTCGCGTGCTCGACATGATCTGCCGCGGCCTGCAGAACAAGCACATCGCCTATGAGCTCGATATCTCGGTCACCACCGTGAAGGTGCATGTCTCGGAGATACTGCGCAAGCTCGGCGTGCGCAGCCGCACCGAGGCCATCATCGCGCTGTCGAAGCTGGACTTCGGCAAGCACGACCACGCGCCGGTGACGGCCTCGCCGTCGTCGCATGGCGACTAGAGCCTTTATCCGTTCCGATGGAATCGGAACGGGGCTCCAGCTAGAGCGAGATGAGATTGGTTGAGTCGGCTCACGGCGGTTTCGGTTCACCTCTCCCCGACGGGGAGAGGTCGGATTGCGAAGCAATCCGGGTGAGGGCTCTTGCTCTCTCGATGGACCGTAACCCCTCACCCGATTTGCTGCGCAAATCGACCTCTCCCAAAGGAGAGGTAAACCTCCGATGCCGATCCAGCTTAGCCTAATCTCATCATGCTCCAGGTTTTTGTCTTGACGCGTTTTCTTCACGCGAACCGGTATCCACTTCGCTCGAAAACGCTTTTGATCATAACCGCGCGCCCGACTGCTCCGCCGCCAGCAGGAACGACAGCAGCGAGCGCATCTCGGCGGGCTTGATCGGCTTCTTCAAAAGCTCATGGCCGAAGGCCGATACGTCGGCGGCGGCCTTGGCCGAGTAGTCGGCGGTCACGATGATCGCCGGTACCTTGGCGTTGATCGCGCCGCGGATGACGTCGACGGCCTGAATACCGGTCTCGCCATTGTCGAGATGCAGATCGGCGATGATGGCGTCGGGAATGCCGTCGAGTGCGTGGATGCGCTCGAGCGCCTCGGTCTTGGAGATCGTCACCGCGACGTCGCAGCCCCATTTTTCCAGCAAATGGGCGAGCCCCTCGGCGCTCGAGAGGTCGTTCTCGATCAGCAGGATCTTGGCGCCCTCCATGCCGCCATAGCGATAGTCGACGCTGGCCTGCTCGCGCACCGGAATCGCAACCGGATCCTGGGTGCGGGGCACGGTGACCGAGAACACCGAGCCCTTGCCGGCGCGCGAGCTCAGCCTGATGTCATGGCCGAGCAGGTCGGCAAACCGGCGCACGATCGAAAGACCAAGCCCGATGCCGGCCTTGTCGCCGGCGCTGGTCTCGCCGCGCTGAAACTCGACGAAGATGGCCTCGCGCTGCGCTTCCGGAATGCCCGGCCCGGTGTCGTGCACCTCGATGCAGATGTCATCGCCCCTGGCCCGGCATCCCATCAGCACGCTGCCGCGCTGGGTGTAGCGCAGCGCATTGGCGACGAGGTTTTGCAGGATCCGTCGCAGCATCAGCGGATCGGAGCGAACCACCGCGGACGACGGCATGATCCGGAAGCCGAGATTGCGCTTGGCGGCGGTCGCGACAAATTCCTGCTCCAGCGGCTCGAACAGCGAGGCGATCGCGACCGGCCCGAATTCGGGCCTGAGCACGCCCGCATCGAGCTTGGAGATGTCGAGCAGCGTCCGCAGCATGTCCTCGAGCGTCGCCAGCGAACGATCGATCTGGTCGGTCAGCGCGCCGCTCTTGGACTCGGTTGCCATCTCGGTCAGCGCGGACAGCGTCAGCCGCGCCGCATTCAGCGGTTGCAACAGATCGTGCGTGACCGAGACCAGCACGGATGATTTCAGCGAGCTCGCCGCCTCGGCCTGCTGCTTGGCCTGCAGCAGGCGACCATTGGTTTTCTCCAGCGATTGCAGCGCGTGCTTGAGCTGCTGGGTGCGGTCGCGCACCTGCTGGTCCAGCGCGATCGCGGTCTCGAACAGTGAGAAGGCGTTGAGCTGCTGATCGGTCGAGCGTTCGACGCGCGACATCAGCGCCGCGTTGATCTTGCGCAGCTTCTCGGCCTCGCGTTCGAGCGCCGCAATTCGCGTGGTCTTGGTATCCGTCATTGCGGCGCGAGTGCCCGCTTGCCGATGGCGATGCCGGTCAGCGTCTGGTTGACATGCATGGAGCGATACTGCTCGCCATAGGTCTGAAAGCCAATCACTTTGTTGCGGCGATAGAGCTCCGACATCTCCCGCGACAGCTGGCGCTGCTCGACGTCGAGCCGACGCAGCACGCATTCGAAGCCGATGAACATCGACACCTCGCCGAGATCCTCGGTCAGCTCCTTGAGCAGGCGGCTCGTCACGTCGATCGGGTCGCGCTCGCGCGCCACCGTCAGCACCATGCCCTCGTCGATGGCGCAGAAGAATTGCAGCGATCCGTCCGGGTTGGTGCGCTGGATCGACCGCGCGTAATAGGCGCCGCCGACGCGAACCAGCACGGGGTGCGCGGCGAACGAGAACAATTCGAGCTTGCTGTCGCTGAGGCCGACGGCGCGGGAATATTCCAGCGCGGCCGGCTCGGCATTCAATTCCTTGACGATGCGGTGCTCGATGTCGGCCTCGGTCACCACCATCTTGGTCGAGGTCGGTTCGAAGTGGTCGCACTTGAACAGGCGGAACGGCAGCCGGGTCCGGATCAGGATCAGGACCGCGGCATCGGTAAAGGCCTCGCCGCCATGGAAGACCCAGGACTTCTCGAAGCGCAGGCCGTCGCCGGCGGAGCCGCCGACCACCGGGATATCGCCGAGCGATGCATAGATCGCCGACATGATGGTCTCCTCACGCTGGCACATGCCGTCGATGAAGAGCAGCCCGAAGGAATCATGGGTGTGATCGCAATGCTCGGTGCGCTGCGCGAATTCGTTCTGCAGTTCGGTGCACATCGAGCGACCGTGGTCGACCCGAAATGTCGAAAGGTCGAACAGCGGCCGGGCCGCGATGATGAAATCGGCCGCGTTGAAGCCCATCGCGACGACGCTGTCCTCGTCCCAACCGCTGGGCGACAATTCGCCGGCCGTGGTGCAGCCGAAGATCGGAACGTCGGGCATCCGGCTGGACAGTTCGGCAATGAATGTCTGCGGCTCATAGACCGGCGACACGAACACCACGAGCATCGCGAGATCAGCCGCCGCCAGTTGGCGCGCGATCTCGTCGGCTGCTTCCCGCGGCCCGTCGGTCTTTGCCTGCACCACGACTATACTGTCGGCGGCGCTACCGTTCTGCTTCGCCAAAGGCGCTCTCCCTGACCAGAATTTTTTGCTTTTCTTGGCGCGGCCGGTTGAGCCCGCGCGGGTCGTGAGGGCGTCCGGGCCATGCCGCGATGGCTCGCGTTCCGGCTCGCCCGTGTCTTTCAGGTCGTGAGGGGAAATGCCATTGGCCGGGCGACCGCGCCGGCAGCTACGCTCGCCGCAAGCGCCGATGGCGCCGGTCGACGCGATGACATGGGACACCTCCCGATGTGTTCTCCTGGCCCGGGCAGGGTCAGGTTTGATCGGTTCTAAACTATCGGGCCGGACCCGCGCGTCAATCACCTTACCCACCCTCCTAGCCCGACCAAGGTAGTATCGCGCCGGACCGGGCGGCCGCTGCCCATTTACCGGGCCTTATCGATTCTGCCTTAGTTTTGCGCTCCGGGGTCTGGGGCGGGTTGCTGCCGGACCTCGCGTGGTTTTCAGAATGAAGACGGGGGTTGGAATGCCGGGGCTGAAGCGATCGTTGTCGATCAGGATCCCAACCCTCAGATTTCGCGCCAAGATCATGCTCGGCTTTGCCGTCACGCTGGCGCTGTCGGCAGCCACCATGGGCTTTGCCTATATGGGCTTCGAGCGGGTCTCCGCCGGCGTCGGCTCCTATCGCCAGAGCGTCGCGGAAGCCGATCTGGCCCGCAACATCGATCGCGAATTGATCTCCTACCGTTCGCTGGCGCGCTACTTCGTCGCGACCGGCAAGGAGGACGACGCCAAGGCCGCGCTCGCCGCCGAGGCCAGCCTGAAGGACGCTATCATGGCGTCGATGAAGGGCACCACCAATCCGGCCCGGCTCGAGCAGATCACCAAGCTGGAGCGCGAATTCCGCGCCTTCACCAAGATCTTCGCCGAGATCGTCCGCATCAAGGACGACAGCGCACAGACCGCGCAGAACAAGCTGACCCGCAGCGCGACCTCGATGCGCTACAAGCTCGACGATCTGCCGAGCAATGCCGATGATTCCGAGCTGCAGTCGATCCAGTTCGGCGCCAAGAAGGTGGCCGACCAGCTCCAGTCGATCACCGGGGCCGTCAACACCTTCGTCGTCAACGGCGACAAGACGGTCGCCTCCAGCGCGCTCGCCCGGCTGAAATTCGCCGACAATCTGGTGAAGGCGATCACCTCGAATAACGAGCGCATCACCCAGAGCGTGAAGGACATCACCGCGCTGCTCGAAGAGTACCGCGAGGCGCTCGCCAAACTGATCGCGAATGCGAAGTCGATCGACGAACTGACCGTCGAGATGACGGAGTCCGCGGCCGCCATCAGCCAGGGCGCGGCGGCGATGAAGTCCGATCTGCTCGCCGACCAGAAGCGGCTTGAAAACGAATCGCACACCATGATCGGCGAAACCGAGCAGCTGATCCTGATGCTCGCCGCCGGCAGCTTCGTGCTCGGGCTGGTGTGGGCGTTCCTGCTGGGCAAGGGTATTTCGCGACCGATCGCGGCGATGTGTGCGGCGATGCGCGAGCTCGCGGCGGGCAATTTCGACGTCGTGCTGCCGGGCCTCGGCCGCCGCGACGAACTCGGCGAGATGGCCGGCGCCGTGGAGGAGTTCAAGGTTCAGGCGATCGCCAAGGCCGAACGCGATGCCGCGACCCAGGAAGCGCAGAACAAGGCGAGTGCGACCGCGCGGCGCAACGAGCTGATTCGTTTCGCGGACGAATTCGAATCCGCCGTCGGCTCGATCGTCTCCAATGTGTCGGCCTCCGCCGTGCAGCTCGAATCGGCGGCCGGTACGCTGACGCGGACTGCGGAGACCACGCAGAACCTGTCGAGCCAGGTCGCCGGCGCCTCCGAGGAGGCCTCCAGCAACATGCAGTCGGTCGCCTCCGCGACCGAGGAACTGTCGGCGTCCGTCGACGAGATCGGCCGTCGCGCCAAGGAGTCGAGCCAGATCGCGGATTCCGCCGTGCGTCAGGCCGAGCAGACCGACGCCCGGATCGGCAAGCTCTCGCGCGCCGCGCAGGAGATCGGCGACGTCGTCAAGCTGATCACCGCGATCGCCGAGCAGACCAATCTGCTGGCGCTGAACGCCACCATCGAGGCCGCGCGCGCCGGCGACGCCGGGCGTGGCTTCGCGGTGGTCGCGGCCGAGGTGAAGTCGCTGGCGAGCCAGACCGCCAGGGCCACCGACGAGATCTCCACCCATATCTCGGGCATGCAGGCGGCGACGCAGGAATCGGTCGCCGCCATCAAGGAGATCGGCGGCACCATCGGGCAGATCTCCGGGATTGCGACCAACATCGCAAGCTCGGTCGAGCAGCAGAGCGCGGCCACGCAGGAGATCGCGCGCAGCGTGCAGAACGTCGCGCAGGGCACGCAGGAAGCGGCCTCCAGCGTCACCCAGGTCAACCGCGGCGCCACCGAGACCGGAGCTGCCTCCGAGGAGGTGCTGAACTCGGCCCGCTCGCTGTCGGTCGAGAGCTCGCGGCTGCGCGAAGAGCTCGACCGCTTCATGGCGAATATCCGCGCGGCGTAAGGCGCGCTGGTCTATCCATCGTCGTCCTGGCGAAAGCCAGGACCCATAACCACAACTGTTTGTCGGCGGAAGGGCTGCTCGCCGCGTGCCCTTTTCGTGGGCCGCGGCGTATGGGTCCTGGCTTTCGCCAGGACGACAGCGTCAGTCCCGTCCGAACTGGTGCTTCAACTCGACCTTGGCGCGCTCCAGCCGCGACCGCTCGGTCTTCGGCAGGGTCTTGCCGGCGCGGTTGATATAGAAGGTCAGCATCGACAGGGCGGAACGATAGGCGCCGCTCTTGCGACGCGCGCTGTGCTCGGCGGATTGCTTCAGCGATGATGCGATCTTCTTCGCGCTGGTCTGCTTGAACACGCCGCGCTTGAGATCGAGCGCGTCGCTCTCTTTCGTCACCCGCTGCGACCAGCGCTTCGCCGTCGTCTTGCTTGCGCCACGCCTGCGACGCGTCGTGCTCGTGGACCGTGCCGGTGATTTCCTTGCCGTCTTGCGTGTTGCTTGCTTGTGTGCGGCCATCGATGCCTCCGTGTCTTTTGAGCCGAGAACAGTTCGCCGCAATCGCGGTTCCTATGCCGCATTGCGGGAACCCTTGCCGGCCTGCGGCGTTGACGTCGCGTGGCGGGCACTCCGTTTGCCGCAATTCCGGGTGAGTGAACCTTGGAACAGATCGTTCCGGGGCTTTTCTCATTGGTCGATCCTGATGACACTGCAGCCGACACAGTTGAACTCCGCGACGACGCAACAGGCCGTGGCCCCGGTCACGCCGGACGACGACCGCATCATCGAGACCTCGATTCCGGTCCGGCTCGACAATCTCAGCTGGAGCCGCTTTCACACCCGCGTCGTGCTGGCGCTCGGCATCACCTGGATCCTCGACGGGCTGGAAGTGACGCTCGCGGGTGCATTGTCGGGTGCGCTGAAGGACAGCCCGACGATGAGCTTCTCCAATGCCGATGTCGGGCTTGCCAGCAGCGCCTATCTCGCCGGCGCCGTGCTCGGCGCGCTGGGTTTCGGCTGGCTCACCGACCGGATCGGGCGCAAGAAGCTGTTCTTCATCACGCTCGCGGTTTATCTGTCGGCGACCGCCGCAACCGCGCTGTCGTGGAATGTCGCGAGCTACGCGCTGTTTCGCTTTCTCACCGGTGCCGGTATCGGCGGCGAATATACGGCGATCAACTCGACCATCCAGGAACTGGTGCCGGCGCGCTATCGCGGCTGGACTGATCTCGTCATCAACGGCAGCTTCTGGATCGGTGCGGCGATCGGTGCGCTGAGCGCCATCATCCTGCTCGACCCTACGTTCCTTGCACCCGATCACGGCTGGCGGATCGCCTATTTCACCGGCGCGGTGCTCGGCCTCGTCGTGCTGCTGATGCGGATGTGGATTCCGGAGAGCCCGCGCTGGCTGATGATCCACGGGCGTCCCGAGGAGGCCCACAAGATCGTGGCCGACATCGAGACCTCCGTGCTTGGTCACGAGCAGCCGAGCGACGGCTTTGAGAAGATCAGGCTTCGGATGCGCGATCACACGCCGCTGCGCGAGGTCGCGGTGACGCTGTTCTACACCTACCGGCAGCGCTCGCTGGTCGGGCTCACGCTGATGGCCGCGCAGGCGTTCTTCTACAATGCGATCTTCTTCACCTTCGCATTGATCCTGACCGACTTCTTCGGTGTCGCCGCCAGCAATGTCGGCTGGTACATCCTCCCCTTCGCCGCGGGCAACTTCCTCGGGCCGCTGCTGCTCGGCCGCCTGTTCGACACGCTCGGCCGCCGCACCATGATCGCGCTGACCTATGGCGTCTCGGGGGTGCTGCTGGCGCTGTCCGGCTATCTGTTCTCGATCGGCGTGCTCAGCGCGCAGACCCAGACCATCGCCTGGATGGTGATCTTCTTCTTCGCCTCGCCGGCCGCGAGCGCCGCCTATCTCACCGTCAGCGAGACCTTTCCGCTGGAGGTCCGCGCGCTCGCGATCGCCGCCTTCTATGCGATCGGCACCGGCATCGGCGGCGTGATCGGGCCGGCGTTGTTCGGCGTGCTGATCGACACCGGATCGCGCAACAGCGTCTTCGCCGGCTACCTCTTGGGGTCGGCGCTCATGATGGTCGCCGCAGTGGTCGCATGGCGCTATGCCGTCGCGGCCGAGCGGAAATCGCTCGAATCTGTCGCGCGACCACTGGCATGTGTGGAGTAGACTATGACGAAGCATGACGTGGCCGAGATGCCCATGGATGATGACATCGCCCCTGACGCCAAGACGGACAGCGTGCCGACGCAGGCGTCGCTGATTCCGCCGCTCCGCCAGGCCGCGGTGCTGCTCGACATCGACGGCACCCTGCTCGATTTCGCGCCGACGCCGCGCGAGGTCTGGGTACCGCCGGAACTGTCGACCACGCTGAAGCAGCTGCATGAGCGCACCCACGGCGCGCTGGCGCTGGTCAGCGGCCGCTCCCTCAATGACATCGACCTGATCTTCGCGCCGGAAGTGTTTCCTGCGATCGGCGGCCATGGCGCCGAGATGCGGCTGCAGCCGGACAGCGAGGCGGTCGCCGCACACGCGCCGCCGCTCGACAAGGAGTTGAAGCGCCGTCTTGCCGCGATCGCAAAGCTCAGCCCCGGCATTCTGCTCGAAGACAAGGGCTATTCGCTGGCACTGCACTATCGGCTGGCGCCGCAGGCGGAGAAGGCGATCTATGAGGCGGTGTCGCTGATCCGCGCCGAGCTGCCGAATGCGCCGATCGAGGTGCTGCCGGGCAAGAGCGTCTGTGAGATCAAGCATTCCGGCTTCACCAAGGCGACCGGCGTGCTCGAGTTGATGACGCATGAGCCGTTCAAGGGACGGCGTCCGTTCTTCATCGGCGACGACGTCACCGACGAGACCGTGTTCGCGATCATGCCTGATTTCGACGGTCTCGCGTTCTCCGTCGGCCGTCGCGCAACCGGCGTCGCCGGACATTTCGACGGACCGAGCGATGTGCGCGAATTCCTCGCGCACCTGCTCGACGTTGATAGGGACGTCAGCCTGTCCTAACCGAA
Source organism: Bradyrhizobium sp. USDA 3262 (assembly GCF_054060035.1). Lineage (NCBI taxonomy): Bacteria > Pseudomonadati > Pseudomonadota > Alphaproteobacteria > Hyphomicrobiales > Nitrobacteraceae > Bradyrhizobium > Bradyrhizobium sp. USDA 3262. Next base: position 1,498,259 of record NZ_JBSSCT010000001.1, read on the forward strand.
ACCCATTCATCGCAGCCGAATCGAATACGGTGCTTTTGCGTCGTGGCGTCAACCTCGCGCGCAATTTTCTTTTCGCGAGTTCCCGCGAGTTCCGTGCGTGTTCGCCAGAATTTGGTTTCAATTGGGAGATTCCTTGATCAGGAACCATCTTGATGAATGGTTGTTAATACGCGAGTTGACCAACAGGAGGGGACCTGGTGAACCTCGTCGTCGTATCGAACCGCGTCTCGCGCGGAAAACCCAATGAACCCATGACGGGGGGGCTGGCAGCGGCATTATTGCCGGTGGTGGAAAAGACAGGGGCAATATGGGTTGGTTCCAGTGGACGCGTCCGCGACGGGAACCTGAAGGAACCTTTCGCAGAGGTCGAAGCGCTCGGGGCGGGCGCATTGGCGATGCTCGATCTGCCGGCCGCGCACTATGGCGGCTATTACGAAGGCTTTGCCAATTCGGCGCTGTGGCCCGCGATGCATTCGCGCGCCGATCTGATTCGTGCGTCCCGCGAGGACTACATGAGTTATCGCGAAGTGAACGCGTTCATGGCGCGCGCGTTACTGCGCTTCCGCAAGCCGGATTCCGTGTTCTGGGTCCAGGATTATCATTTCCTCGCGCTCGGCGCCGAGCTGCGCGATCTCGGCGTCACGCAGCCGATCGGCTTCTTCCTGCACACGCCATGGCCGGCGCGCGCGGTGATCGCGGGCGTGCCCAATCATCGCGAGCTGATCGAGGCGATGCTGTCCTATGACCTGATCGGCTTCCAGACCGATGAGGACTGCGAGAACTTCCTGAGCTATGTGCAGCACGATCTCGACTTCGAGCTGCGCGACGGCGTGATCAATTCGCCGTTCGGCCGCACCCGCGCCGCGGTATTTCCGATCGGCATCGATCCCGGCAAGTTCGCGCAGCAGGCGACCAAGGCGATGACGCATCCCGACGTGACGCGGCTGCGGCGCAGCCTCAACGGCGAGAAGCTCGCGATCGGCGTCGACCGGCTCGACTATTCCAAGGGCCTCGTCAACCGCATCAAGGCGTTCGACAAGATGTGGACGCTGCATCCGAACCTGAAGCGTTCGGTGTCGCTGCTGCAGATCGCAACGCCCTCGCGCGGCGCGATCGAAGCCTACGGCAATCTGCAGAGCGAGGTGGCGAAGCTCGTCACCGACGTCAACGGCGTGCATGGGGAGGTCGACTGGACGCCGATCCGCTACCTCAACAAGGGCTTTGGCCAGGGCGTGCTCGCAGGCCTTTACCGCACCGCGCAGGTCGGCGTCGTGACGCCGCTGCAGGACGGCATGAACCTGGTCGCCAAGGAATATGTCGCCGCGCAAAGCCCGGCGGACCCGGGCGTGCTGGTGCTGTCGAAATTCGCCGGTGCGGCGAACGAGCTCGACGCCGCGCTGCTGGTCAATCCGCACGACATCGACGGCATGGCGCGCACCCTGGCGACGGCACTCGCGATGCCGCTGACCGAGCGGCGGATGCGCTGGGAAGCGATGATGGAGAAGCTCAACAGCGGCACCATCCAGCAATGGTTCGCCGATTTCATCGAGGCGCTGCAGGATACGCACAGTGCGGGAAACGCGGCGCTGCCCGAGCCACCAACCCTGTGGCCGCGCCGCACGGCGGATTTTGCCGCGCGATATCACTGAGCGAATCATGACGATGCAGGATGGGTGCGTTAGTTCGCCCATCCGCCGTGCTGTCGTCCCTGCCTAGTGCGCCATTGCGCACGGGAGCAGGGAGGACACTGAGTGTGTTGCGCGGCCAGGTGCTGTCCTAGTTAGGACACTCGCAGAGGGGAATTAGGACAGACAGCGAAACATATTTGAGGGACGCGGCTGTCATAATCTGCAATCTTCTACAGGCGGCGCGGTAAGGCGGCCTCAGCGTTTGTTCCAACGCGCTGGGGCCGTTTCCTTGGGGTATCGCCAGGAAAACGGTCTAGCTGGAAGACCTGATTGATTGCCACTCTTTACGTATTATCTCGGATTGGTCCGCCAGCATACGCCATTGGTCTGCGACGTTCCTGACAATTGCACGCTCGGGAGTGAGTAGCTTCAAGGCCACCTCATCACACTGCTCTGCCATCGCTCGCATCTCTTCCGGCGTCATGGGTTGTATTAGAACGCTTCGACCGGGGCGGCATTTGCCTATGTTGCGGCCTCAGCATGCCCCTCGCTGGGGTCGTTTCTTTGGGCCAAGAAAAAGCCCGGCTCGCGCCGTGCTTCGTAGTTCAAGCTGACTTGCGAGATAGCGCCGCTTCTCGACTGCCGCGATGTCGAGAGCCTTTCAGCACCTCATTCACGCGACCGGGATTCACGTCGTACGTCGCAGCGATTCGATGCTCAGGATCACGGCTGCGGCGTGGTGATCCGGCTTCTTTGAGAAGCCATTTAGTGGCGGGACTGGCGGCACCGGCGGAGGCAATGGAGAGGGCACGTCACTTGATTTGGACCCTTTGCTGATCGCTCTTCTCAAGAAGATTCCCGCCGCTGAAAAAGGTTGGCCTGCTGCACAACGGGTGCGCTGGTTTCGGACGTTCGCAATGAACGTCTCGCAGATCTATGATGGCGACGGCGATATGGACGAACCGGTCGAGTTGAAGATTGATTTGGATAAGGCCGCCAACTGAGGCGGCTTATTTCTGTTCGGGGTGCAATTCGCGCTTCTGATCTTCATAATGTTTGGTCAGAAGGGCCATCCCCGCCAAGGTAAACTCGTCGGTGACATGGATGGACAGCGCCTTTAAATGCTCGATCTTGCCGTCCAGTTCGACACACTTTTCGCACATGACACGCTCCCAATCCGTGAAAGGCGGGAGCGCAAACTGGTCTCTCTGTCACCGACGCGCGGTGTAGTTGCCGGTGATACGGAGATAACGGGGGCGGCATTGGATGCGTTCCTGTAGAGTTCGCCCGGGCAGCAAGGGGGTGACTGGAACTCCGTTCACCCACGGAGAACCCCGGTAACACTTCTCCTCTGTGGAGGAAGAACAGTTGGCGGACCATAACGATTGCTATGGGTAGAACATCCGCCGCGCGACTCAGTAGTCCTACCGAGAACATCGGCCAAGCTACCGTTTCCGTTCGCTTAATCCGAATTAGGACACTCCGAAAATCAACTTAGGACACGGGGGCTTAAATACGGACAGCACCCGCGGCCAGTGGTCATAACTTCGCGTTCCCGCGACGGGGCTCGCGAAAGCGAGAATCCGGCATCCGTTCTTCCAGGAGCGATGCGGCCCAATAGATTCCGGGCTCGCGCCTGCGGCGAGCCTCCGGAATGACGAAGAGGCGGGCTGATCGGATGCATCCATTGATTTGCGCCGCTCCCTGACCGACCGCCGGCCAAAATCGCGCGCGGCCGCGCGCAAGGCGACGGCGCGCGGCCGCCATCGCTATCAATTTACCCAATGTTTTCAATCTGTTGTGGAAATTTCGCGCGCCCGGCCCGCGCTCCCTTGCAAAATCCGCCTCAGCCCTTCAAGAGAGGGCCTCCCGGAGAGATGGCCGAGTGGCTTAAGGCGCACGCTTGGAAAGCGTGTGTGCGGGAAACCGTACCGTGGGTTCGAATCCCACTCTCTCCGCCACTTTGCCACCAAATTTCGTACCTCGAAACGGAGACGGCCCGAAAACTCGGCCGTTTTCGTGATCTTTTTGCCCTGGAGAATGCTGGCCGTACTAAAAACGAGCCGCGAACGGGGCTGGAGAACGCATTTTTCTCCGAATCCTAGAACGTCGGGAATTGGTACAGTACGGCATTTCGGCGAAAACTAGGCCCTCGTAGGGGCCAGTTTTGAATCTCTCTCGCTCAACCGAAAAGAATAAGCAGCCGATTCCAATGTGTGTCTTCATTGGTTCGGTTGCGGATTCGATCGGCCTTGAATCCCCGGCGCCGCAGAACTGGCCGCGGTCAAATGGCGTCAAGAGAATCCTAACAAGCTTACCAACTGGCGGCGCCCGCGCTGAACTTATGACCGTGGAGAAGTGCGAAAGCTTATTCGATAGTTGATACCATTAGGGGATTGATTTCATTCTGCTTCGCTCCGATAGATTAGCCTTAAGTTGATCTTCTTTCCTTTCTCAACCTAGTTTTGGTCTGATGATTTGATGGCGACAGAAGCGGATACCTGCCGAAAACTTGTTGTGCCGAAGCTACAGAGCGCAGGCTGGGATACTGATCCTCACTCTATCGCCGAGCAGCGCACAATCACGGACGGGCGGATCGTCCCGGTTGGCAAGGGCTTCATTCGCAAACCGCCAAAACGTGTTGACTACCTTCTGCGCTACATGCGCGACTTTCCACTGGCCGTAGTCGAGGCGAAGGCGGCCTACAAGACCGCCGCTGACGCTGTCCAGCAGGCCCGCACTTACGCGGAAATGCTCGGCCTCAAGTTTGCCTATGCCACCAACGGGCATGACATCATCGAGATCGACTATTTCACCGGCACAGAACGCCACGTTACAGACTATGCAACACCGCAGGATCTCTGGGCGCGTTATGAAGCAGGACAAGGCCTCGGAAAGCCCGAGGTGGGCGAGCGCCTCCTAACCCCGTTCAATCACACCGGCGGTAAAGACGAGCGCTACTACCAGCAGATCGCGGTCAACCGGACCGTCGAGGCGATACTTAAAGGCCGTGAGCGTCTGTTGCTCACGATGGCCACCGGCACCGGCAAGACCTTTGTGGCCTTTCAGATTTGCTGGAAGCTGTGGTCGTCGCGTTGGAATCGCACCGGCGAGCACCGCCGTGCACGGATTCTCTATCTCGCCGATCGCAACATCCTGGTCGATCAGCCTAAGGACGGTCTATTCGCGGCGTTTGGAGATGCCCGTTACAAGATCGAATCCGGCGAGGTCGTGCAGAGTCGCGAAATGTACTTCGCGATCTACCAGGCGCTCGCCGAAGATGAGCGACGTTTGGGCCTTTTCAAGTCCTTTGCGGCGGACTTCTTCGATCTGATCATCATCGACGAATGCCATCGTGGCAGCGCTCGCGACGACAGCTCTTGGCGCGTCATCCTTGACTATTTTAAGCCGGCTTACAAGCTCGGCATGACCGCCACGCCACTTCGCGAAGACAACCGCGACACTTACCTCTATTTCGGCAAGCCGATCTACGAGTACAGTCTTCGTCAAGGGATCGACGACGGTTTCCTTGCCCCGTATCGTGTTCATCGTGTCGTTACCCAATGGGATGCTGCCGGATGGCGACCCAGCAAGGACGAGGTCGATCGCTTTGGTCGCGCGATACCCGATGATGAGTATCAAACTAAGGACTTCGAGCGGGTCATCGCGCTTCGAGCCCGCACAAATGCGATTACTCATCACCTCACGGAGTTTCTCAAAAAAACGGATCGTTTCGCAAAAACTATTGTTTTTTGCGTTGATCAGGAGCACGCCAGTGAAATGCGCGAAGCGCTGGTGAATCTGAATGCCGATCTCAACGCGCAAAATCCCGATTACATCTGCCGTGTAACAGCCGACGAAGGGCAAATCGGGCGCGGCCATCTCAGCCGCTTCCAGGATGTCGAAACCCGCACGCCGGCGATCCTCACGACCTCGCAGTTGCTGACGACCGGCGTGGACGCGCCGACCTGCAAGAATGTAGTGCTGGCGCGTGTCGTGGGCTCGATGAGTGAATTCAAGCAGATCATAGGCCGCGGAACGCGGTTGCGCGACGACTATGGAAAGCTCTGGTTTAACATCATCGACTACACGGGATCAGCAACGCGGATGTTCGCCGATCCAGCCTTCGACGATGATCCATCTCAAATAACAGAGGAACAGGTGGACGACGAGGGAGACATCGTCGCTACAACCGAAACCACTCCGGACGGAGAAATAGTACCTCCAGAAGCTGAGCCTGCCATTGTCGAGCCGCCTGACGGAGAACCGCGCAAGTTCTATTTTGACGGTGGTCAGGTCTCGATTGTTGCGCATCTCGTGCACGAGCTCGACCCAAATGGAAAGCAGCTACGCGTCGTTCGATATACCGACTACGCTGCTGAAACGATCCGGACGCTTTGTCCGACGGCGCAGGAGTTGCGCAAACGCTGGGCGGACGCTGCCCAGCGCGACGAGATTATTCAGGCTTTGGCTGAGCGAGGTGTCGGCTTTGACGAACTGGCCGAACAAACCGAGCAGCCGGACGCCGACCCATTCGATCTTCTCTGCCATCTGGCATTTAATGCGCCCCTGCGCACCCGGCGGGAGCGAGCTCAGCGCCTAAAGCAGGAACGGAAGGACTTTTTCGAGAAATATGGGCCCGAGGCGCGGCAGCTTCTCGATGAACTCCTTGAGAAATATGCGGAACACGGCGACGCGCAATTTGTGCTACCCGACGTTCTGCATGTACCGCCCATCTCGAATCATGGCAATCCGGGAGAAATCATCAAGCTGTTCGGAGGACCCGAGCAGCTCCGTACCGCGGTAACCGATCTGCAAGGCATCCTTTATGGCTCGTAGTAAGAAGACCACCAATCCAAATGGTGCTGAAGCGCAGCTTACGACGGCGCAAGGGCTCGGCAGCTTGCTCAAAGCTGCCCGCGCTATCATGCGCAAGGACAAGGGCCTGAATGGGGATCTCGACCGGCTACCCCTGCTCACCTGGATCATGTTTCTCAAGTTTCTGGATGACCTTGAGCAGCAGCGCGAGCAAGAGGCTGAGCTGGGAAAGAAAAAGTTCCGCCCCGCTATTGATCCACCCTACCGTTGGCGAGATTGGGCAGCCAATCCTCAGGGCATTACCGGGGACGAACTGTTGGCCTTCATCAATCAGGATGAAACGCGCCTCCCAACAGGCAAGAAGGGTCCTGGTGTTTTCGCCTATCTGCGCGGACTGTCGAGCTCGAATGGTGACAATCGGCGTGACGTGATCGCCACCGTCTTTCGCGGTGTCGATAACCGCATGAAAAGCGGATATCTGCTTCGCGATGTGATCAATAAGGTCGCTGACATTCATTTCACCTCGTCTGTCGAGCTTCACACGCTTGGTGCACTCTATGAATCAATGCTGCGCGAAATGCGCGATGCGGCTGGCGACTCCGGCGAGTTCTACACGCCCCGGGCCATGGTTCGCTTCATGGTCGAGGTGACTGATCCGCGCCTTGGCGAAACCGTCCTTGATCCGGCAAGCGGCACGGGCGGGTTCCTCGTCGAGGCGTTCAATCACCTATCGACGCAGGTCAAAACGGTTAGCGATCGAAAGCGGCTTCAGACCGAGAGCATCTTTGGCTGCGAGCCCAAGTCGCTTCCCTACCTTCTTGGGCAAATGAACCTGCTGCTGCACGGGCTCGATGCACCGCAGATTGATCCGGGAAACGCGCTGCGGTTTAAGCTCTCCGAGATCGGAGAGAAGGAACGGGTTGACGTTATCCTGACAAACCCGCCTTTTGGCGGGGAGGAGGAAAAAGGAATCCAGGGTAACTTCCCCGAGGATCGGCAGACGGCGGAGACGGCGCTTCTGTTTCTTCAACTTATCATGCGTAAACTTCATCGTCAGCCGACAAATGCCAAACGGCCGGCGCGAGCCGCTGTCGTCGTCCCCAACGGTACACTCTTTGGTGATGGTGTCTGCGCTCGCATTAAGGAAGAGTTGCTCAAGGAATTCAACCTTCACACTATCGTCCGGCTGCCGAACGGAGTGTTCGCGCCTTACACGCCAATCCCGACGAACATACTATTCTTTGATCGCTCAGGTCCCACCAAGGATGTTTGGTACTACGAGCATCCGATCCCGGAAGGACGCAAGAACTATACGAAGACGCTTCCGCTGCAGTTTGAAGAGTTCCAGCCCTGCTTCGAGTGGTGGACGCAGCGCTCGGAGAACGAACGCGCGTGGAAGGTACCCGCCGGTGAAATCATCGCTAACAACTGCAATCTTGATCTGAGAAATCCCAGGGGTGCTATGGACTTTGAGCATGTCGCGCCGGAGCTCCTCGCCGAGGAGATCCTCGCCAAGGAGAGAAATATCCTAGGACTGGTCGAAGGCATTATTGGCCATCTGAAAAAAGTGCCCGCATGAACAAATTTGGGGCGAAGGTACCTCTGGGCGAAATCCTTACCCTGGCGCGAGAACCGTATGCCGTGGATCCCTCGCGCGCTTACCCGAACGTTGGAATCTACAGCTTCGGCCGGGGGGTGTTCTCGAAACCACCCATTGAGGGCCGCTCCACGAGTGCTGACACCCTTTATCGAATACACGCGGGCCAATTTATCTACAGCCGGCTATTTGCCTTTGAAGGCGCTTACGGAGTTGTCCCGGAAAGCTGCGATGAGCACTTCGTTTCCAATGAATTTCCGACCTTCGATTGTGACCGTCGTCGCGTGTTCCCGGAATACTTAGCCTGGATGTTTCGGCATCCGGCGATATGGAAAGATATAGCTGCCACGAGCACCGGGATCGGCCATCGTAGGCAGCGCGTTCATCCGCAGCAACTGCTGGAACATACTATTTCGCTCCCCCCACTTGTCGAACAGCAGCGCATTCTCGATCGAATTCAGGGTGCAGCAACCCAGATCGGTGATGCTCTACATCTACGCGAGCGTCAGAGAGATGATATCGGAAAGCTCTTGCTCGCGGGATTCCGCGAAATCGCGATAAATGCGCCACGAGCCACGATGGAAGCAGTTTCTCCCTTGGTTCGACGGCCGATCGATCTTTCCTTTGAAGCCAGTTACCCCGAGCTTGGAATTCGCTCGTTTTTCAGAGGTACCTTTCACAAACCGAGTCTTTCGGCGCTTGAACTAGGATCGAAGCGCGTATTCTGGATAGAAACTGGAGACCTGCTATTCAGCAACGTATTCGCGTGGGAGGGAGCCATCGCCATTGCGAAGCCGGAGGACGCACATCGAGTGGGTTCACATCGCTACATAACTTGTGTTCCGAAAGCAGGCGTCGCCGAAGCTCGATTTCTCCTGCAATATTTTCAAACCGACGAGGGATTTGGCCGCATTCAGGATGCCTCCCCAGGTGGGGCTGGCCGCAATCGAACGCTTGGGCTTGAAGCCCTGGCAAACATTGAAGTCCCGGTACCGTCGATTGAGAAGCAGCGCTGGTTTTCTGAGTTGCACGCCATGGCCGAACATCTTCTGGCCGAACAAGAGCAGATCCGCAGTCTGTACGATGCGCTGACGCCCGCCATCCTCGAAAGGGTGTTCCAGGCGCCAGCGCAGACCGCTGAGGAAAACAACGAGCCTCTGGTTGCGCACGGCTGACTAACGGGTCCGAATAGCCTTTCATTGGAGAGCTGTAATGGATGCAGCAAGTTTTATGGCCCTCCTCAGGGCATCGAATCCCGTTTGGCATAAGAGTGATCTGGACGTCCCGCGATGGGTCTTTCGCGGTCACAGAAATGTGGCCTGGCGGCTAAAGCCTCAAGCATGGAGATCCGCTGCGGAAGGAAGCCGCCTGCATGCGATGATTGAGAAGCTGGCGAAAGCTGAGATCCGCACAAGGAACGGAATTGATGCCAAGGTCCCATCAGGCACAAATCTGCAGAGGGCCCTAGCCTGGACACACGCTGAAAAGCTCGTCCTGAACGAATTCAGACGCATCGGTTGGCGCATGGGCTTCGACGTGGACGAACCGGACACTTCCTATTCGATGGATTTGAATTATGGGCCGGTCGTTATCGACGACACCCGACAGGCGCCCGATAGCGAAAGTCCGTTTCTCTCCGCCAACGATATCGGGATCGCGCAGCACTACGGCGTGCCAACCCGCTTTCTGGACTGGACCTTCAATCCCCTGTTCGCGATCTTCTTTGCTCAGGAGGATTATGGCCCAGGCCTTGATGGGACTGATCTGTGCGTCTGGGCAATGGATATGAATGCTGTCGAGTCAATGTATGATTTCAAGGGTGGTATCGGCACGACCCTTCTACGTCCATTCTTGCCGCGGAGGCGCGGCAACGACTTTATTCTGGCTCAGGATGGGCTGCTGCTTGAGGTTCAGCACGAATGGGCATTTGAATTCTTCGCGCGGAACGGAGCTTGGCCATCTGTTGAAGAAGTTGTTGTGGCGCTGAATAATGAACCCGAGTACACCGACGAAGATCCTGCCTCTTACCTGTATGATGAAGACCATCCGATGCTTCGCCGGATTGTTCTACCGGCGAAGGAAATTCCCCACTTGCGTATCATGCTGGAGCGCGAGGGCATAACACGCGAAAGGCTTATGCCGACCTTGGAAAATGCCGCAAAAGCCGCTGTCCGCGCTGTTTCCAGGATATAACTGAGCTCCCGTTTCCGAGTGCCGAGCGTCGCTATGCTGATCACCTTTCGCCTTCTTCAAAACGTCGGCCAGTTCGATTCAGTCTCGACTGGAGCAAACCTGCCGCTGGCGAGGTTGGCGCTCGGTTACGCAGAGAACGGACGCGGCAAGACGACTCTGTCGGCGATTGTGAGATCCCTTGCCGAAAACGATCCCGTGCTTATCCGCGAGCGGCACCGGCTTGGCGCCACGCATCCTCCGCGCATCATCATTGACTGCGCAGGTGGGCCGCCGCAGGCCATGTTCGAAAATGGTGCATGGAATCGCCACGTCCCCGATATTGCGATTTTCGATGACGCCTTCGTCGACCAGAACATCTGCTCTGGTCTAGCGATCGATGCCGCGCACCGGCAGCATCTGCACGAGTTTATTCTCGGGTCACAGGGCGTCGCCCTGAACAAGGCGGTGCAGACACAAATCGAAGCAATTGAGATGCTCACGCGGTCATTGCGCGACCTCGGTAACGCCATCCCGGAGGCGGCACGTTTCGGCCTGCCTGTTGAGACGTTCTGCGCACTTCCAGAAAATCGTCAGGTCGACGAAGGCATACGCGATGTCGAGCGAGCCATTGCCGCCGCCGGTAAGCAAACCGCCATCCAGACAACAATGCAATTTACCGACTTGCAGCTTCCCGCTGTGGACGTGGACGATATTGTACAATTGCTTGCTGCTGGCATCGAGGCTGTAGATCAAATCGCGACCGATAAAGTGCAGGCTCATTGCGAGATGATTGGGGTGGGCGGCGAGCGCTGGATTGCAGAAGGCGTCGGGCGTGTTCAGGGCGGCTTGGAAAATCCGGAAGGTAAGCCATGTCCTTTCTGCGCCCAAGATCTCGGCAGCTCGTCGATCGTCGGTCACTACCGCGCATTTTTCGCGGGAGCCTATGAGGCTCACAAAGCCTCAATCGAGCGAGCTTACGAAGCATTTCACCACCGGTTCGGCAGCGATGCACAGATGTACTACGATCGCGAGAGGCAGGTCGAAGACGAGCGACGCGTTTTCTGGTCAGAGTTCACTGAGATCGGCGATGTGCGCTTTGACAGCGTTGGCATCAATGACGCGTGGATGAATATGCGTCAGGCGGTTAACCATGTGTTGGATGCCAAGGCCGCGGCGCCCCTCGAGCGGATTGAGTTGAGCGCAGAAGCCCAAAGTGCCATCGCTGCTTACCAGCAGAAGGCAGACGAAGTCCGCTTAGCCTCGGCCGAGCTTCAAGAAGCCAATGCGGCGATCAAACTTGTCAAGGAGCAGGCGGCGTCGGCGAATGCAGCTGCTTTGCAAAGCGACCTCACGCGCCTGCGCGCGACTAAGTCACGCCATAGCGCGCAGGTCGCGCCGCTGTGTACCGACTATCTGAATGAGCAGAACAGAAAAATGGCGGCGGAAACCGCACGGGACGCGGCGCGGGCGGCGCTCAATCAGTTTCGCACGACTATCTTTCCGACGTATCAAGCCGCGATCAACGATTGCCTACGTCGCTTTAATGCTGGCTTCCGCCTCGACAGCGTGACTTCGAATAACACGCGCGGCGGATCGTCATGCACCTATAATGTGCTGATCAACAGCCGAACGGTGCCGGTATCGGCGGCAAATCCGTCCGCTGGCTCCCCGTCATTCAAGAGCACCCTGAGTGCTGGTGACCGCAATACGCTTGCGCTCGCGATCTTCTTCGCATCGCTTGAGCAAGACGCGAATCTGGCGAACAAGGTCGTCGTCATCGATGATCCCGTTTCCAGTCTGGACGACCATCGCACCCTTTCCACGGTTCACGAAATCTGTGCGCTTGCACAGCGGGTAAGCCAAGTTGTCGTTCTATCGCATAGCAAGCCATTCCTATGCGCGCTGTGGGAAGGTACCGATCCCACATTGCGCTCGGCTTTTATGTTCGACAGAGCGATTAGCGGATCGACCCTTCGCGCGTGGGATGTCAACCAAGATCTCATCACGGATCACGATCGGCGTCACGCGCTTCTCCGCAACTTCGTCGATGCTGCCCAAGGCGAGCGCCGCGAGGTCGCGGAAGCGCTGCGGCCGACGCTTGAAGCCTTCATGCGCGTGGCATATCCGCAGCACTTCACGCCGGGCACGCTGCTCGGACCCTTTCGCGGATTGTGCGAGCAGCGAGTAGGCACCGCCAATGAAATCATGAATCAGGCCGACATCGACGAGTTGCGTCGTCTGACCGACTACGGAAATCGCTTTCATCACGACAGCAATCCGGCGTATCGTGCGCAAGCTATTAACGATGCAGAACTCGTTGATTTTGCGAGACGCACGTTGGCTTTCGCGACGCGCTAGACGAGGCAGTGCCGATATTCCCCGGCACTATCCTCTTCGTGCGCGCCGCTGTCTACGCGTCTTGTCCGGCAACAGCCTTTGAAGCTGCAAAGTGTCCTCCCACGAGGCCGTTAGAAAGGTCTCGTCTTGGGGGGTGTCAGGATGACCGGCATTGCCTTGGGGTGAATGGGGCCAACGATATTGTTCGGATCGGCCGGGAGAAAGGCGGACAGGTCGATCGTCGCTCGCCGTCTTTGCTGCCTCGGCCTTCGTGAGGACCTTCTGCCGGCGTTCGCGTTTCTTTGCCTGCGCGGCCGCGGACATGGTCCGGCTTCGCGCTTGGGAATCTGTCGAGTGACGGATCGACTGATGAGGTTTGGCCGCAAAGCTAATCAGCCAGCGAGTCGTCCGTTAAGAAGCCGATTGCAGCGGTGAACGGTCGCTGATGGCTGCGATGAGGGTGGCCAGGAAGAGGCGCCAAAGACCCCTCAGCCAGGCGAGGATGCGGCGGAAGTTGTGGCCGACGGCTGAGAGGATGACGTTGGCGGCGTCTCCGGCGCGGCCTTTGAGGTAGCAGCGGCCGAGGTGACCATCGGTCTTCAGGTGTCCGATGATGGGTTCGATGGCGGAGCGGCGGCGCAGCTCGCGCCTGATGATACCGAAGACCCCGCGCTTCTGGCCGGAGATGAAGACACGGCGCGGGTTCTGTGCGTCGTGGCCGCGATATCCCTTGTCGGCATAGGCCCGCTCGATCGCGCAGCCGGTGAGTGTCTCGGTGCGGTCGATGACGTCGCGCAAGGTATGACCGTCGTAGGGGTTATCGGGCAGCGCCCTGGCGTGCAGCACGAACAGGCCACCGGGAGCACGGCGGTTGTTGGTGACGATGGAGGCTTTGACACCGAACTCGTAAGGCGCGGCTGCTTTGCCCTTGCCGATGCACTCCACCTCCGGGGCGTGGAAGGAATAGAGCTTCCAGCCGCGCTGGCGCTGCTGCTGCGAGCGGATCTGCGAGGCCCGGCCGAGCGGGAGGGCGAACGCGTTCTCGAGCACGGCCTGACCTTCGATCTTGCGGCGGATATCGCGGATGATCCGGCCCAGCCGGCTGCGCAGGATACGCAACTGCCGCTGATGCCGCTTGAATTGCTTGGCATGGGCGTAGCGTCCCGCCATCATGGCCGCGGTCTTGGCAATGCGAAGATAGGACTGCCGCAGCCTGACCCCGTGCTTCCTCGCCAGGCGGTTGAGCCCCCTGATCGCCGCGTGCAGCAGCTTGGCATCGGTCGGGAAGGCGATGGCCTTCGGCTGCACGGTGGTATCGACCGTGACCCGCTTGAGGTCCTGGCTGCGTAACGCGCCGGCCTCGTGCGCCACCCGCAGGCTCTCGGCCAGCAACAGCTCCAGCTTGTCGCCGAGCCGCTTGCGCCAGTGGCTCAGGTCCGAGCGCTCGTGCGGAAACGCGTGCTGAAAGAACTCTTCGCCGGTGAAGTACTGGAAATACGGGTCGTGGACCCAGCGCTCGCACACCCCCTCATCGGACAGGCCGTAAATCTGCTTGAGCAGCAGCAGCCCGATCACGAAGCGGGTCGCGATCCCCGGCCGACCGTTCTCGCTGTAGAGCGGCGCGATCTCGCCGTCGATCCAGTCCCAATCGACCTTGCCGGCGAGCTGAACCAGCTCGTGCTTCATGTTGATGATCTGGTCCAGCCTGGCCCGGAACAGATCGCCAGATCCCGTCGTCCTTTGCTTCTTCGGTCGCATCGTCACCTCCGACGCGACCACGGAATCATGACTGGCGATTCGACTGAATCCTGAAAATGAAATTGCAAGGTTCCGAGGCTCGAAACATCAAAACCTTGCAATCCAAAAACAGTCCACACCAGCAAATGCGATTCTGCCTCAATCGCTTAGCCGATCTTCACGGACGACCAGCGACATTCCATAACATTCGATGGGCGAATCCGGGCCGGCACGGGCGCGTGCTCTCGGCCAATTCAATTTGCATACGGCCTCGGGTGTCTGGCAGCTGTAACGAAGTCGTAGACATAAAAGAGGCCGCAGATCGCTGCGGCCTCTCTTTTTGCGATCAGGACGTCACCACCAATGGCGGTGATGGTGGCGCCAACCGTAGTGATGGCCTCGGTGCCAGCCATAGTGACGGCCGCGACCCCAACCGTAGTGATGCCCGCGACCGCCGTGATGGCCCCACCCGTGTCCATGTCCGTGTCCGTGGCCGCCTCTGACCTGAATGACCTCGCCCGCGGAGCCACCCATTGCATGTGGCGTTGCCATCGGCATAGCCGATGCCGACAACATTGGCGTAAGCGAAAAAGCACAACCCATAAATGCGATTGCCAAGAGTCTTTTCATCTTAAGACAGTCCTCCCATTCTGAACGATAACCCAGCAGACTATCAGCCGCGCATTGCAATGCTCGCTGAACGGTGCATTCACCTACGGTTCATCGATGCCACGCTTGGGCGCGTCCAGAAGCCTCTCGTGTCGATCGGAATCTGACGAGCCATATTCATGGAACGTCGTCCGGATCGCGCGGTTGGTTGCCGGGGCCTGCTTTGGAGGACAAAATGAAGCGCACAATTATCGCACTTTCTGCCGCCTGCCTGATGGCTTCGAGCACCGCCGTGTTCGCGCAGGGCGTCTCTAACAAGTCTCCCGGTCACGAGATGCAGGACCGAGGTTCCAAGAAGGGGAGCCCTGGCGCCTCAGGCTATGCGCCCGGACAGGAAATGCAGGCAAAGGGCTCAAAGCCTAGCAGCCCCGGCGCATCGGGATATGCTCCTGGTCAGACGACAGGGTCGAGCACCGGAATGAAATCAGGCGGCTCGACCAGGTCCAAGTAGCCGGCGTGCGGGTCGTCCCGCGTTCGGCCGGGGCGACCCCGCGTTATCTCGGCCTCGGGCCCCGCGGCGCGGTGGCAAACGTTAGACCAAGAACCTTAGCTCTGAGCCGCACCGCGGCTTCGCTGCGGTTCATCTCAACCGCAATGTCGACAGCGTAACGGCCCTCGGCGATGAGCTTTTGCAGAGTACCGTCTTCAGCAGGATCCCAGGGGCGGTTCTTTGGCATTGTGATGCAAATCAGTCTTTGAGGCCAATTCGTACTGGCGGGCCTTCTCCAGCAGCGCGTCTCTGACTGGACCGGGCGGAAGAAGAGCGGCCTGTCTTCGCGCTTCCTGTGCACACTCAGCGTTGAGTTCGTGTTCCTTCGTCACGGTTCGCTCCAGCTCCTTGCGGACGGCCGCGGCAGAATTCCCGACTTTATCGGCGACCTTGCGAAGCTCTTCTTTCGAGACACCCAGCGCATGAGGCCAGCATTTCATTTGGTCAGGCGCGTGCAGATCAATTTTTGAGCGCTGGAATTGATCTTTCTTCGTAAGGCCGTCCATTCTCGAATAACTCGGGCTGGGGCGTTACGTTCCTGAGTAGGAACTGGCGATTGATCGCGCTAATCTTCCCAAGCGCGAGAGTGAACGATCCGGCATCGGACACCGACCGGTGCATGCTTCGACCGTACATCGGACAGGCGTCGATCGTCGCAAACGGTGCACGATTGCATCGCACAATGAGGTTCGGGCTTTCGCAGGGAGCCGACAGATGTAAGTTAGCTGCAGGCTGAGATGCCCGGGACCGACGACATGCGGCGGACACTACTGATCAATCCTTTTAATCTGCTCGCCGAAACACCTAGCCAGGGTGCGGATCCGGCTCAAAGATACACGCCGGTGTGCGATCGTTGCGGTTCAGATGACATTGTTTGTCACGCAACCATCCAATGGAGCAATGAGGCCCAAGACTGGCAATTGACAAGCACTTTCGGGCAGCCTGCGCATTGCAATCGCTGCAAATCGCCGAGCGGCATAGAATGGCTCGCGTTCAGCTAGTCACGTGCTGTCATCTGCTGCAGGAGAGCTTCTTGCCGATCCCACTCGACTGGAAGCGACTTAAGCAAAGTTGCCAGATCAAGCCCAGTGGGTTGTCTGCCGTTGAGAATCGCTTCCGTGAGCGTTGGCGAGAGTAGCGTCAACCGGAGCACCCGGCAGAGGTAGGATTCGTTGATCTTCTCAGCCTTTGCCAAGTCGCGGACTGAAGTAAATAGGTTCGACTCGAGCATGCCGCGCCATCGATGAGCGCGAACGAGCGCCTTGATCATGGTGTTGTCGACACGTGTCGGAGCCGGCGACCAGGGTGAAGAGTCGGCCGGCGTAACAACGCGCTTCCGGCCTCCCTGTCGCCGTAGCGAAATCGGTATGCTCACAACAATGGTGCGGCCATCACGGCTCAGTTTGGGGCGGCTGGGCGCGCCGATGGTAATGGGGGCCGGGCGGGTCATTCGGCAGCTTGTTGAAGGATTGGTTGTGCGCTGAGTTGGTTGGTTAGTGAGGTTAGGCCGTCAAGTTTGAGCGTGATGTCCAGCTTGTCCGACCCAAGATCGGCGCGCTCCACGAGCAGCTCAACGATGCGGGCTTGCTCTGCTGGGAATAGCTCATTCCATAGCTCGTCAAACTCAAGTAGCGCATCGCGGACGTCGTTCTCAGTGACGTCTTTGCGCTGCATGCGTGCTGCGCGCCAAGTCTGAACGATGACTTCAGGCGTTTGGAGCAGAAGGCGAACCTGATCGACGACGATTCGTTCGATCTCGGCAGCCGGCACCATTCTGACCGGACAGTCGGACCTGCCCTGTTTCAGTGCTGTCTGGCTGATGTAGTAGCGGTAGAGCCGCCCGGATTTCCGTGTGTTGGTTGGCGTCATGGCTGCCCCGTCAGGAGCAAAGAGGAGGCCTCTCAGCAGTGCTGGCGATCGCGCACGGGCGTTGTTTGCTCGCTTGCGGGGGCTCTCCTTTAAGATGCCGTGGACCTGGTCCCAGAGCTTGCGATCGATAATCGCTTCGTGCTCGCCGGGATACGACGTGCCCTTATGCACCGCTTCGCCGATATAAACCCGGTTGTGGAGGATCTTATACAGGACTCCCTTGTCGAGCACGTGGCCATATCGGTTTTTCGCGCCGGCGGCGACGAGTTCGCGAGCCAGCAGCGTTGCGGACTTAAGCTGGACAAATCGTCGAAAGATCGACCGCACGCGCTCAGCATCCTGCTCGTGGATGAGTAGCTTGCGATCGCGAACTTCGTAGCCGAGGGGCGTCCAGCCTCCCATCCATTTGCCACGCTTACGGGACGCGGCAACCTTGTCGCGGATGCGCTCGCCGATCACTTCCCGCTCAAACTGCGCAAACGTGATCAGAATGTTCAGCGCCATACGGCCCATGGCGTCCTTGGTATTGAAGGACTGAGTTACCGAGACAAATGTGACGCCGTGCTGTTCGAATAGCTCGACCAGCTGGAGGAAATCGAGCATCGAGCGAGAAAGACGGTCGATCTTATAGACGACAATGACGTCGATCTTCCCGGTTTTGACGTCGGCCAGCAGCCGCTTGAGCGCAGGTCGCTCCAACGTTCCGCCCGAGAAGCCGCCATCGTCGTAGCGGTCCGAAACCGGGGACCAGCCCTCGGCTCTTTGGCTTGTGATGTAGGCCTCACAGGACTCCCGCTGCGCATCGAGTGAGTTAAAGTCCATGTCGAGCCCTTCTTCGCTCGACTTGCGGGTGTAGACGGCGCAACGCGTTTTGCGAGTAGCGCCCGGACGAGCGCTCGAATCGAACAGGCTACTTGAGCGCTTCGCGCCGCTTTGAGGTCGATGGCGGAGGCTCATTTGTGATCCAGGGTGTTCTTAAGGCCAAAAAAGACCCAGCCATTCCATTTGGTGCCTGTGATCTGGCGGGCGACCGAGGAGAGCGACTTGTAGGGCCGGCCAAGATACTCGAAGTCGTTCAAGCGGACCGTTACGCAATACTCCACGCCCTGCCATTCCCGGATTAGCCTGGTTCCGGCGATTGGGCGTAAGGCGGGCCGAGCTCTGCGCTCAGCCGGCTCCTGATTGGCATATTGCTTGGCCATGGCCTTCAGGCGGTCTTGAGTCTCGCGGCTGAGCCCGCCGTAAGCCAGTTCCTGGATGCGGTAGGCCAATCGGTTCTCCAGGAAGCGTCGGTTATAGGCTGGAGGCTCGGTATCGAAGAGCTCGCGCCAGCGGGCTTTAAGTGCGTCGACGGGGGCGCTCTTCAGGGCCACCAGCTGCGACAGGACGGGGGTCTTCACAGGGCTGATTCCTTGCTATTTCGCCGGACATGACCCTCAACCACCTCGTCACAGTCGAGCGGATTTTCTTCGCTGCGGTGCGATAAAGGACTGGACTTTCGCTCCAGAAGACGCTGGAGGCCGATGGCTAATAGCGAGCCGAGTTCGGCCAAATCTTCCTGATTGCGATGGTGAGCTTCTGATTGCATGGCCGGCAAGCTGCATTCGACTGAAGACGCGCGCTAGATCGATTTGGGCTTGCCGCAGTTGGCGGGCGTCAAACGTGGTGCATCGTAAATGGTAGCCGTGGAGGATTTGCAGATTTGCCTGTCTTGAAAACGAGTAGTTGCGCTTAATTGCGGTCGAGCACCCGAATCACTGCCAGGTATCGCATGTCAAAACAGAAGCGCGGATCGGTCCCTCTCCAGGAGGTGAGAGAGCTATTGTATTCCCAAGAAAGTGGACCGGTGATTGTCAGCACTAGGAGCCGGGGCTTTCTGCTGGACGTCGGCGTCAAGACCCACACGGGCGCTCTGCGCGAGCTCTTTTTTCAGCCGGATGGGAAGGAGGTTTTGGGCGCTCTTGCCAACCGGCTGCGTATTCACCTGGCTGCTAAGAATTTGCCAACTGATAAAGCTGTTCTCGCGCCAATTGAAGATAGTTGCGGATATACGCCTGAGGAGCGTGCCGCCGCGGCAGGCGAGGATGCCTGGTATGTGATAGCGCGGGATTCGACAGAGCCGTTGAGCGAGGATCGATTGGCGGTCGAGCTGCTACACGCAATCACACGTCTATTTACGAAATTCAGTGACGACGAGCTGAGCGATATATACCGCGCGATGTACCTCTTTCACCTCCACTCCTCCGCTGGGGAACTCAACGAGTTGGCGGTCGATGGGAAGATTTCAAGGGGCAACAGAGCAAAAGGATCGCAAGCCAAGAAGTCGAAGGGAGAATTGCAGCGTCAATCGATCTTGTCGATTGCACGAGAATTCTGGAAGCAGCATCCGAAGCTAAATGGCCAAAATCACAATACGGCTAAAAAGATCGAAAAGGCCGTAAACGGTGAACGGAAGAAGCAAGGACTCGGTCGAGAGCCCCTCGCCGTGAAGTCCATTTCAGACCATTTGAGTGCAGCTTTGAAGGAAGCCGGCGCCCAGCGGTAACGGTTTCAATTCTGAATTCGCCAGTTCGGACGTAAACGAAATCCGAATTGTCCAGTTCGGACGTACAGCTGGTTGGAGCAGGCTCGCCGCTTGGTTACCCCTTGAAGCGCTGAAACGTAATTGATCGCGCTCCAGGAGGCTCCGATGACTACCCCCGAGTTTGGCAGTATCGCCCTGCTCAATGAAAAGCAGGCCGCCCGTTTGCTCGCTATCTCATTTCGAACGCTGCAGGCTTGGCGGAGGACAGGCCTCGGTCCATCCTTCATTAAGCTGGGACGTGCAGTCCGTTATCGGCAACAAGATCTCCTTGAGTGGGCCGACGGACATCGTCGGGCAGGCTGATCCGACTGCCCGCCATGACAGCAGAATCCGAGAGTGGCGATTTGTTCGATCGGGCTAACTCCTCCGTCGCGCTTACTCCGATCGCTCAAGAGCTTGAGGCCTACTTCAAACGCGGAGGCGCGATCGATGGCGCAGTGCCATTCGTCGCAGCTCTTGAGCGCGCCAACACGCGAACGCTTCCCGTTCGGAGGCAGAATCAGGGACGTGGCTGCCGCCTGCCGGCCGGGTGGCGCCCGACGCCACATGAACTGCAGTTCGCCTTAGGGCGCGGTCTCAGCCACGAGCGTGCGCTAGCTGAAGCCGAAAAATTCATAAACTACTGGACAGCCAAAGTCGGCGCCGGCGCTACGAAACGCGACTGGAGTGCCACTTGGCGCAACTGGATTATTGCAGCCGCGGAGCGCATCAATGCCCGTTCTTCCTATTCCGCTTCCCAACGTTCGCAAACTGGGCCGGACGCCGTCCTGGCCGGAATGGGTCGACTTGCGCGTGCGATCGATGAAAGACGAGTGTCAACGGTCGCTGGTGGACGGGAAGTACAGGACGCTGCCAACGCTCCCCGTCGACTTGGCTTTGACCCAAGATCAGAGAACGGAGATTGAGCGCTACATCTCCGACGTGCTCGCTCTTTGCGAGCAGACGCCGGCTCAGCATGAAAATTGGGAGCGAGCTACGCTGGCCAAGATCACAGAGCTCTTCTTCGCTCCCTTTCGTAGTGCGCGCCCCTCAGCTGATGAGGCTGAGATAGCTGGCAAGCACTATCTTTTGGCCCTTCGGGACGTCCCGTCATGGGCCGTCGAAATCGCGGTTGACGACTGGATCGGCGGCTTCTGCGGCAACGATGAACGTGGCGAACCGTACGATAGCCAATGGAGGCCAGTTCCAGCTGTACTGAAGAAGGTCGCAATGAGCGTGACCTATCCACTGTACGTGCAAACCCGAACGCTGCGCCGGCTTCTTGCGGCTGAGCCGATCATCGAGTTCAGCGAGGAACACCGCGCGGGAATGCGAGCAAGGGTCGCCAGCCTGTTACTTCCAGCGCGCGGTTGATTTGTTGTTAAGTTCGTATGCGCTGGTCGGTTAACGGCGGCGGCGCATATTGATCGCTTACCGTGGGATGCAGCCTAAGCAAAGCCCGGCCTCGAGCGTGAGGGCGGCTGCCGGCGAGATGGTGATCGCCGCAAGTAGACGCGACCTGTGCAGTACCATCGCATGCACGGGGTCCGATAGCGACGGGCCTGGCTCCGCCGAGCATGATCGCTGAGGACGTGGGAAGCATCTCGACGCGAAAGCGCCGGGATTGCTCGCCTATGTCCTCCGCAACAAACCTTCACCACCGAACATGCGAGGGTCTCGTGCTGGTGAAGAGGACCTGACAGATATCGAATGAAGCCACATCGCGCAGTTGAGCGCTACGTGCGCCGATGCGGTCAGCGGACAACTGTCGGTCTGACGAGGGGGTGGGGGTCAAAAGTCTACGAGCGTTTCTCGTCGACCGGTCTCCATGGTTCACACGCAAAAAGTTCGGAAATAAAAACAAAAAGCCCACTTGGGCTAAAGTCGTAGAAGTCCGCTCGGGATAAACCTGCTCCGCAACGTGCGTGCATCGGGACGACCTTTGGCTGATGTCGACTTTTGACCCGCTGCTGATGTTCGCTCGGAAAGTTGCATCACACCGTGAATCATTCATTTTCCGGTAGTCCGTAGCTTGTGCACAGGCTGATCCAGATCGAGGAATGAGCCGCTCGCTCACGGAGGCTACCTATCGTTGACAGAAACCGTCGTTGAATGATCCAGTTGCGCATTCGGGCACGAGGAGCAGACATGCTGTTACAAAGCCAATGTTTTTCTCTCTTACGGGCTGCCTGCATTCTTACCGCCGCTGCCGCCGGAGTTTCTGCGTCTAGCGCGGCGTGCGCGCAGGCGCCGGCAGTCTGGACGGCGCCAGAGGTCGGTGCATTGCCGAACGATGCCTTTGGTGTTCAGGTGCGGAGGGGACGCGACCTCATCACCGCGACATATGCACATATCGGCCCAGAAGTCGCGGATACGGCAAAGCGGTTTGCGGGCAACAATCTCGCCTGTAGCAACTGTCATCTCGCCGCCGGAACGAAGAAGTTTGGATTGCCGATCTTCGGCCTGTTTGAATTGTTTCCGCAATATAGTGCAAGGCTCGGTGCTGAAATTACCATCGAGGAGCGGGTCAACTCCTGCATGGTGCGCAGTATGAATGGCCGTGAACTGCCGAATGATAGCGCCGAGATGCAGGCGATCGTCGCCTATATCAAGTTTCTGTCGTCGGGCGTTGCAGCGGGACAGATCTTGCCTGGGCTCGGTGCCGGAACGATGCCCGAACTCAAACGAGCGGCCGATCCTGCTCGCGGCAAGGTGATCTATGCAAATTCCTGTCAATCCTGTCACAACACAGATGGTTCTGGAATCCGCCGCAGCCTGCCGACAACGGATCTCGGGTATGTGATGCCGCCGTTGTGGGGGCCGGACAGCTTCAACGACGGCGCAGGAATGGCGCGATTAATTACTGCGGCGAACTTCCTGCATTTCAACATGCCGCATGGCGCAGATTACCTGAACCCGCAGCTTTCCGTCGAGCAGGCGTGGGACGTGGCGGCCTTCGTCATTTCGCAGTCGCGTCCGAAAAAGGCTGGGTTGGATAGGGACTTCCCTGATCTTTTGCGAAAGCCGGTCGATACGCCCTACGGCCCTTATGCCGACGGTTTCAGCGAGCGACAGCACAAGTATGGACCGTTCGCACCGATCCGGGCCGCGATTGCAAAGGTAAAGAAGGCGCGTTGAGCATGTCAGCGCGAACCGCTAGATCATCTACACGCGAATCGAAAACCGATTCATCGCGCTCAATATCTGCTGTCGTGGATCAGCGTCTCGCAAATAGATCGTCTTTCTCAAAAAGGCGATTTCGGCGTCCTGGTGAGCTTCGTCAACATCGACGTACCAAGACCGAGGTCTTCCATCTGACCCGTCGCTCCACCGATAGCCTCTCTTCTTCAAAGCGTCCTTCAATTCGAAGGGGGATTGTTCGGCCCATATGCGGATTGTCTTGCGCCGCGCACGCTCAAGAAGAACGGCGAATGCGGATCGATTGAGGTTCGGCATATTAAAAGACAGGATCTCAACCAAAGCGCGGCAATCGTCAATTGCCCGATGGGCCTGGTGAAATAGGCCAACCCCGGCCAACAAGTAGCCAAGGCGCGATCCGTCAAATCCGTGCTTGCGCCACTCGATTTCTGTGGCGGAGCACGCCCAGGGCTTCCGTTCGAAAACGGGCCAATAGCGTTCCAC
This sequence comes from Bradyrhizobium sp. USDA 3262, assembly GCF_054060035.1. Taxonomy (NCBI): domain Bacteria; kingdom Pseudomonadati; phylum Pseudomonadota; class Alphaproteobacteria; order Hyphomicrobiales; family Nitrobacteraceae; genus Bradyrhizobium; species Bradyrhizobium sp. USDA 3262. Next base: position 1,521,781 of record NZ_JBSSCT010000001.1, read on the forward strand.
GAACTTCCGGTCAAAGTTCGCGTTGTGGGCGACTATGATTACAGCGTCGGAGACAAACGCCGAGACGGCCTCGGGCTCAATCCGATGCCCCACTACCATTTCGTCGGCAATGCCCGTGAGTTCGGTGATCTCAGCAGGGATGGGATTCTGAGGCTCGTTGAATGATGAGAATACGTCCGTGATTCGAGCTATGCTGTCATCTGGCAGATAGTCGAATTTCACCATCGCAAGTTCGATGATTTCATCCTGCGCTGTATTGAGCCCAGTGGTCTCGACATCGAGCAGAATGCCGGTCTTTGTTGCTTGTCCTTCGGACGGGGTGAACTCGGTTCGAGCCGCGAGACGACGAAGCACCCGATAGTCGGAAGACCTCATCAGTATCTCGGCCATTGTCGCTAGATCGATTTCGTCCGACGGCATAGGATCAACCAATAAAATAGGCGGAAGTGCGCAAATCTCGATGAATGGTGCCTTTTATTCTAGCTCGATCCAAGAGCTTTTCGATCATACCCCTGAAGCTGTTTTAGGAATCCTTGCCAAGCAAAATCCTTTTGCGTTGGATGCATTGCAGCGCAATGCATGGCTGAGTCAGATCGATCTTGTGCGGGCCCAGTCACGTGGGCTCGACGGTTGGGTCGCATTTGAGTTCGCGATCCCACGTATGGGCAAGCGTGCCGATGTGGTCATGACTGCAGCGGGGATCGTCTTTGTCATCGAATTCAAGGTTGGTGCGCATCAGGTCGATGCAGCGGCTATCGACCAGGTGCTGGACTACGCGCTCGACCTCAAGAATTTTCATTCCGGTAGCCACGAGCGCCGAATAGTCCCGATCGTCGTCGCTACCCTGGCTGAGCTCCCTTCGTTTGCTCTAACGTGGGGAGCAGACGGAGTCGCGAGCCCGATCCGCTCGAACGGGGGAAATCTTGGTCAGATCATTGGGCGGGTCATTGCCGAGACGCCGAGACAGGGCGACCTCGAGGGCGCGCAATGGGCAAAAGCTGGATACAAGCCCACGCCGACAATTATTGAGGCGGCTCAAGCGCTTTATCAAGGGCACCGAGTTGAAGACATTACTCGTTCCGACGCTGGCGCAAAAAACCTAAGTCAGACGGCTACCTGCCTTGCGGACGTCATCGAAGATGCCAAGTCGCAAGGACGAAAGGCCATTTGCTTTGTCACTGGGGTGCCAGGCGCCGGCAAGACGTTGGCTGGCCTTAATCTGGTGACACTTCGGACCAAAACCCACGAGGAAGAGCATGCCGTTTTCCTATCCGGCAACGGCCCCTTGGTAGAAGTGCTGCGCGAGGCACTGGCTCGGGACGAACATGCGCAACTAAAGGAGCGTGGCGAGAAAGCCAAGAAGTCCGATGCCGTCCGCAAAGTCAGAAGCTTCGTTCAAAATATTATGCATTTCCGGGACGCCAATCTGGTGACCTCTGAGCCTCCGATCGAGCGTGTCGCCGTTTTCGACGAAGCACAGCGTGCGTGGGACGCCAAGCATCTGGCAAATTTCATGAGTCAAAAAAAGGGGCAGACAAACTTTCAAATGTCTGAGCCTGAATTCCTCATCAGCGTAATGGACAGACATGACGGCTGGTGCACGATCATTTGCCTCGTAGGTGGAGGGCAAGAGATCAACGCTGGCGAAGCGGGTTTGACTGAATGGTTCTCAGCGCTCAAGCGCAGCTTTCGTGATTGGAAAGTCTACACATCCGAGCAGCTTGCTCATCGTGATTACCATTGGGGTCAGAATCTGGAGGCGCTTCTAGATGGGCTCGAGAGCCAATCTCTGCCAGCCCTTCACCTGGCAGTTTCCGTTCGATCGTTCCGTGCTGAAAAGATGTCGGAGTTTGTCGGCGCATTGGTTGCAGGTGAAGCCGAGGAAGCCACGCACCTCTATCGGCAGATCAAAGCGTCATATCCAATCGCCGTCACGCGGAGCCTAAAACAGGCAAAGCAATGGCTTCGTAATCGCGCGCGCGGGTCGGAGCGGATCGGCTTAGTCGCATCATCAGGCGCCTCGCGTCTTAAGCCTGAGAGGCTGACCGGAAATTAAAGTTGGGTGATTTCAGCAGGTTGTGATTCTTCGAGGTGTTCGAAGCCATCGGAGAAGCAGATGACCTGGACCGAAATCACCCGCTGTCAGCATGACAGACGAGCGCTGCGCTATGCAAGCGATTGTACGGATGCGGAATGGGCCTTGATCGAGCTGTTGATGCCAGGGCGGAGCAAGGTGGGTCGACCGCGCAAGACCTGCATGCGATCGGTATGGGATGCGATCCAGTACATTGCGACGACGGGATGCCAATGGGCGCTTTTGCCGAAGGATTTTCCTCCCTTTACGACGGTCCAGTACTATTTTTATGGCCTGCGCGACAGCGGGGTGTTGGACTTGATCAATGACGCCTTGGTTGAAATCGCGCGCAGGCTTGCTGGACGGGAGCCGCAACCAACGGCGGCGATCATCGACAGTCAATCGGTCAAGACGACCGAGAGCGGTGGGCCGCGCGGCTTTGATGCGGGCAAGAAGATCAAAGGTCGCAAGCGTCATATCGTCACCGACACACAAGGAAATTTGCTGAGCGCCATCGTGCACCCGGCCAATGTTCAGGATCGGGACGGTGCGCCGACCGTCGTCACTTTGGCGTGTGCGAGCTACCCGACTATTGCGCACTTGTTTGCTGACGGCGGCTACGCCGGCGAAAAGCTTGAGAACGCGCTCCGGAGAATCGACGGGCCCACTATTCAAATTGTCAAACGCCCGGATGAGGCAAAAGGCTTCGTTGTTGTTGCCCGACGCTGGGTCGTCGAACGAACGTTGGCATGGCTTAACCGCTGCCGACGTCTTGCCAAGGATTGGGAGGCCTCCGTCACCTCGGCTGAAGCATGGCTCCTTATTGCGTCAACTCGACAACTGGTCCGCCGCATCGCCAGATCGGCCAACGTCAAGTCATGAATTTTGAGTCAGACTCTGAGGGAATCAATGTCCATGAGAAGATTGATGCCGCGACCTGGTTTCTGAACGGAAGAGACGACGTCCGCTCGTCCTACTACATGGAAGACCCGGCGACCGAGTTCGACATTCAAGGTCTGGAGCTGGATTGGGTCGGTGTTTGCTGGGATGCTGATTTTCGTTCAATCGATGGCAAATGGCAGTACTACCGATTTTCGGGTACGCGCTGGCAGAACGTCAACGATGAGAGCCGAAAGATTTACCTAACTAACGCCTATCGTGTGCTGCTGACGCGCGCGCGCCAAGGTATGGTCATCTACGTACCGACGGGTGACGAAATCGATGCGACGCGGCCACCATCCTACTATGATGGAACGGCAGATTTTCTCCGTCACTGCGGTCTATCGTTGCTCGAACCCACTTGAGGCGGCGTCGGTTCCTGCCCAACAGGGGCGATTCAAAATGATCTTATCATTTTCAATTGAATTGGGTTCGCTTGAGCAGTTCTTGGATCACTGGAGTGGAAGATATCCGGATTCGTATGATCCCGAGAAGTACGAGCCTTATGTTGGGCGGCCGCTATCCGAGACGTCACGTTTGCTGCTCTTCGAGTGGAAGAATGGATCGGTGCTTTCGAAGAAAAAGCACAACAGCGTCGTTACAAATTATCCGCTATCGTTCCCAAAAAACAGGCTGGAGCAGCAATATTTGCATTCAGCCGCTTCGGGAGGAGCGATCTGGAATATATTCTATATGCACTGTATCGATCCGGATTCGTGGCCGATATTTGACCAACACACGTACCGGGCGATGCACTTCATGAAGACCGGGAAAGTGGCGGAGCTTCCGAAAGTGAAGGCCGAGATCTACCAGGCCTATAAGACCGAATATGTGCCGTTCGTCCGTCTGCTAGACTTCGATCCAAGAAAGATTGATCGTGCATTATTTGCGTTTGGGCAGTTTCTGAAAGTGGCGGGACGCTACCTACCGCACAATGCTTGATTACGGACGCTCTCATTGTTGCGCACCCTGGCCTCGGCCACTGGCCGACTTCTTCCATAACAACTCATACGCGAAACCTGCTTATGGACGTGAAGCGGACATCCGATCAACCTACGAGGGGAGCGATGAGCCGGAAGGATACACGATCTCGATCCTGGTCTCTGTACCAAACGTCACCTCATCTTGAGGCTTTGCCCGTCAAGCAGCCCTCTTGCCAGGCAAGTATTCCAGACCTGCGGCCTCGATGTCCTCGCGCTTCGGTTCTGGTTGCCCTTGCGCCTTGATCCACGCTGTAATCCACCGAACCCGCCGGGCAGCCCAATCATCGAGCCCATCCATTTTACGTGCCTTGGCTCGGACACGCAGCATAGCCTCCATCGCGGCGCAGAGCATCTGCGGAACACGCTCTTCCTTCAGCCGGTCACGAACGATTGCCCGGTCGCCTGCGAAGTTGGCGTACACTGCCGAAATAAAGCCGTTGCCCTCATAAGCATCTTCGCGCGGCTCATAAGGACCAATAAGCAATTCTATATTTATCATGACGTAGCGAGTAACGACGCCAAACGGGATGATCGGTCCGACCCTTGGGGCTGTCCGAGAGTGATAGGCGAAGAGAAGGCTATTGAGGGTTCGAAAGATATCGAGAAAGTTGGAAAGGCCATTGAGATTTGCGCGGCGTACGTGACGATAAAGCCTGTCTGACTGATGGCGCTCGACAAAATCCTCAATAGCTGCCCGGAGATCAGCCGGCGATCCTCCCAAACGAATATTAAGCCAATTCGGTGGAGCATCGGGCTTAAATGGATCGCGTGGTCGCCAGAACGTTCCCTTGGAACCGCGCCCGGTGCCTTCACCGTCGAAGAACCGGATGCTGCAATTGTTGAAAAACTCTACGGCTTCCCGGACGCTTCCGAGCGATTCCACATACGAGACCAGATTTTCGCCGGTTTCCTCGATCCGGCGTAGCGGGTTTCCGCCGCCATGTGATCCCGGTCGTTCGCGAAGCAGGTGGTAGACTTGGACCAGCGCGACACCGTTGCTAAGCACTTCTGTGCCTGAGCCTGAGATGCCCTTGATATCACAGACCGCCGCGACGCGGATTTGCTCAATCTGAGTCTCGCTCAACTCCAATGAGACCGTGTCTCCTTTTTGGCGGCGGAGAGGCGCTGACAGCATAGGCAACGGTTCATTGTAATTGCGGACGCGGAGCGTCAAAGCGTCGATGCCGCTTGCGACGTTTACTTCACAGACAAGCAACCCATTGTCGTCGAGCACCGCTGAATGGAGAACCAGCGCCCGTGGCTGGCTGACGCTCGCTGGCTCGTCATCATGACCCGCTTGAAATTTGCGCGGATCAAGCCGCTTCAGCTTGAGACCGCTCTCTTTCAGGAGAAACTCGGCGCCTTCCTTCGTCTCCAGCAAGAAACCAGCTTCTGTATTGCGCCCGTTAAAAGCCGCGCGCGTGGCGTTTGCGCTTCCGGTAAACCAATAAGTGCCAGAACTGGTCTCAAAGGCAAACGCCTTGGCGTGAAGCCGCCGGCCAGGTTGCGGACTAGCGGCGAGCAGTTCGTGCTTCCCGCCTTTGAAAACGTCGGCCAGCTTTTCGCCTGCCAATGTTGCGTATTGCGGCTGGGCGACGATGGATAGTTTGGCTTTGGGCCATTGCGCGCGCAACTGCTTGATAAAGCCAAGATCGCGGTCGTAGAATGGCGAGACGATCGTAATCCTGCGCACGCTCTCCTTGTCAATGCGCGCGACAAGCTGCTTCCACAAAGGGGCTTCATGAGAGTGAAGGAGGGTGATATCGCCGGGCGGGACGGCAACTCTTGGATCGAGCCAAGGATAGAGATTTTCTGCCGATCGGAAGAATTCGGTCTCGATCAACTCGCGGAGCGGCCCGGCATCCGCAGTGAACGCTTTCATGGCCTCATAGACCTGACGGATGATCGCCCTCTGATGCTGCTCGTCAGATTTGGGCGCGCCTTCGGATACGGAAAACCCGGAACAAAGTTCGAGATTATAGCCGATCCCGGCGCTTGTGCAGTTGCTGCTGCCGATCAGCGCATCAGCCCGCTTTTCGCCCAGCGTTAAATAGAGCTTCGGATGAAACACATAAGGCGCGCGGCCGACCGGTATGACGAGATAACGGCGATTGAAGCCAGAGACCCCCAATCCGTTGTCGACAAGTTCCTGGTAACGCGCGCGATCCATGAACACCACAAGGCGCTCCGCTGACCCAAACGACTTCTTCGTCAGAATCCGCCGCTCGAAGAACTGTGGATCAAACTCATACGTGGCAATGAAACCAACCGCGCCATTGCTCTTGTCGAATTGTTCAAGGAGGTCGATAGGTTTCATGCTGTGCCTACCCGCCCGAGCTCAGACGCAAGCCAAGCTTCACCATCTTTGGTCAGCTCATAAACTTGGTCGTCCCTAACAATCAGGCCGAGATCCGTCAGGATCTGTAGCGCTGACCAAAAACGGGAATTCTTCGCATGGGGATCGGTATAATTCATCTCGGTTGCGACGACTCGCGTCACGTCAACATGAAAGAGTGGCGCTGCGCCTCCAAACCCGCGTTCGTAGCTCATCGTCTGATGTTGCCGGATGACAAACCGCCAGATGACCCGATCCAGTATTTCGCCATTTGTCTGCTCGGTCCACTGTTCGCCAAACTCGCCTTCGAAGAAACGAATGAGCCCGGGGAGCGCTACGTCGGCGTAGTCGTTACGAATTTGCTGGCCATACCAGTTGTTGAACTGGTCTGAATTTCGGAGCTTATGGCGGTGGATAGTTTGATATAGTAGCATGGACGCGAGCACGACACCTGCGGCTTCATTGGCTTCACTCTCGACCAATAGTTCCTCGAGCTGTCTTTCTGAGAACTTGGCATCGATCGATAGAGACGGCTTCTTCGCGTTGCCGAGCGTGATTCCGCAAAGGGCAAGGGTCTCCCGTGGCGTCATCTCGTAGAAGTCACGGGGTAGATCGGTGCCAAAGACCTCCGTGAAGCGCTCGGACAAATTCGGCGGATTTAGGAGAAGCGCCAGTTGCTCACGTTCAACACCGGCCGGCTTGTTAGCAATTTGCCTGACGATTGCGACCAAAAATGACTGCAAAGCAACCGCAAGATACCCTTGCGTGTGAAAAATGCGCCAACGCTCCTTAATGTCGGAAAGGATGGCAGGCAGAACGACCGGGTGCGTTGTTGGCTCTTCTTCCTCGTTGATAACTGCATCGAAATAGCACATATCGCTGAAGGTGCGAACGTCAAGCGAAACGCCAGCGTCCCGCGCTTGTTTGACGCAAGCAAGGAGGAGCAGGAGCGACATCCGCCGCCGATGATGCGCGGGCCGGTTCAGTTCCACGCAATTCGCAAAGAAGACGTCGCGAAGGACCTCCCGATCCTTAGAGCGTCGGTGATTAATTTCGCAAAGGCCCGCCTTGCTTCCAAATTCCAACAGCACATTGGAGGCGATCTTATCTTTCAACGTCAGCGACTGCGAGACATAAGCCGTTTTGTGGATCGACTTGCCGAAGGCGTTCGCCAAGCGCAAACCAAGCGGGCTCAATTCGCGGACTTCTATGGATTGTGTTCTTTTATCCAGCTCATTGGTTTCGGCTTCGACCTCTTCGCTTACTTCATCTGCCGCCTTGAACACGCCGAGATTGATAAGCGAACCCTTGTAAGCAGCGCCAAACTGCCCTTCCTCATTATTGAGATGCTTCCAGGTTAGAAGATCGTAATAGCGCGCCGGCTTCTGGACGAGCTTGATGGCTTTGTCGCTTCCGCCGAGACTTCCGCCTTGGCATGTTTTCTTATTGTGGTGCAAAACGGCCCCTACGACCATGGCGCGTTCGCGCGCCAGAACGCCTTGAATGCGACCGCGATCGCCTTTGGTAAGACGCTCTTGCTCATTGTAGTTCTGCATGGCCCAAGGAAAAAACGCGTAGTAGCGGGCGCGGGGCGTAATGGAGGTGATGCAGTAAAGAAGTTCGTTGGCGAGCCGCGCGGAAACCCGTAGCTCGAGGCCGAGCGGATCGTTTTCACTCGCGCGTGGCAGCTCTTTCGTCCAGTGCAAAAGCCGCAACGTCTCTGTCGGTTTGCCTATCTGAAACATAATCCCCCCGCCCGCCATTCGCCTCCAGGTAGTATAGCCGGACGACGGGACCAGTGCACCAGGCCTTGGTGATCTTTTCGGGTAGGCGCTACCGCCTTTCCACCTTGGCCATCGCCGCCTCGACAGCCTTCTGGTTCGGCTTGTCCAGCTCATCGGTGCTGAGCTGAGCGGCCAACGCCTCAATCGGAGGACTATCGAAATGGATTTTGGTCTTCAGGTGCGCAAATTCGTTTCGCATTTTGCGGAGCGTATCGGCATCCTTGCGGGCTGCCTCATCCAGCAGGCCAACGGTCTTGGCCCTTTTGATCTTATCCGCCAAAGCTAGTGCAGGTCCGCTATCGAAGTAAGTGCTGACCCGCGCGGCGCATGATGGGCACTTCCATTTGTGACCCAAAGCCGAACTGGGGAGTCTCAGTCAGCCACGCCCGGTTTTATGACGAGAAACTTTCCCCACTCAACCATAAGCAGATTGCTGCCTGTCTTATGACAGCCGGGTGCGCGAACTTCGTAGGCCAAGATGTAGTCGCTGTCGTGGCGTAGCTGCTGTTCAGGGACGACAATTCCCAGAGCGGGCATGAGCGTCGGCTGCTCCTTGAACACCGGCATCGTTTTGTTAGGATTAAAACTAATCCGGTAGGGAATGACCGCTACCCCATCAAAATCAGTCTCCCCAAGTCTATCGTAAGAAGAGTCGAAGAGCACTTTGAGCCTCGCATCGACGTATACAAGGGCAACGACATATAGCGCGGGCTCGTTAGAGCGGTTCTTAATGACGGGACTTAGGCCAACAGGCTTATGATCAGCGTCAGGGATATGCTTCAACATCTCTTTCTTTTTCAGATCGTCGAAGTAGAATTCAAGATAGAGGTCGGGATAGGTGGAACGGCGGAACATGTCCCGCACTTCATAATGCTCCATCGCCAGCTTGTTGTAGTTGTGCCTCCGGTAATAGCGGTTATCGACCTGATGGGGATCACCCGTAGCGGCAGGAATATCAATTACGACCGCAACCCGACCGTTTGAGAGCAGTACATGTCGGGGTTTTGCGTTTGTGAGCTTAGGCGTGATGTACTGCTGGAGGACCTGTTCAAACCAGATTTCAGGATATTCGTGCGGGTCTACACCATCGTCCAAGCCATTCGGTTCATGATCCTTCTCAGTCATGCCATAAACGATTTGCCCACCATCTGCGTTAGCAAAGGCGGAAACATCGCGCGCCATCTCAAGCTTTTTTTGACTATCACGCTTGTTTACGGCGTCCGAGGCTTTGTATTCGAGGTGCAGGCTTTCTTTCACGCCTCCGGTATGAAGGGCAATAAGTTCGGCTTCGTTATCCAGCGTGAGCATTTCACGTTTCCTTCACGAGGCCCAAAGCCTTCCGACGCTCATAATCCTTGATGCGATTACCCAGCTCGCGTTCCATGAGCGCCAGAAATGAAATGTCGATGTCCAGGTAGGTCCGGTAGACGAGAGACAGAAGGCCGGCTGATGATGCAAACAAGCTGTAGAGTTCTCTATCTTTGTGAGTATTGCTGAACCTTGCGACGCCGCCTTCTCGAGTCAACTCGAAGTATGCGTGGGCACCATAAGCATTTGGGTGGACAGTTTCGGATAGCTGGTCGTAGTTTCGTCGCGCAGCCGGTATGACCTTCTCCAGCGCATCGATCTGCTTAAGTATGTTAACCGCGGTGTAGTCGAAATCGTCATGATTCATTTGTTCGACTTGAAAGCGGGTCGAGAAAGTCCGCTGGTGGACGAACTTGGTGGCGCTAACCACGTCGTCCTCATCCATCATCGCGCACAACTTCTTCCCGAAATCATGAACGCAGGCGGTAGATTCCCACAGCGATCGGGCGCAGGTCAAGGTCACCAGACCGTAGCCAGCCTCAAGAGCTTGAGCGCCGCCATCCAAAAACATTAAGGCCCGTCTGACATGGGCCTGCAGGTAGCATCTCGCGCTTTCGTAGAGGGCGGATTCAAGAGACTCACTGCCGGCGTTCAATTCGTCAGCGACGAGCGAGCGAACCTTTCGTACCGCGTCATTAATGTCGTCGATATCGGGATAGGTCGGATCGTCCGGTGTCAAACGGTTCTTATCGAACATTGGTTCGCCTGGAATTGGAGGTGTAGGCTAGAACTTTCCCAAATGTGCATATTCACTTCAAGCCAGTTTGGACGCTATCCGCGCATAGGCGCGGCGGGCGCATGGCCGCTCTCCCGTCAGCTTATCTGTGATATTGTTCGGCGGGTGCAATTGAGCGGGACATCGCTTGGAGCCAAATCATGGATTTAATCAAGGCTCAAATACAGAAATATCCATTTCTGAGGAACTATTTCCAACCAGACAGAAAGAAGTTGGCCCGGACGACCAAACAAGTCGTGTGCCGGTTCATCGGTGATTTCAAGGTCGGCGACAACCTCGTCCGCAACGCTGATGCCCTGTGCCGGTTGAGTGCGTTGAACGAGAATGGCGTGTTCAATAAACTGATTGTCGTCCAGACGGGATCGATCGTAGAAGCGGCATTGCACGAGATCATCTACCGCGCTCAGAACTTCACTCGCGAAGGCGTGCCCAACATCACGAAAGCGGATCGCGACGAGCTGGCGACAAAGAATGTTGAACTCTTCAACAACATTATCAACGTCATGAAGAAGTACGATATCCTCAAGGGGCTTGGGGCCGATATTTACGATGAACTGCATAAGTTGCGGAAATACCGGAACAAGGTGCACATTCAGACCGACGTTGATATTAAGGATGTACCGCGCGACGAGAACGCGGCATTCTCAGCCAAGACCGTCGTTTGGGCGCTTGAATTCGCTGTGCGCGTGCTGAACCATCTGAACGAAAAATTTTCGCGCCCGAAGGAGCTGGAGCTCTTCGCACACTCGCTATCGATTCCATTGGCATAGCTCGCGGATGTACCGCTATGGACGTTACTCATTTCCTCAAACAGCGAACGAGCCTCATTCGGTTTCTTTACGCAGAAGGCGTGAAACCGTTCGAGGACATCAAATCGCAGTGAGAGCCCCTACGACAATCCGCCGTATAGCGAGGACCCCGAACCGCCCTTCCTGCGGGAGTGGATGGATGCGGAAACGGCGAAGGACTACTGGGCCTGTCTGCGGTATCGCTGCTGTCCGACACGCTAAAGCTTTACTTCCAGACTCTACAAAAGCACGTGATCAGATTTGAGTTCGAGGAAGCGCAGAAAGCTCTTGCAAAGAAAGAGGGATTCGTCGCCGCGTACATTGCCGTCCTCGGTCACATTCTAGACACGGATTGGAGCGATTGCCCGGTGCGGCTTAATGTGATCGAGCAAGTGGTGCTTGCTCGGAATCGCGGACAGCATGGGACCAATCTCACTTCGCTTGATGTTAGACATGACAATGGAACGCTGACGAAGCATTCTATGCCCTTCTTTGCGAGCGAAACGGAGTGGCAGACTTGGCAGGAGGCGGGCGGAAATCCCGACTCTTTTCTTGCGCCGTTGCTCCAAGTAACGCAGGAGCGGTTCCTGCTTGCTATCGATGAGGTCGAGATGCTGGCTGATTGGGTCGTTGGCCGACTGCCGAAAGACTACCAAATGGCGAGCTAGGGTTGTTGCTGCCAGATCCTGATCAACTTGAAAGCCTGCCAAGGCGCTCGGCTTCGAAGTACCGCCGACGCTGCTCGCACGAGCCGACGACGTGTCGGGTAGCGGCGCGGTTTTTGCTGCATCCGCTCGCAGCCGCTTGTGGCCCTTAGCGGACCGAGCGATGGGCGGTGCTCATGTCTGGTTCTTAGGTCGATGCGGACGTCGCGTCCTAGGTACTATTGGTCCTCTGTCAAGGACATGCCTTGTTCGCCCAAAGGCCGACTTCTTCCATAACATCGGATATGCGAACGGTACCGAGCTTAGCCGTTACCGAGGCGTTTATTCGTCGGTATCGCCTAACGACGACAGATCGGTCCAGCATCGCAAGGCAAGGCGTATCGGAGTGTTGAGCATCTCACGCTCTTATCAAGACATGATCTTGATCGGTTCGAGGGGCCGGAGGCAGAGCTGCGAGGGTAGCCGTCGCTCTCGCCAGTCCGCGAAAAAGCGATCGCGAGCTACATCCGCTCCAGTATGAGAAGAGTTAAGATGTACACGTCCTGCGACTCTTGTTTGGTCTTCATCAAATACAGAGAGCCGTTCTGTCCATCCATATTTAGGAATCCCTGATTTGGTAGCGCATCATGACCCGCTTTGTGGATCCAATCCGGTTTTGGTAGGCATCGCTGTAGGAGATCTCGGAAGCTAGTGAAGCTGTTCGTTGCCAATTCCAGAGAGCTAATGGGCCCCAGCTCACAGCGGAAGTCTCTCTTAGTCACTACACAACTATCAAAGCCAAAGACTGAATGAGACGTTTGCCACTGACCGTCGCTAACCTGTTCGCCTCTCCATTTCGAAAAATCGGCTGAGGCATCAAGAGCATCTCTGATGTCGTCGCAGGTTGGGACTTGTGCCAGACAAGCCCAATTGAATGTTAGAAGCAGGCCCGTTGACCTTGCCCCACGGGCTTAATCCAGCTTGAAGTTCGTTCTGGCCCACAACAAGGACCAGAGCATGAAGCGCAGCCGCTTTTCGGAAGAGCAGATCATCGGGATTTTAAAGGAGCACGAGGCCGGCGTTTCGGTCGCCGATCTGTGCCGTAAGCACGGCGTCAGTGACGCCAGTATCTACAAATGGAAAGCCAAGTTTGGCGGGATGGACGTCTCCGAGGCAAAGCGGCTGAGGACGCTGGAGGACGAGAACACGCGGCTGAAGCGGCTGTTGGCCGACGCCATGCTGGACAACGCGGCCTTGAAGGACCTCGTGGGAAAGAAATGGTGACGCCCGCGGCCAAGCGGAAAGCTGTCGCCCATCTCCGAGGCGCCTTCGGGATGAGCGAACGGCGGGCGTGTAAAGCCATCGGCTGCTGCCGCATGACCATGAGATACCAAACGACCCGGGCCGACGAAGCCGGCCTTCGCCAGCGGATGCGGGCAATCGCCCAGGAGCGTCGTCGTTTCGGCTATCGACGCCTGCATGTGCTGCTCAAGCGGGAGGGCTATCTGGTCAACCACAAGAAGCTGTTCCGGCTCTACCGGGAAGAGAGGCTCGCGGTGCGCCGCCGTGGCGGCCGCAAGCGGGCGATCGGGGCCCGGGCGCCGATGACCGTGCCGATGGTGCCGAACGACCGCTGGTCGCTCGACTTCGTGTCGGATCAGCTCACTGACGGCCGCCGCTTCCGTATCCTCACCGTTGTCGATGATTGCACTCGCGAGTGCCTGGCGCTGGTGGCCGATACCTCGCTCTCCGGCACCCGTGTAGCGCGGGAGCTGGACCGGCTGGTGATCGAGCGCGGCAAGCCGAAGATGGTGGTCAGCGACAACGGCAGCGAGCTGACCAGCAACGCCATCCTGACATGGGCTGATCAGAACCGCGTCGCTTGGCACTACATCGCGCCAGGCAAGCCCATGCAGAATGCCTTCATCGAGAGCTTCAACGGCCGGCTTCGGGACGAAATGTTGAACGAGACGCTGTTCACGTCGCTGGCCCAGGCCCGCGTCGCGCTCGGATGCTGGCGGGCCGATTACAACGATGCACGCCCACACTCGCGGCTTGGATGGAAGACGCCGTCCGAGTTCGCCGTCACCTGCCATCCGCGACGGGATCTGGCGCTGCGCTATGCCGAGGGCTCCGCGCCAGCTCCCGCCGCTACCACCGCCCAACCGGGCAAATCCAATGGCCGGAGCGAACTCAGGATTGGATAAAACTTGGGGGCAAGGTCACCGTCGCCATCGTGAGTAGTGCAGCCTTGAACAGTGCCATGGGCCAAGCTCCTTTTGGCATTATCGGTCATCGCAATCAAAGTGGTCTAAGTAGATGCTCACCAATTAAGATCGATGCCGCACAACGTTCGAATCAAGAGTACGGTTCAGCGCCGAGCGCTAGTTCAATGACCAGACGTCGATATTCCCAGTCTGCCGGACGGCATAAAGCAGTCGCCCATCGGACGAAAAAACATGGTCCGCGTAGCCGCCAACTTTTCTGGCTTTGACGCTTGTGCCGAATCCCTTCGTCAAATCGGCAACCAGCTCGCCGGAAGAGGCCTCGATGAGGTCGGCTCGAGTTGCAACCCCCTCGAACTCAAAATCAGCACCTCCTGCTGGGGCGGCGAGAAGATACTTACCATGGGGTTGAAATTCGAGGCGCGTCGGGTCGACCATGTATTCTCGGTGCTCGCGAATCGTTGCTCCAGTCTTAGCGTCTATCAGCGCGTAGCCTCCGTTGGGGCGCGCATCGTCGTCGTTTCCGGACAGTGCTGCCGCGATAAGCAGCCTGGTTCCGTCTGAGCTGAAGGTGAAATAATCGGCGTACTGCTGGAATTGGCCCAAGACGGCTATAGTTTCCTGATTTGAAGCTCTGCGCAAAACAGGAGCTTCCGTCGGCTCTTTCGACACCTCACGGTCTCCTGCGGGAGCGGAAAACTTAGTCTTGAAATCCTGTGGCTCTATGCTGACGGCACGCTCAGGATCCTCGCCTTCAAGGGTCAATGTCGGCGGCGCGCCATTCTGTCCCGATGCAATGCGCCACCGCTGCCCGCCCGTCGTCGTTGGAAGCAAAAGGCTAGTTGTATCAATCCAGGAGAGAGCGCCGTCGAACGACCGCGGGCAACTGTCGGGATCCACGTCCGACAACTTGTCAGGATATTGGGGATGCGTCTCCGCCGCCAGGCCCGTTGCTACTTCTATTACGGAAATAGGCTCTCCATGATACGCAAATAGAATCCAGCGGCCTGTCGGGTCGAATTCGAACGTCGGCTTTTCGCCTTCTAATCCGTCTGTCTTGTAAAGAAATCTGGAAAGGAATTCGCCATTGGACCTGTATAGTCCAAGCCCAGTTTTGGTGCGAACTGCCAAGGTATCTGCTTGCGGCGAAAGAGCCAGATCGCGGCATTTATCGTCTTCGCCATGGGGATTGATTGTGGTGAAGTCCGACACCAGCCAGCTTACAAGCTGGCGAGGCGCCAACATTTCGACCTGCTTGCGGCGACCATCTCCTCCGATAATCTCGACTGATCGGGCCCTCGGCTCGATGTCAATTGCTAAGACCGGAGTCTGACCGATGGTCCCCTCGCGCAAAATTACCCCTGAGTCTGGTTGCCCGATAATGTAGTACCCGTTTTCTGTGCCTAAGGCGTAGAGACCTCCGATCTCGTTTTTGGCCGCATATGAGACCGGCATTCGCTGGCCTAGGAGTTCCACCTCCTTGTCGTCACCGTCGAAGACCAGGTAGGTCGCGCCCGACGCAAGTGCGGCCATTACAGAGCGAGATCCTCCGAGGGAGGCTAAACCGGTCACTTCTTCGGACAATTTATGGCGACTGGTTTCGGATTGATCAACGGGATCGAAAAAGACGATCTCCTTGGGATCATCAGACGAGATCACCGCAAAGCGGTGATCGCTAAGCACGACAGCCTTACCAATGTCTGGCATTGTCGGCTTGGACACGACGACCGGGCGAGGCTCGCCTTTTCGATAAAGCGCTAAGGTGTCTTTGCCAGTGACAATGAGGACAGCATCTTGTGCTGCAGAGACCCACAGGATGTCGCGCGCAGTCGCGTGATCCGGCAAGCTTGCGACGTTCTGCGTGCCATCGTCCAGATTGACGAACCAGAGCTCGCCATTCCCAAACAGAACCGGGAGGTGCTTGACGGATTCCCTCTCTTCGCCGGTCGAAATACGTTTGACCCGGCTGCTCTTCTTTGACGAAACAGTTGCCAAGATATGGCCAGTCGTGCTCTCGAAGACCTGAAGGGGGCCATCCTTATTAGTGCCAAAATAGATGAGTCGGTCGCGGTCTGACGCTGCAAACGTCAAGCCATCATCATCTTCGGCTGTCGCAGTCTTCGAAACGATGTCTCCCGTTGCAACGGAACGAAACACAAGGTTGTTGTCGGTCAATGTCGTAAGGACGGTGCCGTCTCGATTGAGGGCAATGTTTGTTGAGTTCACCTGCCCAAAAATCCGCGACACGCGTTTTCCCGACCGGCGGTCGAATACGCCCAGCCAATCGTTCTTAGGGCTTTGTTTTATCGTAGTGATATGTTCGGGCGTAGCCATCCGCCGACCGTCTCCGGAAAACGGTAATGAGGAAGCAAGGCCCGGGTCGAGAGGCATTTCGAACTGAATTGGATCAAGCGGCTCTGAGCCCGCTTGGTAGCTCAATTTGAGCTTCAACTCGCTTGAGGTCTGTCGATTTGACGATGAGGCAAAGCGGTCGACCCAGAGGGGGACGGCATCTAGGACATGCTCTGCCGTACGAAAGCGCTCGGAGGCCTCATGCGCCTTCGCTTCTGCCAAGATGGACGCATAGCTGTTGTCAGCCGCAACTCGCAGCATCGCAAGTGTTCCTGCCGCGACTAGAAAGAATCCAAGCGCTATTGCTGATGCGATAACCTTCCGCTGTCTTAGAACATGACGCCGCACCAGGTCGTCGAGTGATAGGTGGTGTAGGCCCGCAATGAGCCGGAGGCCACCGGACTTGAAGTCGTTCTGCCGCAAGTCGACAAGGAAGGGCTCGTCAATCCTTTCTCTTCCCCGCAATGCGGCAGGCAGGCACTCGGTCTTTGGGTCTTTCGAATTTGCCTCGCCTGCAATGATCAGAGGGTAGACGTCAGCGTGGCGGCCGAGCGACTGAAAATACTTGATCTCATCGTTCACCCACTCAGAGGCAGCAGCATTCGGGCTACAAAGTACAACCAGCTTAGCGGAATTTCGCAAAGCCTCTTTGAGTGCTTCCGAAAGTTGCGGCGCAGCAGCTAGGTCAGTGAGATCTCGAAAAACCGGTCGAATGATTGGCGATAGTCCGGCCGGTGGTGTGACTTGGCGGGCAAGATTGCCCGGTAGCCGATAGTTCTCGAGGAATTTTTGAAGGCGTGTCGCCAGCTTGGCGTCGGCTCGCGAATAGCTGAGGAAGCACCAGTATCGAGGAGCGAACTGCGCGGGATTCTGCGAAGCCGCCTCGGGCGTTGCGTCCGCATTTCCATTGGCAGGAACATCCAACATAATGGCCTCGCCTATGCCATCGGCCACAACTTGCGCAGCGGCTATGCGGAAAGCGATGGGTTTGTAGCGCCAGGTGGGTCGACCAAGAAATCAATCCAGCAGCAGTTCGCGCAATGCGTTGCTTGCCGTGCTGAATCAGCCCCGGCCTCGATGCCAAGCATCGGACAAGCATTGCGATAATTAACGGCGTCGGGTGAATTCACCCCTCAATTTCTAGATCATACGTCACGTACAACCTCTCGTCGAGAGCTTTGTCGGCTGCGCTTCCACTTCTAACGCTTCGGAGCCGCGGTTTCTCGACGTCCGCTGGCGAGGTTCTCCCGGAGCTCGAGCGGGTGGCGGCGACAGGTCTTTCGTAAGTCCGACGTCGGACAGCCTAAACTCCTTGGCGGGCCTCACGATTGGAGTTGTCCAGATGCGGTCGTAGAGTTCTTGGCGGGTTAATTCCTTGTAGTTGCTGATAGCCGGATTCCGAGTGGTGGTCGCTCAGCGGCTGATTTATGTCATAACTTTCAATACGCGAAGGCGGCCAATTTAATTAAAGGGCTGCCGAACGCGGGCTGTCAGGCCGCGGTCGCCTCGGATTCCGTGATCCGCTGGAATTCAAACAGCAGCTCCTGGAAGTGCTTTGCCAGATAGCCAACGACCTTGCCGTTGCGCAGCAGTTTTGAGACGTAGCCGACCGCCAACACCAGATCGAGATGGTCGGTGCCATAGGTCTGTTCGGCGACCTTGAACTCACGGGCAAGCGACGCGGATTCCCGTTCCATCAATGCAACTTGCTCATCGGACAGGCCCTTGGGCTGGCGCGGCGTGTAGCCGACCGCCAATTGACCGCGTGGCGTTGCCACCACCAGCGACCGCACATAGCTGTTCGAGAAATTGTTCATCGCGATCATCAGCTCCGCAGCCTCGATCTGCCTGATCGGCGCGAGTTTGCGCAATTCTGAAAACGTATTGAGGGTCAAATGCTTCTCTTTGAGCAGCTCAACCGCCTCAGCGCAGATGCCGTCCAACAGCTTGCGGCGACGACGGATGCTGGCGACGTCGACATTAAGGGCCTTCGCGATCCGCGCCTCCGAGACGCCCTTCTCGATCGCTTTGAGGATCATTCGATGTTCCTGAATGATCGCAATGCGGTTGACGCGCTTGTTATAGGTGAAGGCCTCGTCTTCGGTCGACACCAGACATTCGATTTCCATCAGGCCGGAATCCTTCAAAACCTCCAATCGCAGGTGACCATCGAGCAGCAGAAATCTGCCACTTGCGTCCCGGCTGCGCGCCACAACCGGCGGCTCGACCAATCCGATTTCGGCGATCGAGGCCGCGATCTGCCGGTACTTTGCCGAGCGCTTGACCTCCTCCGACACCAGCTTGAGGGGCTGGATGTCGGCAAGCCGGACGGCGAGCGTGCGCTCCTCAAAGCTCATCCGTACTGCAATATGAGGTCGGCGCGCCATGGCTCAGCCTTGGCCGTGCAGTCGAACCGCAAGGTTCTTCGGCAGGGTATCGAGCTTTTCACCTTGCAAAAGCGTCAGAAAGTCCGGCTCGGTGAGGAGCTTCCGTAAAGCCTCCAGAATGAAGACCAGCCGCGCCTTTGTGCTGTTGGATTTGCGGACCAAGACGCGCTTACGGTCAACGTCCTGCTTGTAGGCGCGCAGCAGGGCATTCGAGCTGATCGGGGTATCGTCGGTCCGACGTGGGCCGGTCTTGTATCCCTTGCCGCGGCGCCGCCGCTGCTCGATCAATTTCTTGGCCGCAAGCAAGCGCTGGCCGCGCAATAGCTTCTCCTCATATGCGTGTTGCAAGACGTTTTGGACGTCACTGTCTTCGGCCTGGGATATCAAGACGGCGATGCTGACCGGCAATTGCCCGGCCTCGACCGCGCGCAACAATCGCTGCTCGCCACTCTCCAACAAGTTGCTGACACCCCTCACATATTCGACGGTGAGCCCGGTCTTGCGGGCGATGTCATCGAACTCGTAGCCCCGCTGCCGCAGGCCTTCGATGTCGTGCAGCAGGTCAATTGAGCGATGCTGGCGCCGGGCGCAATTCTCGACCAGGCTCATGATCGCGCTGTCTTCATTGGTTGCATTAACGACGATCGCCGGGATCTCGCGCTGCCCGAGTGCCTGATAGGCCTCGAGCCGCCCTTGACCGCAGACGAGGTCGTAGCGCTGCTCGCCATCACCCGCCTTCCTCTTCACCGTGATCGGCCGTTTTAACCCGAGTTCTGCAACACTAGTGACAATCTCTTTGAAGACACGCCGGTTGCGAGCCCGTGGGTTCACCACATCGATCGCGCCGATTGAGACCATCTCAATGGATTGAACCGAGCCCATAGCTGACCTCCATCAATTGCGAACGCGCGGCAAGTTCAAACAGCATGTCCAGCGTATCGAAGCGGTACGCATCCAGCGCCAAGCCATTGTCCTCGGCGAGCGCAGTACTTGAGTGCTCAATCTCGAAGCGCGGCAACAGATAGTAGTCGAGGATTGCGCTGTTCATCTGGTTCATACGAATCGCGACCGTGATATCCGGCCGCAGGCCGGCATCAAATCGAATTTTCCAGCGATATGAGCCGGCCATCGTCTCCTGCGCACGAACCAAACATAGCGAGGCTGTGAATTCGTCGTTGACCGAGAGGAGATCGGTTTCATCGTTCTGCTCGACGGTACCGCCGATCTCTTCGATGCCGCGGATCGTAGTCGCGATCAGCTCGGGATACATCCGCCGCAATGCTCGGTTAATCTCAACATAGCGGTAGTCCCGCTCCGGAGTGAAACCGATCAGTTCATATGCCCGAATAAGGCTCCCGAAGCGGGCACGGTAGGCGCTGCTCGAGGGACCAAACTCTAACTCATCGATGATGATGCCGGACAGGTAACCGTACTTCTCGAGCAAGCCGCGCAGCAGGTCCAGCAATTCTTCATTGGAATAGGTCTTGGCGCGATCGTTGATGATCTTTTGTGCTGCTTGGAAGGTCTCGTCATCGACGATCGTATCGAACGCTTTGTCGTGCCGGATCCAGTGCTCGGGTGGGTTATGGACCCGGTGACCCTTCAGCTTGCAGGAGCAGCGGTTCCAGACGTTGTTGCCGACATATTTTTCATTGATCAGGATCTGGTGCACGGTGGCCCGACTCCAGGGACGGCCGAGATCGGTGGAGATGCCCCTGTCATTGAGATAGGACGCAATTTCGCGCTCACTCTTGGCGTGATGCACGAAACTCTCGTAGATAAATCGAACGGTCTCAATTTCCTCATTGGGGCCAGGAATAAGGATGATTCTATCCGTCTGAATGCTTTTGTGCTCACCGCGCAGCAGCGCCCCTTTGGGTGCGCCGTTCTGATCGATTAATTGTCTCCTTAGTCCGTAGCCAGCTGGTCCGCCTTGACGGTAGCCGAGTTCGATCAATCGTCGCTGCCCAGCAAAAACCTTGACCGAAAGCTCGCGGCTGTATTCGCCGGCCATCGCCCGCTTGACGCCTTTCACGATAGTCGAAACGGGGCTTCCATCATTCTCGAATTGTTCGGCGCAGTAGTGGACCGAGATGCCCGCACGTTTGCAGATGTATTCGTAATAGGCGCTTTCGTCGGCATCCTGAAAGCGGCCCCAGCGACTGACGTCATAAACCAGAATTGTCGAGAAGTCCGCTGCGCCGCTTTGCACATCTTCGATGAGCTGCTTTAGCGCGTCTCGGTCATCTAGATTTAGACCGCTCTTGCCGCTGTCTTCGTAAGTCATCTGTATCTGAAAGCCATGCCGAGCGGCATATTCCCGAATCGCCTGTGATTGGTTGGCGGTTGAGTATTGTTGATGGTCGGTCGACATTCGCACGTATTCTGCCGCTAGCGGCCGCGGTCCGACGCGCGTTGCGGAAGTGGGTAGGTTTGATGATTCGAAGACGGTCATGACTGCCCCACTAACGTCAAGAAGGGGTGATGAGCTGTCCGGGACGACCACACTATATGCATCCCTGGCGGAAAAATGCTTCCTAAAGCGGGCAGATCTCTTCCAGTAGATTATGAGGCGCTGGCCACTGACTATGCGCTGCTGATTGCAGAAGTGCTCCGCTCTGAGCTGGGTGATACCCATCAAGCACTTAAGCTACTCATCCGATGGACCGGAGCCAACGAGCGAACGGCAAAGAACTGGCTAGCGGGCGTTAATGGTCCGAGCGGGGAACACCTGCTAAGTCTCATGAGACATTCAGATGGAATATTTGAATGTGTGGTGAAGGCGTCAGGACGCCGGCTGATTTTGTCCGATAAAAAACTCGTCCAGGTTAGAGAGAGCCTCGAAGCGACAGCGGCACTTCTATCCGATTTAATCGAGCCAGCCGATACCAAGCATTAGGCCGATTCTGGGCAGCATTCGAAGCCGCGAAGCTTTGTCGCGCAGTTGTGCTGCCGGGTGTGCGGCTGGAGAGAGGACGGGCCATGCCCACGTTCCGACTGAAAATCGCGGCGCGGTCCGTGTCATCATCGACGAGCCGTCGGAAGACAGGCACTTCCTTGAAAAACGAGAGTCTCGCACAGCGGCCGCAGCCAAGTCAGCGCGATCGCCAACAGATCAATTCAGTATGTCGCACGGTGTCACTCGGCGAGTTCTTCGGGCTTTCGATTACGTAGAAGCAGTTGAAGGCGGGGCCGAAGCACCTCCAGATTGCTAATCAGGCTTCCAACATACTTGTGGCCTTCCGGTGAAATGGTCTGTGCGAATCCTGCCACGTCAACAGGATGGCCGCGCGCGGCCGCATAGCACAATTCAGCCGATTTAAAGACGGCCTCAATTATGGCCGACGCTTTGGAAAACTCGAAACCGTGGCGACCGGTCAACTCACTTAATGCGTGGGCAAATATCATGTTCTGCCGCATGGGGGCGGGAGGGTGGGAGCTTATTCTTACGCCTTTCAGATCGCACGCCTCTTCGAACATCCGCCAAACTAGGTAGATGGCGAACAGCGAGCTGGCGACAGCTGCAGCACCATTACCATTGATCTCCTCAAATTCCGGATTGATCCAGCTGTCGGCTTTTGCCCTGTGCAACTGCTGCAACACGATCCCACTGATGGCAAATACGTCCGCATCCATTTCCATAGTCTGCGCGTCCAGCTTACTAACCCTTGAGGACGAAGCCATGTTCATTTCGTCTATGGAATTCCGGCCGTACTGCTGTGCGATTAGGAGCGTGTGTCCCTTCCAGATATGCCCGAGTTCGTGCAAAAACACGTAGCGGACTGCGCCGGACCGGATAGCTGGAAGACCTACAGATCTTCGTGAGCGATCCGGATGCAGCCAGGGGACGTCAACATTTGATGCCAAAGCCATCGAACAGAGGTTTTGCGATCTGATCAAAATTCCCAAATTGACGGCAACAACATCCCTTCCATCGACCGTACCCGCAAAGGCGTTGAACTCCCTATCTGCCAGATACCCGGCCGACACGGTGCGAGCCGTTTCTGTGCCGGCCGCCAGATTTGCAACCACTCGCTCGAACCACCGCAGTGTAATCTCTATTTGATCAGCCAGTTCTGGCGGTGGCGTCTCTGCCGGCGTAAGGCGTAGCTGGGATACCAAGGAATTGAAGGTCGGATTGTGCGCCACTTTGCTGTTCCTATTACGCTTAATGCCCGGCGCCTCTACCGTTCAACGTCCTTCACGCCGGAAAGCCACGCCTGTTCTGCGGCTTTGCCGAGATATGGATGATTCTGGCAGAGGCCTTTCAGTAATTGATCAAGCACCTCCTGCCGACGCGCTCTGTCAAGCAGCTCGACACAGCTCAGCGCCAGAGGCACTGCTCCGACTTCGTCCTCCATCCTCGTGTTGAAGACATCGAACCATACGACTTTGATGTCATTATTGGTAAGGCGGCGCGTGAGCAGCTGGCGGAGGTCGCCGAGACGCATGACTCCAAGAAAGTCTTTGCATGCAGTCGGTGGCGGATGTGGCTGCAGACCTGCCACGTTAGGCTTTGCGACTTCTCTTGCCTGCGTCACTTCACTCTCGAAGAAGCCCTCAAGCTGGCGGACGGCCCTGGTAAAATCCTCACGAAAATCGACGTAAAGCAGGCCGCGAAATTCAAAAGGCACCTCGGCGCCTTGGACGAGCAGAGGAACGACCGTAAGCTCTTTTTTGCGCGCCAGTTCAAAAGCAGTGGCGATCTCGCGCTTTACCCAGTCTGATTTCTGGGAGGACTCCGAAATGAAAAGCACATAGTAGTCTGAAGACTTCAGAGCGGTGGCCAGACTGTCAGCTATGTGGCCTCCTATCCGGATGGCTTCTGTATCGAAAAAGAACTCGTAGAAATAATCGATCACGTCCGATGTTCTGAGGGATGACAAAACCCTTTCGACGATTTCCGAGTCCTGGTGACTGTAGCTAATAAATATCTTTTTTGATTTTTCGGGCATGCGGCTCCCCAAGTTACCGAAGTAATTCACGGCGGTTTCCAATGCGCAGTTCGAGAGATTAACAGAAGTTGCCTCGTCCGACTATTGATACGCATGGCTGGATTTTTGGCCGTGGGGTCTCGTAGTTGTTCGCTGGACACAGTTTGCCGATGGTGACGGCGCTACGCGCTGACATCCAAAACGCTCGCTCTCCAGACACCGCGTACGTCTCGAGTACAGCGATCCCTACGACATGTCCGTTCTGGGGTCACAAAGCGACATCCCGGGGGAGGGGGCACGTGTCGGCTTTGCCCTCGGAAGCGGACATCACCGGATTTATGAGTGGTCGCTCCTACAGGCCTGAAGGCGCATTCCTTTAGGGGCAGCAACTGTCCGGGCTGGCGGCTCGGGCTAATTTGCATGGCCTAAGTGATACCGAGAGCCCTGGAGATTCGGATGTTCTCCCCTAGCGAGGGCACCCCAGCCGCAGCAGAAGAGCAAATTTTTTTCTAGATTCTCTCCCTCCGCCATCGCGCGATTTGGCACGCCAAACTACGATTTCGAGCCCTCAATGGCGGCGGAACGCCACCTTTGCAAGCGCTTTGCGCCAGCGCCGTAGGCCTTCGCTTCTCCGAGCGCATTTCGCGAACCTTTACATGCCTCGGCAAGCAACTTGCGTTGTCGTACATGCGAAATCCTCCCTGTACGACCACCTTTCGTGGGATCGTCATGGTGAGGGCTGCGATCTCTAATGTGCCAACACTCCGCCGGGTCGGAAGCGGCACGAACTTCGGGGTTTCGGCAGCGGCTAAGACGGTATCGTGGAGGCGGCCGGATACTCTTCGATCGCTCGGCCGTCAGCCTTTGGTCGCAAAACTATGCAGCCTAGCGGCCATTGCCTCGTCGGCAGCTGAAGCCGGCTTCATCCCTGATCCGGATGTATCGCCTTCTTGTCCGCGCAGTACTTTGCAATAAGAAAGCGGATTCCCTCTTGCGCAGTCTGGTCGGTTACGCAGCTTGAGAGCTTTTGATAATGCTCGATTCTCTTGTCGAGTTCGATGCACTTCTCGCACATGGAGAGTCTCCAGCTAGGAGGCGGAAGCGCCTGTCGTCCTCAGTACCGCCGTCGATGTGCATCAAGGAGAAGCTCAGTGCCGTCAGCGATCGCTTCAACGCCTGACGGCGTTGTGCCGCTCGTGATGACGAAAATGACTTTCCAGGACCGATAGAGGGAATTGATGAGCTACTGCCAGCGCCACTCGCTCGGGATCTTGGAAGCAATCAAGCTAAAGCTTCAACCTCTGCTTACTTCTTCTTTGCAGGACCGAAGTCCGGCTGCCAGCCTGCCTCTTTGCGGCTGGGCGCCGCTGCAATCACCTTTGCTTTTTCCTTCTTCGGTTTCTTGGCTTCGCGATTGCCGCGTTGCTGTCCCTTGGCCATGATGTCTATCTCCAATTGGGGTCTGAGTTCTTCCAGCCCATTCGGCTGCAATAAGCGTCGCGGGCGACGTAACGATGCGGACGCACACGTTGCCCTCGTGCCCAGTTCGCGCAAGGCGCATCACAACGGTCTTGCCGCGACTGCGTCGAAAGTGGCGTTTGCCGTGATAGGTTCTCCCTGTCACCAAGCAGGCGAAGGGAGCCGTGCTAGCCGTTGAGGATGGCCGCAGCACATACGAGAAGCAGAAGAAACAGCGGCACGATTACCGGCGGAACGATCCATTCCGAGGCACGAAAACGCGTCATCGAACGCTCCTGCTAGTCCATTGGCGGGAGCGCACGTGACCCTCAGTCACCGGTCGATGCCGTTGATGATACGGTGATACCAGCCACCCTACGCCTGTGGCTGGCCAATAGCGAGCACTAAAACGCGTGCGACGGTCGCGATGCTAAAGTCAGTGCGCAGCGAAAACTTGGAGCAAACGCGGCGTCGTATAGTCCTGATCGAGCAGTGCGGATTCATCCCGTTGTGCTGCCGCCGTGAAAGTCTTGTATTCGTGGAGCTCTGTCGCTACGCCTAGCAAGAGTACAGCAAAGAAAGCGGTGTCTTAGTTTGATATCAGCCGCTCCGCCATGAGCCATTGATGGACGATCTGCCATTTGTCATCGGCGCCCGACCGAAAATCCAGTAATGTTGGCTCGCGCCTGGCTTTGATCTCGAGGAAAAACCGCCGCGCGTCGCGTGCGCAGGCTTTTCCATCAAGCGGCTGCGTCCCGATCCAGTGGTTCCATTCGCGAACGATCGCCTGCCTCGCTTCGCGATGATGCGACGTCATTTAGCGGGCCTTGTTGGCGGTTTGACGGGAAGCTCGGATTCTCGCGCCAATCGCTCGGCTTTGAGACGCTCGCGGTTGGCCTGGAACGCTTTGTCGGCTTTGGCACGCTCGCTCGGCGCGGCCTCCACTTTTCGGAATATCTTGTTGGCTTCTCGCGCCGCGGCGGTAGAGCCCTGGCGTCCGAAGCCTCGGTCTCTAATCATCCCTGGCACTCGATCCTCCCTAAATTATGAGACAGTCTCGGGAGACACGACTTCGGCTTAGGTCTCGGTGTGTTCGTCCGTCGCTGGCGGCGGCCTTACGATTCACGATCTTTCGCCGCCTTCGTCAAACGTCCTGGTGTCATTCCGGTTCCTGCGACGACGCCTCCCATACGGAAATTGCTAGAACAAACTGTCTGTCGACTTGTCGAGCCGTCTTAAGGAGCCGCCGGTTTCGTTGAGGTGACCCACCAGTTCACCCGAGAGCCGATAAATCCTGCTGCCCTTCAGATCGTAAAGCTTCCGGCCCTTAAGGTCGAAAATAGCGGTATCGATCACCACGGCGACGTGTACGCCATCACTGTTGACTATGTCGCCCTTCAAGCGTGGTCTCCCTTGTTTTCGCGACCTCGGTGGCCCGCGACTCTTACTGCTTCCTGAAGTCGATGCTTCTTAGGATGATGCCGGCGGGCACACCTTCGAACTCGCCCGCCATGTATTTGACGGTGGCGCGGGCTTCAATGCGCTCTCGCAGTCGCATGAACTGCGCTTCGCGCTCGCTCGATGGTGCGCGTCCTGCCCCTTCTAGCTCATCCATCGCGGAGGTCGAGATCGCACAGGGGACGACCTTCGCGCCGTCGCGCATCGAGAACTGGACGATCATGCGGTCGTATTCGAAACTGGTGAAACAAGCTTGTTCAAGTGCCATGCGACTAAACCCGTTGCCGTTGGCTGAAGCCGGCACAGCTTCAGCCCTGCCCATCGAGCCGGACAAAATCCGCCAGAATCGCCGCGACGAGATCGCGATGCCTTGTGTCGTCAGGCGACAGGCTCGCAGCGTAGATGTTCAGCACGTACCGTGCCTTGGCGGCCGCTTCCGGCCATGAGGTCGCAGCGACCGACATTAGTCCGTTTTCCAGCACGCTTTGCCGTTCGCGCAGCTCCCGCGCACGACTCTCGACATCCGTCGTTGCGCGGCGGATTTCCGTCGCTTTCTGCGCTGCAATCCCACGATGTTTATCCAGATCGAGCGGTTCGTCACTCATCTGGCATGCTCGCGTCGATCCGTTGTGCATCCGCCAGGTCGACCGGACCGATGGAAAACATCTCCATCCTGGCGCCGTGCGAGGCTGCCGGCACGATCATCATGGTCGCAACGCGGCGATAAGACGCGAAGGAAAGCCCTTCGATCATCTCCTCGTCTGTGATGACTTCGTAGCGTCCGGCGGGCAGGGGGTGATCGATGCCCCTGATCTGGAACGAATGCTTGAAGGTGACGACTTCCCGTCGCGAGCGAGTTTTCATGTACGCCCGCCTTTTGCCAACGCTCGGGCGCCCGTGTCGGCTCGCCCATAAGCAACCATGCGCTCTTTCGACGGCATTAGCTACCGCTTTCTCGCGGTCCGATGTCGCGCGGCCGGGACGCCTCAAGCGCTCGCTATTCCCCCGGCGGACGCGTCATGATGCCCCATAACCGCCCATTCGTCGGCATCCATCGGTCACTGAGAGTTAAGTGCGCTCCCGCCAAACACGAGGAGCGTCGCCCCACTGTTTTTTGCTGCTTTTGACTACTGTGAGGGCTCTATTGTGCAGCCACATCGGGCGGTGGTCGACCTCTCGCGCCGAGCGAGAGGGGGATATGGGGCCTCACTGGAAACGTCTAATCTCGAAGGTGAACGTCGCCCGTAAGACCGGTCCATCTTCGTCGCGAACGTTGATTGCAAGACGGCGTGCAGGAGCATCGATAATGCAGCGTCGAGCTTCATCCTTGGCCAAGTGTGCCAGCGCGAAGGTTGCTTCGTGTTGCATAGCCTCCAGTGAAACGAGATCTATCCCCTGTTCGTCGGGGATCATCTCATCACCTTCGCGCTGATCGAAAAAGTGCCTACGCATGCGATTGCTCCCGAATAGGCGGGAGCGCTGTAGCGTCTCTCTGTCACCGGAAAATGCCCAGATCGGATCTGGTGATGGTTGCCAAGCTAGCCGACTTCCAAGCATTCCTCAATCTTAGACGATGTCAGTTCGATTGTGGTGAGGTTCGGTCTGGCATGTTGACCGGCCGCGGCGCATACTCGACGAATGAAGAACCGCATCGGTTGGACGACTTGCCCCTCCATTGGCGGCAACTACGCAGTGGCCGAACTCCTCGAGGGTGGTGTAGTCGGCAATGGACTCATCACCTTCGCCACCAAGGCGCAGGCTCAGGAATTCATTGATTCTGGCCAGGCCGATGAGTTGGGGTCGCGTGGTTCTGTCCCCAAAAGCCGCGAATGACCACGCGCGACGAATGGACCGTAGATATTGAGTGTCCACGTTGTGGGAGGCTGGACGTGGCACGGCTCTCACAGGCGGACGGCTACGCCTATGTGAGGGGGGACACCGCTACCCGCGCCGACCATGTGCCCGTCGGCTTTGCCTGCATCGATCCGGAGACCAGCAGCTTTCAGTGCTCGAAATGTCAGGTGTTAATACCGTGACGTCACTCCCGCGAAAGAACGACAAGCGGCCATGACCATTCCTCGCGAATTGCACGCTGCCGAGGAGGATTTCGTCGGGATGGCCGTCGCTGACCGACGGTGACGGGCCATGCCACATCGTGCGTCGCAAAGCGGGGCCAATCGTCGAGGATCTTATCCGATAGGCAGTGGAAGTAGCCAACCGTCGCAATCCCTCTCCGGCAGTTCGCCCCAGAATTATGCGACGTTCGATTAACGCTTGCGCAGTTTCAAGTCACGCCGGTCGCAGCGTGAAGGACCACCCCAAGGAAATCATGGCGCGCCGTTCGTACGCAGAACGCTACCAGTAGCGTTTTTGTCACGAGTGACAATCTGCGTGCGCAGTCCGCCGCAGAACAGAACGCCCTTTACACCATCAAGCTAGCCATATAGCGTCCGAATACGGGTTGGCAAATTGCTCACCTCGAAGCTGCCCATGAAGCAGCGACTTCCGAAGTCGCCGCCAGTCGTCGTAGCAGCAGCTCACGTGCCATCGGAAGGCGCAATCATAACATTGTGTTTGTCACGGAGCGTCAGCGTCGCGGGCGCGTCTCTGCGCGCGCTCAAGAAAGGCGACCTTCATGAAAATTCCTGCAATCCTGCAAGGCGAGGCACGGACCCGCTTCCTTCAAGGGATCGCGTTCGGCGCGGTGGCAACCATGGCGATTGGATTTATCTGGGGCGGTTGGGTCACGGAGGAAGGCGCCAGAATCATGCGCACCACAGCGGAGACCAGCGGCCGGATGTCCGTTCTGGTACCGATTTGCGTCGCTCAGTTCACAGCCGCGGACGGCGCTCTCGCCAAATTCAAGGCGGCAAGCATTTACTCTAAAGAGAACGTCGTCAGAGAATTCGTGAAGAATGTGGCATCCACGAGCATGGATTACTCGTTTGCCAAGGCTTGTGCCACCGGGATCGAAACGGAGCTCGCAAACGCAGCAACAAAGAGTTGACGAGCGTACAAGCAAGCCGGGAAGGATCACGCGCTCCGAGATTGCCGCTCGCGCTTCATGGGGTCGGGATAACGCCGGCTCGATTCTGCGCGCCAACGAAGCGGAGGCGCCGGGGGCGGCGTAGGTGCCCTCAATCGGAGCTCAATTGGTCGGACCGAAACGACGCATCAAGAAATGCGTAGCTGGTCGGACCACAGTGCTGAAAAGCGGTCATGATGCCGCGCCAGACGCATTTTCTCGTTCAATCCTTTGACCCTGCGAAAGGCGATCAGTTAAAGGCCGGTACGCCAATTGCGTGCCGGAGCGAGGAAAGTGCGCGTCGAACTGCCGAAAGGCTTGCCATGAGTAAGGCAGGCGTCGTTGCCTTCTCGACAAGCTCGGATCCCGAGACGGGTGATTACGACGACCAGCCGACTGTGTTCTTTCGAGCAGGTAGGGTGCCTGCTGAATTCGATTCGATGCCTTGATATCTGTTTTGCGTCATTGCTTCTTCGGCAATGAAGACTGGCGGGCTCTCTACTGAGTCGACAAAGATCAGGACAATTGCGGCGGCGCCGAGCCGAAAGATCGGAGCATGGCAGCTAACTCGATTTTAGCGAGATGGTGACGCAGCGATCAATGCAGGAGCCTGCAACAGTACAAGTAACATGATGCCCGTTGGCTCTTCTTGCGAGGTGTCGGGTCGACGTGGCCTTCCTGGAAGCAGATTTTGGTTTCATATCCGTGCGTCAAGCGACCATATGCGCAAAGGAAATTCGATGCGAAGCATTATTGCCGTAATAGTTTTGTCTACGTGCGTGCAAAGCGCCATCGCTAAGGGGCCGGACTGTCGCGCCATCGGAGGCGCGACCGCACGCCTGGCCTGCTACGACGCAGCCTATCCTCCGAAATTGGAAAAGCCCGCAATCGTTGAAAGCGACGCCGGGCGGCCTCCATACAAGGACCCGTTTGCAGTAGAAGAAGCTCGGACAGCTGCCAAGATAAAGAATATCTGCCGCGGCTGCTGAAATGTCTCGGAACAACGCCACTCGTTCGCCGTATCACGGAGCGTGCAACAGCCGGATCACGATGGCGCGGCTTTTGCGCGTTTCTGATGATACCGGCAGCCGGGTTCTTCCTGCCGTTGCTGTTTTTGGTCCGTCCGGGCCTCACCGTGACGAGCTCCAGCGCCTCGGCGCCGGCGATGGCCGAATACGGGACCATCCATACGCTCAGTCACTTGCATCCCATCGCCGAACAAGCAGCCCATCAGCAGGCGCATCAGTGGGAACGGCGGGATTTCGCTAAATCGCGCAGACGCGTTGGCTGATCGTCGGGTTCGGAAGCATCGGCCGTGAGATCGCCAAACGTACCAAGGCGCCACCATTGAAGCGGTCCCGATCGCGTGTCGACGCCGCGAATCTGCCGTCACGCTTGTCGCAAGCCGACGTCGCGGTGCTGGCCTTGCGCGCTGAATGAGGAAACCCGCAACCTCGCCGACGGTCAGGCAGGGTTTCCGGCGCCTGCCGTCAGTATGGTGCCGGTGATGTTCCACCCTGTGATCCCTCGCTGCTGCGGCGTGGGGGCAGGCACAGTGGATAATCCGGAAGGGGTAGGGGGCTCCCCCATGCGGAGAAATGGCGCGCGCCGATGAACTGCATGAAACTACGACAAAATGACCGATCGGCGAGGGCGCAGATCCCATGGGACAGACCGCAAAAAGTGAATTGCATCCGTTGCGCATGCTGGCGCTGCTGATTCCGCTGCTCGCGACCGTTCCGATGTCCAACGTGGATGCACAGGCGCAACCTGCTGCAGCGCGTCAATTGCGACGCGAGCCGCCGCCGCAAAAGCCGCAGGTGACGATGAATGCCTGGACGGTCGGCCTCGCCGGGGGCCTGCTCGAGGGCGCGCCCATTCGTCTCGCGGCCGAAATCGCCCGCGTCGTAGACGATGGCGACAAGCTGCATGTGTTGCCGGTCGTGACGCGCGGGCCGACGGAGAATGTGAACTCACTGCTGTATTTGCGCGGCATCGATGCCGCCATCATCAATTCCGACGTGCTCGAGGAATACAGAAGCCAGGTGCCGGATATCCAGCAACGGCTGGCGTTCGTGCTGAACCTGTTTCCGTCCGAACTGCATATCTTCGTTCGTCCCGAGATCCAAAGCCTGAGCGATCTCGCCGGCAAGAAGGTGAACTTCAATAATCTGGGTACTGCGGCGGCCTATTCGGGGCCGCTGATCTTCAGCCGCCTTGGCCTCGATGTGGAAAAAACCTTCATTCCTCATCAGGTCGCGCTCGAGCAGATGCGCAAGGGCGAGATGGCCGCGGTCGTCTTCATCACCTCGAAGCCGGTGGATGCTTTCGTGCGCGGCCGCTGGGAGCCGGGGTTCAAGTTCCTGCCTGTTCCCTATGACAGGAGGTTCGAAGACTTTTATCTTCCCGCCTCGCTCGAGGCCACGGAGTATCCCAATCTCATCAAGCAGGGCGAGCGCGTCACGACAATCGCAGTGCCGACCGCTCTGGTGGCTTTCAACTTTCCGGCCAAATCGAACCGCTATGAGCGCCTCGCGCGCTTCGTGGAGTATCTGTTCTCGCGGATCGACAAGCTGCAGCAGCCGGGCTTCGACCAAAAGTGGAAGACGATCAATCTCGCCGCGACCGTTCCCGGCCTGACGCGCTTCCCCGCGGCGCAGGCGTGGCTCGATCGCGGGCCGCGCACCGCCGCAAATCCATCGCAATGAGACGCGCGGCGACCTGCGCGGTGGCTGGAGTTTTGCTCGCAAGCGGTATTGCTTCGGCGCAGGCGGCAGGATTTCGTCAGATCGCTCAGCTCCGCGATTGCTCCGCCAAGGAGCGCTCCGAACGGCCGGAGTGCTCCGAGAAGACACCGCGGGCGTCAGCGCCGCCCCAGGCGAACCAAGGTAGCAGCTGGGTCGTCAGCCTGACCACTTCACCGCTCGACTATTCACCGGTCGCCACCGCCACAACGTCATCGCGCGACGGTGCCGGCGAAAGCGTAATGACGCTTTCGATTCGCTGCCATGGCGGGCGGAGCGAACTGATCGTCGCCGGATCCCGCGTGTCCGGTCGCGGCGATGGATATGCGATTTCCTACCGTATCAACGACGGTCCGCCGCAGCAGGTCGCGGCAGCTGTGCCTGCGTCCGGGACCGGCGTTGCGTTCGGTGGCGACGTGATTCGCTTGCTGCAGTCCCTTCCGGACGGCGGAGGTCTCAATATTCACCTCGCACCCCGTACCGGACCGGCGCTGGATGCGGTGTTCCCGTTGGGCGGGATGGATGTGGTGCGCGCGAAGATCACCGCTGCGTGCAGGTGGCCACAACCGACCGCAAAACCCAACGGTTAGAGATTTGAATGACGTGTCTTTAACAGGAGAGGCATCCATGCGCGTGTTTCAGCAAATTGCGAAGGTAACCATGATCGGAGCCGCAACGGTGCTGCTGTCCGCTTCATACGCTGCGGCGGAGCAAGGCGGCGGACGGTATTGGACACCGACAACAACGAATCCCACTGCGGACTATCGGCACGTTTCAGAAAAGGTCCAAAGGGTTCATGTCTCGCGCAAGGCGACCACCCACAAGGGGGAACGATCTCCTCTCAACGCCAACGCCCGGCTTCCATCCAACGCCAAGTCGCACAACCTGATCCTGCAGGTGAACACGAACGATCCCGCAGCCATGAATCTCGCGCTCAACAACGCAGTCAACGTTGCGCAATACTACAAGGATCTCGGCGAGAAGGTGAAGATCGAGGTGGTCACCTTCGGGCCTGGCCTCCACATGCTGCGCGACGACACGTCGCCGGTGAAAGCCCGTCTCGAGGAAATGGCGCTGAGCACGCCGGAGGTCTCGTTCAAGGCCTGCGGCAATACCCAGGAAAAAATGCACAAGGCCGAGAACAAGGACATCCCGATCGTTCGCCAGGCGGAGGTGGTGAAGTCAGGCGTCGTGCGCGTGATGGAACTGCAGGAGAAGGGCTGGTCCTATGTGAAGCCGTGACCTGTGGCCTAACCCGAAAGGGGTGGGTGGGTCCTCCATGCGGGCTGTAGGCTTCGCGCTGCAGTACGGCGCATAATACCGCACCTCAACAGATCGTGTCGCTACGCGACAGGTGATTGCGGATGGGTCCGGTTATGCTCAAGGACAAAGCAGTTGCCGGCCGCGACATCGCAGATTCGTCGCGCCGGCTGCTGCCCAAGGCGGGACGGTCCGCGCTGTCGTGGACGACTGCTGCCGTGCTCGCAATGGCGTGCACGACGGAAACACGGGCGTCCCCTGATCCGGCCCGCCCTTCGACGCAACCGCAGCATTCGGCGGCTGCCCGTAGTCCCGGTTTCATCGAAGCGGCAAGGAACGGCGCTCCCGAAGCCTTGCCGCCGGGTCGAGCCGGCAACGACAGACCGGTGCAGCTTGCCCAAGCGACAGTCGGCGACACGGGGCAGACTTCGAAACGGGAATACAACTGGGCGGAGTCGCTCTCCTGTGAACTGACGAATGCCAGACGTGACATCGAGTTGCTGCAACGTCTCGAGCAGGAGCGCTATCGGGCCGAATCGCTGGAGCAGAGTCTCGCCGCGGCGCGCCGCGATATCGAGGCCCGGGCCGCGTTGACGGACAAAACGGCCGAAGAGAAGCAGGCCGCGCAGGGCGGCGCGGAGTTGCTGAACTCCCTGCAAGAGACGCGTGAGCGGGCGGAGCACCTGGAGCGGGATCTGGCGGCAGCGCGGCGTGATGTCGAAACCCAGACCGTGCTGGCGACAAGGGCGGGTGAGGAAGCGTCTCGGCTGAAGGCAGCGGCGGAAGGCGGCGTGGCGGATCTGCAACGAGAGCGCGAGCGGTCCGCGCGGCTCGAGCAGGATCTCGAGGCATCGCGCCGCAACGTCGAGACCGAGACTGCGCTGGCGGCAAAGGCGGGCGAGGAGGTTTCCCGGCTGAAAGGGATGCGTGAAAGCGGCGCTACGGAGATGCAGTCGTCCCTGCAAAGGGAGCGCGAGCGGAGCGCGCAGCTGGAGCAGGATTTGGCGGCAGCGCGGCGCGATGTCGAGACCCAGATGGCGTTGGCGACAACGACAAAGCAAGAAGCTCTGCGGCAGAAGCAGGCAGCGGACGTCGGAGCTGCCGAGCTCAGGCAATCACGCGAACGAGCCGAGGCGCTGGCGCAAGACCTCTCCCTGTCGCGGAGCTCGATCTATGCATACGAAGCCCAAGCCCGCAAATCCGGAGACGAAGCGACGGAGCTCAGGCAGGCGGTTGCAAGCTGCACGGCTTCGGTCAGCAAATTCACACCCGACGAAGGTGAGCGGTTCGCGCGGCTGGAGCGGGATCTTGCGGCTGCCCGCAGCAAGGTCGAGACCCAGGCCGCGCTGGCGACCAAAGCAGGCGAGGAGGTTTCCCGACTGAAGCAGGAAAGCGAAAGCGGAGCGGCCGAGACGCAGAGCTCCCTGCAAAAGGAGCGAGAGCGGTCCGCAAGGCTGGAGCAGGATCTCGCGGTCGCGCGGCGTGATGTCGAGGCCCAGACCGCGCTGACCGCAAAGGCGGCCGATGAAGCCCTGCGGCAGAAGCGGACGGTGGAGGCCGGGGCCGCCGAGCTGCGGGAATCGCGTGCCAAGGCCGACGCGCTGGCACAGGAGCTTTCCCAGACCCGAAGCACGATCTATGCCTTCGAGGCGCAGGCACGCAAAGCCGGTGAAGAAGCGGCGGAGCTCAGGCAGGCGGCCGAGAACGGCGCCGCTTCGGTTCACAAATCCACACCGGACGAACGTGAGCGACTCGTGCGGCTGGAGCAGGATCTTGCGGCTGCCCGCAGCGATGTTGAGACGCAGACCGCGCTGGCGGCGAAAGCGAGCGAGGAAACCGCCCGACTGAAGCGGGAAAGGGAAAGCGGAGCGGCGGAGTTGCAGAACTCACTGCAAGCGGCGCGGGCCGACCGGCTGGAGCAGGATCTTGCGGCAGCGCGGCGCGATGTCGCGACCAAGACGGCCTTGGTGACGAAAGCAGACGAGGAAGCGTCCCGGCTGAAGGCGGCGGAGAAGAGCGGCGCGGCCGACCTGCAAAAGGAGCGAGAGCGGTCCGCGCGGCTGGAGCAGGATCTTGCGACAGCGCGACGTGATATCGAGAGCAAGGCCGTGCTCGTGACCGAAGCGGGCAAAGAAACGTCCCGGCTGAAGGCGGCGGAGAAGAGCGGTGCGGCCGACCTGCAAAAGGAGCGCGAGCGGTCCGCCCGGCTGGAGCAGGATCTTGCGGCGGCGCGACGTGATATCGAGAGCAAGGCCGTGCTCGTGACCGAAGCGGGCAAAGAAACGTCCCGGCTGCAAGCGACGGGAAAGAGCGCTGCGGCGGACCTGCAAAAGGAGCGAGAGCGGTCCGCGCGGCTGGAGCAGGATCTGGCGGCAGCGCATCGCGACAGCGAGGCCCAGACGGCGCGGGCGGCAAAAGCGGGCGAAGAAATCGTGCTGCAGAAGCAGGCAGCGGAAGCCAGCGCTGCCGAATTGAAGCAATTGCGCGCCAGGGTCGACGTGCAGGCGCAGCACCTCCCTTTGTCGCGGAGCGCAATCCATGCGTATGAGGTCGAGGATCGCAAAGCGCACGGCGCGGCGTTGACGACCGGTGCGACCGCGCGGGACAAGTCCATCGAAGTGGCCACCAATCCAGTCGCCGAACAGACACGAGCGGCGCCTGCTCGCGCAGTTGCGCAGCCTGCTCCCGAGCAGGCTGCGGAAGCGGGAGGGTTGGTTGCGCGGGCGAGCTCCTTGCTGCGTCAGGGCGACATAGGCGCGGCGCGGCTTGTCCTCGAGCGCGCCGTGGAAATGGGCAGCGCCCAGGCGAGCTTCGCGCTCGCAGAAACCTACGATCCCCTGATTCTTGCGAAATGGGGAACTTACGGCACGCGCGGTGACGAGCGCAGGGCACAAGACCTCTATGCCAAGGCCAACGCCGCGGGAGTCCAGGAGGCGAAATCGCGCCTGGAGGCGCTGCGCCGATAGCGCATGCGCCAACCCACCGGCAATTTCACCGCAATCGTCTGAACGACCGGCACCAACGCGATCAGCGTCGCTCTGAAGCGAGTGGCGCGTCGCTCGGCCGCAATGTCCGGCGACGCGCTTCGCTTTACCGTTCGCGCAGGGCCTCCTGCCGGTACCGTGCCAGCGGCGAAAGCAGGTAGCTGATGATCCTGCGCGTGCCGGTCTTGATTTCGACCGTCACCGCCATGCCCGGCCCGAGCTTGACGAGCTTGTCCTCGATTTGCATGTGCGTCCGGTCGAGCGAAACGCGCGCGGCGTATTCCAGCTCCTGACCTTTAGGCTCGCTGCTGCTCTGTGCCGCGCCCAGTGTCCGGTCATTGGGGCCGCCCTGTTGCTTCTCGCGCGTGATGGCATCCGTCGACACGCTGAGCACATCGCCATGAAGCAGCCCATACCGGGTGAAGTTGAACGTATCGACTTTGATCTCCGCCTTCTGGCCCGGATGAACGAAGCCGATGTCGCGGTTCGAGAGCATGGCCTCAATCTCGAGCTGGCTCTCGCTCGGGACCACGACGGCCAGCGCCTGAGCGGGCGTCACCACGCCGCCCACCGTATGAACGGCAAGCTGCTGCACGACGCCGTCGACCGGTGCGGTCAAGCTCTGCAGTTTCGTTCGCCGATCCGCCTTGACCACCTCCTGGGCAGCGCTCGCAGCCTTCTGCTCGGCCTTCGCAAGGGCATCATAGGTCGCGCGGCGATACTCCGCGGCAGTCTTGTCCTTGGTCTCCTTCAGCAGGGCGATCGCCGCATCGGCTTCGCGCAGCCGGCTCTGCTGCAGGACGAGGTCCTGTTGCATGGCGACCAGCTCCTGATATTCGGAGAGATAGACGACCTTTGACGCCAATGCCTTCTCGACGAGACCCTTGCGGATGTCGACGCGCTCCTTCAGTACCGGGATCGTCGCCTCCAGCTTGTCGACGCTCGCCGATGTGGTCGCCCGTTCCGCCTCCTTCTGACCCTGCTGGCGCTCGATTTCAGAAAGCTTTGCGCTCTGTTCGGCGCGCTGGCTGATCAGGAACTGGCGATGCATCTCGATTTCGGCGGCACTTGCGTTTTGCGGCGGCCGGAAGGCCGCGAGCGGATCTGCGGCCAGCGCGGCGCGCAGCCGCGCGACGTCCAGCTCGGCCGCAAGCAGATCGCTCTTCTGGCGCTCCTGGTCGGCTTCCGTCATTGTCGGGTCCAGCTCGATCAGGACGTCGCCGGCCTTGACGCTCTGGCCGTCGCGGACGCGGATGGCGCGGACCACACCCGTTTCGAACGGCTGGATCAGCTTGGTGCGCCCGCCCGGCACGATCTTGCCGGTCGCGCTGGCGACGATATCGACGCTGCCGAGCGTCGCCCACAACAGCGCGATGCAGAACGCGGCGATGATGCAGGCCCCGATCGCGCGCCCGATCGGCGACGGCGGCGATTCGGCGATCTCGAGCGCCGCCGGCAGAAAGGCGATTTCGTGCTCGCGGCGGCGAGGTTCGCGTCTCGGGAACGCGACGACATTGCGGCTAGCGGACGTCATGGATACCGGCCTGCAGATAATGGAGGTTGGCGTAACGGCCGTTGGTGCGGATCAGCTCGTCATGGCTGCCGTCCTCGACGATGCGGCCATGCTCGAGGGTGATGATCCGGTTTGCATTGCGCACCGTCGACAGCCGGTGGGCGATGACGAACACGGTCCGTCCGGCGGAAATCCGCCTCATGTTCTGTTGGATCGCGCGCTCGCTTTCGTAGTCCAGCGCGCTGGTCGCCTCGTCCAGGATCAGGATGCGTGGATCGGTGATGAGCGCGCGCGCGATTGCGATTCGCTGGCGCTGCCCGCCGGACAGGCTGCTGCCGCGCTCGCCCACGACGGTGTCGTAACCCTCCGGCAGTTCGAGGATGAAGTCGTGGGCGCCGGCTAGCTCCGCCGCTTCGATGACGCGCTCCATCGGCATCGCCGGATCGGCCAGCGCGATGTTGTCGCGGACCGTGCAGTTGAACAGCACGTTCTCCTGCAACACGACGCCGATCTGGCGCCGCAGCCAGCTCAGATCGACCATCGCGAGATCGACGCCGTCGACCAGCACGCGTCCGCTCTCCGGGACATAGAGACGCTGGATCAGCTTGGTGATGGTGCTCTTGCCCGAGCCCGATGAACCCACGATGCCGATGACCTGGCCTGGCTCGACGCTGAACGACACGTCGTGCAGCACCTCGGGGCCGTCGATGCGGTAGCGGAAGGTCGCGTGCTCGAATGTGACCTGGCCGCGGATCGGCGGCAGCGCCGCGCGGGCCGGCGTGAAGCTCGGCTCGGGAATGGTGTTGAGGATGTC
The DNA here is from genome assembly GCF_054060035.1 of Bradyrhizobium sp. USDA 3262. Taxonomy (NCBI): domain Bacteria; kingdom Pseudomonadati; phylum Pseudomonadota; class Alphaproteobacteria; order Hyphomicrobiales; family Nitrobacteraceae; genus Bradyrhizobium; species Bradyrhizobium sp. USDA 3262. The sequence goes on from NZ_JBSSCT010000001.1 coordinate 1,560,586, forward strand.
GCCGAGACGATCAATCGACAGGCGGGCTTGATGGAAGTCCTGCCAGATCTGTGCGAGCCGCAGAACCGGCGCGCTGACGCGCGCGGCCAGCATGTTGAACGCGACGAGCTCGCCGACAGTGAGATCCCCGCTGACCACCAGGCGGGCGCCGAAGTAAAGGGTCGCGGCGATGACCAGCTTGTTGATCATCTGGACCGCCTGGCTCGCCGTGTTATTCAGGCTGAGCACGCGGAAGCTTGCGGACACGTAGCCGGCGAGCTGCTCCTCCCAGCGGCGCTGCATCTGCGGCTCGACCGCCATGGCCTTCAGCGTCTCGATACCGGTGACGCTCTCGACCAGGAAGGCCTGGTTCTCGGAGCCGCGATTGAACTTCTCGTCGAGGCGCCGACGGAACAGCGGCGCGGCTCCCGCGGAGATGCCGATGTAGAGCGGAAAGGACGCCAGCACGATCCACGTCAACGTCGTCGAGTAATAGAACATCACCGCAAGGAAGACGACGGTGAACAGCAGATCGATCACCAGCGTGAGCGCCGAGCTGGTCAGGAACTGGCGGATGTTCTCGAGCTCGCGGACGCGCGCCACCGAATCGCCGACGCGGCGGGTCTGGAAATAGGCGATCGGCAGCGCCAACAGGTGACGGAACAGCCTGGCGCCGAGCTCGACGTCGATACGGTTTGTCGTATGCGCGAACTGGTAGACGCGCAGCGTCTCGAGAACGGCCTCGAACACGGTCAGCACGACAAGCCCGACGACCAGCACGTCGAGCGTGCTCATGCTTCGATGCACGAGCACCTTGTCGATCACCACCTGGAAGAACAGCGGTGAGACAACGGCGAAGATCTGAAGGAAGAACGACGCCGCCAGCACCTCGCCGAGCAGGCGACGATACTTTTGCATGGCGCCGACGAACCAGGAGATATCGAAGCGCCGCGCGAGATCGGTCAGGCTGGCGCGCCGGGCCATCAGGATGATGCCGCCGTCCCAGATGGCCTCGAGTTGGGCCTGGGTGATTGCTTCGGGGCGCGGAGACAGCGGGCGCTGAACGAGAAGCTTGTCGTCGATAACCTTGCCGAGGATCAGGAAGCTGCCGTCGCGCAGCACCGCAATTCCCGGCAGCGGAGTGACGGCAAGCCTGTTCCAGCTCGTCCTCTGCACCTTTGCCTTGAGCCCGAAATCCTTGGCACAGCGCAGGATTTCAGTAACGCCGAGGCGCGCTGAGCCGATCCGGTGGCGAATTTGGCCGGGGTCGGCAGCGATTCCATGGCAACGCAGCAAGATCGCCAGCGCAATGAGCCCGGATTCATCGTCATGTTCGGATTCGACGCCGGCGGCCGGGGATTCGGTGTTTGTGTTCGCCGGATGGATTGCGGCCTCGTCGCGAGGCCCGCGCATCAGGATGCCAGGTCTCATCGCCAAGAAGCTCTTCGTGAGGCCGTCACGGGCACGCATCAGGCCCTCGCCGGCGCGGTGCATCAGGCCGGCGCCCAAGTCAAACGAGCGCGTGCGGATGTCGGCAAATGCATGACGTGCGCGCTGCGCGAAGCTCTGTGATCCAGCGCAGATCAGACCGCCATCCCAGATCGCTTCGAATTCCGCGCGCGTCATCCGGCTCGGATGCGGCGAGGTCGGGTGCAGCACAAGCGCCACCTGGTCGTCGATCTTGCCCAGCAGCAGAAATCCGCCGTCACGCAGCGAGGCGATTCCGGGCAGCTGGATACCCGCAAGGCGGGTCCAATCCATTGTCCGCGAACGGACTTTGACTCCGAATTCGCGCGCGCAGCGAAGCATCGCGCGAATGCCGATCTCGTCGCTCCCGCAACGATCGCGGAGCTGGTCCGGCACAGTATTCACGCCATGGAGGCGCAGGAACAGAGCTAGCGCGCGAAGCCCTAGATCTGCGGCGGGGGCATTTCCGTTCTGGATCGCCATTCTTACTCAACCCTTCGCGGCTACCCGGCCGCGTTTGTGTTCCTTCTCGTGCATTTCCAAAGACTGGGAATTCCAATGCCGCGCATCGACAGAGCATGCGACATACCGCTTGCTCGCAGCCAAAAGGCGCAAGCAACATCAAAGCACTAGGGCCTCGAACCGCGAGGGATTTCAAAGCAGTGGGATTTTAGACCTGCCCCCCGACTGCTGAACCGGTTCGTTAATGCGCAAAAATGGCGAAAAAAGTTTCAAATCTTGATTTTTGCACCGGTAAATTGCGCGCAAATTTGCCGCATACCCGAAGCTGTTGCGCCAGCACGCGTTTTGATCGCTCGGAAACAGATGCGGGCGATGAAGCCAACCGAGATCGAGACCCGCGCGTGACAGTCCCTTCGCCGTTACCGTCCGCGATCGACTGTCCGTTTCCAATTCCCAACACGTTGATGGGTACTGCACCCGGGCGCAGAGCCCCCGGGTGCAGTAGCCGGATCAACCCTGAGGTTTGCTCAGGAACGAGTTGTGCGTCCAGCCGGTCCCATTCGACATGGCCGCTGCGATCTGACCACCGTCGACCCGACCGGAGCTACCGGCCAGATACTGGTTCAGCAGCGCAAAGCCCTGGCTTGCCTGGGACGCTCGCGTGCCTTGATCGCCCCAACCGGTCATCTGCGATGCCGTGTTCGCCAGGGTGCTGGAGTCCACGCCCATCTGCTGCTGCCACTGCGCAAAGCCGTGGTTTGCCCAGTTGCCGGTGTTTCCGCCAGTCGAGCTGGACGGCCGGGGATCCGTCACGCGGATCGTCTGCGGGTCCGACGACATCACAGCACCGGTGGTCGGATCCATAGCGCTCGCGGTCAGCGTGAGGTTCGCGACCGGATGAGCATTGCCCTTGTAGTTCGACGTCAGCGTCAGTCCGCTGTCGACCTGCGCGGACGTCAGGGTGATGTTGTTGCCCCTGAGCGTCGTGCCATCGCCGGTCGTGATCGTCTCGTATCGCGGCAGTCCCATGATATTCAGGGTGAGGTTATCGTTGGGGTCGGTCGTTGTAAGAGTCGTCCCCAAGTCGACCTGACCGCCTCTGCCGGCCACCCAGAGAGACTTGTCCGCGACGTCGAGCACCGGCGCAGTCACGCTCGGAGTCGTGGGGGTTGTCGGCGTCGTGGGGTCGGTCGGCGTTGTCGGCTGCGACGGTATCGTCGGGTCGGTCGGCGTCGTTGGTGTCGTCGGCGTCGTGGGCGTCGTCGGCGAAGAGGTGCCCTGCAGCGGAGGCGGCAGATCGGCCTGCAACTGCGCAGACGTCATCGAGGTGAAGTAAAGGGTCTTGTAGCTCGTCGTCAGTTCGACCCAATCGCTCATCCCGGCACCGGGATTGTTGGAGAACCCGTCGACGTATGCGGCTGTTGGAGTCGACCACCAATCAGCTCCCAGATCGGCAACGAGATGTTCGTTCGGATCAGTGGTCCTCATATTGGCCTGGACGTAGACCCCATCGACCGTTCCGGCCGAATAGCTGCCGCGTGAGCCCGGCCAGAAATGGTCGTTGTATCCACTGAGGGGCGCAGCGCCCATCGCGCTGCCGTCCGCCTGCCTTGTCACGCTCCAGGCAGAGTTCGTGTTTCCGGAAAAGTCGGCGAGAAACTGAGATCCGGCGATCGGGTCCGTCGCCTGATCTTGCACGAGAACCCAGCCGCCAGTTTTCAGATGCACCCACGTCTGGAAGTCGGCGATCTGAACGTTGGCCGGATTGGAATCGTTGGTTGCCCCGGACTTGGGATAGACCTGACCCCACCCCGTGACGGAGGTGAAATTGGAGGGCGGGGTGCTGCCTGTATGGCCGGTGCTCCCGCCGTACCAGGAATAGCTTGAAGGGACGCCAAGCGGAAACCCTTCGCTGTTGCCAGGCGTGTTTTGATAGATGACATCGGTCAGCGCCACTTTAGTTCTCCATTGCAGACCAAATTTAAGGACGAGGAATTCCGCTGCCGCGCATCAGAGATGTGCGACAGATTGCATGCTCGCGACTTCAGCCGCGAACAGATTCCGATTCCAAAGAATTGCAGCCTCGAACCGCGAGGAGATTTCAAGCAGTGGGATTTTTGGAAGTTGCCCCCCCGACTGCTGAGTCGGTGGGTTAATAATCAAAGATGGCAAAAAAACTTTCAAAGTGTGATTTATACACACGTATAACCTGACCGACATTTACTGCACACGGGCGATTTTCCGCTGAAATTTGCAGCGTTGGTCGGTTTCGCGCCACATTTGATTTCTGCAAGGTCGCGTCGGCTCGCCTGGCTCAGCCTACGGTCTCATGGATTGCGCAGACCGAGCGCTGTCAGGAGCTCCGGGACAAATGCGCCGTTGTCGCTGGTGATGCGAAACGACTCATCGAGGTCGTGAACGCACCAGCCAAATCCGTTTTCCTCGACGGCCTGACGTACCGACTGCAACCACGTCGCCCGATCCGATAACGCGGCACCGGTGCGACCGGCGAAGTCGCCAAAACATCCGAACTCACCGCACATGACGCGCTTGCGATCGACCTTGTTCTTGTCGGACCAGGCGGCGACCTCGCCGACTCTGCGACGGATGAACTCGATACCCTGAGGGACATCGAAATACTGACCTGCGTTGTTGCTCAACTGCTCGACAAGGTACGTCCTTCGCAACACGGAGGTTTCCTCGTCCGATTTCGCCAGACCCGTCGCTCGCTCGATCACCCGAACGCGGTCGTCGGGTTGTGGGGGAAATTGGAGGCGATGCACATACTTGTTGTAGGACACATTCACGCCCTGAAGCGTGAAGATGAACGGCTCGTAGTAGTGAAACACGAATATTGTATTCGCGTCGAAGGCGCTTACGTCGATCGAGAGCAGACCATCGATGCTCGCGTAGTTCATTCCTGAAAGGATCAGCGTGTGTTTCGGAGCGGCTGATCGTACCGCGTCGTAAAGATGTTTGAGCTGCTCCGCCCAAGCCGTCTTGGAGCTGAAATCCGACGGCGGCGGCGGTTCATTGAACAGCTCCAGCGCGACCGACTGGGGATTATATCTCGCCTGCAATGCCGCTGCGATGCTCGTCTCCACTTCGACAAGACGCAGAAAATGCGGGCCTGCGATTCCATCGGTCAACGTCTGAATGTTCCAGTCCGTGTGCTCCGTACTGACGTGAACGTCGAATAGCACCTTCATGCCGGCCTGAAGGACGGCGTCGACCGATCGGAGGACAGTTTCGATGCCTGAGGTCAAATCAGCCTTGGTCTCGACGGCGAGCAGCGGCGCTGGATCGACACAGATGCGCAGGAAGTCGACTCCGCTGGCGGCAATTCTTTCAAGCCGCTGTTTCGGCATCCAACTGTCCCAGCCCCTACGGATGTTCCAGGGCTCACCCGTCTGCCAATGCGCGAAGGGCTGCTGGATGTTTATGCCGCGCAGGCGGTCGTGCGACGACGCGAACGCGACGTCCGACTGGCGATCAAGGGACGGTTCGGCGGTTGGCTGTCCGAAGACCGGCGATCGCGTCACGCCGTACGCAGCCGCGCCGGCGACGGCCTGAAGTGCGTGACGCCGGCTCAATCCAGGTTGAGATCTAGGTGGAGCGCCGTTCTTCCGCGACTGCAAGGTTACGTTCTCCAAATGCTACATCGGCCGGCGAACCGGCGGTCATCAAAAGGTGGCGGAAGGACCATCCGGGGCTTCGTGCGGTGACCGCCTCCGGCTGGGACAGGACGATGAAAACGGTGACGATCAAATGCGAGAACGCCACTGTTTCCCGGTTAAAGCTTTGATCGAGCAATGCAACCAGCGTCACGCCGACAAAGATGGCGACCCAGAAGTGCAGAATTCCGGCTTCCGCCGATTTTTTTCCGAATGTGTTGATGAGCCGTCGCCGTTCGGACATTGCAGCCACCGGAAGGCTGAACCAAAACGCGGCAAAGGAGATCAGGCCTACCATGCCCGTATCGAAGAAAATCTCCACGAATTGATTGTGCGCCTGCAGAAGGAACGGACTGTAGAGTGGGGTTTGACCGGGGCCATATCCGATCCAAGCTCGTTCCAACCCAAGTGTGGACAGATAGTACCAGTGGTGAATGCGCCAATGGACCGAGGTCACGGCGGTTTGCCAGTCCCACACCACATATTCGCCGTTCATGATGTAGTCCGGAACGGTTTTCAGGTCCGAGAACAACTCTCCAAATGGAGATGCCCACATGAGGATCGCGAATGCTGCCGCGAACGCGGGAAGCAGGGCAGGCCTCTGGACAAAAAGGTATACGCTGAGGGCCACCCCGAGCAGAGCGACTCCGGTCCTTGAAGCGGAAAGGACCAGGGCAACAACAAACAGCGAGTACACCGCGAGGTGAAAGTGCTGAATGGGAAGCCGCATTTTCCGGCGCGACAGCTCGCAAACGAAAAAGGTCAGCACGATCTCCAGGCTGTAGGGTACGGGGTGCGAAGAAAGACCTGCCACCCGTTCAAACTTGTCGTATTGCGTGACGAGCTCTGCATGACCGGTCAGGTATTGACCGAGCCCCACCGCGGAAATGACGAACAACAGCCACATGTAAACACGATGGAGGCGCGGGCAAAAATCCGGATGACGATAAAGGGCAGCAAGTAGTGTGACGAACATGATCAGGTGCACGTACCTGAACATCTCGTACAGGGCGGTATACTGGTTGACGATCTTGCCGGCTCCGAAGCCATTGGTGACAAAAGACAGGATGCAAGCGGCAACAAAGACGGACATGGCTATCAAGAGTACGAACAGTCTTTTGTGTATCCTGACATGTCGCGCGTGCCAGGCGGCCACAACACCGATCCCGATGACGGTGAGCGACAGGATCATGGAAAAGCTCGTCCCGGACAGACGGTCGAGGCCGTTGGAGATCGATCGAAAGAACGTATAGATAAGAAAATACAGCAGGAGTGTATTCATCTTGAACGTCGCTTTGGTTCGATCGGTTTGAGGCAATACCTCAACCGCGGGACGGGCATGGCGCGTTGGCCGGCACGCCGCGTGCGCAGCTCGCTAGGCGGTGCTGGGCGGCGCTGTCCGGGACCGCGCATGAGGACCGCCTCGACGAGGCTCGATTGCTCTGCGATAGCATCCGAGAGTGCGCTCTGCGATAGAGCGCCAGTCCTCCCGCTCAGCCAACCAGTTGCGTGTCTTCTCGCGCAGTTCCAACGGCCACGGACTGTGTGCAAACGATGCCAGGCGATCCGCGAGCCCTGATACATCTCCCACATGAAAATAGTGCGCGTCATTCAATCCGATCTCCAGGTGAGCAGGAATGTCACTGGCCACCACGGGCAAACCGAAGCTCAGAGCTTCCAGCAGCGCGATCGGCAAGCCTTCGTGCGAGGATGGCAAAACGAAAATGCCCGCGTGGGCGTATAGCTCCCGCAATGCGAGGCCGCACTGGAAGCCCGCCATGATCACCCCAGCGGTTGCCCCGGCGCGCGCCGCAAGCATTTCGGTATACGCGTCCGGATGCTCGGAGGCGCCGACGAACACGAGCTTCCATCCGGTGAGTCTGGCATCGGCAAAGGCCTGAATCAGGTCGGTGTGCCGCTTCTCTGGTACCAGCCGGCCTACCATCAGCACATATCGTCCCGGCGTAAGCCCGAGCTTCTCCAGCACCGAAGTGCTTTTCGGCACGTCAGGCAAGGTGACGCCGTTTGGAATGAGGTCCGAATTCAGGCCGTACTTATCCCGCACCAGCTTTCGGATGGTCTGGGAGATGACGATGCGGCCGTCGGAGAATCGCATTCCCCAGGCCTCGCCGGCGCGCAGGGCCATCCTGGCCAAGCGGCCCCACTTCTCCCGTTCGTAATCCGGGCCGTGGTGCGTCACGACGACATGCAGTCCCAGCAAGCGCGCGAGTGGCGCCATCAAGGCCGGCCCGATGGCCTGGATGTGCAACACGTCCGGCCGCTGCCATGCGGCGACAAGCACTCCGAGGAACGAATGGACGATTGTCTCGAGACCCGAGGTCTTCGGACACCATACCCGCTGGTAACGCACACCCTGCCACTCGTTGCCGCGATCAGGCGGCATATACGAGGAGCGAACGATCACCTCGACATCGCAGCCCAGTTCCTTGAGATGAGGGCAGAGGTGCTCTGCGTGAACTTCCACTCCTCCCTGCACATTGGGAAATCCACGCAGGCCAAGCATGATCACCCGCAGTACCAGATGATCCGCACTCACTGCACCCTCCTGTCAAATTAGTTATTCATGAATTCCTTGAGCGGATATCGGGCGTCGACCGTCTCTCTCCCGCGCACCAATCGTGCCTTTTGCTTTTCGTTGAGGAATGACGTTCGCTGGACACGCGGGGTAGGCGCGACGTTGGAGTAATCGATGTACTGATCGAAACAGATCGGCCGGCCGAGTTCGACCTTCAGCTTGTTCTTCAGCACCCAGATGAGCGGCCCCATCTTCGGCGCCTGCGGAATCAGCGTTGAGCGCATTGCCGTGCGCGCGGTCGTCACCATCCAGCAGTTTTGTTGGCAAGCGTGAACCTTGGCGACGGAGTTCTTGGCCGTGTCACTGGCCATGATCTCACTCCAGGACTGGCGCGCCAGGTTGCCCAGCGGCAGATCCGACCGCACATTGCAGGCCCACACATCGGACCAGGGGTCGATGAATGCGAAATCAGTGCCTGCGCTGCAGCGTATCAACCGCGGATGGCCGAGGATCTTTTCAATCAAGCCCAGATTCAGGTAGGCGCGAAACCAGTTCTTCGGCTTGTTGCTCTTGAGCATCGCAGTGATAAGCCCTTCCACTTGCCGGGCCACGGCGACGCGCTCGTAGAAATAATTGTCGTTCTTGTAGAACTGCCACGCGTTGTGCAGCGTCGAGGTCGCAAGTTCGAACCCCATCGAACGCGCCAGTTCATAGGTTCGAACGAGCTGCGCCACATTCTCATCCTGGATGACGAAGGCGAATCCGAGGTCTTGCCCGCCTGCCTCCTGCAGCATGCGAAGTCCGGCTACCTTCGTGGCATAGCCGTCCTTCTCGCCGCGGATGCAGTCGCTGGTGGTCGCGTCACCCTCGAGGCTGAAACGAACCTTGATCTTCGGGTGCTTCTTGATGATGGGGAGGAGACGCTCGGGATGCAGGCCGTTCGAGCTGATCTCTATGATCCGGGCCTTGGGGTGGAGCAGGTCCACCATCTCGGCGAGATCCTTCCGCAGAGTCGGTTCTCCGCCGGAGATATTGAGATTATCGAACCCGCCAGGAAGCTTCGCCAGGGTCTCGAGCGTGACCTCTTCCTTTGGATCGGTCGGATTTTTCCAGATGTAACACATCTGGCATCTCGAGTTGCAACGAAACGTGGAGATGACGGTGAGGTCCATTTGCAATCCTCAATGCGATGAATGCCGCTCGCTCACCAGTGATCGGTAGACGGCCATCAGTTCGGTGTTATGCTTCTCGAGAGAGAAGTCCGCTTCGACGCGGCTTCTTCCTGCTGCTCCCATGCCTGCACGGCGTGCGGCGTCGCTCATCAGGCAATCGAGGTGGCGTCGAAGCTCGTCCGTATTGCCGGGCTCAAACAAAAGCCCCGTCACGCGATCGTCCACGAGCTCCGGAATGCCGCCGACGCGGGTCGCTATGACCGCCTTGCCATAGGCCATCGCCTCCAGCACCGACATCGGGCAGTTCTCGCACCACTCCGAAGGCACAACCACCACGGAAGCCTCGGCGATCGTCTCGTTTAGAGTTTCGCCGGATAGCTGGCCCGCGAAACGCACATTTCGGGTGAATTGCGCCTTCAAATTATCCGCCAGCGGGCCGGAGCCCGCGATGACGAGAGGCCACCGGCAGTCCGCTGCTTCGTGGGCGCGCAACAGCGTCTCCGCACCTTTTCCCGGCGCGAGCCGGCCGCAATAGAGCACGTATCCCTTGTCCCGATCGCTCGCCGAAATGCCGGTGACATCCACGCCATTGTAGAGCACCTGGACCCGGTCCGCTGCGAACCGCGGCAACACCGACTCCCGCATGAACTGGCTCGGCGCGAGGAAGCGATCCACCTTCTCGTAGCTGCCAAACCAGCGCTGAATGACCGCTTCCATGTAAAGCGTGGCGCTCTGTGCGATCGAGCCGTCAGCGCAGCGGTGCATCAGCACGTGATGGAAATCGCCGGCGAGACACGACGAACATAGCTGGTCCTCTCGCATGCGGGTGTGCACCGGGCACACCGGCTTCGAATCGTGCAGTGTCAGCACGACCGGAATCCCGCGCGACTTGGCGACGCCGACAATCGACGGGGTCAGCTGGTGATAGATGTTGTGGCAATGCATCAGGTCCGGCCGGGTCTCCTCGATCAGGGATGCGAGTTTGCTCACGGCTTCGCGCGAGTGAATCAACGAGAGCGCGCTCTTGATCTTGGCGAGATGGCCGCCGGTCCGGTATTCCTGGCGAGACACGAAGTGATTTGCATAGCGGGATTCGATGTTCCGCTCGTGCTGCATCGCGAAGTCAATGACGTCCGCCCCGCTGCTCGTCAGGAACATCCTTTCCTGAAGCAGCACTGCCTCTGCGCCACCGTTGTTGAACAGAAACTTATTGGCGAGCAGTACTTTCATTAGGGCCCTCGACACGCACATCACAAAGGCCGGCATCACCAGTGGCCGGTGCACTCTGTGTCCGACGAAAAGCTACCGTGAAAGCAGTTCGATGCAGGCGGCGCATTCAGAGTGGAGGCGATGAAATCTGGGGTACCCAGTAGTGAGTACCAGCGCCGTGGTTGCCAGAGCGACGCGGTTTGTTGATAAATGGAGGGCTGTTTCCCATCGGAAACATTGCTGTGTTCACGACGGCTATTTGAGGATGAGCATGGGGAGATCGCACACGCAATCAAATGAGCACCGAAGCCGCTTGGTCGGCTTGCACGCAATCAGCCTGTCCGGTGGTGGCTTCGCGTGAAGCGACTTCTCAGCCGAACCATATTCCATGCGGCTAGTTGGGCGGGATTTGCGCCTGCTTTGCGCAAGGCATTTGCCGGCAGGGCCGCTATCCTGATGTTCCATGAGATTCAGCAGGACTGGCACTCGGAGCTGAAGACCGGTGCATCGCCTGATTTCCTTGAATACACTCTGAAGTGGCTGCGCCAGCAAGGATGGGAGATCGTCAGTCTCGATGCATGTCTCGAGCAGCTGGCGGTGGATCCGCAACCCCGCCGGTATGCGGTGCTTACCTTCGACGACGGCTACAAGGACAACGTCACGACTGCATTGCCAATCCTTGAGCGAAATAACGCGCCCTTCACCGTCTATGTTCCAACGGGTGCGGTGACGCGAACGATGCAACCGTGGTGGCTGGGCTTGCGCGACCTGTTCCGCTCGAGAGACAGTCTTGCGATCGACGCAATGAACATGCGATTCAGCTGTCGCGATTTTGACGAGAAAGCATCGGCCCTGGAGAAGGTGAGCAACTGGGTCCATGAGGATTACCAACGAGTCGAAATGCTCGCCCCTACCTTCAGCAAGGCTGATCTATCGCTGGAGGCCTTGAACGACACCTATTTCATCAATGAGCGCGAGCTCCAGGCCCTGGCACGACACCCCCTGGCTTCGATTGGCGGACACACGGAATCGCATCCGGCACTCGCGTACCTGAATGCAGCTTCAGCGCGCGCCGAAATGGCGGGTAATCGCACCTATTTGGAGGGACTGCTTCAGCGCCCGGTTCGGCACGTCGCTTTTCCCTACGGCAACTCCAGGGCATGCGGTCCTCGAGAACAAGATCTCGCGGTGGAAGTCGGTTTTTCGACTGCAGTCACAACTCGGCATGGACAGATATCTGATCGCGAGCCGAATGTTTTTGGGCTTCCCCGCATCGCGGTCGGAGGTCCATCCGACGACAGAGTTCCGTTCGAAGGGCGAATGAATGGCGTCCAGTCGGCGGTCGAGATGCTGTTCGGTCGCAGCAATTGATATCGTGCATTCTGATCGCGTCGGAGAGCCGAGTGCACGCGAATTTGGCTTGGGCGCGCGAAGCGGATTGAGCAGCCGGCGATCTCGTGCGCCGGGATCGGCCGCCGGCAGCGCTCCACACGATCATGCGTGACTTGCGATTCCTGAGATCCAGCGGTGGAAGCCGGAGCCGGGTGGGCAGGTCGCGAAATTGTAGCCGATCTTGGGGTTCACCTTCAGGCGATCCAGTGTGCCGAGGTCGCTGACTCTCGTGACTGACCCGTCCGCAGCAAGAGAAAACACTGGAAGTCCGAGTGCCTCGAACACATACCTCGTGGTCGCGTGGCTGCGATCCTGGCCATGATCTTCGTAGATTATCAGCGTGTCGCGCTTCAGAACTTGACGGGCGCCCTTCAGGGCCGCAACCTCCTGGCCCTCGACGTCGAGCTTGATGACGAGCCGATCGCGGTCGGTCAGCTGCTGGTCCCTTGCCAGCGCATCGATCGTTATCGACATGACGGGTTCGGTATGTGACGGACGGCTGCTCTGCGACGTTACGATGTGTCGGGCCGAATGAGGTCCGTCGTCGGAGAAGAACAGGCTGCGCCCGTCGTACTCGAACAATGCCCTGCGGCAGATCTCGAAGCGCTGATCATTCGCGTCGCGGTTCTGCTCGAGAATTGCAAGCGTCTCCCGTGAAGCCTCGACGGCAATCGCGCGCTTGCGACCCAGCATTTCCGACGTGACGAGAACGGACCAGTATCCGATGTTCGCACCGCAATCGAAAAACGTATAGTCGGTATCCTTCAGCCGCAGCAGAAGCGTCGCTATGTCCGGCTCGTAGGTCATGCCGGGCTGGCCGATGAAGAACGCATTCCAGTAGACGTCGTTCAGCTCAAAGTACAAGCGGCTGCCGTCGGCGAAATGCACGCAAGACAGCTGGGAATGCAGAAGCGGCTTGACCGCCCGCATGGCAAGTCCCATGCCGCGCCCGGTACTCCGCGCAACAACGGTGTGCAGAAGCCTCACCAGGCCCATGGAAAGCCGGCTCCCTGACACCTCGTATTCGAATGTACCCCGGTCCATCAGGTACCGCCTCCCGTGCGTAAGTCCGATTGCAGCAGCCGCGTCCTCGGATGACAGCGAACGCATTCAACTACCTCCCCAATTCATGTACGCGTGTCCCGACTGCCGCGAGCAGGCTGCAGGTCAAGAATGGTGGCGCTGGCTTCCGGCCGTATTGCCTCGGTACGCGGTTCGGATGCGCCTCTCCCCGTTGCGCGCCTGACCAACGCGAGGAGCGCCGTGGTGGCCGTGATATCGATCCCTTCCGCCGAATAAATGTAGGCCGCTGTCCATGCCCTGGTTGCGATGCCTGCGCAGGCGCCGGCAACCGCCGCTCCTATTGTCCCGAAGGCCAAGGTCGCGCCGATCATGGCCAGGATCCCCACCGCCCAGGTGATCACCACGATGTGCATCGCGGCGCGCTGATGCCCCGTCATGTTCAAGGCGATGGGGCCGATCCCGAAATATGTCGACACCAGCATGCCGATTGCCAGGACCATCAGGACGCTGTAGGCGCGAGTGAAAGTCTCTCCGAACGCCATCAGCGCGAGGTCGCCGCCCAGCGCCAACGTCGCCACGCAGCCGAGGACGGCGACAAACGCACCCAATGACGCTCCCGACGTGACGCGTGTGATTTCCGCATGACGATTCTCATCGAACAGACGTGCGATGAGGGGCGCCGCCGGAATACAGAAGGTCGCCAGGAAGAAATCAAGAAGGAGCGCGATCCGGCTGGCAGCGTAGTAATATCCAGCGGCTTCCGGGCCGACCATGACCGAGATGACGACGAGGTCGATCGTGCCGCCCATGATACTGGTGACGCTGGTTACCCAGAACGGTCCCGAACTGGAAAGGACGTCGCCAAGCCGGTCGTTGGACCGCCTCACCGCCATGGTGAAAACCTTACATCCCTCCGCGAGATGCCGTAGGTAAATGTTCTGAGCGGCGATCAGCACGACCAGGATTGCAGTCGCAATCAGCAGAACGTCTTGCGCCGGCAGCGGATGGCCATACGTCGCGAACAGAACGGCGCCCAGCAATATGATGAGAAATCGCCACAACACATCCTTCGACACGAGTGCGAGATTGACGGAGCCGAGCGCGCGCCCCAGCGAGCTCTGCATTTCGATCAAGGACAACGGCAATATCAGCAGTACGCTCGTGGCATATAGCCAGCTTCCGAATATCCCGCCGCGGCCGTGAGCGGCGACGAACGGAAGGAGGGCGATTACGGTCACGGCAACGCTGCCCAGACATGCCACTCGAAGCCGCTTCGCGACGATCGAGCCGATCTCCGGGTAGTCTTTCCGGGCGGCGATGCTTGGTATTTCCCGCAACACGCGAAATTGCTGACCGACGAGGCCGACCGTGGAGGCGACGAGCGCGAACGTCATCAACGACATGAGCGCGCCGTATTCCTCTATGTTCATCATCCGCGCAAAGCTTACGCCGAAGAGGAACGAGACGACCGCGCCCGAGCATCGGTATGCCAAAGCCAGCCATGACTGCCGGAAGACATTGCTGAACATGGTCGCCGGTCCGCCGGGCGCTCGGGTAAAGCTCGTCATTGCTCAAGCCAACGTTGGTGGACGCCACGCGGCGCCCAGTAATTGTGATCGAGCTCTTGCCCGAAATTCCCGGTTCGGCGCACCTCGTGGGCGGAGGAGCGGACTGCGCGGAGGCTGAGCGTTCAAAGGCGACTCATTGTCAAATCGACACATTGTCGCAGGGTCGAATATAACCCCACGGCTGCGGAGAGCGTTCGGCCCTTCTGGATTACCCACTCCGGTGGCCGCAGCGGGAAGCATGCTGCCTTCATCGCGATGAAGGCGGTTCGCCGACGCGCACTGTTCGACGGTGATGTACGGGGGCATTTCAATCGAGCTTGCGTATCGCGATCGGGAGCCAATTCATGCGCCTATAAGTCAGGATTGGCCTCCTTGTACGTATGTTGTTTCTCGACCTTGAACGAACCATCGAAATGGGGCTTGACGCCGCTCGCCTTGAGCCCCTGGACCACTGCAGTTCCTCCGGGTGCGGTGCCTGCAGACCTGCGCGCGGGGGCGCGTTCCCGGTCAGACCTGTCGCGTAGCAATCCAATTCCAATCCCCAGAAGCATGCCGCCGAGGATCGCCGATCCAAGTATCAATCGGGCGTTTGGCGAGCTGGCCGTGTAGGGATGAGACACCCCGGTGAGCAGACGAGCCTCGAACACCGGCGCGGATTGCTGCTGCATGGCGTCCATGTAACGCAACATGCGGAGGAAACTGTCATACGTCTTGGCGGCGGCGTCCGCCGTGGCTTCCAGTTCGCGGAGTTCGTCTTGCGTCGTTCCGGTCGATTGCGCCGAGGGTGGACCTGCCGCGGCGGTGTTCGCGGGAGCCGCCATGCCAGTCTTGTAATCCGCTACGGCCTTTTTGGCAGTCGACGCCTGGCTGCTCAATTCGTTGACACGATCCTTGACCCATTTCTCGTTTTGCAGACCCCATTTGTATTTCGCGTCCATCTGCGTCGTAATGTAGGTCTCTACGATGGTGTCCAGGACCTGCGCTGCCCGATCGGGGTCGGCGGAGTTGAAGGCGAGATCGACAATGTAGGTGAGGCCGGCGCGCTTCACCGAGAGCTTGCGCGCGAATGCTTCCATCGCATCACGCGTGACGACGTCCGTGTCCGGTCTGCTCCAGCCGAGCATCCCTGATATCGACCGGCTGAAGCGGTGCAGGGCGCCGCTGGAGAATTCCCGATCCCCCGCCAAACCGAGCTTCGCGATCGCCGCGCGAGCGACACTTTCGGACTTCAGGATTGCGACCTGGCTTTCGACGGCCGTCGTTGCCGACGCCGTGTCGTTGGAAGAAGCCGACTTGGCGTCGACGATGAGTTGCGCGGTTGCCGTAAACGTCGGAACGGTGACAACGAGATAGAGCAAGCCGGCGCCAAACATCAGAAAACACGTCAGCAGTATGATCGAGAGGCGGCGGCGCAAAAAGGCGAAGCCCTCCGCCACGA
Organism: Bradyrhizobium sp. USDA 3262; assembly: GCF_054060035.1. NCBI lineage: Bacteria > Pseudomonadati > Pseudomonadota > Alphaproteobacteria > Hyphomicrobiales > Nitrobacteraceae > Bradyrhizobium > Bradyrhizobium sp. USDA 3262. Next base: position 1,576,506 of record NZ_JBSSCT010000001.1, read on the forward strand.
ATTCGGCCGGCGAACCAAATTCAGGCGGCATCGGGTCCTGAGGTGCCGAATTGTCTGTTCTGTGAGTTTGCAGCATTTGTCTCGAACCTGCAGTTACTGGTGGCCTACCGAAGCCTCCGCCGATCAAACCGGAACGGGATCGATTGCAATGCCCTTGCGGTCTTGCTGTACGGAGTGCACGCAGCAATCGACATCGCGTTAACAGGCATTCCAATAGACCTTTCTGGAGAAGAGGGTCATGACGATGATCTTGAGATCGAGAAGGAATGACCAATTGTCGATGTAATACAGGTCGTGCTCGACACGGCGTTGCATCTTCTCCAAGGTGTCGGTTTCGCCGCGATAGCCGTTGACCTGTGCCCAGCCGGTAATGCCGGGCTTGACGTTGTGGCGGCGGGAGAATGACGAAATCAGGCGGGCGAAGCTCTCGTTCTGCGAGGTCGCGTGCGGACGCGGTCCGACGAGTGACATATCGCCGACCAGCACGTTGAAGAGCTGTGGAAGCTCATCGATATTGCTGTGGCGCATGAAGCGCCCCAACCGGGTCACGCGTGGATCGTGCCTGGTCACCTGCTTGAAATTGTCGCCGTCCTCCATCACGGTCATCGATCTGAATTTCAGCACGCGAATAGTCTCGTTGTTGTAGCCGTGCCGCGTCTGACGAAATAGCACCGGCCCGGGGGAATCGAGCTTGATTGCGAGTGGAAGGATGACGAAGAGGGGACTGATGATGATAAGTCCGACAGTTGCAGCCGCGATGTCGAAGGCTCGTTTGATTGCCCGGTGGAACGGCGTCAGCGGAGACTGGAAGATCCGCATCGTCACCATGTTGCCGAACTGCGTGATGCGCGACACGGCCATGAGGTCGATTGCGCCGACCGGGACGACGTGAACGTCAACCGGGAGCTCTGACAGGGCGCCGGCGAGCGCGAGGGCAGCCGGAACATCCGACTCCGAGGTCAGAATGACAATGTCATCCGCTCGCAGCGGCCGGCACTCCGCGATCAGTTCTCGGACATGGGATCGCACCTCCGGTGCCGAAGCGCCAGTGCGAAAGGTCGGCAACTCGAACGAGCGAATGGTCCGGATTCCGGTGGCGCTCACTCGTCCGGAAAAATTCAAGCAGTGGCCCGGTTCACCTATGAGGATGACGCGCCTGGCATCGATCAGTCCGGATGCGATGGCAGGTTGCAGCAACGAGAAGCATATTGCCCGCGCGCAGAGCACCATGACGATGACGCTTGCTGCCTGGGCCATCACGGTCGCGCGCGAGTAGCCGTCCGAGATCTTGAGAAGAAATATCGTCGAGATGAAGAAGGAGAATACGAAGAAGACGGCGCTGACGCCGCTCCACATGAAGATGTGCCGGGGCTGCGTCTGGATCCGCGAATACTGCCGCAGCCCAACGGATACGAGCAGCTGCAACGTGGCAATCAGAATGGATTCCAGGATATATTTGGGAGTGTCCGGATAGTCGAGCTGAAGGACCAGTCGGTAATAGAGGACGGCGGCGGCAAAAGCCCCAACGGCTACGAGGACGAACTCGGCGCCTGCCGCCAATACCAGCAAGGCGGCCAATCGATTCTTGCCAATGTCAGCCGGAATTGCCTTGCGGCCAGTGACCGAATGCGCCGAACGCTCGGTAGGAGCCGGCGAATTGGTGAAAAACGCATAACTCACCGGTTACTCCCAAGCAGTCCGTCAAGCAGTCCGTCCCCCTGACAAAAACAATAGCATTCGGGTCAGGAGGCGGACTGGCAATAAATGGGTAGCCGGGAGTAACTACGATGGTCAGTTGAGCCGAGGCGCTGCGGGTTTAGATTGTCGATCATTCAGTGAGACCGAGCCATCGAGCACGCCATGCCGAACGCCAAGCTGCGTAATTTCTTTCATCTTGACAACCGTGGCGGTCAATCCGGCCGTTGTGTCAGATGGGGCCTGGTGGCTGTTGGCCTGACGATTTCCGCTCAGGCGAAAGCCGAATATCGAGTGAACGTCGGAGATGTTCTGGAGGTCGCGGTAGCCGGCGTGCCGGAGCTGCGGCAGCGTGCTCCGGTCCAGGTCGATGGCAATATCTCGTTGCCGCTGGTTGGGATGGTCCCGGTCGCCGGCCTGCCGTTGCAAGAGATTCGGGCCAAGGTCGGGGCCGCACTGACGAGCAAGGTCTTTCGACAGAGGACCGTGGACGGCCGCGAGGTCGTGGTCGTGATAGATGCAGATCAGGTCACGGCGATCGTGGCGGAGTACAGGCCTGTTTACGTCAACGGGGACGTGTCGAAGCCGGGCGAGTACCCTTATCGTCCGGCGAGCACCGCGCGCCAGCTCATCGCCATGGCGGGTGGCTACGACATCATGCATATCAGGATGAATAACCCGTATCTCGAGTCAGCTGACCTGAGAAGCGAGTATGGATCGCTCTGGACAGAACTCGCCAAGGAACAGGCGCGTATGTGGCGCATCAAGAGCGAACTCGGGGAAAGGGACGCAGATCAATCCAAGCGCTTCTCTTGCCGACGTGCCGATAGCCCGGTCGGCGGTTTCGGAAATCGTCAATGCGGAAGCCGAATATCTGAAGACGAAGCAGAGTGACTATCAGCAGGAAAAGGCGTACTTGCAGCGCAGCGTTCGGCAGGGAGACGACGAGGTCCGCGTACTATCGGAGCAGCAAAAGAAAGATGAAGAGGGACTTCAGTCCGACGTCGAGGACCTTCAGAAAGCGACCGACCTGTTCGGCAAGGGATCGTTGATCAGCCCTCGCGTGACGGATGCGCGTCGCGCGGTTCTGCTGTCGGCGACCCGGAGGCTGCAGACCTCTGCGCAATTGCTCCAGGTCAAGAAATTGCAGGACGAGTACGCCAGACGGTTGGCAAAGCTCGACGATCAGCGGAAGCTTGATCTGTTTCGTGAGCTGCAAGAGACCAGCTTAAAGCTCAATCAGATTCGCGAGAAACTGCAGAGCGTCGGCGAGAAGCTTCAGTACACTTCGATGGTTCGATCGCAGCTCGCACGGGGCGCCGGCAGTAAGCCGGATATTGTCATTATTAGAAAGAGCGAGAAGGGACCGGAACGGATTGTCGTGAACGAGGACGCTGAGTTGCAGCCGGGCGACACCATCGAGGTCTCGCTGCGATACCAGGACGGTCCCGACGCGTCACCCCGAAAGCTGAGCAGTTCAAATGCCCCCGTCGTGATAGGCCGGTCTGAGGTGACCGCGGCAGACTCGCGGCGCGACAGCAGGTGACGAAGCCGGAAGCGGCATCGTGGTCGAGATCGGCACATCAAGCGAGGCGAGGAATTTGCACTCCGGTCGATCGCATGAAGCGGCCGGTCAGCCCGCATCAGGGACTACCTGGAATTGGAAGACACGAGCAGCCATGGAGTTTGATGCCGCTTGTCCGCATATTTTATCGCCTATCCGACGGTGACGCCGCTTAGGCAGAGGGTAATTCCGCTTGATCTGAACCTTGAATATTTTGTGACCTTGACCGTTCTCGATCCGCTCTTCCGCTTCTCTGCGATCTAGAACTCACAGAAGGGTGACCTCCTTGTGCGGCTTCGTTGGCATCTTTGGATTTAAGGATTCGATCGAGACGGTTCGCAGCCGGGCGCTCGAGATGGCCAAGACAGTCAGGCACCGCGGGCCAGACTGGAGCGGCATCTACTCCAGCGACGGCGCAGTGCTCGCGCACGAGCGCCTTTCCATTGTCGACGTGGAGCACGGTGCTCAACCCCTTCTCGACGTCACCGCGGGTCGGGCGTTGGCCGTGAACGGAGAGATCTACAATCATGTCGCTTTGCGCGAGGCACTGAAGCTGCCGCACGCTTGGAAGACGAAGTCCGACTGCGAAATTATCCTCTATCTCTACGACGAGTACGGACCTGCCGTGTGCAATATGCTGAGTGGAATTTTTGCATTTGCCCTCTTCGACGAGCGCAGTGGCGATTTCTTCGTCGCCCGAGACCACATCGGCATCGTTCCGCTTTACATCGGATGGGGCAGCGACGGCACGACTTACGTCGCGAGCGAAATGAAGGCTCTCGATGGCGTATGCGAGACGATCCGGGAGTTCCCTCCGGGACATCATTACAGCGGAAAGGCCGGACAGTTCGTCAAGTGGTATGATCCACAGTGGGCACATACTCTTCCAACGAGGAAGGTATCCCTGCAGGAACTCCGGACGTCGCTCGAAGCTGCGGTCAAGCAGCAAATGATGTGCGATGTGCCTTACGGAGTGCTTATTTCCGGGGGGCTCGACTCTTCGCTTATCGCGGCGCTCGCGGCCCGCCACCGCTTCAAGCGGATCGAGTCGGGAGAAACCGAAGAAGCATGGTGGCCGAGGCTGCACTCGTTCTCCGTCGGCCTCGAAAACTCACCTGACATGAAGCATGCGCGAGACGTGGCGGCTCACATCGGCACGGTCCATCATGAGATTGTCTTTACCGTGCAGGAAGGGTTGGACGCATTGCCGGACGTGATCCGGCACCTGGAGACCTTTGATGTCACCACCATTCGTGCCGGCACGCCGATGTACCTCATGGCGCGTAAGATAAAATCAATGGGCATCAAAATGGTGTTGTCCGGAGAAGGCGCTGACGAGGTATTTGGCGGCTATCTCTACTTCCACATGGCACCATCAGCGGAAGAATTCCATGAGGAGACCGTCCGAAAGATCTTTGCGCTCAGCAAGTATGATTGCTGTCGCGCGAACAAGGCAATGGCGGCCTGGGGGGTCGAAGCTCGTGTGCCCTTCCTGGACAAGGAATTCCTGGACTACGCAATGTCGATAAACCCCGCCGAGAAAATGTGCCCTGGGGAGAAAATCGAGAAGGGCATATTGCGGGAAGCATTTACCGATCTGTTGCCGCAAGCGATCTTGTGGCGTCAGAAGGAGCAGTTTTCCGACGGGGTGGGGTATAGCTGGATTGAGAGCTTGAAACATCAAGCCGAGAATAAAGTCTCGGATCAGATGCTCGCGGAGGCGAGCAAGCGCTTTCCGCGGCAAACGCCGACGTCCAAAGAGGGATATTTCTACAGGACCATCTTTGATGGCGTTTTCGACAACCCGACAGCCTGCCTAACTGTCCCCGTCGGTCCTTCGATCGCATGCTCCACGCCGACCGCGTTTCTCTGGTCTCAGCAATTTGCGAGCATGAATGACCCATCTGGAAGGGCAGTGAAAGGGATACACGTTCAGGCCATTGATCATGTTCAATCAGCTGGAAGCCTCGGCAGTTCGGAGGCCTCATCGAGCGAACGGGTTGCAGCGGCGGAGTGAAATCGGTGAATCCGGCGCGCCGTTTGCTGCGTCGGTCGCCGCGACCGGCCCGGATGCCGAATCGATCCAAGCCCGGACCGCCGCACGAAGAGCCGGCACTCGGCCTTCCTGCAACCAATGCCAGAGCGACGTCGTCGGCGCCGCATCAAGATCATGACATCGACGCGACCACCTCAAGCATCACCTCCGTCGCGCCGCCGGCGATGGAGAGGACGCGCGCGTCACGCGCTACGCGCTCGATCGCGCTCTCGCGCATGACGCCCATAGCGCCGTGGAACTGCACGCACGCATATGCGACCTCGTTGACGAGTTCGCCGCAGATGGCCTTCAACATCGAGGTCTCGCGCAGGCAATCGTCGTCGGCCGCCATGCGCCAAGCAGTGGCATAGAGAAACTGACGGCTTGCCTCTACTTTCGCAGAGAGCATCGCGAGACGTTGACGGATCGCCTGCATGTCCCAAAGGACGCCCCCGAATGCGCGGCGGGTCTTCACGTAGGTGACGGTCATATCGATCGCCGCCTCGGCCATCCCTATCGACATGGCGGCGAGGACAAGGCGCTCGTTCTGCAAGTTTCGCATGATTGAGTAGAAGCCTTGTCCCTCCGCGCCAAGCACGTTCTCGGCGGAGATGCGGCAACCGTCGAAGACAAGTTCCGCCGTGTCGGAGGAGCGCCAGCCGAGCTTGTCCAGCTCGCGCGCGACGCTGAAGCCTGGCGTCCCCTTCTCGACGAGGAACATCGTGATCCCGTTGGTTCCTGCCGCGGGATCCGTCTTGGCCGCGACGCAGTAGAGATCCGCGTGGACGCCGTTCGTGATGTAGAGCTTCGTGCCGTCGAGCACGTAGGAGTCGCCGTCTCGAACCGCGCGCGTGCGGATGGCTTTCACGTCCGAGCCCGCATCCGGCTCCGTGATGGCGACCGCGGTGATCACCTCGCCGCTGACAATGCCAGGCATCCAGCGGGCCCGCTGGGATTTGGTCCCGTCGTGAAAGACATACAAGGACGCCATGTCGGCATGGACGAGCATCGCGTCGGCGACGCCGCCATAGGTCGAGCGCCCGAGCTCCTCGGCGAAGACCGTTGACGCGACAGAGTCCATTTCGGCGCCGCCATACTCAGCCGGGTAGCGGATGCCGAAGAAACCGAGCTCGCCCATGCGGCGCAGGATCGAACGCGGAATGAACCCGTTCTCTTCCCAGCGATCCGCGCAGGGCTTGATTTCCTCCTTGACGAACCGGCGGACCTGGTCCCGTAAGAGCTCATACTCCGCCGCCATCCAAGGCAGCTCCGGCTCTCGCGCCGACATCCAAGCTTTGTCCATCGTCTTCATCCGATCTGCTACGAGCTGACTCAAAGGCCTGTCCCGACGCCCAAGACCGGGCGGAGGCCTTCCGGCTAGAGTTCGACCTCCTCTCTCGGTCCCTCCGAGAGGGAAGGGGTATTGGAACCGGCCACCCAGCGCATGCCGTCGATGATTTCCGCCAGTTCGGCCAGTGTCGGGCGCTCAAAGAGGTTGCGAAGCTGCACGTCGACGCCGAAGATCTTTCGCATGCGCGACACCGCTCGCACCACCAGGAGCGACTCCCCGCCAAGGTCGAAGAAGTTGTCGTGGCGTCCGATCGACTCGAGTTTCAGGAGTTGGCACCATAGCGCGGCCAGGGTCTTCTCGGTCTCTGTCGAGGGGGCGGCGAAGACTTGCGCCGGCTGGATGTTTTCCGCCGTCGGCTCGGGAAGCGACGAGCGGTCGATCTTGCCGTTGGACGTGAGCGGCATCCGCTCGAGGCGAACGTAGTGCGTCGGAATCATCGACTCCAAGAGTTCTTCGGCGAGGTGCGCGCGCAGGTCCGCCACGGTCGGAGCTTTCGACGAGACATAGTAGGCCACAAGCCGTGCGATGCCGTCTTCGGGCGTCGACGGTTCGACATGGCCGTTCGTTTTCTGCGTCGCCGCTTTCGTCATCGAGGTGGCGATGGCGACGACGGCGCATTCCTGAACTTCCGGGTGCTTGAGCAGCCGAGCCTCGATCTCGCCCAGCTCGATACGGGTGCCACCGACTTTCACCTGATGATCGGCGCGGCCGAGAAATTCCAGGCGTCCTTCGGAGTTCCAGCGGGCGAGATCGCCCGTCTTATAGAGCCGCAGCTTCGAGCGCCCATCTCGGGGATCGGCGACCGTGCGGAAACGTTCGTCGGTCAGATCAGCGCGATTGAAATAACCTCTCGCGAGACCGTCGCCGGCAATGAACATCTCACCGATGATCCCGGGGCCGGTGGGCTGATATTCCTTGCTGAGGACGTAGATTCCCGCGTTCGCGGCCGGAACGCCGATCGGCACCGATGCGGATTGATCCCGGTCGGTGTCGAAACGGTGAATCATGCAGCCCACCGTGGCTTCGGTTGGTCCATACTCGTTGTAGATTTCGATGGGATGGGGAATAGCGTTGGTGATGTCGCGAGCCAGCGCGGCCTTAAAGTCCTCACCGCCCACGATGAACTTGCGCAGTCTTGTGGTCTCAAGATTGCGGTCGCGGATCATCGCGAGATGCGCCGGCGTCAGCTTGATGATATCGACCGCATTGTCGTCGATCACCTTGAGCGCGACCATGCTCTGCACTCCGGGATCGCCAAGATAGACCACAATGCGGCCGCCGGTGATGAGTGGCGTAAAGAGCGTTGTGACGGTCAGGTCAAATGCGAGGGATGAGAAGAGGGGCCATGCGAGGCTCTCGCCGGAACTGTACACCTGGGCGGCCCACCAGATGTAGTTCACCAGGCTCCGGTGCTCGATCTCGACGCCCTTGGGCGTGCCGGTCGAGCCCGAGGTGAAGATGATATAGGCGGCGCCGTCCGGCGTGGCCGCGGACGGCCGGGCCGAGGCCGGCTGATTCATGATCGAATCGAAATCGGCGTCGAGCACGAAAATGTCGGCAAGGTCCGGGGGAATGCCGGAACGTAGGCGCGACTGGGTGATCGCCACCGGCGCCCGCCCGTCGGTCCCGTTGGAAATGTCCTGCAGGATTGTTGCGATACGCCCCTTCGGCGTTGCCGCATCCACCGGCACATAGGCTGCGCCGGACTTCAGGACACCCAGGATCGCAACGACGACTTCAATGGAGTGCTCCATGAAAACAACGGCGATCCGGCCCGGACCGACGCCGGTCGAGCCCAAATGCGCGGCCATCTGGTTGGAGCGTTCGTCGAGCTGCCGGTAGGTCAGCGTTGCATTGCCAAAGCGGATCGCTTCGGCGTCAGGACTGCGCGTCGCCTGGTCGCGGAAGAGATCGATGATCGTCCTGTCCGACGGATAGCGTGTTGCCGTGGCGTTGTAATCGACAACCAGCGCCTGATGATCGGAATCCTTCAGCAGAGGAAGCGCGACGCCCTCCGGCGCGATAGGTAGGACTTCGTTCATGAAATACGCTCCCATCGGGAAAACTAAAAATCAAATCACGTCAATCGTTCTGCTTTTGGGTTGCCTGGCGATAGAGGTCTGCGATGGCAGGTGCGTCAGGTTCCATCAGCATCGTGGCTTCGTTGCAGTCATCGGGCCCGAAGTAAAATTCGGCATGCGGTACTACTGGTAGCCATCGGTGTGGCGCGGCACCCGATCGCAGCCACGCTTTGTTGGGAAGAAATATGCAAACCCGACCCGAATACGCAGTGGGAGCGTACCGCTGAAAGGCCGCGATCGCCGTGGATTTGAGTAGAGCCCTGCTCGCCAACACCGGATCTGCCGCGACAGGCTCTTCGCTCTTGCCAACGAGGGGGACGAAGGCGCGGAAGTGCTCGCGGAGGCGACTGCCGAAATATCGAAGACGGGCGCTGAATGTCGGCAGCTTCGCTGTCTCATGCAGGAACGATTCCGCCTTGCCCCGGGCAAGGAAATACAGCCGGCGCGGCCATTCCCCATAGGTGGTGGGGTGAAGCGGGCCAAACAGCGCAACGCATGAGACCTCCGCTTCCCGTTGTCCCAGGATTTGCGCCAGCTCGAAAGCTGTTGAAGCGCCGGAGCAATAGCCGGCGATGATGTACGGACCGGTCGGTTGATATTCGACGATCTGGCGGGCGAAGTACTCGGCGATATCTTCGACGCGGTCCATCGGCTCGCTCTGCCCATCGAAGCCAGGCGGTTGGAGTGCGTAGAACGGTTGATCGCCGCCCAGGTTCTTCGCGAGGTCCAGGAATGAGGACGGTGCCCCGACATGACCGGGTACGGCGTAAATGGGCGTGCGTGTTCCGCCGGACTGCAACGGAACGATTGCAGGCGATTGCGTGGCGGCGGCCGTGGCCATGTTCAGAAACGCGATGATCTCGCCCTTCCGACCCTGCAACTGATCGCGAAGCTCCGCCGTCAGCGCGCCGGCCGGGGCGTTGCAGCGCAGCCGGTCGCCCTCGACCCAGACCTTGATGTCCTTGACCGCGAGGTCTGCGAGCAGCTCCGAAAACTGCATCACCTGCGCTGACATCGGGCTTTTCATGGATGAAGCTGACATTTCCTGTTCCGTGCGCCATCGCGGTATCTTCGACCCCGGATGACAGTTCATTTCCGGACGACCACGCTCCCGACATATCCAGGTTGCGGTAGGAAGCTTCGGACAGCCCAATCCTTTTCATCCCAGCAAATCGGCTGTCCCAGGCCGCACCCCAGCGCCTTGGAGACAGCCTCCAGCCGGGTCCAGCGCTGCAGGAAGCCTTCCAGCCGGTCTTCCGGATCGAGGGCGGCGTAGGACTCGTACTCGGAGGTGGAAAGGCAGAGCGCTGCGATCTCGTCCGCTTCGGGCACAGGGAGAACTGCCTCGATGTCCACCCCGACCTCTTGCGTGATCGAGAGGGCGATGACCGCGACTTCTCCGGATCGTGAGACGCTGAAGCGCAAGTCGCGGGCGGGCATGCGGCGGGAGAGGTGGGGTTTGCCCAGCCGTCCATATTCCAGCTCGATCTCCGCAAGCGAAATTCCCAGTTTGGACGCGAGCACGTGGCGCAGCTGCCAGCGGCTAACGATGAAGCGGCGGCGGTCTCGCTCCAATCTCAATCCCTCGGCGCGCCGATGTTCCTCTGCGTTGAGGCAAACGCTTAGCTCCCGGATGACGTCCTGCTCCACATGGAGCATGAATGCCAGGACCTCCAAGCCATCATTCTCGAGAACCGGCGTGATGATCCCTCGTCTCAGCTCAACTGCTTTGTCCGAAAAGCTCGAGCGGGCGGTGCCGGCTCCGCGAGCTCCGCTTTCAAGTTTGCGATAGCCTTGCCCGTCAAAGGAACGACTATTTTCCCACGCGCTCTGTTCACAGGCACCTATGCGAAAAGCCATCACAACTTGCTTTCTATTGGCCTCGATCCGGATTGCCGCCGGTAGGTTGCGAACGGGTCTTGCGATGGGCATTCGAACGGACTGCTGGTCGAAATTTTAGTCGCGCACCGCCGTGGCTCAATGGACCATCGTAATTACCCATTTTTTGCCAGTTCCCATCCGGTGCCCCCGGATTGTGCGGCTTGGGTTGAGTGACCCGGCGGCAAAGCGCGGCGCGTCCTTCCGCCAAAGCGGTAGCGGGGAATATTCCTAGGAGAGTTAAACCGCTAAACGGTCAATGGATGCAGTCCGGGCGTAAGCGCGACCCGGTCCGGCAGCCAAAAAGGCGCAGCACCGACAATGGCCACATCGCCAACCCAGACGTTGGTTCTCGCCAAAGAGCCCAAACCGATCGACTAGGAACTAGTCCCGAACACCGAATATAGAGCCGCGGTCTTTTTTGGAAGATTCGTAGCAATGGTTCGTAGCATCCGCTTGGCGCTGCGGATCTTGGCCTCGATGTGGCGCTCCGGACTGTCTTTGCCTACAGCGATCCACGTCATGGCCTGTTCCCGATTGGCCAGATGGGACTTGTGCCCGCCGCCACCAGCCAGGAAGTCGTAGCCGCTTTCCCCGCGTGCAATGCTGTCCTCAATGGCCAGCACATGGCTGACGAGCCCGGGCTTGAGCCGGCTGTCGCTCTCATAGAGAAAGCCGCTCTGGTAGTTCAGGACACGGCCGTCGTGCACGAAATTGTACACCACCCCAATTGTCTCGTTCCCCACCATCGTCCGTGAGATGCGAACGGCCCCCGTGGGAACGCCGCGGGCAATGAGGTCCTCGTGAAACGGACGGAAGCCGGGATTGGCGAAGGCTCCCCTGCGTCCCCATCGCGACCGATGAAAGTCGCTCAGCAGATCGAACGCGGCGAGGGCCTCCGTCGTCGTTTCCATGATGCGGAGTTCAACGGGGCCGCGTTCGGCATATAACCGCATGGCACGGCTCACGGCCTGGCGCGTGCTGCGGCCCAATGTGGCGCGATAATCGCCCCCTCGCTGGCGGACCGGGACAAAATCAACCCACAATGCCGCATCAGCCTGTTTCACCTCGGTCACGAGCCCAGCCAGGCCTGCGGCGCGACTGGCAGTCGCCTCAAGGTCCGGATCAATTCCGGAGAGCACCAACTGATCCGACCGGTGCAGGCGGGACGTCAACGCATTGAGACCCGCCGACATGATGGCATCGGATTGCTCTGCAAGAATGCCGTTGTACTCGATGAACAATCGGTCGAAGCGGGTATCTCCCGTTTCATTGAGCAGCCAGCGCGTCCGTGCATGCGGCCCGAGACTCCACGTTCTCCGCCGGCAAATGACCGCCAGGCCAACGATCTTGCCTGATGACCGGGCCACGAGGACGTGTGGTTGCGCGCCCTTCGGGATATGCCGGAGCCAGGTGCCGATCCAGAGCCAGGACAAGAAGAACGAGTGAGTCACTCGCGCTTCGAGCTCCTTCCATGAGGTTTCAAGCCACGCAATGCTCTCCAGGGCATCCAGGCTGACATCGGTAACCGTCTCAGGCATGCTTTCCCGTTCCAACGCCAGAGGACCGAACGCGCGCCGCGACGGGAAGACCGAAGGACCAAGCTGCAACGCGCGCGCAAGATCCGATGCAAGATCCGATGACGGGTGGCTGGTCACACACAGGCATCCCTCTGACGGACACGTCGTGATTGGGCGTCTCCGACCGTTGCCTCGGCGGAGGCCGATAACGCGAACTATATCCGGAATTTGATCGAGGTGCGGACCCTTCCTGAGTACCCACGCTAGCCTCTTGTGCCGGCGGAGCAACTGTGCCGAGGTGAAGCTGAGATCGACCGGGCTCAAGGCTGGTGCAGCGTGCTCCAGCCTTCGGCGTCCGACGGCCTTGATCCCCCGCCCGCTCACCACGGCCTGCCATGGCTGACGTCCGGTTTCTCACGTGGCGCTCGATCCCGAGGTGAGTTTTTCAAATCTCCGCCGCAGGTGATCCACGAGCAGTTCCGCACCGATCAACAGGCAGCCGGGATGTCCGCCAGGCACCTGTATCAATTCCAGTTGAGAGCTGAGATGCCGCCACGCTCGGCCATCGTGGTCGGCCGCGTAAAAGGCCACAGGGATTTCGAGCGGCGCCGGACAATACTGCGCCATTGCGATTGAATGAGCGTCCCACAACGCCGCGGGAATCTCGACCTTGGCGCTCGCAGTCTGTCCGTTCGCGGGGAGCTTCATGTATCGCTCCAGTCTCACCATTTGCTCGAAGGTCCAACGCAAAAGATAAGGCGAAACCAGCGGCTTCAGCAGCCTGAGGATCGCCCGTGGCATTGGACGGGCACTGACAGTCGGCGGGTCCACCATCGTGACCAAATCAACCGTGTGGCCGGCTGCCATCAGCTGGCGGGCCACTTCGAACGCCACCATGGCGCCATTGCACTTGCCACCAAGAAGAAAGGGACCGCTCGCTTGCCTTGCCAGGATGAACGGCAGGCGGTCGGCGGCCATGGCCTCGATCGAGACCGGAATCGGCTCCCCATGAAGGCCGTGGGGATTGATCGAGATGATCGGATAATCCGGCCCCAGAAGCTCTACCAGCCGCCGCACGCTCGCGTGGCCGCTGACAAGGTCGCCGTTAAAAAAGTACAGCGGAGACCGCGTGCCGCACGCATGGGGCTGGAAGAACGCCGTCGCCCACGTGTCCATTGGTGCGGAAACCCTTGCGGCAAATTGCCGGATGGTTTCCGCCCCGAACATGATGGTTTCCGGCACGGGATAGCCGACGAGCCGCTCGACCTCGAGCAGCATCTCCATCGCGAGAAGGGAGTCTCCGCCGCTGGCAAAAAAATCGCTGTCGACGGTCACGGCCTGGTTCTTGAGCAGCCTGCGCCAGAGCGTCAGCAACTCGGCTTCCAGATTCAGCGGCCCGTTCGCGACAGGCGCCGGCATCGGCGCCAGATGCCCCCGTGGCCGGTCGACCAGCTCGCGCAGACGTCGCCGCTGAACCTTTCCCGTCACCCCCTTCGGCAGATGGTCGAGCGTCAGAATGCGTCTCGGAATCTTGAACGAGGCCAACTCGCGTTGCAGGAACTGGCGAAGCTCCGCAGCGGTCGGCTGCGCGCCGCGATGAGGGACGATGGCGACTGCGACGTCCTCGCCCAGGCGCGGATGTGAGATCGCGAAGGCCGCAGCTTCGGCGACGGCCGAATGCCGCAATAGCGCGGCTTCGATCTCGGCGGGAGAAATCTTCTCACCGCCGCGATTGATCAGCTCGCTCAGGCGGCCGTCCAGCGAAAGGAAGCCGTCTTCGTCGAGGCTGCCGATATCGCCGGTGTGAAACCAACCCTTCGTGAAAGCGGCTTGATTGAGTTCCGGCGCATCGAGATAGCCCGACGTCACGGTCGGTCCACGAATCCAGATCTCTCCGCGCTCGCCGGCCGCCAGGGGATGTCCATCCTCACCAACGATCGCCACCGTATCGGGCCAGGGTCTCCCGCAGGTGCCCGGCCTGTTCGGACCGGGCGGCAGCTGGTTGGCGGCGATCTGCGCCGCCTCGCTGGAGCCGTAATGCTCCAGCACCGGCACGCCCAGAGCGTGTTGCAGGCCGTCCTGCACGGTCCTCGGCAGCGGCGCGCCGCCTGACATGGCGAATCGCAGAGTGTGCGCAGCCCCTGCATTCTCGAGGCTCTGCGCCTTGTCCAGCACCGTGGCGTGAAGCGTCGGGCCCGCCGAGTACCAGGTCGGCCGCAGGACATCGAACCACTCATCGAGTGCGACGATCGCATTGTTCGCCGGGATGGCAATGCTGCCTCCCGTGAGCAACGGCGTGAAGACCGTTACTTTCAACCCATGAGAATAGTACGGGGGCGACACGCTCAGGCATCGGTCCCGGGACGTGAGGCCGAACCAGGCCCGAAGGCGTTCGGCCGCCGCCAGCATATTGTCATGACTGAACGGAATGAGCTTCGGCTGCGCGGTCGTGCCCGACGTCTGCAGGATGAAGGCGGGGGAGCGCGGATCCGGCTCGGCGTCGATGGCAGGGGAGGCGGAAACTTGCACGGCGATCTCGAGTCCAAGCTGCCCCTGTCCGACCGGAGCGGCTTCTATAATGGCAAGCGTTCTGCGAGCTGCGGCCTGGCGAGCTTCAGGGGCGCTGCCCTGCAGCACAACGAGGGCGCTCAGGTTCAGCATGTCGAGACGCTGCTCGATCTCAGGCTGGGAGAGGCGTGGGTCGAGGGGCACCGCGACGGTACAGCAGGCGACTGCCACGATGGCGAGAACCGCCTCCGGGCCGTTCGGCATCAAGACCCCGATCCGGGTATTGCAGTCGAATCCGGCCAAGCGCAGCCGCCGTCGGAATGCATTCAACTGGCGTTCAAGACCGCTGTATGTCAGAGGCTCGAAAGCGCTCGAGACGATCGCCGGCTGGTTCGGAAACCGACTGGCTGTTCGACCGATGATCTGGCCTATCGTGAGTCGTGCTTCCGGCTCCCCACTGTCGCGAGCGCGGAAGCTCTCGGAACACATGGTGGCGGCAGGCGTCTCGTTGTCCAGAAGCATTCCGTCCCACCTTGAACAACCTAAGTCGGCTCGCACAACCATAGCGCGCCGCTCCCGAAGATGCCTTGCTGTACAGCAAGTGAAGGCAGCAATTCGGGATTAGCCAATATTCAGTGCGGCATCCTGCCATCCTGCCGATTGCGAGCATTGGTGAGTGGTGGCTTAACCAGACCGGGCAGCGGCGCTACTTGCGCTCGCCGATGAGAGCAGTCGTCCATCTTGCGCGGGATTGAGCGGGCCTCGAACAACACAGGAGTTCTCGTCAGCCACCGAGATGGTGTGGTCTTGGCAGCCGCTAGGTCATCGTCGTGACCGCGCAAGACGCAGACGGCTCTCGCCGACTACGCGCCGCGATAGCCATTCGGGTTCTTCATCTGGAAATGCCAATGGTCGGCACACATCTGTGTCAGGGATCGCTTTGATGTCCAGCCCAACAGGTTCTTCGCGAGAACTGGATCGGCATAGCAGATCGCGACGTCGCCGACCCTGCGTTGGTCGATCACATACGGAACTGGCCGGCCACTCACTTCCTTGAATGTCTGGATCACGTCCATGACGCTGCTGCCGCTTCCCGTTCCGAGATTGACAGTCAGGAGGCCCGGCTGCCTCAGTTGGCTCAGGGCGCTCAGATGTCCGGATGCAAGATCGACAACGTGAATGTAGTCACGGATCCCGGTGCCGTCCGGAGTATCATAGTCGTTTCCCCAAACATGCACCTTCGGACGCCGTCCGATCGCCACTTGTGCGACAATCGGCAGCAGATTGTTCGGCACATCCAGAGGATCTTCTCCGATCAGTCCGCTTTCGTGGGCGCCAACCGGATTGAAGTAGCGCAAGATGGCAATCCGCCAATCCTTGTCGGCCCCATGAAGATCCTTCAGGATTTCTTCGATGAAGTATTTTGTGCGGCCGTATGGATTTATCGGCGCGACAGGATGCTTCTCGTCCAGCGGCAGGTACGCGGGTGTCCCGTAAACGGTTGCGGATGAACTAAAGACCAGCGTCTTGACGGATGCTCGCGTCATGGCCGACACGAGCCGCATCGTTCCCACGACGTTGTTGTCGTAATAGGTGATGGGTTGCGCGCTGGACTCGCCCACCGCCTTGAGGCCGGCGAGATGAATGACCGCGGTCACGTCGTGGGCGCGCAGGATCTGGTAGATCGCCTCTTCATTGCGGATATCGGCATGCCGGAAAATGACCGATCGTCCGCAGATGGCTCGTATCCGTTCGAGGGAGGCGCTGTTGCTGTTGCAAAGATTGTCGACCGCGACGACATCGAGCCCGGCGTCGAGTAGCGCGACAGCAATGTGAGACCCGATATAGCCGGCACCGCCGGTCAACAAGATCATTTCCGCTTCCGTTTCGCGTCTGCGTGGTCATTGCCCGCCGCGCGCGGGAAATCATCCCGCGCGGTGATGCCGATGCGCCAGACCGGACGAGTCTCAGCTATTTTCGCAGTCGGATCGCCCCGTCGGCTTTTGAGCTCATGTCCTTGCGGGTATGGCCGTTGGCGAGGGAGGCTTCAAAGTAGCTCTCCGCATGGTCGATCGCGCCAAGTGGCGCCGGCCGGCCCGCTCTCGCGATCTTGGAAATTTCCCGGCCAGGCGGGAGGAGCCGCTCGGTTACGTCGACGATCTGATGTGCCGAACTGCTGCTTCTCGACCAAGCCGCAGATCGATGGTTCAATCCCCAGATTGCTGCCTGCGTTCTGTTTTGAACCCGGATCTTGCGAAGGATCGCCTTGATGTGAACCTTCACCGTGGCTTCGGCAATCTTGATCTTGCGCGCAATGCACTTGTTGGAATCGCCTTCAATCAGGCACTGCACAATTGAAACTTCCCGCGGCGAAAGTTGCTGAGCCAGCGTGTCATCTGCCGTTGCGACGGCGCGATCGTCATCGTTGGCTACGGGAGCATCGTCCACCTCGCGTTTCTCGGTATCGAGGGCGGACGTCAAGAATGCCGGCGGGAATACCGTCCCACCCATCATGACGAGTTCGATGGATTTGATGAACGCGTCGCAGTTCATCACGTCGATGAAATATCCGGTGGCGCCGGCCCGGAATGCGGCAACCAGATCACTCAGGTGAAAGTGATCCGCGACAACTGCCACACGTGCATCCGTGCAGCGGTGCTTGAACGATTCGATCTGCTCGACTGTCGAGCGAAAATCATCGCCGCTATGAACAATGAGGAACAATGCCTGACTGGCGGGGACGTTCTGAAGCGCCTCGTCGCTCGGCCAATCATCGGCATCGTCTATTGAGGCTAGGACAAAATTCTCCGAATTTAGAATTCTTGCAAGGCCTTCTTTGCGAAGACTATTTTCACCAACCAGCGCAATGGCAAAAGGATATCGTCGTCTCATGGAAACTCTCCCGGACGCTACAATGATACAAGCGGTTGAACGGTTGAACCCGGTTCATTTTCGGTGGCCCGCCCAGCTAAAAAGAACGACGTAAAAACAAGCTTCCTCAGATTTGGTCGATGGAACAAACCCGGGACGAAAAGCGCTTAACCCACTCAGAAAATATTTACGAATGTTAGATGCTAATCCCCAATATCCCTATATACCGTTGGTTATAGGGCATTTGGGACCATCAACTTGACGAGGGCGGTCGCCGGGTCCTGGTCGACGGACGCTCGCTGAGGGTGTGTCGGATCGTCGCTGCGATTACGCGTTGTGGAATCATGTTTATCGGCGCGCTCCAGGCGGTAGATTCACGGGGCCACGCGACAACAAAACCTTACTAGCATGTCTCATATTAGAGTAACTTATTAATGACATGGGCGCCGATCTGAACTGGAGGGGGACTGAGGGTTGATCGGAAATGCATTTCAGTCGTGTTGTAATTGCCAGTAGATATCCAGTCGTTTTATTGGGTCTGAACTGCCTGCTCGAAGCAGAGCGCGATTTCAAAGTTGTTGCTCGCTGCAATGACATTGCGAGCTGCTTCAAGGCAATGCAGAGCCTTGCGCCGGACATCGCCATTCTGGACATGTCGATGCCCGACATTTTTGGGCAGGCCATGCTCGAGGTCGCAAATTCCGGGGCGCTCGGTGTGCGGCTCGTGTTTCTTGCCGCCTCGGTTGAGGATCGCGATCTCGCCATGCTCGCAGCAGCGGGAGCTTGCGGTGTTCTTCTGAGCGAGGAGGAGCCTGAAACTCTCTTGCAGACGTTGCGGCAAGTCGCCGACGGCCAGAAGACGTTGCCTCCGCCCTCGTACGAAGAAGCCATCCCTTATGCGCAAACGACGATTCCGGAGAAATATCTTGCGGTGCTGACGGACCGCGAGCGTCAGATCATGCGTTTGGTGTCGGAGGGCCTATCGAACAAGGAGATTGGCCGCCGTCTGAAGGTGGCCGACGGTACCATCAAGGTCCATCTGCACCACATCTTCCGCAAGCTCGAGATCAGCAACAGGACCGTCCTTGCTACGCTGGCCGTCTCATATTCCGGGCCGACCGGCGTTCCATCCGAATAGCGGCGACGAACCGGCATTTTTTCATCGAGCTTCGCGCGAGATGACCATTCCCGCTAGATCAACGGGCTGCCTGTACGCCTGGAGATTGCAGAGAACGAGCGTCTCAAGGCAGTTGCGATGAAAACGCCTGCACAGCAGCCGGCGCCTTTAACGAGCATGTCCCTCACGTATCCATGTCTGTCGGGGAGCAGTCTTTGGATGAGTTCGAAGCCGACGACTATAACTAGCAGGACGAGCAGTATTGGCAGCACGCGCTTCGGATAGGCGAGCGAAAAGGCGACCCCGATAATGAACAGAGCTGCAAAACGATCAATGTTCGCCGATACCAATGTGTGCGGACGGAATGCCAGCGGTGTATCGGTGACGATGAAGAGGCCCAGGATTAATCCCCAGGCCAAACATCGGAATACGGTTTGCGTCATCCCTTGTGGGTCAGCAAGAACGGAGTAGCTTGGTTTCATCATTCGCATTCGCAACTACTCTCCAGGCGCGGCCGTTTTAAGAGGTGGATCGTCGTTCCACGGTGGGGGCAAGCTCAACTGCGGATCACCATGGTGGGCTAAGTCTTGCCAAGCCACTGGCCAATTTCCCTGGATCCGATAATCCGTTTTGGCCGGTACGGGTTGATCGTTCCAGCCGAGAGTCTCTCGATGCGCCGGTCCTCCGCCAGTTTCATTGTGAACTGCTTCGCATCCTGTTCGGATACGAATGTCGCAGTCCTTCGTGCGTGCCTGTCGGGCGGAGCATCGCGTTGATCAACGAAGGAGACGTACCAGATGTGTCTTGCTGTCATGCGGGACCTCCGAGGTCAGGTCTAGGCGCGAAAACAAATTCGAGACACCAGGCGGTGATGTTTGAAAGCGGATCGGCAGAAAGCTTCTTCTCCATGATGTAGTGGTGATTGGTTTCTGCGAGCCAAGGCAAGCCGGCGGCTGGTCCGGCCACAATGGACTGGAATTGCAGCTTTCGCTCAGCGTGTCTCCGGTGCGTTCTGAGTACTCCTCCCGGACATCAAGCTTGCACGCTGCGCTCGATCGCGAAGTTTTAAAATGGCCACGAGGCGCCCCAGGCGAGCGCTGCGTTCGCTGCTATTCATGCCGCAATGGAAAACCGAAGGACGAACAGTGACTGGCCGCCCGGCTCGGGGCTGTCGCTGATTTCGACATGCCAGCGAAGATGACGCAAGAATGGCTCCGTCACGTCGTGCTTGAGTATCTCGCCGCTCAGTTCAATCGCCGTCGTCCGTGCGGCGAAAATGTCGGGAAGATCCAAGCCGACATCATCGAGCACTGAATGGCCGCCGTGGATATGAAAAAAATACCGCGGCATTGGTGTCTCCGGATGAGGCGAACATTCCGACGACTGCGCCGAACTCTACGCATCAGGATGGTGTCATCGCACCATGGGGAGGCGGACGGCAAGCCGCTATTCTAGGAGGGCGGATCATCATTGTTGAGTACCCCGACGTGGACCTGCATCATCATCGGTTCGGAAGGTCGAACGACGCATCGGGTCGATAGCAGGGCAATCGCATTTGGAATGAACCGATTCTTCCGCGCCGTCATGCCCGGGACAAGCCCGGATGCGCCGAGATCTCTCTCGGACGGTCAAGGAAGCGTGCGGCAATCCCTGACATCCGAAGCTAACGAGCAGCGGTTCACGACGGCTGCTGGGTCGCGCCGGCAATCAATTATTTGTGCGGTGCCGCAATAATGATATTGCATTGCAATAATAGCTGACTAACTCTGCTTCTCACGTGCCATTGAGGAGCCTTCCGTGATCAAGATTTCCCTCTCCACCATTGCCGCCGCTCTCGCGATCGCGAGCGCAACCGCCGTGTCCGCCGCGGAGCTTCCGACCTACGAGGCCGCGGGCCTGCCGATCTCGGCGGTGCAGGCCGGCGTCATTGGCGCCGCCAACGCCCGCGAACAGGCGCCCGTGGCGACGACGTCGGCGACGCCGCATCAACTCAGCGTTCTGACGCCCCGCAACAAGATGACGACCGCGCGGGCCGCTGCCCGCACCGACCGTTCGGTCCACTGATCGGCATAGTCCTTCCCGGGAGGCCCGCGACGAAGTCGCGGGTCTTCCTCGGGCGTAGAGCAAATACATCGATGCCCGGTTGCGTCCGACGCAAGCTCGTGCCGTTCGCCGCCGCCAAGTGGTGCCTTGCGGCGGACGGCAAGCGCCATGTCGATTGGTTGAACCCGCGCAGATGCCGATCGGCTAGCCCAGCCTCTCTTTCAGGAGCTCATGGGCAAGCCGCGCACCCCAACATGCAAGTAATCTGAGCAAATGGGTCGTCCGGAGGAAGGACGATCAGCTTGCAGGCCTCGAGACAACGGATGCATGAGTCGCTCGCGTGCGTTGCCTTGCCGGTGCTGTCCAGGGCGGGGGCGACCTTCCGCGAAAGCGAGACAATTGCGGTGTTGAGCCCGTCGGTCAGCGCTGCAAAGACTTTTCCCTCAGGCGAGGCCGGCTCCGCGAGCTTGATGCCCACCCTGACGTAAGCGCCTTGTGCCGCCTTGCCGGGCAATTCCTTGATATTCTCGATCAGGCCCCGCGGTATCGATATCCAGGTGTCCGGGGCCAGGTCAGACGCGAACTCGACGACGTTCTGGGATTTGGCGTCTCTTGTGAAGCCTGTCACATACGTGGACATAGAGTTCTCCTCCTGCACAAGTAGTCCGCGCGATTCAACCTCATCGCTTGTGAGTTGCATGTGAAGCACCTTACACCGCCGATAATTATTGGAGCGGCGTTCGCGGTCGGATGACACGCCTCACGCCACTGGCCCAATCTCGCGCAGGTGGAGTTTGATTGCGGCGTCGACCGCGTCCGGGTGATCGACCTGAGGCAGATGCCCGGCGCCGGGAATGATCACGAGCCGGCAACCCAGCATCGTTGCAAGCTCCGTCATCGGCTGCACCAGCAGCTGGTCGTTTGCGCCCACGATCATTGTCAGCGGAACCTGCAGCTGCTTGACGCCGTCGAGATAGGCGAGGGACTGGATTGCGCGCGCGCAGCCGATGAAGCCTTCAGGATCGGTCTGGTTGATGCAGTCGAGCAGCGTCGCGGCGATCGCCCGATGTGCCGTGAGAAAGGCGGGTCCGAACCAGCGCCTGGCGGTCGGCGCCGCCAGCGCCGCAATGCCTTGTTCGCGCACCAGCGCGATGCGGTCGTCCCAAGCAGCGGCGAATGGTGGCGGTGCATCGGCCCGTGCGGCGATCACACAGAGGCTGAGGAGGCGGTCGGGATGGCGCACGCCGAGACCGAACGCCGTCATGCCGCCCTGGGAGACGCCGATCACGTGCGCCCGCGCGATGTCGAAGTGATCGAGCGCCGCGACCGCATCCGCCACCAGATCGTCCATGGCGTAGGGACCGCGCGGCGCCTCCGATTGTCCGTGACCCCTGCTGTCCAGTGCGAGCACGCGATGGCCGCGGGCAGCAAGCGCGAGTGCCTGGCGATGCCAGATCGCGCTGCTGGTCAGGATCGAATGGCAGAGCAGTACCGGCGTCCCGCGTTCGGGGCCGCCGCTGCGGACGCTGAGCCGCCCGGCCTTGCCCTGCACCTCGTGCCGGACAAAGCCCTGCCACGCAGCAATCTCGATCGGGGCCGGTTCAGTCGACAAGGCCCATCTCCGCGAACACGTCCTTGGCAATGCGGAAGCTGTCGAGCCCGGCGGGCATGCCGCAATAGACCGCGATCTGCAGGAACACCTCGCGCAACTCGGCCTTGCTCAGTCCGTTGTTGAGCGCGCCGCGGATATGCACCTTGAGCTCATGCGGCCGGTTCAGCGCCGCGATCATGCCGAGGTTGAGCAGACTGCGGCTGCGCTTGTCGAGGTCGGGGCGATTCCAGATCTCGTCCCAGCAATATTCGGTCGCGAGCTTCTGGATCGGCCAGTTGAAATCGTCGGCCGCCTTCAGCGATCGCTCGACATAGGCGTCGCCGAGCACGGTGCGGCGGGTCTGCAGTCCGCGCTCGAACTTCTCGCCGCGGGGATTTGCGTCGGTCATCAGCGTCTCCTCTTGAAGTGTGGTCACGCCAGCGCCGGCTCGGCGAGCGGCGCGGTCCAGGCGTCATAGCCGTAGACCCAGTCCGGATCGGTCGGGTTCTTGAGCCAGGTGTTGGTGCGCGAGCTCGCCTGCACGCGCGAGGTTCTGGGCTTGCGCGTCGCCTCGAAGCGGCGGAAGGCGTCGGAAACGCCGTCGCGATCGACGCCCTTGAGGCAGCGCGACAACACCGCCGCGTCCTCGATGGCCATCGCCGCGCCCTGCGCCATGTAAGGCGTCATCGGGTGACAGGCGTCGCCGAGCAGCGTGATGTTGCCCTCGCTCCAGCGCGGCAGCGGATCGCGGTCGACCAGCGCCCATTTGTGCACCGACGGGCAGGCCTCCAGCACCTTGCGGACCTGCGGATGGAAGCCCTCGAACGCCCTGCGCAATTCGTTGACGTCGCCGGTGGCGGACCAGGATTCCACGGTAAATCCGAGCTCCGGCTGGCTGGTCACGAAGTAGACTTCGCTACGATCAGGCTTGACGTAGTAGATGACAATGTGGCGATCGGGTCCCCACCATTTGGTGCAGTCGTCGATCGGATAACCGTTGAGCAGCGATGCCGGGAACACCGTGCGATAGGCGATGCGGCCGGTGAAGTTCGGTTCATCACGGCCGAACAGCCGTTCCTTGACGAAGGAATGCACGCCATCCGCCGCCACCACGGCGTCGACCGTCGTGCTGTGGCCGTTGGCGAAGGTCAGCGCCACCGCGCGGTCCGCACGCTGTTCGATCGCGGTCAGCTTGTGGTCGAGACGAACCAGCTTCTCCGGCACGGCGCTGGCGAGCGCCGCATGCAGATCGCCGCGATGCCCGAGCAGATAAGGCGCGCCATAGCGCTCCTCGGCGGCCGGGCCGAACACCATGTCGAAGCGCACCTCGCCGGTGTCGTACTCCTTGTTGTTCCAGGAGCGTGGATAGAACGCCTCGCGGCGCAGCAGCGGCTCGAGGTCCCACGCCCGCATCACCTTCATGGCGTTGCAGCCGATCTGGATGCCGGCGCCGAGCCGGGTGAAGCGCTGGGCCTGCTCGTACACCGTCACATCAATCCCTGCGCGGGTCAGCGCCGCGGCGGAGGCAAGCCCGCCCATGCCGGCGCCGATCACCGCCACCGAAAGTCTGCTCATTGTCGCTCCTCACAGCTTGCGCCGGTTGACCGGCTTCGCGGCTTTTGTCGGCCAAAGCCGGCGGCGCCCGCAAACGAGTAATGCTGACGGAGCGTGAGGTGGGCTCACGCGGGGTGGCCCCATTCGCGCCTCGTGCCGCCGTCGCCGATCGAGACGGCGGTCGGCCTGTGAGCTGAGGTCACGCTGCCTGAGCTTAACTCGTTTGCGCTTCGGCCAATCGCCCGCCAACGTTCCGCCGCTGCTGCAGCGATGCGTCTGCCGACGATGCCTGCTGCGCGGCCAACATCAAAGACATCAGAGGATCGACGCCCATGTCCACGATCACCAATGACGGCGCCGCCCGTCTCGACGCTGTCGCTGCGCCCTGGCATGCGCGTCTTTATGTCCAGGTGCTGATCGGCATCGCGCTCGGCGTGCTGGTCGGCTATCTCTGGCCCGATATCGGCGCGGCGCTGAAGCCGCTCGGCGACGCCTTGATCAAGATGATCAAGATGGCGATCGCGCCGATCGTCTTCCTCACCGTGGTGCACGGCATTGCGAGCCTCGGCGACATGCGCAAGGCCGGACGGATCGGCGTCAAGACCCTTGTTTATTTCGAGATCGCCACGACCGCGGCGCTGATCCTCGGCCTTGTTGTCATCAACCTGGCGCGCCCCGGCGTCGGCATGCATGTCTCGCCTGATACGCTGGATTCGCGCCTTGTCGCCTCCTACGTGACGCAGTCGCACGACCAGTCCGTCGTCGGCTTCCTGATGAACGTGATCCCGTCGACCGTGGGCGGCGCATTCACCAGCGGCGACACGCTGCAGGTGCTGTTCTTCGCCGTGCTGTTCGGCATCGCCCTGCAACGCTATGGCGAGCGCGGCAAGCCGGTGCTGGTGGCGATCGAGAAGCTGTCGAAGATCCTCTTCATCCTGATCGGCATGATCATGCGGATCGCGCCGATCGGCGCATTCGGCGCCATGGCCTTCACCATCGGCAAATACGGCGTCGGCTCGATCGTCGCGCTGTCGCACTTCATGCTGGTGTTCTATCTCACCTGCGTGCTGTTCGTGATCGTCGGGCTCGGCGTCGTGTCGCGCCTTGCCGGCTTCAGCATCTTCAAGCTGATCCGCTATCTCCGCGAGGAGCTGCTGCTGGTGCTCGGCCTGTCCGGCTCGGAATCGGTGATGCCGCGCTTCATCGACAAGATGAAGGCCGCCGGCTGCGCGGAATCGACCGTCGGCCTCGTGATCCCGACCGGCTACACCTTCAATCTCGACGGCACCTGCATCTATCTGACCATGGCCGCCGTGTTTCTCGCCCAGGCCACCGACACGCCGATGTCGCTGGTCCAGCAGATCGGCCTCGTGGTGGTCTGCCTCTTGACATCGAAGGGCGCGGCTGCCGTGCCGGGCAGCGGCTTCATCGTGCTGGCCGCGACGCTGGGCTCGATCGGTCATGTTCCCGTCGCAAGCATCGCACTGCTGCTCGGCATCGATCGCTTCATGTCGGAGGCGCGTGCGCTGACCAACTTCATCGGCACCGCGGTGGCGACCGTGGTGGTGGCGCGCTGGGAAGGCGACCTCGACCGCGCCCAATTCGTCCGCGCCCTCGACAATCCGGACGCCGCCACGCTATCTTCCTGATGCATCCGGAGACGCGACACGACCATGAGAAAGTTGGCACCGCTGAACGCGGTGCGAACATTCGAGGCGGCCGCGCGGCACGTCAGCTTCACCAAGGCCGCCGAAGAGCTGCTCGTCACCCACGGCGCCGTCAGCCGCCAGGTCGCGCTTCTCGAGGACTGGTTCGGCGTCAAGCTGTTTCGCCGTGCCCCCTCGCAACTGACGCTGACCGCCGCCGGGCAGATCTACTATCGCGAGGTCACGGCCATCCTCGATCGGCTGGCGCTCGCCTCGATGGACATGAAGGCATACGGCTCGCCGTCGGTGCTGCGCGTCAGCGCGCCGCCGACCTTTGCGATGCGCTGGCTGATCCGCCGCATCGCGTCGTTCCAGCGCATGCGCGCCGATGTCGAATTGCGACTATTGACCTCGATCGGGCCGCTCAACGTCAACGACCGTTCATTCGACGTCGCGATCCGCGGCAATGTCGGCGAGCCGGTCGGCTGGATGTCGCAGCACTTCATGACCGAGCTGATCGCACCGGTCTGCCATGTCGATCTCTTGAGCCGCGGGCGGCTCGCCACCCCCGATGATCTGCGGCATCACACCCTCATCACCTATTTGACCGAGCCCTATGACTGGCCGCGCTGGCTCGCCCAGGCCGGCGGCGAGATGAGCGCGGATCAGGAGACGCTGCGGTTCGAGCAGATGTTCTTCGCCCTGCAGGCGACAATCGAGCGCATCGGCATCGGGCTGTTTCCGCTGTTTCTCGTGATCGACGAGCTGATGGCCGGCCAGCTCTGCCTGCCGTTCGGCGACCTCGGCCTGCGCAAGCGCGAATACCGCTCGTTCTATCTCGCCGACAATGAAAGCGCCGGGGCCATCGCAGACTTCACCGCATGGCTCGCCGATGCCGGGCGCGAGACCGAGCAATTCATGCTGGACTGGGCCACGTCGAAGGGCTGGAGCTTCTAGCGAGCGAATGGGGGACGTCGCGTCTTCAGGCTGGACCGCCCGACGATGCCGGCTCTATGACAGATGAGGGGGAACGCAGATGCCCAACATGTCTCGCCGGCCATTCCTGCAGCTCGCACTCGGCGCGGCGACGCTGCCGGTGGCATCGATCAGCGCTCGCGCGGAGACCATCGCGCGCCCGGTCACCATGATCGTGCCGTTCGCCGCCGGCGGGCCGACCGATGTGCTGGCGCGGATCCTCGCCGAATATATGCGCGGCACGCTCGGCCATCCCGTCATCATCGAGAATGTCACCGGCGCCTCCGGCACCGTCGCAGGCCTGCGCGTGTCGCGTGCGACACCGGACGGCACCACGATCACGATCGGGCATTGGGGCACGCATTGCCTGAACGGCGCGATCTACCAACTGCAATATGATGTGCGCGAATTCGGGCCGATCGCGCTGATCGCCAGCGGGCCGCAGCTCATCATCGGCCGGCCCGATCTGCCGGCGAAGGACCTGAAGGAGCTGATCGGCTGGCTCAAGGCCAATGGCGGCAAGGCGACGGCGGGCACCGCGGGCCCGGGATCCGGCGCGCATGTCGCCGGCGTGTTCTTCCAGCAGTTGACCGGCGCGAACTTCTCCTTCGTGCCGTATCGCGGCGCCGGTCCGGCGCTGAACGATCTGATGGCCGGGCATATCGACATCATGTTCGATCAGGCCTCGAACTCGCTGCCGCAGGTGAAGAGCGGGACCGTGAAGGCTTTTGCGGTGACCCAGTCGTCGCGGCTTGCATCGGCGCCGGAGATTCCGACGGTCGATGAAGCCGGATTGCCGGGTCTCTATATCGCCTATTGGCACGGCATCTGGGCGCCGAAAGGCACGCCCGCTGACGTCGTGTCGATCCTGTCGAATGCGGTGATATCGGCGCTTGCCGAGCCTGCCGTCCGGCAACGCTTCGCCGAGCTCGGCCAGGAGATCCCGCTGCCCGACCGACAGGGCCCCGACGCGCTGCGCAGCCATCAGGCTGCCGAGGTCGAGAAGTGGTGGCCGATCGTCAAGTCGGCGAATATTAAGGCGGAATAGCTGCAATTATTTGATTTGATGACGTTTTCTGACGTGACGGGCAACTGCGAGCCAAAGCATCTGTCATGGCAGGGCTGGCAGCTTGCACGCTCGGCACTGGAAATCGTCGCCGCGCTCGTCGGGGCGAACTTCGAATTCCTCCGAGACCCGGACAATTCGGTTGCGAAGCGGGGCGACCTCGGACAGCTCAGCGTGGCCCGTGCGTCGGCATTTCGGGCACCGCAGGATCTCAATCCAGCTGGAGTGGGTCATGACGTGGTCTGTAAACGCTTGCTCGGAATGATAGCCCCGTCTGGCGCGAAGAAAATTGATCCAGCTCAAAAACGCGGCCGTATCTCCCCCAATTCCACCTGTTCAAACGCCGAAGCGCGTTTCGGGGTCCCGGGGCGAGTGCTGTTCAAATCGGTGAAAACCCTGACCGCGTTAACCTTTGATTAACCATGCGGTCCGATTGTTAACCATTCGACAAGACAACTGAGTCAGGGGCGATGGACGCAACTCAACAGGTCGCACGTCAGCAGGTCCGCATGCGCGGCCGTTCCTACGTTGCGTTCGTTTTCTCGCCGGTCGTGCCTGTGGTGTCCTGGCTGGCCGAGATCGACGCGACGCTGGCGAAGTCGCCGGGCTTCTTCACCGGCAAGCCCATCGTGCTCGACCTTTCGGCGGTTGATCTCAGCCAGACCGCGATCGCGCATCTGATCGGCAGCCTCGCTGAACGCAACATCCGCATCCTCGGCATCGAGGGGGTCGACGAAGCGAAGCTCGGCGCCAACATGCCGCCGCTTCTGACCGGCGGCCGGGCCTGCGCGATCACCCATGTCGAGCCGCAGAAGCCGCAGGCGCAGGAAAAAAACAAGGACAAGGACAAGACCAAGTTGCCGTCGCTGCTGCTGGAGAGCCCGGTTCGTTCCGGCCAGTCGATCGTGTTCGCCGAGGGCGACGTCACCGTGCTCGGCTCGGTCGGCTCCGGCGCCGAGATCGTCGCCGGCGGCTCGATCCATGTCTACGGCACGCTGCGCGGCCGCGCGATGGCCGGCATCAACGGCAATTCGGCGGCCCGCATCTTCTGCCAGAGGATCGAGGCCGAGCTGCTCGCGATCGACGGCTACTACCAGACCGCGGACGAAATCGCCGACAGCTTGCGCAACCGGCCCGCCCAGGCGTGGCTCGAGGGCGAAATGCTGCGCATCACACCTTTGAACTGACCGACCACAAGGAGAGAGAGAATGGCCAAGGTATTGGTCGTGACGTCTGGGAAGGGCGGGGTCGGCAAAACGACCTCAACCGCCGCGCTCGGCGCGGCGCTCGCGCAAATGGGTCAGAACGTCGTCGTCATCGATTTCGACGTCGGCCTGCGCAACCTCGATCTGGTGATGGGCGCGGAGCGGCGGGTGGTGTTCGACCTCATCAACGTGGTGCAGGGCGTCGCCAAGCTGCCGCAGGCGCTGATCCGCGACAAGCGGCTGGAGAATCTCTGGCTGCTGCCGGCGTCGCAGACCCGCGACAAGGACGCGCTGAGCGAAGAGGGCGTCAAGCGCGTGATCGCCGACCTCAAGACCAAGTTCGACTGGATCCTGTGCGACAGCCCGGCCGGCATCGAGCGCGGCGCGACGCTCGCGATGCGCTACGCCGACGAAGCCGTCATCGTCACCAATCCGGAAGTGTCGTCGGTGCGCGACTCCGACCGCATCATCGGCATGCTTGATTCCAAGACGGTCCGCGCCGAGCGCGGCGAGCGCGTCGAGAAGCATCTTCTGGTCACCCGCTATGATGCCGGCCGCGCCGCGCGCGGCGAGATGCTCTCGATCGACGATATCCTGGAAATCCTTGCGACCCCCTTGCTCGGCATCGTCCCGGAAAGCCAGGACGTGCTGCGCGCTTCCAATGTCGGCTGTCCGGTCACGCTGAACGCAGCAAGCAGCGCGCCGGCGCGGGCCTATACCGACGCGGTACGCCGCCTGATGGGCGAGGCGGTGGAGATGACCGTGCCGGTTCAACGCAAGGGGCTGATGGATCGGCTACTGCGACGGAGGGCGGCATGATGAACGTAATGCGGCTGTTCGGCGGCCGCGCCGCATCGGCGCCCGTCGCGCGGGAGCGGTTGCAGATCCTGCTTTCGCATGAGCGTGGCCGGACCGGCGCGCCCGATCTCCTGGAGACACTCCGTTCGGAAATCCTGAGCGTGGTTTCCAAGCATATCGACGTCGACCCCGACAAGGTCGTGGTCCGGATGGACCGCGGCAAGTTTGTCTCGATGCTCGAGGTCGACATCGAGGTTCCCAATGGCGTGCAACGATCAAAGATGGTGGCGGCCACATGACGGCAGACAGCGATAGTCACATTGCCTGGCAGCGCGCGCAGCTCAAGAAGCTGCGGGCGGCGTTGAAGGCGATCGAGGCCGATCAGCTCGGCAAGGCCAATTGCGGCCGCGCGACGCAGATGACGATCGACGAGTTGCAGCGCAAGATCGGCGAGTCGGGCCGCTGCATCGCCGAGTACGAGCGCCGCACCCGTCGTCCGCTGGCGACGGATCTCGGCAGCCTCGCCAGCGTCAGCTGGACGCACTGGAACGCCAACATGCCGATGGCCAAGGCGCCGCGCCATCGCGCGTAGTGCGATAACCTGGCCCATCGTCATTGCGAGCGCAGCGAAGCATCCCTCCGCGGAACGATGGATTGCTTCGTCGCTATCGCTCCTCGCAATGACGTGGAGAGAGCAGCGGCTTACAACAAAAACGCCAGCGCCGTCTCGCAACTATCCTCGATCTTGAGGGTGAGCAGCTCGTCGGCTCGGGTGCGGCCGAGATTGACGGCGGCAATCGGCAGGCCTCGCTGCTCTGCCATCCGGACGAAGCGAAAGCCGGAATAGACCATCAGCGAGGAGCCGACCACCAGCACGGCGTCGGCCTGCTCGAGATGCGCCTGCGCTGACGCGACCGTATCGCGCGGTACGTTCTCGCCGAAGAACACCACATCGGGTTTCAGCACGCCGCCGCAGGCCTCGCAGGCCGGCACCACGAACGACGAAAAATCCTGCTCGAGATCGGCGTCGCCATCGGGGGCGTCGGCGGCATCGAGCGTGAGCCAGGCGGGGTTCAGCCGCGCGAGCTCGTCCTGGAATTGTTCGCGCGGCATCGTCGCGCCGCAGCCGAGGCAGCGCACCACGTCTAATCGGCCGTGCAGGTCGATCACGCGCCGGCTGCCGGCGGCCTGGTGCAGGCGATCGACATTCTGGGTCAGCAGCAGCTCGCAGCGCCCTTGCTGTTCGAGCTTGGCCAGCGCGCGATGCGCGCCATTCGGCGCCGCGCGGCCGAACCGCCGCCAGCCCACCATGCTGCGCGCCCAATAGCGCTGCCGCGTCGCCGCCTCGCCCAAGAACGCCTGGATGGTGACCGGGCGCGTCCGCTTCCAGTTGCCATCGCTGTCGCGGTAATCGGGAATGCCGGAATTGGTGCTGCAGCCGGCCCCGGTCAGGACAAACAAGCGCTGGTGGCCGGCGACGAAATCCTGCAGGGCGGGGTGTTGCATGGCAGCACATCTAGTGCGGTGCGCGCGCCTGCGCCAGATGTGGGGCCTGCCGCGAGCGGACCTTTCACGCTGCCTCTGCGTTGACCGCATGGCACCCGAGACGTGGTGCTGCGCGCGCCTGTTTGCCTGGCGCAATTGCCGACGGAGTGATCGATGCGGCCGGGATTCATCGTCGTCGTTTGCGGGTTGATGTCGCTGGCGCTGTCGCCGTCCCATGGTCAGGATGCCGGCGTGTCCGGCGAGCAGGCGTTCAACAATTCCTGCCGCACCTGCCACACGATCAAGGACGGCGACAACCGCGCCGGCCCGAACCTGCACAATGTCGTCGGCCGCAAGGCCGGATCGGTTGCGAGCTTTCCTTATTCGGAGGCGATGAAATCATCCGACATCGTCTGGGATGAGAGCACGCTGCTGCGCTTCATCGAGGATCCCGAGGCCGTGGTGTCGGGCAACGGCATGAAGCCGTATACCGGCGTGCGCTCGGCGGAGGATCGCGCCAGGATCGTGGCGTTCCTGAAATCCCCCGGCAAGTGACCGTTGCAAGTGACCGTTGACGGAAGGCCGGTCTCACCTTGCCGGCACGACGAAGACCTGGCCGGGATAGATCAAATTGGGATTGCGGATCTGCTGCGAGTTGGCCCGATAGATCACGGCGTAGCGCTGTCCGGCGCCGAATGCGCGCTGGCTGATCCGCCACAGGCTGTCGCCGCGGGCGACGGTGGTCGTCGTGATCTTCGGCACGATCACGGCGGAGGGGGACTTCACATCAGATGCGGTGGCGGTTGCCGCCGCGGCGAGCTGCGGTTTGGCCATATCCGCACGGGCGGACGAGGTTGGCGATGCCGGGATCGATGCGGTCGTCATCGTGTCCGGAACGTTGAACGGCACCTCGGCACGCGCGCGGACCTTGCCGGAGGTGGGGTCGACGTCGTCAAGCCGCACCTGATAGTTGCCGGCGGTCACGCCCTTGTTGATCGTGACCGAGAGGTGCCCCTTCTCGTCGGCTGTCGCGGACGTGATCAAGCTGCCGTTGAGATAGAGCCTGACGGTCGCGCCGGGAGCTGCCTGACCGCTCACATGGAGCTTGCCGTCCGGTTCGGTCTCGACGGCCTCGATGGCCACTTTCCCGGCCGCCGGCGCCGTGGCCGCAGGTTGCGACAGCACGCGGACCGGTTTGTCAGGTGCCATCAGCGCCACCATCGGCCGCTCCCTTGTCGCAGCCTCGAGCGCCACCGCCACGCTTTGCGTGGAGGTCACCTGCTTGCCGTCACGCGTCATGCGCAGGGTCAAGTCATAGTTTCCCGGCGGAAGCGGGCGCGGGACCATGACGAACTGGCCCGACTTGTCCGCCACGACGCGATCATGCACCTCGCCATTGCGCAGCAGTTCCACCGTCGTGCCCGGGTGCGCCCGGCCGGCGACAACGGTCTCGCCGGTCGGCTCGATGTTGACGACGTCGAACTCCGGCACCGCGTCGCCGCCTGGTGCCGGCGGCGGCCCTGCCAGCGCCTCGGCCAAGGCAGCGGTCTCGCTTTGCGTCTTTGCCAGCGCAGTCTTGTCCTGGTTTCGCGCGTCTTGGCCTCGCGCCGGAGCCGCTGGCGCGGATGGTGCCGTCGCCGTCAAAGGCGTGTTCCCGCCCAGGATTTGCTGGGTTTGGCGGATGCCGAAGACGAGCGCTGCCGTGCCGCCGGCGGCAAGTGCCAGCAACGGAATGACCAGTCGGATCGCCGTGGCGTTCATGATTGTCATCCGCGGATCAATGCCCCCGCGCGTCCGCGCGCGCGATCCCGCACCCCGCGGGGATTCCGGCACAGACTGCGCCGGTTTGCGCTGGCCATCAAGTCGGATGAAGGGATTACTTCTCTCGGGCAGGCCGGCCGACCTGGCGGCTCACGGCGCCTGGCCTGTGCCGGGATCACGTTCAAAACTCCAGCGCCGCATTGTCCACCACCTCCTTCATGACGAAGAAGGTGCGGGTCTGCCGCACGCCGGGCAGCGCGATCAGCTGATCGCCATGGATGCGCTTGAAGTCGTCGACGTCGCCGGCGCGGATCTTGAGGAAGTAGTCGAAATCGCCGGCGACGAGGTGGCAGTCGAGCACGCATTTGAGTTTCGCCACCGCCTGCTCGAAGCTCGCAAAGCTTTCCGGCGTCGAGCGGTCGAGCACGACGCCGACCATGACCAGCGTGCCCTTGCCGAGCTTGCGCGGCGCCACCATGGCGCGGACGCCGCTGAGATACCCCTCGTCGAACAGCGCCTGCGTCCGGCGATGGCAAGTCGCGGGGCTGACGCCGACCTGCTCGGCCAGCTCGGCATTGCCGAGCCGGCCGTTCTTCTGCAGCAATCTCAACATCTTGAGGTCGATGCGGTCGAGTCGGGCGGACATGGAAGAATCTCTCGCGATTGAGCAGTTTTGTGAGAGAAAACATATCATACGTGGCAAATCCAGCAATTTCCGGTAACTCCTCAAGCCGAGTTAGAGAGCACCTTTCGCGCCAGGGGTGATAGCTGTGGCCGCCGTTCTAGACCACCAATGAGGATACCAGCATGCTGGAGAAGTTCGCGCGCTATCCGCTCACATTCGGGCCGACCGCCATCGAGAAGCTCGATCGGCTGTCAAAGCATCTCGGCGGCAAGGTCGAGCTCTACGCCAAGCGCGAGGATTGCAATTCCGGGCTGGCCTATGGCGGCAACAAGCTGCGCAAGCTCGAATACATCATCCCCGACGCGATCGCCTCCAACGCCGACACGCTGGTCTCGATCGGCGGCGTGCAGTCGAACCACACCCGCATGGTTGCGGCGGTCGCGGCCAAGATCGGCATGAAGTGCCGGCTGGTGCAGGAAAGCTGGGTGCCGCATGAGGACGCGGTCTATGATCGCGTCGGCAACATCCTGCTCTCGCGCGTCATGGGCGCGGATGTGCGGCTGGTCGACGAAGGCTTCGACATCGGCATCCGCAAGAGCTGGGAGCAGGCGACCGAGGAAGTGAAGGCGGCGGGCGGCAAGCCCTATGCGATTCCGGCCGGCGCCTCCGTGCACAAATATGGCGGGCTCGGCTATGTCGGCTTCGCCGAAGAGGTGCGCGCGCAGGAGCGCCAGCTCGGCGTCAAGTTCGACTACATCGTCGTCTGCACGGTGACCGGCTCGACACATGCCGGCATGCTGGTCGGCTTCGCCGCCGACGGGCGCGCGCGCAACGTGATCGGCATCGACGGTTCGTTCACCCCCGCGCAGACCAAGGCGCAGGTGCTGTCGATCGCGCAGAACACCGCAAAGCTGGTCGAGCTCGGCCGCGACATCGTCGAGGACGATGTCGTGCTGATCGAGGACTATGCCTATCCGGCTTACGGCGTGCCGTCGGAGGAGACCAAGGAGGCGATCCGCCTCAGCGCGCGGCTGGAAGGCATGATCACCGACCCCGTCTACGAGGGGAAGTCGATGCAGGGCATGATCGATCTGGTGCAGAAGGGTTATTTCCCCGCCGGATCGAAGGTGCTCTACGCCCATCTCGGCGGCGCGCCGGCGCTCAACGGCTACGCCTACGCGTTCAGGAACGGCTGAGACGGGCCACGCATTCTCACCTCCCCTTGAAAAGGGGAGGTCGCTTTGCGCGCAGAGCAAAGCGGGTGGGGATCTGCTTTCTCCGCTTGCAGCGTCGCCTGTGGCTGCCCCCCATCCCGACCTTTCCCCCTTTCAGGGGGAAGGAGAAGAGCCGTAGCCCGGATGCAGCGAAGCGCAATCCGGGGCCCGTGCCGTTCGGGGACTATCCCGGATTTCGCCGCGCTCCATCCGGGCCACGCATTCTCACCTCCCCTTGAAAAGGGGGGGCGCTTTGCGCGCAGAGCAAAGCGGGTGGGGATCTGCTCTCTCCGCTTGCAGCGTCGCCTGCGGCTGACCCCCATCCCGACCTTCCCCCTTTCAGGGGGAAGGAGAAGAACCGTAGCCCGGATGGAGCGAAGCGCAATCCGGGGTTCGTGCCGCTCGGGGATCATCCCGGATTTCGCTGCGCTGCATCCGGGCTACACGCCTCCCGTCCCACGTCAGGTCCGCGTCAGCTTCGCCCGGTATTTTTGCCGGGCCGGGCGAGTTGGGAGACCATCGCGTGAGGATGAATGCATTCGGCCGAGCCGCCGCCGCGCTCGGCGTTGGCATCGTCGCCGTGGGGCACTGGTGCTGGGTCTACCAGGGCCAGGGTGCCGCGCCGCATGCCCGCCTGCTGGCGATGAATCATGCAGTCGAGCTCTATGCAGGCATTTTCCTGATCGGCGTCGGCGTCCATGCCCTCGCATCCTGGTACTGGTTCAGCGAACCAAATCCGCCGGCGCGCTCCTCGGTTGGGGAACAGCAATAGCGTCCGCCCTCGCGGCGAACGGGAAATGTCCGGGTTGAGGTGCTGTTCTAGTTAGGACACTTGCCTGGGGAAATCAGGACACTCATTCACATATGCAAATGCCCTTCCGTGCCATCGAGGTTCTAGCTCACGCGGGGGTGTCCAGAATCTTTCCCTACCCCACGGGCGCTCCTCGGCCTCAGCCTCCTTGCCGAGTGCTGGGGCCGTTTGTTTGAGCTCCAAGGCGGGCCTTGTCGAATGCGTGCGAACCGGTTCAAGAGTTGGACTGAGATCGAGGAGCGCTTGTTGGTCGCGTTGCATGAAGCTGGGCTGGATCATCGGCTGATAGCGGATCATATGCGCCGGACCGAAGCCGGAATTAATAGGCGGCTCGCAGTGATCGCCAACAGGGCCAAATGGGCTGAGGGCGCTCAGCGCGCCTGACGCCGTAGGCACTCCCTCGCTGGGCCGTTTCTTTAGGCCGCCGACCTAGAGGAGGGGAGCGGCGCGCAATGAGCCACGTTCGGGCTCACGGCTGCGGCGTGGTGATCTAGCTTCTTTGAGAAGCCATTGGTGAAGCGAGCAAACCGCTTCTGCGTCATCCGCAGCGTGAGGTTCTGACGTTCGACATAGCTGGTCGAGATGGCTCCTGGCACGCCGCGCTCCTCGGTTGAGGAGCCGCAGTACCCCCGTCTTCGCGGCGAACGGGAAGTGTCCGGGTTGAGGTGCTGTCCTGGCTAGGACACTCGCTGCAAGGAACCAGGACACCTGCAATCGGTTAAAGAATTTCGATCCCTTTTCGCCGGAGGGCGGTTTGATGCGATTGCATTCTGAGCGGATAGACGGTGTGGAGATTGCCTTCGCCAGCGTTTTGGCAATGTCGTTCATCGGGCTTCTTGCCAGCATAGCGTGGCTTCTGTTCGCGTAAACGCGGGACCTTGCCGTAGTCTCAGTGTCCCCTGGCACTGGGGCCGTGTTTCTACGGAAGTGGCGAGCCCGAGCGCCTTGTAGCGATTTGTCTGGAGATAGGACGCCATGACTGAGGCGGCCTTACTCAAC
This sequence comes from Bradyrhizobium sp. USDA 3262, assembly GCF_054060035.1. Lineage (NCBI taxonomy): Bacteria > Pseudomonadati > Pseudomonadota > Alphaproteobacteria > Hyphomicrobiales > Nitrobacteraceae > Bradyrhizobium > Bradyrhizobium sp. USDA 3262. Next base: position 1,612,899 of record NZ_JBSSCT010000001.1, read on the forward strand.
GACGCCTTTGATATCGGACCTTCGCCGAAACAGTCTTATTTTTCCGATCAGCGGCCGGATCAGATATTTAAAGACAAGGCCAAGACAGACGATCGGCACCAAGATCGGCAAGTATGCCAAAACCGCAAGTGCGGCCAACCATTCCGGGCTGCGCTGCTCCCGCCAATAATACACCGACGCCGCGATGACGTGGGCCACCAATAGCGCCGCCCAGATGGCTAGCGCGACGTTGACCGGCTCATCGAATGTCAACGCTTCCCATGCGGCTTCACCCGGCCTTGAAGGCGTGCTTTCGCTTTCCATGGCTTGCTCGACCTCCCTCAGCTTCCAACCCCTGCGATGGCGGGGTATTCCGTGTGGAATGCTAAGGGGGACGAAAGCAGCGAACAGGCTGGCTGGAACTCCGTTCACCCACGGAGAACCCCGGATGCCCCTCTGTTCTGCTCATTGACTTAGATCAAGAACGAATGGTGTCCCATGCAAATTGATGGAGCCAGAACATCCGATGGCCGTCTCGGTTGTCCCACTGAGAACATTGACCGAGTTGCGGTTTCCGTCGCTTATTCTGAATTAGGATACTCCGAAATCCAACTTAGGGCACGAGGCTTAAATACGGACAGGACCCAATTGAGGTGCTGTCCTAGTTAGGACACTCGCAGCCGGAAATTAGGACACCCGGCCCGGCCCGTTAAGCATCCGGACGACTTCTTTACCTTTGATTTACGCAAGTTAATTGACTGGCTCACGCTTTGATTGGATCATTCGCCTCACTTGGGCAGGGAAGGTTTCATTAAGGACAATTTTTTGAGGCCCAGAGGGGCTAGCCCGATTACCGACAGCGGCGGCTCGGCGACAGCAATGAGAACGGCCCCAGCACTACCCTCCAAGGGTGCTGGGGCTGTTTCTTTGGAAATTCTTGCTCAGTAATCTCCGAAATCCAACTCAGGACACGAGGCTTAAATACGGGACAGCACCCCGATTGAGGTGCTGTCCTATTCTAGTTAGGACACTCGCAGCGGGGGAATTAGGACACCTGAAAACAGATCCGTTATGACCCGGAATCCACAACACCGTTAAAAGTCTAAATATTGGCGAGAGCTACAGCCCTCTGCTGAGAGGCAGGGGCATTTTGAGTGGCTGTTCAGCGGGGGCCGCATTTTGGTGCGGCCCCTTTTGATTCACACGGGATGCTGCGGCCATTTCATTTGGGACACGGGAAGGGCGACTGCCGTTGCCGCATGCCCGGCGCTGGACGAGCGCTGGGACGACCAAAGTGCAACTCGGCCCCGGCCCGATGCCTCGCTGGGGCCGTTTCTTTTTACGTGATGAGATCGCCGGGCGACTTGTGATCGACGAGGTTGAGGCCGGGCGTGGCCGGGGAAGAGAGCGAAATGGATGGGGCTGCGTCGCAGCGCCCATCGTCCGCGTCCCCTCTCCAAGCGGCGCCAGTAGGTCAAGGAAAGGTTATGCTGATGGCTGGCGAACGCGAACTAACAACAGGGCTTTTGGCGAAGGATGCCAGTTTCTGCTTGCTCGTGACGGACAGATCGGCGTCAAGGAAATCGAACGGGCTGATTAAGAAACTCGAACTCGACAAAGAGATTTTGGCCGAACAGGACGAGGAAGAGGCCACCAACTGAGGCGGCCTCCTTTACGTTAATGGCAAGGCTTTCCCGACATTTGGGCCGCCCTGCTATGGCAGCCATCATGCATGGAAGTTCGTTTCGCGTTTTTAGCGGCGCCCTTTTGGCCGGTCGCGGCCTTCTGTGTGGTTGAGGTCTGCGCATAGGTCGCGGTGGAACCGGCAAAAATAGCTAAGGCCAAAGCAATTCTGAAAATTGACTTCATGACTCTCCCCTCAAAGGTGTTTCGAGCGAGCGTGCGCACTTTAGCGCTCAAATCAAAATCAGGCCAAGGAAACTCGGTTCACCCACGGTGAATCCCCGGATGCCGCCGTTGTTCCGCTCGTTGAGCTAGATCAAGAACAGATGGCGACCATGGAAATTGATGGGGCCAGAACATCCAATGGCCCACTGGGGCCTAATACGGAGAGCACCAAACGACCGGTGGGGTGGAAAATAGCTGGTTCTCGGAGCATATTAGCTTTTATGAGACCGTGGCTAAAGATGACGTTGATGGTTCTCGGCTTGTGCGCAGGCTGGATGGTCATCGGTTTAGTGACCGTCGATGATGACGACGAATTCGCCCAAATCATCACGGCATATAAATCGCACTAAGAGCGACTGGCACTCCGTTCAATTGAGGCGGCCTTATATTCCGAAAGAATGCCTCATCTGAGCAACCATGCGCTGCACGGCGTCCGTGTATTGACCGTGGTTGAAGTGTTGATCGCCGATGAAAAGGCCGGCGATGACGCTTATTGCAATAAACAGCCCTTTCATGAATGGGCAATCCTTAAGCTCATTCAGCCAATGCTGAGGATCGTCGCAGGGCCACTTTAAAGAACTCTTGATGGGCCTATCCGGATCATTCCGGTCCGTTCACCCACGAATGTTCGCCGTGGGCAGAACATTCACCAAACCGCCTCAGTAGCTCTACCGAGAACAACGGCCAACCCTTGGTTTCCGTTCGCTTAATCCGAATTAGGACACTCCGAAATCCAACTCAGGACATGGGGCTTGAATACGGACGGCACCTCGATTGACATAGGAACAAAATAGGAACATAGGTTCTATAACCTGAGGGTGTGGCGATGGCCTCATCCGCGGCGGGCTTGCGTGGCTGCAGGACCAAAGTCCAAGCCGCGCTCCACTTGCGGATGAATTTCTCCGCCTCCTATGATGGGTTGTGGCTGGGGAGTGTGCGTCATGAGAGTTGCGGTCTGGGCGGTCGTTGCAGCCGCATGGCTGTTTGCGTCTGCAACTCCGTCGAGCGCGCGCGGTCCCTACGGTTCGATCAGCGTCGGCAACTGGAAAGGCGGCGCCTTCACCAACGACAAGAACGGCGCCTTCACGCATTGCTCGGCGGGCACCACGTATCAAAGCGGCATCTTCTTCATGGTGTCGATCGCCGAGAATGGCAGCTGGCGGCTCGGCTTTGCCCATGAGAGCTGGCGCCTGACGGCGGGCGAGGCCTTTCCGCTCGCGCTGACCTTCGACGGCCAGCCGGCCTTCAACGTCTACGGCATGCCGCTCGGCACGCAGCTCGTGAATGTCGAGATGCCGGTGAACTCGGCGCTGATCAACCAGTTCCGCAAGGCGCGCCAGATGACCGCCTTCGCGCAGGGACAATTGTTTCAGTTCAACCTCAATCAGACCGCGCAGCTGCTGCCGGCACTGCTCAACTGCGTCGTCTCGGTGAAGAAGAACGGCGTCGCCAATGCCGGCGAGTTCGCCGTCGCGACAAAGCCCGCGGCTGCGCCGCCGCAGCAGGCGGCTCCGGGGCCCACGCAGAAACAGGCCAGATCAGGGACGGGGACCGGCTTTGTGGTCAGCAGCAGCGGCCACGTCGTCACCAATCACCATGTTGTCGGCGGCTGCAGCGAGATCACGGGCAACCTGAGCGGCGAGGCGCCGGTCAAGCTGCGCCTGGTGTCCGATGACGAGACCAATGATCTCGCGTTGCTGCAGGCGCCGACCCCGTTCAAGGATGTCGTCAGCCTCAGGCAAAACCCCATCCTGGTCGGCAACGGCGTGGTGGCGATCGGCTATCCCTATCACGGATTGCTGACATCCGATTTCACCGTCACCACGGGCATTGTCTCTTCGTTGAGCGGCATCCTCAACGATACCCGTCATCTGCAGATCAGCGCCGCGGTGCAGCCCGGCAACAGCGGCGGTCCACTGTTCGATCTTACCGGCGCGGTGGTCGGCGTGGTGGCTGCCAAGCTCGACGCGGTCAGGATGGCGCGGGCGACGGGGACCATCCCGGAGAACATCAACTTCGCGATCAAGACCGGCGCGCTGCGCGACTTTCTCGACAACAGCGCGGTGGCGTACCGGACCGCCGAGTGGCGCGAGGAGATGAAGAAGGAAACCGCCGAGATTGCCAAGAATGCGCGCGGCTACACGCTGCTGATCACCTGCACGGTGAACGAGCAGAGCGCGAACGCGAAGAAGGGCAATTGAGACCTCCGCTACGCCGTCTTCCCGTCCTTACCGCAGGGCGACTGCATCTGGCTACCGGCCATGCGTCTTTCCTTGCGACGTCCGGGCAGCCCCCGGCTACTTTGCATGGGGTTGTTTTCGATATTTTGGCAATGGGCGCCTGCGACGGCAGTTCGTAGTTCGTAGGATGGGTAGAGCGAAGCGAAACCCATCACCGTTCCGCGTGCGAGAACGATGGGTTTCGCTGCGCTCTACCCATCCTACGTCTGTACGGGCGGGGTGAGCTCAACCGGCCCGCCGCAGCGTGTGCACGGTGATCTCGGCCGGGCAATTCAGCCGCACCGGCGCAAGGCTGGTGCCGGCGCCGGCCGAGGTGTAACCGACAAGTTCACCGAACCACCAGGCGCCTCTGCCCATCCGGCGCGGCAGCCGCGCCTCCAGCTTGATCGCGATGCCGCCGGGCAGGCAGAGCTGGCCGCCATGGGTATGGCCGCTCAGCATCAGATCGAAGCCGGCCGCCGCCGCCGCGCGGTAGGATTCCGGCGTATGCGCCAGCAGGATCGAGAATGCATCGCGCGGGATCGCCGCGGCAGCCTTTGCGGTGTCGTCGGTGCGGTAGAAATGCGCGTCGTCGATTCCGGCGAGATGGATCGTCGCGCCATCGCGCGTGATCGGCTCCTGCTCATTGAACAGCATCCTGATGCCCATCGCCTCCAGTGCCGGCGTCATGCGGATGCTGTCGTGATTGCCGAGGATGCCGTAGAGCGGCAGCTTGATCCGCGCGCACAGATCTCGCATCAGCGCGAGGCTCGCTTCAAACGGCCCATACGTCTTGCCGCGGTAGTCGCCGGTGAAAACGCAGATATCGCAGGTGATATCGCGCACGATGTCCATCAGATGCCGCATCGCGCCTTGGCTGATGTCGGCGTGGAGATCGCTGAGCTGGAGGATGGTGAAGCCGTCGAAGGCCACCGGCAGCCGCGCCGACGTCACCAGATTGCGCCGCACCTCGACCCTATCGGCATTGCGCCGCGCGCGGCCATGGAGGCCGGTCACCTTGAGCGCGGTCTCGATGATCCGCGGCGCCAGCTTCCAGTTCTCGACATTGAACACCAGCGTGCCCTGACCGAACAGCTGCTTCTCGTGCGCGGCCTCGATCCCAAGCCGGCGCACCACATGGTCGGCGCCGATCCGCTCGATCAATCCCTGCAATGCTGTGTCGGCCATGTTCCCCGTCGGCCCGCGGTTTGAAACGCGGACCGGCGCGACACTATCATGCGCAATCCCGGTGGGGATACCGCCGGCACTCAGACCACGGGAACCCGCTTCGCGGCGACCGCGGCCGGCGAGATCACCTCGATGTCGAGCGGCACCTGCCAGCGCTCGGTGAAACGCACCTGCGGCGGCGCGTTGCCGTTGCGCCCGCCCTGCAGCACGAAGCCGTCGTAACCCGAGTTCATCACCTCATTGCACTTCTGCACATAGATCGGGAAGCCGCCGATATAGGGCATGAACACGCGGGGACGGCCCGGGATGTTGGCGCCGACATACCAGGAGCTGCAAGTCGAGCGCAGCGAGACCGTGGAGACGTCGTTGACATGGGCGACCCAGGCGTCCTCGTCGTCGCGGGCCGCCTCGATCGTGCCGGCGCCGATGTCGCGCATATGGCTGATGCAATCCGCCAGCCAATCGACATGCTGCTCGATCGCCTGGATCATGCTGGCGAGCACCGACGGGCTGCCGGGCCCGGTGATCATGAACAGGTTCGGAAAGCCCTCGGAGGCGAGGCCGAGATAAGCGCGCGGGCCGGCCCGCCATTTCTCGGCCAGCGTCTGCCCGCCGCGGCCGGTGATCGCGATCTTGTCGAACGAGCCGGTCATGGCGGCAAAGCCGGTGGCGGAGACGATCGCATCGAACCTGTATTCGGTGCCGTCGACGATAATGCCTTCCGTCGTGAAGCGATCGATCGGCGTCGTCGACACGTCGACCAGCTTCACATGCGGCAGATTGTAGGTCTCGAAATAATTGGTGTCGACGCAGAGCCGCTTGCAGCCGAACACGTTTCGCGGGCACAGCAGCTCAGCCGTCGCGGGATCCTTGACGATGCCGCGGATCTTCTCGCGCGCGAAATCGGCGATGGTGTCGTTGGCGGCCTTCTCGAACAGGAGATCGCCGAACGCGCCGAGGAAGGGCAGGCCGCCGCGCTGCCAGGCTTCTTCGTATTGCTGCTCGCGCTCCCGCTCGCTCGCCTGCAAGGCGGGCTGGGCGTTGAACTGGAAATAGAAGCCGGTCGGGCGCGCACGGGCTTTTGCGCGCAGCTCCGGATAATGCGCCTTGGCTTCCCTCAGATATTCCGTCGACAGCCGCTCGTTCCATGCCGGCACCGACCAGGTCGCGGTGCGCTGAAACACCGTGAGCTCGGACGCCTGCTGCGCGATGATCGGGATCGACTGGATCGCCGATGAGCCGGTGCCGATCACGCCAACACGCAGGCCGGTGAAGTCGACGCCCTCATGCGGCCATTCGCCGGTGTGATAGATCGGCCCGCGGAAATCCGCCATGCCTGGGAAAGCCGGCCGGTTCGGCGCCGACAGGCAGCCGACCGCCATGATGCAGAACTTTGCGGTGACCCTGTCGCCGCGGTCGGTCTCGATCAGCCATGTGCCTGCCTGCTCGTCGAAGGTCGCCGCGGTGACGCGGGTGTCGAACACGATCTGGCTGCGCAGATCGAAGCGATCGGCGACGTGATTGGCGTAGGCGAGAATTTCGGGCTGCGGAGAATACTTCTCCGACCAGCTCCAGTCCTGATCGAGTTCCTCGGAGAACGAGAAGGAATATTGCAGGCTCTCGACGTCGCAACGCGCGCCGGGATAGCGATTCCAGTACCAGGTGCCGCCGACGCCGCCGCCGGCCTCATAGACCCGCGCGGTGAAGCCGAGGCCGCGCAGCCGATGCAGCATGTACATGCCGGCGAAGCCTGCACCGATCACCACGGCATCGAACGTTCCGGTTTCGGCAGGGCGCGCAGCCTTGCGCGCGGTGCTCTCCTGAGCCATGGGCCGTCTCTTCCCTATATCGTTATGTCTTGTCCGCGCCTCGTTGGACGCGGTGGACGAAGATTAGGGCGAGGGCGGCGCGGCCCGCAAGCGCGGGCGTTGCCCCGTCGGGTATGGCTCCTATGCCGCGAGGCGAAGGGCTGCGGTATCCGGGCGCTGCTTCACTCCAGCCGCTGGACCTTGGAACAGAACCACACGACCGTGCCGATGCCGCCGATCCAAAGCAGCAGGGATGGTGCCGGTCAGCGCTGCGGTAACGCCGCTTTCGAACTCACCGAATCGCTTGGAGGCGCGTGCTTACGCATTTGCCAGACTGGCCGCGGCCTCGTCGATGAAGGCGGTCACCTCGTCCGGCTTCGAGGCCAGCGAGGCATGGCCGGCAGCGAGCGTGATGATCTTGCGGGGCTTCATCCGTTCCGACATCCGCTTCTGATTGTCGGGGTTGATCATCCGGTCTTCGCTGGAAATCTGGTACCAGACCGGCTTCTTTCTCCAGGCCGGCGCGGTGACGTTGTCTCCGAACGTGCTGGCGAGCGGTGCCTTCTGCGTGACTGCCATCACCAGCGCTTCATCGGCGGGCAGATCCTGGCAGAAGCTCTCGTGAAACTTGTCAGGCTTGATCCAGAGATAGCCGTCGCTATCCGGTGCGACATTGGCAATCGCCGCCGGTGGGAGGCCCGCGGTGATGCCGCCGGGGCTCTCGCCGGCGTCCGGCGCGAAGGCCGCGATGTAAACGAGGCCGACGACGTTTGGAAGATCACCGGCTTCGGTGATGACTGCGCCACCATAGGAATGGCCGACCAGCAGCGTCGGGCCGGCCTGCTGCTTGACCATCTTGCGCAGGCGTTCGGCGTCGTCGGCGAGCGAGGTCAGCGGCATCTCGACCGCTTGCAGGTCGGTGTGCCCCTTGCGCGAGAGTGCGACGATCACCTTGCTCCAGTGCGCCGCGCCTCCCCAGAATCCGTGAACCAGAACGATCGTCGGCTTGCTGCTCATGTTCGGCTCCTCTGGTGGATGAGTTAGGGAAACGCGGTCAGGATGAGCGGGCATCCAGCGGCCGTCAACGAGACAAAGCACGGCCGCATCGCGCCGGTGTCACGATGGCGTCATCTACTCGTCGCGGTCGACACGGGTTGATATGCTGGGACATCCAGATCCCCGGAGATCAAGAGAGCCCGTGTGATGCAATCTCCAAAACGCTCCGCGCGCGACATTGAAACCGGGGCGCGGCCCGGCCGGTTCGATATTGCCGCGCTGCGGGAGACCGCTGGCGACAAAACCTTCGCTCGCGGCAGCGCTTATCAGGCGGATGGCCGGGTGGAGATCATGACGATCGGCGAGGCCCGCGTGGTTGCGCGGGTGGATGGTACTGAAATCTATCGCTGTGAGCTGACTGGGCGAGGCAAAAGCTTCTCCGGCAATTGTACTTGTTAGGCCTTCGCCGATCGGGGCTTCTGCAAGCATCTGACAGCGGTGGCCTTGACGGTCAACGATCTGGAGCTGGGCGAACCGGGACAGGCTTCGAACCGGCTTGGCAAGATTCGTGATCATCTACGCGCGAAGGGTGTCGATCGTCTTGTCGAGATGGTTATTGGGCTCGCTGAGCGCGACCCCAAGCTGCTTGAAGAACTGCAACTGTCCGTCGCGCTCGACACGGCCGATGATGCCACGCTGAGCGCGCAACTCAAGAGGGCCATCACCGACGCGACCCGGGTCCGCGGCTACATCGAGTATCGCGATATGCGAGACTGGGCTCGTCAGATTGATGGCACCCTTAATCGCATTTCGGTTCTGCTCGAAGGCGGGAGAGCGTCGCTTGTCCTTGAACTGCTCGATCATCTCTTCGCGCGAATGGACGAGGCCTTGACCAAGGTCGATGATTCCGATGGCGGCGGAGGAGCCTGCTACGCACGGGCTTGCGAAATTCATCTTACCGCCTGCCAGCAGGTAAAGCCTGATCCCATCGAATTGGCGCGCGCGCTGTTTGCCCGCGAAGTCAATTCCGAATGGGAGTTCTTCTTTGGCGCGAGCGAGACCTATGCCGACGTTCTCGGCGCGGCGGGGCTCGCTGAATATCGCAGGCTGGCAGCCGAAGGGTGGCAAAAGCTGAAATCCCGACGAGGGAGGCGAACAGAGGATCAACCCGTCGAAGGATATGCGCTTCGAGCTCTGATGGAGCGTTTTGCTGAACGGGACGGTGATGTTGACGGGATCATCGCCATTCGGGCGAGTGATCTGTCGACGGCGTATCACTATCTCGACGTTGCTCAGCTCTGTCTCGACAAGGGGCGGGAGCAGGAGGCGCTGAAATGGGCCGAAGAGGGGCTGTGGAAATTTGAGGATGAGCCGGACCAGAATTTGGTTCTCCTTACTTGTGATCTGCTTCAGCGCAACGGACGAAATGAAGACGCCAACGAACTGCTCTGGAAGCTGTTCAGTCGGGAACCCAGCGTTGAACTTTACCTGCGATTGAAATCTGCCGCTGGTGACGACAACGCGCAGATCCTCGTCCGCGACAAGGCCGTTGCCGGACTGAGCGTCCGAGCTGGGAGATCTGGCCTGCAATCGGAATGGGACGTGTTTGGAGCGGCCGAAGTTCTAGTTCGAGTGCTCATCGCGGAGGGGCTGCTGGCGGACGCATGGGCGGCTGCCGGCAAGCACGGATGCCGCGAAGTTCTGATGGAAGAGCTCGCGAAGGCGAGCGAAGCCGATCTTCCTGCCGAGGCGTTGAAGGCCTACGCCGACCTGGTCGAACGCAAGGTTCGGATGGGTGGGCAGGGCAACTACAGCGACGCTCACGCCATGATCAAGCGGATGCGGCGGCTTGAGGGAGCCACCCAGCATTCGGCCTACCTCTCCGATCTCATGACGCGCCATAAGGCGAAGCGGAATTTTATCAAGCTGCTGACGTCGAAGAAGACGTCGTGAGAATGGTTCAGCCTTCCGTCGCCTTCACGATGCGGATCAGCTCGTCGCCGTAGTGCTCGAGCTTCTTGTCGCCGATTCCTGCGATGTTGCGCAGCTCGCCCAGCGTGTCCGGCCGCATCGCGGCGATGCCGTCGATGGTGGAATCGTGCAGCACGACATAGGCCGGCACGCCGCGCTGGCGCGCGACGTCCGAGCGCCAGGCGCGCAACGCCGCATGCAGCGCGGGATTTGCGACGCCACCCGGGCTGTCGGCCGCGGGCACAAGCTCGCCGCGGCGCGACTTGCCGCGGACTGCGCGGTTGCGCGCGCCTTCCGGCTGCTCGCGCAGCATCACCGCGGTCTCGCCCTTCAGCACGCCGCGGGCGCTGTCGGTCAGAACAAGCGCGCCGAACGCGTCGCTGTCGGCACGCAGATGGCCCATCGCCACCAGCTGGCGCAGCACTGCGCGCCATTGCTTCTCGTTGAGCTCGCGGCCGATGCCGAACACCGACAGCTGGTCGTGGTTGAACTGCTTGACCCGTTCGGTCAGCCGCCCGACCAGCACGTCGATCAGGTGCATGGCGCCAAAACGTTGCCCGGTGCGGTAGACGCAGGACAGCAGCTTTTGTGCAAGCACCTTGCCGTCGCGGACGCGCGGCGGCGTCAGGCAGTTGTCGCAATTGCCGCAGATTTCCTCCGCGCGGGTCTCGCCGAAATAGCCGAGCAGGCGCTGCCGGCGGCAATGCACCGTTTCAGCCAGCGCAACCAGCGCGTCGAGCTTGCCGACCGAGACGCGCTTGAAGGCGTCGGAGCCGGTCGATTCATCGATCATGCGGCGCTGCTGCACGATGTCGGAGAGCCCGTAGGCCATCCACGCGGCCGACGGCTTGCCGTCACGGCCGGCACGTCCGGTCTCCTGGTAGTAGGCTTCGATGCTCTTCGGCAGATCGAGATGCGCGACGAAGCGCACGTCGGGCTTGTCGATGCCCATGCCGAACGCGATCGTGGCGACGATCACGATGCCGTCCTCGTTGAGGAAGCGGTCCTGATGCCGGGCACGCAGGCCGGCGTCGAGCCCGGCATGATAGGGCAACGCGGCAATGCCGGCCTCGCTGAGCGCCGCCGCGACATCCTCGACCTTGGCGCGGGACAGGCAATAGACCACGCCGGCGTCGCCGGCATGCCGCTCCTTGATGAAGTTCTTCAGCTGCGTGGTCGCATTCTGCTTGTCGACGATCTCGTAGCGGATGTTGGGCCGATCGAAGCTCGCGACGTATTGCGGTGCGTCGGTAAGCTGCAGCCGCTCGGCGATCTCCCTCCGGGTCAGCGCGTCCGCGGTCGCGGTCAGCGCGATGCGCGGCACTTTGGGGAAGCGCTCGGCGAGTGCCGACAGGCCGATATATTCCGGGCGGAAGTCATGGCCCCATTGCGAGACGCAATGCGCCTCGTCGATCGCAAACAGCGCGATCTGCGCCTGGCCGAGCAGATTGAGGCAGCGCGGCGTCAGCAGCCGCTCGGGCGCCACATAGAGCAGGTCGAGATCGCCGGCGAGCAGCCGCCGCTCGACCTCGGAGGCCTCCTCATAGGACAGTGTGGAATTGAGCACCGCGGCGTTGACGCCGGCCTCGGTGAGGCCCGCGACCTGGTCGCGCATCAGCGCGATCAAAGGCGATACCACGATGCCGCAGCCGTCGCGCAGCAGCGACGGCAGCTGATAGCACAGCGATTTGCCGCCGCCGGTCGGCATCAGCACCAGGCAATTGCCGCCATCGGTGACGTGGCGGATGATCTTTTCCTGCGCGCCGCGGAAGCCCGACAGGCCGAACACGGAACTGAGCACGGACAGCGCATCGCGAGACGGGGCGGAGGCGCGATCGAGGGCGGGCTGGGCGGTCATGGTCCCTTGCGCGATCCCTTTGGGATTTCCCAGGATTTCCTCGGGGTCAACAGGCGGTGATCGAGGTCTTATGGCCGAACGATACCGGAACGAAAGGTGTTAATACACGTCCCAACAACAAACTCAATTCAGCATGACTGGTCAGCTGCGGATCATCACAGGCATTGCCGCGATCGTGCTGGTCGCGGGCGCGGCAATGGGCCTCGCGGTCGCCCGGCGGCCACAGATTGCCGCCATTGCGCCGCCGCGGGCCGATACCTTCGACCCCGATGCGGTCAAACGCGGCCGCGAACTCGCCGCGATCGGCAATTGCAACACCTGCCATACCGTGCAGGGCGGCGCGACTTATGCCGGCGGGCTCCCGGTTCCAACGCCGTTCGGCATCGTCTTCTCATCCAACATCACGCCGGATGCCGAAACCGGTATCGGGCGCTGGCCGGAGGAGGCGTTCGTCCGCGCGATGCGCTCGGGCGTGGCGCGCGATGGCCAGCATCTCTACCCGACTTTTCCCTATGACCATTTCACCAACGTCTCGGATGCGGACGACCGGGCACTATATGCATTCCTGATGACACGACAGCCGGTCCACGCGTCGCCGCCGGCGAATCAGTTGTCGTTTCCGTTCAACTATCGACCGCTGATCGCAGGGTGGAAACTGCTGTATCTTCGCGGCGGCGATGCCCCTCAGGACTCGGCGAAGGGCGCGGAATGGAACCGCGGCGCCTATCTGGTGGAGGGGCTCGCGCATTGCGGCGCCTGCCACACGCCGCGCAACGCGCTGGGCGCCGAGCGCGTCAATGCGCAGTTCTCCGGCGGCGAGGTCGACAATTGGCATGCCTACGCGCTGAACGACACCTCGCACGCCCCGGTGCGGTGGACCGCCGACGCGCTCTACGCCTATTTGCGCCATGGCTGGCAGGCCGATCATGGCACCGCGCGCGGGCCGATGGCTGACGTGGTCGGCAATCTCTCGACGGTGCCCGACAGCGACGTGCGGGCCATCGCCGTGTACATGGCCGATATCTCGGGCGCGCCGGCGCCGGATCGCAAGCGGCCAGCCGACGTCGTAGCACAATCGTCTTCGGATGATGCGGCACAGGCCCATGCTGCCGGCGCGGCGATCTATGCCGCGGCGTGCGCCTCCTGCCATGAAGGGAGCCGCGCGCTGCCCTATGGCGGCGTCAATCTCGCGCTCAGCACGGCGATCGCAAGCCCCGACCCGCGCAACCTCCTCAATATCGTGCTGTCGGGCGTTGGCGCCGTCGAAGGCGAGCGCAGCCCGATCATGCCGGGCTTCGCCGCCAGCATCGATGATGCGCGGATGGTCGCGCTCACGGCCTATCTGCGCGCCCGATTCGGCAAGCGGCCGGCGTGGGCCAATCTCGACAAGGCGGTGCGCGATGCGCGGGCGGTGCAGGCCACGTCGCTTGCGGCGCGCGACACGCCATCAGAATCCAGACAGCGAGGCAAGCCATGATGACATTGAAGGTCAATGGCCACGATCATCAGGTCGATGCGGAGCCGGATACGCCGCTGCTCTATGCGCTGCGCAATGATCTGGCGCTCAATGCCGCCAAGTTCGGCTGCGGTCTCGGGCAATGCGGCTCCTGCACGGTGATCGTCGACGGCAAGGCGGTGCTGTCCTGCGTCACGCCGCTGGTCCTGGTCGAAGGCAAGCAGGTGACGACGCTCGAAGGGCTCGGCACCGTGGCCGCGCCGGCGCCGATCCAGCGCGCCTTCATGGAGGAGCAGGCGGCGCAGTGCGGCTACTGCATCGCCGGGATGATGATGCGCGCGCAGGCGCTGCTGATGCGCAATCCGAAGCCATCGGATGCGCAGATCCGCGCCGAGCTGGAGCCGAATCTCTGCCGCTGCGGCACCCATATGCGCATCCTGCGCGCAGTGCACCGCGCCGCCAGGTTGATGGATACGGCCGACGCCGCAAGCGACAGGAGCGTCTGATGACCGCGCCGGTGGTTCTCGATCGCCGCAGCGTGCTGGCCGGCGGCGGCGCGCTGATCGTCAGCTTCTCGCTGCGCCATGCGGTGGCGCAGGAGCAGAAGGCTACGCAGAGCCCGGAGTTGCCGGGCAACCTGGCGAAATCGCCCAATCTGGATTCCTGGATCCGCATCGATGCCAATGGCCAGGTCACGGCCTTTACGGGCAAGGCCGAACTCGGCCAGGGATTCCGCACTGCGTTCCAGCAGATCGCGGCCGAGCAGCTCGATATTCCCTTCGATGCGCTGAAGGTGATCACCGCCGACACCAAACTCACGGCGAACGAAGGCTATACGTCCGGTAGTCATTCGATGCAGGACAGCGGCACGGCGATCCTGCATGCCGCAGCGCAGGCGCGCATGTTGCTGGTGGCCGAGGCGGCAAAGCGTTTCGACCTGCCGCCCGACGGCTTGCGAACCGAGAATGCGGCCGTCGTCGCTCCCGATGGCCGGCGTCTGGGCTATGGCGAGCTTGTCGCCGCGGACATGTTGCACGTCCAGGCGCAACCGACATCGAGCCTGAAGGATCCGGCGAGCTTCAAGGTGATGGGCCAGCCGGTGCCACGCGTCGACATTCCGGCCAAGGTCACGGGCGGCGCCGCCTATGTGCAGGACATGCGGCTTCCCGGCATGGTGCATGCGCGCGTGGTGCGCCCGCCGAGCTACGGCGCGCAGCTCGTGGAATGCGACACGGCCGCGATCGAGAAAATGCCCGGCGTGATTCAAATCGTGCGCGACGGCAACTTCCTGGCCGTGGTGGCGGAGAAGGAATTTTCGGCGGTCAAGGCCATGCACGCGCTGGCCGCCGCGGCGAAGTGGCGAGAGAGCGCGAAGCTGCCGAACCAGCACGATCTGGCCAACGTGCTGACTGCGCTGCCGTCGCAGGACTTTGCAATCTTTCAAAGGAATGATCCCACGGTGAGCGGCGCGCGGTCGCTCGAAGCAACCTATACGCGGCCTTACCAGTCGCACGGCTCGATCGGGCCGTCTTGCGCGGTCGCGCAATTCGTCGATGGTGCGATGACGGTGTGGACGCACACGCAGGGCGTCTATCCCGACCGGCAGGCGATCGCCGAGATGCTCGGCATGACGCCCGCCAGCGTCCGCCTGATCCATGTCGAAGGCTCCGGCTGTTATGGCCACAATGGCGCCGACGATGCTGCGGCCGACGCCGCGCTGATCGCCCGAGCGCTGCCAGGGCGCCCGGTACGGGTGCAGTGGATGCGCGAGCAGGAGCACGGCTGGGAGCCCTATGGTCCGGCGATGGTGACGAAATTGAGCGCGTCGCTCACGGCCGACGGCAAGATCGCCGACTGGAATTTTGCGGTGTGGAGCAACACGCATTCGATGCGGCCGGGCGGCGCCGGCGCGCTGCTTGCGGCCCAGCACATGGCGCGATCATTCGCGGTGCCCGCACCAAAGCCGTTGCCGCTGCCGGAAGGTGGCGGCGATCGCAACGCGATCCCGATCTACAATTTTCCGAACGCGCATGTGATGCATCACTTCATCCCCGCGATGCCGCTGCGGATCTCCGCGATGCGCGCGCTCGGCGCCTATCACAACGTGTTCTCGACCGAGAGCTTCATGGATGAACTGGCCGGTCTCGCCGGCGCCGATCCGGTCGAGTTTCGCCTCAGGCATCTCGACGACCAGCGCGGCCGAGCGGTGGTCGAGAAGGCCGCGGAGGAGTTCGGCTGGACGCGCGGGCAGCAGCCGCCGCGAAATCGCGGTTACGGCTTCGCGTTCGCGCGCTACAAGAATCTCGCCGCCTATTGCGCCATCGCGTCCGAGGTCGAGGTCGACCGCGAAACCGGGCGGGCCCGGCTGGTGCGCGCGGTCGCCGCCGTCGACGCCGGCCAGGTCGTCAATCCGGACGGCATCACCAACCAGATCGAGGGCGCGATCGTGCAGTCGACGAGCTGGACGCTCTATGAAGGCGTCACCTTCGATGAGACAAGGATCACCAGCATCGACTGGCAGACTTACCCGATCCTGCGCTTCAATGCTGTGCCCGACAGCATCGCCGTCCACATCATCAACCGCCCCGGCCAGCCGTTCCTCGGCAGCGGCGAGACCGGGCAGGGCCCGGCCGCCGCCTCGCTCGCCAATGCCATCGCGCATGCAACCGGCAAGCGGTTGCGCGACCTGCCGCTCAGCCGCAAGCGGATCAAGGACGCGATCGATACGTGAAATGAAACTGATTTGGATTGATCTCACCGCAAACTCGTTGCACCTCTCCCGCTTGCGGGGGAGGTCGCATCGCATCGAAGATGCGATGCGGGTGGGGGCTCTTTCCTCGATGTGACTCGCGGTGATACCCCCACCCCAACCCTCCCCCGCAAGCGGGAGAGGGAGCAGGCTGCCTTCCCGGTTGCTAAATCATTCTCTAACGCTCAAGCCGTCGGCGCGGGTGGGGCCGGGGGCGGCGTCATTGGCTCGACGTTGTAGGTCTTCGGCATATTGACCGGCTTGTAGGCCGAATCCTTCTCCATGCGCTCCAGCACCGATGCATGGATGGTCGCGCCGTCCGCAATCGGCCGCGGCTCGCCGCGCGGCAGATAGAGACCGAGGAAGGATTTCCGCTCCGGCCATTCCTTCCATTTGTCGCTCTTCGGAATCCATTCCAGGATTTCCCAGGCGGCGGTCAGCGAATTGTGCAGCGGGGCGGTCGCGCTCGGCGGCACATAGTCGTGCTTGTGCGGCGGCAACGGCATCCCCCAGGCGAGATGATCGATCAGCGCCTGATCCATGTGCAGGCCGGCCGCCTTGGCCTGTTCGAGCATCCAGATCAGCGGAAACTTTGACGGGCCGCTCTGGTCTTCCGGATAGCCGCCGCCGACGTCGGAGTGCACGCCGGCAAACCAGACCTGGCGGATGTCCTGCTCCACCTCCGTTGCCGGATCGAACGGATCTGAGCGGAATTTCTGCGGCTCGATCCAGCGATTGAGTCGGAACATGCGCCTGCGCTCGTCGATCGAGATCGCCTGGCGGAACCGTTTGACGCTGGAATTGGTGCGGGTGAACAGCAGGGTCTGCAAGTCGAACAGGAAGTTGTCCTGTCGCGGCACGATGATCGAGGCCACGGTGTCCCAGACCCCGACGAACTCGATGTCGATGTTGCGGCCGCCGGCAATCTGGCTGAAGTGCCAGGCTTCCTTCAACGGAGCATAGTCGAACGTGCCGTCGGACTTCTGGGCGTCGGAGCTGGCTTTCTTGTAGGTGCCGAAGGCGTAGCTTGCGAGGTCGAGCTGGTCGACGGGCAGCAGGCCCATCACATGGACGAAGGCCGCGAGCACGCGCACCGTGTAGGCACCGCGGCTGAAGCCGAACATCCAGACCCGGTCACCGGGCTCCCACGTTCGGCACAGGAACAGGTAGGCGCCGAGCGTGTCCTGGTCGAGACCGGCGCCGAAAGCCAGCCCGAACAAGCCGCGCACCTGCTGCTTGAAGCGTCCCCAGGCGTTTTGCAGGCCGATGGTGCCGAGGCCGGGATGATAATAGATCCGCTGCCGGTCATTCTTGTCGGCGACGCGGAACAGCTTCAGCACGTTGGAAATATTGTCACCGATCTCGTTGCCGGTGCCGTCGCAACAAATCACAATATCCTTCGGCATCCGTTGCCCTCGCGGTCGCCGTGAAAATTCGCGGCATCTATGTACGGCAGAATGCGGTGAAAATTCAATCTCCAATTGAAGACGGTTCTGTGGCGGCGGCGTAACCGCCGGTGGTGCCGGGTAGTCGAAGCGCGATGCGCGTCGGCGTTGCCTGCCTTTGGATCGAATCGAATCTCGCCACGGCCGGCCAAAGCTGCGAAGGACGGCGTCGCTTCAGCTCGCCGATGCCAGCCATGACGGAGAGTTGCCGTGATCCAATTCCGTTTGCGATGCGTTGGGTCGGCCGCCAATGGCGCTCCCAGAATTCAATTGCAACACTTCGGAAAAGATGGAAACCTGCTCGTCGATCATTGCTATATGCGTCGACATTTTCTCCCTTTCAGGGACTCCGCGGTGCACGCGATCATTTTTCCTGCGGCCTCCCACAGCTTCCTCAACAACAACAGGAACGGGTCGGCATGAGCCCTCAAGCTCTCGTGACGGCCATTCTCTCAGGACTTGTGGTGGCGGCGTTCGGACTGTTCTGGTGGGTCGGCAGCTATTCCGACCGTGTGTTCGCAAGCAGGTTCCGCACCCGATTTCCGGAGAAGACACTGAGCTACACCGGCGACCAGCTTGGCGAGCTGGTGCAGTCCGATCTGCGGATGAAGTACGTCTTTCCGATCCTGTTTCCGTTCGATTTGATCGTCATGCTGGCGCTGGCGGGCGCGATGGGGGCGGCATCATCGCACTGGCTCAGCCGGATCTATCCGTCCGCGGCGTGGCTCGGCCTGGTGGTGCCGGCGGTGTACCTGCTCAGCGATCTGATCGAGGATTGTCTCCTGGCATGGCTGCTGCTGCACGGCGACCCGCATGCGGCGGCGCGGTCGGTCTCGATCCTGAAGGCGATCACGACGATCAAGCTGGTCGGCATCTTCGCCTCGATCGCACTGACATTGGCTGCGTTCGTCGGGTGGCTGTTCCACGGCGAGTCGCTTGCCATCTAAGGCGCGGCCGGCGGCCTACTGATACGTCGCGACGATATCCGACACGGCGCGCTCGAGTTGCTGCGCGGTCGCGCATTGGCGCACCACGCTGCAGAAGGTCGCGTAGCGCGGCATCTCGGAATCGCCAAAACCCCAGACCATGCGGCCCTCGGGGTTGAGCCAGACCAGCCGTTTGGAGCGTTCGCCGATGCGGCGCAGGATGTCGGCGCGCGGATCGAGATTGTTGCTGCGGGCGTCGCCGAGCACGATCACCGTGGTCTGTGGCGTGATCGCGCTCATCCAATTGTCCTCGAAATCGGCGAAGGAATTGCCATAGTCGGACGAGCCGAAGCCGACCTTGGACATGATCTCCTTCATCGCCTCTTCCGGCGAGTTCGATTCCAGGATGTCGCTGACCTCGATCAGGTGGCCCGAGAAGGCGAATGAGCGGACGTCGTCCACCACCTCGTGCAGGCTGTGGATCAGGAGCAGGAAGAAGTCCGAGACGCGGGCGACCGAGCCCGAGACGTCGCACAGCGCGACGATCTTCGGGCGGTCGCGATGCTTGCGCTTCCACGCGGTGAGGAAGGGGACGCCGCCCCAGGCCGCGTTCCGGCGCAGCGTGCGGCGGACGTCGAGATGACCGCGGCGCTGGCGCTTGCGCGGCTTGGAGTAGCGCTCGCGCAACCGGCGCGCGATCTGGCGGATCAGCGTACGCATCTGCTCGACCTGCCGCGGCTCGATCCGCGCCAGCGGCGCGTTGCGCAGGATCTCGTTGCGCAAATTCTCCGCTTCCTCGCGCCCGTACAGCAGCAGGGCCTGCGAGACTGCATCGCGAACGGTGCCGCGCAGGCCGTTGAGCGCCTCCTGCAGCCGTTCGGCGAGCGCGGGATTGCGCGTGGTCAGGTCGTCGATGTCGTCGCGCAGGCGCTGGATCCCCATCGCATCGAGGATGCGGGTCTGGAAGATGCCGCGCTGGGTGAAGTAGCGGATATCGGGCAGCGAGGCGGCGCCGGAGGCGTTGGCGATCGCGCTCGATATCGCGGAGCGATCCTGCGACAGCAGCATCTGCGCCAGTGGCCCGACATTCTCGCTGGCGGCGCCGCCCGACGCATCGCCATGCTCGTCGGCCGACGGGTTGGCGCCGGATTCGCTGCCGTCGTCGGTCTTGCTCTGCTCGGCGTTCTCCTGCTGCGGCTCGGGCTGGCTGAAGAACAGGTCGAAGCATTCGCCGAGCGCGCGCTTCTCGTCCTGCGTCTTGGCCAGCGTCAGCAGGAAGGTGTCGCGCAGGATGTCGCGATCGGCAAAGCCGACCTGGGCGACCGCCCGCATCGCATCGATGCTTTCGGCGGGCGAGACCCGGACCCCGGCCCCCCGCGCCGCACGAAAGAAGCGATGCAGGTTCTCGCGCATCTTGGTCTAGCTGAACACGCCCTGGCGCGACGCCTTGGCGATGAAGGACGAAATCTGCGGCGTCGCGGCCTCGATATCGGCCTCGTATTTCAGGAGCACGTTGAGCGTGTCCTTGACGATCTCGTGGTCGAGCTCGCTGGCCTGCAAGAGCACCAGCACGCGCGCCCAGTCGATCGCCTCGCTGACCGAGGGCAGCTTCTTCAGGTCGAGCGAGCGGATCTCGTGGATGAAACCGACCATCTGCTTGCGCAGGGTCTGCGAGATGCCGGGCACCCGGCTCTCGACGATGCGCTCCTCCAGCTTCTGCTCGGGGAAGCCGATATGCAGGTGCAGGCAGCGCCGCTTCAAGGCATCGCCGAGATCGCGCTCGCTGTTCGAGGTCAGGATCACGGTCGGCGGCGCCACTGCGGAGACGGTACCGAGCTCGGGGATCGTGACCTGGAAGTCCGAGAGGATTTCCAGCAGCAGCGATTCGAATTCGGCGTCCGACTTGTCGATCTCGTCGATCAGCAGCACGCAGCCGGCCGGTTGCTCCAGCGCCTGCAGCAGCGGCCGCGGCTCGACGAATTCCTTGGAGAAGAACACGTCGCCGAAGGTGTGGAGCTGGTCGAGCGCAGCCGCCAGCGACTGCGCGCCGCCGAGCACCTCGCCGAGCTTGTCCTTCAGGATCTGGGTGTAGAGCAGCTGCTTGGCGTATTTCCACTCATACAGCGCCTTGGCCTCGTCGAGGCCCTCATAGCATTGCAGGCGGATCATCTTCATGCCGCGCCATGCGGCGATCGCCTTCGCCAGCTCGGTCTTGCCGACGCCGGCAGGGCCCTCGACCAGGATCGGCTTCTCGATCTGCTGCGAGAGAAAGACCGCGGTCGCGATCTGCCGGCTCGCAATATAGCCTTGCGCGGCGAGGCCGCTTTCCACGGCCTCGATCGAGGCGGTGGGCCTGGTGTCAGCCACGAGGATCAGCTCCGAATTTGCCTTGAACTCGGACCTGTTCTGCGCCCGTTGCGGACAAAGCACAAGGCTCGTTTGGCCCGCAAAGGCATGGCGTTAGCGCAAGGGTTCCGGGGTATTTCCGCCGAGCGCAATACGGTCGTTAGCGTGTAGTTCGAACCTCCCCTTGAAAAGGGGAGGTCGCTTTGCTCGCCAGAGCAAAGCGGGTGGGGATCTACTCTCTCCATCAACACCGGCGTCTGCGGCTGACCCCCATCCCGACCTTCCCCCTTTCAGGGGGAAGGGGAAGAATCTCGTAGACCGGCTACCGTCAGCCCGCGCAGCTCCTCACGTATTCCTTGCGCTGCGGGCCAACGATCTTCTGGTCGATCGCCTACTTCAGGCAGTCCAGATGCGCATGCGCCATGCAGAGCTGCATCTGGTCGTGCCGGCTGCGAAACCGCCTCACCTCAGCGTGAGGCCGGTCGCGGCTTCAAGCTCGCCGATCGCCTGCGCGGCGTTCGCGACCTTGATCGTGGTCATGCCCATCTCGCGCGCCGGCTTCAAATTGACGCCGAGATCGTCGAGATAGACGCAGTTCTTCGGGTTCACCTGCAGCGTCTCCACCATCATCTGGTAAATCCGCGGGTCGGGCTTGCGCAGGCCGATCTTCGCGGACTCGATGACGTGGTCGAACAGTGTCATCACCTCGGCGACATAGAGCGTGCGTCCGCTGCGGCTGCCGATCGCGTTCGCCGGCAGATTGTTGGTGATGCATCCGGTCTTGAATGCCGCCTTGATGCGCTTCAGCGCCTCGACCATCTCGGGGCGCAGGTCGCCGGAGAGCAGCGGCAGCACGTCCTTGCCGCGCACCTCGGCGCCGAGCGCCTTCGATTCCATGGCGAACAGCGCGTCGAACGCCTCGATATCGATCTCGGCGCGCTCGAACTTGGCCCAGGCGTTCTCGAGATGATTGGCGGCGTTGGTGCGGCGGATGATGTCGATCGGCAGGCCGCGCTCGGTCTCATAGCGCGCGAATGCCTCGAACGGCGAGGTGGTCAAGACGCCGCCGAAATCCCAGATCACTGCCTCGATCATCAAAGTCTCGATCATCAAAGTCCTGCCCGTTGCAAAGCGGCGGCTTCGCCTCGGATCGTCCGGCCGATTGCAGGACAACAGGGAAACGCGCGTCCAGCCTTCTTTATTGGAATTGCCGCCGATCAGGCAAGCCGCCAGTTCGCGGCAAAATCCGCCACGCGGAACCAGCTCACCAGACCATCGGCACCAGGCGATAGCGCACCCGTGCGAGATATTCGGCATAGCCGTCGAGCTCGGCGGTCAGCATCCGCTCCTCCATCAGCGACCGCAGGCCGAGCAGCGCCGCCATCACAGGCACGATGGCAAGGCCATACCAGGATCCCAGCAGCAGCGGCGTGCCGACATAGGTTAGAAGTCCGCTGGCATAGATCGGATGCCGCACATAGGCGTAGGGTCCGGTGGTCACCGCCGCATGCCCGCGCGCGCGCTGGATCTTCACGACCGGCGCGGCGTAGCTGTTTTCCCGGTAGGTCCGGTAGACGATGTAGAACGATGCCGCGATCATCACGGCGCCGGCGCATTGCAACCAGAAGGGCACGAGCGATGTCTGGTAGCGGACTGCGTCGAGCGCCATCAGCGGCAGCCATGTCAGCCACAGCAGCGGCATGATCGTCGTGATGATGCGGTCCCATCCGGCCTGGCCGCGTGCGGTGCGCCGCTCCGCCAGCAACCCCGGATCGTGTCGGGCGAGCCAGGCCTCGGTGATCAGCCCGCCGATCGTGATCTCGAGCAGGAACACCCAGGCGCCGGCCCATCGCAGCGTGCCGGCCGCGAGAAACAGGAATGTGCCGAGGCCAACACATGTGAAGGCGGCGCGGCGCAGATTGACGCGAGGGGGATTGCCGTTCTCGTTCATGTTTCTCTCCGGCGAACGGCAACGGCCCCGCCGCCGGATCGGGGCGGGCCGTTGCGTGCGTGGTTGCGGATCGCGGCCTGCTCGGCGCGCAACGCCGATTACGGTCTGCGGGTCCAGTTTCGCGCCTGTCCGGAATAGACCTTGCTCGGCAGCGCGCGCGCCGTGGGATCGAGCAGGATCTTCATCGCGGTGTTGAGCCGCTCCTCCGAATGCGGTGAGCCATCATGGCGCATCTGCTGCGGAGCCCCGGGGCCCTGCGGCGGCGCCAGATAGGTCGGCGTTGTCGGCGGAGTGGGGGTGGTGGCGATCTTCGGACGGGCGACAACAGCGGCCTCCATCGGGCGCCGCGCCTGGGCCATGCGTGACGCTGCGGAAGGTGCTTCCGCCGGCGGCGGCGAGGCGGCGCTGTCGGATCCGGATTTGCGGGGCGGTTTTGCCATGGCATCGGCTCCATAGGTTCGGTGATGACGACGACGTCAGGATTTGTCTTCGTCGGATGTGGTGCGTTTGGCGATGATCGGGTTGCGGTCGCTGATCGCAGCGATCAGCGAGGCGTGGCTCACGACTGACGACACGACGATCTTGCCGGATGGCTCGATCCGGCGACCATTCTGCTGTTGTTGCTGCGGGCTCCTGGCGGTGGATTTCTGCATCATGTCGGCCTCCTCGAAGATGGGGTGGGGCCCGACAGCGCCGGGCCCCGAGTTTGGCGATCAGATGCCGAAGGCGCCGAGGACACCCGGCAGCGCCTGCGCGACGCCGCCGAGGATTTCTCCCCAGCCCTGCGGGTTGACCGACCCGTTGGTCGCCACGTCGGCAATCCGCTTCGGACCGCGCTCGATGCCCTCACACTGGATCGGGCTACGCACGCTGCCGAAGGTCTCAAAGTCGTTCCTTGCGTACATGTTCAGCTCCTTCTTTCGGTTTGAATTGACGGCAACTACGGGAGGTGGGCACCGACCGGGGCAGCCGTCGCTGGACGTCGCCCGGGGGATCGCTCATCGCGTCGATCCCCCGGACCACGTGACGCATTCGCGCCACGTTCTGATCTCCTCCGGACGCAGAGGAGCAATCGCGTCAATAGACCTGCCACTGCCGCAGCGGTCCGACCGCCACCGGCACCACGTCGCTCACGTCGATCGTGTACTGATAGACTTCGCGCGCCTGGGTCAGGACCTGGGTCGGATTGAAGAAGCGGTAAGTCACGTCGTGACAAACCGAGTCCGGGCGGCAGATGATGCTCTGGTCGACCTCGACGGTGTCGAGCCGCAAGCCCTTCTTGGCGACGTCGGTGAAGATCTTCCGCGTGTTGTAGGCATTCATCGCGGAATAGTTCAGCGCGCGATCCTGCGGCGAGAGGCCGACATTGCGGAACTCGTTGTAGATCCGTTCGAGGAAGCCTTCCGCGCCGGCCGGCCAGGTGTCGGGATCGGGTCCGAAGAGCGTGTAGAGATCCCACTGGTAGAAGCCGCGCCAGTCGGTCACCAGCGTCGGCACGACGGTCCCGTTCAGGAGCTTGGTCGTGTTGGCGCTGTCGACCCAGCCGGCCATCGAAATCCGCGCAACACCGCCGCGCGGCGGGAAAGCCGGGGGCGTGGTCGGTGGCGTATCGTCGCCGCCGCGCGCTGCCGGTACCACGGTTCGGGTGTTCGATGGATCGTCATGCGAGACCTCCTGATGCCAGAGCGCCAGGATCAGCGCGGCGAAGAATCCGAGACCGAACACATCGAGCGGCTTGACCGCATAGATCGGGATCGAGTCGATCGTCATCGTCCAGATGATGGCATCGGCATCCGGGAAGTTGTTGCCCGAGCCGCTCGGCGTCGCGCTTTCGCCTTCGGCCTGGTTCAACAGATAGCGCGCCATGATCGCCGGATTGTACGGCGCCGAGGTATCGCCGGAGCGGTCGCGCTCCGGTCCGAACGCCGGATCGCCGCGTCCGATCAGGCTGTCGCGCCAATTGGCGATGGCCTGCACGAAGTAGTCGAGGCGGGCCTCCTTGCCGAAATCGTAGAACAGCCGGCCGATCGGGAACGCGAGCTGTCCGGTGGATTCCGCCGCGGCGCCCTGCGGACGCATGCCGCCGCCACAGCCGCAGCTCTTCTCGCTGGTACGAACCGCGGGGGCTTCGTACATCGGCAGCGCCTGCGGCATCGCGACGGGAAGCGCGTTGCTCGGCATCAGCGCAGGCAGCTGCTGCGGCTGCAGCCAGGCCTGCGGCATCATGCCGGCCGCCGGCATCGCCATCTGCGGCATCATCATCGGCGGCATGACCATCTGCGGCGCCGGCGTCGGCATCCAGACCATGTCGCCGCCCGCGTGGGGGGCGTGATACGGATACGGCGCCGGCGCTGCGATCGGCGCGACGGCGACGCCGTGATCAACGGCCGCGGCGATGGCCGCAGGCGCTGCGGGCGCAGCAGGCTGCGCTTCGCTTGGCATGATCCCGGCGCTGCTGCGCAGGACCGAGCCGTCCGGCCCGAATATGCGCGGAGCCGATGGTGCAGACATTGCTGATAGATCTCCCATGGAACCCTCTCTGGTTGCAGTTGGCTGAGCGGCGGATGACGGTTGGACGAAAGGGCGCGCGGACACTCCCCGGAAACGGGGAGTCGCGGCCGTGGCACCCGACGGCATGACGGCGTCCGCCTGCTCGCCAAGCAGGGCGGCGACAGCCGCGGGAATATCGAGCCGTCCGGCGAGGCAGCGCGAGGCGCTGCCGTCGCTGCGGCAGGGCACCGCGCTTTCGAGCAGCGCGGCACGGACGGCTTGCGGATCGGCCTTGCGTCCGGTCTGGCGCAGGCATGAGAGCAGCAGGGCGACGACGCCGCTGACGATCGGCGCCGCGAAACTCGTTCCGGAGCGCAGGCTGATATTGCGGACCGGCGAGGCGCCGGCGATGTTTTCGCCCGGCGCGAGGATGCCGTTCTCGAGATAGGCGTCGCCGAAATTGCTGAAGGGCAGCGGATTGCCGGCCGGATCGCACGCGCCGACCGCAAGCACCGAAGCGAGGCTGCCCGGCACCTGGACGCAGCGGCATCCGTCATTGCCGGCGGCGGCGACGATCAGCTTGCCGGCGCGTTCGCAAGCGCGGACCGCGTCGACCAGAATGCGGTCGGCTTGGCCGGTCGCGGATTGCTGGCCGCTGCTGATATTGATGACGTCGGCGCCGGCGGCGAGCGCCTGGTTGATCGCGAGCGCCAGGGTGCTTTGCGACGACGGCTCGATCTGCCCGGCGACATTCTCGCGATAGATCGAGAACACGGTCGCGCTGCAATTCGGCGCGACGCCGAGCACCGGGCTGCCGGGCGTACCCATCAGCACGCTCGTGACATGCGTGCCGTGCTCGGACTGGATCATCGGCGAAGCCGGTGCGACGAACTCGCCGCCCCTGGCGACGCGGGCTTGCCTGAGCGAAGGATGATTAAAATCGACGGGGCCGTCGATGATCGCGATCTTGACCGCGGGGTCGCCGCCCGACGTTCTCTGCCATAAGGCAGCCAGACCAGCGATATCGGCAACTGGATTCATGAAATCAATCCCGACTGATCAGCCGCAAATCCGTGCAGCCGATCCGTCTTCCGCGACAATTTGCTCTCACGCAGCGAACCACATGTCGTTGCGTTGGTGCAGTTGTGGCAGCTGTGACGCGAAAGGCCTATTCACCGCGGTGGATCAGAAAGGATCGAGCCGGCGATACGGATCGATCGGTCGATGAGATCGATCCTGCCTCTCGAACGATCGATCGAAGGGTTTAGTCGAGACCGATCTCACCGCACCATTGTGCGTGCCAGGGCAGACATGCGCTTGCATCTGCGCGCCGGTGCGCGAACGCGACCCGCGCGTCGGGCGAACACGGAATTCAGGATGTCGGTGTCAGTCGAGCTCGCGGGCCCGATCGGGGATCGCTGCCGATGATGCGATCCACGGTGCTTCGCGCACCCGTCGCATCGCCTGCGCCCGGCGCGGCAGGCCGAGCTTCTGCAGCACGTGATGGACGTGGTGCTTGACCGTCGCAAGACTGAGATTGAGATCGCGCGCGATCTCCTTGTTCGACAGGCCGTGTCCGATCAGCTTGAGAACCTCGCTTTCGCGGCGCGTCAGCCCCTGGTCCGCGTCGATCGTATCCGCTTGACGTTCCATGCAGAACAGCGCGCGCAGCAGGCCGCCGGAAATCTCGGCGCTGCAGGCGAGCCGCCCCGATGCCACATCCGACAGCGCCCGGCAGAGCTCATCGAAGCTGGCGTTCCGGGAAATGTAGCCGCTGAATCCGGCCCGGCCGCAGCGGACCACGTCGCGCCGGTCCTCGTTGAGGCCGAGCGCCACCAGTGCGACATCCGCATGGTCGCTCGCAATCGCACGCACTTCGTCGAGATCGATGCCCTGTGTGACGTCGATCAGAATGACATTCACACTGTCGGTCTCGAGGGTCTCGCGCAGGCCGGCGAGATCGGACACCGCCGCCGCAATCGCAAACTCGGCGTGGTTCTGGAAACTCGAGGTAAGCCCCTCGCTGAACAGCCTGATCGGCGTGACGACCGCTATCCTCATCATTATCCTCTAACTCAACGAAATGACGGATGGAGCGCCGTGTTGAGATCTACGGCGCCGGCATCCAGAAAAGTCATAAAGGTAAGTATGCGATATGCTGCCGGAGGTTGTATGATTGCCGGATCGAAATTACGGCGCTGATGCGGGCAATCAAGAGACGCAGTTCACATTCGAACGTCACCCGCGCGCCGGACGCGCGATTCGATGTGTGCGTATGGCGACAAGACGGCGATGTGTGGCGCGTGAACGCAATGGCGCTGCAGGATTCCGGCGGCGACTTCAACGTCGTAGAGATCGACGCGTAGATATTTAGACAATTGACGCGCGCAGGTCTGGATGCTCTGTACAATATTGCGTGTTCTCCAGAGCCCGGTGCGAGCGACGCAATGCCGCGCCTCGGATAGGCTCGATTCAGCAGCAGACCGACGGGGTTTCATGACGAGCGTGATTCGAGCGACAGCTTTTCTGACCCTGTTGGTGGCGACGCCGGCGCTGGCCATCGTCGGCGGCGGCGCGCCGTCGACGGATGGCGTTGCGCGCTCCGTCGTCACCATCGTCGGCTCGCGCGGCAATTTCTGCACCGGTGCGCTGATCGCCCCGAAGGTCGTGCTGACCGCGGCGCATTGCGTGCAGCCCGGCGCCGATTACAAGATCGTCGAATATGGCGCGGACAGGCAGCCGACGCTGCAGGATGTCAGGACGGTTGCGATCCATCCCGGCTTTCGGATGCAGGCGATGACCAGTCATGTTGCGACCGCCGATGTCGCGCTGCTGCAGCTTGCGGCGCCGGCCGCAGGCAAGGCGCCGGCCGCGCTCGGCATGCCAAACATTCCGATCCAGGTCGGCGGCCGCTTCACCATCGCGGGCGTCGGCGTCACCGTGCGCGGTGACGGCAAAAGCGGCGGCGCCACCCGCGTCGCCGGCCTGATCGCGAGCGGCAAGCCCGGCACGTTGCAGATCCGTCTCGTCGATCCGGTCGGGCAGGGCGTGCGCGAAGGGCTCGGGGCCTGCACCGGCGATTCCGGCGCGCCGGTGTTCGAAGACAAGCAGGGCGGCCCCGCAATCGTCGGCGTGGTGAGTTGGTCGACGGGGCCGAACGGCGCCGCCGGCTGCGGCGGCATCACCGGCGTGACGCCGCTGACACTCTATCGCGACTGGGTGATGCAGACCGCGCGGCCGTGGGGTGCGAGCTTTTAGCGCGATGGCGGTCGAACCGCTGACGCGCTCAGAGTTCCGTCATCCCCGCGCAAAGGCTTCGCCTTTGTCGCTGGAGGAGCCGCGAAGCGGCGTCTCGAAGGATGCACGGCCACCAGCCGGGCCGATTCATCCTTCGAGGCTCGCTCCGCTCGCACCTCAGGATGACGGAACTGCGAGCGTGCGCCGAACCTAATGCCCCGCGGCCTTGTTCGCGGCGGCGTTGTTCAGCACGATCAGGCCGTCGACGGCGACGCCGAGCTTGCTGTTGATCAGGAACGGGTTGACGTCGATCGAGGCAATGCGGCCATTGGCGTCTGCCATCAGGTTGGAAAGACCGACCAGCGCCTTCACCGCCGACGGCTCGTGCAGCGCGGGCTTGCCGCGGTAGCCCTTCATCTTGACCCCGGCCTTGGTCCTGGCGATCAGCTCCTTCGCCTCGGCGGCGTCGAGCGGCGCGCCGGCGAGGGCGACGTCCTTCATCAGCTCGATATCGACGCCGCCGGTGCCGAACAGCACGACGGGGCCCATCTCGGCGTCGAGCGAGGCACCGACCACGAGCTCGAGGTCGGCCTTGACCTGCTGTGCGATCAGGATGCCCTCGAGCTTCGGCTTGCCCTTCAGCTTCTTCACCCGCGCGGTGATGTCGTTGAACGCTTTCTTCACCTCGGCCGCACTGGCAAGGTTCAGCACCACGCCGCCGATATCGGATTTGTGCAGGATGTCGGGGCTGACCACCTTGGCGACCACCGGGAAGCCGATTTTCCTGGCGATCTTCACGGCCTCAGCCGCGGTCTGCGCGACCTCTTCCTTTGAGACCGGGATGCCGTAGGCCTTGAGCAGCTTCTTCGAGGCGACCTCGTCGAGCGCGGCGGCGCCGTTGGCGGCCTTCAGCGTCTTCTCCAGCACCGCGCGCGCCGATGCCTTCGAGCTCGACGCGATATCGGGTACTTCCTTGCGCAGGCCGGCATATTCGATCAGCGACTTGATCGCGCCGACCGCGCGGTCGAGGCCCTGCATGACCGCGATATCGGGCACGCGACTTGCGCAGCCCCTTGGTGAATTCGGTGAAGCCGATCGACATCGCGCTGATATAGATCACGGGCTTGTTGGCCTGGCCCGCCATCTCGTTGACGATGCGCAAATTGCGCTCGCGCAGCTCGTGCGGCGCCTTCGGCAGCTCGGCATCGATGATGACGATATCGGTGTCGGGATCGTCGATCATGATCTTGATCGACTTCATGTAGACGGAGGGATCGACCACCGCGGCAAAGCCGGCGTCGAGCGGGTTGCCGACGATGCTGCCGGGGCCGAGCATTTTTGCCAGCTGCTCCGAGGCGTTCGGGCTCAGCGGCGCAAAATTCAGCCCGGCGGAATAGAACGCGTCGATCAAAAGCCCGCGCTTGCCGCCCGACAGCGACACCGCCGCGAGGCGATTGCCCTTCGGCGGATCGGCATGGACGAAGCACTCGGTGGTCTCGATCAATTCATCCAGTCCGCGCACCCGGATCACGCCTTCGCGGGTCGAGATCGCATCGAAGGTCTCGATCGAGCCGGCGAGCGCACCGGTATGCGCCATCGCAGCGGCGCGGCCGCCTTCGGAGGCGCCGAGCTTGAGCGCGATCACCGGCTTGCCGGCGGCGCGCGCGGCCTTGCAGGCATCGCGGAACACTTTTGTGTTCCTGACGCCTTCGAGATAGACCACGATGACGCGGATGCTCGGATCGGCGGCGAAATAGCTCATCAGGTCCGGGGTCTCTAGGCCGGATTCGTTGCCGGTGGTGACCATGTACCCTACACCGACGCCGCGATCCTCCAGCGCCTGGCGGATCGCCATCACGATCGCGCCGGACTGGCCGGCGATCGCCACCGCACCCTGCTCCATGGTGACGATGCGGTCGTCGATATTGGTGAACAGGTTCTCGCCGGCGCTGAGATTGCCGAGGCAATTCGGGCCGGTGACGGCAAGCCCGGTCTCCTTGATCGCCTGCTTCAGCTCGACCGCGAGCCGCTGGCTCTCTTCATCCTGCAACTCGCTGAAGCCGGAGGTGACGATGGTCGCCGAGCGCGCGCCGGCCGCGGCCGCATCGCGGATCACCTGTACCGCAAAACGGGCCGGCACCAGCACCAGCACATGGTCGGGTTTTTCGGGAAGGCTGGCGAAGTCCTTGTAGCAGGTGACGCCCCAGATCGCTTCGCGCTTGGCGTTGATCGGATAGAGGCCGCCGGCGTAGCCGTATTTGACCAGATTGTTCCATATCCGTTCGGCGTAATTGCCGGGCTTGTCGGTGGCGCCGACCAGCACGATGTTGCGCGGATGCAGCATCGCGTGGATGCTCTTGACGATATCGCTGGCGTCAGCGGGCGGCGCCCATTTGTGGGACACATGAGACGCGGTGCTTGCGAAAGCTTCCATGGAGCCTGCCCTTATCCTTGTTGTCTTTGTTTCCTGTGGCCACGGCGGATCACCGTGAGGCGCGCGATTTTTCATTGTTTTTATGGCGAGGGAAAGGGGGTAGCAACTCATGCTGGCGCAGGTCAGGGCACCGCGCGCAATATCCCGGCAGGCGCAAAATTGATTGCGTATCAGGAACCCGATTCGCGCGGGCGCGAATCCGCTTCGACCAAAGTCGCGTGCAACAGATAACGCTCGGGCCCCGATGTCAGCGCATCGAACGGCCAGCAGGTCGATAGCACCAGTTCACGTCGGTCGGTGAGCGGATCGACCCCCGATTGATCGAAGCGGACCACCGAACTGCGATCGGCCCGATAGCGAAACATCTTGCCGTCGCTTCGCGTGACGTCGATCTCGTCACCGATTGTGACATCCCTGAGAAAGCGAAAATGCGTGTCGCGGTGTGCGGAATAGACCGCCACGCCCCGCTCGCCGGCATCGACGGTCTGTTCGACATGGCCGGGGCCGAACGCCAGCGCCTGGCCGCTGCTGCCGGCAAGTGCAATCGCGGAAGCGTGCAGGCGCTTCACCTCGATCCGCGCCACCGGCCAGGTGTCGGCCCAGCTCCACGGCTTCACCGGCTGGCCGGTCGCGATGCTCTGTGCGAAGGCGCGTTCCAGCAGGACCTGCGCGAGCAGCGCCTTGGCATGGATATAGGCGCCCTGGCCGAACAGGATCAGGCCGATAAGGGCGAAGGCGAGGGATGGGATGAAGCGGGGCATTGTTGCGCCTGTTGCTGTCATTCCGGGATGGTCCGAAGGACCAGACCCGGAATCTCGAGATTCCGGGTTCGATGCTGCGCATCGCCCCGGAATGACATTGCGGGTTGGAAAAGAGTGGCGCGCGCGGCCCTTTGGGGGACGGGTGGAAGGCCGCGCGCGCTCTTGAAGGAGGAGGTTGGGGGGCACCTCCTCCTTTCATCCGACGTCATTGGGGCGACGTCTGACGCCGGTTGAACACCAAGAGGAGAAGGCTGACCGTGAGCAGGATCACGCCCGCGATCATCTTCAGCTCCGCATCGGTCGCGGTCTTCGGCAGCTGGATCGTGCCGGGAGCTTGCGTCGCGACCGATGACCGCTTCAGCGCAGCGAGCTGCACCTTGCCGTCGCCACCGTCGGCGCGCCGCTCGCCCGGTGCAGCCGGCAGACTCGGACGCTCGCCGAACAGCTTCGCAAAATCCCAGCCGGTGGGCAGGTTGAGCGGCAACTCGGAGAGTTTCAGCGGCTCGCCTTCAGGACGGCTCGGCGTCTTGTCGACCGCGACAAGGCTGGTCAGCCGCGTGACGAGCTGATGCTCCAGCGCCAGCGCGAGGATGGTCTTGTCGGCTTCCTCGGGGCTCTGCTGCCGCGTGGTGCGCGCTACCTCGGCATCGGCGATCTTGCGGCGCGCCCACAGTTTCGACAGGCCCTTGCCTTCAGCGGCATTCGCGAGCGGCAGCGTCACGCTCCACGGGCGGTCGCCGATGCGGCCTTTGATCTCGACCGAGCCGGCCAGCTTGTCGAGCTTGGCGGCCAGCACCAGCGGCTCGTCGCGATAGACGTCGGGCAGCGCCGACGGCGTCAGGTCGGCCGTCGCCTCGGAAAATTTCGCCGAGAGGTTCGTCACCGCCGGGTTCTCCAGCTTGGCGAACAGGCCGCGCATGCGCTCGTCGACCTGCTCGACCGAGCCGATATGGGTGAAGGTGCCGCGGCCGAGTTCGGCGGCGCGCGTCATCAGATAGGTGTTCGGCGCCGAGCCGATGCCGACCATGAAGACGCGCGAGCGGCCGCGCAGCGCGCTGATGGTCTCGAACAATTGCTGCTCGTTGCCGACGGCGCCGTCGGTCAGGAACACGACCTGGCGGACGTAATTGGCGTCGTCATGGTTGGTGTCTGAGAGCGCCGCGCGCATCGCCGGCACCATCTCGGTGCCGCCGCGGGCCTGCAGCGCGCTGACGAACGCCGTCGCATTGCCGATATTGGCGCTGTTTCCGGCGACCGGCGACGGGAATAGCGTGTCCATGGTGTCGTCGAAGCGGATCACGTTGAAGCGATCGGCCGGCTGCAGGCGACCGAGCGCGTAAGTCAGGCTCGCCTTGGCTTGGATGATCGAGGTGCCGCCCATCGAGCCGGAATTGTCGATCACGAAGATCACTTCGCGCGGCAACGGCTTCTGTTGCGCCTGCTCGACCGACGGCGGGGTAACGAAGGCGAGCAGATAGTCGGAATTGCCGACATGCTCGCGGAATAGCCCGACCGACGGCGCCTTCTCGGCGGCCGGCTTCCAGGTCAGCTCGAAATCACGATCGGCCGGCACCGGACCTTCGGCGAGCTTGACGATGCGCGTGGTGCTGTCGGGACTCTCGATCCTGACCTGGTGGAAATGGCTCTTCACCTCGCCGAGCGGGAAGCCGGCGTTGAGGCGCACGGTGATGTTGGTCGGATTGACCGGCGCATTCTCCGCCGGATCGAGCACTTCGCTCGCAATGCGGTCGCGGTCCGGCACGGGATCGGTTGACGTGGCGCCCCAGCCGTTGCCGTCGGCGCGAAGGTCGACGCTCTGCACCACCGGACGCGGATTGTAGCGCGGGCCGACCACCATCGGCACCCGCAGCGAGAATTCGCTGCCGTTCTGCTGCACCGGCTCCTGATACTCGATCTGCACCAGCACGGTTTCGCCGGGGCCGATATTGGCGACCGAATTGGTGAAGATGTTTGGCCGCTCCTGCTCGGTGAGCGCGGCCTTCTGGCCATTCTGCTTGGCCTGCTCGTAGATGGCGCGGGCCTGCTGCCGCTCCTTGATGTCGCCGACCACGACGCGGTTACCGACCACCATCTTCAGCGTGTCGACCGCGCCACCGGCCGGCAGCGGATAGACATAGGTCGCCTCCACCCACTCCTTGGTCGGGTTGCGGAAGATCTGCGTGACGCGGGCGCGGACGGTCGGGCCCGACACGGTGAGGTCGACATCGACGCCGAGCCTGAGTGCATCCCGGTAGCCATCGTCGGTCTTGAACAGCAGCGAGCCGGAACGCGCATCTGATGGCCGCAGCACCGCCTGTCGCGGCAGCTCGGCCGACCACACCGGATCGAAGCTCACGAACAAGGCCGCAAAGCCGATCACCAGCGCGGCCTCACCTTCCACCAGGAAGAACAGCGCAATGCGCATCCTGCGCGACAGGCGGATCTGCGGGCTGCTCTCACATGCATCGTAAATCGTCATTTTCGTCACTCCCGAGCGAGGCTTTCGCTGCCTCGCGATCATGGAGAACGGCGGTTTTGGCGCGAGCAGAATGATCGGCAATGATTGGCCGCCGTCCGGCACGGCCCGCCGCCGCGGGAGGCGGGTTTGTGCGGTTTTGTGATGGGTTGTGCGGTCTGCTAGACTGCGCGGAATCAAGGGGAACCGGGCAGGAATCTGGATGCCGACGCCTGACAAGCAGCTGTCCGCCGAGCAGAGCCGGCAGGTCGCAGAGACCATCCGCGAGGAAATCGCGCGCCGTCGAATCTCGCGGCAGGCGCTGGCCGAGCAGGCGAAGCTGAGCCTCTCGACGCTGGAAAAGGTGCTCGGCGGCCGCCGCCCGTTCACGCTGGCGACCACCGTGCGGCTGGAGCAGGCGCTGGGCGTGTCCTTGCGCAAGCTGCCGGAGACGATCACGGTGGCCGCACCCGCCATTGGCGGGATCGCGCCCGACAGCCTCGGATCTTATTCGCGCCGGGCGGTGGCGCGGATCGAGGGCACCTACATCACAGTGCGGCCGTCGTTCGGCGAGCAGGGCGCACTCTACGCCTATCGGACGGAGATCACCTGGGACGAGGCGTCGTCATCGCTCGGCTTCCGCGAAGGCGAGCGGCAGGACGCCGACTATACGCAGTACGGCGAAGTCGCGGTGCCCAATGAATCCGGCTTCGTCTATCTCGTGACCAACCGGCACGGCCAGCATCGCGTGATCACGGTGTCGCGCCCGCGCAATTCCGGCGAGATGTACGGCATCATCACGACGCTGCTCGCCGGCCGCGGCTCGCTGCTGACGCCAGTCGCCGCGCCGATCGCGTTCCTGCCGGTGAAGAACGTGCCCAAGCCCAGCCTCGGCCGGGTGTCGGCGGATGATGCGAACTACGCCGCCTATCGCGAGCATCTGCGTCGGACGATCGATGAGCCGTTCGCGATCTTTTTGCCGGGCTAACAGAGTTAGCTCCGTCATCCTGAGGTGCGAGCCTTGCGGCGCAATTGCGCCGCTGGGCGAGCCTCGAAGGATGCACGGCCACCGGCCGGGCCGTCGACCCTTCGAGACGCGCGCAAGGGCGCGCTCCTCAGCGTGACGGTGAAAGAGTGGTCGCCGGCGGAATTAACTCGGCAAGCCCCAACCTGCGAAGGACCGCAAAACAACGAAGCCGCCCGGATGGGCGGCTTCGCGATACTCAGTGCTAGCTGTTCGTGCGGTTGGCGCTAGCCGCCGGTCTCGGCGCTGATGATGTCGCCGAACAGCTCCCACTGTCCGTTCTTGAACTGCATCATCTTGAGCTGCTCGACCGGCGCGAAGTCGGTCGCGCTGGTGTTGATCCTGATGCCGGGGATCAGCGTGTCGGGCGCAAAATCCTTCAGGCTGGCGGCCTGCTTCATCACGTTCTCACGCGTCAGGTTGTCGCCGGCCTGCTTCAGCACCTGCACCATGGTCTGTGCCGCGGCGTAGCCATAGACCAGATTGGCGTCGGCGAGGTTGGCGCCCGGCATGTACTTCTCGGCGAAGGCCATGAACTTCTTCATGCCCTCGTCATTCTTCCATTGCGGATCGGACGCGTCCTTCAGATAGCCCGCCGACAGCACGCCTTCCGAGGCCTCGAGCCCGGCAGGCTTCATGACCGCGCCGATCGAGATCGAGACGTCGGTCATCACCTGCATCGGCTTCCAGTTGAGCTCGGCGATCTTCTTGATCGCCTGCGCCGCGAATTTCGGCGTCGAGATGTTGACGAACACGTCGGCGCCGGTGTCCTTCAGCTTGACGATGTGGGAGTCGATCGACGGCTCGGTGGTCTCGTAGCTCTCTTCGGCGACGATCTTGACGCTCGACTTGTCGAGGATCTCCTTCAAGCCGACCAGGTAGTCCTTGCCGAAATCGTCATTGGCATAGAAGATCGCGACCTTGGCATCCGGCTTGGCCTTCAGGATGTACTTGCCGAAGATCCGCGCCTCGACGCGATAGCTCGGCTGGAAACCCATGGTCCACGGGAAATCCTTCGGATCGTTCCACTTGCTGGCGCCGGTGGCGAGAAAGAGCTGCGGCACCTTCTTGGCATTGTGATACTTCTGTACCGCGGTCTGGGTCGGCGTGCCCAGCGCGTTGAACACCAGGAACACCTCGTCGCTCTCGATCAGCTTGCGGATCTGCTCCACGGTCTTCGGCGGCGAGTAGCCGTCGTCATAGGAGATCCAGTTGATCTTGCGGCCGTTGATGCCGCCCTGGTCGTTGATCATCTTGAAATAGGCTTCTTCGGTCTTGCCGATGACGCCGTAGGCGGAGGCAGGACCGCTATAGGCCTCGACATTGCCGATCTTGATCTCGGTGTCGGAGGCGCCGGTATCATACTTCTTTTGTGCAAAGGCGGCCTGGGTGGAGAGCAGGCAGAGCGCCGTGGCGGCTGCCAGCAGCGACAGTGTTGTTGTTTTCATAAAGGCAATTTCCTCGATTGATTTTGGTTGGGGACTAACGCAACGAACCCGCAGCCGGTCCCGGCAGACGGCAACGGGGTAATCCTTGTCGCGGCGAATTCCGGAGCGCGCGGCGCGCGTCTGGCTCACGCCGCGGTATCGGTTGGCTTCGGCCGGCTGAATTGTTGCCGAAGCGTCGGCTTATGAATCTTGCCCGTCGCGTTCCGCGGCAGGACCTCGATGAATTCGATCAGGCGCGGGCACTTGAACCGCGCCAGATTGGCCTGGCAATGCGCGTGGACCTCGGCCGGGGTCAGCGAATGGCTTGGCTTTACGGCAATGATCGCCATGCCGACTTCGCCCCATTGCTCGTCGGGGATGCCGATGACAGCGGCCTCGGCGACGGCGGCCAATTGATGCAGCACGCTCTCGACCTCGGCCGGATAGACGTTCTCGCCGCCCGAGATGTACATGTCCTTCCAGCGGTCGACGATGTAGTAGAAGCCCTCCTCGTCGATCCGCGTGGCGTCGCCGGTGTGCAGCCAGCCGTCGGTGAAGGAGGAGGCATTGGCGTCCGGCCTGTTCCAGTAGCCCGGCGTGATGTTCGGACCCTTGACCCAGAGTTCGCCGAGCTCGCCGACCGCGGCGTCGCTGCCGTCGGGCCGCACGATGCGGACCTCGGTGTGCAGCACCGGCTTGCCGGAGGAGCCGGCCTTGCGCGCGGCATCCTCGCGGTCGAGCACCATCACCGCCGGCGAGGTCTCGGTCATGCCGTAGCCCTGCTGCAGCGCCACGCCGCGCGCCTCCCAGGTCTTGAGCAACGGCACCGGCATCGGCGCGCCGCCGACGCCGCCGATGACGAGGCGGCTGAAATCCGCTGATGCGAAGGCAGGATGCTGCGCCATGAACTGGTAGATCGCGGGCACGCCGAAGAATACGTTGATGCCTTGCGCCGGGTCGCCGATCAGCTTCAGTGCCTCGCCGGGATCGAAGGCGCGCATGATCAGCACGGTGCCGCCGGCATGCAGCACGGGGTTGGTGTAGCAATTCAGCCCGCCGGTGTGGAACAGCGGCAGCACCGTCAGCAGCACCGAGGCCGGCGAGATGTAGGCGGGGCCGCCGAGATTGACGCAATTCCAGAACGTCATCCCATGCGTGATGATCGCGCCCTTGGGCTGGCCCGTCGTCCCCGAGGTGTACATGATGGTCGAGATGTCATCGAGCATGACCTCCTCGAACCGCTCGAGCGGCGCGGCTGCCGCAATGCCGGTCTCATAGGCCCCGCCCGGGCCCAGCCTCACGGTCGCAGCGACATTGCAGAGCTTTGCTACCGCAAGCGCGGTCTCGGCGAGGTCGTCGTCGTGGATCATCACCTTCGGCGCGGCGTCACCGGTGATGTAGCGCAGCTCGGGAACGGTGAGGCGCGTGTTGAGCGGCAGGAAGATCGCGCCGATCCGGAAGCAGGCGAACTGCACCTCCAGCGTATCAGTCGTGTTCAGCGCCAGCACCGCGACGCGGTCGCCGTGGGCGACCTTCAGCCCGTCGCGCAGCCAGGCGGCGAGCCGCGACACGCGGGCGTCGAGCTCCGCATAGCTGAAGCGGCGATCGCTCGCGAGATCGACAAGCGCCATCTTGTCCGGCGTGCGCCGGCGATGATGCGCGATCCAGTCGTAATAACGAACCGGCAAATTTCCCTCCTCCGGAACGGCAGTCTTGCGCCGCCTGTTCCTGGCTCAATTGATGCCATGAAATAGCAGTGGAGGCGGCGTATTAGGATACTGTCTTGCGTTTAGTGGCTGGCAAATCGCCGGACCGGACGCCGGCACCGATGACAGCCACTCGACGCAAGTGAACCGGGAGAAATCCGGACATCGTCGGAGCGAAGAATCAACGGAGCACGCGATGGCAAACCCGTTCTACACCGGCGAGCATGAGGCCTTTCGCGAGGTGATGCGGCGCTTTGTTGCCAGGGAAATCGAGCCTTATGCCCATCAATGGGACGAAGACGGCGAGTTTCCGCGCGAGCTCTATGCCAAGGCATCCGCGATCGGGCTGCTCGGCCTTGGCTTCCCGGAAGAATATGGCGGCATCGCCGCCGACCAGTTCATGAAGATCGTGGCCTCGCAGGAGCTGGCGCGGGCCGGCGCCGGCGGCGTCTCCTCGAGCCTGATGAGCCACACCATCGGCTCGCCGCCGATCGCGCGCGCCGCGCGGCCCGAGGTCAAGGCACGGGTGCTGCCGGAGGTGCTCGCCGGCAAGAAGATCTCCGCGCTCGCGATCACCGAGCCGAGCGGCGGCTCCGACGTCGCGAACCTGCGCACCAAGGCGCGGCGCGACGGCGATCATTACGTCGTCTCCGGCGAGAAGACCTTCATCACCTCGGGCATGCGGGCCGACTATCTGACGGTCGCGGTGCGCACCGGCGGCGAGGGCCCCGGCGGCGTCAGCCTGCTGCTGATCGAAGGCAGCACGCCGGGCCTGTCCCGCACCAAGCTGAAGAAGATGGGCTGGTGGGCGTCGGATACCGCGACACTTCATTTCGACGAATGCCGGGTGCCGGTCGAGAACCTGATCGGCGAGGAAGGCCAGGGCTTCAAGATCATCATGCAGAACTTCAACAGCGAGCGCATGGGCATGGCGGCGAGCTGCACCGCCTATGCGCGCGTCTGCCTCGACGAGGCGGTCGCCTATGCCAAGGAGCGCAAGACGTTCGGCAAGCCGATCGCCCAGCACCAGGTGATCAGGCACAAGATCGTCGACATGGCGCAGAAGGTCGCGGCCTCGCAGGCGATGCTGGAGATGCTGGCGTGGCGGCTCGGCCAGGGCGAAAGCCCGGTCGCCGAGATCTGCATGATGAAGAACCAGGCGACGCAGACCATGGCGCATTGCGCCTCCGAGGCGGTGCAGATCTTCGGCGGCGCCGGCTTCATGCGCGGCATCAAGGTCGAGCGCATCTACCGCGAGGTCAAGGTCAACGCGATCGGCGGCGGCACCGAGGAGATCATGAAAGATCTCGCGAGCCGGCAGATGGGATTGTGAACGCGCTGGATAGGGCTGCGAGCGAGGAAACACCCTCCCCCTGAAAGGGGGAGGGCAGGGTGGGGGTCAAGCCGCGCGTTCGACTGCCGGTGTGACCCCCACCCGGCCCGCTCGGCGTTGCCGAGCGTGCCGACCTCCTCCTTTCAGGGGGAGCTGAGGAAAGAGACGAGGAAACGCGAGATCAACATGCTCTTCACCGCCGACCACGACGAACCGCGCCGCGCTCTACAAAAGTTCATCGCGGCCGAGATCAACCCTCATGTCGACGAATGGGAAAAGGCCGATATCTTCCCGGCGCATGAGCTGTTCAAGAAGCTCGGCAATCTCGGCTTCCTCGGCCTCAACAAGCCGGTCGAGTTCGGCGGCCAGGGGCTGGACTATTCCTACGCGCTGATGATGGCCGAGGAGTTAGGGGCCATCACCTGCGGCGGCGTGCCGATGGCGATCGGGGTGCAGACCGACATGGCGACGCCGGCGCTGGCGCGGTTCGGCTCCGACGAGGTGCGGCGCGAATTCCTGGTGCCGGCGATCGCCGGCGATCAGGTCGCGTGCATCGGCGTCTCCGAGCCCGGTGCCGGCTCCGACGTCGCCTCGATCAAGACCAGTGCGCGCTCCGATGGCGATGATTACGTCATCAACGGCGGCAAGATGTGGATCACCAACGGCACCCAGGCCGACTGGATCTGCCTGCTCGCCAACACCAGCGACGGTCAGGTCCACCGCAACAAGTCGCTGATCTGCGTCCCGATGAAGACCAAGGGGGCGCAGGTCGCGCGCAAGCTCGACAAGCTCGGCATGCGCTCCTCCGACACTGCACAGATCTTCTTCGACAATGTCCGGGTGCCGAAGCGCAACCGGATCGGCGAGGAGGGCCAGGGCTTCACCTACCAGATGATCCAGTTCCAGGAGGAACGGCTGTGGGGCGCGGCAGCCTGCCTGAAGGCGCATGAATTCATCATCAACGAGACCATCGACTACACTCGCCACCGCAAGGCGTTCGGCGGCTCGATCCTCGACAACCAGGTGGTGCACTTCAAGCTCGCGGAGATGCAGACCGAGGTCGAGCTGCTGCGCTCGCTGATCTATCGTGCCGGTGAGGCGCTGGTGGCAGGCGAGGACGTGACCCGGCTCGCGACCATGGCCAAATTGAAGGCCGGCCGGCTCGGCCGCGAGCTCACCGATGCCTGCCTGCAATATTGGGGCGGCATGGGTTTCACCAACGAGACGCCGGTCAGCCGCGCCTATCGCGACAGCCGCCTGACCTCGATCGGCGGCGGCGCCGACGAGGTGATGCTCATGGTATTGTGCAAGATGATGGGCACGCTGCCTGGCCTGAAGCAAAAGGGAAACGCCTGATGATCACGCTCTATCACTGCGACGCCGCGCGCTCGTTCCGTCCCCTGTGGATGCTGGAGGAGCTTGGGCTGCCCTATGAGCTGAAGATGCTGCCGTTCCCGCCGCGGGTGTTCGCCAAGGAATATCTCGGCATCAATCCGCTCGGCACCATCCCGTTCATGATCGATGGCGAGACCAGGATGACGGAGTCCTCCGGCATCTGCCATTATCTCGGCACCAAATACGGCCCGACGCCGCTGATTGTCGGCGTCGATGAGCCGGCCTATGGCGCGTTTCTGAACTGGATGTATTTTTCCGACGCGACGCTGACCTTTCCGCAGACGCTGGTGCTCCGCTACAGCCAGCTCGAGCCGGAGGAGCGGCGCAACCCGCAGGTCTCGGGTGATTATGCAAAATGGTTCCTGGGCCGCCTGCGTGCAGTGGAAGCTGCTGCCGCGAAGTCGGAATTCCTCTGCGCGGAACGCTTCACGGCGGCCGACATTACGAACGGTTATGCGCTGCGGCTTGCCAGCAATATCGGCCTCGCCAAGGATTTCGGGCCGAATGTCGCGGCCTATTGGGCGCGGCTGCAGCAGCGCGAAGGTTACCAGCGCGCGGTGGCGGCGGAGCAAAAAGCCGGGCAGGAACAGAACGTTGCGCCGCGGGCGCGGCCGTAACTTCTCCGTCATTCCGGGACGATGCGGCAGCATCGAACCCGGAATCTCGAGATTCCGGGTTCGCATTTTCGATGCGCCCCGGAATGACGACATTTCACATCGGTGACAGCTCGCGAATTTGCGTTATGGTAGCTCCGCCGCAGCAGCCCAAAGAGCCGCGCGAGGAGGAACCGCCATGGACGCGATCGTGGACGCGAAGTGCCAGAGCTCCAGTCAGCAATCCGGTCACCGGATGCTGATTACGCCGGAACGGGTGTTCTATGCCGGGCTGCTCGGCCGCCCGCGCGAGCGCTGTCCCGGCGCATTCCATGTCTATGTCGCGATCCGCGACGGGCTGCATCTGTCGACCAGCGAAGGCCGCGAGTCGCATGGCGAGCTCGCGGTGACGATGCCGAACCTGCGCCACACCATCACCAGCGAATATCGCTCGGCGATCTGCGTCGCGATCGAGCCGGAAAGCGTGCCCGACGGCACGCTTGAGGCGGTCGCCCGCCGTTTGCAAGGACCGGACTCTCATCTGTTCGCCAATCGCATTCGCAACGCTTATGCGACGCTTGCCGAGATGCAGCATCGCGATGCGATCGCGAATGCCGAGTTCGACACCATGTGCTTCGGCGACGCGCTGCCGCAGCGCGTGCTCGATCCGCGTGTCGTGCGCGCGATCGTCCGCATCGGGCAGTTCTCCGGCGAGCCGGTGACCGCGGCAGGCTGCGCTGGCGAGGCCGGGCTATCGCCCTCGCGCTTCCTGCATCTGTTCAAGGAGGAGACCGGGATCTCGTTCCGCTCCTTCCGCGCCTGGAAGCGCGCGCGGCATCTGCTGCACTTCGCCAACCAGGACATCAACCTCGCGCATCTCGCGCAGGATATCGGCTATCCCGACTCGACGCATTTCAGCCACTCGATCCGCCGCTTCTATGGTTTGAAGCCGCGCGCGATCTTCTCCGGCTCGCGGGATCTTGCGATCTATCGCACCGGACAGGCCGCGAGCGAGCGCGCGTTGACGTAGACTGTCGTCCCGGCGAAAGCCGGGACCCATAACCACCGATCTCAGTACTTTAGACGGCTGTGGCTCCAGAGGACTCTATAACCTCCATTCGTGGTTATGGGTCCCGGGTCGCGCTTCGCTTGCCCGGGACGACGCCTGGGGTCACAAATTCGCGCCCTGGATCACCTCGCCGAACCGCAGCCAGCCGGGGCCTTCGATCCGTTGCAGCTGAAGCTGCTGCAGTGGGTGATGATTGGTCGGGCTGGTGTTGACGCGGATGCCGGGCAACAGCGTCGGGACCTCAACGTCCTTCAAATTGTTGGCCTGCGCCATGATGCTGTCGCGGCTGAAATTGCCCTTGCACTGCTCGAGCACGATCTTCAGCACCTGCGCTACC
Organism: Bradyrhizobium sp. USDA 3262; assembly: GCF_054060035.1. NCBI lineage: Bacteria > Pseudomonadati > Pseudomonadota > Alphaproteobacteria > Hyphomicrobiales > Nitrobacteraceae > Bradyrhizobium > Bradyrhizobium sp. USDA 3262. The sequence continues at coordinate 1,655,960 of NZ_JBSSCT010000001.1, forward strand.
GTGTAGGCGTAGAGGTTGTAGCCCTCCTTCGGATTGCCGTCGGGGAAGTATTTCTCCATGAAGGCGAGGAAGTTCTTTACGCCGGGATCATTGGCCCAGGCCGGATCGGCGACGTCCTTGACATAGGCCGACGAGATCGTGCCCTGCGACTTGTCGAGGCCGACAGGCGCAATGGTCGATGAGATCGAGGCGGCGCCGCTGGCGATGAAATGCATCGGCTTCCAGCCGAGCTCATAGATCTTGCGGATCGACTGCGCGCAGAACTTTGCCGTGGTGCCCGAGATCAGCACATCGGGATTAGCGCCCCGCAGCGCCACGATCTGGGAATCGATCGTGGGATCGGTGACCTCGTGCGAGGCCACCACGGCTGCGGTCGCGAACCGCTCGCCGAGCACGTCCTTGGCTCCGGCGACAAAATCCTTGCCGAGGTCGTCGTTCTGGTAGAGCACCGCGAATTTCGCGTTCTTGTTCTGGCTCAACGCGTATTTGACGAACACCTGCGCCTCGGTCCGCGCACTCGGCGCAAAGCCCATGGTCCAGGGATAGGTCTTGTAGTCACCCCATTTGTCGCCGTTCACCGACAGGAACAGGTGCGGCACCTTGGCGGCGTTGATGTATTTGACGACCGACGAGTTCGGCGCGGTGCCGAGCATGTTGAACAGGAAGGCGACATTGTCGCTTTCGATCAGGCGGCGCACCTGCTCGACCGTCTTCGCCGGATTGAACGCGTCGTCGTAGTAGATGTATTTGATCTGCCGGCCGGCGATGCCGCCCTGTTCGTTCAGCATCTTGAAATAGGCTTCCTGGCAGCGCGCCTGCACGCCGAGCGCGGATACCGGGCCGCTGAGCGAAGTGGTGCTGCCGATCCTGATCTCGGTCGCGGTGACGCCGGGCGTGTCATCGGCCAGCGAAGGCCAGAGGCCTGCCATAGCGGCAAATCCCGCGCCTGCCGCGCCCGTCAGCCATGTGCGCCGGTTGATCGAGACCATGACGTTCTCCCCGTGATGCCGGCTTGTTGCGCCGCTTCTGCTTGGCGGCAAGGTTAGGCGTGATGCGGGCGTCGCGTCTTGTGTTAACCGGCTGGCGACGGATTGCGTCGTGAGCGCATCCACTTAGCCAGTCAACGCAAGATGACGCGACGACAAAGTTCTCATCATGGGGCGATCAGCAGCGCATGTGCGCCGCAAAGCGGACAAGAGACCCATGAGCGACAAGGCCGTCATCACCTGCGCGCTGAACGGCGTGCTTACCGACCCGAAGCAGCACAACGTTCCGGTGACGCCGGAAGAGATGGCGCGCGAGGCCAAGGCCGCGTTCAACGCCGGCGCCAGCATCATGCACATCCACCTGCGCCAGCAGGAGCCGAACAAGGGCCATCTGCCGTCCTGGGAAGTCGGCGTCAGCAAGGAGATCCAGCAGGCGATCCGCGAGGCTTGTCCCGGCGTGATCATCAACCACACCACCGGCACCTCGGGCCCGAACTACCAGGGCGCGCTCGATTGCGTGCGCGAGACGCGGCCCGAGATCGCCGCCTGCAATGCCGGCTCGCTGAATTATCTCAAGGTGAAGGCCGACAACACCTGGGCCTGGCCGCCCATGATGTTCGATAACGCCGTCGAGAAGGTGCAGGACTATCTCGACGTGATGAAGGCGGCCGGCACCATCCCCGAATTCGAGTGCTTCGACGTCGGTATCGTGCGCTGCGTCGGGATGTACCGGCAGACCGGGATGTATTCCGGTCCGCTCGAATACAATTTCGTCATGGGCGTCGCCTCGGGCATGCCGGCCGATCCGGAGCTGTTGCCGATCCTGTTGAAGCTGAAGGCGCCGGAGGCGCATTGGCAGGTCACTGCGATCGGCCGCGCCGAGATCTGGCCGCTGCATCAGCGCGCCGCCGACCTCGGCGGCCATCTGCGCAGCGGGCTCGAGGATACGTTCTATCTCGGCGACGGCACCAAGGTGACGTCGAACGGGCAGCTCGTCGAAGGCCTCGCCGCCTGCGCGCGACGTGCCGGCCGCGAGATCGCGAGCCCGGCGGAAGCGCGGCAGATTTTCGGGGTCAGGCACTAGGGCCACGCCAGCCGTCATTGCGAGCGCAGCGAAGCAATCCATCCTGCCGTTTGGAAAGTATGGATTGCTTCGTCGCTTCAGCGCAAAATTGCTTTGCAATTTTGTCGCGGGCTCCTCGCAATGACGAGGCAGGAGGACATACATGCACAATCTCGCAGCAACCGGCGGTGTCACCGGGCCGGGCCGCATCGGGCGGGTCGCGATCGGCGATCTGTTGAAGCGCGCCGCGCGGCGATTTCCGGATCGCATCGCGCTGACGGACGGCAACAGGCAGGTCACCTTCACCGAACTCGAGCGCGACGCCAATCGCTTCGCCAATCATCTGGTGCAGCGCGGGCTGAAGCCGGGCGAAAAGATCTCGACCGTCTGCAACAACTCGGTCGAATTCGTCAAAGCGTTGTTCGGCATTCACCGCGCCGGCCTGGTCTGGGTGCCCATCAACACCATGCTCGGGCCGTCGGATATGGACTACATCCTCGGCCATGCCGAGGTGCGTTTCGCCGTCATCGACGACGCCCTTCATGCCCAGGCCGACCGCCGCGCCGCACTGGAAGCGCGCGGCATGGAGATGATCGCAATCGACCTGACCGGCAATGCCGGCAAGACCGGATTGCAGGAGTTCAACGGTCTGCTGGAGGGACAGCCCGAGATCGAGCCTGACATCGAGATCAACGACCGCGACCTCGCGATGATCATCTATACGTCAGGCACGACCTCGCGGCCGAAGGGCGCGATGCATTGTCACCTCGCCGTTGTCATGGCCGTGATGAGCAACTGCATCGAGATGCAGCTTTCTCGCGATGACGGGATCACCGGACAGTTTCCGCTGTTCCACTGCGCCGGCCACGTGCTGCTGCTCAGCTATCTCTCGGTCGGCGGCCGCATGGCGCTGATGCGCGGTTTCGATCCGGTTGCCTGCATGGAGGCGATCGTTCGCGATAAGCTCACCGTGTTCGTCGGCCTGTCCTTGATGTACCAGGCGATCCTCGACCATCCGCGCCGGCGCGACTACGACCTGTCGGGCCTGCGCTGCTGCATCTACACCATGGCGCCGATGAGCAAGCCGCTGCTCGAGCGCGCTATGGCCGATCTCTGTCCGAACTTCGTGCTGTCCAGCGGCCAGACCGAGATGTATCCGGCGACGACGATGTCCCGCCCGGAGGTTCAGCTCGACCGCTTCGGCAATTACTGGGGCGAATCGCTGATCGTCAACGAGACCGCGATCATGGACGACAATGGCAACCTGCTGCCGCGCGGCGAGATCGGCGAGCTGGTGCATCGCGGGCCCAACGTGATGATGGGCTACTACAAGGACCCAAAATCGACCGAGGAGGCGCGCAAGTTCGGCTGGCACCATACCGGCGATCTTGCCTTGATCGACGGCAATGGCGAGGTGCTGTTCCTCGACCGCAAGAAGGATATGATCAAGTCGGGCGGCGAGAACGTTGCCTCCGTCAAGATCGAGGAGACGTTGCTGGCGCACCCCGCCGTGCAGAATGCCGCCGTGGTCGGCCTGCCGCATCCGCAATGGGGTGAGGCGGTCTCCGCCTTCGTCAAGCTGAAGCCCGGCGCGGTGGCCGACGAGGCCGGCATCGAGGCGCATTGCAGAAAGCACCTCGGCGGCTTCCAGGTGCCGAAGCTGGTGCGTATCCTCGAGGAGATGCCGATGACCGCGACCGGCAAGCTGCGCAAGGTCGAGCTGCGGCAGCAATACAGTGGGCATTTTGTGGAGCGCGCCTAGTGGCCATCATCGAGAACACGATTTCCACCGGCAGCGCCGCCTTCCAGGGCAATCGCGACGGCATGCTGGCGCTGATCGCCCGGATGCGCGCGCTGGAGGAGCGGACGCGCGCGGCCTCCGCCGCGGCCAAGGACCGCTTCCACAAGCGCGGCCAGCTGTTGCCGCGCGAACGCGTCGCGCTGGTGCTCGATCCCGGTTCACCCTTCCTCGAACTGTCGACGCTCGCCGGCTACATGTTCGACGTAGCGGATGCGGACAAGAGCGTGCCCGGCGGCGGACTGGTCGCGGGCATCGGCTTCGTCTCCGGCATCCGCTGTATGGTCAGCGCCAATGATGCCGGCATCGACGCGGGTGCATTGCAGCCTTACGGCCTCGACAAGACGCTGCGGGTGCAGGAACTCGCGCTGGAGAACAAGCTGCCCTATGTGCAGCTGGTCGAAAGCGCCGGCGCCAACCTGCTGCGCTACCGCGTCGAGGACTTCGTCCGTGGCGGCAACATCTTCCGCAACCTGGCGCGGCTGTCGGCGGCGGGGCTTCCTGTCGTCACCGTCACCCACGGCTCCTCGACCGCGGGCGGCGCCTACCAGACCGGCCTGTCCGACTACATCGTGATGGTGCGCGGCCGCACCCGCGCCTTCCTCGCCGGTCCGCCTCTGCTCAAGGCCGCCACCGGCGAGATCGCGACCGAGGAGGAGCTCGGCGGCGCCGAGATGCATACCTCGATTTCGGGCCTTGGCGATTATCTCGCCGAGGACGACCGCGACGCACTGCGCATCGCGCGCGACATCATGGCCAAGCTGCCTTGGGACCGTCCGGACCGCGAACCGGCTGCGTTCAAGCCGCCGCGCTATGACGCCGAGGAATTGCTCGGCATCATGCCGATGGACCACAAGCGCCCCGTCGACATGCGCCAGGCGATCGCGCGCTTCATCGACGATTCCGACTTCACCGAGTTCGGCGCCAATTACGGCCCGGCGACGGTCTGCGGCCATGCCCGCATCCAGGGCCAAGCGATCGGCATCATCACCAACAATGGCCCGCTCGATGTGCCCGGCGCCAACAAGGCGACGCATTTCATCCAGGCCTGCTGCCAATCGCGTACGCCGATCCTCTACATGAACAACACCACCGGCTACATGGTGGGCCGGGCCTATGAAGAGGCCGGCATGATCAAGCACGGCTCGAAGATGATCCAGGCGGTGACCTCGGCGACGGTGCCGCAGATCACGCTGTATTGCGGCGCCTCGTTCGGCGCCGGCAATTACGGCATGTGCGGTCGCGGTTTCCACCCGCGCTTCTGCTTCTCCTGGCCCAACGCCAAGACCGCGGTGATGGGCGGCGAGCAGGCCGCCGAAACAATGGCGATCGTCACTGAAGCCGCCGCCGCGCGGCGCGGCAAGCCGATCGAGAAGGAGAAGCTGGACGCGATGAAGGCGCAGATCACCGGCGTGTTCGACAGCCAGATGGACGTATTCTCGACCAGCGCCCGCGTGCTCGACGACGGCGTGATCGATCCGCGCGATACGCGGACGGTGCTGTCAGAGGTGCTTTCGATCTGCCGCGAAGCCGAGGCCCGCAGCCCACAGCGCATGCAGTTCTCGGTGGCGCGGCCATGAGCGGGGCAATCGTGAAGCGGACGCCGTTCTTCAAGATCCTGATCGCCAACCGCGGCGAGATCGCGCTGCGCATCATGCGATCGGCACGGCGGCTCGGCCATGGCGTCGTCGCGGTCTATTCGGACGCCGACCGCGATGCGCTGCACGTGCGCGAGGCCGACCAGGCGGTGCGGATCGGCGAGGCGCTGCCGGCGCAATCCTATCTGAAGATCGACGCGATCATCGCCGCCGCCAAGGCGAGCGGCGCCGGCGCGGTGCATCCCGGCTATGGTTTCCTCGCCGAGAACGAGGATTTTGCGCAGGCCTGCCGCGATGCGGGTCTGGTGTTCATCGGTCCGTCGCCGGAGGCGATCCTTGCGATGGGCAACAAGGCCGGCGCCAAGGAGATCATGCAGCGGACCGGCGTACCCTGCGTGCCCGGCTATCAGGGCGCCGACCAGAGCGATGCCGTGATGCTGGCGGAAGCGGGGACGATCGGCTTTCCGGTGATGATCAAGGCGGTCGCCGGCGGCGGCGGCCGCGGCATGCGGCTGGTCACCGATGCGGCGGCATTTCCCGACGCGCTGCGCAGCGCGCGATCGGAGGCGCAGGGCGCGTTCGGCGATCCAACCGTCATTCTGGAGCGCGCGATCGTCAATCCCCGCCACATCGAGATCCAGGTGTTCGGCGACCGCCACGGCAACGCCATCCATCTCGGCGAGCGCGATTGCTCGGTGCAGCGGCGGCACCAGAAACTGGTCGAGGAGGCGCCGTCGCCGGCGGTGACGCCGGAGCTGCGCGCGCGGATGGGCGCGGTCGCGGTGCAGGCGGTCAAGGCGATCGGCTACGAGGGTGCGGGCACGCTGGAATTTTTGCTCGATCGCGCCGGAAATTTCTACTTCATGGAGATGAACACGCGGCTGCAGGTCGAGCATCCCGTCACCGAGGCGATCACCGGGCTCGACCTAGTCGAATTGCAGCTGCGCGTCGCCAGCGGCGCGCCGCTCGGCTTGACCCAGGAGGACGTCAAGTTCTCCGGCCATGCCATCGAGGTCCGGCTCTGTTCGGAGGATGCCGCGCACGATTTCATGCCGCAATCCGGCACGATGGCGCGGTGGCAGATGCCAGATGGTATCCGCGTCGAGCATGCGCTGCAGTCCGGCTCGGAGATTCCGCCGTTCTATGATTCGATGATTGCCAAGGTCATCAGCCACGGCGCGACCCGCGATGAAGCGCGCGGCAAGCTGATCTGTGCCCTCGAGCAGGTCACGGCCTTCGGCGTCACCACCAATCAGGGCTTCCTGATCGACTGCCTGCGCCATCCGGTCTTTGCCAGGGGCGAGGCGACCACGGCCTTCATCGGCGACAACCGCGATGCGCTGCTCGCGGTCCGGCCCGATCGCGGCAGCGATGTCGCGCTTGCGGCGCTGCTGCTCTACGTCACCAATCCGCACGGCCCGCCATGGCAGCGCGGCCGGTCGCTTGCAGCGACATTCCCGCTCGGCCTGCGGATCGATCTCGGCCACGGCGTGCAGGAGATCGAGATCGTTCGCGAACGCGACGGCAGCTACCTCGCGACCCGCAACGGCGATCGCTTCAGCTTCGTGATCGACGAGCTCAGTCAGGACAGCATCCGCTTCCACCACGACGGGGTGATGGAGCAGGCCAGATTCCTGCGCGATGGCGATCGGCTCTATATCCTGCACTGTGGCGTCACGCTGTCGGCGCGCGACCTCACGCTGGCGCCGCCGGAAAGCGCGACGGCGGCCGGAGGCGACGGCAAGGTCCGCGCCGCCATGAACGGCCGGGTCGTCGCGGTGCTGGTGAAGCCGGGCGACAAGGTCGCGGCCGGCCAGCCGGTGATGACGCTGGAGGCGATGAAGATGGAGCACGTCCACACCGCCGGCGTCGCGGGCACGGTGTTGTCGATCGATGTCGCCGAGGGGGAGCAGGTGACGACGGGGAAGATCGTGGTGGAGATCGAGGCGGCGGCATAAAGACTGTCGTCCCGGCGAAGGCCGGCAACTGTTATGTTGGTTTGGTCTGCAGGTACGGCTTTCGGTCTCGCATCATGGCATTGAGGACCGTGAGCAGCTTCCTGGCGACGGCGATGAGGGCGAGCTTGGCTGGTTTTCCGGCCTGTCGCAGCCGTGCATAGAAGGCCTTGAACGGATCAGCTCTGCGAACTGCGTTGAGGGCCGCCATATAAAGGGCGTCACGAACGCGCTTTCGGCCGCCCGCAATCTTGCGCTTGCCGCGGAAGGCGCCGCTGTCGACGTTGAAGGGAGCAAGGCCAGCGAGCGCTGCGAGTTGTTTCGGTCCGACCCGCCCGAGTTCCGGCATCTGCGCGATGAGCTGCATGCAGGCCACGGGACCCACGCCGGGCAGCGAACGCATTAACTTCGCATCGTCCGCGATCTCCGCTTCGGCTTTAATCAATGCGCTGATGTCGGCCTCGATCTCGGCGATCTCGCTGTCGAGGACCTCGATGAGGCGGCCGATGCGTTCGGCCATGGCGCGATCGTCGGCCTCGCTGCGCCGGTTCTTCTCCTGGGCGCGCATGAGGACCAGCTGATCCCGCCGTTTTGCAAGCCTCGCCAAGGCGCCCCGTGCAGGATCGGCGACCTGCTCGGGGGCGGGCTGCATGGCCCGCGCAAAGGCCGCCAGCATCCGCGCATCGATCGGATCGGTCTTGGCGAGTAGGCCGCTGGCCCGTGCAAAGTCGCGGGCACGGGCCGGGTTGATCCTGCGAACTGGATCCCGGCCTGACGCAGCGCCTCGCGAAGCGCGAGGTCATAGATACCCGTCGCCTCGAAGACGACCAGCGCATCGCATTGCCAACGCGCCACCTGCTGTGTGATGGCCTGTGGCGCGTTGGCAATGCGCCTCGGCACGCCGTCAGCCTCATCAAAGATATCGAGGTGGTTTTTGGAGATGTCGATTCCGACGTAACGAAGAGCTATGATCACGGTGCCTGTCCCTGTGATGCGAGGTCTGTTGGCGCAGCCTCGTGCAACTGTTCAGGTTGATAGATGGAACGGGCGGGAGACCGAGCCGGCTCACGGCGTCAAGCGCCAAGGACCCAACGGCTTCCCGCCCACCCACATCCTGACAGACTTCCAAGACACAGGGACCCATAACCACCGCTGTATGTTGTTGGAGCAAGCTGTGGCCCCAGTTTGGCAAATCAACGGGCATTCGCGGTAATGGGTCCCGGCCTTCGCCGGGACGACACTGATTTATGAGGCCGCTTGCCCCGTGCCGTCATTCAGCCAGCAGGCGACCTGATGCGCCGGGCCGGCCGCCTGCAGCACCGGGCGTTCGGTCTTGCAGCGATCCATCGCGTAGCGGCAGCGGGTGTGGAAGGCGCAGCCTGAAGGTGGATTGATCGGGCTCGGGACATCGCCGTCAATCAGGGGGGCGGTGCGTTTCGCCTTCGGATCTGCGATCGGCACCGAGGCGAGCAGGGCCTGGGTGTAGGGGTGGCGCGGATTGGCGAACAACTCGTGCTTGTCGGCGATCTCGACAATTCGGCCGAGATACATCACGGCGACGCGGTGGCTGATATGGGCCACGACCGCCAGATCGTGCGCGATGAACAGATAGGAGAAGTTCTGCTGGCGCTGCAGGTCGATCAGCAGATTGATCACCTGGGCCTGGATCGAGACATCGAGCGCGGAGACCGGCTCGTCGCAGACGATCAGCCGCGGCCCGAGCGACAGCGCACGCGCGATGCAGATGCGCTGGCGCTGGCCGCCGGAGAACTGGTGCGGGAAATTCTTCATCTGGTCGGGCCGTAGGCCGACCTGCTGGAACAGTTCCGCGACACGCTCCTGCTTCTTCGCGCCGGTCGCGAGGCCATGCACGGTGAGGGGCTCGCCGACGATGTCGCCGGCCGTCATGCGCGGGTTGAGCGAGGCGAACGGATCCTGGAACACGATCTGCATCGAGCGCCGGTACGGCCGCAGCGCCGTCTTGCTGAGCGGCGCGATGTCCTCGCCATCGAGCTTGATGGCGCCGCTGGTCGGCTCGACCAGCCGCAGCACGGTGCGCGCCACCGTCGACTTGCCGCAGCCGGATTCGCCGACCAGCCCGAGCGTCTCGCCGGCGCCTAGCGCGAAGCTGACGCCGTCGACCGCATGCACGGTGCCGACCTGCCGGCGCAGCACACCGCCGCGCACCGCGTAGTGCTTGACGAGGTCGGTCACCTCGAGGAGCGGGCGCTGTTCGGTCATGACGCCTCCGCCATCTCGCCGGCGCGCCAGCACGCGGCCCAGTGATTGCTCTTGACCTCGTCGAGCGGCGGATATTCCTGCCGGCAGCGGTCGACTGCCAGCTTGCAGCGCGGCGCGAAGGCGCAGCCAGGCGGCAGCTTGGTCAGCGACGGCACCATGCCGGGGATTTCGGTCAGCCGCGCATCGGTCTTCGCGCCGAGCGCGATCACCGCCGGCATCGAGGCCATCAGTCCGCGCGTGTAGGGGTGCAGCGGCGTCTCGAACAAAGCTTCGACCGTCGCCTCCTCGACCTTCTTGCCGGCGTACATCACGATCACGCGCTGCGCGGTTTGCGCGACGACGCCGAGGTCGTGGGTGATCAGGATCAGCCCGGTGCCGAGCCGCTTTTGCAGATCGACGATCAGTGCCAGGATCTGCGCCTGGATGGTGACGTCGAGAGCCGTGGTCGGTTCGTCCGCGATCAGGAGCGCCGGCCGGCACGCCAGCGCCATCGCGATCATGGCGCGCTGGCGCATGCCGCCGGACAGCTGATGCGGATATTCCTGCGCGCGACGCTCCGGTTCCGGGATGCGCACCAGCCGCAGCATGTCGACGGCCTGCTTCCAGGCCTCCTTGCTGCTGACCTTCTGGTGCAACCGCACCGCCTCGATGATCTGGTCGCCGATCCGCATCACCGGATTGAGCGAAGTCATCGGCTCCTGGAAGATCATCGAGATGCGGTTGCCCCTGATGTCGCGCATCGCGGCATCGTCGAGCTTCAGCAGATCAGTGCCCTCGAGTGTCACCGAGCCGCCGACGATGCGGCCGGGCGGATCGGGCACCAGCCGCATGATCGACAGCGCGCTGACGCTCTTGCCGCAGCCGGACTCGCCGACGATCGCGAGCGTCTCGCCGCGACGGACCGAGAACGAGACGTCGTCGACCGCGCGGAACAGGCCGGAGTTGGTGAAGAACACCGTCTGCAGGTTCTTCACATCGAGAATCGTATCGAGCGTCTTGGCCTCGCTCATCAGCCGCGCTGCCTCGGATCGAGAATGTCGCGCAACGCGTCGCCGAACAGATTGGTGCCGAACACCGCAAGGCTGATCGCAATGCCGGGGAAGATCACCAGCCATGGCGCGGTGCGGACATATTCGGCGGCGGATTCGGACAGCATGCGACCCCAGGACGGATAAGGCTCGGGGATGCCGAGGCCAAGGAACGACAGCGACGCTTCGGTCAGGATGGTCGAGCCGAGCTGCGCGGTGGCGAGCACGATCAGTGGCGCGATGGTGTTGGGCAGCACGTGGCGCAGCGCGATCCGCGTCTCGCTCATGCCGATCGATTTGGCGGCCTCCACGAACGGCTGCTCGCGCAGCGCCAGCGTGTTGGCGCGGATCACGCGCGCGACCGTCGGGATCAGGGGAATTGCGATCGCCAGGATCACGTTCGGCAGCGATGGGCCGAGCGCCGCGGTCATGACGAGTGCGAGCACCAAGAGCGGCAGCGATTGCAGGATGTCGGTCACCCGCTGGAACACGAGGTCGACCCAGCCGGAGAGATAGCCGGAGGCGAGGCCGACGATCACGCCGAGCGTGGCGCCGAGCGTCGTCGAGCCGATGCCGACCGCAAGCGAGATCCGCGCGCCATGGATGATGCGGCTCCAGACGTCGCGGCCGAAGGAGTCCGTGCCGAACCAGTGCAGCGCGGACGGCGCCGCCAGCCGATGCGCGGAATCTACGCTGAGCGGATCGTAGCGGCTGATGACGTTCGCGAAGATCGCGGTCAGCACGAACAGCAGCATGATGACGAGGCCGACCGTGCCGAGCACGTGGCGTTGCGCGAGGAATGCAAACCGTCCCCAGCCACCGGTGGCGTTGGCCCCGGCACGTCGCAATTCGCTGTCGAAATTGATCGTTGCCAAGCGCTCAGTCTCCAAACCGGATACGCGGGTCGATTGCCGCATAGAGCATGTCGACGATGAAGTTGACCACCACCACGACGACGGCGATGAACATCACGAGGTTCTGCACGATCGGGTAGTCACGCCAGCGCAGCGCCTCGACCAGGAAGCGGGCGATGCCGGGGATGTTGAACACGGTCTCGGTGACAATCAGGCCGCCGATCAGGAACGCGGCCTCGATGCCGATCACGGTGATGACCGGCAGCACCGCGTTCTTCAGCGCGTGGTGATAGTTCACGGAGGCCTCGGAGGCGCCCTTGGCACGCGCGGTGCGGATATAATCCTGGCGCAGGATCTCCAGCATCGAGGAGCGGGTGATGCGCATGGTGAGCGCGGCGCTGCGGAAGCCGACCGCCATCGCCGGCACCGCATAGATGGTCAGCGCCTCGAGCCAGGTCTTCGGGTTCGGATTGAAGATCGGCATGGTGCCGAACAGCGAGACCGAGGCCATCAGGATCAAGAGGCCGAGCCAGAATGACGGCAGCGACAGGCCGCTGAGGCTGACCACGCGGAGCGCATAATCGAGCCTTGAGCCCTGGTGGACGGCGCTGATGACACCGAGCGGAATGCCGATCGAGGCGGAGAACAATAGCGCCAGTCCGGCAAGCCGCGCGGTGATCGGAATCCGCGGCAGGATTTCCTCCAGCGCCGGCTTTTCCGAGACGTAGGAATAGCCGAGATCGCCGCGCAGCAGGCCGCCGATCCAGTGCAGATACTGGATCACGATCGGCTGGCTCAACCCGAGCTCGCGCTCGAGGTTGGCCTTGTCGGCGGGGTCGACGAAGCCCGCGGCGTCGAACAGGATGTCGACGATGTTGCCGGGAACGACGCGCAGCAGCGCGAAGATGATGACCGAGATCCCGAACAGGGTCACGAGCATCAGGAACAGCCGCCGCACGATATAGGCAAACACCCTGGCTCTCTCCCTGATCCCGCCTGTGTCTTGTCTTCCGACGCGTTTTGTTTACGCGAACCGGTATCCACTTCGTTCGAAACGCTATTTCTATTTATCCAGCCAAACGTCTTCGTAACGATAGCCGTTATAGGAGCTGTTGGACATGATCGTGACATTCTTCACGTAAGGCTGCCAGCAGGTGCCGGTGCGGGCATGGAAGATGATCGGACGCGCGACGTCTTCCTGCAGCTTCTTGTCGATCTCCCAGACCAGCTTCTTGCGCTTGTCGGTATTGGTTTCTTCCGACTGCTGGTCGAACAGCTTCTCGATCTCCTTGTTGCAATAATTGGTGTAGTTCCGCTCCGAGCCGCAGGCATAGTTCTCGTAGAAGGACTGGTCGGGCTCGTCGACGGCATTGCCGGTGAGGTTGAGGCCGAGCGAATAGTCCTTGCGGGCGATCTTCGGGAACCATTGCGCGGTGTCGACGACGTCGAGCTCGGCGTCGATGTAGATGCTCTTGATCTGGTCGATCAAAATGATCGCGGGATCGCGATAGACCGCGATGTTGCGTGTCGAGACCTTGATCTGCAGGTGCTTGTCCGGGCCGTAGCCCGCCTTCTGCATCAGCTTGCGGGCTTCCTCGCGGTTCTTCTCGATGTCGGGACCGTAGCCGGGGATCTGCTCCAGCATGTCCTTCGGCATCGCCCACAGCCCGTCCGGTGCCGGCTCCATGGTACCGCCGATGTCACCCTGGCCCTCGAACATGATCTGGATGAACGCCTTGCGGTCGAGCGCCAGCGCCAGCGCGCGGCGGATGTCGAGATTGTCGAACGGCGGCGCGGTCGAATTGATGATGATGTTGGTGGAGACGTTGTTCGGTTCCACCACGCAGACCGCATTGGGCGCCTGCGACTTGACGTCCTTGAGCAGCGGGATCGAGACCTCGGTCGGGAACGTCATGTCGAACTTGCCGGAGACGAAGCCGAGGATCGCGGTCGAGCGGTTCGGGATGATGGTGAACTCGATACCGTCAAGATAAGGCAGGCCCTTCTTAAAGTAGTCGGGGTTCTTGGTGAGCTTGATCGACTCGTTGGCCTTGAACTCGACGAACTTGAACGGGCCGGTGCCGACCGGCTTGGTGCGCATCTCGGCCGGCGACACATGGCAGGGATAGACCGGCGAATAGCCCGAGGCGAGCAGCGACAGCAGGGCGGGCTGCGGCCGCTTCAGCTTGAACGACGCCTGATAGTCGCCGTTGGTCGTGACCTCTTCGACTTGCTCGTACCAGGACTTGCGCGGGTTCTGCCGGAACTTCTGCTGCGACTTGCCCATCAGCATGTCGAAGGTGCATTTGACGTCGGCTGCGGTGAACGGCTTGCCGTCGTGCCATTTCACGTCCTTGCGCAACTTGAAGGTCAACGTCTTGTTGTCGCCGCTCCAGGCCCAGCTCTCCGCAAGCTCGGGCCGGATCGTGCTGGCGCTGTTCTGGGCGATGTGCTGGTCGAAGATGACGAGATTGTTGAAGATCGGCATGAACGGAACGTTCAGCGAATAGGTCGCGCCCTCGTGGATCGAGGCGCTGCCCGGACTGTCGCGGTGATAGATCCTGAAGATGCCGCCCGGTTTCGGCTCGGCTGCGCGTGAAACGTCGCCGATGATCAGCACAGACAACACCGCGACGGCCAGCGCTTGCACGCTCCGCATGGTCCCCTCCCACATTTCGGTCTCAATGGCCGATTGGCATCGACGATACCACGGTGAGGCTGTCGGGCAACCAGCGAGGATCGCGCGGGGATTGGCAATTCGGATGACCCCACAACATTAAAATTTCCACGGATCGGGAATAATGGCTGTGATTGCGGGGAACTCGGGTTGTTTTGCTATCCAGCGGCGAAACTCCCTTCGAATTAAGTTGCGGGCGCCGATGCGTATGGCGTGAAGCAGGCCGCAATCAGCGACAGTTTGTCGCCGACGTAAGCCGCGCACTGCACGCGCTCTCCGTCATCCTGAGGAGCGCGAAGCGCGTCTCGAAGGATCGACGGCCCAGCTGGTGGCCGTGCATCCTTCGAGGCTCGCCCAGCGGCGCAATTGCGCCGCAAGGCTCGCACCTCAGGATGACGGGGAAACATTCGCATTCGCCTCACTCCGCCGCCTGCGGCGAGGGCAGGTGCATGTTGGCGACGCCATCGGCCTCGGTCGCCGAGATCGTGGTGCGAATCATCAGGCGGCCCTCATGCGCCGGCCAGGGGCGGCCGCGATGCATGGTGGCGCGGTTGTCCCACATCACGACGTCGCCCTGCTTCCATTGGTGCAGATAGCTGACGCCGGGCGCGGTCGCGGCTTCGGTCAATTGCTCGATCAGCGCCTCGCCGGCCTCGGCATCCATGCCCTCGACGCCATAGGCATGGGAGGCGAGATACAGCGCGCCACGGCCGTTGACGGGATTGCGCCAGACCATGCGCCAGCACACCGGCGGCAGCGCGTCGACTTCATCCGACGTCGCAAGGCCGGTGGCCACCTTGCTGCGCGAATGCGCGTAGGAGTGCCAGGCGAACGCGTTCTCCAGCCGCTTCGCCGTGTCCTTGTCGAGCCGTTCGAAGGCAAGCCGCATCGAGACGAATTCGGTCTCGCCGCCATGTTCGGGAATGATGCGCGCCGACAGGATCGAGGTCAGCGCCGGCACGCGCTTGAAGGAGGAATCGGTGTGCCAGAGCTGGTTGGCCCTGGCGCGCAGCTGCTGCCGGTGATCGGATGGAACCACCTTGCCGTCGGGCCCGAAGGTCGAGAGGATCACGAAATGCGAGCCGGTGCCCATTGAGCCGACCTTGGTCACCTCGGGCGGACCGAACCGGCGCGAGAAGGCGAACTGGGTGTCGTCGCTGACCTCCTGGCCGCGGAACACCAGCACCGAATGTTCCTCGAACGCCGCGCGCACCGCCGCATAGGCGGCATCGCTGGCGGCAACGTCCGCCAACGTGACGCCGCGCAGCTCGGCACCGAATCCCGGACGCAGTGGGATCACTTCCATCGCAAGTCCTCCCTTTTCTTTGTTGTTGAGGCGAGGTTAGGGGAAAAGCCGGCGATCGGCAACGCGGCCCGCGGCGCCTCAGCCCATTGCGATCAGATTGTGCCGCGTGCGCCGGTCCGCGACCTCGATGCGATGTGTGACGAAGGCGAACAGCGCCCAGCTGGAATGGAAGGCGACACCGGCCAGAATCACGATGGTTCCGGGAATCGGACCGATCGAAGCGCGGTCCAAGATCGCGCTCATCGTGGTCAGCGGCAGCGGGTGGATCGCCAGCTTGCCGTAATAGGCGATGGCCTGGATCGCGAAGATCCAGCCATAAGTCCGTCGCAGGCGCCGGCCGATCGCTCTGACATAGCTGATGTGATAGCTGGGGCGGCGGTAGTCGTTGGCGAGCAGTTCGGTCCAGGCTGCGTTCGGTGTGGGGCCCTCGCCGCGGATCATCGGTGCGTAGAAATCGGTTTCGAGCAACCGCGCCCGGGCGCGCCAGACGTTGAAATAGCGATAGCGCCGCGCCTCGAATAGCAGGAATACGGTCACCAGCAGTCCGACCAGGACCATCGGCAAGGGCGAGGCTTCCGCACTGCTGTAGGTCGCCGACAGCGCGATCCCGGTCGTGACCACCGCCCAGTTGGTCGAGCTGTCGAGACGGGTGCGCCAGACCGTGCTGCGATAGACCTCGCCACGATAGAGATGGGCGAGTGCACCGATCTCGGCGGCAGTGAATTCGAGCCTTCCGGCCTGCACCGGCTCCGGCTCGCGCGGCTGGGGCGATGGCATGGCGGCCTCCGGCGAAGCTGGCTTGCGATCCCGGAGCATAGCGCGAAATCCGCGCGACCGGCGAGTCCGTTGCGTCCGCCGGCTTGGATTGGCAGCATCAGTCCGGATGCCGCTCACACGATCCGCGAGGTCTTGTTGCCCCAATAGCGGTCACGCAACAGGCGCTTGTAGAGCTTGCCGGTCGGCAGCCGCGGCAGCTCAGCCTCGAAATCCACCGAGCGCGGCACTTTCTGGCGCGACAGCGCGCTGGCGCAGAACGCGATCAGTTCCTCGGCAAGCTCCGGCCCCGGCGCGATGCCGTCGACCGGCTGCACCACCGCCTTCACCTCCTCGCCGAGATCGACATTGGGCACGCCGAACACCGCGGCGTCGGCGACCTTGGGATGGGTGATCAGGAGGTTCTCGCATTCCTGCGGATAGATGTTCACGCCGCCGGAGATGATCATGAAGGTGGCGCGGTCGGTGAGATAAAGGAAGTTGTCGTCGTCGACATAGCCGACGTCGCCGACCGTGCTCATGCTGCCGTCGGCCGAGCGCGCCTCGCTGGTCTTGGCGGGGTCGTTGAAATATTCGAATGGTGTGGCGGTCCTGAACCACACGGTGCCCGGCGTTCCCTTGGAGCAGGGCTGCATGTTCTCGTCGAGGATATGCAGATCGCCGAGCAGGACCTTGCCGACGGTGCCACGATGCGCGAGCCACTCCTGGCTGTTGCAGGCGGTGAAGCCGAGGCCCTCGGTCGCGCCGTAATATTCGTGGATGATCGGTCCCCACCATTTGATCATGTCGTCCTTGACCAGCGCAGGGCAAGGCGCGGCGGCATGGATCGCGATCTCGAGGGTCGACAGATCGTAGCGGGTGCGAACCTCCTCGGGCAGCTTCAGAAGGCGTGAGAACATGGTCGGCACCAGCTGGCTGTGGGTGATGCCCCATCTTTGCACCAGCTCGAGATAGCGCTCGGGATCAAAACTCTCCATGATGACGACCGTGCCGCCCATCCGGATGGTGAGATTGACCGCGGCTTGCGGCGCCGAGTGGTAGAGCGGCGCCGGCGAGAGGTAGACCATGCCCTCGCGGTAGTGCCAGAGCTTCGTCAGGAAATCGAACAGCGGCAGGTTCTGCGACGGCGGCTGCTCCGGCAGCGGCCGCACGATGCCTTTGGGCCGGCCGGTCGTGCCGGAGGAATACAGCATCGCGGTGCCGGCATATTCGTCCGCGATCGGCGTTGACGGCAGGTCCGCGGTGGCCTGTTGCAGCCCGACAACGCGATCGCTCTCGCTTTCGCCGTCGACCACGATGCAGAGTTCGACCTGCGGACACTCCTTCAGCGCCTCGCGCGCGATGTCGAGCTTCAGCCTCGAGGTGATCAGGATCCGCGACTGGCTGTTGGTCAGGATGTAGGCGAGCTCGCCCGCGGTGAGGTAGGAGTTGACGCAGGTGAAGTAGAGCCCGGCGCGCTCGCCGGCGCCGCAGGCCTCGAGGTAGCGGTTGTTGTTCTCCATGAAGATCGAATAATGGTCGAGCCGCCGCAGCCCCTGTTTGCGGAACAGATGCGCGAGCCGGTTGGAGCGTGCCTCGAGCTCACGATAGGTGACGGTCTCGCCGGTCCCGGCCATGATGAAGGCGGGTTGCAGCGGGCGCAGGTAAGCATGCTTGCCGGTGTACATCGAACGTCACATCCCCCTTTATCGTGATCTAGATTCTTGTTTTGACGCGTTTTCTTCACGCGAACCGGTACCCACTTCGCTCGAAAACGCTCTATGCAGCCATCTCCAGAATCTCGCGAACTTGGGATGGATCGTCGATCTTGCGCGGATTGCGCGGCACCCAGGGCGTTCGCATCGCTTGCGTTGCGATGCGGTCGAAATGCTCGGGGCCGACGCGCACCTCTTGCAGGCTGCGCGGCATGCCGAGGTCGCGGATGAAGCGGTCGAGCACGTCGCCGGCGTCCGCGCCCGCATGCCCCATTGCGGCCGCGACCAGCGCCTGCCGGTCGGCATTGTCGCGCTTGTTCCAGCGCATCACCGCGGGCAGCATCACGCACGAGGTGTAGCCGTGCGGCACGTCGAACTCGGCGCCGAGCACGTAGCCGATGCCGTGGCTCGCACCCATCGGCACGCCCGAGGCGAGCGGGCCGGTGGAGAGCCAGGTGCCGATCTGGCAATCCATTCGCGCCGAAATATCCTTCGGGTTGGCTTTCACCCGCGGCAGGCCGGCCGCCAGCATCTCGAGCCCCTTCAGCGCCTGCGCGTCGCCGTAAGGATGCGCCTCGCGCGAGCAGATGCCTTCGACGCAATGATCGACGGCGCGGATGCCGGTCGACAGGAACAGCCATTCCGGCGTGTGCACCGACAGTTCCGGATCGAGGATGGTGGCGCGCGGCATCACCAGCGGATGGCGCAGCATCTCCTTCTGCCGCTTGGCCTCGTTGGTGACGCCGGCGATCGACGAGAACTCGCCGCCGGCGATGGTGGTCGGCACGCTGATCTGGCGCACGGTCGGCGGATTCATCGCGGGCGAGACGCCGCCATGGGTGCGGATCGTCTCGATGCCGTCGGACGTCGTGACGTTGTTG
Organism: Bradyrhizobium sp. USDA 3262; assembly: GCF_054060035.1. Taxonomy (NCBI): domain Bacteria; kingdom Pseudomonadati; phylum Pseudomonadota; class Alphaproteobacteria; order Hyphomicrobiales; family Nitrobacteraceae; genus Bradyrhizobium; species Bradyrhizobium sp. USDA 3262. The sequence goes on from NZ_JBSSCT010000001.1 coordinate 1,674,815, forward strand.
GCGAGGCAAAGCTGCACCGCCTTGGCGCCGTCGGTGATCGAGCCGCCGCCGATCGTGACGATCAAATCCGCTTTCGCGCCGCGCGCCTGCTCCGCCGCCGCGATCACCGCGGCGCGGGGCGTATGCGCCGGCATCTTGTCGAACGTGCCGACGCAGCGGCGCCCAAGCGCCGCGCGGACCTTCTCGATCTCGTAGGTCTCGCGGTTCAGCGTGCCCGACACCATCAGAAAGGCGCGCTCGGCGCCCAGCCGGTCCAGCTGCTCGACGATGGCCTCACGCGCGGGCCGCCCGAACACGACCTCGTCCATGGCGCCGAATACGACACGGCCTCGATGCACGCGCCTGTCCTCCCTCAACACGGTCCGCCTTGCTGGCGGTCCTTTGCGGCGAGGTTAGCGGAGGAAGGCGGGGCAGTCATCAGGGTCCTGCCGGTGGTTTGATACGGTCGCGCCGCCCATTCCGCTGTCGTCCCTGCGAAAGCAGGGACCCATAACCACAGGGTTGCGTTGTTGAAGTGAGCTGTGGCCCGAGCGCTGGCTAAACAATTGGCATCGGTGGTTATGGGTCCCGGGTCGCGCGGAGCCCGTCATCGGGCGGCGCTTCGCGCCGACCCGTTGGCTTGCCCGGGACGACATCGAATATGTGGCGCTCGCGTGAGTCATACATCCGCATCCTCGCGGCGCGCTGCATCCGAGTCTTGCGTTTACTTGCCTCCCCCTGGAAGCAGAGGGCGCCCCGGAATGACGGTGAAAGCTTCAGGTCGAAATCGGATGACCGGCAGAAATCTTGACGGCAACATCGCGGCGTGTGTTACACCTCGAAAGCAACAGGGACGTGCGCATGACATCCACCGTCGATCTCGCCAAACTGCACATTGACGACTTCACGCCGCATCAGGATGCTGAGTTCGAGATGCAGGCGGCGGATCGCGCGGTGGCGCTGAAGCTCGCCAAGGTCGAGCCCGCGGGCAACAGCGGCCGGCCGGGCGGTGCGTTCTCGCTGTTGTTCACGGGCCCGAAGGGCGCGTGGCTGCCGCAGGCGATCTATCCGGTGCGGCATCCGGCGCGGGGCGTGATGGAGATCTTCCTGGTGCCGATCGGCCCGCTCGGAGATGGCAATGGCTATCAGGCGGTCTTCACCTGACGGTCGGAAGCTCCTGCCGCCCGCCACCGCATCAGGTCGTAAACGCCCTTGTCTTCCTCGGTGATGAAGCCGAGCCGCCGGTAGAGCCGCATCGCCGGATTGAGCTTCTCGACATGGATCGAGACGTCCTTGCCGGCGGCCGCCCCCTCGTCGATCGCGTCGCGCAGCAGCGCCGCGCCATAACCCTTGCCGCGATGCGCCGGCATGAAGGCGATGTCGATGATGCGGTGCTGGCTCGGCCAGCGCTCGATGTAGAACCGGCCGATGTCCTCACCACCCTGCGCGATCACCAGCCAGTCGGCGTTCGGATAGTATTTCTGGTAATGCGCGTGCTGGGCACGGAATTGCTGATCGAGAAAGGCGGCCTTGTCCGCCTCGCTCCAGGGCACCGGCGCCAGCTCCTCGGCGCGGGTCGAGGCATAGAGCTGGCCGAGGAACGGCAGATCCGGCTCCGCCAGGCGGCGAAAGCGGCAGCCGGAAGCGGCCGCGCGCGTCCAGCCGAACGCTGGTGCGGGCGTGGTGCCTGGCGCGTCGAGACCCAAGACGACCTCAGCCGCGCGCCGGGAAGGCGCCCTGCAGCGCGATGCAGAAGTTCAGCGTGAGGTAAGGCTGCATGTTGTTGTGCTGCTGGTTGCCGCCCGTCATGCCGATCATGGTGGCGTTCATCTGCGTCAGTGTTGGCGTTGCGCTACCGGGCACATAGGCGAAGGCATTGGCCGATTTGCCCAGGATGCGGGTCGGGCTGGGGACCTGAACGTCAGCGACGTCCTGCGTGCCGACGTTCACAGGGTGGTTGTGAAGCGGTATCTGGTTTTGCAGCAGCGTCACATTGGGAGAGCCGGTGGTCTCTCCGAGGTCATACAGCGACAGCCCGGGGCCCTGTCCGGGCGCCGCCGGTGCGTTGCCCTGCATGTTGGGAAGCGCGAAGTTCGACGTGCCGTTGCCGCCATAGGTGACGCCGAGTAGTGAGAACAACGCCGTATTCTGCGAGATCGGCAGGATCTGACCGCCGCAGAAGGCCCAGCCCTTGGGAGCGAAGTTGAATGGAAAGATGCGGATCTCGGCGAGAAACTGATCGGACATGTCGTCGCGCTCCTAGCCCTGGCTCGGAAAAATGCCGTACAGCGAAATGATGAAGCTGACGCAAAGCAGCGGCTGCAAATTGCTGTGCGGCTGGTTCCCGCCGGTATTCGTCAGCATTCCGCTCGCCATCGGGCCATCGGGCGGCTGGCCGTCGATATACATGGCGATCGTACCGGTCGTCTGATCGAGAATATTTCCCTGCGGGTTCGACGCGGTGCCGGTCTGCTTCGCGGCGATGAAGGCGTGTGAATGCTGCGGGATCGTCTGCGTCGTGAGTGTTACGTTTTCGACGCCGCCAGTCTGTCCCATGACATAGGTCGTGCCGCTGCTGGCGGTGCCCGTGTGGATTGGCACACGGCCGCGCAGATCGGGGACCGCGAAGGTAGATTGGCCGTCGCCGCCATAGGTGGTGCCGATCAGATTGAACAGCGCGTCGTACTGGGGAGATCGCCAACAGGCTGCCGTCACAGAAATTCCATCCGACCGGGGCAAAGTTGCCGCCGAACATACGGATTTCGCCTACAAAAGCTTCTGACATCGGCGCTTCTCGTCAATTCTGCGAGGGGAAAATGCCCTGGAGGGCAATGCTGAAATTGATCGTCAGGAACGGTTGCATGTTCTGATGGGCCTGGCTGCCGCCGGCATTGCCCACGGTCAAGGGATTGAGCGGGGTGATGTCGGTCGTCGACGTGCTGTAGCCGTTGTTGAAGGCACCGAGATAGGCACCCGAATCGAGCGGCTGGCTACCGTTGCTGTTGGTGGCGTTGGCCAAATGATTGTGCTGCGCCATCTCGTTGATCGTGAGCGTGTGACTCTCCTCGCCGCCGCGTTGGCCGAGCGCATAGCCAGCGCCCGTACTGATCGGCACCCGGCCCCGAAGGTCGGGCAGGCCAAAAGTGACGCGCCCATCCCCGCCATAGGTCGTGCCCAGCAACGAGAACAGCGCCTGATTCTGAGCGATGGGAAGCAGCTGGCCGTTGCAGAATGCCCAGCCCTTGGGCGCAAAGCCGAACGACATCATGCGGACTTCGGAAAGATACGGATCAGCCATAGGTCCTCCGCGAATACGTCGTACGATTTGTAAAAAATTCGAGACAATGATGCTGCGTATGCAACGTCTGCACGATAGCGTGTTTTACGGCCAGTGCAACCTCAACGATTGTCGGACTTCTGCGTTTTTTTTCGATTCCGCGGCCGCGTGAGTCATTCGCGGCTCGCGACGAGACGGTATCGCCGCTGGCGGCACCGTTGTCACGAATCGGACATGTCCACGCGGACATCATGAGGCGATTGAAATTTACTGGTATCCGTCAGCGGCAACGCCTGCCGAAACGGTTCGGCAGGCGCTGTGCGGTCGATACGGCGTCCGATCAGACGATCAGGTCATGGTGCGGCTGGGCGTGATTGTCGGCCGGCGTGCCACCCATGGCCGCGAACACCGTCTCGTGGCCGACCCACCAGGGGGGGCCGGCATTGGCGTGCCCGCTGAACAGATCGGAAAAGGCCTGGGTGTTCGCGGCCAGGTCCGCATGGCCGGTGTTGGCCTGCGAGGGCGTCTGGGTGAACGACGAGAAGTCGAAGCCGTCGCGGTTGAGGTTTGCGGATGTGTCGCTCTGCATGGGCATCGCCTTCGCCGATCCCACGTTGGCTTGCGTGACATCCGCCGCAGTTGGCAGCCGCCGCTCGCCATCGGCGAGACTGATATACATCAAGTCGTTGACATCCGATGACGACGTCAGGTCGGGGAGGCCGAGCACGTGTCCCAATTCATGGACCACGGCGGTCAATAGATCGAGATGACCTGCTGCGGCTGTCGACGGATCGGTCTGCAGATCGGAGCCGGAAGCGTTGAGCGCGTGGGTGAACTCAAAATTGTCCAACGGTGTCGAATCGACGAACCAGCCATGGCCGGCGGCATCGGTATCGATCGTGATGTGGCCGGCGCTTTCCAGGCCGACGACCTGGCCGGCGAGATCAGCGACGCTGAAGGTCACGGCACGCAGCGCGGCGAGTTGATCCGCGTCTGCGCCAGCCTTTGCCCATTGGGTAATGGCCGCTGAGACGACCGAGTCGAGCTCGCTCTGTGTCAGGTGGGTTTCGCCCGGGGTCGCGACGGCGGCCTGCACGCCGCCGTCCGCGGCGAGCAGCGGCGATGAGCCGAACCCGTGTGTGCTGCCCGCCGTGACGCTGAATGTCGGCGCCGTGGTGACCGTATTGTGCGCCAGGACGTAACTCGAAATCGCGGCGGTATCGGTCGCGCCGCCGCCATAGGACGAACCATCGCCCGCGTGCAGGCCGACGGTGGTGTCGAACCGATCGCGCAGCCGGATATCGGTGCCGCCATTCGCGCCCGAACCGAGGAACTGATTTTCCTGGGCGCCGGTGCCGCCCAGCGTCAGCGAGACGCTCTGCGCATCGCCTGCGACCGTGCCGGCGTTGAGCTCAAATCCATGATTGCCGAACGTGCCGGGGTTGGACACCGTGTTGCCCATGACGATCGCGGTCAATAGGGCGTTGCCGCCGTTCGCAGCGTCACCGGTCTGCAGTTCGATGCCGTCGTTGTTGTACTGATACAGATGGTTGTTGGTGATCGTGACGCTGGAATTGGCCCCGCCCATCGTGACGAAGCCGATGTCGCTGCCCTGGGCGGAGCCGCTGTTCGCGACGCCGGCGACGCCGATCGTGTTGGAATCGATCGTGCCGTTGAACGAGCTTGCTCCCGATCCCGTGCTGATGGCGAGCGCGGTGCCGAGGGCATCACGCATGGTATTGTTGGCGATATTGAAGGTCAGGTTGGCGTGGTCGCCGGTCCCGCCGGAGCTGATGGTGATGCCGCCGCCGCCCGAGACGATGTTCTGGTTGTTGTTCGAGAAGCTGTTTCCGTTCAGCACGAGGTCCGAGCTGACGCCGCCGTGCAGATCGAGCTGGAACAGGTCGCCGCGCGCCGACGTGAATGTCGAATTCTGAACGGTCGCGTTGAATGTTCCGTCGGTGGCCTGGAACACCAGGGCGTCGCCCGAGCTGTTTCCGGCCGCCGAATTGGTCGCAAAGGTCGAGCCGGTGATGGTGATGCGGTTGAGTGTCTGACCGCTGTTATTGAAGACGTGAAACGCATCGAGCGCCGCGCCCGTGAAGGTCGAATTCGTCACCGACGCCGTGCCGGACAGGCCGGTGAAGTAGACGTCGCCCTCGCCGATTCCGCCGACGCTGGTGCCGTTCGTACCGGTCACCGTGGTGTTGCCGAGGGTAAAGCCGGTGACGTTGGTGCCGACGATGCCGTAGTTCTGGAAGTCGTGCATCGCCAGATAAGAGAGCTGAACGTCCTTGGTGTTGTTCAGATAGACGCCGCTGCCCTGCGCGGTGCTGCCGTCGGCGCCGGTCTTGTTGGCGATGGTGCCGCCGCTGCCGGCCGTCGAACCGTCGCCGGTGATGTGCAGGCCGCCGTTGCCGGCGGCCGTGCCGGTATTCGACAGGATGATGCCGTTGTTGGACCCTCCGCTCGAGGTGATGCTCTTGAGGATGAGGTTGGACGAGCCGATCTGGGTGTTCTCGACATCGAGCGCGGTGCCGGTGCCTGACGTGATGGAGTTGTTGGTGCCGGTCAGCGTGATGGTGCCGCCATGCGTGAAGCTCATGCCCGCGCCGCTGGCGGTCTTGATCGTGAGGTCGGACATCGTGACGGTGCCGACATTGTTGCCGTCGTCACTGATGCCCATGCCGGTCGAGGCCGAGGTATCGATGCTGACGCCGCTGATGCTGTGGCCGGACGTGCCGAGCAAGTCGATGCCGTTGTCGGCGCCGGTCACCTTGATGACCGGATCGGTCCCGGTCGCGGTGTTCGCGGTCACCAGGGCGCCGGTCACCGGATTGGTGAACGTCAGGGAGTGACTGCCGCCGACCAGGTTGACGCCATTGGCGAGGTTGATGCCGTTGGCCTCGGTATAAGTGCCGGACCTCAGCACGACATAGTCGCCCGAGCCCGCCGGATTCGCCGCGTTGTAGGCGGCGATCGAGGTGTATGGATCGGCCGCGGTGCCGAGATTGGCGCTGTTGGCCAGCGCCGTGGGCGAGTTGTCGATATAGAACACCTGCGGGACGACGCCGACATGGAAGGTCTGGGCGCCCGATGTGAGCGGCCCGCCGGTGCCGGTGTTGCCGTTGTCGTTGATGTTCAGCGTGACGGTATCCGAGCCGGTGAAGCCGTCGTCGCTGTTGTAGGTCAGCGTCGCCAGCGCGGTGTTGACCTGCGCGACGGTGCCGGTCAGCGTCACCGTGTGGCTGCTGTTGTTGGTGAAGCTGGCGAGCCCGGCGGTATTGAAGGTCAGGTTCGCATGGCTTGAGGCAATCGTCGCCGTGACGTTGCCGCTCGCGGCATCGATGTCGGCGACCGAGAGCCCTGAAATCGCGAAATTGGTGTGCGAGAACGCTGTTCCGATCGAATTGTCCGCCGGCACCGACGCGGTGGGTCCGTCGTCCACGGCGGTGACGCTTCCTGTCGTCGATCCCGTCCCGGTGTTGCTGCCGCCATTCGCGGTACCGCCGTCATCGTGCACGGTCAGGCTGTAGGACCGCGCGGTGGTGTCGGGGTTTTCGCTGGTGTTGTTGAACTGGATCAGGTCCAGCGCCGCATTGTAGTGCGCGAGCGTGTCGGTACCGGTGAAACTGATCGTCTCGGTGCCCGCGGTGCTGGTGATCTCGAAATGGATGCCGCCGATATCGCCGCTGTTGCCGGCGTGGCCGGCGATCGACAGCGCATCCGACGGCTTCAGATTGTTCAGCACGAAGGTCGCATCGGTCAGATTGTTGCCTTCGGCGTCCGTGATCGTCAGGTTCGGCGTGATCGTGACCGGCGTCGAGTTCGCTGCCGGCGTGCCGTTCGGCGGCTCGGAGAAGCCGGTGATGGCACCGAAGCTCACGACCGGCGCATCGTTGACCGGGGTGACATGGATGGTCGAGGTCGAGGTGTTGCTGCTGTCGGTGCCGTCGGTGACCGTAAAGCTGACCGTGCGATCCGCCCCGGACGGGTTGTCGCTCGAGTTGAAATAGGTGATGGAATCGAGCGCGGCCTTGTAGTTGGCGACGCTGGAGGAGCCGGTCAGCGTCAGCACGCCGGTCGCGGAATTGTACGAGCCGGTGATACCGTTCTGGTTGACGAAGCCCAGCACGTCCTGGCCGGCGGCGAAGCCACCGGTGATCTGCACCGTCGCGCCGGTCAGATTGGCGCTGTCGACGTCGGTCACGTTGACCGACGCATCGATCACGGTCGCGGCTTGGTTTTCGGTGTAGTTCAGCGTGCCGCCGGCGGTCGTGACCGGCGGATCGTTGACCGGCGTGACGTTGATGGTGCCGGTGACCGGCGTGGAGGTCGCTGTGCCGTCGTTTGCGATGATGGTGACGGTGCGCGCCAGGCCCGACGGGTTGTCGCCGGTGTTCTGATAGGTCACCGAGGCGAGCGCGGCCTGATAATCGGCGACGCTGGCGGTGCCCGTCAGCGTCAGCATGCCGGTTCCCGCATTGAACGAGCCGGTGATGCCGTTCTGGGACGTAAAGGCGAGGACGTCCTGACCGTTCGCGTAGTTGCCGGTGATCTGCACCGTCGCGCCGGTCAGCGTAGTGTTGTCGACGTCGGACACGATGATCGCCGGGTCGAACGCGGTCGCGGCCTGGTTCTCGGTGTAGTTCAGCGTATGACCAGCAGTGACGACCGGCGGGTCGTTGACCGGGGTGACGTTGATGGTGTCGGTGACGGGTGAGCTGTCGAGCGTGCCGTCATTGGTCGTGATGGTGACGGTGCGCGCCAGCCCGGACGGATTGTCGCTGGTGTTGATATAAGTCACCGACGCCAGCGCGGTTTGGTAGTTCGCGACGCTGGAGGAGCCGGTCAGCGTCAGCGTTCCGGTCGCGGCATTGAACGAGCCGGTGATGCCGTTCTGGTTGGTGAAGCCGAGGACATCCTGGCCGTTGGTGTAGTTGCCGGTGATCTGCACCGTCGCGGACACCAGATTGGCGTCGTCGCCGTCGGTGACGGTGATCGCCGAATCGATCACGGTCGCAGCCTGGTTCTCGGTGTAGTTCAGCGTGTGGCCTGCGGTGACGACCGGCGCCTGGTCGACCACGACGGCGATGGTGAAGGTCTGCTGGCTGTGCAGCGTGCCGTCGCTCGCATCGACCGTGACGTCATAGGACGGGTCGGCAATGTTGATCTTGCTGGGATCGGCGACCGTGATCTTGCCGGTGGTCGCATTGATGGTGAAGCCGCCGCCGGAGGTGTCGCCGACCAGCGAATAGGTCACGGCGGGGCCGTTGACGTCGGTCGAGGATGCCGTGACGCCGGTTCCCGCGCCGATCGGCGCGTTGACCGCAACGCGGTTGGCGCCGGCGTCGGCATCGACCGGGGTCGACGGCGCGACGTCGGTGACGGCGATGGTGAAGGTCTGCGAGCTCGTGAGCAAACCGTCGCTGGCCTGCGCGGTGACGGTGTAGGCGTGCCCGGCCGGGCCTTCGTAGTCGATCTTGGAGCTGTCCGCGACGGTGATGACGCCCGTCGTCGCATTGATGGTGAAGCCGCCGCCGGAGGTATCGCCGATCAGCGACCAGGTCACGGCGGGGCCGTTGACGTCGGTTGCCGACGCGGTGATGCCGACGGTCGAGCCGTTGGCAGCGCCTTCTGCGATCGTGTTGGTGCCGGCGTCGGCATCGACCGGGGTCGACGGTGCGGCGTCGTTGACGGCGATGGTGAAGCTCTGCGAGCTCGCCAGCGTGCCGTCGCTGGCCTGCGCGGTCACCGTGTAGGAATGGGTTGGGCCGCTGCTCTCATAATCGATCTTGGTCGGGTCGGCGACGGTGATGACGCCGGTCGTCGGGTCGATGGTGAAGCCGCCGCCGGAGGTGTCGCCGATCAACGACCAGGTCACGGCCGGGCCGTTGACGTCGGTCGCATGCGCGGTGATGCCGACCGCAGTGCCGGCGGCCGCGCCTTCGACAACGCTGTTGGCGGCGGCATCGCCGTCGACCGGGGTCGATGGCGCAACATCCGCGATGTTGATGGTGAAGGTCTGCGAACTCGCCAGCGTGCCGTCGCTGGCTTGCGCGGTGACGGTGTAGCTGCCGCCCGAGCTTTCGAAATCGAGCTTGCTCGAATCGGCGACCGTGACGACGCCGGTTGCGGCATTGATGGTGAAGCCGCCGCCGGAGCTGTCGCCGATCAGCGAATAGGTCACGGCCGGACCGTTGATGTCGGTCGCCGACGCGGTGATGCCGACGGTCGAGCCGTTGGCTGCGCCTTCAAGGACGGTGTTGGCGCCGGCATCTGAGTCGACCGGGGTCGACGGCGCGACGTCGGTGACGGCGATCGTAAAGGTTTGCGAACTCGCCGTCGTGCCGTCGCTGGCCTGCGCGGTGACGGTGTAGGCGTGGCCGGGCGCGCTTTCGTAATCGAGCTTGGGTGCTATCCGCGACGGTGATGACGCCGGTTGTCGCGTCGATGGTGAAGCCGCCGCCGGAGGTGTCGCCGATCAGCGCATAGGTCACCGGCGGGCCATTGACGTCGATCGACGACGCCGTGACACCGACGGTCGAGCCGTTGGCCGCGCCTTCGGCGATCGCATTGGCGCCGGCGTCGCTGTCGACCGGGGTCGACGGCGGGGCTTCGGTGACGGCGATGGTGAAGGTCTGCGAGGTCGCAAGGGTGCCGTCGCTGGCCTGCGCGGTGACGGTATAGGCGTGGCCGGGCGCGCTTTCGTAATCGAGCTTGCTCGGGTCCGCGACGGTGATGACGCCCGTCGTCGCGTTGATGGTGAAGCCGCCGCCGGAGGTGTCGCCGGTCAGCGAATAGGTCACCCCCGGGCCGTTGATGTCGGTCGAGGATACGGTGACGCCGACCGTGGTGCCGGCGGCCGCGCCTTCGACAACCGTATTGGCGGCAGCATTGTTGTCGACCGGGGTCGACGGCGCAACGTCGGTGACGTTGACGGTGAAGGTCTGCGTGCTGGTCTGCGTGCCGTCGCTGGCCTGTGCGGTGATGGTGTAGGCGTGGCCGGGCGCGGTTTCGAAATCGATCTGGGTGGGATCGGCGACGGTGATGACGCCGGTCGCGGCGTTGATGGTGAGGCCGTGGGCATTGCCGACCAGCGAATAGGTCACGGTGCCGCCATTGATGTCGGTGGCGTGCGCGGTGATGCCGACGGCGGTGCCGATGGCGGCGCCTTCGACCACGGAGTTGGCCGCGGCGTCAGAGTCGGCGGGCGCCGACGGTGCAGCGTCGGTCACGCCGATCGTGAAGGTCTGCGTCGTCGAGCTCGCGCCGCTCGTGGCCTGGACGGTGATGGTGTAGGCGTGGCCGGGCGCGCTTTCGTAATCGAGCTTGTTCGGATCGGCGACGGTGACGACGCCCGTCGTGGCATTGATGGCGAAGCCGCCGCCGGAGGTGTCGCCGGTCAGTGAATAGGTGGTTGCGGGGCCGTTCGGATCGACCGCGGAGGCGGTGATGCCGACCAGCGTGTTGACGGCGGCGCCTTCGACGACGCTGTTGGCGGCGGCGTTGACGTCGACCGGGGTGCTGATCGCGACGTCGTTGACGTTGATCGTGAAGCTCTGCGAGCTGACGCCGCCATGGCCGTCGCTGGCTTGGACCGTGATGGTGTAGGCGTGGCCCGGCGCGGTCTCGAAGTCGATCTTGGCCGAATTGGCGACGGTGACGATGCCGGTGGTGGGATCGATCTTGAAGCCGCCATTGGAGGAATCCGATGTCAGCGAGTAGGTGACGCCGGGGCCGTTGACGTCGGCCGACGACGCGGTAATGCCGACCGAGGTGTTGACCGCGGCGCCCTCGTTGACGGCGTTGGCGGTGGCGTTGCCGTCAGTCGGTGTCGAGGGCGGGGCATTGCTGACCGCGATCGTGAAGCTCTGCGACGAGACGAAGATACCGTCGGTCGCCTGCACATTGACGACGTAGCTGCCGCCAGAGCTCTCGAAATCGACCTTGGAGGGATCGGCAATCGACACCACGCCGGTATGCGGATCGACCTTGAAGCCGCCATGCGAGGAATCGGACACCAGCGAATAGGTGACCGGAAGACCAATCAGGCTGGTGGATTGCGCGGTGATGCCGACCGATGTATTGGCTGCGGCGCCCTCAACGACCGTGTTGGCGCCGGAATTGGCGTCGGTCGGAGGCGACAGGAAGCCGGGCACCGGCGGATACGGCGTGCCGGGAGGGCAGCCCAGGTAAAGATATTGCAGACCATATGTATTGACGAACGCCTGCGCGGCCGGATCCAGAATGATATTGCCGCTCGGATCGAGATGAAGTTCGGGGCGGGTTAAACCACCGATTGTATAGGCAGGTATGGTCGACATGAGCACTCCTGCGATCGGCGTGAAAGCCGATCAATAACTACATTTGTTGGGGACGATGACGTGTGAAGCATTTCACACGTTGAGGTTGACCACCCGCGACCCGAGATCGCACCGGTCCGCTCGCAATATGCGGACACCGCGACGGTTGCGGAGTCCCGACATCAGCAAGATCAAATGCGCTTGCCATTACGTAATCGCTTCCACTCACTCACGCCGCGAGAAAAGCCCAATGAATGTTCGAGAAAAGCGCGGCGGCCAAGAAAATTTACCGGTTGGCAACCACGACCGTATTGTCGATGTTTCCGAGTGTCAATGTGTGTCCACGTGACACCGCGTCGTTAACCACGATTCGGCCATGCAGCGGGAGGTAGAATATGGGGATTCGACCATTTTTAATCTTGTGCGACCCCCGGTGGTTTCTGCGCCGCAGACCGAATTGGCGTTGTGTGACGGATATGTGTCGGTGATTCGCCTTGTGATTGATTCTCGGCGAGTCGTCTGTGATCTCTCCTCACCCGAAAGGCCAGTGAATCTGTCCCTTCCCGTCGTCACGGCTTCGCGATCACGTCGTAAGGCTTTCAGATTGCGCAACTATTTGCTTGATCCGGCGGCCATCTTGAACAGACTGGGGAGCGGCTACATCTGTGACGTCCGCTGCCGCGACATTGCGGTGGTCCATCCGCGTTGAATCACCGCAAGTCCAATTGCGACTTTGGTAGCCCTGCACTGATCCTGGGGGAGAGGGAATTGAGTTCGATTGACAGAACGGGACGTGTGGCTCCGGTGACCGGCGTCGAGCGTCATTCGCTTCGCCGCCATGCCTCGCGCGGCCCGTCGCTCAGGCCTTGGCTCGGTCTTGCGCCGATCGGGCTGCTGGCCGGGCTGGCGCTCGGCGGCTGCGACAACAAGAGCGCGCAATCGCAGGCCGCGCCTCCGCCGCCGCCCGTGACCGTCGCGCAGCCGGTCAAGCGCACCGTCACCGACTGGGACGAGTTCACCGGCCGCTTCGAGGCGATCGAAGAGGTCCAGGTCCGCGCCCGTGTCGGCGGCTTCGTCAACAGCGTCGAGTTCAAGGATGGTGCGATCGTCCATGCCGGCGATCTGCTCTACATCATCGATCCGCGGCCGTTCGAGGCGGTCGTGCTGCAGGCCGAAGGCCAGCTCGCCGACGCGCGGGCCAAGGGGGAGCTTGCCAAGCGTGATCTCGAGCGCGGGCTGAACCTGGTGCAGACCAGCGCGGTCTCCGAGCAGGTCGTCGATCAGCGCCGCCAGGCGTTGCAGGCGGCGCGCGCTGCCGAGACCCAGGCCGAAGGCACGCTGAAGGCCGCGCAGCTCAACGTCGAATTCACCCATGTGCTGGCGCCGATCACGGGCCGCGTCAGCCGGCATCTGGTGACCCCGGGCAATCTGGTGCAGGGCAGCGAGGGCGGCGCGACGCTGCTCACCTCGATCGTGTCGCTCGATCCGATCTACATCTATTTCGACGTCGACGAGGCGACCTATCAGCGCAACAGCAAGCTGTGGTTCGAAGGCAGGCGGCCGAGCTCGCGCGACACGGCGAACCCGGTGCAGATCGCGTTGACCGGCGAAACCAAGCCCTCGCATGAGGGCAAGATGGACTTCCTCGACAACCGGCTCGACGTCTCGACCGCGACGCTGCGCAGCCGCGCGGTCGTTCCGAACAAGGATCTGTCGGTCCTGCCCGGCCAGTTCGGTCGCGTCCGCATCATCGGCTCGTCGCCCTATGAGGCGCTGTTGATCCCGGACAGCGCGGTTGCCACCGACCAGTCGCGCAAGATCGTGTTCGTGGTCAAGGACGACAACACGGTGGAAGCAAGAGCAGTCACGCTCGGGCCGCTCGACGATGGCCTGCGCGTTGTTCGCGAAGGCCTCAAGGCGGAGGATCACGTGATCGTCGACGGCCTGCAGCGCGCCCGCGTCGGCGCCAAGGTGACGCCGAAAATGGCGCAGGCTCCGGCGGATTCCAAGCCCGCCGCAGGCGACAAGCCCGCCGCCGCTGACAAGCCCGCCGCAGGTGCCAAACCATGAATCTCGGCAGGCTCTCCATCAACCAGCCCATCCTCGCGATGGTGCTGTCGATCGTGCTGCTGATCGTCGGGGCGATCGCCTATCCGACGCTGCCGGTCTCGGAATATCCGCAAGTGGTGCCGCCGACCGTCGTCGTCACCACGCAATATCCGGGCGCCTCGGCGCAGACCGTGTCCGACACTGTCGCCGCTCCGATCGAGCAGGAGATCAACGGCGTCGAGGACATGCTGTATCTCTACAGCCAGGCGACGTCGAACGGCCAGCTCACCATCACCGCGACCTTCAAGCTCGGCACCGACCTCGACAAGGCCCAGGTGCTGGTGCAGAACCGCGTCGCGATCGCGCAGCCGCGGCTGCCCGAAGAGGTGCAGCGCAACGGCGTGACCACGCGCAAGAACTCGCCCGACATCCTGATGGTCGTGTTCATGCTGTCGCCCGACGACACGTTCGACCAGCTCTACATCTCCAACTACGCGCTGCTGCAGGTCCGCGACCAGCTGTTGCGGCTCGATGGCGTCGGCGACATCCAGATGTTCGGCGCGCGCGATTACTCGATGCGGCTGTGGCTCGATCCCGACCGGATCGCCAATCTCGGTCTGACATCGACCGAGGTGCTGGCGGCGATCCGGGCGCAGAACCTGCAGATCGCCGGCGGACAGATCGCCGAGCCGCCGATCGCCGATCGCGCCTTCCAGCCGAACCTCGTCTTCACCGGCCGCCTCAAGGACATCAGGCAGTTCGAGGATATCGTGGTGAAGGCCGGCTCCGACGGCCGCACGGTACGTCTGCGCGACGTCGCCCGCGTCGAGCTCGGCGCGCTGTCCTACGCCACCAACAGCTTCCTGCTGCGCAAATCCGCCGTCGCGCTGCTGGTGACGCAACGGCCCGGATCGAACGCGCTCGCCACCGCCAAGAGCATCTCCGACACGATGGAGCGGATGAAGGCGAGTTTCCCGAAGGGGCTCGACTACAATATCGGCTACAACCCGACCGAATTCATCGCCCAATCGGTCCACGAGCTGATCAAGACGATCTACGAGGCGATGGCGCTCGTCGTCATCGTGGTGCTGGTGTTCCTGCAGGGATGGCGGCCTGCGATCATCCCGATCATCGCGATCCCGGTGTCGCTGGTCGGCACCTTCGCGGTGATGGCCGCGCTCGGCTTCTCGATCAACAATCTGACGCTGTTCGGTCTGGTGCTGGCGGTCGGCATCGTGGTCGACGACGCCATCGTGGTGGTCGAGAATGTCGAGCGACATCTCGAGCACGGCATGAGCAGGCGCGACGCTGCGCTCAAGACCATGGAGGAGGTCGGCGGCGCGCTGGTCTCGATCGCGCTCGTGCTGTGCGCGGTGTTCGTGCCGACCGCCTTCCTCGGCGGCATTTCCGGGCAGTTCTTCCAGCAATTTGCGGTGACGATCGCGGTCGCGACCGCGATCTCCTGCTTCTGCTCGCTGACCCTGTCGCCGGCGCTGGCCTCGCAGATCCTGGTGCCGCATGAGGAGAAACGCCCGCCGGCGCGCTGGAACATCATCGCGCGCGGCTGGGATAGCTTCACCGCGCTGTTCAACCGCGTGTTCGACCGGCTCGCGCACGGCTATGCATCGGTGGCCGACTTCGTGATCCGGCATACGGTGGTGATGCTTGCGCTCTACCTCGTACTGATTGGCAGCGCCGGCTGGCTGCTCGCGACCACCTCGCAGGGCTTCATTCCGGCGCAGGATCGCGGCTATGTCATCATCTCGGCGCAGCTGCCGGGCGCCGCGTCGCTGGCGCGGACCACCGCTGTTGTGCGCGAGATCGAGCGGATCGCGCTGGATACGCCGGGCATCGTTCGCGTCGCGGCTTTCGCCGGCTTCTCCGGTGCGACGCGCACGCAGCAGGGCAACGCCGCGGCGCTGTTCCCGGTATTCGACGAGCCGGAGGCGCGCCTGAAGAAGGGGCTGACGGCGAACGCGATCACGGCCGAATTGCGCAAGCGTCTCTCGGTGATCCAGGGCGCCTTCATCATCGTCATTCCGCCGCCGGCCGTGCCCGGTATCGGCACCGGTGGTGGCTTCACCATCCGTGTCCAGGATCGCCAGGGGCGCGGACCCGAACTGCTGGCCTCCGCGACCGATGAACTGGTGACAGCCGCGCGCAAATCGCCGTCTCTCACGTCGGTGTTCTCTCCGTTCACCGCGAACACGCCGCAGCTGTTCGTCGACATTGATCGCGTCAAGGCGCAGAAGCTTGGGGTGCCGATCGCCAACATTAACGACACGATCCAGACCTATTTTGGTTCGACCTATGTCAACGACTTCAACCTGTTCGGCCGCACCTATCACGTTACCGCGCAAGCCGATCTGCCGTTCCGGAAAGATAGCCCCGATCTCGCAAGGCTGCGCACCCGCAACGTTGCCGGCGACATGGTGATGCTCGGCAGCATCGTGGACTTCAAGGACGTCTCGGGACCCGACCGCGTCGCGCGCTACAATCTATACTCGGCGTCCGAATTGCAGGGTGAGCCGGCACCGGGCGTGAGCTCGACGACGGCGCTCAACACCATCAAGCAGCTCGCCGACCAGACATTGCCGAGCGGCTTTTCCTTCGAGTGGACCGACCTGTCCTACCAGCAGGTCACGGGCGCCAATGCCGGCCTCTACGTGTTCCCGATCTGCGTGCTGTTTGTCTATCTGGTGCTGGCCGCGCAATATGGCAGCTGGACCTTGCCGTTCGCGGTGATCCTGATCGTGCCGATGTGCCTGTTCGCGGCCACGATCGGCGTGCGTCTGATGGGCCAGGACGTCAACATCCTGACCCAGATCGGCTTCGTGGTGCTGGTGGGGCTGGCCGCCAAGAACGCGATCCTGATCGTCGAATTCGCGCGCGACATCGAGCTCGAGGGCCGGTCGCGGCTGGACGCGGTGATCGAAGCCTGCCGGCTCCGGCTGCGGCCGATCCTGATGACCTCGTTCGCCTTCATCCTCGGCGTGCTGCCGCTGGTGGTGTCGACCGGTTCGGGCTCCGAGATGCGGCAGGCGGTCGGTGTTGCCGTGTTCTTCGGCATGCTCGGCGTCACCCTGTTCGGCCTGATCTTCACGCCGATCTTCTACATGGTGGTGCGCAACCTCGCGGAAGGAAAGAACGAGGGCAAGCCGGCGGAGCCCAAGGCGACTGTGGCGGGTTGAGCAGCCTACACTTGTGTCCGTCACCCCCGCGCAAAGGCTTCGCCTTTGTCGCTGGAGGAGCCTGCGAAGCAGGCGTCTCGAAGGGTGCACGGCCACGAGCCGGGCCGTCGACCCTTCGAGACGCGCGTTCCGCGCTCCTCAGGGTGACGGGAAAGCAGCGAGTGCCTTCCGACGCAGCCCATACTTTTGGCTGAGCGGAAAGAGATGGGCAGGCGTGGGGTTATAAAATAATGTCGCGCCGATTTTCCTGATAGAAACTGCTGGGAGAGCATAGAATGAAGTCCGGATTTTTGGCCGCGGTCGCGGCTTGCAGCCTGATGCTTGCGGCGCCGGCGATGGCCCAGGGCGTCAAGATCGGCATCCTGAACGATCAGTCCGGCGTCTATGCCGACTACGGCGGCAAATATTCGCTCGAAGCCGCGCGGATGGCGGTCGAGGATTTCGGCGGCGAGGTGCTGGGACAGAAGATCGAGATCGTCACCGCCGACCATCAGAACAAGCCGGACCTTGCGACCGCGATCGCGCGACGCTGGTACGAGGTCGAGAACGTCGACATGATCACCGAGCTCACGACGTCGTCGGTCGCGCTCGCGGTGCAGGAGCTGTCGAAGGAGAAGAAGAAGATCGACATCGTGGTCGGCGCGGCGACCTCGCGTATCACGGGCGATGCCTGCACGCCCTACAGCTTCCACTGGGCCTATGACACCCGCGCGCTCGCCGTCGGGACCGGCGGCGCGCTGACGGAGGCGGGTGGCGACACCTGGTTCTTCCTGACCGCCGACTACGCCTTCGGCTACGCGCTGGAAAAGGATACCAGCGACATCGTCGTGTCGAAGAAGGGCAAGGTGGTCGGCTCGGTCCGCGTGCCGCTCAATTCGTCGGACTTCTCGTCCTTCCTGCTGCAGGCGCAGAGCTCGAAGGCCAAGATCATCGGGCTCGCCAACGCCGGCCTCGACACCACCAACTCGATCAAGCAGGCGGCCGAGTTCGGCATCGTGCGCGGCGGGCAGAAGCTCGCCGGCCTGTTGATGACGCTGTCGGAGGTGAACGGTCTCGGGCTCGAGGCGGCGCAGGGTCTCGTGCTCACCGAGGGCTTCTACTGGGACCACGACGATGCCTCGCGCGCCTTCAGCGAGCGCTTCTTCAAGCGCACCAGCCGGATGCCGAGCATGATCCATGCCGGCACCTATTCGGCGACGCTGAGCTATTTGAAGGCGGTGAAGGCCGCCGGCACCAAGGACAGCGAGGCGGTCGCCGCCAAGCTGAAGGAGCTGCCGGTCGATGACGCCTTCGCCAAGGGCAAGGTGCTCGCGAACGGCCGAATGGTGCACGACCTCTATCTGTTCGAGGTCAAGAAGCCCTCGGAGTCGAAGAAGCCGTGGGACTATTACAAGCAGATCGCCGTGGTGCCCGGCGACAAGGCCTTCTTCACCGCCAAGGAAAGCGGCTGCCCGCTGACCAAGTGAGGCGTGGCTGGCGAAACAAACATCGGTGTCGTCCCGGCGAAGGCCGGGACCCATAACCACCGATGTCGGTTGTTGTGCGCAGCTGGAGCTCCAGCCTTCGCAAAACACCTGCCTGTGGTAATGGGTCCCGGCCTTCGCCGGGACGACGGCGGAATATGTGGCGGCGTTACGCGTGGACCAGCCGCCACACCGCGCCGCCGATCGCGCCGACCCAAAGGATGACGCAGGCCAGCGCCTGGATGGCGAAACCGGGGCTGCGTTTCGCCACCGCTTCGCGATAGCCGATGAAATAGACGATGCGGCCGATCACCCAGATTGCGCCGACCGCCGCGGCCGTGGCATCGCCGACATAGACCGCGAACAGCCAGAGCGACGGCAGGAAGATCGGCATCCATTCCAGCGTATTCATCTGGATGCGGTAGATGCGCTCGAAATCCGGATTGCCCGTGATCGCCGGCAGCTTGACCCCGTAGACCGCGCGGGCGCGGGCGACCTGCAGCGCGAAGAAGAAGTGCAGCGCGACCGCAAGGCAGGTGACGATGGCGGTGTAGTGGTACATGTCAGGCGTGTCCTCTTTCCATTGACCCCGATGTCATGACGGGACAGCGAAGCCCGGTGTGACATGCGGCCTTGCTTTACCTCTCCCCGCGCGCGGGGAGAGGTCGGAACGCATCGTCAGATGCGTTCCGGGTGAGGGGGGACCTCGGCGAGACCAGCTGTCACCGAGTACGCGGAGACGGCCCCTCACCCCAACCCTCTCCCCGTAAGAACGGGGCGAGGGAGCATAGTTATGCCGCGGCCCCATTCGGACCAATTCCGTCACGTCCTAGAGCGTTTTCGAGCGAAGTGGATACCGGTTCGCCTGAAGAAAACGCGTCAAAACAAGAATCTAGAGCCCCGTTCCGATTCCATCGGAACGGGAAAAGCTCTAGTACCCCGTCATCTCAAGATAGCCGATTCCGGCGTGGCTGCCTGAGAAGCGGATCGGGCCTTCCCAATACGGGAAGCTGGTTCCCATCCAGCTCCGTGCATTGAGCGGCGTGGTCTCGATGGCAAGGCCGCGTGCGGGCAGGCTGACGCGCCATGACGTCGGCAGCTTGCGGCCGTCGATCTCGGTGGTTGCGAGCGGCACGATGCTGTTGCCGCCGGCGGCGATCTCGGCCGAGCGGCCGTCCGGCGTGATCCAGTTGCCGAACAGGTTTTCGCGGCCGTCCTTCTGGCGCAGCCGGTACAGCATCAGCTTCTCGTCGCCGGGCAGATGCAGCGAGAACCAGTCCCAGCCGGTTTGGTCGGCCGCCAATGGCTGGCTGCTCCATTCGCGATCCATCCAGGCTATGCCCGTGACGTCGACCGGTCTGTCGTCGATCACGATACGGCCGGACGCCTTGTAGAACGGCTGGCTGTAGTAATAGGAGGCCTGTCCGCGATCCGACTTGCGGCTGTAGCCGTGGTCGCCCTGCAGCACCAGCGCGCGGTCGGCCTCGAGCCGCAGCGCGGTGCTGAAGTCGGTGGCGGAGGCCTTGAGCTCAAGCGGCGCGACGCGTTGCGCATCGAACGGATCGCGCCCGCGCAGCTCCCAGGCGTCGATCCAGGCGCGGAACGGCGTGGCTTCGACAGCGGCCTGCCCGACGCCGCCGCGGGCAAAGGTCTCGCGGAAGCGGTGCGTGCCGGCGCTGGTCACGGCGGCGTGGCCCATCCAGAGCTGCTGATTGGCCCAGCCCTCGGCCGGTCCGCCCGCTTTCATCGCCTGGCGGAACAGCGTCCATTGCGCGCCATAGGCCGCGCCGCTCGTGTCGGACAGGTTGGCGGTCACGTACCACCACTCGATCCGGAATTCCGGATGCGGGCCGTGGTCTGCGGGGAACGTGAACGGCTTGCCCGGCGTGACGGCGGCAAATCCCTCCGCGGTCTCGCCGAGCCCGGCGAAGCCCTGCGCGAACGTCTTGCCGCCGAGCGCGAGCCCCAGCGCACCGCCGGCAAAGGCGCGACGGGTGATGGTGCCGCTAGCGCTCATTGACAAAGATCCTGATCAGGCTGGCCGGCTGCATGCGCGCCAGCCTGGCGACCGGAAGCGCCGCCGCGCAGAATGCGGCGGCGAGCGCCACCGCGAGCAGCTCGATCAGCTGCAAGGGAAATACGTGGAACGGCAGCCGCCAGCCGAACGCCTTGACGTTGACGATCGCAAGCAGGCACCACGCCACCAGCAGGCCGAGCGGCAGCGCGAACAGGGCGGTGATCAGTGCGACCGCCATGGTCTTCAACAGTTCGAGCGCCGCGAGTCGCCGCCGGGTCAGGCCGATCGCCCAGAGCGGCGCCAGCTGCGGCAGCCGCGAGTTGGCCAGCGTCAGCAGGCTGGTCAAGAGCGCGATGCCGGCGACACCGAGGGTGAAGGCGTTGAGCGCCGCGGTTACCGAGAAGGTGCGATTGAAGACCCGCCTGGATTCCGTTTTCATCCTGGCCTGGTCGGCGATGTTGCGATCATCGAGACCGAATTTCTCCTGTAGCGCGGTGATCAGCGGTGCGATCTTGTCCGGTGCCACGCGCAGGCCCATCCGCGTCATTGGTGTCTGCGGGAAGTGCCGGGTCAGCGCGGCGAAGTTGACCGCGATCTGGCCCTTGGGGTTGCCGTAATCGGCATAGATGCCAACGATCTCGAGCGGCCAGTTGCCACCGGGGGCGGGTACCTCGATATGATCGCCGATCGACAGCTTCATCCGTCGCGACAGCTGCTCGCTGACGAGGCCGGTGTCGCCGGGCCGCAGCCGAACCCACGCATTCGCAGCGCTTTCGAGCAACGGCCAGTTGTCGCGATAGGTGGCGTGGTCGGGCAGGCCGAGCACCTCGATCGGCGCGCCGCCGAGCTGGGTGTCGGCGCGGCCGCCTGGCAGGATTGCCTCAACCTCGGGCCGGTGGCGCAGCCAGGCCTTGATCTCCTTTGCCTGCTGATCGCTGGCGGCGCTGATGTAAACGTCGGCGGCGAGCCTTCCGTCGAGCCAGACCAGGAAAGTGCGATTAAAACTTTCCACCATGGTGCCGACGCCGACATTGACCGCGAGCGCAAGCAGCAGCGCCATCAGCGCCAGCGACAGTCCCGACAATTGTTGGCGGCTGTCTGCCCAGAACCAGATGCCGACCGGCGCCCGCGCGCTGCGTTGCCCGAAGGCCAGCGCAATCTGCAGGACCATCGGCAGGATCAGCGCCGCGCCGAGCATCAGCGCGGCCAGCACGGCAAATCCCGCGATCAGGGAATCGCCGAACCAGATCAGGCCCGCGGCGACCGCAAAGACCGCGAGTGCCGCCGCGCTCTGGATGATCAGCCAGCGGCGCTGCGCCTGCTGCCAGGCCTGCGGCTGCGCCGTCGCCAGCACCGGCATCCGGATCGCCTTGGCAAGGCTCGCGGCCGCCGCGGCGAGCGCGCCCAGAATGCTGATGGCGATGCCGGCGAACCACCAGACGGGTTTGAGCCAAAGCTGTCCGGGGATCTGCGCGCCATAGAGCCCACGCAGCGATGCCGCGACATCCGGCAGCAAGGCAGCCGCGATGAAGTAGCCGCAGACGAGGCCGATGAGGCCGGCGACCAGCGCCAGCGACACCAGCTCGATCACCAGCACGGTGTTGAGCATCCGCGCCGAGACGCCGCAGGCGCGCAACGTGCGCAGCATCGGCAGCCGCTGCTCGAAGGCGAGGCCGATCGCGGAGTTGACGATGAACAGGCCGACGAAGAACGACAGCAGGCCGAACGCGGTGAGGTTGAGATGGAAGCTGTCGGTGAGGCGTTCGAGGTC
The DNA here is from genome assembly GCF_054060035.1 of Bradyrhizobium sp. USDA 3262. NCBI lineage: Bacteria > Pseudomonadati > Pseudomonadota > Alphaproteobacteria > Hyphomicrobiales > Nitrobacteraceae > Bradyrhizobium > Bradyrhizobium sp. USDA 3262. The sequence continues at coordinate 1,696,868 of NZ_JBSSCT010000001.1, forward strand.
GCTCTCGGCGCTCGGCTCGACCAGACGGAGCTTGTCACCCGCCACGCTTTCCAGCGCTGCGTGCGGTGCTGTGGACTTGCCGACGAGCAGGCGCGAGACTTGGCCGGGCATTTTGAGGATGTCCTGCGCAATGCCGATATCGACGATCAGCGCGCCGGGCGCGAGCTCGGCCTGTACGCGCAGCGGCGGCAAGCTCGTGCCGTTGGCCTGTGGCCGCTCGCCTTCCTTGAGGCCGAGATCGCGCAGCGTTTCGCTCGCCACCAGCATTTCGCCCGGCGGCGTGACGAAGGCTTGCAGGCTGCCGCGTCCGACGGCCGGCGCGTTGCCGACCTCGGACGGCAGCGTCACCGGCTCGATGCCGAGCAGGCGGAAGCTGCGTCCGTCGATCTGGACCCGGCCCTCCAGCATCGGCGACACCGGCCAGCCGGCACGGCGCAGATCGACGAACAGTGCTTGCGGGAAGGTCGCGCTGTCCTTGGCGACCAGCATCGCGGTGCGCGATCCGCCGAAGGTCGCGGCGGCGCGGTCATAGGCGATGCGGGCCTGCTGGTTCAGCGCCTGCACGCCGCTCCACAGCGCGGTGGCCGAGATCAGGCCGATCAGCAGTGTTGCGAGCTGCATCGGATGCCGCCGCCAGTGGCTGAGCAGCACCGCAAGAATCCACAGCGCGCGCCTCATGCGACGATCCCGGCATGCAAAGTGACCTGGCGGTCGAGCGTCGCCGCGAGCCGCGCACTGTGCGTGACCATCAGGAAGCCGCAGCCGGTGCGGGTCACGAGATCGCGGGCCAGTGCCAGCACCTCGTCGGCGGTGTCCTCGTCCAGATTGCCGGTCGGCTCGTCGGCGAGCAGCAGCAGCGGCTTTGGCGCCAGCGCGCGGCCGATCGCGACGCGCTGCTGCTGACCGCCGGACAATTGCTCGGGATAGCGCCTGAGCAGGCTTTTCAGGCCGAGGCGCTCGACCAGTTCGTCGTGCCAGGCGGCGTCATGCCGGCCGGCGATGCGCGACTGAAACACGAGATTGTCCGCGACCGTCAGGCTTGGGATCAGGTTGAACTGCTGGAAGACGAGGCCGAGCCGGTCGCGGCGCAATTCGGCGCGGCCAGCGTCGTTGAGGTGGGAGACGACGATGTCGGCGAGCGCGATCTCGCCGCTGTCGGCGGCATCGAGCCCGGCGATCAGATGCAGCAGCGTGCTCTTGCCGCTGCCGGATTCGCCTGATAGCGCCACGCTCTCGCCGGTTGCAACGGCAAGGTCGACGCCGCGCAGCACGGCGACGTCTTCGCCGGCAGAGCGGTAACTCTTGGTCAGGCCGGTGACGCGAAGCACCGCGGCGGTCTGGTCAGATGAAGCGATGGCCGTGCCTCATTGCGGCTTCTGGTATTTCAGGACGAACTCGTCGATCGGCACCGGTGCCTTGAAGACGGGAATGTCCTTGGGGTCCTCCGCATGATGCAGGAAATCGCCCTCGGCCACCAGCTTGAAGCCGGCCGCCTCGATCTCCTGCTTCAAGGTGCTCTCCTCGATCCGGTGCAGCGTCTTGGCGACACTGGTGCCTTCGCCGGCCTTGGCGGAGTGATCCGCGATCACGAGGAAGCCGCCGGGCTTGAGCGCGGCGAACATCTTCCTGTTCATCGCGACGCGGTCGACCGGCAAATAGGTGATGTCGTGATAGAAAAAGAAAAAGGTGATCATGTCGAGGTTCTTGACCTCGGGCGGGATCGGGTCGTCATAGTCCCGCACCACATGGACCACGTTCTTCATCGCCGGCGCCTTGGCGCGGGTGTCGAACTTGTCCTTGACGAAGCGCTCGAGCACGGTCGCGGAATCCTGCGCATAGACCTTGCCCGACGGCGCGACGGTGCGCGCCAACAGTTCGGTGCTGTAGCCGGCGCTTGCCGCCATGTCGAGGATCGTCATGCCGGGCTTGACGCCGGCAAAGGCGAGCATCTTGGCCGGCTGCCGGCGCTGGTCGACCTGGCGATCCGCATCGCTGCGATCGGGTGCGGCGACGATCGCGGCGTAGTCGGGATTGGCGGCGTCTTCCGCGCGAACTTGAGGTACGGCAAGCAGGGCGGCGGATACGAGTGCAATGCAAGCGGCCGCACGTAGGATCGATCTGTTCATGAAATAACCCCGGGCTTTTCGTTGACCTCGAACATAGCAGTCGGGACATGACAGTTCACCGCTTCACTGGCGCGACCGACGCGATCGTGATCAGGCCGTTGGAAGCGCTCTGGGGCGCGTGACCCCGAGGAAATGCGGTGTTGCGTTGCACGGCGAGGCGTGGCTAGCATCGCCGGACGGGGCCGATTTTACGAAGCCAAAAACGAAAACGACGGGGAGCCGGACATGACGACGCAAGCGACGTCCAAGAGGACGTCAGAGGGGACGCCGAAGGGCGCCTGGCAAATCACCTTCCTTCTATTCCTGTTCATGGTGGTGAACTTTGCCGACAAGATCGTGGTCGGGCTCGCCGGCGTGCCGATCAAGAAGGAAATGGGCCTCACCCAGGAGCAGTTCGGCGATCTCGGTTCGTCATTCTTCCTGCTGTTCTCGATCTCGGCGATCGTGGTCGGCTTCATCGTCAATCGCGTCGCCACCCGCTGGGTGCTGCTGATCCTGGCGGTGATCTGGTCGCTGGCGCAATTTCCGATGGTCGGCACCGTCAGCTTCACGACGCTGGTGATCTGCCGCATCATCCTCGGCGCCGGCGAGGGGCCGGCCTTCTCGGTCGCCGCGCACGCGATCTACAAATGGTTTCCGGACGAGAAGCGCACGCTGCCGACCGCGATCCTGTCGCAGGGCTCCGCATTCGGCGTGATCCTCGCCGTGCCCGCGCTGAACTGGATCATCGTCAATCACAGCTGGCATCACGCCTTCGGCGCGCTCGGCATCGTCGGCCTGATCTGGGCCGTCGCCTGGTTCGCGCTCGGCAAGGAAGGGCCGCTGGTGTCGACGTCTGCCGTGACGGCCGACGAGCCGCGGATTCCTTACCTGAAGCTTTTGACCTCGCGCACCTTCATCGGTTGCGTGGTGGCAACCTTCGGCGCCTATTGGGCGCTGTCGCTCGGGCTCACCTGGTTCACGTCCTTCATCATCGAGGGGCTCGGCTTCTCGCAGCACCAGGCCGGCTTCGTCTCGATCCTGCCCTGGATCTTCGGCGCGACGATCGTGCTGCTGACCGGCTGGATCTCGCAGCTGATGCTGACGCGCGGCTTCACCACCCGCGGCGCGCGCGGCGTGCTCGGCTCGGTGCCGCTGATCGTCGGCGGCGCCATTCTCGCGATGCTGCCCTATGCGCCGCCCGGCGGGATCATGATCGCGCTGCTGGTGATCGGCTCGGGCCTGTGCGGCTCGATCTATGTGGTGTGCCCGCCGATGCTCGGCGAGTTCACGCCGGTGTCGCAGCGCGGCGCGATCATCGCGATCTACGGTGCCCTCTACACGATCTCGGGCATCCTGGCGCCGATGGTGATGGGCAATGTGATTCAGCATGCGGCCACGCCGATGGCCGGCTACATGTCCGGCTTCACCATCAACGCGGCGATCATGGCCGGCTCCGGCCTGCTCGGATTGCTGCTGCTGTGGCCGAACACCGAGCGCGCGCGCCTGACCGGCACGTCGCAGCCGGCAGACACGATCAAAGGCGCGATGTCGCCGACGTAAGGGGGCGCACCCTTAGAGACTTGCTGCACCTTGCCTCTCCCACAAGGGGAGAGGCGGGTGTTTGCCGCGACTGTCTTGTCTTAATTCAATCCCCGCGCGCCGCGGACGAGCTTGCCCGGACGTGCGCAGGTGGCCTTGCCCTCGCGCTGGGTCACGATGCCCGACACGATGGTGGCGTCATAGCCGTCAACCTGTTGCAAGAGGCGGCGGCCGCCGACCGGCAGGTCGTAATGCACCTTCGGCGGATGCAGGTGCAGCCGGTCGTAATCGATCACGTTGACGTCGGCCTTGAAGCCCGGAGCGATCACGCCGCGATCATGCAGACCGACCGACAGCGCGGTCTTGCGCGACTGCGCCGCGACCACGAACGGAATCGAGAGCTTCTCGCCGCGGCTGCGGTCGCGCGTCCAGTGCGTCAAGAGATAGGTCGGGAAGCTGGCGTCGCAGATGATGCCGCAATGCGCGCCGCCGTCGGAGAGGCCGGGCACGGCACTCGGCTCGCGCAGCATCTCATGCACGGCATCGAGGTTGCCGTCGGCATAGTTCAGGAACGGCACGTAGAGCATGCCGCGGCCCTCGTCGGTCAGCATCGCGTCATAGGCGAGCTCTTCCGGCTGCCGGCCCTGGCGGCGCGCCTGCGGGCCGAGCGCGTTTTCCGGCGGCTGCTCGTAGTCCGGCGGATTGCCCAGGAGGTACATCTTGTCGTAGTTCGGCCGGAAGAACAGCGGATCGTCGGTCGCCGTCGCGCTCTCGCTCAGGATCGCCGCGCGCACCTCGGGTCGGCGCAGATGCGCGAGCCGCTCGGCCAGCGGCAATTTGGCGATCTCGCGATAGCTAGGATGGGTCTGGAACGGATTGCGCGACAATTCGAGCCCGAGCAGCAGCCCGACCGGCCGCGCCGCGATCTGGGTCGTGATCGACAGGCCGCGGGCGGCGGCTTCATTGATGGTGTCCATGGTCTGCCGCCAGCGTCGCGGCGCCTTGTCGGCCTGGGCGACCGAGAACGAGATCGGGCACCTTGTGTTCTCGGCGACCCGCAGCATCATCGGCAGGTCTTCGTGCACGGTGCTCTGGTCGAGCACGAATTGCAGCACGCTGCGGCCAACGCCGTGCATCGCGCCGGCGATCGCGGTCAGTTCATCTTCGCCGGCTTTCAGCGTCGGCGTGTAGTCGCCGGTCGAGGTGCGGTGATTGAGCGTGCGCGAGGTCGAGAAGCCCAGCGCGCCCGCACGCACGGCGTCGCCGGCGAGCGCTGCCATCGCCTTGTTGTCCTCGGCCGTTGCGGGATCGCGGCGCGCACCGCGCTCGCCCATCACATAGACCCGCAGCGCGGCATGCGGCAGCTGTGCGCCGATGTCCATGTCGAAATTGCGATTCGACAGCCACTCCATGTAGTCGGGGAAGCTCTCCCACGCCCAGGGAATGCCGGCGGAGAGCACCGGCTCCGGAATGTCCTCGACGCCTTCCATCAGCTGGATCAGCCTGGTGTGGTCGCTCGGCCGGCACGGCGCGAAGCCGACGCCGCAATTGCCCATGATCGCCGTGGTGACGCCGTTCTGCGACGACGGCGTGATGTCATGGCTCCAGGTCACCTGGCCGTCGTAATGGGTGTGGACGTCGACGAAGCCGGGCGCCACCAGTTTGCCGCGGGCGTCGATCTCTTCCTTGCCCTTTGCCGAGACCTTGCCGACGTCGGTGATCTTGCCGCCTGTGATCGCAACATCGGCTTCATAGAGGTCGCCGCCCTTGCCGTCAGCGATGGTGCCGCCGCGGATCACGAGGTCTGGGGTCGAGGTCATGGCATTTCATCCCGAGGCTGTTTTTTGGTTGACGGCATCATGGGTCAGCCCCTGATGCTGTCAACCAGCGCCGATGAAGCTCTGGGATGCGCGGATGCTGATTTGCCAGCTGGGATCGAACGTTGCCGCCCGGCGGAAATTTGTTCCGCCGGGCAAATCGCCGCGAACCTAGCGCGCGCCGAAGAACGCTGTCTTCTGGGTCTCTTCGGCCTGCAGCCTGGCGCGGACGCGCATCAGGTCCTTCCAGCCGATATAGCCGACGAGGCGCTGGTCCTCGCGCGAGATCACAGGCAGATGCGAGACGTTGACCTGCATCAGGCGGTCGGCGAGCCGGTCGAGATATTCGTCGGGATAGGCGACGGTGATCTTGCTGCCGGCCAGCAGCTGCCTGAGCGTCGCGGTGCGATGCTTGCCGGCGCGGCGCCAGCGCAGCACGGAGGGCGGGTCGATCACGCCGAGCACGTGATGGCTGGCGTCGACGACGGGAAAGCTCGGGTGCCCGGTCTTCGGGTTGGTCAGGAAGGCGGCCGCGCCGTGCAGCGTCATGGTGTCGGCGACGGTCTCGACCGCCTTGGTCATGACGTCGCGCACGCGGGTCAGCGCGAACGGATCGACGCGGTACTCGCGCACCAGATGATGGCCGCGCCGCGCCACCTTCTCGGTCAGGATCGAGCGCCGCATCAGCAGCACGGTGACGCCATGCGCGGTGCCGCAGGCCGCGATCAGTGGCAGCAGCACATGGGTGTTGCCGGTGAGCTCCACGGCGAAGAAGGTCGCGGTCAGCGGCGAGCGCATCGTGCCGCCCATCGTCGCCGCCATCGCCAGCAGTGCCCAGAAGCCGGGGCTCGCCGCCGGCAGATAGCCGCTCAGCGCCGTTCCCATCGCACCGCCCATGATGAGCAGCGGCGCCAGCACGCCGCCCGACGTGCCCGAGCCGAGCGCGACCGACCAGATGACCGCTTTCACCACGAGCAGCAGCAGCGCGGCCTTCAGCACCACGTCGCCGCTCAGCATCGACGCGAGGTTGTCATAGCCGACGCCGAGCGCCTGCGGCTCGATCAGCCCGCCGAGGCCGACGACCAGGCCGCCGATCAGCGGCCACCACATCCAGTGGATCGGCAGCTTGAGAAAGATGTCCTCGCAGCCATAGACCAGCTGGGTGAGCACGCCCGACAGCAGCCCGGAGAGGATTCCGATCAGCATCCAGGCGCCGAGCTGCAGCACCGAGATGTCGACGCCGCCGGTGAACGGGAATAGCGGCGCGGGCATGTGCAGGAAGGTGCGCCCGACCGCCGCCACCACGGCGGCGACGGTGACGGGAATGAAGCTGCGCGGCGTCCATTCGAACAGCAACAGTTCGACCGCGAGCATGATCGCGGCGATCGGCGTTCCGAACACGGTGGTCATGCCGGCGGCGGCGCCCGCCACCAGCAGGGTCTTGCGCTCGTTGTCGCTGACCGGAAGCATCTGCGCGATCAGCGAGCCGATCGCCCCGCCGGTCATGATGATCGGGCCCTCCGCGCCGAACGGACCGCCGGTGCCGATCGACACCGCTGACGACAAGGGCTTCAGGATCGCCACCTTGGGGTCGAGCCGGGAACGGCCGAGCAGGATGGCTTCGATGGCTTCCGGAATGCCGTGCCCGCGGATCTTCTCGCTGCCGAAGCGCGCCATCAGCCCGATGATCAGCGAGCCCGCGACCGGCACCAGCACGGTCCAGAGCCCGAGCGGCGAATCCTGCAATTTCAGGTCGGCGAAGCTGAACTGGCCGAAATAGGCGATGTTGGTGGCAAGCTTGATCAGCTGCAGCAGTCCCGCACCGGCCAGCACGCCGGCGGCGGAGACGAACACGGCGATCGCCGAGATCACCACGACGCGGGGATCGGTCGTGAAGTCGCTCAGGAGGTGGCTGGCCTTGTCGCCGATCTTGGCACTGGTCTTGGCGGAGGCGCTCGATTTGGTGGAAATGACGCTCATTGGTGGCGTAAGGCTCGGGTGAAGTGGACGCGGCGTCATATCGCATTGCGATATAATTACAAGCGGGAGACATCGAATGGCAGCGTTGAAAGGACCGTCGAAATCGCCGAGGCAGGACCAAAAACGGGTTCCCAGCCAGGGCGATTACGAAACGCTGTCGCAATTTCGCTATCTGATCCGCCGTTTTCTGGAGTTCAGCCAGGATGCCGCGAAGGCCGCGGGCCTGACGCCGCGGCAGCATCAGGCCTTGCTGGCGATCAGGGGCTATCCGGGCGGTGGCCCGGTTGCGGTCGGCGATCTGGCCGAACGGCTGCGGCTTCGTCACCACACCACGGTCGAACTGGTCGACCGGCTGTCCGAGGCCGGGCTGGTCGAGCGCGTGCTTGATCCCGCCGACCAGCGGCGGGTGCTGCTGAAATTAACCGGCCTTGCGGCCGATCATCTCGCCGAATTGTCGGCTGTCCATCTCGATGAGCTGTCGCGGATCGAGCCGCTCCTGAAGCAGGTGCTGTCGCGACGGTCGGAATGAATTCACGTCGCGCAAACTCTATCCACGTCATTGCGAGCGGAGCGAAGCAATCCATAGCTCAGCAGCACGAGAGATGGATTGCTTCGTCGCTATCGCTCCTCGCAATGACGGCGGTGAAAGCCTCTCAGGCGCGCGGGCTGGCGGTCTCGGCCTGATACGCCGAAGCCTGCGGCTTGCGCTCGGTGACCAGAGCAAGCAGCACGGTCAGCACCATGAACACCACGGAGGCGCCGAACACCCAGTGCGGCATGTGCTGGTCCATGATCCAGCCGAACAGCAGCGGGCTCACGATGCCGCCGAAGTTGAAGCCGGTGGAGACGATGCCGAAGGCGCGGCCGGCGGCGCCGGGGGGCGCCGCGTTGCGCACCATCATGTCGCGGGACGGCGCGATCACGCCGCCGAGGAATCCGGCGAGCCCCATCGCCAGCGTGAGCGCCACGGACGGCAGGTTGAGCAGCGCAATCAGCAGCACGAGGGCGGCATTGACCGCGAAGCAGGCCGCGGCAACCTGGCTGTGGCGGTGGGTCCAGTCGGCGAGATAGCCGCCGGCGAGCACGCCGGCGGCGCTGGCGCCGAGGAATGCGGTCAGCGCAATATTGGCCGTCGAGAACGACGCGCCGTAACCGCCCATCAACGCGACCACGCCGAAATTGTTGATGCCCGAGGTCGACAGGCTGAGCAGCGTGAAGAAGGCCGTCAGCACCATCAGCGCCGGCGTGATCACGCTCGCCTTCGGTGCCGCATCGTCCTTTGCCTTGTTCTTGTTGGCGCCGGCATCGGGAATCCCGAGCACGATCAGGAACAGCGCCACCAGCGGACCGACCGCGCCGGCGACGATCAGCGCGCCGAGGCCGCCGATCGAGGCAACCAGCGCCGCCATGATCGCGGGCGCCACCGCGCCGCCGAGGAAGCCGGCAAAGGTATGGATCGAGAATGCGCGGCCCATCCGCGCCTCGTCCATATGAGCCGAGAGGATTGCATAGTCAGCCGGATGATAGACGCTGTTGGCAAGGCCGAGCAGCACCGCGCAGACGATCAGCGACGTATAGCTGAGATGCAGGCCGAGCCCGATCAGCGCGCAACCGCCGATGGTCAGTCCGATCAAAAGGATCTTGCGCGCCCCGATGTGGTCGGCGAGGTAACCGATCGGCGCCTGGGTCAGCCCGGAGACCACCGCGAACACCGTCAGCGCGAGGCCGAGCTCGACATAGCCGACGCCGAGCTGCTGCTTCAGGAACGGGAACAACATCGGCAGCACGAAGATATGGAAATGGCTGACCCAATGGGCGACCGAAATCCCCGTCAGCGTGCGCAGCGCGCTGTCGGCCTTCGCTTGCTGCGGTGCGGCCAGAACGTCGACCATGTCGTCGAAAACCCCAGTTCCATAGCGTTTTCAAGCGAAGTTAGTACCGGTTCGCGTGAAGAAAACGCGTCAAACAAAATGCCCGGCAGGGCCCGCCGAAAATAGAGATTGGCCGCTAATTGTCCATGAACGCGGGCGCATGGCTGCCCCCGGCGCGGGCGTGCCGGATCGACACATGCGGCATTAAATGCGGCGACAAAGCGCGGCGGCACGGCGATGATCGGCCATGATCGACCCCAAAAAGCAGCTCCGCGTGCTGGTGTCGGAGGGCTCCAGCACCTCCGGCCGCGAGGCGATCACGATCCTCGGACTGGCCGGCCATCACGTCGAGGTTTGCGACCCCTCGCGCTGGTGCCTGGCGCGCTACTCCCGCTTCGTCCGCAAATACCACCACTGTCCGCCGCTGCGGTCGGATCCAGCCGGCTTCCTGCGCTTCGTCGAGCGCCTGTTGGCCTCGCGGCATTTCGATGTGCTGCTGCCGACGCATGAACAGGGATTTCTGTTCGCCCGCGCCGCGGCGGGGCTGGCATCACGTACCGGCCTCGCGCTGCCGGATTTCGCCAGCTATCGCGCCGTGCACAGCAAGGCCGGCTTCAGCCGTCTGCTCGACCGGCTCGGCCTGCCGCAGCCGACGACCCGGATCGTGAACTCGGCCGAGGAGCTGCGCGAGGCGGTGCGGTTTCCATCCGTGGTCAAGACGTCGGTCGGCACCGCCAGCCGCGGCGTCTGGTTCGTGCGCGACGCTGGTGATCTCAATAGAGCGCTCTACGACCTCGAGTCCGCGGACGATTTTGCCGGCGAGGTGCTGGCGCAGGATCTGATCACCGGCACGGTCGAGAAGGCGCAGTCGGTGTTCTGCCACGGCACGCTTGTCGGCTTCCATGCCTACCGCCAGATTGCGGCCGGTGTCGGCGGCGGCGAGGCGATCAAGGAGAGCGTGAGCAGGCCGGCGATCCGCGCCGGCCTCGAGACCATCGGCGCGCATCTTCGTTGGCACGGTGCGCTCTCGGTCGACGTCATCATGCCGCTCGACAGCGCAACGCCGCTGTTGATCGACTGCAACCCCCGGCTGGTCGAGCCGATGAACGCCTTTCAGTCGGGCGTCGATCTGGTCGATTTGCTGCTGCGCGTCTCGCGCGGCGAGACCCCGGCGCCGCTGCCCGAGGGCCGCGCCGGGGTGCGGACGCATCTGGCGATGCAGGCGCTGCTCGGCAGTGCGTCGCGCGATGGTACGCGGCGTGACCTGATCCGGGAATGCGGCCGCATCGCCGCGGGCGAAGGGCACTACCGGGGAAGCAGTGAAGAGCTGACGCCGGTGCGGCTCGACTGGCTCAGTGCCGTGCCGCTCGCGATGACCACGGCGTTGCTGCTGGCATCACCGCAGATCGCCTCATCGCTCGCGCGCGGCGGTTTTGGCGCGCATCTGCTCGATCGCGGCAGCATCAAGGCGATCGAAAATGGCGATTTCCGATAGTATCCTTCACCGCGAATTCACTGCACGACCTTGTCTGCACGCTTCAATAGCTCGGGTGGGATCTCGACGCCCACGGCCCGGGCCGCCTGGAGATTGAATATCAGCTCTCGCCTGGTGACGACGCCGACCGGCAGGTCGCCCGGCTTCGCGCCCTTGAAAATCTTGTCGGCGAACGTCGCAAACTCGCGCCATGTATCGGCGACGTTGGCGCCATAGGTGATCACCCCGCCCGCGTCCGCCTGGCCGCCGGGAAACATCGCCGGCAAGCGGTTCTTCAGGGCCAGTTCACCAACTTGCTTTCGATTGCTGAAGGGCACCGGCACTTCCAGGACCAGCAGCGCCTCCGCGCGTTCCTTTGCCATCCCGGCAATTGCGGCCTCCAGATCGTCCGCACTCTTGACCTTCACGATTTGCGGCTCCAACCCCAAGGCCTTGGCTGCGGCCTCGTTGGCACGGTCAATCGGAGCGAGCCCGCGTTCATCGGCGCCGGGGATCGTTTGATCGCTGAGAATCGCAACGCGCGTGATTCCGGGCAATGCCTCCTTCAGAATTTTGAATTGCTTGCTGGCCTGCTGCGGATCGAGGTTGGTGAGGCCCGTGATGTTGCCTCCCGGTTTTTCCATCGAGGCGACAAGCTTCAATGCAACCGGGTCGGTCACGATTGCAAAGATCACCGGAATCGTCGACGTCGCCTTCTGCGACGCCACCGACGCCGGGCCGCCGAGTGCAAGGATGACATCCACGTTCGCACCGACCAGCTCCGAGGCGAGGCCCGGAAGGCGCTCGAGCTTCGACTCGGCAAATCGCGGTTCGATGACGATGTCGGGGCCTTCGAGATAGCCGCGGTCGGCGAAGTCGCTCAGAAGGTTTTTCTTGATGGAGTCGAAGAGCGGCGACGGGCTGCCGTTGAGAAGGATTCCTACTTTCCTGGGGGCTTGTTGCGCATTGGACGGTTCGCACGTCGACGCGATCATGCAGAAGACCGTGAGCACCGCCTTCGCAAACCTCATGGCACCGCCCCCCGGGCAAGGACCCAGCGTCCATGCGGAGCCTAGCACGGCAACCAATCCGGAAGGGGGGCCAGCCCATGACCCCGCTGCGACCTAATGTCTGCTTGGCGACGATGAACCGGGCTCGGTAGCTCGCAAGCTACGAGGCCGCCGCCCGCGACCCGGCGCGCAACTGCGCCCGGGACATTTGGATGGACATCTGCCGCGCCTCACAATGGCTCGTCATCATTGCCGTAGCGGTCGAGCTTCGGCGTGGCGATGTCGCCGTCCTCGTAATAGTCATCGTCCTGCAGCGCTGCGGGCGGCGGAGGCTTCTTCGACTTGTCGTCGATCTTGTCTTTGGTCTTGGCGCCGTCCTTGCTCGTCTTTCCGGCCTTGGCCATGCGTTTCCCCTGCACGGGTCAAATCAGCTGCCGGAATTCTACTCCAGTTTGCGGACGCTTGTAACGTGATGAGACGACGCGGCGGGCGCACACCCCGCCGTGCTGGACAGCTCAGAACGTCGCGCCGGCCTTCACCATGTAGGTGCGGCCGGGCAGCGGATAGGCCGAGAAGCGGCCCTCCGTGAACGTGCTCGCGATGGCGTAGTCGTAATAGAGCGCGTTGAACAGGTTGTTCACGCTCAGCGACCAGAAGAAGCGGTCATACTGCCCGCTCAGCTTGATGTCGGCGGTGGCGTTGCCGGGAATCCGGCTCTGGGTGTTGGCCTGGTCGTTGTCCATGATGCGCGCGCTCCAGGCCCGCACCGTGGCGTCGAACACCAGATAGTTCTGCCAGATATTCCAGGTGACGCCGAGATTGCCGGTGTAGCGCGACACCAGCGGCACGTCGTTGCCGGCCCAGATGCCTTCGCGGAACACCGCGCGGGTGATCGCCATGCCGGCGCGCAGGGTGACGCTGTCGCTGACCTTGAGCGCCGCGCTGGTCTCCGAGCCATAGCGGCGGGTGGGGTCGAGGTTGGTGTTGAAGAACAGCACCGGGTTGAAATGGATCTCGTTCTCGAGATCCATCAGATAGACACTGGTCTGGACCTGGAAGCGGTTGGTCCTGACGCGAAAGCCGCCCTCGACATCCTGCGAGGTCTGGGTCTTGAGCTGGAAGGTCTGCGGGATCGGGGCGAAGGTCAGCGGGTCGAATGACGGACCCGACGCGACGCGTTCGTCGACATCAGGCGTGCGGAATGCGCGTGCCGCGCGGCCGAACACCGAGAAAGTGTCGGTCAGGCGATGCTCGACGCCGACATGCAGCGCGTATTGCGTCTCGTTGCTGTCGAGCGGTGCCGCCTGCGCGTCGAACGCGAACGGCGCGTTCGGGTCGTAGCGATCGCGCGCCGAGACGCTGGTGTTTTGCACACGCGCGCCGTAGGAGAAGTCGGTCGTCGGCAGCACGCCGATCGTGTGCTGCCAGTAGCCGGCCACGGACTGCTGCTCGATATTGTAGATGTGGAACGGGTCGACGCCCTGATAGGCGCCGCGCGCCTCGCGGAAGGTCGAATCGTAATAGTCGATGCCGGTCAGGATCGTCGACGGCATCCCCAGCATCACATTCTTGACGCTGAGCCGCGGCGTGAGCGACCAGGTCTGCAGCGCGGCGTCATTGTAGGTCGAAGCGAAGCTGATGGTCGGCACCTTGCCGAAGAAGCCGCTCTGCGTCTCGCGCTGCCGCCAGCCGCCGTCGACGATCAGGTCGACGCCGTTGATCAGCGTCTTGGTGAAGCCGGCGGTGACGCTGGCGGTTTGCTGGTTGGCATAGTCGAAGGGCGTCGCGGCGCCGCGGCGATCGGTGAGCAACTCGTTGACGCCGATCGACGGATCGACCAGCCGTCCGCCGGGCAGGCCGAGCTTCTGGTCGCTGCCGGTGACGGTGAGGAAGGCGGTGAGATCAGGCGTGGTGTAGTTGATGTTGCCGACGGCGTTGCGCTGGTCGAGCGCATTGTTGACGCGGTAGCCGTCGGACTTGATGCCGTTGCCGTAGAACGAGGTGGACCACGGTCCGGAATTGAGCGCCGCGGAGACCGTGGCCATGCGGGTGTTGAACGAGCCGTATCCGCCCTCGGCCCGCATCGTCGTCGGCGGGCTGCCGACACCGGTCTTGGTGATGATGTTGACCACGCCGCCCACCGCGTTGTCGCCGTAGAGCACCGCGCCGCTGTTGCCGCGCGTGACCTCGATGCGCTCGATGGAATCGAGCGGGATCGTGGTGAGGTCGAAGCCGGCCTTGTCGACGTCGTTGAGGCGGCGGCCGTTGAGCAGGAAGAGGGTATTGTCGGTCGCGAATGCGCCGAAGCCGCGCAGGTCGACCGACGTCTTGGCGCCGTTCGGTCCGCCATAGGGCGTTTGCAACTGCACGCCCGGCACCTGCGCAAGAATCTCCGGTAGCGACTGCACCGGCGAATGCGCGATGTCGTCGGCGGTGATCACGGCCGAGGAGGAGCCGACAATGCCGGCGAACTGGCGGCCGCCACCGGTGCCACCCGTTCCGGTGGCCACGCCGGTCGCTGTCGTGCCCGATCCGCTGCCGCTGCCCGTATTATTACTCTGCGTGGTGCCCGGCGCCGGGCGGCGCGGCACCGGCGCTTCGTCTGCGGCCGGCCTGGCGCGCGTGACGTTCTGGTCGCCCGGCTTGGTGACTTCGATCGCCGGCAACTGATCGGGAGCGGGTGCCTGCTGCGCCCGCGCGGCGGAGCCAAGGATTGCAGGTGCGATCATCGTCGACGCAAGCAGATGCACGCGGTGCCGCCGATGGAAAGGGAAGGGGAACATAAGCGAGGCCTCGGCAACGTCAGTGGCACGTCACCGCGAACCAGTCTCACCATCGTGCTCACGGCATCAGGTGAAGCTCATGCCTGTACTCCCCGACCGGCATCCTCGCGTGTGACCACGGCTGACGGCAGGTCTCCTGGCTCGCGGGTCGTTACCCTTCGTCGCCTTCCCAGGACCGAGATTCCCAGTGGCCTGTGACGAAGGATTCACCGCATACAGTTGCGGGGGCAGCCGCGGCGTTGGGGAAGTTTCCCCGCACCGCATTCCCTTTTCATCTCATGAAAGAACCGTCATGTTCATCTAGGGTTCGGCCGGGCAGCAAAGTCAATCCGGCGGAAGTCGGGCGGCGGCCGGGCGGCCACGGTTTTTGTCGAGTGTCGCTTGTCTGCCACGGCGATCGCTGTAAGAGCATGGATCCGATGAGCGTGCAGGATTTTGCCTTGGCGGCCGAGGTCGCGGCGCGGCGCCGGTGGGGCGCCACCGCGGCGCTGCTCGCGCTCGTGGTCCTGCTGCTGGTGATCTCGCTCGGCATCGGGCCGGTGCGGCTATCGCCGCTTGCGGTGATCGAGGCGCTGTTCGGCGGCGGCAGCGATGTGGCGCAGGTGATCGTGCGCGAGATCCGCCTGCCGCGCACCATCCTGGCATTCGCGATCGGCGGTATTCTCGGGCTGTCAGGCGCGGCGCTGCAAGGGCTGCTGCGCAATCCGCTGGCCTCACCGTCGCTGTTCGGCGCGCCGCAATCGGCGGCCTTCGGCGCGGTGCTGGTGATCGCGCTGGGCCTCGCCGATGTGCGCTCCTATGCGCTGCCGGTGGTGGCGATCATCGCCGCCTTCGGCTCGGTGTTCGCGCTGCTTGCGATCGCTGGCCGCAATGCCGGGCTCTTGATCCTGATCCTGGCCGGGCTCGCGATCTCGAGCTTTGCGGGTGCTGCGACCGCGTTGGTGATGAACCTCTCGAGCAATCCCTTCGTGGTGCTGGAGATCGCGTTCTGGCTGCTCGGCTCGCTGGAGGACCGCAGCTTCCAGCACGTGGCGCTGGCACTGCCCTTCATCGTCGCGGGCGCCGCCATCCTGCTCAGCCAGGCGAGCGCCTTCCGCGCGCTGACGCTTGGCGAGGAGGCGGCGCAGAGCCTCGGCGTCGATGTCGGACGGTTGCGGCTACTCGTCATCACGGGCGTGGCGCTCGGCGTCGGCGGCGCGGTCGCGGTCACCGGCACGATCGGCTTCATCGGCCTCGTCGCGCCGCATCTGATGCGTCCGCTGATCGGTCACGATCCGGCGCGGCTCTTGGTGCCGAGCGCGCTCACCGGTTCGGCGCTGCTGCTCGCCGCCGATATCGCGGTACGTATCATCCCCTCGACATCGGACATCAAGGTCGGCGTGCTGACCTCGATCATCGGCGTGCCGTTCTTCCTTTACCTCATCATGCGCGAACGCCGCGCGCTCGGCGGAGGTGTGGCATGACGCTGCTCTCCGCCGCCGCGCTCAATGCCTCGCTCGGCAGCCGCAAGGTGCTGCACGATGTCTCGCTGTCGTTGCCATCGGGCCATCTGGTCGCGCTGGTCGGGCCGAACGGCGCCGGCAAGACCACGCTGTTGCGTGCACTGGCCGGGCTGATTCCCTCCGACGGCGAGATCCGGATCGGCGGCGATCCGCTGGCGTCGCTGCCGCTGCGCGAGCGTGCGAAGCGCTTTGCCTATCTGCCGCAGGGGCACATGGTGCACTGGCCGCTGCCGGCGCGCGACATCGTCGCGCTCGGCCGCTACCCGCACGGCGCGACCGATCCGGCGCGGCTGTCGCCGACGGATATGGACGCGGTGCTGCGGGCGATGCAGGCGGTCGACGTCACTGAATTCAGCGATCGCCGCGTCACCGAACTCTCCGGCGGCGAGCGCAGCCGCGTCGCGCTGGCCCGGGTGCTCGCGGTGGAGGCGCCGGTGATCCTCGCCGACGAGCCGACCGCTTCGCTCGATCCGCGCCACCAGATCGACGTGATGCAGAAGCTGCGCAACGTCGCCGACACCGGCGTGCTGGTGATCGTGGTGACGCACGATCTCGGGCTCGCGGCGCGCTTTGCCGATCATGTGCTGGTGCTCGCGGAGGGGCGGCTTGCCGCGCAGGGCGCGCCTGCTGAAGCATTGTCGGAGAGCGTCCTCGCCAGCGTATTCCGGGTCAGCGCCTACCGTGCCGAATTTCAGCGGGAGGCCGTCATCGTGCCGTGGGCGGACGTGTGATGTGGCCGGAGTATCGCAGCGAACTCGCTGCACCTCTCCGGCTTGCGCGGGAGGTCATAGCGCATCGAAAGATGCGCTATGGGTGGGGGCTCTCTCCACGATATGACTCGCGGCGACACCCCCACCCCAACCCTCCCCCGCAAGCGGGAGAGGGGGCTCAGCGTCAGCGTGGCAGCCATCTTGCTTCGCTTCATCTTGGAGCGATGGTCGCGATTCTGCTGTGGCTTGTTTCTGCCGGTGCCGCGTCCGCCGCCGGACCGCGCATCGTCTCGATGAATGTCTGCAGCGACCAGCTCGTGCTGTCGCTGGCCGACCCCGACCAGATCATCGGTCTCAGCCGCTTCTCGCGCGATGCCTGGCAATCCTGGGCCGCCGAGAAGGCGCGAAATTTTCCGCGCCTGTCCGGCGAGGCCGAGGACGTACTGCTGCTCAAGCCCGATCTCGTCGTGGTCAGCCTGTTCGACAAGCGCGCGACCCGCGACCTGTTGAAGGCCAACGGGCTGCACCTCGTCGAATTCACGGTGCCGCGCACGCTGGATGAGGTGAAGAACCAGATTCGCGCGATGGGCGATGTGGTGCAGCATCCCGATCGCGCGGAGGCCGAGATCGTGCGCCTCGACGCGGCCACCGCCCGGGCGCGGGCGGCGGCAAGCGCGCATCATTACCGCGTGCTGCCGCTGGAGCGGCGCGGCTTTGTCTCGGGCGACCATAGCCTGGTCAGCTCGCTGCTGGCGGCAGCCGGCCTCGCCAACGCCGCCGGCGAACTTGGCGTCGGCGCAGGCGGGTTTGCTTCGCTGGAGGCGATCGTAAAACTGCGGCCGGATTTCATCCTGGTGTCGGAAGCCGGCGACCGCGCCGAGGATGACGGTCGCGCCTTCCTGCTGCATCCGGCGCTGGAGCGCTTCTATCCGCAAAGCAAGCGCATCGTGCTGCCCGAGCGGCTCACCGTGTGCGGCGGCGTGATGCTGGCGGATGCGCTGGATCGGCTGACGGAAGAGTTGCAGCGAGTGACGCGGTGATCCTTCGTCATCCGTCATCCTGAGGAGCGCGTAGCGCGTCTCGAAGGATGCACGGCCCGGATGTCTCCAAATGTTTGCGGACAGGACGTGGCCGTGCACCCTTCGAGGCTCGCTCCGCTCGCACCTCAGGGTGACGGTCTCATATTTTCGTGTGGGCTAGACGGTTGGACGTTTACCCCATCACCACCGGCCCGCCGGCCTTCTTCCATGCGTCGATGCCGCCTTCGATATGAGCGGTATTGACCAGTCCGGCTTTCTTCGCGGCGGCCACCGCCATTGCCGAGCGCTCGCCGAAGGCACAGAAGAACACGACGCGGCGGCCGGTTGCGGCCGCGACTTCGCGCAGCATGCCGCCGGGCTGCAAGGTGGCGCAAATCCCCGGATAGGGCGCGTGCAGCGCGCCCGCGAGCGTGCCGTGCTTGGCCCGCTCGCCGCTCTCGCGCAAATCGACCAGCAGGATATCGGGCCGGCCGAGGCTCGCGATGGCGTCGCGCGCGTTGAGGGAGAGGCCTTCCTTGGCGAGTTCGTCCTGGTGCAGGCCGACATGCATGTTGGCGGGCACCACGACGTCCATCAGCTTCGGGTTCGGCAGATTGAGGTTGTTCATCAGCTCGACATAGTCGTCGATCGATTTGACCTGCAGCCGCGGATTGTAGCGCTTCTCCTCGCCGATGGTGGAGACGGTGTCGCCCTTGTAGTCATGCGCGGGGAACACCATGGTCTCCTCGGGCAGCTTCAGCAGGCGGTTGAAGATCGAATCGTACTGCGCCCGCGCGCTGCCATTCTGGAAGTCGGTGCGGCCGGTGCCGCGGATCAGCAGCGTGTCGCCGGTGAAGACGCGGTCGCCCATTAAATAACTATAGGAATCGTCGGTGTGGCCGGGCGTGTACAGCGCCTCGAGGCAGAGGCCCTCGATCGTCACCTTGTCGCCGTCGGAAACGCGCATCGACACCACGTCGGCCTTGCTCTGCTCGCCCATGATGGTGATGCACTGGGTGCGGTCGCGCAGCTCGCCGAGGCCGGTGACGTGATCGGCGTGCAGATGGGTGTCGACGGCCTTGACCAGCCTGAGGTCGAGTTCCTGCAGCAGCTTGCAGTAGCGGTCGGCCTTCTCCAGCACCGGATCGAGGATCAATGCCTCGCCGCCGGCGCGGCTCGCGAGCAGATAGCTGTAGGTGCCGGATACGCTGTCGAAGAGCTGGCGAAAGATCATGACGGCTTACCTATTCTCCGGGCCGAGTCACATGGAGGATATTATTCCATAGATAGGGTCCATTCAAAGCAAATCCATCCCCGTGCGACTCCTGTCCCGTCACCCCCGCGCAAAGGCTTCGCCTTTGTCGCTGGAGGTGCTCGCGAAGCGAGCCTCGAAGGGTGGATGGCCCAGATATTTCAGGGAATGAGGGGCGGACGCGCGGAGGGCGGGCGGGGCCGTGCATCCTTCGAGGCTCGCTCCGCTCGCGCCTCAGGATGACGGGACATATTTTCGCAGTTTGGGCGGCGCGACTACGGCCGCACGTAACTCCGGCCCTGCTCCTGCAGCTCCATCAGGGGCACCACTCCCGATGGTACGATGGTGGCGTCGAGGCGATTAGGGTTACGGCCTCACCAGGGTGTATCCGTTCTCGGTGAGCAGCAAGATCTGTGCGACGCCGACCTGCACGGGGGTGGCGGCGGCGATGTAGTCCGGCCGCTTGCCGCTGTCGCGCTCGATCGTGTCGACGGTGTTGAGGCAGATGTCGACCCGCGCGCCCTGCGCGACCAGGCTCTCGACCAGCTTGCGGTTCGGGTTGTCGGGCTTGAGCAGGTCGATGCCCGGGCCGAAGGCGACGATCTCGACCGCGACCTTGTCGGGATCGTAGTGCTTCATCAGATTGTTGGCGACGCCGATCACGAGGCCTTGCTTCCTCGGATCGTTGTCGGAGAGCTGCAGCACGACCTTGTGCTCGGCGAACGGCTTGTCCTGCAACGGCGCCAGCTGGGCGCGGGCGAGCGGCGTCGCCAGTGCGATCGCCGCGAGGCCGAGCGCCGCGATGATCGTGCGCCGCGTCATCCGTGCCTCGCGATGCCCGGATTGTCCTCGACGCCTTTCAGCGTCACGCCGGGTTCGTCGCGGTTCGGCGGCCGGCCGGAGCGCAGATGCCTGGCGACGACATCCCAGATCGGCGCGCCGCTCTGCTGGTTGACCGAGGCCCAGCCTGCGACCTTGTAGTGCTTGCCGGCTTCGAGATGCTTGCCGCTGCCGAGCTTCAGCTCGGAAATGCGCTTGCCGACGGTCTCGCCGGGCGTGCAGGTGTAGGCGAGGCCGCCGACGCGGACCATGTCGCCGCCCTGCTGATAATAGGGATCGACGTTGAACAGATTGTCGCAGACGTCTTCCAGCACATCCTTGATCTGGCTGCCGGTCATCGTGGCGACGTAGGTCTCCGGATAGGTGATCGCGGTTTCCGACAGCACGTCTTCCATAGTCAGCGGCTGGCCGGCGAGCGTGGTGATGCCCCAGCGGAAGCCCGGCGACAGCGCGATCTCGGCGTTGAGCTCGTTCAGCAGCGCATCGCAGATCAACTGATCGACGGTGCCGGAGAAATTGCCGCGGCGG
This sequence comes from Bradyrhizobium sp. USDA 3262, assembly GCF_054060035.1. Lineage (NCBI taxonomy): Bacteria > Pseudomonadati > Pseudomonadota > Alphaproteobacteria > Hyphomicrobiales > Nitrobacteraceae > Bradyrhizobium > Bradyrhizobium sp. USDA 3262. The sequence goes on from NZ_JBSSCT010000001.1 coordinate 1,717,301, forward strand.
TAGAGCAGCCGGTCGGCCGAGGCCAGCTTGCTGTTCCATTCGTCGACATGCGGATCGCGCATCTTGTCGATCAGCGTCTGCATCGCAGGATCGGGCTTCAGCAGTTCGGCGAACACCGGCAGCAGCCGGTAGCGGACATTGGCGACCTTGCCCTTGGCGAGATCGAGATCGAGCACGCCGATGAACTTGCCGTTGGAGCCGGCATTGGTCACCAGCGTGACGCCGCCGGCATTGGTCACCGTGATCGGGATCGGGATCGCGTCGTGGGTGTGGCCGCCGAGAATGACGTCGATACCGGTGACGCGGCTGGCGAGCTTGAGGTCGACATCCATGCCGTTGTGCGACAGCAGGATCACCGCCTCGACCTTATCGTTGTTGCGATGGCCGTCGACGAGCTTCTGCAGCTCCTCGTCGCGGATGCCGAACTTCCAGTCCGGCGTGAAGCGCTTCGGATGCGCGATCGGCACGTAGGGGAAGGCCTGGCCGATGATCGCGACGCGATGGCCGCCGATCTCCTTGATGAAGGACGGCTTGAACACCCGCCCCGAAGCCGGGTCGAACGCCTTGGCGTCGTTGAACGCGGCTTCCTCGGTCAGGAACACGTTCTGCGCCAGGAACTCGCCCTTGAAGCGGGAGAGGTTGTCGCGCAGCACCTGCTCGCCATAGGTGAATTCCCAGTGCCCGGTCATCGCCTCGATGCCGAGCAGATTGGCGGCCTCCACCATGTCGGCGCCGTTCATGGCGTTGGCGAGCCCTGAGCCCTGCCAGAGGTCGCCACCGTCGAGCAGGATCGAACGCTTTTCGCCGACATCGGCGCGCAGCTTGTCGACCAGCGTCTTCAGGTGGGCGAAGCCGCCGAGCCGTCCGAACCGGCCGGCGGCCTTCTCGAACTCGACGCAGGTGAAGGCATAGGCGTCGGCGCTGTCGGGCCGGATGCCGAAGCGGTCGAGGAACGCCTTGCCGACGAGGTGCGGCGGCTGGCCGGCCATCGCGCCGACGCCGAGATTGACGCCGGGCTCGCGGAAGAACACCGGCTTCAGCTGCGCATGCGTGTCGGTCATGTGCAGGATGCGGGCGTTGCCGAACCGCTCGAGGTCGTAGACGCTGGCGGTGTCGGCGCTGCGCGCAAGGCGGGGCAGGCCGGCCGTTAGCGTTGCGGCGGCCGCAGCTTTCAGGAATTCCCGGCGGCGGATGATCATCACTCTCTCCGCGCGGCCCCTGGCCTGCGCGCTCTTAACGAACTTCCATGTCCTTCCAGCGTTCCTTTTCGCTGGTGGCCTGGAAGATCGAGGCCTTTGCCAGTGCCTCGGCTTCCTTGGCCTTGGCGACTGCGGTGTCGAAATCACCAGCCTCACCGGCCTTTTTTGCGGCAGATAGTGTCGAGGCGGTGGTGGTCCACTGGTTGCGCAGGCTGCCTGCCTCCTTGTTGGCGGCTTCGGCGGCGGCGTAGGCGGCCTTGTAGTCGGCTTCGGAGGCGGCGAGGGCGCCGCTCGCGGTTGCGATCAGCAGGGCCGATGCTGCGAAGACAGCTTTGATGGCCGCGCTCATGGCCGTGCTCCCGGCCCCGAGATCGGCAGCCCGTTGCTGACATAGGACAAATAGTATTCGAGGTTGCGGTACTCGTCGTCCTGCGGATTGAGCGGCACGCCGCGGATCTGGCTGTTGCAGGTGGTGAAGCGGCGGCTGGTGGTGCCCATGCCGCTCCATTCCGAGCGGTAGATCGGCATCGCGTTCAGGATGCCGAGCGCCGGCGCCAGCACCTCGGCGCGGATCCGCTCGCCCGGGCTCTGGATGTGGCAGGTGGCGCAGGAGAAATTGAGCTGGCCGCGGCGGGTGTAGAAATACTCCTTGCCCTTCTGATAGGCCTCCAGCGCGCGCGGATCGTTCGGGATCTTGATATCCATCGGCTTGCCGCGCGAGGTGAAGGCCATGTAGGCGGTGAGCGCGGCCATGTCGTCCTTCACATAGGAGAACGGCGCCTCGCCATTGGCTTCGCGGCAGCGATTGAGCGCGAGCTCGAGCGTGACGACCTTGCCTTCCTTCTCATCGAAGTAAGGATAGTTCTGGCGGATGCCGATGCCCTTGTTCGGGAAGCAGTCGGCGTAGGTCTTGCCGTTCTTGAATGGCGTCGCGAACATCTCCTTGCCGGCTTCGAGCGAGAACTCGTAGGGCGGAAACTGCTCCTTCTCCTCCCACTGCCTGTGCAGGTCCTCATTCATCGAATAGGGACCGTTGACGAAATCCTCGAGCTTCAGCTTGGGGAATTTGCTGGTGAAGAATTTCTGGAACGCGGCCTTGTCGGCGGCGGGATCGACGCTGTCGGCCGCGCGCGCTGGTGCGCACGCCAGCAAGCCAAGCGCGAGCGTGGCTATTGTTGCGCGGATTGCGAGGCGCCGTGTCATTGAATCTTCGCCGTGGTGGTGTCGGTCGCGCCCTTGTTGTCGATCCAGCTGACCTTCAGATCGTCGCCCTTCTTGCCGCCCTTGAAGGCGAACTTGACATAGGGATCCTTGGAGACGCCGCCGCCCCAGTCGGCGACGAACACCGGCTTGCCGTCATATTCGAAGGTGAGCTGCTGGATGAAATGCGGCGGAATGATCTCGCCCTTGGCGTCCTTGACGAAGCCGGAATCCATCGGGTGCTGGATCAGCGCCTGCACCTCGGTGGTGTCGCCGTTTGACGTGGCGCGCACGCGAATGCTCGATGCCATCGGTTTAGTCCTCTGTTGTCGCGACAGCCCATCGACGGGCTCGCTTCACCTCTCCCGCTTGCGGGGGAGCATAGGCCGCCTTCAGCGGCCGTCTCTGAAGAACGCCGAAGCAAGGCTTCGGCTGCGTCGCATCGCTAGATGCGATCCGGGTGGGGGCTCTCTCCAAACGAAGAATGTCCATCGTGGCGATACCCCCACCCCAACCTCGAGAGCGAGCTTCGCTCGCCTCGGACCCCGCAAGCGGGAGAGCGGGCACAGCGAGTTCGCGGGTTCGATCGACGCTCATATATGCACTAGCCGCCGCAGCCGCCGACGGTGACCTTGATTTCCTTCTTGGCGCTGTAGAGCTTGCCGCCGGCCTCGACGATCACGGTGACGTTGCTGGTCTTCGCCATCTTGATGCGGTTGGCGACGGTCGGCAGCGTGCCCGCCGGAATCTTGTACGACGCCACCAGCGAAATCGGGTTCTCGCTCACCAGAAACGAGATCGAGGTGACATCGGCCAGCGTCGTGGTCGCGGAGATCGGCACCACCGCGCCGTTCTCGGCGATCTCCGGCGCGTCCATCTTGACCTTGTCCGTCGGCTCGGCGGTCTTGCCATAGAGCGCCTTGATCGCGTCGGCCTCGGTCTTCTGCTTGAATGCGTCTTCGGGATATTTGTCGTTGGCGGCGGCGAGCGCCTGCGGCACGTCGAACGGAATGACGCCGAGGCCGATCAGCGCGGCGACGCCCGCGCCCTTCAGCACCATCCGGCGCGCTCTAGAAAATTCGCTGGTCGTGATGTTCATCAAAAAAATCTCCTCAAGCGACGGTTGCGGCGTCACAGCGTCTGCAGGAAGTCCACCACCGCGTCGATTTCCTTCTCGCTCAAAATCCGGTTTCGGCCGAACGGCGGCATCACCGTCTGCGGATTGCGCCTGGTCTCGTCGGTCACGATCGCGATCAGCTCGTCACGGCTGTATTTGGCCTTCAGGCCGCTCAGCTCGGGGCCGATCGTGCCGGGCAGGTCGCCGCCCTTGATGACGTGGCAGGTCAGGCAATTGCCCTTGCCGCGGTCGAAGGCGAGCTTCTGTCCCTCGGCGGCGGATTGGGCCCGCGCGGGCGCGGCCATGGCGGTGCCTGCCAGCAGCGCCAGGACGAAGGCTGGCTTGGAGAAAGTGGCGATCAAGGACGTTTCCCGGGCTTCAATCTCGATGATCCCATCGCAATATATCGCAATATAAAGAGTGGAAAGCACAAAGGCCATCGGCTGGCAATGTGGAGAATAGGCGTGTTGCGACGGGGTTAATGCCAGAGCAGCGGTCCGCACCGACGAGATGAGACCCGTCACCCTGAGGTGCGAGCGGAGCGAGCCTCGAAGGGTGCGCGGCCCGGCCGGTGGCCGTGCATCCTTCGAGGCTCGCAAGGGCTCGCGCCTCAGGATGACGGATTTGGCAGTATCGCCGCTCGGTTCCGCTTTGCTGATTACGGCTGCACTGTCTACATACGGCTAACAGGAGAAGCGCGGTGGCGGAATTCGTGGCGGAGTTCGGCAAGGACGGCCAACCGGTCGAGGCGGACGGGCGGCTCGATGCGCCGGCGTTCCATCGCAACCATCAGCCGATCTGGACCGTCCTGAAGGACTACCTCGCCGGCCAATCCGGCGACGTGCTGGAAGCCGGCAGCGGCACCGGCCAGCATGTCGTCTATTTCGCCGCTCAGACGCCCGACATCACCTGGTGGCCGAGCGACCTCCATGCGGCGCACCTGCGCAGCATCGAGGCCTGGCGCGCGCATGCCGCCCTTGCCAACATCCGGCCGCCGCAGCCGATCGATCTGTCCGACCCGGTCTGGTCGCCGGCGCCGTCGGACGGCAAAGGTCCGGACCAACTGCTCGCGATCTTCTGCGCCAATGTGATCCACATCGCGCCGTGGCGCGTGGCCGAGGGCCTGTTCGCCGGCGCCGCGCGGCACCTGCGCGCCGACGGCCGGCTGTTGCTCTACGGCCCGTTCAAGCGTGGCGGCAAGCACACCGCGCTCAGCAATGCCGTGTTCGACACGTCGTTGCGCGAACGCGACGCCGAGTGGGGCGTGCGCGACATCGCCGATCTCGAGACGCTTGCGGGAAGCGTCGGGCTCAAGCTCGCCGGCAGCTTCGAAATGCCGGCCAACAACATGATTCTGGTTTTTGCCCGCAAGTAGCCGCGCTCAATCGTAAGCCAGGCACCAGCCTGGCCCACGCAGCCAGCAACGTTCGTCGGGGATCCCGGCGTCGCGGTAGAGCCGGGTCACGTTCTGCCAGCCGCCGCGGGCGAAGGCTTCGGCGAGCGTTTTTTCGGACGTCTCGTCCCGGCCGCCGTCGCAGGGAATGATCGCGACCGGCGATATCCAGTCCGCTTGATACTCTGCGCCCTCGCGCCGGATCCGGAACACGGCGCCGGAGCGCGCCACCTGCTCCGGCGCGCCACCCTTGAATCCCTCGTCCGACGTCAGCGGCAGGATCAGGCGGCCGCCGGCGGCGAGCCCGTCGAGCCATCGCGCGGCAGGCCGGGTGCAGCCGGCGTTGACATAGATCACGTCGGCGGACTCGAACGGCGCAATCGTGCCGTCGCCCTGGATGATCTCGACATTTGCGTAAGCGGCGAGATTGGCGCGCGCGTCCGCCGCAAGGTCCGGATCGTATTCGATGCCGGTCACGCGGCCGGACGGTCCGACCAGATGCGCGAGGATCGCGGTGTAGTACCCTGTGCCCGTGCCGATATGCACCACGTGCTCGCCGGTGGCGGCCGCGGCCTGGTGCATGAGATGGGCGTGGAGCGACGGCTGGCCGTTGTTGAGACGCCGCTCGGGGCGCAAGGCGACGAGATCGTTGGTGTACAGATAGACCGGGTCGGCATCGGGCGTCGGCGCATAGTCGCGGCTCCACCATCGCAGCATCATCCATGGTCCCGGGCCGACGAAGTCCTCGCGGGGAATGGCGGCGAAGGCCTCCGTCAGCCGCGGATTGATGGTGTTGGCGGCGGCCAGGATCTGCTTGGCATAGGCCGCGCGGATGACGCGGAGTTCGGCTTGCGGGTCCATTGCCGCGGTCTCCCACGATGTCGCCTGTTGTGTGATTTGACACACCGATGTGTGTGAAATAGCATACTCCGACGACGGAGGCCAGAATGAAGAGGCGGCTTTATCCGGCCGTGCTGGAGCGCGGGCCGCGCGGCGCGTTCGGGGCATGGTTCCCGGATTTTCCCGGCTGCGTCGCCGCGGGGCGATCGCAGGAAGACGCGATCGAGCGCGCCGAGCAAACGCTGGCGCAGACCGTCGACGGCTGGGTCGAGCAGGGCAAGCCATTGCCGGAGCCGACCCCGATCGAGCGCATCGTGGCGCCGAAGGGCTCGGACGTCGCGGCCTTCTTCATGGTCGGCGTCGATCCGCCCGACCCGTCCGAGCGCGTCAACGTCTATTTGCCGAAGAGCCTGATCACACGGATCGACAAGCATGCCGCCGGACTCGGCATGAGCCGTTCGAGCTTTTTCGGTTTCGCTGCGACGCTCGCGCTTGAATGGCACGTTCACAAGCCGCACCTCGTCGGGCCGCGCTCCAAGGTCCACAAGACCGGCGCGCTGCGCGCCGAGAAGCGGCCTGGCAAGAAGCCAGCGCGGTAGAAAGTCCGTCGTCACGCCATTGTTCAACTCTATCACCGTCATCCTGAGGAGGCCGCAACGCGGCCGTCTCGAAGGGTCGATGGCCACCAGCGGGGCCGTGCATCCTTCGAGACGCGCTACGCGCTCCTCAGGATGACGGTACTGATAGAAGTGCCGGGCTGCTGTGACGTCACTCTGTGAGAGCAAGCGATGTCGTGTGCGCCTCCTGCATGGCCTCGGTCCGTTTGCGCCGGTTGATCGGCCTCGACCCGCTCTCCATAGTGCCGGCGATTGGGGGCTCCCGCCGGGGCTTCGAGGCGGGACTACCGATGATCGACGTGACAGCATCCGATGAGGCGGCCGACGACGCGCGGGCGCGCAGCAATGTGTGGCGGCTTGCGGCGGCGCAGGCGCTGACCGGCGCCAATTCGGCGGTGATCTTCGCCACCGGCTCGATCGTCGGCGCAACGCTGGCGCCCGACGTCTCGCTCGCGACGGTGCCGCTCTCGATGTATGTGCTCGGGCTTGCCGCCGGCACGCTGCCGACCGGCGCGATCTCGCGCGCCTATGGCAGGCGCGTCGCCTTCATCATCGGCACCTTCTGCGGCACGCTCACCGGCGCGCTCGGCGCCTGGGCGATCCTGCATTCATCGTTCTGGCTGTTCTGCGGCGCGACCTTCCTCGGCGGGCTCTACGGCGCCGTCGCGCAGTCCTACCGCTTTGCCGCCGCCGATGGCGCGAGTGTCGGGTTCCGGCCCAAGGCGGTGTCCTGGGTGATGGCCGGCGGCGTGTTCGCCGGCGTGCTCGGGCCGCAGCTCGTGCAATGGACCATGGACATCTGGCCGCCCTATCTGTTCGCGTTCTCCTTCGTGATGCAGGCGCTGGTCGCGCTGGTGGCGATGGCGGTGCTCTCGGGCGTCGACGCGCCGAAGCCTGCGGCTGCGGACCTGTATGGCGGCCGCCCGCTGCTCGAGATCGCCAGGCAGCCCCGCTTCATCGCCGCGGCGCTGTGCGGCGTGATCGCCTATCCGATGATGAATCTGGTGATGACCTCGGCGCCGCTCGCCATGAAGATGTGCGGGTTGTCGGTCAGCGATTCCAATTTCGGCATTCAGTGGCACATCGTTGCGATGTACGGCCCGAGCTTCTTCACGGGTTCGCTGATCGCGCGGTTCGGCGCGCCGGTTATCGTCGCGCTCGGGCTGGCGCTCGAGGCGGTCGCCGCGATGATCGGACTGTCAGGCGTCACTGCGCCGCACTTCTGGGCGACGCTGTTCGTGCTCGGGATCGGCTGGAATTTTGCGTTCGTTGGCGCTTCCGCGCTGGTGCTGGAAACGCACCGGCCGCAGGAGCGCAACAAGGTGCAGGCGTTCAACGATTTCCTCGTGTTCGGCATGATGGCGATCGGTTCGTTCTCGTCGGGCCAGCTGCTCGCGCATTACGGCTGGAATGCCGTCAACTGGGTGGTGTTCCCGCCTGTGCTGCTCGGCCTTGCCGTGCTGTGGCTGGCTTCATTCGCCAAGCGACGTATGAAATTGCGCGCGGTGGAAGAAATCCCGGATCCGAGCATCTAGTTCCTGCTGCCAATTGCTGACACTTCGATCCGTTTCGAAGTGACCGGCTTGCACGGCTCCTTACATCGTGAGAACGGATAAAACCGGTCATGACGATGTCGGAAGCAAGAGCAAGAAATGGACGCATCCTCATCCACGCTATCAGACGAATCCTCGCTTGGTTATGAGGGCTGGCGCATCGTCGTCGTCTGCTTCCTGCTTGCGACCTTCGGCTGGGGGCTGGGCTTCTACGGCCAGAGCGTCTATGTCGCCGAGCTGCAGCGGCTGCACGGCTGGCCGGCGTCGCTGATCTCTTCGGGCACGACCTTCTTCTACCTTTTCGGCGCGGCGCTGGTTGCCTTCGTCAGCGAGGCGATCAAGGCGTTCGGCGCGCGCAGCTGCCTGATCGCCGGCACCTTCGCGATGGCGGTCGCGGCAGTTGCGATCGGCGAGGTGCGCGAGCCCTGGCAGCTCTTTCTTGCCGATGCGCTGCTGGCGTTCGGCTGGGCCGGCACCAGCCTCGGCATCATCACCAACACGCTCGGCCTGTGGTTCGACAAGAAGCGCGGCATGGCGATCAGCCTGGCGCTGAACGGCGCGAGCTTCGGCGGCATCGTCGGCGTGCCGCTGCTGGTGGCGGGGATCGGCACGTTCGGCTTCTCCGGCGCGATGATCGCGGCCGCAGGGCTGCTGATCGTGGTGATGGTGCCTGTCATCCTGATCTTTGTCGGGCGGCCGCCGGCGCATCTGCACGCAGTCACTGCCGCGGCGGCCGACGCGCCATCGGCGACCCAGGTGCGCGCGCGGGCGCTGCGCGACATCCGCTTCCTCTCGGTGTCGATTGCCTTCGCGCTGGTGCTGTTCGCCCAGGTCGGCTTCATCGTGCATCTGATCGCCTATCTCGATCAGGTGATCGGCCGCGAGCGCGCGACGGTGGCGATGGCGCTCTTGACCGCGATGGCCGTGGTCGGGCGCGTCTCGTTCTCCTTCGTGATCGACCGGCTCAACCAGCGGCTGGCATCGGCGCTGTCCTTCGTCAGCCAGGCGGTCGCGCTCGCCGTCATCATCAATGTGCACAATGACGTAGCGCAGATCGCCGCCTGCGCGCTGTTCGGCTTCTCGGTCGGCAATCTGATCACGCTGCCGGCGCTGATCGTGCAGCGCGAGTTCGATCCGCGTGCGTTCGGCGTGCTGGTCAGCCTGATCACCGCGATCAACCAGATCACCTACGCCTTCGGCCCCGGCGTGGTCGGGCTGCTGCACGATCTCTCGGGCAGCTACGCACTGCCGTTCTACGGCTGCATTGGCCTCGAGCTGATCGCGGCGGCGACGATCATGACGAAAGGGAAGTAGCTTTCCACCTCCCCTTGAAAAGGGGAGGTCGCTTTGCTCGTAGAGCAAAGCGGGTGGGGATCTGCTCTCTCCACTTGCAGCAGAGCCCGTGGCTGACCCCCATCCCGACCTTCCCCCTTTCAGGGGGAAGGGGAATAAAGACCTGTAGTAGCCCGTAGCCCGGATGAAGCGAAGCGCAATCCGGGAACAGTATCACCTCTTGGAGGGAATCCCGGATTTCGCTGCGCTTCATCCGGGCTGCGATCTCTGTCACGCCTTCTTGGGCCGCTTCTTCGCCGTCTTCGGCTCACCGATCTTGCCCGCCGCCGCGACCCGCAGCAGCCGGCGAAAAGTCGGGCATTCCATGTGGCTCGGAGCCGGGCAGACGGCGGCGTGGCGCAGGCCGTCGCGCATCGCGTTGAGCCTGCGGATGGTGCGGTCGAGCTCGTCGGCCTTGGCAGAGAGCATTTTCCGGTCGATGCGCGGCCTTCCATCGGGCGCGAACATTCTCGCGATCTCGTCGAGCGAGAAGCCGGAGGCGCGCCCGAGCGCGATCAGCGCCAGCCGGTCGAGCACCGCCGGATCGAACAGGCGGCGCAGCCCGCGCCGGCCATGCGAGGCGATCAGACCTTTCTCCTCGTAGAAGCGCAAGGTCGAGGCGCGCACGCCCGATAGCTCCGCCACCTCCGCGATGTCGATGTCCCGCATGGCCCTTGACCTCAAGTTCACTTGAACTGGCAGTATCCAGCCTACCGCTTGCGTAAGGCAAGCATCAAGAAGGACGAGAATCATGGGTGTCGCACCGCAAGCTGGCGACGAGCAGGTCAAACTCTGGAACGGCGCCGCCGGCCGCGCCTGGGTCGAGACGCGCGACGTGCTCGAAGGGATGTTCAAGCCGCTTGAAGAGCTGCTCGTCCGAGCAGTGTCCGATGCCGCGGCCAGCCGCGTGCTCGATATCGGTTGCGGCACGGGCGCCACGACCTTCGCTGCTGCCGGCGTGCTCGGCCGGCAAGGGCATTGCACCGGCATCGACATTTCCGAGCCGATGATCGCGGCGGCGCGCGCCCGCGCGGAGCGGGAAGAGCGGCCGGTCAGCTTCATCTGCGCCGACGCGCAGTCCTGTCCGTTCGCGCCAGCGAGTTTCGACATGATCATCTCGCGCCTCGGCGTGATGTTCTTTGCCGATCCGGTGCAGGCTTTCGTCAATCTGCGCCGCGCGGCCCGGCCGGGTGCTGCGCTCCGCTTCATCGCGTGGCGTGGCGCCGCCGAGAACCCGTTCATGACGACGGCGGAACAGGCGTCGAAGCCGTTGCTGCCGGATCTTCCGGCGCGGCGTCCCGATGCGCCGGGGCAATTCGGCTTCGCCGACCGGAAGCGGGTCGAAGCTATCCTGGATGATAGCGGCTGGGAGGCGATCGCGATCGATCCGGTCGATGTCGCCCTCAGCTTTCCGGCATCGGAGCTGACCCGCTATGTGAGTTGGCTCGGCCCGGTCGGGACGATGCTGCAGGCGATGGAGGAACCGCGCCGAACGCAGGTGATCGAGACCGTGCGCGACGTGTTCGATCGCTACATCCATGGGACCGAGATTCGCTTCACTGCCGCCTGCTGGATGGTCGCGGCACGAGCGCCGGCGGAGGCCGCGCATGGTTGAAGCGGAGGAATTTGTGGCGAGCGCGGTGCTGATCGGGACCGGTGCGACCGTCGTGATGGACATCTGGGGGATGGTTCGAAAGCGTCTGCTTGGCATCCCGTCGCTGGACTATGCCCTGGTCGGCCGCTGGCTCGGCCATCTCGTATGCGGGCGCCTGCGCCACGACCGCATCGCCGCGTCACCGCAGGTCGCGGGCGAACGGGTGATCGGATGGGCCGCGCATTATCTGATCGGGATCGGCTTTGCCGGCGTGCTGCTTGCGACCTTCGGCCTCGATTGGCTGCGGCAGCCCACCATCGCTCCGGCCCTGATGGTCGGGATCGGCAACGTGGCCGCGCCGTTCCTGGTGATGCAGCCCGCGATGGGCGCCGGCATCGCCGCGAGCCGCACGCCCCGTCCATGGGCGGCGCGGCTGCAGAGCCTCGTGACGCATGCGGTGTTCGGCTTTGGGTTCTATGCGGCCGGCCGGCTCGCGCACCTGTTCCTGAACCCGTAGCCCGGATGAAGCGAAGCGCAATCCGGGGCCAGCATCACCTCATGGAGCGAACCCGGATTTCGCTGCGCTCCATCCGGGCTACAAACTGCATCCGATCTACGACCTCCCCTTGAAAAGGGGAGGTCGCTTTGCTCGCAGAGCAAAGCGGCGGGGATCTGCTCTCCACTTGCAGCAGAGCCTGCGGCTGACCCCCATCCCGGCCTTCCCCCTTTCAGGGGGAAGGGGAATAAAGACCTGTAGAACCCGTAGCCCGGATGAAGCGCAGCGTAATCCGGGAACAGTATCACCTCATGGAGCGAACCCGGATTTCGCTGCGCTTCATCCGGGCTACACGCTTCTCCCGGGTTGCGGAATTACGCCGCCCGCTTCTTCAGCAGGTCCTCAACGTCCAGCCGTCGCGTGAACATCGCGAGCTTGCCGTCCGCGCTGCGCGGCCATTCGGCCTCGGGGCGATCCCAATAGAGCTCGACGCCGTTCTCATCGGGATCGCGCAAGTACAGTGCCTGGCTGACGCCGTGGTCGCTGGCGCCGTCGAGCTGGATGCCGGCGGACAGCACCCGGTGCAGCGCGTCGGCGAGCGCCGGGCGGGTGGGATAGAGGATGGCGGTGTGGAACAGGCCGGTGGTGCCCGGCGGCGGCGGATGGCCGCCCTTGCTTTCCCAGGTGTTGAGGCCGATGTGGTGGTGATAGCCGCCGGCCGAGATGAAGGCCGCGTCCGTGCCCATGCGCTGCTGCAGCTCGAAGCCGAGCACGCCGCAATAGAAGCCGAGCGCCCGGTCGAGATCGGCCACCTTGAGGTGGACATGTCCAATCCGCGTGCCCGCGATGATGGGGGGATTCTGCGGCATAGTCCGGCTCCGTTCGGGTCAGCGCCCTGCATTACGGGCAAGGCTTCTGCCGTTGATATAGTCCGGATTTGCCGAGGACAGAGCGACCGATCCGGAAACGCAAGGTTTCCGGACGCGCCACGGTCGGCGGGGGCCTAGCAGAGCTCCGACAACTCGCCGCCGGGCAGCTGGAACTCGAACGTGTTCAGCGTCATCGACACCATGGTGTAGTAGCCGCAGAGGCCGATTACCTCGACCAGGCCGCGTTGGCTCAGCACCTCGACCGCCTCGTCATACAGTGCCTTCGGCAGGCCGTGACCTTCGTGCAGCGCCTTGGCGACGTCGTAGATCACCCTGGCCTTGGGATCGTCGAAGGTCGGCGTCCGGCGCACGCGAATGTCCTCGATGATCTTCGGGTCGAGGCCGCCCTTCAGCGCCAGGCGCTTGTGGGCATACCATTCGTAATGCGCGGTCCAGTGCCGGGCCGTGACGAGGATCGCGATCTCCGACAGTTTTGGCGGAAAGATCGTGTCGAAGCGCAGCACCTCGCCGAGCCGCGTGGCATGCCGTGCCATCTCCGGGCTGTTCAGCCAGGCCATCATCGGCGCCGGTGGCGCGCCGCGCTTGCCGGCGATCGACTCGTCGTAGGTTTCTTTCTGGGCGGCGTTCATTTCGCTAGGCGAAAGCAGCTTCAGCCGCATGTCCGTTTCCTCTTGTTTTTCAAGCGTTACCCCATCTCGGCGATACACCCGATCGCGCGCAGTGAGTAGCGACGCCAGAGCATGGCGCGGCCGCGAGGCATATTGAATTCGGCGGCTGCGTAGGTCTAAGGTCGAATCCAATTCGACGATTTTTTGACTGGAAACGCACCATGGCTGACCTCGAGAAATTCCGCGCGGAGACCCGCGCCTGGCTGGAGCAGAACTGCCCGGCGGAGATGCGCAAGCCGATGACCTCGGATGGCGACACCTTCTGGGGTGGCCGCAACACGAAATTCTCGTCCGAAGCGCAGCGCGTCTGGTTCGAGCGGATGCGCGACAAGGGCTGGACCGTGCCGCATTGGCCGAAGGAATATGGCGGCGGAGGCCTCGACGGCGAGGAGGCCAAGATCGTGCGCCAGGAGATGGCTGCGATCGGCGCGCGTCAGCCGCTGACCTCGTTCGGCATCTCGATGCTCGGACCGGCGCTGCTGAAATACGGCACCGAGGAGCAAAAGAAGGAGCACCTGCCCAAGATCACCGCGGGCCTGATCCGCTGGTGCCAGGGCTATTCGGAGCCGAACGCCGGCTCCGATCTTGCCTCGCTGCAGACCCGCGCGGTCGGCGACGGCGACGACTACATCATCAACGGCCAGAAGATCTGGACGTCCTATGCCAACTACGCCGACTGGATCTTCTGCCTGGTGCGCACCGATCCGGCGGCCAAGAAGCACGACGGCATCAGTTTTATTCTCTTCGATATGACGTCGAAGGGCGTGTCCACAAAACCGATCCTGCTGATCTCGGGCTATTCGCCGTTCTGCGAAACCTTCTTCGACAATGTCCGCGTGCCGAAGTCGCATGTCGTCGGCACCGTCAATCGGGGCTGGGATGTCGCGAAATACCTGCTGCAGCACGAGCGCGCGATGATCTCCGGCATGGGCGAGCGCGGCGTCGGCCGTCCGCTCGGCCAGATCGCCGCCGACTCGGTCGGTGCGGACGCGCAAGGCAAGCTCGATGACGCGCAGCTGCGCAGCCAGATCGCGAACTTCGAGGTCGACGAGGCCGCGCTCGCGGCTGCCGCGGAGCGCGCGGTCGATCTCGCCAAGGCCGGGCAATCGCATCCGGCGTTCTCCTCGGCGATGAAATATTACGGCACCGAGCTCAACAAGCGCCGCTACGAGATCCTGATGTCGGCCGGCGGCATCGACGCGCTGGAATGGGAGAGCGACCGCTCCCGGGGCGGCGCCCGCCCGCGCGCCTGGCTGCGCACCAAGGCCAATTCGATCGAGGGCGGCACCTCGGAGGTGATGCTCGGCATCGTCGCCAAGCGCATCCTCGATTTGCCGGGCGCGTGATCGCTGCACCGTCGTTCCGGGGCGTCGCGAAGCGGCGAACCCGGAACCTCGAGATTCCGGGTTCGATGCTGCGCATCGCCCCGGAATGACGAACTCAGACAGTTGCTTAGTACGTTAGATCGGATTTTCCTATGGCCCTCGTCCTCACCGAAGAACAATCCATGCTGCGCGACAGTGCGCGCGGCCTCATCAGCGACAAGGCGCCGGTGGCGCATCTGCGGTCCTTGCGCGATGCCAAGGATGCCACCGGCTTCTCGCGCGATCTCTGGAAGACCTTTGCGGAGATGGGCTTCTCCGGCCTCCTGGTGCCGGACCAGTTCGGCGGCAGCGGGCTCGGCTGCGTCGAGGCCGGCATCGTCATGGAGGAGATCGGCCGCACCTTGATGCCGTCGCCGTTCCTCGCGACCTCGGTGCTCGCCGCCTCGGCGCTGTCGCGCGGCGGCAGCGAGGCGCAGAAGGCGCAGCATCTGCCCAAAATCGCCGACGGCTCGCTGCTGGCGGCGCTGGCGATCGATGAGGGCGCCAAGCATCGCCCGCTGCAGACGAAGTTGCAGGCCACGCGCTCCGGCAACGGCTTCAAGCTGTCGGGCGACAAGGCCTTCGTGGTCGACGGCCACACCGCCGATCTCTTGATCGTCGCGGCGCGCACGGCCGGCAGCGCCGGCGACAAGAACGGGCTGACGCTGTTCCTGGTCGATCCGAAGGCCAAGGGGCTCGCGGTCGAGCGCACCGCGATGGTCGATTCGCACAACGCGGCGCGCATCGTGTTCGACAATGTCGAGGTCAACGCCGACAGCGTGCTCGGCGAGGTCGATCAGGGCTTTGGGCTGCTCGAGGGGGTGCTCAATATTGGCCGTGGCGCGGTGGCGTCCGAAATGGTCGGCCTCTCCGACGAGGTGTTCGGCCGCACCGTGGCCTACCTCAAGGAGCGCAAGCAGTTCGGCAAGGCGATCGGCGAATTCCAGGCGCTGCAGCACCGTGCCGCCCAGCTCTACATCGACATCGAGATCACCCGCGCCGCGGTGCTGAAGGCGCTGCAGGCGCTCGATACGGATGCCGACAAGGCCGCAACCGCGGTCGCGGTGGCAAAGGCGCGCGCCGGCACCACGGCGACGCTGGCGGTGCAGGAGGGCGTGCAGATGCATGGCGGCATGGGCATGACCGACCAGTTCGACATCGGCTTCTTCATGAAGCGCGCCCGGGTCTGCCAGGAGCTGTTCGGCGACAGCAATTTCCACACCGACCAGCTGGCGAGCGGCAAGGGATATTGATCGGCCGCATCGTCGTCGTCGCATAACGCGGCGTCGTCGCCACGCAACACGCTGTCATCGCTCGGCTCGAGCCGGGTGATGACACCGAAGCCGTACAGCATGCTCACTGTCGTCCCTGCGAAAGCAGGGACCCATAACCACGAATGGGTGACTGTCGCGCGCCGCTGGAACGACGAGTCCCACCTACAATATCCGCCGCGGCGTATGGGTCCCTGCTTTCGCAGGGACGACGGCGTTGTATGTGGTGGCGGCCGTGGCCCGGCTGCGCGCCGTTACCTGATCGGCGGTGCGTACTGGACGCCGCCGGCGTTCCAGAGCTGGTTCATGCCGCGCGGAATCTTCAGCTTGGAGTCGGCGCCGACGTTGCGGTCGTAGACCTCGCCGTAATTGCCGACATGGCGGATGATGCGCACGGCCCAGTCCTTGGTCAGGCCGAGATCCTCGCCATAGGAGCCCTCGGTGCCGACCAGCCGCATCACCTCCGGCTTCTTCGACTTCAGCGCCTCGTCGATATTCTTCGAGGTGATGCCGAGTTCTTCGGCGTTGATCATGGCGTACAGCGTCCACTTCACGATCATCATCCAGTCGTCGTCGCGCAAGCGCACCACCGGCGCCAGCGGCTCCTTGGAGATGATGTCGGCGAGGATCGTGTGGTCGCTCGGCTTGGCGAGGTTGAGCCGCAGCGCATAGAGCTGCGAGGCGTCCGATGTCAGCGTATCGCACTGGCCGGAGTTGTAGGCCTTCACGACGTCGTCCAGCTTGTCGAACTTCATCTCCGTGTACTTCATATTGTTGGCACGGAAATAGTCGGCGAGATTGAGCTGCGTCGTGGTGTTGGCCTGCACGCAGATCTTGCTGCCGTTCAGGTCGAGCGCGGAATCGATGTTGCGCGAGCGCGGCAGCATGAAGCCCTGGCCGTCATAATAGGCGACCGCGGGGAAATAGAGGTCGTAATTGGTCTCGCGCGACATGCTCCAGGTGGAGTTGCGCGAGAGGATGTCGACCTTGCGGTTCTGCAGCTCCTTGAAGCGCTCGCTGGCGTCGAGCGGCACGAACTTCGCCTTCGACGGATCGTCGAAGATCGCCGACGCGACCGCGCGGCAGAAGTCGACGTCGAAGCCGGTCCAGTTGCCCTTGTCGTCCGGGATCGAGAAGCCCGGCAGGCCCTTGTTGACGCCGCACAGCACGTCGCCGCGGCGGACGGTGCGCTTCAGCGTGCGGGTGTCGTAGCGCTCATAGGTGATGGCGGCGGCCGCAACCAGCGCGGCGATCGCGAGCCCGATCGTCAGGCCGCCTCGAAATGTACGCATGGGTTCTCTCTCGCGAATGATCGGGGGGAAAGCGGGACGGATATCGAAGCAGGCTGATGGCTACAGTTCGGGCTTCTGCCGGATGATCACCTTGGTGCCGACCGGAACGCGGTTGTAGAGATCGGCGACGTCGTTGTTGACCAGGCGGAAGCAGCCGGAGGACACGGCGGTGCCGATGGTGTCGGGCCGGTTGGTGCCGTGGATGCGGTAGACCGTGGTGCCGAGATACATCGCGCGTGCGCCGAGCGGATTGCCCGGGCCGCCCGCCATGAAGCGCGGCAGATAGGGCTGGCGCGCGATCATTTCCGGCGGCGGCACCCAGTCCGGCCACTCGGCCTTGCGGGTGATGCTCACCAGGCCCTGCCATTGAAAGCCTTCGCGGCCGACGCCGATGCCGTAGCGGAGCGCGCGGCCATTGCCCTGCACCAGGTAAAGGTGGCGCTCGGCCGTCGCGACGATGATGGTGCCCGGTGCCTCATTGGTCCGGTAATACACGACTTGCTTCTGCCATTCCGGGTCGAGCTCGTAGCTGTCGTCAGCGACAAGACCGGGCTCGTCGGAGTCCGGGCGGCTCTGGGCGAAGCCCTGCGACGTCGACAGCACGAGCGCGCCCGTCGCGATCAACATCCAGACCAGGTGACGAAGTTTCGTCATGCAAAGCTCTCCTTGTTGGCGCGCGGCCAAATGGTTGCTCCACCCGCAAATCAGGCAGCATCAAATCTCAGCGGCAGCTTGATGGCAAGCTTAGGACGGCATCACAGGTATATCCCTGTAATGCTTCTGTTTTTTGTCATTGACGGGCGCGGCACGTTGCGCGGGCCGTCTCATTTCGGCGCGATCCAGAGTCGCAAGGCGAACGAGATCAGCGCCACGGTGCCGACGCCGCCGAGCCACAGCGCTGCGAACCACAGCAGGCGCTGGCCGAGCGGCCGCTGATTCGGGCCCTCGGGCATCAGTGGTATCCGTGGCCGGGGCGCACCTTGCCGCGGAACACCCAATAGGCCCAGGCGGTGTAGCCGAGGATCAGCGGCACCAGGATCGAGACGCCGACCAGCATGAAGATCTGGCTGTTCGCCGGCGCCGCCGCCTGCCAGATCGTGATGCTCTGCGGCACGATGTACGGATACATGCTGATGCCGAGCCCGGCATAGGACAGGGCGAACAGCGCCAGCGTCAGGAAGAACGGCTGGTGGTCGTTCTTGTCGCTGAGCGCGCGCAGCAGCAGCGCGGTGACGGCGGCGACCGCGATCGGCACCGGCGCGGTGAGGATGATGTTGGGCCAGGCGAACCAGCGCTGGGTGTATTGCACGGCCAGGAACGGGGTTGCGATGCTGACGGCGCCGATCGCACAAAGCATCGCGATCAACAGCATCCAGCTCAGATGGTAGGCGCGGTCGCGCAGCTCACCCTCGGTCTTCATCACCAGCCAGGTCGCTCCGAGCAGCGCGTAGCCGATCACCAGCGCGACGCCGGTCAGAATGCTGAACGGTGTCAGCCAATCCCACCAGCCGCCGGCGTACTGGCGCCCCTCGACATGGATGCCCTGCAGGATGGCGCCGAGCGCGATCCCCTGCGCCAGTGTCGCGAGCAGCGAGCCGCCGGCGAAAGCGAGATCCCATTTGTTGCGCGCCTTCTGGGTCCGCCAGCGGAATTCGAAGGCGACGCCGCGGAACACGAGGCCGAGCAGCATCGCGATCATCGGCGTGTAGAGCGCCGGCATCAGCACCGCATAGGCCAGCGGAAACGCCGCCATCATGCCGCCGCCGCCGAGCACCAGCCAGGTCTCGTTGCCGTCCCACACCGGCGCCACCGTATTCATGATGACGTCGCGGTCGGTCTTTTGCGGAAACAGCGGAAACAGGATGCCGAGGCCGAGATCGAAGCCGTCCATCACGACATAGACGAACACGGCAAAGGCGATGATGAAGGCCCAGATCGTGGCGAGATCGATCATCGTGCGCCCTCCACGGCAGCACCTGCCGCCGGCGTGATGCCGGCTGCGCGGGCGGGAAGATCTTTCGTCGGGCCTTGCTCGCCGGGATGCGGCGGCTGCGCCATCAGCCGCAGGATGTAGATCACGCCCGCGGTGAACACGGCGAAATAGACGATGATGAAGGCAATCAGCGACGAGCCCACCGCCGGCGCCGCCAGCGGCGACGCTGAGTCCGCCGTGCGCAGCAGCCCGTAGACCGTGAACGGTTGCCGCCCGGTCTCCGTGGTGATCCAGCCGGCGAGCACCGCGATGAAGCCGGCGGGGCCCATCAGCACCGCGAACCGATGCAGCAGCGGCGACTGGTACATCATCCCCCGCCAGCGCATCAAAAGGCTGAACAGGCCAAGCCCCATGATCAGGAAGCCGAGGCCGACCATGATGCGGAACGACCAGAAGGTGATCGGCACCGGCGGCCAGTTCTCGCGCGGCACGGTGTCGAGGCCGGCCAGCGGCGCGTCGAGCGAATGCTTGAGGATCAGCGACGACAGCTTCGGCACCTCGATCGCATACTTCACCTTCGCCTCACGCTGGTCGGGCCAGCCGAACAGGATCAGCGGCGCGCCGTCCTTGTGGCTCTGGTAATGGCCTTCCATCGCCATCACCTTGGCGGGCTGGTGCTCCAGCGTGTTGAGGCCGTGCTGGTCGCCGGCGAGGATCTGGATCGGCGCCACCAGCGTCGCCATCCACATCGCCATCGAGAACATCACGCGCGCTCCCGCCAGATGCTGGTCGCGCAGCAGATGCCAGGCACCGACCGCGCCGACCACCAGCGAGGTGGTGAGGTACGCCGCCAGCACCATGTGCACGAGGCGGTAGGGGAACGACGGATTGAAGATCACCTTGAGCCAGTCGGCGGCGACGAACTGGCCGTCGGCGTTGACGGCGTGGCCGGTCGGTGTCTGCATCCAGGAATTGGCCGACAGAATCCAGAACGCCGAGATCAGCGTGCCGATCGCGACCATCAACGTCGCCACGAAGTGCAGCCTGGGGCCGACGCGCTCCAGCCCGAACAGCATCACGCCGAGGAAGCCGGCTTCCAGGAAGAATGCGGTCAGCACCTCATAGGCCATCATCGGGCCGATCACCGGCCCGGTCTTGTCGGCAAACGCCGACCAGTTGGTGCCGAACTGGTAGGACATCACGATGCCCGAGACCACGCCCATGCCGAACGCGACCGCGAAGATCTTCAGCCAGTAATTGAACAGGTTGATGTAGACCTCGCGCTTGGTGGCAAGCCACAGCGCTTCCAGCACCGCGAGATAGCTCGCAAGCCCGATCGAGAATGCGGGAAACACGACGTGGAACGACATCGTGAAAGCGAATTGCGCGCGGGCGAGTACGACCGCATCCCAGCCTTCGAACATCACGCACCATCCATCGTCGACCTGGCGTGGACCTTACCACGTCGGCTGTGACGACAAAGAGGGCGGATTGTCCGACTAAAGCGGGTTGAGTTTTGGCTGGATCGGCTTGGCGCGGTCCCGGTTCACCGCTCCCCGTTGGGGAGAGGTGAACCTCCGATGCCGTTCCAGCTCAACCTGATCTCATCAGGCCTCAGCTGTTGGCGTTGAGCAGCCGCGCGACGGTGCGGTCGATCTCGTCGTACTGTCCCTCGCCGGCGTGCTGGAAGACGATCTTGCCGTTCTGGTCGATCACGTATTGCGCCGGCCAATACTGGTTGCGGTAGGCGTTCCAGGTCTGCGAATTGTTGTCCTGCGCCACCGGATAGAGGATGCCGTGCCGCTTCAGCGCCGCCTGCACGTTGGAGGCCGAATGCTCGAACGGGAATTCCGGCGTGTGGACCCCGATCACGACGAGGCCGCGATCCCGGTACTTTGAATAAAGCTGGGTGACATGCGGCAGCGTGTTGACGCAGTTGACGCAGCCATAGGTCCAGAAATCCACCAGCACGACCTTGCCGCGCAGGTCGGCCAGCCTGAGCGGCTGCGAATTGAACCAGTTGCTGATGCCGGCGAATTCGGGCGCGGTCTGGCTCCGTTCGGTTGTCATGGCGATCGCCCGCGGCACCGGCTGCGCCGGCGCGTCTGACTCGGTGCAGAGGCCGGGGATCACGGCGCCGCCGAGGCCAAGGCCCGCTACCAGAGCGGATACGGCAATCAAGCGCAGGGACATCGATATCTCCTTTGGGCTTACAGGCCGATCTGGCCGTTGGGATAGAACTGGGTCAGCCACGCCACGATCAGCGTGTCGTATTGCAGGTAGGACAGCGCGGCGAATGCGACGATCACGACGCCGAAGCCCTGCTGCAGGCGCGGCGCGATCCGCGCCATGCTGCGCACGCGCGTGGTGACGGCCTGTCCGCCATAGGCAATCGCAAGCATCGGGATCGCGGCGCCGATCGCGTAGGTGACGAGCTGCAGGCTCGCCCACGCCGTGTCCTTCGAGGTCGCGACGATGGTCAGGATCGAGCCGAGCACGGGGCCGGCGCACGGCGTCCACACCAGGCCGAGCGTAGAGCCGAGCACGAAGCCGCCGAACAGGCTGTGCGACGGCGCAGCCTGACCGAAGCTGCCTTCTTGTGTAGACGCGTTTTCTTGACGCGAACCGGTATCCGCTTCGCTCGAAAACGCTTTGGCGGCGCCGGTGAGCCGGATCGACAGCCATTCGAACGGCGCCGGCCAGATCATCAAGAGGCCGAAGCCCGCGAGCAGCACGGCCGCGCCGGTCCGCAGCACGTTCGGATCGAAATCGAAGGCGCGCGTGATCGCGCTCAGCAGCAACGCCACCGCAGAGAATGACATCACGAAACCAAGCGCGATCATCGCGGGCCGCGCCTTGCCGGTCTGGCCTATCGATACCCCAAGCAGGATCGGCAGCATCGGCAGGGTGCAAGGGGCGGCGACGGTGGCGACACCGGCAAGCAGGGCAAGGGCAAGGCTGAGCATCGTCATCCGTCCATCGGAGTCCCGGCGCGCCAGAGGGCCGCGCCGGGTACGCCTGATGTTCTTCGCGGGGACGGTTTGGCCGTTACGGTGGGCCGGTCGCGAGCCGCGTCACGTCTGTGTGAGGCGAGGCGCGCTCGGCATCACGGCGCCGCGCCAAATACAGAGCGACCCGGCTGGGGGGCATCCCGGCCGGGTCGTTGGAGGCTACTTGGGAGGTTAGAACGAAGAGGTATCGAAACCGGTTCAGTAAATGGGGTTGCGTCGTTGGATATAGGTATAGAGATCGTGTTTTTCCGGGTGATGTCGTCGATTGTTTCAATTGTTTCGTCGCCTGAATTTTTCGGCTTCGTGGACAATTGCCTGAATCGCGTGATCTCCCGTTAAGATATTGAATTAGCTATCCTTTATGCGGCGACGCTATCCACGCCGGCGCCCCGCAGGAGGTCGGCGAGCTGCTTGCGCGGGCATAGAACATGCGGGTCTTCACCGTGCTCTGCGGGATACCGATGATCTCGCCAGCCTCCTCGACCGACTTCTCATGGTAGTAGACCAGATTGATGATCTCGCGGTGGGCCGGTGACAGCTTGGCCACGCAGGCGCGCAGGATCTCGCTGGTGGTGGCGCGATCGAGCGAGGTTTCCGGCGTGTCGGCGCCGTCGGCGATCTCCAGCACGTCGTCCTGGTCGATGTCCTCATGCTTGCGCTGGCGCAGCGCGGTCAGCGCCTTGAAGCGGGCGATCGAGAGCAGCCAGGTCGAGACCTGCGAACGGCCCTCGAACTGGGCTGCGGTGCGCCAGACGTCCAGGAACACCTGGCTGACCAGGTCCTCGGCCATGGTGGTGTCGCGCACCATGCGGAGCACGAAGCGGTAGACCCGGACGTTATGACGGGCATAGAGCGTGTGCATCGAGGTGCGGTCATTCTTGGCGATACGCGCGAGCAGCGTTTCATCCGAGGTCGCGCGAGCAGCGTCGATATGCTTCGTGGCTGCAGCGTTGATGGCGATGACGTTCGGCATGACAGGCTCCCAGTTCGCCGTTGGGCGGCGGTTCGTTGGGACAAACGTTAGTTACGGCCCGTTTCCGGATGTCTGCGCGAAAAGCGGAAAATGGTTTCGTGACCGGGAGAATTGTTTCGTCGCGGCCCAGGCGACGAAACATTCGGGATCAAAAAGCCAATAATTTCAATGTGCGGAAAGTTCGAACGGCCGGATTCCCGCCGTCGGAACGAATCCGGCAGTCATGACTTCTGGCACTGTCGGGGCTTATTCGGCCGCCTGCAGCGAGGGCGCCGCCTTCTTCGGGGCAATCCAGAACGCATCGGGCCGCTCGAACAGGAAATTGGCCCGCGCCGCCAGCGCCAGCTGCCAGATCACGAGCGAGCCGGCGACGCCGACCGCGGTCACGATCAGCGAAATCAGGCCGATATCGTGGATGACGCCGAAGCGCAGCAGAAGGGTGCGTGTCGCCGCCATCGGCAGGAAGAAGGCGAGATAGATCACGATCGAATGCTCGCCGCAGAAGCGCAGCAAGCCAAGCCAGTGCGCGCGCGCCAGCAGCGTGCCGGTCACGATGATCGCGCAGGCGCCGGCAAAGCCGAGTGCGAGCGAGACGACCGGCCATTCGCTCACCTCGAGCGCAACCAGGCCGCCATTGATCAGCGCCCAGAGCCCAAGCCCGAGCAGGGTCAGCGCAGGCCGTGCCCGCGCGCGGTCCGACAGCGCGAACACGTAATCGGCGAGGACGTAGCCGGTGTAGAAGTAGACGAAGCGGGAGCAGAATTCGTCGATCACGGTCCAGCCGGTCGCGACATGCGCGGTCTCCAGCGCTGCCGCGATCAGCCAGATCACGAGCGGGTGGACGTTGCGCGCGAGCTTGGTGACGACGAAGAAGATCGGCAGCAGATAGATGAACCACAGCGTGCCGAACGGCTCGATGAAAGACTCGAGATATTGCAGCCCAACCTGGGCCCAGCCGGTCTCGGCGGCCAGCGACGGCGCCTTGAAGCCGAACTGGATCGTCACCCAGAGCACGTAGAAATAGGCGAAGTGCATCACCTTGCGGTCGAGATAGGTGCGCCAGTCGCGATCGATCACGACCGACAGGAACAGGCCCGAGATCAGGAAGAAGTCCGGCATCCGGAACGGCTTCGCGAACATCACGACATAATGCATGAAGCCGGTCTGCTCGGCGGCCTTCTCGACCCCCAGCACCGAATGCATCATCACGACCATGATGATGCAGATGCCCTTGGCATAGTCGACCCAATCGACGCGTCCGCTCGCGCGTGGGGCGGAACGATCTGTCGCAGCGGCTGTGCCGTTTGTGGTCATCTTTGTCCTGTTCCGGCGTGATCGGGCCTATCATCGGCCCGATCGGTTGCTTTCTCCTTTATCGATACAAGCGATGTGCCACCGAACCGGACCTTTCCGCGGGTTTCCCGTAGCCGGCGAATGGTCTAAGAGGCCCAAGAACCCAAAAGAATCCAAGAGGAATCCGAGACGGTTTGTTAACCATGGGACGCAGCCCGGCCCGAGCGCCGCTGCGGTGATGAGAATCCTTGCCGCGCCAATTCGATAGCCCGCTGCCGATCGACGCCGTGCTCGATGAGCTCGACCGCACGCTCGATGGTCACAACGCCGCCGTGCTGGTGGCGCCGCCGGGCGCCGGCAAGACCACGCGCGTGCCGCTCGCGTTGCTCGATGCACCCTGGGCGAGGGGCAAGAAGATCATCGTGCTGGAGCCGCGCCGCATCGCCGCGCGCGCCAGCGCCGAGCGGATGGCGAAGACGCTCGGCGAGCGTGCCGGGGAGACCGTCGGCTATCGCGTGCGCTTCGGCTCGAAGGTGTCGCGCGCGACGCGGATCGAGGTCGTCACCGAAGGCATCTTCTCGCGCCGGATCCTCGACGATCCCGAGCTCAACGGCGTCGCCGCGGTGCTGTTCGACGAATTCCATGAGCGCTCGCTCGATGCCGATCTCGGGCTGGCGCTGGCACGCGACGCGCAGACCGGCCTGCGCGAGGACCTGCGAATCCTCGTGATGTCGGCAACGCTCGACGGCGCACGCGTCGGAAAACTGCTCGGCGACGCGCCGGTGGTCGAAAGCGAGGGGCGCGCCTTTCCGGTCGAGACCCGTTACGTCGGCCGCAAGGTCGACGCGCCGCTGGAGCGGCAGATGGCCGAGACGATCGCGGCCGCGCTGCGCGCCGATGCCGGCTCGGTGCTGGCCTTCCTGCCGGGCGCCGCCGAGATCCGCCGCACCCAGACTTTTTTGGCCGAGCGTGTGCACGACGCCGCGGTCGAGATCGTGCCGCTGTTCGGCGCGCTCGATGCCGCCGTGCAGGATCGCGCCATCGCGCCGGCGCCGAAGGGCACCCGCAAGGTGGTGCTGGCGACCTCGATCGCCGAGACCTCGCTGACGATCGAGGGCGTGCGCATCGTGGTGGACTCTGGCCTCGCGCGGGTGCCGCGCTACGAGCCTGACATTGCATTGACGCGGCTTGAGACCGTACGGGCCTCGCGCGCCGCGGTGGATCAGCGGCGCGGCCGTGCCGGCCGTATCGAGCCCGGCGTCTGCTACCGGCTCTGGGACGAGCCGCAGACCACGTCGCTGCCGGCCTACACCGCGCCCGAGATCCTCTCCGCCGATCTGTCCTCGCTGGTGCTCGATCTCGCGCAATGGGGCGTCAGCGATCCCGCAGGCCTTGCCTTCCTCGATCCACCGCCGGGGCCGGCGCTGAAGGAAGCCAAATCGCTGCTGTCCGAGCTCGGGGCGCTCGACGGCGATGGCCGCATTACAGAGGAAGGACAGAGCCTGCGCGCCCTTGCGCTGCCGCCGCGGCTGGCACGCATGATCGTGGATTCCGCCCGCTTCGGTATGGGCGAGGAGGCGGCCGAGATCGCCGCGGTTCTGACCGAGCGCGGGCTCGGCGGCGACAGTGTCGATCTCGACGTCCGGCTCGACCAGTTCCGCCGCGACCGTTCGCAGCGGGCATCGAGCGCCCGCAGCATGGCGGCGCGCTGGGCCGCCCAGGTGAAGTCGGCGGCCGGCGAAACGAAGGATCTCTCCACCGGCGTCATGCTGGCCTTCGCGTTTCCGGATCGCGTCGCCAGGAACCGCGGCAATGGCAGCTTCGTGCTGGCCAATGGCCGCGGCGCCGCCGTCGAGCAGACCGCGGCGCTGGCGAGGCTGCCTTATATCGCGGTTGCCGAACTGACCGGCACGGCCGCGAGCGGCCGCATCCTGCTGGCGGCGCCGATCACCCAGGAGGAGATCGAGCAGCGCTTCGCCGACCAGATCGAGAACGTGGAAGAGGTGACGTTCGACCGCGGCGCGATGGCGCTGCGCGCCCGTCGCCGGCGTTCGCTGCACGCGATCACGCTGTCGGAGGCACCGATGTCGCTACAGCCCTCGGCCGAGACCGCGCGCGTCTTCGCCGACGGGCTGATCGCGGCCGGGCTCGACCGGTTGCCGTGGTCGAAGCACTCCAAGCAATGGCGCGACCGTGTCATGTTCCTGCGCAGGGCCGAGGACGAGAGCTGGCCCGATCTGTCCGACACCGCGCTCGCCGCGCGTGCCGACGACTGGCTGGTGCCGGCGCTCTACGACAAGACCGCGCTGAAGGACCTGTCCGCCGGCGATCTGTCGGATGCGCTGATGGCGCTGCTGCCGTGGGAATTGCGCGCGCGGCTCGATCGCGAGGCGCCGACGCATTTCGAGGCGCCGACTGGAACGCAACTCGCGATCGATTACGAGGCCGAGCAGGGCCCGACCATCGCGGTGCGGCTGCAGGAGCTGTTCGGGCTCAACACCCATCCCTCGATCGCCAAGGGCGCGGTGCCGCTGGTGCTGGAACTGCTGTCGCCGGCGCAGCGGCCGGTACAGGTGACGCGCGATCTGCCCGGTTTCTGGCGCGGCAGTTACGCCGCGGTGCGTTCCGACCTGCGTGGCCGCTATCCGCGCCATCCCTGGCCGGAAGATCCCGCCAGCGCGATGCCGACCAGGCGCGTGAAACCGCGCGGCACTTGAATCTTCGAGGCAACGCTTTGTCGCGCCGCGTCAACGTTTCGCGTTGTTGCGCTAGCTAGAGCACGATGGTTCTTGGTTGAATCAGTCGGACCGCAGGCTCGCTTCGCCTCCCCCGCTTGCGGGGGAGGCCGACGCGCTCGGCAGCGCTCTTGCGCGCCTGCGCGCGGCGGGTGGGGGCTCTCTCCGCGATGCGACTCGCGGCGAGAGCCCCCACCCCAGCCCTCCCCCGCAAGCGGGAGAGGGAGCGCAGCATCTTTGCGGTCGCAGGCTCAACCTAACTTCATCATGCCTTAAGGGCGCCGGTCTCCGTTTTCCCGATCATGCTTGATCGGTTGCGCTGGCGAGCGCCGGCAAACGGTGGTTAGATTTGCGCGCTGGGATGGGATCACGGGCTCGCACTTGGGGAGGCCGGCATGGACTTCAAGAACCTGGAGATCAAGAACGCATCGCCGTCGCTGTACAACGAAGATCTGGCGCCGGCCAAGGAACGCAACTGGGGCGCCTTCAGCATCTTCAACGTCTGGACCTCGGACGTGCACAGCCTCTGGGGCTATTATCTCGCCGCCAGCCTGTTCCTGCTCTGCGGCAGCTTCGTCAACTTCATCATCGCGATCGGCGCCGGCTCGCTGGTGATCTTCGTGCTGATGAGCCTGATCGGCAATGCGGGTGTGAGGACCGGCGTGCCATATCCGGTGCTGGCGCGCGCCTCGTTCGGGGTCTGGGGCGCCAACATTCCGGCGCTGGTCCGTGCCGTCGTGGCATGCTTCTGGTACGGCGCGCAGACCGCGGCGGCCTCGGGCGCGATCGTCGCGCTGCTGACGCGCATCGACGGCTTCAAGGCGTTCCACCAGTCCAGCCATATGCTCGGCCATTCCACGCTCGAGGTGATCTGCTTCGTCGTGATCTGGGCGCTGCAACTGCTGATCATCCAGCGCGGCATGGAAACGGTGCGGCGCTTCCAGGACTGGGCGGGTCCTGCGGTGTGGCTGATGATGCTGATCCTTGCGATCTATCTGTGCATCGCGGCCGGCGGCATCTCGCTCACCGCGCCGATCCCGCAGGACGTGCTGCTGGAAAAGACCAAGGAAGCCGGCGTGCCCGGCGTGCCCGGCTCTTTCCCGGCGCTCTGCGCCGTCGCCGCCACATGGATCACCTATTTCGCCGCGCTCTATCTCAACTTCTGCGACTTCTCGCGCTATGCGCCCGACGAGAAAGCGCTGCGCAAGGGCAATATCTGGGGCCTGCCGGTCAATCTGATCCTGTTCTCGCTGGTTGCCGGCGTCACCACGATCGCGGCGTTCAACGTCTATCACGAGGTGCTGCTGCATCCCGACCAGATCTCGGCGAAGTTCGACAGCTGGTTCCTGGCGCTGCTCGCGGCGGTCACCTTCGCGGTGGCGACGCTCGGCATCAACGTCGTCGCCAATTTTGTTTCGCCGGCGTTCGACTTCTCGAACGTGTTTCCACGGCATATCGACTTCAAGAAGGGCGGCTATATCGCGGCGCTGATTGCGCTCGCGCTGTATCCGTTTGCGCCCTGGGAGGGCAGCGCCGCCTCGTTCGTCGGGCTGATCGGCGCGACGATGGGGCCGATCTTCGGCGTCATGATGGTCGATTACTATTTGATCGCCAAAGGTCGCGTGAATGTGCCGGCGCTGTATCAGGAGAACGGCGAATATCGCTTCCAGAACGGCTGGAACGTCAGCGCGCTGATCGCGGCCGGCATCGGCGCGCTGTTCTCGTCGGTGCTGCCGAACTTCACCTCGATCCTGCCGGCGTGGTGGGCGGTCTATGGCTGGTTCTTCGGTGTCGGAATCGCCGGCGCGGTCTATTACGCGCTGCGCGTTGCGATGCCGAGCCCGGTTGCCAGGACGGCCTGAAAGACGGCCTGAAGGCCGGCAAATTGTTGCCCGGGCAGCCGGCCGATGTCATTCGGCCGCTTCTCTGGGCTCACATTAACCCTTCGCTCATCCTTTTCGCCAAAATGGCAGGCTCGTGCCGCCGCCCTCGCTCGCGGCGGGGCGGGCGGCGTGGTGAAATTGCGTGTTCGGTTTTCCGAGTATGGTGTCATGCGTAACCTGATGATTTTCGCGGCCATCCTGATCGGCCTGGGCACCTTCATGGCTCAGATGGCCAGCAAGATGTCGCCCGCCGCCGCGACCACCACAAGGCAGACCGCCGCCCCAGCCGTCACGGTGGCGCAGGCCAGCGCCCGCACGTTCAGCATTGCGCCCGATCCTCGCGGTCATTTCGCGACCGACGGCCGGATCGACGGCCAGCGCATCAACTTCATGGTCGACACCGGCGCCTCGGTGGTTGCGCTGAACGAGGCCTCGGCTGCCCGTTTCGGCCTGCGCCCGGTGCCGGGCGATTACACCTCGCGCGTTACCACCGCGAACGGCACCATCAAGGCCGCGCGCGCCCGCATCGCCATGATCGAGATCGGCGGCCTGACCGTGCGCGACGTCGACGCCCTGGTGCTGCCGGACGAGGCGCTGTCGGAAAACCTGCTCGGCCTATCTTTCCTGTCGAAGCTGAAGCGCTTCGAATACGCCAACGGCAAATTGTTGCTGGAGCAATAAGTCATCCTCACGGGATAGCGTGCGACACACTCGCTGTCGTCCCGGCGAAGGCCGGGACCCATAACCACAGACCGTCTTTGGTGAGCAACGCCGGAACGACGGGTCCCGAACCCAACACCCGCTGCGGCGTATGGGTCCCGGCCTTCGCCGGGACGACGATTGCGGAGATCGCGGGCTCGAATCTGTCACCGTAATGCTGGGAAGGCCGGCGCGATCCGGCGTTCAACTCGCGGGATAGTTGCCGCCATTTCTGCCGTAATTGTTGGTCACCAGCCCCAGTCTCTGCTTTCGCCCGGCCCGCGCATTCGCTAAAGGCTGCGACGATGTCTTTCTGCATACGACCATAAGGCCGACCCATGTTTCCGAAGCCGAAATCCGCGCTGGTCCCGAACACCTATGCCTTCGAATCCGAGCCGATGGTGAAGCCGACCGGGTTTCGCGAGTACGACGCGCGCTGGCTGTTCAACAAGGAAATCAACCTGATGGGCGTGCAGGCGCTCGGCATGGGGCTCGGCGCGCTGATCGCGGAGCTCGGCGTCCGCCAAGAGATCGTCACCGGTCACGATTTCCGCGGCTATTCCGCCTCGATCAAATACGCGCTGATCTCGGGCCTGATGGCGGCGGGCTGCAAGGTGCATGACATCGGGCTTGCGGTGACGCCGATGGCCTACTTCGCGCAGTTCGATCTCGACGTGCCCTGCGTCGCCATGGTCACCGCCTCGCATAACGACAATGGCTGGACCGGCGTCAAGATGGGCGCCAACCGTCCGCTCACCTTCGGTCCCGACGAGATGTCGCGGCTGAAGGCAATCGTGCTCAACGCCGAATTCAACAACACGGTCGGTGGCTCCTATCAATTCCACGAGAATTATCCGGCGCGCTACATCGCCGACCTCACCAGCCGGCCGAAGCTGAAGCGCAGGCTGAAGGTCGTCGCGGCCTGCGGCAACGGCACCGCGGGCGCGTTCGCGCCGCAGGTGCTGGAGGCGATCGGCTGCGAGGTGATTCCGCTCGATACCGAGCTCGACCATACCTTCCCGAAATACAATCCGAATCCGGAAGACATGGAGATGCTGCACGCGATCCGCGATGCGGTGCTGGCGCACAAGGCCGATGTCGGCCTCGGCTTCGATGGCGACGGCGACCGCTGCGGCGTGGTCGACAACACCGGCGAGGAGATATTTGCCGACAAGGTCGGCGTCATGCTGGCGCGCGACATGTCGGCGATCAATGCGAATGCGCAGTTCGTCGTCGACGTGAAGTCGACCGGGCTGTTCGTGACCGACCCGGTGTTGCAGAAGCAGGGCGCGAAGACGGTCTACTGGAAAACCGGGCATTCCTACATGAAGCGCCGCACCAATGAGCTGGGCGCGCTTGCCGGCTTCGAGAAGTCCGGCCACTTCTTCTTCAACAAGCCGTTCGGTCGCGGTTATGACGACGGCCTGGTGTCGGCGATCGCGATCTGCGAAATGCTCGACCGCGCGCCCGGCAAGTCGATGGCTGACCTCAAGGACGCGCTGCCGAAGACCTGGTCGTCGCCGACCATGTCGCCGCATTGCGCCGACGAGGCGAAGTACGGCGTCGTCGACGCGGTCGTGAAGCACTTCGAAGCGTTGCAGCAGCAGGGCGGGAAGGTCGCGGGCCAGAACATCCGCGACCTCGTCACCGTCAACGGCGTGCGCGTCACGGTCGAGGACGGCAGCTGGGGCCTGGTGCGCGCGTCCTCGAACAAGCCGGAGCTCGTGGTCGTGGTGGAAAGCCCGGTCAGCGAGCGGCGCATGCACGACATGTTCGAGGCGATGGATGCCGTGCTGCGCACGCATCCCGAGGTCGGCGAGTACAATCAGAAGATCTGAGCTGGCTGCTCGCCGCGAAGAATGGTGTCATCACCCGCGAAAGCGGGTGATCCAGTATTCCAGAGACGGTCGTGATTGAGCCGAGAGGCCGCGGCGTACTGGATCGCCGGTCAAGCCGGGCGATGACAGCTCAGGAGGTGGTGCTCACGCTGCCCGCAGCGAGGCCAGGAAGCGGTCCAGCTCGGTCTTCAGCCATTCCGATTGCGACGACAGGCCGTTCGCCGCATCGAGCAGTTGTGCGGTCGCGCTGCCGGCCTGTTCGGAGGCGCGGTTAACGTTGAGGATACCCTTGTTGACGTCCCGCGTGCGATCGGCGGCCTGCTGCAAATTGCTGGAGATCTCGCGGGTCGCCGCGCCCTGCTGATCGACGGCGGCCGCGATCTCGCCCGAGACCTGGTCGATCTCCGCGATGGTGGTGCCGATGGTCCCGATCGCGCTGACGGCAGCACCCGTCGCGCTCTGGATATCCTGGATCTGGGCCGAAATCTCCTCGGTCGCCTTGGCGGTCTGGTTGGCCAGTGCCTTGACCTCGCTCGCGACGACGGCGAATCCGCGGCCATGCTCGCCGGCGCGCGCCGCTTCGATGGTTGCGTTCAGGGCGAGCAGATTGGTCTGGCTGGCGATGCTCTGGATCAACGTCACCACCTCGCCGATCTTCTGGGTGCCGGCGGCAAGGCCTTCGACGACGCTGTTGGTGCGGCGTGCCTCGTCGGCGGCCTTGGCGGCGATCCGCGCCGAGCGCGTCACCTGCTCGGCGATGCTGTTGATCGAGGCCGTCAGCTCCTCGGTCGCGGACGCGACGGTTTCCACGTTGCTCGACGCCAGCGTCGATGCGGAGGCGGCGGCGGTGGCCTGGCGAATGGTTTCCGCGTTGCTGCCGTTCATCGTTGTCGACAGGCCCTGCATCGCGCTCGCCGCCACCGCGACGGCCTCGACGACCTCGCCGATCTTGCGCTCGAAGCCGGCGGCGAGCTCGCGCCGCGCGGCATCGCGGTCGCGCTTGGCCTGTTCGGCCTCGATCCGCTCGGCGTTGGCGCGCGCTTCGGCGGCACCGGCGGCCTCGGCCTCCGCCGCCTTCTGCGCCGCTTTCTCGAACAGTTCGGCAAGCGTGTGCGCGAGCCAGATCAGCACGCCGGCCTCGATCAGGAGGATCACGGCGTGGAGAACGACGCGGCCGAAATCGGCGCCGCCGGGATAGATCGCGGCCGGCAGGATGAAATTCAGCGTCAGGTGATGCAGGGCAACCGCCAAAGTGCCGGCGACGATCGGCCGATAGTCGCAATAGGCGACCAGGCACGCCAGCGCGGCGAAGAAATACATGTGCATGTCGACCTGCCAGCGGTGGCCGGCAAACTGGTAGACCAGCATCGACACGCCGGCCATCAGGGCCACGGCAACGATCAGGCGCGTTGAAACGCCGTTCCCCGAGATGCGCCACGACAATGTCGCAGCCAGCGCCATCGCGACCATGAAGCCGGCCGGCATCAGCCAGTCGGTGTGCAGCGTCATGCCGACGATGACTGCGATCGGAACGTGCAGCCAGAGCACCACGAGCAGGATCTTGCTGGCCGTCTCGCGCAGGGCGGCCATCTCATCGCCTTCGAAGGTCATCCCCAGCCCCCAGATCGTCATCCGCCGTGAAGCAGCCGGCGATCGCCTGCGGATCCATGGTCAGCAAGGCGCCGGCCTCGTACAGCCGGCGCAGCCCGCCATCGCGATCAGGCCGCACCACCAGCAGGGCCGGGATCGCGGTCATCCGAACGATCGACGCATCGGCGGACGCGGCGGCCATCAGCGCGCGCTCGGCGCGCCACCATGGCGGAAAGGCCACGGCCACCACGTCGCTGCCCGCCCGCACCTTTAGCGACGGCACTGCGACCGCGATCCAGCTCGCAAGCAGCAATGCAGCCGCGCCCAGCCAGGCAGGCGGTCGTTTCGCTGGGATGATCTCCCCCGGCTCCATCGCAGCAGGATACCGCTGCCGGCGCTAACTTCAGGTAAATGCCGGACAGGCGAACTACCTGGGAGCGTATCGACGTCTCGTGCGGGATCGTGCGGCGGCGCTTACGCCGCGGGCACCGGCAGCGCCGTCACCGACTTGATCTTCTCCATCGCGAAGCGCGAGGTGACGTTCTTCAGCGGCACGGCACTGATCAGCTTCTTGTAGAACACGTCGTAGGCCTGCATGTCCGCGACCACGACGCGCAGCATGTAGTCGACGTCGCCGGCCATCCGGTAGAACTCCATCACCTCGGGCATGGCGCTGACCGCGTCGGCGAATTTGCGCAGCCAGGCTTCCGAATGGTCGGCACTCTCGACCGAGACGAACACCGAAATCCCGAGCCCGATCTTGTTCTGGTCGACCAGCGCCACGCGGCGCAGGATCACGCCGTCGGCCTCCAGCCGCTGGATGCGTTTCCAGCACGGCGTCGACGACAGTCCGACCCGGTCGCCGATCTCGGCGACGGAGAGCGACGCATCCTCCTGCAGCACGGTCAGAATCTTGCGATCGATCGCGTCGAGGCGGCGGCTGTTGTCATGAAGCTGAATGGCGACATCTGTCATAGAAGAAAGTTCCATATGAAGGTTCAATATCCCTCATATAGAGAAGAATCTTCCAAATCAAGCGATTCGTGACGACTCAGGCCGGCTTGGCGTCGGCGTGCTGACCCAAAAACTCTTCAACTTCAGTGCGTTGCGGTGCGGCATAAGCACCCCCGAAGCGGGTGCATTTCAGTGCTGCAGCAGCCGAGGCGAAGCGGAGCGCGTCCCGCAGCGGCTGTTTCTCGGTGATGGCGAGGGCGAACGCCCCGTGGAAGACGTCGCCGGCCCCGAGCGTGTCGACGGTATGGACCGGGAAGGCCGGGGTCTCCTCGAGCCCGCCCTTCTCGTTGAGCCAGATCGTGCCCTGAGGGCCGCGGGTGCCGGCCAGGAAGGACGGGGTGAGCTTGGCGAGCTTGTGCAGCGCCTGGCCGTCGTCGGTGACGTCGGCGGTCTCCTGCAGCGGCTCGCTGGAAAATACCAGATGGGAGGAGGCGGTGAGCAGCCCCTCCCGCATCGACATCGCGCGGTCGACGTCGACCACCACCGGAATGCCGCGTTTGACCGCCTCGGCGCAAAGCTCGGTGCAGAACGGCGCGCAGCGGCTCTCGGTCAGGATCGCCGCGCAATCCTCCAGCAAGAGCTCGGTCGGCGGCAGCTTGACCTTCCAGAGCTCCGGATCGCGGAAGGTGACGATGGTGCGCTCGCCGCTGTCGTCGATCATGATCGCCGAGATCGGGGTGACCAGGTTCGGCATGTGGATCAGATGATTGGTCTCGATGCCTTCCTGGGCGAGCTTGTCGAAGATGTAGCGGCTCGAGGTCTCCTGCGAATCGCCCATCGGTCCGCAGATCGAAGCGCGGCCGCCCAGCCGGACGATGCCGATCGCGGCGTTCAGCGCGTTGCCGCCGCAGATCTCGTCGAAATGCGTCGCGTTCTCCTTGGAGCCGCGCGCCGGCACGCTGACCCGAAAGGTCAGGTCGCGCACCGGCAGGCCGATGCAGAGGATGCGGGGCGGGACTTTCGGGGCGCCGTTCTGAAAATTCATGCGGGGATCCGTCGCAATGGTTCCGTTACTGCCAGAACTGTGTCCAGCTTTAATCGGCAGAACGATGTCCGGTTCCCGCTATTTGTCCAACGGGTTCTGGTGATGCACCCAGCGGCCGAGCAGATGATGGGCAATCGCGAACGGATGCGGGCCGGCGAGCCCGTCGGGATGCTGGCGCTTCAGCATCAGCGACGCCTCGGCATGGTCGAACCAGCGCGCATCCTCCAGCTCGGTGCGGTCGACCACGATATCCTCGTTGGTCGCGCGCGCCGTGCAGCCGATCATCAGCGATGACGGATAGGGCCAGGGCTGCGTCATGTAGTAGTTGACGTCGGTGCAGCGGATGCCGGACTCCTCGAAAATCTCGCGTCGCACGGCGTCCTCGATGGTCTCGGCGGCTTCCACGAAGCCGGCGAGGCAGGAATACATGCCGGGCATGAACTGCTTCTGCCGCCCCAGCAGCACCTTGTCGCCGTAGGTGACCAGCATGATCACGACCGGGTCGGTGCGCGGAAAGTGCTCGGCCTTGCAGCTCGGGCATTCGCGCTTCCAGCCGCCGTCCTTCATCGCCGTGCGGGTGCCGCAGTTCGCACAGAAGCCGTGGCGCTGATGCCAGGTTACCATCGATTTCGCCATCGCGATGGCCGAGAGCTGCTCGGGCGGCACCACTCCCTGCATCGCCATGCCGCGCAATTCGGTGATCGCGACGTCGGCGCGTCCGACCAGCTTCTCGGCCGCCTGCGGCGCGATCCCCATGCCGAAGATCGGCGCGGCGTCGCGCAGCCCCAGGAAAATCGTGCCGGGATTGGCGCCGTAGCTGCGGGCTTCCTCCAGAGAGAGCAGGGCGCGGGCCCCGCCGTCCTCCTGCTTCACGACCAGCGAGTCGCGATAGATCACGTAGGCACGGGCTTCGCGGTGGCCCTCCAGCGCGAATAGTTTTTCGTCGTTGGTGCGCAGATGCGCGGCGCGGTCCAGCACATGGGTGACAAAGGCCGGCTGGCCGAGCGGAAAGGAATCGAATGCGGACATTGAATGTTCAACCCAACCAGATCTTGCGGCGAAGCGCGCTGATGAAATTCTGCACTTCCTCGGCGTCATGCGCCAGCGGCGGCATCACGCCCCAAACGGGACGCGGCCATGCAGCGTCGCTGGTGCGGCGCGCGATGACATGGACGTGGAGCTGCGGGACGAGGTTGCCGAGCGCTGCGACATTCAGCTTGTCGCACTTGGTGACCTCTTTCAGGGCCCGCGAGACGCGGGTGATTTCCGTCATCAGCTGCGCCTGCGCGACCTCGTCGAGGTCGATGATCTCGACCGCGCCGTCGCGCCGCGGCACCAGCAGCAGCCACGGATAATGCGCATCCTTGATGACGAGCACCTTGCACAGCGGCAGGTCGCCGATGTCGATAGTGTCTTTCTTGAGCTGCGAATGCAGCGACCAATTGGAGGCGGGCATACGGGCAAATAATGCCTTTCCGTGTTCCCAGACAAGTCCCACAAAGCCAGCCTTACAAAGCCGGGTCAGGCCGCTTGCTTTCCGGCGGTTTTGGCCCCAAATAGGGACCGGGAGATTGGCGGTGGACGAGCCACTCGCCAACCGGGTCAGGTCCGGAAGGAAGCAGCCCTAACGAGGTCCGGATCGGGTCGCTCGTCAGTCTCCTACCTGTTTTTCCGAGCGAATCGCGCTGGAATGGCGGTCTCCGCGCCCGGCGCTCGATTTCGGCTCCTATCCGCACGCCGGCCGAAGAGACAATTCCCAAGTTGCGGATCGATGCATGAATGACGCTGGCGACCCCTCCCAACCGTCCGATGGCGCAGGCAAAGCAAGCCTTGACGGCGGTTTCGATCTCGGCGCCGCGCCGGACGCCGCCAAGCCCTACCGCGTTCTCGCCCGCAAATACCGACCCTCCAGCTTCGAGGATCTGATCGGCCAGGAGGCCATGGTGCGCACCGTCTCGAACGCGTTCGAGACCGGGCGGATTCCGCAGGCCTGGATCCTCACCGGCGTCCGCGGGGTCGGCAAGACCACCACCGCGCGCATCCTCGCCCGCGCGCTGAACTACGCCAAGCCGGACGGCTCGGTGAACGGGCCGACCATCCACATGCCCGATCTCGGCATCCACTGCCAGGCGATCATGGAAAGCCGGCACATGGACGTGCTGGAGATGGACGCCGCCTCCCACACCGGCGTCGACGATGTCCGCCAGATCAATGACAGCGTGCGCTATGCGCCGGCCAGCGCGCGCTACAAGGTCTACATCATCGACGAAGTCCACATGCTGTCGACGGCGGCCTTCAACGCCTTCCTGAAGACGCTGGAGGAGCCGCCGGAGCACGCCAAGTTCGTGTTCGCCACCACCGAAATCCGCAAGGTTCCGATCACGGTGCTGTCGCGCTGCCAGCGCTTCGACCTGCGCCGCGTCGAAGCCGACGTGCTGATGAAGCATCTCGGCAATATCGCGACCAAGGAAGGCGTCGAGGTCGAGCCCGAGGCGCTCGGCATCATCGCGCGCGCGGCCGAGGGATCGGTGCGCGACTCGCTGTCGCTGTTCGACCAGGCGATCGCGCATGCCGCGGGCAATGTGAAGGCCGACGCGGTCAGGCAGATGCTCGGCCTCGCCGACCGCACCCGCGTGATCGACCTGTTCGATTCGCTGGCGCGCGGCGATCTCGCCAGCGCCTTCGCCGAATTTCGCGCGCAATATGACGTCGGCGCCGATCCGGTCGTGGTGCTGTCCGACCTTGCCGAGTTCGTCAATTTCGTCACCCGCGTGAAGGTCGTGCCGGGGACGGCAGACAATGTCGCGTTCGGCGAGACCGAGCGGGTGCGGGCGCGTGAATTCGCCGCCAAGCTGTCGATGCGGGTGCTGTCGCGGATGTGGCAGATGCTGCTCAAGGGCATCGCCGAGGTGCAGACCGCGACGCGCCCGGCCGCCGCCGCCGAGATGGTGCTGGTGCGGATCGCCTATGTCGCCGATCTGCCGACGCCGGATGAGGCGATCCGGATGATCGAGCAGAATGGCGGCGGCGCTGCGCCCGCGGCGTCGGGATCCGCCGCCTCGCAACCGTCGCGCGGCGCACCATCCTCGGCAATGCCTGCGATGTCATCCGCGCCGGTGCGCGCGCCGCAGGCCGCGCCGCGCGCCGATTTCGCCGCGCGTCCGCAGATGGCAGCGCCGGCCGCCGATGCCGCGCCGGCGCTCCGGATATCAAGCTTTCCGCAGCTGATCGCGCTCGCCGGCGAGAAGCGCGACATCATGATGAAGAGTGCGCTGGAGGCCGATGTGCGGCTGGTGCGCATCGAGGACGGCCAGCTCGAGATCGCCCTCGAGCCAAAGGCGCAGCGCGCGCTGGTCACCGATCTGTCGCGCAAGCTCGAACTATGGACCGGGCGGCGCTGGACCGTGATCATCTCCAACGAGGCCGGCCAGCCGACCGTCCGTTCGCAGAACGAATTGGCGCGCAGCGAGCATCAGCGCACTGCGGAAGCCGATCCGCGCGTGCAGGAGGTGCTGGCGCGCTTCCCCGGCACCAAGGTGGTCGAGGTCCGCCGCCTTGCCGCCGAGGTTCCGGTTGCGGATGCGACCGGCGAAGATCCGATTGAAACTTCCGACAGCGACGACGATTGATATTTGGCTACAAGGACGCACGCATGGCTGATTTTCTCGGCATGATGAAGCAGGCAGCGCAGCTGCAATCCAAGATGCAGGAGATGCAGGAACAGCTCGGCAATGTCGAGGTCGAAGGCATCTCCGGCGGCGGTCTGGTCACGGTGCGCATGACCGCCAAGATGGAAGTGAAGGGCATCAAGATCGATCCGTCGCTGATGAAGCCGGAGGAACGCGAGGTGCTCGAGGATCTCCTGGTCACCGCGCATGGCGATGCCCGCCGCAAGGCCGAGACCGCGATGCAGGAGAAGATGATGGCGCTCACCGGCGGGCTCGGCCTGCCGCCGGGATTTGGTCCGACTTAAATGGCTGCAAGCGTTGCCGGCCCCGAGATTGAACGGCTGATCCAGTTGCTGGCGCGGCTGCCGGGCCTCGGGCCCCGTTCGGCGCGGCGCGCGGCGCTGCATCTGATCAAGAAGCGCGAAGCCCTGATGACGCCGCTGACCGCGGCGCTGCAGGTCGCGATCGACAAGATCCAGGTCTGCAAGACCTGCGGAAACATCGATACACAAAACCCCTGCACGGTGTGCACCGATACGCGCCGCGATCCCTCGATCATCGTCGTGGTCGCCGACGTCGCCGATCTCTGGGCGCTGGAACGCGCCAATGCGACCAATGGCCGCTATCACGTGCTCGGCGCAACGCTGTCGCCACTCGACGGCGTCGGTCCGCAGGATCTCACCATCGATCAACTGGTGGCGCGCGCGCATGCGCCCGAGGTCAGCGAGATCATCCTGGCGCTCAATGCGACCGTCGATGGCCAGACCACCGCGCATTACATCACCGACCTGTTGTCGGAGGCCAATGTGCGGGTGACGCGGCTCGCGCATGGCGTGCCGGTCGGCGGAGAGCTTGATTACCTCGATGAAGGTACGCTATCTGCAGCCATGCGGCAGCGGACGCTGTTCTAGCGCGCGATGCCGGCGCCGAGCACGGCGTCGGGCGCCAAGCGATCGGTTACAATCCGAAAAGATCGCACCGAAACAAAATGGTAGGGTGGATGCCGATTCGGGGACGGTCATTCACGCTCTGACGAATCAAGATACGGAACCACTGACAATGACGGCACACCGATTCGGCGTACGCTTGTTCGGCGTACGTTTGGGCTTTGCGCTTTTGGCGGCAACGTTCGCCGCGCCTTGCGCCATCGCACAGCAGGCCGACGCGCCGCAGAAGCCCGGCAAGATGATCCACGCCGGCGACGTGCTGTCGGGCGAACTCGGCGTCATGAAGGTGCGCGACGCGAAGAACCGCGGCAAGCGCGTCGCGACCTACCAGATCACCAGCGAGCCGCGCCGCCTGCCGCCGCCGAACGGTCTGTGCAATCTCGAAACCGGGCCGGAAACCTTCCAGCTCGTTCCAACCAACGACGCCCAGGCCGCGCAGCTCAAAAGCCTCTCCGGCAAGGAAATCTCGGTGAAGGTCGACGAGGTCGCCTGCGCCAAGGACGCCGGCGAGATGA
The DNA here is from genome assembly GCF_054060035.1 of Bradyrhizobium sp. USDA 3262. Classification (NCBI taxonomy): domain Bacteria; kingdom Pseudomonadati; phylum Pseudomonadota; class Alphaproteobacteria; order Hyphomicrobiales; family Nitrobacteraceae; genus Bradyrhizobium; species Bradyrhizobium sp. USDA 3262. The sequence continues at coordinate 1,757,211 of NZ_JBSSCT010000001.1, forward strand.
GCGAAGCCATCGTCACCAAGTGGAGCGTGGTGGCGAAGTAGCTGCCTCACCCATCCTCATCGTCGTCCTGGCGAAGGCCAGGACCCATAACCACCGGCTTTGGTTGTCGGATGGATCGTGGCCCCAACGTCGCGCAACAATTCGCATTTGGGGTAATGGGTCCTGGCTTTCGCCAGGACGACGCGCGGAGAGCCTGTAGCCCGGATGGAGCGCAGCGAAATCCGGGACGGTCGCGTCAGTGGAGAGGTCTCCCGGATTGGCTGCGCTCCATCCGGGCTACGGGGGCTGAGCTAAACCCTCACCGGCCCCAACTCGTCGAAATGCCCGCGCCGCTGCAGCCAGGCGAGCAGGATCAGGCTCGGGATCGCGACCAGTACGCAGATCACGAAGAACACCTGCCAGCCGACGGCCTTGGCGACATAGCCGGCGCCCGATGACAGATAGGTGCGGCCGACCGCGGCGAGCGCCGTCAGCAGCGCGTACTGGGTCGCGGTGTGCAGCGGATTGCGGCACAGCGCCGACAAATAGGCGACGAAGATCACGGTGCCGATCGCGCTGGTGAAGTTCTCCGCAGTGATCGCCAGCGCGAGCGCCCATTGATCGACGCCGACATGGGCGAGCCAGGAGAATGAGAGATTGGCGACCGCCTGCAGCACGCCGCCGATCCACAGGCTGGTCGCCAGCGAATAGCGCCGCGCCACGAAGCCGCCGGCAAAGCCGCCGATCAGGGTTGCGGCGAGGCCGACACCCTTCACGATCGCCGCGTAGTCGACCTTGGAAAAGCCGATGTCGATCACGAACGGCGCGGTCATGGTGCCGGAAAACGCGTCGGTGAACTTGAACAGCACCACAAAGGCGAGCGCGGCGAAGGCGTCCTTGCGGCTGAGGAACTCGGAGAACGCGCCGAGCGCCGCGTGCAATACGCGTTCCGCGGCGTTCTGCGCGTGCGTGGCCGCCTCCGCGCCCTTCGATTGCGCCGGCTCGGTCGCCGCGAGCGCGGTGACGATGCCGATCACGACCAGCGCGGCCATCACCACATAGCCCCACATCCAGGCCGACGGGCGCGCCAGGCCAGCGGACTCGAAGCCGCTGACGATGAACAGCGCGCCGGCGGTAGAGACCAGCATGCCGACGCGATAGGCCGCGACATAGGACGCCATGCCGGCGGCCTGCTCGCTTTCAGGCAGGCTTTCGACGCGGAAGGCATCGACCACGATGTCCTGCGTCGACGAAGCGGTTGCGACCAGCAGCGCGGCGAAGGCCGCGAACCACGGCGAGCGCGCCGGATCGGCCATCGCCAGCACCAGGATCGCCGCGATCAAGAGCAACTGCGAGAACAGCAGCCAGCCGCGGCGGCGGCCGAACATCTGCGTGAACAGCGGCACGTGCAGCGCGTCGACCAGCGGCGCCCAGAGGAACTTCAGCGTGTAGGGCGTGCCGATCAGCGCCAGCAGCCCGATGGTGCCAAGATCGACCCCGGCCTCCTTCATCCAGACCTGCAGCGTCGAGCCCGACAGCGCCAGCGGCAGCCCCGAGGAGAAGCCCAGCAGCAGCACGATCAGCACCCGCGGCTGCAGGTACACCGCAAAACTGTCGCGCCAGGAGGTGGCGGCGGGCTTTGGCTCCGGCTTTGCAGACGCGTCTGACGTCGCTTCAGGTGCTGTCATAGAGGAGTTGGTAGCAGATTCGGCCCCAAAAAGACTGTCATCGCCCGGCTCGACCGGGCGATCCAGTATCCCAGAGGCCTATCCGCCACCTGCGGCAATTTCGGGATAAAGATCGTTCCAGTCCGGATTGTCTTTTTCGATTAGGGAAATCTTCCAAGCGCGTCGCCATTTCTTCAGCCGCTTCTCGCGTCGGATCGCGTTCTCAGGATCATCGAACTGCTCGAAATAGACCAGCCTTACGACATCGTACTTTTCCGTGAAGCCTTCGACCAACTTCAACTTGTGCTGGCCGACGCGACGAATGAGGTCATTTGTCACACCGATGTAAAGCGTGCCGCCGATATGGCTGGCGAGGATGTAGACGTAGTAGCTGCGTGCCCCCATCTGCCGCCTCTGGGATACTGGATCGCCCGGTCAAGCCGGGCGATGACACCTGATTATGTGGTGCGATCTTTGGTCGGCAACATCGCTAGGTGCCGTCATAGAGAAGTTGTTGCCAGAATCAGCCTCAAAAAGACTGTCATCGCCCGGCCTGTGCGCAATTGCGCACATGGACCGCGCGATCCAATATCCCAGAGGCCTATCCGCCACCCGCGGCTATTTCGGGATAAGTCGGGCGATGACATCGATTAGGTGGCGCACGCCGGACAACTTCTAGAAACAACAATCACTCCCCCGCCTGCAGCTTGCGCGGGGCGGGGAACAGGTCGGACGTGCTGGGCTTGACGAAGCGCGGCACCTCGATCGGGGTCTCGGACTTGCTGAAGTCGAGTTCCTCGATCCGGCCGGCGCGTTTCTCGATCTTGTCGGCGGAGATCAGGATCTGCCTGACGTCCTCGTTCACTTGGCCGAAATGGGTCTGCAGCTTGAGCACGCGCTCGCGCAGGCGGCCGAGGTCGTCGCCGAGATGCATCACCTCGTTGCGGATCTGGTCGGCGGCGTCGCGGATGCGGGCGTCCTTCAGGATCTGCTGCATCACCTGGATCGCCAGCATCAAGAGTGACGGCGACACCAGCACGACGCGGGCGCGATAGGCCTTCTGGATCACGTCGTCGAAGCCGTCATGGATCTCGGCATAGACCGATTCCGACGGCACGAACATCAGCGCGGTGTCCTGGGTCTCGCCCGGGATCAGGTACTTCTCCGCGATGTCGCTCACATGCTTCAGCACGTCGGCGCGCAGCCGCTGGCTGGCGAATTTGCGCTCCTCGTCGCTGCGCGCATCGTGCAGCGCGGTCATGGCCTCGAGCGGGAATTTCGCGTCGATGCAGAGCGGGCGCTGGTCGGGCAGGAACACGACGCAGTCCGGCCGCTTGCCCGACGTCAGCGTGTACTGGAACTCGAACGAACCCTTCGGCATGCCGTCCTGGACGATCGCCTCCATCCGCGCCTGGCCGAACGCGCCGCGGGATTGCTTGTTGGCGAGCACGTCGCGCAGCGTCGTCACCTGGGTGGTGAGCTCGTTGAGGTTCTTGTGCGCGTGGTCGATGATGCCGAGCCGCTCGTGCAGCACGCGCAGTGAATCCATCGTGTTGCGGGTCGATTGCTCCATCGACTGGCCGACCCGGTGGGTCACCGAATCCAGCCGCTCGTTGACGGCCCGGGCCATCTCCGCCTGGCGGCCGGCCAGCGCCTGCGTCATCGCGTCCACGCGTCCGGAGGATTCGCTCTGGGCCCGCAGCATGTCGGCGAGCCGCTCCTCCAGCTCGTCGGCGCGGATGGCCTGGGCCATCGCGAGTTCCGCGCCGCGCCGGCTGGCGCGTGCGATCACCACCGCAATGGCGAGCAGCAGGATCAGCGCCAGCGCCCCAAGGCCGATCAATGCGTCGGAGACACGGACCGGAAGGTCGCCAATCGTGAGGAGAATCTCGTTCATGCCGGCAGTTGTAGCCGATTCGCGGCCCGACGCGAACGAAGAGGGAACGCTTATGGCAAATGCATCCCTGATTTTCCGGGTTAATGCGGGGTGAAGAAACGTGGTTAACGTTGTCCTAACGGGTTCCTGAGCGCATTGACCCCATGAAGTCAGCAGCTTAAATCGCCGCCATGGCATTAAGAGAAATTATCATCCTGCCGGACAAGCAGTTGCGGCTGGTGTCGAAACCGATCGAGAAGGTGACGCCGGAGATCCGCAAGCTGGCCGACGACATGCTCGAGACGATGTATGACGCGCCCGGCATCGGGCTCGCGGCGATCCAGGTCGCGCAGCCACTGCGGCTGATCACCATGGACCTCGCCAAGCGCGACGAGAACGGCGAGACCACGGCGAAGCCGCGCGTCTTCATCAATCCGGAGATCATTGCGCGTTCGGAAGAGCTGTCGGTGTACGAAGAGGGTTGCCTGTCGATCCCCGAATATTACGAGGAGGTCGAGCGCCCGGCGCGGGTGCGCGTGCGATTCACCGATCTCGACGGCACGGTGCATGAGGAGGATGCGGAGGGGCTCTACGCCACCTGCATCCAGCACGAAATCGATCATCTCAACGGCGTGCTGTTCGTGGACTATCTGTCGAAACTGAAGCGCGACCGCGTCTTCAAGAAATTCGAGAAGGCCGCCAAGCGCGCGGCGGAGTAGGATCGCCATCGGCACTCGACTCCCTCTCCCGCTTGCGGGGGAGGGTTGGGGTGGGGGTCTTTCCACGAGTCGTATCGCTGAAATAGCCCCCACCCGGATCGCATCTTCGATGCGATCCGGCCTCCCCCGCAAGCGGGAGAGGCCAACCGAATTCGCGGATAGACCCGCGTGCTTCATATGCGATTCCTCTCCCCGCAAGGGGAGGAACAGACCGAGTTCTCGTCATGCCTCTCCGCCTGATCTTCATGGGCACGCCCGATTTCGCGGTGCCGACGCTGCTGGAGCTCGTGGCCCATGGCCATGAGGTCGTGGCGGTCTATACTCGCGCGCCGAAGCCGGGCGGGCGACGCGGCCTGCAGCTGCAGCCGACGCCGGTCGAGCAGGAGGCGCGCCGCCTCGGCATTCCCGTGCTGACGCCGAAGACCCTCAAAACGCCGGAAGCGCTCGAAGAGTTTCGCGTGCATGACGCAGACGCCGCGGTGGTCGTCGCCTATGGCATGATCCTGCCGCAGGCCATTCTCGACGCGCCCAGGCTCGGCTGCTTCAACCTGCATGCCTCGCTGCTGCCGCGCTGGCGCGGCGCCGCACCGATCAACCGCGCCATCATGGCGGGCGATGCCGAGAGCGGCGTGATGGTGATGAAGATGGATGTCGGCCTCGACACCGGCGACGTCGCGATGGCCGAACGGCTGCCGATCTCGGACAGCATGACGGCATCCGATCTGCACGACGCGCTGGCGCCGCTCGGTGCCGACCTGATGGTGCGCGCGCTGGCGGCGCTCGGGCGCGGCGGCTTGCAGCTGACGAAGCAGAGCGCGGACGGCGTCACCTATGCGGCCAAGATCGAGAAGGCCGAGGCGCGGATCGACTGGAAGCAGCCGGCGCATGCGGTGCTGCGGCACATTCACGGGCTCTCGCCGTTCCCCGGCGCCTGGTGCGAGCTCACCGGCGAAGGCGAGCCGGTGCGGCTGAAGATCCTGCGCTGCGAGCTGGCCAAGGGCTCGGGCACACCGGGCGATGTGCTCGACGACAATTTTGCGATCGCCTGCGGCGACGGCGCGATCCGGATTCTCGAACTGCAGCGCGCCGGCAAGGCGCCGATGAAGGCAGCGGATTTTCTGCGCGGCACGCCGTTGAAGCCGCCTGCGCGGCTTAGCTGATGCCCCGCTACAAGCTCACCATCGAATATGACGGCACGCCGTTCTCCGGCTGGCAGATCCAGGACACTGCGCCGACCGTGCAGGGCGCGCTGGAGGCGGCGGTCAAGGCGATCTGCGGCGAGGACGTGCGCGTCCATGGCGCCGGGCGTACCGACGCCGGCGTGCATGCGCGCGGCCAGGTCGCGCATTGCGACATCGCCAAGCATTTTCCGCCCGGTCGCTTTCGCGACGGGCTGAACGCGCATCTGCGGCCCAATCCGATCGGCGTGCTCGCGGCTGACATCGTGCCCGACGATTTCGAGGCGCGGTTCTCCGCGACCAGGCGGCACTATCTCTATCGCATCACCAACACGCGCGCGAACCTCGCGCTCGACATCGGCCGGGTCTGGCGCGTGCCGCGCGCGCTCGATGCTGACGCGATGCACGCCGCCGCGCAGCGCCTGCTCGGCAAGCACGATTTCACCACCTTCCGCGACACCGAGTGCCAGGCCAAGTCGCCGGAGAAGACGCTCGATCAGCTCGACGTCACCCGTGACGGTGCCGCCATCAACATCGTGACGTCGGCGCGCTCGTTCCTGCACAGCCAGGTGCGCTCCATGGTGGGCTCGCTGGTCTGGGTCGGCGAGGGCCGCTGGAGCGCAGACGACCTCGCGGGTGCGCTCGCCGCCCGCAACCGCGCCGCCTGCGGCCCCGTGGCGCCACCGGACGGGCTCTATCTGATGCGGGTGGATTACTAGGCGGTGTGAATGATCTCGTAGGATGGGTAGAGCGAAGCGAAACCCATTACTTCGAATCCGCGGCGCCCATGATGGGTTTCGCTGCGCTCTACCCATCCTACGGATGTGAGCCTACCCGAAATACCACGCTGTATCTGGTGCGGGTGGATGGCTCGTAGCCCCAACCCCTACTGTGCATGGGGTTGTTTTCGATGTTTTTGTCCAGCCGGGCGGCTGACCTACCCGAAATACCTGTCCAGCACGCCCCGATAGATCCGCGTCAGCTTCTCCAGATCGGCCACCGGCGTGCGCTCATCGACCTGATGCATGGTCTGGCCGACCAGGCCGAACTCGATCACTGGGCAATAGCTCGAGATGAAGCGTGCGTCCGAGGTGCCGCCGGAGGTCGATAGCTCCGGCCTGCGGCCGGTGATCTCCTCGATCGCGGCGACCGCGAGGTCGGTGAACGGGCCGGGCTGGGTGACGAACACGTTCGAGTTCGACGGTTGCCAATCGATGTGGGCGCGAATGCGGTTGCCGCAGGCTTTCACCAGCCGTTCGTCGACCAGCTGGCGCAGGCTCTCCTGGGTGTGGTTGTCGTTGTAGCGGATGTTGAATTTTGCCCGCGCCTGGCCGGGGATCACGTTGCTCGCGGTGTTGCCGACATCGACCGTGGTGAATTCGAGGTTGCTGGCCTGGAACTGCGCGCTGCCGAGATCGAGCGGCTCGTCGCTCAGCGCTACGATCAGCCGCGAGATATCAGGCACCGGATTGGAGGCGCGGTGCGGATAGGCGACATGGCCCTGCATGCCGTCGACGACCAGCGTGCCGGATTGCGAGCCGCGCCGGCCGATCTTGATCATGTCGCCGAGCACTTCGACATTCGAAGGCTCGCCGAGCACGCAATGATCGAATGTCTCGCCGCGCTCGGCGCACCATTTGAGCAGCTTGACGGTGCCGTTGATCGAGACGTCTTCCTCATCGCCGGTGATCAGGAAGGAGATCGAGCCGTTGCCATTCTCTTGTGGCTTGCCGCCATGGTCCTGCAGATATTGCAGCACCGCGGCGACGCTGCAGGCGATGCCGCCCTTCATGTCGACGGCGCCGCGGCCATAGAGATAACCGTCCTTGACCTCGCCGGAGAACGCGCCGAGCGTCCACGCGGCTTCATCGCCGGGCGGCACCACGTCGGTGTGGCCGGCGAAGGTGATATGCGGCGCCGAGCTGCCGATACGGGCGTAGAGATTGTCGATATCGGCGGTGCCGGGCTCGGAGAAGGTCACGCGGTGGACCTCGAAGCCTGCGGTTTTCAGCAGGTTTTCGAGAACGCCAAGCGCGCCGGCGTCGGCCGGGGTGACGGAGGGGCAGCGAACGAGATCGCGGGTAATCGAGACGGCATCACTCATGCGCCTCGCTTAACACGTCACACGGCGGGGGGACCAGCTTTGTGCGGCACGGTATCGAGCTCGCTCTGCTGGTCCCAGCCGCGCGCGGAGCGCGACCCGCTGTCGCGGCTTTGCCGCACATGGGTTTTCCCAAGCGGGTTGGGGCCGTAGCGATTGGGATAGCTGGTGCCGGGCAGAAAGGCGAGCTCGATGAAGCCCCAGACATAGAGCACGAAGACGATCGTTCCCGCGGCCACCACCCAATAGGATTCATCGGGGAGCCGGTCCGAGAACTGGCTCATCAGACCCGGGATCGCGAAAAACGGGACCATCCACCAGCTGCTTTTGTCGCGGTCGTGCAGGCGTTTGATCGAGACAGCGACATAGACCCAAACGAACAAGAACGTTCCGCAGGCCTTGACCAGCAATGCCGGCAATCCGGCCCAGCTCAGCGACTTGTAGCTGTCGGGGTCGAAGGCCCGAAAGATGTCGTCGACATTGAAGCTGAACCCGTTCTTGCCGCCGAGGCCGGCCGAGACCGCCAGCAAGGCCAGGAACATCATCCAGCAGACGATGATCAGCCCTGCGAGCCAGAATTTGGCCCGGTTGACGCGGCCCTTGAAGCCGAACAGGTAGTTGGCCCAGTCCATGAAAATAAACTCCGGGCTGCGGCAATTCTTCGCGGCCCGGAGATATGTCGGCGTCAGATCGAAATTGGTTCGATCAGTCCAGACCCGTCATCCTGAGGTGCGAGCCTTGCGGCGCAATTGCGCCGCTGGGCGAGCCTCGAAGGATGCACGGCCCCGCTGGTGGCCGTCGACCCTTCGAGACGCCTGCTTCGCAGGCTCCTCAGGGTGACGGTGACGGTGACGGACTGATCTCGCGGCGAAAGACCGATCAGTCCCGCAGCAGCTCGTTGATGCTGGTCTTGGCGCGGGTGCGCTCGTCGACGCGCTTGACGATCACGGCGCAGGCGGTGGCAGGTCCCGGCTGGCCGTTCTTCAGCGGCTTGGCCGGCAGGGTGCCGGGCACTACGACGGCATATTCCGGGACCTCGCCGACGAAGATTTCACCGGTCTCGCGGTCGACGATCTTGGTGGAGGCGCCGAGGAACACGCCCATCGACAGCACCGCGCCCTTGCGCACGATCACGCCCTCGGCGACCTCCGAGCGCGCGCCGATGAAGCAATCGTCCTCGACGATCACCGGCTCGGCCTGCAGCGGCTCGAGCACGCCGCCGATACCGACGCCGCCGGAAATGTGGACGCGCTTGCCGATCTGGGCGCAGGAGCCGACCGTCGACCAGGTGTCGATCATGGTGGCTTCATCGACATAGGCGCCGAGATTGACGAAGGAGGGCATCAGCACGACGTTGCGGGCGATGAAGGCCGAGCGGCGCACGATCGCGCCCGGCACGGCGCGGAAGCCGGCGTCGCGGAAACGGTTCTCGCCCCAGCCCTCGAACTTCGACGGCACCTTGTCCCACCACGATGCCTTGCCCGGGCCGCCCGCGATCTGGCCCATGTCGTTGAGGCGGAACGACAGCAGCACGGCCTTCTTCAGCCACTGGTTGACCTTCCACTTGCCGCTCGTCTCGCGCTCGGCGACGCGGGCCTCGCCCTTGTCGAGCAGCTCCAGCGCGTGGTCGACCGCCTCGCGGACCTCACCCTTGGTCGAGGTCGAAATGCCTTCGCGGGCGTCGAACGCGGTGTTGACGGTGGTTTCGAGGGCGGACAGCGACATCAGGACAATCCTTGGGCGTATCGGGGATATGGCGGGAATTTTGCAGGGCTTTTTCGGAATTTGGGGCCGCCGAGTCAAGGCAAACTCCTTCCTGCCAAGCCGACTCTCTCCTCCCGTCGTCCCGGCCAAGCGCAGCGCGAGCGGGGCCCATAACCACGAATGCCAGCGTTGCGGCACGCTGGGGCCACAGCGAGTAGCCAAGCGCAGATTGGTGGTTATGGGTCCCTGTGTCTTGGAAGTCTGTCAGGATGAGGGTGGGCGGGAAGCCGTTGGGTCCTTGGCGCTTGACGCCGTGAGCCGGCTCGGTCTCCCGCCCGTTCCATCTATCAACCTGAACAGTTGCACGAGGCTGCGCCAACAGACCTCGCATCACAGGGACAGGCACCGTGATCATAGCTCTTCGTTACGTCGGAATCGACATCTCCAAAAACCACCTCGATATCTTTGATGAGGCTGACGGCGTGCCGCGGCGCATTGCCAACGCGACACAGGCCATCACACAGCAGGTGGCGCGTTGGCAATGCGATGCGCTGGTCGTCTTCGAGGCGACGGGTATCTATGACCTCGCGCTTCGCGAGGCGCTGCGTCAGGCCGGGATCCAGTTCGCACGGATCAACCCGGCCCGTGCCCGCGACTTTGCACGGGCCAGCGGCCTACTCGCCAAGACCGATCCGATCGATGCGCGGATGCTGGCGGCCTTTGCGCGGGCCATGCAGCCCGCCCCCGAGCAGGTCGCCGATCCTGCACGGGGCGCCTTGGCGAGGCTTGCAAAACGGCGGGATCAGCTGGTCCTCATGCGCGCCCAGGAGAAGAACCGGCGCAGCGAGGCCGACGATCGCGCCATGGCCGAACGCATCGGCCGCCTCATCGAGGTCCTCGACAGCGAGATCGCCGAGATCGAGGCCGACATCAGCGCATTGATTAAAGCCGAAGCGGAGATCGCGGACGATGCGAAGTTAATGCGTTCGCTGCCCGGCGTGGGTCCCGTGGCCTGCATGCAGCTCATCGCGCAGATGCCGGAACTCGGGCGGGTCGGACCGAAACAACTCGCAGCGCTCGCTGGCCTTGCTCCCTTCAACGTCGACAGCGGCGCCTTCCGCGGCAAGCGCAAGATTGCGGGCGGCCGAAAGCGCGTTCGTGACGCCTTTATATGGCGGCCCTCAACGCAGTTCGCAGAGCTGATCCGTTCAAGGCCTTCTATGCACGGCTGCGACAGGCCGGAAAACCAGCCAAGCTCGCCCTCATCGCCGTCGCCAGGAAGCTGCTCACGGTCCTCAATGCCATGATGCGAGACCGAAAGCCGTACCTGCAGACCAAACCAACATAACAGTTGCCGGCTTTCGCCGGGACGACATCTGTCGAGAGGCTACGGCTTCAGCCGCTGCAAGAAGCCGGTGAGATCATCCGTGACATGGTCGACATAAGCGGCGTCGCGGCCTTCGAGCTCCCAGGTCTCGCGTACCACCTCCTGGCTGCCGTCGGGCACGACCAGCACGGTGGTCATGCCGAGTTCATGCGGCACCACGAGGTTGCGCGCGAGGTCCTCGAACATCGCAGCCTTCGCCGGATCGACGTCGTGGAGTCTGAGGAACTTCTGGTAGGTCTGCGGCGCCGGCTTCGGCTCGAGATCGGCGGCGATGATGTCGAACACGCCGTCGAAATGGTTGCTGATGCCGAGCCGGCCCAGCACCGCGTCGACATGGTCGACCGAGCCGTTGGTCAGGATCAGCTTGCGCCCCGGCAGTTTTGCGATCGCGGCTCCCATCGCCGGATTGGGTTGTAGCGGCGAGTGGTCGATCTTGTGCACATAAGCGAGATAGTCGTCGGCCTGCACGCCGTGCTCGGTCATCATGCCGCGCATCGTGGTGCCGTAGCGCAGATAGTAGTCCTTCTGCAGCCGCCGCGCTTCCTCGGGCGAGATTTTCAGCCAGTTGCTGACGAACTCGCCGATCCGCGCATCGACCTGCTGCCACAGGTTGACGTGATGCGGGTACAGCGTGTTGTCGAGGTCGAACACCCAGGTCTCGACATGGCCGAAGCTGCGGGCAGTTTTAGTCATGGCTTTCTCCGCGTGTCGGCGCGATCGCCCGGTCTTCCGCTGTCGTCCTGGCGAAAGCCAGGACCCATACCGCGGAATCTATCAATGTGGCACGATGCTCGTCGTTCTTCGCCAAACGCAATCCTGTGGTTATGGGTCCTGGATTTCGCCAGGACGACTGTGGTGTTTGTGGCGCCGTTGTCTTCATCACGGCATCGCAAAGCGCAGCGTCTTGCCGCCGCTGGTCATGTCGACGGTGGTGAAGCCGAGCGCGGCGAGGCCGCGGGTGCTGCAGTCGCCCTGTTCGTTGATCTCGAACTTGCTTTCGCGGGTGCAGAGCTGGACCCCGCCGCCCCAGTTCAGCGGCTTGTCCTTGATGCGGATGGCGCGGTTGTCGTTGTCGACCGCTTCGGCAAACGAATAGATCTGCTTCGGTGTGCCTGACACGTCCGGATGCAGGCACTTGCCGGGGTCGATGCGATACCAGCCGCGGCTGGTCACCACCTTGCCGTCGTCGGTTGCAACCGCGGCCATCACCTTGTGCGGCGTGTCGTTGCACCAGGTCAGCCCCGATGGCGACGGCTTCTGCACGGCATCGATCATGGTGGCGAAGAAATTCGGCGACTGCACGATGTCGCCGGCGAGCCCGCGACTCCTGAGGAACGCCGACAGCGCACTCTGGGTCTTCGGCCCGTCGACGCCGTCGATCGGCGCCGCATCGTAGCCCGCGATCACCAAGAGGCGCTGGATGCCGGCGAGGCGCGCCTGCTCGTCGTCATATTCGCTGTCTTCGGCGAGATAGGCGACCAGATTGCCGTCGTCGGTCTTCGTCGGCGTGATCTGGGTGAATTGCGCGGGCATCTGGCCGGAGCGGCATTGCCGCGCGGCGGCGATCACAAAATTGTCCTGCGCCACGCAGAGCGTGTCGGTGCCGTTCTGCGGGATCGGCGAAGCGCCGTAGACGCCGAGCGCCCGCGCATTGAGCAGCACGCGGTCGGCGGTGAGCGCGCCCTGCACCACGACCCGGCAGCTCGCCGGATCAATTCGAAACCAGCCGCGTGTCGCGGTTGCGGCCTTGTCGTCGATGCCGATCGCGGCCTCGATCACATAGCTCATGCGGTTGCAGAGCTTGAGGTCGGCATGCGCCGGCGCCGCCGAGAACAGGAACGACACCAGCGCGGCCGGCAGCGCCATCGCGAGCCGCGCCGCCGGCGACCGGCGAGGGATCCTCGCCGTGTGTCCCGCGTCTGCCATTACTTATGGATCAGCGTGCCGGTGCCCTGGTTGGTGAAGAGCTCGAGCAGCACCGCGTGCTGCGTCTTGCCGTCGATGATCACGACGCCCTGCACGCCCTGTTCGAGCGCGTAGATGCAGGTCTCGACCTTCGGGATCATGCCGCCGGAAATCGTGCCGTCGGCGATCAGCTTGCGGGCTTCCTTGATCGACAGGTCCGGAATCAGCTTCTTGGACTTGTCGAGCACGCCCGGCACGTCGGTCAGCAGCAGCAGGCGCTTGGCCTTCAGCGCGCCCGCGATCGCGCCGGCGAAGGTGTCGGCGTTGATGTTCAGGGTCTGGCCGTCCTGCGAGGTCGCGAGCGGCGCCAGCACCGGGATCAGCTCATAGCCGATCAGCTGATTGAGCAGCGTGAGGTCGACCTTTTCGGGATCGCCGACGAAGCCGAGGTCGATGGCCTTCTCGATGTTGGAATCCGGATCGACCATGGTGCGCGTCGTCTTCGACGCCTTCACCATGTTGCCGTCCTTGCCGGAGAGGCCCACGGCCTTGCCGCCGGCTTCGTTGATGTAGCCGACGATCTGCTTGTTGACCGAGCCCGCCAGCACCATCTCGACGATCTCGATGGTCGCGGCGTCGGTGATGCGCAGGCCCGCGGCGAATTCCGACTGGATGCCGAGGCGCTTCAGCATGGTCGCGATCTGCGGCCCGCCGCCATGCACGACCACCGGATTGATCGCGGTCTGCTCGAGCAGCACGATGTCGCGCGCGAACGCCTTCGCGGTGTCCTCGGCGCCCATGGCATGGCCGCCATATTTAATGACGATGGTTTCCTCGTCATATTCCTGCATGTGTGGCAGCGCCTCGGACAGGATGCGGGCCTGATCGAGCGGGCTGATGTGCTGGTCAGTCATGGGGCTGGTCTCGTCGTCAGCGGAGGGGTGGCGCGGTTCTATCTGATTGGCGGGCAGGGCGCAAAGCGGTCTTCAGCCCTCTCCCCCTGTGGGAGAGGGTGGATCAATCGCGCAACGCGCGATTGAGACGGGTGAGGGGTCTGACTCCGCGGATAGAGACCCCTCATCCGGCGCGGATTGCATCCGCGCCACCTTCTCCCACAAGGGGAGAAGGAAGTATGGCGGTCATCACCGCTTCGGCCACACCGCCGCGACCGCCAGCACCAGCCAGCTCAGGATCAAGAGCGTTCCGCCGGTCGGCGCAGCCATCGGAAACAATCCATGGCCGGCATATTGGCGCAGCACGAGGTCGCCTGCGAACAGTGACGCCGCGATGACGAACCCGGCCGCCGCCGCGACTGCGAGCTTCGCATGGATGATCGCGCGATCCGCGACCGCGATGGCCGCGACGACGGCGGGTGCATGGAACAGCAGCATCGAGGATGCCGCCGCCAGCCGCGTGGCATCAGGCAGATGGGCTGCGGCCGCCGCCAGCATCACGCCACAGGCGCCCATGATGGCGGCAAGGCCGATCAGGAGGCGGGATGCGCCGCTCATCAGCGCCGTTCCTCGATCAAGCGCACCATGGCGGCACGCAGCTCCGGCATGCCGTCGCCGGTGCGCGACGAGGTCACCAGCATTTCGGGGAAGGCGGCTGGATGCTTTGCGAGCGTTGCTGACGTGTCGGCGATGACGGTCTTGAGTTCGCCGGCCTTCACCTGGTCGGCCTTGGTCAGCACGACCTGATAGCTGACCGCGGACTTGTCCAGCGTCTTCAGCACGTCGAGATCGACGTCCTTGATGCCGTGGCGCGCGTCGATCAGCACGTAGACCCGCGCCAGTGTCGCGCGCCCGAGCAGGAATTTGTGGATCAGCGCCGTCCATGACGCCACCTTGGTCTTCGGCGCCGAGGCGTAGCCGTAGCCGGGCATGTCGACAAGGCGGAAGCCCGCCTTCTCCGGCCCCTCGAAGAAGATCAGCTCCTGGGTTCGCCCCGGCGTGTGCGAGGTGCGCGCCAGGTTGCCGCGGCCGGTCAGCGCGTTGATCAGGCTCGACTTGCCGACATTGGAGCGGCCGGCAAAGGCGACCTCGAGGCCGGCCATCGGCGGCAGCGTCTCGATCGAGGGCGAGGCCCAGATGAAGCGCCAGTCGCCGGCGAACAGTTTTCGGCCTTGCTCGATCAGCGCCGCATCGGGTTCGGTGCTCATGCGAAGGATTCCATCTCGTGGCGGCCGGGCAAAGGCCCAAGGCGGGTCCTTGGCGTAGGACGACCCGGCCATCCAGGTCAATGTCCAGAGCCTCGGTTCTGATTGAATCGAAGGTCGCCCGCTTCGCTCGAAGACGCGCTGGCCGCCCTCCAATACGTCGATGCCCGGCACAAGGCCGGGCATGACATGGTGACGAAGCGCTGTTGCTGGAAGCTACGTCGCCTTCTTTGTCTCAGTCGTCACGCTTTTTTTTTGAAACGTCGACTTCAGATTGTCGAACAGCTCCACCTTCACGCCGTTGCGCCTCATGATGTAGCTCTGCTGCAGCACCGACAGCAGGTTGTTCCAGGCCCAGTAGATCACGAGACCCGCCGGGAAGCCTGCCAGCATGAAGGTGAAGATCAGCGGCATCCAGTCGAAGATCATCTTCTGGGTCGGATCCGGCGGCGCCGGATTGAGCTTCATCTGGACCCACATCGTGATGCCCATGATGATCGGCCAGATGCCCATCACCAGATAGGAGCCGAAATGCGGTCCGAGCAGCGCGATCGGATCGAACGGAATGAGGCCGAACAGCGTAAACAGGTTGGTCGGATCGGGCGCCGAGAGGTCCTTGATCCAGCCGAAGAACGGCGCATGCCGCATTTCGATGGTGATGAACAGCACCTTGTAGAGCGAGAAGAACACCGGGATCTGCAAGGCGACGGGAAGACAGCCCGCGATCGGGTTGATCTTCTCCTTCTTGTAGATCTCCATCATCTCCTGCTGCTGCTTCACGCGGTCGTCAGGATAGCGTTCCTTCAGCGCCTGCAGCTGCGGCTGCACCGACTTCATCTTCGCCATCGAGGCGTAGGACTTGTTGGCGAGCGGGAAGAACAACAGCTTCACGATCACGGTCACCAAGAGGATCGCGATGCCGAAATTGCCGACCAGGCGATAGAACCAGTCGAGCGCCAGGAACATCGGCTTGGTGATGAAGTAGAAGTGGCCCCAGTCGATCAGGAGATCGAAATGGTTGAGGCCGAGCTGCTTGTTGTAACCGCCGAAGCCGACCAGCGGGAAGTTGAGGCCGACCGTGGCGGCCTCCTTCGCGCCGGCGAACAGCCGCCCGTTGGCGACGCCGGTGCCG
Source organism: Bradyrhizobium sp. USDA 3262 (assembly GCF_054060035.1). NCBI lineage: Bacteria > Pseudomonadati > Pseudomonadota > Alphaproteobacteria > Hyphomicrobiales > Nitrobacteraceae > Bradyrhizobium > Bradyrhizobium sp. USDA 3262. The sequence goes on from NZ_JBSSCT010000001.1 coordinate 1,773,017, forward strand.
CCGATCGGAATGGTCTGCGCGCCGAGCATGTAGTCGGTCTGGTAGCGCTTGTCGCCGGTGGTGAAGCGGGCGCTTTCGAGCGTTGCGGTGGTCTCCGGCAATAGTGCCGTGGCCCAGTATTTGTCGGTGATGCCGAGCCAGCCGTCGGTGACCTTCGTGAACACGATGCCGCGCGAATTTCCGCCGGTCGGGGTCTTGGCCTCGTCGATGTTCTTGTAGCTGAATTCCTGCAGGCCGTGTTCGCCGAGATAGCCGATCGGGCCTTCGTGCAGGATCGCGTAGCCGGAGACCGGCGGCTTGCCGCCGCGCGAGATCAGCCCGAACGGATACAGCGTCACCGGCGCGCTGCCTTGATTGATGACCTCGTCCTTGATGCTGAAGAGGTAGCGATCGTCGATCGAGATGGTGCGGCGGAAGGTCAGGCCCTGGCCGTTCTCGTATTTCAGAATCACCGGGGTGCTCGGCGACAGGCTGTTCGATCCCTCCTGCTGCCAGACGGTTTCGGCGTTCGGCGTCTTCACCGATGAGCCGTTGGCGGTCAGCCACAGGAACTCGGCATAATAAGGCTCGGCCGTGCCCGACGGCGAAAGCAGCACGACAGCCGGCGATTTGGGATCGACCGTCTCGCGGAACTGAACCAGCGCCAGGTCGTCGATCCGGGCGCCCTTCAGCGCGATGCTGCCGGTGACGCGCGGGGTCTCGATCTTGATGCGCGGGCCGGAGGCAAGCACCGTCTCGCGGCTCGCGACCGGAGCGTCAGCAGCAGGCGCGCCGGGGGCCGGAGAGGGGGTTGCCGAGGTTCCCGGAGCGGCGCCGGGAGTAGCGCCAGGAGCAGCACCCGGAGTCGCCTGCGGCGCCGGCTTCTGCAACTCCGCCTGGCGCTGCGCCTCGCGCTGCTTCTCCATCTGCGGCACATTGTAGAAGTATTGCCAGGCGATCAGGACGAGGCCGGACAGAATGACGGCAAGGATCGTGTTGCGGTTGTCGGACATCTCTTAGGGTCTCGTCATTCCATTCGGATTGGGCGCGCTTTTGTTACCCGCCTTGTTGGTACCCGTCTTGTTATTACCCGTCTTGGGCGCAGGCCGGTCGAGGCGGCGCAGCGCCGACCGCAGGTCGTCAAGCATGGTCGCGAAGTCGCGGGTCAGCGCGTCACGACGGCCCACTAGCACATAATCATGGTGCGGCCGCATGAATACGGCGTCGACCTGTCTCATCACTTCGCGAAGCCGGCGGCGGATGCGGTTGCGCTCGGTCGCGGTGCCGTTCTTCTTGGTGACGGTATAGCCGACGCGGATCGGGCCCTGATCGTCGCGGCGGCGGCCCTGCAGCACAAAAGCTGCGGTATTCGCCCGTGCGCCATTGGCAACGGCGAGGAAATCCGCCCGCTGCCTCAGCCGATCCATAATGGGTATCTCCGGAGAGGAGACGTCCGGGCTCAGGCGCTCAGGCGCTTGCGGCCACGCGCGCGGCGCGCAGCGAGGACCTTACGGCCGCCGGCCGTGGCGAGGCGGGCGCGGAAGCCGTGACGGCGCTTGCGCACCAGTTTGCTGGGTTGATAAGTCCGCTTCACGGGTAATTCTCCGCTGACCGGGCAATTTGCCGTTGTATTGAGATGGAATCCGGTGATGCTGGCAGGCCCAAACGAGCCGTTGACGGCCCCAAGGAGCCGCCCCCGGGTCAAGAACCGGGCCATCGCGGACAGTTGGCGCGGCTTATAAGGGAGCGCCCTGTTTTCGTCAATGTCACAGGGCGTCGCAAAAAGGCTTCTTCGAAACGTCGCAATTGGGGCGAATATATCTGATTTCGCGGGGTAATTGACGGTATGGAGACGCTTTGGGGCGTTCGGGGAACCGCCCACATTAGCGATCCGTAATTTGACCGGCTTGGGGGCCGGGCCCCATCTTCCGACCCCTAAGCCAAACAAGGCCTTATCTTGTGGCTCTAACTGACGATCAGGCGACCGCGCAGAAGCAGCGGCCCAAGCCGTCCCCCCGGCTCGGGCTGTCGGGCAAGCTTTTGCTGCTGACGATTCCCCTGGTGATGATCGCCGGGCTCCTGATCTACGTCCCGGCCATCGCCAACTTCCGGATGAACCGGCTCAATGACCGCCTGGCCGCCGCCAATACCGCTGCGCTGGTGCTTGATGCCGCCCCGTCCGGCCTGGTGCCGGAATCGCTGGCGCGGCAGATACTGACCAGCATCGGCGCCCGTGCCGTCGCCATCAAATTGGGACAGCAGCGCCGGCTGCTCGCCAGCGCCGACCTGCCGGCCGCGATCGACCATGACGTCGACATGCGGACCATGACGGTGTGGTCGGCGATCGTCGATGCCTTCGAGATCATGCTGGAGCATGGCGACCAGACCATCCGCGTGGTCGGACCCGCGCCGGGCCAGGCGCAATTCATCGAGGTCGTGATCGACGAGAAGCCGCTGCGGCAGGCGATGTACCGCTTCTCGCGCAACGTCCTCGTCGTCGCGCTGTTGATTGCCGGCCTGACCGCCGGCCTGGTCTATCTGGCGCTGCATTATCTGTTCGTGCGCCCGATGCGGCGGCTGACCGCGAGCCTGGTCGGCTTCCACGAGAATCCGGAGAGTTCGGCGCGAATCATCGTGCCGAGCCAGCGCGGCGACGAGATCGGCGTTGCCGAGCGCGAGCTGTCGGACATGCAGCGCGACCTCGTCTCGATGCTGCATCAGAAGAGCCGGCTTGCCGCGCTCGGGCTCGCCGTCTCCAAGATCAACCATGATTTGCGCAATCTGCTGGCGTCCTCGCAATTGCTGTCGGACCAGCTCGCCAGCGTGCCCGACCCGCGGGTGCAGCGCTTTGCGCCGAAATTGTTGCGCTCGCTGGAGCGCGCCATCGCCTTCTGCCAGTCGACACTCTCCTATGGCCGCGCGCAGGAGGCGGCGCCTGATCGCCGCGTGATCATGGTGGAGCCCGCGGTTGCCGAGGTGCGGGAGTCGGCGGGACTTGCGACCGATGTCTCGATCACCTGGATCAGCGCGATCGAGCGCGGCCTGACCATCGACGCCGACCCGGACCAGCTGTTCCGCGTGCTGCTCAATCTGGTGCGCAACGCGACGCAGGCGCTGGAAAGCCGGCCGGCCAGCGACGGCGGCGCGCAGCAGATCCGCATCACCGGTCGCCGCGAGGGGACGGTTGCGATCATCGAGGTCTCCGACACCGGTCCGGGCGTTCCAGCCAAGGCGCGCGAGCACCTGTTCGAGGCGTTCCAGACCTCCGGCCGCCCCGGCGGCAGCGGACTCGGCCTTGCGATTGCCGCCGAGCTGATCCGGGCTCACGGCGGCCACATCCATCTGGTCGAGGGCACCATCGGCGCCACCTTCCGGATTTCGATCCCGGATCGTCCGGTGGAACTGCTGTCGGTCCGCAGCGAGCGGGCGAGGGCGTAGGGGCCGTTCCGGTATTCCGGGGCGGCTAAAGCCGCGCCGAAATTGGTACTTCCAGACCTTGCCAACTGGAGCCGGAGCCTGTAGCTAGAGCGCTCTTTCGCGACGTTCCGGGGCTCCCGGAGCCATGCGGGCTCAAGCCCTCCCGCGAAAATGCGCCCGTAGCTCAGCTGGATAGAGCATCAGACTACGAATCTGAGGGTCGGACGTTCGAATCGTTCCGGGCGCGCCATTTTCGTTCAAAACCACGAACATTTCCGTTCTCGACCCGGTTGCCCGCGATGGCGGCCTGGACCGAGGCGCCGGGTCGCAAGCCGACGTTGAAAGATGGTCAGGATGCGGGGTGAGACCGGGCCGGGAATCGGCTGTCGGTGTCGGGCGCTTCAGAGGATCTATTCGGGCATACCGGACAGTCGCCAGGCCGCCGCGACCTTCTCGACATCCTCGCTGCGCACAAAGGGCGTCGTTCTCTTGTATTCCGCGATCGTCAAGCCCGGGCTCAATCGACGGACCTGATCGCTGCATTTGGTAGCTTCGTCTATCCGGCCCAGCATCGCGAGAGCCGCCATCATCTGACGATGGAGTTGAACAAAGTCAGGCCAACGCCGGACACCGTCGGACGCCCATACCAAAGCCTCGTCGTATCGTCCTGCCTGGAAGTGTGCACTCGCCAATCCTTGATAGGCGAGGAAAGTTCGTGGATCGAGCGGGCTCAATCGCAATGCAAGGTGTAACTGCTCGATCGCCTCATCATACTCGCCGAGGAAATTCTTGGCTCCGCCGAGCCATAATCGCGCCGTCGCAAGATTAGGGTCCAGATTGACTGCGCGCGAGAGGAGTGCCTCGCCTTCCGCAACCTTCTTCACGACATAGGTCAAGACTTGACCCGCGAAAGCGAGCACTCGCGGATCGTCATCGCCCAGCCGCAATGCTTCGCGCGCGATTCGCTCGGCATGTTCTATCTCGACGCGTCCGATGCTGACCCAGTCGAAGGCCTTGGCCGTGAGGTACCATCCAGCTTGTACTGCGTAGGCAAGTGCAAAGCCCGGATCGAGTTCGGTGGCGCGCACAAAAAGAGGCAGGGCCCCGCGATGCGCCTCTCTTGTAAACAGATATAAAGACGAGAGGCCGCGAAGGTAGTGGTCATAGGCGGTGAGGTTCGCAGGCGGCTTGCGAACGGCAAGCGCAATCTCCGCCCTTTCGATGTTGGGAAGGATCGCTCCGATTACGCTTGATGCAACCGTATCTTGCAGCACGAAAATGTCGTTTAGATATCCGTCGAAGCGATCCGCCCAGATATGGGCCTGGTTTGTCACCTCGATCAATTGTCCCGTTATTCTTATTCGGTCGGCCGACCTTCGCACGCTGCCCTCGAGGACATAGCGGACTCCCAGCTCCCGTCCGACACGGCTTATGTCGATGGCCTTTCCCTTGTAAGTAAAGGCGGAGTTGCGTGCGACGACAAAAAGGGCGCGACTGCGCGATAGTGCCGTCGTGATCTCCTCAACCATCCCGTCAGCAAAATACTCCTGCTCGGGATCGCCGCTCATGTTCTGAAACGGCAACACCGCGATCGAAGGTTTGTCAGGAAGAGTGAGCGGCTGCGGATGGGCCGCAGCCGAAGCTGACCTTTCGTCGGATGGCGTTTGAGTGCTCAACCGGGATCGCCAAGCCTGAATTGGTTCGGCGATATTCTTCAGAGACTGCAGTCCCATATCTTCAAAGACAATGTCGACCTTGCTTCTGATCTGTCTGTAGGCGTCGTCGGATACGCAGATCCCGCCCGGTTCGGCGATGCTTTCGAGTCGAGCGGCGATGTTGACGGCATCCCCGAAAATATCGTCTCGATCGATGATGATGTCGCCGGTATGAATGCCGATGCGAAATTCTATCTTTTGATCCAGCGGCACGGCGATCGTCCGCGCCGCCAACGTGTTTTGAATTTCAACGGCACTGCGTATCGCGTCGACGACGCTCGCAAACTCGACGAGCAGGCCATCTCCCGTTGTCTTGACGACACGGCCCCGATGGGCGGCTATTGCCGGATTAACGATGGTCCCTACAAGGGTCTTCAGGCAAGTCAGCGTGCCTTCCTCGTCCCGTCCCATCAGCCGGCTGTACCCAGCGACGTCGGCCGCTAGCACTGCAGCCAATCGCCGCTCGATGCGATCGGAGGCCAAGGCATGCCCTCAAAATATTCTCAAAATATTGCCAGCGATCAAAGCACGGCGGGCTCCGCCTGAGCCAGCGAAAACTTGCGAAATGGGTCGAAAGGCGACACCGGTCGGCTTCCTCAGACCAGAAATGGGCGCCAGCGCCGTCTGGATGCAACCTGTCCCGGGGCCCCCACTCGGACCCGCCCCCCGTAAAAACCCTGCTTGCCGCCGCCGGAACGTTGAGAAAAAATAAGCTTTTTCAGCTTATAGGCACACAAATGTTTTTATTCTTATTGTCTGTCCTTTTGAACCGGCGAGTCATCCCTCATGCAGAGTGACGTCGCAAACGCCGTATTTTATGCGGCCGTATTCCTGGGCATCGTCTACACCAGTCGCATCCTGGAAAAAAGATGGCCGATCGCGGACGTTCCCTACGGCGAGTTTCGCGATGATTGGCTCGCGGTGATCGTGAGCCTCGGGTTGTCGTCCATGCTCGCTCCGATCGCGGCGATCAGTGCGGGGAAAATTGCCAGCTATACCGGTCTCGGCTGGATCAAGCTGCCGACCGACGGTTACTGGTGGTACGCCTCCCTCGCAATCATCGTGGTCGCATTCGATCTCTACAAGTACGCATACCATCGCCTTCAACATGCGATCCCCTTTCTATGGGCGATGCACTCCTTCCATCACAGCGCGAACGGCGTGACGTTCATTACCGGCGGCCGGCATTTCTGGCTGGAGCGGGTGTTGTCCGACGCCTTTCTTCCGATCATGGCGATCCTGTTCCGCATCCCGCCGGACATGGTGATCGCGGTGGGATTCATCTTCTTCATGCCCGATGCGTGTGCCCATCTCAACGTCCGCATTCCGCTCGGTCGGTACGTGACATGGATCAACAATCCGCAATGGCACCGGATCCATCACTCGGTCCTTCCCGAGCACAGGGACAAAAACTTCGCCGCCTGCTTTCCGCTCCTCGACATTCTGTTCGGCACGGCCTGGGTACCGAAGCCGGACGAATATCCTGCAACGGGCCTCGTGCCTGCCGAGCGCGTGGACATCATCAATAGTGTGATCTGGCCAATCCGGCATCTTCGGCATTACTGGCATCGGGAGTCTCGGAATGAATTGGGTTAAGGGTCTTCTGGTGCTCCTCGCCCTGCTGCTGGGTTACGCCGACCTCGTGTCGACGAATGTGATCCTGAGTCTCGGACTGGGTGAGTTGAACCCGTTCATGCATCTGGCGCAGACATGGTTCGGCGTATGGTGGCTGGTGCCCAAGCTTGGCCTGACGTTCGTGATCACGTGGCTGCTTTGGCGGAGCAACAACGTTTACAACATCGCTCTCGTCGTCGCCTTCTGCTCCACGCCTGTCCTGAACAACCTCGTCATCATCGCGGGCACGAACTGAATCAATCCCTTCGCCGGTTGCCGCAACTGGCGAAATCAGGAGGATCAGTGATGTCGGACAGGTTTGTCGTCGCCTGCATGGTCTGGTGTGCCGTGATCCTGGGGGCTCCGGGGGCGACCGTGCACGCGCAGATGCCGTCGAGCTGCAAGGAGCCGCAGACCGGCACCAGCCGCGTCCCGATGCTGTCGCCGCCGCTGGCCAATGTGGTGACAGGCACGGGACGGCTGCAATTCTACTCGGCACCGAATCTGCACTGTCCGATCCGCGGGGTGTTCGTCATTCCAAATGACGCGCTGATCGCGTATGCGCAAACCAATGATGGCTGGTCGTCGGTGATGTACCTCAATCCGGGGACGGGCAACGACGTCTCGGGTTGGGTGAGGTCGGCGAGGCTGAAGGTGACTGGAACCGTCGGACCGAAGTAGCGCGCGACCATGACCGCAGCAGGCGGCTTCCCGCGCCGCACCTGCTTGAGCGATGCTTGCATGAATGCGCTGCGTGCGGCGAGCCGGCCGTGACGCATGTCCGTTGCGGCGATCAATGAATCGCCGCGTACATGATCTTCTCCTCGGTGGCTTCGAGCGCGGAGAATTCCTCGACCACCTTGCCCTGGCGCGAGACCAGGATGCGGTCGGACAGCGCCATGATCTCGGGCAGATAGGACGAGATCACCACCACCGCCTTGCCCTCGTCTGCGAGCTGGTTGATCAGCTCGTGGATTTCGACGATGGCGCCGACGTCGACGCCGCGGGTCGGTTCGTCGAAGATGATCAGCTCGGGCTCCTGCACCAGCGATTTGGCGATCACCACCTTCTGCTGGTTGCCGCCCGACAGCTCGACCACCTTGGCCTCGTCGCCGATGGCGCGAACCTTGAGGCGCTGGGTCCAGGTCTTGCCGACCGAATTGGTCTCGCGCCGCGACAACATCATGCGGCCCCCGGGGAATTTGGAAAGCAGGCCGAGATAGATGTTGCGGGCGATCGAGGCGGTCTCGAAGAAGCCCTCGACCTTGCGATCCTCGGTCACATAGGCAATGCCGGCCTTGACCGCCGGCGCCGGAACCCGGTAGCGCACCGGCTTGTCGTGCAGCATGATTTCGCCGCCGTGGAAGAAGTCGCGTTTCAACACGCCGGACACGATCTTGAAGGTCTCGGTGCGGCCCGCGCCGACCAGGCCGAACACGCCGGTGATCTGCCCGGCGAATACCGACAGCGAATTGTTCTTCACCATCGGCGCCATCTTGAGGTTTTGCACCGTGAGCACGCGCGTCCCCGCCGGCCGGACGCTGGTCTTCCGCGCGCCATACAGCGTGTTGGAGAGGTCGCGTCCGACCATCGCCTGCACGATCGCCGCGCGATCGAATTTCGCGGCGTCGTCGGTGATGACGTGCTTGCCGTCGCGCAGCACGGTGATGCGGTCGGCGAGCAGCAGAGCCTCTTCCAGCGCGTGCGAAATGAAGATGATCGAGACGCCGCGCTTCTTGAGGTCACGGACCAGGTCGAAGAAATACTTCTTCTCTTCCGGCGTCAGCGACGCGGTCGGCTCGTCGAAGATGATGACCTTGGCCTTGTGCAGAACCGCGCGCGCGATCTCCACCATCTGCTTCTTGGCGGCGCCGAGCCCGCTGACGGTCGCGGTCGGCGTCACGTCGAAATTCAGCGATTGCAGGAATTGCTGGGCGGCGATGTAGATGCCGCGCAGCCGGTTGTAGAATTTCTCCTGCCCGAGAAACAGATTCTGCGCGACCGTCATGGTCGGCACCAGGCTGTTCTCCTGGAACACCATGGCGATGCCGAGATTGCGGGCCTCGAGCGGCGTCCGCGGCGCGACCTCCGCGCCGTCGACACTCATGCCGCCGGAGGTCAAGGTCACGACGCCGGCCATCACCTTGGTCAGTGTCGACTTGCCGGCGCCGTTCTCGCCGACCAGCGCGTGGATCTCGCCGCGGCGCAGATCGAAGTCGACGCCCTCGATGGCGGGCACGCCGGCGTAAAGCTTGGTGGCCTTGCGCAGGGAAAGCACGGTGTCGCTCATGAGCCGACCTCCTCGGCGAGCCCGGCGAGGGGCAGTTTCAGCACGCGGCCCGGTCCCTTGGCGATCAGCACAAGGTCGCCGCCCAGCTCGAGCGCCGCGACGACGCCGTGATTGACGCCGTCGACCCGGCTGTGCAGCGAATACTTTGGCTTGCCGTCCTCGCTCAGCCGGATGACGAGGCCATAGGAGCGCGGCGGCGCCCACGGTTTGATCACGCCCATCGTCTTGATGTGGGCGCCCTGCATCGGCTCCTTGAACGAGAAGCCCGAGCGCAGCCGCGGCGCCACCCAATAGGCCGGGTCGATCTCGGCCATCATGCGGCGCCGGTAGGCCGGCTCGCGCAGCACGAACTCGATCAGCTGGGTGCGCGCGGTGAATGCGGTGAGCCAATAGCCGCCGCCCGCGGCCTTCGACAGCCGCGACGGATAGACGGGCAGGTGGCCGAGCACGACCTGCGGCGGCCTCCCGTTCGAGACGAGGACGAGGCGATGCCGCCAGCTCTCGCTGACCAGCACGCCATCGCCGCGCGCGCAGGCGCCGAAGGCGTAGCCGAGCTTCGACGCCAGCGGCTGCACCGACCTGGTCCTGGGATCGAGCCGGAACACGCGGCCGCTCCGGTTGAGCTCCATCAGGTCGCGCGCCCAATCATCGATGCCGCAGCTCGCCGAGCCGTCGGTTGCGATCAGGGTCCCGTCGCCGGCCTGCGTCAGCGCGTTGATCGCGTTGAAGGCTGCATCGCTGAACGTCACGCTCGGCTCGCCCGACGAGGGATTGGTATAGAGCCGCACCTCGCGGCCGCCGAGCGCGACCGCGATGCCGCCGCCGGTGAGCGCGCAGAGCGCCGAAATCGGCTGCTCGAAGCTGCGCAGCTCGGCCGCTCCGCCTCCGTCGAGGCGCAGCAGACGCCGGCCGTCGGCGACATAGAGGTTGCGGCCGTCGGTTGCGAGATCCTCTAGCGCCTCGCATTCCAGCAAGGTGGTCGCAGATTCCAGTTTCTGGTTCGGCTTCAGCGCGCCGTCGAACGACGGCACGGTGATGGTGGCCTCGCCGCGGCCGAGAAAGCGGTTGGCGAATTCCCTGACGGCCGCGATCACGACAGCTTCCCCCAGCGCTTGTCATACTGCACGAAGTTCGGGTCCGCGTTCTCCAGCTTGTAGCGGCCGATCCGGTTGTTCATGATGCCGCCGAGATAGAGATAACCGCGATGCTCGCGCATCGAGGTGATCATCGGATGGTTCTCGCCACGCAGGTCCCAGAACGATTCGAGGATCTTGCCCTGCTCGTTGAACTTGACGACGCAACCGGTGTTGATGTTCGGGAACAGCCATTCGTCGACCGGGACGCGCTTGGCCATGCGGCGCCGGAAGCCCGGCATCTTCCAGGCGAGGTCGAGCGAGGGGCTGCGCATGCCGACCAGCGCCAGCCAGTAATTGCCGTCGGAGGCGAGGTTGATGTTATCAGGATAGCCCGGCAGATTGTCCATCACCACCTCGACCTGGCCCTTCTTCGGCCCCGCGAACCACAGCCGCTTGATCGAGCAGCCGAAGGTTTCGGCGAACAGGATCGATTGGCCGTCGCTGGCGACGCAGATACCGTTGGGAAATTTGAGGCCGCGCAGCGCCGTGTGCGTCGCGCCGGTCTTGGTGTCGTAGCAGATGATGCGGCCGTTGCCGCGCGCCTCGAGCCCGTCGATCGGCCATTCGTCCATCTCGTAGCGCACGGTGGCTTCCGAGAAGAAGATCAGGCCGTCGTCGGTGATGTCGAGGTCGTCGGCGAGCCGCAGGCGGCTGTCGTCATTCACCGAATGCATGCTGCGATTGGTCTCGTCGGTCGCCTTCTCCACGGTGCCGTCGGGCTTGATCCGATACAGCCCCATGCCCCCGATGCAGACATAGAGATTGTCCTGCCGGTCGAACGCCATGCCGAGCGGCTGACCGCCGATATGGGCGAACACCTCCATCCGCTGATAGTCGGGCGCGAAGAAGCGCATGATGTCGCCATGGCGCGAGCCGGCGTAGAGATTGTTGTTGCGATCGAGGATCACGTCCTCCGGCGCCTCGATGCGGCCGAGCCCGATCAGTTCGACGTCACGCAGCTTGTCGTTCTGCTCGAACGGGCCGCCCTGGCCGATCTCGGTTGCCGGCGGCGGCGGCAGCGCGTGATAGGTCGGCGCGACATAGACCTTGCTGATGATGCGGGTGCGGTTCTTCTGCCAGCGGATGTCGACCATCGCGGCGACCAGCAGGATACCGGCCAGCGCCATGCGGTTGATGCCGCCGCGCGCATTGAGCGTGGTCAGGCCGTTGGTGATCAAGAGCACGATCAGCACGCCGACCAGCGATTTGGCGACCGAGCCCTTGCCGCCGCCGAGCGTGATGCCGCCCAGCACGGTCGCGGTCAGCACGATCACCTCGAGGCCGACGCCGATGTCGCCGCCGACGGTGCCGAGCCGGGCCGCGAAGAACAGCGCGGCGATGCTGGTCAGCACGCCGCTTGCGACATAGCAGAGCGCGATGGTGCGGCGGACCGGAATGCCGGAATTGTAGGCCGAACGGCGCGAGCCGCCGATCGCGGTGATGTGCCAGCCCGGGCGCAGCCGGGTCATGAAGATATGGCCGAAGATCGCGATCGCGATGTAGACCAAGGCGACGCTCGGAATGCCGAACACGTCGCCGCCGCCGATGAAATTCCAGGACGGGATGTCGGGGAAGGCCGCGGCGATCGAATTGGAGTAGCGCTGGATCAACAGATCGAACGCCGAGCGGTAGATGATCAAGGTGATCAGCGTGGTGATGAAGGCGCGGAGCCGCAAGTAGCCGATCAGGACGCCGTTGACGGCGCCGAGCAGTGCACCGCAGACGAGGGTGGCGACCACCACCGCGGGTACCGGCCAGTTCAGCACGTCGAGCAGATAAAGCGCGCAGAAATCCGTCAGCGCGAAGATCGAGCCGACCGACAGATCGATGCCGCCGACGATGACGACCAGCGCCATGCCGAGGCCGATGAAGCCGATCTCGCCGGCCTGCCGCGCGGTGTCGGCGAGGCTCGACGGCGACAGGAAGTGATCGATGGAACGGCTGAGCGCGAAGCCGACGATCAAAAGCAGGATCACCGGTATTGCGGTCTCGGTCCAACGCTTCGACAGGATCTCGCCGAGGAGATGATCCGGCCAGTAGCGGTAACGCAGGCTCGTCAGGGTGTCGCGCATCGGCATTCCAGCAAGGCGTTCGATTTGGGAAGATCGACGTCCCGGGGTGAAATCGCCCGGGACGTCGAGCGGGAATGGCCGGACTATTTCTTCAGGTCACTGAGATTCCAGCACGCGGTCTGGCTGTCCGCGTTCTCCTTGGTGATCGGAATCAGCGTCGTGTATTCCGAACCCTTGATCGAGCCGGCCTTGGCGCCCGACGACAGCAGCCATTTGATCGTGCCGGCCATCTGCGCGGCCTGGGTCGGCACGTCGTAGCTCATGTTGAGATCGAACGCGCCCGACTTCACGAGCTCGCAGGCGCCCTTGCGCTCGCCGCCGCCGGAGGTCGCGACGAACACCTTGCCGGTCAGGCCGGCTTCCTTCACCGCGGCGGCGGTGCCGATGTCCATGCCGTCCCAGAACCCGACGATGCCGCAAAGATCAGGATTCTGCTTCAGCACGGTCTGGGTGATCGCCTTGGCCTTCGCGGCGTCCCAGTCGGCCGCCTGGCTCGAGACCACCTTGATCTCCGGATGCTTGGCGAGCACGTTCTCGACGCCCTTGAGCGTGTAGGCGCTGGCGGCCGCCGAGAGCGCGCCCTGCACGATGGCGATCTTGTTCGACTTGCCCTGGCAGGCCTTCACCACGGCTTCGGTGTCCCGCTCGCCGATCTCGATCCAGTTGGCGCCGACGAAAGCCGACGAGCGATAGGCCGACCCCATGTTGATCTGGATGACGTAGATGCCTTCGTTCTCGGCGCGCTGCAGCAACTTGGCGTAGGTCTGTACGTCCGGATTGTGGATCACCATCACGGCCGGCTTCTCCGAGATCAGCGAGGTCACCGCCTGCGCGCCGGCATTGGTGTTCCAGTTGGGATCGCGGATCTCGAACTTCACGCCGAAGGGCTCGAGCTCCTTCTTCATGCCGGCGTACCAGCCTTCGGTGAGGTCGAAGTTCATGGCGACCGGAACGTAGGCCACCGTCTTGCCGGCGAGAGCTTCCCTGAACGGCTTCTGGAACGGCTCGTCCAGGCCCTGCTGGGCCAGAGCCGGAGCGGCGATGGCGGCAAGACCGAGCGCTGCGGCGATCACCTTTGCAGTCCTGACAGCGTATTTCATTGCTTCCTCCTTGGTCGTGATTGAATGTTCTTGTGGCTTGGTTCAGATGTCGCCCTGCTGTGCCGTTTCTTCGTTGCGCGGATTCAGGAATGAATCCGTGATGACGGCGAGCAGCAGGACGACACCCTTGACGAGGTTTTGTCCGGCGTAGGAAATGTCCATGATGGTCATGCCGTTCAGCATGGTGCCGATCAGCAGCGTGCCGATGATGACGTTGAGCACGCCGCCGCGGCCGCCCGACAGGCCGATGCCGCCGAGCACGACGACGAGGATGACGTCGTAGATCAGGGTCGAATTGAAGATGCGGGTCGGCATCGAGTTGACCGATGCCGCCATCACCAGGCCCGCGAAGCAGCCGATCAGCGCCGCGACGACATATTGCAGCACGATGATCGGGCGCGAGGGGATGCCGGTGACGCGGGCCGCGTAGGGATTGTCGCCGATCGCGTAGATATAGGCGCCCCAGCGCGTCTGGCGCAGCAGGAACGCGACCACGACGCAGGCGATCGCGAACATCACGATCGAGGTCGGAATGCCAAGGATGGTGCCTTGTCCGAGCCGCTCGAAGCCCTTCATGCCGTCGCTCCACTGCACGACGTCGAGCTGAAACAGCGCGGCCTGTCCGAGGCCGGCGAGCAGCAGGCCGGTCGCCAGCGTCGCGAACAGCGAAGGGACCTCGGCATAGGCGATCAGCCAGCCATTGACCAGGCCGAACGCGATCGTGAGCAGCACGGCCGTCACCAGCGCCGTCGGAAGCGAGTGGCCGTTCTGCACCATCTGCAGCACGAGCCCCGGCGGTACCGCGAGGGCTGCGATCAGGGAGATGTCGATGCCGCGCCCGATCACGACGATCGCCATCGCAAGCCCGAGGATGCCGAGCACCGCGACGTTCTGCAGCAGCGTCAGCATGTTCTCCGGCGTCAGGAAGCCGCGCAGGAAAATCGAGAACGCCAGGAACAGCACGGCAAAGACGGCGAAGACGATCTCCTGTTGATTGAACCGCAATCGCTTCATTGCCTCGTCCTTCCTGCGGCTATGGGTGCGCCGTCTGTCTGGTTCTCGTGCGGGAGCCGGGCGCGACGCGGCCGGGCCGCGTCCGGCCTGCGACCGCGGCATCGACGAATGCGCCGACGGCGCTGATGTAGGTTTCGATCGAGGTGCCGCGTCTGCGGTACTTCGCGCGTTTGACGTACCAGTCCTGCAGCAGCGGCTTGATCAGCGATGCGGTCAGCGTGACCTGGTCGATCGCGAAGACGCCGCTGGCGACACCCTGCTTGAGAACGCCGGCGATTATCTTCTCGGTCATCACCTCCATCTCGATGGCGCGCTGGCGCTCCGCCGGCGGAAACGACTTCGCTTCCATGAAGCAGAACACGAACCAGGGCTGCATCGCCTCGCTCATGCGGACATGGGTCGCGATGATCCAGTGCAGATGCTTGCGCGCATCCTGCTTCACGTCGGCGGGCGGCGAGTTGAGGACCTCCGCCACCGTCTCGGCGACCTCGCCGAGGATCATCGACAGCAGCGTCGGCTTGCTGTCGAAGTAGGTATAAAGGCCGCCCATGCTGAGGCCCGAAGCTTCCGCGAGCTGGCGCAGCGTGGTGGCGTGAAAACCGTGCTTGTTGGAAAGCGTGAGCGTGGCGCCGATGATGCGCGTGAGATTCGGAACGGCGAGATGGGTTTTCTGGACCCGGATGGAATCCCGATGACGTTCGAGGATGCGTGCGCAAAGCACGTCCATCGCGAACGCATTCGCCGTCCCCGGTCGCTGACGCGCGAGACCCACGTTGCCTCCCTGGCTATGCTCCCGGACCATTTCATTTTGTTGCTGGTCCGGGCTGGGCTTTACGCCCTTGCCTAATTCCTAGCCCACGAAACGGCGCCCGGAAAAGGGGGATGATGAAATTTTCTGAGAGAGCGCTCGCTCGTTTTTGGGTCCGCGGCCGTGTTGCCAGCCTGGGCTCGGCGTCGTTCCGGCCATCGTCGGGAACTTTTCGCGCTGAAAGCACAGCACAAATTCCCGGCGCTCTCGTCGACCAGCACGCCGGTTAGACGGCCGTCACATTTCCGATCATGGGCGTGTGGGAAACTCGAGAGCGCAACGGCTTGCTGATTCCATGCGAAAATCTGACGTGACGTGCCCCCATTGCCAGGCCGGCTATCGCCGGATCGAATTGACGTCGAAGGGCGGCGTCGCGGGTGAGTTTCGTTGCCTGGTGTGCGACCACATCATCGAACTGATGGATGGTTCGACCGATGTCGCCTTTCGGCTGACCGTGCAGCCGGGCAAGCCGTCCTACGCTTACTAGCGTTTCGGTCCGTGTGACGGACACGTGTCCAAACACAGAGTAGGAGCGCCGGTCGATGGCGCCGCGATCAACGCTGCTGCGGCAGGTTGACCTCGCTCCTTCGCGCCTCCTGGCTGCGGCGCTCGGCTTCGCCGCCCGATCGGGACAGCATGCCGATTGCGACGATCGCCGCGGCAAAGCCGGCTGCGGCGCCGACGCCGAGTGCCCAGCGCGGGCCGAGGTGATCGGCGACCCAGCCGACGATCGGTGCGCCGATCGGCGTGCCGCCGAGCGCAACGCCGAGCCGCAGCGCCATCACCCGTCCGCGCATTGCCGGCTCGGTCGAGAGCTGCATCAGCGCGTTCGAGGTGTTGGTGACGGTCAGCGCGGCGACGCCGATCACGACCAGCGCCGCGGCGAACAGCCAATAGCCCGGCGCCAATGCGGCGAGCGTGCAGCCCAGCCCGAAGATCGCGGAGCCCAGCATCAACGAGCCGAAGCGCGGCTCCTCGCGGCTCGCGGCAAGCAGCGCGCCCGACATCGTTCCGAGTGCCATCATCGACGACAGCAGGCCGAAGCCGCGCGCATCGGTGTGGAACACGCCAACCGCCATGGTGGAGATGAAGATCGGAAAGTTCAGTCCGAAGGTCCCGATCAGGAACAGCATGATCAGCGTCGCCCTGAGATCAGGCCGGGACCAGACATAATGGAAGCCCTGCATCACTCTGCCCTTGGTGCGATGGGCGCGCGCGTTCGGACGCAGCTCGGAGGTGCGCAGCAGGGTCAGCGAGGTCAGCACCGCCAGGAACGATGCGCCGTTGAACAGGAACGCCCAGCCGGTGCCGACGGAGGCGATGATGAGGCCGGCGACGGCGGGGCCGATCATGCGCGCGGCGTTGAACGAGGTCGAGTTCAGCGCGATCGCATTCGACAGATTGGTATCGCTGACCAGCTCGGCGACGAAGGTCTGCCGCACCGGGGCATCGAGCGCTGCCGCGCAGCCGAACAGGAACGCGAAGGTGTAGACGTGCCAGAGCTGCACCAACCCGGTGACGGTGAGAATGCCGAGGATGAGTGCGAGCGCGCCCATCGTCGCCTGGGTCGCCATCAATAGCTTGCGCTGGTTGAAGTGATCGGCGGCAAAGCCGGTCCACGGCATCAATAATAGTTGTGGCCCGAATTGCAGCGCCATCACGATGCCGACGGCGGACGCGCTGTGATTTGTCAGCTGGGTGAGAACGAGCCAGTCCTGCGCGGCGCGCTGCATCCAGGTGCCGATGTTGGATACCAGCGCGCCGGCCGCCCAGACCCGGTAGTTGAAGCTCGCGAACGATCGAAATACGCGTCTCATGTTCTCTGAGGTTCATTGCCGCCGTGAAACCGCCCGAACCGCCGCGCCAGGAACAGGCCGATGAGCAGACCGCCGAGACCGAGCGCCGCGACGTCGCTGGTGGTTCGCAGGCCGAAGTCGCCGACGCGGCAGACCAGAAGATATCCGACCGCGAGGTTGAAGAAGCCCCACACGATGTTGACGGTCGATGAGGACAGGCCTTCGCCGGGCGGCTTGGCGAACGGGCTCTGGAACGCTTCGCCCATCATGCCGGCGACGACGTGAGGGATCGCATTGGTGAGAAAGGCGCCGCCGAAGAAATAAGCAACGAGATCAAGCCAATTCATGCGCGTTGGTCCTTTCAACGAGATCGATGATCGCCTGCGTCGAGCCGGTTTCGCCGAGCCGCGGGAACACGTGCTCGACGCTGTAGGCATGTGCGTGCGGCCTCGCGTCGGTCATGGCGTCGATCGCGAGCGTGACGTTGAAGCCCGCTTCATAGGCCTGTCTTGCCGTCGATTCGACGCCGCCGGCGGTGGCGACGCCGACGATCACGACTTGCGTGACGCCGCGGGCTCTCAGCAGGCTTTCGAGGTCGGTGCTGGCAAATGCGCCTCGCGTTCGCTTGGTCACGACGATGTCGCTGGGCTGTCGGTCGAGCTCCGGAATGAGATCGGTCCATCCGTCGGGAAGCGGGCCGCCAAATGGATTTCCAATTGAATTTCCATGGCGCGGCGCCTGCTCGGTTCGTCCCGGCGAACTGCCGTCGACATTGACCAGCGCGACCGGTAGACCGCGCCGCCGGAACGCAGCGCAAAGCGCGGCGGCGCGAGCCACGATGTCGCCGATCGGATGGGCGAAGGGCCAGCCCATGAGGCCGCTTTGTAGATCGATGACGATCAATGCGGTGATCGGATCGAGCGTCGTCAGGGCCATGGTCGTTACCTTTTTCGCAAGCGGTCGCGGCGCAGCCGGCCTCAATCCTCGACCAGCCGCTTCAGCAAGCCGACGGCGCCGGCGAGTTCGTCCTGCTCCCGCGCCGACAGCCGCGCGGCGATGGTGCGCGACAGCCAGTCCTGCCGCGCGGCGCGGCCGGTGCGCAGCCGCTCGCGGCAGCTATCGGTGAGCGACATGATGGTTTGCCGGCCGTCGTCCGGATCCGGCGCGCCGCGGACCAGGCCCGCAGCCTCGAGCGCCGATATCGCCGAGCTCATCGACTGCGGACGCATGCCCTCCGATCGCGCCAGGCTGGACACGGTCGCGGGACCGTCCTTTTCGAGGCGAAGCAGCACCGCAACCTGGGAAGGCGGGAGGTCCTCGCGCTGGCCCTGCTCGCGAAGCCGCCGCTTCAGCGTTCCAATCAACAGGCGAAGATCTTCGGCGAGCGCGGATGTGCGCGCCGAGCCGGGACGGGCCGGTACATTGCTCATGCCGGATCGGATAGCAAATATGAAGGTAAACTGTAAAGATTATCTTCGCAGTTTATCTGCATACGTGCCCTGCTGCAGCCAACCGGCTGGTCTGACGCTGCTCGCGGCCGGCACGCGAGAGCGTCCACGCGCGTGTGACGCCGGCCAGGCCTCTGCGGAGAAATGAAATGGATGGTGAGGGCTTCGAGCGCCTCAGCGCAATGGTGCGCGCTTACTCGGGCGCAGCGTCGCTGCTTGCCGCGGCCTCGTACATCTCGCGCGCGCGCCTGGTCACGGCCGCATAGCGCGCCGTCGCGCTGAGGCTCATAAGGCCGGCGCGCACCAGTCCGAGAATGGCGCGTCGGGAGTGGAACGGTCCGGTCTTGCTCGCGGCATATCCGCGCGGATAGAGCTGCAGGCGGCCGGCGAGCGCTTCCTGCAACGCCATCTTCTGGGTTGCGCTCAGGCGCCGGCGCCGCGCGGGCTTGCTTGCTTCCGCCAACATGCGCAGCTCGATGCCCGACGGTTTTCGTGGTGCGCCCTTCATTGTCAGCTCACATTCCGGCCGACTGGCGCGACCTTCCGCGAGGCCCGGCGCCCGGCCGGCATCGCCATGGACGCCGGCATGTGGCACATCATGGCTTGCGCTGTTGCTCATTCGTGAGACAGAACCGCATTTCGAGCAGCGGCGGCATCTGACGAAGGTCAGGACCGGTTGTGACGAAAGTCATATTCGTTTGCGACCGCTGCCGGCTTACGCCAGAGTGGGCTGCTCGCTGAGCTGATGGGCAACGCATGATCGATCTGAGCGCGGATTTGCTTGCGGCCGCAGAAGCCGACGTCATCGGTCTCGCCGTCATCGGCGCCGATCGAAGCATGCAGCGGAAGATCGGCCGGCTGGTCGAGTGGCTTCCCGCAACCGGCGTCGATTGCTGCGAGTGTGTGTTGCTGGTCGGCATGGAAGCCGAGTTGGCGGCGCTTGCCCAAGGCCAGCGGGACATGATTGCGCTGGCCGGTGTGCGTGGCGCGTCGCCTGACATCACGCAGCCGATGACGGCGGTCGTGCTCTGGAACGGTGCGCAGTCGCATTACTTCGTCATCGCCATGCCGGATTTTGCCGGCCGTCAGGTCGAAACGCTGCTCGGCAGCGAGCGCCGCGCCCGGCGCCTGATGGAGCAGCAGCTCGAGGCGGCGAGCGCGGAGGTGCGCTTTGCCTCGCTGGCGCGGACGCGGCTGCGGCTGGCGCGCGATCTGCACGATACGCTGGTGCACTCGATCGTGGCGCTGCTGACCCAGATCCGGCTGATCCGGCATTATCTGTCGGCTGATCCCGCCCGTGTGGCGGACAGCCTTGCGACCGCTGAAGATGCGGCCGCGAGCGGCCTTTCGCGCGCCCGCGAAGCTATCGATCGCCTGCGCACGCCCGACGACCTGAAGCTTGATCCCGACGTCGAGGGGCTGCTCAGCGACTTCGCCGCACGCAGCGGCGTCAGGGTGTCGATCCAGATCGACGAAGCGGCGCGCCCCGGCTTGCGCGATTGCGGCTTGACGGTTCAGCGCATTCTCAGCGAGGCACTGCGCAATGTTCAGACGCATGCGCAGGCGCGCCGCGTCTCCTTTCACGCTTTCGACGAACCGGCCGCGGTCGGCCGCAAGCTGATTGTCGAGATCCGCGATGACGGCCGCGGCTTCGATCTCGCGGTCCCGACGCCAGGACATTTCGGATTGATTGGAATGGCCGAATTTGCTGAACTTGTCGGCGGCAGCTGTGCGGTGGAGAGCGCGCCCGGGCAGGGAACGCTGGTCCGGATCTCGCTCCCCGTGGCGGTGCCGCCGGCAGCGTCTGCCGGCGTGCTGGCCGAGTGAATTCGTTGCCGCGCGTTCAACGCGTTTTCGAGAGGATGACGGAAAGCCCGTGAGCAGAATTGAGAAGATACGGGTGCTGATCGCCGAGGATCAGACCCTGATCAGGGAAGGTATCGCCACGCTGCTTGCCCAGCAGAACGACGATTTCGAGATCCTTCCCGGCGCGGCCGATGGCGAGCAGGCCATCGAATTCGCGCGGCGCTATCGGCCGGATGTCATCCTGATGGATTTGCAGATGCCGCGGGTCGACGGCATCGCCGCGACCCAGCGGATTCTCCGCGAATTGCCGCAGACCCATATCGTGGTGCTGACGACGTTCGAGACCAACGATCTGATCTTCGAGGCGGTGAGCGCAGGCGCCAAGGCGTATCTCCTGAAGGACGCCAGGATGGAGGAGATCGCCTCGACGATCCGCGCGGTGATCAACGGCCAGTCCGGGCTTTCGCCCAGCGTCGCCGCGCGCATCCTCGATGAATTCAAGCGGCTGCGCGGTCCGCGCGTCTCGGCGAAGCTGCCGGTTCGTGACGGGCTGACGGCGCGGGAGAATGAAATTCTTACGCTGATCGTCGAGGGCAAGAGCAACACCGAGATCGGCGAGCAGCTGCATTTGGCGGAAGGAACCGTGAAGAACTATGTCAGCACGATTCTGGAGAAATGCCAGGTCAAGAACCGTACAGAACTCGCAATAAAGGCAATAACTTACTAGAAATAATTGGCCGCGATCGCACAACCACGCGGTTGATCCGGCTGAGATTGCTCGCCTTTCTCTGGGCCGCGCCCGCAAAATTGGCTATAGGGTTGTTTCGGATTTGCTTTTTGACACCGCAGGTCCGGATTGCGCGGCTATGAGTAAGCGGGAAATGACCATGAAGGGTATCGAGCGCCAGACCAAAGGTACGGACGGACCGGCGGACGCTCCGGCGGCCGGCAACGGCGCGGACGCCGTGGCGCATGGCATGGCGGCGATCGATCAGGTCCGCGACCTGCTGTTCGGCGGTGCGCAACGTTCGCTCGAGACCAACCTCTCGGGCCTGCGCGAGGAGATGCAGGCATCGCTCAAGCAGATGCAGGCGGACTTCACCAACGAGCTCACCGCGCTTTCTGCGCGGCTCTCCGACCTCGAGCGTGATACCGAGCAAAAGCGGCTCGACTCGCTGAAGGATGTCGGCGCGGCGATCACCCAGCTCGGCTCGGTCATCAGCGGATTGGGATCCGACCGCACGGGCAAATAGCATGGCAGCTGCTGCCGGCCAGAACCGCGAGATCGAGCAGCTCAAGACATTGCTGTTTCAGCCCGAGGCGACGCGTCTGACGTCGCTGGAGGCCGACCTCGACTCGCTGCAGCGCTATGTCGGCAACGCCGACCGCCTGGAGACGGCAACCGCGGGCATCCTGGTCGAGGCGCTGGAGCGCGCCGAGGTCAACCGGCCGCGCGAGCTCGCCAGTGCGATTGCGCCGGTTGTGGTCTCGGCGATCCGCAGCGAGATCAAGAATTCGCGCGAGCAGATGATCGAGGCGCTCTATCCGATCGTCGGCCGGCTGGTCAGCGCCGCGGTGGCGAATTCGTTCAGGGAGCTGGTTGCCTCGCTCGAGCAGCGCATCAATGCGTTGACCTCGGCGCAGTTGTGGGTCGGCCGCGTCAAGTCGCTGGTGACGGGGCGCCCGATCAGCGAATTCGTGCTCGCCGACCAGCCGCCGCAGATCAACCGGCTCCTGATCATCGAACGCGGCAATGGCCGCCTGATCGCGGACTGGAAGCGCGAAGCGACCGCCGACGAACGCGCCGACCTGCTCAGCGCGATGGTCGCGGCGATCCTGGAATTCTCCGTGCAGGCGTTGGCCGGCGAAGGCAATCTGCAAACGCTCGATTTCGGCGGACGGCAGCTCGCGCTGCGCGCCTCGCCGCGCTTTATCCTGGCGGCGGAGTGCCTGGGACCGCTGCGTCCCGCCGACAACGCCAGGATCAACTCGCTGTTCTTCGATGCGATCGAGCGCATCGACCGCGGCGCGGATTGCGACGGGCCGATGCTGGCGTCGCTGGCAGCCGCGATCGAGGCCGACGATACGCCACCCAGGATCGCGAGCCGGCGCGGCAAGGTGATCCTTTTCGCCTTGCTCGCGGCGGTGGCTGCGCTGTTGCTCTGGCTTGCCGCGACGTCGGTGACGCGCGGTCTTGTGGAGCGGCGGACCCAGGCGGCGCTGGAACAGCTCGCCGCAAAGCAGCCGTTGCTGGCCTCGTTCCCGCTGCGGCTCGAGTTTGATCACGGCAGCCGAAGCGTGGCCGTTTCAGGCATAGAGCCGAGCCAGCTGGAGACCGCGCCGTTGATCGATGCGCTCGCCGCGGCCGCGGCACCGTACAAGATCGTCAACCACATCGGTCTGGTGTCCGCACCGGAGCAAATCGCGGCATCGCAGGCCGGCATCGCGCGCCTGCAGCAGAGCCTGACGCGCCTGCAGGCGAGCCTCGACCAGATGCGCGAGGCGATCGGTGCGCAGGCGAAGTCGGGCGACCAGAAATATGCCGCCCTGACCGAGCAATCTGACAAGCTCGGCGAGCAGTACGCCAAACTGGGCGAGCAATATGCGAAGCTGCAGTCCGTCGTCGACGGCCCGGCGGCGCGGCTCGACCGCTTCATCGCCACGACCGCGATCTTCTTCGCGAACAATTCAGACGAGGTCCTCGACAACGACCAGGCCGAGCAGCAGCTGCGCGAGCTCGCCGGACTAATGGCGAACAACGATCTCAGGCTGCGCATCGTCGGCTATGCCGATCAGAGCGGCACGGAAGGCACCAACCGGACGCTGGCGCGCAAGCGGGCCGAGCAGGTCCAGCGCAGGCTGACCGCGCTGGGGGTCGATCCGTCGCGGCTGATTTTGGTTTCGCGCGCCGCGACGATGCCGATCACCGACCGGGTCGACGCCACCGTCGGCGGCAATCGCCGCGTGGCGTTCGAGACGGTCTATCGAGGCGAAGTGGCCCGCTGATGCTCACCGCGAAAGTCATGCTGCTCGGCGATATGGGGGTCGGCAAGACGTCGATCCTCTATCGGCTGATCTACAACCGGTTCGAGGGCCAGTACAAATCGACGCTGGGCGTCGAGATCCTGAGCCACGACGTGGTGCCGGCGGACGGCGGCGATCCGATGCGCCTCGTGCTGTGGGACACCGACGGTGATTTCGGCACGCAGATCTTCGACACCGTCTATGTCACCGGCGCCTCCGCCGCCATCATCGTGTCCGACGTCACGCGGCCGCAGACGGTGACCCGCATGGTCGAACTGGTCCGCGGCTTCGAGGAGCGCTTCCCCGGCCGGCCCTACCGGGCGCTGCTGAACAAGATCGATCTGCCGGAAGCCGCGGGCAGCGCGGGCGCGATTGCCGAGCTCGCCAGGTCGAGCGTCAAATCGGTCAGCGCCAAGACCGGCGTCGGCATTGCCGAGAGCTTTGTCGAACTTGCCCAGACCATCCGCCGCCGCCAGCTCTAGATTTCTGTTTGACGCGTTACTTCGCGCGAACCGGTATCCACTTCGCTCGAAAACGCTCGCCTCACATCGAACGCGCGCTGGTGTCAGCCGTCCCGACTTCTCGGGGCTGGCGAATCGGGCCGGGACGGCTGACTTCATCGCACGTGGGGCGTACGATGAAAGGCTCTCGCGCGGGCGCTGAGGCCGCACGCCGCCAACAGCACCACGCCGTCCCACACTCCGATAGTGACGATGGTCATCTTCCGCTCGGCCAATGGCCTGCCTATCGTCCGCCGGTCACTGGAAACAGCCACGGGACGAACGGTGTCTCGGGCGCATGGAGCGAGAGATCATGGGCATTTTTGGAAGCATCATGGGTGCAATCTTCGGCCACGGCGCCCAGGCCAAGACCGCTGAGAGCACGACGGCGGCAGCGCCCGGCGCAGCGCCATCGGCGTCGACGTCTGCATCCGCTGCGTCCGGCACCGCGGCGGCACAAACCGTCGACGTCGCCGCGATCGTCGACAAGGCGGCCGCGGCGACCGGCGAGAAGCTCGACTGGCGCAGCTCGATCGTCGACCTGATGAAGGCGCTCGGTCTCGACAGCGGCCTTGCGGCGCGCAAGGAGCTCGCGAAGGAGCTGCACTACACCGGCGACACCAGCAACACCGCCACCATGAATGTCTGGCTGCATCAGCAGGTGATGGCCAAGCTCGCCGCCAATGGCGGCAAGCTGCCGGATGACATCAAGACCTGACGTCCTGCCTCCAGCCGCGCGCGGCGCTCGCGCCCGCGCGGTTCCGAACGATGTGTATTGCGTGAGGAGCAGTTGCGATGACCTCATCTCATCCTGCCATCATGAACCGGCAGCGGCCTGCCATGCTGCGGTTTGGCGCGGCGCTCGCTGCGGGAATTGGATTCGTTGCGCTGGCGCTCGGCATCCATGTCGCCATCGCCCGCGCGGATAATTCCGCCGACGAGGCGCACCCGGCCAATGCGAATGTGCAACGCGCGGCGCAGAACCTGCCGCCGGCGCGGGTCATCCTGCCGGCGCCATGGGAGCAGGCCGCGCCTGCGCAGCCGGTCGCGGCGCCCGCGAAGCCGGCCGATCGCAAATAATCTTTCGTCCCCTTGGAGCGGCCGGCGATCCGGTCGCCGCGCCGTGCCATCGCATCCATTCGGAAAACAGGAGATCCCATGCTGAAGGAATTCAGGGAATTCGCCATGAAGGGCAACGTCGTCGATCTCGCCGTCGGCGTGATCATCGGTGCGGCGTTCGGCGCGATCGTCTCGTCGATGGTGGCCGATGTCATCATGCCGATCATCGGCGCGGTCAGCGGCGGGCTCGACTTCTCCAACTATTTCACCGCGCTGTCGAAGTCGGTGACGGCGACCAACCTTGCCGATGCCAAGAAGCAGGGCGCGGTGCTGGCCTGGGGCAACTTCCTGACCCTGACGCTCAACTTCCTGATCGTCGCCTTCGTGCTGTTCATCGTGGTCCGCCTCATGAACCAGCTCAAGCGCGAAGCGCCCGCGGCGCCGGCCGAACCGCCGAAGCCGACCAAAGATCAGGATCTGCTCACCGAGATCCGCGATCTCCTCAAGTCGCGCGCGTAGTAACCGCTGCGAATGCCACTGCGTACAGCCCCCAGCTCTGGAGCCTCACCATGCCAGATCAGGTCAAGCTGCCCCGAAAATTGTCGCAAGAGCCCGGTGGTGCAGAGCCGCTACGGCCGAGCCACCGGCGGGTCATCGAGGAACTCGATCGCTGGGCCAATAGCCCCGGCCTGCAGCCGCCGAGCGATGAAGAAAAGCCGGACGACGACAAGCGCTAGCGCCGGCAGGGGACCGCAAACGTAGTCGGATCACGCCAGCTGCGGTCAAGCCCGCCGCGCCGTCGCGATCAGCGCGGTCGACGGAATCGCGAAGCTGTCGCCGACCCGCCTGCGCGCGATCTCGGCGCGGAAGGCGCGCGCGACTGCGGCGCTCTGGTCGGCATCGAGCCCGCTCCAATGCGGCATGAACTCGAACAATTTGTCGACGTCGGCGGGATTGGCGACATTGAGCTTGAAGTCGTGGGTGATCTCGGCAATCGCCGGATCGGAGAAGTCGGCGGCGATGAGCGCAGCGGCGAGGCGGCCGGGATCGGCGAGCTCGGCGAGGCCCGTGCAGGGCATCGGCGTGACGTTGTCAGGATAGAGCCGCCGGATGATCTGCGAGAGCAAGAGATGCACGGCGGCGCCATCGGCGCTTTTCCAGACCGCAATCGCCGCCGATCCGCCTGGTCGCGTCACCCGCGCCATCTCGCAGAGGCCGGCGCGCCAGTCCGGAAACAGCATCACGCCGAACACCGACACCGCCGCGTCGAAGGCGGCATCCGGCAGGTCGAGCGCCTGGCCGTCCATCTGCCGCGCCTCGATATTTGGAAGCCCATGCGCATGGACCCGCGCCACCATGCCGGCGGAAAAGTCGATCGCAGTGACCTGGGCCCCGGTGCGGGCGGCGGCCAGCGCCGCGGCGCCGGTGCCGGTGGCGACGTCGATCACCCTGGATGATGGGTCGATCGGCAGCGTTGCGACTGCGGCGTCGGCGAACAATGTCGTGAACGGCTGCGACTGTGCCTCGTAGGCGGCGACCATTTTGTCCCAGTGCGCGGGATCGTTGTACGGCAGAGGTTTCGCCTGCTCACTTGACTGCATGAATCTGGTCCTCGAGACTTTGCTTGTGTTTGGCGAGCCGACGCTTGAAATCCCTCGCGAGCGCATCGAGCGTTACCGCGCCGAGCCGCTTCAGGAACAGCGCTTCGACCTCGCGAAACGTGTCTCCGAGCGCGTCGTTGACGGCCTGTTCGACCAGGCAGCCGGGATTTTCCGAGCGATGGCCCATCGCGACGATCGTGGGCGCGCCGACCGCGCGATAGATGTCCGCGAGCGTGGTGTCGGCGGGATCGCGCGCCAGCGTCCAGCCGCCGCCATGGCCCTTCTCCGAATGCACCAGGCCCTGCTCGCGCAGCCCCGCCATCACGCGGCGCACCACCACCGGGTTGGTGGCCATCGCCTGCGCAAGTTGCTCCGACGTGACCGGCTCGCCGGCCCCGATCATGTGGAGCAGGCCATGCAGGACACTGGACAGACGGCTATCTCGGATCATGTAACTTCATATGTTACATGACGCGGCGGCCGTCAAGGGGGCGATGGCGGGCTCCTGGTCGCCCTCCTACCTCCCCTTGAAAAGGGGAGGTCGCTTTGCTCGTCAGAGCAAAGCGGGTGGGGATCAGCTCGCTCCACTTGCAGCGTCGTCTGCGGCTGACCCCCATCCCGACCTTCCCCCTTTCAGGGGGAAGGAGAAGAGATCAAGGACCTGCACCTCGGCTTTGATTGTTCAACCGAGATTCGCGTGCCGGATTTTGCGGCGCCGCCCGTTTAATCCGCATCGGGGTCGTTGGCAGGGGCGGTATCGTGGGCAGTGTGGCGGTCGATCGGATGTTGCGGGATGCGGTGGCGCATTACGGCGCGGGCCGCGCGGCGGAGGCCGGCACGCTGTGCGGCGACATCCTCACCGCCGATCCCGACCACGTTCTGGCGCTGCATCTGTCCGCCGTCATCGCCTTCGTGACCGATCGTGCCGCGGAAGGCGCGCTGCTGCTGAATCGGGTCTTCAACCTCGATCCGGATCATGCACCGGCTTTCGCCACACTCGGCGACGCGCTCGCCGTGAAGGGCGAGCACGAAGGCGCGGCGGCGGCGTTCCGGCGCGGCGTCACGCTGCGGCCGGACGATGCCGGCCTGCACATCAAGCTCGGCGTTGCGCTGTGCGATCTGTCGCGTTTCGACGAGGCCGAGACCGCGTTCCGCCGTGCGATCGCACTCGATGGCGGCCTGACGCGGGCGCGGTTCAACCTCGCCGTCGCGCTGGCCGGGCAGCAGCGGCCGGTCGAGGCGGAACAGGCCTATCGCGAGGTGATCGCGCGCGATCCGGTCTATCGCGGCGTCTGGCTCAACCTCGGCAATGTGTTGAGCGATCAGAAAAGGCACGAAGCGGCCGCCACGGCCTATCGCCGCGGACTTGCCGCGGATCCCGACAATGTCGGGCTGCATTGCGGCCTTGGCGCGGCGCTCTATCGCCAGGGCTTGCTGGAGGATGCGATCCTGCACTACCGCCGCGCGATCGCACTCGATCCCGGCAACATCGCGCCGCAGCGCCTGCTGGCCATGGTGCTGCACGAGGCGGGCGAACGCGATGAGGCTATCCGCATCTATCGGCAAGTCTCGGCCCGCGACCCGTCCGATCACGTCATCCTCAACAATCTCGGCGCCTGCCTGTTCGAGCTCGGAGAGGTCGACGACGCCATCGCCTGCGCCGAGCTCGCGCTGGCGCTGAAGCCGGACTACGCCGCCGCGCACACCAATCTCGGGATCATCTTCGAGGCGCAGAACCTGGTCGAGGCCGCGGTCGCCGCGCATCGGCGCGCCATCGAGCTCGAGCCGCTCTATGCCAAGGGCCACGCCAATCTCGCGGTCGCGCTGCGCAATGCCGGCGAGATCGATGCCGCGCTCGTCGCGTCGCGCCGGGCCATCGCGCTCGATCCCGAGCAGCCACTGGCGCACTACAACCACGCGCATTTCCTGCTGATGAACGGCGAGTTCGAGGAGGGCTTTGAGGGGTATCAGTGGCGCCGCAAGACCAGGATGCTCAGCGACGGCGATCCCGTGTTCGACGAGCAGGAATGGCAGGGCGAGCCGCTTGCCGGACGTACGCTGCTGCTGTTTGCCGAATATGGACTCGGCGACGCCATCAATTTCGTCCGCTATGTGCCGATGCTGGCGGGCAGGGGCGGCCGGATCATTCTGCAGGTGCAGCCGGCGCTGGTCGCGCTGCTGCGGCCGATGCTGTCCGATGTCGCGGTGTTCGCGCGCGGCGAGCCGCTGCCGCCGTTCGATCTGCAACTGCCGCTGCTGAGCTTGCCGCGGATCTTCCGCACCACCGTCGAGACCATTCCCGCAGCGATATCCTATCTGCAGGCGGATGCCGGCAAGCTCGCGCGTTGGCGCGAGGCGCTCGCCGGCGTGACTGCACTGAAGGTCGGCGTGGTCTGGGCCGGCAATCCCAGGCACAAGGGTGACCGCCAGCGCTCGCTGCCGGCGGACGCGGTGCTGCCGCGGCTGGTCACATCAGGCGTGCAGCTCTACAGCCTGCAGAAGGAGCCGCGGCCGGACGATGCTCCGGTGCTGCGGGGCCTTGGCGCAGGTATCGTCGACCTCGCGCCGATGCTCGGCGATTTCGCCGACAC
The DNA here is from genome assembly GCF_054060035.1 of Bradyrhizobium sp. USDA 3262. Taxonomy (NCBI): domain Bacteria; kingdom Pseudomonadati; phylum Pseudomonadota; class Alphaproteobacteria; order Hyphomicrobiales; family Nitrobacteraceae; genus Bradyrhizobium; species Bradyrhizobium sp. USDA 3262. The sequence goes on from NZ_JBSSCT010000001.1 coordinate 1,801,987, forward strand.
CGCGGCGGCCGTCTGCGCGCTCGATCTCGTGATCGCCGTCGACACCTCGGTGGCGCATCTTGCCGGCGCGTTGGGCCGCCCGGTCTGGATGCTGTGTCCATATGCGCTTGACTGGCGCTGGCTGCGCGATCGCGCCGACACGCCCTGGTATCCGACCATGCGGCTGTTCCGCCAGGACAAGCCGCAGGCCTGGGACCGCGTGCTGGCCCGCGTGTCGGACGAGCTTGCGCGCGTCGCGGCCGGCGAGGGCGCGCTGCTGCTGCCGGCAGCGGCGAAGTGATCGGCCATCACCCCGCACTCATCCCCTGCGCGCCGCCGAGCAGCTTCACGTTGAGCCGGCCGCCGTCGAACAGCATCTCGTTCAGCGCTCCGTCGATGTCGTCAGCGGTGACATCCTGGCCTCCCTCGCGGGCGATGCTGGCCTGCGCGATGCGGCGCATCAGCTCCTTGATGAAGGCGGCGCTGACGCCGGCGGTGCGCTGCACCGCTTCGTCGACGATCGGCTGCTCCAGCGGCAGGCCTTTGCCGTACAGCCGGATCAGCTTGCCGCGTCCGGTCTCGTCGGGCAGCGGCACCTCGATGGCCTGGTCGATGCGGCCGGGCCGGCCGGCCAGCGCGCCTTCCAGCTCTTCCGGCCGATTGGTGGTCAGCACGAACAGGATGTCGCAGTCCTCCTTCAGGCCGTCCATCTCGTTGAGCAGCTTGTTGAGCAGGGATTCCTCGCACGGTCCGCCCATGTCCTCGCGGTCGCGTGCGATCAGATCGACATCCTCGATCACGACCATGGTCGGCTGCAGCAGCCGGGCAAGACTCATATAGGCGCCCAGAAGGCCGACCTGCTCGGCGGTGATGATCAGCGTTGTGTGGTTTGGCAGGTTGGTGGCGAGATAGCGGATGGTGTGGGTCTTGCCGGTGCCGGGCGGGCCGTAGAGCAGGATGCCCTTGCGGGTCGACTGGCCGAGCCCGCGCAACAGATCGCGGCTCTCGACAAAACCGAGCACGTTGCGGTCGAGCAGCCGCAGCGTCCGGTCCGGCAGGATCACGTCGTCGCGAGCGACCGTCGGCAGGCGATGCACGGTCAAGCCACGCGAACGTCCGCGATAGTTGGCGCCATCCTCCAGCGACAGGATCTTGCCGCGATAGGATCGCGCTGCATGCACGGCGGCTTCCAGTTCGGAGAAGGTGCGCTGCACGAAAGCATTGCCGGCCGCCCCCGCGGGCAACGCAAGCTCGATTCGCAGCGACGGCTCGTGATTATATTCGCGATGGAACGTCAGCAGCACGGCGTAGCGCAGTTCGCCGGTTCGGCACAGCCATAGTCCATTGGCAAGGCATTTCACCGGCTCGGCCTCGCCGATATCGACGTCGCGATATTGCGGCGGCGCGATCGCCGGCGCATTGCGGCCGGCCTTCATCAGCGCCGCGAAGTCGAGCGTCTCGTAGCGATATTCCTCATGGATGCCGAAGAAATGGATTGGATCGGTGAGCAGCTTGTCGATCGCGACCTGAACGTCGGCGCGCATGTGGCCCGGAAACTGTCGCGCCCGTGTCACGATCAGGTTGCGCGGAACGCCGGCGAAATGCCAGTCGAGCGCAACGTAAGCGGACCGAAACGTCTCGCCCGGCAATTCTTCCGAGCTGCGGCGTGCAGCGAGCAGGCATTCGCTGCACAGCGACGCAGTCGTACCGGGGATCAGAATCTCCGTCACGGCCCTCGGGGCTTCGCAGAGATCGCAGGGGCGGCTGGCGTCGGCGGATTCGGTGGTGATCATCAACGGCTGGCCGTTCGAGCGGATCAGCCACTTCGCCGAGTTGAAGATTGCCCGTGCGACCGGTCCCGGATAGGGGCCGCACGGAATGGCGCCCTTGGCCTCGATCAAGGCAGCGGATGCGATGGCTTCCTGCTCGGATTTCCCGAACACCGTGCGCAACAAATCCTGCACGAATTCCAGCGGGGTCTCGTCGTCGTCGTGAATGAAGAGCCGCACCGGACCGTCGTCGCTAAACACGTCGTGCATGAGACCTCCGAAACGCAATTGGGAACAAAAGAACAAAATAAGAACATCATGGCGGCTCCTGCGCGTCAAGCGAAAGTTTCTGCCGTCTCATCCCTGACGTGTAGTGAGCCGATCGGCCGGGAACGCGCACTGGAAGTGTAAACGCGGCTCAACGCCTGTGACGATTGTGTTGCGGCAAATGCCAAGAGATGGCCGTCACAGCGGCAAACTTCCGACACACCATCGGGGCGAAAAGGAGTATCCGACATGGCGCGAGCGCGAGAGCAGATTCCTCCCAAGGGTTTGCGGTCGCGCAGTTATTTTATGAGGCCCTCGTGTCGCACAAACTTCGCCTTGCGCTGCTTCTCGTCTTCACTTTGTTCGTCTCTCCCGCGTTCGCGCAGCCGGCCGCCAAGCCGGCGCCGCCGCAACCCGTTACCAACGACGCGCTGACGCCCGAGCAGGCCAAGCGCGCGCTCGACACGCTGCAGGACGACAAGAAACGCGGCGAGATCATCAACACGCTGCGCGCCATCGCCAATGCCTCGCCGCAGGCGGCGGCGCAGCCGGCGCCCGAGCAGCCGCAGTCATCGATCCCGCTCACCGCCGACAGCCTTGGTGCGCAGCTGTTGCTGATGGTGTCCGAGCAGGTCGGTGAGATGTCGCGCGAGGTCGCCGACGTCGCGCGCACGCTGACGCATTTCCCGGCGTTCTATTACTGGTTCGTGCGCACCGCCAATGATCCGGTCGCCTATGGCCTCTTGATCGATATCGCCTGGAAGCTGGCGCTGGTGTTCGGCTGCGCGCTGGCCGCCGAATGGGTGGTGTTCCGCCTGATCAAGCGGCCGGTCGCGTTCCTGGAAGCGCGGCTGCCGCAGACCGCGCGCATGCCGGTGCAGACGCTCGCCAGCGTCGATCCGCCGTCGTCGGTTGCCGACGTCACGCCGGCGCCCGAGTTGCAGCGGCGCCGGCTGAGCCTGGCGCGGGCCTGGCAGTCGCTGATCCGGCTGCCCTTCGTGCTTGGGCGCCTGTTGCTCGAATTGCTGCCGGTCGTCGTGTTCGGCGGCATCGCCACCGCGCTGCTCGGCACCGAGATCGGCGATCAATCGACCACGCGGCTCGTGATCCTTGCCGTCGTCAACGCCTATGTGTTCTCGCGCGTCTTGATCTGCGCGGTGCGCGCGCTGGCAGGGCCGTTCGGCCTGTTCCGCGTCCGTGCCGAGACCGCGGCCTATATCGAGATCTGGGCCCGGCGGATCGTTGCCGTCGGCGTCTCCGGCATCGCCTTTGCCAATGTCGCGCTGCTGCTCGGGCTGCATCGCGCCGGCTATGCCGCGCTGATCCGGCTCGTGATGCTGGTGGTGCATCTCTTTGTAGTCGTCATCATCCTGCAGTGCCGCCGCCAGGTCGCCGACGTCATCCGCGCGCCGGCCGATCGCACCGGGCTTGCGGCGCGGACGCGCAACCGGCTCGCGGCACTCTGGCATGTGCTGGCGATCGCGCTCGACCTCGCGCTGTGGGCGGTGTGGGCGCTCAACATCCGCAACGGCTATTCGCTGCTGCTGCAATATTTCGTCGGCACCATCGCGGTGCTGCTGGTTACCCGCCTCGTCACCATGGTGGTGCTGAGCCTGATCGATCGCGGCTTCCGCATCAGCCCGGAACTGATCCAGCGCTTCCCGGGGCTCGAGACCCGCGCCAACCGCTATCTGCCGCTGCTGCGCAAGGTGGTCACGGCGGTGATCGCCTTCATTGGCTTCGTCGCGCTGCTCGAGGTCTGGGGTGTCGACGCCATCGTCTGGTTCTATGGCGGCCAGATCGGAAGCCGCCTGATCTCGGCGCTGGTGACGATCGGGATCGCCGCGCTGGCCGCGGCCGTGATCTGGGAAGTCGCCAATGCGCTGATGGATCGGCAGATCGACACCCTGTCGCGCGACGGGCATTACGCCCGCGCCGCGCGCTTGCGCACCTTCCAGCCGATGCTGCGAACCGCGCTGTTCTGCATGATCGTCGCGGTGGTCGGGCTCACGGCGCTCAGCGAGATCGGCGTCAATGTGGCGCCGCTGCTCGCCGGCGCCGGCATCGTCGGCATCGCGATCGGCTTCGGCTCGCAGAAGCTGGTGCAGGACCTCATCACGGGGCTGTTCCTCCTGATCGAGAACACCGTGCAGGTCGGCGACAACGTCACGGTGTCGGGCCTGTCGGGCGTGGTCGAGAACGTCTCGATCCGCACCATGCGGCTGCGCGCCGGCGATGGCTCGGTGCACGTCGTGCCGTTCAGCGCGGTGACGACGATCACCAACTCCAGCCGCGGCGCCGGCAATGCCGCGGTCAGCGTCAACGTGTCCTACAAGGAGGACACCGACCGCGCCGGCGAGGTGCTGAAGGACATCGTCGCCGGGATGCGCCAGGAGACGGCGTATCGCGCATTCATCCGAGGCGACCTCGAATTGTGGGGCGTCGACAAGGTCGACGGCTCGGTCGTGACCATCGTCGGCCAGATCCGCTGCACCGATAGCGGCCGCTGGGCGGTGCAGCGCGAGTTCAACCGCCGCATGAAGCGGCGCTTCCAGGAGGAGGGCATCGAGATCGCCTCGATGGGCCAGACCATCCTGATGCAGCTTCCTCCACCCTCCGAGCCCGATACCAACGCCCAGCCGCGCCGCGCGGCGGGGTGATTCCTGACCCTCATCCTGAGGAGCCCGCATAGCGGGCGTCTCGAAGGATGTAGGCCACAGACGGGCCTCATGGTTCGAGACGCACATTCGCGCTCCTCACCATGAGGGGCATTATCCGTCTCACGGTTGCGACACGTCTCGCGACCGTGAGACGGTCGCGGCGCTCCTGAGCCCGAAGACCGGCGCGCAGCCGGCCGAAATCCGGCCGTTCTCACCCATTCCTTGCGACTTCCTCCGCTGGCACAGCGCTTGCTGATCGTCATGCAATGCGCGGCAAGACGCATTGCACGACTGAACCCAACGCGAAGGAAGGAAACGCACATGGAGCTTGGATACTTCACCATGCCCTCGCACCCGCCGGAGTGCGGATTGAAGGAGGGCCACGACTGGGACCTGCAGACGATGCGCTGGCTCGACGAGCTCGGCTATCAGGAAGCCTGGATCGGCGAGCACCACACCGCGCCGTGGGAGCCGCACCCGTCGCCCGACCTGCTGGTGGCGCAGGCGCTGCTGCAGACCAAGAATCTGCGCATCGGGCCCGGCGGCTTCCTGCTGCCGTATCATCATCCCGCTGAACTCGCGAACCGCGTTGCGATGCTCGATCATCTCTCGAACGGGCGCCTCAACTTCGGCGTCGCGGCCTCGGGCCTGCCGAGCGACTGGGCGATGTTCAATGTCGACGGCATGTCGGGCCAGAACCGCGATATGACCCGCGAGGCGCTCGAGATCATCCTGAAGATGTGGTCCGAACCGGCTCCCTGGACGCACAAGGGCAAATATTGGACGGTGAGCAAGCCGGACACGATGTTCGACTTCCTCAAGCCGCACATCAAGCCGTTGCAGGGGCCGCACCCGCCGATCGGCGTCGCCGGCCTGTCGAAGAACTCCGACACGCTCAAGCTCGCCGGCGAGCGCGGCTTCATCCCGATGAGCCTCAACCTCAACCCTGCCTATGTCGGCAGCCACTGGGATTCGGTCGAGGCCGGTGCTGCCAAGACCGGCCGCAAGCCGAGCCGCAAGGACTGGCGGCTGGTGCGCGAGGTGTTCGTGGCGGATACCGACGAGGAGGCGTGGAAGCTCTCGACCGGCGACATGATGGGCCGGATGATGAGCGAGTACTTCCTGCCGCTGCTCGGCCATTTCGGCTTCAAGGACTATCTGAAGCACGCGCCCGACGTGCCCGACAGCGACGTCACCGTCGAATATTGCGCGCGCCGGAATTGGATCGTCGGCTCGCCCGCGACGGTCACCGAGAAGATCGAGAAGATCTACCGGGAGGTCGGCGGCTTCGGCGTCCTCTGTGTGTTCGGCTTCGACTACAAGCACAAGCCGGAAGCCTGGCGGCACTCGCTGGACCTGCTCAAGAACGAGGTGATGCCGCGGCTCAAGCATCTCGGCGCCGAGTTCGAGAAGGCTGCATGACAGCTGCGCGGGGTGCGGGGCTTGCCTCGCACCCCGCGTCGCATATCTTGAACGGAGTGTTTTTTATCGAAGCATGATCCGGAGAAGTGCAAAGCGGTTTTCCGGGCAAGATCATGCTCAAACAGGGCTTGCGGCATGACGGTCGACGCACAGAGTTTCAAGCAGGCGATGCGCCATTGCGCGGGCGCCGTCGCGCTGGTGACGGTCGGCTCCGAGACCGGGCAGCGCACCGGCCTGACCGTGACCTCGGCCTGCTCGCTGTCGGACAATCCACCCTCGGTGCTGGTCTGCGTTAACCGTAACGCCAGCGCGCATCAGCGCATCCGCGAGGAGCGCCATTTCGTCATCAACTTCCTGAATGAAGACCACGCGCTGCTGGCGCTGACCTTCTCCGGCCAGAAGGGCGTCAACGGCGACGACCGTTTTGCGTTTGGGCGCTGGACCACCGGCGCCACCGGCGCCCCGGTGCTGGAGGATGCCGTCGCGGCGTTCGACTGCGTGCTGGCGCAGGAGCTCGAGACCAAGACCCATTCGATCTTCATCGGCGAGGTCCAGCACGTCCGCGCTGCGACCACCGTCGATCCGCTGATCTATCTGCGCAGCGGCTTCCAGAGCGTGCGCAACATCCATGATCCGGTCGAGCTCGGCGACCTCGACGCACGGCGTGTCAGCTGGAACGAGTTTTCCTGACGGATTGATCAAATCGGCGATTGTTTGGTTCGCTGCGACACTCTTTGCACTCGTCATGCCCGGCCTTGTGCCGGGCATCCACGTCCTTACTTCCTGCACGGCCAAGACGTGGATGGCCGGGACAAGCCCGGCCATGACGGAGATAGAATACGAACTCGCCAACCATTCAGCCCGATCGTCAACGCCTTGACCTTCCCGCGCAGCGTGGGCCCGGCGCGGCCGTGCGACCGCTGGCCGGGCCAACCTCATGTGAGGCGTCGCTGTCCTTGCCGTGGTCCTGCGGACGCTGCGCCGCTATGACCCCGGCGTTCTCACGACCAGTTTGATGTTCAGGAGATTGACCCCCTTGAACGGGTTGGGCGCGCTTTCGATCGTTCCTGTGCCCGTCGCATTCGCATAGGCGCCCGTGCCCGAAAGGATCGTATATTCGCCGTTTGATTTTCCGTCCTTGATCGCGCCGGTGTAACGCGCGGTGATCGCGCCTTCCTCGAACGTGTAGGTGCTGTAACCGTAATAGGAGCCCGAGCCCTTCAGCATGTCTCCTGAATGGACGAACTCCTTCACCCCGATATGGCCGTCATTGAAGACGGCGACACCAAAGAACTTGCCGGAAACGACCGTCTGCCCTTCGACGTTTGCTGCTTCGATGACCTTGACGTCGACAGGCTTGGTGACGAGCTTGAACTCGAGCACCTTCTCACCCGCTAACGCGGTCGACCCCGCAACGACGATTGCCATGCTGGAAACGAAAAAGGTGATAAAATTCCGCATAGACTCCTCCTGCGTTTGCTGAAATCAAATCAAGGAGTGCACAGCGGGCTAAACGTCATGCCCAGCATTTGCGTTGCAGCACGAAAGAGAGCCCGCGGTGATGTCCCGGCAGCGGCCGAAGCTTTCGGTACCCCAGCACGCTGGCTGGAACGCACGCATTAGTTTACGCGACGGTAGAAGGTTCAGCAAGCGTAGCCACCAACGGCTCGTGCGCATCAGATGACGCACCAGATGGCAGGTTCCGCGACATCAGAACAGCCGTGGCGTGCTATAGTGTGGTTGCATGCGAGAGAGCGACCGAGGAGGGCGCGCGACTCACCAATCCTTCTCCCCGCTGCCGTGGTCGGCCGCGCGCGCGGCAACCATCGAAGTTGCTGCGGATCGACGTACCCATGACGATTGCCGCGGGCAAATCCGGCAAGCATGTCTCGAGAAACCTCGTCACCGACAAGGAGTATCATCATGAAGATCGTTGTGATCGGCGGTACCGGACTGATCGGCTCCAGGACCGTTGCCATTCTGCGCCAGCGCGGCCATGACGTCGTCGCCGCCTCGCCGAAAAACGGCATCAATGCGATCACCGGCGAGGGGCTGCAGGAGGCGCTGGCCGGCGCGGCCGTCGTGATCGACCTCGCCAATTCGCCCTCGTTCGAGGACAAGGCGGTGATGGAATTCTTCGAGACCTCCGGCCGCAACCTGCTGGCGGCGGAGAAGCCGGCCGGCGTCAGGCACCATGTCGCGCTCTCGATCGTCGGCACCGACCGCACGCCCGAGAACGGCTACTTCCGCGCCAAGGTGGCGCAGGAGAAGCTGATCGAAGCGTCCGCCATTCCCTACACCATCATCCGCGCGACCCAGTTCATGGAATTCGTCGGCGCGATTGCCGATGCGAGCGCGGCTGGAAACACGGTCAGGCTCTCGCCCGGCCTGTTCCAGCCGATCGCGGCGGAGGACGTTTCCGCGCTCGTCGCCGATATCGCGCTCGAGCCGCCGCGCAACGGCATCGTCGAGATCGCAGGTCCCGACCGCGCGCCGTTCAACGAGATCGTCGCGCGCTACCTGAAGGCAAAAGGCGATCCGCGCGAGGTGGTCAAAGATCCCGACGCGCTCTACTGGGGCGGCCGGGTCGAGCAGCACTCGCTGGTGCCGCTCGGCGAGGCGCGCCTCGGCCGCATCGATCTGAACGAATGGCTGCGCCGCGCGCGGCCGGCGGCCTGACGGTATCGGCTATTTGAGCCACACCAGCAGCGGAACGGGCGCGCGGCCCGCGCAGGACAGCGTGCCCTCGTAATTGCGCGTCTTGCGGGCGCTGTAGGTGCAGGGCGCGCCGTCCAGCACCAGCTCGGCGGTGACCTGCGAATCCGCACCCGTGATTTGCAGCTTGATCTCTCCGGCGCGTTCGTCCGGCCCGTCCTGCGTGCAGATGCCCACATGCTTCATCTTGAGTGGTCCGGAGAACTGCCTGGGCGTGCCCGGCGCGCTTTCGGTGAGATGTCCGGTCAGCTCCCATTCGCCGAGCACGCCGGCCTGGCCGAGGATCTCCATCGCGCCAACCGGTGGCACCTGGCAAAGCGATAGCGCAACGGCGCCGAGCAGCGCCGCACCACCGTTGCGCCATGTCATCAGTGGCATCACAGCTTGCTTCCGGTCGTCTGGTGCAATTCGATCAGCTCCGGCCGCGATAGATCGGCGTCGGCCGTGAGCCGGGCGATCTGATCCGCGCATTCCTGGGTCTTGGCCTGATCGCCGGCCGCCTTGGCGCTCTTGATCATGCCGAGATAAGTCGCCAGCCGATTGGGCTCCTTCTTGAGCACGGCCTCGTAGGCGGCGAGCGCCTCTTTGGCCATGCCGCGATCGAGCAGCATCGCCGCGTAGAGCTCGCGCGCCGGCGCCAGCGGTCCCGGGGTGACGGGATGTTTCTCGGTCTTGTCTTCCGCCTCCGCGGCGGCATTCATCGCGCCGAGCGCCTCGTCGTACTTGCCGTCCGCGTACAGCACCCAGGCGCTCGCGATCTGCTGCTGGATGTCGACGATGTTGGACCAGTAGGCGTCCTTCGTGTCCTTCAACTTGTCGCGCAGCTCGACCAGCTTGGCGACATCGGCCTTGGCGGCAGCGGGATCACCGGAGCGCGCAGCGCCGACCGCGCGGGCGAAATAGGTGATGGCGTCAGCATAGGCGTATTTGGTCGGATGCACTTCAAGCGCGGCAGCACCCTTCCAGTCGCCGCGTTCGAAGACATAGCGGGCCTGGCTTGCCGCCACCGCGAAGGGGCCTGCGAACCGGTCGAGCTTGAACTGGAGCTTGCCGAGCTCGTCGACCACCGCACGCGCCTCCTTGTCCTGCCCGAGCTGCAGATACGCATAGACCAGATAGTCCATCGCGTGCGCCTGGTCCTGCTGCTCGCCGTCTTCCTTGGCAATGCGCGCGGATTCCTTGTTCGAGGGCGATCGACTCCTTCCAGTAGCCGACGCGCGTGAAGATGTGCGACGGCATGTGCTGGGCATGCGGCGCGTGTTCGGCGATCTTGGCATAGCGCATCGCCGCGGGGAGGCCCTTCTCCGCGAGCGCCGGGTAGTCGTAGAGATGGATCAGATAGTGGGCGATGCCGGGGTGCTCGGGCTGGCGCGTGAAGATCGGTTCGAGCAGCGCCGCGCCCTTCAGCTGGTTGGCGTAGGTCTTGTCGCCCGGCGAGGCCGCGACGTTGAGCGTGATCGCATAGGCGATCTGCGCCTCGTCATCGTCGGCATAGTGCGTCGCGACCTGCTCTTCGGCCGCCAGGAATCGCTGCACGCGGGTGCGGTGATCGACCTTGTCGTAGTCGACATACATCGCCGCGATCGCATCGATGTATTCCCGCTCGCGCGGGGTGCCGGCATTCAGCGCCTGGCCTTTTTTCGCAGCTTCAAGGCCGAGCGGAAGGTTTTCCGGTGGCGGCGGTGCATGCGGATTGTAGAGGTAGCTGAGCGCGATCCCCCAATAGGCGATGGCGCATTGTGGGTCGGCCTGCAGCACCTCCTCGAAGGTGCGTCGCGACGCGCTGTACCAGAACGAATGCTGATACAGCATGGCCCGATCGAACAACTCCTGCGCTTCAGGCTTGCAGGATGTTACAAAATGGACTTTGCCCAATCGTTGTTCGGTAGAATCCGAGGCGGCAGGCTGCGAAATGGTCGCGGCAATGAGGCCAACGACCACAGCGAGGGGAAACCGTGTCATGGGACCCGCTCCGTGGCGTTGAAGGCGAAAACCGTACGATATCACCTTTCCCGCACGGCCGGAACAGCAGGGGCCGTTCTGGTCTAGCTGTCCAGCGCGATCCCTAACGCCTTGATCTTCCGGTACAACGTCGCACGGCTGAGCCCGAGCGCCTTGGCCGCGTTCGTCACTCTTCCGTCATTGGCGCGCAATGCATCGACGATCGCGGCGCGTTCGCTCGCTGCGTGATCGGCCTCCACACCGCATGCGCTGAACGGCGGCAGATCGAGATCGGCCTCTGTGATGACGCCGTCCTCCGCGGTGGCGCCGGCGAGCCGCAGCACATGGCGGAGCTGGCGCATGTTGCCGGGGAACGGATAGGCCATCAGCTGCGCCCAGGCGTCGGCCGCGATGCGGCAGTGAGGTGCTTCCTCGTCGGCGATCTGCGCGATGATGTCCTTGCGGTCGGCGCGCTCGCGCAACGCGGGCAGGCGGATCTCCATGCCGCGCAGCCGGTAATACAGATCGGAGCGGAAGCTGCCGTCCTCTGCCATCCGCGCCAGATCACGATGCGTGGCGCTGATCAGGCGGATGTCGACCGCGACAGGCTTCAGCGCGCCGAGCGGCCAGACCTCGCGGTTTTCCAGCACGCGAAGCAGCCGGGTCTGCAGCGAAAGCGGCATGTCGCCGATCTCGTCGAGGAACAGCGTGCCGCCGCTGGCCTGCACGATCAGCCCCTTCGATCCCTCGCGCCGCGCGCCGGTGAAGGCGCCGGCCTCGTAGCCGAACAGCTCGGCATCGATCAGGCTCTCCGGCATCGCCGCGCAGTTCAGCGCCACATAATTGCGGCCGGCGCGATTGCTCGCGGCATGGATGGCGCGCGCAAACACGTCCTTGCCGGCGCCGGTCTCGCCATGCAGCAGGATCGGCAGATCGAGATTACCGACCGTCATCAGCCGCTTCACGCCCTTGATCAGCATGGGATCGCGGCCCGCCAGCCGGTGCAGGCCGGAAAACTGTTCGGGCGGTTGTTCGCGCGGCGGCGTGGATGGTGGACGCGGCGAACGCGCCCGCACCGGCGGCGCCAGATGGCCGCGGCCCCACGGCGTGCCGTCGGCGCGGCGCAGTGCGACCTGCTCGCCGGCGGCGCGTGTCGCGCGATCGTCCAGTTGAACCAGATGCGACAGGTCGATGCCGTCCTCGATCATCGCATCCGTCAGGCCGAACGCGGCGCGCGCCGTGCGGCAGGCGCCGACCACGCGGCGGTCGTCGTCATAGGCCAGCATGCCGTGCCCGTCGCCGGGCAGCATCGCGATCCACGAGGCGCGGTAGCGCCGGCGGAAGAACGACTGCTCGATCCGCCGCGTTGCCTCCGTGGTGACGGCGAGCGCCAGTTCATGCGCGCTGCGGCCGAGGTCGCTGCGGCATGAGGTGATGTTGACGGCGCCGGCGAGGCGGCCGGCATGATCGAACAGCGGCGACACCGCGCAGGTGAACATGTGCCACTGCTCGCGGAAATGCTCGTCGCCATGCACCAGGATCGGCCGCTGCTCGGCGAGCGCGGTGCCGAGCCCGTTGGTGCCCTCGAACGTCTCGGCGAAGTTCGAGCCGGTGTAGATCTTCCATTCCAGGAACATCCGCGCGTAGTCCCCGCCGGGCAGCCGGCTCACCAGCATGGTGGCGTTGGGATCGGCGAGGTTGACGCAGTAGCCGGAGTCGTGGAGCACGCGGGCAAGGTCCTCGAGCTCGGGGATCGCGACCTGGATCAAATCCTCCATCGGCTCGGCGAGGTGCCGGACCTCGGCCTCGGTCAGGGTCTGCGGCGGGCCGCGCCGGGCCGGATCGAGGTTGTGACTGACCACGCAGCGCCGCCAGGACGCGGCAATCCGCGTCTCGGTGTCGACGCCGGCCACCTGGTTGGCCGCCGACAAAACACGGGCGACGTGATTTGAGGCCGAAAGATTGGCCATCCAGAGGTCTCCACCCCTAATTTTCCGCGAAGTCTGGCAGTCCGCGGCCGAATGTCAATTGGCCGACGGGGTCGCGGGGCGGGAAGCATTTGGGAAGGCAGCTCTGTCCAGAGGATCAGCGAAGCGTAATCCGCCATTCCGAGCGGATCGGCTCCAACCTCCCCTTGAAAAGGGGAGGTCGCTTTGCTCGGCAGAGCAAAGCGGGTGGGGATCTGCTCTCTCCACAAAGAGCGTCGCCTGTGGCTGACCCCCATCCCGACCTTCCCCCTTTCAGGGGGAAGGAGAAGGCGCACCTGTAGCCCGGATGGAGCGCAGCGTAATCCGGGGTTGCTTCAACCGCGGATGGTCCAGTCCCCGGATTTCGCTGCGCTCCATCCGGGCTACGGGGACTACTTGACCTCACCCGCCGCGAACAGCACGAACGAACGCCCCGCCGCCTTGTACGTGCCGTCGAACGCAAACTGCGCGCCCGGCGGCTCTTCCGGCGCATTGGTATCGAGCAGCAGCGACCAGCGCGGGCCGGCCGACGTCGGCGGCAGCTTGAAGTCGACCTCGCCCTCGTAGCTGTTGAGGATGACAAGCACGGTGTCGTCCTCGCCCTCGCGCGCGATCGCGGTCTTGCGCGCGCGGCCGTCGAGCACGACGCCGAAACATTTGATCCAGCCGGTGGTCCAGTCGGCCTGCGTCATCTCCACGCCTGCCGTGTTGATCCAGACCACGTCGCGGATCTCGAGCTGCGGATCGCGATCGCCGGAGAGGAAGCGGCTGCGGCGCAGGATCGGATAGTCGCGCCGCAGCTTGATCATCCGCTTGGTGAAAGCGAGCAGCTTCCCGGCGTCGTCGGAAAAATTCCAGTCGAACCACGAAATGTCGTTGTCCTGGCAGTACGCATTGTTGTTGCCGCGCTGGGTACGGCCGAACTCGTCGCCGCCGAGCAGCATCGGCGTGCCCTGCGAGGCCAGCAGCGTCGTCAGCATGTTGCGCTTCTGCCGTTCGCGCAACGTGCGGATATCCGGATTGTCGGTCGGGCCCTCGGCGCCGCAATTCCAGGAGTGGTTGTCCGACGAGCCGTCATTGTTGTTCTCGCCGTTGGCCTCGTTGTGCTTGTTGTTGTAGCTCGCCCAGTCGTTCAGGGTGAACCCGTCATGGGCGGTGATGAAGTTGACGCTGGCCCAGGTGCGGCGGCCCTCGCGGTTGAACACGTCGTGCGAGCCGAGCAGCCGCGGCGCCAGCGCGCCGGGCGCCGCCTCGCCGCGCCAGAAATCGCGCACGACGTTGCGATACTTGTCGTTCCATTCCGCCCAGCCTGGCGGGAAGCCACCGACCTGGTAGCCGCCGGGACCGCAGTCCCAAGGCTCGGCGATCAGCTTGACGGTCGCGAGCAGCGGGTCCTGGTTCATCGCCTTCAGGAAGCCGGACTGCTCGTCGAAGCCGTAGACCTCGCGCGCCAGGATGGTGCCGAGATCGAAGCGGAAGCCGTCGACGTGCATGTGGCCGGCCCAGTAACGCAGGCTGTCCATCACCATCTGGATCACCCGCGGATGCGACAGGTTCACCGTGTTGCCGGTGCCGGTGTCGTTGATGTAGTAGCGCCGCTTGTCCGGCAGCAGCCGGTAATAGCTCGCATTGTCGATGCCCTTGAACGACAGCGTCGGGCCGCGCTCATTGCCTTCGGCTGTATGGTTGTAGACGACGTCGAGGATCACCTCGAGGCCGGCGCCATGCAGCCGCGACACCATCTCCTTGAATTCGCGCAGGCTGTTCGGCACGTCGGCGGCGTAGCGCGGATCCGGCGCGAAGAAGCCGATGGTGTTGTAGCCCCAGTAATTGGTGAGGCGCTTGTCGAGGAGGTTGCTGTCGTTGATGAAGGAATGCACCGGCAGCAGCTCGACCGAGGTGATGCCGAGCGCCTTGAGATGATCGATCGCGGCGTTCGAGCCGAAGCCGGCATAGGTGCCGCGCAAATGTTCGTCGACGCCCGGGTGCTGTTTGGTAAACCCCTTGACGTGGGTCTCGTAGACCACGGTCTCGTCCCAATGCACGTCCTGCCGCTGCGCTTCCTGGACCCAGTCGAAATTGGGATCGACCACCACGCATTTCGGCATGAACGGCGCGCTGTCGCGCTCGTCGAAGGTGAGGTCGTCGCCGCTCTCCATCTTGTAGCCGAACACCACCGGATTCCAGGTCAGGCTGCCGGCATGGGCGCAGGCGTAGGGATCGAGCAGCAGCTTGTTCGGATTGAAGCGGTGGCCGCCGTCCGGCTGGTAGGGACCGTAAACGCGATAGCCGTAGAACGTCCCCGGCTGCACGCCGTTGATGAAGCCGTGAAACACCTGGTCGGTATATTCGGGCAGCTCGAAGCGGTGGGTCTCGCGCTCGCCGTCGAACAGGCAGACCTCGACCTTGGTGGCGTTGGCGGAAAACACCGCGAAGTTGGTGCCGTGGCCGCTCCAGTGGGCGCCCAGCGGATAGGGCAGCCCCTCCTCAATGACGTAATCGGACATCGGTCCCCCAGCCATGAGATCAACCTGCAACAAACGCCGCCGCGCGGAAAACGTTGCATGGGCTAGTTTAGCGTCAGTTGCGCTTGGTTCGTATGACGCGGACGGAACGAGATGCAAGGCTCGGCAAGAGATGTCGCGAGAATGCGGACGTATGACTCTCCGCCACAATCTCGATGTCGTCCCGGGCAAGCGCAGCGAGACCCGGGACCCATAACCACGAAAGCAAATTGGCTTGCAAAGCTGGAGCCACGGTGTGCTTCGACAACGCAACCCTGTGGTTATGGGTCCCGGCCCCCGTGCGCAATTGCGCACTAGGCCGGGACGACAGCGGAGGGCTTGTTGAGTGCAATCCTAAATCAGCCGCATGCCCTTGAAGCTGGTATGCCCGTTCTTGCCGACGATGATGTGGTCGTGCACGGCGATCCCGAGCGGCTTGGCGATGTCGACGATGGCTTTCGTCATCTGGATGTCGGCCTGCGACGGCGTCGGGTCGCCGGAGGGATGGTTGTGCAGCAGCATTCTCTCGGAACATATCGCATTGAACCAAAAAGCATTCTTGCTAAGTCGAGAAGTAGCTGGGGTATGGGTTTGGGGCCGGTAGTCTGTGATCCAACGTGTTCTTCATCCTCGACAACGTCTAGTCATTCTGAGGATGCGGTGAACACGTTGGGTCACCAACAACCCTAGACCATTCGAGCGAAATGCTCAAAAGCTGGACGCTTCGAGTTCTGCAATGGCCGACTGGTTCGTTCGAAAGGTTTGTGATCGTCGGCAAACGACCAGGTTCGATTGATCCCAGCGATCGAGCTCCTCGATCGGATAAAGAGGCACTCTGCCGATCTTGATGAACGACGGTCCGATTCGCAGAGATCGCCAGTTGCGGAATGTGCCTTCGCTGATTTGGCCACGGTATCGCTCTATAACTTCATCAATCGTCAGGTAGGTGGGACTCGACACGGACGCTCCTTGTAGCTGCAATCGTGCAACAGCCTGTTGCACGATTGGTTTGATCATCACGCAGAATAGGAGCCCCGGGTCATCGCGGAGAAGGAAGACAGCCCAGCCCAGCTTGGCAGCCGGCTAAGCTGGATGGGCTGATATGCCACCTGGGCGACGTCTTTCGACGCATCACGCCGGCTCTGATATTTCCAAATAGGCGAACCACTCGGACCGTCGGCCGTGCTTGCACTGTAGGCCAACCAGTAGTCACAAAGAGTATCAGGCCCTTAGTGATGCATCGCTCGGCAAACGATGGCCGTTATCCACACGCCAGACATCGCGGTCGTATGCGGCAGACACAATATCCGGCTTCATCCAGCCTGCTCGACGGGGCGGAGTTCAGGCAGACCGCCTACGCGGTCGATCGCGACTTGTCAGAAGCGCCACTTGCCAGTTTCTCAGAAAAGCCGCCGGCGAACCACGCTTATCGATCAGAACCGTTCACAATGGCCAGAGCAACGTGATCAGTGGGACGGCCAACACGATAACGATAACGGAGAGTGGTAGGCCTAACTTCCAATAATCACCGAACCGATAGCCGCCCGGCCCCATTACGAGCGTGTTGCACTGGTGCCCAATCGGCGTCAGGAAATCACATGCCGCTCCAATGGCTACCGCCATCAGGAACGGATCAGGATTAAGGTCGAGATTTCTGGCTACGCCGACCGCGATCGGCGCCATGATGAGGACTGTGGCAGCATTGTTAAGGAAGGGCGTCATCGCCATGGTCGCGACGAGTACAAGCGCGACCGTGCCGGTCGCCGAGAGTTCTCCCGCCACGGCCGAGAGCGCGCCCGCCACGATGCCTGCCGCGCCGGTGCTGCTGACGGCATCGCTAATCGGGATGAGGCAAGCTAGAAGGACCAGGATCGGAGGGTCGAGCGCGCGGTATGCTTCGCCGAGCGTGAGTACATGTAAAAGCACGATCAAAACCGCTGCACCGAAAAAGGCCGCCGTAACGGGAACGAGCTTTGCCGCGATGAGGACGATCGCGATCGCGAGGATCACGAGTGGCAGATAATCTTTACGGGAGGAACCAAAGCCCGTTGCCCGGTCTGTCAAGGGAAGGCAGCCAAGATCCCTTAGGATGTCCGGTGTGCCCACGGTGCTTCCCTGCAGGATGACGACGTCGCCGACCTTGAAAGGCGTCCGGCCCAACCGGGCGTTGCCTGCTTGCCCGGGGCGGCTAATACCAAGCAGATTTACCCCGAATCGGTCGCGCAGCCGCAGGTCTGAAGGCGTGCGGCCAACAAGCTGCGAGTCGGCCATAACAACAGCCTCCACGACGCTGATCTGCGCGGGAGCGAGCGTCTCGTCGGGCGTCTTTGCCGTGCCGACCACATCGAGCCGCGCCTCCTGCGCGAGCTCCTGCACCGCATGGGCATCGCCCTGCAAGACGAGCACGTCGTCCGCAAAAATCCACCAGTGGCCGGAAGGGATATAGCGACGCCCGCCCTCCCGGATGATCGCCGTAACGCTCACCTCGCCGTCGCCAAGAGCTTCGAGCGACTCCACCGTCTTGTCGACAAACGGGGAAGATGCGGGGACTGATGCTTCGATAATATAGGCGTCAACCTGGAAAGCGTCCTGCGCTGAAGCCTGTGCGCCCCGGCTTGCTGGCAGGAGGCGCCAGCCAAAGGCCAGAAAACCGAGACCTGCGACAAGAATGCCGAGCCCGACCGGGGCGAAGTCGAACATCTCGAACGGCTTACCAAGAACCTCCTGGCGGATCCGAGAGACCAGTATATTGGGCGAGGTTCCGACGAGAGTGACGACGCCGCCGATCAACGAGGCGAAGGCCATCGGCATCAGCAGTGTCGACGCAGACGTCCCGCTCCGACGCGCGATTTGCAGAGCGACGGGAAGAAAGATCGCGAGCGCACCGATGTTCTTCATAAATGATGAGAGCAGAGCGACGGAGGTTGCGAGAATAAAGACCTGGGTGCCGGGCGTCCTCATGTAGGGCTCCCCCCTCCTGATCAGGCGCGCGATGACGCCCGATTTGCTTACGCCCGCGCTAATGATGAGCGCGGAAGCGACGATGATGACGACTTGGTCGCTGAAACCTCCGAAGGCTTTGTCGACGGGGACTATCCCGGTGCCCACGGCGGCGAGGAGGCCCAACAGTGCCGCCAAGTCGTAGCGGATCTTCTCCGAGATGAAGAGGACCATCAGCCCAGCGATGACCGCGAAGACAATAACCTGATCGGTGGTCAAGCAGCACCTGGCAAAGGTTGCAGCCGCGCGCGTAGCTGCGGGAGAAGGAACGCAATGTCGTAATCTACAGCGCTTCAGGAGAGTTCCGGCGGAAAGTCGCGCCGCTATGGAGCCAAACGACCGGACGTGCGCCGGTGCCGCAAACTCCGGCTGCGTCCTTCACTAGGTCGTGTACTCATAACGACGGAGCCGGATGACGCGCGTTTGATGTCCTTGTCCCCCAACAGCGGCGCAAAACCGGACATCGCCAAACTTCTGAGAAGGCCACGATCGGACGAAATCTAGCCCCGCTGCAGTGATAGCGAATGCTCTAGGAAGAAGCGCATCATTTCCCTCGTTGCGTCTGGCCCACGCGGATCGGTGTAGGACCCTGCAGGGCTGCCTCCCGACCATGCGTGTCCAGCTCCGTGGATATTCCAGTGCTCAAAGATGCCACGCCCAGCCGCGTCGGCATGGATCGTGCGGGTATAGGCGTGCCCCCCCGGTACTTGCCCGCGATGCACCTTCTTTTGCGTGCCCGTCGCTCTCAGTACCAGCTTACGAATTTGATCGACATTGTTGGGATGGACCGTCGTGTCGCAATCGCCGTGAAAAACAATAGTCGGAACAGGAAGCCGGTCACCGGGAATGACCATGTCATCGTACCTTCCGCCTTGCCGCATGGCGACAAACGCGGAGGGGAGATCAACGGCGGCCCCGCAGGCGAGGCCGGAATGCATACCAATTGCCGCATACAGATCGTTGTACGTTGCTCCCATGATGGCGGCAGCGGCGCCTCCGGCTGACAGTCCACCAACGTAGACTCGCTTTGGATCAACCGAATAGTCGCGCATGATCTGGCGCGTGATACCCGCGATCAGCGAAGGCTCGCCGCTGTCCCGCTGCTGGTCGGCCGTGCGAAACCAGTTCCAGCATTTCGCCTGGTTGGCGTCGCTGCGCTGTGCAGGATAGACCACGAAGCATGTCTGCTCTTCTGCGATGAAATTCATCCTTGTGCCGGCCGCGAAATCGTCCGGCGACTGGGTGCAGCCGTGCAGCATGACGACCAAGGGAAGTGGTTGCCCCTTCTGATAATGGCTGGGGATGAAGAGCCTGTAGGCACGGCTTCCCGCCGCGTTACTATAGGTCCCTTCGATGAACCTTGCGCCATCGGGCACGATGTCGCGTATGGACGGCGGGGCGGGCTTGACCCCATCCCGCAAAGAGAATCCCGGGCGCATCTGCGCACGGTCGAGCAGCGGGCGAAGCACGGACGGCTGGGCGGGTGTGGCCCGCCCGAGGTGCGGACTATCCGGCCCATCGAAAGGATCGGCCTTCGCGTCAATGGTTGGCGGCTCGCGTTCTAGAAGAGCGGTGCGCCCGCTCGTGCGCGGTGGCGTGCTCTCACCGCGCAGCATGCGCTGAAGGAGCGCCGTGGCCTCGGCGAGTTGGCCCTCGCGCGTGAGGCGTGTGGCTTCGCGAATTGCGTCTTGGTTGAGCATCGTCTTCACCTCATCCTGTCGGCGAGAGCGGCCTTTACCAGGGGACTGGCGTGCAATGCTCCCAGCACCGAGACCGAGGCAATGGTCGCGCGAGCGAGTTCGGGCGTGACATCGTGGCCGATGCTTGCAAGCCCCAGAACATTGATGTGCAACATCTCACCGGCTCGCCGCGCCGCTTCGAGTTGCTCGCGGCTGTAATCCCGCAGGCCGAGGTCCAGACTTTTCCGGGCGTAGGATTGCTTGACGACGTCGGCGTGACGTTCGAGTTGGTTGCGGATCGCCGTCCGAATGAAATCGGTCCGGTTCGAGTAGAACCCTTCCTGCACCATAAGATCGACGTGACCCAAGTCGACATAACCCAGATTGATCGTAATTTTTTCGGTCTCGGGGGGCTTCGACCGGAGTTCGCGGACATTGTCGGGCATAGCGCTTCCATCCAATAACCATCTGGTTGGATGGTATATGGATGTCAGGAGGCGACTTTCAAGGCCACTTGGGTCACGGACAAAACTCAATGGGAGCATAACCAGTCCGCTTCGGGCGCATCGGGACCAAAGCGTTCCTTGGCCGCGGATGTTGAGCCCGCCTGCCGAACGGTGATTCAAGCCCCAACCGAAGGGGCCAAATCATTCGCTACGCACTCACCGACGAGGAACGGACTGGCATCAGGCCGTTGCTGCCAATAAACCGCGCGGAGTGCCGCGGGAGAACGACCGTCCCGTCCTCAATGGCATCTTCTAGGTCTCTTGCGATCTGGGGCACCGTGGCGTGATCTGCCGGTCAACTTCGGTCCGCGCACCACTTGTTACAATCGCTTCGTTCGCTGGCGGCGAGCCGGCGTGTGGGCGAGTAGCCCACCAATAAACGAAGCGCACCGATGCGCTATGCTTCGGTCCGCTTCTCTACCCTGCGCGCAATCTGGTTGAACGGTTCTTCAACAAGATCAAGCAGCGTCGTCGAGTCGCGACGCGCTACGACTATCTCGCTGCGAACTACCTCGCCTTTATTCAACTTTCGTCAATGCCGCTATCGCTGCGCGTTAACGAGTCCACGGCCTAGTTCCGGATACGCTTGTACTCGTCGATCACCGCAAGCACCGCGCGATACACATCGTCGGTAGGGTGCTGGGTACAATGATGGTCGACCAACTCAGTGATTTGCTGGGTACTGCTACCGGAGGAGACGTCGCGCTCGGGACGTGGCCCGTACTGGTGGAACGCCGTAATGAAGCCGAGTATCCAAGCGACGCGGGCAGAGGCTTCACTACTGTTGCGATCGGAACTCCATGTCCTGCAGGACACGTTGCCTTGCCCCAGTACCGCTTGCTCTGCGGCCGCGACCTGCACTGTGGGAACGATGATCAAACCCGCTGCCATGAAGGCATACGCAACTTTCACTGGCTTCCTCCATTGAGCAGGCGCGCCGAGCCTCGGAGCGGTCGAGCCGGCCTCGCTGGCCTAAATTAGCGCCGCGAGTAATTTGATCTGTGCAAAATTGACCAGTGCACCCACGTATGCTCTCGCCAGCGCTCACTCCAAGAACGCGCGGCCCGAAAGCTGACGCTCCCGCCATCGACGCATCGCCGTCGCAGTTTCCAAGAACGAAAGCCGGTGGCGAGGGGAATGACTGCCCTCAGCTAGCGGGCGCGCGCGAGGGGCGAACCTCTGAGCCGTTTCAACATGGCGAGCGCTGGAGATTTGTTTTCATTGAAAGCGCCACCAGGTGGAATCGCCCTGATCTCGTCCTCGAACATCATCGTCAGAAGTTGATGTTTGATTGCTATGGTTGAGGGGAGCTTGATCTTGCTTCCGAAGCGTTGGCCTCGCATAGGGGCCTCCTCGACTAGTGGCTGATGTGAGGGAGTTCTGCGCCACTCGTAATGAACATATGGTGATGACGGCGTCGCTTTGCTATCCACAGAAGTGCAGTCATCGCATGGTGGTTCACCAGAGTCAGCGAAGATTTGTTCTGCATGATAGGGCTGGCGACCGGTAGAAATCAGCACGGTCTCATATGCCGACCTGCGCCCACCAGACGTAGCCCGGTTCCAAAATCGACGGTTTGTTCCATACAAGGTGGCGGCCCGAGAGGGGCAAAGTAGACGCCTGGGTCTAACTACGGTGCCGACTCTCCCGTTCAAAGGCAGCGACGGATAAGTGCAATCGTGTTCAAGCTCTTCATCCCCTGGCCATCTCCTTCATCAATGACGAACAACCCTGCGATCGTCGCAATGAAGGGGTTAAATTGGGAAGCCAGCCGCCCGTTCTTGGGGTCAATCTCGCAGGCCGGATGATCGCCATGCAGGGCAATATGCCGTGATATGGTTGCGATCCGCTCCGAAAGCATCGGCGGCCATAGAACGATCAGACATGCTCATTGAGCGGTTGTGGGCAGCGACTGCAGGCTTGCCCGTGCAAAGGAAAACGGAGCGGTACCCCGGTTGGAAGAGAATTATGATCAAGTTCAGAATCAGCCATAGGACAACCTATCGCTATGGCAAGCTCGTTAGCCTGCGCCCGCATCGCCTCATGCTTCGGCCGCGGGAGAGCCGCGAACTCCGTCTGCTGTCAATGGAACTGAGTGTGGAGCCACATGCGGTCGTGACCTGGGCGCAGGACGTTGCAGGGAACATGGTCGCGACAGCCACATTCCAGAGCATGGCGGAGAGGCTGATCATCGATAGCGTTGCCGAATTGGAGCTCGATGCCGTTGCATGGCCGGTTTTCGATGTCGCGGCGTCTGCGATCTTCTATCCATTTCGATACAGCGACGATGAATGGACGGACCTTGGGGCTCTGGCAATTCCGCAGCATCCCGATCCGACGAGACGATTGCGAGAATGGGTTCAAGCCTTTATCCGCAGCAATCCGACCGATACGCTTTCACTTCTCAAGGATATCAATGCCGGCATCCTGGCATGGGTCTCCTACCAGGGTCGCGACGAGGAGGGCACGCAGTCACCCGTGCAGACTCTGGAGCGCGGATGGGGTTCCTGCCGCGACCTCGCGGTCCTCTTCATCGAGGCGGTTCGGACGCTCGGATTCGGAGCGAGGATCGTGTCGGGCTATCTCCACAATCCGGCTCAGGACATCGTCGGATCCGACGGGGCAGGCACAACCCATGCCTGGGCGGAAGTCTATCTGTCGGGCGCGGGCTGGATCACCTTCGATCCGACGAACCGCAGCGTCGGCGGTGTCAATCTCATTCCCGTTGCAGTGGGGCGAGACATCCGGCAGGTGACCCCCGTAGCCGGCAGCTTCGTGGGGATGAGCGATGCCTTCCTTGGCATGTCGGTCGAGGTTCGTGTCGTTTCATAGATGCATCACGCGACGTTCCGCCGATCACAGCAAGAGTCACGATCGCCCTAAGTCCGACGCTGAAGGCAATTCGACGCGCCTTATTCCCTGCGAGAGGACGTTAGCCAGATCAACGCCAGGAATCCCGCTGCGGCCGAGATGACCGAGGCGACCATGACGCCGAGTTTGACCGAGTTCAGAAGGACCGAATCGAAAGCCAGTTCGGCAATGAACAGCGCCATCGTAAAACCGATGCCGGTCAGCAATCCTCCTGCTGCCAGCAGACCCCACGACAACTCGCTCGGACGAATGACGAGGCGCGATTTCACAGCAAGGAAGCTGAAGAGGATCACGCCAACCGGCTTGCCTGCAACGAAAGCGGCGAAGATTGCAGTCGTAAGCGTAGGGTCGAATTTTGCGGCGATCATTGGGACCCCCGCATTGGCCAAGGCAAAAAGAGGCAAGATGCCAAATGCGACCCAAGGATGGAGCGCAATCTCAAGGCGCTCGATCGGGGACAGCGCCTCGCGCGTTGCGATGCCCGCCTTGTTGAGATCATCGCGAGCGGCTGTGTCGTTGCTCCAATGGTCACCAGGCGGATAGGCAACGACCCGATCAAGAATAGCATGGAGACGCCTGTCGCTCACCCAGCTCCGCGCCGGCGTCATCAATCCGAGGATGACCCCCGTCAGGGTCGCGTGGATGCCGGAAGCATCGAACGCGAGCCAGATAACGCCGCCCATAGCGAAATAGACTGGGATGCTGCGCACGCCCAAGCGTGCGATCGCGGCCACGGCGACCAATCCTGCTCCCGCCGCGCCGAGAGCCAGCCAGTTCAAGGCGCCGCCATAGCCGACCGCCACGACCAGGATGGCACCGACATCATCGAAGATCGCGAGCGAGAGCAGGAACAGCCGCAAACTCTCCGGAATGCGCGAACCGAGAACCGCCAGGCAGCCGATCACGAAGGCCGTGTCGGTTGACATCACGGTGCCCCAGCCGCTTGCTCCAGGGCCACCGCCTTCGATCAGTAGGAATACGCTGACTGGCACGACCATCCCGCCGATCGCTGCGGCGACAGGCAATAAGGCCGCTCGGGGATCGCGCAGTTCGCCCAGCACCAGTTCACGTTTCAGCTCGAGCGCAATGACGAAAAAGAAGAGCGTCATCAACCCATCGTTGATCCAATGCTTCAGCGATCGCGATATCTCCAGGCCGCCAAGATTGATCCCGGCGTGGATATCCCACAGGGCGAGAAACGAAGCCGACAACGATGAGTTGGCGAGAGCGAGTGCCACGAGGGTGCTCAGCAACAGGACGGCGCCTGCCATGGCCTCGATGCGAAGGAAACGCATGAATGGCTTGGTCAGCCGATCAGCAGGCACTCTCGGGAGTCGGGAGAGACTCTCGTTCATCTTAAATGCCCCTCCTTGTCTCGGTAGCGGTGGCGACAGGTTCTGCGGCTATAGCGATGCCTGCACCTCGTAGGTCCAGACTCGGAAGGATTTCAGGACATGAGGTCCGAATGAATTGATGAGAGGGACGTCGGCGGCGTCGCGCCCACGCGCGACCACGATCCGGCCAATTCTTGGAACGTTGTTGCGCGGATCGAATGTATGCCACGCACCGTCGAGAAAAACCTCGATCCAGACGTTGAAGTCCGTCGGATCGACGACCGGCACAGCAATGTCGCCCAGATGGCCATTCACATAACGTGCAGGGATGTTGAGGTAGCGGCAGAAGGTGATCGCCAGATGCGGGAAGTCGCGGCAGACCCCGACACGCTCATGGAAGGCGTCGAACGCCGTGCGTGTCGCGCGAGTTTGCATATGTCGAAACGAATGTGGGCTTGCACGAAGTCGCAGATGGTCTGCACCCGGCCCCAACCGGGCGGAATCTTTCCGAATGTATCCCACGCGATCTCGCTGAGACGATCCGTCTCGCAATAGCGGCTGCCCATGAGGTAGCCGAGGCACTCGTCCGGCAGATCCGGCACGGGAGTTCCCGGGCTCGGGCACCACGGGGTCAGCTTGCCATCGTCCTCGATCGTGGCGTCGCCCAAGATCAAGAGGTCGCCAGCCGGCGCGACAAGCCGCCGGCACCGGTTGCCGAAGAAGTCGCGATAGGTCGACACCGGCACATCCGGTGTCGTGACGATCGTCTCGGGAACCTTGATCTCGTCCGCGCGATCCTCATGGACCGATAGCAGGCACACCAACGCGGTCGGTTGTGTGCAGGTCAGGATGATCTCGTAGCCGTAGCGGATCAGCATCGCACCGCCCTACCGGAAATCGGTGGCGGTCAGGGTGTTCGAATTGCGGCGGCTGTGGGAATAGGCCTTGCGTGCAACATCATGGATGGATGCACGCATTGCATCGAACGCCGAAAGATATTGCGCCTCCGACATTCGCGCGCCCCGTGGCTGGCCTCCTGCGAGTGCCGCGATCTCGACAAAAAACCGTATCTCGAACATGCCGTCATGACCGAAGAAGACAACCGCATTGCGCGCCTCATCGAAGCTCCGGCTCGGATTGAGGAAAGCCAGTGTCATGATCGGCACACGGCTATAACCGGCATCAAGGCGGCCGTTGGTAGCCCACTGCGGTCCTTTCTGCAGCTAGCGTAGCGTTCGGCGAGCGACAAACGGTTATCGCTCACTGCCCAACGCCAGAGGGCCGTCATCGTGAGTCGAGGCGTATCTACGCGGGGGAACACGGGATGGAGCGTCCGGGATCGATCCGCCTCTATCTTCCAATCGTCTTGATGGTCAAGCGTGTCGGGCGCCGGTGCTCCGCCCTCATTTTCCCAAACGCCAATCGCGAGGGCATGCCGTCCGAGTTCGGTCTCCGTCCCGGGAGCGTTCATGGTAGTGACCTTTCATCCGGTGTTTCAAATACGCGGAACCTGTGAACATAAAGCTTGTTTCCGTCGCTATCGCTGATCAACATGGCGTCTGGCTGCTGCGGCATGTTGAGAGTCTTTGCAAGCCGCTGTGCAATCTCGATTGCATCATCGAGATTTGCGGCGTGTGCAGTCTCCTGGCCAATGACAGCGTGCGCGTTGTCCGTTTCGCGGATACGGTAGAACTCGATCACGATCTTCATCGCTGATTCCCGACGCCACACAGCGTCACGACCACCGCGCTTTGCCTTTGGCGCGCCTGGTGTTTGTATTCGCGGCGAGTCTGGTTTGGCTGGCGAACGGGTCCGCTGACTTAGGGGCGGCCTTCTCCTGCTTCGGCTTTTTGGCCTCGCGATTGCCGCGCTTCTGTCCCTTAGCCATGACCGAACGTTCTCTCGATGAGAGTGTCGCCTTCGCTACCAGACGAAGTGCTCACCGGCTCGAGGTTGTCCTGCGTCGCCACCCGTTCGTGACGTTCGTCGTCGTTGCGGATACGATATTGCGGAAGCTCTCCACGCGACGGCAAGGTACCGGTAATGTGATAAATGCTGGCGCCTAGGGACCGCCGCACGAAACCGCCCTTTAGCCGGACTGCCTGCCCCACGGCGTAAAGATGGGTCGGGGCGTCGGCGCGCATCGGACGGGTGATACGTCGGGAAAGATTCGGAGCGTTCATGATGTCTTGTTGTCCTTTTCGAGTGCGGCATCGAGGTCCGCTGCATTGATCGGCACCATCTGATGAGTCGATATTTTCACGCCGATCCCAGGCAAATGGATGAATGAGCCAACGCGGCGCCACGCCAGTCGGGAGACGCCTTCAATGGACTCCTCGTCATGGTCGACGCGATAGTCCCCGGCCGGTTGCGGTTTATTAGAGCCTGGTAGCAGGAACGCATTCGTAAAGCGGACGATGGCTTGTGTCGTACGGTTGGCCATGGTTGCGGGTCTCCGCAGGGCCACGGAATGACCGCGTGCCCGGTGTGCCCATTCGGACCGGAACGCTCTCCTAGCAGCCAGTACATTCGTGGTCAGCGTCGGAGTTCATTCCAGAGATCGAATGGAGCGACATGCCGCGCCGGAGGGCGCATGCATTCGCTATCGAACATTCGTAAGAGGATGGCGGGTCTCTGACACCGCAAAGCCATATCGGCCAAATCAACGAACCTTATTTATATGGGCCTCGACTGAGTTCTAAACAAGGAGATCGGCTCGCTTTTGTATCGATCTCCGGCCTGGCCAGGAGCAGGCTCACCCACCCCGGTGAGAGGGATCAACTTGCAGCGGTGGACGTCGTCGTCGTCGAAATCGTGATCTGTCGCTTCTCCGCTCATGTCCAGGCGACGCAAGTGTCTCTGGCTGCTAAGGTATTCAGCTCGCGTCAATGTCTTACGCTTCGGCCTAAGGTCGTCCACGCTGGACGCGCCAACCTCCATCCACATTTGCTGAATTCGATTATTTCTGACACCGAACGATTATTCTCGCGGGCGCTTTTCGTTCGTTTCAATCGCATCCCTGTCGTTACTTGGTTCAGATCGATCTTTGGGGACAGCTTTGCTTTTGCCGGACTGGTTGCCCGGATTGAAATGATACGTGCCTTCCGGTTTTTCGCCGGGCTGCTTTTCGTTCGGATTTTTGTTGTTGTTATCAGGCATGAAACTCTCCATTGGATATGCCGACAACAGTGGCGCAATGGATAAGTTCCTTTCTAGATCGCGGTAGTTTGGTGGGCCCGATACGCGGAAATCCGACAGCGCCCGTGGGTGATGATGCGTTAATTTGTACAAAGGGAACAGCAGGCAGCCCCTTCCGGCACATGCAGCTTCTTCCGCGATAATTGGAACGAAAACTCGACTGCCCCGGTTCTAGAACATCTGCAACATTTCTCATTTTCCTGAGGCATCGTGCAGACCCCCTGAGGTATTGCACATGGCCTTTCCGCAAAAACATTCTTCCTCATTTCTGTCCCACTGTCTGGTCGCCTTCAGTCGATATCCTATAACGACCGCCCTTGCTGGGGCAGCGACCCTTATGGCAGGGACAGCGCTCGCCAACCGGCATTTTGCCAGGAAAGCGCAACGCGATAACCCGCCACGGGGGCATTTCATCGACGTCGATGGGGTTCATCTGCACTACGTGGAACGCGGAAATGGCCTGCCGCTGGTTCTGTTTCACGGCAATGGCAGCATGATCCAGGATTTCGAGTCGAGCGGTTTGATCGATCTGGCGGCCGAAAATTACAGGGTCATCGTGTTCGATCGTCCGGGATTCGGACATAGCTTGCGGCCCCGGAATGTCGTTTGGACCCCGGAAGCGCAGGCAGATCTGTTCAAGAAGGCGCTTGATCGACTGAATGTTCAGCAAGCGATTGTGCTCGGGCATTCTTGGGGGGCCTCCGTTGCCGTAGCGCTGGCAATAAGGCACCCGTCTTTCGTCGAAGCGCTGGTGCTCGCCTCGGGATATTATTTCCCAACTGCCCGCGCTGACGTAACGGCCTCATCGCTACCTGCGATACCCGGGCTCGGGGATATCATCAGCTACACCATCTCGCCGATTCTCAGTCGTTTGATGTGGCCCGTCATGTTGCGCAAGGTGTTCGGCCCGCGATCAGTTCCCGCGAAATTCAGCGGTTTTCCAAAAGAAATGGCCGTCCGGCCATCCCAGATACGCGCTAGCGCCGCGGAGGCGGCGTTGATGATTCCCGCCGCATTTGCATCCTCGAAGACTTACGGCGAACTTGAGATGCCTACGATCATACTTGCCGGTGAGAACGACCGTCTGATCGACATCAATGAGCAGTCGGTCAGGCTGCACGACGAAGTCAAGCAGAGCAGATTGCACCGCATCGCCGGCGCGGGGCACATGATCCAACAGTCTGCCACTGCTGATCTGATGGCGGCCATCAACGAAGCCGCTGCCGAAACTTTGCATTAGTTCATCGGCAAACAAAGAAGCGCTGTCAGATATCGCTACCGCTGACGGGTTAGAATGGTTTGAGGCGGGTGACGCGGGTTCGGGTTCCAGGACAGTTCACACCGGGACTGGAGGGAAGACCGTGGTTTCGCTTTCGACGTTGCCGGAGCATCCCCCGCCGTCGCCACAGCGGGACGCTAGGGTACCGCCGGAGCCGAATGCCCTGCCAACCGCGGCGGCCGACAATGTTGAAATGCCGCTGCCGTCCAATCCGCAGACGTTCTTTCTCGGCAGTCTGTTAGCCTTGGCCGTTTTGGCGGCCGTCTACGTGGCCAGCTCGATCATATTGCCCGTAGTGCTCGCTTTCGTATTGCAGCTCATTCTGCAACCCGCCGTGCGTCTCCTTGAACGGGTCCGTCTACCCCGCGCCGTCGGAGCGCTCTTGGCGATCCTGTTGGTCGTCGGAGCGCTTGTTGGCTTTGTGGCAGCTTTGTCCGTGCCTGCCACAACGTGGGCTGAGAAATTGCCGGAAGGCATACCGCGCCTGGAGGCTCACATGGTCGTCCTGAAGCGCCCGATCGAAGTGCTGCAAAAGACCATCCAGCAGGCCGAGCATGTCGCAGACGCTCCGGGAAAAAGTGACTCCACCGTTTCGGTTCGCCGGGATCTCGGTCTTACGGGCGCACTCTTTGCCGGCACGCGTGCCGTCCTGGACGGCTTGTTTACGACCGTTCTGGTGCTTTATTTTCTGTTGGTCGCAGGCGAGATCTTCCTGCGACGTATCGTCGAGGTGCTGCCGAATTTTGCCGACAAGCGGCAAGCTGTGGACATCTCTCAGCAGATCGAAGCGGACATATCCGCCTATCTGCTGACAATCACCGCCATGAATGCTGCGGTGGGAGTCGCGACGGCGATTGCAATGTATCTCTGCGGGCTGGGAGACCCCCTGTTGTGGGGAGCCGCCGCCTTCCTGCTCAACTATGTTCCAATTCTGGGACCGCTGTTTGGAACCATCATTTTCCTCCTGGCCGGAATGTTGAGCTTCGACAGCTTGTGGTGGGCCCTGCTCCCGCCGGCCCTCTATTTCGGTATCCATCTCGTCGAAGGCGAGACGCTGACGCCTATGCTTCTCGCGCGGCGTTTCACCTTGAACCCCGTGCTGGTCATCCTGTCGCTGGTGTTCTGGTTCTGGATGTGGGGCGTGCCAGGCGCGATCCTGGCCGTTCCAATGCTGGCCGTCCTAAAAATCGTCAGCGATCGGCTGCGCCCGCTAAAGCCTTTGGGACACCTGCTTGAAGGCTAATGGCGGTGCAGATCCTTGCGCGCGGGACCGGCGGCTGAGAGACGAAGCGGCTGGCGTCCGCTTTGGCGCGGGCTGCGCTAACCAATGTTGCGGTTCCGCTATTAAGCGGGAAGAGGCATCTCACTCGCGCAATCCCAACGTTTACAAGGGCTAGCAGGCAGACGTCATCTCGCGAAACGAAACAAGCTTATGTCGATCCTCATCCCAAAGGACCTTGTGCACACAGCGAAGGCTCTGGAAGAGCGTCAGCCGCCCGACGGCAGAAAGTTGCGGGTGATCCCGCAGCACCTGATGCAAGCGGTAATAAGGAATCCGGCTACATAGATGGTGGACGTGATGCACGCCGATATTGGCGGTAAACCAGCGCAAGACGATTGGCAAATCATAATGCGAGCTGCCGTGTAATCCGGCTTCATGAAAATCCCAACCCTCCTCGTGAGCCCAGAATGTATCTTCGAACTGGTGCTGGACATAGAACAGCCAGACCCCGATCGAGGCGGCGAGAAGCGTGATCGGCACCTGAACAAGCAGGAATGGACCAACGCCGACGAGCCACATCATCGGCGCGATCAAAACCACGATTGCAGCATTTGTTGCCATCGCGCTTACCCAGGGTTGCCAACCACTGCGCATCAGTCCCATCGGCAGCCGGTGCCGCAAGATGAATAGATACGCCGGCCCGATGCCGAACATGACGATTGGGTGACGGTACAGGCGATACAGCAGCCGGCGCCCCCTGGACAGCGCCTTGAATTCACGGACGGTCAGCGTGTCGATGTCCCCAATTCCACGCCGATCGAGATTACCCGAGCTTGCATGATGCAACGCGTGGGTGCGCCGCCAGAAATCGTACGGCGTCAATGTCAGCACGCCTATAACGCGTCCGACCCAATCGTTTGCGAGACGATGGCGAAAGAATGATCCGTGGCCACAGTCGTGCTGGATCATGAAGAGGCGTACGAGGAAGCCTGAAGCCGGTACGGCCAGCAGAAGGCCAATCCAATAGCGGGCATCGAGAGCAGCCCACATCAAAACCCACAGAAGGAAAAACGGCACTGCCGTGATCAGGGTCTCGAAGATGCTGCGCGCGCTATTCAGTTCGCGATAGCGGCCCATTGCACGGGCCAGGGCTCGGGAATCGGACGTGGGGACATTGGTCGCGCGTTGATCCATGCTAATGGCTTCCGCTGAATGACGCTCTCCGGCCGAGAAACGCGAATGGGCCGGCGCTTTACCGCACCGCGTGGTTGAGGCCTATTGCGGTCCGTGTCATTCAGGACACGTCGCCACGCCAGAGCTACGATGGCATCCACCAATATAACACATAGCCAGGGCACAGTTGGTCAATCTTGCTCATCGTCCCGTCTGATCTGGGGGTGATCATGCAGAACGACGCTCAACAGCGAGCTGTGAACCTTCAAAGTACCATTGTACTCGATGAAGCCCAGTTCCCGGAACTTGTTCATGAAATGACTGACGCGAGACCGCGTGGTCCCGATCATATCCGCCAACGTTTCTTGGCTGACCTTTGCAATGATTGGCTCGGGTTTTCCCTCCTTGCCGAAATTGGCCAGCAGAAGGAGCGCCCGCGCCAAGCGCTTCTCACTAGAATTGAACAATTGATCAACCAGATCCTCCTCGACTCGAATGGTTCGAGCCAAGAGATGCGCAACGAACATCTCGGAAAAGGCCGGCTCGTCGTGGAGGACGCGGATCATGGTGCTCTTTTCCATCCGCATGATCTCGCAGTCCGTCATTGCCGTCGCAGTCGCCATGCGCCGAGGCTGGCCCGCGAGACAACCTTCGCCGCAGAATTCATCTGGCCCCAGGATGGCTACCACCGCTTCCTTGCCTTGTGCGGAGTTCACCGTCACCTTCACCTTTCCGTGTTGGATATAGAGGACTGAATCGGCCGGATCACCCTGCGCAAAGATGACTTGATTTATCTGGTGCTTGGAGATGGTCCGCCCCCCGTTAGCCTTGGCGAGGAAGGCCTTGGGATCGAACGTGGGCTCTGCTTTCCGTGTCATGATGGGGTCTCTTTCCTTGGCCTCCCATACACACTGGAGACGCGTGACAGAAATCTGAATGTTGTCCGCACTTAGATGATCCTGAAGCATCCGGGCGAGACGTTTTTTGTAGCTCCGCCCGTCGCCCGATGCGCGTGAGCAATATTATACAGTTCTCCGTCGGCATCGACGCTACGCTTCAATTGCTGGACGTTTTGGTGGTTTGTCAGCCCTTGCGTTGATCCGGCAAGGCCCGGCGCGGTCGCGTCGCCACGGGGCTTCGCAGCGTGTACGGGGACTGCGACAATTATGCATTCCATCGCCTTCAGAGATCAGTTCACCAATGTCGCGGACGCATGCGCGCTCGCTCAGGGCATCGTCGACACCGTCCGCGCGCCCATTCTCGTACTGGACAATGAACTGCGCGTGGTCGCCGCGAGCCGCTCCTTTTATTCGACATTCAAGGTCAGCCCGGAGAACACCCAAGGCCGGCATTTGTATGCCTTGGGCGACGGACAATGGGACATTCCAAAACTGCGGGAATTGCTCGAAAAGGTCATATCGCAGCACGGTGTTATGGAAGGCTACGACGTCGAGCATGAATTCCCCGATCTCGGACACCGCAGAATCCGTTTAAGCGCCCGGCAAGTGTTCTACGAGGGTGGTGCCCAAGCAACCGTTCTGCTCGGCATGGAAGACGTCACGGAGCGACGCGCCCTGGAGCGCGAGAAAGACGAGTTGCTACGGGAGAAGGACATGCTCCTTGATGAGCTTCAGCACCGCATTTCAAACAGCCTGCAAATCATCGCCAGCATCATCTTGATGAAGGCGAAGACGGTGGAGTCTGAGGAGACGCGCGTCCACCTGCAAGATGCCCACAAGCGCGTCATGTCCGTTGCGGCCGTACAGCGACAACTCCATGGATCCGGGGCCAGCGGACCTATTGAGATGATGCCTTATCTGACCAGGCTATGCGACACGCTCGCAACGTCGATGATCGGTGATACGCGGCCCGTCTCGCTGAAAGTGGTCGGGGAGGCAGGCAACGCGACGTCCCGTCAGGCCGAGAGTCTTGGCTTGATTGTCACCGAACTTGTCATGAATGCCCTGAAGCACGCGTTTCCAAATGATGAGATCGATTGCCGGATTTCCGTCGCATATGAGGTCCATGGGACGAACTGGAAGCTTTCGGTCGCGGACAATGGCGTCGGCAAGCCGGACGGTGTCTTTGCTCAACCGAAAACCGGGCTCGGCACGGGCATCGTGAATGCGCTCGCCCAACAACTCGGTGCTACTGTCGAGACTGTGGCGGGTCCCGCAGGAACCACCGTGGCGATCACCCATGCAACGTTTGCCACAAACGCAATCCATGCCGCGTAAGCGGCTTCGCCGCCTCGGCCACAGCAACACTGCGTCGACGAACGCTGGACGCTTGCGATGAAATTTGACGAAACAGCTTGTCGCTGGCGCACCGCATGATGCGAACGTGCGGCCTCCACCTTCGGAGAGCAACTGTCTACGTCCCAGTCGCAGAATAGTCCGTCAGGCGTGAACAGGCGCCGCTTGCGTTTGGCGATATTGTGGGAATCATCCGACGGAAAATAAGAATCACGCTCAATCACTATCTAAGAATGATGGATCGTAATCGAGCATGCAGATGGGGTATCGAGTGGGATTGTTGTGCACCAATATTCTCACAGAAGATATCGCATTGATTGGAAAGGAATTTCTCTTGGGCCAAGAAATCGCTGGGGTATGAGTTTGGGGTCGGTAATCGGTGATCTAACGTGATCTTCATCCTTAGCAACATCTGGTCACGCTGAGGATGGTCCGAGCACGTTGAGTCACCAAACTACTCTAACCCATTCACGCGAAATGCTCAAAAGCTAGGTGGCTCTAGCTTTGCAGTGGATGTCTTCAATCCTCTGAAAGATTCGGGATCTTCGACGCGCGACTAGGCTCGATCGTTATCGCTGAAAAGGAAGACAGCCCGGCTGGGCGTGGCAGCCAACCAACTAAAGCTGGTCGGGCTGATACGCCACTTGGGCGACCACTTTCGACGCATCACGCCGGCTCTGATATTTTCCAATCAGCGAACCACTCGGACCGTCTACCTTGTTCGCGCGGTGGAGATTCCACATCTTGTCCTTCGTCGGCGAGAGCCGGTACAGCCGTCCATTCGTGCGGCAATGCCAGTCGGGCGATTTCGCTAGCTGTGTCCACTTGCAATCGGCGCCGGACAGAAGTCGTTGCTCCCGGGCGACCCGGTCCTTTTCGCGCGATTGCTCATATCGTTCTTTTTGCTCGATCCTGAGGCGCTCTTCTTCGCGTTCGACATGGTCGCGCAAGAGCCCAATAATGGCTGGTAGCTCGGTCCCCTTGGCTTTCTCACGCTCATAAATCGCCAGACAGCCCGGCTGCAGCCCTTCCTTGGGGTAGGAGAAATAGTCTTCGTCTTCGAAAGCCCGCATGCGCTGGGTGACGTCCGTCGTTGTCAGCGCCGGTCCAGGCAGTCCGTTCAGAAAGTCGCTCAGATCATCGAGTGGAATCCAGCAGCCTACGGCCGATTTTACGAGCTTCTCCCGCTGCTCATCCCATTTGAGCCAAACTGA
The DNA here is from genome assembly GCF_054060035.1 of Bradyrhizobium sp. USDA 3262. Taxonomy (NCBI): domain Bacteria; kingdom Pseudomonadati; phylum Pseudomonadota; class Alphaproteobacteria; order Hyphomicrobiales; family Nitrobacteraceae; genus Bradyrhizobium; species Bradyrhizobium sp. USDA 3262. The sequence goes on from NZ_JBSSCT010000001.1 coordinate 1,836,942, forward strand.
ATTGCGGCGGTCGACGACGCGCATGATCTCGTTAGCGAGCACAATGACCGCATGCGGATCCCGAATGTGGCGCAAGGAGGGGCTCCGCACATAGTTGAAAAGGAGATGCTTGACAGCCTGTAACCTCTCGTCTTCTGGCATCTCACCTCCTTTGGCTCCCTTGCTCTGCTTCCGGGGCGACCGCCGGATTCTCGATGGACGGTCCATCCTCTGTGATCTGAAGGCGGCCTACCGGATCAATCTGGTCTGCGACTCCCAAGGCCCAGGCCGCCCAGCCTGCGACGAGGCTTTCTTCGGCCTTTTCTGGACTGAAGGCCGTGATGGCGGCTTTGACGAACGCTCGAATATCCTGGGCCGCTCGATGATCGGCTGCCATTCGGAGCAATGTTTTACGTTGCTCCGCTTCTGCCTTGGCGGCTTTTTCACGTGCAAGTCGGGCTGCCTCGGCGCGTTGTTGGGCCAGCCTGCGCTCCATCTCGGCACGGCGTCGGCACGCGTTTTCATAGGCGGTGTGGGCACTGGCACGGTACTGAACCTCACCGGCCACGATCAGCTTCAGGACGATTTCTCTAAGTCGATCCTCGATGCGTCCGCTGTCGTCATCCTCCCAGGAGTCCCCGGATGCTGAGATTTCTAGCCGCAGGATTTCGTAAGCTTCGTGTGGCGCTTGGATTCGTCCGTTGGCCTGCGTCCTGGCCCTGGGGTGGTCCAGTGTGAACGAGATCTTCTGGCTGCCCACTGTCACACCGACATTGCGGGCCTGTTCGCCAAGCCAGGGCTGGTGGCCGGCCTTGATCAGGGCAAGGAACAGGTTGTTCAGGATCCGCAGTCGTCTCCGTTCGAAAGGGCTATCGAAGAAGGGTTCACTGTAACGGAGTCTATACGCAGCATCGCTGGGTTTCAGACGACGCAGCGCATCTTCGTCGAGGAGATGGCGGATCAACTTGTGGGCCGATCCGAGATCGCGCACAAAGCGCACCTTCCCGAGTGATTGGTCGACTCTGACGGCGACAGCTTCAATAGATTCAGCGAACGTAGGTTCAGTGGGCAGCGGCGCGGCAAGTTCCGCTTGAGGATTGGGAGGCCATGGATATGAGCGCGGACCGGTTCCGATCGTCACGTCGGTCGCCATTCCCGGTGACCGTAGCGGCAGTTTTTGGCGGACAACCTTCTTGTCTGCGCGGAGTTTCGCCCAGTAGCCCCGGTCCGGTACGGGAATGTCAGCCTTAGCGCAGCACTTTTTCAGCCACACATCGGAGACGCCCATGCGCTGAGCGATCATGCGCACCGGCTCAGTCCATACAAGATCGTAAAGCGCCTCACGACAAATGGTGGTCAATCCAATCCTCTGGGTCAGTCCGTCTCGATTGTAATCACTGAGTATTGCGAAGGCGCGACGGCCTCGGCCTGGCTTCGGTGGTCGAGGGAAGGGATGGATGGAGTGGGGCGGTCGATGTATTAGGTATCGGAGTACGAAAAGCGGTGATGACGTGATATACGGACCCGAGGAAATCCCTGAAGCGTGATGCCAAAGATCGATGTGCGACCGGCTAATCGGAGCCGAGGAGTATCTCTGTCCATCGCCACAGTGGACCAGCGAGATTGATCATGGTCCGCCTGTTCGTCGCTGTTACGGACAAATCCTGGTTTGACCAATTGAGCGCGTCCGCTCCACACGACGAAGTCAATTTCTGGCAACCTAGCGGCACCACGCAGTTTCGGGCGCTCCAACCGGGCGAGCTTTTCCTCTTCAAGCTGCATGCGCCAAACAACTTCATCGTAGGCGGGGGCATTTTCGGTCATGCATCGATCGCGCCGCTGTCGCTGGCGTGGGACGCTTTTGGCCTCAAGAACGGCGTTTCCAGCCGCGCCGAGATGCGGGCACGAATTGGGAGTTATCGTCGTGACCCGATTACTCTGGACGATCGACAGGATCCTGTCATTGGCTGCCGAATTCTGACCCAGCCGTTCTTCTGGTCGAGGGATCTGTGGCTACCTGTTCCAGAGGGCTGGTCGCCAAATATCGTGACCGGCAAGGGGTTCAGCACTGAAGAAAGGGATGGCCAATACCTCTGGTCCGCGGTCACTGATCGATTGACTTCGGTTCCCGGAATTCAAAACGCAGGGCCGATCATGGCTGAACGTTTCGGTAAGCCGACATTGATCAAGCCGCGATTGGGCCAGGGAGCATTCCGACTAACGATCACTGATAGCTACGAACGTCGCTGCGCCGTCTACCGAATCCACGTGAGCGAGGCGTTGCTTTCAATGAATGACGGGCCAATGTTCGAGTATGGGCTCAAGGCTATGGCAGGGCAGTTGATTAAGCTCCCGTCGCGATCCCAGGACTATCCAGACCGAGATCGTCTCGCTGAAAGATTTTCGCAGTTCGAGCTGGATAGGTAGCTTATTGCGTACAATTCAGTTCAGCCCATCGTTGAGGTTCGTCAAAAAGGTCGCTCCAAAATCAATAGACGCGAAGCTGGACGATGACCGGATCATCGATGTTCATCTGACACCACGTTATCGCTCACGTTTGCGCCGGTAGGCGTCGGCCTTGGCTTCTTTGACGACGCACGATCCGTGGCACAATTTGCAGATATCGCCAACGAACCCTGTCGTACCCTTGCCGCCGCAGCGCGGGCATTTCACCTCGTCGATTTCTTCGGGATCATAGACGTCATGCCTCGCTTGACTGACCACGCACGAGCCGTGACAGTAGGCGCACGGATCGGAGACCAGGCCGGTCATGCCTTTTCCATTGCAGTGCGGACAATCGACCTCATCGATTTCTTCACGATCATAGGCGTCATGCCGCGCCTGACTAACCGCGCACGAGCCATGGCAGTAAGCGCAAAGATCGTTCACCAGGCCGGTCGTGCCTTTCCCGCCGCAGTGCGGGCACTCCACCTCGTCAATGTCATCCGGCTCGTAGGCCTCAGCCTTCGCGTGCGTGACGACACATGAACCACGGCAATAGGCGCAAAGATCGGACACGAGACCGGTCGTGCCGCGCCCGTGGCAGCGCGGGCATTCGACCTCGTCGAGCTCGCCCGGGTCATAAGCGTTTGCCTTGGCCGAACTCACGAAGCACGATCCCTTGCAGTAACGGCAAAAATCGCCGACGAGGCCCGTAAGGCCGCGGCCGCCACAGTGCGGGCAATCGACCTCGTCGATATTCACCAGCACGCCTTCGACCTCGGCGACCAGCTTTTTGGCTTTGTCGCGGACCGCCTTTTCGGTCTGCTTGGCGGGCACCGTGGCGGAAATGGCCGCTAGCTTGGGCGCGATCTTGATAAGCGCTTTTTCGGGCTTGGTAGTCAGCTTGTCGGCCTTGGCCTCCGCTTCGGCCGCCTTGGTCAGCTCCGGCACCGCGGCCAAGAGGTTGGTCAGCTCGGCGAGATGCATGGCCTTGAGGTTGTCGGTGGCGGCCGAGGCGATGCTCTTTTCGAGATTGCGCACAAACTGGATCAGGGAGATCAGCGACTTGGTCGCGAACGCCTCGTATTTCATGACGCGGCGGCGGGCGTTCTGCTTCAAGAGCTTCGCCGCCTTGATCTCATCGGCGGTGACGTTCGATTTGACCTTGTAACCGAGGTCGTACTTGGTGTGGTGGTTGGGGCACAGATAGATGAGGTTGCCGGGCGCGTTGTTCAGCGTCTTGGCGACGGCTTCGATATGGGCAATCTCGCCGTTATCCATGTGGCCGCAGATCGCGCAGCCGTGGTGCGACTCTTCCTTGACGTCGTCGCGGATCGCTTTGGGGATCGTCGGCCGCACGCCGGGCTTGGGGAGCGGCCACGGCTCGTTCAAATAAGTGCGGTAAGCTTCGAGCTCAGCCTCGTCATACGCCTTACCGCCATCGAGTTTGACGGATCTGAGCGTGCGGTCGTCGCCTTTTTTTGGGCAGGTCTTGGACAGGTACTGAACGGTCTCGACCTTCAACCCGAGAAACAAAGCCGCTTCGATCTCGGAAAGATACGCCATCGCCGTTAGCCTTCCGGCAGCAAGGCCCGGACGCCGGTCACGGCCTCGCTCCACTTCTGTGCCACCAGCTCCATCACGCGCGCCTCGGCCTCGCCATGGCGTTCGTCCTCGAACCAGTGCTGGTTCTTCTCATTGACCCGGTCCTTGTAGCCGCGGCCGGCGATGGCGCTGCAGGCGCGCCAGAATTCAAGATCCTCACGCAGATCATCGGCATAGATGCTTTCGCCGACCAACTGCGCGTTGCGGATGATCTCATCGAAGCCGGCTTCGAGCGTGCGCACGGCCTGGCGGGCAAGGTCGTGCGCGTCGACGAGATCGTCGTCGCTCAAGACGCTGGTGGCGATCGTCTTGAAGCCCTCAATCTTGTTCTCGACCACGTGCGTTGCGATACGGCGCGCGCCATGGCTGAGCTGGTGCGCATAATCAAGGTTCGGCCACCCTCCGCGGCGGCTGATGGTGGCGTAGATCGTTTTCCAATGGGCGGCCCGTGTCGTCGACAAAAGGCTATCGTGCACGCGGCGCGACGCCGAGCGCGGCAGCTCGGCATTATCTTTGAGCCAGATCGTGAGGCGCTTGGCCGCCGTCCGCAGCGTCTCTTCTGCTTGCGCCTTCTCGTAGTTGGCGAGCAGGTCCCTGGCGCCGGCGATGATCTCGCGCAACGCCGCACGATGGCTATTCCGGAGGGCTTCGATGCGTTCCGCGATGAAGGCGCGAAGCGTTGCCGGCTCATCGGTTGCCGAATTAAAAAAGGCGATCGGCAAATGATCGAGGTTGAGCGCATGAAGCTTGAGCCGCACCTCGTCTGCTTTCAGCTCGTAGCCTTCCTCTTCGGTCTGTGCGAGTTCCCCGTCAAACTTAACCGCAAGCGCCTCGCCCGATCGCGGCAGCGCCAGGATCGCCGCCTGCGTGGCGAGGGTGCGAACACCCGCTTCTTTGGCGCGCGTCAGGAGTTGGCGTACTTCGGTCGATGGTGCTTGAGCAAAGAGTGTGCAGAGCATCACGAGCGTATGGGGATCATCAAAGTGCTGCTCAAGGTCGGCGCGCGCGGCGAGATCGTCGATGCCACGGGAGTCGATGAGCGTGACCGTCACCGTGTCGTCACCCAGTATGTCGTTCGGCACCACGACTTCGATGCGCTTGGGCACCGTGAATTCGGGATGACGGCCATTATTGATCTTCTCGAAGTTCTCCTGCAGCCACACCAGCGGCGGCTTGCCGGTGCTGGCGTCGTGCCACAGGTCGCGGCGGTCCCGTTTATGCAGCTCCATGCGGGCGAGTATCTCGACGGACAACGTCTTGGCGTCCGGATGGCGCGCGGCGAGAACGCGCGCATTATCGCTCGCAGGTATGATGGCGCCGTCGGGCTTGCGCTCGGAGCGGCGGCGGCGGAGGCCCGTCATGCTGCGCAAGGCGCGGTCGATCTCGCGCGAGATTCCAGGAGAGCCGGAACCGGCTTCCTCTTCGTCGTCGTCGCCGGCTTTGGCGGGGTTCAGCAGAGAGTTGGCAAAGTCCGTGACGTGATGACGGACTTCATCTTCGGTGCAGGGCTCGACGATCAAGCCATATCCCGGTCCCTTCCGGACATGCACGTCGCAAATCGTGATGCCGCCAGAGCCGGTCTCCAACACGGCGTTTGGCATGCCCTTTGCGCTCGGAAGTTCCAATTGCTCGATGCGGCAGATGCCGGTGGACTTGCCGACACCGATCGTTCCCACGAAGGCGACGTTATAGCGCTTGTTGAGAACATGCTGCGCCGCTAGGCGAAGCTCTTCCTCATAGCGCACTAGACGCCGCTCGAAGAGCTGCTTCACATCGGGGTGCTCCGCGAGCGCGTGGATTTCTTCAGCGACTTCTTCTGCCTCCCACAGGAGATCGGCATCAGCGTCACCGAGAGCGGGTTCGGGCAGCCGCTGCCACTGCCGTCCGAGGATCTCTTTGAGCCGCGCCGCTTCCGGCGTGCCGATACCCTTCAGGATAATGTCCAGCTCATCGTCGGCGAGCGGGCGGTCACCTGCCTCCACGCGCGAGAGCACGGCTGCGCTCCACTCAAGCTTCTTGGCGAGTTCATTTTGCTTGAGCTGCGCATGCTCGCGCAGCCTGGCGAGGTGTTTTCCAATGGCAGCATCGCGGCTCATCGTCGGCTTCCTTCTGTCGGCCAGACGTATCACACAACATTTCTCACAAATCAAGAAACGTTTCATAAACGTTTCTTGGTGCCCGCTTTGGTTGCCGAGCCAGCTTGCTGGGATTCCGCCTTTGCCCTCTGCTGCCCCGATTCGCCCACAGGCAGGATTGAGAACAGCGCTGCGCCCAATCCTCAACCAGCGTCATAGGACCGGATCGCGATCGCCCTCAGACCGATTCAATCTGCGCGCAGGCCGATCGAAACGCATACATAGCCGATAATCTCGTTGATTTTTCCCTAGAAGAGCCGCATAGTAGCTATACGAATCATCAATTTCTCGATATGGAAGTCAGGATCGTCCTATGGAGCACTTTTCGGTCGTGCAGAGCATCATCCGCGCAGGCTTGTCCGGCGACCGCGAGGCGCTGGACAAGCAGGTGCTGAGACTGCGCGAACGGCTGGAAAAGGCGGGGCACACGAAGGAAGCCGCGACCATCGATCGGCTTCGCGCTGCCGTTAACGAAACCCATGAGATGGCTCCTAGCCGGGTAGAAATCTCGCGCGCCCAAGTCTCCGGCGAAAAACTGACGCCCGCCGTCAATCCGCCGATCGATCGCGAGACCGGGGCGCGGCTGTGTTCCATCGAATTTCCGGAGAGTGGAAATCCTCAGCCGGTTTATGCAGACACCATCCGCGAGACGATCGACGGCTTGCTTCAAGAATGGAGCAGCGCTGGTGCCCTCCAGTCTATGGGTGTTGAGCCGACACGGTCGCTGCTGATCTATGGACCTCCCGGCTCGGGGAAAACGGTCACGGCACACTACATCGCGCAGCGCCTCGATCTGCCGTTGGTTACAGCCCGCATTGACGGGCTGATCTCGTCGTTTCTGGGAACAACAGCGAGAAACATCGCGAACCTATTCGACTTCGCGAACCGCTACGCCTGCGTGCTCCTGCTTGATGAATTTGATGCGCTCGCCAAGCTGCGGGACGACCCGCAGGAGATTGGAGAAATCAAAAGGGTCGTCAACACCCTGCTTCAGAATCTCGATCATCGGCGCGGCTACGGCGTGACCATCGCAATCACCAACCATGACAGGCTTCTCGATCCGGCGGTCTGGCGGCGCTTCGAGACGCAGGTTCAGATTGGCGAGCCAGACCTACAGGCGCGGGAGCAGTTGATCGCGCGTTTCTTAATGCCGATCAAAGCAGAAGCGCCGACCTTGCGCGTATTCTCATATTGTCTTGCTGGAAGAACGGGCGCCGACATTGAGCGTGTTTGCAGGTCCGTCAAGCGCACCTTGGCGCTGGGCGGGGAAGCGCATGACGGCCCAGGCGTATTTCGCGCCTTGAGCACAGTGCTGTCGCGCGCTCCCTATCACGACCACTTGCCGGCGCGAATCCTTGCAACAGATCAGGAGGCGTTCGTCAGCCTCATCGCCAATGATCCCGAATTCTCGATGAAGCAGACCGAAATTGGCGAAGCGACGGGATACGGCCAGTCGAGGGTCAGCGATCTGAAAAAGGCGAAACGTCACCTCGTCCTGATGGAGGGGGTCCATGCCCAATAATCCAGTCCAGATCATCCTCAACGATCAGGACTTCCATCAGGCGCCAGACCCCGGGCAGCCGCCGCGCAATAAAGACTTCTTCGACGGCGCGGACCAGGCTTTCGCACGGCATAAGCAGTCGCTGCTCGCATCGATCGACGCCATCATTGCGGAGATACGCCAAAGTCCATATGGCCCGGCCGCCTATGTGAAGGTGCAGATGCGAAATGAGGCGCTGGCGAAATCCTATCGACCCGTCGGATGGCTGTTCAAGCGCGATCAATTTCCCTGCGTCGGCGCTGACGCCGTGGGCACGCTGTATTTTCGCGCGCCGCTGATCTATCTCGGGGCGCTTCGGAACCGGATCGAGCAGGCCGAGATCACGGTCGAAACAAAATATCGCCAGAAGGACGACCAACCCTACAAAGCGCCGACGATCGCGCGCGCGGAAGTCGGCGCGGTGGAGTCCATTGAAATTGCGCCTCCCGAACAGAAGCGCACGTTTTCAACGGCCGCCGCGATGGCTTGGTTGGAAGACCCGCGTTCGGTTTCGGGTTATCAGGTCGAACTGTTCGAGACGCCCGATGACCGTGTCATCGCTGACGATCCAACCGGTCGCAACACCCTGCAAAGAACTTTAGAAGTCTTGCTTCTTTCTCTCGGCCGCGGCGCGCGAAGTTACGTGGCTTCAGCCATCGGCCGCACACCGATTCTTGAAGTGCAGTTGACGCGGGGCGAGCACCAAGCGTTGGTCGACAACCGATCGGGTCTTGCGCGCGCCGATGTCGCGCCGTTGCCGGCCTATGCGCAGATCGACCAGAACCCCGAACGGCATGAGGCCGCTCTGAGCGCTCTCCAACAGCATCCGCTGGTGCGCGCCATCCTTCCTCCGATCCTGCTCCAGCTTACGGACGAAGTGTCGGCAGCCGGTCAGACAAATGAAAACGGCGCACAGTCTCAAAAGCTGTCGATCCCAAAACCGGAGATCGGATCGGCCTATCCGGTCGTCGGCGTGATCGATTCAGGGGTGTCCGCCGTCCTCGACGACTGGATTGTGGACCGGTTCGACTACTTAGCTCCGACCGAATATGACCCAGCTCATGGCACCGGCGTCGCCGGCTTGATCGCCATGGGACAGCTCGCCAACGCCCCGGAGATAACGCCCGAGGCAAATGGCTGTCGCATCTATGATGCGCCGCTTTATCCCAAGGGCTCCTTCATCGCGAAATATCCCAAAGGATTCTCGGATTTTTTGGAAGAACTCGAACAGGCCGTGTCGGAGGCGAAGGAAACGCATGGCGTCCGAATCTTCAATCTGTCGATCAATGCCGTTGCCGACGTTGAGCGGCATCGATACAGCATCTATGCGTCGCGCCTGGACCAGATCGCCGACGCACATGGCGTGATCTTCGTGAACTCGGCCGGTAATCTGCCAAAGGCGCAATCGCGCGCGCCGTGGCAAAACCGGCCCGTCGACGTTGTGAACTATTTCGCCGCGCGGACATCGCCGGACACGATTTATAAGCCGGCGGAGAGCGTGCGATCCATTTCCGTCGGTGCGCTCAACCCGCCAAAGACACAGCAAATCCATCGTGCTCCAACGATCTACACAACGCGTGGGCCCGGCTTGCAGGTTGGCGTGAAGCCGGATGTTGCGACCTACGGCGGCACCGGCGTGGCGACGGGGGCTTCGACCGGTCTCGCGTCCATTGCAAGCGACGGGACAAAACAAGACGTCGTCGGCACGAGCTATGCTGCACCGCTTGTCGCACGCGCTTTGGCCGGCATGGATACTGCGACTGAGGGCGGTCTGACCACCGAAGCGCTTCGCGCCATGCTGCTCCATCACGCCAGCATGCCGGATCCTCTGACGAAACGCGGGTTGAGAGAGCTTGGCCGCCAGTTCGCAGGCTTCGGGCAGCCGGGAAGTGTCGCTGACATGCTTCAGACGGAAGACCATCAGATCACGCTCCTTTTTCAAAGCCGTCTCAGCATCGGCGAGAGCAAGCCGGTTATTCTTCGGTTTCCGTTCAGTTGGCCGCAAAGCCTGGTCAACGGTGGAATGTGCTCTGGCCGCGCTCGCATAACGCTCGTCTATTCGCCGCCGCTCGACCCCGCCTTTGGCGCGGAATTCGTGCGGGTCAATCTCGAAGCGTCCCTTAAGCAGCGTCAACTCGAGCCCGCGAAGGATGGAAGCGATCGGTATACGAATCAGATTGCCGCTCGCTATCTGCCCAAATCGGCGCAGCTTGCGATCCCGGAGAGGGCATTGATCGACCACGGCCTGAAGTGGTGGCCTTCCAAGCAATACGAATCCAATTTCGTCGACAACGGCGCCTCGGAGCTATGGCGTCTGGAAGTGACCAGTCTTGTTCGCGCCGAAGCTCGCTTCCCGGCTGAAGGCGTGCCTTTTGGTGTTCTGTTGACGCTGGAGGATCCTGACGGGTCTAAGCCCATTTTCCCTGAGTTCAGACAATGGCTCCAGACCAGCAGGGCCAATGCACAGGACGTGCGGACAGCAGTACGGCTGCGCCCACGCCGATAGTGGTGGAGCCAATTCTGCGTTGGCGCGGCGCGCTGAGAGTAAACTGTCAGACACGAACGACAACAAGGGGTGCTGCCAGCGCATATACGCGCATGAGGCGTCGCGCCAGGCCGCCGGCTGCAAGCGCCACACCATCCCGATGGGCGGGCTAGACAGCCTTGTGGACGACCATATTGGGGACCGTTTGTTGCAACAATCCAACCGGCTGAAGCAATTCCTCGCCAGCGTGATGGACCACCGTCAGGAGCGGGCGAGCGCCGCCGCAAGCACCTGGCCGAACCCACGACCTCTGCCTTCGCAGCGGCGAGGCTGGGCGCCCCGCCGTCGACTTCACCTTTCTACCGATCCCATTCCGAACGATTCACCGCCGCCTTTATCCGTTGCCACGACCATGACCAGCGAGCACTTCCACCGATATTGGTAGCGAGACGCGCAACGTGGTTGGGTAAAGGGCATCAATTGCGGCTATTGCGATTAGGGGTCAGAACCACGCTCAATCACTGCCTGAAATGATGGATCGTGATCGAGCATTCAGATGGGGTATCGGGCGGGATTGTTGTGCAGGAGGCGAGGTCTCCAAATAAGTGATTGATTTGACGCGCGGATCAGCGCGGGGCGGCAGAACTGGTGCCGATAACTGGGAGAGGTATCAAGTGCGCCAACGGGACCATCACGGTCAATCACGTGAGCTCCATGAGTCGGTTCGACGCACGACAAGAGACGCGATTCTGTTCGTCCCACTCGTCGAGCTCGGCGATCGGGTAGAGAACGGCCTTTCCGATCTTTACGAAGCCAGGTCCGACTCGCATCGAACGCCAGTTTCTTAGCGTACCGACAGAGACTTCGCCACGGTAGCGTTCTGCGACTTCTTCGGGGGTCAGGAATTTGGGGGCATCCATGAGCGACTCCGTTCCATTTTAAGGCCACCGGCCACTTGGTGGCTCGTGCTCCGAGCGGACAGACTTGGTCACGTGCGCTTCACGGGTCGCCCCGCAGCACACGTCCACTCACGCTCGTTCACGAAAAGAAATGCCGCGCATTTGGTTGTGGTGGAAGTGGTCTCCGATTGTGGTCGTAAAAATGGATAATAGCGGCGGCAAATCGGTCGGAGCGAAACTCGCCGCGATGAGAACTCGCGTCACTCTCTGGCCAAACGAGCGTCGCATCGGAGTTGCATTGAACGGCAAACCCAGAAGGACGAGCCAAATGCCAAATACCAAGGGGAAGAGGCCTACACTCAAGCTGCCGGAGATACAGCCGGGCAACTGGCGCGGCGAGATTCTTGGGAGCTGCACGGCCAGTTTTGGGCAGGTCGTTCAGCCCGGTCCGCCACGGCGGTCGGTCGAGTTCACCTATGTGATAATGCCTGGAGCTCTTACCATGCCCGAGGCTCGGTTCACTTGGCCCGGCGTCATTATGATTATGACACCCACCCCCATGAAAACCGAATTTCCGGATGCGGGCCGATTATTCCGAACCGAGCATTTTGGCTCGCTGAACCTGTCACTTGAGGTCACGCGCGGGCAGTTTTCGGACATGTTGCGGATGCTGGAGGCAAAGCGCCTGAAGGATTTTCACTTCACTTTGGAGGATGAAGCCGAAGACTCGTGGCCGATCTACAGCTGGGGCATGTCTGCGGCCTTTCTCAATGCAATCAGGTAACTCCTCTCCTCACAGGGGTGGCCGTTGTCCAACATAAGGGGAGACCTCACCAAGTCTTCAATTTCAGCCAGCACCGCTTCCAGTCGATGCTCGCAGCCCGCGGGTGCTAAATCGAATAATCTCATCCACTGTTGTGCCAACGGGTCTCGCCGTGTCGATTTCATGATTGGATGATTTTCTCAGCAATGGCTCGACCAGCGCAATGAGCTCTCGAACTTTGCTCCGATCTTCTTCGTTGTTGCCATAACCACCAGAGGAACGTGCCTCGAGCCGCTCCATGACCGTTCCAACAGGAGCGGAGAGGAGAATGATTTTGTCGATCAACGGGAATAGGCGCGCCATGTTCTGCGCGCATCCTCCAATGAACAACGTGCCTTCCGTATGCTCTAAGAGAAGCGCTCTGACCTTCCCTTCGCGCCAGACCCAATCTTTTCCCTTCTGCGGAGTGAGCGTGTCAGAGGCGTCGCAGTCGATCCATTCGGACCACTCCGGCGAATCGAGATCTATGGCCGCGTAGCCTCGTCTTGCAAGTTCGTCTATCACCGCCGATTTTCCGGCCCCTGACATGCCCGTGATCAATACGCGTGCCATATAGCGCTCGCGAGAAACGGCCTGCGTGGTCGGCTCGATCATTTGTCCTTCCTTTCCTTAGCATTGCGGGGGTGAGGTCAGTGCTGAAGGACGGCATAAACAGCCACCCAGCTGATCGTCGGCGCGAGGCCCTGTGGCTTTGCTCGATAGTGCGTCTGACACCCCTCTTTCCGGTGGCGGACGAGGCCAACCTCTTTGAGGACGCCTAGATGCTTCGAAACAGCTGGCTGGGAGATTCCAGCGTAGGCGGTTACATCACGCACGTTTTGCTCGCCTGTGCAACAAAGCCGCTCGAACAGGGGTCCGACACGTCGGATCTGATAAAGCGTCGAAGATTTGGTTCAGCGACAATGGCCCCTTATGCGGCCTGTTGAGCGGGATAGAGCGTAAGGATGTTGACGTTGACCCTTTTTGGTTGGGTGACCGCGTAAATGATGGCGGCCGCGACGTCCTGGCCTTCAAGTAGTTCCATGTCGCCAAGACGCTTCTCGACGGCGTCGCGGACCTCGGGTCGCATTTGAGAGATGAACTCTGTGCTTACGGCACCGGGCTCGACAGAGGTTACTCGGATGCCATCTGTGCAGACTTCACGCCGCAGCGATTCCGCGATCGCGGTGGCCGCGTGTTTAGAGGCCGAATAGACCGTCGAGGGGTGAATGTAACGGCCCGTACCTGACGACAAGATCACAACATGGCCATCACGCTGAGCTTTCATGATCGGCAACGCAGCAGCAATGGAATAGAGCAACCCGAAAATGTTGACATCGAACATTTGCCGATACTCGCTGGTCGTGGTGCGTTGGAATGGCGCAGCCACCCCGACGCCCGCGATGGCGAGCAACATGTCCAAGCGTCCAAATTCATCCACGACCCGGTCAACTGCCGCGGACACCTGCGTCTCTGTAGCAACATCGGTCTGGATAGGCAGCGCCACGCCACCGTTCTCGCGGATTCGGTCAGCCAACCTTTCAAGGCGATCGAGCCGGCGCGCGATGATCGCTAATTTAGCCCCCTCCGACGCAAGCGCGAGTGCGGTGGCCTCGCCGATTCCTGACGAGGCACCGGTTACCAAGGCTACCCGTCCTTGAAGTCTGCGTGCCTCCATTCTTCGCCAATTCCTCTTCGAACTAGGTAGTGCTTGGTTCAGAGGCCCCGAGTCCGACGTGACTGCCGTCGAGCAGGAGGGGGCGTGCATGCGAGGTCGTGCGTGAATGACCGAAATGTCGTCACCCTTTAGCTAGGGTCATTTCCGTCCGGCGATAACGTGCGCGGCGCGCACTAAAACCTGCGTCGGCTGCAACGGAACTCGCGGCCCGAATTTGCTAAGACCGAGTCTACGCCGGAGGCATGAGCATAGGAAAGCTCCGTCCTCACTGCGGCTTGGAGCACATCTTACAAATGCCTGATCCGCTTCATCCTTGCCTCGCAGAGATTCGCGCCAAGGCCCATCAGACGCGCAGGGCGTTTGAGTCAGGTTGCTTCGACGTATCAGTTGCACGACGAGCGTATACCGAATACGCGCCAGACATTGATGTCGATCTCTTCCTGTCGCACTCTCGCAGGCTCTTTCCGGCTCTGAATTGTGGGCTCTGCTCAACCTATTTGCGTGCTGTGCTCCACTGCGGAACCGTCCGGCGCGGTCGCTACAACGCCGACCTCCATACGGTGTTGATAGTCGGCTCGACGGTCATTGATGTCACAGCAGATCAATTCGGAGGCCCTCCTGTATATGTTGGGCCGCTAAGGCAGCCGTGGACTTTACCGTAGCGCTCAAGGGCAATGAGTTTGTTTTCGTTCAAGCGACAGTGATGCCGCGAGAGACGCCTTTGCGCGATGCACACGACCCTGACGCCAGGCCCAGTCGGTTCCTTCGCGCGCAGCAGTCATCGGGATCAGCGAGACCCAATTCGCCATTCGAGGGTTTCTAAGTGAGTGGCTAGGCAGCTTGCGCGGAGAGTTCCTGAGCGAGGCCCATTCCCCCGGCTCCCGAGCAGCCTGCGATCAGCACGCGGTGACGTGCTGCTCCGGCAGGCGGAGGAAATTGATCTCCTGCGCGCTGGCGCACGGGTGGAGTCGGCAAGCACTCAATTTGATGTTGTCACAGCCCCACGACGCTCCGGACGACGCCGGCCTATACGGACGCGCCTGACAGCCTCACTTAGGAACAGACCTAAGTCAGTTAGTCGAAAATGGCCGAATTTGCTACACAAACAGGCGCATCACTTAGGCCTTGCCCTAATCGATGCTCGCCCTTAGTATCGCTGCAAATCCACTAGTGAGAGAGCATTTGATGGTCGCCACCGCCGCGCTTGAACCCATCGACACCGTATTCCGGGCGCTGGCGGATCCCACCCGGCGGCGGGTGCTCGAACGCCTAAGCCGAAGCCCGGCCAGTGCGAGCGAGCTTGCTGCGCCGTTTGGCATGGCCCTCCCGTCGTTCGTCGAGCATCTCGGCGTGCTCGAACGCTGCGGTTTGGTGAGCTCGCAAAAGGCAGGGCGCGTTCGAATGTATCGCTTAGCCCCGAAACGGCTGCGGCTTGCAGAGGAGTGGCTCGGCCGGCAGCGCGAACTATGGGAGCGACGGCTCGATCAGCTGGATGAGTACGTCATTCAGTTGAAGAACGATCGGAAGAACACACCATGAGGTGTGCGGACGCGGCGGTCCCGACCAGCCTCATTGGACCCGAACGACATCGACCGGTCTCACGCATTTCGGGCGATTGCCGCTGATGCTGAAATTCCATCAAGAAGAAGGCTAGTATGTATGAAGAAGTCGGTGCTGCAGAAGCCAGACCCTCAACTCGACCTCGTCCTCGACAGGGTCGTTGAGGTCCCGCGGGAATTGGTCTGGAAGGCTTGGACCCAACCGGAGCACCTCAAAGCGTGGTACACGCCGAGGCCGTGGCGCACGATACACTGCGAGATCGACCTCCAACCAGGAGGCATTTTCCGAACGGTGATGCAAGCCCCCGAAGGTGGCGCGACAGTCGATAATGTCGGCTGCTACCTTGAGGTCGTTCTTGGCGAGCGGCTTGTTTGGACGGACACCTTGCTTCCGGGTTGGCGGCCGGCGGACGGCATTCGGTTTGGGATGACCGTCGTGCTCGAGCTGCAGTCGATTGGCGAGAGCACCCGCTACGTCGCCACGGCCCTCCATAAAGACGAGAAGGGCCGCCAGCGGCACGAGCAGATGGGCTTTCATAATGGCTGGGCGACAGCGCTCGACCAGCTCATCGAGCACATCAAAGCGACAACTGCGACCTAGGCCGGCGCGGCCGGTCCGGCCCCATGATGTCGGAGCCGGGCTCGGTCATCTTTGGCATCCTCGCATCGGAAAGCGGACGCCGCAGGCAGCGATCACGGAAACCAAATGCACTTTGAAGGGAGAAGATTGTGAGAAGGCTAATACTCTCGGCGTTTGTAACACTCGACGGGGTTATGGAGGCACCATCGCCTGAGCCGGACCGCTCTTGGAGTGGATGGGTTACGCCTTACCAAAGCCCCGAGCAATTCGCTTACAAGTTCAATGAGGTCGAAGAAGCAGAGACATTGCTTCTTGGCCGCGTAACTTATGAGACATTCGCTGCCGCGTGGCCGTCTCGATTCGGGCCGTTCGCAGAGAAGATGAATGCAATGCCAAAGCTCGTCGCATCACGTACGATAAGCGAGGCGCATTGGAACAATAGCCGGGTCATTCAAGGGGACCTAGCGAGCGAGATCACTAGCCTCAAGCAGCAGGATGGCGGTCCGATCCTTATCGCCGGCAGCCGGCGTTTGTCCCACGCCTTAGCAGGGGCAAAGCTGATCGACGAGTATCGCCTCATGGTTATGCCCCTTGCTCTTGGGGTCGGAGGCCGGCTGTTTCCTGACGCGGAGCAAAAGATAGAGATGGACCTGGTTGAGACGCAAACATTTCCTATGGGCGTGGCAGTTCTAACTTACCACCGAGCGGCAGCCTGAGTCTTCTGGCTGATCGATGGAACTGATCGATCTGCAATACGTGGCGGCAACGGTTGATGCCGGAAACTTCGGCGAGGCCGCGAAGCGGCTCGGCATTTACGCGTCGACTGTAAGTCGCGGCGTCACCCGGGTCGAGGATGAGCTGGGACTCACGATTTTTGAAAGGGGCCGCTTTGGCGTCCGACTGACCGCCGGCGGGAGGGCCATCATGGTCCATGTCCGCCGCGCGCTCGGAGACTTTCATGCAATCAGACGCGCTGCGCAATGTAATGCGAACGGTGAGTTAGGAGAGATCAGGCTTGGCGTGAAGGTGCCGCCCTCCGGGGAACTGATTCGCGAGCTACTTCGAGACTGGCGGGTTGCTCACCCAATGGTCAGTCTCGTGCTCCACGAACTGCACGAGCAGGAAATTGCACCTGCACTGCAGGAGCGATGGCTCGACGCGGCGCTCGTGCCGCGGCACCTATTATGGCCGAAGGCGGTAGCTGTCCCCATCTATCGGGAGCCGATCGTCGCCGCCGTACCCGTGCGGCACAGGCTTGCCGCCAGCAATTCCGTAACTTGGGATGAGCTCCGCGAAGAAGTGGTGCTCGTTCACGAAAGCGGTGCGGATTCACTTTCGGGAGAATTCATCAGTTCGCTCTTAGGCGCGGGATCATCGCTGCACTCCCACCCGGTGAGCAGGCAAGGCTTGTTGACCCTGGTTGCCGCAGGCTTCGGCGTCACCTTAATCGCGGAAAGTAGGACCGACTTTTCCTGTCCCGGAGTGACCGTCAAACCCGTCGCCGAGAGCGATGCATGGGTGGACGTCGATCTCACTTGGACACCCGACAGGGAAGAAGCAGTGGTCGGCAGATTCGTTGCCTTTCTCCGGGACGAAGCTCGAGCACGATCTGTGTCTCGAGGCGCCCCGTGACGGTGGAATTGCGCCACCTGAGATATGCTATCGCAGCGGCCGACCATGGCAGCTTTCGGCGCGCGGCGAGGACACTTTCGGTTGAGGAATCTACGCTCAGCCGTCGGATTCGGGACCTCGAGGATGAACTTGGGGCAGCTCTATTCATGCGACGCGCTAGCGGCGTCCAGCTCACCTACGCGGGGGAACGTTTCCTCGATCACGCCCGTCGTGCCATGGGAGAGGTGACGCATGCCATGGTCGAAGTTGGCGCTATTGGGCGTGGGGAAGCTGGCGCGGTGCGCATTGGGATATTCTCGTCACTCGCCTCAGGCTTCTTGGCGGATCTGCTGCGTGAGTACCTGATCAAGCATCCTGACGTGCGGACTGACGTATTCGAAGGAAGTCCGAGCGGACATCTCTCGGCCGTCCGGCATCATCAGACCGACATCGCCTTTCTAACGGGTGAGCAGGAAGTCGATGGTTGCGATCGGCTTCATCTTTGGGACGAGCGGGTTCTCGTTGCGATGCCCCGGCTACACAGGTTGGCGGACTTTGCCGCGCTCTCATGGGAAGATCTCCGCGCCGAGCGCTTCATTGTCAGCGAAGCGGATCCTGGTCCCGAAATCCATGACTACCTGGTGAAGCATTTAGCCGGGCTGGGCCACCATCCTAGTATCGAACGCCATCGTGTAAGCAGAGACAACCTTATGAATTTGGTCTCGATCGGCGGAGGTCTGACGCTGACCAGCGAAGCAACCGTGGGAGCGAACTTTCCAGGGGTTGTTTACAAGCCTCTCGCGGCGGAGCTGTTGCCATTTTGCGCATTTTGGTCGCCGCGAAACGACAATCCGGCTCTTCGTCGCATGCTTAGCCTCGCGAGAATAATGTCGAATCGCTCTGGGGTGCTCCAGCAGCGCAGTCGGCAAAAGCCGGCGGTTGGCAATCAGGGGTCGATCTTACCCCATCAGTAAGTGCATTCGCCAAGAGCAAGAGCTGCATTCGGCTTCCGCCGGGAGGCGTCTCCGTCGGTTTATGCGGTGGCAGTGAAAACTGACGACGTCCGGTACTGGCGACCGAGCCGCCTATTCATTTAAGCGTGGTCGGGCCGTGGCAATGCCTTTTTGTCATTCGGCCTCGACATTGGACTCAGCCCCGCATCGCAGTCGGCGCAGGACGCGCTGGGTGCCGCGCGCAAGACTGTTCAGCACAGTGCGGATGGAGCATCAGAACGAATGAGGCCCACTGAACGGCCCGATAAAGCTCAGATGTGAGACGAGTCCGGTTGGCGGCATCCACTGATGAAGCCCGACAGCCGGGGGATCCATCATAAAAGTAAGTTCAGCGCCGGGCGCCAAATCCAGGGTCGCTTGATGCGCGCTGCTGGGGGCAACGCAGACCGTTGTGCCCGCCCAACGAAAGGAGATGGGGCGATGGACATGGCCGCAGAGGATTCGCTCAACGTTTCGGTGGCGTTGCACAATTTCGGCGAGCCGCTCGGCGCCAACGCGCAATCCCATCTCGTCGATGGCGTCGAGGCCGGTCGCAGCAGGAGGATGGTGCATGAACAAGATGACCGGCTTGTCAGCTTGGGCGAGTCGAGCATCGAGCCAGTCCAGCCGCTCCTGGCACAGCTCTCCATGGCCGTGGCCTTCTGCTAGGGTATCGAGACCAATCAATTGAAGGGGCAAATGCGACACGAGGTATTGAATATAGCCCGATCGCGGGAGGTACTGATGATGCTGAAATACCTCTCGCAGCGCCTCGCGCTTATCGTGATTGCCCGGAATGATGAATGATGGGATCGAAAGCTGATCCAGCGCTTCGCGAACAAATCGATATTCTTCCGGCGAGCCTGTGTCCGCGATGTCGCCGGTCAAGACGAGCAGGTCAGGCAAGGGCGAAATTCCGCGTAGGTGGTCGATAGCTCTTCGAAAGTGCTCGCGAGTGTCGACCCGCCCGAACAAAGGCGCGGAAGTCGATGCCACGTGAAGGTCGGTGATCTGAGCGATGATCAATTTGAATCTCCTGACGCGGATAGTCGTCCCAGGAAGCGGCCGTCGCCGGCCTAGCATCGATGATCGAGCATGAGTGGGACTTGGGGGCGGGAGATGGCGAACGTTCAAGCGGCCGGCCGTATCCGGACGGGCCGCCCGGCGACGCGTCGCCAGCGACGGAAACAGCGAATGCTTAGCTAAGGTAGACCCCGCCACGGCATTAGTTGGCGAACTCGGGGTTCGCGGAAGTACAGCGCGCCCCAGACGAAAAATCCCATGTAAACGCCGAAGAGTACGTGCGTAATCATTGGATCGCCCACGCGCAGCTTCAGGGCGACGGTCGCGCCAAGCAGCGCCGTTTCCAACACCGCGCCGAGAACCGCGGTGCGAGGGAGCAGAAAGAGCGCAAGGCAGATCAGCTCGATCACGCCCACTGTAAAGTCGAGGTGAGCTGGCCAGCCGAGGCCCGACAGGGTTTGTCGAACCTCGGGCACAGCCACCAGCTTGATCACGGATGAGAAGCCCAGTAGTGCGCTGATTAGGACGGTGAAAATCCATCCGATTAGACGCTGGACCTTCAAATTGATGAGACCGTCGATCGCTGTGTCCATCGATTTCCCCCTGCCATGCCAGATGCTGGGCTCGCGCTTACAGTCAGACACGTTCAGCAGCTGCGAGGTGCTTCGCCAGGCGATCAAGGCCTTGCGTCACCATGCCCGCAAAGCCCATACGAGCCGCGATATCTCGCTGCTCGAACGACTCAGCCAAGGCGACCAAGTCCCACTTGGTTCGGCCATCGCCGAGATCCTCGAACGATAGAGTTTGAAGCAGGGACGGCGGACCGTTCGGCTGCGTTACCGCGTTACGCCAGGACAGGCGCTTTGGGGGATCGACCTCGGTGTAGACGAAGTCCATCGTAATCTTGGTGCCGTCAGGGAACTGCATGATCTGATGCCATGCGCCACCCACGCGGACGTCCATCTCGCACACGGGGCTGGTGAAACCTTCGCCGCCCCACCATTGCATTACATGCTTTGGATCCGTCCAAGCCTTCCAAACCACGTCACGCGGCGCATCGAAGACGCGGCTCATCGTGATCACCGGCTTTTCTGTAGAGTTCTGGTCTATTTGCGTCGTCATCATGATGCCTTTCTTAGCTATGGAAAATGGGAGCGGGTCCGATCACTGGTCAGTCGGTCGAGGTCACATGTACTGTCCTCAGATATTCGGTGAGCCTATCGAGGCTGCGGTCCCAGAAGTGCCGGTAATCCGCCAGCCAATCGTCTGCGGCTTGGAGTGCCGCGGGATTGAAGTGGCATGGGCGAAACTGAGCATCCTTGCGTCGCGAGATGAGGCCAGCGCTCTCCAAGACCTTGAGGTGCTTGGAAACGGCCGCGAGGCTGATGTCGTAGGGCTCGGCCAGTTCTTTGACGGTTGCGTCGCGGGCGGCAAGCCGTGTCAGAACGTCGCGTCTCGTTCTGGCGGACAGGGCGAAGAAGATGTTGCTCAGTCGATCGTCCGTCATCGTATCCAACCGATTGGTTGCCAACGTGTTGGTTGAACAGTGACGAATTGTTCACGCCGCGAATAGGCGCGCTGCACGCAACAAAGGGCGCGTGTCACGCAATGAATTGACGCGATACGGCCGCGCCTCAATATCGGCGCACGCGGCGGGCGCTAGGCTTATCATCGCGGCCCTTGCAACCAAAAACGTAACCAGTCGGGTGTGCAGCTGTTAAGGGCGCTTTCGCCACGCGATCCATGCGTTCCAAAACAGGCTCGAAAAGAAGCTTTCCGGCTGTTCAAAACCTGCCCCGTCAAGTAGCTCAAATACCGATACTGAGGAGTGGGGTGGGTCGGCACCTTGTAGAATCTTGCCGAGCTTTTCCTTCACTTCTTCGCTCGCCGCGCCATGCATTCGCCAACGTTCTCCCCACGCAGCAAGGAGTAGCGGCTTACTGGCGTAGGCATAGCGATTACCGGCTAGAATTAGAGGAGCGCCCGGCGCGATCCGATCTGCAATTGCCTTCAGAATGGCGCTCTTCGCGTCATCGCCTGGCAAATGATGCAGCACCCCGAGCATCATGGCGGCGTCAAAGTCTTGCTCTCTCGCGAGACTATCTAAGGTCCCGATATGCAGCATGGTTTTGTCGCTTAGCCCGTGCGCCTCAAGCCGTTCCGCGGCGAGCGCGAGCATTGGCTGCGAAGGGTCCACGCCGGTAAATTCCCACGTGGGCTCAATTCGGGAAATCGAAATCACTTCTTGGGCGGTGCCACCTATACCGACGATAAGAATCCGCCGATTTCCGCCAGTTCCAAGGGCAGCAGCCAGAATGCAGGCCGCGAGTTCATGACAAGCGTCATAACCAGCAAGAGCTATTCGACTCTGACTCTCATATTCTGCGGCTCGGGATGCATCGAACTTTTTCGTTGGCTCGTTCACGTCGTCGTTCATGCGGAAGAACCTCTTCAATACTGGACCACCGCCAGTCGTTTCCCAAAGAAGTCAGGAATGGGTAGGCGCGTGAGATGCAATGCAGGTTGCGTCTCGTGCACGAAACGGGGGCTAGGAAAAGCCGGCTGTCTACCTTCCGAGTTCACAGCATGACAGCACGCCATCTGACCGTCCTGCATTACCCGCCGCGACAACACTGGCATTGTGTTGAAGTTCGAGAGCCGAGCTGGGTAGATGTCTCGGCTGCAATCCGGCAGATGGACGACGCAGAATTCCCCATCGTCCAATTGAGCTGGAACGATGTAGACTCCTGCTTCGATGACGAGACCTCGTTCAATATTGTCGGTGGCTCCGCTACTGGGTTCGCCCTGTTCGAATTTATCCCGGGATGGAAGTTCGATAGCCCTGAGGGCGGCGACGAGGACGTCCGCCTTTGGCAAAGTGATCAGGGCTATTTCTGCAAACGCAGGAATATCATTGTTGACATTGGCCTCGTGCTAAAACTGAGCAAGGTCTATTTCGAGACGGGCTCCTACGATCAAGTTCGGCACGCCTGCTCGAGCAGGTGATCACCAGGGCGGACTGTGGCGGGCGGAGCAGATCGTGCTTCGAAAATAGGATTACGTAGAAGTGGTACCATGCTGCCGACGCGCCTTCGCGAATCCCCGATCGGTCGCCATGAATCGCTGGATCATGTGAGGAAGGAGTTTCACAGGATCGGAAACGGGCTTGCCTGTCTCCCTTGCCAAGATTTCCGCATACGCGATGAGCTGCCGATGGACGTCTGCTGGAAGTTCGAATGACACCTTGACGGGCTTATCGTCTTCGAGTGCGGCAAGCTTGAGCTTTGGCATCGTTATCCCCGATACGGTTCGAGCACGAGGTCGCGTGTGACGATCACGCGGACTGGAAAGCCGGGCCGGATGGTGAGCGTCGGCGCGACGTTCAACTGTCGGCGGACGATTTCCTGACCCGCGTCGTTGATCGTGTCCTGGCCACCGTTGCGGATGGCGCGCAGCAATCGGTCGTCGTCGTCGATCGCCAGTTCGGCCCCAACGCTAAGCAACGTGGAGAGGCCCGCCGCCTTGGCGAGGTCCCACCAGTGATAGTCAACGCCATCCTCGAGGCCGGCATATCCCGCCGCGTCCGCCCCCGGCTGGCGCTCAAGCACGATCGAGCGGCCGTTGGGGAAGATCAGGCGATTCCACACGAGCAGAACACGACGCTGGCCGAACTGTACCGCATTATCGTACTGACCGATGATCCGGGTGCCCTGCGGCACAAGGAGAAGTCGGCCGGTCGGGCTGTCATAGATGTTCTCGGTCACCTGGGCCGTGATCTGTCCGGGAAGGTCGGAGCGAATTCCGGTGATCAAGGCGGCGGGAATCACCGCTCCGGCTTGCAGGACGTAGGGTGAGGCCGGTGGCATCACGCGATCCGGAGCGACAGTGCGGCGATCGGTGGCGGCATTGAGGAAGGCGAGCTGCCGATCCTGCGCGCGCTCTTGTGCGGTCGGCATGTTGAACTGCCCAGGAAGCCCGAGGCCTGTCAGGTTCGCATTGGTGGCGCCGCCGCCAGGTGCGGGTGAAGCGGCAATCGCCCGCGCTTCGGCCTGGAAAAAGACACGGCTCGTGCGCGCGGCTTCCTGCTCGGCGAGACGACGCTGTTCGGCCGCATCCACGGTCGGCTGGACGGTTGGCGGTACGACCGGTTGTCCGCGATCTTGCGCGCTCAGGATGGGTCGGCCCAAGTCGCCCGGCAGCGGCGGTCCAAGTCGCGGGCCGGTATAGTCGCGTGGCAAGCCAGCAAGTCCATCGGCGGTGGACCTATTCGTGGTGGAATAGAGTTCCTCGTTCCGAGGTCCCGCGTTGCGGGTCTGGAGCGCGTATATCAGCGCGCCGCCAAGACCGATCGACGCGACCAGGCCGATCGCTGCGAGGGTTTTGCGGGACAGCCGGGTGACACGAGGTGGCTCTCCGCGCAGCCGCATAGGCGCCGCGGAGTCGCTCGAGCCTTCCTCGGTCTCGGCTCCGCGGCCGGGATTGTCGAAGTCACTCATTATGATGGCCTCCCGTCACTGCGCGAGATCCTCACTGTTTGCTGGTGGTCACCGCTGCCGAGACGGAGCTCAGCGGCGCCGAAGAGGCGGTCGACGATAAGGACGTTCTGGTAGATGCGGCTGTTGACGATCTGGAGTTCGCCTTCCGAGCCGATGACGAAGACAGGTGGCATCTCGCCCTGAACGATGCCGCGTGGGAATTCGATGTAGACTCGCCGGCCGTCGTCATAGACCGCGGTCGGCCGCCACGGCGGAGTGTTGCCGCTCAGCGCATAGCGATAGTTGCGCGCCGCAGCGGCGGGGATGACTGGCGTCGCCGGAACACCTTGGGCCTGCGAAGCGGGAAGTTGCGGATAGGCCCATGCGACGGCCGGCATGTAGGGATTGGCGTCGGCGCGCAGCTCGAGCATGTAGATGCGGCGGTCCGTGGCGATGACCAGGTTCGTCGTGATGTCGGTGCGTGTCGGCTTCACCAGCACATGGACACGACGGGTGACTCCCGATCCGCTTTCGGTGTCGCCGATGATCCATCGGGCGGTGTCGCCGGCGGCGATCGGGCCGGCGCCGGTCAGGCCTTCGCCCGGTTCGAGCGCGATGTCGGTGATCTGGCCCGGCGACGTATAGACCTGATAGAGCGCGCCTTCCGACCACGGATAGATCTGGATGGCGTTGTAATAGCCCTCCCTGCGCGGCTCGACGCGGGCGGCGGCGTTGGCATTAGCCACCCGAAGTGTCGGAGAGCTCGCGACCGCGCCGCCATGGCTGGGCGACCAGGCCGGTGGGATGTGCAGTGGGCGCGGCCGCTCGTCGACAATCGCCGCCGGAACGGCCGGCAAGGGCGGGACATCGGAATCATAGCTGATCTGCGGAGGCTTCGTGGCGCACGCGCCCAGCAGCATGGCCGATAGAAGAGCGGCAGAGATTGCGGATTTACGGAAAGCCGGATTTACGGCGCTGACGTTCTCTCGGTTCATTGTTACCCCAGCTCCCGCGACCAGTTGAGCGCATTGACGTAGATGCCGAGCGGATTGGCCCGTAGCCGCTCCGCGTCACGCGGCGGCTGCACGACGATGGTGAGGATGGCCGTCCAGCGTTCGGTCGACGCGAGCTGGCCGTTGTCGTAGTGGCGCTCGGTCCAGGCGACGCGGAAGCTGTCAGGCGAGGCTCGAATGACGCTCGAGACGTCGACTGCGACCTGCTGCTTGCCGACCTTGGTGAAAGGGTCGTTGGCGCGGGCATAGTCGTTCAGAGTCGCAGCGCCACGGTCGGTTGTGAAATCGTAGGCGCGGAACCAATTCTGTCGAACGACGATCGGATCGGCCGGGATCGAGCGGATCTGCTCGATGAAGCGAGCGAGATGGAACGCGATCTGCGGATCGGTCGGGCGATAGTCGGCAACCGCGGGCGCGACGGCCTGGGCTTGGCCGAGATTGTCGACCTGAACCACCCACGGCACGATTGACCCGCGCGCCGATTGCCACACAAGCGCGCCGGCGAAGGCGGCCGACAAGGCCAGCGAGCCGAAAGCCATGAGTCGCCAGTTCTTCGCCTGCACGCGCGCCGAGCCGATGCGCTCGTCCCAGACCTGCGCGGCGCGCTGATAGGGCGTCTCGGGCTCGGGTGTTTTGCCGTAGTGCGTGGAGGGTCGCTTGAACATCATTGGTCTCGCTGGGAAAGGTTGACGGAGCTGCCGCCGCCGTGGCTGTCACCGGCGCGGATCGCGTGCGCGGTGGCCATGACGCCGTGATTGAGTTGCTGCGAGCGCTTCATGCGGCGGGCCCAGGCGGGCGGTTCTTGCGTCCCGGCGCTGGCGGACGCAGCGGAGTCATCGCCGCCGATCGTGCCCATCGTCGAGGAGCCCCCGGTCGCCGCGAAGGCGGCGCGGCCGCCCGCGGAGAAGCTCTCTTTCATGCTGTCTGCTGCGCGGCTCGCGGCACGGCGAAGTGGAGAAGCGGCCGCGCTCCCGGCGGCGCGCGCGACGCCGCCCAGGCCGGAGGCGACGCCGGCTGCGCCGGACTGCCCTGCGGCACCAAGGCTGTAGGCAGTTGCCGCGCCTCCTGCGGCGGCCGCTCCTCCCCGCGCAGCGGCCGCCGTCCCCGATATGGCGGCCGCTCCCCCGCGCAGTGCAAGTCCTCCGGCCGCGCCGGCTGCGACCATCGCGCCGCCCGCGGCGAGGCCGGTGCCGACCGCCGCGCCGGCGCTGAGCTGCGGGCCGCCGCTGACCAACCCATTGGCGATTCCGGGCCCGAAGATCCCGAGGCCGAGGAGCGAGAGCGCGGCAAGCACGATCGCCATCGCATCGTCGATCGTCGGGCTGGCGCCGCCGAAACCGGAGGTGAACTCAGAGAACAGCGTCGAGCCGATGCCGATGATGACGGCGAGCACCAACACCTTGATGCCGGAACTGATCACGTTGCCGAGCACGCGTTCGGCCATGAACGCGCTCTGTCCGAACAGCCCGAACGGGATGAGGACGAAGCCCGCCAGCGTCGACAATTTGAATTCGATCAGCGTGACGAAGAGCTGAACCGCGAGGATGAAGAACGCCAGCAGGACGAGCGCCCAGGCGAGGAAGAGGCAGGCGATCTGGATGAAGTTCTCGAAGAACGACCAGTAGCCCATGAGGCCGCTGATCGAGTCGAGGAGCGGGCGGCCGGCATCGAGGCCGGTCTGCGCGACCTTACCCGGACGCAAAAGATCGGCGGTCGTGAAGCCTGTCCCGCTCGCCTTCAGTCCCAAACCGGCGAAGGATTCGAAGACGATCCGTGCGAGGTTGTTCCAGTTGCCGATGAGGTAGGCGAATACGCCGACGAACAGGGTCTTCTTGACCAGCCGGGCGAGGATGTCGTCGTCGGCGCCCCAGCTCCAGAAGAGCGCGGCCAGCGTCACGTCGATCACGATCAGCGTGGTCGCAACGAACGCGACTTCCCCGCCAAGCAGCCCGAAGCCGCTGTCGATGTAGCGGGTGAAGACTTCGAGGAAATGGTCGATGACGCCCGTGCCGCCCATGATGCTACTCGTCGCTCGGCGCGGCGCCTTCGCCGCGCGTCTCGCTGGCGGGCCGGCTCGCACGCGACGGGCTCATCGAAGGTGTGGTGCGCGGCATCAGGAATCGCCGGCGGCTCTCCGCCCAGGCGCGCAGGCATGCCGGATCGCGCGGCCCGGCCTCGCCGAGTTCCTGGCATCGCAACAGCTCGGCTCGCAGCGGGTCCGCGGCACCCGCCTGTGCCGGCCGCACCGGCGTGATCTCAGGCCGCTCCTCCTTCCGGGTCAGCTCAAGGACCGTCGCGGTGATCGCGACGGCGACGAACGCAACTGCGCCGATCCGGGCGAGGAGCTTGGCGTCCACAGCAGCGCCCTCAGTTGCCGCTGCTCGGGAACATGCGCGCGTTGCCGGGCTGATAGCCGGAGCCGGGCGTCAGGAAACGGCGGCGCTGTTCGCGCCCTTGCTCGGCGGCGGCCGCGCGCTCGGCGTCGGCAAGCGCGCGTGCGCGTCCGTCGGCCGCCACGACAGCCGTGAGGTCCGCGAGCTGCTGCGCCTGCAGCGCGAGGATCTGGTTGCCGGCCTGGGTCGCTTGCAGCGCACCCGTAGCGCCCTGGCTCTGGCCGACCAGCGCCGACATCTCGTTCCGGTTCGTGTCGATGTTACCGACCACGCCGGCCTGGACACGCATCGCGTCCTGAAGACCGCCCACCGTGTTCTGCCAGCGCGTGCGCGCATCCGCGATCAACTGCTGATCCGATGCCGTCAGCGACGCATTGCCGTAAGTTGTCTGGAAGGCGCGGTCGACCTGCTGGACGTCGAAGGCGATGTTCTGCGCCTGGCCGAGGAGCTGTTGCGTGCGCTGGATGGACTGCTGAAGACGCTGCAGCGATGAATACGGCAAGCTCGCGAGATTGCGGGCCTGGTTGATCAGCATCTGCGCCTCGTTCTGAAGCGAGGTGATCTGGTTGTTGATCTGCTCCAGAGCTCGTGCGGCCTGCAGCACGTTCTGCGCGTAGTTGGTCGGGTCGTAGACGATCCACTGCGCCGAAGCAGCCGCGACCCAGACGGGCGAAAACGAAAGCGGAAGCGAAAGAGCCGTGGCGGCAAGAAGCGCCGCGCGGGTGCGACGGACAATCATGATGGTGTCTCCAGGTTGGTGAGGCTCGGGATGAGATCGGAAGCCCAATCGACGCCGCGGTGGCGCAGCCACGCGGGCAGGAAGCCGTCGCGGCCGTGCTCAGCAGCGATGCGGGCGATAGCGGCCTGATCGGTCTTGGAGGACGCGCCGCACAGCGCGAGGGCGACGTCTGAGAGGCCGAGTTCGAAGAGACGATTGCCGCGCCGCGATTGGCAGTAGTAGTCGCGCTTCGGCATCGCGCGCGCGAGAATCTCGATCTGGCGGACGTTCAGCCCGAACCTGCCGTAGATCGCGGCGATCTGCGGCTCGATCGCGCGCTCGTTCGGGAGCAGCACTCGCGTCGGGCAGCTTTCGATGATGGCTGGGGCGATGGGCGAATTATCGATGTCTGACAGCGACTGCGTGGCGAAGACGACGCTGGCGTTCTTTTTCCGGAGCGTCTTCAGCCATTCTCTGAGCTGACCGGCGAAGCCTTCGTCGTCGAGCGCGAGCCAGCCTTCATCGACGATCAGCAAGGTGGGGCGCCCGTCGAGGCGATCCTCTATGCGGTGAAACAGGTATGCGAGCACGGCCGGCGCCGCGCCGGTCCCGACGAGGCCTTCGGTCTCGAATGCCTGGACCGATGCTTCGCCGAGATGCTCGTGCTCAGCGTCGAGGAGGCGGCCATGGGCTCCGCCGACACAGAATGGCCGAAGCGCCTGCTTGAGGTCGTTGGATTGCAGGAGCACCGCGAGGCCGGTGATCGTGCGCTCGATCACGGGCGCGCTCGCGAGCGAGGTCAGCGCGGTCCAGAGATGCTCCTTGACCTCGGGCGTGATGGCGACGCCTTCGCGCATCAGGATCGCGACGATCCAATCAGCGGCCCAAGCCCGCTCGGGCACATGATGGATGTTGGCGAGCGGTTGCAGCGAAACGCTCTCGGCGGACCCTTCAGTGAGGCCGCCGCCGAGGTCGTGCCAATCGCCGCCCATCGCAAGCGCCGCGGCGCGGATCGAGCCGCCGAAGTCGAAGGCGAAGACCTGCGAGTTGGGATAGCGCCGGAACTGAAGCGCCATCAGCGCCAGGAGCACCGACTTGCCGGCGCCCGTCGGGCCGACGACGAGCGTGTGGCCGACGTCGCCAACGTGCAAAGAGAACCGGAACGGGGTGGACCCTTCGGTCTTGCCGAACAGCAAGGGGGGCGCACCAAAGTGCTCATCCCGTTCCGGCCCCGCCCACACCGCCGACAGCGGGATCATGTGGGCGAGGTTGAGCGTCGAGATCGGCGGCTGGCGCACGTTCCCGTAGACATGCCCCGGCAGTGAGCCGAGCCAGGCATCAACGGCATTGATTGTCTCGGGCATTGCGGTGAAGTCGCGACCTTGCACGACCTTCTCGACCAGCCGCAGCTTCTCGACAGCAATGCGGGGGTCATGGTCCCAGACCGTCACCGTCGCGGTGACGTAGGCCTCGCCGGCGTAATCAGCGCCGAGCTCCTGCAGCGCGAGGTCAGCGTCTGCCGCCTTGTTCGCGGCATCGGTGTCAACGAGCGCGGATGCCTCGTTGGTCATCACCTCCTTCAAGATCGCTGCGATGCTCTTGCGCTTAGCGAACCACTGCCGCCTGATCTTCGTCAGCAGCTTGATCGCGTCGGTCTTGTCGAGCAGGATGGCGCGCGTGCTCCACCGATAGCTGAAGGCGAGCCGATTGAGATCATCGAGGAGTCCCGGCGTCGTGGCGCTAGGAAAGCCGACGATCGTTAGGATACGAAGGTGTGCTTGGCCGAGGCGCGGCTCGAGGCCCCCCGTAAGCGGCTGGTCGGCCAGCAGCGCGTCGAGATACATTGGCGTCTCGGGCACGCGTACGCGATGCCGCTTGGTCGAAATGCAGGAATGCAGGTAGGTCAGCGTCTCGCCATCATCGAGCCAGGCGCATTCGGGCATGAAGGCTTCGATGAGCTGCAGGACTCGGTCGGTCCGATCGACGAAACCGCGCCGAACTTCATAGGGATCGACGCTGCGGTCGGCCTTGCCCTCGTAGAGCCAGTTCTCGGCGCGGGCGGCGTCTTCAGCCGGGGGCAGGTAGGTAAAGGTGAGGAAGTAGCTCGACTCGAAATGCGCGGTCGCTTCCTCGAAGTCCCCCCTGCGCTCCGCGTCGACCAGGGCGGACGCGGCATCCGGGAAGCGGCTCGATGGATAAGCGCCGACGCCGTGGCGCTGCGCTTCGATGAAGATCGCCCAGCCGGAGCCGAGCCGGCGGAACGCGTTGTTGAGGCGACCGGCAACCGCGACCAGCTCGGCCTGCACGGCGGAGTCGAGATCGGGGCCGCGAAAGCGTGCTGTGCGCTGGAAGCTGCCATCCTTGTTGAGGACGACACCCTCTCCGACGAGCGCTGCCCAGGGCAGGAAGTCGGCGAGGCGCGAGGAGGTGCGGCGATATTCGGCAAGGTTCATCATCGGCCGCCTCACACGCCCATGAAGCCGGGAATGCGCAGATGACGGCGCGTGACCTCGACGAACATCGGGTCGCGCTTCGCCGCCCAGACGGCGGCGAAGTGGCCGACGGCCCAAAGGCCGAGGCCGACGAGCCAGAGCCGCAGGCCGAGTCCGAGCGCGGCGGCGAGCGTACCGTTGAGAATGGCGATCGAACGCGGTGCGCCGCCGAGGAGGATATGTTCGGTCAGCGCACGATGAACCGGCACCGAGAAGCCGGGCACCTCGGCGGCGTCGAGCATACCCGTCGTCATATCAGCGCTCCGCCGCCGAAGCTGAAGAACGACAGGAAGAAGCTCGATGCGGCGAACGCGATGGACAGGCCAAAGACGATCTGCACGAGCCTGCGGAAGCCGCCGCTGGTATCGCCGAAGGCCAGCGTCAGGCCGGTGACGATGATGATGATCACGGCGATGACCTTCGCCACCGGGCCCTCGATCGATTGGAGGATCTGCTGGAGCGGCTGTTCCCAGGGCATGGACGAGCCGCTGGCATAGGCCGGCGCTGCGTAGAGAAGCACGGCCGCGGTTAGACCAATGGCGCCGAACCGATCGAGGACCGAGCCGGCGAATGGGCGTTGCTTGAATGATGGCTGTTGAACTGCGGTCATGCGTGGTCTCCTGCTGTGCTTGGTATTGCGGGGGTGATGCGGTAGTCGCCGCTGGTTCCGAGACCTTCGACGCGGGCGAGCTCGGCGAGCCGGCGCGATGCGCCGCGGCCGCTCAGCACGGCGACAAGATCGATGGTCTCGGCGATCAGAGCGCGGGGCACCGTGACGACGGCTTCCTGGATGAGTTGCTCCAGACGACGGAGCGCACCCATCGCGGTGCCGGCGTGGATCGTCCCGATCCCGCCGGGATGTCCGGTGCCCCAAGCCTTCAAAAGGTCCAACGCCTCGCTGCCGCGCACCTCGCCAATGGGAATGCGGTCGGGCCGCAGGCGCAGAGACGAGCGCACGAGATCGGACAGCGTGGCCACGCCGTCCTTGGTGCGCATGGCCACAAGATTGGGTGCCGCGCACTGAAGCTCGCGCGTATCCTCGATCAGGACGACACGATCGGTCGACTTCGACACCTCAGCGAGCAGTGCGTTGGTAAGCGTGGTCTTGCCGGTGCTCGTTCCCCCGGCGACGAGAATGTTGCGGCGATCGGCGACCGCTTGGCGAAGTATCTCGGCCTGGTCGGCCGTCATGATCGCGGCGGCCACATAGTCCTGCAGCGTGAAGACGGCGACGGCCGGCTTGCGGATCGCGAACGCCGGGGCGGCCACCACCGGCGGCAAGAGACCCTCGAAACGCTCTCCCGTTCCGGGCAGCTCCGCCGACACACGCGGGCTTCCGGCGTGAACCTCGGCGCCGACATGATGGGCGACCAGCCGAACGATCCGTTCGCCGTCGGCAGGCGATAAGCGCTCGCCTGTGTCGGCCAAGCCCTCCGAGAGCCGGTCAATCCAGAGCCGCCCATCGGGATTGAGCATCACCTCGACGATCGACGGGTCTTCCAGGAATCCGGCAATGGCCGGGCCGAGGGCCGTGCGCAGCATCCGTGTGCCGCGAAGAACTGCCTCGGATTGTTGGAATGACGCTGCCACTTCGCCCCCGTTCTGCGCGGGACCGCTCGTGAGCGGCCCTGGATCGGGGATGAGTAGAAGAGGCAGAAAATGGGGCAGCGCAACAACCCTGAAGGGGTCGTCGTAGTGTGGCGTAGAAATACAGGGAAACGGCGAAGTAGCGGACGACTTGCGAGCGGCGTGATCGCGCCTATTCGTTACTCGCGTCGGCCGGAACGTCCTCGGAGATTTCTTGGCGGAGCTTTGGACCTTTGGCGAGTCGCCGTCCGAGCGCGGCGACAAAGGCGTCGTAACGCTCGCCGGCCTGGGCGCGTGCGGCCGCCTGCGCGGGCTCGGGCAGCGGCGGGTTGGTCGTCAGCCAGAAGCGGACAAAGACCGCGAGCGTCTCGACGGCGATGCCAAGGTCGCGCTCGAGGCGCGCCATGCGCCGGTCGAGCTGGTCGAGCCGCTTGGTGAGCGCTGCCTCCTGCCGCTCCGCGGCATCCGGCGACAGGAAGGATGCTATGGCAGCCTCGGCGATGAGCGATCGGGGCTGCGCGCGGCGCGCCGCGTATTCGGCGAGCGCCTTGGTCACGCCGGGATCGAGATAGACGGAAAGCCGCCGCTTCTTGTTCGGATTCGGCATGGCGTCCTACAGCTCCACGCCGTCGTTGGGATCGAGTGAGACCTGGCGCGCGATGCCTTGCACGATCCGGTTCATGCGGCTCAGCCGCGCGGCATCGTCCGGCTCGTCATCGTTGGGATCGATCTCAAACTCGTTGTCGATCGGCGGCATCTTCTCGATGGGCGCCACGCGATTGAGCTCCGGCTGGCGTCGCTTCTCGGAGCCGGTCGGGTCTTCGTCGTCCATGGGGCTCACCGGCGATATGGCCTCCTGCAAAGGTGGGGGTGATACGAACCTGCCGGTCCAGTCGTTCGACTGCGGATCATCCGGCTTCGTCAGAGCCAGCGGCGGCAAGATGCGCGCCTGAAATCTATGGTCCTCGAAATAGCGCGCCTTCTTCGCGCGCAAGGGCGGCGTTCCTGCGACCATGACGATCTCGTCCGTCGGCGGGAGCTGCATGATCTCGCCAGGCGTGAGCAACGGACGCGCGGTCTCGGAGCGCGACACCATCAAATGGCCGAGCCAGGGGCTCAGCCGGTGACCCGCATAGTTGCGCATGGCGCGGAGCTCGGTCGCGGTGCCGAGCGCATCGCTGACGCGCTTGGCGGTCCTCTCGTCGTTGGTGGCGAAGCTGACCCGGACGTGACAGTTGTCGAGGATCGAATTGTTCGGGCCGTAGGCCTTTTCGATCTGGTTGAGGCTCTGCGCGATCAGGAACGCCTTCAAGCCATAGCCGGCCATGAACGCCAGTGCGCTCTCGAAGAAGTCCAGCCGGCCGAGCGCCGGAAACTCGTCGAGCATGAGAAGCAGGCGGTGGCGTCGCGACTTCGCATGGAGATCTTCCGTCAGGCGTCGACCGACCTGGTTGAGTATCAGACGGATCAGAGGTTTGGTGCGCGCAATGTCCGACGGTGGCACAACGAGATACAGCGTCGTCGGCCGCGTTCCCCCGACAATATCAGTGATGCGCCAGTCGCAGCGGCGCGTGACGGCGGCGACAACAGGATCGCGGTAGAGGCCGAGGAACGACATGGCGGTGCTCAACACGCCGCTCCGTTCGTTGTCCGACTTGTTGAGGAGCTCGCGCGCCGCGCTCGCGATGACCGGGTGTGGTCCGGCTTCCCCGAGATGCGGGGTCTTCATCATCGCTGCGAGCGTCGACTCGATCGGTCGTCGTGGGTCGGAGAGGAAGGAGGCGACGCTGGCGAGCGTCTTGTCTTCCTCCGCGTAGAGCACATGGAGAATCGCGCCGACCAGGAGGGCATGGGAAGTCTTCTCCCAATGATTCCTTTTTTCCAACGATCCTTCGGGGTCGACCAGGATGTCGGCAATATTCTGGACGTCCCGGACTTCCCATTCCCCGCGCCGCACTTCGAGCAAGGGGTTGTAGGCCGAAGACTTCGCGTTGGTCGGATCGAACAGCAGCACGCGGCCGTGCCGGGCGCGAAATCCCGACGTGAGCTGCCAGTTTTCCCCTTTGATGTCGTGCACGATGGCGCTGCCCGGCCAAGTGAGTAGCGAGGGAATGACCAAACCCACACCTTTGCCGCTCCTAGTCGGGGCAAAGCAGAGGACGTGCTCGGGGCCGTCGTGCCGGAGATAGTCGCGGCCGAACTTACCGAGCACCACGCCGTCGGGACCGAGAAGGCTTGCGGCCTCCACTTCATCGGGCCGGGCCCAGCGCGCGGAGCCGTAGGTGTCGACGTTCTTGGACTCACGAGCCCGCCACACCGACATGGCGATCGCGACTGCGATCGCGATGAAGCCGCCCGACGCCGCGATATAGGCACCCTCGACGAAGATCGCCGGCGCGTAAGCGTCGTAGACGATCCACCACATATAGAATGACGGCGGATAATAGACGGGCCATCCCAGGATGGTGAACCAAGGCTCACCGAGCTGCGCCTGGAAGCCTAGTCGCCACGCGGTCCACTCGGTCGCACCCCACGACGTGGCGACGATGATCAGCGCGACGACGAGGATCTGGCCCCAGAGAATCTTTGTTGCGGACATCACCTGCGCTCCTTGTCGAATAGCTTTGTCACAGGCCGATTCCCCGCTTGCGCCCGAAGCTCCAATCGATCCCGCCGTCGCCGCGCGTGACGCCGGAGACATGGCGGCCGAGATGCTGTTCGAGGGACGGCGACCACGGCACGAGCTGGAAGCCCAGGCCATCGTCGAGCATGGCGAACCGGCCGGAAGCGAGATCAAAGCGGCGACGATAGGTGCCGGCGGCGTATTCACCGACGCCGGTCTTGACGGCCGCTTGGCCTGTCTCGGCGGTGAGACGTTCGCTCAACGTGTCGAGCTCGCGACGCCGCAGTGTCCCGATCAGGTTGCGGCTGAAGCTGACGCCACGGCTTTGTCGTTCCGCCAGCCCCTGACCGATGAGATGCTCGGCACGGCGGTCGAGCGCGTCGCGGACTTCGGCGCCGAAACCTCCGTCGCCGAGCGGGGCTGGCTCGCGGGCGATGGCCTGTCGGTCGAGCCAAGTGGCGCCGTTCGCGGTGATCTGCTGTTCGAGCGGAAGGTCCGATCGGACGGCGAGCGCGACACGGCGCCGGCCCTGCGCATCGTCTAACCGGCGCAGCTCAACGATCGAGCCGGGGGCGGAGTCGCCGGCGGCGTTGAGGTCGGCAAGCTTGATGTGGTGAGTGCGGCCATCGACACCATCGACGATCGCGAAGGCGCTGCCCTTCAGTTCGTCGTCGAGCCCGCGCGCGAGCAAGCGGCCGACGATGGGTTCGTCCAGGCTTTCGCCGGCCAGGACGTAGCTTGCCGCGCTGCGTTCGAGGCTGCGCTCCGCGAGACCGTGATGTATCCGCTTGATGATGTCGCCGCGCTCGCCGAGCTCACGCAGGCTTTTCTCGGCCGCATCGGAGATGACCCATTGCCCCGGCCCCACTTGATCGGCGAGACCGAGTGTCTCCAGCTTGCGTAGGCGTCCGACCTTCAGGGCATGGAATTCATCCGGCCGGCGATCGGCGCGCGGCGCGAGGTCGATGACGCCCGTGCTGTATGCATCGCGCGTGAGCTGACGGTCGAGGTTCGTCCAGCGCTCGGCATTGATCTGGCGCTCCAGCGCGGTGCGGATGTGGTGGTCGGTGCGCGGGCCGAGCTCCTGGGTGATCAGGTCGCGCGCACGGTCGCGCATGCCCTCCTTGATATAGTCGCGCGAGATGACGAGGTTCTCGCCGTCGTCGCGAATGCCACGGACGATCAGGTGGACGTGCGGGTGCTCGGTGTTCCAGTGATCGACGGCGACCCAGTCCAGCGTGGTCCCGAGATCCTTCTCCATTTGGCCGACGAGGTCGCGAGTGAAGTGCTTGAGGTCGGCCATCTCGATCGCGTCGTCCGGCGACACGATGAAGCGGAAGTGATGGCGGTCGTCGGCACAGCGATCGGCGAAGTCCTTCGGGTTGGCTTCGTCGGTGCCAGGACCGAAGAGCCGTGCTTTCTCCCCGTCCCGGGTGACGCCCTCGCGCCGCAGATAGCCGAGATGGGTCGCGAGCGGTGCGCCGCGCGCGCCGTGGCGGACGACACGCGCCTTCACGACGGCGCCTCGCGAGCGTGAAGTAATGAGGCGGTTGGCCTGCACCGAGGCGCGCTGGCCGCGGCCGAAGCGCGAACGATGCCCGGGGCCGATCGTCCCCTTGCGCGAGACAGAGCCGCCAGCTCGCTGAGCAGCGGCCAGCGCCTGCGCAATGAAGGGCCGCGCCCGCTGCGCACGGCTAGAGCGGATGCGGCCAGGCCGAATGCGGAAATCGTCTTCAGTGCTCATGGCCGCGGCCCCGCACATCGCGCCAGAGATCGGAATTCATTGAGAAAAGGCGGAAACCGCAGGCCGCGCCGGGACGGCGCACCTCGCGGTTTCGGCATGTAACCTATTGAAAAAGCACAACCGTCATGGCGCGCACATCGCGCCCCTTTATCCTGCCATCGTGCGGTTGTGGTTGCGCCTTCTCGCCTCTCCACACGCTCCTGTACGCTGGGGCTCGCTACGCCGCGATCTGGCAACGGAGGCGTCATTTCTGCGGGTCCGGACTCGCTTGCGCGACGAAGAGGCTGGAGGAGCGCGGTGAAAGCGATGCCGCATCAGGCGCTCGTGGTGTCGTCGCGTTGTCACCTGGCCCGCGCTGTTCTTGCGATGCCGCTGCATTCGCGCCGCCGTTCGCGCGCACGACGAATAAGGGAGAGCGGGTCCACGCGAGCGGAACAGGCGCAATCGTGGTCGCGTCTTCGAGCGGCTTGCCGCCGATAAGGGGCGCAAGCGCAGCGACATAGGCGCGTGTTTCGGCGGGCAATGCGCGAACGCCAGCGAGGTATTCCTCGTACCGCTGAGGGCCGGCGTTGTAGGCCGCGAGGAAGCCCGGCGATCCGTAGCGGTCGTGCATCTCGCGCAGGTACGCCGCGCCGGCCAGGACGTTGTCGTGCGGATCGAAAGGATCGCGACCGAGGCCGTAACGGGCGCGCAGCTCCGACCACGTGTCGGGCATGATCTGCATCAAGCCGATCGCGCCCTTGCGCGATACGGCGCGCGTATCGCCGGCGCTTTCGGCGCCCATGACGGCTCGTATCCAGGAGACGGGCACGCCGAACCGCCGCGCGGCTTCCGCGATGTAGTCGGCGATCGGGTGCGCGCGCAGCGGACGCACGGCAGGCGCGTTCTGCGCATATGCCGCGCCAGTGAACGGGCCGAAGATCAGCAGGCCGGAAAGGAGAAGAGCGGAAAGACGCCGGGCGAGCGGGAGTCGCCCGGCGGCCTTACTCCGTCTCCGCGATGTCGAGCGGATGAGCATCGCCTCAATCCCGCTCGGGCCGCTTCTGGGGACGATTCCAGTGCAAACCCCAGACCGACTTTGCGTCGCCCGACTGAAACAGGTTGGCGCGGATCGGCTGGCCCAGCGTCGGGTCGTCGATCTGGACGGAGACATAGTCGCCGGCCTTTTCGCCGGTGCGCTTCCAGCCGGCGCCGATCTCGGGGCCGTTGCTGTCGCCGAGATGCACCCGGTAGTCCGGCGCATTCTCGGCGTCCGAATGTTCGGCCGGAATCAGCACCATCTCGCTGTTCACTGCGAGCGTGCGGACATGGCCGGTATAGCCGTTCTTGGTGCGCGTGAACTCTCCGATCTGTGGCATTGAAAGCTCCTGTTTGCGGTGAAGAGGATGCGTTTGGTGCGCCGTCACCGCGTTGCGGCGCGCCATTCGAATCGGCCGTCGCCGTCCTCGTCGGTCCACAGCGGGATCGCGCGGCCAATGATTGAGGTGGCGGCAAGGGGGCCGAAGTAGCGGCCGTCCATGCTGTCGGGGGCGGCCCAGTTCATGAGGAAGATTTCACCATCGGCGATGCCGCGGCAGCCCTGCCAGGCCGGCAGGTCGCGGCCCGCGTGGTCGCGCGCCAGCGCGTCGCCCATGTCGATGCCGTCGACCGTGATGTGCGCCCCGTGACGACAAACGCGTTGGCCCGGAAGGGCGGCGACGCGTTTCATCAGCGGCAAGCCGTGCGGCAGATAGCGGCGCTCCGCCATGAATGACGCGAGTGGCTCGGGTGTCGCGACAGCGACGAGGTCGGTGACTTCGAGGTGCCGCGCCGGCTCGATGGAATAGAGGCCGAGCGGCACGCTGGCCGATGCATTCCAGATGAGCTTCGGCGCCACCGGAAGGAAGGAAAGGACGCCAACCACCATCACGGCGAAGTACGTCGTCATGACGTAGCCGAAGCGCGTCACGGCTCGACGCTCCGGCGCAGAAGGATCGCCCGATGCTGCTCGACGGTATACCTGCGCGGCTCCTGGCCGGCGGTCAGGCGGTTGTGGACCTGCCGCCAGTGATGCGGCGATACCTCCGTCGGATCGATGCCGATCGCCTCGATCGAATCGATGATCTGAAGGACGCGCTCGACCTTCGGCCAGCCCTCCATCTTGAGCAAGATGTCGCCGCCCGGCCGCACGAACGGAAGCGTCTGAAAATGCTCGCCGGGCGTGATCGCCCGCACGATGTCGATGCGTGAGATGATCGTGCCGTGGTCATTCGACGCCCAGCGCACGAGCGCGAAGATGCTGTTCGACGCGAAGCTGAGAGTGCGGCGGCGCCGGTCGAGGATCTGCTCCTCCTTCTCCTTGCCGAAGCGGATCCAGTATTCGACCTTCTTCTCGATCCACGTCAGTTCGACGCGCGTCAGGCCGTCGACGGGGGGCGCGGGCGGCACGAGACGCAGGTGGGACGCGCTGGTCATGGCAGGTCTCCTTCGGCTGGAGGGAATTCGTGGGCGAGCAGGTCGCGCAGCATGTCCGCGACGGTCAGGCCGCGCTGAAAGGCGACGACCTTGATGCGGCCGCGCAGCTCCGGCGTGATGTCGATCGTCAGCCGCGCGGTGAACGCGGCCGCGTCACCGTTGCCGCTGGAGCGCGGCGCCGGCGCCTTGATCCAGCGTTCGGGATCGGCCGGCCGCGCGATGAAGGCGCGTTTGGAGGAGCGCTGCGTCATCGCGCCAACCTCCCGACCTCGGCGGCGAGGGCGGTGATCTCGCGCGCCGCCGGACTTGCCGTGTGTGCTTCCCAGACGAGACGCCCGGACTGCGCGGCGTCGGCAAAGGCGACACGCTGACCGATCTTGGAGGCGAGCAGCGGCGGATCGTGATCGGCGAGCGTGAGGGCCGTCTCGCGCGCGATGACGGTGCGCGCGCCGCACCGATTGAGAACGAAGCGGGCGACGAGTTGCGGACGATAGACGCGCGCCTCGCTCAGCAAGGCGAGCATTTCGGCCGAGCCCCAGCCATCGAACGGCGACGGCTGAACCGGGATCACGACGAAGTCGGCCGCCAGCAGTGCCGAACGCATCAGCCCGGCGACGCGTGGTGGGCCATCGATGACGATGTGATGGACATTGCGCGCGAGTTCGGGCGCCTCACGGTGGAGCGTATCGCGCGCCAGGCCGAGGACGCCGAACAGGCGTGGAAGGCTTTCGCGTGCGCGCTGCTGAGACCAGTCGAGTGCCGAGCCTTGCGGGTCCGCGTCGATGAGCGTGACGCGCTGGCCGCGTCTCGCCCACTCACCGGCGAGATGGAGGGCGAGCGTGGTCTTGCCGACGCCGCCTTTTTGGTTGAGCAGCGCGACGATCATGGCGCGGCTCGCTGGCGGCGGCACTCATGCACAGGTGTGGAGTGCGGGACGGCCGTTAGAAAGATTCCGAAGGAATCTTGGTTAGAAGAGTTACGGCGCGCGCAATGTCTTGAATCCGCGCCCGGATTCCATGATTCCGATCCCCGATAGCACGAGGTTCGGGTCCCCGATGGCACGAGAGGCCGGGTCCCTGATAGCACGAGGCGATTCACAGCTTATCCCCAGCGCGAGAGATTCCGCGCCGGCCTAGTGGAGCGAGGGCAGCAGGATCGATGGGTGCGAAGGCCAGGCGTTCGGGCGCGTCCGACGGCTGCTCGATGGTCAGCCGGTAGCCGGGCAGCGTCTGCCGGCGAACGATGTCGCGCAGGTCGTAGGCGAAATGCTTGAGCGGTGAGAGGCTGCCGGACTTCGCATGGAGATAGGCGACGTCGAAGCTCCAACCGTAGTGCTGGCGGCCGCCGTGCTTGCGCACCAGGCGATACAGCCAGCGCTCCAGCCCGCCGGTCAGACGGAAGTACGCGCGGTCGATTGTGAGCACCAGCGCGTCATCAAGGACAGCGGCAAAGAACCAGTCCGGTACGATCAGCTCGAGACCGAGCGGACGGCCGTGCGCGTCCGCACGCTCCTTCCACTCGTTGATCCAGGAGAAGCGGTGCATCCGCCGCTCGGTCGGCTGGCGGATCGAGGTCGCGACGGTGGTCGATTGCAGGCGGTCGAGCGCGGCCTTCAGGCGGTCGTAGTCGCGCGCGCTCACCCCGCGGCCGATGAAGGAGAGAATTTCGTATGGCGTCGCCGCCATCAGGCGCGACGGCCGCAGGCCGAGGTCGCGCGCCTCGACGATCTGTGAGGCTGCCCAGATCAGCACGTCGGCGTCCCAGATCGTCGCCATGCCGTGCTCCGGGACCGCCTCGACCCGGATGACGATGGTGCCGGCTTTGAAGTTGATCGGCGCCAGCCGCTTCGACTTGGCGAGTGAGAAGAACGGATAGGCCATGAGGTCCTGCGCGTCGCGCGGCGCGAGATCGCCGGGCAGCGCCCGGAAAAGATCGAGCTGCTCGCGTTCGCTATGGCGTCGCGCCCAGGACATGCCGTGCCTCTCAACGACGGCTACGGCCGGCCTGCGCCGAGGCCGAGTCGTGGCGCTTGGCCGGCAGCACGGAGCCGCGCGGGTCGGACGTCGAGGTGACCGCGCCGCGGTCGGCCCAGGCCTTGAGATCGTCGAGCGCATAGACGACGCGCCCGCCGAGCTTCCGATAGGCTGGCCCGGTGCCGTAGGTGCGATGCTTCTCAAGTGTCCGGCTGGAGAGGCCGAGGAAGTCGGCGGCCTCCGGCGTCCGCAAGAAGCGCGGCGGCAAGCCGGCGAGATTCGTCATGTCGCACCTCCGGGCGTTCGTTCAGGTTGCCGGCGAGTACCGGCGAGCGAAGGCCACGGTGGCGGAGGAAAGCTGCGTGGGGGGATGGCGAAGATGCGAGTGCTAAAATCGCACCCCTGCGGAATAGCGGGGCGGGATTACTGACGGCGTCGCCGACGCAGGAGCGCGCGATAGCCACCAGCTATCAGCGCGAGGCCGTCCTTCACGAGATCAATCGTCACGTCGCGAAGGGCGGAGGTCTTCCAAGACGCATCGGCGATGCGGGCGGCCCCGAAGATAGCTTCGGCGATTTCGCGGTAACTCGCCCCTTCCGTGTGTCCATCCACCGCCTGAAGCATGCGCCGAAGTCGCCGACGCTGCTGCTTGGTCAGTCGCCCGTCGATCGGCACCTTTCGTCCGTTGACGGCACGCCAAAGACGGGTGACCGCGTCGATGCGGTCGAGGCCATCGGCCCCCAGCGGGACCAATGCGACAACTGGGTTCGCGGGCGAGGCATCAGTTGTGAGGAAGAGTCGAACGGCGTTCGCGCCGCGACCCTGGACAATGCTTAACCCGTCTGCGCCGTCGCGGGCGGTATTCGCATCGAGGTCAGGCGGGACGGCGCTCTCCACTGAAGGCGATGGAGGCACTGCGGTGAGGATGACAGTGCCGGGATCGACATCGGGGGTCCAGAAGACGGTGGCGTTCGTGGCGGCCAGCGACGGGTCGATCGCGAAAGCGCAACCCCCAGCGCGGCCGCACCAGCACGGCGAAGCGCTGGGCGGCAGCGGAGGATCGCTCGCTTTCGGCAAAGTCTCGTTGGTATTTCGGGTTGCGCCTCAGCCATTCCCAGGCGAGGTCCGGCGCGAAGAGATAATCGAGATAGTCGTAGGTCTCGGAGGTGCGCCAGCGCGATGTGTCGGGACCCATGTGTTTCCTCCCCCGACCCTTTGGTCGGGCGCGTGCGAAGGAGGAATACGATCGCGGGTTGAGACGACGGCGGGTAGCCGCCGAACATGCAAGGGGTGATGCTAGGACAGCATCACGTCTCGATATCAGGCCTCGCGCGCGAGCTGCCGGTAGCCGTACTCACGCATCCAACGGGCACGGGCGAGATGGCTGCGGTGCACGCGATAGGCGCGCTCAGGTTCCCTGCCGGCGTCGATGCCGAACAGGAGCGCCACGGCTTCGCGCCAATCGGCGGCGTCGGTTTCCGCGTCGAGCAGCCGCATGTAGAGCTTCATGTGAGCGCGGTCGTAGCTCGTCAGCAGCGTGCTTTGCGGCGGCTCGTCTAGGAATGCTTGGTGTGTCAATTCGAGCCCCGACAATCGACACGGGTTCGGTGCAACGGATTGTTAACCCTACGCACACTGGCGGCCGGTGCAAGAGGAGCGCCGTGCACGCTGCACGGGGGTGCCGCGTCAAGTTCTGCCGTGGCCGCCCACTTTCGCGCGTACAAGCATCACTCCTTCGCCCTGGTCGGACGACAGGAAGACGATGCCGTTGGCCTCTAGCGTGCGACGGACCTGATCTTCCGTCGACTCGAAGACGGCGCTGTGAGCGGATTCGAGTCGTTTGAGCGCCGTCAGCGATACCAGGGCCTTGTCCGCGAGCGTCTCCTGTGTCCATCCCAGCAACGCGCGAGCGGCCCGCGATTGTCGGGCGGTGATCATGCATGATCACCTCCCACCGGGCCGATCGAGCAGCCAGAACTACGACTAAAATAGTCGTTCTTGGTCAAGAAAGCGAGCAAAAATGGCCGACAAAGACAGGCTGTTAGCCG
Organism: Bradyrhizobium sp. USDA 3262; assembly: GCF_054060035.1. NCBI lineage: Bacteria > Pseudomonadati > Pseudomonadota > Alphaproteobacteria > Hyphomicrobiales > Nitrobacteraceae > Bradyrhizobium > Bradyrhizobium sp. USDA 3262. The sequence goes on from NZ_JBSSCT010000001.1 coordinate 1,879,792, forward strand.
ACTCGCCGTGAACTGATTCGGTCGTCTGGCCCCTCGTCTCCGGGAGCGAGCCAGGCCCCGCCCGGTCAAGCCGGGCGGGGCCTGGGGCTTACGCCTCACTCGCCGTTGCGGCGGTTGGGGCGGGACCAAATTAGGCTATAGCCTTCGCCTTCCTCGTCGTCGAAGAGGTTGGCGTAGATGGGAGCCGTGAACGACGGGTCGTCGAGCTTGAGACCCAGATAGTCGCGGCCTTCGTTGGAGCGCTTGGTCCAGGCGGCGCCGATCTCGACGCGTCCCGCAAAGACTCGGTGGCTGGGGGCGTTCTCACCCGAGCGGGTGGCTTCGGGGACGATGCGGACGTTCTTGGCCTGGACGCTGAGGGTGACGATCTGGCCGACGAACTCGTTGCCGGACTTCTTGAAGGTGCCGATGGTCGCCATGGTAGTTCTCCTTGATCTCTGTTTCGAGCCCGCACCATTGCGGCCTCGATGGCGATCGGTTGGCCGGAGGCGATCGACGCCGCACCTGCCTGCGGGCCGGAGCGCAGCGGAGGATGGCAGCCGGAAGACTTTCTTGTTTCGCGAGGAATGGGCGCAGCCCAGGGGAAGAAAGTCGATCGACGCCATTGCGGCATAGGCGATCGAGGCGAAGCCGGCCTTCGGCCAGATCAGCCCATCAAAGAGGCCGCTTGGAGCGCTCGATCAGACAGGGAAGGATCAAGGAGAACTTGGCGATCCCGTCGTGCAACCGCAGAGATCCGACAGCGACGGCGGCCAGTGCTTCACCACGTCGAGGGAAGCGAACCCGCGCATCAATGCCCCGATGAGAAACGCGGGGGCGAACGATCCGGCCGCTGTCTTCGCAGACATCGTCGTTCGTTGCGCGGCCCTGGCGCGTTCCAACGTGACGCGCTACCAGCGGCTCGCTGCGACCCCCGAAGTCCCGCGGCGCACGGCGAAAGCCAACTGACGCGTGAAACCGAAGGCTGCGGGCTGGTCTGGCAACGCCGCACCGCTGGAATGGCGTCAGGCGCGAGCCATGCCCTGACCGGCCTGACCGGGCGGGGCCAGTGTCGCGAGGCGAGCGAAGGCAGTGATGGCGACGACAATCGCCCCCACCACCGAGAAGGCAATCTGCCACGTTTCGGAAGGCATGGTGTGCTTCACAATCCCATGTGTCGCGTGATAGCCGGCGAGCGCGGCCGGAGCGACGAAAGCAAGGGCGATCGGCAGCCGCAGCCAGAGCGGCTTGACGAACGTGAGCAACAGGTGGCCGACAAGAAGGGTCGCGAGACCAGTGATGAAGCCGGCGGCGAGGCCTCCGAGCCAGCCAGCGCCGCCGCCATGGGCCCATACGCCCGCCGTGACGCCGGCGAACAGCGGTAGCGCATAGACGGCAAGGTAGAACAAAAGACAGCAGATGACGCCAATGGCGGCGATGCTGGCGAGAATGCTGAGGACAATCATGGTGGTGGCCTCCGTGAGAAGCGTCTAACGGTCGCGCCTTCCACCACCACCACGGCGCGGATGGAGAATAGCAAAAATTGGAAGACCGCGGCGAGTTGAATTCGCCGCGGCGCTCGGATTCCGGAAAGTGTTGACGGCGGTCACTTCGGTTTATCGCCGTAGCGCCAGACGGGAACTCCGAGCTTGCGGGCCTTGTCGGCCAGGTTGTCCTGGATGCCCGTGCCCGGGAAGACAATGACGCCGATGGGCAGGCCGGCCAGCATGGCGTCGTTCCGTTTGAAGGGTGCGGCCTTGGCGTGTTTCGTCCAGTCCGGCCTGAAGGCGATCTGCGGCACGTTGCGGTGATCAGCCCAGCGCGCGGCAATGCGCTCGGCGCCCTTCGGCGAACCGCCATGCATGAGCACCATGTCCGGGTGCTTCGTGTGCACCTGGTCGAGCTTGGCCCAGATCAGGCGATGATCGTTGAAGTCGAGCCCGCCGCTGAGCGCGATCTTCGGGCCTGGGGGCAGCATGACCTCGGCTTCGGCGCGCTTCTTCGCGGCCAGGAAGTCTCGGCTGTCGATCATCGCCGCGGTCATCGCGCGATGGTTGACGAGTGAGCCGTTGCGCGGCCGCCAGGCCGATCCGGTGTGGCGCTCGAAGTGCTCGCAGGCCTGGTCGCGCATCAGCTCGAAGGCGTCGCGCCGCTCGATGAGCGTCTGTCCTTCGGCGATCAGCCGCTCCAGCTCGACGGACTTGACCTCAGTGCCGTCCTGTTCGCGCTGGCTGCGCCGCTGCGCCTGCTCGTTATCATCGAGCTCTCGGGCGATGCGGCCGGCGGCGCGATGAAATACGTTGGTGGTCGACCACAGCAGGTCTTCGAGATCGGGTTCGAGGCGTGTGTCGCTGAGCGTGGCAACGAGAGCATCGAAGATGTCGGCGATGGCCCCGGCAACGAGGTTGCCTTCGGGAAGCGCTCGGGGGTCCGGTTCGTCCTGGAAGGGACGGAAGCCGTAGAGCTGCAGCTCGGAAAGAACGTGGTCGGTCGGAGATGAGGTGTGGTGGGGTTCGAAGTCGTCGTCGGTGGTCATGGGATGCTCCGTCGCTGGATTGGCCGCGACCCTCGCGGCCTTCATGGCGACGAAAGACGGCAGGCGGGTCGGCCCTGCACCCGGAGCGAAGCGCAGGGCCGAAGCGTCAGCGAAGGACCGCAGGGGGCCGACTATTTTGCTTCGCGATGTAAAGGCGGCTCCGCCGCCGACGGAAAATAGTCGGCCCACAAGGTTGCCGGGCCGGGCCGTTTGCCGTCCCGATCGCCCTCTTGAAGGCCGTGGGCGCGGCTCTCGTCAGCACCGTGGAGCATCGGCCACTGGCGACGAGGTTGCCCTCACCGCCGTTCCGGCGGTCGTTCATGCTCGCAAGCTCTATGCGGCCTCGGCCATGAAACGGGTGACGTCCCGCGACGCGAGCTGCGCCCGAAGGTTCGCCCGCAGCGCGTCGGGCCCGAGCATACGGAGATCCTCGTTGAAATCGCCAAGAGTCGGCGACAGCACGATCGCCTCGATGCCGTCGCCGGACGCGCGCTCGATCAGCGTCGCCATCGCACCGTTGCCGGCCGGGTCGTCGTCGCGCGCGATGTAAAGCCGGCGCAGCGTGTCCGCGAACACGATGGCCGAGAGATGGGCTGCCGACAGAGCGGCGACCACCGGCATGTCGGGCAGCGCCATCCTGAGCGAGAGCATCGTCTCGATGCCTTCGCCCGCGGCCATGACCCTCGCCGGCGACGCCGAAGCGGACGGCGTGACGGAGAAGATCGCCCATCGCGCGACGCGGCGTCGCGATCGGCGCCTTGCCGAGCCGTATGGGATCGAAGCCGTCGGGATCGAGCCAGGTCCGATGTGCGCCGGTGACGTGGCCGTCGAGATCGGTAACGGCGGCGATCATGGCGGGCCAGGTCTCGGTCGCGGAATGCTCGTCGGGACGGTAGTAGCAGCGCGGGTGGAAGCGGAGCGATCCGGCTCCGCGAAAAGATGTAATGCCGCGTCTGCGGAGATACGCCTCGACCAGCGTGCCATGAATCGGTCGCGACATGGCGAACAAGCGCCGGGCGGCCTCCGGAGACCCGGTCGGAGCAGGATGTATCGCGCGGCGCTCGTCGCGCGGCGGCTCCGGTTGCGGCAAGCTGAGGAAGGCACGTGCCTCCCTCGCGACATCGGCGAAATCCACGAGGCCACAGCTCTCGCGGATGACGTCGAGAAGGTCCCCATGCTCGCCGGTGGCGGCGTCGGTCCATTTGCCCGACGCGCCCTTGCCGCTCTTGGGGCCGGCCAGGCGCACGAACATCGAGCGTCCAGGCGTGTTGCGCACGTCGCCTACCATCCAGTAGCGACCTTCGCGACGTCCGTTGGACAGATAGTGGCGGCACACCGCCTCGGCATTGCGCGCGAGACGGTGCGCCAGTTCAGAAGCATCGAGCCGAGACATCACGCCGCCTCCCGCTCGCCGACGCGCGCGACCGGATAGCGATCCATCACCTTGGCGAGGATCGTGGGACCGCTGGCGTCTGTGGGAACGAACATGCGCAGCTTCCACAAAATGATCTCGTGGAAGAGCCCGTAGGCCGTGAGCCGTTCGCCCATGGTGTCGGTGAAGCCCGACAATTCGATGCGATGACCACCCATCACCCGGACGCGACGAAGCTGAAGCCCCTCGGCGAGATCGATGACGGTCTTGCCCTCGATCAAGGCGGCGAAGGCGTCGTCCGGCGTTAGCGAAGGCAGGCCGGTCGCCGTGGCGGTCGCCGCCCACGCCGGCGAGACCCTGCGGCCGATGATGCGTTCGCCGTCGTCGGTTTGCAGCCGGTAGACTCGCGTCGACTCGTTCGGCAGCCGTTTCCAGATCGGAAGCAGCAAACCGGCGACGATGTGGATGGTCGAGTCGGCGAACGCCGGCACCTCGTTCAGTTCCGTGGTCCAGGCCGCGGCGAATGTCGCCTCGTCCGCCTCCTGCCAATGGCTTTCCGCCATCGTGCGGATGGGGAAATTCGGCACCTCCATCGGACGGATCAGGCGAACGCGGTATTCGACCTCGCCGTCGTCGAGCATGATGGACGGTGCATGGACCTGCACGGCAGCACGCCCGGAGCGCTCATTGACAAGAAGCCGCGATCCGCGCTCGCGCAGCCGGCTCAGCGCTTCATCGAGCGTGACGGGACGATTGCGCTGGCGCTGCATGATGGTCAGCAGCCGCGTCTCCGCGCCGGTGCCCGGGTGCGTGTAGATCGTCTCACGGTTGGTGATGACGAAGCTTTCGGCGCGCAGCGTCTCCAGGCCCATGTCGTAGGTGCCGGCGGCGACGGCGCCCTCGATGCGGGCGTTCAACAGTTGCTCAAAGGCCGTGAACAGGATGGCTTGCAGCTCGATGGTCAGCGCGAGCATGCGGTTGAGGAAGGTGGTGATTGGCGGCAGGTCATCCTTGATGCCGTTGGCATCCATGAGCTTCAGGCCGGTGGCCGCTTCGAAGCGTTGAAGCGAGCAACCCTCGATCTTGCCGCGAACGAGCAGCATGTAGAGCTGGCGCAAGGCGTCCCGCGCATAGTGGGACTCCAGATTGTCCTCCGGCCGGAACAGACCCTGGCCGCCCGTCTGGCGTTGTCCGCGCGTGATCGCGCCAAGCGTATCGAGCCGCCGTGCAATCGTGCTCAGGAAGCGCTTCTCGGCCTTGACGTTGGTCGCGACCGGTCTGAACAGCGGAGGCTGCGCCTGGTTGGTGCGATGCGTACGGCCGAGCCCCTGGATGGCGGCGTCCGCCTTCCAGCCGGGCTCGAGGAGATAGTGCACGCGAAGGCGCGTGTTCTTCGCCGTGAGCTCGGCGTGATAGCTGCGGCCGGTGCCGCCCGCGTCGCTGAACACGAGGATACGCTTGTAGTCGTCCATGAACGCCTGCGCCTCGGCGAGGTTGGCGGAGGCCGCTCGGGTCTCGACAACAAGGCGGTCACTCTTTGCGGCGCCGATGGACTTGCGGACGATGCGGCGCGATCGGCCGGTCACTTCGGCGACGATGTCTGTGCCGAAGTGCTGCACGAGCTGGTCGAGCGCGCCCGGAACGGGAGGTAGGCTCGCGAGCTTCGCGATCAGCGCATCGCGACGTGCAACAGCCTCGCGGCTCTCGACCGGCTGCCCGTCGCGGTAGACCGGACGCGACGACAGTTTGCCTTCCGAATCAGTGAACGGCTCGTAGAGCTGGACCGGAAAGGAGTGGGCGAGATAGTCGAGAACGTATTCACGCGGCGTAATGTCGACGCGAACATCGTTCCATTCCTCGGTCGGCAGCTCGGCGAGGCGGCGCTCCATCAGCGCTTCGCCCGTCGAGACGATCTGGATGACGGCGGCATGGCCGTCTTTGAGATCGCGCTCGATCGAGCGGATCAGGGTCGGCGTCTTCATGCTGGTGAGCAGGTGCCCGAAGAAGCGCTGCTTCGCAGACTCGAATGCACTGCGCGCGGCTGACTTGGCCTGGCGGTTGAGCGTTCCCGATCCGCCTTCGCTTCCGCCGGTGATGTTGGCGGCCTGCATGGCGGCATCGAGGTTGTTGTGAATGATCGCGAAGGCGTCCGCGTAGGCGTCGTAGACGCGGGTCTGCTCGGGCGTCAGCTCATGCTCGACCAACTCGTATTCGACGCCGGCGAAGCTCAGTGAGCGCGAGGTGTAGAGGCCGAGCGCCCGCAGGTCGCGGGCGAGCACCTCCATGGCGGCGACACCGCCGGCTTCGATCGCCTCCACGAATTCGGCCCGGGTCGAGAACGGGAAGTCTTCGCCACCCCAGAGGCCGAGGCGCTGCGCATAGGCGAGATTGTGCACGGTCGTCGCGCCGGTGGCGGAGACATAGACAATGCGGGCGTCCGGCAGCGCGTGCTGGAGGCGCAGGCCCGCGCGGCCCTGCTGCGAGGCCTCCTGATCGCCGCGTTCACCTTTGGCGCCGACCGCGTTCTGCATGGCGTGCGCTTCGTCGAAAATGATCACTCCGTCGAAGTCGGGGCCCAACCATTCAACGATCTGCCGCACGCGGGAAAGGCGTTCGCCGCGGTCGTCGGAGCGTAGCGTGGCATAGGTGGTGAATAGGACGCCTTCCGGCAGCGTGATCGGCTTGCCCTGCGGGAATCGCGAGAGCGGCGTGATGAGCAGGCGCTCCATGCCGAGCGCGGACCAGTCGCGCTGCGCGTCTTCGATGAGCTTGTCGGACTTGGAGATCCACACCGCCTTGCGGCGGCCTTGCATCCAGTTGTCGAGGATGATGCCGGCAGACTCGCGCCCTTTGCCGACACCCGTGCCGTCGCCGATCATGAAACCGCGGCGGAAGCGGACCGCACCCTTGGCGTCCTCGGCCGCCACGGTCACGACATCGAGGGTGTCGTCGACGGACCAGCCGCCGGCGAGATGGTTGCCATGCGACTCGCCTGCGTAGATCAGCGTTTCGAGCTGCGCGGCCGAGAGCAGGCTGAGGATATTCCCGGGGAGCTTCGGACGGTAGCTCGGCTTCGGCGGCGCGACCGAGGCCATCGCCGCCGATTGTACGAGCTGCGTCGGGTGATCCTGAGCGCCGGGAATCCGGATGCTCTGGAGCGCATAGTCCTCGTAGATGGAATCCGAGAGGCGCGCGCCCTGCGGCGGCGTGCAGTCGATTATCTCGTAACTGAGTTCGACGCCGTCAGGCTCGGCGATGGTCGACGGTCGGGTTGCCGCTTGTGCGGCGCGGGCGAGGTAGCCGCGAACGGTGCGCGGCGTGCTGACAGCCGGAACCGTGACGGAGGCCTCGACCGGCAGCCGTGTCGGAACGTGCTCCGCGATCCAGGCCAGCAGCGTGGCGACGTCCGACGCAACCCCGGGCGCAGCCGGGAATACGGTGGGATCGTCGGACGGGCGCTTGTCGATGACGGTCAGCCGCGTCGGGAACGTCGTGCCGTGCTTGGCATAGACGTGGCTGTCGATGGCGGCGGAGAAGACGACACGCCCGCGCTCCTGTAGCCGGACATAGGCGTCGCGCCAGGCCGGAGCGTCCGGCGCGAAGTTGGCGCCGGTGATTGCGACCAGGCGACCGCCGTCGGCAAGCCGCGCCAGCGCCGAGCCGATATGGCGGAGCGCGGCGTCGGCCATGCGGCCCTGCACGTTGGCCATCCCCGAGAACGGCGGGTTCATGATGACGACGCTCGGCACGACGGCGGCGTCGAGGTGATCGTGAATCTGCGCGGCGTCGTGCCGGGTCGTGGTGATCGTCGGAAACAGTAGGGAGAGAACGCCGGCGCGGGTCTCCGCCAGTTCGTTGAGGACGAGCGGTCCGCCTGCGATCTCCGCGAGGATGGCGAGCAGGCCGGTGCCCGCCGAAGGCTCGAGCACGCGGTCGGCCGGCGTGATCGCCGCGGCGGCCGCGACCGCGAGGCCGAGCGGGATAGGTGTCGAGAACTGCTGGAGGGCCTCGCTCTCGGTCGAACGGCGCGTGTGGGTCGGCAGGAGGCCGACGATCTTCTCCAGCATGGGGAGGGCCAGGGCCGGAGAACCGGCCTTGCGCAGAAGCGCCTTTCCGTATTTGCGGAGAAACAAAACGGTCGCGGCCTCGCAGGCGTCGTAGGCCGTTTTCCAGTCCCAGGCGCCGGACGCGTCGGAGCCGCCGAACGCTGGTTCCATCACGGCGCGAAGGGTTGCCGCGTCGATCTGACGGCCCTGTTCGAGATGCGGAAGGAGATGGTGCGCGGCTGCGCCGATGCAGCGAGCGATGTCGGAGGGAGACGCAAGCGGCGACGCCGCGACCGCAGGCGCGGCCGCGAGAGCGCTGGATGGGATCATGTCGGTGAACCTCGGGAGAGCGGGAACGGGCGAGCCGGCCGGCGCTCTCTCTGGACCGCACCGGCTCAAACCCGTCCCGGCCAAGCTCTCTCTCTCGTCACGCCGCTGCCTTCACAGCGCGCCACCACGCGATGCGCACTGCTCGTGTCGCGTTCGCGATACGCGCCGGCACCTCAGTCTCCGGTCGCCTTCTTGGCCGCTCGCAAGGCAGCGAGCGCCGCGCGGAATTCTGCCGCGCCGATTTCCTCGGCGAGGTCGATGTTGGCGGCGACGGACAGGCAAGCCGCATGAACGTCGTCATCCGACACTGCCTCCGGCGTAAGGGTCATGAAGTCCGGATCGGTGCCTTTCGTCGATCACCGTCACGGCGCAGACGAGACTGTCTTCGATCTCGACATGGACGGGCACGAAATACTGGAAGACGACCCGGCGCGGGCGTGGCCGAGCTGAGCTTGGTCATCGGAACGCTCCTTGCTGAGAAATGGCGGGAGCGATCGAAGCCGCTCCCGCCATGGTCGTTTCACTCGGCCGCGATCATCGTCGGAGAGGCGTCGACGTCGCCGTCACCTGGCTGCTCGTCCTCATCGTCGGAGAGGAAGGCCGGCAGCGCATCGTCTCCGTCGGCTTCGCTGGCCTCTGCCGTGCTCGTTGCGTCGGGATCGGCGGGACGCAGCGGCTCCGGCAGCCAGCCGGTGTCGGCGAGCAGCCGTTCGGCTTCCTTGGCCATGTCGGGCTTCTTGAGGTGGTCGATGAGCTGCGCCTTCTCCTCGCCGAGCGCTTCCCGCACAGCTTCGACGATCCGGCTCTTCGTGACGCGGCCGAAATAGTTCGCCACGCTCGGGCGCCATCCAGCCTCCACCATGTCGAGGCCCGTTTCGCGCGCGAGCCGATCGGCGTCGCGCATCCGCCGGTCGAGCCAGTGCTGCGAGACGCCGTTGCCGCTATAGGGATTCGGACGCTCGTAAAGAGCGTTGATCCCGAAGCTGACGCAATGCGCGAGCAGGGCGAGACGGCTCGCATCGTCGAGCCCTGCGATCCAGTCCCACAGCCGATCGTCGTCCTCTAGCGGCATGTCGGCCTTCCACGCTTCCACACGGGCCTGGATGGCCTTGGCGGAAGCGCTGTCCTTCAGGTCGGTGGCCTGAACGGGGAAGTGGACCTCCCGAACCGCCGCCTCGACGGCGGAGCCGTGCGCGTTGCGCTTGAACGCGTCGAGCACCAGCTTGTGCAGGAGCGCCGTGAGAGCGACGTGCGGGTTGTTGGCGACCGATTCACGTAGAGCCAGGGTGCGATGGGCGGTGAGCTCGATGACCAGGCGCTCGGGCAGCGGCTTGACGCCATCATCGTCCTCATCGTCGTCGCCCTCCGGGTCTTGTCCGCCGATGGTGATGACAGCCCGCTGAGCGGACGGTGCTGCGGAGGCATCAATCCTGCCGTCCTCTCCCTCGATCTCGGCGTCGCCGCCGTCGACGGCAACAGGCGCCTCGTCCTCGGGCCGCACATAGCCACGGTCGACCACGATGTCGCCGTCGCGATCGACGCTGACGAAGACCCCGGCGCGAGCGATGTCGGCGGGATCATAGACGACCGGGCGCTTCTCGAAGGCATCGAGCGCTTCCTCGATCTCGCCCAGGCGCTGATCGATCTCGTCCGGCAGCTCGTCGGCGCCGTCATACTCCGCCTCGAGCCGATCGTATTCCGCGCGCAGCGTCTCGCGTTCCGCCCGTTCCTCGTCGGTGAGATCGACGAAGGAGCCGGTGATCTGACGCAAGCCATGGTCGTAGCCATACGGCAGGTCGAGGTCGATCTTCACCCACTTCCAGCCTTCGCTGGCGATCTCCTCGGCCACGGTCTTGAGCCGTTCGCCGACCAGGCGGTGAAGCAGCGCTGGGTTCTGAAGCCAGCCGCCGTTATCGTCCTCAAACAGGTCGCGTAGCACTGCGCCGCCGGCCCCGACGTAGGCGTCTACGCCGACAAAGCGCGCGCGCTTGTCGGAGGCCGGAATCGTGGTCTCGGTCAGCAACTGGCGAATATGGAAGGGTTGCCGATTGTACGAATGCTGCACGGCTTCCCACACCTGCTCCTGGCGCTCGTGATCGGGGTTGACAGTGAAGGCCATCAACATGTCGAGCGTCATGCTCTCCTGAGCATAAGCGTCGCGCAGGACAGGCGAGACCGCGTTGAGACGCAGCCGCTGCTTCACGACCTGGACGGTCGTGAGGTAGGCCGCGGCGATCTCCTCCTCGGTCATGCCCTTGTCGAGCATGTCCTGGAACGCCCGGAACTGATCGAGCGGATGAAGTCCGGCACGCAGTAGGTTCTCGGCAAGAGAGTCGTCTTCGGCGAGAATCTTGGTGTCGGACTTCCGAACGATGCAGGGGACGAACCCGTCCTTCGGGAAGCGCTTGGCCTTCACCAGACGCTCGATCGCGCGATAGCGGCGCCCGCCCGCCGGAACCTCGAACGTGCCGGTCTCGTTGCCGTCCTCATCGAGGATGGCGCGGACATTGAGGCCCTGGACGAGGTCCTCGCGTCGGCCGATGTCGTGGACCAGCTCGTCGAGCTCGGCTTCCGGCCGGGTTCGCCGGACGTTGGCCTCCGAGAGCACGAGCTTGTTGAAGGGAATGTCGCGCGAGCGCGAGAAGACGATCTTCTTGGCAGCCTTTGCCATGTCGGGATACTCCGCGACGGGCGCCGAGAGCCTCTCTCTGCTTCCAACCCGTCACGAAGCGAAGCGCCGCCCTCTATCTCTGAGGACGGCGCCGCCAGCAGATGATCCGGTTTTCCATAGAGGCGGAGATACGGAAGTGTGCGTTTCTGGCTTTACGGATTTCAGGATGTGCGCCTCACGCTCGACGTGGCGAAGCCGCTCGGTAGAGAATGCGCTCGGCCGCTCGAATGCTTCCCGCCTCGCGGGCGGCCTCCGCCCAGACCGAGATGGGAAATTCGCCGGTGAAGAGAATGTCACGCTCGATTGACATGCCGAACGGCAGGAGGATCGAAGCGATTTCTTCAAGCGAGAAGCTGCCCAGCTCGGGCGAGCCGAGATCGGCGAGGCCGAAGAGCGTGTCGCCGTCCGCATCCAGCTCGGTCGCGAGCCAGACGCCTTCGCCCAACGGGTTGAAGAACTTGACCACGGGCACGTGGTCGGCCCCGCGATCACGTCCGTTGGCGAGCAGACGCTCGCGCAGGTCATCGGTCAGGAGGATCATGCCGCCCTCCTGTCATGCGCGGGTTCGCTGACTGTCGCGGCCTCGGGGAGAAACGCAAGCAGCCAGTCGGCCGCCTTGCTCGCCTGCGATGCAGCACGCACGATCGCGCGATTGTCTTCGTGCAGCACCTCCAGCCATGAGCCGATGTAATCGGCATGGCGCACGGTTGGGATGATGCCGATGGAGGCGCAGCAGAAGGCCGCGTTCATTTCGGCGACCAGCTCTTCGAAGGCATACTTCTTCGAACCGAAGGAGCCGGAGAAGTCACGGCCGAGACGGGACTCATGACCCGTCGCGTGGCCGAGTTCATGCAGCGCAGTGCGATGCCAATTGATGGTTTCGAAATACGCCTGTGGTGGAGGTACTTGCACATAGTCGGCCGCCGGCATGTAGAAGGCGCGATTGCCGCCGATGCGGAAGTCGATGCCGGTGGCCTTGATCAGTGCCTCGACCCGTGGCTCGATCGTGCCGGGCTCGGGCGCAGGCGGCGCGACCGCGAGGTCGTCGGGCAGACCCTCACATTGAGAGACGTTGAACACGGTAAAGCGTTTGAGAAATGGAATTGCCTGCGCTTCGTCGCCGGTCTCCTGGGCGCGTCGCTTTTCGTCATCGGGGATGAAGCGATCGGCATAGACGACGGTGGTGCCGCGTTCACCCTTGCGGACATTGCCGCCGAGCGATAGCGCCTGGCGAAAGGTCAACCAGCTCTGAACGGGAAAGCCGTGGTCGATCACCGCCCCCCAGAGGATCAGCACGTTGATCCCGGAATACTGCCGCCCGGTCGCGGCATTCGCCGGCATGGCGAGCGGCGCCTTCGCCGCCGCCGTGCCCCACGGCTGGACCCAGGGCACGCGCCCGGCCTCCAGCTCGGCGATGATCTTGCTGGTGATGTCGTCGTAGAGACTGGTCCGGTCGACGCCGGAGCGAGCATGGCGATCATGTCTGGACATCGCGGTTCTCCGCGACGGGCGCCGGAGGCCTCTCCTCCAGCCCTCAACCCGTCACGGCAACCCCGGTCCGCACTCTCACTCTAAAGGGGGCGTTGCGGGGTCTCCCCGCAGAAGGGGTCGGCTGAGACCCTGGCTCGGCCGCAGGGGAAGGCTTTCCCCTCAAAGCCTCAGATCCTGAAACGCGCAGAGCGTCAGTCAGGATTTCAAAATGCTAGCTCCGCCTGTCGCCGCTCAGCCGATGTTCGATTGGCCTTGAAGGTCCCGACAGGCAGCGGTCGAAGAAGCTCGTCTTCCCGCTGTGTCCGATCGAGCCAGGCCATGCGTTGCTCGCGGCGAATGACTGCCATCTGACGATCATGGAACGGAGCAACATTCGCGTTCGCCTCGATCGTCAGGATCACGTAGGCTTCCGGCCACTCGCACGTCGCGGGACGCCAGATACCCGCAAAATAGAACCAGTCGCCGTCGGCGAGCGAGAAGGCGTAGTGTTTGCCGCGGCTCCGATGGCGGAACTCGGAGGCTGGCACGAGGCAGCGGTGATCGGGAAAGGTGCGCCCTTCTGCGCGGATGACGGTGAAGGCGCGGCCTCCGGGCTCGCGTGGTTGAAGGCCCCACGGCAGCTCGACCATTTCGAGGTCGCCGCCGTTGCGCCGGATGACGACGCGTCGTTGACCGATCGCTGCCTCGGAGTCGAAAACGCTTGCGCTCATGGTGGAGCGAACATAACAAGAACGGCCATCTCGCGCAAACGGGAAAGGAGACCTTGGACGATGTGCAACGACTATCGCCTACACGTGGACGTCGCTTCCATCGTCGAGGACTTCGCCGATCTCAAGATCAAAATCCGCTTCGCCGAAGGCCGCCCGAACATCGAGGCCCGCAACGATATCAAGATCACCGATGTGGGTCCGATCATCCGGACGGTCGAGGGCGCGCGAGGCGAAGGCGACATGGTGCAACGGCGATGGAGCTGGCCAGGACCGAACAAGCGGCCGGTCTATAACTTCAGGTCAGAAGGTCGGGAATTCTCATCGAACCGCTGCCTGATCGTTGCCGACGGATTCTACGAGTTCACCGATCCCAAGGACCCGAAGAAGAAGCGCAAGGACAAATGGCTCTTCACGAAGAAAGACGAGCCGCTCTTTTGCATCGCCGGGATTTGGCGGAACACGCCCGAGGTCGGCGAGGCGTTCACCATGCTCACCATGGAGCCGGGCCCTGACATCGCACCTTACCACGATCGGCAAATCGTGATCCTCGATCGCGATGCTTGGGCGGATTGGCTCGATCCATCCGTGCCGGCGAAATCGCTGATCACGCCGCTCGCGCCAGGAACGCTGCTCGTCGAGCAGGTCGGGTAAGCCGAGCTAAAGCGCCGCAAAATCTGGATCATGGATGCGGCACGGCGCGCACGACCTGGCGGGCGGGCTTGTCTTGCCGCTCGCCCTGATAGGAAACCTGGCGCAAGAGGTTGTCCTCCGTCCAGGTAAGGTAGGTCACCTCGACGACCAGTTCGGGTTTGACCCAATGCACGCGCGACACTTCAAGCGGTGAGCCGAAACGGGTTTCGCGGGGCGGCGGGACGTCGAGCGGCATGCGTGACGTCTTCAGTGGTTCGAGTCTGCGGGCCAAGCGTTTCAGCTCCGAGATCGTAATCCCAGTGCCGACCCGCCCGGCATACCGCAGCGTGCCGTCGTCGGTGTAGTAGGCGAGCAGCAGCGAGCCGATATGGGGGCGGCTGCCTGTGGGGTCGGTCCACCCGACGACGACGAATTCCTCACGGTTGAGGCATTTTGACTTTACCCAGAGGCCGCGGTCGCCCGGCGCGTAGGGCCGATCGCTCCGTTTCGAAATGGCGCCCTCGAGTCCCAGCCGGCAGGCGTGCTCGCGAAACCTGGGCCCGTTGCCGACCACGTGTTCGCCGAAGTGGAGCCCAGGTGTCGGTTTCGAGAGCACCGCTTCCAAGCGCGCTTTGCGCTCAATGAGCGGCAGCTTCGCCGTGTCGTTGCCGTTCAGGAACAGAAGGTCAAACGCAAAGAGAACGAGGTCGCCGGTGCGACCTTCGTCCATCGCCGCTTGCAGGCGGCCGAAGGACGTTACGCCATCAGGCCGAACCGCGCAGAGCTCCCCGTCGAGATATGCGCTCTCGACCGAAAGTGCGCGGAGCGCCGAAACCGTGGCTTGGTAGCGATGGCTCCAATCAAGGCCGGTGCGGGTCAGCAGTCGGATATCGTCGCCATCGATGCGCGCGTGAATCCGGTATCCGTCATACTTGATCTCGTGAAGCCATTCGGGACCGTCAGGGGCTTCGGTAACGAGACGCGTGAGCTGCGGCATGATCCAGGCCGGCGGGTGTTTGGCGGCTGCTCTGTCGCTCCTCTTTATTGTTCGCGCCATTCCGCCGTTCCTCCGCGGAGCTGGCCGACAAGTCGGCAGATCGCCCGCACTTAATCGATAACCGTTTCGTGCGCCAACGATTGCGCCGCTACCCAGTCCACATCAGTGGAAATCCCGGGTCTTCACCCTGATCGTATCGATGTGCGGGTCCGGAATATAGATATCGCGGGCGCGCAGGCCCTTGGGCGGCAGCTCGCGCGGATCGGGGCCGCCGGCGTGCGTAACCTGATCGCCGCGTCCATGCGGCACCGGAAACGGCGCGTCGCGGTCGCCGACGCTTGCCAGCTCGGGCGAGAGATCGGTGAAGCGCTGCGCGACCAGATGAACGACCTCGCCTTCGCGCTGGATTCTGCCGCGCACAGCGATCATGCCGGCAGAGAGGACGGTGCGCCGGTTGGCCTCGAACACTTGGGGCCAGACGACGAGGTTGGCGATCCCGGTCTCGTCCTCGAGCGTGATGAACATGACGCCTTTGGCCGAGCCGGGCCTTTGCCGCACCAGCACGATTCCCGCGGCTTCGAGCCAGCGGCCGTCGCGCGCCTGCATCGCCTCGGAACACGAAACGATCCGACGCCGGCGGAGATCGTCGCGCAGGAAGGTCACAGGATGATTGCGCAGCGAAAGTCCGACGTGGCCATAGTCCTCCACAACCTCGCGGCCGCGGGTCATCGGCCGTAGCGACACAGGCGGTTCAATGATCTCGGGGACGTTGTCGTTCTCGCGCGCCGATGCGGCGGCGAAGAGCGGCAGCGGTTCGTCGCGCAAGGCTTTGATCGCCCAGAGCGCCTCGCGGCGCGCCAGGCCGAAGGCCGCACGAAACCCGTCCGCCTCGGCGATCTGCGTCAACGCGGCGACGGGGACGCCGGCCCTGCGCCACAGGTCGTCCACAGACGCGAACGGCCGGTCCGCCCGGCACGCGACGATCGCGGCGGCGTGGGCATTGGCGAGGCCCTTGACAATGCACAGGCCAAGACGGACGGCGAAGCGATCCTCGTTTTCGGTCGGCTCCAACGTGCAGTCCCACCGTGAAGCGTTGGTGCAGACGGGGCGCACCTCGACGTCATGCGCGATGGCGTCGCGGACGATTTGCGCCGGCGCGTAGAATCCCATGGGCTGGCTATTGAGCAGCGCCGCGCAGAAGACATCGGGGTGCCAGCATTTGAGCCAGGCGCTGGCATACGCAATAAGCGCAAAAGAGGCTGCGTGGCTTTCCGGAAATCCGTAAGAGCCGAAGCCTTCGAGCTGGCGGAACGTCGCCTCGGCGAAATCGCGATCGTAGCCGTTGGCGACCATGCCCTCGATGAGCTTGGTCCTGAACGAACTGACGCCGCCCGTGTGCTTGAAAGTCGCCATCGACTTGCGCAGCAAGTCGGCCTCGCCCGGCGTGAAGCCGGCGCATTCGATGGCGACGCGCATCGCTTGTTCTTGAAAGAGCGGCACGCCGAGCGTCTTGCCCAGGACTTTCTCGAGCTCCGGCTTCGGGTAGTGGACCGGCTCCAGTCCCTCGCGTCGCCGCAGATAAGGATGCACCATGTCACCCTGGATCGGGCCGGGCCTGACGATCGCGACCTGGACGACGAGGTCGTAATAGGTCCGCGGCTTCAGACGCGGCAGCATCGACATCTGCGCGCGGGATTCGATCTGGAAGGTGCCGAGCGTGTCGGCTTTGCGGATCATCGCATAGGTGCGGGGATCTTCGGCGGGAATGGTTGCGAGATCGAGGTTGACGCCTTTGTGGTCGGCGAGAAGGTCGAGGCCGCGCTTCATGCAGGTCAGCATACCGAGCGCCAGGACGTCGACCTTCATGAAGCGCAGGGCATCGATGTCGTCCTTGTCCCATTCGATTACCTGGCGATCGATCATCGCGGCCGGCTCGATCGGCACGAGGTCATCGAGGCGATCGTGCGTCAGCACGAAGCCGCCGGGATGCTGACTCAGGTGTCGCGGCGCGCCCATGAGCTGCCGGGCGAGGTCGAGCGCGAGGCGCAGGCGCCGGTCTGAGAGATTGAGATTCAACTCCGCCACGTGCCGGTCGGCGACGCCTTCCTCTGACCAACCCCAGACCTGGCCGGAAAGCGAGCGGATGAGGTCCTCCGGCAAACCGAGCGCCTTACCCACATCTCTGATCGCCCCCTTGGTCCGGTAGCGGATCACGGTCGAGCAAAGCGCGGCATGATCGCGACCGTAAGTGTCGAAGACCCACTGCATGACGATCTCGCGCCGCTCGTGTTCGAAGTCGACATCGATGTCGGGCGGCTCGCGCCGCTCTTCCGATACGAACCGCTCGAAGAGCAGATCATTGCGGCCCGGATCGATGCTGGTGATGCCGAGCACGAAGCACACGGCGCTGTTGGCAGCCGATCCGCGGCCCTGGCACAGGATATCGCGCGAACGCGCGAATCTGACGATGCTGTTGACCGTGAGAAAGTACGGCGCGTAGCCGAGCTTCTCGATCAGCCGCAGCTCATGCTGAAGGGTCGCGCGCACGCTGTCGGGAAGCCCTTCGGGGTATCGCTCGCCGGCGCCAACCCAGGTGAGCTTTTCCAGCGCCTGTTGTGGCGTGAGCGCGGGGTCGTCGCGCTCTTCCGGATACTGGTAGGCGAGCTCATCGAGCGAGAAGCGGCAGCGCTCGACGATTTCCAGCGTGCGGGCCAGGGCCTCGGGATAGCGGCTGAACAGCCGGTGCATTTCTTCGGACGGCTTGAGATAGCGATCGGCGTGACGCTCGCGACGATCGCCTAGCTCATCGATCGTGACGTTGTGGCGGATGCAGGTCACGACGTCCTGCAGCATGCGCCGGCTGGGCTCGTGGAACAGAACATCATTGGTGACGACAGTCGGCACGCGCAGTTGCGCGGCAAGGTTCGAGAGCTCGTGAAGGCGGAGCTGATCGTTCGGCCTACGCCGCAGCGTGAGCGCCAGATAGGCGCGATCGCCAAAGGACTCGCGCAGGCGGCGCAGGCGAAGCCCGCATTCGTCGTCGGCGAGGTCCGGCACGAGGATCGCGATTAGCCCCTCGCCATAGGCGACGAGATCGCTCCATTCGAGATGGCACTTGGCCTTGCCGGCGCGCTTCTTGCCGAGCGAAAGCAGACGGCAGAGCCGTGAATAGGACGGCCGGTCGGTCGGATAGACGAGGACCGAAATGCCGCCTGCGAGATCCAAATGGCATCCGACGACGAGGCGCACGCCCGTCGCCTTCGCCGCTTCATGGGCCCGCACGATGCCAGCGAGCGAGTTGCGATCGACTACGGCGAGCGCGTCGATTCCGAGCAAGGCGGCCAGGCAGAACAATTCCTCGGCCGACGACGCGCCGCGCAGGAAGCTGAAATGCGAGGTAACCTGAAGCTCGGCGTAGCGCTGGGTGCTCATCCGAACATCCCGTGCAGATACCAGCGGTGCGAGCCGGTCGACGCATCCTCGCCGTCCCCGGAACGATAGACCCAGTAGCGCTCGCCGGCGTCGTCCTCGATGCGGAAATAGTCGCGGACGGCTGCGAGCTCGGCATCCCGCTTCCACCACTCGCCGAAGACGCGTTCGGGACCGTCGGCGCGCTTCACCCTGCGGCGGATGCCACGCCAGGTGAAGGAGACCGGCGGATGATCCGGCAGGAGTGCGACCGTCTCGATCGGCTCCGGCCGCGCGAGCAGGCGTGCGGGCCTCGGCCAGTGGTTCGGCCACGTCGCGTCACTGTCGGGCGCCATCGCGGGAATGCGACAGACGGAGCGCTCGGGCACGTCGCTCGAGACGGGCGCGATCCGATAGATCGCGCGCTCGCCCACGCGATTGGCGAGCGTGTCCACGAGGTCCGAGATATCAGGTGCAGTTTCCTCGACCAGTGAGCTCATGAGCTGCCTGCGCACGAGCGGCTCGGCGATGGTCGCTGCCAGCGTCATCGCTTCGATGCCGAAGCCCGGATCGATGGTCTCGATCCGGTCGCAGATCAGTCGGGTCAGGCGCTTGTTGTCCCGCACCGGCTGCGCGGTGCCGACCCGCGCGGCCTGCATGCGGTTGTCGACGCGGCGGCACAGGAGGTCCAGTCGTCGCGCGCCGAGGCCTTTGTCCTCGAGCGCGGCGCAGAGATCGATAACGAGCTTGCCGACATAGCGAGCAATCGTCTCGGCCGCGCCGATCGGCTCAGCGAAGGCGCGCCTTACCTCAACCAGATCGGGCGGTCGGATGGGTTCGATCGGTTCGGCGTCCTGGCCGAGAGCCTGGTCGAGACGCCGTCCGAGCTCTGGCCCAAACCGCAATATCAGCGGGGCGCGCGGTTGCGCCCGAATGTCGTGGACGTGCTCGAAACCGAGAACGCGCAGGTCCCCGGATATCGCGGCCGGAAGCCGCAGCGCTTCCAGCGGCAACTGGGCGATAGCGGATGCACCGTGTCCGGGCGGCGCGATGAAGGTCGGTCGCGCGACATAGCGCGCCAGCGCATGGGCCGCGCCCCAACTATCGGCGATGGCTGCGCGCGCAGCGACGCCCGACATCGCCAGCCGGCCAATGAGCGCGTCGAGCATTGCCAGCTCGCCGCCATGAAGATGGTCGGCGCCGGTCGAGTCGATGACGATGCCGTCAGGCGGGTCGGCAGCGACGATCGGCGCGAAGCGCTGCAGAATCCACAGGGCGAGACGGTCCAGCGCGTCGACGTCCGCTGCCGGATCCGCGTCCTTGATAATGAGGGCCGGCACGAGAATCTGGGCCTTGGCGACCGGCATGCCGACGCGAAGGCCGGCGGCATGCGCGGCGGCGTCCGCCGCCAGCACAACCCGCCTGCTTCCTTCGCGGCCGATCAGGACGAGCGGCGCCTCAGGCGGAGGCGCCGCGTCGCCAGCCTTCCGCCGCAGCCGGTCGGTGGACCAGGTCGGCAGGAAGAGCGAGACGACCCGTGTCATCGCATGCCTCCAACTCGAAATCTGCGCTTTCACCCGCGCGAGCGCGGATGAGTTCGACAAGCCAGCGATGTCGCCCGACACCTGGAACAGGCAGCGGCGTTGATGGCAGCACCGAGACGCGCCAGCGCGTCATCGCTGCTGTCGGCTGTCCAAAGTCCGCCGCCTCGGTCTGGCGGCGCCAGCGCCGCAACGCGATGCCGATGGTGCTTTTGCCCTCGGCCGCGAGTTGAAGCCGGCGCGAGGCTGTCATTGTGAGACGGCCCACTTCGGCGACCACGGCGCCGAGGCCGCCATGCCTCAGCCCTTCCTCCATGCAGGCCAGAACGGTCTTGTCGTCGCCGGCCTCGACATAGATTGCGCGGGCCGGCGCCAATCCGGCCTGCGCCAGCGCCGGCGCGAACAAGTCTGGCCGCGTGATGCACCACAGCACCTTGCCCTTGGTCCGCGCCGCCACGCCAGCCGCGAAGAGCGCGGCCGCAGCGCCGTCGACTGCGCCATTGCCGCCTCCCGCCACTTCGTGGAGAGCGCCGAGCGCCAGCCCGCCGCCGGGAAGGCGGGTGTCGAGATCGATGATTCCGAAGGGAAGCACCGATTTGG
The DNA here is from genome assembly GCF_054060035.1 of Bradyrhizobium sp. USDA 3262. Lineage (NCBI taxonomy): Bacteria > Pseudomonadati > Pseudomonadota > Alphaproteobacteria > Hyphomicrobiales > Nitrobacteraceae > Bradyrhizobium > Bradyrhizobium sp. USDA 3262. Next base: position 1,900,103 of record NZ_JBSSCT010000001.1, read on the forward strand.
CGCGGCGGCCGTGGCCTTCAAGGCGGGCGATCCGCTCTCGAAGTTCGGACACGGTCAAATGGCTAGCGGGCGTGCTCATATCCGCTTGAAACGATCCCAGGTTGAGGTATGTTCTATGTTTGTTCTCATTGCAGGAAGAGTCAATGAGAGTCGAGGGCCGCGCGTAATTCGGCCCTTGTCGCTGGGCGTTTGACGGCATATGTCTTTGGCATATGCTTAGAGGTGGTCCCAATGGGTGAGCAGCGGCACGTCAGACTTTTCCGCAATGGCCGCAATCAGGCCGTTCGCATCCCGGTCGAGTTCGAACTGCCCGGCGACGAGGCGATCATGCATCGCGACGGCGAGCGGCTCGTGATCGAGCCGGTGCGCAAGCGCGGCCTCGTTGCTTTGCTCAAGTCGATGAAGCCACTCGACGAGGACTTCCCCGAGATCGAGGATCCCATTCCGACGCCGGAGCGCGTCCTGTGACGCGTTACATGCTCGACACCAATATCATCTCCGATCTCGTCAAGAATCCGCAGGGCAAGGCGGCACAGCGGATCGCAAAGGTCGGCGAGGATAACATCTGCACCAGCATTATCGTGGCAGCGGAGCTGCGTTACGGTTGCGCAAAGAGCGGTTCAAAGCGCCTGCTTAAGGCCGTCGAAGATCTACTTGGAGAAATTCCTGTGCTGCCATTTGATGTCCCGGCCGACGCCGAGTATGGCGGCATCCGCTCTGAACTGGAGGCCGCTGGGAGACCAATCGGCGGTAATGATCTTCTGATCGCCGCGCACGCATACACGACGGGCGCCACCATCGTTACGGCCAATACCGATGAGTTCAGCCGTATCCGCGGTCTTAACGTGGAGAACTGGCTCGCTTGACCCTGCCGAAGCTCGATTCTTTAAGCTCAGCCCGGCTGAACGGAACAGAATTGTGCGGCCATAGCGCCGGATTTCGCTGCTTAAGACGCGCGATCAAACGACCGAGAATCAGCATGTCCGCCTGCGCCGGACGCTCAAGCTACTGTTTGCGATAAGGTCAGAGGGGGGGCTGTTGGTCACGCGGTCGACTTTCATCGTTGATGGTCCGCTCGCACTGCGCAGCCAACGCCTTGCCGCTGCCCGCGAAGGGGCTATCGGCCGAGATATCCTGACATTCCCCCTTCTTGCGGCGCGCCTTGCGGGTGGCTTTTTGTCACCTCTTGGCACCGACGTTCTCTTTCCGGCGATTCAAAGCGCACTCGCTGATGGCGGCTTCAAGGATATCGCAAATGTAGCGGGATTGCCCGGAATGCCGCGCGCGGTGCTTCAATCATTGGATGCGATTTGGCGCGCGGACGTCGACCTGTCATCGCTTCCGAACGATATCAGTCGTCTCGCCGATCTACACCTAATCGAAACACGCATTCGGCAAGGCCTTCCGGCAGCACGGATGCTACCACGCGATCTTCGATCCACCGCAATCGAGCGCGCATCGCAAGCAAAGACGCTCCTCGGACCTGTGACGTTGGTCGGGCTTGTGTCCGTGGATCCGATCTGGCGCTCGTTGGTGAACGAACTCACGCGGTTTACAAATGTGATCTGGGAGTTGCCGTCCCAGAGCGATCATGCATGGTTCAGAGGAACAGTCCGCCCTCGCACGCCGTTCACGCCGCAAGTCTCCGCCGAAGTGAGCGCCGATCCAAAATCTGAGGTGATTGAAGCACTGCGCTGGGCGCGCGCGCTTCTGTCGTCAGGCCAGGCAAAGCCCGAAGAAATAGCAATCGCCGCTACCTCGACCCAGGACTGGGACGATCATGTTCTGGCATATGCCCGCAACGCCGGTCTTCCGGTGCACTTCTCGCACGGCGTTCCCGCTCTCAGCACGCCCGAAGGCCAGGCGTGCGCCGCGCTTGCTGACGTCCTGACGAATGGTCTCAGCCAAGAACGTGTTTGGCGTCTCATAAGGAGGCTGCCCAATCGACCGTTCCTCAACACGCTCCCGGACGACTGGTTTGCCGCTATCCCGCGAAGCGCGGGCCTTAGGGCTCTCGATCATTGGCAGCAAGCATTGTCAGCGGCGAGGATCCATCGGACAGGAGGCGATGTTGCCGAACGGATCTTGCTTCCGATCCTTGAGCTTCTTGCGCAGGGACCTGTTGCAGGACGCGAGGTCGGTCGGCGGTTGTTCAGCGGAGCAAGTTTGGCGATGTGGGACGAAGCGCTGCGAAGCGCGCCACCACATGCGATCGGTCTCTCGCTGGAGGTCTTAAAGGTGACCGACGGACGCGATCCCGCGAATAATGTCGTGTGGTGTCCGGCGTCTCATTTGGCCGCGAGCCCCCGACCTTTTACCCGCTTGCTTGGCTTGACGAGTCGGTCCTGGCCACGCTCGGAGAATGATGATCCTCTGATCCCAGACCACGTGCTCAGTCGCCGCAAACTTCGTCCCGTCACGATGGCGGAACGCGATCGGCTGAATTTCGAAGTCATCCGCGCCGGAACGCGAGGTGTCCTGGTTCTGTCACGCCCAGAACGGAGTGCAAAGGGCAGCATTCTGTCACCAAGCTCTCTGTGGCCTGCCGACGAAATCGTGCGCAAGCGCGATCGTATTCCCGAGCACGCTTTCAGCGAGCCGGATCGTCTGCTGGCGCGCCCCCAGGATGCGGGCCAACTTCAGCATGTCCGTCAAACTCAGTTGTGCTGGCGAAACTGGCACCGAGAAGGGACGCATACTGCCCACGACGGCTTGGTCGCCGCGAACCATCCTGCAATTATCGCCGCTCTCGCCCGCACGCAGTCGACAACAACGCTCCAGCGTCTATTACGTGATCCGCTCGGCTTCGTGTGGCGCCATGCTCTGGGATGGCGTTCTGTTCGCTTGGAGCCGGAACCACTCCAACTCGATCCCTTCACATTCGGCGAGCTGGTGCATGAGCTAATAAGCAGCGCCATCACGACACTTGAGCCCATACCGGGTTTTGCCCGAGCGAACGAAGAGGAAATCGCCGAGGCAATTGAAAAGGCGTCAGCTTCGGTCGTCTCATCGTGGCCACTGCAGCGTTCCGTGCCGCCACCAATTCTGTGGCGGCACACGGTTCGCGAAGCGGCACGACGCACATCCAGGGGGCTTTGCTCTGATGATCCGACACGCGCCGACACACGGAGCTGGAGTGAGGTGCCATTTGGTCAAGACAAGACCGATCTGAATGTGTGGCCATGGGATGCAACGGTCACCATCCCGATTTCAGAAGCCAGCCTTATCTATGGTGGCCGCATCGACAGGATCGACATTCGCGCCTCCGGCGATGGCGCGCAGATCACCGACTATAAGAGCGTCAAACCGCCGCCAAAGAGCCAGCGGATCGCACTTGGGCAGGGCCGCGAGCTGCAGCGGGTCCTCTATGCGATGGCGGTGCGCAAGCTTCTTCCCGAGGTCAGAACGATCGTAGCCCGACTGATTTACCTCGCCGACGATCCTGCGAGGTTCGAACTCAGAGGCGAAGAACTCGACCGCGCCATCACCGACGCCACGACGTATTTGAAGGCAGCCGCGGAAATTCTGCGCAGTGGCCGTCTCGCGCCACGGTGGGAAAAGGACACAGACTACGACGACATGCGTCTCGCGTTGCCTGCCGATCGCGAGAGCTATCTCCGCAGAAAAAACGTCGAGTTCCGAGCCGCCAATCAGACACTGAGCAAGCTTTGGAACGCGTCCACATGACCCTCGTCGATCAGGACAATCGCCGACGTGCCATGACCGATTTTACATCGGTGTTGCTGGTGGAGGCCGCGGCGGGCACGGGCAAGACCTCTCTCATGGCCGGTCGGATCGCCATGATGCTCGCGAATGGCCACGAACCCGGCGAAATCGCCGCGATCACGTTCACCGAACTCGCTGCCAGCCAGCTCGCACGTCGCATCAGGGACACGGTAGACGCGCTGCTCCTCAACGATATACCAGCATTTGTCAAACCGGTTTTGCCTGACGGGCGGCTCACGGACACTCAGCGCGCATGCCTTGCGAGCGCAGCCACGCGGCTCGACGATCTCACGGCGACCACGATTCACGGATTTTGCCAATCCATCTTGCATACTCACGGCGTGCAGGCTGCACTCGATCCCGGCGCTCGAGTCGTGGATGCGCCGGTTGCAGATGCGCTGTTCCTATCTGAGCTTTCAGCTTGGTTCTCGCGACGCCTGGCTGCAGACGCCACTGCCGACGATCCGATCGTCGTGCTCGCGCAGGAAATTCCGCTCGAGGTCGTCGAACTCGTTCGCGAACTCGCGGTCCTGCGCCGCAAACATCCCGATGCCAAACCCGTCCCACCGGTCTCGAACGCGCGCCCTGACATCAACTTTGTCCAAGCGGTTGACGATTTTGACCGATGGCAGTCGAGCGGCGAGCGTGACAGGTGGGCGCGCGGGATTGCGCAGGAGCTCCGAAAGCTCGCAGCGCGCTATACCGATACCTTCGTTGCTATTCCCGATTTTGCCGCGCTTTGGAAGCTCTGCGACGCCGGACGTTCGCGTCTCATCGACAAAGGCCTGCAACTCATCTCGTACGACGAAGCCGCACAGAGGTTCGGCGCCTATCGGGAGGAAGGAGGCGATGCGGATGCTATCGCACGGTACCAAGTCGTAAACGATGCATGGAACGAACTCGTCGGTCACATCGCGAGCTGCCTCGTTTGCACTCTGTCGTCTTCGCTGGACCAGTTGCTGGTGGGTTATCGTGACAGGAAGCGGGCGGCGGCAGTCCTCGACTTCGACGATCTTTTGCTTCATGTGCGAGATCTGGTCCGGTGTCACGACGACGTGCGGCAAGCCATTGGGCGGCGATACAAGTTCATTCTCATCGACGAGTTTCAGGACACGGACCGGGTCCAAAACGAGATTCTCTTCCTGATCGCCGCGATACCGGGACACCCAGGACCTTGGCACGAAGGCAAGCTCCGGCCCGGCTCGCTGTTCCTCGTGGGCGATCCGAAGCAGGCGATCTACCGTTTCCGCGGCGCCGACATCGAAGCCTATCAGCACTGTTGCGAGCTGATCGGAGCGCAGGATTCCGGTGCGGTCCTTGAAGTCACCGCAAACTTCAGATCGCAAAATGCAATCATCAGGCACGTCAATTCCTGCTTTGAAGATGTGTTTTCCAAGCCGTCGCAGCCCCGATACGTGGCTCTAGCGCCGACGATTCCTGATTATGATTACCCAGTTTCCTGCGTGAGCCGCTTCACCGTCGAGGTCCATACGGACGGGCGCATCTACGCGGAGATGTTCAGAGAAGCCGAGGCCGAGCGCGTTGCGGAGATTTGCACGCGCTTGATCGGCAACGTAACGATTACGCGCGCAGACAAGTCGCAATCGCCGCTAAAGCCGGGAGAAATCGCGCTGCTATCGCCGGGGCATACTGAACTCTGGCGCGGTATGAACGCGCTCTTGAACAGCGCGGCCTCGCGGTATCTTCTCAAGCAGGTCAGACGTTAATGCGGCGACAGGAGACGCAGGACATACTTGCGCTTCTGCGCGTCCTGGCAGACTCCTCGGATGTGCTCGCTTTCGGTGCATTGATGCGCGGGCCGCTCGTCGGTTTGAGTGAGCAGGAACTCCTCGACATCACAGCCTCGCTTCCTCCCGGCGAAGCAGGCCAAGCGACGTACTTCACGGTGAGGACCGATGCGGCCCTTGTGCGGCATCCATTGGCAAGTTCGGTTCTGCAGGAACTGCAAAATCTGCGAAAATTGGCCGCGATTTCAACGCCGAGCTTAGTTCTGGCGACCGCGATTGAGCGGCTTAACGCGCGGGTCATCATGGCGGCCCGCCACAAGAACCGCAATGCGCGAGCGTTGGCGAACCTCGACGCTCTGATCGAGCGGGCTAGGCGCTACGGCGTCGCGGGCTTGCGCGCCTTTGTGCGCGACCTCCAGGCCGATTGGGAGCGAAGGATTCGAGTGCCTGAAGGTCGCATTGACGCAGCTGAGGATGCGATCGAGATCGTCACCATCCACAGCGCCAAAGGCCTCGAATGGCCTGTCGTAATCCCGATTAATTCGACGACGGAGCTATATCGCGGGGATCAATTCGTTCATCGCCAGTCCGATAACACGTTGCACTGGATGCTCGGCGGCGTCGCGCCACCGGATCTGGCGGCCGCGCGCGCGGAGGAAAGCGAGGAAGACGCCGACCAAAGGGAACGGATTTGGTATGTCGCTTGCACCCGTGCGCGTGATCTCCTGATCCTCCCCTCCATTCCCCAAGCCGCGAAGGACTCGTGGTTCAGCTCGATCAATCTCAGGCAGAGCGAGGTTCCTGAACTCGATCTCTCGGCTCTTCCTGAGCCGGCAGCACGCCCTGCGCCTAGCAGCAAGAATGGGCAGTCCGCGGACGCATTTGCATCCGAGCAGCGATGCATAGACGAGAGTGCAAGACCTATCGTTTGGCGCCGCCCTAGCGATCACGATCTGGAGCGTCTTCGGGATCCGCTGGAAAGCGTGATCGTCGCAGAGGCGATAGCTGAACATCCTGATGTAGTCGGAGCGGGCGCCCTGCGCGGAATTATTCTTCATAAACTGATGGAAGAGCTCCTGACCGGCGAGCTGCTGAACAAGAGAGAAGCCGCGGTGGATCGGGCGGATGTGTTGCTGTCACAGTTGATCAGTACGGCGGACGATGAGCGACCTCTTCCAGAGCCCGCTGAAATGGCTGAGACCGCATTGCGGGCGCTGGCCTTGCCGGAGATCGCGGCGCTCAAGCCCTACCTCGTTCCCGAACTGGCAGTATGGGCAGCGCGGGACGCCGCTTTTGTCGCGGGGCGGGCTGACGCCCTTGCGATCAGGCAGGGGAAGATCGATGTCGTGGTCGACTGGAAATCTGACCTGAACCCAACCGCGAGCATTCGAGCTGGATATGTCGGACAGCTACGAGATTATCTCGAGGCGACGGGCGCAGCGCGCGGCGCCCTTGTGTTCATGAGCATCGGGGAAGTCGTTTGGGTCGAGTGTTGAATCTGACTGCGTCAGCGGTCTCAGTGTCGAGAATTGGTTCACCTAGCACGCCACGCAAGTTGGGTCGCTCGGTACCCGTGTCGGTTAGTTGCTGCCGATGACCTTGAGATGCATGGCGCGTGTCTCGAGGAGGTATGTCTCGACGCCAGCCAGAAGGTGTAGCCCTTCCTCAGTGATCGCTTTCCGGGAAAGACCGGGCTGCACGATTCGCACGTCGAATTCGTAGCGATAGTCTTGCCAGCTCGCCTTCAGTTTCCTCAGGCCTGCAGCAGTGCCAAGCTCGAACCGGGAGCTGAGCCCCTTGTCGAGCCGCAGCTTCTCGCGCTTGAGCATATGGGTGAACATGCGGCTGGGTCGGTCGCGCCATCGGGCTGATTTCTGAGCCTGTCCGCAAACTTCGTAGAGGTCTTTCACGCGCGCGCCTGGCGTCGTCCCGCTCGAATACTTGCAGTGATACAGCGTGACCTGCACAAGGCTTTCTTTGACGCGGAGCGAGACGACGTCGGCGATTTCCCCGGCGCCGTCATCATCGAAGATCAGATCATAAGTCTCACCGTCGGCAAGCAAATTGTCGATCACGCGCCGCTGGACGGACTCGGCTCGCTTTTCGGGCCCCTGGGATTCGGCTCGGATATTGGTCTTGGACCAATCCCACGCCTCGATCCCGTCGGCAGGATAGGGCTCTACGGCTTCGCCTTCCGGCAGCGCGTAGAGGTGGCTGTAGATCAGGAGCGAACCGTCGCCGAAGTCGATCTGAGGAGAATCGTCGCCGAAGGACTCTGACAACGTCTTCACCTTGGCGCCGATCTTGATGGTCGCCTTGGGGCCAGAGCGTTGCGGGTAGCGGGCGGCTCCGTCGATGAACACGATTTCGAACTCGGCGACATGAGCGTCGCTGCGCACGGCGAAGCGAAGCGGTCCCGTTCGTTCGTGGTCAAGCAAGTCGATGTCGCATTCCGTGAATAGGACGGGCTGATCGCCGAAACTGATCTCGACTCGATCCTCGATCTGCATCAGCAGCGATTCCGGCCAATGAATCGCGACAGGAGGAACTTCGGGTCGCTGGTTGATTTGCCGCGGTCGCATGGCGCTTTTGAAAACGCCGTCGGTTGTGATGCCGGGGTCATTGACCGACCGGCCGATGTCCTCGCACCATTCCGTCCAGTCGGTGAGATCGCGCACCGGAGAGATCGACCAAAATTTGCCTTTGGCCGAGCAGCCACGGGTGACCGGCATACCATCGAGAAAACCGCTTGCGAAGACGTTGTTCTTGATCCGCGATTGTGACTTCGCGGTGTCGAGGCCGTCGGCGACGTCGACACCCATATACATGGAGTAACGTACGCCGCGCCCCTGGTGATGCGTGAGGCCGAGATTGCGCAAGATCAGGCGCTTGAAGCCATGAAGGCTGCGAAACACTTCTTCGCCCTCGACGCGCCGCGTGGTCTCGCCGCAGACGGTCTTGGCAAGTCTGTCATAGGGCCCCTTCGCCGAACTGCTGATGTAGAGCAGGCCCTTCGCCTGGTCCCAGTGCATCATGTGCAGGTCCCAGATCACGTTGGTTGCGTGCTGCGCGGTCGTCCACCCGGCCTGCTCCTCGGAACGGGTGACAAAGATGGCGACACGCTGGTGCGGATTGATCTTCATCCCGAGGTAGACGCCCGGATTGTACAGGTCTTCGGCGCGCAGCGGCTCCCAGGCGTCGCACGAGGTCCTGTAGACAACGGCGTTCATCTTGGGTTCGAGCGTCTGCAGTGGGATGTCGCTGAGGTCGCCGACGAAACCCTTGAACATTTCGGCGCGCCGCACCTGCCGCTCGATCCGCGCGGAGCTCAGCGCCTCGACCAGCGCATTCCAGTCTGCGTCCTCGGCATAAAGCTTTGCTAGGGATCGATCGATGTCGTCGATGCCGGTGTTAGCGATCACCGTCGCATCTCCGAGTGTGGGATCCTGTCGGGTGAACCTTCCGACGAACTGAATTGTTACGGCAATGCTCTTGTGGGGGTCGTGAAGCCCGGCGATCTTGAGCTCGGGTAAGTCGAAGCCTTCCCCCAGCATGTCGACGCAGACAATGATTCGGCTCTCGAAGCGACGAAGGGCTGCCAGATTTGCGCGTCGGTCGCGTTCGGGCTGCTGGCTGTGGACGATGGCGGGCCGAAACTCCGGGAACATCGCGCTGTAGAGCTTATGAAGGTCCTTGGCGCGGTCGATGGTGGAGCAGCGCGCCATGGCGAGATGATTGAGACCGGCGTCCAGATCAGCCTGCAGAATTGTGCCGAGCTTTTCGACGATGGCCTGATCGGCGTCGGCTTGGTCGAGGCCAAACACGGCCTCGAATCGAATCGGTTTGAAATAACCTTCAGCCTGCGCCTTCTTGAGCGGATAGGTGTAGATGAATTCGCCGTCGACACGTCGGCCATCCTCGCGGAATGGCGTGGCGGTGAACTGAACGATGGGCAATGGCGAGGCGGAATCGACGAACAGGCCGCGGAAACGTGCCCAGGTCGGCGCGCCGATATGATGCGCCTCGTCGATGAAGAGCGCCGAGGCGCGCGCCGCCATCTGCTCCTGAACCGGCGCTTCGGCACGTCCTGCGATCTGCATCGTGGTGACAACGACATTTGCGCTGTCGAAGATCTGGTCCACCTCAGCCGGGGTCAGGGGTATGTGGGAGAGGCGCATCACAACCGGGAAATGGGCGGACGCTTCGAGGCATTCCTGCTGCTTGAGGACGCCGAGCGTCTCGAACTTGCCTGCGATCTGCTCGCGCAGCGCGTCGGTAGGGACGACCACCAGCAATCGCTCGAACCGTTGAAGGGCATTGAGCGCGAGCATCGTCTCCGTCTTGCCCGTGCCGGTAGGCATGACGATGGTGGCGGGTTCGGTGGAGCGCGTTGCATGCGCGAGTGCCGCATGGAGCGCGCCGATCTGGGGACGCCGCAATCCGCGCGCGGGAGGCTGACCAGGCTCGGCGGGACGGGTTTCCCGGATGCGGACCGCGTCCCGCCATGAAGCTACGACGGCGGCCAGGCGCGCATTCCGCGCAGCAACATCGAGCGCCGCGATGTCGAGGGGCGCGATGTTGATCCATCGGCCTTCGCCAAGTTCGAGTGCCTCGGCAATCTGGGTCTTTTCCGACGCACCTGGCACCAGAAGGACCAGGTCGGCGTCTAGCCGCGTTGCCGTCCTGGCGCTGATGACCTTCAGCGTCTCGCCGGATTTCAGGGTCGCTTCGTATCCATTGACCCGTCGAATTGAAAAGGGCTTGAGCCGGCAGCTCTCCCGCGAAGCGGGAACCGCCAATTGCCGCACCGGACTCCCGAGCACCTTCCCGTCGACCGCATGGCGGGCGGGAAGGAGCAAAGAGATTTCTTCGTTGAAGAGATCGTCTTGCACGGAGCCGGCGGTGCGCTTGCGTGACGACAACGTCAGCTCCTCCCGGGGCGCTACTTCTTGTTCGGACGCTGGGTGAGCGCCGATGCAGCCGCTGTCTTTGCGGCCTTACTGCTTCTCGGGTTCCGCAGTACCTTGCCGGCGGCGCTCGCCGCCTTCTTGCTGGTGACTTCCCCCTTTGAACTGCGTTTCGCCATCCCCTTGCCTCCGGGCTATCGCGCCGGTCACCATTGACGGGCGCCTTTGATGGGAATAATAACTACACAGATCGCGTCGATATGTCCATATAGTTTTTATCCGTATCGGCGAAAAGTGGAGTTGGTGATGCCAGAAGGCGGCGCAGCGTTGAAATGGGGCGTGGAACGCCGGCTCGAGTTCATCGAGTTCCGGCTGTTCTGGGAGGGCGGCGTCAACCGGTCTGACATCATCGAGATGTTCGGCGTGTCCGTGCCACAAGCGTCGAAAGACTTGACGCTCTATCAGGAGCGCGCGCCGCAGAACGCCATTTATGACAAGAGCGCCAAGCGCTATGTCGCGGGCCCGCAGTTCTCGCCGATTTTCCTGAAACCGGACCCCGACGGGTATCTGTCGCGTCTGCGGTCTTTGGCGGAAGGGCTCGCCGATCCCAGTGAGTCGTGGATCTCGAATCCACCGGAGACCGACATCGCGCTGACGCCCCGCCGCGAGGTGGATTCTGATGTGCTGAAGGCGGTCCTTCAAGCCCTTCGTGAAAACCGTTCGGTGGAAGTCTACTATCAGTCGATGGGGAGCAGGCGAACCGACCCAATGTGGCGTCGGATGACACCACACGCCTTTGGCTATGACGGACTCCGGTGGCACGTTCGGGGCTACTGCCATATCGATGAAAAATTCAAAGACTTCTTGCTGCCGCGCATTCTTGGTGTGCGTCACATGGACGTGCCCGGTCCAGGTGGTGATCAGGATGCTTTGTGGAAGAAGACCTTTGACATTGAGATCGGTCCCCATCCAGGGCTGACGCCTACTCAGCGCGCGGTGGTCGCGAAGGACTACGGTATGACGAATGATCGTGCCGTCCTCAGCGTTCGCTACGCGATGCTGTTTTATGTGCTTAAGCGACTGGGCCTATTGGGAGATGCAAGCCAGCAAAATCCGCGCACTCAACATATTGTTGCGCTCAACCTCCATGAGACAGAGCGTGCACTGAGACGCGCAGATTTCGAGTTCGGGGAGGTCGAGCAGACTCCAAAAAGGGTTGGAGGTGCTTGATGGAGAGACCGCAGCAACAGCCCTATCTGATGTCATTCGGTACTGGCGGGCTCTACATCAACGAAAGCGTGGCTATCGCCCGTCTTCATGACGCTGGCAACGATTGGGAAGCGACGGTGGCGGAAGCGCAACGGAGCGGGGCGTTTCCGGTTCGGAAGACAAGTTCGGCGCGGCGGTCAATTCGGGAGATCGTAAATCGCTTGAAGCGCCTGTCCCCGGGCGAGCTGGCTCTGCTAATCGAAGGAGCGCGGAGCGAACAGGCGGCGCTTCTGTGGCTCGCCGCCTGTCGCGCTTACAGGTTCATTGCCGAATTCGCTGTCGAGGTACTGAGCGACAGGTTCATGTCGCTGCGAACGGACCTGACCTACGATGATTTCGATACATTTTACGCTGCGAAGGAAGAGTGGTCTCCAAAGCTTGGGGCGCTCTCGATGTCCACGCGAGCCAAGCTTCGGGCGGTGCTTTTTCGCCTGATGCGCGAGGCTGAAATCTTGTCGCACGACAACCGAATACTCGGAGCGATGTTGTCACCGCGCCTGTTGGTCGTCATTCAGGCGGGAAAACCCGATGAACTCCGATATTTCCCAGGAGCGGATCGGCAGGTGGGGAGGAAGGGGTAATGGCGCGGCTGAGCAAGACGGCAACCTCCAAGGACCGCTTCGACCACCTTCTCAGGGTGATCGCGAGCGACAGATTCCTCAAAAAGCAGGGTCTCGGCAATGAAGTGCCGTTCTTCATCTGCCCCTATCCGGTCGAGGAAGCGGTCGGAATGGAGGCGATGCGCGCGAGCCTCGTGAAGCAACTCGAGAATCACGGCGTGCGCGTGGTCGAGATCAACCTCTATGACCTCAGCATCTCCCTGCTGCGTAATCGCGGCATATGGGATGACGTTCTCGCGGCGGAGCCAAGCATCGGAAAGGACGAGCTCAAAGAGCTTCTGCAAGGGGTTCTCGATCCGGAAACCCATCTCATTCCGGAAATTGGGGCCCTTCTTGCTGAGCGGGAGTTCGATGTTCTGTTCCTGTCGGGTGTCGGCGAGGTCTACCCCTATATCCGATCCCACAATGTGTTGAATAACCTTCAGAGCACCGCCAAGGAAAAACCGACGGTGATGTTCTTCCCGGGAAAATATACACAAAGCCTGGATTCCGGCGCGTCACTCGATTTGTTCGGAATCCTGCACGACGACAAATACTACCGGGCATTCGACATAACGCACTATGAGATCTGAGGGGGGGCATGACCACACTTCGCGACATCTTCGAAAAGCCCGTCGATCGTGCGATCGAAGGGGTCATCAAGGCCGATGACGAAGCCAGCCTCAGGGTCGAACTTGAGGAATATGTCATCACGAATGAGATCGAGCGTCAGCTCGAAAAATTCCTTGATGCCTACAACAACTATGGCACGGCCAACGGGGTCTGGATCTCGGGCTTTTTCGGCTCGGGCAAATCGCATTTGCTGAAAATGCTGGCGCTCCTTCTGGAGAACCGGGACATCGGCGGAAGCTCAGCCTATGAGCTTTTCAAACTGAAATGCGCGCACAATGAGATCCTCGCGGCCGACCTACGCAAAGCCGTGTCGATCCCGTCGAAGAGCATCCTGTTCAATATCGACCAGAAGGCCGACGTCATCTCGAAGGTGCAGACCGACGCGCTGCTCTCTGTGTTCCAGAAAGTCTTCGACGAGATGGGCGGCTACTATGGCAAGCAGCCGCACATCGCGCAGTTCGAGCGCGATCTGGACAGTCGTGGGGTGCTCGAGGCGTTCAGGGAAGCTTATCAGTCTGTCGCCGGGAAACCCTGGGAGCGCGGACGCGAGCAGGCGCTGCTAGAGAACGCGAATGTCGCCAAAGCCTATACCCAAGCCACTGGCGCCAATCCCTCCGAGGGCGAAGGCATCCTGACGCGGTATCGCCAGGATTTCCGGTCGTCGATCGAGGACTTTGCCGAGAAGGTGAAGGCTTATATCGAAACCCAGAAGCCGGGCTTCCGGCTGAATTTCTTCGTCGATGAGGTGGGTCAGTACATCGCCGACAACGTCAAGCTCATGACGAACCTCCAGACGATCGCGGAGAGTTTGAACACCAAGTGCCGCGGTCGGGCCTGGATCATCGTCACGGCGCAGCAGGATATGGCGTCGGTTATCGGCGATATGAACCAGCGACAGGAGAACGACTTCTCCAAGATTCAGGCACGCTTCGCCAATCGGATGCCGCTTAACAGCGCCGATGTCGCCGAAGTGATCCAGAGGCGGCTGCTCAAAAAGACGGAGTCCGGCATCAGTAGCCTGTCCGACGTCTACCACCGCGAGTCGAACAACCTGAAGACGCTGTTCGACTTCACGGATGGCTCGATCCGGCTGGAGAACTTCCGCGACCGCGATCATTTCATTCACAGCTATCCCTTTGTTCCCTACCAGTATCCGCTGTTCCAATTGGCGATTCAGAATCTGTCCCAGCACAACGCGTTCGAGGGAAAGCACAGCTCGGTCGGTGAACGGTCCATGCTGGGCGTTTTCCAGGAAGTCGCGGTGCGGCTCGCGGAGCTGCCGGTCGGTGGGCTTGCGACCTTCGATCAGATGTTCGAGGGCATCCGCGCCGCGCTCAAATCGAATGTTCAGCAATCGATCCTGATTGCCGAGAAGAACCTGGGTGACGAATTCGCCACACGGATTCTGAAGGCGCTGTTTCTGGTCAAATACGTCAAGGGCTTCAAGCCCACGGCCCGCAATGTCGCCGTCCTGATGCTCGACGGGTTCGACACGGACCTGACGAAGCATAAGCGGCGTGTTGATGAGGCGCTGAGCCTGCTTGAGCAGAACACCTACATCCAGCGCAATGGCGAGCTGTTCGAGTTCCTGACCGATGAGGAGAAGGACGTCGAACAGGAAATCAAGGCGATCGAAGTCGACACAGCGGAAATCTCCAAGGAGCTGGAGACGCTGATTTTCGATGGCGTCATCAAGAGCCGCAAGCTTCGGCACGAGGCGTCCTCGCAGGACTATGCCTTTGCGCGCTACCTCGATGATCGGCTGCTCGGTCGCGACTACGAGCTGGCGATCAACGTCATCACGCCCTTTCACGAGCAGAGCGGTAACGCCGAAGCGACCGCCATGCGGACCATGTCGAGGGACGAACTCGCCATCGTTCTCAATGCCGACAACCGCTTCGTCAGCGACGTGATGACGTTCAAGCGGACGGACAAATATGTCCGTCAGGCGCGCTCCGTGACGCAGCAGCCGAGCATCGAGCGCATCGTCCGCGAGAAGGGCGAGCAGAACAACGGCCGGCAGCGCGATCTCACCCTCAAGGCCCGCGCCCTCGTGAGCGATGCCCGGCTTTTCGTGCGCGGGGAGGAAATTGAGGTTCGCTCCGAGGATGCTCAGGCCCGGATCGAGCGTGCGTTCCAGACCCTTGTCGACAAGGTCCACGTCAATCTCGGCATGCTGCGCGGCGCTGCCTATTCCGAAAACGAGATCGGCCGGTTCCTTACGCACGGTAACGACGGCATGTTCGGCGAGGATGGCGCCAATCTCACCGAGGCCGAGCAGGAGATTCTCAACTTCGCGCAGTCAAACGCGCGCAACGGCATCAGGACGACGGTGAAGGCCATCGTCGAGCGGTTCGAGCGCAAGCCCTATGGCTGGTCCTACGCCGCCATCCTTTGCACCATGGCCAGCCTGCTTGGCCGCGGCAAGATCGAAGCGCGCTCGGACGGCAGCCCCTTGGAAGGCGACGCCTTGCTGCGCGGGCTCCAGAACGCCCACGCTCTCGGCAATATCGTTCTCGAACTCCAAGTGGAGTTCACGCCGGCGCAGACGCGCAAGCTCAAGGAATTCTTCCGCGAGTTTTTCGATGCGCAGCCGGCAGGCGCTGAGGGCAAAGCACTCGGGATCGAGACAGCCGAAGCCTTCGGCGCGCTCAAGACCGAACTCGTGGTCCTCGAACGTCAATCGTCGCGTTACCCCTTTCTGTCTGCGCTGGGCAGTCTTCAGGATGCGCTCCGTGAGGTCACGGGAAAGCCCTATGCCTGGTATCTTCAGGACCTCGGTCGCCACGAGGATCGGCTGCTCGATCTGAAGGAGGTCATTCTCGATCCGATTCGTCGCTTCATGGGCGGTGGTCAGAAGGCGATCTATGACGAGGCGCGGACCTATCTGGCCGATCAAAATGCCAATTTCGGATATGGTGGCGAAGATCAGGCCCGCACCATCCACGAGGTCTTGGAGGATCCCAACTGCTTCAAGGGCAACGCCATCCAGCAGATCAAGGGCGCCCTTGATGCCCTGAGGGCGGAGGTTGACAAACGGCTCGCGGCGGAACGCAAGACGGCGATTGCCGATGTCGATGAGCTTCGCGCCAAGCTGCGGGCGCTCCCCGAATTCGCTTCCTTGGCGGAGCCTGACCGCCGCGAAATCGAAGCAGCTTTCACGATGGTTCTTGATACCATCGAGACCAGCAAGCTGATTGCGGTGATCAGGGAGCGGGTGAGCGGATTTCGGGCGTCCGGCTTTCCGGCACTGCTCGGCCGCGTAACCGCGCCGCCTCCCGTGAAGAAGGACGGTGAGGACGACAAGCCGCGCGGCTTCAGAGACAGCACGAGCGGCACACCGCCGGCGCCGACCCAACCGGAATATGTGGCCGCCAGCGCGTTGCGCGTCACCTATGCCAAGCCGTACCTCGCCGACGAGCAGGACATTGATGCCTATCTGAATACCCTGCGCGAGACGCTGATCGCCGAAATCCGCGCGGGCAAGCGGGTGACTGTGTGATGATCGCCGGCGTCGAGATCGAGAATTTCACGGCGTTCGGGAGCTTGCAGCTATCGCTGTCCCCGCGGGTGAACGTGGTCATAGGCTCCAACGGGACGGGCAAAACACACCTCCTGAAGGCGATCTATGGCCTGGCGCTGGCGGGCCTGCCTCCATCCGACGATCGCTCGGCCAAGGAGGTAGCGGCCGAGATATCAAGGAAGTTGCTACGGCTCTTTTCTCCTGAGGAACGCAGGATAGGCACCCTGCGCGCCAACGGCGCGAAGGCCCCAACGCGGCTCAACTTGGTGAGCAGCGATGACGCTCGCGTGGCGATTTCGTTCAGCAGCCGCTCTCAAGCCGTGCAGATCAAGGTGGATGCCGGCGGGTCGGGGCATGAACTGCAACCCGTCTTCATTCCGACGAAGGAGGTGCTGTCGCTCGTCCGTGGCATGTGCCACGCGGATCATGATCGCGCCACCGTCGAGATGATCTTCGACGACGGCTATATCGACCTCGCGGAACTCCTCGTCCGTCCGGGTTTCGACGACGAGGCTTCGAGCCTCGATGACGATCCGAGGCTATCGAGCGTTGTCCACGAATTGGTCGACCTCGTCGGCGGGCGGTATCGCTGGACGAGCGAAGGCGCTTTCCGCTTCGAGCCTGGCCGCTACGAGGCGAAGGCCGATCCCGCCCGGTCGAAGTCTGAGGCAGCGCAGGCCTACCAGGACTCGACTGTCACCCGTTTCGTGCCGAAAGGCGGGCAATCGCTGTCGAGCGGCATGACAGCCGAGGGGTACAGGAAAATCGGCGTACTCCATCGGCTGCTCTGCAACGGCTCGATCAACCCCGGTGCCACTGGCGTTCTGCTGTGGGATGAACCGGAGGCCAACCTCAATCCGAAGCTGATGAAGAAGCTCGTTCAGCTTCTCCTAGAGCTGTCGCGCAACGGTCAGCAGATCGTCCTCGCGACCCATGATTATGTTCTGCTGAAGTGGTTCGACTTGCTCATGGAAAAGGGCAAGGAGGATCACGTTCGATTCCATGTGCTGGTTAGAGAGGAGGATAGTGAAGCGATAGCCGTTCACTCCACCGATGACTACGACCAGCTCGTGAATACCGGAATAGCTAAGACCTTCAGCGAGTTGTACGACGCTGAAATCGAGCGCTCCCTAGAGGGAGTCACGCTATGACAACGGTGCAGGAATACGATTTGGAAATCGCGTTCCCGGAGGCGAAGGCGGTTATTCATTTTGATGACAGCGCCTATCATGGCAATAGTACCATGCAGCGCGTCGATTTCATCGCTGAATACGAAGATCGGTCTATATTCGTTGAAATAAAGGACCCCGATAATCCTTCTGCCCAGGACGTGCCCGCGTTTGAGCAGAAACTGAACTCCGGCAAGCTTGTGCAAAGCCTGTCCGGGAAATTTCGAGACACTCTTTTCTTTCGATCTGTCCAGGGGAAGGGCGACCTAAGCGTCGTCTATGTTGTACTGCTTTCAATGAAGAAATTGGAAGCAGCCTTGCTGCTAACAAAGCAGGATGACCTGAAGAAATCGATCCCCATACGCCACGCGGATTGGGCGCGCGATTGCGCAGCAAGCTGCATCATCTTGAATATTGAGCAATGGAAAAAGCGGTTTGGTGATCAATCCATCCGGCGGATTAGTGAGGGGGCGGCTTGATGGACACCACGAGGC
Source organism: Bradyrhizobium sp. USDA 3262 (assembly GCF_054060035.1). Lineage (NCBI taxonomy): Bacteria > Pseudomonadati > Pseudomonadota > Alphaproteobacteria > Hyphomicrobiales > Nitrobacteraceae > Bradyrhizobium > Bradyrhizobium sp. USDA 3262. The sequence continues at coordinate 1,918,171 of NZ_JBSSCT010000001.1, forward strand.
TCAAGAAGTTCGCGCAGTTTGCCCGCCGCACTCTGATGGGGCAGGTCAGCGCCAAGTTGGACTCCGTGCTCGCGGAAGGCGCCGCCGCTAGGCGCGAGCATCTAGAGGCGATGAAGAAGCTTGAGGCGGCCATCGCGCTGGATGGAAAGAACCAGGTGATCGAGCGAGTGGCCTATGTCTGGTTCAACCGCTTTTCGGCTCTGCGCTTCATGGACGTGAACGAGCTCAACCCCGTTCGGGTTGTCTCGCCTTTGTCCGGTCAGTTCCAGCCGGAAATCCTGGCCGAAGCCAAGGCCGGGAACATGGATGAGGACCGCGTCCCGGAGAAGATTCGCGCTCAGGTCCGCGCTCTGCTGGACGGCCGTGCTCCAAGCCCGGACGCGCAGGCCGAAGCCTATCGGCTGCTGCTCGTCGCGATCTGTAACGATTGGCACAGGGTTATGCCTTTCCTGTTCGAGCGGATCGACGACTACACCGAGCTGCTGCTGCCCGAGGACCTGCTATCGAACGCCTCGATTCTCGCCCATTTGCGCGAGGCGATGACGCCGGAGGTCTGCGAAGATGTCGAAGTCATCGGCTGGCTCTACCAATTTTACATCTCCGAGAAGAAGGATGAGGTCTTCGCGGGTTTGAAGAAAAACGTGAAGATCACGGCCGAGAATATCCCGGCAGCCACGCAACTGTTCACGCCACACTGGATCGTGCGCTACCTCGTCGAGAATTCCCTCGGTCGGCTCTGGATGCTGAATCGGCCGACCTCCCGGCTAAGGGAGCGCATGGACTATTACATCGCGCCGGAAGAGCCAGAGAAGAACTTCCTGCGCATCACGTCACCAGAGGAGATCAAAGTCTGCGATCCGGCGTGCGGGTCCGGACATATGCTAACCTACGCCTTCGACCTCCTCCACGCGATTTACGAGGAAGAAGGCTACGACCCGCCCCAGATCCCGACGCTGATCCTGAAGCACAATCTCACCGGGCTGGAGATCGACGACCGCGCCGGCGCGATGGCGGCCTTCGCGCTGGCGATGAAGGCGGCGGCGCGGCTGGGGCGGCGTCGATTCCTGCGGATGGAGGCTAAGCCTGACATCGTCGTCCTGCAGAATGTGACATTCACCGCGGCCGAGATGACGGACGTGGCTGCACTGGTGGGGCGCGACCTGTTCACGGATGAACTGCGCGAGACGCTCGTGCAGTTCGAGCAGGCGAAAAACTTCGGTTCACTGATCGTGCCGAAGCTGCGCGACGCGGCCGAGGCACTGCGCGTGGTGGAGGCGCAGGACTTCGGCAGCGATTTGCTACTGAAAGAGGTGCAGGACAGAGTTGTGGTTGTGCTGCACATGGCCGAGGCGCTGTCGCCGAAGTATCATGTGGTGGTAGCCAACCCGCCGTATATGAACGCTAACGGCATGAATTTGAAGCTAAAGTCTCACCTTCAGACAGTTTATCCTAACTCAAAGTCCGACTTGATGACGGCTTTCATGGAGAGAGCCGTTGACGCGCTTTTGCCGAACGGCATGTATGGAATGATCAACCTGCCATCTTGGATGTTCCTCGGATCATTTGAAAAGCTACGACTTACGCTTGTTGAAAGAACTTCAATTGTTGGGCTGCTCCATCTTGGAAGAGGAGTTTTTGGTTCTGATTTTGGCAGCGTTGCATTCCTCGTTAGGAAGACAGCTCCAGCTGAGAACACAATCGGACTATACAGGCGGCTTTTTGAAAAGCACGTTCAAGTCCGAACGCCATCCGAGATCGAGGCCCTATTTCTGGACCGCAGTTATGGCAGGTTCACCTTCAAGCAAACCGACCTTCTCTCGATCCCCGGTAATCCAATCGCATATTGGCTTTCGGAAGAAATGCTTCATGCCTTCAAAGAGAATGAACGCCTTGGCGAACGTTGCGACATCTGTGTTGGGTTACAGACGGGCGATAATAACAGATTCCTGAGATACTGGCATGAAACCGATCAAAGACTGCGCAAAGGCGCCACGAATTCAGGATGGAAGTGGGTCCCTTACACCAAGGGTGGAGAATTTCGCAAATGGTATGGAAATAAAGACTACGTTCTGAACTGGTCCAATGATGGTCAAGAAATCCGCACTCATCCAAGTGCGGTCTTGCGCAATCATCGTCGATACTTCGAAAATGGCATCACGTACACAAACCTGAGCTCTGGTTCGTTCTCAGCGCGTCTAAAAGACGACTTCGGGATTTTCGATCAAAAGGGTAGCGTTTTCTTACCGCACGATGCAGATGAAACCAATTCGATTCTCGCCTTTCTCCTTAGTAAGCCTTGCGCCAAGATTCTTGAAATCATCTGCCCGACACTCGACTTCAACCCGGGCAGCCTGGTGAACTTACCAATTCGTGATGAAATTCGTGACACTAGGGTCAAACGCAACGCCTCAACAGCTATACAGCTTGGAAAATCCGACTGGGACGCCCACGAAACCTCTTGGGACTTCACCACGCTCCCGCTGCTCTCGCTCGATCACCGGGCCGAGACGCTAAAGGCCACCTATGCCCGCCTGCGCGCCCATTGGCAGGGCATGACGGACGAGATGCAGCGGCTGGAGGAAGAGAACAACCGCATCTTCATCGATGCCTACGGTTTGCATGACGAGTTGACGCCTGATGTTCCGATCGACGAAATCACCCTCACCTGCAACCCGGCCTATCGCTACGGCGTGAAGGGCACGGAAGCGGAGCGCGAGGCACGGCTGCTTTCCGACACCATGGCCGAATTCCTGCACTATGCCGTGGGCTGCATGTTCGGCCGCTACAGTCTCGATGTGCCCGGCCTGATCCTCGCGAACCAGGGTGAAGGGTTGGAGGACTATCGCGCCAAGGTACCAAACCCTACCTTTGAGGTGGACGCCGACAATGTGATCCCCGTGCTCGACGGTGACTGGTTCGCGGACGACATTGTTGCGCGGTTCCGCAGCTTCTTGCGTGTCACTTTAGGCGAGGAGCATTTCCAGGAAGACCTCGCCTTCGTCGAGCAGGCGTTGGGCAAGGACATTCGCAGGTACTTCACTCGGGACTTTTTCAACGAACATGTGAAGCGGTACAAGAAGAGGCCCATCTACTGGCTGTTCTCCAGCCCGAAGGGCACCTTCAACGCGCTGATCTATATGCACCGCTACCGCCCCGACACGGTGAGTATCGTGCTGAACGACTATCTTCGCGAGTTCCGGTCCAAGCTCGAGGCGCACCGCCGGGCGCAGGAAGCGCTCAGCATCAGCGGGGACGCTTCGACCGCGCAGAAAACCAAGGCCTTGAGGGAGATCGAAACGACAGCCCGGCAGATCGAGGAGCTTGATGCTTGGGAGCGTGACGTTTTGTTCCCGCTGGCGACCCAAAAGATCGAGATAGACCTCGATGATGGGGTGAAGGGCAACTATCCGAAGTTCGGCGCCGCCCTGAAGTCGATCAAGGGCCTCAACGATTCGGACGACTGAGCATGCAGCACCGGATCGCCAAGGGGCTCGAAACCCAATTCGACAAGCACCGGATCGTCTTCTGGTACGATCCGTCGCACGAATTCCGGCAGGCGTTCGAGGCGCTGACGCTCGATGATGTCGAAAAGATCGAGGTGTTGAACACCGAGTTCGCGGTGAAGCATCGCGTCCTGCGTGAGGAGCCGAAGCGGCGCTTTTTGCTCTATCGCGACGGACCACGCCCGGCCGACGTCGACAACTGGCTGCTCGACATCGAGTTAGCGCACGGGGTGTTCAAGAGCGATCAGGTCGCGATCTGGCTGGCGGACCTGGGATTGCCGATCAGCTTCGAGGAGGTGGTTCGGGAACATCAGGAGTTCTTTCGCTCCGGACGCCGGCTGGAGAAGCTCAAGGCCGCCGTTCGCGGAGACGACACCAAGGCGAAGCTGCGTCTGAGGATGCTCAGCGTGTGCGCTGGGGCCGACGGCGACTTCGATACGGTCGTCGAGGCGTTGTTGGGCGAGCTGGCAGCCGGCAAGGATGACAGCCTGCGGTTGATCGACCGTGTCGGCTTGAGCGGTTTCCTCTGGGATCAGATGGAACGGCTCTTCGGCTACCGCCCTGAAAAGGGGAGCGTTGGCGACTTCGCGATCACGCTGTTCAAGTCCTGCTATCAGAGCGCGGTCGGTGGCGAAGCGATTCTGGCTCCCGAAGCCCTGGTGTTCTTCCGTCGCTGGAAGAACAACCGGAATGCGGAGGAAGCCTTTGCGACCCTCTCGGCCGAATATGCCGAGGCGCTGAGCGTGGCCCAGGATCTCGCTAAGCGCGACTTCCGCGCGCTGATCGAAGTGGATTACTTCGAGGAGGTCGACCGCGCAATCATCCGCGCATTGGTCCATGAGGTGGGCAGCCAGACTGTGGCGCAGGGAGAAGTCCTGAACTGGATCCGCCAGCGTCGGCAAAGCCATTGGTATGGCGCCTATCGCGACCTTTATGAAGCGATCGGCTTCGCCGCCGAGTTCCAGCAAGCGATGGCACAGGTCACGCTCGGCATGACCAGCCTCGCGGAGGGCGTCGAGCGTTACGCGAAGAGTTGGTTCCGGATCGATCAGCTCTACCGGAAATTCATCTCGCGCATCCAGAAGTCCGGCCAGGCGACGCTGATGCGCGAGCTGTTCGAACAGGTCGAGAACCACTACGTAAACAGCTACCTCCTGCGCCTGAACGAGGCCTGGCAGACGCATGTCGACGGGGCTGAAACTTGGTCAGCGCCCCCGATTCCCGCGCAGCGCACTTTTTACAGGGAGCATGTGGGCGAATTTCGCCGGCGCGATCAGAAGGTGTGTGTCATCATTTCCGACGCGCTCCGCTATGAGGTGGCAGAGGAACTACGAGGGCGCATCCTCAGCTTGGACCGCTACGAGGCTGGCATCGATCCAATGTTCGGCTGCCTTCCGAGCTACACCCAGCTCGGGATGGCGGCGCTTCTGCCCAATGGCGAGTTGCAGATTGCGGACCACGACAGCGGCACCGTGCTGGTGAATGGCCAGAGTTCGCAGGGTATCGAAAACCGCAAGAAAATCCTCGCGACGGGGCGGACGGGCGATAGAACGGCGGCCTTGAAGGCCGAGGACCTCATGGCTCTGGACAAGGACGAGGCGCGAGCGCTCGTCCGAGATCATGACGTCGTTTACGTCTATCACAATTTGATCGACGCGATCGGCGACAAGCGGGATTCAGAGGAGCGCGTCTTCGAGGCCGCCGAAGACACGATCGAGGAGATCGTGCGGGTTGTCAAAAAGCTCAATGGCGCGAACGCCAACAACATGATCGTGACGTCCGATCATGGCTTCATCTACCAACACCGCCCGATCGAAGAGAGCGACTTCTCCTCCGCGCAGGTCGAAGGTGACGTGATTCTTTTCCGCGACCGGCGTTTCATCCTCGGACACGGTCTGAAGGGCAATCATGGTCTGCGACGCTTTACGCCGGAGCAGGCCGGTCTCGAAGGCTCGGTGGAATTGCTCATCCCCAAATCCATCAATCGGCTCCGCCGGCAGGGATCGGGGAGCCGGTTCGTGCATGGCGGCGCAACCCTTCAGGAGGTTGTCGTTCCCGTCGTCAAGATCAACAAGAAACGGCAGAGCGACACGACCGCCGTTGAGGTGGAGATCATCGGAAGCTCCAACCAGTTGATCACGTCGAGCCAGATCTCGGTTCGCTTCTACCAGGTGGAGGCCATCACGGAGAAAACCCAGGCGCGCACCCTCAGAACGGGGATTTATGCCCAGTCGGGCGAATTGATCTCGGATAGCCACGAGCTTGTGTTCGACTTCCGATCCGAAAACGCGCGCGAGCGCGAAGTCCCGGTACGATTCCTCCTGCTCCGCCGGGCCGACGAATTCAACGGCCAGGAGGTGATGCTGAAGCTGGAAGAGCGGCATGGCGATACGTCCCACTTCAGGGAGTACCGCACGGCTCGCTACACGCTGCGCCGCAGTTTCTCGAGTGATTTCGATTTTTGACGGGGGAAGCGATGACCGCGCTGGATGACAAAATCAACGAACGCTTCCCGGGCCTCGTGGTTCGCAAGGACCTGGTCAAGGCGGTAAAGGGCAATGCCATTGTCCCGTCCTACGTGTTGGAGTTCCTGCTCGGGCAATACTGCGCTACCAATGATGAGAGCTCGATCCAATCGGGGATCGAGACCGTCAAGGAAATCCTTCGCAAGCACTACGTCCATCGCAATGAGGCCGGGCTGATCCGATCGAACATCCGGGAAAAGGGCCGATGGAAGGTGATCGACAAGATCAGCGTCGATCTCAACACCGACAAGGATGCCTATGAGGCGACCTTCGCCAACCTGGGCATCAAGAAGGTCATCATCGACTCCGACACCGTGAAGGCTCATCCCAAGCTACTAGTTAGCGGTGTCTGGTGCATTGCCGACGTCGAATACGAGCACAGCGAGGACAAGAACATCGAACCCTGGATTCTGGGGAGCATCAAGCCGATCCAGCTATCGAAGTTCGACTATGAGGCTTTTCTCGGCGCGCGCGCGGGATTCACGACCGACGAATGGATCGATCTGCTGTTCCAGACGGTCGGCTTCGATCCCGAGATGTTCGGACGCCGCAGCAAGCTCCTGCAACTGATGCGCCTCGTGCCCTTCGTCGAGCGAAACTACAATCTGATCGAGCTGGGGCCGAAAGGCACTGGCAAGTCGCATATCTTCTCAGAGTTCTCGCCGCACGGCATCCTGATCTCCGGAGGCGAAGTGACGGTGCCGAAGCTGTTCGTCAATAACAGTTCGGGAAAGATCGGATTGGTCGGCTACTGGGACGTCGTAGCCTTCGATGAGTTCGCCGGTCGGCAAAAGCGGGTCGATAAGGCGCTTGTCGACATCATGAAAAACTATATGGCCAACAAGAGCTTCTCGCGAGGAGTAGAAACACTTGGCGCCGAGTCGTCGATGGTCTTTGTCGGGAACACCAAGCACAATGTCCCGTACATGCTGAAGCATACCGACTTATTCGAGGAGCTTCCGGAGAAATATTACGATTCGGCCTTCATCGACCGACTCCACACCTATGTGCCTGGTTGGGAGATCGACGTCATCCGCGGAGAAATGTTTGCATCAGGGTATGGCTTCGTCGTCGACTACCTTGCCGAAATTCTTCGGCACATGCGTAATGACGACTACTCCAATCGCTACCAGCCCCTGTTCACGCTCTCATCGGATATTTCGACGCGCGACCGCGATGGCGTGAACAAGGCGTTCTCCGGGATGATGAAGCTGCTCTTCCCGGCGGACAACGCGACAGAGGCAGAGGTGGAGGAGATCCTGCATCTCGCTGCTGAAGGACGGAAGCGGGTGAAGGACCAGCTTCTTCGGATCGACAGTACCTATCCAGAGACGGATTTCTCATTCACCGCTCGCGATGGCCGTAAGGTGGTCGTCAAGACACTCGAGGAAGCTGAGTATCCGCAATACTACCATAAGCGCGCGCCCGCCCATGACGAGCCTGTGCCTGAAGGAGTGAAGGGGCGCGCTGACGCGCCTGTCCCGCAGGTTGTCCAGAAGCCGGCGGAGACGAAGGGCGCTCGCGTTGGTCCGCGCGAGGGGCACAAGGTTTTCAGCGAGAACCAGAAAGGCGTCACTTTCGCTGAGCTTTTCTGGCCATGGCTCGAGGGCGCGACAAACATCGTGATCACCGACCCCTATATCCGGATGTTCCATCAGGTGCGGAATCTGATGGAGTTCATCGAGATGATCGCCGTGCGCAAGGCACCGGAGGATGAGGTCACGGTGCGACTAATCACCTGTCCGGACGAAAATTACCCAGAGAAGCAGCAAGCAAATCTTGTCGCTGTCGAGAACGCTTGCACGGCAGCAGGGGTTAAATTTTCATGGGAATTTGATGGGACAAACACGATCCACGCGCGTCACGTTGTGAGTGACACCGGCTGGAAAATCAGTCTCGATCGGGGCTTGGATATTTTCCAAAAATTCGAGATGAACGATGCATTCAGTCTTGCCAATCGAGTGCAATCGTTTCGTCTGGTCAAAGCCTTTGAGGTTACGTACCTGAAAGCAAAGAGCGCCGCGCCAAGCAGCGAGAGCTCCGGCTAGCCGAGGCGGCGCCGACCACAGCTAATTTCCACCTTCGGCGATGCCAGCCCGTCGAAGCAGGTCGCCGATGCTTTTGGGCCCAATCCAGCAGCGGGCGATCACCCGATCGAAGGAAATGACGCGACCGCCACGGCCTCGTTCCGTCGTGCATACAACTGCGCGCTGGAGGGCGACGTGCTCAAGGGCCGCCTTGGCTGCGGGACCACCGGGCTTGTGTAGTTCCGGCGCGTCAAAATCTGCAAGCCGAACTTCGATCCACTCCTTGGGATTCGCCGTCTTACCGACGCAAAGGCCGTCTCCATCACCGACGTATCGGACGAATCCAGAAAAGCGGACGCCGGCCTGGCTTGGCAGTGGCGCCTCGCATGGGTCGGCATGGACGGGAGCGATGGGCCAGAGCAGCCCGAGCGTGCCGACGACGGTGACGACGCGACAGTTCACGCGGCCTGCTTCAGTGTGTCGTTGACCCTTTTCTTCTTGAGCAGTGCGCGAACGAACCTGTCCCACTTGGCCATGCCGGCGCGCTTTTCGACCATATAGTGCCAGCGATCGTAGTGCTTGGAGCTGACGTCCTGGAGGGCGTGGTTTTGGAGGCGATCGCGGATTTCCTTCGATACGCCCGCTTTGCCGGCAAGCGTTTTGAAAGTTCGGCGGAGATCGCGGTTCGTCGCATAGGGGATCACGCCGCGGTCCCGCTGTCGCCAGACGAAGCTATACAGCGTGCCGTGGCTGACGGGCTTCTTCGGTTCTTTTGCCGAAGGGAAGAACCAACCGTATTCGTTCGGCTTGATCGACTCGATCAGCTCCGCAGCGAGCGAGGGCACTGGGACCGCGTGGGGCTGCTCGTTCTTGGTTTTCGACCAGTCGATGATCCGCTCCTTGGCGTCCCATTGATCGACATGGAGGCGCGCAATCTCCTCGACGCGCTGGCCGGTCAGCATGATGAGTTGCACGGCGCGCGGATAGGAGGGATGGACCGGCGTGTCAGGGCATTCCAACCAGCGATAGAGTTGCACGAACTCGTCTTCGTCGAGCCAGCGAGTACCCTGGACCTTGGGCTCGGTCGGGATGCCCGTTGCGGGATTGAAGGGGAGACGGAAGCGGCGAGACGATTGCTGGCGATAGTCGTTGTCGGACTTCATGCCCCAGCTAAAGGCAGCATGAAGGTAGGAGCGCACGTGATCGGCCATCGACTTTGCACCGCGCTCGTAGATCGGGCGGATCAGCTCGATGATTTCTTCGGCCTCGATCTCGCGGGCGAGGCGGTTGCGCCCAAGCGTGTCGGCGATCTTGTTAAGGCCCTTTTCGGTTTCCTTCCAGGACGGCTTGCCGGCTTCCTTGAGCGCCGCGACATAACCCTCGAACAAATCGGCGACCGTGCCTGGGCGGGTATCGGTGGCTATCTTGATGCTCCGGCCCTTCTGGATGACGTCGGCAAAGTCGCGCTTGTAAATTTCGCGGGCCTGCGCGAGCGACATCGACGGATAGGCACCGATCTTCTTCTTGGTGCGTTTGCCGTCGCGCCATTGCTGCGCCATCCAGTCGGCGGTGACGCGTTTCGGCATGGGTTTGAGAACGAGGACGAGACGGCCGGTGCCGCGTCCTTCGCCATCGGCGAGGTTCTCTTGTTTGCGGCTGACCTCGACGCGCTTCAGTGCATGTCGGATCGCGGTGTCGGTTAGGGCGGGCATGGCGTTTCCTCCTTCCCGGACTGGGATCGGTCGAGGAGAAACAGGGATCGCTAGCTGGGAGCGGAAGGCCGTTTTCTACCCCTTTTACAGCCCCCAATTTGCCAAAACCGCCCCCACCGCGCAATGCCAAAAAGCCGCGATTTTGCTAGTGTTTAACCGTGCTTAAGCGTGATCCAACGTGACGCAAAAGGGGTGAGTGGGGTGGTTGTGCACCAGGATCAGCGCGGTGGCGGACAATTCCAGCGCGCGCTTGATCACCTCGCGCGGATAGACCGGGGTGTGATCGACGGTGCCGGTCTGCTGCACCTCGTCGGCGATCAGCTGGTTGCGCTTGTCGAGGAACAGGAGGCGGAACTGCTCCTTGTCGGCGAACGCCATGCCGGTGCGGCAATAGTCGATGACGTCGTTCCAGGACGACAGCGCGATGTTGCGCCTGATCTCGCCCTTGGCGATCCGGCCGGCGGCGGCGGCGAGCAGCTTGAGCTGGTTGATCGAGGCATCCCTGACGCCCTCGACCTCGCGCAGCCGCGCCACCGGCGCGTGCACCACCTCGGCGAACGAGCCGAACTTCTTCAGCAGCGCCTTGGCCAACGGCTTGGTGTCGCGGCGCGGGATCGCGGCGAACAGCGCCATTTCGAGCAACTCATAGTCGGTCAGCGCGTCGGGCCCGGCCGCATAGAAGCGCTCGCGCAGCCGCTCGCGATGGCCGTGATAATGTGGCGTCTCGTCGGGCTGATCGGGGCTGTCACTGGCTTTGGTGGGCATCGGCCACAACCATGCCGTGCTCGCGGCGATTTGCAAGAGCCGATGCTGCTCCGGTTTGCCACGATGCTTCGGGCGAATTACCGTCGGCTGCAACGGTTCGAGAGCAAAGAGGGGGAGGGCGGCGTGACATCATTCAAGGTGATCCGCTCGCGCGCCGAGAAGCGCAAGGGCGGGCCGAAGGCGCTGGAGAAGCTGCTGCGGCCGCCGGCGGGCGCCAAGGCGCTGGCCAAGCTCGGCGACGACCGCGTGCTGGCCGAGATGACCAGGCGCGTGTTCTGCGCGGGCTTTGCCTGGAGCGTGATTGATGCCAAATGGCCGGGCTTCGAGGAGGCGTTCCTCGGCTTCCAGCCCGCCAAGCTCGCCTTCAAGCCTGACGAATTCTGGGAGAAGCTCGTCAGCGACGCCAGGATCGTGCGCAACGGCGCCAAGATCATGTCGGTGCGCGACAACGGCCGCTTCGTGCAGGAGATCGCACGCGAGCACGGCAGCTTCGGCAAATTCCTTAGCGCCTGGCCGTCATCGGATGAGGTCGGACTGCTGGAGCTGTTGGCGAAGCGCGGCAGCCGGCTCGGCGGCAACACCGGACAGATGCTGCTACGTTTCCTCGGTTGGGACGGCTTCGTCACCTCGCGCGACGTCGTCGCCTGCCTGCGCGATGCCGGCCTCGATATCGCCGAGGAGGTCAAGTCGAAGCGCGATCTCGCCAAGGTGCAGGCGCAGTTCAACGCCTGGGCGGAGGAGACCGGGCTGTCCTATCTGCATCTGTCGCGGATCTGCGCGATGTCGATCGGAGAGAACCACACGCGCGAGGAGATCGTCGAGCGCACGCGGAGCGACTACTGAACTTGCCGAGGATGACTGGACCTGGATCCGATTACGCCTGAATCCGATTACACTTGAACCCAGGGCTTCTCGCCATGGCGTTCGGACAGCGTGAAGATCTCGACGCCGTCGGCGGTGACGCCGACCGAGTGCTCGAATTGCGCCGACAGCGAGCGGTCGCGGGTCACCGCGGTCCAGCCGTCGGACAGGATCTTCACATGCGGCTTGCCGAGATTGATCATCGGCTCGATGGTGAAGAACATGCCGGGCTTCAGCGGCGCGCCTTCGCCGGGCCGGCCGATATGGATGATGTTCGGCTCGTCGTGGAACAGGCGGCCGAGGCCGTGGCCGCAGAAGTCGCGCACCACGCTCATGCCCTGCGGTTCGACATAGCTCTGGATGGCATGGCCGATATCGCCGGTGGTGGCGCCGGGCTTCACCGCGGCGATGCCGCGCATCATCGCCTCATAGGTCACCTCGATCAGCCGCTCGGCCTTCCGCGCGATGGCGCCGATCGCGTACATGCGGCTGGAGTCGCCGTACCAGCCGTCGACGATGAAGGTGACGTCGACATTGACGATGTCGCCTTCCTTTAGCGGCCGGTCGCCCGGCATGCCGTGGCAGACCACGTGATTGATCGAGGTGCAGGTCGAGTAGCGGTAGCCGCGATACATCAGCGTCGCCGGATAGGCGCCGTGATCGAAGGCGAACTTGCGGACGAACTCGTCGATGACGGAAGTCGGGATGCCCGGCTTGACGATGTCGGTGAGCGCGTCGAGGCATTTCGACACCAGGGCGCCCGCCTTGCGCATGCCGGCAAAGCCGCTCGGTCCGTGCAGCTTGATCTGGCCGGTCTTGCGAAGCGAGGTGTCGGTGGCGTCGATATAGCTCATGGGCGGGCTGTTTCTGCGGGCAAGGGGCTGATTTCAGGCCCTAATTTAATGATCGGCGCGCCCGGCGCAAGCCAAGCTTGGGCATGGGGACATGTCCAAACGGCTTGATTTCCGGGCACAATCCGGAACAGCGGCCACCGGTCCTGCAAAAAGATTGTGCTCAAGGGTCAGTTGGAGACCTCGACCACGCTCTCGACCGGCAGCGCGCCGCCGCGGATGCGGAGTTCCCGCACCGGGTAGGGCACCCGGATGCCCTGCTGCTTGAAGGCGTCCCACAGCGCCAGCATGACGTCGCTCTTCACATTGTCCATGCCATCAGGGTCGGCAATCCAGAAGGTCAGCGAGAACTTCATGCCGAGCTCGGCGAATTCGGTGAGGATGCAGTTCGGCGGCTTGCCCTTGAGCGCGCGGGCGTGGGCCGCGGCGGTATCGATCGCGAGCTTGCAGACCAGCCTTGGATCGGCGTCGTAGTTGACGGCGAAAGCGATTTTCACCAGCGTATTCTTGTCGGTGTAGGTCCAGTTGGTGACCTTCTGCGTCACCAGGTCCTCGTTCGGGATCAGGAACTCTCGGCCGTCGCCGGCGGCGACCGAGATGTAGCGGGTCTTCATCGCGCTGATGCGGCCCTGGCTGTCGCCGATGGTGACGAGGTCGCCCGGCTTCACCGACTTGTCGACCAGCAGGATGATACCCGAGATGAAGTTGGCGACGATCTTCTGCAGGCCGAAACCGATGCCGACGCCGACGGCGCCAGACAGCACCGCCAGCGCCGACAGATTGATCCCGACCGCGCTCAGGGCAATGGCGACCGCGACCACCATCAGGCCGATGCGAATGATCTTGACCAACAACACCTGGATCGACGGGGTCAGGTCGGTCGAGCGGGTGATCTGGCCGTCGATGAAATTGCTGGCGATATTGCTCAGCCAAAGCGCCACGATCAGCAGCGCGCCGGCCTTGATCAGCAGCAGCGGCGTCAGCCGCAGACCGCCCACCACAACGGCGAACGAATCCAGCGTCTCGGCTGCCCAGTCAAGCTGGCCGATGATGCTGAGGGCGGCGACCACCCAGGCCGCGATCGAGACCAGTTTGACGATGAAGGCGTTGTCGATCACCGAGGTGACGAGGCGGATCACCAGCCAGGCCAGCGCCAGCTTGGCGGAGACCGCGATCAGATAGCTGCGGCTCGGCCAGGTTGCGTGCCACATCACGATGCGCGAGATGATCATCAGGACCGCGAACACGGCGGTGGAGGCGCTCTTCACCATCACGCGGGCGAAGTGCCGGAGCGGCAGCGGCCAGCGCATCGCCAGCGACGCCATGTCGACCCGCGCATGAATGGCGGTATCGGCGGCGTAGGCGAGGCCCGCGGCGGCGAGGATGATGCCGAACTGCAGATAGAACCAGGGCGAGGCGACCTCGGCGCCAACCGAGCGCGCCGCCATTTGGATCGATTCCAGGACGTCCTTCAGGCTCATGTCCATCGGCAAATTCTCAACTTGCAGTGCGGGTCAGCCAAATGTGATTCGAATGCCCAGCGAGAATCCCACAAAGGCGCTCACGCGACCATCGATACAACACAGTGTGGAGGCGACCTAGGGCTGATGAGACCGGGCACATTGCCGCTCATGTCAGAAATCGGTTGGCGTCCCAGTGTGGCGACGATAAGGATGCAATTGCAAGTATTTGAGACCTCCCAAGTCCTTGAGACCTCCGAAGGCGCATGGCATCCCTCGACTCCGTCAGTATAGCGATCCTGCTCGGTGCGGTGCTGGTGATGGCCGGCATCCTGTCGAGCCTGCTGGCCTTGCGGTTCGGCGCCCCCTTGCTGCTGGTGTTCTTGCTGATCGGCATGCTGGCGGGCGATTCCGGTCCAGGCCGGCTGCAGTTCGACGACGTCCGCACCACCTATCTGGTCGGCTCGGTGGCGCTGGCGCTGATCCTGTTCGACGGCGGATTGAAGACGCGGTTTGCCAGCATCCGCACCGTGCTGGTGCCCTCGATGGTGCTGGCGACCGCCGGCGTGCTGTTGACCGCGCTGATCACGGCGCCGGTCGCCCGCTTTGTGCTCGACCTCAACTGGACCGAGTCATTGCTGGTCGGCGCCGTCGTGGCCTCGACCGACGCGGCTGCCGTGTTCCTGCTGGTGCACACCCAGGGCCTGCGCCTGCGGCCGCGCGTCGGCGCGACGCTGGAGGCGGAATCCGGCACCAACGATCCGTTCGCGATCTTCCTCACTTTGATGCTGGTCGAGTTCATCTCGATCGGCCAGAGCTCGGCCTCGCACATCGCGCTGGAGTTCATCCAGGAGGCCGTGTTCGGCGCCATCATCGGGGTGATCGGCGGCCGGCTGGTGGTGATCGCGCTGAACTATGTGGCGCTGCCGCAGGGCCTGCATGCGCCGTTCGTCACCACCGCGGCATTGGTGATCTTCGGCGGCTCGCAGATCGTGCATGCCTCGGGATTCCTCGCGGTCTATCTCGCCGGTATCATCATCGGCAACCGGCCGACCCGCGCGCATAATTCGGTGGTGACGTTCCTCGACGCCGCGACCTGGCTGGCGCAGATCGTGATGTTCGTGCTGCTCGGCCTCTTGGTCTCGCCGCATCGCCTGCTCTCCAGCGCCGGCGGCGCCGTGCTGGTGGCGTTCGCGCTGATGCTGGTGGCGCGGCCGCTGGCGGTCCTGATCTGCCTCGCACCGTTCAAGTTCAACTGGCGCGAGAAGGTCTTCATCGCCTGGACCGGCCTGCGCGGCGCGGTCGCGATCTTCCTCGCCTCGATCCCGATGCTGGTCGGGCTGTCGAAGGCCTATCTCTATTTTGACGTCGCCTTCGTCGTCGTCATCATCTCGCTGCTGTTGCAGGGCTGGACGCTGGCGCCGGCGGCGCGGCGGCTGCATGTCGCGCTGCCGCGCGCCGAACGCGGCCCGCGCCGTGTCGAGCTCGATCTGCCGGGCCAGCTCGAGCAGCAGCTGGTCGGTTATCCGGTGCGGCCGAAGAGCCTGTACTTCCGCCGCGGGCTGATCCCCTCCTGGTCGAAGCCGACGCTGGTGATCCGCGACGAGCGGATCCTGACGCCGACCGAGGCCGATCCGGTCGCGCCCGGCGACTACATCTATCTGCTGGCGCCGCCGAAGCGCGCCGAGGCGCTCGACCGCTTCTTCGTCGACATGGCGCCGTCGAGCGCGCCCGATCCGCATCTGCTCGGCGACTTCATGGTGTCGGCGGAGCATACGCTCGGCGAGCTCGCCGAGATCTACGGCGTCAAGGTCGACGAGCACCAGGCCAAGCTGACGCTCGCCGACTATTTCGACGTCAATCTCGACCGCGCGCCGAAGGAAGGGGCCGAACTGGCGCTCGACGAGATCGTGCTGGTGGCGCGCAGCATCAGCGGCGGCCGCGTCAACGTGGTCGGCCTGCGGTTGCCGGAGGAAGAGGAAAAGGTCGCGCCGCAAACGCGGATGCAGATCGTCAAGCGCAAGCTCGCCGATATCTGGGCGTCGGTGGCGGGGGTCTGAGCCGCGCCGTTACGTCTTGCGCAGGAAGTTCGAATCCGGGGCGAACTTCTTGATCATGTCGGACAGCCCGTCGTCCGGCGGACCGGATGGGCCCTTGGACGCTGAGTCCGGCTTGGGCTCGCCTTTGATTTTCTGACCGGAAATCTCGGCCAGCGCCGCGAGCAGCGTCTCGTCGAGATTGTCGGCAGGTGTCTTCGCAGGTGGTGTCTTCGCAGGTGGTGCCGGTGGAGAGGCAGGCGCGACGCTACCAATCTCGGGCTCGCGTTTCGCCGGCGACGGCGCGGGCTCCAGCGCCGGTTTGGGGGTGTCCTTGGCGTCCGCCCGCCGGACGGCGGCCTCGCTGACGGCGGCGATCAGCGATGCTTCGAGATCGGCGGGCGTGTCGGCCGGCATCGGCGGCGGTGCCGCTGGCATTGGCGGCGGCGAGGCTGGCACTGGCGGCGGCTCGGCGGGTTTGGCGTCCCGGGGGGCGCGACCGAATAGCGGTTGCCGCTGGCCCGCCGCCTGCGGCCGGCTGTCGGTTGCCTCGCCGGGCTCCTTGTTAAGCTCCTTGTTAATCTCCTTGGCAGGCTTGAAGAGACCCGCACGTTCGGCGGCGATCCTGGCGGAAGCCTCCTCGACCGTGGCGAGCAGGGACGCTTCCAGCGCATCGGCGGAATTGCTCGGCGAAGTCGCCGGCTTGGCGGCAGGGGCGGTCACCGGCTTCGGCGCTGGCCGGGGCGGCAACGGCGGTGGCCGCGATGCTTCGACTGGCGCGGGCGGCAGCGGGACCGCCTGACCGTCGCGGGCGCGCGCGATGATGCCGTCGACGATCGCCGCCAAACGGCCCTTGTCGGGGGCGGCCAGATAGCTCGCCGCCAGCTCATCGACATATTGCGGGCCGTAATCGGCGAGCACATTGGCGATTTGGGCGAGGTCGGGATCGCTCTCGACCAGCCGCCGCCACGCCTCGCGATCGTAGGGCGCGTCGTTGTTCTTGTCGGGCCAGGCCACCCGGCGCGGCTGACGCTGCCCGGTATCCTGGCCTGCGACCGGGTCGAGGGTCGGCGGCTGCAGCCCGTCGCTGAGGTGAGGCGGGGTAAATCCCGAGACGCCGGCCGGCACGGCAGCATCGGCCGGACGCCGGCGCCCCTCGGCGACCTGCAGCGCGATCAGGCCGACGCCCATCAGCAGGAAGCCGAGCGCGGCCCACGAAATCGTGGCGCACAGCAGCCCGCCGATCAGCAGCAACACCCAGCCAGTCAGTCGCACAATTCACCCTTCCCCATGCCCGATCGGACGTCCCGATCCGGGCCTAGCAGACAAGATAGGCTATCTTATGCCGACTTTCGGAAAAACGGCCAGCTACGAGCCCGCCGTCAGCACCTTGACACCGCCGAACGCGGTCACCTGGCCGCGGCGCAGCATCACGATCTGGGTGGCGAGTTGGCGCAGCTCGGCCGCGTCGTGGCTGACATAGACCATCGGGACGCCGGCTTCGTCGCGCAGCCGGACCAGATAGGGCAGGATCTCGAGCTTGCGGCTTTCGTCGAGCGCGCCCAGCGGCTCGTCGAGCAGCAGCAGCCGCGGCTTGGACAGCAGCGCCCGGCCGAGCGCGACGCGCTGGCGCTCGCCGCCGGAGAGCTTTCCGGGACGGCGGTCGAGCAGGGCGCCGATGTCGAGTAGGTCGACGACGCGCCGCTGTTGCGCGGGATCCTCGGTGAGGCCGTTCATGCGGCGGCCGTAGTCGAGGTTCTGCCCGACGTCGAGATGCGGAAACAGCCGCGCGTCCTGGAACACGTAACCGATGCGGCGGCGCCAGGTCGGGACGTGGATGCCGGTCGCGGTATCGTCGACGGTCTCGCCGTCGATCACGATGGTGCCGCGGTCAGGACGCAACAGCCCCGCGATGGTGTTGATCAGCGAGGTCTTGCCGGAGCCGGACGCGCCGAACAGGCCGGTGACGCGGCCCTCGCTCGTGAACGAGGCCGCAAGCGAGAACTCGCCGAGCTGCTTGGTGATGTCGACGCGCAGCATGGCTATTGCCCGTGCAGGCGCGCGGTGGCGCGACGCGCGAACACTTCAGCCGCAACCAGTGCGCCGACCGCGAGCACGATCGAGATGATCACGAGCCGCGCGGCGGCGGTGTCGCCATCCGGCGTCTGGATCAGCGAATAGATCGCCGACGAAATGGTCTGGGTCTCGCCGGGAATGTTGGAGACGAAGGTGATGGTCGCGCCGAACTCGCCGATCGCCTTGGCAAAACCGAGCACCATGCCGGCCAGCACGCCGGGCAGCGCCAGCGGCAGCGTCACGGTTGCGAACACCCGCCAGGGCGCGGCGCCGAGTGTCTCGGCCGCCTGCTCAAGGCGGCGGTCGACCGCCTCGATCGAGAGACGGATCGGCCGCACCAGAAGCGGAAACGACATCACGCCGCAGGCGAGCGCAGCGCCGGTCCAGCGGAACGCGAACACGATGCCGAGATGGTCGGCCAGCCAGCCGCCGACCAGGCCGCGCCTGCCGAAGGTCAGCAGCAGCAGATAGCCGGTAACGACGGGCGGCAGCACCAGCGGCAGATGCACGGCGGCATCGAGCAGCGACTTGCCCCAGAAATCGCGCCGCGCCAGCAGCCAGGCGAGCGCGATGCCGAACGGGGTCGCCACCAGTGTTGCGATGACGGCGACCCGCAGCGACAGCAGGATCGCCGTCCATTCGGCCGGCGAGATCTCAAACACGCGCTTAGGTCGTCGGGCTGATCAGGAACTTGAAGCCGTACTTCTCGAGGATCGTCTTCGCCGTCGAGGAGCGCAGGAAGGCGAGATAGTCGGCGGTCTCGCCCTTCGCGGTCGTGGTCGCCGCGACCGGATAGATGATGGCGGGATGGGTGTCGGCCGGGAAGGTGCCGACGATCTTGACGCCCGGCTCGACCTTGGCGTCGGTCGAGTAGACGATGCCGAGCACGGCTTCGCCGCGCGCCACGAGAGTCAACGCCGCGCGGACGCTCTCGGCCATCGCGAATTTTGGCTCGGCCGCCTGCCAGGCACCGAGCTTCTCCAGCGCGGCCTTGGCGTATTTGCCGACCGGCACCGCCTTGACGTCGCCGGTTGCGATCCTGCCGTCGCCGGCGAGCTTGGCGAGATCGAAGCCGGGTCCGATGTTGACGTTGTCGATCTTGGAATCCTTCGGCGCGATCAGCACGATCGAGTTGCCGAGCAGGTTCACCCGCGTCGGCTCATTGATGTTCTTCTGCTTGATCGCATAGTCCATCCAGTCGGTATCGGCGGAGACGAACACGTCGGCCGGCGCGCCCTGCTCGATCTGTTTTGCCAACGCCGAACTCGCGGCATAGCTGGCGGTGATCTTGACGCCGGTCTTGGCGGTATAGGCCGCATCGATGTCGTCGAGCGCGTTCTTCATCGAGGCGGCGGCAAAGACGGTGAGCGTCTTGTCCTCGGCGCTCGCGGGCGAATGCAGCGTGCCGAGCACGATGACGAAAGCGGTGAAAAGTCCGGCAAGCCTTGAAATTGAAAGTCGTGACATGGAAAGCGCTCCGTGCGAGTTCACGCGCGAACCGGCGCGCAAATCAGGCGTTGGGTGAGGTCTGGCCTGCGACGGACGGAAGCGCTGTTCCGCTGGTCCCCGACGGACTTACGGTCCTCAGGGATATCGCACTGCAAACATAGCAGGCTGAGGCTTACGGTAAAGGCGACCCTTTGTCTAACGCGTCCTATTCGTCCGACGGCTGGATCGCGATCGACAGCGAATTCTCTTTTGAGCCGCTGACCTGCAGCACGAAGGGGCTGGCGGCGAGGTCATATTTCACGGTCTTGCGGATACCGTCGCAATCGGTCGCGCCGCTGAACGCCTTGGGCTTCAGGAAATGCCCGTCCTGCACCAGGTCGACCCAGGCCCCGGCCGACAGGCTGACGGTATAGATCCCGGCCTTCGGCGCGGCCTTGAAGCTGGTGAAGCCGGCGAAGGTGCCTTCCTTCGGCGCGCGCTCCGGCGGGATCGGCAATTTGGCGTCGCCGGGGGCCACCAGCGCCAGCGTGATCGCGGTCGCCGGCAGCGCGGTCTGCTCGCTTCCCGATACGACCTTGGCACGATCGGGCGCGGTCAGCGCGGCGCGTGCGCGCTCGATCGACCATTTGAACTTGTCGCAGCCGCTCGGCTCCTCCGCCGCGAAAGCGGGAGCCGAGACGAGCAGCAGCGATGCCGCGAGGAGCGATTTGCGCATGTCTGGTCCATTCATGATGACGGATAAATAGATCAGCCGCCCCGATCCATCGCCCGAACGCGCTTACGGCGCAACGGCACGAGATCATATCGCAGTTCGAAGCGGCCGGCATAGCCGCCTGACGAAGATGTTATTGCCCTGGCAGCTGCTGTTTGGCGTCGGGGGCGTTCAGCACCGTCCTGCAGTCAGCCGGCATCTGCGCCAGCGTCATCGGCGGGCGGGGTTTCGGCGGCTTCGGCGGAGGCTTCGGGTGCAGCACCGAATCCTTGAACCAGAAGGCGAGATCGGACGGCTTGCAGCCTTCGCCCTCCGCTTGCGGCTTCTGTCCCTCGCAGCCAGGGCTGCCGGGCGGACATCGCATGCGAATGTGGAAGTGGTAGTCGTGGCCCCACCACGGCCGGATCTTCGACAGCCAGCCGCGATCGCCCTTGGCCTCGCGGCACAGCGCCTTCTTGATCGCGGGATTGACGAAGATGCGCTGCACCGCCGGCTCCCGCGCCGCGTCGCGGATGACCAGCACATGGCCCGGCGTGAAGACGCGCGGATCGATGTCGAGCCGGTCGTCGCGCACCATCATCACCGCCGACATCTCCTCGCGGTCCTCGCGCGACAATTTGCGATCGGGCATCGGCGTCAGCCAGATATCGGCGTCGAGTCCGATCTGGTGGCTGGCGTGACCGGAGAGCGCGGGGCCGCCGCGCGGCTGGCCGATATCGCCGACCAGGATACCCGGCCAGCCGGCGTCCTTGTGCGCGTTGGCCGCGAGCCGCTTCAGCAGCGCGATCATGTTGGGGTGACCCCAGTAGCGGTTGCGCGACAAGCGCATCACCTGCCAGGTGTCGCCGTTGAGCGGCATCTGCGCGGCGCCGGCGAGACAACCCTTGGTGTAGCCGCCGATCGACCGGGTCGGCAACGCCGCCGGCAGCACCTTGCGCGCGAACAGCTGCTTCGCCCCGATCTTTGGATCGTCAGGGTTGGCGAGCGGCGGCAGCGGCTGTGGATTGAGCGAGCCCCTGTCCTGCGCCCGCGCGGAGATGGTGCAGGCGACGAGGGCTAAGATCAGGAGTGGGAACAGACGCAGGCGGGGTGTCATTCGGATCACTCTGTCGGCGCAAGGCTAGCATGGATTCGGAGCAGGCGGACCGCGCTTTCATCCCATTCGCTTGATCGCCCACAGGGTGGATTAAGATTACCCGCGGCTTCCAGGCTCCGATGTGAGCCACGCCACTTTACAAGCGCACGTTGTGGGCGACATCATGTCCGCAATAATTTCAGGGTAGGCGTTATTGTGACAAGCGTATCGTGCGTACGGCCTGCATTTGCCGCCGCGATAGCTGCGTCGATATTGGCGCTCTCCCCGGCGCGGGCCGACGTCGTCGTTCACATCGATAAATCATCGCAGCGCATGGCGGTCAGCGTCGACGGCGCGAGACGCTACAACTGGCCGGTGTCGACCGGCCGCCGCGGCTATGGCACGCCGAGCGGAGTCTTCCGCCCGCAGATGCTGGCGCGCCGCTGGTACTCGAAGAAGTACTATAACTCGCCGATGCCGCATTCGATCTTCTTCCATGGCGGGTTTGCCATTCATGGAACATACGAACTCACGCGCCTTGGCGGACCGGCCTCGCATGGCTGCGTGCGCCTGCATCCCTCGCACGCCGCAATGCTCTATGGGCTGGTCGAGCGCAACGGCCGCGGCGGCACGCGGATTGAGATCACCAACTAAGGTATGATTCGGCAAAAATGCGAAGGCCGAGGCGCACCGCGGCTTAACCGCACGATAACCCTGCTGCACGCTGACAAACATTGGTGCGCTTGAAGCGTCTTCGGCGCATTCATTGTGCAATCGCGCGCTTGTTTACGCTTCCTTCACCAAGCGCAGGCGCTTCCATGCTGCGAATCTGTGCCGTGCGCCGCTGGCGCACCGGAAGCGAACTCGCGCCCGGCGTGAATTCGCCTGCAAAGCAGGCATGCCAGGGCTTCTCGGGCAGCGCAGCTACTCGCCAAGAGATACCAATTTTTCAGAGACTTATCGCAGATATATCGCCGAACTGGAATGCGCGTGGGGCGTGCGACACCGATGATGCGGCCGAAGAAAAACACCAAGAAGCCGAACCAGGCCAAACTGTCCCGTCCTCGGGGCCGTCGTCCCACACCGATGCCGAAAGTGTCGGGCAGATCGCGCCGCCCCGCGGTCGAGATCGGTGAACTGGTGCGCCAGCGCGCGCAGGCCGAGGCGGCGATCGCCGAGGCGCGCAAATCCAACGCGCGGCTGCGTGAGGCGATCGACATCCTGCCGCAGGGCATCGTGTTCCTCGACCCCGAAGGCCGCTACACGCTCTGGAACAAGAAATACTCGGAAATCTACAAGCGCAGCTCCGATCTGTTCGAGCACGGTGCGCGTCTCGAAGACACCATCCGCGTCGGCGTCGCGCGCGGCGACTATCCCGAGGCTGCCGGCCGCGAGGAGGCGTGGATCGCCGAGCGGCTCAGGAAGATGTACCAGCCGGGCGAGCGGCACGAGCAGGTGCTGGCCGACGGCCGTGTGGTGCTGATCGAGGAACGGCTGACCTCGGATGGCGGCATCGTCGGCCTGCGCGTCGACATCACCGAACTGAAGCAGCGCGAGGCGTCGTTCCGCCTGCTGTTCGACGGCAATCCGGTGCCGATGATCCTGTGCGCGCTCGACGGCGAGCGGATCCTCGCGGTCAACGACGCCGCGATCGCGCATTACGGCTATGTCCGCGCCGAATTCGAGCGGATGACGATCAGGAGCCTGCAGGCGTTCGATGCCGAGCTGCCCTGGGCGGCGGGTCGCAGCAGCGACGAGCAGGCGGCGCGGACCTGGAAGCATGTGCGCGCCGACGGCACGTTGATCGACCTTGCGATCTATTCGCGCCAGCTGATGCATGGCGACCAGCCGGCGATGCTGCTCGCGCTGATGGACATCACCGAACGCAAGCGCGCCGAGGCGCGGCTCGCCTTCATGGCCCAGCACGACAGCCTGACCGGCTTGCCCAACCGCAATCTGCTGCGCCAGCAGATGGACGAGATGCTGCAGCACACCCGCCGCTCGACCGACAAGGTCGCGGTGCTGATGCTGGGCCTCGACAATTTCAAGGCGGTCAACGAGACGCTCGGTCACGGCATCGGCGACAAGCTGCTGCGCGCGGTCGCAAAGCGCCTGCGCTCGACCCTGCGCGAGGAAGATGCGCTGGCCCGTCTCAACTCCGATGAGTTCACCATCGTGCAGGGCGGCGTGATGCGGCCCGAGGACGCGGTGTTGCTGGCGCGGCGGATCTTGGACGCGATCGGCGAGCCCTATCTGCTCGAGGGGCATTCGGTGGTGATCGGCGCCAGCATCGGGATCGCGATGTCGCCCGGCGACGGCGAGGATTCCGAAAAGCTCCTGAAGAGCGCCGACATGGCCTTGTCGCGCGCCAAGAGCGAATTCCGCGGCACCTTCTCCTTCTTCGAGGCGGAGATGGACGCGCGCGCCCAAAGCCGCCGCAAGATCGAGATCGACCTGCGCGATGCGATCCAGAACGAAGGCCTGCAGCCCTATTACCAGCCGCTGGTCGATCTCACGAGCGGGCGCATCACCGGCTTCGAGGCGCTGGTGCGCTGGCCGCATCCGGAGCGCGGCATGATCTCGCCGGGTGAGTTCATCCCGGTGGCCGAGGAGACCGGGTTGATCAATCCGCTGGGCGCGCTGATGCTGCATCGCGCCTGCATGGACGCGGCGCAATGGCCTGACGACGTGCGCGTCGCGGTCAATCTGTCGCCGCTGCAATTCCGTACCGGCAATCTGCTGGCGCTGGTCACCGACGCGCTGCGGCAATCCGGCCTGCCGGCGCGGCGGCTCGAGTTTGAGATCACCGAGACGCTGCTGCTTGAGAAGAGCAGCCAGGTGCTGGCGACGCTGCATGCGCTGCGTGCGCTCGGGGTGCGGATGTCGATGGACGATTTCGGCACCGGCTATTCGAGTCTCAGCTATCTGCGCAGCTTTCCGTTCGACAAGATCAAGATCGACCAGTCGTTCGTGCGCGACCTCGGCGCGAACCCGGACGCGCAGGCGATCGTGCGTTCGATCGTCAGTCTCGGCGTCGGGCTCGGCGTCACCATCACCGCCGAGGGCGTCGAGACCGAGGCGGAGTTGAGCTGCCTGCGCGCCGAAGGCTGCCACGAGGGCCAGGGCTTTCTGTTCAGCCGCGCCCGGCCGAACGCCGAGGTCATCAGACTCTTGAAGGCGCAGCGCGTCGCCGCGGCGCTGGTGGCGTAGTGGAGCTGTCTCCACCGCATCATTGTGAGCACAGTGAAGCAATCCATCTAGGGCGTGTACTCATGAAGCCGGTACGCGCGTGCGCGGTCCTAGTTGCCCTCAAAAGCAGACATCGACGATGCCTAAGTGAATGTCCGCAAAGGGCCAGAAGCGGACAAGGCGGGCGCGGTGCGATATGATTAAGCACCCTGGATGAATTTCGTCTCCCAACGGGTCGACCATGGCGCATGTGCTTTTGATCATTTTCGGTTGGATTTGGTTGGCGCCCATCTTGACCTTATTAGGCGGATTATTTGCTTTGCGGACACAGAGCAGACGATGGATCGTCCACCTGTGCGTGTTTGGATGCTTGCTTGCGGGCTTTCCCGCATTCATTTACGTATGGGGGTTGCTAGATCGGCCAGCCGCGAGCAAGCCAACAGATCGATTTGACCGCATTCGGCAATGGCTGCAACCGGTCAAATTCGCCGTTTGAGCGGCATGCCTTCCGCTTCCGGTCTACCCCGAGAAGCCGACCAACAGTGATCCTGCCAGCATGGCGCGAAGGACCATGAACGGACGTCGTTCATCGGCCGCTGTCGGTTCGGTCCCAAGGGAAGGTGATCGGCATTGCCAATGCACCCAGAGGTAGTATGAAGTTTTTATGCGTGTTCGCTTGGCTGATTTTCCGCGTCGTTTGGCCTAAAGGTTGTATTCGGTAAGCTGCGCCTGCTAGGATTGAGAGCAGTTGCGGGAGGCACAATGGCGATGAAGCCTACCATTCTTCTGGCTGTCTGGCTCGCAGCCGTCGCTTCAATGACTGCTGCTCGGGCACAAAGCGGGGACGTTCTAAGACCGGAGGATGGTTTGCCGGTCGACGAACACATCGCTCGAGAGCTGCAAGACCATCGAGGTGTGGTGATCGTTGACGCGATCCTCAGCACACCAAAGATCGGTGGGGGTGTCACTCGTTGTGTCTTTCCTGTAGTCACTCTCGGCCAAAATCTCGACAAGGACGCGCCGACGAAAACGATCAGGGCCAGCGTGATCGGAGGCGGAAAGCTGGCGGCGTTTGGCGGGATTACCTCACTTCCTCCAGGCGAGTACCTTTTGCGGAGTGTAAAGTGCGGCAATACAAATGAAGGGTATGGTGGCCCTCACGCCAAATTCCAGGTTCGCGTTGGGGAAATCGTCGACATCGGCGCGCTTCGGCTTGATCAGGAAGGTGGCGGGCTGTTTTCGAACGCCGGAAAGATGCACCGGTCTGTGGGGGACATAAGTCCCGAGGTCGTGGCTTTTCTGAAGGCGCGTGCGCCCCGGGCCATGACCCACGTGGTTAGGCGTCCCATGATTATGTTGGGTCCGCCTGATTCCGTGACCCATACTACCATTCGGCGGTGTAGTATCTTCGGATGCCTTTGATGAGGCTATCCGCAGACCGGGTTTCGGCCTTGAGTACGAGGTGTTCCAGGTCGCGTGAGTCAGAGCGTGAGACTGTGAGATAGTCGATCGCCGTTGCTCGCCTACCTCCGTGTACCGTCGTTTCTCGCGCCCCACTGTCCATCGGCATGTCTGGCCATCTTCTAAGACAATTCGTAGCCGAGGCATTCGGAGTGTTACCAATCACCTCGATGATATGTGCAAAGCACCCGCGAAACAGAATTCCGTATTTCGAATCGCGGCGAGATTTTTCCCAACAGCGAGCTGTTTTGCCATGAAGAAGACCACTCGGCGAAGATCGTGCGCGCTGGAAAGGTGAATGTCCGCTGTGGGTCAAAAGCCGCCCATAGCGACCGAGCCGGGCGACTTCCGGTTCACCTCGGAGAGCCGACTTCCCGTGGTCATGCAGACCGTCAGCTATGGGCCACTAGCAGAAGTCATCGTCTCAGATCGGGTAAGCTTGTCCGCAACAAAGATAGTCGTCGCGCAGGTGAGATGGACGTCCTCCTGGGGAGAACAAGCCACTGCTGATAAGCTCGTAGCAGCAAGTAGAGCTAAGACTGCGCTCTTGCAGAGAGGGTTCACGGTAATCTCGTTTCGGGGGACAAAAGTGCCGACAACACACACCACTTTTGGGTTGCACAACAGCGCTCCGTCAACCGGGAACACGGTGAATGCTCAATTTTCCATGAACAGAGGAAGTCTGCTTCGGGTCACAAGGCGACATCTCCGCGGTCTGCACCGCGTGTCGGCTTCTCCTCGAAAGCGGACATGCCGGGTTCATAAATACGCGCCCTAGCCTCACGCGCGCCTAGAGGGATTTCCTCGTCGCTTCGCTCTACGCAATGCCGTGGAAAGTACTACACCCGGTCGCCCGCCGTCCGCTTCTTCAAATGATAGGTCAGCGCCAGCGCCACGCAGTGGCGCAGCGCGGGCTCCGGCAGCTTGCCCGCGACATCGAGCAGGATGGCGCGGTTGCCGCTGTAGCTGAGCTCGGGATAGAGCTCGCGAAAGGTCTCGACCAGATTGGTCTGGCAGTGGAAGTAGACCGCGACCCGGTCGGCTGCCGGCTTCACCTGATCGATCCGGACCGTGCTGCCGCTGCCGGTCTCCGGCGTGAGGTAGCTCGGCTGGCCCCATTTCAACGTTTCTTCCAGCGCGCCGACGCCTTTGGTCGCCTTCGCGGTCTCGAAGATCAGGCGCCGCAGCGCCAGCAGCCTGGCCTTGACCGGGGCAGGGTAGGCGTCGAACAGCGCAGCTGCCGGTTTCGCGTGCGACCGTGATGCCGCTCTGCTGGTCGATGTTGCCGGCTTGCGCATGGTGGGCTCCGCGAGGAGGACGTATCCACGTCTATCTACCACAGCGCCTTGAAGGTCATATAGACCGCCATCAGCGAGACGAAGACGATCATCGCGCGACGCAACCGCGCGCGGTCGATGCGGTTGGCGGCGCGGGCGCCGAGATCGGTGCCGGCGAGCAGGCCGACGATCACGCCTGCCAGCACCGGCCATGATGCGAGCGAGCCCTCGCTCCAATAGATCCAGGCCGAGGGGATCGTGGTCGGGATCAGCGACATCACGAGGCTTACCATCTGCGCCTGATGCTGCGGCATGCCGAGCACGGCGCTCAGTCCGACCACGGTCGCCAGTCCGCCGCCGATGCCGAGAAAGCCCGACGACAGGCCGGCGAGCAGCCCGACAATGAGCAGCGCCGGCCAGGATATGTCGCGCGCGGTGCCTTTGCCGTCATGCTTCGCCTCGTCGCGTCCGCCGCGCAGGATCAGCATCGCGTCGAGCACGACGAGATAGGCCACATAGGTCCAGCGCAGCGCGGGCTCGGCGACATGGTTGACGGCGAGCGCGCCGGCCGCGCCGCCGGCGACGAAGCCGACTGTCAGCAGCGCGATCCAGCGCAATGGCGTGCGGTTGCCGCTTTGCCAATAGCGCCTGATCCCGGTGAGGCTGGTCGGCGGCACTTGCGCGACCAGCGAGATGCCCTGCGCGACGTGCTGCCCGGCGCCGAGCAGCAGCACCGAGAACACGACCAGTCCGCCGCCGGGGCTGACGCCGAGCAGCCCGGCGGTCAGGCCGCCGGCAAGGCCCGTGCCGATACCGGCGAGAAGGTCGTGGACGATCACCGCATCCCCCGTCAGCGCCTGGCGGCAAGGCCGGCAAGGAAGATGTCGAAGGCGTGCATCGCCTCCGCGGTCGAGACGGTCTCGCCCCACAGCCGTTGCAGCACGATGCCCTGGAACATCGCGACCATTGCCCGCGCCGCGCCGCGCGGCTGCACGTGAGGATCGATCGCGCCGCTCTTCTGGCCGCGCCGCAGCAGGTCCACGATCAGGGCGATCGGCTGGCGGATTCCGCTCACCACCTGGTCGCGGACCACGTCGTCGCGCAGCGCCTCCGCCCAGAGCTGCAGCGCGACGCGGCGGGCGCGCAGGCCTTCTTCCTTCTGCAGGTCGCCGAGGAAGCCGCGGGCGATCGACCGCAGGCTCTGCAACACATCGTCCGATGGATCCTTGAGCGCCAGCAGCGCGCTGTCGCGGCCATGGCGGCTTTCGCCGATCGCCTGGATCAACTCCTCCTTGCCGGTGAAATGCCCGTAGATGCAGCCGGCACTGAGCCCGGACTGCTTGATCACGTCCTGGATCGTGGTCTGGTGAAATCCCTGGCGGGCAAAGCAGATTTCCGCGGCCTGCAGGATCTCCTCGCGGCGGATGGCCAGCGTTTCGGGTTTCACCTTCGGCATTGTCGGGTCCTTGTCAGGTCGCGGCCGGCCGATGCGGCGGGCTTGACGATCATTCGTCGCCATTATAAAGAACGAATATTCGTTTTGTAAAGAGGAGGCTATCGGCATGATCGGCTTTGCAAAGCTTCTGTGGCATCCGGGCGCAGGCGAGATCGCCCATGTCGAGCTGCCGTCCACCGCCGCCCGGATCGCGTTCCTGCTCGCGTCGTTTGCGATCGTGCTGCTGTTCGAGGCCGCGTTTCCGCTATTCAGCTATGCGCGCGGTGACCGGCTGCGCAATATCGGCCGCAACGCCGCCATCACCGTGATCTTTGTCGGCGTGAACCTGCTGCTCAGCCCGCTGTCGCCGCTGGCCGCGCAATGGACGCTCGATGCGAAATTCGGCCTGTCGCACTGGCTCGGCCTGTCACCCCTGAACCAGCTCTTGCTCGGCATCATCGGGCTCGACCTGTTCGCCTATTTCGCCCACGTCTCGATGCACAAGCTCGGCTGGATGTGGCGCTTCCACCGCATGCACCACGCCGACCGCTTCGTCGACGTCACGACGGCCTTCCGCGAGCATCCCGGCGAGACGTTGTGGCGGATCGGCTGGCACATCGCCGGCGTGGTCGTGTTCGGAACGCCGGCCTGGGTGCTGGTTAGCTATCTGACGCTGTCGGCGCTGAACGCCCAGTTCGAGCACGCCAATATCCGCCTGCCCGAGCGGCTCGACCGCTGGCTGCGGCTCGTCTTCGTGACGCCGAACATGCACAAGATGCATCATTCGCGTCATCAGCCGGAGACCGACAGCAATTATTCGAACCTGCTTTCGATTTGGGACCGGCTCGGCGGCACCTATAATCGCGGTCCGCGCTTCGCGGAGCTGCGCTATGGCCTCGACGGCTTTGACGATCCCGAGAAGCAGTCGCTGCGCGGACTGCTGAAGATGCCGTTCATGCGCGATTGGGGGCGGGCTGGGGCAGGGCCGGACGATAAGGCGGATCGATCGGCTCCGCCGCCCGTATTGCCCTGGCCATGATCGCGGCCTGGTCCTGCCGCGTCATAGCTCCGAGGCGTATGCTTTCTGTCCCGTCATCCTGAGGAGCCGCGAAGCGGCGTCTCGAAGGATGGATCGGCCCCGCTGGTGGCCGTCGACCCTTCGAGGGCCGCTGAAGAAGCGGCCACCTCCAGCGACAAAGGCGAAGCCTTTGCGCGGGGGTGACGGATGACGGGTATTGTGCCTATGACACAGTAAGATTACGCCGCATTGCGCAGTCCGGCGAGGAAGGTGTCGACGCTGCGCGACAGCGCGGCGGCGTGATCGCCGAGCTGGCCGGACGCATCCAGCACGTTGCCGGTGAGGGCCCGCGACTGGCCGGCGGCCTCGCTCGCGCCCGCGATATTGGCGGAGACCTCGACGGTCCCGGTGGACGCCTGCTGCACGCTGCGGGCAATCTCGCGCGTCGCCGAGTCCTGCTGCTCGACGGCGGCCGCGATCGCGGTGGCGATACCCGAGATCTCGCGGATGGTGCCGCTGATGTCGCCGATCGCGCTGACGCAATTGCCGGTGGCGGACTGGATCGCGCCGACCTGGCCGGCGATCTCTTCGGTCGCCTTCGCGGTCTGGCTCGCCAGATCCTTCACTTCGGCGGCGACCACGGCAAAGCCGCGGCCGGCCTCGCCGGCGCGCGCGGCCTCGATGGTGGCGTTGAGGGCCAGCAGATTGGTCTGGCTCGCGATCGCGCTGATCAGGCGCAGCACGTCGCCGATCTTCTCCGCCGATGCGGCAAGGCTCGTCACCATCTCGGTGGTCTCCATGGCCTTGGTCACGGCGCTGTCGGCGACGCGGCTGGAATGGGTGACCTGGCGGCCGATCTCGGTGATCGAGGACGCCAGCTCTTCGGTTGCGGCTGCGACCGCATTGACGCTGGCCGAGGCTTCTTCGGACGCGGCGGCTGCCGCCGAGGTCCGTTCGGAGGCGCCGTTGACGCTGGCCGTGATCTCGTTGGCGACGCGCTGCATGTCGCCCGAGGACCGTGCGACGGCGGCGACCATGCCCTTGACGTCGGCTTCGAAACGGTCGGCCATCTGCCGCTGCAATGCCTGCTTGTCGGCCTCCGCCTTCACCTTGTCGGCCTCCTGCGCCTCGCGCAGCGAGGAGGTTTCGACCATGCTGCGGCGGAATACGTCGACCGCCTTCGCCATCGTGCCGAGCTCGTCGCGGCGCTCGCTGCCGGGTATCGTGACGCTGGTGTCGCCGCTGGACAGGCGGTTCATGACAGCGGTGATCGCGGTGAGCGGCCGTGACAGGCCGCGGCCGAGCAGGAACGCGAGCAGCACGGCTGCGGCCAGGATCGCGACCGTGCCGAGGATCAGATTGCGCTGCGCGCTCGCCGCGGCGGCTTCATAGTCGCTGGTGTCCTTGACGATCTCGAGCACGGCGACCGGCTCGCCGGCATAGTTCTTGATCTGGCCGAGATAGAGCTCCACCGCATGGCCGTCGAGAACAGCGTCGCGCAGCAGCGCCGCACCGTTCATGACCCGCTTGAGCTCGTCGGGGGTCGCGACCACGGTATCGCCGAAGGTCGAGGACAGCCGCTTGAAGCTCTGGCCGTCGTAGGAATGCACGGCGAGGTCGATGCCGAAGCGCCTCTTGGCGCGGTCGACGAATTCCTTGCCGAAGGCGGCGCCGACGTCGACATTGGCCAGCGTCTTGCCCTCGTGCATGATCGGGGTCATGCCGAAGATCGAAAGCGCTTCGCGGCCGGGCTCGACGCCGACGATCGGCTTGCCGGTCCTGTTCGATTCCACCACCGTGGTCCGCCGCGTCGAGGCGTCGTCGCCGAAGGTCTTCGGCGCGTGGACCCGGTAGAAGCTGGTCGCCGGGGGCTGCCAGAACGAGATCAGCGGGATGCCCTGCGCCTTCATCGACGCCCAGGAGGCGCCGAGCAGCTTTCCGAGGCCGTCGCGGTCGCCCTTGGCGATGGCATCTTCGACCGGCGGCAGGGCAGCGATGACCGCCGAGACCGCGAGCGCGGCGCGGCCTTCATAGTCGATCGCTGCGATCACGCTGTCATATTGCAGCTTGAGCTGCTGATCGAGCGCGAGCCGCGTCAGCGCCCGCTGCTGGCTGATGGAGAAGCCGCCGAGGATGGCGCAGGCGACTGCGACAGTCAGCGAAATCGCCAGAATCAGGCGGGCGGCAATCGATCGAAGCGTGAACATGGGACCAGCGGAACTCCAGGCATTTGCGCCGTCCGCAAACTCCCAGAAAAAGCTTAACAACCGGATGTTGCGCCGCCGGTATTCGTGCCGCGACCATTGCCGCCGGTGCTACTTTCGTACCATGCAGCTCAATCGAGATCAGGTTGGGCTCGAAGCCGACCTTGCCGCTTGTGGGCCGACGCTAATCTCCCCGGACGAAAAGGCTTAAACAGTAACCCGCCAAACAAGAGCGCGGAAAACCGAGAGCCATTGATAGGCGACGCGGCCATTCGTGTTAATGTCGGAAAATGAGATGGATGCGGTACTGGCTTTTTCAGCTCGCAATCACGCTTGGTTTCACGGTGGCATCCGCAGCGCTGTACTTCGCCGTTGGAAGGGGTGCAAGCATCGTCATTATGTTCATGGGTTTTTCGTTGGTCTTGGCGCTTTGCTTGGCCTTGACCGGCATTTTGCTCGGCGTACGTCAGCTCTTGCGAGGACGAAAAACCTCGAAGGTCTGGGAGCGCTGAGACACACAGCCGCATCAAGAGCTTTAGCGTCGTAGGATGGGTGGAGCGAAGCGATACCCATCAACCTTTATCCGCGCGGAGGGATGATGGGTATCGCTGCGCTCCACCCATCCTACAGACTGCGTTGGTGATTGGGTGATCCATTCAGGCTGGTCACCTTTTTGAAACGTGTCACGCCGCGCAAGGCTGTTCTGCTTCTGGCCCAAAACCGGGATGCCGTATCTGACTTGATCGCGCTTCAGCGCGCCGTCGGCGGAGCGCCGAGATTGCCCGCCAGGATCGCCTTGCCGGCGTCCTCATACTGGGTGTCGCGGGCCTGGATCTGCTGCGCGATCGCGTGCATGTCGCGAAACCGTCGCTCGAAGGGATTCTTGGCGAACACCGCCGTCGCCCCCGACATGTGATAGGCGATGTCGACCACGGCGGCGGACTGGTGGATGGTCCAGGTCGAGGCGATGCGGATCGCGATGCGATGCGCCTCGGTGATCGGATCGCCGCGGGCGAGATCGCTCCAGACCTCGTGGGCCGTCGCATACAGATAGGCGCGCGCGGCGCGCAGGCTGGCCTCGGTGCGGCCGATCTGGCCCTGCACGGCGTTGTTGTCGCGCATCGCTTTGAGGCCCTGCGGGGTCTTGCCGCGGGCAAGCTCGGTCGCCGCATCCAGCGTGGCGCGGGCGACGCCGAGCGAGGTGGCGGCAAAGCCCATGCTGAACACCATGTTGGTCGAGAGCTTGTAGAGCGGGCCGCCCTCGCGGCACGCGGCGGGATCGTCGCGCAGCGCGGCGAATTTTTCCGGAATGAAGAGGTTGTCGACCGAATAGGAATCGGTGCCGGTGCCCTTCAGGCCGATCACGTCCCAGACGTCGTACATGGTCGCCTGCGACATCGGGAACAGGATGGTCCGGATCTCCGGCGAACCGTCGGGCTTCCTGCGCGGTGAGCCGTCGGCCTCGACGATTCGGACATGGGCGCCGAGCCAGCTCGCCTGCCGCGAGCCCGAGGCGAAATCCCAGCGCGCACTGGCGCGATAGCCGCCGGGCTCGGCGCGGACCTCATGGGCGATCGCGCCCCAGGCCAGGATGCCGGGCGCGGTGTTGAAGATCTCGTTCGCAGCGTCGGGCTCGAGATAGGCCGCGGTCATGGCGCAGACGCTGCACTGGCCGAGGCACCAGGCGGTGGAGGCATCGGCCTTGGCGATCTCCTCCTGCATCTGCATGAACGCGTCCAGCGTCGCCTCGGCGCCGCCGAAGCGCTTCGGCAGCAGCGCGCGATAGAGCCCGTTCTCGACGAGGGCCGCGGTGACCGATGGCGTCAGCCGCCGTGTCCGTTCGATCTCGTCGGCTTCGCTCGTGATCAGCGGCGCCAGCGCGCGCGCCCGCTCGACAAGGTCGAATCCCTGCGGCTTGTTCATGCGTGTCCTCGGCGCCTTCTGTCATTCTTGTTGGGCAGGCCAGGCGATGGTGGCTCATCCGGCAAGGGAGGGCAAGGCAGGTCGGCGCCGACGCAGATCAGCTATCCATCCGCTGCCCCGGTGCACGCGAGCGTGACGAATGCGTCCGCGCTCAGGCGGCGGCGCGGCCGAGATCGAGCGACGGCTGGCGCTTGGTCGAAAAACTCAACGCCACCGCGACCGCGGCAAGGCCGATCGCGAAGGAACCGGCGTGCAGCCATGTATAGCCGTGGAACGTGTCGAACACGTAACCGCCGGCCCACGGCCCGAGCGCCATGCCGAGGCTCGCGAAGGCCGACACCGCGCCGAACACCGTACCCATGATGCGCGCGCCGAAGAACTCGCGCACCAGCACGGCGTAGAGCGGCATCACGCCGCCATAGGCGAGCCCGAACACAACCGACAGCGCGTAGAATTCGCCGAGCTGCGCGATCGCGAGATAGGTCGCGATCGACAGCGCCTGCACCAGGAGGCCGCCGACCAGCACCGGCTTGGCGCCGAGCCGGTCGGCGAGCACGCCGAGCAGCAGGCGGCCGCCGAGCCCGGAGAAGCCGGCGAGGCTGTAGACCGTGACCGCGGTGAGCGGCGCGATGCCGCACACCATGGCGTAGGACACCATGTGAAAGATCGGCCCGGAATGCGCCGCGCAGCAGGCGAAATGCGCCAGCGCCAGCGTGATGAATTGCGGCGTGCGCAGCGCCTGCGCCGCGGTCCATTCGGTTTGCGGCGCGTTCGCGGCGGTTGGGATTGCGACGTCCGTTCCCTGCGGCGCCGGGCGCACCAGGAACGATGCGGGGATCAGCAGCGCCCATGCGGCGATGCCGATGACGAGCATCGCGAAGCGCCAGTCATAGGCCGCGATCAGCCAGCTTGCCGACGGCGCGACGGTCAGCGGCGATACGCCCATGCCGGCCGACACCAGCGCGACCGCGAGGCTGCGATGCTTGTCGATCCAGGCGCTGGCGAGCGCCATCATCGGCGCATAGAAGCTGCCGGCCGCGATTCCGATCAGCACGCCGAAGCAGAGCTGGAATTGCCACAGGCTCTGCGCCTGGCTTGCCGTCACGAGGCCAAGCCCGAGCAGCAGGCTGCCCGCCAGCACCACGACGCGGGTGCCGAAGCGGTCGGACAGCGCGCCCCAGGCGAACGCCGCAAAACCCATGCAGAGGAAATCCAGCGTCGCCGCCGCCGAGATGCCGGCGCGCGACCAGCCCATCGCATCCGAGATCGGCTGCAGGAACACCGCGAGCGACAGCATGGTGCCGAAGCCGACGCAGGTCATCAGCGCGCCCGCGCCGACGACGACCCAGCCATAATCGAACCGAGCGGCCTTGCTCATGCGTTTCCACGGCGCTGTTGTTTGTTGTGGTGCGCGCAGGGAGGATGGTGGCCTATCCGAGGTCCGGGGGCAACATGACGGGCAACATGCCTCGCATTCCGGGATCAGCGGATTGTGAGTTGCGTGCGCAGGATGTCGCAGCGACGCGCGGCTAGAACCTTTTCCGTTCCGATAGAATCGGAACGGGGCTCTAGATTCTTGCTTTGACGCGTTTTCTTCACGCGAACCGGGAGCCACTTCGCTCGAAAACGCTCTACCCGCACTGCCAGGCCCGCCCGATCGGCGTCCAGGTCCAGCACGGACCAAAACTGCCGCCATTGTAGCGGCCGCGATAGAATCCGGGGCGGCCGAAATAGTACCAATCGCCGCCATACCAGTATTGCGGCGAATAGTCCGGGTAGCCGCGCGCGGCGCCGCGCGGGCCGAATACCGGAATGGTTTGGTTCGGCGGCTGCCGGTAGCCGGGCAGGAAGCCATAGCCGTGCCAGCGGGTGCCGTGCCGCTTCTTCGAGGAGGCGGCCGAGCTCAGGTCCGGCTGCAGCAAGGCGAGGATGACGACAAGGAGGAACAGGATGCGCAACATGATCGCAGTCTAGTCGGAGCGCGATGCAGTGGCGATTCAAATCATGGTGCGTTTTGTTGCTGGGACAAGAATGCGCAACAGTTGCGCCGGCGGCGTCGCCTCAGCTGTCCACCTTGAGCGCGGCGATGAAGGCTTCCTGCGGGATGTCGACCTTGCCGAACTGCCGCATCTTCTTCTTGCCTTCCTTCTGCTTCTCCAGAAGCTTGCGTTTGCGCGTGATGTCGCCGCCGTAGCACTTCGCGGTGACGTCCTTGCGCAGCGCGCGCACGGTTTCGCGCGCGATCACCTTGCCGCCGATCGCCGCCTGGATCGGGATCTGGAACATGTGCGGCGGAATCAGCTCCTTCATCTTCTCGACCATGGCGCGGCCGCGGCCTTCGGCGCGGGTGCGATGCACCAGCATCGACAGCGCGTCGACCGGTTCGGCGTTGACCAGAATCTGCATCTTGACCAGGTCGGCCGGCTTGTAGTCGGTCAGATGATAATCGAACGAGGCGTAGCCCTTGGAGACCGACTTCAGGCGATCGTAGAAGTCGAACACCACCTCGTTGAGCGGCAGGTCGTATTTCACCATCGCGCGGGAGCCGACATAAGTGAGCTCCTTCTGCGAGCCGCGGCGGTCCTGACACAGCTTCAAGACGCTGCCGAGATACTCGTCGGGGGTGAGGATCGTGGCCTCGATCCACGGCTCCTCGATCTCGGCGATCTTGACCACGTCGGGCATGTCGACCGGGTTGTGGATCTCGAGCTCGGTGCCGTCGGTCAGCTTCATCTTGTAGATCACGCTCGGCGCGGTCGCGATCAGATTGAGGTCGAATTCGCGCGACAGCCGCTCCTGGATGATTTCCAGATGCAGCAGGCCGAGGAAGCCGCAGCGGAAGCCGAAGCCGAGCGCGGCGGAGGTTTCCATCTCGTAGGAGAAGCTCGCGTCGTTGAGCCGCAGCTTGCCCATCGCCGCGCGGAGCGTTTCGAAGTCGTTGGCATCGACCGGGAACAGGCCGCAGAACACGACGGGAATCGCCGGCTTGAAGCCCGGCAGCATCTCGCTGATCGGCTTCCTGTCATCGGTGATGGTGTCGCCGACGCGGGTGTCGGCGACTTCCTTGATCGCCGCGGTGATGAAGCCGATCTCGCCGGGGCCGAGCTCCTCGACCTGCTCCATCTTCGGCGTGAAGAAGCCGACGCGCTCGATGTCATAGGCGGCGCCGGTGCCCATCATGCGGATGCGGCTCCCCTTCTTCATCACGCCGTCGACGACGCGGATCAGCACGACCACGCCGAGATAGACGTCGTACCAGCTGTCGACCAGCAGCGCCTTCAGGGTCGCGTCGCGGTCGCCCTTCGGCGGCGGCAGGCGGGTGACGATCGCTTCCAGCACGTCGGGTACGCCGACGCCGGTCTTGGCCGAGATCATCACGGCGTCGGACGCATCGATGCCGATCACGTCCTCGATCTGCTGCTTGACCTTCTCGGGCTCGGCGGCGGGCAGATCGACCTTGTTCAGGACCGGCACGATCTCGTGATTGTTGTCGAGCGCCTGATAGACATTGGCGAGCGTCTGCGCCTCGACGCCCTGGCTGGCGTCGACCACGAGCAGGGAACCCTCGCAGGCCGCCAGCGACCGCGAGACCTCGTAGGCGAAGTCGACATGGCCGGGCGTATCCATCAGGTTGAAGATGTAATCCTTGCCGTCCTTGGCGCGGTAGTTCAGGCGGACGGTCTGCGCCTTGATGGTGATGCCGCGCTCGCGCTCGATATCCATCGAATCGAGCACCTGCTCCTTGCCCGCCATTTCGCGATCCGACAGGCCGCCCGTCATCTGGATCAGGCGGTCGGCAAGGGTCGATTTGCCATGGTCGATATGGGCGACGATGGAGAAGTTGCGGATGTTCGAAATCGGGGCAGTTGTCATGGGCGCGGGATAGCATCCGCACCCCCGCGCGGGCAACCAAATTGCGGTATTTTGCAGGGGTGTGACGGCGAATCACCACGCCGTTTCCGGCAGGGTTGCCGTAACCGATTTCCGGGTATGTTCCTGCCAGGTCTTTCGGCCCGAAAATCGTCTTTCGCGTTGCCGGCACCGGGCGGATGAGCATGCATGGCTACGCCGCCGCCATCGACCTCAACCTGAAAGTTTCGGATGACCGGCTGTGGGCCGGCAAGGGCAAGACATCCCCTGCAACAACCGGACGCCGCGCAAGATCGTCAACATCTTCATCTTCGCGCGCCACGGCTTCATCTGGGGCGGCAAGCGGCGTCACTACGATACCATGCATTTCGAGTCCCGGCCGGACTTCCCGGAAAGTGAATCCGCTTGCTGGAGGCGTTCTCACGCCAAGCTGATTTCACTGGCCACAAAAACGCGCTAAAGCGCGCTGAAATGCAGATCAGCACCCATCTGCGTTTCCGCTTCCATTCGGGCATGATCCTTCCGGGAAACCGCTTCCCACTTTTCCGGGGCATGCCTCAGGCACAGGCCATGTCGACCGCCTCCACACTCCCCGCCGCCCGGCGCACCAACCGCAAGCTGACGATCCGGCGGATCGCCGCCTGGATCGCCTCGCGCGCCACCGATCCCGGGACCAGCCTGTGGTTCGTGATCGGCTTCGCACTGGTTCATGCGGTGCTGTGGACGCTGATCCTGGTCAAGCTCAAGGCCGCGCAGGACATCCATATGGATGTTGCGGAAGCCTATGCTTGGGGCCAGCGCTTCCTGCTCGGCTATGGCAAGCACCCGCCGCTGTCGGGCTGGATCGCCGGGGTCTGGTTCAGGATTTTTCCCGTTACCAACTGGTCGACCTATGCGCTCGCGATGACGACGGTCAGCTTCGCGCTGGTGGTGTGCTGGCTGATCGCGCTGCGCGTCGTCGATCGCCGCCGCGCGTTCTTCATGGTGGTGATGCTCGCGCTCTACCCGATCTTCAATTTCAAGGGCTTCAAATACAATGCCGATCTCGCGCAGCTGGTGCCGCTGCCGCTGCTGGTGCTGGCTTATCTGAACGCGTTCGAGAAGCGCAGCTTCAAATCGGGGCTCTGGCTCGGCTTTGCCGGCATGCTGGCGCTGATGACCAAGTACTGGGTGGTGACGATGATCGGCGCCGTCGGGCTCGCCGCGCTGATCCATCCGCAACGGACGCAATTCCTGCGCTCGCCGGCGCCATGGGTTGCGATCGGCACGATGATCGTGGCGATGATTCCGCATCTGGTGTGGCTTGAGGAGGTGGACTTCGTGCCGTTCACCTATGCCGGTGACGTCTACGCGCTGTCGAGCCGCGCACTCAATGTGCAGCTCGTGATCGGCTATGTCGTGCACAATGCCGGGTTGCTCGCGATTCCCGTCGTGCTGGGCCTTGTGGCGCTGCTGCTGGGCTCGGTGCCGTGGCGGCCGTCGGACGTGCTGGCGCGGATCTGGTCGCGCGGACCCAATCCCGCCGTCAACCTTCCGCAGGCGCTCAACGTCTGGATCATCCAGCTGATCGTCGCGATCGGGCCGCCGCTCGGCGCGCTGGCGTTCACCGTCTATATCAAGACCGATTGGGGCATCCCGCTGTTCTTCCTGGTGCCGCTGGCGCTGGTCGCGATCCCCTCGCTCCGCTTCCCGCGCATGGCGCTGTTCTCGATCACCGCGATCTGGTTCGTGGCCACGGTCGTCACGCTGATCGCCGCGCCCAGCATCGCGACGCAGGAGATCGCGTCCAACCATATCGGCGGCTCGACCTACGCCGCGCGCTCCGAGCTCGCGCGCGAGCTCACCCAGACCTGGCAGGACAGATTCCATTCGCGCTGGGCCGTGGTCGTCGCGCGGTCTGATATCGGCGAGCCGATGACGTTCTACAGTCCGGATCATCCGGCATCGCTGGTGCCGGGCGAAGCCTGGTCGTCGGGGCTGACGTCGCTCGACGAAGCCAAGCGCCTCGGCTTCATCGGCGTCTGCGACACCACCGATCCGGTGTTCCTGAAGCCCTGCGAGGCGTGGATGGCGGAGCACGCCAAGGATGCCGAGCCGCTGGTGATGACCACCATGCGCTTCTTCAACGGCCATCCCGGTCCGTCGACGGTGTGGAAGGTCTATCTGGTGCCGCCGGCGAAGTAGCCATTCCCGGCATCACCGCCGTTTTCCGTCATCCTGAGGAGCCGCGAAGCGGCGTCTCGAAGGATCGACGGCCACCGGCCGGGCCGTGCATCCTTCGAGACGCGCTTCGCGCTCCTCAGGATGACGGGAAGAGGCTTCCGCTTAGCGTCGCGGCACGCGAGGCAGCACCTAAGTGCCTTCCTCGTTGAACTTGCTGGCGACGAGTTCGGCGATGGCGTCGAGCGCCTGTTGCGCTTGCTCGCCCTTTGCGGAGACCACGACCGTGGTGCCGGGCCCGGCGGCGAGCATCATCAGGCCCATGATCGAGGTGCCGCCGACGGTCTCGGTGCCGCGGGTGACCCAGATCTCGGCGTTGAAGCGCTCGACCAGCTGGACGAACTTGGCAGATGCCCGCGCATGCAGGCCGCGCTTGTTGACGATCAGCAGCTCACGGGAAATGGCGCCGGCTGGCACGCCCGGGCCGATTTGATTTCCGCCCGGAGCCTCGTCGCTCATTTGCCTGCGAGAACGCGGCTGGCGATGGTGACGTATTTGCGGCCGGCTTCCTGGGCCATCGCGATCGCGTCGGGCAGCGAACGCTCCTCGCGAACCTTGGCAAGCTTGACCAGCATGGGAAGGTTGATGCCTGCGAGCACTTCCACCTTCGGGCGGCTCATGCAGGAGATCGCAAGGTTGGACGGCGTGCCGCCAAACATGTCGGTGAGAATCGCAACGCCGTCGCCGCTATCGACGCGGTTCACCGCCTCGATGATGTCGCTTCGACAGAGATCGGAATCGTCCTCGGCCCCGATCGTAATCGCTTCAATTTGTTTCTGCGGACCCATGACGTGTTCGAGCGCCGCTCGGAACTCGTCGGCAAGGCGCCCATGGGTCACCAGCACTAGACCAATCATCGGAAACTCCTCGCGGGCGCCCTTTGGTGCACCGCACGAACGCGCCACTTTGACCATCCAGAGGCCCTGCGCAAGAGGGCATCTTGGCTAGTCTCCCGGTTCCTGGCGGTAGAGAGGGGAGGCTGCGCCGGCAAAATCCGACGCGATAGTGGATGTGATATGGTTACCAATTCCCTTCCCACAATTGGCCGCAAGATTACGGGAACATGAACTTTCAGGTTGTCGTCAGCGCAGCGACAACCAGCGGCAGGGGTTGGAAGCCGATGCCGACGGGAATTCGCGGTATCAAAACACCATTAAGGCGAATCGTGAGCGCCTCGGGCGACGGCAGCCGCTCGGCGTCGTCGGCGGCGAGGTCGACGATCAGCCCCACCACGGCCTCGCCTGCGAACGGACAATGGCGGATTCCGAGGCCTCGGATCTCGATCAGACCGGCCAATTGCTGAACCGGACGAACCCACAATTGTTCGCCGGCTGTGTCGAGATGGACACGGTCATCCCCCACCAAAATGGCCGGCGGAAGCGCTCCGGTGCGCCCGGCGAGAATCAGGTCGAAGGCGAGACGCGACTTGCCGGCGCCCGACGGGCCGCGGATCAGCACCGCACGCTCGCCGACCAGAACGGCGGATGCGTGCACGCTCGAATTGTCGCTCATAGTGTCGGCAGCCTGACCACGAAACGCGCGCCGGCGACGGTGGGCTTGCCGTCTGCGTCCGCAGGGCCAAAGCGGTTCTCGGCCCAGATGCGTCCGCCATGCGCTTCGATGATCTGCTTGGAGATCGAAAGCCCAAGGCCGGAGTTCTGGCCAAAACCCTGGTGCGGCCGGTCGGTGTAGAAGCGCTCGAAGATCCGCTCCAGCGCGTCCTCGCCGATGCCGGGCCCGTCATCGTCGACCACGATCTCGACCTCGCCGCGGGTGCGGCGGCAGACGATGCGCACCTTGTCGCCCGGCTTGGAGAATGATTGCGCGTTCGACAGCAGGTTCGAGATCACCTGGCCGAGCCGCGAATCATGGCCGGGCACCGACAGCGTATCGGTCGGTCCGCGGCCCTCGAAGCGGGCTTCGACGGCGACGTCGTGGCCGAGCCTTGTCTCGTTGGCGACGCCGGTCAGCGTCGTCAGCAGCCGCCGCAGATCGACCGGCGCCATGTCCTGGCGCTGCAATTCGGCATCGAGCCGGCTGGCGTCGGAGATGTCGGAGATCAGGCGGTCGAGCCGCCTGACGTCATGCTCGATCACGGCGAGCAGCCGCGCGCGGCTGTTCTCGTTGCGCGCCAAAGGCAGCGTCTCGACCGCGGAGCGCAGCGAGGTCAGCGGGTTCTTCAGCTCATGGGCGACATCGGCGGCGAACATCTCGATCGCCTCGATGCGGCTGTAGAGCGCGTTGGTCATGTCGCGCAGCGCGCCGGAGAGATGGCCGATCTCGTCGCGGCGCCCCGTGAAGTCGGGAATCTCGACGCGGGTCTGGATGCGGTGGCGGACGCGCTCGGCGCCGTCGGCGAGCCGCCGCACCGGGCCCGCGATCGTGCTCGCCAATAGCAGCGACAGCATGATCATGACGGCGGAGGCGACCCCGCCGATCTTGAG
This sequence comes from Bradyrhizobium sp. USDA 3262, assembly GCF_054060035.1. Lineage (NCBI taxonomy): Bacteria > Pseudomonadati > Pseudomonadota > Alphaproteobacteria > Hyphomicrobiales > Nitrobacteraceae > Bradyrhizobium > Bradyrhizobium sp. USDA 3262. The sequence goes on from NZ_JBSSCT010000001.1 coordinate 1,960,264, forward strand.
GATGGCGAGGCGCTCGGACATCACCAGCTGGTCGATGTCGTCGCCCTGGGTGGTCAGCATCAATGCGCCGCGCACGGCGCGGAAATGCTGCACCGGGACGGCAACCGACACGATGATCGCACCGCGCTCGGTGACGCGCACGGCGCTGCCCTTCATGCCCTCGAGCGATTGTGCGACTTCGGAATAGCCCTTGCCGCCTTCGGGACCGAGCTCGCGGTAGATCGGCAGGTCGCCGCGGTTGAGCCAGGTCTTGATCGTGGCCTTGGTCTTCTCATAGAGCGACGGCTTCTCCGACGGCGGTGGCAGCTCCATGCGAAGCACGTCGCCGCGCGCGAACAGATTGCGGCTGTCGAGGATCAGCCCGCCGTCGCGGTCGAAGATGCGGGCCCGCGTCTTGGTCGGTGCGATCAGGCGGCGCAGGACCGGCGCGACCCGCTCGGGATTGATCGGGAAATCCGCCGATTCGTCCGGCTGGCCATAACTCTCGCCCGGCTTGAGGTCGAGCAGGCGGTCGGGATCGATCGTGACGGTATTGCCTTCGACGGTCGCGGACGCCGCGATCGCCTCCGAGATGATCTCGGCATAGACCAGAAGGCTCTGTGTGCGCGCCTCGATCAGGCCGGCGCGGAACTGCGAGAGATAGAGGATGCTGGCGACCAGCGCGACGAGGCCGGCGAGGTTGAGCGAGACGATGCGGCGCGTCAGGCTCGAGAACGACAGCGCGAAGAAGAACTGGCCGGCGCGGCGCAGCCAGCCGAGCGGACGGCGCCAGCCCTTGTCGCGCGCCAATTCGTCGGCCACGGCCTCTTGATCGAGGAGCTGCGACGCGTCCTCGGTGTTCAGGCCTTGCTCGAGCTGCGTTCGATCAAGCACTGGCAAAGCTGCCGGTTGGTATGGATGTCGTCCCGCGAAGCAGACAATCGACCGAGCTTACCCCAGCCGTGCGGAGCCTGTCAGTTAACAAGCCGCCCGGGAAGCGCAGATCAGGCTTCCTTGAAGCGATAGCCGACGCCGTACAGCGTCTCGATCATCTCGAAGTCGTCGTCGACCACCTTGAACTTCTTGCGCAGCCGCTTGATGTGGCTGTCGATGGTGCGGTCGTCGACATAGACCTGGTCGTCATAGGCCGCGTCCATCAGCGCGTTGCGGCTCTTCACGACGCCGGGGCGGGTGGCGAGCGCCTGCAGGATCAGGAATTCGGTCACGGTGAGCGTCACCGGCTCGTTCTTCCAGGTGCAGGTGTGGCGCTCCGGATCCATCCGCAGCAGGCCACGGTCGAGTGCGCGGGCGTCCGGCTCCTTCGGTGCGGCGGTCGGATCCTTCGGCTGGCCGCGGCGGAGCACGGCCTTGACCCGCTCGACCAACAGGCGCTGCGAGAACGGCTTGCGGATGAAATCGTCGGCGCCCATTTTCAGGCCGAACAACTCGTCGATCTCCTCATCCTTCGAGGTGAGGAAGATCACCGGCAGGTCGGACTTCTGGCGCAGCCGGCGCAGCGTTTCCATGCCGTCCATGCGCGGCATCTTGATATCGAGGATCGCAAGATCGGGCGGCGACGTGCGAAACCCATCCAGCGCCGACGCACCGTCCGTGTAGGTCATGATGCGATAGCCTTCGGCTTCGAGCGCGATCGAAACCGAAGTGAGAATGTTGCGGTCGTCGTCGACCAGGGCGATTGTGGGCATGTGCTGCTTTCACAATGAGAGTGGCTTAGACGGCGGGCACTCTGGCGACGCGCCGTAGAATTGGGCTTCGAACGCGGTCAACGAGCAATGCAAGCTGGGCTGAAGTGTGACCGAGTTCCGCAAAAATCCGCTTCTGCGACCCACGCGATGGGTCCCCATATAGCACCCTTGGACCATGAGAAAAGGCCCTTTTTTCATAGGGAACCCGCCCGATTCGCCCCCAAAATGACCCGATAGGCCCATGCAACCGACCGCCGACTTCGATCCTGCCCACCTTGCCCGCTCGCTGCTCCGCCGCAGCCGCCAGGGCGCCCTCGCCACGTTGATGGCCGGCACCGGCGATCCCTATTGCTCGCTGGTCAATCTGGCCAGCCATCCCGACGGCTCGCCGATCCTGCTGATTTCCCGGCTGGCGCTGCATACCAAGAACGTCCTGGCCGATCCCAGGGTGTCGCTGATGCTGGACGAGCGCGCCGAGGGCGATCCGCTGGAGGGTGCCCGGATCATGCTGGCCGGTCAGGCGGAGGAGGTCGCGGAGGCCGGGCGGGAGCTCGTCCGCCGGCGCTATCTCGGCGCCCATCCGTCAGCGGAAGCCTTTGTGGAATTTAAGGATTTTTCGTTTTTCCGGATCAGGCCGAGCGGTGCCCATCTGGTCGCCGGGTTTGGCCGCATCGTGGACCTCAAACCCGCGCAATTCCTGACCGATCTCGGGGGAGCCGAGGAGCTGCTCGAAGCCGAGCCCGGCGCGGTGGCGCATATGAACGAGGATCACCGCGAGGCCATGAACCTCTACGCCACGCGGCTGCTCGGCGCGGAGAGTGCCGAATGGCTCTGCACCGGCTGCGATCCTGATGGCATGGACATGCAGGCCGGCCGCGACACGCTGCGGCTGGATTTCCCCGAGCGTGTCACCACCGGCACCGAGCTGCGCAAGATGCTGGTGCGGCTCGCCGGCGAGGCGCGCGCCAAGGAACGCGCCAAGGAATAGGAAGCGATCAGCGAAAACCACCTGTCCGCACTGCGGTGCTGCGGCCGTGGCGAGGCATGGTGTCGCATGGCCGCGGCGGCGCGATTGCGCGGTCGCCGAGGCGAGCTGTCCTCCAACCGCGCGTCGCTTCCAGTCTGCGCGGATTTGACAGCGCGATCATTTCGCACGGGCGTGTCGTGTCATCGCCCGTCGGCTCGATGTGCATGCAAGAATGTCTGGCGCGGCTGCCTCGGAAAATCAGCCGGATCGCGATGTCGACCGCGATGACGCGCGCGTGCGACCGCGCTGATTGCGTTATCATCGATCGCCGGGGTCAGCGATCGTCTCGCCGCCGAACGCGACGCACTGCGGAACATTCATCGCAGTTGAGCATTGATACAATCGGGCTTCGACGAAGGCGTGTTGAGCGCAATCGAAACTGCTCGTCAGCAGCTCTGATCTGCAGCTCAATGCCGATCAGGTGGTGCCGCGTGCAACACGATGGTGGTCATGCTCGGCTCTGCAGCGCTGCGTCAATGCGCGGCGGCTCATCTCAACGATACATCCTCAGCGCGAAATGCATACCCGGCATTCTCCGCGCCGTTCGCCTCGATCGGCGAAGGCGCTGCCCGCCGGCTGGCACTTTTTGTGCATCGCAAAGCTCCGTGCGCGGCGGGAAAGGCGACGAAACGTCGCTCGACCGTCGGGAAAACAACAAGAAAACGAAAGCAAGACGAAAGGGTTTCGCGCTGCGGTATTTGCGCCAGATGATGTGCCTGCCTTGGAATCAGCCAAAAGCCGTTCGATTGGCTTGGCAAGCCCGGCGATCCCCACTATTAGGTCGCCGGACCGAAGCCGAGAGGCTATATTCTGATCACGGTCACCGCGGCGGGGCGCGACTAGCGACATTCGCGCGAACAAGGATACGCGGGTTCGAGGAGGTTCTTCGTGCAAGAGACGGGCGTGCATAACGGTGCCTTCGGCGCCGATAAATTCGGCTTAAAAAATCTCAAGGGCGTGCATTGGAATTATGGCGCGCCTCAGCTTTACGAGCATTCGCTGCGTAATGGCGAAGCGGTGCTGTCGGCCGATGGCGCGCTCTGCGCGGATACCGGTGAGTTCACCGGGCGCAGTCCGAAGGACAAGTTCACGGTCCGCGACGGCCTGACCGACAAGAGCATGTGGTGGGCCGGCAACCAGTCGATCACCTCGGAGCAGTTCGCTGCGCTCCATGCCGACTTCCTCAAGCATGCCGAAGGCATGACGCTGTTCGCGCAGGATCTCTATGGCGGTGCCGATCCGAAGCATCGCATCAAGACCCGCGTCTTCACCGAGCTTGCCTGGCACTCGCTGTTCATCCGCACGCTGCTGATCCGCCCCGAGGCGTCGGAGCTCGCGAGCTTCGTGCCCGAACTCACGATCATCGACCTGCCGAGCTTCCGCGCCGATCCGAAGCGCCACGGCTGCAAGTCGGAGAACGTCGTCGCGATCGATTTCGCCCGCAAGATCGTCCTGATCGGCGGCTCGCAATATGCCGGCGAGATGAAGAAGAGCGTGTTCACCACGCTGAACTTCTATCTGCCCGAGAAGGGCGTGATGCCGATGCACTGCTCGGCCAATGTCGGCGCCGACGGCGACACCGCGATCTTCTTCGGTCTGTCCGGCACCGGCAAGACCACGCTCTCGGCCGATCCCAAGCGCACGCTGATCGGCGATGACGAGCATGGCTGGAGCGAGGACGGCGTCTTCAATTTCGAAGGCGGCTGCTACGCCAAATGCATCAAGCTGTCCGGCGAAGCCGAGCCGGAAATCTACGCCGCCAGCAAGCGTTTCGGCGCGGTGCTGGAAAACGTCGTGCTCGGCGCCAACGATCGCGTGCCCGATTTCGACGACGGCTCGAAGACCGAGAACACCCGCTCGGCCTATCCGCTCGATTTCATCCCGAACGCTTCGCGCACCGGCTGCGCGCCGCATCCGAAGAACGTCGTGATGCTCGCCGCCGACGCCTTCGGCGTGATGCCGCCGATCGCCAAGCTGACGCCGGCGCAGGCGATGTATCACTTCCTGTCCGGCTACACCGCGAAGGTCGCCGGCACCGAGCGCGGCCTCGGCAATGAGCCGCAGCCGGAATTCTCCACCTGCTTCGGTTCGCCGTTCCTGCCGCGCGATCCGTCGGTCTACGGCAACATGCTGCGCGAGCTGATCGCCAAGCACAATGTCGATTGCTGGCTGGTCAACACCGGCTGGACCGGCGGCAAGTACGGCACCGGCCGTCGCATGCCGATCAAGGTGACCCGCGCGCTGCTCACCGCGGCGCTGAACGGCTCGCTGCGCAACGCCGACTTCCGCACCGACAAGTATTTCGGCTTCGCGGTGCCGACCTCGCTGCCGGGCGTCGAGCCGCACATCCTCGATCCGATCAAGACCTGGGCCGACAAGGTCGAGTTCGACAAGACTGCGCGTGCGCTGGTCGGCATGTTCCAGAAGAACTTCGCCAAGTTCGAAGCGCAGGTCGACGCCGAAGTCCGCGCCGCCGCGCCGGAAGTGAAGCTGGCGGCGGAGTAAGCCGCGCAAGCGATACGCGATTTGAAAAGGCGGCCCTCGTGGCCGCCTTTTTGTTTGTTGCCTTGTTATGCAGCGCGCAACGCTATCTCCCCCGTCATCCTGAGGTGCGAGCTCTTGCGAGCCTCGAAGGATGCACGGCCACAGTCGGGCCGTCGACCCTTCGAGACGCGCGTAAGTGCGCGCTCCTCAGGGTGACGGGCAGGAGCTGGAGTGCGTTTCGCTATGCCTTACTCCCCCATCTCCGGCAGCACCGCGTTGCTCGGGGTCTGGCGGTCGGTGATCTGCAGGCCGAACAGGCTGCCGATCAATTCGACCGCGACGCGCGCGGTGCGGCCGCGCTCGTCGAGGAAGGGATTGAGCTCGACGATGTCGAGCGAGCGCACCAGCCCGGAATCGTGCAGCAGCTCCATGATGAGATGGGCTTCGCGATAGGTCGCGCCGCCGGGCACCGTGGTGCCGACGCCGGGCGCCACCGCCGGATCGAGGAAGTCGACATCGAACGAGACGTGCAGCACGCCGTTCTTCGCCCTGACGCGTTCGATGACGCGGCGCGTGAGCACGGCGACGCCGAACTCGTCGATCTGGCGCATGTCCGCGATCGACACATTGCGCTGCCGCAGCAGCTTGCGCTCCAGCGGATCGACCGAACGCGTGCCGATCAGGTCGAGCTGATCGGGCGGGATCGAGGCGCGCGGCAGCCCGCCGAGCAAATCGTCGAGACCGGGCTCGCCGCACAGGAACGCGGCCGACATGCCGTGCATGTTGCCGGTGATGGTGGTGGCCGGCGTGTTGTAGTCGGCATGCGCGTCGACCCACAGCGCAAACAGCGGCCGGCCCTTTTCCTGCCAGTAGCGTGCGACGCCGTTGATCGACCCCATCGACAATGAGTGATCGCCGCCCATGAAGATCGGGATCGCGCCGGAATGCGCCAGCCAATAGGCGCGCTCGGAGAGCGCGCGGGTCCAGGTCTTCACTTCGTCATAGAACCTGGTGTTGGCCGGCACCGGACCGTCGGCGACGACCTGCGGGATCGCAAGGTTGCCGTGGTCGTCGACCTGGAAGTCGAGCTGCTCGAGCAGGCGCGCGATGCCCGCGGTGCGCAGCGCATCCGGCCCCATCAGCGGGCCGGCCTGCGACGCGCCGATCTCGATGGGAACGCCAAGCAGGGCGATGCGCGAGGGTCTTGAAGTGTCGGCTTCGGACATGCAGCAGTGCTCCCAAAGGTGTGGAACAGAAGCGACGTGCCAATGTTCCCTCAACCCTTGAAATAGGCAATGCGGTCGTAACAGACCAATGTGGATAGTTGCGGGCGCGCCCGGGTTGATTCTTGGTTGAATAAGTCAGGCCACGGACTCGCTTCGCCTCTCCCGCTTGCGGGGTCGAGACGAGCGAAGCTCGCTCTTAGGCCGACACGCGAAGCGTGGCGGGTGGGGGCTCTCTCCGCGATATGATTCGTGGAGAGAGCCCCCACCCCAGCCCTCCCCCGCAAGCGAGGGCTTTGCGCAAAGGGGAATCTGCGATTCTCTAAGACCGATCTGAAGGGGGAGGCGGGGATGGCGTATCGGCAGGTTGGTCAAGCGAGCTTCGCAGATGCGCTGGTGTCGCGGCGGGGGAAAGGGAGTTCGGTGCTGAGGCGGATTTGCGAGCTGGTCGATTGGGCGGCTGTGGAGTGCGTGCTGCGCAGCCTTGCTGAACCGGAGCGTGGAGCGCCGCCCTATCCACGGCTGGTGATGTTCAAGGCGTTGCTGTTGCAGCAATGGTATGGGTTGTCTGATCCGGAGCTGGAGGAGGCGCTCGATGATCGGGCCTCGTTCCGCGAATTCTGCGGCTTTGTGCTCGGTGACGAGACGCCCGACCACACGACGATCTGGCGCTTCCGCGAAGCTTTGCAGCAGGCCGATCTGGAGGAGAGGCTGTTCGGCGAGATCCTGCGCCAGATCGACGCGCGCGGGCTGGTGCTGCGCCGGGGCACATTGATCGATGCGAGCCTGATCCCGGCGGCGGTGAAGCCGCCGAAGCCGCCGAAAGACCCGCTGCCGCTCGGCCCGGACGGGCGTGCGCCGAGCAAGCTGGTCAACAGCGAGCGGGATGCGGATGCGCGATGGACCAAGAAGGGTGGCAAGCGGTACTTCGGCTACAAGGCGCATGTCGGCGTCGACCAGGGCTCGGCGATCATCCGTCGCAGCAAGCTGACCGACGCCGCGGTCAACGACACGGTGCCGGCCGACGAGTTGATCTGCGGCGACGAGAAGGCGGTCTACGCCGACCAGGCCTATGACAAGCACGAGCGCCGCGCCCTCCTCGCGGCCCGGGGCATCAAGCCGCGGCTGATGTTCCGGCCCAACAAGCATCATCCCCTGACCGCGCGTCAGAAGCGCTTCAACGACGCCGTGGGACGGCGCCGCGCCCCGGTCGAGCAGGTCTTCGCGCGCCTCAAGGGCGTCTATGGCTGGGCGCGCGCTCGCTATCTGGGCTTGGCACGCAATCAGACCCATCTGCATCTTCTCTGCCTCGCCATGAACCTCAAACGATGGGCAATGCTGCGTCCAACGGGTGTTGCGCTGTGACCGCCGCTCCGCAATGCCGTCAATCGGCCGCCCAAACGAAGCTGTCCACTCCCGCGCGCCCCCAGAAGCCACGCAAAAAAATGCCTGACACTGGCCTGCACCCGCGCACGCCCGATTGCGCAAAGCCCTCGCAAGCGGGAGAGGGGGCGCACCGCCTTTGCATCGCCAGTTCAACCTAACTTCTTCACGCGCTACGCCTTGAAATAAGCGATCTGCGTCGTGGTCGCGAGCAGCCGGCCGGAAGGCGACCACAATTCGCCGTGCTGGTCGCCGTAGCTCTTGTGGAAGGTCTTGGCGTCGGCTGTGGCGAGCACGCGGGTGGTGTCCTCCGCATCCAGGTCGGCCGCGTCGGCGTGGAAATAGGTCGTCAGCGACACGGTGCCGAACGGCACCAGCTCGTGCCTTGCGTGGAAGACGCGGCCGAAGAACGCGTCCGACATCGACATCAGTGACAGCGCATCGAGCTTGCGCGGCACACGGTCGGCGATCCAGAGCTTTGAGTAGGGGCTCGACGGCTGCTGCGCGCCGCCGCCGCCGGCGAACTTCGGCTCGCCCTCGGCGAAGCGGAAATCGTACTGGTTGGCCCAGGTCATCTTGAGCTTCGGAAAGGAGCGCAGCTCGTCGAACGGCACGGCGCCCGGAAACTCGGCGGGCTGGTGCGACCAGGATGGGCGGCGCTCGGCGAACACGGCGGTCGCCAGCGTCGCGACCTCGCCGCCGCCCTGCGTCATCTCGACCGACCAGTGCTGGCTCGAGCGGTTGGCCTTGACCAGGCGGACATCGAGATCGAACGCGCCCTCGGCGACCGGCGCGCAGTAGTTGACCGTCAGCGCCAGCGGATCGCCCGCGCGCTGCGGATGCTGCATCAGCGCGCGCAGGATGGTCGCGGCCGTGCAGCCGCCGAACGGGCCGACGAACGCCCAGTAATCGGGACTGGTCCGTCCCTGCCAGCGGCTGTCGCCGGCGGTCACGGCGGTTGCTTCATCGAAAAGGTGCGGGGTCTTGGTGAGCATGCGGATCTTTCAATATCGACTGGCGCTTCCGTATCGCCATACGCAATGACGAGCAATGACGTCCATCATGCAATATCGCGGGCAATCGCGCTGATTTCAATGACGTCGGGCGTAATCGATTTCCGCGTCCCGGGATTAGCCCTTCGCCTCGCGCTGGTTGCCGAGCTGCGGCGAGGCGCCCGGATGCACCGGCACGTGCCAGATGTCCTCGGCATATTCGCGGATGGTGCGGTCGGAGGAGAACCACGCCATGCGCGCGACGTTGAGGATCGAGGCGCGGGTCCAGGCGGAAGGCACGCGCCAGCGCGCGTCGATGCCGCGCTGCGCGTCGTAATAGGAATCGAAATCGGCCGAGACCATGTAGTGGTCGAGATAGCGCAGCGCGTGCCCGATCGAGGCGAAGCGTGCGGGATCGCCGGGCGAGAACTCGCCGCTCTCGATGGCGCGGATCGCGCGCTCGAGCCGCGGCGATTTGCGGATCGCGTCGCTGGCGTCCAATCCCTGCTTGCGGCGGACCATGACGTCGCCGGCCTCGAGGCCGAAGATCGCGATGTTCTCCTCGCCGACATTGTCGCGGATCTCGATATTGGCGCCGTCGAGCGTGCCGATCGTCAGTGCGCCGTTCAGCGCGAGCTTCATGTTGCCGGTGCCGGACGCCTCCATGCCGGCGGTCGAGATCTGCTCGGAGAGATCTGCGGCCGGAATGATCACCTCGGCGAGGCTGACATTGTAATCGGCGAGGAAGGCGACCTTCAGCCTGCCGCCGAGCGAAGCGTCGTTGTTGACGACCTCGGCGACGTCGTTGATCAGCTTGATGATCAGCTTGGCGTAGCGGTAGCTCGCCGCCGCCTTGCCGGCGAAGATTTTCACGCGCGGCACCCAGTCGCGCCGCGGCTCGTCCTTCATCGCGTGGTACAGCGCGATCGTCTCCAGGATGTTGAGCAGCTGCCGCTTGTATTCGTGGATGCGCTTGATCTGCACGTCGAACAGCGCCGAGGGATCGACCTGGATGCCGTTGCGCTCGCGGATCAACCGCGCCAGCGCCAGCTTGTTGTGATGCTTGACGTCGCGGAAGCGCTTCTGGAATTCCAGATCGCTCGAATGGGTCTCGAGCCGCTCGAGCAGCGAGAAGTCGTCGAGCACGGCCTCGCCGCAGGTTTCGCGCAGCAGCGCGGTCAGCCGCGGGTTGGCCAGCATCAGCCAGCGGCGGAAGGTGATGCCGTTGGTCTTGTTGGTGATGCGCGACGGATAGAGATGATGCAGGTCGTGGAACACGGTCTCCTTCATCAGGTCGGAATGCATCGCGGAAACGCCGTTGATGCGGTGCGAGCCGACGAAGGCGAGCTGGCCCATCCGTACGCGGCGGCCGCTGCGCTCGTCGATCAGCGAGACCGAGGCGCGATATTCGATGTCGCCGGGGAAGCGTTCCTCGGCGAGCGCGAGATGGGCCACGTTGATGCGGTAGATGATCTCGAGATGCCGCGGCAGCAGCCGCTCGAACAATTCGACCGGCCAGGTCTCGAGCGCCTCCGGCAGCAGCGTGTGGTTGGTGTAGGACAGCGTCGCGACCGTGATCTTCCAGGCCTCGTCCCAGCGGAAATTGTGCAGGTCGACCAGGATGCGCATCAGCTCGGTGACCGCAAGGCTCGGATGGGTGTCGTTGAGCTGCACCGCCGCCTTCTGCGCGAGGTTGCGCAGGCCGCCGTCGGAGGCGAGATGCCGCTTCACGAGATCCTGCAACGAGGCCGAGACGAAGAAATATTCCTGGCGCAGCCGGAGCTCGCGGCCCGCCGCGCTCTCGTCGTTCGGATAGAGGAATTTGCAGATCGCTTCGGCGCGGGCCTGCTCGGCGCTGGCCGAGACGTAGTCGCCGGTGTTGAAGACGTCGAGTTCGAGCGGGTCGGGCGCATGCGCCGACCACAGGCGGAGCGCGTTGACGTGCTGGCCGCGCCAGCCGACGATCGGCGTGTCGTAGGCCATGGCCTCGACGGTTTCCGCCGGGTGCCAGGTGGCGCGGTCGCGGCCGCGATCGTCGACATGCTCGACATGGCCGCCGAAGTGAACGTTGTACACCACCTCCGGCCGCTGGAATTCCCAGGGATTGCCGAAGGCGAGCCACTCGTCGGGATATTCCTGCTGCCAGCCATGGTTCATGATCTGGCGGAACAGCCCGAAATCGTAGCGGATGCCGTAGCCGGTCGCGGGGATCGCCAGCGTCGCCATGCTCTCCATGAAGCAGGCTGCAAGCCGGCCGAGGCCGCCATTGCCGAGCGCCGCATCCGGCTCGCATTTGCGCAGGTCCGAGAGATCGACGCCGAGGTCGCCGAGCGCCGCCTCGAACAGCGGCAGCAGTCCCATATTGTTCAGCGCGTCGGTGAACAGGCGGCCGATCAGGAACTCGAGCGAGAGGTAATAGACGCGCTTGGCGCCGGCGTCGTAGCTCTGCTTCTCGGCCGTCAGCCAGTGGTGCACGATGCGGTCGCGCAACGTCAGCGCCGCGGCCTTGTACCAGTCGCGTCTGGTCGCAACGGTGGCGTCCTTGCCGATCGCAAGCCGGAGCTTGGCCAGGATCGCGCTCTTGATTTCGGTCAGCGCCAGCTCATCGATCGGCTGGTTCAATGCCGGGTAGTTTGTCTGTTCCTGCAACGCGCCCAATCCCTGCCGTTCAAACCGGAACATGATGCGATGATGTGCATCATGACCCCATCTCATTGGTGGAGCATGGTTCCCCCGGAAATCCCGGTTCCGCGGCCTTCCGATCAGGCTCCAGCGCAATGATACCCGCGTTGCATGGCAATCGAAACCGTCAGGGACGATGCCATAGACAGCGCTGCCGTGATTTTATGCAAGGACCGGGCCGCTTCGGGAACCTTCCGGAGCAGCCGTCATGGGTGCTACGATGGCGCTGCAGAAGCCGGGATTTGGCGACAATTGACCGGAGGATGCGTGATGAGACTCTTGATCGAGATCGCGGCCGCGGCGTTGCTCGTGGTGTGCATCACGGCGACCAGCGCAGCCGATGCAGCGGGCAGACCGGGCCGCAGTGCCGACGGCCTGAGTTGCGCCTTCAGCGTGGCGCAGAACGCATCGCCCGCCGCGCGCTGCGCCGCCATCAAGCGGCAATGCGGCGGCAAGTTCTACGCAAATGCCTGCGGCGACAAGCTGCTCTCGGCAGCGAATTGAGCGGCCGCATCACGCGCTTTCACGCGCGATCCGAAACACCGTGGTGATACGGATTTCCAAGGCTTAACGGAGCCTTTACAAACACAGCTGTCGCTCGTGGGGCGGGCACATTTTTCAGCTCCGACGCATTTCATTCCGACGCATTTCATTCCGAAGCCATTTTCAACGGGCCGCTGACCTGGTCAGCGGCCCGAATTGCTTTGTGGGCAGGCATGCAGTGCCGCCCACATCGTCGTCCTGGCGAAAGCCAGGACCCATTACCCCAATAGTCAGATGAGGCCCGACAGGTCGTTCCAATCCGGATTTTCCGCTTCGATCAGCCTGATCTTCCAATCGCGCTTCCAGAACTTCAGCTGCTTCTCGCGTGCGATGGCTTCCTGCGGCGAGGCGAATTCCTCGATATGGACGAGGCGGAATATTTTGTACTTCAGCACAAATCTGGAGCCTCGCCCGGAACGATGCAATTCAAGCCGCGCGCCGACATCGTTGGTGACCCCGATATAGATCGTGCCGTGATGCCGGCTTGCGAGGATGTAGACGTAATAGCTGCCAGCGGTGCTCATTCGTGGCCCGAGCTCGCGAGATGTCGGCCTATTGGGGTAATGGGTCCTGGCTTTCGCCAGGACGACGTCCGGGGGCGGTCTATAAACCAATCAGAACGAATTAAGAACACTTTAGCAAGTCTTTGATATATCATTGTGATTCGGCGCCTGTGCCGACACAATATCTATGGTCTCTCAGTCTCCGCGAGGACTACATGTCCACCATCGCCTTCGATCAATTCGCTCTGACCCGGATTGCCGATTTCGCGCGGTCGCTATCGCGGCTGCACCAGGCCTCGCGGCGCCAGCCGATCGATGACGACCAGCTCGATCGCGAGTTCAACGCGGTCTGCATGTCGATCTGGGGCTACACCACGGATGATTTCAGCGACGGGCTGTTCTCGGACGAGGACCACGCCTGGCTCGATTCGCTCGATGAAGCGCATGCGCGGATTTTCGCCGGCGAGCAGGGTTACGATCTCGTCGACGATCACGGCATGCTGACGGACTGGTGGGGCTATTGCTGGATGATCCTCGCCGAGAAGCGCGGCATCCTCAATCCGGAGAACCGCGCGGCCGCGCGGGCCGCGATCGAGGAGAAATACATGGCCGCGCCGAACGTGATCGGCGTGATCGTGGCGCGGTAGCAATTTGTAACAGCGTCATTCCGGGGCGCCTTGAAGAGGCGAACCCGGAATCTCGAGATTCCCGATGCGCAATTGCGCATCTGAGGTCTGGTGCTTACGCACCATCCCGGAATGACGGCCTTACGCCCGTCAGTTCGCTTCGGCCCGCTTGGCGGGCTTTGCGGCGTTGCCCTTCGGCGCACCAGACGACGGCGCAGGTGGCGCGACATCGCGGCCGGTTTCAGGCAGCGGCGCGTCGCCCGCGATCTCGGCGCTGACGGGGGCAACCTTCATTTCGCCGAGCCGCGCGCGGACCGCCGTGGTCAATCCGGGATAGGAGGCGACCGGCGTGAAGTCGAAGGACTGCTCGTTGCCGACGCGGATGCCGGTGTAGGCGACGAGGCCGTCGGTGGTCGCGATCACGTCGCCGGCACGCAGCGAGGCATCGAGCGCGAGGTCGACCGGCGCAAGCCCCGCCGGGTCGCGGCCGTTGCAGGTGCAGTCGGCGCGCAGCGCCTTGCGATAGGCGAAGGCGTTCTCGCTGTCGGCGTAGCGTTCGCCGGCGGTCGATGCGGCGCTGTCGATATGGCTGCCGTAATAGACCTTGGTCGCGCTCGCCGGACAGAACGCCTGGCAAAGCTGCGCCGGCGTGGCGTTGCCGCGCATCGTCAGCGGAAAATATTTGCCGTCGCAGCTGCGCACGCAATATGCCGGTCCGGAACCGGCCACGCGCGGCGCCGAGATGGGGGCGGACGGTTGCCGCTCAGCCTGCTGGTTGAGGCCGAACGGGTCGGCGAAGAAACTGGCTTGCGGCGGTGCCTGCCGGCTCTGCTGCTTCTGGGAACCGCCGAAGAAGAAGTCGAGCAGCCCTTCGGCTGACACAGGCGCGGGCACCACCAGGATGGAACCCGCAACGGCTGCGGCGGCAAGCATCACGCGGCGCCGCATGCGCCGATCACTCAACTCTGTACGCAACGCCAACTCCACCCGACGCGCCACGCCGCGGCGACAAGCTGCCCCGGCGGACTCACCTTAAGGCGGGATGGTAAACGAGCGATTGATTTGGGGTGACGGCGTCACAGGAAACGCGCACCGCGCGGCGATACGCGACGGCGGGAGATAGCCGCGAAGGAACCTCAGTCCTTCAGGAACTCGCCGGCCTTATACAGCGCGCGGAATTGCAAGCCGGCTTCGGCAAACGTCTCGGTGGCGCCTTCCTCGCGATCGACCATGGTGAAGACCAGGGCGATCTCGCCACCGGCCTCGCGCACGGCTTCCACCGCCTTCAGCGCCGAGCCGCCTGTCGTGGTGACGTCCTCGACGATCACGATGCGCTTGCCCGCAAGGCTCTCGCCCTTCGCAAGCCCTTCGACGGAAAGCTTCGCGCCATGCTCCTTCGGCTTCTTGCGCACGAAGAACGCCGCGATCGGGTGTCCCTTCAGCCAGGACAGCTGCGCGATCGCACCGGCGAGCGGCACCGCGCCCATCTCGAGCCCGCCGACGAAGTCGAGCTTGTCGTCCTTCAGCGCTTCATAGGTGAGCTCGGCGAGCAGCGCCGCGCCCTCGGGATCGAGCATCGTCGGCTTCAGGTTGAAATAGAAGTCGCTCTTGCGGCCCGACGCCAGCGTGATCTCGCCGCGGCCGAACGAACGCTTGCGGATGATCTCGGCGAGGCGGGCGCGGGAGGCTGATTTGGACAAAGACTTTTTCCCTTGAGGGTTTGAGGCGGGCGGCAATCTATCCACGCTTACCGGCACATTCCAGCGCGGAAATTCCGCCGTCAACAGTGCCCAAGCCGCGATTTCCGCGGGCGTGCTTTCCGGAAAGCGCGGTTGTGCGGCCGTTCCGTTCCCCGTAAGCAGGCGCCAAACACTCGGCCAAACACTTGCCCAAACACTTGCACGGGAAGCGGAAATGACCATCGAGCTGCACACCTGGAACACCCCCAACGGCCGCAAGATCTCGGTCGCGCTGGAGGAAATGGGCCTGCCCTACAAGGTGATCCCGGTGAACATCAGCAAGGGCGAACAGATGGCGCCCGCCTTCCTTGCGATCAGCCCGAACAACAAGATCCCGGCGATCGTCGATCCGGATGGGCCCGGCGGCAAGCCGGTCGGCATTTTCGAGTCCGGCGCGATCCTGCTCTATCTCGGCGAGAAGACCGGCAAGTTCCTGCCGAAGCCGCTGGCGGAACGGATTCCGGTCTATGAGTGGCTGATGTGGCAGATGGGCGGCTTCGGCCCGATGCCGGGCCAGGTGCACCATTTCATCGCGCTGGAGAACGAGCAGGACCGCGCCTACGGCCTGAAGCGCTACATGGCCGAGACGCGGCGACTCTACGGCGTGCTGGATCGCCGGCTTGATGGGCGCGAATTCGTCGCCGGCGATCTCTCGGTCGCCGATTTCGCCATCCTCGGCTGGGCCTGGCGCCATCCGCGCCACAAGGTCGACCTGGCCGACTTCCCCAACGTCAAGCGCTGGTACGAGACGCTGATGGCCCGCCCGGCGACGAAGCGGGGGATGGAGGCGAAGCTGGATTGAGGGTTGCTGAACCGTAGGATGGGTAGAGCGCAGCGAAACCCATCACTTCGAATCCGCGGTGGTCAGGATGGGTTTCGCTGCGCTCTACCCATCCTACGCGCTTACTTCCCTTCTCCCCTTGTGGGAGAAGGTGGCGCGAAGCGCCGGATGAGGGGTTGTCCCCGCAGACGAACTCGTGGAAACAACCCCTCACCCGGCTTCGATGCGAAGCATCGAAGCCACCCTCTCCCACAAGGGGAGAGGGTACTCGCTAGGCCCGCCGCGCCTCGAGCGCCATCTTCATCGCCAGCCCTGCGAGCACGGTGCCCATCAGCCAGCGCTGCACCAAAAGCCAGGTCGGGCGGGTGCCGAGGAACACCGCGATCGAACCGGCGGCGAGGGCGATCATCGCGTTGACGCTGACGCTGATCACGATCTGGATCGAGCCGAGCGCGAGCGACTGCGTCAGCACGCTGCCGCCGGCGGGGTCGATGAACTGCGGCAGCAGCGCCAGATAAAGCATCGCGATCTTCGGGTTCAGCAGATTGGTGACGAAGCCCATCGCGAACAATTTGCGCGGGCCGTCGACCTTCAGCGCCTTGACCTGGAACGGCGAGCGGCCGCCGGGCCTCACGGCCTGCCATGCCAGCCAGAGCAGATAGCCCGCGCCGGCAAAGCGCAGCGCGTCATAGGCGTAGGGAATCGCAAACAGCAATGCGGTGATGCCGAACGCCGCGCACAGCATGTAGAACACGAAGCCGAGCGCCACGCCGCCGAGCGAGACGATGCCGGCCGCCGGCCCTTGCGTGATCGAGCGCGAGATCAGATAGATCATGTTCGGCCCCGGCGTCAGCACCATGCCGAGGCAGATGAGCGCAAAGCCGAGCAAAGCGGATGTGTGGGGCATGACGGGTCTCGCGAGGGATGCGCACACTTCTAGCGTGTCGTCCGCGGCGCGGCCATGCCGGAATTGCTCTCGGAGCAATGTGGCGGCGAAGGTGGTGCGCTCCCTCGCCCCGCTCTTGCGGGGAGAGGGTTGGGGTGAGGGGTTCTCTCAACGTGCAAGGACCGAGGTGAGACCTGTACCCCCTCACCCGGATCGCAAGAGCGATCCGACCTCTCCCCGCAAGCGGGGAGAGGTGAGGAAGCGCTAATGCGCCTCGTCCCAATTGTTCGCGGCGCGGGCATCGACCTGCAGCGGCAGCGACAGGAGCACCGCCGGGAACGGCGCATCCTGCATCACCTTCTGCACCACCGGCAGCGTCGCCGCGACCTCATCGTCCGGCACCTCGAAGATCAGTTCGTCATGCACCTGCAAAAGCATCTGCGCCGAGAGCTTCTTCTCGGTGAGCGCGTCCTCGACGCGGATCATGGCGCGGCGGATGATGTCGGCCGCGGTGCCCTGCAGGCGCGCATTGATCGCGGCGCGTTCGTTGAAGGCGCGCACCGAGGCGTTGGAGGCCTTGATGTCGGGGTAGTAGCACTTGCGCCCGAACAGCGTCGTCACATAGCCGTTGCGGCGGCAGAAATCCTTGGTCTCGTCCATATAGGCGCGGATGCCCGGGAAGCGCTCGAAGTATTTCTTGATGTAGGCCGAGGCCTCCTCGCGGGCGATGCCGAGCTGGTTGGCGAGGCCGAATGCCGAGATGCCGTAGATGATGCCGAAATTGATCGCCTTGGCGCGGCGGCGCACCTCGCTCGGCATGTCCTTAATCGGCACGCCGAACATTTCGGATGCGGTCATGGCGTGAATGTCGAGCCCGTCGCGGAATGCCTGGCGCAGCACCGGCACGTCGGCGATCTCGGCGAGCAGCCGCAACTCGATCTGTGAGTAGTCGGCCGACACCAGCTTGTGGCCCGGCGTCGCGATGAAGGCGCGGCGGATCTTGCGGCCGTCCTCGGTACGCACCGGGATGTTCTGCAGGTTCGGCTCGTTCGACGACAGCCGGCCCGTGGTGGTCGCGGCCAGCGCGTAGGTGGTGTGGACGCGATGGGTCTGCGGATTGACGTAGGTCGGCAGCGCGTCGGTGTAGGTCGACTTGAGCTTCGAGACCTGGCGCCACTCCAGGATCTTCTTCGGGAATTCGTGGCCCTGCTCGGCAAGCTCGTCGAGCACCTGCGCGGTGGTCGACCACGCGCCGGTCTTGGTCTTGCTGCCGCCGGGCAATCCCATCTTGCCGAAGATGATGTCGCCGATTTGCTTCGGACTGCCGACATTGACCGGCTCGCCGGCGATCTCCTGGATCTCGGCCTCGACGCGCGCCGCGGTCTGGGCGAAATCGCCCGACAGCCGCGACAGCACCTGGCGATCGATCGAGATGCCGCGCCGCTCCATCCGCGCCAGCACCGAGACCAGCGGCCGCTCCAGCGTCTCGTACACCGTCGCCATCCGCTCGGCGACGAGACGCGGCTTCAGCACCCGCCACAGCCGCAGGATCACGTCGGCGCTTTCGGCCGCATATTCGCTGGCCTTGTCGATCGTGACCTGATCGAAGGTCAGCTTGCCCTTGCCGCTGCCGACGAGGCCGCCGTAATTGACGACGGCGTGGCCGAACCAGCGCTCGGCGAGCGCCTCCAGCGCATGCGAGCCGCGGCCCGCATCGAGCGCGTAGCTCATCAGCTGCGCATCGTCGATGTTGCGCAGCGTGAT
The DNA here is from genome assembly GCF_054060035.1 of Bradyrhizobium sp. USDA 3262. Classification (NCBI taxonomy): domain Bacteria; kingdom Pseudomonadati; phylum Pseudomonadota; class Alphaproteobacteria; order Hyphomicrobiales; family Nitrobacteraceae; genus Bradyrhizobium; species Bradyrhizobium sp. USDA 3262. The sequence goes on from NZ_JBSSCT010000001.1 coordinate 1,978,582, forward strand.
TCCGTGCTGCGCCAGCATCACCGAGGTGAACTTGACGTCGAAGCCGACCTTCTGGATGCCGACGGACTCCAGCAGCGGCCTGAGCGCTTCCAGCGCCTCGGCCGTCTTGATCTGGCCGGGTGCGAGTCCGGCGTCGAACAGGCCCGCGCCACCGCCGGCCTGCCTGTGGCTGAGCGGGACGTAACACGCATCGTTTGGCGCCAGCGCCAGTGCAAGGCCCGAGAGCTCGCCCTGCATCGGGTCGATCGATTCCGACATCGCCTCGATCGCGACATAGCCGGTGTCGGGCACGCGGGCGATGAAGGCGCTGAGCTGATCGAGACTGCCGATCGCCTGATACGCCTTGCGGTCGAAGCCAATTTTCCGGATCGCCTCGCCACGGGCCTCGGCCAGCGTCGCCGGCGTGCCCTTGCGGCTCGAATTCTTGTCGTCACGCGCGCCGGTCGGCTTGGCTTTCGGCAGCGGTGCCGCAGATGTCGGGGCGTCTCCGGGCGCCGGAGTCACATCGGATGGCGGCAATGGCGAGAACACGCTCGCGCCGCTCTTGTTGCCGGGATCGGCATCGACATTGGCCGGGTCGATCTGCGCGTAGTCGGCGACGCGGCGGGTGAGGGTGGTGAACTCCATCGCCTTGAGGAAGGCGATCAACCGGCGCGAGTCGGGGTCGTTCACGGCGAGGTCGTCGAGCGGCACTTCGAGCTCGACCTTGTCGTCGAGCAGCACGAGTTGGCGCGAGATGCGCGCCTTCTCGGCGTTCTCCAGCAGCGCCTCGCGCCGCTTCGGCTGCTTGATCTCGCCGGCGCGGAACAGCAGCTGATCGAGATCGCCATATTCGATGATCAGCTGCGCGGCGGTCTTGATGCCGATGCCGGGCACGCCGGGCACGTTGTCGGTGGAGTCGCCGGCCAGTGCCTGCACCTCGACCACCTTCTCCGGCGGCACGCCGAATTTCTCGATCACCTCGTCGCGGCCGATGCGGCGATCCTTCATCGTGTCGTACATCACGACCTTGTCGTTGACGAGCTGCATCAGATCCTTGTCCGATGACACGATCGTCGTGGTCGCGCCGCGCTCGCTGGCGAGCCGCGCATAGGTCGCGATCAGATCGTCGGCCTCGAAGCCGACCTGCTCGAGGCAGGGCAGTTCGAAGGCGCGCACCGCCTCGCGGATCAGCGCGAATTGCGGGATCAAATCGTCGGGCGCCGGCGGCCGGTGCGCCTTGTAGTCGGGGTAGAGTTTGTTACGGAATGTGATCTCCGACTTGTCGAACACGATCGCCAGATGCGTCGGCCGGTTGTCCTCGGGCATGTCGCGGAGCAGTTTCCACAGCATGTTGCAGAAGCCGAGCACGGCGTTGACCTGCAGCCCGTCGGATTTGCGGTTCAGCGGCGGCAGCGCGTGGTAGGCGCGGAAGATGTAGGACGAGCCGTCGACCAGGAAGACATGGTCGCCCTTCGCCGTGGCCTTGGCGGCGACGGGCTTGGGGTCGGTCTTCGATGCGGGCTTGGCGGGGGCTTTGGAGGCTGTTTTCGGCATGGCCGAAACTTAGGGATTTTTGCGCGGATTGACAGCCTTTGTGTCGCTGAATCCGCCGGTGCCACACAACGATTTGTCGTCCTGGCGAAAGCCAGGACCCATTACCCCAAATGATCGTTGTTTGAGCCCGCTGTGGGTCCAGCCTACCCAACCCGGGCAGTCGTGGTTATGGGTCCTGGCTTTCGCCAGGACGACATTGAGAAGCGGGACAGCTTTCGCAGCGCTAAGCCTTGTCCCCGGTCGGCGAGAACAGGTAGCCGCCGCCGCGGATGGTCCGGATCACCGACGGCTTGGTCGGGTCGAATTCGATCTTGCGGCGGATGCGCATGATGCGCAGGTCGACGGCACGGTCGAAGGCTTCGGCGTCGCGCGCATTGGCGAGTTCCAGGAGCCGCTCGCGCGACAAGACCCGCTTCGGGTTGGCCGCGAACACCTTCAGGAGGCCGAATTCGGAGGCCGTCAGCGGATGCTCGTTGCCCTCGTCGTCGCGCAGCGCCTGGGCCTCGAGATCGAGCCATTTGGTGCCGAACCGCACCAGCTGCTCCTTTTCGGCCTTCGCGCTCGCCGGTTCCGGCGCAGCCGCTTTCGCCGGCCCGCTCCGCCGCAGCACCGAGCGGATGCGTGCCATCAGCTCGCGCAATTCGCAGGGCTTTGCCACGTAGTCGTCGGCGCCGAGCTCCAGCCCGACCACCCGGTCGATCGGGCTGGCAGTAGCTGTCAGCATGATGACGGGGACGTTGATCTTGCTCTTGAGGTCGCGAATGATCGACAGCCCGTCTTCCTCGGGCATGTTGAGGTCGAGCACCACGAGATCGGGCGTGCAGCCCTCGATCTCCTTGCGCAGGCTCTTGCCGCCATCGCACAGCGTCACGCCGAAGCCGTGCATCTTGAGGTAATCGCCGACCATTTCGCGGGCCGGTGCCTCATCGTCCACGATGAAGATATGCGGGTTCTGGCTCATGATGTCTCTGTCGCCGGCAGTGTAACCGTAAAGGTCGACCCCTGTCCGGGGCCCGGGCTCTGCGCGGTCACATGGCCGCCATGCATGTCGATGATGCGCTTGACGATGGAAAGGCCGAGGCCGGTCGAGCTCTCGCCCGCGGTCGGCTTGGCCGACAGCCGCTGGAACCGGCCGAACAGCCGGCCGAGATCCTCCGGGCTGAGGCCGGGACCCTGGTCGACGATGCGGATCACGGTGTCGTCGCCCTCATGGCTGACCGTGACCGTGATCTTGCCGCCGATCGGCGAATACTTGATGGCGTTGCTGACGAGGTTGTCGATCGCCTCGCGGATCCGGTCGGCGTCGCACATCGTGACGAACTGCTGCGGCCCCGAGACCGAAATGCTCTGCTGCTTGTTGACCGCCGAGGGCAAATTGGCCTCGGTGACCTCGTTGACCAGGGCCGCGACGTCGACCGGCTCGCGGCGGATGGTGATGTCGAACGCATCGGCCATCGCGTCCGAGATCAGATGGTCGACCATCGAGGTCAGCCGCTTGGTCGCGTCCCTGATGTGCTCGACCTGCGACGTGACGTTTTCCTTCGGCGAGCCGGCGCCGATCAGCTCGGTCAGCATCTCGGTGCGGCCGAGGATCACGCCGAGCGGGTTCTTCAGATCGTGGGCGACGGTGCCGAGGATCTCGTTCTTGAAGCCGTTGGCGCGCTGCAGCCGCAGCCACTGCGCCGAGAGCCGCCGGTTGGCCTGCATCAGCGCGCGGGTGCGCTGCGCGACGCGGTCCTCGAGCTGGGTGTTGGCCTCGTGCAGCTGCTGGTAGAGGATCACATTGTCGAACGCGATCGACAGCCGGCTCGAGAAGATCTCGACCAGCGCACGGTCGGTGTCGGAGAGCTGGCGCTCGGCCTGCAGCAGCACCACGACCTCGCGGCCGCTGCCGGTGCGCGAATAGAGCACGCTGCGATGGTCGGCGAACTCGTTCTTGCGGCGCTGGAATGCTTCCTCCACCATGTGCCGCAGGTCCGGATCGAGCGCCTTCGACGAGGTGGTGCCGATGAAGCGGCTGTAGCAGCCCGAGCAGGCCAGCACCGAGAAATCGGCCGCGGCCGAATTGCCGTCGTCGCGCAGCACCAGAATGCCGGCGCAGTCGACGTTGAGCAGCGAGGCGAGCTGGGTCAGCACGCCCTCGGCCAGCCGCTGCATCGACTTGAAATCGTACAGCGTCGAGGCCGCGTCGATGATGATCTCGAGCCCGCGCCGCGTCTGCACCATGCGCTCGAGCTGCTGATAGCTGCGCAGCGCGGCCGTCAGCGACGTGAACAGCTTGTCGGCGGTGAGCTCGGTCTTCGCCTTGTAGTCGTTGATGTCGTATTGCACGATGACGCGCCGTTCCGGCGCCTGGCCGGGCTGGCCGGTGCGCAGGATGATGCGCACGGTCTCGTTCCTGATCTCGTTGCGGATGAACTCGACGAGCTCGAGGCCGGCGACGTCGGTCTCCATGATGACGTCGAGCAGCACGGCTGCGATGTCGGGGTTGTCCCGCATCAGCGTGCGGCCTTCGGCCGCAGAGTAGGCGGAGAGGATCTCCAGCGTCGAACCGTTCAGGTTGTAATCGCTCAGCGCGAAGCGGGTGCCTTCATGGACGGCGTGATCGTCGTCGATAACGGCGATCTTCCATTTGCGGGCCGACGAGTCCTCCGGGGGGCTCTCGGTATCGTCGATCAGTTGGAGGACATCGTCCTGTTCGGCCATTGACTGGTTCCGTCGGCTGCTGCGTCAGTGATCGTGGGCTGGCCCATGGGCTGTCCTTTGGCGATCCTGGGCATGATAATGCGAAAAGTGGTGCCTTGTCCTACCCTTGACTCCAGCATCATGCGTCCACCGAGCTGCTGGGTGACGAGGTTATAGACGATGTGGAGGCCGAGGCCCGTACCACCTTCGTTGCGGCGCGTCGTAAAGAACGGGTCGAACGCCTGCCGCTGCACGTCCGGCGTCATGCCAGCCCCGTCGTCCGCGAAGATAATCTCGACATCGTCGGCGCCGCGCCCGCGCGCCGAGATGGTGATGGTGCCGGAGCGGCCATCGGCGAAGGCATGATTGACGGCGTTGAGGAAAAGATTGGTTAAGATCTGGCCATAGGCGCCGGGATAACCGTCGATCAAGAGCCCCTCGGGCACATCGACCGAGAGCGCGATCGCGGCCTTCTTCAGCACCGGCCGCAGGCTCGCCACGATCTGGTCGGTGGATTCGCTCAAGGCAAACTGGCGGCGCTCGGCATGCGAGCGATCGACGGCGACCTGCTTGAACGACTGGATCAGCTCGCCGGCGCGCGTCAGGTTCGCGACCAGTTGCTGCGATGCGTCACGCGAGGCGCGCACGAACTCGTCGAGCTTGGAGCGGCGCAGCGGCTCGGTCTTCAGGTCGTTCTCGAACATCTCGCTGCGGCGGGCGAAGCTCGAGGCCACCGTCAGGCTGATGCCGATCGGATTGTTGACCTCGTGGGCGACGCCGGCGACGAGGCCGCCGAGCGCGGCGAGACGCTCGGCATCGATCAGGTTCTGCTGCGCGGTATTGAGCTCGAGCAGCGCGCTTTCGGCCTCCTCCTTGGCGGTGCGCAGCTCGTCCTCGGTCTTGCGCTTGGCGATCGCGTTTTCGCGGAACACTTCGACCGCACGCGCCATGGCGCCGACCTCGTCCTTGGCCGAAGTGCCTTGCACCGGCCGGTCGAGATCCCCAGAGGTGATGGTGCGCATCGCGGCCATGATCTGCGCCAGCGGCAGGCGGATCGACAGCGCGATCATGACGCCGGCCGACATGATGACGCCGAGGAAGATCACGGCGATCGACAGCACCCGGCGCGAGATCGAGGTCAGCGTCTTGTCGAACGTCTCCTGCGCCTTCTGCTCGCGCTGGCGCATCTTGACCGAGAGATCGTCGATCGCGCCGATCGCATCCGCCTGGCTGGCGTCGATCGAGTTGCGCAGCAGATCGGTGCGGTTGCTGAGCTGCTCGCTGAGCTTGCCGAGCCCGTCGCGCAGCTCGGCGGTCTTGACCTTGAGCCGCGCCAGCGCCATCCGCTGCAGATCGTTTTCGGCCAGATCGGTCATGACGGGAATCGTCTTCTCGATCGTATCGATGTTGCGGCGGGCTTCCTCGGCCGACGAGGAGGCAAGCGAGAGATAGTAGGCGTTCGCGGCGACCAGCAGCGAGGTGAACGCTTCGCGCGACTTGCCGAGCGCGGGCCAGATCAGTGCATCGCGATGGCCGGTCGCGCCCTCGATGATCGAATAGAGCCCGGCCATGTCCTTGGTCGGCGACAGCACCTGCTCGTCATAGGTCTTGGCGATCCTGGTCTGCACGGTGCGCAGTTCGCCGAAGCCGTCGAGGAAGCGGCTGGTGACGCGCTCCAGCTGCTCGACCGAGCCTGACAGCATCGGGTCGGTCGAGGCCCGGTTCGTCAGCGTGCCGAGCACGGCCTCGCGGAGCAGCAGGATTTCGGCGAACAGGTCCGGGCTCGGCTGATTGATGTAGCGGTGGATCAGGTTCTGCAGGCGGCTGGTCTCGCTTTCGAGCTTGGCCAGGATCTTGTCGGATTCCCGCACCTGGCGGACGTCCTCCCAGGCCGAGCCGAGCACCTTCGAGCCGTTCCAGATCAGCACCGCCAGCACGATCACGACCGCGGAGTTGAGCAGGGCGATCGAAAGGATGCGCCAGCGGATCGGCACCGCACGCAGCAGCTGGACGATGCGGAAACGGCCCTGCGGCCCGAAGGCCGCCCGCCGTCGCATCGTCCCGTCCTGCTTTGATGCGTCCAAGATCCGGTTACTCCATGTTGCGGATGCGTTCGATCAGCGCTGATGTCGCGGGATCGCGCTCGGCCCTGGCGTAGATGCCGGCCATTGCAGCTTCGAACGGCTTGCGGTCGATATCGGTCACGATCTCGACGCCCGCCAGCTCCGCCTGCTTGCGCGAGCGCTCCTCGAGCTCCCGCCACCTCTCGCGCATGTAGACGCTGGAGCGCTGCGCGGCCTCGCGGAAGATCGCCTGCTCCTCCGGCGAGAGGCTGGCCCAGGCCTTTTGCGACATCAGCAGCACGTCCGGACTGAAGGTGTGTTGGGTCAACGTGTAGTAGCGGGCGTGTTTGTAGTGACCGGTGGTGACGAAGGACGCCCAGTTGTTCTCGGCGCCGTCGATCAGCCCGGTGGCGAATCCGGTCAGCACCTGGCCGTAGGGCATCTGGACCGGCTGGGCGCCGAGCGCGCGCATCACGTCCGACATCCGTTCGGATTGCTGCACGCGCAACCGCAGTCCCTTGACGTCGTCGAGCGAATGGACCGGGTGGACGCTGTTGTAGATCGAGCGGGCGCCGGAATCGTAGAAGGCCAGCCCGACGAAGCCGTGAGCCCCGAGACTGTTCAGGATCTCGCTGCCGATCGGTCCATCCAGCACGTTCTGCAGGTGTTCGGGCGATCGAAACAGGAACGGCATTGCCAGCACGTTGACCGACGGCACCATTGTCCCGATCAGCGCGACATTGGTCCGGTTCAGGTCGATGGCGCCGGCCCGGGTCTGCTCCAGCGTCTCCTTTTCCTCACCGAGCTGGCGGGAATGGAAGACCACGATGCGGTGCCGGCCGGCGGTGCGTTCAGCGATCAGGCGGTCCATGTAATTCAGCGCCTGGACGGTCGGATAGTCCTCATTCTGGGTATCGGCGGTACGGAATTCGCGCGCAAAAGCGCTCGCCGGGACCGCTGCCCATGACAGCGCGACGGCAAGCATCGTTATCCGCGAAAGGCCGGCGCGGCGGTACACAGGCTACAATTCCCCTTGTGATTTGTGTCCAGGGCGGGAAGAAAAGGTTCAACGCAATTTTAGCAGAATGGCGCTGGTTCGCCATCGGCCAAACGTTAAATCCGCGGTGCAACCTGTGGTGTCGGTTGAATCTGCGGTTGTAGCGCCTTATGAGGGCGTGTTGGCATCCGGGAACGGCTCGTCGTGAAGTTCGCTTTGAAGCTCGCCTTGAAGCTTTTGCACCTCGTCGTCGCGGCTCTTCTGCTTGTGTCGCCGGCGCGGGCGGCCACCGAGATCGTGTGGTGGCACGCGATGTCGGGCGAGCTCGGCAAGCAGCTCGAGAAGCTTGCCGCCGATTTCAACGCCTCGCAATCCGACTACCGGATCGTGCCCGCCTACAAGGGCAACTATACCGAGACCGTCACCGCGGCGATCTTCGCCTTCCGCTCGCGCAGCCAGCCGGCGATCGTACAGGTCAACGAGATCGCGACCGCAACTATGATGGCGGCCCGCGGCGCGATCTATCCGGTGTTCGAGCTGATGCGCGATCAATCCGAGGCATTCGCGCCGTCGGCCTATCTGCCCGCGGTGGCCGGCTACTATGCCGACGTCGACGGCAACATGCTGTCGTTCCCCTTCAATGCCTCGACGCCGATCCTCTACTACAACAAGGATATGTTCCGCTCCGCCGGGCTCGATCCGAGTGTGCCGCCGAGGACCTGGCCGGAGCTCGGCGTCGTGGCCAAGCGGCTGCGCGCGGCGGGCGCGATGTGCGGCGTGACCACGTCGTGGCCGTCCTGGATCAATGTCGAGAACTTCTCCGCCTTCCACAATCTGCCAATCGCAACCAAGGCCAACGGGTTTTCCGGGCTCGACGCCCAGCTGATCTTCAACAATCCGCTGGTGGTGCGCCACATCGCGCAGCTCGCGCAATGGCAGGCCGACAAGACCTTCGACTACAGCGGCCGCGGGCAGGCGGCCGAGCCGCGTTTCCAGAAGGGCGAATGCGGCATGTTCATCGGCTCGTCGGGTACGCGCGCCGACATCAGGGCCAATTCCAAATTCGAGGTCGGCTACGGCATGATGCCGTACGAACCCGACGTGCAGGGCGCGCCGCAAAACTCGATCATCGGCGGCGCGACGCTGTGGGTGCTGCGCGACCGGCCGCGCGCCGAATACGCCGGCGTGGCGAAGTTCTTCGCCTATCTGTCGCGGCCGGAGGTGCAGGCCGCCTGGCACCAGAACACGGGCTACCTGCCGATCACCCGCGCCGCATTCGATCTCACCCGCGCGCAGGGTTTCTACGATCGCAATCCCGGCGCCTCGATCTCGATCGAGGAGGTGACGCTGAAGCCGCCGACCGACCATTCGAAGGGCATCCGCCTCGGCTCGTTCGTCCTGATCCGCGACGTGATCGAGGAGGAGCTCGAGCAGGTGTTCGCCGGCAAGCGTTCAGCGCAGGCCGCGATGGACAACGCCGTCGAGCGCGGCAACCGCCTCTTGCGCCAGTTCGAGCGCGCCAATCCGGATCGGTGAGGGGCATCCAGACTGCTCAACTGTTTCTCCGTCATCCTGAGAGGATGTGAATGTATCGCTCGCAAGCGGCGCCACACACTCAGGGTCGTCCTGGCGAAAGCCAGGACCCATTACCCCGGCTGCTCATCGTTGCGCGAGGCTAGGGCCGCGATCCCGCTTACAATCAAATTCGGTGGTTATGGGTCCTGGCTTTCGCCAGGACGACAGCGTTGAGAGGCCGCGCGCGAATGCATCTTCCTTCCCTCACCAACTACGACAGCTACCGCGCCTGGCGCAGCGACACGTCGCGCTGGCTGCCGGTCGCGCGCGATATTGCTGATGGCCACGGGCTGTCGTGCGTCGCGCCGCATGTGTTCTCGACCGGCACCAATCTGGTTGTCGCCCTGGACGATGGCCTGATCCTGAAACTCTTCCCGCCGTTTCTGCGCCCGCAATTCGTGTCCGAGCGCGGCGCGCTCGCGGCGTTGCGCGGACGGCTCGGCATTCCGATTCCCGACCTGGTCGCAGAGGGCGAGCGTGACGGCTGGCCCTATCTCGTCATCACGCACCTCGCCGGCACCGTCGGCTCGGAGGTGTGGCCGTCGCTGTCGGAAGCCGAGCGGGAGCGCGTGCTCGCCGAGATCGGGGCCGTGATTGCCGAGGTGCAGCGCGTGCCGCCCGGCAGCCTGCTCGCGATCGAGCCGCGCTGGGAGGCCTTCATGCGCACCCAGATTGCGCAGTGCCGGACCCGGCACGAACGGCTCGGCCTGCCGGCGAAATTCCTCACCTCGCTCGGCGATCTCCTGCGTGACGCCACTGAGTTGATCCCGATGACCGCGCCGCCGGTGATCCTGACCGGCGAATACATCCCGGAGAACTTTCTGCTCGGACGCCGGGCCGACGGCTGGCACGTCTCCGGCCTGATCGACTTCGGCGACGTCCGGACGGGGTGGGGTGAGTACGACCTGCTCGGCCCCAGCGCCTTCATGGCCGCCGGGCATCCCCGCCGGGTGCGCAGCCTGTTCGACGGTTTCGGCATCCCGCGTGCCGAGGTGACGTTCGCGTTGAAGCGGCGGCTGATGGCGCTCTTGATGCTGCACTCGGCCAGCGATCCGCTCCGGCACATCTGCATCGAGGGTTGGCCGGACCGGGTCGATGACTTCGTGCAATTGCAGGAGCTGATCTGGCCGGACTAGCTTCTCATACGGCGGTATTATTGCGCAAACGCCACAAGCAATTTCAATGACACGGAAACGAGCCAACTATGGCGCTCGCAGCCAACAGGCCCGCTTCTTGGTGTAGTTGCTCCGGATTATCCCGTAGATACTTTTCGACGATAAGTCGGGCTTGTTCTGCGGCCACGCCTTCCTTGGGAAGGCAAACAGTAACGTCGTTTTTCCCGACAATCCTTCCGGTCACGAAGCCGTCAATGAAGCCACGCGAATACACAAGGCATACGGTATTCCCGACGCCGGATTTCTGATCACACGCCTTCTTAAGTTCCAACCCAGTGAGGGCGCTAGCGCTCTGAAACGTAAAAGCGGTCGCAATGGCGATCAGCAAGACTCTGGGCATTGGATTCAGATTTCCTCCAAAACGACTTGTTCAAGCTCAAGCTCCGCAACGCACGCAAGAAGTTTGCCGCAAACGATCCACGCTTGAGCTTCATTGTAATCCTGGCTTCGCGGAATTGGCTTTTAGGTGTATTGCGGCTACGGAACCCCAATAGGTAGTATCGGTCTATTTGGGGGATGGGAATGTGGCCTTTACCAAGGGAGTTGCTGTGGGCGATCATCGTTGCCCTTGCTTTGGCGGTCGTGTCGCTGTGGCCCTTAAAGCATCCCTATAGTCAAATTCCAAATGCCCAGACGAAGGAGCAAGCCAAAGATTCCGTAAGCAGCCAAGATGCCTCCAATCATCCGCCCGCTCCTCCAATAAGCGCTGCTAGTGAACAGAAGAATCAGCATGGAGGCGAGCACACTCCCGAAGTAACGGTCCTTGGAATCAAGCCCGGTGAATGGCTATTGGGCATTGTCACTTGGATGCTCTGGCTGGCCACTGCCAGATTGGTAACGAACGCCGACAAGACCGCTGAACGGCAACTTCGCGCTTACGTTTTTGTCAGTGACGCTTTCATTCGCAATTTGAATGGACCGGAAGTTCCAGTCGTTCATATCCATCTAAAAAACTACGGGCAGACGCCCGCTTACAAACTCACAAATGTAGGGGCGGTAGCCTATGGATCGTTTCCCCGAAGTGAGTTTTCCAGGGACCCAAATGGCGACCAGCGGGTAATTATAGTCACAATTCCTCCGGGGGCTGAGACTGCGTCGGTTGTCATAAACCTACCTTTCGAAATTACGCCTGAGAGAAAAGCGGCGCTGCAAGCTGGGGAAACCGCGATTTGGGCCTTCGGCCGCATCGAGTATCAGGACGCTTTCCAGAGACCCGCGTCGTAAACTTCCGCTTCATTTTTGGTGGAGACGCCGGTGCGCGGTTCTTCAGCAGGGATGGGGTCACGCTTGGGGCAATGTCCCAAACCATTGAAGGCAATGGCACCAACGATCAATAAGGCCACATAACCCGATCACCTCTATGACCCCGCTTGTGGTGTTTGCGCCATAATACCGGTCGTGCGGCAGCATCGAACATCGGCCATAAAGCGAGCAGCGCCGATGTTTGCTCGTTAATTGGGCAGATTGTCGGCCTTTGTATGCAATCGTCAATTGGTAACTGAGGCCAGCTCAAAATACCTTTGACGATTTCCTCCATCTCTACAGCGTATTAGCGCCTCATAACGTTTCGTTAAGGGTTGGCACAATCCTTGCGATCTGAGTTCCAAGGCCGTTTCCCAAGGCGTTGGAGCATCACATGAAGCGTCGCGATTTCCTCAAATCGGTGTCCGGACTGGCCGCGGGGGCTCTGGCGCCGACCGCGCCGGCGATCTGGTCGCCGGCCAAGGCCGATGCGCGCTCCGAGACGCTGCTGATCGTCTCCGAAGGCGGTCCCAACAATCTCGATATCCATGGCGTCGGCACCAACGTGCCGGGCTACGAGGTGTCGTGGAATTGCTACGACCGCCTGATCAGCCACGAGATGAAGAGCGGTCCGGGCGGTGTGCCTTATTACGACCGCGACAAGTTTAAGCCCGAGCTCGCCGAGGACATCAACATCGGCGACATGTCGGTCACCTTCAAGCTGCGCAAGAACGCCAAGTTCCACGACGGCGCGCCGGTGACGGCGAAGGACGTCAAATGGTCGCTCGACCGTGCCGTCTCTGTCGGCGGCTTCCCGACCTTCCAGATGAGCGCGGGCTCGCTGACCAAGCCCGAGCAGTTCGTGATCGTCGACGACACCACGGTGCGCGTCGACTTCCTGAAGAAGGACAAGCTGACGATCCCCGACCTCGCTGTCATCGTGCCCTGCGTCGTCAACTCCGAACTGGTGAAGAAGAACGCCAGCGAGAAGGATCCCTGGGGTCTCGAATTCACCAAGCAGCAGACCGCGGGCTCCGGCGCCTACAGGGTGACCAAGTGGACCGCCGGCACCGAAGTCGTCATGGAGCGCAACGACGATTGGGTCTGCGGTCCGCTGCCGAAGATCAAGCGCGTGATCTGGCGCATGGTGCCGCAGGCCGGCAACCGCCGTGCGCTGCTCGAGCGCGGCGACGCCGACATCTCCTACGAGCTGCCGTTCAAGGATTTCCAGGAGATGAAGGCGAACGGCAAGCTCAACGTGGTGTCGCTGCCGTTCTCCAACGGCATCCAGTATATCGGCATGAACGTGACCAAGCCGCCGTTCGACAATCCCAAGGTGCGGCAGGCGATGGCCTACGCGATGCCGTATCAGAAGATCATGGATGCGGTGCTGTTCGGTCTCGCCAACCCGATGTTCGGCGCGGCAAAGGACAAGCCGACCGAGGTCGCCTGGCCGCAGCCGACGAAATATTACACCGACATGGAGAAGGCCAAGGCGCTGCTCGCTGAGGCCGGCTACGCCAACGGTTTCGAGACCACGATCTCGTTCGACCTGAATTTCGCTGGCGTCAACGAGCCGCTCTGCGTGCTGGTGCAGGAGAGCCTCGCGCAGCTCGGCATCAAGACCACGATCAACAAGGTGCCCGGCGCCAATTGGCGCACCGAGCTCACCAAGAAGGAAATGCCGCTGTTCACCAACGTGTTCTCGGGCTGGCTCGATTACCCCGAGTACTTCTTCTACTGGTGCTATCACGGCAACAATTCGATCTTCAACACGATGAGCTACAAGTCATCAGAGATGGACAAGCTCATCGACGGCGCGCGCATCGCCGCCGCGAACGGCGACACCGCGGCCTACGACGCTGACGTCAAGGGTTTCGTCGATCTCGCCTTCACCGACATCCCGCGCATCCCGCTCTATCAGCCCTTCGTCAACGTCGCGATGCAGAAGAACGTGACCGGCTACGAATACTGGTTCCACCGCCGGTTGGACTATCGCGCGATGGCGAAGGGGTGAGGCGGTGATGAGCGCGCGCGACGCACTCGCGTGTGTCGACCTCGTTAGTGAGGTGAGCACGCTTCTCAGGCTCCCTCTCCCGCTTGCGGGGGAGGGCGGGGTGGGGGTGCTTCCACATTGGGAATCCCTGAGTGGAGAGAGCCCCCACCCGCCGCGCTCTTCGATCGCGTCGGCCTCCCCCGCAAGCGGGAGAGGCGAAGTAAGCCAGCCGATAAGCTCGTGCGTCCCATATGCGATTGTCCTGCCTTGTGGGGGAGGGAGCCCGTCCAGTCCCGTTGTGGCTTTGCGCGATCCAGCCGGGAGCACGCCATGCTGACCCTGATCGGCAAGCGGCTGCTGTTCGCGATCCCGTCGCTGATCGGGGTCGTGATCGTGACGTTCCTTTTGACGCGTGCGCTGCCGGGCGATCCCGCGGCGTATTTTGCTGGCCCCGCGGCCACCAAGGAGGCGGTCGACCAGATCCGGAAGAAGCTCGGCTTCGACAAGCCGCTGATCGAGCAGTTCGTCCGCTACACCAACGATCTCGCCCACGGCGATCTCGGCACATCGCTCACCACGGGCCAGCCGGTGGCAGCCGAGCTGCGCAACCGCCTGCCGGCGTCGGCCGAGCTCACTCTGCTCGGCCTCGTCGTCTCCATCGTGATCGCGATTCCGCTCGGCGTGCTGGCGGCGACGCGGCCGGGCTCCTGGATTGACCATCTCTGCCGCGTCACCACCACGGCCGGCGTGTCGCTGCCGGTGTTCTTCACCGGGCTCGTGCTGGTCTATGTGTTCTATTTCCGGCTCGGCTGGTCGCCGGCGCCGCTCGGCCGGCTCGACGTGTTCACTAGCGCACCGCCGACGGTCACCGGCTTCTATCTCGTCGACACGCTGATCGCGCGGGACTTCGAGGCGTTTCGTTCCGCGCTCAGCCAATTGATCCTGCCGGCGGTGACGCTCGCGATCTTCTCGCTGGCGCCGATCGCGCGGATGACGCGCGCCTCGATGCTGGCGGTGCTGGCGTCCGACTTCGTCCGCACCGCGCGCGCCAGCGGCTTGTCGCCCGGCAAGGTGATCGTCACCTACGCCTTCCGCAACGCGATGCTGCCGGTCATCACCACGCTCAGCATGGTGTTCTCCTTCCTGCTCGGCGCCAATGTGCTGGTGGAGAAGGTGTTCGCCTGGCCCGGCATCGGCTCCTACGCGGTCGAGGCGCTGATCGCGTCCGACTTCGCGCCGGTGCAGGGCTTCGTGCTGACCATGGCGGTCATGTACGTGCTGCTCAATCTCCTGATCGACATCCTCTACGGCGTGATCGATCCCCGCGTCAGGCTGGAGGGCTAGAGCATGAGTACCGTAGCTCCAACCGTCGAGCCCGCAGGTCCCGCCCGCACGTCGGCCCTTGCCGCGATGTTCGAGCAGACCCGCTACGTTTTGAGCGAAAACAAGGTCACCGGCTTTGCCTTCGCGCTGCTGGTCCTGATCCTGTTTGCCGCCCTGTTCGGGCCCTACGTCGTGCCGTACGACCCGCTCGCCTCCGACACCGCGGCAGCATTGAAGCCGCCGTCCGCCGCGCACTGGTTCGGCACCGACCAGCTCGGCCGCGACATCTTCAGCCGCGTCATCGTGGCCACGCGGCTCGACACCTTCATCGCGGTTGCCTCCGTGGTGCTGGTGTTCCTGATGGGCGGGCTGGCCGGCATCGCCGCCGGCTATTTCGGCGGCTGGACCGACCGCATCGTCGGCCGCATCGCCGACACCATCATGGCGTTTCCGCTGTTCGTGCTGGCGATGGGCATCGTCGCGGCGCTCGGCAACACCGTGCAGAACATCATCATCGCGACCGCGATCGTGAACTTCCCACTCTACGCCCGCGTCGCGCGCGCCGAGGCCAACGTCCGCCGCAACGCCGGCTTCGTGCAGGCGGCGCGGCTGTCCGGCAATGGCGAATACCGCATTCTGCTCGGGCACATCCTGCCCAACATCATGCCGATCATGATCGTGCAGATGTCGCTGACCATGGGTTATGCGATCCTCAACGCCGCGGGCCTTTCCTTTATCGGCCTCGGCGTCCGGCCACCGACCGCCGAGTGGGGCATCATGGTCGCCGAGGGCGCCGGCTTCATGGTGTCGGGCGAATGGTGGATCGCGCTGTTCCCGGGCCTGGCGCTGATGATCGCGGTGTTCTGCTTCAACCTGCTCGGCGACGGCCTGCGCGACATCGTCGACCCGCAGCGGAGGACGTGATGCCTGTCCCGGTCCGGTGTCGTGCTACCGCTCCGCTCCTTTGCATGGGGTTGTTTTGCGGATTTTTGGATGACGCGCCCCATGAGGGGAGGCGCGCATGACCGCTCAGCCGCTGCTCGACGTCAGCGACCTCACGGTCGAGTTCACGACGCGTCGCGGCATCGTCAAGGCGGTGCAGCACGTCAACATATCCGTCGGCAAGGGCGAGACCGTCGGCATCGTCGGCGAGTCCGGTTCCGGCAAGTCGGTGACCTCCTATGCCGTGATGCGGATCCTCGATCGCGCCGGCCGGATCGCCGAGGGCTCGGTGATGTTTTCCGGCATCGACGTCAAGTCGGCGACCGAGAGCCAGATGCGCGATCTGCGCGGCCGCGAAGTCTCGATGATCTTCCAGAACCCACGCGCCGCCCTCAATCCGATCCGCAAGGTCGGGCACCAGATCGAGGACGTGTTGCGCCAGCACGTCCAGCAGGCCCAGGTCACCGATCGCGGCGAAAAGGCGATCGAGGCGCTGGAGCAGGTCAAGATCGCGCGCGCACGCGAGCGCTATCATGCCTATCCGTTCGAGCTGTCGGGCGGCATGTGCCAGCGCGTCGTCATCGCGCTGGCGCTGGCCTGCAATCCGCAGCTTCTGATCGCCGATGAGCCGACCACCGGGCTCGACGTCACCACCCAGAAGGCGGTGATGGATCTGATCGTCGAGCTGACCCGGCGCCGCTCGATGTCGACGATCCTGATCACGCATGACCTCGGCCTCGCCGCCGCCTATTGCGACCGCGTCGTGGTGATGGAGAAGGGCCACGTGGTCGAGACCGCCAAGTCGGCCGATATCTTCGCCGCGCCCCGGCACGCCTACACCCGGAAGCTGATGCGCGCGACGCCGCGGCTCGGTGTGTCGTTGCGGGATCTGTTGCCGGAGGAGGACTCTTCGCGGAGCGTGGCGGGTGAGGGGGACTCTCCGCATACTGTGCTCGCGGATACAGCCCCTCACCCCAACCCTCTCCCCGTGAAGAACGGGGAGAGGGAGCAGAAGCAACCCCTCCTGCTGGTCGAAAAGCTCGTCAAGGAATATCCGCGCCAGGGCGCGGGCGGGGTGCTCGCAAAGTTGTTCGGGCGCAAGCCGCCGGTCGAGGAGGAGACCTTCCGCGCCGTCGACGGCATCAGTTTCTCGATCGACCACGGCGAGAGCGTCGGGCTGGTCGGCGAATCCGGCTGCGGCAAGTCGACGACGTCGATGATGGTGATGCGGCTGCTGGACCAGACTTCCGGCCGCATCATGTTCGATGGCGAGGACATCGGCGGCATCGCGCCGCAGTCCTTCGCGCGGCTGCCGCGGCGCAGCCAGATCCAGATGGTGTTTCAGGATCCGACCGACAGCCTCAACCCGCGCTTTACCGCGGCGCGCGCGATCGCGGACCCGATCATGCAGCTCGGCGACATCAAGGGGCGTGATGCGCTCCGCGACCGCTGCGAGGAGCTTGCGCGGCTGGTCGGCCTGCCGGTCAATCTGTTGGATCGCTTCCCGCACCAGCTGTCCGGCGGCCAGAAGGCCCGCGTCGGCATCGCGCGCGCCATCGCGCTGCACCCGAAGCTCGTGATCCTCGACGAGCCGACCGCGGCGCTTGACGTCTCGGTGCAGGCGGTGGTGCTCAATTTGCTGCAGGACCTCAAGCAGTCGATGGGCATGAGCTATTTGTTCGTGTCGCACGACCTCAATGTCGTGCGCCTGCTGTGTGATCGCGTCATCGTGATGCGCGCCGGTCGCATCGTGGAGCAGGGCACATCCGAACACGTCTTGGGCAATCCGCAGGATGCCTATACAAGGGAGCTGCTGACGGCGATCCCGCATCCGCCGCTGCCGGTCGCTTGAGAAACTCATTGGGAGCGAAATGACCGATCATCTGGACGATTACATGAACGCCGTCGCCCGCGCGATGGCGTTGCCGCTGGAGGACGCCTGGCGTCCGGCGGTGCGCGCCAATCTCGACGTCTCGCTGCGGCTGGCGCGGCTGGTCGATGACTTCCCGCTGCCGGACGACGTCGTGTCGGCCGCCGTCTATTCGACCTGAGATCGCGATGTCCGAAATTCCCGCTTCCATGTCGGCCGCCGAGACCGCGCAGGCCGTATCGAGCCGCAAGATCACGGCTCTTGCCGCGACCGAGGCTGCGCTCGCGCGGATCGCGGCGCATGACAAGGTCCTCAATGCCTTCACCGACGTCACCGCCGATCGCGCGCGTGCCAGGGCCAGCGCGGTCGATGCCGCGATCGCGGCCGGTCAGCCGGTCGGCCCGCTCGCCGGCGTTCCGTTCGCGGTGAAGAACCTGTTCGATGTGCAGGGTCTTCCGACCCGCGCCGGCTCGAAGATCAACCGCGACCTGCCGCCGTCGCCGCGCGACGCGACGCTGATCGAACGGATGGAAGCGGCCGGTGCGGTGCTGGTCGGCGCGCTCAACATGGGCGAATACGCCTACGACTTCACCGGCGAGAACGTGCATGACGGTCCGTCGCGCAATCCGCATGATCCGGCGCGGATGACCGGCGGCTCCTCCGGCGGCTCCGGCAGCGCCGTCGGCGGCGCGCTGGTGCCGATCGCGCTCGGCTCCGATACCAACGGCTCGATCCGCGTGCCGTCGTCGTTCTGCGGCACGTTCGGCCTGAAGCCGACCTACGGCAGGCTGTCGCGCGCGCGGTCCTATCCGTTCGTCGCCAGCCTCGATCATCTCGGCCCGCTGGCGCGCAGCGTGAAGGATCTCGCGCTCGTCTATGACGCCATGCAGGGACCTGATGCCGATGATCCGGCTTGCATCGTGCAGTCGGTCGAGCCGACCGTGCGATTACTTGCCAATGATATTGGCGGGCTGCGGGTTGCGATCGCCGGCGGCTATTTCCAGCAGAATCTGTTTCCGGAGGCGGCAGAGGCGGTCGCGCGCGTCGCGAAGGCGCTCGGTGCCACGCGGACCGTGGAGCTTCCCGAAGCGGCGCGCGCCCGTGCCGCGGCCTACATCATCACCACGACCGAGGGTGCCGCGCTGCATCTCGATCACCTGCGCGAGCGTCCCAACGATTTCGATCCGGCGGTGCGCGACCGTCTCATTGCGGGCGCGATGATCCCGGCGGTCTATGTCGACAAGGCGCAGAAATTCCGCCGCTGGTATCGCGCCAGGGTGCTGGAGCTGTTCCAGTCGGTCGACGTGATCCTGGCCCCGGCAACGCCGTGCACCGCGCCGAAGATCGGCCAGGCCAATTTCACGCTCGACGGCGTCGAGCTTCCGGTGCGCGCCAATATCGGCATCCACACCCAGCCGATCTCCTTCATCGGCCTGCCGGTGGTCGCCGTGCCGGTACCGCTCGAACCGATGCCGATCGGTGTGCAGATCATCGCGGCGCCCTGGCGCGAGGACGTCGCACTGCGGGTCGCCTACGCGCTGGAACAGATGGGCGTTGTGGCCGCGCCGGCGCCGAGAGGACTCTGATATGGATATCGATCTTCCCGATGTGGTCGCCGAGGTCACCGCGCAGTTCCAGCGATATGAGAAAGCGCTGGTCTCGAACGATGTTGCCGTGCTCGACGAGTTGTTCCGCGACGACCGCCGTACGCTGCGTTACGGCATTGGCGAGAACCTCTATGGCTATGCCGAGATCATGGCGTTTCGCGCCGGACGCTCACCGGTCGGGCTGATGCGCAAGATCGAGCGGACCGTGATCACGACCTATGGCCGCGACACCGCGATCGCCTCGACGCTGTTCTACCGGGACAGCGCACCGGGTAGGGTGGGGCGGCAGATGCAGACTTGGATTCGTTTCCCCGAGGGCTGGAGAATCGTCGCGGCCCATGTCAGCGTCATCGATGAACCCAAAGGTGCTTGAAGGGCTATCGAGGATGAGCCTGGACGATCTGCCGCAGGGCGCAGAATCCGAGATGACGGTGCGCCGCATCGATCGGCCGTCGTCGCTGGTCGACAAGGTCACCCGTGCCGAAGAGCTGCGGCTGCAGCTTGCCGACGAGATCGTGCGCGGCACGCTGCCGCCGGGGGCCGGGCTCGACGAGACCGACCTTGCGCGGCGATTCAACGTCTCGCGCACCCCGGTGCGCGAAGCGCTGCGGCAGCTTGCCGCGAGCGGCCTGATCGATGCCCGCGCGCATCGCGGCGCCGTCGTGGCGCGGCCCTCGCTTGAACGGCTCACCGGCATGTTCGAGGCGATGGCCGAGCTGGAAGCGATCTGCGCCGGCCTTGCCGCCGAGCGGATGACGCCGGCGGAGCGCCACGCGCTGGAAGCGATCCACGAGGAATTGCGGGTGCTGAGCTATACCGGCAATCCCGAACGCTTCCACGAGGTCAATGAGCGCTTCCACAACGCGATCTATGCCGGGTCGCAGAACGCCTATATTGCCGAGATCACGCTGGCGACGCGGGTGCGCGTGCAGCCGTTCCGCCGCGCCCAGTTCCGCAATCTCGGGCGTCTGGCAAAATCCCACGCCGAGCACGACCGCGTCGTCGTCGCCATCATGCGCGGCGACAAGACAGGCGCCGCCGCGGCGATGCGCGCCCATATCGAGCAGGTGCGCGGGGAATACGAGACCTACGCGGTGTCGGTGTAGCTTCTTCTTACCTTGCCCCGCTTGCGGGGCGAGGGAGCGTGCCGCCGGAGCGGCTAGGCTTTCGTCTTCTCCGTCATGAACGCCCGCCAGCCGCCATAGGATGAAATATCGCTCGCACCATGAATCGCGGCAGGCTCGACGATGAAGCCCTTGGCCTGCCGTCCGTCGGCGAGCCTGATCGTGCCGATCGACAGCGGCGGCGGGATCGCGGCGACGAATTTTCCGAACGCTGCCGGTGACATCGCCCACAGCTCGAGCTTGATCGCATGGCCCGCGCCGGCCTCGATGCGCAGCATGCCGGGCTTGGGCGGCGTGGTGTCGAGTGCATACAGCCTGTAGTCCGGCGCGGTGACCGCCTCTTCCAGCAGGCGCGCATCGAGCGTCGTCAGCTCGTGGTTCAGCGCCATGCCGGAGAGATGCGCGCCGACCACCGCGATGGTGATGTCACCGGGGCCGGCCCGCGTCGGCGCGGCCGTGAGCGGCGGCTGCGGAAGTGAATTGGCGCCGAGGGTAAGTCCAGTGTCGGCATGGAAGACGCGGCCAATACTGGCAAGCTCCGCGTCACGGCCGGCAGGGGCGAGCAGCGTGATGCCGAACGGCGCGTCGTCGGGCCGCATCGCGGCCGGCAGCGCCAGGCCGCACATATCGAGCAGGTTGACGAAATTGGTGTAGGTGCCGAGCCGCGAGTTGAGCTCGATCGGGTTGGCGAGCACATCAGCGGTGGAATAGACGGTCGGGGCGGTCGGCAGCACGATCGCATCAAGGTGTGCGAGGCTGCGCTCGGCGACGCGGCGCAGCGCCTCGAGGCGGTACAGCGCAGAAAAAGTATCCGCAGCGGTGGGACGCGATCCGCCGACGGTGATCTCGCGCGTCACCGGATGGACCGCCTCGGGCGACGACGCGAGCAGGTCGCGGATCACGAGATAGCGCTCCGCAACCCACGGGCCCTCATAGAGCAGCCGTGCGGTCTCGTAGAACGGCGCGAGATCGAACTCGACGAAGTCGGCGCCGAGCGCCCGCCAGCGCCTGCACGCCTCGCCATAGGCCTTCTCGGCCTCATGATCGCCGAAGAATTTCAGCTGGCCGCCTTGGGGAATGCCGAGCTTCAGCTTCGCCGGAAACGCCGCGAGCGGAGCCAGCGGCCGGTCGCGCGAGTACGGATCGGCGTCATCCGGCCCGGCCATCACGGCAAGCGCGGCCAGCGCGTCGTCGGCGGTGAGCGAGAAGATCGAGACGCAGTCGAGCGTCCGGCACGCCGGCACGACGCCGCTGGTCGAGATCAGCCCGAGGCTCGGCTTAAGCCCGACGATGTTGTTGAGCATCGCCGGGACGCGGCCGCTGCCCGCGGTATCGGTGCCGAGCGCAAGCGGCACAAGTCCAGCTGATACCGCGACCGCGGAGCCGGAGCTCGATCCACCCGGCACGAGATCGCCGCGCACCGGATTTTTGGGGATGCCGTAGGGCGAGCGCACGCCGACCAGGCCGGTGGCGAACTGGTCGAGATTGGTCTTGCCGATGATGATGGCGCCGGCCGCACGCAGTTTTGCCACTGCGGCGGAGTCCTGTGCCGGCACATACGAGAACGCCGCGCAGGCGGCGGTGGTCGGCAGGCCCGCGACGTCGATGTTGTCCTTGACCGCGACCGGCACGCCGTAAAGCGGCAGCGTCGGATCGGAGAGCCGCCCGGCCTCGGCAAGTGCATCCTTCTCGTCGCGCAGGCTGATGAAGATAGCGGGATCATTGTGCTCGCGGATGCGCTGGTAGCAGCGCGTCACGGTTTGGGCCGGCGTCATGGTCTTGGCGCGGTGCGCGGCGACGATCGCGGCGACAGTTTCAGTCACGTGCTTGGCCTCATCTCGTGAGCGGGAGGCGTCGGATGCCATCCGCAAGGGAATTGCAGCCTGAGCGAAGCAAGCAATATGCCATTGTGTACAATTCGCCCGCGCCCGTCGTGAGACGGATTATTGCACAATATCAGTCGCTTGAAATGCCTGTCGGGAACGAACGCGGGCTCGCATGAAAGAGTAGCTGCCCAATTTAAAGGCAGCTTTGATCAAGCCGAAATCTCGTCGCGAGGTCAGGTGAAGCAGGCGAGGATCTGCAGCAGCTGCTCGCGGTTTTCCTTGCCGATCTTCTCGGCGACATGCCGCTCATGCTCGGCGGCGAGCCGCTTGAACTGCGCCAGCGCGGTCTTGCCGCGCCCGGTCAGATGCAGCGCATGGGAGCGGCGGTCGGTCGCGGAGGGGACGCGGCTGACGAAGGCGCGTTCTTCCAGGCTGTCGAGCAGATGCACCAGCCGCGCGCGCTCGATCCCGAGCCGCTTTGCCACCGCCATCTGGCTGAGGCCCGGATTGGCCCCGATCACGGTCATCACCGAATACTGGGTTGGGCGGATATCGACCGTCGCCAGCGTCTTGATGAAATCCTGAAAGATCCAAAGCTGGAAGCGGCGCACCGCATAGCCGGCGTGACCGACCAGCGCGTCGAGGCCGATGTCGTCGCCGCTGGGCGCGCCGCCATTTGCTCCATGCGACCGGGAGCGGCGCATTGCCGCTGCCGTTCCTGCCGCCTTGCGCGATGTCTTTTGCTGGCCTGCCATGACCGCAAGGCTAGCGCGCCCAAGGCGGGATGGAAAGATTGTTGTTGACGACAACAATTGATGTCCGCAACATTATCACCAAAGAGCCCGGCCGGGACCGCGGCGCCGCACCATGTTGCGGCGCGATCCCGCAAAGACACGGGCGAGGAGGAAACCATGACGATGGCCGCCGCCAGCGGAGACAATCCGAGCAGCCTGTTCGCGACGCCCGCGATCGTTGCGGTCAGCCGCGACGACGGCAGCATCCTGGTCCGCTCCACCACGCCGCTGAAGCAAGGCGCCCGCTGCGTCGGCGACTGGCTGGAGCATTGGGCGCGGCAGGCCCCGGACCGCGTCTTTCTCGGCGAGCGCGCCAACGCCGAGGCGCCCTGGACCACAGTAAGCTATCGCGACGCGCTCGGCATCGTCCGGCGGGCCGCATCATGGGTCCTCGCGCAGGGGCTGAGCACTGAACGTCCGCTCGTCATCCTCTCCGACAACGGCATCGACCACGCGTTGTTTGCGCTCGCCGCGCAGCATGTCGGCGTGCCCTCGGCCGCGATCTCGCCGGCCTATTCATTGATGTCGAAAGACTTCGACAAGTTGAAGAGCATGGTCAGCCTGCTCGATCCCGGTGCCATCTACGTTTCGAGCACAAAGCCCTTTGCCGCGGCGCTTGGCGCAATCAAGCCGCTGCATCGCGCAACCATCGTCAGCGGCAATCCCGACGATGCCGATGCTTTGCCGTTCCGTACCGTCGCTGCCACGCCGGAAGCGCCCGAGGTCGCCAACGCGTTCGCGGCGGTGACGGCGGACACGATCGCAAAATTCCTGTTCACCTCGGGCTCGACAGGGACGCCGAAGGCCGTGATCAACACCCAGCGCATGCTGACCTCGAGCCAGCAGGCCAAGGCGCAGACTTGGTCGTTCCTCGAGGGCGGTAGCGAGGAGCTTGTGATCCTGGACTGGCTGCCCTGGAGCCACACCTTCGGCGCCAACCACAATTTCAACCTGGTGCTGCGCAACGGCGGCACGCTCTATATCGACGGCGGCAAGCCGACGCCCGGCCTGTTTGCGACCTCGCTGGCCAACCTGCGCAGCGTGGTGCCGGCGGTCTATTTCAACGTGCCGCGCGGCTTCGACATGCTGATCGCGGCGCTGCGCATCGACGACGAACTGCGGAAAAAATTCTTCGAGGGCACCAAATTCGCCTTCTATGCCGGCGCGGCGCTGCCGCAGAATCTGTGGGACGCGCTGGAGGACTTGTCGCTGCGGACCGTCGGCCGTCGGCTGCCGATGGTGTCGGCCTGGGGTTCGACCGAGACCTCGCCGCTCGCGACCGATTGCCACTTCCTGGCCAAACGCTCCGGCAATATCGGCGTGCCGATTCCCGGGACCGAGCTCAAGCTGGTGCCGTCGGGCGACAAGCTGGAGGTGCGGGTGCGCGGGCCCAACGTCACGCCGGGCTACTGGAAGGCGCCTGGGCTCACCGCTGAGGCCTTCGATGACGAGGGTTTTTACAAGATCGGCGACGCCGTCACCTTCGCGGATCCCGCGCGGCCCGATCTCGGCCTGTTCTTCGACGGCCGCGTGGCGGAGGACTTCAAGCTCAATTCCGGCACCTGGGTCAGCGTCGGCACCTTGCGCGTCACCGGCATCGCGGCGTTGGCGCCGCTCGCGCAGGACATCGTCGTCACCGGCCATGGCCGCGACGAGGTGCGCTTCCTGGTGTTTCCGAACCTCGCCGCCTGCCGTTCGCTGGCAGGGCTGCCCGAGAGCGCCGACGCGAGCGAGGTGATCGGCCATCCGGCGGTCCGTTCCGCGATCGGGCAGGGGCTGGCGGCGCTGAAGGCGCAGGGCGGTCATTCCTCCGGCCATGCCACCCGTGCGCTGCTGCTGGCCGAGCCCGCCTCGGTCGATGGCGGAGAGATCACCGACAAGGGCTACATCAACCAGCGCGCCGTGCTGACGCGCCGCGCCGCAGCGGTGGCGGTATTGGAGGACGAC
Organism: Bradyrhizobium sp. USDA 3262; assembly: GCF_054060035.1. NCBI lineage: Bacteria > Pseudomonadati > Pseudomonadota > Alphaproteobacteria > Hyphomicrobiales > Nitrobacteraceae > Bradyrhizobium > Bradyrhizobium sp. USDA 3262. Next base: position 2,003,284 of record NZ_JBSSCT010000001.1, read on the forward strand.
GGGTCGGGTGAGGCGATCGCCTGCGCGGGCTGAGATTGCGGTAGAAAAGGCGGACGTAAGGAAGGCACCGGCGGAAGGGTTCCCTCCCCCCTTGCGGGGGAGGGCTAGGGAGAGGGGTACCGCTTGCTCCGCTGCCGATTGAACACGAGGACACGCGTTGGTCGGTGAGCCAAGTCGTTGATGTGGCGTTGCGCAACGGCTCGAGTTGAGCCCGGGGCCACCCCTCTCCCCAGCCCTCCCCCGCAAGGGGGGAGGGAGCCTGAGGAGTGTGCTCGCCTGACCTGATGGCGGCGTCACGTCCCTCCGCTTGCGACCCGACGACGCAGTGCATCACGGATTTTTAGTTGCCATAGCAACTAAGCTATGCGAGTTTCCACCCCAATCGGGACAGGGCCGGTCAACGGCCACGCGTTTGGGAGGAGAATGTTGCGCAGCATGGCGCGAACGGCACGCATGGACAATCGGGCGAAGACCGTGGGGGCGCAGCGCGCCGCCCGTGGCCCGGCTGCGCCGTCAGGTCGTGCTTTGCCCGGTGACGGCGCCGAGATTCTCGTGCAGCCGGCGCAGCAGCTCGATCAGCACCTCGCGCTCGTCCTTTTTCAGGCACGCCAGCAGCCGCCGCTCGCGCTCCAGCGCCGCGACGATGACCTTGTCGTGGATGGCGCGGCCGCGCGCTGTCAGCGTGATCGAATGGGTACGGCCGTCGTCCGGCGCGGTGCGGATGGTCAGCAGGCCGCGCTTCTGCAATGCCGCGAGGTTGCGGCTGACCGGCCCCTTGTCGAAGCCGATCACCTGGCAGATCCGGGAGGCGGGAATGCCCGGCTCGATCGCCAGTTGCGAGATGATCCGCCACTCGGTGACGTTGACGCCGAAATTCTTCTGGTAAAACGCGGTGGCGCTGTTCGACAGCTTGTTGCCGATGAAGGTGATGAACGCCGGCACGTAGCGATCAAGGTCCAGCAGCGGGCCATCGCTGGCGTCTGCGGGATCGGCCGGTCTCGGCCGGCGGGGCTTTCGGGGGAGGGGCTGGCTGCTCATCTCTCAAATCATCGCTGCGAAACCGTTCGGGAGCAATAGATATGCGGCCCGTGTTGACAAGATCAAACCTCGGGAGGTCCCGATGACTGCAACAGAAGCTGCGTCCGTCCCGCATCTCGACGTCGATCCATTCGCGCTCGAGTTCTTCGCCGATCCATTCCCGACCCACGAGCGGCTGCGCGAGGCGGGGCCGGTGGTCTATCTCGACAAGTGGAATGTCTATGGCGTGGCGCGCTACGCCGAGGTCCATGCGGTGCTGAACGACCCCGCGACCTTCTGCTCCAGCCGCGGCGTCGGCCTCAGCGATTTTTCCAAGGAGAAGCCGTGGCGGCCGGCGAGCCTGATCCTGGAGGCCGACCCGCCCGCCCATACCCGGACCCGCGCCGTGCTGAGCACGGTGTTGTCGGCGACCGTGATGAAGCAGCTTCGTGGGCAATTTGCCGCCGCCGCGGAGGCCCGCCTCGACGCGCTGCTGGAGAAGCGCCGCTTCGACGCGATCGCGGACCTTGCGGAAGCCTATCCGTTGTCGATCTTCCCGGATGCGCTCGGCCTGAGGCCGGAGGGCCGCGAGCATCTGCTGCCCTATGCCAGTCTGGTGTTCAATGCCTTCGGTCCGCCGAACGAGCTCCGCAAGGAGGCGATCGAGCGCTCGGCACCGCATCAGGCCTATGTTGCCGAGCAATGCCAGCGCGACAATCTCACCCCAGGCGGCATCGGCGCCTGTATTCACGCCCATGTCGATACCGGCGCCATTACCGCGACCGAAGCGCCGCTGCTGGTGCGCTCGCTGCTGTCAGCCGGTCTCGACACCACCGTCAACGGCATCGGCGCCGCCGTCTACTGCCTCGCCCGCTTCCCCGACCAGTTCCAGAAGCTGCGCAACGATCCGACGCTGGCGCGCAACGCCTTCGAGGAGGCCGTGCGGTTCGAAAGTCCGGTCCAGACTTTCTTCCGTACCACGACCCGTGACGTCGAGCTCAGTGGGGCCAGCATCGGCGAAGGCGAGAAGGTGCTGATGTTCCTGGCCGCGGCCAATCGTGATCCGCGCCGCTGGGAGGAGCCCGACAGCTACGACATCACCCGCCGCACGTCGGGCCATGTCGGCTATGGGTCGGGCATCCATATGTGCGTCGGCCAGCTGGTCGCCCGTCTCGAAGGCGAGGTGATGATGGCGGCGCTGGCGCGTCGTGTCGCCAGGATCGACATCACCGGCGAGCCGAAGCGCCTTTTCAACAACACGCTGCGCGGGCTCAGCAGCCTGCCGGTCGAGATCACGCCGGCCTGACGAGACGCTCAAGACCAGCAAAAGGTCGATTGAGGAAACATGGGAGGGAGACGATGAGGGGCTTCGGGGTTGGGCGATTGAGGATTGGACTTGCGCTGGCATTGGCCTGCGCCGCGGGCAGCGCACGCGCGGAGATTTCCGGCGATGTGGTCCGCGTCGGCGTGCTCAACGACATTTCCGGCATCTTCCAGGACACCAACGGCATGGGTTCGGTGGAAGCCGCGCGGATGGCCGCGGAGGATTTCGGCGGTGGCGGCAAGGGCATCAAGGTCGAGATCGTCTATGCCGATCACCAGAACAAGGCCGATGTCGGCTCGGCGATCGCGCGCAAATGGCTCGATGTCGAAGGCGTCGATGCCATCGTCGACGTGCCCAACTCGGCGGTCGGGCTCGCCATCAACACCATCCTGCGCGATAGCCGGATGACGTTCCTGGCGTCGTCGACCGCGAGCTCCGATCTCACCGGCAAGGCCTGCTCGCCGAACACCATTCAATGGGTCAACGACGCCTGGGCCACCGGCAACACCACCGCGGCCGCGATGATGCAGCGCGGCGGCAAGGATTGGTATTTCGTGACCGTCGATTATGCGCTCGGTAAAGGCATTGAAGCCGAGGCGACGAACTACATCGAGAAGCACGGCGGCAAGGTTTTGGGCTCGAGCAAGCATCCGCTCGGCACGTCGGACTTCGCGTCCTTCCTGCTCCAGGCGCAGAGCTCGAAAGCAAAAGTGATCGGGCTCGCCAATGCCGGCGGCGACACCATCAATGCGGTGAAGCAGGCGGCCGAGTTCGGCATCCAGCAGGGCGGCCAGACCATGGTGGCGTTCCTGCTGTTCGTGAACGACGTCCACGGCATGGGCCTGAAGGTCGCGCAGGGCCTGCAGCTGCTGGAAGCCTTCTACTGGGACATGAACGACGATACCCGCGCGTTCGCAAAACGCTTTGCCGCGCGTCCCGGCATGAACGGCAAGATGCCGAGCGGCAACCAGGCCGGCGTCTATGCCGCGACGCTCGCCTACCTCAACGCGGTTGCCGCCACCGGCAGCGACGACGCCAAGGCGGTGGTGCCGCAGATGAAGACCTTCAAGGGCAAGGACAGACTGTTCGGCGACACCACGATTCGCCAGGACGGCCGCGTCATCCACCCGATGTATCTGTTCGAGGTGAAGAAGCCGGACGAGTCGAAGTACCCCTACGACTATTACAAGCTGATCGCGACCATCCCGGCCGACCAGGCGTTCCGCCCGCTGGCCGATGGCGGCTGCTCACTGGTGAAGTGAGGTTGCTGCCGCGAACACCGCTGCGCCCCCTCTCCCCTTGTGGGAGAGGGTTGGGGTGAGGGGTATCTCTCCATGCGGCGTGCTGCGCGGAGAGATCGCGACCCCTCACCCGGATCGCATTTCGCTTCGCTTCATGCGTTCCGGCCTCTCCCACAAGGGGAGAGGCGGACCGAATGTGCGGTGCGCTGTTCGTGAACTCGCTACGCTGCCTTCGCTGCTCCGTCAGCCACCTTCACCCGCGCCAGCATCTCGGCCGCCGTCATCACATGTGCGGTTGAGAATGCGAGGATCGTCAGCGTGGCGCGGTGCACCTCCTCGGCGGACAGCGCGCCCTGGCCGACATCCGGATAATCGAAGGTGCCCGTCGCGTCCGACAGGAAGACGACCTTGTAATTGTGGAACATGGCGTCGCGCGCGGTGGCGTGGCAGCAGTTCTCGGTCGTGGTCCCCGAGATGATCACCGTGGTGATGCCCCATTCGCGCAGGATGAGATCGAGATCGGTGGCGAAGAACGCGCTGTAGCGGTGCTTCTTGATGACGTGCTCGCCGGGGGCGGGCGCGAGGTCGTTGAAGATCTCGACGCCCTCGGTGCCGTCGACCAGCGACGACCGGTCGGCGATCGGCGAATAGAGATCGTCATAGAGCCCCATGTCGCTGCCGTCGCGGCGATGCACATGCGCGGTGTAGACGACGCGGATGCCCTTGTCGCGGCAGGCCTTCAGGGTCTGGGCCAGCCGCGGCACCATGGCAGCGGCCTGCGCCGAACGCAGCTTGGCGCCCTCGGCCACGAAATCGTTCTGCATGTCGACGACGATCATGACCGTGCGGGCGGGATCGATGATTTCGCATTGGTAGCCCATGTGGTGTCTCCTCCTGGTGAGAGACAATTTCTACGCCGGTTCCCGCGATCGTTCTTGGCTGCGCCGGCCAGCCGCTGGTCTCTGCTTGCCAGAAGGGAGGGCTGGACGCAGAATATCCCGCTGCCGGGTTGGGCGGGAGCAAGGTCCGATGCAGACCCCAGATCACACAGTCGTCGCGCAAACGCTTGTTGCGCCGGGTGACAGTTTCGACCGCTGGCATCACGTCACCTGCCGCGAATTCTCGCTGACCGAATGCCGCCGCGTCGCCGACGAGGCGTTCCAGGCGTCGATCTCGATCCGCCATCTCGGCCCGCTTGCCATCAACGACATCTGGTCGTCGACGCCGGCCGCCGACCGCATCCGGGTGATGCGCAGCGCGAGCGATGTCCGCAGGGATCCGCGCGACTATTTCATGCTGTGGCTCACGCTGCGCGGCGAGGTCAGCTTCGCCCAGGGCGGCCGCGACGTGCACATGCGCCGGGGCGATCTAATGCTCCATGACCAGGCGCAGCCGTTCACGCTCGAATTCGCCCCGAGCGCGCGCGCGATCATGGTGTCGATCCCGCGGCCTCTGCTGCTCGCACGCCTGCCGGATGCGCAGCGCCTGACGGCGCGGCGGGTCGGCAACGCGTCGAAAGTGGGAGCGCTGGCGGGATCGCTGATCCGCCGGCTGACGCGACTCGATGACGCGGCCGGACCTGCGGCGATACGGCTAGGCGCGGCGGCGCTCGATATTTTCGCGACGACGCTGCAGACCGAGCTGACGGACGAAGGGCTCCAGCGCGGCGACGAACGGCTGGTGCGGGTCAAGGCCTACATCCTGGCCAATCTCGACGATCCCGGGCTCGATCTCGATGCGATCGCCACGGCGCAGAACATGGCGCCGCGCACGCTCAATCGCCTGTTCGCGCGCGAAGGCTCGACGCCGATCCGCTGGCTGTGGCAGCAGCGCCTCGCCGCTGCCTATCAGGCGCTGGCCGAGCGGCGCTTCAGCCATGTCACCGATGTCGCGCTGAGCTTCGGCTTCAGCGACGTCTCGCATTTCAGCCGCGCCTTCAAGGCCGCGTTCGGCCGCTCGCCGCATCAGGTGATGGGGTGAGGGGCTGCGGTTTGTTGCGTCGTGCACCGATCTCCAATCCGTCACCTTGAGGAGCGCGGAACGCGCGTCTCGAAGGGCGACGGCCCGGCTGGTGGCCGTGCATCCTTCGAGACGCGCTACGCGCTCCTCAGGATGACGGAACGGCGATTGTGCACGGATCGCCGAGGCCGAGTCACCTACTGCGCCACCTTGCTGCTGCCTTGCGTGATCAGCCGTGCGGCGCGCTGGTCGCGGGTGTGGATCCAGAGCCAGTTCATCGCCACCGCAATCCGATGCCGCACGCCGATCAGGAAGTAGATGTGGGCGAGGCCCCAGATCCACCATGCCAGCGAGCCGCGCAGCTTGAGCCAGCCGAAATCGATCACCGCCTTCTTCTTGCCGATCTGGGCGAGGCTGCCGGCATGCTTGTAACGGAACGGCGGCAGCGTCTTGCCGTCGAGCCGGGCCTTGATCAGCGCGGCGACGTAGCGCCCCTCCTGCTTGGCGGCCGGCGCGATGCCGGGCACCGGATTGCCGTCGGGGTCCTTGATCGTGACGGTGTCGCCGACGGCGAAGACATCGGGATGGCCCGGCACGGTCAAATCCGGCTCGACCTGCAGCCGATGGGCGCGATCGGCCGGCGCTTTCAGCCATTCGGCGGCGCGCGAGGCGCGCACGCCGGCGGCCCAGACGATGGTGCGCGCCTCCAGCCGCTTGCCGCCGAACACCACGCCGTCGGCCGAGCATTCGGTGACCGGCTCGCCCAGCATCACCTCGACGCCGAGTTTTTCCAGCGACGCCTGCGCATAGGCCGAGAGATCGTCGGGAAATCCTGCCAGCACGCGCGGGCCCGCCTCGATCAGCACCACGCGCGCCTTGCGCGTATCGATGTGACGGAAGTCTTGCGGCAGCGTGTCCTTGGCGAGGTCGGCGATGGTGCCGGCCATCTCGACGCCGGTCGGCCCGGCGCCGATGATGACGAAGGTCAGCAGCGCCGCGCGCTTGTCCGGATCGGTCTCGCGCTCGGCGCGCTCGAAGGCGACCAGGATGCGCCGCCGCAGCGTGGTGGCGTCCTCCAGCGTCTTCAGGCCGGGCGCGAACGGCTCCCATTCGTCATGGCCGAAATAGGCGTGGCGCGCGCCGGTGGCGAGGACCAGCGTGTCGTAGGGAATGCTGCCGCCGTCGTCGAGTTGCACCTGCTTCGCCACCGCGTCGACGCCGCAGACATTGGCGAACAGCGTCGTCACCTCGGGCCGGTCGCGCAGCAGATAGCGGATCGGCCAGGCGATTTCGCTGGTGGCAAGCGAAGCGGTCGCGACCTGATAGAGCAGCGGCTGGAACAGATGGTGGTTGCGGCGGTCGATCAGGGTGATCTCGACCGGCGCGCCCGCGAGACCGAAGGCGGCTTCCAAGCCGCCGAAGCCGGCGCCGACGATCACCACGCGATGAGGTTTGGCCGGCGCTTGCGTCATCTGATGTCGCCCTCGGGTTCGAACGGCTTCGTCGTTTGATTATGTATTCATTCGCAGCCTCATTCCAACACGAAATGCCCGATCGCCCGATAGCAAAACCCAATCGCCTCACGCATCCTGCGGCGCGGCCGCGGCGACGGCCCGCCGCCGCATCGGCAGGAACAGTCCCGCGACCGCGCCGGCGAATGACAGCGTTGCGGCAAGGCTCATCGCCGATGCGAATCCGTTGGCGAAATGTCCGGATGAATCGGCCGCGCCATTGGCGGTGAAACTCGCCACCAGCGCCGCGATGCCGAACATCCCGCCGAGGAAACGGCCCATGTTGAAGACGCCCGACGCCTTGCCGATGTCGCTGACGGCGACCGCGCCCAGCACCGCGTTCTGCGCGGCCGGCATTGCCATCGACACGCCGACGCCGGCGAGCACCAGCGGCGCGACCAGCGCCGAATAGGGCACCGTGGGGCCCACGATCTCGCTGATCCAGCCGAGCCCGATCGCCTGCATCAAGAGGCCGGCGACGACCAGCGTGCGCTCGCCGAACCGGTTGACCGCGGCGCCGGCGATCGGCGCGGTGACGAACAGCGTCGCCGTCCACGGCAGCAGACGCAGCCCGGCACCGAAGGCGTCGAAGCCGAGCGCGATCTGCAGGAACTGCGGCAGCAGGAACAGCACGCCATACATCGCGGCGTAGAACAGCACGCTTGCGGCCATCCCGGATGCAAACGGCCGTGCCGCGAACAGCCGCATCGGCACCATCGGGCTTGTGGCGCGCAGCTCCCACAGCACGAACAGCGCCGCCAGCGCGACGCCGGCGATCAGCGCGCCCGAGACTTCCGCGCTGGCCCAGCCGACGCTGTTGCCGCGCAGCAGGCCCCAGACTAATGCGAGCGCCGCGAGCGCCACCAGCGTCAGCCCGGCGATGTCGAGCGGCGCTGCCGGCCCAAAACTTTCGCGCAAGCGGGCGATCACTAGGGCGATCGCGACCAGGCCGATCGGCAGGTTGATCCAGAAGATCCAGCGCCAGCCGAGATGTTCGGTGATGAAGCCGCCGATCGCGGGACCGATGATCAGCGCGCATCCGGTGATGCCGCTGAAAATGCCCAGCGCGCGGGCGCGCTCCTCGCGGCCGAAGGCGCCGCTCAGGATCGCCATGGCCAGCGGCATCACCAGCGCCGCGCCCGCGCCTTGCAGGGCACGGGCGGCGATCAGTGCCGTGGCGCTGCCGGCCAGCGCGCAGGCTGCGGATGCCACGACGAACAGGCCGATACCGGCCGCGAACATCCTGCGCCGCCCGAACCGGTCGCCGAGCGCCGCGCCGGTCAGGAGCAGCACCGCGAAGGTCAGGTTGAAGGCGTTGACGGTCCATTGCAGCGTCTCCACCCGGCTTCCGAAATCGGCGCGGATGGTGGCGAAGGCGGTGGTCATGATCATGGCGTCCAGCGCCATCATGAAGGATGCCAGCGCGGTGAGGCCGAGCACCCAGCGCTGTTCGGCGCGCTGCTGAGGGGTCTGCATGGTCGTTCTCCGTTGCCGCGCCGCGAGGTTGCGCGCGCTTCGCCGGCAGGGACGAACCGGAACGGGCAAAGGATGCGGCCAAAATTTATTTTTGCCGGACCGCATCCTTTGGCGGTTGGCGAACGTCCTTGGGTTTGACGCGGCCGGTTCAGGCCGCAGAACCGGGCCAAGGAGGCTGCGATGAGACGGACCCTGATCAGGTACAAGGCGAAGCCGGAGATGGCGGAGAAGAATGCCGCGCTGGTGTCGGCTGTGTTCGCCGAGCTGAAGGCGGCGAGACCCGACGGCGTGCGCTATCTGACCCTGCGGCTGGAGGACGATACCTTCATCCACATGGTCGAGACCGCCGCCGAAGACGGCTCGAGCCCGATCCCGAAACTGGCCGCGTTCCAGGCGTTCCAGGACGGCATCCGCGATCGTTGCGCCGAGCCGCCGCTGGTTCGCAGTGCGGTGATTGTCGGGAATTATCGTATGCTGGATGAGCCGTGAACCGGCGGGCAGTGCACCGATCTGGCGGAGCCATCATGACGTCACCACACCAAGCGCCGGCCGCGACCGACGTCGACGCGCTCTTGGCGGCGATGCGGCCAAGGCTGCATCGCTACTGCGCCCGCATGGTCGGATCGGTCATCGACGGCGAGGATGTGCTGCAGGACGCGCTGATCAAGGCGGTGGAAGCCTTCGGGTCCGCCGCGCCGATCCAGAATCCGCAAGCCTGGCTGTTCCGGATCGCGCACAACACCGCGCTCGACTTCCTCAGGCGGCGCAACCGCCAGGAAGCGCTCCACGCGCCGGAGGAGGTGGACATGATGGCCGGAGAGCTTGATGACGTCGGCCGCCGCGAGATCGCCGCGACCAGCCTGCGCACCTTCTTGCGCCTGCCGGTGGCGCAGCGTTCCAGCGTGATCCTGATGGATGTGCTCGGCTGTTCCCTGCAGGAGATCTGCGGCATCATGGATTTCAGTCTGCCCGCGGTGAAGGCCGCGCTGCACCGTGGACGCACGCAGCTGCGCGAGTTTGCCAGCGAACCGGACGATGCGCCGCGGCCCGGCCTGTCGCCGGCCGATCGCATCAGGCTCAACGCCTATGTCAGCAGCTTCAACGCCCGCGACTTCGATGCCATCCGCGCCATGATCGCCGATGACATCAGGCTCGAGCTCGTCAACCGGACAGGGCTGAACGGCAAGGCCGAGGTGTCGCGCTACTTCGGCAATTACTCGAAGATCGACGATTGGCACCTGGTGACCGGACAGGTCGAGGGACGCCCGGCGATCCTGGTGTTCGACCCGAACGCACAGGGCGCGCCGCCCCGATCGTTCATGCTGCTCGACTGGTCGGCCGACAAGGTTGCGACGATCAGGGATTTCCGCCACGCGTCCTATGCGATCGACGGCGCCGAATGGGCGGTGGATAGAGGTTAGTGGTCGCCGACGGGCTGTGGAGCAGTGATCGCGCCGCAAATTCCGTGTCGTCCCGGACAAGCGAAGCGCGATCCGGGACCCATAACCACGAATGGCAATTGGTGTACGATGCTGGGGCCACAGCTTGCTTCGACAACACAAGGCGGTGGTTATGGGTCCCTGCTTTCGCAGGGACGACAGGAGGGCGGCTACCGAGTCTTTCCGCCGAATTCGCCGTTGGCGATCCGCGCAACGCGGCTGCCGCCTGCGGCCGGTGTGCTGTTTCGTTGAAACAGGCCGTCGCCGCTGGTCTCACGCGGCAATGGCGGCGGTTCTTCGAAATAGCCGCCGCTCCGCCAGACCAGCAGGACGATGTTCATGGCGCCATTGACGGCGGCGCCGACCACCGTTTCGGTGTGCTGATAGGTCAGCGCATATTCGGGAAATCGTCCGGCAATGGCCCTGTCGAGCACGAGGAGGGCGATCCATGCCGCCATCACGCAGACCGGATCCCAGCCCATGTCGCGCACCCGCATCGACTGCAGCATGAAGCAGATGACGAGCATGCCGTAGAAGGCAATGACCAGCACGGGGTTGCTCGATGCCTGCGCCAGCAGCACGTCCATACTGCCGCTCGCCGGTGCGTTGCCGGTGACGCCGTAGACCAGCATCATAAAGCCGAGGCCCACCACGAAGGTGCAGAAGAAGAAAGCCAGTCGGCCCATCCGGGCATTGAAGCCGAAGATGTAATTCAGCATGTGACGCACCCCTTTGGCGGCAGCGTCGGCCAGGGATGCTTTCCGGACAATGAAGCCCGCAGGCGCTTGCCGGCCTGTGGTTTCCGGGTGCTTTACCGGATCGTTAAAGCCTGCTGCCGTGCGGGCGTGGGTCGTTGCCGAAGGCCGGCGCCTGCGACAATCGTTGCCCACGCAACCGGCATTATATTTCTTGCCATGGTCGATTTAGACGAATTATGATGCAAGGTGCTGGGGTATGCGCCGAAGGTTCTAAGTCAGCGCCGTCGGTTCATGCTTGCTGCAGACTTGCGATATCGCGCACAAAATACGTCACAGAACGACGCGCGCAAAGCGTGACCCCCGGGCCCTCGTGATCGAGCCTGGCGGGATCTTTGGTTGAGGAGGGGAGTGAATATGAAAAAGGCATTTTGGCTGGCAGGCGCCATGGCTCTGGCGCTGGCGCAGCCCGCGACGGCGGCTGACAGCGTCAAGATCGGCTTCGTCTCGACCTTCAGCGGTCCGACCGCCGTGATCGGCAACGACATGCGCAATTCCTTCGAACTTGCGCTCGACCATCTCGGCCGCAAGATCGACGGCAAGCCGGTCCAGGTGATCTACGAGGATGACCAGCAGAAGCCCGATGTCGGCAAGCAGAAGACCGAGAAGCTGGTGCAGTCCGACAAGGTCGACTTCATCGTCGGCTACATCTGGTCGAACGTCCTGCTGGCGTCGCTGAAGACCGCGGTCGATTCGCAGACCTTCCTGATCTCGGCCAATGCCGGTCCGTCGCAGCTCGCCGGCGAACTGTGCTCGCCTTACGTGTTCTCGACCTCCTGGCAGAACGACCAGACCCCGCAGGCGGTCGGCACCTACATGAACCAGAAGGGCGTCAAGTCGGTGTTCCTGATCGGCCCGAACTACGCCGCGGGCAAGGACATGCTGGCCGGCGTCAAGAGCACGTTCAAGGGCCAGGTGGTCGGCGAGGAATATACGGTGTGGCCGAGCCAGCTCGACTTCTCCGCCGAGCTCACCAAGGCGAAGAACTCCAAGGCCGAGTCGATCTTCGTGTTCTATCCGGGTGCGGCCGGCGTGCAGTTCCTGAACCAGTACGCGCAGGCCGGCATCAAGCAGCAGATCCCGCTCTACACCGCGTTCACGATCGACGAATTGTCGCTGCCGTTGCAAAAGGACAATGCGCTCGGCGTTCCCGGCGCGCAGCAATGGGTCAACGACCTGCCCAACGAGGAGAACAAGAAGTTCGTCGCCGACTACCGCAAGAAGTATCCGGGCCTGCGGCCGACCTTCTACGGCGCGCAGTCCTACGACGCTGCCAACCTCATCAACAGCGCCGTGGTCGCGGTGAAGGGCGACCTGACAAAGAAAGACGCGATGAAGGCCGAGATGGAGAAGGTGAACTTCAAATCGGTTCGCGGACCGTTCAAGTACGGCAACAACCACATTCCGATCCAGAACTTCTATCTGCAGGACGTGGTCAAGGATGCCGAGGGCCAGCTGTCGCTGAAGACGGTCGCGACCATCGTCAAGGACGACCAGGATCGCTTCCACGACAAGTGTCCGATGAAGTGATTGTCGGGCGTCTTTTTGGCGCGCGGCTTGCTTTCGCTTCACCTCGCCCCGCTCTTGCGGGGAGAGGTCAATCGCGAAGCGATTGGGTGAGGGGCTCTTTCCGCGAATTCGGTTCGCAGAATGAGCCCGTCACCCCAACCCTCTCAGGGCGAGCTTTGCTCGTCCCGGCCCCGCAAGAGCGGGGCGAGGGAGAGCAACAAGCCGTATAAGCGGCGGCGCATGCGCGCTGCCGCTGTTTCATTTAAAGGTGACGTAGCCTCACGATGTATCTCGTCGTCGAACAACTGCTGAACGGCCTGCAATTCGGTCTCCTGCTGTTCCTGCTGGCGGCCGGGCTGACGCTGGTGTTCGGCATCATGGACTTCGTCAATCTGGCGCACGGCTCGCTCTACATGATGGGCGCCTATTTCGCGGCGACCTTCGTGGCCTGGACCGGCAGCTTCGTGCTCGGCGCGCTGATGGCGCTGGGCGCCACGCTGTTGCTCGGCATCGTGCTGGAATATGTCGCGCTCAGGCATCTCTATGGCCGCGACCATCTCGACCAGGTGCTGGCGACGTTCGGCCTGATCCTGTTCTTCAACGACGCCGTCCGGCTGATCTGGGGCCCGGCCGGTCTCGCGCTGCCGCTGCCGGCCTGGCTCACCGTGCCGGTGCAGATCATTCCCGGCGTTTACTATCCGGCCTACCGCCTCATGATCATCGTGGTCGCGCTGGCGGTCGCAGCGATGCTCTATCTCGTCGTGATGCGCACCCGCATCGGCATGCTGATCCGCGCCGGCGCCTCCAACCGCGAGATGATCGGGGCGCTCGGCATCAACATCAAGCTGCTGTTCACGCTGGTGTTCGGCCTTGGCGCGGCGCTCGCCGGTCTCGCCGGGCTGATGCAGGCGCCGATCCTCACCGTGCAGATCGGCATGGGCGAGAACATCCTGATCCTGGCCTTCGTCATCATCGTGATCGGCGGCATCGGCTCGATCCGCGGCGCGTTCATGGCCGCGATCTTCGTCGGCATCATCGACACGATGGGCCGCGCCTTCCTGCCGGACCTGCTGCGCAAGGTGCTGAGCGGGGCGGCGGCGTCCACCGCGGCGCCGGCGCTGTCCTCGATGCTGATCTACCTCCTGATGGCCATCATCCTTGTGCTGCGGCCCGAGGGGCTGTTCCCGGCGGCCAAACGATGACGGGTAAGCTCAACGTCTCCAATGCGGTCGCGGCGCTGATGTGTGCCGCCCTGATCCTGCTGCCGTTCTATTCGGCGGTCACGGGCAATATCTTCATCCTCACGCTGTTCACCAGGATCGTGATCTTCGCGCTCGCCGCCGCGAGCCTCAATCTGATCATGGGCTATGGCGGCATGATGAGCTTCGGCCACGCCGCCTATCTCGGCATCGGCGGCTATGCCGTCGGCATCCTCGCCGCCGAGGGCATCGGCTCCGGCTTCATCCAGTGGCCGGTGGCGCTCGCCGTCTCGGCGCTGTTTGCGCTGCTGATCGGCGCGCTGTCACTGCGCACCCGGGGCGTCTATTTCATCATGATCACGCTGGCCTTTGCGCAGATGGCCTATTACATCGCCTCCGCGCTGTCGCGCTACGGCGGCGACGACGGACTCACCGTCTACAAGCGCAGCGATTTCGCCGGTCTGATCAACCTGTCGGATCGCAACCAGTTCTATTACCTCTGCCTGGCCTGCCTGTTCGGCGGCCTCTATCTGATCTGGCGCATCGTCAATTCGCGCTTCGGCCTCGTGGTGCAGGGCGTCCGCTCCAACGAGCAGCGCATGCAGGCAATCGGCTTCCATGCCAATCGCTACGGCCTGGTCTGTTTCGTGATATCAGGCACGATCTGTGGCCTGGCCGGCGCGCTGCTTGCCAACAACACCGATTTCGTCAGCCCCGCGGTGATGTACTGGACCCGCTCCGGCGACCTCATGGTGATGGTGATCCTCGGCGGCATGGGCTCGCTGTTCGGTCCCGTCATCGGCGCGATCGTCTATCTCCTGCTCGAGGAGCTGCTGTCGCAGTTCACCGAATATTCGGGGCTGATCCTGGGCCCGGTGCTGCTCCTGATCGTGCTGTTCGCGCGCGGCGGCATCATGGGCCTGCTCGGGAGGATGCGCCGTGGCTGATTCCTTGCCTGATCCCTTGCTCCGCGTCGACAACCTGGTCCGCCGCTTCGGCGGCATCACCGCGACCGACAACCTCTCGATGGAGGTGGTGCCAGGTGAGCTGCACGCGATCATCGGCCCCAACGGCGCCGGCAAGACCACGCTGATCAGCCAGCTCACCGGGCAGGTGATGCCGAACTCCGGCGCCATCCGCTTCGCCGGCCGCGACGTGACGAACCTGCCGTCCTACAAGCGCAGCCGGCTCGGGCTGGCGCGCTCGTTCCAGATCACCTCGCTGCTGAAGGATTTCTCCGCGATCGACAATGTCGCGCTGGCGGCGCAGGCGCATGACGGCCACTCGTTCCACTTCTGGGGCAATGCGCGCAAGGAGCGGCATCTGCGCGAGTCCGCGCGCGCGGCGCTCGAGCGCGTCGGCCTCGGCCCGCGCGCCGATATTGTGGTGTCGCAATTGAGCCATGGCGAGCAGCGCGAGCTCGAGCTCGCGGTCGCGCTCGCCACCAGGCCGCAGCTGTTGCTGCTGGACGAGCCGATGGCCGGGCTCGGCGTCACCGAATCGGCGCGGATGGTCGCGCTGCTGAAGGAGCTGCGCAAGGAAGTCACCATCGTGCTGGTCGAGCACGACATGGAGGCGGTGTTCGCGCTCGCCGACCGCATCACGGTCTTGGTCTATGGCCGCGTCATCGCCTGCGACGTGCCGGATGCGATCCGCAAGCATGACGAGGTCAAGCGCGCCTATCTCGGCGAACAGCATGCGGTGACGCGCCATGACTGAGACCAGGATGGCTGATACCAGAACCGCTGATACCTTGCTCGAAGTCGACGCGATCGAGACCTGCTACGGGCTGAGCCAGGTGCTGTTCGGCCTGTCGCTCCAGATCAAGTCGGGCGAGATGGTCGCGCTGATGGGCCGCAACGGCATGGGCAAGACCACGACGATCCGCTCGATCATGGGCCTGACGCCGGCGCGATCAGGCGCCATCCGCTTCGCCGGCGAGGCGGTGCGCGGCCTGCCGTCCTACAAGATCGCCAAGCTCGGCATCGGCCTGGTGCCGGAAGGCCGCCAGATCTTCCCGAACCTCACGGTGCGCGAAAATCTCGTCGCCGCGTCAGGCAATCGCTTCGGTGCCTCCGATCCGTGGACCATCGACAAGATCCATGCGCTGTTTCCGCGGCTCGCCGAACGGTCAGGCAATATGGGCGTCACGCTGTCGGGCGGCGAGCAGCAGATGCTCGCGATCGGCCGCGCACTGATGACCAATCCGAAGCTGCTGATCCTCGACGAGGCGACCGAAGGCCTCGCGCCTTTGATCCGCGACGAGATCTGGAGCTGTCTGTCGATGCTGAAGGGACGCGGGCAGTCGGTACTGGTGATCGACAAGAACGTCGGAAACCTCGCCCGCATCGCGGATCGCCATTACATCATCGAGCGCGGCCGCACGGTGTGGAGCGGCACCAGCGAACAGCTGCTCGCCGAGCCGGATCTGCAGCACAAATATCTCGGGATTTGAGCAGCAAGCATTGCCGTATCGCCGTCATCCTGAGGAGCCTGCGTAGCAGGCGTCTCGAAGGATCGATGGCCCGGCTGGTGGCCGTGCATCCTTCGAGACGCGCGGAGCCTGTCATCGGGCCGCGCTTCGCGCGGACCCGTTGGCGCTCCTCAGGATGACGGATCAGAGAGGCGGGCTGCCGCGGCTTACCGTGAAGAGCCCCGCAGCAGTCGTTTCGCTGCGTCGGCCGCTGCTGCTGCATAGGCGCGGTCGCCGTGCACCAGCATCAGGGAGATCGCGCCCTCGGACAGCAGCCAGATCTCGCGTGCGCGGCGGTCAGCCTCGCGGACGCCGGCCCGCTTCAGCAGCGCGCCGAGATGGGTTTCGAGCAAGGCCTTGTGCCGGCGCGCAATTGCGCGTGCGGGATGCCCAGGGAGATCGGCGAGCTCGATGACCAGCCTGGTGAATCCCGAGCCGGCCCATCGCGGCCTGTCCGCCCAGACCGCGAGGTCGCGGAATAGGCCGTCGATGATCGCCGCCGGCGAGCCGGACAGCTTGTCGCCAAACGTCGCGAACGCAGCCAGGGCCAGTTCGTTCTGGGCTTCGAGCACGAAGGCGAGCAGCTGATCCTTGCTTTGAAAATGATTGTAGAGCGTGCGCTTCGTAACCCTCGTCGCCGATGCGATCTCGTCCATGCTCACGCGGCTGTATCCGCGCTGGCGAAACAGGACGTATGCGGCCGCAAGGATGCGCCGCCGGGTCGGTTCTGCAGATCGCGCCATGCAGTCACCCTCTTAAATATACCGGGTAGTGAATTTACATCGGTTGAAAAACCAATTGGAATGGCTTTCCGGGATTTCTCGGCCCGCGCCAGTCAGCTTCCTCGCGCTGCGAAAGCAATTGCCATGCCCGATTCATTGACGCTCAGAGAGATCAAAGCTCGTCCGGTGGTGATCAAGCTGAAGCGGCCCGTGGTCGCGCGCATTGTCACGATATCGGAGTGGCCGCTCGTCCTCATCGATCTGGTGACCGAGGAGGGCATCGTCGGGCGCGGCTATCTCGAGCCCTATATCGTGAAATCGCTGCGCTATCTGGTCCCCGCGTTGCATGATCTCGGCGAATTGCTCAGAGGTCGGAGCGTGGCGCCTGTCGAGCTGTTCGCGGCGGCGCGCAAATCGCTTCACTTTGTCGGCTATGAGGGATTGTCGATGATCGCGGCGTCGGGCCTCGACATGGCCGCGTGGGACGCGTTGGCGAAAGCCGCAAACAAGCCGCTGTGCGTGCTGTTGGGGGCGACGGTCGGCGCCGTGAGATCCTACAATAGCAACGGCCTTTGGCTGAAGGAGCCAGCCGCCGTCGCAGCCGAGGCTTTGGAATTGCGGGACGAAGGAGGGTTCTCAGCCCTGAAATTGCGCCTCGGCAGGAGCGATCCGCGCGAGGATCTGGCGACCCTCGACGCCGTTCGAAAAGCCGTCGGCGATCGCATGCATTTGATGGTGGACTACAACCAGGGGCTAAATCTCGCCGAAGCCATCGAGCGGTGCCATGCGATCGATGATTATGGCCTCGACTGGATCGAAGAGCCTGTCGTCTATGACAATCTCGACGGACACGCCCAACTGGCGGCGGAGCTGAAGACGCCGATCCAGATCGGGGAGAACTTCTATGGTCCGAGGGAGATGCATAAGGCGATCGCGAAGAGGGCTTGCGACCTGGTGATGCCGGATTTCATGCGCATCGGCGGAGTGACAGGCTGGATGCGCGCGGCTGCGATCGCCGGCGCGGCGGGTATCCCCATCTCAACGCATCTTTATCCGGAAGTTGCCGCTCACGTCATGCGCGCAACCGAGACCGCCCATTGGTTGGAATGGCAGGACTGGGCCGATCCGATTCTCGAACGGCCATATGAAATCAAGGATGGTCTTTTGCATATTCCCGACACGCCTGGTGTCGGTCTGGAATGGAACGAAGCGGCCGTTGCGGCTCACCTTGCAAGCGTCTAAAGCGCGATGAGATTGGGTTGAATCGTCATCGCGCTTTAGCTCCTTCTTTGAGCATGATCTTTTCGGAAAAACCGCTTCACACTTTTCCGGATCATGCTGTAGAGCGGCGGGGGCGCCTGCGCCGACGCTTCCGTCAAAACATCTCGAAATATTCGCGGTGCTCCCAGTCCGACACCTCGGCCTGGAAGCGTTCGATCTCCGCGTTCTTGATGAAGACGTAGTAGTCGACGAACTCCGGCCCCAGCGCCTGACGGAAGAACGGATCGTCGTTGAGGGCGAACACCGCCTCGCGCAGCGATTTCGGCAACAGCGCGGCCTTGGTCTCGTAAGGCGTGTCGGCGGACGGGCCGGGGTCGAGCTTGCGGTCGACGCCGTCGAGGCCGGATAGAATTTGCGAAGCCATGTAGAGATAGGGATTGGCGGCGGGTTCGCCGATCCGGTTCTCCAGACGGGTCGCCGGATCGCCGGCCGCTCCGAGCACGCGGATCATCACGCCGCGGTTGTCGCGGCCCCAGATCGCGCGGTCCGGCGCCAGTGAATAGGAGCGGTAGCGCTTGTAGCCGTTGATGGTCGGCGTCGTGAACACGGTCGAGGCCCGCGCGTGCTCGATCAGGCCGGCGAGCCAAGCGCGGCCGAGCGCGCTGAGCGGCTCGCCCGTCTCCTTCGCCATGAAGACGTTCTCGCCATTGGCGCGCGATACCAGCGACTGGTGCAGGTGCCAGCCCGAGGCGAACACGTTCGGCAGTTTCGGCCGGCACATGAAGGTCGCGTGATAGCCGTGGCGGCGCGCGATCTGCTTCACCGCCGAACGAAACAGCACCATGGTGTCGGCGGGCGCAAGACCCACAGTCGGCGCGAAGGTGAATTCGCACTGGCTCGGGCCGAACTCGACCTCGACCGTGCGCAAGGGCAGGTCGAGCGCGATGATGTCGCGGCGGATGATCTCGAGCGCCGGCTCCATCAGGTCGTAGCGCTGCTCGGTGAGGTATTGATAGCCGTGCGACAGCAGGCTGACCGACGGCGGCTGTCCGGGCTGGCCGGCGTCTTCCGGCGCCATGTGGGCGTCGTCGAGCTTGAACAGATGGAATTCGACCTCGAGGCCGGCCACGAAATCGTAGCCGCGGCCGGTGAGCTGATCGAGCACCTTGCGATAGAGGTTGCGGGTCGCGAACGGCACCGGCCGGCCGTCGCTGAAATAGAGGTCGCAGAGTAGCCAGCCGGTGTTGTCAGCCCAGGGCAGCACGCGGAACGTGGTGGGATCGGCGACCATCAGCACGTCGGCCGCGCCTTCCATCTCCTTCATGCCGAAGCCGCCGCCTGATGTGAACACCGGAAACACCGTCTTGTGCGAGGTGTCCTTGGCGAGCATCGTCGTGGTGATGGAGCAGCCGCCCTCCAGCGAGCGCACCGCTTCGCCGGCGATCAGCGTCTTGCCGCGCAGGATGCCATGCTGGTCGGGGAACGACAGGCGGATGACTTCGAGGTTCTTTTCCTCGACGATGCGGCGGAGGCGTTGTGCGGCCTCCTTCTGCTCATCCGACCACAGGCCATGACGCTCGACGAAGCTCACCGCGTCACTCCTTTGTCTCTCCCTCTCCCCGCTCTTGCGGGGAGAGGGTTGGGGTGAGGGGCTCTCTCCGCCACCTCGATTTGTCGATGGACCTGTACCCCCTCACCCGGATTGCATCTGGCGATGCAATCCGACCTCTCCCCGCAGGCGGGGCGAGGTGAAGGATGCTGCGCTGCGCGACAGAAGCCATCATCACTCCGCCGCCGTCAGATGATGCACCTTGCCGGCGATCTCGCTCGGCACCGGGGCGGCCCATGGCGCGCCGCGGCGGCGCTTGACGTCGACTTCCATCCAGTAGAGCTCCCAGCCCTGGGTCGGGCCGATGCCGTCCATCGTCGCCGGGCCCTGGATGCTGCGCGCGGAGGCGTCGTCGAGGAACAGCATCGGCTTCTCGCCGCCTGCAACCTTCTCGATCTCCTGTCGCAGCAGGCGACGGTGCTGCACGATCGCCTTGTCGCTCTGTCCGAGATGCTCGTTGGTGCGGTCCTGGATCGGGCCCATCGATTCCACCGCCCACTGGTCATGCACGTTGATGTCGGTGCCCATGCCGGTATAGGTCTCGGTCGCTTGCTCGTGCGGATCGAAGCCGTAATCGTTGCTCTTGTTCTTGCGCGACTTGTAGTCCGGCAGCGTATAGAGCTCGAGCCGCTGGTCGCGCATCTTCTGCTTGTCGACCGGCGTCGCGTAGCTGGTGAAGATCGCATACCAGTAGCAATTCTCGTCATCGACCGGCACGTGCCACTGCGTGATCGTCATCTCGGTCGACATCGGGATGACGAAGCCGTGCGGGAATAGCTGGTTGGTGACGCGCACATGGGTGCGCTCCGCGTCGAGCTGGCGCAGCGCAATCAGGCGCAGGCCATATTCGGTGTGCTCGACATTGATGATCGGCCGGTCATATTCGCGCAGGATCTTGGTCATCGGCATGTCGCTACCGGCCGAGGCCCCACGGAATTGCTTGCCGTAGGCCGCCGAGGTGTCCTCGTCCTCGAAGAAGCGATGCAGAAAGGAGGCGTGCGCCGGATCGATGCCGACCTCGAGCGCCTGCAGCCAGTTGCAGTTCATGTGGCCCTTGAACGCAAACGTGTGGCTTCCGGGCGCGACGAAGCAGTCGAGTTCCGGAAAGGCGGGCGGGGCGCCTTCGCCGAGCCAGGCCCACAGGATGCCGCTCTTCTCGACCACGGGATAGGAGCGCTGTTTGATGCCCTTGCAGAGCTGCGAGCCGGCCGGTTCCGCCGGCGTCTCGATGCACTGGCCTGACGTGTCGAACAGCCAGCCGTGGAAGGCGCAGCGCAGCCCGCCATTCTCAAGCCGGCCGAAGGCGAGGTCGGCGCCGCGATGCGCGCAACGGCGATCGATCAGCCCGTAGCTTCCGTCCTCACCGCGGAACAGCACCAGGTTCTCGCCGAGCAGCCGCACCGGCCGAACCGGGCGCGGTCCTTCCAGCTCGTCGACCAGTGCCGCCGGCTGCCAGTAGCTCCGCATCAGTCTGCCGCAGGGGTCCTTGCGCCCGGTGCGGGTGATCAGATCGTTCGCTTCCTGGCTCATCATGGCGGCGTCTCCCGGATTTGGATTTGTTCGCCTATTGAACGAATGTGCGAATTATGCCATGTCTGTTTCGGACAGCAAGCGCAATTTTTGAACCGTTCAAAGCCGCAACCCAACCTAAAACGCCATGCCCAAGCTGAAGCGGACCGACCAGGACGAACGCGCCACCGATTTCGTCGAGGCGCTCGATCGCGGCCTGCGCCTGTTGCAGATGTTCGGCACCGTGTCCGGCCCGGCAACGCTGAGTGATCTGGCGCGTGCCGCCGATCTGCCGCGCGCCACCGCGCGCCGCATCCTGTTCACGCTCGCGCATGGCGGCTTCGTCGCCACCGACGGCAAGCTGTTCACCCTGACGCCGCATGTGCTGACGCTGGCGGGCTCGTTCCTGCAATCCAACCAGGTGGTGACGGTGCTGCAGCCGGTGCTCGATCGCATCGCGACGGCAGCGCAGGAGATCGCCTCGCTCGCACTGCTCGACGGCGACGACGTCGTGTTCGTCGCGCGCTCGAGCCCGACCCGGGTGTTCTCCGCCGGTCTCGACATCGGCTACCGGCTCCCGGCGTTCTGCACCTCGGTCGGCCGCGCGATGCTCGGCCGGCTCACTGATGCCGAGCTCGCGGCGCGGCTGAGGACGATGCGCCGCGATCCGGTGACGGCGCAGACCGTCACCGATCCGAAGAAGCTGCTCGCCACCATCATCGCCGATCGCGCGCAGGGCTACTCACTGGTCGATCGCGAGGCCGAGCCGCATTTCCGCTCCATCTCGGTGCCGGTGCACCGCTACGACGGCACCATTGTCGCCGCGATCAACATGGGCGCGCATGTCGATCGCGTGCCAATGCAGGAATTGATCGACCGCTTCCTGCCGCTGTTGCGCGACGGCGCCGATGATGTGAAGAGCCGGTTGCTGTAGTTTTAATGCGTGGGAGGTCCCTCATGGTGAGGAGCGCGAAGCGCGTCTCGAACCATGAGGCCCGACTAGTGGCCTCGTCCTTCGAGACGCTTGCTGCGCAAGCTCCTCAGGATGAGGGGATAAACCGGTTGTGACGCAGGAGTTGTGGTGCGCCTACAGCGCCACGCTGCGCAGCCCGAACGAGCGCGCCTCGTTCTGCAGCACCGGTCGCACCGAATCGATCAGCCGCGCGGCGGCAGCGTCGACCGAGAGGCCGGCGGTGTCGACCACGGCGGATGCACGGGCGTAGAGCGGCTCGCGGCTGACCAGGATGTTGCGCAATTCCGCCATCGCCGAGCGGTCGTCGGCCATCGGGCGCAGATCGCCCTGGCGGCGGACGCGGGCCATGTGCTCTTCCGGCTCGGCCTTCAGCCAGATCGTGTAGAACGACGACAGGATCAGGTCGAAGGTCAACGCCTCGGAGACGATGCCGCCGCCGGTCGCCAGCACCATCAATTCCTTGCGCGCCAGCAGCTGCGTCAGCGCGGCCTGCTCCATGCGGCGGAAGCCCTCCTGGCCGTACAGCGCGATGATCTCGGCGACCGAGAGGCCGTTCTGCGCCTCGATCTCCTTGTTGAGCTCGACAAAGCTCCAGCCGATCTTCTTCGCCAGCATCCGGCCGAGCGTGGTCTTGCCGGCGCCGCGCAGGCCGATCAGCGCGATGCCGGAGAAGGAGGCGCGGCGTGGCGCCAGCGGGCTGCTGCCGGCGAGCATGTCCTTGGCCTGCGCGATCTGGTTCGGCGACGCCTTGCGCAGGAGATCGCGGATCACGGCCCAGTCCGGCACCGGCTCGCTGGAGGGGATCAGGTCCTCGAGATGCGCCCCCATCGCGCCTGCGACACGGCGCAGCAGCACGATCGAGACATTGCCTTTGCCGCTTTCGAGCTGGGCGATGTAGCGTTCGGAAATGCCGGAAACCTTGGCGAGCACCTTGCGCGACATGCCGCGCAGGGCGCGCATCGTGCGCACGCGCTGGCCGAGCTGCTCAAGGAAGTCGGTTTCCGGATCGTTGGCTGCGGTCATGATCCCTGTGCGACGCGCGGTCCTGACTGAATCAGACCGATGTTCTAGGAAACATAGTGCCGATAAGGATTGACAGCAAGCCAACGTAGTGGCTTTGTATGAATTATAATTCTTAAATTCACAGGAGAGGGAAGCGTGGCACGTCCGGGTCCGAGGAGCGGAGCATGACTTACAACGCGGTCTCCTGGCTGCTCGACCGCAACGTCGATGAAGGCCGCGGCGACAAGGTCGTGTTCGACGATACGGTGTCGCAAATCACCTATGGCCAGTTGCAGCAGCAGACCCGCCGCGTCGGCAACATGCTGCGCCGGCTCGGCGTCCGCCGCGAAGAGCGGGTCGCCATGATCATGCTTGATACGGTCGATTTCCCGATCGTGTTCCTGGGCGCGATCCGCGCCGGCGTGGTGCCGGTGCCGCTCAACACGCTGCTGACCGCGGAGCAGTATGGCTACATCCTCGGCGATTGCCGGGCGCGCGTGCTGTTCGTGTCGGAGGCGCTGCTGCCGGTGGTGAAGGACATCATCGCGCGCATGCCCGACCTCGAGCATGTCGTGGTCTCCGGCAAGGATGCGCACGGGCACAAGAAGCTGTCCGACGAGATCGCGCGCGAGAGCGACGTGTTCGCGACCGCGCCGACCCATGCCGACGAGCCGGCATTCTGGCTCTATTCGTCGGGCTCGGCCGGCATGCCGAAGGGCGTGCGCCATCTGCATTCCAATCTCGCGGCGACCGCGGAGACCTACGCGAAACAGGTGCTCGGGATCCGCGAGGATGATGTCGGCCTCTCGGCGGCAAAGCTGTTCTTCGCCTACGGACTCGGCAATGCGCTGACCTTCCCGATGTCGGTCGGCGCCACCACGGTGCTGAACTCCGAACGGCCGACACCGGCCGTGATGTTCGCGCTGATGAACAAATATCATCCCAGCATCTTCTTCGGCGTGCCGACCCTGTTCGCGGCGATGCTGAACGACGAAGCGACCAAGGCGCAGTCCGGCGGCGATCGTTTGCGCGTCTGCACCTCGGCGGGCGAGGCATTGCCGGAATCGGTCGGCAATGCCTGGCGCGCGCGGTTCGGCGTCGACATCCTCGACGGCGTCGGCTCGACCGAGCTGTTGCACATCTTCCTGTCGAATGCGCCCGGCGACATCAAATACGGCTCGTCCGGCCGTCCGGTGCCCGGCTACAAGGTGCGGCTGGTCAACGAGCTCGGTGCCGACGTCGCGGACGGCGAGGTCGGCGAGCTCTTGGTCGATGCGCCCTCGGCCGGCGAGAGCTACTGGAATCAACGCGCCAAGAGCCGCGCCACCTTCGAGGGCGCCTGGACCCGCACCGGCGACAAATACACGCGCGATGCCGATGGCCGTTACACCTTCTGCGGCCGCGCAGATGACATGTTCAAGGTCTCCGGCATCTGGGTGTCGCCGTTCGAGGTCGAGAGCGCGCTGATCACCCATCCCGCGGTGCTGGAAGCCGCCGTGGTGCCGGAGGCGGATCCGGAAGGCCTGCTCAAGCCGAAGGCCTATGTCGTGCTGCGGCCCGACAGTTCAGCCGCCGGCCTGCACGAGGCGCTGAAGGAGCACGTCAAGCAGAAGATCGGCCCGTGGAAATATCCGCGCTGGATCGACGTCGTCGACAATCTGCCGAAGACCGCGACCGGCAAGATCCAGCGGTTCAAGTTGCGGGAGCACGAGCACTAGCTCCCCACGTCGTCCCGGCGAAGGCCGGGACCCATAACCACAGGCGTTAGTTGTTGTGCGAAAGCCGTTGAACAGCATCTCTCAAAACGAAGGCCTCGGCGTATGGGTCCCGGCCTTCGCCGGGACGACGAGTGAGGAAGGCTTATCGTGATCATGACGAATCTAAACCCCACAGGCTTCCTCAGCATCGACGGCGCCGAGCTCGAATACCGCATGATCGGTCCCTCGCCGGATGTGGCGCCGACCATCGTGATGCTGCATGAAGGCCTCGGCTGCGTCGGGCTGTGGGGCGACTTCCCCGAGAAGCTGCAGGCGACGACCGGCGCCGGCGTGTTCGTTTATTCGCGATCAGGCTACGGCGCCTCGTCGCCGGCGAAGCTGCCGCGTCCGGTCGACTACATGCATCGCGAGGCGCTCGACGTGCTGCCGAAGCTGCTCGACCGGATCGGCTTCCGCCGCGGCCTGCTGCTCGGTCATTCCGACGGCGCGTCGATTGCCGCGATCTATGCCGGCGCGCATCAGGATCATCGCCTGCACGGTCTGGCACTGCTGGCGCCGCACTTCATCGTCGAGGACATTTCGGTGAAGTCGATCGCCGAGATCAAGACGGCGTATGAGACCACCAACCTGAAGGAGAAGCTGGCGCGCTGGCACAAGGACGTCGACAACGCCTTCCATGGCTGGAACGGCGCCTGGCTCGATCCGGCATTCCGCGATTGGGATATCTCCGACTATCTCGCCTATATCCGCGTGCCCGTGCTGATCGTGCAGGGCGCGGCTGACGAGTACGGCACGATGCGCCAGGTCGAGATCGCCCAGGACGAGTGCTACTGCCCGGTCGACGTCGTGGCCATCGCTGGCGCCGGCCACTCGCCGCATCGCGAGGCGCCCGCGGTCACGCTCGAGGCGGTCACCGAATTCGCCAGGGCGGCGCTCCGCGACGACCCGGCACTGGCGGCCTGACCTTTGGTGCCGGTGCCAGGCCACTGGCCGAGCCAATGAATTTCGCGGACATGAAACAAAATGCATGTTTTTGCGTTTTGAACTAGACCGGATCAAAAACATGCATTATTGTGCATGAAGACCTCGACGACGAACCTTCAAACGAACAACAGCAAGACAACAGATAAGGGTGGCCCATGGCTGGTGACGATCGCGTCCTTGCAGGCGGGGCGAAGTACATCGACTTCCAGACCGATCCGTCGCGCTACCGGCACTGGAAGCTCGACGTTGTCGGCGATGTCGCGACGCTGACCATGGACGTCGACGAGAACGCCGGCCTGTTCGAGGGCTACCAGCTCAAGCTGAATTCCTACGACCTCGGCGTCGACATCGAGCTTGCGGACGCTGTGCAGCGGCTGCGCTTCGAGCATCCCGAGGTCAAGGTCGTGGTGATGCGCTCGGGCAAGAACCGCGTGTTCTGCGCCGGCGCCAACATCCGCATGCTGGCGGGCTCGACCCATGCCCACAAGGTCAACTTCTGCAAGTTCACCAACGAGACCCGCAACGGCCTGGAAGACTCCAGCGAGAATTCCGGCCAGAGCTTCATCACCGTCGTCAACGGCACCGCGGCCGGCGGCGGCTATGAGCTCGCGCTCGCGACCGACCACATCATGATGGCCGATGACGGTGCCGCCGCCGTTGCGCTGCCGGAAGTGCCGCTGCTCGCGGTGCTGCCGGGCACCGGCGGCCTCACCCGCGTCGTCGACAAACGCAAGGTGCGCCGCGACCACGCCGATTTCTTCTGCACCATCGAGGAAGGCATCAAGGGCAAGCGCGCCGTCTCCTGGCGCCTGGTCGACGAGATCGCGCCGAACTCCAAGCTCGAGGGCAAGCTGGCCGAGCGCGTCAAGGAATTCGCCGCGAAGTCGAAGCGCAACGGCGCCGGCAAAGGCATCGCGCTGGCGCCGCTGACGCGCACCATCGACGACAGCGCCATCCGCTACGCCTTCGTCAGCGTCGACATCGATCGCGCGGCGCGCATCGCCACCATCTCGATCAAGGCGCCGGAGACCGCAGCGCCCGCCGACATCGACGGCATGATCGCGCAAGGGCCGACGTTCTGGCCGCTGCAGGTCGCCCGCGAGCTCGATGACGCGATCCTGCATCTGCGCATCAACGAGCTCGAGATCGCGATGCTGGTGTTCAAGAGCCATGGCGAGCGCGCCAATGTCGTGTCCTATGACGCGTTCCTGGAGGCCAACAAGGCGCACTGGCTGGTCAACGAGGTCAGGCATTACTGGAAGCGCGTGCTCAAGCGCATCGACGTCACCTCGCGCACGCTGGTGACGCTGGTCGAGCCCGGCTCCTGCTTCGTCGGCACGCTGGCCGAACTCGTGTTCGCCGCCGACCGCTCCTACATGCTGATCGGCCAGAAGCAGGGCGACAACCGTCCGCCGCCGGCGATCGAGCTGACGGCGATGAACTTCGGGCCCTATCCGATGAGCCACGGCCTGACCCGGCTGCAATCGCGCTTCCAGGCCGACCCGTCGGATCTGGAGCGCGCGCAAGGCTCGATCGGCAAGGCGCTCGACGCGGAGGAGGCCGAGGAGCTCGGCCTCGTCACCTTCGCGCTCGACGACATCGACTGGGACGACGAGGTCCGCGTGTTCTTCGAGGAGCGCACCTCGTTCTCGCCCGACGGCCTCACCGGCATGGAAGCCAATCTGCGCTTCGTCGGCCCCGAGACCATGGAATCGAAGATCTTCTCCCGCCTCACCGCGTGGCAGAACTGGATCTTCCAGCGGCCGAACGCGGTCGGTGAGGACGGCGCGCTGCGCCGCTACGGCACCGGCCAGAAGGCGCAATTCGACATGACGAGGGTTTAAGGGAGCACGGCCATGAGCATGAACATCATGAACGTCGATTACTCGACCAAGATTCCGAACAACGTGAATCTCGCCGAGGACCGCCAGGTGCTCAAAGCCCTGGAGGGCTGGCACCCCGGCTACATGGACTGGTGGAGCGACATGGGTCCGGACGGCTTCCAGGAATCGCTCGTCTATCTGCGCACCGCCTATTCGGTCGATCCACGCGGCTGGGCCAAGTTCGACTACGTGCGGATGCCCGAATATCGCTGGGGCATTCTTCTTGCCCCGCAGGAAGAGAACCGCGTCATCCCGTTCGGCGAGGATTTTGGCAAGCCAGCCTGGCAGGAAGTCCCCGGCGAGCACCGCGCGATGCTGCGTCGCCTGATCGTGATCCAGGGCGACACCGAGCCGGCCTCGGTCGAGCAGCAGCGCCATCTCGGCAAGACCGCGCCCTCGCTCTACGACATGCGCAACCTGTTCCAGGTCAATGTCGAGGAAGGCCGCCATCTCTGGGCGATGGTTTACCTCTTGCAGAAGTATTTCGGCCGCGACGGCCGCGAGGAGGCGGATGATTTGTTGCGCCGCCGCTCGGGCGACGCGGATAGCCCGCGCATGTTGGGGGCCTTCAACGAGGCGACGCCGGACTGGCTGTCGTTCTTCATGTTCACTTACTTCACCGACCGCGACGGCAAGATGCAGCTGCACTCGCTGGCGCAGTCGGGCTTCGATCCGCTGTCGCGCACCTGCCGCTTCATGCTGACCGAGGAAGCCCACCACATGTTCGTCGGCGAGACCGGCATCACCCGCGTCGTGCAGCGCACCTGCGATGCGATGAAGGAAGCCGGCATCACCGATCCCAACGACATCGCCAGGATCCGCGCGCTCGGCGTGATCGATCTGCCGACCATCCAGAAGAAGCTGAACCTGCACTATTCGCTGTCGCTCGACCTGTTCGGCTCGGAAGTGTCGACCAACGCGGCCAACGCCTTCAACGCCGGCATCAAGGGCCGCTACAAGGAGACCACGATCGACGACGACCACCAGCTCAAGAGCTCGACTTATCCGGTCATGAAGATGGTGGACGGCCAGATCAAGATGGTCGACGAGCCGGCGCTGACCGCGCTCAACATGCGGCTGCGCGACGACTACACGCAGGACTGCGTCAAGGGCATGCTGCGCTGGAACAAGGTGATCTCGACCGCGGGCATCGACTACAAGCTCGCGGTGCCGAACACCGCCTTCCACCGCCAGATCGGCGAGTTCAAGGACGTCCATGCGACGCCCGATGGCCTGCTGATCGACGACGCCACCTGGGCCAAGCGCAAGAACGACTGGCTGCCGTCGACCGCGGACGGCGACTTCATCGCCTCGCTGATGAAGCCGGTGACCGAACCGGGCGAGTTCGCCTCGTGGATCTCGGCGCCCAAGGTCGGCATCGACAACAAGCCCGGCGACTTCGAATATGTGAGGATCGAGAGCTGATCGGCGCGAGCATGATCCGGAAAAGTGTGAAGCGGTTTTCCGAAGAGATCATGCTCAAGCGACAGATTAGGTCGTGATGTGAGAATCGCATCGTGACCTAACGGTTTCTTTCCGCAGGGAGAGAACAGGAAGGGGCGAGCCGAAAAGGTCCCGGGCTCG
Source organism: Bradyrhizobium sp. USDA 3262 (assembly GCF_054060035.1). Taxonomy (NCBI): domain Bacteria; kingdom Pseudomonadati; phylum Pseudomonadota; class Alphaproteobacteria; order Hyphomicrobiales; family Nitrobacteraceae; genus Bradyrhizobium; species Bradyrhizobium sp. USDA 3262. The sequence goes on from NZ_JBSSCT010000001.1 coordinate 2,032,392, forward strand.
TCCCTTTCTTTTTTGATCAGATGCCGGTACGGAGCCCGGCCTCAATCGTCATTTGTAAGTTCGTCGGGCCACATCTGCGCGCCGTGAATCACGCGCAAGATACGAACGGTCTCACCGTCGACAAGGTACGCCGCGACATAAGGTGTGCGCGGGATGACCAACTCGCGCGTGCCGGCGACACGCCCGGGCCGCCACTGTCAGGAAAGTCGAGCAGGCGCCGCGCAGCATCGGCAATCTGTTCGTCAACATGGACCGCCGCACGAGGATTCTCGGCCTCGATGTAGCTGAAAATGTCGTCGCGATCAGCGCGACCAGACGAGTTTCACCGCTTACGCCCTGTCGCTTTTAGAAGCGCGGCGGCGCGGCGTTGCGCGAAATGCACTTCGACTTCGGAATCATCGAGACCGGGCCGGGTATCCGCTAACGGCTGGTGCACCTTCTCGCGAAACCAGCTGTCGTAAGCCTGGCTGTTGCTCACGAGCTCCAGTGGAAGCATTTCTTCATTGGCCGTGCGTGTCAGCAGAATCCGCACGGCGTCGGATACCGTGAGACCCGTGTTCTCCAGAACCTCGGTGGCCTTTTCCTTTACGTCCGCATCGATGCGGGTCTGGACCAGGGCATTCGAAGCCATAGCGATCCTCCTTCACTCGCATCCAATGTAATGCATTTGAATGACATGCGCCTATGGAAGCAGGTGAGCCAGCGACAAAAAAAAGCCCCGCCCTTCGGCGGAGCCTTTGCTGTAGGTCGGTCGCGCGGCCGCTTAGCCCGCGATCTCCAGCCCCGCGGTCGCGTAGACCACGCCGCCATCGACCGCGATGGCGTTGCCTACGACATAGTCGCCGGCGCGCGAGGCGAGGTAGATCGCGATGCCCGCCATGTCCTCGTCCGACGCGCTTCGCCGGCACGCGCTTGGCGACCTCGTCGGCGTGGTCGCGCGCGGCGCGGTTCATGTCCGACTTGAAGGCGCCGGGCGCAATCGCGGAATTCCGCTGGCAATCGCGCATGGCAGCGAGGAGCAGATGGTCGATCTCGGCTATCTGCAACGGCTGACGGCGCCGACATTGTGGCGTGGCCAGGTTCAACTGGTCGACGGTGCCGGCCACGCCACGCAATGGGAAAGAGCCGACGCGTTCGATCGGCTCGTCGATGCGTTCGCGTCGAGCCTTTAGAAATGGGTTGTTCTTATCACTCAGTGCGAATCTCGTTTTGCGGGCCAAACTTGGAAGATGCGCGGAAACAACGGGTAGGATTGGCTGCTGTGTCCAACATGCAGACGCTTCGTTACCGCGTTGATGCGCAGGCTACCCCAGGACCGTAGAATTAGCTGGCACTGAAACCATAGCCGCTCGATCTCTCCTGCATCGCGCGCTGCAAGCGCTCTGTCATACCGTTCGACAAAATCAGGATGCTCAATAGCGATCTGTCGAAGTTCGTCGGCCAACTCTTTAATGTCAGTCGGATCGTAACCATCAGCGATCAGGCACGCGACTATGGCGCCCATAAAGTCGGTTATCGGCATATTCAAATCTATAGACTAACCGCCGCCGTTGGCGGCCTTTCCGTTATCAGCCGTCGGCTGAGGATTTCTCTCCTTTGAAGAGGCCGGAGAGAGGTGAGCCGAAAAGGTCTCGGACTCACCCCTTTCCTTAGTCGAGAGCAGGCAATCGCTACCCCGCGATCTCCAGTCCTGCCGTCGCGTAGACCACGCCGCCATCGACCGCGATGGTGTTGCCCACGACATAGTCGCCGGCGCGCGAGGCGAGGTAGATCGCGGTGCCCGCCATGTCTTCGTCGGTACCGACGCGCTTCGCCGGCACACGCTTGGCGACCTCGTCGGCGTGGTCGCGCGCGGCGCGGTTCATGTCCGACTTGAAGGCGCCGGGCGCGATCGCGGTGACGTTGATGTTGTCCTTGACCAGGCGGGTCGCCATGCGGCGCGTCAGATGGATCACCGCGGCCTTGCTCGCGGCATAGGAATAGGTCTCCATCGGGTTGACGAAGATGCCGTCGATCGAGGCGATGTTGATCACCTTGCCCGGCCTGTCGTGCGTCGCCGCCGCGCGCAGCGGCTTGGCCAGCGCCTTGGTCAGGAAGAAGATCGACTTGACGTTGAGGTTCATCACCTTGTCCCAGCCGCTCTCCGGGAATTCGTCGAAGTCCGCGCCCCAAGCCGCGCCGGCATTGTTGACGAGGATGTCGAGCTTCGGCTCGCGCTTGATGATCTCGCCCGCGAGCTTCTCGCAGCCCTCGACGGTCGAGATGTCGATCGGCAGCGCGATGCATTCGCCGTCATAGGCGGCGGACAGCTCCTGCGCGGTCGCCTCGCAGGGACCTGCCTTGCGCGCGGTGATGTAGACCCTGGCGGCACCCTGCGCGAGGAAGCCGGCCGCGATCATCTTGCCGATGCCGCGCGATCCCCCGGTCACCAATGCGACGCGGCCCTTCAGCGAAAACAGATCCTTGAACATGCGCTCCTCCATTGCGTTGCCAGTGGTTCTGGGCGCGGCCGGGGATCGAGTCAAGGAGAGGGGAGGGATCGGTACCTCTCCTTGAAAAGGGGAGGTCGCTTTGCTCGACAGAGCAAAGCGGGTGGGGATCTGCTCTCTCCCCAGACACCGTCGCTTGTGGCTGACCCCCATCCCGACCTTCCCCTTTCAGGGGGAAGGGGAAGTCAGACCGAAATTGGGTTGCGTCGAGTCGGGATGGAAACGGGAAACGCGTTACGCCGCGTCGATGCGGCGAAAGCCGTTCCACACCGCGGTGGCTGCGCCTGATGTTAGCACCGGCAGCAGGCGCGCGTCCTGGTAATTGCCGTTCAGCGAGACCCGCTGCAGGGCGGTCAGATGGTCGGCGCTTTCGGGAAACAGCATGCCCGGCCGCGTCGTCACCGCGGTCCGAAAGCCGATCGACCGGGCGAGGGCGAATTCACGCCGCCCGGCGGCGATCCGGTCGCCATAGGGATAGGCGAGATGCAATGCCGGCCGCTGCAGCGCATCCTCGATCCGCGCCCGGCTGGTCGCGAGCTCGAACGATGCGATGGTCTCGCTCTGCCTGGCGAGATTGCAATGGGTGATGGTGTGCGCGCCGATCGTCACCAGCGGGTCGTCGGCAAAGCCGCGCAACTCGTCCCAGGACATGCAGAGCTCGCGCGCGATGCCGGTCTCGTCGACGCAGTGACGGGCGCACAGCGCTGATATCTCGGCCTGCATCTCCTGCTCGCCGGGCAGGGAACGCAGCCAGTCGTGCATGCGGCCGAAAGCAGTGCGCTTGGCCTGCGGTGTCGCGGTGTCGATCCGTGTCATGGTGCCGTCGATCGGCACCGCGATCGCGGACGCCGCCGCGATCACCCGCTCCAGCGCGATCCACCACAATCTGCCGCAGCCCTCGGCGAAATCGCTCGCGACATAGACCGTGAACGGGGCGCCGAACTCGCGCATCACCGGCAGCGCGAAATCGCGGTTGTCGCGATAGCCGTCGTCGAAGGTAAAGCAGGCGAAGCGTCGCGCGAAATTCCGTTCGCTGAGACGGCGATGCGCCTCGTCGATGCTGATCACGTCGACGTCGAGCGCGCGCAGATGCGTCAGCATCGCGCGCAGGAAGTCCGGCGTGACCTCGAGATGATGGTTCGGCTGGAACGCATCGCCGCGCCGCGGGCGGACGTGATGCAGCATGAAGATGGCGCCGACGCCGGCGAAGATCGGCCGCAGCAGGATATGCGCACCCGAGAAATACAACGCCTCCATGCCGGCACGGATCACGGTGTTGCGGAGTTGTTTCATGAGGGCGCGGGCCGGCCGATTTGCATTCCGCGGCAAACTTAGCGAAAGACCACTGAAGAAACTGTTATCCCGGTCCGACATGGCGCCCCCGCCATGGGCGTCATTTGGGGTTTGACAGTCAGCCAAGGGTTTGTTTTCTCTCTGGTTCCCGACCCCGCAGGACGCTGAATGCACGGACTTTTCAAGTGGAGTAGCAAGTGGTGGCCGGGGGTGATTCCACTGGTCGTGCTTTGGGGTATTGCGGCCTGGACCAGCACCACAACGGTCGAAGCGGACCTTGCCGCGCGCTCTAATACCGCACTGAAGGACACTGTCCTCGACAAGCGCCGCATCAGCGTCGACGGGCGCGACGTGACGTTCGCGGCCAACGCCTTCTCCGAAGACGGCCGCCTCAGCGCGGTGGCGTCGGTCGAAGCTGTGCCCGGCGTGCGGCTGGTGAACGACGAGACCCGCCTTGTTCCCGAAGCCAAGCCCTTTGTCTGGTCCGCCGAACGCGACGTGGTGCGGGTCACGCTCGGCGGCAATGCGCCGCTGCCGTCGAGCAAGGGCAAGTTGACCGAGGCCGCGAAGGCCAGTCTCGGCGGTGTCGAGGTGGTGGATCAGATGGTGCTCGCCCGCGGCGCGCCGTTGCGGTTCGACGCGGCGGCGCTGCTGTTGCTCGACCAGATCGGCAAGCTGAAGGAAGGCAAGATCACGCTGACCGACAACAAGGTCAATCTCGCCGGCATGGCGCGCGAGCTCGGCGGACGCGAAGCGGTCGCCGCGGCGCTGAAGAACCTGCCGGAAGGCTATTCGATCGCCGCCAACGACATCAAGGCGCCGCCTTACGTGTTCCAGGCCTACAAGGACCCGGTCGCGGTGACGCTGACGCTGACCGGCTACGTCCCCGACAACAACGTGCATGCCGCGCTGGTCGCTGCCGCCGGCCGCAAGTTCTTCAGCGAGAAGGTGGTCGACAACCTCAAGGCCAGCATCGGCGCGCCGTCGGGTTTTGCGGCCGCGGTGGTGCCCGCGCTCGGCGCGCTGTCGCGGCTGTCGACCGGAACGCTGGTGGTGTCGGACCGCGAGGTGAAGCTGTCGGGCGATGCGCTCTACGATGCCGCCGCCGGCCAGATCCGCGACGGGCTCGGCAAGGATTTTCCGCAGGGCTGGCAGTACAAGGCCGAGGTCACGGTCAAGCCGGCGGCGGCCCCGGTCGATCCCACGGTGTGCCAGCAGCTGTTTTCCGAAATCCTCTCGAAGGGCAAGATTCGCTTCGAGTCGGGGAAAGCCGACATCGTGCCGGATTCCGCCGGCCTGCTCGACCGCCTGATCGAGACCGCGCTGCGCTGCCCCAATGCGACGATCGAGATCGCCGGCCATACCGACAGCGACGGCGAGGAGGCCGCCAACCAGGCGCTGTCGGAGCGGCGCGCGCAGGCCGTGGTGGATTACCTCGTGCGCGCCGGTCTGCCCGCCAGCCGCTTCACGCCGATCGGCTACGGCAGCACGCAGCCGCTGGCCGGCAACGAAAGTGAAGACGGCAAGGCGCAGAACCGCCGCATCGAATTCGTGGTGAAGTAGCGATGACCGTGCTCGCGACATTCTTCTGGGGTTGGCTGCTCGGCGCGGCGCTGCTCGGCTTCTGCATGGGCTGGATCGCGGTGGTGCATCGGGCGCAGGGCGTCTCGAAGGTCTGGATGCGCTGGCTGGCACTGCTCGCCGCCGCGCTGGTGGCGGCGTCGTTCGCGCGGATCGTGCCCGGCCGGTTCGGCTACTGGCTCGACCTCTTCCTGGTCATGTTCGCGCTCTATCTCGTCGGCTGCGCGATCGGCTCCTGGCTGCGCGACTGGGTGGTTTCGCGCAGCAAGCCCGCGAGCTGACCTCAATCTCCTGATCCGACAGGCCTGAGCGGCCTCGCCAAGCGCAGGTCGAGCCGCATTCATTTTAGCGCTTGACATCAATACGTACGTACGTATTAAATTCCGCCCATGCCAAAACCCTCTCTCCGCGATGCCATCCTCGACGCCGGCCTAAAGGAAATGTTCCGGACCGGCTATCACGGCACCAGCGTGCGCGACGTCACGGTCGCCGCCGGTGCGCCGCAGGGCTCCTTCACCAACCATTTCCGCTCGAAGGAGCTGTTCGCGTCCGAGGTGCTGGACCGCTACTTCCTCTATGTGCGCGGCCTGGTCGCGGAAGCCCTCGGCGACACGACGCTGACGCCGCGCGAAAGGCTGAGAAGCTATCTCGATCTGATCACCGGCAAGCTCGCGCATGACGGCTTCACCCGCGGCTGCCTGATCGGCGATTTCAGCCTCGAGGCGTCGGGCTCGAGCGAGATGCTGCGCGAGCAGCTCGACGACATCTTCCGGGAATGGCGCGCGCCGTTTGCGGCCTGCATCGCCGAGGCTCAGGCCACGGGCGAGATCGCCTCCGACTTCGATCCCGATCAGCTGGCCGATTTCCTGCTCGCATCCTGGCAGGGCGCGATGCTGCGCATGAAGGTCGAACGCAGCGAAGCCGCGCTGACGCGTTTCAAGACGATCGCATTCCAAACCGTGTTCAAGGAGTTGCCATGACCATATCCGCCGATATCAGCCTGCATCATCGCGCCGTGCTCGGAAGCACGATGGCCTATCGCGAGACCGGCCGCAGCGACGCGCCGCACGTGCTGTTCCTGCACGGCAATCCGACGTCGTCCTACATCTGGCGCAACATCATGCCGCTGGTCGCCCCCGTCGGGCACTGCATCGCGCCCGACCTGATCGGCTACGGCCAATCCGGCAAGCCCGACATCGGCTATCGCTTCTTCGACCAGGCGGACTATCTCGACGCGCTGATCGACGAGCTCGGCATCTCCTCGGCCTATCTCGTCGCCCAGGACTGGGGCACGGCGCTCGCCTTCCACCTCGCGGCACGCCGTCCGCAACTGGTGCGCGGGCTCGCCTTCATGGAATTCATCCGCCCGATGCGCGATTGGTCGGACTTCCACCAGCACGACGCCGCGCGGGAGACGTTCCGGAAATTCCGCACGCCGGGCGTGGGCGAGGCGATGATCCTCGATAACAATGCGTTCGTCGAACGCGTGCTGCCCGGCTCGATCCTGCGCACGCTCAGCGAGGAGGAGATGGCCGCCTACCGCGCGCCGTTTGCGACGCGCGAGAGCCGCAAGCCGACCTTGATGCTGCCGCGCGAACTGCCGATCGCGGGCGAGCCGGCCGACGTTACTCAGGCGCTCACGGCGGCGCATGCCGCGCTCGCGGCATCGACCTATCCGAAGCTGCTGTTCGTTGGGTCGCCCGGGGCACTGGTGTCACCGGCCTTTGCCGCCGAATTCGCCAAGACGCTCACGCATTGCACGGTCATTCAACTCGGCGCGGGCGCGCATTATCTGCAGGAGGATCATCCGGAGGCGATCGGCCGCTCTGTGGCCGGCTGGATCGCCGGCGTCGAGGCCGCCTCCGCGCAGCGCCATGCCGCATGAGAGCACGGAGGGCATGACATGACGAATGTCTCGATCACCTATTGCCGGCCGTGCGGCTATGAGAAGCGTGCGAAAGAGGCCGCGGCGCTGTTGCGCGAGCGCCTTGGCGTCGACGCGACGCTGATCCCCGGCAAGGGCGGCATCTTCGAGGTCAAGCTTGGCGATGAGGTTGTCGCCAGGCGCGCCAAGGGACATTTTCCCGATGCCGCCGAGATCGTCGCCGCGGTCACGGCCGCGCGGGATTGACGATCAGCCGAGCGCCTGTCGGCCGGGTAGCGGACGATCATTCTCTATTCGGCCGTGCCGATGCTTCACCGTAGTTTCCCGGATGGCCTTGCGGACCGTTCGGCGGGCTAACTGCCGCACGCGCATGTCAAGTCTTGTCGAAGGCGGCGGGAAACGCGCATATTTGTGCACCCGCTGTCATGAATCATCCGTAATATCTTGAAGATGCGCGTTTTATTGTCTTTTGACGAATTCCACTCCGGTTTAAAACGCGCTACACGGGCCAGGGCACAGCGAAGCGCCGGCGGAGTTCGCCCGGGAGCCGTCGTCGCGGGATCGCAATTCGAGGTCTAGATGCTGGAAGCAATACGCAGGGCGATGGCGTTTCTGCGCCAGAAGCAAATCCTGCATCGGCTGGGTGTTGTCATCAGCATCGCCGTCATCGGCATCGCCTGCTACGTCCTGTATCACATGCTGCGCGGCATCGACACCAACGAGGTGCTCGAGGCCATCAAGAGCACCGAGCCGCGGCAGATTGCCCTGGCGGGACTGTTCGTCGCGGCGGGCTACTTCACGTTGACCTTCTACGATCTGTTCGCGGTGCGCGCGATCGGCCACGCCCATGTGCCCTACCGCATCAACGCGCTCGCGGCCTTCACCTCCTACTCGATCGGCCACAATGTCGGCGCCAGCGTCTTCACCGGCGGCGCGGTGCGCTACCGGATCTATTCGGCGTGGGGGTTGAACGCGATCGACGTCGCCAAGATCTGCTTTCTCGCCGGGCTCACCTTCTGGCTCGGCAATGCCGCGGTGCTCGGGCTCGGCATCGCCTACCACCCGGAGGCGGCCGCCAACATCGACCAGCTGCCGCCCTGGCTCAACCGGGCGCTGGCATTCGCGATCATCACCGCGCTGGTCGCCTATGTGGTCTGGGTCTGGACCCAGCCGCGGGTGGTCGGCCGCGGCCCCTGGACCGTGACCCTGCCGGGCGGCCCGCTGACGCTGCTGCAGATCGCGATCGGTATCCTCGACCTCGGCTTCTGCGCGCTGGCGATGTACGTGCTGGTGCCGGACGAGCCAAATCTCGGCTTCGTCGTGGTCGCGGTCATCTTCGTGTCCGCGACCCTGCTCGGCTTCGCCAGCCACTCCCCCGGCGGACTCGGAGTGTTCGACGCCGCCATGCTGGTCGGCCTCTGGCAGATGGACCGCGAGGACCTGCTCGGCGGTATGCTGCTGTTCCGGCTGCTCTACTATATTGCGCCGTTCGTCATATCTGTAATCTTGCTGACGTTTCGGGAGGTTATCGTCGGCGCCCGACTCAAACGGCTGCCGCAGGCTGATTCGGGTCCCCGCGCCGAGCCGCACCATGAGGCGGTTCTGGTTCGCAAGCGCGGTGACTCCGGGGTCTGATGAAGCGGCCCGATGCCTCCCGAGGGAAGGTCGATGTGACCGCGCCTGGGCGAGACATGAACCGACGGGATGAAAGCCGCCGCGATGGCAGTTGACGATTCGCATTCCTCCATCTTCTCGCCCTGGCCCGACCGGTTGCGCCACTCCGCGCTGATCCTGCTTGCCGCAGCGCTGGCGTTGAGCGTGGTGGTCGCGCTCGGCGAATTGTCGCTGGTGCGCGCCTGCGCCGTGTTCGTCTGCATCGCGGCCGCGGCGCTGGTGCCATGGCGGCTGCATGATGCCGGAACCTCGCGCGAGGATGTCCGCGGCGTCAATCCGGTCGAGGCCGCCGCGGTCAGCGCGGTCGTCGCTGGCATGCCGGACCCGGCCGTGCTGCTCGATCGCGCCGGCCGCGTCATCCATCTCAACACCGCCGCGGCGCAGCTCGCGCCGGCGCTGCGCAAGAACGAACTGGCGCAATTTGCCCTGCGTTCGCCGGAGATCATCACCGCGCTGCGCGAGGCGATCGCGACCACCGAGCCGCGCCGCGCCACCTATACCGACCACGTTCCGGTCGATCGCTGGATGGAACTGGTGATCACGCCGGTGCCGGTGCCGACCCAGTTCGGCGGCACCGAGAAATGCATGCTGATGACCTTCCACGACCTGACGCCGCTGCGCCGGGTCGAGGAGATGCGCGCCGACTTTGTCGCCAATGCCAGCCATGAGCTGCGCACGCCGCTCGCCGCGCTGTCCGGCTTCATCGACACGCTGCAGGGGCCGGCGCGCGAGGACGCGCGGGCGCGCGAGCGCTTCCTCGGCATCATGCACACCCAGGCCACCCGCATGGCGCGGCTGATCGACGATTTGCTGTCGCTGTCGCGGGTCGAACTGTCGGCCCATGTGCGGCCCGAGGCCTCGATCGATATCGTGCCGATCATCCGCCAGGTGGCCGACGGGCTCGAGGCACTGGCCAGCGAGCGCCAGGTCGAGATCGAGGTCGACCTGCCTCAGGCCCCGGTCATGATCGCCGGCGACCGCGAGGAACTGCTCCGCCTGTTCGAGAACCTGATCGAGAACGCCCTCAAATACGGCGCCTCGGGGGGCCGCGTCATAGTGTCGCTGAATCAGGCCGTTTCGGGCGCATCGGGCGAGGGCACCCCCGAAATCCGTGTCATGGTACGGGATTTCGGCCCCGGCATCGCCCCGGAGCACCTGCCGCGGTTGACCGAGCGCTTCTACCGGGTCGACGTCGGCGACAGCCGTAACCAGGGCGGAACGGGCCTTGGATTATCGCTGGTGAAACATATTCTTAACCGTCATCGCGGGCGTCTTTTGATCGAGAGCGTGCCCAAGAACGGCGCCACTTTTACCGCCTGTTTTCCCCGCCCGAAGACCCCGTTACCAACCCAAAGCTAAGCGTTTTCAGCTGGTTAGCGCTGTCATCCAACTGTCATCCAACCTTCGTAAAAGCAGCACCGACCGCTCCTAGATGGACCGGCGTGAGCGCGATCGGGCGCATTCGGCGCTTCGCTCACTGGATGGAGACAACCCATGAATTTCATCAAAGCAATCGTCGCAGCCGGCATGATCGCCGCTTCGACGTCGGCCTTCGCTGCCGATATTACCGGCGCGGGCGCGACGTTTCCGTTCCCGATCTATTCGAAGTGGGCTGACGCCTACAAAAAGGAGACCGGCAACGGTCTGAACTACCAGTCGATCGGCTCCGGCGCCGGCATCAAGCAGATCCAGGCCAAGACCGTGACCTTCGGCGCCACCGACGCGCCGCTCAAGCACGAGCAGCTCGAGAAGGACGGCCTCGTCCAGTGGCCGATGGTGATGGGCGCGATCGTCCCGGTCGTGAACCTCGAAGGCATCAAGCCGGGCGACCTGATCCTGTCGGGCGAAGTGCTCGGCGACATTTATCTCGGCAAGATCACGAAGTGGAATGACGCGGCGATCGCCAAGCTCAATCCGAAGCTGACCCTGCCGGGCGATGCGATCACCGTCGTGCGCCGTTCGGACGGTTCGGGCACCACCTTCAACTTCACCGACTATCTCTCCAAGTCGAACGCCGACTGGAAGTCCAAGGTCGGTTCCGGCACCGCGGTCGAATGGCCGGTTGGCGTCGGCGCCAAGGGCAACGAAGGCGTTGCCGGCAACATCAGCCAGACCAAGAACGCGATCGGCTATGTCGAATACGCCTATGCCAAGCAGAACAAGCTGACCTACACCGGCTTGGTCAACAAGGCCGGCAAGACCGTGCAGCCGACCATCGCTGCCTTCCAGGCCGCCGCCTCGAACGCCGACTGGGCCAAGGCTCCCGGCTACTACGTGATCCTGACCGACCAGCCGGGCGAAGCCTCCTGGCCGATCACCGCGGCGACCTTCATCCTGATGCATAAGGACTCGACCGACAAGGCGGCCTCGCAGGAAGCGCTCAAGTTCTTCAAGTACGCCTTCGAGAAGGGCGACAAGGCAGCCGAAGAGCTCGACTACATCCCGATGCCGGACGCGGTCGTCAAGCTGATCGAGAAGACCTGGTCCTCGGACATCAAGAGCTAAGTCCGACGTTGCGGCAGGACCTGTGCCGACTCGATCGCGGCACAGGTTGAGCGACCAAGACCCGGTCTCCATCACCGCGGCAACAAGCGCGGGATCGAGGCCGGGGTTCGCGCCTCAAGAGGCGTGGCTGGAACGACGACGCCCGGCCAAATGCGTCAGTGAAGATCGCTTCGGGGCGTAGCGGTTTGCGTGGCTTTTGCATACTAAAGAGGGGATTGGCGTGGCAGACATGGCTGTTCAGAGCGATGTGATGGAAGCCGCGGGACCTTACGATCGCGCCAAGGCCCTCAGCGCCTTCAAGCTCGGTGACCTCACCTTCTATTGGATCACCCGCATCTCGGCGATCTCGGTTCTGTTGATCCTCGGCGGCATCATCCTGTCGCTGATCGTCGGCGCCTGGCCGGCGATGAAGGAATACGGCTTCGCCTTCCTCTGGACGCAGCGCTGGGCGCCCTCGGCCGATCCGCCGGTGCTCGGCGCGCTCGGCCCGATCTACGGCACGCTGATCACCTCCGTCATCGCGATGATGATCGCCATTCCGGTCGGCATCGGCATCGCCGTGTTCCTCACCGAGCTCTGCCCGCAAGTGCTGCGCCGCCCGATCGGCATCGCCATCGAGCTGCTCGCCGGCATTCCCTCGATCATCTACGGCATGTGGGGTTTCTTCGTGCTGGGCCCGTTCCTGGCCAACACCTTCCAGCCCTTCATGATCCGGATCTTCGAAGGCGTCCCGGTGCTGGGCGCGGTGTTCGCCGGTCCGCCGTCCTATCTCAGCCTGTTCAACGCCGCGCTGATCCTTGCGATCATGGTGCTGCCCTTCATCACCGCGATCTCGGTCGACGTGTTCAAGACCGTGCCGCCGGTGCTGAAGGAAGCCGCCTACGGCATGGGCTGCACCACCTGGGAAGTCGTCCGCAACGTCGTGATCCCCTACACCCGCGTCGGCGTGATCGGCGGCATCATGCTGGCGCTCGGCCGCGCTCTCGGCGAGACCATGGCGGTGACCTTCATCATCGGCAACTCGTTCCGGATCTCGTCGTCGATCTTCGCGCCGGGCACCACGATCTCGGCGGCGATCGCTAGCGAATTCGCCGAGAGCGACGGCCTGCACCAGTCCGGCCTGATCCTGCTCGGCCTGCTGTTGTTCGTGCTGACCTTCTTCGTGCTCGCCGGCGCGCGGCTGATGCTGATGCGGCTTGAAAAGAAGGCGGGGAAGTAACGCCATGAACCCGATCTACAAATCCCGCCGCCGCAGCGACATCGTCATCCGCGCACTCTGTGTCGGCGCGGCGCTGTTCGGCGTCACCTGGCTGGCGCTGATCCTGATCACGCTGGTCTATAACGGCCTTGCCGGCCTCAGCGTGCAGCTGTTCACCCAGAACACGCCGCCGCCCGGCTCGACCGAAGGCGGCCTGCTCAACGCCATCGTCGGCTCGCTCATCATGACGGTGATCGGCGTCGGCATCGGCGCGCCGCTCGGCCTGTTCGCCGGCACCTACCTCGCCGAATACGGCAAGCACGACAAGCTGACCTCGGTGATCCGCTTCATCAACGACATCCTGCTCAGCGCGCCCTCGATCATCATCGGCCTGTTCATCTATGGTGCGGTGGTGGTGCCGATGCGCGGCTTCTCGGCGATCGCAGGCAGTCTTGCGCTCGCGGTGATCGTGATCCCGGTCGTGCTGCGCACCACCGAGGACATGCTGCTCTTGGTGCCCAATCCGCTGCGCGAGGCCGCCTCCGCGCTCGGCCTGCCGCGTTCGCTGGTGATCAAGCGGATCGCCTATCGTGCGGCGCGATCGGGTCTGATCACCGGTGTGCTGCTGGCGACAGCCCGCGTCGCCGGCGAGACCGCGCCGCTGCTGTTCACCGCGCTGTCGAACCAGTTCTTCAGCCTGGATCTGACCAAGACGATGGCCAACCTGCCGGTGACCATCAACAACTTCGTGCAGAGCCCCTACGCCTACTGGAAAGAGCTGGCGTGGAGCGGTGCGCTGCTCATTACATTCACCGTGCTCGCGTTGAATATCGGCGCGCGTATCCTTGGTGCCGAAAGGGCCGCAAAATGACCGAGCTTTCCGTCTCCACGACTGCCGCGGGCCACGTTCCCCAGGTTCCGCTGCCTGAAGCGCCGCCGAAAGTCACGGTGCGCAATCTCAATTTCTATTACGGCGAGCACCACGCGCTGAAGAACATCAACCTGACGCTCGGCACCAACCGCGTCACGGCGTTCATCGGCCCGTCCGGCTGCGGCAAGTCGACCCTGCTGCGCATCTTCAACCGGATGTATGACCTCTATCCGGGCCAGCGCGCGGTCGGCCAGCTGATGCTGGACCAGACCAACATTCTCGACCCCAAGCTCGACCTCAACTTGCTGCGCGCGCGGGTCGGCATGGTGTTCCAGAAGCCGACGCCGTTCCCGATGACGATCTACGAGAACATCGCCTTCGGCATCCGCCTCTACGAGAAGATCTCGAAGTCCGAGATGGACGACCGGGTCGAGAAGGCGCTGCGCGGCGGCGCGCTGTGGAACGAGGTCAAGGACAAGCTGAACGCGTCCGGCCTGTCGCTCTCCGGCGGCCAGCAGCAGCGCCTGTGCATCGCGCGCACCGTGGCGGTGCGCCCCGAGGTGATCCTGTTCGACGAGCCGTGCTCGGCGCTCGACCCGATCTCGACCGCCAAGGTCGAGGAGCTGATCCAGGAGCTCTCCGAGGACTACACGATCGCGATCGTCACCCACAACATGCAGCAGGCGGCGCGCGTCTCCGACAAGACCGCCTTCATGTATCTCGGCGAGCTGATCGAGTTCGACGACACCAACAAGATCTTCACCTCACCGAGCGATCGGCGCACCCAGGACTACATCACCGGCCGGTTCGGTTGACCGGCGCATGATCCGGAAAAGTGGAAACCGGTTTTCCGATCAGGGCATGCTAAAATTCAGGACACGAAACCATGATCCCCGGGATCATGGTTTGAGGGAGACAAGCGATGGCTTCTGAACATACCGCCAAGGCATTCGACAGCGACCTGCAGGAGTTGACCCGCCTGGTCGCCGAGATGGGCGGCCTGGTCGAGCGGATGATTACCGAGTCGGTCGACGCGCTGATCCGTCGCGACGTCGCGCTCGGCAAGCGCGTGGTCGCCGCCGACATCGAGATCGACAATCTGCAGCGCAACATCGAAGAGCGCGCGGTGCTGACGATCGCGCGCCGCCAGCCGATGGCGATCGACCTGCGCGAGATCGTCAGCGCGATGCGCGTCGCCACCGACCTCGAGCGGATCGGCGACCTCGCCAAGAACATGGGCAAGCGTGTCGCGGCGCTGGAGAGCGATTTCCAGCCGCTGAAGCTGATCCGCGGCCTCGAGCACATGACCGACCTCGTGCTGTCGCAGGTCAAGTCGGTGCTCGACGCCTACGCCGCGCACGACCTGCCGGCGGCGATGAACGTCTGGAAGGGCGACGAGGAGGTCGATGCGATCTGCACCTCGCTGTTCCGCGAACTGCTCACCTACATGATGGAAGATCCGCGCAACATCTCGTTCTGCATCCATCTGATGTTCTGCGCCAAGAACATCGAGCGGATCGGCGATCACGCTACCAATATCGCAGAGACCGTGTTCTACATGATCGAGGGCCAGCAGATCACCGACAAGCGCCCGAAGGGGGACATGACCACTTTTGCCACCACGGTGCCGGGCAACTGAAGGCATCATCGGCAAGCGCGAAACCGGCAAGAGTGAAACTGGACGATCCTCGCGACAATTCGTTTCCGCGGGGACTATGCTCAAGGAAGTAAGCGTTTCGGTTTGCGTCTGGGCAACGGATCACCACAGAGAAAGAACTTAAACCGATGAGCGCACGCATTCTGGTAGTCGAAGACGAGGAAGCGCTGACGACGCTGTTGCGCTACAACCTCGATGCGGAAGGCTACGATGTCGAGACGGTGGGGCGCGGCGACGATGCCGACACGAGGCTGAAGGAGCGCGTTCCCGACCTCGTGGTCCTCGACTGGATGCTGCCGGGCCTGTCCGGCATCGAGCTGTGCCGCCGCCTGCGGGCGCGGCCCGAGACCAAGCAGCTTCCGATCATCATGCTGACCGCGCGCGGCGAGGAAAGCGAGCGCGTGCGCGGGCTTGCCACCGGCGCCGACGATTACATCGTCAAGCCGTTCTCGGTGCCGGAGCTGCTGGCGCGGGTGAAGGGCCTCTTGCGCCGCGCGAGCCCGGAGCGGCTTGCAACCGTGCTGACCTATGGCGACATCGAGCTCGACCGCGAGAAGCGCCGCGTGGCGCGCTCGGGCCGCCCGATCGATCTCGGGCCGACCGAGTATCGCCTGCTCGAATTCTTCCTCGAGCATCCCGGCCGCGTGTTCAGCCGCGAGCAACTGCTCGACAGCGTCTGGGGCCGCGACATCTACATCGATGAACGCACCGTCGACGTGCATATCGGCCGCCTGCGCAAGCTGCTCAATCCGGGCCGCGAGCAGGATCCGATCCGCACCGTGCGCGGCGCCGGCTACGCGCTCGACGACCGCTTTGCCAAGGCCGAGCCGCAGCCGTAATGGCCGTTGCGGGATTCATATCCCGTAGCACGGTGTCGTCCCGGCCTAGTGCGCAATTGCGCACGGGAGCCGGCAACTGTTATGTTGGTTTGGTCTGCAGGTACGGCTTTCGGTCTCGCATCATGGCATTGAGGACCGTGAGCAGCTTCCTGGCGACGGCGATGAGGGCGAGTTTGGCTGGTTTTCCCGCCTGTCGCAGTCGTGCATAGAAGGCCTTGAACGGATCTGCTCTGCGAACTGCGTTGAGGGCCGCCATATAGAGGGCGTCACGAACGCGCTTTCGGCCGCCCGCAATCTTGCGCTTGCCGCGGAAGGCGCCGCTGTCGACGTTGAAGGGAGCAAGGCCAGCGAGCGCTGCGAGTTGTTTCGGTCCGACCCGCCCGAGTTCCGGCATCTGCGCGATGAGCTGCATGCAGGCCACGGGACCCACGCCGGGCAGCGAACGCATTAACTTCGCATCGTCCGCGATCTCCGCTTCGGCTTTAATCAATGCGCTGATGTCGGCCTCGATCTCGGCGATCTCGCTGTCGAGGACCTCGATGAGGCGGCCGATGCGTTCGGCCATGGCGCGATCGTCGGCCTCGCTGCGCCGGTTCTTCTCCTGGGCGCGCATGAGGACCAGCTGATCCCGCCGTTTTGCAAGCCTCGCCAAGGCGCCCCGTGCAGGATCGGCGACCTGCTCGGGGGCGGGTTGCATGGCCCGCGCAAAGGCCGCCAGCATCCGCGCATCGATCGGATCGGTCTTGGCGAGTAGGCCGCTGGCCCGTGCAAAGTCGCGGGCACGGGCCGGGTTGATCCGTGCGAACTGGATCCCGGCCTGACGCAGCGCCTCGCGAAGCGCGAGGTCATAGATACCCGTCGCCTCGAAGACCACCAGCGCATCGCATTGCCAACGCGCCACCTGCTGTGTGATGGCCTGTGGCGCGTTGGCAATGCGCCTCGGCACGCCGTCAGCCTCATCAAAGATGTCGAGGTGGTCTTTGGAGATGTCGATTCCGACGTAACGAAGAGCTATGATCACGGTGCCTGTCCCTGTGATGCGAGGTCTGTTGGCGCAGCCTCGTGCAACTGTTCAGGTTGATAGATGGAACGGGCGGGAGACCGAGCCGGCTCACGGCGTCAAGCGCCAAGGACCCAACGGCTTCCCGCCCACCCTCATCCTGACAGACTTCCAAGACACAGGGACCCATACGCCGCGGCCGGCGTAATCGGCACGGGGCCAGACGGCTTTCTAACAACACGCATTAGTGGTTATGGGTCCCGGCTTTCGCCGGGACGACGCCGATGATGTAACGGGCCACGCGCCATAAAAAAATCCCCGCTTTCGCGGGGATTTGTTTTTCAGGTCTTCCGTAGTTTCCCGAGTGCTCACTTGATCTGCGGTTTCGCCGACGGCCGGCGGCGATCGGCGGCGGGCTGGTAGGCGACGCGCGAGTGATGCGCGCAATAGGGCAGGCCGCCGAGCGCCTTGCCGCCGCAGAAGAAGAATTCCGGGCTTGAGGGATCGCCGACCGGCCAGTGACAGGTGGCCTCGTTGAGTTCGAGCAGCGACAGCCGCTGGCTCATCGGCACCACATTGTCGTAGGAGATCGGATCGGGCTCCATCTCGACCTCGAAGGCGTGCGCCAGCGCGGTGTTGCCGCGGGACACCGGGCGCGCCACCCGCATCATGTGCTGGGCGGGGCGGGCCTTGCGCTGCCGCGGCGCGGCCGTGGAGGGGGCCTTGGCGCGGCCGGAGAGGCCGAGCCGATGCACTTTGCCGATCACGGCGTTTCGCGTCACATTGCCAAGTTCCGCCGCGATCTGGCTGGCCGACAGGCCAGACTCCCAGAGTTTCTTCAGCTGCTCGACGCGATCGTCGGACCAGGTCAATACAGTCATCGCATTCTTCCCTTCGCGTAGCGCCGGCCAATCATTGGAGCGGCGCTGCGAGCCAATCTGGACAAATATCCCTGCGGCCAGAATCCCTTAGCCCTCGCCGGGCGCGGTCTTGCGCCCGAACGTTTACGCGCGATACGAAGGCTACTTAGAGGGTCCAGTACTGCCGCACGAGATGTCGTACCCGACAGGCCAAACGCTACAATATGGCGTGACTCTGGCGCAAGAGTCCGCGGCCGTGCGTCCACATGTTCCGATACAGTTAAGCATTGCGATGAGGCTTTTCCACCGCACCGGAATGCTCCGGATTGCGCTCGTTTCGCATTGCAGGAAGGCCACTTCGTGGCGATTGACACCTACCGACCGCAGCATAGAATGTCCGCCACGTGCCGCCCGCAAAGGCGGCCGTTTTGTTTTCCGAAGCTGGCCGTTGCTGCGCTGGCGTCAAGCCCCGCGGCAATTGTCGGCTCAAAAACCGTCAGTGAACGCCATGACCAACGCTGCCACGTCGCATCTGCTCCCCGTCTTCGCCAGGGTCGATCTCGGCTTCGAGCGCGGTGAGGGCGCCTGGCTGATCGCAACCAACGGCGACCGTTATCTCGATTTCACCTCGGGCGTTGCGGTGAACGCGCTCGGGCATGCGCATCCGCATCTGGTCAAGGCGCTGCAGGACCAGGCGACCAAGCTCTGGCACATGTCGAACCTGTTCAAGAGCCCGGACGGCGAGGTGCTGGCCGCGCGGCTGTGCGAGCAGAGCTTTGCCGACTTCGTGTTCTTCTGCAATTCCGGCGCCGAAGCGATGGAGGGCGTGATCAAGCTGGTCCGCCATTATCACTTCTCCAAGGGCCATGGCGAGCGCTACCGCATCATCACCTTCGAGGGCGCCTTCCACGGCCGCACGCTGGGCACGCTGGCCGCGACCGGCTCGGCGAAATATCTCGAAGGCTTCGGCCCGCCGATGGACGGCTTCGACCAGGTGCCGCATGGCGACATCGAGGCGTTGAAGAAGGCGATCGGTCCGCACACCGCCGGCATCCTGATCGAGCCGGTGCAGGGCGAGGGCGGCGTGCGCTCGGCGCCGCAGGCGTTCTTCAAGGCGCTGCGCGCGCTCTGCGACGAGCATGGCCTGCTGCTCGCCTTCGACGAAGTGCAGACCGGCATGGGCCGCACCGGCGAGCTGTTCGCCTACAAGCGCACCGGCGTCACGCCGGATGTGATGTCGCTGGCCAAGGCGCTCGGCGGCGGTTTCCCGATCGGCGCGGTGCTGGCGACCGCGAAAGCGGCCGAAGGCATGGCGCCCGGCTCGCACGGCTCGACCTTCGGCGGCAATCCGCTCGCGGTCGCCGCCGCCAATGCCGTGCTCGACGTCATGCTGAAACCCGGCTTCTTCGAGCATGTGCAAAAGATGTCGCTCTTGCTCAAGCAGAAGCTCGCTTCCGTCGTCGACCGCTATCCCGGCGTGCTGTCGGAGGTGCGCGGCGAGGGGCTGTTGATCGGCGTCAAGGCCGTGGTGCCGTCGGGCGACCTGATCGCAGCACTGCGCAACGAGAAGCTGCTCACCGTCGGCGCCGGCGACAATGTGGTACGGTTCCTGGCGCCCCTGATCGTAACCGAGGCCGAGATCGATACGTCGATCACCGCGCTCGAGCGCGCCTGCGCGACATTGTCGGCGGCCCAGCCGAAGAAGGCGGCTGGATAATGAGCAAGCCGGTCCGTCACTTCCTCGATATCAACGAGCTGCCGCTCGGCGAGCTGCGCAACATGCTGTCCGCCGGAGCCGCCATGAAGGCGAAGCTGAAGGCGCATGAGAAGGGCAGGAAGCCGCTTGAAGGCAAGACGCTGGCGATGATCTTCGAGCGCCCGTCGACCCGCACAAGGGTGTCGTTCGACGTCGGCATGCGCCAGCTCGGCGGTGAATCCATCATGCTGACCGGTGCCGAGATGCAGCTCGGCCGCGGCGAGACCATCGCCGACACCGCGCGCGTGCTGTCGCGCTATGTCGATGCGATCATGATCCGCATCCTCAACCATGACGCGCTGCTCGAGCTCGCGGCTCACGCCACCGTCCCCGTCATCAACGGCCTGACCCGGCGTTCGCATCCCTGCCAGGTGATGGCCGACCTCATGACCTATGAGGAAAACCGCGGCTCGATCGAGGGCAAGACCGTGGCCTGGACCGGCGACGACAACAACGTGCTGGCCTCCTGGGCGCATGCCGCCGAGCGGTTCAAGTTCCAGCTCAATGTCGCAACCCCGCCGGAGCTGTCGCCGAAGAAGCCGATGCGCGACTGGATCAAGGCGACCGGCGCGCCGATCATGCTCGGCAGCGATCCGGAAGCCGCCGTGCGCGGCGCCGACTGCGTCGTCACCGACACCTGGGTGTCGATGGGTGACAAGGAGGGCGAGCACCGCCACAACGTGCTGCGGCCCTATCAGGTCAATGCCAAGCTGATGTCGCTCGCCAAGCCGGACGCATTGTTCATGCACTGCCTGCCCGCGCATCGCGGCGAGGAGGTCACCGACGAGGTGATCGACGGGCCACAATCCGTGGTGTTCGACGAGGCGGAAAACCGCCTGCATGCGCAGAAGGGCATCCTGGCCTGGTGTTTCGACGCGGTCGCGTAGTCGTAGATCAGTAAGCGCTGTCGTCCCGGGCAAGCGCAGCGCGACCCGGGACCCATAACCACCGCTGTCAATTGTTGTGAAAGCTGGGGCCCCAGCTTGATGCAGCAACTCACATTGGTGGTTATGGGTCCCTGCTTTCGCAGGGACGACGGATAGATCCGTTCCGGTGAACCCCTTTCGTTTTGCGGTCCGAGACCCCAGATAGAGCGCCATGGTTTCACAATCCCCCGACATCAAAATCACGCCCGAGGCGCCGGTTCGCGCGCCCTCAGCGGTTCCTGTCGACGATGCCGTGCTGGCCTTCGAGGTCGGCGCGCTGGACCTGCGCGGCCGGCTGACCCGGCTTGGCCCCGCGCTCGACGAGATCTTGCACAAGCACGATTATCCGCCCGCGGTCGGCAAGCTGCTTGGCGAGGCGATCGTGCTGACCACGCTGCTCGGCTCGTCGGTCAAGTTCGAGGGCCGCTTCATTCTGCAGACCCGGACCGACGGTCCGGTGTCGCTCCTGATCGTCGATTTCCAGGCGCCCGACCGGCTGCGCGCCTATGCGCGCTACGACGCATCGCGCCTCAAGAACGGCCAGAGCTCGGGCGAGCTGCTCGGCAAAGGCCACCTTGCGATGACCATCGATCAGGGCTCGAACACCAGCCGCTACCAGGGATTGGTCGCGCTCGACGGCGGCGGCCTGGAAGAGGCAGCCCATGAATATTTCCTGCGCTCGGAGCAGATTCCGACGCGTGTGCGGCTTGCGGTCGGCGAGGAGATGCGCGGTGGCGAGGGCGGCAAGCTGCACTGGCGCGCCGGCGGCATCCTGCTGCAATTCCTGCCCAAGGCGCCCGAGCGGGCCAAGCAGGCCGATCTGCATCCCGGCGATGCGCCGGAAGGCACGGCTACGCATAGCGTGCCGGACGACGATGCGTGGGTCGAGGGACAGTCGCTGATCTCGACCGTCGAGGCCGTCGAGCTGATCGATCCCGATCTGTCCGGCGAGCGGCTGCTCTATCGCCTGTTCCACGAACGCGGCGTTCGCGTCTTCAACCCGCAAACGCTGCGCGCGCAGTGCTCCTGCTCGCGCGATGCGGTGTCGTCGATGCTGAAGAGCTTCGCGCCGAACGACCGCGCCGAGATGGTGAAGGACGGCAAGGTCGTCGTGACCTGCGAGTTCTGCTCGTCGGTGTATGAGTTCACGCCGCAGGAAGCCGGCGTGGAGCAGGCGCGTTCGTCATCGTAGGCCGGATGAAGCCAACGGGTCGCGCGAACGCGCGCCCGATGACAGGCTCCGCGCAATCCGGGGCCGCTCCAATCGCGTATGCACCTGCCCCGGATTGCGCTTCGCTCCATCCGGGCTATGCAGGCGTCAGTTCAACACCCTTTTGCCGCCCGGGCTCGGGCTGTCCAGCGAGAATGTCGGCACGTCGATGTCGAAGCGCTCGCCAGCTTCGGTGACCATCTGATAGCTGCCGGTCATGAAGCCGGAGGCGGTCGGCAGCGGCACGCCTGAGGTGTATTCGAAGCGCTCGCCGGGCGCGAGCACCGGCTGCTCGCCGACCACGCCCTCACCGCGCACCTCCTGGCGGCGGCCGGTGGCGTCGGTGATGATCCAGTGCCGCGTCCGCAGCTGCACCGTTTCCGGGCCCGAATTGACGATCACGATCTTGTACGACCAGAAATATTCGCGCCGGTCGACCGACGAGCGCTCGGGCATGAAGTTCGGCTCGACGGTGACTTCGATCTGGCGGGTAACGGCGCGGTACATGCGGCTCAATCCGATGGTCCTGGCGTATGGTCCGTTTTCGACCGGATCATGCTCGAACAGGGCGCCATCATAGCCAATTGAGCCGCCGGAACCAATCGCCTGCCAGGCCGTGAAAAGGCGGCCCAGGGGCGGTCCGTTCATCGCGGTTTCAACATAGTTCCGCTCTAAAGCGCGGCCGCATGCCGCCGCACTCCGTGCTTTGTCGGCAACTCGCGGACCGATATTATCTTTTCAGCACGGCGTGCGGGGCATCCGCAGCCGACACGGTGTTTGATGAGCTCGATTGCCGACCCCATAGCCGGTTCGCCGGTGGCTGACGCCAAGGCCGAAGTAAAGGCTGAGGCCGAGGCGAAGGTTGCTGCGCCCGCGATCACTCTGCCGGCGACCGGCGAGCGCGAGCTCCGCCTCGATCTGTTCCGCGGGCTCGCGCTGTGGCTGATCTTCATCGATCATCTGCCGACCAATCTTCTGACCTGGCTGACGATCCGCAATTACGGCTTCTCCGACGCCACCGAGATCTTCATCTTCATCTCCGGCTACACCGCGGCCTTTGTCTACGGCCGCGCCATGCTGGAGGGCGGCTTCGTGATCGCGACCGCGCGCATCCTGCGCCGGGTCTGGCAGATCTATGTCGCGCACGTCTTCCTGTTCACGATCTTCCTCGCCGAGATCTCCTATGTCGCGACCTCGTTCGAGAACCCGCTCTACAGCGAGGAAATGGGGATCATGGACTTCCTCAAGCAGCCCGACGTCACCATCGTCCAGGCGCTGCTGCTGCGCTTCCGTCCCGTCAACATGGACGTGCTGCCGCTCTATATCGTCTTGATGCTGTTCCTGCCGCTGATCCTGTGGCTGATGAAATGGAAGCCCGACGTCACGCTCGGCCTCTCGGTCTTGCTCTACGCGCTGACCTGGCAGTTCGACCTCTATCTCTCGGCCTACCCGAACGGCTTCTGGGCGTTCAATCCGTTCGCCTGGCAATTGCTGTTCGTGTTCGGCGCCTGGTGCGCGCTCGGCGGCGCCCGGCGGATGTCGCGCATCCTGTCGTCGAACATCACGATGTGGATCTGCATCGTCTATCTGGTCGCGGCGTTCTTCGTGACGCTGACCTGGTACGTGCCGCAGCTCGGCCACATCATGCCGAAGGTGATCGAGCAATGGATGTATCCGATCAACAAGACCGACCTGGACGTGTTGCGGTTCGCACACTTCCTGGCGCTCGCTGCGCTCACCGTGCGCTTCCTGCCCAAGGACTGGCCGGGCCTGAAATCGCCCTGGCTGCGACCTTTGATCCTGTGTGGCCAGCATTCGCTTGAGATATTCTGCCTCGGGGTCTTCCTCGCCTTTGCCGGTCACTTCGTGCTTGCCGAAGTATCTGGCGGTGCCGCACTGCACGCCTTGATCAGCGTCTGCGGCATCCTCATCATGTGCGGCATGGCGTGGATCATTTCGTGGTACAAACACTCCGCCGACAAAGGCGCCTCGAAAAAAGGCGCCGCCGGCAACGCCGATCTGGCGGGAGGGGGAGCATGAAGTCCGCGCGGACGATGCTGGGCCTGACGCTGCTCGCAGCCTGCCTGACGGCCGGTTTGGCGGCGGTGCCCGCGCGCGCCGGCGACACGGCGGAGCCGGCACCGCCGCCGCCCTGCGACGTGCCCGCCTATCTGCTTACGAGCGAGAGCTCGCTGCCCAAGGTCACCGACGCCATCAAGTCCAACCGGCCGCTCAACGTGCTGGTGGTCGGCAGCCGCTCCTCGACCATCCAGGGCAACGAGGCGAGCGCCTATCCGGCCACGCTGCAGGCGGCGCTGAAGGAGGCGTTGCCGTCGTCGACGATCGATCTATCCGTAGAATTACAGGGAAAGAGCACCGCCGAGGAGACCGCGGGAACTCTTGTTAAGCTTGTTGAAGCAAAAAAGCCTACTTTGGTTATCTGGCAGACCGGAACGGTCGATGCTATGCGAGCAGTCGATCCCGACGATTTCCGTACCGCCATCAACGAAGGCGTTGTTGCGTTGCGGGACGCCGGGACCGACGTGGTGCTGGTCAATCTGCAATACAGCCCGCGTACGGAGACGATGATCTCTGCGCCGCCATATCTCGACAACATGAAGGTGGTGGCGCAGCAGCACGACGTTCCGCTGTTCGACCGGTTCGCGATTATGAAGCAGTGGAGCGACGCCGGATATTTTGACCTGTTCAGCACCTCGCATGGTGTCGATCTGGCCAAGAAGGTTCATGCCTGTCTCGGCCGCGCACTGGCGAAATTCGTGATCGATGCGGCCCATCTGGGCCCGGTGCAGCAGAATTAGAGGAAGCAGAGTAAATGCGTTTTGCCTTCCCTTTTCGCGCTTCCGCAGGGCGGAGTCTGTGCGCCGCTGCGGCGCTGGCACTGCTCGCGGTCGCGCCGTCGCGCGCGCAGACCGGACAGGCCGACCAGCATGCAGCGATCTCATCCGGTACCAAGGCTGAAGCCACGAAGACAGAGCCGAGCAGGCCCGCCGCGATCGAAGCGACCGCCGCTCAGCAGCCGCAACCCGGCGTCGCCGCGAAGGCGTTCGACAGGGTGAAGCAGGCCGCGAAATCCGCCAGCGACATCTTCCACCGCGTGCCCTGTCAGCAGCCCAAGGGCGTGCCGAACAGCACCGGCTCGCTGCCGCATGTCGCGGCCAAGCTCGCCGCCGGCAAGCCGGTCGTCATCATCGCGTTCGGCTCGTCCTCGACCCAGGGCTATGGTTCGTCGGCGCCGGAATTCACCTATCCCAACCGGCTCGCCGGACAGTTGCGCCGGCAGTATCCGTCCGCCGACATCACCGTGCTCAATCGCGGCAAGGGCGGCGAGGACGCGCCCGAGATGATGGCGCGGCTGCAAACCGAAGTGATCGACGTACATCCCGACATGGTGATCTGGCAGGTCGGCACCAACGCGGTGCTGCGCAACCTCGATCCTGCCGAGACCGCCAAGCAGGTCGAGGACGGCGTGGCGCGCCTTCAGGCGTCCGGCGCCGACGTCGTGCTGGTCGATCCGCAATATTCGCCGCGCGTCACCGAGCGTCCCGAAAGCGCGCGCGGCATGGTGAAGCTGCTCGGCCGCATCGCCGCGCTGCGCCATGTCGGCATCTTCCCGCGCTTCGAGGTGATGCGCGACTGGCACGAGAAAC
This sequence comes from Bradyrhizobium sp. USDA 3262, assembly GCF_054060035.1. Taxonomy (NCBI): domain Bacteria; kingdom Pseudomonadati; phylum Pseudomonadota; class Alphaproteobacteria; order Hyphomicrobiales; family Nitrobacteraceae; genus Bradyrhizobium; species Bradyrhizobium sp. USDA 3262. Next base: position 2,057,804 of record NZ_JBSSCT010000001.1, read on the forward strand.
AGGCGATCCCGATCACCGATTTCGTCACTGCCGACGGCCTGCACATGAACGACTGGGGCTATGCCTGCTTCGCCCAGCTACTCGGCGACGACATCATCCGCTCGGTCGGCGCGATCAAGATCGGCGTCAACGTCCCCGCCGACGTCAGGACCTACCGGCCGATGTGATCGGCTGGCCTCTCTCGCTGCGCCTGTCTCGTTCACCGTCATCCTGAGGTGCGAGCTCTTGCGAGCCTCGAAGGATGCACGGCCCGGCTGGTGGCCGTCGATCCTTCGAGACGGCCGCGCTGCGGCCTCCTCAGGATGACGGGACCAATACCTTCGCTATGCCACACTCACCACCAATCTTGACCTCGCCGCGGTAATCCGCTCCCTTTGCGCCTGCACCAATCCCTCTCGGGATGAAGCTCTTTAAGGGAAACGCTCATGTCTTTCGTGCTGGCCATCGATCAGGGCACCACATCGTCGCGCGCCATGGTGTTTCGCGGCGACATCTCCATCGCCGCCGTCGCGCAGCAGGAGTTTCCGCAGCATTTCCCTGCCTCCGGCTGGGTCGAGCACGAGCCGGAGGACATCTGGACCTCGACCGTGATGGTGTGCCGCGAGGCGCTGGAGAAGGCCGGCCTGAAGGCGAAGGACATCGCCGCGATCGGCATCACCAACCAGCGCGAGACCACCGTGGTGTGGGATCGCGCCACCGGACAGGCCGTGCACCGCGCCATCGTCTGGCAGGACCGCCGCACCGCCGACATCTGCGCCAGGCTCAAGGCCGAGGGCCATGAGCCGGCGATCTCGGCCAAGACCGGTCTCATTATCGATCCCTATTTCTCGGGCACCAAAGTGGCCTGGATCCTCGATCACGTGCCGGGTGCGCGCGAGCGCGCCGAGCGCGACGAACTGCTGTTCGGCACCGTCGACAGCTATCTGTTGTGGCGGCTCACCGGCGGGAGAGTCCACGCCACTGACGCCACCAATGCCTCGCGCACGCTGCTGTTCAACATCCACACCGGCGCCTGGGACGACGACCTCATCAAGCTGCTGCGCGTGCCGCGCTCGATGCTGCCCGAGGTGAAAGATTCCTCCGCCCGGTTCGGCGAGAGCACGGCGGACTTATTTGGCGGCCCGATCGCGATTTCCGGTATCGCCGGCGACCAGCAGGCCGCGACCATCGGTCAGGCCTGCTTCCGAGCCCGGCATGATGAAGTCGACCTACGGCACCGGCTGCTTCGCGCTGCTCAACACCGGCACCACGCCGGTGGCCTCGAAGAACAAGCTGCTCACCACCATCGCGTACCAGCTCGGCGGCCAGCGCACCTACGCGCTCGAAGGTTCGATCTTCGTCGCCGGCAGCGCGGTGCAGTGGCTGCGCGACGGCCTCGGCATCATCAAGCACGCCGCCGAGACCGGGCCGCTTGCCGACAAATCCGACAGCATGCAGAGCGTCTACCTCGTGCCCGCCTTCGTCGGAATGGGCGCGCCGTACTGGAATCCGCGCGTGCGCGGTGCGCTGTTCGGGCTGACCCGCAACACCGGTCCGGCCGAGCTCGCGCATGCGACCTTGGAGAGTGTCTGCTACCAGACCTTCGATCTGTGGGCCGCGATGCGCACCGACTGGCCGGAGGCCAATGCCGCCAACACCGTGCTGCGCGTCGACGGCGGCATGACCGCCTCGGACTGGACCATGCAGCGGCTCGCCGATCTGCTCAACGCCCCGGTCGATCGCCCGATGATCCAGGAGACCACGGCGTTAGGGGCCGCCTATCTCGCCGGCCTCGATGCCGGCGTCTATCCGGAGCCCGCGAAATTCGCCGACAATTGGCGGCTCGAGCACCGCTTCAGGCCGGCGATGAGCCAGGCGACGCGCGAGCGCAAGCTCGCCGGCTGGGCCCGCGCCGTGAAGGGCGTGCTGGCGAGCGACGAGGGGGAGTAGTAATGATCTGATGCTGCGGCAAGCTCGCTGCACCTCTCCCGCTTGCGGGGGAGGTCGTAGCGCATCGTCAGATGCGCTACGGGTGGGGGCTCTCTCCTCACCAAGAGTGTCGCAAGCGGCGAAACCCCCACCCCAGCCCTCTCAGCGCGAGCTTTGCTCGTCGCGACCCGCAAGCGGGAGGGGGCGCAGCGCCGCTGCGGCTGCCGCTCAATTCAATCTCGTCAAGTGCGCACAACAATCAATAACAACCATCGGAGAACAACATGAACACGGATCTCAACCGCGTCGCCAAGCTACTCGCCGCCGCGCTCTGTGCCGCAATACTCACCGCTCCCGCCACCGCGCGCGAGAAACCGAGCCCGCTCGTCGCAGCGCGCCAGGTCAAGACCGACGTCGCGGGGCTGAAGGCGCCGGGCCAGATCCTGGTCGATGTCTGGGGCATTCCGCACATCTATGCCGGCAATGAGCACGACCTGTTCTTCCTGCAAGGCTTCAACGCCGCGCGCGACCGGCTCTGGCAGATCGATCTCTGGCGCAAGCGCGGGCTCGGTCTCTTGGCGAAGGACTTTGGCCCCGCTTATGCCGAGCAGGACAAGGCGCTGCGTCTGTTCCTCTATCGCGGCGACATGAATGCGGAATGGACGGCCTATGGTCCGAAGGCAAAATCCTATGCGGAGGCGTTCGTCGCCGGCGTCAACGCCTATGTCGCCGACGTTCAGGCGGGCAAGCGTGCGCTGCCGATCGAGTTCAGGATCGCAGGCACGATGCCGGATTTGTGGTCGGCGGAGGATGTCGTGCGCGTCCGCAGCCATGGTCTCACGCGTAACGTCGCCTCCGAGGTGAAGCGCTCGCGTGTCGCCTGCGCTGCCGGCCTCGATGCCGATCGCTTCCGCGTCAAGCTGGAGCCGACCTGGACCACCAGGATCCCCGATGGCCTCGATCCCTGCAGCGTGCCGAAGGCGGTGCTCGCCGCCTACGATCTTGCCACGCGGCCGGTGAAGTTCGCCGCGCCGAAGGACCAGAAGGCGGCGCTGGCGCACGACCCCGACACGTTCCTCGCCGAGGCCGACCAGCAGCGCGACACCATCGGCTCCAACAACTGGGTGATCGCGGCATCGCGCACCGCGACCGGACGTCCGATCCTCGCCAACGATCCGCATCGCGAGCACTCGGTGCCGTCGCTGCGTTACATCGTCGGCCTCAACGCACCCGGCATCTCCGTGATCGGCGCCGGCGAGCCGGCGCTGCCGGGCATCTCGATCGGCCACAACGACACCATCGCGTTCGGGCTGACCATCTTCAACGTCGACCAGGAAGACCTCTACGTCTACGAGCTCAATCCCGACAATCCGAACCAGTACCGCTACGGCACCGGCTGGGAGGACATGCGGATCGTGCACGAGAAGGAAGCGGTGAAGGGCGAGGCCGACCGCGACCTCGAGCTGAAGTTCACCCGCCACGGCCCGGTGATCTTCGTCGACGCCGACAAGAAGCATGCGTTCGCCGTGCGCTCGATCTGGTTCGAGCCGGGCACCTCGGCCTATTTCGGCTCGTCGGACTACATGACCGCGAAAAGCTGGAACGGCTTCCTCGGTGCGATGCGGCGCTGGGGCGCGCCGTCGGAGAACCAAGTTTATGCGGATATCAGCGGCAATATCGGCTGGGTCGCCGCCGGCAAGACGCCGCGCCGCGCCAGTTTCGACGGCCTGATGCCGGTGCCCGGCGACGGCCGCTATGAGTGGCAGGGCTTTCTGTCGCTCGACGAATTGCCGAAGCTCTATCAGCCGAAGCAGGGCTTCATCGCCACCGCCAACCAGATGAACCTGCCGGCGGATTATCCGGTGGGTGAGCGCAGGGTCGGATTCGAATGGGCCGACAGCGCGCGCTGGCAGCGCATCACCGAGGTGCTGCAGGCCAACAGCAAGGTGACGCTGGCGGACGCGATGGCGCTGCAGAACGACGACACCGGCATGCTCGCGCGGCGCCTGGTCGCGCTGCTGAAGCCGCTCACGTCGGATGACGCGAACGTCAAGAAGGGCCTCGATCTGCTCAAGGCGTGGGATGCGCGCGACGCGGCCGACAGCGCGGCCGCCGCGGTCTATGAGGTGTGGATCGCAAACCATCTCGGCCCGGTGCTGCTCAAGACCACCGCGCCGAAGGCGGCCGAGCTGATCGCGCCGGAAGCCTCCAGCATCTCCGCGATTGTCGGCTATCTCGAAAAGCCGGACGCGGCGCTCGGCAGCGATCCCTCAGCCGAGCGCGACCGCGTGCTGTGCGACAGCCTCGGCGAGGCCGTCGCCGATGTTGCCGACAAACTCGGTCCCGATGCGTCGACCTGGCGCTGGGGCCGGCTGCATGTCGCGCAGTTCAATCACGCGCTGATGCCGCTCGCCGACAAGGCGACCGCGGCGCAGATGCAGGTCGGCCCGCTCGCCTTTGGCGGCGCCGCCAACGTGCCGCGCGCCGCCACCTATCGCCGCTCCGACTATCATCTGATCTCCGGCGCTTCATTCCGCATGGTGCTCGATGTCGGCAATTGGGATGCGAGCCGCGCGATCAATACGCCGGGCCAATCCGGCGATCCCTTCAGCGGCCACTACCGCGACCTCGCGCCGCTGTGGGCGACGGGCCAGTATGTGCCGCTGCTCTACAGCCGCGGCGCTGTGGAAGCCGCTACCGCAGAAGCGATCACGCTGACGCCGAGGTGAGGGGCGAGTACGTCTCACTGGCTGCGCCACAAACTCCACCGTCGTCCCGGCGAAGGCCGGGACCCATAACCACGAATGCCGATGCTTTGCGGTGCCGGGGCCACAGCGCCCTTCGACAACGCAACCCTGTGGTTATGGGTCCCTGCTTCCGCAGGGACGACAGTGAGTGGGTGGCAAGCGCCGGCGCACCCTACCTCTCAAGCTTCTCCTGCACCGCAAGCATCGCGCGCAGCGTGTCGTCGCTGAGCTTGCCGTTCGGCGACGGCGCGCGCCGCTCGACGGTCTCGACCGGGCGCGCATGCTGCGGAACAACCGGCGTGCTGCGCACTGGTGCACCATGCTCGATGTCTGCGGCCTCGTCAGCCACACGCGCACCCTGCGCGTAACCGACGCCACGCCGGCGCCGCGTGGGCTTCGGCTTCGGGGGTGGCGGCGTAGTGATGATCGGCGGCAGCGTGTGATGGCGCGACACGGTCGGTGCTCCGGTGGCCTCTCGACATCGAGCGCCTGATTCGCGCAAATCCCCACTGACAAATCGGTAACATTGTTGCGCGGCGTTGCATTGCATCTGCGCAGTGACATGCCGATATTTCCCGACGGCAATATGGAAACAAAGGTCGCTTAATGCTGCTGCCCGACGGCTATTCCGACATCCCCCACGGCAAGATCGCCGCTGTCGTCACACATCTGGAAATGACTGTGCGCCCGCCGCTGCGCGACGATCCGCCCGGCGCGTGGCGCCTGCGCAAGGTCGAGCCGCCCGCGCTCGATTGGTATCGCGATCTCTATCGCCGGGTCGGCGAGGAGTGGCTGTGGTTCACCCGCACCGCGCTCGATGATTCCGATCTCGCCTCGAGGATCCACGCCCCCGGCAACGAGCTCTACGGGCTGGGCGTCGACGGCCAGGATGAGGGCCTGCTTGAACTCGATTTCAGCGTGCCCGGCGAATGCCAGCTGCTCTATTTCGGCGTCACCGCAAGATTCATCGGCACCGGCGCCGCGCGCTTCCTGATGAACCGCGCGCTCGAGATCGCCTGGTCGCGCGACGTCAGCCGCGTCTGGGTGCACACCTGCACCTTCGATCATCCCTCGGCCGTCGCGTTCTACCAGCGCTCCGGCTTCCGTCCGTTCCTGCGGCAGATCGAGGTGGCGGATGATCCGAGGCTCGACGGCAAACTGCCGCGCGATGCGGCGCGGCATGTGCCGGTGATTGGATAGAGAGGCGAATATATGTCCGACTTCGCGTTGGAATTGCCAGCGGACTTTGCAGATTACGAATGGGAAGTCGAGGCGAAGGGTTGGTTCTCGCAAGCGTGGATCAACGCTTCAGGAAAGCGATACCTTCTGAATTTCTATGACCCCGCACGACTCGCGCAAGCCATCAATGACGAGCTTGAGCGTGGCAGGGTGTTCTTCGAGCCGAACCTGGTGATAGTTCAATCCATCACAAGGGCGAATATGGAGCAGGCCGTGGCGCTATTGATGGAGTCAGGTGAGCTCACCAACATGGTTGAGGAGTAGCGCCGGTTCTGTCGCGTCCCGCCTGTGGCCTCGGCAGAATCAATAGCAGGCAATGCTTCGCCGGAATGACTTGCCATATTGCAACGCGGTACATCTCATCTAGGATGGTGCAAAGCGCAACCTCTGACCCGGCTTGGGCCGCTACACTTCGAAAGCCTGCTTTCGAGGCACGGCCTGCCGCGGCATGACCGACGAGATGATAGATGTTTTTGATCGGCCAATATGACTCGCCCTTTGTCCGCCGCACCGCGATCGCGCTGCGGCTTTATGGATTGCCGTTTGAGCACAAGCCGTGGTCGACCTTCGGCGATGCGGAGAAGGTTGCGGCCTACAACCCGGTGCGGCGGGTGCCGACGCTGGTGCTCGACGACGGTGAGACGCTGATCGAGAGCGGTGCGATCCTGGATTATCTCGACGAGTTGGTCGGGCCGGACAAGGCGATGATCGCGCGCTCGGGGCCGGAGCGGCGCAAGCACCTGCGCATCACGGCGTTGGCGACCGGGCTCGCCGACAAGGCGGTGAGCCTTGTCTATGAGCGAGTGCTGCGCAAGGAGCAGTTGAAACTCTGGGTCGAGCGTTGCGAGGCGCAGATCGCGGGCGTGCTCGCGGTGCTGGAGCAGGAGCGCGCGGCGGTGCCGTCGCCCTATTGGCTGGGTGATCGCATCGGTCATGCCGACGTCGCGGTGGCCTGCGCGCTGCGCTTCACCGGCGAGGCGCATCCGCATCTGTTCGATGCGCGCTATCCGGCGCTCAAGGCCCACGCCGCGCGTTGCGAGGCGCTGCCGCCGTTCCAGGAGATCGTGCAGCCGCTGGCGCCGCCGAGCGGTTAGGGCGGCGTAGCGTCATCTCTCTCCGTCGTCATTCCCCGGCGCGCAATTGCGCACCGGGGAATGAGAATGCGCAAGTGAGAATGCGCAAGTATGACTGACAGCCCGTGCAACACACTCAGTGTCGTGCCGGCGAAGGCCGGGACCCATAACCACCGCTGCAAATGGTTATGCGATGCTGGAACGACCAGTCCCATCCGCAACATCCGCTGCGGCGTATGGGTCCCGGCCTTCGCCGGGACGACGGTCGAGAGAGAACCGCGCACAGGTTTGTGCCTCTGCGTGTCCTTTGCAACGCGTCCGCAAGCTACTTCGCCCGCATCGCTTCCGGTGTATCCGGCTGCGCGGATGGATGCGCCTTGGCGAACGCCGGCAGCGCCATGGCGGTCTCGTGGATGCGCTTCACGGTCGGCCAGGGCGACAGGCTGATCTGCTGGTTGATCGCCGCCGTGACGTGGCCGACCAGGCAGATGTCGGCAAGGGTCGGCGCATCGCCATGGCAGAACCGGCCGGTTGCCTTGTGGCCGGCGAGATGGCCCTCGAGCGCCGCCAGCGTCTCGATCGTCCAGTGCCGCCGCCACGCGTTCTGCTGGCTGTCGCGCAGATCGAGCTCGCGGTCGAGATAGCGGCGCACCCGCGGCGTCAGCAGCGGATGGCCCTCGCAGGCGACGATCAGCGCCAGCCCGCGCACCCGGGCGCGGCCGAGCGCATCCGCCGGCAGCAGCGGCGGCGTCGGAAAAGTCTCGTCGATCCAGTCGATGATCGCCAGCGACTGGAACAGCACCGTACCGTCGTCGGTCACCAGCGCCGGCAGCGCCATCTGCGGATTGATCTTGCGATAAGCGTCGGCGCGATGCGCGTCCGCATCGAGATCGACGAAGACGACATCGGCGGCCACGCCCTTGAGGTTGAGCGCAATCCGCACCCGAAAGCTCGCCAGCGATCGCCAGAAGGAGAAGAATTGCATGGGGGGGATCCGATGTTCACCTCGCCCCGCCTTTTGGCGGGGAGAGGTCGGCGCGCAGCGCCGGGTGAGGGGCAAGGCACGGTTGTCCCGCACTATAGCCCTCTCCGACTCGGAAATCCTCACCGGACAACAAAGGCGACTGTCATTGCGGGGGCACTCCTCACCCGAAGCCTTCGGCTTCGACCTCTCCCCGCAAAAGCGGGGCGAGGTGAAGAGACGAGCGGAGCTATCCCGCGCCCACCTTCTTCTTGCGCCAGGCGAGGTGCACGGCGCAGGTGCAGCCCTGCGGATGCGAGGCCAGCTCCGCGTCGTTGGCGGGCGTCGCGGCGGGCGCGATCGCCGGTCCCTTGGCGCCGTCCTGCGCGGGGATGTAGTTCAGCACCGGCGCCAGCCAGCGTTCGATCTCGGCGACCGTCATGGCCTTGCGCGCGGCATAGTCCTCGACCTGGTCGCGCTCGATCTTGCCGACGCCGAAATAGAAGCTTTCGGGATGCGAGAAGTACAGGCCCGAGACCGACGAGCCCGGCCACATCGCAAAGCTTTCGGTCAGCTTCACGCCGGCCGTTGCCTCGGCGTCGAGCAGCGCGAACAGCGTCTGCTTCTCGGTGTGGTCGGGCTGCGCCGGATAGCCGGGCGCGGGGCGGATGCCGTCATATTTCTCGAGGATCAGTTCGTCCGCCGACCAGGCCTCGTCGGGCGCATAGGCCCAGAACTCCTTGCGCACGCGCTGGTGCATGCGCTCGGCGAAGGCTTCCGCCAGGCGATCGGCCAACGCCTTGCACAGGATCGAGGAGTAGTCGTCATTGGCGTTCTTGAAGCGATCGGCGACCGCATCTTCGCCGATCCCCGCGGTGACGACGAAGCCGCCGATATAGTCGGCGATGCCGGTTTCCTTCGGCGCGATGAAATCGGACAGCGCGGCGTTGAAGCGGCCCTCGCGCTTCTCGAGCTGCTGGCGCAGCGTATGGAAGGTCGCGATCTTCCCGGCGCGGCTCTCGTCGGCATACACCTCGATGTCGTCGCCGACTGCGTTGGCCGGCCAGAAGCCAACGGTGGCGCGGGCGGTGAACCACTTCTCCTTGATGATCGTGTCGAGCATCTTGCGCGCGTCGGCATAGAGCGAGCGGGCGACTTCGCCGACCTTGGGGTCGTCGAGGATCGCCGGGTAGCGGCCGGTCAGCTCCCAGGTCTGGAAGAACGGCGTCCAGTCGATGTAGTCGGCGAGCTCGGCGAGATCGTAGGCGTCGAAGCTCTTCAGGCCGAAGAAAGCCGGCTTCTTCGGCGGCGCCGCCGCGAAGTCGATCGCGACCTTGTTGGCGCGGGCGTCGCCCAGCTTCAGCCGCTTCTTGTCGGCCTGGGCGCGGAAATGCGCCGTCGAGATTTTTGCGTATTCGGCCCGCACCTCGGCGGCGTAGGCCTGTTTCCTCTCGGCCGACAGCAGCGAGGAGGCGACGCCGACGGCGCGGCTCGCATCGTTGACATGCACGACCGGGCCGCCCGGATAGTTCGGGTCGATCTTGACGGCGGTGTGCACGCGGCTCGTGGTGGCGCCGCCGATCAGGAGCGGCAGGCTCATGCCCTGCCGTTGCAGCTCGCCGGCGAGGAAGCTCATCTCGTCGAGCGAGGGCGTGATCAGGCCGGACAGGCCGATGATGTCGGCGCCCTCGGCCTTCGCGGTCTCGATGATCTTGTTGGCGGGCACCATGACGCCGAGGTCGATGACCTCGTAATTGTTGCACTGGAGCACGATGCCGACGATGTTCTTGCCGATGTCGTGGACGTCGCCCTTCACTGTCGCGAGCACGATCTTGCCCGCGGCGTTGCGGCCGCCGGTGATGCCGTTGGCGAGGTTGCGGGCCTTCTCCTCCTCCATGAACGGCATCAGATAGGCGACCGCCTGCTTCATCACGCGGGCCGACTTCACGACCTGCGGCAGGAACATCTTGCCGTCGCCGAACAGGTCGCCGACCACGTTCATGCCGGCCATCAGCGGGCCCTCGATGACGTCGAGCGGACGGGACGCGTTCTGGCGGGCTGCCTCGGTGTCCTGTTCGATGAACTCGGTGATGCCGTGCACCAACGCGTGCGACAGCCGCTTCTCGACCGGCCATTCGCGCCAGGCGAGATCTTGCTCCTTGGTCTGCTTCTCCTTGCCGCGGAACTTCTCGGCCAGCGCCAAGAGTCGCTCGGAGGCGCCGGGATCGCGGTTGAGGATGACGTCCTCGCAGGTCTGGCGCAGCTCGGGGTCGATGTCGTCATAGACGATCATCTGCCCGGCATTGACGATGCCCATGTCCATGCCGGCATGGATCGCGTGATACAGGAATACCGAGTGCATCGCCTCGCGCACCGGCTCGTTGCCGCGGAACGAGAACGACAGGTTGGAGACGCCACCCGAGATGTGGGCGCCCGGCAGGTTCGCCCGGATCCAGCGCGTCGCCTCGATGAAGTCGACGCCGTAATTGTTGTGCTCCTCGAGCCCGGTCGCGATCGCAAAAATGTTCGGATCGAAGATGATGTCCTCGGGCGGGAAGTCGAGCCTGCCAACCAGGATATCGTAGGCGCGCTTGCAGATTTCGGTCTTGCGCGCGAACGTGTCGGCCTGGCCGGTCTCGTCGAACGCCATCACCACGACAGCGGCGCCGTGACGCTTGGCGACCGTCGCTTCGTGCAGGAATTTCTCCTCGCCTTCCTTCATCGAGATCGAGTTCACGATCGGCTTGCCCTGGATGCATTTCAGGCCGGCCTCGATGACGTGGAACTTCGACGAGTCGACCATCACGGGCACGCGCGCGATGTCGGGCTCGGCGGCGACGAGGTTGAGGAACGTCACCATCGCCGCTTCGGAATCGAGCAGGCCCTCGTCCATGTTGACGTCGATGACCTGAGCGCCGTTCTCGACCTGGTCGCGCGCGACCTGAAGTGCTGCGGTGTAGTCGCCGGCGGTGATCAGCTTGCGGAAGCGCGCCGAGCCGGTGACGTTGGTGCGCTCGCCGACATTCACGAACGGGATGGCGTCGGTCAGCGTGAACGGCTCGAGGCCGGACAGCCTGAGCCGCGGTGCGATCTCGGGCACCACGCGCGGCTTGTGCGGGGCGACGGCCTTGGCGATCGCCGCGATATGGTCGGGCGTGGTGCCGCAGCAGCCGCCGACGATGTTGACGAGGCCGGCGGCGGCGAACTCGCCGATCAGCCGTGCCATGTAGTCCGGCGTCTCGTCATACTGGCCGAATTCGTTGGGCAGGCCGGCATTCGGGTATGCACACACGAGCGTGTCGGCTACGCGGCCGATATCGGCGATGTGCGCGCGCAGATCCTCGGCGCCGAGTGCGCAGTTGAAGCCGATCGTGATCGGCCTGGCGTGCCGCACCGAATGCCAGAACGCCTCCGGCAACTGGCCGGAGAGCAGGCGGCCGGACTTGTCGGTGATGGTGCCGGAAATCATCACGGGCACGTCGATGCCGCGCTCCTCGATGATCTCGGAGATCGCGTACAGCGCCGCCTTGGCGTTCAGCGTGTCGAAGATGGTCTCGACCAGCAGCAGGTCGGCGCCGCCGTCGAGCAGACCCTTGGCCTGCTCGCCATAGGCCTTGCGCAGATCGTCGAAGGTGACCGCGCGATAGCCGGGATTGGAGACGTCGGGCGAGATCGAGGCGGTGCGGTTGGTCGGGCCGAGTGCGCCGGCGACAAAGCGCGGCTTGCCGTCCTCGGCGCTCACCCGCTCGGCGGCGGTGCGCGCCAGACGAGCACCCTGCAAGTTCAGCTCATAGGCGAGATCCGACATGTCGTAGTCGGCCTGCGCGATCGAGGTCGAGGAGAAGGTGTTGGTCGCGACGATGTCGGCGCCGGCGCGCAGATATGCGGCGTGGATGTCCGTGATCGCATCGGGCTGGGTCAGGATCAAGAGATCGTTGTTGCCCTTGATGTCGCGGTGGAAGTCCGCAAAGCGCGCGCCGCGGAAGGCGGCTTCGTCGAATTGCAGGCCCTGGATCATCGTGCCCATGGCGCCGTCGAGCACCAGGATGCGCTCGCGGGCAGCCGCGAGCAAAGCGTTACGCTTGGGGGAAACGGGAACGGACATGTGTCAGGCAGCTTTCTGGGCACCGTTCGGCCGGATGCCGAGCAGGTGGCTGATCGCGAACACGAGGTCCGCGCGGTTCATGGTGTAGAAGTGGAAGGTATCGACGCCGTGCTTGAACAGCTTCTGCACCTGGCCGGCGGCGACGGTGGCGGCGACCAGCTTGCGGGTCTCGGCGTCGTTGTCGAGGCCCTCGAACTTCTCGGCGAGCCAGTCCGGCACGCTGGTGCCGGCGCGCGTCACGAAATTGCGGGCCTGCTTGAAATTGTGCATCGGCATGATACCCGGCACGATCGGAATCTCGATGCCGCGCGCGCGCACCCGGTCGACGTAGCGGTGGTAGAGGTCGTTGTCGAAGAACACTTGGGTGATCGCGCGCGTCGCGCCGGCGTCGACCTTGGCCTTCAACGTGTCGATGTCGGCGTCGAAGTCCTTCGCTTCCGGATGCTTCTCCGGATAGGCGGACACCGAGATCTCGATGTCGGCGTGGCGCCGCTTGATCCCGGCGACGAGCTCGGCCGAGCTCTGGTAGCCGTCCGGATGGGTGAAGTAGGGCGTGCCGATGCCGCCGGGCGGATCGCCGCGCAGCGCGACGATGTGACGGACGCCGACCTCATGATAGCGGTCGACGATGTCGTCGATCTCGCCGCGCGAGGCGCTGACGCAGGTCAGATGCGCGGCCGGCAGCAGATCGGTCTCGCGCAGGATGCGAGTGATGGTCGAATGGGTGCGCTCGCGGGTCGAGCCGCCGGCGCCGTAGGTGACCGAGACGAAGTTCGGCGTCAGCGGCGCCAGGCGATTGATCGTCTCCCAGAGATTGCGCTCCATCTCCTCGGTCTTCGGCGGGAAGAACTCGAAGGAGATTTTCGGCGCCTTGGGCGCACGCGGTGCGTTCGGCACGGAGGAAATGGTCTCGGTCATGATACGCAAAGGCTCCGCAACTGGAGGGCAGACGTCCGGCCTGGATATGAAGACCCTAAGATAAGCCAAACGCGTGGGATCAAACAGCCCATCGGATATGGGAAATTGCCCATTCATGGCGTAGATTCGGCAAAAATTGACTATCAAGAACGTCCGGTGGGCAGGTAATCTGTTTCGCGATTGTAGTATTAAAGTATTGAATATATTAATATAATAACGATTATGCAAGTGATTGGAGGTCGAGATCGATTGTGGGTAGCTTGGTGCATCAGTGAATCGTCGTATATCGTCCCAAGATCAACCGCTGCCGGCGCCGACGTTCCGCTGCGGGACTGGTCTGCGCGGCCGGGGCCTTTGTCGCCCCGTGGCGCCACACTAGGTTGACGGCCATGATTCCGCTCTCCGTCCTCGACCTGTCCGTCGTCACCACTGGCACCAGGCCGGCCGCTGCGCTCCGCAACAGCATCGATCTGGCGCGCCATGTCGATGGTCTCGGCTACACACGTTATTGGCTCGCCGAACATCACAACCTCGCTTCCGTCGCGAGTCCGGCGCCCGATCTGATGATCGGGCAGATCGCGGCGGTGACGCAGCATATCCGTGTCGGCTCCGGCGGCGTGATGCTGCCCAACCATGCGCCGCTGGTCGTCGCCGAGCGCTTCAAGATGCTGGAGGCGCTGTTTCCCGGCCGCATCGATCTCGGCCTCGGCCGCGCGCCCGGCACCGACGGCGCCACCGCCTACGCGCTGCGCAGCCGGCTCGATCGCCGCGAGGGCGATGATTTCCTCGAGCGGCTGCACGAGCTGACCTTGTGGGAGACGCGCGATTTCCCACCCGGCCATCCCTACAACAATGTGGTGGCGATGCCGGACGACTCGCCGCTGCCGCCGATCTGGCTGCTCGGCTCGAGCGACTATTCCGCCGAGCTCGCCGCACAGGTCGGGATGGGCTTTGCGTTCGCACATCATTTTGCCACTCACGACGCAATTGCGGCGATGACGAACTACCGCGCACATTTCAAGCCGTCGGGCTGGCGCGCGACGCCGCAGTCGATCCTGGCAGTCGCCGTCGTCACGGCGGAGACCGACGCGGAAGCCGAGCGGCTTGCGATGTCGATGGATCTCAACCGGCTGCGCCGCGACCGCGGCCAGTATCTGCCGCTGCCTAGCGTCGAGGAGGCAGAAGCCTATCCCTACACCGACGCCGAGCGCGCCTCGATCGCGCGCAACCGCGCCCGCCTCTTCGTCGGCAGCCCCGCAACCGTGATGACGAAGCTGCAGCCGCTGATCGCGGCGACCCAGGCCGACGAGCTGATGGTGATATCAGCGGTCTACGACCACGCGGCGCGGAAGAAGTCGTACAGCCTGCTCGCCGAGGCGTTCGGGCTTGCGAAGAGGGCGGCATAAAGATTGTCGTCCCGGCGCAGGCCGGGACCCATTACCACGAATGAAAGTTGTTACACTTCGCTGGGGTCGCTATCGCTCCCACAACCCAATCCGGTGGTTATGGGTCCCGGCTTTCGCCGGGACGACCCCGTAGAGAGGCTGCGCTCGCCTGGTCTAATCCTGCGTCTCGCTGAAGGTGGCGCGGAACGGGTGGCCGGGATAGACACCGACGATGCGGAATTCGCGCGAGAAGAATTTCAATTCCTCGATCGCAAAGGCGAGCCCGCGGTCGTTGGGGTGGCCGTCGACATCGGCATAGAATTGCGTGGCGAAGAAATTGCCGTCGACCATGTAGCTTTCGAGCTTGGTCATGTTGACGCCGTTGGTGGCAAAGCCGCCCACCGCCTTGTACAGCGCGGCGGGCAAGTTGCGCACCCGGAAGACAAAGGTCGTGACCAGCGGCCCCGAGCCCTGCGCCGCCCATTTGGCCTCGCGCGCCAGCACCACGAAGCGGGTGGTGTTGTGGGCCTCGTCCTCGATGTCCTCGGCGAGAATGTCGAGGCCGTAGATATCGGCGGCGAGGCGGGAGGCGATCGCCGCCACGCTCTTGTCGCCGCGCTCGGAGATGTCGCGGGCGCTGCCGGCGGTGTCGGCGGCGACGATCGGCTTGATGCCGAGCTTGCGGATGACGCGGCGGCACTGGCCGAGCGCGTGGACGTGGCTCTCCACGCTCTTGATGTCGGCGAGCTTGGTGCCCTTGATCGCCATCAGCTGGTGGCGGATCGGCAAGAACCATTCGCCGACGATGAACAGGCCCGAGGCGGGCAAGAGATGGTGGATGTCGGCGACGCGGCCGGCGACCGAATTCTCGATCGGGATCATGCCGAGATCGGCCTCGCCCGAGGAAATCGCCGCCAGCGCGTCCTCGAAGGTCGGGCAGGGCATCGGCTCGGCGTCGGGATAGGCCTCGACGATCGCGATATGGGAATTGGCGCCAGGCTCGCCCTGGAACGCGATTTTCAGCTTCTTGGTCATGGGTGGCCTTTTACCAGCCGGTCAGGCTTTGGAAAGTATTCTGCGGGCGGTTTCGAGGTCGGCCGGGGTGTCGACGCCGCGCGGGACGGTGTCGACGATGGTGATGTCGATCCGCATCCCGGCCTCCAGCGCGCGCAGCTGCTCGAGCTTTTCCTGCTGCTCCAGCGGTGAGGGCGGCAGCGCTACGAACCGCTCCAGCGCGGCCCGGCGATAGGCGTACAGACCGATATGATGGTAGCGCGGCCCGTCGCCATGGGGCGCGGTGGCGCGGGTGAAATACAGCGCGCGCAACCGGTTCGGCCCGATCGGCGAGCCGACCGCTTTGACGACGCTCGGGGCCTGATCCTCCTCCTCGCTATGGATGCGCGAGGCCAGGGTCGAGATGTCGACTGCGGGATCGTCAAGCGCCGGCATCACGCTGCGGATGGTCTCGGGACTAATGGTCGGAAAATCGCCCTGCAGATTGACCACGATCTCGGCATGGCCGCCCGGGTCGAGGGTCGTCATTGCTTCATAAATCCGGTCCGAGCCGGACGGGTGGTCGGCGCGGGTCATCACGACCTCGCCGCCGGCAGCCTTCACCGCCGTAGCGATCTCGGCCGTGTCGGTCGCAACCGCAACCCGGCCGATGCCGGCCGCCTCGGCCCGCCGCAGCACATGGACGATCATCGGCACGCCGGCGATCTCGAGCAGCGGCTTTCCTGGCAGCCGGGTGGCGGCCATGCGAGCCGGAATCAGCACCAAGGTACGGGGTTGGGTCATTCGTGTCGGGGCCCGTCCGGCCTGCGGAAATTGCCGGGGAGGAGGTTGAATTCGGCGCGTTTATACGGGTTGCCAGAGCGCGGGCAAACCGATATCTCAACCCTGCTTGGGGCGGTGCGATAAGGCCGATTCCCAGGTCTTTCCCCGCGGCCGTATTCCCGGCCTGAAGTCGACATTCAAGGCCCGGAGCCTGACCCAAAATGGACTCCTTCGAACTCAACAAAATCCTCGGTGCGGTTCTCGGCACCTGCATCGTCGTCCTGGTGATGAGCTTTGCCGCCAGCGCGAAATTCGCGCCGAAGCTGCCGGAGAAGCCGGGTTTTGAGATCGCGGTGAAGGAAGAGTCCCATGGCGGTGGCGGCGAGGCCGCTGCGGCCGCATCCGAGCCGATCGAGAAGCTGCTGCAGACCGCGTCCGTCGAGAAGGGCGCCGCGGCCGCCAAGAAGTGCCAGGCCTGCCACACCTTCGAGAAGGGCGGTCCCAACCGCGTCGGTCCGAACCTGTTCGGCGTCGTCGGCGAGAAGAAGGGCGAGGGCCGCGGTTTCAATTTCTCGGCCGCGATGAAGGGCAAGGGCGGCGAATGGTCGTTCGACGACCTCAACAAGTTCCTGACCAACCCGAAGGGCTTCATCCCGGGCACCGCGATGGGCTTTGCCGGTGTGCCGAAGGACAGCGAGCGTGCCGACATCATCGCCTATCTGAATTCGAACTCGGAGCATCCGGCTCCGCTCCCGACCGCCTCGAAGTAACGATTTGCTTCGCGCAAGCATGCGGATGAAACGGCCAGGCAATGCCTGGCCGTTTTCGCATGGGGAATCCGCTGTCGCGGGGTTGTTATCGGGACGTTTCGCCGCACCGATATTGTTCCCGGGCCAATATCATGAGGAAAAAGCAACGTAATTTGTCGAACCGTTGCCTTATATTGGGTCCCATGTAAGCGGGGCCGCAAGCAGGAAGACCGAATTTGGCGATCACCCGACGACACCTCCTTCAAGGCAGCGCACTGGCGGCAATGGCTCCGGCGCTCGGACTCACCACCAGCCTGTCGGCGATCACGCCGGCCTTCGCCGACGATGCCCCCAACGGGCTGAAATGGCGGCACGGCCTCTCGACCTACGGCGAAATCAAATATCCCGCCGACTTCAAGCGCTACGACTACGTCAAGCCGGACGCGCCGAAGGGCGGCGTGGTGCGGCTGTTCCAGCCCGGCACCTATGACAGCTTCAACCTCGTCGTTGCGGGGTTGAAAGGCTCCGTCTCGGCCGCTGTCGCTCGCATCTACGACTCGCTGATGGAGGCCTCGCTCGACGAGCCCGATACCTATTACGGCGAACTCGCCGAGGCGGCAGCCTTCCCCGATGATTTCTCCTATGTGATCTACCGCTTGCGGCCCGGATCGCGCTGGCATGATGGCAAGCCGGTCACGCCGGAGGACGTGATCTTCTCCTTCGAGGCGTGGAAGGCGAACAGCCCGATGTTCAGCGCCTACTACCGGCATATCGTGAAGGCCGAGAAGATCGGCGATCGCGACGTCAAGTTCACCTTCGACAGCGCAGGCAACCGCGAACTGCCGATGATTACCGGCCAGCTCACTATTTTGCCCAAGCATTGGTGGGAAGGCACCGACGCGCAGGGCAAGAAGCGTGACATCACCGCGAGCACGCTGGAGCCGCCGATCGGCTCGGGTCCCTATCGGATCAAGGAGTTCGTCGCCGGACGGTCGGTCGTGCTCGAGCGCGTCAAGGACTACTGGGGCAAGGACATTCCGATCGCGATCGGACAGAACAATTTCGACGAGCTGCGCTACGAATATTTCCGCGACGACACGGTCGCGCGCGAGGCGCTGAAGGCCGACCAGTTCGATTGGTACGGCGAGCGCAGCGCGAAGGAGTGGGCGTCGGCCTACGACGTTCCGCCGGTGCGTGAGAAGCGGTTGCTCAAGGAGCTCTTCACCGTCCGCAACCAGGGTCGGATGCAGGGCTGGGTGTTCAACCTGAGGCGCCCGAAATTCGCGGATGCCAGGCTGCGCCGCGCCTTCAACTACGCGTTCGATTTCGAAGAGATGAACCGCGTGCTTTCGACCGGCGACTATCATCGCGATTCAAGCTATTTCGACGGCATCCCCGATCTGATGGCGACCGGCCTGCCGGAAGGCAAGGAGCTCGAGATCCTAGAGACAGTGCGCGACAAGGTGCCGCCGGAAGTCTTCACGACGCCCTACAAGGATCCGGTCGGCGGCACGCCGGAGAACGTGCGCGCCAATCTGCGCGAGGCGACGCGGCTGTTGAAGGAAGCCGGCTTCGAGATTCGCGACCGCAAGCTGGTCGATTCGTCCGGTCAGCCGTTCACGGTCGAGATACTCGGCAACAGCGGCGATTCCGGTATGGAGCGGATTGCGCTGTTCTACAAGCCGAGCCTTGAGCGCCTCGGCATCACCGTCAATCTGCGTGCCGTGGACACGGTGCAGTATCAGAACCGGGTCCGCGAATACGATTTCGAGATGGTAACCCAGGTCTGGGGACAGTCGATCTCGCCCGGCAACGAGCAGCGCGACAATTTCGGCTCGCAGGCGGCCGACCGGCCCGGCTCGAACAATCTTCCCGGCATCAAGAATCCGGCGGTCGATGCCATCATCGAACGCATCATCTTCGCCACCAGCCGCGTCGATCAGGTCGCCGCCGCCAAGGCGCTGGACCGGGTCTTGCTCTGGAACTTCTATCTTGTTCCACACTTCAATTACGACAAGCAGCGCTATGTCTATTGGGATCGCTTCAGCCATCCCGACCCGCTGCCGAAATACGCTGTTTCTGGATTCCCGAATCTTTGGTGGTACGACGCCGACAAGGCGGCCAAGCTCAAGCGTTCATAAAACTCAAGGATTCGCGCATGGCGCTATTCTCCCGTCGGCACGCACTCGGTCTCGGCATCGGTGCGTTGAGTGCTGCAGGCTTGCGTGCTGCACCGGCGGCGGCCGACAACGGAACCGAGATGCACGGCATGTCGGTGTTCGGCGACCTGAAATATCCGGCGGATTTCAAGATCTTCGACTACGTCAATCCGAAGGCGCCGAAGGGCGGGGCGTTCTCGGTGATCCCGTGGGTGCGCGGTTACAACCAGTCCTACTACACGTTCAATTCGCTGAATGCCTACGTCCTCAAGGGCGAAGGCGCGCAGGGCATGGACATGACGTTCGCGACGCTGATGTCGCGCGCCAATGACGAGCCCGACGCGATGTACGGCTATGCCGCGAGTTCG
This sequence comes from Bradyrhizobium sp. USDA 3262, assembly GCF_054060035.1. NCBI lineage: Bacteria > Pseudomonadati > Pseudomonadota > Alphaproteobacteria > Hyphomicrobiales > Nitrobacteraceae > Bradyrhizobium > Bradyrhizobium sp. USDA 3262. The sequence goes on from NZ_JBSSCT010000001.1 coordinate 2,077,192, forward strand.
GTGCAGATCTCGCCGGACAAGCTGACCTACCGCTTCACCATGCGCCCCGAGGCGCGCTTCCATGACGGCTCGAAGCTGACCGCGCAGGACGTCGCCTTCTCGCTCAATACGCTGAAGGAAAAAGGCCACCCTCTGATCCAGGTGCAGCTGCGCGACTTCGTCAAGGCCGAGGCGCCCGATGACGCGACCGTGGTGGTGACCTTCGCGGCGGGGCGCGCGCGCGACGTGCCGCTCTATGTTGCGGGCCTGCCGATCTTCTCCAAGGCCTATTACGCGAACCGGTCCTTCGAGGACTCGACGCTCGATGCGCCGCTCGGCTCGGGGCCGTACAAGGTCGGCCGGTTCGAGGTCAACCGCTACGTCGAATTCGACCGCATCAAGGACTGGTGGGGTGCCGAGCTGCCGGTCAATCGCGGCAGCTACAATTTCGACACCGTGCGTTACGAATTCTATCGCGACCGCGATGTGGCGTTCGAGGGCTTCACCTCGAAGAGTTATCTGTTCCGCGAGGAGTTCACCGCGCGCGTCTGGGCGACACGCTACGATTTCCCCGCGGTGAAGGATGGCCGCGTCAAGCGCGAGACGCTGCCCGACGATACGCCGTCCGGCGCACAGGGCTGGTTCATCAACACGCGCCGCGACAAGTTCAAGGATCCACGCGTGCGCGAGGCGCTGATCTGCGCCTTCGACTTCGAGTGGACCAACAAGACCATCATGTACGATGCCTATGCGCGCACCGTCTCGCCGTTCCAGAACTCGGATATGGTGGCGGACGGGCCTCCCTCGCCGGAGGAGCTGGCGCTGCTCGAGCCGTTCCGCGGCCAGGTGCCCGACGAAGTGTTCGGCCTGCCGTTCGTGCCGCCGATGTCCGACGGCTCCGGCCAGGATCGCGCGCTGCTGCGCAAGGCGGTGCAGCTGCTCAACGAGGCCGGCTGTGTCGTCAAGGACGGCAAGCGCGTGCTGCCGAACAGCGAGCCCATCACCATCGAATTCCTCAATGATGAGCCCTCGCTGCAGCCGCACCATGGGCCTTACATCAAGAACCTCGGCACGCTCGGCATCGAGGCAACGTTCCGCCTGGTCGACGCGGTGCAGTACCGCGCCCGGGTGGAAGATTTCGATTTCGACATGACCATGCAGCGCTTCAGCTTCTCGGCGACGCCCGGCGACAGCATGCGGCCGTTCTTCTCCTCGCACGCCGCGAAGACCAAGGGTTCCTACAATCTCGCAGGCATCGCCAATCCCGCGATCGACGTGCTGATCGAGAAGATCATCGGCGCCAACGGCCGCCATGAGCTGACGATCGCCTGCCGCGCCTTCGACCGCGTGTTCCGCGCCGGCCGCTACTGGGTGCCGCAATGGTACCGCAACACGCACCCGATCGCCTATTGGGACCAGTTCGGCCATACCGAGAAGCTGGCGAAATATGCCCAGGGCGTCGGCGCCCCGGAGAACTGGTGGTATGATGCGGCCAAGGCCGCGAAGCTCGAGCAGGCGAAGTAGCCGATGAGCGCCTATATCGCCCGACGTATCTTCCTGATGCTGCCGACGCTGCTCGGCATCCTGTTCGTCTCCTTCGTGGTCGTGCAGTTTGCCCCCGGCGGTCCGGTCGAGCGTGTCATCGCGCAGATCAACGGCGCCGACACTGGCGGCACGTCGCGGGTGTCGGGAGGTGGCGGCGATTTCGGCGCGCAGCGCGGCCAGGGCGCGGGTGCAGGCGCGGCCATCAACTCGAAATACCGCGGCGCGCAGGGCCTCGATCCCGATTTCATCAAGAAGCTCGAGGTGCAGTTCGGCTTCGACAAGCCGGCGCCGGAGCGGTTCGCGCTGATGGTGTGGAATTTCGCGCGGTTCGACTTCGGCAACAGCTATTTCCGCAGTGTCAGCGTGCTGCAGCTGATCAAGGAGAAGCTGCCGGTCTCGATGTCGCTCGGCATCTGGATGACGCTGCTGACCTATCTGATCTCGATCCCGCTCGGTATCCGCAAGGCGGTGCAGGACGGCTCGCGGTTCGATACCTGGACCTCGGCGGTGATCATCGTCGGCTTTGCGATCCCGGGCTTCCTGTTCGCGATCCTCCTGATCGTGCTGTTTGCCGGCGGCTCATTCCTCAATATCTTTCCGCTGCGCGGCCTGACCTCGGACGGCTGGGCGCAATTCCCCTGGTACTGGAAGATCATCGACTATTTCTGGCACCTGACGCTGCCGCTGGTATCGATGGCGCTCGGCGCCTTCGCCACCATGACGTTGCTGACCAAGAACTCGTTTCTCGATGAGATCCGCAAGCAATATGTGATGACCGCGCGCGCCAAGGGTTGCAGCGAGCGCCAGGTGCTCTACGGCCACATCTTCCGCAACGCCATGCTGATCGTGATCGCCGGCTTTCCGGGCGCGTTCATCCACGCGTTCTTCTCCGGCTCGCTGCTGATCGAAACCATCTTCTCGCTCGACGGGCTCGGGCTGCTTGGCTTCGAGAGCGTGTTGAACCGCGACTATCCGGTGGTGTTCGGGACGCTGTTCATCTTCTCGCTGGTCGGACTGGTGGTCAATCTGCTCTCCGATCTCGCCTATATGTGGATCGATCCCCGGATCGATTTCGAAGCGCGGGAGGTCTGATGACGATGCTCGCGCCCCAACCGGTCGAGACCTCGACGCAATCGCCGCTCGGCGAGGCGGTGCCCGCCACGCGGCACGGCTTTTCGCCGTCGCCGCTGAACAGGCGGCGCTGGCAGAACTTCAAGGCCAATCGCCGCGGCTACTGGTCGTTCTGGATCTTCCTCGTGCTGTTCGTGGCGTCGCTGTTCGCCAATTTCATCGCCAACGACAAGCCGCTGATGGTCAAATATGACGGCCGCCTGTACTGGCCGGTGATCTTCACCTACGCCGAGACCACGTTCGGCGGCGACTTCGAGACCGCAGCCGATTATCGCGATCCTTACCTGCAGAAACAGATCGCCGCCAAGGGCGGCAGCATGATCTGGCCGCCGATCCGCTACTCCTACGACAGCCGCAACCTCGACCCGCCGACGGCGGTGCCGTCGAAGCCGACCTGGCTCCTGACCGAAGAGCAGTGCAAGGACGTGGTGAAGCGGAAGGGACTGACCGGCTGCCGCGACCTCGAATACAACTGGCTCGGCACCGACGATCAGGGCCGCGACGTGGTCGCGCGGCTGATCTACGGCTTCCGTATCTCGGTGCTGTTCGGCCTGACGCTGACTATCCTGTCCTCGATCATCGGCATCGCCGCGGGCGGCGTGCAGGGCTATTTCGGCGGCTGGACCGATCTCATGTTCCAGCGGCTGATCGAGATCTGGACCGCGATCCCCTCGCTCTATCTGCTGCTGATCATCTCGGCGGTGCTGCCGCCGGGCTTCTTCATCCTGCTCGGAATCCTCCTGCTATTCTCCTGGGTCTCGCTGGTCGGCCTGGTGCGCGCCGAGTTCCTGCGCGGCCGCAACTTCGAATACATCCAGGCGGCGCGTGCGCTCGGCGTGTCCAACGGCGTGATCATGTTCCGCCATCTGCTGCCGAACGCGATGGTCGCGACCATGACGTTCCTGCCCTTCATCGTCTCGTCCTCGGTGATGACGCTGACGGCGCTGGATTTCCTCGGCTTCGGCCTGCCGCCCGGTTCGCCCTCGCTCGGCGAGTTGCTGTCGCAGGGCAAGGCCAATGTGCAGGCGCCTTGGCTCGGCCTCACCGGCTTCTTCTCGGTCGCGATCATGCTGTCGCTCCTGATCTTCATCGGCGAAGCCGCGCGCGACGCCTTCGATCCACGCAAGACGTTCTCGAAGGGCTGAGGCATGGACGCGATCAACCAGCCTTTGCTCGATGTCCGCGACCTCTCGGTCGCCTTCGGCCGCGCGCTTGCGGTCGACGGCATCTCGTTCTCGATCAAGCGCGGCGAGTGCGTCGCGCTGGTCGGCGAATCCGGTTCGGGAAAATCCGTCAGCGCGCTGTCGGTGCTGAAGCTGCTGCCCTATCCGACGGCGTCGCATCCCACCGGCGCGATCCGCTTCCGCGGCCGCGACCTCCTGACCGCGTCCGATCGGGAGATGCGCGAGGTTCGCGGCAACGACATCTCGATCATCTTCCAGGAGCCGATGACCTCGCTCAATCCGCTCCAGACCATCGAGACCCAGATCGGCGAGATCCTGTCGCTGCACAGGGGCGTCAGTGGCGCGGCAGCGCGGGCGCGGACGCTGGAGCTATTGGGCCAGGTCGGCATCCCCGAGCCGGAGACCCGGCTGAAGAGCTATCCGCACCAATTGTCCGGCGGCCAGCGCCAACGCGTGATGATCGCGATGGCGCTCGCCAACGAGCCCGATCTGTTGATCGCGGACGAGCCGACCACCGCGCTCGACGTCACCGTGCAGGCGCAGATCCTGGCGCTGCTGGCCGAGATCAGGGCGCGGCTCGGCATGAGCCTGTTGTTCATCACCCACGATCTCGGCATCGTCCGCCGCATCGCCGACACGGTCTGCGTGATGAACAACGGCAAGATCGTCGAGCAGGGGCCGGTCGAGCAGGTCTTCACCGCGCCGAAGCACGCCTATACCCAGGCGCTGCTCGCGGCCGAGCCGAAGCCCGATCCGGCGCCGCCGCAGCCGGGCGCAGCGGTCGTGATGTCGGCGGACAATCTCAAGGTCTGGTTTCCGATCAAGCGCGGGCTGTTGCGCTCGACCGTCGGCCACATCAAGGCGGTCGATGGCGTCAGCCTCGCGGTGCGCAAGGGCGAGACGCTCGGCGTGGTCGGCGAATCCGGCTCCGGCAAGACCACGCTCGGGCTCGCGCTGCTCCGGCTGATTTCGTCCGATGGTCCGATCGTGTTCCTCGGCAGCGACATCCAGGGCCTGCGCTTCAAGCAGATGCGGCCGTTCCGCCGCGACATGCAGATCGTTTTCCAGGACCCGTTCGGCTCGCTCAGCCCGCGCATGTCGGTGGCCGACATCATTGCCGAGGGCCTCGAGGTGCACCAGAAGCAGCTGTCGCGCGAGGAGCGTGAAGCGCGGGTGATCAAGGCTTTGAAGGATGTCGGGCTCGATCCCGACTGGCGCTTCCGCTATCCGCACGAATTCTCCGGCGGCCAGCGCCAGCGCATCTCGATCGCGCGCGCGGTCGTGCTGGAGCCGAATTTCGTCGTGCTGGACGAGCCGACCAGCGCGCTCGACATGCTGCTGCAGGCCCAGATGGTCGACCTGCTGCGCGACCTGCAGCGCAAGCGCGACCTCACCTACATGTTCATCTCGCACGATCTGCGCGTGGTCGCCTCGCTGGCGAGCCATTTGATCGTGATGAAATCCGGCAAGGTGGAGGAGGAGGGACCGGCTTCCGAGCTGTTCAAGAATCCGAAGAGCGAGTACACCCGCGCGCTGTTCGCCGCCGCGTTCCGTATCGAAGCGGCCGGCGACGGGGCGGTGGCGACGTAGCGAGCTTCGTAGGATGGGTAGAGCGAAGCGAAACCCATCATTCATCCGCGCGGAAGCAGCTTGATGGGTTTCGCTGCGCTCTACCCATCCTACGGCATCTCGCTTCTAAAGCGTGATGGCATTAAGTTCGATAGCCTGAATTTTTGAGGTAGTTGGCACATTCCTCGGAGGTGAAGGCGTCGAGCGCGTGGCCGATAGCGGCGCAGACTGCGTCGACGGTTCGCGCGGCGGCGTTGCGAAGCAGGTGTTTGAGCTTGGCAAAGACCTGTTCAATCGGGTTCAGATCGGGCGAGTATTTTGGCAGGAAGAAGAGCTTGGCGCCGACCGAGCGGATGAGCTGGCGAACTACCTTGCTCCTGTGGCTGCCGAGGTTGTCCAAGATGACGATATCGCCGGGTCGAAGGACGGGCAGCAGAACCTTCTCGACATAGGTGCGAAAGCTCACGCCATCGATCGGCCCTTCGATGAACCATGGCGCATCGATCCGGTCATGGCGCAAGGCCGCCAGGAAGGTCATGGTCTTCCAGCGGCCGTGAGGAACCTTGGCGTGAAGTCTGTGTCCGCGCGGCGCCCATCCCCGCAAGGGCGCCATATCGGTCCTGGTCCAGGTCTCGTCGATGAAGACCAGCCGCTCAGCTTCGTCCCACACCGAGTGGTAATCGACCTTCAGGCCGCGACGGGCGAGCTCGGCAACGAGACCACGTATGGTGAAATCGCCGTCCCCAGGGAATAAGGCTTGCCCATCCATGCCGGCCTCCTATCCAGCCAGCATGGTGAATCAGAAACACACTGATTTGGGAATCCCAAATCGATTCAACCTAAACCCATCCCGCTTTAGTCCTACGTCGTCCCCGCGCAACGGCTTCGCCGTTGTCGCTGGAGGTGCGAGCCTTGCGGCGCAATTGCGCCGCTGGGCGAGCCTCGAAGGATGCGTGGCCCGAGTGGGGCCGTCGATCTTTCGAGACGCGCGCGAGAGCGCGCTCCTCAGGATGACGGGGATGGATATTGCCTAAAGCCGCTTGATCGCGAGGACTTCGCTGCCGGCGGCTTTGATCCTGGCGATGGCGGCGTGCGTGTTCTCCAGCGCCGTTGCCATGTGATGCGCGTTGGCGTGCACGATCGTCGTCGCGTCGCGCACGATGGCGACATGGCCCTTCCAGAATATCAGGTCGCCGCGTTGCAGCTGCTTCGATTCGACAGCCGTCAATTCGCCGCCGAGCCCTTCCTGCTGCATGTCGCTGTCGCGTGGGCAACCGGTGCCGGCGGCGGTCAGCGCAATCTGCACCAGGCCGGAGCAATCGATGCCGAGGCTCGATTTGCCGCCCCACAGATACGGTGTGCCGACGAATTGCTCGGCGATCGCGACGAAATCACCTGCCATCGTGTCGAGCGGCGCGAGATGCTGGCGTGGCAGGTGCCAGCCTTCGCGGGTCAGCGCGAACGCACCGTCCTCGCGGATGATGGCGAGCTTCGTCCCCATCGCCAGCGCCTCGACCGGCGGCAGCTTGATCGACGGGCCCGGAAACGCCAGCGTGCGCAGCGCCGCGACCTTGTGCGTCGGGGCGGCGCCGGGCGTCGTCAGCGCGGCCTCGGGAATCCAGCCGACATAGCCGTCATCGGCAAGCTGGCCCCAGGCCCAGCCTTCGCCGTTGCGATCGTACACCGTGATCCGCTCGCCCCGGAGCGCCTGCGTCATCTGTTCGGCATCGCTCGCCGGCGCCTGGCGCAGCGGCGCGATCGCGTCAAAAACCTCGAAGGCCTCGCCTTCGACGAAGCGCGCGGCCTTGACCTTGCCCTCGAGATATTTCGCCGCGAGGTCGTCGCGGGCCGGCGTCAGACGGGGGTCATGCATAGCGCTGGCTCAACAATTTGTAGATCGCGCGCGCGGCCTGGCACTCGCCGCCTTCGGGACGGCCGGGCTTTGCCGACGGCGTCCAGCCGTAGATGTCGACGTGCAGCCAGCTCCTCGCATGCTCGACGAAGCGCTGCAGGAACAGCGCGCAGGTGATCGAGCCCGCGAAGCCGCCCGACGGTGCGTTGGTGATGTCGGCCGTCTTGGAGTCGAGCCAGGCGTCGTAGGCCGGCCACAGCGGCATCCGCCACAACGGGTCGTTCTCGCTCTTTGCACAAGATGCGACGTCGCCGGCAAGCGCCTCGTCATTGGTGTAGAACGGCGGCAGATCCGGGCCCAGCGCCACCCGCGCGGCGCCGGTCAGCGTGCCCAGATCGACCAGCAGATCGGGCGTCTCCTCGTCGGCGAGCGCCAGCGCGTCGGCGAGCACCAGCCGCCCTTCGGCGTCGGTGTTGCCGATCTCGACGGTGATGCCCTTGCGCGACTTGAAGATGTCGAGCGGGCGGAACGCGTTGCCGGCAACCGCGTTCTCGACCGCCGGGATCAGCACGCGCAGCCGCACCTTGAGCTTCGCGTCCATTACCATCTGGGCCAGCGCCAGCACGTTGGCGGCGCCGCCCATGTCCTTCTTCATAATGAGCATGCCGCTCGACGGCTTGAGATCGAGCCCGCCGGTATCGAAGCAGACGCCCTTGCCGACCAGCGTCACCTTCGGATGGGCGGGGTCGCCCCAGCTCAGCTCGATCAGCCGCGGCGCCCGAGTCGACGCCATGCCGACGGCGTGGATCAGCGGAAAGTTCTGCGCGAGCTCGTCACCACTGATGCAATTGAAGGCCGCACCGAACCGCGTCGCGAGGTCGCGCGCCACGTCGGCGAGCTCGGCCGGCCCCATGTCGTTGGACGGCGTGTTGATGAGGTCGCGCGCCAGCGCCGCGGCATCCGCCATCCGGGTGATCTCGGCCGTGTCGACGCCGTCGGGCGGCACCAGGCGGACTTCGGGGACCTTGTTCGCGCGATAGCGGCCGAAGCGATAGCAGCCGAGTGCGAAGGCGAGTGCGGCAAGTCTGGTGTCATGCGGTGCATTGGCGAACCGATAGACGCCCGGCGGCAGCAGGCCGGGCAGGGCGCCGGGCCGGAACGGATCGCGCGCCTTGTGGTCGGCGTCCTCGAGACCGAACAGCACTTGCGCGATGCCGCCGTCTGCCGCCGGCAGGACGAGCGATTTGCCGGGCTTGGCCGCAAAGTCATTGGCCGCCGCGAACTGCCGCGCCGGTGCCGGCAGCTCGCCCCGAATCGCATCCCATGTCGCCTTGGTGACGAAGGTGATCGGCGTGGCGGCGGTCGTGGTGGTCTCGAACACGGATGGCATGCGGCTCTCGGCTGTTCTGGCGTCGTTGGTGGCTACTACACGCCTTTCGCCACGGATGGTAGCGCGCCAACGGTTCACGCGACGTGCAGGCCGGAACCGGAGAGGCGGCTGCCCGCGCCGGCAGTTAACCGGACGTTAGGGTTAACAGTCTATTGCTGGCACACTCGGCTGGAACCGTTCGCCCGATTTCGTGAGTCACCGTGCCATGCGTCGACAGTCCAATCTGACCCGGCATCTCGCTTCCGCAGCCCTCCTGACGGTCCTGGCCGCAGGGCTTGGCGGTTGCCAGACCATGTCCGACGTGGCGGGATCGATCACGTCGCGGTCCGATCCCACGCCCGATGATCCGCGCCGCGCCGTCGAGGTCTATGGCGAGCGCTATCGCAAGAATCCCAAGGATGTCGCCGCCGCGGTCGGCTACGGCCAGGCCCTGCGGATGACCGGACAGCGCTCGCAGGCCTGCGCCGTGCTCGAGCAGGCCACGATCGCCAACCCCGGCAACAAGGCGCTGCTCGCCGCCTATGGCCGTGCGCTGGCCGACAACGGCAATTCGCAGGCTGCATTCGACGTGCTGAGCCGCGCGCACAGCCCGGACAATCCGGACTGGCGGATCCTGTCGGTGCAGGGCACCACGCTCGACAAGATGAACCGGCACGAGGAGGCGCGGCGCTATTACGCCAGTGCGCTCAGGCTGGCACCGGACGAGCCGTCGGTGCTGTCCAATCTCGGCCTGTCCTACATGCTGACCAAGGATTTGCCGAAAGCGGAAGAGACGCTGCGCCAGGCCTATGCCAGCGCCCGCGCCGACACCCGGATCCGGCAGAACCTTGCGCTGGTCGTCGGCCTGCAGGGCCGCTTCGCGGAGGCCGAAACGATCGTCAAGGCCGACCTGCCGTCGGATGAGGCCGCGGCCAACGTCGCCTATCTCCGCGACATGCTGAACCGCAAGGACGGCCCGCGGACCGCGTCGCGTGCGGCGCCGGTCGTCGCCAAGGACGACTAAACCAAACGTGGCAGCTCCACCTCCCGTGAAAAGGGGAGGTCGCTTTGCCCGCGAAAGCAAAGCGGGTGGGGATCATCTCTCCACGCGCAGCGGCGTCTGCGGCCGACCCCCATCCCGGCCTTCCCCCTTTCCGGGGGAAGGAGAAGGCAGGCCGTCATTTGGGCTATGCATACTCCAAACCTCCCCTTGAAAAGGGGAGGTCGCTTTGCTCGCGAGAGCAAAGCGGGTGGGGATCATCTCTCCATTGCGCAGCGGCGTCTGCGGCCGACCCCCATCCTGACCTTCCCCCTTTCAGGGGGAAGGAAAAGCAGTAACGCAGTCCGCTGCTGCGCAACTCAATGCATCGTGGCGATCTTGATGTAGGACGGGCCGAGGATCACGATGAACAGGCAGGGCAGGAAGAACAGGATCATCGGCACCGTCAGCTTGGGCGGCAGTGATGCGGCCTTCTTCTCGGCCTCGTTCATCCGCATGTCGCGGTTTTCCTGCGCCATCACGCGGAGGCTCTGGCCGAGCGGCGTGCCGTAGCGCTCGGACTGCTGCAAGGCCATGCACACCGACTTCACGCCTTCGAGGCCGGTGCGGCGCGCCAGGTTCTCATAGGCCGTCTTGCGATCCTGCAAATAGGACAGTTCCGCGGTCGTCAGCGCAAACTCCTCCGACAGCGCGACCGATTGCCCGGCGATCTCGTTGGCCACTTTCCGGAATGCGACCTCGACCGACATGCCCGACTCGATGCAGATCAGCAGCAGGTCGAGCGAATCCGGGAACGCGCGCTTGATCTGGAGCTGGCGCTTGGAGATTGCGTTCTTCAGGAACAGCATCGGCGCCTGCAGGCCGGCATAGGCCGCGCCGACGCAAATGCCGATCTTGAGCGTGAGCGACCAGTTCGCGCCGGCAATGAAGAACGTATAGATGATCGCGCCGATCAGCATCAGGATCGGCGTGACCGCCCGCGCTGCCAGGAAATAGACATACGGAGCGTGGCCGCGATAGCCCGCCATCACGAGCTTCTCGATCGCCGCTTCCTGGGCCAGCCATTTGGTGAGATTCAGGTCATCCACCATCTTGGAGACGGCCTGCTTCGGCGTCTGGCGCAGCGTCACCTTTTCCGACTTGGAGAGACGGTCGCGCTCGCGCTGCCGCAGGCGCTCGCGCTCGCTGGCGACCGCCTTCATGCGCTTGTTGAGATCGCCGCCGGCGAGCAGCGGCATCACCAGCGTGTAGACCGTCGCGCTTGCCGCGAAGAAGGCAAGCAGCATGGTCATGAACCTGACGTCGTGGAGCTTGGCGACCAGAATATCAATCATGCTGCACCGTCAGAAATCGAAGTTGATCATCTTCTTCATCACCAGCACGCCCATCGACATCCAGATCGCGCAGGCGACCAGCATGAGCTGGCCCATCGAATTCGTCCACAGCAGGGCGATGTAGTCCGGCGTCGTCAGGAACACGAGGATCATCACGATTGGCGGCAGTGAGCCGATGATGGCGGCGGAGGCCTTCGCTTCCATCGACATCGCCTGGATCTTCTCGGCCATCTTCTTGCGGTCGCGCAGCACCCTCGACAGGTTGCCGAGCGCTTCCGACAAATTGCCGCCGGACTTCTGCTGGATCGCGATCACGATGCCGAAGAAGTTGGCCTCTGGCAGCGGCATGCGCTCGTAGAGCCGGGCACAGGCCTCGCCGAGCGGCATGCCGATCGCCTGGGTCTCGATGATCGCAAGGAACTCGCTGCGTAGCGGTTCCGGGGCGTCGTTGACGACCGCCTTGAGCGATTCGAACAGCGGCAGGCCGGCCTTGATGCCGCGCACGATGACGTCGACGGCGTCGGGCAGCGCCTTCAGGAACGCCTTCTCTCGCCGCTTCTTCAGGAAGCCAAGCACCCAGCGCGGCAGGCCGAGACCCATGGCAAAGCCGATGCCGGCCGCGCCGAGCAGGCCTCCGCCAACCATGAAGGCCACGCCGAACCCGAACAGGCCAAGGGCGCCCGAGATCATCCAGAATTTCTGCTCCGACCAGTCCAGTCCGGCCTGCGAGATGCGCACGCCGAGCGGGACCTTCTTGTCCTTCTGACGCCGCGCCTCGAGCTCCTTCAACGATCCTTCGACCTGCTCGCGGCGGGAGCGTTGCGTGCGGTCGGCATTTCGTGTCGTCGTGGGTTCGCTGCGCGCCACCGACGCGCGGCGCGACTCGGCCTTCTTTTCCCCCGAAAGGTAGGGATACAGGAAGACCCAGGCGATGCCGCCGACCGTCGTGGCGGCGAGGAAGGCGAGAGCCAGAGTTTGCGTCTGCATCCTGCGTTCCCCTAGACCGGCGCCGGCGCGTCGGAGGCGTCGAGCGCCGCCGCAAGCCGCTTCTCTTCATTGTAGTAGCGCGCACGTTCCCAGAAGCGCGGCCGGCCGATGCCGGTCGAGCGGTGCTTGCCGATGATCTTGCCGTTGGCGTCTTCCCCGACCACGTCGTAGAGGAAGACATCCTGGGTGATGATGGTGTCGCCTTCCATGCCCATCACCTCGGTGATGTGCGTGATGCGGCGCGAACCGTCGCGCAGGCGCGCCGCCTGCACGATGATGTCGACCGAGGCGCAGATCATCTCGCGAATGGTGCGAGACGGAAGCGAGAAGCCGCCCATGGTGATCATGGATTCGCAGCGCGACAGTGCTTCGCGCGGATTGTTGGCGTGCAGCGTGCCCATCGAGCCGTCGTGGCCGGTGTTCATGGCCTGCAACAGGTCGAACGCCTCGGGGCCGCGGACTTCGCCGACGATGATGCGTTCCGGGCGCATACGCAGGCAGTTGCGGACCAGTTCGCGCATCGTCACCTGGCCCTCGCCCTCGATGTTCGGCGGCCGGGTCTCCAGCCGCACCACATGCGGCTGCTGCAGCTGAAGCTCGGCGGCGTCTTCGCAGGTGATGATGCGTTCGTCGTGCTCGATATAGTTCGTCAGGCAGTTCAGCAGCGTGGTCTTGCCCGAGCCGGTGCCGCCGGAGATGATCACGTTGCAGCGGACGCGGCCGATGATCTGCAGGATGGTCGCCCCTTCGGGGGTGATCGCGCCGAACTTGACGAGCTGCTCCAGCGTCAGCTTGTCCTTCTTGAACTTGCGGATGGTGAGCGCGGGCCCGTCGATCGCCAGCGGCGGCACGATGGCGTTGACGCGGGAACCGTCGGCGAGGCGGGCGTCGCAGATCGGCGAGGATTCGTCGACGCGCCGGCCGACCTGGCTGACGATGCGCTGGCAGATGTTGAGAAGCTGCTGGTTGTCGCGAAAGCGGATGCCGGTGCGCTGGATCTTGCCGGCGACTTCGATGAACACGGTGCCTGCGCCGTTGACCATGATGTCGGCGATGTCGTCGCGCGACAGCAGCGGCTCCAGCGGGCCATAGCCGAGCACGTCGTTGCAGATGTCGTCGAGCAGCTCCTCTTGCTCGGCGATCGACATCACGATGTTCTTGATCGCGATGATCTCGTTGACAATGTCGCGGATTTCCTCGCGCGCCGATTCGCTGTCCAGCTTGGCGAGCTGGGCAAGGTCGATCGCCTCGATCAGGGCGCCGAAGATCGTCGCCTTGACCTGGTAGTAGTTGTCCGAGCGGCGGGCTTCGACGGCGGGGGCAGGCGGTGGCTTGCTCGGTGCCAGCGGCGGCGACGAGATCGCCGGTGCGGCGGACTCGCGCGACATCGCCGGCGCGCCGGCGGGCTCCGGCGCCTGAAACGCGGGCTTGGGTGCCCGCACGTCCCCATCGTTTCCGCTACGCTTACCAAACACGACGTCTTAACTCCACGCGGACCACTATTTGGACCGCAGCTTTTCGAGCAGGGGCGACAGGAAGGACCCCCTCGGCTTCTTGGTCTCGCCGCGGCCTGTCAGCCGCTGCGCCATCTGCAGAAACATCTCGACCGCGCGGTGATTGGCGGAAATCTCGGCGATCATCTGGCCGTTGTTGGCGGCCGAACCGAAGATCTGCGGATCGAACGGGATGGCGGCGATCGGCTGGCTTTCGATCGCCTTGGCGAACTCGCCGGCTGCGATCTCGGGACGCTTCGGCACGCCGACCTGGTTCAGGCAGTACAGCGGTGCGCGGTCGTTGGGCCGCGAGGCCTTCAGCAGGTCGAACATGTTCTTGGCATTGCGCAGATTGGCGAGGTCGGGCGCCGCCACGATCAGGATGTCGTCGGCCGCGATCAACGCGCGCTTGGTCCAGCCGGACCATTGATGCGGCACGTCGAGCACGATGCAGGGCATCGTGGTCCGCAGCGTATCGAAGATCGCATCGAACGCCTCGGCGCCGAAATCGTAGACCTTGTCGAGCGTCGCCGGCGCCGCCAGCAGGCTCAGATGGTCGGTGCATTTCGACAGCAGGCGGTCGACGAAGGCGGTATCGACGCGGTCCGGCGAGAACACGGCGTCGGCGATGCCCTGCGCGGGATCCTGGTTGTAGTTGAGGCCGGCGGTGCCGAAGGCGAGGTCGAGGTCGGCGACCACTGAATCAAGCGCCAGATCGCGGGCAATCGCCCAGGCGACGTTGTGGGCGATGGTCGAGGCGCCGACGCCGCCCTTGGCACCGACGACGGCGACGATGCGGCCGACCGCCTTGGCTTCCGGCGCCGAGAACAGGTTGCAGACCGCGCGCACCACGTCGATCGCATGGGCAGGCGCAATCACGTAATCGCTGACGCCGCGGCGCACCAGCTCGCGATACAGCGTCACGTCGTTGACGCGGCCGATCACGACCACGCGGGTGCCGGCGTCGCACACTGTTGCGAGCTGATCGAGGCCGGCCAGGATGTCACCGCGGCCCTCGGTCTCGAGGATGATGACGTTGGGCGTCGGCGCCGAGCGATAGGCCTCGATGGCGGCCGCCATGCCGCCCATCTGGATCTTGAGGTGAGCCTTGGCCAGCCGGCGATCCTCGCCCGCCGACTGCACGGCGGCAGCGGTCTCGACCGTTTCGCAGAACGCCTGGACCGAAACCCGTGGCGCCGGAGCAATATGGTCGTCCGCGGCCTGCGGCGGCGCGTCCGTCTGCTCTTCGGAGTTTTGCTGCGCGTAGGTGATCATTTTCCTGTGTCGCTTAGCTTGGCCCTGTCGGACTCGGGATAAGTCGTGGCGGTGGTGGTGCCCTTGCGATACTTGTCGAAGGCGATGTTACGACGCGACGTATAGGCAGGGGTTTCCGCGCGCGGCTGCACGAGGTCGGTCGGGTCTTCGACCATGGCTGCGAGGTTGCGCTGATTGGCGCAGCCGAAATTGTAGTACTGCTTGTTCTCGATGTAGGACCCGTTGTGGATCGACGGGCCGAGATCTTCCGGCCAGAGGCCGCACGGCCCGGCGACCGCTTTCATCTTTGGATAGTTCACGCGGATCGCGGGCATCTGGCGCGGATCCTCGGGACGGTATTTGCGAACGAGGATCCCGCGCGGCGGCACGCCGGCGGCGGCGAACGTGGCCTGGATCTCGCGCAGCGATTCCTGGGCGGTCCGTGCGTTCGGCGTGTCGGCGGGAACGTCGATGGTGACGGCGCCGGTTCCCTCGCGCATCCAGTCCTGCGCCATCCCCATCACCTCGGCGCGCTGCTCCGCAGTCAGGCCGCCGCGGCTGCGGCCGACGAAGACCACGATCGAGCGATCAGCCTCGGTGACCGCGATCGGGTGACGCTGGCGATAGTCGGCCGGCGCGTTCACCATCGCGAAGCTGTTGTCGGCGGCGTGCTGGCAGGCGCCCAGCGTCATCGCGAGGCTGACGAGCGCTCCGGCGAGAGCGATGCCGCGCCGGTAACCGGCGGATGTCCTGGATATGGTCTGTGTCATCGTCCGCCTCAGTCCGTAATGAAGCCGTAAGTGCCGCGGTAATTCCGCGCCGGCTCGGTGCGGCCGGGCACGCCGTAGACGCGATTGATGCTGCCCAGCAGATCGGCCTGCGGATCGGATGCGTTGGCGAAGCCGTCATCCGGACGCGACAGGTCCTTCTGCGCCACCGCGCGAACGACATAGGGCGTCACCAGCACCATCATCTCGGTCTGGTTGTTGACGAAATCCCGGCTGCGGAACAGCGTTCCGAGCACCGGCAGCGACGCCAGCCCGGGCAGGCCATTGATCGCCTGCTTGGTCTGGTCCTGGATCAGGCCGGCCATCGCCATCGAGCCGCCCGAGGGAATTTCCAGCGTGGTCTCGGCGCGCCGGGTCTTGATCGAGGGGATCGTCGTTCCGCCGGCGCCGCCGGTCAGCGAGTTCTCGGTCGAGACTTCCGACACTTCCGTCATCACGCGCAGGCTGATCCGTCCCTCGGTCAGCACCACGGGCGTGAAGTTGAGCGAAATGCCGAATTTCTTGAAGCTGACGGTCTGAACGCAATTTCCGATCGCGCCTCCCGTCGTCGTCTGACAGGTCACGCCGGTCGGAATTGGAAATTCGCCGCCCGAGATGAAGGTCGCCGATTCGCCGGAGATCGCGGTCAGGTTCGGTTCGGCGAGCGTCCGCACCACGCCCGCGCTTTCCATGGCGCGTAGTGTCGCCGACACCGATGGAGCCGCGCCGAACGATGTGGTGAGGGCGTTACCGGGCACCAGCGCCGCGTTGTTCGCCGTGAACGGGTTGTTGTTGGTGAATTTCACCACGGTGGTGCCGTAGTTGAGGTTCGCGGTGAGGTCGATGCCGAGCTGCTTGATCAGGCTGCGCGAGACTTCGGCGACCGTCACCTTCAGCATCACCTGGTCGCGGCCGCGAACCGTGATGGAGTTCACGACCTTGTCGGCGCTGCCGACCAGCCGCGTGGCGATCTCGCCGGCCTGCTGCGCTTCGATCGGGCTCGCTGCGCTTCCGGTCAGCATGACGCCCTCGCCGACACCCTCGATCTGGATATCGGCATTCGGCAGTGCTGCGCGCAGGGCCGCGCGCACGCCGTTGAGGTCGCGCTTGACCGCGATGTCATAGGCCGCGATCTGCTGACCGGCGGCGTCGAAGAACACGATGTTGGTCTGGCCGACCGTCGCGCCGATGATGTAAGCGCGTTGCGCCGAGCGGACCACGGCATTGGCGATCTTGGGATCGGCGACCAGCACGTCCTTGATGTCCCTCGGCAGATCGATCACCACCGATTTGCCGACGCCGAGTGCGAGGAAGCGGGCGTTCATCTGGCCGTCGGCCGCGGCGGGAGCGGCGCGGTAGTCGCCCGCCACCACCGGCGTCAGTGCCGGGTTGAGCGTGAGCGCCGCGACGGCCGAGAACGACAATGCGCGGACCATGAAGGCCCGCATCGTCCGTTGAGTTGCCCCGCCCTTCATCACCTGTGTCCTCATGGTCACTTCTGCATCGTTGCCTGGTTGGCAACGCCAAAGCGGATGACGTTGATGGTCTCACCGCGTCTTTGGTGGTTGTCGTCGGTCCTGACGTCGGTCCCGTTGTTGTCGGCGATGCTGCGCAGCGCCAGCGACAGGACGCCGCTCTGGCGCGCGCGCGCCAGCGTCTCGGTCTGGTCAGGCTTCAGCTCCAGCGTCACCGTCTTGCCGATCAGTGCGTTGGTGCCGTCCTTCTCCTTCGGCGCCTGGTCGATCGCAAGGACGCGGATATTGGTCAGGATGACCTCGGAGTTGACGATGTCGGCGCCGCTGCGGTCGGGATTCTTGTCCCGCTTCGACAGCAGGACGTCGACCCGGTCGTTCGGCAGGATGAAGCCGCCGGCACCGGTCTCGGGAGAGATTTCAGTCGATACTGCCCGCATGCCGCTCGGCAGGATCGCGGCCATGAAGCCGCTTCCGTCGGCCTTGACGAGCTTCTGCTCGCGGATCGGCTCGCCCTGGATGAACGGGGCGCGCGCGATCGAGCCGGTGACGTCCTTGATGGCGTCGGCGTGGCTGTCCTTGCGCATGAAGCTGGCGCTGGCGGTCGCCGCCGGCCAGGTCTGCCACTGCAGATCTTCGGCCTTCACTGCCTGGCCGAGGCCGATGTCGGCGCGCGCGACCAGGATGTCGACTGTCGGCAGCTGGGCAACTGGCGGAGGGGCCGCCGGCTTGTCGTCGCTTCCGCTCGCCAAATAAAGCGCCGCAAGGCCGGCGCAGCCTGCAATTGCCAGGACCAGAATGCGGGCCTTATCCATTACGCTTCACTTTCCACATGACGCCGCGACGCTGCCGCCGCCGTGATGGGAGTTGACCAGCTATTCGTCAAAGCATGGTTAATGAGGCGTATCTAAATCGCCTTAACGGGCGGTTACCGCTGCTTTCTCAGCGCATCGCGAAGTGCGCGAGATCGATCGTCTTGATCCAGTCCGTCTCGGGATAGATCAGCAGGGCGCCGAGGGCGAGTGCGATGCCGTAGGGAATGCCGGTCTGCTTGTCGTGCAGGCGGCTGAGCCAGGCCTGCGACGCGAGCGGGTAGGGCAGGGGCCATTGCCGCAGCTGCAGCAAGAGCACGGTCAGCGCACCGCCGAACAGCGAGGCAAAGACCAGATAGGGCAGCAGATGCTCGAACCCGAACCACAGGCCGGCCGCGGCCGCGACCTTGGCGTCTCCACCACCGACCCAGCCCATCGCGAACATGCCGAACGCCACCACGAGAACCAGCGCGCCTGCGCCGGCATGGGTGAGGATATCGTGGACGCCCATCCCGGTCAGCGGCGCCAGGACAAAGAAGCCCGCCACCAGTGCCAGCGAAATCCGGTTCGGGATCGTCATGGTCAACAGATCGCTTGCCGCCGCAAAGGCCATCAGGGCCGGAAACAGCATCAAGCGTGCGATGTCGAGGATCATGAATTCATGCCGTCAAGCTGGAGCTGCGGTCGAGACCCGACGCTAGCGGCCAATGGTGAACAATCGGAAAAGGATTGCCGGCACCTTCAACGGAGGCTGCCGATCGGCCCCCGACAAATAGCAAAGGTCCCGGGATTGCCGGGACCTTTGATGCGAATTCGTCGAAGCCGGCTTACTTCAGCGAGCCCGAGATCGAGTTGAAGGTACCCGAGAGCTTCGTGCCGACGCCGTTGACTGCAGCGATGATCGCGATGGCGATACCGGTGGCGATCAGGCCGTACTCGATGGCGGTCGCGCCCGATTCGTCCTTCACGAAGCGCGAAACGAGGTTCTTCATAAAATCACTCCTGTGTACACGTGGCTGGTCGAACTAGATTTGGTCTCGCCGGCGTTCTCAGCACCGTGACCATTGCGGCACCCTAGTGTTGGACGATTTCGGCGCAGTTAATTTGATCGTAGAAACTCCGCGGGAACCCGCTGTTGTTGCGCACAGTAAATTTGGCATTAAGCGGTCCGCTAAAATTGCAGACTGTTGCTGCGATCGGGCGCCCGGGGCCTATTCACGGCTCCTTAAGCGCACATCTATACCCATGGGGCTTCCGTAGTATGAGGCTGCCATGTCCACCCTTCCGATCGAAGTCATCGAGATGCTCGGCCAGACGATGATGAGGGTGGTGCCGATCACGATCGGCCTCGCGCTGTTCTTCACGGTGCTGACCCACTTCTGGGCCTGCAATCCCGGCAAGCCGTGGTGGCAGAAGCGCGAGCTGGTCACGGACATCTGCTACTGGTTCTTCGTGCCGGTATTCGCCCGCGTGCTGCGCATCGGGCTGCTGGTGGTGGGCGCGGCCGCGGTGTTCGACGTGCACGGTGCCGACGAGCTGATCTCGTTCTACGAGAACGGACACGGCCCGCTGGCGCAGCTGCCGCTCTGGCTGCAATCGATCATCTTCCTGGTCGCCTCCGACTTCATGCTGTATTGGCTGCACCGGATGTTTCACGGCGGCGGCTTCTGGAAGTACCACGCCATTCATCATTCCTCCGAGGATCTCGAATGGATCTCGGCGGCGCGCTTCCATCCCGTCAATCTGCTGATCGGCACGATCTCGGTCGACGTGATCCTGCTGATGGCCGGCATCTCGCCGAACATCATGCTGTGGGTCGGTCCTTTCACCACATTCCACTCCGCCTTCGTGCACGCCAACCTGAACTGGACGCTCGGTCCGTTCAAATATGTGATCGCCACGCCGGTGTTTCATCGCTGGCATCACACCGCGCTCGAGGAGGGTGGCGACACCAATTTTGCCGGCACGTTTCCGCTCTGGGACATTCTGTTCGGGACATTCCGCATGCCCGAAGGCAAGCTTCCGGATGATTACGGCGTCGACGCCGAGCAGGGCGTGCCGGCCGAAATCGGCGGACAGCTGGCCTATCCGTTCCGTCATTGACCGGACCGTGCGCGCATGAGTGCTGAGACCGCAACCGTCCCACAGGCGCGGGCCTCGGTGTTCGCCGAAGTCCCGGCCTGGTTCTGGATGGCGTGCGGCGTCTATGCGCTGCTGCTGGTCGTCGGCGACAGGCTGCTCGCCGATTCCGACACCTACTGGCAGATTGCCGTCGGCCGGTGGATCCTCGACCACCGCGCATTGCCGTCGGTCGATATCTATTCCTTCACCAAGGCGGGTGAGCCATGGGTGTCGTCGTCCTGGCTGGCGCAGGTCCTGTTCGCGAAGGCCTACGACCTTGCCGGGTGGACCGGGCCCGCGGCGCTCGCCGCGGCCTGCGGCGCCGCCACCTTCGCACTGCTCACCGCCATCCTCAGCCGCGCGCTGCCGGCGATCTACGCCAGCCTGATCGCGCTGGCGGCGCTGGTGCTGACATGCGGGCATCTGCTGGCCCGTCCGCATGTGCTTGCGCTGCCGATCATGATGGTCTGGGCGAACGGCCTGATGGTCGCCAGCGAACGCCGCGAGGCTCCTTCGTTCTGGCTGCTGCCGCTGATCGCGCTCTGGGCCAACCTGCATGGCGGCTTTCTGTTCGGCCTGGTGCTGGCCGGCGCCTTCGCGCTCGATGCGCTGTGGAACGCCGCGCCAGCGCAAAGATTGCCGCTGGCGCTGCGCTGGGCCGCATTCGGCCTCGGCGCGCTGGCCGCGTGCTGCGTGACGCCCTATGGCTGGGGGACGATCCTCGCCTCGCTGAGGATTCTCAGCCTCGGTGAATTGCTGCATCTCATCGCGGAGTGGATGCCGGCGAGTTTCAGCCACGTCGATGCGTTCGAGCTGACCATTCTCGGCCTGATCGGCGGGGCGCTCTATTGCGGGGTGAAGCTGCCGCTGCCGCGAATCGCCCTGGCGCTGGGCCTGCTGCACATGGCGCTATCCCATGTCAGGAATCTCGAGCTCTTCGCTTTGCTGTTGCCGCTGGCCGTGCTGACGCCGGTGGCAACCCAGTTCGGCCTGCGGGCCGCAAGCGTGGTCCGGCTGAAGGCCACGCCGGCCGCGATGCTGATCGCCGCGCTCTGCGTCTCGACCTGGTTCATTGCGGCGCGCCGGGACATGTCGCCGCCGACGATCCATTCGCCCACCGCCGCCGTCGACGCGCTGAAGGCGCACAACGTGCAGCGCGTGCTCAATGATCTGCAGTTCGGCGGCTATCTGATCTGGCGCCAGGTGCCGGTGTTCGTCGACGGCCGTGCCGAGCTTTACGGCGAGAAGTTCGGGATGGCCTATTATCGTGCGCTCCAGCTCAAGGACGTCAACGGCTTCCTCGATCTGCTCAAGACCTACAGAATCGATGCGGTGATGCTCGATCCGGCCACGCCCGCCTCCAAATTTCTCGATCACATCGATGGATGGCAGCGCCTCTACGCGGACGACCGCGTGGTGGTGCATGTGCGTGGCGCCGGCTAGGCGGCGGTCCCCGCGGGG
Organism: Bradyrhizobium sp. USDA 3262; assembly: GCF_054060035.1. Classification (NCBI taxonomy): domain Bacteria; kingdom Pseudomonadati; phylum Pseudomonadota; class Alphaproteobacteria; order Hyphomicrobiales; family Nitrobacteraceae; genus Bradyrhizobium; species Bradyrhizobium sp. USDA 3262. The sequence continues at coordinate 2,098,522 of NZ_JBSSCT010000001.1, forward strand.
GTGTTTTTCCGCGGGATCACCGGGCCGTTGGCCGATCCGTTCCGGAAGTCGTGACATCCGCGCAATTCAGCGGTCGATTTTTGCTCTTCTTAAATGAATTGCCGTCAGATTTGCCTGCGTCGGGCGCCGGTCCGCTGCGTATCGCTTTTGCCGGCTTGTTAACGTCCCGGGGTAAGGTATGTCGTTTCAGTCCCAGCGTATTCGCGCCGTCGCGCGCATTGGATTCATCTCGCTGGCCGCAGCCGTTCTGCTGTGGCCCGCATTCGCAACGGCTGCGCCGGATCCGGACCGGATTGCGGTCAATGTCGATCAGGCCAAGCTCGTCAAGCTGCCCGGCGGCATCTCCACCATCGTGGTCGGCAACCCGCTGATCGCCGACGTCACCCTGCAGAATGGCGGCGTTGTTGTCGTGACCGGCAAGGGCTACGGCGCGACCAACTTCATCGCACTCGACCGCACCGGCCAGGTGCTGGTGGATCGCCAGATCCAGGTCGAAGGTCCGACCGACCAGTTGGTCACCGTTTATCGCGGCGTCGATCGCGAGACCTACAGCTGCATGCCGGTCTGCCAGCGCCGCATCACCCTCGGCGACGGCGAGACCTACTTCAAGTCGACCATGGACCAGGCCGGCTCGCTCAACAGCCAGGCCTCCGGCTCGGGCGCGGCCGCGAAGCCGCAGAACTAGCGCGTGTCCGCGCCGGCGTTTCACACGCCGGGGCAGCCGTCGGCCGAGGCGGTTCATCCGACATGGTTAAGAAAAGCCTAACGGATCGGGTCGCTCTGTCTCGATCCGGCGAAATACTTCGACAATGAGTCTTGGGTAGTTGTTGTCGCCATGTTGATCCGGGGTCGTTGATGCCGCTGCCCGCTCATTCTTTTGCGCGCCTCCTCCATCGCTTTCGCCGAAACCGCCGTGGCGCGACCGCGGTCGAATTCGCGATGGTCGCGCCGCTGTTTTTCGGACTGCTGTTTGCGATCATCGAAGTGGCGATGATCTTCTTCGCGAGCCAGGTGCTGGAGACGGTGACGCAGGATTCCGCGCGCATGATCATGACCGGTCAGGCGCAGGGCGCAAGCTATACCCAGCAGCAGTTCAAGAACTTCGTCTGCGGCCAGGTCAGCGCACTGTTCGATTGCGCCAACGGCATATCGGTCGACGTGCGCAGCTATCCCGCTGCGACGGGCTTCAGCAGCGTCAACATCGCGCCTCCGATCGATTCCAACAACGCATTCATTCCGACCATGAAATGGTGTCCTGGCAAGGACGGCGACGTCGTGGTGGTCCGGCTGTTCTATCAGTGGCCGCTGTTCGTCACCAAGCTTGGCTTCAATGTCGCCAACCTCGCCAACGGCAAGCGGCTGCTGACCGCGACCGCGACATTCAAGAACGAGCCATCCGGCACCGCCGGGGCGACATGCTCATGAGCAACGTCATGAAAACCCAGGCAGCGGCCTTGCTGCGCTCGGTCGCGGCCCTCTGCAATGACCGCCGGGGCCTTGCCGCGGTCGAGTTCGCTTTCGTCCTGCCGCTGATGCTGGTGCTGTTCTTCGGCACCGTCGAGTTTTCATCCGGTGTCGCGGTCGACCGCAAGGTCACCTTGATGGCGCGCGCAGCGTCGGACCTGACCTCGCAGTCGACGCAGGTGGTGGATGCCGACCTGCAGAACTTCTTCAGCGCCAGCGTCGGCATCATGACGCCATACGATCCGACGCCGACCAAGGTCACATTGTCGGAAATCTACGTCGATGCCTCGAAGGTCGCGCGGATCCAGTGGAGCAAGGCGGGGGTGATGGCCACGGGCGCCACGCAGGCCACATTGACGGCCTCGAGCCGCAGTCAGGGCGATGTCGTGACCAGCGTCGTTCCGGCGGCGCTGCTGGTTGCGGGCACCTACCTGATCTTCAGCGAAGTCAGCTACAAATACGTTCCGACGGTCGGCTATGTGATGGCCAAGAGCGGCATCAATCTCACCGACGTCGCCTTCACCAGGCCGCGGCAGTCGGTTTGCGTGTTCTACGCCCCGACCTCCGCCACGATGCCGACGACCTGCTCGACCTATTAGAGCGTTTTCGAGCGAAGTGGATACCGGTTCGCGTGAAGAAAACGCGTCAAAACAAGAATCTAGAGCCCCGTTCCGATTCAATCGGAACGGGATAGGCTCTAGAGCTCTTCGAACGACGCTGACGCCGGTTGGCAATCCAGACAAAAAGGGCCGCATCCGAAGATGCGGCCCTTGATGCTTTAGCGACAATTTCCTGGAGCTTCGTGCTCCCGGGAAATCGGCTTATCCGGCGGCGCGCAGATTGTCGGCCGAGGATTTGCCGGAACGGCGGTCAGCCACGATCTCGTAGGAGATCTTCTGGCCTTCACGCAGAGTGCCAAGGCCGGCGCGCTCGACTGCACTGATGTGCACGAACACGTCGTTCCCGCCTTCATCCGGCTGGATGAAGCCGTAGCCCTTGGTCGCGTTAAACCACTTCACGGTTCCCATGCTCACGTGGGTAGTCCCTTCTCAGATATACAAGTTCAAGACCCGCTGATCGGCGGGGTGGTGAGATCGAATTTTTGGAAGGGTCGTCAGCGTCTGAACCGGCTGTACCGGTATTGGCTAATGTCGTCCGGCCGAAAATCGATGGGTAGGATATTATTCGATAGAAGGCTTCAAAACAATCCTGAAAACAATCCTGACGTGCGCGATTTTTTGGCCGGCGCAGCCGCCGGCCAATTGTGCGCAGGACATCAGGACATCATGCCCGCAGCGGTTGCAATACCCCGCTTATCGGCGGCGGAACTGGCCGCCGCGCTGGGCTCCGCCCCGCGGCGGGCCGCCCGGCGCGCCGCTCGGACGTTCGTCCTTGTGCCGGAAGATCAGGCGCCCCTTTTCGAGATCGTAGGGCGACATTTCGATCGTAACACGGTCGCCGGCCAGCGTCTTGATGCGGTTTTTCTTCATCTTGCCGGCGGTGTAGGCGACGATCTCGTGCCCGGCATCGAGTTGCACCCGGTAACGAGCGTCGGGGAGGATTTCGGTCACCAGTCCTTCGAACTGGATCAGCTCTTCCTTAGCCATATGTTTCTCCAGATCGAGCGACGGCTAGTGCTTCGGTCGGTTGTTGCGGTTGTGTTGCGGATTCGGCCGGCTCTCGCGATGCAAGAAGGCGACGCCCTGAATGCCTTCGCTGTTGCCGGCCTGCGACGGACGCGGCGACTCGCCCCGGCTCGTCTGCGGCGCGCCATTATTACCACCTCGACGGCGGCGGCGGCGAGGGCCTTTTGCACCCGGAGCGGCCTCATTCCCACGGACATTATGTGCCCGGGGCGCAGAACGGCCGCCCCGGTGCGGGTGGGTGGCCTGCGCCGGCGCGGCGGCCTCGCGGCCGCCAGAGGAGCTGCCTTGCGTGCGGCGGTCTTCCCGCGGCACGGTAATCCGGATCAGCCGCTCGATATCGCGCAAATAGCCCATCTCCTCGGCGCCGGCGATCAGCGAGATCGCGACGCCGTCGGCGCCGGCGCGTGCCGTGCGGCCGATGCGGTGGACGTAGGTCTCCGGGATGTTGGGCAGGTCGAAATTCACGACGTGGCTGACGCCGTCGACGTCGATGCCGCGGGCGGCGATATCGGTCGCCACCAGCGTGCGGATTTCGCCGGAACGGAACGCCGCCAGCGTGCGCTCGCGGTGGTTCTGCGACTTGTTGCCGTGGATCGCATTGGCCTCGATGCCGGCCTTGGCAAGGCTTTTCACCACCTTGTCGGCGCCGTGCTTGGTGCGGGTGAAGACCAGGGCGCGGTTGACCGGTTCCTGCTTCAGCAACTGGGCGAGAACCGTCGGCTTGGCCGCGAAATCGACCTGGATCGCCCGCTGGGCGATGCGATCCACCGTCGAGGCCACCGGCGTCACCGCCACGCGGGCCGGGTCGCGCAGCATCGCTTCGGCGAGCTCGGCGATGTCCTTGGGCATGGTGGCCGAGAAGAACAGCGTCTGGCGCCGGATCGGCAACTTGGCGACGATTTTCCTTATGTCGTTGATGAAGCCCATGTCGAGCATGCGGTCGGCTTCATCGAGCACCAGGAACTCGACCTGGTTGAGCTTCAGTCCGTTGCTCTGCACGAGGTCGAGCAGGCGGCCGGGGGTGGCGACCAGCACCTCGACGCCCTGCATCAGGGAGCGGACCTGGCGGCCCATCGGCACGCCGCCGATGGCGAGCGTCGAGGACAGCCGGATGTGGCGGCCATAGGTGTTGAAACTGTCGAGGATCTGCCCGGACAGTTCGCGGGTCGGCGAGAGCACCAGCACGCGGCAGCTCTTGGGCTGCGGGCGGACGCGGTTTTCAAGCAGCCGGTGCAGGATCGGCAGCGCGAAGGAGGCGGTCTTGCCGGTACCGGTCTGGGCGATGCCGACGACGTCGCGGCCGGCAAGGGCTAGCGGGATGGTCTGGGCCTGGATGGGGGTCGGCGTGAGATAATTTTCTTCTCGGAGCGCGCGGGCGATGGGATCGGCGAGGCCGAAATCCTGAAAGGAGGTCAAAAGGTGGTTCTTTCCATAAAAGCCGTCGTCGTCCCGGCCCATATCGGCCGGAAGCGCAGGAAGGCATTCGGGGACACCCGCGTGTCTGGGGCGTCAAGCTGGGTTAGCTGAAAGGCGAGCCAGAAGCCGCTTGGGGCAGCTTGAACACGCAGCTCGCAAAGGCACCGCGATGTCGCGGGCATGGCGAGGATATGGACCAGGAACTGGGCGGTTTCAAGATGAGATCGCCGTCTTTGGTGCCCGGAGTTCGCTGAACCATCGCGCAAACTGTCACAAATCGGTGCCGGAAATTTAGCCAAGACTGCGATTTTGCCTACAAAATAGTCTGATTGCTCTTTCGGCAGTCAAGTTGACAGCTCAATGATTGAGCAAGCGGCTTCCGTATTTGCCCGGAACCGATGAAATTATCCAGCCGGTTCATCGGCTTACGGGGGCTGCGCACCGTGGCACAGTTCTTGCGATTCCCTTAACCGCAGGCGGCCAAGCGGCCGTTCGCAGCGTTCCACGCCTGCGTCAGGGAGACGACATTTCATGCTTACTCACCTTTCTCACAAAATAACGACGATGACCCGCCGCCGCGCGCTCGCGGCGACGGCCGGCCTGGTTTTGGGCCTGGCTGCGTCCTCGTCCCTCGCGCCCGCGCAAGCGGCCGACGACACCATCAAGGTTGGCATCCTTCACTCGCTGTCAGGCACCATGGCCATCAGCGAAACCACGCTGAAGGACACGATCCTTTTCCTGATCGACGAGCAGAACAAGAAGGGCGGCGTGCTCGGCAAGAAGCTCGAGCCCGTCGTGGTCGACCCCGCCTCGAACTGGCCGCTGTTCGCCGAAAAGGCCCGCGAGCTGATCACCAAGGACAAGGTCGCGGTCGTGTTCGGCTGCTGGACCTCGGTGTCGCGCAAATCCGTGCTCCCGGTGTTCAAGGAGCTGAACAACATCCTGTTCTATCCGGTGCAGTATGAGGGCGAGGAGTCCGAGCGCAACGTGTTCTACACTGGCGCTGCGCCGAACCAGCAGGCGATCCCCGCCGTCGACTATCTGATGAAGGAAGAGAAGGTGAAGCGCTGGGTGCTGGCCGGCACCGACTACGTCTATCCGCGCACCACCAACAAGATCCTGGAAGCCTATCTGAAGTCGAAGGGCGTCGCCCAGGACGACATCATGATCAACTACACGCCGTTCGGTCACTCCGACTGGCAGACGATCGTGGCCGACATCAAGAAGTTCGGCTCGGCCGGCAAGAAGACCGCGGTGGTCTCCACCATCAACGGCGACGCCAACGTTCCGTTCTACAAGGAGCTCGGCAACCAGGGCATCAAGGCGACCGATATCCCGGTGGTCGCGTTCTCGGTCGGCGAGGAAGAGCTCGCCGGCATCGACACCAAGCCGCTGCTCGGCCATCTCGCCGCCTGGAACTACTTCGAGTCGATCAAGACCCCGGCGAACGAGAAGTTCATCAAGGAGTGGCAGGCCTACACCAAGAATCCGAAGCGCGTGACCAACGATCCGATGGAAGCGCACTACATCGGCTTCAACATGTGGGTGAAGGCGGTCGAGAAGGTGAAGTCGACCGATCCGGACAAGGTGATCGATGCGCTTCCCGGCATCGAGGCGCCGAACCTGACCGGCGGCGTGTCGCAGATGCTGCCGAACCACCACATCACCAAGCCGGTGTTCATCGGCGAGATCAAGGGCAACGGCCAGTTCGACGTGGTCTGGAAGACCCCGGGCCTGGTGGCCGGCGATGCCTGGTCGAAGGAGCTCGAGGGCTCCAAGGACCTGATCGGCGATTGGGTCGGCAAGAAGTGCGGCAACTACAACACCAAGACCAACAAGTGCGGCGGCCAGGGCTCCTGATCGGGCGCGCCTGACCTCAACAACGACACAACACAACCTTCCAACACCGGAGAAGGCGGCACCGCTCGCCGCCTTCTCCTCACACTCCTGCCGGGGTACTGACGTGTTTGCCAATTGTATTGATCGCTTTCGCGCGCTTTGTCTCTCGATCCTGCTGCTGAGCTGCGTCGCTGTGCCGGCGCTGGCTGGTCCGTTCGAGGATTCGGTCGCCAAATTCGCCAATGACGAGTTCTCCGACACCGAGGCTGCGATCGGTGAGGTTGCCGCGTCGGGCAATGCGCTGGCCTCGCCCATCATCAGCGCGCTGCAGGACGGCCGGCTCTCGGCCGATCCCGACAGCAAGAAGGTCTTCATCACGCGGACCGACGGCAAGATCGTCGACGCCGCCACGGGTGCTGCCGTCGACAAGCTGCCCGACAACGCCGCCGCCGTCCGCCTCAACAACCGCCTGCGCCGCACCGTGGAGGCCGCGCTCGGCGGCCTGACGCTGCTGTCGCCGGATCCGGCCAAGCGCCTCGCCGCCGCGCAGTCGGTGTTCAAGAGCCACGAGGAGAATTTGCTGCCGACGGTGGAGAGCGCGCTCGCCAAGGAGAGCGTCAAGTCGGTCAAGCAGGCCTTCGCCGAGGCGCGCGCCGCCATCATCCTGTTCAAGTCGGACGCATCCGACAGCGACAAGCTCGACGCCGTCGCCGTGGTCAAGGCGCGCGGCGATCAGGAGGCGCTGGCGCTGCTCACCGCCCTCGGCACCGACCAGCCGCCGCTGGTTGCCAACGCCGCCGCGAGCGCGGTGTCCTCGATCCAGAGCAATCTGGCGATGTGGTCGATGGTGCAGAATGCGTGGTACGGCCTGTCACTCGGCTCGGTGCTGCTGCTCGCGGCGATCGGGCTTGCCATCACCTTCGGCGTGATGGGCGTCATCAACATGGCGCATGGCGAGATGGTGATGCTCGGGGCCTACACCACCTTCGTGGTGCAGGAGGTGATCCGCAGCCGCTATCCTGCGCTGTTCGACTACTCGCTGCTGATCGCGGTGCCGCTCGCCTTCCTGGTCGCCGGCTTGATCGGTGTCGTGATCGAGCGAACCATCATCCGCTTCCTCTACGGCCGTCCGCTGGAGACGCTGCTCGCGACCTGGGGCCTGTCGCTGGTGTTGCAGCAGGCGGTGCGCACCGCGTTCGGTCCGACCAACCGCGAGGTCGGCAACCCGTCCTGGATGAGCGGCGCCTTCGAGCTCGGCCAGATCACCATCACCTATAACCGGCTCTGGATTCTCTGCTTCACGCTCGCGGTGTTTGCCATCCTGCTGGCGATGCTGCGCTACACCGCGCTCGGACTCGAGATGCGCGCGGTGACCCAGAACCGCCGCATGGCGGCCTCGATGGGGATCGCCACCTCGCGCGTCGACGCGCTGACCTTCGGCCTCGGCTCGGGGATCGCCGGCATTGCCGGCGTGGCGCTGTCGCAGATCGACAATGTCAGCCCGAATCTCGGCCAGAGCTACATCATCGACAGCTTCATGGTCGTGGTGTTCGGCGGCGTCGGCAATCTCTGGGGCACGCTGGTCGGCGCCTTCACGCTCGGCATCGCCAACAAGTTCCTCGAGCCGATGGCCGGCGCGGTGCTCGGCAAGATCGCGATCCTGGTGCTGATCATTCTGTTCATCCAGAAACGGCCGCGCGGCCTGTTCGCGCTCAAGGGTCGGGCGGTGGAAGCATGACCTGCTTTGAGCCACCAATGACTGCCCCGAAGTGCGCTGCGACTCCCTCTCCCACTTGCGGGGGAGGGTTGGGGTGGGGGTCTCTCCACACGGTACACTCCCGATGTGGAGAGACCCCCACCCGCCGCGCGCTGATGCGCGCCATAGCCGAAGCTCCGCTTCGGCGTCTCCTAAGAACGGCCGCCCAAGGCGGCCTGCGCTCCCCCGCAAGCGGGAGAGGCAAGGGAGTTCGCCGATGACGCCGCACATCCTCACCCGTTCGCTCGACCGCGCCGCGACCGCGTTCGTCCTGATCGTGGCCGCGATCGGCGTGCTGATCCCGTTGTCGAACCTGCTGCTGCCGCAGGGCTCGATGTTCCAGGTGCCGACCTATCTGGTCGCGCTGTGGGGCAAATATGTCTGCTACGCCATCCTCGCGCTCTCGATCGATCTGATCTGGGGCTATTGCGGCATCCTCTCGCTCGGCCACGGCGCATTCTTCGCGCTCGGCGGCTACGCGATGGGGATGTACCTGATGCGCCAGATCGGCAGCCGCGGCGTCTACGGCAACCCGATCCTGCCCGACTTCATGGTGTTCCTGAACTGGAGCAAGCTGCCCTGGTACTGGTACGGCTTCGACAAGTTCTGGTTTGCTGCGCTGATGGTGCTGCTGGTGCCGGGTCTGCTCGCCTTCTGCTTCGGCTGGCTCGCCTTCCGCTCGCGCGTCACCGGCGTGTATCTCTCGATCATCACGCAAGCGATGACCTACGCGCTGTTGCTGGCGTTCTTCCGCAACGATTTCGGCTTCGGCGGCAACAACGGGCTGACCGACTTCAAGGACATCATCGGCTTCAACGTGCAGGCCGAAGGCACCCGCGCGGCGCTGTTCCTGCTGAGCTGCCTTGCGCTGATCATCGCTTTCCTGATCTGCCGCGCGATCGTGACGTCGAAGCTCGGCAAGGTCCTGATCGCGGTGCGTGACGCCGAAAGCCGGACCCGCTTCCTTGGCTATCGTGTCGAATCCTACAAGCTGTTCGTGTTCACGCTGTCGGCCTGCATGGCCGGCGTCGCCGGCGCGCTGTACGTGCCGCAGGTCGGCATCATCAATCCCAGCGAGTTCGCGCCCGCCAACTCGATCGAGGCGGTGATCTGGGTCGCGGTCGGCGGCCGCGGCACGCTGATCGGCGCGGCGCTCGGTGCCGTCGTCGTCAACTATGCCAAGACGTTCTTCACCTCGGGGCCACTCGCACCGTACTGGCTGTTCATGCTGGGCGCGCTGTTCATCCTGGTCACGCTGCTGCTGCCCAAGGGCATCGTCGGTACCTTCAACGCCTGGTGGGAGCCGCTGAAAGCGCGGCGCAACTCACCCGACGCCGAGAGTGCCGCGCGCGAAGACGGCATCGGCGCACCGAACCCGGCGGAGTAGGCAGATGAACGTCATGGATACCCGCGCCACTTCGGCCATGCTCTACCTCGATGGCGTGCACGTCTCGTTCGACGGTTTTCACGCCATCAACAATCTGTCGCTGGCGCTCGAGCCCGGCGAGATGCGCGCCATCATCGGCCCGAACGGCGCCGGCAAGACCACGATGATGGACATCATCACGGGCAAGACCAAGCCCGACGAGGGCACGGTGCTGTTCGACGGCACCGTCGACCTGACCCGGCTCGACGAGACCCGGATCGCCGAGCTCGGCATCGGCCGCAAATTCCAGAAGCCGACGGTGTTCGAGAGCCAGACCGTACAGGACAATCTGCTGCTCGCGCTCAATGTCGATCATTCCGTGCGCGGCACGCTGTTCTGGCGCGGCAGCAAGGCCGAGTCCGAGCGTATCGACAAGGTGCTCGAGACCATCCGCCTGACCGATGCGCGCAACCGCCTCGCCGGCAGCCTGTCGCACGGCCAGAAGCAGTGGCTCGAGATCGGCATGTTGCTGGCGCAGGACCCGAAGGTGCTGCTGGTCGACGAGCCGGTCGCAGGGATGACCGATGTCGAGACCCATCTGACCGCGGAGCTCCTGAAGGAGATCAACAAGAACCACACCATCATGGTGGTCGAGCACGACATGACCTTCGTACGCGAGCTCGGCGTCAAGGTGACCTGCCTGCATGAGGGCTCGGTGCTCGCCGAAGGTTCGATCGACCAGGTGTCGTCGAACGAGCGGGTGGTCGAAGTGTATCTGGGGCGCTAGGGCGATGCTGAAGATCGACAACATCAATCTCTACTACGGTGCGGCGCAGGCCTTGCGCGGCGTGTCGCTGACCGCCGAGCCGGGCAAGGTGACCTGCGTGCTCGGCCGCAACGGCGTCGGCAAGACCTCGCTGCTGCGCGCCATGGTCGGCCAGTATCCGATCGCGTCCGGCGCGATCAATTTCGACGGCAAGGACATCACCGCGCTCAAGCCCTATGAGCGGGCGCGTCGCGGCATCGGCTTCGTGCCGCAGGGCCGCGAGATCTTTCCGCTGCTGACGGTGGAAGAGAACCTCAAGACCGGCTTCGGTCCGCTCAAGCGCGAAGACCGCAACATTCCCGACGACGTGTTCTCGCTGTTTCCGGTGCTGGAGACCATGCTGGGCCGCCGCGGCGGCGACCTTTCCGGCGGCCAGCAGCAGCAGCTCGCGATCGGCCGCGCGCTGGTGATGCGGCCAAAGCTCCTGCTGCTCGACGAGCCGACCGAGGGCATCCAGCCCTCGATCATCAAGGATATCGGCCGCGCCATCTCGTATCTGCGCAACCTTGGCAACATCGCGATCGTGCTGGTCGAACAATATCTCGACTTTGCCTGCGAACTCGGCGACAGTTTTGCCGTGATGGACCGGGGTGCGGTGAAATATGCCTGCGACCGCGCAAGCCTCGATCCCGCCGAGATCAGCCGCCAGATGGCGCTGTGAACAGGATGTGACGCCGCCTGTCGTGGCGCGCGGAGGGAGCGTCGGGGGAATGCGGAGCGGGATCGCAGGCGCGGCAGCGGCGACGTTTGCGGCAAACCGCGCCCAGGGTGCGGTCCGATTCGGTGTGCATCTCAAAGACGGTGCCACCCGCCGCGGCGACCTGCATGAGTCGGGCTCGTTGCGCGTCCGCTTCCCATCGCCGGAGGACGACGGTCTCTCGGCCATGTTCGTCAACACCGCCGGCGGCATTGCCGGCGGGGATCGCTTCGAGATCGCGATCGCGGCCGGCGAGGGCGCGCGTTTGACGCTGACCACGGCGGCGGCTGAGAAAGTCTACCGCGCACCGGCAGCGGCGGCACGGCTCGACATCGCGCTGACCGTTGCCGCAGGCGCGCATCTCGCCTGGCTGCCGCAGGAAACCATCCTGTTCGACCGTGCCCGCATTCACCGCAGCTTCGACATCGACCTCGCCGAGGGTGCTTCGCTCCTGCTCTGCGAGATCGTGGTGTTCGGCCGCGCAGCGATGGGCGAGACCATGCGCCACGGCGAATTTGTCGATCGCTGGCGGATGCGGCGTGGCGGCAGGCTGGTGTTTGCCGAGACCGTCAGGCTCGACGGCGAGATTGGCGAGAAGCTGGCAAGGCCAGCGATTGCCAATGGCGGCTGCGCGATCGGCACGGCGCTGATCGTGCCGGGCGACGAGGCGTTGGTCGAGCGCATCCGCGAGGCGTCGGAAAACTTCGGCGGCGAGGTCGGCATCTCCGCCTGGAATGGCTTTGCAATGGCCCGCTTCTGTGCCCAAGATGCGGCCCGGCTGCGCGCCGACATGATGATGGTGCTCGGTCGCGCCTCCACTGTCCCGCTGCCGCGGCTGTGGCTCAACTAAACCTTTCAAGAACGATCAGAGTGCTCGCATGAATTTGTCTCCCCGCGAAAAGGACAAGCTCCTGGTATCGATGGCGGCCATGGTGGCGCGCCGCCGGCTCGAGCGCGGCGTCAAGCTGAACCATCCCGAGGCCGTCGCGTTGATCACCGATTTCATCGTCGAGGGCGCGCGTGATGGGCGCACCGTCGCCGATCTGATGCAAGCCGGCGCCCAGGTCCTGACCCGCGCGCAGGTGATGCATGGCATCCCGGAGATGATCCACGACATCCAGGTCGAGGCGACATTCCCCGACGGCACCAAGCTCGTCACCGTGCACGAGCCGATCCGATAGCCACGCGCGCGTCATTCCGGGGCGGCCGAAGGCCGAACCCGGAATCCAGAGATTGTTTAAGGAGATTCCGGGTTCATGCTTCGCATGCCCCGGAATGACGAGGAGAAGGACATGATCCCCGGCGAACTCTTCATCAAGGACGGCGAGATCGAGCTCAATGCCGGCCGCAAGACCGTGACGCTCTCGGTCGCCAACACCGGCGACCGCCCGATCCAGGTCGGCTCGCACTACCATTTCTTCGAGACCAATCCGGCGCTGAAATTCGATCGCAAGAAAGCCCGCGGCATGCGCCTCGACATCGCCGCCGGCACCGCCGTCCGCTTCGAACCCGGCCAGACCCGCGACGTCCACCTCGTCGCGCTCGCCGGCAAGCGCGTGATCTACGGTTTTCGCGCCGAGGTGAAGGGGAAGCTTTAGGTCCGATGCTGCCCGCGCTCCGCATGGTCTCCGAAGCCGCCGAGCTTGCTGCGCGCCGTCACAACGGCATGGCGCGCAAGGGGCGGGGCAGCGAGCCTTACATCAATCATCTCGCCGAGGTCGCGAACCTGCTCGCGCAGGTGACCGATGGCGCCGATGCCGAGCTGGTGGCGGCAGGCTGGCTTCACGACACGATCGAGGACACCGAGACCACGCGCGAGGAGCTCGTGCAGAAGTTCAGCGTGCGCGTTGCCTCGCTGGTGGCCGAATGCACCGACGACATGAGCCTGCCAAAGGCTGCCCGCCGGCAAAAGCAGATCGAGGACGCTCCGCACAAGTCTCCCGATGCAAAGCTGATCAAGATCGCCGACAAGATCAGCAATATCGGCGCGCGGATCGTGCCGCATCCAAGCAAGGACGAGCGCGACGATCTCGCCGACTATGCGACCTGGGCCAACAAGGTCGTTGCCGGCTGCCGGGGCATCAATCCGCGGCTCGACCGCATTTTCGACGACACGATTGCGCGCGCCAGGGCCGCGCTGGCTGAAACTGGGGGCTGATATGTCCGTGAAGATCAAGCGTTCCGTCTATGCCGACATGTTCGGCCCGACCACCGGCGACAAGGTGCGGCTTGCCGACACCGACCTGATCATCGAGGTCGAGAAGGATCTCACCACCTATGGCGAGGAGGTGAAGTTCGGCGGCGGCAAGGTGATCCGCGACGGCATGGGGCAGTCGCAGGTGACCAACGCGCAGGGCGCGGCCGACACCGTCATCACCAACGCGCTGATCGTCGATCACTGGGGCATCGTGAAGGCCGACGTCGCGATCAAGGAGGGCATGATCGCGGCGATCGGCAAGGCCGGCAATCCCGACATCCAGCCCAACGTGACCATCATCATTGGCCCCGGCACCGACGTGATCGCCGGCGAGGGCAAGATCCTCACCGCGGGCGGATTCGACAGCCACATCCATTTCATCTGCCCGCAGCAGATCGAGCACGCGCTGATGAGTGGCGTCACCTCGATGTTAGGGGGCGGCACCGGCCCGTCGCATGGCACCTTCGCCACCACCTGCACGCCCGGCCCTTGGCACATGGGACGGATGATCCAGTCGTTCGACGCTTTCCCGGTCAATCTCGGCATCTCCGGCAAGGGCAATGCCTCGCGCCCGGCGGCGCTGGTCGAGATGATCAAGGCCGGCGCCTGTGCGCTGAAGCTGCACGAGGACTGGGGCACCACGCCGTCGGCGATCGACACCTGTCTATCGGTGGCCGACGATTACGACGTCCAGGTGATGCTGCATTCGGACACGCTCAACGAATCCGGCTTCGTCGAGGATACGATCAAGGCTTTCAAGGGCCGCACCATCCATGCCTTCCACACTGAAGGTGCCGGCGGCGGCCACGCGCCCGACATCATCAAGGTCGCCGGCCTCAAGAATGTGCTGCCGTCCTCGACCAATCCGACAAGGCCGTTCACCCGCAACACCATCGACGAGCATCTCGACATGCTGATGGTGTGCCATCACCTCGATCCGTCGATCGCCGAGGACCTCGCCTTCGCCGAAAGCCGGATCCGCAAGGAGACCATCGCCGCCGAGGACATCCTGCACGATCTCGGCGCGCTCTCGATGATCTCGTCGGACTCGCAGGCGATGGGGCGGCTCGGGGAGGTCATCATCCGTACCTGGCAGACCGCCGACAAGATGAAGAAGCAGCGCGGCACGCTGCCGCAGGACAAGGGCAACGACAACGACAATTTCCGCGTCAAGCGCTACATCGCCAAATACACCATCAACCCCGCGATCGCGCACGGCGTGTCGAAGCTGATCGGCTCGGTCGAGAAAGGCAAGCTCGCCGACCTCGTGCTGTGGTCGCCGGCGTTCTTCGGCGTCAAGCCGGATTGCATCATCAAGGGCGGCTCGATCGTGGCGGCGCCGATGGGCGATCCCAACGCCTCGATCCCGACGCCGCAGCCGGTGCATTACCAGCCGATGTTCGCCGCCTTCGGCAAGTCGCTCACCGCGTCCTCGGTGGTGTTCACCTCGAAGGCCGCGGCGAGCGGCGGTCTCGCCCGCAAGCTCGGCACAGCCAAGAAGCTCTATGCGGTGCAGAACACCCGCGGCAAGATCTCCAAGAAGAGCATGATCCACAACGACGCGACGCCCGAGATCGAGGTCGATCCCGAGACCTATGAGGTACGCGCAGACGGCGAGCTCTTGACCTGCGCGCCGGCCGAGGTGCTGCCCATGGCACAGCGCTATTTTATGTTCTAAAACCCATCCCGGTATCTCACCCAGAAAAGAAAACCGGGAGGAATTTCCGTGATTTACGTCGTTGCCACGCTGACCATCAAGCCCGAGACCCGCGCCGAATTCATCGCCGCGGCGACGGCCTGCATCAAGGAAACCCGCAAGGAGCCCGGCAACATCGCCTACGATCTGCATGAGAGCGTCACCGACCACAGCAAGATGGTGTTCGTCGAGCAGTGGGAGAACGCGGAGGCACTGGTGCCGCATCGCACCGCCGAGCACATGAAGACGTTCGGCCGGGTCGCGGTGAAATGCATGGCCGCGCCGCCGAAGATCGAGGTGATCACGCCCGAGAAGGTCGACGTCCGCTAAAATAAGAAGAACGGGAGCAACAGCATGATCTATGTCATCGCCACCACGCCGATGAAGCCGGAGAACAAGGACGACTTCATCAAGGGGCACAAGGCCTGCACGGTCGAGACCCGCAAGGAGAAGGGCTGCATCTCCTATGACGGCAATGTCAGCGTCAACGATCCCAACCTCTATGTGGTGGTCGAGCGCTGGGAGAGCCGCGAGGATCTCAACGGCCATGCCAGGGCGCCGCACATGAAGGTATGGCGCGAATATTCCGCTAACATGAAGACCGGGCCGACGGTGATCGAGATCATCAGCGACGCCAAGGTCGAGAAGCTCTGAGGCATCGATGATCCGCGCCACCAAAGTCCTGGGACAGCATCGCTGGAAGGAAGCGGCAGCCGACACCGTCGTGCTCGATTTCGACGACCGGCATCGGCGGCGGATGGTGATGTCAGGGACGCGCGGGCTCGAATTCCTGCTTGATCTCGAAAACGCCGTCGCGCTGCGCGGCGGCGATGCCCTGGTGCTGGAGGACGGCCGCCTCGTCGAGGTGGTCGCAGCTCCCGAGCCGCTCGCGGAAATCCGCGGCAGCGATCCGCATCATCTGATCCGGGTCGCCTGGCATCTCGGCAACCGTCATCTGCCGACCCAGATCATGCCGAAGGGCCTGCGCATCCGCAGGGATCACGTGATCGAGGCGATGGTGAAGGGGTTAGGGGCCCGTGTCATCGAGATCGAGGCGCCGTTCGATCCCGAGGGCGGCGCCTATGCCGAGCATGCGCATGCCGACGAGCACGCGCATGGTCACACCGGGCACGATCATGCCCACAGCCATGCGCATGATCACGGTCACCACCATGGCCATGAACATGGGCCTGACCATGACCACCACCATCATCATGATGAGCATTGCGAGCATGCCCATCATCACCACGACCACTCCCATGCTCATGACCACAAATGAGCCCGATCCCGCCGTGCTGCGCGGCGGGATGGCGGAGGACGAGGCGGCCGCGCTGTACCGGCTGATGACATGGCTGTCGCCGTCCTTTCCAGTCGGAGCATTTGCCTATTCCGGCGGCATCGAATGGGCGGTCGAGGCCGGCGACATCACCGATGCAGCGTCGCTGCGCGATTGGCTCGCCGCGATGCTCGCCGACGGCAGCGGATTTTGCGACGCCGTGTTTCTCGCGCAGAGTTTTCGCGCGGCGTCTGAGCATGATCCCGCCGGGCTGAAGGAGATTGCCGAACGCGCGGCCGCCTTCGTGCCGTCGCGCGAGCGGCAACTCGAGACCACGACGCAGGGGCGCGCCTTCATCGAGATTGCCCGTGCCGCCTGGAATTCGCCCGGCCTCGACGCCATGATCGCGGCTTGCGACGGACCGATCGTCTATCCGATCGCAGTCGGCCTCGTTAGCGCCGCGCATGGCATTCGGCTTCCGCCTGTGCTGCACGCCTTCCTGCATGCAGTGACCTCGAACTGGATTTCCGCGGGCAGCCGGCTGATCCCGCTCGGGCAGACCGACAGCCAGCGCGTGCTGGCCGATCTCGAGCCGGTCGTGGCCGCGACCGCGGCGCGGGCCGACGCGGCCTCGCTCGACGATCTCGGCAGCGCGACCTTTCGCGCCGATCTCGCAAGCCTGCGTCACGAGACGCAGTACACGAGGCTGTTCCGGTCATGAGGCACCCTCCGCCGTCGTCCCGGCGAAAGCCGGGACCCATAACCACCGGCCTTCGTGGTTACGCAAGTCTGCGGCCCCAGCTTTTCGCAACAATTGAATTCGGTGGTAATGGGTCCCGGCTCCGTGCGCAACTGCGCACTCGGCCGGGACGACGATAACGGAGAGAGCGCCTCATGCCCACTTCCCACGGCCCACTTCGCGTCGGCGTCGGCGGTCCGGTCGGCTCCGGCAAGACCGCGCTGATGGACCTGCTCTGCAAATCGATGCGGGAGCGCTACGACATCGCCGCGATCACCAACGACATCTACACCAAATGGGATGCCGAGTTTCTGGTGCGCTCCGGCTCGTTGACGCCGGACCGCATCGCCGGTGTCGAGACCGGCGGCTGTCCGCACACCGCGATCCGCGAGGACGCTTCGATGAATCTCGCCGCGGTCGCCGACATGCGGGCGAAATTCCCCGACCTCGATCTGGTGCTGATCGAATCCGGCGGCGACAATCTGGCGGCGACCTTCTCGCCGGAATTGGCCGATCTGACGATCTACGTCATCGACGTTGCCGCCGGCGACAAGATCCCCTCCAAGGGCGGCCCTGGCATCACGCGATCCGACCTCCTGGTGATCAACAAGATCGATCTCGCACCCCATGTCGGTGCGTCGCTCGAGAAGATGGACACCGACGCCAGGCGGATGCGCGGCGAGCGGCCCTTCGTCATGACCAACCTGAAGAAGAGCGACGGCCTCGATCGCATCATCAGCTTCATCGAGACCAAGGGCGGCCTTCGGTCGCAGGGCAAGGTCAAGGCGGGTTAGGCGTTAATCATTGTGGCACGGGTCCCGTCACCCTGAGGTGCGAGCGTCGCGAGCCTCGAAGGGTGCACGGCCACCAGTCGGGCCGTTCACCCTTCGAGACGCGCGTGCCGCGCTCCTCCAGCGACAAAGGCGAAGCCTTTGCGCGGGGTGACGGTCGATGAGAGGGGCGCGCACCTCGCCGCAAAAAAGCTGCGCAATAGCCGGAACAATTTCCAACTTTGACGATTAGCAACCGTTGGCGCCGCCAAAGACCGCCGGGTGGCGTCGTCGTTAATGTTGCCGACCGGCTCCTGTTGCGGACCGATGATCGCTATTCCATATTACTTTGCGGCGGGCTTTCATCGCATCCTGATTTGTCGCCGCCCTCGCAGAAGCCAGATGCCTTCCGTCCCCTTTCGCCACCCCCTGATTGCCGAGTAAGCGTGTGGTTCGACTGGGCTTCATCGTTGCCTTGATTGCACTGATCGGAGTTCTGCTCTCCGGTCTTGCCGCCTATCGGGTGCACGATCAGGAGCTCGCGATCGACGGCATTGCGTTGGCGCGGGCGATCGACGTCCATGCCAGCCTGGTGCAGGACCGCCTGACCGAGCGCGAGCTGCTGGCGCGGGTCGCCTCGGGGCTGTTCCGGGCGCCGTCGATGGTGAAGGCCAACATGCTGCAGCCGCTGCGCTCGGCGATCTACGCCTTCAAGACCGATTTCGTCGTCGCTGCCTGGATCGCGCGGCTCAAGCCGGACGAGCTCGCCGCGGCGGAGGCCGAGCTGAAGGCCAACGGCTTCACCAATCCGACCATCCGCGATTTCGACGACCAGGCGCTCGACCTCAAGGCGCTCGACAAGCCGATCAACGTGCTGATGGACGTCGAGCCGCGCAATCCGGAGACCCTGAGCATTCCGGGCCGCGCCTTCGACCGCCACTCGGTGGTGGGCCCGATGCTGGCGCGGGCGATGGCCAACGCCAAGCCGGTGGCCTCCGACCCGGTGCCGCTGTTGCGGCAGAACGGCCCGGTCGGGGTCGTGCTCGCCGCGCCGGTGTTCCAGGAGGGCGCATCCGAGCCGGCCGGCTTCATCACCTTCTCCTATGAGTTGTCGTCGCTGATGCTGACCAACGACGACAGCTCGCTGTTCGCGGTGGCGCTGAAGGACCCGCGCGATTCGAATGACGAGTTCACTGCCAACGAGCAGGGCATCGTCACCTCGCGCGCGGTGCGCCAGGACGGCCCGCTGCCGTCGATGGTGCGCACGGTGACGTTCGGCGGCCGTGACTGGTCGCTCGACTATTACGCCAAGAGCAACGCCACGGTGCGTGCGCAGCAGACCGCGACCATCGTCGCGGCGATCGGCCTCGCGCTGACCGGTATCGTCTGCGGCCTGTTCGGCTATGTCGCCTACAACAATTTGCGCCTCAGCCGCGAGATCGAGGTCCGCATCGGCTTCGAGCGCCGGTTGACCGCCGTGATCGACGAGCTCAACCATCGCGTCAAGAACATCCTTGCGGTGATCCAGTCGATCGTGACCCGCACGCTGCGGCACGGCGCCGATATCGACGTCGCGCGCGAGCTCCTGATCGGGCGCATCCACGCGATGTCGAACGTCGTCACGCTGCTCAGCGAGAGCCAGTGGCAGGGCGTCAAGCTGAAGGGCCTGTTCGAATCGCGCTCGATCCCGCATGCCGACCGGATCGCTGTGAACGGTCCCGACATCACCGTCAGCGCCCGCGCCGCGCAATCGCTGTCGCTGCTGTTCTTCGAGCTTGCCTCGCATTCCGACGAAGGGCTGTCGCTGGTCGGCAAGCACCCGCACATCGTCGCCAATTGGGAGGTCGTCGGCGAGGACGCCGACGCGGTCTTCCATTTCCGCTGGGAGGAGTTCAACACCAGCCAGGCGACGCGGCGGGTCGATAGTGATTTCGGCCTGATCCTGCTCGACCGTGTCGCGCCCGAGGCGCTCGGCGGCACCGCAAAGCGCTACTTCACCGACGTCTCCTATGTCTATGAGCTGACCGCGCCGATGGATACCGTCGTCGACATGACCGAGCGCGACCGTACCGAGCAGTTCTCCGCGCCGCTGCGCCCGGTGAAGAAGTAGCGGCTGCCTCAGGTTGTGTGACCAGACCGCCGCGCGGATTGATCGAAATCAGGCGCGCGCAGGCCCCGCGTCATCGTGACCAATGCCCGGTATCCGTAATAGGCCGCAACCGTTTGTTAAAACTTCGTTGAACTTGCTTGGGCATATACCGAGCAGGATACCGTCTGAGGACCCCGATGAGGCTTTGGGTCAGCCTGACCTTGCTCGCGGCAGTTTTGCCGGTAGGGCTGTCGCTTGCCTTGACCCCGGCGACAGCGCCGGGCGACCCTGCGACAATCCGTGCCAGCTATCGGCGGCCGGACGTCGTTCCGTTCCCGAGCAGCAATCCCTATTCGGAGGCGAAATCCACCCTTGGGCAGCTGCTGTTCTTCGATCCGCTGCTGTCGAGGTCAAAGACGCACTCCTGCGCGAGCTGCCACAGGCCATCCCTTTCATGGGCCGACGGCCTTCCGCGCGCCATCGGTGAGGATCCCAAGGGCCTGCCGATCCGCTCGCCGACATTGATCGATGTGGCCTTCTTCGAGCCGCTGGGATGGGACGGCAAGTTCAAGGATCTGGAATCCGTTGCGTTCGGGCCGATCCTCAGTCCGGCGAACCTGAACATGACCGAGCCGGAATTGATCGCACGACTGTCGGCGATCCCCGGCTATGTCGATGCCTTCACCCACGCGTTCGGAGACGGCGCGATCACGCGGCCGAGGATCGAGGCGTCATTGGCGACCTTCGAGCGCTCCATCATCGCAGGCGAGGCTCCGTTCGACCGTTGGATCAAGGGCGACGATACCGCCATCAGCAAGTCAGCCCAGCACGGCTTTGAGCTTTTCAACGGCAAGGCGCGTTGCTCGGCTTGCCACAGCGGCCCGTCGTTTTCCGACGGATCCTTCCAGGATATCGGCACCGCCAAGGGCCATGACATCGGGCGCGGCCGTTTCTTTCCGACCTCGGCGAAGCTGAAATATGCGTTCAAGACGCCGACATTGCGCGACGTCGCGCGCCGCGCGCCCTATATGCACGACGGATCGGTGGCGACGCTGGAAGATGTCATCGAGCTTTACAACAAGGGCGGGATCGATCGGCCGAGCCGATCGCCCGACATCAAGCCGCTGTCCCTGACGGCAGGCGAGAAGAACGACCTCATCGCCTTCCTGCAAACCCTGACTGCAACGGCCCCGCCGGTGGCAGGGGTCCCCAAACTGCCGCGCTGACCTCGGCCCAACGCGGTTCAGAACGAGGTTCGTTCAGCACAGGTGCGGCAGCGCCGCGCCCAGCAGGCCGAACCCGACGATCACGAATGCGCCCGCACAGGTCTCGAGTGTCGCTGCGCGCGCAGCGGACGATCTTGTCATGTAGGCGAGGGCCGACCCCACCCCGATACTTACGACGCTCAACGCTCCGAACACTGTACCGGCCTCCCGATCCGATTTTGTCCGGATTTGACTACGACAGTTGAATTGAGCTCCCGTGCCGGAATTAGCTAAAATTTGAGGGAACCGGCTGTAAAGACTGCACTAAGGGACAGGCCGGGGGCTCGCCTGCCATGATTAACCACAATGCAACCACGGGGTGTCCCGGCAGGCGCAAAGCGTAAAATTTGATATAAGTTAAACAAGTCCTTAAGTGTGTGGGCGGTTGGTTCAATGTTTAGTGGATGGGCGCGAGATACCGTCTCGGCGGTGCGCTCCTTTTTCGCCACGTGCCTTGCAGCGGTTTTGTTTTGTGTCGTAGCCGCGCGCAGTGCCGAGGCACATGTCAAATGGTTCTGTGCTTACGATGTCGCCGGTCAACCCCGCGGACTCGAGAATGTTCTTTGCCTGGATTTCGAGCTGCTGCTCGGCGTCGCCATTTTCTGGCTGTTTGCGGGTTGCCTGATCGAGCCCACCTCGCTGGGTGATGCCACGATCCGGGTGATGGACCGCGTCACCGAGGGACTGCGGCTGCGCACCGAATTGATGATCCGCGCCGTATGCGCGTTCTTCTTCATCTCGATCTGGGCCGTGGGCGGCATCCTGCTGACGCCCGAGTTGAAGACGACGTCGCCGTTCGTGGGCGCGCTGCAACTTGCGATCGCTGCCGGGATGCTGTCACGCCGCACGCTGCCGCTGTCGGCGGCGGGGATGGTGGTCCTGTTCGGGATCGGCGTGCGCGACTACGGTGTCTTTCACCTCGCCGATTACCCGATCTTTCTCGGTGTTGCCGCCTATCTTGCGCTCGTCGGGCTGAACAAGGATCTGTTCGGAATCCGGCCGATCGACGTGATGCGCTACGCCGCCGCGGTGACGTTGATGTGGGCCTCGGTCGAAAAATGGGCCTATCCGGAGTGGAGCTTCCCGCTGCTGATCGAGCATTCCGCGATGACGCTGGGCTTCGACAACGAGTTCTACATGCGCGCTGCCGGCATGGTGGAATTCACGCTCGCCTTTGCCTTGATCTGGACCCCGCTGATCCGGCGCTGCGCCGCCACCGTGCTGACGGGGATGTTCATCAGCGCGTGCTTCGAATTCGGCAAGATCGATACCATCGGACATTCGGCGATCATCGCCGTCCTGCTTGCGATTGTCGCCGACAACAAGGTGTTGTCGCGCGACCGCCGCGCGCCGTGGCTTGCCCCGGTCGCGCTCTGTGCCGCGCTGTCGGTGACCTTGTTCGTCTACTATTTCGGCCACGCCGCGATCTTCAAGACGTCGGTCCTGTAGATCGCCGCCGCCTGGGCGGCTATTTGGCGACGTGGACGGCGAGCTTCATCTTCGGATGAATACCGCACAGCACCGTGTAGTCGCCGGGCACCGAGAAGGTGACGTCGAACTTGCTGCCCGGCTGCTGGTCGCCCGAGTCGAAACTGAACGTATCGGTGCTCAAATAAGCGTGATGCAGCAGTTCACCGTCATCGTTAACGAATCGTAAAACCTCACCCCGCTTGATCGAGATCTGCGCGGGTTTGAATTCACGATCCTTCTGCGAAATGACATAAGGGGCTGCGCCCAAAGCGGCTCCCGCAAGCGCTCCAGTGACGATCGCCGCCGCAAATGGCACGCGACCGAATTGGCCCAGGCGCAAGGCGCGCAACAAGCCTGACTGCATAAGACCCCCGCTGAACCTCGAACACCAAATATCGGCTATCCCGGGCTGCAAGCGTGGCTCCCGGATTACCTGTAAGGGTGATTATCGCCAGCTGATCTTAACGATTTCAGCATGAGTTCCAGTCACTACTAAGGCAATTTTGAGCAGACAGTTATTTTCCGCAGTGCTGCGCGTTTCTGCGTAGCTTGAGTATCGAGCACTACGGCGAAACGCGGGCATGGACAGCCTATTTGGCAACCTCAAGGTAAAGAGCGGTGCGGCCTTTCGGTTCGCAACCGGCCGCCTTTCGCGTCTTGCCCTGACCAAGGGTTCGATCCGCAGCCAGATTCTGATTTTTTGCCTTGCGATGAGCGCCGTTGCGGTCGCCCTCGGCGGGTACTCCATCCTCGGCATCCGCCATGCCGGCGATCTGGTGGCCAAGACGTTCGACGAATCCCTGATGTCGATCAACTATGCCCGCGCGGCCGGTGCGGATTTCGCCACGATGCGGGTCGCCTCGTCGCAGCGCCTGCTGACCACGGATCCGGAGATCCGCGCCAATCTCGATGGCCAGATTGAAAAGCTCGCGAAGACGCTCTCGGAAGATTTGGCTATTGCTGCCGATCGGTCGCAATCCTCGCGCGCCGCGCAAGCCGCCGCAAAGGTTCAGGAAGCCGCCGACGCCTGGATGGCGCTGCACCGACGCGCGATCGGATCGTCCACAGAGGGAAGCGCGGTGGCTGATCCGCGCGCACCGGGTGCGACGGTCGGCGATGTCGATCGCTACTCCAAGATCGTCAGCCAGCAGGTCGAGCTGCTGGTCAACTATACGGCCGGCGATGGCTTTCTGTTCCGGCAGAAGGCGCTCTCGACGATCAAGCGGGACCTGCAGCTCAACGTCGCCGGGCTGACCGTCGCGCTGTTTCTGTCGGCCCTGTTTTCGTGGCTGCTGGCGCGCCGCATCATCGGACCGGTCGCGATCGCATCGCGGGCCGCGCGAAGCATCGCCGGCGGCGACCTCGACGCGACCATCCCCAAGGGCGGTACCGACGAGCTTGGCACGCTTCTGACCGCCATGGAAACGATGCGCGACAACATCCGGCGCATGGTCAATCAAGAGGTATCGCAACGCCGCTCGGCGCAGGCACGGCTTTCCGATGCGCTTGAAACGTCGCGTGAGGGCGTCGTGCTGCTCGACGCGGACGGCCAGGTCGCGCTGGCCAACTCGCGCGCGAGTGAATTCATCCGTCTCTCGCCGCAGCTTCTGCAGTCGCATCCGCTCGATGCCGCCAGGCTGGCGCCCGCCGACGGTGACATCGGCGGCTTTGCGAGTGAGGCGCAGCTTTCGGATGGACGCTGGCTGCGCGTCAGCCGCAGCGAGACGCAGGAGGGCGGCGTCGTTCTCGTCTACAGCGACATCTCCGCGCTGAAGCAGCAGAAGGCGGAGCTGCACGCCACCAATTTGCGGCTCGACGCGGCGCTCACGCACATGTCGCAAGGGTTGTGCCTCTACAACAGCGAGGCGCGGCTGCAGGTCGCCAATCGTAGGTTCTGCGAAATCTTCGATATATCGCCGGAGCTTGTCGTTCCCGGAATGACCATGGAGGAGGTGCTCGACCTGAGCATCGCCGCAGGCAATCACGGCGAGCGGACTGTCGCCGACCTGCTGGCGGAGCGCGAGCGCTCGATGGCCCAGCACGACGGCAACTATCTGCAGCATCTCAGCGATGGACGGATCATTGCGATCGCGCAACGGCCGACGTCCGATGGCGGCTGGCTCGTCACCTGCGAGGACGTCACCGAACAGCAACGGGCGGAATCGCAGATCGCGTTCATGGCCCGGCACGATGCGCTGACCAAGCTGCCGAACCGGACGTTGCTGGCCGAACGGATCGAGCTGGCGGTTGCGCAGGTCGGCCGCGGGCTCGGCTTCGCGGTGTTCTGCCTCGATCTCGATAATTTCAAGCAGGTCAACGACACGCTCGGGCATCCGGTCGGCGACGAATTGCTGTGCGCGGTCGCGGACCGGCTCAACGCCTGCGTCCGTGAGGTCGACACCGTCGCGCGTTTGGGCGGCGACGAGTTCGCGGTCATCCAGTGTGGCGTCCAGGGCGGAGACGAGGCCGAACGCCTCGCGCGCCGCATCGTGGAATGCGTGGGCGCGCCCTACGAGCTGAACGGGCATCGCGTCGTCGTCGGATGCAGCGTCGGCATCTCGATGTCGCCGGGCGACGGCACCACCGGCGAGAAGCTCCTGAAGAACGCCGACGTCGCGTTGTACCGCGCCAAGATGGAAGGCCGCGGCACCTGGCGCTTCTTCGAGCCTGCGATGGACGCCAGCCTGCAGCGGCGACGGGCGATCGAGCTCGACCTTCGCGAGGCGATGGCCAAGGACGAGTTCTCGTTGTTCTACCAGCCGCTCTACGATCTCCATCTCGACCGCATCTGCGGCTTCGAGGCGCTGCTGCGCTGGCATCACCCCAAGCGCGGGCTGGTGTCGCCGGACCAGTTCATCCCGATCGCGGAAGAGATCGGCCTGATCGGCCCGCTGGGAGAATGGGTGCTCAATCGCGCCTGCGAGCAGGCGACGACCTGGCCCGGCGAGATGAAGCTCGCGGTCAACGTCTCCGCGGTCCAGTTTCGTGATGCCGACTTCATCGACGTCGTTGTCAACGCGCTCGCGGCGTCAAAATTGTCGCCGCGCCGGCTGGAGCTCGAAATCACCGAGTCCGTGTTCCTCGCGAACAGCAACGAGACGCTTGCAACGCTGCACAAGCTGAAGGCGCAGGGGCTGCGCATCGCGCTGGATGATTTCGGCACCGGCTATTCGTCGCTGAGCTATCTGCGCAGCTTCCCGTTCGACAAGCTCAAGATCGACAAATCCTTCGTGCGCGACGCGACCGCGACGCATGGATCGAAGTCGATCGTCCGCGCCGTCATCAGCCTCGGCAGAAGCCTCGGCATGACCACGATCGCGGAGGGCATCGAGACCGTCGAGCAGCTGGATCATATGCGGGCCGAAGGCTGCAACGAGGCGCAGGGCTTCCTGCTCAGTCACCCGGTCCCGGTGACCGAAATTGCGGCCAAGATCCTCGAATTGAGAAACGGCTTCAAGCCGGCCTCCGTCAAGACGGCGATGGCCAGCTGATGGCGCGCTGAGCGTCACCCGGCCTTGCAGGCCAATATAAAAAGGCGGCCCGCGGGCCGCCTTTTCTCATTTATCGCCGTGGTCGCGCTTAGCCGCCATTGCCGCCGATCACGGCGCGCACGGTGTTGTCGGGGCCGAAATCCTCGGCGCTGTCGACATAGAGCAGCGCGGAGAGCTTCGATCGTGCGCGGTTGACGCGGCTCTTGATGGTGCCGACCGCGCAGCCGCAGATCGCCGCGGCATCCTCGTAGGAGAAGCCGGACGCGCCGACCAAAATCAGCGCCTCGCGCTGGTCCTGCGGCAGCTTTTCGAGCGCGGCGCGGAATTCCTCGAACTCCAGATGCGCCGCCTGCGAAGGCTGGCTCTTCAGCGTCTTGGCGTAGTTGCCCTCGGCATCCTCCACCTCGCGCCGCCGCTTCCGGTAGTCGGAGCGAAACAGGTTGCGCAGGATGGTGAACAGCCACGCGGGGAGGTTCGAGCCGGGCTGAAACGAGTCGATGTTGGCGATCGCGCGCAGCAGGGTCTCCTGCACCAGATCGTCGGCGCGGTCACCATTACCGGACAGCGAGATCGCGAACGCGCGCAGGCTCGGGACCGACGCAAGGATATCGTCGCGAAGTTCATTCGTGAGAGGCATTAGTCCCCTCCATTGTTCTTGTCGGTATCGCCCCCGGCGACGGCCGCCGCCGCTGCCTCCGGCCCGTCGAGTTTGCGGATCAGCTCCGCAAAGCGGTCGGGTACGCCCTGTCGCACCACGTCATCGTACATGGCGCGAAGCTGGTGGCCGATTCTCGATTGAATCTCGGCGTTGAGACCGCCCTGCTTCTTTACTTCCTTCATGATGTGATCCACGCTTCCCCGGGAGTTAAGTCTCTGATTTCCAAGTCGTTTCCTCGAAAAAAGAGGCTGGCCGCGTTGCCTCGTCGGTCTGGAGCTAATGCAAAGTTGCGCAGAAAGTTCCGGAATGCTGGAACTATTTCGTGGAACTTTTTCGGCTTTCGCGCGTAGTCGGGCATGCAGGGGAACCGGGGGCGCCCCAGAACTGGATTCTGGCGCCCCCAGACAACGGGTTTCAGGCCACCAGGCCTCACGAACAAGGATGGAGTGGGAATGTCCCGATCGCAGATCGTTGCCGAACACCTTCCGCTGTTGCGCCGTTACGCTCGCGCACTGACCGGAAATCAGGCGTCGGGGGACGCCTATGTCGGGGCCATGCTCGAGGCCCTGTTGCAGGATGGATCGTTGCTGGACCAGACCCACGGGCCGCGCGCCGGCCTGTTTCGGCTGTTCACCCAGATCTGGAATTCGGTGTCGGTGAACAACAACGACAATGCCGACGTGGCGACGCTGTCGCTGCCGCCGGAGCGGCGGCTGTCCAACATCACGCCGCTGCCGCGCCAGGCCTTCCTGCTGCTGTCGCTGGAGGGCTTTTCGGAGGAGGAGGTCGGCTACATTCTCGGCACCGATATCGCCGAGACGCGCAAGCTGACCGATGCCGCCGGCCGCGAGATGGCCGCCGAGATCGCCACCGACGTCCTGATCATTGAGGACGAGACCTTCATCGCCATGGACCTCGAGAGCCTGGTGAAGAATCTCGGCCACAACGTCATCGGCGTTGCGCGCACGCATTCGGATGCGGTGGCGCTCGCCAAGAACAAGAAGCCGGGCCTGATCCTCGCCGACATCCAGCTCGCCGACGGCTCGTCGGGCCTCGATGCCGTGAACGAGTTGCTGCGGACCTTCGAGGTGCCGGTGGTGTTCATCACCGCCTATCCCGAGCGCTTCCTGACCGGCGAGCGGCCGGAGCCGGCATTCCTGATCTCAAAGCCGTTCCAGCCGGCGATGGTGTCGGCAGTGGCGAGCCAGGCGCTGTTCTTCCAGCGCAACTCGCGCAACCGCACGCCGCGCGCGGCATCGGCATGAGCTGAATTTACGCAAGCGGCAAAAATCCAGGCCGGCGTGCCGAAAGGTACGCCGGCTTTTTTTGAGCGAGCCTTCGATCGTGACGTTACTTCGGCGTCACGAGGACCGGCATTGTGCTGAGCGCCCGCAGGCCCGAGCTGTCGCGGAAGGCCGTGGGGCCTGCAATCTCGAACTGCTTGACGCGGCTGGCGAGCGCTGTGATCACGGCCTCGGCTTCCAGCCGCGCCACCATCTGCCCGACACAGCCGTGGATGCCGACGCCGAAGCCCATGTGTCCGGACAGCCGCCGTCTGACGTCGAATTGGTCGGCATGCTCCCAGCGCGTCTCGTCGCGGTTGGCGGAGGCGAGCAGCAGCAGCACCTTCTCGTGCTTGCCGATCCTGACGCCTGCAATCTCGGTGTCATGCGGCGTGGTGCGGAACACGAACGGCGCCGGTGAATCGAAGCGCAGGGTCTCGTCGAATGCCGCGCGCGACAACGACGGATCGGCTGCAAGCAGCGACCACTGCTCGGGATGGCGCGCAAGCGTGTACAGCGCCATGCCGATCGCGCTGATCGTGGTGTCGAGCCCGGCCGAGAGCAGCGAACGCACCAGCAATGGCGCTTCCTCCGCGCTGATCTCCCCAGCGTCGGCCGCCTCATAGACCTGCGCGCCAAAACTGCCCGGGCGCAGCGCCTCGCGCTGGCAGCGCGCCGCGACCCAGGGCAGCACGCGCGGCGCCTCTTTCATCAGGTTGCGGAAATAGTCGTTCTCGGGCCCGAAGCCGGCGAACACCATCGCGCCATAGGTCAGGAAGTTCTCGCGGCCCTCCTGGTCGATGCCGAGCGTGTCGGGAAACACGCTGACCGGAAACACCTCGGCGATGTCCCTGATGGCGTCAAACGATCCGCGTTCGACCAGCCCGTCGATCAGCCGCGTCGCCGTCGCCTTGAAGTCATCGGCAAGCCGCCGCATCGCGCCGGGCGAGAGGATCCGCGCCAGCACCGCACGGGTTCGCGTGTGCAGCGGCGGATCGGCTTCCAGCACGATGCTTGGCGGCCGCCACGGCTTTTCCTTGAAGTGGTTCGCAAGCCCCGCGCCGCCGGCGTTACTGAAATTGACATGGTCTCCGAAGATCGTCTTGACCTCGGCAAAGCGCGGCACCGTCCAGATGTCATATCTGGTCAGGCGGATGACCGGCGCCGCGGCACGCAGCTCCGCATAGGTGCCGTAGGGATCGGCCCGCGTCGCCGCGCTGAACGGATCGAAATCGCTGCGGACAATTTCGCCTGCAAGGGGGGTCGCAAGGGGGCTCGCATCGGTGCTCATCGGATCCTTCCGTCTTGTCAAGTTAATTGACCATAGTCAATTAACTTGCATATTGCAAGGGCGGGGTTGCCATCGGGGCGGGTGCGCGGCATGGAGGCGCGAGGCAGATGGGGATGTCGATCGTGGAGCGAGCCAAAGGCGCACGGCGCTTTCAGCGCAGGGCGCGCCAGGAGGCCGACAAGGAGGCGCTGAAGGCGCTGATCCTGGAAACCGCGCGCAAGGAGTTCGCCGCCGGCACGCTGGAGACCGTATCGATCCAGAAGATCGCCGACGCGATCGGCTACTCGAAGGGCACCGTCCTCAAATATTACCCGACCAAGCTGTTGCTGCTGCTCGCGGTGAAGCAGCAGAACCTCGAGGCGGTCGCCGAACGCCTCGAGCGGGTTCGCGCGGAGACGGCCGACAGCGAGTTGCGGCTGCGGCGCGTGATGGAAACCTATCTCGATTACTGGGCCGACAATCCCGATCACTTCCGCTCGCTGTTCTCGATGTCCGGTACGATCGAGGACCGCCGTTTTCCCGACGGCGTCTATTTCGGCGAGACCGAGATCGCGCGCCGCAGCTACGAATTGTTCGTGGTCTCGGTGCGGGAATTTCTGGCGGCACATGGCGCCGAGCCGGCGCCCGGCCTGCCGCAGCGGCTCGCGACCGCGCTGCTGGCGGCGACCCACGGCGTGGTCGCGCTGACGCTCGGCACGCCGACCATGAAACTGCCCGACATGCGCGGCACCGGCCGCCTGCTCATCGCAAGCCTGATCGATGCCTGGACGGCCAGGCTTGCCGCCGCGCGGAAAAGCGACGGCTGGCCGCGGATCACGATCGGCACCTTCGCCTGACGGCGCGGTGTCCGAAGGTCGACGCCCGGTTATTCGCGCGTGCCACGCGTCCCTGCATATGCGACGCGCCCCTCATACGCCAAGCGATGTGGAATCCCGTGCCTTCGCCTGCTAAGCGCGGCCCATGGATACGACGCAGCGCGATAGAACGGTGGGCTTTCTCTGCCTGGTGGTGACGGCGTTCGGCTGGGCCCTGAACTGGCCGCTGATGAAGCTGCTGCTGCAGCAATGGCCGCCGCTGTTCGCCCGTGGGCTTGCCGGCACCTGCGCGGCGGTGATCCTGGGCACGCTGGCGCTGGCCCGCGGGCAGTCGCTCGCGGTGCCGCGCGAGGCGATCCCGCGGCTGCTGTTCGCTTCCTTCACCAATGTCTTCGCCTGGATGGGCTTTGGCACCATCGCGATGAAATTCGTCACGGTCGGCGAGGGCGCGCTACTCGCCTACACGATGCCGATCTGGGCGATGCTGTTCGCATGGCCGGTGCTGCACAGCCGCCCGACGCTGCGGGATCTTGCGGCGCTGGTGCTCGGCGTCGCCGGCGTTGCGCTCCTGCTCGGCGGCAATGGCTTTGCGTTCAGCGCCGACAAGCTCTCCGGGATCGCGCTGGCGCTCGCCTGCGCCATCCTGTTCGCGCTCGGCAACGTGCTGAATCGCAAGCCGCTGCCGATGCCGCCGCTCGCAGTGGTGGCCTGGCAGGTCGGCATCGGCTGTCTCGTGATGCTCCTGCTCGGCATTCTCTTCGAGCATCCGAACTATGCCGCGATCACGCCGCTCGGCCTCGGTTGCTTTGCCTACATGACGCTGATGCCGATGGGCATCTGCTATCTCACCTGGTTCGAGACGCTGCGCCGCCTGCCGCCGACATCGGCGTCAACGGGCATGCTGCTGGTGCCGGTCATCGGCGTGGTGTCGGCCGCGATCATTCTCGGTGAGCCACTGGGGCTGCGCGAGATCGGCGCCATGGCACTGACGCTCGGCGGCGTGACGCTGGCGCTGCAGCGGGCTTGACGCAAAGGAGGGAACGGACATCGGCGCATTGCGTTCTCCCGAAAAGGGAGCTTGGCCATGCGCAAAGCGATCGCGCGGCTTGATGCTGAGCAGAGGGCGCAACTGCTTTATCTCGCAGATCTCGGCACGGCGATGTTCACGTCGGCCCTCGTGGTGTGCATCCTGAAGGCGATTGTGGACCTGTTCGCCGCCGGTTGATCGTCACCATGCTGCCAACGCGCCGTCATTCCTCCTGCGGCGCGTCGCTCTGGGTGTGCCCATCCGGCCCCCGGTCAAACACCCCATAATCGCTCGATTTCACTCCTGCCGCCCCGTCGGTGCCAATGCCGGCCAGACCGAGCTTGAGCAGCTCGCGGACCGCCGCAGCGCGGGTCGGCATGCGGTGCTTGAACCGGAAATCGTCGAGGGCTGCCAACTCCTCTGGCGACAGCATGACCTGAAGCCGTTCAGCGCGAAGCTCATTCATCGCAAAACACCCAGACTTAGCTTGTTGAGTAATTTGCTAAACCGCCAAACTCGCGTGAGGTTCCACCGGTTGAGACAAAAATGCCAATTGAGTATTATTAACAAATGAAATCAATAACTTAGATAAAAAAATTTGGGAACGATCCGGCTGCCCGTCTCGTTATGTCGAAGTCGCTGGAGAGATGCTATGGCCAACCAAGTCAAGCTTCCCCGCAAGCTGTCCGACGAGCCGGAAGCCCCGAAACCGCGGCGCCCGAGCCACGCGAAAGTCATTGAGCAACTGGACCGCTGGGCCAACAGCCCCGGTCTTCAACCGCCAAAGGTCGATAATGCAGAGGACGATTCAAAAGCGGAAGCGATCTGAACCCCATACATTCGAGCAGCGCCTCGAGGAACATCGTGTGCGACTTGAAGGCCTGCTCGCTCAATTGCCGCGTGGTGTCGAACGCGAGCAGATTGTCGCGCGCATCGATCAGCTCCGGACAGCCGTCGAATTGAACGCGATGCTGTCGACGACCGGCTAAGCCGAGAAGCGAAACGGCGGAACGGCCACTTGCTCCTGCCGCTCCGCTCGCCTACCATCGCCATGTTGATGGGGATGGAGTCCCCCGATAACCGCCGCAAGGCTGATGACTCCTACCGGGCGCGACAGCGTCGGTAGGAGCATGCGCCACCGCTGACCCGCCGTGTCCCGCGAATGAGAAGGGACAGCGCATGACGGGTCTTCCTGGTTCACTCTCAATCGCGTTGTCGCTGGTCGGGTCGATCTGGCTCGTCGGTGTCGTCGCCTTGCTGGTCGACGCGCCGGGCGAGCTGGTCGCTGCGGCCTTCGTGTTTGGGGTGCTGGCGGGCTTCGTCGAATGGCGAGCCGGAAAGGTGAAGCATTGAACGTTCAGTTGTTGGCGGCGGTCGCGATCGGCGGTTCGCTGGGATCGGTCGCGCGCTATCTGGTGGCGATCGGCGCGGGGCGCCTGGTCGGCGCGGAATTTCCCTGGGGCACGCTGGTGATCAATATCGTGGGTTCGTTCCTGATCGGCGTGTTCGCGGAGTCGTTCGCGCTGAGCTGGAATGCCAGCCAGGCGATGCGGGTGTTCCTCACCGTCGGCATTTGCGGCGGCTTCACCACGTTCTCGACCTTCTCGCTCGATGCGATCGTATTGATGCAGCGCGGCGAGCTGTGGGCGGCCGGCACCTATATCGCAGCCTCCGTCGTGCTCTCGATTCTCGCGCTGTTCGGCGGCCTGCTGCTGGTGCGGGCGTTCACGACTTGATGGTCAGATAAGCGGTCGCTTTTCCGTCATCCTGAGGAGCGCGGAACGCGCGTCTCGAAGGATGCACGGCCAGGCTAGTGGCCGTACATCCTTCGAGACTCGCTTCGCTCGCACCTCAGAGTCTGACTCAAAATAAGTCTTTGAAAACCAAGGGACGCGGTGCCGGGCTCTTAGGAGGTAATAGATTCCTCCCGATCGGAATCCTCTACGAATTAAGCGCTTTCGCAACAGCGATCCGAGGTTTCTGTTCCGATGATGCCCGCCGCAAGATGTTGAAATGACTCGATTTCATTTTCGGTCAGGCTCTCAGGATGACGGGGCGAAATTGACGAATGGATATACCAGTCTCGCTAGGCGCTAATCAGTCGCACGGCGGCCGGTGCGTGGATTGATCGGCGACGTCGGGCGCCGCCGCAGCGCCTCGGGCAGGAACGGCTCGCCGCGCTTCGGCGTGGCGTCGGCACGCACATCGGCGGCCCATTGCGCGCGTTCGTGCGGCGTCTGGTTGTCGTTGAAGGTTCGCTTCACATCGACCCCGCCGACGGGATCGTTGACGCCGTTCCGGCTGGCGGGACGGTCGACGCCGCTGTGGATGTCACTGGAGTTGCCCATCGCGGCCTCCGAACTCGGTTGATCAAGGTCTGATCTGGATAAACGTGGCGCGCGCAGGCGCCGTTCCAAACAAGCGCCGTTCCAAAAAAGTGAAGGGCCGGAGGTATCGTCTGCCGCCCGGAATCCTTGGCGCGTCCGGGGCCAGCCGGTAGGATGGAACCCGGATGGTAGCCAGGAACCAAGGGAGAGACCGGGGAATGAAGCACGTCGACGTCGCGGTGATTGCTGCCACGCTGTGGCTGCTGGCGTCGATGGTGCTGGACATCCTGACGCCGAAGTCGATCACCGCGCTCATGATCGCCGCCGCGCTTGCGCCGCCGTTCCTGATCGGGATCGGCATCCATTTCGCACGCCAATACTTCAAGGCGAAGCGGCGCGGCTACCCGTCACCGCGGTTGGATGAACACTTCGAGAACTAGAGCGTTTTCGAGCGAAGTGGGCACCGGTTCACGTGAAGGAAACGCGTCAAACTATAATCCAGAGCCCCGTTTCGATCTAATTGGAGCGGGGCTTCGGCGGGACAGGGCTGCCGGAAGGGCCGCACGTGCTGCATTGAACTGCGCAGATGGCTTGCTAAGCTTATGCCATGACCGAGCAGCTCCCCGATACGATCAGCCGCCTCTACACCGACCCAGGCGAATATGTCGACAGCGACCATCCCGCCGTCGAGGCGTTCGCCCGCGCCGCCGTTCCGTCTGACGCCAGCGTGCGCGACAAGGCGCGCCGGCTCTACACCGCGGTGCGCGACGGCATCCGCTACAACCCCTATGTCAGCATGCGCTCGCCCGAGAGCTACCGGGCCTCGAGCGTGCTCGCCGCCGGCAACGGCTACTGCGTCGGCAAGGCGGCGCTCTATGCCGCGGCCTGCCGGGTCCACGGCATCCCGGCGCGCGTCGGCTTCGCCGATGTGCGCAACCATCTCACCACCGAGAAGCTGCGCCAGAGCATGGGCTCGGACCTGTTCACCTGGCACGGCTTCACCGACGTGTTCGTCGATGGCGCCTGGCGCAAGGCGACCCCGACCTTCAACGACACGCTGTGCGCCAAGCTCGGCGTCAAGCCGCTCGATTTCGACGGCCACGCCGACGCGCTGCTGCATCCCTTCGACGGCGAAGGGCGCGCCTACATGCAGTATGTCAACGACCACGGCAGCTATCACGACGTCCCCGCCAAATTCCTGATGCGCGAGATGGCGCGCGAATACGCCAACATGCAGGGCGAGGATCTCGCCGGCCGCGACATGGAGCGCGAGGCGGCCGAGCAGTAGCGGACGTGTGAGCCGATCGCGCGCCGGCTGAGGGGGCGGTGTCATGGATGCGGAGCCGCCGAAAGCGCAGGCGCAGGTCAGCCGCCCCGCCAAAGGCTGGGAGGACGCGGTCGCGCTGACCGGCTTCATCCTGGTCGCGGTCGGGCAGGCCTCCAACCAGGTTCTGGCGCGCGGGCTTGCCGGCTCGGTACCGCCGTTTTCGCTGGCCTTCTTCCGCTGGAGCATCATCGCCATCGGCCTCGCGCCGTTTGCGATCGCGGCGATCCGCGACGGCAAGATCCCGCTGGCGCAGAACCTCTGGCCGATCCTCGCCGCCGGCTTCCTCGGCATGTTCCTGTGCGGCGCCCCGGTCTACATCGCCGGCATCACGACCACGGCGATCCACATCGCGCTGATCTTCGCGTTGTCGCCGATCATGGTGCTGCTGATCTCGGCGGCGCTCGGCATCGAACATATCGGTCCGCTGCAATGGCTTGGTACGGCGCTGGCGCTCGGCGGCGCGCTCTTGATCGTCTCGGGCGGTCATCTGGAAACGCTGACGCAATCGAGCGCGGCCTGGGGCGATCTCCTGGTGGTCTGCGCGATGCTCGGCTGGTCCGGCTACACGCTGCTGCAGTCGCGCGTCGCGCCGCGCGCCTCGCTGCTGGCGCGGGTCAGCCTGTTCTCGGCGGCGGGCGCGCTGTGCTCGCTGCCGCCGGCGCTCCAGGAGATGTGGGCCACCCCGGCGGAGGTGTTCAACACCCGGGCGTTCGAGGCCTATGTCTTCGCCGGCCTCGTGCCCGGCCTGATCGCCTATGCGGGCTTCGCCTGGCTCGGCGCGCGGTTCGGCTCGGTGCGGAGCTCGCTGGTGCTCTACGTCGCGCCGATCGCGAGCGCCTTCCTGTCCTGGATCATCCTCGGCGAACCGCCGAAGCTGATCCATCTGGTTGGCGGTCTTTTGATCCTCGGCGGCGTCTGGGCGAGCCTGCGCAAATAGACCCAGTTCCCTTCCAAGGTGCAACCTTTTCCGGCCTCGCGCGTTGAATCCAGCGTTGATTCAAGAGCTTAGTCGGAGGTCGTATGAATCTTACTCCCCAGCAGCGCAAGGACCGTGATGCGCAGCGCCAGCAAGACGCATCGCAGGCGATGAAGGAGCATCGCGCCAACGAGAAGGCGTTCTACGACAACTTCCAGCGCCTCAAGGCCGAGCGGCAGGCGCGCGAAGCCGCGGAGTCAAGGAAGGCGCAATCCGCTTCGAAATAAGCGCCAGGAGCCACACCAACCATCCGGATGGCCGGATCTGACCGAACGAGAAGGAGCGGAAGCGAGGGGGCGAGCACGGCGCAAGCGAGCTCGCCCCGAAGACGAGAAATCTCCAGGCTTATGGAGGACGTCAGATGTACTTTGCCGATCAGAAAACGGTCACCTGCAAATGCGGTGAGCCCTTGAGCGAATTGATGCTCGTCGACGACCAGACAACCGGAATCAAGTTTCACGTCGGTCGTTGCCCGTCATGCCGTGAAGTGACGGTTGTTCGATCCCAGGATATGCCAGCCAACGACAATGCCTGACGCGGACGGTCCTCTCGCGCGTGGGAGGACCGGGCCTTTGGTTTCAGGTTTTCGATTGCGACCGGTGAGCGACAGGCCGGCTGACGCATCGTTCGCGGCACACCAGAAAAAGAGCAGGGCGCGACCGGCATCACCACGGTCGCGCCCTACGTCGCCGGTCAATGGGGCAGGGGGAATAACCGGCTCTTCCAATGACTCGCAGACCCCCTGAGTCGTTCCGCGCAAGCGAAAATATTTTCGTACACGGTTAAGTGATGGCCGGACGCGAGAACCCCGCGGGTTTCGTTCGCGTTGTGTCCGGGATCGCCAAGGGATCGTCGAGCGAATTTCCATGGGGCGAGGGACATCACCATGTCAAAGATTCAGATGGGAATTTTCGCTGCGCTGGCGGCTGGGCTGACGCTTGGCGCCGTCCAGCTGGCATCGGGCCACGATCTCATCGGCGGCCAGCAGGTCACCACTGCACTGGCGCCGGAGAGCGCCGTCAATCGCGCCGCCAAGACCGACCGTGCCACGGTTCCAGTCACCGGCCTGCCGAGCCGGACCGTTGCGCTGAAGGTCGAGCGGCTTCCCGATACGTCGGTGCTGGTCCGCGTCCCCGTGGCCAAGGAAGAGGCGCGCCATCGCCCCGCAGTGCCGGCTCGGGCACGGCCCGGCGACACCCGCAAGGTGGCCTGCGAGCCGGTGGTCAGCGTGCTGACCGAAGTGGCCAAGCTGCTGCAGCCCGGCCGCTGCGTGACCTGAGCAGGGCGCACAGTCGGTCTAATATCATCGCCCGGCTTGACCGGGCGATCCAGTACGCCGCGGCCCATCGGCTCAATCACAATCGTCTCTGGAATACTGGATCGCCCGGTCAAGCCGGGCGATGACATCGTTGGTTGCGGTTTGCACCTTACCGGGCAACGCAGGCTATTCCTCCTCGTCCGCCTCGCTGCTGCTGGCAGCGCTGCGGCTTGCCATCAGGCCGAGCGCGAGGCCGCCGACCGCCAGGAGCGGGATCAGCCGCTTCACGCCGATGGCCCGCACGATCTGCAGGCCGGTGGCGACCACCACCGGATCGGCGAACACATTGGCCGCGGCGGCCTTTGCCGCCTTCTCGGCGCGGCGGCGCATCTCGCGCTTGCGCACCATGTAGACGCTGGTGGCGATCAATGTGACGACAAGAAACAGCGCGGCGCCGGCGAGGCACGCTTCCACCGGCCCGTAGTGCTGCAGCACGTAGACGAAGGCCGCCGCGCACAGAAAGGCGATGGTGATGAACAGCGCGATCGCCGTGGCCGCGGCCAGCGACGTCAGCCGCAGCGCGTTGCCGGTGGAGTCCTTGACGTCATTGATCAGCCGCTGAAGCATCGACCAGCCCTGCCCTGAATCTTGCCCTGATTCTTGCCTTGAATCTTGCCCTGAAGAGTGCATCGACAAACGCGGCGGCGGCGCGCCAGCGCCGCCATCGCATCCAGAACGGTGGTTTTCGCATGATCGCCACCATGGGGCTCATTCCCCGGAGACCGCAGACTGCCTAGCGGCGCCAGGTGACGCCGATCAGAAAGCCGAGACCGAGTGCAAGGCCGACCGTCGCCAGCGGCCGCTGCGTGATCATATCTTCCAGCGATTCCTCGATCGAGGATGCGGCATCCTGCGCCGCGCCCATCATCGCGCTGCCGCGCTCCGACATGTCGTCGAGTGTATCTTCCGCACTGGCGCGCGCATCCTTGTAGCGGCGGCGGGCCTGCTTGCCCGCGTTGTTGGCAAACGAGTTCAGCGCGTCGGTGATCTGTTCGGTGAGGGCGGCGATATCGTTTTTCACGGCGGTGACATCCTTTTCGAGGCGTTCGTAGGTCGCTTTGTCCGTCATGTTCTTGATCCCAAATGCGCTGTCCGTGCTCGACATCGAAGGCTCCCGGAGAACTTGCGTGCTGGAACAAAAACGC
Organism: Bradyrhizobium sp. USDA 3262; assembly: GCF_054060035.1. Taxonomy (NCBI): domain Bacteria; kingdom Pseudomonadati; phylum Pseudomonadota; class Alphaproteobacteria; order Hyphomicrobiales; family Nitrobacteraceae; genus Bradyrhizobium; species Bradyrhizobium sp. USDA 3262. Next base: position 2,136,692 of record NZ_JBSSCT010000001.1, read on the forward strand.
GCCGCGCGGTGCATGGTTCCCGATGCGAAACCGGGGCTAGTCTTCCGGCAGCTGCGGCGAATTGACCGGCATCAAATGCTCCTTGACGATCAGCGCCACGATCAAGAGCGGCGACGACAGGAAGGCGCCCATCGGACCCCACAGCCAGGTCCAGAACGCCAGCGCCAGAAAGACCGCGAGCGCATTCAGCGACAGCCTCCGTCCGACGATCGTCGGCGTCACGAAATGTCCTTCCAGGAAGGTCACGACCGCAAAACATGCCGGCGCGATCAGCCCGGCGCCGATGGTCGGCGAGGCGATGATGCCGACCACGACCAGCACGACGAACATCGCGACCGGACCGATGATCGGAACGAAGTTCAGCGTCGCGGCGAGCGCACCGAGCCCGGCCGGGGTTGGCATGCCCGTCATCGCGCAGATCGCGCCGGTGACGATGCCGACGCCGACATTGATCATGGTCACCGTCAGCAGATAATTGCCGAGATGGGTCTCGACCTCGTTGAGGATGCGCAGCGTACGCAGCCGCGCCGTGCGTTCGCTGAAGGCCATCACCAGTGCGCGGCGCAGATCCTTCCAGCTTGCGATGAAAAGGATCAGGGTCGCGATGAACAGCAGGAATTCGGCGAAGGTCGGCGACAGGAATTCCAGCGTCGGCTGCACCCACTCGAATTTCGGCAGCTGGAGCGTGGCCAGCGTATCGGAGCCGCCGACCATGGTCTGCAATTCCTGCCACAGCGCGAGCGGCCGGTCGAACACATGCAGTTTCTCCCTCAGGATCGCGCCGAGTTCGGGCAGCCGCGAGCTCCACTCCATCACCGGCGAGGCGATCAGCCCGACCATGAAGCTGACGGCGGCGCCGACCGCGATCACGATGACGACCGCGCCGAGCGCGCGCGGGATCCGATAGCGTTCAAGCATGCTCGCCGCCGGCGACAGCATGGTGCCGACGATGAAAGCCATGGTGATCGGGAGGAAGAAGGCGCGTGCGAGATAGAGCACCGCCACAACGACAATGACCAGCAGGGCGATCAATGCGAAGGCGACGGCCTCGGCGCGGCTGACAACCGGCGGCAGTTCGATCTTGCTGTCGGGGACGGGCGTGCCTTCGGGCGCATTGCCAAGCAGGTCTTCACTCGGAAAGGCGCGCACCGAACTCCTCCCGCGTGAGGACGAACAAACCCGTCGCGTGGTCGCCCCGCGCGCCGAATTGCGCGATGACAACTGATCGCCGCGGAGAAAGTTCCATCGCGGCTTCGTGAGACGTGACGGGTTGACAATCGCGACCTCGCGACGATTCGCGGCGGAACTGACTCGCGGCCCTGCGCGTTGGCCCGGCATCGCATCACCACGATGCGCATCCCGTCCAGGGGCAGCACATGACACAGCAGCCTGTTTCCAGCCGCCGGCTTGCGTCGCGCGCCGCGCGCACCCTTGCCCGCACTCTCGCCATCGGCAGCGTCCTGTTGGTGACGCCGCTTGTCGTCAGCACGTCGGCCAGCGCCCAGGTCCGCTCTTCTGCGCTTGGCTATGCGTCGACGCAACCGGGCGCATTTCCCGCCGATGAGGTGATGAACGACCCTTCGAGTGGGGCCGGTGAGGACGGCGCGCTGCCAGAGCGGCTGCGCCGGACCACCGTCGCGCTCAACACGACTGAGGCACCCGGCACCATTATCATCGATACCGGCAACACCGCACTTTATTACGTGCTCGGCGGCGGCCGGGCGATCCGCTATGGCGTCGGCGTCGGCCGCGAAGGCTTCACCTGGGCCGGCGTGCAGAGCATCAGCCGCAAGGCGGAATGGCCGGACTGGCATCCGCCGGCCGAGATGATCAGGCGCCAGCCCTATCTGCCGCGCTTCATGGCCGGTGGCCCGGGCAACCCGCTCGGTGCGCGCGCGATGTATCTCGGGTCCAGCGAATACCGCATCCACGGCACCAACGATCCCTCGACGATCGGCAAGTTCGTCTCGTCCGGCTGCATCCGCCTGACCAATGAAGACGTTTCCGACCTGTTCAGCCGGGTCGATGTCGGTACCAGGGTCGTGGTGCTGCCGAAGAACGCGCCGCACCTCGCCGCGCGCGAGATCGGCTCGACCACGACGCAGATCTCGGTCCGGCCGGCCGCGGCGCGGCCGCGCCCAGCGGCGATGACGCTGCCTTCCGGGCGTCAGGCAATGAACATCCCGACGGCTTCCTCGTTGTACTAGTGTGCTGAATGCGAAGTTCGTGCGATTTCGCGGCAGCCGCTTTCACGAACTTCGCATTCATAAAGCACACTAGAATCATAAGTTTCCTAGTGTCCTTATCGAATCCGAAGTTCGCTCCGAAGGTGCGGCAAATGATGCGAACTTCGGATTCGGGACACTAGAGCGTCTTCGAGCGAAGTGGATACCCGTTCGCGTGAAGAAAACGCGTCAGAACAAGAATCGAGAGCCCCGTTCCGATTCAATCGGAACGGGGGGCTCCAGGGATCGGGATTGTACCGAGGTCGGTAATGGTGAAACGGCACGTGAGACGCTGCGCGTTTGGGACGGCGGCATTGCTCGGCCTGTCCCTTGCGCCCGCAGCGCAAGCTCAGGATTTCTTCTCGCAACTGTTCGGCGGCTTCATGCATGGCCGCCCGCCGGTGATCCGGATGCCGTTCGACGACGGCCCGGCGCCGATGGCGCCGCGGATCGAGCGCCGTCCGCGCTATGACGTCGGCCAGGCCTATTGCGTGCGGACCTGCGACGGCCGCTATTTCCCGCTTGCGGCGACCGGCAACCAGAGCAAGGCGGAAAGCTGCAACAGCTTCTGTCCGGCGAGCGCGACCGAAGTGGTCTATGGCGGCAATATCGACAACGCCGCGACGGAAGACGGCAAGCCGTATTCCGAGTTGCCGAACGCGTTCCGCTATCGCGACGAGCTGGTCTCGGGCTGCACCTGCAACGGCAAGGACTCGGTCGGCCTCGCCGCGGTGAAAATCGAGGACGATCCGACCTTGCGCAAGGGCGACATCGTTGCCGGCAAGGACGGGCTGATGTCGGTGGGCCGTCCGGACCGGCGCGGCGCGCAGCTCAACTTCACGCCGGCGCCGGATCGCATCCGCGCCAAATATGGCCGGCCGGCGGTGCTGGCACGCGAGTAGCGTCGATCGCACGCGGGCGGTCGCTTTCGGTTCCTGGCGCGGAACCGGCCTGCCTCCTGCACGTTAGCAAAGGGCGAACAGCACATTCACCGATGCCATCAGGGGGCTCCGCATGCTCGTCGGCGTACTCGTCACCTTCCTTGTCGTTATTCTCGTTCTTTATCTCATCAACATGCTGCCGCTCGACGGCCGCGCCAAGCAGATCGCCCGCGCCGTCGTCATCATCATCGGCATCGTCTCGCTGCTGAAGTATCTGGCAGTGTTTTAGATCCGTCATTGCGAGGAGCGAAGCGGAACCATCCTCATCGTCGTCCCTGCGAAAGCAGGGACCCATACTCCGCGGCTTTTATTGTGAACGGGATGCGTCGTTCCGGCGCTATCCAACAACTACCATTCGTGGTTATGGGTCCCTGCTTTCGCAGGGACGACGATGACGGTGGGACGCGATTCAAGTTGTCAAACAGCTTCTCGGTGTCGCCCCCCGCGCATGCATGCGCGGGTGATGACACGGCGAGGGCGTCGGCACGATTTCGGAATAATGGAATAATGCCGCTGATTTGCCCGACGAGTCAAGTTGCCGTGTCCGCAGGCCGCCGCCGGCACCTTTGCATGGGGTTGTTTTCGATAATTTGGCAGTGCGCCCCTGCGACGGCAGGCTCGCGGCGCCAACAAAAAAGCCCCGGCTCGCACCGGGGCTTTGCTTAGTCGTTGCGATCGCTCGCGGATCAGCCCGCGGCCTTGGCCTCGCGGCGGCGCGCGGTGAGGATGTATTCGGTGTAGCCGTTCGGCTGCGTGCGGCCTTCGAAGATCAGGTCGCAAGCCGCCTTGAAGGCAACGCCACCAAATGAAGGCGCCATCGGCTTGTAGAGTGAATCGCCGGCGTTCTGCTTGTCGACGACGACAGCCATGCGCTTCAGCGATTCCATCACCTGATCCCTGGTGATGACGCCCTGGTGCAGCCAGTTCGCGAGGTGCTGGCTCGAGATGCGGAGCGTGGCGCGGTCTTCCATCAGGCCGACATCGTGGATGTCGGGCACCTTGGAGCAGCCGACGCCCTGGTCGATCCAGCGCACGACGTAGCCCAGGATGCCCTGGCAGTTGTTGTCGATCTCCTGCTTCACGTCGTCGGGCGCCCAGTTCGACTGCGACACCGGAATGGTGAGGATGTCGGACAGCTTTGCGCGCGGCCCGCCCTTGGCGAGATCCTGCTGCCGGGCGATCACGTTGACCTGGTGATAATGCAGCGCGTGCAGCGTGGCCGCGGTCGGCGACGGCACCCAGGCGGTGGTGGCACCGGCCTGCGGATGGCCGATCTTCTGCGCCAGCATGTCGGCCATCTTGTCGGGCGCGGCCCACATGCCCTTGCCGATCTGGGCATGGCCGGGCAGGCCGTCGATCAGGCCGTTGTCGACGTTCCAGTCCTCATAGGCCTTGATCCATGGCTGCGCCTTCATGTCGTTCTTGCGGATCATCGGACCCGCTTCCATCGAGGTGTGGATCTCGTCGCCGGTACGGTCGAGGAAGCCGGTGTTGATGAACATGATGCGCTTGGAGGCGCGCTGGATGCAGGCCTTGAGGTTGACCGTGGTGCGGCGCTCCTCGTCCATGATGCCGACCTTCAGCGTGTTCTCCGGCAGGCCGAGCATCTTCTCGACCTCGGCGAACAGGTCGCAGGTCAGCGTCACCTCGTCGGGGCCATGCATCTTCGGCTTGACGATATAGGCCGAGCCGGTGCGGCTGTTCTTGACCTTGGAATTGCCCTTGAGGTCGTGGATCGCGAGCAGGCCGGCGACCGCGGCATCCAGGATGCCTTCCGGGATTTCCTCACCCTTGGCGTCGAGCACGGCGTCGGTGAACATGTGGTGGCCGACATTGCGCATCAACAGCAGGCTGCGGCCGTGCAGCTTCAGCTCGCTGCCGTCGGGCTTCCTGTAGACGCGGTCGGCATTGAGCGAGCGGGTCAGCGTCTTGCCGCCCTTCTCGAAATCGGCCGACAGCGTGCCGTTCATCAGGCCGAGCGTGTTGCGATAGACCAGAACCTTGTCCTCGGCGTCGACGGCGGCGACCGAGTCTTCCATGTCGAGAATGGTGGAGACCGCCGATTCCAGGGTCATGTCGGCGACGCCGGCCGGGTCATCCTTGCCGATCACGTTGTTGCGGTCGATCTTGACCTCGACATGCATGCCGTTGTTGACGAGCAGGATCGCGGAAGGCTGGGCGGCGTCGCCCTGATAGCCGGCGAACTGGGCGGCGTTCTTCAGCGCGGTCGAGTTGCCGCTCTTCAGCTTGACCGAGAGCTGGCCCGCGATCACGGCGTAGGAGGTCACGTCGGTGTGGCTTCCGGTCGCAAGCGGCACGGCGGCGTCGAGGAACGCCTTCGCCTTCGCGATCACCTTGTCGCCGCGGGCCTTGTTGTAACCGCGGCCAGCCTCGCTCGGATCGTGCGGGATCGCGTCGGTGCCGTAGAACGCGTCGTACAGCGAACCCCAGCGCGCGTTGGCGGCGTTCAGCGCGTAGCGGGCGTTGGTGAGCGGCACCACCAGCTGCGGGCCGCAGATCTTGCCGATTTCCTCGTCGACATTTGCGGTCTCGACCTTGTGGGTCGCGGGCTCGGGCAGCAGGTAGCCGATGTCCTTGAGGAACGCGGTGTAGGCGTTGATGTCGAACGCCTTGCCCTTGTTGACGCGATGCCAGTCGTCGATCTTGGCCTGCAGCGCGTCGCGGACCGCGAGCAGCTCGCGGTTCTTCGGTCCGAGCTTCTGGATGATGGCGGCAAGTCCGGCCCAGAACGCATCCGGGGCGATCCCGGTTTTCGGCGTCGCCTCCTTGGCGATGAAATCGAACAGGACAGGGGCGATCTTCAATCCATGGGCATCGACACGAGTCATGATGGGCTTTCTCAAAGAAACGGGGCGTTTAGGGGCTGTTTTCGAGAGAAATCAGCAAAAAACGCGCCAAAGAGCCGCGTTCACGGCCCTTTTAGCCCTAAAGCCACGGCTCTGAGAAGGCCCCCCAGAGGAGGAGGCCATGCCGCCTAGATATTCGCCGCGAGGTCGGTCAGTTCGTCGAACAGGATGCCGGTCGTGGCCAGCATCCGCTCGATCTCGTCGGTGGCATCGCTGACCGAGCGGTTCGAGGTGTCGATGGTCAGTTCATTGCCGGTCGGCGGCTGGTAGTCATTGGTGATGCCGGTGAAGGACGGCAATCCGCCGGAGCGGGCCTTGGCGTAATGGCCCTTGGGATCGCGGGTCTCGCAGACCTCGGCCGGCGTCGCGACATAGATCTCGCGGAACGCGCTGTCGGCGATGCGACGTGCGACCGCACGGTCGGCAGCCGCGGGCGACACCGCGGCGACGATCGCGATATGGCCGTTGCGCGCCAGATGGGTAGCGACTTCGGCGAGGCGGCGGATGTTTTCGGCGCGGTCCTGCGGCGAGAAGCCGAGATCGCCGTTCAGCCCGGCACGCAGCGTGTCGCCGTCGAGCAGGATCGGCGAGCCGCCATTGCCGAACAGGCGCCGCTCCAGCGCCCGCGCCAGGGTCGACTTGCCCGAGCCGGGCAGGCCGGTCAGCCAGATCACCGCGCCGTTGTGATGGTAGCGCGCCGAGCGCTCGTCCGGCCGCAACGCGGACTCCACCGGCACGATATCGACCGGCACCGCCGGCCGGCCGGCGTCGACCGACAGCACGAGACCGCCGCCGGCGATCCGGCCGTTGACCTCGATCACGAGGCGGCCGGTGCGCGGATTGTCGGTGTAGGGATCGGTTGCAACCGGCTGCGCCAGCGAGATGTCGATCTCGCCGACATGGTTGCGTGCGATCGCGGTGTTCTCTTCGTTGGACAGCGCGCCGGGATCGATCGCCTTCTCGATCGCGACCACGGTGGCGCGGCTTTCCTTGGTGCCGAGCCGGATCAGGATCTGCTCGCCCTTGGTCAGCGGCTTGTCGTGCAGCCAGAAGATCCGGGCGCGGATGCGGCGGGTGTCGCGCGGGCTTTGCCCGGCATGCCCGATGATGTCGCCGCGCTCGAGGAACAGCTCGCGGTCGAGCGTGATGCCGACCGAGCGCCCGGCGCCCTGCGGGGCGCCCACCGGCGTCACCGGCCAGCTCTCGACGGTCTTGATCTGCGCGATCTTGCCGGTCGGCATGATCACGATCTCGTCGCCGGCCTTCAGGCTGCCGGATTCAATGCGGCCGGCCACGATGCGGCGGTCGTCGAACTTGTAGATAGCCTGCACCGGCAGCCGCAGCGGCAGCTCGGCCAGCGGGCGTGCCGGCTCGAGCGCATCGAGCGCCTCGACCACGGTCGGTCCCTGGTACCAGTCGATCCGTGCCGTGCGCTCGGCAACGCCGTCGCCGTCGCGCGCCGAGATCGGGATCACCGCCGTGGGCGTCACGCCGAGGCCGGTCAGATGCGCGGAAATCTCGTCGCTGATCTCCTTGAAGCGATCGGCGCTGAACTCGACGCGGTCCATCTTGTTGACCACGACCGCGACCTGCTTCACGCCGAGCAGATGCAAGAGATAGCCGTGCCGCCTGGTCTGGTCGCGCACGCCTTCCAGCGCATCGATGATCAGCACCGCACCGTCGGCCTGCGAGGCGCCGGTGATCATGTTGCGCAAGAACTCTGCGTGGCCCGGCGCGTCGATCAGCACGACGTCGCGCGAGCGGGTGCGGAAGCGGATCTGGGTGGTGTCGATGGTGATGCCCTGGTCGCGCTCGGTCTGCAGCGCATCGAGCAGGAACGACCACTCGAACGGCATGCCGCGCCGCGCGCTCACCGCCTTCAGCATTTCCAGCTTGCCGTCCGGCAGGCTGCCGGTCTCATGCAGCAGGCGCCCGACCAGCGTCGACTTGCCGTGATCGACATGGCCGACGATGACGATGCGCACCTGCGGCCGCGTCGTGCCGTTGGGCGTTGCCGAGATCGAGGCGGTGGGAAGGATCATGTTCATCGGAACGCTCGCACGAAGTGGGAAGCCAGTTTGCTTGGAGTCAGGTGTTGCTTCGAGTGTCGATCAGAGATAGCCGGCGACGCGCAGCCGCTCGAACGCATCCTCGGTCTCGTGGTCGAGCGCGCGGCCGGCGCGCTCCGGGACCTTGGTGCCGTCGAGCTCGGTGAGGATCTCGTCGATGTTGGAGGCGGTGGAGGCGACCGGGAAGGTGATGTCGGCATCACCCAGCGAGCGGTAGCGCTTGCCGTCCTTGGCGAGATAGAGCGGGATGATCGGAATGCCTTCGCGCTTGGTGTAGGCCCAGATGTCGGCCTCGGTCCAATGCAGGATCGGATGGATGCGCAAATGCGCGCCCTGCGGCGGCGAGGCGTTGAACTGGTCCCAGAACTCCGGCGGCTGGTCGCGGACGTCCCATTCGCCTTCGAGGCCGCGCGGCGAGAACACGCGCTCCTTGGCGCGCGTCGCCTCCTCGTCGCGGCGGATGCCGGCGATCAGTCCGTCAAAGCCGAATTTGTTGAGTGCGAGCTTCAGCCCCTCGGTCTTGCGCGCGGCGGAACGCGCGGCCGGCGGCAGGGTCGGGTCGACGCTGTCGATCGGCGGGCAAGGCTCGACGCGCAGGTCGAGGTCCCATTCCTTGCCGAAGCGGTCGCGGAACGCATACATCTCCGGAAACTTCTTGCCGGTGTCGACGTGCAATGCCGGGAACGGGACGCGGCCGAAGAACGCCTTGCGCGCCAGCCAGATCATCACGTTGGAATCCTTACCGAGCGACCACAGCAGCGCGAGCTTCTTCAGCCGGGCGAACGCCTCGCGCAAAATGTAGATGCTCTGCGCCTCCAGCTCGTCGAGATGATCCATCGACGGAGGGGGCTGATTGGCAGGAATCCCCGGCACGGAAGATGCATTGCTAAGGGCTGCGGACCGCGTCCTGGCGGCGACGGATTCGTTGTCGAGAAGATGCATCTCTTGGCCTTGGCCTGTGGAGTTGAAAATTCTAAAGTTGCGCTGCAATAGAGAAGAAATAATTTTCTCTTTGCTGGGCTTGATCGAGAGATAAATAGAAAATAATTTCAGTCAACCCCCAAATTGGGGAAGCGAGTGTCTGATGCGATATCTGCCGGTGTTTCTGGATCTGCAAAGCGGCAAGGTGCTGCTCGTTGGAGCGGGCGAGCTCGTGCGCGCCAAGTTGCGGCTGCTCGCAGCCGCCGGCGCCGCAGTGCGCTGGTACGCGACGGACGGCGATCATGACATTGCCGGTCTCACGGCGGAGGACGCCGCGCGGATCGAGCGCGCCGAAGGCGATCCGCTCACCGCCGATCTCTCCGATGTCATCGCCGTCCTCTGTGCCGGCGCAGGCGAGATCGGTGTTGCGATGTCGGTGCGCGCCAAAGCGATCGGCCTGCCGGTCAACGTGATGGACGACCTCGTACATTCCACCTTCATCATGCCGGCGATCGTCGATCGCGGCGATGTCGTGGTCGCAGTCGGCACCGGCGGCACGTCGCCGGTGGTTGCGCGCCGCATCCGCGAGAAGATCGAGGCGGTGCTGCCGGCGCGGATCGGCGATCTCGCCGGCTTCATCGGCGGCGTCCGCAAATCGATCCACGCCCGCATCGAGGAGTTTCCGCTGCGCCGCCGCTTCTGGGAGCGCATCGTCGACGGCCCGATCGGCGCACTGGTGCTGGCCGGCCGCAAGGACGAGGCCGAGCGGGCGCTGAACGCGATCACCGATCCCGCCGCATTCGCCGGCGCGAGCGCGGAAGGCAAAGCCATTGGTCACGTGACGCTGGTCGGCGCCGGTCCCGGCGATCCGGATCTGCTCACGGTGAAGGCGTTGCGCGCGCTGCAGGATGCCGACGTCGTGTTCTACGACGAGTTGGTGTCGTCGGAAATTCTCGATCGCATCCGGCGCGATGCCACGCGGATCCCGGTCGGCCGCCGTGTCGGCAAGCCCGGCATCGGCCAGGACGCCATCAATGCACTGATGATCGAGGCGGCGCAGTCGGGCCAGCGCGCGGTGCGGCTGAAGGGCGGCGATCCCTTTATCTTCGGCCGCGGCGGCGAGGAAATCGAGGCGCTGCGCGACGCCGGCGTCGCCTACTCCATCATTCCGGGCGTCTCGGCCGGTCTGGGTGCGGCCGCGCAATTCGAAGTGCCGCTGACCTTCAGGCACGAGGCGCTGCGCATCACCTTCCTCACCGCGCACAAGGCGCGCGATGCCGAGGTCGTCGACTGGTCAGTGCTGACAGACAAGAAGATGACCGTCGTCGTCTATATGGGCATGACCGCGGCGCCCTCGATCCGCGAAGGCATGCTTGCCGCGGGCCGCTCGCCGGAGACGCCGGTCGGCGTGTTCGCGCGCGTGACGCGGCCGGATGCCAAGGCCGCGGTCGGCACGCTGGCGCGGCTGCCCGAGCTCGTCAAACAGGTCGATGGCGGTCCCGCCATTCTCATCATCGGCGACGTGGTCGCGCATTCCGCGCCGTGGAGCCGGTCCAACGTCACCCAACTCTTCTCCAACCAGATGTTCTCCGAACTGCTGAAAGCTGCCGAATGACCTCTCCGCTTGAACAGAAGAAAATCAGGATCACGGGCCCCTCGGTGGTGACCGCCAACCGCACCTGGGATGGTGCCGTGGTGTACCGAACCGCCAAGCAAGGCTGGTCCACCGAACTGTCCGATTCCGCCGTCGTCAGCACCTCCGACGACGCGCGCGCGCTTTTGGCCGAAGCTACCGCCGACGATGTCGGCGCGGTCGGCCCCTACATCGCGCCGGTCGAGCTCAAGGACGGCGGCAAGCTCAAGCCGGGCAATCTTCGCGAACACATCCGCGCCAAGGGCGTCACGATCGATCTTCAGGTGCCGGCGTAAGGCTCATCCATCATGTATGCATATGACGAACTCGACCGCACGCTGATCAACGAGCGTGTTTCGGAATTCCGCGACCAGGTGAAGCGCCGCCTTTCCGGCGAGCTCACGGAGGACGAATTCAAGATCCTGCGCTTGCAGAACGGCGTGTACCTGCAATTGCACGCCTACATGTTCCGCGTCGCGATCCCCTACGGCACGCTGTCGTCGAAGCAGCTGCGCCGGCTCGCCCATGTCGCGCGCCGCTACGACCGCGGCTACGGCCACTTCACCACGCGGCAGAACATCCAGTTCAACTGGATCAAGCTCGCCGAGCTGCCCGACGCGCTGGCCGATCTTGCGGAAGTCGGCATCCATGCGATGCAGACCTCCGGCAACAACATGCGCAACGTCACCTCGGACCAGTGGGCCGGCGTCGCGCCGGGCGAGATCGAAGATCCGCGGATCTGGTCGGAGCTGATCCGCCAGCACACCACGCTGCATCCGGAATTCTCGTTCCTGCCGCGCAAGTTCAAGATCGCGATCACCGCCGCCGAGCACGATCGCGCCGCGATCAAGATCCACGACATCGGGCTGCGCCTGCACAAGAATGCCGACGGCGAGACCGGCTTCGAGGTGCTGGTCGGCGGCGGCCTCGGCCGCACGCCGTTCATCGCCAAGACCATCAAGCCGTTCGTTTCGGGCCGCGATATCCTGAGCTACATCGAGGCGATCCTGCGCGTCTACAACCAGTACGGCCGCCGCGACAACATCTACAAGGCGCGCATCAAGATCCTGGTGCACGAGCTCGGCATCGAGAAGTTCGCCAAGGAAGTCGAGGAGGAGTGGAAGGCGATGGGCGATGTCGGGCTGACGCTCGATCACGCCGCCATCGAGGAGGTGCGCTCGCGCTTCTCCTATCCGCCTTACGAGAAGCTGCCGCACATGCCGGACGAGCTGAAGCAGGCCGCGCATGATCCGCTGTTCGAGCGCTGGCGCAAGAACTCGGTCGCGCCGCACAAGGTGCAGGGCTATTCGATCGTGACGCTGTCGCTGAAGCCGGTCGGTGGCCCTCCGGGCGATGCCACCGCCGAGCAGATGGACGCGGTCGCCGATCTCGCCGACAAATATTCGTTCGGCGAGATCCGCGTCGGCCACGAGCAGAACCTGGCGCTGCCGCACGTCGCCAAGCGCGACCTGCCGCAGCTGTTCAAGGCGCTCGACCGCCTCGGCCTCGCGACGCCGAACGTCAACCTCGTCACCGACATCATCGCCTGCCCCGGGCTGGATTACTGCTCGCTGGCCAATGCGCGCTCGATCCCGATCGCGCAGGAGCTGACGCGGCGCTTCGCCAACCACGACACCGCGGACCTGATCGGGCGGCTGCACATCAACATCTCCGGCTGCATCAATGCCTGCGGCCATCACCATGTCGGCCACATCGGCATTCTCGGCGTCGAGAAGAACGGCGAGGAATTCTACCAGATCACGATCGGCGGCCGCGCCGACGAGAACGCGCAGTTGGGTACGCTGATCGGCCCGGCCGTTCCCTATGCGGAAGTCGCCGACGTGATCGAAGACATTGTCGAAGCCTATCTCGCGCTGCGCGACCGTCCCGAGGAATTGTTCGTCGATACGGTGAAGCGTCTGGGCGTCGAGCCTATCAGGGAGCGGGTCTATGCCACTCGTTAAGCAGGGAAGAATCACCACCGATCTGTTCGTGCATGTCGCCGACGGCGCCGAGCTGCCGGGCGACGGCGCGGTGCTGGTGAGCGCCGAGCGCTTTCTCGCCGATCCGGAGGCGCTGCTGCGCCGTCCCGGCAAGCTAGGGGTGATCTGGCCGAACAACCGTAACCTCGACGATCTTGTGCCGCATCTCGACCGGCTGGCCTCGGTCGCGCTGGTGTTTCCGACCTTCCGCGACGGCCGTGCCTACAGCCAGGCCCGCCTGCTGCGCGAGCGTTACGGCTATGACGGCGAGCTGCGCGCCACCGGCCAGATCCTGCGCGACCAGTTCGTGTTCATGACGCGCGCCGGCTTCGACGCCTTCGAGGTGAAGAAGGATGCCGATGCCGACGCGTTTGCCGCGACCATGAAGCGCTATTCGGTGTTCTACCAGCCGACCGGCGACGGCCGCGTCACCGCACTCAACCGCCGCACGCAGCTGCGTCACTCGGAGAGCGCCGGCCAGTGAGCACGCTTGCACCAGAGCTCGCAGTGGCGCCGGCCGCATTGCCCGCGGCCGATGCGCTCGATCGCGCGCTGCGCACGGCGTCACCCGCCGAGGTGATCGCGGCCGCGGTCAAGACGCTCGGCCGCGAGAAGGTGGCGCTGGTGTCGTCGTTCGGCACCGAGTCCGCCGCGCTGCTCAAGGTGATGGCGGACGTCGATCCGGCGATCCCGGTGGTGTTTCTCGATACCGGCTGGCTGTTCGAGGAGACGCTGGCCTATCGTGACACTTTGATAGCCACGCTCGGCCTCACCGATGTGCGTTCGATCAAGCCCGATGAGGAAGCGCTGTCGCGCCAGGATCCGGACCGCGAATTGTGGTTCACCGATCCCGACGCCTGCTGCCGCATCCGCAAGGTCGAGCCGCTGGCGCGCGCGCTGAAGCCGTTCGCCGGCTGGATCAACGGCCGCAAGCGTTTCCAGGGCGGTGCCCGCGCCGACATCCCGGTTGTCGAGGATGATGGCGTCAGGCTGAAATTCAATCCGTTCGCCAATGTCTCCCGCGAGGAGATCGAGGCGATCTACACGCTCGGCAAGCTGCCGCCGCATCCACTTGTCGCATCGGGATATCAGTCGGTCGGGTGTATGCCTTGCAGCAGCCGGTCCGCTGCCGGCGAGGATGCGCGCGACGGCCGCTGGCGCGGCCGGGCCAAGACGGAATGCGGCATCCATACAATGAAGATGTCATAGGGCATGGAGCAGGGCGCTCGATCGCGATGACGGTTCATCGCGATTTGGCGACGCGACAAAGCCTTCGCAGTGCGGCGACTTCGTAGCACAAGCGCGCTGCGCCGCCGAAAACAAAGAAAACCGGTTTCGTTGACTTAAGACCACTTCGCCGTGAGTTATGTCTTGCGTGTTCCCTGACATTTCTCAGGTTGAATGGAGACAGAAATGATCCGTCGTATCCTGCCGCTGGTCGCGGGACTGTTGTGGGCGAGCTCGGCCTTTGCGGCCGACTATTCGCTGCTGAACGTGTCCTACGATCCGACGCGCGAGCTCTATGTCGATTTCAACAAGGCGTTCGCCGCGGCCTATCAGAAGGAAACCGGCAAGAGCGTCGAGATCAAGCAGTCGCATGGCGGCTCGGGCTCGCAGGCGCGCTCGGTGATCGACGGATTGCAGGCCGATGTCGTCACGCTGGCGCTTGCCTATGACATCGATGCGATCGCGGGCAAGGGCCTGATCGCCGCCGACTGGCAGAAGCGGCTGCCGCTCAATGCCTCGCCCTACACCTCGACCATCGTGTTCCTGGTGCGCAAGGGCAATCCCAAGGGCATCAAGGATTGGGACGATTTGATCAAGCCCGGCGTCAGCGTCATCACGCCGAACCCGAAGACCTCGGGCGGCGCGCGCTGGAATTATCTCGCCGCCTGGGGCTATGCGCAGAAGAAGTTCGGCTCGGCCGACAAGGCGAAGAAATTCGTCGCCGACCTCTATCAGAACGTGCCGGTGCTCGACACCGGCGCGCGCGGCTCGACCGTCACCTTCGTCGAGCGCGGCGTCGGCGACGTGCTGCTGGCGTGGGAGAACGAAGCTTTTCTGGCGCTGCGCGAATTCGGCGCGGACAAGTTCGAGATCGTGGCCCCGCCGCAGTCGATCCTCGCCGAGCCGCCGGTCGCCGTCGTCGACAAGGTGACCGACAAGAAGGGCACCCGGGCGGTCGCCGAAGCCTATCTGAAGTACTGGTACACCAAGGAAGGCCAGGAGATCGCCGCGCGCAACTCCTATCGGCCGCGCGATCCCGAGATCGCCAAGGAGTACGAAAAATCCTTCGCCAAGGTTGAACTTTTCACCATCGACGACGTTTTTGGTGGTTGGACCAAGGCGCAGAAGGAGCACTTCGCCGAGGGCGGCATCTTCGATCAGATTTACAAGAACTGATCGGATTATCAGGGGGATATGTGAGCACAGCGGTTGCACGGCGCAGTACCCTGCCGGGGTTCGGTCTCACCATGGGACTGACCCTGACATGGCTCTCCGTTATCATCCTGATTCCGCTGGCCGCGCTGTTCCTCAAGACGTTCGAGCTCAGCCTCGACCAGTTCTGGGGCATCATCACCAGCCGCCGCACCCTGAATGCCCTGAAGATTTCGTTTGGGCTTTCGTTTGCGGCCGCCTGCGTCAACCTGGTGATGGGCACCATCATCGTCTGGGCGCTGGTGCGCTACCGCTTTCCGGGCCGGCGGCTGTTCGACGCCATCGTCGATATTCCCTTTGCCCTGCCGACGGCGGTCGCCGGCGTCGCGCTGACGCAGCTGTTCGCCCAGAAGGGCTGGCTCGGCGCGCCGCTCGCCGAGCTCGGCATCAAGGTCGCGTTCACGCCGATCGGCATCTTCATCGCGATGATCTTCATCGGCATTCCGTTCGTGGTGCGCACGGTGCAGCCGGTGCTGATCGATCTCGATCCCGAGATCGAGGAGGCGGCGGCGAGCCTGGGCGCCAATCGCTGGCACACCGTGTTTCGCGTCATCCTGCCGAGTTTGATTCCGGCGCTGCTCACCGGCTTCGCGCTGGCCTTTGCCCGCGCCATCGGTGAGTACGGTTCGGTGATCTTCATCGCGGGCAATCTGCCCAATGTCTCCGAGATCGCGCCGCTGCTGATCGTGATCCGGCTGTCCGAATTCCGCTATGCCGATGCCACCGCGATCGCGGTCGTGATGCTGGTGGCCTCGTTCCTGATCATCTTCCTGATCAACCGGCTGCAGCGCTGGGCGCAAGCCCGCATCCCCGTGCATTGAGGCTCAAGATGTCGATGCAGACGGGATTGGTGACCTCGACCTCGCAACTGCGGACCTACGCACCCGCGACCGATGTCAGCGTGGCGGCGCCGGCGCCGCGGCTCGAGATCGCGCGCGCGGAGCCGGGGACGGCGCAGCGCAACTTGCGCACCGAGCCCGGCCCGGTCCGCTTCATCATCATCGCGCTGGCGATCGCTTTCCTCAGCATCTTCGTCGTGCTGCCGCTGGTCGTGGTGTTTGCGTCGGCCTTCTCGAAGGGGATCGGCGCGTATCTCGCGGCGCTGGCGGAGCCCGAGGCGCTCGCCGCCATCAAGCTGACGCTCTTGATCGCCGCGATCTCGGTCACGGTCAATCTCGTGTTCGGGGTGATCGCGGCCTGGGCGATCTCGAAGTTCGAGTTCACCGGCAAGACCTTCCTGATCACGCTGATCGATCTGCCGTTCTCGGTCTCGCCGGTGATTTCGGGCCTGGTCTTCGTGCTTTTGTTCGGCGCGCAGGGCTATTTCGGGCCGTGGCTGCAGGCCCATAACGTCCACATCCTGTTCGCGGTGCCCGGCATCGCGCTGGCGACGATCTTCGTCACTTTCCCCTTCGTGGCGCGCGCGCTGATCCCGCTGATGCAGGAGCAGGGCACCCAGGAAGAGGAGGCGGCGATCTCGCTCGGCGCCTCCGGCCTGCAGACCTTCTTCCGCGTCACGCTGCCCAACATTAAATGGGGCCTGCTGTACGGCGTCCTGCTCTGCAACGCGCGCGCGATGGGCGAGTTCGGCGCGGTGTCGGTCGTCTCCGGCCACATCCGCGGCGAGACCAACACGATGCCGCTCTTGGTCGAAATTCTCTACAACGAATACCAGTTCGTCGCCTCGTTCGCGATCGCGTCGCTGCTCGCGATGCTGGCGCTGATCACCCTGGTGGCGAAAACCGTTCTCGAGCGGCGGCTCGACGAGGCAGAGGTGCCCGATGGCGATTGAAGTCAAGAATATCGTAAAGACGTTCGGCAGCTTCGCCGCGCTCGACAATGTCGATCTCAAGGTCGCCGACGGTGAGTTGCTGGCCCTGCTCGGTCCATCGGGTTCCGGCAAGACGACGCTCCTGCGCATCATCGCGGGCCTGGACTGGCCTGACTCGGGCGAGGTCGCGATCGACGGCGAGAATGCGCTCTCGCGCGGCGCCAGCGAGCGCCAGGTCGGCTTCGTGTTCCAGCACTACGCGCTGTTCCGCCACATGACGGTGTTCGAGAACGTCGCCTTCGGCCTGCGCGTGCAGCCGCGCGCGATCCGCAAGGACGAAGCGACGATCCGCGCCCGCGTCAAGGAATTGCTCGACCTGGTGCAGCTCGATTGGCTGGCCAACCGGTATCCCAGCCAATTGTCCGGCGGCCAGCGCCAGCGCATCGCGCTGGCGCGCGCGCTCGCGATCGAGCCGCGGATCCTCCTGCTCGACGAGCCGTTCGGCGCGCTCGATGCCAAGGTGCGCAAGGAGCTCAGGCAATGGCTGCGCTCGCTGCACAACGAGATCCACGTCACCTCGATCTTCGTTACCCATGACCAGGAAGAAGCGCTCGAAGTCGCCAACCGCGTCGTGGTGATGGACAAGGGCAAGATCGAGCAGATCGGCTCGCCCGGCGAGGTCTATGACAATCCGGCGACTGCCTTCGTGCACGGCTTCATCGGCGAATCCATCGTGCTGCCGGTCGACGTTGCCGGCGATGCGGTGCGGCTGGACGGCCGTCCCCTGAACATTCCGGCCTTGGGCGCGGCGTCCGGCGCGGCAAAACTGTTCGTCCGCCGCCACGACATGGCGGTCGGCCCGGCTGGAACCGGCGCCCTGGAAGGCGCCATCCGGCATGTCCGTTCGTTCGGTCCGATCCAGCGCGCCGAGGTGGCCCTGTCGGGGAGCGAGGGCAAGACCGTGATCGAGATCGACGCCCCCCGCGACCGCGAGCTCCAGGCCGGCGAAATCGTCTCCCTGCAGCCCCGCCGCTACCGGATCTTTGCCGCCCAGGAGTAGGGCCGTAGCCCCGCGCGAAGTGCCCGTAGCCCGGATGAAGCGCAGCGAAATCCGGGGCTTCGTTCCGCGGATGGGCTGTCCCGGATTACGCTTCGCTTCATCCGGGCTACCAGGCCAACAATCTCACCTGTCATTCCGGGACGGTCCGCAGGACCGAACCCGGAATCTCGAGATTCCGGGTTCGATGCTACCGCATCGCCCCGGAATGACGGCGTTTTGTGTGGCCAAAAGTTAGCCCCTGTTCACCATTCAGCCACGGTTGGTATGCAACAACGGCGGGCCAACCTTGGGGGTTCTCAAAAGTGAAACGGACGACGGTCGCCCTGTTCGGGCTTCTGGTGCTTGCCGGCTGCGCCGCCGACACCAAACTCCCGGAAGAACCGACCATGTATCTCAACATGGCACAGCCCGGCGCGGTGCTGGATAGCCAGGCCGCCGCGATCATGTTCTCGCAGTACCGCCAGAACAATGGTCTTGGCACGGTGGTGGTGGATCCGGATCTGACCAAGCTCGCCGAGCAGCAATCGCAGGCGATGGCCGCCCGCAACAAGATGGACCACGACGTGAAGGCCCCGCTCGGCAAGCGGCTGCAGGCCGGGGGCTATCCTGCGACGGTGGCGGTCGAGAACATCTCGGCCGGCTATCACACGCTTGCGGAAGCCTTTTCGGGCTGGCGCGATTCACCGCCGCACAAGGCCAATATGCTGAAGGGCGGTGTCACAAAAATGGGCATCGCGGCGGTCTATGCACCCAACACCAAGTACAAGGTGTTCTGGACGCTCATTTTGGCGGCAACCTGATCTCGATAAATTCCGCGTGATCTGGAGCATGATCCGGAAAAGTGTGAGGCGGTTTTCCCTGCGACAAACGCGAAGCGTTTGCGCGGAGATCATGCTCAAACAAAGAGCCCCGCATCTCGTTGATTGACGCCGCGGCGAACAGCCGCCACGGTGCGCCTGAAGTCATTTCCTGACCCAACGGTTACGCATGGATACTTCGGATTCCGCGCCGGCCTCGACGCCCGCGCAAGCGCAGCGCGTGCTGGTTCTCCAGGGCGGCGGCGCGCTCGGCTCCTATCAGGCCGGCGCCTTTCAGGCGCTCTGCCACGCAGGCTTCGAGCCGGAATGGATCGCCGGCATCTCGATCGGCGCCATCAACGCCGCGATCATCGCCGGGAACGAGCCGGCCGAGCGCGTGCCGCGGCTGAAGGAATTCTGGGAGATGGTGTCGGCGCCGGTGCCGTGGAATCCGGTCTCGAAGCATGAACGCGCCCGCTCGCTGTTCAACGAGACCAGCGCCGCCATCATCGCGACCTTCGGCGTGCCCGGCTTCTTCACGCCGCGGATCCCGCCGGCGCCGCTGTGGCCGCCCGGCAGCTCGCAATCGCTGAGCTATTACGACACCGCGCCCCTGAAGAAGACGCTGGAGCGCCTCGTTGATTTCGACCGCATCAACGATCTGAAGACGCGCCTGTCGGTCGGCGCGGTCAGCGTCACCTCGGGCAATTTCCGCTATTTCGACAATTACGAGTTCAGGAAGCTCGGCAAGAAGATAGGCCCCGAGCACATCATGGCCTCGGGCGCGCTGCCGCCGGGCTTTCCGTCCGTCGTCATCGAGGGCGAGCATTACTGGGACGGCGGCATCGCCTCCAACACCCCGCTCGACTTCGTGCTCGACGAGGAGACCAGCCGCGATCTCCTGATCTTCCAGGTCGATCTGTTCAGCGCGCGCGGGCCGTTGCCGGAGACGCTGCTGGAGGCCGCCGAGCGGGAGAAGGACATCCGCTATTCCAGCCGGACGCGGATGAACACCGACAAGAACAGGCAGATCCACAACGCCCGAATGGCGGTGCGCGACCTGATCGGCAAGCTGCCCGATTACCTGAAGAACGATCCGTCGGTCGAGCTGCTGCGCAAGGCGTCCAAGGAGAACACCGTCACGGTGGTTCACCTGATCTACAAGAGCAAGAACTACGAGAGCTCCTCGAAGGACTACGACTTCTCCCATGTTGCGATGGTCGAGCACTGGGGCGCGGGCGTCCGCGACGTGCATTTGTCGATGCGTCACAAAGAATGGCTAGAACGGCCGCAGTCCGGGGAAACCATGGTGACTTACGATCTCACGGGGGATGAACCCACACCCCCCGCAAGCAAATAGGAGCGACCGATAATGGGTACGTTGACAGGCAAGACCGCCGTTGTGACCGGCTCGACCAGCGGCATCGGATTGGCGATCGCGCGCGCCTTCGCGGGAGCCGGCGCCAATATCGTTCTCAACGGCATGGGCGTTCCGGCCGATATCGAGAAGGAGCGTTCGGGCATCGAGACCGACTTCAAGGTCAAGGCCGTGCATTCGCCGGCCGACATGACCAAGCCGGCCGAGATCGCCGACATGATTGCGCTCGGCGAGAAGACCTTCGGTTCGGTCGATATCCTCGTCAACAATGCCGGCATTCAGTTCGTGTCGCCGATCGAGGAATTCCCGCCGGAGAAGTGGGAAGCGATCATCGCGATCAATCTGTCGTCGGCGTTCTACGGCATCCGCGCCGCGGTGCCCGGCATGAAGAAGCGCGGCTGGGGCCGCATCATCAACACCGCCTCGGCGCACTCGCTGGTCGCTTCCCCCTTCAAGTCGGCCTATGTCTCGGCCAAGCACGGCATTGCCGGCCTCACCAAGACGGTGGCGCTGGAGCTCGCGCAGCACAAGATCACCTGCAACTGCATCAGCCCGGGCTATGTCTGGACCCCGCTGGTCGAGCACCAGATCCCGGAGACCATGAAGGCCCGCAACATGACCAAGGAGCAGGTCATCAAGGACGTGCTGCTCGCCGCGCAGCCGACCAAGGAGTTCGTGACCTCCGATCAGGTCGCGGCGCTTGCGCTGTTCCTGTGCAGCGACGACGCCGCGCAGATCACCGGCTCCAACTACTCGATCGACGGCGGCTGGACCGCGGAGTAATTTTCCGGCGGGATTTGGCGGCTTCAGAACAAGCCGGCCCTGATTGGATCAGGGCCGGCTTTTGTTTTGAGGCAGCGGGCCAGGGCGGACGACATCGCAGGCGGTGCGCATGTCGGCGTCGTCGCCAGCGCCTGGAGCCATCCCTTTTCGGCAAATTTCGCAACTTTTTCCGATCGGATTCAGGACGATTTGGCACGCCGTGAGATGATGGCATGGGCATTCGTGGCGAGGAGCAAATCGGATGGAGCAGCGGCAGCCATATGACGAGGTGATGGGCAAATCGCATTCCGAGCTTCGGTCCGCCTCCCAGCTACGGCTCAAGGGCAAGGTGGTCCTCGCCGGGAGCGCCGGTTACGACGAGGCGCGCAGGGTCTGGAACGGCGCCGTCGACAGGCGGCCGGCCATGATCGCCTACTGCGCGGATACCCAGGACGTGGTCGAGGCTGTGACGTTCGCGAGGTCCCGCACGTTCCCGGTGGCCGTTCGCAGCGGAGGCCACAACGTCGCCGGCCTCTCGGTCTGTGACGGCGGCATGGTCATCGACCTGTCGCGGATGAAACGCATCGACGTCGATCCGGTCCGGCGCACCGCGCGCGCGGAGGCCGGCCTCGATCTCGGCGAATTCGATCGTGCCACGCAGGCGCACGGCCTGGCGACCACCATGGGGGTCAACAGCGACACCGGCATCGCCGGGCTGACGCTTGGCGGCGGCTTCGGCAAGCTCGGGCGAAAATACGGGTTGACCTGCGACAATCTGATTGCCGCCGAAGTGGTGACAGCCGAGGGACAGGTCTTAAGGGCCAGCGCGACCGAACACCCCGACCTGCTCTGGGGCTTGAAAGGCGGCGGCGGCAATTTCGGCATCGTGACTGCGTTCGAATACCGGTTGCATCCGATCGGCACGTCGTTGCCCGTGGCGTCAACGCTTTATCCTTACGATCAGGCGCGCGAGGCCATGCAGTTCTACGATGAATTCGCCCGAAACGCTGCCGACGAGGTCAACGTCGATGCGGCCCTTGTGACGCTGCCGTCGGGCGACCGGTTCTTCAACATCTCCGGTTGCTACGTCGGCTCGCATCATGACGGTGAGCGCGCGCTTTCGCCGATCGTCAAGTTCGGCTCGCCCGTCGAGACGCGCCTCGCAACCGTGCCCTATCTCGAGATTCAGTCGGGTGGCGATGCCCTGTTTCCGCGGGGACGCCGCTATTACTGGAAGGCGCAGTTCCTGCGCGAGATCGGTGCGGGCGCGATCGACGCGCTGCTCGACGCCTATGCGAGAGCCCCCAACACCTCGTCCTTGCTGGTCCTCCAGCATGTCGGCGGCGCAATTGCACGGGTTCCGGTATCGAACTCGCCCTACGCAAACCGCGATGCGGCGTTCGACTGCTTTCCCGTGGCGGTCTGGGACGATCCGGCCGGTGACGAGGCGAACATGCGTTGGGCGCGCGAGTTGTGGAGTGCCGTCAGGCCCTATTCGACCGGCGGCGTCTATGCCAACAACCTCGGCGACGAGGGCGAGGATCGTGTCCGCGACGCCTATGGCGAGAACTATGCCCGGCTGGCCGCGCTCAAAGCCAAATACGATCCGACCAATTTCTTCCGCCTGAACCAGAATATCAGGCCGACGACACAATCATGATAACTGGAACTGGAGGAAACCAGATGCGCAGCCGCTGGACCATGCTTGCGGTCCTGTTCGTCGCTCGTGCCACCATCGCCTTTCAGTTTCAGAGCGTCGCGGCCATCGCGCCGCAGCTCAGCCAGGGTCTGGGCGCGAGCCTGGCCGATATCGGCGTTCTGATCGGGCTCTACTTTGCGCCGGGCGCCTTGCTTGCCTTGCCTGGCGGCGCGATCGGCCGCCGCTATGGCGACAAGTTGGTGGTGCTTGCCGGTCTCCTGATGATGCTGGCAGGCGAACTGCTGATGACCACGTCAATGTCGTGGAGCGTGCAGATCGCGGGCCGACTGACTGCCGGCATCGGCGGCGTCCTCCTGAACGTTCTGATGACCAAGATGGTCGCGGACTGGTTTGCCGGCCGGGAAATCGCCACCGCGATGGCCATTTTCATCAACTCATGGCCGGCCGGCATCGCCGTCGCTCTCATGTTGTTGCCGGCAATCGGAGCCACGCTCGGGCTCCATGCCGTCAATCTTGCCGTCGCCGGGGTGATCCTGATCGGTCTCGGCCTCATCGCTCTGGTTTATCGCGCGCCGGATGCGGCCGTCGCGGTTGAAGGCGAGCGCAGCAGCCTGACCGCGGACACGATCTGCGCCGTGATTGCCGCCGGCCTGATCTGGTGTCTTTACAACATCGGTTTTGCGATGATCTTCAGTTTTGGTCCGTCGATGCTTGTCGAGCACGGCTGGTCCGGCGCCGCAGCCGGATCAACCATCAGTATCGTGCTCTGGCTCGCCGCCCTTTCGGTGCCGTTGGGCGGCTTGCTCGCCGATCGGACCAGGCGCGGCGAGGTCATCCTGGTCACGGGCTGCATCGCCTTCGCGCTCCTGACACTGCTCCTGTCGCGCAGCGGCACGGTGCTTCCCGTCGTCATTGCTCTTGGAATCCTCTGTGGCTTGCCTGCCGGTCCGATCATGAGCCTGCCTGCGCGTGTGCTCGAGCAGAAGACGCGGCCGATCGGAATGGGAATATTCTACACCGTCTTCTACGCCGGCATGCTGGCGGGACCTGCGATCGGAGGAAAGCTCTCCACCTCGGTCGGCTCCGCCAGCGCGGCGCTCGACTTCGGCGCCGCCGCGCTGCTGGCTTGCCCGGCCGTGCTGTGGTTCTTCCGCCGTATGGTTGCCGGCCACGATTGGCAGCAGGCGGACGTCAGGCGCGCCTGACAGGCGCAAGGTTGAACGCGGTCAGGCAGGTTTTCCAGTCCGGCGGCGGTCATGCCATCGCATTAGGCCGCGTCCGGCGGAATGCTATGGCGCCGGTCGCCGCTTGCCGAACGCCAATACGTGCAGCCCGAGGCGCGAGCGCACCACATAGAACAAGAGGATCGTCTCGAAGGTCAGCGACAGCGAGGTCGACGCGGCGGCGCCCATGCCGCCGTAGCGGGGGACGAGGGCGATGCAGAGCCCGACATTCATCAGGAACGACACCGCATAGGCTATTGCGCAGATGCTCTGGTGGCCGAGCATGTTCAACAGCCGCTCCACCGGGCCGATCGCCGAGCGGACCACGAGGCCGATCGCGGCGACGAACATGATGCTGTAGCCGTCGACGAATTTCGGGCCGAACAGCCACAGCAGCGGCTTGCCGAACGCCAGTAGGGCGACGGTCGCGAGCAGCGAGGGCCAGAACGTCCAGCTGATGGCGTGCGCGACATAGGCCGACAGCCGGTCCTTGTCGCCGAGCGCGTTGTATTCGGCGAAGCGGTGCGCCGTGGTCGCCGCCATCGCGTAGTGCACGAACGACACCAGTGCCAACGTCTTCACCACGGCGAAATAGATGCCGACCTCCTCGGACGAGCGGAATTGCTGCAGCATAAGCACGTCGGTGTAGCCGAGCAGGAGATAGAAGCTCTCGACCAGCATGATCGGCAGCGAGATCGCGAACCAGCCTTTGACGTCGTAGCTCTTCTCGCCCCGCCCGAGGTGGGCGGTGAGGCGGCGGTTGAGCACGACCATCTGGCCGATCGCCGCGATGTACACCGCGGCGGCGCTCGCGATCATTGCCGCGGTGGCGCCGAGATTGAGGCCGAGCGCCAGCGCGCCGGCGGTCAGCGCGATGATCAGCCCCTGCCGCACGATGAACTGCGGCATCAGGCCGAGCTGCATCCAGTCATGCGCGCGCGAGATGCCGTCCTGGGTGTTGGCGACGACGAAGGGCGGCAAGGTCAGGCAGCCGATATAGAGCGGCACGATTGCGTTGGGATCGATCCAGGGCGAGGCGAGGTGGATCACGCCGGCGAGCAGCAGCGCGACCATGCTGGACGTCGCAAGCACCACCCAGCGGCCGCCGGAAAGGAAGCCGCGCAGCGCCGCAAGGTCGCCGCGCGCGCGGTATTCCGGAATGATCTTCTGCGCGGAGGGCGCGATGCCGAAATCCATCGTGCTGCCGAGCAGCAGCACCCAGGTCCAGACATAGACATAGATGCCGTAGTCCGAGCCGCTCATCCAGCGCGCCAGCAGGATCTGCGCGAGATAGGCGATGGCGGCGCTGATGACGCGGATGGCGAAGATCATGCCGGCGAGGCGCTTGGTGACCGACGCCTCATTGGTGCCGCCGAGCGCGCGCGCGGCGAGCCCTCGCAGGCGTGCGGCCCGGCCCAATGGCGCAGAGGTTGCGGATTGTGTCTCCATCACAGCCAAGGCGGAAAAATTCCTAAAGCGCCGCGAGGCGGCAATGGCCCCGATCTATCAACGAAACGTTAAGATTGGGTTGGGTGACGCACCCCTTCGGGGTCGTCCCGGGGCAGTGCGAAGCACTGAACCTCAGGTGCGCAATTGCGCACCGGGGGAGCTCGAGATTCCGGGTTCGATGCGCTGCATCGCCCCGGAATGACCCTACGGCTCAATTCAAATTGATATTGAATTCGTAGCTTTTGTCGCCGCCGACCAGCGTCAGCTTCAGCGCGGCGCCGTCGGCCTTGGCGCCGGGCGGCAGGCCGTCGAGCTCGAAAGAGAAGCGCTTCACGCCCGGCGGCGCGTGTTCGACGAGCTTGGGCACCGGCAGCGCCCAGTCGGGCGTCGGCCCCTCGACGAACAGGCTGAGGTCCCTACTCTCGGGCGCGCTGACATCGACCAGCACGTGGTTCTTGCCGTCGCGCTTGACGTCGCGGATCGAAAACGGGATGGGGTCGCCGATATTGGCGGGCTTCGGCACCGCGTTGAGCGCCTCCGACAGCACGGCGTCCTCGGTCGATGCGACGCTTGCGAACGCCAGCTCGGCCTTCGCCTCCACCGGCACGCACAGCTTCTCGCACACCGCGTAGTTGATGTCGGCGCGCAGCACCAGCGGCTTGTCGGGATTCTTCGCCACGATGCGCAGCGGCAATACCACCTGGTGCTTGTAGCCGAGCGAGGTGCCGCCGGCGCCGTCGTCGAATTGCCGCGGCGCCGGCCACATCACGGTGACCGCCTCGACGTTATCCGACCTGGAGAAATCGAACCGCGGCGGCACGCCGGAATCGCCCGGCGTCCGCCAATAGGTCTTCCAGCCGTCCTGCAACTGGAACGCAATGCCGCCAAGCAGCACCGCGCCGCTGCGCGATCCGGCGAGCAGCCGCACCGCCGAATGCGTGTCCTGTTGCCACGGCGAGGCGTCGTCGGCGCGCACCTCCGTTGCCATACATGCGACGGAAAACAGGGCGGCAACGCCAAATGCGGCACGCAAGGGAACTATGACGATCATGAGACGTCTTTACCTGCAACTTTCGGTGCAAACCATTGAATTGCTTGTGATGCATCGCCGCACGGCGGTCGATGGTTGATTGACAGAACCGCCACCCGATATCAGGATGTCAAATCAGCAGGAAAGGCCTTTGCGGATGCGCCCTGAAGGCAAAACAGGCAAGACTCGCAAGACCGCCGGCAGAAGCCCGGCCGTCGGCGCCCATGCCGCCGAAGGCGGCTATCTCGACGGCCAGATGCTGATCGCGATGCCTGTCATGAACGACCCGCGCTTCGAACGCTCCGTGATCTACATGTGCGCGCATTCCTCCGAGGGCGCGATGGGCATCATCGTCAACCGTCCGGCCGGCAGCATCGATTTCCCCGGGCTGCTCGTGCAGCTCGACATCATCGAGAAGTCGGACCAGATCCAGCTGCCCGAGAATGCCGAGATGATGAAGGTGATGAAGGGCGGGCCGGTCGACACCGGCCGTGGCTTCGTGCTGCATTCCAGCGACTTCTACATTCAGGATGCGACGCTGAACATCGACGACGGCATCTCGCTCACCGCGACCGTCGATATTCTCAAGGCGATCGCCAAGGGCGCCGGCCCCAAGCACGCGATCCTCGCGCTCGGCTATGCCGGCTGGGCGCCGGGCCAGCTCGAGAACGAGATCCAGCACAATGGCTGGCTGCATTGCGATGCCGATCCGGAGCTGATCTTCGGCACCGACGTCGACGAGAAATACGCGCGCGCTTTGCGCAAGATCGGCATCGAGGCCGGCATGCTGTCGAACGACGCCGGCCACGCGTAGGCCGCGCTGACGTCGTCGACGATCCGTCCACATTCACGGTGTCGTCCCTGCGAAAGCAGGGACCATAACCGCCGCGTACGGTTGTGATGCCGCGCTGGGGCCACAGCGTCGCGCAACAACGGCGCTCCGTGGTGATGGGTCCCGGGTCGCGCTTCGCTTGCCCGGGACGACGGCTGTGGGTTTGGCTACGACAGCGGTGAGTGGGGCTACGATGGCGGCGCCGCTACTCTGCCGCTTCCTGCGCGACCGTCGGCTGGGTGCCGGCGACCGTGGCGCGGCGCATGTCGCGGGGCTGCGACTGGTCGTAGCGGCGGACGCGGTGCACGGTCTGGCGGTTGTCCCACATCACGAGGTCATGCACCGTCCATTTGTGCACATAGACGAACTCGGGCTGCGTCGCGTGCTCGGTGAGGTCGCGCAGCAGCAGCCGCGCCTCCGGCATGCTCATGCCCCTGATGGCGCCGGCGTGCGACGACAGGTAGAGCGACTTGCGGCCGTGCACCGGATGCGTCCGCACCAGGCGCTGCAGCACCGGCTTGAACATCTGCTTCTCCTCGTCGGTGTAGTCGAGGAAGCCGAGCGAGCCGCGCGAATACATCAGCGAGTGTTCGCAGATCATGTCCTCGAGCTCGGCCTTGGTCTCGTCGTCGAGCGCGTCATAGGCGGCGCGCATGTCGGCGAATTCGGTGTTGCCGCCCTTCGGGTTGACCACGCGCGCCGACAACAGCGAGAATTTCGCCGGGATCGGCCGGAACGAGCTGTCTGAGTGCCACAGGCAGTTGCCGAGGTTGAACAGGTGGGTGCGGTGGTCCTTCGGCAGCGGCTTGCCGTCCTTGCCGAGATTGGAGACATCGTTGAGCCCTGCGGAGAGACGATAGTCCTCCTTCTTCGCCACGGTGCCGCCGCGCGCATCTTCGCGCTCGCCGAAGTTCAGCGCGAATGCCATCTGCTGGTCGTCGGTGATGTCCTGGCCGTGGAACACGAGCACGGCGTATTTGTCCATGCCGGCCTCGATGTCGATCGCTTCCTGCTTCGTCAGCGGCTTGCGCAGATCGACGCCGGAGACCTCGCCGACAAAGTGCTTGTGAAGCTGCCGGATCAGGACCGTCATTGGCGTATCTCCCCGTCTGTCGCGGGCGGTTTTCCCGCTTCGTTTGACGGGAAGGCTACTCACCACGCGCGCGCTGTCAACGCTTCGCGGCCGCGCGCGGATCAGGCATTCCGCGCCATCAACCCGCCGTCGACCGGAATCACGGCGCCGGTCAGGAACGACGCCGCGGGCAGGCACAGGCTCAGCGTCATGTGCGCGACCTCTTCCGGATCGCCGTAACGGGCGAGCGCGGTGCGGCGCTTGGCGTAGAGCGTCTTGTGCTCCTCGGAGATGCGGTCGGTGATCGCGGTGCGGATCGGACCCGGGCAGATGCAGTTCACGGTGATGCCTTCGCGTCCCAGTTCCACGGCGAGCGAGCGCGTCAGGCCGGTGACGCCGCCCTTGGCAGCGGAGTAGGGGCTGTGCAGCGCGGTTGCGCCGAGCGCCTCGGTCGAGGCGATGTTGACGATGCGCGGCGAGCGCGACTTGCGCAGGTATGGCAGTGCCGCGCGGATGATGCGCGGATGCGCCGTTAGCATCACCGCGATGCCCTTTGCCCAGGCGTCCTCGTAAGCGGGATCGTCGATCGGCACCCGCACCGAGATGCCGGCATTGTTGACGATGATGTCGAGCCCGCCGAAATGCGCGGCGACGTCGTTGACGACTTTGGTGATGGCGTCGCGATCGCCGACGTCGAGCGTCCAGGCCTTCGCCGAACCGCCGCTCGCCGAAATCTCCTTCGCCACCGCCTGCGTGCCTTCTTCGGTCAGGTCGGTGACCGCGACATTGGCGCCTTCATCGGCAAACACCCGCGCGGTGGCGCGGCCCATGCCGCTGGCGGCGCCGGTGACGAGAACGGTGAGGCCCTTCACCGAACGGCTGAGCTGCTTGTATTCGGACATGACGGACCCCCCGTTGATTTTTTGCGTTGTGAGAGACGGCAACGCTGGCACTGATCGCAAGATACGTCAAACCACCGACCCGATATCGACATGCGCGCAGCGCGTTAACGCAAGTTTCCCGGTTGGCTTTCCGAAAAGGATCATGCTCAATCAAGACAACAGCACGAGAGAGGAACGCGCGATGAACGAGCTCAATTTCGGCGGCAAGCAAATATTGGTGGTCGGCGGCTCCAGCGGCATCGGCAACGGCATCGCGCAGGCGTTCCGGGCCAGGGGCGCGCGCGTCGCGATCTGCGGTACGCGCGCGCAGGCGAGCGATTATTCCACCGAGGAAGGCTCGCATCTCGAGGGCCTTGCCTACGCGCAGCTCGATGTCAGCAACCCGCAAGCGATCGAGGCCTTCAAGCCGTCGTTCGACCGGCTCGACGTGCTGGTGCTGGCGCAGGGCGCGGTGATTTACCGCCGCGGGGAATTCGAGATGGAGGGTTTTCGCAAGGTGCTCGAGGTCAACCTGATGAGCCTGATGGCCTGCGCCACCAAATTCCAGGCGATGCTGAGCGCAGCCAAGGGCTCGCTGATCATCGTGAGCTCGACCGCGGCCTATCATTCCACCATGGGCAATCCGGCCTACAACGCCTCGAAGACCGGCGCCGTCGGGCTGACGCGCACGCTCGGCGAGGCCTGGGCGGAGAACGGCATCCGCGTCAACGGCATCGCGCCCGGCCTCGTCGACACCAAGATGACCAAGGCGACGACGGCAAATCCGAAGCGTCTCGAAGGTGCGCTCGAGCGCATTCCGCTGAAGCGTCTCGGCACACCCGCCGACATGGCCGGCGCCGCGTTGTTCCTGGCCTCGCCGCTCGCCTCCTACATCGTCGGCCAGACCATCGTCGTCGACGGCGGGCTGATCCTCTAGAGCATGATCCGGAAAAGTGTGAAGCGGTTTTCCGGAAAGATCATGCTCGAATAGGGGGGCCAAAGCGCGACTATTGCGCTTTGGCGCACAGGAACCTGCGCGCCGTTTCCCGGTTAGCTCCCGGACAGATCAGGGAGCGTGACGATGGACAAGGATCGGATTTTCGGAACGGCGAAGGAGTTCGCGGGCAAGGCCGAAGGCGCGGTCGGCGATGCGGCCGGCGATGCGCAGACCCAGGCCTCGGGCCGCGTGCGCGAAGCCGCAGGCTCGGTGCAGGATCTCTACGGCCAGGCCAAGGACGCCGCGCGCGACGCCGCCGACACCGCGGTCAACTACGCCAAGGACGCCTATGAGCATCGCGGCGAGACGGTTCGCAGCGGACAAAAGGCGATGGCGCATGCGGTGCAGGAGAACCCGCTGGGATCGCTGCTGATCGCCGGCGGCATCGGCTTTGCGCTCGCGCTCCTGATGACGCGCCAGCCGCGCCGCCCGCCGCCGTCGCGCTGGCGCTATTACGGTTGATACCATCTCGCCCACCGTCATTGCGAGGAGCGAAGCGACGAAGCAATCCAGCCGTCCGCGCGTGCGGATCGATGGATTGCTTCGCGGAGCCTGTCATCGGGCGCGCGTTCGCGCGACCCGTTGGCTCGCAATGACGTGGATGTAGCGTCAATTCTATCGGAAGGCGCGCGGCTTACTGCCACGGATTCCCCGGCACTCCGGCCCGCTGTCCGACACCGCGCGGCGGGCGCGGCGGCGGAGCGACCAGCGGGCGCTGCTGCGGCGCACCGAACCCGAACAGATCGCGCAGCCAGGGCTGTGTCTGCGGCTGCTGTTGCGGCTGGGCCTGGGTCTGGGCCGGCCGGAACACACGCCTTGGCGGCTTCGGCGCGGTGATGATCGAGCCGTCGGGCGCGATCGCCGTGGTCGAGGGCGGCGGATTGGCCGGCCCGCCCGCCGGCGCGGCGGGCGTGGTGGCGGCAACCGGAACATCGCCCTTGGCCTGCTCGCGGCCCATCTCGCGGCGCGGCCAGACGAAATCATCGGCGCGGCCGGCGGGCGGCGCCAGCGCCTCGCCCTTCACCAGCGTGCGCGCGGCGAGCGCATCGACAGCGGCGGGCCGCGAGCCCGGTCCGCCGAGCAATTGATCGGTGCCGACCGTGGAGGCGACCAGCGGCAGCACCGGGCCTGCCAGCGGCCGCGGCGAGGGCTTGCCGGGCTCGGCGCTGGTATCCGGCGTCGCCGGTTCGCTCGGCAGCGCGATCGGCCCGGAGCGCACCGCGAGCAGGCGCGTCACCTCGCGCTCGACATAATGCGCGAGCTTGCGCGCGCCGGCCTTGGTGAAGAACACGCCGTCATCGGTACGCAGCTTGCGGGGCTGGCCTTCAAAGTCCGGGCCCTTCTGCATGAAGCGGCCGGCCTCGTCGACAAAGCCGTCCCAGACGTCGACATAGGTGATGCCGGCCTTGCCGGCGCCGTCGCGATAGAGCGCGTCGAGGAACAGCATGTCCGACGTGCCCTTCTGGCCGCGGATCGCGGGCAGGCCGACCCAAAGCACCGGCACGCCCTTGCTCTTCAGCACGTTGATCAGTTCCTCGATCTTCTTGCCGTAGAGCTCGACCCAGCGGTCGTCGCGGAATTCATAGAGGCCATTGGGCGAGCGCGCGGTCTTTTCCGGCGCGCCCTGCTGATCGTTGTCGGCGTCGTCGGCCGGCGGCTCGGCCTCGACCGGCTTGCCATCAGTTTTGGCGGCGGCATCGGGCTTGTCGCCCGGCTTGGCCTCGGGCTTGCCGCGCGCGTCCTTCTTCTCGTCCTTCTTGTCGACCTTCTTCTCCACGACGGATTCGCGGATCGCGGTGCGATCGTTGAGGCCGAGCATCACGACGATGGCGTCCGGGTTCTCGGTGGCGAGAATGCCCTTCGCGGCCGCGGCCCAATCCGCCGGGTCGCCCTTGGGCTGATAGCGGATCAGGCCGGAGACCGTCTTGTGCTTGCGGATCACGCCCATGTCGGGCTGGTCGGAATAGGCATCCTCCAGGCCATAGCCGAGCCAGTCGGCCATGGCGTCGCCGATGACCAGCACGTTGCGCTCGGCGGCGGCCTCGCGCTTGGCCGGTGCCGGGGCACGCGAGAAATCCTCGCGCGGCCGCTGCGGCTGCGATGATTGGGGTTGCTGCTGCTGGAACGGCGCGAAGAAATCGCCGCCGAACCAGCCGCCACCGCCATGCTGCGGCGGAGCGCGGCGCTGTGGTTGCGGCGGTCCGCCGCCGAAGCCGGGGAAGCCGAAGAATTGCGCCGAGGCGGGCTGGGCAATGCCGATCAACAGCGCAAGCGCCACCGTCAGCGCGACCAGCGGACCGGCTTCGGTGAATATGCGCAAAAAGGACTTTGGCTCTCGCATCGCGTTCGGTCGCAAATGATCTGGAAGTACGTGAGCATACTAGCGGAATCGGGCCGCAAGCGGGCAGCTTTTCCACCATAAATCGGGTGTCTCCGGCAGCCGTCAAGGCAGGCGGCAAATATCGGATTTCACGGTTACTTTTGGGGTGGAGGGGCGGATCTCGCCCCGACGGAACCGTGCCCCGATCCCGCTTGCGGGGGGAGGGGGAGGGAGAGCCGTAGCCCGGATGGAGCGAAGCGTAATCCGGGACCAGACCAGCCGCACGGCGAGAACCCCGGATTTCGCTGCGCTGCATCCGGGCTACGGGAGGCAGCCCTGCGGCTTCGGCCCTACCGCCCCCGCAGCCGCTCCAGCACCTCGGCGGTGGCAAAGCCGTCGGCCGGTGCCCCGATCGACACCTGGAAGCCGCGCAGCGCCTCGCGGGTCTGGCTGCCGAACTGGCCGTCGGGCGTGCCCTTGTAGAAGCCGCGCTGGGCGAGCAGCTGCTGCAGTTCCAGCCGTTCGGCGCGCGACAGCACCCGCTCCAGGCGCGGCCAGGGCTGCGCGAAGGGCTGGCCGCCGCGCAGGCGGTCGGCGAAATGGCCGATGGCGAGCGCATAGGCTTCCGCCGGGTTGTACTTCATGATCACCCGGAAATTCTGCAGCATCAGGAAGCCCGGCCCCTCGGCGCCGGCCGGCGCCAGCAGATAGGCCTTGTCGGACGGCCGCGGGAACGGCTGGCCGCCTGGCCGCTTGAGGCCGAGATGCTCCCATTGCGACAGCGGCATCGCCTTGGCGCGGTCGGCCAGCATGTAATTGAGGCCTTGCGGCAGCACGACCTCGTAGCCCCAGCTCGCGCCGGTCTGCCAGCCGTCCTTCTTGAGATTGTTGGCGGTCGAGGCGATCAGGTCGCTCGGATTGTCGACGACGTCGCGGCGGCCGTCGCCATCGCCGTCGACGGCATAGCGCTTGAACGCGGTCGGCATGAACTGGGTCGGGCCGAACGCGCCGGCCCAGGAGCCGCGCATCTGCTCGGGCCTGAGGTCGCCGCGGTTGAGGATCTCCAGCGCCGACAGGAACTCGTCCTTGAAATAGGCCTGACGGCGGCCGATGCAGGCGAGCGTCGCGGTCGACTGCACCACGCTGCGATCGCCCATCTGGGTCGAGTAGTTCGACTCGATGCCCCAGATCGCCGCGATGATGTAGCGGTCGACGCCATAGGCCTTCTCGGTGGCGTCGAACTGCGGCTTGTATTTCGCAAGGATCTCGCGGCCCTTGGCGAGCCTGGTGTCGCTGACCAGGATGTCGAGATAATCCCAGATCGCCTTGGTGAACTCCGGCTGCGAATCCATCAGGTCCATGATGCGCAGATCGGGCGTGAGGCCGGCGGTGAAGCGCTCGAAATTCTCTTGGCTGATGTTGCGTCGTGCGGCATCTGGCCACATCGCTGCGACGCAGTTCGGGAAGTCCGACGCGGCCTGGCGGATCGCCGCAGCCGTCATCAGCGGATGGCCGGAGGCGCCGTCTTCACCGCTCCATGGCGGCGCTGCGCCATCCTGTCCGGTCGCGGCCTGCGGCGGCGTCGCGTTCGGTCCGGAAAAGATGCTGTCGATCAGGTTGGTCAGGCCGTTGCCTGCCGACTGGGCTTGCGCGCTGCCGGGCAGCAGCAGGGCCAGCGCGATCAGGCTCGCGCCGAAAAGCTTGGTCCTTGATGTTCCCATCGCGCGCATTTGTCGTGTGCCTGTCAAAATCGTGCTGTTCCAGAAGGCCCCGGCACGGTTTCCAATAACTTAACAAGGGCGAGATTTTGTTGCGGCCCGCATTGGCTGACGGGAACGGCGGAATTAAGCCGCACCACACATCCGCCTTTGTTGGCGGCTGCAAAACGGGGTACCAAAGGCATGATTCATTTCGTGCCGCCGTCCCACCCATTTCAAGGCTTCCGATAATCCCATGAAGATCCGCAAAGCCGTATTCCCCGTCGCCGGTCTCGGTACCCGCGTGCTGCCCGCCACCAAGGCGATGCCGAAGGAGATGCTGACGATCGTCGACAAGCCGCTGATCCAGTACGTGGTCGACGAGGCCCGGGAAGCCGGCATCGAGCATTTCGTGTTCGTCACCGGCCGCAACAAGGGTATCATCGAGGATCACTTCGACCGCATGTTCGAGCTTGACACCACGCTGGCGCAGCGCGGCAAGAAGACCGAGCAGGATATCCTGGCGCAGAACCAGCCTGAGGCCGGCGCGATGAGTTTCACCCGGCAGCAGGCGCCGCTCGGGCTCGGCCACGCGGTGTGGTGCGCGCGCGATATCGTCGGCAACGAGCCGTTCGCGGTGGTGCTGCCGGACGAGCTGGTGCTGAACACACCGGGCTGCCTGAAGCAGATGATCGATGCCGCGAGCAGGCTTGGTGACAAGTCGAATCTGATAGCGGTCGAGGCGGTGCCCGACGAACTCACCCATCAATACGGCATCTGCAGCGTCGGTAAACGCAACGGCAACATCTTCGAGGTCGACCGCATGGTCGAGAAGCCGCCGCAGGGCACCGCGCCGTCCAACCTGTCGATCACCGGCCGCTACATCCTGCAGCCGGAGATATTCGACATCCTGGCCACGCAGGAGCGCGGCGCCGGCGGCGAGATCCAGCTCACCGATGCGATGATCGGCCTTGCGAAGACGCAGAAGTTCTACGGCGTCGAGTTCGAGGGAGAGCGTCACGATTGCGGCTCCAAGCCCGGCTTCCTCCGCGCCAACATCGCCTTCGGCCTCAAGCGCCCCGAACTGCGCGACGGCCTGATCGCAGAGATGAAGAAGTACCTGGAGAAGTAGGCGCGCCGCCTCATCTCGTCATTCGCCGCGAGAATGCGGACGTGTGATTCATAGACCGTGCAACATATTCGATGTCGTCCCTGCGAAAGCAGGGACCCATACTCCGCGGCAGGCGCAGTGAATGGGACTCGCCGTTCCAGCATTACAGTCGTGGTTATGGGTCCCTGCTTTCGCTGGGACGACAGCTGAAAGCGTGGCGCGTTTGGTGCGGTAAACACGGACGGCATCGTCTCCACTGCACAGCCGAGATCACGCCACCTTCCTTCGTCCCGCACGTTTCGCCGGCTCCTTGGCGCCGTCCTGCTTCGGCGCGCGCAGGGCGCGGGCGGCGAGGCTGACGACCTCGGATATCTGCTGGAGCTGCGCGGCGAGCGGAGAGGTCTTGCGCCAGACCATGCCGATGGTGCGCGACGGCTGCGGGTGCTTGAAGCGCGAGACCGTGACCGGCGCCGAGCGCGTCTCCACCGTCACCGCCATCTCGGGGATCAGGGTGACGCCGATGCCGGCGCCGACCATCTGCACCAGCGTCGACAGCGAGCTCGCGTCCAGCACCTCGCGCGGCGGCGAGGACTGCATGTTGCAGAACGACAGCGCCTGGTCGCGGAAGCAGTGGCCTTCCTCGAGCAGCAAGAGCCGCATCTCGCGCAGCATCTCGGCGCTCGGCACCGGTGTCTTGGCGTCCTCGCCCGGCCGCACCAGCAGGAAGTTTTCCGAGAACAGCGCGACCTCGGTCAGCGACGGTTCCGATACCGGCAGCGCCACGATCGCGGTGTCGAGCCTGCCCTCGGCGACCTCCTTGATCAGCTTCGGCGTCAGCGTTTCGCGGACATGGATGTCGAGCTCGGGATGCAGCCGCGCCAGGTTCTCGATCACCTTCGGCAGCAGATATGGCGCGATCGTCGGGATCATGCCGACCCGCAGCCGCCCGGCAAGCTTGTCGCGCGAGGCACGCGCGAAGTCACCGAGCTCGTCGACCGAGCGCAGGATGTCGCGCACGCGGCGCAGCAGGTCCTCGCCGAACGTCGTCAGCGTCACCTGCCGCGCATTGCGTTCGATCAGCACGCCGCCGACGGCCTGTTCCATCTCGCGGATCTGCATCGACAGCGCCGGCTGCGAGATCGCGCAGGCATCCGCGGCACGCCCGAAATGGCGGTGGTGGGCCAGAGCATCAAAATACCTGAGTTGCCGGAGTGTGACATTTATCATCAGATAATCTTATCGGAGCGATCACTAAAGTCAATTTCCTCTGATGGATTGGGTTGCGTAGAATCGTTCTTGGAAGAGCTCCAGCGCATTCCAGAATCCATCACCTCGGAGAAGAAACATGGACGCAAAAACCGACGAAGGCGCGGGCAAGTGCCCATTCACGGGCGGGCCTCGCGGGCACTCGAATCGTGACTGGTGGCCGGAGACGCTCGACGTTCAGGTGCTGCATCAGAACTCCAGCCTGTCCGATCCGATGGGCAAGGGGTTCGACTACGCCAAGGAATTCAAGAGCCTCGATCTCAATGCCGTGATCAAGGATCTCACGGCCCTGATGACGACGTCGCAGGAATGGTGGCCGGCCGACTTCGGCCATTACGGCGGCCTGATGATCCGCATGGCCTGGCACTCGGCGGGCACCTACCGCATCACCGACGGCCGCGGCGGCGCCGGCGCCGGCCAGCAGCGTTTCGCGCCGCTGAACAGCTGGCCCGACAACGCCAACCTCGACAAGGCGCGCCGGCTGCTGTGGCCGATCAAGCAGAAATACGGCCGCAAGATCTCGTGGGCCGATCTGATGGTCCTCGCCGGCAACGTCGCGCTGGAATCGATGGGCTTCAAGACGTTCGGTTTTGCGGGTGGCCGCGCCGACGTGTGGGAGCCGGAAGAGCTGTACTGGGGTCCGGAAGGCACCTGGCTCGGCGACGAGCGCTACAGCGGCGAGCGCCAGCTCTCCGAGCCGCTCGGCGCGGTGCAGATGGGCCTGATCTACGTCAACCCGGAAGGCCCGAACGGCAATCCGGACCCGGTCGCTGCCGCGAAGGACATTCGCGAAACGTTCTTCCGCATGGCGATGAACGACGAGGAGACCGTTGCGCTGATCGCCGGCGGCCACACCTTCGGCAAGACCCACGGCGCGGGTGATCCGTCGCTGATCGGGCCGGAGCCGGAAGGCGGCGCGCTCGAGGATCAGGGCCTCGGCTGGAAGAGCAAGCACGGCACCGGCGTCGGCGCCGACGCGATCACCGGCGGCCCCGAGGTCACCTGGACTCAGACGCCCACGAAGTGGAGCAACCACTTCTTCGATAACCTGTTCAAGTACGAATGGGAGCTCACGAAGAGCCCCGCAGGTGCGAAGCAGTGGAAGGCGAAGGGCGCGGCGGCCGACATTCCGGACGCGTACGACCCGTCGAAGAAGCATGTCCCGACCATGCTGACCACCGACCTGTCGCTGCGCTTGGACCCGGCCTATGAGAAGATCTCGCGCCGGTTCTACGAGCATCCGGATCAGTTCGCGGACGCTTTCGCCCGCGCCTGGTTCAAGCTCACGCACCGCGACATGGGCCCGATCCAGCGTTACCTCGGCCCGCTGGTGCCGAAGGAGACGCTGATCTGGCAGGATCCGGTGCCGGCGCTCGATCACGCCGTGATCGACGACAAGGATATCGAGGCGCTCAAGGCGAAGATCCTCGCCTCGGGTCTGTCGGTGTCCGAACTGGTGTCGACCGCCTGGGCCTCGGCCTCCACGTTCCGCGGCTCCGACAAGCGCGGAGGTGCCAATGGTGCACGCATCCGCCTTGCGCCGCAGAAGGACTGGGATGTCAACGAGCCGGCTCAGCTCAAGACTGTGCTGAGCAAGCTCGAAGCCATCCAGAAGGAGTTCGGCAAGAAGGTCTCGCTGGCCGATTTGATCGTGCTCGGCGGCGCCGCCGCGATCGAGAAGGCGGCCAAGGACGGCGGTACCAATGTGAAGGTCCCCTTCACGCCGGGCCGCACCGATGCGACGCAGGACCAGACCGACGTCGAGTCCTTTGCTCCGCTCGAGCCGCGGGCTGACGGCTTCCGCAACTATATCGGCAGCAAGCATCAGTTCCTGCAGCCCGAGGAAGCGTTGGTCGACCGTGCGCAACTCCTGCGGCTGACCGGACCGGAATTGACGGTCCTCGTCGGCGGCCTGCGCGTGCTCGGCGCCAATGCCAAGAAGTCGAAGCACGGCGTCTTCACCAGCAAGCCGGGGACGCTCACCAACGACTTCTTCCTCAACCTGCTCGACATGGGCACGGTGTGGAGCGATGCCGGCCAGGGCGTCTATGAGGGCCGCGACCGCAAGACCAAGGCGGTGAAATGGACCGGCACCCGCGTCGACCTGATCTTCGGCTCGCACTCGCAGCTGCGGGCGTTCGCCGAGGTCTACGGCCAGTCCGACTCCAAGGAGCAGTTCGTGAAGGACTTCGTCGCGGCCTGGGCCAAGGTGATGAACGCCGACCGCTTCGACCTCGCGAAGTAAGCGGCGAGCAAACGGCAATCAGGGCAGGGCGGCGCTTCGGCGCCGCCCTGTTTCATTTGGGGGACGACGAGGAAGGATTTTCGCGGTTTGCCGATCCCGTTCAATCATGCAGCTTCATATCGCGGATCATCTCCTCGAACTCCGCTTGCGTCGGGGTCGCCAGTGAGACTTGCGGGGCGCTGCTTGTCGCGGTGGACACGTCGCATTGCCAGGCGCCGCGCCGCGGCTCGAAGATTGCAGTCAGGCTCGCCCAGCAGACGAGGAGGGCGACGATCCAGTCCAGTACATTGGATGCCGTCATTGCAGCACCAGCATCAGCATTTCCATGTCCTGATGCTGCAGCCGAGTCGGGCTTCGCGCAATTCGGAAGCTACGAAACGTAACTTCGGCGCTGCCGATTCAATTGTCCCTCGTCATTGCGAGCGAAGCGAAGCAATCCATCTCATCCCTTTGCAAGGATGGATTGCTTCGTCGCTAACGCTCCTCGCAATGACGCGCGGTTGGAATTGAGCGCAATCTGCACATTGTGCGTCGCTATTACAGTGGCTATCCGGTCCGCGCCCGGCGCCCCTCGATCGGATAGGCGGGATCGTTGAAGCCTGGCGTGGAGGGATGGCCGGTGACGACGAGGCGGTCGATCAGGGCTTCGTCCTCGGCGGTGAAGCGATAATCGAGCGCGCGGATGTAGTCGTCCCATTGCGCTTCGGTGCGCGGGCCTGCGATGACGGCGCTGACGAAGGACGAGTTCAGCACCCAGGACACCGCGAACTGCCCGGCGGTGATGCCGCGGCTCTCGGCGTGGCGCTTGATCTGTTGCGCGAGCTCGAGCGATTCCGGCCGCCACTCGGTCTGCATCATGCGCTTGTCATTCCGCCCCGCACGCGTGTCCGCGGGCGGCGCCGCGTCGGGGGCGTATTTGCCGGTGAGCACGCCGCGAGCCAGCGGGCTATAGGGCACGATGCCGAGCCCGTAATGGGCGCAGGCCGGAAAATGCTCGACTTCGGGCATCCGGTTCATCGCATTGTAATAGGGCTGGCTCGCGACCGGACGGTCGATGCCGAGCCGGTCGCAGATGTTGCAGATCTCGGCGACGCGCCAGGCGCGGTAGTTGGAGACGCCGAAATAGCGCACCTTGCCGGCGCGGATCAGATCGCCCATCGCGCGCACGGTCTCGTCGAGCGGCGTCGTGTGATCTTCCTTGTGCAGATAATAGACGTCGATGTAGTCGGTGCCGAGCCGTCTCAGGCTCTCATCGGCGGCCTGGAACACCCAGCGACGCGACAGCCCGCCGTGATTGGGATCGTCGCCGATCGGATTGGCGAGCTTAGTCGCGAGCACCCAGTTCGACCTTCTGTTCGAGATCGCGCGTCCGACAACCTCCTCGGACTTGCCGCCATTATAGGCGTCGGCGCTGTCGATGAAGTTGATACCGGCCTCGCGCGCCTTCGCCACGATCCGCGCCGAGGTCGCCTCGTCGGTCGGTCCGCCGAACATCATGGTGCCGAGGCAGATCGGCGAAACCTTCAGGCCGCTACGGCCAAGCTGGCGATATTGCATCGGGCACTCCCTCCGGTGTCATTCGGGGGCGATGCGCTGGCATCGAACCCGGAATCTCGAGATTCCGGGTTCATCGCTGCGCGATGTCCCGGAATGACGGGATCAACTCTCGTTCTTCAGGATCTTGAACACGCCGTTGGCCATCGCGATACAGCGCTTGTCGACGGTCACCTCGGCCGTGATGAAGATCAGGCTGCGGGTCGAGCGTACCACACGCGGCCGCGTCGTCAGGATCTCGCCGATCTTGCCGGCCTCGACGAAATGGGTGTCGAGCTGCACGGTCGCAAGCGTCGGCTTGCCCGAGACGAAGCGTGCGGCCATGCCGCAGGCGCGATCGGCGAACGTCATGATCACGCCGCCCTGCACGAGGCCGCGGCGATTGTGGTGCTTGTCCTCGGTGATCAGCGCGAGTTCAAGCGCGCCATCCTTCAACCGTTCCCACAACGGGCCGATCAGCGTCAGGAATCCCGTGGTTTCGGCGATCTTCCAGCCGTCGGATTTGAGTTTGTCCGCGGCCTTGGCCGTCATGAGGTGGGGTCCGTTGCTTGCTGATGATTGATCGCAGGAGGCATGTGGTAGCAGTCATTTCATCAAACGCTGTTGTGTTGTAGTCAAGGTCAATGGCCCGCACATTTGACGATGCCACCCGGCGGAATATCGCAGAGCTCTGTGCCGCGTTCGCGCGCCTGGCGCCGGCGGACGCCGCGCCGACGCTGAAGCGCGCGGCGGTCGCGATCGCGCTGACCGAAGGCGACGACGGCAGCGGCACTGCATTCCTGCTGACCCGCCGCAGCG
This sequence comes from Bradyrhizobium sp. USDA 3262, assembly GCF_054060035.1. Taxonomy (NCBI): domain Bacteria; kingdom Pseudomonadati; phylum Pseudomonadota; class Alphaproteobacteria; order Hyphomicrobiales; family Nitrobacteraceae; genus Bradyrhizobium; species Bradyrhizobium sp. USDA 3262. The sequence continues at coordinate 2,177,672 of NZ_JBSSCT010000001.1, forward strand.
CGCGCCTGCGCGCCCACAGCGCGCAATGGGCGCTGCCGGGCGGGCGCTGCGATGCCGGCGAGACGCAGGCCGAGGCCGCGCTGCGCGAATTGCATGAGGAGCTCGGGCTCGCACTGTCGGAGCGCGACGTGCTCGGCATGCTCGACGATTATCCGACGCGGTCCGGCTATCTGATCACGCCGGTCGTGGTCTGGGCCGGCGCGCATGCGGCGATCATCCCGAACCCGGACGAGGTCGCTTCCGTTCATCGCATCGGCCTCGATGCGATCGAGCTGGAGGACGCGTTCAGCTTCGCGACGATCCCGGAAAGCTCGCGCCGCGTGATCCGCTTCCGCCTCGGTGGCCAGCAGATCCATGCGCCGACCGCCGCGCTGATCTATCAATTTCGCGAGGTGCTGGCCGGCCGCAGCACCCGCGTCGCCGAACTGGAGCAGCCGGTATTCGCATGGAAGTAGCGACGATGACGCTATTTGTGACGCCGCTTGCGGGCGTTCATCTTCATTGATTTCCCCTGCGCACCAGGCGAATGCGCCGCGGCCTCGGGTTCCGGAGGCGCCCGCGACACATTCTCGTAACAGGTGAAGCGTGAACGCGTATCCGGAAACGATCCGCAGTCCGGACGCTCAGCGCGCGCCGGTGCGGCGAGCGTCAACGCGCAGGCGGCAACCAGCCAGACGGTCATCCTCATGGCAGTCTCTCCACTGCTTCGTTCGGAAAACACCGCATTGTGGCGAATATTCTGCACTGATCGCGGCATCCGGCCGCTGCGATCCGGACAATTCCGGGCTGACTTCGCGGCCGTGCTTGCTACAACGAGGCCATGCGCCCGCAATTGATTCGCCTGTGCCCGGGATTTGTCGCGCTCGCGCTCGCCGCCAGCGCGCCGTCCGTCCTTGCCGGCGAGGCCGGCGCGCTGCCGCCTTCCGTCGCCAATGCGATGGCGCAGGCATCGCCGCAGGCGATCATGGAATATCGCCGCAAGCTGCAGGAATATCAGGAGGCGCGCGCCGCCTTCGAGCAGGACGCGAGCGCCTATTGGAACGCGATCACCGAGAAGAGGCGCGGCCGCAATGCCAAGCGCCGCGACCGCGTGCAGATCTCGCTGGACGATTACGTGCTGCAGCAGCCGCCGGTCTATGAGGGTCCGAAGCGGCCGGTCAATCCGGCTCCGGAAGAGGAGGAAGGCAAGCCGCCGCGTCCGCCCAAGACGCTTCCGGTAGCCTCCGATCTGGTCAGGGCGGCGGCCGAGCAATTCCAGTTCACGCCGCAGCGGCCGGCCAGCGAGGTCGAGTTCAAGCGCGCCTATGCCCGCTACGCGCGCGCTGCGGGGCTGACGCCGGAGCAGGCGGTGCGGGTCTATTCGTTCGAGACCGGCGGCACCGGCACCTACGACGTGCAGGCGGGCATCGAGCACGGCGGCAAGCGCGCCATCTCCACCGCGATGGGCTACAACCAGCTGCTCACCACCAACACCGTCGAGCTATTGGCCGAGCAGGGCCATGAATTCGTGCGGGACCTGACCGAGCGGGTCGCGAGGACGCAGGGGCCCGCGCGCAAGGCGATGGAGCACAAGCTCGCGGTGCTGAAGAAGATGGTCGCGTTCACGCGCACCGTGCCCGACGATTGGTCGGCGCATCAGCGCCTCGCCGACACGCCGCAGGGCTGGGCGTGCCATGCCATGGTGCTCGACATCGATGTCGGCCCGATGCTGCAGACCCACAAGCTGCTGACCTCGGTGATCTTCGCCCGCAACAAGGGCTACAGCCGGCCGCTGACCGCGGCCGAGCTCGAGATGATGAACCTGACCGGCGACGGCACCGGGCTCGACATGGTGACCATGCCCCAGGCGATGCGCGAGCAGGTGCCGACCTCGAACTTCTTCCAGCGCTCCGGCTACGAGCGCAACCCGGTCGCCATTCGCCACAACACGGTGGCCAGGCTGCTTGCCGTCACCAACGAGCGGATGGACTTCAACAGCAACAAGCCCGGCGCCCGGGAATTGGTCGCCGCGTTCTGAGGCCTGCCGAGCAACGTCAGTTCGAGCCGAACTTGAACTTGCCGTCGCCCTCGAGATAGGGCCCGGAGCGCATGTAGAGCTGGCCGTTCTGGCCGATGAAGAACAGCGTCCCCTTCGGCACCTTCTTGGCGCCCTTCAGCAGCGTGCCGGCATTGTTGGTGCCCATCTTGTAGGACCAGGTCTTGCCGTCCTTGTCATAGGCGTAGCCCATGTCGGGCTTCAGCTCCCAGGGCGCCGCCTCCTGCGCGAATGCGCAGGTCGTCATCGCGGCAAACGCCGCAGTCGCAATAAAAGTCTTGGTCAAAAAATGCGTCATGATCCACCTCCGGCCGAGAAAACGGCGTCGTCCCCACGTTTCTGAACAAATCACGAACGATATTCGTGCGTCAATACGACAATCGGCGCGACCGCTCGCGCGGATCGGCGACTTTGTGAATTCCCGCATCAAGCTTGGCGACTATTTTCGCGTTACCGTTTACAAACGCTTTGATTGCCGGAAACACGACCTTGGGATGATCAGGATGAACCACGTCATGAAGATCGGTATCGGTGTCGCTCTGTCGTTCATGACGCTGGCGTCAGTCGCGCAGGCGGACGAGTTCAAGCTCTCCAACAATCAGCGGATCTCCTGCAGCCGCGGCCTGTCCGCCGGCAAGCTCAACACCGCGACCTGCAAGTCCTACGCTTATCTATTCAACGCCAAAACCTCGGAATATTTCCGCTGCCAGGTCTCGCTGGCGCTGACGCGGGACAACAAGGAGGTCATCAACGTGCAGGCCGACGGCGGCTGCACCAAGAAGCCGCGCATCTTCGAGACCGACGGCAATTACACGTTCGACGCCACCGAGACCGAGCCGCCGAACACCAACTCGTTCTTCGGTCCGGGCGGCTATGCGATCTGGGCGAGCGACGTCAACACCCAGAAGATCCGCGGCTGCATCACCATCTCGTCCGGCCTTGGCTCCGACATCTCGAAATGCCTCGACATGACGTTCCAGTGACGGCGGCGCGGGTCGCGTGATGCGCAAGCTGCGTCCGGCCCCGCTGTGCCGCTCCTGGCTGTTTCTAGAGGGCGCCAACGAGGACGTGCTGCAGCACGCGGCCGCCAGCGGCGCCGACGTGCTGATCCACGAGCTCGAGGATTTTACCCCGCCGCCGCTGCGCCCGAAGGCGCGGGCCTTGGCGGCCGAGCTCTACGCGGCCTGGCGCGGCCGAGGCGTGGTGGTCGCGGTCCGCGTCAATCCGCTGGACCAGGACGGCATGGACGATCTCGCCGCCGTGATGCGCGGACGTCCGGATATCGTCGCGCTGCCGAAGGTCGCCGAGCCGCACCATGTCGTCTGGCTCGACGAGGCGGTGACGCGGTTCGAGCGCGACTACGGTATCGCCGAGGGATCGACGTCGCTGCTGCCGAATATCGAGTTCGCGCGCGGTCTGGTGCAGACCGGTGCGATCGCCATGGCGAGCCGGCGCATCACCGGCTGCCTGATGGCCTCCGAAGACCTCGCCGCCGATCTTGGTGCCGAGCGCGGCAGCGATGGCCTGGAGCTGGCTTACGCGCGGCAGCGCTTCATCGTCGAATGTCGCGCCGCCGGCGTCGTCGCGGTCGATTGTCCCTACACCTGGAGCGACGCCGAAGGCGTCGAACGCGACACGATCTGGGCGCGACGGCTCGGTTACACCGCAAAGAGCCTGGTCGATCCCGTGCATGCCTCGATCGTCAACGGCGTCCTGACGCCGGGCGAGGAGGAGATGCGCCAGGCGGGCAGGATCGTCGCGGCGTTCGAAGCGGCGCGGACGCAGGGCTTTGGGCGCGTCGAACTTGACGGCTCGTTGCTGGAGGTCCCGACCTATTCCAATGCAAAACGCCTGATCGCGCGCGGCGAAGCGCTGCGCGCGATCGATCGCGACGTTCGGGCCTGATCAGTGGCCGCGCCTCAGGACGCCGGCTCTTTCTCCGAGAAGTGCATGCGTGAGCGGGCAAACTTCTTGACACCCATCGGCTTGCCGAACAGGTAGCCCTGGACCTGATCGAAATCCATTTCATGCGCGGCGAGAAAGTCCGCGCGCGTCTCGACCCCCTGGGCCACGACCTGCGCGCTGTTGTCGTGGGCCAGCTCCACGACACGCCGGCATACCGTCTGCTTCAGGCGCTGATCCGCGCAGCCGGTGACGAATTGATGGTCGACCTTGAGCTGGACGAACGGAAAGTTCGGCAGTCCCAGCAAAGACGGCCAGTTCGCGCCGACATTGTCGATCGAGATGCCGATATTGTGCAGCCGAACGCGCCGGGCGACATCGATCGCCAGATCCAGATTATCGACCACCTCGGTGCTGTCGATCTCGATCAAGAGGCCCGCGAAGGCCGCATGATCCGGCATCCGGTAACAGAGCTCGCGCACGGCATGATCGTCGGCGAGGAAGGAGATCGGCAGGTTGATCGAGAGATTGACCGGCCCGGTCTGCTCAAGGAGATAGCGCCAGTCCTCGATTGCGCGCTCGATCACGAACTCGGACAGCGCATGAAAATGCGGATCGCATTCGTCCGGGATGAAGTAGGCCGGCGGCACGACGCCCCAGGCCGGATGGCGCATCCGGATCAGCGCCTCGGCGCCGCTCGGCACCAGCGTCCGGAGATGAATTTTCTGCTGATACCACAGCTCGAGCCAGCCGGCCTTTAGCGCTTCGGGCACGTCCACCGCCGGGCTCGGCGCGGGTTCAAGCGGCATCAACGACGCGAGACTGTCGCGAAGGGTTCCGGCGCTGAACGGCGTCGACAGCGCCGGCAGCATGGCAATGCCGTACTCATCGCCGATTTGCCGGACCGCCTTGACGATGATCGAGTCCGGCTGCCCGATGACGAGGACCTTTCCGTCATAGTCCTTTCTCACCAAAGTCTCGAGAATTTTACTGACTTCGATGCCGTCCACGGACACGCCGAGCACCAAAAGATCGGGCCGTTCCGCGTCCAGAACCGTGTCGAGTTCCAAAGCCTGGCTGCATTCACTGGTGATGAAGCCGAGGTCTTCCAGCGCCTCCGCGAGGAAGGTCCGAAGGTGTTTTTTGCTGTCCGCAATGCATGCGCGTGGGGTCAGCTTGCGATGTCCGAACCAGCCGGCTCGCGTGCGTTCGATGTGACTGATGTGATTCATGCCCCGCCTTGTCCGTAGTTACCCCGGCTTGACTCGTACATCCTAGAGCGGCGGCAATCATGGAAATTTCTGGATCATACATTGATTGCCCCGCTAACCTTAAAGGATTCAATTCGATTCAAATGGCGCTGGAATCGCGACGTCTCACCGCTGTTACACGTGCAACAAATGCGTCATCTGACATTCATAAGCGCGATCGCGTTCGACTTTGCACATCGGCAGAAACACTGTGCGCGTGTGTCATCGAGAGACGGCGTTAATGACTGTGTTGTCGCGTCGATGCAGATGCGGAACTGCGTCATTGTCGGACATCAGATCGCTTCATGCGGAGTGCTCCGCAGAGCGCCGATGGCGAATCAGATCACTCGTTTAGCGATGCCAACGCAGTTGTGCGTGACGTCGTCGTTGCCGCTCGCAACGTCTCCGGCATCAACGCGCAGTAGCCGATCAGCCCAGCGCAAGCGACGGCTGCAAGGAACAGGAATGCGGCGCTGTAACCGGCGTGGACAATAATGAATCCGGCGACGGCCGTGCTCAGCGCGCCGCCGAGGCCGGTTGCGGTGGCGATCGCGCCCTGGCTGATGTTGAAATGCCCGGTACCGTGCGTGAGATCGGCAACCACGAGCGGGAACAGCGCGCCGAAGATCCCGGCGCCGATGCCGTCGAGCAATTGCACCGACACCAGCCAGTATGGGTTGTCCGACAACGGATAGAGCGCGCCACGGATCGCCAGCACCGCGAGCGCGGTCGCGAAGATCGGCTTGCGGCCCCAGACGTCGGCCTTGCGTCCGACCAGCATCGCGACCGGTACCATCACCATCTGCGCCGCGATGATGCAAACCGACATCAGCGAGGTCCCGAGGTTGCGGTTGACCAATGCGAGCTTCTGTCCGACCAGCGGCAGCATCGCCGCATTGGCGAAATGAAAGGTCACGGTCGAGACCGCGAAGATCAGCAGCGGCCTGCAGGTCAGCAGCACGCGAAAGCCGGATGGCCGGTCCTGCGATGCGCCGTGCTCCTCCATATCGTCGAGCCCGCGTGCGACCTGGTGATCGATGGCGGTGGGTGGGATCGACAGCGTCGCGGCGATGCTGGCGAGCGCCATCGCCGCGAGCAGCCAGAACACGACGACTGGACCGAACCAGTAGGCAGTGCCGCCGGCGATCGCCGCGGCCACCGCGTTGCCGGCGTGATTGAAGGCTTCGTTGCGGCCGGTCCGCGCCGCGAACGCCTTGGGTCCGACAATGCCGAGCGTCACCGCGGCGATCGCCGGCGCGAACACCGAGCCGCTAGCGGCCGCCAGTGCCTGGGTCGCGGCGACCAGTTCGAACCGGTTGAGCAGCGGCAGCAGGAGGCACGCGGCGGTCACGGCAATGGCGGCGGCGATCATCAGGGCACGTTTGGCGCGGCTGCGGTCGATGAGGGCGCCGGCCGGGGTCTGGGCGAGGATCCCGGCGATGGCCGCGATCGACATCACCGAGCCGATCGGGGCCTCGTCCCACTTCCGTTCGGTCAGGAGGTAGATCGCCAGATAGGGGCCGAGCCCGTCCCGCACGTCGGCGAGGAAGAAGTTCAACGCATCAAGCGCGCGCTCAACGGTCGTCGTCCCGGACGGCTGCAAGTCATACCTCGCGGCGGGATTGCGCATCTCAACCCGCCCGCAGGCGGAGAGTTCCCGTGCAGGTAAAGTGGTGTTGCCATCAGGGATTTCCGCCGCGCATGCGTCATTTGGATGGGTTGACCCGGCGGGGGTGTCCGGCCAATTTCCGGCCGGCTTAAGGGGAGAATAATACTCATGAATTCCAAGTTGATGGCTGCCGCGATCGTGGCAGCCAGCGTTTTGTCCGCGCCTGTCGCACAGGCCGAGCAGTTCATTAACGTGCTCACCGGCGGCACCTCCGGCGTCTACTATCCGCTCGGCGTCGCGATGGGGAAGATCTACGGCGACAAGATCCCCGGCGTGAAAACCCAGGTGCAGGCGACCAAGGCCTCGGTCGAGAACCTGGTGCTGCTGCAGCAGGGCCGCGGCGAGATCGCGTTCACGCTCGGCGATTCGCTGAAGGCGGCCTGGGAAGGCGACGCCGAGGCCGGCTTCAAGAACAAGCTCGACAAGCTGCGCACCATCGGCGCGATCTATCCGAACTACATCCAGATCGTGGCAACCGGCGAGAGCGGCATCAAGACACTGGCCGATCTCAAGGGCAAGAGCCTGTCGGTCGGCGCGCCGAAGTCCGGCACCGAGCTCAACTCGCGCGCGATCCTCGCGGCCGCCGGCATGAGCTACAAGGATCTCGGCAAGGTCGAGTACCTGCCGTTCGCCGAATCGGTGGATCTGATGAAGAACCGCCAGCTCAATGCCACGCTGCAGTCCGCCGGCCTCGGCGTCGCCTCGCTGAAGGACCTCTCGACCTCGAGCGAGATCACCGTGGTCGCCGTGCCGAAGGAGACCGTCGACAAGATCGGCCCGCCCTTCGTCTCCGTGATCATCCCGGCCAACACCTATACCGGCCAGGACAAGGACGTGCCGACCGCCGCGGTCGTGAACTACCTCGTGACCTCGAGCGCAGTGTCGGACGATCTCGCGTATCAGATGACCAAGCTGGTCTACGAATCGCTGCCGGAACTCGCCAACGCCCACGCCGCGGGCAAGGAGATCAAGCTCGAGGCCGCCGCGACCGGCAGCCCGGTGCCGCTGCATCCCGGCGCGATCCGCTATTACAAGGAGAAGGGCCTCATCAAGTAGGGCCGAGACGTCTGCTCCTTTGTCATTGCGAGGAGCCAACGGGTCGCGCGAATGCGCGCCCGATGACAGGCTCCGCGACGAAGCAATCCATCTCCCCCCTTGTGGCGCGATGGATTGCTTCGCTTCGCTCGCAATGACGGGGCGCGTTTTTCCTGTCCCGGCTTTCGGTGAGCGGACTCAGTGGATATAAGCGTCGCGGGCACGGCGGGGGACTAATCATATGCAGCAGCAGGTTGAGGGCGAGCAGCCCATCAAGGTTGAATTCGACAATTTCGAGCATGGCTTTCCGGAAGGCTTCGGCCCGGGCGCCTGGGGGCATCTGGCCTATGCCATCGGTCTCGCCTTTGCGGTGTTCCAGCTCTATGTCGCGGCCTTCAACTACCTGCCGAGCCAGGTGGTGCGCGGCGTCCATGTCGGCTTCCTGATCCTCCTGACCTTCGGCCTGATCGGCAATTTCACCGCCAAGACCGATTTCGGCCGCGCGGTGAGCTGGATCGTCGGCGCGGCCGGATTCCTCTGCGGGCTCTATCAGTGGATCTTCTATGCCGACCTGATCGCCCGCGACGGCGATCCGACCACCATGGACCTCGCGGTCGGCGCTCTGCTTGCCGTCCTGATCTTCGAGGGCACGCGGCGGCTGATGGGGGCGGCGCTGCCGCTGATGTGCGGAGCCTGTCTGCTCTACTGGTTCTTCGGGCAATATCTGCCGTCGCCGTTCAATCACCGCGGCTATGACTTCGACCAGATCGTCACCCACCTCTCGTTCGGCACCGAAGGCTTCTACGGCGTGCCGATCTACGTCTCGGCGACCTACATCTTCCTGTTCATCCTGTTCGGCTCGTTCCTGGAACGCGCCGGCATGATCCAGCTGTTCACCGACGTCTCGCTCGGCCTGTTCGGCCGCACCCGCGGCGGCCCCGCCAAGGTCGCGGTGTTCGCTTCGGGCATGATGGGCACGATCTCGGGTTCGGGCGTCGCCAACGTCGTTACCGTCGGCCAGTTCACGATCCCCTTGATGATCAAGTTCGGCTATCGCCGCGCCTTCGCCGCGGGCGTCGAGGCCACCGCTTCGATGGGCGGCCAGATCATGCCGCCCGTCATGGGCGCGGTCGCCTTCATCATGGCCGAGACGCTCGGCGTGCCCTATTCGGAGATCGTCAAGGCCGCGGTGATTCCGGCGATTCTCTACTTCGCCTCGGCGTTCTGGATGGTGCATCTGGAGGCCGGCAAGCACGGCCTCGTCGGCATGAAGCGCTCGGAGATCCCGAGCGCCTGGAAGGCGCTGGTGGCGCGCTGGTATCTCGTGCTGCCGCTCGCGGCGCTGGTCTACATGCTGTTCGAGGGCTTCACACCGCTCTATGCCGGCAGCATGGGACTTGCGCTCACGGTCGCGTTGATCCTCGGCGCCAGCATCACGCTCGGCTTCTCCAACACCGTCGTGCGCTACATCTTCTGGATCGGCCTTGCGCTCGTGGTTGCAGCGGTCTCGCGCCACGGCATCGAGATCGTTCCGGTCGCGAGCGTCGTCGCGGGTTTGATCGTCATCGCGGCGATCACCCGCGGCGGCCGCGCCACGCTGAAAGCCTGCCGCGACTCGCTCGCCGACAGCGCCAAGTCGGCGCTGACGGTCGGCATGGCCTGCGCCATCGTCGGCACCATCATCGGCATGATGACGCAGACCGGCGTCGGCACCATCTTCGGCAGCTGGATCATCGGGCTCGGCGCCAAGAGCCTGTTCCTGGCGCTGATCATGACCATGCTGCTGTCGATCCTGCTCGGCACCGGCATCCCGACGATCCCGACCTACATCATCACCGCGGCGCTGGCTGCGCCGGCGCTCGCCAAGCTCGGCGTGCCGCTGATCGCAAGCCACATGTTCGCCTTCTACTACGGCATCATGGCCGACCTCTCGCCGCCGGTCGCGCTCGCAGCCCTGGCGGCGGCGCCGATCGCCAAGGAGAACCCGGACAAGATCGGCTGGGAGGCGATGCGGATCGCGCTGGCCGGCTACGTCATTCCGTTCATCTTCGTCTATTCGCCGGCGCTGATGCTGCAGACCGGGGATCCGATGGCCGCGCAGCTAGGCTTCTACGGCGCGGTGGCGCTGGCGACCTTCAAGGCGCTGGTGGCGATCGGATTGTTCGGCATCGTCGCGATCGGATTCCTGTTCACGCGGCTGACCTTCATCGAGATACTGGTCGCGTTCGGCGCCGCGCTCTGCCTGCTCGGCGATTTTCCGTTCTCGGATACAGCGGGCTTCACGCTCGCCGCTGCTGTCGTGCTGTGGCAATGGCGGCAGCGTCCGCGCGATGCGGTGGCGGCGGCTTGAGCCTCTGCCTCGCTTCCGCGGGGGTCGTGAAGGCGCTGTCGATTGCGGCCTTCACGCTCGCCTGGACGCATTCGATCGAGAAGAGCGCGTGGCAGGAGGACTGGCTGGTCACGCCGGCCGGGCTCACGCTGCAACAGGCGCGCGTCAAGGGCACGGGCGCCGGCATGGAGCCGCCGCCGGAGGCGCGCCTCGTCGATGGCTGGTTTCAATGGTCGCCGCCGCCGGTGCCACGGGCGGAAGTCGTGCTCGGCAATTCCGGCGCCGCGGGTGAATGGCACCTGTGCCAGGAGGGACACTGCCAGACGCTATCGGAGATTTTCGGCCATCCGATCGGTGCTAATGTCACGACGATGAGTGTTTGCAAAAATCCGTAGGGATCCGTAGCCCGCATGAGCGCAGCGATATGCGGGGATAGCGCCCCGGATATCGCTTCGCTCATGCGGGCTACGGTCCGGCAGCAAGAACAACAGGGAGAAAGACCGATGGATCGGCTCAAGGGCAAGGTTGCGATGGTGGTCGGCGCGGGCTCGATCGGGCCCGGCTGGGGCAATGGCAAGGCGACCGCCGTCACCTTTGCGCGCGAGGGCGCCAGCGTCTTCTGCGTCGATCGCAACGGCGCCGCGGCGGAGGAGACCGTCGGCATCATCACCGGCGAGGGCGGCAAGGCTGTCGCATTCACCGCCGATGTCTCGCGCGCCGGCGAGGTCGAGGCGATGGTCGCGGCCTGCCTGAAGGCCTATGGCCGCATCGACGTGCTCGACAACAATGTCGGCATCGCCGAGGTCGGCAGCGTGGTGGAAGTTGGGGAAGCGGAGTGGGACCGCGTCTTCGCGGTCAACCTCAAGAGCGCCTATCTGTCGATGAAGCACGTCATTCCCGTCATGATCAAGCAGGGCGGCGGCTCGATCATCAACATCTCCTCGATCGCCTCGATCCGCCATGTCGGCATTTCCTATGTCAGCTACAACGCGAGCAAGGCCGCGATGAACCAGATGACGCGCTCGACCGCGGTCGAGTTCGCCTCGAAGCATGTCCGCGTCAACGCAATCCTGCCCGGACTGATGAAGACGCCGATGGTCGCGCATTCGGCGGGGCTGGCGCAGAGCTACGCCAAGGGCGATGTCGAGGCGATGTGGCGCGCGCGCGACGCGCAGGTGCCGATGGGGCACATGGGCGACGCATGGGACGTCGCCAACGCCGCGCTTTTCCTCGCGTCGGACGAATCGAAATACGTCACCGGCATCGAGCTCGTGGTCGACGGCGGCATCACCTCCAAGTCGGGTGCGTGAAGGGCGATCATGATGCGATCGGACGGGACCGCATCATGATCTCACACTCTTGATTGAGCATGATCTCTTCGGAAAACCGGTTCCCGCTTTTCCGGATCATGCTCTATTGCGCCAGCGCCAGGATGCCGCCGGCCAGTGAATGCCAGGCCGCCGAAGTGCTGATCGGCCAGTTCAAGAGCTTCACCGCGACCAGTGCCAGCCCGCCATAGACGTAGACCGGGTGCGGGCGGCCGCGGGTGCGCCAGTCGAACACGATCGCGACGACCAGCAGCAGATAGGCGACGAACGCCGGTGCGATCGTGACCGGGACCGGCGGTGGGCCGGGCGGTCCCGGCGGCGCGAGGAAGGTCAGGAACCAGCGCGCGACAGCCGCATCGAGGATCGAGATCGACGCCAGCAGCATCAGCCGCTTGTGCGTCTCGCGGTCGCGCAGATAGATGATCGCGAGCGCGAACACGACGGCAAAGAACAGGATGCCGCTGAGCGGAACGATCGCAAACGTAAGGCCCTCATTAGCCTGTCCGATCGCAGCCGAACGCTTCATGACGCTGATCGAGGCCACGATGCCCATCATGGTCATCGCGGTCGCCAGCGAAATGCCGATCAATCCGACGCTGCGATGCCGGGTGATTCGTCCCGAGGCGGCGAGCCAGCTCTGGAGCACGAAATAGAGCGTCCAGGCGAAGAACAGCAGCCCATGCAGATGCACCACGGGAGGCGATGACAGCGAGCCTCTCGCCATCGGCATCCAATAGGTCGGTGCAAAGCCGAGAAAGGCGACCGCCATGCAGGACAGCGCCATATAGAAATAAAAGAACTTCGCCTCGACTTTCGCCGAGGCGCGCGGGGAATTGCGATCAATGAGGATTGTCATGATGTTAGGTCTGACAAACCCTGTGATGGTTCAAAGGATATTGCGGCCCGGCGCTACGCCTCCACGCTGAGCTCGGCGCGGTCGAGCTCCTCCTCGACCAGATGGAATGCATCGTCGCCGATCGCCTCGGTGCGGCGCAGATTGAGCAATGCCTGACGCGCCGCGGCGATGGCCCGGCGGCGCAGCGGATCCGACGGCAGCTCACGCGAGGTCAGGCCGCCGTCGGGATCATTCTCGGCGCGCAGCAGCACGGCGCGATATTCGAGCCGGAGGATTTCGGCCTCTTCCGACGGGTCGGCGTCGATCTCGTCGAGCGCGGCGCGAAACACCACACCGCGGGCATGGGCCGCCTCGCGTCCGACCGGATCGTCGTCGGCGAAATTCAACGCCAGGATCAATGGCCGCAGCGTCAGCCCCTGGATCACGAGCGAACCGAGCACCACGGCAAACGCCGTCAGCAGGATCAGATCGCGATATGGAAACCATTCCGGCAGCGCAAACGCCGCCGCCAGCGTGACGATGCCGCGCATTCCGCACCAGGACACGATGAAGCCGCGCTTCAAGGTCGGCACGGCGTCCACCACATGGACGGGCAGCAGGTTGCGCGCCTTCAGCGTGCGCAGCAGCGCGCCGTAGGGCATCACCCAGAGGATGCGGGCGAGGATCACGACGGCGAGGATCGCGGCAGCAAAGCTGCAATATTTCCACCGCACCTCGTCGTCGAGGCCGGACCAGATCGGGCGCAACTGCAGGCCGATCAGCATGAAGGCGAGCACGTTGAGCACGAACACGACGGTTTCCCACACCGCGTAGGACGACACGCGCAGTCGCGCCGATGTGCGGGCCGGCGCGGTGCGCGAGATGGTGATCGCATAGGCGATGATGGTGAGGATGCCGGACAGCCCGAGATGCTCGGCAATGATCCACACCATGAAGGTGCCGCCGAACTGCGTGATGATCGCGCTCGGCGCCTCGGTGATGCGGCGCGTGATCATCATCCAGACTTGCGCGAACAGGAAGCCGGCGGCGAGGCTGCCGACCAGCGCAATCGTGATGGACGGCACGAACTCGCGGATTTTCATGTGCTCTGCGGCGACGAGGCCGACCGCGACGCGATAGATCAACAGCGCGCTGGCATCGTTGAGCAGGCTTTCGCCTTCGAGGATCTTCTGGATCCGGTAGGGCAGGTTGACCTGGCGCAGGATCGCGGTGGCCGCGGCGGCATCCGGCGGCGCCACGATGGCGCCGAGCGCGATCGCAACCGCCCACGGCATGTCCGGGCGCAGCCAATGCGCGACCACGGCGACCGCCGCCGTCGTGACGCCGACCGCGACCACCACCAGCGTCGAGACCGGCAGCCAGTTGTTGCGGAGATCGCGCAGCGAGGTGTCGAACGCGGCATCGAGCAGCACCGGCGCGACGAACAGCGCCAGCGCCAGTTTCGGTTCCAGCGCCCAGGTCGGGGCCCAGGGCAGCAGCGTCAGCAGCACGCCGCCGAGCGCCAGAAAGGTCGGGTAGGGCACCTTGATCCGCCGCGCCAGCGCCGACAGCGCCACCGCTGCGAGCAACAGGCCGATGATCCATTCGAATGTGAGCAAGCCGAACCCCCGATGCAGCCGATCGTCGCAATTGACGTATAATCCAGCGTGTGGTTTTGCGGCAAATGGCTCGCTGTCGGACATCGGAGGCCGGCGGTTCGGGCGCAAGAGAGGGATGTCTTGTCGGCGACCGGGATGCGACACAAACGCGCAAATCTGGCCGTGATGCTGGTCTGCGTTGGCTTGTCGGGCGGGCTGATGTCGGGCGTTGCGCGCGCCACCGGCAGCGAGCCGGGCGAGGATGTGCAGGCCAATGCCGGCCCCTGCATCGCGGCGGCAGCGGCGGCCGATGACGACAAGATCATCGACGTCTGTGGCGCGCTGATCGACAATGAGAAGGCGGCGCGGCCCGATCGCGTCAAGGCGCTGATGGCGCGGGCGGCCGCCTATGACCGCAAGCAGATGATCGATCGCGCGATCGCGGACTACGACACCGTGCTCAAGCTCGATCCATCGCTTGCAGATGCGCATAATGCGCGCGGCGAGCTGTGGCGCCGCAAGGGCGATCGGCCGAAGGCGATCCTGGATTTCGGCGCCGCCGTCAAGCTCGATCCCAATCACACCGCGGCCAAGGTCAACTACAAATCGCTGTCGCTGGAGCTGGAGCGGATCGGTGCCATGATGGCGGTTGCCGGCAAGCCGAGCTTCGATTGCCGCAAGGCGCGCCGCGCCGTGGAGAAGGCGATCTGCGCCAATCCCGAGCTCGCCGATCTCGATCGCGAGATCGGCGCGTCGACCTTCCGCGCGGTGCGCGAAGCGCAGAACCCGCGCCAGGCGCGCGAGCTGCAGCGCGCGCAGGATCAGTTCGTCGCCCGCCGCAATGCCGACTTCGGCAAGCCGGACTACGACCTGGAAAAGGCGATGCGCGAGCGTCTGCAGCGGATCAACGGGGTCGACGGCTACTAGTGCTCCGTTTCGATTGAAGCGGAACGGGGCTCTAGATTCTTGTTTTGACGCGTTTTCTTCACGCGAACCGGTACCCACTTCTCTCGAAAACGCTTTGCTCCGACCGGCCGAAGGTCGCGGTCATTTCGGCTTGAAACGGCGCCACTTCCCGTGACAATGGTCGGCAAATGACGCGCGACCGCGCGAGGGAGAAACGCGATGAATATCCAGCAGAGCCGGTATCATGAGGTGTATGCCCGCTCGCTTCGGGACCCCGAGGGCTTTTGGGCGGAAGCGGCGCGCGAGATCGACTGGATCGAGCCGGCCAAGAAGATCTTCGATCCCTCCGTGGGCGCCTATGGGCGCTGGTTCGCCGGCGCCGTGGTCAACACCTGCTACAACGCGCTGGACCGCCATGTCGCCGGCGGCCGCGCCGGCCAGGTCGCGCTGATCCACGATTCGCCGCTCACCAACACGATCACCAAGTTCACCTATTCCGAATTGTTGGAGGAGGTGCAGACGCTGGCCGCGGTGATGCAGGATTTCGGCGTCACCAAGGGCGATCGCGTCATCCTCTATATGCCGATGGTGCCGGAGGCCGTCGTCGCGATGCTCGCCTGCGCGCGGATCGGCGCGGTGCACAGCGTGGTGTTCGGCGGCTTCGCGGCCAAGGAGCTTGCGACCCGCATCGACGACGCCAAGCCGAAGCTGATCTTCTCTGCAAGCTGCGGCATCGAGCCCGGGCGCATCGTGCAATACAAGCCGCTGCTCGACGAGGCGATCCGCCTCGCCGGCAGCAAGCCCGAGACCTGCATCATCCTGCAACGGCCGCAGCAGGCTTGCGAGCTCACCGCGGGCCGCGACCATGACTGGGCGACGCTGCGCCAGGCCGCGTTCGACGCCGGCAAGGCCGCGCCGTGCGTGCCGGTAGCCGCCACCGATCCGCTCTACATCCTCTACACGTCAGGCACGACCGGAATCCCGAAGGGCGTGGTGCGCGACAATGGCGGTCATCTCGTCGCGCTGAAATGGTCGATGCACAATCTCTACGGCGTGAAGCCCGGCGAGATCTGGTGGTGCGGCTCGGACATCGGCTGGGTGGTCGGCCATTCCTACATTGTCTACGGCCCGCTGATTCACGGCGCGACCACCATCATGTATGAGGGCAAGCCGGTCGGCACGCCGGATGCCGGCGCGTTCTGGCGCGTGATCAGCGAGCACAAGGCAGTCGCCTTCTTCACCGCGCCGACCGCGTTCCGCGCGATCAAGAAGGAAGACCCCGAGGGCAAGTTCATCCGGAATTACGATCTCTCGAGCTTCCGCACCCTGTTCCTCGCCGGCGAGCGCGCCGATCCGCCGACGGTGGAGTGGGCGGAGCAGCAGCTGAAGGTGCCGGTCATCGACCACTGGTGGCAGACCGAGACCGGCTGGTGCATCGCCGGCAATCCGGTCGGGCTCGGCCAGCTGCCGGTCAAGCACGGCTCGCCGACGGTGCCGATGCCGGGCTATCAGGTCGACATCGTCGACGAGGCGGCAAAGCCGGTCGCGGCGGGCACGATGGGCTCGATCGTGATCAAGCTGCCGATGCCGCCGGGCTGCCTGCCGACGCTGTGGCAGCAGGACGATCGCTTCAGGGACGCCTATCTCTCGGAATTCCCCGGCTACTACAAGACCTCGGATGCCGGCTACAAGGATGCGGACGGCTATGTCTGGGTGATGGGCCGCACAGACGACATCATCAATGTCGCCGGCCACCGGCTGTCGACCGGCGGCATGGAGGAGATCCTCGCCTCGCATCCCGACGTCGCCGAATGCGCCGTGCTCGGCGTCAAGGACGCGATCAAGGGCGAGGTGCCGTGCGGCTTCCTGGTGCTGAAGGCCGGCGTGACCAAAGCGCCCGCCGAGGTCGAGAAGGACGTCGTGGCGCTGGTGCGCGACAAGCTCGGGCCGGTCGCCGCGTTCAAGCTCGCGATCACGGTGGCGCGGCTGCCGAAGACCCGCTCCGGCAAAATCCTGCGCGGCACCATCAAGAAGATCGCCGACGGCGAGCCCTGGACCATGCCGGCGACGATCGAGGACCCGAAAGTGCTCGACGAAATCGGCGAGGCGCTGAAGGGGAAGGCGTAGTAGCTCGTCGTCGTGTTGCTGGCTCGCTGTTGAGACAGCATGTCGTGTGGCACCCTTCTCCCTAACCCTCCCCCGCAAGGGGGGAGGGAACCCGTCCGCCGGTGGCTCCATCACGTAAGACGAGCTGGCCGGCAAACAGTTTGCGCTGCGTTACGTGAGGTGAGCGCGCTCGTCAGGCTCCCTCCCCCCTTGCGGGGGAGGGCTGGGGAGAGGGGTGGCCCCGGGCGCGATGGACGATGAGGGCACCCATAGCGCAATCCGGCCGCGCACCCGCGAAACCCATCGGAAGCAAAACGGCCTTGATTTTGATGGATTGCCGGGTCATCCCGGCCTTCCCTGTCATATGCCACGAGATACGGACCCACGGATGCGATCCATTTCCGCACGCGCGCCTCTCGCCTTGCTGCTCGCCCTGCCGCTTTTGGCGGGCTGTCTCGAGCGCGGCCGATCGCCGATCGCGGAGAGCATGGGCGACGACGATCAGTACTGCCAGGCCGGCGGCAAGGTGGCGGTCGGCTCGCCTGATTATGTCGCCTGCCGCAAGAACCGCGACGTGCAGCGCCAGAACGCCGAGGCCCGCACCGATCGGCGGCAGCGCGATCTCGGCGAATACATGATGAACAATCCGGACCGGCACTGAGCCGCGCCGATGGGCGCCGTCACGCCCATCGCATGCGCTTCCAAGCAAAAACGCGGCAGGTTGCCCTGCCGCGTTTCGTGTTCTGCTCTTCGGGTTGCGCGATCCGCGCTTACTCTTCCTCGTCGTCGGGCTTCTTGCCGCCGATCGTCTTCAGCTTGGCGAACACCGCGTCGACGTTGAGATCGTCGTGGCGCTCGATCGGCTGGTCGTCCAGCTCGTCCTTGCGCGTGGTCTCGGAGGCCGGCAGCAGCGTGGCGCCGCCATAGACGGTGGTGGTCGGCTTCTCCTTGGCGGCGCGCTGCACCTCGAAATCGAGCTCGATCTGCGAGCACAGGCCGAGCGTGACCGGGTCCATCGGGGTCAGGGTCGAGGCGTTCCAGTGGGTGCGGTCGCGCACGCTGGCGATCGTGGTCTTGGTGGTGCCGACCAGGCGCATGATCTGGGCGTCCTTCAGCTCGGGATGGTTGCGCACCAGCCAGAGGATCGCGCTCGGCCGCTCATGGCGGCGCGACACGGGGGTGTAGCGCGGGCCCTTCTTCTTGGCGGCGGAGGGCAGCACCACCTTGCTCTCCTGGAGCTTGAGGCGGTAGTTCTGGTCGCGCTCGCCCCGCTCGATCTCCTCGCGGGTCAGCTGGCCGTTGGAAATCGGGTCCATGCCCTTGATGCCCTGGGCGGCGTCGCCGTCGGCGATGGCGCGGACCTCGAGGGGGTGCATTTTGGTAAAATCGGCCACCTGATCGAAGGTCAGGGCGGTATTGTCGACCAACCACACGGCAGTCGCCTTCGGCATCAGCGGTGCGTTGCTCATGGCAAATCTCCTTTGTGCTTCGCCCACCTCTGTCGAGGCGAAGCTGGTAGTCATCGGCGATGACGGGAATTATGGCGCCTATATAAGCCCTCCGGGGGGAATGGCGCAATGGCCCAGCAAAATCGCCTTGACAGCGCCCGAAAGCAGTCCCAAGTCCTTACCGTAACTGGCCGTTCCCCGCCCCGCCGGCGAGGGGTGATTCGGTCCCGAGATTGCTCCGAGACAGCCCCAAGACAGCCCCAAGACAGCCCCATGTCAGCGAAAAAACCCGACCTTAGAATCGTGCTTTGTTCCCCCCGCGGCTTCTGTGCCGGGGTGGTCCGCGCCATCGATACGGTCGAACGTGCCCTCACCATTTATGGCGCGCCGGTCTATGTCCGGCACGAAATCGTCCATAACAAGTACGTGGTCGACAGCCTGAAGACCAAAGGCGCCATTTTCGTCGAGGAATTGGCCGAAATCCCCGACAATACCGACGCGCCGGTGGTGTTTTCGGCCCACGGCGTTCCGAAGTCGGTTCCCGCCGAGGCGAAATCCCGCAATTTCTTCTCGCTGGACGCGACCTGTCCGCTGGTGACCAAGGTCCACCGCGAGGCGGCGATCCATTTCAAGCGCGGCCGCGAGATCCTGCTGATCGGACATTCCCACCACCCTGAGGTGGTCGGCACCTTGGGCCAGCTGCCGGCCGGCGCCGTGACCCTGATCGAAACCGCCGAGGACGCCAAGACCTTCGTCCCGAAGGACCCCGACAACCTCGCCTTCGTGACCCAGACCACGCTGTCGATCGACGACACCGCGGAGATCGTGGCGCTGCTCAAGCAGCGCTTCCCGAACGTCAACGGTCCGCACAAGGAAGACATCTGCTACGCGACCACCAACCGCCAGCTTGCGGTGAAGAAGGTGGCGCCGGTGGTCGACGCCCTGATCGTGGTCGGCGCGCCGAACTCGTCGAACTCGCAGCGCCTGCGCGAAGTCGCCGAGCGCGAGGGCTGCCCGATCGCCGTGCTCGCCCAGCGCGCCAGCGACATCGACTGGGGCAGGTTCGAAGGCATCAGGAGCCTCGGCATCACCGCGGGCGCATCGGCGCCGGAGGTGATCGTCGAGGAGATCATGGGCGCCTTCGCCGAGCGCTACGAACTGCACGTGGAGACGGTCTCGGCCGCGGAAGAGAACGAGTTCTTCCCGCTGCCGCGTTCGCTGCGGCCCGACGCTGCCGCGGCGGAATAGACCATATGGCGGTCTACACCGACGTTGCCGCCGAAGACCTCGCGGAATTCCTCAAAAGCTACGACATCGGCGAATTGCTTTCCTACAAGGGCATCGCCGAGGGCGTCGAGAATTCGAACTTCCTGCTGCACACCAGCCAGGGCGCCTACATCCTCACGCTCTATGAGAAGCGCGTGGCGGAGGACGACCTGCCGTATTTCCTGTCGCTGATGGCGCATCTCGCCGAGCGCGGCGTGTCGTGCCCGCAGCCGGCGCGCAACCGCAAGGACGAGGTCACTAGCCGGCTCGCCGGCCGGCCCGCGGCGATCATCAACTTCCTCGAGGGCGTGTGGCCGCGGCGGCCGAACGTGGCGCATTGCTCCGGCGTCGGCGAGGCGCTGGCCAAAATGCACGTTGGCGGCCGCGATTTCCCGCTGGTCCGCAACAATCCGCTGTCGGTCGCCGGCTGGCGGCCGCTGTTCGATCTCGCCGCCGCGCGGGCCGACAGCGTGCAGCCGGGCCTGCACGACTTCATCGCGCGTGAGCTCGATCACCTCGAAGCCTCGTGGCCGGCGGATCTGCCGGTCGGCGTGATCCATGCCGACCTGTTTCCCGACAACGTCTTTTTTCTGGGCGACAAGCTCTCGGGCCTGATCGACTTCCCGTTCGCCTGCAACGACATCCTGGCCTACGACGTCGCGATCTGCCTCAACGCCTGGTGCTTCGAGCCGGACCATTCCTTCAACGTCACCAAGGCGCGCGCATTGCTCAACGCCTATGGCCGCGAGCGCCCGCTGTCGGCGGCGGAAGAGGCCGCGCTGCCGCTGCTCGCGCGCGGTGCCGCGATGCGCTTCCTGCTGACGCGGCTGGTCGATTTCCTCAACGTGCCCGAAGGCGCGCTGGTGCAGCCGAAGGACCCGCTGGAATATGTCCGCAAGTTGCGCTTCCAGCAGAACGTCGCGAGCCTGCGCGATTACGGCATCACGCCGGCCGGGTGCGCGGCGTGAGCGACAAGCCGCATGTGATTGTCTTCACCGATGGTGCCTGCTCCGGAAATCCGGGGCCGGGCGGCTGGGGCGCGATCCTCAGGTTCGGCGAGGTCGAGAAGGAATTGAAGGGCGGCGAGCCGCATACCACCAACAACCGCATGGAGCTGATGGCGGCGATCTCGGCGCTGGAAGCGCTGAAGAAGCCCTGTGTGGTCGATCTCACCACCGACAGCCAGTATGTCCGCCAGGGCATCACCGGCTGGATCCATGGCTGGAAGCGCAACGGCTGGCGCACCGCCGACAAGAAGCCGGTCAAGAATGTCGAACTATGGCAACGCCTCGATGCCGCGCTGAAGCCGCATGAGGTGCGCTGGCACTGGATCAAGGGCCACGCCGGCCACGCCGAGAACGAACGCGCCGACGAGCTGGCGCGTGAGGGCGTGGCGATGGCGAGGTTGAAGAGTTAGGGCCGCAGCGAGTCGGCTGCGTAGGATGGGTAGAGCGAAGCGAAACCCATCATCTCAATGCATGGCACGAAGTCGATGGGTTTCGCTGCGCTCTACCCATCCTACGAAGCCGCGACCCCGGCGATCACCATGCCTAAAACTGTCATCGCCCGCGAAAGCGGGCGATCCAGTATTCCAGAGACGGTGGTGATTGAAACGAGAGGCCGCGGCGTACTGGGTCGCCCGGTCGAGCCGGGCGACGACAGCTATGTTTGCGGCGAAAGCGTCGGCTCAGAGCTGCCCGAGCAGCGTGTCGCCGCCGGAGACCTCGACCTTGCCCGGGGCGGGCTCGAGGTTGAGCTTCTTCACCACGCCGTCCTCGACCAGCATCGAGTAGCGCTTGGAGCGGATGCCGAGGCCGTTGCCGGAGGCGTCGAGCTCCATGCCGATCGCCTTGGCGAAGTCGGCATTGCCGTCGGCGAGGAAGACGGCTTCGTCGCGCTGGTCGGTGTCGCGCTTCCACGCGTTCATCACGAAGGCGTCGTTGACCGAAACGATCGCGATGGTGTCGACGCCCTTGTTCTTCAGGGCATAGGCGTTGAGGAAGATGCTCGGCAGATGCATCTTGTGGCAGGTGCCGGTGTAGGCGCCGGGCACGGCGAACAGGGCGACCTTCTTGCCCTTGAAAATATCGTCGGTGGTTTTGACCTGCGGACCCTCGGCGGTCATCACGCGAAACTTGGCTTCCGGCAGCTTGTCGCCAACATTGATCGTCATCGTTGTTCTCCCTCGGTGAAGCGGAACTGTCTTAAACCCGGCTACAGCACGGCACAATACGGGCTCGCCGAAGAACGGCAATGCCGGAGGCCAAAGCGTTTTCGAGCGAAGTGGATACCGGTTCGCGTGAAGAAAACGCGTCAAAACAAGAATCTAGAGCCCCGTTCCGATTCAATCGGAACGGAAAAAGGCTCTGGTCACCGTTCCGTCATCAGCCGGAAAACCCGCCGGCGCCGAGAAAGGCCTTCTCCTCGGCCGTGGTCTGCCGGCCCAGCACGCGATTCCGGTGCGGGAAGCGGCCGAACCGGCGGATGATATCGGCGTGGTCCTCGGCGTATTTCAGGTTGTGGGGATGGCAGTCATATTGCCGGAACAGCGTCACGCAGCGCTGCTGGTCGGCGAGGTCCTCCGAATGCTCGAACGGCAGATAGAGGAATTCGCGCAGCACGGGGTCTGTCCGCGCATCGACGCCGCGGTCGATGGCGCGCCTTGCCACGTCACGCGCCAGCACATCGCTTGAAAAGGTCCTGGCGTCGCCTCGAAACAGGTTTCGCGGAAACTGGTCGAGCACGATGGTCAGCGCCAGCGCACCGTCGTCGCTGGCCTCCCACGACGACAATTCGCCGGCAGCCGCTTTCTGCCAGGTGGCGAGGAAGCGGCTGCGGATCTCGGCATCGAAGGCGTCGTCGTGCTTGTACCAGCGGTCGCGGCCGGCATTCCGCCAGAAGCCAAGCACGTCAGCCGGCGTCGCGAGGCTTGCGTCAGACATCGAACGTCAGTCCACTCACGCCTTAAGCCGCGGCCTTCTTCTCGTCGCGCAATTCGCGGCGCAGGATCTTGCCGACATTGGTCTTCGGCAGGTCGGTCCTGAACTCGATCTGCTTCGGCACCTTGTAGGCGGTGAGCTGGGTGGCGCTGAACTTGATGATGTCCTCGGCGGTGACGTTCGGGTCCTTCTTGACCACGAAGGCCTTCACCGCTTCGCCGGACTTCGCATCGGGCACCCCGATCACGGCGCATTCGAGCACGCCCGGATGGCTTGCGATCACTTCCTCGATCTCGTTCGGATAGACGTTGAAGCCGGAGACCAGGATCATGTCCTTCTTGCGATCGACGATCTTGGTGTAGCCCTTCTCGTCCATCACGCCGATGTCGCCGGTGCGGAAATAACCGTCCGCGGTCATCACGCGCGCGGTCTCGTCCGGCCTGTTCCAGTAGCCCGCCATCACCTGCGGGCCCTTGGCGCAGATTTCGCCGGCCTCGCCGATCGGCAACTCATTGCCGTCATCGTCGCGGATCGAGAGCCAGGTCGAGGGGACGGGAAGGCCGATCGTCCCGGAGAACTCCTCGATCGTCGCAGGATTGCATGTCAGGGTCGGCGACGTCTCCGACAGGCCATAGCCTTCCGACAACGAGATGCCCGTGACCTTCAACCATTTCTCGGCGACCGGCCTTTGCGTCGCCATGCCGCCGCCGTTGGCGATCTTCAGCTTGGAGAAGTCGAGCTTGTCGAATCCGGGCGTGTTCAGCAGGCCATTGTAGAGGGTGTTGACCGCCGGGAAGAAGCTGACCTGGTACTTCGACAGCTCCTTGACGAAGCCCGCCATGTCGCGCGGATTCGGAATCAGCAGATTGGTGCCGCCGGCCCGCATGCCCAGCAGATAGCAGGCGGTGAGCGCGAAGACGTGATAGAGCGGCAGCGCGCAGACGATGACCATCTGTTCGACGATCGGCGGCTTCGCCAGCGCCGGCTGCAGCCAGGCGTCGTTCTGCAGCACGTTGGCCAGGATGTTGCGGTGGAGCAGGGTGGCGCCCTTGGAGACGCCGGTGGTGCCGCCGGTATATTGCAGGAAGGCGACATCATCGAGCGTCAGCGCGGGCTTGTTGAGCTTCAGGCCGCGGCCGGCTGACAGCGCCTCGTTGAAGCCGACGGCGCCGGGGATCGACCAGGCCGGCACCATCTTCTTCACCCGGCGCACCACCAGATTGACGATCACGCCCTTGAGGCCGAGCAGGTCGCCCATGCTGCCGACGATGACGTGCTTGACCGCGGTGTTGGGCAGCACCTTCTGTACGGTGGTGGCAAAGTTCTCCAGCACGATGATCGCCTCCGCGCCGGAATCCTTCAGCTGGTGCTCGAGCTCGCGCGGGGTGTAGAGCGGATTGACGTTGACCACGGCAAAGCCGGCGCGCAGCACGGCGGCGGTCGCGACCGGGTATTGCAGCACGTTCGGCATCATCAGCGCGACCCGCGCGCCCCTCTGCAGGCCCTTGCTCTGCAGGTAGGCGCCGAGCGCCGCCGACATCTCGTCGAGCTCGCGATAGGTGATCGCCTTGTCCATGCAGATGAACGCCTTGCGATCGGCGAATTTCTTGAAGCTCTCTTCGAGCAGTTCGACCAGCGACGAATATTGCGTGACGTCGATATCGGCGGGCACGCCGGCCGGATAATGCTTGAGCCAGATGCGCTCCATGATGGTCAATCCCCTCTCTCAAATTTGGCTGATGTCCCGGATTGCTTCCGGGTTTTCCGACCTTTGGCCGCGTTATTTCAGGCAGTATTGAGCGATGCCGCGGCCAATGGCAAGCCGCTGCGCGTTATCGACGCATTGGAGGAAATGACGGTCGGAAATGACGGTCGGGCGCTCCGCTAGCCGGCCGGCTTGGCGTCGGCTTTCGGCTTGTCGGCAGCCTTGGGTTTGTCGGCGGCAGTCTTGGGCTTGGCAGCCGGCTTTGCCGCCGCCGGCTTGCCGGCAGGCTTTGCGGCGGCGGGCTTGTCCGCGGCCGGCTTCGCACCTGCGGCATCCGGCTTGGCGTTGGCGTGACGCACGGGCTTGGCCGCCGGCTTGTTGTCCGACTTGGAGGCGCTCTTGGCGTCGGCCTTCGCGTCATCGGCCGCATCGGGCTTCTTGCCCGCGACGCGGCTGTGCTTGCCCCTTGGCGCGCTTGACCGGCTGCATCTTCTCGCTGTCGGCCTCGACCGCGGCGATCAACGCAGCCCCGGTCTTGGTCGGCCCCGTATAAACCACGACCGGTTCGGACGCCGCCGCCGGCTGCGCCAGCATGTCGGCCGGCTTGGTCGGCATCGCAGCCTGCAGGCCCGAGGCGAAGAAGCTGACGCCGCCGTCGCCATTGGTGCTGGAGCTTCCGGCGCTGGCGACGGTGTCTTCGGCGTCCTCGTCGCTGGCGGGCCGCTTGTGCTTGGGACCGCACATCTCCTCGCGCAGGTTCGGCGGCGTGGAATCGATCGGCACCAGATTGTCGACGGTGCCGAGCGAGGGCCGCAGCCACGCCATCCCATTGTTGGCAAAGCCGCGGTCCAGGAGCTGCGCGGCGCGGATCGCGCGCATGCGGCCCGAGGAGGCGCCGAGCACCACGGCGATCAGCCGCTTGCCGTCACGCGTCGCCGACGCCACGAGATTGTAGCCGGAGGCGCAGATGAAGCCGGTCTTGAAGCCGTCGGCGCCGGGATAGCGGCCGATCAGCTTGTTGAAGTTCTGGGTGATGCGGCGGCCGAAGCGGATCGACGGGATGTGGACGAAATACTCGTACTCCGGCAGGTCGCGGATGATGGCGCGAGCGAGGATCGCCATGTCGCGCGCCGAGGTGATCTGGCCGTCGGCGGGCAGGCCGTTCGGATTGACGTAGCTCGTTTGCGTCATGCCGAGCCTTTGCGCGGTCTGGTTCATCATCCCGGCAAAGCCGTCGATCGAACCGCCGATGCCCTCGGCCAGCACCACGGCCATGTCGTTGGCCGACTTCACCAGCATCATCTTCAGCGCGTTGTCGACGGTGACCTGGGTGCCGGGCCGGAAGCCCATCTTCGATGGCGACTGCGACGACGCCGTCGGCGACACCGTGAGCAGCGTGTCAAGCGAGACGCGGCCGTCCTTGACCGCCTTCAGCGTCACATAGGCCGTCATCATCTTGCTGAGCGAAGCCGGGTACCACGGCATCGTCGCATTGTCGGCCTGCAGCACCTTTCCGGAATCGGCCTCGACAACCAGCAGCGCCTCGGCTTGCGCCATTTGCGGCGCGGCGACGGCGAGCATCGCGACGGCCAGAATCCATTTCAATGACGGGCGAGGAAGGTGCACGAATCCGGTTCCGGTCCTTTGAGACCCGCCTTGAAAAAAGGAGGTCTTGCGATTGTGACGTACGGGTTTCAAGCGTGTCCGGCGCCGCATTGCGGCGATGCAAACCCTATACCGGCTTGCCAGCAGAGAACAGAGGCCGGGGAATTATATCGTGGACGAAATCGGCTGAATTTCGGCAGCCGCCTCAATTGGAAAGGCGGGAATTATGGTGTCTCGATGCCGGCGCGCGCCTGTTCCTGGACCATGAACTGGGCCCGCGCCAGCTCGGCGAAACGCCCGCCTTTCGCCACCAGTTCATCGAAAGTTCCGCTTTCGATCACCCGCCCCTGGTCGAACAGCAGGATGCGGGTGGCGTGGCGGATGGTGGACAGGCGGTGCGCGATCACGAAGGTCGTACGGCCCTTCATCACTTCGTCGAGAGCGGCATTCACCTTGGCCTCGGTGACGGCGTCGAGGGCGCTGGTGGCCTCGTCGAGGATCAGGATCGGCGGATCCTTCAGCAGCGCACGCGCGATCGACAGCCGCTGGCGTTCGCCGCCCGACAGCATACGGCCGCGCTCGCCGGCATGGGTATCGAACTTCTTTTCGCTGCGCTCGATGAAATCCAGCGCCTGCGCGCGCGCCGCGGCGGTGCGCAGCTCCTCATCGGTCGCGTCGGGCTTGCCGACGCGCAGATTGTCGGCGAGCGAGCGGTTGAACAGCAGCGCCTCCTGGAACACCACGCCGATGTTTCGCCGCAGCGCCGTCAGCTTCAGCGCGCGTATGTCCATACCGTCGATCCTGATGATGCCCGATTGCGGATCGAACGCGCGATGCAGCAGCGCGATCGCGGTGGATTTGCCGGCGCCGGTCGAGCCGACCAGCGCGATGGTCTGGCCCGGCAAGGCGGTGAAGCTGAGATCCTCGATCGCCGGCCGCTTGCCGTCATAGGAGAACGAGACGTCGTCGAACTCGACGAGGCCGGACAGCCGTCCGGGATCGACCGCGCCGGGCCGGTCGCGCACCGCCGGCACCGCGTCGAGCACGTCGAAGAACTCCTGCAGGCGCGGCGCTTCCATGAACACGTTGTTGATGAAGCTGACCACCTGCTCGAGCTTCTGGATCAGCATGGTGGCGAACGAGACGAACATCACGATCTCGCCGACCGTGGTGAGGTCCTGGTTATGCAGCGCGATGCCGACGGTGAAGATCGCGAGCACCGTGATCGTGGTCGAGGCGCGCGTGATCACGGTGACCAGTGCCCACCATGACAGCACGGGCATCTGCACCGCGAGCAGCTTGTCGGCGACGTAGCGCAGGCCCTGCACCTCGGAATCGATCCGCACGAAGCTCTGCACCAGCGCGACATTGCCGAGCGCGTCCGAAGCGCGCGTCGAGAGATCGCTGTAATAGGCCTCGACCTCACTCTGCATGCCGTAGGTCTTGCGCACCACCAGCGTGGTCAGCACGGTGAACACGACGCAGAGCCCGAACAGCAGGACCGCCAGCCGCCAGTTGATGTAGAGCGAAAGCGGCAACAGCACGATCAGCGACATGATCGCGGCGAAATGCTCGCGGAAGAAGCCGAGCCAGAGCCGCCACAGCGCGTCGGTGCCGTTGAGCATCACCTTCATCAGCCGCCCGGAATGGGTGCCGGAATGGAAGGTCAGCGGCAGCTGCAGGATGTGCTCGAAATAATCGGTCAGCACCGCCTGGCGCTGGCGGTGCGCCAGCCGGTCGGCCTGCAGCGCGACGATCGCGCTGCAGCCGATCGTGAACAGGCCGAACGCCGCCCAGGCGACGAGCAACGGCCATGCCGAGGAGGTCGCGAACAGTCCGGTGACCGGCCGGCCCGACAGCACGTCGACGATCTTGCCGAACAGCACCGGCTCGGCGAATTGCGCGCTGGCGAGCAGCACGTTGGCAATGGCCAGGATCCAGCCGAGCCGCGCCTCCTTGCCGAGCAGTTCGAGGACGCGGGTATAGAGGCGAAGCATGGACATGCCGGCGGCACTCGTCAGCGGTGGGCGCCCGATCAGGCGGGATGCAATCTAATCAGGGTTCGCGATGCAGGGCCAGCGGTGACAGCGCGTCATGCTCAGGGTGAGGGTGATTGTGGCGAGCGGCTCCCTACGCCGTCGTCCTGGCGAAAGCCAGGACCCATAGCCACCGAATTTGATTGAGAGCGGGATAGTGGCCCCAGCGTCGCGCAACAACAAACGGTTGGGGTAATGGGTCCTGGCTTTCGCCAGGACGACACTGAGTGTTGGTGCCGCTCGTCAGTCGTGCATTCGCATGCTCTCAATTCACCAGACGGCTGTCGATCGGCGGCAGGAAAGCCTCGTCGAAGATGTCGGCGGCGTGCGGCCGCTTCTGGAATTTGAAGTCCTCAGCGAGCTGGTCGACCGAGCGCTCGAAGCGCTCCGCCTCGATGCCGCCGATGCCGTCGCGCTTCACCTCGCTGGTCAGGATGTTGTCGCGGATGATGGCGTTCAGCCGCTCCAGCTCCAGATCGCGCGAGCCGCCATCCATCCGGCTCGCGACCTCGCCGGCAGCGCGGGCCGGATCCTTGACCGCGAGGTTGGTGCCGCCGATCGCCGCGCGCACGAACCCTTTCACCGCATCCGGCTTCGCGGCGGCAAGGTGCGGGCTGACGATCACGGCAAAGCCGTAGGCCTCGCAGCCATAGTCGGCGAAGCGCAGCACCGCGAGATCGTCGGCGGGCACGCCGCGATCGCGCAAATTGATCGCCGAGAGATAGGAGAAGCCGGTGACGGCATCGACCTGGCCGGCGGAGAGCATCGGCTCGCGCACCGCGGCGCTGATCGTGCTCTGCTTCACGCTCGACAGCTTGATGCCGTTCTGCTTCGCGACCGCGGGCCACAGCCGGATCGAGAGGTCGCCGTCGGCGACGCCGAGGCTCTTGCCCTGCATGTCGGTCAATGTCCGGATGCCGCGGCTCTTGCGCGCGATGATCGCATAAGGCGCCTGGTTGAACAGCACGAACACCGCCTTGACGGGGGCCGCGCCAGGCTTGTCGCGAAAGCGGATCAGCGAGTTGATGTCGACGAGGGCGAAATCGCTCGAGCCGTCGGCGACACGCGCGATGGCATCCGCCGAGCTGGTCGCGACGTTGGTGCCGACCGCAAGGCCCTCGGCGCTGAACAGGCCTCCGGTCGACGCCATCACGAATGGCGCTGCGGCGGCATCAAGCGGACGGTCGAGCGTGAACTGGATGGTGATCGGCGGCGGCAGATCGCTGGCGCGCAGCGGCGTCAACGCCGGCCACACGCCCCCCGCGAGGCCGATCATGCCGGCCAATATCCAGCGGAGAACGGTGGTCCGACTTACCTGCATCATGACATCCGGGAGGCGAGACAAAGTGCCGCGCCGGCGCGCCTGCTTCATGACATCGAATGCGCCAGAGCAAGCGTCAATTTCAAGCGTTATTTGCAGGCATTTTGCCCCAGGCAAGGTGAACGGCCGATGACTGCCAAGCTTCGGCTTGCCATGTTTTCACCTCAGGTCGTTCAGCTTGCATTCGGTTTGGGGAACCTAATCTGGAGGCAGTGGGTTAGCTAACCAAGGCCCGTCGGGCCGGCTTCCACAAAGGATGACTGCAATGTTTGCGCGAAAAGGTGTTTTTTCGTCCATTGGCCGCGCAGCCACATTGGCAACGGTTGCCGCGGTGGCGTTGACGGCCGTCGAGCCGACGATGGCGTTCGCAGGCTCTGCTCAGACAGGCAAGGTGACCGCTGTGACGACGTCACAAGGCACGAGCGGCGCGACCGACATCAGTGCCCGCCGTCGCTACTATGGCGGTGGTGGCGCGGCCGCTGCGGCTGCGTTCGCCGGGATCGTCGGCACGGGCCTCGCGATCGCCGCTGCCCAGAGCCGCCGCGACTATTACGACTCCTACGGCTACTATGGTGGCCCGGGCTACTACGGTGGTCCCGTCTACTATGGTGGCGGCCCGGTCTATTACGGCGGCGGACCGTACTATGGTTACCGCGGCTATTACGGGCGGCGGTCGCAACTGCCGTATCAGCCGTACTGACCGCCGTCGGCGGTTCTCGGAACTGTCACAAAGCAACCGATCCACCGGCCGCGGGCCGGTGGATTTTTTCGTCGTCGCCGTTAACACGCTGGCGACGCGTTTCGACTAGGCTCGAAGCATGAGTGATTCGATCGAGCGGCTTTACCAGGCGGTGATCGCGGCCAAGGATCTTGATCCGGCTACGTCGCGCACGGCACGGCTGTTCCAGCGCGGGCCGGCCAAGATGGCCAAGAAGCTCGCCGAGGAAGCGATCGAAGTCGTGATCGACGCCGTCAGCGGCAAGTCGGATGCCGTCATTCGCGAAAGCGCCGACCTGTTCTACAACCTCGCCGTTCTCTGGGCGTCGGCCGGCGTGAAGCCGGAGGATGTCTGGCGCGAGATGGAGCGGCGCGAACGGCTGCTCGGGATCGCCGAGAAGCTGCCGAAGTCGCCGGTCAAGCTGCCCAAACCGGCGCCGGTCCCGGTGGTTCGGCGCCGAATTGTTGCGCTGGAGAACCGGCTGCGCAAACGGTAGCCGTAAATCAACAAAAATTCAGCTCAATCCCGCCATGGACAAATCCGCTCCATGATGGTTCATCGCGCCCATGTTGAAACGGACTTACGACTGGTGCGTCGAGGCGGCCGACAAGCCCTATGCGCTGTGGATTCTCGCGGCCGTCGCCTTCGCCGAGAGCTCCTTCTTTCCGATCCCCCCCGACATCATGCTGCTGCCGATGTCGCTGGCGCGGCCGAAGCGGGCGTGGTGGTTCGCCGCGGTCTGCACGGCAGCGTCGGTCGCCGGCGGCGTGCTCGGCTACGCGATCGGCGCGCTGCTCTATGACTCGCTCGGGCAATGGCTGATCCATCTCTACGGCCTCTCCGACAAGGTCGACGCGTTCCGCGCCTCCTACGCCGAATGGGGTGCCGTGATCATCCTGCTGAAGGGACTGACGCCGATCCCCTACAAGCTCGTGACGATCACCTCGGGCTTTGCCGGCTACAACATCTGGCTGTTCATCCTGTGCTCGATCGTCGCGCGCGGCGGCCGCTTCTTCTTCGTTGCGGTGTTGCTCAACCGCTATGGCGATTTCATCCGCGCCGAGCTCGAGAAGCGGCTCGGCCTGTGGGTCGCGATCGGCGCGATCGTGCTGGTGCTGGGCTTTGTCGTCGCATTCAAGCTGATCTAGCGACGGACCGCTTGCGGCTTTGCCCGCGCGCGGCTTCGGGTTACGCTTGCCGCGATGGCTGATGGAATCGCGGACCTGCTCAATCCTGCCGGGCTCACGCTCGTCAGGCTGACGCGTGCAAAGGCGCGCATTGCGCTGGCGGGTCTTGTGCTATCGGGTCTTGCGCTGTCGGTGACACTGACGACCCTCGACCACAGCTGGGCCCAGACAGCACCGCCGACGCTTGGCGTGCAGTCGCCGGCGCAGCAGCCGGTCCCGCCTCAGCAGCAGCAGATCGAGTTGCCGCTGGCGCCGGTCGAGCGCGAGAATCCCGGGCTGATCAACGAAATCGGAAAGCTGTTCGAGAAGTCGAAATCGGCGTTGCCGCCGCTGAACAGCCCCGGCGAGACCATCAACGACCTGTCGAACATCGCGCGCCCCTCGACGGTGGTGACCGGACGCGCGGCCTGCGTGGTGGCCTCGAACGGTGCGCCGGACTGCAAGATCGGCGCCGACCGGCTGTGCCAGAGCAAGGGGTTTCGGGAAGGCAAGGGCATCGATACCGACGCCTCCGAGAAATGCTCGCCGCTGGTCTATCTGCCGGGCCACAAGCGCGGCCCGAACGACTGCAGGACGGAAAATTTCGTGACACGGGCCGTCTGCCAATAGCGGCGGCCAGGCTTGTGTCTGGGATGCCAGGCGCCTGCGAAAACACGGTTTCAGGATGAGGATTTGTCATCCTTTTGCAGCGCCAAAACGCAATCCTTGACACTGGAAAGATTGCCTTGTTGGTATGACGATCAGCATTCGAGACCAACCAACGACCAACGCTTGAGGATCCGCTTCCAATGTCCATGCCTGCTCTGTTCAAGGGCCGCCTGTCTCTTCCCGTGATCGGGGCGCCGCTGTTCATCATCTCCGTGCCCGACCTCGTTATCGCGCAGTGCAAGGCCGGCGTGGTCGGCTCGTTTCCGGCGTTGAACGCGCGGCCGCCGGAGCTGCTCGACGAATGGCTGTATCGGATCAAGGAAGAGCTCGCCGCCTATGACAAGGCGCATCCGGAGCGGCCGTCGGCGCCGTTCGCGGTGAACCAGATCGTGCACAAGTCGAACAACCGGCTCGATCACGACATGGCGCTTTGCGAGAAGCACAAGGTGCCGATGATCATCTCCTCGCTCGGCGCGCGCGAGGAGCTCAACCAGGCGGTCCATGGCTGGGGCGGCATCGTGTTCCACGACGTGATCAACCAGAAGTTCGCACACAAGGCGATCGAGAAAGGCGCCGACGGCCTGATCCTGGTTGCGGCCGGCGCTGGCGGTCATGCCGGTACGCTGTCGCCGTTCCCGTTCGTGTCGGAGACGCGGCAATGGTTCGACGGGCCCATTGCGCTCTCGGGTACGATTGCCAACGGCCGCGCCATTCGCGCGGCGCGCATCATCGGTGCCGACTTCGCCTATATCGGCTCCGCCTTCATCGCGACCAGAGAGGCAAACGCGGTCGAGGACTACAAGAGCATGATCACCAATTCGTCCGCCGAGGACATCGTCTACTCCAACCTGTTCACCGGCGTGCACGGCAATTATTTGAAGCCGTCGATCGTTGCGGCCGGCATGGATCCGGAAAACCTGCCGACCTCCGATCCCTCGAAGATGAGCTTCGGCACCGATGCGTCCGGCGAGCGCGCCAAGCCGAAGGCCTGGAAGGAGATCTGGGGCTCGGGCCAGGGCGTCGGCAGCATCTCCAAGGTGGTGCCCGCAGCCGAGCTGATCGCCCGGTTCAGGAAAGAGTATGAAGACGCGGTCGATCCGGCGCTTGCCTGATGGAGCCGATTTTTCGCGTCGACGGCGACCGCGTCGTCACCAGTCCGGATGCCGCGGGTCCCTGGGACCCGCGGATGCAGCATGGCTCCGCGCCGGCGGCGCTGGTGGTGTGGGCGGCCGAGGCCCTTCCGACGCCGGTGCCGATGCGGATCGCGCGCGTCACCATCGACCTGATGCGCCCGGTGCCGGTCGCGCCGCTGACGGTCTCGAGCGAGATCCTGCGCGACGGCCGCAAGATCCAGCTCTGCGGCGTCAGGCTGCTCGCCGACGGTGTCGTGGTCGTTTCGGCCAGCGTGCTGAAGATCAAGCAGCAGGCGGCCGAGCTGCCGCCTGACGTCGCCGCGCTCGCCGTCGATCTGCCGGGCCCCGACGAAAGTATGATCGAGCCGGGCAACCTTGCGAACAGTCCGTTCGTGAAATGCATCTCGATGCGGGCCGCGCGCGGCCGCTTCGGCGTGGTGGGACCCGGCGCGATCTGGTTCCGCGTCGACCGCCCGCTGATTGCGGGCGCCGCCGTCTCGCAGGCGATGCGGGCAGTGGTTGCCTCGGATTTCTCCAACGGCACCTCGCCGGCGCTCGATTTCAGCCAATGGACCTTCATCAACGCCGATCTCTCGGTGAGTCTCGCGCGCGAGCCGGTCGGCGACTGGATCCTGCTCGATGGCCAGTCCTGGATCGGGTCCGACGGCGCCGGGCTTGCAATGTCGCGGCTCGCCGATCAGCGCGGCTATTTCGGCCAGGCGGTCCAGAGCCTGGTCATCGAGCGGCGCTAGGACGCGCTACGCTTCTTCGACCTCCCCTTGAAAAGGGGAGGTCGCTTTGCTCGCCAGAGCAAAGCGGGTGGGGATCAGCTCTCTCCACTTGCAGCATCGCCTGGGGCTGACCCCCATCCCGACCTTCCCCCTTTCAGGGGGAAGGCGAACTCCAGTCACGTCTACGGTGCATGGGGTTGTTTCACCGATTCGCAGTGCGGGAGCGCCAAGCGACTGCCCCTGCGGCAAAAATAACTCCGCTTCCCGGGAACGGTTGGCGGCACGTGCGAGTTTCGCTCCCGTTAGGGGGTCCCATGATGCGTATTGATCCCGCCGCCGGCATCGTGGCCATGGCCGTCCGGCGGTTGTGTGATGTGCCGGCCGGTGTCGACGGCCGGCCGCCGCAGGGACAGACGCGATGAAGCCTGGTCCGTCCTCGGAACGCGCGGTCATCCTCGCCGCGAGCGAGCGGGACGCCGTCAAGACTGCCCACCTGATCAAGGAAGCCGGCTATTACGCCAACATCTGCGGTGACCTCGCCGAGCTCGAGCGCCAGATCGCGAACGGGGCGGGCCTTGCCATCATTGCCGACGAGGTGATCAGGGCCGCCGATCTCGCCGGCCTGACGCACTGGTTGAACGAGCAGCCGTCATGGTCGGACTTTCCTATCGTGCTGATCAGCGAGAAGGGGGGATCCGAGCGCAATCCCGAAGCCGCGCGGCTCGGCCGGGCGCTCGGCAATGTCACCTTCATCGAGCGGCCGTTTCATCCGACCACGCTGGTAAGCCTGGTCGCCGCGACAGTGCGCGGCCGCCGCCGTCAATACCAGACCCGCCAGATCCTCGAGGATCTGACCGAGAGCGAAGGTCTGCTGCAGACTGCGCTCAATGCCGGTCATCTCGGCGCGCTCGAGCTCCATCTGCCGGATTTCGAGCTCGAGGCGTCGCCGACCTGCAAGACCTATTTCGGGCGCAGGCCGGGCGATCCCTTCACCTATCAGGATCTCTTGGACGCGGTGCATCCCGACGACCGCGCCCGCCGGAGCGAGATCGTCGAACAAACGTTGCGCACCGGCTCGGATTATCGGATCGAATACCGCAACATCTGGCCCGACGGCACCGAGCACTGGGTTGATGTCCGCGCCCGTGCGGTGCGGCGGCCCGACGGCGTCCTCCGCTCGTTGGTCGGCGTCTGCTCCGACATCACCGCGCGCAAGACCGCGGAGATCGAACGCGAGGCATTGCTGGCGCAGCTTGCCGCCGAGCGCACCGCGCTTGCCGAACTCACCGCGACGCTGGAGCAGCGGGTCGAGCAGCGCACCGCCGACCTGATGAAGGAGGTCGCCGCGCGCGAGCGGGCGCAGGAACAGCTCCGCCATGCGCAGAAGATGGAGGCGATCGGCCAGCTGACCGGCGGCGTCGCGCACGACTTCAACAATCTGCTGATGGCGGTGATGGGCAATCTCGATCTGCTGCGCAAGCGCATGCCGGAGGATCCGCGCCTGCGTCGCCTGGTCGACGGCGCATTGCAGGGCGCCGAGCGCGGCGCGTCGTTGACGCAGCGGCTGCTGGCATTCGCGCGGCAGCAGGATCTGCGCGCGGTGCCGGTCGATCTCGGCGCGCTGGTGCGCGATATGAGCAATCTGCTCGAGCGCTCGCTCGGACCGCGCATCATGCTGCGGCTCGACATTCCGGAGGGGCTGCCGCTGGCCTGCGTCGACAGCAACCAGCTTGAGCTTGCGGTCCTCAACCTTGCGATCAATGCACGCGACGCGATGCCGGATGGCGGCGTGATCGAGATCCGCCTCGCGGCCTGGCAGGCGAAGAATGATCCGACGCTGCAGCCTGGCGACTATTTGAAGCTCTCGGTGATCGACAGCGGCACCGGCATGTCGCCGGATGTGCTGAAGCGCGCGATCGAGCCGTTCTTCTCGTCGAAGCCGGTGGGCAAGGGCACCGGGCTCGGCCTGTCGATGGTGCATGGGCTCGCCGTGCAGCTCGGCGGCGAGCTGCAGCTGTCGAGCGCGGTCGGCGAGGGCACCACGGCTGCGCTGGTGCTGCCGATTGCAACGGCGGTGCCGGAAGTCGAGAGCCCGGCGCCTGCGGCGCAGACGATCAAGCGCTCGGCGGTGATCCTGCTGGTTGACGATGATCCGTTGATCGCGATGTCCACCATGGAAATGCTGGAGGACCTCGGTCACCGCGTGATCGGCGTCAATTCCGGACCGCAGGCGCTCGAGATCCTCAGGAGCGACCAGGAGATCGACCTGATGATGACCGATCACGTGATGCCCGGCATGACCGGCATCGAACTCGTCGCGGCTTCGCGCAAGGTGCGGCCGCAGCTCCTGGTCCTGCTCGCCACCGGCTATGCCGAACTGCCCGACGGCACCCAGGTCGACCTGCCGCGGCTGGCCAAGCCCTACCACCAGGATCAACTGCGCGACCGGCTCGATCGGTTGCTCGGGCAGGGGATGCAGCAGCGTGCGGCCGCAACCGGCACTGACGATCTTGCCGCGCCTTCCACTCTCTCCCCGTCACCCTGAGGTGCGAGCGGAGCGAGCCTCGAAGGGCGCCGGCCCGGCTGGTGCCGCAAGCAGAGATAGCGCGCGCTGAAACATCAGGGCCGTGCATCCTTCGAGGCGCGCGAGAGCGCGCACCTCCAGCGACAAAGGCGAAGCCTTTGCGCGGGGATGACGGGATCGGCAATCGTCGCGCGAGCATCCTACCCCACCATGCGGTCGCGGCCGGTCCAGAAGCGCGCCTTCAGCACCTTCTTGTCGACCTTGCCGACGCCGGTCATCGGCAGCTCCTTGACGAACTGGATCTGCTTCGGCGCGTGCGCCGAGCCCTTCTTCGCCTTCACCAGGCCGATCAGCTCGTCGGCGTTGGGCACAGCGCCCTCGCGCGCGACCACGACGGCGGTGACGGCCTCACCCCATTTGTCGTCGGGCACGCCGACCACGGCGACCATCGCGACGTCGGCATGTTGCGACAGGACATCTTCGACTTCGCGCGGAAAAATGTTGAAGCCGCCGGAGACGATCATGTCCTTCTTGCGGTCGAGGATGAACATGTAGCCGCGCTCGTCCATGCGCGCGATGTCGCCGGTGTGCAGCCAGCCGCTCTTCAGCGTCTCCGCCGTGATGTCCGGCCGCTTCCAGTATTCGGCCATCACATGCGTGGCGCGCACGCAGATCTCGCCGGCCTCGCCGGTCGCGACCTCCTGGTCGTCCTGATCGAGGATATTCACCTGGCAGGCGGTGATCGGGAAGCCGCAGGACAAAAACAGGTCCGGCGTTTTCGGGTCATGATCCGCCTTGCGCAGCACCGAGACCGGATAGCATTCGGTCTGGCCGTAAAGCTGCGAGAACACCGGGCCGATCCGCTCGATGCCTTCGACCAGCCGGCTCGGCGACATCGCGGACGCGCCGTAGAGCAGGAGCTCGAGCGAGGAGAGGTCGGTCTTGTCGAGCGCGGGATGATCCAGCATCACATAGATCATGGTCGGCACGAACAGCGTGAAGTTGATCTTCTCGCGCGCGATGGTCGTGAACACGGCGTCCGGATCGAACCCTTTCAGCATGTGCACCGTGCCGCCGCGCATCAGCGTCGGCAGCACCTTGGTGCCGGCGACATGGCTGATCGGCGCCACCGTGAGGTAGCGCGGCGTCTCCGGGATCTCGAAATCGGCGAGGATGGCGGCGGCGAAGCCGCCATATTCGCGGTGATAGCGCAGCGCGCCCTTGGATTTGCCTGTCGTGCCGCCGGTGTAGTTCAAGGTCGAGATGTCGTCCTCGCGGGCGAAGCTCTTCGCGCTCGCGCTGCCGGCATCCTCGGCCAC
The DNA here is from genome assembly GCF_054060035.1 of Bradyrhizobium sp. USDA 3262. Taxonomy (NCBI): domain Bacteria; kingdom Pseudomonadati; phylum Pseudomonadota; class Alphaproteobacteria; order Hyphomicrobiales; family Nitrobacteraceae; genus Bradyrhizobium; species Bradyrhizobium sp. USDA 3262. The sequence goes on from NZ_JBSSCT010000001.1 coordinate 2,215,245, forward strand.
CTGCAACAGGTCGGCGCCGTAATCCGCCGGGCCGAGCGTGAACACGGTCTTGAGGCCCTGTGCCTTCGTCGCGAGTTCGCCGCCGCGATCGCGAAACGTGATGCCGTCGACGATCAGCATCTGCGCTTCGGAATCCTCGATCTGGAACAGCTGGTCGTCGAGCGAGCCCAGCGGATGCAGCCAGGTGATCGCGAGCCGCGACAATTGCGCGGCGACGCCGGCGCACCAGCTGTCGGCGCGGTTGGCGGTGAGCAGCGCGACGCGGGTGCCAGGCGCAAAGCCGAGCCGCATGAACACGCCCTGCATTCGTCCAATGAGGTCGGTCGCGCCCTGATAGCTGAGCGAGCCGCCCGGCCATGCGAAGGCGGTGCGCGACGGATAGCGCGCCAGCGCCCGCAAGGTCTGTTCGCACACTGCCGGAAATGCATAGAGCGGATTGCTCATCTCGTTGTCCCTCCCGCCTTTGTCTTTGGCTTTTGTCGTGCCAATGTTGGCGGCAACGCTAACACAATGATGATGGGAAGAAACAACTTGTCCGCCGATCTTCTCGCGCGTTTTCGCGATCGCCTCCGGCTGCCGCTGATTGCAGCACCAATGTTCCTGGTCTCCGGTGTCGAGCTGGTGGTAGCTGCCTGCCGCAACGGCGTGATCGGTTCGTTTCCGACGGTGAATTGCCGTGAGACGGAACAGCTCGATGCCTGGCTCGGCGACATCGCGCGCCGCCTGCAGGCACATGCCGATGCAAGTGGCCAAGCAGCCGCGCCGATCTGCCCGAACCTGATCGTGCATCGCTCCAACACGCGGCTGGCCCAGGATCTCGCCGTGCTGCTGCGGCACAAGCCGGAGCTTGTGATCACCTCGGTCGGCTCGCCCGCGCCGGTGCTTGGCCCTCTGCACGATGCCGGCGCGCTGGTGTTCGCCGACGTCGCCTCGATCCGCCATGCCGAGCGCGCGGTCGCGGCCGGCGCCGACGGGCTCGTGCTGCTCACTGCGGGTGCCGGCGGGCAGACCGGCTGGCTCAATCCGTTCGTGTTCGTCCGCGCGGTGCGCGGCTTCTTCGAAGGTCCGATCGTGCTTGCCGGCGGCATCAGCGACGGCCACGCGCTCCGTGCCGCGGAGGCGCTCGGCTGCGACCTCGCCTATATGGGCACCAAGTTCATCGCGACGCGCGAGAGCATGGCGGACGGCAGGTACAAGCAGATGCTGGTCGACGCCACCGCCGACGACATCCTGTTGACGACGGCGTTCACCGGCCTGCAGACCAACATGCTGCGGCCCTCGATCGAGGCCGCCGGTCTCGATCCCGACGACCTGCCGGCGCGCGGCGCGATCGACATCGGCAAGGACATCGACATCGGCGCCCGCGAAAGCCGCCCCAAACGCTGGCGCGATATCTGGAGCGGCGGTCATTCCACCTCCGGGGTCACCGGGGTGCTCGGCGTCGACGAGCTCGTGGCGCAGACGATCGCGGAGTATGAGGCGGCGAGCGGACGGGTGCGGCTCGCCTGATCCGCCGCGAAACAGCAGCCGCTCAAATCGCGCTCACCCGCTTAACGCGGCATTAACCATGCCAGTCCCAACAATAGCGTCACGGGCGGCCACGGCTGGCCGCCTGGCAGTTTGTGGGAATGCGACATGGCCTTTGAGGCGCTCTCCAAGACCCCGGCATCGCTCGACGAGCTCCGGACCCGGGTGTTCTACGCCCTGCAGCGGCATCCGCTGTGCCGTCAGGTCGAATTCGACATTGTCAGCACGCCGCGCACCCGCCGGACCAACTGGACGGTCAGCATGCACACGGTCCAGCCCGGCGCGCTCTGGACGGCGCATGAGATCGTCGCCGACATCCAAGAGGCCTATGAGCTCGACATCGCGGCCTGATTTTCCGGCCGTTTCGGGACAATTTCACCTATTTGGCGTCGTCACGGCACGGTACCGCCGCATTTCACGCGCAGTTTGCGGTGACACCGGCCGGCAATGGAGTAGTTTTTGACCAGAGCCATCACCCTCGCCGCGCTGACATGCTTCCTCCTCGCCGGCGCCGCGATAACAGCCATTTTGGGCCGTGACAGCCTGCCGGCGGCGCAGGCCGACGTTGGCCCGGTCGCCAACCGTGCCAGCAAGCAGGACAAGCTCGCCGTCACGACGCTTGCCGCGGCCTCGTTTGAGGCGCCCCAGCCGATTGAGCCTTCCGCCAATCCGTCTCCGCTCCTGTTGCGGGCGCAAGCCGCGATTCCGGGCGCGACCGATACGGTGCGCCAGGCCTATGCCTCCGTCGAGCCCGCCGATATCGGCCTGCCGAAGATCACCGACCCCGTCGATGCGGCTCAGCCGAAGGCCGCCGAGCCCGCGCCGGTCGCTCCGGCGCCGCCGAAGCCCAAGGCTGCGGCCAAGCCGGCGCCGCAGAAGAGCTACGCGCTGCTGAGCGACGCCCAGATCGCCGGCATCAAGGACCGCCTCAAGCTGTCGTCGTCTCAGGAATATTACTGGCCGGCGGTCGAGACCGCATTGCGCGCCGTCGCCCGCAAGATCCACGCCAAGCGCCAGGGCGATCCCGCATCCGGCAGCATGCCGATCGATCCGGACTCCGAGGAGGTCCAGCAGCTGAAGTCGGCGGCGATGCCGCTGCTGTTCCAGCTCCGCGAGGATCAGAAGAACGAGGTTCGTTCGCTGGCGCGCCTGATCGGCCTGGAACGCGTCGCTGCGATGATCTGAGCGCAGGCTTCGGCCGAGCCAGTTCTGCGCTCCTTCTGCTCTAGCGGGCCTCCAGCGGCCGCAGCTTCTCCACCTTGCCCTGGGTTTCGACGAGCAGCTGTTTCATGAAGTCCTTGTTGCGCTTCAGCCAGGGCTCGAGCGTCTGCCTGACGTCGCTTGGCGACTTCTTCTCGATGGCCTGCGCCAGCCGGGTCTGAAACGTCCCCCAATCCTTGAACATCTCCTTCAGCAGCGCATCGTCGGAGATGTTGATCGCCGACTTGATGTCGCCGACGGTTTCGAGCTCGCGCATATTGCCCTGTCGCAGGATCGAATCCAGGTTTTCCAGGCATTCGTGGTAGCGCTCCAGCAGATCGTCCCATCGCTTGGCGCTGAAGTCATCGTCCAGGCCCTCGACGGCGTTGTATAGCGGCTCGAGGAACGACCACCGGAAGCGCCGCGCCAGCCGCAGCAGGATCGACAGGAAGACGATGTCCTTCGGCATGTTCTGCGCGACCATCAGACGGGGATCCTCGCTGAATGGCGGCATCGGCACGAAGATGATGACGATCGAGAACGGCGTGCTGTCGAGATATTCGAGCCGGGCAATGACCGGCTGATACAGCTTCAGATCGCGGAAGATCGGGCTGAGGACCTGCTCGCGGCTGCGCCGGCTGGCGATATCCAAGTCGGCGAACGAGTTCGCGACATAGCTCGTCAGCTCGTCGAGCCAGGCCCCGCTGTCGTAGCGGTTTTGCGCGCGGAGCAGATCCTCCCAGTCGAGCTCCGCCGTATCAGGGCCGGACAACAGCGTGGTGGTGCCGGCATCCGCCTCCAGCACGGCATCCTTCAGGAAGCCGCGCGCGCGATCGGCTGGGGGCAATGGCCTGAGCGTTTCGGCCTTTTGCCGGAACGACAATTCGTCGCTGAACACGATGCGAAGCCGCAGGCGGAACAGCTCTTCCGGCCGGGTGATCTGCAGGAACTGCGCGTGGATGTCCTTCGCCGCCTCGTTGAACTTGGGCGCGTAGTTGGCGTTCAGTCGCGGCCGCAGCGGCGCAGGACCGAAGGTCGGCTTCACGAACAGGTCTTCGAGGAATCGCCGGACGTCGTCCTCGCCGATTCCGTAGAACTCGTTCTCCGCCAGCATCGGAAACGAAGGCGAAGAGTCGACCGAGAACCACAGCACCTTGGAGATGAGCTTCAGCGCGCGTTTGTAACCGTCGAACTGGGCAATCTCGGATGCGCACCAGGTCCAATTGTGCTCGGCATTGGTGTGGATGAAGATCAGGCAATCGGCCTTCGCCGTGTTGTCGATCATCCATTGCCGCCATTCCGAGCCGCCGGGAATTTCCTCGCAGACGAAGCATTGCACCGGACGCTGGCCGTCCAGGCTGCTGAGATATTCGAGCCGCGCCTTGAGCAGGCGCGCGAGAAACCTGTCTTCGGCGCGATGGCTGATAAAGACCGAGAAATCATTTGGCATGGCAAAACCCGATCTGCATGAATCTTATGCGACGGCTGGCCGTGTCTCATCGGCCGAATGCCGCGGCTGCACATCCTGCCGCGAGCTCAATGATAGCTCGTCTCTGAAATCTGCGATCGCCGGGCGCGAAAAAGAAAAACCGCCTGCCAGTGATTTATCTCACTATACCTTAGGGTGTGCCATGTGCAAGATACCCAGGGACCCGGCGCGCGACGCTTGTCGGGCTCCGGAATGGACTCGCTGAAATTTTTCGAAACTCAGCTGATGTGTCGAACGCATCGCTTCATTTTATGCCCCGGCGCCGTTTGCGCAGGCGCGCGACCAATTGAGCCTTCGGCCGTAATCGGTCGGGCCGTATCGAGATCAGCAAAAGTCATAGTCGGGGGGCAGTTATGCCGAAAACCAAGCAGCAGCATCTCGATCGCGCATTCGGGCCGAAGCGGATACTGGCGCTCGATGGCGGTGGCATCCGCGGCATCCTGACGCTCGAATATGTCAGCGCCATCGAGGCGATGTTGCGCAAGCGGTTCGGCAACAGCGATCTCCTGCTTTGCGATTATTTCGATCTGATCGGCGGCACCTCGACCGGATCGATCATCGCTGCCGGACTGGCCTGCGGAATGACGGCCGACGCGTTGAAGCGGCTCTATCGCGGCATCGGCACCGACGTCTTCCAGGGTTCGTTCTGGCGGCGCGGGCTGCTGGCGCCGAAATTCAAGTCGGATGCCCTGCAGCACGCTCTCGACGCGCAACTCGGCGCCGACACCTCGCTCGGCGGCGATCGCATCCGTACCGGCCTGATGATCATGACCAAGCGGCTCGATACCGGCAGTCCCTGGCCGCTGCACAACCATCCGGACGCGCCCTTTGCCAAGCAGGACGGCGGGCTGCGGCTGACGCAAGTGGTGCGCGCCAGCACCGCGGCGCCGACTTATTTCAGTCCCCAGGAGATCACGATCTCGTCGCGCTCCGGCGGCACGGTCAGCGGCGCCTTCGTCGATGGCGGCGTCAGCCCGTTTAACGATCCTGCGCTGCAGCTCCTGATGCTGGCGTCGCTCCATGGCCATGGCTTTCGCTGGCAAACCGGCAGGGACAATCTCCTGCTCATCTCGGCGGGCACCGGCGTGTTCAAGTCGACCTTCTCGACGGAAGAAATCGTTCACATGCCGGCGGCCGAGCAGGGCCTGCGCTCGCTGCAATCGCTCATGGACGATTGCGGACGGCATAATCACGGCATGCTGCAATGGCTGACCAACTGCCTGACGCCCTGGTCGATCGATCGCGCGGTGGAAGATATGGTGGCGGACAGTCGGGTCGGACCGCAACTCGCGACCTATGCGCGCTACAACGTGCTGCTGGAAACCGCCTGGTTGAAGAAGACGGTCGCGATCGACCGGACGCCGGACGCGCTGGCGAAGATCGCCGCGATGGATGACCCGAACAACATGGACGAGCTTGCCGAGATCGGACGGCTCGCAGCCGTCAGGCAGCTCAAGCCGGAACATTTCCCGCCGGCCTTCGATCTCACGTGATGCCGCGCGAGGTGCCATCTCGACACGCAAGTCGCAGTTTCGACAACCAATTCGCCTTCGGCTATCTTCGTCACCGAGACATGATGATCCAGTCATTCGTCCAGGTGTCGCGATGTCCACAAAGCAAGATGCCGGATCGCCGAACACGGTGGTCCTTTTCAGCGGTCACATGATCGATGCGCCAGATCGAAAAACGCCACGCTTTCCGCCGGACAAGGAGCCTGTTGCGGCCGCTGCGATCGCCGACGCGCTTGCGAAGATCGGTGTTACCAAGGGTGATCTCGCCATTTGCGGCGGCGCCTGCGGCGGCGATCTGTTGTTTGCGGAAGCTGCCCTCGCGAAGGGCATGCAGCTTGAAATCTATATTCCATTCGACGAACCGACGTTCCTTGCCGGCTCGGTCGATTTCGCTGGCGGCAACTGGCGCGCGCGCTATCTCGCGGCGAAATCGCGAGCCACGCTCCATGTCATGCCCGACGAACTGGGGCCGCTGCCGGCCGGTGAAAACGCCTATGAGCGCGAAAATCAATGGATGCTGGAACGGGCCGCCCGATTTGGCGACAGGAAGCTCGCCTTTGTCTGCCTGTGGAATGGCGAAGGCGGCGATGGTCCCGGCGGCGCCAAGCACCTGATGGATGAGGCCGGGCGCAAGACGACGTGGGTTTACTGGCTGGATACGAAGAAACTATGGGACTGAAGGAATTGCGATATGCCGTCGTGTTTCATGATCATGCCCTATGGCCGCAAGCCGACCCAGGCCGATCCCAAGTTTGGTCCAGCCGAGATCGATTTTAACGCATTGTGGGATCGCGCCTACGTACCCGCGATCAAGGCGCTCGGTTATCAGCCGGTGCGTGCCGACCAGGACACCAGCGCATTGATCGTCAGTGAAATGCTGGAACGGATCTACTTCGCCGATCTCGTGCTGGCCGACATGACGATTCCGAACGGCAATGTCTATTACGAGGTCGGTATCCGCCACGCATCGCAAAAGACCGGGTGCGTGTTGCTTGCGGCCGACTGGTCCAAACAATTGTTCGATGTCGTGCAGATGCGAACCGTCCGCTATCCGCTGCCCGAGGGCGAGATCACCGAGGCGACCGCGGCAGCCATGCAGGCCGCGATCAAGGATCCCATCAAGGCGCTTGCTGACGGGATTTCGCCGATGCACCAGTCGATCCCGGGCTATCCAGACAATGTCGACCCGCGCAAGGCGATGACGATGCGGAGCCAGCTCGCCGAGCAAGCCGCGTTTCAGACCAAGATACGCGCGGTGCGCGCGGCGCCCACGGATCAGCGCATGGCGCGGGCCCAAGCGCTGATCGCGACCGAGGGAAGTCCGCCCGCCACTTATGCAAAGGCGCTCGCTTTGTTGCTGATGCTGCGCGACTGCGTCAATGATGCCGCCGACTGGAACATCGTGCTGGATTTCATCGGCAGACTTCCCGACCGCTTCGCCAACGAGCCTGAAGTGCAGGAGAATCGTGCATTTGCCGCGGCCCAGGCCGGCGACGACATCCAGGCCATTGCCGAGATACAGACATTGATTGATTTCGCGGGGCTGACGCCGGAACGGCTCGGCTTGATGGGTGGCCGCCACAAACGCCTCGCCAGAGGCGCACCAGCCGACTCTCCTCGCCGCAAGGAGGAGCTCGAGAAGGCGATCGACTGTTATCAGCAGGGTATGGAGCTCGATCTCAACGCCTATTATTGCTCCAGCAACCTGCCCCGTCTCTATCGCGCCCGGGGAAATCCGGGCGACGAGGATCTTGCGCAGGCCACTGTGCGGGTCGCGATTGCCGCCTGCGAACGGGCCAGACGATTGCAACTTGCCGACGAATGGCTGCGCCCGACGCAGCTTGCCGCGGCCTTTGACCTTGGTGATCCCGACAAGGCCGAAGAACTGGCAATGCAGGTGGTTGCCGAGGGGCAAGCGAAATGGAAAGTGAGCAGTGTCCTTCGCGACCTCGAAGCCAGTCTCCAATACGTCACCGATCCTGCAAAGCGCGCGCGGCTGTCTGCCATCATCGACAAGATCAAGGCAGCCTGACCGCGCGCTTTTCTGGTCATCCGCCTCAGCCGAACCGCATCGACAGTTCGACGTCGTCGCCGAACGGTACGGACATGTAGCCGTTCGCCGGCGAGCGCACGCGCGCCAGATAGTCGGGGCTGTCGTCGGCGTTGTCGGCGACGACGAGGGCGCCCGGCTTCAGACGGCTCTCCACGAGATCGAGGATATCGGGATAGAGCGCCTTGGCGCCGTCGAGCAGCACGAGGTCGATCGTATCGGGCAGACCTGCGCGCAGCGTCTGGAGTGCATCGCCCTCGCGGATCTCGACAAGGTCATCGAGCCCGCCGGCGACGAGATTGTCCCGCGCACGCACCACCTTGGACGATTCGAACTCGCTGGTGATCAGGCGCCCGCCGCCATTGTCGCGCAGCGCGGCGGCAAGGTGCAGCGTCGAGATGCCGAATGACGTGCCGAACTCGACGATGTTCCGCGCACGGCTGCCGCGCGCCAGCATGTAGAGCAGCGCGCCGGTCTCGCGCGAGACCGCGAGCGGCACATTGCTCAGCCGGCCGTACAGCGCGCGGTAGTCGGTCTTGCTCCGCATCAGGCGCGCCTGTTCGGTGTCGGAAAGGTCGGCCACCGCGAGCCGGGTTTCCTCGACCGCAGCGGAGGCTTGCGCGAACAGGCGCTCGAGCAGGCCCACGAGCGTGGGTGAAATGAGGGTGGTCATGTCGGTCTCCGGTGTGAAAGCGGCGCGTCCTTGCGCCTCGCCAGAAATACGAATAATTATTCGCATTCGCTAATCGCATTCCCCAGGACGTCCATGACCGAACGGCGAAGCTCCTCAATTTCCTCGCGAAAACAGCCGCAACAGGCCCGCTCGACCGAGCTCGTCACGGCGATTCTCGATGCGGCTGTTCAGGTTTTGACGAAGCAGGGCGCGCAGCGCTTCACCACGGCGCGGGTGGCCGAGAAGGCCGGCGTCAGCGTCGGCTCGCTGTACCAGTATTTCCCGAACAAGGCCTCGATCCTGTTCCGGTTGCAGAGCGACGAGTGGCGGCAGACCACGCGCCTGCTGCGTGACATCCTCGAGGATGCCAAGCGGCCGCCATTGGATCGGCTGCGTTCGTTGGTGCACGCCTTCATCCGCTCCGAATGCGAGGAGGCCGCGGTGCGCGTCGCGCTGAGCGACGCCGCGCCGCTCTATCGCGATGCGCCCGAGGCGCGCGAAGCGCGGGCATCGGGCGAGCGCATCGTCGAGGCCTTCATGCGCGAGGCATTGCCGCAAGCGTCCGACGCGGTGCGCGCGATGGCCGGCGATCTGATCACGACGATGCTAAGCACGGTGGGCAAGGATTTTTCGCAGAGCCCGCGAACGCTCGCGGAGATCAAAGCCTATGCCGACGCAATGGCCGACATGTTCTGCGCGTATCTGAAGAGCCTCGGAAAGCGCTAAAGCGCTGTCCGTCGTTCACAGATAGTGCTTGGCGACCAACAGAAACCCGAGCACGCCGCCGGTCACGGCGAAAACCGTCACGCCGTTGCGGAAACTCACGTAAGCGGCCGACCAGTAAGAAACCGTCTGGGAGGGCGTCGCGACTTTTTTCGATTTCTGGGGCAAGCCAATTCGCTCCTGAAAAAAGGCGCCGCCATCTGGTCAACACAGATGACGGCGCCCGTCTGAGGGCTTCAGGGCGAAACCCCGCTTCAGCGTAAGCCGCGATCATGAACGGTTCGTATACCGCCGGATGTCGCAAGCTCGCATGTCAGCTGAAGCGTCGAGGTTCCCCAAGCATGATCCGGAAAAGTGCGCAGCGGTTTTCCCTCGCGACAAACGCGCAGCGTTTGCGCGGAGATCATGCTCAAACAAGAGGCTAAAGCGCGGTGACGATTCGATCCAATCTCATCGCGCCTTAGAACGAAGCGTAGGCATTTCGAAATGCGATGGCGCCAGCCAGCGAGCGCGGCCGCGTGCGCACGGCATGCCCGTCGTTACCGCTCTGCACGATCCACTGGCCGTTCTCCTGACCCACGATCTTGCCGACGTGGTGACGCCAAACCACGATGGTGCCGACCGAAGGGCCGCTGGCATTGCTGCCGTAGCGCGCCCAGGATCGGGCCAGATTGAATTGCGGACCGGGATCGCTGCCGACCTGGGTGCGCATGAACCAGCCGCACCACGCGGCCGGGCGACCGGAATGTGCATAGTGCCGGTGATGATGGTGACGGCCGCGGGCTTCGGCAGTTGAAGCGAACGCCAAAAGAACCGCCACAGCGGCTAGAAGTTTACGCATTACAAAGTCCTTCTTGCTGTTGGCAGACCATCCATGTTGTGGGGGGAAGCGCAGCGATGATCTGCGATTGGCTTGCGAAGCGACCGGATCGGTCAGGCGACGCAAAACGAAGGCGGGGCATGGCCCGCGCAGGCGTTTAAGAAACGGGCTATGGCCAAAATATGGCCGGTACGTCTCGTCCGGCGGCCGCGACGCTGCCGAAGACCTCAGGCGTGGTCCGCGCGATGGCGGGTAATTTGATCACCGCGGTTGGGGCTGTCCGGACGAGGACGCGTTGCCGAGCCTCAGGTCCGCCAAGGATAAGCCGCCGATCATGAACCAGTGAGAGAGCTTCTTGGGAGGCGCCAGTCCGTATTCGCTTTCGCGTGCTCAAGCTCCGCCGGACACGCTTCGCCCTTGCGGCCATCGCATGGCCGCGCCACGCGAAGCCCGCAAGGGCTAAGCGTGGTGCACCATTCAGAATACGATTGCGCACCTCTACCTAATTTAAATACCTATATAATTCTGGTGCGGACAAGGTCGAAACGTTCCGACCTAGCGCTTCGTCTTGTGAAGGACCAATTTGCCCTGTGAAGCGACATCACCCCACCTGGCGGACCAATTGACTTCCGAGGCGGAAGGTCGCCCGGTGCCTTTCTGATCCCAGGCTCCCTGCAGCGCAAATAGAGCGCCTTGGGGATCGGCACATCGCAAGATCCAGCAACCATCGGGCAACTCGATTGGACCTTGGAGGACCCGGCCCCCGCCAGCATCAACGCGCTTGGCAGCCGCGCCGATGTCGTCGACATTGAAGTAATAGAGCCAGCAGGGTTGCGATACGCTCGGAAGTTTGGTGAGCATTCCGCCGATCGTCTGGCCGGCCGCCGAGAACAATTCATACAGGTCGGCCGGCCCGGTTCCAGCGTGAGCCTTCTGCCAGCCAAAAAGCTCGCCGTAAAACGGGAAGATCTTGCTCCGGTCTTCAGCCAGCAACTCGTGCCAGCCCACGCGTCCAGGCTCGTCCAATCCGCTGGACTGCCGTTGGCCATATGTTAGCCCAGAAACCAGTGCAAACGTCGCTCCTTGCGGATCGGCGACCACCGAAATTCGGCCAATATTGCTGGCGGTCGGTGTTACCAGAATGGCGCCCCCACGACGGCGGATCTGCACGGCTTTCGCATCCACGTCATCGACGGCGATGTAGCCGACCCATCTCGGCCTCGCTCCCAATCGCAGCCCTTCTTCCGGGAGATGCATGAGTCCAACTGCCGGGGCGTCGCCTGCAGTAAGCAGCGTGTAGGCGAATTCCGGAGTCGACGCATCTTCCACCGCCCAGCCGATGACCTTGCCATAAAAAGCAGCTGCTGCCGGCATGTCCGTCGTCAGCAACTCATACCAAGCGAAGCGTCCGAGTTGATCGACCAAGCTAATTTCCCCGTTCAAGCGGGCCGACGATTGCGCACTGCATCAAATTGCACCCGTTGCAATCCGCTCCACGGGCGCGGATTCTCGATTTAATCGACCAAATTGCGCGATATCGTTCATGAAGATGAATGCAATCAGAACGAGCTCTATTACATTTTGTGTATACCGTAATTCTTGTCTGCCTCGTTCGCTCGGCGTAAGATCGTCCTTCGGAAGTCCTTTCTTCCAAACTGGGAGGATGCGGCCATGCAGCGAGCGAAGCAAGCTTCGAGAAAGAAGCGAACGACCAACGCCGCGGTACCGGCGCTGGGATTAGCGGGTCTGACTTTTTCGCTCGCGGGCAGCGCATATGCCTCCGCCGTGCCCTCCGGCGACGTTCAACACAAGCCGAACTTCGCGCCGGGCCATATGACGACGCTCAGTGAGGAAGAACTCGCCGACGTCAGTCTCGCCACCTTCCACCTCAATCTCATCGACGATGAAAGCGTCGGAGGCCGCGTGCTGCTCGCGCGGGGATGCGGTGGTTGCCGTGGCTGCGGAGGCGCCAGAGCTTGCGGAGGCTGCAGGGGTTGCGGAGGATGCAGGGCCTGCAGAGGCTGCCGCTGCGGTGTCGGTTGCGGTGGATGTGGCGGCTGCGGCGTTGGTTGGATCGGCGTAGGCGTGCCATTGGTCTCATGCGCAGGCTGCTGTGCATCCTGGGGCCGCTGCCGCTGGTGCTAGCGCTCACTGACTGGGCGTCGACACGTCGCGATTTTATTGGCCGGGCGCCCGAACGACCCGGCCAAATTTTTGCTTCGTTATCCATTCGCCGCGCCTGGCTGATCAGCTTGCCGATGGTGGGCGAGTGTGATCCAAATTGCTCGCAGAATGCCGGTGGCCGAACGCGGCGCACAAGTCGCGCGATGCCAATGGTCGGCCGCGCGCCGGCGATCGGAAGTGACAGCAACAGGATCAGCGTGCCGCCCCGATGACAGTCAATGGCAAGAGCCGCACCGCGAGGCAGAGCCGCAAGGGCATTTTGCGATTCGCGCCGAACTTCACCGCTTATGTGATTCCTCCCGATGTGGTCTGCCTCTACTCCGAGAACCGCAAATTCTTCCTGCACGGTGATCTCTATTGTGCGGTGGCCGCGGCGATCGGCAAAAATGGTAAGGCTGCACCAGAGATCGTTCGCCAGCTCTCAAAGAGTTTTCCCGCCGACAAGATCGAGGAAGCGATCAGGCGGCTGCTAGAGCGCCGATATGTCGTAAGCGGAGCGCCGCACGCGTTCGCAGGCGCCGTCGATGGATATTGGGCGAGTCTCGGCCTCCCCCCCGAGGTCGCAGAACAGAATCTCCGCGATTGCCCCGTGCGGGTCGAAGCGATCGATGTCAAAGGCGCCAACGAACTTGCCGCGGCCTTGAGCAAGCTCGGTGTTCGGATCACCAAGCGGTCGCCCAAGCTCACGATCACACTGGCGAACGACTATCTTGACCGGCGGCTCGTCGAATTGAACGGAAAGCGCTTTGGCGATGGGACGCCCTGGCTGCTGGCGCAGCCGTCCGGCGTGTTTCCGCTGGTGGGACCCGTGTTCAAGCCGGGCGAGAGCGCCTGCTGGACTTGCCTGTTCGATCGCATGATACGCAATCGGGAGATCAAGGGATTTCTCGATCGCAGAGCGGCGCAGGTGGTCGCCGTATCGCCCCTGGTCGGCGACGCCGTCGGACAGATCGGCATCCACTTCGCTGCTGTTGAAATCGCAAAAGCGATTGCCTCGGGATTTCGTACCGATCTGCGCGATCACATCGCAAGCTTCGACCTGACCGGTGCCGTCATTGCCAAGCATTACGTCGCGCGACGCCCGCAGTGTCCTACCTGTGGCAGCAGGAAGCTGCAGAGTCCGCGCCGGGCGGCAGCGCCGATCGAGATCGCGGAGGGCGGTAAGCTCGTCATGACCAGCGGCGGTTACCGCGCCGTGACGTCGCGAGCCACCGTAGCACGGTTCCGCAAGCACGTCAGTCCGCTGACCGGCGTCGTCTCACGGCTCGAGCGGATCGAGGCCGATCTGCCGATGAACACGAATTTTTTCGCCTACCACAATTTCTCGGCGCCGGCCTGGAACGTCGACCAACTCAGATCCGGATTAAGCGGCGGCAGCTTCGGCAAGGGCTCCACAGCCGAGCAGGGCGAGGCAAGCGCGTTGATGGAGGCGATCGAGCGCTATTCGGGTATTTTCCAGGGGGACGAGATCAGGACGAAGCGCCGCTTTGTCGATTTCGCTCCTGGCGACGCTCTTCTTCCCAACGAAGTACAGCTTTTCAGCGACGCGCAGTTTCAAAGCAGACATACCTCGCAGCCGGACGATTCACATCTGGTGCCTGAGCCGCTCGATCCCTCGACCAAGACGGAGTGGTCGCCGGTCTGGTCGTTACGCGACAAGCGATTCAAACATCTTCCAACGGGCCTCTTGTACTTCTTCTATGGCGGCTTCCACACCGATTCCAACGGATGCGCGGCCGGCAACACCCGGGAGGAAGCCATCGTTCAAGGCTTCCTCGAACTGGTCGAACGCGACGCCTACGCGATCTGGTGGTACAACCGGCTGCAACGTGCAGAAGTCGACCTCGCGCAATTCGAAGATCCCTATGTGCGGGATCTGCAAGCCCAGCTTGCCGATGCGGGGCGCAGGCTTTGGGTGCTCGACATCACCAGCGATCTCGGCATTCCCTCTTACGTGGCGATCATCCATTGGACGCAGAACGGGCACGAAAATATCGAATTCGGTTCCGGCTCGCATTTCGATCGCCGCATAGCCCTGCTGCGTTCCCTCACCGAGCTGACCCAGTTCATGTCGATTGGCATGATGGGCGGCGGAAGTGGCGAGAAGCCGACGCTGGACGGTGTCACGCCGCTGCGACTGGACGATTATCCGTTCCTGATCCCCAGCGACAATCCGATCGTGCCGTCGGCGCCGAGCCTCAAGGTTCACGACAACGCGCGCGACCAGGTCAATGCCTGCATCGAGATTGCCACCGGCGCGGGATTTGATTTCCTCGTGCTCGACCAGACGCGGCCCGATGTCCAGGTGCCCGTCGTCAGAGTGCTCGTTCCGGGGTTGCGACATTTCTATCGCCGCTTCGCGCCCGGCCGACTTTACGATGTTCCGATGAAGCTCGGATTGCTGAATCGTCCGCGACTGGAAAGCGAGCTCACGCCATTCCTTCCACACACCTGAAGGCTGGCCCGTTGCGCAACTTCCGGAAAACGAAGCTCAGGAAGATCGCACCCGTCATCGCCGCCCGATTGAACGGTCGTTGCTCCCTTCACATGCAGGCGGACGGAAGCATCGCTGCAGGCTTGGGCGGCTACTCGATCAATCTGGGACAATTCAGTGCGGCAGCGGTCGACCGTGCGGGACATCTCACCAGCGGCCTGCCGCTCGCCTCCTTTGCGGGCAAAGGCGTCCTCGCGAGGCAGGTTCATGCCCTCGTGCGGCGACTGGCAGGGCATGGATTTCTCGAATACCGCTTATACTCTCCGCGTGACGAGCAAGACCTCGTGGTCATCGAGCCGCAGGTCGCCGAATACTGGCCACAACGCGCAAAGCTGGGGAACGGTGATACCATTGTGTTGTCGCGCTTCGCCTATCTGCGCCGGCGCGGCAGCGAGATGGTGTTGGAATCGCCGCGCGCCGGCGCGCTGTTTCGGATTTTCGATCCCGCCATCGCTGCCACCCTCGCTGCCCTGTCGCGGCCTCAGAAGATCAGCAACCTTCGCCGCCATGCGGCCTCCGCGAACCTCGATCTGCTCGGATTGCTGATCGACAGCAAGATGCTGATCAAGCTCAATGCGAAAGACGGCGACGGCCTTCGGGTGAATGAAGGCGACGGCAATCTCGTTCTCTGGGACTTCCACGATCTCGTGTTTCATACGAGGAGCACGGAGGGCCGGCACACCAATCCAGTTGGCGGCGCGTTCACCCATGCGGGCGTCGTTCCACCCCTACCCGCGGTGCGTCCGCCTTGGCCCGGCAAGAAGATCGACCTCGGCAAATTCTCCACGTCGGGGTCGGTCTCGCACTTCGCGAAGCTGTTGCGCGAACGCCATTCAATACGAGATTTCGACGACCAGCATCCGGTCACGCTCGCCGAGCTCGCGCAGTTTCTCGACACGACAGCCCGCGTGCTGTCGGAATGGAAGATCGGCGCAGATTTTGACGGCGATCCCGAGGTCACCTACAGCGCAAGACCCTATCCGTCGGCAGGCGGCGCGTACGAGCTGGAACTATACTTGGCGGTCTTGAACTGCGGGGGGCTTGCACGTGGACTTTACCACTATGACGCGGGCAGCCACGCGCTTGTCGCGATCGACACCTCCGCCCAACAACTCCAAGCGCTTTCTACGGCGGCCGAGTTTGCCATGGACACATCCGGTCCACCGCAGGTCCTGATCACGATCGCCGCGCGCTTTGGGCGGATCTCCTGGAAATACAGCTCAATCGCATATTCGCTGATCTTGAAGGACGTCGGCAACCTGATCCAGACGTTTTATCTGACGGCGACCGACATGGGCCTCGGTGGCTGCGCAATCGGCACCTGCAACATCGATCTGTTTGCAAAAATGACGGGGCTTGAATTCCACGTGGAGGGCCCGGTCGGTCAATTCGCGCTCGGGCGCGGCAGGAAACCGGCCCCCCTCTAGCCGGAGGAAGGTCTTTCGAATGTTTACGGCCTGGATCGCACGCGAATGGCGCCCAGGGGCGGGATTCGGCTTCGCCCTTCGGGCTACGCCGGGACGAGCCTTCGTGCGGATGGCTTGTCGGCTACGGCTGCGCTGAATGGTGCCCCTGGCCGGAATCGAACCAGCACTCCTTGCGGAACTCGATTTTGAGTCGAGCGCGTCTACCAGTTCCGCCACAGGGGCATTCGCAATGGTCCCGGCCGGGAAGGCCGGGGTCGCGAAGCGCGGCGGACTATAGCGGGCGGCCCGTCACGGTCAACCCGCGCGGACCGGATGTCCCGCGCCCCGGCAGCGGAATTTCCGGGGGGTGTGATCCCAGGGACGACGCAACGCCGTCGCCGTCCGTATGGCGGTCACAGAAGAGTTTGCCCGGCGGCGGCCGCCTGCCACCGTGCCTATGCCGGCCGCGGCTGCGGCAACCTACTCCGGGACGGAGGCGCGAGCGTAACGGTATTGTCCGGTTCGTCGATCTCGATGACGCACACGAACGCAGGCTGCTCAATCCGAGTCTTTTCTTTTCCGATGAGTTGCAAGCGGCGATGACCCAGTGGCGCCTGCGCGTTCCCACGCATCATCGACTGAATGCGATCTGACCGCGGCGGACGGCGGCCGTCACGGTCAACCCGCGCGGATGTGATTGTCCCGCGCCTCGACAGCGGTATTTTCACGCGATACGACCGCAATCGACGACCTTGGAGCAGGGCCAATGACCCTCCCGAACGATGCCCGCAGGAGGACCGACGTGACGATTGCCACCGCCCATCCGTCGCATGCTTCCGCCGCCGGCAATCCGGCGCTGACCTCGGCCTTGGCGATTGCCGCCATCGCGGCGGCGACGCTGGCCGGTGCCTGGTTCTTCCAGCTCGTGCTGGAGATCATGCCCTGTCCGCTCTGCCTCGAGCAGCGCTATGCCTATTACCTCGCGGTGCCGCTCGGCGCCCTCGTCGCGGTCGCGGCCGCCCGCGGCGCGCCGCGTCCGGTGCTGCTCGCGGGCCTTGCAATCCTCGGCCTCGCCGCGCTCGCCAATGCCGGGCTCGGCACCTATCACGCCGGCGTCGAATGGGGGTTCTGGCCGGGGCCGACCGATTGCACGGGCCCGATGGTGGATTTCGGCAAGGCCGGCTCGCTGCTGGACCAGCTCGACAAGGTGAAGGTGGTCCGCTGCGACGAGGTACAGTGGCGCTTCCTCGGCATCTCGCTGGCCGGTTACAACGTGCTGATCTCGCTCGTGATGGCCGCGATCGCCGGTTGGGGCGTGATGCGAGCCGCGCGGGCATAAGCCCGTAGGGTGGGTAGAGCGAAGCGAAACCCACCATCCTTGCTGCGGAACGAAGCCGATGGGTTTCGCTGCGCTCTACCCATCCTACGCTTCCACGGATAAAGCCCGCCCGTCTCTCGATCCGTCATGCTGAGGAGGCTGCGAAGCAGCCGTCTCGAAGCATGGACGGGCACCGGCCGGGCCGTTCATCCTTCGAGACGCGCGGAGCCTGTCATCGGGCCGCGCTTCGCGCGGACCCGGTGGTGCTCCTCAGGATGACGGGACAAAGAGGCCCTAATCATCGACGTCGTCCTGCGGGCGGCCGAACAGATGGATGATGCCCGGCGTCGAGATGGTGACGAACAGGAAGCGCGACAGATGATGCGCGCCGACGAAGATCGGGTCGATGTGCAGCGTCAGCGCCAGCGCCAGCATCGCGTCCATCGCGCCCGGCGCGAAGGCGACCACGACGTCGGCGAGCCGTACATGGGTGGTGAAGCCGATCACCGCGACGAACACCGCCGAGATCAGGATGGCAATCGCAAACGAGCCGAGCCCGGCATTGACATGACTGAGCAGGGTCGAGGTTTTCATCCGCGCGAAGCGGGTGCCGATGATGGCGCCGATGCCGACCAGCGCGATGTTGCGCAGCCAGGGCGGCAGGCCGCCATCGACCAGCCCGGATCCGTGCAGCAGGCTGGAGGCGAGCATCGCGCCGAACATCCAGCTGGCGGGGAATTTGATCCAGCGCAGCAGCAGCGAGACTCCGATCGATAAGCCTACCAGCGCGACGAGGCCGAACGGCGAGGCGACCGAGGTCGGCAACGGCGGCGGCGCGGCATGCGTCACGCCGGTCAGCGCCAGCACCAGCGGCAGCGCCGCGGTCAAAATGATCACGCGCATGGTCTGCACCACCGCGATCGCCGCGACGTCGGCGCCCTTTTCCGCGGCGAGGATCGTGATCTGCGACAGCGCGCCCGGGCTGCCGGCAAGGAAAGCCGAGGTCTGGTCCCAGCCATGGACGCGTTGCAGATAGAGGCTCGAGCCGAAGGTCGAGCAGAACGTCGCCAGCGCCAGCAGGCCGATGGTGAGCGGATAGGAGCTCATGTGCTGCAGCAATTGCTGCGACATCAGCGAGCCCAGGGAGATGCCGAGCAGCAGCAGCACCGATTGCGTCAACACCGCCGGCACCGCGAGCGGCCGGCCGGCCAAGGCGGCGATCGCGACCGCGACCATCGCCCCCGAGATCAGGCCGCCCGGCAATTCTGCCCACAGAAACAGCAAGCCGCCGACGGTGCCGATGACGAGGGTCTCGAGCCCGTTCAGGACTTTGCTGCGGTCGGGAATGGCCGTTGCCATCGAAGCGCGGATCAGGGTCACGCCGCCTTATGGCAAATTCGCGTGAACGCGACAAATGCATCTCGCGATTGCAGCATTGCGCCCCGGCTCGCGTGGCGCACAGATTTTCACCCTTCGAAACAAGCTGGGGATGGCGATCAGTATCGCCACAAACTCGTCATGACCGGGTCAAAGCGCGAAGCGCGTCTTCGCGCAGGTCTCCTGGCCATCGACGTCATTCCCACGCGCAAGCCAAGACGTAGATGCCCGGCACAAGGCCGGGCATGACGGGTTCGCCGAGGGATCGAGCGCATGTGCGATTGCCCTCCCCGATGGGGAGAGCGAACCGCTTCAAATCTGTCCGGGAGTTACTTCGTCGCCGCGGGCGCGGCAGCGGCGCCGCCCGACTTCTCCTTCTTGCACTCGGAGCGGAATTTCTTGCGCTCCTTGCCGTGCAGCCCCTTGGCGTCGGCTTCCTTCGAGCATTCCAGCGACTCCGCAGTGCGCGGCTTCTTCTCGGCCGGCGCCTTGGTCTCGGCCTTCGGAGCGGCGTCCTTGGCGGCGGGCGCGGCCGTTTGCGCGAAAGCTCCGCCCATCAGCAGCAGGGAGGCAAGGGCGGTTGCGGACGCGAGCGTGGAAATCGTCTTCATGGGGCACCTCGTGAGGGAAAGAGGTCCGAAACGTCGCGCGACGATGCTGAACCGTGGATGAACATGCAGCGGTCCCGCCGCCACAATATTTTAACGCGCAGGCGCGCTGGCGCGTTGTCGCAAGTCGGGGTTGCGCTAGGATAATGGTCTTACGCCAATGCCCCCCACGGGAAACCAACGGGAAACCAGGGATGACGGGAGACCAGGGATGACCATTCAAACCAGATTGTTGTGCGTGATTGCGGTGTCGGGCTTTGCAGCCTTTGCGGCGAGCGCGCCGGCGCAGGCCCTGACCGCGCAGGAATGCAGCGCCAAGTACCAGGCGGCCAAGTCGGCCGGCACCCTCGGCGGCCAGAAGTGGAATGATTTCCGCAAGGCCCAGTGCGGCGCCGACGCGACCCCGGCCGCGGCGCCCGCCGCTCCGCCGCCGGCAGCCGCCGCGCCCGCTCCGGCCGCGCCGAAGGAAGCCAAGCAGGCGCCCGCCGCGGCACCGGCGGCGCCGTCAGGACCCGCCGTGTTTCCGAACGCCATCGATCCCAAATACGCCAAGGAGTCCGAAGGCAAGGGACGCATGCACACCTGCGTCGACCAGTACAACGCCAACAAGGCCACCGGCGGCAATGGCGGCCTGAAGTGGATCCAGAAGGGCGGCGGCTATTACAGCGAATGCAACAAGCGCCTGAAGGGCGCCTGAGTCGTTGCCCGTACGGATGTTCGACGAGAGCGGCCGGCGCGAGCCGGCCGCTTTTCTATGGCGGCTCGCTCTGGAGCTATTGGCTGTCCGTGAGCAGCTTGTCCGCTGACTGCGCCAGCAATTGCGCGCGCTTGCGCGGGCCGCGCTCGAGGAACAGCAGGCTCTGGCCGAAGATGAAGCAGTAGAACAGGAAGGCCTGCGCATCGGCCTCTTCTGTCGGCTGCCCGGTGGCGCGATAGAGCTGGGCGACATTCTTCAGCCGCGCGGCATCGACGCTCGCGGCGGCGGCGGCCGCGGCCTCATCGGTGCGCGCCCATTGCCGGATCGCGAGCTCCACCGCCATCGCCTCGGTGTTCATGCGCTCCGAATACAGTGTGATGATCGCCTTCAGCCGCTCGCGCGCGCTGGCGCCGTCGAGCGCGGTGTGCTTCTCGATCGATGCGATGCGGCCGTCGCGCCAGCGCGTCAGCATGGCCTCGAGCAGCGCGGCGCGATCCCTGAAGCGGCGGTAGAAGCCGCCCTTGGTGACGCCGAGATTCTTCGCCAGCACCTCGACCCGCACCCCGTCGACGCCGCTATGCGCGAGTTCGGCAAAGCCCGCCGCGACCCAGACGTCGCCCTTGCTTTCAGTCATGTGATCTCCGCGTACCCCAATGCGCGATTGGATCATCACGCACTAATCGTTTGTTCGAGCATGGTCTTTTCGGAAAACCGCTCACACTTTTCCGGACCATGCTTTGATACGGTACCGTATTGCTAGCCCGCTTCGTCCTTGATACGCTACCGTATCAAAGATCGAAGGAGGATCCGATGGAGGGCGAGGCGACCTATCGCGGCACGGTCTATCCCTGGCATTGCGACCATATCGGCCACATGAACGTCATGTGGTATGTCGGCAAGTTCGACGAGGCGAGCTGGAACATGTTCGCGCGGCTCGGCCTGACCCCGAGCTACCTGCGCGAGTCCGGCCGCGGCATGGCCGCCGTGCAGCAGAACATCTCCTACAAGCGCGAGCTGCTCGCCGGCGACCTCGTCGAGGTCAAGAGCCGGCTGGTCGAGTTCCGCGACAAGTCGATCCGTATCCTGCACGAGATGCGCAACGCGGAGACCGGCGAAATCGCCGCGACCTGCGAGATCGCGGCCGTGCATATCGACCGCGCCGCGCGCAAGGCGGCGCCGTTTGCGCCGGCGATCCGCTACGCCGCGATGCCGCATCTCGTGCCGTCAGAGCCCGTGAGTGCGTGACCCGCCATGCCCCGCTTCGAGCCGAAGAATCCCAACTATCGCGCGGTCGCGACCGATACGTTCGCGCGCCAGCGCGCGATGCAGACGCTTGGTATCTCGATTGCGCGCATGGAGCCCGGTGAGGTCGATCTCGCGATGCCCTACGCGCCGGAGTTCTGCCAGCAGAACGGCTTCGTGCATGCCGGCATCATCACCGCGGGCCTCGACAATGCCTGCGGCATCGCCGCCTTCACGCTGATGCCCGAAGGCTCCGACATCCTCACCGTGGAGTTCAAGACCAATCTGCTGGCGCCGGCCCGCGGCGAGCGGTTCGTGTTCCGCGGCGTCGTGGTCAAGCCCGGCCGCACGCTGACGGTCTGCGACGGCCGCGCCTACGCGATCCAGGACGGCGTCGAGACGCTGGTCGCAACCATGAGCGGCACGCTTATGGCGCTGGCGCGGCGAGAGCCGCGTGTGGTCGCGGCGGAAGGCTAATCCCGTCATGCTGAGGAGCCGCGTAGCGGCGTCTCGAAGCATGCACGGCCCGGCTAGTGGCCGTCCATCCTTCGAGGCTCGCTCCGCTCGCACCTCAGGATGACGGGACTGAAAGCAGCGGCGCCCAATATCTGCGCATCCTCTCGGGCCCGCTGCATTGACAACCCACCATCGCGGCGACCTGATAGGCGGATGCGTCGCGTGAGCTTCCTGTCATGATCGCTAGCCTCAGCCTGATCCTGCTCTGCCAGCTGGTCGGCGAGGTCGCCGTGCGCGCGCTGGCGGTGCCGGTGCCGGGCCCGGTGGTCGGCCTCGTGCTGCTGCTGTTGCTGCTGCTGGCGCGCGACCGCTTTCCGGCGCTGGCGCGCGGGCCGCTCGGCGATGACGGCGTCGAGAGCGCGAGCCGCGGCATGCTCGCCAATCTCTCGCTGCTGTTCATTCCGGCCGGCGTCGGCGTGGTGCAGAAGCTCGATCTGCTCGCCGAGCACGGCATCGCGGTCCTGGTGATCCTCGCGGTTTCGGTCATCGTCACCCTGCTGGCGACGGTTGCGACCTTCGTTGCGGCGAGCAGTTTGTTTTCACGCGAGGAGGAGCGGCCGTGAGCGACAATCCCTTTTCGCTCTGGGTCTATCTCTCGCAGTCGCCGCTGCTCTGGCTGACGGTGACGCTGTTGACCTATGCGGTGGCCGACGCGGTGTCGCTGAAGACGAGGCGGCACCCGCTCGCCAATCCCGTGCTGCATTCGGTGTGGATCATCGGCGTGTTCCTGCTGCTGACCGGGACCTCCTACACCGCCTATTTTGCCGGCGCGCAGTTCGTGCACTTCCTGCTCGGGCCGGCGACGGTGGCGCTCGCGGTGCCGCTCTACGAGAACCGCCGGCGGGTCGCGGCGGCGATCCTGCCGATGCTGGTTGCGCTCGCGATCGGCTCGCTGACGGCGATCGTCTCGGTGGTGCTGCTGGCGCAGGCGTTCGGCCTGCCGCGCGACGTCATCCTGTCGCTGGCGCCGAAATCGGTCACCGCCGGCGTTGCGATGGGCATTAGCGAATCCCTGCATGCCGATCCCTCGCTGACCGCGGTGTCGGTGATCCTCACCGGCATCATGGGAGCGATCATCGTCACGCCCCTGATGAACTTCACCGGCATCACCGACTTTCGCGCCCGCGGCTTTGCGGCGGGCATCGCCGCCCATGGCATCGGCACCGCGCGCGCCTTCCAGGTCGACGAGGTCGCCGGCGTCTTTGCCGGGATCGCGATGAGCCTGAATGCGCTGGTCACCTCGCTGCTGGTGCCGCTGGCCGTGACATATCTGCTGCGCTGAGCATGATCCGGAAAAGTGGGAACCGGTTTTCCGAAACGATCATGCTGATATAGAGAGTCCGGCTGCAGGGCAGTTTTGTGCTATTTGTATGGCGTTGAGCAGCAAATCCTTCTAGGGTCGCCGCCTCAAACGCGAGTCTGTTCCCCTTGGTCTTCTCCGCAACTCAAAGCGTGCTTGGGCTGGCATCGGGCATGCTGGTCGGCTTTTCGCTGGGCCTGGTCGGCGGCGGCGGCTCGATCCTTGCCGTGCCGCTGATGGTCTATGTGGTCGGCGTGCCGGAGCCGCATGTCGCGATCGGCACCTCGGCGATCGCGGTCGCTGCCAACGCCGCGGTCAATCTCTCCAACCACGCCCGCGGCGGCACCGTGATCTGGTCCTGCGCGCTGGTGTTCGCGCTGTCGGGCATGCTGGGCGCGTTCGGCGGCTCGATCCTCGGCAAGATGCTGGAGGGGCAGAAGCTGCTCGCGCTGTTCTCGCTGGTGATGCTGGTCATCGCGGGCCTGATGCTGAAGAACCGCGCGCGGGTCGGGCTGACCGACGTCAAGATCTCGATGTCCAACATGCCCGCGATCATCGGCCTCGGGCTTGCCACCGGAACCATGTCCGGCTTCTTCGGCATCGGCGGCGGCTTCCTGATCGTGCCGGCGTTGATGCTGGCGACCGGGATGCCGATCATGAACGCCGTGAGTTCCTCGCTGGTCGCCGTCACCGCCTTCGGCATGACCACGGCCCTGAGCTATGCGTGGTCCGGGCTGGTGTCGTGGGGCCTGGCGGGGCTATTCGTCGCCGGCGGTGTCGCGGGCGGCCTGCTCGGCACGAGCAGCGCCCGCCACCTGTCGGAACGGCGCGGCGCGCTTAATATCGTGTTTGCGACTGTGATTATCGTGGTGGCGATCTATATGCTGCTGCGTAACATCAATGTGTCCTGAACGTAGAAGGGCGAAGTGCCCTTACGAAAGCCAGCCATGAATCAACTGACGAAATCGCCCCTGATCAACGCCGGTGCCACTCGCCGAGGCGCGCTCGGCCTGATCGGTGCCGGCATCGCACTCATGGCCGCGGGCGCCGCGCGCGCCGAGGACGACAATGTCCTGACCGAGGAGCAGGTGCTGCGCGATCCGGATATTCCGGTGATCGGCAATCCCAAGGGCGACATCACCATCGTCGAATGGTTCGATTACAACTGCCCGTATTGCCGCAAGCTTGCGCCGGAACTGCGCCAGGTGGTGCAGGACGACGGCAAGGTCCGCCTCGTGCTGAAGGATTGGCCGATCCTCGGGCCGGTCTCCAAGGTCGCGGCGCGGATGGCGCTGGCGGCGAAGTACCAGGACAAGTTCGACGTCGCGCATGAGGCGATGATCTCGGTCAATTCGCGCATCACCGAGCCGCGCATCGCCGAATTGCTCTCGGGCGCCGGCCTCGACATGGATCGCCTGAAGAAGGATCACGACGCCAACGCCAAGACGATCGGCGCGATCCTTTCGCGCAACAACGAGCAGGCACTGGCATTCGGCTTCAACGGCACGCCGTCGTTTATCGTCGGCAAGTACCGCGTGCCGGGCGTGCTCAGCATGGATCAGTTCGAGCAGGTGATCGCCGACGCCCGCAAGGCCAATATGGGTCGCAAGACCGAGCAGAATTGATCGCGCTTCCTGCGACGAAAATGGCCTCTCCGGCGTCGGAGAGGCCATCTGCTTTTGTGTCGGCTTGAAAGCAATCGTTACTTCGCCGCGATCTTGTCCCACTGCTCGCGGGTGCGCGTCTTCAGCAGGTTCCAGTCATGCGCCGCGACGTCCCAATTGACGATGGTGCGCGTGTCCTGCGCCACCTCGCCATTGGCGACGCTCGACGTCCGCATCGAGTCATAGACATAAACGCCGCATATCAGCAGCAGCGCGCCCAAAATCATGCCGAAAAAGGTCCGCATCGCTTAATCCCTCCGGTGTCGGAAGCATAACGTTGTGGGGCTCGGTGTGGTTCCGGCGATCGATCAGCTGCGCACGAACGCCCGCATCACGTAATCGATGAATACGCGCACGCGCGGCGAGAGCTGCCGGTTGCGCGGATAGAGCAGGTTTACCGGCACCGATGGCGGCGGATATTGCTGCAGCACCGCGACTAGCGTTCCGTTTGCCAGATCGGTTTCGGCATGGAAGCGCGGCACCTGCACGAGGCCGAGGCCGAGTTTGGCGCTCGCCAGATAACTCTCGGGGCCGGTCACCGACATCGGCGCCGGCAGCGGAAATTGCTTCAGCACGCCGTCGATCACGAACTCCATCGGCCGCAGGCGTCCGGTCGTCAGTGAGCGGATGCCGATCATGCGATGGCCGTCGAGTGCGAACGGGTCGACCGGTGTGCCGAAGCGCGCAAGATAATCCGGCGTCGCGCAAGTCAGCCGCTCCAGCATCGTGACCTGCCGCGCGATCATGTCGCTGTCGGGCAGCTTGCCGAAGCGCAGCACGCAGTCGACGCCTTCGCGGATCAGATCGACCCAACGGTCGCTCTCGCTCATGTTGATCTCGATATCGGGATATTCGGCGAGGAAGCCCGGCAGGTTCGGCAGCAGGAAGTGCCGCGCTAGCGTGCCCTGCACCTCGAGCCGCAGCAGCCCCTTCGGCCGCGCGCCGCCGAAGGCGCCCTCGGCGTCCTCGAGGTCCGCGATCAGCGACAGGCAGCGACGGTAGTGCGCCTCGCCGTCGAGCGTCGGGCGCACCGTGCGCGTGGTGCGCTCGAGCAGCCGCACGCCGAGCCGCGCTTCTAGCCCCTTCACCGCGTCCGTCACCGTCGAGCGCGGCAGCCCCAGATCCTCGGCGGCGAGCGAAAAGCTGCGCCGCTCGACCACCCGGGTGAACACGCGCATCGCGTCGAAACGGTCCATCTATTATCCGGAAATAACGAATAGTGATGTCGGATGATGCATGATTATCCGGAAGATGCCAAGGCATAGTGTCCTCCCATCGAACGCGGCGCGGCCGCACAACCCGATGAGGGACTAAAATGACCAACCAATCCAACAAGGTCGCCCTGGTGACGGGAGCCTCGCGCGGGATCGGCGCGGCGGTTGCCGAACGCCTCGCCAGCGACGGCTTCACCGTCGTCATCAACTACTCCGGCGAGGCCAAGCCGGCGCAGGCGGTGGCCGACAGGATCGAGGCCGCCGGCGGCCGGGCACTGACCGCGAAGGCCGATGTCAGCGATGCCAACGCGGTGCGCGGCATGTTCGACGCCGCGGAAGCCGCCTTCGGCGGCGTCGACGTGCTGGTCAACAATGCCGGCATCATGAAACTCGGCAAGATCGCCGACAGCGACGATGCCGCGTTCGACCAGCAGGTCGCGGTCAACCTGAAGGGCAGCTTCAACACCATGCGCGAGGCGGCGCGCCGGCTGCGCAACGGCGGACGCATCGTCAACTTCTCGACCAGCGTCGTCGGCACCAGGCTCGAGACCTACGGCATCTATGTCGCGACCAAGGCCGCGATCGAGTCGTTGACCGCGATCCTGTCGAAGGAATTGCGGGGCCGCGGCATCACGGTGAATGCGGTCGCGCCCGGGCCGACCGCGACCGATCTGTTCCTGCACGGCAAGTCGGACGAGCTGATCGACCGCTTCGCCAAGATGGTCCCGCTGGAGCGGCTCGGCACGCCCGACGACATCGCCTCTGTCGTGTCGTTCCTCGCCGGCCCCGACGGCTCCTGGATCAACGGCCAGACGCTGCGCGCCAATGGCGGCCTGGTCTGACGTCTTCACATCTCCAACCCAACGCGCACTCAACCGACTTCACCAGGATATTTGTCATGAAACAGGTCATCGTCATCACCGGCGCCTCGAGCGGCTTCGGCCGCCTCGCCGCCAACGCGCTCGCCAGGGCCGGCCACACCGTCTACGCCTCGATGCGCCAAACCACCGGCCGCAACGCCGCCGCGGTCGCCGATATCGAGGAGTTCGCGCGCGACAACAAGGTCGACCTGCGCTCGCTCGAGCTCGATGTCGGCTCGCAGGCGTCGGTCGATGCGGCGATTGCGCAGATCGTCGCCGAGGAGGGCCGCCTCGACGTCGTGATGCACAATGCCGGCCACATGGTGTTCGGTCCGGCGGAGGCGTTCACGCCCGAGCAGCTTGCCGAGCTCTACGACGTCAACGTGCTCTCGACCCAGCGCGTCAATCGCGCGGCGCTGCCGCAGCTGCGCAAGCAGGGCAGGGGTCTCGTGGTCTGGGTGTCGAGCAGCTCTTCGGCCGGCGGCACGCCGCCCTATCTCGCGCCGTATTTCGCGGCCAAGGCCGGCATGGATGCGATGGCCGTGGTCTATGCCCGCGAGCTGTCGCGCTGGGGCATCGAGACCTCGATCATCGTGCCCGGCGCCTTCACCGGCGGCACCAACCACTTTGCGCATTCCGGCCGTCCCGCCGACGAGGCCCGCGTCGCCGAATACGAGGCCGGTCCCTATGCCGGCTTCGGCGAGGAGATCATGAAGGCGTTCGCGGCGATCGTGCCCGAGGATGCCGACGCCTCGTCGGTCGCGGACGCGATCGTGAAGGTGGTCGACACACCGTTCGGCAAGCGACCGTTCCGCGTCCACATCGATCCGACCCAGGATGGTGCCGAAGTCGCATTCGGCGTGATCGACCGCGTCCGCAGCGAGATGCTGCACCGGGTCGGCTTCTCCGACCTGCTCAAGCCGCGAGTGAACGGGTAGTCTGGCAGGCGTTACATTCGCGACAGGGCTGCACGCGCCGTCCATCACCGTCATCCTGAGGTGCGAGCGGAGCGAGCCTCGAAGGATGCACGGCCCCGATGCAACGGCGTGGCCGCAGCCGGGCCCGTTGACCCTTCGAGACGCGCTTCGCGCTCCTCAGGGTGACGGGAATAGAGCTACGCAACGCAGCTACAAGCCGGCGGCGCATCAGACGCCGTCGGCCCGCTCACCATTCAGCCACTGCATGATCTCCGCATTGATCTCGCGCGGATAGGTGTGGCTGAGATCGTCGATCTCGCGGTAGGTCACCTTGGCGCCGGCGGCCGCTAGCAGGCCTTGCGTCTGCCGCGCGGTCTGCACCGGAAACATCCAGTCGAGCCGGCCATGGGTGATGAAGATCGGCAAGCCGCGCAGCCGCTCCGCGTCGGCCATCTCCGCCATCAGCGGATGGAAGGTCGCCGCAACGGGCGCCAGATGCGTGAAGCGCGAGGCGCCGTCGAGCCCGCTCACATAGCTGAAGGTGCCGCCGTCGCTCATGCCGGTCAGCAGTAGGCGCGTCTCGTCGATCTTCCAGCGCGCACGCACCTGGTCGAGGATGCGGTTGAGGTTCGGCGTGTCGGTGTCCTCGCCCATCAGTGCCCAGGTCTGGCCGGTCGCGGTCGGCGCCACCAGGATGGCGCCGCGGCTGCGCGCATCGCGCAGCCAGCTCCACAAGAAGCCGCGGCCGTTGCCGCTGCCGCCATGCAGCGCCATCACCAGCGGCCAGGCGCGATCGGGCGTGTAGTATTCCGGCACATACATCGAGAAGCCGCCGCGGCTGCCCGGCTCGTTGCGCTCGTGGAAGATGCCGGTGTCGGCGTTGGGCTTGGCGGCGAGCTTCGCCTGCAGCGCGGTATCCTCGCGCAGATCGGGCGCGAGGAAGAAACCGCTGACCGGCGGCAGCTCGGTCAAGGGATAGAGCGCCTCCTGCGCCCGCGGCAGATAGCGCAGCGCGCGGAACACGCTGACCAGATCGCCTTCGCCGTTCTGCACCGCGCGCAGTCCCGCATAGCCTGACAGCGCCGGTTCGATCGCGGCTTCCAGCGCGGTCTTGATGTGCGCGAATTTCTCCGGCCAATCGGCAAGCCGCGGCCGCACCGCCTGCAAGGCCTCCTCCGGTTCACCCGCGATCTGCATCACCCGATCGAAATCCGGCGGGTTGAGGTTACGCGCGACGAAGGACAGTGACTCCAGCGTCTGCAGCAGCGGCGGCAGCACGGCCACGATGTCGTCAACCACCGCCTCGCTCATCGCTGCTGTCCTTCCTTGTTGTTAGATCAGCGCTGTAGCCGCGCAAGACCTGCGCCCCCTCTCCCGCTTGCGAGGGCTTTGCGCAATCGGGCGTGCGCGGGTGCAGGCCAGTGTCAGGCATTTTTTTGCGTGGCTTCTGGGGGCGCGCGGGAGTGGACAGCTTCGTTTGGGCGGCCGATTGACGGCATTGCGGAGCGGCGGTCACAGCGCAACACCCGTTGGACGCAGCATTGCCCATCGTTTGAGGTTCATGGCGAGGCAGAGAAGATGCAGATGGGTCTGATTGCGTGCCAAGCCCAGATAGCGAGCGCGCGCCCAGCCATAGACGCCCTTGAGGCGCGCGAAGACCTGCTCGACCGGGGCGCGGCGCCGTCCCACGGCGTCGTTGAAGCGCTTCTGACGCGCGGTCAGGGGATGATGCTTGTTGGGCCGGAACATCAGCCGCGGCTTGATGCCCCGGGCCGCGAGGAGGGCGCGGCGCTCGTGCTTGTCATAGGCCTGGTCGGCGTAGACCGCCTTCTCGTCGCCGCAGATCAACTCGTCGGCCGGCACCGTGTCGTTGACCGCGGCGTCGGTCAGCTTGCTGCGACGGATGATCGCCGAGCCCTGGTCGACGCCGACATGCGCCTTGTAGCCGAAGTACCGCTTGCCACCCTTCTTGGTCCATCGCGCATCCGCATCCCGCTCGCTGTTGACCAGCTTGCTCGGCGCACGCCCGTCCGGGCCGAGCGGCAGCGGGTCTTTCGGCGGCTTCGGCGGCTTCACCGCCGCCGGGATCAGGCTCGCATCGATCAATGTGCCCCGGCGCAGCACCAGCCCGCGCGCGTCGATCTGGCGCAGGATCTCGCCGAACAGCCTCTCCTCCAGATCGGCCTGCTGCAAAGCTTCGCGGAAGCGCCAGATCGTCGTGTGGTCGGGCGTCTCGTCACCGAGCACAAAGCCGCAGAATTCGCGGAACGAGGCCCGATCATCGAGCGCCTCCTCCAGCTCCGGATCAGACAACCCATACCATTGCTGCAACAGCAACGCCTTGAACATCACCAGCCGTGGATAGGGCGGCGCTCCACGCTCCGGTTCAGCAAGGCTGCGCAGCACGCACTCCACAGCCGCCCAATCGACCAGCTCGCAAATCCGCCTCAGCACCGAACTCCCTTTCCCCCGCCGCGACACCAGCGCATCTGCGAAGCTCGCTTGACCAACCTGCCGATACGCCATCCCCGCCTCCCCCTTCAGATCGGTCTTAGAGGCTGACCGGAAATTAAAGTTGGGTGATTTCAGCAGGTTGTGATTCTTCGAGGTGTTCGAAGCCATCGGAGAAGCAGATGACCTGGACCGAAATCACCCGCTGTCAGCATGACAGACGAGCGCTGCGCTATGCAAGCGATTGTACGGATGCGGAATGGGCCTTGATCGAGCTGTTGATGCCAGGGCGGAGCAAGGTGGGTCGACCGCGCAAGACCTGCATGCGATCGGTATGGGATGCGATCCAGTACATTGCGACGACGGGATGCCAATGGGCGCTTTTGCCGAAGGATTTTCCTCCCTTTACGACGGTCCAGTACTATTTTTATGGCCTGCGCGACAGCGGGGTGTTGGACTTGATCAATGACGCCTTGGTTGAAATCGCGCGCAGGCTTGCTGGACGGGAGCCGCAACCAACGGCGGCGATCATCGACAGTCAATCGGTCAAGACGACCGAGAGCGGTGGGCCGCGCGGCTTTGATGCGGGCAAGAAGATCAAAGGTCGCAAGCGTCATATCGTCACCGACACACAAGGAAATTTGCTGAGCGCCATCGTGCACCCGGCCAATGTTCAGGATCGGGACGGTGCGCCGACCGTCGTCACTTTGGCGTGTGCGAGCTACCCGACTATTGCGCACTTGTTTGCTGACGGCGGCTACGCCGGCGAAAAGCTTGAGAACGCGCTCCGGAGAATCGACGGGCCCACTATTCAAATTGTCAAACGCCCGGATGAGGCAAAAGGCTTCGTTGTTGTTGCCCGACGCTGGGTCGTCGAACGAACGTTGGCATGGCTTAACCGCTGCCGACGTCTTGCCAAGGATTGGGAGGCCTCCGTCACCTCGGCTGAAGCATGGCTCCTTATTGCGTCAACTCGACAACTGGTCCGCCGCATCGCCAGATCGGCCAACGTCAAGTCATGAATTTTGAGTCAGACTCTTAGAGAATCGCAGATTCCCCTTTGCGCAAAGCCCTCGCTTGCGGGGGAGGCATAGGCGGCCTTCGGCCGCCGTTCCCACGAAGAACGCCGATGCAAAGCATCGGCTATCGGTGGGGGTGTTGCTACGAGCGATAACCTTCGAGTGGGGAGAACCCCCACCCGGATTGCATCTTCGATGCGATCCGACCTCCCCCGCAAGCGGGAGAGGTGAAGAGGGAGTGATCCATCGAGAATTCATCGCACCTCAATGCAGCCGCGGCGCCTTCAACAGCTTTATGCGGTCGATCGAGGTCAGCGTGACGTCGAAGGTGACGCCCTCGTGATAGATGGTCAGCGGCACGTCGACGCCGGCCGCGCCGAGCGACCAGAGCTTGCGGTAGAAGCCGGCCTGGCTCGTCACCTTGTCGCCGTCGACCGCGAGGATCACGTCGCCGGTCTTCAGTTCGGCGCGCGCCGCCGGTCCCTTGCTGGCGACGCCGACCACCACGAGGCGGTTGTCGATCTCGGTCGTGAACATGCCGAGCCACGGCCGCGCCGGCTTGTCGACCCGGCCGAACTTGCGCAAATCGTCCAGCACCGGATTGAGCAGATCGATCGGCACGATCATGTTGACATGCTCGGCGTGGCCCGAGCGCTCGCGTTCGAGCTGCAGCGAGCCGATGCCGATCAGCTCGCCGGCATTGTTGATCAGTCCGGTGCCGCCCCAGTTCGGATGCGACGGAGAGGTGAAGATCGCCTCGTCCAGCAGATACTCCCAGTAGCCGGCGAATTCCTGCTTCGCCGCGATCTGGCTTGCGACCGAGCGCGTGCGGCCGCCGGCGCCGCCGAGCACCACATTGTCGCCGACCTGCGTCGCCGCCGACGAGCCGATCCGCAGCGGTTCGAGATCGAGCCGGCCGAGCGCCTGCACCAGGCCGAAGCCGGATTCGAAATCGAAGCCGAGCGCGTGGCCCTCGACCGCGCGGCCGTCGCCGAGATGCAGCCACACCGTGGCGGCTTCGGTGATCAGATAGCCGATCGTCAGCACCAGCCCGTCGTCGATCAGGACGCCATTGCCGGCGCGCTCGGTGCCGAGCGTCTCGGCGCTGAAAGCATCCGGCGGAATGATCGAATGCAGCCCGACCACACTCATCAGCGCGCGATCGAGATCGTAGCGGTAATCTTCGGGGCGAGGCTGAAAGGCCGCGGGCACTTTCCATTCGGTCGTGGAGGGCATCAAGGGATCTCCTGGCGTGCAGGGCGCTGGAACCTCAAGGTAGACCGAGGTTCTGCCGGCAGGGAAGATGGAATGATATACCTTGCAGGGCCGCCTGCACAGCTCATGTGGCGTGCAGACCTGCCCCTCGCAAGATAATTGAACCTATTCGGTTTTTGCCGCACGCGCCGGCATGATGCGGAAGGCACGGTTGTCCTTGATCCACGCGGCGCGCTCGTCGCGCAGCATGGTGCGGCGAACCTTTCCGGAATCGTCGCGCGGCGCGGTGCCGACGCGCTCGAAACTTTCCGGATGCTTGTAGCGGCTGAGCCGGTCCTTCAGGAAATCGCCCATGCCGTCGGCGATCGCTTGCGCATCGGCGCTGTCGGCGAGCTCGAGGATCGCGTGCACACGCTGGCCGAATTCCGGATCGGGCAGTCCGACCACGACGCAGGAGCGCACCTCGGGATGCTCGCTGACCGCGGCCTCGACCTCGGCCGGATAGATGTTGGCGCCGCCGCGCAGCACCATGTCGGCGAGCCGGTCGCCGAGATAGAGATAGCCTTCTTCATCGAGCCGGCCGATATCGCCGAGCGACTCCCAGCCGTCCGGCCGCCGCTTCGGCGTTGCGCCGAGATAGTGATAGGTCGAGCCGGCGCCGTCATTGGGCAGGAAATAGATTTCGCCGGTCTCGCCGGGCGCGACGTCGTTGCCGTCCTCGCCGATGATGCGCAGCTTTGCGGTCTCGCCGATCTTGCCGACCGAGCCCTTGTGCGCCATCCATTCGGTGCCCGAGATCACGCAGGCGCCCTGCCGCTCGGTGCCGCCATAGAGCTCCCAGATCCGCTCGGGGCCGAGCCATTCGATCCATTTCTCCTTCAGCCAGGGCGGCATCGGAGCTGCCATGTGAAACACGATGTTCAGGCTGGAGACGTCGTAGCGGCTGCGCACCTCCTCTGGCAGCGCCCAGATCCGGTGCATCATGGTCGGCACGAAATTCACCCATTGCACGCGCTCGCGCTCGATCAGCCGCAGCGTCTCCTCGGCGTCGAACTTCACCATGCCGGTGACCCTTCCGCCCCCGAACAGCGCAAAGTGCGAGAGGATGAATGGCGCATTATGATAGAGCGGCCCTGGATTGAGCAGCGAGGTGTCGCGCGCAATGCCAAGCGTGGCCTCGGCCGTGGTTTCGATCACCGCGGGGTTGTGATCGAGGATCACCTTCGGCCGTCCGGTCGAGCCTCCGCTCGTCATCGCCTTCCAGTAGCGCGCGACCGGCGCATCGAGCGGCTCCTCGGAGAAGCCGTCCGGCACGAAATTCACCGGTAGCGAATTCGGCGCATTCCAGTCGGCCTCGCCGCCGACCACCAGCGACGGTTTCAGAATCTCGAGCACCGCAGCGGCCTCGCCGCGCGGCAGCCGCCATGACAGCGAGGTCGGCGTCGCGCCGCACTTCCACACCGCGAAGGTCGTCTCGAAGAACGCGTTGCTGTTGGGCAGCCCGATCGCGACGAAGTCGCCGGGCTTGACGCCCTTGGCCGCGAAGGCGCGCGCCCGTGCATTGGCGCGACGCTCGAGCTCGAGCCAGGTCAACGCATCCGCGCCATGACTAATGGCTATCGCATCCGTGGGCTTGCGTTCGGCATACCAGCGCGGCACGTCGGCGAGGGGGATCAGCATGGGTCGTTTCCGTCGGAAAAGGCGGCTTGAAGCGCTCTTGTTGCAGGGATGTGGTCAACGCCACGGCCGCCACTTGACCAAGAGTGCAGTCTCCGTGTCAAGCCGGCGGCTGCGCATATGGCCGGTATCCCGCTGATGGAATTGCGGAATCCCTGTTCGCTAAAAGCCGGGTCAAGATTCCGGTAAAGTTCAAGCGATCGCGCTAAGCCGGGCTTTACGGGGGGCCGGCATTGTGGCCGTTGCGGTTCTGTGCCGGACGCGTCGATCGACGTGCGCGGTGTGCAATGTCTTTCGGTGTGCAATGTCTTTCAATGACCAATGGCTTCAAGGACGGCGACGATGGCGAGCAATGGAGCACGGATCAAGGTCAGTCGCGAGCCGCGGCGCCAGCTCAACAATCGTGCGGCGTGGATCACGATCGATGATGGCGCGGCCGAGCGCGAATGCGCCGTGATCGACATCTCGCCCGGCGGCGCCAAGATCACGACCGAGGTCGAGTTCGAGGTGAAGGACCGCCTCGCGCTGACGCTGCTCGCCGATCACGCCAAGCGCTACCCTTGCGAGGTGGTCTGGCGTCGCGGCAAGACCTACGGGCTCAGATTCGTGACCGCCGAAGTCGAGCCGGTTGAACCGGCCGCGGAGCCGGCCGGCGCGACCTAGCGCGGCGTTTCGTCAATCAATGTTCGAAGGGACGTCGG
The DNA here is from genome assembly GCF_054060035.1 of Bradyrhizobium sp. USDA 3262. Taxonomy (NCBI): domain Bacteria; kingdom Pseudomonadati; phylum Pseudomonadota; class Alphaproteobacteria; order Hyphomicrobiales; family Nitrobacteraceae; genus Bradyrhizobium; species Bradyrhizobium sp. USDA 3262. Next base: position 2,250,098 of record NZ_JBSSCT010000001.1, read on the forward strand.
CGCAGACATCGCCGATCGCATCGGCTGCGCGTTCAATTGTTCACGCCAGGACGTCCCGAAAGCGTGGCTCACGTCATCGCCGCTGCGGGGTGTCGGCATTGCCGGTGGTACCGGTCGGGCCTCCCGGAAGCGCCGGTGCGGCGCTGCCGCCGCCGGTGCCGGAGGACGGTGCGACGCGCTGGCCGGACTGGGTCGGGAGCGCAGTGCCGCCGACGCCGTTCGACGGCGCGGCGCGGTCGCCTGGCCTCGGCGGCAGCGGGGTGCCGCCGGTGTTCTGCGCGAGAAGCTGGGCCGGTGCGAGGATGAGGCCGGCGGCGATGATGATGGCGAATTTGGTCTTGAGCATGCGCAGGTCCGAGATGGCGCGGTGAGGCTGGAGCATACGCACAGCCGCGACGGAGACGAGACATCCGCCAAGCCCGCGAGATTGCGATGCCAACATAACGCCAGCCGCATTTGATGCGTTCCCGAACGCCTCGCCAGGACGAAGCAAATATCCGTGTAATGAACGGTCTCCACCGATCGCGGCGACGCCTCGCCGGTGTTGCGGATCTTTCGACATGAAGTTTGGACATTCATGTCGCGAGAATGCGGATGTGTGACTCACGGACCGCGCCACACACTCAATGTCGTCCTGGCGAAAGCCAGGACCCATTACCCCAAATCTCAATTGTTGCGCGATGCTGGGGCCACGATCCCGTTCATCATCAAGTGCGGTGGCTATGGATCCTGGCTTTCGCCAGGACGACGATCGTGTGTGTGGCATCCGCACCGTCATCGCCCGGCTCGCCGCCTCGCATGCGCGGGTGACGACACCGCGCCGTTTGACATCTTGAATTGCAACCCATCCTCACCGTCGTCCTGGCGAAAGCCGGACCCATTACCCCAAATCTCAATTGTTGCGCGACGCTGGGGCCGCGATCCCGTTCATCATCAAATGCGGTGGTTATGGGTCCTGGCGTTCGCCAGGACGACGAACGGATAGTGCCGTGTGCACGCAAACACAGTCGAACGCGGCAATGACGGCTGGTTGGCCGGACGCCGTCGTCCTAGCGTTCCGTCAGCTTCAGCTCGATGCGGCGGTTGCGCTTGTAGGCGTCTTCGGTCTGTGCGGTGTCGAGCGGTTGGAATTCGGCGAAGCCTGCGGCGACCAGACGCTGCGCCGGCACGCCGAGCGAGACCAGGTACTGCACCACCGAGATCGCGCGCGCCGAGGACAATTCCCAGTTCGACTTGAACAGCGGACTGTTGATCGGCCGCACGTCGGTGTGGCCGTCGACGCGCAGCACCCAGGCGATCTCGGGTGGGATCTGCTTGTCGAGATCGATCAGCGCGCTCGCGACCGTTTCGAGCTCGGTCTTGCCCTCGGGCAGCAGCGTCGCCTGGCCGGGTGTCGAAGAACACTTCCGACTGGAACACGAAGCGGTCGCCGACGACGCGGATATCGGGACGGTTGCCGAGGATCGCACGCAGCCGGCCGAAGAATTCCGAGCGGTATTTCGACAGTTCCTGTACCCGCTGCGCCAGCGCGACATTGAGGCGCTGGCCGAGATCGGCGATGCGGTTCTGCGATTCCTTGTCGCGTTTCTCGGAGGCGTCGAGCGCCTCTTCGAGCGCGGCGAGCTGGCGGCGCAGCGCGCTGATCTGCTGGTTCAGCAGCTCGATCTGCGCCAGCGCGCGCGACGATACGGCCTTCTCGGACTCCAGCGCCTTGTTGAGCTCGTTGGCGCGGCCCTGCGCGTCGCTGCCGGAACTCGCGAGCCCCTCATAGAGCCCCTTCATGCGGTCGCGCTCGCCTTCCGCGGAAGCGAGGCCGGCGCGCAGCTGCGCCACCTGGTCGTCGAGCGTCAGCTTGGAGAGCTTCTCCAGCGACAACAGGTCGTTGAGCTGGGCGATCTTGGCGGTGAGCTGTTCCAGCGCCTTGTCCTTGCCGGTGACCTCCTGCGACAGGAAGAATTGCACGACGAGGAACACCGACAGCAGGAACACGATCGACAGCACCAGCGTCGACAATGCGTCGACAAAGCCGGGCCAGTAGTTGAAGCCGGATTCGCTGCGGCGCGAGCGGGCGAGGGCCATGGGTTTCTCCTTGGGCTTGCTCCCCGGCTAGCTCTTCTCGGGCTGGCGGGCGAGGCGTTCCAGCAGCCGCTTGATCTCGCGGTTCTGCTCGCCCTGGCCGTCGGCCCATTCCCGGATCATCTGCTGCTCGGTGCGCATATGCGCAACCAGCCCCTGGATCGCCTCGGCAAGATTGGCCATCGCGGCCGTGGTGCTGCGGCCGCCGCCGCCTTCCTCAAGCGCGGTGCGGAGCCGGTCGATCGCGCCCTGCATGTTACCGGAAACGCCGGCTTCATCGCCGGAAATGCCGCGCACGGTGCCGGCGAGCCAGTCCTCAAGGTCGGTGTAGAAGCGGTTCTGGGCCTGGCTCGACTGCAGGTCGAGGAAGCCGAGGATCAGCGAGCCGGCGAGGCCGAACAGCGAGGACGAGAACGAGATGCCCATGCCGCCGAGCGGCGCGGCGAGGCCCTCCTTCAGCGTATCGAACAGCGCGCCGGAGTCGCCGCCGACCTTGAGCCCGTCGATCACCTTGCCGACCGAGCCCACCGTCTCGATCAGGCCCCAGAACGTGCCGAGCAGGCCGAGGAACACCAACAGGCCGGTCATGTAGCGCGAGATGTCGCGGGCTTCATCGAGGCGGGTTGCGATCGAATCGAGCAGATGTCGCATGGTCTGCTGCGAGATCGACATCCGCCCCGAGCGTTCGCCGCCGAGGATCGCGGCCATCGGGGCAAGCAGCGTCGGGCGGCGCTCGATCGCAAGGCCGGGATCGGCGATGCGGAAATTGTTGACCCAGGCGACCTCGGGATAGAGCCGGATCACCTGGCGGAACGCCAGGATGATGCCGATCAGCAGCACCGCCCCGATCAGGGCGTTCAGCCCCGGATTGGCAAAGAAGGCGGTGACGATCTGCTTGTACAGCACGACCCCGACCAGGCCGCAGAGCACCAGGAACACCAGCATCCGCACCAGGAAGATCCGGGGCGAGGACAGCTTGCTCAATTCGATCTCCATGTCGGAGCGGGAAGGGGGCATTGCCGGGTCATCCGTTCGCGAAGGCCGCATCTGCAAGCAATATGGCACAGCGGCCGAGTGAGGAAAGCCGATTCCAAGGGCAGCAAACAGCACCTTGGGTTGGAATCTCGCGGGCCGTTGCCGCTTTGCACGGCTTTCCGACCGCTCGGCGCATCACCATCCACAGAGCTGAGCGTCCCACCCGTCAATCGCGAGATGAGGTCCGTTTGCACGCACCCTCGGATGAGGCGCGCGCGGCCCGCGGTGATTCGGTCCGATCGTCTCGATGTTGCGAGGTGCGGCATTCTGCGCAGGCAAAATGGCGGGGTTCCCGCTCACGCAGACCTTAACGCATTCCCACAGCCTGCGATGGAACCCGCTCACAATGCGGTGACAAGGTAAAAGATGCCGCGAAATCAGGATGATAGCGTTCTGTGACATTGAGCCGCCGAAAAACGCATTGCGTCGCAGCAAGCAGATTTTATTTTCATCGCAGCAACACGAGCGGTGTCGCCGTGACACCGCCGTTCGTTTGTTCAAACCTTTCAGGGGCGATTATCTCAATGTCTGGACTTCGCGCGCAATCGGCATGCATTGCATTGATGCTGGCCGTGACGGCGCCACTGCTTGCAGGCTGCGACGAGCCGAACACCGCAACCGCCGCCGTACAAGCACCCGAGCCGGACGTCAGTGTCGTCACCGTGAAGCCGCAGGCGCGCGCGATGCTGCGCGAGCTGCCGGGCCGCATCGCGCCGACCCGCGTTTCCGAGGTCCGCCCGCGCGTTTCGGGCATCGTCGTCAACCGCATGTTCCATCAGGGCAGCGAGGTGAAGGTCGGCGATCCCTTGTACCAGATCGATCCGCGCCCGTTCGAAGTCGAATTGCAGTCGACCGAGGCGGCGCTGGCGCGCGCCAAGGCCGTGCTCGAACAGGCCGCGCTGCAGGCCCGCCGTATCGCCACCTTGACCAGCCAGCGCGCGGCGCCGGAAGCCGAGAACGAAAAGGCGATCGCGACGCTGAAGCAGGCCGAAGCCGACGTGCAGGGCCGCGAGGCCGAAGTCGCGCGCGCCAAGCTCAATCTGGACTACGCCACGATCCGCGCGCCGATCGACGGCACCATCGGCGCTGCGCTGGTCAGCGAGGGCGCCCTCGTGGTGCAGAACGACGCCGCGAGCCTTGCGACCATCCAGCAGCTCGATCCGATCTACGCCGACTTCCAGCAGTCGGTGACCGAGATGAACCAGCTCCGCCGTGCCTTCGAGAGCGGCGATCTTGACCGCATCGCGCCCGACGCGATGAAGGTGCGCCTCGTGCTCGATGACGGCTCGATCTACCCGCTGCCGGGCAAGCTGCTGTTCTCCGACGCCAAGGTCGACGCCTATACCGGGCAGGTGACGTTGCGCGGCGAGTTCCCGAACCCGCATCGCATCCTACTGCCGGGCATGTATGTGCGCGTGCTGATCGAGCAGGGCATCGACAGCGATGCGATTGCCGTGCCGCAGCAGGCGATCCAGCGCAATGGCGGCGGCGGCAGCGAGGTGTTCGTCGTCAAGGCCGACAATCACGTCGCGGTGCAGCCGGTGCGCACCGGCTCGCTGCAGGGTGGTTCCTGGTTCGTGACCGACGGTCTGAAAGCCGGCGACAAGGTCGTCGTCGAGGGGTTCCAGAAATTCGCCGCCGGCGACAAGGTCCGGCCGCAAGCCTGGCGCGAGGTCGACGCAGCTGCAGCACCGACGGATCCGCACCAGACCGCGCACGCAGTGCGGTGATCCGGCATGCCTAGCTTCTTCATCGACAGGCCGATCTTCGCCTGGGTCGTCGCGCTGTTCATCTGTCTGATCGGTGCGATCTCGATTCCGTTGCTCGCGGTCGCGCAATATCCGATCATCGCGCCGCCCTCGATCTCGATCTCGACCAGCTATCCCGGCGCGTCGCCGGAGAACCTCTACAACAGCGTGACGCGGCTGATCGAGGAGGAGCTCAACGGCGCCGCCAACATCCTGAACTTCGAATCGACCTCCGACTCGCTGGGCCAGGTCGAGATCATCGCCAACTTCAAGCCGGGCACCGACACCAGCCAAGCCTCGGTCGAGGTGCAGAACCGCCTCAAGCGCGTCGAGGCGCGGCTGCCGCGCGCGGTGATCCAACAGGGCATCCTGGTCGAGGAAGCCTCGTCCGCCGTGCTGCAGATCATCACGCTGAACTCGACCGACGGCTCGCTGGATGAAGTGGGCCTCGGCGACTTCATGATCCGCAACGTGCTGGGCGAGGTGCGCCGCATCCCCGGCGTCGGCCGCGCCACGCTGTATTCGACCGAGCGGTCCTTGCGGATCTGGATCGATCCGGCCAAGCTGGTCGGCTACGGCCTGTCCGCCGACGACGTCAACAAGGCGATCACGGCGCAGAACGCCCAGGTCGCCTCCGGCAGCATCGGCGCTGAGCCGAGCACCGATACCCAGAAGATTTCCGCGCAGGTGCTGGTGAAGGGCCAGCTGTCCTCGCCCGACGAGTTCGGCGCCATCATCCTGCGCGCCAATGCCGACGGATCGACGGTCCGGCTGCGCGACGTCGCGCGGATCGAGATCGGCGGCCTCAGCTACCAGTTCAACACGCGCCTGGACGGCAAGCCGACCGCCGGCCTCTCGGTGCTGCTGTCGCCGAAGGGCAATGCGCTGGCGACCGCGAGCGCGGTCGAAGCCAAGATGAAGGAGCTGTCGCGCTTCTTCCCGGCCAATATCTCCTACGAAATCCCCTACAACATCACGCCCGTCGTGAAGGCCTCGATCGAGAAGGTCCTGATGACGCTGGTCGAGGCGGTGGTGCTGGTGTTCATCGTGATGTTCCTGTTCCTGCAGAACATCCGCTACACCATCATCCCGACCATCGTGGTTCCCGTGGCGCTGCTCGGCGCCTGCGCCACGCTGATGATCGCGGGCTTCTCGATCAACATGCTGACGATGTTCGGCATGGTGCTGGCGGTCGGCATCCTCGTCGACGACGCCATCGTCGTGGTCGAGAACGTCGAGCGCATCATGGCGGAGGAAGGCCTGCCGCCGAAGGAAGCGACCAAGAAGGCGATGTCGCAGATCACCGGCGCCATCATCGGCATCACGCTGGTGCTGATGGCGGTGTTCGTGCCGATGGCGTTCTTCCCCGGCTCGGTCGGCATCATCTACCGCCAGTTCTCGGTCACCATGGTGGCGGCGATCGCGTTCTCGGCGCTGCTCGCGCTGTCGTTAACGCCGGCGCTGTGCGCGACGCTGCTCAAGCCGGTCAAGAAGGGCCACGGCCATGCCAGCAAGGGCGTGTTCGGCTGGTTCAACCGCGTGCTCGACACCAGCCGCGCCGGCTATACCCGCACCGTGCAGGGTTCGCTGAAGCGCACCGGCCGCCTGATGCTGATCTACCTCGTGCTGTTCCTCGGCGTCGCCTACGGCTTCGTGCGGTTGCCCGGCGGCTTCCTGCCGGTCGACGACCAGGGCTTCATCACGACCGACGTGCAGACGCCGTCGGAGTCGTCCTATGCGCGCACCGAAGCTGCGGTCGAGCAGGTCGAGAAATACCTCAAGGACCGCGCCGGCATCGAGAACGTCACCTTCCTCACCGGCTTCAGCTTCCTCGGCCAGGGCATGAACACCGCGCAGGCCTTCATCACCCTGAAGGACTGGTCGGAGCGCGGCCCGAAGGATTCCGCCGCCGCCATCGTTGCCGACATCAACCGCGATTTGTCGTCGATCCGCGACGCCAGGATCTCGGCGCTGCAGCCGCCGCCGATCGACAACCTCGGCAACTCCTCGGGCTTCTCGTTCCGCCTGCAGGACCGCGGCCAGAAGGGCTACTCGGCGCTGATCGCCGCGTCCGATCGCCTGATCGCGGAGGCCAATGCCAGCCCGATCCTGCAGAAGGTCTATGTCGAAGGCCTGCCGCCGGCGCCGCAGGTCAATCTGATGATCGACCGCGAGAAGGCGGGCGCGTTCGGCCTCACCTTCGAGGACATCAACAACACGATCTCGACCAATCTCGGCTCGAACTACATCAACGACTTCCCGAACCGCGGGCGCATGCAGCGCGTCATCGTGCAGGCCGACAAGACCAGCCGCATGAACGCGGACGACATCCTCAACTACAACGTCAAGAACAGCCGCGGCCAGCTGGTGCCGTTCTCGGCCTTCGCCACCATCGAGTGGACGAAGGGGCCGACGCAGATCGCGGGCTTCAACTACTATCCGGCGGTGCGCATCTCCGGCGAGGCGCGGCCCGGCTTCACCTCGGGCGATGCGATCGCCGAGATGGAGCGGCTCGCCGACAAGCTGCCGCGCGGCTTCGGCTATGAATGGACCGGCCAGTCGCTGCAGGAGAAGCTGTCGGGCTCGCAGGCGCCGTTCCTGCTCGCGCTGTCGGTGCTGGTGGTGTTCCTCTTGCTGGCCGCGCTCTATGAGAGCTGGACCATTCCGCTCGCGGTGCTGCTCACCATTCCGCTCGGCATTCTCGGTGCGGTGGTGGCGGCGACGATGCGCGGGCTCTCCAACGACGTCTATTTCACCGTCGGCCTGATCACCATCATCGGCCTTGCCGCCAAGGACGCGATCCTGATCATCGAGTTCGCCAAGGATCTGCGCGCGCAGGGCAAGCCGCTGGTCGAGGCGACCATCGAGGCGTGCAGCCTCAGATTCCGCCCGATCCTGATGACCGGTCTTGCCTTCGTCTGCGGCGTGCTGCCGATGGCGATCGCGACCGGCGCCGGCGGCGCCAGCCAGCAGGCGCTCGGCACGTCGGTGATGGGCGGCATGATCGCGGTGGTGATCCTCGCGCTGCTGCTGGTGCCGGTGTTCTTCGTCAGCGTGCAGCGCGTGCTGGCCGGCGATCGCGAGACGGCGCCGGGGCAGGGTGAGGCGTACGGACCGCCCGCGCCGGCGAGGATCGGTCACTGATATCAGAGACCGACGCCGGTCAGATCAGCGGCTTGCTTTCGCAAGCCGACCAATCCAGATTGCAGCTCTGGATTGAACGGGGAGCGTTTGGGCAACCCCGGGATTGAGGGCATGCGATGCGGCCGAGCGATATTGCGATCTCGAATTATCGCTCGATCCGGCGGCTCTTCATGCCCATCCAGCCGCTGTCAGTCTTCGTCGGCGAGAACGGTGTCGGCAAATCCAATCTCTACAAGTCCCTGTCGCTGCTACGCGACGCGGCGACCGGCCGGATCACACGCACGATCTCCGACGAAGGCGGTTTGTATTCCGTCTTCTGGTCCGGCAATCGCAGACGCGGAGACGATGCGCGTCTGCGGTTGGCTGTGAGATTCGACCACGTCAGATATTCCATCGAGCTCGGATTCCCGAGCCCGATCGTGGCGGCATTTCCCGGTGAGCCGATGATCAAGTCCGAAACGATCGAGGCGACCCACGGCAAGAAAACTATACTGATGATGGAGCGCACTAACTCACTCGTCAGTGTCCGCGATGAGAACGGCACCTGGAGCCAGCACAAGGATGCGGTGCTGCCGTCGGAAACCGCGCTGGCCGGATTTTCGGATGGTAAGGGAAGTCCCGAGATCGACCTGATCCGAAATGCAATGCTGAGTTGGCGATTCTATCACGACTTCCGGACCGATCCGGCGTCGCCGATACGAAAGCCGTGTCTCGCGATCACGACACCTTCGCTGAGCGCCGATGGCCACGATCTGGCTGCCGTGTTGGCAACCCTGTTCACGATCAGGCAGGATGCCGGCGATCTGCAGGATGCGATCGAGGACGCATTTCCGGGCGCCGAACTGCGGGCATGGGAAAAAAATGGGCTATGTGAATTCCAGTTGCAACAGGCGGACATGCCGCGTCCGTTCAAGGCGCACGAACTATCCGATGGGACGCTGAAGTATATCTGCCTGCTCGCCGTGTTCATGGGCTATCGGCTGCCGCCGTTCATCGCGCTGAACGAGCCCGAGACCAGCCTGCATCCGTCGCTGCTGGCGCCATTGGCGAGGCTGATCGCCAAGGCGTCGCGCCGCGCCGACATCTGGATCGTCACCCATTCGGAACATCTGATGGAGGCGTTGCGAAGCGAGAGCTCTGTCCCGCTGCGCCGGGTGATCAAGGCAAAGGGCGCCACGACCATCGAGGGCCTGTCCCTCGGCGGTGAATTTCGTGACCGGGAAGACGACGAGGATGACGATGACGACGATTAGGTCGCGCCTTCGCCTTACTGCCCGAGCGGCTTCAGGATCTTGATCAGCTCGCCGTGCACGAACTCGTTGCCGCAGACGACGTGGCCGGTCTGCAGCGGATCGTCATTGCCCTGGATGCCGGAGACGGTGCCGCCGGCTTCGCGGACCATCAGCAGGCCGGCCGCGACGTCCCAGGCCTGCAGGTTGCGCTCCCAATAGCCGTCGAGGCGGCCGGCGGCGACGAAGGCGAGGTCGAGCGAGGCGGCGCCGAAGCGGCGGAAGCCCGCGACCTTCGTCTGCAGCGCGGCCATCTCCTGCAGCGCCAGCTGGTGATTGCCGCGGCCGATATGCGGCAGGCCGCAGGCGACCACGCATTCGTTGAGCTGGCGGCGGCCGGCGACGCGCAGCCGCTGGTCGTTCAGGAACGCGCCCTTGCCGCGCTCGGCGATGTAGAGCTCGTCATTGGCGGGATTGTAGATCACGCCCGCGATCACGGTGTCCTCGCGCTTGAGCCCGATCGAGATCGCGAATTGCGGGATGCCGTGCAGGAAGTTGGTGGTGCCGTCCAAGGGATCGACGATCCAGGTGTGGCTCTTGTCGCTGCCTTCGCGCTTGCCGCCTTCCTCGCCGAGGAACCCGTAACCGGGCCGGGCCTTCTCGAGGTCGGTGTAGAGCATCTCCTCGGCGCGCTTGTCGGCGAGCGAGACGAAGTTCGCCGGCCCCTTCAGCGACACCTGGAGATGTTCGATCTCGCCGAGGTCGCGCTTGAGGCTGCGGCCGGCGCGACGCGCGGCCTTGACCATGACATTGATGAGAGCGGAGTAGAGCATGATGGAAGCTGGTGGCTTTCGAGCGTTGGAAATCGATCGGGCAGCGTGGGCAAGACCCTGCCCGTCATCCTGAGGAGCGCGGAACGCGCGTTTCGAAGGATCGTCGGCCCGGTCCGGGGCCGTGCATCCATCGAGGCTCGCTCCGCTCGCACCTCAGGATGACGGGAAACGGCCTGTGGCGCCCTGGGTTTCGGACTGGGTGCCCTCTGGAAGTGGCGCCGTCAAGGCGTCATTTGACGTTGTTTCCGATCCATTTTCGCGCGGCTGCCTCGGCCTTGGCGCGGTCTTCCGGGCTCATATCGGCGAGGATGTCGTCGAGATCGCGGGTCGCCCTTGCCGGCGGTCTTGGCGACCGTGTGCCATTTCAGCGCCTCGACCTTGTCCACCGGGGCGCCGGCACCGGTCGCCAGCACATGGGCGAGGCGGTTCTGCGCGATCGCGCTGTTCTGCCGGGCCGCCTTGCGCAGCAGCGCCACCGCCGCCGGCACGTTCCGCGGCGTGCCCGAGCCGTTGTAGAGCGCGATGGCATATTCGACCTCGGCATCGACATTGTCGGCCAGCGAGGCGGCCTGCAGCAGCCGCGCCGCCTTCTCGAGGTCCTTCGGCACGCCGGTGCCTTCCTTGTAGAAGGTCGCGAGCGCGTATTGCGCCTCGGGGCTGCCGGCGTCGGCGGCCATGCGCAAGAGCTCGGCGGAGCGGCGGAGGTCCTGCGGCAGGGTCTGGCCGTCGAGATAGAGCAGCGCGAGATTATAGGCCGCCTTGGGCTCGCCGAGCTTGGCCGACGAGGCCAGCAGCTTGACCGCGGCATCCTTGTCGACCGTGCCGCCGCGGCCCGCGATCTTCATCATGGCGAGCGCGAACATCGCCTCGCGGTCGCCGGCATCGGAGGCGCGCTTGTACCACTCGTCGGCCTTGACGTAGTCGCGCTTGACGCCGAGCCCGTTGGCATAGAGCTCGCCCAGCATCGTCATGGCCTTGGCATCGTTGTTGTTCTGCGCGCGCACGGTCGCGAGGTCGAACGCGGTCTTGTACATGCCGCGCTGATAGGCGCCGTAGACGAGGTCGACATTGGGATCCTCGACGGCCTGGGTCGGGGTCGGCGAGGGCGTCGGGGATGCGGCAGGCTTCGGTGTTGCGGAGGCGGCGGGCTTCGGCGTCGGCTTCTTCGCGACCGGCGAATGCACCTTCGGCTTCGGAGCCTCCTTCTTCGCGGGCGGCGGCGTCTGGGCCGGCGGCGTGATCGAGAGCTGCGCCATCGCGCCGCTCGCCAGCATCGTGCAGCCGAGCGCAACACCTATCGGACGCAGGCATTTCATTCCGGCGTCATCCCTCGGCCTTTCCGTCGGCCTTGGCCTTGCCGAATGTGCCGGCATGCGCCTGCGCCATCGCGTCGCCGATCTCGACGAGCGCCGCCCTGGCGCCGCGCGGATCGGACCAGATGAAGTCTCCGACCAGCACGAAATCCGCGCCGGCCGCCGCAAACGCCTCGGCTTCCTCGCGCGAGGTTGCAAAGCCGACGCAGGGTGGCTCGAACAATTCGTTCCACCATTCCAGCCGCTCGGCGATGGCCTCGCGCGAGGGCCGCTGTCCGTTGGCGTCGGGCTCTCCGAACAGCACATAGTCGGCACCGGCTTCGCCTGCGGCCATGGAATCGTGGCGGGTCGCGAGCCCGCCGACGCCGACAATGCGGTCGGGCTTCAGCGACGGCGCCGCCTCTTCCATCGCGGCGATGCCGGTCAGATGCGCGCCGTCGGCGCCGGCGCGAGCCACGATATCGGGATAGCCGTCGATCAACAGCGCCGCGCCGGCGTTCTGGATCGCAGGCGCCAGCGCCTTGATGGTGGAGATCATGCTGCGCGGATCGCTCTCGCGCAGCCGCACCAGCACGGCCGCGACATCGGCCGCGGCAAGCAGCTCGGTGAGCTCGGCCGCAAGCCGCGCGGGCTCATCGACCGGCGGCGTTGCCAGATAGAGGCGCGGCGCCGGCCGCGGCGGAACGGGCTTGGTCGCCAACTATGCCGCCTGTTTCTCGAGGCCGGCTTCCCAATTGCCGGTGCTCGCGAGTCCGTTCATCCGGGCGCGATGCGAGAAGGCATGCTGGCCCGCGGGCACGTTGTCGGGCTTGCCGGACCACGCCTTCTGCGGCGCCGCCTGCAGCGCACGGCCATAGGAGAAGGTCAGCCGCCAGGGCAAATTGCCGATCTTGTTCATGGCGTCGAGATGGGCGGTCGCTTCCTCGTCGCTCTGGCCGCCGGAGAGGAAGGCGATGCCGGGCACCGCGGCCGGCACGCAGCTCTTGAGCAGGCGGATGGTCTTCTCGGCGACTTCCTGCACCGGCGCCTGCTTCGGGCACTTCTTGCCCGAGATCGCCATGTTCGGTTTCAGGATCATGCCTTCGAGCGCGACGCGCTGCACCCGCAATTCCTGGAAGGTTCGGTTCAGCACGCGCTGCGTCACCTCATAGCAGCGGTCGATGTCGTGATCGCCGTCCATCAGCACTTCCGGCTCGACGATCGGGACGATCTGCGCGGCCTGGCACAACGCGGCGTAGCGCGCCAGCGCATGGGCGTTGACGCGGACCGCGGTCTGGGTCGGGATTCGCGGCCCGATGTCGATCACCGCGCGCCATTTCGCAAAGCGCGCACCGCGCTCGTAATATTTCTTCAGCCGCTCGGCGAGCTTGTCGAGGCCGACGGTGACGAGTTCGCCCGGGCAGTTCGGCAAAGGCTGCGTGCCCTCGTCGACCTTGATGCCGGGGATCGCGCCGGCCTGCTCGATCAGCTTGACCAGCGGCGTGCCGTCCTTGGCATTCTGCCAGATCGTCTCGTCGTAAAGGATGACGCCGGAGATGTACTTGCTCATCGCCTCCTGCGAGCGGAACAGCATCTCGCGATAGTCGCGGCGATTGTCCTCGGTCGAATCGACCTTGATGGCGTCGAAGCGCTTCTTGATCGTGCCGGAGGATTCGTCTGCGGCGAGGATGCCCTTGCCCGGGGTGACCATGGCAAGCGCGATTTTGTTGAGGTCGGAGAGGTTCATCGGGACGTCCTCCAGAGCCATTGCCTTTGCAAACCAAAATAGGCGGTTCTCGGGCAAATGCCTAGAAAACGTTCGTCGCGGCCGATGTTTGTCGCAGCCGGCGATCAAGCCTTCGGGACACCGCTTCCGACTGCGCCGGAGCCGGTGTCCCGCCGTAATGTTTCAGGCGATATGTTGTCAGGCAACCTTGTCAGGCGACCTTGGGGTCGAGCTGGCCCGCGGCGTAGCGCTTGGCCATTTCCGCGGTGGTCAGCACCTTCTTGATCTTGCTGGCCTGGCCCGCGGTGTTGAACTCCTGCAGGCGCTGCTTGCACAGTTTGGTCATCGCCTCCATCGCGGGCTTCAGGTACTTGCGCGGATCGAACTCTTCCGGATTGTCCTTCAGCACCTTGCGGATCTGGCCGGTCATCGCCATCCGGTTGTCGGTGTCGATGTTGATCTTGCGCACGCCGTTCTTGATGCCGCGCTGGATCTCGGCGACCGGCACGCCCCAGGTCGGCTTCATCTTGCCGCCATTGGCGTTGATGATCTCCTGCAGCTCCTGCGGCACCGACGAGGAGCCGTGCATCACCAGATGCGTGTTCGGCAGCTTGCGATGGATTTCCTCGATCACGTTCATGGCGAGGATGTCGCCGTCGGGCTTGCGGGTGAACTTGTAGGCGCCGTGCGAGGTGCCCATCGCGATCGCCAGCGCGTCGACCTTGGTTTCCTTGACGAACTTCACGGCCTCGTCCGGATTGGTCAGCAGCTGGTCGTGCGACAGCTTGCCCTCGGCGCCATGGCCGTCTTCCTTGTCGCCCATGCCGGTCTCGAGCGAGCCGAGCACGCCGAGCTCGCCTTCCACCGAGATGCCGCCGAGATGGGCCATGCCGGTCACGGTTTTGGTGACGCCGACATTGTAGTCCCAGTCGCCGGGGGTCTTGCCGTCGGCCTTCAGCGAGCCGTCCATCATGACCGAGGTGAAGCCGGCCTGGATCGCGGTCATGCAGGTGGCGGGCTCGTTGCCGTGGTCGAGATGCACGCAGACCGGGATCTGCGGATAGATCTCGGTGACGGCGTCCATCATGTGCTTGAGCATGACGTCGTTGGCGTAGGACCGCGCGCCGCGCGAAGCCTGGATGATGACGGGCGCGTCGACCTCGGAGGCTGCCGCCATGATCGACAGCGCCTGTTCCATGTTGTTGATGTTGAAGGCAGGTACGCCGTAATCATGCTCGGCCGCGTGGTCGAGCAGTTGCCGCAACGTGATGCGAGCCATTTCCATTTCTCCCTGTAGTGCAAGTTCGCGGATGTGACCTAAATCAACCGTTTTTCAAGACTTCGACGCCCGGCAGCGGCTTGCCTTCCATCCATTCAAGAAACGCGCCGCCCGCGGTCGAGACGTAGGAAAAATCACCGCCGACGCCCGCCTGGTTCAGCGCCGCGACGGTGTCGCCGCCGCCGGCGACCGAGACGAGCTTTTTGGCCTTGGTGCGTTCGGCGGCATGCTTGGCCGACACCACGGTGCCGCGGTCGAACGGCGTCAGCTCGAAGGCGCCGAGCGGGCCGTTCCAGACCAGCGTCGCCGCGTCGTCGATCGCGGCATGGATGCGCGCGATCGATTGCGGACCGACGTCGAGGATCATGCCGTCGGCCGGGATCGCATCGAGGCCATAGGCATGCGACGGCGCGTTGGCGGCAAACTGGTTGGCGACGACCGCGTCGACGGGGAGGATGATCGCGCAGTTGGCCGCGTTGGCCTTCTCCATGATCCGCAGCGCGGTCGCGGCGAGGTCCTTCTCGGCGAGCGATTTGCCGACGGCGACGCCCTGCGCGTGCAGGAAGGTGTTGGCCATGCCGCCGCCGATCACCAGCGCGTCGACCTTGTTCACGAGATTTTCCAAGAGGTCGATCTTGGTCGAGACCTTGGCGCCGCCGATGATCGCGATCACCGGCTTGGTCGGCGCTTCCAGCGCCTTGCCGAGCGCGTCGAGCTCGGCCTGCATGGTGCGGCCGGCATAGGCCGGAAGCTTGTGGCCGAGGCCTTCGGTCGAGGCGTGGGCGCGATGCGCGGCGGAGAAGGCGTCGTTGACCCAGATATCGCCGAGCTTGGCGAGTTCAGCGACGAAGCCGGCGTCGTTCTTCTCCTCTTCCTTGTGGAAGCGAGTGTTTTCGAGACAGAGGACGTCGCCGTCCTTGAGGGCGGCGACCGCCTTGGCTGCGGCATCGCCGATGCAGTCCTCGGCGAAGGCGACCGGGCGCTTGATCACCTTCGACAGCGCGTCAGCGACCGGCTTCAGCGATTCCTTGGGATCGCGTCCCTTGGGGCGGCCGAAATGGGCGAGCAGGATCACCTTGCCGCCCTTGTCGGAAATTTCGGTGATGGTGGGGGCAACGCGCTCGAGCCGGGTGGCATCGGTGACGCGGCCATTTTCCATGGGGACGTTGAGGTCGACGCGCAGCAGCACGCGCTTGCCCTTCACGTTGACGTCGTCGAGGGTGCGGAACGATTTTGTCATGGGGGGTGTCGAACTCCTGGGGTCATTCCGGGGCGATGCGGAGCATCGAACCTCAGATGCGCAATTGCGCATCGGGGAATCTCGAGATTCCGGGTCTGGTCCTGCGGACCATCCCGGAATGACGGAGCGGCAAACACGCAGATGCCCGGCGCTTGGCCGGGCATCACGAACAGTCGAACTTAAACCAGCTTGCCGATCGCGACGGCGGTGTCCGCCATACGGTTCGAGAAGCCCCACTCATTGTCGTACCAGGACATCACGCGCACGAAGGTGCCGTTCTGCACCTTGGTCTGGTCCATGTGGAAGGTCGACGAGTGCGGATCGTGGTTGAAGTCGATCGAGACGTTCGGCGCGTTGGTGTAGCCGAGGATGCCCTTGAGCTGCTGCTCGGACGCACGCTTCATCGCCTCGTTGATCTCCTTGGCGTCGGTGTTGCGCTTGGCGACGATCTTGAGGTCAATCACCGAGACGTTCGGAGTCGGCACGCGGACCGAGACGCCGTCGAGCTTGCCCTTCAGCTCGGGCAGCACGAGGCCGATCGCCTTCGCGGCACCGGTCGAGGTCGGGATCATCGACATCGCCGCGGCGCGGCCGCGATAGAGATCCTTGTGCAGGGTGTCGAGCGTCGGCTGGTCGCCGGTATAGGCATGGATCGTGGTCATGAAGCCGGTCTCGATGCCGACGGTGTCGTTCAGGACCTTGGCGACCGGCGCGAGGCAGTTGGTGGTGCAGGAGCCGTTCGAGATCACCAGGTGATCCTTGGTCAGCGTGTCGTGGTTGACGCCGTAGACGATGGTGGCGTCAGCACCGTCGGCGGGCGCCGAGACCAGCACGCGCTTGGCGCCGGCGGTGAGGTGCGCGGAGGCCTTGTCCTTCGCGGTGAAGATGCCGGTGCATTCCAGCGCGACGTCGACGCCGAGCGCCTTCCACGGCAGCTTGGAGGGATCGCGCTCGGCCGAAACCTTGATCTTGTTGTCGCCGAGGCTGATCGAGTCGCCGTCGACGGTGACGGTGCCGGGGAAGCGGCCATGCACGGAATCGAAGCGCAGCAGGTGCGCATTGGTCTCGACCGGGCCGAGGTCGTTGATGCCGACCACCTCGATGTCCTTGCGGCCGGACTCGGCGATGGCGCGCAGAATGTTGCGGCCGATACGCCCAAACCCGTTGATCGCGACGCGGATTGCCATGCTCGTCTCCTCTAATGCTGTTGTCAGCCCCGCGGGAGCGCTCCCACGAGGTTTTTACGGCGGAACGCCCGGTTCGGCCGGGCGCGTACGGAAAAGATGGAGCTTAGGTAATCCTTTTTTGCGACAAGCTCAACCTTGGCCGACGGGTGTCAGGCCAGCGTCAGACGCGCTTGGTGGCAGCGTTAACGACGGCTTCAGCAGTAATGCCGAAATGCCGGAAAAGGTCCTTCGCCGGGGCGCTGGCGCCAAATCCGTGCATGCCGATGAATTCGCCGTCATGGCCGATCACGGCATCCCAGCCCCAGCGCACCGCGGCCTCGATCGCGATCTTGACCGGGGCGTTGCCGATAATGGCATTTTGCCGCTCGGCGGGCTGCGCCAGCAGCAATTCCAGCGACGGGACCGAGACCACCCGCGTCGCGATGCCGCGTCCGGCGAGCTGTTTCTGCGCCTCGACCGCGATCTGGACCTCGGAACCCGACGCGAACAATGACACTTTTGCGTCGCCCTGCGCTGCGACCAGCTCATAGGCGCCGTGGCTGCACGGGTTGTCGTTCGGCGCCGTGGTGCGGAGCTGCGGCAGGTTCTGGCGGGTCAGCGCCAGCACCGTCGGTCCGTCGACGCGGTTGAGCGCCAGTTCCCAGCACTCGGCGGTCTCGACCGCGTCGCAGGGACGGAACACGCGCATGTTGGGGATCGCGCGCAGTGCGGAGAGGTGCTCGACCGGCTGGTGCGTCGGGCCGTCCTCGCCGAGGCCGATCGAGTCATGGGTCATGACATAGACGACGCCCGTGCCCATCAGCGCCGACAGCCGCATCGCGGGGCGCGCATAATCGGTGAACACCAGGAAGGTGGCGCCGTTCGGCGCGAAGCCGCCGTGCAGGAAGATGCCGTTGAGGCACGCCGCCATGCCGTGCTCGCGGACGCCGTAATGGATGAAGCGGCCCTTCGGCGTCTTGGCGCCGAACGCCGTCGCCGACTTCGCCTTGTTGTTGTTGGAGCCGGTGAGGTCGGCCGAGCCGGCCACGAACTCCATCGGCATCGCAGCCGCGATCACCTCGATCGCGGCTTCCGAGGATTTGCGGGTCGCGACGTTGAGCGGATTTTCCAGGAGCCCCTTCTTGAAGGCGCGCAGCCCCTTGGCGAGCGACTGCGGCCGCTCGTGGCGAATGCGGCGTTCGAACTCGGCGCGCTTGCGGCTGCCGAGCTGCGCGAACTGCTCGTCCCACGCCTTGTGCTCGGCGGCGCCGCGGGCGCCTGCCTCGCGCCAGGCCTTCAGCACATCGTCGGGCACCGAGAACGGTTCGAGCGAGATGCCGAGCTTCTCCTTGGCGGCCTTGAGCTCGTCGGCGCCGAGCGCCTCGCCATGCGCCTTGGCGGTGCCGGCCTTGTGCGGCGCGCCGTACCCGATCGTGGTCTTGCAGGCGATCATCGAGGGCTTGTTGGATTTCTGCGCGCGGGTGATTGCAGCGGCAATCGCCTGCGGATCGTGGCCGTCGATCAATTCGGCGGCCCAGCCTGCGGACTTGAAGCGCTTCACCTGGTCGACGGAATCGGAGATCGAGGTCGGGCCGTCGATCGAGATGCCGTTGTCGTCGTACAGCACGATCATCTTGTTGAGCCGCCAGACACCGGCGAGCGCGATCGCTTCCTGCGAGATGCCCTCCATCAGGTCGCCGTCGGAGGCGAGCACATAGGTGTGGTGGTTGACGATCTTCTTACCGAACTCGGCGGCCAGCATCTTCTCGGCGACCGCCATGCCGACCGCGGTCGCAATGCCCTGGCCGAGCGGACCGGTGGTGGTCTCGATGCCCTTGGTGTGGAAGTTCTCGGGGTGTCCCGGCGTCAGCGATCCGAGCTGGCGGAAATGCTTGAGCTGGTCGAGCGTCATGTCCTTGTTGCCGGTGAGGTACAGCAACGAATAGAGCAGCATCGAGCCATGGCCGGCCGAGAGCACGAAGCGGTCGCGATCAGGCCAGGCCGTGTCGGCCGCATCGAATTTCAGGAATTTTGTGAACAGGACGGTCGCGACGTCGGCGGCGCCCATCGGCAGGCCGGGATGGCCGGAATTCGCCTTTTCGACGGCGTCCATGGCAAGGCCACGGATCGCATTGGCCATACGGGTGTGATCGACCTGCGTCATGATGAAAAGTCCGCCTAAAAATGAGGAGCTGATTGCGGGACGGATCGGGGCGGGCAGCCGCGATACGCGCGTGGATGGCCTTACGGGTTGCGGGTGGATTAGCACCTCAATTCCGCAAGTCCAAGGCGATGAAACGCCTCAAAACGGGGAAAAGTTGCCCGAAATCGCCCTATTTCATTCAACGGTGCATAGTTCTGCGCCGCCGTTGCGCTGGGCTCGCTTGCCACGTAAATTTCGTCCCGTAAACGCTTGCCGAACCGCCAGTTTTGCCGTGCGGCAGGCTTGTCTGCAGCAGGCTACCAAGCCAATCGAAGGGTCCACGCCGCGTGTCATGAGTGATCGTCTCGCCAACGGGTCTGGCAATACCGAGGCACCGCTTGCCGATATCGATGCTGCGACAAAGCGGCTGATGTCAGCGCTTGATGCGCTGGAGAGCTCGGTGGAGCGGCGCCGCGAGGCCGATCGCGACGAGAACGAATTGGCGAGCCGGATCCAGGCACTCGGCGCCGATCGCTCGCGGCTTGCCGACGAGCTCGACGGCTCGCTGGTGAAGACGCGCAAGCTCGAGCGCGCCAATCGCGAGATCGCGGAAAAGCTCGACGCGGCAATCGGCAGCATTCGCGCCGTGCTCGATGGCGGAGACAGCAGATGAGCCACATCAACGTCACCATCAATGGCCGGCAATACCGGATGGCCTGCGAGGAGGGCCAGGAGGTGCGGCTGCTGAAGCTCGCGGAAAATCTCCAGCAGCGCGTGGAATCGCTGCGTGGCAAGTTCGGCGAGATCGGCGATGCGCGGCTGACGGTGATGGCGGCGCTCACCGCCTGCGACGAACTGGTCGACGCCAGCGCACGCATCCGCAGCCTCGAGGAAGAGGTCGAGCAGCTGCGCAATGCGCGCGTTGCCGCCACCGACCGCGCCCGCGCCACCCAGACCGCGGTCTCCAACGCGCTCAACGCCGCCGCCGAGCGGATCGAGCGCACCACGCAGGTGCTCAACCGCACCATCGGCGGCGGCATCGCGATCGGGTGATCTTCGTTCGTCCCTGTTGGTCTCGGTGTTTCCACACATTCGTCATGCCCGGGCTTGTCCCGGGCATCCACGTATTTGTCTCCATGAAAAGAAAGACGTGGATGGCCGGGACAAGCCCGGCCATGACAGTTTCTTCCAGGAGCCTCGACTGCGTCTTCCTTACCGCTGGCGGATTGCGGCAACGATGGCTAGATTAGCCCCGCGAAGCTGCGTCGTGCGTCAGGAGCCATATATCCCCGGGGCCTTATCGATCCTTTAGGGAACTGTCCCTGGCCGGGTCCGTGGACCCGGACATATGGTGCCCACCTACTTTCGTAGGGAACTCCGGGATCGAGCGCTCCAACGGCCTCTGCGGCTTCGCACTGATTTTTCTTGTTGCCTTGTCGTCGCGCTGCGGCGGTTGAATTGTCTAGCAGTGTTGTGCCCCGCGATACGGGGCGTCCAGCGCGCCGCGGCGGTCTTACGAAAGCTCTGGCCTTAACGAAAGCTAGCGTCTCTGGAATGATGGATCGTCCGTTGTCGCGGACGACGACAGCGGAAGATGGATCATGCACGCATCTCCATCGAAGGCCGAGCTTCGGGCACTTGCTCTCGCCAAGCGCGATGCGCTGAGCGACGAGCAGCGCGCGACGGCTGCCGAAGCGCTCGCCAAGCGCGGCGCGCCGTTCGAGATCGCGCAGGGCATGATCGTCTCGGGCTATGCGCCGATCCGCAGCGAGCTCGATCCGGCGCCGTTGATGAAGAAGCTTGCCGACAAGGGCGCGCGGCTCGCGCTGCCCTGCATCAACGCGCGCGGCCAGTCGCTGACCTTCCGCAGCTGGTCGCCGCAGGACCGGCTGATGCTCGGGCCGCTCGGCATTCCCGAGCCGTCGCCGGCCGCCGCCGAGGTGCATCCGGACGTGATGCTGGTGCCGATCGCGGCTTTCGACAAGCTCGGTCACCGCATCGGCTACGGCGCCGGCTATTACGACTATACCTTCGCGCATCTGCGCAAGGCCAAGCATGTGATCGGGGTCGGACTTGCCTTTGCTGCACAGGAGACCAAGGCGATTCCGGCGCTGTCGCACGACGTCCCGCTCGATTATGTGCTAACGGAGCGCAAGACGTTCGATTTCCGGAGTAGCTAGCCTTGCGAATTCTCTTCGTTGGTGACGTCGTCGGCAGGACCGGCCGCACCGCCATCGCCGACCACCTTCCCGGCATGATCAGGGACTGGTCGCTCGATCTCGTGGTCGTCAATGGCGAGAATTCCGCCGGCGGCTTCGGCATCACCGAGGCGATCTATCAGGAGCTGCTCGACGCCGGCGCCGATGCGATCACGCTCGGCAACCACGCCTGGAATCAGAAGGAGGCGCTGGTCTTCATCGAGCGCGCGCCGCGCCTGATCCGCCCGCTGAATTTTCCGCGCCATTCGCCTGGCCGCGGCGCCACGCTGGTCGATACCAAGAGCGGCAAGCGCGCGCTGGTCATCAACGCGATCGGCCGCGTCTTCATGGAGCCGTCCTCGAACGATCCGTTCAGCGCCATCGAGCGCGAGCTCGAGGCCTGCCCGCTGCGCGAGGGCTGTGACGCCATCGTGCTCGATTTCCATGCCGAGGCGACCAGCGAGAAGCAGGGCGTCGGCTTCTTCTGCGACGGCCGCGTCAGCCTCGTGGTCGGTACGCATACCCATGTGCCGACATCGGATCATCAGGTGCTGCCGGGCGGCACCGCCTATATGAGCGATGCCGGCATGACCGGCGACTATGACTCGGTGATCGGCATGCAGAAGGAGGAGCCGCTGCAGCGCTTCCTCACCGGCATTCCCTCCGGCCGTTTCGAGCCGGCGGGCGGTGTGGCCACGCTGAGCGGCGTCGCGGTCGAGACCGACGATGCGACCGGGCTCGCGGTGAAGGTCGCGCCGGTGCGCGCCGGCGGACGGCTCGAGCCCGCGGTGCCGGGATTCTGGGTGAAGTGAGTTTCAGCGCTCGCTAGCTGCAGATTTTTTCGTCATTGCGAGCGAAGCGAAGCAATCCATCTTACCACAAGCGGCGGCATGGATTGCTTCGTCGCTGTCGCTCCTCGCAATGACGGGGATGGGGTCGCGGATTTCACGACTGCCCGGAACGAGGAGTGTTCGCATTATTTCGGAATAATGGAAAAATACTTCTGAGTTGCCCGACGTGTCAAGTGCAGTGTCGAGCGCCGACAGTCGCCGGCTTACTTTGCATGGGGTTGTTTTCCATATTTTGGCATTGCATCCCCCATCCCGGCCAGGGGTTGGCCTTAGCCCTGCCGAAAACCCATCCGGAATGCGCCCCAGTGGCGGCCGTTCACGACGATCGGCGATGACAGGTCCTTCATCAGCACGAAATTGCCGCCGCCCATGTCGCGGCGATAGGTCTGCAGCAGGAACGGTTTTGTGTTGGCCGCGACCTTGCTCACCGCGCGGTCGTTGAACAGGCGGCGGTTGCGGCAGTTGGCGTTGTTCCAGACCGGGTCCGGCCCCTGCGGCTGCCGGTAGTTCGGATTGTGGGTCGGCAGATAGCCGCTGCGCGCCCAGGCGACGCAGAACACGATGCGCGGGTCGCTCTTCTGGATCGGATCCTGGATCGCGGGCAATACGCGGTCGGTGAAGGCGACGTGGTCGGTCAGGTACTGCTTCGGATTGGTGCCGGCGATCTCGCGATAATTCTCGTCCATCAATTGCGCGAGCGTGATCTCGCCGCGCGCGACGGCAGTCTCGAACAGCTCGGAGATCTGCCTTGCGGTGTCGATCACGACGCGGATCAGCGGCGTGTCACTGGTCTCCACGCCGCTGTCGGCGATGGTCACGATCAGGCTCTCGGAGAGCTCGAGCAGTTTCGCGACGCGGCTGTCGGCGTGCTTGAGGTCGCGCGAGGAGAGATCGACGCCCTTGGCCAGTTCGTTCAGCTCGGCGATCACGCTGTCGCAATGGCCGAGATTGGAGGTCGCGGCGCGCGCCACGCTGCCGATCTCGGCGCCGACGGATGAGAAGCCTTCCTGCACGCGCATGATGATGCCCGAAATCTGCTGCGCGCCTTCACCGGCGCTTTTGGCGCGCAACGAGGCATCGCTGCTCTCGCCGATCAGGTTGCCGATCTGGCCGTCGAGATCGCGCACGGTGTCGGAAATCTGATGCGTCGCCTGGCGGGTCGCTTCCGCAAGGTTCTTGACCTCGCTCGCGACCACGGCAAAGCCGCGGCCGGCGTTGCCGGCGCGCGCCGCCTCGATGGTGGCGTTGAGCGCCAATAGATTGGTCTGCTTGGCGATCGCCTCGATCGAACCGGAAACCTTGGCGACCTGGCTCAGCGCGGAGCCGACGGCGGCGAGCCGCGCCTCGATCCGTCCGACCGCGGCGACGAGCTCGGCAATATGGCTGACCGCCGTCTCGACCACATGGCGGGACTCCGCGATCTGGCCGACCGCGGCGGATGCGGTCGTTTGCACCGCCTGCGATGCGTTGGCGATGTCGTGATTGGCAGCGACCATCGTCTCGGCCGTCGTCTGCAAATGATGGAAGCGCTCGGACTGGCTGCTGACGCGGTTCGCGACCTCCTGGACGTTGCCAGCGATGTCGGCGAGTTCCACCCCGAGGCCGCCAATGCGGTCGGCGAGCTGGTCCACCAGCCGCTCGGCCAGCGTTCGGTCCGATGACGTATCCAGAACTGCAAGCTGCGCGGCCGACATATCGACGCTTCCTCCGTTACAGCGGCCTGTCGGCCGCCGCAGCATTCCCCATTCCAATCCTACAGCGTGATTCGCGCTGCCGGTCTTGCCTGAGCGCGCACTGTGTAGCCCGGATGCAGCGCAGCGAAATCCGGGACTCCTGCCCGTGGAAAGACGCATCCCGGATTACGCTCCGCTGCATCCGGGCTACGAAGCGTTCAAAGTTTGTAGGCGGTGCGGAATCCGCCCCAGTGCCGGCCGCGCACGCGGATCGGTACGTCGATCTCGCGCATCATTACCGTGCTGCCGCCTCCCATGTCGCGCGCATAGGTCTGGATCAGATAGGCGCGCTGGTTGCGGCCGGCGGCGAGACCCGCGGCGTCGTTGAAGATGCGGCGGTTGCGGCTGTTGGCGGTGTTGTATGCCACGTCGCCCGGCCGCTGCGGCTGCGAGTAGAGCTTGTTATGGACCGGCAGATAGCCGTTCTGGTCGATCATCACGCAGAACGCCATTCGCTTGTCCCTGGCGAGGAACGCCTCCTGGAACGCCGGCAGCGTGCGCTCCGCCCAGTCCAGCATTTTGGTGCGGTACTGCACCGGCTTGGTGCCTGCGATCTCGACATAGTCGGTGTCGAACATGTCGGCGATCGTGATCGCGCCGCTCGCCAGTCCCTTCTCGAACATCTTGCTCAGCGCGCTGCCGGCTTCGATCGCGCGGGTGACGAGCTCGGCGTTCTCCTCGTGGATCGCCCACATCCGGTCTTCGATTTTTTCCCGCAGCTCGGCGGTTGCCGCCTCGAAGCGGGCCTGGCTGCCTGCCTTGGAGCGCTCGCCGATCCGGATCCTGCACGCGCCGATCTCCTGCAAAGTCGCGTTCAGGGTCTCTTGCGCCGGCAGCTTCTCGGCATCGGGGCCGCCGATCAAAATGCCGTCCATCGCGATCTCGTAGACCGGCGCGGTGACGATGCCGCGCGCGGTCGTGATCTCGATCTTGAGGCTGCAAGGCAGGCGCTCGTTCTTGCGCGGATCGCCGCGCTCGTCCTGGCGCAGCAGCACCGCGCAGCGCGCTTTCAGCTTCTGGGCGAAGGCGGTCACCGCCTTGCCGGCCTTGGCGACATTGTCGCCATGCGCGGCGGCTTCGCGCGTTGCACTGTCGATCTCGCCGGCGCTGGTGCCGACCGAGACGATGAAGTGCGAGGCGGAGTCGGCGTTCTGGCCCATCTCGCCGGTGATTTCATTCTGCTCGGCGACCGCGCCGTTGACGTTCTCGAACACGGGGCGGATCTTTTCGATCGCCTGCGAGATGCGGTGCACCGCGTCCGCGGATCCGGTGGCGTCCTTCTGCAACGCCTCGATCTTCCGCGTGATCTCCTCGGTCGCGCTCTGGGTCTGCACCGCCAGCGCCTTGACCTCGGTTGCGACCACCGCAAAGCCCTTGCCGGCGGCACCGGCGCGCGCCGCCTCGATCGTCGAGTTCAGCGCGAGCAGCGTGGTCTGCCGCGCGATCTGCGCGATCAGATTGACGACGTTGCCGATCGCGGCTGAAGACTCGCGCAGGCGATCGACATTGGCGGTGGCCTCGCGCGCCGCGGCCGCGGCGTCGTCGGCGAGCTGGCTCGCGCTGCGCACCTGCGCCCCGATGCCCTCGGCGGAGTGGGTGAAGCGGTTGGCGGCTTGCGAGAACGTCGTCGCGGTGCTCTGCGCATCGCTGCTGCGGCCGGTCAGCGCGTCGGTGCGGGTGCGGATGGTGGCGAGCTTGGCTGCCGTCGCCTCGGCGCCGTCGGCGACCGAGCTCGCGGCGCGTTCGAGCTGGCGGATCATCGCGCCGAGCTCGAGTTCCAGCAATTCCAGGATCTCCTTGGACGAATCCTTGGCCGAATCAGTCTCGGTCGAGACACCAGGGGCCGCGGCCACGATTGGAACCTGCGGCGCGACGGCCGGCGTAGCCGGCTCCGGCACTTGCTTTCGAAACAAACCGAACGCCATGTGGGCTCTTTGGGGGCTCTGGAAAGTTGCGGCGGGACGGGGCGATCCTCGCATCCGGTCATGAAGTCATGGTTAACAAGTGCCTCATATTCCGGCTTGCGGTAGTATTCCTCCGCCGGAAGGCCCCGCCGATCCTTTGATTTTGACCGTGAGGGGCCTATAAGGCCGCGTTTTCCATCCCTGTTCAGACCCTAAGCTCCGAAGAGACGTCGCATGGCCGGCCATTCCCAATTCAAGAACATCATGCACCGCAAGGGCCGGCAGGATGCCCAGAAGTCGAAGCTTTTCGGCAAGCTGGCCCGCGAAATCACCGTGGCGGCCAAGCTCGGCACCCCGGACCCGGCGATGAATCCGCGGCTGCGCGCCGCCGTGGTCGCGGCCCGCGCCGAGAACATGCCCAAGGACAATATCGACCGCGCCATCAAGAAGGCCGCGGGCAATGAGGGCGAGAACTATGACGAGATCCGCTACGAGGGTTATGGCCCCGGGGGCGTCGCCGTGATCGTCGAGGCGCTGACCGACAACCGCAACCGCGCCGCCTCCGATATCCGCTCCTTCTTCACCAAGTCTGGCGGCAATCTCGGTGAGACCGGCTCGGTCGCCTTCATGTTCGACCGCACCGGCATTATCGAATACGACGCCAAGGTCGCCTCCGACGACGCCATGCTGGACGCCGCGATCGAGGCCGGCGCCGACGACGTGGTCTCCAGCGAAGGCGGCCACGAGGTCTACGCCTCGCAGGACACTTTCCGCGAAGTGGCAAAAGCGCTGGAAGCGAAGTTCGGCGAGCCGCGCAAGGCGGCGCTGACCTGGAAGCCGCAGAACACTGTCGCGGTCGACGACGAGACCGGCGAAAAGCTGCTGAAGCTGATGGACCTGCTCAACGAGCACGACGACGTGCAGAACGTGTTCGCCAATTTCGAGGTGTCCGACGCTCTGATCGCGAAGATGGGCGGCTGATCCACTTGCTCCGCTGTCATCGCCCGGCTGGACCGGGCGACCCGGTATTCCAGAGACCTGCATTCGATCCGAGAAGCCGCGGCGTACTGGATCCCCGCTCCCGTGCTCAATTTCGCACTAGGCGGGGATGACGAGTGGGCCGAGTACAACGACCGCGGCAGGGGATGAGGCTCCGTTTGTGTTTCGTTCTCCCGGCGCAGGCGGTATCACTAGCCCATGACATCCCAGCCGATTCGCTCTCCCGTCCGCATCATCGGTATCGATCCGGGTCTCCGCCGCACCGGCTGGGGCGTGATCGAGACTGAAGGCAACCGTCTGGTCTACATCGCCTGTGGTTCGGTCGAGCCGCCGGACGATCTGCCGCTGGCGAGCCGGCTGCTCGCGATCCATGAGGGGCTCGCCGCCGTGCTCGGCGACTACAAGCCTGCGGAGGCGGCGGTCGAGCAGACCTTCGTCAACAAGGACGGCGTTGCCACGTTGAAGCTCGGCCAGGCGCGCGGCGTCGCCATGCTGGCGCCCGCAATGTTCGGTATCTCGGTCGCCGAATACGCGCCGAACCAGGTCAAGAAGACCGTGGTCGGCGCCGGACATGCCGAGAAGAACCAGATCCAGGTGATGTTGAAGATCCTGCTGCCGAAAGCCGAGCCGCCGTCCGCCGACGCCGCGGACGCGCTCGCGGTCGCGATTACCCACGCGCATCACCGCCAGAGCACCGCGCTGCGGCTCAGGGTGGCGAGCCTATGATCGGCAAGCTGAAGGGCCTGATCGATTCCTATGGCGAGGATTACGTGATCCTCGACGTCGGCGGCGTCGGCTATCAGGTGCACTGCGCGAGCCGCACGTTGCAGGCGTTGCCGTCGCCGGGCGGCGCCGCCGTGCTCTCGATCGAGACCTATGTCCGCGAGGATCAGATCAAACTGTTCGGCTTTCGCTCGGATCATGAGCGCGAATGGTTTCGCCTGCTGCAGACCGTGCAGGGGGTCGGCGCCAAGGTCGCGCTCGCGGTGCTCGGCACGCTGCCGCCGACCGATCTCGCCAACGCCATCGCGCTGCGCGACAAGGCGGCGGTGGCGCGCACGCCGGGGGTCGGGCCGAAGGTCGCCGAGCGCATCGTCAGCGAATTGAAGGACAAGGCGCCGGGCTTTGCCGATGTCGATCCCGCGGTGGTGCAGCTCTCGGGTGCGATCGACAACAACCGCGCGCCGCGTCCGGTCACCGACGCGATCTCCGCGCTGGTCAATCTCGGCTACGGCCAGCCGCAGGCCGCCGCCGCCATCGCCGCCGCCTCGCGCAGCGCGGGTGAGAAGGCCGAGACCGCGCAGCTGATCCGGCTGGGCCTGAAGGAATTGTCGAAGTGATGAGTGGATTGGAGCGCCTCTGTTCTTCACCTCGCCCCGCTTGCGGGGAGAGGTCGGATCGCATCGCAGATGCGATCCGGGTGAGGGGGTACAGGTCTCGACACACATTGCGCTCGCGGAAGGAGCCCCTCACCCCAACCCTCTCCCCGCAAGAGCGGGGAGAGGGAGAACAATCTCGTGTTAGTCTCGCATCATGAACACGCCCTCGCGCATGGTCTCGCCCGAACGCCGCTCCGACGATGTCGGTGACACCGCGCTGCGGCCGCAGTCGCTGACGGAGTTCGTCGGCCAGGCCCAGGCGCGCAAGAATCTCTCGATCTTCATCGAGGCTGCGAAGAAACGCGGCGAGGCGCTTGATCACGTGCTGTTCGTCGGTCCGCCCGGCCTCGGCAAGACCACGCTGGCGCAGATCGTCGCGCGTGAGCTCGGCGTCGGCTTTCGTGCCACCTCCGGCCCTGTCATTGCGAAGGCCGGCGATCTCGCGGCGCTGCTGACCAATCTCGAAGAGCGCGACGTGCTGTTCATCGACGAGATCCATCGCCTCAGCCCGGCGGTCGAGGAGGTGCTCTATCCCGCGATGGAGGATTTCCAGCTCGACCTGATCATCGGCGAAGGCCCCGCGGCGCGTTCTGTGAAAATCGAATTGTCGAAATTCACGTTGGTCGGCGCGACGACGCGTGCGGGGTTGCTCACCAATCCCTTGCGCGACCGCTTCGGCATTCCGATCCGGCTCAATTTCTACACCGAGGAAGAGCTCGAGAAGATCGTCACCCGCGGCGCCCGCGTGCTCAACATCGGCATGAGCCCCGACGGCGCCAACGAGATCGCGCGCCGCGCCCGCGGCACGCCGCGCATCGCCGGCCGCCTGCTGCGCCGGGTGCGCGACTTTGCCTCCGCCGCCGACGCCGATTCCGTCGACCGCGGCATCGCCGACCGGGCGTTGAGCGCGCTCGAGGTTGACAGCGCCGGGCTCGATGCGATGGACCGGCGCTATCTCACCACCATCGCCTTGAACTATGGCGGTGGACCCGTCGGCGTCGAGACCATGGCGGCGGCGCTGTCGGAGCCGCGCGATGCGATCGAGGACATCATCGAGCCCTATCTGATCCAGTGCGGCTATCTGCAACGTACTCCGCGTGGCCGGCTTCTGACCTCGCACGCCTTCCGCCATCTCGGCCTCGCCGAGCCGAACCGCGATCCCTCGCAGTTCGGCCTGTTTGGCGGCAATGGCGACGAGGATTGACGCATGATCCGGAAGAGCGCGAAGCGGTTCTTCATGCTCAAAGGCCTCCGCTCCCGAAGTCGTGAAGAGACGTGTTGATGCGGCGCGTCGCGCTTGCCGGTAACCTTGCGCGCTAACCATTGCGGCATCTCTGCAGGCCCATCGGCACAAACGCGGCCCAATTTCGCTCCAATCAAAGGGCCAATGATAACTCAGAGCATTTTCGACAAGCGCCAGGCATCACCGATCACACGTCCATGATTTCACGTCGTCATTTTCTGCGCGGGTTCGGTGGATTGACCGCCGCCACCGCTTCGACCGCGGCCTATGGCTTGAGCGAGCCGGTCGTCCGCCTCGCGCTCACGCGCTACGATCTGTCGCCGCGGCAATGGCCGGCGGACTTTCCGCTCAAGATCGCCGCACTCGCCGACATCCACGCCTGCGATCCCTGGATGTCGCTCGATCGCATCGCTGAGATCGTCGAGCGGACGAACGCCCTGAACCCCGACATCATCGTGCTGCTCGGCGACTATGTCGCCGGGCTACGTCATGTGACGCGCTTCATTCCGGCCTCCGACTGGGCCGCGGTGCTGAAGGGCCTGAAGGCGCCGCTCGGCGTGCACGCCGTGCTCGGCAACCACGACTACTGGGAAGACAAGGCGGTACAGCGCTTGGGGCGCGGCATCCCGCTCGCGCGCCGTGCGCTGGAGGCGGCGGGGATTCCGGTCTACGAGAACGACGCGGTGCGGCTCGCCAAGGACGGCCGTCCATTCTGGCTCGCCGGTCTCGGCGACCAGCTCGCCTTCATGGCGGCGCGGCCCTATCGCCAGGTCTCGCGCATCGGCGTCGACGATCTCAACGCGACGCTTGCCAAGGTCACGGACGATGCGCCGGTGATCCTGCTCGCGCATGAGCCCGACGTCGCGCTCCGCGTGCCCTCGCGCGTCGCGTTGCAGCTGTCCGGCCACACACATGGCGGACAGGTGCGGCTGCTCGGCTGGTCGCCTGCGGTGCCGGTGAAGCACGGCATGCGGCTCGCCTATGGCCATATCAAGCTGAAATGCGACGTCGTCGTCTCCGGCGGCCTCGGCTGCAGCATCATGCCGTTCCGCCTCGGCGTGCCGCCCGAGATCGTGCAGATCACGCTTGGCGCAAAGGGGCCGGTGGTGTCCTGATCCCCAATTGGCGGTGGCCGCGACTGTCTATTGGGAAATGGCCATGCTATATTGTCTATATGAGTTCAGCCGTCGAAAAAGCCATGGAAGCGCTGGAGTTGCTGCCTGAGGATATGCAGGAGCAGGCGGCTGACTACCTTCTGTCTCAGGCGAGAAAGTTTCGGGCACTCAAGGATGCGATCGACGAGGGCATGGCCGATGTTGAGGCGGGCCGTGTCGTTCCATGGGACCTCGAAGAATTCCTAAAACAGGCGCGCACGCGAGCCCGGCGATAGGCCATGAGCCTGCCGATCGTCGTTTCTCTTCGAGCACGCTCCGACATTCTCGATATTCATTCCTATCTGGCCGAGCGCAGTCCTTCGGCGGCGGACCGTATGCTGGCTCGCCTGTCGGAGCGATTTGATGAACTAAGCGAATTTCCCCAGCTAGGCCCCGATCGAAGCGAGTTGGGGCCGTCGCTACGCGGGCTGTTGATCGAGGGGTACATTGCATTCTATTTGGTGGAGACGGATCGGATCGTGATCGTTCGCGTTCTCGACGGCCGCACGGACATCGAACGAGAGTTTTCGAAATGACCTCACCCATTCTCGACGGCCAGATCCGCGACGGCCGCCACCATATGCAGGTCCGCGTCTATTATGAAGACACCGATTTTTCCGGCATCGTCTATCACGCCAATTACCTGCGCTTCATGGAGCGCGGCCGCACCAATCATCTCCGCCTGATGGGCGCCGAGCAGCAGGCGCTGTTCGATGAAGCGCAGGAGGAGACCGGCGGCTTCGCCTTTGTCGTGCGCTCGATGACGCTCGACTTCCTCAAGCCGGCGCGGATGGACGACGTGCTCGACGTCGTGACCTGGCCGATCGCTGTGAAGGGCGCCTCCATCATGCTCGCTCAGGAAGTCCGGCGCGGCGATGACGTGCTTGTGAAGGCCGAGGTCCGCGTCGCCTTCATCAGCGGCGGCCGCGCGCAGCCGATTCCGAAGGCTATTCGCGCGCTGATGAAGGCCGATCTGGCCTAGCTATCAATGGAAGTCGTTCAAGCTGTGAACGTGGTGGCTCGAAACTTCTAGACAAGCTTGCTTGACAGTCCGTCCAACAATGCTTTGGCGCGGTCGCGAAAACCGTTGCCTAGGTCGAGTATTGCAGATGCCGCCAATTTTTCCTGAAAGAAGCGCTTTATTTGGCCTTTTGTCGGGCGCTGAGCCAATTGCAAGTCCTGCTCAATCCGATCCAAGGCCTCGCTATCGAGCAACCCTTCAATATCGGTGATTTTGGGAAGGAATTCGTCGATCGTTCCTATACAATTTTCAGGGATACCGAATTCAGAAACATATCGGTCTCGTTCAATTTTTCCCTGACGGTCACCATCAAGAAAGAAGAAGAAACTCAAACTCCATCCGACGTGTAGCGAAACTAGTGCACCGAAGGTCCCAGCCCCTAGTCCGGGCAATATCGGAATATCAGGGCGATTTAGAAGCTTCGCTGCATATCGGAGGACATAATAATCTGATCGTCCTTCGACGATAACGGACGCTTTGTGTAGATCAAATCGGGACGGGACAACTTCTAGTCGGTCTAGGATGGGTTGGAAATAGCTCGTCTGATTGGGATGTTCATTAACAAACGACCTGTACGTTGCGACCTTAACGTCGAGCGACTCGTCATCTAACGAGATTTCGTCGAGCATAGAATTTTGAGGGGTGTCGGCTCTATTTGTCACGATAAATGTCTGCTCAAGCCATCTCGGCTCGATCATGTAGTGACTATGCGTAGTATACGCTAATGTGTGCTCGGCCCGCGCAATTTCGGGAAAGCACTCGATTAACTTTTGCTGAGCTGCCGCATGAAGATTCGATGCTGGTTCATCAAATAAAAATAGCATGGGTCGCGTCGACGAACGAGCCACGCGAAATTGCGTAAAGAGCATAAGCGCGCGGATCCTCGCTCCGTCACCCCCGCGCAAAGGCTTCGCCCTTGTCGCTGGAGGTGCGAGCGGAGCGAGCCTCGAAGGGTGGACGGCCCCGCGCTCGGAGCCGTCGCCTCTCAGTGTCCCTTACGCCGCCGCCTTGTGCCGGGCGATCTCGGCCTTGTAGAGTTCGAACTCCTCCGCGAGCGCCTTCGCAACCGAGGGCCGAGTGCGCAGTCGCTCGTAATAGGCCTTCAGCGCCGGCCATTTCGCGAGCTCGATCGGCGGCGTCGCCATGGTCCAGTTGATGACGGTGACGAGATAGGCGTCGGCGACGCTGAAATGATCGAGCAGGTACTCGCGGCCCTTCAGATGATCCTCGAGATAGTCGAGCCGCGAGACGTATTTCTCCAGCGCATAGGTCTTGGCCTCCGGCGGCGCCTTCTTGTCGAGCAGCGGCAGGAACAAGCCCTTGTGCAGCTCGGTGCCGATGAAGCACAGCCATTGATGCAGCTTTGAACGCTCGGCGTTCGACGCCGTGCCGATGCCGGCGCGCGGAAACTGGTCAGCGACATATTGCAGGATCGCGGCGTTCTCGGTCAGCACGACGCCGTCGTCGGTGCGCAGCGTCGGCACCAAGCCGAGCGGGTTGACCTTGTTGAAGTCGGAGCCGTCGGTGCGCACGGCCTTGGTCTTCGGGTCGACCTCAAGGTAGTTGGCCGGCTGGCCGGCTTCATAGAGCGCGACGCGGGTCGCCATCGAGCAGGCGAGGGGCGAGAAATAAAGGTCCATGGGTGCCTCCAATGTCTGGCGCGGGTGTCCGGCCGTTGTTGATTTTTGTACTGTCTTGGATAATATTGGTGGCGTCAAGGAATTAAATGCGAGATGGTACAAAAAAGTAAGAAGCCGCCGTCTGCTGCCAAAATCGTGGCGCCGGTCACCCCGAAGCGCCGCGGGCGGCCGCGCGCCTATGAGCCCGATGTCGCACTCGGCAAGGCGCTGGATCTGTTCCGGCGCGACGGCTTTGCCGCGACCTCGCTCGATGATCTGAGCGCTGCGACCGGCATGAACCGGCCGAGCCTCTATGGCGCGTTCGGCGACAAGCGCGAGCTCTACATCAAGAGCTACCAGCGCTATCGCGACGACGCGCGCGCCGCGATGGTCGATATCTTCCGCGCCGACGCGCCGCTGCGCGAGCGGCTCGAGCGCATCTATCGCATCGCGCTCGACATCTATCTCTCCGGCGAGTCCGGTCCGCGCGGTTGCTTCACCGTGATGACGGCGGCGTCGGAGGCGGTGTCGGATCCGGACATCCGCAGCATGGTGCTGGAGGGCTTGACCGAGCTCGACAAGGCGTTCGGCATCTGCTTCCGCCATGCCAAGGAGCGCGGCGAACTGGCTGACGGCACCGATCCGGCGGCGCTGGCGCATCTCGCCTCCGCCACCATCCACACCATCGCGATCCGCGCCCGCGCCCGCGTGCCGCGCCGGGAACTCGAGGCGATCGTGAAGGGCGCCGTCGACGTGCTGTGCGGGGCGAAATAGCCGCGGGGAACTTTCTCGCGTAGCAAATGTCGGGCGCTGGCTTTCCCGCCCGTCTTCCGTAAGGTCTCCCCACTCACGGAAGCGGAACATCATGGGAAAAGTCAGGACGTCAGTATTCACGGTCTCGATCGACGGATTTGGCGCGGCGCTGAATCAGAGCCTCGAACATCCGTTCGGCGTGGGCGGCCTGGCGCTGCCCGCCGCCTGGTTCTTCGAGACGCGAACCTTTCGCGCGATGACCGGACAGGACGGCGGCACCACCGGGCTCGACGACGAAATCGCGCGCAAGTCGATGGAGGGGATCGGCGCCTGGATCATGGGCCGCAACATGTTCGGCCCGATCCGCGGACCGTGGCCGGATCATTCCTGGAAGGGCTGGTGGGGCGACAATCCGCCATACCACACCCCGGTGTTCGTGCTGACCCAACACGCGCGGCCCGACATCAAGATGGAAGGCGGCACCACGTTCCACTTCGTGACCGACGGCATGCTCGCCGCACTCGAGCGGGCGCGCGCGGTTGCGGGCGACAAGGACATCCGCGTCGGCGGCGGCGTGTCGGTGGTGCGGCAATTCCTGCAGGCGCGCCTGCTCGACGAGCTGCAACTGGTGTTGCCGCCGGTCGCGCTCGGCGCCGGCGAGAGTTTGTTCGCGGGCCTCGATCTGCCCGCCCTCGGCTATGCCGTCGTCTCGCATGTCGCGAGCCCGCACGCGACCCACGTCACCTTCGCGCGCAAATCCTAGACCGCTCACGCCTGCGTCAGCAGCGTCACCTCAATTCCGGCATCCAGAAGGGCGTCGAGCTCGCCGACGACCGGCTCGCCGAACTCGTTGCCGGGATGGGCTGAGAAGCGGCCTCTCCCCTTGTCGTCCCGGCGAAAGCCGGGACCCATAACCACAGGACCTCGTTGTTGCGCAGGATGGTTTCCCCGCATGCCCCAATGAGGGGCCGCGGAGTATGGGTCCCGGCTTTCGCCGGGACGACACTCTGTGTTGGGTGACGGCGGTGCTAATACCCCCGCTTGCGATCGACGAGGTTGTCCAGCGCGCCGCCTTGCTCGAAGCGCGCGATCTGCTGCGCGACGTATTTCGAGATCTCGTCGGCGTCGGTGTCGGCGGCGTTGTGCGGCGTCAGCACCACCTTGGGGTGGCTCCAGAACGGGCTCGCCTCGGGCAGCGGCTCGGTCTCGAAGACGTCGAGCGAGGCGGCGCCCAAAGTGCCGTCATCGAGCGCGCGCAGGATGTCGGCCTCGTTCTGCAAGCCGCCGCGGCCGGCATTGATGATGACGGGCGCGCCGAGCGGGCTCTCGCGGTTCAGCTTCGCGAACGCGTCGCGGTTGAGCACGTGCCTTGTATCGGGCGTCAGCGGCAGCAGGCAGACCAGGATGTTGGTCTCGCGCAGGAATGCGTCGAGCCCGTCCGCGCCGTGATAGCAGGCGATGCCGTCGATCCGCTTCTCGCTGCGGCTCCAGCCGACGACGCGAAAGCCGAGCGCGCGCAGTGCCTGCGCCGAGGCGGCGCCGAGCGTGCCGAGCCCCATCACGCCGACGGTGATCGCGCTCGCCGCCCACTGATAGTCCGGCGCCCAGCGCTTCACCCGCTGCGACTCGCGTAAATAGAGCTCCTGGCGGTGATGCATCAGCACATGCAGCACGACATATTCGGTCATGCGGTCGGTGAGATCGGAGACCGCGACCCGCACCAGCGGCACGTCGGGCAGCGAGCGATCCGCCATCAGCGCGTCGACCCCGGCGCCGAGATTGAAGATGACGCGCAGGTTCTTGAACGCCGCGAGATCGCCCGGCTTCGGCTTCCACACCGCGGCGTAATGCACCTCGGCGGGATCGAGCGCGCCGTCCGGCAGCAGCACCACGCGGCGGTCCGGGCAGACCGCATCGAACCGCGCCTTCCAGCGCGCCGACGACCAGTTTTCCGAGCCGCCATTGATCAGCAGCGCGAGTGCGCCCTTGCCCATCCGGATACCTCCAACGTCAATGTGATATATGTCACAGAACGGGTCCAGCCCGCACCCGTCTCCTGCCATCAACAGGGGAGAACTTCCATGCGCAAACTGATCCCGGTGTCGGCTTTCATCCTCGCTGCCGTCGCCACGGCCCACGCCGATCAAAGCCGCGGCCTCGTGCTCGCAAACCCTGATGCACCGGCACAGGCGCAACCGGCCGTTGCTCCAGCGCTGGGCGAGGCCCGGCCGGCCCAATCGCAACCCGTGGAGTCCCTGCGGCAGCAGGCGTCCCGGCCGGTGACGAGGAGCCACGTCCGCCATCGCGAGAGCGATGAAGCCGAGGCGCCGGATCGCCCGCCCGCTACAGCGTTTATTAGTAACCGCACGTTCATCGTCGCGGCGACGGCCTGACGCGCCTTCGCCGCGACAAACGTCCCGTCCGTCGAAGCTCGCCATGGAGCCTCGATCAAAATCCGCCGCCGGCATCCGGAACCCAAATTTCTTTCGCGCCACCTGTCGGCAGCGGGCATAATCGTTCGTTCTTGCAATGAACGGAGATGCCTTTTCGATGCTGTACGCCATCCTCTGCTATCATGACGAAGACATGGTCGGCTCCTGGAGCAAGGAACACGACGCCTCCGTCATGCAGAAACTGTCCGTCGTGCAGGACAAGCTCGCCAAGCAGGGCAAGCTCGGCCCGGTGGCGCGGCTGTTGCCGACCACCGCGGCGACCACGCTGCGCAAGGAAAATCCGCCGCTGGTGCTGGACGGCCCGTTCGCCGAAACCAAGGAGCAGCTGCTCGGCTTCTATCTGGTCGAGGGCAAGAACCTCGACGAGGTGCTCGACATCGCGCGCGACCTCGGCGAGGCCAATCCCGGCGGCACCTATGAGATTCGCCCGGTCGGCTACTTCAATCAGGGGGGTACCAAGGCGTGAGCGTGACCGACACCGCCTGGATCGATGCTGCGTTGACGTCCGCGCGTCCCCAGGCGGTTGGCGCCCTGCTGCGCTACTTCCGCAATCTCGACACCGCCGAGGAGGCGTTCCAGAACGCCTGCCTGCGGGCGCTCAAGAGCTGGCCGCAGAACGGCCCGCCGCGCGATCCCGCGGCGTGGCTGATCATGGTCGGCCGCAACGTCGCGATCGACGAGGTCCGCCGCAACAAGAAGCAGCAGCCGCTGCCCGACGACGACCAGGCGATCTCCGACCTCGACGATGCCGAGGACGAGATCGCCGAGCGGCTCGACGGCTCGCACTACCGCGACGACATCCTGCGGCTGCTCTTCATCTGCTGTCACAAGGATCTGCCGGCGACGCAGCAGATCGCGCTCGCGCTGCGCATCGTCTCAGGTCTCACGGTGAAGCAGATCGCGCGCGCCTTCCTGGTCTCGGAAGCGGCGATGGAGCAGCGCATCACGCGGGCCAAGGCGCGCGTCGCCGATGCCAACGTGCCGTTCGAGACGCCGGGTGCGGTCGAGCGCAGCGAGCGGCTCGCCTCGGTCGCGGCGATGATCTATCTGATCTTCAACGAGGGCTATTCGGCGAGCGGCGACACCGCCGAAATCCGCGCGCCGCTGTGCGAGGAGGCGATTCGCCTCGCCCGCCTGCTGCTGCGGCTGTTCCAGAGCGAGCCCGAAATCATGGGGCTCACCGCGCTGCTGTTGCTGCAGCACGCCCGCGCCGAGGCGCGCTTCGACGCCGACGGCCAGGTGATCCTGCTCGACGACCAGGACCGCAGCCTGTGGAATCAGAAGCAGATCGCCGAGGGCCTCGCGCTGATCGACAAGGCGATGCGCCACCGCCGCAGCGGGCCGTATCAGGTGCAGGCGGCGATCGCAGCGCTGCACGCCCGTGCGGAAAAGCCCGAGGATACCGACTGGACCCAGATCGATCTACTGTACGGCGCGCTCGAGGTCATGCAGCCGTCGCCGGTGATCACGCTCAACCGCGCCGTTGCGGTCTCCAAGGTGAAGGGGCCGGAAGCCGCGCTCGAGATGATCGAGCCCCTGGCACCGCGGCTTGCCAACTACTTCCATTATTTCGGCGTGCGCGGCGCCTTCTTGATGCAGCTCGGCCGCAACGAGGAGGCCCGCATCGCCTTCGACCGCGCCATCGCGCTTGCCAACACCACCGCTGAAGCCGCCCACATCCGCATGCATATCGACCGCCTGATGCGCGACAGCCAGCCGCGCAACGCGAAGGCGGGGAAATAGTCGTCCAAGGTGTCGCGCGGCCGTCATGCGCGGCCCTGAGCCCGTATCGCTTCCCCCCCCGAAAGCGATGCTTCCCCCGAAGCCCCGATTGCCGCCCGGCGTCGAAACGCCGCCGCTGCTGCGATTGCCTGCTTCCCTGCGGCGCACCTCCGCAGTAGCCTGCGTGAATTGCACACAAAAACATTGCCCGGAGAACGAAATGATTGATCGCCCGCTCGATGAATCGATGCATTCAGCGCAAGGCAATCGCCAAATAAATCGCCGCGATCTCCTGTTGAACGGCAGCTCGGTCCTGGCCATGCTTGCGTTGGCCTCAATTGCGCCTGCGAACCCCACGTCTGCCGCCGCGCAATCGACCGCGCCGCGCCCGCACATCGTTTACATCGTCGCGGACGATCTCGGATGGAAGGACGTCGGATTTCACGGCTCCGACATCAAGACCCCAAATATCGACAAGCTTGCGCAGGACGGGGCCCGGCTCGAGCAATTCTACGTCCAGCCGATGTGCACCCCAACCCGCGCAGCATTGATGACCGGCCGCTATCCGTGCCGCTACGGCTTGCAAACCCTGGTCATCCCGACGCCCGCCAAATACGGCTTGCCGACCGATGAATGGCTGCTGCCGCAGGCGCTCAAGGAAGCGGGCTACAGGACCGCCATGGTCGGCAAGTGGCATCTTGGGCACGCCGACCGCAAGTTCTGGCCGCGTCAACGCGGGTTCGATTACCACTATGGATCGATGGTGGGCGAGGTCGATTACTTCACCCATTCATCGGCAAATGTGCGCGACTGGTATCGCAACGACAAGCCGGTGAACGAGCCGGGCTACGTCACTCAATTGTGGGGTGCGGATGCAGTCGCGCAAATCGACGCCCATGATCCAAAGGTACCGCTGTTTCTGTATCTAGCCTTTACCGCTCCGCACTCGCCTTACCAGGCTCCGAAGGAATACATCGACAGGTACCGGCACATCGAAGATCCGACGAGACGCACCTACGCCGCCATGATCACGTGCATGGACGACGAGATCGGCAAGCTGGTCTCCGCGCTCGAACGGAAGAAGATGCGCGAGAACACCTTGATCGTCTTCATGAGCGACAATGGCGGCAACCAGACCGCGCTCCTTGCCGGGGATGCCGACGTGTCGAAGCTGAAGCTGCCGGCCGACAACGGTCCGTACCGCGGCGGAAAAGGCATGTTGTACGAAGGCGGGACGCGCGTCGCCGCATTCGCGAACTGGCCCGGGCAAATCAGAGCCGGGGAGGTGAGGGAGATGATGCACGTCGTCGATATGTTCCCGACGCTCGCCGGCCTCGCCGGCGCCAACCTCGCCAAGCCAGGCAAGGGAAAGTTGCTTGATGGGCTGGACGTCTGGGCCACCGTCAGCAAAGGCGCCCCCTCACCCAGGCAGGAGGTGGTCTACAACATCGAGCCATTCCGCGGCGGTGTGCGCGCAGGTGACTGGAAGCTGATCTGGCGGACACCGCTCCCTTCGGCGATCGAGCTGTACAATATCCCGCAAGACCCGTCGGAAAAAACCAACCTGGCCGAAAGCAACCCTCAGAAGGTCAGGGAGCTGCAGTCCCGCATCGAACAACTCGCCAGGGAGAGCGCCAAGTCTCTGTTTCTTGCCGACGCTTTCGCGGCGGTCAAGGGCGCGGCACACGGGCCGCCTTCGCTGCCCAACGAGGAAGCCTTTTTCACGCAAGGTGACTGAGGGCGAGGGGCCGCGGGGCCGACCCCGTTGAAGGGGTAAACCACATTGAATCTGGCCGGATGCCCGTGACTCGAGCTCCCGCACCGGGAGCCTCGATCATGCATTGCGACGACATGCAAAAATCTTCACCGGGGGTGTCGGCCCCGTACTCCGCCGTTCGTCATGAAGGCAGAGAGCATCACCAAGCGTTACGGAGCCTGTCATGCCGACGATCGTCGACACCGAAGTCTCAAAGCCCGCCCGCATCACCGGACGCGTCATGAGCGGCGTGGTCGTCCTGTTCCTGCTGTTCGACGGCGCGCTCAAGCTGGTGCCGCTGTCTGTCGTCACCGAGACCATGGACAGGATGGGCTTCGGCGCGAGCGATGCGCTGGCGCGCAGCCTCGGCATCATCACCATCGTCTGCACGCTGCTGTACTCGGTGCCGCCGACCTCGATCCTCGGCGCGATCCTGCTCACCGGCTATCTCGGCGGCGCGATCGCATCGCATGTGCGGATCGGCAGCCCGCTGTTCACCCACACGCTGTTCGGGCTCTATCTCGGCCTGATGCTGTGGGGCGGGCTCTATCTGCGCGACGGCAATCTGCGCGCAATGCTTCCATTTCGCCGGTGAGCTGCTTGTTTGCCGCGTTTTCTTCACGCGAACCGGTACCCACTTCGCTTGAAAACGCTTCCGTTGTTCAATCCATCCTTGTGGAGACTGTCATGTTGGAGACGGTTGCCATCATCGCGATCGTCCTCGGCGCCGCGATCGCCGTCATCCTCGTCCTCGCGGCGACCAAGCCGGGCACGCTCCGCGTCACGCGTGCGGTCAGCATCAACGCGCCGGCCGAGCGGATCTTTCCATTGATCGACGATTTCCATCAGTGGACGGTCTGGTCGCCTTACGAGAACCGGGATCCGGCCATGAAGCGCATCTATAGCGGCGCCGGGCGCGGGCAGGGTGCGGTCTACGCCTGGGACGGCAACAAGAATGTCGGCGCTGGCCGCATGGAGATCCTGCAATCCTCCGCGCCGTCGAAGATCGTCATCAAGCTCGACTTCATCAAGCCGTTCGAAGGCCACAACACCGCCGAGTTCACAATGCTGCCGCAGGGAGATGCGACCAGCGTCACATGGACCATGTATGGTCCGGCCGTCTTCATGTCGAAGGTGATGCAGGTGTTCATGAACCTGGATCGCATGATCGGCAGGGATTTCGAGGTCGGTCTCGCCAATCTGAAGAAGCTGACTGAAAAGTAGCGCGTTTTCGCGCGAAGTGGTTACCGGTTTGCGTCAAGAAAACGTGTCAAGATAACAATCCAGAGCCCTCGTTCCGATACCATCGGGACGAGGCTCGAATGACCCAAGGGAGCATGCGATGCAAGTCAACCCCTATCTCTCCTACGACGGCAATTGCGGCGCCGCGCTGAAATTCTACGAGAAGGTTCTCGGCGCGCGGATCGAGGACACCTTCCCCTACGGCGAGGGCAGTGCGGAGATGCAGACGCCGCCCGGCTGGAAAGACAAGATCATGCACGCCCGCCTCACGATCGACGGCGAGATCATCATGGCGTCCGACGCCCCGCCCGGCCACTTCCAGAAGCCGCAGGGTTTTCACGTCGCGTTGCAGGTCGAGGATCCCGCGGAAGCCGAACGCCGCTTCAAGGCGCTGTCCGAGGGCGGCACGGTGACGATGCCGTTCGGCAAGACCTTCTTCTCCAACGGCTTCGGCATGTGCGTCGATCAGTTCGGCATCCCCTGGATGGTGAACTGCCCGCAGGGGATGTAACCCCGAGCAGCCTGATTGCCCCGTCATCCCCGCGCAACGGCTCCGCCGTTGTCGCTGGAGGTGGCCGGTTCTTCAGCGGCCCTCGAAGGATCGACGGCCACCGGCGGGGCCGTTCATCCTTCGAGGCTCGCAAGGGCTCGCACCTCAGGATGACGGTCCGGTAGCGTCGGCGGGTCAAGAAAGACGCAATCCACGCCGCTACCTGCACCGCGGATAGATCGCCGCGAGCTCGCGGCCGCGCAGCAATAGCAGGCGCGAGGTCAGGCCGCCGCGGCGGACGATCCAGCCGCGCACCGGTGCCGGATAGGCTTGCAGCACCGCCACGGACGCTTCCGGCTCGGCATATGTCCGGCCGCGCCGGTCTATCGAGCGCGCGGCGTGGAAGCCGAGCACGGCGCGCCGCGTCACGCAGATGCGGTCGCCCGGCACCATCGAGAGCACCAGGGTGCAGGCCGACAGGCAGGGCCCGTCGATCACGACGCGTTCGCCCGACTCGCGCACCTTGTCGAACAGTTCGATGAACGGGCCGACCT
Organism: Bradyrhizobium sp. USDA 3262; assembly: GCF_054060035.1. Classification (NCBI taxonomy): domain Bacteria; kingdom Pseudomonadati; phylum Pseudomonadota; class Alphaproteobacteria; order Hyphomicrobiales; family Nitrobacteraceae; genus Bradyrhizobium; species Bradyrhizobium sp. USDA 3262. The sequence continues at coordinate 2,292,080 of NZ_JBSSCT010000001.1, forward strand.
CCCCGCCGGGGCTGGCGAGGATACGAACATCGGCTTGCGCGCAGCTAACCGTTGCGCAGAGAGCTGCCGCCGCGACAAGTATTTTCATGCGCGCAATCCCTGCCACGATGCGATCGAGGTGCCGCATCTGAAGCCGCAAGGCTCGCGCCGGAATGGGGCATCGTCAAGACCGATGTCCCGGTCGCGACAGCAGGTGGCTCAGGCCGCGCGGTTCTTGAGCGCCCCCACGATCGCAGTGAGCACGGCGCCGGCAACGCCGCCGCCGGCGACCTGACCGATGATGCTGCCGATGTCAGGCGTCGCGCCGGAATTGGCGAGCAGCGGGATCAGCATGCCCAGAAGCTGTCCGCCTGCGCCGCCGCCGATGGCGCCTGCGATGGTGTTTCCGAGCGTGCCGAGATCGATGTTCTTGGCCGCTCCCGCCGCGACATTGCCGCCGACGGCTCCGCTGATGACTTGAATGATCAGATTGATGAGAACGCCCGACATGAGGTGATTTCTCCCCGGTATCTGGTTCAGCACGGCCGAGACGCCGGCCGGCGTCCCACCGCCGCGAAGGTTAGGCCTTAAGCGCGTAGAGGTCATGCTGCGCACGCGAAGATTGCGGCCCGTGCCGACGCTATGCACCGGCTTTTTGAGGGAACCTTCCGGCTCTCCCGAGAGCCTCAGCCCGCGCCGGAGACGCCGGCCTCGGCAAAGGTCGCCATGCCGCCATGACAGGCGAGCGCCGCGCGCAACAGCAGGATCGCAACCCCCGCGCCGGAGCCTTCGCCGAGCCGCATGTTAAGATCGAGCAAGGGGACGAGTTCGAGCTCGCGCAGCAATTCGCGGTGGCCGAGTTCGGCCGACACATGTCCGGCGCGGCAATGCGCGAGGCTGTCGGGTTGAAGCCGCGCCAGCGGCAGCACCGCGGCTGTCGCCACGAAGCCGTCGAGCAGCACCGGAATGCAGCGTGCGCGCGCCGCCAGCACAGCGCCCGCGATCGCCGCGAGCTCGCGTCCGCCGAGCGACATCGCAGTGACGAGCGGATCGTCGATCGCGCCGCGATGCAGCTTGAGCGCCGCATCGATCGTGGTGCGCTTGCGTATCAGCCCGGCATCGTCGACGCCGGTGCCGCGGCCGGCCCAGCGCACGCCGCGCCCGCCCATCAAGGCGGCGCACAGCGTCGCGGCGACCGTGGTGTTGGCGATGCCCATCTCGCCGACCACGAGCAAATCGCATTGCTCGGGCACCGTGCGCCAGCCGGTATCGAGCGCGACGAGGAAATCGGCGGCGTCCATCGCCGGCCCGGTCGTGAAGTCGCGGGTCGGGCGCGCCAGCTCGAGCGGCTCGACGCGCAGCTCGGCACCGGCAAGCTTGGCGATCTGGTTGATCGCAGCGCCGCCGGCGGCGAAGTTCGCCACCATCTGCGCGGTGACCTCGGAGGGATAGGCTGAAACGCCGCGCTCGGCGATGCCGTGATTGCCGGCGAACACGGCGATCGTGACGTGATCGAGCCGGGGCATCTCGCGCCGCTGCCAGCGCGCCAGCCAGATCGCAACCTCTTCCAGGCGGCCGAGGCTTCCCGGCGGCTTGGTCAGGTTCTGCTGGCGCTGCGTGGCGGCCGCGGCACTGGCCTCGTCGCCCTGCGGCAGGTCGCGACAAAAGCCGCGGATGTCGTCTAGAGTACTGAACTGCATGCGATTCCCTCGTCGAGCGGGCCGCAAGCTAATGCATGATCCGGAAAAGTGTGAAGCGGTTTTCCTTGCGACAAATGCGTAGCATTTGCGCGGAGATCATGCCCTAACAGGAAGCTAAGCGCGATGAGATCGAGCCCGATCTCGTCGCGCTTTAGCCCAATTTCCAGGCCTTCACCATGAATCAATGGCTCGACGAACTCAGGACCGCCACCGCCTTCCTGACCCGCCTGCCGATGCCGCATCCGGACGGCGCGCGGCCGGAGAGCTTTGCCCGGGCGCAGCGGCTGTTTCCCCTGGTCGGGGCCGCCATCGGGGCGGCGATCGGCCTGTTTTGCCTGCTGCTGCGGGCGATCGGTGTGCCGGATCTGGCCGCCGCCGCGCTCGCGCTCGGCGGCGGTGCGCTGCTCACCGGCGCGCTGCATGAGGACGGGCTCGCCGATGTTGCCGACGGGTTCGGCGGCGGCCGCGATGTCGCGGCCAAGCTCGAGATCATGCGCGACAGCCGGCTCGGCACCTATGGCGCGCTGGCGCTGGTGGTGAGCTTTACCGCCAAGCTCGCGGCGCTGGCTGCGCTGCCGAACGGATTTGTGGTGCAGAGCCTGATATCTGCGCACGCGCTGGGCCGCGGCGTGCTGCCATGGATCGCGATCAGCCTGCCCTATGCGCGCAAGGACGGGCTCGCCGCCAATGCCGGTAGGCCCGATGGGACAATTGCCGTGGTCGCGGCCGGCCTGGCGCTGTTGATCGCAGTCCTCGCCTTGCCGTTCGGCAGCGCGCTGCTGGCGGCGATCGTGGCCGGTGCGAGCGCACTGATCATGGTGCTCGTGGCAAAGCGGCAAATCGGCGGCCAGACCGGCGATGTGCTCGGCGGCACCGAGCAGGTCGCGGAGACCGCGATCCTGGTGCTGCTTGCGGCGCGGTTAGGTTAGGGCGTTTTCGAGCGAAGTGGATCCCGGTTCGCGTGAAGAAAGCGCGTCAAAATGAAAGCGTGAGCGGAACATGGATCGCGAAACCCGTCTCTGGCTAATCCGTCATGCGCCGGTGGACGGTCCGCGCGGCGTGATCCACGCGCCGGATGCGCCCGCCGACCTCAGCGATGCCGCAGCATTCGCGTCGTTGCAGGTGAGGCTGCCGGCTCATGCGCTCGCGGTCTGCAGTCCGGCGCGGCGCACCCGCGAGACCGCAGCAAAGCTCGGCCTGACGGCAGCGGAGGACGACGCCTTTCGCGAGCAGGATTTTGGCGATTGGACCGGCCGGCGCCACAGCGAGATCGAAGCCGAGCTCGGCGCAGCCTATCGCGCGTTCTGGCAATCGCCGGGCAACAACCGGCCGCCGGACGGCGAAAGCTTTGCCGATCAGATCATGCGGGCGCGGGCAGGGCTCGGGCGTCTGCCGGCCGGCGACGTCGTGCTGGTCGTGCATTCAGGCACCATCCGCGCGATCCTTGCGATTGCACTCGATCTCGCGCCGGAGTTCGCGCTGCGCTTCGTCATCGATCCGCTGTCATTGACGCGGATCGACCGATTGCCCGATGCCTGGCGCGTGGTTGCGGTGAACGGCCGCTAAGCCAATTGCGCTAATGTTAGTTCCGTCATCCTGAGGTGCGAGCCTTGCGGCGCAATTGCGCCGCTGGGCGAGCCTCGAAGGGTGCACGGCCACCAGCCGGGCCGTCGACCCTTCGAGGGCCGCTGAAGAAGCGGCCACCTCCAGCGACAAAGGCGAAGCCTTTGCGCGGGGGTGACGGTGATAGATTGAGCGCGTAGCGTCGGTTCTGTCATTGCGAGGGGCGATGGATTGCTTCGCTTCGCTCGCAATGACGGGAGGACTTGCGTGTCCTCAGCCGTTCCGCCGCGCGCCGCGCAGGGTCGGCAGGCCGATGCCGGCGGCGTCGAAGCCGCCGTCGACGGCGAGGATCTGTCCGGTGATGTAGCTGGCGCGATCCGAGCACAGGAAGAAGATCGCTTCCGCCAGCTCCTCCTCCAGCCCATAGCGGTTGAGCGGGATGGCGTCGTGATAGTCGGCGCGGATCTCCGGTGTGTGGACGGCCTTGGCCATCGCGGTCTCGACCGGGCCGGGCGCCACGCCGTTGACGCGGATGCCGAGCGAGGCGAACTCGACCGCGAGCTGCTTGGTGAGATGCGCGAGGCCGGCCTTGCTGGTGCCGTAGGCCGAGCGCAGCGTCGAGGCGCGCACCGCCGAGATCGAGGTGATGTTGACGATCGCGCCGCCGCCATGCTCGCGCATTATCGGCGCGGCCGCCTTGGTGCACAAGAACGGGCCGGTGAGGTTGACCGCCATGATCCGGCTCCAGTCGGCGTCCGAAGTCTCCAGCACCGGCGTGAACACGGCAATGCCGGCATTGTTGACCAGCGCGTCGAGCCGGCCGAACCGGTCGGTGATCGCAGAGATCGCGGCTGCCACACTAGCGGCATCCGATACGTCGCAGGTGAGCGCCAGCGTGTCGTCGGGCTGTCTCAGCGCCGCGACCGCCGCGCGCAGCAATTCGCCCTCGATATCGAGCAGCGCGACGCGCCAGCCGTCGGCGAGAAAGCGTTTCGCCGCAGCAAGCCCGATGCCACGCGCGGCGCCGGTCACGAGTGCGACTTTGGGGGAGGCGGAATTCATCGGATGGTCCATCGGTTCGGGCAGGAAGTCCCGACCGTCTGCGACCTTTACCTGGTGATGTCAACCTGAGAGGCGCTCAACTGGCTCGGCCGTCATTGCGAGGAGCGATAGCGACGAAGCAATCCATTCTTCCCGTGTGGCGAGGTGGATTGCTTCGCTTCGCTCGCAATGACATGGGTGCGACGGCCGTTCTATACTCTTTCAGCATGGGAAGAAGGCGCGTCTCGAAGGATGCACGGCCCCCAGCCCGGGCCGCCCATCCTTCGAGGATCGCACCGTGGCTTACGCTGCGAGTTCGGCAGAGGCGCGCTGCATGTTGGTGGACATGTCCTGCGTGACGATGCTCTGCTCCTCGACCGCGGCGGCGGTGGAGGTGATGTATTCGTTGACGCCGGCGATCGCCGCCTTGATCTCGGACAGCGAGCTCACCACTTCGGCGGCGATCGAGTTCAGCGCGTCGATTTCAGAGGAGATCGTGTCGGTCGCCTGCTTGGCCTGATTGGCGAGGCTCTTCACCTCGGAGGCGACCACCGCGAAGCCGCGGCCGGCTTCGCCGGCGCGCGCCGACTCGATCGTGGCGTTGAGCGCCAGCAGGTTGATCTCGCCCGGTGATGCTCGAGATCATCTCGACGATGCCGCTCATCGCCTGAGCTGCGGCATTGAGCTTCTGCGCCTGTCCGTCGGCAGCCTCGACCCGGCCGGTGGCGACCGCGGCGTTCTGCTTCGACTTGGTCATGGTTTCCGAGATCTCGCGGATCGAGGCGCTCATCTCCTCGCTGCCGGCGGCGACCGCCTCGATCAGGCCGCGCGCGCTGTCTGCCTTCTTGCGGCCGATCGCCTGCGCGGTGATGTCGGTGGCGTACTTCACCACCTTGTAGGGCTTGCCGTTGAGATCGAGGATCGGGTTGTAGGAGGCCTGGATCCAGATCTCGCGGCCGCCCTTGGCGATGCGCTTGTATTCGGCGGCCTGAAATTCGCCGCGGTTCAGCGCCCCCCAGAACTCGCGGTAGCCGGCCGCGCTCGCCTCAGCGGGCTCGACAAACATGCTGTGATGCTTGCCCTGGATGTCGGCAAGCGAATAGCCCATCGCGGCGAGGAAGTTCGGGTTCGCGGTGCGGATCGTGCCGTCCATGTTGAACTCGATCACCGCCTGCGACTTGCCGATCGCATCGATCTGGCCGTCATTGTCGGCGGTTTTCACCTTCTGCTGGGTGACGTCGGTGGCGAACTTGACGACCTTGAAGGGCTTGCCGCGGTCGTCGAGGATCGGGTTGTAGGTGGCGAGGATCCAGATTTCCTTGCCGCCCTTGCCGAGCCGCTTGAATTCGCCGGCCTCGAACGTGCCCCGGTTCAGCCGTGCCCAGAAGTCGCGATAGGCCACGCTGTCGCGGTCGGCCGGCGGCACGAACATGCTGTGGTGCTTGCCCTGGATTTCGGCGAGCGAGTATCCCAGCGCGCCGAGAAAATTCTCGTTGGCATTGACGATGGTGCCGTCCATGTTGAACTCGATCACCGCCTGCGCCCGGCCGATCGCGGCGATCTTGCCGGCCTCCTCCATGCTGTGAATCTTCTGCGCCGTGATGTCGGTGGCGAACTTGATCACGCCGACCGGCTTGCCACCCTTGTCCAGGATCGGGTTGTAGGAGGCCTGGATCCATATCTCGCGGCCGCCCTTGCCGATGCGCCTGTATTGCGCGGCCTGAAACTCGCCGCGGTTCAGGTTGGCCCAGAACACGCGATAGTCCTGGCTGTCGCGAATGGCCGGATCGACGAACATGCTGTGGTGCTTGCCCTTGATCTCGTCGAGCGTGTAGCCCATCGCATTCAGGAAGTTCTCGTTGGCGTCGACGATGGTGCCGTCGAGCTTGAACTCGATCACCGCCTGCGACTTGCCGATCGCGGCAGTCTGCGCCAGCGCATTCTCGATCTTGGCCTTGTTGCTGAAACTGAACATCAGGGCTCCGTGAAGGTCCAAATGAAAGGGATGGGGAAAAGCGGATCGCGGCAACTCACGGAAAGGTTGCAGCGAGCCGTTTAGCATCGGTAAAGCCTGCTGCTCGCGCGCGCCTGGCACGATCTGCATAATGCGCCGATGCACCCGCGCCATCTCTTTCAACTTGCGGCGTATTTTTTCAGTATGCACGTTATCATCCGTAGTCTGCATGCGATGTTCACCGTAATCTTACGGGCGAAAATCGAGGACGACTTTGGTCTGATGCGGATGATCGCAACGCGTTCACTTCAGCAGCGCTGATAGGCCTATTACGAAGTTTGATATTACTGGCCGCTTCGCCGATCGATCTCGCTCTCTGATTCGCGTCCTCGACGAAGGCGCGTCGAGGTTCGAGTATCTGCTCACCGCGATCGCAAAATAATCGTGGCACGAGATGTCGGCCGGGCGGACTCCGATTCGTCCTCCGGGCACTGGTTCCATGATGGAGTTCCGATGTCGCTCACCCTGCATTACCACCCGCTGTCCTCGTTCTGCTGGAAGGCGCTGATTGCGCTCTACGAGAACGGCACGCCGTTCAAGCCGAACATGGTCAATCTCGGCGATCCCGCCGAGCGCGCGGCGCTGCTCGCGCTGTCGCCGATCGGCCGTTTTCCCGTGCTCCGCGACGAGACGCGGGGCGAGACGGTGCCGGAATCGAGCATCGTCATCGAATATCTCGACCGGCATTATCCCGGTGCCGTCAGGCTGATCCCCGAGGATCCGGACCTCGCGCTGCAGACCAGGCTGCGCGACCGCTTTCTCGATCTCTATGTCCATCTGCCGATGCAGAAGGTCGTCGGCGACCGCCTGCGGCCTGCCGGTCGCAAGGACCCCCATGGCGTCGCCGAGGCGCGGGCGCAGCTCCGCACCTCCTATGCGATCCTCGATCAGCAATGCGCGCAGGGCGGCTGGATGATGGGCGAGCGCTTCTCGTTGGCCGATTGCGCGGCCGCGCCGACGATGTTCTACGGCAACAAGGTCGAGCCGATCGGAGATGGCCATCGGCATCTGGCGGCCTATCTCGAGCGGCTGATGGGGCGGCCGTCCTTCGCGCGCGTCCTGAAGGAGGCCGAGCCCTATTTCGGCATGTTCCCGCAGGAAACCTGAAGCAAACCGGCCTGCGATCCGGTTCCGAAAATAAATTGTGGCGTGATGTCGCTTTCGCGGCGTCTCGCTCGTCATCTCCCTGAGGGGGTTTCCGGAGCGCTGGCCGCTCCGGAGGCCCGGGCGATACGTGTGGGAGACGACATGGCTGCAGCTGGCAACAGGGCGGAGATCATCCGCTCCCTTTTCGCCGCCTACCTCGCCAATGACCGCGCGAGTGTCGAGGCGGCGTTCGCGGAGGATTTCCGCTTCTCGACGCCCTATGGCGAGAACATCGACAAGCCGACCTATTTCGCCGAGTGCTGGCGCGACTCCTGGATCGGCCGCCACGAGATCGAGCGCATCATGGTCGACGGCGTCGAGGCCTTCGTCACCTATCGCTGCGTCGCGCGTGACGGCAAGAGCTTTCGCAACACCGAGTTCTTCGTGTTCGACGGCGACAAGGTGTCGCGCATCGAGGTCTATTTCGGCCCGTCGCACCAGGACGGAGAGCTCGTCAGGCAAGAACGCTGAGGGCTGTGGCGCGCGACGCAATGACCTCCGAAATAATTTCGCAAACCCTGTCGGCGTGGCAAGCCCCGCGTCGTCCTTGAGACGAGCACCGGAGATACCGGCAAAGCAGCTGAACAAGACAACGGAGCAGGACGATGAAGTTCATGGTGATCGTGAAGGCGAGCAGGGATACCGAGGCCGGCGTGATGCCGAGCACCGAACTGCTCGCCGCGATGGGCAAATTCAACGAGGAGATGGTCAAGGCCGGCGTCATGCAGGCCGGCGAGGGCCTGCACCCGACCAACAAGGGCGCGCGGGTCAAATATGCCGGCGCGCAGAGCACCGTGAGCCACGGACCGTTCAGCCTGACCGGCGATCTCGTCTGCGGCTTCTGGCTGATCGAGACCAAGTCGCTCGATGAAGCGATCGACTGGATGAAGCGCGCGCCGTTCGACGTCGGCTCCGAGATCGAAATCCGCCAGGTGTTTGCCGCGGAGGATTTCGGCGAGGCGCTGACGCCCGAGCTGCGCGAGCGGGGAGAGCGCCTGCGCGCACAGGTGGGCAGGAAATGACACCCGACGTCATTCCGCGATATCGCGCCGGCGATGCGCTCCGAATACATGATCTCCGTCGCAAGTCGTGGATTCCGGGCCGGCGCCGTGTGGGGCTTCCCGGCATGACGAGGGTGAAGATTGCGAGTGATTCAACAGGCAAGGAAATCCGACCAATGCGCTTCATGATGCTGATGATCCCGCTCGGCTACGAGTCCGCGCCGGCCAAGCTCGAACTCGACCCCGAACGGGTCGCCGCGATGATGCGGTACAATCAGGCGCTGAAGGACGCCGGCGTGCTGATCACGCTGGAAGGCCTGCATCCGCCGGCTGCCGGCGCGCGCGTCAAGTTCGACACCGGCATGCCGGTCGTGATCGACGGCCCGTTCACCGAGGCCAAGGAAGTGATCGGCGGCTTCTGGATGATCGAGGTCGCCTCGCGCGCCGAGGCAATCGAATGGGCCAGGAAATGCCCGGCCACCGCGAACGAGATGATCGAGATCCGCCAGGTGCAGGAGATGGCCGATTTCTCCGAAGAGGTGCAGCAGGCGGCCGCGACCTTCGAGCATCCGCAGGGCGGCTGGGGCAAGGCGCTGCGCTGACACCGCATGATCCAAGTCGCGATGCCGCCGCAGGGCGGCATCGCATCACTAACCATCGTCAACCAGCAACAACTACAATGGAGACGCAAGATGAGCACCAACACCTTCCTCGCCGTCTATCTCGGTGGCGGCAGCACCGGCTCGCGCATGGCCGCCTGGAACGCGCTGCCCGAGGCCGAACGGCGCGCCAAGGAGCAGCAGGGCATGGCGGCCTGGGGCGCCTGGGTCGAGAAGCACCATGACGTGATCGTCGAGATGGGCGGACCGCTCGGCAAGACCAAGAAGGTCGGGCAGGGCGGCGTCACCGACATCGCCAATCTGATGACCGGCTTCACCGTGTTGCGCGCGCCCTCGCATGAAGCGGCGGCAAAGCTGTTCGAGAACCATCCGCATTTTTCGATCTTCCCGGGCGAAGCCGTGGAGATCATGCCGGTGCTGCCGATCCCGGGGCGATAGGCAAAATCGTTTCAGATCATGGGCTCCCTGAACCTCTCCCGCGCGCGGGGGTCGAGACGAGCGAAGCTCGCTCTTAGGTCGTCGCGCGCAACGCGGCGGATGGAGGCCCTCTCCACTGCGTAACTCGCGGAGAGGGCCTCCGCTCGCCATTGACGAGTCAGGTCACGCCGGCTCGAGCAAATCTGAAAGCCCTGAAGTGGAGGTCTTGCGCCATGGCGACGCTCGTCTTCGGACTGAACCAGTCGCTCGACGGCTATGTCGATCATCAGGCGATGGTGCCGGACACCGGGCTCTTTCGTCATTTCATCGAGCAGGTGCGCGGCGTGGCCGGCATGTTGTATGGCCGTCGCATGTACGAGGTGATGCGGTATTGGGACGACGACCTTCCTGATTGGGATGCGGAGGAGTGCGACTATGCGGCAGCGTGGCGGAGACGGCCAAAGTGGGTCGTGTCGCGCTCGCTCAAATCCGTCGGACCCAACGCGACACTGGTCGAGGGGGACCTTGAGGCGGCGGTGCGCGGGCTGAAGGCCCGGCTCGACGGGGAGATCGAAGTCGCCGGGCCGGACCTGGCGGGGAGTCTGACCGAGCTTGGCCTGATTGACGAGTATCGACTGTACCTCCGGCCCATCGTACTCGGGCACGGCAAGCCATTCTTCGTCGGGCCCCGCGCGCCGCTCCGCCTGGTGGCAAGCGATCGGATAGGCGAGAACACGATCAGGTTGACCTACGTCCCCGCCTAGTCATGCAACGCGCCTGACGGCGTTGCGCGGAAGCCCCCTGACTGACTGGTCCGTTAATCTTGATTGACGCGCCGCCGCCCGCTAGTGACCTTTACCGCCGGCTCATGTAAAAGCCGTTCACATGAGCTGGCGCAAGGACCAAGGCCGCGCCGAGCGCGGCTATCATCACGGCAATCTCAAAGAGGCGTTGCTGCAGGCCGCCCTCGACCTGATCTCGAAGAAGGGGCCGGCCGGCTTCACCTTCGCCGATGCCGCGCGGATGGCCGGCGTCAGCCCCGCCGCGCCGTACCGCCACTTCCGCGACCGTGACGAGTTGATCGCCAGCATCGCGCAACGCGGCTTCGAGCAGTTCGAATCGCTGCTGACGCAGGCCTGGGACGACGGCCGCCCCGACACCGTCACGGCGTTCGAGCGCGTCGGCAAGGCCTATCTGGCCTTCGCCCGCGAGGAACCCGCGTTCTATTCGGCGATGTTCGAATCCGGCCTGCCGGTCGATTCCAATCCGACCCTGATGGCCGCGAGCGAGCGCGCCTTTGCGATCATCCGCGCCGCCGCCGAACGGCTCGCGGCACTGGCGCCGCCCGGCATGCCGCGTCCGCCGGCGATGATGATGGCGCTGCACATCTGGGCGATGTCGCACGGTGTCGCCTCGCTGTTCGGCCGCGGCGATGCCGCGCGGCGCAAGCTGCCGATGTCGCCGGAGGACCTGCTCGAGGCCGAAGTGCTGATCTATCTGCGCGGGCTGGGCTTCCCGACCGACCGCAGGCCTGGAACCGCGGCCGCCGACGAAAAGCCGGCCGGTCCGTGGGGCAAGCCGAAATAAGGTTCAACGGCAGAGCCAAAAATAATCCGAAGGGTGCGTCATCCGCGCTGCTTGACTTTCCCAAGGGATCGGCTACCTATGTAAATGTTATTTACATTCACAACGGCGTGATGCCGTGATGGAGAAGGAAATGGCCTACACCGCTGATGTCAATCGCTGGCGCGGCCCCGTCGAAGAGCCCTACCGTCCCTACTTCTACGCGACGCCGTGGCATCCCCTGAAGATCGCCGGGATCATCCTCGGCTTCATGATCTGGTGGCCGATCGGCCTCGCCCTTCTCTTTTTCACACTCGGGAGCAGAAAGATGGCCTGTTGGAGTCACAACGACATGGATCGCTGGCAGAACAAGATGGAGCGGATGAAGAGCCGCATGGAGCGCCGCGGCTTCCCGTTCGGCGGCTTCGGTCCGCCTTCCAGCGGCAACCGCGCCTTCGACGAGTACCGTCAGGACACGCTGCGCCGTCTCGAGGAGGAGCAGGTCGAGTTCAAGAACTTCCTCGATCGCCTGCGCCACGCCAAGGACAAGGAAGAGTTCGACGCCTTCATGGCGCAGCACAAGACCCGTCCGACCCCGCCGACCGACCAGCCGCCGCAGAGCTGATCACGCGAGGCAACAGCTAGCCTTCAGGCGATGTGCCCCCATAGAACCTGATGGCCCTGAGCCGCCCGTTTGCGATGAGCAAGCGGGCGGTTTGCATTTTGGGATGGTGACGCCCACTCTATCGTTTGGGATCCGGACGATGAGGTGAAGACCATGGCGGGATCGGTGACTGTGACGGCTGGCGACCTCTGGCTTGCGATCCGGCGCGAAGCGGCAGCCGCGATCGCGGCTGATCCGTTTCTCGAGGCGTCTTCCGCCTTCATCCTCGATCAGGGCGACCTCGGCGGTGCGCTCGCCTTTTTGATCGGCCGGCATATCGGCCGCGCGGAAGAGGATCGTGCGCAGTTCATGCGCGCGGCCCGCGAAGCCTATGCGGCCGAGCCCGCGCTGGTCGATGCCGCGGCCACCGATCTCACAGCCATCGTGCGCCGTGATCCGGCGATCACGGGCTTCCTGCCGCCGCTGCTCAACTTCAAGGGCTTCGTCGCGCTGCAAGCGTGGCGGGTATCGAACTGGCTGTGGCGCGAGGACCGCCCCGACCTTGCGCTCATGATGCAAAGCGCCACCGCGGACCAGTTGCAGATCAGCATTCACCCGTCGGCCCGGATCGGAACCGCTGTGTTCCTCGATCACGGCACCGGCATCATCATCGGCGCGCTGGCCTCGGTCGGCGACGAGGTCACGATTCTGCAGAACGTCACCATCGCGCGGCATCAGGACGATCCGCGCCGCGCGCCGAAGATCGGCCGCGGCGTGCTGCTCAGCGCCGGCGCCACCGTGATCGGACATCTCTCGATCGGCGATTTCGCCAGGATCGGCGCCGGCGCGCTTGTCACGACGGATGTGCCCGCCGGCTGCACCGCCGTCGGCGTGCCGGCGCGGCTAACGAATTGCGCGGAGGCGGGGACGTTTTCGTGAGGTGAGCACTCTCGGCCGGCGCTTAGTGAGGTGAGCACACTCTCAGGCTCCCTCTCCCCTTGCGGGAGAGGGTGGGGAGAGGGGGTGGCCCCGGGCGTGGTGTCAGAGTGGATGATGCCGTTGCATCAGCGCGCAGCAGGTGTCGCCGCTCTAACTGAGTGCGGAGCAAGCGGTACCCCTCTCCCCAACCCTCCCCCGCAAGGGGGGAGGGAGCCCTACTAGTGTGCTCGCCTCACTGCATGATGCGAAGCGACCGCCCGCTCACACATTCGACCCATGGATCGCGTCGATCACCGCGTCGGTGACTTCCTTGGTCGTCGCCTTGCCGCCGACGTCGGGCGTCAGCACGCCGGCGGCGCACACCTTCTCCACCGCCGCCATCAGGCGCGCCGCGGCGTCCTTCTCGCCGAGATGCTCCAGCATCTGCGCACCGGTCCAGAAGGTCGCGACCGGGTTGGCGATGCCCTTGCCGGTGATGTCGAAGGCCGAGCCGTGGATCGGCTCGAACATCGAGGGGTAGCGGCGCTGCGGGTCGATGTTGCCGGTCGGCGCGACGCCGAGGCTGCCGGCGAGCGCGCCGGCGAGGTCGGAGAGAATATCGGCGTGCAGGTTGGTCGCGACGATGGTGTCGAGGCTCCTCGGATTGAGCGTCATCCGCACCGTCATGGCGTCGACCAGCATCTTGTCCCAGGTGACGTCGGGGAAGTCCTTCGCCACCTCGGCGGCGATCTCGTCCCACATCACCATGCCGTGGCGCTGCGCGTTCGACTTGGTCACCACGGTGAGGAATTTGCGCGGCCGCGACTGCGCCAGCTGGAACGCATAGCGCATGATCCGCGTCACGCCGACGCGGGTGAAGACAGCGACTTCGGTGCCGACTTCCTCCGGCAGGCCCTTGTGTGCGCGGCCGCCCATGCCGGCATATTCGCCCTCGGAATTCTCGCGCACGATCACCCAGTCGAGATCGCCGACGCCGACATTGCGCAGCGGCGAGGCGACGCCGGGCAGGATCTTGGTCGGCCGCACATTGGCGTATTGGTCAAAGCCCTGGCAGATCGGCAGGCGAAGGCCCCACAGCGTGATGTGGTCGGGCACATCGGGCGCGCCGACCGCGCCGAAATAGATCGCGTCGAAGTTCTTCAGCTCCGCGAGCCCGTCGGCCGGCATCATCACGCCGTGCTTCTTGTAATAGTCCGAGCCCCAGTCGAAGGTTTTGACGTTGAAGCTGATGTCGCCGCTGCGCTTCGCCAGCGCCTCCAGCACGCGGACGCCCGCGGAGATCACTTCGGGGCCGATGCCGTCGGCGGGGATGGCGGCGATGGAATGGGTACGCATGGGTTGTCTCCGGATCGATGTTTAGCGGGTTTGCACGGGATTGGGTTGCGGTTCGGATTGTGCCGGCGCGCTCTGCGCGCGCGACAGCAGCAGCGTGAGCACGGCCGAGAGCACCAGGAGGCCGGCGACGAAATAGAGGCCGCCGTCGAAACTGCCGGTGCGTTCCTTGATCCAGCCGATCATCGCCGGCCCGACGAAGCCGCCGAGATTGCCGATCGAGTTGATGGTGGCGATTCCGGCCGCGGCGGCCGAGCCCGACAGGAATATGGTCGGCATGCTCCATAGCGGCGGCTTCGACGAGGAGATGCCAATATTGACCAGCGTCAGCGCCGCGATCACGGCGGCAAGGCCGGTCCACAGCCCGGCAAGCGCAAGTCCCGCCGCGGCTATCAGGCAGGCCAGCACGACGTGCCAGGTGCGCTCGCCGCTACGGTCGGAATGCCGCGCCCACAACACCATCGCGATCACGGCAACTGACGCCGGTACCGCGTTGAGGAAGCCGACCTGGATCGACGACAGGCCGAACGCCTTGATGATCTGCGGCGCCCACACCCCAAGTGTGTAGAGCCCGGCCGAGGTGCCGAAATAGACCAGCGCCAGCGCCAGCACGCGCGGGTCGGCGAGGCCGCGCCAGATGCTGTGGCTCGCGGTTGAGGCCTTGCCGTCGGTCTCGGCCTTCATGGTCTTGACCAGCCAGGCGCGCTCGTCGTCGGCAAGCCATCTGGCCTGCTCCGGACGGTCGGTCAGGAAGCCCAGCACGACGAAGCCGAGCAGCACGGCGGGCACGGCCTCCAGCACGAACAGCCATTGCCAGCCCTTGAAGCCGAGCATTCCGTCCATCTCCAGCAGCGCACCTGAGAGCGGCGAGCCGAGCACGGTCGAGAGCGGCGCCGCCGCCATGAACAGCGCGGTGACGGCGGCGCGCTGCCGCGCCGGGAACCAGTAGGACAGATAGAGGATGATGCCGGGGAAGAAGCCGGCTTCGGCGGCGCCAAGCAGGAAGCGCAGCACGTAGAAGCTGGTCGCGCCCTGCACCAGCGCCATCGCCGCCGAGACCAGGCCCCAGGTGATCAGCACCCGCGCGATCCAGATCCGCGCGCCGATCTTGTGCAGGATGATGTTGGAGGGCACCTCGAACAGGAAGTAGCCCCAGAAGAAGATACCGGCGCCGAAGCCATAGACGGTCGGCGACAGGCCGATGTCCTTGTTCATGGTCAGCGAGGCGAAGCCGATATTGACGCGGTCGATGAAGGCCACGAAGTACAGCAGCATGATGAACGGCACGATGCGCAGTGAGATCTTGCGCAATACGCGCGTGCCAAGCTCGCTTTCCATGGGCTTCTTCCCCGGGTTCGTGTTCTTTTTCGTCGTGATGAATGTGGGGTTGAGGTGGCGCCTGTAGTCTCCGTTCCACCTCCCCCGCAAGCGGGAGAGGGGGCGCAGTTTCTTCGCGGCCGAAGCTCAACCTGAATTCATCACCAATGGAAAGCCTAGAAGCTCGCGCCCTTTCGCTTCAACCCGCGCCGGTTTATACAAAAAAATGATATAATCGGGCCCGGTCTCACTTGGCGTCATGCCCGGCCTTGTGCCGGGCATCCACGTCTTGGCGGCAAAGAAAGACGTGGATGGCCGGGACAAGCCCGGCCATGACGAACGCAGGGCATAAGGAAGCGACGTCTTGGAACTGCACCAGCTTCGCTGCTTCGTCGCGGCTGCCGAGGAACTGCATTTCGGCCGCGCGGCGCAGCGCCTGCAGATGATGCCGTCGGCGCTGGGCCGCCACATCAAGCTCTTGGAAGAGGATCTCGGGGTGCGGCTGTTCGCGCGCACCACGCGCGCGGTGTCGTTGACCGAGGACGGGGCTGTGCTGCTGCGTGAGGGCCGCGCGCTGCTCGGCCGCGCCGAGGCGATCGAGAACGGCTTTCGCCGCCGCCTGCGCAAGCCACAGGCGCGGCGCTTCCGGATCGGCGCGATCGACAGCGCCGCGGCCGGCCTCTTGCCGCCGTTGCTGCGCGACGTTCGCGCCGCCTATCCGGACGTCGCGGTGCAACTGCTCGAGGAGAAGACCATCCGCCTGCTGCCGAAGCTCTTGTCGGGCGCGCTCGACCTTGCGTTCGTGCGCCCGCCGGAGCGGCCCGACCGGCGCATCGAGTTTGTCCCGCTGCTGCAGGAGACCGCCGTGGTGGCGCTGTCGCACAAGCACGCACTGGCGCGGCGCAAGCAGATCGTGCTGCCCGACATCGCGGATCAGCCCTTGATCGTGCCGGAGCGCCGCTCGCGGCCGCACAGCCACGATCTGACGACAAAACTGTTCGACGAGGCCGGGCTGACGCCGCGCATCCAGGAGATTGCCGACGAGAAGCAGACCATCGTCAACATGGTCGCAGCGCGGCTCGGCGTCGCCATCGTGCCGCGCTGGACCGCGCGGATGGCGATCCCCGGCGTCCGCTTTGTGCCGCTCCGCCTGAAGCGCGGCAGCAGCGCCGGCCGGTTGCCGCTCGCCGCCGCCTGGCTCAAAGGCTCCCGCGATCCGGTCCGCGACCAGGTGATCGCGGTGCTCCAGGCACGGTTGAAGAGTTACGCGCGCGAGGCGTGAGGGCGCTTCGTTGCGTGATGCCTCGACGGCCGATGAATGATTTTGGCCGGTTGACCTAGGTCAACACGACCTGCGCCGGCCAGGGTGAGCGTGCCCGGCATGGCGAAGCGTCAGGACTGGGTCATGATCGCAGGGTGCGTCGCTACCGCTTTGGCGGTGGTGGCGCTCGTCGCCCTTTTCTCTGCCTGAGCTGCGTCGCCCCCGTAATGTTACGGGGGTATTAAGCTAAGCCACGGAGATAACTCGGTAATTCCTAAAGCTCGAACACCGCTGGCACAAACTGCACTGGCTTGCCGAGTTCCTCCCGGCATAGCTTCCCCTTCCAACGTAGGGCGGCGTTATGGGCAACCTACTTTACAGCGTGTTTGTCGTGCTGATGGGGCTAAGCCCGGTTATCCTCATGGCGATTGCCATGTTCTTGAATTGAGGGCCGGAGCTGTGTCTTCCGGCGTGCCAACCACCAATCCATTCCGCTGGCGTGCTTAGTGAATCAATCCGCGATGCCTTAACCTGGTGAAAGGTTGGCGTCAGCGCGGGCGTGTACGCTCGCGCCCATGAATTGGGATCTGCTGTATTTCCGCCTCTCGCTCGTCTGGATGGCGATCACCGCCGCCATGCTGGTCTATGTGCTGGTCGCATAAGGGCTGACTCTCCGTCGCCGAAGGCCTTCCGCCGGTATTTTCCGCACGCGCCAATCGATAACATGCCGCCAGAATGCGAAGCTGCGTCACCATTAAAGCTGTCATCGCCCGGCTCGACCAAGCGATCCAGTACATCCCGTCATCCTGAGGTGCGAGCTCTTGCGAGCCTCGAAGGATGCACGGCCACCAGCCGGGCCGTCGCCCTTCGAGGCTCGCTCTGCTCGCACCTCAGGGTGACGGAATTGGCAGCTTTGGGTCTGGCTCTCATGGACAAGCTGGTAGACAAACGACTTGCCCCCCAGCCGCGGCTCAAATCTCCCCGGTTTTGCGGGTCGGCCATGAGTTCCTCGTTTGTAGACTCGCGTTATGTTATAATATAACAGTCGTTGCATGGCGCATACGCACACCCACGACCACCACCATCACGGCCACGCCCCCAACGGGCACAGCCACGGCCCGCACGCGCATCCGGCGCAGGCCGCGCACTGGTCGATCCTGCGCATGCCCGTGCCGGCCCGGCTGCTCGCGGCGCTCGCGGTCAGCGCCGGCCTGTGGGCGGTCGTCTGGCTGGCGATGAGGTGAGACCGGTGGCTGCTCTTGTTACCTTCCGCGACGTCACGCTCGGCTACGACCGCCACCCGGCGGTGCATCATCTCAATGGTGCCGTCGAGGCGGGTGCGCTGCTCGCCGTGATCGGCCCGAACGGCGCCGGCAAGTCGACCCTGCTGCGCGGCATCGCCGGCGTGCTCAAGCCGCTGTCGGGCGTGATCGATCTCGACGGGCTGGATCATCGCGACATCGCCTATCTGCCGCAGTCTGCCGACATTGACCGCAGCTTCCCGATCTCGGTGTTCGACTTTGTCGGCACCGGGCTGTGGCGCTCGACCGGTTTCTTCGGCGGCATCGGCAGGGCCGCGCGCGAGAAGATTTTGGCGGCGCTCGCCGCGGTCGGCCTCAACGGTTTCGAGAACCGCCCGATCGGCACGCTCTCCGGCGGCCAGACCCAGCGCATGCTGTTCGCGCGCGTGCTGTTGCAGGACGCCCGCCTGATCGTACTCGACGAACCCTTCAACGCCATCGACGCCAAGACATCAGCTGACTTGCTGGCGCTGGTGAAGCGCTGGAACGGCGAGGGGCGCACCGTGCTGGCGGCGCTGCACGACCTCGACATGGTGCGCAACAATTTCCCGGAGACGCTGCTGCTGGCGCGCGGCCCGGTGGAATGGGGACCGACCGCCGAGGCGCTGACGGCCGACAATCTGATGGTCGCGATGCGAATGTGCGAGGCGTTCGACGACAGCGCCGCGGCCTGCGCCGCCGATCCACGCTCGCGGGCCGCCTGACGCCGATGCTATCCGACGCGCTGGTCACGCCCTTCACCGAATTCGAGTTCATGCGCCGCGCGCTGGCGGCGGTGATCGCATTGTCGCTCGGCGGTGCGCCGATCGGCGTGTTCCTGATGCTGCGGCGGATGAGCCTGGTCGGCGACGCCATGGCGCATGCGATCCTGCCGGGGGCTGCGATCGGCTTCCTGCTGTCCGGGCTCAATCTGTTCGCGATGACGACCGGCGGCCTGATCGCGGGCTTTGCCGTGGCGCTGCTCGCGGGCCTCGTCGCCCGCACCACCGAATTGAAGGAGGACGCCTCGCTCGCGACCTTCTATCTGGTCTCGCTCGCGCTCGGCGTCACGATTGTTTCGATCAAGGGCACCAATATCGACCTGCTGCATGTGCTGTTCGGCAACATCCTGGCGATGGACGACCAGACGCTGCTGGTGATCGCGTTCAACGCCACCCTTACGCTCTTGGTGCTCGCGGTGATCTATCGCCCGCTGGTGATCGAATGCGTCGATCCGGTCTTTTTGCGCACCGTGAGCCGGGCCGGCGCGCCGGCCCATCTCGCCTTCCTCGCACTCGTCGTGGTCAACCTCGTCAACGGCTTCCACGCGCTCGGCACGCTGCTCGGGGTCGGACTGATGATCCTGCCCGCGGGCATCGCGCGGTTCTGGTCGCGCGACATCACCACCATGATCTGCATCGCGGTCGCGAGCGCGATTGTGTCGGGTTATGCCGGGCTGGTGCTGTCGTACCAAACCCGGATTCCTTCCGGTCCCGCGATCATCCTGGTCGCGGCGGGGCTCTATATTGTGTCGCTGCTGTTCGGCAATGTCAGCGGCCTGGTGCGGCAGTTGTTTCCCGGCCGCCATCTCGAGGCGTGAGTACGATGCTGCGATTGTTCGGTTTGATTGGTCTGGCGCTGCTGCTGGCGAGCGGACCGGCGCGCGCCGCGGAGCGCATCAACGTCGTCGCAAGCTTCTCGATCCTCGCCGACATGGTGCGCAATGTCGGCGGTAACAATGTCGACGTGACGGCGCTGGTCGGGCCCGACGGCGATGCCCATGTCTACGCGCCGACGCCGGCAGACGCCAAGAAGGTCGCCGACGCCAAGCTCGTGGTCATCAACGGCCTCGGCTTCGAAGGCTGGATGCCGCGGCTGCTGCAGGCTTCGGGCAGCAAGGCGTTGGTCGCGGTGGCGACCAAGGGGATCATGCCACGGAAAATGGGCGGCCATGACGACCCGCATGCCTGGCAATCCGTAGCCAATGCGAAGATCTATGTCGTCAATATTCGCGACGGGCTGATCGCCGTGGCCCCCGACCAGGCGGCGATCTTCAAGGCCAATGCCGACGCCTATCTGGCCAAGCTCGAGGCGCTCGACCGCGAGGTGCACGAGGCGGTGGCGAAAGTGCCGGAGGCGCGGCGCAAGGTGATCTCGACCCACGGCGCCTTCGGTTATTTCGCCGATGCCTACGGGGTCACGTTCTTCTCGCCGCTCAGCGTGTCCACCGATTCCGAGCCCAGCGCGCGCGATATCGCCGCGATCATCGCCCAGATCAAGCTTGCGAAAATTCCGGCGGTTTTTCTCGAAAATATCAGCGATCCCCGCCTGATCGAGCGGATCGCGGCCGAGACCGGCGCCCGGATCGGCGGCACCCTGTATTCGGACGGTTTGACGGCCGAAAAGGGCGATGCACCCACTTACATTGATATGGTCAGGCACAATATAAAGGCCCTGACCAGCGCGCTCGCCGACTAGGGCAGGGGCCTCCTTGCCGGGTTGAGTGCCGTGATTCAAGTTCCTTCGGAGTTGTTATGGCTGAAGCTTCGCAAAAAATTCCTGTGACCGTGCTGACGGGCTATCTCGGCGCCGGCAAGACCACGCTGCTGAACCGCATCCTGTCGGAAAACCACGGCAAGAAATACGCCGTCATCGTCAACGAATTCGGCGAGATCGGCATCGACAACGACCTCATCATTGGCGCCGATGAGGAAGTATTCGAGATGAACAATGGCTGCGTCTGCTGCACGGTGCGCGGCGACCTCGTCCGCATCATGGACGGCCTGATGAAGCGCAAGGGCAAGTTCGACGCCATCATTGTCGAGACCACCGGCCTTGCCGATCCGGCGCCGGTCGCGCAGACCTTCTTCGTCGACGAGGACGTGCAGAAGAACGCCCGGCTCGACGCTGTTGTGACCGTCGCCGATGCAAAATGGCTGAGCGACCGCCTCAAGGACGCGCCGGAAGCCAAGAACCAGATCGCGTTCGCCGACGTCATCGTGCTGAACAAGACCGACCTGGTCTCCAAGCCCGAGCTCGCCGAGGTCGAAGCCCGCATCCGCGGCATCAATCCCTATGCCAAGCTGCACCGCACCGAGCGTTGCCAGGTCGGGCTGACCGATGTGCTGGAGCGCGGTGCATTCGATCTCGACCGCATCCTGGAGATCGAGCCGGATTTCCTCGAGGCCGGCGACGATCACGACCATGATCACGATCATCATCACCATGACCACCATCATCATGATCACGACCACGGCCATGGCTTGAAGCACTACCACGACGAGGACATGCAATCGCTGTCGCTGCGCTCGGAGAAGCCGCTCGATCCGACCAAGTTCATGCCCTGGCTGCAGAACCTCGTCGCCACCGAGGGCCAGAAGATCCTGCGCTCGAAGGGCATTCTCGCCTTCACCGGCGATGACGACCGCTACGTGTTCCAGGGCGTCCACATGATGCTGGAGGGCGACCATCAGCGGAAATGGAAGGACGGCGAGAAGCGCGAGAGCCGCGTCGTGTTCATCGGTCGCGAACTACCCGAGCAGGCGATTCGCGACGGCTTCGAGCAGTGCATCACCACGTGATGAAAGAGTTCGATCCGGGCGAGGCCCCTTCTTCCATCGTTTCGATCACCGACCGCGTCAAGCCGTTGCCGCTCGGCGCGGCGGTGAGCTCGGTGCATTTCCTTGGCGACCGCGCGTTCTTCGTCGGCGCCGAGGAGGGTGTTGCGATCGCGACCGCCGACGGCGAGATCACACGGACGGAGACGCATTTCGGCGCCATCCTGTGCGCCGCCTCCGACGGCAAGCGGCTCGTCACCGGCGGTGACGACGGCAAGCTGATCGCGATCGACGCCAAGGGCGAGACCTCTGTCATTGCGACCGACGCCAAGCGGCGTTGGATCGACAATGTCGCGCTGCACAGCGACGGCACCGTGGCGTGGTCGGCGGGCAAGACCGCCTTCGTGCGCAATCCCAAGGGCGAAGAGAAAACCTTCGAGGTGCCGTCGACCGTCGGCGGGCTTGCTTTTGCGCCGAAGGGCCTGAGGCTCGCGATCGCGCATTACAACGGCGTGACCTTGTGGTTTCCCAACATGGCGGCCAATCCGGAATTTCTGGAATGGGCCGGCTCGCATCTCGCCGTCATGTTCAGCCCGGACAACAAGTTCCTCGTCACCGCGATGCACGAGCCCGCGATGCATGGCTGGCGGCTCGCCGACAACCGGCACATGCGGATGAGCGGCTATCCCGGCCGCGTCCGCTCGATGTCATGGAGCGTCGGCGGCAAGGGGCTCGCGACCTCGGGCGCCGATACCGTGATCGTCTGGCCGTTCACCAGCAAGGACGGGCCGATGGGCAAGGAGCCGGCGATGCTGGCGCCGATGCCGGCGCGGGTCGCGGTGGTCGCCTGCCATCCGAAGAACGACATCATGGCGGTCGGCTATGCCGACGGCACCGTGCTGATGGTCCGCCTCGAGGACGGCGCCGAGATCCTGGTGCGCCGGAACGCCGGCACGGCGGTTTCGGCGCTCGGATGGAATGCCAAGGGCACGCTGCTCGCCTTCGGCACGGAAGATGGTGACGCGGGCATCGTGGAACTGTAAGAGATCGCGGCAGACGAAGCGTTTTCGAGCGAAGTGGGTACCGGTTCGCCTGAAGAAAACGCGTCAAAAGACGAAGCTCGCGCCGGGGCCGCAGCGTCATGCGATTTCTCACCACGTTCCAGCTCGCCGACTTCATCGACACGCTGGTCAGCCTGACCACGGCCTTTGTGTTTGGCACCCTGATCGGCGCCGAGCGACAGTACCGGCAGCGCACCGCGGGCCTGCGCACCAATGTGCTGGTCGCGGTCGGCGCTGCAGCCTTCGTCGACCTCGCGATGCACCTGGCCGGCGCCGACGGCGCGGTCCGGGTGATCGCCTATGTCGTGTCGGGGATCGGCTTCCTCGGCGCCGGCGTCATCATGAAGCAGGGCATGGATGTGCGCGGCCTCAACACCGCGGCGACGCTGTGGGCCTCGGCCGCGGTCGGCTCCTGCGCCGGTGCTGACCTCGTGGCGCAGGCGGCGGCGCTGACCGTGTTCGTGATCGCGGGCAACACGCTGCTGCGTCCGCTGGTCAACGCCATCAACCGCATCCCGCTGAACGAGAAGGCCTCGGAGGCGACCTACTATTTCAAGCTCGCCGTGACTCCCGAGGCGTTGCCCGACATGCGCGACCGCCTGGTCGAGAAGCTGGAGGCCGCGAACTATCCGGTCGCCGATGTCGACGTGGTCGAGGCCGGCGACGACTTCCTCGAGATCGTGGCGACGCTGGTCTCGACCGCGGTCGAGCCCAACGAATTGAACGCCGTGGTGGTCGACCTGCAGCATCAGCCCGGCGTGCGGCACGCGACCTGGGAGGTCAGCACCACGGATTGAGCCGCGGTTCCCGCATACGCCGCTTCGGAACCATGCCGTGGCCGGATCGTTGACCCCGCGGACAAGGCGCAGGTGAACGAGATGGCTGTGGATCGGACCAGGTTGCGAATCGACATGCTGATCGCCTCGACGCTGGTGGCAGCGGGCGTTGCGATCGCGGTGCTTTCGCTACACGCGATCAATGCGGCCCCGCCGCAGGAGATCGCGCAGGCGACCCAGCCGCTGCAACCGACGCCGACGCCCGAGCCGCAGCAGACGGCCCCGCCGGCCGAGTCGAAGCCGGGCGGCGAGCGGCCGACCACGCCGGCGCCGCAGCCCGCGCGTCCCGACGATGAGGCACGGAAGGCCGGCGCCAAGCCGGTGCTGCCGCCCGCGCCCGCGGAGAAGACCGCGCCGCCGATCGAGAAAAAGTAAGCGCGCCGCAGGCTCGCATTGTGACGCGGATTTGACGGACACTGCCGATTATACGGTCTCGCCTCCGCCGCCGACGCCCTTCATAATCTGTCGTCTTGCCAACGACAGATGGGGCCTGCCATGAAGATCGAGGACGTCCGGCGCACCGCCTATTCGATGCCACTCACCAACCCGTCGTTTCCGCCGGGGCCCTACCGGTTCTTCGACCGCGAATATTTCATCATCACCTACAAGACCGACCCGGAAGCGCTCGCCGCCGTGGTGCCGGAGCCGCTCGAGGTCGCCGAGCCGGTGGTGAAGTACGAGTTCATCCGCATGCCGGACTCGACCGGCTTCGGCGATTACACCGAGACCGGGCAGGTGATCCCGGTTCGCTTCAGGGGCGAGGAGGGTGCCTACACCCACGCGATGTATCTCGACGATGAAGGTCCGATCGCCGGCGGCCGCGAGCTGTGGGGATTTCCGAAGAAGCTGGCAAAGCCCAGGATCGAGGTCGAGAGCGACGTGCTGGTCGGCTCGCTGCATTACGGCTCGGTGCTCTGCGCCTCCGCCACCATGGGCTACAAGCACCGCAAGGTCGACCTCGACACCGTCTTGAAATCGATGACGGCGCCGAACTTCATTCTGAAAATCATCCCGCATGTCGACGGCAGCCCGCGGATCTGCGAGCTGGTGCGGTTTCATCTGGAAGACATCACGCTGAAGGAGGCCTGGACCGGTCCCGCCGCTCTCGGGCTGTTTCCGCACGCGCTGTGCGACGTCGCCCGCCTGCCGGTGCGCGAGGTGATCTCGGCGCTGCATTTCAAGGCGGACCTGACGCTCGGCCTCGGCTCGGTCGCGTTCGACTACATGGCGAGATGACGAAGTCATTCCGGGGCATCGCGCCAGCGATGAACAGCGGTGCGCACTCGCGCACCGGAGAATCTCGCGCAGCTATCTCGAGATCCCGGGTCTGCGCGCCTGAGCGCGCATCCCGGGATGACCTTTCGGGTCAGCGCACCAGAATATTCTTGAACTGCCAGGGATCGCTGGTGTCGATATCTTCCGGGAACAGTCCCGGACGATCCGTCAGCGGGGTCCAGTCGGTGTAGAAACCCTTCACCGGGCCGAGATACGGCAGCTGGATTTCCAAGAGACGATCGAAGTCCATCTCGTCGGCCTCGACGATGCCTTCGTTCGGGTTTTCCAGCGCCCACACCATGCCGCCGAGCACGGCGGACGTCACCTGCAGGCCAGTGGCGTTCTGATAGGGCGCGAGCTTGCGGGTCTCCTCGATGGAGAGCTGCGAGCCGTACCAGTAAGCATTGTTGTCATGGCCGAACAGCAGGACGCCGAGCTCGTCGATGCCATCGACGATTTCGTTCTCGTCGAGGATGTGGTGCTTTTCCTGCATCTTCGCTGCGCGGCCGAACATTTCATGCAGCGACAGCACGGCGTCGTCGGCCGGATGATAGGCATAGTGGCAGGTCGGCCGATAGATCGCCGTGCCCGCTGCGTCACGCACCGTGAAGTAATCGGCGATCGAGATCGACTCGTTGTGGGTGACGAGGAAGCCATACTGCGCGCCGCGGGTCGGGCACCAGGTGCGCACGCGCGTGTTGGCGCCGGGCTGCATCAGATAGATGGCCGCGCCGCAGCCGGCTTCGTGGGTATGGGCATTCTCGGGCATCCATTTCTCATGGGTGCCCCAACCGAGTTCGGACGGCTGCACGCCTTCCGACAGGAAACCTTCCACCGACCAGGTGTTGACGAAGACGTCAGGCTCTTTCGGCGACTTGGAGCGCTGGGTGTCGCGTTCGGCGATGTGGATGCCCTTCACGCCGGCCTGCCGCATCAAGTCCGCCCATTCGGCCTTGGTCTTCGGCTTCGGGGCATTGAGCTTCAGATCGGCAGCGACATTGAGCAGCGCCTGCTTGACGAAGAACGAGACCATGCCGGGATTGGCGCCACAGCAGGAGACGGCGGTCGTCGAGCCAGCGGGGCGCGCCTTCTTGGCGGCCAGCGTCACTTCGCGAAGGGCGTAGTTGGAGCGCGCTTCCGGGCCCTTCGAGGAATCGAAATAGAAGCCGAGCCAGGGCTCGTTGACGGTGTCGATATAGAGAGCGCCGAGTTCGTTGCAGAGCTCCATGATGTCGGTCGAGCCGGTATCGACCGACAGATTGACGCAAAAGCCCTGGCCGCCGCCTTCAGTGAGCAGCGGGCTCAGCAGGTCGCGATAATTGTCCTTGGTCACGGCCTTCTGGATGAATTTGACGTTGTGCTTCTCGCAATGCGCCTTGCGGCCCTCGTCCTTGGGGTCGATCACGGTGACGCGCGACTTGTCGTAATCGAGATGCCGCTCGATCAAAGGCAGCGTGCCTTTGCCGATCGAGCCGAAGCCGATCATGACAATGGGACCTGTGATCTTCGCGTAGATCTGCGAGGCGGGGCTCATCATTTTCTCCAGGAGAGTGCCTAGCGGCGGATAGAGTGGATCAGGGGTTGCGACGCTTCGCGGTGACTTCGATCTCGACCTTCATCTCGGGCTTGTAGAGCCCCGCGACGATCAGCATCGTTGCGGCCGGGCGGATGTCGCCGAGGACCTCGCCGCAGACCGCGAAATGGGCATCCACGTCACGGGCATCGGTGAGGTAGTAGGTCGCGCGGACGATGTCGGCCATCGCAAAGCCTCCCTCCTTGAGGGCGGCCTCGATGGTCTTGAAGCAGTTCCGTGACTGGCTCGTGACATCCGATGGCATGGTCATCGTGGCGTAGTCATAGCCGGTGGTTCCCGCGACGAAGGCGAAGTCGCCGTCGATCACGGCACGGCTGTAGCCGGCGGTTTTCTCAAAGGGCGAGCCGGTGGAAATCAGGCGGCGGGACATCTGGACCTCGACTGAAAATGGCTTTGCGCGGGGTTTACGGGCATTTTTGCCGCCCGCGCAACCCCTTGGTTCAGGCCTGGTGCGGCCGGCACTAGTGGGACTGCAGCGTGGTGTCCGGCGGCGATGGCGGCGTGCCGGTCCAGCGCCGGACCAGGATATCCCTGACGATCATCACCGAGATCAGGATCAGCATGACCGTGGTGACGAGGCCGCGCCAACGCGGGCGCGCGCCATCGGTGATGGGGAGGTGCTCCGACATGACGGCCCACCTTACGCCGCGTGCGGCACGGCGAGCGGTGCCTTCGGGGTCCGGGATCGCGTCCGCGATGCCTTGGCCTCGGGCAGCGGCGCGCCGGTCGGCGTGATCATGCCCCAAGCGCCGTCCAGCGCGCCCGCGACAAGCTCGAGGCCGAGCAGCCGCTCGCGCTCGAACGTGCCAGGCAGCGACAGCTCGCCGGTCTTGGCCGCGGTGAAGCCGATACGGGCGTAGTAGGGCGCATCGCCAAGCAGGATCACGGCGCCGTGGCCGCGCGCCTTCGCGACCGCCAGCGCACGCTGCATCAGCGCGGCGCCGACGCCGAGGCCGCGGCAGTCGTCGTCGACTGCCAGCGGCCCCAGCATCAGCGCGCTGCGGCCCCCCGCGCTGACGTGCCACAACCGCACGGTTCCAACCAGCCGGCCGTCCTGGCGCACGGCCGCAAGGCTCAGGCCTTCGGCGGGCGCGCGTCCGTCGCGCAGGCGCTGGCAGGTGCGCGTATGGCGATTACAGCCAAAGCAGGCATCCAGCAGCGCTTCGCGTGCGACGACGTCCGAGCCACGCTCCGCACGGATCGCGAACGGGGCGGCATCTCGGATGAGGGCAACGGGGGTGTTCCGTTTTGCAGTCATGGCACGTCAGTCCCCGCTTGCAACGGCATGTCGTACGCCGCGGCAAGCGTCGTTCAGGAAGATCAAAAATGATCGGGGAGGAGCCGGCGGGGCCGGCTCCCGGTTTATCGAGCCTCGAAAAGGAGGCGGGTCAGATGTGGTAGGTCTTCAGCGGCGGAATGCCGTTGAACGCCACCGACGAGTAGGTCGACGTATAGGCGCCGGTGCCTTCGATCAGCAGCTTGTCGCCGATCTCGAGCGTCACCGGAAGCGGATACGGCAGCTTCTCGTACAGCACGTCGGCGCTGTCGCACGTCGGGCCCGCGAGCACGCACGGCGTCATGTCCGCCCCGTCATGCGGGGTGCGGATGGCGTAGCGGATCGATTCGTCCATCGTCTCGGCGAGACCGCCGAACTTGCCGATGTCGAGATAGACCCAGCGCACCTCGTCCTCGTCGCTCTTCTTCGAGATCAGAACGACTTCGGTCTCGATGATTCCGGCATTGCCGACCATGCCGCGGCCCGGCTCGATGATCGTCTCCGGGATCTGGTTGCCGAAATGCTTGCGCAGCGCGCGGAAGATCGACCGGCCATATTGCAGGACCGGCGGAACATCCTTGAGGTACTTGGTCGGGAAGCCGCCACCCATGTTGACCATGGTGAGGTTGATCCCGCGCTCGGCGCAGTCACGGAACACGGTCGACGCCATCGCGAGCGCGCGATCCCACGCCTTCACCTTGCGCTGCTGCGAACCGACATGGAACGAGATGCCGCACGGCTCCAGACCCAGGCGCTTGGCGAGGTCGAGCACCTCGACCGCCATCTCCGGGTCGCAGCCGAACTTGCGCGACAGCGGCCACTCGGCGCCGGCGCAGTCATAGAGGATGCGGCAGAACACCTTGGCGCCGGGGGCGGCGCGGGCGACCTTCTCGACTTCGGCGGCGCAGTCGACCGCGAACAGGCGAATGCCGAGCGCGAAGGCACGCGCGATGTCGCGCTCCTTCTTGATCGTGTTGCCATAGGAGATGCGGTCCGGCGTCGCACCGGCGGCCAGCGCCATCTCGATCTCCGCGACCGTCGCGGTGTCGAAGCAGGAGCCGAGCGAGGCCAGCAGCGACAGCACTTCGGGCGCAGGATTGGCCTTCACCGCGTAGAACACGCGGCTGTCCGGCAGCGCCTTCGCGAAGGTCTGGTAATTGTCGCGCACGACTTCGAGGTCGACGACGAGGCACGGCTCGGTGTCGAGACCATCCTGGCGGCGGTTGCGCAGGAATTCCTGGATACGTTCAGTCATGGCACTCTCCAACGGCCCCAGCGACGGGATCCGCATCAACGTGACGTCGGGTAAGAGCGCTTCGGCCACATCGCGCGATGGAGGCGCGTTGAGGCCAAGAGACTCAAACCAGACTGTGCTGCCGTGGATTGGTTGGGAGAGTTTCCCGCCCGCTCACCTGGCAATGAAGGACAAGCCTTTTCAGTAGCCCGGGCCGGCGTTGGACCGCCGGTAGAGACCAAAAAAGCCCGATCCGTCGTTGCTTTAAGTCGCGTCCCCCGTTGAGAGCGGGGTGCGCCGGTTCGCCTCCGGCTGCCAGTCACGGTTGCAAAGAGTGGTGAGACCTTCAACGGCATCCCTGGAGAGAGATGCTGGCCGCCTCGTGTCCTGATGGACGTAAGCGACCCTCGGTTCTTCCACCCCTTGGCGGCTGTCCGGCCTCTTGTCCGGATACCTACCGACTGACACACGACCACAGGCACGTGCGAAATTGGGCAAGGCAGGAAATAAGTCTTTTGACTTCGCGGCGCAAGAATTTTTTTGCGATAGCGGCAAATTTCCCTAACGCGTGCTCGCGATGTTGCGCGCAGCACGCGTCGGAGGTGCTGAAGATGAACGGCTGTTAAGAATGACTAACGAAGCGTGTGTGCGTTTTAGCCCTGTGCCGCAGCGCTTTCTTGAATCGCTCAAAGCTCACGCGCGACGCGTGAACGGCTCGACGCGCTGCGCGGCGCGGATGAAGGCGATCATGATCAAGACGCCGATGCCGAACAGCACCGCCTGCAGGATGTGCGCGGCGACATCGTCGAGTCCGAGCAGGATCGCGAGCGCCCAGCCGCCGGCGAACGCCGCGCCGAACACTTCCGCGCCGATCAGGATCGCCGCCGAGATCACGGTGATGACGCTCGGCCAGACGATGGTGCGGTTGCCTGAGGTGGAGGGCTGCATGGTCATGGAATAGGTCCTGTTCAGGGGGCGCAATCTCTCCGAAAAGTGCCCATCTATCAAGCGCAAAAGGCCCAAAAATGCCGTATCGCATGATATAGATTGGGCAGCATTTTCAAGGCGAAAAACGGGACATTCGATGTCAGGAACCAGCGCAGACGCCAAGGTCGAGACTTTGGCCAACCCCCTCCTGAAGGCATGGCAGACGCCGCTCGAGACGCCGCCCTTCGCCGAGATCAAGCCGGAGCATTTCCTGCCCGCTTTCGAGCAGGCCTTCGCCGATCATTCGGCGGAAGTGACTGCGATCACCCACGATCCGGCGCTGCCCGACTTCGACAACACCATCACGGCGCTGGAGCGCTCCGGCAAGCTGCTGTCGAAGGTCTCGGCGGTGTTCTACGATCTGGTCTCGGCGCATTCGAGCCCGGCGATCCTGGAGATCGACAAGGAAGTGTCGCCCCGAATGGCGCGGCACTGGAATCCGATCATGATGAACGCTGTGCTGTTTGGCCGCATCGCCATGCTGCACGAGAAGCGCGCCTCGCTGGGCCTGACCGGCGAGCAGATGCGGCTGCTGGAACGCACCTACACCCGCTTCCGCCGCTCCGGCGCCGGCCTCGACGATGCGGCGAAGGCCCGCATGGCCGAGATCAACGAGCGCCTCGCCCATCTCGGCACCTCGTTCAGCCACCATCTGCTCGGCGACGAGCAGGAGTGGTCCATGGAGCTCGGCGAGGACGACCGCGCCGGCCTCTCCGACACATTTGTGGCGGCCGCCAAGGCTGCGGCGGAAGAGCGCGGCATGCCAGGCAAGGCGATCGTGACGCTGTCGCGCTCCTCGGTCGAGCCGTTCCTGCAAAGCTCGTCGCGGCGCGATCTGCGCGAGAAGGTCTACAAGGCCTTCACGGCGCGTGGCGACAATGGCAACGCCAACGACAACAACGCGACTATCGTGGAGATCCTCAGGCTGCGCGAGGAGACCGCCAAGATCCTGGGCTTCCCGACCTACGCCGCCTACCGCCTCGAGGATTCCATGGCGAAGACGCCGGAGGCCGTGCGCGGCCTGCTGGAGCGGGTCTGGAAGCCGGCGCGGGCCCGGGCGCTCGCCGACCGCGACGCGCTGCAGGCGCTGATCGCGGAGGAGGGGGGCAATTTCACTTTGGCGTCCTGGGACTGGCGCTACTACGCCGAGAAGCTGCGCCAGCGCCGCGCCAATTTCGACGATTCCGCGATCAAGCCCTATCTGGTGCTCGACCACATGATCGAGGCCGCGTTCGACTGCGCCACCCGCCTGTTCGGCGTCACCTTCGAGGAACGCAAGGACGTCCCGGTGTGGCATCCGGATGTCCGGGTCTGGGAGGTCAAGGGTCGCGACGGCCAGCACAAGGCGCTGTTCTACGGCGACTACTTCGCGCGGCCGTCAAAACGTTCCGGCGCCTGGATGACCTCGCTGCGCGACCAGCAGAAGCTCGACGGCGCCATCGCACCGCTGGTCATCAATGTCTGCAACTTCGCCAAGGGCGCCGACGGCGCGCCGTCGCTGCTGTCGCCCGACGATGCGCGGACCCTGTTCCACGAGTTCGGCCATGGCCTGCACGGCATGCTGTCCAACGTGACCTATCCGTCGCTGTCCGGAACCAGCGTGTTCACCGACTTCGTCGAGCTGCCCTCGCAGCTCTACGAGCACTGGCAGGAGCGGCCCGAGGTGCTGCAGCGCTTCGCCCGCCACTACCAGACCGGGGAGGCGCTGCCGGACGACCTGCTCAAGCGCTTCCTCGCCGCACGCAAGTTCAACCAGGGCTTTGCCACCGTGGAGTTCGTCTCCTCCGCGCTGGTCGACCTCGAATTCCACACCCAGCCGGCGGCGGCGAGCTGGGACGTCCGCGCCTTCGAACAGAAGGAGCTGGAGAAGATCGGCATGCCCGCCGAAATCTCGCTGCGGCACCGGCCGACCCAGTTCGGCCATATATTCTCCGGCGACCACTATGCCTCCGGCTATTACAGCTACATGTGGTCGGAGGTGATGGACGCCGACGCGTTCGGCGCCTTCGAGGAGGCCGGCGACATCTTCGATCCCGCGACCGCCAAGCGGCTGCATGACGACATCTATTCGTCGGGCGGCTCGCGCGATCCGGAGGAGGCCTATGTCGCCTTCCGCGGCCGCGAGCCCGAGCCGGACGCGCTTTTGCGCCGTCGCGGCCTGCTCGAGACGCCTGAGGCGGCCTGAAGGTGCGGCCGTCGTTGAAGCGCCTGATCGCCTGGCTCGTGCTTGCGGTGTCCGTCGTGCTCGGCACGGCGGCTGCCGAGGCCCATCCGCATGTCTGGATCGTTGCCAAGAGCGAGCTGATCTACGCGCCCGACGGCACCATCACGGGGGTCCGTCACGCCTGGACCTTTGACGACATGTTCTCGACCTATGCGCTGCAGGGCATCGAGACCAAGGTGAAGGGTGCCTACAGCCGCGAGGAGCTGGCGCCGCTGGCGCAGACCAACGTCGAGTCGCTGAAGGAATACGCCTACTTCACCTTCGCCAAGGGCGACGGCAAGAAGCAGAAGTTCACCGAACCGGTCGACTACTTCCTCGAATACAAGGATTCGGCGCTGACGCTGCACTTCACTTTGCCGCTGAAGACGCCGTTCAAGGCGAGGCAGCTCTCGCTCGAAGTGTTCGACCCGACCTATTTCATCGACTTCCAGTATGCCGCGAAGGAGCCGGTCAAGCTGGTCGGCGCCGCGGCGGACTGCAAGATGCAGTTCGAACGGCCGAACAGTGACGGCACCGCCGCCGCGCAGAAACTCGGCGAGCAGACCTTTCTCGACGGTGGCAACGGTAATTTCGGCATGATGTTCGCCAACAAGGTCTCGGTGGAGTGCCCATGACGCCGATCGTCTCGCGCATGATGCGCGGCCTCGCCGTGTCCGCTGCCGTGCTGGCGGCATTTGCGCTGCTCGATGGCGCCGTTCATGCGCTGCTGGCGCAAAATCCGTTCGGCGCACCGCGTGCGCCCGAGCCGCAGGGCGGGCTGGTCGGCTGGCTCTTGGCCAAACAGTCGGAGTTTTATCGCGAGATATCGCAGACCATCCGCGCCGCAAAATCCGACGGCTCGGCGGTCTGGACGCTGCTCGTGATCTCCTTTGCCTACGGGATTTTCCATGCCGCCGGCCCCGGCCACGGCAAGGCGGTGATTTCCTCCTACATGGTCGCCAACCGCGAGACCGCGCGGCGCGGCATCGTGTTGTCGTTCGCCTCGGCGCTGATGCAGTCGGTGGTCGCCGTTCTCATCGTGGGCATCTGCGCGTGGCTGCTCAACGCGACCGCGAAGACCATGTGCGGGGCGGAGAAGGCGATCGAGATCGCAAGCTACGCGCTGATCGCGGCGTTCGGCGCCCGGCTGGTCTGGGTCAAGGGCGGCGGCTTCTTCCGCGCGCTGCAGATGCCGCGCCCGGCGCTGGCGATCGCCGGCGCGCATCAGCACGATCACGACCATCATGACCACGATCACCACGACCATGGCCGTGATCACCATCATCGTCACGCGCATGACGATCATGGCCATCATCATCACGGCCACGATCACGGGCATGACGCGGGGCACGTCCATGACGAGCATTGCGGCCATTCGCACGGGCCGACGCCGGCCGAGCTTGCCGGTCCTGGCGGCTGGCGGCGGGGGCTCGGCGCGATCTTGACCGTCGGGATCCGGCCGTGCTCGGGCGCGATCCTGGTGCTGGTGTTCGCGCTGGCGCAGGGCCTGTTCTGGGCCGGCATTGCCGCGACCTTCGTGATGGGGCTCGGCACCGCCATCACGGTGGCGGCGATCGCGCTGGTCGCGGTGTCGGCGCGCGGCGTGGCGGAGCGGCTGAGCGCGGCGCGCGACGGCGGCGGCATGGTCATCATGCGCGGCCTGGAGTTCGCCGCCGCGGGCCTCGTGCTGCTGTTCGGGCTCGGCCTGCTGTTCGGCTACGTCGCGGCCGAGCGGGCGACGTGTTTGTAGAGCCCCACTCCAGGTAATCCGTCATCTTGAGGAGCCTGCGCAGCAGGCGTCTCGAAGGATCGACGGCCACCAGCCGGGCCGTGCATCCTTCGAGACGCGCGCAAGGGCGCGCTCCTCCAGCGACAAAGGCGAAGCCTTTGCGCGGGGATGACGGATAACGGGGAAGCTGCGCGGCTCAACTCGTCAGATATCCCCTGATCGCCGGCAGCAGGAAGATCGCGATGTTGATCGCGAAGCCGATGCTCCAGAGGATCGAGCGCAGCGTCGGGCGGTTGCCGATATAGGTGAAGACGTAGGCGATCCGCACGATCAGGAACAGCACAGCGAGCTCGTCGATCAGCCGCAGCGGGCCGACGCGGAATTCGGCGAGCAGCACGGCGAAGGCGAAGAACGGGAAGGCCTCGATGCCGTTCTGGTGCGCGCCGAGCGCCCGCGAGCGGATCGGGTCGTCGTAGAAATCGGGATCGCGCGGCCTGGCATTGTCGAAGCTGCGGAAGCCGGTCCACTTCACCGATACGATCGTCAGCAGCGAGAGCATCAGCGTCCCGAAGACGCACCATTCGGCGATCGTCATGGTTCCCCCTTATTCCGCACGGGAACGTAGCCAACCCGCACTCGGCTTGACAAGGTTGGAGCAACGCGCGAAGCCCAAAGCTCCCAAGCGAAGGATATCTAGCGCAAGGCCATCATGAGCACGGTGATCCCCTTCGACAGCGCGAAGCCTGCGGCGGCGCCGAAGCCGGAACGCGTCGGCGTGCTCCTGGTCAATCTCGGCACGCCCGATACGGCGGATGCCGCCGGCGTGCGGGTCTATCTCAAGGAATTCCTGTCCGATCCGCGGGTGATCGAGGATCAGGGCCTGCTCTGGAAGCTGATCCTCAACGGCATCATCCTGCGTGTCCGGCCGGCCCGCAAGGCGCGCGACTATCTGAAGATCTGGAACACCGAGAAGAACGAGTCGCCGCTGAAGACCATCACGCGCTCGCAGGCCGACAAGCTGGCCGAGGCGATCGCCGATCACGACCACGTCGTGGTCGACTGGGCGATGCGCTACGGCAACCCTTCGATCAAGGAGCGCATCGAGGCGCTGGCGGCGCAGGGTTGCGGCCGGCTCCTGGTGGTGCCGCTCTATCCGCAATATTCCGCCGCGACGTCTGCGACGGTCTGCGACGAGGCGTTTCGCGTGCTGGCCGGCATGCGCGCGCAGCCGATCCTGCGGGTGACGCCGCCGTACTACGACGATCCCGACTACATCGAGGCGCTCGCGGTCTCGATCAATGCGCATCTTGCGACCTTGGCGTTCCAGCCCGAGATCATCGTCGCCTCGTTCCACGGCATGCCGAAGGAATATGTCGACAAGGGCGATCCGTATCAGGCGCAATGCATCGCCACGACCAATGCGCTGCGCAAGCGGCTCGGGCTCGATGCCAACGGGCTGATCCTCACCTTCCAGTCGCGCTTCGGCAAGGCCGAGTGGCTGCAGCCCTATACCGACAAGACGGTCGAGAAGCTGGCCAAGGACGGCGTGCGGCGCATTGCCGTGGTGACGCCCGGCTTCTCCGCCGATTGCCTGGAGACGCTGGAGGAGATCGCGCAGGAGAATGCCGAGATCTTCCGGCACAATGGCGGCGAGCAGTTCGCGGCGATCCCCTGCCTCAACGACAGCGACGGCGGCATGGACGTGATCCGCCAGCTCGTGCTGCGCGAGCTTCAGGGCTGGATCTGATTGTTAACGATCAGTGACACCGGACACGGCTATTCACTTGCATCTGGTAGTCGGACGGCAGCTTCCTATGTGCTAGGGAGAACAACAGCCGGCTGAACCGGCGGAGCGGTCCTGCCGACCAATGCACGACCGTGACTGGCGACGGTCTCGCCGGCCCTGGAGGACTTTATGACTGGCTTCGACGTTTTCGCGATCGCGTTCGTTCTTCTCGTCATCGTCACGCTGTTCGCCGGGATCAAGACCGTTCCGCAGGGGTATGACTGGACCATCGAGCGGTTCGGCAAATACACCCGCACGCTGTCGCCCGGTCTCAATTTGATCGTGCCCTATTTCGATCGCATCGGGCGCAAGATCAACATGATGGAGCAGGTGATCGACATCCCCGAGCAGGAGGTGATCACCAAGGACAACGCCACCGTGACGGTGGACG
Source organism: Bradyrhizobium sp. USDA 3262 (assembly GCF_054060035.1). NCBI lineage: Bacteria > Pseudomonadati > Pseudomonadota > Alphaproteobacteria > Hyphomicrobiales > Nitrobacteraceae > Bradyrhizobium > Bradyrhizobium sp. USDA 3262. The sequence goes on from NZ_JBSSCT010000001.1 coordinate 2,327,786, forward strand.
GCGTTGCGTTCTACCAGGTGTTCGATGCCGCGAAGGCGAGCTACGAGGTCGCCAATCTCAACCAGGCGATCACCGTCCTGACCATGACCAACATCCGCTCGGTGATGGGCTCGATGGATCTCGACCAGGTGCTGTCGCATCGCGACGAGATCAACGAGCGGCTGCTGCGCGTGGTCGACGCCGCGGTGTCGCCCTGGGGCGTCAAGGTCAACCGCATCGAGATCAAGGACATCGTGCCGCCGGCCGACCTCGTCGAGGCGATGGGCCGGCAGATGAAGGCCGAGCGCGTCAAGCGCGCCGACATTTTGCAGGCCGAGGGCCAGCGGCAATCCGAAATCCTGCGCGCCGAGGGCGCCAAGCAGGGTCAGATCCTGCAGGCCGAGGGCCGCCGCGAGGCTGCCTTCCGCGACGCCGAGGCGCGCGAACGGCTCGCCGAGGCCGAAGCCAAGGCGACCCAGATGGTGTCGGAGTCGATCGCCAAGGGCGACGTCGCCGCGCTGAACTATTTCATCGCCGACAAATACATCAAGGCGTTCGGCCAGCTCGCGGAATCGCCGAACCAGAAGGTCTTGATGCTGCCGATCGAGACCTCGAGCGTGCTGGGCTCGCTGGCCGGCATCGGCGAGATCGCACGCGCCACCTTCGGCGAGAGTGCGGCGTCCGCCACGGCCGCGGCGCGGCGCGGCGGTTCGGTGCCGCCGGCCGGCCCGACTGCGCCGCCGCCGGTGCCGCCGCAGCGGTGAGGGCGTGACGGCGTCGCGCCCGCAATGGTAGAGGTCCTGTCATGGCCGAGATGTTTTCGACATTGGGTACCTGGAACTGGCTGATCTTCGGCTTCATCCTGATGGCGCTGGAGCTCGCGGCGCCCGGGGTATTCCTGTTCTGGCTCGGGCTCGCGGCGCTCCTTGTGGGCCTGCTGTCGTTCGCCTTCACGCCGTCCTGGCAAACGCAGCTGCTGATGTTCGCGGTGTTTGCCGCGTTGGCGGTGCCGGCATGGCGGCATTTTGCCAAGGGCGCGACGGCGGCGAGCAAGACCAATCCGTTCCTCAACCGCCGCAACGAAGCCCTGGTCGGCCGCGAATTCACCCTGGAGAAGCCGATCATCGACGGATCGGGCACGGTGCGGATCGATGACACGGTGTGGCGCGTCGCCGGCCCCGATGCGCCTGCCGGCAGCCGGGTGAAGGTGGTCCGCGCCGACGGTGCCAGCCTGACGGTGGCGATCGCTTAGTTTGACCTGGCCCATCGACGACGACTTGGCCCGAGCGTCGAATGCTGCTTCGGACGAGTAATCCGTAGCCCGGGTGAGCCAACGGGTCGCGCGAATGCGCGCCCGATGACAGGCTCCGCGATACCCGGGGAAACCGGTCCCGCATATCGCTCCGCTCATGCGGGCTACACACTGACGGTCGCCGCGGTCTAGCTGGCGCCCCGCTTGCTCCAGCGCTCGGCGAAACGATGGAGCGGCGTGAAGGTCTGGAACAGCTCCCTCCCGAGCGCGGTGAGGCCGTAACCATCCTCCGACAGTTCGACGAAGCCGGCCTCGCGCAGCTCGGTCAATCGCGTCTGCAGGATGGTCGGCGAGGCCTCGTCGCAGGCGGTGCGCAGCGCGCGCGAGGTCAGCGCGTTCTCGCGCAGCTCCCAGACGATGCGCAAGGTCCAGCGCCGTCCCAAGAGATCGAGCAGCGCCATGATCGGGCGGCCGGTCCGCGAGCCGCGGACGGCGGGTCTTGTGACTGGGCCCTGCTTCGGCATGTCGCGAATTCCTTTCGAATCCCTCTTGCGAGTTGCTACAGATATTGTAGCGTATTGCTACATTAAATGTAGCAACGGGATCAGCCCATGTCACGCATCGCGCCGCTCGATCCGCCCTATCCGGCGGACGTTCAACAGCATTTTGATCGCATCATGCGCGGCAAGCCGCCGCTGGTGCTGTTCCGCATGATGGCCGGCCATCCACGCGCCTGGGAGAAGTTTCGCGGCGGCAGCCTGCTGGACCGCGGGCCGTTGTCGCTCAGGGAGCGCGAGATCGTGATCGACCGCACCTGCGCACTCAATGCCTGCGAATATGAATGGGGCGTCCATGTCACGGCGTTCGGCGCGGCCGCCGAACTGACGGAGCAGCAGGTCTACGCCACCGTGCGCGGTGCGGCCGATGCCGACTGCTGGTCGCCGGCCGAACAGGCGATGATCGCGGCGGTCGACGCGCTGCATGCCCGCGCGACGCTGGATGACGCGGAATTCGCCGCGTTATCGGCCCATTACGATGAGGACCAGATCCTGGAGATCATCCTGTTGTGCGGCTTCTACCGCACGGTCTCCTACCTCGCCAACGCGCTGGCCCTGCCGCTGGAGGAAACGGCGGCGCGGTTTCCGAGGTAATCGCTGTCATTTCGGGGGTCGCGCCAACAGGCACGCCCTCAGATGCGCCATTGCGCATCGGGGAATGACAAAAGGGCCTACGCCACGCCCGCCCGCAGCAGATCGTGCAGATGGATGATGCCGACCGGCTTCTTCGCATCGGTCACGATCAGCGTCGTGATCTTCGAGGCGTTGAGCAGCTCCAGCACTTCGCCGGCGAGCGTATCGCGGCTGATCGTCTTCGGCGTCCTGGTCATGACCTCGTCGACCGACAGCGTCAAAAGGTCGGGGCGCATCTGCCGGCGCAGATCGCCGTCGGTGACGATGCCGACGAGATGGCCGTGGCGGTCGACGATGCCGACGCAGCCAAAACCCTTGGAGGTCATCTCGACCAGCGCATCCGACATCTTGGTGCCGAGCGGCTTCAGCGGCAGCGCGTCGCCGCCATGCATCAGGTCGCGGGCATATTTCAGGAGCGCGCCGAGCTTGCCGCCCGGATGCAGCACGCTGAAATCGGTCGAGGTGAAGCCGCGGCCCTCGAGCAGCGCGATCGCCAGCGCATCGCCGAGCGCCAGCATCATCAGCGAGGACGTGGTCGGCGCCAGATTGTGCGGGCAGGCCTCCCGGGCCTTCGGCAGCGTCAGCTGCACGTCGGCGGCCTTGCTCAGCGTCGAGTCCTTGTCGGCCGTCATCGCGATCAGCGGAATGCCGAAGCGGGCGGCATAGGCGATCAGGTTGCGCATCTCCGGCTGCTCGCCGGACCATGACAGCGCCAGGATCACGTCATCGATCGTGATCATGCCGAGGTCGCCATGGCTCGCTTCGGCGGCGTGCACGAAGAACGCCGGCGTGCCGGTCGAGGCAAAGGTCGCGGCGATCTTGCGCCCGATATGGCCGGACTTGCCGAGCCCGGTGACGATCAGCCGTCCCTTGGCATTGCCGATCAACTCGGACGCCGCCGCGAACGGCGCGCCGAGGTCGGACTTCAGTGCCGCGGAGAGGGCTGCGACGCCGCTTGCTTCGGCATCGAGGGTGCGGAGCGCCGATTGAACGGCGCCGTCATCGGGGCCGGATGATTTGGTCATCAGCGGTTTCGGTTTGGCCATTTAGGATTCCAAGGGAGGGTTTTGCACCCGGGCGTCTCCCTTAGCACGTTCGATTCCGCGATGCGACGCGCGGCGGCCGATCCTCAACGGCTCATTAACCATAATTGTTTTAACTCCATTAACGACGTTTTCCGCCGCCCGGCGGAGTGCGCCCCACAAGTATGTGAATTCGTTGGAGTTTTTCCATCGTGTTGCGGCGGCCAGCAAGCGGCCAAGACCGGCGTGGACGCCTCGTCCGCGCGGTTTTGCCATGCCCTGCCGTGACCGTCCTGGCGCTGACCGTGACCACCGGGTTCGCCGCGGCCCAGACCGTGACGCCCGATCTGTTCAGCCCCAATCGCCAGAGCCAGGTGATCACGCAGGATTCGCCGCTGCGCCGGACCACGGCTGACGCCATGGATCCGCTCAACGGCCTGAAGCTGCCCGACGCCGATCGCGATCGCCGTTCCTCCTCGTCTTCATCGACATCAACATCGACGACGCGGATCGGGCAGGTCCCGACCTACGGGCTCCCCGCGGCGAACGGCGCCTCGACGTCGGGCTATGACTCGCTCAACCGCAAACGCCAGAAGCCGAAATACTATCCGGGTCAGGCCAAACCGAAGCCGCCGGCGGGACCCGGCTCGCCGCAGCCGACGCCGGTGCCATTGAACGGCACGGGGCAGCTGCGGCTGTCGATCCCGCCCTCGGAGACCGCCAACAAGACGCCGCTGCCGCCGGCGATGGCCGGCACCATCGTCGGCCAGCCGCCGCGCAAGCGGCTCAGGATCGACGACGATCCGTTCGGCGCCGTCGGCGACTACGCCGGCTCGTTCATGGTCAAGACCGCGGTCGAGGCGATGGCCGGCTACGACACCAATCCGGGCCGGCTCTACTCGCCGCAGGGCAGGGCGTTCTACATGGTCGCGCCGGAATTCCTTGCGGTCTCCGACTGGGAACGTCACGCCGTCGTCGCGGATCTGCGCGGCTCCTTCACCGGCTATGGCTCCGAGCTGACGCCGAACGCCAACGGCACCCCACTGTCGGCGCCGCTCGACATCGACCGTCCGAACTTCACCGGTCATGTCGACGGCCGGCTCGACGTCTCCAAATACACGCATCTCACGGCGCAGGCCCGCCTGCTGGTCTCGACCGACAATCCCGGCAGCCCGAATGTGCAGGCCGGCCTCGCCAGATATCCGCTCTACAGCACGGTCGGCGGCACCTTCGGCGTCGACCAGAATTTCAACCGCATGCAGGTCTCGCTCGGCGGCACCGTCGACCGCACCGACTATCAGTGGTCGAAGCTGACCGACGGCACCTCGTCGTCCAACGACGATCGCAACTTCACGCAGTATGGCGGTGTCGGCCGCGTCAGCTATGAGCTCAATCCGGCCGTGAAGCCGTTCGTGGAAGTGGAGGGCGACAGCCGCTTCCATGATCTCTATCTCGACCGCAACGGTTACGCGCGCAATTCGTCGGGCGGTTACGCCAAGGTCGGCACATCGTTCGAGTTCACCCGGATTCTGTTCGGCGAGGTCTCGATCGGCTATGCTAGGCGCGACTATGTCGATCCGCGGCTTAGCCCGCTCAAGGGCCTGCTGACCACCGCCTCGCTGACCTGGAATGCGACGCCGCTGACCACGGCCAAATTCTATTCCGACACCCAGATCGGCGAGACCACGCTGCCCGGCACCTCGGGCGTGCTGTCGCGCACCTACACCGTGGAGGTCGACCACGACTTCCGCCGCTGGCTGACCGGCATCGGCAAGTTCACCTACGGTACGCTCGATTACCAGGGCGACAACCGCAACGACACGATCTACTCGGTGTCAGGCGACCTGATCTACAAGATGACCCGCAGCCTCTGGATCAAGGGCACGCTGCGCCGCGACTGGCTGGATTCCAACCAGCCGGGACAGAGCTCGGCATCGACCGTGGTGATGCTGGGCGTGCGGGTGCAGAATTAGCGGTGAGGATGCCTAAGTCGCATCTCAAATGAGGTGTCGTGCTACGCGAAGGCGGGGCACCCAGTACGCCGCGGCCTGTCCGTTCAAGCCCTGACGTCTCTGGAATACTGGATCGCCCGCTTTCGCGGGCGATGACAGCTGAGTTTGTGGGATGCAGTTGGGCGAAACCGCCGGGGGCTCACCCCGGCAGATCCGTCTTCCCCATCAGGAAGGTGTCGATCGAGCGCGCGCACTGGCGGCCTTCGCGGATCGCCCAGACCACGAGCGACTGGCCGCGGCGCATGTCGCCGGCGGAGAAGATCTTCGCGCGCGAGGTCTGGTAGTCCTGCAGGGAGGCGCGGACGTTGCCGCGCTGGTCGAGCTCGACGCCCAGCGTCTTGAGCAGGCCCTCGTGCACGGGATGCACAAAGCCCATCGCCAGCAGCACGAGCTCGGCGTCGAGCGTGAACTCGGTGCCGGGCAGCGGTTTGAACTTGTCGTCGACCTTGACGCAATGCAGCTTGGTCACCTTGCCGTCGACGCCTTCGAACTTCGTCGTCAGCACGGCGTATTCGCGCACCGCGCCTTCGGCCTGGCTCGAGGACGTGCGCATCTTCAGCGGCCAGTTCGGCCAGGTCACGCCCTTGTTCTCATGCTCGGGCGGCGCCGGCATGATCTCGAGCTGGGTCACCGACTTGGCGCCTTGCCGGAACGAGGTGCCGATGCAGTCCGAACCGGTGTCGCCGCCGCCGATCACGACGACATGCTTGCCGCCGGCGAGGATGTCAGCAGCGCCGTTCAGCGGCTCGCCGGAGACGCGGCGGTTCTGCTGCGGCAGGAAGTCCATCGCGAAGTGGATGCCGGAAAGCTCGCGGCCGGGGATCGGCAGGTCGCGCGGGGCTTCCGCGCCGCCGGTCAGCGCCACGGCGTCATACTGCTTGGCGAGCTCCTGCGGATCGATCGCGCCGGGCGTCGAGCCGCCGACGGCCTTGCCGTAGTGGAAGGTGACGCCCTCGGCTTCCATCTGTGCCACGCGGCGGTCGATGATGCCCTTCTCCATCTTGAAGTCGGGAATGCCATAGCGCAGCAGGCCGCCGGCCTTGGCGAACTTCTCGTAGACATGCACTTCGTGGCCGGCGCGCGCGAGCTGCTGCGCGGCGGCCATGCCGGCGGGACCCGAGCCGATCACGGCGACCTTCTTGCCGGTCTTGACGGCTGCGATCTCCGGCTTCAGCCAGCCATTGTCCCAGGCGCGGTCGACGATCGCGCATTCGATGGTCTTGATGGTGACCGGGTTGTCGTCGATGTTGAGCGTGCAGGACGCCTCGCACGGCGCCGGGCAGATGCGGCCGGTGAATTCGGGGAAATTGTTGGTCGAGTGCAGGTTGCGCGAGGCCTCTTCCCAGTTGCCCTGATAGACGAGGTCGTTGAAATCGGGGATCTGGTTGTTGACCGGGCAGCCCGGCGTGCCCGGCGCGGTCGAGCCGGTGCCGTGGCAATAGGGGATGCCGCAATTCATGCAGCGCGCAGCCTGGTCGCGCGTGTCCTTCTCGCTCAGCGGAATGACGAATTCCCTGAAGTTCTTGAGTCGATCGGCGACCGGCTCGTACTTGCGGTCATGCCGCTCGATCTCGAGAAAACCTGTGATCTTGCCCATTGAAACCCGATGCCCCTGCATCATGTGTTCGTCTGTTCTGTTTGACCCTCATCCTGAGGAGCGGCGCGTGCGCCGCGTCTCGAAGGATGGAGGCCCGTGTGGCGGCCTCATGGTTCGAGACGGCGCTGCGCGCCTCCTCACCATGAGGGTCTTCCAGGCTTACGCGCCGATCGCGATCTTCGGCTCGGCGTCGGCGTTCGCCTTCATTTCCTTCAGCGCGCGGCGGTACTCCACCGGCATCACCTTGCGGAATTTCGGCAGCCAGCTCTTCCAATCGGCGAGGATCTCCGCCGCCTTCTTCGAACCCGTCAGCTTGGCGTGACGCGTGACCAGGACGTGCAGCCGCTCCACATCGGAGTCGAGCAGGTTCTGGAACACGTCGACCCGGCCATGCGCCTCGAGATCGCCGGAGTGGTGGTAGGTGTCGGCGTTGATCATCTCCTCCGACAGCACCGGCTCGAGCTCGACCATCGAAAGGTTGCAGAGCTTGTCGAAGTCGCCGGCCTCGTCCAGCACATAGGCGATGCCGCCGGACATGCCGGCCGCGAAGTTGCGTCCGGTCTTGCCGAGCACCACGACGATGCCGCCGGTCATGTATTCGCAGCAATGATCGCCGGCGCCCTCGACGACCGCGACCGCGCCGGAATTGCGCACCGCAAAGCGCTCGCCGGCGATGCCGCGGAAGTAGCACTCGCCCGCGATCGCGCCGTACATCACGGTGTTGCCGACGATGATCGACTCCTCCGGCACGATGCCGGAGATCTTCGGCGGCTTGACGATGATGCAGCCGCCCGAGAGGCCCTTGCCGACATAGTCGTTGCCTTCACCCTCGAGGTCGAAGGTGACGCCCTTGGCGAGCCAGGCGCCGAACGCCTGTCCCGCCGTGCCCTTCAGGCCGACATGGATCGTGTCGAGCGGCAGGCCGGCATGGCCGTAGATCTTGGCCACCGCGCCCGACAGCATCGCGCCGGCGGAACGGTCGGTGTTGTTGATCTCTTCCTCGATCTTGACCGGGGCGCCGCGATCGAGCGCGGCCTGCGCCTTGCCGATCAGCCGGCGGTCGAGCACGGCCTCCAGATGATGGTTCTGGCTCTCCGAGTGATAGATCGTCTGGCCCTTCTCCTCCTTCTGCCGCACGAACAGCTTGGAGAAATCGAGGCCCTTGGCCTTCCAGTGCGAGACCAGCGCGGTCTGGTCCAGCATCTGGACCTGGCCGACCATCTCGTCGAACGTCTTGTAGCCGAGCTGCGCCATGATCTCGCGGACTTCCTCGGCGACGAAGAAGAAGTAGTTGATGACGTGCTCGGGCTGGCCGGTGAAGCGCTTGCGCAGCACCGGATCCTGGGTCGCGACGCCGACCGGGCAGGTGTTGAGGTGGCACTTGCGCATCATGATGCAGCCCGCCGCGATCAGGGGCGCGGTGGCGAAGCCGAACTCGTCGGCCCCGAGCAGCGCGCCGATCACGACGTCACGCCCGGTGCGGAAGCCGCCGTCGACCTGGACCGCGATGCGGCTGCGCAGCTGCTGGCGCACCAGCGTCTGATGGGTCTCGGCAAGACCGATCTCCCACGGCGAGCCGGCATGCTTGATCGAGGTCAGCGGCGAGGCACCGGTGCCGCCCTCGAAGCCCGCGATGGTCACATGGTCGGCGCGGGCCTTGGCGACGCCGGCGGCAACAGTGCCGACTCCGACCTCCGACACCAGCTTCACCGAGACCTGACCGTCCGGATTGACGTTCTTGAGGTCGTAGATCAGCTGGGCGAGGTCCTCGATCGAGTAGATGTCGTGATGCGGCGGCGGCGAGATCAGGCCGACGCCCGGCGTCGAATGCCGGACGCGGGCGATCGTTGCGTCGACCTTGTGGCCGGGCAACTGGCCGCCTTCGCCGGGCTTGGCGCCCTGCGCCATCTTGATCTGCATCATGTCGGAGTTGACGAGGTATTCCGTCGTCACGCCGAACCGGCCCGAGGCGACCTGCTTGATCGCCGAGCGCATGCTGTCGCCGTTGGGCATCGGCTTGAAGCGGTCGGACTCCTCGCCGCCTTCGCCGGTGTTCGACTTGCCGCCGATCCGGTTCATCGCGATCGCGAGCGTGGTGTGCGCCTCGCGCGAGATCGAGCCGAACGACATCGCGCCGGTCGAGAATCGCCTGACGATGTCCTTGGCCGGCTCGACGTCCTCGAGCTTGACCGGCTTGCGCTTGTCGTCCTCGGCGCTCTTGATCCGGAACAGGCCGCGCAGCGTCAAGAGACGCTCGGACTGCTCGTTGAGGATCTTGGCGAACGCCCGGTAGCGCTCCTGCGAATTGCCGCGCACGGCGTGCTGCAGCGTCGAGACCGACTCCGCGGTCCAGGCGTGGTCCTCGCCGCGGGTGCGGTAGGCATATTCGCCGCCGACATCGAGCGCGCTCTTGTAGATCTGGCCGTCGCCGAACGCGTCGGTGTGGCGACGCACGGTCTCCTCGGCGATCTCGCCGAGGCCGACGCCCTCGATCCTTGTGTGGGTGCCGGCAAAATACTTGGCGACGAAGTCCGCCTTCAGGCCGACCGCGTCGAAGATCTGCGCGCCGCAATAGGACTGGTAGGTCGAGATGCCCATCTTGGACATCACCTTGAGCAGGCCCTTGCCGATCGACTTGATGTAGCGCTTGACGATCTCGTAGTCGTCGAGCGCGCCGGGCAGCCGGTCCTTCATCGCGAGGATGGTTTCGAACGCGAGATAGGGGTTGATCGCTTCGGCGCCGTAGCCGGCGAGGCAAGCGAAGTGATGCACCTCGCGCGGCTCGCCGGATTCCACGACGAGGCCGACCGAGGTGCGCAGGCCGGTGCGGATCAGGTGATGATGCACGGCGGCGCAGGCCAGCAGCGACGGGATCGGAATCCGGTCGGTGCCGGTCATGCGGTCCGACAGGATGATGATGTTGATGCCCTCGCGCACCGCGCCCTCGGCGCGCGCGCAGAGCTCGTCGAGCACCTGCTCCATGCCCGCCGCGCCGAAGCCGGCGTGGAAGGTGGTGTCGAGCGTGCGCGACTTGAAGTGGGTCTCGGCGACGTCGGAGATCGAGCGGATCTTTTCCAGATCCGCGTCGGTCAGGATCGGCTGCCGCACCTCGAGGCGCTTGGTCGAGGCGACGCCCTGCAGGTCGAACAGGTTCGGCCGCGGCCCGATGATCGAGACGAGGCTCATGACGATTTCCTCGCGGATCGGATCGATCGGCGGGTTCGTCACCTGCGCGAAGTTCTGCTTGAAGTAGGTGAACAGCTGCTTCGGCTTGTCCGACAGCGCCGAGATCGGCGTGTCGTTGCCCATCGAGCCGGCGGCTTCCTCGCCGGTGGCGGCCATCGGCGTCATCAGGATCGCGATGTCTTCCTGGCTGTAGCCGAACGCCTGCTGCCGATCGAGCAGCGGCAGGTTGGAGCGCACGCCCTTGGCCGGCGCATCCGGCAGCTCCTCGAGCTGGATCTGGGTGCGATGCAGCCAGTCGCTGTAGGGATGGCTCTTGGCGAGGTCGGCCTTGATCTCGTCGTCGGGAATCAGGCGGCCCTGCTCGAGGTCGACGAGCAGCATCTTGCCGGGCTGCAGCCGCCACTTGGTGACGATCTGGTCCTCCGGAATCTTCAGCACGCCCATTTCGGACGCCATCACGATGCGGTCGTCCTTGGTGACGAGATAGCGCGCCGGGCGCAGGCCGTTGCGATCGAGCGTGGCGCCGATCTTGCGGCCGTCGGTGAAGGCGATCGCGGCCGGGCCGTCCCACGGCTCCATCAGCGCAGCGTGATATTCGTAGAAGGCGCGGCGCTGCTCATCCATCAGGGGATTGCCGGCCCACGCTTCCGGGATCATCATCATCACGGCGTGCGGCAGCGAGTAACCGCCCTGCACCAGGAATTCGAGCGCGTTGTCGAAGCAGGCGGTGTCGCTCTGGCCTTCATAGGAGATCGGCCAGAGGCGGCTGATGTCCTTGCCGTAGAGCTCCGAATGCACGGAAGCCTGCCGCGCTGCCATCCAGTTGACGTTGCCGCGCAGCGTGTTGATTTCGCCGTTATGGGCGATCATCCGGTACGGATGCGCCAGCGACCAGGTCGGGAAGGTGTTGGTCGAGAAGCGTTGATGCACCAGCGCCAGCGCGCTGTCGAAGTCGGCCTCATGCAGGTCGGGATAGTACTTGCCGAGCTGGTCGGCGAGGAACATGCCCTTGTAGATCACGGTGCGGCACGACAGCGAGCACGGATAGTAGCCCGCCATGCCGCGGTCGCGGCGTTGATAGATCGCCTGCGAGATCGACTTGCGCAGGATGTAGAGGTGGCGCTCGAAATCGTCCTCGGTCTTGGCCGCACCATTGCGGCCGATGAAGACCTGCATGTGGTAGGGCTCGGTCGGCTTCACGGTGACGCCGAGCGAGGAATTGTCACTGGGCACGTCGCGCCAGCCGAGCAGCTTGAAGCCCTCGTTCTTGATCTCGTCGGCGATGATGCTCTTGATCACGTTCCGCCACGCGGCATCGCGCGGCATGAACAGCGCGCCGATGGCGTATTCGCCGGGCTGCGGCAGCTTGAAGCCGAGCTCCGCGGTCTTGCGCGCGAAGAAGGCGTGCGGGATCTGCACCAGGATGCCGGCGCCGTCACCGGCGCGCGGATCGGCGCCGACGGCGCCGCGATGCTCGAGGTTGCACAGGATGTTCAGCGCGTCGGAGACGATCTGGTGCGACTTCTGGCCCTTGATGTTGGCGATGAAGCCGACGCCGCAGGAATCCTTTTCCAGGCTCGGATCAAACAGGCCTTCGGCTTCAGGACGCCAGGTGTGGAGCTCACGCGCGGGCTCGGCGGCTTTCGAGTCCGCGGTCGCCGACAGCGTTCCTGCCACGATGTTTTCGCGCTCGAATTCCGACCCGCTCATGTGTCCTCTCCCTTTCGTAAGGGCCCCACCATATTTGGCGCACCTTGGACGTTGCGGCACCCACCGGGCCACCGCTCGTCCGCCGCGAGCCGCATTTTCCTAAATTCAGACGACGGGCGTTTCAACGTCCCCTGAGGGACGGCCCTGCCTGCAGCATTCTCGGAGCTCGGGGCGCCGAGGTCTCGTTGCAATCCCTATGCCGGGATGGCCGCGAAATTGAGACAGCTTTGCTGTCCTAACTACGACCTTGCCAAATTTTTGTCTATCACACAAGCGCGAGGAAGTCCTCGCCCGCATGCTCGGATCGAACGGCTCGGCCGCCGCGCCGCGCCCCTGATTCGAAGCAAACACGCCGTGATCTGGCCCAAGGAGCGACCAAGGACCGCCGAATTTGAAACTGAAATTTTGTCCCAGGCAAGCCGGCAAGAGAGCGGGAACGCTCCCAAGGGCGGGCAGACAGGAGTTACGGCGATGAAGTTGTTCACAGGTTCGGTTGCTGCCGCGGCCCTCGCGCTCAGCGCAGCCGCGGCCGAGGCCCAGCTGGCGACGCCCGCCCGGATCGGCAGCCCGCTTTTGGTCAGGGTATCCGACATGGACGGGCCCTATGCCGCCATGCCCGAGGTTCCGCCGCCGCCGCGCTACGGCCGTGTGCCGAGCCTGTTGCCGCCGGTCGAGGTCTATACCGTGCTCCGCGAGAACGGCTATCTGCCGCTTGGTGCGCCCCGGCAGCGCGGGTTCGTCTACACGATCTCGGTGATCGACCACGGCGGCGACGACGGCCGGCTGGTGATCGATGCCCGCGACGGCCACATCATCCGCTTCACGCCGGCCTCTCGGCTCGGCGACAATTACGAAGAGGAAATGAGCGCGACCGACGGTCCCGCCGGGCAGATGCCGCGGCCGATCCAGGCCCGGGTGCCGCGCCCGCCGCTCCCGATCCCGCATGTCGCCAGCCGCGTGCCGGTGCCCAAACGCAGCCCGCTCTCGGCCAAGGCCCAGGCTCCGGCCGCCCAGGCTCCGGCGGCTCAGGTTCCGGCGGCGGCAGCTCAGGCTCCCGCCCCGGCGGCTCAGGCCGCCGTTCCGCAGGCGGCCACGCCGCAGCCTGCCCAGGCGGCCGCACCCGCGCCGGCCGAGCAAGCCGTAGCTGCCCCGAAGCCGGCCGAGGCCGCGGCTGCCCCGCAAGCCGTCCAGCAAGCCGAGGCTCCGACCGTCGGTCAGGGTGCTCCACCGCCGGCTGCGCCGGCGCCCGCGATCCTGCCGACCCAGGCAATGCCCAAGGTGCAGGGATTGGAGTGAGATCCGTAGCCCGGATGGAGCGCAGCGAAATCCGGGGACGTTTCGGCGGCAAGACCTTCCCGGATTGCGCTTCACTCCATCCGGGCTACGAAGGCCTGATCTGGGCCACGGCCCGCCCCAACAAAAAACGCCCCGGTTTCCCGGGGCGTTTTCGCGATCAGCCAATATCTGCTGACGCGGGGCTTGTTGCTTAAGCGGCGACCTTGCCGGCCGAGCCGTCAACGACCTGCGGGGCCTTCTCGCCGCCGCCGATCGGAATGCTGCGGGGCTTCTTGGCCTCGGGAATCTCGCGGACGAGATCGACGTGGAGCAGACCGTTCTCGAGCGAGGCGTTCTTCACCTGCACGAAGTCGGCAAGCTGGAAGACGCGCTCGAAGGCGCGGGAGGCGATGCCGCGATAGAGCACTTCGGAGCCGTTGCCGGAGTTCTCGTTGGCGCTCTTCTCGCCCTTGATCGTCAGCGTGTTCTCCTTCGCGACGATCGAAAGCTCGGCCTGCGAGAAGCCGGAGACCGCAACGCTAATCCGGTAAGCATTCTCGCCGGTGCGCTCGATGTTGTAGGGGGGATAACCGGGGCTGCCGTCCGAGGTCACCTGATCGAGCAGGTTGAAGAGGCGGTCGAAGCCGACGGTGGAACGATAAAACGGCGTGAGGTCGTAGCTACGCATAGGAATAGTCCTCCATTGAGCGACTGTTTCAGTTACCCGCCCGCCATCGGGCCGGGCTTAGATGTGTGCAGCCTGATGTTTCGGTTCCGAAACACTGGTAGCGGCCTGCACGGAGGTGATATGGGAGGGGTCACGTCGCGTTCAAGAGGCGGAAACCGCGTCGCATTTTTTGGCGCTGGCGTCCTTGATCTCCACCCTGTCTCACCACTCCGGTCCCCTTCATGACGCTCGTCTCGATTCCCGCCAACCCGGTTCCGGACGACGTTGTCAGTGGCACCATCAAGACACCAGACGGGGCCGAGCTGCGCTTTGCGCGCTGGGCGCCGCCGCCCGGTCGCAAGGGCACGGTCTGCGTGTTTGGCGGGCGCGGCGAGATGATCGAAAAATATTTCGAGACCGTGCGCGATCTGCGCGACCGCGGCTTTGCGGTGGCGATCATCGACTGGCGCGGGCAGGGCCACTCGTCGCGGCGGCTGCGCGATCCCCGCAAGGGCTACGTGCGCGACTTCGCCGATTACGAGGTCGACGTCGAGACCTTCGTGCAGCAGGTGGTGCTGCCGGATTGCCCGCCGCCTTATTTCGCGCTGGCGCATTCGATGGGCGGTGCGGTGATGCTGCGCCTCGCGCATGCCGGCAAGCGCTGGTTCGACCGCATGGTGCTGTCGGCGCCGATGATCGACCTGCCGCGCCGCCGCGTGTCGTTCTTCCCGAGCGCGCTGCTTCGGATCATGCGGCTGGCCGGGCAGGGCGGCCGCTATGTACCCGGCGGCGGCGACGAATTGGTCGGCCTCGCGCCCTTCATCGGCAATCCCGTGACCAGCGATCCGGTGCGCCACGCCCGCAACGCGGCGATCCTGGAAGAAGATCCGACGCTCGGCATCGCGGCGCCGACGATCGCCTGGGCCGACACCGCGTTCACCGCGATGCGCACCTTCCGCGGCATGTCGTATCCGTCCGAAATCCGCCAGCCGATCCTGATGCTGGCGGCGAGCAATGACGAGGTGGTGTCGACGGCCGCGATCGAGGAGTTCGCCTATCACTTGCGCGCCGGCTCGCATCTCGTGATCGCCGGCTCCAAGCACGAAATCCTGCAGGAGCAGGACCGCTACCGCGGCCAGTTCTGGGCGGCGTTCGATGCGTTCGTGCCGGGCACGCCGCTGTTCAAGTGAAACATGGCGTTTTCGAGCGAAGTGGATCCCGGTTCGCGTGAAGAAAACGCGTCAAACAAAAATCTAGCGCTGTAGCAGCGCGATGATCCGATCCGGAAAGCGCTTGTCCACGAACAGCGTCCTGACCTCGGCGACGCTGAGATAGCGGTCCTTGCCTTCGCCCTTGCCCATGATGTCGAGCAGCACCGGCCACTCGCCGAGCATCAGGAGCGGATAGTAGCAGTGCGCGATGCCGTAGGACGGCGGATGCTCGTCCTTGGCGCGCTGGAAGTTCGCCGCCATGAAGGTCTTGATCTCGGCGGCCGACAGCCCGCGTTCGACGCTGCCGTCGGGGGCCTTGTAATCCTTGCCGAAGGTCGCGAGCCGCGCAATCTCGTCCTCATGGACCACCGCGTGCTGGTCGAGAATGCGCGAGCCGGCGCCGTGCTTGTCGAGCGGGCCGTTGCGCAACGCGTCGAGAATGGTGCCATGGAACAGGCTGCGCAGCTGGCTGAAAGGACCGAGGCCGTTGGCGATCTGCGCAACCATGAAGATCTTCGCTCGCGCGGTGAACCCCTCGAACCCGGTCTTGCCGGTTGCGCGCCCGATGGTGCCGGTCAGCTCAGGCAGCGGCACGATATGGCCGCCGACATAGTTGCCGGCGACGAGCGCCCGCAGGAACGGGCAGGGATTGTCAGGAGAAATCTGCGGGGTGGGCGCCTTGCTTGCAGCCGTATCGGACATCAAACCACATCCTGAAAAGCGTCAGCTTAAAAAGCATCCATTACCGGTGGATGAATTCGCTCAGGAGTCGACGGCGAATTTCGATGTGGACGCAACCAGAGCGAGTTTGCCGAACGGCAGGCCGGCTTTCAAGAGGCCGTCGCGATAATGCGCGATGTCGGCCGGGTTCTTCCAGTGGAAATTGCGCAAGTGACGCTCGACCGTCAGCTCGGGATGGTTGGCGAGCAGGGCCTCGGCTGCCTGCGCGGCCTCGTCGGCGCGGCCGAGTTGGGCGAGCGCTGCGGTGCGCACCGCAAGGCACTGCAGATGGTTCGGGTTCAGATACAGCCCCTCGCGCGACCACGACAGCGACGCGTCATATTGCCCGAGCAGATAATGGCTGAACGCGTTCAGCGCCGCCCATTGGTAGCGCGGGTCGCTGTTGCCGCGCTGGACCGCCGTCGAGAACAGATCGACCGCCTTGCGATGGTCGCCGATCACCATGTGGCAAATTCCCAGCACGCCGCGCGCGCCCATGTCGTAGGGGTTGAGCTCGATCGCCCGCTTGATGGCATCCATCGCGGCTTCGTAATGGCCCTGCATCGCGTGCAGATAGGCCAGCAGCGAAAACGCGAACGAGGAGCGCGGGTCGAGCCGCACGCTGCTCTCGGCCAAGCTGACTGACGAGGCCCACAATTCGCGCGTGCTCGGAATCCAGCCGAACTGGATGCTCTGGATCTGGATCAGCGCCAGATAGGCGCGCGCGATCGACAGCGCAGGGTCGAGCTCGATCGCCTCCTTGAACAGCGCGATCGCGGTTTCGCAATCGTCCTTGGTCTGGTGGTAGTAGTGCGACAGCCCCTTCAGGAAGCGATCCCACGCCGTCAGTTCGGCGTTCGGCGAGCGCGCCGGTGCCGAGGGCCTCGGCGCGATAGATCTCCTGGGCGACGGCGGCGGAGAGATTCGCGGTGATCTCGTCCTGCATCGCGAACAGGTCGCCCATGTCGCGGTCGTAGCGGCCGGTCCACAGCTGCTCGCCCTTCTCGGGCGCGATCAGTTCGGCGGAGACGCGGATCTTGTTGCCGGCGCGCCGTACCGAACCCTGGATCAGATAGGTTGCGTCGATCTCGCGCGCGATCAGCCGGGTCGAGACGTTCTTGCCCTTGTAGGCGAAGGTCGAGTTGCGGCTCAGCACGCGATAGAAGGATTGCAGCGACAGCGCGTGGATCAGGTCCTCGGTCAGGCCGTCCGAGAAATATTCGTCGGCGCCGCCGCTCAGATTGTCGAACGGCAGCACGCCGACGATGGCGGTGCGATATTGCCCCGGCAGATGCGGGCCGTCGTCCGGAACCTGCTCCTGCGCATCGGACCCGGCCGGCGCCCAGGTCCAGACATTGACCGGCTC
This sequence comes from Bradyrhizobium sp. USDA 3262, assembly GCF_054060035.1. Lineage (NCBI taxonomy): Bacteria > Pseudomonadati > Pseudomonadota > Alphaproteobacteria > Hyphomicrobiales > Nitrobacteraceae > Bradyrhizobium > Bradyrhizobium sp. USDA 3262. The sequence continues at coordinate 2,344,973 of NZ_JBSSCT010000001.1, forward strand.
GGCGATGTTCTTGAAGCGGTGCGGGCCGGCGTCGACGAGGGTGACGGCAAGCCGCCGTCCCGCTTCGGTGCGGGCCTTGTCCGACACCGCGATGCCGCCCGGCGTTGCGACCGTCTCGAGACGGACCGCGATGTTGACGTCGTCGCCGAACACCTCGTCCTCGTCGGCCATGACGTCGCCCATGTGGACGCCCATCCGAAAGTGCATGGCGCGGTCGGCCGGCAGATGTTCGTTGCGCTCGGCCATCAGGGTCTGCATCGCGACGGCGGCCTCGATCGCGCCGATGATGCTCGGAAATTCCAGGAGGAAGCCGTCGCCGGTGTTTTTGACGATACGGCCGCCATGGTTGAGGATGATCGGGTAGATCGCGCTGCGGTGCGCCTTGAACGAGGCATGCGTCCCCGCCTCGTCGGCACCCATCATGCGGGAATAGCCGGCGATGTCAGCGCAAAGAATGGCAGCGAGCCGTCTTTCCATGTCTCCTGTGCCCTGGAATGGCCACTTAGCCGAGGTGACCGAATCCGATACTTACAAGACAGGCCGGGTCCGGCGGAAGCCCGGTTTGCAGGCACCTATAATGCATAGTAGCAGGAATTGGCACGCGACCAACGGATGGTACAGTCGTTTCTCTACTGAATTCGTGTGTCGCTGGGATGGCGCCGGCTGGCCGATCATCCTTTCCGGCCGGTTACTTGCATAGGTTAACGTCGCTGACATGCTGGGAATTCACGAGCTTTGGCTGTTTGTCCTGTCCGGGCTGCTGCTCAACGTCACACCGGGGCCGGATACCGCCTATATCATCGGGCGCACGATTCAGCTCGGATGGCGCGGCGGCGCCGCTGCGGCGATCGGTATCAGCTGCGGCTGCCTGGTCCATGTGCTGGGTGCGGCGATCGGCCTGTCGGCGCTGCTGATGGCCTCGTCGACCGCGTTCCTGGCCGTCAAGCTGGTCGGCGCGGCCTATCTGGTGCTGACCGGCCTGCAGATGCTGCTGGCGCGCGCCAAGCCAATCGCTGACATCACGGGGCAGGGCGGCGAGACCTCGATCTCGCGCGTGTTCTGGCAGGGGGCGCTGACCAATATCCTCAACCCCAAGGTGGCGCTGTTCTTCCTGGCTTTCCTGCCGCAATTCGTAGCGGCGGACGCGCCACACAAGACGCTCGCCTTCCTGGTGCTCGGGCTGATCTTCATCACCGGCGGCACGCTGTGGTGCCTTGGTCTTGCGGCCTTCGCGGCGCGGGCCGCCGGCCGCATCAGGCAATCGGCCGGCGTGATCGCCTGGATCAACCGCTCGCTCGGCGCGCTCTTCATCTATCTCGGCGTCCGCGTTGCGACGCTGGAAGCGCGCTAGCTCGCGCCTTGGCGCTCTGCTGTGCCGCTCTAGCCGTGGATCTTGAGCAGCGCGCTGCCGGCGAGGTAGATGCCGAGCAGGATCATCGAGATCAGGAACCAGCAGCGGAACACCTCGGGCTGCATCCGCGTGCGAACCGCCTGGCCGATGAACATGCCGGTGAACGACGCCGCCATCGCGACCGCGCCCGGCAGCGCGGTGGCCGCCGTCAACAGGCCCGAGGCCGTGAGGTTGAAGGCAAGCGCCACGGTCGCGGTGGTGAAGAACACGCCGAGCGCCTGCACCAGTTCGTCCTTCTCCATGCCGATCGCCTGCATGAACGGCATCGAGGGGATGACCTGAACGCCGGTCGCCGCCGAGATCAGCCCGGTGACGACGCCGACGATGCCGCCGATCCATTTCTCGTCGCGCCGTGCGACCTTGAAGCTGAACCTGTTCAGGCCGACGATCGCGTAGATCACCAGCAGCACGCCCAGCACCACGGTGCCGTAGGCCGCGTAAGGCCCGGTCAACAGCCCGGCATTGATCCAGATGCCCGCCACGGTGCCGAGCATCAACGGCCACAGCCGCCTGATGATGTCGCGCAGATAGGGGCCGACGAAGGTCTGCCAGATATTGGTGACGATCGCCGGCACGATCACGATCGCAATCGCCTGGCCCGGCGCCATCGTGGTTGCGAGCAGCCCCATCGCGACCGTCGGCAGGCCGAGGCCGAGCGTACCCTTGACGAAGCCGGCGAGCAGGAAGGCGAAAGCGATGAAGATCAGGAGATGGTCGACCATGGCGGCACATTGACCGATCGATGCGAACGGCACAATCTGGAGGTTACGGAGTTAGCCTTCGGGCGACCCGAAGGTATGGGGGCGGGAAACGTCATGCGGTTCGACCTGACCGACTTGCAATTGTTCATCGCGGTTTCCGATGCGCGCAGCATCACGCAGGGCGCGGCGCGCGCGAACCTTGCGCTGGCTTCGGCCAGCGAGCGGATCAAGGGCCTCGAGGAAGCGCTCGGCGTCGCGCTGCTCAAGCGCGGTCGGCGCGGCGTCGAACTGACGGCGGCGGGCGAGAGCCTGCTCGGCCATGCCCGCATCGTGATCCACAATGTCGAGGCGCTGCAAAGCGATCTCGCCGCCTATGCCAGCGGCGTTCGCGCCAACGTGCTGCTGCTGGCCAACACCTCGGGCCTGTCGGAGCATCTGCCGCGCGCGCTCGCGGCATTCCTGCACGAGCATCCCGATATCAGCGTCGACGTCGAGGAGCGCGAGAGCACCGATATCGCAACCGCGATCGCCAGCGGCGCCGCCGATCTCGGCTTCGCCGCGGAGCACGCGCTGCCCGACAGCGTCGAGCGCTTCCTGTTCAGCGAGGACCGCCTGATGCTGGTGGCGTCGCGACGCAGCGATCTCGGCGGCCGTCGCCAGATCGACTTCCAGGAAGTGGTCGGCCGCGATTTCGTCGGGCTCACGGCAACGTCCGCGCTGCAGGTTCATATCTCGCGGCACGCCGCAAAGCTCGGTGCGCGGCTGCGCTTCCGCGCCCGCCTGCGCGGCTTCGATGCGATCTGCCAGATGGTCGCCGCCGATGTCGGCATCGCCGTGATCCCGGAGACCGCGGCGCGGCGTTGCGCGGCGTCGATGCCGATCACGACGATAAGGATCCGCGACGCCTGGGCCAACCGCCGGCTGACGATCTGCGCGCGCAGCTTCAAGGCGCTGCCGCGGGCGGCCAAGCAGCTCGTGGACTATCTGCGCGCCGAAGCGCAGCGCTGACGGCTGGCTCATTTCGTCGTCACCACGCCGGCGTCCTGGATCACCTTCGCCCATTTCCTGATGTCGGCAGCGATGAAGTCGCGGAAATGCTCCGGCGTGTCGCCGGCCAGCGTCAGGCCTTGCTCGGCGAGCTTTTGCTTGACGATCGGATCGGCCATCGCCGCGGTGGCGAGCTGGTTCAGCCTTGCGACGATCGCCTGCGGCGTTCCGCCCGGCGCGACCATGCCGTACCAGTTCTCGATGATCAGGTCGGGCATGCCGGCTTCCGCCGTGGTCGGCACGTCGGGCGCGGTCGGCGCGCGTTCGCGCCCACCGAGCGCGATTGGCCGCAGCGCACCCGCCTTGATCTGCGGCAGGATCACCGGCAGGTCGAGGAAGGTCATCTGCACCTGCTGACCCAGCAGGTCGTTCACCGCCGGCGCGGCACCGCGATAGGGCACGTGCACGATGTCGATCTTCGCCGTCAGCTTGAACAATTCGCAGGCGAGATGCGGCAGGCTGCCGGGGCCGGAGGAGGCGAAGTTGAGCTCGCCCGGCTGCGCCTTGGCGAGCGCGACCAGTTCGTTCATGTTCTTCGCCGGCACGTTGGCAGCGACCACCAGCATCTCCGGCACCGTCGCGACCAGCGTCACCGGCGCGAGGTCATTCAGCGTGTCGTAGGCGACCTTCTCCATGCTCGGGCTGATCGCCAGCGCGCCCGCGCTCGCGATCGCGACCGTGTAGCCGTCGGGCGCCGCCTTCGCGACTGCGTCGGTGCCGAGCACGCCACCCTGGCCGGCGCGGTTGTCGACGATGACGGGTTGCCTTGCGAGCTCCGAGATCTTCTGCCCGATCACCCGTGCGATGATGTCGTTCGGCCCGCCGGGCGGGAACGGCACGATCAGCCGGAGCGGCTTGGTCGGGAAATCCTGGGCGAAAGCGGCGACGGGCGCGAGAAGCAGGAGAAGGGCTGCCAGCAGCCTGCCGCACATCGTCATGTCGCCCATCCCTGACTTTTCTGGTTGCGGTCAGGATGGGCGCAGATCAGTTGCCCGGCAACTCAAGAATCAGGCCAGGAACTCAGGCGTTCAGCAGCTTCATCGCCGCTTCGTGCACGCGCGGGTCGCCGGCCGCGATGATCCGGCCGCCGCTTTGCGCCGGCTTGCCGTCCCAGGTGGTGACGACGCCGCCGGCGCCGGTGACGATCGGGATCAGGCCGGCAATGTCGTAGGGCTTCAGCTCGGTCTCGACCACGAGGTCGAGATGGCCGGCGGCGAGCATGCAATAGGAGTAGCAGTCGCCGCCATAGCGCGACAGGCGCGCCGCGTTCTCGATGCGGCCGAAGCGGGCGCGGTCATCCGGATTCATCAGCAGCGGGCTCGTGGTGAAGACGGTCGCCTCCTTCAGCGAGGCGCAGCGCCGCACCGAGAGCCGCCGTTCGCCCGACGGGCCGGAGTAGTGCGCCGAGCCGTTGTCGCCCGAGAAGCGCTCGCCGATATAGGGCTGGTGCATCATCCCGAATACCGGCGTACCTTTGTGCAGCAGCGCGATCAGCGTGCCCCAGATCGGAAAGCCGGCGATGAAGGATTTCGTGCCGTCGATCGGATCGAGCACCCAGACATAGTCGGCGTCCTCGCGCTCATTGCCGAACTCCTCGCCGACGATGCCGTGCTGGGGGAAGTTCGACTTGATCAGCCGCCGCATCACGGCTTCCGCCGCCCGGTCGGCTTCGGTGACCGGATCGAAATCGTTCGAACTCTTGTTGTCGACCGAGAGCGAGGTGCGGAAGAAGGGCAGGATGGTTTCGCCGGATGCGGTCGCGAGGCGGCCGATGAAGGCGGTAAAGTCGATGACCGTCACGGCATGTCCCTGAACTGCGCAAACGACGCGGTAGAAATCGGATGCGTTCTTGCCTAGCTCAATCCGGCGCGGCGCGCACGGTTAACGGAGTGTTATCCAGCCCGACGACGCGGTTCCGGACTTTCGATTTGGCTTCGGATTCGAAAGCGCGCCGGGTCTCGGCCTCGATCACGAAGTTGCGAATTCTGGTATACAAGCTATGCGCGGAGCGCCGACCGATCGGGACTTCCCTTGTAAGATATTGATCCTACATACGGAAAGCCGCTCCTGCCGGCCTGTTGCAGTTTCGCCAGACTTTCCAACATTACCCAAGAAATGTTTCGAAAGTTCTTGCGTTTTGTGCAGCGCGGTCGCATATTGTTGCGGTGCGGTAGCGCCTCGCGCTATCGCTGCCCTCCTTGGGCGTTTCCTCCCTAGACTTGGGCCGCTTGTTCATTCAAGCGGCCCTTTTTTCTTGGGCCGTCGTTTCCGCAAGTGAACTGAGAATCCAGTTCGGCGCTTATCGCGCCGCCACTTGAATTCTTGGTTCATGACTTCGTCGGGATCGCAGTGCCCGACGAAGGATTGATTACTCCGCAGCCGCCTGGAACGGGCCGAGATCGCCGAACGGGATTTTCGCGAGCGCATCCGCCAGACTGGCGAAGTCGGCGGCCACCTGCGCGAAACGCGGCCCGCGCTCGCGGCGCCGCTCATCCATATAGACCGCGCGGTTGAGCTCGATCTGCACGGTGTGCAGGCCACTCGCCGGGTTGCCGTAATGCTCGGTGATGAAGCCGCCGGCATAGGGCTTGTTGCGGCCGATCGAATAGCCGAGCGAGCTCATGATCTCCTCGACGAGGTCGGGCAATAGCGGCGCGCAGCTCGTGCCGTAGCGGTCGCCGATCACGACGTCGGGCCGGCGCGGCTCGTCGCGCGACACGCCGACCGACGGCATCGAGTGGCAGTCGACCACGATCACCGCGCCGAACGCCTGGTGCGCCTTGTTGATCAGGCGGCGCAGCGCGCGGTGATAGGGCTTGTAGAGCACCTCGATCCGGCGCAGCGCCTCGTCGACGTCGAGCCGCTCGCGATAGATCTCCTGGCCGTCGCCGACCACGCGCGGGATGGTGCCGAGTCCGCCGGCCACCCGCATCGAGCGCGTATTGGCGAAGCTCGGCAGCCGCCCGGTGAACATCCGCGGGTCGAGCTCGTAGGGCTCGCGGTTCACGTCGACATAGGAGCGCGGGAAGTTGACCCGCACGATCGGAAAGCCGCGATCGCTGAGGCCCGCGATCAGCTCGTCCATGAAGGAATCTTCGGAGCGGCGCAGCGACACCACATCGATTCGCGACGCCTCGAGGAATTCGGCCGGGTAGACCGAGCCCGAATGCGGGGAATTGAAGATGATGGGCGCGCGCCAGGCCTGCGGCTCAACGATCTCGAACGGGGGCGACAACTCGCCAGCAAATTCGGTCATTCCCTTGGCGCCGTCCCTTGCGTCCGCCTCGCCCGCAACAACTGAGTGTGCCGGAAAAGCGGAGATTTATGGGCAGACATTGTCGGTAATCGCGATCATTCTGCCAAGTGAAAAGAGTGTGGTTTCGGTTGGAACGCGTCTTAAAAGCAGCAAATGCGGCACCCGGTTGATTCGATGTCCGGTTCAGTCCACAAATGGGTGGCGCGCATTTGCCGCTGGCTTGACGCAAATTTCACCCGAAATTTACCGTCTGTCGGGCTAACTGTTCGGACTGCTCCTCAAGCCGGATTCGACGATTCCTGCCATGCCGAAAATACTTCTCGCCGAAGACGACACCGATATGCGCCGCTTCCTGGTCAAGGCGCTCGAAAACGCGGGTTTCAAGGTCTCGCCGCACGACAACGGCATGTCGGCCTACCAGCGGCTGCGCGAGGAGCCGTTCGAAATGCTGCTCACCGACATCGTGATGCCCGAGATGGACGGCATCGAGCTGGCGCGCCGTGCCTCGGAACTCGATCCCGATATCAAGATCATGTTCATCACCGGCTTTGCCGCGGTGGCCCTCAATTCCGATTCGGAGGCGCCGAAAAACGCCAAGGTGCTGGCCAAGCCCGTGCACCTTAGGGAATTGGTTAGCGAAGTGAACAAGTTGCTGGCGGCCTGATTCGCCAAAAAACCTTCACTTTGTATCCTTGCCTGCCCCGCCGCCGTCCGTTATAGGGACCCGATCCAAATACGCTTTGGGTGCGTAGCTCAGCGGGAGAGCACTACCTTGACATGGTAGGGGTCACAGGTTCGATCCCTGTCGCACCCACCACTTTTGAAAGTTGGTTCAGTCACTTAACTGGCCTCCTTTTTCGAGTGAATAAGCCTGATTGGAGATTTTGCGCGTAGTTTGCGCGCTGACAGCGGACGTTGGGTGTGTCGCTGCAGCTCCTCGATGATCTCTTCAGTTGCGCGTCGCGCATCATCTAGAAAGTCCGGATCGTGGTGTTCGTACCAATTGGCGGCGGTGCGTCCATCGTCGTGGCCGAGCCATACGTCGCGCTGCTCCTTCGATACAGGCGGCTTGGCGCGGCGAACCGCGGTCGCCATGAAGTGGCGGATCGTGTACTGCGTGAACTGAGGAAGGCCGCAATCGACCGCATGCCGCTTGAACGTCCGCTTCATCGTAGTGATGGGCTGATCGTCCCACGTCATCGGGGCGGACTGGTCCCAATGACGCAGCCAATCCCTAAGGTTCTCAGTTAGCCTGATCTTGGGCCGATGCTTCTTGGTCTGGCGCCTGCCGGGAGGGTTGAGATCAACCAATCCAAAGTTCCACTTGATCTGCGAATCAGTTCGGAGATCGAGGATCGCTTCCGGGCGCGCCCAGGTATTGAGAGCCATGATCACAAATCGAAACAGGTTCTCCTGTCTTGCGTCGATCGTGTCTATGAAGTGGCCGAGTTGTTCGAGCGTCGGCAACCAGTTGCGAGGCTCCGAATCGGGGACGGCAGTTAGTTCCGCGACGTCCTTCGCCTGCGTGTAGACGCGCGGAGCGCTGTCGAGCAATAGAACCTCTTCTTCTCTGCCGAAGCCGTCGCGGACGATCTGGACCTTGCAGGAAAACTTGAAGGCCGCCGATATGACCGAGAGGTTGCGCGCGATCGTGCCCGCGCCGTGGTCGTATTTATCGACGCACCAACGCATGAACTCCTTCTGACGCAGCGGGGAAAAGGCAGCGACACGCACCTTCGATCCCATCTTCTCTCGCGCGAACTCGGTGACTAGCTGGATAGCGCGAAAGGCCGGCTTCGCTGATGGCTTTTGCTTGACGTCGTTCTCGTAATAGAAGTCCAGCGGCTGCACGAGCAGCACCGAATCTGCGGATCGGCTTCCTGTCACTGGCGCGTTGCCAGCGAGATCTATCAATCGTTTTTGCGCTTCGGCGAGAATTTTTGTGTCAAGACTCTTTCGACGAGTTCGTCGTCCGCGCTGGTCCCACCAGTTGGCGTAGAGATAGTCCGAACCAGCGACACGACCGATCCAGTAACCTCGATATTCCCAGATCCGTTTTGCGGCTGGCATGGAGTGATCTTTCGGTTGAGATAGTTTGCCACTGACACAGGATCATAAAGGATGACGCCCTTTTTCCCGGTTGCGTATTCGATTTGGCCGTTGCGCCTGGCCTCACGGAGCTCGCGCACGCCCAACCAGCGCGAGAACCGTTTGCAGACCTCCGCCTCTGTTAGGTAGTCTTCGAACTGTGCTAGCGGAGACGATCCGATCACGACGCCGCCTCCGCACAAGCCATCGCAGGCCGCCAAGCTTCGGGATCGCGCACCCACGCCTCGATCTCTGACCGGCGATAGACGCTGCGCCGAGTGGACAGCTTTATCCGCTTGGGAAATCGCTGCCGGCGCTCAAGGCGCCTACGCGTAATGTCTGAGAGATGGGAAAGATCGTCGACCGCGTCGATCTCAATGAATGGGTCGCTATCAACCATGGCAGGAATCCTCTCCCAAAAAAGCTCATCGCTCGGTTAGCTCCCGATCAATGAATTCTCTTTTTTGGAGTGCCCCACACACCCGCCGTTGACGCTCCAATATCTGCTTGCGGCGCAGACTGATCGCAATGGAAATCACCAGTCATCAACAGGCCGTCCACGATATTCCTCTCTATGATCGCAGTCACGCGCGCGTGAAATGCGTATATCGAATGATCGTTTGCCCTTCGTTTTGGAGTTGCCCGCCGGTGATGGGACCGGCGGGCCACTTAAACTTTCAGATCCAAGCCGTCGCCCAGTCGGGAAGGTCGGGAAGCGGCTTTTCGAGCAAGCCGGCGACCAGCACGCCGAGGACCACGCCCTCGATGGCCCCGTCGGTGAACTCGACGTTGTTGCCGTCCCATTCGAAATGGAGGACCGCTGAGGCTATCGCCCGCATTCCCTCGACTGTCGTGGGGCGCATCGTGATCATGCGGGCGAACATTGCTCGCAGTTGATCCATGGAGTCATTAAACGCAGCATCCGCCTCAGTGAAGCCCGCGGCCTCATCCGCAGCATCAACAGCGGCAACGTATGCGTCCCGCGCCGAGGCGCCGCGTGAAACAGCGTCAAGATACGTTCCTGGCGGATATGACCGGCGGGCGATCTCGACTAGGCGGGAGGCTTCATCGTTGGCGGCATCGCGGAGGCGCGCTATTTCAATGAACCGGTGGCCGAGCTCGATCAGCTCGGCATCCGGGTTTGCAAGCGGTGTAGTTGTTGCCGCAGCAGGAGCGGCTGCGGTAGCCGCTATGAGCTGCAGGCTGAGCCTTCGGGTTACGGGCTTCATGCTAACCCTCCCCGCCAGTAGTCCTCGGTGCCGACCTGCTCGAGTAGGCCGTCGCGGTCACCGATGCCGGACTCGGCGGGGTCGCGCTCTAGATCGCGACGCCCGCCCGCGCCCCATACTTCTTGGCTCTGGTCGTGGTCCAGACTGCCCAAGCTCGGCTCGGTATCCCCGCCGTCCTCATCGTCGGCGCCGTCCAGTTCGCGGTCATCCCCGCTGCCTCCGGACCAGGCACTAGACCGCCCTTCGAGCCAGCCCAGCCACGGCTCGTCATCGTCTGGCTCCCTCTCCATGTGATCGTCGGTGTCGTCGAGAAACCGGATTAGTCGGTCGATCTCGTCCCTGGCCTCCCTGCGGAGGCGGCCTATAGCGACGAATAGTTCTTCGGGGGAAACGCCGGTCTTGAAGTAAAGCGCGTTAGCGAATGCCGCGGCGCCGGGCATAGCTATGCTATGCTCTGGATTAACCTGAGCCATGAAACACCTCATAGTTTGGGCCAGGCCTGTCGACGTGCTTCCAACACGATCGGCGGGCCGCTTGTTTTTCAAGCTTGAATAGCGTATTGCTTAAATGTGAAAAATGCAATACGAAAAACGCCAGGCGGAAGACGTCCCGGCGCCGGTCGTCCGGCGACAGGTGTGGATCCCTCGCGTACGTTCCGCCTCTCAGACGAGTTCATGGCAAACCTTGATGCATGGGCCGCGCAGCAGCCGGACAAGCCCACTCGCTCCGAGGCCATCCGCCGGCTGGTGGAGATCGGGCTAAAGTCAAAGTGACGACAAGCAACCTTGAACAGGGGCGACCAATTGGTTGGCAAACAAGCGAGCTCTTTTCGTTCATCGAAGAATGCTGGAACAACTCGCTAGCGACCGTTGGAAATAGGGGCATTGCCTGCCAACGGCTCAGCGAGATTGATGAACTATTCCTGTCGCTGCAACAGCGATTAAAGCCGGCAGTCATTGATGAATTGGTGCCAGCTTTGCTGTTCATGCGTGCATTTGTCTCGTATCGCGCAAGCATTATGGTGTTGCTCAGTCTGCCGACCGACGGTTTCCCATTGCTTCGATCGAGCCTAGAATATTCAGGCTATGCGCTGCTGATCAGAAACGAGATAAAGCTGGCAGAGGTCTGGCTGCAACGCGACGATACCGAGCAGACAAAAAAACTTGTGCGCGATTCATTCACCCTCAGACGCATTCGGAGCGCGATTTCATCGAAGGACGAAAAACTCTCCGAGATCTACCAAGGCCTTTATGAGCGCACGATCGATTGGGGAGCGCACCCTAATGAGAAGGCCTTAACTCCTTCATTGGTGCGAGATAGCTTCAATCGGACGAGCAAGCAAATCCAGTTCAAAATGCTGGGGGAAAGCGGTGCCTCTCTGGAGCACGCGTTGAGAACGGCCGCGCAGGTGGGCGTCTGCGCAATTAAAATCTTCACACACGCCATTAGTACTCTTTCAACTGACGATACGACTCAACGTATTGAGCAACTGTCGAGCGGACTCTAACAAAGGCCGCGTTCCTAAATCGGCTGTCGGTCGGAATTATCTGGGTGGCAAGGGCGACGTGCTCTCCACCGTAAATTCACGGGCTGAGACGCACGCGGCGCCAGCTTCCCCGCCCGCCAAGGTTGCGGTAGGCTCTGATTTTTCAGACGGCGACCTCAAAACCCCAATTGATTCGATGTGGTGAGCCCGTCTTTGCCAAACGACTTTGCGTGCCAACGTACAAGATAGTTCTGAGGTGTTTTTATGGATTTGAAGCCGGGCGTACTGGGCGGCGCGATCTTGATCTTAGCAGCCCTCGGCTGTGGTGTATGGATATTGAAGCCGCGAGATATTGAATGTGCAGGTGCTGAGGCGCGCGCATTGGTCGCTCAAATCGCAACTGAAAATCAAGCGGCCTTGGATGAGCTCATTACGCAATACGTCCGAGCCAATTCCACTCCAAAGCTATCGCAAGCGCCTAAATCGGCCGAACGCATTGCGGCCGAGAACCGTATAGCAGCTTTGAAAGAGGCCGTAGCCAAAGCGAATCGGGAGTGGATCGACAGTGTGCGCCCTGGCGGGCAAGGATCTCCACAAGTTTTGAACTCTGGAAATCAGGTCCTAAATGTTCCGAGGCCAAACAATGATGCCTCACGACGCGCAACTCTAGTGAGACAGGACCTTTTCATCGCGCAACGAAACTATGATTTCGCTTATGGCGAGGCCGATCGCGCTGCTCGTGCAGCAGATGATAAGGCCGATGCTGCTAATCGCGCAGCGGCATCTGCGACCTTACGAAATGAGGTCCGCTATACACTAGATGACGTTCGCACCACAGATAAGAATCTGGTGGGAGCATTAACCTGCGCCGCGACGCTGAATGCCAAGGCTGGCAAATACGATTGGACTTTGCCGATCACCTTTAAGGTTGAGCAAACCTCTGATCGGAAGCTCTATGTAACCGTCTACGGATTGAAGAAGTTTTAGTCCGGAAGCGTGTCATGTTGGAATTGACCGAGGAAAAGGTCTTAAAGGCGCTTCCGAAAATCGTGAGGCCGCTTGAGAAATATCTGTGGCTCCAAAGCCGAGCAGCGGAGCTAAAAAATCCCGAAGTCGACGAAGAGTTTTGCCGACGGTTTAGCGGCTTCTACAGGTTGCGGGCGCGAGACGCAGCTTGGCGCCGGGCCTATTTCGCTCTGATGGGCGAGGTGCGAGGTACCGCCCCTGATTTCCGCACCTGTCTGACTCGGCTCCATGCCATGACCGGCAGGGTGGAAGCTTCGTTCGCGAGCAAATTGCTCGCGACGCTTAATCCGACGTTGCCGGTTCTTGATAGTGTCGTGCTCGGGCATCTCTCGCTGAAATTGCCTGCATGGAATGCGACCGACCGCATTGAAAAGTCTGCGGCTATATACGGGCGCCTCACCGATAGGATGGTCGAGTATGTGCACTCGGCGGGAGGCGGCAGCATGATCGCCGCGTTTCGCGGCTATTCCGATGATTTCCGCCGGGCCGCTGTGACTGACATGAAGATCGTCGATCTCGTACTTTGGCAGATGAGATAGCGGCGCGATCCATGGATGAAGTCGAATCGATGTCGCTACCGGCCTTGCGATTTAAGAGTCAATCGGATTAACGCGCTGGTTGAGTGTTGCGGTTCTGCGCAACTTGCCCCACATCATGAGCGGCTGCTGGGTGAGGGGGTCTTTTCGGTTTAGGAGCCACCCTATACGAGCGCCTTACGCCCACGCCGATTGCAGGAGCAGAGGAGCGACCAAAATGGCTGATAACCTGAAGAAGCGCGGATCGCCTGATAGCAAGACGATCAACATGAATGAGGAATGGGAGAAGGAGTATTGGAAAAAGAAGCTCGACGTATCTGGGCAACAACTAGCGGGTGCAATCCGAGCCGTCGGAAAATCCGTCGCAAAAGTAAAAAAGTACCTAGATGATAAGTGAGCCCCAGGTGAATGCGACAGTCGGCCGTTGAACTGTTCTTAGGAGCGTTATTCGCTACGGCACTTTGGGCGATAGCAGCCATGTTTTTTGGAGAACCGCTAAATCTGAGGGATGTGGCTGGGCCGGGCGCCACTGTGTTTGCCGCGGGAATGGCAGGTTGGATTTGGGTTCCAACCCTCGGCGGAGAGCCTTCACTATTTTCTCAAACCGGACAACATGGCTTGGCCGCCTGCGCGTCTGCAAGAAAAGGGGGAGGATACGAGCGCCTTCTACAAGCGCTTCGGTAAGAGAATGGATCGGTCGCGCAATGCCGCGCTAGCATTCGCTGCAGCGTCTGCATTCTTTTTTATGTTAGGAGCTCTCCTCGTATTGCGAGCTGTCGTTCGTTGAAGAACCAAAGGACGCCCTCGCTCATCGGGTTATATTGCGACTCAGTAGATTTGTAGGGGGAATAATGGACCCATGGGCTTTCGGTTGGAGCCACGTACTCACCATCGTTGGCTTTTTTGTTACCATCAGCATTGCAATCTTCGGATTTCGAACATTCCATCGCTGGAAGCGAGAGAGAATCGAGGAGAAGCGCATTGACATTGCAATCGAGGCGCTCGCTCTCGCATACGATTGCCAAGAGATTTTTGAAGTCATCCGAAACGCGGGCACCCTCGGACACGAATACGCGGATATGCCGCGGCGGGAGCACGAGGACGAAAGTCAGTGGCACCAACGCGGTCCGTTCTATGCAGTCTTGAAGCGGATGCAGGCGCAAGCGGACTTCTTCGAGAGGCTTGCGAAGCTGCGACCGCGGTATATGGCTCTCTTCGGCGTACCGGCGGCCGATAGCTTTAAGTTGATCAGGGAGGCCCGAGCATTCATAGTCGTCTCCGCGCAGCATCTCTGCTACCGCCCATTCGTCGGGCCGAATGCCCAGGAACTTCGTACTCAAATGGAGTGCGACGTTTGGGACGGCCTGGCTGAGGTGTACCTCGCAGACTATCCCGACGTGAACCGCGTTGATGTTCGAATCAGACAGTTTATCGAGGACACGGAGCGGCGCTGCCGTCCGATCATCGACCGCACTTACGCTGCAGAGAATAACAAGCGTTGGTGGCGGTGGCCCATTCTCGGTTAGGTCGACGAATTTCAGCCCTCCCAAACTCAGTCGACACGCTCTTTGCTGCCGGCCTGATCGCCCATTAAGAAAGCGTCCCAACCGATGAGCACCGACCTTCCGCCGGTAGCAGTCTGCACCAAGTGCGGCGACATCACGTTTCGGGCTGAGCGGATCAACAATCAATGCGGCAGGAAGCCGGGTGGCAAGCGCTGCAATGGCATTTATGGCAGCGCCCTCAATAATGACGATTGGGCGAGGTGCAGGTCTTGCGGCGGATCGGGCCGCGAAGTCGGCGCTACTTGTCCCGCATGCCAGGGATCAGGCTGGAGCTTTGTACGCCGCCGCTAATCAGGGCCGAGGCAAAGCCTCCAGCAGGCCTGGTTTCTCAGAAAAGGCCGCGCGCAGGCTTGTGGAGCATGCCCGCGCGTTCGAGCCGGCCCAGGATAGCCGCTCCATATTGAAAAGATCAACTATCCGGGTTCTACCAGGGACAAAAGGCGACGCGGGCGGAATACTGGGTCGGCTTGGAGTACGCTAAGGATCAAGGCTGGCTCGAGCTGTTCGGGCTGATCGCAGCGACCGAGCCAACATGCATCCTTACCGGATCAAGGGAGAAGCTCGCATGATGAGCCCAATCGGCATGGTCGAGCATCTAACGGGAGAAACGGCCGACGACTGGCCAAATCTCGGTCGATACCGAGATAGCAATGCCGCGATAACGGCCCCGTTGCGCGCGGTGTTCATCGGGGATTCTCTCACCGAAGCATGGCCTCAAGTCGATCCGGAGTTGTTCTCCAACGGGATCGTTGGGCGCGGCATCGCCGGGCAGACCACGCCTCAGATGCTGTTGCGCTTCATGGCAGACGTCGTCGCACTCAGACCCAGGGTTGTTCACATTCTGTGCGGCTGCAATGACATCGCCGGCAATACCGGCCCGACGACCTTCCGCGATTATCAGAACAACGTGTTGGCGATGCTGACACTTGCCGATGCGCATGGCCTGCGTGTGATCCTTGGCAATTATGCCGATTACGACCAGTTCGCATGGGCGCCAGACGTCGATCCCAAACCTTGGATCCGGCGCATGAATGCATGGATCGAGGATACCGCAAGAATACGGGGATGTATCTTCGCCGACTATCGAGCTGCACTCGGAGAGCTGGATGACGCCAGAAAGGCGGCCATCATGCCTGATGGTGTCCATCCCAATGCCGCCGGTTATGCCATGATGCGGCCCGTCGCGCTTCGAGCACTTGACCGAGCCCTTGAACAGGCTGGCTAGCGGCGCCTCGCAGACCTTGAATCCAGACGAGCAGCGCTACTATGATGCTCTTTTATTGAGCAAACAATTTTCGATGACGAAATGAAGCATAGCTCTGGGCTAGATGCGATCAGGGGCGTTGCAATCGGGCTGGTGCTGATCAGGCACCTATTTGTCGAAATATACCCCGACAGTCTGTTGGCGAAGTTGTTCGTCTTGAGTGCATGTGGCGTGGATCTATTTTTCGTGCTGTCCGGCTTCCTGATTGGAGGAATCCTGATGGATAATCGAGACAAGCAAAACTACTTCGAGATCTTCTACGTGCGGCGCGCTCTACGCATCCTCCCACTGTACGCCCTTCTGGTCATTCCAATCTGCAACTTGGTCGGCGAGCCACTACTTCCCTTTCTCACATTCACGCAAAACTTTCTTTGGGCGGATGGACGAGTCGGCAATCCTCTTACCGTCATCACATGGTCGCTAGCGGTCGAAGAGCAGTTTTACCTGGTCC
Source organism: Bradyrhizobium sp. USDA 3262 (assembly GCF_054060035.1). Taxonomy (NCBI): domain Bacteria; kingdom Pseudomonadati; phylum Pseudomonadota; class Alphaproteobacteria; order Hyphomicrobiales; family Nitrobacteraceae; genus Bradyrhizobium; species Bradyrhizobium sp. USDA 3262. The sequence goes on from NZ_JBSSCT010000001.1 coordinate 2,361,033, forward strand.
TGCCAGCGATTGGTTCGGTTTTGGCCAACTGGCCGACTGCTCCATTTGATTGTTGCACTAATCTGCGCCGCGCCGATCGCTAGGATCGTACTCAATCATGCCTATGGCGACACTGCTCCGGCATACTTTCTCTTGCCCGCACGAATGGACGGATTGTTTCTAGGAGTTTTGGCGGCATTTTTGATCCGCATGCCCCGGAGCAATCGCTGGCTGAATGAACATCGTCGGGAGTTGTATGCTGGGGCGTTGCTTCTGGCCCTGCCTGTGATTCTAATGACGTGGCTGATTTCGTGGCAGCAGGTCGATGGGCGAAGCCCTTTGATGCAATATTTGGGTTACAGCGCCCCGCCGCTTCTATTCTTTGTCGTGCTCTTGCTCGTCGTGACAGGGGAACAGGGCGTCCCCGCTATTCTGTCTCCTCTTTGTTGGCTAGGCCTTGGCGCCTACTCGCTCTACCTGACTCACCGGATATGTCTCTTTCTCGCTATTGGAGTCGTCGGCCAATACATATCAGCAATTGCGTTGGCTCTTTCCGTCCTAGCGTCACTTGTCCTCTGGCGATTGGTCGAGAAGCCATTTATGACGTTTGGACGCGAACGCTTTAGATATAAGGACAGAGATGGCGATCTCGCTTCTATTCGACCCGCGTAGCTCCGTCGAATGCTGATGCGATGACCGAGCCGGCACGCCTCTCCGACGTCACGACGGCCACTGCTGCATGGTGATGCTCCAAGGGAAATTGCGCGGCGAGCGGAATGCCGGCTGCGCGGGGAAGTAGAAAATTCCTAAGGTTGCTGAATGGGTTAACCACTATCCCCGGCAGACTACGGGCCGGGCTTGCACGGTCGGGTTGTAGCGGGATAGGCTTCCCGATATTTCAGGGGAGCAATTTTATGAAACGCTTTGCCATTGTCGCTGCGCTGGCGTTGCTGTCCGGTGCCGCCCTTGCCCAGCCGCCAGTCGAAATCACACCCGACGATTCAATTGAGCTTCAGCCTGGGGAGATCAAAGTCGTCGAATTCGATCAACCCGTGTCAGACATCAAAATAGCGGGCGAAGGTCTCGTCAAAGTCGTTCCGATGACCGACAGGACATACTCGGTTCAGGCACTCAGTGCTGGATCTACGGTTGCGATCGCTTACGGGCCCGGCGGCAAGGAAGTCCATCGGTTCGGCATCGGCGTCGCCGGGCACCTCGTGAAAATCTATGGCCAGGGACCGACCCCGGCGCTCAAGACCGGGGACGAATACAACAGCTATATCTGCTCTCAGCGCGGCTGCGGCCGGGTCAACACCGACGTCACGTCTGGACCGTCCGCAGCGATCATCTCGGACACCAAGACCGACAAAGACGGCAACGCCCACACGGTGACCAGAGAGTATCGGTAGCTGCGTTCTATCCGATCACTCCGTAAGCTGCCACCTCCGCCGCCCCGGCTTCCGGCCCGCGTCGTCAAACGCGCGACGAGCAGCTCGACGTAGTAGTGGTCGAGCCTTGAATTCGTGTTGGCGAACGCGCCGCACTATCTGCTGACGTCTTTAAGAGCCGATTACACACCCGGCGCCACCTACGCCACCACCAATGACAAAGGCCGGGCCACCTCCGCTTCCCGGCCATCCAGCGGTGAAGCCTGACGGGACACTGTAGGCAAATGCGGATGCGCCGAAGTTGGCTGTGAAGTTGTCGCCGACCGTTGGGCTTCCGAATGGGCTGAACCCGACGACTGGTGCGTATTGCGCTGCAAGCAAGTTGATGCCCCCGGTGTTCGTCGCCGGGTCTGCTGTTCCGCTATTATTCCAACTGCCGCCGTTCAGCCTGTACCAGACTCTTCCATTGCCGGCGTCATGCGCTACGCAGATCACACTTCCAGCAGCGTTGGCCGCACCGCCAACTGATCCGACAGTGCCGCCGTTATTTACGATACTGCCGCCGCCCAACCAGACGCCAGACCCGGCGCCGGCATTGCCGTTTGTAAGCGCACCATACCCGTAGCTGGACGCCATGACGCCGATGGAATCGGTTGAGCCATGCGATGCGCCTACGGTGACCTCGAAATAGAACTTTCCGGAATTCTTGTAGTCAGTCGACTGCGCACCGCCAGTGCTCGTACTCGTGCGTGTCGCGGTCAAATCGCCGTTCGAAAGCGTGGCGTTGGAAAGCGAGGTGGGGTCGAAGGCAGAACTCACGCCGACCATCCTGCCGTGAAGCCAGATGGAATGGCGTAGATGAATGCGGATGCGCCGAAGTTGGCAGTGAAGTTGTCGCCGGCTACAGGACTGCCGATACCACTGAACCCCAAGACGGGAGCCACGTTGGCGAACGTAACGATCCCTCCGGTATTGGTGGCCGGATTGGCAGTGCCGCTCCCATTCCAATTGCCTCCATTGCGCCTCAGCCAAAGGCGCAGATTGTCGATATCACAAGCGCCGCTGATCACATCGGAAGCGGCGCCCGCGCCCAACGAACCAACACTACCGCCGTTCGTCAAAAGGGTGCCGTTCTTCACCCAGTACCCGGAATAGCTACCGGTCGTTCCGTTGGTGATCGCAAAATATCCGGCCGACGACGCCATGATGCCGATGAAATCGGTGTTGGCATTCGATGCGCCGATAGTGACCTCGAAATAGAATCTACCGGCGCTCTTGTAAGCGATCGATTGCGCACCGCCCGTGCTCGTGTTGCTGCGCGTTGCGGTCAGATTGCCATTGGATAGCGTGGCGTTGGAGAGCGAGGCTCCGTCGAACGTTGTCGGCGTAAGGCCGCCGCCGGCCGAAGGTCTGGGAGTGGGACGGGCAAGAATTTGCGGGCTACAAAACATCCAAATCTCTCCTTATCCGGGATTAATCGTGCGCTGTAGCCCGGGCGGCACGTTTCATCTCATCGATGATCGCGCTGTAATTCGTTTGGGGCATTTGCCTTAGCCATTCGTCCGCCTGAGGCGGAGCAAGACGCGCTCGCTCGGCCTCGACGTTCGCCGCTGGTTCATCCGCAGTCGGCAAGATCATGCGCGCCGTCCAAGCTCTCGGCCGAACTCTGACCGCAGGCCCGCCAATCCAATGTTCAGCACGTCGGCGATATCAGTTTCGCTTGCGCCCAGTGCAACCATGGCTGCGACGAAACGAGAGGCGCGATTTGCCACCCCTTTCACGGAGAACATTTCCATGGCCAACGCGCTAGCCAAGTCACCCAGGTCATCGGGGTGCGGTTTCGTCGGGCGCCGCATCCAGTGATGCTGAGCGCCATAGGCGAGCAGGTCGCCGTAGCCGACGCCGAACTCGGAGCAAATCTCCATGATGGATTGGTTCCCGGTGAAGTAGGCTAGCCCTACGGCATCCCAATCTACTGTTGCCGCCCTTGTCGGGCGGCCGGCGCCCTTCCGAACTCCGCCTCGGCCAAGACCCTTTGATTTCGTCACCGGATTGAAGCCTTTCTCTTTGATTTAAGAATGCAAGAAGTGCCCACAAAACGTGGGGTGTTTGATTTAGCGTCCCTTTGATTAGGTCCCGGTGAGTTTACCCAGCGGGAAAAAATCTGCGGGCGACACTCCGTGCGGTTACGGGGCCTTTTTCGATCGCGTTTTCAAATGACGCCCCCCGGGGGCTGTTCAACTGGGTCAGTCAGCCTGACCGCGTCCGCGCGCTCGCGGCCGTTGCGCTCGTCAATCACGAGGTCGAACGTCACGATCTGGCCAGCTTCGGGCCTGAATACTGCCGAGAGGTGCTTAATATGCACGAACGCATCAGGGCCACCGTCGTCGCGTCGGATGAAGCCGAAGCCGCGATCAGTATCCCACATCTTGATTTTGCCGCTGTACATAGCTTTGCCCTTAATGAAGATCGGTGCAGCCGCGCTCGAGCCATGCACGCACCTTCGTCATGCTCTCTTCCATTGAATCCTGCAGTACCGTCTCGCGATGATCGCGGAGGACATTCATGGCTTCGTCGAAGGTCATCGCACCGGAAACCAGCACGTCTTCGACGAAGCGCTCCTCAGACTTCGCAATGAGTTCTAGGCTCTTTGCGCGCACCTTCGTCATGATGGCATCGATGTCGCTGACCTTCGTCATCGCGCATCCCGTCCGGCCTTGACGCACAGCCTCCAAACGCCATCCCCAGACCCGGGGCGTACGCCCTTCGAGTCGGTCACGGCGAACCACATCGCTCCGCGATCGCTGCAAAAAGTATGGCGTTTAAATTCCTTCTCAGAATCCCAAGTGCCAACCCATGGCACGAGCGGCTTTTCTTGCAGCTCGAACGTCTTTTGCTCAACCGCACAGAGGCGATCAACCAGAGGCGTCACCGCCTTGACTACGTAATCCCTGATCACAGGAGCAATCGCCTCCATAAGCGTCTCGATCTCTCGCAATTTTTGATCCGAGATCCCGGACTGCTTGATGAATTGCTGCTTTTGGGACTCGGTTGGATTCTTGATCGCACCGACTTCCTCGGCGGTCATGGACACGCCATCGATCAAATATTTTCGAGCCATTGCGTTACCCCCAAATCCTATCGGATATCGGGGGCGCGCCCGTAGCGGCGCGCGTAGTCGAGCTCCAGCCGAGCGAGGTGCCGGGCTCTGGCGCCCATAGGTCTGGATTCGCCGACGCGGGCAAGATCGAGGTCGCGCGCCAGCTCTTTCCGAAGCGCTCGTATCCTGTGCAGGTCTTTGACCTCGGGCAGGATTTTGACGGGCTTCGATCTCTTTAACCTGACTACGGGCGGCATCAGTGTTTCTCCTCTTCCGGCGCGCTCGCCGCGATGATTGATTGCGCGATCGCCAGCATGCCGCTGAGCAGCGGCGCCGGCATCGAGACCGCTCGAATGCCGGCCTCCTTTAAGGCGAGGCCTGATGCGTTGAGGGCATCGATCGCTGATGTTAGCTCATTGATATTGCAGACGATGCGCTCCGCTGCGGCTTTGCGGAGAGGGATTATCGCGTCGCGAACGGCACTCGCATTCTCCGAGCTGCAGGACCTGATACGCTCACGAACTGCTGCGGCCGACCGGTCTAGCCTAACCGCTTCAGCGTTGAGGCTGTCGAGTCGAGATTGAGCCGCGCGCCGATCATCCTCGGACACGAACCTCAGCGCGGACTTAAACACTCCGCTCGCGATGTCCTGTTGAGTACGGATTTCGGTGCACAGATCACCTTGCGCTCGCTGGATCTCAGCGAGTTCAGCCTCTGCAGAGGCCATGGTGGCCGGCATCGCACGCCGTGCCGCTGCCCTGATCGCTTCCCGGTTGGGTGTTCCCATTTGCAAAACCCACTTCGCTAGTTTCCGAATCATTACCCCATCTCGCTATGTCGACCGCGTGTGGTGTCACGCACGGTCATCGAATAAACGATTGGCCAAGATGAATTTCGAAGCTGCGGCGCTAATTGCCTCGCGGTCCTCGGTGTCCCACTCAGGGAGGTAACCGCGATCCTGGAGAAAATCCGCGGCCGTCCGTGGGACGGTGACCCAGATGCGGATCAATCCCAGTTTCTTGCGAAGCCGAGATTCCTTCGAGTGACGAGCATGCTGTCGTCGTCTTTTCTTAGCCACCGGGTCGCATGGCGGACTGTCTGTTGAGCTCATTCAACAGCCTCATTTGCGACACTCTGGTTTTGCGCCAGCAACCCTCTCAGCAACACCGCGCCAGTAGGTGCCTTCCCCCCATAGGGGGAAAGGCAGCTGGCGCAGTGTCGCAAGCTTGATCGGGGTTGCGACAGTTGCGGCACCTTTGCTGCGACAGTTTTTAATAGTGTCGCAGGCATCAGCAATTTGCCCACTGGTCCACCTCGACGAACGGTCGTTCGTGACGCGATTCGTCTGGACGCTGGACGACCTTGAGAGCCCTGTTTTCGATCCATGTCCGAAGCAAGGTTTTCACCTTCGCCTTACCGGCCAGATCGGCCAAGTCGATGCCGAGCACATCGGCGACCGCGTTGCCAGCCCAGCCCTTCGCACTGGAGCTCTGCCGCCATTCACCCCCGGCGATTGCCCTCTGCACGCGGAACAAATCGTCCGTGGTGACGTCGCCGAACGCGGACGGCCATTCCCAGGGGATAACCACGCCAACGCTATCCCCGAGCCCATCAGGCCCGTTGCCGAGCCTTACGCTTTCGATCTTGAACCAGTCCGACTTGTCGGCCGGCGGGGCGAGGTTGGCCTTGTCATTGAACGCACGGAAGTGCAGGCGCGGGTTGTCGGCGCCGCTGTCCTGCGCCTCCTTCTCCGACATGCGGTTGATGGCGCGTACCACCCGACAAGCGTCTGTGAGGGCTTTCGCGCCTCGAGCGGACTCGACAGTTACCTCCGTCTCGGTGCCGCTGAGTTTTCGCGTGTGGTGAACAAGCTGGACGGCGCAGTTGCCGCGGTCGGCGACCGCGGCCCACTCCTTTGCAATCATGTCCATCGCACCGTTGTCGTTTTCGCTGGCCTCGTGGCAGCTCACGAACGGGTCGATCACGATGACGTCGATCTGACGGGCTTTGATCTCGGCTATGAGCCCTTCGACGACGGGCCGGACGATCACGGCGCCGTTCCGTATCGCCGTTGCGATAACAAGCCGTTGATCCCGCCCACTGTCGACGAAGAGCCGATCGGCTATGTCATCTGCGGACAGCCCGAAATGCAGGGCTGCCGCCTGGATCCGGCGCGCGGTCTCCTCCTGTGGATCCTCCAAGTTCCAGAGCCACACCCGCAACGGCTGGGCCGGCTTGATGCCCAGCAAGGGCTTGCCGGACGTCTGGGCAAGGGTCTCCGCGGTGACCAGCCCGGACTTACCAACGCCGCCAGGCGCCACGGTTGCGGACAGAAACTTCCGGACCAGTAGATGGCCGTACAGCCAATCCCGCTGCGGCAAAGTCTCGGGCGACCGCCAAAGGTAGGGTGTCGCCTTTATCGGGGCTTCGCCAGCGGGACCCTCCAAGTCTTTCCGTTCGTAGGGGTCGGCTGCTGCCGCGTCGCAGGCCGCTGAGATGATGTTCTGCACCGTGTCGGCGTCGTGACGGTCGACTATGCCGCACAGCTCGGCAGCCATCCAAAGGCGCTCCGGAACGTCTTTGTCGGCCAAGAAGCCATTCAACTGCACGCGGGTGAGACGCTGGCTTAACGCCGCCAGCGCCCGCAATTCGTCCCCGGGCTCGCGTCCGGAGAGCAAAAATCTAGCCTTGGCGTACTCGCCGTTCGCCATCGAGGGCGTCAGGTCGGTGAGTGGGGGGAACGACAAAGGCTCGATCGATGGAGTAAGGGCAACGATCTTATTCATGTCCGGAACGTCGCTCCGGTGAATTCGGCCAGCACCCGAGCTGCAGCGTCGGCTCGGTCTTGGTCGACCAAGCCACGCGACTGGAACACACAATCGCCGCCGCGACTGGTGTGGACCACGGCGAAGGCCGGCTCGCCGCCGTGACGATCTCGGACTGGGGTCACCCTGACGAAGCCGCCGAGCCGGCGGATGTCGGATGCAAAGATCGGAGGAGCGCGCCGAACCGTCATCGGGCGACTCCGAAGGCCAAGGCCGCGATGGTGCTGGCTACCGCATAGCCAACTAGGAATGTGCGGGCGATACGGGAAGCTTGACGGTCTGTGACGTCGTCGTGCATTGTCGTGGTGCTAGATACAGCAGCGGTGCGATTTGGGGTCGGCTTTCCAGAGCCGGCCCTTCGCACTTTTCGGACATCCGGACTTGCGCGCGACTTGCGCGTTGCACCGCTTCCGTTCGCCGTCTGATCTACCGACGTTCTATAGTCAACGACACCGTAAGCATCTGACCGAAATGCGTTTCTCAGCCTTGCTGCTTCGTTGACATGGTAGGGGTCACAGGTTCGATCCCTGTCGCACCCACCATCCTTCGCTCGCGCAGCGAGAGAAGGATGCCGCGCCGAAGCCCGACGGGCGGAGGCGGGGTTGTGGCCGCGAGCTTCGGCTCGGCAAGCCACGCGTCACAACGACGAAATCGTGGTTTCTGCTTCAACCTGTCAAACAGCGCGATGTCATCCGCGCAGGCGGGTATTCCAGAGACAGCAGTGTTTGAACCGAGGGGCCGCGGCTCCCTCCAGGCGTCGTCCCTGCGAAAGCAGGGACCCATACTCCGCGGCGGATGCTGTTGAAGGGATTCGTCGCTCAGTCATCGCGCAACAATCACCTTCGGTGGTTATGGGTCCCTGCTTTCGCAGGGACGACACCGGATGTATTGCGCTGCCGGCGAGTCATACGCCCGCATTCGCGTGACATCGTTTTGTCCGAGCTTGGCCGCCGCTATGGAGGGCGGTCGGACGGAAGCCGGTAGCGCCACGTTTCGCCGGCGAGAACCCCGCGCTGTCGACGCACAACGGAGGGCCATTCGGAGCGAACCATGCTCAGGACCGCAGCATCGGCGGACGGACCTTCATCGGCCGCGAAATATGCGCGAAGCCTTCCTTCGCGGCGGAAGCCGAGGGCGGCGTAGAGATCGAGCATGTGCCTCAGGCGCCAGTCCAGATGCAGCTCGGCTCGCTCGACGTCGAGCACCTCGAACGCATACCGCGTCATGAGATGTGCAACGTGACTGACGAGCATGGCCTCGTCCAGCCGTCCGATGCTCCAGATGGGGGCGAACGTAGCCCGCTTTTCGTGCCGGTCGATCGCGCCGAACCCGGAAACGCCGAGCAGGTCTCCCGATCCCGCGGCCTCGATTGCGAACGCAGCCGCGGTGTCGACCTGCTCCCGTGCCGCCGCCAGGCGCGCGGTGTTCGGCCGGTCAGATGTGCCGCGATCGAGCCGCCGCAGCATGGCTGCCTCGCGAAGCTGCTGTGCGCGCGAAGACTCCGGGCCGGTGATCCTGGTCAACAGGATGCGGTCGGTGGCGAAGCTTGCATGGTTGCTCGACAGGTACATGCCCTATTGACGCACCCGATGAGCATGCCGTCAAATGACCGGAACGCCAGTTCATATGCAAATTGGTTATGCCCCTGAATCCAAGACATATCGACCTGTTTCGAGAGGTCGTGCGCCACAACGGAATCACGAAGGCCGCCTTGAGCCTTCGGGTGGGGCAGCCTTTCATCAGCCGCGCGATCGCACGTCTCGAGCGCGAGATCGGTTTTGCTTTGTTCGAACGCGGGCGAGGCGGCGTCACGCTGACGCCGGAAGGCGAGATATTCCTGCGCGAGGTCGAGAGAAACCAGGCCGGCCTCGAGTATCTGGCGCGCGCCGCGCGTGGCAATCGCGAGCGCGGCAGCGGGACACTCAGGATCGCATGTCTTCCGGCGTTCACCTATTCGTTGATGCCGCAGATCGTCAGCAGCTTCCTGCGGAAGAATCCCGACATCGTCGTATCCGTGGCTGTCCACAGCCCCGAGCGCGTCTGGAGTCTGGTGGCCTCGGGACAATGCGACGTCGGACTGGCGCGGCCGCAGGCGGGGTTTGCCGCGGTCGACGACGAGCTCCTCATGATAAAGGAGGCGGTCTGCGTCCTGCCCCGCCAGCACCGGTTGCGCTCGAAGCGATCGATCGCAGCGCAAGATCTGCGGGGAGAGCCCATGATCGCAGCTTCCCCGAGCGCACCGCATCGATCCCGCTTTGAACGCATCCTCGATGAGGCCAAGGTCGAGATCAAGACGGTCGCGGAGATCCAGTACAGCATGCAGCGTTGCGCCCTGGTTGCACAGGGACTGGGTTTCTCGATCGTCGACCCGATCGTGGCTCGGGATTTTGCAAGCTCCAAAATCGTACTCAAGCCGTTCGTGCCACGGCTGGAGATCGCCACCATGTTGCTGCTTCCGTCGCAGCGGCCGCGAAGCCGTCTCGCACTTCAATTCTGCGATCTGCTGCGCGCCGAAACCGCTGATTACAGGAAGTCCGCGCGCATGCAGGCTTAAGCACCAGCGGCAAGGCCTTCTCTCGCGTTGCGCTCGGCATGACCTCGCGGGACGGCGCGAGCCGCCCGCGACGCAATCGCTTTGCTTAGCGCGCTGTGCTCGCAGAAAAATTCGACGGGCACTTGTGACTTTCGTCATCTCGACGCTCACATGTGAATGCCGCAGCGTGCGCGCGCATGTACGCCTCGCGCGTGTTCGATTCGTACGGATTGCATTCACGTCGTGCGCGGTGGATTGCCGCATGATTGGGCAGGAGCGTTCGCAATGCGATCATGCGCGGGATTCTCGATATGTCATCTACCGTGCTTAGGTGGCGCCTTTGCAGCGACATGCGTTTCGTCCAGGCGCGGAGATCGAGAAAATTTTCTGAAGACTCTGCGATGATGCGTTGCCCGATCGCATCGCATGAACGCAATCTTGGATTTCTGCACGCCGCGCGTTGCCGCCCCTCTGGTTCTCGCGCAGATTGTTCTCTAGATCAGTCAAGCCTGCTCGTGACGGAGCATCCGAGCCGGACACGGCAATGACGCGACAATGATGAACGCCATGTGCGAGCACGACTGCCAGAGGAACCTGCGTCAACCCTATCGGGAGCGGCCGGCGTAAGCCGTCGATGTCCGAATCCCGAAATGCCTCTTCCTTGTCTCCCCGAAATTCGCCGGTCTGTGAGCGGCCGGCGACGCAACCTTGGGAATGCGCTTCCGTTGAGCCAACGTTCGTCGTTCGCGCCAACGGGGCACGAAAGTACATGCAACCAGACGACAAGACGCCGGCACACGCAGCGCAGCTTCTGGAACACGTTCCCCTGCCGCGCGAGCCGCGGAACATCAGGGATGTAACCCCCGCGCCGCCGCGGCTGTTCTCGACACGACACTATCCGCCCTCGGAGCAGTTCGAGGTCTGGAAGACGCGGATGGCTTCGCTGGTCGACGTTGCGCCACCGGAAGGTCATAGCCCTGCGCACGGGTTCCTGGTGGAGTACCTGACCTGCAACATGGCCGATGTCGTCTTCACGTCGGGGCGATTCGCCGCGCAATCATTCGCCCGTGTCATCAAACCGTCGCATGGCACGCCCGTCGATATCTGGTGGCTGTACCGGGTGCGCTCCGGCGAAGCCCGCTTCGAGACCGCAGACCGGCGGATTCACGCCGGGCCGGGCGCCATGTTCCTGATCTCGCTCGATGAGGATTTCCGCGGCAGCATCACGGACTATGACGGCCTGGTGCTGGGTTTGCCGCGCCAGTCGTTCGCCGATGTGGCCGATCGACTCGACGGTGTCTGCAATATTCTACTCGAAGGCAATCTGATCGAATTGTTGGCCGATTATTTCGACCGACTCGAAACGCGCATCACCTTCATGTCCTCGGAGGAGTTGAGGCAGGCGGGGCGGGCGACCGCGCAGATGATCGCCGCGTGCATCCAGCTCTCCTCGGATCGGCTGGAGCAGGCGCACGGCGCGATCGAGTCGGTGTTGTTCGAGCGTGCGCGTCTTTATATAGAGTCGCATCTCGCCGACTTCGACCTGACGCCGGACCGCATTGCGCAGCAATTGCGGATCTCGCGTTCTGCCCTCTACCGTGCATTCGAGAGCGTCGGCGGCGTTGCCGGCTACATCCTGCGCAAGCGGCTGCGCGCGGCGCATGCTGAACTTGTCTCGTCCGCCGAGAGGCAGGTGCAGGAGATCGCCTATCGCCACGGCTTCAAGCTGGCGTCCGATTTCACCCGCGCCTTCCGCCGCGAATTCGGCGTCAGCCCGCGCGAGATGCGCGAACGCATGCGCCGCCGATCAACTACCGGTTGAGGTGTATGAAAACAACTCATGGTGCATCGAGCGAATCCTTCAACTTGTGAGACGATCTGCGTGTTATTTGGACGGCCTGCTGAGTGACGCTGGCAAAATTGTGTCTATCATTTTGCAACATGACGACTCGGGGCACATTGATGGGGCAGTCGAGCGAGCGCTGGGTGGCAAGATGCGCTCGTTGAATTCGACACATCGTTGGCCAGGACGGGACGATGATGGTGTGCACGATCATCGTTATTTTTTCGCGCGTGCGGCCGGCGGGCCCGCGCGTCGGCCCGGTCCATGGCGCGTCGCCTCCGGCGTCTGGACCAGATGTCGCGAAAGGGGCGCACCATGGCTGTCGCACACAACTCAACAAAATCGCTGAAGCGTCGAGGGCGCGCCGGCTTCGTCCGGAGCTGGGTCGCATCGGGCGATGCGGGCAGCACTTCGCTGCGGCGACGGCTGCTGGCCGTGCTGCGTCAGGCGCACCGTGTCCTTGGCGTGAAGCGGGATCGCTTAAGCCTCGGGTCACTGGGAATCGGCGGGTCGGCCGTCGCGACGGCACTCGCGTTAGCCGTCGCGGTGCTGACCGCCTCGGCCGCGAGCGCGGGAAGCGTGCAGCTCGGTGGTGGAAGTGCGACCGGCACCGATTCCGTAGCGATCGATACCAATTCGTCAGCCAGCGGCCTGCGCGCCATCGCGATCGGAAGTGGAGCAAACGCGGCCGGCTTGGATGCCGTTGCCCAGGGCACCGGCACCAGCGCAGGCGCCCAGAACGCCATCGCGATCGGTTTTCAGTCGATCGCTTCACAGCTAAATTCGCTCTATCTCGGCTCGCGCACGGCCGCGGGAACCGGTGCGCTTGCTACGAGTGCCATCGGCATCGGCACGGACGTGACAGCATCTCAGGTCGACGCGATTGCGGTTGGGCGTTCATCCGTTGCGTCAGCGCAGTACTCGGTGGCTCTTGGCCTGAACGCGAAGGCGACGGGCACTGGCGGCGCGATGGCGCTGGGCCAGGGCACGGTCTCGAGTGGCGTCAACTCGGTCGCGCTCGGCGTTCAAGCCATCGCCACAGGCGCCGGCACCAGCGCCTTGGGCACCTTCGCCAATGCCACCGGAGGCAATGCTACCGCGGTCGGCGTCAGCTCCTTGGCGAGCGGCAACTATTCGTGGGCCGGAGGCTGGGCATCCGTTGCCTCGGCGGACAGTGCGACTGCGCTTGGCAAGCAGGCGACCGCGTCGGGGATCAACTCATTCGCCGGAGGCAGCTCCAGCAACGCAGCCGCAGATTTTGCCGTGGCTGTGGGCAATCAAGCGCAGGCGCTCAGCACCGGGGGCTCGGTCGCGATCGGGTCGGGCGCGGTCGTCAACAGTGCAGCGACGGGCGGCATCGCGATCGGCAACAACGCGGCCTCCGCCGGCATCAATTCGCTCGCGACCGGCGTTGGGGCCAGTGCCGCCGGCACAAGTTCGCTGGCGATTGGCACTGCCTCAAATGCGAGTGCTGCCGCCAGCACTGCGGTTGGCAACACGGCCGTTGCCAGCGGCCAAAACGCCTCCTCATTCGGGTCTGGAGCGCACGCGACAGGAGACAATTCTCTTGCGGCCGGCGTCAGCGCCAGCGCCAGCGGAATCGCCAGTACCGCACTCGGCATCGGCGCCAATGCGTCGGCTACGAGCGCCATCGCCGTCGGCAACAATGCCGCGGCCAGTTCCGCCAATGCTGTCGCCGTGGGCACCAATGCGACGGCTTCCGGCGGGCAGGCCGTCTCGATCGGCGCGAACAACGTCGCCTTTGGCAACGGCGCTGTGGCGATCGGCGATCCCAGCTATGCCAGCGGCACCGGCGCCTTCACCGGCGGCGCGAACAATATCGCCAACAGTGACGGCACCGCCACCGCCACCGCCGCCAACCAGGCCAACGGCGCGGTTGCGATCGGCAACAACAACAAGGCGATCGGGCAGGGCTCGGTGGCGCTCGGCAATGGCTCCACCGCGGGCGCCGCCGGTCTTGCGGGCAACGTCGCATTGGGCAACGGCGCCACGGCGGCGGCAAGCTCCGGCGATGTCGCGCTTGGCTCCGGCAGCGTCACCGCCGCCGCTGTCAACACGCCGAACACGGTGATCAACGGCACCACCTACAGCTTCGCGGGGACGACGGCGACCTCGACCGTCAGCGTCGGCGCGCTCGGCGCCGAGCGCACCATCACCAATGTCGCGGCGGGCCGGATCAGCAACTCTTCGACGGATGCGATCAACGGCTCGCAGCTCTGGGCCACCAACCAGGCGGTCGACGGCCTCGCCACCACCGTCAACAACATCAACACCGGCGGCGGCATCAAGTATTTCCACGCCAATTCGACGCTGGCGGATTCCTCTGCGGTGGGCACCGATTCGGTTGCGATCGGACCGGTGTCGACCGCGACCGGCAGCGGCTCGGTGTCGATCGGCAACGGCGCCAACGCCGCGAACGCCAACGACATCGCGCTCGGCTCGGGCAGCCAGACCGGCACGGCGGTTCAAACCGCCAGCATGGTCATTGGCGGCAATACATACAGCTTCGCCGGAACGACACCGACCTCGACGGTCAGCGTCGGCTCGGTCGGCAATGAGCGCACCATCACCAATGTCGCGGCGGGGCGGGTCGGCAACGGCTCGACCGATGCGATCAACGGCTCGCAGCTGTTCGCCGCCACCTCGGCGATCGACAGCCTCTCGACCGTCGTCTCCAACGGCCTGACGCACTACTATGCCGTCAACGACGGCGGCACGCAGCAGGCCAACTACACGAATAACGGTGCGACCGGAACCAACTCGATGGCGGCGGGCGTTGCCGCCTCGGCGACCGCGACGAACTCCACCGCGCTCGGCTTCAACACCCAGGCATCGGTGGATGGCGGCGTCGCTATCGGCTCGGGGTCGATATCCAATCGCGCGCTCGCGCCGGCTTCCGGCACGATCGGCGGCACCATCATTCCCTACAACACCACCGATCTCGCGCTGCTCGGCGCGGTGTCGGTCGGCAATGCGACGAGCTATCGGCAGATCACCAACGTGGCCGACGGCACCCAGGACAGCGACGCTGTCACCGTGCGGCAGCTGACCGGCGCACTGACGTCGTTCGCGACCACGACGACGAAATACTTCCACGCCAACTCGACGCTCGCCGACTCGCTCGCGGTCGGCAACAATTCGGTCGCGGTGGGCCCTGCGACCGTGGTCAATGGCGACAACGGCATCGGCATGGGCTTCGGCGCAACCGTGGCGCAGACCGCGCCCGGCGGCATCGCGATCGGCCAGAATTCGGTGTCCAACTTCGCCGATTCGATCGCGTTCGGCACCAATGCCCAGGCGAGCGGCGTCCAGTCGGTGTCGATCGGCGCCGGATCCCAGACCACCAACCCGACCAGCGTTGCGCTCGGTCCGAACGCCAAGGCGACGGCGCAGGCCGGCGACGTTGCGCTCGGCGCCAATTCGACCACACAGGCGGTGGTCGCGACTTCGAGCACCTCGATCGGCGGCACCACCTACAACTTCGCCGGCACGACGCCGACCTCGACCGTCAGTGTCGGCAGCGCCGGTGCGGAGCGCACCATCACCAACGTGGCCGCGGGCCAGATCACCCAGACCTCGACCGACGCGATCAACGGCTCGCAGCTCTGGGCCACCAACACCTCGCTTGCCGCTCTCTACACCACGGTGAGCAACATCTCGACCGGCGGTGGCGGCGTGAAATATTTCCACGCCAATTCGACCGCGGCGGATTCCATCGCGACCGGCGCGGAGAGCGTCGCGATCGGGCCGCAGTCGGTCGCGAGCGGCAGCAATGCGATCTCGATGGGCAACGGCTCTGCGGCGTCGGCCGACAACTCGGTCGCGATCGGCGCCGGCGCCAAGGCGACGGCGGCCAATTCGCTGGCGCTCGGCGCCAACGCCACCACCACGGCCAATCTGAGCGACGCGGCCTATACGCCTGTGGTCGGCAAGACCGTCGCCGGCGTTGCGACCGGCGAAGTGTCGGTCGGCTCATCCGGCGCCGAACGCCGCGTCACCAACGTTGCCGCGGGCTCGGCGGCGACCGATGCGGTCAATGTCAGCCAGCTCCAGGCGGTTGCGTCGAGCTCGATCCGCTACGACTCCGACGGTTCCGGCAACACCACCAACAAGCTGACGCTGAACAGCGGCAACGGCGCGCCAGTGACCATCAGCAACGTGGCGCCCGGCGTCCTCGGCACCGATGCGGTCAACGTCAATCAGCTCAACAGCGCGTTCCAGCAGCTCAACGGCCAGATCGGCGAGGTACGGCAGGACGCCTGGCGGGCGGCCGCGATCGGCATGGCTGCCGCATCGCTGCGCTATGACGACCGGCCCGGCAAGGTGAGCGCCTCGGCGGGCGGCGGCGTCTGGCGCAGCCAGGGCGCGCTCGCCTTCGGCATCGGCTACACCAGCGAGAACGGCAAGCTGCGCACCAACGCCGCGGCAACCACCGCCGGCGGCGACTGGGGCGTCAGCGCCGGCGTGAGCCTGACGCTCAATTGACGCTGACGGCGACGAGGCGGCTGGCGTGTCTGGCTTTGGCGATCTGGCTCGGGGCGGCGGCGAACGCGGCCGCGCAGGGCGCGCCGCCTGGCGCCTACGCCGTGAAGCCGTCGGACGTCGTGGTGCCGGAGGGCGAGACGCTCGGCGAGTTCAGGCGGATGATCCAGCCGTTCAAGAACTGGACCCTGATTTGCGACGAGAGTCTCAAATCGAAGCGCCGCGTCTGCAACGTCACGCAATCGATCGTCAATGCGCAGGGCGCGGTCGCCTTCAACTGGTCGCTGATCGCGACCGCCGACGGCAAACCGCTGATGGCGATGCGGATTCCCGCCGCCGCCGGGGTCGGCGCGCAGATCGAGCTCGCGATGGGCGACAGTCCGGACCGCATCGTCGCGCAGACCGACCGCTGCGATGGCAGTTTCTGCTTCGCCACGGTCGCGATCGGCAATGTGCTGAGGCGACACATCCGCGCGGCGACGCCGTGCCGCGTGTCCTATCAGCTGCCGCAAGGGCCGATCGCGCTGGAGGCGCCGCTGGACGGACTGTCAGGCGTGCTGGCGAAACTGAAATGAGACGACAAGCTGCATGCGGATCCGGAATCCGGAGCGACGCATCGAAGTGCGGGACGAGAGGATGAATACGTCGATGCGACTGAAGACCCCCATCCTGATTTTCACGGCGGTCGTCGTGGCGGCGCTCAGTGCAGCCGGCGTCGTGGGCTATGCCCAGCAGATGCAGCCGGCCCAGTCGCAGCCGATGCCGCTGCAGCCGGCCACGCCCGCGCCGGCCAAGAAGCCCGCCGCCGCCGCGAAGCCGCAGCCGCACAAGCAGCGCCCGCAGGAAGCACCGACGCTGCCGTCGGCCGCGGCATCTGTTTCGCCGCAGCAGGCGGGCCAGCAACCGACCGTGTTCGACGAGCACGCGCGGCAGGGCAACATCGTGACCTGCGCCAATCTGTTCGGGACGCTCGGCCGCGGCCTCGCGATGAACTCCAACTACACCGCGCAGTCGCAGTGGGACGCCAAGGCCGGCAATTCGCATTCGGTGCAGTCGCTGGTCGCGCTCGCATCTAACCAGCCCAGCCAGACCACGCCCGCCGCCAATCAGCAGGCCGCCGGCATCGTGTTTGCCGCGCCGGTCGGATCGTCCTGCGAAGGCAATCTGGTGCGGGTGACGCCGCGGACGGAGAATTGCTCGACGGTTGCCGCCGAGCTCGCCAAAATCAACGGACAGACCGGCTCGCTCGGTGATCTCGCGACGATGGCGCTGCCGAACGGCGCGCAGGTGGTGCTGATTCCGTTAGGCAATTCTTGCGTCGCGGTGACCGCGCTGCGGGTCGCCGGGTAGCGCTGCTGCTCAACCCGGTCGACCCGTGCCGTCGCCGGTCAGCCCGGCTGGCCGCGCCGCGTCGGTCCGGCCGATCTCACCAATGACGCCAGCGATGATGCCAGCGCGGGTAGCCGCCGCGATAATAGGCGTATGCCGGGCGCACCACGTGACGATAGCGGTAGCCGTAATAGGCCGGCCGGTATCCGCTATAATATGTCGTGGTGTAGCCGCCGCCCCAACGATAGGGCGCAGCGTAATAGCCGTCATCATAGGCATAGCCGCCGCCGTAATAGGCGGGCGAATAGCCGTAACCGTAGCCGGGGTAGCCGTAACCATAGCCATAGCCCGGATAGCCGTAGGCTGACGAGGCGAGGCCGCCGACGACTGCGCCGGCAATCAATCCGCCTGCGAGCGCGGGACCCCACCCCCACCCGCCGTGTCCCCACCGTGCTTCGGCGGGCGCCGGGGCTGCGATGGCGCTCACCCCAAGCGCACCGACTGTTGCAAGAACAAGCCCTGTCTTCCTCATGGGATCCTCCTCGATGATGATTGCCCAGCCGGTCAACGGGGTAGGGGGGCATTGGTTGCGAATGGCGGCGTCTGCAACGAACCCGGGCCTGCAACAGGCCTGGCTGGCGAGGTGGGCGCAGTGGTGCTGCCGTTGACGGCGAAGCAAATGTTCAAAGCCGAACGGAACCTGTTCCGATCTTCCGCCGGTCGCAGCGGATGATGATCCGCGCGAGCTCGCTGAACATCGACGTGACGGCGAACCCACGCTTCATTTCAAAACGGGAAAGCGCGGCCATCGGTTCCTGAAGGATGATCGCGCGGCAGTTCCCTTGGCGCGAAATGTCGCGCGAAATGTCGCGTCGCGCCGGCATCTAGGAACGGTGCGGGCGGCGACGCTGTTTTCTCACAGTTCACCGGTGAAAAGCGCGCACGGCTGTGCCGCGTCCTCGCCGGCTTTGTTGGAATGCGGCCGCGGTGCGGAGCGTGCCGGCCATTGGTGCCGGCTTCGCAATTCGGGTAGCCGCCAAACTCCAGGAGGAATCGGTAATGCAGAGCAAGATCATGAAGAGCAAATTTCTGCTGACGACGGCTGTACTGTTGGCCGGCGTCAGTCTCGCATCGGCGCAGGGCATGCGCGAGGGCGGCGGCGGTGGCAGCGTGGGTGGCGGCGGAAGCGTCGGCGCGGGCGGCGGCGGTGGTGAACACGGCCGATCCGCAGGCCCGTCGGGCGGTAGTTCCGGCGGCGCAATGCATGGCAGTCCCGGGGCGTCTCGAAGCGAAGGCATGACGGCCGGCCGCGGCCAGGGCGGCGCACGAGAGAGCGGTCGGGCTGAGAGCGGTCGGGCTGAAGGTCAAATGGGCCGCGGTGCGGCCGAGCGCAGCCAGACCACCGGCCGGGCCCGCGAGAGCGGCCGCGCCGAGCAGGGTCAGCGCAGCCAGAGCAAGCAGGAGCAGACCGTCGGCCAGAGCCGAAACCAGCGCGAGCAGATGGGCCGATCTGAATCCCGCGAACGCGGCAGCGCCACGACGCGGCAAAGCCAGCAGCAGCAGGAGAATCGCGCCAACACCGCGAACCGCGGCCAGGGCACCACGACCGGCCAAGGGACGGCTCAGGACAAGGCTCAAGGCAAAACTCAAGGCAAGGCGGACACGACAACCGGCCAGAGCAGGACCACGGGCCAAGCAAAGGGCGCGAACACGACCACCGGCCAAGGCACAACGGCGGCCCCGAATACGCGAGCCGGCCAGACCACGGGCGCGGCCGCTCCGCAGTCCGGTACGACGCAAAACCGGATGAACTCCGGACAGACCACCGGTCAGGCGCAGGGACAAACCGGGACAACCGCTCAGACCCAGGCCCAGTCGAACGCCACGGTCCAGACCGAGGCCGGGCGCACCGTGACCGCGCAGCAGCAGAGCACGATCCAGCGCTCGGTGCTGTCGGCGCGTAACGCCCCGCGCGTCAATGTCAGCACGATCAACTTCGCGGTCAATCCGGGCGTGGTGGTGCCGCGGAGGTTCAACGTGGTGTCGGTCGCCGCCTTCCCGGCGCTGATCGATGCGTTCCCGTATTATCGCGACGACAGCTTCTTCGTCGTCGAGGATGAGGTCGTATTCCTCGATCGCGAGCGCCGTGTCGTCGACGTGGTCCCGGTCGGACCGCGGACGCGCTTCAGCCATCGCGGCGGCGGTGGTGGCGGTAGCGTTGCGATGATGGACCTGAACCCGCAGCAGATCCGCGAGGTGCAGCAGGTGCTGATCGACCGCGGCCTGCTGGTCGGCGAGGCCGACGGCGTATTGGGATCGCGGACTCGCGAGGCGCTGATCACCTTCCAGCGTCGAGAAGGCATCACGACCAGCGGCAGCGTCGACACGCGCACGGTGACCGCACTCGGCCTGTCCGATCGGATCGGTCAGGGCGCGGGCGCGTCGTCGACGGTCGGCCAGAGCCGCACCCAGCAGAACACGACTGGACAGACGACTGGTCAGACCAACAACGCGCCGCAGAACCAGTCGACCGGCCAGACCGGCGCTCAGCAGCCTGCCCAGCAGAATACGATCGGGCAGACCACGGGTCAGGCGAACTCGCCGCAGAACCAGTCGACAACCGGCCAGAGCGGAAATCAGCCGTCCGCTCAGCAGCAGGCTCCGCAGCAGAATACGACGGGCCAGGCTGCACCGCAGAACCAGTCGACCGTCGGTCAGGGCAGCGGCAACCAGCCAAATGCCGGCCGGGATGCGCAGCCCAGCCAGCCCAACCAGAACAACAATCCGCCGTCGTCAGGCCCAGGCCAAAGCCCGCAGACGCCGGCGCAAAACTCCGATCGGAAATAGGATCCTTGGACAGGAGCCCCGCTGCAGAGCGGGGCCCTTTTTTTTGATCTTGCGATCAGCCTTTCACGTCGGACTTCGGCACCAGGCCGAACCGGCCGTGCAGCCCGCGCCAGAGGCCGGCGCACAGAATGCTCAGAAGCTTGCGCATCGAACTCCCCTCGACATCAGCCATCGTGTGATCCTGCTGACGTCGGTGGCGAGAGGACAGAGCCAATTCTGAGCAGGTCTGCGCAATCTTTAAGCAAGGCGCCGTCGCTGCGGCGCAGTGCGTGCGAAAAAATCTCATGAGATTCAATTGCCGGTCGGCTGGCACGCCTCGTGCATCAATGGCGTCGAGTTGGCCGCTAGGGTTCCGATCTTGCCGAGCAAGATGCTGGTCCGAGAGCAGCCGCTTGCGGGGGAGACATCCCCGCAGGTGCACGGCGGGATAAAAGCCCGGGAGACCTCGTCAGCCAAGGGATTGGCGGAGCGATGGTCTTTTCGCCAGTCCCTTTTTGTGAAATTTCGCAAGAGGGATCGGCAATGAACAAATTCGTTTTCTTCCTTCGCTCTGTTGTCATCGGCTGCGCGGTCGTGCTGGCGGCTGCGCCTGCGGCCGACGCCGCGCCGAAGAAAAGCTTCAAGGTCGCCTGGTCGATCTATGTCGGGTGGATGCCGTGGGGTTATGCGGCCGACACCGGCATCGTCAAGAAATGGGCCGATAAATACGGCATCGCGATCGAGGTCAAGCAGTTCAACGATTACGTCGAATCGATCAACCAGTACACCGCCGGCGGCTATGACGCCGTCACCATCACCAACATGGACGCACTGTCGATTCCGGCAGCCGGCGGCGTCGACACGACAGCGGTCGTGATGGGCGATTTCTCCAACGGCAATGATGCCGTGATCCTGAAGAACAAGGCCGATCTCGCCGCGATCAAGGGCCAGACGGTCAACCTGGTCGAGTTCTCGGTGTCGCATTATCTGCTGGCGCGCGCGCTCGAGACCAGCAAGCTGAGCGAGAAGGACGTCAAGGTCGTCAACACCTCCGACGCCGATATCGCGGCCGCCTATAAGACGCCTGACGTCAGCGCGGTGGTGACCTGGAATCCGATCGTGACGGAAATCCTCGGCTCGCCCGATGCGAAGAAGGTGTTCGATTCCTCGCAGATCCCCGGCGAGATCATGGACCTGATGGTGGTGAACACCGCGGTCGCCAAGGACAATCCGGATTTCGCCAAGGCGCTGGTCGGCATCTGGTACGAGACGCTGTCGAAAATGACGGCGAACGATCCTGCCGCGAAGGCCGCCAAGGAAGCGATGGCCAAGGCCTCCGGCACCGACCTTGCTGGCTTCGACAGCCAGCTCTCGACCACAAAACTGTTCGACAAGGCGACCGATGCCGAAGCCTTCACGCGCAGCCAGACGGTCGGCGTGACCATGGATCGCGTGCGCAAGTTCCTGTTCGAGAAGGACCTGCTCGGCAAGGGCGCGAAGTCGGCCGACGCGGTCGGCATCGAACTCGCCGACAAGTCGGTGCTCGGCGACAAGTCGAACGTCAAGCTGCGCTTCGACCCGACTTACATGGACGAAGCCGCCAAGGGCAAGCTGTGACCATGTAGTGCCGCATCAGGCAGGAGCCGACCATGCGACTTGTGAACATACGGCCGGGACGGCAGACGCGGTTCTATCTGCTCGCGCTGCCGTTCGTATTGGTCGCAATCGCGTACTTCGCCGGCTCCAGCGCGCGGCTCGCGCAGAACCCGAACGACAAGCTGCTGCCGGCGCTACCGAGCATGGTGCAGGCGGTCAAGCAGATGGCGTTCGAGGTTGACCCACGCACCGGCGGCTATCTGATGGCCTCCGACACCGTCGCCAGCCTGGGGCGGCTGGGCTCGGCGCTGGCGATCTCGACGGTGGCGGCCCTGGTGCTCGGCATCGTGATCGGGCTGTTGCCGGGCGCCAATGCCATGCTCGGTCCATTCGTGTCGGTGACCTCGATGGTGCCGCCGCTGGCGCTGCTGCCGATCCTGTTCATCGTGATGGGGCTCGGGGAGAATTCCAAGATCGCGCTGATCGTGATCGGGACGTTGCCCTGCATGATCCGCGATCTCGCCATGAAGGTGCAGGAGCTGCCGCGCGAGCAGATCGTCAAGGCACAGACGCTCGGCGCCTCGACCTGGCAGATCGCGCTACGCGTCGCGATGCCGCAAACCCTGCCGCGGCTGATCGACGTGCTGCGCCTGCAGCTCGGGCCGGCGTGGCTGTTCCTGATCGCAGCCGAGGCGATCGCATCCGATTCCGGGCTCGGCTACCGGATCTTCCTGGTCCGCCGTTATCTCGCGATGGACGTCATCATCCCGTACGTCGCCTGGATCACGCTGCTGGCGTTCCTGATCGATGTCGGCCTGCGCGTCACGCAGCGGAAACTATTTCCGTGGTTTGCCTCGGTGAGGGCGGAATGAGCGCGATCCGTTTCGACGACGTGTGGAAGGAATATGGCGACCATATCGTGCTCGAGCGCATCACGATGGAGGTCGAGCCGCGCGCCTTCATCGCGCTGGTCGGCCCGTCCGGCTGCGGCAAGACCACGCTGCTCCGCATGCTGCTCGGCGAGGAGCAGCCCACCCGCGGGCAGATCCTGGTCGACGGCAAGCCGTTGCCCGGCGAGCCGGACGCCGATCGCGGCGTCGTGTTTCAGCGCTACTCGGTGTTTCCGCATCTGACCGTGCTGCAGAACGTCATGCTCGGCCGCGAACTGCGCGACGCCAAATTCACCGGCCGGCTGTTCGGCGCCGCGCGCCGCGCCGCCACTGACGAAGCGATGAAGCTGCTCGCTGAGGTCGGGCTCGCCGGCCAGGAGGGCAAATATCCGTCGGCGCTGTCGGGCGGCATGCAGCAGCGGCTCGCGCTGGCACAGGCGATCATGCGCGGCCCGAAGATCCTGCTGCTCGACGAGCCGTTCGGCGCGCTAGATCCCGGCATACGCGCCGACATCCATCTCTTGATGAAGCGGCTCTGGAACGAGACCCATCTGACGGTCGTGATGGTGACGCATGACCTCAGCGAAGCCTTCGGACTCGCGACGCGCGTGATCGCGCTGGAGCGGCAGCGCAACCGGCCTGAGGAGCGCGACCGCTACGGCGCCACGGTGTCGCGCGACCTCGAGATCTTTCCGCGCCGCAGCGCGGAGCTGCGGTCGTCAGTTCAACCAGCTCCGACCGGGACGACCCGGTCAGGCAAGGAGCATCAGCCGGGACGGCCCGGCGCTCTCGTCTTGAAGGAGCAACCATGATCCTGTCAGAGGAACAAAAGGCCGAGATCGCCGCGCATACCCGGCGGTATAACGAGCTGAAGGCGGCGGGGCAGGAGCACGCGCCGCGGGCACTGCCGGCGCCGACTGCGCGCGACACCGCGCCGATCGACGCCGACACGGTCATTCACCGTGAGACGATCCCGTCCGGCTGGTACTGGACCACCCGGCTGAACCGCGGCGATACGCTACGCATCGTCAATACGTCGGGGACGTCGACCGTCAGCCTGCTCGCCTGGAACAGCGCCGACACCACCGAGCGGCTCAACCACGCCGACACCATCAAGGTGCAGTGGGCGGCGCGGCTGCAGAAGGGCCGGGTGCTGCTGTCCGACATGGGGCGCGCGCTGCTCGGCATCACCGAGGACAGCGGCGCCGCGCATGATGCTGTGGTCGGCGGCTCGACCGCGGCGACCAACGTGGCCAAATACGGCGAAGGCAATTTCCGCAACACACGTGACAATTTCATTCTCGCCGCGGCCAAGCTTGGCCTTGATCGCCGCGACGTCCATCCCTGCGTCAGCTTCTTCGCACCGGTCGCGATCGACGCCGACGGCAAGTTTGTCTGGTCGGAGCAGCGGCGGCAGAAGGGCGATTTCGTCGATCTGCGCGCGGAGATGGGCCTTCTGATCGCGCTGTCGAACTGCCCGCATCCGCTCGATCCCGCGAAAGCCTATCCGCAGGCGGGCGTGGAGATCGTGCGCTACCGCGCGGCCGCGCCGGCGGCCGACGATCTGTGCCGGACCGCCACCGCGGAAGCGGTCCGCGCCTACGAGAACAACGCGCTGTATCTCGGCGAAACCCTGGAAGGAGCCGTGCGATGACTGTTCAATCTGTTCGCACCGGCGGCCGCATCGTTCTCGATGTCGAAATTCCCGCGCGCAAGCCGTGGTCGGCGATCATCCGCAAGGGGCAGACGCTGCGGATCACCGATAGCCATGGCCAGCAGGCGGTCGACACGCTGTTCTATTGCGCCGGTGATTTCGGCGAGCGCTACAGCGGCCAGGATACGCTGTGCGCGCAGGGCTCGGCCTATGTCGGGCTGGGCACCAGGATCATGTCCAACGAAGGTCGCGTGATGCTGCGCGTGACGGCAGACAGTTGCGGCCTGCACGACACCTCGGCGGGTGCCTGCTCCTGCGAAAGCAACACCGTGCGGTTCGGGCACCAGACCCGCTACCAGCACGCCTGCCGCGAGAATTTCGTGATTGAAGCCGCGAAATACGGCATGTCGAAGCGCGACATCGTGCCGAATCTCAACTTCTTCATGAACGTGCCGATCGGTCCCGTCGGCAATTTCACCGTGGTCGATGGCGTCTCCAAGCCGGGCGACGCCATCGAGCTGGTCGCCGAGATGGACGTGCTGTGCCTGATCTCGAACTGTCCGCAGATCAACAACCCCTGCAACGGATTCTTTCCGACGCCGGTTCAGGTGACGATCTTCGACGTCGCGATCGTCGAGCCGGAGGCGTGAGGCATGTTCAGCAAGGTCCTGATTGCCAACCGCGGCGAGATCGCCGGGCGGATCGGCAGAACATTGCGCCGCATGGGCATCGGCTCGGTGGCGGTCTATTCCGACGCCGACCGCTTCACCCGGCCGGTGCTCGACGCCGACGAGGCGGTGCGGATCGGTCCTGCGCCCGCCGCGGAGAGCTATCTCAATGTCGATGCGATCATGGCGGCGTGCCTCGCGACCGGTGCGCAGGCGGTGCATCCCGGCTACGGCTTCCTGTCGGAGAACCGCCGCTTTGCCGAGCGGCTCGCCGGGCACGGCATCAAATTCATCGGGCCGCGGCCGGAGCATCTCGACGCCTTCGGTCTCAAGCACAAGGCGCGGGAGATCGCCGAGCGCAGCGGCGTGCCATTGTTGCCGGGCTCCGGGCTGCTGGAGACCATCGACGAGGCGGTGCAGCAGGCCGAAGCGATCGGCTTCCCGGTGATGCTGAAGAGCACGGCGGGCGGTGGCGGCATCGGGATGCAGCTGTGCCACGACATGGCGACGCTGCGCGAGCGTTTCGAATCGGTGCAACGCACCGCGCGGGCAAGCTTCGGCGATGCCCGGGTCTATCTCGAACGGTTCGTCGCCCGGGCCCGCCATATCGAGTTGCAGATCTTCGGCAACGGCAAGGGCGACGTGGTCGCGCTCGGCGAACGCGATTGCTCGCTGCAGCGGCGCAACCAGAAGGTCTTTGAGGAGACGCCTGCGCCGGGACTGTCGGCCGACATCCGCCGGCGGCTGCATGCGGCCGCGGTGTCGCTCGGCAAGGCCGTGTCGTACGAGTCCGCCGGCACGGTGGAGTTCATCTACGACGTCGAGCGTGAGGATTTCTACTTCCTCGAGGTGAACACCCGTCTCCAAGTCGAGCATCCCGTTACCGAGCAGGTCACCGGCGTCGACCTCGTCGAATGGATGATCCGGCAGGCGGCCGGCGACGACGTGCTCGGCCAGGCGGGCGCGCTCGCCCCAAAGGGCGCGGCGATCGAGGTGCGGCTCTATGCCGAGAACCCGGGTGCCGGCTTCCGGCCGAGCGCGGGCCGGCTGACGCAGGTCAGCTTTTCGCCGGATGCGCGGATCGACGGCTGGATCGAGACCGGCACCGAAGTGTCGCCGTTCTACGATCCGATGCTGGCCAAGATCATCGTCTCGGCCGAGACGCGCGAGGCCGCGATCTCGCGGCTTTCGAAGGCGCTGGACCATACGGTCGTAGCCGGCATCGAGACCAATCTGGACTATCTGCGCGCCATTGCAGCCTCCGACGTGTTCCGCGGCGGCCAGGTGGCAACGAGTGTGCTCGGCGCCTTCGCCTATCGCCCGCGCACCATCGACGTCGTCGCGCCGGGGGCGCAGAGCGGGGTGCAGGAATTGCCCGGCCGCCTGCATCTCTGGCATGTCGGCGTGCCGCCGAGCGGGCCGATGGACGAGCGATCGTTTCGCCTCGCCAATCGCGTGGTTGGAAATCCGGAAGTAGCGACGGCGCTGGAGCTGACGGTCAACGGACCGACCTTGCGCTTCAACACCGACGCGATCGTCGCGCTCTCGGGCGCGCGGATGAAGGCGTCGCTCGACGGTGCCGATGTCGCTTATGACGAGCCGGTCACGGTGCGCGCCGGCCAGACGCTTGCGATCGGCAGCATCAAGGGGCCGGGCCAGCGCAGCTATCTCGCCGTGCGCGGCGGCATCGACGTGCCCCAGATTCTCGGGTCGCGGGCGGTGTTTGCGCTCGGCGCCTTCGGCGGCCATGCGACGG
This sequence comes from Bradyrhizobium sp. USDA 3262, assembly GCF_054060035.1. NCBI lineage: Bacteria > Pseudomonadati > Pseudomonadota > Alphaproteobacteria > Hyphomicrobiales > Nitrobacteraceae > Bradyrhizobium > Bradyrhizobium sp. USDA 3262. The sequence goes on from NZ_JBSSCT010000001.1 coordinate 2,387,923, forward strand.
GCTCGCTGAAGGCCGGCGACGTCCTGCATATCGGCGCCGAGCGGCCGGGCCTTGTCGCGCCGCGGCGCGCCGCGGAGGACGAGCGGCCACAGCTCACATCGGCCTGGCAGATTGGCGTCGTCTATGGCCCGCACGGCGCGCCGGACTTCTTCCTCGATGAGGATATCGAGACGCTGTTCGCGGCGAACTATGAGGTGCACTTCAACAGCGCCCGCACCGGCGTGCGGCTGATCGGGCCGAAGCCGCGCTGGGCCCGCGCCGATGGCGGCGAAGCCGGGCTGCATCCGTCGAACATCCATGACAACGCCTATGCCGTCGGCTCGATCGACTTCACCGGCGACATGCCGATCATTCTGGGGCCCGACGGACCGAGCCTCGGCGGCTTCGTCTGTCCGGCCGTCGTCGCCCGCGACGAGCTCTGGAAGGTTGGCCAGCTCAGGCCCGGCGACACCGTCCGCTTCGTGCCGGTCAAACGCGACGATCCGGTTGCCGGCCCCACGGTGCTGCGCGCGCCCGAACTTGGATCGGCGATCGTCGGTCGCAATGATGACGGCCCGATCCCGGTGGTCTATCGCCGCGCCGGCGACGACAATCTCCTGGTCGAATATGGCCCGATGGAGCTCGACATCGCGCTGCGGCTGCGCGTGCATGTGCTGGCGCAGGCGCTGGAGGAGGCGAAGCTCGGCGGCCTGATCGATCTGACGCCCGGCATCCGCTCGCTGCAGATCCATTATGACGGCACAGCGTTGTCGCGCGGAAAATTGCTCGACGTGCTCAAGCGGATCGAGCGCGAATTGCCGCCGGTCGACGCGATGCGGGTGCCGAGCCGCACCGTGCATCTGCCACTGTCGTGGCGCGATCCGGAGGCCGAGCTTGCGATGCGCAAATATCAGGAGCTGGTGCGCGTGGATGCGCCGTGGTGTCCGTCGAATGTCGGGTTCATCCGGCGCATCAATGGCCTCGCCGGCGAGGACGATGTCCGCCGCATCGTGTTCGACGCCGACTATTTCGTGCTCGGCCTCGGCGACGTCTATCTCGGCGCGCCGGTGGCAACCCCGCTCGACCGCGCGGCATCGGCTGGTGACCACGAAGTACAACCCGGCGCGGACCTGGACGCCCGAGAACGCGGTCGGCATCGGCGGCGCTTATATGTGCATCTACGGCATGGAGGGGCCGGGCGGCTATCAGCTGTTCGGCCGCACCGTCCAGGTCTGGAACACCTGGCGCACCACGCGGGTGTTTGCATCAGGCCATCCCTGGCTGCTGCGGTTCTTCGACAAGATCCGCTTCTTCCCGGTCGGTGCCGACGAGCTCCTGGACGCACGCGCTGCATTCCCGCACGGGCAGTACGACATCAGGATCGAAGAGGGCGAATTCTCCTACGCCGACTACGCCAAGTCGCTGGCCGAGACGCAGCCGTCGATCGCCGCGTTCAAGGCAACGCAGCAGGCAGCGTTCGACGCCGAGCGCCAGCGCTGGCGCGAGATGAAGCTCGACGAGGCGCCGGCGGAATCGGTCGATGCGAGCGTCGCCGCGACCGGTATTCCCGATGGTCAGCTGGGGGCCTTCTCGGAAGTGCCCGGCAACATCTGGAAGATCCTGGTCGAGGAGGGCGCCGAGGTCGCAGCCGGCGACACTCTCGCGATCATCGAGTCCATGAAGATGGAGATTTCGGTGCTCTCGCCCGCGGCAGGCCGTATCGCGTCGGTGCCGGTGAAGCCCGGCCAGACGCTGCGCGCGGGCGATGTCGTGGCGTTGCTCCGGCCGGGCTAGCGCGGCTACACGGCCGCGCTAGTCCTTGGGATCGGCCGGTGGGACGGGCGGAGAGGGCGTCTCGCCCTCTTTCTCCGGCCGCTGCCGGCCTTGATGATCGGTTGACGCGTTTTGCCTTAGCATCCGATCGATCTTCATCCTTACGCGGCGTGCCGCCAGCAATCCCAGGACCGCCTGGACCGTTCCTGAGAAGTTGCGATTGCCGATGGAAAACGAGTAACGCCAGGTGCCGGCGGCCTCGCCTTCAATGATCATGTAATGAATTGAACGATGAATGCCGCTATGCTGGGCACGTGTTTCTCCAACCACGACCTAGCTCATATGGCTGTTCGCTTCGGCGCCAATCGCCTGTCCCAGCGAATTTGCATGCTTGACCAAGCCCATCACGAGTTCGCCCCTGCGCGGGCCCATTGGAAGCCGACTGCCGTCGTTTAAGGCAGAAATGGAGTGGCCGCGAAGCAATCGGCTAGATGATTTGTGTCCGTTGCGTCTTGTGATCCTGGGTCTTTAAATTGCGAGATGGTGTCAGCGGATGCCCCGAACCCATGAGCTCGTTTGACATAGGTCAAAATACGATTCCGGAAGCTCCCGACGCTGAGCCACGAACACAGTTCGGTGCCGAATGAAAACCGCCACACGCCTTGCAAGCGCCTTGCCGTCGATACCGAGCTCTGCCGGGGGGATCGCGCGTCTCACATGTGCCCGGCTGCGGGATGCGCAGGTTGATCCGGCCCCGATCGTGTCGGCTGCAGGCCTGGCAATCGACGACGTCGAGGACCGCAAGCGCCGGATCGATGCGCGAGCGCAGGTCAGGCTGCTCGAACTCGCCGCAAGGGAATTGCAGGACGACTGCTTCGGACTCCATCTGGCTCAAGGCTTCGAGTTGGGCGAGATCGGGCTTCTGTACTACGTCATGGCTTCATCGGAGCATCTCGTTGACGCCTTGCGAATCGGCGGACGCTACTGCTCGATCAACAACGAGGGCGTGCGGTTGCGGAGCTCTCTGGATCGCGGCTTCGCCATCGGGTTCGAATATGTCAACATCGATCGGTCGTCGGATCGTCACCATGCGGAGTTCTGGCTGGTTACGCTGATCCGTATTTGCCGCGCACTGACTGACGGCAGGCTGGTGCCGAAGCAAATCAAGCTGAGGCACGCCAGACGAGAAACGCCGTTGGATGTTCGATCTCTTCTCGGATGCGAGATCGAATTTGCAGCGGACAGGGACGAGCTCTTGTTTCCGTCCCGGATCGGCGCATTGCCTGTCGTCGGTGCGGATTTGCATCTCAACAGGATGCTGCTTCAATATGCCGACGAAGCGCTTCGTAACCGGGCACCAAGACGAAGCAGCTTGCGGTCTCGCGTCGAAGGACACATCGCCCATTTGCTTCCGCACGGCAAAGCCAATGCCGAGGCGGTCGCGCGTCGTCTTGGCATGAGCCGGAGAACTCTCGCTCGAGCATTGTCATCGGAAGGGGCGGACTTTTCAGACGTTCTCAAGGCGTTTCGAATTGCCCTTGCCCGCCATTACCTCGAAGATGAGGAGCTGCCCATTTCCAAGATCGCATGGCTATTGGGCTACAGCGAGGTCTCTTCCTTCACACATGCGTTCGTCCGCTGGACCGGCCTCACGCCGAGGGCCTATCGCAGTTCGAATGGCGGTCGGTGATGGGCTGACACGAGGTATCAAGTAGCTGGCACAGACTAGCAAGACCTGGCGGATCGTCCTCCGCTAGGGCAGTTCCATGCGGTCGAACCTCCTTTCCCAACTCGCGTGTCGCTGTCGCCGCGCTTCGGCCGAGGCCTTCGGCCCGATGACCAGAGACGACTGGCTATTCCTGGTTTCGATAATTTGTTTCCACAGTCTCTTGGTCGCGCTGGTCTGGGTCGTGTTCGCGAACTGACTTATGGCGCTGCTACGCCGACGTTTGATTGCTTTGTCGATCCGCCGCTGCCCGCCTACACCTCGAGCCATTCCTCGCGAACGGCCGCATTGCTCTTGAGCTGGTCGGGTGTGCCTTCGAACACGACGCGGCCGTGGCCCATGATGTAGACCCGGTTCGAGATCTTCATCGCGATCGACAGCTTCTGCTCGACCAGGAGAATGGCGACGCCGGCCTTGGCGATCCGGGCGATCAGCTCGCCGACCTGCTGCACGATCAGCGGCGCCAGCCCTTCGGTCGGCTCGTCGATCATCATCAGTTCGGGGTCGCCGAGCAGCGTGCGGCAGGTGGTCAGCATCTGCTTCTCGCCGCCCGACAGCACGCCCGCCGGCGTGTCGGCGCGCGCGGCGAGGTTCGGAAACATGTCGAGCATCTCCTGCAGCCGCCACTTGCCGGGGCGGCGCGGGTCCTTGATGCCGAGGATCAGGTTCTGGCGCACCGTCAGCCCCGGGAAGATGTCGCGATGTTCGGGCACATAACCGAGCCCGAGGCGGGCGATCTTGTGGCTCGGCAGGCCCGCAATGTCCTGGCCCTTGAAGCGGATGGTGCCCTGCGGCGGCACCTCGCCCATGATCGCCTTGACGGTGGTGGAGCGGCCGACGCCGTTGCGCCCGAGCAGGCTCACGACCTCGCCGGCCGCGATGTCGAGATCGACGCCCTGCAGGATGTGGCTCTTGCCGTAATAGGCGTGAAGATTCCTGACCTCGAGCATCAGTCGACCTCCTCGCCGAGATAGGCTTCCTTGACCTTCGGATTGCCGCGGATCTCCTCGGGCGTGCCGGAGGCGATGATGTGGCCGTAGACCAAGACCGAGATGCGGTCGGCGAGGCCGAACACCACGCTCATGTCGTGCTCGACGATGACGAGCGTGCGCCCTTCGGTGAGGCGGCGGATCAGTGCGACGGCGCGCTCGGTCTCGGCATGGCTCATGCCCGCGGTCGGCTCGTCCAGCATGATGACGCTGGCGCCGCCCGCGATCGTGATGCCGATCTCCAGCTCGCGCTGCTCGGCATAGGTCAAGAGTCCCGCCGGCACGTCGCGGCGATGGCTGAGATGGATGTCGTCGAGGATCTGCGCGGTGCGCTGCTTCACCTCGGGCAGATTGTCGACGTTCTTCCAGAACGCGTAGCGGTGGCCGGTCGCCCACAGCACGGCGCAGCGGACGTTCTCCCACACCGTCATGCGGGCGAACACGTTGGTGACCTGGAACGAGCGCGACAGCCCGCGCCGGTTGATCTCGAACGGCCGCAAGCCCGAGGTCACCTCGCCGTTGAGGCGGATCTCGCCCGAGGTCGGCTTGATGTGGCCGCTGATCAGGTTGAACGTCGTCGACTTGCCGGCGCCGTTGGGGCCGATGATGGCGTGACGCTCGCCCTTGGCGACGCTCAGATTGAGGTCGCGGATGATGGCGACATTGCCGAAGCTCTTCTCGACGGCGTTGACTTGGATGGCTGCGGTCATGCGAGATACCCCCGGTCACGGGCCACCGTCGCGGCGCGATCCCAGGCTTCCGCAACGCGCCGCCAGGTGATGCGCGCGACCAGGAAGCCGCCGACGAGCAGGACTGCCGCAGCGACCCAGGTCGTCGGCGCGGTGGCGACAAACGGGATGCCGAGCAGGTTGATCGCGTCGCCGCCCGAGAAGCGCGCGACGGTCTCGATGGTCAGGATGATACCGAGCGCCAGCGCCAGCGTCGGGATCGCCGCGACCAGGTAGGACGGGATCACGGAACCAAGCGTTCCGGCGCGGATCAGCGGACGGTGCTTCATCAGGATGCCGGCGATGCCGCCGGGCGCGAACATCACGATCCCGATGAAGATGATGCCGAAATAGAGCTGCCAGACCGAGGTGACGCTGGTCAGCCCAAGCTGCAGATAGGTCACCAGGATGGCGCCGAGGATCGGACCGAAGAAATAGGCGGTGCCTCCGATGAACGCGGAGAACAGCACGAGGCCCGATTGCGTCGCGCCGAGATAGGCCGAGTTGGCGATCTCGAAGTTGATCGCGGTCAGCCCGCCGGCGATGCCGGCAAAGAAGCCGGCGAACATGTAGGCGAGATAGCGCACCACATGCGGATCGTAGCCGATGAACTCGACGCGCTCCGGATTGTCGCGCACCGCGTTGCAGATCCGCCCGAGCGGCGTGCGGGTCAGCGCGTACATCGCGATCGCCGAGACCATCACCCAGAACGCGATCAGGTAGTAGACCTGGATCTGCGGTCCGAAGGTCCAGCCGAACATCGGCATCAGCGAGGTGCGGTCGGTGGTGATGCCGGACTCGCCGCCGAACACGCTGCGCAGGATCAGCGACGACGAGGCGACCAGTTCGCCGATGCCGAGCGAGATCATCGCGAACACGGTGCCGGCGCGCTTGGTCATCACCCAGCCGACGAGGAGGGCGAATGCCATGCCGCCGATGCCGCCGACCAGCGGGATCACCGGCAGCGGGATCGGCCAGTTGTGGCTCGCGACCGCGTTCATGACGTGCACGGCGAGGAAGCCGCCGAGGCCGTACTGCACCGCGTGTCCGAACGACAGCAGCCCGGTCTGGCCGAGCAGGATGTTGTAGGACAGCGCGAAGATGATCGCGATGCCGATCAGGCAGAACGAGGTCAGCGAGCCGCCGGCGCCGAACACCAGCGGCAGCACGACCAGCGCGATGGCTGCGAGCAGCCAGATGGCATAGAAGCTCAGGGCGCTGCCGGGCTCCTGCTTGGCCGCAGCGATGGAGGGCGTGGAAGCGTTGGTCATGACTCGCGCGTCCCCAACAGGCCCATGGGGCGGAAGATCAGGACCAGCACCAGCAGCACATAGGGCAGGATCGGCGCGATCTGCGCGATCGTGACGTTCCAGATGTCGGTGAGCGGCGAGGGGCCGAGGCTCGGATCGAGCGGGCCGAACACGCTGGCGAGCGACCCGTTCAGCGCGACCGCGAAGGTCTGGATCAAGCCGATCAACAGCGAAGCGATGAAGGCGCCGGGCAGCGAGCCGAGGCCGCCGAACACGATGACGACGAACAGGATCGGGCCGAGCAGCGCGGCCATGTCGGACTGTGTCACCAGCGAGGGACCGGCGATGACGCCGGCAAGGCCGGCGAGCGCGCTGCCGACGCCGAACACCAGCATGAACACGCGTCCGACATTGTGGCCGAGATGGCCGACCATGCTCGGATGGGTCAGCGCGGCCTGCACGATCAGGCCGACGCGCGTCTTCTTCAGCGTCACCAGCAGCGCGATGAAGATCACAACCGACACGACAAGCATGAAGATCTTGTAGGCCGGGTAATTGGTGGAGAACACGGTGAAGGCGGGGAAGTCGAGCGCCGCCGGAACGCGGTAGTCGACCGGGCTCTTGCCCCAGATCATCGAGACGATCTCTTCGATCGCGAACGCAAGTCCGAAGGTCAGCAGCAGTTCGGCGACATGGCCGTGCTTGTGGGTGTTGCGCAGGCCGTAGCGCTCGACCGCCATGCCGACCGCGCCGACCAGCAGCGGCGCCAGCACCAGGGCCGGCCAGAATCCGATCCAGCGGGTGAGCTGAAAGCCGAAAAACGCGCCGAGCATGTAGAAGCTGGCATGCGCGAAGTTCAGCACGCCCATCATGCTGAAGATGACGGTGAGCCCGCTGGACAACAGGAACAGCAGCATGCCGAACAGGACGCCGTTGAGCGTCGAGATGACGATCAGCTCAGCCACGGCGCACTCGCTTGAGACTGGAACGGTTCACGTGATCAAAGACCTGTCGCTGAAATGAACTGCTTGTCATTCCGGGATGGTGCGCAAGCACCAGACCCGGAATCTCGAGATTCCGGGTTCGATGCTTGCGCATCGCCCCGGAATGACTGAGACGGCCGATCAGGGCCGCTTCATGTTGCAGGTGGTCGGAAGCATCGTCTGCGCGGTGTCGATCTTGGACACGATGCGCCAGCCCCAGCCGGTGTTTTCCTCGTCGAACGGCTCCTTGGTCTTGTCGGCCAGCGAGCCGAACGAGGAGATGTAGATCGGCTGGAAGAATTGGTGGTCATCCTTGCGGATGAAGCCTTCACCGCCGTCGAACACTTCGAACTTCATGCCTTCGAGCGCGGCCGCGACCTTCACCGGATCGATCGAATTGGCCTTCTCGGCGGCCGCCTTGAACATCCGCATCTCGTTGACCGCGCGCGGATACCACACGGAAATGCCGGTCTTGGCGCGGAAGTCCTTCTCGAAATCCATCGCCGCCTTGTTGCCGGAGTTCGGGACGCCTTCGCTGATCTGGAACACCTGGCTTTCGAGGCCGGCCTGCTTGATCGCGGTCGGTCCACCGGCGCCGCCGGCATAATAGGTGTACCAGTTGACCTTGAGGCCGGCGTCGGCCGCCGCCTTCAGCAGCAGCGCGAAGTCCTGGCCCCAGTTGCCGGTTACGACGGTGTCGGCGCCGGACGCCTTGATCTTGGCGATGTAGGGCGAGAAGTCGGTGACCTTGAGCATCGGGTGCAGCTCGTCGCCGACGACCTGGATATCCGGCCGCTTTTCGCCCAGCATCTTGCGCGCCGTTGATCGCACCGACTGGCCGAACGAATAGTCCATGTTGATCAGATAGACCTTCTTGATGGACGGCTGGCCCTTCATGTAGTTGGTCAGCGCTTCCATCTTGATGTCCGAGTTCGCATCCCAGCGGAAATGCCAGTAGCTGCACTTCTCGTTGGTCATCGCCGGATCGACCGCGGCGTAGTTGAAGTAGAGCACTTCCTTGCCGGGGTTGCGCGAATTGTGCTTGGTGACGAAGTCTTCCAGCGCCGCGCCGACCGACGAGCCGTTGCCCTGGGTGATGTAGTGGACGCCGGCGTCGACCGCCTTCTGCGCCTGCACCAGGCTTTCCTGCGGATTGGTCTTGTTGTCGAGCGGCACGATCTCGACCTTGTGGCCGAGGATGCCGCCCTTGGCGTTCAACTCGTCGGCGAGATACTGAAACGTCTTCAGGCCGCCTTCGCCAACGCTGGCGCCGCCGCCGGAGAGCGGATCGATATAGCCGATCTTGATGGATTCCTGCGCGGACGCCGCGCCTCCCAACACCGTCAGCGCTGCCGCGGCGGCAACGATCAGCCTATGCATCCTGCGTTCTCCCTTGCTCGTGTTTCTTGATCTTTAGCGATCGAGGCCGTCTCATAACCCCAATCGCCGAGCCTTCGCAACTTTCGCTTTGAATACTGCGTCAAGTTTTAGCGGAAGGTATTATGATGTTATAGGCTATATATCGTCGGAATCGGGCGCTGTTTTGAATTACAGGTAAACTTTTGGATGAAGCAGCACTCGCTCACTCGCTGGTTCACCATTTGGAACTGACGTCGTCCGGGCTTGCCTCAAAACCTCCCCTTGAAAAGGGGAGGTCGCTTCGCTCGTCAGAGCGAAGCGGGTGGGGATCGGCTCTCTCCGCATACATCATAGCCTGCCGCTGACCCCCATCCCGACCTTCCCCCTTTCAAGGGGAAGGAGAAAACTGGATCGCTGCCGTGGCGGACTAGCCCGGATGTCGCCGCGGCTTGAGGCCTGCGAGGAATAGCCGCGCGAAATGATCGGCGATCTCGGCTGGAGACCAGTCACGCCTGGTCTTGAACCAGATCGGATACCAATGGCCCATTCCGGTGAGAATGCGCTCCGCGAAATAGGTATCGATGCGGCGGAAACGGCCCTCGTCGATCCAGCGCTGATAGCTGTTCTGGTCTTGCCGGATCGTCGCCAGTACGTCTCCGACATAGGCTTTCCGGTCGGCGTCGTTGAGATAGTTGATGTTGTGGTAGGTCGCCTTTGGGCCGCAGGGCGTGTCGTGCAGCATCAACAGCAGGCGGATTCGCTGAACGATATGATCGAATGCCCCAAGGCTGTGCTCTTGCAGATGTTCGCGAATGCTGACCTCGCCGGCGAGCCCGCGTCGCAGGCAGGCCAGCAGCAGGCTCTCCTTTTCGCTGAAGTGATAGTAGATGCCGGCGCGGGTCATGCCCGCATCCACGGCGATGCTCTCGAGCGACGTGCCCGACGCGCCCCTGCGATTGAAACTGTCGGAGGCAATCGACAGCATCCGGTCGAACTTTGCGGCCCGCTTGTTCAGCGCTGTGCGAGCCTCGAGGAACGGGGCGAGGCTGAGCGCCTCGGGCATTTTGGGAAGCGCGATCTCGCGCCGGTAGACTCCGTGCGTGATGATGTCGTCGATGGCATCGATCGCCTGTTGCCGCGTGTAGTAGTCGCGTTCGGATAGCCAGAACGGCACCCAATCCAGGACGGAGATCAGCGCCACCGCCGTGAGCAGCGGTTCGTCGCAGGCGATCGAGCCGTCCGCCACGCCCCGATCGAGGATGTCCGCCAGCAGCGCGGCGTTCTGCCAACGCTTGGCATGGACCTCGCTGCTGTAGGGCGCGGCCAGCGCATCGATATCGCTGAACAGGATCATGCGCTGGCCTTCGGGCCGCAGCCTGCCGCGCACGAAGCGCCTGACGATCTCGAGCCCGTCGATGCCGGGCTCGGCTGCCGCCTCGATTTCGTGCCGATAGATTGCAAGGCCGCGCAGATAGCAGTGGAAGATGAGATCTTCCTTGTCGCGGAAATAGTGGTACAGCGCGCCCGGTACGGCCTGCACCGATGCTGCGACCTGCTCCATCGTCACGTTGGCATAGGAGTGACGGGCAAACAGCCGGGAAGCTGAGACGAGGATTTCTTCAGCCCGATCCGTCGGGTCGGCGGCGACTTGCAAGCTCGAATGCCCTTCCTGATCGCGGAACGAAAATCCGCACGCGAGATAATCCCCTTGGCAGCCGCTTGTCGATCTGCGATAGACGGTGGCATACCATACACCAGCGGGTCTTGATTGTCTGGTGATGTGGCGACCGTCGGCCCGTGGATGCGGGACGGCCAATATCGACCGGGCATCGGTTCGGCAGCAGCTTCGGACAGGATTTTGGAGAGCAAGCCTTTCGTGAGGAGGGCTATTGGAGAGAGCATGGCGCGCAACATTCTGATTTTGGGAGCTTCTTACGGCTCCCTGCTGGGGACCAAGCTGCTGATGGCGGGTCACAACGTGTCCCTGGTGTGCCGGAAGAACACCGCCGACCTGATCAACCGCGAAGGCACCGAGGTGCGGATCAAGCTGCGCGACGAGAAGGAGCACCGCTCGATCTTCTCGCGCGATCTGCCGGGCAAGCTCGATGCCGTCACGCCCGCCGATGTCGACGTGTCGCGCTACGACATGGTCGGCCTTGCGATGCAGGAGCCGCAATACACCAACCACACGGTTCGCGTGCTGATGATCAAGATCGCGGCGGCGAAGCTGCCCTGCCTGTCGATCATGAACATGCCGCCGCTGCCGTATCTGAAGCGGATTCCCACACTCGCCGGCATGGACCTCGAGGAGGCCTACACCAACGCGCAGGTGTGGGAGCGCTTCGAGCCGGGCCTCGTCACGCTGTGCTCGCCCGATCCGCAGGCCTTCCGTCCGCCGGAGGAGAAGGCCAACGTGCTGCATGTCGGCCTGCCGACCAACTTCAAGGCCTCCGTCTTTGCCGACGACAAGCACAACAAGGTGCTGCGCGAGCTCGAAGCCGACATCGACGCGGTGACGCTCGACGGCCAGGACGTTCCGGTGAAGCTGAAGGTGTTCGATTCGCTGTTCGTGCCGCTGGCGAAGTGGTCGATGCTGCTGACCGGCAATTATCGCTGCATCACGCCGACGGAGCCGCAGTCGATCCGCGACGCCGTGCACGGCGACCTGACGCGCTCGCAGGCGATCTATGATCACGTCGACGCCATCGCGCGCAAGCTCGGCGCCGACCCAGCCGATCAGGTGCCGTTCGCAAAATACGCCAAGGCCGCGGAAAGCCTGCTCAAGCCGTCATCGGCGGCCCGCGCGGTCGCCGCCGGCGCGCCCTTCATCGAGCGCGTCGACCTCTTGGTGAAGCTGATCTCGCACCAGCTCGGCACGCCGAGCGCCGAGATCGACCGTACGGTCGAGACCGTCGATCAGAAGCTGAACGAGAAGATCGTGCAGGGCGGCTCCGGCGCGGAGTGACCGAATGCGTTGATGGCGGGGGCAGGAACGCCCTCGCCATGCATCGGCGATCTGCAATGTGCGCAATCGCGGTTGCCGGACGCATGGCTCGACCTGTCCAGATGAGATAGACTCGCTCAGCTGCGGTTGGGAGCAACGGACATGCCGAGCAAATCGCTTCCTCTCCTTGCAATCTACGGCGACCTCGATCGCGCACGCGATATCATGCGCGCCTGGCAGCCGCTCGACCATCTTTCCCCCGACGACGCCGAGATCGTCGTGAAGGCGATCGCGGAGGGTATCGCGCGCGGGCGCCGGCACGGGATCGAGATGGGGCAGTGTCATCAGGCGGCATGAGCTACACGCTCAGCGCTCCGATAGCGCATGTGAGGTGAGCACGCCGGTCAGGCTCCCTCTCCCCTTGCGGGAGAGGGTGGGGAGAGGGGTGGCTCCGGGCGAGATGATCGAAATGAAGTCAGCGCGCAATCTCGGCTACGTGTCGTGTGTGCTCTACTGAATGGAGAGAGCGTGCCGTGTCGCACCCCTCTCCCCAACCTCGAGAGCGAGCTTCGCTCGCCTCGGACCCCCGCAAGGGGGGAGGGAGCCCTTCCGCCAGTGGCTCCCTTACGAGAAGTTAGTCACCAACGCGAAGCGACCGCTAGCCCTGATGCGTCACGGCCAAAACCGTCACCGAACGCGTCTGCTGGCTCGGCGTCTGGAAATCGATCGTCTGGCCGACCGACAATCCGATCAGCGCGGCGCCGACCGGCGTCAGCACCGAGATGCGCCGCAGCGCGATGTCGGCTTCGTGCGGGTAGACGAGCACGACCTCCCTGACGTCGCCGGTCTCGTCGTCACGGTAGCGCACAAGCGAGCCCATGCGGACCACGTCATGCAAATCGGCGTCGTCGGCAACGAGCTGGGCGCGGTCTGTCTCGCGTGCGAGGAACTGGGCGACGCGGGGAAACACCGCCATGCTGGAATCGGCCAGCGCGCTGAGGCGATGCGCCTCGCTCGCGGTGATCACGATCGGCGGCAATGCCGGGGCGGTAAAGCTGCTCTGAATGGTTCGGGTCATGTCGGTTGATCTTTGCGGTTGATCGGAGGCGCACGAGCGCCGGCGCGCGGATATCTCGCGACGCGACGGACTGAAATGATTTGATGGCGTCGAGGAATCCGGACGGCGTGCGATCGCCGGCCGGCTAATTGCCTGCGTGCAGACGTCCGGCGCGCAATTCGCGGCGCGCGATGCGGGTGTCGATGCGGAGCGTGTTGATCATGGCACCATCAACATAGCCGCTGGCGACGTCGCATCCATTGCGGCGAAAGCGCGCACTCGGCCGCGTGGAACGATGCGCCATCGCCGCAAGCAGGCCGAACGTCAGGGCTGTCCGATGCCGGACAGGCCGAGCACCGCGCCGGCGGCAAGCGCGACAAGCGGATGGATGCGCGTCGTGGTGGTGACGATCGCGACCATTGCCGCGATCAGGATCGTGCCCCAGCTCGAGGCCGATGCGTGGGTGATGACGATGGCGCTGGCGGTGACGAGCCCGGCGGTGACCGGAACCAAACCGGCCTGCACGGTGCGGCGCCAGGGCCGGTCCTTGAAGCGTTCCCAGAGCCGAAGCGCGAAGCCTGTCACCAGCGACGACGGCCCGAACTTGGCGAGCGACGTCACCAGCACGCCGGAGAAGCCCGCGACATGCCAGCCGACCAGCGGCACCACCATCATGTTCGGCCCGGGTGCTGCCTGCGCCAGCGCGAATAGCGCACCGAATTCCTGCGCCGTCATCCAGTGATGGACGTCGACCACCTGACGCTGCATCTCCGGCAGGATGGTGTTGCCGCCGCCAAAGGCGAGCAGCGAGAGCTCGGCGAAGATCAGCGCGAGCGTGACGAGAGTTGCGCTCATGACGCCTGCCTCGACCTGAGGACAATGCTGAGCGGCGCCAGCGTCAGCAGGGTCGGCAGCAGCGGCAAGCGGAGCACGGCGATCGCCAGCACGCAGAGCGCGCCGATGAACAGGCCGAGCACATCGCGCCGCAGCGGCCAGGCGATCTTGATCGCGGTGGAAATCAGCAGTCCGGCTGCTGCGGCGGCGAGACCGCCGAACAGGTGACGGACGACCGGGTCGTCGGCGAAGCGGCCATAGATCACGCCAAGGCCGATCACGACCGCGGTCGGCACCGCGATCAGGCCGAGGATCGCCGCGAACGCGCCGGGAATGCCGCGAAACTTCAGCCCGACCGCGACCGACATGTTGATGATGTTGCCGCCGGGCAGGAACTGGCACAGCCCGAGCAGGTCGGTGAACTCCGCGCCGCTGAGCCAGCGGCGCTTGTCCACCATCATGTGGCGCGCCATCGGCAGCACGCCGCCGAAGCCGGTCAGTCCGAGGATGAAGAAGCCCGTGAACAACTCGCCGACATCAGGCGCGACATGCTTGGTGGTTTGCGCGGCGGGGATGGCGTCCATCGGCGGGGCGGCTCCGGTTCGATTTGTTCTTTGAGACGACTCTAGTTGGCCGCGTGCCAAATATCCAATATATGGATACGGGAATTCGCATATCTTTTCGATATGGATTGCCGATGATCGAACTGCGCCATCTCCGCTATGCCGTCGCGGTGGCCGAGGAAGGCCACATCACCCGCGCCGCCGCGCGGCTCGGCATCCAGCAGCCGCCGCTGAGCCAGCAGATCCGCGCGCTGGAAGCCGCGATCGGCGCGCCGCTGTTTCGCCGGCAGCCGCGCGGGGTCGAGCTGACCGCCGCCGGCCGTGCCTTCGTCGGCAAGGCGCGCGCGATCCTGCGCGACGCCGACCTCGCGGTGGAGGCCGCGCGCCGCGCGAGCCGCGGCCAGGAAGGCCAACTGGCCATCGGCTTCACCTCTTCGGCCGCATTCCATCCCTTCGTCACCGGCGTGATGCGCGAAATGCGCGAACGCGCGCCGGCGATCACGCTGTCGCTCGAGGAGGCCTCGACCGGAGAGCTGATCGCAGCTGTCGAGGCCGATCGCCTCGATGCCGCATTCGTGCGCGCGCCAAGCGAGCGGCTGGAGAACCTCACGATCACGCATCTGCTCGACGAGGAGATGGTGGTCGCATTGCCGGACCATCATCCGCGCGCCCGCAAGGACACCCGGCGGCGGATTTCGCTGGCCTCGCTCGCCGACGAGCCGCTGATCCTCTACCGCCGTCCGACCGGGCCTGGCCTCTACGACAGCATCATCGCCGCCTGTCGCGCCTCGGGCTTCAGCCCGAAGGTGGCGCAGGAGGCGACGCGGATGGTGTCGACGCTCAGCCTGGTCGCGGCAGGGCTCGGCATTTCGATCGTGCCGGAATCGATGGCGCGGCTCGAGACCGCCGGCGTGTCCTATCTCCGCCTCGACCGCGCCACGGGCCTCGTCGCGCCGCTCGCGCTGGCGCGCAAGAAAGGCCCCGCCGGCGGCACGCTCGGCCGCCTGCTCGGGATCGTCTCGCGGCGGGTGAAGGACCGTGCCGGGGTCTAAGCGGGACTTGCAATCGTCATTGCGAGGAGCTCGCGACAAAATTGCGCGCAATTTTGCGCTGAAGCGACGAAGCAATCCATCCATCCGTTGCGCGGAAACATGGATTGCTTCGCTTCGCTCGCAATGACAGTGGACGGAGCTGAAGCTCAGCGAGCCTCGCACCGCCGCCCGGATGGCGCGGAATGTGGGAAGTTTGGCGAACGCGCGCGTCAGGGCGCGGCTAGATAGCTCCCATCGAATCCTGATGCCGGCGCGTCGATCGCAACAGCCTGGTTGCGACCGGAGGCTTCGGGTTCAATCAACACCGCGAAAGGCATTTCCGATGGCACGTTTTCCTGTCCATACGCTCGAGTCTGCCCCCGAAGCCTCAAGGCCTGCTTTGCGTGACGTCGAGGCGCGGTTTGGCATGATCCCGAACCTTGCGGCGACGATGGCGACCTCACCCGTGCTGATCCAGAGCTTCATCGGCATCTTCGACAAGGTTCACGGCGGCAGCTTCACCGAGCAGCAGATCCAGACCGTGCTGCTTACCGATGCCGTGACCAATCGCTGCACCTGGGCGGTCGCGCTGCATTCCGCGCTCGGCTTGCAGGCTGGCCTCGATCCGGCCGATGTCGATGCGATGCGTGCCGGCCGCTCGCCTGCCGACAAGACACTCGGCGCGCTCTCGACGCTGGCGCGGTCGCTGATCGAGAAGCGCGGCCGGCTCGACGAAGAGGAGATCGAACGATTCCTGGCGGCCGGGTTCTACAAGGACCTCGTGCTCGAGGTGATCACCATCGTGGCGGCGTCGACCATCACCAACTACACCGGCAGCGTCACCAATCCGCCGCTGGAGGCGGCGTTGCAGGAATATGCCTGGAACGGCTGAGGCGATCGCGCTTCAGCGTCTTTCACTGCGTGCCGACCGCAAATAGCTTCATGTCCTAGACCGCAAATCTGGCGCGGTAGTCCTGCGGTGTGGTCGACAGCAAGCGCAGGAAGCTGCGGCGCATCGTCTCCTCGGACCCGAAGCCGCAGCGCTGTGAGATGCGCTTGATCGGCAGGCGCGTTTCCGAGAGCAGATGCCGCGCGCCCTCGACCCGGAGCCGCTCGATCGCGCGCGCCGGCGTCAAGCCGGTCGCTTCAGCGTAGTGGCGGCTGAAGCTGCGCTCGCTCATGCCGGCCTGTTTCGCCAGCGTCGACAGCGAGAGGTCGCCGGCCAGATGGTTGCTGATCCAGTCGTGCAGCGCGCTGAACCTGTCGTCGGTTGCCTGTAGCGACAGGATTTCGCTGAATTGCGCCTGTCCGCCCGGCCGCTTGAAAAACACCACGAGATAGCGGGCGACGGCAAGCGCCACCGTGCGGCCGAGATCCTCCTCCACCAGCGCCAGCGCCAGATCGATGCCGGAGGTGACGCCGGCCGACGTCCAGAACGAACCGTCGCGCACGAAGATCGGATCGGGCTCGACGCGGACATCGGGAAAGCGCTCGGCGAGCTCTGCGCAAAATTGCCAATGGGTCACGGCGCGGCGGCCATCGAGGGCGCCGGATGCGGCGAGCAGGAACGCGCCGGTGCAGACCGACGCGGTGCGGCGCGCTTGCCCGGCGCGCTTGCACACCCAGTCAACCAGCATGCGATCGTTCGCCGCCGCGTTGACGCCGTCACCGCCTGGAATCACCAGCGTGTCGACCGTGGTGCCGATGGCGGGCAGTGGATGCACCGCGAGCCCGACGCCGGCGGACGACTCGACGTTCGGGCCAGCCTTGGCAACGACGCGGACGTCATAAGGCTCCGCGTTGCCTGCCTTGGCGGCCAACGCATTGGCGGATGCGAACACCTGCAATGGCCCGGTGACGTCGAGCAACTGCACGGCCGGATAGGCCAGCACTTCGATCGAGCGGCGGTTTGGCGAAAAACGTGGGCTGGTTGGCGTCATCGCCGAAACCTGCCGCGCTAGATTCGCTTTGTCCATAGCGCAAGGAAAGTTCGAGGTAAGTTCGATGATTGCTCACGATGTTCATCTGCGGATCGGTTCGCTGCTGTTCGAAGGCGTCGATCAAATCGATTTGACCGGGCCGTTCGAGGTGCTGTCACGGATTCCGAATTCGACCTGCCGCATCTATGCCAGGACCATCGCGCCGGTGCGGGACCTCAAGGGATTGCAGCTGCTGCCCGACGCGACGCTGGCCGATGCGCCGCCGCTCGATGTGCTGCATGTGCCCGGCGGGTTCGGTCAGGAAGCCCTGATGGAAGATGCGGAGGTGCTCGGCTGGATCAGCCGGCAGGCGGCGGGCGGATGCCGCATCTTCTCGGTCTGTACCGGCGCCCTGCTGTGCGGAGCGGCCGGCCTCTTGAAGGGACGCAGGGCGACGACGCATTGGGCCTCGCTGCATCTGTTGCCATTCTTCGGCGCCGTTCCCGTCAATGAGCGCGTGGTGATCGATGGCAGCTACATCTTTGCCGCCGGCGTGACCTCGGGCATCGACGGAGCGTTGCGGCTGGCCGCTGAATTGCGTGGCGACGATGCCGCGCGGTCGATCCAGCTCTACATGGCCTATGCACCGGAGCCGCCGTTCGACAGCGGCACGCCGGAGACGGCGCCGCCTGCCATCCTGCAACAGGCCCGCCAGGCCGTGCGCGCGATCACGGCGCAGCGGGAGGAGACCGCGCGCCGCGTGGCTGCGAGGCTGGGCGTCGTCGTGCAGGGAGTCTGAGCGTGGACTAGTTTCCCGGCTCGAAGCTGCAGTCGGCGCCGCCGCCGGCCTTGTCCTTGATCACTGTTGGATCGAGCGTGCAGGACAATTTCGACAGCGCCTCGTAGATCGTGCCCGCGGCGCCGTCGGGCGGCACGCCGGCCAGCGCCACGGTCGCGAACATCGCGTTGGCTTCGCTGCCCTTCACGGTGTGGGTCTTGCTGCCGAAGCTCAGTTCGCATGAACGCGAGGTGATGGCGACATTGCTGGCGCGGCAGACCACCTTGTCGGCGGTGACGGCGAGCTTCCTGGCATAGGGGACGTTGCTGTCACCATTGAAGAACGCGGCGACCGCCTTCTTCTCCTTGGCCGGCAACGGCGAGTAGGGCGCCACCACGCCGGCGAGCGCCAGCGCGACCGAGCCCGAGGTGGTCGCAGGCGCAGCCCACGCGGCCGACGCGGCCAGCGACATCGAACATGCGAGGATCGTCGATCGGCCCAGTCTCATTCCCATCTCCTGTATCTGCGCTTTCCGCGGCGCGGAATCGCTAGCACGTCTTGCGGACTGAACAGGTGACGCCATTCACACGCGATCCCGCAACTTCGCGTGAGGCGCGGATGCGCACAGGGCAGGGCGGCCCCGCGTGGACCCGCTTGCACGATAGCGCCATCGGCGGCACAGTCCGATCCGTGGCAGCGATGCCGCCAACAATGACGACAAGAAGATCAATCCGGGGAACGCCATGGCGGCCACGCGCATCGACTGCGACATCCATCCCGCGGTGGGGGGAACGCGCACCACGCTGCTGCCCTATCTCAGCGATCACTGGAAGGAACAGGTCGTCAGCCGCGCCATCGACGGGCTCGACCTCAATTCCTATCCGCCGTCGATGCCGCTGTCCGGCCGCGCCGACTGGCGGCCGGCCGACGGCAGCAAGCCCGGCAGCGATCTCGCCATGGTGCAGCGCGGGGCATTCGACCAGCTCGGCGCCAGCCACGCGATCTGCAACGTCGTCTATGGCGCGCAGGCGGTGTTCGATTCCTACATGGCGGCGGACTTCTGCAAGGCGATCAACGACTGGATCGCGGCCGAGTGGCTTGCCAGGGACAAGCGGCTGCGCGCCTCGATCGTGGTGCCGATCCAGGCGCCGGACCTTGCGGTCGAGGAGATCGAGCGCAGGGCCGGCGACAATCGCTTCGTCTCGGTGCTGGTGCCCTCGCAGGGCGAGACGCTGCTCGGCCGGCGGCATTATTGGCCGATCTATCAGGCGGCGGAGAAATACAAGCTGCCGATCGCGATCCACGCCGGCAGCGCCTACCGCGGTGCGCCGAGCTCGATCGGCTGGCCGTCCTATCGCTACGAATATTATCTCGCGGAAGCGCAGGCGTTCCAGGCGCAGACATTGAGCCTGATCTATGAGGGCGTGTTCGGGAAGTATCCCGGATTGACGGTCGTGCTGATGGAGTCGGGCGTCAGCTGGCTGCCGGCCTTCATGTGGCGCGCCAACAAGACCTGGCGCGGCGTGCGCGTCGAGGTGCCGTGGGTAGAGCGCGAGCCGGCCGCGATCATCCGCGACCATTTCCGCGTCACCATGCAGCCGTTCGACGCGCCGCTGGATGCAACAAGCGTTGCCGACATCATCGACCAGATCGGTTCCGACAAGATGTTCCTGTTCGCATCCGACTATCCGCACTGGCAGTTCGACGGCGACGATCCGATCCCGCGATATCTGCCTGACAGCATCGTCAAGCGGATGTGCGAGGACAATCCGATTGAAACGTTCCCGCGTCTGAAGCTCGACGCCTGACCAAATTCAAAGGAGGATCGCATGAGTGACGTCATCGACCGCCCGATGCTCGACCAGGAGAAGACCGCCGCGTCGCGGCTCAGAATCATCGATTGCGACATCCATCCGAGCATTCACGCGCACAGCGACCTTAACGAGTTCCTGCCGAAGCGCTGGCAGCAGCATCTGAAGGAATATGGCAGCCATCTGCGCACGCCCTATATCGGCACCACGCCGTATCCGCGCTCCTCGCCGCTGATCGCGCGGCGCGATGCCTGGCCGCCGACCGGCGGCGTGCCCGGCTCCGATCTCGATTTCATGCGCAAGCAGCATCTCGATCCCTTCGACGTCGAGTTCGGGATCCTGCAGGTGCTCGACCTCTTCATCTTCTCGCAGCAGAATCTGGAATTCGGCGCCGCTATCCAGCGCGCCATCAACGACTGGCAACTGGCGTTCTGGGCGCATCGCGATCCGCGCCTGAAGGCCTCGATCCTGGTCGGGCAGGACGGCTCCGACCTCGGCCTCGCCGAAATCGAGCGCTGCGCCAAATCAGGCGAATACATCCAGATCAACGTCTCGCCGCGCGCCAACGAGCCGCTCGGCCGCCGCCGCTACTGGCCGATCTATGAACGCGCGCAAGAGCTCGATCTGCCGCTCGGCATCCATGTCGGCGGCTATGGCGGGCATGCGCCGACCGGCGGCGGCTGGCCGTCCTATTATTGCGAGGAGCATCAGTCGAACGCGCACACGGTGGCCTCGAACCTCACCAGCCTGGTGCTGGAAGGTGTTCCCGAGCGCTTCCCGAAACTGAAGATCGTGTTCATCGAGGGCGGCTTCGGCTGGATCCCCGCGACGATGTGGCGGATGGATCAGCACTTCGAACGTTTCCGCAGCGAGGTGCCGCATCTGAAGCGCAGGCCGAGCGAATATGTGAAGCAGCATTTCTGGTTCACGACCCAGCCGATCGACGAGCCGGATGAAGCAAGGCACCTGCGTCAGCTGATCGAATGGGTCGGGATCGACCGGCTGTTGTTCTCGTCGGACTATCCGCACTGGGACTATGACGACGCGCGCTACGCCTTCAAGACGCCGCTGACGGACGCCGAGCGGCGCAAGATCTTCAATGCCAACGCCCGCGCGGTTTACAAGTTCTGATCATGACCCGTCACATCGTCGCGCGCACCAGTGAGATTCCGGCCGGCGGCAACAAGGTGTTCGGCCTCGAGGGCCGCGACATCGTCGTGTTCCACGTCAATGGCGAGTTCTTCGCGCTGCTCAATCGCTGTCCGCATGAAGGCGCGCCGCTGGAGAAGGCGGCCTGCGTCGCGCGCCTGACCTCGCCGGAGCCCGGCATCTATCAGCGCGACCGCGTCGGCGAGATGCTGCGCTGTCCGTGGCACGGCTGGGAATTCGACATGCGCAACGGGCAGTCCTGGTTCGATCCCAAGCGGTTCAGGATCCGCTCCTATCCGGTCGCGGTCGAAGGCGGCGCCGAGTTGCAGAAGGGGCCGTATGTCGCCGAGACGTTCCCGGTGCACATCGAGGACAATTACGTGATCGTCGAGATCTAGCCGGCGCGTTGGCGTAGTTCGTGCGACCGTGCGCACCGCCGCGGACCTCGTCATGCCTGGGACAAGCCCGGCCGTAACCCAGATAAGGTTGTTGCGGATTATGCAATAATGAAGTGCCGTCAACGGCAATTATAATAACCGCTGCAATGGGCCACCTTGAGGTCGCGGTCGGGAATGAACCCGTCCACCACATCAGGAACGGCACATGAAGCTCTATCACTTCGCTCTCTCCGGCCACGCGCATCGCGCGCGGCTGTTTTTGTCCCTGCTGGGAATTCCGCACGAACTGGTTGACGTCGACCTCAAGTCCGCCGCGCAGAAGCGGCCGGAATTCCTCGCGCTCAATCCGTTCGGCCAGGTGCCGGTGCTCGACGATGACGACGTCATCATCTCCGACTCCAACGCGATCCTGGTCTATCTCGCGACCAAGCTCGGCCGCACCGACTGGCTGCCGCAGGATGCAAAGGGCGCTGCCGCGGTCCAGCGCTGGCTGTCGGTTGCTGCCGGCGATCTCGCGTTTGGGCCCGCTGCGGCACGCCTCATCACCGTGTTCGGCGCAAAGCACAATCCGGACGACGTGATCGCGCGGGCGCACGTTCTGCTGAAGCGGCTCGAAGCCCATCTCGCCGGTCGCGACTGGCTGGTCGGTACGGCGCCGACGATCGCAGACGTTGCGCTCTACAGCTATCTGTCGAGTGCGCCCGAAGGCAATGTCGATCTCTCCGCCTATGCGCGCGTCAACGCGTGGCTGCGCCGGATCGAGGCGCTGCCGGGCTTCGTGGCCTTCGCCAAGACCCCTGTCGGTCTGGCGGCTGCGTGACCTGCTGACCGGGCGTGCCGTCGGGCGCGCCCGTCCAACCCCGAAGGGGAGGGCGATACGATGAGCGACAGACGAACCAAGCACAAGCTCGCGACCTGGCATGCCGGCGAAAAGGCGATCCAGCAGCAGGTTGGTGTCGCCGAGAAGATGGAGGCCGTCGGCCAGCGCGCGGTGCGCGACTTCATGCCCGACCAGCATCGCGATTTCTTCGCGCAGATTCCCTTCATCGTCGTCGGCAGCGTGGACCAAAGCGGCGACGCCTGGGCCTCGCTGCTGACCGGCCGGCCCGGCTTCATCTCCTCGCCGACGCCGCGCAGCCTCGAGATCGATGCGCGGCCTGACGCCAGCGATCCCGTCAGCGAAGGCATGCGCGACGGCGATGCGATCGGACTGCTCGGAATCGAATTGCACACGCGGCGCCGCAACCGTGCGAACGGGCTGCTGCGCGCAGGATCAGGCAAGACGCTCAGCTTCGAGCTCGATCAGAGCTTTGGCAATTGCGCGCAGTACATCCAGCTTCGCGATTTCGCCTTCGTGCGCGAGCCGGATGAACCTTTTGCGGGAGAGGTCGAGGCGAGCACGACGCTCGATCAGGCCGCGCGCGACACGATCAAGGCGGCCGACACGTTCTTCGTGGCGTCCTATGCCGAGCGGGAGGACCGTCGCCAGGTCGACGTCTCGCATCGCGGCGGCCGCGCGGGCTTCGTCCGCGTCGCCGACGACGGCACGCTGACGATCCCCGATTTCGCCGGCAACCTGTTCTTCAACACGCTCGGCAACATCCTCGTCAACGGCAAGGCCGGGCTGGTGTTCGTCGATTTCGAAACCGGCGACTTGCTGCAGCTGAGCGGTGATGCCGAGGTGATGCTGGACTCGCCGGAGATCGCGGCGTTTCAGGGCGCCGAACGGCTGTGGAGTTTCCGTGCCCGCCGCGTGGTGCGCAGGCGCGGCGCGCTGCCGCTGCGCTGGGCGTTCCGGGCCGAAGGCTGGTCGCCGAATTCGCTGATGACCGGCGACTGGGCGCAGGCCGCCGAGCGGGTCCGCGCGGCCGAGCGCGCGACGCAGTGGCGGCCGTTCAAGGTGACTGGGATCGTCGACGAGAGCCGATCGATCCGCTCGTTTCATTTGCAGCCGGACGACGGCGCGGGGCTGCTTCCGCACCAGGCGGGACAGCATTTGCCGATCCGTCTCTCGTTGCCCGGTATCGACAAGCCGGTGATCCGCACCTACACGCTGTCGGTCGCGCCGTCGGACGACATGTACCGCATCAGCGTGAAGCGCGACGGCGTCGTATCGCAGCATCTCCACGACACCATCCATGTCGGCGACATCATCGAAGCGCGCGCGCCGGCTGGTGGCTTCACGATCGATGCGCGCGAGAAGCGTCCCGCGGTGCTGCTCGCCGGCGGCGTCGGCATCACGCCGCTGCTCGCGATGCTGCGCCACGTGGTCTATGAAGGGCTGCGCACCCGCGGCATCCGGCCGACGACCCTGATCCAGGCCGCGCATGCGAAACGGGACCGCGCGTTCGGCGATGAATTGCAGCAGCTGGTGGATGCCGCCGGCGGCGCGGTGCGGATCATCCGCGTCCTCGGCGATGTCGACGGCGCCGAGCAGGGCACAGACTACGACGCTGCGGGACGGATCGACATGGCGCTGTTGTCGCGCGTCCTGCCGTTCAACGACTATGACTTCTATCTGTGCGGGCCGCCGCAGTTCACCCAATCGCTCTACGACGCCCTGCGCGGCTACAACATTGCCGACGGCAGGGTTCACGCCGAAGCCTTCGGTCCTTCATCGCTGGTCCGGAAGCCCGACCTCGTCACTGCAGCGCCGCCGCGCCGGCCACGGGCGACGACGCCGATCCCGGTCGCCTTCACCACATCGCTGAAGGAGGCGCGCTGGACGCCGGAGGCGGGGACGCTGCTCGAACTGGCGGAAGCGCGCGGCCTCAGCCCCGCCTTCAGCTGCCGGGAAGGCAATTGCGGAACCTGCCGAACCAGATTGCTGGCAGGTGCCGTGACCTATGTGAAGCAGCCCACTGCAGAGGTGGCCGACGACGAGGTGCTGATCTGCTGCGCGGTGCCGGCGAAGGGGGCGGCCGACGGCGAGGATCGGATCCAGCTTGATCTCTGATCAGCCGTGCCGCAGGACGCCGGCCTGCGCAACTTGATCGCCTAAGAGATGAGGTTGAATGGCAATCGCAAGGTGGTGCGCCCCCTCTCCCGCTTGCGGGCAGGGCAATCGCATATGGAAAGAAATCTGTCGGGCAGTATCCTCGCGGCCATCCTTCGAGACGCCCGCCTTCGGCGGGCTCCTCAGAGTCTGACTCATAAGTCACCCATCCTTGCGGGCAGCGGCAAGTCTGCGGGTCAGGAGCCTCATGTGTGCAATCAGCAGCCAGGCAGCTTCGGTTGCCACCGTCGCCTCGAAGTCCTTGGCGAGGCGGCGGCATCTGCCGAACCAAGCGAATGTGCGTTCGACCACCCACCGCCTCGGCAGAAGCTGGAAGCCTTTGACGCCTTGGGGCCGCTCGACGATCTCGACAGTCCATGGACCGCAGTCTGAGAGCGCGTCGAGGAGTTGATTTCCGCGGTAGATCCGGTCGGCAAAGACGTGGCGCAGCCGGGGGAAGTTCATCCGCACGTTCTTCAGCAGCGGTACGGCGCCATGGCAGTCCTGAACGTTGGCCGGATGAACATGAACCCCGAGGAGGAGGCCATTGGTATCCGTCACAATATGCCGCTTGCGGCCGTAGATGCGCTTGCCTGCATCGTAGCCGCGCGGTCCGCCAGCTTGCGTGGTCGGCGCACTTTGACTGTCGATCACGGCTGCCGTCGGCTTCGGTGCGCGTCCAAGCTTTTTTCGCGCCCGTCGGACAAGGACGCTGACAATCCTTTGCCACCGGCCTGTATCCCGCCATCTATAAAAATAGCCCTGCACCGTCGAGTAGGGCGGGAACTCCCGCGGCAGCGCCCGCCACTGGCAGCCGGTCGAAACGATATAGAGAATCGCTTCGACCACACGACGCAGCTCCGTCTTACGCGGCCGGCCGCGCCGGTTCGCTCGCGGCAACAGGCGTCTGATCAGCGCCCACTCCGCATCGGTCATATCGCTTGCATAACGCAGATCGTCCCGCCGATATTGCTCCCGAGTGATCTCAGTCCAGGGCATCGTGCTCTCCCTCGAATCTTTGCAAATCCGATGGAATCACACCCCACTGAGATCACTCACCCCATTTTTCAGTCAGGCTCTCAGGATGAGGATCTTGTTTTGCGGCACAATAGTAGACCCTCATGGTGAGGAGCGCCGCTTGCGGCGCGTCTCGAGCCACGAGGCCGAGTTACCTCCGCAGCCGCCGAAGGGGCATATGCGATTCCCCTGTGCTTGCGGGGGAGGGTTGGGGTGGGGGCTCTCTCCGCGAGTCACGCTGCGGAGAAAGCCCCCACCCGCATCGCATCTTTGATGCGATGCGACCTCCCCCGCAAGCGGGAGAGGTGGAGTCAGTGCGTCGTGAGATTGATCGAACTGACTTCATCATGCTCAGCCCATGCTGCCCGGCATGAAGCAGCGTGGCCTCGGATGTCCGTCCAGGTAATACGGCCAGACCATGGTGCGGCCGGCGCGGTTCGGTCCGGCGACGACGGCGTCATCGGGAACGTCGACCCACTCACCCTCGAGGCGGACACGATAGTGGCCGTCCCTGGTGTCCCAATCGGCGTCATCGACACGCTTCGCGTCGCTGCCGTCGCAGCAGGGTCCCTTGACGCTGCGCAGGCTCTCATACCAGCCGTTCAACTCGGGCTGCTGGTGATCATGGGCCTGCGCCGGCCCGATCGCCGGCTTCGCCAAGAAGGCGGTGACTGCAACGAGCGTCGCACGCCAAAACCGTTTGCTCATCTGATCCTCAAATCCGGAAAGCCCATGACAGCCAACCCGGACATGGTCATCGGGATCAGGACATCAATCAGATGATGATCGTCATTTTATCACATTCGTGAGAGGCGCGCGGGGCGCTGCCGGAAGGCCGGGGGCTGGCCAGCTCAGGCGAGCAGGCTCATCACCTGGTCGATCACGGCCTTCACCTGCTTCGAATCCGGCCTCTGGTGCGCGAGCGCCAGCAGGCCGGCATGCACCACCATGATGGTGTGGGCGGTGACGTCGGGGTCAAAGCCCTTGCTGAACTGGGCGCGATCGGTGCGCAGCCGCGTGCGGAGCAGCTCTTCAAGCCGCCGGTTGTAGCGCTCGATGCTCTTGCGGAGTTCGACCTGGTCGAGCGAGCCATCGGTCGCGGAATTGATCGACAGGCAGCCGCGCTGTCCCTTCTCGCCCGAGCAATAGGGAATGAAGCCGGTGAGCCACTGCTTGATGATGTCCCGCGCGGGCCCCGGCTGCGCCAGCACGCGCTCGGCCCAGCCGAGGATGCCGTCGTGATAGCGGTCCAGCACCTTCAGGAACAACGTGTTCTTGTCGCCGAACGCCGCGTAGAGGCTGGGTTTGGCGACGCCGCTCGCCGCCGTGATGTCGTCGAGCGAAGTCGCCTGAAAGCCCTTCCGCCAGAACATCTGGCGGGCGATTTCCAGGACATCGTCCGGATCGAAGCTGCGCGGCCTTGCCATATCCGTCTTTTATGTACTCTCGCGTCGGATGTGAAGCCTTCACCTTGCCGTGAAGGCAGGTCCGGCTATTGACGTAATCTCTATTCTGTACTTAGAAGTACATAATGAAATCGGGAGGTCACGCCATGAAAGCTGTTCAGGTCGTTGCGTTCGGACGTGCTGCGGAGGTGGTCAAGCTCAACGAGGTGCCGGACGTGGGCAGCCCCGGCCCCGACGAGGTCGTGGTCGCGGTGGAGGCCGCGCCGATCAACAATTCGGATTTCATGATCATCGCCGGGCGATACGGCTATCTGCCGTCGCCGCCGGCCACGCTCGGGATCGAGGGCGTTGGAAGGGTCGTCGCCAGAGGATCACAGGTGAGGAACCTGAAGGAAGGCGACCGCACGCTGATTCCGTTCACAGTCCCGACCTGGACCGAGCGGGTCAAATTCACGGCGTCATGGCAGCGTCCGCTGCCCGAGAATGCGGATGTCCGGCAGCTCTCCATGATCGGGGTCAACCCGGCCACCGCCTATTTGCTGCTGACCGATTTCGTGAAAGTCGCGCCCGGCGGCTGGGTGATCCAGAACGGCGCCAACTCGGCGACGGCCCGCGCGGTGATCGCAATCGCCAGATCGCTCGGGCTCAAGACCGTCAACATCGTCCGGCGCGAGGAGGTCGTGGATGAGGTCAAGGCGATCGGCGGCGATATCGTGCTGCTCGACGGGCCGGATCTCGCCAAGCGCGTCGCCAGGGAAACGGGTCGGGCGCCGATCCAGCTGGCGCTTGACGTCGTCGGCGGTTCATCCGCCTTGAACCTGATGAACTGCCTCGCGTCAAAGGGCGTGCTGGTGATCTACAGCGCGATGAGCGGCCAGCCGTTCTCCGGCTCGGCCTTGAGCGTGATCTTCAACGAGGTGTCGGTGCGCGGCTTCTGGCTCGGCCATTGGGGCAAGACCGCGACCGATCAGGCATTGGCCGGAATGTACGACCATCTGGTGCCGATGGTCGCATCGGGCGCGATCAGCGCGCCGGTCGTGGGGACTTATCGCCTGGAGGATTTTTCGCAGGCGATCGCGCAGGCGTCGGCATTCAAGGGCAAGGTGATCTTCACGCCAAGCTAGAGCACGATGAGATTAGGTTGAGCTGTAAACCGCGTCGAAGGTTCACCTCTCCCTTGGGAGATCCCTTGGGAGAGGTCGATTTGCGCAGCAAATCGAGTGAGGGGTTACGGTCTATCGAGAGAGCCCTCACCCGGATTGCACCGGACGATGCTTCGCATCGCCAGGCACAATCCGACCTCTCCCCGAGGGGGAGAGGTGGACCGAAATCGCGGCAAGCCGGGCCAGCTAGACGATGGTCGAGAGCGTGAACGCGTGCCACGCACCCCAGTCAATGCCATCGTACGCTCGCACATACATGCTGTCAGTGCCGGTGGTGGCGCCGCCACGCATCCAGATGTCATCGAGGTCGGCGGCATTGACGTCGATCACGGTGCTGGCTGCCCAATGGGAGTTCGCAGAGGTCCAGAAATAGCCGCTGTTGGCGTTGCTGCCGCCATCCCAAAACTGGTATGCGGCCGCGGGATTTCCGTCGACGTCGGAATAGGACAACAAATTGCTGACCTGGCTCCACTCATTGATGTGCAAGGTCTGATTGCTGACCGAGGCATCGGGTGCGTGGTTTGGCAGCGACGTCAGGGTAAAGCTGTCCCAATTGCTCCAGGCGGTGCCGTCGAACGCCCTGACCCACATGGTCTCGGAGCCGCCGGCGGTGCCGCCTTGCACCCAGATGCTGGACAGATCGGACGCCGGAACGTCGATCACCGTGTTGGCTGCCCAGTGTGAATTGGCCGGCGTCCAGAAATAGGCGCTGTTGGCGGCCGAGCCACCGTCCCAGAACTGGTATTTGGTGATCGCATCGCCGTCAGCGTCGGATGCCGTCGTCCAGTTGACGAGCTGCGCCCATTGCGCGGCGTTCAGGGTATGATCGTTGATCGTCGCGGTCGGAGCCGTATTGGTCGACGTCAGAGTAAAGCTGTCCCAATTGCTCCAGGCGGCACCGTCGAATGCCCTCACCCACATCGTCTCGGAACCGGTGGTCGAGCCGCCTTGAATCCACAGATTGGCCAGATCGGATGCTGAAACGTCGATCGTCGTGTTGGCAGCCCAGTGGGAATTGTCGGGCGTCCAGAAATAGGCGCTGGTCGTCCCCGCGCCGCCGTCCCAGAACTGGTATTTGGTGATCGTGTCACCTTCGGCATCGGTGGCAGTGAGCCAGCCCTGCGGTTTGATCCATTGATTGACGTGCAGCGACTGGTCGTTGACGGTCGCGACCGGAGCCGTGTTCGGCGTCGACGTCAACGTGAAGCTGTCCCAGTTGCCCCAGCCCGTTCCGTCGAACGCTCTGACCCACATCGTCTCGGAACCGGTCGTCGAGCCGCCTCGCACCCAGACGTCGGCCAAGTCGGCCGCCGAGACTTCGATCGTCGTGTTGGCGTCCCAGTGGGAATTGGTTGGAGTCCAGAAGTAGCCGCTGGTGGCAGACGTGCCGCTGTCCCAGAACTGGTACTTCGTGATCGCATCATGATCGGCATCCGTCGCCGTCAGCCAGCTGCTGATGGTGACCCACTGATCGATGTGCGTGGAATGATCGCCGATCGTCGCGACGGGGGTCGAGTTCGTTGACGTCAACGTGAAGCTGTCCCAGTTGCCCCAGTCCGATCCGTCGAACGCCCTGACCCACAGCGTCTCGGAGCCGGTCGTCGAACCGCCGCGGATCCAGACATCGGCCAGCTCGGCCGCCGACACCTCGATCGTCGTGTTGGCGTCCCAGTGGGAATTGGTTGGAGTCCAGAAGTAGCCGCTGGTTGCGGACGTGCCGCTGTCCCAGAATTGGTATTTGGTGGCGGCATCCCCGTTGGCGTCGGTGTAATTCAGCCAATCCGTGGCTTGCACCCATGTGTTGATATGCAGCGACTGGTCGCTGATCGTGGCAACCGGCGTACTGTTCGGAATCGTCGTGAAGGTGAACGACGTCCAGGTACTCCAGGCAGTCCCGTCGAAGGCACGTGCCCACAGCGTTTCCGAGCCGCTGACCGAACCGGAACGCAACCACACCTCGGAGAGGTCAGACGCCGCGACGTCGATGACGGTGTTGGCGTCCCAGTGGGAATTGGTTGGAGTCCAGAAGTAGCCGCTGGTCGCGGACGTACCGCTGTCGAAGAACTGATAGCTGACCGCGGAATTGCCATCGGCGTCGGAATAAGTGAGCCATGGCTGTATTTTTTGCCAGTGATTGGACAACAGGCTGTGGTTGCCAATCGTGACGACCGGTGCGGTATTGGCCATGGTTTGCGTCCTCGTGGGGTGCGCCGGTCGAGACCGGCTAATTTCCAAGGTGCAAGGCAATCAATTTTGGACCGTGAGGCGGGCTATTCCTGGTCCAGTGTCGTTCGGCTGGGATCAGCGCATTCCAAAGAAATCGTTAATATCAAATTCAGGATCGCAGAATTTCAATGCAGCATCTATGATGGGTGTCACACCCATCAGTTAGGTCGCGTGCGGCAAAGTGTCCTAGGCCTCGATTCCAACGGCCTCGCGTGACTCGTGCCGCCTTTACCATTGCATCTTGAGACGTCGGGGCGAGATCGTCGCAGCCGCAAGGCCAGTAGTTTTCGAATTTTTATCCGAACGACTTGTGACCGGTGAAGAACAGCAGTTGAATAGCCGCCGCGGCCAGGATGAAGGCCAAAACATATCTGGTAGCGGTTTGCGATAGCCACCGCAGACCTATCGTCGTCCCGATCATGGCGCCAGCCAGCGCTGCCAATGCGTAAAGCCATGTGCCGCTGGTAGGCATTTGGCCGGCATAAACAGCCCCGATCAATCCGACCGCCGAATTCGCGAGAATAAACGGCGCTGACAGCGCCGCTGTCTGCTTGGGTGACGCCCATTGTAATGCGACCAAGATGGGCGCGAGAAAGACCCCTCCGCCGACGCCGGTTAGCCCGGAGACAAGGCCGACACCCGCGCCTACTGCGCCCGCGCCCCATACCGGCGTCAGTCGATCCGGCTCACCAGCCTTAGGACGACGGAAGGCAAGGATAGCCGCAGCAGCGAGAAGAACCGCTCCGGTCGCGACGTCATACAGACGTTCGTCAAGAACGATGAACCCGCCGACAAGAGCGGTCGGGAGCGACGCAATGAGGAGCAGCCTTAGCTTGGCCCAATCAACCAGGCCCGCGCGATGAAAGCGCCAGGTCGAATAGGTAGCTGCGATGATATTGAGTAGCAGCGCCGTTGGACGCATCTCGTTCGAAGGGAACGAGGCGAATGCCATGAGAGCAAGAAATGCTGTCCCGCCAGCTTGACCAACCGTAGCATAGAGCAGCGAGACGCCGGCGAACATCAACGTCAGCATTGAGGTTCTTTCCCAAGCGTGCCGAGGCTAACAGAACGTCAGGACGAGCCAAGGGTGAAAAAAGTACCGATACGACAGGAGGTGCGATCGCGACCACGGAATGCTCGCGCGTCGCTTGTGCGGCGTGCGAGCGAGTGACTACTTGATCGTCGCGTGCACGGTGATGACCGAGGTGCCGGATGCCTTCGGCCCCTGGCCCGTTGCCCTGATGGCAAACGTGTCGCTGCCCTTGTACTTGGCCTTCGCCCTGTATTCGAAGGTCGATGCGTTGATCTTCTTCAGCTTGCCGTAGGCCGGCTTTTGCGAGATCGAGGAGTCCGTCACCGTGCCGCGGATTCCGATCGGGATCTGGCAGCTTTGGCCTGATGCGACGTCGATATCGCCGGTCGAATTCTCGCCCCAATCCGCCAATGTCACCGACATCGAGCATTCCGGCACGGGCTGCGCCGAAGACGCTGGCGTGACATTTGATGTAAAGATGAGCGCCAGGGCGGCGACCCCCGACGCCCGCGTCGTGACGATACTCGTTTTCATGCAAGGCCCACTGCTGAAGGTTCTCGGCGCAGGAATCCTGCAACGTGGGGGCAGGGGTGGCAAGGGCTTCGCCTCGCCCGCGCGACATGTGTTGAAATGCCTGGGCGCTTGTTGCGTCGCTGAAGCGTCCCCATAGTCATCGCAGCCTTGATCCGATCGGGGCAAAGGCGCGCGCGACAGGGAAGGGTTCCAATGGCTGAAAGCAACGACGGTCAGGCAAACGCTCAACCAGCCGGATTTGCCGGCGTCACCCGCAAGACCCTTGAGCGTCTCGCTTTGCCCGGCGATGATCGCGAGCTTGTCGTTGCCGAGGTGACCTATCCGCCCGGCGGCGTCGCTCCGCTGCACCGCCACCCCGTTGGCGGCGTGGTCTTCATCGTCGAAGGCGTTGCCGAGTCCGCCTATGGCGACGAGGCGCCGCGCCAGTATCGGGCAGGCGAGACCTTGCAGGATCGACCCGACGTTCCGCACACGCTGTTTCGCAATCGCGATCCGGAGCGGCCGCTGCGCTTCCTGACGATCTACGCGCTCGAACCCGGGCGCGCCTACACGATGGAGCCGTGAGGTTGCGAAAAGGCCAGAGGCAAAATACTACCGCTGGCTCGCTTGAGGTTTCGGGTTTGCGCCAGCCAGCGGAGGTGGAACGGCGAGCAGGAGGCAAACCGATTCCACCAGGAGTTCATGTGCACGGTCGACAATGTCGTCCAACGAACTCGTCTTCGCGAACATGGCCTGGGCTTCAGCCAACAACCGGTCACGCGTTGGTATGCTGGGCAGATGCAAGTCGGCACGATGCTGCAACAGAGCAAGCGCTTCCCGCACCGACAGTCCGGTTTCGTGGACCGACGATTTGATAGCCAGCGCGATGTATTCGGGATTGAAGCGACCAGCGAGCTGCTCAGCCGTTCGCTTGATCACGCGCGATCCCAAGCGCTGCTCGTTGCGGAGGACCTGCATGGGCGGCGCCTTCAGATCCCAGACAATACCGAGCCAGGACAAGGCCACCAAGACATAATAGGTCACGTCAATCTCCCACCACCGGAAGCCTTGCCGCGCACTGCTTTGGTAGGCGTGATGATTGTTGTGCCAACCCTCACCCATCGTAAACAGAGCCAGCAGCCAATTGTTGCGGGAGTCATCGCCCGTAACATACCGCTTGCGCCCGTGAACATGCGCGAGGGAGTTGATGCAAAACGTGGCGTGATACAGCAGCACGGTGCTCCAGAAGAAACCGACCACGAGCCCGGGCCATCCGGCGATGAGGAAGCACAGACCTGCGACCACGATCGCCGGCAAGACCTCCAATCTGTGCAGCCACATCAACTCCGGATACGAGGCGAAATCCGCAACTTTCGTCAGATCCGTTGCATCGTGCTGTCGATAAAAGATCCAGCCGAGATGACTGTACACGAAGCCCTTATGCCCCGGTGAATGCACATCCTGCCCCGTATCCGAATGAAGATGGTGATGTCGATGTTTCGCGGCCCACCAAAGGACGCTTTTCTGGGCGCTGCTTTGGGCGAGGAATGCAAGGATGAATTGAAACGCCCGGCTTGTTGAGTAAGCCCGATGCGAGAAGTAGCGATGATACCCGGCCGTGATCGCAAACATGCGCAGCCAGTACAGAGCGACGCAAATTGCAATCGCCGGCCATGAGACGCCCGTCCAGACCGCCGCCAGACATCCTGCGTGCACCAACAGGAACGGGAGGACCTGCGGGTACATGATGTCGTCGTGCTGCGGAGCTGGATCGATATTGGTGGACACGCTCGCGACCTCGGCTGCTTCAATGCGCAGGCCGTTTCGCAGGCGGACGGTTCAAGTCCTGATCCTGGCGGGCATCGCGCGCGGTGTTGACAAAGAGAACCCCGCGGCCGGGTGACCAGTCGCGGGGTCGCGTAACCAGAGGCTTTGCCAGTTCATCCGTGGTCAAAGCAGCATGGCCGATTGTCGCAGCTTACACCGCGCGCAGATTGTCCGCAGCAGATTTGCCGGTCCGGCGGTCTGCAACGATCTCAAAAGAGACCTTCTGTCCCTCGTTGAGGGTGCTCATGCCGGCGCGTTCGACTGCGCTGATATGAACGAAAACGTCCTGGCCTCCCTGGTCCGGCTGAATGAAGCCGAAACCCTTCTGGCTGTTGAACCACTTCACAGTTCCCATGCTCATGGAAAATCGTCCTATAGATGCGTGTTTGGAGCCGCACTCACGAGCGCAGCAGGCGAATTCGAAGTTTAGGGGGTGAGGGTCGTCAGTCAGGCACGCTATCAGCGGCGAGGCCAAGTCGTTCGGCCGAAACTCCATCTGTGGTATATGGCTACGGTTCGGTCATTCCGCAAGCGGTTTTCTCCCTTTCTGACCTCGGCCGCTGCGTCCCCCTGGGGCAACGGCTGCAATTCACGGTGCTCTGCGGCACCTTTGCTTGACCGCATTGGCGGGGACGTCGTGCGGGGCCACACGTCCTAATCCTTCTTCGCCGTCAGCCCGTCGACCATCGCGCGCGTCAACGTGGCGATCTCGCTGCGCAATGCGCCGATCGGCACCGCGATCAGCTTGTGCTCCAGCCCGAGCGCGACCATGCCATGCACGGCGGAGAACAGGCTGCGCGCGGTGACGCCGAGTTGCGCCGGCGAACGCTGCGGAAACAGCGCGGCGAGCGGCTTGTAGATGTGGCGGAACAATTCCATCTGCTCGGTGATCGCCCATTCCGGCACCGGCTTGCCGGGCTGCATGCGATGCTCGAACAGCGCGCGCCACAGTTCGAGATTGTCGGCGGCGAAGTCGCAATAGGCGACCGCGATCCGCACCAGCATCTCGCGCGGCGCCGCAGCCCCGCCGATCTCGGCCAGCGACAGCGACGCATCGAGCCGCGCCAGCGTGCGCGAGCCGACGCGCAGGATCAGCTCGTCGACATCCTCGACCAGATTGTAGACGCCGCCATTGGCGACGCCGATTTCCTGGGCCAGTTCGCGGGTTTTCAGGCCACCGAGACCCTTTGCCGCAATCGCCCGTTCCGCCGCCTCGATCAGCGCTTCCCGCAGTTTTGCACGTCGTTCCAATGCCTTGGACATCTTTGATCCTTCGTTAACCACAACTTTGAGCGATGCTCAAATAATTCTTGAGCGTTGCTCATTATGTGGTACAAGAGATTCATGAGCGATGCTCATAACAGGGAGCGATGAAATGTTCAAAACTGTTTTCACTCTTTTCCGCGGCAGCGTGGCAGCAGCGGAGGAGGAACTGCAAGACCGGACCGCGCTGGTCATCCTCGACCAGCAGATGCGCGATGCCGCCGCCGCCGTCGACCGCTCGAAGCGGACCCTGGCGCTGGCCATCGCCGGCGACCAGCAGGAGGGCCGACGGCTCGACGCCACCAACGCCCGGATCGCCGATCTCGAGGTGCGCGCGTCGGCGGCACTCGAGGGCGGCCGGGAAGATCTCGCCCGCGAAGCCGCGCAGGCGATCGCCAATCTCGAAGCCGAGCGCGATGCCGCGATGACCGCACGCGCGCTGTTCGCCTCCGAGATCACCCGGCTGAAGCGCCATGTCGGCAACGCCGAGGCGCGGATCGCCGAGCTCGACCGCGGCCGGCGGCTGGCCCGCGCTTCGGAAGCGGTGCGTTCACTGCGCCGGAGCGGCATCGAGGCAGCCCGCCCCTACGAGTCGACGCTGCCGGAAGCCGAGGCGACGCTGAAGCGGCTGCGCGAGCGGCAGATGGAGATCCAGGCCGCCGACGAGGCGTTGATCGAGATCGACGCCGCCGCGGGACCATCAGTCACCGCCGAGAAGCTCGCCGAGCAGGGTTTTGGCCCGCGCATGAAATCGACCGCCGACGACGTGCTGGCGCGGCTGAAAGCCAAGCGCCCGAACGCAGCCTGAAACCTCAAGCCTGAAATTGATCCTTCGTCAAATTTCGCAACATCAAGGAGATTGCCATGAACCAGACCATCCAACCCCACAGCGGCAGCTGGGTTACCTTCACCTACGCGTCCTTCGCGGCTTCCGCCTTCCTCGTCGCCATCGGCGTGTTCTTCCTGCCGATCGACCTCTGGATGAAGGGCTATCTGACGATGGGCATCGTGATGCTGATCCAGACCTGCGTCACGCTGACCAAGACGGTGCGCGACAATTACGAGAGCAGCAAGTTCGTGAACCGCATCGAGGACGCCAAGGCCGAGCGCCTGCTGATGGAAGTCTCCAAGGCAGGGTGAGAAGGCGGCCGACAGGAAGCGGCGGGTGTTTCGCACTCGCCGCTTTTGCCTTGGGTGGCGGAAGCTGCCTCCCGTTGTCATTGCGAGCGGAGCGAAGCAATCCATTCCTCCGCGTATGCGGATCGATGGATTGCTTCGTCGCTTTGCTCCTCGCAATGACGGTGGATGAGTCGCCAGCTCTTACGGCCAACTTGTTTCGTTTCCGGAAGGCCTTGTTTACCCTGCGGCAAACAGCGTCAGGTTGCGCTCATGGCTCCTTAACAGGGGCGAGTGCAGAGATCGCGCCCGAGGGACAGAGAAATGGCGTCCACGGACAATCCCACGCCGGCTTCGCGCGGCGGCAAGAGCCTTGCCAAGAGTCTCGGCAGAGCGCGCGCCGCCTTTGACGGTCTGCGCAGCCATGGCGGCTTCTGGCTGAAGGCGCTGTCGCAGCCGACCATCGATCTCAGCCTGCGCACCCAGGCCGGCCAACGCACCCGCGTCGTCGAATCCCCGGGCCTGTCGCTGCCGAGGGACGAGCTCGACGCGCTGGTCGAGCAGCTGCGTATCGTTGCCGCCAAGACGCTGCCCGAGGAGAGCCTGACCTATGGCATCTTCTCCGGTGAACCCGAGCGGCTGTCGCGCGCCATCGTCACGCTGATCTCGGAGGAAGACACCGGGCGGCCGATCGCCTTCAACGCGCTGTCGGTGATGGACGTGCCGCTCGACGGCGAGCCGGCCGAGGTCACCCATCTCGGCCTCGTCATGGTCGATCCCGATGTGCGCGGGCAGGGGCTGTCCTGGGTGCTCTACGGCCTGACCGCGCTGGTGCTGTTCGCCCGCGACGGGCTGCGGCCGAAATGGATCTCCAACGTCACCCAGGTGCCCGCGGTGGTCGGCATGGTCAGCGATACATTCTCGGACGTGTTTCCGTCCCCGTTGCCGGGCGCGCGCCAGAGCTTTGCGCATCTGCAGCTGGCGCGCGGCATCATGGCAAGGCATCGCGCGGTGTTCGGCGTCGGCGAGGAGGCCGGGTTCGACGAGGCGCGCTCGGTCATCACCAACGCCTATACCGGCGGCTCGGACGCGCTGAAGAAGACCTTCGAGATCGCGCCGAAGCACCGCGATGCCGTCTACAACGAGTTTTGCGAGCGCGAGCTGGACTACGGCCGCGGCGACGACGTGCTGCAGATCGGCCGCGTCGATCTTGCCGGCGCGCGCCGCTATCTCATGAGCGAGGTGCCCTCGGGCTCGCTGCCGTCGCTGCTCGCGGCGTCCGCGATGCTGGCGCTGCAGCGGCTGGTGCTGCCGGTGGTCTACTGGATGGACGACAGCCGCGCCTTCGGCACGCTGCGTCCGCGCAAGCAGGATAGCGGGGCCGCGCGATGAATTTCGACTACTACTCCTTCACCGGCCGCAATATCGGCTTCATCGACGAGCACGAGCAGCAGCTGCTGCGTCAGGCGCGGGTGTTCGTCTGCGGCGTCGGCGGCATGGGCGGCGCGGCCTTCATGGCGCTGGCGCGCGCCGGCGTCGGCAAATTCGTGATCGCCGACATCGACCGCTTTGAGGTTTCCAACCTCAACCGCCAGGTGTTCGCTTTCGCCGACGAGGTCGGGCGAGAGAAGGCGGCGGTCGCCGCCGAAGCGGCGAGGCGCATCAATCCGACCATCGAGATCGAGGTGCTTGGCGAGAACTGGACCAGCGAGCTCGCCGCGATCGCCGCGCAGTGCCCGGTCATCGTCAACGGCATGGACGATATCGCTGCCGGCGTTCATCTGTACCGGACCGCGAAGCACGCCGATGCAACCGTGATCGACGCCTACATGTCGCCGCTGCCGTCGGTGATCGTGGTGCGCCCGCACGATCCGCGGCCCGAGCAGCGCCTCGGCTTCCCGACCCTTGGCAAGGACTGGACCGATATCACCGAGGACGACCGCCGCGCCGCGATGCGCGCCGAGATCGAGCACGTGATGCTGCACTCCTCGTCGCGCAACTATGTCGACCTCGCCATTGCGGGCGAAGTCGCCGCCGGTCGCCGCAGCCGGATGTCGTTCGCGCCGATGGTGATCTCGACCGGCATGCTGATGGCCTACGAGGCGGTCGCGCTGATCCTGGGCCGCACCTCCGGCACCGATTGCCGCGGCTGGTTTCTCAACCCGCATCGGCCCGCGATCGAGAAGCCGCGCAATGCGCTCGTTGCCGCCCTGATGCGTCCGCTGGTGCGGCGGGCGATCGATGAACTGACTGGCAGCAAATGACCTCCGGGGTGATCGCCGATTCCATCGTCAATCTGTGCGGCGCCATCGGGCTTGCCGTGGCGATGATGACGTTCTACCGGCGCGATCCAAGGAGCCCGTTGACGCGCCGCCTGCTCCTCGCGCTCGGCGTGATCGCGATCCTGTTCCTCGACCGCGGCCTTGCCTGGTCGACCGGAAGCCGCCTGCTCGACCGCCTCTCGGTGATCCCGGCCTCGCTGGTCCCGCTCGGCGCCCTGATCGTCACCGAAGGCATTTTGCGGCGCCACGCGCCGCGCCCGGTCAAGATCGCGGCGCTCGCGGGCGGCATCCTGCTCGGTCTTGGTGGTCTGTTCGGGCTGCAACGGCTGGCGATGCCTTACGCGATCGCGCTGGCGCTGTTCCAGCTCTTGGGCTTCGCCACTTGCGCGTTCCTGCTGGCGACGCGGGATCGCGCCGCGCTGATGGCCTCGGAAAACCGCAGCATCGGCCGTATGGCGGTCGGCGCGCTGGTCGTGATCCCGTTCATCCTCACCGATTTCCGCACGCTGTTTCCTGATATCCCTGTGCGGCTCGGCGCGCTGGGCGCTCTGCTCACCGTGACCGTGATGCTGATTGCCGGCGGCGGCGCCGAGACGCGCCGGCACGGCCTTGCGATGATGGCGCTGCGGCTGATCTCGTCGGGCCTCTTGGGCCTCGCCGCTGCCTTCATGGCGCCCGACGTCGACGCCGCGCAGATGGTCCGTTTCGTCGCGGTTGCGATCGCCGGCGTGCTGACCATCGGTCTGATGACGGACGCGCTGCGGGCGCTGTTCGAATCGCAGGAGCCGGGCGTGCTCAATTCGGTCGCGGCATCGCCGGCGCAGACCCGCGAGCAGTTGATCGCCGAGCTGGCGCGGCATCCGATCTTCGAAAGCGCGCGGCGCTTCCGCGAGAACGAGCTCGCGCCCTACGATCCGCCGCTGCTGCACGACTTCCTGTCGACGCGGCGCGTGCTGCGGCGGTCCGACGCGCCATGGGGGCTGGCGCCGACCGATCCCGCGGCCGAGCGCATGGTGTCGCTGATCTCGGCCAACAACGCCTCCCATGTCATCGTGCTCGGACATGATCCGCTCGACCTGATCGTGCTCGCGGTGCCCGTCACCGCGGCCGATCCCGCCACTGAAACCGCGCTGGCGCTGGTACGTCGGCTGCTGGCGTTGACCCCGGAGGCCAAATGACATCAGAGATCCGCGAGGGCGACCGCAGGGCGGCATTCGACGCCGCGCTCAATGCCTATGGGCGCGACAGCCTCTACGTGCCGCCGCTGTGGAGCGATTTCGACCGGATGTTCGATCCGGCGAAGAACCCGTTCGTCACCGAAGGCCACGGCCGCTATGCGCTGTTCTCCGCGCATCGCGATGGGCGGCCGGTCGGCCGCATTGCCGCCTCGATCCACGATGCGTCCAACCGCAAGCACGGCACCCGCCACGGCGCATTCGGCTTCTTCGATTGCATCGACGAGGTCGAGGTGGCCGATGCGCTGCTGCACGCCGCCGAGCAATGGCTGTCGGCGCGCGGCATGAGCCGCGTCGCCGGCAATTTCAATCTGACGGCCATGCAGCAGATCGGCGTGATGACCGACGGGTTCGACCATGCGCCGTTCACCGACATGATGTGGTCGCCGCCGCACATCGCAAAGCATCTCGAACGCGCCGGCTACGCCGCGACCTTCCCGATGACGACGTTCGAGATCGCGCTCGACGGCGGCAAGCCGGAGCAACTGCTCGGCGACAAGCAGCGCGCGGTGCTCACTGACCCGGATTTCGTCTGGCAGCCGATCAAGCGTTCCGCCTTCAAGGTGCGGCTGGAGGATGCGCGGCTGATCCTCAATGACGGCTTTGCCGACAATCCGATGTTCGTGCCGCCGACCGCCGCCGAATATCTGTTCCAGGCGGGCGACATGATGTGGATCATCGACAAGCGGATTTCGACCGTGGTCTATCACCGCGGCCGCCCCGCCGGCGCGATCATCGCGATCCCCGACCTCAATCCGCTGATCAAGGCGATCGGCGGCCGGGTCGGGCTGTCAGCGCCGGTCAAATTCGTGCAGCACCGCGTGATGAACAGGCGCGCGGTGCTGATCTATCAGTCGGTCTGCCGCGACCTGCACAATCGCGGCCTCAACGGCGCGATGCTCTACCGCACCGCGCTGGCGTTGCAGGAGGCCGGCTACCGCACGCTGGGCGGCACCTGGATCGCCGATATCAACGGTCCCTCGCTGCGCCAGGTCGAGAAGGTCGGCGCAACGCCGCTGCATCGGCTGCATCTGTTCACCAAGCGGCTGGCCGCGGCATGAGCGAGCTGACGCCGGATTTGCTGCGCGAGGTGGTCGCGGAGGCGCGGCTGGCGCCGAGCGTCCACAACATCCAGCCGACGCGCTGGCGCTTGCTCGACGATGGGCGGCTGGCGCTGGTCGACGCGACCGGTGTGCGCGCGCCGGTCGCCGACCCCGCGGGGCATGACGTTCGGGTGTCGCACGGCGCGGCGCTGGAGGGTATGAGCCTCGCGCTTAACCGCCGTGGCTTCGCAATCACGGGCATGACCACGATCGAGCAGCCGCTGTCGCCGCAACTCTCCCTGCTCTGCTC
This sequence comes from Bradyrhizobium sp. USDA 3262, assembly GCF_054060035.1. NCBI lineage: Bacteria > Pseudomonadati > Pseudomonadota > Alphaproteobacteria > Hyphomicrobiales > Nitrobacteraceae > Bradyrhizobium > Bradyrhizobium sp. USDA 3262. The sequence continues at coordinate 2,428,623 of NZ_JBSSCT010000001.1, forward strand.
TTTTGCGATCAGGCAAGGAGCCGAGCCCGATCCGCTGGCGGACCTCGTGGCACGCCGCATGTCGTGGCGCGGCAAGTTCGTGGCGTCGGCTGACGATGCGGCGGCGCTCGCGCAGCTGGCCGCCGCGCGCGACGATGTGATCTGCATTGGCGATCGCGGGGCGATTGCCGATATCGCCGGCTGGGCCGACCGGGCCGAATTCTCCTTTGTCCGCGGTGACGACTACCGGGCTGAGCTGCTTGCATGGATGCGGCTGTCGCCCGGCCATCCGCACTATCTGCTCGACGGGCTCAACCGTGATGCGCTCGCCATGAATGCGGTCGAGGCCGCCGCCGCGCGCTACGTGCTCGGCACCCTGTTCAAGCCGCTCGATCGTCTCGGCCTCGCCGCGTCGTTGCTTGCCGACGGCGCCAAGACCGCGTCGGCATCGGCGATCGTGCTGTTTTGCCGTCCCGTCGGTGAGGATCCACTCACGACCGGACGACATTTCTACCGCGCCTGGCTGGAGATCGATCGCGCCGGTTTCGCGGCGTGCCCGATCTCGGCGCTATCAGATCATCCTGATTTCAACGACCGGCTGCGAAAGCTCGGCAAAATTGGCGCCGATCTGCGCCTCGTCAACGTGTTCCGCATCGGCCGGCCATCAAAACCGATCAAACCGCGGCATTTCCGGTTGCCGGTTGACCGGCTCATTGTCTGAAAATTAAGCTGCAATCCCCGCTGTCAAAACTTCACGCGGTCGTGCTATGACGCCGCCCGCTAACCAACGACCGGTGGAGATGATGTCGAAGCAATCGCTGCGCGAGGAGGCTGAACGCCTCATCCGCGAGACCATGGAAAAGCGGAACTTGGTCATCAAGCAGGGCACGACCCGGATCGAGGCCGTTTGCGGCAAATGCGGTGCGCCGAACCGGGTGCAGGCGGAAAAGGGCCAGTCCCGCGTCAAGTTCACCTGCAAGAATTGCGACCACAAGCAGGAGACGCTCTGAGCCGGGCCGTGGTCCGTAGCGTGGGTTAGCTGCCCATCCTACGATTCTATTTGTCCCGTCATCCTGAGGAGCCGCGAAGCGGCGTCTCGAAGGATCGACGGCCACCGACCGGGCCGTGCATCCTTCGAGACGCGCGCAAGTGCGCGCTCCTCAGGATGACGGTGATAGTGCGCAGTCGCGTAGGATGGGTGGAGCCAAGCGATACCCATCAATTGCATCCGCGCGGCGAGATGATGGGTATCGCTGCGCTCCACCCATCCTACGAAGCCCCTTTACTTGAACGCCTCGCAGACCGTGGTGTGATCCGGTGCGGTCCGGGCCGCGGCCCGCAGCGAGACGCTGCGCCACCAGGCATCGAGCGCGTGACGGTCGCAGGCGAGCTTCACGCTCATCCCGCCCGCGAACTTGATCCAGTCCGCAAAGCTCGCGCGCGACACCGCGATCACGACGGGAATGTCGGCGCCGAGCGCGCGCTCGATCAGGAAGCCAAGCCCCTTGCCGTCGCGCTCCCGCTTGCCGAAGCGGTTGATGATGACGAGATCGGCGCCGTCAGCGAGCGCATCGGCGACGCGGATGCCGGCGGCCTGCAGCCGTGACAGATCGAGCTTGCAGCCGGTGGCGCCAGGACTCGTAGGACTTTGGCTCGGCGGCTGCGCCAGCAGCAGCGTCTCGCCGCTATGCACCAGCACGGCCGACAGGCTGGAATCGGCGCATTGGCCTGATTGCACCATGCCGACGACGCGCGCGCCGTGTGCTCTCAGATCGCCGGCGAAATCGCGCAGGACGGCGTCGGGATCGTCATTGGCGTCATAGACCAGGGCGGCGAGGTCGCATTCGGCGTCGAACATGACGGGCTCTGTTCGTTGTGGAGGAGGGAGGCAACCGCGGCGCCAAGGGGAGCCAAGGCGTCGCGGCCGCAGGATTTGCGGATCAGGCGGCCGGCGGGCCGTTGATGATCTGCAGCTGGGTGAATTCGGCGAGGCCTTCCTCGGCGAATTCGGTGCCGATGCCCGACTGCTTGGCGCCGCCGAACGGAATGTTCGGGGCCATGTCGAGATGCTTGTTGATCCACACCGTGCCGGCCTCGATCCGGGTCGCGATCTCATGCGCACGCTTTATGTCGGACGACCAGACCGACGCGCCGAGGCCGTAGGTGGTGGCATTGGCGCGGCGGATCACGTCATCCTTGTCGGAATATTTGATCACAGGCAGCACCGGACCGAACTGCTCCTCGTCGACCAGCTTGGAGCCTTCCTTGATGTCGCGCACGATGGTCGGCTCGATGAAATAGCCGGGGCGGTCCATCGCGGCACCGCCGGCGATCACGTTGCCGTTCTTGCGGGCGTCGTCGAGGAACGCCTTCACCTTCTCGTACTGCATCTTGTTCTGCAGCGGCCCGAGCTTCGTGCCCTGCTTTGAGCCGTCGTCGACCACGGTGTTCTTGGCGATCGCGACCAGCTCGTTGCATATCTCGTCATAGACGGATTCATGCACGTAGAGCCGCTTGATGGCGAGGCAGACCTGCCCGGAGTTCTGGAACGCGCCCTCGAATATCCCGGGCGCGACCTTCTTCGGATCGACGTCGTCGAGCACGATGCCGGCGTCGTTGCCGCCGAGCTCGAGCGTGATCCGCTTCAAGGTCTGCGATGCGCTCGCCATCACCTTCTGGCCGGTGGCCGACGAGCCGGTGAAGGAGATCTTGCGGATGTCAGGGTGCTTGGTCATATGGTCGCCGAGATCGTTGGCGTCGGCGATGAAGTTGAGCACGCCCTTCGGCAGGATGTCCTTGACCAGCTCGGCAAAGCGCAGCGAGGCCAGCGGCGTGGTGGGCGCGGGCTTCACCACCAGCGTGTTGCCGGCGAGCAGCGCCGACGGCAGCTTGAACGCCAGGATCAGAAGCGGATAGTTCCAGGGAATGATCGCGCCGACCACGCCGAGCGGGCGGCGATAGGCCTCGACCTTGCGGTCGCCGGAATTCTCGATCACGCGCATCGGCAATTCGAGCGAGCCGAGATACCGGAAGAAGCCGGCCATGCCCATCACCTCGCCGGTGGCGTCGGCGAGCGGCTTGCCCTGTTCGCTGGTCAGGATATGCGCGAGCTCGTTGGCGTTGGTCTCGATCACCTCGGCCATCTTGATGATCAGCTTGCGACGCTCCTCGATCGGCGTGGCGGCCCAGGCCGGGTAGGCGGCCTTCGCGGCGGCGACGGCCTTGTCGAGCTGTTCCCTGGAGGCGCGCGGGCATTGCGCCACCACCTCTTCGGTCGCCGGATTGAGCACCGGCATGGTCTGGTCGCCGGGTACCATCTTGCCGTCGATGAGAAGCTTGTAATCACTCATTGGCCTTGCTCTCCCTGGTCAAACGGGTCCTTCGCGGACCTCGCTATATTCATGTGTATATCACGGCTGCGGCGTGGACGCCACGGCCATTCAGGGCACGCGCGCGGCACTGCCGAACCGAATGAATTCTCTGGAAAATCGTGAAGAAAAATCAGCCTGAGCTTTGCGCTGATTTATTCGCGGTTGCCCGCCCGGCGTCAATCGGGGCGCCGCGGGCTTCAATGGATTCTAATGCCGCGCGCGCCTCTGCCGGTAGCCGCCGCGGCTATACTTTTAAGGGCTGGACGCTGATCGTCTTCGCGATATATTGAATTGAATATAACGATGATCCGGAGTGCCGGCATGCAGATCGAAACCCAGGAGCTCACCACCTGCGAAGTCGCGTCCGACGGCTGCGCCATTTCGCTGGGGTTCGTGGACGGCAAGGGCGAGCCCGCAACCATCCGCCTGTCGATCAACCAGGTCGGCGCGCTGGTCATGACCTTGCCCGGGCTGATCAGCAAGGCGCTGCAGACCCGCTTCGGCGACCAGACCTTGCGCTACGCCTATCCGCTGGATTCCTGGGTGATCGAACAGTCGACCGATCCGGCGCAGGGCATGATGACGCTGAAGACGTCGGACGGCTTCAGCGTCTGCTTCTCGATCCCGCGCGCCCAGCAGAGCGAGCTCGGCGAGGCGCTGGTGGCGCAGCCGGCGACAAGGGTGCAGGTGCGGGCGAATTAAGATCGTAGCTTCGTAGGGTGGGTTAGCCGAAGGCGTAACCCACCATTTGTGCCGCGGCGGGAGAAGAGGTGGGTTACGCTCGGCCAACCCACGCTCCGGACTATCACCGTCATCCTGAGGAGCCGCGAAGCGGCGTCTCGAAGGATGAATCGGCCCTAGTCGGGCCGTCGACCCTTCGAGACGCGCTTCGCGCTCCTCAGGGTGACGGGATAAATAGCCGCGTAGGATGGGTGGAGCGAAGCGATACCCATCAAATAGCTGGCCGCGGGAGAGATGATGGGTTTCGCTTTGCTCTACCCATCCTACGATTCCCCGCGGCTTACTTCCCCTTCACGAACGCGGCGAACGCGTCGCCGTAATCCGGATGCCAGCGCGACAGCGGCGGGCGGTTCTCTACGATATCGCCGGCGGCCCACAGGATGCGGCGCTCGTCGAGCGCGCGCGGCACGTCGTTATCGGGGCAGAGGATGTAGAAGTCGCCGGCCTCGAGGCGTTCGATCATGAAGTCGACGGTCTGCTCCGCCGTCCAGGCGCCGGCCGGCTTCTCGGTGCGGCCGCGGGCGGTCAGCCCGGTGAAGACAAAGCCCGGGATCAAGAGATGCGCCGTGATCTCGCAGCCGTCGGTGTTGCGCAGCTCGTGCTGCAGCGCCTCGGTGAATGCCTTCACGCCGGCCTTGGAGACGTTGTAGGCGGGATCGCCCGGCGGCGTGGTGATGCCCTGCTTGGAGCCGGTGTTGATGATCAGCCCCGGCCGGCCGCGCTTGATCATGTTGGGCGCGAACGCCTGCGTGCCGTTAATCACGCCCCACAGATTGACGCCGAGGATGCGCTGCCAATTGTCCGCGGGCCCGAACATCGCGCTGCCGGGCTGGATGCCGGCATTGTTCATCAGGATGTCGGTGCCGCCGAATTTTTTCGCGACCGTGTCCTCCAGGCTTGCGACCGCGTCGGCGCGGCTGACATCTACCGCTGCTGTCATGATGTCATCAGCGCCGCCGGGTGCTGCAGATGACAGTTTTGTCGCAGCGGCCTTCAGCCGGTCATCGCCGAGATCTGCGATGCAGACCTTCATGCCGGCCTGCGCGAACCGCAATGCGGCGGCAAGTCCGATGCCGGAGGCGCCGCCGGTGATCACGGCAACATGATTGGCTGATATCACGGGGTGGGGCATGGGGTGGTCTCCGGACACATATGTGGCTGAGGGTATAGTGCAGTTCGGTGGCTTCATCCTTCGAGACGCCGCTTCGCGGCTCCTCCAGCGACAAGGCAAAGCCTTTGCGCGGGGATGAGGTGTTATATCAGACCCTCATGGTGAGGAGCGCGGCAACGCCGCGCGTCTCGAACCACGAGGCCGTGATCGAGCATACCGCACGTACCATGCACGCAGGCGCATGGGAGGTTTTCGTACGTGCCGTCCTGATCAACGCCGGCTCGGCTTTACGGTTTCGCGTCTGCGCTGTAGAATTCGGCATATAACGCTTCCAAAAGACCTCAGCCGACAATTTGACAGGGAGTGCAAACATGGCTGTTTCGCAGGCTATTCCGATCACGCGCCATCCTTATGCCGATGGCTCCTACAAGAAGATGCTGATCGACGGCAAATGGGTCGACGCCGCCTCCGGCAAGAAATTCGAGACCCACAATCCCGCCACCGGTGAATTGCTCGCGTCGGTCGCCGAGGGCGATGCCGAGGACATCAACCGTGCGGTCGCGGCGGCGCGCCGCGCGTTCGAAGGGCCCTGGAGCAAGGTGAAGCCGTTCGAGCGGCAGAACATGCTGCTCAAGCTCGCCGAACTCGTCGAAGCCAATTTCGAGGAACTGTCCCAGCTCGACACGCTCGACATGGGCGCGCCGATCAGCCGGACCCGCGGCAACCGGCTGCGCGCGCTCGGCATGCTGCGCTACTATGCCGGCCAGGCAACCGCGATCCATGGCGAGACCATCGAGAACTCGCTGCCCGGCGAGATCTTCTCCTACACGCTGAAGGAGCCGATCGGCGTGGTCGGCGCCATCATTCCCTGGAACGGGCCGCTGACCGCCTCGATCTGGAAGATCGGCCCGGCGATCGCGACCGGCTGCACCGTGGTGCTGAAGCCGGCCGAGGAATCGCCGCTGACCTCGCTGCGCATCGGCGAGCTCTGCATGGAGGCGGGGATTCCGCCCGGCGTCGTCAACGTCGTGCCGGGCTATGGCGAGACCGCGGGCGCCGCACTCGCCTCGCATCCCGATGTCGACAAGGTCGCCTTCACCGGTTCGCATGTCACCGGCCAGTCGATCATCCGCGCCTCGGCGGGCAACCTCAAGCGCGTCTCGCTCGAGCTCGGCGGCAAATCGCCGGACATCGTGTTCGCCGACGCCGATCTCGACGCCGCGGTGCCGGGTGCGGCGATGGCGGTGTTCGCCAATTCCGGCCAGATCTGCAGCGCCGGCACGCGGCTGTTCGTCGAGCAGAAGGTCTATGACGAATTCGTCGGCCGCGTCGCCGAGTTCGGCAAGAAGCTGCAGGTCGGCAACGGCCTCGATCCCAACACCCAGATCGGTCCCCTGGTGTCGCAGCAGCAGATGGATCGGGTGTCGGGCTATCTCGACATCGGCCAGAAGGAAGGCGCCAAGGCGCTTGCCGGCGGCGGCCGCCTCACCGAGGGCGCGCTGTCGAAGGGCTATTTCGTGCAGCCGACCGTGTTCGCCAACGTGCAGGACAACATGCGCATCGCGCAGGAGGAGATTTTTGGCCCGGTGATCTCGGCGATCTCGTTCAGGGATCCGGACGAGCTGATCAAACGCGCCAACGCCACAACCTTCGGTCTCGGCTCCGGTGTCTGGACCACCAATGTCAGCAAGGCACACCAGGTCGCCAAGGCGCTGCGCGCCGGCTCGGTCTGGGTCAATTGCTACCAGGCGATGGACCCGGCGGTGCCGTTCGGCGGCTACAAGATGAGCGGCTACGGCCGCGAGTCCGGCAAGCAGCACGTCGAGGAATATCTCAACGTCAAGGCGGTCTGGATCAAGACCGGCTAGCGCTTGCTTCTTACCTCTCCCCGCTTGCGGGGAGAGGTATCGCATCTGCCCCTTGGCGACCGCGCAAGGGCTTGGCCTCGTGGTTCGAGACGCGCCGCAAGCGGCGCTCCTCACCATGAGGGTCCACTATTGTGCCGCAAAACAAGACCTCATCCTGAGGAGCCCGCCGAAGGCGGGCGTCTCGAAGGATGGCCACGAGGGCACCGCCACGAAATGCGATAGCCCTGCCGCCTGCGGGGAGAGGCATAGGCCGCCTTCGGCGGCCGTCCATGAAATCGACGCCGAATCTAAGCTTCGGCTATGTTGCATCGTCAGATGCAATCGGGTGAGGGGGTACAGGTCTCAACGCTCGGCGTGCTCGCAGAAGGGAAGCCCTTCACCCCAACGCCCGCATGATTTCGGAATATTAGAATAATACCCCTGATTTGCCCGGCGCGTCAAGTTGCGTGTCGAACGCCGGCCACCGCGGGCTACTTTGCATGGGGTTGTTTTCGATATTCTCGTAAGCGCCCCTTGCTGCGGCCGCCAGTTCCTGCGTTTACCGCCCGGCGGCCTTCTTCGGCCTGCCGATGTCGCTGCGCAGCGCCTCGAGGTCCTTGCGCACGGCGCTTGCCGCGTCGCGCTCGATCTTGCGGTAGCGCGCCACCAAAGAGAGGCCGAACGGGGTCAGCACCGCGCCGCCGCCATTCTTGCCGCCGGTCTGCCGTTCCACCGCCGCCTGCCGGCAGATGCGGTTGATCTCGTCGACCAGGTCCCAGGCGCGCTTGTAGCTCATGTCCATGGCGCGGCCGGCGGCGGAGATCGAGCCGCATTCCCTGATCCGCTCAAGCAGCAGGATCTTGCCCGGCCCGATCCGGTCCTCGGCATCGAGGTCGATGCGGACGCTGAGGGAGGGGAGCGATGAGGCGCTCGATTTCGACATGGGAGACCTGTTCTCGTGGCAACAGATTGCCACTACCCGCTTTCATGAACAAGATGAACCCGTTAGATAACGGGCATGATCCGGAAAAGTGGTAACCGGTTTTCTGGGCGGATCATGCCCACACTATAACGGAAACCACATAAGAATATTTGGGGCAGGCATGAATCCTCCGTCGCTGTTTTCTCCGCTCAAGATCGGTCCTTACCAACTCGAACATCGCGTCGTGATGGCGCCGCTGACGCGGATGCGGGCGGCGCGGCCGAGCCTCGCGCCGCGGCCGATGAACGCGGAATATTATGCGCAGCGCGCCACGCCCGGCGGCCTGCTGATCGCGGAAGCCTCGCCGGTGGTCGCCACCGGCTTCGGCAATCCGGGTGTTCCCGGCATCTACAGCGAGGCCCAGATCGCGGGCTGGCGCGAGGTGGTGGATGCCGTGCACGCCAGGGGCGGCCTCATCTTCCTGCAGCTCTGGCACGTCGGCCGCGTCTCGCATTCCTCGTTCCAGCCGAGCGGCGCGCTGCCGGTGGCGCCGTCGGCGGTCGCGATCCCCTCCGAGTTCAGGTGCATGACGGCGGACGGCAAGGTGGTCGACTACGAGACGCCGCGCGCGCTCGAGACCGACGAGGTCGCCTTGATGGTCGAGGCCTACCGGCAGGGCGCGAAGAATGCGCTCGCCGCCGGCTTCGACGGCGTCGAGATCCACGGCGCCAATGGCTATCTGATCGAGCAGTTCCTGCAGTCGCGCAGCAATCTGCGGACCGACCGCTATGGCGGCTCGATCGAGAACCGCGTCCGCTTCCTGATGGAGGTGACGCAGGCGGTGACCGAGGTCTGGGGCGCGAGCCGCGTCGGCGTGCGGCTCTCGCCCTACGGCATCGCCAATGGCAGCGGCGAGGCCGACCCGATGCCGCTCTACAGCCACGCCATCACGGCGCTGGACAAGCTCGGGCTCGCCTATCTGCATTTCATCGAGCCGCGCGCCTCGGGCACCGGCCGCGCCGAGGTCGACTGGCAGAACGTGCCGTCCGCGATGGTGCTGTACCGTCCGATGTGGAGCGGCGTGCTGATCACCGCCGGCAATTTCGTCGGCGAAACCGCCGCGAGCGCGGTTGCCGAAGGTCATGCCGATGCGATCGCGTTCGGCCGCTACTTCATCTCCAACCCGGACCTGCCGCGCCGGCTGCAGCGCGGCTATCCGCTGACCAAGTACAACCGCGCCACCTTCTATGCCGGCGAGGAGAAGGGCTACACGGATTATCCGGTGCACGACGAATTGGCGCAGGCGTAGGTCTTCGTAGCCCGGATATCGCTTCGCTCGTCCGGGCTGCAATGCCTTGATGGGAGACCCCGATGTTTCCGGACGACGAGTTCGAGCCGACCAAGAAACCAAAAGCCGTGGCGCTGGCGAAGCCCGCGGCCGGCCAGTGCCTGTGCGGCAAGGTGCGGTTCGAGATCGACGTGCCGGCGCGCTGGGCCTGGCATGATCACACCGCCGCCAGCCGCCGCGCCCATGGTGCGGTTTATGCGACCTATGTCGGCAGCTGGAAGAAGCGCTTCCGTATCACGCAAGGCGAAAGCGAGCTGTCGCGTTACGAGGATGCGAAAAGCAAGACGGCGCGCAGCTTCTGCGCCAATTGCGGCACGCCGATCGTCTACGAGCGCGCGCGGTCACCGCACATGGTCAACATCCCGCGTGCGCTGTTCTCGGGGCGCACCGGCCGGCAGCCGCTCTATCACATCGCGATCGAGGAACTGCAGGAATGGGCCTACACCGGCGAGCCGCTGGTGCCGCTGAAGGGCTATCCCGGCGTGGTGTGGCAGCGCTCGAAAAAGAAGAAGCGCAGCGAGCGCGAGGGGATGTTCTAGCGAGCGTTTCACCTCAGGCGCGCGCCTGCGGAATGCGGCCATGACCGCTCGCTCGATTGCCCCAGCTGCGCAAGTTTGGTCATCTCCCTTGATCCCCGTCGGCCAACGCGCCGACAGGCCTGGAGGGAACATGAAAAATCGCATTACCGGCCGCTCGGCATTTTTGGCACTGCTGAAGGATGAGGGCGTCACCCACCTGTTCGGCAATCCCGGCACCACCGAACTGCCGATCATGCACGCACTGAAGGATCATCCCGATCTCACCTATGTGATGGCGATGCAGGAGAGTCTGGTGGTCGCGATGGCCGACGGCTTTAGCCGCGCCTCCGGCAAGCTGGTCGCCTGCAACGTCCATGTCGCGCCTGGCCTCGGCAACGCGATGGGCTCGCTCTACAATGCCAGCTTCACCGGCACGCCGCTGATCCTGACCGCCGGGCAGCAGGAACAGGGCCATGGCCTGACCGAACCGGTGCTCTACGGTCCGCTGGTGCAGATGGCGACGCCGCTGGTGAAATGGGCGGTCGAGGTGACGCGGCTCGAGGACCTGCCGCGGATCGTGCGCCGCGCCGCCAAGATCGCGACCACGCCGCCGACCGGGCCGGTGTTCATCTCGCTGCCCGGCGACATCCTCAATTCCGAAGCCGGCATCGAACTCGGCCGCTCCACCCGGATCGACACACGGGTGAGGCCGTCGGAGGAGTCGCTCAAGGCGCTGGCCGCGCGCATCCTGAAAGCGGAGCGACCGGTGATCGTCGTCGGCGACGAGATCGTCAAAAGCGATGCGTTGCGCGAGGCGGCCGATCTTGCCGAGACGCTGGGCTGCCCGGCCTGGCAATCGCCGACGCCTTATGGTTCGCACTTCCTGTCCGAAAGCCCGAGCTTCATGGGCGCGATCGCGCGGCTGCAGAAGGTCGCGCGCGACGTGCTGGCGCCGCATGATCTGTTGATCGCACTCGGCGGTGATCCGCTGCGGATGTCCGTTTACAGCGAGGTCGATCCGCTGCCGGACGGGCTCTCGATCGTGCAGGTCGGGCTGGTCGACAGCGACCTCGCCAGGAACTACGGCGCCGAGATCGCGGTGAAGGCGGACGTCAAGGAAACGCTGCGCGCGCTGGTCCCTGCGTTGAAGGAGGCCGGCGGCGGCGCGCTGGAGACGCGTGCCAGGCAGGGGCTCGCGGCGTTGTCGACCAAGAACTGGGCGGCGAAGCGCAAGGCGCTGGTCGAGCAGATATCGAAGGCGAGCCAGACCTCGCCGATCGATCCGGACTGGCTCGCGCTGCAGGTCGTGGAGGCGATGCCCGACAACGCGATCCTGGTCGACGAAGGCCTGACCTCGTCGCGCCAGATCATTGGCTTGCGGCCGCATCGCGACCGCTACGGCTATCATGCGCTGGCCTCCGGCGGCATCGGCTGGGGCCTGCCGGCCGCGGTCGGCGTCAGCCTCGCCAATCCGCAGCGCCCGGTGGTTTGCTATTCCGGCGACGGCTCGTCGATGTATTCGATCCAGTCGCTGTGGACCGCAGCCAATCACAAGCTGCCGCTCAACTTCGTCATCGTCAACAATGGCGGCTACCGCATCATCAAGCAGCGCCTGCTCGCCTTCCACGGCGATGACAATTATGTCGGCATGGACTTCATCGATCCGCCGGTCGATTTCACCGCCCTCGCACGCTCGCTCGGGCTCGAGGCGATCAAGGTCACCGACCCGCAGGAGCTGAAAGGCGTGATGAAGTCGGCGTTCAGCCGGCCCGGTGCGAAGTTGATCGAGGTGGTGGTGAGCAATTCGGTGAATTGAGCGCACGGGGCGCCAGCTCCTACACCGTCATCCTGAGGAGCGCGTAGCGCGTCTCGAAGGATCGACGGCCACAAGGCCCGGGCCGTGCATCCTTCGAGGCTCGCTCCGCTCGCACCTCAGATGACGGGACGGCAGATGTGTGTGCCGCGTCATTGCGAGGAGCGAAGCGACGAAGCAATCCATGATCCCGCATATGCGGAACGATGGATTGCTTCGCTTCGATCGCAATGACGGCGCGGATCACTCCGCCGCAGCGCTACGCTTCACGCGATAGCGGCTTGCCGGATGAGTCGCGTCCAGCCTCGCACGCCCTTCGCCGAACAGCTTCTCGCGCAAGGTGCCCTTGGCATACTCCCGCTTGTAGCGGCCGCGCTTGACGAGCTCCGGCACCAGCATGTCGGCGATGTCCTCGAAATCGCCGGGCGAGATCGCAAACGCGACGTTGAGGCCGTCGACGTCGGTGTCTTCGAACCATTGCTCGATCTTGTCGGCGACCTGCTCCGGCGTGCCGACCACCACGGGGCCGGCGCCGCCGATGCCGACATGCTCGGCGACCTCGCGCACGGTCCAGACCCGGTCGGGATCGGCGCGGGTGACGTTGTCCATCGCGGAGCGGCCGGCGTCGTTCTGCACGTGCCGCACCTCCTGGTCGAGCGAATAGGTCGAGAAGTCGACGCCGGTCCAGCCCGACATCAGCGCCAGCGCGCCTTCATGGCTGATATGGCTGCGATACTCGGCGTACTTCGCTTTCGCCTCCGCCTCGGTCGGCGCGACCACGACGCACATCATCGAGAACATCAGGATCTCGGCCGGGTTGCGGCCCTTCGCGGCGGCGAGCTCGCGGATCGCCGAGACGCGTGGGCCGATCACCTTGGCTGACGGCCCCGACATGAACACGCATTCGGCGTGCTCGGCGGCGAATTGCCGCCCGCGCGGCGAGGTGCCGGCCTGATAGAGCACCGGCGTGCGCTGCGGCGACGGCTCGGAGAGATGGATCGCGTTGAGCCGGTAGTTGTTGCCGTCATGGTGTACCGGATGCACCTTGCTCGGATCGGTGAAGATGCCGCGCGTGACGTCGCGGATCGCGGCGTCGTCCTCCCAGCTGCCTTCCCAGAGCTTGTAGACCAGCTCCATATATTCGTCGGCGAGTTCGTAGCGGTCGTCATGCGCGGTCTGCTTGTCCTTGCCGGCGCCGCGTGCGGCACTATCGAGATAGCCGGTCACCACGTTCCAGCCGACCCGGCCGCCGGTCAAATGGTCGAGCGTCGACATCCGCCGCGCGAACGGGTAGGGCGGCTCGAAGGAGAGATTGCTGGTGACGCCGAAGCCGAGATTTTCCGTCACCGCGGCCATCGCCGGGATCAGCATCAACGGTTCGTTGGCCGGGGTCTGCGCCGCGTTGCGGAGCGCCGCGTCCGGACTATTGGCATAGACGTCGTAGACGCCGAGCACGTCGGCCAGGAACAGCCCGTCGAACCGGCCGCGCTCCAGCGTCTTCGCCAGATCGATCCAGTAGGACAGCTTGTTGTAGTCCTTGGTGCGGTCGCGCGGATGGGTCCACAGCCCCGGCGACTGATGCGCCACGCAGTTCATGGCAAAGGCGTTGAGCCGGATTTGTTTTGTCATTGTCGAAAACCTTGGTCGAAACCTTGCGCGCCGCTTCGATTGCTGCCCGGTCGATGCCGGGCGTCCCGCATCAACTTGTTGCGACTTCACACGTTTTGGCAAGGCCCATTCGCATTTCACGCCCTTCCGGTCGCGATCCGATCCCGATAGGTTGCGCCTCTCCAGAAGCATGATCGGGACGCAAAGCGTGGCGTTCCAGTGCGATCATGCCAAGAGACCATACCAAGACGCGACCGGACGAAGGAACAATCATGGCGACACGGGCCGACGCAATCGCAAACGTGCGAGAGCATTTTCAATCGGGAGAGTTCCTGAAGGAGCTGGACCGCAGGGTCGGCTACCAGACGGAGAGCCTGAATGCCGACAAGGCCGATGCGCTGCGCGCCTATCTGGTGGAGAATCTGCAGCCGGCCTTCGCCGAGCTCGATTTCAAGACCCACCTGATCGAGTCGCCGACCGGCCGCGGGCCCTATCTGATCGCCGACTATCAGGAAGGCGCCTCGCGGCCGACCGTGCTGACTTATGGCCACGGCGACGTCGTCGACGGCATGGTCGGCGAATGGCGCGACGGGCTCGATCCCTGGCAGACCACGGTCAAGGGCGAGCGCGTCTATGGCCGCGGCACCGCCGACAACAAGGGCCAGCATTCGATCAACATGGCGGCGCTGCGCGCGGTGAAGCAGGCGCGCGGCGGCAAGCTCGGCTTCAACGCCAAATTCATCATCGAGACCGGCGAGGAGATCGGCTCGCCCGATCTGCGCGAGGTCTGCGAGGCGCATCGTGAGGAGCTGAAGGCCGACCTGTTCATTGCCTCTGACGGACCGCGACTGTCGGCGGAGCGGCCGACCATCTTCCTCGGCTGCCGCGGCGGCAACCGCATCCATCTCGACGTCAATCTGCGCGAGGGCGGCAACCATTCCGGCAATTGGGGCGGCGTGCTGGCCAACCCCGCCACGATCCTGGCGAGCGCGATCGCGAGCCTGGTCGACGGCAAGGGTCGCATGAAGCTCGATATCCTGAAACCGCCGCCGATCTCCAACCGCGTCCGCGCCGCGCTCGCCGACGTCAAGATCGAGCCGACTGCGGACGAGCCGGCGTTGGCGGAAGATTGGGGCGAGGAGGGCCTGACCGCGGCCGAGCGGCTTTATGCCTGGAATACGCTCGAAGTGCTGGCGATGTCGTCGGGCAATATCGAAAAGCCGGCCAACGCGATTCCCGGCAAGGCCAATGCCGTGCTGCAGCTTCGCTTCGTCGTCGGCACCCGGCATCTCGAGGTGATCGACGCGGTGCGGGATTATCTGCACAACAACGGTTTCCCGATGGTCGAGGTCTCGGGCACGCAGCGCTTTGCCGCCTCGCGCACCGACATGGACAGTCCGTGGATCGACTGGGCGGCGAACTCGATCCGCGCCACCACCGGCAAGGCGCCGGCGGTGCTGCCGAACTTCGGCGGCTCGCTGCCGAACGACGTGTTCTCCGAAGGCCTCGGCCTGCCAACGATCTGGGTGCCGCATTCCTATCCGGGCTGCTCGCAGCACGCTCCCGACGAGCACATCCTGCTGCCGGTGACCGAGGAGGCGCTGACCATCATGGCCGGCCTGTTCTGGGATCTCGGCGAGGCGCCGCACAAGGGGTGAGGGGCTAAGCGCGCACTTTCCCCGTCACCCTGAGGAGCCGCGAAGCGGCGTCTCGAAGGGTCGACGGCCACCAGCGGGGCCGTGCATCCTTCGAGGCTCGCTCCGCTCGCACCTCAGGATGACGGGGATGGTGGGGATGGCCGGGACAAGTTGAAAGGTCGGTGCCTTCGCCGGCAGAGGAAATCTAATGACACTATCGACTTCGGCCGACGCTCAGCACACGACAGCGGTCGACAAGAAAAACATCACCCGCCTGATCGTCGCGACCTCGGTCGGCAATGCGCTCGAATGGTACGACATCTCGGTCTACGCCTATTTCGCGGTCTACCTCTCCAAGGCGTTCTTCCTGGCCAATGATCCGACCACCTCGCTGCTCCTGACTTTCGGAAGCTTCGGCCTGTCGTTTCTGATCCGCCCGATCGGCGGCGTCGTGCTCGGCGCCTATGCCGACCGTCACGGCCGCAAGGCCTCGCTGATGCTGTCGATCGTGCTGATGACGTTCGGCACGCTGGTGCTGGCGCTGATGCCGACCTATCAGACCATCGGCATCCTGGCGCCGATCGCGGTGCTGCTGGCGCGGCTGGTGCAGGGTTTTTCAGCCGGCGGCGAGTTCGGCTCCTCGACCGCGTTCCTGGTCGAGCACATGCCGGAGCGGCGCGGCTTCGTGGCGAGCTGGCAGTTCGCGAGCCAAGGCGTCAGCGGCCTGCTCGGCGCCGGCTTCGGTGCGCTCCTGACCTCGCTGATGAGCCCGGAGGATCTGCAGTCCTGGGGCTGGCGGCTGCCGTTCCTGTTCGGCGTCTTGATCGGCCCGGTCGGCATCTACATCCGCAACCATGTCGACGACGCGACCCCGCCGCCGGCCGCGAAGCAGGAATCGCCGGTCAGGGAAGTGTTCGCGCGGCAGAAGTTCGCCACGACGCTTGCGATCGGCGCGCTCGCGGTGTCGACCGCGGTCAACTATTTGATCGTCTACATGCCGACCTATGTGGTGAAGACGCTCAACCTCGCGCCGTCGGTCGGCTTCATCGCCTCGTTCGCCGCGCAGACTGCGGTTGCGCTGCTGGCGCCGATCGCAGGCATGGTCTCCGACAAGATCGGGCGCACCACCCACATGATCCTGTTCGCGCTGCTGCTGCTGGTGTCGATCTTCCCGGCCTTCCTCTTGCTCACCGGCAGGCCGACGCCTGTGATCATCCTGATCGGTGTGCTCTGGCTCGGCGTCCTCAAGTCGCTGTATTACGGGCCGCTGGCCGCGCTGATGTCGGAACTGTTTCCGGCGGCGACGCGTGCGACCGGGCTCGGTCTCAGCTACAATATCGGTGTCACATTGTTCGGCGGCATGGGGCCGGCGATCATGACCTGGCTGGGCGGCTTCGCGGCGATCGGCGAGCTCGCGCCGGGTTACTATCTCACCGCGGTCTGCATCCTCAGCCTCTGCGCATTGTTCACGATCCGCAGGCTGCGGCTGGCGTAGCGCATGATCCGAAAAAGTGCGAAGCGGTTTTTTTCGAAAGGATCATGCTAACCGCATCAGATTTCGTGATGCGAAATTCAAATATCCTTATTGTTGCACAGCAGCGTAGATAGTCGAAATCAAAGTTTCATCTGACGAAAATATACGGTGTCCGGCGCACGTCATCCGTCCTAGGATGATGTCGGCCGGGCGCGTCTCTTCGTCGTGCCCGGTTCAGGATTTGGAATTGACGGCAAGGAAGGCCAGGGCATGAACGCCTCAACGACTGCGACCGCACGGACCAGCCGCAAGAGGCCACCGCCGGAGCCGGGCCAACCCGACAAGTTCAACGCGATCCAGAAGGTCTGCGCGATCCTGCGCGTGCTGGCGCAGCGCTCGCCGCTGCGGCTCACCGACATCGCCGACACTACCTCGCTGAACAAGGCGACTGCCCTGCGCATCCTCAACTCGCTGATCGAGGAAGGCTTCGTCAGCCGCGTCGCCGGCGCCAAGACCTATGAGCTCGGCCAGGAGGCGCGGGTGATGGCGGTCGGCGCGCGCCGTTCGGTCGACATCGCCGAGCTGGCGCAGCCGAGCCTGCTGCGGCTGTCGGAGCGCTCGGCCGATACGGCGCTGCTGTCGGTGCGCTCCGGCGTCGAGGCGCTTTATCTGGCGCGCTCGGTCGGCAACCATCCGCTGCAACCGAACTATCTGCAGATCGGCAGCCGCCGTCCGCTCGGCGTCGGCGCCGGCGCGCTGGCGCTGCTGGTCTGGCTGCCGGATGCCGAGATCGAGGCTGTGATCGAGGTGATCGTGCCGCGGCTGGCGAAATCGCCGCGCATCACGCCAAAGTTCCTGCGCGAGCGGATCGCGATGGCGCGCAAGGCCGGCCACACCGTGCTGATCGACGCCGCGTTCCCCGGCATGGGCGGCGTCGGCGTGCCGGTCCGCGACGATGCCGGCGAGGTGGTGGCCGCACTCTCGATCGGCGCCGCGTCCGACCGCATCCGCCGCCGCGAAGGCGAGCTCGCCGACATGCTGAAGAAGGAAGCCCAAGTGCTGGCGCGCGCGCTGGCCCAGGCGCCGAAGAATGGACGGGCGGCGAAGATGGGTTGAGGCCGGTTGGGAGTAAGACCTTCCGCGGACTGGCTTCACCTCTCCCGCTTGCGGGGGTCGAGACGAGCGAAGCTCGCTCTTAGGTCGGATTGCGTCGAAGACGCAATCCGGGTGGGGGCTCTATCCACGATGTGACTCGTGGAGATACCCCACCCCAACCCTCCCCCGCAAGCGCAGGGTTATCGCATGTGGCCTTGGCGACCGCGCAAATGCTGGGCCTCGTGGTTCGAGACGCGCCGCAAGCGGCGCTCCTCACCATGAGGGTCTACTATTGTGCCGCAAAACAAGACCTCATCCTGAGGAGCCCGCCGAAGGCGGGCGTCTCGAAGGGATGGCCACGAGGGCACCGCCACGAAATGCGATTCCCCTGCCCGCAAGCGGGAGAGGGGCGCACCACCGACTTGATGCGACTCAACTCCCTCTCGTCGCGCGCTACGCTCCCTCATCCAGCGCCACCAGCTCGCGCTTCTTGCGCAGCGAGGGCAGCAGCGGGCCGACCAGCAGCACCAGCGCGAAGGCGAGGCAGATCGCCGAGATCGGCCGCTCCACGAAGGTCATGAGATCGCCCTGCGAGAGGATCAGCGACTTGCGCAGATTGTTCTCCAGCATCGGCCCGAGCACGAAGGCAAGCACCAGCGGCGCCGGCTCGTAGCCGAGCTTGCGCATGAAATAGCCGATCACGCCGAACGCGATCATGACGTGGACGTCGAACACGTTGTTGCTGGAGCAGTAGACGCCGATGATCGTGAACAGGATGATCAGCGGGAACAGCACGTTGTAGGGCAGCCGCAGCAGCTGCACCCACATGCCGATCATCGGCAGGTTGAGGACCAGCAGCATCAGGTTGCCGATATACATGCTGGCGACGATGCCCCAGAACAGCGTCGGGTTCTGCGAGATCATCAGCGGTCCCGGCTGCAGGCCGTGGATCACGAAGGCGCCGAGCAGCAGCGCCATCACCACGTTCGGCGGGATGCCGAGCGTCATCAGCGGAATGAAGGCGCCGCCGGCCGCGGAATTGTTGGCCGATTCCGGCCCCGCGACGCCCTCGATGGCGCCATGGCCGAAGCGCTCCGGATGCTTCGAGAGCCGCTTCTCCAGCGCGTAGGACGCGAACGATGCCACCACGGCGCCGCCGCCGGGCAGGATGCCGAGGAAGAAGCCGAGCACGGTGCCGCGCGCCACCGGCCCGGCGCTGGCCTTCCAGTCCTCCTTGCTCGGCAGCAATTGGTTGATCCTGGTCTTGATGATGTCGCGCTTGATCGCCTGCTCGGTGTTGAGCAGCACCTCGGCGACGCCGAACAGGCCCATCACGACCGGCACGAGGCCGATGCCGTCGATCAGCTCGAGGCGGCCGAAGGTCAGCCGCGGCTGCGCCGTGATGCTGTCGAGCCCGACCAGGCCGAGCACGACGCCGATGCAGGCCATCAACAGCGCCTTGGCCATCGAGCCCTGGGTGAGGAAGGTCAGCACCACGAGGCCGAGCACCATCAGGCTGAAATATTCGGCCGGCCCGAACGCGATCGCGACGCTGGCAAGCGACGGCGCCACCAGCATCAGGGCGATCAGCGCGAAGGTGCCGGCGATGAACGAGCCGAAGGCGGAGATGCCGAGCGCGGGGCCGGCTCGGCCCTGCTTGGCCATCTGGTGGCCGTCGATGCAGGTGACGACGGAAGCCGCTTCGCCGGGGATGTTGACCAGGATCGAGGTGGTCGAGCCGCCATACATCGAGCCGTAATAGATGCCGGCCATCATGATGATGCCGGATTCCGGCGTGCCTGACAGCGTCACCGGCAGCAACAGCGACATCGCCGAGATCGGGCCGATGCCGGGCAGCACGCCGACCAGCGTGCCGATGAACACGCCGATGAAACAGTAGAGCAGGTTGATCGGCAGCAGCGCGACGCCGAGGCCGTGGGCGACATTGACGAGAGTATCCATGGGCGTTCAACCGATCTCGAAGATGCCGCTCGGCAGCTGGATCGCGAGCAGATGCTTCAGCACCCACCACATCCCGAGCGGGGCAAGGATGGACAGCGGGATCGCCAGCGACCAGCGCACCGGATCGATCACGCGGAGCAGCAACAGCATCAGCGGGATCGCCGACAGCAGGAAGCCGAGCGGCTCCAGCGCAAAGGCGAACGCGGTGAGGCAGACGATGACCAGCACCGGCTTGCCCCAGCGCGCATGCTCCCAGCGCGAGGCGAAGGTCGGGCCGCCCTCGGTGACCGCCGCGATCATGATCGAGGCCGCGAACACGCACATCAGGATGCCGGTGTAGAACAGCACGTAGCCGGAGCCGGGATCGTTGATGGTGCCGAGCTTCAGCTTGAGGCCCGACCAGATCACGAAGGCGCCGAGCCCGAGCCCGATCAGCCCGCCCCAGAGCTCGGAGTTGTTGAGGCGGAATTTGACGTTGGTTTGGTCTGTCATGGGAAGCGGCCTTTAGATCACCGTCGTCCTGAGGTGGCGGAGCGCAGCGTAGCCCTCGAAGGGCGGCGGTGCCCGTGTCCATCCTTCGAGGCGCGCAACAGCGCGCACCTCAGGATGACGCCTGTGTTCGTGGTGAGCCTAACTCGATTTCTCTACTTCTTCGCCAGCCCGAGCGTGTCGATCACCTTGCGCTCGGACTCGGTGACCTCGCCCACGAACTTCTTGTAGTCCTCGGTGTTCTTGTAGTTCGGCACCATGTCGTATTTGGCGAGGGTCGCGATCACCGCCGGGTCCTCGATCGCCTTCTTGAAGGCATCGTGCAGCTTGGCGACGATCTTGGGGTCCATGCCCTTGGGGCCGGCGATGCCGAACGGCGAGTCATAGACCATGGGGTAGCCGAGCTCCTTCAGCGTCGGCACGTCGGGATAGTTCGGCGAGCGCGCGCCGGTCCACACCATCAACAGGCGGAGCTTGCCGGCGTCGACCAGCGGCCGCCAGCCGGTGGAATCCGCCTGCAGCATGGTGTGCTGGCCGAGCACGGCGGCATTGGTCTCGGCGCCGCCCTTGAACGGCACCTGGGTCAACTTGATCCCGGCCATCAGGGCGATCTGCTCCATGCCGACATGCAGCGAGGTGCCGGTGCCGGGCGTCGCATAGGTCACCTTGCCCGGGTTCTTCTTGGCGAAATCGACCACGTCCTGCCAGGTCTTGAACTGCGACTCCGCGTTGGTGGTGACGCCGAAGGTGTAGCCGGTGAGGTGGATGATGTAGGAGAAATCCTTCGCCGGATCCCACGAC
Organism: Bradyrhizobium sp. USDA 3262; assembly: GCF_054060035.1. Taxonomy (NCBI): domain Bacteria; kingdom Pseudomonadati; phylum Pseudomonadota; class Alphaproteobacteria; order Hyphomicrobiales; family Nitrobacteraceae; genus Bradyrhizobium; species Bradyrhizobium sp. USDA 3262. The sequence goes on from NZ_JBSSCT010000001.1 coordinate 2,449,339, forward strand.
ACTTCCTGCATCAAGGGCAGGCGGAACACGGTGATCGGGATCTGGGCGATGGTGTAGCCGTCGGGCTTGGCGCCGGCGGCCATCGTCGCGGGGCCCACGGTGCCGCCCCCGCCCGCCTTGTTGTCGACCGCGATCGGCTGGCCCAGCACCTTGGAGGCGCTCTCGGCGATCGCGCGCATCGAGATATCGGTCGAGCCGCCCGCCGGCCAGGGCACGATCAGCGTGATCGGCTTGGTCGGATAGTCCTGCGCGAGCGCCGCTGTTGACACCAGCATGCCGGCGGCGGCGAGCAGGACCATCAAGCGATTGCGGTGCGACATCTCGATCTCTCCCTTGTGGCCGCGTTCGATCGCGGCCCTGTCTTGTTCGGTGTTGGCAATGATCGTCCCCGTCATGCTGGGACCGAGGGCGCATTGGACAGAACGGGGCGGGCAACGGAAGCGCGAATTGCGCTCGAAGCGCCGGCTGCGACAATTGGTCTGCCGCGACCTGCCGAGCGGCGGAATTCAATCGGCATTTGGTCTGACGGATTGGCCGTTCCCGACAACATGCGAGGAGGGCGCGGGGTGTGCGCGCCTGACCGGCAAGCCGGGTTTGGTCAAGCGAATAATCCAGGGAACCCAAGGGTATCGAAGGGTATCGGCGCCTTGCGGGATTGCGCGCTTGCCGTCATCATGGTGCCGCCAGCTGCAGGAACGCCGCCCGACAGATGACGCCATCGCCTGACGCCACCGACGACGCTGTGACGAAGGTGTTTGCCGGCCTTCCCGCATTGCTCGACGAGGCCCCTCGGCTGGTTGCGCGCGGGCGGCTGCTCGATTGCGACTGCCTGATCGGCCCGATGGCGCGGCCGTTTCATGCCGCGATCCGCGCCGGCCGGATCGTCGAGCTTGCGCCGTCGCCGGTCCTGATGCGCTCCTGGCGCTTTTCCTATCGCGCGACGCCGCAGGCCTGGGCCGCCTATTGGCAGGTCGAGCCGAAGCCCGGCTGGCACGATCTGCTCGCGCTGACCAAGCGCGGCGAGGCGGTGCTGGAAGGCGACCTGCATCCCTTCATGGCGCATCTGCAATACTTCAAGGACCTGCTGGCGCTGCCGCGGCAGCATTTCGCGGCTGCCGTGTCATGAGCGGCAAGATCATGAACGGCCACATCGAGCCGATGGTCGGCCGCTACGTTCACGTCGAGATCGGCGGCGAGCTGCACCGCATCTATTTCGAGGAGAACGGCAAGGGCATTCCGCTGGTCTGCCTGCACACCGCGGGATCAGATGCGCGGCAGTGGCGCCATCTGCTCGCGGATACGCAATTTGCCGAAAATTTCCGCATCATTGCCTTCGATATGCCCTGGCATGGCAAGTCGAATCCGCCGATGAGCTGGACCGGCGATGAATACCAACTCACCACTGCGCGCTACACCGAGACCATCCGCGCTTTCTGTCGGGCGTTGGGGCTGGAGAAGCCTGTGGTGATGGGCTGCTCGATCGGCGGCCGCATCGTGCTTAACCTTGCGATCGAATATGCCGCCGAGTTCCGCGCGCTGATCGGGCTCGAGGCTGCCGATTTCCAGGCGCCGTGGTATGACACCAACTGGCTGAACCGGCCGGACGTTCACGGCGGCGAAGTCTGCGCCGCGCTGGTGTCCGGGCTGATCGCGCCGCAAAGCCCTGAGCCTGCGCGGATGGAAACGCTGTGGGCCTACAAGCAGGGCGGCCCCGGCGTGTTCAAGGGCGATCTGTATTTCTACCGTGTCGACGGCGACCTGCGCGGCCGGGTCGCGTCAATCGAGACTAAAGTATGCAAGCTCTATCTCCTCACGGGCGAGTATGATTTCTCCTGCACGCCCGAGGACACGAGGCGGACCGCAGCGGCAATAGGGGGCGCCAGCGTCACGATCATGGAGAAGCTCGGTCATTTTCCGATGAGCGAGAATCCGGAACAGTTTCGCCGCTACATCGCACCCGTCCTCGCCGATATTCTCACACAGTAAATCGACCGTTTCCACGCAAGGAGTAGACGTATGACACGCAAGTATCTCATCGGCCTCGCGCTCGCCGCCGCGGTCGGCGCGAGCCAGGCGCAAGCCCAGGAGCTGACCGGCACGCTGAAGAACATCAAGGACACCGGCGCGATCACGCTCGGCTACCGCGATTCCTCGATCCCGTTCTCCTATCTCGACGACAACCAGAAGCCCATCGGCTACGCCATGGACATCTGCTACAAGATCGTCGATGCCGTGAAGAAGGAGCTCAAGCTCGACAAGCTCGAGGTCAAGCTCAACCCGGTGACCTCGGCGACGCGTATCCCGCTGATGGCCAACGGCACCGTCGACCTGGAATGCGGCTCGACCACCAACAATGCCGAGCGCCAGAAGCAGGTCTCCTTCACCAACAGCCACTTCCTGACCGCCAGCCGCTACGTCACCAAGAAGGCGAGCAAGATCAATTCGATCGACGATCTGAAGGGCAAGACGGTGGTCTCGACCGCCGGCACCACCAACATCAAGCAGCTGACCGAGGCCAACCTCGCGCGCGGGCTGAGCGTCAATATCATCCCGGCCAAGGATCATGCCGAGGCCTTCCTGATGGTCGAGACCGATCGCGCGGTCGCCTTCGTGATGGACGACATCCTGCTCGCGAGCCTCGTCGCCGGCTCGAAGTCGCCGGATGACTACGTGATCTCCAAGGATGCGTTCTCCAAGCCCGAGCCCTACGGCATTATGCTGCGCAAGGACGACGCGCCGTTCAAGAAGGTCGTCGACGCCGCCACCGCCGCGCTCTACACCAGCGCCGACGGCCAGAAGATCTACGAAAAGTGGTTCAACCAGAAGATCCCGCCGAAGGGCCTGAACCTCAACGTGCCGCTCGGGCCGGAGATGAAGAAGCAGCTTGCCAAGCCGTCGGATTCACCGGATCCGGATGCGTATCTGGTCAACTGATCGCGTTGCTGCGTATGACCTGCCGCCTCGCGGCGGTGGGTCCTGAAAGTTTGCATGTCCGGCCATTTTTGGAGGAGAATGGCCGGACATTTGCATGGACGCCGCGCGCGATGCCGGCGTAATGCCGTGACCGGCGCGGCCGCGTGGGGGACCTGTGAACTACAATTGGAACTGGCACATCTTCCTTGAGCCGAACCCGATGGGGACCGGCACCTATCTCGACCTGTTGTTGGCGGGACTAGTGGTCACCATCAAGGTGTCGGTGCTGGCCTGGATCATCGCGCTGGTGTCCGGCTCGGTGATCGGCGTGCTGCGCACGCTGCCGTCGCGGACCGCGTCGTGGATCGGCTTCTGCTGGGTCGAGTTCTTCCGCAACATGCCGCTGCTGGTGCAGCTGTTCCTGTGGTTCTTCGTGCTGCCCGAACTGTTGCCGCGGTCCGCCGGGCTGTGGCTGAAGCAACTGCCGAACGCGCCGTTCTGGACCGCCGCGATCGGCGTCGGCTTCTTCATGTCGGCGCGCGTCGCCGTGCAATTGCAGGCCGGCATCACCTCGCTGCCGCGCGGGCAGAAGCAGGCCTCGACCGCGCTCGGCCTCACCACGGTGCAGACCTATCGCTACGTGCTGCTGCCGATGGCATTCCGCATCATCCTGCCGCCGCTGACCTCCGAATTCCTCAACACCATCAAGAACAGCGCGGTCGCCATCACCATCGGCCTGATCGAATTGACCGGTCAGGCCCGCTCGATGCAGGAGTTCTCGTTCCAGGTGTTCGAGGCGTTCACGGCGGCGACCGTGCTCTACCTGCTCCTCAATTTCGTCGTGGTGACCGCGATGCGCTTCCTCGAGCGCTATGTCGCGATCCCCGGCTACATCACGGGCAAATGACGATGATCGGCAGTTTCGATTTCGACGTCATCCGCCGCTCGCTGCCCTACCTGTTCCTGGAGGGCATGCGCTTCACGCTGACGTTGACCGCGCTCGCAGCGTTCGGCGGCCTGGTGTTCGGCACCCTGATCGCCCTGATGCGGCTGTCGAGCTACAAGGTGCTCGGGCGCATCGCGGGCTTCTATGTCGACTTCATCCGCTCGCTGCCGCTGGTGCTGGTGATCTTCTGGTTCTACTTCCTGGTGCCGTATATCGGGCAGTGGCTGACCGGCGCGTCGCGGCCGATCACGGTCGGAGCCTTCGCCTCCTCGCTGATCACCTTCATCGCGTTCGAGGCAGCGTATTTCTCCGAGATCATGCGCGCCGGCATCCAGTCGATCTCGAAGGGCCAGCCGGCCGCGGCCAGCGCGCTCGGCCTGACCTATGCGCAGTCGATGCGCTACGTCGTGCTGCCGCAGGCGTTCCGCAACATGCTGCCGGTGCTGCTGACTCAGACCATCGTGCTGTTCCAGGACACCTCGCTGGTCTACGTGCTGTCGATCCCGGATTTCCTCGGCGCCGCCAGCAAGGTCGCGCAGCGCGACGGCCGCCTGGTCGAAATGTACCTGTTCGCCGCGCTGGTCTACTTCGTCGTTTCCTGTATTGCGTCCTACGGCGTTCGCCGCCTGCAGGCGCGCATTGCGATTGTCCGGTAGCCAGTCATGCTTTCGAACATTCGAGACCCGGCCCCCTTTACCTCTCCCATCGGGAGAGGTCGGATCGCATCAGCGATCCGGGTGAGGGGTTTTGCTCCATCGATAGACCGCAATCCCTCACCCGGCGCCGCGCGCCGACCTCTCCCGATGGGAGAGGTGGAAGCGCGCTCGCTGCAACGCCTGAGTCACGCATGATCGAGATCAACCACGTCAATAAATGGTACGGGCCGTCCTTCCAGGTGCTGAAGGACTGCACCACCAGCGTCGCCAAGGGCGAGGTGGTGGTGGTCTGCGGCCCGTCCGGATCGGGCAAGTCGACCCTGATCAAATGCGTCAACGCGCTGGAGCCGATCCAGGGCGGCGACATCACGCTCGACGGCGTCAAGGTCAACGATCCCAAGACCGACCTGCCGAAGCTGCGCTCGCGCGTCGGGATGGTGTTCCAGCACTTCGAGCTGTTTCCGCACTTACGGATCATCGACAATCTCCGCCTCGCGCAGGAGAAGGTGCTCGGCCGCAAGCATGAGGACGCCACCGCCAAGGCCATGAAGCTTCTGGAGCGCGTCGGGCTGAAGGATCATGCCAAAAAGTTTCCGGCGGAGTTGTCCGGCGGCCAGCAGCAGCGCGTCGCGATCGCGCGGGCGCTGGCGATGGATCCGATCGCGATGCTGTTCGACGAGCCGACCTCGGCGCTCGACCCGGAAATGATCAGCGAGGTGCTCGACGTGATGGTCGACCTCGCCGGCGAGGGCATGACCATGATGGTCGTGACCCACGAAATGGGCTTCGCCAACAAGGTCGCCGACCGCGTCATCTTCATGGACCGCGGCGAGATCGTCGAGGACGCCAAGAAGGCCGACTTCTTCGGCAAGCCCCGCAGCGACCGCGCGCAGAAGTTCTTGTCGAAGATCCTGCAGCACTGAGGCAGAGGGCGCCTCTCCACCCGTCATTCCGGGGCGCCTCGAAGAGGCGAACCCGGAATCTCGAGATTCCGGGTTCGATGCTGCGCATCGCCTCGGAATGACGACGGCTACAGGGTTTTCCCCCGTTAACAATTTGCGTATACGAAGGCCTGAAACCCCCTTCGTCCGCAGGAGAACTCGCGTGGAAAAGATCGCTTACGTCAACGGCTCGTTCGTGCCGCATTCGGAGGCCAAGGTCTCGGTGTTCGACCGCGGATTCCTGTTCGCCGACGGCATCTACGAGGTGGCGGCGGTGCTCGAGGGCAAGCTGATCGACAACGCCTCGCATCTGGCGCGGCTCAAGCGCTCGGTCGGCGAGATCCAGCTCGCGCTGCCGGAGACGCTGGAGCGGATCGAGGAGATCCAGAAGGAGCTGGTTGCGCGCAACGACCTTGTCAACGGCATGGTCTATCTCGAGGTCACCCGCGGCGCCGACAAGGGCCGTGACTTCGCGTTCCCGAAGGCCGACGTCAAGCCGACGCTCGTGATGTTCACCTCGGAAAAGGACATCATCAACGCGCCCTCGGCCAAGACCGGCATCAACGTCATCACGGTGCCCGACATCCGCTGGGAGCGGCGCGACATCAAGAGCGTGGCGCTGCTGGCGCAGGTGCTGGCCAAGCAGGCGGCGGCCGCGGCCGGCGCCGGCGAAGCCTGGATGATCGAGGACGGCAAGGTCACCGAGGGCGGCTCGTCCTCGTCCTTCATCGTCACCCAGGACGATGTCATCGTGACCCGGCAGAACGGCAACGAGATCCTGCCCGGCTGCACCCGCAAGGCGGTGGTCAAGCTCGCCGAAGAGCGCCAGCTGCGCATCGAGGAGCGCGCCTTCACAGTCGAGGAAGCGCTCGCCGCCAAGGAAGCCTTCATCACCAGCGCCTCGGTGTTCGTGCAGGGTGTGGTCGCGATCGACGGCAAGAAGGTCGGAGGCGGCAAGGTCGGCCCGATCACCGACCGCCTGCGCGAGATCTACATCGAGTTCGCCCGCGCGACTGCGGTTTGACACCGCGTAGGGTGGGTTAGCGCAGCGTAACCCACCGACTTTGCTCACCGCGGAGAGAATGGTGGGTTACGCCTTCGGCTAACCCACCCTACGGTCTGCGCATCGCCTTGGCACCGTCACCCTGAGGTGGCCGCTTCTTCAGCGGCCCTCGAAGGGTCGACGGCCCGACTATGGCCGTGCATCCTTCGAGACGCCTGCTGCGCAGGCTCCTCAGGATGACGGGGATGGATCGTCCGCGCTGCTCACGCCGCCACTTTCACGTTCACCGGATGCGCGGCGCGGAAGCCGATGGCGATGCGGTTCCAGGCGTTGATCGCGCCGATCAGTGTCGTCAGGTTGACGAGCTCGCTGTCGGTGAACTGGGCGCGCACGGCCTCATAGTCGGCGTCGGGCGCATGCGTCTCTGCAACCAGCGTCAACGCTTCGGTCCAGGCCAGCGCCGCGCGCTCGCGCTCGCTGTAGAGCGGTGACTCGCGCCAGGCGTTGAGCAAATAGAGCCGCTGCTCGGTCTCGCCGTGCTTGCGGGCGTCCTCGGTGTGCATGTTGATGCAATAGGCGCAGCCGTTGATCTGCGAGGCGCGGGTCTTGACCAGCTCGATCAGCGATTGCTCGAGGCCGCTGGCAGCGATCTGGTTTTCCACCGCGACCAGCGCTTTGATTGTCTCGGGTGCGGCCTGGTAGAAATTCATGCGGGGCTTCATGTCGTTCTCCTTGGTTGTGGTTTGGGTTAGTGCGCACCGCCGCCAGCGAGCTGGCCCGGCTTCTTCAGGAAGAGTGTCGCCGCGAGTGCTATGATCAGCGCGACGCCGAGCAGGTAGAAGGTATCACTGAAGGCGAGGATGTAGGCCTGCTTCTGCACGACCTTGCCAATCGCCGCGATTGCGCGGTGCGCGGCCGCCGCCTGGTCGGCGACGCCGTGGTTCATGAAATACTGCGTCAGTTGCTCAATCCGGTTCCGCGTGGCCTGTTCCAGCAGCGAGACCGACTGCATCAGCACGTTGGAATGATATTGCTCGCGCTTGGTCAGCAGCGTCTGCAGCACGGCGATGCCGACGGCGCCGCCGAGGTTGCGCATCATGTTGAACAGCGCGGAGGCCGAGCCCGCGTTCTCCAGCTCGATGCCCGCGGTCGCAACCGCCGACAGCGGCGCCATCACCAGGGCCTGGCCGATCGCGCGGACGATGTTGGGCCAGAACAGCTGGTCGGTGGCGTAGTCGTTGGTCATGAAGATGTTCATGAAGTTGGAGCCGGCGAACAGCGCGAAGCCGACGCCGATGATGATGCGGGGGTCGAAGCGCTGCATCAGCCGCGGCACCAGCGGGATCAGCACCAGCTGCGGCAGCCCGGTCCATGCCAGCACCATGCCGATCTGCTCGGCGTTGTAGCCCTGGATGCGCGACAGATACTGCGGCAGGATGAACACCGAGCCGTACAGCGCGATGCCGAGCAGGAAGTTGGCCAGCATGCCGAAGCCGAAATTGCGGCGGGCGAGCAGGCGCAGATTGAGCAGCGGCTTCTCCACGGTGAATTCGACGATCAGGAAGGCGACCAGCGCGACCGCCGCGATCACCGACAGGCGGACGATGAAGGGCGAGCCGAACCAGTCGTCCTTGTTGCCTTCCTCCAGCACGGTCTGCAGCGCGGCGAGGCCGATCGCCATGGTGATGATGCCGAGCCAGTCACCCTGGCGGATCAGCGACAGCTTCATCGGGCTCGGATCGAGCGAGACGTAGAGCATCGCGATCATCACCGCGCCCGGCACCAGGTTGACATAGAAGATGTACTGCCAGCCCCAGTTCTCGGTGAGATAGCCGCCGATGGTCGGGCCGATCGCCGGCGCGAACGTCGCCGACAGCGCGAACAGCGCGAGCCCGATCGGCTGCTTGGCCTTCGGCAGCAGCGTGATGATCAGCGTGAACGCCATCGGGATCAGCACGCCGCCGGTGAAGCCCTGCACGGCGCGCAGCGCGATCATCTGCGGCAGGTCCTGCGCCAGCGCGCACGCCGCCGAGAACACCAAGAACAGGGCGGCGTTGGTGAGCAGATAGATGCGCACCGAGAACACCTGCGCGAGCCAGCCGGAGAGCGGGATCACCACGATCTCGGCGATCAGATAGGAGGTCGAGATCCAGCCGCCGTCGTCGATCCCGGCGCCGATCGCGCCCTGCACGTCGGCGAGCGAGGCGTTGACGATCTGGATATTGAGCACCGCCATGAACGCGCCGAGCGTCGCCCCGATCACAGCGATCCAGGTCTTTGTCGGGATCGCGGGCGTCGCCGGCGTGGCGGGGGCGGTGAGGTTTGCAGCGTCGGCTGCATTGGCGGTGGGCTGGAGCGCGGTCATCGGGGGTCGTCCTTGCTGCCCACACAAGATGTATTAAGCGGCGCCTTTCGATAATCCGGGAAACAGTGGAAGGATTGTCAGGCAGAGGTTGATAATCGGATGGTGGCGGCAAGCGCGGCTGCGACCGCGCTGCGGCCAGCGGCACGGCGCAGCGTTTGGTCTGCATGATGACGACCGGTGAGGTGAGCACGCCTCTCAGGCTCCCTCCCCCCTTGCGGGGGAGGGTGGGGAGAGGGGTAAGCCCAGGGCGCTGACGTCAAAGATTTGCGCAGACTGCTTCAATGCTGCCGTGCGCGTTCTCAGCAGGAGCGTCCGCTACCAACAGACGTCAGCACAAGCGGCACCCCTCTCCCCAACCCTCCCCCGCAAGGGGGGAGGGAGCCCTTCCACCGGTGTGCGCGGAGCGAAGAAGGGCACGGCAAAACGCGATCGACCACCGCGTGGGTGATCGATCGCGCGAGGTCAGTCGAAGAAGCGTTCGCCGCTACCCGCCGTTCGCCCGCGTCGCCGACGCCAGCCGCCGCTTCTCTTCGCGCTCGGCGAGCACCGTTGCCTTGGTGTTGACGGTCGGGATCGCCGACATGCCCGGGCGCAGCAGTCCGGTGAGGCTGTGATCGTCGAGCACGATCTTGACCGGCACGCGCTGCACGATCTTGGTGAAATTGCCGGTGGCGTTGTCGGGCGGCAGCAGCGCGAATTCGAGCCCGCTGGCCGGCGACAGGCTGTCGACATGGCCCTTCAGCGTGGTGCCGCGAAAACTGTCGACGGTGAGCTCGACCGGCTGGCCGTTGCGCACATGGGTCAGCTGCGTCTCCTTGAAATTGGCGACCACATACACCGCGTCGAGCGGCACCACCGCCATCAGCTGGGTGCCGGCCTGCACATATTGCCCGACGCGTAGCGTGCGGGCGCCGACCGTGCCGTCGACCGGGGCGGTGATCCGCGCGTAGGACAGGTTGAGCTCGGCCTGCTGCTCGACCGCGCGAGCCCTGTCGGCTTGGGCAACAGCCTGGGCGCGCTGCGTGGTCAACACGTCGACCTTGCGCTGGGCCGCCGACAGCGCCGACTTCGCGTGCTGCAATTGCGCGGTGTTGGCGCGCAGCGCCGCGTCGGTCTGCTGCGCGCGCTGAATGGTCCCGGAGCCGGACTTCATCAGCCCGTCGTAGCGGGTCTGCTCTTCCTGCGCGAATTTCAGGTTGGCCTCGGCGGCGGTGACGTCGGCCGTGCTCTGGTCGATGATCGGCTGCTGCAATTCGAGCTGGGCATCGAGGTTGCGCACCGAGGCTGTGGCGGCGTCGACATCGGCCCTGGCCTGGCCGAGCGCGGTGCGGTAATCGCGGTCGTCAATCTCGGCCAGCAGCTGGCCGGCCTTCACCGGCTGGTTGTCGGTGACCAGCACCTTGGCGATGTAGCCCGAGACCTTCGGGGCGATGATCGTGGAGTCCGCCTTCACATAGGCGTCGTCGGTGGTTTCGAGGTAGCGGCCGGTGGTGACGTAGTCGTAGCCAAAGTCGGCTGCCACGGCGGCGCCGATGATTGCGGCGAGCCCGAGCGCCACCCGCTTGACCGTTTTCCGCGACGGGCGGAGACCGATTTTTGCCGATTCTTCAGGGACATAAGTGGTGGTCGACATGGCATCCTCCGGGTCGAACATTTGCGTCCTTCCAGAAAGGGCGCCCAGTACGGCCCTTAGATGCAATGTCCTCCCCGCTGTGATAATCCCGATAAAACTGGAAGCATTATCAAGCCAGCGCTGATAATCCGGACCTTGCCGAATGGATCGCCTGACCAGCCTGACCGCCTTCGTCCGGGTCGTGGATTCCGGCGGCTTCTCCGCCGCCGGCCGCAAGCTCAACATGTCCACCACCATGGTGAGCAACCACGTGCAGTCGCTGGAGGACCGGCTCGGCGCCCGGCTGCTCAACCGCACCACGCGCAAGGTCAGCCTCACCGAGGTCGGCCAGGCCTATTACGACCGCTGCGTCCAGATCCTCGCCGATATCGAGCAGGCCGACGACATCGCGGGCGCCCAGCAATCGGTGCCGCGCGGCACGCTGCGCATCTTCACCAACACCCATCTCGTCCAGTTCCTGTCGCCGGCGGTGGCCGAGTTCCTCGCCACCTATCCCGAGGTCAAGGTCGATCTCACGATCGGCGAGCGCAATGCCGACCTGATCGACGAGAATTACGATCTCGCCGTGCGCATGGTGCCGCCGCCGGACTCCAGCCTGATCGTGCGCACTATCGCGACCTGGCGCCACGTGCTGTGCTGCTCGCACGGCTATATCGAGCAGAACGGCAAGCCAACGCTGCTGGCCGATCTCTCCACGCGCAACTGCATGCGTCACGCCAACTACCCCTATGGCGACGAGTGGCGCTTCGCCGACCGCAAGGGCACGCCGGCCGCGGTGCGGGTCTCCGGAAATCTGATCTCCAACAGCGGCGAAACCCTGAAGCTCGCGGCGCTGGCCGGCGTCGGCGTCTTCCTCGCGGCCGGCTTCCTGGTCCGCGACGAGCTGGAGTCGGGACAGCTGGTCCGCCTGCTGCCCGAATACCGGCCGGTCGAGCTCACGATGAACGCGGTCTATCCGCACCGCCATCACCTCTCGGCGAAGGTCCGCACCTTCATCGACCTCCTGGTCCGTCACGCCACCGAGCAGCAGAAGCTGATCAATCCGTATTCGTGAGCGAAGGTGCCGCGTACGCAAATCCATCTCCGTCATCCTGAGGTGCGAGCGGAGCGAGCCTCGAAGGATGAATCGGCCAGAGAAGTGGCCGTCCATCCTTCGAGGGCCGCGAAGAAGCGGCCACCTCAGGATGACGGGACTGGCAGCGTCGCGCATCCTTCCGTATCATGACGGCCCGGCATCCCTTGCATGGCGTTCGCGTGTATGAAGACGGCACCGTCTGCCGCTGGGGCCTGCCATGCCGCTTCGTCTTCTCGCATCACTCCTGTTCGCGATCGCAGTAAACCTGCTGCTGCAACTGCCGGCGCGCGCCGCCTATCCCGATCACATCGTCAAGATCGTGGTGCCGTTCGCGCCGGGGGGCGGCACCGATGTCGTGGCGCGGACGCTGGCGCAGGAGATGCAGAAGGATCTCGGCGTCACCGTCATCATCGAGAACAAGCCGGGCGCTGGCACCATCATCGGCACGCAGAGCGTCGCGACGAGCGCGCCCGACGGCTACACGCTGCTGATGGCGACCTTCGCCAACGCGGTCAATCCGAGCCTCTACAGCAAGCTGCCCTATGACGCGCACAAGGATTTTGCGCCCGTGGCGCTGGTGGCGCGCTCGTTCAACGTCGTCGTGGTCAATCCGGCTTCGCCGATCAAGTCGATTGCCGATCTGATCGCGGCCGCGAAGGCCGATCCGGAAAAGCTGTCCTACGGCACCTATGGCACCGGTACCTCGGCGCATCTCGCCGGCGAACTGTTCAAGCACATGGCCGGGGTCAATCTCACCACCGTTCCCTACAAGGGCGCGGCGCCCGCCATCACCGACCTCTTGGGCGGCCAGATCCAGGTGATGTTCACCACGGTGGCAAGCTGCGCCTCGCTGGTCGAGGCCGGGCAGCTGCGCGCGATCGGGGTGACATCGGCTGAGCGCTCGGCCGCGTTCCCGCAATTGCCGACGGTGTCGGAAGCCGGCGCATCCGGCTATGTCGCGGAATCCTGGTACGGCCTCTACGCGCCGGCCAACACGCCGCCGGACATCATCGACCGCCTCAACAAGTCGGCAGCCAAGGCGGTGCAGGCAGAGGCCTTCAAGAAGCTCAGCGTCAATGAAGGCCTCGTGATGGTGGCCTCACCGCCGGCCGAGCTCGACCGCTACTTTGCCGGCGAGGAGGCGCGCTGGCGCAAGGTGATAAAGGACGCCGGCATCAAGGCCGAATAGGCGGCATGCGCCAGGTGACGATCACATCTTTTTGCGTCGCATTGCCGTAACCGTGATTCTAGACGCAACGAACCGGTTCCTGGATCGCTGCCATGATCAGCGGAACCTGCCGCCTTGAGCTGTGTCTTGCGTCAAAGAGTAGGCCATGTGGATTTTGTTGCTGCTGCCGTTCATCGGCTTGCTGTGGGTGCCGTTCTATAATTTCGTCGAGCCCACCCTGTTCGGCTTTCCCTTCTTCTACTGGTACCAGCTCGCCTGGGTGCCAATCTCCTCGCTTCTGATCTGGCTGGTCTATCGCAGCCGCCGGCCTGATGCCGACGAGCCGCGGTGAGGGGACAGCCATGACCGATCACATCGCCTGGGTGGCGCTCTGCGTCTTCATCTTCTTCTTCGCGCTCGTCACCGTGATGGGCTTCTTCGCGGCGCGCTGGAAATCCGGCCCGGTCAGCGAGCATCTCGACGAATGGGGCCTCGGCGGCCGCCAGTTCGGCACCTGGATCACCTGGTTCCTGGTCGGCGGCGATTTCTACACCGCCTACACCGTGATCGCGGTGCCGGCGCTGGTCTATGCGGTCGGCGCCTATGGCTTCTTCGCGCTGCCCTACACCATCATCGTCTATCCCTTCGTGTTCGCGGTCATGCCGGTGCTGTGGAAGAAGGCGCATGCAAGCGGCTACGTCACCGCCGCCGATGTCGTCCACGGCGCCTATGGCTCGCGCGCGCTCGAGCTTGCGGTGGCGTTGACCGGCCTGGTCGCGACCATGCCCTACATCGCGCTGCAGCTGATCGGCATGGAGGTCGTGATCAAGGCGATGGGGCTGTCCGGCGAACTGCCGATCATCGCTGCCTTCGTCATCCTCGCACTTTATACCTATAGCTCTGGCCTGCGGGCGCCGGCACTGATCGCCTTCGTCAAGGACATCATGATCTACATCGTGGTGCTGACCGCCGTGGTCGTGGTGCCGGCAAAGCTCGGCGGCTATGGCGCGGTGTTCGCGGCGGCCAACGACGCCTTCACGGCGAAGGGCGGCGCCACCGGCCTGACGCTGAAGCCTTCGCAATATCTGCCTTATGCGACGCTGGCGCTCGGCTCGGCGCTCGCCGCCTTCATGTATCCGCACACGCTGACCGGCATCTTCGCCTCGAAGTCGGCGGATACCATCCGCAAGAACGCGATCCTGCTGCCGGCCTATACGCTGCTGCTCGGCCTGATCGCGCTGCTCGGCTACATGGCCCATGCCGCCAACATCAAGGTGACGTCGCCGAACGACGTGGTGCCGATGTTGTTCAAGACGCTGTTCCCGGAATGGTTCGCGGGCTTTGCGTTCTCCGCGATTGCAATCGGCGCCTTGGTGCCGGCGGCGGTGATGAGCATCGGCGCCGCCAATCTGTTCACCCGCAATGTCTGGAAGTCCTATGTCAATCCGGAGATCTCGCACGCCGGTGAGGCGTCGGTGGCGAAGATCACATCGCTGGTGGTCAAGGTCGGCGCGCTCGCCTTCATCCTGTTCCTGCCGACGCAATATGCGCTCGACCTGCAACTGCTCGGCGGCCTCTGGATCGTGCAGACGCTGCCGGCGCTGGTGTTCGGCCTGTTCACCGTCTGGTTCCGCGCCGAAGGGCTGCTGCTCGGCTGGGCGGCCGGCATCGGCTGGGGCACGTATACGGCGTGGAGCAACGGGCTGAAGCCGCTTGCCAGCATCTCGTTCGGCGATTCCAGCTACAGCTTCTATGTCGGGTTCGGCGCGCTGCTGCTCAACATCGTCGTGGCGGTGCTCGCGACCGTCGTGGTCGGCCTGATATCACCCGCCAAGCGCCGCGCGGCGGCCTGAGCCGTCGCCTTGGTCTGACGGGGCGGAGGCAAGTCGCGCGGTGAGTCGCGCGGCCTCCGCCCTGGTCTTTTCGATCGCGGCATCCTTCACCGGCCCATAGCCGCGAATCTCCATCGGCGCCTTTGCCAGCGCGACCAGATCGGGCAGCCGTGCCTTGTCGAGCTTGCCGAGCATGGTCTCGATCAGCGCCTCGTACCATGTGATCAGCTCGCGCTCGGCGCGGCGCTCCGCGCTGTAACCGAACACGTCGAACGCCGTGCCGCGCAGCCCCTTGAGCCGCGCGAGCAACCGCAGCGGCGTCTGGATCCATTGGCCGAACGCGCGCTTCTTCGGCCGTCCCCGTGCATCACGTCGCGCCGCGAGGAACGGCGGCGCAAGGTGATATTGCACCGTGAAGTCGCCGTCGAACTCGCGCTTGAGCTCGTCAAGGAAGCCGGTCTGCATATGCAGCCGCGCCACCTCGTATTCGTCCTTGTAGGCCATCAGCTTGAACAGCGCGCGGGCGACGGCGTCGGTGAGGGGAAGATCTTGTCTGCTTGATTCGATCTGTCCGCGTGCCCCGTCCGCCTCTCCCGCTTGCGGGGGAGGCCGGATCGCATCGACAGATGCGATCCGGGTGGGGGCTCTCTCCGCGATACGATTCGTGGTGAGACCCCCACCCCAACCTCGAGAGCGAGCTTCGCTCGCCTCGGACCCCGCAAGCGGGAGAGGGGGCGCACCTCCGTCGCGGCTGCTGCTCAGCGTGGCCTCGGCGCGGCGGACGCGATCGACCGTGGTCCGATAGCGCGCGGCGTAAGCCGCGTCCTGGTACTCACTGAGGAAATCCGCGCGGCGCGCAATCATCTGCTCGATCGTCTCCGGTGCATTGGCCGAGGCACCGTCAGCCTTCGGCAGGAAATCCGGATCGGCAAAGGCGATGCGGCCCCAGGCCAGCGCCTGCCTGTTGCGCTCGATCGCGACGCCGTTCAATTCGATCGCGCGGGTCAGCGCCTCCAGCGAGACCGGCACCAGGCCCCGCTGCCAGGCAAAGCCGAGCATCATGATGTTGGCATAGACGCTGTCGCCAAGCAGCCGCTCGGCCAGCGCGTTGGCGTCGATCATGGTGAGGTTGCCCGACCCGATCACCCGCTCGATCGCGCGCAAGCGAGCCGGCGAGGCGAGGTCGGCATCGCGAAACCGAACCACGTCGCCGGTCGGCATCTCGGCGATATTGACCGCAGCGCGCATCCCCTGGCGATAGGTGCCGGACGCCTTCGCCGACGAGCTCACCACGAGGTCGCAGCCGATCAGCGCGTCGGCCGCGCCCTGGTCGATCCGCACCTGATGCAGCGCCTCGGGCGTAGCCGCCAGCCGCAGATAGCTCAGCACGGGGCCGAACTTCTGCGCGAAGCCCGTGAAGTCGAGCACCGAGACGCCGCGGCCCTCGAGATGCGCGGCCATCGCGATCAGCGCGCCGACGGTGATGACGCCGGTGCCGCCGACGCCGGTGACGAGGAGATCGTAGGGACGCTCGAGCGCCGCGAGCTCCGGCACCGGCAGTGCCGCCGCGCGCGCGAGCGGATCGATCGCGCTTGCCGTCTTCGCCCGCCGCTTGCCGCCCTCGATGGTGACAAAGCTCGGGCAGAAGCCGTTGAGGCAGGAAAAATCCTTGTTGCAGGTCGAGAGGTTGATCCGGCGCTTGCGGCCGAACGGCGTCTCCTTCGGCTCGACGCTGAGGCAGTTCGATTCCACCGAGCAGTCGCCGCAGCCTTCGCAGACGAGGTCGTTGATGAAGGCGAAGCGCGCGGGATCCTCGATCGTGCCGCGCTTGCGCCGCCGCCGCTTCTCGGTGGCGCAGGTCTGCTGATAGATAAGCACGGTGACGCCGGAAATCGCGCGCAGCTCGCGCTGCACGGCGTCCATTTCCTCGCGCGGATGGATGGTGACGCCGGCGGGCAGGTCGGCCGGCGAGAAATGCGCGGGATCGTCCGACACCAGCGCGATCCGCGCGACGCCCTCGGCGCGGACAGAGTGAGCGATCGCCTGCACGCTGACCGGGCCATCGACCGGCTGGCCGCCGGTCATCGCCACCGCGTCGTTGAACAGGATCTTGTAGGTGATGTTGGCTTTCGCGGCGATCGCCTGCCGGATCGCCATTGAGCCGGAGTGATAATACGTGCCTTCGCCGAGA
Organism: Bradyrhizobium sp. USDA 3262; assembly: GCF_054060035.1. Taxonomy (NCBI): domain Bacteria; kingdom Pseudomonadati; phylum Pseudomonadota; class Alphaproteobacteria; order Hyphomicrobiales; family Nitrobacteraceae; genus Bradyrhizobium; species Bradyrhizobium sp. USDA 3262. The sequence continues at coordinate 2,466,062 of NZ_JBSSCT010000001.1, forward strand.
TTCTGGAACACGTGGCTGTTGCCGGTGAATTTCGACGACGCCGCCCAGTTGACGCCTTCGCCGCCCATCTGGATCAGCGACGAGGTCTCACGGTCCATCCAGCTTGCCATGAAGTGACAGCCGATGCCGGCCAGCGCCTTGGAGCCTTCCGGCACCTTGGTCGAGGTGTTGTGCGGGCAGCCCGAGCAGAAATACGGCGTCCGCGTCGCGCCCGGCACCGCGATCATGCGGTCCTGTTCGGGCACCAGCGCGGCGACGCGGCGGGCCAATTGCAATTCCGGAAACATCGGGTCGAGACGCCGCGCCAATACGTCGGCGAGCATGCGCGGCGACAATTCGCCGGTCCAGGAGATCAGCCGCGCGCCGCTCTCGTCATGCTTGCCGACCATCCGCTCCGGCTTGGCTCCGGGATAGTCGTAGAAATACTCCTTGAACTGGCTCTCGATGATGCCGCGCTTCTCCTCGACCACGAGGATCTCGCGCTTGCCCTTCACGAACTCCATCGCATCGTGCAGCGCCAGCGGCCACACCATGCCGACCTTGTAGATGTCGATGCCGAAGCGGCGGCAGGCCGCCTCGTCGAGCCCGACCAGCCGCAGCGCCTCCATCAAATCGAGATGCGCCTTGCCCGTGGTGACGATGCCATAGCGCGCTCCCTTGATGTCGTAGATGTGGCGGTCGATCGGATTGGCTTTCGCGAATGCGTAGACCGCGTGCTTCTTCGCCTCCAGCCGCTCCTCGATCTGCGGGCCCGGCAGATCCGGCCAGCGATAATGCAGGCCGCCGGCCGGCGGCACGAAATCCGGCTGCACGAAACGGCGCGGCGGCCGCAGTTCGACCGAGGCGCCGGATTCCACGATCTCCGAGATTGCCTTGAAGCCGACCCACATGCCGGAGAACCGGCTCAGCGCGTAGCCATATTCGCCGAACGCGAGATATTCGCCGACATCGGCCGGATGCAGCGTCGGCATGAACCAGCTCATGAAGGCGACGTCGGACTGGTGCGGCATTGAGGACGACACGCAGCCATGGTCGTCGCCGGCGACGACAAGCACGCCGCCATGCGGCGAGGGGCCGTAGGCATTGCCGTGCTTCAGCGCATCGCCGGAGCGGTCGACGCCGGGGCCCTTGCCGTACCACAGGGCGAACACGCCATCGACCTCGCGATCCCTTTGCGTCTCGACCTGCTGCGAGCCGAGCACCGCGGTCGCCGCGAGGTCCTCATTGACCGCGGGCAGGAATTCGATGCGGTTGTCCTTGAGCTGCTCGCCGATCTTCCACAGTTCGAGATCGACGCCGCCGAGCGGCGAGCCGCGATAGCCGGAGATGAACCCCGCGGTGTTGAGCCCGGCGGCGCGGTCGCGCCGCGCCTGGTCGAGCGCGATGCGCACGATCGCCTGCGTGCCGGTGAGGAAGACGCGGCCGCGGTCGCGGCTGTAGCGCTCGGACAGCTGGTAGGCGTCGAGCAACGGCATCTGGCCCATGACTGACCCCTCCGGGAATCGCGATGTCTGATCCGACAAGGCTATGCCTGTGGGCCTGGTAGGTCTTACCTATCCATTCATTCGTCGCGGAAAAATCGGCAGGATGTTGCTGAAAGTGATATAATTCGGTAGAATCTACCAAATCGGAGGGCTCGCAGTGATCGAAGAGCAGGACCAGAAAATCCTCGCCGAGCTGCAGAAGGACGGCCGCGCCACCAATCAGCAGCTTGCGGAAACCGTCGGGATGTCGACCTCCGCGTGCTGGCGCCGGGTCCGCGCGCTGGAAGAGTCCGGCGTCATCTCGGGCTATTCGGCGCTGGTCGCGCGCGAGCGCGCCGGCTTCGCCACCTCGGCGATCCTGCACGTCTCGCTGGAGCGGCACGACGTGAAGTTCGTCGACGAGTTCGTCGCGCGGGTGATGAAGCGCCGCGAGGTGCTGGAATGCTTCGCGACCACGGGCGACGCCGACTATCATCTGCGCGTCGTGGTGCGCGACATGGACGCCTACAACAAATTTCTCGACGAGTTCATGTTCCGCATCCCCGGCATCCGCCACGTCCGCACCAACGTGATCCTGAAGGAAATCAAGACCGGCGTGGCGTTGCCGTTTTAGCTCGTTGCAGCGCTTCGTAGGATGGGTAGAGCGCAGCGAAACCCATCACTCGTGCCGCGGGTGCGCTTGATGGGTTTCGCTTCGCTCTACCCATCCTACGAGGATACGGGTCATGCCGCCTGTTCTGCCGATTTGGCCCGCATCAGCAGCATGAACACCATGACATGGCTGACCAGCAGCAGCGGCACGTAGAGAGCCGGAATGTAGATGCCGGCGCCGAACAGGCCGGGATCGCCGATCTTCACGCCGTTGTAATAGGCGTTGAGCAGATCCAGCGTGCCCCAGACGTTGAACACCCAGACGATCGGAATCGCGATCGTCCAGCGCCAGGACAGCGCGGCCATGGCAAGCAGCGCGAGACCGGCCGCGGTGAGATCGCCCCATCCGACCTCCCCCGCGAAATCCGCGCTCAACTGCGGCGACACGAACCCGGTGACCATGAAGTTCATGCCCAGAAACCTGAACGCATGGAACGCTGCGAGCAGTCTGAGCGCGTTATCACGTGGCATCGCGCGGACCGCCGGCCAGACATAGGTGACGGCTACGACAGCACTTGTCAGAAACGCACCGGCGACGCTGAGGACGAATGGAAGATTGAAGCCCGGGGGCATCGGCGGATTCCCTTCTGTTGTCGATTGGGTTCGCTCGAAACGCGCTTAGGGCCTGGCGAGTAACAGGCGGAGCGGCAGCAGCGGGCCGACCCCGATGTACTCGTGATCCATCAGATCGAGTTTGGACAACGGCAGACCCTCCATGATCGCGTGCGCCTCGGCGGCATCCTTGGCATCGAGCAGCAGGACCACGCCGCGTCCGTCGGACCGCGAATACCATTCGCGAATCTTGCCGTTGAGATAGAGCTGCACGGTCTGCCGGATTTCGTCCGGCATCACGGCCATCACCTGATCGCGGGTGACGCCGGCTTTCGCGGTGAGGATGACCATCACGCCGGTGGTGACGGTGGAGGTGGCTTGGGCTTGAGCTTGGGCAGGGGAGGGAGTGGTCATGGAAGTGGTGCCTGTCAAAGTGAGGGTGAGAGCCAGGATTGTGTGACGGATTGCTTGCATCGGTCGCATGTCTCCGTTCACGACGGATGTCGTGATGTCGTGATGTCGGGTGAGCAGCGCGTGTCGCGCTGCCGCCGCTTGTGGCTCCGATGTAATGCGGCTTTCCGCGAGCGACTATTCGCGATAATGTTCACGGGCCATGAAGCAGAGCTTCACAGTCCGGCAGGGCGCGCTCGACGGCGTCGAGGCATTCCTGGCCGTCGCCCAGCACCGCAGCTTTCGCCGCGCGGCGGCCGAGCTCGGCGTCACGCCGTCGGCGATCAGCCAGGCGGTGCGCGCGCTCGAGGCGCGCCTCGGCGCTGTGCTCTTCATTCGCACCACCCGCAGCGTCGGGCTGACCGACGCCGGCGAACGATTCCTGGCGCGCGCAAGACCGGCATTCGAGGAGCTGGTCGCGGCGAGCGGGGCGGCGCGCGAGCTCGGGCAGAAGCCCGCCGGGCTGTTGCGTCTCACCGTGCCGCGCTCGGTGGTGCCGATCCTGCTCGAGCCGCTGATCGCCTCGTTCTGCAAGGCCTATCCTGAGATCGAGGTCGAGCTCGCCGCCAGCGAGGAACTGGTCGACCTCGCCGCCGGCGGCTTCGATGCCGGCATCCGCATGGGCCAGTTCATCAACCCGGACATGGTCGCGGTTCGCCTGACCAAGCCGTTCCCGTTTGCCATCGTCGGCAGCCCGGACTATCTCGCGCGCCGCGGCCGCCCCAAGCGCCCGGACGATCTGCGCGCGCATGCGTGCCTGCGCCTCCGGCGATCGAATGGCGGGCTCGCGCCGTGGTCGCTGAACGACAATGGCCGTTCGATCGAGCTTGCCGTGTCGGGATCCTTCATCGGCCATGATTTCCCGACGCTGGTCGGCGCGGCGGTCGAAGGTGTGGGGCTGGCGCAAGTGCCGGCGCCGCTGGTATCAGGCGCCGTGAAGGAGAAGAAGCTCGTCCGCGTGCTGGATGCATTCGCGCCGACGACGCCGGGCGTGTTTCTCTACTATCCCGGCCACCGCCAGATCATGCCGAAGCTGCGCGCCTTCATCGATCACGTGAAGAGCAGTCCGCGGGCCGGGCGGTGAGGGGAGCCAAATGTAGGTTGGGTGGAGCGAAGCGATACCCATCGTCGTGCAGTGGATTCGAGACGATGGGTTTCGCTTCGCTCTACCCATCCTACGCAGCATGTTTTGCTTGCCGCTGCGAGAGCGGCGAAACGAAATGCAAGGTTTGGACGGTTCATGTCGCGAGAACCGAGCCATAAAGTCGCCGTCGTCCCGGCGAAAGCCGGGACCCATAACCACCGATGCTCATTGTTGCGCGACGCCGTGGCCGCAGCTTTCTTCAACAATTCAACCCTGTGGCTATGGGTCCCTGCTTTCGCAGGGATGACGAATGGAGAGAGAAGCGACCAGCTCCATCACCGTCATGCTGAGGTGCGAGCGCAGCGAGCCTCGAAGCACGACGGCCCGGCTCTCGACGCAAGGATGGAGCGGGGGCCGTGCATCCTTCGAGGCTCGCTTCGCGAGCACCTCAGGATGACGACTCTAAAGCGGTGCGGCGTGCCTCACACTTTCTCCCTCACGAACCGGTTCCGCAATGTCCCGATCCCGGTGATGTCGATCTCGACGACGTCGCCGTCCTTCAAGTCCGGCGAGGCGCCGTCGGTGCCCATCCAGATCACATCGCCGGGCGACAGCGTGAAGTATTTCGAAAGCTCGACGAGGAAGGGCACGATGCCGAAGATCATCTCGTTGGTGTGGAAGCGGCCGGTCTCCTTGCTGTTGACGCGGATCGCGGTCTCCATGCGGTCGAGGTCGACATCGGTCTCGATCCACGGGCCCATCGGCTTGAAGGTGTCGGCATTCTTGGCACGCCACAGCCCGCGATCGGCCTTCTGCCAGCTGCGCTCGGAGACGTCGTTGCCGATGGTGTAGCCGAACACGCAGTCCATCGCGTCGGCTTCGGTCAGATGCTTGGCTTTCTTGCCGATCACGACGACGAGCTCGCCCTCGTAGTGGATCTTCTCGGTGGCACCAGCCGGAATCACGACGTTCTCGTCATGGGCGATCAGCGCGTTCTGCGCGCGGTAGCCGATCTCGGGACGGTCAGGCACGTTCGGCACGGTGCCGGCCTTGTCGGCGGCTTCCTTGAGATGCTTCAAATAATTCAGACCGACGCAATAGAAGGTGCGCGGGATCAGCGGCAGCTCGATCTTGACGTCCTTCAACGCATGCGTCTTCGCCGTCTTGCTCCATTCGCCGAACGGATCGCCGTTGACGGTGGTGACGGTGTCGCCCTCGACGAGGCCCCAGGAAGTCGTACCCGCGGCGGTGAATTTCAGCCAGCGCATGATGATGTCCCTCTATTCCGCGGCCTGCGCGCGGGTCTTCCAGGCGCCCGCGGCCGGGCGCTTGAGCCCGAGATTTTCGCGCAGCGTCGTGCCGGCGTAGTCCTTGTGGAACAGCCCGCGCTTCTGCAACTCGGGCACCACGTGGTCGACGAAGTCGGCATAGGAGCCCGGCACGTAGCTTGCCGCGACGACGAAGCCGTCGCAGCCGCGACCCTCGAACATCTCCTCCAGCCGGTCGGCGATCTCCTTCGGGCCGCCGACCATCGCGTCCTGCACCTGGCCGCGGCCGGAGAAAGTGATGAAGTCGCGGGTCGAGGGATTGCTCTTGCCGGAGGTGCGCAGCACGCCGTCGCGGATGCCGAGCATGCCTTGCATGCCCTGCAGCTCCTCTGATGTCAGCGGCTCGTCGATCGGTTTGGCGCCGAAATCGAAGTTGAGGCCTTCGGCGAGCAGCGACAGCGCGTCGATCTCGAGCGGCAGCTTCTGGATCACCGCCATCCGGTCCTCGGCCTCGGCCTTGGTCGCGCCGGTGACCGGGGTGATCAAATTGCAGAGGAACATCTGGTCGGGATCGCGCCCGGCCTTGGCGGCTTCGCCCCGGATCGCGTCATAGCCCTGCTTGGCATTGGCGAGGTTGCGTGCCGCGGTGAAGATCACCTCGCCCCAGCGCCCGGCAAAGCGCTGGCCGCGGCCGGAAGCGCCGGCCTGGATCACGACGGGATGGCCCTGCGGCGAGCGCGGCACCGTGAACGGGCCGCGCGAGGTGAAGAATGCGCCCTTGTGGTCGAGCCGCTTCACCTTGGTCGGATCGGCGAAACGGCCGCTCTTCTTGTCGATCACCAGCGAACCGTCTTCCCAGGCGTCCCAGTGGCCGAGCACCACCTCCATGAACTCGTCGGCGCGGTCATAGCGGTGATCGTGCTCGAGATGCTGCTCGCGGCCCATGTTGAGCGCTTCGCCGTCATTGACCGAGGTCACCACGTTCCAGGCGGCGCGGCCACCCGTCATCAGGTCGAGCGTGGCGAAGCGGCGGGCGACGTCGAACGGTTCGAAATAGGTGGTGGAGGCGGTCGAGGCGAGGCCGAGCTTGGTGGTGACCATGCCCATCGTGGTCAGCACCACGATCGGGTCCATCTTCACGCAGCGGATGCCGTATTCGACGGTGTGGGCGTGATCGTTGCCGTAGCGATCGGGCATTGCGAGACGATCGTCGAAGAACGCCATGTGGAACTTGCCGCGCTCCAGGATGCGCGCGATCTCCTGATAGTAGTCCGCCGACATCGAATCGTCGCGCGATTCCGGGTGGCGCCACGAACTCGGCAGGTTGGTGCAGTTCTGCGCCTGCAAAAAGCCAACCAGCGCCATTTGCCGTGTCATGTCGTTCTCCTGTGTCCGGAACTATCAGCGAAGGTCGAGCTGGTCGGTGAGCTTGTAATCGGCGGCGAGCGCCTTGAGCTTGTCCCAGGTCGCATCCTCGATCTCGATGCCGTCCTTGCGCCGCTGCTGCTCGCGCAGATATTCGATCTCGCCCGGATAGAACACGCCGCGGCTCCCTTCCGAGGGCGGCGTCGATTTCAAATAGCGGGCGAAGTCGGCGACCTCCTTCCTGAAATCCTTGAGCGGGCGGAATGCGGCGACGTTGAACACCGCCATGAAGCAGCCGTCGTTGTGACGGCCGGTCGGCTCGACGCCGAAGCCGAGCCCGGTCAGCAGGCCGCACAGCACCTCGACCATCGCGGCAAGGCCCGAGCCCTTGTAGCCTTCGCTGCCGCCGAGCGGCAGCAGCGCGCCGCCCTTGCGATAGTCCGCAGGGTCAGTGGTGTCGCGTCCCTCGGCATCGATGATCCAGCCCTTCGGGATACTCTCGCCGCGCGCCACCGCGAGCTGGATCTTGCCGGCGGCGACCGCCGAGGTCGCCATATCCAGGTAGAACGGCGCCTCGAGGTCGGACGGCACCGCGATCGAAAGCGGGTTGGTGCCGAGCCGCGCCTCGCGGCCGCCGAACGGCGCCACATGTTTCGGCGAACGGCCGGAATCGGCGGCCGCAATCCCGATCATGCCTTCGCGCATCGCCATCATCGGGTAATGCGCGAGCCGTCCGACATGGCTCTGCCGGAACACGGTGCAGGCCGCGACATTGGCGGTCTTCGCCTTGTTGATGGTCATCTCCATCGCCTTGGCGTTGACGTGGAAGCCGAAGCCCCAATGACCGTCGATCACGGTCGTGGTCGGCGTCTCCTGCACGACGGTCCATTTCGCGCCGGGCACGATGTGGCCGGCCTTGATGCGGTCGATATAGGTCGGGATTGCGATCACGCCGTGGGAGTCGTGGCCGGCGAGGTTGGCATTGACGCAGCCGGAGGCGACGGCGTTCGCCTCCTCCTCCGATGCGCCGGCACCCCTAAGGAGTGCCGCGCCGATGCGCGTGAGACGGTCGGCCTGGACGATCGGCATGGGATTTTCCTCGTGGTCGGCCCGCGTGCTGCGCGGGTCTTGCTTGCTGTTGTCGGCATCATGCTCTCAAAGCGCAGCAGGGCGAGCAAGGGCAGAAAATCCGGGCGGCCATACCGCCAGCAGGGTGCTCACGGCGATGTTTTCACAGAGTGGAACGGGCGCGGTCGCGATGCGGAATTTGGTCGCTCCGGCGGCGCCGGCACGGCGCAGATCCCGGCATTACGGCCCTCCGCCTCAGGCTGGCACACCGGTGTCCGTAATATCCCGGAAAACCTCGGTCCGCGTTCGTCAGCCGTTTACTTTGTCGTGCAACTTGCCGGATACGCTAACCACCACTTAGGCCTCTCGCGGGCAATGTTCCCCCGCCAGATTGAAGGGGTTGGCCCCGGGGCCTTCAAGGATCGTGCAGTCGAGCATCGGGCGTACATTCGCGGCGTTGAGTGCCACCAACGAAGCGATCCTGTACGCGAAATCACCAGAAGAATTGTACGGCAAGGTCTGTGAAGCCGCGTTCTCGAGCGGGAGCTTCCTGGCCGCGACCGTGTTTTTGCTGGAGCCGGATACCGGTCTCTTGAAGTTCGCGGCCGGCTTCGGCGACGATGTCGCGCGACTGCGCAGCATCACCATTTCCGCGCTTGCCAATACGCCGGAGGGAGAAGGCGTCGCCGGCCGGGCGTTCCGCGATCAGAACGCCTGCGTCGCCAACGATTATGTCAACGACGCCCGTTCGGTCGCCTGGCGCAGCGGTGCCGCGGCGGCCGGCGTCGGCGCGGCGGCGGCCCTGCCGCTGGTCTGCAACCGGCGCAGCGTCGGCGTCTTCATGGTGACGCGGCGCGAGGCCCAGTCGCTCGGCGACGAGATCGTTTCGCTGCTGGAGCGCATGGCCGCGAACGTGTCCTTTGCGCTCGACAATTTCGACCACGAAGCGTCGCGCAAGAGCGGCGAGCGCGCGATGCGCCGGCTCAACCGCATGTTCGGTGCCATCAGCGCAACCAACGAGGCGATCCTTCGCGCCAAGACCGAGCACGATCTCTATCAGCGGGTCTGCGATGCCGCGGTGTTCAGCGGAAAGTCCTTCGCCACGGTGGTGCTGCTGGCCGAACCAGACACGCACTGGTTCGAGCCCGTCGCCGGCACCGGCGAGGCGCTCGACCTGATCACGCAGACGCGCTTCTCGACCGATCCGGACAACGTCTACGGCAAGGGGATTTGCGGCGAGGCGTTCCGGACCCAGCGGCCCTGCGTCGAGCACGACATCCCGATATCGATGAGCCCGTCGCATGAGCCGATCGGCGGCAGCGGCCTGATGGCCTGCGTGGCGCTGCCGCTCACCCGGTTCGGCAAGAGCGTCGGCGTCCTGATCTTCTTCACCGGCAATTCCTGGGCGCGCGACGAGGAGATCATCGCGCTGCTCGCGGGGATCGCAGAGAATGTCTCGGTCGCGCTCGACAATTTCGGCCGTGCTACCGAAAAGGCCAAGGCCGACGCCGAGCGCGAGCGGCTGTCGCGGATGTTCGCGGCACTGAGCGCGACCAACGAGGCGATCATGCGCGCGAGGTCGCGGCTCGAGATGTTCGAGCTGGTCTGCGCGGCCGCGGCGCATGGCGGCGGGTTCAACTCCACCAGCATCCTGATCGCGAAGCCCGGCGACGATTTCCTGGAGATGATGGCGGTCGCAGGGCCTACCGCGGCAAATGCGCGCCGTCTCAACGTCTCGCGCAGCGAGGCACGCCCCGAAGGGCGCGGCGTCTGCGGCCGGGCGTTCCGCTCGCGGCGCGCCTGCATCAACAACGATTTTCTGGGCGACGTTGCCAACAACCCGTTCCGCGACGTCATCGACCGCGAGGATGCGCGATCGGGCGCGGCATTTCCGCTGATCGTCGACGACGAGCCGGTCGGAGTCATGCTGTTCATCTCCGCCAAGCGCAACACCTTCTCGGCTGAATTCGCCGAGCTCCTGCAGCGGCTCGCCGACAACGTCTCGTACGCGCTGGGCAGCTTCGACCGTGCCGACGAGAAGGCACGGACCGAGGAGCAGAAGGAGCGGCTGCGGCGGATGTTCGCGGCGCTGAGCGCGACCAACGAGGCGATCATGCGGGCGAAATCCCGCAGCGAGCTGTTCGATCTGGTCTGCGATGCCGCGGCTGTGGGCGGCCAGTTCGTCTCGGCCACGATCAGGCTGGTGCGCCCCGGCGAGGTTTTCCTGGACAATGTGGCCGCCTCAGGCCCCGACCGGGTGCGGGCCCGCGAGGTTCAGCTGTCGGCCGACGCGACGCGCCCGGAGGGACAGACGCTGACCGGCGTTGCGATCCGCACGCGCAGGCCCTGCATCAGCAACGACTATCTCAGCGATTTCGGCTCCGAATCGCACGTCTATCCGGCCGTGCGCGACAGCGGCAGCAAATCAGGCGCAGCCCTGCCGCTGCTCAAGAACGGCGAGGCGATCGGCGCGCTGGTGTTTCTCTCAAGCGAGTTCGGCACCTTCAGCCCGGAGATGATGGCGCTGTTGCAGCGGCTTGCCGAGAACGTCTCGTTTGCGCTGGCCAACTTCGATCGCGCCGACGAGAAGGCGCGGGACGACGAGCAGAAGGAGCGGCTGTCGCGGATGTTCGCGGCGCTGAGCGCGACCAATGAGGCGATCATGCGGGCGAAGTCCCGCGCCGAATTGTATCGGCTGGTCTGCGCGGCGGCGGCGACCGGCGGCAAGTTCACCTCGACCACGATCGCGCTGGCGCAGACCGGAAGCGACTATCTGCGGATCGTCGCGATCGCGGGGCCGGCGGCGGAGGGCGCGCGCCAGGTGACGCTCTCGACCAGCGAGGCCCACCCCGAGGGCCGCGGCGCCTGCGGCCGGGCGTTCCGCTCGGGCAAGGCGTGCATCATCAACGACTATTTTGCCGATGCCGAGACCGCCGCTTTCCATGAGCGCGCCCGGCTCGATGGAACGCAGTCCAGCGCCTCCTTTCCGCTTGTTGTCAGCGGGCGGGTGGTCGGGGTCATGATCTTCGTCGCGCTCGACAAGGACACCTTCACGCCGGAGTTCGCCGAGCTGCTGCAGCGCCTCGCCGACAATCTGGCGTTCGCGCTCGAGAGCTTCGATCGCGCCGATGAGAAGCACAAGGCCGACGAGCGCATCGAATATCTCGCGTCGCACGACAGCCTGACCAATCTGCCCAACCGCGAGACGTTCAACGAGATGCTGCATCACGCGATCTCGGCGGCGGATCGCCGCCGGCAGCTCGCGGTGCTGTTCATCGATCTCGACCGCTTCAAGGTGATCAACGACTCGCTCGGCCACGACGCCGGCGACATGCTGCTGGTGGCGATCGCCGAGCGGCTGCAAGGATCGTTGCGTGCGAGCGACGTGGTGGCGCGGCTCGGTGGCGACGAGTTCGTGGTCATCCTCGAGGAGACCGCCGAACGCGACGACGTCGAGCGCATCGCCGGCGATCTGCTGATCTCGCTCAGCCAGCCGCTGACGATCAGCGGGCATGAGTGCCACACCACGGCTTCGATCGGCATCGCGATGTATCCGACCGATGGCTCGGACGTGCAGACGCTGACCAAGAATGCCGACATGGCGATGTATCTCGCCAAGGAAGACGGCAAGAACGGTTTCCGCTTCTTCTCCAACGAGATCAGGGCGCAGTCGATCGAGCGCTTGACGCTGGAGAGCGCATTGCGCCGCGCGCTGGAGCGCAACCAGTTCTCGCTCGACTATCAGCCCAAGGTCGACATGGCGAGCGGAGCGATCAGCGGCGTCGAGGCGCTGCTGCGCTGGACCCATCCGGAGCTCGGCAAGGTATCGCCGGGGCAGTTCATTCCGCTCGCCGAGGAGATCGGCCTGATCGTGCCGATCGGCCGCTGGGTGCTGAAGGAAGCCTGCGCGCAGAACATGGCGTGGCAGCGCCGCGGCCTCAGGGCCGTGACGATGGCGGTCAACCTTTCACCGCGGCAGTTCGGCGATCCGAATCTGCTCGACGACATCGACGCAGCGCTGGAGCAGAGCGGCATGTCACCGGCGCTGCTGCAGCTCGAGGTCACCGAGAGCATGGTGATGCGCAACGTGACGCGCGCGGTGCGCGTGCTCGACGCGATCCAGAATCGCGGCATTCGGCTCGCGATCGACGATTTCGGCACCGGCTATTCGTCGATGTCGCTGATGAAGCAGTTCCCGATCGACACCATCAAGATCGATCGCTCCTTCGTGCGCGACCTGCCCAACGATTCCGAGGACGTCGCGATCGCGCAGGCGATCATTTCGATGGGCAAGGCGCTCGGCATGACCATCGTCGCCGAGGGTGTCGAGACCTCCGAGCAGCAGGAATTCCTGCGCGCCCACGCCTGCGACGAGATGCAGGGCTTCCTGTTCAGCCGGCCGCTGCCGCCGCGCGATCTCGCCGAATTGTTGAAGCCGTCGCAGGCAGAGGCGTCGCCGCCGTTGCAGCCGTCGCTGGATGGCGAGGCGACCAGCGAGGCCGGGCCGGATCTAGGGCGGAAACGCGCTGTCGTCTGACGGCTGCACGGGCAGGTCGCGAACGTCGGAATCGGTGGATGCGATCTTGCGCGAGAAATCATAGGGCCATGGCAGGATGTCCTGGCCGGCCAAAGTCTGGCGCAACAGAAGGGCAGCTTCCGCGAAGCTCGCGCCGTCAGGCAGGCGGAGCCGGCGGCTCCAGGTGGGCGGCAGCGGATCGGCGGCATCGCGCATCTCGAATGCCGGCCCCCACCACCAGGCCGGCGCGGGCGGCCGTTCCGGTTCAGGAATGGCGCGCCAGCGCGCGAACTCGTCGACGATGCGGGCAAATTGTAGCTTGGCGGCGGGATGCATCGAAGGCCCTTCCTTGGGCCGGGATGATAGCATCGCTCCCACCTCGCGCAACGCGGCTATTGGCGGCCGTGCTGCCAATGCGCCGTCACGTCGGAGCCCGATTTGTTGAGGTGGACGTGCTGGTCGACATGGTCGACCCAGGACAGCGGAATGAAGTGATGGTGCTGACCGTCAGGCGAGCTTTGCTTGGTCAGCTTGATCTTGTCGGTGCCTTCCATGTGGTCGACCTTGCCGACCGTTTTCTTGTCCGACGAGATCACATCCATATGTTCCCGAATGTCGGCAGCGTTTGCCATGCGTCATCTCCTCGTCATGATGATGAGGGGATGAAACGCCGCGTGGATGCAAAGGTTGCTAGCCGGTTCCGGCTACTTCTGCTCGACCTCGGTCGCGGTGGCCGGCCTTCGCCCATGATCAGCAGCACGGCATCCTCGTCCTTGGCGCCGTCCCAGTGCACCTGCTTGCCGAAATGGGTGACGAAGCTGCCGGCTGGCATCGCCACGGTGCCGTGATCGGGATCGAATTTCGGTCCCGAGCCGACCCACCAGGTGCCCTTGAGCACGACGATGTAGCGGTCGTTGGGATGGAAGTGCGGACGGCTGAAGTGATTGCCCTTGGTCCATTTGGTGTAGACCATGTAGAAGCCGGGCTTCGAGGGATCGCCGACCACGACGGCATTCTGCGCGCCGCGCGCATCGACCGGGCTCCAGGGAATCTGATCCGGCAGCTTGTAGGTGACGGCGGCCGGATTGAGCTCGGCCGCGGAGCTGACGCTCAGCGTCGCGGCGAGAGCCAACGGCATCATCAGGTATCGCCAGGATCGGTTCGATGCCGTCATCGGTATGCTCCCAGATCGGATTTCTCGGGCGACTGCCGCGCCCGTATGCCGCGCGATGCTAGTCGTCCTCGCTTCCGCCCGGCAAGACGCGTCCGTGCATGTCTGATCTCAGGATTGCGACAACGATCCGTGACACAACGCAGTTGCAATATGAAAAAGCATTTACGCCGCCGCAGACGATGATAGGTTGCGCGCCAACCAAAAGACGGGAGGATAACCTTGAAGAAGCATCTGTCGATACTGGCGGCGGGACTTGTGATCGGTGCGGCCGCGCTGCAATTTTCCACCACCGCCTCGGGGGACGACGGCTGGGTCACGCTGCTCGACAGCTCCAAGAAGGGTGACTGGGACGAGGTCGGCAAGGCCAATTGGGCGATGAAGGACGGTGCGCTGGTCGCCGACAAGCTCGACGGCAAGGATCTCTCCTATCTCGTCAGCAAGACCCAATACAAGGATTTCCAGATCCGGGCCGAGTTCTGGACCGACGAGGATGCCAACAGCGGCATCTTCATCCGCTGCGAAGGCAACAAGGTGATCGACTCCAAGGTTTGCTACGAGGTCAACATCTTCGACAAGCGGCCGGACCCGACCTACGGCACCGGCGCGATTGTCGACGTCGGCAAGGTCGATCCGATGCCGAAGGCGGCCGGCAAGTGGAACGTCTACGAGATCACGGCGCAAGGGCCGCATTTCGTCGTGACGCTGAACGGCCAGAAGACCGTCGACGCCCAGGACTCCAAGCACGCCAACGGCTACATCGCGCTCCAGTATGGTTCGGGCGTGGTCAAGTTCCGCAAGGTGCAGATCAAGCCGCTCTGACGGCGTCGGTTGAGCGGGGCCTCGGTCGCACTGCGACGAGGCCCCTCCTTATTGAGGAGCACTGTCGGTCGTAGAGACCTTCCGATCGTCGCCTTGCGTGCGCAGATGATGGCCGATCACGAGCCCGGTCAGGCACAGCAACAGCCCAAGTGCCGGCGGCGCAAACAGCGCCTCTTCCTGGAAGATGCCGTTCACCAGCACGACCATCGTGCCGAAAGCGGCGAGCCCTTGGATGAGAATTCCCGACGAGGCGTAGAGCCGCCAGGCCTTCAGCGCCATCGCCAGGAAGTAGCCGAGCGGCACCAGCGAGCCGATCCCCATCTGGTAGAGCAGCACGCCGACGGCGCTCTCCACCGCGCCGTCCATCGTGCCGGCCGCCTGCGCGGCGTTCCAGTCGATCGAGAAGTAACCTTCGGAGAGGTTGCCGCCGACGCCAAGTCCGCGGCCGATGGGATTCTGCCGAAAGCCGTCCCATCCGCCCATGAAGCCGATCACGTGGAAGTCGCCGATCTGGAGTCCGATATAGATCGCCGCGATGGCGTACAGCACGAGGCCGATCAGCGCCACGGCAAGGGTGATGGTGGCGCCGAGCAGCCAGGTTGCCGTCCAGCCCAAGGCGACGAAGATGACCAGGATGAGCGCGCCTTTCACGCTACAGCAAATCAGCAGCGGGATCGCAGCCAGCGCCAGCCAGCGATATCCGACCGCGAACAGGAACAGGATGGAGAAGGCGATCCCGTAACCGAAGCTGATCGGGCTCATATTCGGTCCGAAGATGCGCAGCAACGACGAGAGGCCGAGGTCCTCGAACAACGGGCTGTTGAGAAAGCTGAAACGGAAGCGATCGATCAGATCCACCGGCACCCTGCCGGTTGCGCGCATCTCGGCTTCCCAGGATCCGGAACGGGTCGCCTTCAGCTCGTCGAAATGCCAGAACGTGTAGCCGTTGGTGATGGAGAGCCAGAAATCGCGAAACAGCAGTTCGACATATCCGCAGACGATCAGCAGCGCGGCAACCGTCACCAGGAAGGGCGTGATGCGGATCTCGAAGGTTGCGGCCGTCAGCAGCGATAGCTGAAACAGAAACAGCGGCAGCGCGATGTTGCGCAGATAGACGAGGGCCGCGTGCGAATCCTGCGTGGCGCCAAGCAGGAAATACGCCGTCACGGTTGCGAGGGTGATCAGCCCCCATTTCATGATCCGGTCGATCTCGGCGGAATGTTTCCGCTGGTGCAGCGCATAGAGCGCCAGCGTGACCAGCCACATCACCGCGCAGACCAGGAAATTGTAGCCCTTGACGAAATCCATCTCCTGCTCGGTCGTCATATAGGACGACAGAATCGAGACGAAGAGATTCTGGAAGAAGATGATGAAGATGGCGATCGACGGCGCGTAGGCCGGCACCGCGAGCACGATGGCGCAGCCGATCAGGCTTTCGACGACGATCGCGAGCCCGGCGTTGGCCGCCTGCATGATCGGTGCGAATGCGATCGATGCCACGGCGATGCCGAGTGCAGGAATCAGATCGCCGGCCAACAGCGGCCGCGGGGCTATCTCTGCTCGCACAGGCTCTGACCTAACGTGACCGGACGTGTGGGCGTGCCACACCAGCATCGTCGATCTAGCCGCTCATTGTGTAAGAACCGGTTAACCAGATGGGTCAGCGGGTGCCGAGCAGGGCCCTCAGCGCATCGCGGTCGACCTTGCCGGTGACGGCGTCGGCGAGGCCGAAGCCCTGCGAGAGCTCCCAATGGGTCCAGCCCCAGCACTGTTGCCGGGCGTAGGCCGTAACGCCGGCGAGCCAGCGCAGCCGGCTGTCGCGCGGCGCGCCGGCCTTGAGCACGCCGAATTCATTGATGATGATCGGCCGCGAATATTGCCGTTGCCAGGCGGCGGCAGGCTCGAGCCATTTGTCGATGCCGCGGTCGGGAATGGCGCGGTCCACCATCGCGAGTGCCTTGCGCTTGTCCAGTGCGGTGAGCTGCTCCCGCAGCTGTCGAACCCTGGGATCGTCGGCGCGGACCGGATAAGGCAATCCGGTGACGTCGTGCAGCGGCTCACTCGGATCCCAATGGGCCTGATGGGTGAACACCATCGGATCGTAGAAGTGGATGGCATAGACGACATTCGGATCGTCGAGCGGAGTGAAATCCGGCAGCGAATCCGCGCGCTGCCAGTTGACCGGCCCGGTGACCAGCGTGGTCTGCGGCAGCAGGCCGCGAATGAAGCCGGCCAGCTCCCGGACTTCGCCCTGCCATTGCGCGGCCTCGACATCCGGCTCGTTCAACAGTTCCGCAAACACACGGTCGGACGGATAGCGCTGCATGACCCGTGCGAGCTCGGTCCAGGCGCGCTTCATTTCGATCATCGCACTGGTGGGATCGTCCTTGTGCAGCGCGTTGAAGTGCTCGCCGGAATGCAGGTCGATCGACACCGCATAGCCGAGCGGGAGCAGGGTCTTGAGCGCGGCATCGACGGTGCGCAGGCGGCTGTCGATCTCCGCTTTCGCGGCGAAGCGCGGCATGACGAAGTCGGCGGGCACCGGCAGCCGGACGTGGGTCATGCCGGCCTTGCGCAGCTCGAGCAGCAGGGCGCGGGGCGGCGCCGACCGCGGATCGGCGATCCAGCCGTCGGCATTGACGCCGCGTGACAGCGCCTTGAGCCGGTCGGCCGGGACGCCTTCGATCAAGGCGGGACAGGCCCGCGCGGCGACCGACAGCAGAATGGACGCGCTGACCGCGAGGGCAAGGATCGATGGCCGCGTCATGACCGATCAGCGTGCGATGGTTGTCGCGGGATCGTGACGGGTTGCGGGGCGCTCACGAATTTACTGCCTGTTGTGTTCGAGCCGGCCGGGGTTGCGGGGCGTCGTCCGAAAGATAGCTCGGCCAAGCAACGATGCGGTAAAGACGTAACACGAAAATTTAACTTATGCAGGCGCTCGGCAAGGCGACGCCGTCGCGCGAAGAGGATTGAGCCGCCGGTGCTGCGCGCCGGAGCTAGATCCCTCGGACCACGCCCGGCTGGCCCGGTGCGCATTCCAGCGCAGCACGGTCCCAGTTCGCGTTGATGGCCGCGGCCTCATAGCTCGATTGCAGGAATTCGAGCAGCGCCTTGTCCGGGTCTGCAGCCATTCGCACGGCATCGTAGGGCAGGATGAATTCGCCGAGTGTCTCGCTGAAGAACGCAGCGTCGGGCCGTACCGGCGTGCTGCGATAGCCCGCGGGCTCCGGATAGGCGTAGGAATAGAATGCGGGATAATCGATCACACCGCCGCCTGGCCAGAAGCCGGCGCTGCTGACCTCGTGCGAATAGGCTTCGTGCGCCACCTCGTCGGGCAAATGGGGCACGCCGCCGGGATGTCGCGGCGCGGTTCTGCCGGAAAACCGCGTCACCGCGAGATCGAAGCTGCCCCAGAAGAAATGCACCGGGCTCGCCTTGCCGAGAAAGCCGGTCCGGAATTGCTTGAACACGCGATCGCAGTTCACAAGGATCTGGTGAAACCGGCGCACGGCATCCGCATCGTACGATGCATGCTGCGTATCCTGCGAGAAGCGGATCGGGTCGGCGACTTCGTTCGGTATCTCGTCAATGGCGACGTCGATGCCGAGGTCCTTCAGATTGGTCGTGACCGCCGCGTAGAAGCTCGCGACCGATTGACCGGCCAGCGCGAATTGCCGTTCGGTGCCGTCGCTGGTTGAGATGCGGAGCACGTGATCGATGAAATCGAAGTCGATCTGGAACGTGTGATCGCCGTCGGGGATCGGCGAGGTCGTCAGCCCGCGCGCCGTGACATAGAGCGTGACGTGCCAGGAGTGATTGAGCCAGGGCGACTTCGCCAGCCGGATCTTGCCGGCGATCTGGGTGAAGAGCTGGAGCGTGGCACAGCTGTCGCGCCACGCCGCGGTCGGCAGTTCCGGCCAGCGGGTCTTCTGTGTGTTGGTCATGACAAACCTCTGGGCTGCGCCGACAAGCTGCCTTGCGGCATAGCACGAAAGTGGTCCCGATGACTTCGGGAACCGGCGCTTCCAAAAACAGCGGATAGGGCGGCAATCGTCAGGAGAGTGCCGCCCTGTTGCGCGAGAATCCGGCCGAGGTTTGAAACTCAACTGGCTTCACCATGCGGCTCAGCCGCGAAGTTTCCTCGCGGTCTCCGCGATCGCACGGCCCTGATAGCGGGCGCCGGCGAGTTCGTTCTCGCTCGGCTGGCGGCTGCCGTCGCCACCGGTGATCGTGGTGGCGCCGTAGGGCGCGCCGCCGGTGACCTCGTCGAGCCTCATCTGTCCGGCAAAACCATAGTTCAGGCCGACCACTGTCATGCCGAAATGCAGGAGGTTGGTGATGATCGAGAACAGCGTAGTCTCCTGGCCGCCATGCTGGGTCGCGCTCGAGGTGAAGGCGCCGCCGACCTTGCCGTTCAGCGCGCCCTTGGCCCAGAGGCCGCCGGCCTGGTCGAGGAAGTTGGCCATCTGCGAGGCCATGCGGCCGAAGCGGGTGCCGGTGCCGACGATGATCGCATCGTAGTTGGCGAGATCGTCGATCTTGGCGATCGGCGCGGCCTGGTCGAGCTTGTAGTGCGAGGCCTTGGCGACTTCGGCCGGCACCAGCTCGGGCACGCGCTTGATGTCGACGGTGACGCCGGCCTCGCGCGCGCCTTCCGCAACGGCATTCGCCATGGCTTCGATGTGACCATAGGCGGAGTAATAGAGAACGAGAACCTTGGCCATGATGGCCTCCTTTGGGTGGGGGAGAGAAGTTGGGTTAAGGGTTGTCATTGCCGGGCTTGACCCGGCAATCCATCGTCTCAGAGACTCTTCGGAAGGGGATGGATGCCCGGGTTTCTGCGTAAAGACGCGCTTCGCGCTTTTGCCCGGGCATGACGAAGTGTGGATGTGGTACTTACGCCGCGTCGACGAGGACGAGCTCGGCATCCTCGAGCGCGGTGATCTTCAGTTTGGCCTCATCGCGGATCGCGGCGCCGTCGCGGGCATTGACGCGCACGCCGTTGACCTCGATGCTGCCGGCCGCCGGCACCAGATAGAGGTGACGGGCCTTATCGGCGGCGTATTCCGCGCTCTCGCCGGCCTTCAGCGTGGTGGCGAGCACCCGCGCATCGGCACGGATCGGCAGCGCGTCGTCGTCGCCGTCGATACCCGAGGCGATGGTGACGAGCTTGCCGGAGCGGTCCGCCTTCGGGAACGGCTTCGAGCCCCAGGTCGGGTGGCCGCCCTTCGTCGTCGGCTCGATCCAGATCTGGAAGATCTTGGTCTTCGCCGGCTCCAGATTGTACTCGGAGTGACGGATGCCGCTGCCGGCGCTCATCACCTGGACGTCGCCGGCTTCGGTGCGTCCCTTGTTGCCGAGCGAGTCCTGGTGCGTGATCGCACCTTCGCGAACATAGGTGATGATCTCCATGTTGGCGTGCGGATGCGCCGGGAAGCCGGAGTTGGGCGCGATCTCGTCGTCGTTCCAGACGCGCAGCGCGCCGTGGCTGACATTGTCGGGATCGTAGTAGCTCGCGAACGAGAAGTGGTGCTTGGCCTTCAGCCAGCCGTGGTCGGCGCCGCCAAGCTCTGCGAATGGTCTGAGTTCGATCATGGTCATTCCCCTTGATGTCGATGTTGAGGAGCGGGCCGGGCGCACTGCGCCCGGCGTCTCCAGAAAATTTTTCGATCAGGCGCCGAAGCCGCCGTCGACGTTGAGCACGGTGCCGGTCACGAATGAGGCTTCCGGGCTTGCCAGGAACACGACGCCGGCTGCGACTTCCTCGGGGCGGCCGAAGCGCTGCAGCGCGTGCTGCAGGCGTTGCGTCTCGGCAAACTCGCCACCGTCCTTCGGGTTCATGTCGGTGTCGATCGAGCCGGGCTGCACCACGTTCACCGTGATGCCGCGCGGTCCGAGGTCGCGCGCCGCGCCCTTGGTGTAGCCGACGACGGCCGCCTTGGTGGCGACGTAGTCGGCAAGGCCCGGGAACGAGGCGCGATCCGCCAGCATGGAGCCGACGGTGACGATGCGGCCGCCTTCGCCCATCAGCTTGGAGGCGGCGCGGATCGCGGTGATCACGCCGTCGATGTTGATCGCCTCCTGGCGGGCGAGCGTCGCGGTATCGGCCTTGGGATCGTCGACCGCGCCGCCCGATGCGACACCGGCGTTATTGACCAGGATGTCGAGCCGGCCAAAATCCTTGGCGACGGTCTTCACCAACTGATCGACATCGGATGACGAGGCCTGGTCGGCCTTGTAGGCGCGGGCTTTGACGCCCTTGCCCTTCAACTCGGCGACGACGGCCTCGGCCTTCTCGGGAGAAGCGACGTAGCTGATCGCGACGCTCGCGCCTTCCGCCGCGAGTGCACGGGCGCTGGCCGCGCCGATGCCGCGCGAACCGCCGGTAACGAGGGCGACCTTGCCTGAGAGCTTGTTGGTCATTGGATTTCTCCATCGGTTGAATTTTATGGCACTTGGATATGCCTTTGGCTGTGGTATAGAAATAGAAACTATCGAAACTCATTGTTTCCAGTATTGAGCAATCAGGACAGCGGCCCATGTCGAAACTGCCGGACTTCGAGGCGCTCGCGATCTTCGCAAAAGTTGTGGAATTACGGTCGTTTGCGGCGGCCGCGACCGAGCTCTCGCTGTCCAAGGCGACGGTGTCCAAGGCGGTCAGCCGGTTGGAGGAGCGGCTCGGCGCCCGGCTGTTCAACCGCACCTCGCGGCGGCTGGCGCTGACCGATGCCGGCCAGAAATTGTCGGAGCGCGCCGCGCGGCTGCTCGCCGACGGCGAGGCCGCCGAGAACGAGGCGCTGGCGCAATCGACCACGCCGCGCGGCCTGGTGCGGCTCGCGGTGCCGATGAGTTTCGGCATCAAGACGGTGGCGCCGCTGCTGCCGGAATTCATGGAGGCCTATCCGGAGGTTTCGATCGACCTGCATTTGAGCGACGCGACGGTCGATCTGATCGGCGAGGGCTTTGATGCCGGCCTGCGCATCGCGCGGCTGCCGGATTCCTCGCTGATCGCGCGGCGGCTGTGCGGCATGCCGCGCTACACGGTGGCGGCGCCGTCCTATCTGAAGCGCCACGGCCGGCCGACCCATCCGATGCATCTCGCCGAGCACAAATGCTTCGGCTACGCCTATCTCTCGACCCAGGGCGTCTGGCACTACACCAACGCGTCGGGCGAGCAGGCGAGCGTGCGTCCCGCCGGCCAGCTCCGCGTCAACAATGGCGAGGCGGTGATGCCCGCGCTGCTCGCCGGCCTCGGCATCGCCGATCTGCCCGACTTCATCGTCGGCGACGCGATCGCGCGCGGCGAGGTCGAGGTGATCCTGAAAGGCTGGAAGCAGCCCGAGGGCGCCGTGCATCTCGTCACACCGCCCGGCGGCCCGCGTCCTGCGCGGGTCGAGGTGCTGGCGGATTTCCTGGCCAAGCATTTCGCCAAAGGGCGCGCCCAGCGGAAATAGAGCACCGCGCTCAGCGGAAACAGACGCCCGCACGCGCACCGGCCAACCGCCGTGCGGCCCGTCACATTCGTGTCATCCCTTTTAAATTGTATAACTTATGTGAACTAACCCATGATCGTGGGCTGCCGCGATCGTCTATTTCTGCGTCCTGAACCGGTGTTGCCGCAAAGCGCATTTTCGGAGGAACCAGATGATTGATCTGACCAAGCATGATTTCACGTCATTGTCGGTCAAGGACCTGCTCGATGCCCGCGAGGCCTATCACGTGCATCTGGCCCATCTGCAATCGGTCTACGCCACGGCGATCGGGCGCTATCTGATCCGGGACAACGATCGCAACGCGACGGAAAGGAAGGCGCACTCCAAACCGCAGGCGCTCGGTCCGCGCACGCTGTTCAATTCGTCGGTCAAGGACTGGTCGTGGCCCTGCATCCTCGTCTTCGTCCGCGACTGGATGAAGCGCTCCGAGCTGAAGAACCATCCGGAGAAGCAGGACCAGCTGGTACCTCCGTTCCTGTATCTGCCCGACGGTCGCGTCGTGCCCACCTGCGTCGTCAAGGTCGATCCGAACGAGGGCAGTCCCGGCAGCGTCGATCCGCCGGTGTTCAAGAGCGATCTGGTCGGCGGCGGCTTTCCGGTGCAGACCATGATCCAGGGCAAGATCCACCGTGGCTCGATCGGCTGTCTCGTCACCAATGGCGAGACGGTGTTTGCGCTGTCCAACCGTCACGTGGTCGGCGCCGCCGGCCGCGAGATCTTCGCCGGCTTCAAGAACACCGACCGCCGCCTCGGCGTCAGCGATGCGCTGCAACTCGGCAAGCGCGCCTTCAGCGAGGTCTATCCCGGCTGGCCCGGCTCGCGCGTGGTGGCCAATCTCGATGCCGGCTTGATCCGCGTCGATGACGTCAAGGGCTGGACCGCACAGGTCTACGGCGTCGGCCAGGTCGGCGACGTCGTCGACCTCAATGTCGGCACCTTCCGCCTCGACATCATCAACCAGCCGCTGATCGCGTTCGGTGCGACCAGCGGATTGATGAAGGGCAAGATCCTCGGCCTGTTCTATCGCTACAAGACCGTCGGCGGCATGGAATATGTCAGCGATTTCGTGGTCGGCCCACGCGACGGCGACACGCCGCTCAACAATTATCCGGGCGACTCCGGCACGGTCTGGTTTGTCGACGATCCGGACGCCAAGAAGAACGCCAGCGGCGCGCGGATCCTCAGTCCCCTAGCGCTCGAATGGGGCGGCCAGGAACTGTTCGGATCGAGCGGCAAGGTCCCGATGCAGGTTGCGCTAGGCATCTGCATGGCGACGCTGTGCCGCGAGCTCGATGTCGAACTGATCGGCGACTGGAACGCCGGCCACACCGAGTATTGGGGCGAATGGGGCCACGTCAAGATCGGCGCCTACGCGACCGGTCTGATCGATGCGAAGCTGCCCAAGCTCGCCACCATGATGGACGCCAATTCCGACAATATCGGCCTCGACGACAAGCTGCTTGCCGACCTCAAGCCGCATCAGCGAGGCACGTTCTCGCCGCTGGCCGATGTCGCCGACCTGGTCTGGCGCTTCACCCGGCACACCGACGAAAGCAACCATTTCGCCGACATGGACAAGCCGGGCAGGGACGGCAAGACGCTGCTCGATCTTTGCGCGGAGTCGACGCGCAACGTCGATCCGAAGGTCTGGAACGACTATTACGAAGGGATCGGCGAGGACCGGCGCGGCGCGCTGCCGTTCCGGGTCTGGCAGATTTTCGACGAGATGGTGGAGTACGCCGCCGCCAACAAGAAGCTGGAGTTCGTCTGCGCCGCGGGCATTGTCGCGCATTACATCGGCGATGCCTGCCAGCCACTGCACATCTCGCAATTCCACCATGGCCTCGATCCGAACGACAAGGCGCATGCCAAGGTGCACAGCGTGTACGAGACCACGATGATCGGCCGGCACGGCAAGGATCTCATCAAGATGATCCCTGACGCCCGGACCAGCGACGTTGCCGAGATTGTCCCTGGCGGCACGCCGACCGGCCGCGACGCCGCGGTTGCCGTGGTCGCGCTGATGCAGCGGACCGTGAAGCGGCTGCCGCCGATGACCATCGTCAACCTGTTCAATTCGCATATGGGCAGCGGCCAGGTCGAGGCGCTGTGGTCGAAGCTGAAGGACGCCACCGCGGCCTGCATGCAGGACGGTGCCAAGACCCTGGCCCGGGTCTGGGAAGCGGCCTGGCGCGCCGGTGCGGGCGAGGACCGCGGGCAGGGCGGCAAGTTCGATCAGGATAGCTTGAGCAAGCTCTACAACGACCCGAGCTTCCTGCCGGCGTTCCCGCTCCAGCAGCTCACGCTGGATGCCGACGACCACCTCGTTCCGATCGGAGGAAGCAGCACGCGGCGCCGCAGCGCGACAACGGCGCGACGCGCGCGTCCGCAAGCAGCGAAGAAGGCCGCCAGGAAAGCTGCGAGGGAAACGGCCCGGAAGGCGCCGAAGAAGGCGCCGGCACGCAAGCGGCCGGCCGCAGCAGCTCCAGTCCGACGCGCGGCCGCCAGCAAGAAGACCGCGACCAAGCGCGGCGCGGCCAGCAAGCGGTCGGTCGGAAAGACCCGCAAGGCGGCGCGCAAGCGTTAGCTAGTGCATGATGGAGTCAGGCTGAACCAGCCTCGCGGCAGACTGCTGAACCTCTCCCGCTTGCGGGGGAGGTCGTATCGCATCAGAGATGCGATACGGGGTGGGGGCTCTCTCCACGATACGACTCGTGGAGAGAGCTCCCACCCCAACCCTCCCCGCAAGCGGGAGAGGGGGCGCACCGCCTTTGCGACTGCCACTTGGCCTAATTCCGTCAACCGCTAGGACCTGACCCAGCTGGCCTCGATCTTCTTCGTTAGTCAGTCCGCACCGGATGCGGCAGCGGGACGCTTGAGATGCGCGTCCCGCTCCTGCACCATGCGACCAAGCCGCGGCCATGACCGTGGCATTGCGATCGGCTGCGATCGCCAAGAAGGATGACTGGGGAGAAACTCTCGATGAACCGCCGCGAACTCCTGCGCGCCGCTGCCGCATTGCCGCTTGCGCAGACTGCGCTCGCCAACTCCGCGTTTGCGCAAGGCGCCTATCCCAACCGCAACATCACGATGATCGTGCCGTTTCCGGCCGGCGGCCAGGCCGACCTTGCGGCACGGCCGGTGGCGCTCGCGCTGGAGCGCATCCTCGGCAAGCCCGTGATCGTCGACAATCGCGCCGGCGGAGCAGGCGGATCGATCGGCAATGCACAGGCCGCGCGCGCCGAGCCCGACGGCTATACGCTGCTGATGACGCTGTCCTCGCTCGCGGTGCTGCCGGAGGCCGACCGGCTGTTCGATCGTCCGGTTGCCTATGAGGTGTCGCAGTTCGCGCCGGTCGCGCGCGTGCTCGCCGATCCGACGCTGCTGGCGGTGCCGGCCTCGGCGCCGTGGACATCGCTGCAGGAATTCGTCGACGACGCGAAGAAACGCCCGGGACAGATCCCCTACGGCTCGTCCGGTCCGTACGGCACGCTGCATGTCGCGATGGAGATGTTCGCGGCGAGCGCAGGGATAAAGCTGCTGCACGTGCCGTTCCGCGGCGCAGGCCCGGCGCTCACCGCGCTGCTTTCCGGCACCGTGCAGGCATTGGCGTCGGCGCCGGGCACGCTCAAGCAGCAGGTCGAGGACGGCAAGATGCGCGTGCTCGCCAATTGGGGCGCCGAGCGGATCGCGAGCTTCCCCGATCTGCCGACGTTCAAGGAACTCGGCTACAAGGACGTCGAGTTCTACATCTGGGCGGGACTGTTCGCGCAGTCAGCGCTGCCGATGCCGATCATGGACCGGCTGCGCGCGGCGATGGCCGATGCCGTGAAGGCGCCGGAGGTGATCAAGACCTTCGAAACCGCAGGCAGTCCGGTCGCCTATATGGACGCGCCGGCGTTCTCAAAATTTGTTGCAGACGACAGCGCGCGGTTGATCGCGGCGGTGAAAAAGATCGGCAAGGTCGAATAGGTCCCTCCCTCCGGGACAAACTCTCTTCACTTTTAGTTGTCCGCGTGAACGATCCTTGGCCGCATTCATTGGGCAGCTTTGGAGCAAATCGCGGCGCGGGAACTTGCGCGCGCGGGCCAACATCTGGAACTACGGGAGCCCGACATGCGATCGCAGCGGATCGTCCTGAGCCTTGCCATAGCGATCGGCGGAGCTGCCACGGCAACGGCCGCGGTCGCCGAGGAGTATCGGGGAACCTGGGAACAGCAGATGGCGTGCACACCGGACGTGTGGCGGCTCTGCAGCGACCGGGTGCCCGACGTGCAGCGCATCGTGGCTTGCCTGCGGCAGAACACGCCGCAACTTTCCAACAGTTGTCGTGCCGTGTTCGAATCGAACGCGCAACAGCCGCAGACACAAGGGCGGGCCCAACAGCCGCAAATGCAGGGTCGTGCGCCGCAGATGCAGCAGCGGCCGCGTGCACCACAGCCGGTGCAGCCGGCGCCATCGCGGCCACCGTTCGACGATGAGGACTAATTCTCGGGTCTGACTTCGCAGACGTCGACCCATTCGGCTGCGGTCAGCTCCGCCATCCTGTCGGGCGTGATGCGGACCGCGCTGTGGGTCGAGCCCGCCGCCGGCACCACGACATCGAATGCCTTCAGCGATACGTCGCAATAGACCGGCAGTGGCGTCTTCAGCCCGAACGGGCAGACGCCGCCGACCTCGTGACCGGTGATGTCGGCGACCTCGTCGAGGCCGAGCATCTTCGGCTTGCCGCCGAACGCCGCCTTGACCTTCTTGTTGTCCATCCGCGACGTCCCGGCGGCAACGATCAGCACCACGCGGTCGCCGACCCGCAGGCTCAACGTCTTGGCGATCCGCGCCGGCTCGACGCCGTAGGCCTCCGCCGCCAGCACGACGGTCGCGGAGCTCGTGGTGGATTCGATCACGGAGATTTCGGGCGCCTTCTCGGCGAAGAAGGCGCGGACGGAGTCGAGACTCATAATGTTCAGGACCTTGCAGACACCAGAGCGGGAAGTTCGGAGAGACCGTGGATCCGGTGATCGGGCACGACGCCGAGCTCGTCCATCTGGGTACGCAGTGCCTTGAACATCGTCAATGGGGCGACCGTCTCGCTTTCGACGCAGGCCAGCGCCATCGCTTCCGGCGTCACCCGCTCGATCCATGCGACGTTGAGGCCGAACGACTTGGCACCGCAGGCGTCCCACGGATTGGAGGAGATGAACAGCACCTCCGCCGGCGGTACTTTCAGCACCTCCTCGATCAGCGTGTAGGCTTCGGGCGCCGGCTTGAACACCTTGTGGGCATCGACGCTGATGGTCGCATCGAGCACGCGGTCGAGCCCCGAATTGCGCACCAGCGCATTCAGCATGTCGGGGCTGCCGTTGGAGAGGATCGCGAGCTTCTTGTCCTTCATCGCCTCGAGCGCGGCGACCGCATCCGGATACAGCGCCAGATGCTGATACTTGTCGATGATGCGAGCGAAGGTCGCCGCGTCATATTGCAGGCCGAGGCAGCGCAGCGTGTAGGCGAGGGAGTCGCGAGTTACGCCGGCGAAATCCTGGTAGCGCCGCATCAGCGAACGCAGCCAGCTATATTCGAGCTGCTTGATGCGCCAGATCTGCGTGATGATGTCGCCGTAGCCGGGGAACGCATCCTCGGTGACGTCGGCCACCGACTGGACGTCGTAGAGTGTGCCGTAGGCGTCGAAGACGATTGCCTTGATGGTCATTGTGATCTCTCTTGCCCGCCGATTGTCGCATACAGGAATTTCCTGAGTGCGTCGATGGATTGATCCCTGGCTACCTCGTTGAATTCGAGGTGATGACCGAACATCTGCACCGGCGTGCTGTAATGCTGCACGTCGAAACCGTGATAGGCGCCGGGATAGACGATCAGCTCGATCGGATGTCCCGCACGATTCTGCCGGGAAATGCCGTAGTCGTCGCGGCCCTCGGCTAGCGTCCGGCACTCCTTGGCCGGCGTCCAGTCGTCGAGCTCGCCGACCATGATCAGCGTCGGCACCGTCATGTCGCCCTTGATGCTGAGGCAGGGCGGGTAGAACGCGACGGCCGCGCGGAATTTCTCTGCCGCGTTATGTTCGATCGCGCCACGCTCGACCGAGAGCAGGGCGAGCCAGGCGCCTTGCGAGAACCCGACCACCGCGACGCGATCGGGATCGACCGCCGATTGCCGCGCGAGATAGCTCAGCGCACGATAGGCGTCATGGACGGTTGCGGCCGGCGCGCCGCCCGTGCAGGCGCTGGTGATTCCGCGCGGCCCGAACCGGTCGACCGTGAGCGTGACATAGCCCCAGGCCGCCAGCCGCTTGCCCCAGCGCTCGTCGAGTTGCTTGAAGAAGCCGCTGCAGCCGTGCAGCAGCACCACGGCGGGCGAGGGGCCCGGTCCATCGGGTGTTCGCAGATAACCTTGCAGTGGCTGCGCACTTGCGAGCGGGCTCTCGAATTCGACGAACGCGGCCGGCTGCCCGGCGCGTGCCGCGCAGCAGAGTTCTGCGCTTCCGATCAGGAGTGCGGAGAGGGTGGCAAGTCCGGTGAAGTTCGTCATGAACCACCTCCGAAGCTTGCCGCCGATGATACTCCCTTAGATCATGATGCGCTTCCACGGAATCGCATCATGATCTCATCTCCTTGTTTGAGCATGATCTTTTCGGAAAACCGCTTCGCACTTTTCCGGATCATGCTCTAGATCCCCAAAATCTTCCGCGCGTTGGCCTTCATGACCTTCGGCCGGATCTCGTCGCGAATGTCGAGCTTGGCGAAATCGGCGAGCCAGCGGTCCGGCGTGATCACCGGCCAGTCGGAGCCGAACAGCATCTTGTCCTGCAGGATCGAGTTGATGTAGCGCACCAGGATCGGCGGGAAGTATTTCGGCGACCAGCCGGAGAGGTCGATATAGACGTTCGGCTTGTGGGTCGCGACCGACAGCGCCTCTTCCTGCCAGGGGAAGGAGGGATGCGCGAGGATGATCTTGAGGTCGGGGAAATCGGCCGCGACGTCGTCCATGTACATCGGGTTGGAATATTTCAGCCGCATCCCCATGCCGCCCGGCATGCCGGAGCCGACGCCGGTCTGGCCGGTGTGGAATAGCGCGATCGCGCCGCCGTCATTGATGGCTTCATAGAGCGGATAGGCCATGCGGTCGTTGGCGTAGAAGCCCTGCATGGTCGGGTGGAATTTGAAGCCGCGGACGCCGTATTCCTCGATCAGCTTGCGTGCCTCGCGGACGCCGAGCTTGCCCTTGTGCGGGTCGATCGAGACGAACGGGATCAGCACGTCGAGATGGTCGGAGGCGACCTCGAGCATTTCGTAATTGTTGTAGCGGCGGAAGCCGGTCTCGCGCTCGGCGTCGACCGGGAAGATCACCGCGGCGATGTTCTTGGCGCGATAGTAGGCCGCGGTCTCCGGCACGGTCGGCGGATGCTTGTGCGGCGACTTGAAGTAGTCGGCCATCTGCGCCTGGAAGTCGTCATAGCCGTCGTCGCCATGCATGCCGCACGGCTCCTCGGCATGGGTGTGGATGTCGATCGCGGTGACCTTTTCGATGTCGGGCAGTTTGAGCTTGGGCATTGCGCTTCCCCGGCGGCGTGTTCATTGGTGATGGAAAATAATTATATGATATAACTATTTTCGCAAGCGCCGAGGAGTTGAAGGATTCTGGCCGCGCGCGGAGCTCAATCCGGCGCAAAGTCCGGTTCGGTCACGGTCCGGGGCGGCCGCGAGGAGGACGAAACCGCGATTCGGCGGCCGTGACGCCATCGTCAAAGGGAGATGGCGGGTCGCCTCGATGGCCCGGATAATTGTGGCCGTCGCCGTTTCCGAAATGATCTCAAGGGTGTGGCGCGGTGCCTTCCGCGGGTTCCGGGCCAGGATAGGCCCGAAAATCGGCCCGTCTCGGTTGACATTTAACGGTCCGATGGCTTAGAACCCGGCCGTCCCGGGCGGCAGGCCGCTTATCGGGATAAATCCCATTTTGCCAAATATTGGCATTGATCAGGTACGGCCTCCAACACGGGCCTTTCGAAGTAACAGGATTGTCCCATGAAGGTCCGTAACTCGCTGAAGTCGCTGCGCGGCCGCCATCGCAACAACCGTCTGGTTCGCCGCAAGGGCCGCGTCTACGTGATCAACAAGGTCCAGCGCCGCTTCAAGGCGCGCCAGGGCTGATCCACCAAGGCTGATCGACAAGGCTGATCCCGCCGGGATCGCCGGCCGATTTCGATCCTTCCTTCACAGGTCTTTGACGCCGCGCTGCTTTGCAGTGCGGCGTTGTGCGTCTAGACTTCGGCCATGGGATTAAAGCTCGGATTCAAGTTCCTGGGGCCCGCCAACCGCCGGCTGGCGATCCTGATCGCCGGGCTTCTGGCCGGGCCTGTTTTGACTTTGCCTGTTGCAGCCGTCGCGCAGGACGATCCGCGGGTGGTCCCGCCGCCCAAGGCCCAGAAAAAACTACCTGAAGCGCCGACCAAGCTGCCGAAGGTGCCGGCCGACCGCACCCGCGGGCTGGATTTCCTGTTCGGCGCCCTGAAGGCCGCCCCCGACGAGGACAGCGCCCGCCATGTCGAGGCGCGGATCTGGGCGCTGTGGCTGCAAACCCCGAGCGATACCGCGGCGCTTTTGATGGTGCGCGCCAAGGCGGCGATCGACGCCCAGAATGTCGATGTCGCGCTGAAGCTGCTGGACGCGGTGATCAAGCTCCGCCCCGACTATGTCGAGGCCTGGAACCGGCGTGCGACGATCTACTATTTGAAGAACGATTACGTTCGTTCGCTGGGAGACCTTCAGCAGGTGCTGACCCGCGAACCCCGCCATTTCGGCGCGCTGGCGGGCGTCGGCATGATCATGCAGGACATGGGCGACGACAAGCGTGCGCTCGACGCCTTCCGCAAGGCGCTGGCTGTCGATCCCTACCTCGAGAAGGTGCCGCAGATCGTCAAGCAGCTGACCGAAAAGGTCGAAGGCCGCGATATCTGATAGCGTGCGATTGATCGCGATCGTGGGGCGATGGCCGCGAATGGGCGCGTTGCTCACGAGCCTGATGCTTGCTCGCGATACGGTCCGGCGCAGGAGGCTAGTGCAAGAACTTGCCGCGGGACGCGGTGTCCTGGGCTATGGCAGCATAGAATTGCTGAAGCTCCGCCTCCAGGTGCTCATTCACCAGCAACAGTGCCTTCAGGGCGCCGCGCAGGTCGCCATTGCAGCTCGCCACGATCTGATCGATGGCCGCATCGCTAGGGTCGGAAATCATGGTACTCCTCCGATTACTTCCCGTTGAACTCGTCATGCGGACGCCGGTTCCTGTGGATACTGTGTACAAGCCAGGAAGCGTTCCAGTGGCGTCCCGGTTTCGATGAAGCCTCGCGTCTGATGGCGAAAATGCCACCGCCAATCTATGAAATTACTAATGACGCAGGTATGAACCCGCTATCCACAGGCTGGGCGCATTGTGGACAACTCCGCGCCGGGGCGCGAGCCGGAAAATCGACAATTGGCTTTTCGAACAAGAGCATGTCCGGGCAGGGGGAACATCCGCGCGAAACCTGATTTCGGCTTCGTCGTAATTGTCAGGTGCCCAATCAGGTGCCTAAGCCCTTTCGGATCCCCTCGATGTTGACCGTAATCATTGTGCTGGCGGTAGCCGGGCTGGCGCTGGCCTTGGCGACACAGCTCGGCGCCCTGCTGATCCAGCGTACCTTTCCGCCTCGGGGCCGAATGATCGATGTGGCCGGGGCGCGGCTGCATGTGGTCGAACTCGGCCCGCGCGACGCGGTCGGACCGCCCGTCGTGATGCTGCATGGCGCAAGCTCCAATCTGCGCGCGATGCAGCCGCTCGGCGATCGCATTGCCAAAATGCGCCGGGTGATCCTGATCGACCGGCCGGGCCACGGCTGGAGTCCGCGCGAGCGCGTCGCGGATTCGACGCCCGCGATCCAGGGCCGGATGATCGTGGAGGCGCTGACCAGGCTCGGCGTCGAGCGGGCGATCGTGGTGGCGCATTCCTGGGCCGGTGCGCTTGCCTTGCGCATTGCGCTGGATCATCCGGATCGCGTCGCCGGCCTCGTGCTGCTCGCCCCTGTCGCCTATCCGTGGCGCGGCGGCGCCGGACGCTACAATGATGTGATCGCGACACCACTGATCGGACCGCTGCTCGCGCACACGATCACGCTGCCGCTCGGTCTCATCATTGCTAGTTCGGCTGCGCGCGGCGTGTTCGCGCCGCAGCCCATGCCGGTCGATTTCGTCCGCGACAGCGAGTCATTGCTCCTGCTGCGCCCGCGCGAATTCATCGCCAATGCGCGCGACCTCGTCACGCTGAAGGCTGCCGTTGTCGAACAGGCCCCGCGCTATGCCGAGATCAGGGCGCCGCTGTCAATCATTTCGGGCGACGTCGACAAGACGGTCTCGACCGGCATCCACTCGCGGCCGCTCGCCGCATCGGCGCCGAACGCGAAGCTGATCGTGCTGCCGGGCACAGGCCACATGGTGCAGTACGTCGTGCCTGACCTCGTGGCGTCCGAGATCGAGACGATGGCCGGCCTGGTGGTGCGGGACGTGGTGACGGCGCAATAGCTGCCGCGCCTTTGCGCCGCGCGAATGTGATCCGGCAAGGCTTGCGCCGCCGCGTAGCGCCGAACATCATGCGGCTCACCGGTTTCGGATTGCAGCAAAGGACACGTCTCATGCGGATCGACAACATTGCCGACCTCGTCGCTGAAACCCTTGCCCAGGCCGGCGTCAAGCGCATCTACGGTGTCGTCGGCGACAGCCTCAACGGCCTGACCGAGGCGCTGCGCAAGCGCGGCACGATCGATTGGCTGCATGTGCGTCACGAGGAGGTGGCCGCGTTCGCCGCCGCCGCCGAATCCCAGATCACGGGCGCGCTCGCGGTGTGCGCGGGCTCCTGCGGCCCGGGCAATCTCCATCTCATCAACGGCCTGTTCGACGCGCATCGCAGCCGCACGCCGGTGCTGGCGCTGGCGGCGCAGATCCCGTCGGCCGAGATCGGCGGCGGCTATTTCCAGGAGACCCATCCGCAGGACCTGTTTCGCGAATGCAGCCATTATTGCGAACTGGTGTCGGATCCGGCGCAACTGCCCTACATGCTGGAGAACGCGATCCGCGCCGCGGTCGGCAAGCGCGGCGTCGCCGTATTGGTGCTGCCGGGCGACGTCGCGATGCGCACCGCGCCGAAGCGCGACATTGCACCGAATGCCGGCCTGCTGCCGCCGGCGCCGGTGGTGCGTCCGGCCGAACCTGAGTTGAATGCGCTGGCGGCGCTGCTCAATGGCGCGCGGCGCGTCACGCTGTTCTGTGGCCGCGGCTGCGCCGGCGCGCATGACGGCTTGATCAAGCTTGCCGAGACGCTGAAGAGCCCGATCGTGCACGCGCTCGGCGGCAAGGAATATGTCGAATACGACAACCCCTATGACGTCGGCATGACCGGCTTCATCGGCTTCTCCTCCGGCTATGCCGCCATGCACGGCTGCGACGTGCTGCTGATGCTGGGCACCGATTTTCCCTACAAGCAGTTCTTCCCGACCGGCATCAACATCGCGCAGGTCGATATCCGCCCCGAAAATCTCGGCCGCCGCTGCAAGCTCGATCTCGGCATCGTCGGCGACGTCGGCGAGACCATCGCCGCGCTGTTGCCGAAGCTCCATGTGAAGACCGACCGCAAGCATCTCGATGCCAGCCTCGCGCATTACAAGGACGCCCGCGCCGGGCTCGACGATCTCGCCCGCGGCAAGCCGGGCCAAAAGCCGATCCATCCGCAATATCTGGCGCGCCTGCTCAGCGAGCAGGCGAGCGAGGATGCGGTATTCACCGCCGACGTCGGCACGCCGACGATCTGGGCCGCGCGCTATCTGAAAATGAATGGCCGCCGCCGTCTGGTCGGCTCCTGGGTGCATGGCTCGATGGCTAATGCGATGGCGCATGCGATCGGGGCGCAGGCGGCGCAGCCCGGCCGGCAGGTGGTGTCGATGTCCGGCGACGGCGGCTTTGCCATGCTGATGGGCGATCTGATCACGCTGACCCAGGCCAAGCTGCCGGTGAAGGTCGTGATCTTCAACAACAGCGTGCTCGGCTTCGTCGCGCTGGAGATGAAGGCCGCCGGCTTCATCGAGACCGGGGTCGATCTGAAGAATCCGGATTTCGCGGCGATGGCCCGCGCCATGGGCATTCACGGCGTCAGGGTGGAGGATCCCGGCGAGCTCGAGGGCGCGATCCGCGACGTGCTCGCGCATGACGGCCCGGCGGTGCTCGACGTCGTGACCGCGACGCAGGAGCTGTCGATGCCGCCGACCATTACGCTGGAGCAGGTGAAGGGATTCAGCCTGTGGGTGCTGCGCGCGGTGATGAGCGGCCGCGGCGACGAGGTGGTCGATCTCGCCAAGACCAATCTGTTGCCGCGCTGATCGCGGCGGCCAGGCATGATCCGGAAGCGTGTGCCGCTTTTCCCTCGCGACAAACGCGGGACGCGTCCGCGCGGAGATCATGTTCAAATCAGAGAGCCAGACGGGATGGCGTTTCGAAGAAAAGCCATCCCTTCTAACGTCCGCCCCGGCATTGGCGCCGGGCGGACGGCGACCGATACCGCCGATTACTTCTGCTTGCCGTCCTTGTCGAACGACGAGACGTAGGCCCAGAGGTTGTTGGCCTCGTTCTCGTTCTTGATGCCGGCGAATGCCATCTTGGTGCCGGGGATCTTGGCCTTCGGATCCTTGATGTATTCGAGGAAGGTTTCCTTGTTCCAGGTGATTCCGGAATTCTTGTTGGCATCGGAATAATTGTAGTCCGGCGCGGAGCCGGAATGGCGGCCGTCGAGGCCGTTGAGCTCGGGGCCGACCTTGTTCTTGGCGCCTTCGCCGATTGCGTGGCAGGCGAGGCATTTATTGAACGAGGTCTTGCCGGCGGCGGCATCCTGCGCCAGCGCGGAGGATGCGGAAGCCAGCGATGTGACGACCGCCAGCGCGCTCAAGGTCTTTAGGTTCATGGGGTTCTCTTCGTTTCGTCCCGGGAGGTAGTGATCGTTTGTGGCATGTCCGGCTTGGACAGGACAAGCCACGAAACTTTGACAGGTTTCGAGGCCGCCCGCTTGTCCGAGAGAGAACTCGCCATTGCGGGGTGGGGCAATCCGACCTTCGGCCGGCCCACTGAAACAGGTGCAGACGTGATTGATTTGTCGTAACAAATCGGCGAAGGGCAAAAGCCCAGCCGAGGGAACAACGATGTCCATCATGATGCCGGCGGCCGACCAGGCCGTCCTCGCTCGCCGCGCCGAAATCGTGGCCGCCTTGCGCGCAATCGTCCCGGGCGAGGGCGTGATCGACAGTGCCGCCGAGATGCTGGCCTATGAATCCGACGGCCTGACCGCCTATCGGCAGCCGCCGATGGTCGTGGTGCTGCCCGATACCACCGAGCAGGTGTCGAAGGTCCTCAAATATTGCCAGGGCCAGGGCATCAAGGTGGTGCCGCGCGGCTCCGGCACCTCGCTGTCCGGCGGCGCGCTGCCGCTCGCCGACGGCGTGCTGCTCGGACTAGGCAAGTTCAAGCGGATTCGCGAGATCGACTTCGACAACCGCGTCGTTGTCACCGAGCCCGGCGTCACCAACCTCGCGATCAGCCAGGCGGTCGCCCACGCCGGCTTCTACTACGCGCCCGATCCGTCGTCGCAGATCGCTTGCTCGATCGGCGGCAATGTCGCGGAGAATTCCGGCGGCGTGCACTGCCTGAAATACGGCATGACCACCAACAACGTGCTCGGCTGCGAGATCGTGCTGATGTCGGGCGAGATCCTGCGCATCGGCGGCAAGTCGGCCGAGAATGCCGGCTATGACTTGATGGGAATCATCACCGGCTCGGAGGGGCTGCTCGGCGTCATCACCGAGATCACGGTGCGCATCCTGCAGAAGCCGGAGACGGCGCGTGCGCTGATGGTCGGCTTCGCCGAGGTCGAAGCGGCCGGCGAATGCGTCGCGCGGATCATCGGCGCCGGCATCATCCCCGGCGGCATGGAGATGATGGACAAGCCCGCGATCCACGCCGCGGAGGCGTTCGTCCATGCCGGTTATCCGCTCGACGTCGAGGCGCTGTTGATCATTGAGCTCGACGGCCCTCAGGTCGAGGTCGACGAGCTGATCAAGCGGGTCGAGGCGATCGCGCAAGGCTGCGGCTCGACCTCCTGCCAGATCTCGACCTCGGAGGCCGAGCGCAATCTGTTCTGGGCCGGCCGCAAGGCGGCGTTCCCCGCGGTCGGGCGGATCTCGCCGGACTACCTCTGCATGGACGGCACCATCCCGCGCGGCGCCTTGCCGAAGGCCCTGGCGCGGATCCGCGACCTCTCGGAGAAATACGGCCTCGGCGTCGCCAACGTGTTCCACGCCGGCGACGGCAATCTGCACCCCTTGATCCTCTACGATGCCAACAAGCCGGGCGAGATCGAGAAGGCGGAGGCGTTCGGCGCCGACATCCTGCGCTGCTGCGTCGAGCTCGGTGGCGTGCTCACCGGCGAGCACGGGGTCGGCATCGAGAAGCGCGACCTGATGCCGGACATGTTCACCGAGATCGACCTCAACCAGCAGCAGCGGCTGAAATGCGCCTTCGATGCCGAGGGCCTGCTCAACCCCGGCAAGGTGTTTCCGACCCTGCACCGCTGCGCCGAGCTCGGCCGTGTGCATGTCCACGCCGGCAAGCTGGCGTTCCCGGATATCCCGCGGTTCTAGTACCGTCTGAGCAGCCCCGACGCCGCGCCGGCATCGCCATAGCCGGCGCAGGCCGCTTCCGGGTCTCTGGTCAACGCCGCCCGGACTCGCTTGAAGGTCTTGCCCGCCGCTTCGGACACCTCGGGGCGGAATTTGCGCGGATCGTAGTCACTGCCGTCGTGAGCCTTGATGGCCGCGTCGAACGCATTGATCATGGCCATCGCGGCGTCGGGGCTGCCGAGGAGTCTGGCGCCCGTTTGAACGCCGCCGGCACCATTGGCCTCATAGCCGGTGCATCGTTGTTCGAGCACCGCGGCTGCGGTAGCGAGCTGGTCGAGGAACGTTGCCTCGGCGTCGGTGAGCAGAGCGGCGCGCGCCTGTCCTGGCGCGATCATCGCGAGCAGCGCGATGGCTATCGGTTTGATGTGCATCGTGATGGTTCTCCTGGCGGAGCCGCGTTCAAATCAACGGTTGCCGAATGACGATAACAAGCCCTGCTTCCACGGCATCAGGAGCCACGTCAGCTATTGGTCCCGAGGCCAACATGCGTGAGCGTGCGCCCAGAGCCACCAACGCGCGAGGGCCGGTCGATACAATTCGACGGATCGCCCTAGCCATTCGATAACCTTAACCAATGCTTGCCGCGGCGGCCGCCGTCGCGCGTCGCTGCAATTACAGCGCGGACCCATTTACACGGCCTTAGACTGTTGCTCGGTATTTTCCGCAGATGCATGTCTTCGGGAGCACATCGATGCCCAGCCTGGCCGATCAGCTGGCGCTTTCGCGCAATCGGCCCGCGGGCTTCGATTATATGCGGATCGCGCTGGCGGCGTCGATCATTGGCCTGCACAGCACGAACGTGACGCTCGGGCTCGGCCGCGCGCTGGAAATCCAGAGCACGCTGCGTATCGGCGTCGCGATGATCCTCGCGCTGTTCTTTGCCCTGAGCGGCTTCCTGGTGACCGCAAGCCTGCTCCGGTGCAAGAGCCTGATTTCCTTCCTCGGCCTGCGCGTGCTGCGGATCGGGCCGGCGCTCGCGGTCGAAACCACGCTATCGGCAATCATCATCGGTTCGGTCTTCACCGAGCTGCCGTTGGCCCAATATCTCGCCGATCCGAAATTCCACGCCTATTTTCTCAATATCGTCGGCGACATTCATTACGAGCTGCCGGGCGTATTCCTGCACAATCCGCTGCCGGATCTGGTGAACGCCCAGCTCTGGACCGTGCCGTATGAGCTGTGGTGCTACGTCATCCTGGCGCTGCTCGCCGTGCTCACGATTTGCTTCAACCGGGCGGCGTTCCTCGGGTTCATGGTGATCGCCCAGATCGGGCTCATCGTCTACGACATCTACCGCTGGGACGAGGTGCCGATCCAGCTTCGCCCGCACCTTCTGGTGTTCTGCTTCCTTGCCGGCGTCGGCTTCTACCTCTGGCGCGACAAGGTGCCGTTCAACCGCACTGTGTGCCTGCTGGCGCTGGTGCTGTGCGCCGCCGGCATGGCGACCGGCCGCGGCGACGCGCTGGCTCCCGTGCCGGCCGCCTATGTCGCGTGCTATCTCGGCCTGATGAACCCGCGGCGGAGCTGGATCGTCTCGTCAGGCGACTACTCCTACGGGCTCTATCTCTACGGCTTCGTCATCCAGCAATGCGTCGCCACGTTCGGCCCGCCGGTCCAGCATTGGTATCTAAACCTCCTGATCAGCCTGCCGCTCGCCTTCGGCGTCGCCGTCGCGTCCTGGTATCTCGTCGAGAAACACGCGCTTCGGCTCCGAACCCAGGTCGAGAGCCTCGAGGCCGCGGTGCTGTCGCGGATCTCGATCGTCGGCTTCTGGCGCAGGCCGCCCGAGCGGGCCGGCTTGCGCGCAACGCTCGGCAACAGCGGCGCGTCGATCTGACCCCGCGCCGGCGGGAAGGACGAGCTTCGGTTCTGATTGAATCAGAACCGAAGCTCTCGCTTCTCGTCTTGACGCGTTTTCTTCACGCGAACCGGGTCCACTTCGCTCGAAAACGCTCTACCATCCTCCCCGCCGCGCCTTTCTTCACAGCAGCGCGTATTGCGACCGCTCGCGCTTGGCGAGCAGCGGCAGCGCTTGCTCCGCGATGTAGGTCTTGAAAGCCGCGCTGTCCTGATGTGCCTTGAACGCGGCTTCGTCCTGGAACAATTCGTAGAACAGGAATTGCGCCGGATTGTCCTTGCCGCGGCCGATCAGGAACAGCTTGGTGCCGGGGTCCTTCTGCGCCTCGGGCAGGAAGCCGTCGAGGATTTCCGCAACCTTGTCGGCCTGTCCCTCCTTGGCTTCCCATTGCGCCACAACCAGAAGGCCAGCGGTGTTGATTGCATCGCTGATGGTTCTCGTGCTCATCGCATAGTGCTTCATTGGCAGTCCTCCGTTGCTGTGCTCCGATCGAGCTTGCGATCCGGCGAAGGGCGAGACGCCGGCGATCGCCATGATCGCGAACGAGCCGATGGCCGATCGCCGGGTGAGCATCATCGTCGTGGTCGAAACTTCCGAACGTTTCATGTTCGCCTCCAGATGATTCGCGCCAACCGTCCTGCCGGCCGAACCGCAATGCGAGAGATAGTCGATCGTTCGGCGAACCGAGTTCGGTGATGATCGAAATGTCGATGTCGTGAACATTTCGATCATGATCGAAGCGTTGCAGCGGCATGACATGCGACAAACAGATGACTTCGATCAATGCGGAGCCGGCCATGCAGACCATCGCACCAGAGCTTGCCGAACTCGCCGGGCTGATCGCCGATCCCGGCCGCGCCGGCATCCTGTCGCGGCTGATGGACGGACGCCCGCAGACTGCAAGCGAACTGGCGCTGGTCGCGGGCGTGACGCCCCAGACCGCGAGCTGGCACCTTTCGCGCATGGTCGAGCGGGCGCTGCTCAAGGTCGAGCGGCGTGGTCCGCGCCGCTTCTACCGGCTGGCCACCCCGCTGGTCGCGCAGATGCTCGAGGGCATGATGACGGTTGCCGCGATCGATCCGCACCCGTCCCGGCCACCGCCGCGCATCGATCCCGAGATGCGCCGGGCCCGGACCTGCTACGACCACCTTGCCGGCGAGCTCGGCGTCGCCGTCACCGATGCGATGCGGGACCGCGGCCACCTCAATCTGGACCAGGAGGCCGGCGAGCTGACCGCTTCCGGCCGTGCATTGCTCGGCGATCTCGGCATCGACCTGCATGCGCCGGCGCGGAGCCGGCGGATCTTGTGCCGGCCGTGTCTCGACTGGAGCGAGCGGCGTCCGCATCTGGCCGGGCGGGCAGGGGCCGCGGTTGCCGACCTTGCGCTGCAACGGGACTGGATCCGGCGCCGGCCGCAGGGCCGCTCCGTCGAAATCACCGACGCCGGACTCCTCGCATTCAGAAATTTGTTCGGCGCGCGCATTTGATTTCGGAGCCGAATTTGGTTACCGGCTAGGACGTGGATACGCTCAAGGTCAGAGACGCAAAAGACGTCGAAGAGGTGGTGCGCGCGGCGGTTGCCAGCGAGCAGCCACTTGAGGTCATTGGACATGGGTCGAAGCGCGCCATCGGCCATCCGATGGCGACCAATGCGCTGCTCGACGTCTCGGCGCTGAATGCGGTCACCTCGTACGAGCCGAATGAACTGATCATCAGTGTGCAGGCCGGCGCGCCGCTCGCCGACGTGCAATCCCTGATCGACGCCAAGAACCAGCAATTCGCCTTCGAGCCGATGGACACGTCTGTGCTGTTCGGCACCGCGGGCGCCGGCACGATCGGCGGCATGATCGGCGCCGGACTGGCCGGTCCCCGCCGCATCAAGGCCGGCGGTATCAGGGATCATCTGCTCGGCGCGCACGCGGTGTCCGGGTTCGGCGACAGCTTCAAGACCGGCGGGCGGGTGGTGAAGAACGTTACCGGCTACGACCTCTGCAAGCTGCTGACCGGCTCCTGGGGCACGCTCGCGGTCATGACCGAGGTGACGCTTAAGGTCATGCCGAAGCCGGAAGCCGAGCGGACGCTGGTGCTGCGCGGGCTCGACGACGCCACCGCCAACAAGGCGATGACGGCGGCGCTGGGCTCGCCCTTCGACGTCTCGGGCGCCGCGCATCTGCCGGGTTCGGCGTTGCGGTCCGGGGGCGGTGCGCTCGCCGG
Organism: Bradyrhizobium sp. USDA 3262; assembly: GCF_054060035.1. Taxonomy (NCBI): domain Bacteria; kingdom Pseudomonadati; phylum Pseudomonadota; class Alphaproteobacteria; order Hyphomicrobiales; family Nitrobacteraceae; genus Bradyrhizobium; species Bradyrhizobium sp. USDA 3262. The sequence goes on from NZ_JBSSCT010000001.1 coordinate 2,506,819, forward strand.
TCTCGCCTCCGGCCAGCCGGTCACGCTGGTGCGGCTCGAGGGGATTTCGGCGTCGGCGGCACACCGGGCGGCCTCGCTGAGCCAGACACTCTCGGCTTATGGCACGGTCGACAGCCTCGCCGACGATGCGTCGGCCGCAATCTGGAGCGCGCTGCGCGACGTGGCGCCGTTCGCGGCGAACGGCGCGCTCGGGGCCTGGCCGGTGTGGCGCATCGTTTGCCCGCCGGCCTCTGGCGGCGCGCTGGGCCAGGCGTTGTCGCGCGCCACCGGCGGCGACGTGATCTACGACTGGGGCGGCGGGCTGATCTGGGCCGCGGTGCCGCCGGGCGCCGACGCCCAGGCCACGCTGGTCCGCGGCCAGGTCGAGGCGATCGGCGGACACGCCACCCTGATCCGCGCCACCGAGGATGTACGCCGGGCGGTCGATGTGTTCCAGCCGCAGGCGGCCGGGCTTGCCGCGCTCGGTGAACGGGTTCGGGCGAGCTTCGATCCGAGGTCCGTCCTCAACCGCGGCCGGATGATGCGAGGCGGGGCTGCATGAAGACCGAGTTTTCCCTGGCGCAGCTCGCCGATCCCGACATCAAGGAAGCCGACAAGATCCTGCGCGCCTGCGTGCATTGCGGCTTCTGCACCGCGACCTGCCCGACCTACGTGCTGCTCGGCGACGAGCTCGATAGCCCCCGCGGCCGCATCTACCTGATTAAGGAGATGCTGGAGAAGAACAAGCCGCCGACGGCCGACGTGGTCAAGCATATCGACCGCTGCCTGTCGTGCCTCGCCTGCATGACCACCTGTCCTTCGGGCGTGAACTACATGCACCTCGTCGACCAGGCCCGGGTCCGGATCGAGCGGGATTACCAGAGACCGCTGACCGAGCGGCTGCTGCGCTCGGTGCTCGCCCTCGTGCTGCCGCGGCCGGGCCTGTTCCGGATCAGCATGATCGTGGCCGGGCTCGCCCGTCCGTTCGCCGCATTGCTGCCGACGCCATCGGTCGGTGCGTCGAGCCCGGGTCTGCTGCGGCGGATCAAGGCGATGCTGGCGCTCGCGCCACGCGGCCTGCCGCAGCCGGGGCCGGCTGCGGGAACCGTGTTTGCGCCGATCGGCCGGCGGCGCGGTCGGGTCGCGCTGCTGCAGGGCTGCGCCCAGCAGGTGCTGGCGCCACGCATCAATCAGGCCGCGATCAACGTCCTGACCCGGCACGGCGTCGAGGTGGTGCTGGTCAAGGACGAGCAATGCTGCGGCGCGTTGACCCATCACATGGGACTGGACGGCGACGCGCTGGCGCGAGCGCGGGCCAACATCACGGTGTGGCAAAGGGAAGCGGACCAGAACGGGCTCGACGCCATCCTGGTGACGACCTCGGGCTGTGGGACAGTTGTCAAAGACTACGGCTATCTTCTGCGCGAGGACAAAACATTCGCCGAGCCGGCCAAGCGAATCTCCGCGCTGGCAAAGGATATCACCGAGTATCTCTCGGCTCTCGAGCTCGCGCCTTCAACGCAGAAAGGCGACGTCACCGTCGCCTATCACTCCGCTTGTTCGTTGCAGCATGGACAGAAAATCACTCAACTTCCGAAAGAATTGCTTTCCAAGAATGGATTCGTGGTGAAAGATGTGCCCGAGAGCCATTTGTGTTGCGGTTCGGCGGGGACCTACAACATTCTCCAGCCCGACATTGCGAGCAGATTGCGCGATCGCAAGGTCGCCAATATTGCGCTTGTCAAACCGGACATGATCGCTGCGGGCAATATTGGCTGCATGGTTCAGATTGCCGGCGGTACGTCAGTTCCTGTGGTGCACACGATTGAGCTTCTCGATTGGGCGACAGGAGGTCCCCGGCCAGGATTGAATTGATCGACTGCCACTCGAGCATGATCCGGACCTCAGCCTTGCCCTGACGCAACGTGAAGGACCGGCGCTTCCTTGCCACAGACGCGAAGCGATCGCGCGGCCATCATGCCCGACAAGCGAAGTGGAGAGTGCCTCTCCTCGAGGTGCAGCCAACGTCCGGCAAGCGATCACTTCAATGCGCCCGGTGGACTCAGATAGCGGCAACAGGAGGACCACGATGGCGAAGTCGAAGAAGGCGAAGAAAAGCAAGAAGGCCAAAAAGGCCAAGAAGGTGGTAGCGGCGAAGAAGAGGTCCGCGAAGAAGTCGGCCAAGAAGGCTGCAAAGAAATCCGCCAGGAAGACTGCAAAGAAATCGGCGAAGAAGTCGGCCAAGAAGGCTGCAAAGAAAACGGCAAAGAAAGCTGCAAAGAAGGCTGCGCCGAAGAAGGCCGCCAAAAAAGCCGCCGCCAAGAAGAGCGCGCCGAAGAAGGCCGCTGCTCCGAAGAAGGCTGCCGCGCCGAAGCCGGCCGCCCCGGTCGCGGCACCCCCGGCGCCCGAGCCGCAGCCGGCTCCGAGCTGGGCCACACCGAGCCACGAACCGGCGCCGGGCTGGATTGCCGGGTCGGCCGACGGGGGCGAGCACCACTAGAGCGTTTTCGAGCGAAGTGGGCACCGGTTCGCGTGAAGAAAACGCGTCAAAACAAGAATCTAGAGCTTCGGTTCTGATTCAATCAGAACCGAAAATGCTCTAGGCCGCTGCCACATTGCCGAGGTTCAACTGATCGAAGCCGCGGCGCACCACGCTGCGGCTTCTTCCGTAGGTGCGGTGACGATCCGTGCTTTTGCGGGCACGGCGATTCGCGCCGATGCTCTCGCGCTGGGCCGACTGTTGCCGTTTCCCTCTCCAGATGATCCGTTCAACCGGTGCGGGAGCCGCAGTCTTGTGGTGCAAATGCAACACCCGCAAATCAACATGCGGCAAGATGGCTAGAACGCCTAAAAAGGCGGCACATGCATGTCTTTTTGGCTTCACGGTACCGTGCACGGGCCTCAGATTGATCCACGCGATTTAGTTGCAGTCCGTTAGCGCGCGCCCTGGGGGCCACCGGAGCTGGGCTGTCTGGAAAAGTTAGATGGGGATCGTCATGAAGAAACTGGCTTTGTTAGCAACGGCGCTAGCAATGATTTCGAGCTCGGCAATGGCAGCTGACATGGCGGTGAAGGCCGTCAAGGCGCCGCCGCCGGCTCCGTTCGACCCGTGGGACATCGCCTTTGGCGCTGGCATCATGAGCGACTACATCTTCCGCGGCGTCACCCAGTCCAACCACAATCCGTCGGTCACCGCCTATTTCGAGCCGCGCTACAACGTCAGCAAGGACCTGCAGCTCTACGTCGGTACGTCGACCGAAAGCATCTCCTTCGCCAACCGCGCCGCGGCTGAAGTCGACGTCTACGGCGGTATCCGCCCGACCTTCGGCGCCTTCGCCTTCGACATCGGTGTCTGGGGTTACCTGTATCCGGGTGGAACCTGCTACTACGGCGGCGGTGCCGTGGCCGACTTCGCGGGCAATCCGCTGAGCGCAGAATGCCAGGCGAACACTCTGACCAATTTCAACGTGATGAAGAAGGACGTCTCGTTCTTCGAAGTCTACGGCAAGGCGACCTGGACCATTAACGACAACTGGGCGTTCACCATCAACGAGTACTACTCGCCGAATTTCCTCAACACCGGCGCCTGGGGCAACTACTCGTCGATCATCGGCAAGTACACAGCGCCCAGCACCGTGTTCGGTTCCAGCGGCGTCGGCATGTATGTGTCGGGTGAGTTCGGCCGGCAGTGGCTCGGCACTTCGGACAGCTTCTACGGCGTTCCGGCCTTCCCGAACGGCATCAAGTATGCCGACTACAACACCTGGAACATCGGCATCGGCTTCACCTACAAGGTGTTCACGCTCGATCTGCGCTACTCCGACACCGACATGTCGAAGGGTGATTGCAGCGCCTTCACCAGCGACTTTACCGCGGGCGGCAATACCAACGTGACCCCGATCAATCCGGGCGGCACGGGCTCCAACTGGTGCGGCGCGGCCGGCATCGCCAAGCTCTCGGTCGACCTGACCGCGATGTCCAACTTGAAGTAATCTCTCCTTCCGGAGATCGAGGGGCGGCAGAGCAATCTGCCGCCCTTTTTGTTTTTGCGGATAGGTCTGATGGGCACTGGGCGGACAATGGCGAAAGGCGCTCGCGAGACCTGTGGGCTGCCCCCCAATGGGGTAAGCCACAAGCCGTGGCCGCGGCTGACCCGTAGTGCCGCTACGACGCGGCGACCTTGGCCGCGTCGCGCAAGGTGAAGCGGTCGCCGTCGCGGACCAGCGTGACATTGCGCTGATGGAAGGCGTCGAGCGTCGAACGGTGGCCGATCGAAACCACCGTGGTGCCGGGCAGCCTTTCGGCAATCAGCCTGTACAGCGCGGCTTCCGCCGGCTCGTCGAGCGAGGCTGTCGCCTCGTCCAGGAACAGGAATTGCGGCGCATGCAGCAGCGCCCTTGCGATGCCGAGCCGCTGCTGCTCGCCGAGCGACAGCATCCGGTTCCAATGCGCCTGTTCCTCGAGCCGCGCCGCAAGCTGCGGCAGTCCGACGGCGGTGAGGACCTCGCGGACCCGTCCGGCATCGAATTGCGTGGCCTCGCCCGGATAGACGACGGCGTCATGCAGCGAGCCGATCGGCAGATAGGGACGTTGCGGCAGCATCATCAGGCTGGCATTGGCCGGGATCTCGACCGCGCCATCGCCGAACGGCCAGATGCCAGCGATCGCGCGGAACAGCGTCGACTTGCCGGCGCCGGAGGGGCCAGTCATCAGCGTGCGCTCGCCCTTGCGGAAGTCGAACCGGTCCGCGTTCAGCAGCGGCGTTCCGTCGGGCAGCCGCAGCACCAGGTCCTGCAGGCTGACGGCGCCGCCGCCCGGCGTCGCCGTGAGATGAATTCGGTGGTCGCGCTTGGCAAGGTTCGATGCCGCCGCGATGCCTGCCTCGAAACCATCGAGCCGGTTCACCACGGCCTGCCACTCGGCCAGTTGACGATAGATGGTGACGAAGTACGAGAACGCGCCCTGGACGTTCGAAAACGCCGATGCGGTCTGCATCATGCCGCCGAGCTGGATCTTTTGCGCAAAGTAGGCCGGCGCCACCAGCACATAGGGGAAGATCACCGAGGCCTGATTATAGCTCGCCGTGAACGCCGTGATCTTCTTGGTTCGGTTCATCAGGGCGATCCAGTTCTCCACCACGCGCCCGAAGCGAACGCGCAGGCGCTCGCGCTCGGCCGGTTCGCCCTGCAGCAGCGCGATCTGCTCGGAGTTCTCCCGTACGCGCACCAGGTTGAAGCGGAAATCGGCTTCATATTGCTGCTGCTTGAAATCGATGCCGACCAGCGGCCAGCCGATCAGATGGGTCAGCACGGTGCCGAGCGCCGAATAGATCAGCGCGCACCAGACAAGGTAGCCAGGAACTGAATACTCCGTACCGAACAAATGCAGCGGTGCCTCATTGGAAAGGCCCCACAGCAGTGTGAGAAAGGACGCCAGCGTGACGACCGAGCTCAACAGGCCGAGGCCGAGCGTGAGCGTGCGATCGACGAACAGTTTGACGTCGTCGGTCATGCGCTGGTCGGGGTTGTCGGCGGCGTCGCCCTGCAGCTGCATCCGATAGTGATTGGCTTGGCGCAGCCAGTCACCGAGATAGTGCGTCGTCATCCATTGCCGCCAGCGGATCTGCAGCCATTGATTGAGGTAGAGCTGGTAGACCGCCAGCAGGATGAAGAAGGCGACCAGGACGGAGAAGTAGATGATCTCGCTGACGAAGGAGTCCCAATTGCGTTCCTGCAGCGCGTTGTAGAAGCGGTTGTTCCACTGCGTGAGCAGGACGTTGATGCCGACGATCGCGAGTTCGATCGCGATCACCGCGGCAAGCAACCCGCGGCCCGCCCATTTGTCCTCGGAGCTGAAATAAGGCGAGGCGATCCGCCACACGGTCGCGAGCGTCGAGCGAATGTTGTTCACAGATTATCGTCTCCGGGGAAGGGGCCGCAAAGGCCTGAAGAATCGGAACAATCCGGGTGATCCTCGACTAAAGTCGTAGGTCTGGCATGCAAGCGTTGGCTTGTCCCGGCAATCGAGTCAACCCTAGCATGAGGACAACGGCGAGGGGCGGGGGACCTTCGATTTTTCGCGAGGATGTGAGCGATCCTTACCGATCGTTCATTCGCGAGCCGGGGCTGCAGATTTTCCGACGGACTCCCGCAATCGCACCAGTCGCGCCTGCCCGCATGCAGGCCGGCGCGCTGCATAAAAAATGTGGGAAGGATCCCGAGATGAACACCTGGAATCAAATCTACAATCCGCTGGGCAACGCGGCGCTGTCGACGGTTGCGGCCGCCATTCCCGTGGTCACGCTGCTGGTCCTGATCGCCAGCGGCAAGGTGAAGGCGCACATTGCCGCCATCATCGCCGTGATCGTGACCAACCTGATCACGATCTTCGTCTTCACCATGCCGGCCAACATGTCGATCCGCGCCACCCTGCTCGGGGTGATCACCGGGTTCTTCCCGATCGGCTGGATCGTGCTCAACGTCATCTTCCTCTACCAGGTCACGGTGAGGTGCGGGAAGTTCGAGCTGCTCAAGCGCGCGGTCGGCGGCGTCACCGAGGACCGGCGGTTGCAGCTGCTGTTGATCGCGTTCTCGTTCGGCGCCTTCTTCGAGGGCGCCTCCGGGTTCGGCACGCCGGTCGCGATCACCGGCGCGGTGCTGATCGGGCTCGGCTTCTCGCCGCTCGCCGCGTTCCGGCCTGTCGCTGATCGCCAACACGGCACCCGTTGCCTACGGTGCGCTCGGCACGCCGATCCAGGGCCTCGCCTCGGTCACCGGGCTCGACCCCTACATCCTCGGCGCGATGGTCGGCCGGCAGCTGCCGCTGTTCTCGCTGATCGTGCCGTTCTGGGTGGTGTGGGCGTTTGCCGGCTGGCGCGGCATGAAGGAGGTGTGGCCGGCGATCCTGGTCACCGGCGTGTCGTTTGCGGTCCCGCAATTCGTGATCTCGAACTACATCAATCCCTGGATCGTCGACATCGGCGCCTCGCTGATTTCGATGGGCGCACTGATCCTGTTCCTGAAGGTCTGGCAGCCGCGGCAGCTGTGGCTGTCGCCGGCGCTGCGCGGCCGCGATGAATCGGCGGCGACGATGGCCGCCGCACCGCCGCTCGACAAGACGCCGCTGACCCAGAGCGAAATGTGGAGCGCGCTGCTGCCGTGGATCATCGTCTGCATCCTGATGCTGATCTGGGGCAACGGTGCCTTCAAGGCCTGGGCGAACGCCAACTTCGTCTGGAACTATCCGGTCCCCGAGCTCGACAAGCTGATCTTCAAGGTGCCGCCGGTGGCTGCCAAGCCGACTGCGGAAGGCGCCGTGTTCGGCTTCACCTATCTGTCGTTCACCGGCACCGGCATGCTGATTGCCGCGATCATCTCGGGTCTGTTGATGGGCTTCTCGCCGCTCAAGCTGATCGCCGAGTATGGCCGCACCATCCGCCTCTGCGCGATCTCGCTGATCACGATCTCGGCGATGCTGGCGATCGGCACGCTGACCCGCTTGTCCGGCGTCGACGCCACGCTCGGCCTCGCCTTCGCGGCGACCGGCGTGCTCTATCCCTTCTTCGGCACCTTGCTCGGCTGGCTGGGCGTGGCGCTGACCGGATCGGATACCGCATCGAACGTGCTGTTCGGCAATCTGCAGAAGATCACATCCGAGCAGCTCGGCCTGTCGCCGATTCTGATGGCGGCGGCGAACTCGTCGGGCGGCGTGATGGGCAAGATGATCGACGCGCAATCGATCGTGGTCGCCTCGACCGCGACCAACTGGTACGGCCACGAGGGCTCGATCCTGCGCTACGTGTTCCTGCACTCGATCGTGCTGGCGTGTCTGGTCGGCCTGTTCGTGACCCTGCAGGCCTATGTCTATCCGTTCACGATGCTGGTGCTGAAATAGCGCCACAACGCGTCCGTCGAACCAGGGATCCCCGCGAGCGGACGGCTTGCGGGGATTTGCTTTTCAAGCCCATTTTCCGGCGTTGCCAATCTGGCCAATCGCGTTCTGCTCCCATAGAAGGAGCCCGCAGTTGCGCGTCGCATTTCGAGGATTGGCAGGATTTCGATGAGGCGAAGTTTGAACGGCGGCATCGCCGCGTTGGCGCTGGTTGCCGCGGCTCTCGGCGCGGGTCCGGCGCGGGCTCAGGACGAGTTCCCGTTCGGCTTCGTGATGACGCTCGATGCCGCGCGCATGCCGGGCTCCAAGCGGATCCCCTCGATCGAGGTCGGCGACAATGGCGAGGTGATTCTCGAGCTGTGGTGCGACGGCGGCAAGGGCCAGTTTTCGGTGGCTGGCAGCACCATCGTCTTCGTTCCCGGCGCGATGGAGAACCGCAACTGCACGCCGGCGCGGGCGCAGGCCGACAAGGATCTGCTGGCTGCGCTCGGCGACATGACGGGCTGGCGGCGGCACGGTGACGAAGTAACCTTCACCGGCAGCAAGTCGTTGCGTTTCGTGATCAACAGCAACTAAAGCGCTTTCGAGCGAAGCGGACGCCGGTTCGCGTCAAGAAAACGCGTCAAGGCAAAACGCTCAGGGCGTTGCGATCAGTCCGCTTGCGGTGGCGACGATCCAGCGGTTGCCCCAGCGCACGATGGAATCGATCCGTCCGAGGCCGGGGACGACATCGCCGCGCGCGGCCATCTTGACGCCCTCGGGCCCCTCGAGCACGGCGGTACCGTCGCGGACTTCGACCACCGACCATCCCGGGATGGTGCTCGGCCGCGTTTCCGGCGCCGCCGCCTGCGGCTGCTTCGGCCCCAATGCGGCGGCTTGTGCATTCAAGGTCGTCGGCGCGGCGCCCAAGGCGAGCGGGCGCGGGCCGGCCGGCGTGGTCCTCGGAATGCTGCCGGTGACGACGGGGTCGGCGTTGGACGCGGCCCGGCGCGGGCCCTCGTTCTTTCGGCTCGGCGCCACCTCCGCAATGTGCGGGGCCGGCGCCTCCTTCTGGGCCATCGGGACCTGGGCGGGAGCTGCGAGGTCGTGCCAGTTGGCTCCGCCGGTCCATCCCAAGACGAAGCTTGCGGCGAGCGCGGTGGCTGCCAAGAGCGCGGTGCCGATGCGGTCGGCAAACGGCTCCCGCAGCAGCAGGGCGGCGTCGTGATTCTCGCCGGTGACATCCCAGAGGTCCGCCGTCTGTGCCGGCGAATGCCCTTCCGTCACATCTGTTGGCCAGATGCTCGCAGCGCTGATCGGCTCGCGGTCTTGCATGGCGTGACCTGTGTTCGATGGCGCGAAGCATGATCCTCGAAACTAAATCGAGCCTTAATTTTCGGTGACCGAACTGCGGCAGCACGAAGTCTTTTGGTCGCAGGCCCGTAGATGCACGGGTTTCTTCTGCCTGCAGCGGTCGACTCCGGACGTCGTCTCCGCAAAGTGGGTCGTCGCGGCGCGCGGGCGGGGCTATAGCGGTCGCATGCTCGATTTCGCCGCACAATATGCAGCCTTTCAACGCCGCGATCCGGCGTGGGACGGCATCGTGTTCGTCGCGGTCAAGACCACCGGCGTGTATTGCCGCCCGGTCTGCCGGGCGCGCACGCCGCTCGCGAGCAATGTGCGGTTCTATGGCAGCGCCGCGTCGGCCGAGCGCGCCGGCTTCCGGCCCTGCCTGCGCTGCCGTCCCGAGGCGGCGCCCTTCTGCCCGGCATGGAAGGGCACCAGGACCACCGTTGAGCGCGCCTTGGCGCTGATCGAGGCGGGCGCGCTCGACCGCGGCAATGTCGAGGCGCTGGCGGGGCGGCTTGGCGTCGGCGCGCGGCATCTGTCGCGGCTGTTCGCCGAGCATCTCGATGCCTCGCCGCTCCAGGTCGCGCTGTCACTGCGCGTGCAGCGCGCCAAGCGCCTGATCGACGGCAGCGAGCTGCCGCTTGCGTTGGTGGCGCAGCGCGCCGGCTTCTCGAGCGCGCGGCGCATGAATGCCGCATTCGCAAAACTCTACGGCCGCTCCGCCGCGTCGCTGCGGCGCAAGCGGCCAGCCGTCACGATGCAACGAACCCCGATGGAGATCGGCAATGGCCAAGAGTTACGGCACCGTCAGTGCGGAACAGAAACTTGAGATGAGCGGCCTCGCATTCGTTCAGGGCCTCGCCAGCGGCGCGTTGCCGCTCAACACCATCGCGCGGACACTCGGTTATGACGTCGCCGAGGCCGAGCGCGGCCGCGTCGTCGTCACACTGGTGCCGACCGACGCGCATCTCAATCCGGCGGGCACCGTGCATGGCGGCCTCACCGCGACGCTGCTCGACAGCTGCATGGGGCTTGCGGTGCAGTCGACGCTCGATGCCGGCACCAGCCAGACCACGCTGGAGTTCAAGATCTCGCTGGTGCGTCCGATCACGCCTGACACCGGTCCGATCAGAGCCGAGGGCCAGGTGCTCAATTGCGGCCGTCGCATCGGCACCGCCGAAGGCAGGGTCACCGACGAGCAGGGCCGGCTGCTCGCCCACGGCACGACGACGTGCCTGATCTTCCCGTCTTGACGCAAATTGCGGCCGCGAGACCGCGCCGGCACTGCATCGGAAGATGCGATGCCGGCGCAGCAATATTTTTATGCCTCCAACAAGCCTGCGGCTTAGAGACCTTCAAGTTCACCGCACCGATCGATTGCATTACCCGAACACGCATCAAGCGCGTTCGGGTAGTGATGATGCGATTGTCGATGGAGCCATGCACTCCGGCCGTGTTCAGCGTGGCCCCTCCGGATATCCCGGCATGTTGTTCCAGCCGGCGGGCAGTTCGCCGCCCGGCCGCGACGCGGCGCCGTCGTGTTCGGGCAGGCGGATGAGGCCGAGCTGAAGCATGGCGGTGATCGCATCTTCCTGTCCGAGCTCCTCGGCGATCCGTCCGTCCTGCACGCGCAGCACGGTGGTGCCGGCGAACGTCATCTTGCGGCCCGAGGCTGCCGGCAGCGAACCGAGCCGGAAGTCGCTGAAGGCAGGTCCGGTGTGGGTGCCGCCGCCTTCCCAGCGGCCGACGACGAGGTCGCCTTCCGCAATGAGATCGCCGACGCCCCAGAAATTGAGATCCGGAAACGCTTCGCGAAATTCGGTCATGAACTTCATGACCGCGGCGCGGCCGCGCTTCGGCTCGTGCATCGGGTAGTGCACGACAATGTCTGCTGTGGCGAGCTCGTTGATGATGCGCGGATTCCAGGGATTGCCCCAGAACTCCTTGAACCACCGGCCGACGACGTTCTTGTTTTCCTCTGACATCTCTTCGTCTCCATTTGCGCGTTGCCGGTATCGCGGCCGGCGTTCTGTCGATGCGCGCAGTGAACATTTGGAGGCGTGTGTCGTGCCACCCGATTTCAGATCGGGGGCTCGGTCGGCGTGCAAGCGAGATTCCGCTGTGTCGATATGGCGCTTAGCACCGCTTCTCGATCGTCGTCGCGGAATCGGGAAGCGGGTGGTTCGCGGAAAGCGAACGCGAGACCATCTTCGCGATCACACACAGGAGAACATCATGCGCAACTTCGATGCGATCGCTGCGCTGCGCGGCGACGGACTTCGTCCCGAGCTGCGGGCGCTGCTCGATCGCGCTGCGATCGAGCCCCGTTCTGAATTGTTCGTCAGAAGCGACGGGATGCTTCAGTCCGGTCCGGACGCCACCCCGAAGGCGGTGCGCGACAACGTCGTGCCGCTGAAGACGCGGGCGGCCTGAATCAGGAGAGCGGCGGCCTTACCGCCACACCGACTTGTCGGCGTCCCAGCGCTGGCCCTTGAACTCCTTGAGCAGCGCGTCGATCGCGCCGTTGTCGTCCCTGGTCTCGCTGCCTTCCTCGTCGTTGCTGGAATCATCGGACAGATTCAGCCTGGCGCCGGCGCTGTCATCCGATGTCGAGACGGTGGGGCTCGAGACCCACAGTATCAGCCGGTCAGAACTTCCGGGCTTGTCGGGCGAGACCAGGGCAGTGACCTCGTAATTCTGGGTGAGGCCGAGTGCCGGGTAGATCGTGCTGGGCCGCTTCAGCACCAGCTTGAGCTTGCCGGTGTTCGCGTTCCACGTCGCCGAGGCGGGCTTTGCGGCAAGCGTCTTCGCCAGCACGCCCGCGATCGCGGTTGCCAGCTTGTCCTTGTTGATCTTGTCGCCTTCGCGCCAATCGGCTGCAGCAAAGCGGATGGTGCGGTCCATCTCGACGACGCCGCTGGTCCAGCCGGCCGCGGTCACGCCGGGCGCCGATTTTGCCTTGGCGAGCAGCGCGCCGGCGTGCTCGGGATCGACGGTGAGGTTGATGGTCTGCTCGCCGGAGCGCATCGCATCGCAGGTCACCGCGAGGCTGGAGGTGCCGATCTCGACGGCCTCGCCCTTCAGGCTCTTGAGGAAATCCGCCGCCGCGTCGAGCTTCACCCGCACACCGATCGATTCCGGCGAAACGTCGGTGAAATCCTTCGGCTGCGGCGTGATGCCGTCCTCGGTGGCCTGGTTGTCCTGGAATTCCTTCTCGCTGAGATCGGAATTGTCCGTCGAGGCGACCTCGGTCACCGTCTGGCCGATCGTGATCTGGCCGCGGAACTCAAAACCGTCGCCGCTCTGCTTGCGGTTCAGCTTGATGGTGACCGGTTGCTTGTCGGCGACGCTCTGGGTGGTGCCGGAAAGCGTCTGGCCGCTGACGGTCAGGTTGGCGACGAAGCGATCCTTGCGGTCGGAGCTCTTGTCGGCGGGATAGCAGACGTCGAGCACGGCCGCGGTCACGGTCTTGCCCTGGCGGGTTTCCTTCAGGACGACGTCGGCATTGCCGTCCATCAGGCCGTCGATCGAGGTGAAATAGCGCGTCTCGGGGCCACTGGCGGGCGCCGCCTTCGATTGCAGCTTCATCTGGGCGAGAGCAGGCGCCGAGGCGACGGCAAGACCGAGCAGCAGGAGCGGGAGCGCGCGCATACGATAAGTCCTCGAAGGGCAGAATCGGTTCCGTCGTAACTAGCAAACCTCCATGTCATTGGCCAAAAAAGAAGGCCGCCTAACGGCGGCCTCGCGCCGCGATCGCGGTCATGTGCGTTCGTCAGGTTCCTGGCCGTTCTCCAGCCGGCCGCGCAGCACCGTCACGACGCGGCCCACGGTCTCGAGGTCCTTCATCGACAGCCCGTCGGCGAGGCCGTTCACCCAGGGCAGCTGCAGGCGCATCGCCGCGTCGAAGCTTTGCCGCCCCTTGGCGGTCAGCACGATGAGCTGGGCGCGGCGGTGATGCGGGTTGGTTTCGAAGGCAACGAGCCCGTCCCGCTCGAGATCGTTGACGATCCGCTGCACGTTCTGTCTGGCAGCGCCGAGGTCGCGCGCCAGCCATGCGACCGGTTGCGGGCGCTCGGCGGCGACGATGGCACCGAGGATCTGCCAGCGTGCACTGGTCAGTCCGAGCCCGGCCACCAGCCGGTCGCCTGATGTGAACAGCAGGCTGTTGAGCCTGAACAGGTCGGGAATCAGGGTGCTCAGGGCTTCGCCCGCCGGCGTTCGTTTTGCATTCGGCATTTGTCACCATATAAACGTATTGACATCATAGTGTCAACTTCTATATGTATCCATCATGACGGAATGACATCATAACACCATATAGAACGGAGCCAACCATGCCGCAGATGCGCCCCCTGGACCCCGCTTTCCCGATCGACCGCCAGCTCGCGGTCGATGCCACCAATGTGGTGCTCATCAACCTCTTCACGCTCGATGCGGCCGACGAGGACACCTTTCTCAAGGCCTGGCAGGACGACGCCGCCATCATGAAGCGGCAGCCGGGTTTCATCTCGACCCAGCTGCACCGCGCGATCGGCGAGAGCCCGGCCTATCTGAACTACGCCGTCTGGGAATCCACCGCCGCCTTCCGCGCCGCGTTCATGAACCCGGAGTTCAGGGCCAAGCTCTCGGCCTATCCGGCCTCGGCGGTGGCCTCGCCGCATCTGTTCCAGAAGGTGGCGATCCCGGGCGTGTGCGTTGCTTGAAGCGCGACAGATACCGTGCGCTGCTCCATCCACGTCATTGCGAGCGAAGCGGAGCAATCCATGGCGCCGCAAGCGGAGAAGCGGATTGCTTCGTCGCTATCGCTCCTCGCAATGACGGCGTGCCAAGCATCAGAGCTTCGTCGGGGCAGGCGAAAGCGAACATTGGAGACGCGTCAAACGCTCAGCTGTGCACGAGCATGCCAACCCCGAGCGTGGCCGCAGCGGCGAGAAACGATATGTCCAGAAATCGCAGCGGCGCTTTTGGACGATGACCGGCAGAACCGGAAATGACGTAATAGAGCCCATAGCCCGCGCCGAGAACGACGAACGTCAGCGTTTGCTTGAGCCAGAACGTCAAGACGACCGCAAGATCATCGATGCTGTCCAGGGCATAGGCGCCGACAGCGAGCAACGTGCCGATCGCGTAGAACAGCACGAGCGTTGACGTCAGTGATTTGGCGTCGCGGGACATGCGATGATCCTTGCATCCCGATCGTAATCAAACTGCAAAAAAGAAGGCCGCCCGGAGGCGGCCTTCGAACTCGATAGGGATGTGGGAGGCTTAGAAGCCGCCCATGCCACCCATGCCGCCGCCGCCCGGCATTGCCGGCGCCGCGTCCTTCGGCAGTTCGGCGACCATGGCTTCCGTGGTCACGAGCAGGCCGGCCACGGAGGAGGCGTCCTGCAAGGCGGTGCGCACCACCTTGGCGGGGTCGATGATGCCCTTGTCGACCATGTCGACATAGTCCTCGGTCTGGGCGTCGAAGCCGAAGGTCTCCGACTTGTTCTCGAGGATCTTGCCGACCACGATCGAGCCCTCGACACCGGCGTTCTCCGAGATCTGGCGGACCGGAGCTTCGAGCGCCTTGAGCACGATGTTGATGCCGGCCTGGACGTCGGCATTCGGGTTGGTGAGCCGGCCGACCGCCTTCTTGGCGCGCAGCAGCGCGACGCCGCCGCCCGGCACGATGCCTTCCTGCACCGCGGCGCGGGTCGCGTTCAGCGCGTCCTCGACACGGTCCTTCTTCTCCTTGACCTCGACCTCGGTCGCGCCGCCGACCTTGATGACGGCAACGCCGCCGGCGAGCTTGGCGAGGCGCTCCTGCAGCTTCTCACGGTCGTAGTCCGAGGTGGTCTCCTCGATCTGCGCCTTGATCTGGCCGACGCGGGCGTCGATGTCCTTCTTCTTGCCGGCGCCCTTGACGATCGTGGTGTTCTCCTTGTCGATCACGATCTTGCCGGCGCGGCCGAGCATGTTGATCGTGACGCTTTCGAGCTTCATGCCGAGGTCGTCGGAGATCAGCTGACCGCCGGTCAGGATCGCGATGTCCTCCAGCATCGCCTTGCGGCGATCGCCGAAGCCCGGCGCCTTGACGGCGGCGACCTTGAGCCCGCCGCGCAGGCGGTTGACGACCAGGGTCGCCAGCGCCTCGCCCTCGACGTCCTCGGCGAGGATCAGTAGCGGACGGCCGGACTGCACCACGGCTTCCAGCACCGGCAGCATGGACTGCAGGCCGGACAGCTTCTTCTCGTGCAGCAGGATGTAGGCATCCTCGAGCTCGGCGGTCATCTTCTCGGCGTTGGTGATGAAGTAGGGGCTGAGGTAGCCGCGGTCGAACTTCATGCCCTCGACGATGTCGACCTCGGTCTCGAGCGACTTGTTCTCCTCGACGGTGATCACACCCTCGTTGCCGACCTTCTGCATCGCCTGCGCGATCATCTTGCCGATCGCGGCATCGCCATTGGCCGAGATGGTGCCGACCTGGGCGACTTCGGACGAGGAGGCGACCGGCTTGGCGCGCTTCTCGATGTCCTTGATCACGGCCGCGACCGCGGTGTCGATGCCGCGCTTCAGGTCCATCGGGTTCATGCCGGCGGCGACCGACTTGGCGCCCTCGCGCACGATGGCCTGCGCCAGCACGGTCGCGGTGGTGGTGCCGTCACCGGCGGTGTCGTTGGTTTTGGAAGCGACCTCGCGCAGCATCTGCGCACCCATGTTCTCGAACTTGTCGTCGAGCTCGATCTCCTTGGCGACGGTGACGCCGTCCTTGGTGATGCGGGGAGCGCCGAAGCTCTTCTCGATGACGACGTTGCGGCCCTTCGGGCCGAGCGTCACCTTCACGGCGTTGGCGAGCACGTCGACACCGCGCAGCATGCGGTCGCGGGCCTCTCCGGCGAATTTTACGTCCTTGGCAGCCATTGATTTGAACTCCTGGAATGTCTGTGGATTGCTTGTCGCTCGTTTTTCTCGTCATTGCCGGGCGAAAGCACGAAGTGCGTCTTCGTGCCAGATGACCCGGCAATCCATCGCTTCAGAAGATTGATGGATGCCCGGGTTATCTAGCGCGAAGACGCGCTTCTGCCCGGGCATGACAGCGGAGGGCGCGGCGGCCCTCGGAGTCCAAGGCGTTACGCCAGCACGCCCATGATGTCGGACTCCTTCATGATCAGGAGTTCCTGGTTGTCGAGCTTGACCTCGGTGCCCGACCATTTACCGAACAGTACGCGGTCGCCGACCTTGAGGTCGATCGGGATCAGCTTGCCGGCCTCGTCGCGGCCACCCGGGCCGACGGCGACGATCTCGCCCTGGGACGGCTTCTCCTTGGCCGAGTCGGGAATGATGATGCCGCCCTTGGACTTCTCCTCGGCATCGATACGCTTGACCACGACGCGGTCGTGCAGGGGGCGGAAGGTGGATTTAGCCATGACGTTCCCTCTTGGAGGCTCGGTTTCAGGTCCGGTTCATCGGGACCGGCGTTGGATGCCGGCCGGTCGGCGCTGGGCAGGACGCCCGGCGCTCTTAGCAATCGTGGTGCGAGAGTGCTAATTGTGGGCCGGGAAATATGGCTTGGCGCAGTTTCTGTCAAGCAAACGGGTTAAGGCCTTGGTGAGGCCAATATAGGATGGTGGACCAGAAACCAAATCGTAGCGATGACGTAATTTTGTCAGACGTCATTGCTCCGCCTTAAGTTTTACGCTTGGCTGCAGGACGGGTGCGGCCGGGACATAGTCGGGGGATGCATATGATCAGGTCACTCAACGCGCGATTGGTCGCACGGTTCGCGGCTGTTTCGGCGCTGACGACACTCTTGGGGGCGTGCGGCAGCATGAGCCTGCCGTCGTTGTCGTCGAATCCTGAGCCGGCGCCAGCCGAGCCGGGCGTAGCCCCCGAAATGCCCGCAAGCATCCGCGCCGACGAGATCGTCGGCCGCTGGGGTCTCGCCTCGTTCCAGAATCCCGCCGACCGCGCCCGCACCGAGGCCGCCGCGCGCGGCCAGTGCAAGCAGCCTTACGTGATCGGCGCCGGCCAGAACGGCGGCGTCATCATGCATCTGGCCGACCAGGCCACCCCGCAGGAACTGCGGCTGAAGGGTTCCCCGAGCGGCAAGAACTATATCGGCCCGCCAGGACCGACGCCCGGCGAGCAGGACCGCGAGATCGTCTCGTTCGACGGCCGCGTCATGATCACCCGCTTCGTCGACAAGGACGCCGGGGTCCGCTACGGCAACATGGTCTATGTCCGCTGCGCCCCGAGGGCGTAACGGCGGGACTTCGAGCTATCTGCCGACATAGGGCCGCACAGTCGGCGCACCTCTCCCCCTGTGGGAGAGGTCGGCTTGCATCGCCAGATGCAATCCGGGTGAGGGGTCTCTCTTCGCGAGTGATCCTCTCGCGATCCGCGTGTGCGGCGACACCCATTCATCCGGCGCCGCAAACAACTGTCTTATCGCCGCACGCCAACCCGATTGACGCCGCCATTCAGGTTGCCGCCCGCATTGTGACGGACCGCGGCGCGCGCCACCGGACGCGGCCTGAGCACGACGCCCGCCCTCGCCACGCAACCCTGCGGATAACCGACATAGGTGCAGTAAACCACGGCCTTGGCCGGTGCTGAACTGACGGCGACACCGGCGATCCCCAACATGAGGCTCGCCGCAACGCCCGCAAGCGTCACGGACCTGGTCGAGAGAATGTTCGTCCGACGCATGGTGATCCTCCTCATCGCACGCGAACCGAAAGGTGATGGCGCCGCTTCAGATGCGGCCCAAGGTTATCTTCAGCGGCAAGGGGGAGGTGACGTTGACGTAGATCAACGGCGGGCGCGACCCGTCGCTCCGTGAGATCGATTTGCCTCATCAAGAATGAGGACGGCTCAACGAGCCGCCCTCCTGGAGCGCCGTTGCGCCGACGTCACTGGCAGACGTACATGCGGCCGTCAGCCATCTTCGTCATCGTGCCAGGTTCGCAGCCGATGCCATTAGCTGCCTTGTACTCCGTCCATCCGGCGTATCCGTAATACGGACTGATCCTTTGGTAGGCTCGTGCCGGATAGTAGGGCTGGCCAAAGTAGGGATCCGTCTGGGCGGCATACGAATTGGTCCAATCGTTTGTGCCCCAGCCGGAATAGGCCGGCGCGGTAGCGGCCGCTGCGGCGACGGCTGCCGTAGCGGCGACACCCGCGCCAACCCCGTATCCGTACGCGGCGCGCCGGGTTTGGCGACGCGCAACGCCCGCGACGCTCACGGGCGTCAGCGGTCGGCCCACACGCGCCTGGGCGCTTTCGACCGAAGCCGAAATGCCGCCCTGCTCAGACCAGGTGACGGAGAACAGTGTCGCACAAGCGAAAGTCGAGAGCGCAATTGCAGTATTCCTGACAATTCCTTGCGTCATGTTCAATCTCCAATGTTGAGTACTCCAGTGGCTCCCCCCAAAATCAGTGATCCGATAACAAGGCGGACGCGGTCAGCGCGAATGAATGAAACCCGCCGCTCATCGTCACAGCTACAAAAGGCGGCCTCGCGCTTCAGCAGCGTGCGAGGGATGGCAGTTCGCCCTCGTTGGATACGCACGGCGAGCGGCCGCGAACCTGTGATGGTGTGATGAGTGGACGTACCGCGCGGGGACGACCGGATTTACTCCGGAAGTCCCATGCAACCGGCACCCAATGTTGGCTCCCGGCATACGCATGACAATTTCCCCTCACGCACAGTATGCGTCAGCGACGCTGAGGCTGCCAGTAAATTTCCAATTGTCGCAATTGGCACAAACTGCATGTGGTGGCTGCGATTCGGGTGGTTCGTCTGTCTCCGATGACCCGCTGCGAGCGACCATGGCTCAACAAAAACGCCGGCCCTCGAGGCCGGCGTTTTGTATTCTGCCGATGCGAGCGCTCAGTTGAACATCGCGTCGATGTCGTCCTGCGAGGCGTGGCCGGCGTCGCCGTCGAGCTTCGGGCCGTTGAGCAGGCGGGCATCGCCCTCGCGGGTATCGACGATCGCCGGCACGTGCGACTTGATGGCGTCGACGCCGCCCCAGATGTTCATCATCTCGTTGATGTGCTGTTCGATGAACTTCATCGTCTGCATCACCTTGCTGATGCGCTGGCCGGTGAGGTCCTGGAAGTTGCAGGCCTCGAAGATCGAGACCACGCGCTCCTGAATATCCTCGCTGAGCCGCTTCTGCTGGTCGGGCGTGACGTTGTTCGCGAGCGCGGTCGCAGCCTGGTCGATCGCCTCCACCGCCTCGAGGATCTGCTGGGTGGCCTGTTCGGTGCCGCCGACCACGGCGCCGAGTTCGCCATTGACCTTGGCCATCTCCTCGCCGTTGAAGCTCTTGCCGTGCAGCACGGCGATCTCGCGCTTGGTGCGGCTGATCGCGTCGTGGATCAGATCGAGCTCGACCTTGAGCTTCTCGCACTGTTCGACCTGCGCACGGTAGGTCTCGAGCAGCGCGTGGGTCTCGGCGACTTCGCGGGCGACCGCGGCATCGACGCTGTCGCCGCTGCGCTGTGCCGGTGCTGCGGCCATCTGGGCGCGGATCGAGCGAAGCTCGGCCATGATCTCGCGATGCATCGGACCGAGATCGGCGCCGCTGGAAACATCCGGCTCCGGCACCACAACCTCGCCCATCGCCTGCTCGACACGAAAACGCTTGCGCTTCACTGACATGATTTTCATTCCCGCCCCTTCACTGAAGTCCGTTCTAAACAGAGCGGATTTAACGTCAGGTTCACGCCGGAACTGTTTGCGCGGATAGCGCGCAAGCGCGGCGATACCGGCGATTAACCATGTCGCCGCGCCGTTCACGCAAAATAAACGCTGTCAGGGAAAACCGCGCTCCATTGCCGACGTGGTGAATCGAAACGGCCGACCCGTTTACCAAACCGATGCGGTTTTCATTGCTTATTGACCACGTGCAATGGCGCAAAGTCGGCGCCCTCGCTCATCACGTCACGACGAAACCAGTACAGAGTACGTCGATGTTCAGGAAAACTACGCTTGCGCTGCTCGCCGGCGCGTCTTCTCTTATTGCCGTTCCACATCACGCCATGGCGATCGACGCGGCAGCGCCCGCCGAGCCTGCCGTCATCTATGCCAATCAAGGCGCTCCACAGCCGCCGATGCGCACCGCCTATGTGCAGCCGCAGCGCTCCAACATGGGCGGCGGCTTCATCGAATTCCTGTTCGGCGATGCACCGTCGTCGCAGGGTTATTCGCCGCAGCCGATGTATCAGCAGCAGCCCGGCTATTACGGCAACCGTCAGCTGCCGCCGATGGATCCGCAGCAGCAGATGCTCCGGCAGCAGGAAGAGGCCGCGGGCGACCCCGCGCAGCGTCCGTTCGATCCGAGATACGAGAAGCAGCTGGTCGACTATTCCGGCAAGGAAGGCGCCGGCACCATCGTCGTCGATACGCCGAACAAGTTTCTCTATCTGGTGCAGGGCGACGGCCGCGCGCTGCGCTACGGCATCGGCGTCGGCCGGCCCGGCTTCACCTGGGCCGGCGTGAAGACGATCTCGGCGAAGAAGGAGTGGCCGGCCTGGACGCCGCCGCCGGAAATGCTGGCGCGCCGTCCGGACCTGCCGCGGCACATGGAAGGCGGCCCGGAGAATCCGCTCGGCGCCCGCGCGATGTATCTGGGCTCTTCGCTCTACCGCATCCACGGCTCCAACGAGCCCTGGACGATCGGCACCAACGTCTCGTCCGGCTGCATCCGGATGCGCAACGAGGACGTCATCGACCTCTACGGCCGCGTCAATGTCGGGGCCAAGGTCGTCGTGATGTGAGGTTGGTTTTGAAGCAGCTGCCCCAAAGATGGTGTCGTCCCGGCGAAAGCCGGGATCCATAACCACAGGCGGTTGTTACTGAGAGAAGCTGTAACCCCAGCCGTGTCAAATCCCGCACGGTTGTGGTTCTGGGTCCCGGCTTTCGCCGGGACGACGGAATCAAAACGGCCGCTCGATTGGAGCGGCCGTTGTCGTTTCAGCGATCGCGTTTACGCGTAGTTGCTGTCGTCACCGTCGCCGCCGCCACCATCGAAGCCGTCGTCATCATTGTCGAAGTCGTCGGCGTCCTGATCATCGTCACTGTCCCGGTCGGCCTGCGCCTGGTCGAACGCGCCGGCGCGCGAGCCGGAATCACTGTCGCGACCGGACGAACTGACATCGTTGATCCCGGCGTCACGGGCGAGGTCGCTCGACGACTGGTCGCCGCCCCAAGGACGCGAACCGCCCAAGCCACTGGCGTCCGCCAGCGACTGGTGGCTGCCGCCACCCATCATGCCGCGGATGCTGGAGAGCAACAGTCCGCCGCCGACCACGCCGGCTGCGGCCGCCGCTGCGGTGCCGAGGAACGAACCGCCGCCGCCACCGGGAGCGCCACCGCCGAACGCCGGCGGCTGCGGGCCGCCATAGCCCTGGCCGTAGGGTTGCGCGGGCTGGCCGTAAGGCTGGCCATAGCCGCCGCCGGCCTGCTGCATCGCCTGGCCCGAGTTCCAGACCGGGCGGCCGCCCGGATCGCGGCCGCCCATGTCGGGCGCCCGCACCGGCGGCACCGAACCATGCTGCTGGCCCTGTCCGCCGAAGATCGCGTCGCGCATCGAATCGAGGAAACCGCCGCCCTGCTGCTGGGCTCCCTGCTGCTGGCCGACCGCGGCCTCGAGTTCCTGGATCCGGTCATGGGCGCGCTTCAGCGCCTCGTCCTGAACCAGCGCGGTCTGCACCAGCGCGTAGACCGCATTCGGCGCGCTGCGCAGGCCCTGCACGATCGCGGACATGGCCTCGCCGTCGCGCGGGGCATTCTCCAGCTTGGCGAGCCGGTCGAAGAGATCGTCGATCAGTTGGCGTTCTTGCGGTGTCATGGCGTTCTCCATCGCGCCGATCGAATCGGCGCGTCCGGGATGTATGACGGGCTTTGTGGCGCAAGGAGTGGGGGCCAGAATTAAATTTATGTATGCGACAATACGACCGGCGGTTTTTCGTGAACCTTAAAGCGTTTTCGAGCGAAGCCTGCCCCGCACTTGATGCGGGGTAGGGACCGGTTCAGGCCAGTGTAACTTTATTCAGGGCCAGCAGCGCGGGGAAATCGTCGCCTGCCAGATAGGCATGCTCGGTCTCGCGCTGCGTCGTCAGCGGGTCGAGGCTTTTCAGCGTCTCGTCGACGAAACCGGGATGGCACATCACGAGCCCGTCCTCCGGCATGCCGTCGAGGAAGCCCTGCATCAGCGCCGCGAAATCATTGCCGCGCGTAAAATCATAGGCGCCGGCGAAGGCCGGATTGAACCGCAGGCCCGCTCGCTGTGCCTTGATCCGGAATTGCGTGCTGAGCACGTTCAGCACCAGCGCCTTCGGCGCCGCCAGCTGGCGCGCCAGCGGGCCTTCGCGTCCGCACTGCCGCACCCAGGCGTCGGGCGCGCGCTCCTTCACGGCGCGCAGGAAGCCGTCGCGCACCTGCGGGAACAGCTGCGCGTGCTGGTGGCCGTCGACGAAGTCGGGTGCGCGGCCGAACAGATCGTGGAAGGCGTCGAGCTGCGCCAGCACCTCGGCATGGACCAGTTCGGCGTCGAGCCGGTGCATCAACCCGGCGCGCAGCAGCCGTGGGAAGGGCAGGAACATGTCGCCGTCGAGCGGGCGGAAATGCATCGTCAGCGGCCGGAACGGCGCGGTCAGCGTCACATGCAGCCCGATCGCGCAGCGCGGGCTGTTCGCCACCGACGCCGTGAGCGCGCTGGCTGCATCGCGGCCGATCGCCGGCGTCACCATCATCACCGACGTCGCATTGAGGCGCCCGCGCTCGATCAGATCGCGGATCGCGCGGTTGACGCCGTCGCTCAAGCCATAATCGTCAGCACACAGCCAGATCCGGCGCGGCGTATCGGTGTTCATTCCGCGGCGGTCCGCTCGGAGGCATTTTGCGCCGCGCCGCCGTCGGCGTGCTTCTCGGTGTGCTCGGCGACGAAGTAGATCGGCCGCGCCTTCAGCTCGGAGAGGATCTTGCCGATATATTCGCCGACGATGCCGATCATGATCAGCTGCACGCCGCCGATCGTCATCATGCCGATCATCAGCGACGGATAGCCGGGGACCTGCTTGCCGGTCGTCAGCACTTCCCACAGGATCGAGAGGCCGAACAGGAACGCCGCGCCCGCGAGCAGCGCGCCGAGCAGGCTGGCAAAGCGCAGCGGCGCCACCGAGAACGAGGTCAGGCCCTCGATCGACAGGCCGATCAGCCGGCCGGCATTGAAGGTGGTGACGCCATGCGCGCGCGGCGCCGGCTCGTAGTCGACGCGGATCTGCCTGAAGCCGATCCAGCTGGCGAGGCCCTTGAAGAAGCGGTTGCGCTCCGGCAATTGCCGCAGGGCCGCGGCCGCGCGCGGCGACAGCAGGCGGAAGTCACCGGCATCCTCCGGGATCTGCTGCCGGGCGCCCCAGTTGATCAGCGCGTAGAAGCCGCGTACGGCCAGCCGCCGCGCGGCCGATTCATTGTCGCGATGCGCCTTCGCCGTGTAGACCACGTCGTAGCCGTCATCGATCCAGTGTGCGACCAGTTGCTCCACGAGCGTCGGCGGATGCTGGCCGTCGCCGTCCATGAACAGCACCGCGCCGCGGCGGGCATGGTCGAGGCCGGCCATCAGCGCCGCCTCCTTGCCGAAATTGCGCGACAGCGACACCACCTGCAGGTCGAGCCCGTCGGCGGGCAGGCCGCGCGCGATCGTCAGCGTGTTGTCCGCGCTGCCGTCATCGACATAGATCACCTCGCAGGCGAGGCCGTAGCGGGCGCGCAGCGTCCTGGCGAGGCTGACCAGCCGCTCATGCAGCGCCGCAAGCCCGGCCGCCTCGTTGTAGACGGGCACGACGATCGACAGACCCTGCCCGGCGGCGGTCTTGGCGGTCGTGGTCAGGCTGGAAACGTCAGAGCCCAGCATCATCGGTCAGGTTCCGGAACTAGAGCGTTTTTCGAGCGAAATGGCCTTCCGCCTCGCACGAAGAAGCCGCGTCAAAACGAGAGATCCCTCGAACACAATATGGTACCGCAGGGCAGCTGTCGCCAACATGAACGGCGTGGCCGCCTCATTGTCGCAGGAACGCCTCAAGCCGGGCGAACAGCGGGTTCTCGCGATCGAACACATAGTCCAGCGACACCACCGACACGGTTTCGGCGCCGTGCTCGCGCAGGAAGCTGCCGAGCGCGTAGAGCTTGCCCGGTGGGCAGTGCAGCGTAAGCATGCCCGACGAGGTCGGGCCGCCGAACGGGGCGACGACGCCGAAGCGGTTATGTGCCTCCGACAGCAGCGCATCGTTGCAGCCGGCGAAGCGGGTGCGGACCTCGCGATACTTGCTGGCGCGGGCGCGCGCCGCGATGTGGTCGAGGATGACGCGCGCGGTCTCGCGGGCTCCGGTCGACCAGTCGGCATCCCGCGACGCAACGAGGTTGGCCTGGCTGCGCAACATGACGCCGTCGTCGAGCACCTTGAGCCCGTTGGCGGTGAGCGTCGCCCCTGTCGTCGTGATGTCGACGATCAGTTCGGCGGTGCCGGCGGCGGGCGCGCCCTCGGTGGCGCCGGCGCTTTCGACGATGCGGTAGTCGCCGACGCCGTGCCTGGCAAAGAAGCCGCGCGTCAGATTGATGTATTTGGTCGCCACCCGCATGCGGTGATTGTGCTGCTCGCGGAAGCCGCTTGCGACGTCGTCGAGGTCGGCCATGGTGCGGACGTCGATCCAGGCCTGCGGCACCGCGACCACGACATTGGCGTAGCCGAAGCCGAGGCCTTCGATCATCAGCACGCGCTTGTCGGCATCGGGAATGCTCTCGCGCACCAGGTCCTCGCCGGTGACGCCGAGATGCACCGAGCCGCGGGCCAGATTGGCCGCGATCTCGCTCGCCGAGAGATAGGCGATCTCGACATTGTCGACGCCGGCGATGGTGCCGCGATAGTCGCGGGCGCCGCCGGCCTTCGACAAGGTCAGCCCGGCGCGGGCGAAGAAGCTTTCGGCGTTTTCCTGCAGCCGCCCCTTGGAGGGCACGGCGACGACGAAGGGCGTGCTCATTGGGCGCCTCCGAAGCAGGTGGCCTCGCCATGCCGGGTCATCGCCTCGATCCAGACCGAGAAGCCGACCGCGGGGATCGGGCTCGCCGAGCCGAGCTGCGTCATCAACCCGTCATAGCGCCCGCCGGCGACCAGCGGCTCGGCGCCGTTGCCCTTGGCGTGCAGCTCGAACTCGAAGCCGGTGTAGTAGTCGAGGCCGCGGCCGAACGCGGTGGAGAACCGGGTCTTTCGGATGTCGATGCCGCGCGCGGCCATGAAGCCGATCCGGCTCTCGAGCTGGTCGATCGCGGCGGCAAGATTGAGCTTGGCGTCGGAGGCAAGCGCGCGCAGCTGCGCGACCGCGTCGTCGGGATCGCCCGCGATCGCCAGGAAGCGCTTGATGGTCGCGACCGCGTCACGCGGCAGCGCGCCGCCCTTCAGCGTCGATTGCTCGAGGAAACGATCGGCGATCTCGGCGACCGTGCGGCCGCCGACATTGGTGGTGCCGGCGATCGACATCAGATCGGTGACCAGCGCCAGCGCCGCCTTGCGGTCGGAGCCGGCCAGCGCAGCGAGCACGCCCTCATATTCGTTGCGGCCCGGCGCGGTCTTGAGCGTCAGCTGCTCGATGTCGTCGGTCAGCGAGACCTTGCGGTTGAAGTCCTTGATCAGCCGGCGCCGCCACACCGGATAGAGGTCGAGCGCATCGATCAGCGCGTTGAACAGCGCGACGTCGCCGGTGCGGATTTCGACGTCCTTCAACCCGAACGCCGTGGTCGCCTCCAACGCCAGCGCCAGCATCTCGGCGTCGGCCGCGGCACGGTCCTGCCGCCCGAACGATTCGATGCCGGCCTGCAGGAACTGGCTCGGCGCACCGCCGCGATAGCGGAACACCGGGCCGAGATAGCTGAAGCCGGCGGGCTCGCCGGCGCGGGCGGAGGCGAGGTAGTCGCGCGCCACCGGGATCGTGAGGTCCGGGCGCAGGCAGAGCTCCTCGCCGCTCGGGTCCGTCGTCAGGTAAAGGCTCTTGCGGATGTCCTCGCCGGAGAGATCGAGGAACGGCTCGGCCGGCTGCAGGATCGCGGGCTCGGACCTCTGATAACCGGCCTGCGCGAACGAGGCCAGCAGCGCATCCGCCCAGACGGCGGATCCGGCGGCGGATCGTGGTGCGGCAGCTTCGGTCATCGCGACGTCCAATAGGTCCGGATTCGGTTCCGGTGGGGGGGGGGGTTCCAAGGGTGGTTCGGGGCAGCCCTTACCATGGCCGGATCGGGGTTTCGACAGCGATCGGCCAAGTGGCTTAATGATTGCGTGCGTTAACGATTTTACGACGGCTTGGCTAGGGGCAGATGTTCCCCACAACCGGGTGGCCGTAGCCCGGATGAAGCGCAGCGAAATCCGGGGCATCTCTCGCGCCGCCGACGGGCTTTCCCGGATTGCGCTTCGCTTCATCCGGGCTACGCAGAACGCCAATCCCCCAGTGCGGCTTGCACCAGTGCCAGCGCGGCGACGGCGGCGGTGTCGGCGCGCAGGATGCGCGGGCCGAGGGCGAGGCGGAGGATGGCGGGCTGGCGCAGCAGCAGCGCGCGCTCTTCCTCGGCGAAGCCGCCTTCCGGGCCGATCAGGACATCGATCCCGGCATTCGCAGCCTTTGCGGTTTGCAGCGCCCGCACCGGGCTTTCGACCTCGGCGGCCTCGTCGCAGAACACCAGCAATCGCGCCTGATCGCGCCCCGCCAGGAAACGTTCGAGGGGGAGGGGATCGGCGACCTCGGCGAGCGAGATGATGCCGCATTGCTCGGCCGCCTCGACCACATTGGCGCGCATCCGCTCGCCGTTGACCCGCGACACCTGGGTGAAGCGTGTCAGCACCGGCACCAGCCGCGCGGCGCCCATCTCGACCGCTTTCTGCACCATGTAGTCGAGCCGCGCATGCTTCAGCGGCGCGAACACGTAGCTGACGTCGGGCAGGCGGTCCTGCGCGCGGGTCTGTGCTGATACCGTCAGCATGTCGGCCCGCTTGCGGCCGGAAATCTCCGCGCGCCATTCGCCGTCACGCCCGTTGAACACCAGCACGCTGTCGCCGGCGTTAAGCCGCAGCACGTTGCCGAGATAGTTGCTCTGATCGCGTGCGAGCGGAACGGTTGCGCCGGCGCCGAGCGGGGCATCGACAAACAGGCGGGGGCTGCGAAAATCGTGTTCAGGCATGTCCGAGGCGGCTTCATTGCGGTGTGGCAGGTTTACCAAACGATGCGACACCGTAGTCCCGCGGACTCGTCAGGAACTCGCCGGCCGGGTAGTAAGGAGGCGTCGATATATTGCTTCAGTCACCAAGTCATTTCTTTAGTCCAAAGGGGCCGCTTGCACGCAGCCCCTTTTGCTTTTCAGTCGCCCGTGCGCGGCAATCCGGCCGTTAATCCAAACCGAGGCCTTGCCGAAAATCGCGTTCAGGCAAATTTGATGGTCCGGTTTTACCGCCGTTCGTAGCCTAAAGGCTTAGAATCGGGGAACAATTTAATGTGGCCGGTGTGGCCCTACGCCGCGCTGTCGCCCAAATCGACGGGTTGTTAAGGCCTCACAGGAATCGTAAAACGCCCCCAAAATTCGTTGCTTCGTTTTTGTTGCGCTGGGGTTGCCTGGACCTTTTGCCGGAGAAACACCCTCGATGATCCGCCGACTGATCGTGCTGACCGTTGCCGCGACCGCCCTGTCCGTGGGGCAAGCCGCCGCGCAGAGCGCCTTTCCGGCCCCGTTGCCCAATCAGGCCGGTAAGGCCGGCACCGCGTCCGACCCCGCGTTTCCGCCGGTCAATGGTATGCGTCCAAGCCAGGCCGGAACCGCCTCGGATTCCGCATTCCCGCCGGTCAACGGCGCGCCGGCGGCCAGGGTCGGTGCCACGCCATCGGCATTTCCGAGCAGTGGCGCGGCCCCCATCGCCGGCGGCGGGGTGTCGTCGCCGCCCCCGCCAGGTGCGGGTGGTGGTGCCGCCGACGCCTGCATGAAGAATTTCACGCCGCTGCGTGAGGATGCGGAGAAGCGCGGCAAGGCGATCAAGGCGGCGAGCGATCGCCACGCCAGCCCCCAGGAGGCCTGCAAGCTGATCGGCAATTACAGCCAGGCCGAGATCAAGATGATCAAATATGTCGACACCAACGCGCAGAAGTGCGGAATTCCGCCGCAGATCGCCGACCAGCTGAAGGCCGGGCACAAGAATACCGAAGCGCTGCTGAAGAAGGTCTGCAATGTCGCGGAGCAGGCCGCGGCGCAGCCGCGCGGGCCTGCGGGGCCGAGCTTGAGCGACGTGCTCGGCTCGTCCGCCTCGCTGCCGGAAGCGACGCCGACCAAGAAGGGCGGCAGCACCTTCGATACGCTGAACGGCAACGTCCTCACCCGTTGATGGATCACCCATGAGCGACGTCTCCACCCGCGTTGCCGATTCCACAGGCAACTGGGTGGATACCCATGCGCCGGTCTGGTCGCGGCCCTATCTGCGGCTTGCGCGCTACGACCGGCCGATCGGCTCCTGGCTGCTGTTGATGCCGTGCTGGTGGTCGGCGGCGCTTGCCGCCGGCGTCGCGCAGGATGTCCGCTCGCTGCCGCTCGTGGTCCTGCTGTTCTTCATCGGCGCCTTTGTGATGCGCGGCGCCGGCTGCACCTGGAATGACATCACCGATCGCGATCTCGACGCCAAGGTCGAACGCACGCGGTCGCGGCCGATCCCCGCCGGGCAGGTCACGGTGACGCAGGCGGTGGTCTTCATGGTCCTGCAGGCGCTGATCGGGCTTCTCGTGCTGCTGCAGTTCAACCGCTTCGCGGTGATGACCGGCATCGCCTCGCTTCTGATCGTCGCGATCTACCCGTTCATGAAGCGGATCACCTGGTGGCCGCAGGTCGTGCTCGGCCTCGCCTTCTCCTACGGCGCGCTGATGGGATTTGCGGTGACACTCGCGCGCATCGATCTGGCCGCGATTGCGCTCTATGCTGGGTCGATCGCCTGGGTGATCGCCTACGACACCATCTACGCCCATCAGGACGCCGAGGATGATGCGCTGATCGGCGTCAAATCCACCGCGCGCCTGTTCGGTGCACGCACCCATCGTGCGCTCGTGATCTTCTATGGTCTCGCCGTGCTCTTGATCGGCGTGGCATTCGCACTCGCGGGAGCGCGCTGGCCCGCCTGGATCGGCCTTGCGGCGTTCGCGCTGCATCTCGCCTGGCAGGTCCGGCGGCTCGACATCAGCGATGGCGCGCTCTGCCTGCGCATCTTCAAGTCCAACCGCGACGCCGGCTTCATCCTGTTCGCGAGCCTGATCGTCGACGCGGTGCTGCGCGCGGCGTAGCCGCGCTCCCTCACGCGGATGTCTGACTCACCGGCCGAACCACACATTCGGTGTCGTCCCTGCGAAAGCAGGGACCCATAACCACCAACATTCATTGTTGAGCGAGGCTGGAACGACAAGTCGCGTCTCCACAACGTCGGCTGCGGCGTATGGGTCCCTGCTTTCGCAGGGACGACAGCGGTTGTGAGGCGAGCTGTGTACGAAGAAACGATAAAACTAATCCCGCGCGATGATCTCGCGCTCGTCGCGATGCACGCTGGTGCCGTTGAGGCTGACGCCGCCACGGCGGCGGACCAGGAATTTCGGCCTCCGCGCGCGGATCGCGTTGCGGCGACGGCGGCGCGGGGAGGGCGTCCGCGGCGCCGGCTCGGTCAGTTGCGGGAGACGGAAGATGTCGCTCCACATCTGCCAGGCGGAGCTGATCTCGTCGGCATCCGAACTGGAGCCGAGCGGAATAGAGAGCGCGGGATCGCGGTGAACCAGCACCAGCATCTGCGCGTCGTCGATGCCGCGCACCGCGACGCCGAGAAAGTCGCTGACGCGAACATTGACCGCCATCCGCATGCCGAGAACGGCGCGGCGCAGCACGACATGTTCGCGATGAAGCTCGACCTGCCGCATGCCGCCATCCGCGCGCGAATCCTGCGCGTGGAAGCTGAGCGGAAGGGAAAGAGGGTCGAGCCGCAATGCGCAGCTCGACCCGGCGGAATTGATTCCGCTTGTTGGTGTTTGACGCCTCAAAGCTCTGTCTCCCCGCCGGGATTTTGTTCCCAGTCGTTGTGTGAGAGCCTAGCCGAGCGATGTCCGTTCCCCCTTAAAAAGCCTGGTTAACCCCTCCTCACCTTGTGCCATGATTGACAAGAGGTTGGCCCGCATGATTGACGAAGCCTTGCCCCGATCACTCAAATCTTTGTTGCCTGCCGGTGCAAAGTGCTTGAAATCCCTGTGAAACCGGCACATCTGGTGGATCTGTCGACCTCGTTCCGGGCCCCCCTCAATCCGCAGGAATTCGTTCGTGAACTCTTCACCATCTGCATCGCGACACGGCGATACCTCCGATCTGTTCGACCAATCGGGCCTGAGCGACCTCGCGCAGCGCCTGGTCGATGCCGCAAAGCGCGCGGGGGCCGATGCGGCCGACGCCATCGCGGTGCGCGGCGTCTCGCAGGGCGTCGAGGTGCGCGATGGCCGCGTCGAGGAAACCGAGCGCTCCGAAGGCGATGACGTCGGCCTGCGGGTGTTCGTCGGCCAGCGCCAGGCGGTGGTGTCGACCAATGACGTCAGCGGCGACGGGGTCGCCAAGCTTGCCGAGCGTGCGGTCGCGATGGCGCGCGTGGCGCCGGACGACAAATATGTCGGTCTCGCCGATCCGGCGCTCCACGCCCGCGATTTCCCCGATCTCGATCTGCTCGATCGCAAGGTTCCGAGCACGGCCGAACTCGAGCAGCGCGCGATCGAAGCGGAGGCCGCGGCGCTCGCGGTCAAGGGGGTCACCAAGTCCGGCGGCGCGTCGGCCTCGACCGGGATCGGCGGCATGGTGCTGGTGACGTCGACCGGCTTCCACGGTTCTTATCTGCGCTCCAGCCACGGCATCTCGACCACGGCGATTTCCGGTGAGGGCACCGGCATGGAGCGCGACTACGATTTCACCAGCGCGCCGCATGCCTCCGATCTCGATTCACCTGCCACCGTCGGCCGCAAGGCCGGCGAGCGCGCGGTGGCGCGGTCCAATCCGCGCAAGGTCGAGACCTGCAAGGTGCCGGTGGTGTTCGATCCGCGGGTCGCCGGCTCGATCGTCGGCCATCTGGTCGGCGCCATCAACGGCGCCTCGATCGCGCGCAAGACCAGCTTCCTGAAGGACAAGCTCGGCGAGCAGCTGTTCTCCAGGGACATCCGCATCATCGACGATCCGTTGCGCGTGCGTGGCCTGCGCTCGCAGACCTTCGATGCCGAGGGCGTCAGGGTGAAGAAGACGGCGCTGATCGATGCGGGCGTGCTCACCACCTGGGTGCTGGATTCGGCGACCGCGCGCGAGCTCGGCCTGGTGACGACGGGGCATGCGCATCGCGGTGTGTCGTCCTCGCCGTCGCCCGGAACGTATAATCTGCATCTCGAGCCGGGTGCGGTGACGCCGAAGGAGCTGATCTCCGACATCAAGCAGGGCTTCTATGTCACCGACCTGATCGGCTCCGGCGTCAACGGCGTGACCGGCGATTACAGCCGTGGCGCGTCCGGCTTCTGGATCGAGAACGGCGAGATCACCTATCCGGTCAGCGAAGTGACCATCGCCGGCCATCTGCTGCCGATGTTCAAGTCGCTGGTCGCCGCCAACGATCTGGAATTCCGCTACGGCGTCAATTCGCCGACGCTGCGCATCGAGGGCCTGACGCTTGGCGGACGCTGATACGGACGACTGGACCAAGGCGCGCGATGCCGCCTTGCTGACCAGATCGGTGCAGGAGGCGGGCCGGCTCGCATCGTCGCTGTTCCGCACCGAATTGAAGAACTGGATCAAGGGCGCGTCCTCGCCGGTCTCCGAGGCCGACATCGCGGTCAACGATCTCCTGGAGCAGCAGCTGCGTTCGGCAACGCCTGGCTATGGCTGGCTGTCGGAAGAGAGCGCCGACAACGACACCCGCCTTGGCAGGCGCTTCACCTGGATCGTCGATCCGATCGACGGCACCCGCGCTTATCTCGCCGGCCGCGAGGATTGGTGCGTCAGTGTGGCGCTGGTTGAAAATGCAGCGCCGGTGCTCGCGGCG
Source organism: Bradyrhizobium sp. USDA 3262 (assembly GCF_054060035.1). Lineage (NCBI taxonomy): Bacteria > Pseudomonadati > Pseudomonadota > Alphaproteobacteria > Hyphomicrobiales > Nitrobacteraceae > Bradyrhizobium > Bradyrhizobium sp. USDA 3262. The sequence goes on from NZ_JBSSCT010000001.1 coordinate 2,539,125, forward strand.
GTGTATGCGCCGGTCAGCGAGGAATTCTTCTTCGCCGCCCGCGGACAGGGCGCCACTCTGAACGACGGCGCGGTGCATGCAACCGCAGGCACCGATTTCAACTTTCCGCGGATGGCGGGACCGAAGCCGCTGGTGCAGCGGCTCAGCCCGACGCCGGACGAGATCACGCTCTATCCGCGGATCGGATCGCTGGCGCTGCGGCTGTGCCGTGTAGCACAAGGTCGACTTGACGCGGCCTTTGCCGGCGGGCAAAGCCGCGACTGGGATCTTGCCGCCGCGAATTTGATCGTGCAGGAAGCGGGTGGTAAGATGACCGCGCTCTCGGGGGACGCGATTGAGTACAATCGCCGGGAGGTGACGCATGGGGTGCTGGTGGCAGCAGGACGCGAACGTCATGCACGCATTGTCGAGCATTTTCGCAGCCGTCCTTTGCCGTGAGGCCCCGCCGATCCGCGCCGCGTTTCCGATTGTGACGACCAGACCTGCTGCGACAGCCTTGTGACGACCAGACCTGTGACGACCACGACTTCATTTGTTTGCCGGGCATCTCGTTAGGAAAACCACCATCATGTCAGACAATGCCCAGCCCCAGCTGCTTCACCTCGTGATCGGCGGCGAGTTGACCGATCTCGAGCACAACACCTTCAAGAATCTGGACGAAGTCGAGATCGTCGGCGTCTACCCGAACTATGCGACCGCCTATGCAGCCTGGAAGGCGAAGGCGCAGCAGACCGTGGACAACGCCCAGATGCGCTATTTCGTCGTTCATCTCCACCGGTTGCTCGATCCTGAGCAGGACACAAAGCATTCCCATTGAAACGACTTTTTCGCGATCTGCTGCGCAGCGGCTTCGTGCAGCGCGCGCTGGGTGTGCTTGCGGCCGAGTATCTGAGGCTGGTGTGGTACACCAACCGCTTCAGCTACCAGCCGCATGACGTGTACGGGATCGTCGAGCCCCTGATGCCGGCGATCTTCGTGTTCTGGCACGGCCAGCACTTCATGACGCCGTTCATCAAGACCAAGGAGAGCTACCGCGCCAAGGTGCTGATCTCCCGCCACCGCGACGGTGAATTCAACGCCCTCGCGGTGGAGCGGCTCGGCATCGGCACGATCAGAGGTTCCGGCGATCATTCCGGCGCGTTCCATCGCAAGGGCGGCGTCGGCGCCTTCCTGGAGATGGTTCGGGCGCTGGAAGACGGCTGCAACATGGCCACCACCGCCGATGTGCCGAAGCGGGCGCGGGTGGCGGGCCTCGGGGCTATCATGCTGGCGCGGGAGACCGGCCGGCCGATCATGCCCTTTGCGATGGTCACCAGCCGATTCATCCGGTTGAAAAACTGGGATTCGACCACCATCAATTTGCCATTCGGGCGCGGCGCAGTGGTAGGTATTGAGCCGGTCTATGTGCCGCCCGATGCCGACGCCGCGACGATGGAAAAGCTTCGGCAGCACGTGGAGGAACTTCTCAACGAAGCGACCCGACGTGCCTATGCAGCGGTCGGGCGGCCGGAGGCAGCGCTTGGCTAGCTCGCTACCGATGACGTTGCGTGTGTACCGCAAGCTGTCGTCCGCGATGGTGCCGCTCGCGCCTGCCCTGATCAAGCGGCGGCTCAAGCTCGGCAAGGAGGATCCAGAACGCGTCGGCGAGCGGCGCGGCGTGAGCGCCGATACCCGGCCGCAGGGCCCGCTGGTGTGGATTCACGGCGCCAGCGTCGGCGAGGTGCTGGCGGCGGCCGGGCTGATCGAGCGGCTGCGCGCGCTCAATCTGCGCATCCTGCTCACCTCGGGCACGGTGACCTCGGCCGCGATCGTCGCCAAGCGCTTCCCGCCCGACGTCATCCATCAATACGTGCCGTATGACTCGCCGCGTTATGTGACGCGTTTCCTCGATCACTGGCATCCGTCGCTGGCGCTGTTCATCGAATCCGATTTGTGGCCGAACCTGATCCTGTCGAGCGCCGCGCGGCGGCTGCCGATGGTGCTGATCAACGGACGGATGTCGCAGCGCTCGTTCCCGCGCTGGCGCCGGGTCTCCAACACCATCGGCGCGCTGCTCGGACGGTTCGACATCTGCCTCGCGCAGTCGAACACCGACGCCGAACGTTTTGCCGCGCTCGGCAGCCAAAACGTCGTCGTCACCGGCAACCTCAAGCTCGACGTCGCGGCGCCGCCGGCCGATCCGGCCAAGCTGGAGCGGCTGATGTCGGTCACGCGCGGCCGCGCCATCGTGGTTGCCGCGTCGACCCATCCCGGCGAGGAAGAGATCCTGATCGAGGCGCACAAGTCGCTGGCGGGATTCTTCACCGGCCTGCTGACAGTGATCGTGCCGCGGCATGCCGCGCGCGGCGGGGCGGTGGCGCGGCTGGTGACGGAGGCGGGCCTGCGCCCCGGCCTGCGCTCGCATGAGGATCTGCCGGTCGCGACCACCGATATCTACGTCGCCGATACGATGGGCGAGCTCGGCCTGTTCTATCGCCTCGCGCCGATCGTGTTCATGGGCGGCTCGCTGGTCTCGCATGGTGGCCAGAATCCGATCGAGGCGATCAAGCTTGGCGCGGCGATCGTGCACGGCCCGCATGTGTTCAACTTCACCGATGTCTATGAGGCGCTCGATCGCGCCGGCGGCGCGCGCCGCGCCGATGATCGGGAAGCGCTGGTCAAGCAGCTCGGCCAGTTCCTTGCCGATTCCGCGGCACGCGACACGTCGCTGGCCGCCTCCGAGCGCGTCGTCGAACAGCTCGGTGGCGCGTTGGAGCGCACGGTGACCGCTCTCGAGCCCTATCTGTTGCAGTTGCGGCTCGAGATGGGAGCCGCCAATGCGTGAGCCGGCCTTCTGGCACCGGCCGTCGTCTTGGACATCGCAACTGCTCCAACCGCTTGCCGCGCTTTACGGCGCGGTCGCCGCACGGCGCATGCGGCAATCCGGCGTCGACGCCGGCATTCCCGTGGTCTGCGTCGGCAATTACCATGTCGGCGGCGCCGGCAAGACGCCGACGGTGCTGGCGCTGGCAAAATTGCTGCGCGAAATTGACGAGCGGCCGGTGGTGCTCAGCCGCGGCTATGGCGGCAGGCTCGGCGGCCCGGTCAAGGTCGATCGCGACAGCCACACGGCGGCCGATGTCGGCGACGAGCCGCTGATGATGGCGGCGAGCTTGCCGGTCGTGGTGTCGCGCGACCGCGCCGCAGGCCTGGCGCTGGCGCGCGCGCAGGATGCCAGCGTGATCCTGATGGATGATGGCTTCCAGAATCCGAGCGTGCTCAAGGACACCTGCCTGATCGTGATCGACGGCACGCGCGGCGTCGGCAATGGGCGCGTGATTCCGGCCGGACCGTTGCGCGCGCCGCTGGCGCCGCAGCTGGAACGGGACCGACGCGTTGATCGTGGTCGGCGAGGGGAGCGCGGCGCAAAGGATTGCGGCCGAGCTGGCGTCCCGCGGCAAGCCGGTGCTGTCGGCGCATCTGAAGCCGGACCAGGCTTCGCTGGCGACGCTGGGCGGAACACGTGCGCTCGCCTTTGCCGGCATCGGCGATCCCGCGCGCTTCTTCAACACGTTGCGCTCAAGCGGCGTCGACGTCGTGCGCAGCAAAGCTTTCGCCGATCATCATGCCTTCACGAAGGAGGAGATCGAGCGGCTCGTTGCCGACGCGCGTGGCGATGCCCTGACGCTGGTGACGACGGAAAAGGATCTCGCGCGGTTGCGTGGTCCGGACGGGATGCCGGCCTGGGCCCAGGCGATCGTGCCGTTCGCGGTGACGCTGCAATTCGATGATGGCGACGCGCTGCGGCGGCTGGTGGCCGATCAGCTGTTCAGGGCGCGGGACAGGAGGCTGCGCAAATGAACCCGGCCTTGAGCCTAGGCCTGCGGCTTGAGGACGCCGGGATGGTGGCGCTGCAGCACGGCAGTCGGGGTGGCGTAGGCCTCCTGCAGATCGACGCTCCAGTACTTCAGCTCGTCGAGCGGAATCCGGACGTCGGTGATGGCACAACGCACAAAGGTGCCGGGCGAGATCACGCGGAAATCGCCGTCGAGATATTGCACCTGCGCTTCGCCATGGCCCGAGGGACCGAACTTGTTCAGCACGATTGAGCTCTCCGCCTTGCCTCCAACGAGGCCGTCTGGATGTCGATGAAACCGTCTATCACAGATAGGGTGTCATGTCCGCCCGTTAAACCACCGACTTGTGATGATTTGGCGGCGGACGCGCATGGTAGCCTTGCGGCCGTGGTCCGCTGTGTTTGCGGCGCCATAACGAGCCGGCCGGATCGGATGCGCCTCAAGCCAGTTTTCATGTGCCTCGCCATGCTTGCCGTGCCGGCCGCGGCCGCGGCGCCGCTTCCGGCCCCACATCAGGTCGAAATCCCCGAAGGCAACGTCACGCTGCACGCACAGCTCTACCGGCCCGATGGCGACGGCCCGTTCCCGACCGTGATCGCGCTGCATGGCTGCGGCGGTCTCGCCGGCCGTTCCGAGCCGGTCCTGCCGCGCTATCGCGACTGGGCCGAGCAACTGCTGACGACCGGCCATGCGGTACTGCTGCCGGACAGCTACGGCTCGCGCGAGCTCGGTCCGCAGTGCCGCATCAGGGAGCATCAGGTCCAGACCCGCCGTGCACGGGTCGCCGACATCAATGCGGCGCGGCAATGGCTGGTGCAGCAGAAATGGGTGGCGAAGCGCCGCATCAGCCTGATCGGCTGGGGCAACGGCGCCGCCGCTTTGCTGTGGGCGGTGCGGCCGCAGATGTGGTCGCGCAACGTCGAGCCGGATTTTCGCTCGGCGGTCGCGTTCTATCCGGATTGCCGCGCCTCGTTCGGCCTCGGCTGGAGCGCGCGGGTGCCGACGCTGGTGCTGATCGGCGCGCGTGACGACGTGACATCATCATCGGCCTGCCACCAGATGGTCGACGGCGCCCGCGGCCGCAGCGCGCTGGCGCGGATCGTGGTCTATCCCGAGGCCTATCACGACTTCGACCGTCCCAACCTGCCGCTGCACGCGGTCGCGGCCTCCGATGCCGAGATCGCCGAGCGCGGTCACATCGGCACCGATAGCGGCGCGCGCAAGGATGCGCAAAAGCAAGTCGCCGAGTGGCTGTCGCGCTAAGACAGTTGTTGCCGGGCTAGAACAAGCTGCCCTGATCCACCGGCTTGGTGGCGCGCTTCGACGCCGCAGGCTTTGCCTCGCGCGGCTGAGGCTTCGGCTGGCTCTCGGGCGCTAATGTTGCCGGGGGCTGATTGGCGTCAGCGGTGGCGGCGACGCGGCCATCGGCGAACTCGATCGAAAGGCCGGCGTTCGGTCCGACCGCCGCGGCGGAGTGCAGGGCGTGGCCGTGCGCGTCGCGCACCAGCGCGAAGCCGCGCGCCAGCACGCCGCGATAGGACAGCGCCGATAGCAGCTGTCCGCTATGGGCGACGCGTGCCTCGAGCCGCTGCATCGTCGTCACCAATGCGCGGCGGGCGCGCTCGGCGAGGCGGTGGGTGCGCTCGAGGTCGCGGGCGATGGCGTTGCGCTGGGCCTTGGCATTGGCGAGCTTCGAGGCCTTGAGCCGGATTTCGAGCCCGCTGAAGCGCTCGCGGCGGCGATGCAGCAGCGCGCGCGCCGACAGCGTGATGCGCTCGCCGGATGCGGTGAGCCGCTGCCGCGCATGGGCGATCTGGCCGCGCAGCACGCCGATGGTGAGGCGCGAACTGCTGGCGGCAAAGCGGCGGAAATGCGCGTGCGTATTGGCCTTCAGCCCGCGCGGCAGCCCTGCTGCGAGATGATCGAGCCGCTGCCGCGGGATCGCCAGCAGCTCGTGCGCCGCCGGCAGCGCCCGCGCCGCGGCGCGCAGCTCGTTGCGGCGGGCCTCCTGGGCGCGCTGCCAGCACACCATGGTGCGGCGGGCGAGCGCCCGAACCTCGACGAACAGCTCGCTGCGCACCGGCACCGCCATTTCGGCGGCGGCGGTCGGCGTCGGCGCGCGCTTGTCGGCGACGAAGTCGATCAGCGTGATGTCGGTCTCATGGCCGACCGCCGAGATCAGCGGGATGTGGCTCTCGGCCGCGGCGCGGACCACGATCTCCTCGTTGAACGACCAGAGGTCCTCCAGCGAGCCGCCGCCGCGCGCGACGATCAAGAGATCAGGCCGTGGAATCCGGCCGTCCTCCGGCAGCGCGTTGAAGCCGCGGATCGCGGCCGCCACCTGTTCGGCCGAGCCGTCGCCCTGCACCTTGACCGGCCAGACCAGCACATGGCGGGGGAAGCGGTCCTCCAGCCGGTGCAGGATGTCGCGGATCACGGCGCCGGTCGGCGAGGTGACGACGCCGATCACCTCGGGCAGCCAGGGCAAGAGCTGCTTGCGGGCCTCGTCGAACAGGCCCTCGGCGGCGAGCTTCTTCTTGCGCTCCTCCATCAGCGCCATCAGCGCGCCGACGCCGGCGGGCTCCAGCGAATCGATGACGATCTGGTACTTCGAGGAATTCGGATAGGTGGTCAGCTTGCCGGTGGCGATGACCTCGAGGCCCTCCTGCGGCTTGAAGCGCATCCGGGCATGGGCGAACTTCCAGATCACCGCCTCGATCTTGGCGCTCTCGTCCTTCAGCGCGAAATAGCAGTGGCCGGAGGAATGCGGGCCGCGAAAACCCGAAATCTCGCCGCGGACACGGACATGGCCGAAGCGGTCCTCCACCGTCCGCTTCAGGGCGGAGGAGAGTTCCGAGACGGTGAATTCAGGCGCGTTGACGAGATTCGGAGCAGCGGTCATCTGATCTATAGAATCGGGGTTTTCGACCCCGTGTGCAAGGTCCGGACGCCGCGTTTCGGGCGTCGAATCACATATCCACATCTGATCGAACCGCGTGTTGCTGCGGTTCGGGAGCGTGCTAAACCGGACGAAATGGCGTTACAACCCCTCTGATCGGCGACACAGATGAACATCCTCCTGCTCGGTTCCGGCGGCCGCGAACATGCGCTGGCGTGGAAGATCGCCGCGTCCCCGCTGGTGACGAAACTCTGGTGCGCGCCGGGCAATGCCGGGATCGCGCGCGAGGCCGAATGCGTCGCGCTCGACGTCGCCGACCACGCCGCGGTGATCGAATTCTGCCGGCGCAATGCGGTCGATCTGGTGGTGGTCGGTCCGGAGACGCCGCTCGCCGCCGGGATCGTCGACGACCTCGCCGCGGTCGACATCAAGGCGTTCGGGCCGAGCAAGCAGGCCGCCCAGCTGGAGGGCTCCAAGGGTTTCACAAAGGACCTCTGCAGCGAGTTCGACATTCCGACCGGTGCCTATCGCCGCTTCGACAATGCGAAGGACGCGGTGGCCTATGTCCGCGCCCAGGGCGCGCCGATCGTGGTCAAGGCCGATGGACTTGCGGCCGGCAAGGGCGTCGTGGTGGCACAGACGCTGCCCGAGGCCGAGGCCGCGATTGCGATGATGTTCGAGGGCGCGTTCGGCTCGGCCGGCGCCGAGGTCGTGATCGAGGAATTCCTCTCGGGTCGCGAGATCAGCTTCTTCGCGCTGTGCGACGGCGAGACCGCGATCCCGCTGGCCTCGGCGCAGGACCACAAGCGGGTGTTCGATCACGACAAGGGGCCGAACACCGGCGGCATGGGCGCCTATTCGCCGACGCCGTTCGTGACATCAGAGGTGCACGACCAGATCATGGCGCGGATCATCCTGCCGACGGTGGCCGGGATGAAGAGCCGCGGCATGCCGTTCAAGGGCGTGCTCTATGCCGGCGTGATGCTGACCGCGCAGGGCCCAAAACTGTTCGAATACAATGTCCGCTTCGGCGATCCCGAGTGCCAGGTGCTGATGCTGCGGATGATGTCGGACATCGTGCCGGCGCTGCTCGCCTCCATCGACGGGCAATTGAAGAACTTCGATCTGCGCTGGTATCCGGACCCGGCGCTGACGGTGGTGATGGCGGCCAAGGGCTATCCCGGCGATTACATCAAGGGCACGCGGATCGACGGTCTCGACGACGCCGCCAAGGTCGAGGGCGTCGAGATCTTCCACGCCGGCACGGTGGCGAAGGATGGCGCAATCATCGCCAATGGCGGCCGGGTGCTGAACGTCTGCGCGATGGGCAAGACGGTCACCGAGGCGCGCGACCGCGCCTATCAGGCTGTCGATCGGATCAAATGGCCGGACGGATTCTGCCGTCGCGACATTGCCTGGCAGGCGGTGGAGGCGGAGAAGGGTTGATCGATCCGGCCTCAGCGGCGACAATGGCGCGCCCGGGGGCCTTCGAATGACGGATTTCAGACTGCCCGAGACGCACTATGCGCAAAGCGCCGACGCGAGCATCGCCTATCAGGTGATGGGCGATGGTCCTGTCGACATCATCCTTGTCCCCGGCTTGTTCTCGCACATCGAGTTCATGCACGAGATGCCCGGCTACACCGCCGTGCTGCGCCGCCTGTCGCGCTTCGCCCGGGTCGTGACCTTCGACAAACGCGGACAGGGATTGTCGGATCGGATGACCGGCGCGCCCTCCCTCGAGCAGCGCATGGACGACGTCCGGGCCATCATGGATGCCATCAGCTCCACGAAGGCGGTGTTGTTCGGCTTCTCCGAGGGCTGTCCGATGAGTGTGCTGTTTGCAGCGACCTATCCGGACCGCGTTTCGCATCTCGTTCTGCTCGGCAGTTTTGCCCGCTCGAAGGATCGCCTGCCGGACGACGTGTGGCAGCTGCGCTGCGACGAGATCGTGCGGAACTGGGGTTCCGGCGACACGGTCAAGACTGTCGCGCCGAGCCAGGCAACGAATGCAGAAGTGATCGCGCAGATCGCGAAATTCGAGCGGCTGTCGAGCAGTCCGGGAGCGTTGCGGACGCTGCTCGTTCTCAATCGCGCGATCGACGTCACGACGATCCTGCCGATGCTCCAGACTCCGACGCTTGTCCTGCATCGGATCGGCGATGCCCGCGTTCCCGTGGCGCTCGGCCGTGCTGTCGCGCGCTCGATCCCCGCCGCGAAATACGTGGAATATCCGGGCTGCGATCACTACTATTGGGTCGGCGAGACCGAGGCGATGCTCGGCGATGTCGAGGAATTCGTCACCGGCCATCGCGATGGTGGTGATGCCGAACTCGACCGTGTGCTTGCGACCGTGCTGTTCACCGATATCGTCGATTCGACCCGAAGCGCCGCGGTGATGGGAGATCATCGTTGGCGACGTCTGCTCGACGATCACGATCAACTCGCACAGCAGATGGTCGGCCGCCATCGCGGCCATCTGGTGAAGAGCACTGGCGACGGCATTCTGGCGACCTTCGACGGTCCCGGCCGCGCCGTGCGCTGTGCGCTGGCGTTCGGCTCGGCCGCGCGGCAGATCGGCCTGCCGGTGCGAGCAGGCCTGCACACCGGCGAGATCGAGGTGAGGGGGGCGGATATCGGCGGCATAGCGGTACACGCCGCGGCGCGCGTGATGTCGCAGTGCGGCTCGAACGAGGTGCTGGTGTCACGCGTGGTGACCGATCTGGTCGCGGGCGCCGGGTTGAAATTCGCCGAGCGCGGCGCGTTCGAGCTGAAGGGACTGCCCGGGACATGGGAGCTGTTTGCGGCGAGTGGCTAGACTAGGCTCGGCCCCACGCCGTCATTCCGGACGACGCGCATCGCGCGCCGATCCGGAATCTCGATGTTGTGGGCACCTTCTCACCTTATCTCGAGATTCCGGGTTCGGCGCGTTGCGCCGCCCCGGAATGACGAAGTGGTCAGAGCAGATCCCCGCCCGCCGCTGACGCCGTGGTGCCGTGCTCGCGGAACGCCTTGATGACGTTCTTGCCGATCTTCCACTTGTGCACCTCGTCGGGGCCGTCGACCAGCCGCTGCGAGCGCACCTGGGTGTACCACTTCGCCAGCGGTGTATCCTGGCTGAAGCCGAGCGCGCCGTGGAGCTGGATCGCGGTGTCGATCACCTTGTGCACCATGTGGGCATGGAAGATCTTGGCGATCGAGTTCTCCTGGCGGATGTCGAGGCCCTTCTCGGCCTTGTAGGCGATATGCAGCAGCATCAGCCGGCCGATATAGAGCTCGCTCGCGCAGTCGGCGAGCATGAACTGCACCGCCTGACGGTCGGCCAGCAGCTGGCCGAAGGTCGAGCGTTTTGTCACGTGGGCGGCCGCCATGTCGAGCGCGCGCTGCGCCTTGGCAACGTTGTGCATGCCGTGGCGCAGCCGGCCGTAGGCGAGGCGGTGCTGCCCCATGTTGAAGCCGTTGCCTTCGCCGCCGAGCAGATTGTCGGCCGGCACCTTCAGATCCTTGATCTCGATCTCGGAGTGGCCGCCGTGGATCACGTCGTCATGCGGCCCCTCGATCGCCATGTTGGCGACGTTGCGCTTGATGCGGTAGCCGGGGTTGGGCAGCTCGACGATGAAGGTCGAGTACTGCTTGTGGCGCGGCGCGTTCGGATCGGTCTTCGCCATGACCAGCGCGAGGTCGGCGACGCTCGCCGACGAGGAAAACCATTTCTCGCCGTTGAGGATGTAGTTCTCGTTGCCGTCCTTCACGGCGGTGGTCTGCATGCCGGTGGCATCGGCGCCGGCGGCCTTTTCCGTCATCGAGAAGCAGATGCGCTTCTCGCCGTTCAGCAGGGGCTTGAGGAATTTTTCCTTCTGGTACTCGGTGCCGTGCGCCAGGATCGTCATCATCGAGGCGTCGTCCGGTCCCTGCGTGTTCATCGAGAGCGCGCCGAGCATGCTCTCGCCGAGCTCCATCTGCACCAGGGCGTTGGCGAGCGGGCCGAGCCCCATACCGCCGTACTCCTTGGGCACGAAGGGGCACCACAGGCCCTGCGCGCGGGCCTTCTTCCGCAGCGGTCCCAGCACCTCGGCAAGCGGCTTGGTGTCGAGTTCCTTTTCCGCCGGAATGCATTCGTCGTGGACGAATTTGCGAACCTTCTCGCGGATCGCCTTGGCTTCGGCCGGGATTTCGAAATCGATCGACATGGCACTTCCTCGTTTCATGTTGTTGTTGGCAGGACTTGAGGATGGCATAAACCTGACCTGAGCCAGCAGCAACGCCGAACAAAGTTTGAAGCACGGCGCACGCGACCGGGAGGAGCTACCGATGCCTGATCTCGCTGATCTTTTTCCCGGCTATGAATCAAAATGGATCAACACCTCGCAGGGCCGCATCTTCGCCCGCGTCGGCGGCAAGGGCCCACCCTTGCTGCTGCTGCACGGCTTCTCCTCGACGCATGTGATGTGGCACACAGTTGCGCCGAAGCTTGACGATGCATTCACGCTGATCATCGCCGACCTGCCGGGCTACGGCTGGTCCGATATGCCCGACAGCGACAAGGACCATACGCCCTACACCAAGCGAGCGTGGGCAAAGACCATGGTCGAGGTGATGGAGCAACTCGGGCATGTGCATTTCGCGCTCGCCGGCCACGACCGCGGCGGCCGGGTGTCGTACCGGCTCGCGCTCGATCATCCCGGCCGGCTGTCGAAGCTTGCGGTGCTCGATATCGCGCCGACCTATGATTACTGGCAGAAGCTCAATCGCCTGTCGGCGCTGAAGATCTACCACTGGGCGTTCCTGGCGCAGCCCTATCCGCTGCCGGAGACGTTGATCTCCAACAATGGCGAATTCTTCCTCAAGGAGAAGATGGCGAGCCAGACCAAAAGCAAGACGCTGGAGGCGATCGATCCGCGCGCGCTCGCGCACTACCTTGCGCCATTCCGCGATCCCGCGCGCATCCACGCGATGTGCGAGGACTATCGCGCCGGCGCCTATGCCGACTACGAGATCGACAAGGCCGATGTCGACGCCGGCAAGAAGATCACGGTCCCGATGCTGGCGCTGTGGGGCGATGCCGGGGTTGCGAGCGCCGCAACGACGCCGCTCGACACCTGGAAGACCTGGGCCACCAATGTCAGCGGCGCGCCGGTGGCGTCGGGGCACTTCCTGCCCGAGGAGAATCCGGAGGCGACGGCGAAGCTGCTGCGGGAGTTTTTCCTGGCGGGGTGACTCCGCTCGCGCACCGTCATCCGAAGAGACCGTGAATATATGACTCTCGATGACGCAACACACTCGATGTCGTCCCGGCGAAAGCCGGGACCCATAACCACCGAAGGTTATTGTTGCACGACGCTGGGGCCACAGCTTTCTAACGACTCAACCCTGTGGTTATGGGTCCCGGCTTTCGCCGGGACGACGAGGGGAGAGATTGCGCTGCGCTTCGTCCGCGCTACGCGATCGTCAGCGTCGCTCCCTGAAGAACTCGCGCAGCAGGCGCGCGGACTCGGTCTCGCCGACCGCGCCATAGACCTCCGGCACATGGTGGCAGGTCGGCTGCGCGAAGAACCGGACGCCTGACTCGACCGCGCCGCCCTTGGGGTCGGCGGCGCCGTAATAGAGCCGGCGGATGCGGGCAAAGGAGATCGCGCCGGCACACATGGTGCAGGGCTCCAGCGTCACGTAGAGGTCGCAATCGACCAGCCGCTCGGTGCCGATGGCCTCGGCGGCCTGCCGGATCGCGAGGATTTCCGCATGGGCCGTCGGATCGCGGTCGGTCAGGGTGCGGTTGCCGGCGGTGGCGATCACCTCATAGCCCCGCACAATCACGCATCCGATCGGAACCTCGCCCGCTTTTCCGGCATTTTCGGCGGTTTTTAGCGCCAGATCCATGAAAGAAGGGGCAGACATGCCTCGTATCATCGGAAGAAACCTGCTAGTAGCGTCGCCTTCAGCAGAAGTGGATGCCGGTTTTGCGTCAGTCGCGCCCAGATGGCGCGCGTATCGCCGGTTGCCCTGCGCCCCAATTGAACCTCCAGGCGAGAACATTCATGCCCCGCGACAGCGACAAAAACAACGATTCCCGCGGCCGGCGGGATCGACCCGGCGGCGGCAAGGGTCGCTCCGGTGCCGCCCGTGGCCCGGACAAGAAGTTTGCGAAGCGCGGCTTTGGCGACAAGAAGTTTGCCGGCAAGGGTGATGGCGAAAAGCGGCCCTACCGCGGCGATCGCGAGGACCGTCCGCCGCGCCGCGAGTTCGGCGACAAGCCGAGGTTCAACCGCGACGACCGCCCCCGCGGCGATCGGCCGGTCCGCCGGGATCGCAACAGCGACCCTAGTGATCGGCCCGCGCGTGACGGCGATGGCGAGAGGCGCACGTTCAAGCCGCGCGAAGACCGCGGCGGCGAAAAGCGACCCTACACGCCCCGTGGCGACCGCCCGAACTTCAATCGCGACGACCGCGCGCCGCGGCGCGATCGCGATGATGCCCGCCCGGCGGGGCGGTCTTCCGATCGGAAGTTCGGCGACCGCAAGCCTTACGCGGCGCGCGAGCGCGACGGCGAGAAGCGGCCGTATACGCCGCGTGGCGAGCGATCGTTCGGCGATCGTCCCTCGCGCGGCGGCGACCGGCCCGCGCCGAAATTCGGTGGCGACAGCAAGTTCAAGCGCGGTGCGGCGGATCGCGGGGGTGATCGTGGCGATCGCGGCCCGCGCAAGGACTTTGGCGATCGGCCGCCGCGCGGCGAATCCAAGCCATGGCAGAAGCGCGAGGGCGGCTCCGATCGTCCGGAGCGGGGTTCGCGTCCGTTCCGCGACGGCCCGCGCAATTTCGACAAGCCGCGTTACGACAGGCCGCGCGATGATCGTGGCGGCGGCGAGCGGCCCAGGTTCTCGCGCTCACGCGACGATCGCGAGCAGGGCGATCGCCATGAGCGGCCGAAGTTCAGCCGGCCGCGCTGGGAGCGGGACGAGGCTGGTGGCGACAATCGCCGCCGCGAGCGCCCCGAAGGCCGCACCGACTGGCAGGAACATCCGCGCAGCGAAGGCCGCTTCTCCGACCGGCCGCGCCGCGACAATGAAGACGACAGCAAGGTCTTTGCGAAGCGCCCGGCCTTCGGCGGCCGCGGCGCCTATCGCGAACGCTCCTACGACGAGCGCCGCGAGCGTCCCGAGCCGAAGCCGAAGAAGACCGGCGAGCGCATCGCCAAGGTGCTGGCGCGCGCCGGCCTGGCTTCGCGCCGCGATGCGGAGGAGATCGTCACCCAGGGCCGGGTCACGGTCAACGGACGCGTGATCAACTCGCCGGCGCTCGATATCACCGAGAACGATGTGGTGGCGGTCGACGGCAAGCCGTTGCCGCCGCGCGAGCGGACGCGGCTGTTCATGTATCACAAGCCGCGCGGGCTGATGACGACGCATGCCGATCCCGAGGGGCGGCCGACCGTGTTCGACAATCTGCCCGAGGGCTTGCCGCGGCTGATCTCGATCGGCCGGCTCGATTTCAACACCGAGGGCCTGTTGCTGCTGACCAATGACGGCGGCCTGGCGCGGACACTGGAGCACCCCGACACCGGATGGCTGCGCCGCTATCGCGTGCGCGCGCATGGCGAAGTGACACAGGGCCAGCTCGACCAGCTCAAGGGTGGCGTCGAGGTCGACGGCGTCAAATACGGGCCGATCGACGCGACGCTGGAGCGCGACCAGAGCTCCAACGTCTGGGTGGTGTTCGCGATCCGCGAGGGCAAGAATCGCGAGGTGCGCAATGTGATGGCGCATCTCGGGCTCGAGGTGAACCGGTTGATCCGGATCTCCTACGGCCCGTTCCAGCTCGGCGAGCTCGAGGAGGGCAAGGTCGAGGAGGTCAAGACGCGGGTGCTGCGCGAGCAGCTCGGCGAGAAGATCGCCAAGATCGCGGGTGCCGACTTCACGCGGCCGGAGCAGCGTGACCCAGCCGACGGCGACGATATGCCCGCCAGGAAGCCGAAGCCCAGCAAGCGCGAAACCATCAATGATCGCAAGGGCCGCCGCGTGCTGGTGCAGCGCACCGGCAGCGAGGAAGCGCGTGCCCGTAACGAGGACGAGGCCAGCGGCTACGGCCCGCCGCGCCGTCCCAAGCGCGGCTATCACGGCAAGCGCGATCTCACGCCGAAGGACGAGTAACGGTCAATGCGTGTCGTTGGGGGCAGGCTGAAGGGCCGCAACCTGGCTTCGCCGTCGGGCCACGAGATCCGCCCGACCGCGGACCGCCTGCGCGAGTCCGTGTTCAATATCCTGATCCACGCCTACGACAATCCGATTGAGGATGCGCGCGTGCTCGATCTGTTTGCCGGCACCGGCGCGCTCGGCATCGAGGCGGTCTCGCGCGGCGCCAGGTTCACGCTGTTCGTCGACAATGGCGCCGAGGCGCGGGCGCTGCTGCGCAACAATGTCGAGTCGCTCGGCCTCGGCGGCACGACCAAGGTCTATCGCCGCGATGCCACCGATCTTGGACCTGCACATCCGGTCGAGCCGTTCTCGCTGGTGTTTCTCGATCCGCCCTATGGCAAGGGGCTGGCCGAGAAGGCGCTCGCCTCGCTGCGCGATGGCGGCTGGCTGACGCCGGGTGCGCTGCTTGTGGTGGAAGAGGCAAAGGCCGCGGCGTTCGCGGCGCCCGAGGGCTTCGAGGAGCTCGAGCGGCGCGCCTATGACGACACGGAGTTCGTGTTTTTGCGAGCTGTCGCCGCAATCTAATCTGTCGTCCCTGCGAAAGCAGAATTCGTAGGATGGGTAGAGCGAAGCGAAACCCATCAACTTCTGAGCCGCGGGAGAGATGATGGGTTTCGCCGCGCTCTACCCATCCTACGCGATACTGATTCATCACCGCTAGCGGAGCGCGAACCATGGCCGACACTCTTGCCGGGCTGGCCGGTCAGCTGGAGACGCAGGTCAAGGCGTTGCGCGGCGCTGGCGATGATGCGGCGCTGCTTGCCGCAGCGCGCGATGCCGCCGACCAGATCGAACGCCGTCGCGGCGCGCAGGATGGTGACGAACGTGAAGTGCTCATGATGGTCCAGCGCTGGACGTTCAATGCGGCGGCCGATTGCTGGCCGGGCTGGAGCGTGTCCGACAAGCCGATCAATCAGGACAATCTGCTGGCCGCACGCGAGCTTGCGGAACGTTCGTTAGCGCTGGTGCGGAGCCTGGGGCTCGCACCGCTGCGCGAGGGAACGGGCGTCTGGATGGTGGGGGCCTTCGACCTTGCGCTCGGCCGCTACGACGACGCGTCCCGGCTGTTCCGCGATGCGCGGGAGCAATATGTTGCAGCGAGCGCGCCCGGCCTCGTGCTGCTGGTGGACGGCTATGCCGCGATCGTCCGGCAGGTCGGCAAGCGCGCGGCCGATGGTGATGATCTCGATCAGGCCTGTCAGCGGATCGCGGCAGGCGGGTTCGAGGATGGCGACGAATGGATCGCGCAGTTGCGCACGGCGCTGGAGGTGTTCACTCGGCAAAATTCGTAGGATGGGTAGAGCGCAGCGAAACCCATCAAGCTACGTCTGTGCGGCGAGATGATGGGTTTCGCTAGCGCTCTACCCATCCTACGGAATCTTCACCGCCGCCCGAACAGCTTCTCGATATCGCTCAGCTTCAATTCGACATAGGTCGGGCGGCCGTGGTTGCACTGGCCGGAGTTCGGCGTGTCTTCCATCTCGCGGAGCAGCGCGTTCATCTCCTCCGGCTTGAGGCGGCGGCCGGCGCGGACCGAGCCGTGGCAGGCCATGGTCGCGGCGACGTGCATCAGCCGGCGTTCCAGCGGCAGCGCCTCGTCCCACTCGGCCATGTGCTCGGCGAGGTCGCGCAACAGGCCCGCCGCATTGGACTTGCCGAGCAGCGAGGGCGTCTCGCGCACGGCGACGGCGCCGGGGCCGAAGGATTCGATAGCCAGCCCGAACGACGCCAGCTCCTCGCCGCGATCGAGCAGCTTCTCGACAGTCGCCTCATCGAGCTCGACGATCTCGGGGATCAGGAGGATCTGCCGCTGCACGCCGTTCTTCGCCAGCGAGGCCTTCAGCTTCTCATAGACGATGCGCTCATGGGCCGCGTGCTGGTCGACCACGATGAGGCCGTCGCGGGTCTGCGAGACGATGTAGGTCTCGTGGATCTGGGTGCGCGCAGCGCCGAGCGGACGGTCGAGCAGGTCGGGTGCGGGCGCGGCCTCGAAGCGCACATCGGCGGTCGGCGTGCCGACGTCGAAGGCGGCCTGTCCCGGCTCGGCGAAGGCAGGCGCCGGCGCGCCGTCGAACGCGCGCATCGGACCAGTCGGATAGGACGGCGAGCCGCGCCAGTCCCAATTGCCCGGGCGCGGCGGCGTGAAGGCGGGGCGGAAGGCCGAGAGCGCGGCGCCGTCGGCGGTATTGGCCGCGGTGCGCTTGCCCTCGCGCGCGAGGCCTTCCTTCAAGGCGTGCACGATCAGGGCGCGCACCAGGCCGGCATTGCGGAAGCGCACTTCGGTCTTGGCCGGATGCACATTGGCGTCGACCTCCTGCGGGTCGCAGGTCACGAACAGCGCCACGACGGGATGGCGGTCACGCGGCAGATAGTCGGAATAGGCCGCGCGCACGGCGCCGAGGATCAGCTTGTCGCGCACCGGGCGGCCGTTGACGAACAGATATTGCCCGAGCGCATTGGCGCGGGTCAGCGACGGCGCGGCGGCAAAGCCTTCGACCACGACACCCTCGCGCTCGGCGCGCACCTCGATCGCACTGGCGCGAAAGTCCGCACCCAGGATATCGCCGAGCCGGGTCAGCCGGCCGGCCGCGCCGGGCAGCGCCGCGGCCCAGGTGACCGGCGCGCGCTCTTCGCCGGCCAGCGTGAAGGCGATGTCCGGGCGCGCCATGCCGAGCCGCCGCACCACCTCGCGAATCGCCTCTGCCTCGGTGCGGTCGGTCTTGAGGAACTTCAACCGCGCCGGCGTGGCGTAGAAGAGTTCGTTGACCTCGACGCGGGTGCCCTGGCCGAGCGCGGCCGGCATGACCTCGGACTTCTCCCCGCCTTCGACCGACAGCGACCAGGCATGCGGCTCGCTGGCATGACGCGTCGTGATGCCGAGCTTTGCGACCGCGCCGATCGAGGGCAGCGCCTCGCCGCGGAACCCGAGCGTGCGGATGCGCAGCAGGTCTTCGTCGTCGAGCTTGGAGGTGGCGTGACGGTCGACCGCAAGCGCAAGGTCCGCGCGGGTCATGCCGCCGCCGTCGTCCGTGATGCCGATCCGGCGCCGCCCGCCGCCATCGGTGAAAACGTCGATCCGGCTGGCGCCGGCGTCGATTGCGTTCTCGACCAGTTCCTTGACCACGCTCGCGGGGCGTTCGACCACTTCGCCGGCGGCGATGCGGTTGACGAGCTGTTCGGGAAGCTGGCGGACGGGCATGGATTGGACGTTTGGAGAGCGATTCGAGGCTGGCCGCTACTATAAGTCGCCGCGCCGGCAAATGCATGGGACCGATAAGGCGGCCGGACGCGGGTTGGGGATGAGTCCGGCCTATCGCCTTGAAGACGCTTGGCTTCGGCGGCCGGTGCGTTACGCCCTACGTCCCGATTGTGGGGTCGCGCGCACAGGTATATCGTTTAGAAAAATTATAAGTTCTCGCCGGAGGAACGCCATGTGCCATCTTTTCGCGCATCAGCCGCAACGCGACTATGAATCGCAGACCCGATCGTTGCGGATCGACGGCCATTGCACCTCGATCCGGCTGGAAATGTCGTTCTGGGATACGCTTGAGGAGATCGCGGCCAAGGAAGGCATGACGCTGGCCAAGTTCCTCACCACCTTGCACAACGAGGTGCTGGATCATCACGGCGAGGTGAACAATTTCGCCTCGCTGCTGCGCTGCTCCTGCCTGATCTACCGCGCCAAGGCGAATGCGCCGGCGGTCGTTCCGGACTATCGCGGGGCGGCGGCGATCATGGATGCCGCGGAATAGATTTCGCACCGGTCCATCACGCAAAGAAGAAAGCGGCCTTGTCCTGTTGGGCAAGGCCGCTTCAGTGAGAGGGGAACTGGATTTTCTTGCTGAACCGAGATGAGTTTACTTCGTATCGAGCAGCTCACTCCGTTTTACCTCGCCCCGCGTGCGGGGAGAGGTCGGAACGCATCGCTAGATGCGTTCCGGGTGAGGGGGAGTCTCCGCAAACGCAGCTAGCGCCGGATATGCGGAGAAAGCCCCTCACCCCAACCCTCTCCCCGTAAGAACGGGGCGAGGGAGCGCAGCACCGTCTCAGATCTCCTTGCGCTGCATTGCGCCGGCGATGTGGTCGGCCTGCCGGATCGCCAGCGACACGATCGTCAGCGTCGGGTTGCAGGCAGCACCGCTCGTGAACTGGCTGCCGTCGGAGACGAACAGGTTCTTGATGTCGTGGGTCTGACCGAACTTGTTGACCACGCCGTCGCGCGGCTTCTCGCTCATCCGGTTGGTGCCCATGTTGTGGGTCGAGGGATAGGGCGGCGTCGGATAGGTGACGGTGGCGCCGACCGCCTCATAGACCGCGGAGCCCTGCTTGTAGGCGTGATCGCGCATCGCGACGTCGTTCGGATGATCGTCGAAATGCACGCTGGCGACCGGCATGCCGAACTTGTCCTTGATCTTCGGATCCAGCGTGATGCGGTTGGTCTCCTGCGGCATGTCCTCGCCGACCAGCCACATGCCGGCCATCCGCGGATAGCCCTCGATCGCGCTGGTGAAGCTGCGGCCCCAGGCGCCGGGATTGAGGAACGCGGCCATGAAGGGCAGGCCGAGCGACAGCGTCTCCATCTCGTAGCCGCCGACGAAGCCGCGCTTCGGATCGTTCTTGGCCTCGTCGCGGATGATGCCGGCCATCGTGGTGCCGCGATACATGTGCACCGATTTCTCGAAGCTCGCATACACGCTGCCGGTCATGTGCCGCATGTAGTTGCGGCCGACCTGGCCGGATGAATTGGCGAGCCCGTCCGGGAACATGGTGGAGGCGCTGTTGAGCAGCAGCCGCGGGCTCTCGATCGAGTTGCCGGCGACCGCGACGACGCGGGCCTTCTGGCGTTGCATGGCGCCGGTCGAATCGGCATAGACCACGCCGGTGACCTTGCCGGACTGGTCGTGCTCGATCTTGATCACCATGCTGCCGGGACGCACTTCGAGATTGCCGGTGGCTTCGCCCTTCGGGATCTCGGTGTAGAGCGTCGACCATTTGGCGCCCGACTTGCAGCCCTGGAAGCAGAAGCCGATCTGCTGGCAGGAGCCGCGGCCGTCGCGCGGCTCGCTGTTGATCGCCATCCGCCCGGTGTGCACCTCCTTGTAGCCGAGCTTCTTCGCGCCGGCTTCCATCACCTTGAAGTTGTTGTTGCCGGGCAATCCCGGGATGCCGTTGGTGCGGGTGACGCCCATCTTGTCCTCGGCCTTGGCGTACCACGGCTCCATTTCGGCGAGCGTGATCGGCCAGTCGATCAGGTTGGCGCCGGGAATGGCGCCATAGGCCGACTTGATCTTGAACTCGTGCTCGTCGAAGCGCAGCGATGCGCCGGCCCAGTGCGTGGTCGAGCCGCCGACCGCCTTCACGATCCAGGCCGGCAGGCCCGGAAAGTCCTGGTGGACGCGCCAGCTGCCCGAGGTCGAGCGCGCGTCGGACCAGGCGAGCTGGGTAAAACTGTCCCATTCATCGTTGATGAAGTCCTGGTTCTCGATGCGCGGGCCGGCCTCGAGGATCACGACCTTGACGCCCTTCTGCGCCAGTTCATTGCCGAGCGTTCCGCCGCCGGCACCGGAGCCGACGATCACCACAACGCCGCTGTCATTCAGATCGAATTTTGCCATTGTTTCCTCCCGACCCGTTCAGACCTTCGGCAGCCAGTCGATATCGGCGAAGCCGCGCTTGATGTAGCCGCCATGCTCGGCGGAGGAGCCCTCGTAGCCGAACCGCGGCCACACCTCCTTGTTGTTGTAGATGGAGACGATGAGGTCGCCGCGGATCTTCTGGAAGAACGCGCTTTGCTCGATCTGTTGCAGCAGCACGACGCGGTCGTTTTCCCAGGCGACCTGGACATAAGGCATCTTGTGGCGGTCGTTGGCCGCCTGATCGAGCCTCGTGACGCCGTCATTGATCAGCGACTTGACCGCCGGATCCTTCGCGGCCTTCTCATCCCACGGCTTGACCGCTGCGATGTAGTAGCTGTCGCCGAGGAAATCGTGCGGATAGATATCGCGAGCCATCTTCAGCAGCGTCTTCAGCGTGGCCGGCGTCAGCGTCGTGGCGCCTTCGGCCCACGCATCGGTGATGCCGAGCCCCGTCGAGGTCGCAATCGCGACTGCGGGTGCGGTCACGGCCGCGCCTTTGAGAAAGACACGCCGGTCATATCTGCTGCGTCGATCGATTTCTCTCATGGGTTCCTCCGTCAATTTTTATTTGTGCAATTGCCTTGTTGTCTGAGCATGCTCTTTTTGCTTGAGCATGATCCTGTCGGAAAACCGGTCTCCACTTTTCCGGATCATGCTCTAGCCGAAGCGCCCGCCGCGCTGGATCACCTCGATCTTGTAGCCGTCGGGATCGGAGACGAAGAAGAAGCGCGCCAGCGTCTTGCCGTCATGCTTGAAGTCGCGCAGCGGCCCGGGCGACAGGTTCTCCTTTTCGAAGCGCGCGTGCTCGGCATCGACGTCATCGACGATGACGGCGAGATGGCCGTAGCCGTCGCCGAGCGTGTAGGGCTCCTTGCGATCGAAATTGACCGTGAGCTCGACCTCGAACGGCGAGGAGGGATGGCGCAGATAGATCAGCGCGAAATCGGGAAATCTCAGATTGTCCGCGATCTCCAGGCCGAACGCGCGCTGGTAGAAGTCGAGCGCTTTTGCTTCGTCGAACACGCGGATCATCGAATGCACGGGTTTCGCCATTCAGTTCAGCTCCTTCAGATAGGCGATGATCATGGCGCGGGTTTCCGGCTTGGCCTGCCGGTAGGCCATCACGGCGCCAGGGATCACCTCCTGCGGATTGGTCAGCCAGGCATCGAGCCTGGCGTCGTCCCAGACGAAATCGGCCTTGCCGAAGCCCGCGGAATATTTGAATCCGTCGGCCTTGCCGGCATGGCGGCCGACGATCCCGTAGAGCGACGGTCCCTGCCGGACGGCATCCGACATGTTGGTGGTGTGGCAGGTCGCGCATTGCTGCTTGAACAGCGTCGCCCCATCGGGCGGCTTGGCGGCGGGCAAGGGCATCTGCGCGCCGGCCATTTGCACTGCAAGCATTGCGCTGCAAAATCCCAGCCCCAACGTCCGCCTTGCGCGCAGCTTTGTCATCTACATCACCGCCTCTGTGCGGTGACTGTAAGAGGCTGAAATCCGCCGTTGGTAGTAGCGGGCTGTTTCACAGCAGAACAAAGCTGGGCGGTGATCTGGCGCGGAACCGGTGGTTGCCGCATATGCGGACGACAATTTCGCAAAATGACCGCGAAATCCCTGCACGATCACCACACGACGCAGCTTGCATCTCGCGTGCGCCGTTTGCGGAAAATGCAGTCTCGCGCGATGGGGTTCAGGGTCGGCGCTGCAAACGGCGCACCACCTGCGCCGCTCCTCCATCGTCAATTAAAATCCCAGGAGAAGTGGATGACGTTTGCAAAAACCAGCGTGCTCGCCCTTGCCATCTCGGCCGCGATGGCCGGCCCGGTCCTGGCACAGGGAACGACTGCACCGGATACCCAGCTTCGCGGCGGTGCACAGGGCAGAGGTACCATGCAGCAGGGCGGCGGCATGTCCGGCAGCGGCGATGAGGACATGGCGGCGCAGCCGACTGCGCCGACGCAGAAGAGCGGTGCCACCGCCAAGTCAGGCAGCAAGGGAACGGTCGGCAGCGGACGCACGGCACCGAAATCGGGCGGTTCCGAGATGGCGCCTGCAACCAAGAAGTACTAGAGCCTTGCCGGTTCTGATCGATCAGAACCGGAACTCCAGCTTCTTGCTCTGACGCGTTTCCTTCGCGCGAACCGACATCCGCTTCGCGCGAAAACGCGTCTGGTACGCTGACCGGATCCCGGATGCAGTGCCGCGTGCGCTGCGTCCGGCGTTCCCTGGAGCATGATCCGTTCCGATTGAATCGGAACGGGGGCTCTAGATTCTGGTTTAACGCGTATTCTTCACGCGAAGCGGTATCCACTTCGCTCGAAAACGCTTTAATCGTCGAAACGGCGCGCGCCGCGTCCCGCCTTGATGTCGCTGCGGCGCTTCTTGCCCTCGAGCCGGCGCTGCTTGGAGCCGAGCGTCGGCTTGGTCGGCCGCCGCGGTGTCGGCCGCACCATCGCCTCCCTCAACATCTCGAGCAGCCGATCGATCGCATCAGTGCGATTGCGTTCCTGGGTGCGAAAGCGGAAGGCGTGGATCACGATCACGCCGTCCTTGGTCATGCGGCTGCCGGCGAGCCGCGCCAGCCGCTGCGCGGCGTCCGCCGGCAATGCAATCTTGTTGGTATCGAAGCGAAGCTGCGCCGCGGTCGAGACCTTGTTGACATTCTGCCCGCCCGGGCCGGAGGCGCGGACAAAGACGATCTCAATGTCGTTCTCGTCGATCGCAAGGTCGCGGGACACCCGCAGCATGACATCACCCATGGAGGGAAGAATCGGCAGGCTGCAGGATAGCGGGTTTGTGCTGTGCGTGCTTCAGCTGCGTAGATGCAGCGTTGGGTACGTCTGAGAGCGCCGCGCGCGGCTTACCCTCTCCCCACCCTCCCCCGCAAGGGGGGAGGGAGCCCTACCGCCTATACGTCCCTGACGGCCCGAGAATGAGCGGTAGTGTTTGCGGTGACTCGCTGTGAGGTGAGCACGCCTCTCAGGCTCCCTCCCCCCTTGCGGGGGAGGGTGGGGAGAGGGGTGGCCACAACGGTGGTGTATGAAGAAGCGGACGCCCGCCGAAACGCGTCAGTTCGCCTTCGGCGGCGCGGACACCGGCTGCGCCGCGGCTTGCGGGGCGCGGCCGACGATTGCGGTAAGCAGGCCGTTGCCCCAGAGCCGCTTGGCGACCCGCTTGGCGTCGTCGAGCGTCACCGCGTCGACGATGGCGTTGCGCTTCTCGATGTAATCGATCGGCAACTTGTCGAGCTGGTATTGCAGCATCGCCTGCGCGAGCTTGGAGGAGGTGTCGAGCGCCAGCATCTGCGAGCCCTTCAGGTAGGACTTCGCCTCGTCGAGCTCCTTCTGCGTCGGACCTTCGTCGGCGATGCGGCGGACTTCCGCTTCGATCGCATCGACGGTCTCGCCGGCGCGATCGGCGCGGGTGCCGGTGTTGCCGATGAACAGCGCGGAGTGATCCATCCAGACCAGCGCTTCATAGATCGAGTAGGCCAGCCCGCGCTTCTCGCGCACTTCCTTGTAGAGCCGCGACGACAGTCCGCCGCCGCCGAGAATGTGGTTCACCACATAGGCCGCCATGAAGTCCGGATCGTGCCGGTTGATCCCGGGGCCGCCGAAGGTGACGACGGTCTGCGGCACGTCGAGCGGGACGAAGGCGCGCTGCGGCGGCCTGGTCGCCACGACGTCGGGGACGGGCGTCAATTCGGCCTTCGCCGGCAGGCCGCCAAAGGTCTTGTCCAGCAGCTTGCCGAGCGTATCGGGATCGACGTCACCGACCACGGCAACGCGCAGCGTATCCTTGGCGATGATGCGGCGGGTATAGTCCTTGAGATCCGGGATCTGGATGGTCGGCACGCTGTCGAGCGTGCCGGTGGCCGTCCTGGCATAGGGATGATCGCCGAATGCGAGCTCGAGGAACTTGCGGCCGGCGAGCGAGGACGGATTGGTCGATTCGCGGCGCAGGTTGGCGATCACCTGGGCGCGGATCCGTTCGACGTCCTTCGGCTTGAAGTGGGGCGAGGTCAGCGCCATCCGCAACAGGTCGTAGGCTTCGTCCTTGTTGTCCTTGAGCATGCGCAGCGAGCCGCGGAATTGATCGCGGTTCGACTGGAAGCCGAGCTCGATGGCGCGGCGCTCGAGCCGCTCATGATAGGTTTTGGAATCGAGATCGCCGGAGCCCTCGTCGAGCAGGTCGGCGACCAGATTGCCGACGCCGGGCTTGCCGGGCGGATCCTGGCTGGCGCCGCCGCTGAAGGAATATTCCATCGCGATCAGCGGCACGGTCGCGTCCTGCACGAACCACGCCTCGATGCCGCCGGGCGAGACCAGCCGCTGGATCTTGGCCGCGGCCTGCGAGGGCGCCGACGTCAGCGTCAGCAGTGCGGCGCAGGCGCCGCCGATCAGCGCCGCGCGGCGGGTGAGGGAATAGATCACGAGCGCTTCTCCTCGCGTTTCGGCGCAGTGTCCTTGATCAGATAGCCGGTCACCGACCGCTTCTTGTCGAGCCAGCTGGCGGCGGCAGTGCGCACCTGCTCGGCGGTGACGGCGCGAATGCGATCCGGCCAGCTGCGGATATCCTCGATGCTGAGCCCGGTGGTCAGCGCGCCGCCATACCAGCGTGCCAGTGTCGCCTGGTTGTCCTGGGCGTAGATCGCCTCCGCGATGAGCTGGGTCTTGACCCGTTCGAGATCCTCGGCGCGCGCCGGGTTCTGCGCGAGGTCGGCGATCACCTTGTCGATCGCGTCCTCGATCTGCGCGAACTCGACGCCGGGTTTCGGCGTCACCGAGATCGAGAATTGCGACGGATCGAGCGAGGTGCCCTGGTAGCCGGCGCCGGCCGAGATCGCGAGGCCCTTGTCGATCACCAGCGAGCGATAGAGATAGGAGTTAGCGCCGCCGCCCATCAACTGCGCGAGCACATCGAGCGCCTGGCTCTCGCCTGAAGCCGCTGTCGTCGCCGAGGGCACCAGGTAATAGCGGCGCAGGCTCGGCTGCTCGACGCGCGGATCCGACAGCGTCACGGTGCGCGGCGCGGCCGGTGTCGGCTCCTGCGGCCGGACCCGCTTCTCGGGGATCGCATGCTGTGCCGGGATCGGGCCGAAATTCTTCTCGACCAGCGGACGGATATCCTTGACGTCGACGTCGCCGGCGATGACCAGGATCGCGTTGTTCGGCGCATAGAAGCGCCGGTAGAAGGCGAGCGCATCCTCGCGGTCGAGCTTCTCGATCTCCTGGTGCCAGCCGATCACCGGCCGGCCATAGGGATGGTTGAGATAAAGCGCGGCCATGATCTGCTCGGTCAGCCTTGCATCCGGGTTGTTGGCAACCCGCATGTTGAACTCCTCGAGGACGACATCGCGCTCGGGCAGCACGTTCTCGTCCTTGAGGATCAGGCCGGTCATGCGGTCGGCCTCGAACTCCATCATGGTCGGCAGCTGCTCGCGCGGCACGCGCTGGAAGTAGCCGGTGTAGTCAACCGAGGTGAAGGCGTTCTCATTGCCGCCGACGCGCAGCACGGTCTGCGAGAACTCGCCCGCCGGATGCTTGGCGGTGCCCTTGAACATCAGGTGTTCGAGAAAATGCGCGAGGCCCGATTTGCCGGGCGTCTCGTCGGCCGAGCCGACCTTGTACCAGATCATCTGCGTCACCACCGGCGTGCGGTGGTCGGGGATCACCACGACCTGCAGGCCGTTATCGAGCGTGAAACTGGCGGGGCGTTCCGAGGTGACGGTGGTCTGGGCGCGGAGGCTGGCACCCGGCAGCGGGATGGTGGAAACAAATGCGGCAGCGAACAGGGCGATCGATCGGCGAGAGCGCATCATGGTCCTTATGAAAGCCCGGATACACAGCCGGGGCGCGAAAGCAAGCCATCGTACACGGTCGTTGCCGTGCCCATGGTCACGAAGCGGAGAGACACCCGCCGCCCCGCATTAAGCTTTGCTCATGTCAGCCTTCGCCCGAACGGGCCAAGCGATCACTGCACCGGTTTTCCGGTCATGACGTCGTACTGGCCTTCCTTCGCCATCGGCGCCTGCGGGCCGGTGCCGTAGGCATAGCCCGCGGACGGCGTCTGGTAGCCCGGAGGCGGCTCAGTCAGGGAATCGCGCGTCGGCTCGCCCTTGAAGGGTTTGGACTCGCTGCTGTTCCCCTTGAACATGCCGAGCAGGCCGCCGGTGTAACCGAGCTGGCTCGGCATCAGCGACGGATTGGTGCTCACGCCGGGCTCGAGCGGCTCCTTGCGGCCATCGGTGGCGGTCTGCTGCTTGCGGCCGGCCTCAATCTCGGCCGGCGTCAACGCCACCGCCGACTGCCACGGCTCCTTCTTGACTTCCTTCTTGCGCGCCGCGATCGCAGCCTTGCGCGCCGCGAGATCAGGGTCCTTCGGCCAGTTCGGCGCGTTGACCTGGGCGGTCGATGCCGGCGGGGGCAAATCGAGCTTGGGCGGCACCACCAGCGGCGAGCGCTCGCGGTAGTCGATGCCCTTGCTGGCCGCGCTCTTGGCGCCGAGCCCGGTCATCAGATTGTCGACGATCCGCTCTTCGAAGGTCAGGCCGTCGTCGCCGTCATCCTCATCGTCGCCGGCGCGCACCGGGCCGGCCGTCATGACAAGGCCGATCCCGGCTGCGACGAACGCCAGGCGCAGGCCGCGCATCAGCGGCAGCCGGGACGTCTCGATCAGGTAACCGCGGGCTTTGGTGTTGCGCATCGCGCCATTCCCATCTCAAAATTCGCCAAAGCGATCACTGGCTTAGGCACAGTTCCGCTTGAGCAGGTGTCGACCGCTGACCGGCTCGTATCGGCCGGGATCAGGGCGCTTTTACGGCGGGGGTCCCCACCACGGAATCATACAATAGGGCTGCCACGCCAGCAACGATGGCTACATCGGCAAGGTTGAAGATGTACCAATTGAAGGTTTTTCCCCCGATCTCGGCATGAAGCAGGGCAAAATCGACCACCGCGCCATAGGCGAAGCGGTCGATGCCGTTCCCGATGGCGCCGCCGATGATCAGGCCGAGCGACACCGTCGCGAGCCAGGTCCGCGACCGCGCCATCCAGATCGCCAGCGCGATCACGGCCGCGGCCTTGATCACCATCAGCAGGATCTGGGCCGCCGGGGTCTCGCTCTGGAACCAGCCGAAACTGATCCCTGGATTCCAGGCGAGCACCAGGTCGAAGAACGGCGTCACCCGCACCGGGGCGTGACGCGCGATATCCAGGACGTGGAGCAGCCAGAGCTTGGAGGCCTGGTCGGCGATCAGGGTGATGATCGCCGCAAGCACACCGGCGCGAACGGGAGGGGTCATTGCCAGCCCACCAAAGGTGTCGTCCCGGCGAAGGCCGGGACCCATACGCCGTGTCGGGCGTTGCTTGAATGACTCGGAGTCATCAACCTCAATCCATTGCAGGCAGCGGTGGTTATGGGTCCCTGCTTTCGCAGGGACGACAGAGGACGTTAGGCGCTGCCCCCCAGCGCCTTCCATTCGCGCAGCGCTTGCGCGTCGCGCGGCGAGACGTCGGGATATTCGGGGTCCTCGCCCACCGTCGGCAGGATCTTCCACGAACGGGCGCATTTGGTGCCGACCGCCTTCTCGACCACGACCGCAACGCCAGGCACGGCATCGAGGCGGAAGGCGTTCGCCGGCGCCTCGCCCTCGCGCACCTCGTAGTTCGAGGTGATGCAGACCTCGGCGAGATCGATGTCGAACAATGTGGCCAGCATCTGCCTGTCGGCGACGTAGATCACCGGCGATGCCTCGAGCGAGGAGCCGATGCGCTTGGCGGCGCGTTCGAGTTCGAGCGCGCCGGTGACGACGCGGCGAACGTTGCGGATCGTCTCCCATTTCGCGGCAAGCGCGTCGTCGCGGAACTGCTCGAGACCTTCGGGGAACAGCGTCAGATGCACCGAAGGCTCGGCGTTCGGCCGATACATCCGCCAGGCTTCGTCGGTGGTGAAGCTGAGGATCGGCGCCAGCCATTTCAGGATCGCGTCGCAGAGCAGATCGATCGTGGTCAGCGCCGCCTTGCGCGCCACCGAGGACGGCGGATCGCAATACAGCGTGTCCTTGCGGATGTCGAAGTAGAACGCCGACAGCTCGGAGTTCATGAACGCCGCAAGGCTTGCGACCACGGTCTTGTAGTCGAAGTCGGCATAGGCCTTGCGGATGGTCTCGGCGTGGCCGGCGAGCTCGTGCAGCATCAGCCGCTCGAGCTCGGGCATCTCGGCAAAGGCGACCTTCTCGCTCGGCTTGAAATGATGCAGCGTGCCGAGCATCCAGCGGATCGAGTTGCGCAGCTTGCGGTAGGTCTCGATGGTGTTCTTGAGGATCTCCGGGCCGATGCGCTGGTCGTCGGCATAGTCGGTGGCGCACACCCACAGGCGCAGGATGTCCGCGCCGGAATCCTTGATCACCTTCTGCGGCTCGACGGTGTTGCCGAGCGATTTCGACATCTTGCGGCCGTTCTCGTCGAGCGTGAAGCCGTGGGTGAGCACGATGTCGTAGGGCGCGCGGCCGCGCGTGCCGGCGCTTTCCAAGAGCGACGAGTGGAACCAGCCGCGATGCTGGTCGCTGCCTTCGAGATACATCACGGTGTCGTCGCCGCCATCGACCTTGCGGACGATGTTGCCGAGCTGCGGGAAATTCTGGCGGTCTTCCAGCACGAAGGCGTGCGTGGAGCCGGAATCGAACCAGACGTCGCAGATGTCGTCGACCTTCTTCCAGTTCTCGGACGCGCGTGACCCGAGGAAACGCTCGCGGGCGCCGTCCCTGTACCAGGCGTCGGCGCCTTCCTCCATGAACGCCTCGGTGATGCGCTGGTTGACCACCTCGTCCTGCAGGATCTCGGCCGAGCCGTCGCTGTTCTCGCGCACGAACACGGCGATCGGCACGCCCCAGGCGCGCTGCCGCGAGATCACCCAGTCGGGACGGTTGGCGATCATGCCGTTGATGCGGTTCTCGCCGGCCGGCGGCACCCATTGCGTGACCGAGATCGCGTGCAGCGCGCGGGCGCGTAGCGTGTCGCCCTTTTTCGCATGGCCATTCTCGGCGATGTCCGTAGCCCCGGGCTTGCCCGGGGCGTCTACGATGGGCTTGTCCATCGCGATGAACCATTGCGGCGTGTTGCGGAAGATCACCGGCTTCTTGGAGCGCCAGGAGTGCGGATACTGATGCTTGAGGCGGCCGCGCGCGAGCAGCTTGCCGGCCTCGATCAGCGCCTTGATCACGGCCTCGTTGGCATCGCCCTTCTCGCCCTTGTCGTTGAGCACGCGTTTGCCGGTGAAGCCCGGAGCCTGCGCGGTAAACGCGCCGTTCTCGTCGACCGTATACGGGATCGCCGTCGGGATGCCGCGCGCATCGAGCTCGCGGGTGTTGGCCGTCCAGACGTCGAAGTCCTCGCGGCCGTGGCTCGGCGCGGTGTGCACGAAGCCGGTGCCGGTGTCGTCGGTGACATGCTCGCCGGCGAGCAGCGGCACGATGAATTCGTAGCCGCCACCGAAGCCGCGCAGCGGATGGGCGCATTCCACGGCGTCCAGCGTGTCGCCGGGAATATCGCGGACCTTCTCATAGGACGTGACGCGCGCCTGCTTGAACACCTCGGCGGCAAGCGCGTCGGCCAGGATCAACAGATCGCCGGTCTTCGCCCAATTGTCCGCCGGCGCATCCGTCACCTTGTAGAGGCCGTAGGCGATCTTCGGCGAGAACGAGATCGCGCGGTTGCCGGGCAGCGTCCACGGCGTGGTGGTCCAGATCACGACCGAGGCATTGGCCAGCGCGCCATGCGCCGGCGAGGTGACCGGGAATTTCACCCACACCATGTCGGAGGTGTGGTCCTCGTATTCGACCTCGGCTTCGGCAAGCGCGGTCTTCTCGACCACGCTCCACATTACCGGCTTCGAGCCGCGATAGAGCGTGCCGTTGGCCGCGAACTTCATCAGCTCGCGGGCGATCTGGGCTTCGGCCGGATAGCTCATCGTCTGGTAGGGATGATCCCAGTCGCCGATGATGCCGAGCCGCTTGAACTCCTCGCGCTGCACGTTGATCCAGTGCGTCGCATAGGCACGGCATTCCCTGCGGAACGCGACCATCGCCGCCGAGTCGCGGAAGTCGGGCTTCTGCTTGCCCTTGGAGCGGTAGTTCTCCTCCTCGATCTTCCATTCGATCGGCAGGCCGTGGCAGTCCCAGCCCGGCACGTAGTTGGAGTCGAAACCGAGCATCTGCTGGCTCTTGGTCACGACGTCCTTGAGGATCTTGTTCAGCGCGTGCCCGATATGGATGTTGCCGTTGGCGTAGGGCGGGCCGTCATGCAGCACGAATTTGGCGCGGCCCTCGGCTTCCCGGCGGAGCTTGTCGTAGAGGCCGATCTCGTTCCAGTATTTCAGGATTTCCGGCTCGCGCTGCGGCAGGCCGGCGCGCATCGGGAATTCCGTCTGCGGCAGGTAAAGGGTCTTGGAATAGTCCCTAACGTCGGTCTTTTGGGCGTCGGTCTTTTGCGGCTTGTCGGACATGAAAGCTCTGATTTGGCAGGTGCGGGCGCGGATACGCGATCAATCGCGGGTGAAACGGCGAAGTCCCGGTCTTGCGCCGAGCCTTCAGGCTCAGGCGGAAGCCGGGCAGCTAATCCGTATGATGCGCCGCGAAAACATGGGGTTTCCATAGCAGCCGGACGGGGAAATCGCAAAGCCCCCGGTGGCCTGCGGCCCGTACCGCGGGACCGCCCCTAGAGCGGGACTTGGTTGAGCTGGAGCGACGGCGGCGAGTTCACCTCTCCCTTGGGAGAGGTCGGCGCGAAGCGCCGGGTGAGGGGTTAAGGTCTCTCGGTGGAGCTGCGGCCCCTCACC
This sequence comes from Bradyrhizobium sp. USDA 3262, assembly GCF_054060035.1. NCBI lineage: Bacteria > Pseudomonadati > Pseudomonadota > Alphaproteobacteria > Hyphomicrobiales > Nitrobacteraceae > Bradyrhizobium > Bradyrhizobium sp. USDA 3262. The sequence goes on from NZ_JBSSCT010000001.1 coordinate 2,570,521, forward strand.
CGATTTGCTGCGCAAATCGACCTCTCCCCGCCGGGGAGAGGTGGACCGAACCCGCGGTCAAACCGATTCAACCTGACTTCATCCCGCTCTAGGCCAGCCGTGCCCGGGCCGGATTTCCGGCCACGATCGCGCCGGGGGCGACGTTCCGTGTGACCACGCTGCCGGCCCCGACCAGGGCGCCGTCGCCGATCGTGACGCCGGGCAGGATGATGGCACCCCCGCCGATCCAGACGTCGCTGCCGATCCGGATCGGGCGGCCGAATTCCAGCCCGGCGCGGCGGGTTTCGGCATCGCGCGGGTGGTCGGCGGTATAGATCTGCACCGCGGGTCCGATCTGGGTCCGATCGCCGATCGTGACCTCGACGACGTCGAGGATCACGCAATTGAAGTTGAGGAACACGCCGTCGCCGAGGCTGATATTGCTGCCGTAGTCGCAGAAGAACGGCGGCCGGATCACGGCATCCCTGCCGACCTTGCGGAAGCGCTCGCCGAGCAGCGCGTGCAACTCGGCCGCGGACGATGCGCCCGATGCGTTGTAGCGCGTCATCCAGTGTTCCGCCGCGGTATGGTCGGCGGCGAGCTCCGCATCCGGGCGATACAGCTCGCCCGCCAGCATTTTTTGCTTTTCAGTCCTGTTCAACCAATCACTCCGAGCTGCGGGAACGCGTCGGGCGCCGCGGCAAGTAGCGCGCGCGCCTTGGCGCTGTCGTCATCCATCTGGCGTATCAACGCCTCGATGGTGTCGAATTTCAGCTCTTCGCGAATGAAACCGATGAATGCGACATCAAGGACCGCGTCGTACAGATCGCCCTTGAAGTCGAACAGGAACACCTCGAGCAGCGGCGCGCCGTTGTCGAAGGTCGGCCGGCGCCCGAAGCTTGCGACGCCGTCGAACCGTTGCGAGCCCTTGCCGACCCGCACCGCGTAGATGCCGTGCTTCAGGCCGCAATGCTTGTCGAGGCGGATATTGGCGGTGGGGTAGCCGAGGTCGCGGCCGCGCTTCTCGCCGTGGACCACCTTGCCGGTGACGAACCACGGTCCGCCCAGCATCGTGGTCGCATCCGCGATCTCGCCCTCGGCGAGCGCCATGCGGATGGCGCTGGAGGAAACCGGGCGTTCCTCGATGTCGACATGGGCCTGCACATCGACCTCGATGCCGAGCCGCGGCGCTTCGCTGACCAGGAGGCTCGGCGAGCCGACCCGGCCCTTGCCGAAATGAAAGTCGTAACCGACCGCGATCCCGCTGATGCCGAGCCGGCCGATCAGGTCATGGTGAATGAAATCCTGTGCCGAGGTCCCGGCGCGCGCCTTGTCGAAGGTCATCACGACGGCGCCGGCGAGCCCGGTGGCCGCGAGCAGCCGCAGCTTGTTGGTCTCGTCCGTGAGACGGAATTGCGGGGTGTTCGGGCTGAAGAAGCTGCGCGGATGCGGCTCGAAGGTCACGGCGAGCGCGGGCACGCCGTGTGCTCTGCCCATCGCAAGCGCCGCGCCGATCACGGCGCGGTGACCGAGGTGGACGCCATCGAAATTCCCCATCGCGACCACGGCGCCTTTCGGAATGGCGCTTGCGGGGGTGTTGTCGCGGATAACGGTAAAGCCGGTGCTCATGAGCGGTATTCTTCAAGGATTCTTAAGCATGATTGGTGCGGGCCGGACCGTGACGCGGCGGCGGCGTGGAAGTCAAGGCTAACGAAAATCGCGTCAAATCCGTAACAATCCGGATTCAGCCGGTTAACGCGCTGTTTAACGCCTGCTGTTAGTCGTTGGCGGAAAGCTGCGTTTGTGCAGAAGCCAAGTTGCGTTTGTCGTTTTGGGGGGAAAGATGGCGGTTGATTTGTCCATGCCGGTTCTGGTGGTTGATGATTACAGCACCATGATCCGCATCATCCGGAATCTTCTCAAGCAGCTTGGATTCGAAAATATCGACGATGCCTCCGACGGCTCCGCAGCGCTGAACAAGATGCGCGGCAAGAAGTATGGCCTGGTGATTTCCGACTGGAACATGGAGCCGATGACCGGCTACGACCTGCTCAAGGAAGTCCGCGCCGATCCCAACCTTGCGACCACGCCCTTCATCATGATCACGGCGGAATCCAAGACCGAGAACGTGATCGCGGCCAAGAAGGCCGGCGTGAACAACTACATCGTCAAGCCGTTCAACGCGGCCACGCTGAAGACCAAGATCGAGGCGGTGTTCCCGGACATGGCGACGGCGTAACCGCCCGCCCATCGCATCACGATTCATCCTCATCTCATCGCGCGTTAGCGAATGACCAGCGCCGCCTCACCGTCACCCTGAGGCCGCGAAGCGGCGTCTCGAAGGGTCGACGGCCTGGCTGGTGGCCGTGCATCCTTCGAGACGCGCGCAAGAGCGCGCTCCTCAGGATGACGGGGCTAAAGCATGACGCGGATTGCACGATTTCGGAATATTAGAAGAATATCCCTGAGTTGCCCGACGTGTCAAGTTGGCTGGTCGAACGTCGGCCGCCGCCGGCTCCTTTGCATGGGGTTGTTTTCGATATTTTGGCCCGCGCCCCTGCGATGGGTTGCTTCCGCTACCACTTCAGCTCGCGCATCAGCGCGCGCGGCGGATGGCCGAACAATTCCTTGATCGAGGCCGCATCGAGCTGCTCGATGCCCTCGAACTGTTCGGAATGGATGCCGCGGGTGACGAACAGGAGATCGATGCCGAAGCCATGGGCGCCGGTGAGATCGGTGCGCACGGAATCGCCGATCGCGAGCACGCGGCTGAGCTCGGTCGGACCCCCGCGGCGCTCGGTGGCCAGCGCCATGGCGCGCTCATAGATCGGCCGGTGCGGCTTGCCGTAGAAGATCACTTCGCCCCCGAGCTCGCGATAGAGTTCGGCGACCGCGCCGGCGCAATAGATCAGCCGGTCGCCGCGCTCGACCACGATATCGGGATTGGCGCAGACCAGCGTGAGCTTGCGCTCGAGCGCCTTCAGCAGCGTGTCGCGGTAATCTTCGGCCGACTCGGTCTCGTCGTCGAACAGGCCAGTGCAGATGATGTAGTCGGCCTGCTCCAGCGGCACCAGCGTGGCGTCGAGGCCGCGGTGGATCGAGCTGTCGCGCTCCGGGCCGATCCAGAAGATCTTCTGGCCGGGATGATCGGCCACGAAGTGGCGCGTCAGGTCGCCCGAGGAGACGATCGCATCATAGGTCTCGTCGGCGACGCCGAGCTTGCGCAGCTGTCGCTGCACGGAATCGGCCGGCCGCGGCGCGTTGGTGATCAGGATGACCGTGCCGCCTTTCTGGCGGAACGTGTGCAGTGCCTCGCAGGCCTCGGGGAAGGACTCGAGGCCGTTGTGCACGACGCCCCAGATGTCCGACAGCACGACGTCGACGCCGCCAATGAGATCGCGCAGCCGCTCTACGTAACGCAGCGAGGTCATGATGCGAATTGCCGGCTAATTTGGACCGAGGGCGCGGCGCGCCAACGCGGCGCTGCCGGTTGCGCGCGGCGGAGCTGCGGGGCTGGAGACAGGGGCTGAAGTGCTGGCGCCATTAAGATCCTGGGGGTTGGTCTGCGGAGCCTCGGCGGTAGCAGATGCCCCCTCCGGCCGCAACGGCCGCGGCGGCGCGAACAGGAACCCCTGGCCGAACCGGACATCGTAGTCGAGCAGGTCGACCACCGAGCGTTCGCCCTCGATCCGTTCGGCGATCAGGTCGATGCCGTAGCGGCCGAGCAGGTCGGACAGATCGGAAGGATGGATATCGGTGGTCGCGATCTGCCTGGCGTCAAGCAGCAGCGCCGCCGGCACCTTGATGAAGCGGACGCCGCGATCGGCGAGCTCGCGCGGCTCGAGGCGAAGGTCGCTGACATGGTCGATCGAGAACCGGTAGCCGCGCTGTGCCAGCGCCGCGAGGTTTTCGCTCTCGGTCGGGCCGAGATTGCGGAAGGTCGCCTGCTTGAACTCGAGCACGAAGGACGGCGCCAGCGCGCGGTTGGCCTCGAGGAAGTCGAGACACTGGGTGAAGTGCTGCGGGCTGGATAGCGTCGCCGCCGAGACGTTGCAGAACACGCCGACATCCTTGCTGCGGATCATCAGGCGGCGCAGCACCTGGACGCAGCGGAGCATCACCATGTGATCGATGCGGCCGATCAGGCCGCCGGCCTCGGCCGCCTCGATGAAATCCTCGGCGGCCAGCACCTGGTCGCGCTCGTCGCGCAGCCGCGTCACCGCCTCGTAGTAGCGCACCTTGCGCTGCGGCAGCGTCACCATCGGCTGCAGGTAGATGTCGAGGCGGTTCTCGTCGATGGCCTGCCTGATCGCGCCGATCAGTTGGGTCTCGCTGCGCGAGACCTCCGGCGGAGCCGCAGGTGTCGGCTGAGGCGCAACCACGACGGTCGGCGCTGGCGCGACCCGTTGCAGCACATCGTCGCGCGGGGACGCGACCGTCTGCACCGGAGCCGCTGCCAGCAGATCCTCATGATGGGCGACGGATGCCGCAAGCTGCCGCACCAGTCCGCCGAGCTCGCTGATCTCGCCGGCCATGCCCTGCATCCGGTCGGCGCCGGTGGAGTTGGCCGAGGCGACGCGGCCCTCGACTGCGGCGAGCCGGCGGCCGAATTCGGCGACCTGGCGGGCAAGGTCGGCGGTGCCGCGCGACAGATCCGCGATCTGGCCGCCGACGTCGCTGCGGTCACGCAGCCGCATCGAGACCGCGTTGTAGAGGATCAGGCAGGTGAGGGCGGCGAGCGCCACGATCGCCGATTCCGATCCGCTGATGCCCGCCACCGAATACAGCACGAAGCCGAGCGAGGCTGCGACCAGCACCATGCAGATGGCGATGAAGATCGTCGAAATGCGAATCATGTCGCGCGCCCGCGCCCTCTGTCCGAACGTCCCCGGACCGCGACCTTAGCACCATTGTTGATTCGACGGGCCAGCGATCTTCGGAACCGGCTGGAACTGCACACGATTTTCGTTTCGCCCGGATCGGGCTCCGTAAATCGCCGGAGCCGGCGGCGGCACGCCGGTCAGAGGTCCGCGGCAGCGATCCAGAACACCTCGCCCTCGGAGTCCTCGGTGTCGAGCCAGAGCAGCGGCAGGTTCGGATAGGCGGCCTCGAGATTGTCGCGGCCGCGGCCGATCTCGCAAAGCAGCCCGCCCTGCGGGGTCAGATGCTGCCTCGCCTCATCGATCAGGCGACGGACGATATCGAGCCCGTCGGCGCCGCCATCGAACGCGATCTTCGGCTCGGCACGGCACTCGCGCGGCAGCGCCGCCATGCCTTCGGCGTCGACATAGGGCGGGTTCGAGATGATCAGATCGTATCTGCTGTCGCCGAGCGGCTTGAACAGGTCGCCGCGATGGAGCGTCAGGCGATCGTCGAGGCCGTGGTCGGCGACGTTGCGCGCGGCGACCTCGAGCGCATCCTTTGAAATATCGACCGCGTCGACCGCGGAGTTGGGAAAATGTCGCGCCGCCAAAATCGCAAGGCAGCCGGAGCCGGTGCAGAGGTCGAGCACGCGTTCGACCTCTTCGGGATCGCCGATCAGCGAGGTGCCGTGCTCGTCGCCGCCGAAATGCGAATCCAGCAATTCGCCGATGAAGGAGCGCGGCACGATGGTGCGCTCGTCGACATAGAACGGCAGGCCGCGCATATAGACCTTGTTGACGAGATAGGCGGCCGGCTTCCGCGTCGCGATCCGGCGCTCGATCAGGTCGAGGATCTGCTTGCCCTCGGCAATCGTGACGCGCGCGGTGGCAAAATTCTCGAACTGGTCGGGATGCAGGTGCAGCGTCTCGCAGATCAGGAACGCGGCTTCGGCCACCGGATCGGTGGTGCCGTGTGCGAACACGAGCTTGGCTGCGTTGAAGCGGCTCACGGCATAGCGCAGGAAATCGAACAGGGTGTGAAGCTCGCCGGCACCGACTTTCGGCGCTTTCGGCACGGCGGGGCTGCGCTTGGCCGGCACTTTGCTGCGCTTGGCCATCAGGATTTGGTCCAGCGCGCGGCGGCCGCGTCGTCGTGGTCCTGCGCCTCGATCCAGCTCGCGCCGCGCGCGCTTTCCTCGCGCTTCCAGAACGGTGCGTTGGTCTTCAGATAGTCCATCAGGAACTCGGCGGCCTCGAACGCGGCCTGCCGGTGCGCCGAGGCGGTCACGACCAGCACGATGTTCTCGCCCGGCGCGATGCGGCCGAAACGATGGATGATGGTGAGGCCCTGCAACGGCCAGCGCGACAGCGCCTCGTCGGCGTGGCGTCCAATCTCGGCTTCCGCCATTTCAGGGTAATGTTCGAGCGTCAGCGCCGCGATCGGTTCGCCCTGCTCGCTGCCGCGGCAGATGCCGCTGAAGCTGACGACCGCGCCGACATCGGTGCGGCCCTTGCTCAAGGCGGCGATCTCCTGCGCGATGTCGAAGTCGGCTTGCTGGATACGGATGGTCGCTGCGATGGTCATGTTGGGATTTAGCCGCCGGTCATCGGCGGAAAGAACGCGATCTCGCGGGCGCCGGAGATCGTCGCGTCCGATTTGACATGGGCGTGGTCGATCGCAGCGCGGATCACCGTCGGCTTCTCGAAGGCATAGGCGTAGGCATCGTCGCGCGCGGCAAGCCAGCCGATCAGGTCGCCGACGGTGCGCACGTCGGCCGGCGGCTCGACGATCTCTTCAGCCTTGCCGATGCGTTCGCGCACCCAGGCGAAATATTTCAGCTTCATCCCTCATCCTCCTTGATGAGGTGATGGATGCCGGCACGGAAATAATCCCAGCCGGTGTAGATCGTGAAGATCGCCGACATCCACAGCAGCACGATGCCGATCAGAGTGGTGGCCGGGAAGACCTGCTCGCCCGCTTCGCCGGCGATCAGAAAGCCGATCGCCACCAGCTGGATCGTCGTCTTCCATTTCGCCAGCTTGGTGACGGGAACGCTGACCCGCAAGCCTGCGAGATATTCGCGCAGGCCCGAGACCAGGATCTCGCGGCACAGGATCACGATCGCCGCCCACAGCGTCCAGCCATGGATCGAATTGTCGGCGGCCAGCATCAGAAGGCTGGAGGCGACGAGCAGCTTGTCGGCGATCGGATCGAGCATCCGGCCGAAGGCGGACTGCTGGTCCCACATCCGGGCATAATAGCCGTCGAGATAGTCGGTGATTCCCGCCGCAATGAACACGGCCAGCGCCACCCAGCGCAGCCACAACGGGCCGTCCAGGATCGATTGCCAGTAGACGCAGCCGATCACCACCGGGATCGCGGCGATCCGGGCGTAGGTCAGGATATTCGGGAGGGACATGGTCTTGGTCTGTCCCCGGGTCGTGGCGATGTTCATCCGTTCTACCAATACCGCTGAAGCGAGAAGGTCAACCGTGCGGACGCGTCAGTCGCGACCAGATTGCGCTGGATCGTCATAGCGCCTTAGCTCGTTGTTTAAGCATGATCTTTTCGGATAACTGCCTCACACTTTTTCGCATCATGCCCTAGATGCCCTGTCGCAGGCGACGCCCTGATGACTCGCCTTTGGTTTAACCCGGCTGCGCGTGGAAAAACTCGAAAATCTTGCGGGCACTCTCGGCGCTGACGCCGGGAACCTTGCCGAGGTCGGCGATCGAGGCCCGCTCGATCTCCTTGAGCGTTCCGAAGTGGTGCAGCAAGGCACGCTTGCGGGACGGGCCGATGCCCGGGATCTCCTGCAGGCCGGCCTCGCGGATGTCCTTCTTGCGCAGCTTGCGGTGCGAGCCGATCACGAAGCGGTGGGCCTCGTCGCGCAGCCGTTGGATGAAATAGAGCACCGGGTCCCGCGGCTCCAGCTTGATGGCCTCGTGGTCGGGCATGAAGAGGGTTTCGCGCCCGGCGTCGCGCTCCGGACCCTTAGCCACTGCCATCAGCGAGACCTGGGTCAGCCCGAGATTCTGGAAAATCTCCCGGACCGCGTTGAGCTGGCCGCGGCCGCCGTCGATGATGACGAGGTCGGGCCATTGCGGAAACGAATCGTCATCCGCTTTTGTCCTGGCAGCGGCCTCGCCCTCCGGCGGCTTCAGCAATCGCTTGAAGCGGCGTTCCAGCACCTCGCGCATCATTCCGTAATCGTCGCCGGGCGTCAGCCCTTCGGACTTGATGTTGAACTTGCGGTACTGGTTCTTCATGAACCCGTCGGGTCCCGCCACGATCATCGCGCCGACCGCGTTGGTGCCCTGGATGTGGCTGTTGTCGTAGACCTCGATCCGCTTGGGTGTGTGCGGCAGGCCGAGCGTCGAGACCATGCCCTCCAGCAGCCGGCTTTGCGTCGCGGTATCGGCCAGCTTGCGGCCAAGCGCCTCGCGCGCGTTGGTGAGCGCGTGGCCGATCAGCTCCTTCTTCTCGCCGCGCTTCGGCATGGAGACCTCGACCTTGGATCCGGCCTTGACCGACAGCGCGTCGGCGAGCAACGCGCTTTCCTCGATCTCGTGCGACAGCAGGATCAGCTTCGGCGGCGGCTTGTCGTCGTAGAACTGCGCGAGGAACGAGGACAGCACCTCCTCGGGCGTGAAGCTCTTCTCGGCCTTGGGGAAATAGGCGCGGTTGCCCCAGTTCTGGCCGGTGCGGAAGAAGAACACCTCGACGCAGGAATAGCCGCCCTCCTGGTGGATCGCGAACACGTCGGCCTCTTCGACCGTGCGCGGATTGATGCCCTGCTGCGACTGGATCGCCGACAGCGCCGCGAGACGGTCGCGGTACAGCGCCGCGGTCTCGAATTCGAGCTCGCCGGAGGCCTTCTCCATCTCGGCCGCGAGCAGCTCCTTGACGGCGTGGCTGCGGCCGGACAGGAATTCGGTCGCCTCGCGCACCAGTTCGCTATAGCCGGGGAAGTCGATCTCGCGCGTGCAGGGGCCGGCGCAGCGCTTGATCTGATAGAGCAGGCAGGGGCGGCTGCGGCTTTCGAAGAAGCCGTCGGTGCAGGAGCGGATCAGGAACGCGCGCTGTAGCGCCGTGATGGTGCGGTTGACCGCGCCTGCGTTGGCGAACGGGCCGAAATAGCGCCCCGGCCGCGACTGCGCGCCGCGATGCTTGAGGATCTGCGGCGCCCAATGGTCGCCGGTGATCAGAATATAGGGAAACGACTTGTCGTCGCGCAGCTGCACATTGAAGCGCGGACGGAGCTGCTTGATCAGATTGGCTTCGAGCAGCAGCGCCTCGGTCTCGGTCATGGTCGAGACGATCTCGACCTGCGTGGTCGCCGCGATCATGCGCAGGATGCGCGCCGGCAGCGGCGCGTTGGCACGCGCATAGGATGACAGCCGCTTTTTGACGTTCTTCGCCTTGCCTACATAGAGCACGTCGTTGGCGGCGTTGAGCATGCGGTAGACGCCGGGCGAGGTCGGGGCGAGGCGGACCGCGTTCTCGATCGCGGCATGCCCGACCGAGAGCGTGCCCTCGGCGACCGCCTCGGCGGCGTCCTCCGAAGCCTCGGGCAGGCGTGCCTCGTCCTCCTCCTCGGCGGCGGAGGTTTCGGGATCGACGTCGCTTGTATCGAGCGCCAGATCGTCCTGCGGCAGGTCGGACTTTGAACCGCGCCGTGGCTTGGGGGCAGCCTTGGGATCAGCTTTGGGTGCCGGCGTCGGACGCTCGGGAGAATCGTGAACCATGGGCCGTAAACTAAGTGCTTGGGCGACCGGTCGCCAGCGTTGGCGGCACCAAGAAAACCACCTCGATTGCAGGAGGTTACCGGCCCCGCGCGGACGCCGGGACGGGGTGCGTAACACCTTGTTAAGACTGATGAGCGGGCCGGTAACCGGGCTTAACAGCCCTTTAACTTAAAACTCTCGATAAACCTTAGCGAAAAAAGTGGAATTCCGTAACCACGCCGGCCCTGGCCGGCGGGCTGCGGCTGTTGCGTGGTGGAGAGTACCAATGACCCGGTTTGTCGCGCGTGCGCTGGCACTGATCGTTGCAGGCTGGACGACCTCGGCGGCGTCGGCCGACCTCAACTACGGATCGCCCTATACGGTCTATCAGCCGCTCAATGCCTATAGCTGGGCCGGCCCCTATCTTGGCGGCAATGTCGGCTATGGCTGGGGCTCGGTCGAGAACAACCCGACCAAGCCGTCCGGGTTCGTCGGCGGTGTGCAGGCCGGCTACAACTTCCAGAACGGCTCCCCCTGGGTGTTCGGTATCGAGGCCGATATCCAAGGCACCACGGCCGACGACCGGTTCGCGCCGTGGAAATTCTCCAACCCGTGGTTCGGCACGGTGCGCGGCCGCGCCGGCTATGCGGTCAACAACGTGCTGTTCTACGCGACCGGCGGTCTCGCCTTCGGCGAACTGCGCGGCGAGACGTTCGGCATCACGGAGAGCCACACCAACGCAGGCTTCACCGTCGGTGCCGGCGCCGAAATGGGCTTTGCCCCGCACTGGAGCGCCAAGATCGAATATCTCTACGTCGACCTTGCCAACAGCAATTTCACGATCACCGGTGGCGTGTCGAACGGCTACAGCTTCAGCCTGGTTCGCGCCGGCATCAACTATCACTTTTGAGAACAAGAAGACGTCGACCATCAACTCCCGGCCGCGCCTTGCGCGGCCGGGTTTTTCTTTGTGTTGATGATCTCAACGTCGCGCATGGCGGCGTACACGCCGCGGCGTCCGCGAATCCAATCGGTGGGCCGCACGTGTGGGATATGCGGCACCGCCAGTCGCGTCCGCATCATGCAGGTGGTCATCCAGAGCACGCCAGCCGCGCGCTCGGCGGTCAACTCACACGCAACGCCTCATTCGGCGTTCACCACGAGCCGCGAATCGCGAGCGCTCGTCATGAGACCACCAGGTTGACGGCCTTCGGGCCCTTGCCCTTCTTGTCGGGCTCAACCTCGAACGTAATGCGTTGTCCTTCAGTCAGGTCCTTCAATCCTGCACGCTCGACAGCTGTGATGTGAACGAACACATCGCGGCCGCCATCATCAGGCTTGATGAAGCCGTAGCCACGCTCTCCGTTGAAGAACTTGACTGTCCCAGTCATGGCCATCGGGAAACTCCTCCCCCGTATTGCTCCACCGCTACGCGCACGCCGCGTAGCGGTTGACCGACATTCGCTTGTCGGAAGCTTGGCCACCTGAACAGGCCAGCGTCACGCCGCCGGTCTGCCTGGATTTATTTCGGCCTTGTCACTCCGCCGCAACCATTCGCGGAAGCGGAACGTAAAGCCAGTCGTAACAGGATGAGCATAATACGGTTCCGCGCAAATTGCCTATGCTCAAAATTGAACTTTTCAGTAGGAGCTGTCGATCAAGGTTTAGGCGTCTCGAGTCTGAAGCGTCCCGCACCGCCTTGACCGAGCGGCCTCTCGAGTTCGGGCAGGATGATCTTCAACTCATTCGCCAGCGTCCACGGCGGATTCACCAGCAAAAGCCCTGTGGAAACGAGGCCTGCGCCTGCTTCTTGCGGTGCCACACTGAATTCCAAGCGCAGGCATTTGCCGGCGGGCCGACTCGCTGCTGCTGCAGCGGCCACGCTGCGCGCTAGCTCATCGGTGGCTCTCCGGGTTTTTACGGGGTACCACAAAAGATACGTGCCGGTCGGCCACTTCGCGAATGCTTCCGTGAAAGCACTGGCCAGCCGCTCGAACTCGTCCTTCGCTTCGAACGGCGGATCGATCAGCACCAGGCCGCGCCGCTCGTTCGGCGGCACGAATGCGGGCAGCGCCATCCAGCCATCGAGATCGACGACGCGCGCTTGCGCGTCACGGCGCAAGGCGTCGATCAGTTGTTTGCGCGCCGTCGGTTCGATCTCGCAGGCGGTGAGGCGATCTTGCGGACGCATCAGCGCCCGCGCGATCAACGGCGAACCCGGATAGGCTTTCAGCTCGCCTCTCGGATTGAATGCCCTGACGATGTCGAGATAGGGCGCGATCAGCGGCAACGCCTTGTCGGAAAGCCGCGCCTGCATCAGTCGCGCGATGCCGGTGAGCCATTCGCCGCCGCGCTGCGCTTCGTTCGACGTCAAATCATAGAGGCCGGCGCCGGCATGGGTGTCGATGACGCGGAACGGCGCCTGCTTGTCCTGCAGATAGGTGAGCATGCGCACCAGCACGATGTGCTTGATGACGTCGGCAAAGCTGCCGGCATGAAAGGCGTGACGGTAGTTCATGTGATGATCGTGCTGCGCTCTCAAAGGGTCGCGCATGTTGTACTCGTCATGCCCGGGCTTGTCCCGGCCTTCGCTAAAGCTTCGGCGGGGTTAACATCCGAGCTCGGCGAAGGCTTGGCGTAGCCGGCTCCCGGGCATCTGCGCCTTATCTTGCTTGTTTCGCGATGGCGCAGGTGGTCGGGACGTTTTGCGCGACGACGCACGGCGCGGGTCCGCCGGCCATGACGCAGAGAGTTTCAGCCGCCGCGAACCGGCGGCATCAGCACCTGATCGCGGCGGCAGGCCCGGCGATCGATTTCCTCGCAGGAGCGGAATTGCAGATCCTTGCTGAGGCAGATCCGCACCTCGCTGAGCCGCTTGCTGTCGCAGGTCACCGAGATCGCGGAGTTGCTGAGGCCCGGATTGACCTTGATGAACGCCGCCTCCAGCTCGTCGGGCGCGACCGTCTTCGGCTCCGACAATTGCAGGAATTCCTCGGGGATCTTCACCGTGGCGCGGGCTTTGCGGATGGCTTCGAAATAGGCGCGTTCGCCGAGACCCGAGCAGGTGCCGTGCTTGTCCCACTCGTTGTAGATCAGCCCGGGCGCCGGCATCAGGTCGAGCATCGAGCTCATGATGCTGCGGGCGAGTCGCGGCGAAGGCCGCTGGCAGTATTCCGGAAAGCCCCGCTCATATTGCGGCCACAGGCCGTGCACCACGAAGGAATAGGGCCGTCCGCCGCACTGCGCCTGCGTGCCGCGGCCGTTGTTGCCGCGCTCGCTCGCCGCCTCGCAGAACGAGGGCGACCACGACAGCGACAGCACATAGAAATCGAACTCACCGGGCGCATTCTGGCGGCGATCCTGGGCCGAGGCCCCAACCGCACCGCACAGAATAATGGCAACCGAAATCAAAAATCGGGAAATTGTGTCCAACCGAGGCATCAAACGCTCCCCTCACTCGACCGCCCAGAACCTAGCAGGCCGCGAGAACATTTCAAGAACAAAAAGCCGCCGTCCAAATGGCGGCGGCTCCTGCTTTAGCAGTCTGGTCGGAGATCAGGGCCGGGCGGCCTTGCAGGACGGGTTATAGGCCCAGTTGCGGTCGAGTCCTGCGACGCACCATTCGACGCCCTGATTGATGCTGGCAAAGCCGCCGTCCTCGATGATCGAATAGTGCACCTTGCGCACCTTGCCGTCGCTCAGCATCGCCTCGCCGCTGCAATAGCGGCGCGGAATATTGTCGGACTGCCAGGGACGGAAGGCGGTTTCGTGAATCCCGTTGAAGCCGGTGATCACGAGCGGCGAATTCCAGAAGGTCGCTTCCTTTTCCTGGAATTGCGTGCTGATGACCGTCAGGGCCTTCTCGCATGGGGCCACATTGCCGTCATAGCGCGGGCCGGACAGCCAAAAGTTCATTTCGAACGGATTGGCGGCCTGGGCCGTGCCCCCGAACGCCAGCGTGCCGACCACGAGTGCGGCGCCGAGGCCGAGCTTGCGGCCGAGTTTATTGCGGGAGCTGAACAGGTTGCGCATGGGAATCCACCCGATTATCCGATGCCGCGGACGGTGCCGCGAAGCCTCGGCAAGGTCAAGTGCAGCGCGGCAACACCTGCGGAGAAGTCCACCTTGGGGAGCCGGCTCGTTCTTTTCACGGTCGCCGGCGCACTCTATGTTGGTCTCAGCGAAATGGAGTCTGCGATGCGAAGGAAATTGGCCGCTTGCCTGGTTGCCGTTTGCGGGATGCTGGCCGTTGTGCCGGCGCGGGCGGATTGGATGCAGCCGGTGCCGCCGTTCAAGGGCAATGATACCGGCGGTATCATCGCCTATACGCTGGCGACCCAGAGCGACGCCCGGCAACTCGCCGTCGATCACTGCGCCTCCTACGGCAAGGTGGTCAAGTTCCTTGCGATGCAGAACTATCCGGGCGGCTACATCTCGTTCGCCTGTCGCTGGGTGCCCTATGGCGCAGCCCAGAGGCCGTTGCGCACGCTCTACTGAGCGCGCTTCAAATCTTTCGATCGTTCAGCCGGGAGCCGACCGCATGACCCGACAGCTTGCCTTGCTTGGTTCGGCTGTGTGCCTTGTCCTGTCCGCTGGCGCCGCAAGTGCCGTCGACCTGCCGATCCGCAAGGCCGGTCTGTGGGAGATGAAAATGGTGCGCACCGGCGGGCCGATGCCGGAAATCACCATGCAGCACTGCACCGACGAGACCACCGACAAGGAGATGAGCGCGGCGGCCTCGCCGATGGCCAAGGAAGTCTGCTCCAAGCAGGATATCCAGAAGACCGCGACCGGCTATGTCAGCGACAGCGTCTGCAGCGTCGCCGGCATGACGATGCAGAGCCATGCGGAGATCGTCGGCGATTTCAATTCCGCCTACACGGTGAAGAGCACCTCGCATGCCGAGGGCGGCGCGGCCGGCTCGCGCGACACCACGATGACCATCGAGGCGAAGTGGCTCGGCGCCTGCAAGAGCGACCAGAAGGCCGGTGACATCATCATGCCCGGCGGCATGAAGATGAACGTCAAGGACATGGAAAAGCTGAAGGGCCTGCTGCCCAAGCAGAAGTAGCGCGCAGCGCATTCGGCCATTGCCGCGCGCCTGAATGCATCGCCTCGCATGCCGAGAGGCTGTGTCGCCTTGCACCACAGTCATTGCGAGCAGTTCGCGACGAAACTGCGGAGCAATCTTGCGCTGAGGCGATGCGCAATCCATCCGATCCCTCCCGGTCACCCCCAGGGCTATCGCATATGCCCCTTGGCGACCGCGCAAGTGCTTGGCCTCGTGGTTCGAGACGCGCCGCAACCGGCGCTCCTCACCATGAGGGTCTACTATTGTGCCGCAGAACAAGACCTCATCCTGAGGAACCCGCCGAAGGCGGGCGTCTCGAAGGATGGCCACGAGCACACCGCCACGAAATGCGATAGCCTTTGCGCGGGGATGACGGATCACCGCATTCGTGCGCTCCTTGGAGCGCGATGACGTCGACGGGATGCAACATCATTGAATGATCACCGAGTGCCTCGCGTTCGAGACTCTCTGCGAGCGACGACGCGCATCGCGTTCGTCGTGTCGGAAGCGTGATCCACCAACATGTCGTTTTGAACCCTTCCAGTGTTGCGCAACTTGAATCGTTCCAGTGTTTCGCATCGTGTGCGTTTCAATGGATTCTATTTTGCGCGTGTGGAATTTCGTTCATCCCGCCGATAGTAGTCCGCCCCAATCGATGCCGGCCTTGTCGCGAACGCGGCTCGATCGATGTCAGCGTAAGGCAATGTGGGGATTTGTTCGGTGGGAATGGCTTCGTTGCGGTGCAAGCGCGGCTTGCTCGGATCAACGGCTGCGATCAATGCAGCGCTGCTCGGTTCGGTCATGCTTGTGCCAATGGGCTCAGACGTCGCCTGCGCTCAGGCGCAGACCAGTCCTCCGCAGAACAATGTCAGCGAACTTCCCGCAGTGACGGTGGATGAACCTGCCGCCGCAAAGAAGCGCGGTGCCGTCGTTTCAAGCCAGAATACCAGGGCTTCGCGCGCGGTCGCGGCGAACCGGCGCCGCAATGCCGCGGCGCCCGCCCAGAGTCAGGCTCCGCGGTCGCAAGGCACAGGTGGCGCGATCGGTACGACGACGGGTTACGTCGCGACCGCCAGCACCGCCGGGACCAAGACCAGCACAGCGCTGATCGAAACGCCGCAGTCGCTATCGGTCGTCACGCAAAAGGAGCTCCGGGATCGCAACGTTCAGACGCTCAAGGACGCCGTCAGCTACACGCCGGGCGTGACGACCACGGCGTTCGGCTATGATCCAAGGTTCGATAGTTTCTACATCCGTGGCTTCGATGCGACCTATACGGGGATCTATCGCGACGGCCTGCGTCAGGGCGGCGGCAACTTCGCCATTCCCAAGATCGAACCTTACGGTCTCGACAGCGTGTCGATCCTCCGCGGACCGGCCTCGGGCCTCTATGGCCTCGGCTCTCCGGGAGGCATCGTGGATGTCACGACCAAGCGGCCGCCGCTGACGGCATTCGGTGAGGTGCAGCTGCAAGGCGGCACCTACGACCGTTACCAGGGCAGTTTCGATGTCGGTGGTCCGGTGCCCGGCAGCGATCAACTGTACTACCGGCTGACCGGTTTGCTGCGCGACGCGAAGACCTGGTACCCCGGCAACGACGACGATCGCGCCTATATCGCGCCTGCGCTGACCTGGCGGCCGGACGCCGATACGTCCTTCACCATCCTCAGCGAATATCAAAAGAGCCGAACCGCCGCCAGCATCGGCAATTTCCGTACGCCTGACGGACAGTTGACCAACATCTATTCGAATGATCCGGCGTTCAGCGCAATGGATCAGAAGCAGTATCGCATCGGCTACGCGTTCGAGCACAATGTCGACGACGTGTGGGCGGTGCGGCAGAACTTCCGCTTCTACCAGGTCGACGTCGACGCGAAATACACACAGATCGATTCGATCGACAGCAGCACCAATCTCGCGTCGCGGTCGGCCTGGCGGATCCTGGACAGCTTCAACACGGTCACGCTCGACAATCAGGCCGAGGCCAAGTTCATGCTTGGCGCGATCAGGAACACGGCGCTGTTCGGCGTCGACTACGGTCACTCCTACTACAATGACAAGATCGGTTACGGGCCGGCGCCCGATCTTAATCTCCTGACCATGAATTACGGCGCCCAGGCGATCGCGACGCCGGCATTCTCGATCTTCAACAAGCAGTCGACCGACGAGGTCGGTGTCTATGCGCAGGAGCAGGCCAAGCTTGGAGGCTTCATTCTGACGCTCAACGGCCGTCAGAGCTGGGTGTCGCAGACGACGACCGCTGGTCTGGACGGCGTGCCGTCAACGCAGAAGGCCACCGCTTTCACGGGCCGTGCGGGGCTTAGTTATGTCTTCGACAACGGCATTGCGCCCTATGTCAGCTATGCGACGGCATTCGCCCCGCAGGTCGGCGTCGATGCATCCGGATTGCCGTTCAGGCCGACCACCGGCGAGCAGAAGGAAGTGGGCATCAAGTACCAGATGCCGAACCTTCCGGTGCTGTTGACCGCCGCGGTGTTCGACATCACGCAGGACAACGTGCTGCGCACCGATCCGAACGACATGGCGTTCCAGGCAGCCACCGGGCAGGTCGAATCCAAGGGCGTGGAGCTCGAGGCGAAGCTGGCGCTCAAGCAGGGATTTGATCTCACCGCCGCCTACACCCATCTCAACGTCGTGATCACGCAAGGCAATCCCGATACGACCGGCAATGAGCTCTCCGGCATTCCGAGGAATTCCTTCGCCGCCTTCGGCAAGTACACGTTCCAGTCCGGCGTGCCCGTCGAAGGGCTCGGGCTTGGTCTCGGCGTGCGTTATATCGGCACGAACTTCGGCAACGACCAGAACACGTTCCAGAACGCAGCGACGACGCTGTTCGATGCGGTGATCGATTACGATCTGGGCAAGCTGGACCGGCGCTTCCTCGGTGCCACCGCGCGCCTGAACGCGACCAATCTGTTCGACACGCACTACCAGACCTGCCAGTCCGGCTACTGCTATGCCGGCGAACGGCGGCAGGTCATCGGCACCTTGTCCTACCGCTGGTAGTTCGAATTTGTTGTTTGGACGCGTTGTCTTCACGCGAACCGGCGTCCACTTCGCTCGAAAACGCTATGTTACACCGGCACCCGCACGACGGCGCGCAGGCCGCCCATCGGGCTTTCGCTGAGCATGATGTCGCCGCCATGCGAGCGGGCGATGTCGCGGGCGATCGCAAGTCCGAGCCCGGTGCCGCCTTCGTCCTGATTGCGGGCATCGTCGAGCCGCAGGAACGGCTTGAACACTTCCTCGCGCATGTCGGCGGGGATGCCCGGCCCGTCGTCGTCGACCGTGACGTTGAGATAGCGATGGTCGCGATGGCCGGTGATCGAGATCGTGTTGGCGTGGCGCGCCGCGTTGGAGACGAGGTTGGCGAGACAGCGCTTGAACGAGGCCGGCTTCACCGTGACGACGGGCAGGCCGTGGAACGCAACGGTTGCGGTGTGGCCGTGGCGTTCGGCGTCGCTGCGCAGTTCCTCCAGCGCCAACGCCATATCGGTCGGCTGCGCGACCTCGCCGGAATCGCCGCGCGCGAAGGCAAGATAGTCCTCCAGCATCATCGACATCTCGTCGACGTCCTTGCGCATCGCGTCGATCTCGGGGCCTTCGCCGATCAGGGCAAGCTCGAGCTTGAACCGGGTCAGGATGGTGCGCAGATCGTGCGATACGCCGGCGAGCATCGCGGTGCGCTGCTCGATCGAACGTTCGACGCGCGCCTTCATCTCGATGAAGGCCTGCGCCGCGCGCCGCACCTCGCGCGCACCGCGCGGCCGGAAGTTCGGCGCCTCGCGGCCCTTGCCGAAACTTTCGGCGGCGTCCGCCAGCCGTAGGATCGGCTTGATCTGGTTGCGCAGGAACAGCACGGCGACGATCAAGAGGATCGTCGAGGTGCCGAGCATCCAGAAGATGAAGATCTCCGAATTGGAGGCGTAGGCCGCGCTGCGCTGGGCGAAGATCCGCATCACCGAATCGTCGAGCTGCACGCGGATCTCGACCAAATTGGATTTGCCGACGGTGTCGATCCAGAACGGACGGCTGATCTGGCGGCCGAGCTGCACCGAAAGCGTCTGGTCGAGCAGCGAGAAGAACGGCTTCGGCCCCGGCGGCGGCATGTCGCCGGCGGGCAGGAAGTCGACCACCAGCTGCAGTTTCTGGGCGATGCGGCGAAGCTGCGCGCGGTCCTTGTCCTGCGGGTAGCTCTTGTAGACGTCGATCAGCGCGGCGATATCGGACACCACCGCGGCCGACAGCCGCCGCGTCACCGTGTTCCAGTGCCGCTCCATGAACACGAACGCCACCACGGTCTGCAGGATCACCATCGGCACGATCATGATCAGCAGCGCGCGGGCATAGAGGCCGGTCGGCATCCAGCTCTTGAACGCATTGCCCATCCAGCCGTTCGCCTTCGAGACGCGCTGCGAGGCGTTCTTGATCAGGGTCAGGCCGGAGTCGAGCGTGCTCATGCGGATGCTCTACGGCATGATCCGGAAAACTGCGCAGCGGTTTTCCGGCAAGATCATGCTCAAACAAGGATCTGAAGCGCGATGACGATTCATCCCGGTCTCATCGCGCTTCAGGGCGAGGCCACCAGGCGATAGCCGATGCCGCGCACCGCCTGCAGGAACAGCGGATTGGCGGGATCGTGCTCGATCTTGCGGCGCAGGCGGTTGATCTGCACGTCGACCGCGCGTTCGTTGACGGTGCCGCCGGAGGTCAGCTCGGCCCGCGGCACGGTCTCGCCGGGCGCGCTGGCGAGGATGCGCAGCATCTCGCGCTCGCGATCGGTGAGATGGATGATCTCCTCGCCCTGACGCAGTTCGCTGCGCTCGATGTGGAAAATGTAGGGGCCGAACGCGATCTGCTCGACGACTGCGACCTGCGGCGGCGCGGTGCGCTTGAGGATATTGCCGATCCGGAGCACCAGCTCGCGCGGCTCGAACGGCTTGGCGACATAATCGTCGGCGCCGATCTGCAGTCCCTCGATGCGGGCTTCCGCCTCGTGGCGGGCAGTCAGCATGATGATCGGCACCGTCGAGGAGCTGCGGATGAAGCGGGCGAGGTCGAAGCCGTTCTCGCCGGGCATCATCACGTCGAGGATCAGCAGGTCGAAATGCAGCCCGAGCAACTTGGCGCGTGCGTCGGTGGCGCTCATCGCCGTCGTGACGCGATAGCCCTCGCCGGAAAGAAAGCGCGACAGCAGGTCGCGAATGCGGCGGTCGTCGTCGACCAACAGAAGATGCGGCGCGTCGTCGGCCGGCTCGACCGGCGCGCGCATCATGGTTGCAGCCTGCACCAGCTCACTCCCTCGTTTTTTTGCCGCCGCCGAAGATCGCTTCGAGCACCTTGTCGGGATCGTCGCGGTCGATCATCGCGCGGAGGAATTGGCGAACCGTCTCGACGCCGGCCGGATCGATGCCGGCGACCGCGCGGTTGATGCGGTCGGTCTGCAGCCCGGCGAGCTTGGCGACCAGCGCCTCGCCCTTCGGGGTGGCGTAGAGCAGGCGCTGCCGGCGGTCGTTGTTGCCGGTCTTCTGCACGATGTAGCCCTCGTCCAAGAGCTGCTTGAGCACGCGCCCGAGCGACTGCTTGGTGATGCGCAGGACGTCGAGCAGGTCGGCGACCTTCAGCCCCGGATAGCGGGTAACGAAGTGGATGACGCGGTGGTGGGCGCGGCCGAAGCCGAACGCCTCCAGCTCCTGGTCGGCGTCGCCGACGAAGTCGCGGTAGGCGAAGAACAACAGCTCGATGATGTCCCAGCGCAGGTCGCGCGCCCCCGCCGCAGGAGCGTGGTCGTCTCCCTGCGAATCGGGCTTGGCAGCCCCTGAGAAATTTATGTCAGTCATATTGACGTATCTTGGGTTCAATGTTACAAAACTGCCTGTCACGACGAAACATTAGGTCGTTTTGTCCTCGACAGCGTTTAAGGCGGCCTGAACGAGCCTGTGAGGCGGTTTGGGCCGCAAATTGGACTACCGTGCGATTGTCGAGCGGCATTTCGGCAAACATACTGGACTTCAGCATTCCGCAAAAGCATGTCTAAACGGCATGTTGGCGATGGAAGCCGGCGGCGCGGCCGGCGGTGGTGAAGTTCGGGCCAGCCGAGCCTGATGGCTCCGGGGGAAACAGGCCGGCGCCGGGTATCGCGCCGGTTCCGACAGCGGAAAGCAAGAAAAATGACTTTGAAATTCGACATCCAGCCTTCGCCGCATGCAACGTCCGACAAGGATCGGGCGGCGAAGCTTGTGGACCCGGGCTTCGGCCGGGTCTTCACCGATCACATGGCGATCGTCCGCTACAGCCAGGGCAAGGGCTGGCACAGCGCCCGCGTCGAGGCCCGGGCGAATTTTCCGCTCGATCCGGCCGGCGCGGTGCTGCACTACGCCCAGGAAATTTTCGAAGGCCTCAAGGCCTACAGGCGCGACGATGGCGGCGTGAACCTGTTTCGCCCCGACGCCAATGCCCGCCGCTTCCATGATTCGGCCGAGCGCATGGCGATGGCGCCGCTGCCCGAGGATCTGTTCATCGATGCGGTCGAGCAGCTGGTGCGGATCGATCGCGCCTGGATCCCGGGCGGCGAGGGCAGTCTCTATCTGCGGCCCTTCATGATCGCGAGCGAGATCTTCCTCGGCGTGAAGCCCTCGGCCGAATACATCTTCTCGGTCATCGCCTCGCCGGTCGGCTCCTATTTCAAGGGCGGCCCGGCGCCGGTGTCGATCTGGGTGTCGGAGAATTACACGCGCGCCGCGATCGGCGGCACCGGCGCCGTCAAGTGCGGCGGTAACTACGCAGCAAGCTTGCGCGCACAGGCCGAGGCGATCGAACGGGGCTGCGACCAGGTCGTGTTCCTCGATGCGGTCGAGCGCCGCTACATCGAGGAGCTCGGCGGCATGAACGTGTTCTTCGCGTTCGACGACGGCTCGCTGCTGACGCCGCCGCTCGGCACCATCCTGCCCGGCATCACCCGCGACTCCATCATCGCGCTTGCCAAGGATGCCGGCACGCGCGTGCGCGAGGAGCCCTACACGATCCAGCAATGGCGCGCTGACGCCGCCAGCGGCAAGCTGAAAGAGGCGTTCGCCTGCGGCACCGCGGCCGTCATCTCGCCGATCGGCAAGGTGTGCTCGGCAAGCGGCGATTTCCAGATCAGCGGCGGCGTGGCCGGCCCGGTCGCCATGGGCCTGCGCAAGAAGCTGGTCGACATCCAGTACGGTCGCACCAACGACCCGCATAACTGGATCAGGAACGTCCAGTGACGGACGCAACGTCATTCCGGGGCGAGGCGCAGCATCGAACCCGGAATCTCGAGATTCCGGGTTCGCGTCGTTCGACGCGCCCCGGAATGACAGCGTAGCGGCACCGGTTGCCGCCTTGCGCGCCGGCTGGTAAACGGCCGCTCATGGCCGAGAAACCCAAAAAACCCCAGAAACTGAAGGCGCGCCTGCCGCGCGGGCTGGAAGATCGCGGCCCGGCCGCGATCAATGCCACGCGGGCGATGGTCGAGAAGATCCGCGCCGTCTACGAGCTCTACGGCTTCGAGCCGGTGGAGACGCCGGCGATGGAATACACCGACGCGCTCGGCAAGTTCCTGCCCGACCAGGACCGGCCCAACGAGGGCGTGTTCTCGTTCCAGGACGATGACGAGCAGTGGATATCGCTGCGGTACGACCTGACCGCGCCGCTCGCGCGCTATGTCGCGGAAAACTTCGACGCGCTGCCGAAGCCGTATCGGTCGTATCGGTTCGGCTACGTCTTCCGCAACGAGAAGCCCGGTCCCGGCCGCTTCCGCCAGTTCATGCAGTTCGACGCCGACACCGTCGGCTCGGCGACGCCGGCAGCCGACGCCGAGATCTGCATGATGGCAGCCGACACGATGGAGGCGCTCGGCATTCCGCGCGGCTCCTATGTCGTGAAGGTGAACAACCGCAAGGTGCTCGACGGTGTGCTCGAGGCGATCGGCCTCGGCGGTGAGGAGAATGCGGGCCGTCGCCTCACCGTGCTGCGCGCGATCGACAAGCTGGACAAATTTCCCGCCGATGAAGTTCGCAAGCTGCTTGGTCCCGGACGATGGGATGGCGGCGAAGAAGGCAAGGGCGACTTTACCAAGGGCGCCGACCTCAGTGAGGCTGATGCCCATGTCGTTCTGGCCGTCACCGAAAAGCGCGACGATTGGCGAGAGGCGATTGCTGCGGCCGAGACCTATCTGGCGAAGAGCGAAGTTGGTCAGGCCGGCGTGAGTGAGCTCGAAGAGATCGCCAAGCTGGTCGCGGCGTCCGGCTATGGCGCGGATCGCATCCGCATCGATCCCACCGTTGTTCGCGGCCTCGAATATTACACCGGCCCGGTCTACGAGGTTGAGCTGCTGCTCGATACCAAGGACGAGAAAGGCCGCCCGGTGCGGTTCGGCTCGGTCGGTGGCGGCGGCCGCTACGATGGCCTCGTCTCGCGCTTCCGCGGCGAGCCGGTGCCGGCAACCGGCTTCTCGATCGGGGTGTCGCGCCTGCAGGCCGCGCTGACGATGCTCGGCCAGCTCGATACGCAGGCCGAGTTCGGGCCTGTCGTCGTCACCGTGTTCGACCGCGATCGTGTCGCCGACTACCAGAAGATGGTCGCGCAGCTGCGCCAGGCCGGCATCCGCGCCGAGCTCTATCTCGGCAATCCGAAGAACATGGGCAACCAGCTCAAATATGCCGATCGCCGTAATTCGCCCTGCGTGATCATCCAGGGCTCCGACGAGAAGGCGCGCGGCGAGGTGCAAATCAAGGATTTGATCGAGGGCGCCAAGGCCGCGGCTGCGATCGCCTCCAACCAGGAATGGCGTGAAACGCGTCCGGCGCAGTTCTCCTGCACGGAAGCCGATCTGGTCGCCAGGGTCCGCGAGGTCCTGGCGCGGCATGACGTAGCGTGGGGATAGCCATTCGCTTGTGACGTCATGCCCGGCCTTGTGCCGGGCATCCACCTCTTGTTTGATGCGCGGCGACGTGAATGGCCGGGAGGAGCCCGGCCATGGCGACAACAAGAGGGAGAGCAACAATGCCTGAGATCACCGTGAGCATGGCCGCCGGCCGCACCGACGAGCAGAAGCTCGGCATGATGCGCGACATCACCCAGGCGCTGGTGAAGAATCTCGGCGTCGATGCCGACGCGGTCGTGATCCAGATCAACGAAGCGCCGCTGCATCACAAGATGAAGGGCGGCAAGTCGTTCGTCGAGCGCGCGGCTGCGGCGAAGAAGTAATTCACCTCTGTCGTCCCTGCGAAAGCAGGGACCCATAACCACCGATGCCCGTTGTTGCGTTCGCTGGGGCTCCAGCGTTCGCACAAACCAGCTTTGGTGGTTATGGGTCCCGGCTCAAGGCCGGGACGACAGTCTTTTTGAGGCCACATGGACGCACGCGACTTCATCAAGGTCGGCATGAGCGCCGAGCGCATGCTCGTGGTGCCGCCGGAGCGCACCGTCGGGCATTTCGTGGCGGGCATGCCGATGGTCTATGCGACGCCGATGATGATCCTCGAGATGGAGATGGCGTCGGGCGATGCCATCCGCGCCGCGCTGCGGCCCGGCTGGGTCACGGTCGGCACCGAGGTCGATGTCCGCCATCTCGCCGCTGCGCTGGTCGGCGCCACCGTGCGGACCACCGCGAAGGTGGTCGCGGTCGAGCGCCGCGTGATCCGCTTCGAGGTCGAGGCCTTCGAGGGCACGCGCAAGCTCGGCGAAGGCCGCCACGCCCGCGGCCTGATCAATGTCGAGAGTTTTAACAAGCGGCTGGCGGGAGCGTCGGGCTAGGCGCATTAATCGAGTTGCCGGCGCGCACTAATCCACTTGTTCAGACGTCATCCTGAGGTGCGCGCCCTTGCGCGCCTCGAAGGATGGGCCGCGGGCCGTGCACCCTTCGAGGCTCGCTCCGCTCGCGCCTCAGGGTGACGGGGAACGAATATGGGTCGGCGAAAGACTACTTCGCCAATTCCCTTGAGCGCCTTGTCGCGGCGGCAATCGCGCGGGTCATCAGTGGCTGCATGCCGTCATTGGCCATCAGCACCTCGAGCGCGGCAGCGGTGGTGCCGCCGGGCGAGGTGACGTTCTGCCGTAGGGTCGCGGATGGCAGATCCGAGCGATGCAGCAATTCGCCGGAGCCCGCGACGGTCGCCCGCGCCAGCGTGGTCGCAAGCTGCTCGGGCAGGCCGGCCGCAACGCCGGCACGCGCGAGCTCCTCGGCGAGCAGGAACACATAGGCGGGGCCCGAGCCGGACACCGCGGTCACCGCGTCCATCAGGCTCTCATCGTCGACCCATTCGACGAGCCCGGTCGCTTTCAGCAGCGCATCGGTCATCGCGCGTTGCGCGGCGGTGACGCGCTTCGACGGTACGGCAACGGTGATGCCGCGGCCGATCGCTGCCGGCGTGTTCGGCATCGCGCGCACCACCGCGCCGCCGACAACCTCTTCCAGCGCTGACATGGTCGTGCCGGCCATGATCGAGACGACGAGTGTCGAGGGACCGACGAAGGATTTCAGCGCCGCACCGGCGTCGCGGAATGATTGCGGCTTCACCGCGACGACAAGCGTGTCGACCGTGCCGAGATCCTTCGCCTGCGGATTGAGCCGCACGCCCTTTGCGGCAAGCGCGGAGATCTCCGGCGAGAGATGCGGATCGATCACCGCGACACGCTCGGGCGCGAGGCCCTGCGCGAGCCAGCCGGTCAGCATGGCGCCGCCCATCTTGCCCGCGCCCGCAAGCGCGATGGTGCCGGTGGTGTTCTTAAGTGCGCTGCTCGTGTTCACAGGCGTCTCCACAAACCCGGTGTCGTCCCGGCCTTGAGCCGGGACCCATAACCACAGGCGGTTCTAGTGAAGCGTGACGCCAGCCACAAGCAGTTTGCGTGAGCCCCGC
Source organism: Bradyrhizobium sp. USDA 3262 (assembly GCF_054060035.1). Lineage (NCBI taxonomy): Bacteria > Pseudomonadati > Pseudomonadota > Alphaproteobacteria > Hyphomicrobiales > Nitrobacteraceae > Bradyrhizobium > Bradyrhizobium sp. USDA 3262. The sequence goes on from NZ_JBSSCT010000001.1 coordinate 2,596,065, forward strand.
GGTCACGGAGTATGGGTCCCTGCTCCCGTGCGCAATTGCGCACTAGGCAGGGACGGACACTGAGGGTGTGGATTGCTGGAGCGAAACCGTTACGCCTCGCCCTCGGTGTCGAACATCGCCGCGGCCATCGCCTCGGCGGTCGACTTGCCGGCCCACACCACGAACTGGAATGCCGGATAGTAGCGCTCGCAGGCGTGGATCGCGTTGACCACCATGGCCTCGCACTGCGCGGTGGAGGCGGTGAGACCGCCGGGCAGCACCAGCGCCTGACGGTGCATCACCATGCCGGTGTGGGTCCACAGATCGAAATGGCCGACCCACAATTGTTCGTTGATCGCGGCGACCAGCCGCTGCACCTCGGCGCGGCGCGCCTGCGGCATCTTCATGTCGAAGGCGCAGGCGAGATGCAGCGCCTCGATCTCGCCCATCCAGGTGAACGAGAGCTGATAATCGATCCAGTCTCCCTTGGAGACGATCGTCACCTCGTCTTCGCCGGAACGCTCGAACGCCCAGTTGTTGTCGGTGGCGATATCTTCGACCACCGCAAGCGGGTTGTTCCGGGAATCGATAATGCTTTCGAGGAGGGACATGCCGTCTCGGACCTTGTTCTTATGATCGCTTGATACGCACACGGAAGCCGGCACTTGCGACATACTGCGTCGTGGCCGAGTGCAGTTCCTGATGCGGGCTTCCGGATGCCCCTGGACCTGACGCCGATGAAGTGATGTGATTTGCGGAATCCGCGCAACCGCACGCCGAGTCCGTCCACAGCCAAAGCGCGCATCGTCCACAGCTGATCTCCGCCACATCTGTGATTTTGAGAACAAATCGGAATCTAAGCGTTCGCGTAACGCTTTGTTAACCATTTGCCGGCGCTTCGCCGCGCCTGTGAATCAGTGGTCGGGCCCTCACATCAACCTCGCAGAGCCGCAACGCGCTCATGGGGACATGCCGTTTCCCCATGCCAAAGGCCTTGCCCGGCTGTCGCGCTTTGGTCATATTTCGCCTCAGGCACGTCCATCCCGGGCGTGCCGAGTTCTCAGGGCGGGGTGAAAATCCCCACCGGCGGTAAGGGTGATGAGCCCAAGCCCGCGAGCGCCTTCCTCCGCGAAGCCGGGGGAAGGGTCAGCAGATTCGGTGCAATTCCGAAGCCGACGGTTACAGTCCGGATGAAAGAGAACGGTTGCGGCGGCCAACGCGATTTTCGCGTGGGCTCGTGTCGTTGTCCGTGTGCCCTGATTCTGGTCCTGAAAGAGGAAAGCCATGAATCAGATGTTGCAAGACCAAGACGTTCAAGCTTCTCAAGTCCAAACCTCCCAGGCAGAAAGTGCTCCCGATACGCCGGCAAATCCGCCGACGCCGGAGCATCCGCACTTCGCAAAGCCGCAGCGCGTTGCCTTCGTGCAGTCGTCCTGGCATCGCGACGTGGTGGAAGAATGCCGCATCTCCTTCCTGAAGGAGATCGAGGCGCGTCACATCACCAATGTCGACGTGTTCGAGGTGCCGGGCTCGTTCGAGATCCCGCTGCACGCGCAGCTGCTGGCGAAGACCCGCCGCTACACCGCGATCGTCGCGGCCGGGCTCGTGGTCGATGGCGGCATCTACCGCCACGAATTCGTCGCCGATACCGTGATCAAGGCGCTGATGGATGTGCAGTTGCGCACCGAGGTGCCGGTGTTCTCGGCGGTGCTGACGCCGCAGCAATTCCACGAGACCGAGGTGCATTACGAGTTCTTCCGCAAGCACTTCGTGATCAAGGGGATCGAGGTCGCGGAAGCCTGCGCCAACACGCTGCTCAGCCTCGAGCGGCTGCGCGGCCAGGTCGCGGCGGGAATCCCCGGCTAGCATCGGCGGAAAAGCGATTCCGGCATGCGTGCCGGGATCGCTCTCGCCTGCGGCGCGTTCGGTTATGCTTGCGGCATAAAACCAAAACGCGCGGGAGGCGCCCATGACCGAACAACATTCCTCTGACTGGCTCGGCCTGTCGGGCCGCGTTGCCGTCGTCACCGGCGGAGGCGGCGGTATCGGCCGCGCCACCGCGGTCAGTTTCGCGCGGGCCGGTGCCAGGGTTGCCGCGCTCGATCGCGACGAGCGCTCCCTTGCGGAGACCAAGGCAACGCTTCGCGAGTTCGGTGACGGTCATCTCGTCGCGAGCTGCGATACGACCAGCGAGGACAATGTCGCCGCTGTCGCCGACGCCGTCGCGCGCACGTTTGGCGCTTGCGACATCCTCGTCAACACCGCGGCGGTGCTGCGCCCGGGCGGGCTCGATACGCTCGCGCTCGCGGAATGGAATGCGGTGCTGGCGGTCAATCTCACCGGCTATTTCATCTGCGCGCAGGCGTTCGGCCGCCAGATGCGCAAGGCCGGACGCGGCAGCCTTATCCACGTCGCCTCGATCGCCGCCAGCAATGCGCAGGGGCAGAGCGGCGCCTACAGCGTCAGCAAGGCCGGCGTCGTGATGCTCTCGCAGCAACTCGCAGCGGAATGGGGGCCGCATGGCATCCGCAGCAATGTGGTGAGCCCCGGCCTTGTCGTGACGCCGATGAGCCAGGCCTTCTACGACACGCCCGGGGTCACCGAACGGCGCACCGCCGTGGTGCCGATGCGCCGGATCGGCGCACCGCAGGACATGGCGGACGCGACCCTGTTCCTGGCCAGCGATCGCTCGTCTTACGTCAACGGTGAGGAAATCATCGTCGATGGCGGCTATGCGCGGACGCTGATGAGCCACGTGCCGCGGCCGGGGTTCTAACGCGTCTGGCGCCACATACTCGGTGTCGTCCCGGCCTTGAGCCGGACCCATAACCACCAATGCGAATTGATTTACAACGCTGGAGCCACAGCCTTCGCAACAACAGCGGCTGTGGTTATGGGTCCCTGCTTCCGCAGGGACGACAGCAAATATCGATCTAATCGAACAGGCTCGAGACCGACTCTTCCGCCGCGGTGCGACCGATCGCTTCGGCGATCAGGCCGGCGATCGAGATCTGGCGGATGTTCGGCGCCTTGTTGACGGCCTCGGTCGGCAGGATCGAGTCGGTGATGACCAGTTCCTTCAGCCGCGACGAGGCGATGCGCGCGGCGGCGCCGCCGGACAGCACGCCGTGGGTGATGTAGGCCGAGACCTCCTTGGCGCCGTGCGCGATCAGCGCTTCGGCCGCATTCACCAGCGTGCCGCCGGAATCGACGATGTCGTCGACCAGGATGCAATTGTAGCCGGCGACGTCGCCGATCACGTTCATCACCTCGGACTCACCCGGGCGCTCGCGGCGCTTGTCGACGATGGCGAGCGGGGTGTTGATGCGCTTGGCGAGGCCGCGGGCACGCGCCACGCCGCCGACGTCGGGCGACACCACCATCACCTTGGCGAGGTCGAACTTCTCCTTGATGTCGCGCACCATCAGGGGCGCCGCGAACAGGTTGTCGGTCGGGATGTCGAAGAAGCCCTGGATCTGGCCGGCATGCAGGTCGAGCGTCATGACGCGGTCGACGCCGGCGTGCGAGATCAGGTTGGCGACGAGCTTGGCCGAGATCGGCGTACGCGAGCCGGACCTGCGATCCTGCCTGGCGTAGCCGAAATAGGGCACCACCGCGGTGATGCGGCGCGCCGAGGAACGGCGCAGCGCGTCGGTGATGATCAGCAGTTCCATCAGATTGTCGTTGGCCGGAAACGACGTCGACTGCAGGATGAACATGTCCGAGCCGCGGACGTTCTCCTGGATCTCGACGAAGATCTCCATGTCGGCGAAGCGCCGGACCACGGCCTTGGTCAGTTCGATGCCAAGTCCCTTGGCGATGTCCTGCGCCAGCGCAGGATTGGAGTTGCCGGCGACGAGTTTGATTGATCCGTTCTTTGCCGACATCGATGCTTCCCCCCGCGCCTTGCTGGATACGACGTTCAGCATCTCAAGTCCTTACAGAACCGGCGGGTTTTCGGTGCGCGAGGGAATATCAGGCAGGCGCCTCCGATGGCAACCCATTAGCCGGCCTTGGCCGCCGTTTTTCCTGGGCAAAAAACCCATTTCCCCGGGAGATAACGGGGTTTAGTCGGCGGAATAGCCGAGCGCCACGGTCTCGGGCGCGGCGGGGGCCGGGGCGCTTGCCACCGTGGGCCCGCGGAGGTCCGGTGCCGGGGCGGGTGCGGGGCTGTCCGCCGGGCCGCCATTGAGCATGCTGGAGAGGCCGCTGAAGCCGGCCTGGGCGATCTTGCGCAGCACCAGGTCGTCGGCGGCGGCCCAGGCGTCGCGGCCGGCCTTGCCGGCGGGCTCCTCGCCGGAGAGCCGCAGCGCGCGTTGCTGGTTGCTGTCGTAGACGTCCCACACCCACGAGATCATGGTGCGGCCGCGCACCACCTGCGCCGACAGATAGCTGCGCACGCGATAGGCGGCAGCGCCCTGGCGCGACACGATCGACAGGCTGCGCAGCTTGGACTCGCTGTCGAGCACGCCGACCATGCGGTCGAACACCTGGGGCGGCGGGCCGTCGATCGATTCGAACGCAACCGTTGCGCCGCTGCTTGCCGGCGTGGCCATGGCGTAGGAGTCGGCCACGTTGCCGCCGGCCGCGCAGCCGCCAAGCGCGCACGCGATCGCGAGCCACGTGCCTGCGATCGCGGCGCGCGCGGCTGTCCCAGTTTGAAACTGGCGGTTCGACGCTTCCCTCATTGCGTCCTGCGATATCGTTAAAACGGCTTAACGTCTAGGGCAGGACGGCCACAGCACTTAACCGATCCGGGCGGCGCGCCGCGAGGTTTCGGATTTCCCTGCTCAGTCAGAGAGATGGTGCCGCATGGCTGCGGTGATCCAGGCCCATTCGCGGTTCGGGCTCGCGTCCGGCGATTGCCCGCGCATGATGGCGACGAGCTCCCAATAGCGCGCCGCGCGGGCGTCGTGCAGGGCATATTTGCCGCGAATCCAGTTGCGGAATTCCAGATCAGGTTTTCGTTTCAGCAATCGCGCCGATGTTTCCAGCCAGTCGCGCGCCAGCGCCTGGGCGGCCTCCGACGTCGGGCCGAGGTCGCGCGCGATAATCTTCTTGGCACTCGCCAGTACGGTTTCGTTGGCCGCTTGCCAGGCGGCGAGATCCAGCACGTGATGATTCCAGACGTCCTCCGCGTTGGCGCGGATGTTGGCGACGAGGGAAGGGTCGTTGAGCATCGCCGAAAGCTCGATCCAGGCATCGCACTGCTCGGGCGTCGGCTCGTCGGGCAATTCGGGCACGCTGGTCTCGATCATCTGCCGGATCCATTTCCGGTCGATGTTGATGCCGTCGGACACTTTCTCGAAGAAGCGCTCGACGACGTTGCTGCGCTCGGTGCGGGACAGCTGCGTCATGGTCAGGAATCTCCTCAAGTCTGCTTCGGTGAGTTGCGGTGAACGCAACGCAGCCCGCAGGGCCGAGGCGACGCGGCGCTGCGCCGCGATCTCCGCTTCCAGCGTCTCGAGGCGAAGCTGCAGCGCCTCGACCAGCGAGAGCTCCTTGGTCAGGACCTCGCGGATGGCGTCGAGACCGAGCCCCGCATCGCGCAGGCAGCGGATCAGGTCGAGGCGAACCAGTTCGTCGTCGGTGAAGACGCGATAGCCGCTCGCGGTGCGGCCGGCCGGCGGCAGCAACCCCTGGTCCGAATAGAAGCGGAGCTTGCGGACGGAAATTCCGCTGAGCCGCGCCGCCTCGCCGATGCTGTAGGTGCGTTGTGTCATGCGCCGCTTGTCCGGTCTCCAGCAGGTGGAGAGTCAAGACGCTTGTCGCACAAAAATGAGGAGGACGCCCGGCGTCAGCTTTCCAGCGCGATGGCGTGAACGAGGCGGCCGTAATCGGCTTCCTTGCGATGCACGGAGCGGCGGTAGCTGAAGCAGCGCTCGTCGGAATAGGTGTCGATGCCGAGATCGTCGATCATCAGCACGCCGGCATTTTCCAGTCGCATGCGGATGAAGCCGGCAAGATCGAACATCGCGTGTCCGTCGCGTTCGGCGGGCATGAAGAACATGCCGTTCTCAGCATCGGCCTCGATGAAGCGTTCGATGAATTCGTTGCCGACCTCGTAGGACTCCTTGCGGATCAGTGGGCCGATGGCGGCGACGATGCCGCCGCGCTCGGCGCCGAGCTTCTCCATCGCGTCGATGGTCGATTCCAGCACCCCGGTCAGCGCGCCCTTCCAGCCGGCATGCGCCGCGCCGATCACCCGCGCATTGGGATCGACGAACAGGATCGGGCCGCAGTCGGCCGTCGTGACCGATATCGCAAGGCCCTCGGTGCGCGTGACGAGCGCGTCCGCCTTCGGGCGCACGGCGCCATTCCATGGACCGGTCACGACCACGACGTCAGGCGAGTGAACCTGATGCACGCTGACGAGGTGATCGAGCGGCACGCCGAGCTGCGCCGCCATCCGCCGCCGGTTCTCCGCGACCTTGGCCGGATCGTCGCGCGAGCCGAGCCCGCCATTCAGCGCGGCATAGATGCCCTCCGACACGCCGCCCTCGCGCGAGAAGAAGGCATGGCGCAGGCCCGGAATGGCCGACAGCAGCGGTGATCCCAATGTCATTGTTCGGTCTCGTCAGGCTGATCGCTCAATCCGGCGATCGAGGTGAGGCGCGGGTCGGAGATGGCCATGACCTTGAACATCGAGCCCATCCCGCCGCGCCCGGAATCGGTCAGCCGCTTCAGCGCGCCGGCAATGTCGGCGGAGACTTCGGGGCTTGCTTTCGCCATCAGCCCGGCGGCGCGGGCCTCGACGCCGAGGCGCTTGAGGAAGTCGCCCTGCGTCGCAGGTCCGTGGACGCGCGCGCCGACATCCTCGGCGGCCCGCGCCAGGGCCTGGAAATCGACATGCGCGGTCACGTCGGCCTGTCCCGGGTTCTTCAGCGGGTCGGCGAAGCTGTGGCGCGCGATCGCCTGGAAGGTGTCGCCGGCGTCGCTGCGCAGATGGCCGTAATCGATGATCAGCGCGGCGCCGTCCTGGTCGCGCAGCCGCGTAGCCAGCTTCATGATCTCGTTGTCGGGCCGCCATTCGAACACCGCGCCGAGCGGGGCGGCGCGCACCAGCGGCGGCAGCAGCACCTCGAAATGCGGTGTCGGCTCGGGGGCGGGAGCGAAATACAGGTTGCCGTTGGCATCCATCCCGACCGTGCGCTCATGCCAGCCGGTTTCGCGCCGGACCATCTGGTGGATCGGCAGCACGTCGAAATATTCGTTGGCGAGGATCACCGCCGGTCCCTCGGGCACGTCGTCGATGCTGTCGTGCCAGGTGATATCGCGCACGCCCGTCAGTGTCGCGTACTGCTTCTCGCGCAGCACCGGATTGACCTCGACGAGGTGGATGCTGAGCGACTGGTAGAGCGGCGGCAGCACGCGAAGCGCGCGCAGCGCGTCCGCCATCATGGTGCCGCGGCCGGGGCCGAGCTCGATCAGGCGGAGCGTCTCAGGCGAGCCGATCGCGCGCCAGATCGAGGCGCTCCACAGCCCAAGCAGTTCGCCGAACATCTGGCTGACCTCGGGCGACGTGGTGAAGTCGCCCTCGCGGCCGAGCGGATCGCGCGACAAATAGTAGCCGTACCGCGGATGCATCAGGCACAATTCCATGTAGCGCCAGACCGGCATCGGCCCGGACAGCTTGATCAGCTTCCTGATCTCATCCAGCAGCGGGGAGGGTTCGCTCACGGCCTTCCTTGGAGTGCACTTGCCTTGGATTGAACTTGTTCAGGTTGAACTCGGCGCCGGACCGCCCGCCCTGCGGCGGACGGCGGCCGTGATGAGGATAACGCCAACGATGATCATTGGCACCGACAGCAGCATGCCCATGGTTAATCCGCCCCACAGGAAGCCGAGCTGCGGGTCGGGCTCCCTGAAGTGCTCGCCGATGATTCGGGCAACGCCGTAGATCGCAATGAAGCTGCCGAGGATCAGGCCGGGACGCTTGAGCCGCCCCCATCCGGATCATGACGGCCAGCGCCGCAAACAGCACGATGCCTTCAAGCCCGGCCTCGTAGAGCTGGCTCGGATGCCGCGGCAGCGGCCCGCCATTGGGAAAGATCATGGCCCAGGGCAGGCCCGGGTCGGCGTGACGGCCCCACAATTCGCTGTTGATGAAATTGGCGAGCCGGCCGAGGAACAGCCCGATCGGCGCGACCGCGGTGGTGATGTCGCCGAGCGACAGGATCGGGATGTCGTTGCGGCGGGCAAACAGCATCACCGCCGCGACGCAGCCGAGGAAGCCGCCGTGGAACGACATGCCGCCCTTCCACAATTCCAGGATTTCGGCCGGATGCGCGATGAAGAAGGGCAAATTGTAGAACAGCACATAGCCGGTGCGGCCGCCGACGATGATGCCGATGGTGACCCAGAGGATGAAATCGTCGAGCTGCGGCAGCGTGATCGGCGCCGGGCCGCCCCACAGCCGCTCCTTCTTGATCAGCGAGCGGGCGTAGATCCAGCCCAGCACGATGCCGACGATGTAGGCCAGCGCATACCAGCGGATCACGATCGGCCCGAGCGAGAGCGCGACGGGATTGAATACCGGAAAGTCGATCAGCAGGAACGGCATCGTGCGTCTTGAGGCTCAGCTCACGAGGTTGCGGCGGTAAAGCGCCAGCAGCCGCTCCCAGTGGCGTTCGGCGGCGTCGCGGTCATAGACCGGGCGCTTGGGGAACGCAAAGCCGTGATGCGTGCCGGGATAGATCTCCACCTCGTTGTTCGATCCCTTCATGCCGGCCTTCACCTGCTCGATGATGTCCTGTGGCGCGTAGATATCGGTCTCGGCGCAGGCGAAATAGAGTTCGGCCTTTGTCTTTTGCGCGGCAAGATGCGGACTGTCGGGCTGGTCGGTCGCCAGATGCGTGCCGTAGACCGAGGCGGCGGCCTTGACGCGATCGCCGAAATGCGTCGCCGCGTTCACCGCGTAGCGGCCGCTCATGCAATAGCCGACGGTGCCGATGATGCTGGTGTTCGCGGCCTTCTGCGTCTCGGCATAGGCGAGCAGGCCCTTGGTGTCTTCCATGACCAGCGGGATGTTGAGCGAGTGCATCAGCTCGAACATGCGCTTGCGCTCGGGCGATTCCGGATCGGGATTGATCGGGCCGAGCTCCATCACGCCGGCGCGGTAATACATATTGGGCAGCATCACATAATAGCCTGACGTGCCGAGCCGGCGCGCCATGTCGCGCAGCTCCTCGCGGATACCAGGCGCGTCCATGTAGAAGATGACGACCGGGAAGGGGCCGCCGCGCTCGGGATGGGTGATGAAGGTGGTGGTCTTGCCGTCCTTGGTCGGGATCTCGACGGTCTCTTCGATCATGGCGTTTCTGCTCGCGTTATGTGTGCGATTTCTGTTGTGAGTTCATACGATTGCAAGGAAACCGGAGCATGACAAGGCAAGCCTCGGGAGGCCTGCCATTCGCGGCGGACTTGAACCGGATGGCTGAGATCGCCATTGTCTTTGGCGCGAGGCCAGTGAACGCGGAGAGTTTTGCGAGATGACCCAGACCAGCAACCGGTTTTTCGATGAGATCGGCCGTCTGATGAACGATGCCGCGGGCGCCGCCCAGGGCGTCAAGCGCGAGGTCGACACGGTCATGCGCAACCAGGCGGAACGTATCCTGCGCGACCTCGACGTGGTCAAGCGCGAGGAATTCGACGCGGTCAAGGACATGGCCCGCCTGGCGCGCGAGGAGAACGAGACGCTGAAGGCCCGGATCGCGGCGCTGGAGGCCAAGCTCGGCGGCTCGGCGGGCTGAAACGGCATGTACCCCGGATGGAGCGAAGCGAAATCCGAGACCTCTGCCTCCGCGGGGCCGGCCCCGGATTGCGCTTCGCTCCATCCGGGCTACGATCCTCCCTCGGTAACCCAAGAAAAATCCCTTCATTTCCTTGTCATTTCGGCCCTTTGGGGCTAAAAGCCCGCCACGTCCGCGGCCCCCGCACCCCTGGAGGCTTGCTGTGGACCTGAGCATGGGCCGCGCTGCGGCCTTTAACTTTTTAAATACAAGGACTTAACGCTATGGCGACCGTCAAGGAATTGAAGGCGACCGCGCGTCCGAAGAGCGGCAAGGGGGCCGCCCGGGCAGAGCGTCGCGCCGGGAGAGTTCCCGGAGTGATCTACGGAGACAACCAACCCCCGGTGACCATCTCGGTCGACGATCGTGAACTGCGCCAGCGCATCCTGGCGGGCCGGTTCCTCACCACGCTGTTCGACATCGATATCGAGGGCAAGAAGCATCGCGTGATTCCGCGCGACTACCACCTCGATCCGGTGAAGGACTTCCCGCTCCATGTCGACTTCATGCGGCTCGGCGAAGGCGCCACCATCCGCGTCAGCGTGCCGCTTCACATCGTGAACGGTGAAAGTTCGCCGGGCGTCAAGCGCGGCGGCACCGTGAACATCGTCACCCACGCGCTCGATCTCGAGTGCTCGGTCGACAACATTCCGCAATACATCGAGGCCGACGTCGGCGCGCTGGAGATCAGCTACTCGCTGCATCTCTCCGACGTCAAGCTGCCCACGGGCGTGAAGTCGCTGACCCGCGAGGACGCAACCCTGGTCACCATCGTGCCGCCGTCCGGCTACGCCGAAGAGCAGAAGGCCGCGGCTGCGGCTGCTGCCGGTGGCGCTGCTCCGGCCGCGGGTGCTGCGGCTCCGGCCGCCGCGGCGGCTCCGGCTGCGAGTGCTGCGGCTCCGGCCGCGGGTGCCAAGGCTCCCGCCGGTGGCGACAAGAAGAAGTAATCGATCAGGTCGGCGCGCGATCGTCTGATGGCGCGCCGACGCGGGATGCCGCGCCATGCGCCTTTTTGTCGGTCTCGGTAATCCCGGCGCGAAATACGCCAGCAACCGGCACAATATCGGTTTCCTGGTGGTCGATGAGATTGCACGGCGTCATGGTTTCGCACCATGGCGCCGTCGCTTTCAGGGCGAGACCTCCGAGGGCGTCGTCGATCGTGAGAAGGTCGTGCTGCTGAAGCCGGCCACCTACATGAACGAGTCCGGGCGCGCGGTGCAGGAAGCGGCGAACTTCTTCAAGCTCACGCCCTCCGACATCACCGTGTTCCAGGACGAGCTCGAACTGCCGCCCGCCAAGGTGCGGGTCAAGATCGGCGGCGGGATCGCCGGCCACAACGGCCTGCGCTCGATCTCCGCGCATATCGGCAACGAGTATCGGCGGGTGCGCCTCGGGATCGGTCATCCCGGCGTCAAGGAGCTCGTGCACAGCCACGTGCTGTCGGACTTCGCCAAGAGCGACCGGGCGTGGGTGGAGGCCTTGTGCCAGGCCGTCGCCGACAATGCCGGCCTGCTGGCTGCGGGGCATGACGCGTCGTTCGCCAACAAGGTGCATCTGACGATGCAGTCCAAGGGATTTTTCGACAAGGGTGAGAACGGCGGCGAGAAGCCGGCCTGATCTCCCTTAATCGTCATCGGCACGAGCCCGCCATGACGAACCAGAGATTATTGAGGAAGACATGGGATTCAAATGCGGGATCGTCGGGCTGCCTAACGTCGGCAAGTCGACGCTGTTCAATGCGCTGACCGAGACGGCGGCCGCCCAGGCGGCGAACTATCCGTTCTGCACCATCGAGCCGAATGTCGGCGAGGTCGCGGTGCCCGATCCACGGCTGGAGAAGCTCGCGGCGGTCGCGAAGTCGGCGCAGATCATTCCGACCCGGCTGACCTTCGTCGACATCGCGGGCCTCGTCCGCGGCGCGTCGCAGGGCGAAGGCCTCGGCAACCAGTTCCTCGCCAACATCCGCGAGGTCGACGCCATCGCCCATGTGGTGCGCTGCTTCGAGGATTCCGACATTACCCATGTCGAGGGCAAGATCGCGCCGCTCGCCGACATCGAGACCATCGAGACCGAGCTGATGCTGTCCGACCTCGACAGCCTGGAGAAGCGCGTCGACAACCTCTCGAAGAAGGCCAAGGGCAACGACAAGGAAGCCAAGGAGCAGCTCGAGCTCGTCAACCGCGCGCTGGTGCTGCTGCGCGACGGCAAGCCGGCGCGTGCGCTGGAGCGCAAGCCGGAGGAGGAGCGGGCGTTCCGCATGCTCGGGCTCCTGACCTCGAAGCCCGTGCTCTACGTCTGCAACGTCGAGGAAGGCTCGGCCAAGGACGGCAACAATTTCTCCAAGGCGGTGTTCGAGCGCGCCAAGGAGGAGGGCGCGGTCGCGGTCGTGATCTCGGCCAAGATCGAATCCGAAATCGCGACGCTGTCGCGTGAAGAACGCACCGACTTCCTGGAGACGCTGGGCCTGGAAGAGGCCGGGCTCGATCGGCTGATCCGTGCCGGCTACCGGCTGCTCGACCTCATCACCTATTTCACCGTCGGCCCGAAGGAAGCGCGCGCCTGGACCATCGACCGCGGCACCAAGGCGCCCGCCGCCGCCGGCGTGATCCATACCGATTTCGAGAAGGGCTTCATCCGCGCCGAGACCATCGCCTATGCCGATTACATCGCCGGCAACGGCGAAGCCGGCGCGCGCGATGCCGGCAAGCTGCGGCTTGAAGGCAAGGAGTACGTCGTCGCCGACGGCGACGTCATGCACTTCAGATTCAATACCTGATCGCACTGTTCAGCCGCGCAAGAAGCGGCAGCGAATTCGGCACCGCTCTATCCCCACGTCGTCCCGGGCAAGCGAAGCGCGACCCGGGACCCATAACCACAGGGTCGCGTTGTTGAAGCGAGCTGTGGCCCCAGCTCGCTCCATCCCCACGTCCTGTGGTTATGGGTCCCTGCTTTCGCAGGGACGACACTGAGTGTGCGGGCGGCGCTCTTTCCCACGTCGTCCCGGGCAAGCGAAGCGCGACCCGGGACCCATAACCACAGGGTTGCGTTGTCGAAGCGAGCTGTGGCCCCAGCTCGCTCCATCGCCACGTCCTGTGGTCATGGGTCCCTGCTTTCGCAGGGACGACACTGAGTGTGCGGGTGGCGCTCTTTCCCACGTCGTCCCGGGCAAGCGAAGCGCGACCCGGGACCCATACCACAGGGTTGCGTTGTTGAAGCGAGCTGTGGCCCCAGCTCGCTCCATCGCCACGTCCTGTGGTTATGGGTCCCTGCTTTCGCAGGGACGACACTGAGTGTGCGGGTGGCGCTCTTTCCCACGTCGTCCCGGGCGAGCGAAGCGCGACCCGGGACCCACAACCACAGGGTTGCGTTGTTGAAGCGAGCTGTGGCCCCAGCTCGCTCCATCGCCACGTCCTGTGGTTATGGGTCCCTGCTTTCGCAGGGACGACATCGAGCATGGGGGTGGCGCTTAGATCACCGATCCGCGCGCCCGATCACGTCCATCAGCTCGGCGATCTTGCGCCGCTGGTCGGCCTTGTCGCCGGACGAGATCGCATGCTCGACGCAATGCGCCACATGATCGCGGAGGACTTCTTCCTCGACGCGGCGCAGCGCCGCGCGCGCGGCCGCGATCTGCGTCACCACGTCGATGCAATAGCGGTCGTCCTCGACCATGGCGGCCAACCCGCGGATCTGACCTTCGATCCGTTTGAGCCGTTTTAAGCAGGATGTCTTGACCTCGTCTCTCATAGGTCTCATATACCCCTCTAGGGTATGCAAATCAAGAGGCCGGGTTAGCGGCCGGGAAGAGTTTCGTGGCACACGCAACGCACGACCATTCGCACGCGGATCATCACCACAACGGCGCGGCCGCGCATTCCTGCTGCGGCGGCAAGCACGGTCACGACACGCCGCCGGCCGAGGTGGCGTTCGCGATCGATCCGGTCTGCGGCATGAAGGTCAACCCGGCGACCGCCAAGCACCGCTTCAGCTACAAGGGCGAGGAGTACCTGTTCTGCAGCGGCCGCTGCCGCGAGCGCTTCGAGGCCGAGCCGGAGAAATTCCTCAAGCCGCGTGAACCCGAACCGCCGGCGCCCGCGGGCACCATCTACACCTGCCCGATGCATCCCGAGGTGCGCCAGGTCGGCCCCGGAAGCTGCCCGATCTGCGGCATGGCGCTGGAGCCCGAGCAGGTCTCGCTCGACGACGGACCGGATCCTGAACTGATCGACATGACGCGGCGATTCTGGATCGGCCTCGCGCTGACCTTGCCGGTGTTCGTGCTCGAGATGGGCAGCCATCTCGGGCTGATGCATCTGGTGCCACAGGGCTGGTCGAACTGGATCTCGTTCGTGCTGGCGACGCCGGTCGTGCTGTGGGCCGGTGCGCCGTTCTTCGTGCGCGGCTGGCAGTCGCTCGTCACCCGCAATCTCAACATGTTCACGCTGATCGCGATGGGCACCGGCGTCGCCTATGTCTATAGCGTGGTCGCGACGTTGGCGCCGCAGCTGTTCCCGCCCGCCTTCCGCGACATGCATGGCGCGGTCGCGGTGTATTTCGAGGCGGCGGCCGTGATCACGGTGCTGGTGCTGCTCGGCCAGGTGCTGGAATTGCGCGCCCGCGCGCAGACCTCGGGCGCGATCCGCGCGCTGCTCGGCCTCGCGCCCAAGACCGCGCGGCGCATCACCGCGCATGGCGACGAGGACATCGACATCGACGCAATCAAGGTCGGCGACCGCCTGCGCGTGCGACCGGGCGAGAAGGTGCCGGTCGACGGCGTCGTCGTCGAGGGCAGAGCGGTCATCGACGAGTCCATGGTCACAGGCGAGTCGATGCCGGTCACGAAGGCCGAAGGCGAGAGGGTGATCGGCGGCACGGTCAACCAGAGCGGCGGCCTCGTGATGCGCGCCGAGAAGGTCGGTCGCGACACGATGCTGTCGCGGATCGTCGACATGGTGGCGAAGGCGCAGCGCTCGCGCGCGCCGATCCAGCGGCTCGCCGATCGCGTGGCCGGCTGGTTCGTGCCGGCGGTAATCGCCGCCGCCGTGCTCGCCTTCATCGCCTGGACGGTGTTCGGTCCGGAGCCGCGCCTGACCTTCGCCCTGGTCGCCGCCGTCACGGTGCTGATCATCGCCTGCCCCTGCGCGCTGGGATTGGCGACGCCGATGTCGATCATGGTCGGTGTCGGCCGCGGCGCGCATTCCGGCATCCTGATCCGCGACGCGCAGGCGCTGGAGCGGATGGAGGCGATCGATACGCTCGTCATCGACAAGACCGGTACCCTCACCGAGGGCAAGCCGAAGGTCGTGCGCGTCATTGCCGCCGAAGGGTTCGGCGAGAGCGATCTGCTGCGGCTGGCCGCCAGTGTCGAGCAGGGCAGCGAGCACCCGCTGGCGCAGGCGATCATCGCCGCTGCCAGGGAGCGCAAGCTTGCATCGTCCGCCGTCAGCAATTTTGCCTCGCCCTCCGGCAAGGGCGCGACCGGCATGGTCGACGGCAGGCAGGTTGCGCTCGGCAACGCGGTACTGATGGCCGAGCTGAAGATCGCGACGGCAGCGCTCGACGAGGCGGCCGAGGCCGCGCGGCGGGACGGTGCGACGGCGATCTATGTCGCGGTCGATGGCCGCATCGCCGGGGTGGTCGCGATCGCCGATCCGGTCAAGCCGTCCGCGACCAGCGCGCTGCAGGCGCTGCGTGCCGAGGGCCTGCGCATCGTGATGTTGACCGGCGACAATGAGACCACCGCGCGGGCGGTGGCGAAGACGCTCGGCATCGACGAGGTCGAGGCCGGCGTTCTGCCCGAGCGCAAGAGCGAGGTGGTGCAGCGGCTGCGCGGCGAGGGCCGCACCGTCGCGATGGCAGGCGACGGCGTCAATGACGCGCCGGCGCTCGCCGCTGCTGATGTCGGCATCGCGATGGGCGGCGGTACCGACGTCGCGATCGAGAGCGCCGGCATCACGCTGCTCACCGGCGACCTGATGGGCCTGGTCCGCGCACGGCGGCTGTCGGTCGCGACCATGCGCAACATCCGCCAGAACCTGGCGTTCGCGTTCGTCTACAACGCCGCCGGCGTGCCGATCGCAGCCGGTGTGCTGTATCCGCTGTTCGGCATCCTGCTGTCGCCGATGGTCGGCGCCGCCGCGATGGCGCTGTCCTCGGTCAGCGTGATCGGCAACGCGCTGCGGCTTTCGCGGGTGAAGCTGGATTGAACTTTCTTACCTCACCCCGCTTGCGGGGAGAGGTCGGATCGCATGGAGCGAAGCGAAATGCGATCCGGGTGAGGGGGACTCTCCACGAGTCTATCTCTCACCGTTTGCGCGGAAGCAGCCCCTCACCCCAACCCTCTCCCCGCAAGAGCGGGGCGAGGGAGCAGAGTATGGCCGGGGCATTCACGCCGGCAGCAACAGCTGGGCGCGGCGTTCCATCTCGGCATCGAGCCAGGTTGCGAGATCCTCGCTCACCGCGACCATCGGCAGCCGCACCTCGGGGCTGTCGATCAGCCCCTGCCGCCACAGCCAGTGCTTGGCGGGCGCGGGGCTCGGTTCGGCGAACAACAGCCTCGTCAGGCCGACGACGCTCTGCCAGGCAGCCAGCGCCGCGTGGCGCTGGCCCTGCTGCAACAGCGTGCGGATCGCAGCGAAGGTGTTTGTTTCCAGATGTGCGGACAGCAGGATCGCGCCGTCGGCGCCGTCCGAGAGCGCATCGAAAGTCTGCGCATCCTCGCCGGTCAGCACGCGGAAGCCGGCCGGCCGGCGGTTGAGGAAGTCGATCGACTGCGCGCGGTCGGCGCAGCAATCCTTCATGCCGGCGATGTTCGGATGGTCCGCGAGCGCCAGCAGCGTCTCGTTGGTCAGATTCACCGCCGTGCGATAGGGGATGTTGTAAAGCACGATCGGCCACGACGCGTGATCGGCGAGCGCGTTGAAGTGCTGCACGAGCCCGCGCTGCGAGGGCCTGATATAATAGGGGCTGGCGATCAAATAGCCGTTGATCGGCCAGTCGGCCGTGTCATCCAGCGCTTCCTTCATCCGGGCGGTCGAGGCGCCGGAGAGCCCGAGACAGACCGGCAAATGGCGGGAGCTGGCACTGAGTTCGTCGAGCACGACGCTCACCAGCCCCTCCAGCTCGTCCATGCTGAGCGCCATGCCCTCGCCGGAGGTTGCGCCGAGAATGAACCCGTCGACGGGGCCATTGGCGTAGTGCCGTACGAGACGCCGCAGCGACGTGACATCGAGCTCGCCGTTACGGAATGGCGTGATCAGGGGCAGCCAGAGGCCCTGCAATTGCTGGTGTAGATCGGTCATGTTCCATCTCCTCAAGAAGGCAAAGCCGGAGACGGGACCAACAAAAAACCCCGTCCAGGCGGCGGGGTTTCGGGATCGGTTTGAATGCGAAGGTGATCTTATCGCGCGCGATCTCGTGTCCCCGGGAGGGGAGCTTTTTTCGACGACAGAACGGCGCACGAAGTCGTGATCATCAGATAATGATGCTGCGCTGCGAGGTTGTTGTCAATGCACATGCTGATCGGCGCGTGCGGTGCGTTTTGCGCATGACACGGAGGTGAAAAGGCACAGCGATGAAAAAAAGCCGGGCTCGAGTGAGCCCGGCTTAAGGTATTGGCCACGTGAGGCCGACACAATCACCTTCCAAGAGGGATTACTGAACTTCCGCGCCACTGGAGGAGGGGGACATATGCGCGACGCGAACGCTCAGCGTGTAAGCACTATGATCCCCATCGACGGCCTGCAGCAACTATCCAGGTCGCATGTCAGTCATGCGGAGACCGGGGGCAGCACGGATATCCCTATAAATCAGCCCTATAAGGGCCGCTTAATCACGACGGCCAGCGCTGCGCCTTGCTGACTACGAAGTCGCGAAACACCTGCACCCGGGCCACCGTCTTCAGCTCTTCCGGATAGACGAAGTAGGTGTCGAGCGCGATCGAGTCGGACTCGCCGAAAAGCTGCACGAGGTTGTTCTGTTCGACCAGATAGTCCGGCAGCGCGGCGATGCCGAGGCCCTGCTGGCAGGCGCGCACGAGGCCAAGGATGTTGTTGACCTTGAAGTAGGGCTCGCGCGGACCGGAGCCGTTGCGGCCGGCATCGATCAGCCAGCTGCGGTTTTGCAGATGTGCCGGCACCTGCGAGTCGCCGAGCATGATGATGCGGTGCGAGTCGAGATCATCGAGCGTGCGCGGCGTGCCGAAGCGCTTGATGTATTCCGGCGAGCAATAGGCATGGAAGCCGATCGAGAACAGCTTGCGCTGGATCAGGTCCGGCTGGGTCGGCTTGCGGGTGCGGATCGCGACGTCGGCCTCGCGCATCGACAGGTCGAGATCCTCGTCGGTGACGATCAGCGAGATCCGGATGTCGGGATAGAGCGCGGTGAACTCGTCGAGCCGCGGGATCAGCCAGTTGATGCCGAGCGCCGGCGGCGTCGTGATCTTGAGGTCGCCGCTCGGCCGCTCGCGGCTGTCGGTGAGCTTTGCGCGGGCCGCCTGCAGCTGCATGAACACGTCATGCGCGGTGCGGAACAAGAGGTCGCCCTGTTCGGTGAGGATCAGGCCGCGGGCGTGGCGGTGAAACAGCGACACCGAGAGCTCCTGCTCCAGCGCGCTGACCTGGCGGGAGACCGCCGATTGCGACAGGCCAAGCTGTTCGCCGGCATGCGTGAAGCTGCCGGCCTCCGCCGCTGCGTGAAAGACCTTCAGCTTGTCCCAATCCATATCCGTAAATCCGTCGCGAGATCGTGCCATGATTATTCCGCCGCTGCGCGATCGCTCGCGCGAAGAGCCAGGAAGCGTTCCGCCTCGAGCGCCGCCATGCATCCGAGGCCGGCGGCGGTGACCGCCTGCCGGAAGGTTTCGTCCGCCACGTCGCCCGCGGCGAACAGGCCGGGCATCGAGGTCGCGGTGGAGTTCGGCGCGACCTCGACATAGCCCGACGGTTTCAGCTTGATCTGGCCTTTGACGAGCTCCGTCGCCGGCGCATGGCCGATCGCGATGAAGACGCCGTCGGTTTTGAGGTTCGTGAGCGCGCCGGTCTTGACGTTCTTCAGCCGCACATGGGTGACCTTGTTCGGGTTCTCCGATCCGCAGATCTCGTCGATCGCCGAATCCCACACCACCTTGATCTTGGGATTCTTGAACAGCCGCTCCTGCAGGATGCGCTCGGCGCGGAAATGATCGCGGCGATGCACGATGGTGACCTGGGAGGCGTGATTGGTCAGGTACATCGCTTCCTCGACCGCGGTGTTGCCGCCGCCGACCACCACGACGTTCTTGCCGCGGTAGAAGAAGCCGTCGCAGGTCGCGCAGGCTGACACGCCGCCGCCCTGGAACTTTGCTTCCGAGGGCAGGCCGAGCCAGCGCGCCTGGGCGCCGGTGGCGAGGATCACGGTCTCTGCGAGATAGACGTCGCCGGAATCGCAGGTCAGGCGAAACGGGCGCTGGCCGAGTTCCAGCTTGTTGACAAGATCGGTGACGATCTTGGTGCCGACATGGGCAGCCTGCTTCTCCATCTGCTCCATCAGCCAGGGGCCCTGGATCACATCGGCGAAGCCCGGATAGTTCTCGACGTCGGTGGTGATGGTGAGCTGCCCGCCCGGCTGGATGCCCTGGATCAGCACCGGCTCGAGCATCGCGCGTGCCGCGTAGATCGCTGCGGTGTAGCCGGCGGGGCCGGACCCGATGATGACGACCTTGGCGTGGACAGGCGCGGGCATTAGCTGATCCCTCTCTTCTGGGGACTTTGACGGGGACTTGTGTGGGAAGCACCCC
This sequence comes from Bradyrhizobium sp. USDA 3262, assembly GCF_054060035.1. Lineage (NCBI taxonomy): Bacteria > Pseudomonadati > Pseudomonadota > Alphaproteobacteria > Hyphomicrobiales > Nitrobacteraceae > Bradyrhizobium > Bradyrhizobium sp. USDA 3262. The sequence continues at coordinate 2,615,610 of NZ_JBSSCT010000001.1, forward strand.
GGAGGCAGGTCACGGCGGTGCTAAAAGTGTCAAATCCAAGTCTAGGATATCTGGGAAGCTATGCAAGATTTGCAATCCATGGCAGCGATTTTTCCCCGGAACTGAAGTCACATTCGCGAAATCTTGCGCTGCACGCGCAATAAAATTGCGCAATGCCGGCTGGCTGCGCTATGAGAGTTGCCGGCGGACCTGCCAAGCCTTCCAAACCCTAGGGAACTGTAGTCGCGTGTCGAAGAACCTTGACGAGATCGACCTCAAAATCCTCGCCGAGATCCAGGCCGATGGCCGAATCACCAATGTGGAACTGGCCAAACGCGTCGGTATCTCGCCGCCGCCCTGCCTGCGCAGGGTCCGGGCGCTGGAGGAGGAAGGCTACATCCAGGGATACCGCGGCCTGCTCGATCCGCGCCGCCTCGGCTACGACGTCACGGTGTTCGCCTCGGTGCATCTGTCGAGCCAGGCCGACGCCGATCTCCGCGCCTTCGAGAATTTCGTGCGCGCCGAGCCGCTGGTGCGGGAATGCTGGATGTTGTCGGGCGAAGTCGATTTCATCCTCAAATGCGTGGCGCCCGACATGGCGACATTCCAGGATTTCGTCACCCATCTGACGGCGGCGCCGCACGTGCGCAACGTCAGGACGTCACTGGTGCTGCACAATTCGAAATACGAGGCGGCGGTGCCGCTGGGATTGAAGGCGGTCGGCTGACGCTAGCGCTATTCCGCTGCTGGTCTGAAGTGCGACTCTTCATTGCGCGACGCGCGCTCCTTCCCGATTACCGCGTCCACGCTCACCGGTCCGCCGCCTAGCGTTGCAAGGTACAGACAGGCAAAGCAGAACAATATTGCAGCTGTTCCACCGTTGTTGAGCGGCAGAAGCACGGGCTCGCCCGTCTTCAGCATGTGGCCGAGAAGGTAGGCAAAGGCCATTTCACCGGACAGGATAAAGGCAGATATCCGCGAGAGCAGTCCTATCATCAACAATCCACCGAGCACCAACTCGATCGCGCCGGCCGTCATGATGAGCGGCGGCGGATTGGCGAAGGGGGCGAGCGCCGGAAACTTGAAGATTTTTGCAACGCCGTACTGAAACAGAAGCAGGCCGGTGATGAACCGGAACAGGCTCAAGAGATACGGTTGAAAGCTCGCCGCAAATCGATCCACATTCATCGCGCTCTCCACCATTGGTCCCTAGCGTCAACAATGGCGGAGCTTTTTGGTTCAAGAGGTGGTGCGATCGCGAGACCGCAACGTCCTTACAAGTTCGTGGTTTCATACGTGAAGGGTATCTTCGCCCTTACGTTGCGCCCTCGGTGGAGTGGTGCGCATGCTGTCGGATTTCGCCGTAAGGCCGTCATATCAACACGCTTCTGCCGCCAGCGTGCTATGGCCTCCGCTTTCGCAAGACCTCGAGGCTGAGCGGCCCGCCGCCTGCCGCGGCCAGGTAGAGGCAGGTGAAGCAGAGCAGTATCGCAAGCGTGCCGTCGTTAAGTAGCGGAAAGAAACTGACAGGCGCGTGCTCGATGAAATAGGCGAACGCCATCTCGCCGGAGAGAATGAAGGCGACGATCCGGGTCAGCAAACCCAGCATCAGCATTCCGCCGAGCACGAGTTCGAACATGCCGGCGACACCGAACAGCGAGAACGGCGTCACCTCGGCGAACATCTCGACATGCGGAAACTTGAACAGCTTGGCGACGCCGAACTGCAGGAGCAGCAGCCCGGTGATGAAGCGAAGAACGCTCAGCAGATAAGGCTGAGCGATCCTGCCGAGGCGGTCCAGGTCCATGTTGCTCTCCAAAAGAAAATGCGCGCCGTTGCGAGCGCGCATTATGGAGAATGAAACGGCGCTGTCACGCCTGGTGTGCGGTTCCTTGCTGGAGCGCTACGCGGTCTTACCCTCGCGGATCGCGTCGAGGCTCAACGGGCCGGGGCCGGCGAACACGAAATAAAGGAAGACGAAACAGTAGACCGCGGCGAGTTCGCCCCCGTTCAGGATGGGATAGAAGCTCTTGCCCGCATGCGCCATGAAGTATGCGACGGCGGTGAATCCCGAGAGGATGAACGCCACCGGACGCGTGAACAGGCCAACAATAAACAGCGCGCCGCCGATGAGCTCGATCAATCCGCCGACGCCCATCAGCGAGCTGATGTCGACGTTGGCGAACATCGGAACGGTCGGAAAATGGAGAATCTTCGCGGTACCGTGCTGCAGCAGGCTGAGTCCGACGTAGATGCGAAGGATGCTTAGAAGGCCGGGCGAATACCGCCCGGCGAGAGTGCTGATCATATTGCTCGTCCCAGATAGTTATGATATATAATAATTCCGGGTCGGAATTATTAACAAGTTAAGCAGATTTGACAACTCACAATCCTGTCAGAGCTGTGAGGAATTGACGTACTGCACAACAAAAAAGCCGCGTGCGGGACGCGGCTTTTCTGCACCAGTCACGCGAAGGTAACTACCGCCACTCGACCTTGGTGATCTCGTAGGCCTTGGCGCCTCCCGGCGCCATCACCTCGACGGTGGTCCCCTTCTTCTTGCCGATCAGCGCGCGCGCAAGCGGCGAGGTGATGGAGATGCGGCCCTTCTTGGCGTCGGCCTCGACTTCGCCGACGATCTGCCACACCGCCTTCTTCTCGGTGTCCTCATCGATCAGCGTCACGGTCGCGCCGAACTTGATGGTGTCGCCTGACAGTTTCGAAATGTCGATGATGTCGGCGCGCGCGAGCTTGTCCTCGAGCTCGGCGATGCGGCCCTCGTTGTGCGACTGCTCTTCCTTGGCGGCGTGATACTCGGCGTTCTCCGAGAGATCGCCGTGCGAGCGCGCTTCCGCGATGTGTTCGATGATGCGCGGACGATCCACCGATTGGCGATGCTTCAACTCGTCCGTCAGCGCGGCGTATCCGCCCGCGGTCATCGGAACCTTATCCATCATCTTCGTCCTTCATCGCGCGCGCCCGGCGGCCGTGCACGAATATCCAGTTCAGCTAACGCAGGAATCAGGGCGCCAACGCGCCCGGAAGCCCAGTGATTTTCGGCCCCGCTAAGGGCCGTGACAACATCCAATCGCGCGGTGAGTTCCAGCCATTCGGCTAATTGACCGCTTCGGGCCTTCAGCCCGGGCAGCGGTCAGCTTTCGGAAAAGTAACTCTGAAGCGTGCGGACCTCAAGGTCCCCGGCCCGATAGGCCCGGATTCCCCGTGCGGCCGCCACCGCGCCCGAAAGAGTGGTGTAATATGGCACTTTATGCAAGAGGGCAGCCCGCCGCAGCGAGCGGCTGTCGGCCAGCGCCTGCGGACCTTCGGTGGTATTGAAGACCAGCTGGACGTCGCCATTGGTGATGGCGTCGACGATGTGCGGACGGCCTTCGAGCACCTTGTTCACCTTTTCCGTCGGCACGCCGTTGTCGCTGAGATAGCGCTGCGTGCCCGAGGTTGCCATCACCTTGAAGCCGAGCGAGTGCAACAGCCGCACCGCATCCGCGATGCGCATCTTGTCGTCGCCGCGCACCGAGACGAACACCGTACCCTGCCGCGGCACGCGCGTGCCGCCGCCGAGCTGGCTCTTCGCGAACGCGACCTCGAAGGAGCGGTCGATGCCCATCACTTCGCCGGTCGAACGCATCTCCGGTCCGAGCACGGTGTCGACGCCGGGGAAGCGCGCGAACGGGAATACCGATTCCTTCACGCCGACATGGCCGAGCTTCTTCTTCTTCAGCTTGAAGTCGGCGAGCTTCTCGCCGGCCATGATCCGTGCCGCGATCTTGGCGACCGGCGTGCCGATCACCTTGGCGACGAACGGCACGGTGCGGGATGCGCGCGGGTTGACCTCGAGCACGTAGATCTCGCCGTCCTTGATGGCGTATTGCACGTTCATCAGGCCGACCACGTCGAGGCCGAGCGCGAGCTCGCGGGTCTGCCGCTCCAGCTCCTCGATGGTCTTGGCGTCGAGCGAATGCGGCGGCAGCGAGCAGGCGGAGTCGCCGGAATGGATGCCGGCTTCCTCGATGTGCTCCATGATGCCGACGATGAAGGTGTCCTTGCCGTCGCAGAGGCAGTCGACGTCGACTTCGGTCGCGTCGGACAGATAGCGATCGAACAGCAGCGGGTTCTTGCCGAGCACGGTGTTGATCTGTCCGGTCTTGTCGTTCGGGTAGCGCGCCTTGACGTCGGCGGGCACCAGCTCAGGCAGCGTTCCCAGCAGGTAGTCGTTGAGCTGGTTCTCCTCGCGGATGATCTGCATCGCGCGGCCGCCGAGCACGTAGGACGGACGCACCACCAGCGGCAGGTCGAGATCGGCGGCGACCAGGCGCGCCTGCTCGACCGAATAGGCGATGCCGTTCTTCGGCTGCTTGAGACGCAGCTTGTCGAGCACGCGCTTGAAGCGGTCGCGGTCCTCGGCGAGGTCGATCGCGTCGGGCGAGGTGCCGAGGATCGGCACTTCGGCGGCTTCGAGCGCGCGGGCAAGCTTCAGCGGGGTCTGGCCGCCGAACTGCACGATCACGCCGTGCAGCGTGCCGTTCTTGCGCTCGGTTGCGATGATCTCCAGCACGTCTTCGGCGGTGAGCGGCTCGAAATACAGCCGGTCCGCGGTGTCGTAGTCGGTCGACACCGTTTCCGGGTTGCAGTTGACCATGATGGTCTCGTAACCGGCGTCCTCGAGCGCGAAGCAGGCGTGACAGCAGCAATAGTCGAACTCGATGCCCTGGCCGATGCGGTTCGGCCCGCCGCCGAGGATGATCACCTTCTTGCGATCCGACGGCGCGCTCTCGTCGGCAAATTCGCCGGCGAACGGCCGCTCATAGGTCGAATACATGTAGGCGGTCGGCGAAGCGAACTCCGCCGCGCAGGTGTCGATGCGCTTGAACACCGGGCGCACCCCGAGCGCGTGGCGCTTGGCGGTGACGTCGGCCTCGGTGGTCTCCGTGAGCACGGCGAGCCGCGCGTCGGAGAACCCCATCGCCTTCAGCATCCGCATCGCGAACGCATTGGTCGGCAGGCCGCTGCTGCGGATCTTGCCTTCCATCTCGACGATGGCGCGCAGTTCGGCGAGGAACCAGGGATCGATCTTGCAGGAATTGAAGATATCCTCGTTCGACCAGCCGAGCCGCATCGCCTGCGCGACCTGCAGCAGGCGGTTCGGCGTCGGCGTGCCGAGGGCTGCGCGGATCGCGTTCTTGTCGTCGCTGCGGCCGAGGCCCTCGATGTCGATCTCGTCGAGGCCGGTCAGCCCGGTCTCGAGCCCGCGCAGGGCCTTCTGCAGGCTCTCCTGGAAGGTGCGGCCGATCGCCATCACCTCGCCGACCGACTTCATCGAGGTGGTCAGCGTGGAGGAGGCGCCGGGGAATTTCTCGAACGCAAAGCGCGGAATTTTGGTGACGACGTAGTCGATCGTCGGCTCGAACGAGGCCGGCGTCGCGCCGCCGGTGATGTCGTTGGCGATCTCGTCGAGCGTGTAGCCGATCGCAAGCTTGGCCGCGACCTTGGCGATCGGGAAGCCGGTGGCCTTCGAGGCCAGCGCCGACGAGCGCGACACGCGGGGATTCATCTCGATCACGACCATGCGGCCGTCGTCCGGATTGATGCCGAACTGCACGTTGGAGCCGCCGGTCTCGACCCCGATCTCGCGCAGCACCGCAATCGATGCGTCGCGCATGATCTGGTATTCCTTGTCGGTGAGCGTCAGCGCCGGCGCCACCGTGATGGAATCGCCGGTGTGCACGCCCATCGGATCGACGTTCTCGATCGAGCAGATGATGATGCAATTGTCCTTCTTGTCGCGCACCACCTCCATCTCGAACTCTTTCCAGCCGAGAACGGATTCCTCGATCAGCACCTCGTTGGTCGGCGAGGCGTCGAGGCCGCGCTCGATGATGTCGAGATATTCTTCCTTGTTGTAGGCGATGCCGCCGCCGGTGCCGCCGAGCGTGAAGGAGGGGCGGATGATCGCGGGCAGGCCGATGTCGGACAGCGCCATCAGCGCTTCGGCCAGGGCCTGCTGCTGGTAGCGCTTGCGCCGCTCGTTCTCGCCGCCTTCCCACTGCCGTTCGAAGGCTTCGAGCTCAGGGCCGGACAGCTTGGCCTGATCGGCGAGGTACTTGTCGCGGTCGGACTTCTTCAGCGCCGACGCATTGGCGAGCCGCGACCTCGGCGTCTGCAGCCCGATCTTCTCCATGGCGTCGCGGAACAGCTGGCGGTCTTCCGCCTTGTCGATGGCGTCGGCGGTGGCGCCGATCATCTCGACGTCGAACTTCTCCAGCGTACCCTGCTTGCGCAGCGACAGCGCACAGTTCAGCGCGGTCTGGCCGCCCATGGTCGGCAGCAGCGCGAAGCCGCCGGGCAGGACGTAGCGTTCCTTTTCGATGATCTTGGCGACGATTTCGGGCGTGATCGGCTCGATATAGGTCGCGTCCGCCAGCTCCGGGTCGGTCATGATCGTGGCCGGGTTGGAATTGACCAGGACGATCCGATAGCCCTCTTCCTTGAGCGTCTTGCAGGCCTGCGTGCCGGAATAGTCGAACTCGCAGGCCTGGCCGATCACGATGGGACCGGCGCCGATGATCAGGATGGTGGAGATGTCGGTTCTTTTGGGCATCAGCTCTCGCGGACTGGAATTCGGGCACAAAAAAAGGGCGCGCTTCCCGCGCGTCCCTCGAGCCATGCGCTACATCTTGTAGCGCCGGAAGCGCGATCCTTCGCGCGCGGGTGGTCTTTAGACCAGTTTCCGCACCCGCGAAACCCCCAAAAGCGCCCCATCAACCGCGATTCTGGGGGAAATTCCTCGTTCGACGCATGGCCGGCTGGGGCGAGGGATGTGGGAGGGGGCTACGGCCCGGCTTCGCCCTGCGGGCTACGCCGCGGCAGCCTTCGCCACGAGAAGGCTTGCCGAGCCGAAGCTGCGTCAGCAGCGAAGGCTGGAGGCCCGGCCTGGATTTGAACCAGGATAAACAGTGTTGCACCACTGCCGCGTCGACGCTTCCGCCACCGGGCCGAGCGGATCATTGCTGATTATTTCAGCCGCCGCTATGTTTCCTTCTGGGTAACGTTAACGCGTCGTGCAACCCTGGATCAGTGGTGCGCCACGAACGTCATCCGCCACGGATTGTGCCCGATGTTGCGCGGCGCGCGCCTGGCGCTGAACCCCGCGGCGCCGAGCTTCGCGATCATCTCGTCCTCGCGATAGCGCTGCAGTCCGATCCTGGTGCGCAGCTGGCGGTAGTCGGACAGTGCGGTTGAAGCCAGCCCGACCAGCGCATCGCGCAGGAAGCCGTGGGTCGCCGCAAAGCGCAGCAGTGCCACGACATCCCTCGCCATGCCGACTTCGGGCCGCAGGATATCGCCGAGCACGAACCGGCCGGAGGGCTTCAGCACGCGGTGGATCACGTCGAACGCGGAATCGAGCTCCTGCGGCGTCATGTATTGCGCCACCGAGTTCATCACCACGAGGTCGATCGAGTCCGCGTCCATGTGCTTCAGATCATCGAGCGAGCGGACACGGATTCGGGTGTCGGGCGCAAAGCGCGCGACCAGACGGCCGCGTACGCCGGGCGCCGGCTCCGCCAGATAGAGCTGGGCGCAGGCATTGGCGACCTTCGCCGCCGACAGCGCCTCGCCGCAGGCATAATCGAGCACCACGGCATCCGGCGAAGCGATGTAGCCGATAATGTCGTTCGCGATGATCTGGAAATGCAGGTCACGGTGCAGTCGGCTCGCATAGATCGTATGCGTGGAATCGTAATAATCGATCCATTCATCCATCGCGTTTGGTATCCGGCAGAACGGGTTCCTGGCCTCAGGAACGGGTGGGCTGATGATGCGTTAGCGGTCCGGCGGCCAATGTTCAATGCGCCGAAATACGGGTTCCTAACAGGAAGGTCCAACGTGAGCAAAGCCAAGACTGACAAGATCTCGCCCGATCTCGACACGCCGAGCGACCTGCCACAGGCAGCGGTGGACACGATCTCGGCCTCGCTCAACACGCTTCTGGCCGATGCCTTCGCGCTCTATTTGAAGACCAAGAATTTCCATTGGCACGTCAGCGGCCGGCATTTCCATGATTACCATTTGTTGCTGGACGAGCAGTCGGAGGCGATCTTCGCGACCACCGACCAGCTCGCCGAGCGGGTGCGCAAGCTCGGCGGCGCGACGCTGAAGTCGATCGGCGATATCGCCAGGCATCAGACCATCAAGGACAATGACGACGATTATGTGCCGCCGCGCGAAATGCTGCGCGAGTTGATGGAAGACAACAAGCACATGGCGGCCGCGATGCGCAAGGCGCACAAGCTGGCCGACGACCAGGACGACTCCGGCACCGCAGGCCTGCTCGAAACCTTCATCGACGAAACCGAGCGCCGCACCTGGTTCCTGTTCGAGGCCAGCCGCCAGGAAGGCAGCAACGCGGCGTAAGCTGCGCGCCCGCACCCGCGAGGAAGCAATCCAGAGCTGTTTTGCTCCGGATTGCTTTGCCAGGGTCGCTGTCTGGCCGCTCGGCAGCGGTCAGTGCGGTTGAAGCTTACTGAGCCGAGAAACCCACCGTCGTCTGCGATCTCTCGATCGGCGGAGGATTCCACTTTCCGGTCAGCGCCTCCGATTTCGGACCGTAGAGGCGCATGGTCAGGTTGAAGGCTCCCTTCGGCGCCGGAAGCCAGTTGGCTTCCTTGTCCTTGCCTGGATTCTCGTTCTGGAAGTAGAGATCGAGTGAGCCGTCCGGGTTGTATTTGAACGGCATCCAGCTGGACACAGCGAAGCGGTTCAGCACGTTACCGACCTGGAATCCTTCCTGGTCGTAGAGCGTGATCGACCAGAAAGCATTAACCGGTGGGGTGGCGCCCTTGTCGAACGTGATCGTATACTTGTTAGCGCCGTCGAGCGGTTTGCCGGTACTGTCGGCGAGATTGAGCGGATAAATGGCGTCCTCCGGCAGGTTGGCGCCAAGCCCGACCTGCGCGACAATAGCACGCTTCAAATAGTAGTTGCCGTAAACGCCCATCGTGTCGGTGTTCATCGACCAGCCATTCACAACGCGCGCCAGCGTCGGCACCTTCCACGCCATCAGCTTCTGCCCGTCCTGCGGCGCTGTCTCCAGTGCCCGTTGCAGGACCGGGTCGAGCTTGCTGATTTCAAAGCTCTTGCCAGGCTCGATGCCTATCTTCTTCATCTGCGCGATGATCGGCTCATCGGTGATGTGCGGCGGGTGAAGCTTGAGTAGCTCTGCGGCTTGCGCAAAGTAGACACCGGCCGACATGGTATCGACCTGCACCTTCGGCGCCGTCTTCATGTCGATGCCGGGATCGATCCTGACCTCGGTCGGCTTCGGCGTCTTGCCGAACTCGGACAGCAGCGTGACCTTGTAGCCGGCCTGGATCTTGTGGACCGCATCATAGTCCGGCGGGCCGTCCGTCTTGGTGCGGCCGATGACCCAGACGTAAGGCGTCGGCGCGTCGATGCGCTGGGTATCCTTCGGAAGCTTGAACTCCTCCGCAAACCTGTCGCGCAGATCAGGCCGCCATCCCGGGGCCGTCACCAGAAAGGTCCCCGCTTTGGTACCCGTGGTGCGCCAGCCGGGCGAGGCAAACACATCCGACCACATGTCCAGCATGGGCAGCAAATAGAAGCGTCCATCGGTATCGGGAACGGAGACGACAACCGGCTCCTTGGTCATGTCCAGCCATGAAACGGAATAGAGCGTATCGAAGTTGGACCGCACCACGCCCTTGAAATTCGCCGGTGGGTATTCGGGGATGTTGACGAAGGTGTTCATCGGGCCCTTGAAGTTCTCTTTGCCGGGCTCGACGTTGGTGAACTGCTTTCGCGTGATGTCCATCGTCAGGAGCGGGTAGAAGTAAATATAGGCGTCCACCGCGATCGCGTGCGCCTCCTGCTCGTTGATTGCCGGGGCCGTCTGAGCCAGCGCTGCAGGCGCGGCAGCCGCGCCGATGCATAGAGACAATGTCAGCGTCAGAATTCCTCGAAACATGTCGAATTCTCCTCTTCTGATATGTGTTGCGGTTGCTTGGGAAGCGCGGAGCATCTGATGCCGTCAGGTGATGTGTATGACCTCCATTGCTCATGCAAAAAAGCAGCAGCGGACGCGGGAGCTCTGTCACTCCCGCAGATGAATCGCGTGCCTTAAGGTGTCATTGGCGGCATAAATCGCCGCAGCGATGCTGACTTAAATCAAGGTTCTTTGAAAAGTGATGCCGGCAGGCTTAACGTTGAAAAGGGCTGCACTACCTCCACGCGTGGCACTCTAGCACGGGCAGGAAGCGGGAGCGAGTAGCGCTCAATATGGCGACAGGCCGAATCGTCAACGGCCCCACGGGCATTCTCTGCCCGCATAGTTTAGGGAATCCGTTGAGCGCGCAAAAAGAGCCGCACGCATAACGATTGGGCTACGTAATTCCGATAATCAATTTAGGTTGCCTGTATCCCGTCACCTTCCCCAAGGGGGAGAACGAAGCACAGCCCGTTCGACAATCTTGAATCCTAGCGCTTCCACAGCCGCACCAGCGGCCCGTCCTTGCCGATCACCGGATCGGTCGCGGGGGGCGCGACCAGCGGGATCGTCTTCAGCGCCCTGGCGCGGTTCTCGGGCGTCGGCCGCTGCAGATCCATCGGCGGGCCCGGCGGATAGGCGCCGATGACGCAGAAATCGTCACTCGCCGACAGGCATTGATGCCCGGTGCCGGCGGGCAGGATCGCAACGTCGCCTGCTGCGATCTCCAGCGCCCGCCCGTGGTCGCCGCCGAACTGCACGCGCGCGCGGCCGCGGGCGACGCCCAGCACCTCGTGCACGGTGGCGTGGTAATGCGCGAAGTCGTAGACGCCGTTGCGCCACATCGCGCCCCAGCCGTTCTTGCCGAACAGCTGCTCGATGCTGGCCTCGGGATTCTTGCTGACGTCGACGGCGGCCTTGTAGACCAGGAACGGCATCGGGTTGTTCGGCACCAGACCGTCGTCCTGGAAGACGATGGTCAGGGGCTCGATATCGGCACGGACGACCGACATGGTGGCTCTCCAGCGTTGCGAGGTGCGGTGGTCTCCAGACCAACAAACCGTCGGTCCGCAAACCGTTCCAGCTAGATCTTGAACTTCAACACGTCTTCCTTGAACCTGAGCCCGTGCCCGGGCCGCTCCGGCGCGGTGACCATGCCGTTGGCGATCTCGGGCGGGTCGACCCAGAGATCGTCGATCAGTGCCATGTTCTCGCACCAGATGCCGTTCGGAATCGAAGCCAAGAGGTGCACATTGAGCTCGGGAAACAGATGCGGCGCGATGGTGATGCCGAACGTGTCCGCGAGCGCCGCGATCTTGCGCAGGTCGGTCATGCCGCCGCGCATCGGGTCGGGTTGCAGGATCGGCAGGCAGGGATTGAGAAAGAACGGCCGCAGATCGTAGCGCGTGAAATGCGTCTCGCCGCCGACGACGCGCAAGTCCAGCGCCGCCGCGATGCGCTGGTAGCCGGCGAAGTCATCGGCAGGCACCGGCTCCTCGAGCCAGTAGATGTCGTACTTCTCGAACTTGCGTCCCATCTCGATGGCGACATCGGCGCTCCAGCCCATGTTGACGTCGATCATGATGTCGATGTCGGGCCCGAGCGCCTCGCGCATGCGGCGCACATTGTCGAGGTCCTGCGCGGGCGTGTGAACATGCGCGACCTGCATCTTGATCGCCTTGTAGCCCTGCTTCACGAAATGCAGCGCTTTCTCGATCATTCCGTCGCCGCCGGCGCCGCGGAAGCAGCCGGAACCATAGATCGGGATTTCCGAGCGATAGTGCCCCCACAGCCGGTGCAGCGGCAGGCCGGCGCGTTTCCCCACCGCGTCCCACAGCGCGATGTCGAGCGCCGACATCGCCATCGCGGCGATGCCGCCACGGCCATAGGTCATCGTCGCCGTCCACAGATCGCGCCAGATCGCCTCGATCGCGGTGGCGTCCTTGCCGATGACGCGCGGGATGATGCACTCGTCGAGACAGGCCGCGATCGACTTCATCGCCGGCTTGAACACGAACAGATAGCCCATGCCGGTGACACCGCCGGACGTCTCGACGTCGCAGATCAGAATGTCGCGCGTTGCGCCGAGCGCCGCGCCTTTCAGCCAGGGATCGTCGGCCCAGGGCAGCCGCAGCATCGTCACGCGGATGTCGCGGATGGTCATGTCTGAATGGGCTGAAATCATCGGCGTTCCCTTTCCAGGCCGGATCATGTTTGCTTGATCTCGGACAGGGAAACTCAATCACAGAGCGCAGGCCGCGATCCAGCGCGCTTCGTCATGGCTCCAATGCGCCAAGATCTGGCGCCAAGATCTGGCGCCAAGACGCGATTGCCCTCAGGTCGTCTTGGGCAGCTCGAACACCAGGCAGGTCGTGGTGGCGTGCGCGAGCAGCTTGCCCTTGTCGTCGGTAATCCGCGCTTCCGCGGTCGCAACACGGCGCCCGGCGTTGAGCACATGACCCTCGGTGCGGATTTTGCCGGTGTCCTGGCTCATGCCGCGGACGAAGGAGATCTTGAACTCCAGCGTGGTATAGCCAAAGCCCTGCGGCAGCGTGGTCTGCACCGCAAGCCCCATCGCGGAATCCAGCAGGATCGCAGCGTAGCCGCCATGCACCGAGCCGATCGGGTTGTAGTGGCGCAGGCCCGGGATGCTATGGATCACCACATGGCCGATCTCGGCGGAGCAGTCGAACGGCTCGACATTCTCCATGATCGGCGGCTCCGGCAGGGTTCGGGCGAAGATGCCGCGCACGAAGTCGAGCCCCGGCATCGAGGCCATCACCGCCATCGAGGAGACGCCGTAGAGGGGCTTCGGGGGCGCGCTGTCGGTCATTGGAAAAAATCTCCGTCATTGCGAGCGGAGCGAAGCAATCCATCGCTCAACGCGGGGATGGATGGATTGCTTCGTCGCTTCGATCCTCGCAATGACGAATGCGGTCTAGGCCGCGCGCTTGTTCTTCCGCATCAGATCGGCAAAGCGCTGGAACAGGTAGTGCGAGTCGCGCGGGCCGGGCGAGGCTTCCGGGTGGTACTGCACCGAGAACACCGGCTTGCCCTCGAGCGCGATGCCGCAATTGGAGCCGTCGAACAGCGAGATATGGGTCTGGGTCGCACCTTTCGGCAGCGTCGCCTGGTCCACGGCAAAGCCGTGGTTCATCGAGGTGATCTCGACCTTGCCGGTGGTCTCGTCCTTGACCGGATGGTTGGCGCCGTGATGGCCCTGATGCATCTTCATGGTCTTGGCCCCGACGGCAAGGCCAAGCATCTGGTGGCCGAGGCAGATGCCGAAGGTCGGCGTCCCCGAAGCGATCACCTTCTGGATGACGGGCACGGCATATTTGCCGGTCGCGGCGGGATCGCCGGGGCCGTTCGACAGGAACACGCCGTCCGGCTTCATCGCCAGGATGTCCTCGGCGGCGGTCGTCGCCGGCACCACGGTCACCTTGGCGCCGACGCCGGCGAGCAGGCGCAGGATGTTGCGCTTGATGCCGTAGTCGATCGCGACCACGTTGAATTCCGGCGCGGTCTGCCGGCCGAAACCGTTGCCCCACGCCCAGGGCGTCTCATCCCAGGTGAAGCGCTGGCCCGAGGTGACCATCGGCACCAGGTCCATGCCCTCGAGGCCGGGCCATTCGCGGGCCTCTTCCTTCAGGCCGTGCAGGTCGAACTCGCCGTTCCTGGCGTGCGCGATCACCGCATTGGGCATGCCCTTGGAGCGGATCAGCGCGGTCAGCGCGCGGGTGTCGATGCCGGAGAGGCCGATGATGCCGCGCGTCTTCAACCACAGGTCGAGATGGCGGGTGGCGCGGTAATTCGAGGGATCCGTGATCGCCGAGCGCAGGATCACGCCGCGCGCGCCGGGCGTCGCCGCCATGTTCACCGTCTCGATGTCTTCCTCGTTGGTACCGACATTGCCGATATGCGGGAAGGTGAAGGTGATGATCTGGCCGGCATAGGACGGATCGGTGAGGATCTCCTCATAGCCGGTCATCGCGGTGTTGAAGCAGACCTCGCCGACGGCGTGGCCTTCCGCGCCGAGACCGAAGCCTTCCAGCACGGTACCATCGGCGAGCACAAGGAGCGCGGTCGGTTTGTGGTCCGGCCAGGCGGGAGCGTTTTCGGGGGTTGTCATGAGCCCTTTAAATAGTCGCCACACCCTGCGGCGTCAAAGCGAAAGGGCGCGGATTCACACGGCAATGTCCCCCGATTTGACAGGCCGGAACGGCCTTTTAATCTAAAGTTCCTTGTAACGGCCGTTTGCTTGCCGAAAATGACCCGTCCGGAGCTCCCGCATGGATAATACGATGCCGATCCTGCTCGTCCCGGGCCTCATCTGCTCGCCGCGGATTTTCGCCCCGGTCATCCCGGCGCTGTGGCGATGCGGGCCGGTGACGGTCGCCAACCATGTCAGGGACGACAATATGGGGGCGATCGCCCGCCGGATCCTGGCCGAGGCGCCGCCGCGCTTTGCGCTCGCCGGGCACTCGATGGGCGGCTACATCGCCTTCGAGATCATGCGGCAGGCGCCGGAGCGGGTTGCGAAGCTGGCGCTGATGAGCACCCAGGCGCGGGCCGACACGCCGGAAGCGACCGCACGCCGCCGCGGCATGATCGAGCGTGCCAGAAGCGGCCAATATCGCAGCGTGGTCGACGAGCTGTTTCCGGGCTTCGTGCACCCGTCGCGGCAGGGCGATGCAAGTTTGCGCCAGATCGTCGACGACATGAGCGAGGACGTCGGCGCCGAGGCCTTCATCCGCCAGCAAAACGCGGTGCTCAGCCGGCCGGATTCGCGGCCGAGCATGGCCTGGATCAAGTGCCCGACACTGGTGCTGACGTCGGATACCGACAACACCGTTCCGAATTCGCTGTCGGACGAGATGGCCAACGGCATTCCCGGTGCCAGGCTCGTGGTGCTGGCCAATTGCGGTCACCTGCCGCAGCTGGAACAGCCGCGAGCCTGCGCCGATGCGCTGGTCGAATGGCTGAGGAACTAGGTTGTTCTGCCGGTGCAAACTGCCTAGATGAGGGGATTGCTGGTTCAAGGACAACGAAATGCTGCGCGACGACATCAATACTGCGGTCAAGGAAGCGATGAAGGCGAAGGACGAGCGCAAGCTCTCCACGCTGCGCATGGTTAATTCGACCATCAAGAACGCCGACATCGACGCGCGCGGGCAGGGCAAGCCGCCACTCTCCGATGCCGACCTGCTCGGCCTGCTGCAGAAGATGATCAAGCAGCGCCAGGAGTCGGTCGAGCTCTACGACAAGGGCGGCCGCGCCGAGCTCGCGGCCCAGGAGCGCGAGGAGATCGCCGTGATCTCGGCGTACCTGCCGAAGCAGATGTCCGATGACGACGTGAAGGCCGCGATCTCGGCGATCATCGCCGAGACCAACGCAGCCGGCATCAAGGACATGGGCAAGGTGATCGGCGCGCTGAAGGCGAAATACGCCGGCCAGATGGATTTCGGCAAGGCCAGCGGCCTGGTCAAGGCGGCGCTGACGGGCTAGCCGTTCGTCCCGGGTGGCTTGCGGCGCAATGTGCCGCGGGCCGAATTGCGGGAACCTTTCTGCTGACGGAGCATCTGACGGGCATGATCTCGTGATGACGCCGCAAAGGAAAGGCCCCGATGAACCCGATTGTGCATGCGCTGGATCGTGCAAGAGCCGCTCAAACCGAATCCGACAAGCCGACCCGGGCCGAAGTCGAGGCCGCAGTCCGCACCATCATCCGCTGGACCGGTGACGATCCCGAGCGGGATGGTCTGCTTGAAACTCCGGCGCGCGTGACGCGTTCGTTCGAGGAGTTCTTTGCGGGATACGACCAACGTCCCGCGGAGATCCTGGAAAAGACCTTCGAGGAGATCGAAGGCTACGACGAAATGATTGCCCTGCGGGGCATCCGCTTCGAGAGCCATTGCGAGCATCACATGGCGCCGATCGTTGGTCAGGCCTGGGTTGCCTACATCCCGAACGGCCGCGTGGTCGGCATCAGCAAGCTCGCACGGGTGGTCGACATCTATGCAAGGCGCTTGCAGATCCAGGAGAAGATGACGGCGCAGATCGCCAACACCATCAACGACGTCTTGAAGCCTCAGGGCGTGGGCGTCATCATCAAGGCGTCGCATCACTGCATGACGACCCGTGGCGTGCACAAGCCGGATAGCGATCTCGTGACCAGCCGCATGCTGGGTTGCTTTCGCGACAATGCGCTAACCCGCCAGGAATTTCTCGGGATAGCGGTTTAGAGCGTCACAGGGCAATGGAGGAACGATATGGCCGATCAGCAAGCTCCTTCCGGTCCGGATCTGACACAGGGCGTGGCACTCTCCGACTTCCCGGGCGCGATGCTGCTCGGCCATGTCGGCGACGAGGACGTGCTGCTGGTGCGTTCGGCGACGGACATCTTCGCCATCGACGCGCATTGCAGCCATTACCACGGCCCGCTCGCCGAAGGCCTCCTTGAGGGCGAGACCGTCCATTGCCCGTGGCATCATGCCTGTTTCGATATTCGCACCGGTGAAGCGACCGCCGCGCCCGCCTTCAACGCGCTCGCGGTCTGGAAGGTCGAGCGCGACGGTGATCGCATCATCGTGCGCGAGAAGCGCGCGCAGCCGAAATTCCGCGTCAAGGGTCCGGTCGATGCGCCCGGCAGCATCGTGATTGTCGGCGGCGGCGGGGCAGGGTTTGCCGCCGCCGAGATGCTGCGGCGGCAGGACTATCGCGGCAGCATCGTCATGCTGAGCGGCGAGGCCACGCCGCCGGTGGATCGGCCGAACCTGTCCAAGGATTTCCTCGCCGGGAGCGCGCCGGAAGACTGGCTGCCGCTGAAGCCGGACGATTTCTATCGTGACGCGGCGATCGATCTGAGACTCAGGACCGAGGTCAAGTCGATCGATACCGGCCGCCGCAATGTCGTGCTCGCCGGCGGCGAAACGATTCCGTATGACCGGCTGCTGCTGGCGACCGGCGCGGAGCCGGTGCGGCTGCCGATCCCGGGCGCGGACCAGCCCCACGTTCATGTGTTGCGCACCGTCGACGATTGCCGGGCGATCATCGCCTCGGCCAGCGGAGCGCGCCGCGCGGTTGTGATCGGTGCAAGCTTCATCGGCCTCGAGGTGGCGGCCTCGTTGCGCGCGCGCCAGATCGAGGTGCACGTGGTCGGGTTGGAACAGCGGCCGATGGAGCGCGTGCTCGGGCCTGAGATGGGCGATTTCGTCCGCGCGCTGCACGAAGAGCATGGCGTCGTGTTCCACCTCGGCGACACCGTGACCGCGATCGAGGCCAAGCGTGCGCACCTGAAGAGCGGGCCCGTGCTCGAGGCCGATCTCGTCGTGGTCGGTGTCGGCGTGAAGCCGCGGCTGGCGCTGGCGGAAGCGGCCGGGCTCGCGATCGATCGCGGCGTGAAGGTCGACGCCTATCTCGAAACCAGCGCTCCCGGCATCTACGCGGCCGGCGATATCGCGCGCTGGCCCGATCCGCACAGCGGCGAGACGATCCGGGTCGAGCACTGGGTGGTGGCGGAGCGCCAGGGCCAGACCGCCGCGCGGAATATGCTCGGGCAGCGCGAGGTGTTCGACGCGGTGCCGTTCTTCTGGAGCCAGCACTACGACGTGCCGATCAACTATGTCGGCCATGCTGAGCAGTGGGACGAGATCGCGGTGGATGGCAGCATCGTCGGCAGGGATTGCGTGCTGCGCTACAAGCGCGCCGGGCGCGTGCTCGCGGTCGCATCGATCTATCGCGACCTCGATAGCCTCAAGGCCGAGGTGGCAATGGAGCGGGCGGCCGCCTGACCGCTTTCTCCTCAAGGATGTTCGTAACCCGGATGGAGCGAAGCGAAATCCGGGTGAGTCTGTCCACTCGATGAGAACCCCGGATTGCGCGGAGCCTCTCATCGGGCGCGCGTTCGCGCGACCCGTCGGCTCCATCCGGGCTGCGCATTCTTCATCCGGGCATCACATTCTTCGTCAGCCCGGGCTTGTCCCGGGCATCGACGTCTTTACAATCTGCCACAGCAAAACGCGGATGGCAGGGGAATGCCCGGCCATGACGAGGGACGGAAGCAACACACACCATGCTCAAGGAAGCCGCTACCTACGACGAGCTCTATCGCAACTTCCGCTGGGACGTTCCCGCGCGCTTCAACATGGCGACCGCGTGCTGCGACCGCCATGCCGACGGCACCGGGCGGCTCGCGCTGGTCTATGTCGACGAGGATGGCGGCACCACGCGAACCTCGTTTGACGAGGTGGCGGACGCCTCGCGTCGCTTCGCCAATGTGCTGACCGCCGACGGCCTGGTGCGCGGCGACCGTGTCGCGGTGTTCCTGTCGCAATCGCTCGAACTGCCGGTCGCGCATCTCGCGGCGTTTCGCGCCGCGATGATCTCAATCCCGCTGTTCGCGCTGTTCGGCGAGGACGCGCTCGAATTCCGCCTGTCGAATTCTGCGGCCAAGGCTGTGATCACCGATGAGGCTGGCTGGGAGAAGATCGCGAAAATCCGCGATCGTCTGCCCGAGCTGAAGAACGTCTATATCGTCGGCGAAAAGACGCCGGCGGGGACGAAACCGTTCTGGAGCGCGATCAAGTTGGCGTCGCCTGAGTTTGCGACCGTCGACACCTCGGCCGACGATCCCGCGCTGATCATCTACACGTCAGGCACCACGGGCAATCCGAAGGGCGCGCTGCATGCGCATCGCGTCGTGCTCGGCCATCTGCCCAATGTCGAGATGTGCCACAACTTCCTGCCACGGTCGGGCGACCTGATGTGGACGCCGGCCGACTGGGCCTGGATCGGCGGCCTGATCAACGGCCTGTTCGCATTCTGGTACCACGGCATTCCGATGGTCGGGCACCGCGCCCGCAAGTTCGAGCCGCAGGCGGCGATGCAGATGATGGCCGAGCTCGGCATCCGCAACGTGTTCCTGCCGCCGACCGCGCTGAAGCTGATGCGGCAGGCCGATGTGAAGAACTCCGGCGTCAGGCTGCGCAGCATCTTTACCGGCGGCGAGTCGCTCGGCGGCGAATTGCTCGACTGGGTGCGCGACACCTTCGGCATCGACGCCCATGAGGTGTTCGGGCAGACCGAATGCAATCTCGTGATCGGCAGCAATTCCAACCTGTTTCCGATCCGTCCGGGCTCGATGGGCCGCGCCACGCCCGGCTTCGACGTCCGCATCGTCAACGAGAAGGGCGAGGAGCTGCCGCGGGGCCAGCGCGGCATCATCGGCGTGCGCCAGCCGTGCCCCTGCACCATGATCGAGTACTGGCGCAATCCGGAAGCGACCGCGAAGAAATATGCCGGCGAATTCCTGCTGACCGGCGATCTCGGCGTGCAGGACGAGGACGGCTATTTCTGGTACGTCAGCCGCGAGGATGATGTCATCACCACGGCCGGCTATCGGGTCGGCCCGTCCGAGATCGAGCACACGCTGATGAAGCATCCGGCGGTCGCGATGTCGGCGGTGGTCGGCATCCCCGATCCGATCCGCACCGAATCGATCAAGGCCTGGATCGTGCTGCGGCCGGGCTACGCGCCGGGCGATGCGCTGGCGCGCGAGATCCAGGAATTCGTCAAGGTCCAGCTCGCCGCCCACGAATATCCGCGCTTCGTGCAGTTCGCCGACAGCCTGCCGATGACGGCGACGGGCAAGGTGCTGCGGCGCGAGTTGAGGGCGCTGGGGTAGTTTTCTCCACCGTCGTCCCGGGCAAGCGCAGCGCGACCCGGGACCCATAACCATAGGGTAAGGTTGTTGTGCGACGCTGTGGCCGCGCGAGGCCCACACGCAAAGCGGTGGTTATGGGTCCCGGCTTTCGCCGGGACGACGGTGGGATATGTTTACGGCATCGGGATTCCCAATTCCTTCAGCGCGGCCATCATGCGCGCTGGCGGCTGCATCGGGATCACCATGGCCTTGCCGGTCTCCACGAGGCTCTTCAGGCTGGAGAGGATCGCCGGCCAGCCGGTGCGGCCGCCCGACAGGATGTCGTCGCTGATCGGACGGTCATGCGATTGCAGCAGCGTCAGCTTCACGCCGTCGCCGGCCGGCTCGATCTCCCAGGTGACGAGCGTCGGTCCGAGCTTTTCGACCAGCTGCGGCCAGTTGACGTTGAAGGTCACGGTCAGCCGCTTGAGGGGATCGCACTCGATCACCTCGCCGGAGATGTGCAGCACGCCGTCCGGCGTGCGCACGACGTAGGCTCCGCCGAGGCGAAGATCGACCTCGACCGCGTTGCCGGAGAAATACTGCCGGCTGAGTTCGGCAGTGGTCAAAGCCTGCCACACCTTCTCGGGCGTGGCGGCGATGTAGATCGCGTAGACGATCGCCGGTTTGAATTTCTCGATGTTCATGTCCGTCCGCACCCGTCGATAGATTTTCATTGTCATTCGAAGCCGTCGATGCCGAGCGCGGCCGGCGGGATCGTGACCGCCTTGCCGGTCTCAAGCAGGCTCTTGAGCCCCGACAGGATCGCCGGCCAGCCCTTGGAAATGCCGTCGAGCAGCTTGCTGCCCGCGCCGAAGCCCTCGTGGGTCACGGTCAGCTTCACGATCTTGCCATGGGCTTCGAGCGTGAAGACCACCTTGGTTGCCGGCTCCTTGCGCATGTCCTCGTCGAGCACGTGCTTGAAGGTGTAGGCGAGGCGCCGCGGCCGGTCGGCCTCGAGAATCTCGCCGGTGTCGGTTGTCTTGCCGCCCATCACCAGCGCGAGCGGCGAGCCGACCTTCCAGTCCGATTGCAGCTCGGTGTCGAACCAGTATTGCCGCGTGAACGTGCTCTTGGTCAGCGCGTCCCACAGCTTGTCCGGGGTGGTCTCGATGTAGGTGACGTAGGCGAATTCGGGCTTAGGCATGGTAGGCCTCCCTGGCGCTGCTGGTGAGCAGGTCGGCCGGCAGTTCGCGCCCGGTCTCGAGGAAGCTCTTCAGGCTTGCGATCACCATCGGCCAGCCGCCGGAGATGTCGCGCAGCGTCTTCGGACCCAGATTATCATGCGTCACGGTCAGCTTGACCACTCCGCCGTGGGGTTCGATGTCGAAGGTCACGCGCGAGACCTGTTCGCGCTCGACGCCTTCCTTCACCACATCCCAGCTGTAGGCGAGCTTTTTCGAGGGATCGGCGATCAGCACCTCGCCCTGCACGCTGCGGCGGCCGTCCTTGGTGAGGTGGTAGGGGGAGCCGATCTTCCAGTCGGAGCTGACGCGATAGCCGAACCAGAAGCGTTCGGTGAATTCGCTCGATGTCAACGCGTGCCACAGCTTGTCGGCGGTGGTCTCGATATAGGTGACGTAGACGTAGTCCGGTTTACTCATCACGCTTCTCCAATTGTCTTTTCAACTCGCTCAGCGCGGCGAGTTTCCCGCGCTCGAACTTCCTGATCCACCGCTCGCCGATCTGATGGATCGGAACCGGGTTGAGATAGTGCAGCTTCTCGCGGCCATGCTTGATCGTGGTGACGAGGTTGGCCTCCTCGAGAATCACAAGGTGCTTGGTGACGGCCTGACGCGTCATGTCGAGGCCGTCGCAGAGCTCACCGAGCGTCTGCCCGTTCTGATCGTGAAGCCGGTCAAGCAGCGTTCGCCGTGAGGCATCCGCGAGGGCTTTGAAGACTTCATCCATGGGCCGGATAATAGGCAACCAAATGGTTGCATGTCAAGAGCGTGTGTTTGGAGGCCGGCAGCGCCGTGCTAGCCTTGGCGGCAGCCAACGCAGATTGGTGTGGAACATTGGGTGGTGCGCATGGGCGGTCGCGTTACGGCAGTTTGCTGCACGTTCTTTCTTGTCCTGTTCGCGAATGGTGCGAGCGCCCAGCAGAAGATCGGCGACCCGCCCGAAGCCTCCAACATGAGGCTGGTTGGAACCAGCGATTTGCAGGCCCGCAGCGCCTATCAGCCGACCATTCATCATCAGGGCGACAAATGGATCGCCTATATCGGCCATCACGGCGGCACCGACGACATTCCCGATCCCGTCAACCCGACGACCGGCAAGGCCGAGCCGAACGGCACCTCGATCGTCGACGTCACCGATCCCGCACATCCGAGATATCTGCGGCACATTCCCGGACAGGAAGGCAAGTATGAATCCGGCGGCGCGCAGATGGTGCGGATCTGCGACGGCAAGGATCTGCCGAAGGGCGATCGCAGCGCGGTCTACATGCTGCGCACCTTCGGCAGCGAGGCGCATGAAATCTGGAACGTCGCCGATCCCGCCAATCCGGTGCTGGTCACCCGGATCGGCGGGCTGAAGGACACGCACAAGAGTTTTTGGGAATGCGGCACCGGCATCGCCTTCCTGGTGTCGGGCGCGCCGGACTGGCGCACGCGGCGCATGACGCAGGTCTATGATCTCTCCGATCCCGCGCAGCCAAAGAAGATCAGGGATTTCGGCCTGCCCGGGCAGGAGCCGGGTGCGACCGGCGCGGTGCCGACCGAACTGCACGGGCCGATCTCGACCGGGCCGCAGGGCAATCGCGTCTATTTCGGCTACGGCACCAACAAGGGCGGCTTCCTGCAGATTGTCGATCGCGACAAGCTGTTGAACGGGCCGAAGCAGCCGACGCCGGACAATCTGAAATTCCCGGAGATCGCGCGGATGCCGCTGTCGGCGATGAACGGCGCGCATACGGTGTTTCCGATGCCCGGCATGCCTATCGCCGAATTCGCCCATGACAAGGACGGCAAGAGCCGGGACATCGTGATGATCGTCGACGAGGCGATCCAGAACGAATGCGGTGAGGCGCGGCAGATGGTGTGGTTCGCCGACGTCACCACCGAGGCGCGGCCGATGCTGATCTCGAGCTACACGGTGCCCGAGGCCTCCGGCACGTTCTGCGAGCGCGGCGGCCGGTTCGGCTCGCATTCGTCGAACGAGAGCATGGCGCCGGTCTACTACAAGAAGCTAGCCTTCATCGCCTTCTTCAACGCCGGCGTCCGCGCGCTCGACATCCGCGATCCCTACCACCCGAAGGAAGTGGGCTACTTCATTCCCTCCATCACGGCGGCGACCGACAAGCGCTGCGTCACGATCGACGGCAAGGACCGCTGCAAGGTACGCGATCCAGACCAACAATGTCGAGACCGACGAGCGCGGCTACATCTATGCGGTCGACCGCGCCAACACCGGCCTCCACATCCTCGAACTGACCGGCGCGGCGCGCGCCATCGCCGGTCTGCCGTGAGCGCGCGATGATGCGCTCATGGCCGGTCATCGCGGCGATGTTCCTGGCGCTCGGCGGGCTCTCCGCCGTCGCCGGCTACGAGATGGCGCCGGCGGGCGCGGCCGCGTGGCGTGAAATCGGCTGGCCGTTCCCGCGCGACGGTTGGCCCGCTGGCCGCGCCTTCCGCTGCGGCGCGGCGGAGTGCGGTGACGTCGAGGTTTATCTCAGGCCGAAACTCGGCTTCTGCAATTGCGACAGCGGCGTCGCCGATGACGACGAGGTCGACCGCGTTGCCGACGTCGACATGATCAGCCCGCGCTTTGCGCCGCTGAAGGCGGGCGATGTCGTTGCTGTCGCCGACATGCCGGGGCGGATCAGGGTCTATGATCTCGAGATGCCCGAGGAGAAGCACACTGCGATCGGCATCGCGGTGTCGCATCGCTGCGACCTGATGGCGGTCGCGGCGCAGGGCAGGGGAGATGCCGCAGGGGTGCAGCGGGCGACGTTGAAGTTTCTGGAGTCGCGAGAGATCAGAGCATGGATGATTACGGCAATGGAGGGACATTGAGGAACCCGTCTCTCGCATGCGAAAATGGTGTCGTCACCCGCGAAAGCGGGTGACCCAGTGTTCCAGAGACGCTGATGCTTAGCTGATGGGCCGCGGCGTACTGGATACCCCGCTTTCGCGGGGTATGACAGAGATGAGCAGGAGCCGCTTCCTCTTCGCCTGTCCTATGTGCATAATTCAGCTTCACCGTCAGTGAGCTCCCCATGTCCCTGCAAGCCTATTTCGCCTTCGTCGCCGCCTGCATCGCGCTGGCGCTGCTGCCCGGTCCGATCGTCACGATGGTGATCGCCAACGGGCTGCGCTACGGCACGCGCGCCGCGCTCACCAACGTGCTGGGCGCACAGGTCGGACTTGCGATCGTGATTGGCACCGTCGCGGTCGGGCTGACCTCGCTGATGGCGACGATGGGCTACTGGTTCGACTGGGTGCGCTTTGCCGGTGCCGCCTATCTGGTCTGGCTCGGCTTCAAGCTGATCCGCTCGCCGGTCGAGGGCGTCAGCACCGACGACACGCCGCCGCCGCCGCGCGGCGGCTTCTTCCTGCAGGGCTTTCTGGTGCTGCTCTCGAACCCGAAGGTGCTGGTGTTCTTCGGCGCCTTCATCCCGCAGTTCATGGACATGGACAAGCCGCACGTCCCGCAGGTGGCGCTGCTCGGCCTCACCTTCATGGCGACCGCCGTGCTGACCGACGCCGCCTACGCGTTGGCGGCCGGCCGCGCCCGCAAGTTCTTCTCCAGGGAGCGGACCCGGCTGATGTCGCGCATATCAGGCGGCTTCATGATCGGCGGCGGCATCTGGCTGGCGCTGACCCGGGCACGCTGAAGCCGCCGGGCGATAGGCTCAGAATCGTCGCCGACAAGGCCACGATTCCCGGCGTCGGCAAACTTCGCAGACGTTTGCTCTAGCCCGGAGGCCGTCGGCCATGCTTTGATCCGCGACGAAAGCTTACCCATCGTCTGGGAGTAGGGCCTTGACCACCGATAGCGTGGATCGGCGTCTGGCAGCGGTTCTGGCGGCGGATGTCGCCGGCTACAGCCGGCTGATGGGAATCGACGAGGAAGGCACCCTGGCCAGGCTGAAATCGGTCAGGAGATTGTTGCTGGATCCGACGCTGGCTGCGCATCGCGGCCGCGTCGTCAAAACGACCGGCGACGGAATACTCGTTGAATTCGCCAGCGCCGTCGATGCGGTGCGCAGCGCCGTTGAAGTTCAGCGTCGAATGGCCGATCAGAATGCTGCCGTACCAACGGAACAGCGTCTCGAATTCCGAATCGGAATCCACGTCGGCGACATCATTTTTGATGACAACGATATCTTTGGCGACGGCGTCAACATCGCAGCGCGCCTGGAGGGGATTGCCGAACCGGGTGGCGTTTGCATTTCCGACGACGCGCAACGGCAAGTTCGCGGCAAGGTCGATGCGACCTTCGAGGACTTGGGGCCGCAGCTTCTGAAGAATATTGCGGAGCCAATTCGTGCTTGGAGGCTTCGCGTTGGCGACGCCTGCGCAGCGGCCACGGTCGCGAAAGCCGCTTTCACCGCTCCGGCCTCCCCGCCCGCGCTTGCCGAGAAGGCCTCCATCGCGGTGCTGCCGTTCCAGAATATGAGCGGCGATCCGGAGCAGGAATACTTTGCCGACGGCGTCGTCGAGGACATCATCACGGCGCTATCGCGCTTCAGATCGTTGTTCGTGATCGCGCGCAATTCAAGCTTCACCTACAAGGGAAAGCCCGTCGACATCAAGCAGGTCGGGCGCGAACTCGGTGTGCGATACGTGCTCGAAGGTTCGGTGCGTAAGTCGAGCGGCCGCGTTCGGATCACCGCGCAACTGATCGAGGCCGGCAGCGGTGCGCATCTCTGGGCAGACAGGTTCGACGGTGAGCTGAAGGACGTGTTCGACCTGCAGGACCAGGTCACCGCAAATGTTGTCAGCGTTATAGCGCCAAAAATCCAGCAGAGCGAGATCGAACGAACCCGAACCAAGCCGACTGACCGTCTCGACAGCTACGATCTCTTTCTGAGGGGCATTGCGGCCTATGCAGACCGCTCCAAGTGGGGCGACGCCGAACTGGGCGAGTGGTTCAACAAGGCCTGCGCGCTTGATCCCAGCTATGCGGCCGCTCAGATCATGCTGGCCTATTCGTCACTGCTGAAGCAGACCACGCGCGGCACACCCCCCGGCGCGGAGGAGTTGGCAGAGGCGCTGCGGATCGCCGAACTCGCCTGCGCGCTGGCCAGCGACGATCCGTTCGTGCTGACGCGTGCGGCTCACATGTTTGCTTATCTCGGCCACGACTACGATCGCGCTGAGACGATGATCGAAGAGGCGATCTCGCTCAATTCGAACGATGCTGCGGCGTGGGGATATCGCGGCTGGATTTCGCTCATGTGCGTCCAGCCGGCACGCGCGATCGAGAGTTTTGAGCGTAGGCTGCAGCTCAGCCCGATCGATCCCGGGCGGGCGTCGATGTGGAACGGAATCAGCTTCGCGCATTTCATGCTCGGTCAGTATGAGCAGGGCCGCGCGGCGGCCGCCAAGGCGCTGGTGATCGGCGAAGACGCACACACGCTCAGCGCGTTGATCATGAACGAAGTCGGCTCGGGGCGCCTCGACGAGGCGCGTGTCATCGCCGGCCGCCTGCTCAAACTGCGGCCCGATTTCCGCGCTTCCTACGCGCGGCAGAATTTTCCGACCAGGACCGCCGAATGGGGCGACCGCATGGTGGCCGTGCTGTGTGAGGCCGGCATTCCGGCGTAGGAATTCCTGGATCTATTGCATTCCAGACGCGACGTTGCCTCGGGGCCGCGAATGGGCACTTGATCCTACGCCACGATCCGCTCGACGACGTCGCGCACCAGGCCCGTCAGCAGCTCGAGCTTGTATCCGGTCATCGGCAGCGGCCTGGCTCCCGAGGTCGCCAGTTCGGCGGCCTGCGCGATGGTCGCCGCGTTAATCTGCTTGCCCTGCAGCGCCGCCGCGGACGCGGTAAGCCGCAGCGGGACCGGAGCGATGCCGCCAGCGGTGATGTGGACCTGCTGGAACGCGCCGCCGGATATCACCGCCCGCACGCAGATCTCGACCAGCGGCCATTCCGCATGCGTCCGGCTGATGGCGCGCTTGTACAGCGCGCGCTCGCCGGCCAGCGGGACGGGAAGCTCGATCCGCTCGATCCGTTCACCCGGTGCAAGCAGATTGTCGGCCGCGCCGTTGCTGCCGTCGCCGAGCAGGTCGGAGATCGACAATTGGCTGCGCCGGTCGGTGGTGACCTTCGCATCATAGGCGAGCAGCGCCATCGCCATCGTCGACGGATGCGGCGCGACGCATGGGCCGAGATCGAATGCGACGTGATAGAGGTGATTGCCGGATCGCGCCGGACAGTCGGCGCCGCCCTTCTTGAGACAGGCGATCTGCGGATTGCGGAAATACCAGCAGCGCGAGCGCTGGGCGAGGTTGCCGCCGAGCGTTGCCAGGTGCCGGATCTGCGGCGTGGCGAGGCCCTGCGCGGCGGCGGCGATGCCGGGGTAAGCCTCGGCGAGCCGCGGATCGGATGCGATCGCAGCGATCGTGGTCAGGGCACCGATGCGGGCCGAGCCGTCCGCATTCCACGTAACACCGAGCGTGTCGGGACTGGCGGCGAGATCGATGATCGCGCCGCACGACAGGCCGCTGCGGCGACGTTCCGACAGGTCGGTGCCGGCGGCGCGGAATTCGGACGCGGATATGACGTCTGCAGTTGCGACACTCATGCGGCATCTCTCCCTTTCAGCGCGGCGACGATGCGATCGGGCCGGATCGGAATCTCGGTGAGGCGGACGCCGATCGCGTTGTGGATCGCGTTGGCGACAGCGGCCGAGGTCGGCACCGTCGCCGCCTCGCCGATGCCGACGCTGTTGCCGAGCACATGGTCGAAGCCGGCTTCGTCGAAATGGACGTCGATCTCCGGCGTGTCGGCGATCCCAGGGATGCGATAATCCTCCATTCCCGCGGTCAGGACGTCGCCGGTCTTCGGATCAAGCTCGCGCGCCTCGTAGAGCGCGTAACCGAGGCCCTGGATCACCGCGCCGCAGGCCTGGCTGCGCGCCAGCGCGGGGGAAGCGATCCTGCCGACCGCGATGCCGGTCTGCACGTTGAGCACGCGGACATGGCCGAGCCAGGTGTCGACCTCGACCTCGATCACCTGCACAGAGCTCGGCACGCCGGCGCCGACCGCGATGTTCGAGAAGCGGCGCATCATCCAGCCGAACACCATGCCCATCAGGCCGACTTCGCGCAGCGGCGAGCGGATGCCGGGCGCGGTGTTCTTGCCGTCCTCGCCGCGCGTCTCCACCACCGCGATGTCGGGCGAGCGCGCGATCAGCTCGCGCCAGGGCGCGTTCGAGCCGGGCGCCGGCTTTCGCGTGGCCTGTTCGAGCATCGCGGCCTTCAGCTTCCGCACCGCCAGCAATGTCGGCGGCATCACCGAGGCGGTGACGCGGCTGCCGCCGGAGCCGGGGCCTTCGGGCAGCGAGGAATCGCCGATCCGCACCTCGATCTCGCCGGGTTCGAGATCGAACTCGCGCGCGATCGCGTCAGCAAGCACGCTGCGGGTGCCGGTGCCGATGTCCTGCGTCGCCGTGCTGGCAACGATGCGGCCGCCCTTGACCGCGACCTCGACCTTCACCTTGGGCTGCCAGAGATAGAGCCAGTAGCCCGTCGCGACCCCGATGCCGCGGCGGTAGCGCCCGTTCTGCGCCGGTTTGCGGTTGCGCCAGATCTCGAGCCCGGATGCCCAATCGTAGAGCCGCTGCCGGTTGGGATCGGGATCCCACTTCTTGCGCAAGGCGATCGGATCGACGTTGAGCCGCAGCGCGGCCTCGTCGATCGATTGCTCCACGGCGAATGCCATCGGCGGACCGCCGGGGCCGCGGAAGGCGGCGCCGGGCGGCAGATTGCTGATGACGTCGAAATCCGAAAGATCCTTCGCCTCGGCCGGGTAGATCAGCCGCGCCAGGCCCGCGATGGTCGAGTTGGTCGCGGCCCCGGTATCGGCGTGCGCGGTGACCGAGAGCGCCTTCAGGCCGCCCTGGTCGGAAGGCAGCAGCGCGACCTTCAACTCCGCAGCCGGCCGATAGCCGGCGACCGAGAGTTCTTCCTGGCGATCATAGGCGACCCGCACCGGCGCTTTCGCCGCGCGGGCGAGCTCGATCGCGGCGATCGCCTCGGTGCCGAGGCTCGCCTTCGACCCGAAGCCGCCGCCGACGTGGTCGGCGATCACGCGGACCTTGTCGTGATCGAGCTTGTAGCGCTTGGCGATCTGCTCCTTCAGGTGAAACACCTGCTGGGTCGAGGCGTGCAGGGTCAGCCGGTCGCCGTCGAAGCGCGCCACCGCGGCGTGGGGCTCGAGACAGGCATGCTGCTGCGTCGCGGTGCGGAAGGTCGCTTCGACGAGCAGCTTGTTGTTGGCCTGGCGCGCCTCGTCCACCCAGTTGCGGGCCTTCTTGGCGCGGGTCGAGAACACCGCGGTCGGACCGCGGATATTCTGCTTCCAGGGCGCCGGCCCGCCGGCCGCTTCCGAGACGTTGCCGGCCCGCTTGCGGCTCGCCTTGTCGAACACCACGGGCGCGTCGTCCTTGCGTCCGGCGTCGAGGCCGACCACGGCGGGCAGGCGTTCGCTGATCAACCTGATCGCGGCCAGCGCGGCCAGCGCGCTCTTGCGGTCCTTTGCGGCGACCGCGGCAATCGGCTCGCCGACATAGCGCACGATCCGGTCGTCGCCGAGCAGCGACACCGCGGTAACGCCGGGGAGCGCGCGCGCCGGCGCGAGATCGAGCGTGGTGATGCGCGCATGCGCCTCGCGCGAGCGCAGGATCAGGCCTTCGAGCTGGCCGTCATGATGGATGTCGACGGTGTATTTCGCCGCGCCCGTCACCTTGTCGCGCGCCTCGATGCGGGGCGCCGTCACATGATCGCCGTCGAAGCGGCCGGCACAGGCATCCGCCACCGCACGGAAAATCCCGTCATAGGCGCCGCAGCGGCAGAGATGGCCGGACAGCGCCGCGCCGATCTCCTCGCGCGACGGCACCGCCGTTCCCCTGGTCGCGCGCCAGTAGTCGCAGAACGCGGTCGCTTCCACGATGAAGCCGGGCGTGCAGAAGCCGCATTGCAGGGCGTCATGCGCCATGAACGCCTTCTGCACCGGATGCAGCCCGGACGCGCCGATGGCTTCCACCGTCGTCACCGATTTGCCGGCGGCAGCGTACGCCGGCATCAGGCAGCTTGCGACCGGCGCGCCGTCGACCAGCACGGTGCAGGCGCCGCAGACGCCGGCGCCGCACACGAGCTTTGTGCCGGTGAGCTTGAGCTGGTCGCGCACGATGTCGATCAAGAGCGCATCGCGATCATCGGGCAGGGATTCGACGCGGCCATTGACGGTCGTCGTGCTCATGGATGTCCTCCGCTTGTCCTGCGTGTCGGCCTTTTGGGGATTGCCGCCTTCTTGACGGGCGGCTTCTGCGATTTCGGATTGGATTTCGGTAGCGCGCCGGCGCAGAGCGTCCGCACCATGATCGCCATGTCCTTCAAAAACGCGTCCGACGGCTGCATCGCCGGATACTGCGACTTCGCTGCGTACATCGCCATCTCGACCAGCCGCGCGAATTCGGCCGGCGTCAGGTCCTGCGGCAGCGCGAGCTGCTGCTTGCGCACGACCCGCGAGATCGTCGCGACCATGCGCTCCGCATAGCGCGCGGCGTAGGTCTGGTAGAGGTCGCGCGCGTGCACGAGGTGCTCGGAATACAATTCCTCGAGATGTGGCGAGCCGTCCAGCGACCCGATCATGGTCGACATCCGCGCGGTCATGCCCGCTGCGAGGATGTCGCCGAGATCGCCGCCCGCGGTCTCTGCCGCGGCAACGGCGGTCTCCTCGGCTGCGATCGCGCTCTCATGCACGCGCTCGATCACCGCGCGGAACAGCGCTTCCTTGGATTCGAAGTGGTGATAGAGCGCCTGCCGCGTCAGGCCGGCGGCCTCGGCGACCTGCTCGATCGAGGAGCGGCGAAAGCCGTGCCGGCGGAACACCAGCATGGTGGCATCGAGGATGCGGGTTTTCGGTCCCATTTGACGATTTTGACAAATATAGAAGAACTGTCAAATCGCGATTTGGTGAGGAGGCGATGCTGGAGCTTGATCACCATTCCGCGAGGCCGCCGCGCGGCCCGCGCCGGTGTGAACCGCCTTGCGAATGGTCGCGTCGAAGAAACGTGGAGCTCCAAAGATGACCTTCTCGTCCGGAGCTTGCGAGGATACGCACATGACCCAGGTCTTTTTCCATTGCTCGACCACGCACGGGGTGCTGATGGATCGCCGCGGCACCTCGGTGACCAGCCTCTCGGAGGCCTGCGAGGCGGCGACGCGCATGATGCGATCGCTGGTCGCAACGGTCAGCCTGGAAGACTGGCGCGACTGGGTCGTGCATGTCAGCGACGAGACCGGCGAGGAGATCGTGATCCTGTCCTTCGCATCCGTGCTCGGCAAGCCGCACTGAGAGGGCGCCATGCTGTCACCGCACGCATCATTGCTCCCTCTGCGCGACAGCTGGAACGCGATCACGACAGGCTTGCAGAATCTGATCGCGCGAATTCGCGATCCCTACCGGCCCGAGCTGCACTACATGCGCGGACCGGGCCCCAAATGGCATGCCAAGCATGCCGTGCGAGCCGCGGCGCCCGGTTGAACGCGGCCCTGTTCAGCTCTCGCTTTTCGCAGGGCGATGCATCTCGCGCCGCCACGCCGCCGGGCTGACGCCGACCACGGCGGAAAACACCCGCGTGAAGTGGCTTTGATTGGCAAAGCCGGCCAAAATCGCGATCTCGCACAGCGACAGGTCGCGCGCCGCCATCAGCTGCTTGGCCACCTTCAGGCGCCGCTGAAGCAGCCATTGGTGCGGCGGCAGGCCGGTGGAGATGCGGAAGGCGCGCGAAAAATGGCCGACCGAAAGATCGAGCTCGGCCGCGATCTGCTTCAGCGAAATCTTCCCGCTGAGGTCGGACTCGAGCTTTTCGCAGGCGCGGTTGATCTGCCAGGCGGCGAGGCCGCCGCGGCTCGGTCCGGTCGGGTGTTGTATTCCGCCATAGGTGCGGGTGACGTGTGCGGTCAGCGCCAGCATCATGTGATCGATGAACAGCTGGTTGGTCTCGTCCGGCCGGCGCAGTCCCTCGCGCAGCAGCGCCCCGACATGGCGAATGACGCCGTCGTCGTGACCGGCGCCGATTTCGCAGGCCAGTTCGCCGATGCGCGGCGAGCCAGTCTGTTCGGCGAAATCAGTGAGCGCCGAGCGCGGCAGATAGAAGAACAGCGAGTGGAACGGCTTGTCGATCACGTAGCGCGGGTCGCGTTTGAGATCGTAGAGATAGGTCGCGCCCGCCGGGATATCCCGCTTCATGAGGCACTTGCCGCCCTCCCACAATTCGCAGTCCGGATAATCGTGCAGCTTCAGGCTGACGAGAAAGGCATCCTCGGCGGTGAGCGATCCGGACAGCCCGGGCACCGGGTTGTCGTCCCGGGTTTCGGTGACCGCGAGTTCGGCGCTGCGCAGCGTGCGCGTGATCAGCGCCGGCGGCGTATCCTTCAGGCGTAGGAATTGCCCGAGCCGCTGCCCGTAGGCGCCCGCCTGTGTCATGTGCGTTGAGTCCATCATTGCTGCGCAGCCGGGCAGGGACCTGTCAGTCATCCTGCGAAGCCGTCACTCATTATCCGGGATCGCTGCGGCGCAGTCCAGTTTGCTCACGCAATCATGAACGACCTGCCGGTCGATCGCGGCCAAGCGATTCCAGAACGATTTCAATTGCCTTGGTTCGATCGGCCGTACCCGACGCAGAAATGTCGCAGCGCTGCGCTTGGCGCAGAATTGGGCAAAGCATGGCCGTTTCAGGAAAGACAGCCGAACTGCACGGCGCTTAGGTCCGGCGGGCAGTTCCGCGCCTCATCGGTCCCACAGACCGGCCCGCAAGGAGGGAGCGCATGAGCCTTCAAACGCGAGCACAGGTGATGAGTAAGCCGATCCTGCAAGATCCTCTGCGGGATTTGCCCGCCGCATCCGATGCGCGGCCGGCCGAGGCACCGGCCGGCCCGCGCTGCCCGGCCGGTCAGGAAATGGCCCGTGTGCTCAAGACGCAGCCGCTTCGCATGGCGGCCGACCCCTCGAGCGGCGCGATCGCCTATTGGAAGCATGACGCCCTGCACGATGTGGTCAGGCCGATGGTCGACCATGTCGTCATGAGCTATCCCGCCGGCTCGCAGCGGCTGGAGCGGCGCACCGGCAGGGTGGCTTCGATCGGAACGGCGCGGTCCGGGGTCGTGACGATCATTCCTGCCGGCTCGAGCTCGCGCTGGGATATTCACCAGTCGGTGCATGTCGTTCAGCTCTACCTTCCGCATGCGACGCTGGCGCGCGTCGCCGGCGAGGCCGACACCGCCGCTCCCGGCGATCTGCTGGAGCGCACCGGGCACCCCGATCCGATTACATCGCGGTTGCTGCTGAGCGCCGCTGATGCGCTCGAGGGCAGCGCCGCGCTGGATGCGCTATTCCGCCAGCAACTGACGGATCTCTTGGCCACGCGCCTGCTGTCGGCGCATGCCGGCGTGCCTGCCACGGTTCAGGCGACCGTGGGCGGTCTGGCGCCGACGGCGCTGCGCCGCGCCATTGAGCGGCTGCGCTCGGACAGCGATGCGGACGTCTCGCTCGCGGCGTTGGCGGCGGAGGCCGGCCTGTCGCGCTTTCACTTCTGCCGCGCCTTCAAGGAAAGCACCGGGCTCTCGCCGCATGCCTGGCTGCGCCAGCACCGGCTCGAGCAGGCCATGAACATGCTGCGCGACACCGGCGCTTCCGTGGTCTCGATCGCGGCGGCGCTCGGCTACAGTTCGCAGACCGCGTTCGCGGCCGCGTTCAGGAAGCTGACCGGCGAAACCCCGAGCGATTGGCGGCGGCGCCTGCGGTAGAAGCGTTTTCGAGCGCAGAACCGAAAATGCTCCAGCCGCAATCGCTCTTCAGGTCGGGCAATCGCTCTGGGGCACTCATCCGGCCAATTCGCTAGATCACCGTGGCGCCCATGCCAACAACGGAGACAAGCGATGGCCTGGAAGGATTTCGGTAGCTCCCTTGCAGTCACGCGACGACGCCGGGTCCTCGCGACTGCACTGATGTACGGACTTACGCTCACCGTCCGCTTCACGTCGGCAACAGGTGAGGATGCCGATCCGCCGGCGCAGGCCGTTCAGGGCGCCGATGCCATGACGTCGGTGACGATCAGCGACGCCGCCCAAGCGCTGTACCGCGACTGGCTCCCGGGGGCCGCGCTGCCGATCGGCCTCCAGCATGGACCGCTCTCGGGCGCGAGAGGCTGCCGCGCAGCGTGCATGCCTGCGGCGCGCACGCCGTTCCTGTCGAGCTGCGCCCGGCAATAGGCGCTCGCCCTTTCACCTCTTCGCGTCGCCGATCGCGACAGGCTTCGCCGCACGCGGCGGCAACGCGCGGACATCAGAGACTGTCAACCCAGAGGAGTCATAACATGCGAATTGTCATCATTGGCGCCGGCTTTGCCGGCATGTACGCCGCGCTCTCCGCAGCCCGCCTGCGCGACATCAAGGGCGTCTCGCCCGAGGAGCTCGAGATCGCGCTGGTCGCGCCGGAGCCGACCCTGGTGGTGCGCCCGCGGCTCTACGAGCCGAAGCCGGAGACGCTGACCGCGCCGCTGCTCGACGTCTTCAACGCGATCGACGTCGTCTATGTGCAGGGCAGCGCCGAAGCCGTCGACACCAAGGCCCGCACCGTGCAGATCGTCACCGCCAAGGACGCGCGCAAGACGCTGCCTTATGATCGCCTTGTGGTGGCGACCGGCAGCCGGCTGTTCCGTCCGAACGTGCCCGGCCTCGCCGAACATGGCTTCAGCGTCGACAACCTTGCGGACGCGATCGCGCTCGACCGCCATCTGCATGGCCTCGCCAAACAGCCGGCATCAGGGGCCCGCGACACCGTGGTCGTTGCCGGCGGCGGCTTCACCGGCATCGAAGCGGCGACCGAGATGCCGGCGCGGCTCCGGGACATTCTCGGCAGCGACGCCAAACCGCGCGTCATCATCGTCGATCGCAACGCGGCGATCGCGCCCGACATGGGTGAGGGCCCGCGCCCGATCATCAAGGACGCGATGCGCAAGCTCGGCGTCGAAGGCCGCTTCGGTGCCGGCGTCGCCGAGGTCAGCAAGTCCGGCGTCACGCTCTCCAGCGGCGAGCATATCGAGGCTGCGACCGTGGTCTGGGCGGCGGGCATTCGCGCCGCGCCGCTGACCACGCAGATCCCGGCGGAACGCGACAATTTCGGCCGGCTGCTGGTTGATCGCGATCTGCGCGTGCCGTTGGTCGCGGGCGTGTTCGCCACCGGTGATGCGGCGCGCGCCGCATGCGACGATGTCGGCAATTACGCGCTGATGTCGTGCCAGCATGCGACGCGGATGGGCGCGTTCGCCGGCAACAACGCCGCGGCCGAGTTGCTTGGCGTCCCGACCAAGCCGTATCACCAGAAGGCCTATGTCACCTGCCTCGACCTCGGCGAGGCCGGTGCGCTGTTCACCCGCGGCTGGGAGCGCAAGGTCGAGATGGTCGGCGACGTGGCCAAGAAGACCAAGCGGGAGATCAACACCGTCTGGATCTATCCGCCGCGCGCCGAGCGTGCCGCGGCGCTCGCATCCGCCGATCCGGAGCACGTCACCGAAGTCTGAGGCTCGGCTCGACGGGAGCACGGCAACGGCGACCTCGCTCGATGGTGGCCGGACCGCACTGCAACTGCGATCGCGCGCGCTGCGCGATCGGTCTCATCATCGCTTCCGCGCACGGCGTCGTTCGATCGCTGTGCGCGGAACTGACTCGAAGTATCGCGGAGCGAAACGCAGTTTAGAATCGTCCTTAGAAGCGCTCGAAAAATCTGAGGCGCATTGACGCAGTTTCGCTGCGTTCACGTTGCGAGCTCGCAACACCATCGGCGATAAGCCCGACACTGGACGTGTTCTAATCACCGATCGGCTGCGTACGTCTTTCATCGTGTTAGTGACGGCGAAGATGAAGGCGATGTGAGTTGACGGGGGGCGGATGTTTCGTCGCACTGCGTTGGCGGCCAGGTACATGGCCGGCAGCGGTTTGTTCGTGCTGAGTGTGGTGATGCCGCGTGAAAGCGTTGCGCAATCGGCGCTGCCGCCGGTGACGGTCGAAGCGCCGAAACATCAGCAGCAGGCGCGGCGAACGCAGCCGGCGCGACGCGCGGCGCGTGCTGCGCGCACGACGCCGCGATCGATCGCGAACCGGGCGCCCGCGCAAGCGCAGAACGTTCCAGCACCGGGGTCGGGTGGCGGCGGAGAGCGCGGCAACGGGCCGGTCACCGGCTATCTCGCCAGCCAGAGCGTCACCGCAACCAAGACCGACACCCCGGTGCTCACGACGCCGCAGTCGATCTCGATCGTCACCCAGGATCAGATCCAGGCACAGGGTGCGCAGAACATCACCGAAGCGCTGCGCTACACGCCCGGCGTGACGATCGAAAGTTTTGGCGCCAACGCGTTCTTCGACGAGTTCAAGCTGCGGGGCTTCACCGCGCCGCGTTATCTCGACGGGCTGCGGCTGCCGACCGACACCACGACCTTCGCGGTCCCGCGCATCGAGACCTACGGTCTCGAGCGCATCGAGGTCCTGAAGGGGCCGTCATCCGGCCTGTATGGACAATCCGATCCGGGCGGCCTGTTGAACCTGGTCAGCAAGCGGCCCACCGAGACGCCGCACTACGAGATCGAGGGGGCGTTCGGCTCATTCGATCGCTTCCAGGGCGCCTTCGATATCGGCGGTCCCGCCGACAAGGACGGCCGGTTCCTTTACCGCATCGTCGGCCTTGGCCGCGACAGCAACAGCCAGACCGACTTCGTTCAGGACAACAAGCTGTTCATCGCGCCGAGCTTCACCTGGCGCCCGACCTACGACATCAGCTTCACCGTGCTCTCGCAGTACCAGAAGGTCGACAACAAGGGTTACCAGCAATACGTCCCGGGACAGGTGTCCTTCCTGCCAAACCCCAACGGACATATTCCCTACAGTCGTTACCTCGGCGAGCCCGGGCTGGACGGCTATCATCTCGAGCAGTTCGCGGTCGGCTACGCGTTCGAGCATCGCTTCGACAACATCTTCCAGTTCCGGCAAAACCTCCGCTACACCCAGGTCAGCAACGACCTCGCATCGGTGCGGACCGAGGGTATGGTGACGGATCGTCTGGTCGCGCGCACTTACAACTACGTCAAGGCCAATGCCGCCAATGTCGCGCTCGACAATCAGCTGCAGGCGGATTTCGCGACCGGGCCGCTGGTCCACAAGGTGCTGGCCGGCGTCGACTACTTCGATCTGTGGGCGAACACGGATTATCGCACGACGCCGATCGCGCCGATCGATGCCTATAGTCCGGTCTACGGCACGGCCGTTCCGTCAGCCAGCTCGCTGGCGCCGTTCATTCTGCGCGACGACAGGCAGTCGCAGCTCGGCGCCTATCTGCAGGATCAGATCAAGCTCGATCGCTGGACGTTGACCATGAGCGGGCGCCAGGACTGGGTCAGCTCCGGCTTCACCAGCATGGCGTTCTATCCGCCCGCCGGCCACTATTCGCGCGATGACTCGGCGCAAACCGGGCGCATCGGCCTGAGCTACCTGTTCGATATCGGCCTGGCGCCCTATGTCAGCTACGCGACCTCGTTCACGCCGAACCTCGGCGCCGACAGCGCCGGCCGGTCGTTCAGGCCGACGACAGGCGAGGGCGCGGAGGTCGGTGTCAAGTTCAAGCCGAACGGCTCGAACTTCATGGTGACGGCGGCGGCGTTCGATATCCGTCAGCAGGACGTGCTGACCGCCGATCCCATCAATCCGCTCTTCAACGTGCAGACCGATGCCGTGCGCGTCCGCGGCCTCGAGCTCGAGCTGAAGGGCAACCTGACGCGCGAGTTCGAGATCACGGCGGGATACACCCACCTCGATCCGCGGGTGACGACGAGCATCGCCGGCTATGCCGGCAAGTACATGATGAACACGGCGCAGGACCAGGGCGCGGTCTGGGGCAAGTATACCTGGTATGACGGCGCGCTCGCGGGCCTTGGGCTCGGCCTCGGCGTGCGCTATGTCGGCGAGACCTACGGCGACAACTTCAATACCTTTGTCATTCCCTCCTATGCCTTGCTCGATGCGTCGGTCAGCTACGACTTCGCCTATCTGCGGCCGGACCTGAAGGGATGGAAGGCACAGGTCAACGTGACCAATCTGACCGACCACTTCTACGTTGCATCCTGCCTGACCGGGCTTCCCTATTGCGGCCTCGGCAATGGCCGCACGGTGCTGGGCACGATGAAGTACACCTGGAACTAAAGCATGATCCCGAAAAGTGCGAGGCGGTTTTCCGAACAGATCATGCTTCAACAAGAGGCTAAAGCTCGATGACGATCCAACCGGATCTCATCGCGCTTTAGGTAACGACATTGACTGCGACGACCAGATCCCTGCGGCGATGGGGCGCTGTCCATAAATGGACCAGCCTCATCTGCACGTTGTTCATGCTGCTGCTCTGCATCACCGGCCTGCCGCTGATCTTCCACGAGCAGATCGATGATCTCCTGCACAGTCAGGTCAAGCCGGCCGACGTGCCGCCAGGCACGCCGCCGGCCAATCTGGACCGCCTGCTCGGCAACGCGCTGGGGCAGGCGCCGGGAAAGGTGCCTCACTTCCTGATCTGGGATCGCGATGATCCGAGCGCGATGTTCGTCAGCGTCGGCCCGACCATCGATGCCGATCCGACCAACAATTTGCTGATCCGGATGGATACGCACACCGGCGCCTATCTCGATGCGCCCGATGTGACCGGCCGCTTCACCTACATCATGCTGAAGCTGCACACCGACATGTTCGCGGGCCTGCCCGGCAAGCTGTTCCTCGGATTGATGGGGATCCTGTTCTGCGTCGCGATCATCTCCGGCATCGTCGTCTATGCGCCGTCGATGCGGAAGCTGCGCTTCGGCGCCTACCGCGCGCAGCGGACCCGCGTCGTGCGCTGGCTCGACGTCCATAATCTCGCGGGCATCCTGCTCGTCGCCTGGACGCTGGTCGTCGGCTTCACCGGGGTCATCAACACTTGGGCCGATCTCGTGCTCAAGATGTGGCAGTTCGGTCAGCTCGCCGAGATGACCGCGCAGTACAAGGATCGGCCGGTGCCGTCGAAGCTGACCTCGCTGAATGCGGCGGTCGAAGTGGCCACCCATGCGGTGCCCGGCATGACACCGAGCTTCGTCGCGTTCCCGGGAACCCTGTTCAGCAGCAAGAGCCACTACGCCGTATTCCTGCATGGCGATACGCCGCTGACCTCGCGGCTGCTGAAGCCGGCGCTGATCGACGCGGAAACCGGCAAGCTGACCGATACAAGGGATATGCCCTGGTATGTGACGACCCTGTTCGTCTCGCAGCCGCTGCATTTCGGCGACTATGGCGGCATGCCGCTCAAGATCGTCTGGGCGCTGCTCGACATCTTGACCATCTTCATTCTCGTGACCGGCGTGTATCTGTGGATGCGCCGCCGCAAGGCCGGTGTGAGCCAGGAGCGCGCGATCGCCAACGCCGCCTCCATCGACAAACCCGCATTATCGTCGTGACGTCAGCATGGTCTCGCATCGTTCATTGACCCAGATCTTTGGCGCTCCGCTCGTCATCGCGATCGTGAGCACGGTCGGATTGATCAGCGCGCTGGTCGGCGACGGCTGGTGGGATGCAGTCTCATGGGCCGGGCTCGGCCTGCCGGTGCTGCTCTATCTGGTGTTCATCTGGCGGCGCCAGCCGAATTGATTGGGTTCGCTTGATCGCGTTCGCGAACGGGCCGGGCAATCAGCAAAGCCGATCCAATCGGAATATGCCGATCCCTGCGGTGTCTCATCCGCGGAGATGCGCAAGAAGCCGAACCGGCAATCGAACAAGCAGTCGCGGCCGCGCAGGTACCTGGCGTGCGGCATCGCGCTCTCGACGGCATTGTAAGATGACAGGTTTCACTCCGGGAGCCCCGCCAAGCGTAGCGGGTTGACCAATGCGTCCAGGTCGCCTTGTCGGCGATACGGCAGCAGCCTGGCCCAGCGGGCCAGGCTGAAGTTGGGGTGGCCGGCCAGCAAGTCGGTTGAGATCAAGCGCGCGTCATCTTGCCGGCCGAGATTCCAGAGCGCCGCTATGAGCGTCGACTGCGCGGTCAGCCAGAGCGGCCGCTGCCTCAGCACGCGGGAGGCTATATCGTGCGCCGCCGCGAAATCTCCGAGATGAAATCTTGCGCGCGCTTCGTCCACCATGGATTCGTTGCGCTCAATCGGACTGAGCCGTTGGGCGTGTTCCTCGTAGAGGACGGCTTTTCGGAAGTTGCCGGCATAGCCGTGGTACATGCCCGCCATGTGATGGGCGTCGGAACTGCTGGGAGCGAGGCTGATCGCCGTTTCTCCTGCCGCCACAGCCTCATCATGACGACGTTGATAGGTACGAACATAGCCGATCACCAGGTATGCTTCCCCGAAGCTCGGGTCGGCGACGAGAGCCCGATCAGCGCAGCCCAGAGCGGCTTGATACGCTTCATTTTCATCCTTGATCCAACCGAAGCGCGCCTGGTCTGTCAGGGTAAGACCCAACAAATAGAGCGCCGGCATAAACGAGGCATTGATCTCCAGCGCTTGTTCAAAAAGCTTCCGGGCCTGTGCATGGGTTTGCCTTGCGAAATTAACGTACAGGGCGCGTCCCTTTAAAACATACTCATAAGCCAGCGGACTGCCCGAGCGTTTTCTCCACACCCTTGCGCGTTCGCCGACGGTCAACTGGACTTCAAGCGCTTCGACGATCTCTTGCGTAATTCGGTCCTGGAGATCGAACACGTCGTCCAGGCCTCCGTCAAAGCGATCCGCCCAGAGATGGCCGCCGTCTCGACCATCAATCAACTGCGCCGTCAACCTGATGCGATTGCCGATCTTTCGAACGCTCCCTTCCAGCAGATAGCGAGCACCGAGGATCTGCCCGATTTCGCGAATGTCCCGGTTCTGTCCCTTGAACGCGAAGCTCGAGTTGCGAGCTATCACCATCAATTCCTGAATCTTTGACAGGGTCGTAAGGACGTCTTCCGCGATCCCGTCCGCGAAATACTCCTGCTCGCTGTCGCCGCTCATGTTCTGAAACGGCAGCACCGCGATGGAGGGCTTTCCCGAAAACGGGCGCATGTGATGCGATTCGGCGGGAGTTGGATGGCGCTCAGGCGAAGTTCTGGCGCCAATCTTCATTCGCCAGGCGCGGATCGGTTCAGTGATGTTTTTCAGATTCTGTTGGCCCATGTCTTCGAAGGCTGCATCGACCTTGCTCCGGATCTGCCGGTAGGCGTCGTCAGACAGGCATATGCCGCCCGGGTCCGCGATGTTTTCCAGTCGCGCGGCGATGTTGACGCCGTCGCCGAAGATGTCGTCGTTGTCGATGATGATGTCGCCGACGTGAATGCCGATGCGAAATTCGATCCGCTGCTGCTGCGGCGCGGATGCGTTGAGCTCCGCCATCCTGCTCTGAACCTCTACAGAGCTGCGCACTGCATCGACGGCGCTGCCGAACTCGACAAGCATGCCGTCGCCGGTTGTTTTGACGATGCGGCCTCGATGAGCGGCGATCGTTGGATCGATGAGATTCTTTCTGGCCGCCTTAAGCCGCGCGAGCGTGCCTTCCTCGTCCGTTCCCATCAGGCGACTGTAGCCGGCGACATCTGCCGCCAGCACTGCTGCCAGTCGCCTTTCCACTCGCTCGGGCGCCACGGACTACCCTAACTTGGAAGTTCAACCCAGCCAATTAAAGCACGTCGAGCTGCCTTCGGGCTAGAGGCCACACCCTGGCTGATCGTTAGTCGCTAGATCAGCGCTTCCGTGCGCAGCGTCGCCTCGATCTCGCCGAGGATGCGCGCCATCCGTTCGGCCCATGCCGTCTCGCCGGCCTGGTCGGAGATCAGGTCCTGGCGGATCTCGATGCCCGAGTTCATCAGGCCGCGCGTCTCCCCATGCACGGGGATCGTGTAGTCGGTCTCGTCGCTGACCGCATAGGGCTCGTTGTCGCCGACCACGAGATCGCCCTCGGCGCGCAGACGCTTCAGCAGCAGCGGCGGCAGCACCGTGTCGCGGTGATAGAGCGCGCCGATGTGCCAGGGGCGTGCGATGCCGGCGTAGACCGGCGTGAAGCTGTGCAGCGACACCAGCACCGTCGACAGGCCCTGACGCGCACGCGCGTCGATGATCTCGTCGATGCGTTTGTGATAGGGTTCGAAGATCTGCGCACGGCGCATCTCGGCGGCCTCGCGCGACAGGCCTTCATTGCCCGGCACGGTGGTGGCCTCGCTGATCAGCGGGATCGAGCTTGCGACATGCGGCGGCCGGTTGCAGTCGATCACGAGCCGCGAATAGCGCTGCGCGATCAAATGCGCGTCAAGCCGCTCCGAGAGCCGGGTTGCGACGCCGGCGATGCCGATGTCCCAGGCGATGTGCCGCACCAGCTCATCTTCGGGCAGGCCGAGGTCACCGAGCGGAGAGGGAATCAGCCTGCCGTAGTGGTCGCAGGTGAACAGGAACGGTGAGCGGCCGCCGGCATTGTGTTCAAGAACCGGTGAAGCGTCGGTGCTCGCGAGCAGGAACGATGGACCACCTCCGTAATTCAAGGGCTTTTTTCCTCAACTTTGCCTATTCAGGCGGCATGCTGGTCTGGAATCGGGCAGCTTTCTCTATAGATTATGCGGCCCGAAATCACGATGATTGTTTGAAGATGCCGCTGCTGACCATTCATCACAAGACCGTTTATCGCTACGCGCGCCCGGTGGCGTTCGGCGAACACCGCATCATGCTGCGCCCCCGTGACGGCCATGATCTGCGTGTGCTCGACAGCGCACTTGTGATCGATCCACAGCCGATGTCGCTGCGTTGGATCCACGACGTGTTCGGCAACAGCATGGCGATCGCAGCCTTCGACGAGCGCGCAGACACGCTGTCCTTTGTCTCGACCGCGACGGTGGAGCACAATCCGGCCGATACGTTTGCGCTGACGCCGGACGATCCCGCCTATTTCTATCCGTTCCTCTACGACGATGAGGAATTCCCCGATCTGCAGCAGTTCATCACGCCGCAATATGGCGACCCGAACGGCGAGCTGTCGGCCTGGGCGCGGCGCTTCCTCGATGTCGAGGCGCCGACGCCGACTTTCAAGATACTGAGCGGCATGACGCATGGCATCCGCGAGGCGTTCAGCTATCGCAAGCGCCATGAGCAGGGCACCCAGCATCCGCTCGAGACGCTGCGCACGCAGTCCGGCACCTGCCGCGACTATGCGCTGTTCATGATCGAGGCGCTGCGCCGGCTCGGCATCGCCGCGCGCTTCGTCTCCGGCTATCTCGCCATGCCGCCCGGCAGCGCGCACGGCTATGTCGGCGGCGGCTCGACCCATGCCTGGGTGCAGGTCTATCTGCCGAGCGCGGGCTGGATCGAGTTCGATCCGACCAACGGCATCGTCGGCACGCGCGATCTGATCCGCGTCGCGGTGGCGCGCGATCCGCGCCAGGCGATCCCGCTGC
The DNA here is from genome assembly GCF_054060035.1 of Bradyrhizobium sp. USDA 3262. Classification (NCBI taxonomy): domain Bacteria; kingdom Pseudomonadati; phylum Pseudomonadota; class Alphaproteobacteria; order Hyphomicrobiales; family Nitrobacteraceae; genus Bradyrhizobium; species Bradyrhizobium sp. USDA 3262. The sequence goes on from NZ_JBSSCT010000001.1 coordinate 2,658,980, forward strand.
ACGGCGTCTATCTCGGCGCGGCGGATGCCTTTCTCGGCATGGATGTCGACATCAAGGTGGTCTCGGTCGGCGAGAATGCGGAGCAGGAGACGGCCTGACGATGCAGATCAAGGTCGGCTTCGAGATCACCTACACGGCGGCGCAACCGACCCCGATGGTGATCATGCTGTCGATCCATCCGTCGCGCTACGCCGACATCGTCGGCACCGAGCATCTTTCGACCGAACCGGACGTGCCGATCGGCCTCTATCGCGACGGCTTTGGCAATGTGTGTGGGCGCCTGGTCGCCCCAGGCGGTGACGTCACCTTCCGCGGCAGCGCGGTGGTGCGGGATTCCGGACTGCCTGACATCGTCAATCCGGCTGCGCAGCAGCTGCCGATCGAGCAATTGCCCGACGATATGCTGCTCTATCTGATGCCGAGCCGCTATTGCGAGACCGACAAGCTGACCGACATCGCCTGGTCGCTGTTCGGCAACACACAGCAGGGCTGGGCGCGGGTGCAGGCGATCACCGGTTTCGTGCACAACCACGTGACGTTCGGCTACGAGCACGCCCATCACATGAAGTCGGCGCACGACGTCTATGAAAGCCGCGCCGGCGTCTGCCGCGACTTCGCGCATCTGGCGCTCACCTTCTGCCGCTGCATGGGCATTCCGGCGCGCTACTGCACCGGTTATCTCGGCGACATCGGCGTGCCGACGGACCCCGCGCCGATGGATTTCTCCGGCTGGTTCGAGGTCTATCTGTCGGGCCAGTGGTACACCTTCGATGCCCGCCACAACACGCCGCGGATCGGCCGCATCCTGATGGCGACCGGCCGCGACGCCGCCGACGTCGCCCTCACCACGAGCTTCGGCCGCATGACGCTGACGAAGTTCGTCGTGGTGACCGACGAGGTGGCGGCGGCCTAGCCTCTTCAGCCATTTTCTGTCATTCCGGGGCGATGCGCAGCATCGAACCCGGAATCTCGAGATTCCGGGTCTGGTCCTTCGGACCATCCCGGAATGACAACTGAACCCATGACCTCCGACCTTCTCTTCGTCTACGGCACGCTGATGCGCGGCTTCGACCATCCGATGGCGAAGCTGCTCGCGGGCAATGCCGAATTCCTCGGGCCGGCGCAGTGCCGTGGCCGGCTCTATCTGGTGAAGCATTATCCGGGCCTGGTCGTGTCGGACGATCCGGCCGACATCGTGCATGGCGAACTGTTCCGCTTGCGTGAGCGCGAGGCCATGCTGCGTGAATTCGACATGTACGAGGCCTGCGGCGAAGGCTTTCCGCCGCCGACCGAATATGTCCGCGAGATGCTCGAGGTCACGCTCGCCGACGGCAGCGCGCGTGAGGCGTGGACCTATCTCTACAACTGGCCGGTCGCGGAGCTGCCGCGAATCGCGTCAGGAAAATTCCTGGAGCATTAGCTGCTTCAGTTCTCCCGCATCACGCGGATATCGACCTCGCGCTCGACAAAATTCCATTCCTCGGTCGCGCGCAGCATGCCGACCATTTCGTCGAACAGGGTGACATGGTCGGGCGCGAACTCGAACCAGGTCAGGAAGTCGAAGGGCATGCCGAGGTCGCGCGAATGAAACAGCTGGCGGGCGATTGCGGGGAGGAATTTCAGGGTGCCGGCGATGTGATGCGACTTGTCCTCGAAGATCTGGCGGCGCTCCTCCTGGGTGAGCTCCCACCACGCCGCGGATTTCCTGATCGGGATCAGCGCCGCGTGGGTTGCCTCGCTGCGGCCGAGCCCGGCCTGCACGGCTAAGAGCTTCTCCCGCTCCTCCTTCTCGGTGTAGCGCAGATGGCTGGTGACGCCGGCAAGTCGCCATGCGTTCTGCGACGGCAGCAGCGGCAGCGCGATCGACTCGCTCGCAACGATCGACAGCGCCGCGACCTTCGGCAGCGTCTCGCCCTTCACCCGCGTGATGGAGGTGACCTGCCAGCCGCCGCTCTGCCCGCCTCTGAATGTCGTGAACATGGCTTATCCAATCCCGGAAGCGGGGAGGGGGCAAGCTCGCCACACAGGCTCTCCACCGTGGATTTGGGGGTAGCCCGCTCGACGGAGCCGTGACAGGCCAGACCTGTGAATAGCCCGGAAAAGCCCCACATTGTTCGGCATGGCGGGTCGTGCCGCTATATGGCTAACCGGTTGTCCGCGATTCGCCGCCCGAGCCCAAAATCCTGACTGATGCGTTTCACGCCCGAATTCCTCGAAGAGCTGCGCGCCCGGCTTCCTGTCTCGGAAGTCGTGGGCAGGCGCGTCAAGCTCAAGAAGGCCGGGCGGGAGTGGAAGGGGCTGTCGCCGTTCCAGCAGGAGAAGACGCCGTCCTTCTTCGTCAACGACCAGAAGCAGGCCTGGTTCGACTTCTCGTCCGGGCTGAACGGCAACATCTTCGACTTCCTGATGAAGACCGAGGGCGTGACCTTCCCCGAAGCAGTGGAACGCCTCGCCGCGATGGCGGGAGTTCCGCTGCCGGCCGTAACGCCCGATGCGGCGCGACACGAGCAGCATCGCCGCACCCTGCACGACGTGATGGAACTGGCGACAAAGTTCTTCGCCGACACGCTGGCCTCGCGGGGCGGCGCCAAGGCGCGCGGCTATCTCGCCGACCGCGCCATCTCGCCGGCGACCCAGCTTCAGTTCCGGATGGGCTATGCGCCGCCGGATCGGTTCGCGCTGAAAGAGCATCTCGGCGCGTTAGGGATCTCCACCGAGGACATGGTGGAGGCCGGGCTTCTGGTAGCCGGCGAGGACAAGCCGGTGCCGTTCGATCGCTTCCGCGACCGCGTGATGTTTCCGATCACGGATGCCCGCGGCCGCGTCATCGCGTTCGGCGGGCGTGCGCTGGAGAAGGACGTTCCGGCGAAATACCTGAATTCGCCGGAAACCACGCTGTTTCACAAGGGCGACAATCTCTACAATTTGTTCACCGCGCGGCAGGCCGCGCATGACGGCGCGCAGCTGATCGTCGTCGAGGGCTATGTCGACGTCATCGCCATGGTCACGTCGGGCTTTCCCGGCGCCGTCGCACCGCTCGGCACCGCGCTGACCGAGAACCAGCTCGGCCTGCTCTGGAAGATGGTCGACGAGCCGATCCTCTGCTTCGACGGCGACCGCGCCGGACAGAAGGCGGCGTACCGTGCGGCCGACATCGCCTTGCCACAGCTCAAGCCCGGCAAGAGCCTGCGGATTGCGCTGCTGCCGGAAGGGCAGGACCCCGACGATCTCGCCCGCTCCGGCGGCCGCGGTGCGATCGAGGACGTAATCTCGGCCGCGCGTCCGCTCGCCGACATGATCTGGTCGCGCGAGATCGAGGGCGGCAATTTCGATACGCCCGAGCGCCGCGCCGCGCTGGAGGCGCGGATCGGCGAGCTCACCAATGGCATCCGCGACGAGGTGGTGCGCCGCTATTACCGGCAGGACCTGCAGGAGCGGCTGCAGCGCAATTTTGCGCCCGAGGGCGGACGCGGCGGTTATGGCCGCGGCGGCTACGGACGGGGCAATTTCGGCGGCGGCCGCGGCGGCGAATCACCCCGCCAGTTTGCCCCCCGGGGACCCGCCCAAAACGGCCGACAAGGAGGCCTGCAAGGCGGCTGGTTCGGTGCCAAGGCCGGCGCCACCCCCGGGATTTCACGGGGTCCCTACCAGGCCGCCAGCCCCCAATTGGCCAACAGCCCGATCATGCGCGGCCAGCGCAGCGCGATCTCCCGCCGCGAGGCCCTGATCCTGCAATCCCTGATCAACCACCCCTGGCTGCTGCACGACCATCTCGAGGAGGTGGCGGCGCTGGAGCTCGCCCATCCCGAGGCCCACAAGCTCAGGGCCGCCATCATCGCCGCCTTTGCCCACGACCATCACCACTCCCCTGATGCCGAGGAGCAGGCCGAGAAGATGCGGGCCGACCTGGAAGCGGGCGGATTATCCTCGATTCTTCAAAGGGTTGAGCGGGCGATCACAACCCAGGCGGTGTGGGGTGCGCAGATCGGCGCGGCGCGCGAGGATGTTTTATCAACCTGGCGTCAACTCGTTGCCTTGCATCAGAAAACCCACGCCTTACTTAGGGAAAGAAAAGATGCGGAAGCGGCTTTGGCTGAAGACTCCAGCGAGGCCAATCTGGCATGGTTGCAGGATATCCAGGCCCGGATGGCAGAAGCCGACGGGACCGAAGCCCTGATTGAAGGGTTCGGCGAATTATCGGGCCGGTTCCAGCGTAATGTCTGATAACAAAAATGCTGCGGACGGCGCTGGCCGCACCCGCAAAAAGACTCGCCAAATCCATGGTTTGGCTGCAAAAACAGGGTTAAGCGAAACTTAATAGCTGCCGTAGCATTTTCAGGCGAAGTGGTTCCCGGTTCGCCGTCAGAAAATGCGTCAGATCTAGATCTGTCGCGTCTTCCGATCGTAAAACCGGTGTCCACTTTTACGGAAGACGCGACGGGCTATTGCAGATTGGAAACCGTCGAGACGGATGACAGGGGTGGCGAGATATTGCGCCGCCCTTTGTGCGTCGAGAGAGTAAATCTAGATTTCGTGCGGATGCGCGTGCGTGGCGCCATTTTGCATGACCGCGTTTCGGGAGCTTAGTGAATGGCCACCAAGGCAAAGACGCTGCAGGTTAAGGACAAGGAAAAAGACGACAAGGCAGCGGATGCTCCTGAGAAGGATGCCGCTGACGCCCCGTCGCCGTTGCTCGACCTGTCGGATGCCGCGGTGAAGAAGATGATCAAGCAGGCCAAGAAGCGCGGCTTCGTGACCTTCGATCAGCTCAACGAAGTGCTGCCTTCCGACACGACCTCGCCCGAACAGATCGAAGACATCATGTCGATGCTGTCAGACATGGGCATCAACGTCACCGAGGCCGACGATAGCGAAGGCGAGGACGAGAAGGACGACGGCGACGACGAGACCGACAACGAGCTCGTCGAGGTCACGCAGAAGGCCGTCACCGAGGTCAAGAAGTCGGAGCCCGGCGAGCGCACCGACGATCCCGTGCGCATGTATCTGCGCGAGATGGGCACCGTCGAGCTGCTGTCGCGCGAGGGCGAAATCGCCATTGCCAAGCGCATCGAGGCCGGCCGCGAGGCGATGATCGCGGGCCTCTGCGAAAGCCCGCTGACCTTCCAGGCCATAATCATCTGGCGCGACGAGCTCAACGAAGGAAAGATCTTCCTTCGCGACATCATCGATCTCGAAGCCACCTATGCCGGCCCCGAGTCCAAGGGCGGCATCAATCCGAACCTGATCGGCAACAACGGCGCCGAGGGCGCCGCCGCTGAAAGCAATGGCGGCGATGCGCAAGGCGCAGCGCCGGCCCATGTCGCGCCGCCGGCCGCGCCGCCGTCGCCGACCCCGTTCCGCGCCGCGCCCGCCGGCGGCGAAGCCGCCACCGAGGAGAAGGATCCCGCCGAGGCCGCCGCCGAAGGCGATATGGACGACGACGAGTTCGAGAACCAGATGTCGCTCGCCGCGATCGAGGCCGAGCTGAAGCCGAAGGTGGTCGAGACCTTCGACAAGATCGCGTCCGAGTACAAGAAGCTGCGCCGCCTGCAGGAGCAGGACATCGCCAACCAGCTGCAGAGCGAGTCGCTGTCGCCCTCGCAGGAGCGCAAGTACAAGAAGCTGAAGGACGAGATCATCGTCGAGGTGAAGTCGCTGCGCCTCAACCAGGCCCGCATCGATTCGCTGGTCGAGCAGCTCTACGACATCAACAAGAAGCTGGTCTCGTTCGAGGGCCGTCTGCTGCGCCTCGGCGACAGCCACGGCGTCGCGCGCGAGGACTTCCTGCGCAACTACCAGGGCTCCGAGCTCGATCCGCGCTGGCTCAACCGCGTCTCCAAGCTGTCGGCCAAGGGCTGGAAGAACTTCGTCCATCACGAGAAGGACCGCATCAAGGACCTGCGCCACGAGATCCAGTCGCTGGCGGCGCTCACCGGGCTCGAGATCGGCGAATTCCGCAAGATCGTGCACGGCGTGCAGAAGGGCGAGCGCGAGGCCCGTCAGGCCAAGAAGGAGATGGTGGAAGCCAACCTCCGTCTCGTGATCTCGATCGCCAAGAAGTACACCAACCGCGGCCTGCAATTCCTCGACCTGATCCAGGAAGGCAATATCGGCCTGATGAAGGCGGTCGATAAGTTCGAATATCGCCGCGGCTACAAGTTCTCGACCTACGCCACCTGGTGGATCCGGCAGGCGATCACCCGTTCGATCGCCGACCAGGCCCGCACCATCCGCATCCCCGTGCACATGATCGAGACGATCAACAAGATCGTCCGCACCTCGCGCCAGATGCTGAACGAGATCGGCCGCGAGCCGACCCCGGAAGAGCTCGCCGAGAAGCTCGGCATGCCCCTTGAGAAGGTCCGCAAGGTCCTCAAGATCGCCAAGGAGCCGCTGTCGCTCGAAACGCCGGTCGGTGACGAAGAGGATTCGCATCTCGGCGATTTCATCGAGGACAAGAACGCGATCCTGCCGATTGATGCTGCGATCCAGTCCAACCTGCGCGAGACCACGACGCGTGTCCTGGCCTCGCTCACCCCGCGCGAGGAGCGCGTGCTGCGCATGCGCTTCGGCATCGGCATGAACACCGACCACACGCTGGAAGAAGTCGGCCAGCAGTTCTCGGTCACCCGCGAACGCATCCGCCAGATCGAAGCCAAGGCGCTGCGCAAGCTGAAGCACCCGTCGCGGTCCCGGAAGCTGCGGAGCTTCCTGGATAACTAATTCTATCGGTATCCATCGAAACGAGAACGGCGGGCCTGAGCCCGCCGTTTTCATTTTCCCACCTTAAAGGCGACAAATTTTCAGACATTGAGAAGAGCGGACGAAAATTGTTGCATGACGTTGGAGTGCACGAATGAGCCCTTCCGGAGCTTTGATCGCGATCCTGCCGTGTAATGACCTTGATGCGTCGGAGCGGTTCTACAATCGGCTGGGCTTTGCGCGCCCGGACAGCGAAAGGGCTGCTCCTGGAGAGCCCGACACCTATCGCATGCTGTCGAACGGGAAGGGCGGATATCTCCATCTGACGGACGCGGTCGAGGGGTGGCTCACGCCGGGCAGAAACCCTTTTGGGCTTTATCTCTACCTCGAGAGCGTTGATGCCGCAGCGCGCGAATTTCAGCAATCACCCGAAGACAAGCCGTGGGGGATGTACGAATTTGCGATCTCTGACCCGGATGAAACGTTGGTCCGTGTCGGTTGGCCAACCCGTCTCCGCGCCGGGGCGCAATAATTCGTCCGTTGCAAAATTCGCGCGCCAGCGCCCGCGGCCACCCCTCTCCCCAACCCTCCCCCGCAAGGGGGGAGGGAGCCTGAATAATGTGCTCGCCTGACTTTGCTCGTGGCCTTTGTACGTCGTGCCACAACGCGTGCTGCACGCTGCTGCGCGCCGCACGGTGGTTGCAAACGTGAGGGACGCACTGGCGGAAGGGCTCCCTCCCCCCTTGCGGGGGCAGGGGCGGGGAGAGGGGTACCGCTTGCTCCGATGCTGATCGAGTGCCGAGACAGTACGTTCAGCGGATACGCCTGTCTGACGCAGTTCTGACGCAGCGACCAGGTCGCGCGCGCTACTTCTTCTTCGCGCCTACGCGCTCGATGGACTTGATCTCGAGCGGGGCGCGGCCGCCCTTTTCGGCGATCTCGCGGTCCTGCTCGCGCAGGAAGGCGCGCACCGGCTCGTCGCCGTCGAGCCCGCCAATGAGCTCCGACGGCACGCGGCGGTTGGAGCGCTGCGAGCCGTCTTCATAGAAGACGTTGAAGAAGGCGAATTCGCCTTTGGGATTGGTCCCGGGTTTTTTCGGCATGGGCGGCTTGTCCTCGATCGGGCCGCCGCTGTCAAAGCAAATCGCCCGCGCCCGCGCGCCGGTCTGCCCTGCGCGATGGGGTTGCGTGCGGCCCTTGCGCAACGTCGGGCGCAGTTCGGCCCGGCATGCGCTCGCGGCGCCCGTCCGGTCACATCAACGACATATATGCCTCAGCCCTCGAACAGCACGAACGCCGCCCACACGCTCGCGTCGCCCGCGCCCGCGACCTTGCCGTCACGCGCATCGCGCCTCGTCTGGCGCAGCGCATCCGAATAGGTCAGCCCCTCCGCCAGGTGCTCGTAGAACCGCACGGTGAAGTTCGCGGTGCCCTCGTCGGCGACCGGCCACAGCGTCAGCAGCGCGCGCCGCGCGCCGGCGATGCCGAGCGCGGTCGGCAGGCCGCGCAGGCCGCTGACGAAGCTCTCGTCGCCGCGGCCGGTCTCGCAGGCCGACAGCACCAAAAGATCGAGCCCGGACAGGTCCCAGTCCATCAATTCGAAGGCATAGAGATAGCCGTCGTTTTCGTCGCGCAGCGGAAATCGGCTGTCGCCGGCACCCGACAGCACGATGCCGCTCTGCCACAGCGTATCGAGGCCGGATGCCGTGCCGTCGCGATAGAAGCCGTGCGTCGCCAGATGCGCGATGCGCGCCTTGCCGATCGCCGCGCGTAGCGTGCCTTCGCTGACGCCGCGCCCGGTCAACATCTCGACCGGCGCGCCGCGCGCGCGGGCAAGTTTTGCGATCGCCTCGATCTCGGTCCGGGTTGCGGGCAGCGGCATCGGCCCCGGCTCGCCATATTCGATGCCGCCGGCGAGCAGCATCGCGCCCCGCTGATCGAGCGTCTCGCGCGCATGGATCGCGATCAGCGCGTCGGGGCTGGTCAGCATCCGGATCGTGAACTTGTCCTCCAGCAGGCTGCCGCCACTGCCGGGCAGCAGCGCGAACGGCACGGCAAACAGGAAGCCGTCGGGCACGACATAGAGCGTGGTCTTGTCCTTCAGCAGCGGCTCCAGCGGCGCGAATAGCCGCGCCCGGAGGTTCTGGAAGCGGCCCTTGACGTCGGGCGCGTGCGCGTCGGGATCAGGCAGGGTGGCCGGCGTCGCGCGCAGCCGCGCGATCTCGGTGCGCACGCCGGTGTCGATCATCCGGCCGGGATCGCCGAGATCGACCACGCGCGGCTCGCTCGTTGCGGTCTCGACGATGGCGTAGAGCACGGTCGCCGCCAGCGGCGCGTTGGACTGGCGATCCGCCTTCCATTGCCGCGTGATGAAATAGTTGACGACGGCTTCTTGCGCCGCGAGCAGCTGTGACGGACGGATCGGATCTTGCGGCAGCTTCATGCCGATCGCATCGAGCCGCTTCTGAAGCGCCTTCTCGGCCGTGTCCTGCCGCCCCCACACCGACCTCGCCCAATCGTCGATATTGCCCGACGAGAACAGCTCCTGCTTCTCGCCGTTGAGCCGGAGCGCGGTGCGCAGCAGCGTCGCGGTCTCCTCGTCCTTGCCGGCGACCGCTGTCTCGAGCTGGCGCAGCGCCGTGGCCTCGGCGCCGCCGAGCGTCTTCCAGCGCAGCACGGCGGCGGCAAAGGCCGGCTGCGCCACGGCGGAGCTGGCGCCGGTGGCAAGGCGGCCGAACGCGAACAAGAGATGGTCGGCATGGGCGCGGATCGCTTCGGCGACGGCGCGATCGCCCGATGTGCCGACCTCGCGCTTCATCCAGTCGAACATCTCGCGGTCGAGCGCGGCGAAGACCTGCACCGCGCGGGTCGGATCGGTTGCGATCAGCGCGGTCGCGATGCCGAGCTTGATCTCGAAGCTGATCGGATGCTGCGCCGTGAAGGCGCGGCTCGAGATCGCCAGCGCGGTCTCGCGCAGCCGCATCCCCTTGTCCCGCTCGCCGCGCTGCTCGCGTTGGCCGGCAGCCAGCATCGCGGATTTGATGCGCAGGAAATCCGCAAAATTCGCCTCATTGGCGACGATCGTCTCCAGCCGCACCAGGTCGGCCGGCGCGATCGCGGCGTCGCCGGCCGCGAGCATGTCGGTGTAGAACAGCCAGGCGTCGGCCTGTCCGGCAAAGCTCGGATCCTTCGGCGCCATCGCGGCCGCGATCGCGCGGTGGCGGCGGAAGTAGCGGCGGGCGTCGTCGAAGCGGCCGAGATTGAGGAAATCCTGGCCGGCGTTGTTGACCGTCACCAGCGTGTTGAGATGGTTCTCGCCATAATGTTTGGCGCGCTTCTCGATCGCGAACAGATCGAGCTCGAGCGCCTTCGCGGGCGCGCCGATCTCGCGCAGCATGTCGGCATAATTGTTGGCGAGCTTCCAGGTGGTGCGATGGTCGGGCCCCAGCGCCTTCTCCGCGCGCTCGAAATTGTGCCAGCCCAAATTCGTCGCCGACGCCGCCGAGCCGTTTGCGGACAGCGCGACCGCGAGCTTGTCGTTCGCGATCAGCGATTCCTCGGAACCTTCGCCCCAATAGGCGTTGAACGCCGCGATCGCCTGCATGTAGAGCGGAACGGCTTCGGCGATCCTGGCGTGGTCGGACAGCAGGATCGCGTACATCAGCAGCACGTCGGCATTGCCGGGCGGCCTCTGCGCCGCCGCCTTGCTCTGGAACGCGCGCACGAACAGTTTTTCGGCGAGATCGTCGCGCTTGACCGCGCGCAGCGTCGCGGTCGCGTCGAAATACTGCTCCATGACGAACTGGGCGTCGTCGAGCTTGTCTGCGGCATCCAGTGCCGCAAGCAGCTGTGCATAGCCGGCGTCGATCTTGCCGCCGCGCGTCAGCGCGACGGCGTTCTTGATCTGCGCGGCGATCGCCTGCGTGCTGCCGCCGCCTTGCGCCGGCGCACGCCTGGCGGGGGCGTTCTGCGCGGCGGCGGTGTCGAACGTCGCGCTCAAAACAGCGCCGAGCGCGAGCACGACACCGATCGATGCGGCGGCCCTGCGCGCGCGTGCGAAACCCCCGGCGATCGTCATCGGCAGCACATCCTCATCCCCAAACGCGTCATCGGATGGCGTCCCCAAATGACGGCGGCTTTGCAGCCGGCGTGCCTGGCTTTAGCGGCGCGGCTTTGCATGAACAAGACAGCGCGGCCGGCCGCGTGGCGGAAGCGGCTTGCCCAGCCCGTGCTTCTTGGTCGCGGCGGGCGGCTTCGGCGTTCATGCGTCGCGTCCTCGCTGCCGTGCGGCGGGTCGCTCGCGGCCGCCGGGCCGCCGCTTGCAAGCCACCGCCGGTCAAGCCATCGGATGATGTTACCGCCGGTAGGCCGGCCTGCCGTTCGCGGAGGCGAGGGAATGGGTGGCGGAGCCGCGTACGCCGGCGCACTTTCCCGGCAGCCGTCTTTCGCATCGGCGTGCAAACGAACGACGGCCGAAAGCTGAGCTTTTTCTGACCATCGTCACTTGCGCCATCCCGTGCGATTCGCGTATGAGGCGCATTCTTCTCTTTCTACAACCTTTCCTTCGAGAACCGATCGCCGATGTCCAACGCCACAATCGACGCCAACAAGGCGCTCGTGCTCGCGCATTACGACGCCGTGACCAGGTTAAGTAGCAATTTGATGGGATTCCGATAAGACTGCTGGAATCAGTGGGAGCGAAGGATGTATTTGAATTTAAGGTTCGAAGCGAATCAACGTTCTTATGAGGCTACACGATTGAACTGGAGTATGCGTGGGACCATTCGTTTGGTTGCCTGCTGTCTTTTGTCACTGCCAACCCAGTTCATCGCCACCCCCTCATACGCCGCCCGCTGCGGCGGTAGTTTTCCCGGCTTCGTCCAGTCCTTCTCGCAGGAGGCGGCGAGCGCCGGCATCCAGCAGGACGTGATCTCCGCGGCGCTCGGCGGGGTGCAGCAGGATGGCGGGGTGCTCGCGTTCGACCGGCGGCAGCGCTACACCTTCAACAAGACGTTTGAGCAGTATGTCGCAACCCGGGTCGGGCCCGGGCGCATCAATGGCGGCCGCGCGATGCTGCAGCGTCACGCCGCGCTGCTCTCGAAGATCGAGCAGCAGTATGGTGTGCCGCGCCAGATCCTGGTCGCGATCTGGGGGCTGGAGACCGATTTCGGCAAGGGCGACATGGGTAAGCTGCCGGTGTTCCGCGTGCTCGCCACGCTGGCGCATGATTGCCGCCGCACCGACCTGTTCCAGGGCGAACTGCTCGCCGCGCTCAAGATCGTGCAGCGCGGCGACCTCCGTCTCAACGACATGATCGGCGCCTATGCCGGCGAGATCGGCCAGACGCAGTTCCTGCCGTCGTCCTACATCAAGTACGGCGTCGATTTCGACGGCGACGGCCATGTCGACCTGCGCCACTCGGTCGCCGACGTGCTGGCCTCGACCGCGAACCTCCTGCACACCAGCGGCTTCAAGATGGGCGCGCCCTATGGCGAGGGCACCGCGAATTTCGAGGCGATGCGCGAGTGGAACAGGGCGGTGATCTATCGCAAGACCATCGGGTATTTTGCCGATCAGCTCGTGGGGCGGTGAGGGCGCGGCGGCCTTGTCCATCATTGCGAGCGGAGCGAAGCAATCCATCTTTCGGTACATGCGGGACGATGGATTGCTTCGTCGCTTCAGCGCAAAATTGCTTCGCAATTTTGTCGCCGAGCTCCTCGCAATGACGATTATTTCCATCGGGCCGCATCACGCATAGAGAAATGGATTCCGGGCCCTCGCTTCGCGAGCCCCGGAGTGACGGAATGAGTAATGTCCCATGGAAACCATCGGCAGCCAAAAGATCTGGTCGTTCTTCGACCGCCGCGGATGCCAGGTCGCGAAGAACGCGGCGGTGCGGGAGGGGCCGGGCCATCGCGTCGGCTCCTATCTCGAGCTCGCCACCAAGATCGCCGAGCTGCAATTCCTCAACCGCGATCATGTGCTGCTGTTTCGCGGCCAGGGCGCCGACTACAGGAACATCAAGCGCAACTCGTCGCTGAAGCCGACGCTGTTTCGCGGCGGCCGCGGCAATCCCGATCAGGCGACGCTGGCCGGGCGGTTCGATGCGCTGCAACGCGCCGAGCGGATCCTGATCGCCGAATACGCCAGGGAAAAGCTGCTCGGGCTCGAGCGGTTGAAGCGGCATCGCATCCTGCGCTGGTCGATCCTGCAGCATTACGAGGTCTGCACCACGCCGCTGCTCGACGTCACCCATTCGATCCGGATCGCCGCCTCCTTTGCCTCGCTGGCGGAGACCGGCACCGCCTTCCTCTATGTGCTCGGCGTACCGAATCTGAGCGGCGCGATCACCGCGAGCGCCGAGGCCGGCCTGCAGATCGTGCGGCTCGCCAGCGTCTGCCCGCCGTCGGCGGTGCGCCCGCATATCCAGGAGGGCTATCTGCTCGGCGAGTATCCGGAGATGTCCGGCACCGAGCAGAAGGAGAACTACTTTCCCTACGAGATGGATTTCGGCCGGCGGCTGGTCGCAAAATTCTCGTTCGCGCCGGCGTCGTTCTGGAAGAACGACAATTTCCCGCAGGTGGCGAAGAGTGCGCTCTATCCGTCGGAGAAAAGCGATCCGCTGTTCCGGCTGGCGCTCGGGGTGAAGAGGCAGCTCGGCGGGTAATCTCGTGTCGCGATGACGCGCAGGTGTGACTCGCAGGCATATGGATGACCCGCGGGCCTTGCAACATCCTCGGTGTCGTCCCGGGCTTGACTCGGGACCCATAACCACAAATGTCGGTTGTTGCACGACGCTGCGGCCCCAGCGTGTCGCACCAACGCGATCCTGTGGTTATGGGTCCCGGCTTTCGCCGGGACGACGGGTGTATGCGCGTCTGCGCCACAGGGCCTCACGTCGCGGCGTCGTGCATTCGCTCACTGTGCTCGTGCAACATCCTCGGTGTCGTCCCGGGCTTGACCCGGCAACTGTTATGTTGGTTTGGTCTGCAGGTACGGCTTTCGGTCTCGCATCATGGCATTGAGGACCGTGAGCAGCTTCCTGGCGACGGCGATGAGGGCGAGTTTGGCTGGTTTTCCCGCCTGTCGCAGTCGTGCATAGAAGGCCTTGAACGGATCTGCTCTGCGAACTGCGTTGAGGGCCGCCATATAGAGGGCGTCACGAACGCGCTTTCGGCCGCCCGCAATCTTGCGCTTGCCGCGGAAGGCGCCGCTGTCGACGTTGAAGGGAGCAAGGCCAGCGAGCGCTGCGAGTTGTTTCGGTCCGACCCGCCCGAGTTCCGGCATCTGCGCGATGAGCTGCATGCAGGCCACGGGACCCACGCCGGGCAGCGAACGCATTAACTTCGCATCGTCCGCGATCTCCGCTTCGGCTTTAATCAATGCGCTGATGTCGGCCTCGATCTCGGCGATCTCGCTGTCGAGGACCTCGATGAGGCGGCCGATGCGTTCGGCCATGGCGCGATCGTCGGCCTCGCTGCGCCGGTTCTTCTCCTGGGCGCGCATGAGGACCAGCTGATCCCGCCGTTTTGCAAGCCTCGCCAAGGCGCCCCGTGCAGGATCGGCGACCTGCTCGGGGGCGGGTTGCATGGCCCGCGCAAAGGCCGCCAGCATCCGCGCATCGATCGGATCGGTCTTGGCGAGTAGGCCGCTGGCCCGTGCAAAGTCGCGGGCACGGGCCGGGTTGATCCGTGCGAACTGGATCCCGGCCTGACGCAGCGCCTCGCGAAGCGCGAGGTCATAGATACCCGTCGCCTCGAAGACCACCAGCGCATCGCATTGCCAACGCGCCACCTGCTGTGTGATGGCCTGTGGCGCGTTGGCAATGCGCCTCGGCACGCCGTCAGCCTCATCAAAGATGTCGAGGTGGTCTTTGGAGATGTCGATTCCGACGTAACGAAGAGCTATGATCACGGTGCCTGTCCCTGTGATGCGAGGTCTGTTGGCGCAGCCTCGTGCAACTGTTCAGGTTGATAGATGGAACGGGCGGGAGACCGAGCCGGCTCACGGCGTCAAGCGCCAAGGACCCAACGGCTTCCCGCCCACCCTCATCCTGACAGACTTCCAAGACACAGGGACCCATAACCACAAATGTCCGTGTTGCACGACGCTGCGGCCCCGGCGTGCGCGCCAACTCAATCTTGTGGTGATGGGTCCCGGCTTTCGCCGGGACGACGCCGGTCGAGGTGCGCGAGTTACGCCGCGCCATCGCGCTACTGACTCGCCCTCGCGGCATCGCGGGCCATCCGCCTGGCCGCCGTCTTCTCCATCATCCGTTGCATCGTCTTCCAGTATGTCGCCGGGCGGAAGCGTTGCAGCAAATCCATGAAGTATGCGTCCTTGCCGATCAGGATGCGCGGCTGGTTCTTCTCGATGCCGGCGATGATGCGCTGCGCGGCCGCGGTCGGCGTGGTCCTGGCCAGCGCGTCGAAGCGCTCGATCGATTGGGCGCGACGGGCATTGTCGGTGACGCCGGTGCCGGCGCGCGAGCTGCGCGCGATGTTGGTGGCGACGCCGCCGGGATGCACGACGGACAGACGCACCGGGCTGTTCGCCACCGCAAGCTCGTGGCGCAGGCTTTCCGAGAAGCCGCGCACCGCGAACTTGGCCGCGCAATAGGCGCTCTGGCCGGGTGGGGCGATGATGCCGAAGATCGAGGAGATGTTGACGATATGCGCCTCGCGCTGCCGCGAAAGCTGCGGCAGGAAGGCGCGGGTGCCGTGCACCACGCCCCAGAAATTGATGTTGAACAGCCACTCCATCTGCGCCTGATCGAACTCGCCGAACTCGCCGAGCAGCGCAACGCCGGCATTGTTGACGAGGATGTTGAGCGAGGGATGCGCTGTAACGGCGGCCTCCGCGAACGCCGTGATCTGGTCCGGCTCGCTGACGTCGAGGCGGTGCACGGTGACCTTGCGCGGGCTCGCTTTCGCGATCTCCGCGGCGGCGGCGTGCAGGCCGGCCTCGTCGCGGTCGGCGATCGCCAGATCGCAGCCGCGCAGCGCCAGTTCATGCGCGAGCGCGCGGCCGATGCCGCTGGCGGCTCCGGTCACGGCAGCGGCGGATCCAGAGATCGCGGTCATGTCAGGTGAGCTCCATCTCAACGGGGGTGGTGGTTGCCAAGCGGGGAACACGGCGTTTCCACACTTTTCTCAAATTGGAACTGAACCATCCAGTGATTTTAGGCATTTAACCTATGTTACGTGCTCGAACCGAAGCATTCAAACCAAGGGAGCCACCCATGGGACAGTCCAAGCCCTATCGTGCGAAGGCCCTGGTGGTTGAGGACGATCCGATGCAGCGCGAGATGATCGGGCTGCTGCTGGAGGAAAGCGAGTTCGACGTCATCGCCTGCGAGAGCGCCGAGGCCGCCGAACTGGTGTTGCAGGGCAACGGCGAGAACGTCGTGCTGATGATGACCGACGTCGAATTGGCCGGACACATGACCGGCGTCGAGCTCGCCCATGCCGCGAAGAAATACAGACCCGATCTCGACGTGATCGTCACCTCGGGCAAGCCGCTGCGGCAGCGCCTGCCGGACGGGGCGTTGTTCTGGGCCAAGCCTTGGGCGCCGCTGGACGTGATCCGGGTCGCCGAGATGAAGGCGTCGGAGCTTTCGCATCGCGGATGGCGCAGGTCGTCATAGCGGGGTGTCGGCGCGGGCGCCGGGCGGAGGCCCGGCAGCCGCTTCCGCCGTCCCCGTCGCCGTGATATTGGCGGACGATGTCCCGCCCGCCGAGGATGTGAAGTGACGGATTTGAAGTGACCTGGTCGTTCCTGCTGACGACGCTGATCGTGGTGGCCTCGCCCGGCACCGGCGTGCTCTATACGCTGGCGGTGGCGCTGACCCGGGGAGCGCGGGCGAGCGTCGCGGCGGCGTTCGGCTGCACGCTCGGGATCGTGCCGCAGATGATCGCGGCGATGCTCGGGCTTGCCGCCATTCTGCACACCAGCGCCGTGGCGTTCGCGGCACTGAAATGGGGCGGCGTCGTCTATCTGCTCTACATGGCCTGGCAGGCGCTGCGCGAGCGCGGCGCGCTCGCCGTCGACACCGAGATCAAGCCGCGCTCGCGCCGGCGGGTGATCGTGACCGCCATCCTGATCAACATCCTCAACCCGAAGCTGTCGATCTTCTTCCTGGCCTTCCTGCCGCAGTTCATCGCGGTCGACGAGCCGCACCCGCTGGCGCGGATGGCCGAGCTCAGCGGTGTGTTCATGGCGATGACCTTTGCGGTGTTCGCGGTCTACGGGCTGTTCGCCGCCTCGGTGCGCGACCGCGTCATCACCCGGCCGAAGGTGATGGCCTGGTTGCGGCGGAGCTTTGCCGCGGGCTTTGCCCTGCTCGGCGCCAGGCTCGCCTTCGCGGAGCGCTGACGTCGCGCCCTGACGCAGGCAATAAAAAAGCAGGCGTTGCGCCTGCTGCCTTGCGCCCCGTCGGTTCGGGGCCGATCGATATAGGGCTGGTGAATTCGAGGTTGCTGTCGCTGCGACCGGCTGTCCCGGTCCGGGTGCCCGGGCAGGGCAAGAGCCGCTACCCGGGCTGGAATTCGTTACTTCTTGGCGGCCTTCTTCTTGGTGGCCTTTTTCGCCTTCGCCTTCTTCGCCTTCTTCGCTTTCTTAGCCATAGTATCCTCTCAGGGTTTCATGGATTGAACGCGACTCCGAGGCATGCTTGGCGGAGGGCCAGCCTCGCAACATCCTCGATATCAAACTCAGCAGATTCGGAGGCTGCTGCCGCGTGCTGTCACGGCGCCGTCATCGTGTTATCCACAGCTGTTACGTGTTTTCGCCAGTTTTTTCGCAAAGCGCGGGCATGTCGCGCGTCGCCGCGTCGTCGCATCCGTCATGCTTAACGATGCGCAAACGGCGGATGCGCAGATCTTCATCAATTCAAAACCACAGCACGGATTGCCACGTCGCGGGTGACGCTCCGTTAAGCGGCGCGGCCGCATGCTCTTCCGTAAGACAACGGGGATTGTCATTTGAGGAAGCGCCCGGGGGGCGGACGGTCATTTCAGGAGAGGCGAGGCCGATACGGGTCTCGAACAGGGGCGATGTTGAGCGTTCCGACGCTTTGGACGGTATTCATTATCAATTTTCTCGCGCTCGGGCTGATCTGGGCCTATGTCGCGCGCAGCTATCCTGCTTTCGGCGCGGCGCGGTTATGGACCGCATCGGCGCTCGTCGCCTCCGCCGGCGCCACCTGCGCGATGCTTCGCGTGATGCTGACGGACTCGCTGCTGCCGCTGCTCGCGGCGGGGACCTTGATGGTGTTCGCCGCCGGCCTTGCCGCGATGGGCATCGAGCGGTTCTACGACAAGCCCGCGACCTGGCGCGCCACCCTGCTGACCACGGCGCTGGCTTTCGCCGGTCTCGGCACCTTCATCTTCGCCTATGACAGCATGCCGATGCGCATCCTGGTCTACACCGTCGCCCAGGTCACGCCGTTCGCGCTGACGCTGAAGCTGTTGCTGTCGTCCGAGAACGGCCGCGTCAGCCCCGGTGCCCGGCTCGCCGGCATCGTCGCCTCCGTGCTGATCGGCATCTACGCGCTGCGCGCGGTCGGCGCGCTGCTGCAGCCCGGCGAGTTCTCCTTCGTCCGCTTCTCCGCGGGCCAGTCGCTGGTGATCCTGCTGATGGTGTTCCTGTCGATGGCGCTCAATTTCGGCTTCCTGCTGATGGCGATCGACCGGCTGCGCAACGAGGTCGCCGACCTCGCGCTGCTCGACGATCTCACCGGCGTCGGCAACCGCCGTCATCTCTTGCAGCGGCTGACCGAGGAATGCGCGCGCTCCGACCGCAACGGCGAGGCGTTCGCGCTGCTGGTGATCGACCTCGACGGCTTCAAGGGCATCAACGACACCCACGGCCACGCCGCCGGCGACGCCTGCCTGCAGCATTTCACGCTGATGGCGCAGACGCGGCTCCGTCCGGGCGACATGCTGGCCCGCACCGGCGGCGACGAGTTCTGCATCGTGCTGCCGTCCTCGACGCTGCGCGAGGGCGCGATGATCGCGCGCCGCGTGCTCGAGGTCTGCCGCGCCGATGCCGAGCAGTGCACCGGCAAGGACATCCCGATCGCGGTCTCGATCGGTGTCGCGCAATGGACCCGCGAGATCGGCCTGCATCCTGACCGCCTGGTCGCCGTCGCCGACCACGCGCTCTACGACGCCAAGAAGGGCGGCAAGAACGGCTACGCGACCTACGAGCCGAAGGCGCCGCCCGAGATGGTCGATCCGCTGGAGGCGACCCTGCGCAAGCGCGCCTGAGCGTGCTAACGAGGGACCGAGCGACACCGGATATTCCCCAATGATGCTTCGCCTGCTCACCGCACTCCTTGCGCTGGTCCTGTCCTCCGCCGTATCAGCCCAAACCCCCGATCTCGCGGCCATCGCGCGATCGCAAGGCACGCCCGAGATTCCCGGCTTGAAGATGGTCTGGCTGACGCCCTGGGGCGACGTTGCCAAATCGCATCCCTGGCGCAACATCATCGTGCACCAAACCGAGGGGCCGCAGGGCTCGGCGCGATACGGCGCCGAGGCGCAGCACAAGAACCCGACCCGGCGCGGCGTCATGGTCTGGGTCGAAACCGACGGCACGGTTTACTGGTCGGTCGCCGACAACCTCGTGCCGACCCACACCGACGGCGCCGATCGCAACGACAACAAATACATCGACAACAGCAAGACCTATCGCCAGGTGAACAAGGACACGTCGATCGGCGTCGAGTTCGCCGGCAATTACCCCGACGTCACGACCGGCCCGACCGACGCGCAGGTCGCGGCCTGGCGGGTGCTGGTGAAGGTGCTGCGCGCGCGTTACGGCATTCCGGCGGAGCGCGTCTACGCGCACAACTGGATCGACTTCAAGGACGCCCGCTACTGCGAGGGCTGCGCGCTCGCCACAATGGCGCGGCAGTGGGGCGAGTAGGGCGCGTACTCCATTAGAATCCGGGACGCCCGCTTGCGCGGACGAAGCGGAAACCCGATCCGGCCTCAGGATATCGCCTTCTGCCCCTCATCGGAAGTCGGTGGGCCCAACCCGGCCGTCTACCGCTGACAGTTATCGGAGCCATTCGCCGGATCGGATGCCTCTCGGGTCAATGTCTCGGTGCGAGGCGACGTAGTCGATCTCTCCGCGCGTGGTGCCGATGTCCATCAGCTCCGCGTCGCTTAGGTTGGACAAGGTGGCGCGCAATTCCTGGCGTTCGCGGCGCTCCCGAAAGGCATCCCAATATTTCCAGATGAAGCTGGAGACATGCCGGGTCGATACGGATGTCCGTTCCAGCCGCGTTGTGCCGTGCGTCGAGCTCATCGCGCAGTCTCCATGGGATGGTGTTTCTTCCACGGCTTTAGCGCTCCCCTGTTGCCACCGTGGTGTCAGGAGCCGTCATAGCCGGCACGAGGATGCCGCGAGAGCGGCGGGTAGGCTTGACCGGCGGCTTACATTTTCCTCACCTGCAGCTTATTCTTGCGATTTCCAGCCGGCCCAAGGCGCTACCCGATTATCGGGGGCTTCATCCAAGGGGATTCCAGGGGGATTCGCATCTTGCGCTATCTCTTCGAGGATTTCGCATTCGACCTTGACCGGCGCGAGTTGTATCGCGGGGCGGACGTCGTCCGCATCGCCCCGCAGGTGTTCGATCTGCTCGATTATCTGATCCGCAACAGGGAGCGCGTCGTCAGCAAGGACGACCTCATCAATGCCGTTTGGAATGGGCGCAGCGTTTCGGATGCAGCACTGACGACCCGGCTGAATGTCGCCCGAAGCGCAATCGGCGATTCCGGGGAGGAACAGCGACTGATCAAGACGTTACCACGCAAGGGATTCCGTTTCGTCGGACAGGTGCAGGAGGCGCGAGAGGTTGCAGGTCCAGATCCCGCCGATACGCCCGAGAGCGCCCCTGCGGTACCCGACAAGCCCTCCATCGCCGTGCTGCCGTTCGCGAACATGTCTGGCGACCCCGAGCAGGAATATTTCGCGGACGGGATGGTTGAGGAGATCACGACCGCGCTTTCGCGGTTCAAATGGCTGTTCGTGATCGCTCGCAATTCGAGTTTCACCTTCAAGGGCAAAGCCGTCGACATCAAGGAAGTCGGGCGCAGGCTTGGAGTCCGCTATGTCCTCGAGGGAGCCGTGCGCAAGGCGTCGGGGAAAGTTCGCATCACGTGCCAGTTGATTGAAGCGGCCACGGGCGCACATATTTGGGCGGACAGGTTCGAGCGCGACCTGACGGACGTTTTCGCGCTGCAGGACGACATCACGCTCGCTGTTGTCTCGGCTGTTCAGCCAGAGTTGTTTCAAGCAGAAATCGCAATGGCGTCGCGGCGGCGACCGGAAGACCTCACCGCATATGATCTTTATCTCCGGGCAACACAGCAAGCCGTCCGATCGACCCGCGAAAGTCTGGCCGAGGCACTCCGACTGGTGCAGCGCGCCCTGGAGCTTGACCCTGGGTTTGCTGCTGCGGCAGCTTTGGCAGGTGCCTGTCATTTGGAAAACGTGCTCAGGAGCTATGCGATCGACCAACAATTCGAACGCAAGGCGGCGCTTCGGTTTATGCGCCTGGCATTGAGCCTCGACGATCATGATCCAGGCACGTTGGCAACTGCTGCATTGATCTCGGCTCTTTTGGTCGGCGACTGTGAGGCTGAGATTGAGATGGCCGATCGGGCGGTCGCGCTCAACCCGAATTCATATAACACATGGAACCGCAGAGGCTGGGTCTATAAGATTGCGGGGCAGCCGGAGGAGGCGATCCGGAGCCTCGAACGCGCCATGCGAATGAGCCCGGTGGACCCGCTCCAATTCACAGCGTTAACCGGTATGGGATTTGCCCTTATCGAGCTTCGTCGCTTCGACGAGGCCATCGTTGCAGGGAGGAAAGCCCTGCGTCAGAACCCTTCCTATCCAGGCGCATACCGCTGCCTCGCGTCCGCTTTCGCCCATCTCGGACGGGACGCTGAGGCCCGTGAAGCGGCAGCCGGTGTGCTTGAGCTCGACCCCACTTTCACAATATCGGCGTGGATCGCTCGGAGCCGGCTTTCAATAAATGCGAAGCTGATGATCGAGGGTTTTCGCAAAGCGGGATTGCCCGAATGAGCCGCGCTCGTCCGCATCGACAGGCTGATCTATCGGGCCCGATTTTCCGCGGGGCATTTCCGGAACCGGCGATCGAATGTGGACGACGGGTGTTGCAGGACAAAGGCCGGCGTTAACGACGCTTGGCGATTTCCCCCCTGAGCGAAATCGCTTCGAGGCTTGTTAAAATTTGCCGGGTACCTCTTCCGGGCTTGGGATCGGGGGAGAGGTATGGGGAAGCGGGCCAAACGTGGAAAGATCGAAACGCTCACCCTGCCGGTCGCCGGAAGAGTTGTAGTTGGCGTCGTGGCCGCTGCCGCATTGGGGTACAGCTTGCTGTGGCGGCCGGCGAGCGTTCAATCGATACGGAAGCAAGCCGCGCACCAGGTGCCGGCGCCATCTAGTCCGCCGCCGTCGACTCCCATTCACGTAGCGGCGCCGGTTCAGGCTCCAGCGCCAGCTCCGGTTCCAATCCCGGTCCCCGCACCCCGGATCGAAACACCAAAAGCCGCTGATGCTCCCGGACGACTTGTTCGGCAGGTGGTTGACTACGTCAGTCACCAGCCGCCGGGCACCGTCGTCATCGATACCGGAAACACATTCCTCTATCTCGTTCTGAACGGCGGGCAGGCGATGCGCTACGGCATCGGTGTCGGCCGCGAAGGCTTCACATGGTCCGGTGAACAGGTCGTGGCCCGCAAGACAGAATGGCCGGATTGGCGTCCGCCGGCAGAGATGCTTACGCGCCAGCCTTATCTGCCGCGGTTTATGGCAGGCGGTCCCGGCAATCCGCTCGGTGCCCGGGCGATTTATCTGGGCGATACCGAATATCGCATTCACGGCACCAACAAGCCCGATACGATCGGGAAGCGGGTTTCGTCCGGCTGCATCCGGCTGACCAATGACGACGTCACGGACCTTTATGAGCGGGTGAAGGTCGGAGCGAAAGTGATCGTGCTTCCGGCACAAGCTGCGCATCGACCATCCCCGGGTGCGCCGCCCGACGCCGCCTCCTCATCGCAGGAATCGGCGTCACCGTCGAACCGGCCCTCGGCAGCCAACGCGCAACCGCAGTCATCTCGACCGAAGATGGCCGACGCCCAGTAGCTCAAGGCAGGACTTGCGTGGGTCGTTCGATGATCGCTTCGAGTCTGAGCCGTAGGCTTCGAAGTCGATAATGCGGAATGTGACAGTTGCGGCACTAATATACGAGTTTCTATTGCCGCCCGGTTTAGCCACCACGGGCGGCTTTTGACCCGCAGCGGACTCCCGGCCAACTGCCATGTTCCCGAATTGGTCTGGTATCACCATCCGTTCTGACAGGACGGTGGAGTGCTGTCCGTCTTAGGCACCCGGCGCAGGCGCAACTCACATAAAATAGGGGCCGCCAACGTAAGCGACCCCTGCCGGATAACCAAAAAAATGATCTTTATGAAATAGCCCGGTATTAGGACCCTAGGCCTCTTCTGCTTCAAAGCAGATTCCGTAGAAGCACGGTGGCAAGAAACGGCCCCAGCGCGTTGGAACGAACACTGGGGCCGCCTCACCGCGCCGTCTCTGGAGAATTGCAGATCATGACAGGCCTGTCTCTCTGGTGTTTCACCCTCCGTCCTAATTTGTCGGAGCTTGGTTCGAGTTTCCGAGTGGCCTGTTCTGAATTAACCCATAGCAAATGCTGTCGTCCGCCAACTATTCTCTCGTCGCGGCGCAGGGGTGTTACCACGGGTTTCCATGGGTGAACCGAGTTTCCCTAATTAAGTCCGGAACGGACTTAACTCCGGTCTGTTGGGTCAGCATGATCGGTGGAGATCATGCGATGCTCAAAGCAGAAGAAGCTATCCGTCGCTGCAAGTGCGGCCGAGAGCTGACCAACCTCCGCAGCTTTCCCGACACGCAGACTGGAACGCGCTTCCTGACGCAACGCTGCGAGGCGTGCGGAGAGGTCAGCATTATCCTGTTTGAGGAAAAGGGAGCGGCGTCGCAATGAACCTCGTCGGCCGCCTCAGTTGGCGAGCCCGAGGAACGTTGCGCGGCTTCCCGACTTGAGTCCCTCGTTCCGGGCAGGAACCCAATGAGGAAATTCGCATGGGACCAATTAGACGCCGGAGCATTCAAACTGAGACGCTGGAACAGCGGCTTGCCGGCCAGGCCGAAGAGATGCGCGAACGGGCCAAGTCGATGCCGCCAGGTGTTGAGAAGGAGGCGCTGTTGAAGCGCGCCAGGCAAGCCGAGACCGGCGCACACGTGAGCGAGTGGCTACGCTCTCCCGGGCCGACGTGAATCGAGAGGAGGCTAAGCAAGAACTCGAACAGAAGCTGCGCGGCTATCGTGGGCTTTCGGAGCGTTTCGCCGATGACGCTCTGCGGTTTTTGCTCATGGACATAATCAAGGACATCGAAGAGCAAATAGCGGAGCTGGACCGCCGGCCTTAGCAACCTTCCGCTCGCTCAGCCGTATCTCTCCTGCTGGAGGATTGCATTTTCCAGTTTGAGTGCCAGCGCCGCCAAGTCTTATACAGCTTGGTCGCGCTGTGCGCTTGAATGTCAGAGTCTAATAAGGGCACCTCACACCTTGGCTTTCTTACCTATGTGAATGGATTTATCGACCGATCCTGCGATCCTATGGCATGGCCGGTTCCGAACAAGCGTTGCGCACTCAAATGCGCTTTCACTTAGAGGCAGCTTCGGCGGACGCCGAAGAGCTGCATGACACACGCACTCAAGCCGTTGTTGATAGAGTGCTGCAAGAGGTTGAGCAGGACGAAAAGCCGGGCCCTAGACTAAAGAGCAAGGCCGCCAGCCCAATCCGTAGGAACCACCTCCAAGTACAGATATTGAGAATAGGGTCTGTGGTGCGACGCTTTGAAACACCAAGTTCGTGCCATCCACCCGGAACGGCCCATCGTCGATCGCGCGGTTGGCGGTGGGCCGGTTCTTGTTTAGAGCTGCTTTAACTGGTGGTGTCTTTCATTCAGCCGAACCAGCAGTAATTCAGGCCCATGGTTGAGCCAGTGCTCGTGCACTTGAGCACGCTGCATGGCCCGATGGATATCGAACGCATCATTTCGATCGTCCAGTCAAAACGGCCTTATCCGCTTCTAGCCCTTAGCCGACCTTTGCTCGGAAGGCAGCAATATCCGCTTTCGGGAGGCAAGCCGACCGAGGCCAAGCGGGCCGCCATGGTCGGCTTGTGACCCGCAAGAGACATTGGCCCTCACCCATAATAGGCAGCCCAGCTTTGATGACCTGGGTTGAATGCACCATCTCAGGGCCTGTTGCGCAGCTTCCGATCCGCGCCGATTACAACCTTGCGAGCCTAAACCCGTGTTGTCGAAGATTCGTCAGATTCTAGACGCAACCATAAGTTTAAGTATACTCGAAGGGGGCATCGAATTGTCGCAGCCACAGCCGGAGGAATAATGAATGATTGGCTATGTGACGCTGGGGACTAACGATTTGCCGAGAGCCGCGGCCTTCTATTTCCGCGATTTGGACGGCAACAAATTAAACGCGTTCGCAATGGAATCGACCCAATAGTAATCTAAGGTTGTGACAGGACGAAATGTCGTATCATCTCTAATCGCAGAGGGGGACAACATGACGCGTATGGCGAGCTGCCAGTGCGGACAGCTAAGTCTCACGGTTGAAGGCGAACCCGCCTTGGTTTCAGCCTGTAACTGCACGCGATGTCAGAAGCGTTCGGGATCTGCATTCGCACTTTCGTCCCGGTGGAACTCTAACCAGGTGAGGGATCGTTCGGGCAAGGGCCTAACTTATAGTCGCAAGGGTGCGTCAGGCGGGAACGTCCTATTCGTGTTTTGTCCCGTATGTGGTTCGACAGTGAGCACAAGTCTTGAACTTTTGCCCGACGTCATCGGCATTCCGGTTGGATGCTTCGCCGATCCCGCTTTCCCTGCGCCCAAGGTAGCTGCCTGGTGCGAGTCAAAGCTTGAATGGGTTCGTTTTCCTGATGGACTTCTCTTGCTGAGGGATCAGACCCAACCAATGGATACGCGCTAGGTGTCGTGGCACTTTCGGATCGGCTGCTACCGCTCCTGGCCCTTAGCCGACGTGACCAGGAGCGCCTCGTTTGTCCGCGCCCGAGGCTGATGCGGACATTCTCTACGGGCATCCGTCCTGGATCGAGGTGCGTGCCGAAGCAGCGTGCCAAATCCAGCTTCGTAGGATGGGTGGCGCGAAGCGATACCCATCGACCTTGTGCTGCGCGCGTTACGCCCTCTGACCCGAAGCGGTCCTGCATGCGGATGGCGCGTCGTCGCGTGCGCCATCCGCTCCTGCAATCAATCTCTTGCGAAGAAAAGAGCCTTAGGCCTTCAGGTCCGTGATCCGCATGATCGCGACCACGTTCCCATCATTGTACGCCTGTTCTTTTGTTTCCTTGTTACAGGTCCAGACAAAATTCTTCTTGCCCGTAAAGGTCTTTCCCTCCTGATCAAGCCGAAGCTCCCCTTCGGTGATATGGCAGATCATGGCATTCATCATCGGGGGACCCATGGTCTTCGATCCCGGCTGCATAATGACATCGCGCATCGAGACCGTCTTGAATCCCGGGATCAGGGATGGTGTCTCGCCTTCATATTCACGCACCACGACACCTGGCCAGGGTGCCGTATCCTTGTAGCCCGTGGCTTGAGCCTCGGCGGGCTTGATCATGGCAGTCGAAACCGCTGCCAACGCGATTCCCAGTGCGGACCTTCGATCGACCTTCCTCATCGCTTTTCTCCCGACGTTACCGAACGAGCCGCCGCAAATGCAGCGCGCAAAGTTCGTGGTGAACGGTGGTGCGAAACCGAAAAAAGAACGGCCTCTAAGAGAGCGTGCCTGCCGATAGCACCAGTGCTGCTCGTTTGCCCGGACGGTGATTTCGGCGCGTCCCGTTTCAAGGGCCGTGACATTCTACGCCACCTGACGCATCCGGGGAACAGGTGGCGTTGCACGAAGACACTGCGGCCTGTCGGAAATGTCCGAAATTGGCCCTTATCCGGCTTGAACCAAGCGCGCCTCGCTTGTCCGAGGCTGATGCGGACATTCGTAGGCAGGCGGATCTAAGGGCATACGTCCAGTGCTTCCCGGAATGCTGCTCCCGAAGGCAGTCCCGCTTTGATCTAGATCAAGATCGCCTTAATCGAGTGAGTGTCATCTGTATCAACTTCAGGGCGGCCATTGCGGCACTGCGGCATCCGTGGGTCGAACAGAGGCCGCGCGCGCAGATTCGGATATTGGACCACGGTCCGATATCACGCGGGGGTTTTGCCTCGTAGCGTGGAAAAGATCGGCTGGGAGGTGACGCCTTGCGAGCGAAGTCCAGGCGCGCGCGCGATATCGCCATTTGCGATGGTCCGTCAGATATCGACCAGATGATCTGCATACCCGGCGGGACATTCCGCATGGGATCGGACAAGCATTATCCGGAGGAGGCGCCGGCACATCGGGTGAGTGTCGATGGCTTCTGGATGGATCGCCATCCTGTCACAAACAAGCAGTTCGGAAAGTTCGTCAAGGCTACAGGTCACGTTACCGTGGCCGAGATTGCGCCCGACCCGAGAGACTATCCCGGGATTCTGCCGCACATGATTTATGCGGGCTCCTTGATGTTCTTGCCGCCACGGCACCCGGTCGGCCTGCGCGATTTCAGCCAGTGGTGGACCTTCGCCAGGGGGGCTGACTGGCGGCATCCCTACGGACCGAATAGCAACATCGATGCGCTCGATCATCATCCCGTCGTGCACGTGGCTTTCAACGACGCGCTTGCCTACGCGCAATGGGCTGGCAAGGAACTGCCGACCGAAGCGGAGTGGGAGATTGCGGCACGCGGCGGGCTCGATGACGCCGAATATGCGTGGGGTGACGAATTCATGCCGCGCGGCCATCACATGGCTAACACCTGGCAGGGTGATTTTCCGCACCAAAACACCAATGCCGACGGTTTCGAACGCACCTCGCCAGTCACCGCATTCCCGCCGAACGGCTACGGCCTTTACGACATGATCGGCAACGTCTGGGAATGGACAGCCGACTGGTATTCCCCCAGGCACGAGGCGGATGTGACGAAGGCCTGCTGCATCCCGGAGAATCCGCGCGGCGGGCGTGAGACCGACAGCTACGACCCAAGAACAACCAACGTGAAGATTCCACGGAAGGTCATCAAAGGCGGCTCGCATTTGTGCGCACCGAATTACTGCCGACGCTACCGGCCGGCAGCGCGTCACGCGGAGCCGGTTGATACTTCCACGAGTCATCTTGGCTTTCGATGCATCAGTCGGGGAGTTCCCAATGCATCATAAACAGGAGAGCGTAGCCATGTTGAGTTCAATATTGCCCGACGAGCCGTCGCCCCCTACTGGAACGCCGCCCCGCAAGACATCTGGCTGGCTCAAGGGGACCTGTGCCTCGCTGCTCAGCACGACGATGCTGATGGCGTTGTCCGGGCCGGTCAGTACGCCGGCCTTGGCGCAAAACCAGCAAAAGCCAAACATTCTCTTTATCATGGGTGACGACATCGGCTGGATGCAGCCGAGCATCTACCATCGCGGATTGATGGTCGGGGAGACGCCCAACATCGATCGCATCGGCAACGAAGGCGCGATGTTCACGCACTATTACGCCGAGCAGAGCTGCACGGCCGGGCGTACGGCCTTCTTAACCGGCATGCAGCCCGTTCGCGTCGGCATGGTCTTGCCGGAAATTCCCGGTAGCCCATCCTATCTGCGGACGGGGACGCCGACGCTTGCCAAGTTCCTGCTCGATCTCGGCTACACCACCGGCGAGTTCGGCAAGAACCATCTCGGCGACCACACCGAGTCGCTGCCGGCTGCGCAAGGCTTCCAGGAATACTGGGGCTATCTCTATCACCTCGACGCCATGCAAGGGGTGAGCTTCCCCGACATCAACAAGACCGCGACCCAGCAGACCCTTGCGCCGCCATGCAAGAACACGCCGATCCCCGGCGTGGCTGAGGTCCCCGGCGCTGTAGATCCCAGGACCACGGTTTGCCTGACGCCGCCGCGCCCGATGCTCGCCTGCAAGTCCTCGGACGGCACCGCAAAGAACATGACCTGCAAGGACGAGGGCCCGCTGACTCTCGAGCGATCCAAGACCGTGGACGAAGAAATCTCGGCCAAGGTCGTTGACTTCCTCGATCGCAACGACCCGAAGAAGACGAACAAGCCGTTCTTCGCCTGGTACAACCCGGCGCGCATGCACATCACGACCGTGCTGCCGGACAAGTATCTGAACATGGTGGGCGAGCCTGGCGGCAAGGATTGGGGCGTCAACGAAGCCGGCATGAAGCAGATGGATGACAACATCGGCGTGGTACTGAAGAAGCTCGAAGACATGGGCCAACTCGACAACACGATCGTCGTCTTCACCACCGACAACGGCGCCGAGACAATTACCTTCCCGGACGGTGGCGTCACACCGTTCAAGGGCGGCAAGCTGAGCACCTGGGAGGGCGGCATGCGCGCTCCGATGGTGATTCGCTGGCCCGGCGTCATCAAGCCCGGCACGGTCAAGAACGAAATGTTTTCCGCCCTCGACTGGCTCCCGACCCTCGTCGAGATCGCCGGCGGACCCAAGGGCGACGCACTGAAGCAACAGGTCGAGGCCGGCTATCCTAATATGGTCAAGACCACCCTCGACGGTGTTAATCAGATCGACTATCTGAGCGGCAAGTCCGACAAGTCGGCCCGCGACCACTTCCTGTATTACTCCGGCAAGGAGCCGTCGGCGGTCCGCTACAAGAACTGGAAGATGTACTTCGCGATGGTGTCGGACTCACCAGCTGGCTTCATTGCCGGTGTGCAGCCCTACTCCTGGACCCAGGTCGTCAACATCAAGCGCGATCCTTTCGAAACCTCCGTTGGTACACAGCTGAAGACGTTGTTCGGCATGGCCGGGGCTATTGCTTCTCCGTCTACTGCCTACGTCTATGATTGGAACATGCTGCCGATCGGCCAGCAGCTGTGGCTGAGGCACCTGGAGACCTTCATCAAATTCCCGCCGCTGCAGGACCCGGCCAGCTACAACCTGGAACAGGTCATGCAGCGAGTGAAGGACATGAAGACGGCCGGCCGAAGCGACTAATGACAAACATCAGGTCGTGATTGAGAACAACAGAAGCGGCCGGCGCGAAAGCGCCGGCCGCCTGTCCCCGGGCATCCAGAAACTCCACGAGAAACGCAAGATGGGCTCTCAACGAAGATTGGGCGAAGCTCTCTCTGACTGCGACCGCCGGAGATCGAGGATGAATCGACGCAGACACATCTGTTTCGGCATGGTGGCATCGTTCGTCGCCATGATGGTCGCTCCCGCGTCAGCACAACAGCAAAAGCCGAACATTCTCCTCATTCTCGCCGACAACATCGGCTATGGCGACATCGGAGCTTACGGCGGCGGCGAACTGCGCGGGGCGCCGACGCCGCGCATCGACCGGCTTGCCGCCGAAGGCTTGCGGCTGACGCAGTTTCTGGTCGAGCCGTCCTGTACCCCGTCGCGCGCCGCCTTGATGACCGGACGCTATTCCATTCGCTCCGGTCTGTCGCTGGTTGCTGTCGAGGGGACTCCAATCTCGCTGCCGGCAACAGAAATCACCATGGGTGGAATGCTACGCGAGGCAGGCTACGCCACGGCGATCTTTGGCAAATGGCATCTCGGTGCCCAGCCTTACAGCCAGCCGCAGAACAAGGGCTTCGACGAATTCTACGGCATCCCACCCGGCGACACCTGGGATGCCTTCCTCATGATCGAGCAGGCTCGGCAAACCAAGACGCTCGATATCACGATCGATAAGGGGCCACAGATCGTGGAGGCCGCGCGTGGGGAGCCGCTCAAAGCGGTGAAACCCTACACGGCGGACGTGCGGCGCGAGATCGACTGGGAGCTGGCGGAGCGCGGCGTCGATTTCATGCGGCGCCAGAAGGCCGTCGGCAAACCGTTCTTCCTCTATCTGCCGATATCGCGGACGCACTTTCCGAACCTGCCGTCAAAGCGGTTCGAGGGCCGGTCCCGCGTCGGCCAGTTCGGTGATTCCCTGATGGAAGGCGATGCCATCGTCGGCAGAATGCTCGATGCACTCGATCAGCTCGGTCTCGCGCGCGACACCATCGTGGTGTTCGCGTCCGACAATGGCCCTGACGGTCCCGTCTCGCGCCCATTCGGCGGCGACATGCCGGACATGGGCTCGTCCGGGCCGTGGCGCGGGGCGCTGGGTGACATAAGTGAAGGGGCGATCCGCACCGCCGCCATCATTCGCTGGCCGGAGCGAGTAAGGCCTCGATCGTCCAACGCGATGTTTTCGATCATGGATTTCTTCCCGACCTTCGCGCGGATTGCCGGCGGCAAGGTGCCGGATGATCGCCCGATCGACGGTGTCGACCAGACCGACCTGCTGCTTGGCGGGAACGACAACGGGCGTCGCGAACATCTCCTAACTTTCGTCGGCCCGTCTCTCGTTGCGGTGCGCTGGAAGCAGTTCCGCATCTATTTTGTCGACGTGGCGCCAGGCCGCAGCGGCGCCGGCGGCGCGACCCTATTGGGAGGAGTCGGCGCCAGCGCAGCGCCGATGAACGGCTATCCCAAGGTGTTCAATATCGAAGCGGACCCCCACGAAGAACACAACATCGGAGAGATGTACGAATGGGTGATCGGCCCGGCACTGAAGACGGTCGAGGAATACAAGGCAAGCCTCGTGAAATCGCCGAACCCGCCGGCCGCGAACATGACTCGCTTTTGAACAGCGACATGCAGCAACGCAATTCAACGCCATGGAGATCGAGGATGAGTACGACCCCGAACACTTGGCCCAGCATTCTCGCCATCATTGGCGGCGACATCGGCTGCTGCAACATCAGCGCCTTCAACCGTGGCACTGAGCGGCACTATCCGGGGAGGCGATCATGAATCCGCAGTTTCCTCACATGGACCGCCGCGTCCTCCTCTCCTCGCTGGCGACCGTCCCCTTGCTCTCTGCTCTACTCCGTTCCGCGCCCGCGGTGGCGCAAGCGCAGCGCGATCCATTGCCGTCATGGAACGAGGGCGCGACCAAGGCTTCGATCCTCGATTTTGTCACCCGCGTCACGACGCAAGGCGGACCCTTCTTCGTTCCTGTCGAGCAGCGCATCGCGACCTTCGATAACGACGGCACCCTTTGGGTCGAGCAGCCGATGTATGTGCAATTGGCCTTCGCCCTCGACCGAGTGAAGGCGCTGGCGCCAATGCATCCGGACTGGAAGACCAAGCAGCCGTTCGCAGCGGTGCTGGACGGTGACGTGAAGGCGTTGGCGGCTTCCGGCGAAAAAGGGTTGGTCGAAATCATCGCCGTAACGCATGCCGGCATGACAACGGCAGAATTCGAGAAGATCGTCATCGATTGGCTCGCGACCGCGCGAGATCAGCGCTTCAAGCGGCCTTATACTGAACTGATCTACCAGCCGATGCTGGAATTGCTGGCCTACCTTCGGTCCAACGGCTTCAAGACCTTCATCGCGTCAGGCGGCGGCATCGAGTTCATGCGCCCGTGGACTGAGAGGATTTACGGAGTGCCGCCGGAGCATGTCATTGGGTCGTCGATCAAGACCCGGTTTGAGATCAAAGACGGCGCGCCAACGCTTTTCCGGCTGCCCGAAGTCAACTTCATCGATGACAAAGCAGGAAAGCCGATCGGTATCAACGAGCACATCGGTCGGCGTCCAATCGCAGCATTTGGAAACTCCGACGGCGATCTCGAAATGTTGCAATGGGCGACGCTCGGCTCCAGCGGCGCACGGTTTGGTCTGATCGTTCATCATACCGACGCCGAGCGCGAATACGCCTACGACCGCCAGTCACATTTTGGGAAACTCGAGGTAGCGCTCGACGCCGCGGCGGTGAACAGGTGGACCGTGGTCGACATGAAGAAGGATTGGAAGCGGATCTTTGCATTCGAATAGGTGAGGTCACCGGCTGACCTTGGCCCTGTACTCAGCGGAGTTTCGGGGCCGGGCCCGAAGTTGACTCGCAGTCCTCCCGAGGCTGATGCGGACATTCGTCGGCAGGCGGATTGATGGTTACACGCCCCGGATCGAGGCGCGTGCCGAGCCCCACTTTGCAAACAACAAAAAAGCCGGCGTTGCCGCCGGCTTTCGTGTCTGTTGGCTCACTGCTGCGCGATCAGTGCGCGGCTTCGAGAGCGGCGGCTTCCTGCCGGGCGATCGTGCCCTTGACGGCCGACTGCACCTTCTCGAACGCGCGGACCTCGATCTGCCGCACGCGCTCGCGCGACACGCCGAACTCGGCGGCGAGGTCTTCCAGCGTCATCGGCTCGTCCGCCAGACGCCGCGCCTCGAAGATGCGGCGTTCGCGCGGGTTGAGCACGCCGATCGCACCGTTCAGGGCCTGGCGGCGATGATCGAACTCCTCGCTCTCGGCCATCAGGGCTTCGGCGTTGGGCGAGTTGTCGACCAGCCAGTCCTGCCATTCGCCGGCTTCGCCGTCGTCGCGGATCGGGGCGTTGAGCGACGCGTCACCGCCGAGGCGGCGGTTCATGTCGATCACGTCCTGATCGGTCACGCCGAGGCGCTTGGCAATCAGCTTCACCTGGTCGGGGTGAAGATCACCCTCTTCCAGGGCGGAGATCTTGCTCTTCGCCTTGCGCAGATTGAAGAAGAGCTTCTTCTGGTTCGCGGTGGTGCCCATCTTCACGAGCGACCAGGAACGCAGAATGTACTCTTGTATTGACGCCTTGATCCACCACATGGCGTAAGTGGCGAGACGGAAGCCCTTCTCGGGCTCGAATCGCTTAACCGCCTGCATCAGGCCGACATTGCCTTCCGAGACGACCTCGGAGATCGGCAAGCCGTAGCCGCGATAGCCCATGGCGATCTTGGCCACGAGCCTGAGATGGCTGGTGACGAGCTTATGCGCCGCGTCGCGATCGTCATGCTCGCGCCAACGCTTGGCGAGCATGTACTCCTGCTGGGGTTCCAGCATCGGGAACTTGCGGATCTCGGCGAGGTATCGAGAGAGGCCGGATTCTCCATTGAGGACCGGCAACGAAGCTGTACGGGCCATTTGAGCGCCCTCCAGTGGTTCAGGCCCCCGATAGCGGCGGGCCCGGCAGGTGGCCGCTGGGTTAAAGCCGGCCATGCTGCGATGTTCCGCGCTGGATATTCAGCGCAGGTGCAACATACACCAAACTGTCCGTGATAGGGAAGGATTGCTGACGTCACGTCCCCGTGTGGCAGGTATAACCTGTTGTCATAACGCGGCTTTTCCGGGAGGGGTGCGTCATACCGCCGCTTCCAGCGCCCGTTGCAGAAGAAGCAAATCCTCCGGCAAAGGCGCCTCCCAGTGCAAAAGTTCTCCGGTCCGGGGGTGCTCCAATGCCAGCAGATAGGCGTGCAGGGCCTGCCGGCCGAGCGCGGTGAGTGCGTCCTTACCTTCCGCGCCGAGCTGCCCGGCCTTGGTCTTGAAGTGGGCGCCGTAGACGCTGTCGCCGAGCAGGGGATGGCCGAGATGGGCGAGGTGCACCCGGATCTGATGGGTCCGCCCGGTCTCGAGCCGGCACGCGAGCAGGGAGGCGACCGGCTTGCCGTCGCGGCCGGCAAAGCTCGAGAGCACTTCGAAATGGGTGATCGCCTCGCGGCCGCCCTGGCGCACCGCCATCTTCTCGCGGGCGTGCGGGTGGCGGTCGATCGGCGCGTCGATCGTGCCGTGGGGCCGGTTCGGGACGCCCCAGACGAACGCCATGTAGCCGCGCTCCATCGGGCCGGTGCGGCCATGGTCGGCGAACTGCGCGGTCAGCGACTGGTGGGCGTGGTCGTTCTTGGCGACCACCATCAGTCCCGTGGTGTCCTTGTCGAGGCGGTGCACGATGCCCGGCCGCTTGACCCCGCCGATGCCGGACAGGCTCGAGCCGCAATGCGCGATCAGCGCGTTGACCAGCGTGCCGCTGGCGTGGCCGGCGGCGGGATGCACGACGAGGCCCCTCGGCTTGTCGATGACGATGATGTCGTCGTCCTCGAACACGATATCGAGCGCGATGTCTTCGCCCTGCGGCTCGGCGGGCGCGGCCTCCGGCACGTCGATTATGATCGTATCGCCCTTGGCGACATGATAAGCGGGGTCGCGGACGACGGCGTCCTTGACGGTCACGGAACCGGCGAGGATCAGCGCCTTCAGCCGGGACCGCGACAGCTCGGGACTGCGCTGCGCGAGCACGCGGTCAAGCCTGGCCGAGCCCTCGTCGCCGGCGACGACGACCTCCAGCTTCCGACCGCCATTCGAAGAGACTTGTTGCGAAGACACTTGCAAAGATAGAGCCTTGTGATGACCGACACCGCTGTGACCGAACCGACCCCCGACCAGGCCGCGCTGATCGCGCGGGTGCGGCGCATGATGCTGATCGCGGGCCTGACCTCGGCACTGGCCGTGGCCGTCGTATTGATTGCCATCGGCTACCGCCTTTATCGCAGCGAGGGAAGCCCCGTTTCCGTTTCTGACGTCACTGCTGCGCTGCCGAAAGGCGCGCGCATCGTCGCCACCGGGGTCGCCGGCGAGCGATTGATCCTCACGCTTGATGTGGGCGGTGCAACAGAGATTCGCACATTTGATGCAAAGACGCTGAAACCTGTCGGCAGGCTGAGCTTCGTCAACGAACCCTGATCGCAGCAATCGCGAAGCCGCGCCGTCGATCAACCAAAAGCTGCAGCGTATTTTTTGCGCATGCGTTCGTGCATCGAGAAGGTGTGCCGCCATCTTTTCGGCCGAGTTGCACGTTCAGCTTGCGCCATGTCGCGATCCAACCCGAGCGCTTCCATCGAACAGTCTGGTGAGTCCGATGCGTCGGGCTCGTGCGCC
The DNA here is from genome assembly GCF_054060035.1 of Bradyrhizobium sp. USDA 3262. Taxonomy (NCBI): domain Bacteria; kingdom Pseudomonadati; phylum Pseudomonadota; class Alphaproteobacteria; order Hyphomicrobiales; family Nitrobacteraceae; genus Bradyrhizobium; species Bradyrhizobium sp. USDA 3262. Next base: position 2,694,619 of record NZ_JBSSCT010000001.1, read on the forward strand.
GACCCGACGCGCCGCGCGGTGTTGACCGCGCTCGCGAGCTGCGCCTGCCTCGCCGCGATCGAGCCTGCGGCCGCCGACGATGACGAACAGCCCGGCGCCAATGAGCGGCCGCAAAAAGCCGATCGGCTCGTGCGCGCCGAAGGCGACAAGGCGGGCCAGGTCATCAAGCCGGAAGATCTCACCTTGGGCGGCCCGCCCATTCGCGCCTGGCCGCAGGACCCGAACACCTCGGTCGTCCGCAAGGGCTCGCGGCTGAACGAGGTCGTGCTCGTCAAGCTCGATCCGAGCGAGCTCGACGATGCGACGCGCGCCCGCGCCCCTGACGGCATCGTCTGCTACTCGGTCGTCTGCACGCATGCCGGATGTCCGATCACCGCTTGGTTGAAGGAAGAGCAGGGCGACAAGAACGTCCTGAAATGCCTCTGTCACAACTCCGAATACGATCCGCGGCAGAATGCGCAGGTCGTGTTCGGGCCGGCGCCACGTCGCCTCGCGGCATTGCCGCTGACGGTTGCCGACGGCGCGATCACGGTCGCAGCGCCATTCGTCGGAAAGGTGGGTGCTCAGCAAGGAGGATGAGGCCACATCGGGATTTCTGCATGACCTAAACTGAAAAAATCAAAACAGAGCAGGGAGGTAGCATCTCATGACAAGCAAGCAGTGGTTACTGTCGAGTTGTGTCGCATTCACGTGCCTCATTTCGACCTATGCCGTCGCGGGGCCGATCGAAAACTACAGTTCGGTGACCTCGGCGCGTCTCGAAAATCCCGAACCCGGCAACTGGATGCTGTATCGCCGGACCTATGACGGACAGGGGTACAGTCCGCTCAACCAGATCAACACCTCCAACGTCAAGGACCTCAAGCCGGTCTGGACTTTCTCGACCGGCGTCATCGAGGGCCATGAGGCGCCGCCGATCGTCAACAACGGCGTGATGTTCGCCGCGACCCCGATGGGGCAGGTGATCGCGCTCAACGCCAAGACCGGCGAGGAATATTGGCGCTACAAGCGGCAGCTTCCCGACGATCTGTTCCAGCTGCATCCGACCAGCCGTGGCGTCGGCCTGTGGCAGGACAAGGTCTACTTCGCCACCACCGACGACCATGTCGTCGCGCTCGACGCCAAGACCGGCAAGGTGGTCTGGGACACCAAGGTCCAGGATTACAAGAAGGGCCAATATCTGACGCTGATGCCGCTGGTGATCGACGGCAAGGTGATCGTCGGCGGCTCCGGCGGCGAGTTCGGCGTGCGCGGCTATGTCGTCGCCTACGATGCCGAGAGCGGCAAGGAGCTCTGGCGCACCTTCACCATCCCCGGCGAAGGCGAGCCCGGGCACGAGACCTGGAGCGGCGACGACTGGAAGTCGGGCGGCGGATCGGCCTGGATGACCGGCACCTACGACAAGGACAACAAGACGATCCTCTGGGGCGTCGGCAACGCTGCGCCGTGGCCGGGCTCGGCCCACGCCGGCGACAACCTCTACACCAGCTCGGTGATCGGCCTCGATCCCGAGACGGGCAAGATCAAGAAGCACTTCCAGTATCACCAGAACGATTCCTGGGACTGGGACGAGGTCGACGCGCCGATGCTGGTCGACCTGCAGCGCGACGGACGTACGTTCAAGAGCCTGATCCACCCGGGACGCGACGCGATCTTCTGGGTGCTCGAGAACAAGCCCGACAAGATCAACTACGTGTCCGGCTGGCCGTTCGTGAAGACCAATGTCTGGAAGGGCATCGAGGCCGAGACCGGCCGGCCGATCGTCGATCCCGAGCATAAGCCGGTGATCGGCAAGCGGGTCGAGTTCTGCCCGTCGCTGTGGGGCGGCAAGGATTGGCCGTCGGCGGCGTACAGCCAGAGCACCAAGCTCGTCTACGTTCCCGCCAACGAGAATTTCTGCGGCGGCTTCACGGGCGAGAAGCAGCCGCTGGTACCCGGCCAGCTCTGGCTCGGCACCAAGCCGGAGGACATCGGACTGACGCCGGCACCGAACGCCGATCATTTCGGCGAGTTGCAGGCGTGGGACCCGGCAACCGGCAAGAAGGTCTGGCAGCACGACTTCAAGACCTCGCAGCTGTTCGGCTCGGTGACGGCGACCGCGGGCGACCTGGTTCTCGCCGGCGGCACCAACGACCGGATGTTCCGCATCTTCAACGCCAAGACCGGCGAGCTGTTGTGGGAGCAGAAGACCAATTCCGGCATCATGGCGATGCCGATGTCCTATGAGGTCGACGGAACGCAATACATCGCGGTCCAGTCGGGCTGGGGCGTCGACGCGCAACGCATCCAGGATGCACTGGCCGGCAAGGTCAAGGGCTTCGAGAACAACGTCCCGCAAGGCGGCGTGATCTGGGTGTTCGCGCTCGACAAGAAGTAAGCGCGCAGTCAGGAGCGTGATCCGATTGAATCGGATCATGCTCCCAAGCTTTTGTCGGACTCAGCGACAGGGGGCGATGCGATCGGGAAGCGGCGGATGGGGAGACCGCCGCTTCCCGGTCTGCGCTTGCTTTACTTGCCCTTGGTGTCGACCTTGCGCTTCTCGTCGTCGTTCATCTGCCTGATCGTGGGGTCGCGGCTGGCTTCGCCGGTGGTCTGACCGGTGGTCGACGGCGGGCCGCTGCTCGGAACCGAGCTCTGGTCGGGCAGCACCCGCGCCGGACGCGTCGCCGTTGCGCTTGGCGGCGAGGCGGTTTGTGCGAGCGCAGCCTGTGTCGCAAAAAGAAAGACGCCCGCGGACAAGGCGGCCGCGAGCGTCCCGAATGTCTGAGGCGGGGTTCTCATCGATCTGCTCTCTCTAAAGCGCGATCGATGAGAACGGCCCGTCTCGCCTAACGTTCCAGCCTCACGTCTCCAGCTGCTTGCCGATCGGAAGGGCGCGGATGCGCTTTCCGGTCGCGGCAAAGATCGCGTTGATCAATGCCGGCGCAAACGGCGGCACGCCGGGCTCGCCGACGCCGCTCGGCGGGGTGTCGGCGCCGGGCGCCACGATGTAGACGTTGGTGATTATGGGCGACTCGTCCATCCGGATCACCGGGAAGTCGTCGAAATTGCCCTGCTGCACCTTGCCGTCCTTGAAGCTGATCTCGCCGTATTTGGCGAGACTCAGCCCCATGATCGCAGCGCCTTCGATCTGCGAGTGGATCCGCTCCGGATTGACGTAAGTGCCGCAATCGATAGCGGTATCGACCCGCGGCACCGAGAACTTGCCCTTGTCGTCGACCGCCACCTCGACGATGGTCGCGATGTAGCTGACGAAGGAGCGATGCACCGCGATGCCGAGGCCGTGGCCCTTCGGCACCTTTCGGCCCCACTCGCCCTTTTCGGCGACCAGCTCGACCACCTTGCGTAAGCGCGCGGTGTCGATCGGGTAGCTGTCATAGGGCTCGCCGTAGTTCCAGGGATCCTTCACCGAGGACAGGTTGACGATCCGCGGGCTTCCGATCAGCTCCAGCAGCATCTCCTTCTGGTCGCGGCCCGTTGCATGCGCGATTTCCCCGACCATGGATTGCACCGCGAAGGCGCGCGGGATGTTGGAGACCGAGCGGAACCAGCCGATCCGCGTGAACGCGGCCGCTTCCGGGTTCTCGCACTGCAAATTGGCGATCTCGAACGGGTTGTCGATCAGGCCCATGCCGAGCTCGAACGGCGCCTCGTGATTGGCGCCGGCGGCGAAGGTCGAGGCGATCGTTGGCGCCACGCTGCGGTGCCGCCACGCAATCACCTTGCCGCTCTTGTCGAGACCGGCCTCGATCCGCTCCACCGAGACCGTGTGCAGGAAGTCGTGATGCACGTCGTCCTCGCGGGTCCACTGCACCTTGACCGGCGCGCCGAGCTCCTTCGACAGCAATGCCGCCTCGAGCGCGAAGTCGCATTTCGACTTGCGGCCGAAGCCGCCGCCGAGCAGCGTCACGTTGACGGTGACATTGTCCTCGGGGATGCCGAGCGTCTTGGCGACATCCTCGCGGGTGCCGCCGGGGCTCTGCACCGGCGCCCAGATCGTGGCCTTGTCGCCCTTGACGTCGGCAACCGCGACCGGCGGCTCCATGCTGACATGGGCGAGATGCGGCAGATAATATTCGCCGGTTATCACCTTGTCGGCGCTCTTCAGGGCCGCATCGGCGTCGCCTTCCTTGCGCACCACGAGGCCGGGCTTGCGCGCGGCTTCCTCGAGCGAGGCACGATAGGTGACGGAGTCGTATTTGGCGTTGGCGCCGTCGTCCCAGACGATCTTCAGCGCGTCGCGGCCCTTGATCGCGGCGCCGGTGTTGCGCGCAATCACGGCGACGCCGCCGAGCGGCTGGAACTTGGACGGCCACGGCCAGCCCTTGACCTCCATCACCTTCTCGACGCCCGGCACCTTCTTCGCCGCGCTGTCGTCGAACGACTTGAGCTTGCCGCCGGTGACCGGCGGACGCGCGATGACGGCGTATTTCAGGCCGGGCAGGCGGACATCGGCGCCGTAATGCGCCTTGCCGGTGGTGATGTCGTGCAGGTCGACGATCGAGACCTGGCCCTTGCCGAGATAGCGGAAGTCCTTGGGGTCCTTCAGCCTGAGGCCCTCGACGCTCGGCACCGATTCTTTCGCGGCGTCGGCCGCGAGTTCGCCGAAGCCTATCTTGCGGCCGCTCGCGCTGTGCACCACCTCGTGGTTCTGCGCCTTCACCTCGGTCACCGGCACGCCCCATTTCTTGGCGGCGGCGGCTTCCAGCATCGAGCGCGCCGAGGCGCCGATCTGGCGCATCGGGATCAGATAATGCCGCGTGCTGCGGGAGCCGTCGGTGTCCTGGTTGCCGAACTTGACCTCGTCGCCATGCGCCTGCTGGACATGGACGCGCGACCAGTCGGCCTCCATTTCCTCGGCGACGATCAAGGGCAGGCTGGTGCGCACGCCGGTGCCCATCTCGGAGCGGTGCGCCAGGATGGTGACGATGCCGTCGGGGGCGATCGCGACGAACACGCGCGGATCGACCACCACGCCGTGCGGCATCTTGCCGGCGCCGGTCTCATAGGCGAACGCCTGGCGCGTCATCACGGGCGCGGCGAGCACGAAAGAGCCGGCGATGCCCAGCCCCTTGAGGATGCTGCGGCGCGAAACGTTCTCGACCTTCACATGCTTCTCGAAGCCGCGAAGTTTGCTGGGATTGGTGCGGATATTCATGTCACACCCCCGTCGATGCGAGATGGACGGCATTCTCGATCCGCTGGTAGCAGCCGCAGCGGCAGATATTGCCCGCCATGGCTTCGCGGATCTGGTCGTGGCTGGGCTTCGGGTTCTGGTCCAGCAGCGCCGCGGCCTGCATGATCTGGCCGGCCTGGCAGTAGCCGCACTGCGGCACGTTGACCTGGCGCCAAGCCTTCTGCACCGGGTGGTCGCCGGTCGGATGCAGCCCCTCGATGGTGGTGACCTCGCGGCCGACGACGTCGGACACCGAGGTGATGCAGGCGCGGACCGCCTCCTTGTCGACGATCACGGTGCAGGCGCCGCACAGCGCCTGGCCGCAGCCGAACTTGGTACCCGTGAGGCCTGCTTCGTCACGGAGATACCAGAGCAGCGAAAGATCCGGGTCGCCGTCCCAATTCTGTTCCTGGCCGTTGATTTTTAGTTTGATCATGGTCTGTCCTCGCTCTGCCTAAGCTATTGACCTGTGCGGCGCGAGGTGTGGAACGTCTTCCATCGCCTGCGACCGCGCTGATGTTTGTTGTGCCAAGATATTCGTGAGCCAAATTTGCCGTGCGCCAAGGCCGTCAAGCGCTTGCGCTTTGTTCCAAGCACTCCTCTTGCTTGTCCGGCGCCGTGCGGGGCGCAGCATGGTGAAGGGCTGCGATGTTAGCAGAGCTCGGCGTCGGATGACTTCACAGACAGGTGTTTTGCATTGCCATTTGGCGAAAGCAGGGCCGTGCACGATCAAGACATGACAGCTCAGGGTGGCCATCATGCAATCGCGAGGGCGGTGCCACTGTAGCGTGCAGGTGCGATGCGCTCGGGCAAGCGAGCGCGGCATCTCGCCCGGCACCGTCTCGTCTGACACCGTCATTCCCCTGTGCGCAATTGCGCGCCTGGGAGCATCGCGCAGCGATGAACCCGGAATCCGGAGGTATGGCGCCGGATGCCCCGGGGGCGTTCGTAAAGCATGGCCGACAAAATCCCCGCCGCAACGCACAAGGCATCTTGCGGCCGCCGGATTTCGAGGCTATTGCCTTCCCTCTCAACGCTCCCTTCGTCTAGCGGTTAGGACGCGGCCCTCTCAAGGCTGAAACAGGGGTTCGATTCCCCTAGGGAGCGCCAGAGAATTCAACAACTTAGAGACGCGACGGAAAAGTCGTTGAATATCCGTTGAATAAGCGTCGGCGGACGTTGGCGAACCCCAACACATTGATTCAGGGATCCGGCCACGCGCAGGTTCGCGCGCGTAGATCCGGTAGCTCCGTTGGCAATCCGAGCGAGAGTGATAGCCGCAACGATATGCAATCGGTCAGCGGCCTCGGCCTCTCGCTAACGCACCAAGGAAAATTGCACTTCATTCAGTGGCACCACAGTTTTCCAAAGTCCCTTCTTAAAGATCGGCAATATGAGACCGGCGAGATCAACGAGATTGCCAATATGGCCTTTATTACCGGACAGACCAATCGCCGCTTAAGCAACAAGGAACCGACAGCTTACCTCCCCGGCATTGTTGCCAAGCAAGGGCAGGAGTCGCTTGATGCGCAGCTCGTTCCGGCGCTCCTCAAGCTAGAGAATTACAAGGCATTCTTGAAGGCGCGCCGGATCGCCCTTGCGAAATGCATCAATGACTTCATCGCGAAGAAGGCAGGCGAGGCTTCCAAATAAGCCTCGCCTACGCCGGGCGGTCGAGAAGCAGACCACCAAGTCTGATAAGGGGGAACGGTGGCTACAAAGGAGGAAGACGAGGAGCGGCAAGAGCGAGCCTATCGCCTCATCGGCGAAATCATCGACGGAATTGTCGCTCAGACCTGTGCGAGACACTACCTGGCGCCGACGCAAGAGCACCAATTCACGAGCAAGATTACGGCGCTCATCGAACGCGAACTCCACGACATGGAGGTGCAGGGAATACACGTCAAAGTCCACGCACAGGATTTCCCGGACAAGGGACGTGGAAGCTGGGAGAAAAAGTCGGGCGCGGATGTTTACATTTCCCTCGTCGTGGATGCCCCGAACTATCAAGTCAACAAGGGAATGATTGTTCAGTCCAAGTGGGATGACTTGAAAGACCGGAAAGGCCTTAACTATTCGGTAGTACCGGACTCAGCGACCGGATACAGCGAACGTAACGAATATTACAAACTGCTACGGACGGGGAATATTTCGGTGCGAGACGCGGCAGAGCAGGAATTCAAGTTTCTGACTGAGCATCCTAACTATGTACGGCCAAGCAACGAGCCAGTGGTCTTGTACGGCCTCTAGTCAGCGGTGGGTCGTCGCTGCTTTCGCAGCCAATGCAGTAGTCCGGACAAGCGTGCGTAGAGTTGTCTGCGAGCGCCTTAAAAACCGGTCGACATGAAGCTTAGTACGGCTTCTGCTGCTCGTATCCGCTGGCGCGTAATTTCGAAGTCTTCATGCGGAGCTCCTGGAGGTATATGGGCTTTGATCTTGTCGTAAATCTTACGCGCCTCAACGCGCGAAACAGTTCTCCCGTTGTTGATCCTGGTCGCCAACGCCTCGGGGCTATCGCAGCCTTCTCTGATTGTACCGCCTAACGTGGCCAAGACCGTGCGCAGCGGTTGTGATGCGCCCCCACCGCTTTTCGCGCGCGCCGTCAGCAGCTGCGTCGGTAAGCCTGCGAGAAATGCGAGGTCAGGGACGACGCGCGAGGCGAAATGGCGTGCATATTCGCATTTGCCGAGACCGTCAGGCTTATCAAGGTGAGCCGCTTCTATTTGGCAAAGCGGGGCGCCTGCCATCCACAGCGGCAATAGCTTCTTGATAGCTGGCAATGCTTGGGCCGCTCGCTGCTCGTCGTTAGGAAGCGCTTTATATTTCTCACCAAATAGGCCTTCGAGACTTTCAGGCCGGACCATATCCATCAGAACAATTGACCTTGCCCCCAAGTTTTATCCAATCCTGAGTTCGCTCCGGCCATTGGATTTGCCCGGTTGGGCGGTGGTAGCGGCGGGAGCTGGCGCGGAGCCCTCGGCATAGCGCAGCGCCAGATCCCGTCGCGGATGGCAGGTGACGGCGAACTCGGACGGCGTCTTCCATCCAAGCCGCGAGTGTGGGCGTGCATCGTTGTAATCGGCCCGCCAGCATCCGAGCGCGACGCGGGCCTGGGCCAGCGACGTGAACAGCGTCTCGTTCAACATTTCGTCCCGAAGCCGGCCGTTGAAGCTCTCGATGAAGGCATTCTGCATGGGCTTGCCTGGCGCGATGTAGTGCCAAGCGACGCGGTTCTGATCAGCCCATGTCAGGATGGCGTTGCTGGTCAGCTCGCTGCCGTTGTCGCTGACCACCATCTTCGGCTTGCCGCGCTCGATCACCAGCCGGTCCAGCTCCCGCGCTACACGGGTGCCGGAGAGCGAGGTATCGGCCACCAGCGCCAGGCACTCGCGAGTGCAATCATCGACAACGGTGAGGATACGGAAGCGGCGGCCGTCAGTGAGCTGATCCGACACGAAGTCGAGCGACCAGCGGTCGTTCGGCACCATCGGCACGGTCATCGGCGCCCGGGCCCCGATCGCCCGCTTGCGGCCGCCACGGCGGCGCACCGCGAGCCTCTCTTCCCGGTAGAGCCGGAACAGCTTCTTGTGGTTGACCAGATAGCCCTCCCGCTTGAGCAGCACATGCAGGCGTCGATAGCCGAAACGACGACGCTCCTGGGCGATTGCCCGCATCCGCTGGCGAAGGCCGGCTTCGTCGGCCCGGGTCGTTTGGTATCTCATGGTCATGCGGCAGCAGCCGATGGCTTTACACGCCCGCCGTTCGCTCATCCCGAAGGCGCCTCGGAGATGGGCGACAGCTTTCCGCTTGGCCGCGGGCGTCACCATTTCTTTCCCACGAGGTCCTTCAAGGCCGCGTTGTCCAGCATGGCGTCGGCCAACAGCCGCTTCAGCCGCGTGTTCTCGTCCTCCAGCGTCCTCAGCCGCTTTGCCTCGGAGACGTCCATCCCGCCAAACTTGGCTTTCCATTTGTAGATACTGGCGTCACTGACGCCGTGCTTACGGCACAGATCGGCGACCGAAACGCCGGCCTCGTGCTCCTTTAAAATCCCGATGATCTGCTCTTCCGAAAAGCGGCTGCGCTTCATGCTCTGGTCCTTGTTGTGGGCCAGAACGAACTTCAAGCTGGATTAAGCCCGTGGGGCAAGGTCACAATGGGCCTGGCGGTCAACCAGCCAAGCAGCGCGGTCATGACATCTGCAGATGTGCCGTCGAGCTGCCCCTTATCTGCAAGGTCGAGAATCTGCTGCAGGATCTCCACGGACAGACCTGTTGCTCCTCCAACTTGCTCGATCCATTTTCCCTCCTCCGGAAGGTCAACTTTCGTTCGAGCCGCGAGTGCGGCCGTTACCCTGCTTTGCACCCAAGCCTGATCACCTGCGGCTTTGGCTCGAAAAACCGCAAAGGACCGATTGAGCACAGACACTGCCGGGTCGTCGGCCGTACCAATGGACATAGGTAGTTTTCCCAGAAAGTACGCGGGGGTGCCGGTTTTCGTTACTCCATTGTGAATCTGATCCAGAACGTCTGTTAGAGGGTCGTCGATGACCAAGCATTGGTCTGCCTGTTCGAAGATGGCCTGTAACTCCATCCAATGGCTGTTGATCTTACCTTCCTTGTCGTCGAACTCGATTACCCTGCTGGGCACAAGGAGCACAAACCCCTGGGCGCCTTCCCCAGCTCGACCGGCGCGGCCCGCGGCATTGAGCAGTTCGTGCGCCTCAAGCTTTTTCATCTTGTCGGCGCCTGGATCGAACCGACTATCCCCGGATATGATGACGACTTCGCTAGGGAGATTCATGCCCTGCGCCAAAGTCGAGGTTGCGAAAAGAACGTCGATGCCGTCGCGCCGTTTAAAAAGCGATTCATGTAAATCCCGCTCTTCTCTTAACAGCAAAGAATGGTGGCTTGCAGCGCCTGTCTTCAGCAGGCCGTCCGTATCCAGCTGGACGTAACAGTATTCAGCGCCGCCCATTTCTTCGACGGCCAATGCACGCCAAGCAGCCTCTTCCTCGTTCAGAGTAACCGGACGGGCTGAAAATCTTTCGGGAAAGTTGTTGACGCAGCTTTCGCAGAACACGGTCGTCTGCACGAAGACAAGTGTTTTCATACCAGCCGAAACGGATGCCGCGGCAATAGCGCCGCTTACTTGATTTCCGTTCGGTGTGAGATACCAGCGCGTTCCAGTGTTGGTAGAAAGCAATTGAGGATCGGGCAGCAAGGGGAGAAGTGAATAATCTTCGCGGTTCGTCGTGCTCCACGTTTGCAGCAATCCAAAAAGCCCGAAGGGGTGGGCGAGCAGCTCGCGCTTGACCCCGGCGGGTACGGATTTCTGTTTTGGCCGCTCACGCCGAGCCTGAAGCAATTTAGCGTTCAACACCTCGATTTGGTCGGCGGGGTAAACAACGCAACCTCTAACCTGCCTTGTAGGTTTCCATGCCAAATCAAGTGGAAGACAATGCCTTCCGGTAAGAGATGCGATCCAGCCCGCGATCTCGGCAGTGTTTTTCATCATGGCTGAGAGCAAGAGCAGGTCAGCGCCAGGCGCGATCTTTGTAAGGTTCAACAGCGTCAGCATAGCATCGAGCCCGCGTCGGCTGCGATCTTCCTCTCGTGGATGTAGGAGATGACATTCGTCAAATACAATAAGCTTGAGATCGGCAAACGCGTCAGGCTGGATGGATAGCAGCATCAAGCAACGTTCGGGCGTCGTAACAGTGACCTCCGGAAGCTCGATAGCGGCCGCGAACGTTAGATCCTCGTCAATATCACCGAGAACGTCAAAGGTTTGAAAGGTGCGCTTGAGTGCACGGGTGGTTTGCCCGACCAAGGCATGCGTGGGCGCCAGAAAGACAACTTTTCCCTGGCGAAGAAGAGCGCTTGCGATTTTGAGCTCGGCCAGAGTCGATTTGCCGCCGCCGGTAGGAAAACTGATCGCTGACGATACGCCTTCCGCAAGGTATCCTTTCTGAACAGCTTCGCGGTGATTCCGCCACAAGAACGGACGTTGGCGAGCCATTCGCCTGATAATGCGCCACCACCCGTCCTCTGGCACTCCGGGCGGTGTAGGGATACGTGTTAGCGCGGTTTCAAGAAGGTCGCGTTCCACCGCGAGGAGAAGGTTCGCGAGATGGAGTGGGCCAGGATAGAGGCTGACGACAGTGTCGCCAGAGTCAAGTATACCATCGATACGTTCAGAGCAGAGCGACTTACAACGCCGGAAGATCGACGCTGCTGTTTCCGCGTCGCCCTCCTCAGGTGAGAGATCCACGCGAGAACGCAGCTGCGCCGCTAATCGTCGAACTCCGCGAAGTAGGAGTAGTTGTAACGCTTGAAGTGCGCGCGCACTTATGTCGGGTTCTGACAACAGCGGCGTCTCTGGTCTAACAACCGCGATCAGGTTGCCTTGTGCAAGATTTTTGATTGCTTGCAGCAATGCCAATTCGACGGGGTTGGCGCCGTTGGCATCGGAGATTATGCGTTTTGCGGCTTCAGCTGCATCCGCATGAGCCTCCGCTACCAAAAATAGGAGCGTCGAGCAAATTTCCGGAGACAGCGCAGCCGCATCGACATGGCTTCCGGTCCGTTCTGCTAGCCCGCCCAACATGCATGCTTGGTGCGCTGATGCAGCAACAAAGGCCGCCGCTGCACGATTGTCGCGCTCCGGCAGCAAAGTGACGTAGGCTTCATGGGCAGCCGCAACGCGACGTAATTCTCCCAGAGTCTCTGTTAACTCTTCGCGTTCGCCGGTCTCTGAGGCCGCCCGAAGGCGAATGCGGGCTGAGACAATATCAGCAAATGCGTTGGTCAGCCTCTTGGGCAAGCCTTCTATGTCGAGGCCATCAAACGCGGGAGCGCTCTGAATCAATGCCGTCGTAATGGGATCAAACATTGGTTACCGTCGCTTTTACGTGCGCGATTGCGCGATCGGCAAACTTCTGCATCCATTGGCGCAGTTCGGGGATATGAATGGTTTCGGCTCGGCGTCGCTCAACACCGCCAGGCGCTGATTCGTCAAAGCCTTTGAAAAGCCGCTTCCGTCCCTGTTGGCCGTTGTGCGTTTCACCAACTGTGATGCTTACGCGATAGCGCCTCGCGTGCTTCCAAAGAATGTTGCTGATCGCAGCATCAATGTCGAGCTCGGGATCAAGGTGCTTTTGAGTTTCGAGGGCGGCGCTGACATCGTGCGTGAGCTGGTTCACGCGCTTTCCTGATTCAAGCGCCGTTATTCCTGGCCACACATCCTTGCGGATTGTTTCACGCGGATTGTCCGTGGCCTTGTCTTCGAAGATAATGACCGCGACGACCGACTTACCGTCTTCGGTCAATTGCAACTGCAGACCATCGAATCCTTTGTGCGCTTTGATAATATGCGGAGGCCGTGTGACTGCGCCGTGGCTTTGCTGATGCGCAGCAATCCAAGAAATCGTCTGGAATATCCAACCGTCTCGATGCCAAGGGTCTTCACCGTCCGGAACGGTGAGAAGGTCAATCGCATCCGCTGTATGGTCATGGGTCGTAGCCGGATCGGCGGATTGGACTCCGGCCAAAATCTTACTAACGTGTCGGAATTGACCAAGTGCTACTCGAGCAACCTGCTGAGCTAGCTTTTCTTCGTCTTGAACCACCCAAGACCAGCCATGGCATAAATCGCCGTGGTCGATCTGAGAAAGCGTAAGCGTCATTCTCCTTAGAAACCTCCCGAACCCTGGGTGCAGGGTAGCACCACAGTTGTGTATGTCACTGTTTCGATAACTGGTTGCAAATTCGTTTTAGCGCGCTGCGTGATATTCCGACTGAAGTGATGAAGGCTTCCCTACCGTAAAGGCGCACTACCTCCCCAGCTAAAGCGATCAGCCGTGTACCCCCATGTCTCATGCTTCGAAAAACATTGTACGATGCGCGATTGCGCTCTGGGCTAGGGCATACGATCACCTTTTGGATCGGAGGCGATTCCCAGAATGGCGGATATCGGCTGCGCATCTGACCGAGCAGAAGAACCCCGGTAAATCTGCTTTCTGGCGCGTGCTCGCAACAAGCCTCCCCTCCTTATCACGGGCCATTTCGCGGGTGTGATCACCGGAACGAAAACGCAAATGCTCGCTTGCATTTGCAAGACCGATAAAGATTGGCCGGAATCCTCTACCCCGACCTTTATCATCATAGTGGCGTGAGACTCCTTCGCTTAGAGCGAGATTGAGCGCCGTTCCTGCGTCTTGCACGTCCGCGTAATGGGGATGAGTACGTAGGCTTCTAAGCACCCCGATGCCGGAGTCGGCGGCTACAAACTCAAACCTGCCAGGGGTAGCGTCATATGCAAAGTAACCCGTGTCAGGGTCTTCACTGTGCTCCTCGACATTGCCGCGCAATTCGCCGATGGCCGCAACTAGCTGCCCCGCATCATCCAGCGCAAATCCGACGCCGGTAGCGGCGCGCTTTGCCCGCATCGCGAAATCGGTCCAATCGCTGTACCGGTCGGTGATTTCAGACATCGAGACAAAACCCTGCGCCCCGGAATCGGAAAACCACTTCCGGCCAGCCAAGATGGCCCTCGTCAGATCTTTATGTCGACCGAGATCGAGCCATCCGTTCAATCTATGGGCGAGACCGGCATGAACGAATTCCACGAGCGGGCCGAGATCGGTCGCGAGGGTCTTGGGCAATTCCGCTGGCGTTATCGTCCCTAAAGCAGCCGCTAATGCAACATCGTCCAATAATTCAAATGAAAGTTCTTCGATCACGCTCCCTCACCCAGGCAATTCAGACTGTTCAGCGTAGTGCACCGAGCGCAGGAGGGAGAAGCGCTCTTGCAGATTGTGAGCGAAGAGAGCGTCAAGGGGTTCTCCGGGCTCCGTTCGGCTCAACATCCACTTCAGGCGGTCGTTGCCAACGCGTTCAGCGCGCTGGCGCTTCAGCGTTTTCATATAGGCGCTGCCTTCGAGATAGATGACCTTGCGGAAGTGGCGTCGCAGAAAGGGTATCACTTCCGGGTCGCCGCGCACGGCGATATCGAGATCGCGGCCCGCGGCAGCGGCAAGACCTGCTAACTGGTTGAGATGCCAGTTCCTGCGAGCGCGGCGTCCCGGACCGGTCGTGAATTCGTATGACAAAATCTCAATCTCGGTGCGCACGGCTAGTTCGGCAGCCCAGCGCTCGAAATCACGCTCAGTTCGACCGTTCGGGTGAAGCGCGCAAGGAATTCCCCCTTGTGCAAATTCTGCGAACACGATGAGAATTCTCTTCATTGCATGAAGATCGTCGGTACGCGGTTGGTCGAGCACGACGCTGAAGTTAGGTGTCGTCACCAAATCGATGCCGATCAGGCGCATTTGCTCGATGATGCCCTTGCGGGCGTCGCCGAGTCTCCACCACGGCTCAATGCGATGGTCTTGGTTCACGCCGCTCAGGACAAGCTGAGCATCCTCCGGAATCCGATAAGCCGCGCAGAGCGATGCGCGATCGTAAAACTTCAGCTTCTGCGTTCGAAAATTGACGATGTCCGGAAGCCGCAAAGCAAAGGCATCGCCAGCGAGATTATTGACGCGCCCGCTGCTGTGATAGACCAACGGCACGATGTCGCTTTGCATCTTATGGCTGACGGTTGGCGCATGGGGGGCAGTGTCGAGGTCAAATCCGCCGATTTCGCGCATTTGATCGACAAAGCGGGCACTCGGAGCCTTCCTGCAGACGCGAGTGCATGCTTCGGGCGCATTGCAGCACATGTCGAGGCAATCGAAGATCGGAGCCTTGACACAAAGGCCGCCGCATTGCGCGATGTGCGGGCAGGACGAGCAGCCAAGAGCTACAGGATATGCCTTCGGGTCGTGGGTTAGCGCATTGATGACGGTTTCGTCGGAGCGTGCGTCGAAGTGAAGCGAGATCATTTAATCTTCACCTCGACGGTACGTGAAATTCGGTTGATACGGACGATCTCGCCGACGGCAGTACCGGCGCCGCTGCTTACAGCTTGCAGGATGTCGGGCGGCGCGGTCGTAGAATACAAGTGCACCGAATTGCCGCGGCATCCGACAAGCTTGCCTTTATCCGCTTGCAGGATGAAGTCGTCGCCAACCCGAGCCGGAATGCCGTCAGCCATAACGGCAATGCAGGAGCGGGGCTGATCTTGCGGTATGCGCGTAAAGAGGTCAGGCGTGGCAAGCGCTACGCGCTGGCGGTCGATGTATTTGTCGTGCGAGCGGCGACGCTTCTTAAGTTCTTCGGCTCCCATTAACTGGCCTCCGTGAACAAAGGTTGATAAAACTTCGCGCGGCCCTGCGTAAACTCAAGAAGAAGGCCAGCGGCGGCTAGCGACGCAAGGCGATTATTCCAGGCGGTGGGAGCCGAGACACCGTCAATCTCACCAAACAATTTATTCAATTCGCCAGCCGTCGTACGGCCACGGCTGGTAACGCGTTCAAAGGTAGATGCCTGCTTAGGGTCAAGTTGGCCGATGACCTGCTGATTTTCCACCTTTCCGTCAGCGGAAATGTCGGCAACCAACAGGTTTTCGTTTCTCGCTTCCGCGATAACCGCAAGCTCTTCGAGAACTGCGCGCTTCGCATTCGCAGCGACTGGATACAATTTCGAGTTCGAGGTGCGCAGGTAGGCTTTCAGGTTAAAGATGGCCTCGCGCAAATAGCTGGCCGTAGCGACGGTGATGCGTCCGAAATCGATCACGAGCGGCGTCGGTTCGACCGGCTCCATCTGGATGATCTTCCCAAGCATTGCGTTGAAGCTGACCTTTCCATCGGATGCTCCAGAGAGCACGTCGAGGCCGGTCAGCTCGTTCATGTCGATATATGGATATCTCATCTATCTCACCTCTAAGACATGAGATATATGATTTAAGCCTCGCTCGTCAAGGACAAGACAAGGGGCTGGCGAGAAAAATCTTATAAACTACTTATTTTTCAATATTTTCTTGGTAAATCTTTTTAAGTGGCGCAGCTCGCGAAAATGGATGCGGAGAATAGCGCCGCGAATCTCCGCATTGTTTGCGGAGAATAAAATTGACTTATGCGGAGAATAGACCTCATAATCTCCGCAAGGAGTGCGGAGATTGGCGACCTACATACACCAACTGCGAGACTGGCCCGGCTTTAGATGGGATTCCGATGCCCTCGCTAAGCAACTTGCAGCCGTACATCTTCGGCAAGGGCAACTCATTGGCCGAATGCAGGGATTAGGCTTTCCGCAGCAAGAAGAAGCCGTTCTGACTACCCTGACCGAGGAAGTTCTCAAATCCAGTGAAATCGAGGGGGAGAAGCTAGACAAGAGCGCTGTCCGCTCCTCGCTGGCCCGCCGTCTCGGCATGGATGCCGGTGCGTTGCCGTCTGCCGACCGCAACGTCGAAGGCGTCGTCGAGATGATGCTCGACGCGACTCAGAACTTTAAACAGCCCCTAACAGCCGAGAGGCTCTACGGCTGGCACGCTTCGCTCTTCCCAACCGGGCGCAGCAACATGAAAAAAATTATCGTCGGCGCGTGGCGCGATGCGTCGGCTGGCCCCATGCAGGTCGTGTCCGGTGATTTTGGTCGTGAGCACGTTCACTACGAAGCGCCGACGGCTGAAAAGCTCGATGCCGAGATGAAAGCTTTTCTTGATTGGTACAAGAAAAAATAGACCCCATCATCAAAGCAGCGATAGCTCATCTTTGGTTTGTAACCATCCACCCCTTCGAGGATGGCAACGGACGTATTGCGCGCGCTGTCGCTGATATGTCGCTAGCAAGGTCGGAGAATAGCCCTCAGCGCTTTTACAGCATGTCCGCGCAAATCCGCGTCGAACGCAAGAATTATTACGACATGCTGGAAAGCACCCAGAAGGGTGACCTCGACATCACGCCGTGGCTTGAATGGTTTTTGGGATGCCTTGATAGAGCGTTCGCCGGGGCTGAAACGATACTCGCCGCAGTTCTTGTTAAGGCGGACTTTTGGAAGAAGATCGCCAACGTCAAAACTAACGAGCGGCAGCGAGATATCTCGCCGCAAAGCTCGGAATGTCACTCGATCAGCTCAAGCAGCAGATGGAGACCGGATCTGCCACGCTGGTGGAAATGCGCCCCGATACGGTGCATCACAATCTTGCCCTTGGTGGCGAAGAAGCCCTACGCTCGGTTGCGAAAGCGTGTTTGGTTTTGCTCTCCACCAAAGTCGGGACATCGCAGCTCAGGACGGAAGTCTTCGAGGCTGCGCGGAATTTTTGTTTTCAATGGTTCAGAGGACTTCTACAAAACGCGTGTAGCCCTCGACCCCATTCTTTAATCTCATTCACGTTCGAAGTGACAAGGATGGACGCGTTATAGGTCATTTCACGCTCTACAATGTCGTCGGCTGGCAAATCGTCCTAGCTGAACGCGGTGGGCCCGAGAATGTGAAGATTGCGCTCGCATCTAATCCGCTCAATCCGGCGAACTGGAGCGGGAGCCTTGCGGACAGCCTCGCTGTTCCGTTTGGCTGGCTCGACACCGTCGATGACACAGACAGATTTACCCGCGCAAGGGAGCGTTCTAACAAGATGCTCGCGCGGCATGTGGATGTGTCACGCGAGGCCGAGATAGGGCGTATCGTGAATAGCGCCTGTGCACGTTACGGTGTGATAGGTGACGATACGCCAATACCCGCCGAACACCTGGACGCAATTTCCCGCGAAGTTTCCGCGCGGTTTGGCGCTCACACGATGAAGCTGCCATACGAGGACAAGCTTTCTCCGGAGAGGTTACGAGCGCTGCTTGGGATGGCAAAACGAGATGAATCCAGCGGCTAGCGACGTCCGGTGTCTTCCAGTCGTGCAGGAAGGAAACGCTTTGATAAGTGAGCAGGCGGTATTATCCTTGTCTGCAAGGGTTCGGCGATTCGTTCGCCGGGCGCTTAGCTGTTTTTAGCACAGAATTTAGCACACAAATATCTTTATTGACATTTATTGAGGTAAATTCAGTCACTTATGTGATCGGCCTCCCGTCTCATAACCTGAGCCTCTGACCGGGGAAGCCTCAGGGTCATCATTGTCCTCGACAATCACGTCGCTGGCCGAGCTGTATCTTCCTTGAGGCCGCGGGCGACGATCTGGAGCGTTCCGTCGGCAAGCGGCCGCTGTAGTTTCAGCGCCTCGTCTCGTGGAGCTGTCATCCAGGTCTCGACCTCATCCGGCGTCGTCACGATCACCGGCATGGCCTTCGGGTGGATGGTGCCGACCTCGGCGTTTGGCTCTGTGGTAAGGAACGCGTAAAGGTCGTTGGTCGTCTCGCCTTCCTTGACCTTCCGGACCGACGTCCAGTTGGTCCAGATGCCGGCGAAGCAGGCCAGGGGACGAGTCTCATCGAGTGCGAACCAGATATCGCCGCCCTCGGCCTTGTTGAACTCACTGAAGGAATTGAACGGCACTATGCAGCGATTTTCGGTCCCCAGCCATCGCGTCCAGTGCTTGCTCGTCACATTGCGGATGTTGGTTGTGCCGCTGTCCGGCTCCATCCGCAGCAGTTCCTTGAAATCCACTGCCTTGCCTTTGGCCTGCAGCTTTTCCGCTCGCTTCTTCGTGGCATCCATTAGCGCTTTTGACGACGATGGCATTCCCCACCGCGCCGTAGCAAGTTCTCGGCCCTCAGGCCCGTTGCGCACGATCGGTGCCTGGTAGTCCGGAAAAACTCCCGGCATCGGCGCCAGATTACCAACGTAGCGATTCACGACGCGAAACAGCGCGCTGATCGCGGCTTGGTTGGTCGTGATCGAATAAAGGTTACACATCGGTCAGGATTCGGTTCGAGGGTGGCGCGGCTGCCACGTCAACTCTAGCAGAGTCGCGGATGGACGCCGGCCAGCCTTGGCGCATTTGCGGCAGCGCAGCCGGCTGGCGAGATCGTGCACGAAGGTGGTCGGCGGGTGCTTCATCGCCGCGAGGTCCACGTCGCTCGGCGTCTTGCAGCGCGCACACTGGATCTCCAGCCAGGGGAAGCCTCCGTTCACGGCCTGATCGATGGTCGGTGACGGATCGATCGGTTCGCCGTCACTCCACATCCGCTCGTTCCAGCTTTCGCAAAGCAACTTATCGGCTTGCTGGATCATCGCCTCACCTTTGGCCCGCATCTCCGCCGATTGGGTAGCCAGGATGTTGGCCATCGCGCGTGCCTTGCCGAGCTCTTTTGCCAGAGCCTTGCGATCGCCGCCTGACAGGGGCGCAGGGTGATACTTCAGGGCCATCCGGACATCCAGGCGCAAAGAGATCGGATCGGCAAATCCTGAGCGACTACGGTGTCTCGAACGCGGGCCAGCACCCGTCTTCTTCATGCCTGCCGGTGCGCTGCTGGCAGGTGTTGTCGAGCAACCGCTGCGCCACGTCCTTCCAGACGGCGTTGGCGCCATACAAGCGGACGGCATCGGCGGTCTGGATTTCCACGGTTCGCTCGCAGCGGCGGCAGGAGACGCGGAGCACGTGGCGCTGAATTTCGGAAAGACGTCGCTGCCGCGTTTCGGCCCCTGTCGTCCCGGCGCGAGGGTCTTTGAGGACTGATTCCCAGTATTCGGCCGGAAGCTGCGAATCCGGAGCCGGAGTCGAAGGGCCCGGCCTACGGGCGGCTTCGGCAGCCAGCATTTCCATTTGCATCGGGGTCGGCATGCGCCAGCTCGCGGGTCGGTCGGTCATGCCCGAATTAGAACATAACAAGAACGAATGTCGAGTCCGACGAGGGCAGCTGCTGAGAAGAATCCTCCTATGGGACGGGCCGCGATGTCGGAACCAAGCCGGTTGGTTCGTCTTGAATCCGGCATCAGTAATGGAGTTCCCCCGCGATGGCCCCTCGCGCCAACTGGAAAGGCTTTCTGCGTCTTTCCCTCGTCACCTGTCCGGTCGCGCTCTATCCGGCTACCTCGGAATCCGAAAAGGTCTCGTTCAACCAGCTGAACCGAAAGACCGGCCATCGGATCAAGTACGCCAAGCTGGACGCCGACACCGGCGAGGAGGTCGACAACGAGGATATCGTCAAGGGCTACAAGGTCGATACCGACACCTTCATCGAGGTGACCAAGGAGGAGCTTGAGAACGTCGCGCTGGAATCGACGCGAACCATCGAAATCGACGAGTTCGTCGACCGCAGCGAAATCGATCCGCGATATCTCATTCGCCCCTACTACCTGCGTCCCGACGGTAAAGTCGGGCACGATGCCTTCGCCGTCATTCGGGAAACCATCCGCGAGATGAACAAGGTCGCAATCGGCCGCGTGGTGCTGACCAATCGCGAGCACATCATCGCGCTCGAGCCGCTCGATAAGGGACTGATGGGCACGCTGCTGCGATATCCTTACGAAGTCCGTTCCGCGGATGAGTATTTCGACGATATCCAGGATGTCAAAGTTACCAAGGACATGCTTGATCTCGCCAAGCACATCGTCAATCAGAAGGCGGGCCATTTCGAGCCGGACAAGTTCGAAGACCAGTACGAAACAGCCCTCATCGATCTCATCAATCAGAAGCGCGCCGGCAAACCCATCACCGCGAAAGCGCGTCCTCGCGGTGAGAACGTCGTGGACCTGATGGACGCGCTGCGCAAGAGCATCGGACGAGAGGTGACGGGCCCGACAGAGGCGCCGAAGAAACCAGGCAAGAAGCCGCGCAAGGCGGCGGCCGGGCAGAAGGAAATGCTGATGCCGATTGCAGGCAAGAAGCCGGCGAAGGAGACCGCGGCGAAGAAGCCGGCGGCCAGGCCGCAGCGGAAGTCGGCTTAGGAGTCCTGAAGCATCCGGTGATGCCGAAGGCCACCACTTCGCCGTCCGCGGCAGCCCCGGCGAATGGCGATTCCCATCTCGACGACGTTATACGAGTCATCTCGCAGCCGCCTAATGGCGGCCCGGTCGCTGCGCAACGCCAGAACGGCGGCGGACCGCGAGGCCGAAGCAACCGCGCGTAGAGCCGTCGACCTCGCGATTTGAAATAGCGGCTTGTGCGCTTTGCGCGCCGCTTGGAAATTTATCAATTTGCGTGATTTTCCCTTGGGAGTGTTTGGTAGCATCGCCTTCAGCCCAATCAGTTCGATTTTGCAGGCCTCGACCTGCAGAGGCAATCCATCGGCTCGGTACGCAATCATGGGTGCAGCGCACCACCGGCAAGCTTAACATTTTTGAATCCTCAAGCGTGCGAAACCGCGCTAGGATTAGATTTTCCCTCAGGGGGGCAGCTTATGTTGGACACGGCAACCACCGCGCTTTTGCGCGCGGTTCTCGATGAAGTCTGTGAAGGCGTTTCGCACCCCGAGATCGGGGCACGTACTCACGTCGCGTCGAAAATCCTAGAGGCTGCGACGCAAGGCGAGATTTCTCCCGAAGGTCTCAAACAGATTGGTCGCGACGCCCTCTCGCATGCGCCGACGATGTCGCGCTGATCGCGGGGGGCCGGCGTGAACTTCCAGGTCACCGTCCTGAAGATTTTGGTAGCTTATCCGGACGGCTTTGCAGTGATGGAGGACCTCAAGAGGGATATGGCCATCCTGGCAACGAGTGGCCGCGACTGGGCGGACCGGACCAGGCGCCTCGCGGCGAGAGTGCCCGACCTCGACATCTTCTCACAAGGATTGGTCGAAAGGATAAGCGGAGGATGGAAGATCACGTCCAAAGGACGGGCGTTGCTCGAATTGATGGAAGCGCGGCCAACGGCCTTGGAAAGGGCCGAGGCGCCTCCAGTTCTGGAGACGAGTGAGACTTCGTCGGCGCCTGTTCCTCCGCTGCGGCAGCCCGCCGAACGTGCCAAGCGACGGCGCGAAAGACGTGAACGTCGGCGCGAGGCGCGCGAACGGGCAAGAGCAAACGCCTCTTGAGGTCGCGCCTGAGGGAAGAAAAATCCGCCAAATGGAAGCAGCGTTTGATAATCCCGGACTGTCGATTTGCCTCCTCAGCCCCAAGCGTAGCGTCGTTACCTTGTTTGCGGCCATGCCGGTCCCGATCTACTCGGGACGATGACTGAGTGCGGCTCCTTCTACCGAGCCGGCGAGCGACAATATAGCGAGGAAATGGAGGCCGAACCCGCGCGGGAGAGCTGGCCGGGTTCCTTTTGAGAGGGCGTTGCGCGGTCGGTGAGGCTGGATAGCTACTTCAGACAATCGCCATAAAGTTCACTGACATGCTCCCCCACAGTCAATCTTCACGAAGGCCGTAATGTCCCAGTACTCACTCGATGTATTGCGTCAGCGCTATGTCGTCGAGAAAAGACCGCTCGAGGCCAGCGTCGAGCAGATCTTGCGGGCCGACACTCGCGCCGGAGCGCGTGCCATTCTGGCTTCAATCGATAAACGCCGCTTCGAAAATAGGTCCGAAGGGCAGCGTCTCCGCAAGATGTTCCGCTTCGAGGCCTCTCTCTGGGAGAATGGCCACTTTGCCGTGGCAGGTGTGGACGAGGCCGGAATGAGCCCTCTCGCCGGGCCGGTCTCCGCCGGTGCCGTGATCCTGAAACCAGGCACCCGAATCGTTGGCATCGATGACTCGAAAAAACTCGATGCCGCGGCTCGCGAAGAACTCGCGAAGGAAATCAAGGAAAAGGCGGAGTGTTGGTCTGTGGCGTTCGTCGAGGTCGAGGAGATCGACGCGATCAACATCTATTGGGCGGGCATTCAGGCCATGCAGCGTGCGGTCCGGGGGCTAGGCTTGACGCCGCAGCACTTGCTGATCGATGCGAAGCGGTTGAAGGAAATCGATATTCCTCAGCAGGCCATCATCAAAGGCGACGCCAAGTCCGCCAGCATCGCGGCCGCCTCCATCCTCGCGAAAGTCGAGCGCGACGCCGTCATGCGGACGCTCGACGTGCGACACCCCGGCTATGGCTTCGCAGATCACAAGGGCTACCCGGTGCCGGCTCATTATGAAGCGCTCGCCGGGCTCGGTGCATGCGCAGCTCACCGGCGGTCGTTTGGACCCGTACGCAAGGCTCTCGGGTTACCGCCCCTGCCGCCGTGGCCTTCGGCATCGGAGCGCGACGCCGGTTGACTTCGTGTCGTACGGCTCATCTCGACGGCCTTATTTTCGCGACCAGCTCTTTTCGCGTACGACGTCCTTCGCGTTTTTGTCGGACCGCAGCCCGAGATAGACCGGCTGGCGCAGCTCGCCGTTGCTGGTCCACTCCGCGAACTTCACTTCTGCGACCAACGCAGGACGCACCCAGGTCGTGACCTGCTCATCCTTCACCTTGGCAGGGAACGGTGACTCGGCGGTTTTGAGCTTCATGAGCTTGCCGTGAAGCTCTTCGAGAACTTGGTGGCTGAAGCCGGTGCCAACGTGGCCTATGTACCGCCATGCATCCCCTTCGCGTACCGCGAGGACGAGAGCGCCGAAGAAAGGCCGGGTTCGCCTCGGCGCCGTGAAGCCGGCGATCACGACCTCTTGCCGCTGCGCGGTCTTCACCTTCAGCCAGTCGGCGGTCCGGCGTCCGGACGCGTACGGGCTATCGGCGCGCTTGGCCATGATGCCTTCGAGATGTCTCCGCTCGGCTTGTGCGAAGAACTTCGTTCCCCTGCCTTTGCGGTGGCTGCTGAACGCGACGAGCTTGTGGCGCGGAAGGATGGCCTTGAGCCGCTTCTTGCGCTCGAGGAGCGGCAGCGCACGCAGGTCCTCACCGTCCGCGAACATGAGGTCGAAGGCGCAATACAGGAGCTTCGCCTCATGGCGCAGCGCGTTTTGAAGCAACTGGAAATGCGAGACGCCGTCCTTTCCGATTGCGACGAGCTCCCCGTCGATCACGGCATCGCCCTTCACGCCCTCCAGCGCTTTGGCGACCTCGATATAGCTGCGGCTGATGATCTTGCCATTTCGGCTGTAGAGCGCAACCTTGCCTCGCCGGATTTCCGCGATCATCCGGAAGCCGTCATACTTGTCCTCGAAAACCCAGCCGGGATCGTCGAACGGCGCGTCGGTGAGCGTAGCGAGCATCGGCTGCAGGCGCTTGGGCAGGGTCGACGTCCGGCTCATTCGAGGCCAATCCTTAAGAGCACGTTGCGAAATCCATGGACGTCCTTCAAGGATTAGGGAACGCTTCGGGCCCGCGTCGTGTTCCGCAGGCTCCGTGGCATGCAACGTTGACGCTCGATTAAGGAGGGCGGATCAGACCGATGGCGAGAAAACTGAAAACCTTGCAGACTTCGCTGGGCTTCTTCGATCTGGCGATCGCCGCTCCTTCCATGAAAGCGGCCCTCGAAGCCTGGGGCGCCAACAGCAATCTGTTCCACCAAGGCGCGGCGAAGGAAAGCGACGATCCGGACGTCATCGCTGCGGCCATGAAGAAGCCGGGTGTCGTTCTCAGGCGCCCGGTCGGATCCAACCGATCCTTCAGCGAGCAATCCGAACTGCCCTCCAATCTCGGCGGGGACAGAAGATCGACGACCGCGCCGCGCAAATCGAAAGGTCCTGTGGCGAAGAAGCCTTCCTCGCGTCCCGTCGACAAGACGGCGGAGCGAAAGGCCGCGCTTGCCTACGAACGGGAGGAGAGGCGCCGGGAAAATGAGCGGGCGAGGGAAGAGGCCGCCAGGCAGCAAGAGCGTGAGCGCCGTCAGCAGGCGGTCGACAAGGCGCAGGCTGCGCTCAACAAGGCGGAGCAGGAACACGCGAAGCGGGCCGCCGCCATCCAGGTCGAGGTTGAGGCTCTCGCGAAGAGATCGCAAACGGAAGACGATCGCTGGAATAAGGAGATGGAGCGATTGGAAGCTGCGCTGCAGCGTGCGCGGAGTTAGTTTCTGCTCGGCGGCACCGAGTGAAGGCAAAGGGTTGCCGTCAAGCGATCATCGTTCGGGGTCTGGTGCGCGCGCTGCGGCTCGGTTCACCGTGGTGCGGTCCCCTCGGTCCTCGGGAGCGAGCTCCATGACCGCTTGATGCAGCTCGGCCGGAATCGTCAGCGGACTTTCGGGGGGCTTGTTCGTCCACTGCCAGAAGCGATCGAACGCATCCATCACAGGTCCTCCCGCAGGCCCCGGAAGAAGGGGTGGCGAACCTTTCCCTCGGCCGACTTCGCGCGATACTCGATCTCGGCCAGAAGCCTGGGTTCGACCCAGATGCCCTTGTGACCGATGCGCTTGGTATATGGTTGGGTCTTTCGAATGAGGGGTTTAAGCCGTTTCTGCAGATCGGCGGCCGAGATCTTGTCGAAGCCGTGGTCGACTTTGCCGGCGTAGACCAGATCGTCGCCCTTGCGACGGCCGACGTAGATGCCGTCCCACTTGCCTTCATCGAGGGCATAGCCGGCGATGGTCAGCGTCTCACGCTGGACGCAGGTCTTCTTGACCCAGTCATTCGTGCGCCCGTTCGGATAGGCGCTGCCGCGGACCTTCGAGACGACGCCTTCGAGGCCGAGCTTGCAGGCGTGCGCGAACATCTCGCGGCCATCTATCTCGAAGCTTTCGCTGAACTGGATGTCGGTACCGCCTAAGATCTTCTTGAGTTCGGCCTTGCGCTGAAGGAGCGGTAGCTTCCGGATATCTCGGCCGTTCAGATAGAGCAGATCGAACGCGACGAGCACGATGCTCTTCGACTTGCCCTTGAGCTCGTTCTGCAGAACCGAGAAGTCGGTCGTGCCGTCGGCGGCCGGTACCACGATCTCGCCGTCCACCACCGCCGAGTTCGCCTTGATCCACCAGGCATCATGAGCGATCTTCTTGAAGCGATGCGTCCAATCGTGGCCGCGCCGGGTGAAGATCTTCGCCGTCTCGTTAGCCAGTTGGACCTGAACACGGTAGCCGTCGAACTTGATTTCGTGAATCCAGCGCTCTCCGGATGGCACCTTCTCGGTCGAGGTGGCCAGGGCCGGTTCGATAAAGCCGGGGAAGGCGCCTTGACGCCGATAGCCGCCGGTTTTTGACGCTGAAACGCCACTGAAGAACTCCACGCTACAGCCGATTCAAATTGGCACAGTTCGAATCGTTCCGGAACCGCGGAATCCTTGTTGCGTTGCCTCGACGCCACGAACAGGAGGTATCCATGGCGGCAACGAAGAAGTCGAAGGCGGCGCGCGGGCGAAAGCAGGACCGGGCACGGGTGGCCGGCGGGCAGGACTACGAAGTGCAGCACGAGGCGAAGAAGACGGGAAAGTCGGCGCCGGCGGTGAAGAAGGCTGTCAAAAAGGTCGGCAACGCGCGCAAGCGCGTGGAGAAACGGCTCGGCCGCTGAGGTCGGAGACGGGCTGGCGTCGATGTTTAGCGTCGGTCCTCCTCGTCAGGGGGGCATTCTGGGCAGGTATCACCAATCGAGTCCAGCACGTCGCGAATTGCGGCCTCCGCTGCGTTAGGGGTGACGTCCGGTGGCGGGTCCTGACGGGCGATATCGAAGGCGCGCTCTCGTGCATGCGGATCGGCGCGGTCCTGCATCCAACCGTGCTCCTCGCACTCGCGGATGGCGCCCGCTTCCTGGAGCATTTGAATCGCCCATCCCCACAGCGTCCGTGTTGTCGGCCTTCGCTCAATGGTCATCAGCATTGAAATAGACTCCGAATACGACGAATCCTGTGGCCCGTCGTTTGTTCCGGCTGCTAGCAAGGCTGGGATTCACAGTCACCAGAGGGACAACGTTTTCCCCGTTCTGAGACTACGTGAAAATGCGAGGCGGTTCTCGCAGGGTTGCCTGCATCACGTGCACTCAGGTCTTTCAGTGTCTGCGCGTGCGGCCGGAGCCGCACCGGGCTCTCGTGAACCGAGCCGCGCAGCGTCTCGGTAGGGTAGGCGCGCGACACCTCCGAAGAGGATATCCCTACGCCTCCCCCCAAACCGTGCGGGCACCTTTCAATGCACACGGCTTTCCGTACGCGCATGCGCTCGACCGGAGACGGCTGCACGGCATGACGGGCACAGGACAATGGTCTTGCGCCGCCAGCCGGACCGTTTCCAGACCGCCAACGATCCGCTTCGCAGGTCACCTAGGCGGCGGAGATGATGCATCTCGAATGGTCCCGTCGTATCGCTGCACGCTTCGCATTTGCGAGCGTTAAGTCGATCGATGAGATCATTTGGGCTTTTGACCCACCACGCACCTGCCGTGACGTTGTCGATAGTCGGACTTGTCCAGTAGGCTCGGGTGAGATGCTTCAGTCTCCACAGCTTGATGCTGCGAAGCTTACCACGGACCACGGAGCTAACCTCGTAGTCCGTGCCTTTCCACAGACGCGCCATGGTTTTTGCTCTCGTCGTCCGATGTCGCATCGCCAGCGTCTTCACAAGACTGCGGAACACGACAAGCTCCAGCAATCCCAAGGCGCTCTTGATGTCGTCGGCAAACGAATGGTAGTTCGCAAAACCACGGAACTCTGAGTTATAGGCGAGGACGGTTGCAACGTCGCTGGTTACCAGGAACTGCTCGCGCGGACTGCCGGTCTTCTTGGCGAGATCGCCATAGCCGTGTTGCTTGCAGAACTTGGTGACTTCCTTGCGCGGCACCCGCAGGCTGACATTGCCGGTGGTCGGCCGACGCATCACGCGCCATGTCCGTCCAGCCGGTCCCTTGCGGCTGGATTTTCGTCCAGCCCCGTAGGATGTGTATGTCGAGACGCGATAGCTCAAGAAGGTCACTCCCTTTGAAGCGGCGTAGACCCCACTTTTCTCGGGCGAAACGGTGAGCTTCAAGGTCTCCGTCAGGAATCGTTCGACGCAGGCCATGATCTCACACGCTTCCCGCTTGCTCCCGATCACGCCGATGAGGAAGTCGTCGGCATAGCGGCAGTAGCGGAGCCTTTTGAAGTTGGGGTCCATTGGATCGACGGAAGGCACTTTCCGTCTCTCCTTATTGATGGCTTTGATCTCCGCAAATGCAGCATCGATCTCGTCCCGATCCGCGCCTTCGGCACGGAGCCGTTCAATCTTCCGGCGAAGACTGAGGACGCGCCGTTCCAACGCCACGTAGCGCGGGAATGGACGTCGCTCACGGCCTTTGTCGAAGTCCGCCTTCATCATCTGCATGTGCTGGTCCAGCTCGTGCAGATAGATGTTGGCGAGCAAGGGCGAGACGGCTCCCTGAACGCAAAAGATAACTTCCGCTTTGAACGCGTCATCACCGGCTGGCGCGATGGAGCCGTTGTTGATTTGAGACGCAAAAGGTAATACCATTATGTCATATGATTCGATCGACGCAAGCGCAGAAAGCCGAACGGCTGAGGGCGGCGCGACGCTTGCTCGCGAAGAAGATCGGCATGGCGGAGGCGGCCTTGGCGCTGTCGCGCGAAAGCGGCTTGTCGCTGCGGCAAGCCTATCGCTATCTCGAAGTGGCCAAAAGGAAGGAGCCGCTCCTTTCCGCGCCGCAGCCGTCTGTGACGCTCTCCCTGAAGATGCCGGCCGATCTCGCCCAAAAACTCCAGGCGCATGCGGCGGCTTCCAGGCTTTCGGTGAGCGAGGTGATGCGCCGAGCGGTGGCCGCTTATCTCGCGTCTGTCCGCGAAGATGGCTGAGCGGCGAAAAAAGCGCGACGTTCGACTCGAATTTGCGTTCGATCGCCTCGTCGCCGTCAAACTTGAACAGGTCTACGAAATTCTCGTTGCAGATCAGGTGCGCTTCGCGCGCGCCGGCGCCGATGTGACGGGAGGCGAAGATGAAAACCGCCGCGATTTACGCCAGAGTGTCGTCGGACAGACAGAAGGAGGAGAACACGATCGCCAGTCAGACGAGCGCGCTGATCGCTTTCGCGCGCGAGCAGGACTGCGACGTGCCGGCGGAATGGGTGATCGAAGACGACGGCTATAGCGGCGCAAGCTTGTTGCGCCCTGGGCTTGAACGACTGCGCGATCTCGCCGCAGAAGGGCGGATCCAAGCCGTGCTCGTCTACGCTCCCGATCGGCTGAGCCGGCGCTATGCGCATCAAATCCTTCTTATCGAAGAGTTCGCGCGCGCCGGCGTCGAGGTCCTGTTCATTCGCTCGAGACGGGCGGCGACGCCGGAAGACGAACTCCTGCTGCAGTTTCAGGGCATGATCGCCGAGTATGAACGCGCGCAAATCCTGGAGCGGTCGCGGCGAGGGAAGCGCCATCGCGCCCTTCAAGGCCAAGTGAGCGTGCTTTCTGGCGCTCCGTTTGGCTATCGCTATAAGCGCAAGACCGATCACTCTGCCGCCTATTATGAGATCGACGAGCGACAGGCCGGTGTCGTGCGCTGGGTCTACGAGCTTTACACCGCAAAAAACCACAGCATCGGCGCCATCACGCGCTTGCTCAATGAGCGCCAGATTCCGACAGCCAAAGAAACAGGCCGCTGGGAGCGCTCGACGGTCTGGGCAATGTTGCGCAATCCCGCGTATAAAGGAACGGCCTGCTTTGGCAAGACGCGGATCGCGCCGCGCATGCGTGTGACGCGGCCGTTGCGATTGCGCGGCGGCGTCGCGCCTCGCAACAGCGCCAATCATGAACTTCCTCGCACAGAGTGGATCGAAATCCCTGTGCCGACCATCATCAGCGAAGAGACCTTCGCATTGGCGAACGAGCTTTTGGAAGCCAACAAGAAGCATGCCCCGCGACGCACGATCACGCCGAGCGCCCTGCAAGGATTGTTGAGCTGCGCCAAATGCGGCTATGGGCTCTATCGCACCTCCACCAGGTCGAGCGCTCGACCCATCCATTACTACCGCTGCTTGGGCTCGGATGGCTGGCGCCGGCTCGGCGGGCCGGTCTGCGACAGTCGCCCGATGCGCCAGGATTTGCTGGACGAGGTAGTATGGAAAGAGATCGCGCGTTTGCTTGAAGACCGACACCTCATCGAAGAGGAACTTGAGCGCCGGCTCAAGGCGGCGCGCAATGCCGATCCCACACAGCGCCGGGAGGAAACGCTTCGCCGCGATCTTGCGCGCTCCCGGAAAAGCATCGAACGTCTACTCACGGCCTATCAGGAGAGCCTCCTCTCACTTGAAGAGCTGCGCAGTCGCATGCCCGATTTGCGCAGCCGCGAACAGGCTTGCCTGTTGGAGCTGCAAGCGATCGAAGATCAATCGAAGGAGCAGGAAGTTTGTCTGCGTCTCGCCGAATCCGTGACGAGCTTCCTCGACCGCCTGCGCTCGTCCGTCGACGCGCTCGATATAATCGAACGCCGACGCGTGCTGCGTCTTCTCGTGAAGGAAGTCCTCGTCGGCGACGACAAGATCGTCATCCGCCACTCCATCCCCCTCCCACCCACCCCTCCGGGCGGAAAGGCGCCCGGCGCCACCGATAGTTCCGTGACCGCTACTCCACCGCAAAGTTATCTTTTGCGTTCAGGGAGCCAGAACGCCGCCCTGTGGCGTGCCACTGTAAGTGCGTCCGTAGACCCAATCTTCCATGTAGCCTGCTTTGAGCATTCCTTCGATCAGACCAATGAACTTATCGTCATCGATCCGCTTCCTTAGAAGCCCAAGCAGGATGTCATGGTCGATGTTGTCGAAGAATCCACGCACATCAACTTCGACCAGCCACTTGCAGCCCGTCCAACTCTTCTTGATGAGCTTGAGTGCGGTATGACAGGATCGCCCCGGGCGGAACCCATGTGATTCATTGAGGAACACAGGTTCATAGATCGCTTCGAGCAAAATCCTGACCGCCTCCTGAACGAGCCGGTCTTCCACCGTGGGGATACCCAGCGGTCGTGTCTTGCCGTTGTCCTTCGGGATATAAACCCGCCGGACCGGCCGGAAGCGATAAGTGCCATCTGCCACGCGCCTGGCGATGTCGGCGAGCTTCTCCAACGACATGCCGTCGAAGGTCTTGCCGTCTACACCGGGCGTCAGGGCTCCCTTGTTGCGGGAGACCTTTTCGTAGGCCCACTCGAAGAGACGCGGAGATCTCATCAGGCGGTGAAGGCCATTTACGCGCTTACCCGACCACGACAAAGTCGGCAGTGATTCAATTCTTCTCTGGATGGTAACGGCCTGCATCAGCAGAACCTTTCCGTCGAAGAATCTCTTCTACGCATACTGCACATGCCGTTATTGGTGGCATCGTCCTTCCCCCGATCGGAGGCGCTTTCGGTCCGGTCGCCCGGCCCTATACGCATGATCGTCTGCCTCGCGGCGGCTGTCCCGGCCATTACGCCGGGCATTTGGGTACTATGACGGCTCCGTCGCCATACAGGTCCTCGCAAGAACCTGTTACAGGCGATCCCGTAGTTACGTGTGCGGGGAGTTGCGGTGTGTTTAGGCGTCCTATTCGTCTCCTTGACCCACGGATGGTGGTCGTCCCACGCGGACTGGTGGCAGTTCGCACTGGCCGGTGCGATCGGCCCCGCGTGGCGTAGCGTGTCAGCCGCGTTCGCTACTGCCAGCCCTTTGGCGACTGGAAACTGGGATTCAGGCAATACAGCTTTCACCATGCACACCTTACTTTGTGCTCTCCACCGGGCTGCGGCGCGCGATTTCGAGACGTTTCCCGGCATGCTCTGGTCCCGTTCCTCTTTCGAGGTTCAGTCGTTTCCGACACCGGTAAGCCGGGCAAGTAAGAGCCCAACCAGTAGGCTCCATTCTTTCGAACACTCCCTTCTTCTTCACGCCACAACGGCGCACGCCGTGCGGCTTCGATCCCTCGCGCCAGAGCTTCGGTGCTCCTCGCCGGGGGCACTCGAGAAAGGGGCCCGCCGTCATGAAGTATGCCGGCGTCGCTATCACTGCCCCGTTCCCGGGTGCCCTTTTAACCGGTCTCGTCGCTGCACTCGGTCCCGCGTGCCGCCTTCGGCGTCGCTATGCTCACGCTCCTGCGGGTGCCATTTCTCTTTAAGGCGATGCGCCCTGGCGCACGCCTGGTCGGGCCTGCGGCCCTATGACCGAGCTCTAAGAGCGAGTCTCGTCGCGCATCGAGATCAAGTTCACAAAGAGATAGAAGGTAATCCCGTCCGATGGTAAGAGCCAATATGCGATGCGGCGAAGTTTGTTGCCTTGAGCGGAAATCAACGTGCAAGTAACCGGCTATTGTTCACTAGGGAAACAGCTTGTCCCGAATGTAGCGGGACGTCGGCGTTAGCCTGATCCGTCGCGGCTTGCGCCAGACCGCCTTGTCGATCTCCTTTGTGTCACCAATCTTCAATTGGCCGGACGCTTTCTTAGCCACGAAAACAGCATCGCTCATCTTGCGCCCAGATCGGCGGTTTGTGCCCTTCACTTCCTTCCAGAGCTTCAACGGCCCGAGTGTGATTTTCGGAAGTTCTTCCGCAACCTCTCGACGAAGGCACGCCCTGTCACTCTCACCGGCACGCTTGCGGCCGCCCGGAAACATCCAGAGCCCGTCGCGACGGCGTCTGACAAGAAGCGCACGCCCGTTCTTCGCAACGACAAGCTTTGAGGATTTCGCCATAACCCCTCAAATCGGTTTCACAATCCGAGATCTGTTTAGGCCGCTTGGGCCGCTAAGAGCAGTGACGCGGACCGCGTTCCTTCTCTTCACAAAAGGACTATCACGATGTGGGGCCGAGCTTGCATGATCCTGAGCGATCTATCGCGCAAACGTTCGTATGTCTTGGAGAAAGATCTTTGAGCAGTTAAGTTTTGAACTGCTTCAAGGAAGAGCAAGCTGGCATCGGCGAGGCGTTCTCGGTTGGGCAAGCCGCTCGCCTCTCATTCGGCGATGGCGATAGATTTTCTCTATCTCTCGTATCGGACATGGTCTTCAGGTACTCTCGATGAGCAATTTGATCCGACTCCGCTACAACACAATGGCAGACGAAAGCCCGGGCGGGGAGTGGAAATGGCGCGTGATCTTGGAGAGAGATGGTGGATACGAGGAAGTTCTCGTAAAGAAGCTCTCGATTAACGTGCCTTCATTCTCTCAAGCAGACGAGATGCCTATTGTGGGACGCAAGTATCACATTGCTTGCTACGGCGAATTAACGATAAACGACGGACACGGAATCATATGCAAACCCAGGTAAGGTCGCCTTGGTTCGGGCTGCTCTCCTTACACTTATCTTTTCCGGTTTGGCTCCGGTACAGCGAAGGTCGCCGCGGTTACGCGGATCTGCTTACCGCGCAGCCGCGCGGCGATGCTGTTCATGGTGGTCATCACGGCATATATCGGATTTGTGAAAACGTCTCATTTCGAGCCCCAGCCGGTGTCGTAATGGGCCCTGCTCCGAACAAGGTCTGATGACGGTAACTGTCCCTCATAGACGATGAGACAAAGACACGACTTTGAGTCAAACACATGGACTTCGATGCTCAAGGGACTTTCTGGCTAAGATGCAGGTCGGTCCAACAATGCGGAGATCACCCGCAATTAAACTGAACGACTGCCCAGGAACACCTTCACTCAAGCAAATTCAACTGCACACAGGTTCAGGCTGGCACGTATGACGTCGTCGGATAGACTGAGGACGATAAGGATCGTTCAATTATTTGTGCAGTCCGTCTGCTCTAAATAGAACGGCCCGCGGACACCCGCGCTGAACGTCTCGGCGGCGCCCAAAGCTTCAAGGAGGCGTGCTTTGGGGTCATTCCAGTCGCGTGTTGATCTCAGCGAGCCGAGCGCTATCGCATTACCGCATCCGCACGCATCGAACCCATGGACCGATTCTCCAACCTGGTAATCGTCCGAGATATGGAACAGCCGGGCGGCGTAGCCGACAAGGAACCTCCCGCCGTATTCAGCAGAATCCCTCGTCCTAGCAAAGCCGCCATACTTCATTCGAGCTCTCACGGCGTCGATGAAGTCGGTGACCATGTAAGTCATCACATCGACACCCACGCGCGGCCTGTTAGGATGAAAGCCAAACGCCAAAAGCTGTCCCATCCGGAATGAGCTGGTAAAGCCCATGACGAAATCACCGCTCCGGAATACCTTCCTGTCGTTGCGGACGACGAGAGAATAGTTCGAGTCCAAACCGGCGCTATCGCCACCGATGTAAACAGTGCCTTTATTAACCAGTCCAACAATACACGTCATTGCGCCCCAATCTCCTCAGCTACGGTCCGGAAGCAAACTACGGTTCATCGTGAGAACGAATTAGGTCCCTTCTGACGCACTAAAGAACGACCTGATTTCATTTCAGTGGCTGGTCGACCACCGCGCCACGCCTTTGCATGTTCTACCTCATCATTCTAGATCAGAATCAGACGTGAAGTTTAATGCGGTCGTGCGCGTGAAATGACGGGGTCAATGGCGTTATCGTGTACAACGATGGTCTTACCAGAAGTCACGACGGCCTTTGCAACCGCTCCCCTCGACTGGCCAGTTCAGCATCGCCACCTTTGCGCTGCAGTCTGCTATTTAGACCGATACCCCGGTCTACACCGGTTCCATAGTTTCGCCGCACGGCGATCTCCGGGCGGACTTTGCATTTGCAGCGACGCAGGTCCGCTCAGAAGATAATCGTGGGTGATGAGGTCCTGAACAAAGCAAGCAACGTACCAATCTGAATACGCATGTTTAAAGAAATTCGAAGGAGTTCGTCGCGTCAAAATCAAAAATAGCTCGCGATGTCGCCTCATCGCCCATCACCGACATGCCCTGGTCGCCCGGCGATGACTGGTTTTAGTGGTAAAGCGAACACGGCGAATTATGAGTAGGCGCCCTAGCGCCGATACAAATCCGGCTTGAATTCTTGCGGCGAGGGCGGGACAAAGCCGTGATCGTCGGGTTTGCAACAGACCGGACGCGGCATCCTGACAGTGCGCCGCGCATGCAGGCGTGTGGTCTTTGTATGGCTGAGCCGGATTCACCTCCCAGAGCCAGCGGGTATCATTGCAGAAGCTGCAGCGCGGTGAGGTAATGATGGATCCTCCCCGACACCATGAAAGAGCGAATGCCGCCCCTTACCTTCGGCAGTTGACAAGATTACTCGATTTCGACGAACAGCTTCGGCGCAACCTAGATCGCCTTATGCTCGATGCGTTTGGTGTGGGCCTGGGTCTTGCGGATCAGCGGCGTCAGTAGTTTGTGGAGATCGGTGGCCGAGGCCTTGTCGAAGCCGTGGTCGACCTTGCCGGCGTAGATCATCTCGTGACCCGTACGCCGGCCAACATAAATGTCGCCACATTCATCGCCGTCCAGCGCAAAGCTCTCAATGATGCGAGAGCATATCGCCTGCACGCGGACTCTCTGAGTCAATTCTGTGCATGTCGGCTTTTACAACCCGATCGTGTGGGCGGATTAGGTCCTTCGAGATGAGATTTGCATCCCGCCTCGAGCAAAACGAGTGGCGCAGTCGATCGCTTCCGAGCCGACCTAGCAGGCTGTTGAAAAAGGTGCTCGCCGCCGACCAGCGACCGTGATTCATTGGCTCCGACGAGATTCGGAGATGGGGCGTGCGCGGCGGCGACAATCGAATGGGCGAGCTGTTCAGCTACGTCGATCTGGAGGCGCGGGTGCGGCGTGACCATCCGCTGCGAGCGATCCGGACGATCGTGAACGAGGCGCTGTCGACGCTGGAGCGCGAGTTTGCCGCGCTCTATTCGCCGATTGGGCGGCCGTCGATCCCGCCGGAGAAGCTGCTGCGGGCGATGCTGTTGCAAGCGTTTTATTCGATCCGCTCGGAGCGGCTCTTGATGGAGCGGCTGGAATACGACCTGCTGTTCCGCTGGTTCGTCGGAATTGGCGTCGACGACGCAGCCTGGGACCATTCGGTGTTCTCGAAGAATCGCGACCGGTTGCTGGAAGGCGACATCGCGGCCAAGTTCCTGGCGGCGGTGCTGGCGCAGCCCAAGGTGAAGAAGCTGCTGTCGAGCGATCACTTCTCGGTCGATGGCACGCTGATCGAGGCCTGGGCCTCGATGAAGAGCGTGAAGCCGAAGGATGGCTCTGGCGAGCCGCCGGCGCCAGGCGGCGGGCGCAATGCCGAAGCGGACTTCCATGGCCAGAAACGCTCAAACGACACCCATGCTTCGACCACCGATCCGGATGCCAGGCTCTACCGCAAGGGCAAAGGCAAGGAGACGAAGCTGTGCTTCATCGGGCATGGGCTGATGGAGAACCGCCACGGCCTGCTGGTCGACGCCTGCCTGACGCGGGCCGACGGGCATGCCGAACGGGTGGCCGCGCTGCACATGATCGAACCGCGTGCCGACCGGCCGACAGCGATCACGCTTGGCGCCGACAAAGCCTACGACGCCGAAGACTTCGTCAACGAGCTGCGCTCGATGAACGTGACGCCGCATGTTGCGCAGAACACCAGCGGCCGCAGCTCTGCGATCGACGGGCGAACGACCCGGCACGGCGGCTATGCCGTCAGCCAGCGCATCCGCAAGCGCATCGAGGAGGCATTCGGCTGGATCAAGACGGTCGCCGGGCAAGAGAAGACCCGCTTCCGTGGCCGTGAACGCGTCGGATGGGCCTTTACCTTCGCTGCCGCCGCCTACAATCTGGTGCGGCTGCCCAAGCTGATCGCGGAGGCCGGCTGATGGCCAAGGTGCCCGGCTTCGCCAAGGCCTTTGCTGGCCGCTGGCGCATCGTCGAAATGGACAACTGGGACGGCGACTTCCTCGACCTCGTCGACGAGGCGCATCTCACCTTCAAGGGCAAGTCCGACGGTGAAATTGCCTTCGGTGCGCTAAACGGCTTCCTCGATGTCCGCTACGGCGCGCGAGACGGTTCGGCCTGCGCGGAGTTCTCATGGGAAGGGCACGATGAGAATGACCCCGCCTGCGGTCGCGGATGGGCTATGATCGGCACGGCGGGCAGGCTCGTCGGTCACTTCTACATACACAATGGCGACGATTCAGCCTTCGTTTGCGAACGCGGCTGAGTTCTTCAACAGCCTGCTAGGGATGATGAGAAAGCCCAAGAAGAAGCTTGAGTGGCACGAAGCCGCGTACAAGACGGGACCGTCGCCCGACCCGCCTGAGGGAATACTGTGGAAGTTTGAGTCGGACCGAGAACAAACCTTGGTATAGACTTTGCAGCCCATGCGATATCACCCGCTTACCTTTGTAGAGTTGAGCATCTGCCAGGTTGTCCATACTTTCGATTTTCAAAGCTGAATCATTCGATCGAACGGGTCGAAGCCTTGAACTGACGCGATTCACCTAGACGGTTTTGCGCTCCATTCAGACTTGAGCACGAGAGTAAATGGAAGCACGTGAGCCCACCTCCACATCCTGAGGCGGACCTCAGGCTGATTACGCGCAAAAAGGACTTGGGTCTTATCTTGCGAAGGCGCTCCCTATTCGAGATCGCACTCAGCCAAGCGGGATCGGCGTTCATCATAAGCAGCGAGGATGGAAGAAGCGGAAGGCTGAGCCTCTGCTTGGGAACGTACGAGTCTTTAGAGCGGCCACTTTAGTTTCGCTTATAG
This sequence comes from Bradyrhizobium sp. USDA 3262, assembly GCF_054060035.1. Classification (NCBI taxonomy): domain Bacteria; kingdom Pseudomonadati; phylum Pseudomonadota; class Alphaproteobacteria; order Hyphomicrobiales; family Nitrobacteraceae; genus Bradyrhizobium; species Bradyrhizobium sp. USDA 3262. Next base: position 2,731,968 of record NZ_JBSSCT010000001.1, read on the forward strand.
CAGGGGCCTGGCCGCAGTTGCCGCTTTAATGACGATGGCTGTCGCGCGACTCGCTAGCGAGTTTGCGTCACCCTCTTTGAATGCGAGTCGAGATGTCATTTACAGAGCTTTTCATCAAGCGTCCGGTTTTATCTATCGTCGTCAGTCTACTGATCTTGCTGATCGGCCTTCGCGCGGCCGCTGTTCTGCCAATCCGGCAGTATCCCAAACTGTCTAACACGGTCGTCAATATCACGACCTCCTATCCTGGCGCCTCCGCCGACATGATCCAGGGGTTCATCACCACTCCTCTGGAGCAGGCGGTCACTTCCGCAGAGGGCGTCGACTATGTCACTTCCTCATCTGTGCTCGGTGCGTCGACGATCCAAGTCTACATCAAGCTCAATTTCGATCCCAACGAGGCACTCACCGAGGTGCTGTCTAAGGTCAATTCAGTCAAATCGTTAATCCCGAAAGAATCGAACGATCCGGTCGTCACTAAGTCAAGCGGTCAGGCTACCGCTGTCATGTACATCGCCTTCTCCAGCGAGGAACTGACGGCCAGCGCGATCTCGGACTATCTCTCGCGCGTCGTGCAACCGGTTATGTCGACCGTCGACGGCGTCGCGGCGGCTGATATCCTGGGCAGCCAAAGTTTTGCGATGCGGCTATGGCTCGATGCTGCGAAAATGGCGGGGCACGGCGTGTCGCCGGCAGATGTTTCGGCTGCAATCGCCGCCAACAACTTCCAGGCCGCGTCCGGTCAGACCAAGGGCTATTTCACTATCTCCGACGTCACGACAAACACCGACCTGCGGAGTGTCGATGACTTCAAGCGCATGGTCGTCAAAGCGAATGACGGCGGCTTTGTACGCATGGAGGACATTGCGGCAGTCGAGCTTGCCGCGCAGACCACAGATGTCAGCGTCTCCATGAACGGCGAGCACGCGGTCTTCATCGGTGTCCAGGCGAGCCCGCAGGGCAATCCGCTAAACATAGTGCGAGGTGTTCGGGCGCTGTTTCCAGAAATGGAACGTAACCTGCCGCCGGCACTGAAGATGAAAGTGGCCTACGATTCCACCAAATTCATTCAGTCGTCGATCGATGAAGTGGAGAAGACGCTCATTGAGACCGTGGTGATAGTAGTGGTGGTCATCTTTCTATTCCTGGCCTCGCTGCGGTCGGTCATCATTCCCGTCGTTACCATTCCGTTGTCGCTCGTCGGTGTCTGCAGCATGATGCTGGCGCTGGGATTTTCATTCAATCTCCTTACCCTCCTTGCGATGGTACTCGCGATCGGTCTCGTGGTCGACGACGCGATCGTCGTGGTGGAGAACGTTCATCGCCATCTGGAAGAAGGTGCGCCGCCCCTCCAAGCTGCTGCGAGAGGCGCGCGCGAGATCGTGGGCCCCGTCGTCTCCATGACGATTACGTTGGCCGCCGTATACGCGCCCATCGGTTTTCTCGGGGGCGTCACCGGCGCGCTGTTCCGCGAGTTCGCGTTTACGCTGGCGGGGGCGGTGATCGTGTCGGGCGTGATCGCTTTGACGCTGTCGCCGATGATGTGCTCGGTCTGCCTGAAGAGCGCTGAGGAGGGGCGGTTTGCAAGAGTTGTGAACCGCGTGTTTGGCGCCACGACACGCTGGTACGGACGCAAGCTCGACCGCTCGCTCGACTATCGTCCGATTACCGGGCTGTTCGCCCTGACCATGCTGGGTCTCGTCGGTTTTCTCTATATGCACACTTCCAAGGAACTCGCGCCGGAGGAAGATCAAGGGATTGTATTCGCGCTAACCAAAGCGCCGAAATACGCCAACATCGACTACCTCAACTATTACGGCGCCAAGCTCGAAAAGGCGTTTCAGAAGTTTCCCGAGAACGATTTGAGCTTCGTGCTCAACGGCACTAGCGGCTCGCGGGGAGGGATGGCCGGCATGTTGCTCAAGCCTTGGGATGAGCGCAAGCGGTCATCGATCGCGCTAAAGTCCCTTGTCCAGGTCGAGCTGTCCAAAATCGAAGGTATTAACGCATTCGCGTTTAGCCTGCCGTCGCTTCCGGGAGGCACGGACGGGCTACCAGTGCAGATGGTGGTCAATTCGACGCTAGGTTTCCAATCCGTCTATGAGCAGATGTCGAACCTGAAGGATGCCGCGCGCAAGAGCGGTCTGTTCATGGTCAGCGATTCTGACCTCGAGTTCAATCAGCCCGTGGTACGAATCAAGGTCGATCGATCGAAGGCCAACGATCTTGGCATCACCATGCAGAATATCGGTAACGCGCTCGCCACCCTACTTGGCGGAAACTACGTCAATCACTTCAATCTGCAAGGCCGTTCATACCAAGTGATCCCGCAGGTGCCCCGCGAGCAACGCCTGGCCCCGGAAGCGATCGGAAACTATTATGTGAAGACCGCGAAAGGTTCGATGCTTCCGCTGTCTACCGTAGTCTCGGTGGAGACTGCGACTGATCCGAACGCACTCACGCACTACAACCAGCTCAACTGCGCGACCTTTCAAGCCGTGCCGATGCCCGGCGTCACAATCGGTCAGGCCGTGGACTTCCTGGAAGCGCAGGCAAAGAAACTGCCCGCAGGCTTCAGCCACGACTTCCTTGCCGACGCCCGGCAATATGTGCACGAGGGTAACCAACTGGCCATTACCTTCGCGTTTGCCCTTATCGTCATATTCTTGGTGCTTGCGGCGCAGTTCGAAAGTCTGCGCGATCCCCTCGTTATTATGATCAGCGTGCCGATGGCAATCGTCGGCGCCCTGATACCGCTATTTTTGGGCTGGGCGACGATCAACATCTACACCCAGGTCGGACTGCTGACGCTGGTCGGGTTGATTTCCAAGCATGGCATCCTGATGGTTGAGTTCGCCAATGAACTGCAGCTCAAGGAGCGACTTGACCGTCGCTCGGCTATAGAGATGGCGGCGCGCGTCCGGTTGCGTCCAATCTTGATGACGACGGCGGCGATGGTCACGGGCCTCATACCCTTGTTGACCGCAACGGGAGCTGGCGCCGCGAGTCGCTTTTCGATCGGGCTGGTGCTTGTCGCTGGCATGTCTATCGGCACGCTCTTCACTCTCTTCGTGCTGCCGGCGGTCTATGTCGCGATCGCGTCCGATCACCGAGCCAACGCGAGTGCCGGTCACGCGAAGAACGGTACCGAGGTTGAACTCACCGGCGCTGCTGATGCCCAGCTGGCCAAACAATAACGATTAATCAATCCGCGTTCGCTCGATTGCTACTCCAGATAGGGCGTTGTTCGCCGACCGCGGTGATTTCATCGAGTCGAAATTCACGAGGGTACAAGGATGATGTCCAACTGCTGCGCCTGTTTTGACCCATCGTTTGCCCGAGGAGAAGGGCTGCACACTGCCAAAAATGCGGCCGCTTCATGATGCCGGTGTGGTCAGCGATAGAGCCTGGGACGGCCTCATGCTTTTCGCGTAACGAGATCGTCGCCACATGCTGCCCAGCTTGGCGAGCGTCAGGCGGCCGGCGAAGAACTTGTCAACGCTGAAAAGGTGATGTTGCTATTATCCCAACGTCTCTGGAGCGAATTGCTTTACTCCCGTCTGAGCGCCTCGCATTGCTAGTTGAAAACGACGACCTCTGGGTTGCAACGACCTTAGGGTTTAGTTGCCGACAGTTCAAGTCCACTGGGGACCGTTCGGAACTGGTCGTCAGGAGCCCCTCGCATCTACGACCGCCGCAGTCATGGCTTCGATACGAAAACCAGCGATCGACAAGCCGAAAAATAGACTGACACGTATTAGCTGAGTGATCGCGGTCGGGTAGGGGAAGTACAACGCAGCTTCATACAACCGAAGTCGATAATAAGAGAAACTAGCGCGCTTGGCCACGGCCAAAAACCAATGTGAAGGTCGCCGGAGCTGCGAAGCGAGGGCGGAATCTGCCGCAATCCTGATGACCAATGTCCACGTCTGATTCGCTGACGTGTGATCGGACGCGCTCCGGACTAGGAAGGTTAAGTAAATGCCTGAGTTTGATGGTGCTATGCTATTTTTGGCCGGCAACAACTTGTTTTGCGGCCTTTGTAAATGGAGCCATTGGCTACGGTTTTTCGTCGCTCACTGTACCCCTTGCGCTGGTTTTCTACCCCAATCGCATTCTCAACCCGGCCATTGTTATCATCGAAGTCTTCGTCAACGTTTACGTCCTCTTCATCAATCTGAAGGGTGTGCCGGCGGTTTGGAGACGAGTGTTTCCCATCTTGCTTGGGCTCTTGCCAGGCATTGCGCTCGGGGGCTATGCGTTGGCCTCACTGCAGCCGGGCTGGATCAAATTCGCCACGTACACGATCATTTTGCCCCTGATCTTGTTGCAAGCCGCGGGCTGGCGCCGCCCTATCGAAGCGAGCTGGCTGATCGGTCTGCCATTCGGGTCGATGCTGGGCATCCTCTATTCGGTGACGACTATCTCCGGCCCGCCTTTGGCCATGCTGTTTAACAACCAGGGCCTCGTCAAAAACGAATTTCGCGCCGGTCTTGCCCTGGTTCGCGTAGTGGAATCGAGCGCAACTGCCTTTGTCTACTACAAGCTCGGCCTTTTCATTTCCGAAAGCGGCAGCCTGCTTTATGCCTTTATACCCAGTGTTTTGCTCGGCATCCCGCTGGGATCCTACGTCATTCGGCGGCTTGATCCGGAGATGTTTCGACGCATTTGCATGAGCTTTGATGCTTGGATCGTGGGATTCGGTCTGTCACGGGTGTTGATCGAGCTCGATCTCGTGCAGAACGGCTGGGCTTACAGCGTGATGACGGCGACAATACTGATCGATTTTTGCTTGCTATACTCATTCGTTACCACGCACAGTCCGACCTGGTCAGAACGACAGTCGCGGCGCTCCGCGGATATAAGCGCTTGAGGGATGCCGGCGACCAGCTCGCTATCGAACGCGCGCTTCCTGGACCTAACCAGATAGCAAAGGTAATTGATGACTGCACGCGATGCCGATGCTGCCCTTCTGGCGCCAACATAAATGGCAGGGAGGATTTGGTTGATTGCTCCATCACAACCCAGCGCTCCGACACCGGGAATTTGGAATCGCAGCTCTGATTTTCCGTCACGTTCGGATGATCTGCCGCGATCCGATGCCCCGGTATAGCGTAGAAGTTCCCCGCGGTCAGCTCCGGTCCTCCATGAATGTTCGTTGTATTGAGCTCAGGCGTAGCGCAGCGCCTTTGCGTTTTGTGAGAGCTTCCAGATTGACAGCAAATGCTGCCGGGGAGCTGACGGCCGTGTTCACGCGAGCTGTGGTGTTCTTCTCGAAGTAAACGCAAGGTCCGGGTGCCGTCGGCTTTGTGCGCTTTGCGACAAAGGCAACTCGAGCTGTTGCGCCTCTAACCGTCGGAACAAGCAAAGACTAGTACCCGGAATCAGAGCTGAGTGATACGGCGGCCTTTGAAACGGCGTTGACGGACCTTTTTCTTGGTCCAGACGAAGGGCTCGGCTTTGTCGTTGTACGCGTTGACGTAGGCATCGATGTGGTCCTGAAGCTGCTTGAGGCTTGTGAAGGAGGTGCCGCTGAGCGACTGCCCCTGCAAGATCGAAAACCATACCTCGACCTGATTGAGCCAGGACGCACTTGTCGGCGTGAAATGAAATTGCACGTTGGGGTGGGCCTTGAGCCAGTCCTCGTTCTTCTTGTGGGTGTTAAGGTTGTCGAGGATGACGTGAAGCTGGCGGCTCGGAAAGGCCGCGGTGAGGCTGTTCATGAAATCGAGAAACTCGACGCGGCGACGGCGTTTTGAATGCGTTGCGATGATCTTTCCGGTGGCGACTTCGAGCGCCGCAAACAATGTTGTGGTGCCATGCCGCTTGTAATCGTGGCTCTGGCCGGTCAAGGCGCGGCCATTGGGCAACTTCAGATAACCCTGCGCTCGCTCCAAAGCCTGGATCGAAGGCTTCTCGTCCACGCATAGCACAATGGCCTTCGCCGGCGGGGCGACGTAGAGGCCGACAACATCGGCGGCCTTGGCCGTAAAGTTCGGGTCGTTGCTCTCGCACCAGGACTTGCGAGCCGCGAGGTCAATCTTGTGGCTGCGCAGGAACCGCCAGACATATTGGACGTCAACATCGCCCAGCGCTCCGGCCAGCAGAGGACCGGTCCAGCGCGCAAACCCGTGCGGCGGCGGCTTATCCAACAGCTTCAGAATCCGCTTGTCGGTCGTCTTCGTATAGATCGGCTGCTTGCCCGGTCGCGGCTTGTCTTGCAGCCCTTCAAGGCCATGGTCGGCATAGCGATGCCGCCAAAGGCTGACAATCCGCGGCTGGACCCCAACTTCCTTGGCGATCGACCGGGTGCTGCGCCCGTCCGCCGCCAACAAGACTATCCGCGCCCGCTTCAAATCGCGCTGCAATGTCATCGGTGAGCGACAACACGCCTCTAGCACCTTGCGATCTTGCCTCGAAAGGCGGACTTCTCTTGCTTCGGGTATCATCCCGACCTTGAATCACGACTCACGTTCCAAGAAAAGTGGGTACTAGTGTCCTTCGTACGGCTAGCTATCCGAGAAAGATAGGCCAAACCGGTGTCCGGGGCTTGACGATCATTCCGCGTTGACGCTTGCCACTCCGGGAGTGGCTCGAGCTTTTGCGATGGCATCGCATTTGCAGGGATGAAAAATGCCAACGTGAGGCCATCATCGGACCGCTTGCAGGCGGCGCACACAGGATGAGGGGCGCCGCGCTCACCAGCCCGTTCTCTCAGGAGTGCCTGTGATACCATCTGCCAATTGGGCAGCCGGCCTGCTTGGGACGCGGCTTGCGTTTTTTGTTGCCGGATTTGGCCTCGCGGCGTGGGCGCCTTTGGTGCCGCTCGCCAAGGAGCGGCTCGCGGTAGATGACCGCATGCTCGGTCTTCTGCTGCTCTGTCTCGGAATGGGATCCGTTCTCGCTATGCTTTTGACCAGCGTGTCGAATGCGCGGTACGGCAGCAAGCCCATTATCTTCGTCGGTGGACTCGGCCTCGCGCTTATCCTGCCGTGGCTTGCTATCGCCGGAACACCTCTTGCGCTCGGTGCCACGCTGTTTGCGTTCGGCGTTTCACTGGGGGCGATCGATGTAGCCATGAACATCTATGCGATTGAACTGGAGCGCGCCACCGGCCGTCCATTGATGTCCGGCTTCCATGCCCATTACAGCATCGGCGAATTCACCGGCTCTGCTGCCGTGACTTTGTTCCTTTCGCTTCAGCTTGGTCCGCTTTTTTCAACGTTAGTCTGTTCGATGTTTATGATGATCGCGATTGTGTCGGCCTGGCCGCGGTTGACCGCGACGAGTGTAAGGCAGCAGGGGCCAGTGTTTGTCTTGCCCCATCGCAGTGTGGTGCTAATAGCTGCGCTCGCGGCTATTACGTTTCTTGTCGAAGGTGCAATGCTTGATTGGAGCGCTTTGCTTCTCGTTGGGCAAGATCTTCTCGCTGAGGCGCATGGAGGTCTTGGCTGTATGCTCTTCGCCATCGCGATGACTGCGGGACGTCTCGGCGGAGATGCCGTAGTGGAGCGAATCGGCGACCGTGCCACATTGATGCTCGGAACTCTACCAATCATGATAGGCTTCCTGGCTGTGGTCGCCGCGCCGGTTGCGGTGATTGCCATGGCGGGGTTCCTGCTTATTGGATTGGGTATTTCAAATGTTGTACCTGTGCTGTGTCGCCGCGCCGGCAAACAGAAGGTGATGCCGGTGGGCGTTGCAATCGCGGTCATCACGACAGCTGGCTACGCCGGTATACTGATGGGTCCCGCCAGCATCGGGCTCGTCGCACACATGACCGGCTTGCCTTTTGCGTTCGGCATGTTAGGCGCGCTCATGTGCATCGTCACGCTGTCGGCGCGGATGGTTATGGCCGAACCTCGCTAGGCCGCCGATCGAGAGGAAAAGGACACCGGCACGTTTCGAGCCAATGATCGGCTGCGGCGCCGGCGTTCAAGGCTGAGAGTCGATCAGATCTCAACCTGATAGCAGTAAAACGGCACTCTCGATCACAACCATTCCTCTGTTCCTGCGAGTTGGCTCGCTGAACCGTAGCTGGGATGTGCGTGTCACTTGGATGAATCGAACGTCCAACCGAGCGCTGCTGACGAAGAGCGTTGGGCAACGCGCGGCAAAGTTAATCGTTACGCGAGCGACGGGGCCAGCTAGGTGATACCCGTGTACGGATCCTCGGATGGGCCTGCTTACGCCACTTGTCGGGGACAAGCAGTGCCGTCCATTTGCTGTCGGCGAGATATGCCCGATACGCTAGCTGAATGCCATCTTCCAGCGCGGTCTGGGCATGCCAGCCGAGCCTGGCCAGACGACTGATGTCGAGCAGCTTGCGCGGCGTGCCGTCCGGGCGCGACGTGTCGAAGCTGATCTCACCGCGAAAACCGACGGCGGCCGCGACCATGAGTGCGAACTCGGCGATGGTGATGTCCTCGCCGGTGCCGATATTGACCAGTTCGGGCGATGAATAGGTCTTCATCAGATGGATGCAGGCGTCGGCGAGATCGTCGACATAGAGGAATTCGCGGCGCGGCGTGCCGGTGCCCCACACCGCGACGTTGCCGGCGCCCGAAACCTTGGCCTCGTGGAAGCGGCGGATCAGCGCGGCGACGACGTGGCTGTATTCGGGGTGATAATTGTCGCCGGGGCCGTAGAGATTGGTCGGCATCACGCTGATGAAATCGGCGCCGTACTGGCTGCGATAGGCCTCGGCCATCTTGATGCCGGCGATCTTGGCGATGGCATAGGGCTCGTTGGTCGGCTCCAGCGGGCCGGTCAGCATCGAATCCTCGCGCAGCGGCTGCGGCGCCAGGCGCGGATAGATGCAGGACGAGCCGAAGAACATCAGCTTCTCGCAGCCATTGGCGTGCGCCGCCTGGATCACGTTGCTCGAGATCGCCAGATTGTCGTAGAGAAATTCAGCCCGCAGCGTGTTGTTGGCGACGATGCCGCCGACCTTGGCGGCAGCGAGGAACACGGCCTGCGGCCGCTTGGCGGCAAACCAGGCGTTGACCGCGGCTTGGTCGCGCAAATCGACCTCGCTGCGCGACACCGTCAGGAGATCGGCCTCCTCGCGCGCCAGCCGGCGCATCAGCGCCGAGCCGACCATGCCGCGATGGCCGGCAACGAAGACCGTCTTGCCCTTCAGCTCAAACGCCGTGCTTGCCATTGGCCGCGTCCTGCCTGGCCTCGACGAGATCGCTGGCGACCATTTCCTTCACCAGCTGCGCGAACGGCGTCTTCGGCGTCCAGCCGAGCTTGGCGCGCGCCTTGCTGGCGTCGCCGATCAGAAGATCGACCTCGGTCGGGCGGAAATAGGTCGGATCGATCTGCACCAGGGTGTTGCCGGACGCCTTGTCGACACCGACCTCCTCGACGCCCTTGCCGCGCCATTCGATGCTGCGGCCGACCTCGGCAAACGCCAGCTCGACGAACTCGCGGACCGACCGCGTCTCGCCGGTCGCGAGCACGAAGTCGCCGGGCTCGTCGACTTGCAGGATCCTGTGCATGCCCTCGACATAGTCGCGGGCGTGGCCCCAGTCGCGCTTGGCGTCGAGATTGCCGAGATAGAGCTTGTTCTCGAGGCCGACCTCGATTCGGGCAACGGCGCGGGTGATCTTGCGCGTCACGAAGGTCTCGCCGCGGATCGGGCTCTCATGGTTGAACAGGATGCCGTTGCTGGCGAACATGCCATAGGCCTCACGGTAGTTCACCGTGATCCAGTAGCCGTAGAGCTTGGCGACGCCATAGGGCGAGCGCGGATAGAACGGCGTGGTCTCCTTTTGCGGCACCTCCTGCACGAGCCCGTAAAGCTCCGAGGTCGAAGCCTGGTAGAACCGCGTTTCCTTTTCCATGCCGAGGATGCGAATCGCCTCCAAGAGCCGCAGCACGCCGATCGCGTCGGCGTTGGCGGTGTATTCCGGGCTCTCGAAACTGACCTGGACGTGGCTCTGGGCGGCGAGGTTGTAGATCTCGGTCGGCCGGATCTGCTGCACCAGGCGGATCAGATTGGTCGAATCCGTCATGTCGCCATAGTGCATCAGGAACGGCACGTTGCCGGCATGCGGATCCTGGTAGAGATGGTCGACGCGCGCGGTGTTGAACGAGGACGACCGCCGCTTGATCCCGTGCACGGTGTAGCCGAGACCGAGCAGATATTCGGCGAGATACGCGCCGTCCTGCCCGGTCACGCCGGTGATCAGCGCAACGCGCCGCTTTGAGTCCTGAGCCGCCATTGTTTCTCTTAGTTCCGCCGGAACGAGGGCGCCCTTTCGAAACGCGATTTGCGGGGCCCTTTCACGATCTAGATGCGCAAGCGCGCACCACCCGCAATAAAAGGAAAGCGATCGTTACTCTAGTCATACACCTCACATAGAAATGCGCACTATATACATTGATTTATTCTCGACCGTACCATTCAGAGTCAAAAAGGAACGTCAGCTAACACGCGCGACCCACTTGACACCCGCGCAAACGAGCTGGACGAAACGCCGTACACGCAGACCCAGCTAGACGCGCTGATCCAGCGATGTTTCCTATGAGATGGATGCCGACGGTCTGTGTTCCTTATCCGTCTCCAGGTACATGCTGTATCCATTTGCGTGGGTCGGCCACGGCCGAATAGAGCGATGTGCTGAGGTGCGGTTGTCGACGCATTTATGGGGAATGACGGCGTGCAAGCCGGCACACAGTGAAGCTGCACACCAATATCGTATTCTACAAAGCGGCCCCACCTCCGAATAGAGCACGCGATCTGGGCGCTAGGGGCATCTACCTCTGCGCTTCTGCCAATAGTGCAGCTCGCGTAGGAAGTGGACGGTAGACGCAAGACAAAATGAGGAAGAGTAGCAAACGTCGGTATAGTTCTTCGAACGTTTCGATATCGAAAGCTTACGTCCGTACAATAGAGTGTTCGATGCCAATCGTATAGCTTACATCCGAGTATGATGAGCGTCTTAAGCCGTCCTAGAGCGGCTGCGTAAACACGCCGACACCCGGCCATGTGGAGAGTGCCGTGAGGCTGCATCCTTCTGTCCAATGGAGCTCGGCCGGTGCAAGCCTCTCGTGGATACCCTCGGTGAGGTGCGGGGACTCAGTGCCCCCACACCAGCTGCTAACCGGATCGGCCGCGTCGCCGCGCGTTCATCGGGAGTTTGAGCTGAAGAGCCGTGAATGGCTCATTAGCGACGATGAGCCAAATAAGACATGACGTTTTACTGTGAGACAACGGGTCTGTCGATCTGGTTCAAATGTCCTCAATCTATGAAGCCTGACGCCCTGCGCGATATATCCTCGCATTGGGGTTGTTGCGACGCCGGTTGTTATCGTCGCCATCGAGCAACGGATCTGTTTGTGCCGGGGTTAGATGCCGCACCAAGCCGCGCAAGCGCGCCTGCATATAGAGCCCACCTCGAAGCAGTCACGCCATTCGCGGCCGCATCGCAGTTTGTACTTGATAGCGGACAACCAGAGGCGGAGCGTGGCTGGGCGAGGCGATGATGGTTGAAAGACATAGAACTCACGCCTGTGAATGCGACGGTGACAGGCAACTGCATCAAATTCAGAACTTGATACCCATTCCCAACCGGGCGCGCGAAATTCGTGAAAATGCTCCTTTAGGGGACATTTGGCTTCTTGAACGTGGGCTGCATTGATCGATATGTGTGGAATAGTCGGCATCTTGGGACGTGGTCCGGTCGCTGGGCAATTGGTCGCTTCGCTCAGACGATTGGAATATCGTGGCTATGACTCCGCGGGCGTCGCGACGCTCGAAGGTCTCCGTATCGAGCGCCGGCGCGCTGAAGGTAAGCTGAGAAACCTTGAGGAGCGGCTGCGCGATTATCCGCCGTCGGGTCATAGCGGTATTGGTCACACTCGCTGGGCGACGCATGGAAAACCGACCGAGAGCAATGCTCACCCGCACGCAACGGAAAATGTCGCGGTCGTTCATAACGGGATCATTGAGAATTTCCGCGAACTGCGGGCCGAACTGGAGCGGAATGGAGCTCATTTCAGCTCAGAGACCGACACCGAGGTGGTGGCGCATCTCGTCGAATCGTATCTCAAGAATGGTTACTCGCCGCGGGATGCGGTACAAGCCTCGCTGCCACGACTGCGCGGAGCTTTCGCTCTGGCATTCCTGTTCAAAGGCCATGAGGATCTTTTGATCGGGGCGCGCAAGGGGTCGCCCCTTGCGATCGGACATGGTACCGGCGAAGTTTATCTGGGATCGGACGCGATCGCACTCGCGCCCTTGACTGATGCCATCACCTATCTTGAAGACGGCGACTGGGCCGTGCTTACCCGTACGATCTGCATGATCTATGGCGAAGACGGGGCTGTCGTGCATCGGGAAACATCAAAGTCTGGCGTGTCGTCACTCCTGGTGGACAAGGCGAACTATCGCCACTTCATGGCCAAGGAAATCCACGAGCAGCCGACAGCAGTCGGGCAGACATTGGCGCATTATCTCGATATGGCAGCCGAGCGCATAGCCCTGCCGCTCACACTACCGTTCGACTTTAATTTCATTCAGCGCATCTCAATTACGGCGTGCGGCACGGCAAGTTATGCCGGTTATATCGCCAAATACTGGTTCGAGCGGCTGGCGCGCCTGCCTGTCGAAATCGATGTTGCGTCCGAGTTCCGCTACAGGGAGGCGCCTCTGCGCCACGGTGATCTCGCGATCGTTATCTCGCAGTCGGGGGAAACCGCCGACACGCTGGCTGCGTTGCGCTATGCCAAGAGCCAGGGCCTGCACACGATATCCGTGGTCAACGTCCCGACGTCAACGATCGCACGCGAGAGCGAATCCGTGCTGCCGACACTGGCTGGTCCAGAAATCGGCGTCGCCTCCACCAAGGCATTCGTCTGCCAGCTGGCGGTGATGGCGGCGCTTGCCGTCGCAGCAGGCAAGGAGCGCGGCATGCTGTCCGAGATCGATGAATCGAAGCTCGTACGCGAGCTTATCGAAGTGCCGCGGCTGATTGCTGCGGCGCTGTTGGTCGAACCACAGATCGAGAAGCTCGCGCGTGATATCGCAAAGTCGAGCGACGTGCTCTATCTCGGCCGAGGCACATCGGCGCCCCTGGCGTTAGAAGGCGCGCTCAAGTTGAAGGAAATCTCCTATATCCACTCGGAAGGTTATGCCGCCGGCGAGCTCAAGCACGGACCAATCGCATTAATCGATGAGACTATGCCCGTGGTGGTGATCGCGCCTTACGACGACGTCTTCGAGAAAACGGTCTCGAACATGCAAGAAGTCGCCGCTCGAGGCGGCAACATTATTTTGATCACCGATGCGAAGGGCGCTTCGGACGCGACGGTGGATACGCTCATGACCATTGTGTTGCCAAACATGGCTGTAAGCTTTACGCCCATGGTTTATGCCATCGCGGTGCAACTGCTAGCCTATCATACGGCCGTGGTTATGGGGACGGACGTGGATCAGCCGCGTAATCTTGCAAAATCGGTCACTGTCGAATAGACGTCGCAGCAACGTCGACGTGCTCTCCCGCGGAAGTTCTGCGGATACAAGAACATGACAGATAATAGTCTGGCTCGCCGCCGCGTTCTGCCGGAGATTATGGAGACTGCGATCTGGGTATGGCTCCGGTCCGGCGCCAGGCTGATCGCGTCATGTGTCTCCGCCGCCGCCGTTCTCCTCCAGTGCGGCATCGAGATACTCGATCAGCGTATGTCCGGCGAAGGGCTTGGCCAAAAAGCCAGCCGCTCCTGCGCTCAGGGCTGAGGCGCGCACGCGGTCGTTGGGGAAGGCAGTAATGAAAATGAATGGCACACCGTAGCCACGGGTCCGCATTTCCGCGAGCAAGTCCAAGCCGCTCATAACCGGCATCTGCACATCCGTGATTACACAAGAGGTTTCGTTCAACCGCGGCGACCTCAAGAACTCCTCGGCGGACACAAACGTTTGAACGACGTAGCCACGCGATTTCAAAAGGTTCTCTGTCGCCGCACGGACCGATGCGTCGTCATCAACGACAGAAATCAAAGGCGTGGACAAGACAGGCCCTCCTGGCGCGGGACTAGCGACTGCCGAGGCATTAGCCATCCCTGGGCGAAAAGTGGGCTTGCGCGGTTAAATTGTAAAATCATACTTAGGTTTGTTCGGGACGGTTAGCACGGAGTCCCAGCGTCTCAGTCATCCTGATCAAATCCGCCAGCGACCGGGCCCGCATCTTTTTCATCACGTGTCCCCGATAGATCTTGACCGTAATCTCGGCGAGCCCCAGCTCGGCAGCTATCTGCTTGTTCATCAAGCCGGTAGCGACTAGTTTCATAACCGCCTGCTCGCGCGGGCTGAGGGTCTCAAATAGGGACTTGAGATTCACGACGGTCTGCTCGGCTGCCCGTCTTTTGCGATCGCGTTCGGTCGCCGCGATCACAGCGTCCAGTAGTTCCTGATCGCGAAACGGTTTTGTGAGAAAATCGACCGCTCCACCCTTCATGGCCCTGACGCTCATGGGAATGTCGCCATGGCCTGTAATGAAGATGATGGGAATATGAATGTTCGACTTGGCTAGCTCAGTCTGGAACTCAAGGCCGCTCAAGCCGGGCAGCCGGACATCAAGAACCAGGCAGCTAACGACGTCCGGAAGTTTGCTCTGCAGCATTTCTCGGGCCGATCCGAATGCAACGACGTCCAGGCCGACGGATTGAAAAAGGTTTGTAAGCGACCGACGCATCGAGACATCATCTTCGACAATGAAGACAATCGCATTTGCCGATGCCTCGGCTCTGCTGCCTTCGCGCTGGGAGTTTGAGCGTTCGTTCACGACACCACCTCCTTGTGCAACGGCAGGTCAAACCGAAAGCTCGCTCCGGGTCCCTGCCTGTGGACGATTGAAAGACGCCCTCCGTGAGCTTCCACAATCGAGCGGCAGATCGAAAGGCCCATGCCAAGGCCGCTCGATTTTGTCGTGAAGAAGGGGTCTAACACCCGATCGGCGTCATTCTCCGAGATGCCGACGCCATTATCAGTCACCGCAAGCCGCACGTGTTCCATATCGTCCCTAGATGACTGGATCACCAGTTCGCGCGTCCTGTCCGTAACTGCGTCCATAGCTTCGATCCCGTTCATCACCAGATTGATCATCACCTGCTGCAGCTGAATCCGGTCGCCCAGAACCGCCGGCAGCGCTGCCGTCAGCTCGGTTTTCAGTGTCACTTGGTGGCTAACCAGCTCACGATTCACCAGCGCAATGACATCCTTAACGACGTCATTGATGTCGAGCGGAAGCATTTCGATCTCGCCCTTCTTCGCAAGCGCGCGAACGCGACGGATCACCTCGCTTGCCCGGATTGCGTCTTCGATTATCCATTCAACGGATGAGCGCGCAGCGGAAAGATCAGGAGTTTTGCGGCCCATCCAACCTAGGCACGCGTCGGCGTTGCTGATAATCGCGGCGAGTGGCTGGTTGATTTCGTGGGCGATGGAGGTGGTCAGCTCTCCTAACGTCGTCACGCGCGTCACATGCGCGAGCTCCGCCTGTGCCTTCCGCAGCTCTTGTTCAGCCTGGTCTGCGCGGATAATAGCGGTGATGTCGGTGCTGACGCCACGGTAGCCAAGAAAATTGCCGCTTACGTCAAAAAATGGCTTACCGCTCGTCCGGACGTAGATCGGACATCCCATCCGGTTGACAGTGCGATAGACCAAATCACGAAATGGCAGATGTGCCTCTAGCCTTGCACGATGTTGCCGCCATTTCTCAGGTTCGTCTTCCAAGTCGCAAGCAATGTCCCAACGCGGCAGACCCAGGAGGCCTGTGGCAAGGATTCCCGCAGCGCTGGTATGTTCCGATAAGTGAGTGACTTTATGGTCTGGCCCGGTCTCCCAGAGCCAGTCGGAAGCTGTTTCAGCGTAGTCGCGAAAGCGCTGCTCGCTTTCGCGCAGCGCAGCAAGTGTGCTTTCCAGGCGTTCTCTGGCCGCGTATTGCTCAGTGACATCCATATGTGTCCCAATGAGCTCGCCGATATTGCCGTCGCTGCCAACCACGACATGGGCCACAGAATGTATGTGCCTCATCGAGCCATCCGGGAGCAAAATTCGAAAATCATATTCGAAGCGGTTTTGCTTGCCGTCTCTCGCAAGTCGCTGCACGTCCTGAAGCCGCGGCAGGTCGTCCGGATGTATCCGCGAACGAATAGTCTCTATGGACACGGTCTCTTGCGGGTCGAAGCCGAAGAGACGATTCACTTCGGCGGAGCGATACACAAAATCGACTCCGTGGACGTCCCATGACCAACTGCCAGTATGACTGAGATGCTGGGCTTCGGCCAGATAGGCCTCGCTGCGGCGTAGCTGCTGCTCTACTTGCTTTGTAACTGTGATATCCGTCGCTGCCCCGACAAACTCGATTTCGCCAGAGGCGGTTGTCGTCGCTCGCGCCCGCGCGCGGATGTGCTTCACCGAGCCGTCCGGTAGCAGCAATCGGTATTCATGCTCGAACTCCTGCGGGTCTTGCATCGCTCGATCGATCGTCTGTTGGACGGAAGCTCGATCTTCCGGGTGCGTGCGCTCGACGACGAGTTGCGGGCTCGGTATCGTCTTCGGATCCAACTGGAAAATTCGAAAAAGCTCTTTTGACCAAAAAACCTCGCCAGTGGCGAAGTTCCAGCCGAAGCTGCCTGTGTGGCTCAACTCCTGCGCTTGAGCCAAATGGGCTTCGCTGCGCTGTAGGGCAAGCTCCGTCTGCCGTTTTTCGGTGATATCTTCGCAGGATATCAGGACAACCGGCTTGTCATCGGCCCAAAGCATGGCTTTGGCATTTTCTCGCACCCACAGGACCACGCCGTCTTTTCTGACTTTTTGGGCGTCCCAGGTTTGCGATTGACCGATATCTTCAAGGCATCTGCGAATGCATGTGCGTGCGAACTCGCGATCCTCCTCCAGAAAGAGCCTCAGAACGGATTGACCGATGAGTTCGGAGCGCGCATAGCCGAGGTGTGTCGCGCCGAACGTATTGACGTTGAGGATGGTACCGGCTTCGTCGACCATGACGTACATGGCCGGATTGTGCTCAAAGATTGCGCGCCACCGCTTTTCACGGTCCTTCAAATCGGCCGTGCTGCGCCGGAGTTCGGCCGCAGTCTCATGCGCAGCCTCTCTTTCCTGGCGGATTTTTCCAATCAGGTGTGTTCCGACAATCGAGACGGTAAAGAATGCGACAACCACCAGAAGAACTTGAGGGTCATCGATCCGCAGACTAAACGCCGGCGGTGCAAAGTAATACGCCAAAGCAGCGATAGCTAAGACCGAAAGCGCGGATGAGGCGATAAAGCTGCCGATCAATGAAAACAGCAATATAACCAGCAAATAGCCGAACGCCGTCGCAGCGAAATGTGTTTGAAGGTACAAGGAAGCTAGCGTCACCACCGCCAGCGTTATGCTGCCGAAAGTAAACTGCGTGGCAGAACGTTTGAAGTTATTGATCTGGTTATACATTCTTGGACCGTCCGGCCTTTCTCCGGCGGGAGAGTTATAACATTTTAGGCAAAAATGGGGCAATTCTTTCCGCTCCACGCTCAAGAGCGGTTCCGGGTAAATTGCTTACAGCTGAACTCAGCACGTGCCGAAGAAACGCGCATTACAAACGTAGGTATAGTTGTTCTAAACCTTTCCAAATGGCGCGCCGACGTGCGTACAATCGAGGCTCAGATGTCTGTTTTCTTTCACTGCGATAGCCCTTTGGCAGGCGCGCGCGGCTGTGGAGGCCGCGGCCGAGCACAACTGTATGCGGCCAAGGCACGTCCAGCGGCGGGGTAGCTGCGAGCCGCGGGTCTGCCAGGACGTGACGCTGAACAATGAGACGCCCGTCGTTGAATATCTAAAGAGCGCCGACAAGCAGTGGAGCACCGTGAGTTTGCTCAATGCGATCCATCTCGACCTGGTGAAGGTGCCGATCTGGTTCACGAGTCATCACTGCCGCAGCATCGGTGGACGAGGCCAGTTCGCTGGCCACGCGCCAAGCCGTTTCATGGATAGATCCAGTAACTTTGCCCGTCAGGCCCGGCCAGGTTCGGTCGGAATCGTATAGTCTGTCCCGGCCGACCTTACGCCGTCATCTGGATCGCTTTGGGGCACGACACCGAGTCGTGGTACGACCCGCAGATTCCGCGAGAAGAACTCCGGCTCGCAGTTCATTCGGCTGTGCCGATTTGAACTGCGAAAAATTCGGAGTTGGCTACGCTCAGTTCGAGCGTGCCTTGAAATCACGGACAGGACCTGGAGCCTATATCCTTGAGCTTCGTGTATCGGCACCGGCGGTGGGCTGCTCGAGCCGGGCATGTAGGGTCGCGTCGTCGAGCTCGCCTTCCCACCAGGACACGAACACAGCGGCGATGCCATTGCCAGTGATGTTGGTAAGGGCTCGCACCTCGCTCATGAACTTGTCGATCGAAAATACGATCGCCATGCCCGGCACCAATGCCGGGTTGACCACCGACAATGTCGCGGCGAGTGTAATGAAGCCTGCGCCGGTGACGCCGCTTGCTCCCTTCGAGGTCAGCATTGCCACGAGCAAGATCGTGAGCTGCTGGCCAAAGGTCAGATCGACCCCGAGTGCCTGGGCAATGAACAATGTCGCAAGCGTCATATAAATGTTGGTGCCGTCGAGGTTGAAGGAGTAGCCGGTTGGCACCACGAGGCCGACCACGGGCTTTGAGCAGCCCAGCCGCTCGAGCTTCTCCATCAATTGCGGCAGCGCGCTTTCCGAGGACGAGGTGCCAAGCACGATCAGAAGCTCGTCCTTAATATAGATAATGAACTTGAAGATCGAAAAGCCGACGATCCGCGCGATCAGGCCGAGCACGACGACCACAAATATCGCGGCCGTCGCATAGAACAGTACGATCAGTCCGATCAGATTACCGAGCGCCGCCGGCCCGAACTTGCCGATTGTGAAGGCCATCGCGCCGAACGCGCCGATCGGGGCGGCTTTCATGATGATGGCAATCACGCCGAACACTGCGTGCGCGACGTCGTCAATCATGCCGCGCAGTCGTTCTCCACGCTCGCCCAGCGCCATCAGCGAAAAGCCAAACAGAATCGCGAACAGGAGCACTTGCAGAACATCGCCGCGGGCGAGGGCGCCGACCACCGTATCGGGAATGATATTGAGAAAAAAATCGACGGTCTTCGAGGCTTCCGCCTGCTTGACATAGTTGGCGACCGCCGCAGCGTCCGGTTTGACCGCAAGACCATGGCCGATTTGGACCAGATTGCCCATGACAAGGCCCAACACCAAGGCAAAGCTCGATACGATCTCGAAATAGACCAGCGCTTTAACGCCGACGCGCCCGACTTTCTTTGCATCCTGGATATGTGCGATCCCGGATGCGACGGTGCAGAAGATGATCGGTGCGATCACCATCTTGATCAGCTTGATGAAGCCATCACCAAGCGCCTTGACCCAGTCGTTGGTCGCGACCGACGGCCATAGCCAGCCGACGATGGCGCCAATCACGATCGCGATCAACACCTGAACGTAGAGAATTTTATACCAAGTCTGCGACGCGCGCGCGGGCGCCGCAGTTGCCATGGTGGTCATGACGCTTCCTTCCCGAATACACTCGAATGCGAGCCGCTGCGTCGTTCAGAGGCGACGGCATCATTCGAGGCTGTCATTTTAGCCGTGTCCGATTGAAGACGATTCCGGGAGCCGGCGCGTCATTCCAAAGGCAGGCGTTCAGTTACGTTATCGTTTTTCGTCAAGCAAGATCCGCACCAGAGCCAACCTGCAGTCGATCGAGTCGCCATCGGATAAGCACCTGTCTTCTGACGGGTCTTTGAATCTTCGAACGGCATTTGTGAGGTCGATCGAGAAGGCGTTGCTCAGCGTCATGCCGCCTTTTGCTGGCAAGTGTCCCGAGGCACCTCTTGGCATAGAAATCCTAGAGTGATCAGTACCCTTCAAGTGCGCGACTTGATGCAACAGTACGTTACATTGGTAAAATTGATTGTTTGGATCGTAGGCATCCAGGCGATGGAAGCGTGCGACATCTAGAGGGCCGGTCGATGTGAGGTCGTATCGGCATCGGCGCTCGCCGAGCCGATAGCGTTACGATGGGGTTCTCGACTCGATCATTCTGCTCTGAACTCTTTGCCAGGCAGCACGAGACCAACTTATTCTTGCTGCAGATATACGGGCGAGCTCGAATCGAGTTACGACAATCGGATGGCGGTGAATGTGCTCCAGTATGGTCCGGTAAGACCGATGGTTCGGCAGAATTTCTGCGCATCATCCGCATTGTGAAGGTCGCCCGATCAGCTTGCCATGTCCATGATTGTCCAAGGTCGTAGGCTGGACGGTCGCTAGATAATGGACGAGCGCTAGATAGGAGTGAGCTTTGCCACCACGAATAGCGCTTTCTACTTGGGGTGCCGAAAGTCGCTTCATCGATATTCGGTATCCCTCCAGGGAGCGCGCTTCTCCATGATGATGGCGCGATAGTGCCGCCGTTCGCGGCCGGCCTCTCACCTGGAGCTCTCAAATGCCCTATTTGATGTCAGATCCATCCACCCGGTTCCTGCGTACGCCGGAGGCTGCGCGTTATCTTAGCCTATCCGGCCGCACGCTCGAAAAGCACCGCACGTATGGCACGGGGCCAGCGTATCGAAAGATCGGCGGTCGCGTCATCTACGCACTGGATGATTTGAGAGCATGGGCCGATCTCGGCACCAAGACGTCGACGTCTGATCCCGGCAAGGGAACTGTGCTGCCGGCCAAGAAGCCCCAATCCGGCGTCCCTTCGCAGGCCAGGAATCTCGCCGATAGCCGAGGCTGCGACAGTGCAGGGACTAGATGCAGCGGGTGTGCACGATGGCGAGCTTGGATTCATCCGCTAGCAGTTTTGGTGCGTCGCAAAAAATCTTCACCGAAGCGGAGCCCGACCGAGCCGCTTGGGACCATTACTGTATACAGAAATTCCATTGTAAGCCCGCATATTCGTCACTTTTTTGGCCCCTTTCAAATTTATGTATACAGTCGGTGTCCCTAAGCGAGGAATCGGCACATGAGCCATTGCTTTCCGACGAATGTCTGGTACGCGGCCGCTTGGGATGCAGAGGTGAAGCAGGCGCTGTTGCCGCGCACGATCTGCGGCAAGCACGTTGTGATGTATCGGCGCGCCAACGGGGAGGTGGCGGCACTGGAGGACGCCTGTTGGCATCGATTGGTGCCGCTCTCAAAAGGGCGTCTTGAGGGCGACAGCGTTGTCTGCGGCTATCATGGGCTGAAATTCAACGCGCAGGGCCGCTGCACCTTCATGCCCTCGCAAGAGACGATCAACCCCTCCGCCTGTGTGCGTGCCTATCCTGTGGTCGAGCGCGATCGCTTCGTCTGGCTGTGGATGGGTGATCCGGCGCTGGCCAACCCGCGCTTGGTGCCGGATATGCACTGGAACGATGATTCCGCTTGGGCCGGTGACGGTGACACCATTCACCTGAAATGCGATTATCGTCTGGTTGTCGACAACCTCATGGACCTGACGCATGAAACGTTTGTGCACGGTGCCAGCATCGGCAATAACGCCATCGCGGAAGCGCCGTTTGACGTCACCCATGGTGAGAAGACCGCTACCGTAACGCGCTGGATGAAGGGGATTAGCGCCCCGCCGTTCTGGGCCAAGCAATTGCAAAAACCTGGTCCGGTGGACCGCTGGCAAATCATTCGTTTCGAGGCGCCGTGCACCATCAATATCGACGTCGGAGTGGCGCCCGCCGGAACAGGCGCGCCGGAAGGCAACCGATCGGCCGGCGTCAATGGTATTGTCCTCAACACCATTACGCCCGAAACGGAAACGAGCTGCCATTATTTCTGGGCCTTCGTGCGCAATTATCGCCTGAACGAGCAGCGCCTGACCACCGAACTCCGTCAAGGCGTTTCTGGCATCTTCCGCGAGGACGAGGTCATTCTCGAGGCGCAGCAGCGCGCAATCGACGAAAATCCAGACCGGGTCTTCTATAATCTCAACATCGATGCTGGCGCGATGTGGGCTCGCCGCTTGATAGATCGCATGATCGAGGCCGAGAATCCCTCGCAAGGTCAGCAGGCCGCGGAGTAGAGCATGGTCGAGCGCGACAGCGATCGTTCAGTCTCGCAAACAGTACGCGCCCAGCTCAGCTTGCGCGACCTGATCCTTTCGGGTGACTTGCGGCCAGGCGAGCGGATCTCCGAGTTGCAGGCTGTGGAGACGACCGGCGCATCGCGCACCCCGGTGCGAATGGCATTGGTTCGGCTGGAGGAGGAAGGACTTCTGGAAGCGATCCCTTCTGGCGGTTTCATGGTGAAGGCATTCTCCGAGCGAGATGTCCTGGATTCAATCGAACTGCGTGGTACGGTGGAGGGGCTGGCCGCGCGCTTTGCCGCCGAGCGCGGCGTTCCGTCGCGCGATCTTGAGCCTCTAAAAGGATGTCTTGACGAGATCGACGGCTTGGTGCGGCAGGATCCAATCTCCGTCGAGGCATTTTCCTCCTACGTCGCGCTCAATGCGCGTTTTCACGCGCTATTGACCGAATTGTCGCGCAGTCCTCCCTTGATCCGGCAGGTCGATCGCGCGTCGGCGCTCCCATTCGCCTCGCCCAGCGGCTTTGTGATGACTCAATCGACACTGCCGGATGCGCGCCACACACTCTTGATTGCACAAGATCAACATCGCGTCGTGATCGATGCAATCGAAAATCGCGAAGGCGCACGGGCCGAGGCAATCATGCGCGAGCACGCCCGAGTGGCGGCGCGCTATCTGCGCCTGGTGCTCAGGAACAAGACGCATTCTGACCTGCTGCCAGGACTGGCGCTCATCAGGATGGCAGGCGATTAAAGGAAATCTCCATGCGGTTCATTGAAAGCTGGACACCCGCAACGCTCGTCGCGACGCGCGATCTGACACCTTCGATCCGCGAGTTCCTGATCAAACCGGAAAACTTTGATGGCGCGGCTTATCCGGTCGGCAGCCATATCAATATCGCCGTCACTATCGATGGGCGCCCGGATACGCGATCCTATTCCTTGGTCGGCGAACCCGAGCGAACCGGCTATCGTATCGCCGTGCGGCGCGCGGAGGACTCCCGCGGCGGCTCGCAGTACATGTGGTCGCTCGCGCCGGGCGCCCGACTGACCATTACATTGCCGGCCTCTTTGCTGCCGATTGACTGGGCGCGCCGGCACTACTGCCTAATCGCGGGCGGCATCGGCATTACGCCACTGATCGGGGCAGCTTTGGCGTTGGCGCGCCGCGATGCCGACTTCACTCTGCATTATGCCGTTACTTCTCGTGAGCAAGCCATCTATTTGGATGTTCTCGCTCCCCTGCTGAACAAGCGGCTTATTGTCCATGCGGGCAACGAAGGGCGCAGGCTCAATTTGGATGACTTGTTCGCTTCGCTGCCGCGCGACGCCTTGACCCTCTTGTGCGGTCCGATCCGGATGCTCGATGCCGCGCGCCGGGCCTGGACTGGTGCAGGACGCGCACTATCCGACCTACGTTACGAGACCTTCGGTTCGAGCGGCTCACTGCCGACCGAGGGGTTTCGGGTGCGCCTTGCAGATCAGGCCATTGAGATCGAGATTCCGCGCGATCGCTCGTTGCTGGACGTGCTCAATGGGGCCGGTTACGAGGTGATTTCGGATTGCCGGCGCGGCGAGTGCGGCGTCTGCGCCATCGATCTCGTCAAAATCGACGGTGAGCTTGACCACCGCGACGTTTTCTTCAGCGAGCAGCAAAAGCACGCGAACGAAAAGATCTGTGCATGTGTTTCTCGCGCCCGCGGCATGATCACCGTCGATATACTGCACCGACCGGACGCGCTATAGGTTCACTGCGACTCCTTGTTTTAGGTAGCAGATCGTTGCCTCAGAACTCGGCAACTAACGTATGCTTATGGTTTGTTACGTTCACAGAACAGTGGCGCATGATTGCCGGATGGCGGTCCGCGGCCCGTCTTTCTCCTCGACAAGGCGAAAGTTGAGCACGGAATGAACTCCGAGAGCCGGTCTCGTCCATTCTCGCAATGGGGCTGTGACGGGAGTTCTGCGCTTATACACGCCGGCCCTTGAGCGACACCAACAAACAACCGACATGTCGAAGCAGCATCCACGTCAGGATTTGCATCGAGACATTGCGGATGCGCATCTCGGGCGGCCGCTCTGCCGTCTCATTCTGCCGTCGCTGTCTGCTTGAGAACAAAGATGCCGGAAACTTGACAGCGCGTTAGGTTCACCCCGCAGTATCTCTGGCAGTTATGCGCGTTTTTCTCACGCTGGACACAGAGCCCACCACATTTCGCAAGCGGCACGGGGATTGCTGGATGGCGAGCTGAGAAGCGGCCGCCGTCAGGCCGGTCGAAGCTGCCCTGTCACAGGAGTTTCCGATGAGCCTTGCGATTCTGCATTTGCTCGCAGAAACGACGCGATCGCTGCGCCGGTATGGCGACGTGCTCTCGCCGGTGGGCTGACGCACATGGATGCCCTTTCGCCAGAAATCTGGCAATCCGTTGCGCTCACGGTCGAGCTCGCCAGCGTGACGACAATGATCCTGCTGGTGATTGGCGCGCCGCTCGCGTGGTGGTTGGCACGGTCAAAAACGGTTTTGAGCGAGGCGGTGGCGACAATGGTCGCGCTGCCGCTTGTGCTGCCACCCACGGCGCTCGGTTTCTGCGTACTCGTCCTGCTCGGCCCGAACGGACCAGGTGGGCTTCTCGCCTCTTTCTGGGGCGAGCACACGCTCGCCTTTACCTTTGCGGGAATCGTGGTCGGATCGGTCCTCTCGGCGCTCCCTTTGGTGGTGCAGCCTATCCGTAGCGCCTTTGTTGCGATGGGTAACCACCCGCAGGAAGTTGTGGCGAGTCAGCGCGTTTCTGCGTTGTTCGCCTTCATTACCGTCGGCCTGCCGCTGGCACGGCTGGAGTTCCTCAAGGCTGGTTTGGTTGGCTTTGCTCATACGATCGGCACATTCGGTGTCGTGATGATGATCGGAGGCAACATTCCCGGGCGCACCAAAGTGTTGTCAGCTTATGTCATTGACTACGTCCAAGCATCGCGCTGGCGCGAGGCAGGTTGGGTTGCCGGCGGTATGGTAATGTTCGCCTTTGCGGTCATGTTCACTTTGACTCTCATCGACAAACGATGTGCCAGGAGAGGCACGTGAGGGGCAGGCGCACTAAGCCGGATCGAAGCATCTTCGGCGTACTGGCCAAGCTGGCCGGTCATAACCGAGCAGCAGTATTGCAAGTCAGATCCGTCCATTCTTAACGAGGACACAATGAATAAGCTCGTTGCAGCCGCGGCGGCCGCTGGTATCAGCTTCAATTCAGCACACTCCGCGCCTTTGCCCGAGGCGAGGGCCGATGACGTCGGAGTTTCCAAGCAGCGCCTTGCCAAACTGGACGAGTTCTTTGCTAGCGAGATCGCAGCCAAGCGCGTGCCGGGCGCAGTGGTTGCAATCGCCAGAGACGGCAAGCTCATTCACTACAAGGCGTACGGGCAACTCGATCCTGAAAAAGGAACCTCGATGAGGCTCGATGCGATGTTCGCGCTCGCGTCTATGACCAAACCGATGGTGGCGGTTGCTGGGCTTACCCTCATGGAACAAGGTCGCCTGCCTCTGAGGGCCAGACTTACGGATTACTATCCCGAATTTGCAAACATGAAAGTGGGAGTATCGCAGCCTGACGGTTCGTTAAAATTCGAAGCGCAGAGTCCCCGATCTACGTCCACGACCTTTATCGCCACACATCAGGTCTCACCTATGGCGCGCCGCCGGACAGCTCAGACCAAGTGGCGCGTCTCTATCCGGATTTCGCAGCGCCACCGGTCAAGGGCGATAAGAAGGCTTTCATCGAAGGCATTACCAAGCTGCCGTTGGCGCACCAACCGGGAACGGAATTCGAATACGGCTTCTCGACCGACGTGCTTGGCGCTGTCGTGGAACAGGTTAGCGAGCAGCCACTAGGCGAGTATCTTTCCAGCAACCTGTGGAAGCCGATCGGAATGCTGGATGCCACTTTCCATTTGTCGGGATCGCAACGCGAGCGGCTCGCGCGTCCATTTAAAGACGACCCACTGACGGGAAAGCCACAGGGCATCGAGCTCCTCGAAAGTCCGACGAAGTTTGACTGCGGGGGAGCCTGTGCATTCGCGACAGTTGGTGATTATGTTCGCTTTGGGCAAATGCTGCTAAACGGCGGGGAACTCGATGGCCAGCGCATTCTCGGTCCCAGGACGGTGCATCACATGATCTCCAACCACCTTGGGCCAGAGATCAAAAACAAGGTCGCTAATGTGGAGCCGCACCGTGCCGGCTTTGGGTTCGGGCTCGGAGTGGCTGTACGCATAAGCGAGGGTCTCTCGGCCGTTCCAGGCAATCCAGGTGAGTTCACCTGGACCGGCGCTTACGGAACACAATTTTTCTGTGATCCAAAGGAGCGCCTGGTCGTGGTGGTTGGAACGGCTGCGCCCGGAGAGATCCGCAAGTACTACCGCGAGCAAGTCCAGAATATCGTCTATGCCGGCATAGTTCGCTAGCTCGCTTGCCGCCGGCAAAGCGCGATGAACAGATTGGATGATCAGCAAGTGATGTTTGCTGCTGCGGATCGACGTCAAACTAAAAATACCACACCGTCGTCTGCTATCCGCGTTGCGCGAATCGGACCCAGTACATGGAAACGGCGAGATCGCCTCTGCCATCGCTGCGAAGCTCACCGGAGAAAGGTGTGGTTTCGTGATGCGCCAAGCCATCGCCTCGCTAACGCTTGGCTCGCGCGATGAACGATGAACGTTTATAGCGCGACGATCTGGGTCGGAAGAGCGCGGCGATCAGGATGGCGAGTCAGTGTCGCGGCGCGATGATGATCGCCGCGATGATTGTCGCGCGCAAGAGTTTTGTTTGCTTTGATTGTCGCGGAGCGTCAATCAAGCGAGCGTTTTTTGTGTCGCGTGCTCCGGTGGCCGCCCTGGACCACGCTTTCGCTCGAGGGCAGTCCGCCTGCGATAGCTCTCGACGTTCATCTCGACGATGGTGGCGTGGTGAACAAGGCGATCGATCGCCGCGAGGGTCATAGCTGGGTCCGGAAAGACCTTGTTCCATTCTCCAAAGGGCTGATTGGCGGTGATCAGCAAAGAGCGTCGCTCGTAGCGTGCGCTGATGAGCTCGAACAGCACACTGGTCTCGGCCTGGTCCTTGGTGACATAGGCAAGATCGTCAAGGATAACGAGATCGAAGCGATCGAGGCGGTTGATGGCACCCTCGAGGTTGAGTTCGCGGCGCGCCACCTGGAGCTTCTGCACGAGATCGGTGGTGCGGGTGAAGAGGACGCGCCATCCGTTCTCGATGAGAGCCAAGCCGATTGCTGCTGCCAAGTGACTCTTGCCGCCACCGGGCGGACCAAACAGCAGCAGATTGGCGCCCTTGTTCAACCAGCCGTCGCCGGCGGCGAGCGCGGTCATTTGCGCCTTGGAGATCATCGGTACGGCTTCGAAGTCGAAGCTGTCAAAGGTCTTTCCGGTGGGCAGCCGCGCCTCGACGAGATGGCGCTCGATGCGGCGACGGCTGCGTTCAGCGATCTCGTGCTCTGCAATGGTGGCGAGGAAGCGCGCCGCCGGCCAGCCTTCCTTATCGGACTGCTCGGCAAATTGCGGCCACAGCACCTTGATGGCGGGCAGCCGCAGCTCGTTGAGCAACAGATTGAGGCGCGCGGTGTCGACTACGTTGGTTGTGCTCATGCGGCACCTCCGATCTCGGCAGTACCGATGAGGCATTCATAGGTGGCGAGCGGTGCGAGGCGCACCACGACGTTCGGCATCTGGGCGGGATCCGGGGCGAAGTGAGTACGTAGCCGGTTGAGGTCGGGCAGCCGGCCGTCGTTCAGGTCGGCCGTGAGCTGATCGGCGAGTTCGGCCTCGCAACCGCGCTCATGGGCGAGTGCGAGGAGATCGACCATGATCCGGCAGGCCTTCTTGTCCGGTAAGCGTTTGCGCAAGCTTTCAATTACCCACATTTGACGTCGAATTTGAGCGAGGCGCCGCGGGCGAAATCTTGAATCGGTAGAATCTGTTGTGATTCGTTGTTGAGCACCTGATTCGGAAGCGCGGGGTGCTCGATGGGCTTGGTGAAGGAACGCGCGGGGGCGCGTGCTCAGCGATTGACGACCGGTATCGAGACGTGGGTTGATCGGGAAGTTGCGGGATGCGAGTTTAAGGATGAGCGGCTTGGTCGCCGGTTCTGCAAATTGCTCGCACAAATCGGGAGCGACATGGGTCAAAGCATCCCGCTGGTTTGTCAGGATTGGGCCAACACGAAGGCCGCCTATCGCTTCTTCTCCAATGAACGGGTCAACGAGGCGGATATTCTTTGCGGTCATTTCGAGGCGACGCGCGGGCGCGTAGCGGCGACGGAGGGACCGATCCTCATCCTCCATGACACGACGGAATTCAGCTTCAAGCGCGAGAAGCCGGATCTGATCGGCTTTACGGGCAAGACGGCAGGACGCACGCAGTGCGGCATCCTGATGCATTCGAGTCTCGCCGTGACGACCGAGGGGCTTCCCCTCGGACTGTCGGCAATCAAGTTCTGGACCCGCAAGAAGTTCAAGGGGACGACGGCGCTGAAGCGAAAGATCAATCCGACACGGGTGCCGATTGAGCAGAAGGAGAGCATCCGCTGGCTCGAGAATTTACGGCAATCAACCGACCTTCTCGCTGCCCCTGGACGATGCGTTCATATTGGTGATCGCGAGAGCGACATCTATGAGCTGTTTTGCCTGGCCGAGGAGGCTGGAACACATTTCCTGGTGCGAACCTGTGTTGATCGGCTCGCCGGGGACGGCAATCATACAATTGCCGACGAAATGGACGAGGTTACGATCAAGGGTCTACATCGGATCAAGGTCAAGGACGACAAAGGCGATCCCGACGACGCCGTTCTTGAGATCAGGTACCGCAAGATACGAGTCCTGCCGCCGATTGGCAAACAGACGAAATATCCCGCACTCACTCTGACCGTGATCCATGCCCAAGAGCGGGGAAGGCCGAAACGGCGAAAGAAAATCGAGTGGAAGCTCCTCACCGATCTCCCGGTCCAATCGCGCAAGGACGCCATCAATAAAATCGAATGGTACGCCTTGAGATGGAAGATCGAAGTCTTCCATAAGATCCTCAAATCGGGCTGCAAAGCAGAGGACTCAAAATTGCGAACTGCTGAGCGTCTGGTCAATCTGATCGCGGTCTTCTGCATTGTGAGTTGGCGCGTCTTCTGGATGACGATGCTCAATCGCTCCTCGCCGAATGCCGTACCGCAAATGGCGCTGACAGATCCCGAAATCAGGCTTCTTGATCATTTGGTGAAAGACAGGGGTGGTGATTGCTCTCGACGAAGCACGCTCTCGCACTATGTCGTCAAGATCGCGCGGCTCGGAGGATACTTGGCCCGAGCCAACGATCCGCCTCCAGGAAACACCGTGATCTGGCGCGGACTATCGCGGCTGAACGACATCGAACTTGGAGCCGCAATCGAGGCAACAATTATGGGTAATTGAAAGTTGCGCAAGACGTCGAAGGCTCGGCGGTAAGCTTCCCGGGGGAACAGCTGGTCGCGGTAGACCAGGTTGAGGAGCGCCATCGGCTTGCGCCGCAAGGAATGGATCACGTGCCGATAATCGACGACCTGATCGTGCTTGCCATTGGGATGCGGCCGCCCGCGCGGCAAGGTGAGGAGATGCGTGCCGCCGACAAACACGTCGAGGTGATCGTCATACAGGCGCACCCGCAGCCGATGGCCGATCAAGCGCGACGGCACCGTGTAGAACACCTTGCGCAAGGTGAAGCCGCCGGACGATGTCACGTGGACGATCACCTCTTCATAGTCCGACGTGCGGCGGTCCGGCAGATCCTGAAGTGCGGTACGTTCGCTGTCGATCCGCTTGGCGTTGCGGGCATTGCGGCGGCTGACGATCTCATCGATGAAGCCACGATAGGCAGCGAGATCGTCGAAGTCGGCGGTGCCACGCAGCAACAGCGCGTCGCCGACCGCCCGCTTGAGATGGCCATGCGAACTCTCGATCGCCCCGTTCTCGTGGGCGATGCCACGATTGTTGCGGGAGGGGCGCATGCCGTAATGGGCACAGAGGTCTTCGTATCGCCGCGTCAGATCGTCTTTGGCGTCGCGGTCGAGATTGCAAAAGGCGGCCGACAGGCTGTCGGTGCGATGCTCCCGTGGCGCTCCACCGAGTGACCACAAGGCATTCTGCAGGCCTTCGGCCAGAGCGATGAAGCTCTCACCGCCGAGCACGACATGGGCGTGCTCAAACCCGGAATAGGCCAGCCGGAAGTGATAGAGACGATGGTCGAGCGGCACGCCCGCGATCGTGACACCCAATTCGCCCATGTCGGTGAAGTCGGACAGGCCGCGCTGACCGGGTTCGTGGGTCTGCCGGAAGATGACCTCCTGCTCCTCGCCGTGGATCGCCCGCCAGGCCCGGATCCGGCGCTCCAGCGTGCGACGGATGCCGGCGCCGAGCTCAGGATGGCGTCGGAGCAACTCCTCGAAGATCGTGACCGGCCGCACACCGGGGGCGGCCTTCAGCATCGGCACGATCTCTGTCTCAAATACGCGGGCCAAGGGATCTGGCCGGCGACGGCCGCGAGGAGCCTTCTTCTGCGACGGAAGGCGTCGATCCTGCTCGATCCGGTAAGCGGTCGAGGTGCTGAACGACGCCTTGGCGGCGGCCACGGGCGGGCTATCGGTCTGACGGTACTTCATGTAGAGCCTCATTTGGTGATCGGTAATGTGTCGGCCTGGCACGCGAGTGATTCCTCTTGGCGGAAGAACCACTTGCATAACCAGCCGGCCGCGATCACCAGTCGGCGCGGTCCGCTGTGGATCGCGCCGACGCCGGGCTCGTAACTCCGGTCGGGCTACGCCCTCCCTGCGTCACGAGCCCGGCGTAGCCCTCTCATCATGGTCGACGCTCCACTTCCATCCTGTTCGCCGCGCGGCAAACGTTTCTGGATGAAAGCTCTCAAACGCGCCCAGCCTTGCGCCCGCAATCCCGGCGGGCTTGGTACCGCGCGTCATTGACCCAAGGCAGATTGGATCGATCCGCCCTGAAAGGTGAAGGCGGTGTACTGCGGCGCGGAGGGCTCGCTATCGCGCCGTTCTTGGTCGCCGGTTCGGGTTGTTGGTGACTGCCACTTTGGTGTCGTTGCGCAGTTGCGACGATCGCGGCCTCCATTGCATCTGAGAATGGCGAACAAGTCCCATTGAAATCGGTGAGCAGTGCGGTGCCGCGTGAACTGCGGCAATTGCCGTGTCGGCCGGTGTCGGGACCGTGCTTAAAGAGCGAGTATAACGCATTGGCCGCGAGGGACGAGCCATTGTGCTGCATTGTTGGAGTTCTGACATCGACGGTCAAAACCGGACACCATTGGCACGGTGAGCGCGCTCAGTTGCGCAGCTTGCGCTTAGCTCGCCGATCCCACTGCAAATCACGGAGTGGCGGCTTGGTAACCGTCAGATGTTTGCCGGGCGGTGGCCCATTTTTTGCTGCTGAATGTGAGCAATTCGTCAGGGCCGACGAGAAACTTGGAAGGGGTTCATGAGTGGGGCAACGGAAACCTTCTACAGCGTGATCAGACGCCAAGGTATCACGCGTCGCAGTTTCCACAAGTTTTGCAGTTTGACGGCCTCGAGCTTCGGACTCGGCCCGCTCGCCGCAAGCAGGATTGCCAATGCCCTAGAGACCAAACCGCGTATGCCCGTCATCTGGCTGCACGGGCTCGAGTGTACCTGCTGCTCGGAAAGCTTTATCCGCTCGGCCCATCCGCTAATTAAAGACGTCCTGTTGTCGATGATTTCGCTCGACTACGACGATATGATCATGGCCGCGGCAGGTCACCAGGCTGAAGCCATCCTCGAGGAAGCCCGTCTCAGGTACAAAGGCAGATATGTGCTTGCCGTCGAAGGCAACCCGCCGCTGAATGAGGGGGGCATGTTCTGCATTGACGGCGGCAAGCCGTTCGTCGAGAGGCTCAGGTGGATGGCGGAATCATCCATGGCGGTCATTGCCTGGGGGACCTGCGCATCCTGGGGCTGCGTGCAAGCGGCCAAGCCCAATCCGACCGGCGCTGTACCGATCGATAAGGTGATCACCGACAAGCCGATCGTCAAGGTTCCCGGGTGTCCCCCCATCGCAGAGGTCATGACCGGCCTAGTGACCTTCATCACCACGTTCGGAAGGCTTCCTGAGCTCGATCGCCAAGGACGCCCAAAGATGTTTTATTCCGAGCGCATCCACGACAAGTGCTATCGACGTTCGCATTTCGACGCCGGCCAATTTGTCGAGGCGTGGGACGATGAGTGCGCCCGCAAGGGCTACTGCCTGTACAAGATGGGATGCAAAGGGCCGACCACCTACAATGCCTGTTCTGCCCTTCGCTGGAACGGCGGCGTTTCATTCCCCATTCAATCAGGCCACGGCTGCTTCGGCTGCTCCGAAGACGGCTTTTGGGACAAAGGTTCGTTTTACGATCGGCTCACGACCATCCAGCAGTTCGGCATCGAGAAGAACGCCGATCAGATCGGCATGGCCGCTGCCGGCGCGGTTGGGCTGACCGTCGCCGCACATGCGGCGATCACGGCCGTGAAGCGATTGACCCACAAGCCGGATCGCGCAGTTCGCAAAGATAAGCCGACTTAAAGGGGGCGACGGTGGTGGTCCAGACTCCGAATGGGTTCAACCTCGATCGTTCCGGCAAGCGAATTGTGATCGATCCGCTGACCAGGATCGAGGGCCACCTGCGCGTCGAAGCCAACCTCGATGCGGACAACGTGGTCCGCAATGCGGTCTCGAGCGGGACGATGTGGCGTGGAATCGAAGTCATTCTGCGCGGGCGGGATCCGCGCGACGCCTGGGCGTTCACCGAGCGGATTTGCGGTGTCTGCACCGGCACCCATGCGCTCACCTCGGTGCGTGCCGTTGAAAACGCGCTAGGGATCACCATTCCGGAAAATGCGAACTCGATCCGCAACATCATGCAGCTTTGCCTGCTTGTGCATGATCATCTCGTGCATTTTTATCATCTGCACGCGCTGGATTGGGTCGACGTCATCTCTGCGCTCAAGGCCGATCCCAAGTCCACTTCGGCGCTGGCGCAGTCTATCTCGCCCTGGCCGCTTTCGTCCCCTGGTTATTTCAAGGACCTGCAGATCAGGCTCACCAAATTCTTCGGATCAGGGCAGCCCGGTCCGTTCAAGAACGGCTATTGGGGTCATCCGGCATACAAGCTGCCACCTGAGGTGAACTTGATCACCGTGGCGCATTATTTGGAGGCGCTCGACTTCCAGAAGGAGATCGTCAAGATCCAAGCAGTCTATGGCGGCAAGAACCCGCATCCGAACTGGCTGGTCGGCGGCGTGGCCTGCGCGATCAATATCGATGGAACTGGTGCGGCCGGTGCGATCAATATGGAGCGGCTTAACCTGGTGTCCTCGGTCATCGACCGTTCAATCGAGTTTGTCGAGCAGGTCTACCTGCCCGACATTGCGGCGATCGGCTCGTTCTATAAAGACTGGCTGCATGGCGGCGGACTTTCCAGCAAAAGCGTGATGTCCTACGGCGACATCCCTGAAAACGCTAACGACTGTTCCGCGAAAAGTCTCAAGCTGCCGCGCGGTGTCATTCTTGGCGGCAATCTTGAGGAGATTTTGCCGATCGACCATGGCGATCCCGAGCAGATCCAGGAATTCGTCGCGCATTCATGGTATAAATACCCGAGCGAGTTCAGCGGACTGCATCCCTGGGAGGGCATCACCGAGCCGAACTTTGAGCTGGGGGCAAAGGTCAAAGGCAGCAGAACAGATATCAAGGAGCTCGACGAAGGCGGCAAGTATTCCTGGATCAAAGCGCCGCGCTGGCGCGGCCACGCCGTCGAGGTCGGACCATTGGCGCGATACATCATCGGTTATGCGCAAGGCAAAGCCGAATTCAAGGAGCCGACCAACAGACTGCTCAAGGGGCTCAATCTTCCCCTGAGCGCGCTGTTTTCGACATTTGGCCGTACTGCGACGCGGGCACTCGAATGCCAGTGGGCGGCACATCAGATGCGTTATTTTCAGGACAAGCTGGTCGTCCACATCAAGGCCGGCAATAGCGCGACCGCCAACGTCAGCAAGTGGAAGCCGGAAAGCTGGCCTAACGAGGCCAAGGGCTACGGTTTCACTGAGGCGCCGCGCGGCGCGCTCGGGCACTGGATCAAGATCAAGGACACCAAGATCGACAATTACCAATGTGTCGTGCCGACCACGTGGAACGGGTCTCCTCGCGATTCCAAGGGCAATATTGGCGCCTTTGAAGCTTCGCTGATCGGTACCCCGATCGCGGACCCGCAGCGGCCCCTGGAGATCTTGCGTACGATCCATTCCTTTGATCCGTGCTTGGCCTGCTCAACCCATGTGATCAGTCCTGACGGCCAAGAAATGGCTTCAGTCAATGTTCGGTAGGGACATGGCCGACAAGGCTCCGCAAAACCCTACCGCCGTCGATGCGCCGCCAACTGTTAGCGGCGGCGGCGGTGGCGCCGCTTACGTCTATGAAGCGCCGGTGCGACTGTGGCATTGGGTCAATGCGGCGGCCATTCTGGTGCTGGGCGTAACCGGCTATCTCATTGGAACCGGGACACCGGCGACGCCGGGAGAGGCTAGCGGCAATTTCTTGTTCGGCTATATCCGCTTTGCGCATTTCTCTGCGGGATATGTGCTTGGCGTCGGCTTCCTGCTGCGCATCTACTGGGCCCTGATGGGAAACCCGCATGCCATGCAAATATTTCGCGTGCCGCTCTGGCGCAGCTGCATTTGGCGCGAAGTGTACGATGAGATGCGCTGGTACGCGTTTCTCGCAGTTGAGCCCGACAGGCGCGTCGGGCACAATCGGCTGGCTCAACTTGCGATGTTCTTTATGTTCACGCAGACGATCACGTTCATGATCGTCACAGGCTTTGCACTTTATGGACAGGGTGCGGGCCGTGACAGCTGGCAGTACAAGCTGTTCGGCTGGGTATTTGCAATCTGGCCTAACAGTCAGGACGTCCATACGTGGCATCATCTCGGGCTGTGGATCGTCGTGACCTTTGCGCTGGTTCACATCTACGCGGTGATCCGGGAAGACATCATGTCGGGGCGGAGCATCTCCTCGATGATTTCGGGTCAGCGTCAGTTCCGCGATTGACTGGGAAGCGGATGCTGACTCCGGAGAGCAAGAAAAGGATCCTGGTGCTCGGCATCGGCAATATCCTATGGGCCGACGAGGGATTCGGCGTGCGAGTGGTAGAGGAGTTTCATCGTCGCTACACCATCGATGACAACGTCTCCATCCTCGATGGTGGCACGCAGGGGCTCTACCTTGTCAGCTTCCTTGAGCAGGCCGATTGCCTGATCGTGTTCGATGCCATCGACTATGGACTTTCGCCCGGGAAGTTGATGCTTGTGCGGAATGACGAGGTGCCGAAATTTACCGCTGCCAAGAAGCTGAGTCTGCATCAGACCGGCTTTCAAGAGGTCTTGAGTGCAGCCGACCTGCTTGACCGCTGCCCGCGAGAGCTCGCTCTGATCGGCTGTCAGCCGCTGGACCTGGAGCGTTGGGGCGGTCCGCTGACTGCACCGGTGCGCTTTCAGATCGCGCCCGCGATTGAACTGGCTTGCAAACTGCTGGCCCAGTGGGGCTCGCCGGCGAAACTGCGGGCTTCGCCGCTGCCTGTATCAGAACGGCTGTTGGGGAACAATATCGACCATGTCAATTATGAAAGGGAGCGGCCGATCTAGCGGCCCGCCGCTATTCATGTGCCTTGGCTTACCAATGACGATTGTTGAGACCGACGGCATCACGGCGCTATGCGAGTATGGCGATGAACAGCGGCGTGTCTCAGTCATGCTGCTCTCCGGCGCGTCGGTCGGCGCCAAGGTCCTCGTCCATATCGACACAGCGGTGCGGCTCTTGGAGGAGGACGAAGCAAGGCGGATCTCGGAAGCACTCGACGGGCTCGAGGCCGGCCTCAGTGGCGAGGACTGCGATCGCTTCTTTGCGGATTTGATCGGTCGTGAGCCGCAATTGCCCGACCACCTGCGGTAGCGGCGCCGCGCACAGACATCGCGCTACCGCGCCTTGCTCGCAAATCGAATCTGCATCGTAGGCAACCTATGCACAGCAGATGTCAAGCGCTTACACCTGCTGATCCGGGCGCGCACGCGATTGCAGCGAGACGATGGATTGGCATGTGCCTTGCTAATAGCTCGCCGAGCAGAACCAAAGATTATCGGAAAGGCGTCTGATGAAATTCCAGCCGGCGCAGCATGATTTGGCGCGGCCCGCTCTGTCCGAGGTAGCGAGAGCGAACGCCGGTGCACATCTGACCGCGCAGGATCCCGGGAGTTGGGGCGTGGAGCTGCTGTCGGCAGCGGGTCCCGTAAATTCGCTGTGGGCCAACCACGTCGCAAACGCGCTTTCTGAACAGATCAAGGCGCACCGGCGGCCCATGCAAGGGGGCGCAACCGCGCGCGGCGCCGGTAGCGAGCTGGGTGGGCGGCTCGGCCTGCGTGGCCCGCCGACGCAGATCGAGTGCCATCAGCGCGGCACACTGCGCCGGGTCGGCAAGAGCCAGATCCGTTTGGTCAAGGTCGACCGCATCTCGGCACCGATCGTCGGACCACACGCCGGCGGCGACTGCACCGCCGATAGCATTGCCTCTCGGCGAGCCCCACGGAACTTCGCATCATGAAAACGGCGGCGCGTATTCGATACGAAGCCGCCGCTGCGGCGGTGGGCGGGTTTCCCGTGAATGCGGATAGTCGCGACATCGTCCATAGCGAGCCAACGGCTGTGGCGACGCTGGCCAGGCGCGCTTGGCGCGATGCCGACGAGCTTGCAAAAAACTGTCCGAATGCCATCACGCTGCTATCGAACACAGCTGCCGCCGCTCGTGGCCAGAAGAGTAGCGCACGCACGCAACTGTACAGGCTTTCGAATCTCAGTGATCTCGAGCGCAACCTGATTGCCGAAGTGCTTGGGGAAGGCGAGGTCGCCGGCGTCGTTGCGCTGCCAGATGGCTCTCAGGCGGGAATCCAGGAGTCCGTACTTGCGGGAATCTGGCGCGTGCGCATCGGGACGGATCCGGCACACGAATATGTTGAAGTCGGGGCGATCCCGCAGATCGTGCAGCGCGCCGCAACGGACCTGGCGTCGACCGATCTGGCGATCGGCACCGCGCCGGATGGGGCGATGAACGTGCTGCCGGTGCTCGCCGAAACACGCGAGCGGGCCCGCGCCTGGCGGCCTGGCATGCGCACGCATGTCATCAATCTCACGCTTTTGCCGATGAACGACATCGACCTGGCGTTTCTCCAGCAGAGCGTGGGCAATGGTCCGGTCCAGCTCATCTTTCGCGGCTACGGCGCATGCCGAGTGCAGGCGACTGCGATACGGAATGTGTGGTCGGTGCAGTTCTTCAATTCTATCGACAACATCATCCTGGATACGCTTGAGATCGGCGGCGTGCCGATTGTTGCGTTGGCTGCCGACGAGGATTTCGAGGATTCCGCCGAACGCCTGCAGGAAATCATGAAGGCTTACGTCACGTGAAGAACTTGGAGAATATCTGGCATTCGGCTGGCTCTCACGGATGGCGCCCGCGTCCAACGTGGCATTGGCTGGATCGTGTACAACTGACAAGAGAGCGATGGCGACACAGACTTCTGCGCGAGTGCGTTGCGTTCCAAAAACTGAAAGCGTCTTCGGCTTTCGCACGTCGATGTCCGGCTTCGGGTCGGTTGAAAATGATGCTTGAGCGCGAACAGGACCTTCGCAGGAGCAAGAACCCCGATGTGTCGGCACCTGAGGAGATGCTCGTAGCAGCCGACTGCGATATCGCCGGTCGAGCCGTGCGCACGCGACCGACCTTGAACGATCCGTGTTCAGGGTCCAAGCGATCGGGGTTTCGCACGTGCAGAGGGCAGGGCCCGTTAGCATGATGGGCGCGCCTTGGGCCATGAAGTTGGTCGCCTTCTTGCGCAAGAGCAACCGCCAACGGCATGCTGGACCGAAATCGAACCTGCGCTTGCGAGTTCGATTCCGCAACATTGAGCTTGGTGGCAGCGAAATCGCATCATTGGGCTCGATTGCCTGTTGCTCCCTGCTTTCGGCGATCTCACGCAACGACATGGGTGGCGCCCGCGCCGAAGCAGCGGTCCTTGCCACGATGTGGCCGCCCAACCGCCGAGCGCTAAATCATACCGAAGCGCCACGTCTCTGTCCGATCGACCGCCGGCATTTCTTGCGCGAGATGATGACGGAGCGGTGCGCATGAGCCTCGTCGCTCGCAACAAAATCGATGTCACCATATCGCTTGCTGCCGACGTCATCGCCGCGGTCGAGATCCTGCCGCGAGCCCGGCCGCCACTGGCACGGCTGTTCGCCGGCAAACCGGCCTCGGCGTTGCTCAAGGCGCTGCCGCATCTCTTCCCAGTATGTGCCGCTGCGCAACAAACCGCATTGCTGTCCGCGATCGAGGCGGCACGTGACGAAAAGATCATCCTCGCGACGACACAGCGTCGTATGCTCTTGGTCGTTGCCGAGCGCATCTCAGAATTGCTGCGGGGCCTCTTGGTCGGGTTTCCTACGCCGAATGTCAGTGCGGCGGCGATCCGGTCCCTCATACGAGGACTGTCAATGCTTGTGGGCGGCGCACGGCCAGCACGCGGCTCTATTCGGCGTGAGGCTATAGCGCAGATTGTGGCTTCGCTCGCGGCACTCGGCATGCCGGATGAAGATGGCGCGCCGAGGCCCGGTAGCCCGTTCGCGCTTTGCATTGCAGCGCTTGACGAAGTCGACCTGAGGTCCATCTCGATCGCGCACTCGTTCCTGTCCGTTGCCGACGACCGCAACATCACTGAACGGCTGCTCGGCGATGACCCGACATTTTGCCATTGTCCCGATCTTGGTGGGCATGCGCCCGAGACGGGTCCATGGGCGCGCCAAATGACGCGTGATCGGCTCTGGCTGGGTCGGTCGGGTGCGGTCGCGCGGCTGAAGGCCAGAATTGCAGAAATCCGGCAGCTATGCGATTGGCTCAAGTCCGGTGCTCATATCGAATCGGCCGAGCCTGGGATCATCGAAAGCTACAGGTTAGGTCCTGGACGAGGAGCGGCCGCGATCGAATGCGCCAGGGGCCGGCTCTATCACGCGGTCGAGCTTGATCCTCAGGGCCAGATATCCCGCTTCGAATGTCTTGCGCCGACGGAATGGAATTTCCATTGGCGCGGACCACTTGTCCGGAATCTGCAGGGCGCGGGGCTGACGACGAGACGACATCAGAAAGCGGTTCGTGCGGTGATTGAATCGCTTGATCCCTGCGTCGGATTCACACTCAAGTTTCGCAAAGTTGACGATGCATGAAATGGCGCTTTGTCAAAGCATCGTCGAAATCGTCGAGGAGGAGGCGCATCGCCGATCGTTTTCCCAGGTGCGGAGCGTCTGTCTGGAGATCGGGGCGTTGAGCCATGTTGCGCCTGAAGCGATCAGGTTCTGCTTTGCTGTCGTTGCAACGCGGACCATTGCCGAGGGCGCGGCTGTTAGAATCATCGAATGTCCCGGCGTGGCCTGGTGCATGACCTGTTCGAAGAGCATCGAGATTGCACGGCGCGATGAGTGCTGTCCATGCTGCGGCAGCTATCAGTTGCAGGTAACAGCAGGCGAGGAGATGCGAGTGAAAGAGCTGGAGATCGATTGATGTGTAGCGTATGCGGCTGCAGCGGACAGGCGTCTTCAACTGAACGCGCCGAAGTGCATGATGCGCAAGGTCGCGTTCGCGGCCGTCCCGATGTGCAGGACAATTGCGATCGCCATGAGGTGCATCTGCATGGCGACCAGGGCCTGCAGCATTCACACCATGCCGGCCATGGCCATGATCACCCTCATCATCTTGGCCATCATCAGGCGCATGATGGGCAGGCGTTTGTGAGCCGCGGCGCCGACCCGGCTGCATTGAAGGTCGCGGGTAAGAGCTGCGAGCATATCATTCAGGTCGGGCGCGACATCCTTGGCAAGAATAACAGGATCGCGGCGGAAAACCGCGCCCTCTTCATGGCCCACGAACTGCTCGTATTTAATCTTATGTCCAGTCCTGGTGCAGGCAAGACCTCGCTGTTGGTCCGCGCCGTGTCCGAGCTCAAGCGCAGCTGGACGATCGGGGTCATCGAGGGCGATCAGCAGACCTCGAACGATGCCGAACGCATTCGCTCGGCCGGCGTGCCAGCTATTCAAGTCAATACCGGCAAGTGTTGTCATCTCGATGCTGCCATGATTGGTGAGGCCTATCGCCGCTTGCCGCCGCTCACGCGCGGTATTCTCTTCATCGAGAACGTCGGCAATCTGGTCTGTCCCGCTGCCTTCGATCTAGGCGAGGCCTGCAAGATCGTGGTGTTGTCGACCACCGAAGGCGAAGACAAGCCGCTCAAATATCCGGATATGTTTGCCGCTTCTTCGCTCATGCTGATCAACAAGATTGATCTGGCATCGCTGCTTGAGTTCGATTTGGGCAGGACCGTCGAATACGCAAGACGCGTCAATCCCAAGATCGAAGTGCTCACGGTCTCGGCGCGGACCGGCGAGGGTTTTGGCTCACTCTACGGTTGGATCGATGAGCAGGTAGCGCATCAAAGGCGCGCCTTGGAGGACACCAGGCGATGAGCGCCGCCGCCATCTGCGACCGAACACGGCTGCGCGTGCGCGTGAGCGGGGCCGTGCAAGGAGTCGGCTTTCGCCCCTACGTCTATGGCCTTGCCAGGCGATACGGATTGGCGGGATTCGTCGTCAATGGCCCCGAGGGCGTCACAATCGAAGTCGAGGGTAACCGGGCGTCCGAGTTTGTCGCTGCTTTGCCGCTCGAGCCGCCTCCACTTGCACGTATCGACCACATCTGCGTTCAGCGGACCGGGGCGCTCGCGGCACAAGATTTTTCGATTCACACGAGCGAAGGCGGCAGGTTGTCAACTCGGATCGTTGCCGATGCCGCGACCTGCCGGCAATGCCTGGGCGAGCTATTCGATCCAGAAAATCGCCATTACCTTTATCCCTTCGTCAGCTGCTCCCATTGCGGCCCGCGCTACACGATCGCC
Source organism: Bradyrhizobium sp. USDA 3262 (assembly GCF_054060035.1). NCBI lineage: Bacteria > Pseudomonadati > Pseudomonadota > Alphaproteobacteria > Hyphomicrobiales > Nitrobacteraceae > Bradyrhizobium > Bradyrhizobium sp. USDA 3262. The sequence continues at coordinate 2,773,134 of NZ_JBSSCT010000001.1, forward strand.
GAACAGCTTCCGTATGATCGCCGCAACACGGTCATGAAGGCTTTCAGGCTGTGTGCCGCCTGCGCGGCCGAATATGCCGATCCAGCGAGCCGCAGGTTTCGCGCGGAGGCGATCGCGTGTCCGATATGCGGTCCTCGGCTTAGCCATGGGGTCAACGCCATTGCTGCGGCGATTGCCGGCGGCCAAATCGTGGCAATAAAGGGGCTCGGCGGGTATCAGCTGCTTTGCGATGCGCGCAACCAGGACGCCGTGCAGCGTTTGCGCAGCAGAAAGCAGCGCCCCCAGAAGCCGTTCGCGGTCATGGTCGGTTCCATAGAGCGTGTCAACGAAATCGCGGAAGCGAACGCGGCAGAGCTTGCGCTGCTCGAATCCGTAGCACGTCCCATCGTGCTTTTAACTTCGCGCAATGATTTGGCGCCCGCGACGGCTCCTGGCTTATCGCGCGTAGGTGTCATGTTGCCGGTAGCGCCACTGCATCACCTCATCTTTCATGCGCTTCACTCGACAGGAACATGGCTTGCGGGTTCAGCCCCGGTCATCGTCGCAACCAGCGCCAATTCTTGCGGCGAACCGCTCGTGATCGACAACGCGCAGGCGCTGCGGCGGCTCAAGGGGATTGCCGACCTTGTCGTGACCCATGATCGAGATATCCTGACGCGCGCCGATGACACCGTGCTGTCGGTGGTGGCCAGCCGGCCTCAGTTCGTTCGCCGGGCACGTGGCTATGTTCCCGAACCGATCCGGCTTGCGAGGTCTGTGCCGGTCGTGCTCGCCGTCGGCGGCGCCCTGAAGTCAACCGTCACCATCACGCGGGGCAACGAAGCCTTCGTCTCCCAGCATATTGGCGATCTTGATACGGCCGAAGGGATCTGTGTGTTCGAGCAGACGATCCACCACCTCACATCGACCCTTGATGTGGAGCCTGTCGTCATTGCCCATGATATGCATCCCGATATGGCGTCGACCCGGTTTGCGCAAGCAAGCGGCCGGGCGCTTGTCGCCGTCCAGCATCACCACGCCCACGCTGCCGCTGTCATCGCTGAGCACGGGCACGCCGGACCTGCGCTTGCCTTGGTGCTCGACGGCCATGGCTTCGGTTCCGACGGCGGTAACTGGGGTGGCGAGCTATTATTGTGCGAAGGAACGAGGTTTCGACGCATCGGGCATCTCGCGCCCCTGCAAATGCCTGGCGGCGATCGCGCAGCCCGCGAGCCGTGGCGTATGGCAAGCGCAGTATTGCAGGCGCTCGGCCGGGGTCATGAAATCGCGCCTCGCTTTGCTGCGCAGCGGCAGGCTGGGCGTGTGTCAGCATTGCTCGATCAAGCGGGCGGAGCCACGACGACCAGCGCGGGCCGGTTATTCGATGCCGCGGCGGCGCTGCTGGGGGTTGCAAGTTTGCAGAGTTATGAGGGCGAGGCCGCGATGAAGCTCGAGGCGTTGGTACGGCGGACTGCAATTCTCGAAGCGGGCTGGACCATCGACCGCGACGTGCTGTCGCTTCGCCCGCTGTTTTCGCGGTTGATTGCAGACAACATCGACACCGCGGACGGAGCCGGGCTGTTTCATGGCACCTTTGCCGTCGCCTGCATCGACTGGGTCAGGCGCGCTGCGCGGAGAACCGGCGTCAATACCATCGTTCTAAGCGGCGGCTGTTTTCTGAACGCGGTGCTGGCGGATGAAATTGAGCGCGGTTGCTGCAGCGCAGGCCTCAACCCGCTGGTGCCACGGAAACTGCCGCCCAACGATGGTGGTTTGAGCCTTGGTCAGGCCTGGGTTGCCGCTCTGCAGACTGCCGAACAGTCGTCAGCCCTGGAAGGAGCAACCTGATATGTGTCTTTCGGTCCCGGCAAAGATTTCGAAAATTCTTCCCGACGATATGGCGATCGTGTCCATCGATGGGGTTAGCTTGGAAATATCGATCGCTCTCGTCGAGGAGCTCGATGTCGGCGACAACGTTCTTGTCCATGTCGGCTACGCGCTATCCAAGATCGACCCGACAGAAGCCAAGCGCACGTTGGAGCTCCTGCAGGAACTAGGCAGTGCAGGGCGGGAACCCCGATCATGAAATATGCCGATGAATTTCGTGACAAGACCATCGCACAGGGGCTCGCGCGGGCGATTGGCGCCGAAGCCGGTCCGCGACGGGCTTACCGGTTCATGGAATTCTGCGGCGGGCACACTCATGCGATCTCCCGCTACGGCCTCGAGGATTTGTTGCCTGCGAATGTTCGCATGATCCACGGGCCCGGTTGTCCAGTCTGCGTTCTGCCCGCGAGCCGGATCGACATGGCGGTCCGGCTCGCCGAGCGTCCGGAGGTCACTCTGTGCGTGTATGGCGACCTGATGCGCGCGCCCGGGTCGCAGGGGCAGTCCCTGATGCGCGCCAAAGCGCTCGGCGCAGACATTCGGATGGTCTATTCGACGCTCGACGCTATCCGGCTCGCCGAACAGGTGCCAACCAGGGAGGTGGTCTTCTTTGCCATCGGATTTGAGACCACGACGCCCCCGACGGCGGTGATGGTCCGGATTGCCGAAAAGAAGCGGCTGAGGGGCCTCAGCGTGTTCTGCAACCACGTGCTTACGCCCTCTGCGATGCACAGCATTCTCGAGAACCCGAAGATGCGCAACATCGGTGGGGTCGCAATCGATGGCTTCGTCGGTCCTGCACATGTCAGTACGATCATCGGTACGCAGCCTTACGAGCCCCTAGTGGAACAATTCGGTAAGCCGATCGTCATCGCGGGATTTGAACCGCTCGACGTGATGCAGGCAATCCTGATGCTGGTGCGGCAGGTGAACGAAGGCCGCTACGAGGTGGAGAACCAATACAGCCGTGCGGTGACGCGCCAAGGCAATCGTCGCGCCAAGGACGAGGTCTCGCAGGTATTCGAACTGCGTGAACAGTTCGAGTGGCGAGGGCTTGGGCTCGTCCCCAACAGCGGACTGAAGCTGAAGCGGGCTTATGCCGGATTTGATGCCGAGGCGCGCTTTGCGATGCACGAACTGCGTGTCGCCGACAATCCGGCATGCGAGTGCTGCGCGATCCTGCGCGGCGCCAAGCGGCCGGTTGACTGCAAGCTGTTTGGAACCGTCTGCACGCCGGAAACACCCGTTGGGTCCTGCATGGTTTCCTCGGAAGGCGCCTGTGCTGCGTATTGGACCTACGGCCGAGTTCGCGATGATCAGGTGAGGCGGTTGTCATGAGCGTCAAGGATTATCATGGCAAGCTCGACGTCGAGAACGGACGTGTTGATCTTTCCCACGGATCTGGGGGGCGCGCCATGGCACAATTGATCTCCGGCCTTTTTCACCAAGCCTTCGGTAATGAATGGCTCGCCCGCTGCAATGATCAGTCGGCGTTTGAGGTTGCGGCAGGCAGGATGGTGATGACGACCGACGGCTATGTGGTCTCGCCACTGTTTTTTCCTGGCGGCAATATCGGGTCATTGGCTGTGCACGGCACGATCAATGATGTCGTGATGGCCGGCGCGCGTCCGCTCTATCTGTCAGCTAGCTTCATCATCGAGGAGGGTTTTCGGTTTTCGGATCTAAGGACGATTGCGCAGTCGATGGGCGCGGCGGCGCGCGGTGCCGGCGTTTACATCATCACTGGGGATACCAAGGTCGTCGAGCGCGGCAAGGCGGATGGGTTGTTCATCTCTACGACCGGGATCGGGGTTCTGGCCGATGGGCTCGATCTGTCCGCCGACAAAGCAAGGATCGGGGACCGTGTGCTGGTGTCGGGCAGCCTTGGCGATCATGGGGTGGCGATCATGTCAACGCGCCAGAACGCCGCTCTTCAAGTTGAGATCGTCTCGGATTCCGCATCGCTGCATGACTTGGTGGCCGTCATGGTGGCGGCTGGCGGGCGCGGCATCCACGTGATGCGTGACCCCACGCGCGGCGGTCTTGCCGCCACCCTCAACGAGATTGCGCATCAATCTGGCCTCGGGTTCCGTCTGCAGGAAGCGGCCATTCCGGTAAAGCCCGCTGTTGCGGCAACCTGCGAACTCCTTGGGCTTGATCCGATCCATGTCGCTAATGAGGGCAAGCTCGTTGCGATCGTCGCGCCTGGTGTAGCTGATGCCGTGCTTGCGGCCATGAAGGGGCATCCGCTCGGATGCGATGCAGCCGATATTGGCGAGGCCGTAGCTGACGATCACAAATTTGTGCAAGTGGCGACCAGTTTTGGCGGCGGAAGAATTGTCGATTGGTTGTCAGGCGAACAATTGCCTCGGATCTGTTGAACACGCCACGCGCATTTGCGGGGAGCATGAGGGAACGATGATTAGCTCAGCGAGCATGCTCGTCTCAATACGCTTCGCATCTGCTTGTTTGAAATCCTGCGTAGCTAGTCCAAGATCGCTGAATTCCTGCGCCATTTAGGCGCCAGCCTCGCAATATCGTTGCGCTCTTGCGATTAAAAAACCCCTCTAGGCAGGGAGTTTTCAAATGAAGGTCGGAGTCCCCAAGGAAATCAAGGCGCACGAATATCGCGTGGGCCTTACCCCTGGAGCCGTCCGCGAATATGTGGCAGCGGGCCACCGCGTGATGATCGAGGCCAATGCCGGCGCCGGCATTGGTGCAACCGATGACGATTATCGCGCCGCCGGCGCAACGATTCTCGATTCCGCAGGCGAGGTATTTGCATCGAGCGAGATGATCGTAAAGGTTAAGGAGCCTCAACCGTCCGAATGGAGCCAGCTGCGGGAGAGCCAGATCCTCTTCACTTACCTGCATCTGGCGCCGGACCCGGAGCAGGCCAAGGGGCTCCTGAAATCTGGGTGCACCGCGATCGCTTATGAGACCGTAACTGATGCCCATGGTGGTCTTCCACTGCTGGCGCCGATGAGCGAGGTCGCGGGTAGGCTTGCGATCGAAGCTGCGGGTAGTGCGCTGAAGCGCAGTGCAGGCGGACGAGGGCTGTTGATCGGTGGAGTGCCCGGTGTTCAGCCGGCTCGGATCGTGGTGATCGGAGGCGGCGTCGTCGGCACGCACGCCACACGCATGGCGGTCGGTTTGGGCGCGGAGGTCACCATCATCGACCGTTCGATACCCCGGCTCCGCGAGTTGGACGAGCTATTCGAAGGGCGCGTTCGTACCAGATTTTCCACCATCGAATCCTTGGAGGAGGAGGTATTTGCGGCCGATGTGGTCATTGGTGCGGTGCTCGTTCCAGGAGCGAGCGCGCCGAAGCTGGTCCGCCGGAGCATGCTGAGCTCAATGCGCAAAAGGGCGGTCATCGTCGATGTCGCTATCGATCAAGGCGGCTGCTTTGAGACATCGCACCCAACCACTCACGCTGATCCAACTTACGAAGTGGATGGCATCATTCACTACTGCGTCGCGAATATGCCCGGCGCTGTGCCGCTAACCTCGAGCCAGGCACTGAACAACGCCACGCTGCCGTTTGGTTTGGCTCTGGCCAACAAGGGCTTTTCCGCCGTGCTCGATAATCCGCACCTGCGCGCGGGCCTCAATGTCCATCGGGGCCGGCTGACTTACAAGGCGGTTGCCGAGAGTCTCGGGCTCCCCTTCTCTCCGATCGAACAGGCTGCGGCCTGATTCCCAGAGGCCCACACGGGCGTTTCCTCCCTGACTTGGGCCACCCTTCGGGGTGGCTTTTTTTCGGCAATTTCGATCTGCCGAGCCCCGCTGGCGTCTCTTCGGAGTACGGACCGAAGCCGAGGGGGCATCAGACGATCGCGCTTGGCTTTCGGTCGTCCCCGTGATGCCAGCCGAAGTAGTTCCGTCCTCTACAGGGAAAGCAGATTTTCCGGTAATCCGCGGGGATTAACATTGCCTGCCGCGGCTCGCCCAGAAGGACCGCGATCATCGAAGCGACCTTTATCTGCGCGATCGGGCACGACGTTTTTTGGCTGTGCTGTGGAGAGGCGAGCCGGGCTGACGAACGTGGCCTGATCGGCCGACCGCCGCCGGATCGACCCTGCGCTCCAACTATGCGTCGCGATCAAGCTGCCGTGAGGCCGATTGTAGCATTTGCGACAATCGTTGAGGCGGCGACATGCCTTGGAAAATAGCCGAGACAAATCAAGCCCAAGCTCTTTGGCATAAGACTTGAAAGCAAGAAGCGGTCCGCACTTTGCTTATGGAATCGCAGTAATGGCCTACAAGATAATCGCGTCCCAGTGCACCGTCTGTGGCGCGTGTGAGTTCGAATGTCCCAACGCGGCGATCAGCCTGAAGAACGATATATATGTGATCAATCCAGCCAAGTGCACTCAATGTGAGGGTCATTTTGACGCGCCGCAATGCGCTGTCGTTTGCCCAGTGCCCGACACCTGCGTGCCGGCATAAGAGGTCGCCGATGAGGGGAACTCCGGCGCAAAGCAGGATGAAGACTCTAGCGACGGCTCTCTGGGTTGGGGACCTGATTCTCTCACCCGCTGATCCCGCGTTGGCCATGACTTGCACGATCAGCTTGGAGGGTCGCGCTGGGCAATCGTCGTCGGCTAGAGTTTTCCGTGTGGGAGCGGAGTAGACAATGGTAGCTGTACAAGAGACGGTCGAGCGCGTCCGGCGCATCGACGTCGACCAGTATCGATATGGGTTTGAGACGCTGATCGAGTCCGACAAGGCCCCGAAGGGGCTGTCGGAAGACACCGTCCGCTTCATCTCCGCAAAGAAGAATGAACCGGCCTGGATGCTGGAATGGCGCCTGGAGGCGTATCGCCGCTGGCTGACCATGACCGAGCCGACCTGGGCGCGCGTCGACTATCCGAAGATCGACTACCAGGACATCTACTACTACGCGGCGCCGAAGCCGAAGAAGACGCTGTCCTCGATCGACGAGATCGATCCGGAAATCCTCAAGACCTACGAGAAGCTCGGCATCCCCCTGCGCGAGGTCGCGATCCTCGAGGGCGTCGAGCCGCCGCCTGGTGGTGAGCAGACGCCGAACCGCAAGATCGCGGTCGACGCCGTGTTCGATTCGGTCTCGGTTGCGACCACCTTCCAGAAGGAGCTGAAGGCGGCCGGCGTGATCTTCATGCCGATCTCGGAGGCGATCCGCGAGCATCCCGAGCTGGTGCAGAAATATCTCGGCACCGTGGTGCCGACCTCGGACAATTACTTCGCGACATTGAATTCGGCTGTGTTCTCCGACGGCTCGTTCGTCTACGTGCCGCCGGGCGTGCGCTGCCCGATGGAGTTGTCGACCTATTTCCGCATCAACGAGCGCAACACCGGCCAGTTCGAGCGCACGCTGATCATCGCCGACAAGGGCTCCTACGTCTCCTATCTCGAGGGCTGCACCGCGCCGCAGCGCGACGAGAACCAGCTGCACGCCGCCGTGGTCGAGCTCGTCACGCTCGACGATGCCGAGATCAAGTATTCGACGGTGCAGAACTGGTACCCGGGCAATTCGGAAGGCAAGGGCGGCATCTACAATTTCGTCACCAAGCGTGGCGACTGCCGTGGTCGCAATTCGAAGATCTCCTGGACCCAGGTCGAGACCGGTTCGGCGATCACCTGGAAATATCCGAGCTGCATCCTGCGCGGCGACAATTCGAGCGGCGAGTTCTACTCGATCGCGATCTCGAACGGTTTCCAGCAGGTCGACAGCGGCACCAAGATGATCCACCTCGGCAAGAACACGTCGAGCCGGATCATCTCCAAGGGCATCGCCGCCGGGAAGTCGCAGAACACTTATCGCGGCCTGGTCAGCGCCCATCGCAAGGCAACCGGCGCGCGCAACTACACCGCCTGCGACTCGCTTCTGATCGGCGACGAATGCGGCGCGCACACCGTGCCCTATGTCGAGGCCAAGAATTCCTCGGCGACGTTCGAGCATGAAGCGACGACGTCGAAGATTTCCGAGGACGTGCTGTTCTACTGCGTGCAGAGAGGCTTGAGCGAGCAACAGGCCACTGGCCTCGTCGTCAACGGTTTCGCGAAAGACGTGCTGCAAAAGTTGCCGATGGAATTTGCGGTGGAGGCGCAGAAGTTGATCTCTATCTCGCTCGAGGGATCCGTCGGGTAACTAAACGTTTCCGCGAGCCCTTGCGATTGCGGCTTGCGTTCTGGATGACGCATTTCAGGGGCAGGTTAAATGGCGCTACTCGAAGTCCGAGATTTGCATGTTGGTATCGAGGGCTGCGAAATTCTTCGCGGCCTCGATCTTGCGGTCAATGCGGGTGAGGTGCATGCAATCATGGGGCCGAACGGCTCCGGAAAGTCCACACTCAGTCACGTTATCTCCGGCAAGCCCGGCTATCAAGTTAGCGCTGGCCAAATCCTATTCAACGGTGAGGACCTGCTCGCGATGGAGGCAAGCGAGCGCGCGACTAGGGGCGTATTTCTTGCCTTCCAATATCCGGTGGAAATTCCCGGGGCGACCACCATGAACTTCCTGCGCGCGGCGCTGAACGCCCAGCGCAAGGCGCGAGCACAAACGGAATTCTCCACCCCCGATTTTATAAAACGCGTTCGCGAGGTTGCTAATTCGCTCAATATACCGCAAGGCATGCTCAAGCGCGGCCTCAATGTCGGATTTTCCGGCGGCGAGAAGAAACGCAACGAGATTCTGCAGATGGCGCTGCTCGAACCGAGCCTGTGCATCCTGGACGAGATAGATTCCGGTCTCGACATTGACGCGCTGCGGATTGTCGCGGGTGGCATCAACGCTCTGCGTTCGTCGGAGCGCGCGATGATTGTAATCAGCCACTATCGGCGGCTTCTCGACTACATCGTGCCGGACGTTATCCACGTGATGTCGAAAGGGCAGATAAGAAAGAGCGGCGGAAAAGAACTCGCGCTGGAGCTTGAGGCTTGTGGCTACGCACAATTCGAAGACGCGGCGTGACCGCGCACGAGATTTCCCGATGAAGCAGGTTGTGACCAAAACCGCCGCCGGGCGCGCAACGGACAATGTCTTTGCCGCGGCGCATGGACGGTTGCCTGGCTCCGGGCTCGTCGCTCATATCCGTGCGAGGGCGTTCGAAGCCTACGAGCGTGCCGGCCTCCCGCAACGCATCGAGGCCTGGAAATACACCGATCTGCGCGCGCTGATGGGCGCGGTCCTGCCGCTCGCTCCGCGACCCGATGCGGCTGCGCTGGTGCGCGCAGCGGCGTCGGTTAAGCAAACAGCAGTCGATCGGGCGGTCAAACTCGTCTTGGTGGATGGTGTATTCGTACCGGAGCTTTCTGATGTGGACAGTCTGGAAGACGGGGTCGCTGTGCGGTCGCTCCGAGAGGTCCTGGAAGATACGACCGACAGTGCGATGGCCGGCCTGGTGCTGTCGACGACGACTGATGCGGTGATCTCGCTCAATGCGGCAATGGCGACCGATGGCTTCGTGATTACGATCGCTGACGGCGAAGCGGTGAAGCGTCCGATTCAGATCGTTCACGTCACGACCGGATCGTTGGTGTCCAACTTCACGCGTTCCTATCTGCAACTTGGCCAAGGCGCGCATGCGGCCTTAGTGGAGAGTTTCGTCTCGGCTGAAGGCGCGAGCGGCTATCAGACCAACGATGCGACAATTGCCCTGGTTGGTGACGAGGCGAACCTGTCGCATATCCGACTGGCGGCCGACGCCGCTGACGCCGTGCATATCTCATCAAGCATCATCGCGGTCGGCGCAAAAGCGAAGCTCGATTTCTTCAGCATGACTTGTAGCGGCTCCGTCAGTCGCTACCAGGGATTCGTCACGCTGACTGGCGAGGGATCCAAGCTCTCGGCGAACGCCGTCAATCTCATCAGGCACAAGCAGCATGTCGACACGACAATGGTCGTCGATCACGCCGTGCCACATTGCACCAGTCGGGAGAAGTTCCGTGCGGTGATCGACGAATGCGGCCGTTCGGTGCTCCAAGGCCGGATTGTCGTTCGTCCTGGCGCGCAGAAGACGGACGCCACGCTGACGACGCGGGCGCTGCTTCTGTCCGACGAGGCCCGGGCCGACAACAAGCCCGAACTCGAAATCTTGGCCGACGACGTGACTTGCGGCCACGGATCGACGTCAGGTGCGCTGGACGGTGCACTCGTATTTTATCTGCGTGCTCGCGGTCTATCCGAAAAGGACGCGCAGGCGTTGCTGATTGGAGCATTCCTGGGCGAGGCGATTGAGGAAATCGTCCCCGAGAGCCTGCGCGATTTTGTGACCGCGCAAACTGAACACTGGATGCAGGCGCGGAGATGAGCGTGCATCCCGCGATGAGCAATGGCAGGTACGAGGTCAACCGTCTGCGTGCGGACTTTCCTGCGCTGAGCATGACGGTTTATGGCAGGCCGCTGGTCTATCTCGACAATGCCGCCTCGGCTCAGAAGCCGAAGGCGGTACTTGACCGCATGATGCAGGTCTACTCAAGCGAATATGCCAACGTTCATCGCGGTTTGCACTACCTCGCTAACGCTGCGACCGAGGCGTATGAAGGCGCGCGTGCCAAGCTGGCGCAATTTGTGAACGCCCGTCTAAACGAAGAGATCATCTTCACCCGCAGCGCCACCGAGGCAATCAATCTGGTCGCCCAGACCTTCGGCCGTGAACGCGTCACCCCGGGGGATGAGATCGTTCTCTCGATGATGGAACATCATTCCAACATCGTGCCGTGGCATTTTCTCAGAGAGCGCCACGGCGCGGTGATCAAATGGGCACCAGTGGATGATGACGGCAACTTCCTGCTGGATGCCTTTGAGCAGCTCCTGACCCGGCGCACCAAGATGGTTGCGATCACACAAATGTCGAATGCTCTGGGGACCGTCTTACCGGTAAAGGAGGTGGTGAGGATCGCTCATGCTCGCGGTATCCCGGTGCTGATCGATGGTTCGCAAGGATGCGTCCATCTGAACGCCGACGTCTGCGACATCGATTGCGATTTCTACGTGATGACGGGCCACAAACTCTATGGTCCGACCGGCATCGGCGTGCTCTACGGCAAATCTGAGCATCTGGCGTTGATGCCACCCTTCAATGGCGGGGGCGAAATGATCCGTGAGGTCTCACGTACCGGCGTCATCTATGGTGATCCGCCGCACCGCTTCGAGGCGGGTACGCCACCGATCGTCGAGGCGGTCGGTCTGGGGGCGGCTGTGGACTACATCAATTCAATAGGCAAGAAGCAGATCCGCGAGCACGAAAGCGCACTGCTTGCTTACGCTCAGCAGCAGCTGGCGGACATCAACTCCGTGCGCTTGATCGGCACACCAGCCGAGAAGGGGCCGATCATCTCCTTTGATATGAAGGGTGCGCATGCGCATGATATTGCCACCGTCATCGACCGCGCAGGTGTGGCGGTGCGGGCAGGGGCCCATTGCGCGATGCCGCTGCTCAAGCGCTTCGGTGTTCTGGCGACATGCCGTGCGTCCTTCGGCCTCTACAACACACGTGAAGAGATTGATACGCTCGTCGGTGCGCTCATCAAGGCGCGGCAGCTGTTCTCGTGAGACGGCGAGTGGGCCACGTCTAAGTGGCTAGGGAGCTTGCATCGAACTCGGCGGGCGATGACGTCATGCACAAGACCATCATCGTCTTCGCTGAAGGTAAGCATCCGTCGTGCCCGGCAGCATAGATGGTATTGGCAAGCCGGAGCCGCGAGCCACCCACTCGTCCATGTTAGCGGCCGTCCCGCCGCGCGCGATCGCAAAATCTTGCAATCGGCGGCAACTGCGCGTCTTCGAGAACTGCGCGGCGCAACTTGGCGCATAGCCGGCACTTGTTCCATTTCGAACAGGGTCAACGAAGAAGTCTCCGCGCAAAGCGCGATGTCGCGTTCGCAACAACAACCAGCCTCATCGGACGGGCCGCGCTAACTGTGTCTATTTGTTCTGGTTTTTGCGCTCCCGACGGACTGGCATGCTCGTTGCAAAAGTCTTGGTCAGCAAGAAGCACTTCCAACCGCTAACCCTTGAAGGACATCAGCATGAGTCTCGCCACGACCCAGAGCATTGCAGAAATCAGGGCTCGTAACAAACAGCTGATCGACGAGGTGCTGAAGGTCTATCCAGAGAAGACCGCGAAGCGGCGTGCCAAGCATCTCAACGTTCACCAGTCCGGGAAGTCCGATTGCGGAGTCAAGTCCAACATAAAATCCATACCTGGTGTGATGACAATCAGAGGCTGCGCCTATGCAGGATCCAAGGGGGTGGTCTGGGGGCCGATCAAGGACATGGTCCATATCAGCCACGGCCCGGTTGGCTGCGGCCAGTATTCGTGGGGCTCGCGTCGTAACTATTACGTTGGCACAACGGGCATCGATAGTTTTGTAACCCTGCAATTCACCTCCGATTTCCAGGAGAAGGACATCGTATTCGGTGGCGACAAGAAGCTGGTCAAAGTCCTTGACGAAATCCAGGAGCTTTTCCCGCTCAACCACGGCATCACCATCCAATCGGAATGCCCGATCGGATTGATCGGGGACGACATCGAGGCCGTGTCAAGGTCGAAATCCAAGGAATATGGTGGCAAGACCATCGTGCCTGTCCGCTGTGAGGGCTTTCGCGGCGTGTCGCAGTCGCTTGGCCACCACATCGCCAACGACGCGGTGCGCGATTGGATTTTCGACAAGCTCGACCCCGACGGCAAACCAAAGTTCGAGCCGACGCCCTACGATGTTGCGATCATTGGTGACTACAATATCGGCGGCGACGCCTGGTCATCGCGAATTCTGCTGGAGGAAATGGGCCTGCGGGTGATTGCACAGTGGTCCGGCGACGGTTCACTCGCCGAGCTCGAAGCAACGCCGAAGGCGAAGCTCAACATTCTGCATTGCTACCGTTCGATGAACTACATCTCGCGTCATATGGAGGAGAAGTTCGGTATCCCCTGGTGCGAGTACAACTTCTTCGGACCTTCAAAGATCGCAGAATCGCTGCGCAAGATTGCCGGCTATTTCGACGACAAGATCAAGGAGGGTGCCGAGCGGGTGATCGAAAAGTACCAGCCGCTGGTGAACGCCGTGATCGCAAAATATCGCCCGCGCCTGCAGGGCAAGACGGTGATGCTGTACGTCGGCGGGCTTCGTCCGCGTCATGTGATTGGCGCCTACGAGGACCTCGGCATGGAAGTCGTGGGAACCGGATACGAGTTCGGTCATAACGACGACTATCAGCGCACCGCACAGCATTATGTAAAGGACAGCACGCTCATCTACGACGATGTCAACGGCTATGAGTTCGAGCGCTTCGTGGAAAAGCTCCAGCCTGATCTGGTCGGCTCGGGCATCAAGGAAAAGTACGTTTTCCAAAAGATGGGTGTGCCGTTCCGGCAGATGCATTCCTGGGACTATTCGGGCCCATATCACGGCTATGACGGCTTTGCGATCTTTGCGCGCGACATGGACATGGCTGTCAACTCGCCGATCTGGAAGAAGATGAAGGCACCTTGGAAGGAAGCCTCGAAAGCCAAGCTCTTGGCTGCAGAGTAACAAGCACTTGGTTTCACAATAGAGCAACCGATCCCGCTCTCTGCGGAGAGTTGGGCGATATCAATTTCGATAGTGAAGGATCCTAACATGGCGCAGAGTGCAGAACATGTGCTCGATCATCTCGAACTGTTCCGCGGTCCAGAATACCAACAAATGCTGGCCGACAAGAAGTTGTTCGAAAATCCCCGCGATCCTGCCGAGGTCGAACGTATCAAGGAATGGACGAAAACCCCCGAATATCGCGAAAAGAATTTCGCGCGGGAGGCGCTTGCGGTAAATCCGGCCAAAGCCTGCCAGCCGCTTGGCGCCGTTTTCGTCTCAGTCGGTTTTGAGGGCTCGCTGCCCTTCGTCCATGGCTCGCAAGGCTGCGTGGCCTATTACCGCAGCCATCTGTCGCGGCACTTTAAGGAGCCGAGCTCCTGCGTGTCTTCGTCGATGACGGAAGACGCCGCTGTGTTCGGGGGGCTGAACAATATGATCGACGGCCTCGCCAACAGCTATAACATGTACAAACCCAAGATGATTGCGGTCTCGACGACCTGCATGGCTGAGGTAATCGGCGATGACCTCAACGCCTTCATCAAGACGTCGAAGGAAAAAGGCTCGGTTCCGGCAGAGTTCGACGTGCCGTTCGCACATACGCCGGCGTTCGTCGGCAGCCACGTCACGGGCTACGACAACGCACTCAAGGGCATTCTCGAGCATTTTTGGGACGGCAAGGCCGGAACGGCGCCGAAGCTGGAGCGCAAGCCAAATGAGGCAATCAACATCATCGGCGGCTTTGATGGCAATACCGTTGGAAATCTTCGCGAGATCAAGCGAATCTTGGCATTGATGGGCATCGAACATACGATTCTCGCCGATAACTCTGAAGTCTTCGATACCCCGACCGACGGCGAGTTCCGGATGTATGACGGCGGCACCACGCTGGAAGACGCGGCGAACGCGATTCACGCCAAGGCGACAATCTCCATGCAGCAATGGTGTACGGAAAAAACGCTGCCGTTCGTGTCCGAGCATGGCCAGGACGTCGTGTCTTTCAATTACCCGGTCGGTGTGTCCGCAACAGATGATTTTCTCGTGGCGTTATCACGCATCAGCGGCAAGGAGATTCCGGAGGAGCTCGCGCGAGAGCGTGGCCGCTTGGTTGATGCCATCGCGGACTCCAGCGCGCATATCCATGGCAAGAAGTTCGCGATCTATGGCGATCCTGATCTCTGCTATGGGTTGGCTGCCTTTCTGCTCGAACTCGGCGCCGAACCGACCCATGTGCTGTCCACCAATGGCAACAAGGCGTGGCAGGAAAAAATGCAGGCGCTGTTTGCAAGCTCGCCATTTGGTCAGGCCTGCCAAGCCTATCCGGGGCGGGACCTCTGGCACATGCGCTCGCTCTTGTTCACGGAGCCGGTTGACTTTCTGATTGGCAATACACACGGCAAGTACCTGGAACGGGACACGGGAACGCCACTAATCCGCATCGGGTTTCCAATTTTTGATCGGCATCACCATCACCGCTCCCCCGTGTGGGGCTATCAGGGCGGCCTGAATGTACTGGTGAAGATCCTCGACAAGATCTTCGACGAAATCGACAAGAAGACCAATGTTCTTGGCAAGACTGACTATAGCTTCGACATCATTCGTTGATGGCGGAGAGTGCGCGTGCCATCGCCGGAACACTCGCCGATGGCGCGCGTGCAAGATGGTCGGCAGAGAGTTGCTTTCGCAGAGAGGAAAAAGCTGATGAGTTCGCTAGCGGCCACGGTCCAGGATATCTTCAGCGAGCCGGGCTGCGCCAAGAATGGCAATAAGTCGGAGGCTGAGCGCAAGAAGGGTTGCACCAAGCAACTGCAGCCGGGCGGCGCTGCGGGCGGGTGTGCCTTCGACGGCGCCAAGATTGCGCTGCAGCCCTTTACCGACGTCGCTCACCTCGTGCATGGTCCGATCGCATGCGAAGGCAATTCTTGGGACAATCGCGGCGCGGCGTCCTCCGGCTCTAGTCTGTGGCGCACGGCATTCACAACCGATATGAGCGAAACCGATATCGTATTTGGGGGCGAGAAGCGGCTCTGCAAAGCGATCAAAGAGATCATCGACAAGCGCGACCCGCCCGCAATCTTCGTCTATCAGACCTGCATCCCGGCCATGATCGGCGACGATATCAACGCGGTCTGCAAGGCGGCGTCTCAAAGGTTCGGCAAGCCGGTGATTCCGATCAATTCCCCGGGGTTCGTTGGTTCCAAGAACCTCGGTAACAAGCTCGCCGGCGAGGCCTTGCTCGACTATGTAATCGGAACGCAGGAGCCGGACTACGCCACGCCGTACGATGTAAACCTGATCGGAGAATTTAATCTCTCGGGAGAGCTCTGGCAGGTAAAGCCGTTGTTCGAAGAGCTTGGCATCCGGATTCTGTCTTGCATCTCGGGCGATGGCAAATATCGCGAAGTCGCTTCATCCCATCGCGCACGGGCAGCGATGCTGGTGTGCTCGAAGGCCATGGTCAACGTCGCACGCAAGATGGAGGAACGCTACGGGATCCCGTTCTTCGAAGGGTCATTCTACGGTATTCAGGATTCGAGCTATTCGCTGCGCCAGATTGCCCGCTTATTGGTTGAACGTGGCGCGCCGCAAGAGCTGCTCGGGCGCACCGAAGCGGTGATCGCACGCGAGGAGGCGAGAGCGTGGGCTGCGATCGAGCCGTACAAGCCACGATTCAAAGGCAAGAAGGCTTTATTGATTACCGGCGGCGTCAAGTCATGGTCGGTCGTTGCGGCGCTACAGGAAGCCGGCCTTGAAATGGTCGGAACCAGTGTGAAGAAGTCGACGAGGGAGGACAAGGAACGCATCAAGCTGCTCATGGGGCAAGATGCCCACATGATCGAGGATATGACGCCGCGCGAAATGTACAGAATGCTGAAGGACGCCAAGGCGGACATCATGCTCTCGGGCGGCAAATCGCAGTTCGTTGCATTGAAGGCGGCGATGCCTTGGCTCGATGTCAACCAGGAGCGTTGCCACGCCTATATGGGTTATGTCGGAATGGTCAAGCTGGTGGAGGAGATCGCTAAGTCGCTCTCTAACCCGATGTGGGACCAGCTACGTCGACCGGCGCCATGGGAGGCTTTGGCCAACGCGATGTTGCAGATGCAATCGCCGGTGGCGGCGATCGCGCGCGATCCGGCGCTCGCCGAAGCGGCGCGGCGAGCGAGAAAGATCTGCTCCTGTAACACGGTCGATCTCGGCACGATCGAAGATGCGATCTACGCGCATGGCCTGAGGAGCGTCGAGGCAGTCAGAAATCACACCAATGCCGTCGGTGGCTGCTGCAAGCGACGCATCGAGGACGTCCTGGCGTCCGCGCCGCCCGCCGGGCTGCAGGCCGCCGAATAGGAAGGTGTCATGGCCATCGCGACGTTGCCGACAAAAGCATGCGCGGTTAACCCGTTGAAGATGAGCCAGCCGATCGGCGGCGCATTTGCGTTCATGGGGCTAAGCGGGGCGATGCCGCTTTTGCACGGCTCACAAGGTTGCACCTCCTTCGGGCTCACCCTCTTTGTGCGGCATTTCAAGGAGGCTGTACCGCTGCAGACCACTGCGATGAGCGAGGTCGCGACCGTGCTCGGCGGCTATGAGAATCTCGAGCAGGCGATACTCAATATCTACAATCGTACCAAGCCAAAGATCATCGGAATCTGCTCGACCGGTGTCACCGAGACCAATGGAGACGATGTCGATGCCTACCTCAAGCTGATCCGGGACAAGCATCCGCAGCTTGCGAAATTACCGCTGGTTTATGTCTCGACGCCTGATTTCAAGGGGGCGTTCCAGGACGGCTGGGAGAAGGCCGTGGCGAGCATTGTGGAGTTGCTGGTGGAAGGGCCAAACGTCAATGGCCTGCGCGATCCATCGAGGGTGAATGTTCTTCCAGGATGCCACCTCACGCCGGGTGATCTTGATGAACTTCGTGCCATCCTGGAGGATTTTGGGTTGCGGCCGTCCTTCCTGCCTGATCTGGCGGGGTCGCTCGACGGGCATATCCCTGATGACTTTACCCCAACGACCATCGGCGGCATCGGCGTGGACGAAATCGCGAGCATGGGCCGCGCAGGGTGGACTATCGCGATAGGCGGGCAGATGCGGCGAGCAGCAGAGGTCATGCAGGCCAGGACCGGCGTGCCATTTCGCCTGTTCGAACGGTTATGCGGTCTCGGTCCGAACGACGAATTCGTGACTTTTCTGAGCGAGATCAGCGGCCGCCCCGTGCCATCGAAATATCGGCGCCAGCGCGGCCAGCTCACTGACGCAATGCTGGACGCGCACTTCCATATTGGTGGTCGCAAACTTGCAATCGCGGCCGAGCCAGACCTGCTGTTCGACCTGTCCAGTATGCTGCACGAGATGGGCGCGCAGGTGAGCGCGGCGGTGACGACCACGCAGTCGGCGGTGATCGAGCGGATCAAGACCAAGGAGGTGCTGATCGGCGATCTTGAGGATCTGGAAGAGCTAGCCAGAACAAAGCATTGCGACCTGCTGATCACGCATTCGCATGGCAGGCAAGCGGCGGCTCGGCTGAAAATCCCGTTCTATCGAGCCGGTTTTCCGATGTTCGATCGGCTTGGTGCAGGGCACCAGCTATCCGTCGGTTATCGTGGTACGCGCGCTCTGATCTTTGATATCGCCAATCTTGTGATCGCGGACCGCGAGGAGAATCATCAGCCGACGCCCGATAGATGGAGGCCTTTGGCGGCACTGCCGCTAACGTCGGGCCACCGCAGCGCAGCTGAGAGGTCGACTGCATGAAGGTCGCATTCGCCACGCAAGACCTAAGACGCGTCGATGCCCATTTTGGGTGGGCAAAGAATATCGCTATCTACGATGTCGCGCCAAACGGGCACGTGTTTCTCAAAGCGGTTGAGTTCGAAGGAGATCTCAAGGAAGACGGCAACGACGACAAGCTGGCGCCGAAGATCGAGGCGATCAAAGATTGCGCGATCCTGTACGTTGCCGCCATCGGCGGTGCCGGTGCTGCGCGGGTCGTGGCCAACAACATCCATCCTATCAAGGTGAACAAGCCAGAAAACATCCTAGCGCTGCTCGAAAAGCTCGAGCGCGTATTGAACGGCACGCCGCCGCCGTGGCTACGCAAGGCCTTGGCGAAGGACCAACGGCGCACATTCGAGTTCGACGAATGAGGTGAGATGACCGAGGCCACAGAAATGGCGCAGCAGGGCGACGCCCTCGATTCCCCGTTCCTCAAGGAACTGGTCAAGATATGGCGCGCTCAGGATACCTACGAAGCCTGGGAGGCCAAGAGCGATTTCGAGCTGCTTGAACCCTATATCTTGGACAAGGAGAAGCGACGGGCACTGCCGATTGTCGGCGATCCTGATCCCGACACGCTGTGGCGGCTGGAGCTGTTCTTCAATGCAGTCGCACTCTCGATCGAGAGGGCTACCGGCGTGATGATCCAGCCGATGCTGAAGATGCATCATGAAGGTTTTGGCCGCATGGTGCTGATCGGGGGGCGGCTGATCGCCGTGAACAGGCAGCTGCGCGATATGCATCGCTTCGGCTTCGATAACCTCGCAAAGCTCGCGCAGGAGGGTGACAAATATGTCAGGGGCGGAATCGACTTGATTCGGAAATTTCCGGACGTGGCAAACTATTGAGGGCATTCATGAGCGATCGTGAACTACTGAAGGCGGAGCTAAAGAAACTTTCGGCCAAAGCGCTCCAGGCCAAAATGGATCTGCACGACCTCTCGGAAGAACTTCCCATCAACTGGACATCGATCATGGTGGTGGCGCAGAAGGCGCATGATGCCTATGCCGAACTCGAACGCAAGAGCCATGATTTGAAGGCGCTGGAAGTTAACTAGAGGAGGCCGATTCATGTCATTTGCAACGCGTGATGGCCGCGACTGGACGCCGGACTACTTGATCTCGATAGATGCCAACAAGTGCATCGGCTGTGGCCGGTGTTTCAAGGTGTGCGGTCGAGATGTCATGACGTTGAGGGGGATCAACGAAAGTGGCGAACTTGTCGACCTCGACAATGACGATGACGATGACGACGAAATTGAAAAGAAGATCATGGTTTTGAATGATCAGGGCGCCTGCATCGGCTGCGGAGCCTGCGCCAGAGTTTGCCCGGCCAGTTGTCAGACCCACGGATCAGCCGCAACCGAAGCTGCGTAAGCCGAAGGCCGGGTCTGTCCCTACGGCAGGCGTGCGGCATGTAGCGGGCGAGAGCCATTGCTGGTCGCGTGCAACACGGGCGTGAAGATCAGGCCGGCCTGCGCTGATAGTCTCGATGGTCTAGACGACCTGCCGCGGCCCGACGATGCCGCTGCACCGAACGGCGGGGACAGCGCAACAGCGCGTCACGAAATGGTCGATATCGGCAGCACACGACTAAAACGCACAGAACTGGAAAACGAGAGCGTAAGGGCGGGCCGGTCCTCGATAGACGTGTGCATTTGTTCAAGTATCTGATCAAACCCCCAGCCTGCAAGTGCTCTAATGAAAGGCGATCGCGCGTGTGGCGATGAGTGGCCAGTCCTTGAGGGATGGACCATCGTCATATGACGTAATGTGCACTCACCGAATGCAATTCGATGAGTTGCGCGTGCGGCGAATGCGCGCGGAGCGCCTGGTCGTAGCGTGCGAGGCGGACAGAGGCTTTGCGCTATCTGGGTCAGCTTGCGGTAAGCTAGGCTGTGTATTCTAGTCGGCAGAGCTTGCGCGGCACGAGCTCAACAGCGTGGAAATTTGCCGATAGGAGAGCGATCTGATGTATGGCAGAATCGTTGGCTCATCGAGCCCGTCCACAGGCGCCAGCCAAGCTGATGAAGCGGGAGAGGCGGGGGACAGCTCGCATTTTACGGAAATGGTTGCAGGCGTCGGTTCAAGTGGGGCGTCGCCGGCGCGATACTCTCTGGAATCCAATCCGCCCATTTCCGAGATCGATCGCTCTTCCTTCAATGACGGACTGTGGAGATTTCTGGGTTCTGATATCCAGAGCATCGCAAGTAGCCGGGAAGAGTACTCGGATTTCGTATCCAAGAAAGCTGAGCGCGCAGCAACGGTCGCTGGAAGCTATCTCCACACCTACGATGATCTGTCCAGGCCAGCGAAATTTTTCAGCTATAAATTGGGTGACGAAACGGTCGGCCTCTTAAGAGTGGGAGGTCCGGTTCGGATCAAAGGAGACGCCTTCCGGAACCAGTTTGGCCGCAACGATCTGACGTCTGTGGTAGACCTTCGGGTGACACATCCCCTGGTCGAGAATGCGGGCGATATTCTGCTGGAACATCAACTGAGAATTGATGCGCGCAACGGCGCTGAGCCGCTGATCTTGTCAAAACCAGCCTTAGGCGGGATGGAACCCCGCCTGGCGGAAATGGGTTTTGTTCACGTGGGGCGAAACCACTGGGTGCTTGATCCTCACCAGCATCCGGAAGTGTGGACCAAGAATGAGAACGATGAGTGGCAGCGAGTAGGCAAGCCTACAAAGTACCTCGCCAAGGCAGGGGATGGTGATAGCGCGACCCAAGCGCCTCGCCAGTTTGACTCTTCTGACGAAGATGATTCGACAGAATACTACTACTTGGAGCGCGCCCTTGCGGGGCTGCACACAGAGTAGAGCAGCTGTAAGTCGCGGGAGCCGGCAGGAAATGGCTGGCGTTTCGTGGATTGCGCGCGCCAGCGAAGGCTATGGCCTGATGAGGCGCACGCTCCCGGTGTGCGCCCAAGGATGATTTTGGCGGTGACCGCGGTTACCGCCAACAGCGGGCACGCCGACTTTAAGGCGTGCCTCGCTGCCAGCTATTAGATCGACTGCAGCAACGACGCGTGCGGCGTTGTTAGCTGGCGGTCAATGCGGCGTCTGCGGAGCATTCAGCAGTCCCTGCATTTTCGACGGTCTTGGTTGAAATGCATCATTCTCATCAGTCAAGCTGCGCGGGCCCGCAAACGCGAGCACATCTATGCACATGCGAAGATCGAGAATACAAAGAGACGGTGTGCTTCGTCACATGCCGTAGACAGCCGCACCATTCCGCAGTGCGATGCGACTCGCCTGACTGTGGACGAAAGCGGAACCTTCGAAAGGCTAGAAGATCAATGCTTGCGCGGGATTCGTCTCATCATGCACCAACGCGAGTGAGTTGTTGTACAGGCGAGCTTGTACGTCTCGAGTGCTACAATGCGGAGCCAATCTGGCGCGCTCCTACGGTTGTCGCATTGTTGATACAGGTGATATGAAGCGTGTCGTCGTAATCGACGAGCAATGAACGCAGTCAGACGCCATTTACGCGATTTGCGGTCTTAGCGACATTCCAAGCCGCCGGGCCATGGGATTCCGTCTTATGATCGTCGATCACGACGGCAATCAGCGGCCGTGGTCTATCGTTGTGGTGCGCTGGGGCAAGACGGTGCTCGGTTATCTCAATAGATGCCCGCACAACGGCGTTAATTTGGACTGGGAGCGGAACGAGTTCCTCGATCCATACGGCGTCCGGCTGATGTGCGGTAAACACGGATCGACCTTCGAACTTGGCACTGGCCGGTGCGTCGAAGGTCCGTGCAAGGGCAGAGCGCTCACGCCGATCGCCTTGACAGTTCTGGATGGTGATATCTGTGTCGTCGGCGTGCGTCTTGTCGAAGACGATACGCCTTTTGATGAATGAAGCCAGCGCTCAGACCGGCCGATTTTCGTTTCGATTCTTCACGGGTTCCATCCTCTTCAGCCCATCTTCGTACGAGATCTCATCACAGGACAGATCCAGATTCTTTGCCGCATCGAGCAGGTAATCCAGCTTGCCACCTGAATCGAGCTTCTTGATGTCGTCCTTGTTGATTCCGACCAGGTCCATCATCTCCTTCCAAACTGTGGACTCGTCGCACGGAAGGACGTGGAAAGTGGCATCGCCAAGCCTGACTCGGTATTTCGCCAGCAGATCTATGTTGTTGCAGAACATGAAGTAGCTGCCGTCGGGGCTTAACGCGCCGTCCAGCACGCCTGCAACGTCGGCAAGATAGGCGAAGGAATGCAGATAGCCGGCTAGCACCGGAATGGTTCGCTCTCCATCATGGGCGATGGTCAAAACTTGTTCGATCGAATAGTCCGGCGGCCGCTTCTCGTCCGCGACCTGGGTTTGGAATTTCAGTGCGACGTCACCGCGAAAGCCGAACCGCCCAGGCTTAATGGTCCCGCCTTTGAATACGGCATTGAGCAGGCGACCCTCCTTCTCAAGTCTGCCGAGTGCGGTGTTCTCGATTGCAGTCATTAGAACGTTCCTCGATCTAAGCGTTTCACCAACGCTTCGGCGTCGGTGCGAGATGCAATGCAAATTGCTTGCCGCCCATGTGCAGCGGTCTGCGGCATAGCCGGGAAGGAAAAGGCGTGAAATGGGCACCGACAGCCTGAAGCAGCCTTGTCCGAAATTCGACACGAGTACCAAAGTCAACAGGCGTGGGCCGAAAAGGCAAGCATCATCAAATGTCTGCACGCTGGCACATGACTTGCCAAGAGCACGCAGTCCTAAGCAGATGAAGGATAAGCCATGATCAACCTGACGGATAGCGCGGTGAATGCGGTCAAGAGTGCGATTTCATCATCGACACAGCCAGCTGGCGGCCTGCGCATTATGGTCGAGGCAGGCGGCTGCAACGGGTTCAAATACACGATGGGTCTGGTTGAGGAACCGAAGCCCGACGACAAAGTGATTGAGTGCGGTGACCTGAAGGTGTTTGTCGACGACAAGAGCCATCAACATCTGGTCGGAACAACCATCGACTTCGTGATGGCGCTGGAGAGCTCAGGCTTCACCTTTCACAACCCGAACGCCACCTCGAGCTGCTCCTGCGGAAAATCGTTCAGCTGATATGAAAGAGACATCAAGCATGCTGGCCGAATCAGAGCAACTCAGGCAATTGCAGGCCGCCGTGAACGGCCGAAAACCGCGCATTCGCGCCGTACTCGAGGAGATCCGACCCATTCTGCAACGGGGTGACGGCAGTCGAGTGATCCGGATCGGTGGCAGCAGGAACGTGGTCAGCGTTGGTGGCAGCGCGTTTTGCGAGCTTTTGAGCGGATCGTTGGAAGGCATGCAGGCGCGGCTTGTCGAGAGACTCGGCGAATTCGTCCGTTTCATCCCGGTTGCTGCAGCAGCCAAGGCGTGAGATTGAGTGGGGGATCAGGTGCCGATTTATCTCGATAACAACGCGACGACGCGGACTGATCCGTCCGTCGTGCAAGCCATGTTGCCTTACTTCACCGAGCGATTCGGCAATGCCTCATCCAGCCACGCCTTTGGCGGCGAGGCCGCAACCGCGCTGAAGCAGGCGCGCCGTAGCTTGCAGGATCTGTTGGGGAATGCCGACGATCATGAGATCATTTTTACCTCAGGTGGGACCGAGGCAAATAATGCTGCCATCCTCTCGGCGCTTGCGAGCCAGGAAGGCCGTGACGAGATCGTTACCACCTCGGTTGAGCACTCCGCCATCCTTTCGCTGGTCGAGCAATTGGCGCCGAAAGGCGTCAAGACACATATCATACCGGTAGATTCCCGCGGCCGGCTCGACATCGAGGCGTTTCGCTGCGCGCTCGGGCCCCGCACGGCGATCGTCTCGACCATGTGGGCCAATAACGAGACCGGTACGATTTTTCCCGTGGAGTTTCTGGCCGGGTTGACCCGTGAGGCAGGCGCGCTGTTTCACACCGATGCGGTCCAGGCCGTCGGTAAGGAACGCGTCGACCTGAAGGACAGTGCGATCGACATGCTGTCGCTTTCGGCGCACAAGCTGCATGGCCCAAAAGGGATTGGCGCGCTCTATCTGCGCAAAGGGACAAAATTCCGGCCGCTGATCTGGGGTGGATCGCAGGAACGTCGGCGCCGCGGCGGTACTGAGAATATCCCCGGCATCGTTGGTCTTGGAAAAGCTGCGGAGCTGGCGGTGGAGCGGCTCGAGCCGGAGCGTGTTCGCATTGGTGCGTTGCGCGACCGCCTGGAGCAGGGGATTTTGCACAGCGGCGAGTGCGCGGTGCTCGGCGATGCTAGCAATCGGCTAACCAACACGGCCAATATCGCGTTCGATGATCTTGAAAGCGAAGCAATCGTCCATCATCTCAATCGTGCGGGCATTGCAGTGTCGCTGGGAGCAGCCTGCAAGTCCGGCTCAATGGAGCCATCGCATGTTCTGCGCGCCATGCGGGTGCCGGAGCGGAGTATGCGCGGCGCGGTGCGCTTTTCTCTGTCGCGTGAAACCTCTGTTGCGGAGGTCGATGAGGTCGTGTGCGTACTATCCGACATCGTGGCTCGCCTGCGCGCCAATTTGCGGGGATCGGCCAGTCTGCCCAGCTATGCGCGGCAGTCGAGGGAGTTGAGCTCGTGAAGATCATGATTCGCCGCGCTCCGGACTCGGGCCTGTCGATCTACGTGCCGAAAAAGGATCTCGAAGAGTCGATCGTGGAATCCGAGCACGAGACGCTATGGGGCGGCTGGATCAAAATAGCCAATGGCTGGGTGCTCGATTTACCGCAGATGGCTAGCGATACGCGCTTGCCGGTGACGATCAACGCCAAGAAACGAGGTGAAAACGGTGACGATCCGTGAATGCGCCCGTGCAAATCGATTTTGTCAACGCAACCGATGCTAAGGCCATTCTCGCGGACGTTGCTGCCGGGCTGAGGGCCGCGAGCATTGTTCCCTATATCGGTCCTGGCCTTGCCGAACTGTCCAGACCCGATGTGCCGACGACGCCTGAGGCGTTATCTGCTTTCTTCGCCAGCAAGGTCGCGTTGCCGCGACGGGCCAAGAGCAATGCATGGGCCGCGGCGCAGCACATCGAAATCAACAAACATCGCTCCACCGTGACGGCATTGATGGCGCAGGCCTTTGCTCGGCCGGTCGAGCCGACCGCCTTGCACGATCATCTTGCGTCTCTGTCGCTGCCCATCATAGTCGACGTATGGTATGATGGCGCGATGCGCGGGGCGTTGGATAAGCGCGATGGATGGGGCGAAGTGCAGGGTATCACCCGCGCCAGCATTGGCGAGAATCGTTGGTATCGCTTTTATGACCAGGTTGGCCAAGAGGTCGACGGTGTCGTGGCGGATGGCTGGGCGACGGTGCTGTACAAGCCGCATGGCGGTGTGCAGCCGGCAAAGAACTTCCTGATCTCCGACGCTGACTATGTCGAGGCGCTGACCGAAATCGACATCCAGACACCGATTCCGGACATCATCAAGGAAAGGCGGATCGGACAGAGCTTTCTCTTCATCGGCTGTCGGTTCAACGACCAGCTGTTGCGTAGCTATGCCCGGCAAATCATCAAGCGTTCGGCCAAAACCCACTATGCGATCGTTGATCTGGATGCGCTCTCACGCAATGAGCTCCGCTTTCTGCGCGAGCAGGGCCTGACGCCGCTTGCGATTGGATTGCCTCGCGCAGTCGAGATACTGCTCACCCATTAGTGCGTTGCGAAGTCGGATCGCCAGCTCTCATCGGACTATTGTGAGATGCCGCATCGCATCAGGGCCAACGGGGAAGGAGCCGGGATCGCGCATGCTTGGCGTTTGAATGAATGCACCCGCCGTGGAGCTCGGCGGCAGGAATACGACGTGCTTGTTGGCTTTCAAACACGCGCATGGTTGCTGTTCTTGCATTCGGTTGCGTTGCTGTTCCAGCTAACTGTTTGGCGTATGGCTACAATCGCATCGACTCTACCATGGCATATGAGTTGCTACTGCTCTTGCTGAGGCTCTCGGGGCTGGTCCTGAGAAGCCGAAGATTGCCTGCAGGGAGACATGGAAAATGAACGCGGTCGTCGGGCGCGGAAAATGTGCCAAAGCTGCGGTAGGTGCCAGCAAGATGGTGCAGGCCGCCGAGCATAAGGGCTGCCGCACCTCGTCCAACTCCGGGCAGGCGAGTTGCGGCTCGCGGGCAGGGCAAGGCGATCTGCCGACCGAGATCTGGGAAAAAGTGAAGAGCCATCCCTGCTACAGCGAAGAGGCGCATCATCATTACGCGCGCATGCACGTCGCAGTAGCGCCAGCCTGCAACATCCAGTGCAACTACTGCAACCGCAAATACGACTGCGCCAACGAATCACGTCCGGGCGTGGTGAGCGAGAAGCTCACGCCGGAGCAGGCGGTAAAGAAAGCGCTTGCGGTCGCGGCCACTATTCCCCAGATGACCGTGCTTGGCATCGCCGGTCCCGGCGATCCGCTGGCCAATCCAGAAAAGACGTTCAAGACGTTCGAACTCGTCGCCAAAGCGGCTCCGGACATCAAGCTGTGTCTATCAACCAATGGGCTGAGCCTGCCAGATTATGTTGACGTCATCGCCAAGTCCAAGGTTGACCATGTCACGATCACCATCAACATGATCGACCCCGAAATCGGCGCCAAGATCTATCCTTGGATCTTCTTCAACCACAGGCGCTACACCGGCCTCGACGCGGCAAGGGTACTTGCCGATCGCCAGCTGCTAGGCTTGGAGATGCTTAGCGAACGGGGGATCCTGTGTAAGGTCAACTCTGTGATGATCCCGCATATCAACGACGGTCACTTGGTCGAAGTGAACAAGGCGGTGAAGTCGCGCGGCGCCTTCCTCCACAATATCATGCCGCTGATCTCCGCACCCGAGTACGGCACGGTGTTTGGCCTCAACGGTCAACGCGGGCCGACAGCGCAGGAATTGAAGGCGCTGCAAAATGCTTGCGAAGGGGAGATGAACATGATGCGTCACTGCCGTCAGTGCCGTGCCGATGCTGTGGGTCTACTCGGAGAAGATCGCAGCGCAGAGTTTACGACCGACCGAGTCATGAAGATGGACGTCAAATACGATCTCGAGATGCGCAAGGCTTACCAAGACCGGGTAGAGGATGAGCGTGCTGCCAAGGCCGCGGCCAGCAAAGAAGAGCTCGGGGAATTGGCCGGAGCGGCGAGCGAGATCTCGCTTCTGGTGGCAGTCGCAACCAAAGGCTCCGGCCTGATCAACGAGCACTTTGGACATGCGAGGGAATTCCAAGTCTACGAACTTTCCACATCCGGCACTAAATTCGTCGGCCACCGCCGCGTAGACGTCTACTGCCAAGGCGGTGATGGGGAGAAGGATAGGCTTTCGACTATCATTCGCGGCATCAATGACTGCCACGCGGTGTTCGTGGCCAAAATCGGCGGCAGCCCGAAAAGCAACCTGATCAAGGCCGGAATCGAGCCGGTTGATCAATACGCGCATGAGTTGTTTGAGAAGTCGGCGATCTCCTGGTTCCGATCTTATCTCGACCGGGTGAAAAGCGGTGAGATCCAGCACGTGAAGCGCGGCGACGCGTCGATTCGGCAGAAAGCCGTGATCTCTGCGGCGTAGGGGGGGATGTGCCATTCAAGATCATTGCTTCGCAGTGTACGAGCTGCTCAGCCTGCGAACCCTTGTGCCCGAACGTTGCAATCTCTGAGAAGGCGGGGAGCTTCGTCATTGAACCGGCAAAATGTACCGAATGCATTGGCTATTTCGACGAGCCGCAATGCGTCGCCGCCTGTCCAGTCGACAATACCTGCGTTGTTGACACATCCTTGGCGCGATACCAGGCGCCAGCCTAAAGGTGAGCCCAGTGAACGGATTGCCGCCGCTTGATGATGCGAACCGTGCCCAGGAATGAGCCCATGCGCCTGCTCCTGCGAAGCGAGCCCCATCGCAGCCTCGCCGTCTGGCCCGGATCTTCGCTTGATGTGCGAGGAATGGCGCCGATGCTGGCCGGCCAGCACAATGAAGTTGATCGCGCCGTTGCGCGCCGCATCGCTGCAGCTGTTCTACCGATTGATGAGTCATGCGGAGGTCGAGTGCCGCCACTCTCTGGCATGGGTTGTCCGCGATGAGTGGCCGTTAGCCATGGCGAACGACCCGAACGCCTCCGTGCGATTCGAGAATATGCAGGGACTGTTGCCGAGGGTGCGAACTGCACCGCAGCACGGTCCTGACCGGTATCTCCGCCTTGAAATGGCGTGCGGCATTGCCGCTGGTGAATCGCGGGATGTCTTCGAGAATGAGGACAAATCGATGCAGGCCTCGCTTGCGCTGGTATGGCGGCGGCCCTGCGTGTCCATGAGGAGCGCTGCATGAATAAAATCGTTCGCGATAGCGACGTCGTCGAGCTCAGCGGGCCGCCTGTCTTCAGCTTTAGCGAAAAGGTACGGGCCAATCGCACCATCCGTAATGATGGCACCTTTCGCGGCAAAGAGATTGGCGAGGTGTTGGTCAAGAAGGGAGAGGTGGGTTACGTCGTTTCGATCGGAACGTTCCTGCAGCAATTCTACATCTACGGCGTCGAGTTTCTCGAACGTGGCTACCGCGTTGGCATGAAGCGCAAGGAGCTTGAGTCGGTGGACGCGTGCGAGGAGATCGATGATTTGCCATTGCCGGAAGAGGCTGTGTCATGACTGAGGACCGCTTTCCGAAATATCGGCGGGGCCAACGCGTTAAAGCGGCGGTCGACCTCATCAACGATGGCTCTTTTCCCAATACGGAACCCGACGGGATCGTGCTCGGCGCCGGAGCAACCGGCGAGATCGTCAGAGTCGCTATCCATACCGAAGCCGACGTGCCGATCTATACTGTCGATTTTGGTGTGCAACGGCTCATTGGCTGTTTTGAAGAAGAAATCACGGTGCTCTGAAGGGGGGCTTTCGCGATGACTGCCGCGCTGATGAGGAAGGTAAAAACCGGGTTGGTTCCTCACCCAAACGAGCTCGATCGCATGCGGATCGAGCGCGGCTTGAGCTCGCGCAAGCGCTATCTGTATGTCTCGCCGAACGTGACGCCAGTGAGGGGTGGTTATCTGATCGAGAGTCCCTGTTGCTCGCGCAATATCGACCAGGATGGTGGTCTCATTGATGTCGCGCTGATTCTTTACGACACCGTCAGTGGGATCTGGAAGCTGTTTTGCAAGAACCACGCGCAAGGGATCTGGGAATTTTACAGCCTTTACCACCACTTGACTTCAGCAATCGATGAGTTGAACGCGGATCCGGAGCGCCTGTTCTGGCAATGACGACGACCACCTTAGGGAGTCCTAGAGGAGCCACGATGGCGCTTACTGCGGAGGAATTGATTGAAATCGAAGGGCTGCTTGCTGTCGACGGCGCGGACATGGGCCCCCTTGTCGAGCTGCGGCGCCGCTTTCCGCAGCTTGCATGCGTTCGCTGCGATGCGTCGGATGTGACGGATCAGCCGTTCCGGCGGTTCCCTCGTTTCGATCTGCATTTGCTCGACGGGTCGGATCACTGCGTGCAGATTACGGCCGATCCGAAGCGGGCGACCGGCATCGTGTTGGCAAGAAGGAATGTTGCGCGGTGAGCGGGATTGAACTGGCAGCGCATCGGCTTGATGGTGCGGACAGGATGGAGGCAAATACGTCCTTCATTCCATTGTCCGATCCCGATATCACCTTCGCCGAGCTCTCCGCCGTGGAAACGATTCTGTGCTCGCCGCAGATCTCCAATGGGTCGGTCACTGAGGCGTTCGAGCACGCTTTTGCAGCCTATCTTGGCCGCAAATATGCCGTTGCGGTCTCGAGCGGCACCATTGGGCTCGTGCTTGCGCTCAAGGCGGTCGGCATCGGGCCAGGGCAGGAAGTCATCGCTTCGCCCTATTCACTCCGCGAGACCGTCCATGCGATCGGTCTTGCAGGCGCGCGGGCGGTATTTGCCGACATCGACTATTGGTCGGGAACATTGGTCCCAGATAAAGCCGAAGAGCGCATCACGGCCCACACGCGGGCGATTGTCGCCGGCAATCCCAACGGCCATCCCGCGCCGTGGTCGGAATTGCGGGCGATCGCGCAGCGCCACCATCTGGCGCTTCTAGAGGATTCCACCGAAGCAATCGGATCGCGCTACAAGGGCGAACTCGTCGGCCGGTTTGGCGACCTGGCGGTCTTCGACTTTGCCCAGCCCTTGGCCCTAAGTTGTGGCGAAGGCGCAATGGTGGTAACGGACGATATCGACATCGCGGTTGGCTTGCGTCGCTATCGCGCCCACCGCCTGGACGAACGCTCCTCCGTGATCGTCGGTGCCGCAGCACCATACCAAGCCGGCATGAGCGATCTCACGGCAGCCTTGGGTCTGGCGCAGCTCAAGCGTCTCGATGAAATCCTGGAGCGTCGTCGGCTGGTGGAGCAGCTCTACAACGCGCATATGCAATCATTTGAGGGCATCAAGCCGCCTTACGTTGGTCCCCATGTGACCGAGGTGAATTGGTTGCTCTATCTCGTCCATCTTGGAACACGCTTCACGCGATCCGGTCGCGATGCCATCGTCGATGATCTGCGAGTCGCCCAAATTGAAGCCGTCGCTTATAGCCATCCGCTGCACTTGCAACGCCACTACTTCGAACTCGGCTATCGACGTGGCGATTTCCTTGTTGCCGAAAAGATCGCCGATCGCGCCCTGGCGCTGCCGTTTCACACCCATCTCACGAACGACAGGATCGAGTTCATTGTCGAAGCCGTAAAGGATGCCTCGATCAACGTGGGCGCAGGGGCAGCGATCTACTGAGATGCGCGTCATCCACCACATCGAAGGACCACGATTGAATGCGATGATCCCACTTGCAACGTCGCGCGAGATGAGCGGGGCGACCGAGGGGGGCCGTGGGCACGAAGAAGACCTGCTCGAAAGTAGCGAGGCGCGGTCTCCAAGCCGCGGCTGGAGGCCACGCAAGCTGCCGGAAACGGAGCACGTCGCAACAGAGATCGTCAGTTTCGGCTCGGGTCTTTAAAGTCGGCCAAATAGGGGTTGCCATGACTTCTCAACAGGTCATCATTCACGTCCGCTTCGCTCCAAACGGGAGAGTGATCCAAATCAGCGAGCGCCCGGCGAAGCTCACGCCGAACCAATGGTTTGATGTCCTCAATACCCGTGCCGGCTCGACCTATCGGCCGCTCGCTCGTGGCCGCGGCGTTTTTCGGCTGGCCCGGGCTGCAGTCGAAGCTTTCAAGCAGGAAACTGCGAGGCCTGGATAAGCAAAGGGATGATCGGCCCGATGTGTGATCAGATCGAGGTGTTCGCCGTCTGTCCGGTCGATGCCATCGAGCGGTGTGGCGCCAAGGCCTTTAGCTTGTCGCAGGTAGACGACAGCGGCGAGAGCCGGCCGTTTCCAATTGTTGTGGTTCGCACTTTTGACGATGACTATCTAGGCTACGTCAATCGTTGTCCGCATGACAGCTTATGGCTCAACATCGGCTCCGGCGAGTTCTTCTCCTCCGATCGCTCCTTTCTCAGATGCGCACGGCACGGTGCGAAATTTGAGATCGACACCGGGCTGTGCATCGATGGTCCCTGCACTGGACAAACACTTGAGCCGATCGCACTCGCCGTCATCGAAGGTGACGTCTGCCTGTGTGGCATCAAGCTACTTGAGGATGATCGGTTTTCCGAGCCGTTCGAGGACAGCGACGAAACCATGGATATAACGATCCATCCCGATTAGCAGGCGTCACTTGGCTGTTGCTCAACACGTCTCCGGGGCGTTGTCGCCGAATAATGCCATCGTACCAGCGAGTGCTGGGCGCGGACGCGCGTCAATGCTTTGGCGTTGAGAGGCGAACAGCCGAACCTCGTGCGACCGCGACCTTCGCGGCACCTAGGAGGTGCTTTGGCGCTAGCGCACCAAATCGAGCCAGCAGGCCATTGCCGCCGCTGGATACGATGTCTTTGAGAAGGAAATGCCCTCGGCGGTTACGCCGAGGGCACCGTCTGGGCTGGTTGAAATGGGGGGACCCAGACTGACAGGACCGTTTGGTCTGGAGGAATGACGATCCTGTGTACAATTCTTGGACGACCGCCGAAGCGGGCGTAGCAATTGCAATGCCAAGCTTTCGTTCATGCGATGCCCTTAGCGAGTGCCGCACCATAGTCAGCCGATGGCGGCGGCCAACGTCGAATGCACGAACGGGCGCGTTGGCGAGGTCCGGCTATTGTGCGTGCGAACTGTGCGCAACGCGAAATGCTGAAGCGGGAGCGTATCAAACGCGATGTGCCATATGTCATGCATGGAACAAGGGAGGGCGACAATGTTGCAACCTCGGCATAATTGTCAGTCGCGCCGGATAATCGTCAGTCGCGCCGGAGCAGAGAATGAGATCGCTGAAAAAATGAGCGCTGCGCATCTGGTGCAGAACTTGCTTGGAGAAGTTGGATCGTTGCGTAAGTAATGCGGAGGGAGACACCGGTTGAAACTGATCAAGGAGGATATTCTAGATGTCGAGTATCGCTGATCGTCAGCGACCATCATCGGCATGCCGCCCGCTTTCCGCAAGCTGGAGTGGGAATTAGTAGGATCAATTGGTCGATGCGGCGTTCGACTGAGGAGCAGGTTGTTCGGGCGGATGCGCTCGGATCTTGTCTCTGTTCAGATGATGGAGGCCGTTGATTTCAGGATAGGCGCATGAACGCAGAAACCGAATTCGAGCTTCCTCAACTTTATAGGCATCACGTCTTTGCCTGCAACACGCAGCGTCCGCCGAATCATCCGCACGGCAGTTGCGGCGCTTCTGGGGCGCAGGCCCTCTGGGATCGGATGGGCAAGGCTATCGAAGCGCAAGGCCTCACTGATGTCGGCTTCACGGTGACGGGCTGCCTTGGCTTTTGTAACTCCGGTCCTTTGATGGTCGTCTATCCAGACGGAATCTGGTATCGCGCCACCACGCCTGAGGACGTTGATGAAATCATAGACTCTCATCTCAAGCAGGGCAAACGTGTCGATCGCCTCGTGATGGTACTGAGGCGAAGCTAAAGGCGTCGCTTGAGCGACGCTCGCCCTTTGTATCAAACATCGCGGGCGTATCCGCCCAATAGCTGGCATCTTGGAACGTTTGACAGTGATCGGATGCCCTAACGCTTCCAGTACGTGCCCAACACGGGACTGCTTACTTGTCGCTATGGCTTTGGTTTCAAGAACATGCGCTACAAGGTAAGCCTTGATTGGATTCTACTCATGATCGGGGCCGAAGAGCCCTGAGCTCACGTCCCTTGCAAGTGCGGTCGTTCTCTCGCAGGGGGCGAGCGCCTTGAATTCTCAGCGCCGATAAGCAGGCGGCCGCTTCTGTTAATGCCAGGAAACACGAGCAGGAGCCTATCGCTAGTGGCTCGATTTGCTTGTTTTCCACCACTTACCGACACATCCGTGACGCACAGCGAGAGCAATGCTGGGAGTGGCTCCTGGTCACCGGCGAGACGACGTGTCTTTACGCATCATCTCGCTGGCGTTTGCACTGTATTATAACGGAGAGACGCGTCCGGCGACCCGGCGCGTCCGGGAAGTTCACTGAAGCGTGTTTCCAGCCTCAGAACTTGTAGGTGATGCCACCGCTGACGAGCCATGGGTCGATATTGGCGCGACCAGTGACGGCAATCGCATTGTTCACGGTCGCCGAATAATCCGGCCGCAACCACAACTTCTTCACGTCGAAGTTGAGGCCCCAATGGCGGTCAAGCATATAATCGAAGCCGAATTGGACCGCGGCGCCGAACTGGTTGGCGATGTGCAAATCCGTCACGGCAAGGCCGGCGAGCGACGTATTGGCAGCCGATTGGTTGAAGAATACGGTGTAGTTGATGCCCGCGCCGATGTAAGGCTTAAGCGGGCCAAAATCGGTGAAGTGATATTGCAGAGTCAGCGTTGGCGGCAACAGCCAAGCCTTGCCGATATCTAGTCCATTTAGCGTACCTGTGCCGCTGATGTGATGGCGGCTCACACCGAGAATGAGTTCGGCGGCAACGTTTCTTGTGAAGAAATAGGTGATATCGAGCTCCGGTACCGCTTGGTCGCTGATCGATAGTCCGGAAGCTGGCGAGGATAGCGGCGACGCCCCGGCGACATTGACGGAGCTGCCTGCGGTATCAGGTAAAACGCCGAGAACGCGCAGGCGGATCATCCACGGATTGAAGGGTTCGATTGGGGGGGCTTTGTAGTAGATAGGGGCCTGCGCCAGATCGGCGGCCTGAACCGACATGCTGGCCAACGAGCTCGCGAGCGCGAGCAACGATGTCGTCGTCAGAATTGTTTTGATCCTCATCGAATTCTCCATTCCAAAGTCCGCGCGAAGAGTCGCGCGAGATCTCTGTCACACATGGGAGACGGCGATTGATTTGATGCTGATCAAAATGGTGGCGCACGTAGCGCGATTATGCAGCCACGTTGCATAAGGATCACGACCGCGAAGCGCCGTGGTTCTGTCCGGATCGCTTATTCAGTTCAATGTTCCGTCTGAGCCGAATCTATTCAATAACCGTGTCTCGGCTCAAAGCTCTGATCAAATCCAGACTGCAGGAATCTTGCGCGATAAACGCGATCGAACTGCGGTGGTTTCCCACACCGCAGGCGACGAACATGTCTTATTCAAACCGAGCAATCTGAGCGCCGCTGGTTACGAACTGCCACGCACGTCGGCGTTCTCGCCGAACATGCAGCCGGCCAGCCTTGACAAAGCCGGTAAGGGAAGATCGTTGTTCGCATTGGTTGGCGGGCAGTCGTATGATTGATCGTATCCTCACATCTGCGGGCAGTGCGTGCCCTGTTGTTCGTGGGAGCATGCCTCAAGGTCATCTTGCATGTTCCGGCCAAGCAACGACAGCACGGCTTCATGATCGAATCCGGCGCATCTTGCACCATCGACGTCGATTAGCGGGCGTCTGATCAGGAGCGGATCTGCCAGCATTAACGCCAGTGCACTCGCTGCGTCGATTGCGTCAGGATTAACTTCGCCTGACCTGATACGAGGCGCGGTTCGGTTGAACCAGGATGCAATCGGCGTCCTGCCGAAGAAGTGTCGCAATTCCTCCGCAGCCCACGGCTTCTTCAATATATCCTTGATATCCTTGGCTATCACGTCATGGCCAGCGGCTTTCAGCGCCAGCATCTGACGTGCATTGGTGACGCAGCCTGGTTTTTGATAAAAGACGATTGTCGCCATGGTATGCCTATCTGGGTGCGCGGAGCTGAACGATCGGCGGCGGGTTCCGCTATGTGGGAGAGCGCATTTGACGCTCGCAAACGATCACACATAAGCGGTTTAAGCACCGTACCGTGCTTGCGCCCGCCTTAACGCCTTCGTTGGACCACTAATTCATCAATGAGAATTGGCCTTTCATGTCTCGCAAACGAAGCGCGTAGCAGGGCGGCGGCTAGTTTCGATCCGAGGCACCCTTGTGAGGCGCTTCTTGCTGCCTTCAGGCTCAGGCGCGTCGTTCTGATCAGTTGGATCAATTGGTAGGTGAGCCGCACAATTTACCTCGCATCATCGACCACGAACCTCATCGCCGGTCACATGCCTTAGAGATGCCAACCTCGACCTGCATCTCGCTCTGCCCAAATTGCCGACCACTGGCTTGCAAGAAGAGGAGCAAGTCCCGTTCCATTTGAGAGCATTGGATCTGGTCATGCCAAGCTGCCGTTTTCCAGCATGATGGGTAGGGCCGGTGTTCGTTTTCTGACAGCCGAGCGGATCCTGTCCGGTGCAAAACACTCCGGGGTTATTCAACAGCTCGTTGGCTTTTTAGAATGCAATCAGAAGCTTAATGAGCGCGGACAGTGTTGGCATGACGGTTGCTATTAAGCGGCAGCAACACTGAGTGAGGGCTGAGTGCACGCCGACGCGTAAGGCGAGCGATGCGCTCCTTCCCTTGAACCCGTGTGCCTCGTTTCTGAGAGAGAAACAAGCTCGCGTGTAGGAAGCGCGCAACTTTTGGCAAATCGGTTGATGGAGAACAACATGTCTTCACTGAGACAAATCGCGTTCTACGGAAAGGGCGGCATCGGCAAGTCGACCACTTCCCAGAATACGTTGGCGGCACTGGCCGAGATGGGTCAGAAAATCCTGATCGTGGGATGCGATCCTAAGGCGGACTCGACCCGCCTGATCCTGCATGCCAAGGCGCAGGACACGATTTTGAGCCTTGCAGCGAGCGCCGGCAGCGTGGAGGACCTCGAACTCGAGGACGTGATGAAGGTCGGCTACAAGGACATTCGCTGCGTGGAGTCCGGCGGTCCTGAGCCGGGTGTCGGCTGCGCCGGCCGCGGCGTCATCACCTCGATCAATTTCCTGGAGGAAAACGGCGCCTATGAAGACATTGACTATGTGTCCTACGACGTGCTCGGCGACGTGGTTTGTGGTGGCTTTGCGATGCCGATCCGTGAAAACAAGGCGCAGGAGATCTATATCGTCATGTCCGGAGAAATGATGGCAATGTATGCCGCAAACAATATCTCCAAAGGCATCCTGAAATACGCCAACTCTGGCGGCGTGCGGCTGGGCGGCCTGATCTGCAACGAGCGGCAGACCGACAAAGAGCTGGAACTGGCGGAGGCGCTGGCCAAGAAGTTGGGCACCCAGCTGATCTACTTTGTGCCGCGCGACAATGTGGTGCAACATGCCGAGTTGCGCCGCATGACGGTGCTGGAGTATGCGCCCGAGTCGAAGCAGGCCGATCACTATCGCAATCTTGCGACCAAGGTTCACAACAATGGCGGCAAGGGCATCATTCCGACCCCGATCTCCATGGACGAGCTCGAGGACATGCTGATGGAGCATGGCATAATGAAGCCCGTCGACGAATCCATCGTCGGCAAGACCGCCGCCGAGCTCGCGGCCTCGTAAGGTCGCGGGTCGCGGCCTTGTGAAGGCGCGCGACGGATGCCGGTCTCCCTCACCCCCCATCCGGGGAGACCGGCATTCTGACGATCACCCGGCCAGCTAGAATGGGACGGGGCAAACGTGACGCTGTAAAAGATTCATGCCCAAAGCGAACTTCCATCCGTTTGCAGCTGTTTGCGCCGACGCGGGCAGCGAGGTGCAAAGAGGAATTGCGACCTATCGAGCGCTCACTGGTGTGCCTCCCGAAGAGGCCGACATTGCGACCGACAGCAATTTCGATTGCCATGTCCTGGCGTCAATTCTGGCGGCCGCCTCGATGGATGGTGGCCCGCTTCCCGAGAAGGCCGGCCTGTCCGGCCACGAGCTGGCGGCCCTGCTGGACCACCATTTTCCATCGGTCGGGGTCAAGGTTTCGGAGCAGCTCCTGGCTTTCAACTGCGATGAGAACGACGAAATCGCAATGGTGCGCGATCTCTTGCTCAAGCAACGCTCAACGGAAGGACGTATCGGGGGGTGGCTAGCCGCGATGATTGCACGCCGCGCCATAGAGCCAAACCACTTGTGGGAAGATCTCGGATTACGCAGTCGTGGCGAACTCTCTCGGCTGCTAAGCCGCCACTTCGCGCCGCTCGCCGCGCGCAATAACAACAATATGCGCTGGAAGCGCTTCTTCTACCGCTCGCTGTGCGAGGATGAAGGCCTCGTCATGTGTACAACGCCCGTTTGCACGCAATGTAGCGATTTCAATCTCTGCTTCGGCGAAGAAAGCGGCGAGAGCCGGATGGCAGAACGTCGGCGCGACGTTCTGTTGCAGGCGGCTCGCCCGGTCATCGGCGTCGACTGGCCCATTTAAGCTGTTGCAAGGCTCGATCGCCCAAGTCAGCTAGAACCCGCGCGCGCTTTGGCCAGTTCAGCAGGAGCTGGAGGGCGCGGCTAACGCCGTTTCGATGCGCGCGCGACCATGGGTCTAAGGCGGGCGGGCCACAAATACTCCGCGACATTCGTGCCTACCGGCGTGTCGCAATCGCGTTAACATTCGAGCTCGGTGTTGCGAGAGGCAGGATGAGCCGTCCGCTTCATAAGCCTGTCGCGTTTGCGACAATCAATTAGCGAAGGCAAGCTAGCCGCTGAAGTAAGCATATTGTTTTCAACGGGTTAAAAAGCGTGGCGGGCTGGCATGGGGGTTGCTGAAGCGCCTGTGGGTCAAAAGCAATGAGGAGCCCTTTCGTGATGGCCGCTACCAAGACCGCCAAGCCGGCTTGGCCCGAGCAGGCGAGCGCCAAGCCGACCGTGCTCAACGACACGACATTACGCGACGGCGAGCAGGCGCCTGGCGTTGCGTTCACCACAGAGGAAAAGCTGGCGATCGCGCAGGCGCTGGCGCGGGCCGGCGTGACGGAGATCGAGGCGGGAACGCCCGCGATGGGCAACGAGGAGATCACCGCCATCCACGCAATCGTCGAAGCAGAGCTTCCGCTGACCACCATAGGCTGGTGCCGGATGCGCGAAGCCGACATCGACGCGGCGATCGAAGCGAAGGTGTCCATGGTCAATGTGTCGATCCCGAGTTCCGATATCCAGATCGCGGCCAAGCTTGGCGGTCGTCGCGACCTGGCGCTGGAACAAGTGAAGCGAGTCGTAGGTTATGCACGTGAGCGGGGACTTGAGGTTGCCGTCGGCGGCGAGGACTCCTCCCGCGCCGACATCGACTTTCTCATCAGACTGATAGCCGCGGCAAAATCGGCGGGAGCGCGTCGCTTTCGTATTGCCGATACGCTCAGTGTGCTCGACCCGGACACAACCTCCGCTCTGGTCGGAAATTTGCGGGCGACCACCGATCTCGAACTTGAGTTTCATGGTCACGACGATCTCGGCCTCGCAACCGCCAACACGCTCTCCGCCATCAAGGCCGGCGCGAGCCACGCCTCGGTAACCGTTATCGGCCTCGGCGAACGGGCTGGAAATGCACCGCTCGAGGAAGTCGCGGTCGCGCTCAAGCAGCTCTACAGGCGCGAGACCGGCATCATACTTCCGGAACTCGAGAAGGTCGCCGCAGTGGTTGCAGCGGCAGCCGCACGTGCGATTCCTCTGAACAAAGCCATCGTCGGAGAGCATATTTTTACGCATGAATCGGGCATTCACGTGGATGGCCTTTTAAAAGATCAACGTACCTACCAGTCGCTTGATCCGGTTCTGCTTGGGCGCCGCAACAGTTTTGTGATCGGTAAGCATTCCGGGCTGTCGGCGATCACCGCGTTGCTCAATGAATTACAGCTCGTCGCCAGCGCCGACCAAGCCAGACAGATCCTGACGCAAGTCCGCAAGCATGCCATAAAGCACAAGGTGCCGGTCGAGCGCGAAACAGTAGCAGCGATCTGGCGCGATGTGTGCGGATACTTGTCGCCCCACCCGGCCTGAAGAGGCGTACCCAGCAAGATCTGGACAGGCTATTCGAAAACCAAGCGCCGCGAGGACGGTATCGGGCATCGTTAATCGACGGCCACGACGGCCTGCCTCAGCATGGTCGCGCGAGGTTGGCTGCAGCAGGATCACCAGGCGGTGCCGCGCTGTCGCCGATCGTCCACGTGCCAATTCAAAGGGAGTTTTCGATGAGTAACTCGCACCCATCAGCCGGTATCCTGGATCGGCTCAACAAAGCCTCGTCCGCGGAAGAGTTTTTTTCACTGCTAGGCGTCGAATACGACCCCGGAATCGTCAATGTCGCGCGCCTTCACATCCTAAAGCGCATGGGACAATATCTTGCCAAGGAGCAATTCGCTGGTGCCGCAGAACCGGACATCAGAGCTCGTTGCAAAGCGATGCTGGAACAGGCCTATGCCGACTTCGTGGCATCGTCGCCAATCGACCAGCGGGTGTTCAAGGTTTTGAAGGATGCTGTTGCAGACCATGACAAGCCGATGGCCTTTGTCCCATTGAGCGAGCTGAAGTGATCTCGCGCTTTCAAGGTTTGTCACCAAGTGTGGCGTGGTGATGATCCCTCGTGCAACCTTCGTCTTCTTCCGGATCGACTCTCCGCAGCCATGGCTCGCGCGGCGCTGTCGTATTCCCGACCCATGTTCGGAGTGGTCGTGTCCTGGGGATTAGCAGCCCTTCCAAGTGTCCCCTAAGTCATTGCGTTCGCCTAATCTTCCCCGAGTTTTGCAACTGGTACGACACTTGCTGTTGTCGAGTCGATCCGGTCATCGATGCAGACAAATGGTAGCCGTTCGAGATGAGATTTGAAGGAAGACCTTTCACGTTACGTCTACTGCCGGCCGAGTTGTGCGGCATCATCTCGTGGTTCACGCTCGCGCAGTGGCACCCCAAATGGCTTTTGACGCAATTGAAACTGCCATCGAGCCCGCGATGGGAGGCAATGGGTAACTCGCCCGTCAGCGCCACACCTCGGAAACGTATGCATATCATCGTCCAAATCAGGCGGGTGCCCACTTGCGCGCAGATCCACAGCTACCTCAGAGCCGATAGCAACATGCGCCAGGAAAAGAGCCAAACCTCCCCTGCGAGTCGGCGGCGCTGGCGGCCGAGCACTCATCGCATGAAAGTGCGGTGGCATCGACCGAGTCGTCACGGCCGATGCGGAGCGCTAGGCCGAAAGCAAGGTGCAGCTATTGCGCAGCAAGCGGACCGGCGTAATCAGCCATGGAGAGAGTCAATTAGAGTGACCGCAGTGGCCAGGCCGCCTTGCTGGCGCTTGTCGAATAGAGCGCGCAATGAACCTGTCTTGGGGCCATCTCGGAACTTGGCCAGCCAGGTACGTTCACCCCGTGCGACGCCTCTCGTTGCGCGGTCGGGCCGCGCCGAGCAAGCGGAAACAACGAGCAGCAAGCCATCTGCTGATCAAAAGTGATCTCCAGCCAGCCGAAGTAGAAACCAATCCTGTGGCGCGGGCGCGCGCATTTTGAGGGGAATTTAAAGCATGAGCAATGTCACCAAAACGGCCGCGCCGGCGGCCGGCCGCGCGGCGGCCAAAAAGGAACTTCCGGAGCACTTCAAGGCCTACAAGCATGTCTGGGTTTTTGTCGAGCAGGAGCGTGGCCAGGTGCATCCGGTTTCCTGGGAGCTCATGGGAGCGGGGCGCAGGCTTGCCGACAGGCTGAAGGTGAATCTCGCCGCGGTCGTTATCGGTCCGGAGGGGCAGCCGACGCGCAACGCCGCGCTGGAGTCATTTTGCTATGGCGCCGATCTGGCCTATCTCGTGAGCGACAATGTATTGTCGGATTACCGCAACGAATCATACACTAAAGCGCTAACCGAACTCGTCAACACCTACAAGCCTGAGATCCTGTTGTTAGGCGCGACGACACTCGGTCGCGATCTTGCAGGTTCGGTGGCGACCACCTTGTCGACGGGACTCACAGCCGACTGTACTGCGCTCGACGTCGACGCCGACGGTTCGCTTGCGGCGACGCGTCCGACCTTTGGCGGCTCGCTGCTGTGCACGATTTATACCTTGAACTATCGTCCACAGATGGCAACCGTCCGCCCGCGCGTCATGCCGATGCCGGAGCGCGTCGTACGCGATGCCGCTCGTATCATCATCCATCCGCTTGGCCTTGTTGAAGACGATATCGTCACGAAGGTGCTGACGTTCATTCCCGACCGGGATTCCGAAACGTCAAATCTAGCCTATGCCGATGTTGTCGTCGCCGGCGGCCTAGGACTGGGATCGCTCGAGAATTTTCGGCTGGTGCGCGAGCTAGCAACTCTGCTTGGCGCCGAGTATGGCTGCTCGCGTCCTCTGGTGCAGAAGGGATGGGTGACGTCTGACCGGCAGATCGGCCAGACCGGCAAGACCATTCGGCCAAAGCTCTATATTGCGGCCGGCATTTCCGGCGCGATCCAGCACAGGGTCGGCGTGGAGGGGGCGGACCTGATCGTCGCCATCAATACCGACAAAAACGCGCCGATCTTCGACTTCGCCCATGTCGCGATCATCAGCGACGCCATGCAGTTGCTCCCGTCGCTGACGGCCGCATTTCGCGCCAGGCTTTTGCCGGATTCGCGCGCCCGGCTCGCGGTCTAGAGGAGATGCCGTGATGATCGAAGAGAGGTTTGATGCGATCGTGGTCGGAGCCGGTATGGCTGGAAACGCAGCGGCGTTGACCATGGCCAAGCGCGGCATGAAGGTGCTGCAGCTCGAGCGAGGCGAATATCCGGGATCGAAGAATGTGCAGGGCGCAATTCTCTATGCCGACATGATGGAAAAGCTGATTCCCGAGTTTCGCCAGGAGGCGCCGCTCGAGCGCCATCTGGTCGAACAGCGGTTCTGGATGATGGACGATCGCTCGCATGTTGGCATGCACTACCGCTCGGATGACTTCAACGAGGAGCGGCCGAACAGATACACGATCATACGCGCGCAGTTTGACAAATGGTTCTCCTCGAAGGTGCGGGAGGCCGGCGCGACCGTGCTGTGCGAGACGACAGTCACCGAGCTCGTACGGGACGACCGCGAGAGGATCGTCGGGGTTCGTACTGATCGCCGCGACGGCGAAATACACGCCGACGTCGTCGTGCTGGCCGAGGGTGTCAATGGCCTGCTCGGGACGCGCGCGGGCCTGCGGTCGCGGCCGAAACCCGATAATGTGGCACTCGCGGTGAAGGAAATGCACTTTTTGCCTCGCGAGACTATCGAGGCCCGTTTCAATCTCAAGGGCGACGAAGGCGTTGTGATCGAGGCGGCCGGTACCATTTCTCGCGGCATGACCGGAA
Organism: Bradyrhizobium sp. USDA 3262; assembly: GCF_054060035.1. Lineage (NCBI taxonomy): Bacteria > Pseudomonadati > Pseudomonadota > Alphaproteobacteria > Hyphomicrobiales > Nitrobacteraceae > Bradyrhizobium > Bradyrhizobium sp. USDA 3262. The sequence continues at coordinate 2,815,907 of NZ_JBSSCT010000001.1, forward strand.
TGGGTTTCATCTATGCCAACAAGGAGTGCATTTCGCTCGGCATCGGCTGTCTCGTCGCTGATTTCCAGCGCACCGCCCAGACGCCCTACGGCATGCTCGATCATTTCAAGCAGCATCCGTCCGTGGCGCCGCTCATCGCAGGTTCCGAAGTCAAGGAATACGCGGCGCATCTCATTCCTGAAGGCGGCTACAAGGCAATCCCGCAGCTCTACGGCGAGGGCTGGGTGGTGGTCGGGGACGCGGCGCAGCTCAACAATGCCATTCATCGCGAAGGTTCCAATCTTGCGATGACTTCAGGCCGCATCGCGGCCGAAGCGATCGCCCAGGTAAAATCGCGCCGCGAGCCGATGACCGCGACAAATCTGTCGCTCTACAAGAAGATGCTCGACGAGTCCTTTGTCATCAAAGATCTAAAGAAGTACAAGGATATGCCGATGCTGATGCACACCCATTCGCAAAACTTCTTCCTTACCTATCCGCAGCTTATTTCCAAGGCGCTGCAGAACTTTGTACGTGTCGATGGCACGCCGAAGGTTGAGAAGGAGAAGGCGACCTTGAAATCCTTCGTCAAGGCGCGGTCATGGACAGGTCTGTTCGGCGATGCGTGTCGTTTTACCCGGGCCTGGCGCTGACCGGCAACAGTGTGAAGTCCAGCAATGGAAGATCAAAGCATGAATGTCGAGCCTACAGTACGCGTCGAAGACAAGCTGTACTACAACCGCTATCTTGTCGACGTCGGTCGCCCTCACGTCACGGTGCGCGCGCACACGACGCCGTCGCCACAGCTACTTGCGCTTTTGAGCGCCTGTCCCGCGCGATGCTACGAACTCAACGACAACGGCCAAGTTGAGATAACCGTCGACGGCTGCATTGAGTGCGGCACCTGCCGTGTGATCGCCGAACCCACCGGTGACATCAAGTGGAGTTATCCGCGCGGCGGTTACGGCGTGCTGTTCAAGTTTGGGTGAAGTGCAACAAAGGGCCGCGATGTGATCGCCATGAGACGGGGGATTTCACCGCCTTTGCGGGCATTCTGGCTCATCTGCACTGCAGGTGGATTCGAACGAGGCGCGCAGCCGTGGGGGACGCCCGGCGAGGCACAGCTTGAGGATATTACACCCGCTCTGGACCGGCGAAGGACTGGTTGTGGCACCATTGAGTGGTGCCACAAACGGAGTCGATTCGACGGCGCAAAGGATATTCAGCCCATCGCCGTGGAAGGAGCCGGGCCGGCGGCCTCGATCGCAACCGCCACTGATTGCACAATCGCAGCAAAGCGCACGGCAGTCTGGATCACTCCGGAACTGACGCCCTCAGCCCGCAGCGTCTTCTCGTGAGCGTCGACACAGGCACCGCAGCCGTTTATGGCCGAGACTGCTAGCGACCACAGCTCGAAATCGGACTTATCCACGCCGGGATTGCCGATCACGTTCATGCGCAGCCGTGGCGGCATGGTCTTGTATTCCGGATTGGATACGAGATGAACGAATCGGTAGTAGACGTTGTTCATCGCCATCACAGAGGCTGCAGATTTCGCTGCGGCGATCGCCGCAGGCGTCATCACGGCGGTGGCTGCCGCTTCAATCGCGGTAATCAGGGCTGCATTGCGAGTGGCAATGGCGCTCGCCAGCAGCAGGCCGTATTGTCGCTGCGGCGACAGCGTATCATCGGCCAGCAATGACGCAAGGTTAAGCCTGACGTCCTTGGCGAAATTGGGAATCGTCTCATTCAACTGCTCAATCGACGACATGCCGCCTCACGCAACCTTCAGTGTTTCGCCGCCGACTTCGCGGTTACAGGGACAAAGTTCGTCGGTTTGTAGCGCGTCCAGAACGCGGAGCGTGTCCTTGGGGCTACGCCCGACATTGAGATTGGTCGCATAGATGTGTTGGATTGTGTTCTCGGGATCGACGATAAAGGTGTAGCGATAGGCGACGCCCTCGGGCGAACGCACGCCAAGGCCATCGACTAAGGTCCCTTTTGTGTCGGCAAACTGCCAAATCGGTAAATTGTGCAGGTCTGCATGCGAGCGCCGCCAGGCAAGCTTGCAGAACTCATTGTCAGTCGAACCACCCATTACGACAGCATCGCGATCGGCGAATTCCTTGGATAGCCGGCCGAACTCGGCGATCTCGGTCGGACAGACGAACGTGAAATCTTTGGGATAGAAAAAGATGATCTTCCATTTTTCGGGGAAGCTCGTTTCGGTCAGCGTCTCGAACGCGCTGTGTCCTTCTTCTTCATGCGCCTGAAAGCCGGGCTTCACGCCAGTGATTTCGAACGGCGGCAACTGACTTCCAATTCCGAGCATGCTGACCTCACAAGTTTGCTTTGCGTTTGTGCCATCACTGGTGAAGCAAGCTATATGCCATCCGTTCTCAAGATCGGATTGTCGCAACGAAGCTAACCAGCGGCCCGGGCGCAGGCATCTGATCGTGAGGTCCGATGGCTCTCACATCCGCCTCCATTGCGCCGCGTGGAAACGCGATGCTCGATCGCTTGGAACCGTCGGTGAGCGCGTGCGTATATCACGAGTGGGGTACCGCAGTTAAAAAGTCGCAGCCAGATTCCTCGACCAGCGATTGAACCGCTGGTCGAAACGCTACTTGCCGACCGGGAATGGATCCTCGGCGCTGGCGGCACAGCATCCGGATATCTCACGGTGTGAAACGGCTGCGAAGCTAGGGTTGTTTTTGTAAGCCGTGAAGGAGCGCAACCGGCGATTCCGGAGCCGATCTTGGCATTATTCTCGCAACCGTCATCAAGCTGTCCGGTATCATAGTCCCCAAATAGCTCCAGCTGGGATTGAAAGCGCGGCGTCGCGCCGGGCGCGTGGCGACGTCGCGCCACCATTCCTCTACGGCTTGACGATCGCAAGGGAGCAGCATGCCAACATCACCCGTAAAAGCGCTCCAATCGACAAGGGAATTTCTTGGAACAGCTGTCAGGAGCGGCACACCCCGAGTGATCGCGTCAACAAATTCAGCTCGCAGGCCGCGGCCAACCGCTTCTTGTTTGGCGAATTTGCTGATCACGAGGAGATCGACTTTGTCGCGAAGCGCTTGGGAAACGACAACTGCGGCCTCAGCTAGTCCGTTTGTATCGAGCGTACAGGACGCTGCCCCGCTGCCGAGTAGCTGGGAAATCGAGATCTCTCGCCCTGTCGCAACGTCGACGGCGAACATAACGTGCGTACCGTTTGCATTTCTAAAGTGTCGCTGGACGATGCCGCCGACGCGTACGTTATGCTGCGCGAGATCCTGGACGAAATTGGCAAGCAGCCTATCGGCGTCGTCCTCTGGCTGGTAGACAATCGCCGCCAAAGCTGTCGGATCGATGTTGTCAAAGTTGTCGATCATGGCCGTGATCCGATTTCTGTTCATTTCGGGTGTCGGCGCTCTGCTGTAGAGCATCTCCAAGTGGTGTCGCAGGCGTTATGAGCAACCGCTCGGGAGTTGAGACCGGCAGGGCTCGCGCGACCTCGGCGAATACGTCCATTCCGTTGCTGAGCCCTAGCGCATCAAAGGAGCGGCGTGTGATGCGGGCCAAAAGCGGCACGCCCGAACGGCCAGTTTCGAGCGCTAGAACCAACGTGATCTCCGATTCGTCGAACGGAAGGGAGGCTTTGATGCGTGCCGGAAAGACATTCAGGAACGAGCTCGCGCGTGGAACCTCGCGCACGATGCTGACATCGGCAGCTGCGATGCGCAGCCGTAGCTGCGCACCAGGTCTGAGCGGCGGCCCAGGTATTAGCAGACGCGCGCCTCTGAGGCGGACGATGATGAGTCCATAGCGCCCGTCGTAGCCGCCGACCACAGTATCAACGCAAACCGCCGCTTCGCCACGCGCGGCAAGCACTGGGCCACTCTGAACGACTTGAAGCGGTCCGGCCGCAGTCACCATGCCATCTTTCATCATGACGAGATGATCGGCGAAGCGCTCGATGTCAGCCATGTCATGGCAGATATAGATCATCGGCAACCTGAGCTCTTCACGCATGCGCTCGATAAATGGCAGAATCTCCCGCTTGGCGGCACGGTCGAGCACAATGAGCGGGTCGTCCAGCAAAAGTAGCCGCGGTTGGGCTAGTAGCGCGCTGCCTAGGGCAAGTCGCTGTCGCTCGGCGCCAGAAAGATGTGACGGAGAACAGTCAAGCAGTGACGCCAAGTCGAGCAACTTAACCACACCATCAAAGTCGATCAGTGTCGCCCTCGATTTCGATGCATTGTACAGAAGGGTGCGCTTGACAGACAAATGAGAAAAAAGAATGGGTCGCTGAAATACATATGCGACAGGGCGCAGATGAGGCGGTCGAAACGTCGTCTCGTTCTGCCAAATTTCACCATCAACGCCGCAGAATCCACTCGGTAGAGGCTGGATGCCGGCGATGCAACGCGCGAGTGTGGTCTTGCCGCACCCCGGAGGACCGAAAATCGCCGTGACACCTTTGGCCGGTACGATGAATTGCGCATCCAGCGGGATGCTTGCGGGAGCACCGTTGAAGGCGACTTCGATATAACCCGGCCTTGCTTCTCTCACCTGCCCGCGCCTATGCTGTATCTTTCCATCAAATCATGAGGAGAATGGCCGCAAAGGCGATGATCACCATGCCGCCGACAATCCATTCTGCTTGGCTCCAGCGCGGCGTCTCCACCCCGAGGAAGCCAAAAGGCGCGGGGGCAGCATTGCAGATCGACGGTGTTACGACAGCCGGCATCTTGTGCGTCTCCGTGCCATTGAGGATCGTGGCAATCGAACGCTGCCGGGCGCGCATACCAATCACACACGCAAGGCGGGAATCCAATACCGCGGAATCCTCAGGCGGCTTGGCTGGACGCCGATTGTCCGCTGGCTGAACTGGCAAGGCTTGCGTCGTTTGGCTGTAGAGGTGTCGGCTACCGCCAGAGCTTGATGCCGCCTCGGGGCCAGCAATCGGCTTGAAAGTCGCCAGAGCTTTGGTGACCAATATGAAGTGTGCGCCGGTGCCCTCATTCATGGCTTCCGCAACGTCAGGCGCAAGCAGCATCAAAGCCAGATCGAATAGGATCAACCGGATAAACCTTATTGGGGCCCTGAAGATGGATCGCCACGACTGCTTTCGTCGCGGTAGCTCCTTGCTGCTCACCCAGCAATCTGCGTGCCGGTTCGAAAAAATGGCGCACGGCCCGCTTGGCTCATGTGAAACTCTTATATGTCCCACCCAGCGTGTGGAATGGCCTCATCGTCTCGTCCGGTTTCGGACGTTTGCGTCGCCAATCGGCCACGCAGGACGCATGAGATAGATACCTGAAGATGATGCCGTCGGCTCTGGCGTCGAGAACGATGTTGCAGGCGTCGCTACAATTTGTCGTCCGTCTGATCTGCGCCGACAAAGGGGTGCTCATCGGCTGCATTTGAACCATTTAGCAGGAAGTTTAGTGATATCTTGGAGACATTTCGAAAATCCGCCTTACCCTGAGCTCACCAGCATCACGATCCAGCCCTCGTCCACCCCTAGCGCGATCGCCCTTGCAACCCTCAGACGACGCTCACCCGCGAACTCACGAATGATCTCCTGATCTCATCACCAGCACGCAGGTGGTTTCGTCTGCGAACAATCGCTTGCGCTCGCTGCCTGGACCGCTCTCGCGTCCTAGCGGGCGCATAGGAGAACGCAAGAAGCCATGACTATCGCCCGACTTCGCATTAGCGCTCCGCTGTCACCGTATCGAGTTTGCGAATCGTAGTCCTGGAGACGGACCCGACGACGCCCATTACGGTCGTCTGTACTGATGCCGACTCTGGGTTGATCGTTGGAAGCCCACCAATTGCGGCGGGCTGCCGCGATGGTCAACGAAGTGCCAACGGAGGTGAAGTGATCCGTCTGATCGGCGACACACCAACCGCCTAGCCTCGATAGCCGTTGAGATCGGAGCACGCGATCTGGCGAGGCAGAGCTGCTCGGGTATCTAATGAATTGCGGCTACACCGGCGCTTGTGGCGAAGGAAGCGGCGAGCGTCGCGTTGTTAGGTCGTACGGCACATTCATTTTGAACTCGCTGTACTCGCTGGCGGACTGGCTCGCGAGCAGCGACGCGGGCTTAGAGGCGTTCAGAAAAATCCTCGCGCCTGACGCCGACAAGCGCCAGATTTGCTTCGGGCCGTTCCAAGTGCGCGCGTTAGTTCGTCAGAAACAGCATCGAAAGCCTGCGATATATCCTACGATATCGCCACATGCCATAAGCTCCCAGCGCGTTCATTTCGCCGGCGGTCGGCGGCCAAGGTGTCGAGGATGATCTGCGATGGATTGCCGCGAATGTCTCCACGGCTTATCGCGTGAGTTGTCGTCAGATTGACCCAGCGTCGATCTATAACTCGGCACGGCCCGCATTGTCCGAAGTTCCAGAGGCTACTTATTCGAGCGGTTTGCCAATAGGCGGGACAAATAGCTCCGAACGCAATGGCATTCCTCGACGTCATTCGCCAGAGGTGACCATGCGCAGATGCGTGTTGTACTCGGCCTCAAACGCCCACCTCGTTTCGGAACAATCAGCGAGTCTGCGCGGAGGAAGCCGCAGCGATATACATCAGTTGGCATAGATTCTGCTCAGCATAAGCAGCACTGAAGTAATGCGAGAATGTCGGCGCTGCAGCGTTCGTTGTAAATGGCGCGCGGCGTTTTCTCATGTTGCTGTGTGAGGATTGTTGGAGGCACTTGCGGCTGCTGGCGAGCCGCCAAACCGAATGTTCGTCAGGTACGAGTCCGCCAAGGCTGAGCCGAAGGGGCATGTCGCTTAAAGTGCAGGAAGGCCAGCCGCACCGAAAAGCCGCGCATCAATCGCGAAGTGACCTCGCATCGGGGTCCACGCACTAGGAGGAGAGGTGAATCATAATGTACAGATTGGTTGCCTTGATGCTAGCGCTGTTGGCTCAGCAGGAGTGCAAAGCCGCGCAGGCGAACGCGGCGGAGGATGTCGGGAATGCGCCCCTCGCGCGGTCGGATTACGAGCGTGCACTGACGACCGCAGACCGATATGGCCGGCTTATTGTGAATGTCCCAGACGTGCCGTTTTGGCTGGGCGAGCGCGAGGCGTTCGTCTATCGGCGGACGACCCATGGCAGACACCAGTTTATCCTGGTTGATGCCGAGAAAGGCGTAAAGGAGCCCGCTTTTGATCAAGCTAGACTCGCGGCCGCGCTGAACAGAGCGAGCCACCAGAACTATCAGCCCGAGGATCTTCCCTTCGACCATTTCGAGCTGACCGACAAGGGTGGCAGGATGAGCTTCGACCTCGAGAATACGCGTTGGAGCTGCGAGCTTGCAAGCTATACCTGCACCGCCAATGCAACGCACTCGGGCGCCAATCAGCAGAGCCCCTATGACGACACGCCGCCGGCAGACAACGATCCAAACAAGACAAGCGCATCACCTGATGGCACATGGCTGGCCTACATTCGAAACTACAATCTCTTCCTGCGTAGCCAAGACGGTTTGCAGGACATCCAGTTGACCTGGGACGGAGCTGAGAGTGACTATTATGCTCTCTCGACACTAAGATGGTCTCCAGCCTCAACGCACCTCGCCGTCTACCGGATCCGTCCAGCCCACCAACGGGAAGTCCATTACCTCGAATCGTCGCCGGCGCACGAGCGTCAACCCAGACATTTCACCTTGGTGTATCCAAAACCGGGTGATGCCTTGGCATTGCTCCAGCCCGTGCTGTTTGAAGTCAGCAGCCGACGCGCGGTAACAATCGATAATGCCGCGTTCCAGAATCCTTACGGCCTTTCGGCGATCCAGTGGTGGAAGGACGGGCGGGGCTTCACCTTCGAATACAATCAGCGTGGCCACCAGCTCTATCGCCTGGTGGCGGTCGATGCCGCCACGGGCCAAGCGCGCGCGTTGATTGATGAGGCAAGCAAGACCTTTGTCGATTACCAGCCATTGGTGATGAAGCAGCTGAATAGTGGAAAAACGTTTCGCTATGACGTCGATGATGGAAAGGAGATCATCTGGGCCTCGGAGCGCGATGGTTACGAGCACCTCTATTTGTTCGACGGCCGAACAGGCGAGCTCAAGAACCAGATCACCAAAGGAGATTGGGTGGTCCGTGCGGTGTATTGTGTCGATCCAGTGAAGCGTGAGATTTGGTTTGGCGCCAGCGGAATGAACCCTGATGAGGATCCCTATTTCGTCCATGCCTATCGCATTGGCTTTGATGGAAAAGGACTCACGCCGCTGACGCCCGAGCCAGCCAATCATCACATCGAGTTCTCGCCTAGCGGTCGCTACTATGTCGACCTGTGGTCACGCATCGGCGTTCCGCCTCGCATGGTGCTGTATCGCGCCAGTGATAATGCCGAACTGATGCAGGTTGAGAGCGCGGAGATCTCCGAGCTCATAGCCGCTGGCTGGCAGCCGCCGCTCAGCTTCAACGCCAAGGGACGCGACGGCAAGACGGACATATGGGGCGTTATTCACTTGCCGACCAATTTCGATCAGCGCAAGAGATATCCGGTGGTGGAGCACATCTATGCAGGCCCCACCGGTTCCTTCGTTCCCAAGTCCTTCTCAGCTTCAATCGAGCCGCTCACACAACTCGGCTTTATCGTTGTTCAGATTGATGGAATGGGTACCAACCATCGCTCGCGCGCGTTCCACGACGTTGCCTGGAAAAATCTGAAGGACGCTGGCTTTGCGGACCGGATCCTATGGCACAAGGCGGCGAGTGCGAAGTATTCCTGGTATGATATATCCAACGTCGGCATTTTTGGCGCTTCCGCCGGTGGGCAAAACGCGGTGAGCGCGTTACTTTTCCATCCCGATTTCTATAAGGTCGCGGTCGCGAACAGTGGCTGCTACGACAACCGGCTGGACAAGATCTGGTGGAACGAACAGTGGATGGGGTGGCCCGTCGGCATCGAATATTCGCAATCCTCCGCCATCGACAATGCCGCCAAACTGCAAGGTAGATTGCTTCTCATAGTCGGCGAAATGGACCGCAACGTCGATCCTTCCGCCACGTTCCAGCTTGCCGATCGGCTTATCAAGGCGGGAAAATACTTCGACATGCTGTATGTGCCAGGCGCAGACCACGGAACGCCGGGCAGTTATGCCCAGCTCAAACTCCTGGAGTTCTTGGTCCGTAACATTCTCGAGCAAACAGCGCCAAACTGGAACACGGGCTCGATTGAACTGCCGAAGAGCAAATCAGGCCATGATGGCTGACCATCCATCGAGGATCCAGGCCTCGATGCGTGGGGCGCCACGATCGCGTTCTCGAAATTGAGAAACGCTCGTTGCGATCTACTACGAGGTCTCTCGCACATGCTGTCATGCGTACCTCCATCCTGATCGGCGCACGCAGCTGCTGATGCCTACAACGGCCTCATCAATTCGCCGCAAATCAGGGCGCGAACGCTGCGCGCGGCGGTCGGCTGCGAACCCCGCGACGTCGCGCCCGGTCCTCGCTCCAAATGAGAGTCGAGAAGCCGGGGGCGCTCAGGCAAGCCGGAAGAACTCAGCGCCGAATTCGTTTGATTGTGAGCTCCGGCTCGACACGGTGCTCTTTGACGTCGCTGCGGGAAGCTTGGGTGCCCGCACCTTCCTCCCTTGGCAAGTTTGACGAGCCTGGCTCTGTAAGCCGACAGCCTATTTGCCCTATTGTTCCATAGAGGGCTTTGGCGTTGTGTCGGTGCGCGCGGGTAATATCGGATAATCGATCTTAGGCAACTGCCCGGTAAGTGAATTTAGAAACGCGACGATGTCGTCTGTTTCTCTATCGTTGAGCTTCGCGCCGAGTTGTATTTCACTCATCACGCCAACAGCTTGCTTGAGGCTCCAAACTTGGCCCGAATGGAAGTAGGGAGGACGCAATGCGACATTGCGCAACGGCGCGGAGCGAAAAACATACTCGTCGCTGGGGACCTTGGTGACGGCGAAACGGCCCTTGTCGTCCCTCGGCAGCAGGCTTGCGGTTGGCCGTTCCGTCACGCCGAACGGGAAGTAGTCCTGGCCGCCGACGTTGATACCATTGTGGCATGACGAGCATCCCTTTTCTATGAACAGCTTTAATCCTGCTTTCTGCTGAGTACTGAGAGCATACGCATCGCCCTCGAGGTATTGATCGAAGGGAGCGGCGGGCGTGATCAAGGTCGCCTCGAATGCCTCGATGGCCTTGGCGAAATTGTCAAAGGTAATGGGCGTCGCGTCGTTCGGGAACGCCTTGCTGAACATGACAATATAATCAGTCATTGAATTCAACGTATTAAGAAGGCGAGCAGGCGTTGCATTCATTTCCGCACTGGCCTGGACAGGGCCTACGGCTTGTGCCTTGAGGTCAGCCGCGCGTCCGTCCCAGAACTGTGCCACATTGAAGACCGCGTTATAGACCGTTGGCGCTCGACGTGAACCTAGCTGCCAGCGATGACCAAGCGACCTCGGGCCGGCATCTGCTCCGCCGGTCCCAAGATTGTGACATGTATTGCAGCTGATGACCCCGCTCGCCGATAGCCTCGGATCGAAGAACAGGATCTTGCCGAGTGCAACCTTTTCGTGGGTAATAGGGTTGTTCTTGACCGCAGGAACAATAGAGGGGATCGGCTTGAAAATCTGCCTCGCCGCACTCATCAAATCATCATCGGCGCCTGCCGTTGACGATGCCAGAATCCCAGCGGCCAGAACGCACAGCTTGGCTGCGATGTAAAGCGTTCGTGCCGCTGATTTCCTCATCCCAAGCCTGCCTTTGTCGTAATTCGTGGAAGTCGCGAGCAGGGTGCGGGTCGCAGCTAGCCTGCCTATCATCGAAATGACTCCCAGCGATCAAAGACGAGCGACATCCATTGGGGTACTCATCCAAGTCTGATCCGCTGTTGCTGCGTAGTAGCAACCGCCGTGCCAATGGAGGTCAAGGGGGGCCGTTGATTTGGTCTTGAACAATTGCAGGAATGCCAGCAGTCGGCTCGAACCTTTGGGATCAACCGGCGTTCCACACGCGACGATGGCCATGCTGACGAAGTATATTTCGGCCTACTATCTCAACCGATAGGCAAGCCATAAAGCTGTCGGTTGCGCGATTTTAGACGCGTAGGCTTACAACTAGCAGGCTGTTGAAGAACTCAGCCGCGTTCGCAAACGAAGGCTGAATCGTCGCCGTTGTGGATGTAGAAGTGGCCGACGAGCCTGTCTGCAGTGCCGACCATAGCCCATCCGCGACCGCAGGACGGATCGTTCTCATCGTGCCCTTCCCATGAGAACTCCGCGCACGCCGATCCGTCGCGGGTGCCGTAGCGCACGTCCAGGAACCCCTTGAGAGCCCCAAAGGCGATTTCGCCATCGGACTTGCCCTGGAAGGTGAGATGCGCCTCCTCGACAAGATCGAGGAAGTCGCTATCCCAGACGTCCATCTCGACGATGCGCCAGCGGCCTGCAAAGGCCTTGGCGAGACCGGGCACCTTGGCCATCAGCCGGTCTCCGCGATCAGCTTGGGCAGCCGCACCAGATTGTAGGCGGTGGCAGCGAAGGTAAAGGCCCATGCGACCCGATCACGGCCACGGAAGCGGGTCTTCTCTTGCCCCGCGATCGTCTTGATCCAGCCGAATGCCTCCTCGATCCGCTTGCGGATGCGCTGGCTGACCGCATAGCCGCCGTGCCGGGTTGTTCGCCCGTCAATCGTAGAGCGGCGGCCGCTGGTGTTCTGTGTCACATGCGGCGTCACGTTCATCGAGCGCAGTTCGTTGACGAAGTCTTCCACGTCGTAGGCTTTGTCGGCGCCAAGCGTGATCGCTGTCGGCCGGTCAGCACGAGGCTCGATCATGTGCAGCGCGGCCACCCGCTCGGCATGCCCATCGGCCTGCGTCAGGCAGGCATCGACCAGCAGACCGTGGCGGTTCTCCATCAGCCCGTGCCCGATGAAGCACAGCTTCGTCTCCTTGCCTTTGCCCTTGCGATACAGCCTGGCGTCTGGATCGGTGGTCGAAGCATGGGTGTCATTCGAGCGTTTCTGGCCGTGGAAGTCCGCATCAGCATTGCGGCCGCCTTGCGCCGGCGGCTCGCCGGAGCCGTCCTTCGGCTTGACACTCTTCATCGAGGCCCAGGCCTCGATCAGCGTGCCATCGACCGAGAAGTGATCACTCGACAGCAGCTTCTTCACCCTGGGCTGCGCCAGCACCGCCGCCAGGAACTTCGCCGCGATGTCGCCTTCCAGCAGCCGGTCGCGGTTCTTCGAGAACACCGAATGGTCCCAGGCTGCGTCATCGACGCCGATGCCGACGAACCAGCGGAACAGCAGGTCGTATTCCAGCCGCTCCATCAGAAGCCGCTCCGAGCGGATCGAATAAAACGCCTGCAACAGCATCGCCCGCAGCAGCTTCTCCGGCGGGATCGACGGCCTCCCAATCGGCGAATAGAGCGCGGCAAACTCGCGCTCCAGCTCTGACAGCGCCTCGTTCACAATCCTCCGGATCGCTCGCAGCGGATGATCACGCCGTACCCGTGCCTCCAGGTCGACGTAGCTGAACAACTCGCCCGTTCGATTATCGCCACCGCGCACGCCCCGTCTCCGAATCTCGTCGGAGCCAATGAATCACGCTCGCCGGTTGGCGGCGAGTACCTTTTTCAACAGCCTGCTAGATCGGACGCTGAGCAAAAACGCGGAGCATCGACGCAATTCGTCGCGTCATTTGACGCGACGAAATCGTGTGACCTTGCGAATCCATCAACTATGCGTTGCGTTCCAGCGTGGCCGAGCAGTTATCGGCCGTCGTTGGATAAGGCTTCGTATACGCTGCGTCCAGTGAAGCGTGCAATTGCCGAGGAACTCTCCTTGCGAGCTCCCGCCAAGATATGGATGTGCTGTTTTGCTGCGTATTGACACTTGTTCGACGATCAAAGTGCTTGAATCGACCGTAGCGTCAGGTTGTAGGCAGTGCCAAGCAGGATCTGCCGCCTTTGCAGAAATGTCATGTTGGGGACTACGTCGCGAATGTCACAAGCTTAAACACAATACCTAAATTGGGCTCCGTCCGCTGCAAATGCAGCCAGCCTGCGTTGCGTTTTGATCGTGGCAGCAAGGCCTGACACCCGATGCAACGATGAGTCGGAAGTCCCGCAAATGACGCCGGCCGCTCGTGTCGATGCGGGCGACCTACTTTCCTAAACAGACAATACTTGCGAGGCAAAGAACAATACTGAAGGTTATGCAGCTTAAGAGAGTTCTGTTGAGCCAAAAGCGACGAACGGGTTGGGCTTACCGCGCGCCTCGCCATGCCACCGCCCTTGTTGCGATCGCAGCCACGTGGGTCACGGGATACGCTAGCGCGCGAGAACGAAGATTGGAAGAGATCTTGACGTCTTGCAGACCAGACGTGATGCGATTCTGTGACCGTTTTACGGGGCGTAGCGATATGGACGCGGCCATGTTTTGTCTTAGGGACAATTTCAAAGGCTTGCGTGTCGAATGTCGCCGCGTGATGCCAACCGCGGCGGAGAGAAACGTTGGGCCGAAAAAACGAGGCGTCAACAACGTTCCGATCCTGCATCGAGAGTGAGGCATCGGAGCGGGGGTGTTTCTCCAAAATGCTCGCATTAACTGCCGATCGAGATCCGGAAGGAATCGGTTGATGCCGTTGCGGCGTTCTCAACGAGCGTTTCAGTGGATTCACTTGAACTGATGGGACTGCTTTTGGTTGAGTTCACTGAAGGGCTCAAGACCAGAGGAAATGCGGTCGTCAAGAGCCGTTCAAAGGCGGAAAGCTGCTCAAGCAGACGCTTCTCAACGGCAGCACTCTCCTCGCGAGGCAGTTCCGTCTTAAGCAATCTACGACAGCGCCAGATCTCGTTTCGTACCCATCTGATTTCACTTAATCTATCATCAATCGAAGTCATCACAGATGCAGTTCACTTGGGCATTGAAGGTACAACGCGTACGCGTCAGCACTGCGTAGTCGCTCCGTCGGCATTCATGCCGACGGAGTTGTACCTGTGCGATTCGTCGCCATTGCTTGGCGGATGTGGCGAGCGGTTCGATGTATTCAAGACTGTTATCAACCGATATCACCTTACGCTGGGGGCGTGACCGGAATTTGCTGCGGATTGCTGCGGGTTTTCGGCGCTACGATCGTCCGGGTTGAGGAATTCCTGCGTTCCAGGGGCGATCGATGTTGCCCCCCAGCGGCGTGTGCAGCGTCATTGCACTCTCGCGGTTTCCTTGACTGGTCAGTGTCGTTGGCCGTCGCACCATTACAAGCGTTTCCCAACGAGCATGTCTATGGGTAAGGTGCGCGCGCTCACCAACATCCCGGAAAGGGCATGGCGGCAATGTTTTCTTCCATAGATAAAACGAGCGTTACCGCGATATCCGGGGCGCGCCCCGATAGAACGAAGCGCGGGAGCGAGCGCAGGACCTCACTGGGTGAATGTCACTCGAAATCGTGTCGAACTGAATGGACGCCCCATTGCTAGCCGCTGCGATAGTCGGCTGGGCAACGCCACGCTTCGATACCAATTTAGTAGCTTGAACCCCACGCTGCGTCAGGTTGTAGTCTCGCAAAGACAAACGCAGGCAGGACGGGCGTCGAATGGTTCAGCATGATCGGACAGGGATGGCTTCCTAATTGCCGACATTGTCGCTTGCGGGCCATGGGCAGGACCTTGGGTCCATCGGCGGGGAGGGGGCTGCTGTGCTGGCCGTTGTCAATCGCGCTGCAACAACCGGAGCCGTGATATGTCATGAGGTGATGGAGTGATGCGCGCAGCAGGATGTCTCTGACAACTGCTTTAATCACGTTTCCTCGCTGTGCAGTGAGGGCCCGCCGAGTGAACAGCCGGCCCTCGCAAGAGATGCTTCAACTGCGTAGGCGGTAAACATTCAGCCATAAGCGGTGACTAGTCGCATTGAGCTTGTGGCTGGACAAGGCGCCGCGGTGAAAGCTCGGAAGATCCCATGTCTACTCAAGCCAATCTGACGACGGCGCTAAGCGAGATCGATTGTGCTCGCGACATCGTTGAATTCTCAACTGTGGTGGTTGCGCGCGACAAGCAGCTGCGCAAGGCGGACCATCCGGTCTTTCTGCAAAAGGCTGCGCTTGAGTTTCAGTCTAGATTCCTGCCGAATTTCGAGGAAAGCATCCGTGCCGGGAGATCGTGGGGATATGCCACGACATGCAATGCGGTGAGCCGGAAGGCCGGAGGTCAGGTCGGCCGGGACGTTTGCGAAAGAATAGCTTCTCGCGTGTCGCTGCTTGACCATGCGCTGATTGGAAAAATCGGGATAAGAGCCCTTTCCATATTCGCCGCATCATTCGGTCGGCATTCCAACAGAGCAGAATGTCGCAAAGGGGCGATCAGAATAGCGAAGTTTTGTCGCGAGGAAAGCAGGCCGCTTCAAGAGTTGAACAATCTGAGCCTGGCGGCGCTGATAAACGGCTTCAGCAAATGGCCGGAAGAAGCAGACTTTCGCCAGGCGGCGGTTGCAATTGCGGGCGATGTCATTCGGCGCGCAGGCCGCCATCACCAACTCTCCGACTTTACACAGCAAGGATTGGTGAGCCTGGTCAACGGATTCAGCAAGTGGCCGGATGAGGCGGCTTCGCGCCAAGCAGCAGCCACGCTTGCACTCGAAATTCTGCATCGTTCCGGCAGGCTCTGCGAGTTTCCTCAGCAGGGATTGGCCATCCTGGTGAACGGTTTCAGCAAGTGGCCGGAAGAGCTGGCGTGTGGTCAAGTCACGATTGCGATCGCAGGCGAAGTTCTTCGTCGGGTCGCCCGGTTTCATGAGTTTGGCGAGCAGGATCTGGCAAATTTGGTGAATGGCTTTAGTAAATGGCCGGATGAGGCAGTCTCTCGTCAAGCCACAATCGCGATCGCAAGTGAGCTCCTGCACCGTGCTGACCAACTTCCTCACTATAGCCAACAAGGACTGGCAAACTTGGTGAACGGGTTTTGCAAATGGCCTGAAGATGCGACCTGTCGTAAAGCTGCAATTGCGATCGCTGGTGAGGTACTTTGGCGTGCTGTCCAGCTCCCCGATCTTACCCAACAGGGCCTGGCGAACCTGGTGAACGGCTTCAGCAAGTGGCCGGAAGAGCCGGCGTTTCGCCGAGCAGCCGTCGCACTCGCTCGTGAGGTTCTGCGCCGCGCCACTCAGCTCTACGATTTTTCACAGCAGGGGCTCGCGAACCTAGTGAACGGCTTCAGCAATTGGCCGGAGGAGCTGCCGTGTGGTCAAGTGACCGTTGTGCTCGCGGACGAGGTCCTTCGCCGTGCCGGCCGCAGGACGGGACTCTCAGACTTCACTGCCCAGGATCTCAGGGGCCTGGTGATCGGTTTCAATAGATGGCCGCTGCAGAGCGCCGCTCGCCAAGCCACGATCGCGATCGTCAATGAGGTCCTAGGCCGCGGTATCCGGTTCTTTGACTTTACCAAACCGGAATCGGAGAGTCTGATGGATGGCTTCAATAGGTGGCCGCAAGGCGAAGCAGGGCATGAGGCGATAGCGAAGATCATCGAGGAGCTGCAACTGATACAAAGTGAAGCCACTCAGCTCCGGTCAGGGGAGAAGTGGTCCCACCAAACAAGGCAATCGGCCAAAGAAGCCTCTTCCTAGCGGTGTTCATGCGTAGTATGCGGCGAGGTCACAACACGACAATCCCACGCAGCGACCCTCTTGGGATGCAGTCGGAGGCGTGCACAGCCACAGAATTGAGTAAACAATCGGAAGGACGTAGTTGTTGATCCAGGCTGAGAAGGATGTCGTCGAGCAGATGCTCTCATCATTGGCGATCAGCTTGTTGCAGAATCGTGTTGCGCCCTCCTACGAACAGGTGATGCATCATTTCGGATTAGCCTGCGAAAGAGCGGGGCTGATCGCGACGGAAGAGGTGGCAGTTCGGATATTGAAGCGCGTTTCAAGCGAAATCAACGAGGCGCAGTCGGTGCTCGAGTTTATCGGACGCGGGGCGGATCTAATGCATTGATCTCGAAGTTAAGAAACTTCCATCGAATCAGTGTCAGATGCAGCCGGGCGCGCGTTGTTCGACTGAGAAAGCGCCCCGGCAAGGGCCGAGTCGTCCGCTTTTGCTGGCCGAAACCTGCGGCAGTCTGAACCGATCTGGCAAGATCGATCCTTGCCGCCGATGTCAGAATAGGTGGGGACTCGCCATCTAGGAGGTTATCAGCCAGCCTTTGCCGATTGCGCCGGGGCGTACCGCCTCGCAGTGAAGCGTGAGCGGTGCTACATGGGATCGCGGGCTTTCAAGCTAGCGTCCCAACGTGGCCATCTGAATGAGCAGGGGGCGGTTTGTTGCCTCGGGAGTAGGAGCCGCAACTCGCCGGCTATCAGCGCCGCGCCGCCGAGGCGCCGTAAACAGCGAGCATTTTGCCAAGCTTAAAACTCGGTTGATCCTCGTCTGCTTTTCGTCGGTCCGCTATCTACGCCTAAGCTTCGGGAGAGGCTGATGGCCAGCCGTCCGCCCATTGTTCGTCGCTCTGAAGCCCGTCAGCTTATCGACAGCTACGTCTCGTAGCAGGAACATCTTTACTGGCTGGTCCGGCTTGACGTTCTCAGATCTGGCAAGAGAATTGGATGGTATCCATCAAGGGATTTACCGCCGAGGCTTTGGCTGTGCTGCGGTGAGCTGCAGTTGCTCGCCTGCAGGCCGGCAGGTGTGCGCGCCAGCCGTGGGCGGTGATTGCGCCGTATGACCGCCAGCTTTGTCATCAGCCGATCAGCGCGCCAACCCTGGTGAGGCTGACGGCTTAAAGGTGCGGCTGCGGACGCGCTTGGTTTGGATACGGAGAGACGGCGATGAATACAGAGCAGCTTGGCTCAGGCACTCCTTCGGGAACTTCCGATTCGGAAACCTCCGAGCCGGCATCTCCGGCTGCCACGCAGTGGGGCGAAGCCCTGACGGATGCGCTGGCGTCCGCTGGCGAGGCGTCCAGCTCGCAGCTCGAGGTCTTGTCGACCTGGGCCGCCGAAGGCGGGCAGGGGCAACACGAGGACCGTCGAGAAGCGGTAAGTCGTACGAGGGCTTGGCAGGACAGAGGCGATGTTAATGAGGCCCTAGATTTGTCGTCCCTGTCCCTGACCGGCTTGCCTGCGTCGACCCTGGCCGGGCTGCGTCGCCTGAATGTCGACGACAATCAGCTGAACAGCCTTCCTGGGAACCTTCCGGTCAGTCTCCAGTGGCTCTCTGCCAGCAATAATCGGCTGACCGGCCTGCCCGAGCTTCCAAATGGCCTGCTGCAGCTCGATGTCATCAGCAACGGGCTCACCAACCTGCCCGCACAGCTACCGCCCGGGTTGCTGCGGCTGAGGGTCGATAACAATCAGCTAACCAGTCTGCCTGATCGCCTTCCGGCGACGCTTGAGGAACTGGACGCCAGCGGCAACCGCTTGACCAATCTGCCCGACCTTCCATCCCGGCTCCAGCGCCTCAACGTCGACCACAATCAGCTGACGGACTTGCCCGAGCCTCTTCCGGGCGGGCTCCAATGGCTCAGCGCTAGCCACAACGAACTGACCAGTCTGCCCGAAACGGCGCTTCCCGACCTAATTTGGCTCGGCGCCAGCAACAACCAGCTGACCAGCGTACCCGAGACCCTGCTGACACAGCTAAGCGGTTATTCTAGCGTTAATCTGGAGAATAATCCGCTCCCCGATTTGGTGCAGGCTGGCCTGACGGCAACGATACATGCAGCGGGCTATGCAGGCCCGCAGGTCTTTTTATCGACGGCCGAAGGCGCGCTGGAAGTCCAGCCGCGCTCGCTGCAAGAGGTTGTGGCGCACTGGCTCGAGGCCGAGCCGTCGGTAATGGCCACTTGGCAGCGCTTCGCCCAAGAACCGGGTGCGCAAGACCCTGCTGACACAGCTAAGCGGTTATTCTAGCGTTAATCTGGAGAATAATCCGCTCCCCGATTTGGTGCAGGCTGGCCTGACGGCAACGATACATGCAGCGGGCTATGCAGGCCCGCAGGTCTTTTTATCGACGGCCGAAGGCGCGCTGGAAGTCCAGCCGCGCTCGCTGCAAGAGGTTGTGGCGCACTGGCTCGAGGCCGAGCCGTCGGTAATGGCCACTTGGCAGCGCTTCGCCCAAGAACCGGGTGCGCAAGACTATGCACGCTTCCTCGACCGGCTCGGGGGTACCGTGAACTATGGCAACGAAGCGTTCCGGCAGGCGGTCGTCGAGGATCTGCGGCAAGCAGCCGTCAGGCCGCGTTTGCGTGAACAGTTTTTCCAACTGGCCTCGGGAGCGAGCGAGCGCTGCGAAGATCGGGTTACCTTGACCTGGAACGGCATGCAGAGCGCACGGCTGAACGCTGACGTTGAAGACGGCGTCTATGACGGCCGGTTAACCGAGCTGCTCCAGCAGGGCCGGGTCCTGTTTCGTCTGGAGGCGCTGGACAGGATCGCACGCGAGACGGTCAATTCCCTTCGTCGTGCCGATCCTGACGCCGACGTCGACGAGATCGAGGTCTACCTTGCCTACCAGACCCAGCTGCGCAACCCGCTGCAGCTGCTGCACATCGCTCCGGATATGCGCTTCTTGAATGTCTCTAACGTGACCGAGGACGATATTGTCAGAGCCGAGGCGTCGGTGCGCAATCAGGAGGCAGCGGAATTTCCGGACTACCTGGCAACGCGCTGGCACCCATGGGAAAGCGTGTTGAGGCGCATCGCACCCGAAGACCATGTTGCAATGGAGAGGCGGCTCGTCGACGCGATGGGCGATGAATTCCAAGCCCGCTTGGATCGGCGACTGGCCGAGAATGGTCTGACGGGCGATGCCGATGCAGAGCGAGTGCTTGGCGCCCAGATTCGCAAAGAGATCGCCCTCGAGATCAAAGGCCCGGTCATGCATCAGGTCCTCGAGAGATTCGGACTTGAGCTTTGAAGCGCCCTCGAGCGGGAGCCGTCGATCCGGCCAGCTGCGCGCAATCTCAGGCGGCTATCGATCCTTATCGAGGAACGAATGGAGAAGTTTCGTCGAGCGAATGAGTTGCCGGCAGGTCTCGGTCGCTAGGTTGTGCGGACGATCAAGAGAAATCGTTCTATCGACTACTCGACCAGGCGAGCACTCTGTCGAATATCACTCGTTCATCTCTGATAGCGAAATGGATAGTGAACCGGTCCCACAGTCGCCCTTGTGCCTCGTAGGCTCTCGATATTCGTTGCGCGAGATCGATAGGACCCTCGCTGCATCACGCTCGACTCCAAATCACGAAGCATGGTGTAGTTTCGCCGGATCCACTGATGCAGTTCGGTGGTCCAGTCCTTTTCGTCGCGCAGATACCCGGTGAAGGAAAAACTCAGCCGATCGATATATCTCTTTAGAAACAACGGGAGCGCGGAAATCCGGAGCACTCGCTCACAATCCATCGCGTCAGGTAGTCCTTCGCGCAGCACGAATTCATTGTGGACGGTGACCAGCGCCGCCGGTGGAATCTGCCGCCGCAGCATTTGATAACCACGGAAGGAATGGCGGTCAGCGCCCGCGACGAAGAGGATGACAGGCGCGACACAGCAGCGTGCTGTTTCCTTGATGAAGCCGATCTCCTCGCACATCTTGAAGAACTCGTCGAAGGCGTGGAAGCCGAGGTCGATCACCTTGGCTACCCGATCGTGTATGATCAGTGGGTCCATCAGTTGCATCTTACCGTAAGTGTCAATTACATCTGCGGTCTCCGTGATGTTGGGGAGATAATCGAGCAATGACGGTTCCTTGAGATTTACATCGAAGGAGAGCGCCGTACCATTTTTCAGCAGCAAGTACTCGCTCACGAGGCGAGCGACGAGAGTTTTGCCGACCTGCGGGCTAGGAGAGCAGATGATGTAGATAGGAGTCGCTAACATAGCCAGCAGATCAATCTCACTTCGTCCCTGGGCTCAACCCGTCGCTCGCCGATAATGCGACTACTTATCGTCGCTCCGAGTCGCTGACTTGGCGCCGGCCAATTCCGTCAAGTTGATGCGATCAAACTCGCTCCAGACATTTGCCAGCCAGTGCCGTACATAGCCGCGCAGAACGAAGGAATTGTTCGCCGGCTCATCGTTCCGGCCCTTGTTTGCGACAAAATCGACGAATGGGACAGAAGCGACTTCGACCTGCTCGTAGGCCATCTCGTTGAGCTTCGGGATGGTCAACTCGGTCGCATGCTTGATGCGGTGAAAATAAGAATTATAGGTCGACTGGTCCCACTGGAAGAATTGAGTATCGTTGATGAAGTTCTTCACCAGATAGTACTTTGCGCCGGCCATGTAGGTCGCGGTCTCGGCGATCTCGTCCAGCGAAGCGATGGATGATCCCAGAATATGGAATACGGCAAAAGTGATCTGGCCGGATCGCGCCGAATCCAAAAAGCCGATGTCGCGCAAGGAGGCCAGTGCTGTGGATAGTAAGCCGGCGCGAGCATCGATAACGGTGACGGATAGCCCTGAGTTCAGGGTATCGAAGATCTTCATCTGGTCCGCCGTCGTCGCCATATCGACGATCTCGGTGATTGCGGGATAGAATCGCTTCAACGTTCCCCGCGGCGACTCCGTGTCGAATGCGCGTGTTTGCACGTTATTGACGTTGAAGTAGTCCAGAAGCGTTCGTGATACGGTCGTCTTGCCGACGCCTCCTTTGTCCGCGCCCACCACAATCACAACCGGCTTCACCATGGAATTCTCCTGAGACACTCGCTATTGCCGCGCGCGACGTGCGCAATCGGCGTGTCTTTGCTTTGGATGCGAACATGGCAGAAAGAAGGGGCTATTGAATCTTCGACGCGGGTGCGGCCCGATTGATGAGGTTTTCCAGTGCCGAGCCATCGGAGCTCTTTGATTGCGACGACGATGCAATTCGATGACAATAACTAATCTCTCGTGATCGCGTTTCACGTGAGGTTTGTGGTGAGCTGAAAGGACAAATTATTCGAGCAGTCGACCATGCGCGCTGATGATCGCGATCACCATCATGCTAATTCAATTTGATCGTTGATCAGCGCAAACAATTCGAGAGTCTCACGTACGTCAGGAAAGTTGGGCTTTGGCGTGGGCATGACCGGGGTGTTCCGCCCCGGTGCTTAAGACGCTTTCGGCGCGTTGGGTCGCACGGCCGTGCTGATCCGGTTGATCGTCAGACATCTAACTCGACAATCATGGCGGCCGTCTCATCCGGCAGGCAACGTGACGAGCGAACACAACAAGAAAACTATCGAGCAGCGGCCTGTTTAAAGCCTCGTTGCACATTCGAATGTCAGAGCGCCGAGTTGAGAGCTCGGCCCGGGACCTCGGCTCTGTGGACCTGTTCGACGGCGGGAAGCGGTATCCGACGGGCCCTTCTGCAGTTGCTTGATCGGCGAGCCTGATGACCATCTCAATTAGGGATCTTCACTTTGGGCATGAGCGTCACCGACCATCCCCCATACTTGCATCTAGCGACACGGAGGTTGGTCGCTCGGAGAGTCGCCCGTTCCGCGACATGTCGAAAGCGATAATTTTCTCGTGCATATAATCAGGTCCGCCACAATGCGGCCGATCAGGTGGCATCCCAGGCGGCGCCGTCGAGGGAACCCGCCGTTATTGTGGGGCTGCCGCTGCCACGATGGGCCGCTGCTGATCATCGTCACAGGTATTCAGGATCGGGCCGCGTGACACCACAGAACATAACGCCAGTTCGCCAGGGTCGCAGTAACTGAGCACACCTGTAAAGCGCAAGGCAGCTAAAAGCACATATTTGCTAGCAAATCGGGTAAGGAGCGGAAACAAGAAGCGTCGACTTCATAGCTCCTGCTTCTCTGCCCCGGAGTCCGCCGACAGGAGCAAACTCTAGCTCTGCGAAGGCCCCAGGGCCAAGAATTCCGCTTGGGCCAGCAGTGAGAGATTAGCAACGATCGGCAAGCGGTTAATGTGTGATTACGCCGCTAGTGCGAGAATTTGAGCGCAATTTTTTTGCTCCGCCGCAGCAAACTGCCGGTTCTTTACCGGAGGACGTGGAGAGCGAGTCTCGTGCCTGCGGCGCTGAGGTTGCCTGAGAGTTAATTGGGTTTCCTCGGTAAAGCGGGTGATGGTGTGGCGCCTAGCTGCTCGGCGTGTGACGGGGTCGTCGTGGCGGAGGGAACAGGTGCCGACTCGGCCGCGACCGGTGGGGAGCGGCCGACGATAACGGTGAGCAGACCCTGGCCCCACAGCCGCTGCGCGACCTTCCTGGCGTCTTCCAACGTCACCGCATCGACGATGGTATTGTAGTTTTCGATATAGTCGATAGGTAGCTTGTCAAGCTGATGCTGCAGCAGCGTTCGCGCTAGCTTTGATGAAGAATTGAGAGCCAGCATCTTCGAGCCCTTCAGGTAAGATTTTGCATCGTCGAGTTCTTGTCGGGTCGGGCCCTCGTCGGCGATACGGCGGACCTGCTTCTCAATCTCTTCAAGCGTCTCGCCGGCACGATTGGCGCGGGTGCCGCTGTTGCCTACGAACACGGCGGAATGATTCATCCAGACCAGCTGCTGACGGACGGAATAGGCCAGCCCGCGCTTTTCGCGAACTTCGCGAAACAGCCGTGACGACAGACCGTCGCCGCCGAGAACGTGGTTGACGATATTGGCGGCCATGAAATCGGGCTTACTGCGGCGGACGCCGGGACCACCGAAAGTCACAGCCGTCTGGGCCACATCGAGCGGAATGAAGACGCGCTGCGGCGGCTTTGCTGCGACGACGTCGCGAATCGGCACCGAGTCCGCCTTGGCCGGCAGGCCGCCAAACGCCTTGTCGAGCAGTCCGCAGAGGACGTCTGGCTGAATGTCACCGACCACAGCGATCTTGAGGGTGTCTTTTGCGATCACGCGCCGGACATAGCCCTTGAGATCGGTGACGCCAATCTTCGGGACGCTCTCGAGCGTGCCTCCGGCTGGCCGAGCATAGGGATGATCGTTAAAGGCGACTTCGAGGAACTTGCGATTGGCGAGCGATGAAGGATTGTTTGAATCATTCCTAAGATTCGCGAGCAGGCTGGCACGGATCCGTTCGACATCGGCCGCGTCGAAACGGGGTAAGGTTAGTGCCATCCGTAAAAGGTCGAAGGCCTCATCCGCGTTTTCCTCGAGCGTGCGTAAGGCACCGCGGAACTGATCGCGCGTCGATCCAAAACTCAGCTCAATGGCGCGACGGTCGAGCCGCTCGTGAAAGCTCTTGGAGTCGAGATCGCCGGAGCCTTCATCGAGCAAGTCAGCGACCATGTGGCCGACGCCGGCTTTGTCGGCGGGGTCCTGTGTCGCGCCGCCGTTGAAAGCGAATTCCATCGCAATAAACGGGACAGTTGCGTCTTTGACGAACCAGGCTTCTACCCCACAGGGCGAGACCAGGCGCTGGATCTTGGCCGCGGCAACGCTCTTGGCGGCGCCGAGCGAATCTGGCGAAACAAGCATTCCAATTGACAATGAAGCTCCGCCGATGAGGACGGAACGCCGTGTAAAGGAACAGGTCATGATCGTTTCTCCGTGTGCTTTGACGTCGCTTTGGTGAGATAGCCGGTCACCGAGCGCTTCTTGTCGAGCCATTTGCGCGAGGCCTCGAGTACCTGCTCCGCCCGTACGGCGCGGATGCTGTCCGACCAGCCTCGGACGTCGTCGATGCTCAATCCGGTCGTCAGTCCGCCGCCATACCAGGTCGCGAGCTCTTCCAAGTTGTCGTGGGCATAGATTGCTTGCGCGATCAGCTGTGTCTTGACCCGCTCGAAATCCTCTGCCTGCGGGGAATTGTGCGCAATATCGGCGACCGTCTCGTCAATGGCGCAGTCGAGCTGCCCGAGCTCGACGCCCGGTTTCGGCGTGGCAGAAATCTCGAATTGCGAGAGATCGATCGCAGTAGCGCTGTAGCGCGTCCAGGCGCTGATCGCGAGCCGCCTGTCGATTACCAGCGCGCGATAGAGATATGAGTTGATGCCACCACCCATCAATTTGCAGAGCACCTCAAGCGCTGGACTCTCCCCGGCGGTCGCGGTGCGAGCCGAGGGTACGAGATAGAGACGGCGCAAGGCTGGCTGCTCGACGCGGGGATCTGCCAACGTCACGGTGCGCGGCGCGGCCGGCGTTGGCTCCTGCGGTCGCAGGCGTTCCGCAGGAATCGATGGCTGCGGGGGAATGCCGCCAAAATTCCTTTCCACCATCGGGCGGACCTCGCTGACCTTGACGTCACCCGCGATGATCAGGATGGCGTTGTTCGGCGCGTAGAAACGCTTGTAGAAAGCGAGCGCGTCTTCGCGGTC
Source organism: Bradyrhizobium sp. USDA 3262 (assembly GCF_054060035.1). NCBI lineage: Bacteria > Pseudomonadati > Pseudomonadota > Alphaproteobacteria > Hyphomicrobiales > Nitrobacteraceae > Bradyrhizobium > Bradyrhizobium sp. USDA 3262. Next base: position 2,841,131 of record NZ_JBSSCT010000001.1, read on the forward strand.
GAGATTTTCGATCTCCTGCCGCCAGCCGATCACAGGGTGACCGTAGGGATGGTTGAGGTAGAGCGCCGCCATCATCTGCTCGACAAGCCGCGCATCCGGCCTGTTGGCGACGCGCATATTATATTCCTCCAGCACGACGTCGCGCTCTGACAATACGTCCCGGTCCTTGAGAATAAGACCGGTCATGCGGTCGGCTTCAAATTCCATCATCTTGCCGAGCTGTTCGCGCGGCACGTGCTGGAAATAACTGGTATAGTCCCTTCCCGTGAAGGCGTTCTGATTGCCGCCGACGCGCAGCACGGTCTGGGAGAATTCGTCCGCCTGATGTTTGGTTGTGCCCTTGAACATCAGGTGTTCAAGGAAATGCGCTAGCCCCGATTTGCCCGCCGGCTCATCGGCGGAGCCAACCTTATACCAGATCATCTGAGTCACAACGGGTGCGCGATGATCCGGAATCATCACCACTTGCAGGCCGTTTGGAAGCATGAGGGTAGCCGGTCGATCCGATCTGGCCTTGTCCTCAGCAAAGATGCTCTCCTCCGCAGAAGAGTATAGGTTACGATTGGTGCTATCAGCCGTCCTGTGCTCGACCGCCGGGGAGGTGGGTGTCACTGAATCGATAGCGCCAGTAGCGATGCTCGACGCCATGGCGTTGACGGTACTCCGGTTCTTCATGGCCTTGCCTTCGCTCCATAGAGATCCATGTTTTGTGGCAGATAGACCGACAAAACAGGAGGCTGTACACGGTTTGGCAAGGAGCAAAGGTCGGGCCAAATGCCCGATGTGCGGCACGGGCCGCACGGCGCGCCAACCGGACGCAAGACCGATCCGGCGCGCGTGTTCTGGTCAAAGGTCAACGGCCGGCAGGTCGTGAACACGACATTGCGCAAGAAAGCACACGACAATCTGGCGCAAACCGTAGAATGGCAGCGGGGATAGACAAATTGAACCGCGATATGACTCCGGATCAAATCCCTGTCGCCTGTTGCTGTCTCGTTCTACGCCGGGAGTGGCTTGACGATGTTTCTCATGGTGGCGAGGCGAGAGTTGGCGAGAAGCTCCTTGGAGTACGCTGTGCCGAAGTAGTCGAGGACGAAGGTGCCAGAATAGCGTAGATTATCGCACGCGCGGATGAGGCTATCGAGTATTGCGCCGACTTGCCCAATGCGGTCGCGATAGCGCGCGCGAATGACATTAACAGCGTTCATCGAATGAACCGCCTCGTCGGCAATTATCTCTCGCAGCCAATGATGAAACGTGTTGTTCCCAAGAGCGTCGTAAAACGGCTTTTCTGCCGCGTAGGCGCGGCAAGTGCACATTTCGTCAAACGCAATCATAACTAACAAGGAGAATTCGTCCTTCAGGTAATCGGTAATCGGACCAAAATCATGCGATCGAGCGCCCAACCTCTCGCGAAGATGCTTTTCGGATCCGTTCGCGACAAGTTCAATGATCCGGATGAAGCCATTGGTGTGGCGCTCTTCATCAATCACCCAGGCGCTGAGAAATGCTGCAGCTTCATCGGTCGCGATGAGATTTCTGGCGGCAAGTTCTTGTTTCAAATGCCGGGCGTCATATTCCGTGTATAAATCAGGCCACAATTTATCCCAACGTGCGCGTATGGCTGATGGTTCGGCGCTGAACATCGCAGGTGTAAGAGCGCTGAACAATTCGCTTGGATTCCAGTCCCGTCGAACCGGCGTGATCATCCCTGTCCCCTAGCCGCGAGCGCTTAAGCGAACGTTTTTGTCTTTCCGAACCCTGGCAAATATTAGCTGCATACGAAACGGCCGTCGCCTCTCAGTTTTGGTGGGGCAAGTCCGGGTCGTACTGTTCTCGGCCCATCCAAGGTTGCGGTCAATGGCCAGCGAAAGTTCATCGCGGTGAGAAGCAAGCCAAGAAGAAGTGGAATACGCGCGTTTACCAGCCGACTGGTTTCGTCGTACTGATCGACACGCATAGCATCGTCAGTCTACCATCGGCCGGTTGCTCGGACTGCACGACGCCTTTGCCGTCACTATATTCTGGCGCGGAGTTCGAGCGATGGGACATGCACCAAGCAACGGTCTGTGCGAGAATGCGCGCTGAGCAGGCTCGGAGCATTGAAGCGTTGGCAATGCTCCCCGATCCACCTTCGTCGCTGTTTAGTACGAACTGCCATTGCCCTTATTCCTGTCGCACTCTGCCCTGTCCGGTGTGATACTTATTATGTCCAGAGTCCGACGCTGCGGATCAGGGCTGCGGGAGCGCTGTATCAAGTACATGTTTTTCCTGTTCGTGGACGGCAAGCCCTCACGATCGTTTGTGGCACGTCGCTTGCTCGGTCGAGAAGTGACAATAGTGGCCTCACAATCATGAGATGGTGTGTGGGCGCGTCAATTAGTGATCATGGGAGACATGCGGGAGCGCTGCTCAGGCGTCGTCTCGTCCATATACAACCATACAGGAGATGGCGATGACGAAAGAAACCGGGATCAACGATGACATCGGCATTGCAGCCGGCGCATTTCAGGACTTCACGAAGCGAGCCATCGGAGCGCAAAGCGAGTTTGTGAAAAAGTACTCAGAGGCCTATTGGCACTGGCAGGAGCGCATTCAAATCGAAGCGACGCAGTTGACAGAGTTCTTCAAGCATGTCTCCTCGACGTCTTCAGCGCCCGACCAGATCGGCATTCTTCAGGGGTGGATGAAAGGCGCCAAGCAGCGGTTCACGGAGGATGTTGTCTATTCTATCGAAGCCGCGAAAGCTCTCACGAATGTCGGACTGCAGGCTTAATTTGGTCTCTGCCGGCGCAAGGTGGCGGTGTCATATGCAAGGTAAGTAACGGATGAATTGCAATGTTACTACACGTGGCGATACAATTATCGATCGCATCTCTAATTACTTTTGAGGTTTTGCGGCGGCGTATAGTGCGGCCGATTAAGGGGAGCCTAGTTATCGGCAAGCCGGCCACTCAAGCGTCAAGCTTTTGCACGCTATTGTTCGCTGCGCGCCAAGGCGTCATCCATCCGCGGTTGTGACCCGGCATCCTCGGTCTCCGTCTTACTTTCTAGCGCAAGCGACAGTTTGAGATTGTTGTGCAACATCGCATTTGAGGGTTCTCTTTCGAGAGCTTTGCGGTATAGCCCTTGCGCCTCTTGATGGCGGCCCTTCTGATCGAGGACAACGCCCTTGGCGTTCAGTGTGCGCAGATCGCCGGGAGCCGCCAAGAGGACATTATCGAGAACCTCAAGGGCTTGATCGGGCGATTTGCGGGCCAGCAGGACCCGCGCAAGAGAGATCGCCGCATCGACATTGTTTGGTTGTTGCTTCAACGTATCGCGCAGAGTTTGCTCATCAGCATCCCGACCGAGGCTGTATGGAATTCGTTCGCGCACGCCAGGATCGATCGCCTTGGCGTCAGCTAGGTCTGACGAGGGCGTCTGCCGCGATGAAAGGGCCGACCTATCCGGGTTAGCGCAGCCTGCGAGCAGAACAAGAGCGAGCGAGCTTGAGCACAAGGCTGAGCGAAGGAAGCATGCGCGTCGCCAGAGGCTTATCTCATAGGAATTCATAGGCTATCTCACGACGAGCTGCTGTGCTCTGTTAACTTGCGGCTGGAAGCAGCCCGCCACGCTCCGAGGAAGGAACCCTTTCCTTGGTAGCCGGAAGTTTCACGGACCCAATCGGCTGGACTGTGAACTCCGAGGCGAGATCCTGATAAGACAGAACGGGCAGATCGAGCCCGTTGCGGGTGAGAAAGCCGCGTACGAAGCGCCGGATATCCATCGAGCCGAGAATGACGGGCTGGCTTTGGCTTTGTGCGATGGTCGAATGGATCTGACGGAATTGTGAAAGCAGCTTCTCGCTCTGCCAATCGTCCAGAACGAGATATGGTCCGACAGCGGTTTCGCGCACCGAAACGCGCACTATCTCTTCAGTCTCACGCTCGATGATAAAGGCGGCCACAACGCGGTGGGCATTGGCATAGCGAAAGCAGATCTGCCGCTTCAGGGCGGCACGAACATATTCAGTGAGCAGGACGGCGTTCTGCTCGCGTTCACTCCATTCTGCAAGGGCCTCCAGGAGGAGGCGAGTGTTGCGAATGGGTATCCCCTCGTCGAGCAGACGGCGCAGGACCTCTGCGATCCGAGGAATGGTCGCCGTACGAAGCACTTCCTTCACCAGATCGGCGTACTCCTGCTCCATTCGGGCAAGCAGTTGACGTGTCTCTTGAATGCCTACCAGGCGCTGTGCGTAGCGTGTCAATGTGGAATGGAGACGTAAAGCAAGAATTTCGACCGGACGGTGGTGTCCGATCCCGGCGGCTTTGAGCGCAGCTGCATGGCGTTCTTCGATCCATACGCGAGCCGTCTCCGGATCTTGCCGAAATGGGATGCCGCTTAGTTCAATGTTCGCAATATCATCGTTGAGAACGAGTTGCGTCGGATCGATCACATCCCGTTCAACCGGCACGCTATCGACATCTATCCTGAACTGCGACTTGGACAGGTTCTGGTCAATCCGGGCCGGGATACGCGGAACCGTGATTCCAAGGTCTGCCGATACCGACGTGGAAACGCGCGCGATGCTTTGTTCCAACTCGTCTTTGTCGATTGAATGTGTCAGGTTCGGCGCAAGGAATAACGCAATCGGAAGTGCTTCCGCATGAGCGGCTTGCTTCTGTGCCTGTGCCTGTGCTGGAGCCGGTGCCGAAGCAGTGACGTTTGCGCCTGTCTTCGCGGCAGGCTCGTCGCCTTTCGCGCCGACCTTGACATAGCTTGCGGCAGCGAAGAGGACGGCCAAGATGACGAACGGGGGCAAGGGGAAGCCAGGAACGAATCCCATTAACAATAAGACGCAGGCCGCCAGCCGAAGCGCTTGTGTGCTCGCCGTAAGTTGGCTGACAATATCGGCCCCAAGCTTGAGCTTGGAAGGCCCGTTGACCCGTGTGACGATGGTCGCGGCCGTAATCGACAGCAACAGTGCGGGAATCTGTGAAATGAGCGCATCACCTATCGTCAGCAGCGTATAGTGATGCATCGCGGCATCGAGCGACATATCCTTGGAGAGCAGGCCGATGCTGATTCCGCCCAGCATATTGATGCAGATGACGATCAACCCGGCGATCGCGTCGCCTTTCACGAATTTCATGGCGCCATCCATTGCACCATGAAGTTGGCTTTCTTGCTCAAGTGCCGCGCGCCGGCGACGTGCTTCGTGTTGATCGATATGGTTGTTGCGCAGCTCCGCATCGATCGCCATCTGCTTGCCCGGAAGTGCATCGAGCGTGAATCGCGCTGACACCTCTGCGACGCGCTCGGCGCCTTTGGCAAGGACCATGAACTGCACCATGGTCACGATCAGGAATATGACGATTCCGACAGCGATATTCCCCGAAATGACGAAGTCGCCAAAGGTGCGGATGATGCTGCCGGCGTCGCCCTCCGCAAGAATCAGGCGTGTTGTTGCGATGGTCAGCGCCAGACGAAAAACCGTCGAAATCAGAATGACGCCCGGCAGCGACGAAAAATCAAGCGGCGTGCTGAGATAGAGGGCAACCATCAGCAGCAATATGGCAAAGCCGAGGTTGAAGCCGATAAGCATGTCAATCACGATGATCGGGATCGGCATGATCATCATGCCGATCGCCAGAAGCAGCATCAGTGCGACCATGATATCCGGATGGGCCGGTGCGCGGGCGACGAGATTTCGTAGGTGACTGGCCATGCAAAGCCTTATTGTTTGACCGGAGCCGGGTTGCCCCGCAAGGAAACATAGCGCTTGAAGGTGGCCTGCGCCTCGGCCATGCGGCCAGCCTGACGCAGAGCATGGCTGCGCAGCAGCAGCAATGGCAGACGCGACGATGGCTGATCATCAAGCATGTCCAGCCTGTCCAATACCGATAGCGCTTCCTCGCCGAGGCGCTCCGAGATGAGGGCATAGGCGAGGATGCGAAGCAGCTCGACGTCTTGAGAATGTTCGTGAACGACGAGCCGCAAGAGCGCCAGACTGTGTGCGCTCTGCCCGCACGCAAGGTGGACATAGGAAAGCGTGCAGAGCAAATCGCGCTCGGGCCCAGAGATCGGAACTGCCCGATCGGCTTTGGAAACATTCGACGACCGGGTAGGTGTGAAGTGCTGCACTTCGTGCGGATCTGGCATTGCTAGCCTTGGATCAAGCTGTTGTGATTCTGCCGGAGCAGGATTAAACGCCGCAGCTCCAGCCGCAGAAGCGCAGCCCCTTCGCCTGCCACCGAGCCCTCTGGCGCGGCTGACAGCGCATCGGCCAGACGCTCGAGGAGAAGGCCGTGTTGCTCCGGACGTACTACATGCGAATGACGCAGGCGGGGCGTGACGAAGGAGAGCAGGCTATGCGCGAGATTGGGGCCCTTCAGGCAGGCAAGTTCCGAACTCGTTTCGATCTTACCTGCGTGCTCGGTGGCATCGGTGGGATTGATCCGCGAGATTGGATCGATTGACTTGAGTTCGAGCGCGTTATCGATCGTGCTGGCAGCCAACCGCTCCTGCGCTTCGCGCTGTTGGACAACTGACGTGTGACCCTTGCCGTTTCCATGGACCTTGTCGATGCCGACGCTGCTGGCCTGAGGTGTGGCCGGGGCGATAACAGGTGCATGATGCTCGTTGTTAATTCCCTGAAAGGCGATGCCAGGCTCTACGGACCGCTGCGGCAGCCTAGTCATGAAACGTTCCTTCGTTGGCCGCGGGCTAAAACTCTAATAAGACAAAGCAGCAAGCTGGCCATTGCGTGTCAGCAGCACACGTCCGTCCTCGATCTCCTTTACGGTCCATCCATTGCTCAGGAGTGCACCCGCGAAGTACTTTTGACCAGCAATGACCAGATAAGGGGCGCTTCCGCGCCAAACTGCCTGGACGGCAATTGCGGGGGGCGCCTTCTCCTCCTTGATGGCGACCGCACTGACGAGCGTATAAGCACCATTGCTTTGGACATCGAACCGCTGCTGGACTTCCCGCCATTTAGCGAGCGAGGCAGGCGTAATAGTGCCATCGGCGGTCACAACGCCCGGCCCGGAACTGACTTTGATGCCGAGCAGGCCCGCCGCGTCAACTTCCCCTTGCAGCCGTTGAGCCGCTGCGTCGGTGGCCGGAACATCAGGGGTCGCGAGCGCGATTTTGGGGGCAATGTCCGTGGCGGAGGACGAGGTGCTCAGCGCTGCGGCGCTGTCGAACTGGACAAATCTCGTTGAAAGGGTGCCAACTGCGGCAGAGCTGATGAGGACCAAGGCAAGCGGGATAATCGGTACATGCCAGCGCCCGGTAGAGCCGGCTTGCTGAGTGCCTTCGGTCGAGCAGCGAATGGACATCGCGCCCATATGGATGACGGCAGGAAGAGGGACAACAACGGTCTCATTTGGCGAAATAGGGCCGCGACCCTCGATCGCGACGTCCGCGGCAAGGGCCTCGATCTCGATCGAGCTGATATGCCAGCTGACGCGAAGATGGTGCGGTTCGAGGCCTTGCTCGATGAAGACCAAATCAGCATCGAGGCTGCTGCCAATCAAGCAGGAGCCGCTCCCCGCTTTGCCGGTCAACCCGGAATAACACCCCGACAACACTTCGAATAGCGGGGAAGCTGGTTCATTCACGATCGTCTCCTGAATGAAGAACGAGACCGTACGGCAAAGCCGTACGGTCTGTTGCGACTTCACAGATCATGCGGCCGGCAAAAGCGGGAGGATATAATTTCGTCCCGCTTCATCCGTTACTGCACCCGCTCGTCGGCCACTTTCTTGACGGTCGAGAGTTCTGTCGAGACGACGCGAAGTTCTACATCCCTTTCAGCAGCCTTCGTGCTGCTGGCAGTCAGGGCGGCGAGCTGCCTGTTGAATGCCGCTTCTCCCGCAGCTTCAGCTGCGGCGGAACCCGCGGCTGCAGTAGCAGTACCAGCTGCGCCACCCGCCGTCGAGGAATGAGAAGCACCAACCTTATCAGCCATATTGTCTCTCCTGTTTATTTGAAGATTGCCGCGCCTTGCGGCTCCGATTTTCCTGACGCCGCAACATGCGAGGTCAGGAATCCTCCTCTGTCTCGGCCATGGCGTCGTCGAAACGACCCATTGCACTACTTACAAACTGCATAGCGACGGCGCCGAGAGCGACGTTGAACGCTTGCTGCATAGCAGCGGCTTGCGAGTCAGCGTCTGGACCAGACGCGCCGCCATTTAAGGGAGCGCCTGCACCATGCGATTGGCCATGATCATCGTGCTCGCCAGGCGCCCGAGATCCTTTTTTGCCGCCGCCAGTCGCGTGGAGGTCGGAATCAAGGTGCCCAGCGGCGCTAGAGCTGGAAATGCGCATCGGGTTCTCCTACTTCAAAACTTCGTTCGTGCGGAGGGAGCGGTCGCCGTCACGGCTACTATGGAAGCATTAGCTTTCGACAAGCTGACGAGCCTCAGAAATTCTGTGAGCCGATCTCTTTGATGTTGCCTCTGGACAGGCCGCCTCATATTTCGGCAGTGTGTCGGCGTAAGCTGCAGATCACAGGGTTGGTACAAGACCTCGCCTATGTGGCACTTGATCAGGCAAGCCGTTGTTCATCAAAGCGCAGCGTTGACAAGCGGAATGTAAGCGCCGGACGGATAAAACGGGCTTAAGCTTTGACGTGGCCCATCTCGGGACTCGCCCGGCTTTGGACCCCTCGCAGCTCGTTCGGCAGTTTAGGTACCTCGAACCACGCAGCGATTTGTCTAGATCCTGTCCCGGGCTGCTGCGCCAGGATAAAGTTGCTCATGCGAGTCAGCGATGAAGAGCGATCTTCCATTCCCGCTCGGAGCAGGCCCATAAAAATGGATCACTTTCGTGGACAGCGATCAGGAGGCGCTGGAGACAAGGACCTTGAGCGTCACCTCCATTAATGTGCTCTCGATCCGACGACGTAAACCGGTCAGGCACGCCACTCCACCGGTTCCGTCGCGGCGTGAAGGCATCAACAAGTTTACCGTCCGCGATGGGTGGCGCAATCGGCCCGGCGAAATCTTCGCGGTGGCGCACGCGATGTGAGAACGCCCGTCGGGTGCTCGAGTGCAGCCGACAAATGCGCCGGTTTAGCTAGCGACAAGCACGCTCGTCGGTGTAAGCATCGAATATGCTTGCGCGACCTGCGCGGCGGGGACGACCCTACCGCGCAGGCCGCGCAAGCTGGCCTTTCGTTAGCGCCGCTACGACTAGGCGTAGGCACCTGCAGCTTGCGTGCGCTCGGATTCAATCCGTGCCTTGAGGTTATTCAGATAGTCCTCCGCGTAGGACTGGGCCATCGACACCGGCAGATTGATGCCGGCCGTCGCCGCTTCTTGAATTGCCTGCTTCACCAAGCCTTCTCGAATCGCTATCTTGACCTCGGGGCCGGCGATGCAGCCCACGGCCTGCGCCGCAAGACTCAGCCCGGCTTCCTCCAGCGCCTTCTTCATGTTGCCGCCGCTGATCGCGGTGTGCAGAAGATTTGCAGCTTGCGCTTCGGCCTCGATCACCATTGAAGCAAGATCGGCCAGTTCGCCCAGCCCTGGAATGAAGCCGAGTACACCAACGGCCGTCGCTGTCCAGTCGAGTACCTTCGAGCCTACCTTGAGCACGTCATTAATTGCGTGCATGAGGGCGCCACCGTTCTTCTTGGGAGACTTGATGTCGGGCTGATCTGCCGCGCCAATCATCATGTCTGCGGTAGCCTCCTGTTCGGCCGGCGTTTGAGCGGCATGCGTTTTCAATTGCGGAGCGGCGCGGTTCGCACCAGACATGTTGTTGAAGAACTGGTTGAAATCGTTTCTGCTGATGTTTCCGGAATCGACCGTATGGCCGCCGCCGAAGTCGAAAAACTTGTGGTGGGTTTTGTAACCAGTAATCGCGTTGTTCATCAATCCGAACAGCACAGGATCCGAGAGCAGCTGGGAAGCCGCGCTTCGCACCTCAGGGGAAAGTCTCTTGTCGTCCACCATACTCACGAGCTTTTCCCGGGTCAGATCGCCATTTCCAAAGAAAGCGTCCTGGTTCTTGTTGATCGTGTTTAGTGTGCTCAGCTCGGGTCGAGTGAGACTCATCGATGACGAAGCGACCTGCAGGAAGTCCTCCTTGTGGACCTTATCTATCGAGCCGCCGTACAACTGCTTCCATTGATCCGGGTGGTCGAGAAAATATTGAGCCGCGGCGAGGACCTGTGGGGGGCATTTGCCAATGTCGGCGTTGCCGTCCACGATGCGCCTGAAATCCGCAAGGCTCAAGTTCTTGGGCAGGTTATCGGAATAGCGGTAGAGTTCGCGCAAGGCATCGGTCAGTGTCATGACCGATGGCTCACCGTTCCCGGTACCGTCGGATGGCATGTAGTTCTGCTCGTAGATCCGCGCCCGCTGCTCCTGGAACGCGGCAACTTGAGGGTGATGGTCGGAAAAGCCGCTGAGATCGCCCGCTTTGATCTTGCCGCCACAGCGGCCGTCGCCTTGCGAACCGATCGCATAGAAGAGCTCCGGGTCCTGTTGCAGTGCCTCGATCGCCGCCTTTAGATCCGGCGGTGTCGAGGGATCGTTGGCCAAATCTCCCAGAGACTTCCAATCAAGCGGGCATTTGTCCTTGTGGCGGTTCAGCACAGAGACAATCTGCAGTTCCGCATTAGTCAGCGTGCCACCGTTCCAGGTGATCCTTGAGCTTTGTACGGGCGCTTCCGCAATGATTGGGCTGCCGGCAGCACAGGACGGCTGTGGGTCATCCTGATATGCATCCAATGCTGCCCTTATCTCTGGTGGCAGGATACTCCGCGCCTCCTGCGTGAGTTCCTCAGTCAGTTGCTTGGTTGATTCTGTGGAGGCCGTCACTTGCGATGCTGAATGATCGTTGGTCGTGTCTTTCGAGGAGAGGCTGGCCAGCATCGCCTGAAAGCTGGAAAAGTCCTGCGCCGACGAGGGAGGGGCGGGCATTCCGGAGAAAGCCACAGTTGAGTTGGCGGTTGGCGATAGGTCGACTGACATTACACGTCCTCCGATGTAAGTGTGCACCACAAGACGGTCACCGGCGCGGCCCGAGATCGCGACGAACAGGGAGTGTTGATCGGCAGAGTTCAACAGGTCCTACCACTTGCATCCTGTTGCTCAGTGCGCCTTCAGCGCTCAGTTTCGCGACTATCCATGGGAACGCCGCCGTCTAAATATTCGCCCGTATGGTAAAACGGACAACCTTTCGAGAAGCTGACGGCGCTCAGACGATTTCAGGGTGATTGATGAAGTAGTCTTGCCCGCAAGGGACCTGGACGTATTTCAATGCCGGTGCCAGCTTCGCTTAGTTGCGTTCGCCTGGCCTGGTGCCATGTCAGCGAGTTAAAGCTTTACGTCTGCCTATCGGGAGCATTCGTTGATTTGGTCCAACAATCTCGCAAGAGCTCCGGAACACCTTAAGGTGGGCGCTGATTTCGCAGTAGCCACCCCCGCGCCTGCGCCAGAAAAAGTGCTCGCTCTTCTGAGCTGCTGGCTCTTCTGAGCTGCGCATCCAGCATGGTCGGCTCAGATACCGGTCGTCGACCAAGTCCTCGAAAAACTCCATCGTCAGACGCGTTGAGCGGACCCAACTTGCACTGACAAACATCAAAGCTCGGACGCCCGGCCTAAGTCCTTTTGTTCGTCCTTGGCCGCTGCGCTCTTCGACCCTGCATCGAATCCACGTCGCGGGCTCAATACGAGATAACAGTTGGGTCACGCGGTTACGAAGGGCGGACGCAAACTAGCCGCAAGAGCAGGTTTAACGACTTGGGAGACGAATAAGTTTTCTCCTCGCGGTTCGGCCATGTGCGGCACACCCGCGATGGCGAAAGTTGTTGTCCGCGGGTGCCTGCCTGACATCACATTGCAGTTTCTCAGCATGTCGATCTAAGGAATGTGGCGGCTTGGCGAGTGAGGACCAGTGGTGGCGGCACGTCCGCCGTCGAATGATGGCTCGGCGCGTGACGGCGCGGCTCCAAGCTTCGGCCAAATCCGATGCTAGTTAGTTAGATTCGTCCGCTTCATGCGGTCCCGTCAGTTTCTGCTCAAAGCTCCTTGGATTGACCGCGCATGTCTGCTTATTGCCGGTTGAGGCCCGTGTTACTCCTCACAGCGGGAACGTCTCTCATCCTTAAACGTCGAATTTCATCCGTATGACGAGTCTTTTAGAGCAGTTCAAAGGTTCGCATCAAAAAAAATCGCAAGCTGCGATGTAGGATGCCGCTACCTCCTAGCTCGGACAGCTGTTGCTCGAAGCCTGTGGCGTCGTTGCGATACGCGACGGCTTTGCCGTCTCTGAATGCATCAAAGCTGATCGGATTCAAGATCAGTAGTCGGCTTTGCGCCTTGTGCGCGTCGGATACGTAAAGCACCCGCCCATCGTAGTACCATTGAAAATTATAGAGCTTGATCAAGCGGTCGAGAAATTCTCGCGGTGGGAGTTCCGGTAGCCGCCCGCGAATCCGCCCCTTCACCCCAGTACTTACATTGACCCGGATATTCCGATTGTGACCGAATTCCTGTAGTGCGGTCGCGAGGTCCTGATCCAGAACATGTAACTGTAAGGCGTCGATGGCAGCGTCAGCGGCGCGCCGAGCGTCCTGGCGACGTCAGGCAGGTGAAAACAGGAACACATAGCACTTTCTTCAAGATGCAGCCTCCGAGATCGGATGAGTATACCTGCTATTTTCACGACAGGATCGACACCAAAATTCGTCCCAAGTTGGAGGCCGATGCTTCTTCCTAAATGGAAACCTGCCGCGGTCATCGGGTAACGAACGCTCGTCAGCTTTCGGTCAGCTCGCTTCTCTAAGGTGCTGGCCGATTCGCGCTCACGAATGCTGCCAATCTTATCACGCGACAGAAACGGTTCTTCTCATGTTGCCTGCCGTTGCCTCGACCCGCTCTCAACTCGGCCGAATGTATCTCCAGCGGCTGTTCATCGGTGCGGGACCAGTTTCATGAAAATCTTACGCAGGCGGATGCTCTTGTCCGCTTGCCGCTTCTGCTGTCGCATCGGCGGGTGTAAGACCGACCTGTATACCAAAGTGCGGGCGAGTACGAAGGCACTGTCGTCGACTCGCTTGCAAATGAGATGGGAGGAACTGTGTTGCGGATGGATTTTTCGCGTATTAATCGGTCTAAAGCTATATTCCATAATATTTATGCTTCTGATGATCCGAGGGCATATTTCTCGATCCTCGGAGACCTAGATTATATGATTCCGGACGTGGCTGAGCCGGTTGTGCGCCAAATCCTGGCAGCGAAAGCTTCGGCAACCGGCCTTAAGCCCGTCGTGCTCGACGTTGGATGTTCATACGGCATCAACGCAGCAGTGCATCGCTTTCCGCTGACCTTCGGGGGCTTGCGTCACCGCTACGCCCGGCGTGAGATGAGGGCGATCAGTTCTGAAACACTGGTGAGTCTCGATCGCAATTTTTATGCAGCCTGGCCTGATGTCGGGTTGGCGCGCTTTATCGGCCTCGACGTGTCGGTACAGGCGATCAGCTATGCAAAGAGTGTTGGCCTCTTGGAGCAGGGCATCGTCGCTGACCTTGAAAAGGAGGCGCTATCGACGGATAGCGCGCGCATTCTCCGCTCCGTGGATGTTATCATGTCAACCGGATGCATCGGCTACGTTACCGAGAAGACGTTCAGCGAGATTCTCGATGCGACAGAGAAGCAACCATGGATCATCTCCTTTGTGCTACGAATGTTCCCATTTGAATCGTTGGCCGAAGCGTTTGCAAAGCGTGGTCTTGTGACAGAACGTCTTACCGGCGCGACGTTTATCCAGCGTCGCTTTCGCGATGCTGAAGAGTTTGAAAGTTGTTTGGCCAGCTTGGCGGCCCTTGGCGTGGATGCGACCGGCCTCGAATCAGAAGGGCTGTTGCATGCGGATCTGATCTTGTCTCGCCCAGAGGCGGATGCGCGGGCCACGCCTCTGGAAGACGTTGTCACCGTCGCCAGCGGCAGGGGACGGCCGATTGGACCCCGTTACGTTCATGTTGAAAGCAACGAGGGCTTGCACGTTGCGCTGGAGCCCTGACAGTTAAGGACCACTGTGCAGCGCGCGAGTCTCTTCGGCGCTGGATCAAGACGTCGAAAAACAAGGCCATTCTGGTCGAAGGCGCGCCAGGGCCAATGTTGTTCGCCGACGATGGATAACGATTCGTCCAGATGCCATTTGTCGCGGCGAGCGCTGCGATTCAGATCGGAGAGCGCCTTGCCGAATTCCCTCTCTGCTGACGCGCGGTTTCATAGATCGCATCAATGCGACACGTGGGTCAGAATTTCCTCGACTATGCGCAAGCTTAACGGAAACTGAAAGGCAGCCCAAGGCATCTCTGCAGCAAGAAGTGACAGCGGCGATAGAGTGGTCCGGGCGGTCGGTATGTTTTTGCCTTCTAAATCTTGATCTCTCCAATTGACGAATCCCGGCGCGTAGACCTATCTATAGTCAGTCACGGTCTTCCGTTCCCCACATCTTGTAGGGTGGAAGCTAAGAGGGAACCCGGTGCGCCAAAACGGCAACTCCGGGGCTGCCCCCGCAACTGTAAGCGGCGAGCGGTTGTCATCATGGTCACTGGCGCGACACAGCGCCGGGAAGGCCGATGGCCGCAGTGACCCGCGAGCCAGGAGACCTGCCGCGACCGAATGAAAGTCCTCGGGCGGGGTGTCCCGGTGGGTCGCTTGCAGCCGGGGACATTTGCCCGGATTCCTCGCAAGTCGTCCGCGCCGGCCCGCGCCCAACATCGCGGGGTTGCCGATGTCGCCGTCTTACAATTTCGATCAGCAGGGTCATCTCATTGAGCCGCCGCATGTGCAGCCGCGCCCAGCGCAGGCAAGGCCTACCCCGCCTGAGTCGGGTCTTGTCTTGCCATCGCCGGCTCCGCTGCCGCGCCCCCTTGCTCCATCGCCAAGGCGGGCCGATCTCAAGCTCGATCGGACGCGCGACGACCTGTTGACGCCGTTCGGCAAGCTGACGGTGACCGACCGTTACCTGCTCGCCGGCGAATTGCTCCAGGACATGTTCGCGCGGGTGTCTTGCGCCTTCGCGGATGATGTTGCGCATGCCCAACGTCTCTATGATGCGATGTCTCGGCTGTGGTTCATGCCGGCCACACCGGTGCTGTCCAACGGCGGCACCACGCGCGGTCTGCCGATCTCATGCTTCCTTAACTCGGTGTCGGACTCGCTCGAAGGCATCGTCGGCACCTGGAACGAGAATGTCTGGCTTGCCTCTAACGGCGGCGGCATCGGCACCTACTGGGGCAACGTTCGCTCGATCGGCGAGAAGGTGAAGGGCGGCGTTACCTCGGGTATCATCCCGTTCATCCACGTCATGGACGGCCTGACATTGGCGATCAGCCAGGGCTCGTTGCGGCGCGGCTCTGCGGCGGTCTATCTCGATATCCACCATCCCGAGATCGAGGAGTTCCTCGAGATTCGCAAGGCGTCCGGCGACTTCAACCGCAAGAGTCTCAACCTGCACCACGGGATCAACGTTACCGACGCGTTCATGCGTGCCGTGGGCGCCGGCACCGCGTTCGCTCTGCGCAGCCCGAGGACCAACGATGTCATCCGCGAGATCGACGCCCGCCAACTGTGGCAACGCATCCTGGAGAACCGGCTGCAGACCGGCGAGCCTTACTTGTTGTTTATTGACACCGTGAACCGGTCGCTCCCCAAGCACCAGCGCGAGCTCGGCCTCAAGGTCTCTACCTCCAACCTGTGCAGCGAAATTACCCTGCCGACCGGCATCGATCATCGCGGCGAGGAGCGCACCGCGGTGTGCTGCCTGTCGTCGCTCAACCTCGAGACCTGGGATCAGTGGAATGAGAAGCCAGGCTTCATCGAGGACGTCATGCGCTTCCTCGACAACGTGCTGACCCACTTCATCACGGTGGCGCCGGACGGCATGAAGCGTGCCCGCTACGCCGCCTTGCGTGAGCGCTCCGTCGGCCTCGGCGTCATGGGCTTCCATTCGTTCCTGCAGGCCAAGGGCATTCCGATGGAAAGTGTCGTGGCCAAGTCGTTCAATCTGAACATGTTCCGGAAAATCCGTCGCGATGCCGACGCGGCATCCGTGACGCTCGCGCGCGAGCGTGGGCCGTGCCCGGATGCACTGGAACGCGGTGTGATGGCGCGCTTCAGCCATAAGATCGCGATCGCGCCAACCGCCTCGATCAGCATCATCTGCGGCGGGACTAGCGCTTGCGTCGAGCCGATCCCGGCCAACATCTACACCCATAAGACCTTGTCCGGTGCCATCTCGGTGCGTAATCCGCATCTCGCCAAGCTGCTGGCCGCCAAGGGCGCAGATACTTCGGCGACCTGGCAGTCGATCATCGCGCACGAGGGTTCAGTCGCCCATCTCGACACCCTGTCGGAACACGAAAAAGCGGTCTTTCGCACCGCCTTCGAAATCGACCAGCGCTGGATCGTCGAGCTTGCCGCCGACCGCGCCGCGTTCATTTGCCAGAGCCAGTCGATTAACCTCTATCTGCCGGCCGACGTCGATAAGTGGGACCTTCACATGCTGCATTGGACGGCATGGAAGCGCGGGGTGAAGAGCCTCTACTACTGCCGTTCAAAATCGATCTCGCGCGCGGCGTTCGCCGGCAACATCGCTGACGGCGACAACGCGGCGCCGCCGCAGCCGCAGCGGCACACTGACTATGAGGAGTGCCTCGCATGTCAGTGATCGATCTCTCATCCGTCGATCCGCGCACACTGATCGGCAAACGGTGCGTCGGCCTCCTCGACTCGACCGGCAGCTATGACGTCGATCGCTACGCCTGGGCTTACGAGTTCTGGAAGCGCCAGCAGCAGACCCATTGGATGGGCGAGGAGGTGCCGCTTGGTGCCGACCTCAAGGATTGGGCATCGGACCGCGTTACCGACAGTGAGCGCGCGCTGCTCACTCAGATCTTCCGTTTCTTCACCCAATCGGACATCGAAGTCGGCGATAACTATCTTAAGCGCTACATCCCGATCTTCCAGCCGCTCACCGTCCAGATGATGATGGCGGCCTTCACTAATATGGAGACGGTCCACATCGACGCCTATGCGCTGCTGCTCAAAACGCTCGGCATGCCCAAGACCGAGTTCGAGGCATTTCGCGGCTATTCCGAGATGCGTGCCAAGGCGGACTACATGCACGAGTTCGGCGTCGACACAGTAGCCGATGTCGCCAGGACCTTGGCGATGTTCGGCGCCTTCACCGAAGGCATGGCGTTGTTCGCGAGCTTCGCGATGCTGCTCAATTTCCCCCGCCACAACAAGATGAACGGCATGGGACAGATCGTAAGCTGGTCGGTTCGCGACGAGAGCCTGCATTGTGAGGGCATTATCAAGCTGTTTCACGAATGGAACCGAGAAACCGGCGCGGTGACGCGCTCCGTCCGTGACGATATCGTCGACGTCGCCAAAACCATGGTGAAGCTGGAGGAGAATTTCGTCGACCTCGCCTTCGGCCTCGGCAAGATCGAGGGCATGAGGCCTGAGCAGATCCACACTTACGTCCGCTATGTCGCCGACTGGCGACTGACCCAGTTGCGGATTGCCCCGGTCTTCGGCTTCTTCGAAGCCAAGGAGGGCGGGTTCACCCAGCTCAAGGCGCATCCGCTGCCTTGGCTCGTCGAGATTCTCAATGGCGTCGAGCACGCTAATTTCTTCGAGCAGCGCGCCACCGAGTACTCCAAGGCGGCGAGCCGCGGCAGCTGGGACGGCGAAGACGGGGTGTGGGCAGCTTTCGGCCGGACGTAGCCAGACGGAACGGCGCTTTGGAGCGCCCCCGCATTTTCGGACGTTTGCGAAAGTCGGCTCTGCCGCTGCTTGCGGGGCCGCAGCGGACCTTGATCTATGCCGCTCGAAATCATGGTCGCGGGCCTTTGGGATGGACGTGCCAAAGTGGAGGTGTTGAGCACACCTAAGGTGTCCGCCAGTATCGGAGTTCATCAAAAACGCTCCGGCTGGGATGAGCAGAGGCAGCGCGGTATCGGGCAACCGATCGAAGAAAACTGCGCCCGTTGATGTGCCGATGCGCAAATGAACTCAATCCCGGTTTCACGAGGCGCGCGACGTAACCGATGTCCACGCGGTTTGCGCTAAGGCCGCCTGCAATGCGGCTTAAGAAGAATTGGTTGCACGCTAGCCGTCCTTTTGGGAAGGGCGGACGGAAACTGTTTTACGCACCTTAGCCAAAGGGACGCGGAAAAACCTGACTTGAATGCTGCGGGCCGGCGGCTGTGTACGTGACAATCACGCGTGATGGTCAAGGTGGCCGACTCCGCGGCGTCGGTTCATATAAAGTGCAGGGCGGAGAAGGCAAAAGTGAGAAGAGGGCGCACTGGTGATCGTTTGTCTCTCGCCGTGCATCTATCTTGACGTGACCAGGTCTCTGCACTGATCGATTGGGCCTTAAAGTGGGAGCTTGGCAATTTTTCGCCGGCCGGGGGCCGTCACCGACTGCCGTTGCCGTCCGCAATTTCAATCTGTCGGCGCCAGAGACATGGCCCTGCCGAGGCGCGAGCCATGGTTGCTAGTGGGGAGGCCGATCTTCCCCAGAGTCCGCAGGCCGATCTTCAGCCGGCTTCGGGCCAAGGGATCGAGTCCAGCGATGGCGTGAGACGAATGAAGCCCTCTGCTCTGCGTTCGGCTGTGTGGGCACCCCGAGAAGAGTGAAAACCTTTGTGGCGGTCCTTGCTCGGTCTCACTCCGCTGCACTCCAGCATATCGATCTGAGCGCCTGTGGCTGTTTGGCCAATGAAAACCCAGTAATCCTTGGCGAGACGTCCGTCCAACATATGGAACTCGGACAGTTCTGGTGGTGCGGCTTCGGAAGGACCTGGCTGAGACGGTCCGGCTGCAAGGGTCGAGCGTGGGGTCCGGCCTGCAATGGCCCTGCAAGCGATAGCCCGGCATGCGACGGCTAGGCATGCCACGGTCCAGCGAAGGGCCGGCATCCTCATCCTGGCATATCAGATCCTGATCGACACCAGGATGAGCCTCGACCGCCTGCTGGAGAGATACTGCAGGGGACGCGCCGCGTCAGGACAGCATCGTGCGCAAGTCTGCGCCAAGCAGAGATGAATTGAAAATGCGAAGCAGCTTGTGGCGAAGGTCAATGCCTTCTCCATTGGCTCATTGCGAATCCTCTTGACGCTCGTCAGCTTCTCGAAAGCTAACTCTCTTAGCATGAGAGAGCGGATGTCTAGAGGGCGATGCCGCCTATCCATCTTAATGGAGATGCACATCGAACACCCGATGCTCTGCCGGCGGCTCGGAGGGTGCACTCCACACGAGCCTTCGAAACAGTTCTCTGGAGGTCGCAATGCAAATGGCCTTCGTCGAACTATGGCTCGAGCCAAACTTTCAAAGGAGGAGCAGGATGGATTTCAACTCAATCAGCCCAACGAACACAAGCCCGCAGCCCGATTCACCATCAGCGCCCGCGGGTCCAGCGGGCTTTGAGCACCAGCTGCGCGAGGTCGAAGATAGTGCTCTGCCACCTGCTGCGGGATCTCCCGTGCAGCAGGGCAAAGCCTACTCGCCATATCTGGACGCCCGGCATCCCTATTCGCAATATTTGGAGTCGGGGCATCCCTATTCATCACTGTTGGATCGGGAGGATGATCTATATGCGCCGGCTGCGCCCTCCCCCGGGCCATTGGTGGCCGCCAGAGAAAGCTCTCCACAGCCAGGCTCGCAGCAGCCGATCGCTCAAGCCATCGCGGAACTCCCAGAGTTTGATCCTGATCTAATTTGGCAGAATGTGGAAGCCGGGTCATCGCAGGCTGGACCGTCTCAGGCCGGACCTTCGCAAGCCGGGCCATCCTCGTCCGCCGGGGCTGCGCTGTCGGAGCTCACAAATTTCATTCCCGAGGACGAGCGTTTCATAGCCGACCACTGGGTCTTCTGTCCCCATACGGCCTCGGATGCCCAGATCAACATACTAAGGAGGGCCGGCCTCTTGCCTAGCAATAACTCCCGGACCACAAGTTTCACCATGCTGGGTATGCCCCACACAGCCGAATTTCGACAAGAGGGGTTCGTTCGTATCAAACCGTCGATGGACGCGGGCCTCTGATCTGGACAATTACACGGCGAGCGCCCACTGGGTAAGCATTCCATAGCAGCCCGCGGAGCGCGGACATAGTCCGCCGCCAGCAGACCTTCGCGACGTCGCCAACGGCAGGAGCACCTGGCAACGTCCTTTCTGGCAGGCTGTCGACTATCTTGGCCATCTTGGCCTCCCGCCAAGATGAATATACTAAATCATTAGTTACGCGTCCTTTCAGAAAATTGGTCAGGCATTGGCGGCTCAGCGAAATACCAAGAGTCCACACGGCCTGGCATGCGCGCCACTGAGCCGCTGCTGAAAGCCGATCGCGTCCGTAGGCGGTTCTGGTGAGTCGGGCTCTCGGCTCGTATTCATGCCTGCGGCTCCGACGCAGTTGGTTCGGAAGCTCGTGTCGACCTTTAAGCCCTCGAGCCCCCGTCAAAACTGGCGCTTACCAACTTCCGCTCGCGCCTAGCGTGGCTGGTTGCCCACGTCCGTTGCGGTCGGGAGCAGGCGCCGCCGTCCAGACATCCGCACGCTCATGCTGGGCGCATTAGCGTTCGAAAAGCTGACGATCGGACGGATTTGAGCCAATACAGATCGGATCGACTTCGGCTGAAGGTGTTTTCGCATCGGTTAGTCACTTCTGGCCCGTGCCAGCCTCCCGCACGGTGCCGTCCTGATGCGGCGCGTCGGGCGAATAATGCCCTTCCGGGCGTCCGTCCCGAATAACCACGCTCGAGGAGCCGCGAAACAACATCAAAACCGAATCCCGCGGCGGCCCTTCGGCGGCGGCAGGATTGCGCCGCGCCTGCGCCTCCGCCACAAGGCCCTTCAACGTCTGGTCCACCAGCGCGATGAAGCGTGGCGGGCCCGAAGCCAGGACGAGGCCATCGCCGGGGGCCGGTTTCACGATATAGCGTTCATCGGAGATGTTGAGCGCATCGAGCGCGGTCTTGAACGCATCGAAGCTGATCGGGCTCAACACCATCAGTCGGCTTTGCGCCTCGTGGGCCGCGGATATGTAAAGAACGAGGCCGTCGTAATACCATTGAAGATTGTAAAGGTTGGTCAAACGCTCGAGGAATTCGCGCGGTGGCAGGTCCGGCATTCGTCCGCGAATCCGGCCCTTCACTTCAGTGCTGACATTGACCCTGATATTGAGATTGTTGCCAAACTCCTGCAGCGCGGCAGAAAGGTCCTGGTCCAAAACCGTGTAGCTATAAGGGGCCGACGGCAGCGAGAGGGGGGCGCCAAGCGCGCTGACCATTCCAAGACAGATGAAACCTCCGGCGTAAAGAATTCTCTTCAATACCATCGTGGATCGGACAAACATTCCTGAAGGCCTTCTGAGAATTAAACTTGGAATTTCGGTCCAGCCTGGACGCCAAACGTGATCTTTAGATGACGCAAGGCGGCGCATCCTCGTCAGGTTTTCGTCAGCTCACCGTACTACGATCTTGATCCGTTCAGTGTCAGACAACGCCTGGTTTCATCAACGAGCGCAATGACTCCTTATATGATGTTAGGCGCAACGCCGATCTCACCCAATTCAGCCGACTGTCTTGCCAATGCCTGCTCGCCGGCAGCCGCCGGCGAGCAGGCGCACTTTGAGCAGTCTCTTGCGCAAGCGGCCTCCGACCAGAGTGCCACCTCATCGGTCGCAGATAGAGCCGCAGTCGTTCCGCCGGTATCGGAAGTGCAGCGCACGAACACGCTAGCGAATCCGCCGGGCGATCGCATCCTTCAAGCGCTTTCTACCATGTACCACAGTCATGTCGGTGCTCCGGCGGTCGGTAGTGTGTCGTCTGCGCCGAGCGTCATCCAGCCCGGACCTGCCGCGCAGCCGCTATTGCAGCCGCTCGACATCGGCGCGCATGAGACAGTTAAACCGGTAGCGGCAGATTTCGATTCGATGGTGGTGAATCTGCGGGATGTCTACCGGGACGTCGTTCAGGTGTCCCTTGTCTCTAAGAGCACCAGCGCCGTGAGTTCGTCGCTGAACAAGCTGCTTTCGGCGGGCTGAATGAAGCTGATGCCTGGTGTGATGTGCAGTGCGGGTAGCGGCAGCCGTCAATCGTGGCGACGGCTTCGCGTTTGCCTTGCTCTGCCCCTTCTTGTTCCGTTGCTCGGCTGCAAAGCTGATCTCTACAGTAAGATTCAGGAGCGTGAAGCCAATGAGATGCTAGCGCTTCTTCTTGGCAAGGGTGTCGATGCAGCTCGTGTTGTCGCCAAGGATGGGACCAGCACGATCCAGGTCGAGGAAAGGCAGCTCGCCTATTCGATTGACTTGCTGAATGTTGAGGGGCTGCCGCGCCAATCTTTCAAGAATCTTGGCGAGGTGTTCAAGGGATCGGGCCTCGTTGCTTCCCCGATCGAGGAGCGGGCCCGTTACGTTTATGCCCTCAGCGAAGAATTGTCGCGCACCATTAGCGATATCGACGGCGTCCTTTCCGCCCGGGTCCACGTGGTCCTTCCTAAAAACGATCTGTTGCGGCAAGATGCGACCCCCTCCTCAGCGTCGGTTTTCATCCGGCATGGCTCCAACGCAAAGCTCTCGGCGCTGTTGCCTCAGATCAAGATGCTCGTAGCCAACAGCATCGAAGGGCTGTCCTACGACAAGGTGGCTGTGGTCTTCGTGCCGGTTGAGCGAACTCCGCTTGAGCAGCCAGCGTCGCCGGCAGCCGCTTCAGCTCAACCCGCAAAATCTACTTCAACGCCGTGGCTTGCGCTTGGAGTTGGAGGCACCGGCGCCGTATTCGTCATTGCATCTTATGTGTTGCTCGGTGCGCGTCTTCGTCAGTTCGGGCAATCATCGCGCAAACTGACCATGTTCAGCAGGCGTTCGAATGTGCCCGCCGTTCAGGCTGCTGGTAAAAAGATCATGTCTGATGCGACATAGCCAGGACGCTCATGTCGGTATCAATGTCTCCCGTCGAACCCAATCGTTCGTTCACGCTGGCTTCCGATCGATTGCGTGAGCTTGTTGCCTCGATCCATCCGAGCCGTTCTGCTGCCTGTCTTGATCCGCTGCTGTCGCCGGCCACGTTGCTCCGACTACAGCAGAGTTTTAGGCTGCAGCCAAGACTGGCCGCACTGCTGGTCGGCCACGAAGTCGATGTGGGCGGAGCTGGCTGGAGCGAGGATCCTTTGCTCGGGCATGATCCGCGGCGGGCTGCCATGTTCGCCGGCAGTATCTGGCATGCACGCTCCGTCCTGAAGCTGGTTTCAAAGCACGATCTGTCAATTTTGGTCGAAATGATCGGTGCTGAAGCGCATGCTTTCGCCATCCGGCATTTATCCAGTGCGGTCGCAACAACGCCTATTGCCGATCCGGAGCGCCTGTCGCGACAGATCGAACACGATGGGCATGCCTGTCTTGGCGCCTGGCTCGACAAGGCTCCAGCGCTCGACCGTATCCGCGTGCTTCTACGCCTGCCCGTTGGGACCGCCGCGGACAATCCGGCGGCTGAGCACGGTTGTGCCGCAGGCCCGCTGCTCTCCTTGGTTATGACCCATTTGCGGGCGGAGGCTACCACGATATGACAGTCGACGTCCCAGCATTGCCTGTGACCCCGCAGTTCCGCCCGCTTGGACCTCTGATCCCGGCAGCCGAGCTCAAGATCTGGCATGACGCCCTAGACGCTCGGGCTGCTGCCGGACGGCACCTGCAGCGTGTTCGCAGCTGGGGACGCAAAGCTTATGAGCGGGAACGGGGGCGCGGCCATGCCGAGGGCGTCAAGGCGGGCGCAGAGGAAATGACGCAACTGATTGCGCAGGCTGCGTGTGAACTCGCGCAGCGAAAAGCCGTTCTGGAGCAGCAGTTGCCCGAACTGGTCATTGAGATCGTGCGCGATTTGCTTGGCTCCTTTGATCCGGGAGAGATGCTGGTACGCAGTATTCGTCACGCGATCGAGCAAAAGTACAAGAACACGGAAGTTTGCCTTCACGTATCGCCCTTAAAGGCCGATCTGCTTGCCAGCGAATTCGCAGCCTACAACGGACAGGATGGCCGGCCCAAGGTCAGGATCGAGCTGGATCCGGCGCTCGCGGCGGACCAATGCGTTTTGTGGAGCGAGTTTGGCAATGTCGACCTCGGACTCGCCGCGCAGCTCCGCGCGCTTCGTTTGGGGTTTGGCTTGCCTTCGCACGAAGGTGAGCCATGACCACGCAACGACCGACGCATAATGCTGCGGCTGAAGAAGGGGCAGTCCACGCCGCACTGTCATCCTTGAGATCTTCCGCTAAGCATATCGACACGCGTGCCGTCCGCGGTCGGGTCACGCGGGCGATCGGTACACTGCTCCATGCCGTCCTGCCGGAGGCCAGGGTTGGGGAACTATGCCTCTTGCAGGATCCCCGCAGCGGATGGTCGCTCGAGGCCGAGGTGATCGGTTTGTTGCCGGACGGGGTGTTACTTACGCCGATCGGTGACATGGTCGGCTTGTCCAACCGTGCGGAAGTCGTCACGACCGGGCGAATGCAGGAAGTGCCGGTCGGCCCCGATTTGCTCGGCCGCGTGATCGACAGTTTCGGTCGTCCGCTCGATGGTAAGGGCCCCATAAAGGCTGGCGAAGCGCGTCCGCTGCGTGGTAAGGCGCCTAACCCGATGAAACGGCGCGGTATCGAACAGTCTTTTCCGCTCGGCGTTCGTGTCCTGGATGGGCTCCTGACATGTGGAGAAGGCCAGCGGATCGGAATCTATGGAGACGCCGGTTGCGGCAAGTCGACACTGATGTCGCAGATCGTCAAGGGTGCAGCCGCCGACGTCACGATTGTCGCGTTGATCGGTGAACGCGGCCGAGAGGTGCGTGAATTCATCGAGCGCCATCTTGGCGAAGCGCTCCGCCGCTCGGTTGTCGTTGTGGAGACCTCCGACCGTTCGGCCATGGAGCGGGCGCAGTGCGCCCATATGGCGACGGCGCTGGCCGAATATTTTCGTGATCAGGGGCTGCGCGTCGTTCTGATGATGGATTCCTTGACACGCTTTAGCCGCGCGATGCGCGAAATGGGCCTTGCCGCAGGAGAGCCTCCGACCCGGCGCGGATTTCCGCCCTCCGTCTTTGCGCTGCTGCCGGGCTTGTTGGAGCGGGCCGGCATGGGCGAGCATGGCTCCATCACGGCCTTCTATACCGTGCTTGTCGAAGGTGACGGCATGGGCGACCCAATCGCCGAAGAATCACGCGGCATTCTTGACGGGCACATCATTCTCTCGCGCGCGTTAGCCTCGCGAGAGCATTTTCCGGCAATCGATGTGCTGTCGAGCCGAAGCCGCGTCATGGATGCCATCGTTTCTGTTCAGCATCGCAAGGCCGCTTCCTTGTTCCGTGATCTGCTCTCGCGCTACGCTGAGGCCGAGTTCTTGATCAAGGTCGGCGAATACAAGCAAGGCTCCGATCCGCTGACCGACCGGGCGATCGCCTCGATCGAGGAGTTGCGCACGTTCCTGCGTCAGGGCCAGGACGAAGCATGCAATTTTGAGGAGACGGTGGCATGGATGTCGCGTCTGACCGCATGAACTGTGTTCATGCCTCGAAATTGCGGCTGGTGAAGGACATGCGGGAGCGGAGTGCCCTTCGTGAGCTGTCTAACATGGAAGCCAAGCGCCGCATCGCAGATGAAGCTGTCGCACAGGCTTGCGAGCAGCTTGCAAATGCCGAAAGACACCGCGCAAGTATTGAAGCCGAGCTCTATCGGCAGATGTTATCGGACGATGCGATATCCGTCAGCGAACTCGAGCGCCGCCATCATCTTATCATCGGCCGACTCACAGAGGACATCGCGGCAGCCCAGCAGGTTCTTGACGAGGCGCGCTCCGCTCAAGATCAGGCCGAGACTGCAGTCCTTGAGGCGCGGACGCTTTGGGCCAAACGTTCGGCGGCGTGCCACAAATGGCAAGAGATCGAGCGTGACGTTGAGCGAAGCACCAATGCTCGTGTTGAAGCCGCGACGGAAATCGAAGCCGATGATGAGGTGTTGCTTCGCTACCGCAGAGGCGCGTCCGTCCAAAGGGGAGACGAGCCGAGCTGATGGCCGATACCCCTACCTTAGCGCCAGCGTGCCGTGAGGGGCAGGCGCCGCCTGCGACCCAGAGGCCGGATGGATCGGTGCCATTCAGCCCGCGGCTGACCCTCTCGCATGTTGTGGTCTCGTGGCTCAACGAGATCGCGGTTTTCCGCGGACCTCTGCAAAGCCGTCTCGGCGACAAGCTGCTATCGCTGCGTATAAACCGGCTTGTCTGGCAGGTCGAGCCGACTGAGACATCGATGCTTGATTGCGTCTTTGACGCCGGCGGCGAAATGCTCGTCTTGTCCTTGCCCGTCCCGCTTGCCGAAGCGCTGATTGCGACCGTACAGAACGGCCTGAGCTTACCTTCCGAGCCGACGCGTTCGCTGGTGCTTGAACTGGCGCTAGAGCCGTTGCTCGCTCCATTGGAGCGACTGATGCAGCGGCATTTGCAGCTTCTCCGCACCGATGAAGCGGCGAAATCAGGTCCATACCTGGAATTCGACGTCGCCTATGGTCAGCTCACGAGCAAGGCTCGCCTGGTTTTATTCTCGTCTCTTGACGCTCTGGTTCCGCCAGCGTTCAGCGTCCTGGGCGAACTGCTTGGCCGATTGCCGCGACAGACGCCCAAGCTTCGTTCTGAACTGCCTGTCATTGTCGCAGGCCAGGTTGGCTCGCTCCGCATCACGATCGGCCTTGTTCGTCAGGCACAGCAAGGCGATGCGCTGCTGCCGGACGCTATTCCGCTTGCTCGAGGGCAGGTCATCCTGACTGCGGGCGCATTGTGGGCCCCTGCGGAGATTGCCGGCGACAGGCTGGTCCTGCGGGGGCCATTCCGCTCGCAATCCCACCCCCTGAAAAATGGACACATGACGACACATCCCCAAGCGCAACAGCTCCCCTCCGAGGCCGATATCGACAGTCTCGAGATCACGCTCGTATTCGAATGCGGCCGCTGGCCGATGTCGATTGGAACCTTGCGAAGCATCAACGAAGGCCATGTGTTCGAACTCGGCCGGTCGCTTGAGGGCCCCATCGATATCCTTGCCAACGGGCAGCGTATCGGCCGCGGCGATATCGTGCGGGTCGGCGAGGAACTTGCCGTCAGGTTACGCGGCAGGTTGGCGGTCAATGACTGAGATTCAACCCAGCATCCTGGCGCTTCTTGCGATCACGGTCGGCCTCGGCCTGCTCGCCTTCGCAGTCGTTACAACGACCGCTTTCATAAAGGTCTCCGTTGTGCTCTTCCTGGTGCGCAACGCGCTCGGAACCCAATCGATACCGCCCAACATCGTCCTGTACGGGGCGGCACTGATCCTGACGGTCTTCATCAGTGCGCCGGTGTTTGAGCAGACCTATAACCGCCTGACGGATCCGCAACTCCGCTACCAAACGTTCGATGACTGGGTGACGGCCGCCAAGGAGGGGCAGGAGCCGCTGCGCGCCCATCTGAAGAAGTTCACCAATGAAGAGCAGCGCCGGTTTTTCCTGTCATCGACCGAACATGTCTGGTCGGAGGAGATGCGCGGCAGTGCCACGGCTGATGATTTTGTGATTCTTGTGCCGTCGTTCCTGATCTCGGAGCTCAAGCGCGGCTTCGAAATCGGTTTTCTTCTCTATCTTCCCTTTATCACCATCGACCTGATCGTCACGACGATTTTGATGGCCATGGGGATGTCGATGGTGTCGCCGACGGTGATATCTGTTCCCTTCAAGCTCTTTCTGTTCGTCACCATCGACGGCTGGTCACGTCTCATGCACGGGCTGGTATTAAGCTATACGACGCCCGGAGGTTGATAATGAACGAAGCCAGCATCCTCATGCACCTGAGCCAATCGCTCGTGCTTTTCATGATCTGGGTTCTGCCGCCGCTCCTCGCAGCTCTCATTTCGGGATTGATCATTGGCCTCATCCAGGCGGCAACCCAGCTCCAGGATCAAACCTTGCCCCTGACGGTGAAGCTTCTGGTCGTCGTCGCCGTGCTCGCCGGCTTTTCTCCTGTGCTCAGTGTTCCGCTCATCGAACAAGCCGAGCGCATTTTCAGCGAGTTTCCTGCACTCACCGCAAGATACTAGCGGGACCTGGATGGCTGGCCTGTCACCCACCGATGCGCACGCTCTCGTCCAGGGAGGAATCGAACTTGTCGCGGCAACCGGCCTAAGCGCGGCCCGCGCCTTGGGCATCATGCTTGTGCTTCCTGTTTTTACGCGGCCGCGTATCAGCGGCCTGATTCGGGGCAGCCTGACGATTGCGATCGGATTACCGTGCCTGGCGCAGATCAGGCTGGGCCTGGAGGCGCTAGACCCGAACACGCGTCTGGTCAGCGTCACCATGCTCGGTTTGAAGGAGGTCTTCGTCGGCCTTCTGCTCGGCATCCTGCTCAGCATTCCCCTATGGAGTATCCAGGCAGTCGGCGACATCATCGATACCCAGAGAGGAATCTCGAGCCAGGTCGCGGCGGAAGATCCTGCGACGCACAGCCAGGCGTCAGGAACCGGGCTTTTTCTCGGTGTCACTGCGGTCACGATCTTCGTTCTGGTCGGCGGCCTCCAGACCATGGTGAGCAGTCTTTATGGCAGCTATCTGATCTGGCCCGTGTATCAGTTCCTGCCTGCGGTCACGGCACAAGGGGCAATGGAATGCCTCACCCTTCTCGATCATATCATGCTGACGACGCTATTGGTCGCCGGGCCCGTGCTGGCCCTGCTGCTGTTGATCGACGTGTCGGTCATGATGCTCGGCCGCTTTGCATCGCAGCTCAAGCTGAACGATCTTTCGCCTACGATCAAGAATGTCGCCTTCGGCATCATCATGGTCAGCTACACCGTCTATCTCCTCGAATACGCGGGAGCCGAAATCCTGACGTCGAACAACGTGCTCGAGCATTTCAAGAAGCTCTTGAAATGAGCAGCACGAGCGAGGAGAAAAAGCTTCCTCCGACACCCAAGAAGCTGCGCGATGCACGCAAAAAGGGGCAGAGCGCGCGCAGTTCGGATTTGGTGAGCGGGGTCAGCGCCTGCGCTGGTTTTTCCTGCCTGTGGTGGAGAGCGGGAGCGATCGAAGACAAGTGGCATGAAACGGTCCGGCTGATCGACAAACTGCAGGACCAGCCTTTCACGAGCGCTGTTCCGCAGGCGCTCAGCGGATTATTGGAACTTTCGATTGCAACGGTCGGGCCTTTGCTCGCGGCTGCCGTGGCAGCTGCCCTTCTGGCCAATGTTCTGGCCAATGGCGGCTTCATGTTTGCTTTGGAGCCACTCAAACCGAAACTTGAGAAACTGGATCCCATCAAGGGCTTGACGCGGATCGCATCGAAACGATCGGCCATCGAGCTTGGCAAGACGCTGGTTAAGGTGGTGCTCCTCGGGACGTGCTTTTTCCTCACCGTGACCGCAAGCTGGAAAGCACTGGTGTACTTGCCGGTCTGCGGCATGGGCTGTCTCGGAATTGTCTTCACCGAAGTCAAGCTGCTGGCCGGGATTGCCGCCGGGGCGTTTCTCGTTGGCGGATTGATTGATCTTCTGATCCAGCGCTGGTTGTTCCTGCAGGAGATGCGCATGACCGAAACCGAGGCCAAGCGCGAGAACAAGGAACAACAAGGCAATCCGCAGGTGAAGCGTGAACACCGGCGTCTGCGCCAGGAGTCCGCGAACGAGGCTCCGCTTGGCGTTCATCGCGCCAACCTGATCCTAAGGGGGTCCACAACCCTGGTTGGGTTGAGGTATGTTCGCGGCGAAACCGGTGTGCCTGTCCTGGTCTGCCGTGGCGAGGGCGAAACTGCTTCCAAACTGCTTGGCGAGGCGCGCGCGCTGGTCCTCAAGATTGTGGATGACGACGTCCTGGCGCGACAGCTGCTCGGCACAGCAAAGCTCGGCAACCCGGTTCCTTCGCAATATTTCGAGGCGGTCGCAAAAGCGCTTCACGCTGGCGGGCTGGTCTAGAGTGCTTGCGGGCGAAGCGGGTCCCGATTCGCGTGAAGAAACGCGCCAGACCGAAAATTTAGAGCCCCGTTCCGCAATCAATCGGGACGGAAAAAACGCTGGATCATCTTGACGGTGGCGCTAGGTGGCAGCCCCTCATCGAGGGGGCTGTACGTCACTCGTCGCCGCCGCGGGGGCTTCCGTTGCCCTGTTGCTCGCTCCATCTTCCCCTTTGCTCTTGTTGGGCGGGGCAAAGCTGCCGTGGCTGGCAACAGGAATGGCGGCGCGATCGCCACTACTTATTATGACAGATCGATTGTCCAGCAAGTCGAGCGGATCGTTGACCATGACTGCCAGATTGTTTCTGGTCGAGCAGCCAAGGGTCGGATCGAATGAATTATCGTTTACTGCAGGCCCGACGATGGAAAGCGATGGACAGATAGGAGGATGGGCTTCAAAGGTGATGGCCTCGATCCGCACCCCGAACCGGGCGGGCAGATCGAGCGGGGAGGCAGCAAGGCGGATGTTATAGGGGGCAATGCCCATGGCACGGGCCTCGTGAGCCACTTGTGCAATGAGCCGGGGAGAGCCGGTGACATCGACATGGAGTGCATCCCGCCGGCCGCCACTGGCACTCGCAATGAAGCTCCGCAGCCGATGCCTTTCGGAGCCACGAAGGCTCTGCAGGAACAAGACGCTGCTCTTCTGCTCCACCTGGATCGCTTGCTCAGCCGGCTCGGAACGGACCGAAGCGCTATTTGCGCATCCACCTAATGTTGCCGCCATAACGATCAAATGGCACAGACGTCGCAAGGTCATTTGACGATCCTCATTCGATGATAAAGCCGGCGCTGCCGGTCAATCCTGGTGCGCTGGTGCGGGGCGCATCGCGGTCTTTTGGCGGTCGCGCCAGCGTATTCGTCAAAATGCGGCCCGCGTCCGACGGCGGTGCGATGCGATCGTTCGGCGCACTCATCCGGCTCGGGTTCGATCCGGGCCGCACGATGTAAGGCGTGACAATAATGACAAGCTCGGTTTCGCGCTTTTGAAACGATGAGGAGCGAAACAGCGCGCCGAGGATCGGCACGTCGCCGAGCCAGGGAAATTCGCCGATGTCGTTGTTGAAGTTGCGCCTGATCAGGCCGCCGATTGCAAAGCTCTGACCGCTGGCGAGCTCGACCACGGTGCTGGCCCGCCGCGTCGAGAGGGCAGGGACTTCCATGCCATTGATCTTGACTTGGCCCTCGCTCGACAGCTCGCTGACTTCGGGCTTCACACGGACATTGATCTGATTATTGTTGAGAACCGTCGGAACGAATTCGAGGCTCACGCCGAACTGGCGGAATTGGACCGAAACCTGCCGATTATCCTGCATCACAGGAATGGGGAATTCGCCGCCGGCCAGGAAGCTTGCGGACTCGCCGGACATCGCCGTCAGATTCGGCTCAGCCAGGATCGAGGCGAGGTGTTCGCTGGCGAGCGCGTCGAGAACAGCGCTGAGATTGGTATTGCCGGCGCTGAACCCGATACCGATCGTGCCGCCGCCGCCGGCGGCGCCAGACCCGCCATCTTTGCCGCTGATCAGAAAAGCGCCGTTCGGGCTGGATGCGGTGAAATGGATATTGAGATCCTTGACGGCGCTGCGGGAGACTTCTGCGACCCGTACGCTGAGATTCACCTGCAACGACCCGGCGACCTGGATCTTGTTGACGACCAGTGACCCGGCCCCAAGAAACTGCTCGGTAACTTTCTTGGCGGTCTCGACGACTTCGGCATTGGGCGCCGTACCGCTTAGGATAGCGCCGCGTGGGGTATAGCTCACGTGGATCGGATAGTCGCCAACCTCGGCTCGAAGCGTTGCTCGCAGGTCCTCGATCGGCTGTGTAACGACCACGCGCAGCTCGGCGAGAGCCTCGCCGTTTTCGTTCAGGGCAAAGAGGCTGGTCCGTCCGGATTTCTTGCCAAACACGAAGATCGTCGTGTTCGACGGTGCCTGATAATCCGCAATCGTCGGGTCAGCAACAAAGATGCTGGTCGCCGCAGCGGTCAGATGAACTGTCTTGCCCTGTGAAGAAGTCAGGTTCAGCGTGCCGGAGGTGCCGCCCGGCGCCGCGCGTGGCGGTTCTCCTTTGCCATCCCGCTTGATCTCGGCTGCCGCAGCAGATGAAAACAGCATAGCAAATCCGCACAGGACGTAGCAGAGGCGAGATAAACCGGCAGAGCGCGACGCGCTGGCGACCATCGACGGCTCATCGGTGCCGGCAGCATTGTAAATGACCTTCAAGGGATTGTTGCTTTCGAGTTCGATTTAATCAGGCAGCCGAGGCTGCCTCAATGAGTTCAAGGGTGTAACCGACGCCGCGCGCGGTCTTGATCCTGAGCGTCGCACCCGACTGGCTCAAATGCGTGCGCAGGCGATAGATCCCGACTTCCAGCGCATTGGTCGAGACCTCATCGTCGAACGCGTACAGGCTGTCCTCCAGTGATGCGCGCGGCACGGTGCGGCCGGCACGGTTGAGCAAATGTTCAAGAATGCACACTTCGCGGCGGGCAATCTTCAGTATCCGACCACCGACCGCGACTTGCCTCGCAATGGGGTCGAAGTGCAGATTGCCGAATGTCACGAGCGGCGCCGTCATTTGCGTCGACCGCCGCAGAATGGCCCGCATGCGTGCGATGAGTTCCTCGGTCGATACGGGTTTGGGGAGGAAATCGTCCGCGCCCGCATTGAAGATCGCAATCCGCCGGCCGAGATCGTTGAGACTGCTCATCATAATGGCCGGCATCGAGCGTCCCTCGCGCCGCAGCTGCTTCAGCCAATCCAAGCCGTCTCCATCGGGCAGAACCAATTCGAGCAAAAGAATGTGATAGTTGGCGCAATCCAGCGCGGCCGCCGCCTCATCCAGCGTGCGTGTCACGTCAACTGCGAACCCGCAATAGGGGAGCGCTTCCTTCACAGCACGGGCAAAGTCCGCATGATGATCAACCAGGAGAATTCGCATTTCATCGCCTCTCGTCCATACACGCCAAGACCTTAAGCGCGTCACGGTTGACCAAGAGGTTCGACGAAACTGACAGACGTCCGCCTTGGCGTGAGCGCCAAAGTGCGGCAGCGACGAAGCGGAGCGTGGTGGCGGGCGATCAATCCCGGTGACATACTTATCATGAGATTGAAAAATGCGATGACCCGACGGTGACTGCATACGTCGCCGGCGATGCCGAGCGGGCCCTTTATGCCGGGAAGAGATGCAAAATCATTCACGAGGCCGCAAGCGGTTGCAGCAGATTGGCGGATCTGAGCATTGATCGCAGAGATGTCTGCACGCACTGAGTAGCCGTCTTCGATCGTGATGGCGTTAGAGCGCGCAATCGAAGCCAATACCCAGGAGCGAGCCGATGGATTTGTGGCTGAACAGCCTGGCGAAACCGACATTGTTGGAACTCCCCACCACTTCCACCTTGCCCCGGCCCCGCGGTCAATCTTGCTATGCTGTCGAGCCTGTGGCGTCGCCAAGTCCCGATGAGGCAAGGTGTTCCGCGTGAATGACAATTTCAGGCCACGCATCTGGACGATGCCTCCGGCGCAGCGATGTACGACGAACAGATCGATGTGCCTTCCGACTACTGAGAAAACCGCTCCCTAGCCGGTGATAGACATGCAGGGCGCCAACGATCCCGATGTTTTGCCGCGTCCAATGCTGCGCCCCATCGACAAGTCGTGAATGAGGGGCAGATAGGGGCGCTGCTTGTCGGGGTTAGGACGCCTCTGATCGAGGTCATTGCGCCAGCTGCATCTCATCTTGGATGAGCGGCGGCGGAATGATCGAAGCTCGAGTTTTTGGTTGCGTGGTGCACGGACAGTGCGAGGTAAACAGAGCCTGCTTTCGGCCCGAATGCTAGATCCTGATCCGGCTGCAACAGGGGTCGCACTGATTCCTTCGCGCTGCACGTAAGCGGTGTTGAGAACACGCCGTCGACAGGAGTGATCGATCCGTGTGACCGAGCGAAGTGGTGTGGCGTTGAGTTTGAGAGACGTTCGCAATTCTTGCTACCTGTCGGGAAGTGTTCGCGCGAGCGCGGTTGTGTGTCGCGAGGTTGTCGGAAATCCTACAATCTGACGTTGGGTGAGATTCAAGTGTCTTTAACAATTGGTTACAACGTACCCTCAAACTTGTGCGCGTCTTGAGGCGACAGCGAGGCAGTCTGGACACGGTCACAGCTTTGAGGATCTCTGTCGGTCTTACTTTCTCCAACGTCGTGAGCATCTCGTCTCTCCAAATTCTATGACGCGCAGTCTGACCTGCAACGATGGCATGAGGCAGCCATACTTGCTGCGCGTTAAGGGCGAAGCCGTTGCGCGCGTAAGCGTGCGATTGCCGGATCGCCTCACACGTGGCGATTGGCAGGCTGACTTTGGCTGGCCGCAAGAAGCGTTGATCTGGCGCGTGATCTTCTGGATGCAGACGCGCGATTGCCGAAGTGGAATTGACCGGCAAGGGATTGGACAGAGAATCGATTGTCACACCACATTCCTGAATGCTGCCTCCAAAGATCGCAACCGACTATGGGGGCTTCATGCAGGATCGGCAAAATCAATTGTTTTGATGGAACGCATTCAAAAGGCGGATAGGCGTAGAGCGGCTGCGCGGCTTGCCGTGTTTGATGCGGCGTTTACTGCGCTTGACGGTCTTCAAAACGCGCGTCCCGTATTTCGCCGAAGGCGTTCTCCGGCTCACGACACGGGTTCGGTCTCGGGCACGAACGCGGCGACCGGATCGATGTCAGGCAATAGCCGAAGCCCGCCCGAATGAGTGACGTCAAAGATCAATTTGGAAGGGCAGGTCGAAATGGGCACCACGCGTCGGACCTCAAGTCATCTAGCTGCTGCTCAAAGCTTGCTTGATGCTAGGACCTGTGTGCCGGCGCGTCGGTGTGTGCGCTCAGCTCGTCTGGCTGCCGGTCCACGCGGTGAGGCTGCTTCAGGACGCCGTGAGCCTCAAAGGGAGTATCTGCGGGATTCCGTGGATCAACATTCATTCTTCTTCCATCTCCCCTCGAGTGCCGGCCGTTGGCATGGAGTTTTGCAGGTGCAGCTTTCGAGAAGCTGACGGACCAGGAAGGAAGCCAGTATCCGTTTGAGGGGTGCCGGATGAATTCAGTTCAGTGAGGTGAGCGGTCAGCCAGACAGAAGCCACGCAAAGCGATATATTTGAAGTCGACACTGCTTTGTGCCATCTGGCGTTCCTGTTTTCGACGAGGGCGAGATCGGGTGTCTTGACTGAGCTTGTTCGCCCAGCCACCCATTGTCGGCCATCCCCGCGGGCAGAGAGTCCTACCAGGTCTCAACGTGGACAAGCTGGCAGATGCGGTTGGTCGAAGTCTTCTTTCGGAAATCGCCCGCTTAGGCGCATTTGGGGCCGCTCGGTCATATCGGCCTCCGTTGGATTGGCGCGACCGGTTGCCGTTTGTAGTTCTAGGCGGCTGGCGGTCGATCGAATCGTTCCAGCGATGTCGTACGAGCTCAGGCCACTTTAGTAAACCTGACCTACGAGGTTGTGACGTCGGAATGGCCGTCACAACCACTTGTGCTTGGTCGCGACAGGTTGTTTTTGTCGCAGGGCGCGGCGTGCTTGATGTCTGGAATCCGCCAAACGGCTTGCGAGGACGACGTCTTGCAGCGTGCGATCTTTGGTACTTATCGAGGGAGATGAGCATATGAAGTGTACTGGCAAAGGGCTGACGATCCTGTTGTCCCTGCTTTCGGCCGCAAGCATGAGCACGATGGCGAGAGCCGACGAGCCTTCGCCAAAATACACGGAGGTGCTCAATGCCCTGCAGACCGGAAAGAACGTGAAGCTCATCCTGGACATGAGCCGCTGTGCCAACGCGGAGGGTAGCAAGCCTGCGTCGGCGACGCAGGCCGGTCTGGTCATCAATGCCTTCAGGGTGACGCCCCAGAACGGCATCAGCTTCGCCAATGCGCACCAAACGGTGGACAGCGCGGGACATGCCGTCACCGAGTACATCCGCCATAGCCTCAGCCGCGAAGGCAAGCTCACGGTGCGGGCCTCGAAGCTTGTCGTCGGGACCACCGAACTTGTGCACCAGGGCGAATTCATCTGCGACCTGCCTGATGGCGCGAAGTTCATCTGGTAAGAAGAGCACGGCGCAGGACCCCACTTCGAAGCTGTTTCCTTAACCGCGTGGATGCTTCACCGAGCATGGCACGATAATATAGATCGTGAAGACGGCCGGATTGTCTCTGACCGTCTTTCGTCTGGGCGTCCGAGTTGCACGAAGGTGCGCCAGTTCGCTCAAAGGCGCCATATGAGGGCTGACGATCCTCATCGGATCTTTGTGATCGGAGGATCGCCAGTGCCGGCTATGCTGGTATGATCAGGAGCCAAGGGCCCTCATCAAACCAAAAACCGGGTCGCCAAAGTACGTTCGCATCCTTGTCCGCGACCCTAGTGAGACATTCTTTCCAATCCGAATGGTCCACCGGCCGGTGATGATTCACGTTTGATCGTCGGCCAAGCCATGGTCTTGTAGCGCGTTCGCATCTTGTATCCCGATGGTTCTCGGGTCTGCTCGGCTGAAAGTGCCGTCGCTGCCGAATGCGACGACAACGTGATAGATACATCGCCGACGAGCCCCTTGTTTAGCCAAATAGCGGCCGATGGAAGAGAAGAACGCGGCCTCCAGGTAGGCTTTCGGCTGTGTACGGTTTGGCGCCAGCGCCGAAGGGGCGTCCTCGCGCCATTCGAAAGGTGCGGGTGCATCAAACCCTGGCGCAGGACCGACGTCGATACCCGGGGAAGCCCTCCCCACCGCACGCGTCGCTTCGCCCAGCAAAGCGGGCCGAGGGTGGTGAATGAGTTGAACGTCGTTGGGTCCTCCCGGTCCCAACATGGCCGTGTAGCGTTCGCCGCCGATCTCGTAGTTCATGACCGGATATTCCGCAACAGGCAAGAAGTCCCACTTGCCCAACGTGGATAGCATCATGTCAGGAGCCAGCTGGGTGCGATGCGAGAAGTCCTTGGGAACGGCAAACGACACATCGAACGTATCGCCGACAGCGGGAGACCGCAGATGGATGAGCTGAACATCATTGGGCCCTCGCGGTCCCAACACGCCCGTATAGCCTTCACCGCGAATATCGTAGGTCTTTACCCACTGTGCTGCATCGGGCAACAGACCCCATCGACCCAGCTTGGAGCGCATCATATCCGGCGCAGGCTGGGTGCCGTGGGAGAAGTCCTCGGGAACGGCCAAAGAAGCATCAAAGCTGTCGCTGGCTGGAAAGGACGTCCGCTCAAGTGGTCTGGGCCGCAGCGCCTTGGTCCATCATCCGTCCAAAATAGTTTTCAGGGACGAAATTCGGCCGCGGGCTGGGTCGCCAGGTCACGGCATCGAAAAGCTCTTCCTGGAGGAAACTTTGCACGGGCGATGAAGTCGCCGAGTGCATTCGTTGCCAACCGGTCACGGCATCGAAAAGTTCTTCCTGAGTGAAACTTGGCGCGGGCGATGAAGTCGCTGAACGCATTTGCTGCGAAAGCAATGGTGCATCGAAGCCAGGAGCTGAAAGCTCGCTGCTCTGCTCCGCGGTATCGAAAAGCTCATCCTGGGCCACACTATGTATCGGAGAATGAGGGGCTAAACTTGGCTCGTGCCAAACCTGCAGAGTATTGAAACCATCAGCCGGTAGTGAGGCGTCGCGATCCGCAGCGCTCCCCAAGCGCTGTTCATCGACCGGCCGCATGGGCAAAGGAGAGGGCGGTTGAATGACCTGCCGCGAACTGCCTCCTTCTGCGCCCAAATTACCCCGCCCGACGATCGCGCGATAGTCGCGGAGAGCGTTCAAGGCGGCGATGAGCGTCTTGTCATTTCGAAACAAACGGACTGCGTGGCCGAGCAGTTTGTCATCGCTGAGCTTGGCAATGGACGACGGGCGGAGCGCTACCGCCAACTTCCGCAGCCCGCTCGCATAGCCCCCGGCCTTTTTCTCGCCGATCTGTCGACCAAAACGTGCCTCGGCAGCCTCCCTGATGAGACGCTCATCTTCCCTGGAAGGACGATAATGTGTTCTGAGGGGGAGAGCGTCTGCGTCAGGCTCGCGGTACCGACTGACCATTGACAATGCGGGGCGATCACCTTGTCGTTCGGCAGCAGCTTTCTAGCGTGTCCGAGCAACGCATTGTCATCGAGGCCAGAAATTGATTTGCCATCCTGCTTCAGCGCTTCAGCCAATTTGCGAAGCCGACGATCATAAATACTGACGGTGGTAGGCCTCGGCGGTAAATCTCGCTTGAGAGCAGCGCCGGATGCCGCCTGGATGAGGCGATCGTCCTCCTCGGTGACATCATAAAGCTCTCTATGGGAATATATGGGGTCGGCCCCTGGCGCGTCCAGCAGGTGCTGCTCGAACTCCGCTTGCGGCTGTTGCGGTTGTTCCGCGGCCGCATTGGATGCAGCCGAATCATGATCAGCTTGG
Source organism: Bradyrhizobium sp. USDA 3262 (assembly GCF_054060035.1). Classification (NCBI taxonomy): domain Bacteria; kingdom Pseudomonadati; phylum Pseudomonadota; class Alphaproteobacteria; order Hyphomicrobiales; family Nitrobacteraceae; genus Bradyrhizobium; species Bradyrhizobium sp. USDA 3262. Next base: position 2,879,593 of record NZ_JBSSCT010000001.1, read on the forward strand.
TTGATAGTGCTCAATCGGTCCATGATCTCGTCCGCCAGCATAGCTCTGTGGTTCCTCGCTACTGATGTTAACTTTCCAAAACCTGACGTGACTTCCCGTCAGGTAGAGTGAACGAGGTCCGGAAAGTGTCTGCTCCGAGGCGCTGCAGCGCGGATCGCAGACACAAAGAGGGGATTGTGATAAAAGTGGGCGCGGGTTGAGGAGTTGAGCTGCAACAAGGGTATGCCGCTCCATTGATGATCGCCTCCTTATCTCGATTCAGGCGATCGGCGCTATGATGGCGAAGGCCGGTATGGCGTCGGCGAGTTTTCGATCGTCGGAGGCAAGCGCAGGGTGAAATATCGCTTTTTCTTAAATCAGCTAGATAGCCATTGGGGCGGCATCAAATCGTGAATTGTGCGAAATCTTGTCTATTCCTGACGAGCTCTCGTCGAAGTTTCCAGGTCGCAACTTCTGATTTCCGGTCAACCTGCCGTGAGAATAGCTGCGAGAATAGCCGCAACACGAAGCCATTCGTACGCCAACTTGGTCATACGTGTTCGGAGTCCGACACCGCCGGAGACAATCGTCGGGGCGGCAGAACATCAGAGCTGCCGGCAGTCGTTCTCCAAGGAAAATCAGAAGCCGAGCGCTTTGAATTCCGATGGCACGGCCGTTGCTTATTGAGAGGCAATGACAGTCGGCGAAGGCGCAAAGCGCATTCAGACACGTTGGGACAAACCTGCCCGAAACTCTTTAAACCGGTAGGCCCTGTACAGTGCAACAGCAGGCGCACTTGCTCAATAGGGCGTTCCATCGATTGGATGGCAGGACGATGAGGCAAAGCGCGCGCCAGGGAACTGGAGATTTGAATGACTGCCCCCAAAGCCATATCGGCGCGGCGCCAAACGACCGATGTAGACGCTATGATCGCGGATCTGCGGTCATGCGAACACCCGCACGACGTGGAAGTGTGCGGTATGCTCTTGCACATTCTCCCCGGCGTTCTGTCGCCACGCCTAAGTCACGCTCCCGACGCCTTGATATCGAAGTGGCACATCCAATCTGGAGCAACAGTATGGGATTTGGGATGCGGATCAGGCGTCCTGGGGCTGGCGGCACTTCGCGCTGGGGCAGAACACCTGGTGGCTCTCGATATCAATCCGCAAGCCGTTCTCACCACAAAGTTAAACATCGAGCGGTTAGGTCATTCCAAGCAGGCAGAAGCGCGCCTCAGTGACATCTATTCTGCGCTGCAGCCTGAAGAAAAGTTCGACCGTATTTTGTTTGCCGCCCCGTACTGGAACCGAAAAGCAAGGGACGATTTGGAGCGCTCCTGCTTTGACGAAGATCACAGCGCCATGGCCTCAGCTCTCGGCGGAGCGCATAATTGGCTCAACGCCAACGGCCTGATGTATGTCGTCTTTTCTGATCAGGGAGATATTGGGCGCGTCTTGAACTTGATCGATAATAGTAACCTGCGTGTTAGAAATATGCATATTTTCCGACCATCGATTCATGGCGGGCATATCCGGATCATCTGGGAGCTCACGATTCGATGAAGCCTCTTCGGCTCCTGGATCCGCCAAGCGCTGCTGCTGGTCAAACTGCTAAAGTACCGGTTCACGACTCGTTCGGATCGGTAGTTCGATAGCGAAGACCGCCGGCCGAGTTTGATGCGTTGCAGAACGAGTTCGTCGGATGCAAGGCAATCGCAAGTCGCACGGCTTATGGGAGCTCACGGCGCCGGCGCCGCCGTATACCGGTCCTCTCGTGGGTGATTTGCAAGCCGATGTCGTTGTGATTGGCGGTGGATATACTGGACTCTCTGCGGCTATCCGCCTCGCGGAGGGCGGCGTGCGCGTCATTCTGCTGGAGGCATCCGAAATTGGATTCGGTGGTTCCGGGCGCAACGTCGGGCTCGTCAATGCGGGTATGTGGGTCATGCCCGACACGCTCTCAGACACGCTCGGCTCCCCGTTTGGAGAGCGGCTCATCGAATTACTGGGTGGAGGACCGCAGGAGGTTTTTGCACTGATCGAGAGATATGGGATCGACTGTGAAGTTGAGCGCGCGGGGACCCTGCATTGCGCGGTCGGCCGCAGGGGCTTGGAGGAAATCCAGATTCGTGCCGAACAGTGGCAGAAACGCGGCGCTCCGGTCGCGGTGCTTGATGCGAAGGAGACGCGCAGAAAGATTGGCGGTGGCAACTATACCGGCGCGCTGCTCGATACGCGCGCCGGTACAATACAGCCACTGGCCTATGCGCGCGGCTTGGCGCGCGTTGCGCTTGCGGCGGGCGCGAGGATATTCGCGCAGACTGAAGTCCTCACAGTCCACGAAATGGGGTTGCGCTGGAGGGTCGGCACGGCAATGGGATCTGTGTGTGCTGAGTGGGTAATCGTCGCTACCGACGCCTACGGCAAAAGACCTTGGTTGCGGATTCAGCGAGAGCAGATCCGTCTACCTTACTTCAATTTGGCAACGCGGCCCTTACCAGATCGTCTCAGGACCTCAATCTTGCCCGAACGACAAGGGGCATGGGACACCCACGAGGTCCTTTCCTCGTTTCGCTTCGATCAGTCCGGCCGTCTGGTGTTCGGCAGCGTTGGCGCTCTAGAGGGTATCGGCACCTTGGTTCACCGAGCCTGGGCGGTCAGGTCGCTACGTAGGCTGTTTCCGCAGCTCGGCGACGTCGAGTTCGAAGCCGGCTGGTTCGGGATGATCGGGATGACTTCCGACCACCTGCCGCGCTTTCACAAGCTCGACCGTAACCTCGTGTCCTTCGGCGGTTACAACGGGCGCGGGATTGCACCTGGGACCGTCCTCGGCCGGGTGTTGGCGTCCTACGTTCTCGGCCGCCTTGCGGAAGAGGACCTACCACTTCCAGCTGCGCCGGTTGAATATCGGCGGTTTCGTGCCGCCCGTGAGGCCCTCTACAGCGCAGGCTCTCAACTGGTTCACCTCACTGAGGCGCGGCTCTGATCCGCCTCGTGTCAATCGCATATCCGATCCGGCGGTTTCCATCGGTTTGGCCGTTCCCGGCACGTGGCGAGCGAATTGGCATCGGTCGCGTTCTTCAGAGAGAATCTTGACATCCACACTCGTGCAGGCCGGCCGTCACGTCTGTTGGTCGGCATCCATATAACATCCCGACGTCTGCGGGTGAGCAAACTCGCACATCCTGCAGAGCAGAAAGCCATCCATTCCGTTCATGCGATCGGCGATTTCGTGAAAAATTGGGCTTTCGAAGAGATATGCGTATTCGTCGCGCAAAAGATTGCCCAGGACATGACGCCGCTCAAAATCCATCCCGCACAGAGTAACGTCGCCGTTTGGTAGAAGGACATTCCGATGTTGTTGTTTGCCAATACACGTCAAGGGTCCGACGACGGGCTGTCGCGGTTTGATGATATTCGACTCTAGACGTCCTCGGCTGTTACTCAGCGGACGCAAGCGCTGCAGCGCTTTTGCGGGAATGGTGTCGGCGAGGTCCGGATGGACTTTGCCCAGGACAACGAATCGAATCGAGGGAATGTTCGCCTCGACGAGTCGGCGCATGACATTGAGATAGGACTTTCCGACGAGCCGGCTGTTCATATAAGTGCCGTCATCAGGAACGTGGACGATGAAAGCCCTGAACTGCAGCATTTGCAAGCGCCGAATGTCACTCCCGTTCATTCCGACGAGGGTCGTGAAAATTCGGATCTGATGCCCACGTGCGTAAGCATGCTCAACCATCCTGGTGCATTTCGGATGGAGCCAAGGCTCCGAGTAGCCGGCAAAACTGATCTCGGTAGTCCTCGGCACGCGTGCAAGACACCGCTCGAAATCCTGAAGACCTAGGTACTTCGCTTGAGACACGGGTCTTTGCCGATCAGCGAACTTGTCTTGGTGGCAATAAGTACACCGGACGATGCATCCTGCGGTCGTCGTTATCTCCAATACCCGGCGACCAGGATTGGCAGCGCGTAAGTTTTGTAACACCATGGGATATGCCGTCATTCTGTCTGGTCCTTTCAGGCGCCGGAGCAAGAAATTGCGAGAGGGAGCGCAGCGTTCGATGAGCAGCCGCTTGCTTTGCTCCTCACGGATTGCAAATACAGGATATGCAGGTTGGCGAAATGACCTAGACCAAGCTCCTATCTCGTCGCTAACAATGCTCCGAGCTCGGCCACGCCTACCGAAGCCTGGATAGGCCTGGCGTGCCAACTCGGCTCTCTATGCGTTGGCCGTCGCGTAGCACCGCTGGCTGTTACTTACATCTTCGTTCCGAGTCAGCGCCACGCCAGATGCTGGGCTCGGTGTTCTCGCTAGAATGGTCTGCGGAGATGCTTCCGCAGCCGTAGCGATGCGGAACCGGCGCCGGATCCGCCCAAGCGGCACATCCTAAGGCTTTCCGATGGCAGCGCAGGTTCTGAAACATCTTTCTATTTGTCGCGCAAGCGATTGCGCTCGCGAACTGTTTGGGCGCCATCAATGCGATGGACAAGCGGTCGAGCATCGCAAGCTCTTGGCGGCGATAGTTCCTATTCCCGTTAGATGGCAAGTTGCTGGTCAGGATGATGAATGAAGCACGCTTGTTGCCATGTTGAGAACCAAATTGGCCTTTCTCGGCGGAGCGGTGCTAACTGATTTCGTCGACGACGATCAGCGTGGGTCGTGGTCACCGCACGATCCCGCGGCCAATATGCGGCCGCGGGGAGCCGAAAACGTCGTATCTGGCACCTAAAGAAGCTGGAAGGTGGCTCACATTGCGCTGTTCGGTGGCGCGAGCAGCGATCTAGCTGGCATTGGGCGACGCCTGTGTAGCGAGGATTGTTCTCATCAATCCACTGGGGCAAATCGAGTTAGAAAGTCAACGCCATCCTTACCTGCCGGAACTGGTAGGGGTGACTGCCCGCGCTTTAGGATACTCTGTTGGGGCGACGATCCGCTCGCAACAAAACGTCACGGCAGCTCGAAACGATGGATCGCGACCTGTGGATCCGCAAGCTCTCAAGAGAGCAAAATCTGCGGAGGCGATCGTGATAACGCAATTGGTAGACTACAGAACCGACGGCGCGTTTAAGATCCCGCTGAGCAATCTGGACGTAAGCGAAGCCAAGCGCTTTCAAGATGATAGCATATGGGGTTATTTCGAGCGGCTGCGAAGGGAAGATCCCGTTCACTACTGCCAGGATAGCCCCTATGGTCCATATTGGTCCATAACGAAATACCGCGATATCGTAGAGGTAGATACTAATCACAAGATATTCTCGTCGGAGCAAGGCGTCACTATTGTCGACGTGCCTGACAGGCACTGGACGCAGAGTTTCATCAAGATGGGTCCGCCTAAGCATCGCGAGCAGCGTGATACTGTAAGTCCGATAGTCGCGCCGGAAAACTTGACGAAACTCGAGAGCTTGATCCGTCGTCGCGTCAGGACGATTCTGGACGGCTTGCCGCGCAACAATGACTTCAATTGGGTGGATAGGGTCTCCATCGAATTGACGACGCAGATGCTTGCCACGCTATTCGACTTTCCATTTGAGGATCGGCGTCTGCTGACCTATTGGTCGGACGTAGCTGTTGCAATGCCCAGAACTGGCCAGCCGATCGATAGCTGGGACAAGCGAAGTGCGATCTTGTCCGAGTGCCTGGATTATTTCACAGGCCTTTGGAACGAGCGCATCAATGCCGAGCCACGGATGGACCTGATTTCCATGATGGCGCACTCGCCTGCAACTCGACACGTGGAGCCGAGTGAGTTTCTTGGAAATCTGATTCTGCTGATCGTCGGTGGGAATGACACCACGCGCAATTCGATTACCGGCGGCCTCCTGTTCATGAACCAGCACCCCTCCGAGCTGCGAAAGCTACGCGATAATCCGAAACTTGTCTCGAGCGCCGTGTCCGAGATTATTCGTTATCAAACGCCCATCGCACATATGCGCCGCAACGCCGCGGCCGATAGCATCGTCGGTGGGAAACAAGTCAGGAAGGGCGACAAGGTCGTCATGTGGTACATCTCAGGAAACCGCGACGATGAAGTCATCGAGAACGCCGAGCGCTTCGTCATCGACCGCAGGAACGTGCGGCAACATCTTTCGTTCGGATTTGGGATCCATCGCTGCGTTGGTCGACATCTTGCGGAGCTGCAGCTGAAAATCCTCTGGGAGGAGATTTTGAAGGCACGACTGGAAGTCGAGGTTGTCGGCGAACCCGAGCGAATTGCGTCGAACTTTGTGCACGGTTATTCCGCTCTTCCTGTGCGGATTGCAGCCTAGGCTTCGATCCCTCGAATCTGGCGACCGGCCCCGGGGTGCGGCTTGGTCGGCGCGAAACAATCGCTGCATGTTGAGATCCGGTCTGCAATTGGGCAGGCTTTGAGACGCCTGCGAGCAGCGATAAGTAGCGACGCATAATCCACTGGCACCTCCAAGAGGCAAGATCACCGATACCTCCGAGTGTTCATCTGCGGCGCTGACTTGGATAGTTGGAATCAAGGGCCGATGAGCTTGACAGTGAAGATTGTAGCAGTGGCCGCGATTTTCGTTGGAGAAGCGCTTTCGATAATCGCGGAGTTGATTGCCTCAAGGCAGTTTGGCAAGGCCGGCGGGGATGTCACAATGCTCCTGCCGATGTTTGTGCTGATATCCGTCGGTGGCGTCCTGCTCGTCTTCGGATACGCGCTGGGCTACATGCATCTCAAGAATATCTGGATCATTGTCGCGATTTCAGTCGGAGCTATTCTGGTCGTGGAGCCAGTTCTCGCCTTTATACTTTTTCGTGATGTGCCGACGGCCGGTTCGCTGGTCGGGTTGACGCTCGGTGCGCTTGGCACGGTCGTTGCCATTTTTTTATGAGCGTTGCTCAACGGGCTCGGATGGGCGGGAGCTGCGAAGGAGTCCCTCAATATGGGTTCTGCTCGATCCGAAGGTGAATACAGATAATGCGATTTTGATCGAAGATTTAGACCTATTTAAATTGTGTGCGACCGTGGGTGTGCAGGTTCTTGGATTTAAGACTCGTATCTCCTCCTCGATGATGGGACGTACGGCGGCCGAAGGTCTCTCCCCCTCGACAAAGTCGGGGGATGCACCTCGCCGCAATGATCAAGCCGTTTCAAGATGCTGGCATTCTCGTGGCGGCTCTCCGCTATTCGAGATAGCCCGCCAAGTCCGTGCAGACGAACGCGACGCTGGATAGTGTCTTGCCCCGTCGCATCTGCCGCGGCTTGTCAGTATGGATTTTGGCGGGATCACGCCGAAGCAACGTTACGGTGCGGTCATGCACTGCAGCGGATGATCCCCGATTTGATGCGCTCATCCGCTGCATCGCTGCCTGTTGCAGCACTGGCAGCCTCGATGAACCGGAGCCCACGGTGATCCGGCCATTTTCTGTGTAGCCCGGAAAGAGCTGTTCGTCAGCTGCCCGTCAGCCAAGCTGTCTAATCAGACAGGCTGCGCATTCTCGATTCGATCGGAGATTGGATATGACGGGCATTGGCCGAGCTGGCAAATCGCACGTTGAGCCTGCAGAAGCTGATAGCATGTGGGGATCGGGCGGGGAGCCTGGACCGGTCTCCGGAGAAGCCAGGCAATCGTTCGATTCCGTCGTGGAGCGGATGCACTCCAGGTCTCAAGATGGAATGGCGCCGCTCGTCGGCGAGCCGCCGGCTTCGGATGTGGCTGTCCCGACGAGAGACGAGGTCAGAGCAGCGCAGAAAAAAATGCGCGGCCTACTTGTGGCCTTTGTTGGTGCTTCTAAAACGGCGGCCGGCCAAGCGCGGAACCGGTCGGAGGCGCAGGACCTGATTGATCAAGTCGTCAAGGCGGGCTCGGAAGTTCTGGACTATTATGCGAGCTTCCCTCCCGACGTGGCACGCAGCCTTCTTTCCGACGATCAGGCTTGCGGAGTCAGAGTCGAGACTCTTGCTGCGGGGGACCAATGCAACGCCGTGGCTACCTCGATTGTCTACGACCTGGAGGCCGGTAGAGAGAAAGCCGCAGCCGTGCTCGAGCAGCTGCGCAAAGCCAACGCTGCGCCCGCCCAGCTAAGCCGAGCGGTGTCGACCGTGGCGAAGCACTACATGGCCTGCATGGAGTGGTGGGGAAAGAAGGCATTGCGCTCGGAACGGATGCAGTCCGTCTGCGTGGCCACCGCCAGCTTGCCGGGGTCCACGCCCGAGATGCTACGCCTGCATACCGGCTGGGCACTTTTTACGAAGTGCACGTATCTGCAATCGCGGATCGCTCTCGCGCGGCTCCTGATCGAATCGCGGGCGAGCACGCTCGAACCAGCGCTGAGTAACGCCCTCATCGGTGAGGACGGGCGGATGCGTCTGCTCGGGACCTTCATCAACGATGTTGTTCCGGCATTCGCGTCGACGGGCGAAGCCGTTCTGTACAACCGCGGAGCGGCGCTCGACGCGGAGCACAGCACCGTTTTGGAAGGGGTCATGGAACGGCTTTCTGAATTTGCGTCGGGGGTGCACGGCATCGTCGCTGGGCTGAGGGATGCTGGAATGGGGGCGGACACTCCATTGGACCTGTTGGACCAGATCGAGGAAGCTGCCTGGGTCACCGCAAACGACGTCACGCGGTTTTTGGCGGTGCAGCCAAAGACACCCGCCGTGATCGAGCCGCCCGCCAACTGGATACCGGAAAATACCGGCGCAGTGTCTGAGGGCCAGGCTGCGCGCAAGAAGGGAAAAAGCAAGCGCACACCGGCGGCAGGTGAGGGGAGTTCGGCGGCCGGTCTACGCGAGGCGCAGGTCGCCAGGCCCGACGCTGCTTCGGCTCCGACAGGTAAGGTCATCGTTCTCTCGGATCTGGGCACCAAGAAGCTTGCGACCCCGGAAGAGGCGGCACGCGCAAAGGAATCATCGTCAACGGCCGGCCAGGAAATGTGGCGTGCTCCGCCCTCCAGGAAAGCGCTGAACGGATTGCTCAATAGATTGGACGAGCTGCTGCAGTTCGATCTTCCAGCGCAGCAAAGCGCCGTCTCGCAAACGCGCCAAATGAAGCCCGAGGATGCCGGCCACATCGTGGATCTCGTCGTTAAGCGCCTTCAGACGCAAGCCGCCGAGATCGAGGCCTGTGTAGCGGCGCTAGAGGAACCTCGCCGACGTGGCCTGCTTACGCCTGCGCAGGTGCCTGAAGTGCACGAAAAAATAGTCCGGCTCAAGGCGATGTGGTCCGAGGTGCAGGGACAGGCAAATTCTTTGAACGCGCGGAAGGCTGCGATCACGATGGATTGCATGAAGACGTACGCCTTTCCGTCGCAGAAGTACCTTGAATACCTGCGGGCGGCCGATGAGTTGACGTCTGCCGATCCGCCGCGTGCGTTGAAGGGGGAGCCAGGCACGCTGTTCGAGATCAAGCTGCAGCCCAGGGCACTGAGCAATGGTGCGATGCCGGATCCGGTGTGGGTGCACATCCATACGAAGAGGCCGGTATATGTCTCGCAATTGGCGACGCTGGATGGCGCCGAGTTCGCTGCTTGCCACGTGAAGTCCAATGAACAGCGCGGCTACAATCGGCTCTGGCAGAATGCTCGAGCTGCAATGGGACACGAAGACGTGTTGATCCACCGCGGCAGGCTTGCGCCGGCGTTCTGCAAGTCCTTGTTCAGCAGAGGTGGCGGCCAGCCATGGTATCCCCGTCTTGAGGCGGAGTTCGGCTCGATGCAACTCGCTCGACACGGGATGTAGTGCGCGTATCTGGCGAGGAAGTGCCGCTTGGGCTGCGCTGAGTAGTGGTTCGGCTGGCTGAAGCCGGTGAATCTCAAGCGATTTCCGAGTGATCGGCGTTCCGCGAGAACGCACACCGTGGGCCGGTTTGACGAATCGAATTGACGATGCACAATAAGGTGGGCCTGTCCGTTTGCTACCCCCGGATGTGGCCACGACGGTCCCAGCATCGGCCTCCATGGCCCCCAGAAGGTGCTGGGACCTGTTCGTTCTGCACTCTCGATCGGGTGAATAGTTCGTTTCTCGCTTGCCGGATTCTCACGTAGGCCGCGCTCTCGTTTGTTCTTTGTCGCGCTGGCCGGGCTATCCCGCTCATTCTGGTTGGTAACCCGTCGAAGTTGAGGCAGAAACGACGGATCGCGCGCAGAGATTGACATGCAGATCTGCGCTGCAAGATCTGTACTCGGCGTCTGCCGCATCGCCTGGACCCGCTCCTCAAAGATTTTCCCACGGTTCGCAAATCGCACCTGATTCAATGGTCGAACGGCTGTTCCATCGTGGTCTCCTGCCGGATTCGGACCAGCCGACGATGACCTGTGAATCCAAGGTCACCGCTACACGGCCGGTTTCGATGGTTCCAATTGCGTTCGTCTTGTTCATAACCCTGCGGAGGACCAAGTGGGGTTGGGGCAGGCCGGGCGAGACTTCGGAGCCTTATTCACGGAGAACCGGCGCTTCGGAACGCCGCTACCACGCCAATGGGCGACACCTGCTCTCATGGATAAGTTGGGCGAAGAAGGTTTCATGCCGACCGCAAACACCCCCAAAACAATCCAGCTTAACGGAAGAACCTACCAAGCCGAGTTGGCCGAAGGAGGGTTCGTTAAGCTTACGCGGGTATGAGACGCAACCCGACTGTGACCGATCGCGCGCTGGGCTAGAACCCTGCGATCGCTTCGGTTGTTGTTGCCGACATAGGCAATTCATCGCTCTGCAGCGAGTTGCTCGCGCCGCCAGTGGGTACGCATCGTCGGACCCCTGGCAGGCAGCGAGACGCCGATCGAGGCGATTGCGGTAAGCTGCGTCGTTGCGCAAGGCCGGCGTCGAGCATCCCTCGACAATGCTTCAACATTGCTCTCAGCTGACGGCAAGACAGTCGCAACCGCGTCGCTCCCTAGGCGATGTGCGAATGACCAGCGCTATCGCCGAGCGAGCGGAATGCAGCACCAGTCTTGCCGATGCGCTCGATCAAGCTCATTTAGCTGGCGGGTGCTGCGGCCGAGCCGGTCCAGCCTCGTCACCAGCACCACGTCGCCGGGGTGGAGGCGCTACCATCAACGTGGTGAGTTGTGGCCGATCGGCGCGGCACCGCTGATCATCTCGCGGTAGATCGCGGTCGCCGGCTGCCTTTAGGAGTTGAACTAGCGGATGAGATGTCGATCCTGGATGCTAACGCGGCATATCCGAGAATGGTCATTTGGTGCTTCTACGTCTGCAGAAGCTATCGCCTCGGTGATAATTCGTTTGGGCCATGATTCTTCTCGTTGGCAGTGAGTACCGTGTGGATTTTGTAAGGGCAGCCGCGATCGGGACCTTCGAGCAAGTCTGAGGTGATGGTTGCAGTCAGTGCCGCCGTCGCTGCGCGACGAAGTCGGCCGCGCGCTCAGCAACAATATCGCCCTCGGTGGCAAGTTCTGGTCAGGAATGCAGTCTCGCTGAATTAGCAGTATGCCGCCGTACTTGAACGGGCCGAAGCCATGCGGTGTAGCCTCTAGCGCAGCCGAACAAACGAATGGAATTTCAGCGATCGCGCAGTCGTCGCATCCGTCATAATGAGTTCGCTTGTGCACTCATCAGGAATGTGACTCACCGCCTCGGGCAGCACGCGTCCAGCCTCCAAGCCGTGCAAGTCATTGGGCCGAGACGATGCAGTTACCGCGTTGTCCGATTGCTCAGATCAATGCGGACCGCTTAGAGGCCGGCGAGAAGCCGACCATAAACGGCTTCTCCGAGCAACTCATAACCGAGCCCGCAAAGATGTCCGAACTCATCCATCCCGTAGATAGGCCTGATCAAGAAAATCAATTTTACCACTTGTGGCAACGTCATATATCCATGAGGACGGCTTGGGGCCGATCTTAAGGGAGCGACTCTGGAATGAAAAAATTGCTGTTTGTGACTGCGAGCGCCGCCGCGCTTGCAACGGCGGCAGTGCCGGCCTGTGTTGCTGAAGCCGCCGCTCAACCCGTCGCTGCCAAGGTGCAGGTCGCCGACACGTCATATCCTCAATGCGCGGACGACCCGTTGAATGGTATCTGCGATCTGTTTTTTTGTTTGACCGATCCGGCGTGCGTACAGCACTAACCACCGGATACAAACCAAGCAGAAAATGAGGATCGAGGCCTCGCGGCGCGGCCGCTCGTGGGAACAGCGGCCGCGTCCTCTTGCGTAAAGAAATTTGCGCGCCGCCTCTGAAGCCGTTCCGGTTCCGCCGCTGGAGCATGATCGCAAGGAACGGATGAGGATGTTCCAGCACAGAGTGGCCATCAATGATCATGCAAAAGCACTCCGCGGAGCTGCACGTTATCATCCGAGCGCGGGACGAGAATCTAAAACGATAGCAATCGTTGATTAAATTGAGATCTCGGCTCTCGATATGGAAAGGCCTAGCGACCGCGCGGGGTATCGCAGCTCCGTCAACCGTTAGTAGTCATAGGTCCGACGAAAGCCATTCCAATGCGTTCACCAGGAGAGTTCTTCTGGTGATCTAACGGTAAGTGCAGGCCGAAGAGCCCTGTCCATATCCTTATGGCTTGCCGGGATGCGTGACAGAGTGCGCGCCAGACGGCGCCTCCCTTCGCGAGCGACCCGCCTCCAAAAGACGAATCTATCTAACGGAAAAAGGGCTAAACGGCATGCAACGACAGGGGTAAACGATAACGTCCAGTGTCGCGTTCTCTGCCGATAGCCCCGCGATACACGCCGACACAGTCTAGCTCCATCGTGCCGATGGGCGAGAACGTCCAATTCTCAACCTTTCTTTGATGTAGCAGGTGTTCTAACCGGTGGTTGTTGATGGTGAAGCTCTCAACATAGTTGCCGAACGAAGCGTTCCGCCCACAGGAAGCGAACCAAGGCGCTGGTTGCAGCAACTTGCGTTGTTAATACCCTATTCAAGAGCGCCATAACGGACTCTCGCGAAACCAAGCCGAAGTCGGCCAGGGCGCAAGAGGAAAGCTGCGATGAAATCGTGTCTGCACGAGCCGCAATCGCCTTTGGTAACACAAGCGCGAAAGTCTCCTTTGCATAACCGTGCGGAAACACATCGCAGCGCAGCCGATTACGCAGGTAGGAACGGAATATTTCCTTGCCCGCGCGAAGTGCAAGCGGAAGCTTCGCTGCAGTATTAATCAATCTCGGATCGCCTAGCGGGCGAACGGGCCAAAGTCCTCGCCTTGCGAGTGGACGAGCATGACAAAGGCTTGCGAGCAGAAATGTGGATACGGTCGCGCTAAGCGGCGCGCTGAAAAGGAAGGATGAATGAGCGGCGTCGAGCGCGCGATTTGTCAACAGGCCGTCTGCAAGTTCAACGGCGATCTCCAGGTGACGTGAAGACGAAGATCTTGAGCCGCCCTCCTCGGCGGTGGAGCAAGCGCAAAGCTTGTCGCCGCCTATGCCGGACCAGACGATTTCGTAGCCGTCCGCGCGAAAGCTGTCGCAGAGCGCCTCAAATGCCTCCAGGCAATACTCTGAAGTGAGTGGCAGGCGTCGTTCTGGGGCAAGATCCAGATCAATCGCCGGCATGTGGGTATGCATTTCAAGGGGGTGATCGCGGCAATTCAGTGCGCTCAGAATGCGCGCTCGCCGATCAGACTGCCTGGGGCTGCTCCCGTCGCCCAACAGGATGCCGCCACACCTTACGGTTTTCACGCTTTTGCCAACAGCAATCGCGACCGAAGCCGAATCCATACTTCCGCTCAGCTCCACAGCGCTTGCACAAATGCCCGTTGGCCGCGAGAGCACAACGTCCTGCAAAGTATCCGCAAACTCAAGGAGACCATTGCTCTGCTCCGGCCCAGAGAGCTCGTTAGGGCGTGCACTCATAACGCGCAGCCAGCCATAGGCGGATAGAGGCGAGTTGGACGAAGGCAAGGTAGTTTCCCGCAAGCCTGTCGTAACGCGTCGCCACACGACGACATTGGTTGATCCTGTTGAAGAGCCGTTCGACCTAGTCGCGAGCGCGGTAGAGATAGGAGCTGAAGCAGATCGGATCGCTGCGATTGCGTTTCGGCGGGATGTTGGCCCACGACCCCTTTTTCATGGCAAGCTCTCTTATCCAGTCGGCGTCATAGCCACGGTCGGCAAGCAACATTGACCCGAACTTCAGATGAGAGAGCAGTTGTCCTGCAAGTCGAACGTCGTGGGCCTCGCCGGGGCTCAACGTCAACCGTACCGGCAAACCATTGCTATCGACCACCGCGTGGATTTTGCTCGTCAAGCCGCCGCGCGACCTTCCCATCGATAGGCGCTCGTTCCTTGTGATGCAGGCCCCATGTTGATGCCGCGGACAATCGAGTTGTCGATCATTTGGACAGCGGCATCATGGGCAGCCGCAAGTGCGTCCATGATGCGGCTCCAGACGTCAGCTCGCCGCCACCTAACGAAGCGGTTGTAGCAAGTGGTGTAAGGACCGAACGCCGCCGGCAAATCGCGCCAAGGTGCTCCGGAACGCAAGACCCAGAAGATGCCATTGAGGACACGACGGTCGTTAACCCGAGGAACGCCGCGCGGCTTGTTCGGCAGCATCGGCTTGATGGCAATCCATTCATGATCGGCGAGTTCGTAGCGCATGATTCCAGCCCCCAGTTTGGGAGTTTGAATCACAGGGGGTCTGGCCTGACGCGACGCTTCCGGGCAGGCCCCGGTTGGACGCTTACGGGGAAGCGGACGTCAGCCAGCCGACTATCTCCGCAGAAACCGTCGAAAATGACCCATTGCAGAAGTCGCTGAACCAATCATTGCTCGCAACCGTCCATCGGCACTTCACGCGCATGTGTCCCCAGCAGGTCGCCACCCCGATTGAATTACGATTGTAATTTAATATTATGACCGTAATGGCATTGAGCTGGACCACCGTTAGGTGGCGGCCGGGTGCCGCCAAACAGCTCCTGGCGAGGATTTCGTGGACGACAAGACAACTGCCTCATCGCGACAAACCGCAGATGTCAGCTCGTTTGGGCTCGCAACCGCTGCAGCAGCGGTTCGCAACGGCGACATCACCTCCGAGGCCTACACGGCGGCTCTTTTACAGCGCGCCCGAGCGCTTGCCGAACTGAACGCCTTCATCACCATCGATGAGGCGGAGGTGCTGGCGGCCGCGAGGGCCGCAGACAAGTTGCGTGCGGCCGGATCGGCGGCCCCGCTCCTTGGCATGCCGCTTGGGGTGAAGGACAGTTATTTGACGAAAGGGCTACCCACCAGTCTGGGAATCGAAGGTCTGGCTCATTTTGTGCCGCGCGAAGATGCCGACGCTGTCCGGGCAATTAAGGAGGCGGGCGCGTTGATTTTCGGCAAGAACAACCTTGTCGAGATGTCTTACGGCTTGACCGGTCACAACGCACGTTATGGTCAGGTGAAGAATCCGCACGCGCGGGATCACATGTCAGGCGGCTCCTCAAGCGGCTCCGCCGCATCCGTGGCTGCTGGACTGGTTCCCGCGTCCTTGGGCGGTGACACCGTTGGGTCCATCCGGGTACCCGCATCGTTCTGTGGAGTCGTGGGCTTCAAGCCAACCACCGGGCGTTGGCCGCGCAACGGCGTTGCTCCGATCTCCCATACACTCGACACGACGGGCGTGTTTGCCCGAAGCGTTGAGGACTGCATTCTGGTTGACCACGTCGTGACTGGCGAACAGGCTGCGGAGTCCTCCGACGGCGACTACGGCTTAAAGGGAGCCCGGCTCGCCTTCGCCCCGCGACAGTTCCTGGATCTGGTTGACCCCGAAGTCGAGTCCCGATTCCGTGCGGTGGTGCGGCAACTGCAGGACGCCGGCGCCGAGGTCGTGGAAATGGACCTTGGCCGCGACTTCAATTCCCTCGTCCAAACGGCAACATGGGGCATCTTCGCTCATGAGACGATGGGCGCGATTTCGGAGTTTCTTCGGCGCCACGCGATTCCGACCGCGTTTGAGGCCATTTACGAAAGCCTTAAGCCTCAGCTTCGGCAGGCGTGGGAGCACATCGTATTGCCAGGTGGTGCAGGTGCTACCTCGGCAGAGGCCTATCAGATGGCGCTCAACGTGAGCCGGCCGGAAATCCAGCGTCGCCTCAACACGGCGTTCGTCGCTCATGGGGCGTGGGTCATTCTGCAACCGACCACGCCCTGCACGGCGCCTTCGATCGGGGAGCAGGCGACCGTCCACATCGCGGGGCAGGACGTCAGCTACCTCGCTCTGGCGAACCACACGGTGTCGGCAAGCAGCGTGGGACTGCCCGGTATCAGCCTTCCTGTCGGCCTGTCTCGCGCGGGGTTGCCGATCGGGCTCGAACTGGATGGCCCTCTAGGAAGTGATCAGCGGCTTCTAAACCTTGCCCGCGGTATCGAAGGCATCTTGGGTGCCAAGTCCGGTTCAACCTAGTGTCGTGGTTGCTTCGCGTCGCGAAGGGGGCCTGCAGACAGCGACAAAAGATTAGAGGATCACCAGATGTCCAATGCACTGCACTCAACGCGTGCCATTCCGGTCGAGTACGTTACCATCCGCTCAACACAGCCCTTCGAGGACGTTCGAGCCAAGCTCGCGACCTTGGCGCGGCGCATCGATGACGGGATATTCACTCTCCTGCGATACGGCGAAAGTGAGCGCGCCCTTCGAGAGTTGGAGGCATCTTCGCCGCTCACCATTTTCGGGCAGGGTGACCACGGCGCGCTCCTAGCTGTTGCTCAGCTGACACGACGATCCATCCAGTTTGATATCGGAAATCCGCTCACCGCGTCCAAGATGACCCGCCATCGATTGTCGGCGGGGCTGTACGCACCCATCCGCGTCCTTCTGCGCGAGGATGAAGATGGCGGTGTCGCGTGTGGATATGATCGGCCGGCATCCCTGTTCAGTCAGTTTGGCAGCGAACATGTGAATGCAGTTGCCCAGCAACGTGATCGCGACCTCCAGGCCCTATTGGAAGCGGCCGCAGCTTAACGGATATCGAAGGAGTGGAGATGCGTTTCGAGAAAGGACACAAGGCCGCGACGCGACGACACATCATCGATGTAGCCTCGAAGTGCATACGCCAAGACGGTATCTCCGCCGCCGGGATCGCCGGGATCATGGGCGAGGCCGGTCTGACTAAGGGCGCATTCTCTCCGCACTTCGGGTCCAAAAACGCACTCGTTCGCGAGGCGCTGGCGAGCGCGCTTAGCGACCAACAACATCGCCTCGATGAGGAACAGCGGCCGGGCCTGTCCCTCGAGGGGGCGATCCGGAGATACCTCAACCGCGCTCACCTCGAAGACCCGGCGGACGGGTGCCCTTCGGCGGCGTTGCTCCCGGAAATCGCACGCCAGCCCCTGTCCACTCGGCAGGACTACGAGAAAGCGCTGCGAAGCTACGTTTCGTCGCTGGCTGCACTACTTCCGGGTGCCGACTCTGCAGCGAGCCGCCGCCGTGCGACCGCCATCTTCGGTCTCATGGTGGGCACTCTCCAGTTCGCGCGGGCCGTCCCCGACACCATCCAGGCAGAGCAGATCCTGGAAGGCGGCGTTGAGGCCGCGCTCCAGTTGGCGAGAGTTTGATCTTGCTAAGTTAGGAACAATGGAGCGGTGCGGGAAGATTTGTCACACAGCCGGAACGAGCCAACACTCCGGACGCCCACTAGTCTGACCGCCGGCAATGTCTCCTTCTGGCCATCGCGACATATTGTGCTGCCGCACGAACTTGGTCGCTATTGGAGCAAAGCGGACGTAGTCACCAGTCACATGAGCCGCCAAGTTTTATAGGTACACGGCCTAGTGAACGGATCTAATGAGCCGTACTCAAAAGAAGTTTCCGACCTGTCGACGTACAAGGTTGCGCCGGCAGTCGGTAAGTTAATCCCCGCGCAGGGCTGCCGCGCAGAGTAAAACGTTCTCATCGACAGGTGATGAGCTATGATCTCTGCATCAATCGCTCGCGATGTACCCAAAAAATCGACGAAATCCCAGGATAGTGTAACCGTACGGGTGCGTTCCTCCACGTGGAAGTAGATCGGCAGGCTGCCGATATGGCCAGCTCGTACCTGCAGGCGCGGACCTCGGCGGGCGGCCTCGATCACGACAAAATCGAGCGGCCAGTGCATGCATTGTTGGTAGCTCTGACGAAGCTGATCCGCAGAAGCGTTAGCTGTGGCGATGGGGTTGGTGCCGAACTCGTCTGCTACTCGTTGACGCTCCCGTATGACGAAGAACCATTGGTCGGAGTTCTTTAGCAACAAGCTCTCAAGGCTCTTATGCTGGAATGGCCGGATGTAGCTTTCACCAATTGCTATTGAGCAGTCTCTGACGGCAGGATCGAAGGTTTTCAGATCACCTATTCTCAGAGTAGCCTTGAGCATTGTTCTTGATACAAACTCGAGCCGCCCCTCGCGTGAGGGGCGGCAACAGAGCGTGAAGAATGATGCAATCAATCTTAAAGCCAGCCCTCCGTGGCACTATCGTTAGGTAGAGGTTCCTTTGGTGTCTTAAATAGTAGGGGGCGGCAGAACCGGTAGAGGAAGTTCAGTTGCATCGGACGCGGGCCGTTTGCGTGTGTCTGCAGTTGCACACTTCATGTCGTGTTCCTTACGGAGCGGGTTCTTGTCGTCTCGGCATCCTATGCTTCAGTAAGAAGCCGGGTAGTGTGGCGCGTCAGTTGTCGGCCACAACACGACGTATTTCATGTGAGACGCCGGGCGACAACCTACCAAGACTGGCGGGGTTGCATGACAGCGCTGGACAGAGCTCATTTGAAGTCCACTGGCGGTTAGCGATAGCAAATTTCGGTGAGCCAGCCATCGAGCATCTTTACGCGAGTTCGTTTGAAATCTAGACCGTGCGACAAGGCCATGCCGCTCTCTGCGCAAAGCAAAGCGCGCCGTTCCCTCGATGTGTCGCAGATATGTCAAAGTACACAGCGTTGTCGCCGATTTCCGAAATCTTGCATGCGTACTGGCGGTCCGATCGGTGCCTGCTTCTCGTCGTTGCCACGGTGGTGCTGATCTCAAGCGCGAGCAGCGTCGTAGCCCCCTATGTATTTTCGTCTCTGATTGATCGTCTGCCGCGCAGTGAAGGCGCGTCGGTGCTCGCCTGGGGACTCGCTGGCTATGCGGTCCTGCTTGGCATTGCTTCCGCATTTCAGCGTATGCTGCAGTATCTTTCCTTTATGACAGCAGAAAACCTAGGCTTCATCGCTGCAACTCGCTTTTTCGATCGAATCCTGAGAAAAACCGCAGCCTTTTTCCTTGAGCACAATCCCGTGGAAATACAGAGTGCGGCCGCGCGCGGCCGCAGCGCGTTGATCACGATGGTCCAGCTTGGAACTACGATCTTCTTCCCTGCTGCAACGCAGCTTTTGCTTACGATCGCTACTCTAGGTGCGCTCGTCAATATTCAGATCGCCGCAATCGTCGTCGCCTATGGGGCTGCCGCGATTACATTGACCTGGAGTTCGACGCGTCGGGCGCGCGTATTTCTGGACCGGGCCGTCGACGCCGGACAAGAGAATGCGCGTTTCGTCGGCAACGTCATGAATGCCATGGACACGTTGCGCCATTTTGGCAGTCATGCCTGGATGAGCCAGCGCTTTACGGTGAAAGCGCGGGAGGTGCGGGATAACTGTCGAGCCTACGTGCTTCAACGACTGCCCTACATCGCCGTGCTCGGCTTAGCCGTCGCGTTACAATTTGCCGTCACTCTTCTCCTTCTGGTTCCCGACTACCAGGCTGGCATGGTCACGATCGGCGACATTGTGCTGTTCAACACGCTTATACTCCAACTCAGTATGCCCTTCGAGATGGTCGCGCGCGCGATCTCGGACGCATCGAGGTCGCGCGCCGACCTCATTCCTCTCACCAGACTGTGGGGCGCACCAGAAGAGCGGCGAACGTCCCATACTCATGATTTCACGCCCTCCGCCGGCCAACTATCTTTCGAGGACGTTGGTTATGCCTACGAAAACGGTCGTGGCGTTACGAACGTCTCGTTTTTGGCTGGACGCGGCGGGATTACTTTTTTGGTCGGCGAAACGGGATCGGGGAAGTCGACAATCTTTAGGCTCGTCCTGAAATCAATCGAGCCGGACTGCGGCCGTATTCTGGTCGATGGAACCGATATAACGGGTATCGATCGCACGGATTGGTATGCTGCAGTTGCTGTCGTGCCGCAGGACGTGACGTTGCTCAATGTGTCGCTGGCCGACAACATTCTGCTAGGTCGGCCCCGCGATGAGGGACGCCTTCGCACCGCGTCGGAAAAAGCCGCTATTCTCCCGTTCATCGAGGCGCAGCCGGAAGGATTTGAAACAACCGTTGGAGAACGCGGTTTGAAGCTTTCAGGCGGGGAGCGCCAGCGTATTGCTATTGCCCGTGCGCTCTATGGCGAGCCGGCGATCCTTCTTCTCGACGAGGCCAGCTCCGCCCTTGACGAGCGAACCGAGCGGGACATCATGGACCATATTCGCAGCCTAGCGGAAGATGTGACCGTGCTGGCGATTACGCATCGCAGAGGCGTCATCTCTACAACCGACGTCGTGGTCGATCTGACCCCCTGCGCTTGTCAGACATAGGCAAGGCGGATGCTCAGCCCGCGCGTCTGCCGGTCTAAGAATGCCGGTTGCGGAATGTCTGCAAGTGAGACGAACCAAGCCATTGCCAACCCGGCCAGCGAATCTGGTGGCCAAAGCTGGACAGAACGGGACGTTCGAGCCGTCACGTCGTCTCGGGAATTCCCTGCCAAGGCTCATGTCAGCCGACCTGCGATTCAAACGCCGCGACACCCGGCCTGGAATAGGCAACAGCCGAACAGCCGGTCCAGTCGAGCTCAATTCGATCTGAGTCAGCCGAGTGATGCATCTGACCCAATATTACCCCACGCTCGTTTGAAAGTAATCGGCATGAGCCCCCCACCTGGGCATCGCGCGAATGAGCTGCGATACAGCCTGGTATGACCTGTTTTTTTGGAGGTGGGCTATGGCAGATGCCATGCATGAAGCCATGCTTGATGCCAGGCAGGAAGGCGGCTCCTATCGTCGGATCGAGGTGATCACGGGGCAGCGTCGGCGACGGCACTGGACGGCGGAAGAGAAGGCCCAGATCGTGGCGGAGAGCTTCGAGGAAGGGGCCAATATTTCCGAGGTCGCTCGGCGCCATGGCGTTGTCCGTGGGCTGCTGACGGTGTGGCGGCGCAAGTTCGCGACGGCAGCGAGCTTTCAGGCGCCAGGCTTCGTGCCGGTCCGGATCGCTTCCGAGAGCGGTCCGGCGACGGCAGACGAACCGGACCGGTTCGCGTCCGCGCATAAGGTGCTGCCGCAGATGGCATCGCCCCCAGGCAAGCTTGGCGGGATGATTGAGATCGAGGTGGGCGGGGCACGCATCCGGGTCGAGCCCGGAGTGGAGCTGGCGACGCTTTCGACAGTGCTATCGGCGCTTCGGGGCATCCGTTGATTGCATTACGGTCTGACCTCAAGGTGGTGCTGGCGGCACAGCCGGTCGACTTTCGCAAGTCGGTGCACACGCTGTCGGCGCTGGTTAGCGAAGCGCTGCGTGCGAACCCGTATTGCGGCGACGTCTTTGTGTTCCGCAGCAAGCGCATGGACCGAGTGAAGCTTCTGGCGTGGGACGGCAGCGGCATGGTGCTGGTGACGAAGTGGCTGCACCAGGGGCGCTTCACCTGGCCGCCGATCCGCGATGGCGTGGTGCATCTCAGTGCGACGCAGCTCGCGATGCTGCTCGATTACGCATGTTGATGCCCCTCCTCGTGAGGCTCAGTGATTCTGAGATCGAGATGATTGAGCTCATGATTGCGTAGTTTTCGAACAGCCTCAATCACGCGCGACGTGTTGGAGAACAGATGTGCGCCGGAAGGATGACGATCGATCAAAAGGCGCCCTTGCCTGATCTGAACGTAGAGCCAATTCACGGGAATGTTCAATACGCCGGCAAGTTGCTGTGCGCTGAGCAAGTCGGTTGAATGGCGCCATCGTGTACGTTGCTCGGTAAGCCCCTTGAGGCCGGCGTGCAAGCGAATGCGCTGGACGGTGATAGGCAGCACCTTGTCGGGGCAACTTGGTGACCGTTGTCCTTCGCTCGTCAATATGGCAGCGATCTCGTCGTCGTGCATCTTGGCGCGGGCGAGCTCAAGCACGCGTTCTCGCATCTCCGCGCCTTGGGCGAGATCCGCTACTGAGTTGACGCGCATCTTTACCTCGATGTCGGTGACGGCTCCGCCGCGCCAAGACGATCCTCATCCTGACGGCGTCGTGCTCGCCGCGGTCGAGGATCACCTTGTCAATGAGACAGCGCAGCAGCGCCTTGCGTTTCCCGTCGGTCGTGCTCGGGGCCGTCCAGATCTCAGGCAGACGGCCGGAGAGGCGGACGACTTTGTCGTTCAGCGCCTTGTTGCCGACGGTGATCTGAGCGATAGCCTGGGGAGACTTCAAACGGGCCAGGGCCTCCTCTGCCGCTCGAGCATCCTTCAGAGCCGCCTCCCAACGGCGCTCGAGCTCGGCGGCGACGAGCCGGTTGTCGGGATCGACGCGGTTGAACTGACGTTCGGCGAGTGCTGCTTCGTAGCGTCGCCGCTCGAGCTGCTGCTCGGCATTGCTTCGTATTGCTTTGTACGTCTGTTGCTGAGCGCGACGAGCGCACGACAACGCGTCGATCTCGGCCGGCGCCAGCGCTGTAAGGAAGGCTTGCGCCACGGCGGCGTCGACGCGGGGAGCACGGATGTATTGGCACGTCGGCAACCCCTGATGTGAACGCAGGTGATTGCAGACGTACTCGGCGCGTCTCTTGTAGCGCGCGTACATCTTGTGACCGCATCTTCCGCACCATGCGATGCCTTGCAGCAGTAGTTCGCCCTCACGTGGAGCCCCCCTGGTCTTGTTGCGCATGTATTCTGCTCGGTTGTCGATGACGATGCCCCTGATCTTCTCGTAGCTTTGCCAAGCAATATAGGGAGGATAGCGGTCCTTGACGATGATCCGCCACTGCTCGATCGGCTTCGGCACCTTCGTCGGTAATCTTCCGTCCGACGGTTTGCGCAGTCGTGTCCGTCCGTAAACGAAGGCGCCCGCATAGGCAGGATTCTTCAGAATCGCCGCGACCGCGGATGTCGTCGCCCGCGCCCAATGCAGATCCCCGTGGCGATTGCGGCGCGGCAGCTCCAGACCACGGTGGTTGAACTCACGCATGACCTTGGCAACGGTGCGCAGTTTCAGGAAGGTCTCGAACAGCAGCTCGAGCCGTTCCTGCACCTCCAGGTTCGGGTCCTTGACGACGACGCCAGAGGGATCGCGGACAAGGCCGATCGGTAAGGTGAGCGCAAGCTCACCGCGCTCCGCCTTGGCAAGAAGACCAGCCGTCAATCGACTACGTATCGTATGGAGCTCGAGCTCCGATATCGTCCCCTTTAGGCCGAGCAGCAGTCGGCCATTGGCGCTGCCAGGGTCATAGACGCCATCACGGTCGGCGATGAGGCAGCCGTGCAGCCCGCAGATATCGAGCAGCGGATACCAATCCGAGCAGTTGCGGGCGAGACGCGTCACGTCGATCGACAGGATCAGACCAACCTCGTTAAGACCAACACGTCCGACCAACTCCTTGAAGCCGCTGCGCTGAGCCGCCGACGCCCCACTGATGCCAAGATCAGCGTCGATGACGTCGATGCCAGCTTCGTGCCAGCCGAGCTCGATGGCGCGTTGGCGAAGCGCGTATTGCAATCGTAGGCTCTCTTGGTTGGTCACAACCTGGTGGGTCGTCGACTGCCGGATGTACACGACCGCGCGTCGCGCCAGGTGTATCGGCTTGACCAGCTCGGATTTCATGACTTGCCTCCGCCAGCACTGCGGCGACCTCGTTGACGATTTGGCGCTGCAGTGCCGTTGACAGCGTGGCCCAAAGGTCTTTCGGATCGATCGGCATCGTGTTCGAGCTGCTCAACCAGAGAGATCAGATCGTGTAGTGCCTCGACGCTCAGCTTCGTTCGATTCTCCATCGACATCTGTGGTTCGGTCGCCACGACCGGAATCAAAAGGCTGGCACCGTCTCGATATTCGACCTCGTACGAAAGCGGGAAGCCCCCGCCACGATGAACCGAGCGGCGAATGACGCGGAACGTGCGGCCGAACAGCGGATGCGTCGGTTCGCACACTGTAACTTCGATGGCAGGTGATTCGTCAGACTCCCCAGAGGGGATATTTCGATGTGCCCTCGCTCGACGGGCTGGAGTGGACGCGTGTCTCACCCAAGCCTGTGAAGCAGCCGGCCGTTGTCGGCTGAGAGGCGAAGATTTTGCTGGAGCCTGTGATGCGCGGATATATCGTTCGATCATGGCGATTCGCCCCGAAGCTCTTCCGACCGACGCAGCGGCTCTGACCGAGATGGTGCTCGCGCTTGACGCCGAGAACGAGAAGCTGCGTGTGGCGATGCAGACGCTGAAGGAGATGATCTTCGGCAAGCGCTCGGAGCGGCTGGTGGCGATCGTGGCCGAGCAGCTCGCGCTCGAACTGGACGATCTCGCGACCGGCGTCACACCACCTGCGTCAGCCAACGACGATCTACCTGCGACGAAGCCGGCTGGGAAGCCGCGCAAGAAGGCGAGGCGCAACATCGGTGCGTTGCCCAAGCATTTGCCGCGCTGCGAGCAGGTGCTCGAGCCGGACACGACAGCGTGCCCGTGCTGTCAGGGCGCTCTGCACAGGATCGGCGAGGATGTGAGCGAGGTGCTGGACGTGATCCCGGCGATCCTGCGGGTACTACGCACGGTTCGTCCCAAATACGCCTGCCGCGGTTGCACCGACGGCGTGGTCCAGGCGAAGGTGCTGCCGCGTTTGGTTGAAGGCGGAATGGCATCGACGGCACTCGTGGCTCACGTGGTGGTCTCGAAGTTCGCCTGGTATCTGCCGCTGTACCGCCAAGTGCAGATCCTGGCTGGCCAGGGCATTCATCTCGACCGCGCAACGCTCGCCGGCTGGGTGAAGCGTGCGGCATGGTGGCTCAAGAGCCTTTATGAGCTTCAGCTGCGGACGATCCAGGCTTCGCCGCGGCTGTTCTGCGACGAGACGCCGATGCCGGTGCTCGATCCCGGACGACATCGCACTCGTATCTGCCAGTTCTGGGCGCATGCGATGGATGATCGCCCATGGGGCGGCCCATCGCCGCCGGCGGTCGCCTATGTGTTTGCCGATGGCCGCGGCACCGAGGAGATCGCCGGGCAATTGACCGGCTTCTCCGGCATTCTGCAGGTGGATGGCTATGCCGCCTACAAAGCGCTTGCCCGCGGTCATGGCGGCGCGATCCAGCTCGCTTTTTGTCTCGCCCATGCCCGACGCAAATTCGTCGAAGTGTACAAGACGATGCAGTCGCCGTTCGCTCACGAAGTGATCGAGCGCCTGCAAGCGGTCTACGCCATCGAGGCCGAGATCCGCGGCTCGAGCGCCGAACAGCGGCTTGCCGCCCGCCGCACCAGGGCCGCACCGCTGATGGAGGTGCTGAAGGCGCGACTGAGCTCGATGCTCGACCAGCTGTTCTCCCAGTCGAAGCTGGCGGAGGCTATCAACTATACGCTCAATCACTGGGATGGGCTGACGCTGTTTCTCCGCGACGGCCGCGTTGAGGTCGACAGCAACACTGTCGAGCGTTCAATGCGCCCGATTGCGATGGGAAGGCGGAACTCATTATTCAGCGGCAGCGAGAGCGGTGCTGAGAGCTGGGCAATCCTCGCATCGCTGGTCAATACGGCAAAGCTCCATGAACTCGATCCGCAGGTCTATCTGGCCGATGTGCTGGAGCGCATCATCTCCGGCCAGACCAAGAGCCACCAGTTGCGCGAACTTCTCGCCTGGAACTGGAAGGCCCGCGAGCTCAGCGCACGGGAGGCTGCATGAGCCGGCGCCGCCATTCATCATCATCTTCATCATCGATGGCGGCAGCCGCGATGCCGCTCGACGAACTTGAGCCTTGGCTGCAGGCTCGCGCCGCGCAGCATCCCATCGCCACGAGTCTTCCTATGCTCGACGGCTATGTCGCCGCGATCGTGGCCGGGCCGGTGTCGATAAGTCCGCCCGACTGGATCTGTCCGTTACTCGCCATCGACGCCGATGCGTTCAACCATGGCGGCACGCCTGAGTTCGCTGCGATTTCGGCCGTCGCGCTGCGCCACAACGACATTAGTAACGTTCTTTCCACCGCGCCACATCGGTTCGCGCCCACCCATGCCCGCAAGCCGAATGGCGACGTTGATGCGCGGCCGTGGTGCCAGGGATTCCATGCCGCCATGCGGCTGAGACTATCGGCATGGACCCCGCTGCTCGACATCCGCAACATAAACCACGGCTTGCTCCTGCCCATCCTGCTGCATTGCGTCGACGATCAGGGGCGTCCACTGCTTGGACCACCAAGGAAAGGCCGCGAGACCGAGGAATTCCTGCGCAACGCCCATACCGACATTCCGGACGTCGTCGAGGCCATGCGCCAGTACTGGATGCCGACCCGCTACGCTCGCGCGCGCTGATCACTGCAGACGTGGGAGTTCATGCCGGTTACGTTTGAAAAGCCGCTCAAGAGGGGAAAATGAGGGATTAGTACAAGTGGAAAGAGATCGACTTCAATGGACTGCGGATGCTGTTAGGCCGCCCAGCTTCCGGAAGAGGAAATCCCATTCCAGTTCGCGGCACGGTGGTCGTCCCTACTGGATCTAGTGGGTTTGTAGTTGCCCGGCATGAGCTACTGGTAAGGCCGTTTTGACGGCATGTCTCGCGTACCAAGGTGCGCGCCGGACCAGGAAAACCCGATGCAGCTGATCGCACTGTACCGTACTTCTCTTGCACTGATCCTGTTTGCCTGCGGGGTAATTGGGAGCGCGCAAGCCGACGATCCACAGCGGCCCGCCCAGGTCACGATGCGGTCCGGCCAAAAGAGTGGCGCTGGCCAAACGAGTATGCCGTCTGCTGCTGAGCCGCATCGCCTGCCGCCGGACTCCAGCACCGGACACACGCTTGAGCTCCCTGGACGGACGCTTGCCTTCGTCGCGACCGCCGGCTCCATCCGGTTGTTCGACGACAAGGGCGAGCCGCAGGCTGACATCGTCTATACCTCCTATCAGCTCGACGGCACCGATCGCGGCATGCGCCCGGTAACATTCTTTTTCAACGGCGGACCGGGCTCATCATCGGCCTGGCTGCAGCTCGGCAATGCGGGACCGTGGCGGCTGCCGATCAATGCTGACGAGGTCACGCCATCGACATTTCCGGAGGCGAGGCCAAACGCGGAAACGTGGCTCGATTTCACCGATCTGGTGTTTCTCGACCCGGTCGGCACCGGCTACAGCCGTTTCGTGGGGACCAGCGATGACGCGCGCAAGCGGTTCTTCTCCGTTGAGGGCGACGTCAACTCGCTCGCGCTGGTGGTCCGCCGTTGGCTCGAAAAGCATGACCGGCTGTTGTCGCCGAAATACATCGTAGGTGAAAGCTATGGGGGCATTCGCGGGCCAAAGGTTGTGCACCAGTTGCAGATGCGGCAGGGCATAGGTGTCAAGGGGCTGATCATGGTCTCGCCAAGATTCGACTCCAGCCAGTTTGCCCACACGAGCCTGCTGCAGTACGTCGCAAGACTGCCGAGCTATGTCGCTACCCTGCGTGAAGCAGAAGGTCCGGTAAAGCGAGCCGATCTCGCCGACGTGGAAGCTTATGCACGCGGGGAGTATCTGGTCGACCTCATCAAGGGCCAGGCGGACAAGGAAGCAACCATGCGTCTGGCCGATAAGGCTGCGGCGCTGACCGGCATCGACCAAGCGGTGAGTCGCCGGCTCGCGGGCCGCCTCGACCTAGCCGAATTCCGCCGTGAATTCGATCGTAAGAACGGCAAGCTCATCGGCAATTATGACGCCTCGGTGCATGGCATAGATCCATATCCGGAGTCGGATCTTCACCTTTCCGGGGATCCCTCGAGCGATACACTACTGGCGCCTCTGACCAGCGCCACTGTCGATCTCCTGACGCGCAAGCTTAACTGGCGGCCCGACGGCTCCTATGAGCTATTGAACGGCACCGTCGTCCAATCTTGGGACTTCGGCCGCACCCCACCCGAGTCGCTCTCGGAGCTACGCCAAATCCTGGCAACGGATCGGAGCATGAAATTGCTGGTCGGGCACGGCCTGTTTGACCTCGTCACGCCGTATTTCGAATCACAAATCCTGCTCGATCAATTGCCGCCATTTGCCTCGGCTCCGCGCGTCAAACTTGTCGTTTTTCCCGGCGGCCACATGTTCTATTCGCGGGACAGTTCGCGTCAAGCGTTTCGTACAGAGGTCGAAGCGATGATGAAGTAGTGCCGGCGACGAACTTGATCACAAGCAAGCTCGTGTTCCGGCGCGCGCAGTCACATTCTCTCAGCGAGTGCAGAAGAAGTCCTAGCGCCCGCTTCGAGGCGCGAGACGCCGGCTACGATTCGTCGTGTGCGCCGTCACTTACGATGGGGCAAACACAACGAGACGAGACGGTATTTCGGACAACAGGCTCTGGACAGGAGATTGCACTTTGGGCTTCTATCGCCAGCATTCTCGCAGCCGCAATCGGTTTTTCCTGGAATGCAAATCCGCTCGCGCAAGCGTTCGCGGCGATCTTCATCGCCTGCGCGCTGATCCGCCGCTCTTGCCTATGGTCCGCGCCGAGCCTCAATCCTGTTTGCATCGTGCAGCTCGATTGCGCTCACGATGGAAAGCCTTGGCATCGCTACGGGCTTTCCCTTCGGCAGCTATCATTTCGAGCTGGGCGCGGATTTCCCCCATATCGGCCTCGTTCCACTCATCATCGGACCGTTCTGGTTCGGGCTGGCTATTTTTCGTGGACAGTGACGCCGATCCTACTTGATGGCGCCGATCGTCAGCTCGATCGGCCTTTCAACTGATCGCTCTGGCCAGTCGTCGCTGGGTTCGTCGTGAGCCAATTGGACAAATTGACCATCGCGCTCGCGGAAAAGTTCGGGCCCGGGGTTTTGTTTTGGCGCCGTCAAGCGACGGGATGGCTAACGGGATCCCCCCGGGGCCGGGACTCGGGCGGACACGGCCTGCGAGCTTGTTCCAAGCAGGATTGGACATGAGGCGCACTTCTGTCCCTGCAGGTTTTTGGAAGACACCCAGATCGATATTCTCGGCAAATGCCTTCCTTGAAGAAAATGCGGCTGCTGTGCGAGCAATGCGAAATGGCCCAGTTCAGGCGGCGGCCCTATTGGCTTGTCGGATGCGGTGCAAGCTGGCTTCAACGCTTCCGCGTCGCGAGGATTCGAGCCATGAAGAAAATTCTCGATCTGGCGTCCATTCACCCAGCATCGCTCCAGAGCGAGATGAGAACCGTCTTGCACAGCACTTTCTTACATCACGGCGGCTCCGTGTCGTAAATGACACCTACTAGGCGTCGCCATTGATATCAGGTCAGCTTGAGTCGCGCGGTTCGCAGGATGCGGCCAATGCGGATTTTACGACTCCTCCCTGCCTTCAGGCGTCCTGGCGAATCCTGCTGTGTGCGAATACGAACTCGTCCGTGCATCGAGCGAGCGTCGTAAGCATTGCGGCGATAGCGGCTGTGAAGATCCTGTCTCTTCGGGCTGGGTGCAGAGCTAGATGTTTGTGCCAGTCAGTTTTCTTCTTCATTGGCTGGCCGGGCCTCCAGGTCCTTCGCGGGAGAGTCTTCAGCAGGCCGCGCTTTCTTGTGCCGCTTTTTGGCGCTCGGGGATTTTGGCGGCTCGCTGGATCCGGACACATCTTCTTTTGCTTGCACTGCGTGGCGTCGCTCGGGACCTCGGCGCCGGACTATGCCGATGAGGCCGACAAGCACCAGCGCGAGGCCGGCAGCGATCACGAGAACCGGGACTGCGTTTGCCCAATCGAGGCTCAAGGATTTGACCCTTACTGGATTGCGGGCGCCAACCGAGCACCATGGACGAAGGACTAAGTTTGGTCGTTGCCCTGAGTATTCGTCAGGCTCTCTTTTATGTGTTCAGCCTGTTCCCTCGTCAGTTTCTCGGCCAGGTGGCTGTCCTTTATCAGCGCTGGTCCCTTGCGTTCTCGATCATAAACCATCCAGCCAGAGGTCCCCATTCGAACGATAAATCTGGCCTGCGCAGGCGTTCCAAAATTCACTGGTTCTCTCTGTAAGCCTTGCAACCCATCAATTAGGCTCGCCATCGGCATGCAAGTCAATTGTACTATGTGAATCTGCGCATTCGGATTGAGCGAGCAGTCTCCAGACGTTCGTTGCATCCGTCATTCCTTGAAATTCCGCGCCGGCTTGGAACGTCCTGCCGATCGATCCAATGAACGAGAATGGTCAAAGGACTTAGATTGCACGTGGCGTTCGCGGTCGATGCGGCAAGAGCCGCGCGGGTTACCCATGAATTCACCAGCCATAGTGCCATAGTGACGAAGAGGCCAAGAAGCGGGCCGAGGGGTATTTAGATGCCCACGATGTCCTCGAGACTAGGATCGACCATAGGTTGGTCGGCAGCCTGAAGTGTGGCTAGGTGGCCGGTCAATCGCCCTGCTACCGTCACGCCTTACCCCGTCTGGACTTGAAAAGCGGCCGCCCTCGCGAATTCCCTCGAGCTCCTTTTGCTGGAAGCTGTTGGAAGGCCATGCAAGCCGAGTATGAGGTGAGCTGGAAACCGAGTTTCTGGCTAGCTGCCGTGGCTAAGCTGCGGGCCGGAACTTCTGATGACACGATCCTGTCAATGAACCAGGCACAGGGCAGGCGTCGCGACATGTAACCGGAGCTCCTTGGTGAAATCGACCTTGCCAGGACCGTCTTTGAGCACGCTGAGAACCGCGGCGCGAACCTAGGCTTGGTGCTTCGGACAAGCCGGGCGTCCTCGCTTCTCAGCTCCGGGCGCTTCGTCGATCGCGTCGTGTTCAGCGCTGCGAGCGCCCGACAGTCTGATGAAGCCGGTGACCATCGACGCGATCCCGGGCGCTGTCGGAGCCATCCGTTCTGTCGGTGCTGTCGATGGCCGCGCGAACGACCACGTCGAACGCGGGGCCCTACATTCTTGCTGACCGGCGCGAGCGCGATATCAGGCGGCAGAGAGCCGCGACCAAATTGTCCAGTGCTAGGACGGACGTTACCTGAGCGCAGCGCTCCGAATCTTGAGCGGCGCAGTCTCAGGAATCAAGAGCATGGCACAGAGCCCGGCCGCGCTCGCGACAAGCATGTACCAGGCCGGCGCCAGCGCGCTCCCGGTCAGGTGGATCAGCCAGGTGACGATGGGTTGGGCTGTACCTCCGAAGATCGCAATGGCGAAGGCGTAGGTCGTCGCGAAGGCGCCGCCACGAATGTTCTTGGGCAAACCTTCGGCCATGCTCACATAGAAGGCGCTATACGGAATCGTTCCGATCATGGTGAGCGCGCCGAGGCCTCCGAGAAGTGCGAGAGCACTGCGGCTCTCCGAGATCCAGAAGAACACTGGATAGGTCATCAGCAACGCCGCGATCTGCGGCCAAATCATGATGTGCCGGCGGCCCGCGCGGTCTGCGAGCCAGCCGCCCAGCAGTGCGGCGGCAATTCCTACCGTATTGCAGATGAGTGTGGCGCCAAAGGCGAGAGGCGCGGAAACCTGCAAGGTGTTCAGCGCATAGGTGGTCATATATCCCGTGACGTAAGTGATGATCGTGCAGCTGGCCAAAATGACAAATCCCAGACTCATGATGCGGCGAGCGGCAGGCTGCCTGCTTACAGGCTGAACGCCGGGAGCCGGCGTGTCGGGGCGATGCAACGTTTCGGGCAGGGCGCTCCGCAACCAGAGTCCGAACGGCAGCGTAGCGGCGCCGAGCAAAAGCGCGATCCGCCATCCGTAAGCACTGAGCGCCTCGCTTGTCATGGTCAGGGAGAGTATTTCTCCCACAAGCGCTCCGGCCGTCGCGGCAATCTGTTGGCTGGCAGGCTGGAACGAAACAGCAAGACCGCGCCGTTCGGCCGGGGCCGTTTCCATCAAATAGGCAGTCGTCGGACCAACTTCACCGCCCAGTGCGAAGCCCTGCACCAAACGTGCGAAAATCACCAGTAGCGGCGCGGCAATTCCTATTGTCTCGTACGAAGGCGTCACCGCCAACAAAAGGACTGCGGCGCTCATCATTGCAAAGCTCGCGGTCATGGCGGGTCGGCGGCCGGCTCGATCCGAGTACGAGCCGAGCACGATGGCCCCGATCGGTCTGGTCACAAAACCAGCGCCGAAGGTTGCGAGCGACAGCATGAGGCTGGCGAACGGGTCGCTTGCCGGGAAGAACGTCTGACCGATCTGGATAGCGAAAAAGCTATAGGTCCCAAAGTCGTAGAATTCGAGAATATTGCCGATGGTTGCGCCCAACACGGCGCGGCCGGTCAAGCGTTCGTCTGCCGGAACAAGGACCGCCTCCGGCTTCTTTCGAGTCATTTGTCCGGCCAATCTCGGTCCGTCTGAAGCGCGATGGCTGGCCTGAGCATTTCGATCGGTGAGGTCGCGCCACATTGCACTTCACCTACTCTATACGCCGTCTGGTTGAGGTGGTCGGCTCCGCGTCTTGGTGCTCTGCATGTGCCTGACGCATGCCGGACCGAAGCTCACGACGGTGAGTGCAATAAAAATGCCCGCCCCTCGCAACCCCATTCAAAACTTGAACTGATCGCGGCAATCGCAGCAAGCATGAATGAACGAACATTCCAACTGCCGGGGGGCGCTCCAGTGCAGTGGCGAGTTTGCGACAACAATGGCCGTCGCCGAACATTGCAGTGCCTGTTTTTCACGCGAAGAACCGTCGTGCATGTTGCTGCGTTCAACTGGTTGCGCACGGCGGACGCATCAGGCGATTTGGCCCAACTTTTGCTCCGCTGCTTGTTGGTTGCGCGCAGCCGCCGCCTCGTCGGATTGGGTCTGCTGCAGAATGCAGGACCTTCGTGCGATCAAAAGGCAATAGGAGTTCGCATTGCTAACGGCACCATGAAATCGATCGACATAGGCGCGGCACCGCAGGCGGGCGGTCATATTCGGTCTGACGAGCAGCGCTCGGCGGGTCGCAAATGGCAAGCGTGATGTGCCAGAGTCTGAGCTCCAGGAATTTGAAATCAAAGTCACCAGCAATGGGGACACACCTCCTTGAGCGGACTTGGTTTCATCAAAGCCGATCCAGGGAAATGGCTTTCCTTTCGTATTGAAGTGCTGCCGTCAGGTATCGCGCGCGAACTACGCACGCCGATGTCTGACCAATGACGGCCGCGCTTCGCTCGCCCATCTGCGTGCACCCGCGCTCGAGTTAGATGGCAAAACACACCTGTAATCAATGCATCGAAGAGAATGTGTAGTGTAGTATGAAGACGAAGACGAAGACGAAGACGAAGACAGTTACGGCCATCGTACTTGCGGCTAGTGCGTCGCTGGGTTCGCCCAGTAGGGCCCTTGAAACTTTCGATGTCACGGATACGAACGGCGTGACCTTCATGCGAGCGCAGATATTCGGACCCGGCGATGGTCCTTATTGGGAAGGTGACGGGGTTTCAACGAGGAATTTGCCGAAATCGGAAATAGATCATTCATTGGCGGCGATTCGGTATTGGGCAGAAATCATCAAGCTTATGCCGGGTCACGCGCCGGCCATTGTCAACTTCGGGGGAAATAGCGAGAAAAACGCATCTGCCTATAGTGGTATGTCCCCCGGTGGCGGCACCAAGGTGCAGGCGTCGCTCATGGGCCAGGATCCAGGCGAGCTGCACTACGGTGCGCATGGCATGGTTACAATTGGCCTGATGGGGTTTTCGTCCGAAGCATACATCCCTTCGCAATTGCCGACGACTGCAAAGATTGGTCTTACGCCCGTAGTGCTTCATGAGCTCGGCCATGCACACGGTATGCTCAGCACTATCAACTATGAACCATCTCCGTATTTCCCTGGGCCGATATCAACGTATTTCCCGGAAAAGATAAATGCGTGGACCGAGCATTTGCGCGACGACAATGGCAAACAAGCCAAGCCTGGGCAGACGATCTATTGCTCCGTCTGCACGAACCTACCAGCTGACGACGTTTTCGATCTGCGCCGCGATCGGGGCTATTTCGCTGGAAAGCATGTGAGTGAAGTGCTGGCCGGTGCCATGCCTGGTATTCCGGTGCGCGTAATGGACGAGCATGGTCGACGGGATGCGCCCTTCGCCTCGCATAGCGAGCTTAAGAACAGCCTGATGAGCCACCAGGGATACCGGAACTACACCGCCCTGATGGAGGCGGAGATCGCCGCGTTTCAGGATATGGGCTACAGCATCGATCGGCGCAACCACTTCGGTTACTCCATCTACGCCAATGGCCAGACTCTGGTAAACGACAATCCCTTCTTCGCTCGTAATGCTGACGGCACCGCCTATCTGCCGAATACGTACAATACGGCTACGCTCGGACTTGGGCTGCACGTCTATGGCAGCGGCAATATTGTGGTCCAACGTGCCGACCTGCTTTCGAAGGGAGCAGGGGGCGCCGGCATCCGCGTCGACGGCGAAAACAACCAGATCATAATCCCGCCCGGAACCCGCGTGTACGCCGATGGCGCCTATGGGCGCGGCGTCATGTTCGCCTATGGCAAGGATCACACGTTTACTCAGCGCGGGGACGTGCAGGCTCTCGGCGAGCATGGCATCGCAGCAAGTTTCGACTTTGGCAACAATGCGATGGGCAACGACCTTGAATATCGTGGCTCGTATATTCGCACGATCGGCAATAACGCGGCGCCGATGCTGAACGAAATCGAGGGCCCCCTCGTCAGCAAATTCGATCTGACCGGGCGCCTGGCTGGCAGTCATGCAGCGATGTACATGTCGAACAACGGTTATGTCGGCGAGATCAATGTAATGCGTGGCGCAATGCTGTCAGGGGACATCCTGTCCGATTACGCCCAGCTTGACGAGAAAGGTGCTCTGCGGCTGACCAAATTGACATTCGGTATGACGCCTGATGCGAACGGTCACTCAACGCAGGAGCCCGACCAAAGCTTTGCGACCCGTTATGAAGGGAATATCATTGGACGCAACCTGTCGCTGCAGTTGTCGGGCGGCGTCACGCTGTTTACCGGAAATCATGAACTGTATGACGCAACTGTCGCGCAAGGCGCAACCTTGTCCGGCAATGGCAGTTATCTGCTCAGTACTGACGGCCGCTTCACCAATAGCGGTGCTGTCGCGCCTCTTATCGGTCGCCTTGACAGCAGCATAACGGTGAATGGCGACTATCTGCAGACCTCGACCGGTCGCTTGCAGGTCGCGGTGAATGATAGCGGTGCGTTCAGTCGTCTGGTGGTGAACGGCAATGCGACTCTCGACGGCACGCTCACGATCATCCCGCAGCGTGGCTGGTATGGCAGCGGCTTCAAGTTCTCCTCCAATCAGTGGCTGAATGCAACAAATCTCTGGGGCTCGTTTGCGAACGTGACGACATCCCTGCAATCACCGACCTTGCTGGCGAGTGCTACAGCCGAGGGTGGCAACACCTATGCGTTGACGCTCTCCCGTCCATCCGATGCTTACTCGCGATATGGAGCCGATGCCAACAGCCGCGAGGTGGGCGCGGCGCTCGATCAAGTCGCCGGCAATGCTGCGTCGGGGCTGCACCCGCTCGTCGCGGCACTCGACTTCTCCTCGCCTGACGGCACAGCGGTGACATCTGCGCTGCGACAGCTCTCGCCCTCCGTCTATGCCTCCGAACAGGGCAGACGTATCAATGACAGCTTCTATGCGCGATCGGCGGTTTACGACCGCCTGGAACAGGCGTTTGGCGGGGCGCCATCATCAGCGATGAATGCAGTAGGTTATGGTCCTGAGCAGAAAAGGCCAGGTGACGATTCCGTCCCTGCCATCGGTGCCATCGCCGCGGCGTCTTCTGATCCGCCATCCTATGACCTGCAGGGTTATGCCGCGTGGGCTTCTGCCTTTGGCGGATGGACGACCCAATCAGGTGACGGCAATGCCGCAAGCACCAGATCCAGCATCAGCGGCTTCATGACCGGTATCGACAGGCCGGTATTTGAGGACTGGCGCTTCGGTGTTCTTGCTGGCTATAGCCGCTCCACTTTCAAGGCTGGCGCTGCTTCGTCGTCAGGCCGCAGTGACAATTACACGTTCGGGACCTATGCCGGCACCGAGTGGACCGCACCGGAAGGAGCCGTCGCATTCCGCTCAGGCATTGCCTATACATGGCACGATCTTGAGATGAGCCGCAACGTTAGAGTCCCGGGGTTCAACGACAACTTGATCTCGGATCACGATGCGGGCACTTTCCAGATTTTTGGCGAATTGGGCTACAAAGTCCATCTCGGCAAGTATTCCATGATCGAGCCCTATGCCAATCTCGCCCACGTTCGCGTCGCGACGGATGCTTTTTACGAAAGGGGATTGAACGGGGCGGCGCTTGGTATTCGCGCTGACACGATGGATACGACGCTCTCCACGTTCGGCGTCTACGCGACGACCCGTATTCAACTTGGCCACATTGCCGCGACTGCGCGCGCTGATGTTGGCTGGCGTCATGCCCTGGGTGACATTGTTCCGCTGTCGACAGCCAGCTTTGCTGCAGGTTCCAGCGCTTTTGCAGCTTCGGGCGTATCCATCGGCAAGGATGTGGCACTCGTGCAATCCGGTCTGGACTTCCAGATTTCGAGCAACAGCACCCTTGGCATCGCCTATCAAGGCCAGTTCGGTTCAGGCCTCACCCAGAACGGACTGAATGCCACCTTCAACGTGAAGTTTTGATACGCATGCTCAATCCATTGTGGCCCGGCGCGCTGCGCGCAATGGACCATGTTGGCTTCGATACAGATCTCGTGGCCAAAAAGCCTGGCCGGCGAGGTTGGCCTGCTTGAACGCCGCGCTGGTAAGCGCGATGTCGTTGCCGGCGCATTCGCCATCGCTCCCGATCTTCAACTGATTGACTTGATGTCGGGTCCCGTTCAGATCGGCCTTAGCGAACCTCCAAAGGGCATAGCCTAAGGTCACCAGCTCATTGGTCGCAAGAGCGTGCTTGCTTGGCCTGCCATAGCGATGGCACAGGGTTTCTGTCGCCCTGCTCAAGCCAACGCAATCCGAACCGGTCGGCGACGGCCTCCAGGCAGCTGTTGAGCTCGTCCTTTTCGGCCGGATCTTGGGTGAGAACATTCTGCGTTTGGGAGCTAGTCAGGCACTCCGGGGTCTCCATTGTCAATTGTGGTCCTGCCGGGGCCCCGGTCGCCCCGGGAATGTCCTCCGCTTGAACACATAGGTGAACTTGATCTTCAGGGCTGTGGAGTGGGCCCGACTGGACCTCGTCGGCGAAAGCGGGAGAGCAGGAGCGCCAGACGTGAACGGGGCGCACCGGAGGGGTTCGGACGCCTCCAGCCGGCATTCCCGCCGACGGAGTGCCTAGTACCCACTTTTCTTGGAACGTGAGTCGTGATTCAAGGTCGGGATGATACCCGAAGCAAGAGAAGTCCGCCTTTCGAGGCAAGATCGCAAGGTGCTAGAGGCGTGTTGTCGCTCACCGATGACATTGCAGCGCGATTTGAAGCGGGCGCGGATAGTCTTGTTGGCGGCGGACGGGCGCAGCACCCGGTCGATCGCCAAGGAAGTTGGGGTCCAGCCGCGGATTGTCAGCCTTTGGCGGCATCGCTATGCCGACCATGGCCTTGAAGGGCTGCAAGACAAGCCGCGACCGGGCAAGCAGCCGATCTATACGAAGACGACCGACAAGCG
Source organism: Bradyrhizobium sp. USDA 3262 (assembly GCF_054060035.1). Taxonomy (NCBI): domain Bacteria; kingdom Pseudomonadati; phylum Pseudomonadota; class Alphaproteobacteria; order Hyphomicrobiales; family Nitrobacteraceae; genus Bradyrhizobium; species Bradyrhizobium sp. USDA 3262. The sequence continues at coordinate 2,917,197 of NZ_JBSSCT010000001.1, forward strand.
GATTCTGAAGCTGTTGGATAAGCCGCCGCCGCACGGGTTTGCGCGCTGGACCGGTCCTCTGCTGGCCGGAGCGCTGGGCGATGTTGACGTCCAATATGTCTGGCGGTTCCTGCGCAGCCACAAGATTGACCTCGCGGCTCGCAAGTCCTGGTGCGAGAGCAACGACCCGAACTTTACGGCCAAGGCCGCCGATGTTGTCGGCCTCTACGTCGCCCCGCCGGCGAAGGCCATTGTGCTATGCGTGGACGAGAAGCCTTCGATCCAGGCTTTGGAGCGAGCGCAGGGTTATCTGAAGTTGCCCAATGGCCGCGCCTTGACCGGCCAGAGCCACGATTACAAGCGGCATGGCACCACAACATTGTTTGCGGCGCTCGAAGTCGCCACCGGAAAGATCATCGCAACGCATTCAAAACGCCGTCGCCGCGTCGAGTTTCTCGATTTCATGAACAGCCTCACCGCGGCCTTTCCGAGCCGCCAGCTTCACGTCATCCTCGACAACCTTAACACCCACAAGAAGAACGAGGACTGGCTCAAGGCCCACCCCAACGTGCAATTTCATTTCACGCCGACAAGTGCGTCCTGGCTCAATCAGGTCGAGGTATGGTTTTCGATCTTGCAGGGGCAGTCGCTCAGCGGCACCTCCTTCACAAGCCTCAAGCAGCTTCAGGACCACATCGATGCCTACGTCAACGCGTACAACGACAAAGCCGAGCCCTTCGTCTGGACCAAGAAAAAGGTCCGTCAACGCCGTTTCAAAGGCCGCCGTATCACTCAGCTCTGATTCCGGGTACTAGTTTCAGGGCCAGTTACCGGGAGGCGCGGTGGGCCGGACAGGTGCCGCGTCGGTCCAAAGCAGCGTGCACTTCATCGAGCTTGATGGAGGCCCGCTTCGCGACGAGCTGCCGTAGGAACTCCTCATGATCGTCGATCTGTGACTGGACGCCGAACTTGCGCGGCGCGACGGCACCGGTCTTCCGGCAGTCCTCGGCCCACGGATGGCCTAGCGGTAGGGTAGGTCCATAGCAGGGTGGATAACGTCAGGAAGGCGAGTGCCCGTCTTACGTTTTGCGGATCTGCCGGGGCCTGGTTTGTTTCCCGCCGGGACAGGGGAAGCAATCGTGGACGCCGAGGGCGCAGTGCCAGGAGCCAAGGGGGACTGACTGGACGGCCGAGCAGGTCGCCATCGTGGTCGCCAATTATTTCCTGATGCTCGAGCGGGAGCGGGCCGGCGAGAAAATCAGGCTATTCGGATTACGGTGTGGAGCACGTCCAATTCTTCGTTTAATCCGCAGCCGATGCATCCGGATGCCTGTTAGCTGGTTGCAGTCCAGGGATCGATTATCGTCAGACCGGCAGCATTGAACGCACTCGTGTCGCGCGATGCCACCGCGAAGCCGTGTGCGGCGGCGATCGCGGCGATGTAGCCATCGGGCGTGGGGAAGCCTTTTCCGGCCGCGCGCGCCTTAACGGCGAGTTCGGCATAGCGCCGCGCCGCGGCGGTATCGAAGGGCAGGATGCGGGCCGTGAAAAGGTCCAGCACGCCGTCGAGCGCAACTGCCAGCCTGTCCTTGCGCCTGCCGCGCGGCAGCGCGCCGATACCGAACAAAAGTTCGGCGACGGTAACGCTGGAAAGAAACACCGTCTCGGCCGCTTGGGCGTCGAGCCAGTGGCGGACCGATGGATGCGGTTCGGGCTTCATCGCCTCGGAGACCACATTGGTATCAAGCAGTATCACTCGAGGTGCATCGGCTCAGCGGGACGCACGTCGCGCCCATGTTCAAGTGCCTCGACATCGGCATTGGTGAGGCCAATCTTGCGGCTCATCTCCGAAAGGGCGGTGCCTAGCCGCAGCCGGCCCTGGGGACGCACGGCGGCCTCCAGAATGGCGCGCATTTCCGCTTCCGCGCTGCGATTGTGCTGCGCCGCACGGACTTTCAGGGCGCGATGCGCCTCCTCAGAGAGGTTGCGGATGGTGACAGCGGCCATGATAGCGTCCTCCGGAGATTGATTGCGATGATATCAAAGTAGAGCTCTTGATGGCATTTTTCAAGGGTGATCGCGGTGCTCACGCGCCGGGCCCCGGGAAACCTAAGGATGAGCGCGGCTGGCGCGGCGCCTCCATTCCTCCCTCTGCGGATAATCCGATTTTTTCCAACATCCCCACACCGTAATCCGGATAGCCGAAAATCAACATGGCCGATCTGTACCGGCGGCTATCGCCGGAGGTGGGGCGATCCGAAAAGGCGATCGAAATGGAAGCTCGGCAACGTGTCGGCCGTCCTGGAGGAGCCCGGGATCGCCCGGATCCCCGGGGCTGCTCCGGCCAACTACCAGGATTCCCTGGTGGAGGCCGTTGAGGCCCAGTTAGGGCAGCATCCGAAGTGATCGACTGTGTCGGTGAAGCCGCCTTTCACGTCGGCTGGAGGCCGGTTCTGGTCCCGCCACCGGCGTTTTCCGAATTCGGACGCGCAGGATGACCGGCCGGCGCTGCAGCGCCTAGTTGGCAAGTACGATCCGGCAGCCAGAGACGAACACAACCGCTCCCTGAGGCGCGCTGGCGAGGAGATGGTGTTCAAGTTCGAGTACGACCGGCTGTGTCAAGCCGGCCGGCGCGACCTGGCCAAGAAGATGGATTGGCCCGCGGATCGCGGCGAGGACCATCGGGGTTACGACATCAGATCCTTTGCGCCAGACAACGGCGAGGAGCGGCTGTTCGAAATCAAGACCACCAACAGGCACGCTCGCACGCGCGTCTGGCTGTCCCGTAACCAGGTTGAGACGGCTGCGCATAACCCAGCGGGCCTACCGCGTCCGGAGAATCTTCGACTTCAGTAACGGAGCGGAGATGTTCGACATCAAACCGCCGCTTGATGTCTGCTTGTGTTTGACGCCGGACAAGTACGTGGCCGTGCCGAGGTGAGGCTCCAAGCAATTCCGAATACATCATCGGCGGCTCTGTCATTAAGACGTCCAATGGTCGACTGATCTCCACGACAGCTCGGTGGAAATATGGTTAGCCTTTACGCCCCGATGATTTGCATTGGGGCGGGCGGACTTGCCAGCGCCGGTACTAACCGACACTGATCATATTCGTGATGTCAACCGCGATGTCGCAGCAAAGAGTTCGATTATCGCGAGCAAGAATTTGGCGCTCATTGAGGGATTGAGGCCAGGAAGCGCCTTGCAACCACCCACAAAGCCGGGTGGTCGGGGCTGATCTCGCTGCGCGCGATGACGACCCGCGCGACTAACTCGTGGGACAATAGTCAAGCACCTAGGCGACATTGTCCGCTGACGCGCCAAACGTATTCGCTTTCGCACTAAGCTCTCGGTCAATTGACGCTGCTTGAGAGCTGAGCGGGTACCGGAGAGTCTTGAGCGTCAAAGTATTCTTCGAGCTCACCAACCGCTCTTTGCTCCCATTCGTCGGCCTGTGTCAGCAACGAGATTCGTTGGACTGGGCGGAATGCTGCAGCTTGACGGCACAGCGAAGCTATTGCGCGGTAGCGACGCACGTTTTCCAGAATTGCCGATCCTGTCATGTTTGATTTTTCCCATTCAGCTTCGCGACGCGAACATGAGGCGGATCGATTTTCGATTGGTTAGCGGCCGGCTCGGAAAGCATCTATGGTTGGCAAATCCTTGCGATTTGTAACCTCTCTGCCCCCTCAACACGGGACGTCTGATTTCCAACCGAAGAATTTTGGCCATGGGCATGATTGGGTTCTGGATACGGGACAATTTTTGGTACGTGGCCGAAATAGCCTCGCCATCCACCGCCAGAACGAACGTTGACGGGTTGGAAAAGATCAGCGACGAGCGGTATCGGAAGTGATGCGTCGGTGCTGTAGAGTGCGCTCCAAAACATCCGGAGGTGCAGCGCATGGCGATCGTATTCATTACTGGAAGCATGGATGGTCTCGGCCGGGCGGTGGCGCAGTCGCTACTCGATCAGGGACATCGATTGGAGCTGCACGCGCGATCGGAAGACCGCGCCGCAGCCCGGAGAGCTCGCGTCGTGCTCCGAACGTGTTGGGGTCGAGACCTGGAGAGCGGCGCCGAGACGAAAGGCATCGCGGACCAAATAAAGGCGATCGGGCGCATTGATGCGATCATCCAAACACAGGCGTCTCTTAATCAGCGGGTCCCAGGTTCGAGCCCTGGTGCGCCCACCAATCTTTCAGGGAAATCAATAGGTTGGGCGATCTTCGTGAGAGCGCAAGCTTCCCTTGCGCGCTGGGTCACAAAACCAATTGGGGAGCTCTCTTCGTCGATTGCGACCGCGGAGATAAGCGAGTGGCTTGGTCATGGCCTTGCGCTCGGTCTGCGCTCGCGTGAGGCCGAGGGGAGCTTCGTAGGTTGTTGGCGAAGGCCCATGCAAGAGCGAACTACTATTGTCGGCAACGGGGGGCTTTTCGCACGCCTTGAAGCGAAGGTTTGAAGGTCGCGACGGGCCGAGCCGAAGGCGCTGCTCTCGGTTACCTGCGGAATGCGTCGAAAGTATCCATTAGCTGATCGTCTTCCGGACTGGACAGCCCTAGCGCAGGACCGTGAGAAGGGAAGATGAGCAGCGACAAAGTCATGTCGTGGTATTCGGAGAATACGACGGACTCTAGCACGGGCTCGCGCGCATTCCACACGCCCGCCGGATGCTGAATTTCAGTCACGCCTGCGGCGATACCGAGAGCTGCGAGCGAGTGCTCGGGGACCGGTGTTGTTATCTGTTTGGCTTTGAAAAACACCCCCGACCTGAATAGCGCGTCACTGCCCCGAGACCAGTCGACGAAACCATCTTTGCTGACCACCAGCATGGCCCGACGCTTCGTCGCCTTTAGCCAGTTGAGGACGACTGCCGTGAGTGAAACTTCATAGCGGTCTCGCAACGTTTCGAACTGGGCCAACGTCGGCTTGATGAAGTCGCGCGTCTGCTCTCGGAAGTCGTCGGGAGGCATCAGTACGAAGGCAGCAAAGCTATTGGCCTCCGCCTCTATGCGGCCATACTCGGAATTCCACGACCACATGTCGCGCCGCGAACAGTAAAAAGGCTCGCCGGAGAGATGACGGTGCGCGAGATAATGCCCCAGCTCGTGGGCCATCGTGAAGTTGATGCGTCCTTTCGATGTGTGGCCGGTGTCGTAGAAGATCGCCCACTCTTTGTCGTCGTTGGGAACGAGAGCACCCTCGAACTTCCCAGCGAAGTTCTTGCCCTCGACGTGCACGATGGGATCGCCTGGAAAAACATTCCGAGAATAGTCCTGGGCGATTTCGGAGATCCTGATAGGAAAACGGGGCTCGCCCAGCAGCTTCTTACCTTCGCGGACATAAAGCGAAACCCGGGAGGCCCAACCTTCCCACGTCGTCGGCATCTTCATTTCTTCCGGCTCCAAGTGTCGATCATGTCCATCACCCGCCCCTTGGTGTCGTCATCGAGATTGTTGAATTTGCGGAAGAAGGCTTCTTTGACCTGCTGATCGTCGAAGCCCGCCTTGTCATCGACCAGGTAGTCGGTGGTCGTGTCGAGCACCCTTGCAATGTCGATAAGTTTTTCGGCCGATGGCTTGCGCTCGCTGCGGTTCTCGAGCTCCCACAAGTAGCTTTTGCTGGCGCCGCTGAGCTTGGCCAACTCGTCCAGCGAGTAGCCCTTCTTCTTACGGAGTTCTTTCAGCTTCTCGCGGAGCGAAGCGGGCATTCGCGGCAATTCTCCAGCCTATGCAATGAGTTAGTTTGTGTTCGATATACCGTACGGGAACGTGCTTGACAAGCGAACAATAGGTGTGTTCGATATACCGAACGTTTTCGTGATGGAGTCGGCTGGAGCCGCGGGTCGGATGACCTAACCCGGCACTGTGGTCAGGGACCCAGTGCTTACGACAAACTGGAGTTTTCTCGTGAGCAATTCCTGGAAATATGACCGCGCGAAGGAGGCGATCGACAAGCGCTTCGAAGAGGTCAAGACGGTCGAGATCGTCGATTACAAGCGAGAAATGTCGCTGGAGTCGATCCCGACCAACAAGGCCTATCGGGTCGACAGCGTCCATCTCTACGCCGACATTCTCAACATGGGCGACATCCTCGCCACGACCGAGAAGGAGGGCGAGCGCTGCCATAAGCGAACGTTGCGCTTCCTCAACCTCCACCAGCGCGCGGTCCATAGGATCCTGTCGCGCTGCGACGCACGTCGGGTGGACTTTCACAACCAGCGTCTTCATTCCCTGGTCGCAAAGCCATATGGGACCGACGAGGCGAAGAAGCGGGTTTGTCGTGCGGTCGCGATCGGCAAGCTCATCATCGACGTGCTCGCCGAGACCGGAGACGACGACGAGGACATTCCCAATGCGAAGGTCAGAATCGGCATCGACAGTGGTTTGACGCTGGCCGTCAACAACGGGCGCAACGGCAACCGCGAGCCGCTGTTCCTGGGGTCGGCGGCGAACCTCGCCGCCAAGCTGGCATCCAACTGGCGGGCTGAGGGCATCTACCTCACGAATGGGGCCCGCCAGGCGGCAGGTCTCGAACAGGCTGAGGACGGCAAGGAGGGAACGACGCCGCTCACGGCGGACCAGATCGCCTTTTGTCAGGATGTCGCCAAGCTCGAGGTCGGCAAGGACGCAATAGTCAAGGAATGGCGTCAGGACAACAACGACAACCCGATCGGCTCGTTCGACTTCTCGCGTCCGACGCCGCCGCTGCGCAGCTTAGACATCTCGGTCCTCACGCCCGGCAACTCCCGCCGGATGGAGGCCGTGTCGGTCTACGCCGATCTCGACGGGTTCACCAAATACGTCGCCGACAACATCGACAAGAAGGCTGCCGACGTCGTGCGCTGCTTCCACGTCATCCGGTCGGAACTCGACCGGGTCGTCGCCTCCGACTTCGGTGGCCGTAGGATTCGCTTCATTGGTGACTGCATCCACGCCCTTCTGATGGAGGGAACGGCTCATACCACTTACGAGGAGGATACCATTTCGGCCGCGACGCTGTGCGCGGGTGCGTTGAGGAGCAGCTTCGACCTCGCCCTCGAGCGTCTGAAGGCGAACAAGGTCGGCGTCGCCGGGCTCGGCTTGGCGATCGGCTACGAATTTGGCCCGATGACCGTGACGCGTCTCGGCATGCAGGGCGATCGCGTCCGTTGCTCGGTGAGCCGCGGCGTTCTCGCCTCGGAGCAGGAGCAGTGTCGTTGCAACGGCATCGAGACCGCGATCGGTCAGTCGGCATACGACGCCGGCAGCGACGCGGTCAGGAAGCTCTTCGGCAAGACGCGCAAGCTCTCCAGCCTCGACTACGACACGGCCGTGGACTCGCTCGAAGCGGAGGGCGACAAGGTCGCAAAGGACGCCGCGATCGCTGCGTACGCGGTGGCGGCTCCCGCAATGGCCAAGGCGGTCGAACAGCCGTTCCGCCCCTTCAGCGAAATGCCGTGAATGCCACCGAGCCCATTTGAAATCATCAGCGGTGTGTCGGCTGCGCATCATGCGCAGCCGATCGTGCTTGAGCGCAACCATGCCATCCTGGACGTCGCCCCGCCGACCGTCTCCGGGGCGCCCGGGCCGACCTACAGGCTGAGGATCGAGGGAGTCGGTTATGCCGCCGTGGTGCGCGAAGTCACGCCGACGCTGTTGCCTGCGTGTTGTCCCGAACGCCACATTAGTTGCGACGGCACCTTCTGCCTGTACTGGGAGGAAGCCGAACCTCTCTCCGTCACGGATGCGGATTCGGCTTCGGTCTGGTTCGGCAAGCTCCTCGTGTTCTTGCGCAGGCAGCGGGTCGCTGCGGCGCGGCGGCAATGGCCGGCCAAATCCGAAGCCAGAGCGCACGGAATGAGTGCCGCGCGGCACCAAGCCGTGGCGGAGCGTGCCGCCTCCGAGCTCGGCCCCCGATTCAGAAAGCATCTGGACGAGCTGCGTCTCAGCACGCAGCGCAAGTCGGTCGCGGGCCAGCCACGGATACGTCTTCTGCGCGACGGCGTTCGTCTGGTCACGGTCTCGGAACGGGATTCCCGCCTGATGACCAAGCGGGCCCGCTGCAAATGCGATGATGCAGCACGGCTTGGCCTTCCGGCGTGCTCTTGCGACGACCATGAGGCCTCGCTCACGGATCTCACTGTCGCATTGCACGGCTGGAAACGGGCGGAGGAGGATTTTTATGCAGCCTACACCGCGCTGGGTATCGAATGCTGCGGAACCATGGACGACTGTCCGCTGCGGAAGGAAGCCGCGTGATGATCAACAGATTTCACGGCGAACGGGGGCATGTCCTTCTGATCGAGGAACTGCGAAAGCAGAAGATCGCGGTCGGGATCGCCGGTGCCGCGGAAGCGCTGGCCGACAGCGGGGTCCTCGAAGCCGTCGTCAAGGACCAAACGCTGGTGGAGCAGAACGGTACAGACAACGACATCTACCTGGTGGTCGCCGGCGCGTTCCGCGTAGTCGTTAACGGCAAGCAGGTCGCTCGCCGCTTCAGCGGCGATTCGATAGGCGAGATGGCGACCGTGTCGCCGATCCAGAAGCGCTCGGCCACTGTCGTCTGCGACGAGGACGCGGTGGTGTTGAAGATCGAGGAGCCGAAGTTCTCGGAGATCGCCACGCACTTCCCGGAAATCTGGCGTCGCGTCGCCCAAGAGGTGGCGAGGCGTCTCGAGCAGCGGAACGTATTCATCAGAGAGCCCAATGAGAAGATCCGCGTCTTCGTCATCTCGTCGGCCGAGGCCCTGCCGGTCGCCCGAGCGATTCAAAACGCCTTCGCACATGATCCGTTCGCTACCGTCGTCTGGGCCGACGGCGTCTTCCGGGTCACGAACTACACGCTCGAATCCTTGGAAAACGAACTCGACCGCTCCGACTTCGCCGTGGCCATCGCCCATCCCGACGATCGGACCGAAGTGCGAGATGTGGACTGGCCGACGCCGCGCGACAACGTCGTCTTCGAGCTCGGGTTCTTTATGGGACGCCTGGGTCGAAGCCGCGCTATCCTGATGGAGCCACGGGCGACACGCGTCAAGTTGCCGAGCGATCTCGCCGGCGTCACGACGATTAGCTATCGTTACGACCCGAAGGACCCGGCCCCAAGCATGGCCTCCGCCTGCAACGAACTGCGCGAGCACATCATACGGCTTGGGCGAAACGTCTGATGGCTACGCGGCAGTGTCGGGGCGCAGGCGAGCGTTCGACCGCGTCCGGGTCACCGTCTTGGCGGCACAGGTTCAACCCGACGTCATCCGTCGGTTGCTGGCCTCAAACTTCGCTGCGAGGCCAACGAAATGGAGGCTGCGTTGAAAAGACTTGCCATCTTTCTTGACGGAACGTTCAACACGCTCAACAACAACACCAACGTGTGGCGCTTGCGCTCCCTCACATCCGAGACGGCGGACCAGCGGGTTTATTACAGCCAAGGCGTCGGCACGATTCGCGGCGAGGTCTTTCGCGACGGCGTCGCAGGCTATGGCATCGACAACGAGATCATCGAAGCCTACACTTGGCTGATCCAGAACTTCGACGACGGCGACGAGATATTCATCTTCGGTTTCAGCCGCGGAGCGTATACGGCTAGAAGCCTTTCCGGCCTGATCAGCAAATGCGGGATCCTGAAACTAGGTGCGCCGCTTTCGATAGAACAGCTTTACGCGCGGTATCGGCTGTATGTGGCGCCGACCATCGGGTCGTTGCTCGGAAAGCCGCTACCGCAGGACGCCTCCCTCGAGGAGAGATGGCTGACGAAGTACTCGAGGCCGACCAAGATCAAGTTTGTTGGCGTTTGGGACACCGTCGGCTCGATGGGCATCCCGCACGGTAGCGCCGAAGCCAAAGTCCACAAGTACCGTTTCCTCGACACGCACCTGCGCCTCGACAACGAATATGCGTTTCACGCGTTGGCACTCGACGAACACCGCGAGGACTTCGAGGCGACGTTCTGGACGCGGACCGTGAAGACAGGAGAGGTGGGCGCTCCCGATCGGCCGGTCGGGAACGTCGAGCAGTGCTGGTTCGTGGGTTGCCACGCGAACGTTGGCGGTGGATACGCGAGCGATCCGTTGTCGCAGCGGCCCTTGGTTTGGTTGATGGATAAGGCCGGAGCGCTGGGACTGGTCTACAGGACGCGGTCGACCTCGACACGGCACAGATCGCGCCGCCAACAACGACTCATACGCAGAGTTCGGAAAGGGGATCTATCACTTCTTCTCGAAGCGGTTCTATCGCTCCGCTGGAGCCACCCCGGAGAAGGGGACGGCGGCGATGACATCGCGCATCAATGAGACGATCGACGGATCGGTATTCGCCCGCTGGCGCGCTGACGAGACCTATCGTCCGCTGAACCTCGTCGCTTGGGCGAAGAGCAAGCAGGTCGACCCCGCCAAATTCGTCGACACCGTGATGGCTGCCGATCCCAATGTTGTCGTGCCATGACGGGGACGCCCGCGGCAAATCGCTCTTGCGCGAGACGGCACGCCTGTTCCCCGCGCACGGCCTCGGTTCCTCCTACGCGAGCGCGCTGCTTCAGGTGAGGCGTGCGGTAAGGTCGGGCGCGCGGAGAGACAGAACAAGGCGGACCATCGGCTCGGACCGTCGGGTCCAATCATTCCGAGTATTGGAGCAGCCGCGGAACGATGACCGTAGAAGGCCGATCGGCGACCTTTCTGCGTTCTAAAATCCGGATTATCGTATGGGAGGCGGCTGACCGAAAATGCTACGAAATACTCTGTGTTTGTCGTGGGCAATCTCTAGCCGCGTCCCGAATTAAGGGGCAAGGAAATCAATAGAAGAGTCTGTTTCGATGCGAGGCCATACTATGGTCAGAGCGGGTAATCGTCCGGACGGTGAGATCGTCTCGCGATCATTTCCTGGCTTTGAGGACCAAATCCACTCGTCGCACTCAATTGGCGCGATAGTAGCCGAACTGGTGAAACTGGACGTTGACGCATCGGCCGCGCTCGAGGGCACCGATCTTACCATTTCTCATCTCGATTCCCACGCGACGAGAGTTTCTTATCGGCAACTCGACAATGTTATTCGCAATGCCCTGAATCTTTCGAGCGATTCAGCGATCGCGCTACATGCCGGTCGGCGGATACATGTAACGTCGTACGGAATGTACGGATATCCGCGCGCCATCGAGAGGGACCCCGGAGATGATAAAGACGCTTCTCGCTCCCATTCGAGCGGTCACGCGGTTTCCTCTCGTTCAATTCGCCGTGGTGATCTTTGTAATCTTTGTGCTGCAGGCCGCCGATGATAGCTCTCTCTTTGGCCAGATTTTCGGTGGCCTAGACAGGCTTGTAGATGAGACAGTTCGGTCGGTTTCGGCTGTTTTCACCGTCAAATCATTCACGAAGTCATGGCTGACATTCGGCTTTATGATCGCCTATGTGTACCTGGCTTTTTGGCTGATGCTGTTAATTTGCGGCGCGGTGATGCGATCTCTAATCGATTACGCGGGCCGGATGAACTTTTTGTGGTCGAGGAATCTGATAGCCAGGTCACGTGGCGTCGCAGCGTACCGCGCGTGGTTGCCCCTTGAGAAGATCCGGCCGCGACATATTCCTCAACAGGCTTGGGAAGAGCAATTTGCCTGGCCTCCGAACGATAGGCCGCCGTACCTGCCGTTGGGGCAGCGTGTCTTGCGAGCGGCGGCGGCATATGTGCTTATAATCACGCTCGCTCTCGTGATCCTTCAGTTCCTTACGCCATTTCACGTACTTACCTGGTTGGGCGCCACGCTAGGCTATCGGACCGGCTGAGACGGGGGGCGACCGGTAAAATCTAGGGTTTGGCCAGCAAGGTAATGTGGTCCGTCGCAGTCGGTCCGGAATTTCCAAACGTCAGCTCGACGTCGACTCGGCCTTCTCCTTCTATTTTGATTGAACCGACGGCATATTCGAATCTTGTCATGGATCCGTCCAAACGTCGCGCGGTGGACCTGATTTCCGTTCGTTTGATTTCCGCTCCATTGAGTTTGACCGAAAGCAAGGCCACCGGGGCGACCGCATCGTCGGGAGCCGCGAGCGAAAGTATACCCGTAGCGGCGAAGCCATCCGGCACGCTATTGTCTTCGACGAGTTCGACGGACACGAATTCGATCGGGAATCTCGCGGAAATTCCTAACTGGCGGCCGACTTCGACTGTCGGAACATTGCCGTTGAAGTCGTTGAAGCCCATCTCGCACCGGAACAGAATGGTTTCAAGCTTTGCTTGAGCGTTCTCGTCGTTGAAGATGCTCATGTGAGGCATGAAGGAGAGAAAGCCACCACCCGGGTTGCCAAAAGTAGCGCTCCGCAGGGTGACAGTTCCGTCGCCACGCCGTTCGACGTAGAGCATCTTTCCTGTTCCGATGGTGACGCTTTGGCGGGTGCCGTTTCGATCTCCGGCAACGATGAAAAGGCCTTCAGCGGGCAAGCCGGTACACGTGGTAGCGTTGCGGATATGTTTCGGGAAACCACCCTCGACGATCTTCCTGAGTTTGGCAGCGGCTTTCAAGGCGTCGGTGGCATGCTCGATTGAGATATCGTGCCTTGCGAGATCGAGCGGCAGGGCGGAGAAATCGGCGGGATCGAGTAAATCTAGCGAACGGGGTTTTGGGCCGTCCGTGGACACGCAGCAGTTTTCGTAGGTAGGCAGCAACTCGTAGAGCGAGGGCCAGGACATCAGCGTCCGTATGATGGTGTCGGTGCCGCCTATTAGCCAGCGCGAGGCGCGGCCCCATCCTAAAAAAGGAGTTGCGACGGCGGTGACCGATCCCCAAAAAGGCGTTCCCATGGTGATGACGGTCTTCACGCGACAATTCCTCGGGAAGTCGCATTTGCCGTCCGGCCCCGACGGTGCATCGTATTGGGTGGTGTAGATTAGGGATACCAATCCGCCCATACTGTGCGCGAGGATGTCGATTTCTTTGCCCGCCAGCTCAGGTCTGCTCTTGATGAAGGCATCGAGGTCGGCTGCGGTGTCGAAATTGCTGCGGCGCCAGTCGTAGGGGAACAGAAAGAGGTTTCTATGCTCACCCGAGCGCGAATAACCGAGAGATCGTAGGTATTGCCAGAGCGGCTCGTATACGTCGACCTTCAAGGGCCCCAAAGCGATGAATTGATTTAGTGTGCCGCAAGTTGCTCTGTAGGTGGCATCCGAATTGCCGGGGTCGCATGTGTCGGCCGCCGATATCTTTCGGGGGCCGTCCACGATGCGGAGATTTTCCAGGTGCCGGAGTCCGTCGAGCGTCCCCCAGACGAGCTTGCCATCGATCCACAATTCCGACCCCGCGATCCCGGGGATGACGATCAGGGGACGGGGCGGAGGCGCGTGCGGCTGAGTGTTTCGGTTGCCTGCCGCGTGACAGTCACCTAACCAAAGGCAGGCAATCAAGATCGTGACGACTCTCAACATAGCGATCAATTGGGCAGTTTTTCAGGATTGGGTGGAAGTGGACATTTGTCCGTCAGTGCGAGTTTGAACGTCGGTCCGGAACGGTATCGTAACTGGCAATAGAATTTGTACTGCGCTTCGCGAACGATGGCGGCGCCGCCTCTCATCCCGGTGAAAAATCGCTCGTCTAGCTTGCCGTGGTCCTCGATCGACACGTCCTCGCCAGGATGAGAATTCATCTCGGATGACCTGAGAGCCCCGCAGTAGCCTTCGCTGGTTGATCCGCCTCTGAGCCAGTCGGATTCATTGCGTGGGCCGAGGATGTCGCGATCGTAGCGCTCAACACCATGGCTCGGATCGCGGCAAGCGACCGCGCAAGCCCCGAGAACGAAGCTTCTCAGCTCCCGTACCGACGTGAAGTAGCTCTCTGGGCTAACGCCGAAGGATTGGCCTCCCTTTAGCACGCCGACCAGATGCCACTCATCCTGTTTCTCGACGAGAAATACAGGGCCGCCGCTAAAGCCAGGCCTAGTCTGAGCAGATAATCGCCGGAGCTTCCGATCCTGCGGTTGTCCTTCATTCAGGACGCCCACGTTCAATTCGAGGCGCGGGACGTATCCGCCCTCAGTATTGGAGATACCTGCCACATTCAATTGCGTGCCAACTTGGTCGACGTCGGCATCCGGACAGGTACTCAGTCCTCGCCGCGCCAAACCCTCAAATTCGAGCAGGGCGGTATCCACGTCAGGGACGCTCTTTTGAACGTTCGCTCGCCTGACTTCGGTCAATAGCCCGGTTTGTTGGTCTCTGAACCTTATGACGACGGTGAAGTCGGCTAAGCCAAAGTCGGTTTCGCCCATCCTTCGGGCGGAGCCGCGACGACGTGATTTGCGGTTATTACGCTTCTGGTTGTACCGACGACGAACCCAGTCCCGTTGCGCTCGACGGCGGTCCCGTTGGCCGCCTTTCCGCGCACGGCCACCATCACGATCGCATTCGCGACATCGTTGCGGCTGTCAGCCGCGGCGGCTTGAAGCGATGGCGCCGCTCCAACCAGAGCGATTTATGGGTAATAACAGCCGCACTCTTGTCCTCCGGTCCGTGGTGGTAGTGCCAGCATCGAGGTCGCAATGGTATCCCGCAAGCTCGACGAGGTGAAGTATCTAGTTTACTCACGCCAAGATTGCGTACATACTTCGGCTTTCATCTTTGCGTCCGATTGTTTGAGACTGTTATGTCGAAGATCATTCGAAGGAATGCCTTAGCCGCCTTGGCCGTCATAGCGACGGTGGTGCCATTCTCCCTACGAGCGACTTCGGTCAGATCGTCCGCCCTCCAGGTCGCTGTTCCGCTGACCGACGACAAAGGAAAACCAAGCAACGACATAAGCGGTATCAGTTGCCTGGAGCCGCAAGGCGGAAAACGGACTTGCGTAGTCATCGACGATCAAGGGCGCCTGGCGCAAGTGGCGACGGTCGAAGCATCGACGCTCACGGGCCAAGCCAAGATCAGGCTGATAGGCAAGGCTCACGCGCCGGTTGATATTGCTGGGACCGAGCCAGGCATCGACCCGAAAGTCGTGAAGTGCTCGGCGGGGAAGGACGACTTCAAGGATCTGGACGGAGAGGCTGTCGCTCTCGACGACAAGTTCTTCTATGTCGTCGGCTCCCACGGTTGCTCGCGCAATAGTAACAAATTCCGAACCTCGTCTTTCATTTTGGCGCGTGTCCCGATTGACGTCGTCAGAACCGCCTCTGGCGCGCCCAACAACGTCGATACGATTGGACCAAAATCCACGAGTTACCGCCTTTCGGAGGCGCTTCTCGCGTCGCCGACTCTCAAGGACCACTATGCGCTGGATCTAATGACCAAGAACGGCCTCAACATCGAAGGACTGGCCGTCGCCGGCGGCAAGCTCTATGTGGGCTTGCGGGCACCGGTTATCGGAAAGAAGGCCTATCTGGTCGCCGTCGACCGCGATTGGCTATTCGATGCCTCTCGCCCCGTTGCGCAGGCCGATATCCGCGAAATCGATCTCGATCTGGGGGGCCGAGGGATCCGAGATCTCGCCGTCATGGCGGACGGCCGGCTTCTCGCCCTCGGTGGTCCAGCGCAATCGGACGACTTTTCCTTCGCCTTGTACGCCGTGGAGCCAGCGAGCAAGACGGCGACGCCGATCGCCGAACTCGTCGATGTACCCGACGGCGGAAAGGCGGAAGCGTTGCAAATCTTGGCGCAAGCTCCGACCACGCTCGATCTTCTGGTTCTCTTCGACAGCGCGAAGGGTGGGGCACCCCGAAGGTACCTGATCGACTTGAAATGATGATCGGCGGTGAACAACCGTTCATTCCGGAGGAAGGCGGAAGCAATGCGGACGGTTTCGAATACCATAGCCGGGTCGGCCTCGACGATGGTTTTGCGGAAAATACCGGGTACGCGGCCGTCGATGTTATGCACGACAAGTCTCGGCGCTCCGATGTCGCCGGCGACCTTTTCGAAAAGACGTTCGATCGAGACAGGGTCCGTGGCGTCGCAACCATACCGGCGCACACCGTGCTCCTTCTCGAGAGCCTCAAGAGCGGCTTTATCGGGATTGCGGGCTGCGATGGCGACGCGCATGCCGCTGTTTGAGAACAGGCGAGCGCAGCTTGAGCTGACGCCCGGGCCGCCGCCAATGATGAGCGCAACGCCTCGGCAGAGGGTTTGTTGGACTTGGTCATACCACACGCTATTCTAGGCGGTGTCGCTTTGGCTAGGCGTCAAAAGGCCGGTCCACCGGCGAACATCTGGCCCGTTTCCCTGGCGGATACCCGTCATCCTGCCTATCTAACCTAAATGGATGCTAGGACAGAGTCCCATCTTGCTGCACTGAAGACGGCGCTCCAGACGCTTAAGGACAGCGGCACGGATGGCTTCGAAGGATTGCTCGCGACAGTTCTGTCCGAAGTGTGCGGACAGCCGTTTCGCGTTGCGTCCAGCGGATCACAACGGGGCCGTGACGGCGACTCGGCCTTCGACGAGGGGGCGACTTACTTCGAGGCGAAGCTGTACGAAGATGCGGTTCCCCAAGCCGCCGTGTCCGGCAAGATCGTCGACCTTGCGAACGACGACAAGGGGCAGGTCGATACCTGGATTCTGTGCGCGACCAGCCCGGTGAACTCCCAGCACGCGGACAAGTATCGGGGTTCGCTCGCCGCGATCGGGATAGGCTGCCTGATTCTCGATTGGCCTCCGGGCACACTGCCGCCGCTTGCGGTGCTGCTTGCCATGGCCGCGCCGCGGGTCGAGCGGTTCGTGCTGGATCATTCGCAAGATCCCTCCACTGTGACCGGCATTCGAGACGATCTCGATGCCGTCGCTGCTGACAGCCAGTTCGCCGACATGTCGACCAATCTGAGGTCGATGGTTCGCGATGGAGCGGTCGGGCTCGGCTTGGCGAAGGCCGCCAATCAGGCGGCTCTCGTCAAGGCGTTCTCGGACCGTCGGGAGGCGCGAAGGCTGTTTGGGCAGCCGCTCGCGCCGATGGACAAGTCCGGGCTTGCTTGGGCCGAGCGACCGGCGCTCGTGCAGCGGATTCAGACCGCGATTTCCGGTCCTCCCGATAACCGGGTTGTCCTCGTTCTGGGAGACGAGGGGACCGGCAAATCCTGGCTCGTTGCGAAGGGATGGAGCGCCAGCCAACCCACGCCGTTGCTCGCGGCCTTCATGGCGAGCGACCTGTCGATGCCGGAGGCCATAAATAACCTCGAGGAGTTCCTGGTATCGAAACTTGTGTCGCAGACCGGCGGGATCGTGACGGACGCTATACGCAAGCGTTGGAAACGGCGCTTTGACGGATGGCGGGCGAACCCCGCGCCGAAGCACGTGCGGCTCGTGGTCTGGGTCGATGGGCTTAACCAGGCGATTAGCTTTCCTTGGGCCCGTTGGATCGATGCGATGGCTGGCTTTCTGGAGGAGATCGGCGGCCGGTTGATCGTCACGACGAACAATTGGCATCATTCCCAGATACGCTGGACAGTGACGACGCCATTGGAGCGCGTGATAGTCGCTGATTGGTCGGAGGCCGAGCTCAAGGGGATTCTTGAGGCCAGGGGAATCAGGTCGGATGTCTTGGCGGCCGAGGTTTTCGGGTTTTTGCGGAATCCTAGGATTCTAGGGATCGCTGTCGAGCTTCTCGACGCCAGGGAAATCGAACGTGTCGACGAATTGACCGTCGGCCGACTGCTGTTCGAGCACCTCCGTCGGCACGATGCTGACCCTACAAGCGCCGGCTCAGCGCTTGATTTCGCGAAGACGCTCAAGTCGCATGCCGAAGAGATGCTTGAGCGGCTGAAAAGCCAGAATCATGACGATCTCACGATCTTCGACCTGGGAAAGGAACTCAACGCGGTTTCGAGGAGCCGCTTCTTCGAGCCGGTGGAAGGCGAAAGCGATCTGTACGCCGTGCGGAAGGAAGGACTTCCCTTGGCGCTCGGCCTGGCTTTGACGAGCGTTCTTCGCAAGGAGCTGCGGGCCAATCGAGACCCCGAGGCCAAACTAGCCGAGGTGATGGAGCCCATCAGTGCCCTTTCGGAGACCTCCGATGTGGTCTTCGCAGCGTTGCAGATTTCCTTTCTTCAGGAAGGTTGCCCCATCGAGGTGCAGGCGGCGTTGGCAAAATATTTCGTCGGCTTGCAGAATGTATCCGATGATCTTTATCCGGCGTTCGAGGCGATGGCGAAGCGATCTCCAGAGCCATTCTTGAGGGCGACGCACGACGCCGCGTTTTCTCTGGTTATGCTGCCAAACTCCAGATGGCTCATAGTAGCGCTGCTTTCGGCATCGGCAGATCCAAAGCATGCCGCGGAGATAGCCCGCCAGGCGCTGGAGTGGCTAGCCCGCCATTCTCTAGTACCCACTTTTCTTGGAACGTGAGTCGTGATTCAAGGTCGGGATGATACCCGAAGCAAGAGAAGTCCGCCTTTCGAGGCAAGATCGCAAGGTGCTAGAGGCGTGTTGTCGCTCACCGATGACATTGCAGCGCGATTTGAAGCGGGCGCGGATAGTCTTGTTGGCGGCGGACGGGCGCAGCACCCGGTCGATCGCCAAGGAAGTTGGGGTCCAGCCGCGGATTGTCAGCCTTTGGCGGCATCGCTATGCCGACCATGGCCTTGAAGGGCTGCAAGACAAGCCGCGACCGGGCAAGCAGCCGATCTATACGAAGACGACCGACAAGCGGATTCTGAAGCTGTTGGATAAGCCGCCGCCGCACGGGTTTGCGCGCTGGACCGGTCCTCTGCTGGCCGGAGCGCTGGGCGATGTTGACGTCCAATATGTCTGGCGGTTCCTGCGCAGCCACAAGATTGACCTCGCGGCTCGCAAGTCCTGGTGCGAGAGCAACGACCCGAACTTTACGGCCAAGGCCGCCGATGTTGTCGGCCTCTACGTCGCCCCGCCGGCGAAGGCCATTGTGCTATGCGTGGACGAGAAGCCTTCGATCCAGGCTTTGGAGCGAGCGCAGGGTTATCTGAAGTTGCCCAATGGCCGCGCCTTGACCGGCCAGAGCCACGATTACAAGCGGCATGGCACCACAACATTGTTTGCGGCGCTCGAAGTCGCCACCGGAAAGATCATCGCAACGCATTCAAAACGCCGTCGCCGCGTCGAGTTTCTCGATTTCATGAACAGCCTCACCGCGGCCTTTCCGAGCCGCCAGCTTCACGTCATCCTCGACAACCTTAACACCCACAAGAAGAACGAGGACTGGCTCAAGGCCCACCCCAACGTGCAATTTCATTTCACGCCGACAAGTGCGTCCTGGCTCAATCAGGTCGAGGTATGGTTTTCGATCTTGCAGGGGCAGTCGCTCAGCGGCACCTCCTTCACAAGCCTCAAGCAGCTTCAGGACCACATCGATGCCTACGTCAACGCGTACAACGACAAAGCCGAGCCCTTCGTCTGGACCAAGAAAAAGGTCCGTCAACGCCGTTTCAAAGGCCGCCGTATCACTCAGCTCTGATTCCGGGTACTAGCGCCCGAGGTAGGCACGTTCCGTCATTCGAGTGGCGATCCGGCAAAGGACGCCGCGGAATCGGAACGGCTGAAGCAGGAGCTCGAGACTCGCCGCTCGGCCTTGTCGGAGGCTGAACGCGAATTTATCGGCAAGCAACTGAAGGAAGACTCCCGAAAAGGTCTGCCGCAGCTCCATTCGTATGCCCTCGAGCTCATGGCGGGAAAGCCACTAGCGCCCGCCATCCCCGCGCTTATGGGATGGGCCGTCGCCAGCGCCTTGAATCCGGACTTCGACCGACCGGATAAGCATTTCCGACATCTCATGCGTTTCAATGCCGTTGATTGGTTGCCGATGCGGGATGCCGTCCGAACCGCTTGCGAGCCGTTTCTGGCGACGGAGGCGTCGAATACGGGCAAGCGCGCGGCGGCCACCATGTTGAGTGCGACCGGAGATCCGGACGATGCGGCGCAAGCGCATGCCATTTTCGGGACTATCACCCCCGACCGACCGCGCTTTTCCTTGAATGACCCGCTCTACAGTGCGGTCGATCCTTGCGATCCGACCGCAACACAAGCGCCGGAGAATATCGGTGCAATCGTTACGGCCAGCAGGAACGCCAACGTTGCGGAGCTGAGCACAGGCCTTGGCATGACCCCTCAGGATCACCAGGTCACCAGGTCCATGCCCGCTCTTGCCCGCTTCGAGCCAGCCACGGCCGTCGAACTTCGCCATAAGTTCGCCCGGCAGGCGCTCGATCGGGCGAACGTGCTGTCGTTGAGGCAGGCCATGATGGCGCTATTGAAGGACAGTGCGATCCTGGAGCCGGAAATCGTAACCCGACTGGTTTCGATCGGCTCTTCGCCGCCGGCGTCCGAATTCTTGACGGACAAGGGCGGGGTTCGAGACGAATGGCTCGTGCAGCAGTATGCCCTTCGCGCAGCCTTTCCGCACCGGAGCGGCGATGAGCAGCTCCGGGCGCTGGAGGCCGGAGGAGGCAACGAGGCATTGCTAGATCTGCTGGAGGCTACGTCACCCGCCAGCGAGACGGAGATTGACGCTGCTCTGGATCGCGCACTCACATCCCGCGACAACAACAGATTGGCGATGGTCGTAAACTTCGCTCAGTTCAGCAAAAGCTCCCTGTCGAATGCGGCGAAATCCCGACTCATTCCCTTGCTCTCGTCCCCCGATGGTGGAATGAGAATGAGAGCATTGGCGCTCGCCGCGCGGTCTCGAGACCCAGTTCTGTTGAAGCAGTTTCTGGCGACGGGCTGGGACGCCGCGAATTGCGACGCGAAGAACGGCCATCGTGAGATCTGGTATGGCTCGCGGTGCCTGCTGGTAGCCGCCGAGTTGGGCTTGATCGGCGCCGCCGAGGCCGTTGGTCGCATGGGGCCGAACTTCTATGGCTTCGCGGCGCAGTTGAGCGATGAGGGCGCCAAATCGGTCGCCGATAGGGTCGATGTCGCATTCCACCGTGCGATCGGTGTGAACGACATCCCTGAATTTCCCCTGGTGCAGCAGCCAGTCACCGCGATCGAGGGGCAGGAGCCGCCGCTTCTGTCCTTGGTGGATCAGCCGGCCCGCGACATGCAGCAGGCATTCGAGAGACTGGGAGAAGATGATGACGCGTTTCAGCAACGGCAGAAGCGCTCTTGGAAGGCCTTCGACCGCTTCGTCGATCACGTTACTCTCGCCGACGCCCGGATCATCCTGGACGATTTCTCCTGGGGAGGATTCGATGCGATTGTAGCCCGGATGCCTTCTCTCGCGGAGAGTTGGAAGCAAGCGTTGCTGGTCGCCGGCGAGGGAGTGTTCCGCGCCATGCATGCATTCGCAACGGGGCTCGCGAGGGCAATCGCGCCAAGCGATCCCGCGGGTGCTGCAGAGCTGTTCGCTCGAACGGCCTCGCTTCGACCTTTCGTAAACCGTGTCATCGGCGTATCGAGCATTCCCGCGGAGGCCGTTGCGGCCTGGTCCCGTGCTTCGATCACGGAGGTGCGTAAATTGTGCTTCGCCCGACTCGACGCGGCCGCGAACGACTCCTTGATAGCTTCGGAGGTTCTCGCCGCGCATGAGGCCGGAGCGCAAGCGTTCATTCAGCAATACGTCGACGAAAGGTTGGCGATCCAGGAGCCGGCAAAGACGGCGCGGGCTCTTCTTGTCTGTGGATTTTCAGACCTGAATGAACATGCCACCCGTACGCTGCAGCGGTTCGAGGCTTGCGAAGGATTTGTCGGGCAAGCCTACGGGGCGGCAACTTATGCCTATCATAGGAACGCATGGGCACGGCATTGGTACGGGATGATGAAGTCTGCCACGAGCCCTGAGGAATTCTGGAGCTGCGCCGTCCTATTCGCGAAGATCGTCGACGGTCGCTTCGATTTGTGGCACGCGGAGTGCGGATCGCCGGGTGAAGTCTTCGCGCGCTTCATGACCACCATCGATGATAGCGTCAATTCACGCATCAAGAAGTGGCAGTCCGAGCGGCAATCCAAGCTCTTTGGCGGAGACATTCCGGATCCGATCTTCACGTTCGGGCAAAGCGGGTCCTAGTTGCCGGGAGCCTTCGCGCCACGGCACTATCCCTTCTCATCAATCGCTTCGGAAGGGCTGTCGAATGGCAAGCGGATGTGTCGCCGATGTTCGTACAGCGGGATCATACAAAGTTGGAAGATCAGCCAGCACGCATACAGCGAGTCGTCCGAGTATGGCTCTCCGTCGTGTAGCAGTCCATGGGCTATCGAGTGACGGATATAGGGCCCCGGCTTCTTGAGGAAGACGTTCTCGATGTCGGTCGTGATGGGGCTGCCGAAGATCGAATCCAGCTCCGGTCGCATCTGCTCGAACAGTGCGGATATCGTTCGGTCCTCCTGAATCTTCGTGGCATCGTCCAATTTTGTGACGTCGTGGCTGTGCGCTCTGAGTACGTGCCGAAGCGAAGCTTCCAGCAAAGGCGTCAGGATGTAGAGAGCGCTAATGAAGTCGCCGCGGAAGAAGCATGTAAAACCGTGGCTGTAGGTCATGACGAGCCCCCGCGGTACGAAGGGGCTGAATTCCAATAGCGCTGCGAAGATCTCCTCGGACAAGTAGTGGTTCGAAACGATGGATTGCCTAGCTACTTCGATCTCGGCAGAAGCCGTAATATGGCGGCGTAGCCCCTCATCGCGCGCGATTTGTTGACGCAGCGTCGAGTCATCCTGCGTTTCGCCAAAGTTGCCCCCTTCGCTGCGATAGATGACCTTGCCATCGCGGTCGTGGTGACTGCCGCCAAATAGGGACGAGAACGGATGCTCTCGGATGGCCTTCTCCGCCTCGGCTATAAGTTGATCCGGATCCGGAGAATGACTGAGGCCCGCGAACGTGAAGAGTTTGTCGAGCAAAGTAGGCTTTTGCATCCTCTTCTCGACCTCTTTGGCGATATCTTCGAGGTCCATCGGAATTGCAAAAGGCGACATTTCGTCGGCGATGCCCGCCTGAATATCCACCAGGAGATGCCGCAACTCCTTCCGGCGATCCTTGCTGCCTGGCAAGCCGTGCAGCTCTTGGATGGCTTCCGTAAGCGTATGAGCAGCCAACATGGCCGAAGGCTGGCGCTTGGCCATCGCGACCAGCAGCTCGCCTGCCGTTGACCGGCAACGGTTCGCGTCGTCGTCGTGTTTGGCCTTATGGTAAGCTCGGGCGGAAAGGCGCCAAAGCTCCACTAAGATGTGGTCGTCAGCGCCGGCGGGGAGGCCGGCGATCAAGTTTTCGACCTCCTTGCCGACTTCGGCTGCATCCGAGATCCCGAAGTGAAGGTCGAGACGCCCGAACATCAGGGCGGGACTAGTCAGTCGCTTCGCGATCGCTCGCTTCCGCAACGCCACGACGAGCTTCTGCGCGTCCGAAGGGCCATTCTTGTCCATTTTGGTGGCGCGACCGATGAAAAGGGCCCGCTTGAGCAGATCGCGCGCCTCGTGCCGTAGGGCGCCGGTCTCGTTCTCGTCGAAACGCAACTTGAGGATGCCGGCATCGACCTTGGAGACAACTTCGACGTAGGCGGTCGCGGCACATACTCCGATCCGTCGTCGTTTAAGATCGAGCAGCCAGCACAGGTCCGCGAGCCGGGCTCGCAACACAGGGTGCTGTGCCCGCTCGGCCATCGCGGCCAGGGAATCAATCGCGCCACGAAAATCGGCCGGTGTCGCCGAGCGCCGACCGTCTGCCCAGACGATCATTGCAGCGAAAGGGTCGTTTGGCTCGTTGGCCTTGAAATGCATTCCCATGGCCCCAGCGAGCATGGAGTAAACACGGAACGTTGGGGTCTCGGGTTCGGGCTGCGTGTCGGGGAGAGCGCGTCGGTATAGGTCTCCCAGCTCGGCCGCATCGGCGCTGTCCAATGACCGAACCAGCTCTTCGAAGTCGACCTGCGTGACGTCATTCAAGGTCGCCCTGGCCCACGGAGGGGGCGGTGGCGCGGTGTTCTCGGGGCTATCGTCGATCGTAGGGCTCTCGTCGCTCAAGTCGTCTCCTGGACGTTTATGCAATGAGGGTTTGCCGCTCCGTGCAATTGCGCCCGGCGGCAGCACTAAAGGTTGTTCCCCATATGCTCACTCGTCGAGCGATTTCAATGTGGCGGGAGCTTTGTCACGGATGCCTTCCCGACTATTTTGCCTTGGGGCGCCGCGGTGTCGAATTCGGGACTTCATCGGCCGCGCGAGAAAGGACAAACGCACGCTGCAGAAAGTTTTCTATGATGTCGACGATGTGTCCGAGTCGCTCGGCAGTGGGTGTGTATCCTCGGTGAGCAGACGCGTTGCCTGCGTCTGCAACGGCCTCGAGAGTTGTCTTTTCGCGAGGGCTGATGAATCCGCGATCGACCAAGCCGGATAGCTTGCCCTCGAAGCCGCCTTTAGGATCCTGCTCCAGCAGCAGATGGCCGGCCCTGTCCAATAGCGTACGTGCGCCGACGGACGCTAAGACCTCATCCCGGCATTCAGCGGCAGATAGAGTTCATCCATAACGTTTCTCAGCACTTCATCGCTGATCATGTCCGACCAGGCGGGCTTCGGACGAAGGGATGGCGCACCGCGGGTGGGTGACCCAGATCCCGTCGACCATGTCGAAATGCTCGACGTTTCGCGGGCGCGCCTGCGAGACGATCACGGCGATATCGGCGCCGCTGAGCGACCGAAGGCGCCGGCCTGCCCGATATGATCCGTAGGCAAGCGACCATGATACAGAGAAAGGCCGACTTGCACGTGAAGGAGCTGCAGTTCGAGCGGCGGCGAAAGCTTTCGGATCTGGCGACAACCCTGGAAGAGCAGCAAGGCGCCCGACATCGCCATG
Organism: Bradyrhizobium sp. USDA 3262; assembly: GCF_054060035.1. Classification (NCBI taxonomy): domain Bacteria; kingdom Pseudomonadati; phylum Pseudomonadota; class Alphaproteobacteria; order Hyphomicrobiales; family Nitrobacteraceae; genus Bradyrhizobium; species Bradyrhizobium sp. USDA 3262. Next base: position 2,941,863 of record NZ_JBSSCT010000001.1, read on the forward strand.
AGTGGAATGGCAGATCTTCTCAAATTTCAAAATCCGTTGCCGGAACGCTTCGACGCCTACCTTTCGACTACCGTGCGAAGCTTGCCGCAGCTTCGCGAGATCGGTAGCCCTCATCGTAGGCACTCCTGCTACCCAAGATTCTAAGATCGCATGCTGCAAGACGCGAGGGAGCAAGGCCCCGTTGCAAAGATCACGTTGCTCATCATCACAACCATGCCTATGCGGCTTTTGTCCACAGCATGCCATCGCACCATACGTGGTCAACTCGTCCCCATTCACAAGCTCCTGCAGCATCCGGAAAGAACCCACGTCCATTGAGATTGGCACTCGTATTGCAAAGCAGCGGGATGCCGGTAAGTTCTTCGTAGACCACGAGGAGTTCGGCGATCTTGTGTTCAGAGGTTCTGGAAACAGTCTGCAATCGCGCAGATCCATCAAGATGTACAACAGCTGGTACTCTATCGAGCCATTCCGCTCGCGTCTGATGATCGAACAGCATGTAAGGATCCGGGGTTCCGGGGAAGAAGATTTCTGGCGCACGATCTTCAATGCATATGGGCGCCACTGGCCGAAAGCATTCACGACGTTTGATCTGATTGAGATGATCCTTCATCCCCGCTGATGTGGCAGCCGCTAGGATGCTTCGTCCGCCTAATGCTCGCGGTCCGAGCTCAGCGCTGCCGGCGAGAAAGACGACGGGCTTGTTACTCGCAAGGATCTTAGCAAGCTCGCGCATATTGCACGGTGCGGCTTCCCATCCTGCTGGCGCCTCGTTCCGCAGAAGTCGCGGACCACCGTAGACCGACCATTCGAGTGGCACGAAGCCCTTCCGCTCTGCTAATGCGGCACAAGCCGCACCTATAGCCGCGCCGCTGTCATTCGGAAAGGGGGGCACCCAAACAGCATCGAACAGTCCGGCGGACCGCATTGCGCTATTCCACTTTATGTTAAGACCACAGCCGCCCGCTATGCACAGATTGTGTCGCCCTGGGAGCCGTGAATGACGTTGTACAGCAGCTGCCAATCGCTCAACCAGGAGATGCTCGAGAAAAGAGTGAAATGATGCGAGTATATCTTCATCTCGCTTGTGATCCAATCGCGAGGCGCTGGCTGCAAAGAAAGCGTGCATGGCAGGAAACCAATCCCCGCTCTCGATCTCCGTACGGTAGCCACGAGCACGCTGCGTGTCGCCGGCAAAGCATTCCTCGTAGAGCTCCCGAAAGACACTCACGATCGCATCATCGACACAACCCAGCGCGATATAGGCCATTAGCTTGCCAGCGACACCTAAATCCCAGGGTTTGCGGTCCAGATCTTTGTAAGGCCCAAAGTGATCGCCGGCCACAGCATAGGCATGACCAACAATTGGAAACAGACATTCAACGAATCGGGCGCCCTGACGTTCAACGTGGTAGAGACGTGGAAGGATGGAGCCGTCCCACACAAGACAGAAAGCCGATTGTCCGGACTGAGCAAACGGGCTTGTGCAGTACGCGGAAGCCACATGGCCCGAGACGTGTGAATAACTTTTATAGGGAAATGCTCTGCCTTCTAGAATCAAGCCAGAGCCGTTGTACGAAGTGAGAAGCCCTTCCGCATGGGGCTCTACGTACGGTCCCCATTTGAGAGTGACAGAGTCAGTACCACTGAGCACTTGGGATTGACCGTCCCCCCCGCCGTCGATCACAAACTGATCAACATCGCACGAATCCAGTCCGTGCTCGGCCAAGGCGGCGACGACATCGTCAAGGTTTTCGATGGCTTGATAGCGGAGATTGTTGTCCCGCTTCTCTTGCTCAACACAAAAAGCCAGTCTTCCGTTCTCGATGAGCGCGATCGCTCCATCATGCCTCAATTTGATGCCGCAGATGCGCATAGCTTCTCCATGTCTAACGTCGGACATCTAGTGTCCGCCGTATCACGATGCAGAAAGCGGGCCAACCAGCGGCAGTGCTTGACGTTTTAGATCCGGAATGTCGTTCCGCCAGCAGTTTAAGCTGCATACTCGGCGTGTGTTCGATCTGGTGCAACTGTATGCGCGCCATGTGCGCACCGGATCATTGGTACTCGGCGGTCGGCGCGTTCCCGTGTCACATTGAGCGGCGTGAAATGGTATTGAAAGCAAGCGCGCGAAAATGGCGTCGAGGCGTCAGCGGATTGTTGCAGGCGCGGCTTCATTGACGGTTCATATATTGTCCGCCGCCTAATTGTTCCGGTTGGGACACGATCCGATCGTTTGTGCATCGTGAAAGCTCCGCAAGGATTCGAATCCACGAACGAATTCCCTTTTGAAAAGTGTAGAGATCGTACTTTTCGTTTGGGCTGTGGTGACGATTATCAGCTCGCGCGAAACCGATGGGTAGGGACTGCAGCCCTAGCCGGCGCTTAACAGTGTTCACGATGGGGATCGACCCTCCGCTTCCTATCAGCACCGAATCGCAACCCCACTCCTGTTTCAGAGCGGCGCGCGCGCAGTCCAGATACGGGCTCCTTGGCTGGATAAAAGATGCGGGGTGGCCTGTGAGCCCGGCAAACTGCACTTTGCAGTCGCGCGGTGTTCGAGCGCGAATGTGATTGCGAAACGTCGATCGTATCCTTTCGGGATCTTGACCATCTACCAACCTGAAAGAGACCTTGGCGACGGCACTGGACGGAATGATCGTTTTCAGGCCAACTCCGCAATGCCCGCCTGCTATTCCATTGATTTCGCACGAAGGGCGAGTCCAGAGTTGCTCCATTACCGAGTAAGAAACGTCCCCAGCCGACTGAGAGAGGCCAACAGCTCCAAGGAATTGCTCGGTGTCGAAATTCAGCTTCAGCAACTCGTCTCTGACAGTGCTGTCCAACTCCGATATGTTGTCGTAGAAGCCCTCAATCGCGACTTCTCCGTTCCTGCCTCTCAGGCTGGCGATGAGTTCAGCGAGAACCTGGATTGGATTGCGTACAGCATTCCCATAAGCACCCGAATGCAGGTCCCGGTCGGCGCACGTTACTCGGACCTCCTCTTCTAATAGGCCGCGAAACATAACGGTGATCGCGGGTACCGCGTCGTTCCACAATGAGGTGTCGCAAAGCAACATGACATCAGCAAGCAATTCATGTTCGAATTCGTCCAAGAATGCCTCCATGCTTGGACTGCCGCTTTCTTCCTCTCCCTCGAACAACATAGATACGCCAACTGGCAGACTTCCTGTTGTCGCGTTCCAGGCACGGCACGCCTCAATGAAAGTCAAGAGCTGGCCTTTGTCGTCAGATGCGCCTCGGGCAACAATGTGGGTCTCCCCGTTAGGCTGGACCCTAAGCGTCGGCTCGAAGGGTTGAGACTCCCATTCCTGCAGAGGCTCTACGGGTTGGACATCGTAATGGCCATAGAATAGAACGTGTGGACCGGTGGCTTGCTTGCTGTGTCCGACCACTACAGGGTTTCCAATCGTAGCTCTGACGGATGCATCGAAGCCAATGTCAGATAGCTCATGGGCGAGCCAGGAAGCGGCCTCGCGGCATTGCCGTGCATAATGCGGTTCGCACGAGATGGACGGAATTCGCAGCAGTTGGAAGAGCCGGTCAAGGCTAGCATTCAGGTTCGTGTCCGCATGCTGCAGGGCCCTTTCAATGGTTTGCTTGGGCATGTGATGGCTATCTTCACAGGATATTTTCGAAGACATGCCTCTTTGTCCTTTCTTCGGAAGCCGTTGTTTGAATGGTCTGGCTCGCCTCCGACAGTAATTTCTCCAGCAAATAAGCAATGTGCGCTCTATTAGCTCCTCGGTGGACGATCTTTACATTTTCTATGGCTGTCAGGGCAATGTCCGAATTCGTCTCAATGGCGCCGATCCCCTTTGTCGCTCTGCACACACACATAACGTCCGCCGGCGTGTCTCATTCGTGACACAGGCAATGTGTCGACAACTATAAATATCGCAATCTTCATCAGGTCTCTGAAGACCACTTTTCCTGTCGAGTTGGCATACCCTTTGCTGTTCGCACGGCTCATTACCTAATGTTGCAACCGGCGCCATACGTTGTCACAACAGAGGAGCGCGAATTGTTTTGGCTACCACGCGAGCATGTCCTCTTGAATGAGTGGTTGCGGAACGGAAGTGCTGTTGCAGTCAAAGAAGCGCGAAAGGCAGGGTCGTCATACTATGAACTTTGTATCGAGGCTCGATATGCCGTTTGCAGGACCGCTTGGGCAACGGAGGCCCCTTGGGGTAGTGGGCGGAATGGGAAGCTTCGCAACTGCCAAATTCTTGGAATCTCTCGCGCGAAAACGCCGAGCGGAGAAAGATCAGGATCACATTCCGTATGTTGCTTTATCGCTTCCCGATATCACTGATCGATCACAAGCAATCTCAGAGGGGAGTGACGCGCCATTGCAGCAGATATTGGAGCGGGCTCATTGGTTAGAGCAAGCGGGATGTGGAGCGATAGCCATCCCCTGCAACACCGCGCACTTCTGGGTTGGTGAGATCAAGCAGGCGCTGTCGGTGGCTTTGATTGACGTAACCGAGATCACAGCCAAGGTGATTTGCGGCAGGAGGGATGCCGCAGCTCGCGAACTTCGTTTGATCCTGCTGGGAACGAATGCGACTATGCAGCACTCTCTATACCCGCAAACGAATGAGAAGTGTTTCGGCGAGAAATTCGCATGTTGTCGTGCAGAGTTTCAACGAGAAGCCGTTCAGATCATCGCGGATGTCAAGTCTGGAAATGCCGTGGAAGCACGACCAAAGCTGAAGCAGCTTGTTGATCAGATCAGACCCTTCGCGCCTGACGCAATTATTCTTGGTTGCAGTGAATTGTCGGCCATTTCCGACGGTCTGGTAGACGACGATGACATCGTTGATCCAATCAGCATTCTTGCTGACTCCTGTATTGCCTGGTGGGAAAAGGAAAACGAGCTCGTAAACCAGGCGCGCGACGGGGGAGAATGATGAGCCGGGTCATACTCGCGAACACTGGCTCCGCTGCAATGACGCCCTCGGCTCATACGCTATCAGATGAATTCCTGAGAGCAAATGCAGCCTCGGCCAAGAGGCTGCTCTGGCTTGCTAGGGACGACGATATGCTTATTACCCCAACTCCGGTCACGAAGGAGTTCTTGAACTACGTCAATTCCCTAAAAGGTGGAGGTAACATCAAATTGCTGTCGACCTCATCGACATCCACCAAGCGTCCCCTGCCAATCTCGGAACAGGACATCGCGCCCGGTAGCGCCTTTTCTAGATCGCTACGTCTGATGACTATGGGTGCTCAATTTTCATGTCTGGAGCCGTATATCGCTGACGAGGTATCAATTTCCATCGCGAGAGCTTTGGGGAATCTTCCTGTAAGGTTTTCAGATGAGAACGTTGGAGCAAGCCCGGTCGCAACGCGACTTCTTAACGACAAGGAGAAATTCCGCCAGTTTGCCTCCGATCTTGGCGTGCCGATCGCTAATGGCAGCAATTGTGCAAGCATGCAACAATTGGTCGAAGCCGTATGTGCAGTCCTGTCAGAGTCTGAGAGTGCCATTCTGAAGATGGCGCGTCATGCAGGTGGTGACGGCAATATCGTCATTTCGAAAAGCGCGGCGGGATCGTCGCAAGGCGCGACGCGGGCCGTGGCGACACCAAAAATTGATGCGGCTACCTTGCGCGAGGCCGTTCATGAACTTGGGCTGTCTCCGACAGTAGAAGAGCCCGTGATTGTCGAGGTATATAGTGAAAATGAGTCTTCGATGGGCGTCCATTTTGATGTCAGGAGAGACAGGGTTGAGCTTGTAGGTGTAGCTTCGATCCTCTTCAATCCAGGATACGGCGGGGCATATTGGAGTAGCGCTCTGCTCGATCATTTGCCCAACGATGTTCTCTCGTGGTGCAAAAGTCTTGGCAACTACGCCCAACAAATCGGGTATTTCGGACCACTTAGTGTCGACATCGTTAGAGCCAAAGAGGTTGGGTTCTTTGCATGTGAGGTAAACGGGCGCCACGGAGGCTTCTCTTCAATCAGGGCCGTATCAAGCGCGCTAGGATTGGAATGCGCTATCAAAAATGGAGCGCGTGTTGCTCTTTCCCGAAATTGCGTCTCCATTGCGCTTCGATTTCCCGACCTCATTGATCTGCTGCGGCGAAAGCAGCTTCACTATAGGCCTGCCGATAGACGGGGCGCAATTGTGATGGTGGAGGGCCATCAAGATGCCGGACCCTACGACTTTGTAATTTTCGGAAGAGATCTGGAAGAGCTTCAAGGTATCGAGCGTGAACTCGCTCAACTGTCGCATGCGAAAAACTGACGACGACGGCAGCATCACTGTGGGCAGGGGCGGTCATGGATAATCGATGCGAAAGCTTTGACGAAGAAGTGGGAGAGCTGCTGTACTTGGAGGAGCAACGCCAATTAAGCCAGCTGAGCTTAGTCGCTTCTGAAAACTATTCCTCTCCCAGAGTCAGGGAGTTCGAAGGCAGCATATTTGCCGACAAGAATGCGGAGGGGTATCCGGGAAGCCGTTGTGTGTCAGGCTGCGAGTATGCTGACAAACTAGAGCGGCTGGCAATCGAGAGAGCAAAATCCGCGTTCGCATGCGAACACGCGAATGTGCAAGCGATGAGCGCTACCATCGCAAATTTCGCAGTAATGAACGGCCTTTTTCAGCCTCAAGACAGGCTGATGGCGATGCGGCTTCAAGATGGCGGCCATTTGAGTCACGGTGCTTCATTCCATGCGAGCGGTCAAAACTTTCGGTGGTGCTTCTATGGAGTGTCAAAGAGCGACGAGCAACTGAACTATGATGCGGTGCGTTCGATCGCGCTCGAGAATCGACCCGTAGCAATCATCTGTGGCGGTTCTTCATATCCACGCTTGTTTGATTATGGGAAGATGCATGAGATCGCACGTGAGATTGACGCGCTTCTTTGGGTGGATCTAGCGCATACCGCGGGTCTCGTTGCTGGCCGCGCCGTTCCGTCTCCCTTCCCTCACGCCGACATTGTAACAACTTCGACACATAAGACACTCCGAGGCCCGCGGGGCGGCGGACTTATTTTGTGCAAAAAGCGTTTAGGCAAGGCGATCGACCGTGCCATATTTCCCGGACTGCAAGGGGCGCCTAAAATGGACCTGATTGCGGCAAGAGCCGCATTGTTAGCTGAGGTGCAAACGTCCTCTTTTCAGAGGTATGCCGGAAAGGTGTTGAGAAACGCCAAGGCGTTGGAGGCTGGCTTGCTTGAGACGGGCGCTACACTCGTTTCCGGAGGTACTTCGTCGCACTTATTGCTTCTCAGTCTGATGAGTTGGGATATGAGCGGTCGTCAACTTGAAGCGGCGTTATCGGCAGCCCAGGTCATCGCCAATAGGAATCCGATTCCCTTCGACAACCGTCCGCCATCAGAAGCAAGTGGACTGAGAATCGGTAGCGCCGCTCTCACGACGAGAGGCTTTGATGAAGCGCAGTTCGTTCGGCTCGGGCGGTTGATTGGAAATGTGATTACTTCGACCAATAAGCATAACGGTATTGCTAACTTGAGCGCTTTCGTTAAGGAAAACACAAAGGGGCTGCCTTTGTTCAATGAGAAGTGGTTGGCGTAGATAGACTCAATTCACGTTGAAGTGTCTATCTTGTCGGTGTCTTCCGCGACAGCGACTTTCAACCTGATCAGAGGTCAGTGTCATTTCCGTATCACTCTTTCTGCCAGACAGGCCGAAGACCCGACCAGGATAAGTCCGGTACCAAGCCACATCATAGGAGTTGGAGTGATGCCAAAGCAGACCAGATCGACCAGTAAACTTGCTGGCAGACGGACGAAGTCGAGTGGAGCGGCGCGCGCGAGGCGGACGAGAGCATAACCGCGCCCCAGCGCGATCTGTAACAGTGCGGCCAACCCCGCAATAAGCAACAGTAACGGCCAATCAGCGGGTGCCGGCCAAACCCACACAGGGATTGCAAAAGGCAGGCCGATCACAGAGCTCCAAAGCATAAAGTATAGGGCCATCTGTTCGGGAGCATCGACGCTGGCTATGCGCCGTATCATCATGACAGCGAGACTGTCGAGGGCTGCGCCAATCAAGCCAATGACAATCCATGTGTCTGCGCTGCTGATGGTCGGTTGAACTATGGCAAGCATGCCGAAGAGCCCGAGAATCAGTCCAAAGGCCGTCGCGATGTTCTGCCGCTCCTTCAGTACCAGCGCCGACAAGAGCAAGGACCAGATGGGTGACGTGTAGAGTATTGAGGCAGCTACCGTTAGGGGAAGCTTCGATGCACAAGCGACGAATGCCAGAAATCCCGTATAGCCAAATACAGATCTGAAAAAATGTTCTTTCGAAAAAAGGAGGCGGGAGTCGAAGCGGACGTGTTTAGGGAGAATAAGGAAGATGATTGGGATCGACAGGACGCTACGCAGAACAGTCACCTGCAAGGGGGAAATCGTCTGCGTTACAACCTTGATAGCCGAAGACATAGTAACGAAGATCAGGCTGGCGAAAGCAACATGGGCCATGCCGCTTAGTTCGGCATCGCGGTTCATCCGCGCTCTCCTTAGGGATCTGGAAGGTGAACACCTGATGGGTCTTATGGCAGGGCTCTCTGACCCAGGCAGGAATCTGTAGGTCGCGGTCGCTCATAGAGAGGGGGGCAGGACGAGATTGTCCGAAGACACTTCGTGCAGTCACCGATGGTCAATTTGTATGCGTCAAATGGCGGCCCGCGCCTTGAACCGGTCCGCGCGAGAAGCGGATGCTGGATTATATCAGCTAAGTGTGCCGTCCGGCACGACTGTGCATGATAGCGAGCAGCAACATGCGAGCGGTGCGTGCCAAGGATCGGGCCTGAGTCGGATTGGCAAAGATGCGCCAAGCGGATCTGTCGTTTCAGGGGGAGTGGTGCCGTGATCGTGCATGAAGGTCGGCGCACTGCAACTATTATCCCGTTTGAGCTCTGGCCTGGCATCTACCTTGCCAGATGCCCTCCATCTCGATCAACCACTAGGCATGCTAGTTGACGATGGCGCTGCGGCACAGTCCGTAACGGCGATGGATCAGGCTTGTGGACGCTCGAAGATCTTGCCGCCACGACTTGCCGAAGGAGAAATCCATTCTCTTTCTCCCGGCCAGAAGGAGCGGAGCCGAGGGATCCGTCTCCTCAAGTATCCTCAAGGGTTTCGTCCTCGCTATCCGTCTGAAGGATGGTTTGCGACAGGAGCTCGGCGGCTCTTTGAAGTGGAGGAATGAAGCGCTCAAGCTCTGCAAAGCTGACTCGGGCCGCGGGCACGGACACGCCGAGACAGGCGATCAGCTCTCGGTCCGGAGAAACGATAGGAACCGCACAGCCGACGACGCCCTTCACGTATTCCTCATTGGTCTTTGCCCACCCTCGATGGCGCGTCTCCTCGAGAAGCTTCAGGAGGGTCTCGCAATCCACGATGGTCTTATCAGTGTATTGCGTCAAAGCGAGTGAGCGGCATAGCTTTTCACGCGCTCTTTCGGGTAATCGGCTCATGTAGATCTTTCCGGTCGAGGTGCAGTGAAGCGGAGCTGCCTCGCCGGGATTGAATTGAAGCCCCTGTGGTTGGGACACGCGTACGCTGTCGACGTAAGTGACGAGATTGTCGCGCACGACACCGATCTCGCACTGTTCGCCGATCTCGCCGGCAACCGCGCGCAGCACCGCGTGCCGCCGCGCCGTGCGAAAAGCCGCGCCGATGACCTTGGCGGACAGCATAACCAACTGATTGCCTACCACGTAGCGCTTCGATCCAAGCGCTTTCTGAAGCAGGCCGCGTTCTTCCAGATTTCCGACAAGCCGATGCGCGGTTGGAACGGGTAACGAAAGGGCGTTCGCGATCTCTGCGACCGAGACGGCCTTTGTCTGATTAGCGACATGGCCAACTATGGCGAGCGCCCGGTCGAGGGGTCCTGCAGTGTTTTTCTGTTCCGCCATTGTGACCTCCATCTAAGATAATTATCAGATTTCGGAATTATTGCTACTGAAATATGAAAAAACGGCTTGGACCCTACGCGGGTTTGCTCATAACGTTGGCGTTGTCGGTCGTTGATCGGTTTTTGTGCATTGCACGAGCCCGGTTTGGATGACGACCAAGCCCGGGAATCGGCGGTGCGGGCGGCTATTTTGAAAGGGAGATTGGGAATGTCTCGTCATTACGACGTGGAAGCTGTGCGCAAGGAGTTTCCTGCAGCCGAAAGGATGGTCTACCTCGACTCCGGTTTTCAGGCGCCGCTCGCGCGTCCCGTAATGGCCGCCATCGAAACCTTTCTTCGTGAAGGCTTGGAGACCGCCGGACCGAAAGGTGTGTGGCTCGATCGGGTTGAGCAAACGCGTGCCAAAGTAGCCCGTTTCCTTGGGGTGTCGGCCGACGAAATTGCCTTTACGAAGAATACCTCGGAAAGCATGAACATCGCGGCGAACGCGTTGCCTCTGCGAGCCGGCGATAGCGTTTTGATGATCCATGGGGATCATCCAAACAACACCTATGCCTTTCTCAACTTGAAGAAGAAAGGGGTCGAGATCGACTTCCTTCCGATGACGGACGTCGTAAACGCCGACACGTTCCTTCCGCGCATCGACGAAAAGACCCGTGCGATCTCGCTGTCGCACGTCACCTTCCACGCCGGGCATCGCTTCGATATCAAGAGCATCGGCGCGCTTTGCGCGGACAAGAAGCTCTACTTCGTCGTCGACGTCATGCAAGCAATCGGAATCGTTCCAATCGATGCGAAGGCCACCCAGGCAACCTTCGTCGGCTCCGGGAGTCACAAGGGATTGCTCGTCCCCCAAGGTCTCGGGTTGCTTTATTGGAATAAGGCGTTGAAGGAACTGGAGCCTGCCTATCTTGCCGCTGCCAGTTTGGCGGAGATTCCTCACGACCTTATCGCTCGTCCCGACTGCCTGACGCCATCTCCCAGCGCGCGACGCTTCGAGCTGGGAAACTTCAATCTTCCCGCAGTTCACGCGCTCGGGGCTTCGCTTGACTTGATCGAGCAGATCGGCGTTGAGAACATTCAGAACCATTGCTTCGATCTGGGTGATCATCTCATCGCTCAACTGGACGAACTCGACGTTAGTCTCGTGGGTCCGCGTCAGCGGGAACATCGCTCGCCTCATATCTACGTCGTTGGTCTTCCCGCGGCAGAATGGCTCAGCTACTTCGAAGAGAACGGCGTGCGTGTTTCCCCCGAGCGCGACGGCATTCGCGTATCGTTCGGCATGTTCAACACCGCCGCCGATGTGGATCGTCTGGTGCATCTCATCCGCGGACGCCAGCTAAAAAAGTCATTCAGGGCCGCTTAGGATTTGGCATAGTTGGAGAAAACGCACGCGAAGCGGACGGCGGTCTTATCCCGTCCAAGGGTGAGTATTACGCCTTTCCGCTTACTGGCGTGCTGAAGGAGAAGGCCGCGTAATCAAGTGACGCGGTCGACTGGCACCGGCGCAACGCGCACGACGACCAGCCATGCGGAGCATGGTCGTTATGCGCACCTGCAATCGTGAGGCTCGCGATGTTCGGAGTTCTTCTTGAAAGGACCATGGATGGCCAGCGTTACATCGACTGGCTTCTTTCCGGTCTTGGTTGGACGTTGGCGCTTGCCTTCTTCGGCTGGTGGATTGCGTTCGCAATCGGAATCGCCGTCGGCATAGGGCGAACTGTACATAACCCCTTCTTCCGGGCTTTAGCACGATTGTACGTGGAGGTCTTTCGAAACATCCCCGTTCTCGTACAGATGTTTCTCTGGTACTTCGTCCTGCCCGAGCTTCTTCCAACTACCATGGGAGACTGGATAAAGCAGATACCGCCGCCTTGGGGATCTTTCTTTCCGGCCCTGTGGTGCCTCGGCCTCTACACCGCCGCGCGCATCGCAGAACAGGTTCGCGCTGGCATCGAAGCCTTGCCAAACGGGCAACACGAAGCGGCTGCCGCACTCGGCCTAAGCGGATATCTGATGTATCGTCATATCATCTTGCCGCAGGCACTTCGGCTCATTGTGCCAAGTCTGACAAGTGAGGTGATGGGCGTCTACAAAAATACGTCCGTTGCTCTAACCATCGGCTTGATGGAGCTGACCGCTCAGGCGCGCCAAATCAGCGATGCTACGTTCCAAACCTTCACGGCATTCGGCGCCGCCACTCTCATCTATCTTGCTTTGGCTCTGATCGCCTACCAGACGATGATGCTCATCGACAAAGCCGTGCGCATTCCCGGTACCGCACCGGGCAGGGAAGCCGTCGGATCAGATTTTGACGACATGAAGCTGGAGAGCCCCCTGCCTGGCAATATGGAGGTCGTGAAATGAACAGCCTCGATTTTTCGATTGTCGTGCAGGCGTGGCCCTATCTATGGTCAGGATTGTTGTTCTCGCTTTCCTTGACGGCGGCCGCCTTCCTGGTCGGGATGTTTCTTGGAACGCTCTTCGCCCTCGTGCAGCACTTTGAGCTCCGCATTCTGAGCCAGCTCGTGCGTAGCTATGTCGCCCTGATGCGATCGATTCCGCTCATTCTTGTCCTGTTTTGGTTCTTCTTCCTGGTACCCATCGTTCTGGGGTACCTCTCAGGCGGTGGCCGTCCGATTCCAGTCGGTGCCACCTATACGGCGTTCATCACGTTTGGCTTGTTCGAAGCCGCCTACTATTCGGAAATCATCCGCGTCGGGTTGCGTGCTGTGAACAAAGGACAATTCGAGGCTTGCCAGGCTCTCGCCCTGTCGACATTCGATACGTATCGTCATGTCGTCCTTCCGCAGGTGTTTCGGGTCGCCAGCCCGATCATACTGAGCCAGACTATTATTCTGTTTCAGGATACGTCCCTCGTTTACGTACTATCGCTCACTGATCTTCTTGGTGCGGCTTCGAAGCTGGCACAGCTCAATGGCCGCCTCGTCGAGATGTACCTCGCAGTGGCCGTTGTTTATCTCATCATAAGCTCCGCCGCGTCCCAATTTGTCGCCTGGCTCCGCAAGAACTCCGCAATTGCGGGCGCCCACCGATAGTCAATCGATTATCTGATGACCCGTTGTTCCTAGGGACTACAACCTGGAGATCAGTATGCAACAAGAGCGCACAGTTAGCCTGGGCGACCAGGCGTCGATGGTTGTCGTCGAGCACCTCGTCAAGCGGTTCGGCAGCTTCAATGCCCTGAGCGACATCAACCTCAACGTCGCCAAAGGAGAAAAGATCGTACTCTGCGGGCCATCGGGTTCGGGGAAGTCAACTCTCATCCGTTGCATCAATCATATCGAAAAGCCCGACGCCGGCCGTATAGTGGTCGATGGGATAGAGCTGACGGACCGAATTCGCGATATCAACAACGTTCGCTGTGAAGTCGGCATGGTCTTTCAGAGCTTCAACCTGTTTCCGCATCTCTCGGTGATCGAAAATTGCATGCTCGCTCCGATGAAGGTCAGGGGCCTTACTCAGGCTGAGGCGAATGACCGGGCGATGATGCTGCTGGGAAAAGTCCGGATCCACGATCAGGCCAAGAAATATCCCGCGCAATTGTCGGGCGGCCAGCAGCAACGTGTCGCTATAGCCCGTGCCTTGTGCATGCAGCCCAAGATCATGCTCTTCGACGAGCCGACTTCTGCCCTCGATCCGGAAATGGTCAAAGAGGTGCTCGAAACCATGGTTGAGCTCGCGCAGGACGGGATGACAATGGTCTGCGTCACGCACGAAATGGGTTTTGCGCGCGAAGTTGCGGATCGTGTGGTCTTCATGGATCGCGGTTCAATTGTGGAAGAGGGCGATCCGAGCACCTTCTTTCGCGCGCCGAACACGGAACGCGCGAAGGCCTTCCTCAATCAGATCATCCACTGAGGTCGCGGCCCGCACGGTCTTCCCCGAAAAGCCATGACAGAAATGAGAGTTTGATATGACTAGCGCATCGCCAACAGAGCGCATTGAAAGCGATTCCCTTGGGCCGGTGACGATCCCCCTCAAAGCTTACTATGGGCCGCAGACCGCGCGCGCGATCGAAAATTTCCCGATCTCTGGCATTCCGATCAACCACTTTCCCATATTCCTAAAGGCCTTGGCATTCGTGAAGATGGCCGCAGCCAGGGCAAATGCGAGCCTCGGAGATCTTGAGCAGAATAAGGCCGATGTAATCTGCGAGGTTTGCGGCGAAATAGCACGGGGAGTGCTGTGGAGAGAATTTCCGCTCGACGTCTTCCAGGGAGGAGCGGGAACGTCGACCAACATGAACATGAACGAGGTGATAGCAAACCGTGCCCTGGAAATCATGGGACTTCCGCGGGGACGATACGACGTCGTCCACCCCAACAATGACGTCAACCTGTCGCAGTCCACGAATGACATCTATCCGACCGCAATCCGGCTTGCGATATTGCTGTCCCACGGGCAGCTCCAGGCTGCACTTGAGCGCCTCGCGATTGCCTTTGAGGAGAAGGCAACTTGCTTCAGCGAAGTGATAAAGCTCGGCCGAACGCAATTGCAGGATGCCGTCCCAATGACTTTGGGGCAGGAATTCCAAGCCTTCGCGACGACCCTTCGCGAGGATGTCTCTCGACTCGGAGAGATCGCCTCATTCTTCCAGGAGATCAATCTTGGAGGCACAGCGATCGGTACCGGCATCAATAGCAATCCCGACTATCAGGCACTTGCCATTTCGGAACTTTGCGAGATATCGGGTCTCCCGCTCGTTGCGGCCGGCAACCTGATCGAAGCTTGTTGGGATACCGGAGCCTTCGTTTTGTTTTCCGGTATGCTCAAACGAACGGCGACTAAGCTGTCGAAGATCTGCAACGACCTAAGGCTACTTTCTAGTGGACCACGCGGAGGGCTAAACGAAATTAATCTGCCGCCGCTTCAGCCCGGCTCGTCCATCATGCCTGGCAAGGTCAATCCGGTGGTGCCGGAAGTCGTCAATCAGGTCGCATTCCAAATCATCGGCTACGATCTAACTATCACACTTGCTGCGGAAGCCGGGCAGCTCCAATTGAACGTCATGGAGCCTGTGATTGCGTACAATGTTCTCCATTCTCTCGAGCTGCTGATCAATGCGATCGAGGTGCTACGCACGAAGTGCGTCACCGGGATCACGCCAAACGAGCAAGTATGTCTTAGACACCTCGAGGCCAGCGCTGCGGTTGCGACAGCCCTCAGCCCAGCGATCGGTTATGAGCGTGCGGCCGAGCTGGCGAAGAAGGTGCTGATCTCGGGCAAGACAATCCGCGAAGTACTTGACGAGGAGCCGGGTCTTTCCCCGGATTTGATTGCCCAAACGACCGATCCGCGTCGACTTACCAGGCCGACGCGAGCGCGATTGGCATCATAGATCCCGAGCATGGATCAAAAGGAAGTACGAGTTAACGAATGCAGATCGTCGTCTTCCGAAGTCGGTCAAAAGAGCCGAGCCGCAGTCGGTTCGATCCATGGAATCGATCGAACTCGGATGTCCTCGCCAGATCATTCTGATCGGGAGCCGGAAGGAATGCTTAACGCCGCGCGTACCGGCGGCGTTTTCCGCCGAAACGTAGCCAAGATGAAAATTGGTGGCGGGCAATTCAAGGACCTCGGAGACGTACGAGGGGATTTTCGATACAGCCTGCCGCCTGACACGTGTCGTGGGCTGCCCGTCAAGCTCGGTGATCAGCGTGTCAGCTTCCACTTCTCCCTGACTTGGCCACCGCGCCGGCGGTGGCCGCTCTTTTCTTGAGCCGTGTAGACTTGGAGCTTGCGTAAGGAATTGACTTGCGAAAGCGGCTGTATCGCCAGCACACCTCGAGGTGAGACGTCGTGTGATCAGTCGGGTCCCGAAGCGCCGACGACACCAACGAAGGCATCGCCAGCTTCACCCCCGGTTCGACCAGGACTTGCGTCCCATTTGGCTCGGTCTCGACCATCCCAGCCTTGGTCGGCGCCGCGGTGCTCTAAACGTGCACCCTTTGTGCTGCGGGAAAGACGCTCGAAGTGAGTGCCGCCCGCGCGAAGGGGCCGACTGTGAACGATGAAAAGCACGGATTCCCAAAGTTTAGAAAATGCACATTGCATGGATTTCGTGTTTCCCGATTGAGCATGATCGCCGACGGGCGGAAGCATCTCACGAGTGGTGGTTAGGGCGGACCTGTCGAATTTGTGACGTCGCCCGTAATTAAATTATCATATTTCGGAATTAAAAAACTCGCAAACTGAAATTTATATGGTGCCAAACGGATCGTGAGGCCTATCATTTAGCCACGGCTGAGTGCTGCCCGGTTTATGTGCGGTGCGGAAATGAGCGGATGTTTTGCTTCCAGGTTCGGGCACTAGGCGTCTGCCGGCTGTTGGAAGGGGCAATCCTAGCGAGGCCTGATCGCGCGTGGGTCGCGTGGCAACGCACGCGTTGCCCAAGGCCAAAGACGCAAAAGCGCGGCTCATATGAATCAGAGGAATTCCATGGCTAAAATGTTTGCACTGCTTTCAGCGACTGTGATCACCGGAATAGCGATCTCCACGGCCCAGGCGGGGCCAACGCTTGACAACATCAAATCGAAAAGGGTGATCAGCATTGGTTACCGCGAGGCTTCGATACCTTTTTCCTATCTCGGCGCCGATCAGAAGCCTGTTGGTTTTTCGCTCGACCTTTGCGCGCACGTCGTCGACCGTCTGAAAGTTGATCTTGGCACTCCGGACATTCAGACGAAGCTCACGCCCGTCAACTCGTCAAACCGGATCCCACTTATCCAGAATGGCACGATCGACATCGAGTGCGGTGGCACTGCCAGCAGTAAGCAGCGTCTGGAACAGGTGTCATTCAGCGTTGCAACCTTCGCCAGTCAAACGGCTTGGCTCGCAAAGGCGTCAAGCGGGCTCAAGACACCGAAAGACCTGAAGGGAAAGACCGTTGTCGTAACTCAGGGTTCCGATGCTCTCGGCATTGCCAAAGGCATTTCGCAGGGAGACGACCTCAATCTTACTATCGCGCAAGCCAAAGATCATGCGGAATCATTACTGCTGCTTACGACCGGCCGTGTGGCGGCGTGGGTGGAAGCTGACATTCTCTTGGCCGGCATGAAGGCGGATTATTCGAAACCAGCTGACCTCATCTTTCTAAAAGCTAACTACGGTACCGTTTATTACTATGGTCTGATGTTCTCGAAGGACGATCCCGACTTCAAAAGGATAGTTGACGACGTTCTCTCCAAACTCATGGCCTCCGGCGAGTTCATCAAAATCTACGACAAATGGTTCGTAGCTGCGATCCCGCCGAAAAACATCAATCTGAATTTCCCAATGACCGATGCGCTTAAAGAGCGCGTTGCCCACCCTAGTGATGTCGTCAATTACTGAGCTTGCCCGCGACGACGCGAAGCCGTCACGGCGGTACGACGTCAACACCGGACCGACAGAATGGTCCAATGCTCGGTGCGATCGTGAATGCAGACGCAAGCAACTGTCGTCACCAAAAAGGAGCGCGAAATGAGAAGCGGAGCGGTTGGCTGGGAGTCGATGACAGACGCAGATCGACAAATCGCGCAATGGGTCGAGGAGACGCCATTTGTGGACACCCATGAACATCTGATCGAGGAAAGTCAGCGCCTTTCCGGAGCGATCCATCCACGAACATTACCATGCAACGACTGGGCCTATCTATTCAGATCCTATGCTGCCGAGGATCTGGTGGTTGCAGGCCTGCCAGCTTCCGACCTACGAGCGTTTCTCGGGCCGGACCTTACGAGCCAGGAAAAATATCGGCTGATCGCCCCCTATTGGGAACGCATCCGCCATACCGGCTACGCCCAGGCGCTGCGCCATACGTTTCGTGGCGTTTACGGTGAAGAGGACCTGACCGCCGAAAGCCTGCCCCGCATCGCCGAGAAATACCGTGAAACCGTTCAGCCGGGTTTTTACGCACGCATTCTGGACCTGGCAAACATCAAAGGCTGCCACGTCAATTCGCTACAGCGCATCTTTATGGAGACCGAGCAGCCGGATTTGCTCGACCACGACATAAGCATCCTTCAATTGTGCCGGTGTAGTGCTGCTGACTTTGCGTGGGTGGAAGCCGAAACGGGTAGACGCCCGACGACGCTCGATGAATGGCTCGAGGTTGTCGACTTCTATTTCGCAACATACGGCCGCAAAGCCGTGGCTGTGAAATCGCAAATTGCCTACTCGCGCGCCCTCGATTTCGAGCCGGTCACCAAGGCGCATGCCGCAAGACTATTCCCCCACCATGCCGACAGAGTAGGCGCATTGCACGCCCTTGGTCCTGGGGACCTCAAGGCGCTGCAAGACTATCTATTTCGCTATTGCGTCGGCAAAGCTGGCGAGTACGGCTTGCCGGTCAAACTGCACACAGGCGTGTTGGCTGGCTACGGCGTGATGCAACTCGCCCGCACTCGCAGCAATGCCGCAGACGTTTGCCGTCTGCTGCAGGATTTTCCCGAAACCCGATTCGTACTCATGCACATCGGCTACCCATACGAGCACGAGTTTATCGCGCTGGCCAAACATTATCCTAACGCTGCGATCGACATGTGCTGGGCATGGATCATTAATCCGGTGGCGGGCGTTCGCTTTTTGAAGGAGTTCTTGATGGCGGTTCCGTCCAACAAGATCTTCACCTTCGGCGGTGACTATGTTGCTGTCGAGCCCATTTATGGCCATGCGTGCGTAGCGCGCCGTGGAATCGCACGAGCTGTCTCGCAATTGGTCGCCGAAGGCTGGATCGAGCTTGAGGACACCCGTGACCTGATTGACCGGATCATGCGCGGCAACGCACTTCAGTTCTTTCGGAAAGCGCATCGGGAGGATACGACGCAGCCGTGAACGCGGACAACCGCCTTGAGGTTTGTCGACGTCCAAGACCGTCAATGATACGAAGGCGGTCGGCGCGCCCACGGCATCGAGCATGCTTAAGCGGCCGGTGCCGCTTTCCCGTGATTGGCGCCTCGATGCCCGGAGAGTTAAGCGAGTAAAGAAGACCGGAGCCGACACCTATCGAATCTTCCATGCCTTCATGCCGTTGGACAATTCTCTTCGCCCGCGCCTGGATCTAGTGGTGAATTCGCCTCAGGGTTGGAGCTATTATGCAATGCCATACGATCGGATAGACGCTCGCATCCTCGAAATGGTGCAAAAGAACAATCGTCTGACCTCCGAGGTGATCGGCGAAATAGCGGGGCTTTCTGCAACCGCGTGCCAACGCCGGTTGAAGAGGCTGCGCTCGGAAGGCATCATCGAGGCAGATATCTCGATCGTTTCGCCGAAGGCCGTTGGAAGACCCATCCAGATGCTTGTACTTGTGACTATGGAGCGGGAGCGTTGTGATATCATTGATAGGTTTAAGAAGGCCATCAAATCGTCAGCTGAAGTCGTCAATGGCTTCTACGTTACCGGTGATGCTGACTTTATTCTATACGTGACCGCGCGTACCATGGAGGACTACGAGCAATTCACCAGAAGCTTCTTCTACAAGAATCCGGACATCAAATGCTTCAAGACGCTGGTCGTTATGGATCGGGTAAAGGCTGGCTTTGCTGTTCCCGTTGAGGTGCCTGCCTGTGATAGACCAACCAATCGTTGATTGGGTGTTTCGATCCAGCAGATCCACTAACAATTGCGCACAGCCGGCGTCTCACTCAGAGGAGGTCCGAGCCATCTTTGCTATCTCCGAATTCCATGCGTTTCCAGTCAGTGTAACTATAGGCTCCTGACCAATGATGGACGGGCTTCCCGCAACGCATGCAGACAAAAAGGCCCGAGCTCTTCAAAGGAGCGGATGCCGGCTCCTGAACCGCAGAATAACTGGTGCCGCAGCCCTGGCATGAAAAATAGACGATCATCGGTCTTCCTGGGTGGATCCACGCGCCCTAGGCTGCGTGGTCGGCATGATGCCAGAGCTCGATGCTCTTGAGGCTCAGATCACCATAGAACCGCTTCGATGCCCGACGGAAGCAGTTCCTAGCGGCCTCCAGATCAGTTGCACCCCGCCGCTATATGGTGGGACGGGTAGCGCCACTGACGGCATAGGTCCAGAACGCCGGACTGCGCTCAGTCGCCAACCTGATCCGGCGGCCCTCCGGTCTTCGTGGATCACCACGAACTCATTTTCGATCGGGCGCCGGCCATTCGGTGAGAGGGAGCAAAGCACATACGATCGATGATCGCGGCAGTGGCACGCGGAGAGAAGCTGTAGAGATGGGTCTAGGTTATCAAGTGGACTGCCATGAACGAGTCAATTCGCCAAACGCTATCCTGGCCGGCCTTGGTGGCGTCGGTGGTTTTGCCGAACTCACCACCGTTTCGCGCGACGGCGTCACTCAGCGCATCATCGATCGCTGGCCAGGGGACGAAATCGGCGGACCGCTGCATCCTGTTCCGAACGACTGGACCGCTTGGCGTCGGCTGAATCCTGCGCCTAGATAGAGTCGATTGAAACGCAAAATAGCTGAGCGCAGGGCGCATAAGATGGCGCTTTCATTCTGACGTCAGCTCTCTGATTGCGTCTCGGCCTTAATCGCGCTACGTTTTGCGAATGACGAAAGAAGCCGTCGAACTAGCGCTGAATCAGTCGTGGTCGACGTTGCTCTTGGTCGCTTGTGGTTACGTCGCATACTATATTGCGAACGTTGGAATTAGAGATCACCACAAGCCGGCCGACGTCACCTTTTCGATCTTAGTTTTTGCTTTCGTCTCCGCTTTTGCATTCTATTCTGGCCGGTGGGTTCTCAATCTTTCCCTGGTAGTCTCATCAGGCATCACGTTCCTTTTTGCGCTGGCTGCTGGCGCCTCGTGGAGAGTGCTCGGGCGGCCTCGCTTTGAACGCATGCTGCGAGCAACGCGCATCAGTCATTCGGACGATCTACCAAGCGCTTGGATGGCACTTCATGGAGAACGATGTGTGGCGACTCAACTAGTCGTTCAGTTGAAGGATGGGACTTGGCTGATGTGCGACAACCTTTCGAGATTTCAGGCGAGCCCGAATGGTCCCTGCGTATTGGGCGCAAAAGGCGATATCTTAATGTATGTCACCGACAAACTTACCGACAAACAAAGCAAACGCGGCGTAGGGTTCGTTCCAGTAGCAGATCCCATTGACGCAAGTTGGGGGCACGAGATTACGTAGTCGTCCGTTAAGAAGCCGATTGCAGCGGTGAACGGTCGCTGATGGCTGCGATGAGGGTGGCCAGGAAGAGGCGCCAAAGACCCCTCAGCCAGGCGAGGATGCGGCGGAAGTTGTGGCCGACGGCTGAGAGGATGACGTTGGCGGCGTCTCCGGCGCGGCCTTTGAGGTAGCAGCGGCCGAGGTGACCATCGGTCTTCAGGTGTCCGATGATGGGTTCGATGGCGGAGCGGCGGCGCAGCTCGCGCCTGATGATACCGAAGACCCCGCGCTTCTGGCCGGAGATGAAGACACGGCGCGGGTTCTGTGCGTCGTGGCCGCGATATCCCTTGTCGGCATAGGCCCGCTCGATCGCGCAGCCGGTGAGTGTCTCGGTGCGGTCGATGACGTCGCGCAAGGTATGACCGTCGTAGGGGTTATCGGGCAGCGCCCTGGCGTGCAGCACGAACAGGCCACCGGGAGCACGGCGGTTGTTGGTGACGATGGAGGCTTTGACACCGAACTCGTAAGGCGCGGCTGCTTTGCCCTTGCCGATGCACTCCACCTCCGGGGCGTGGAAGGAATAGAGCTTCCAGCCGCGCTGGCGCTGCTGCTGCGAGCGGATCTGCGAGGCCCGGCCGAGCGGGAGGGCGAACGCGTTCTCGAGCACGGCCTGACCTTCGATCTTGCGGCGGATATCGCGGATGATCCGGCCCAGCCGGCTGCGCAGGATACGCAACTGCCGCTGATGCCGCTTGAATTGCTTGGCATGGGCGTAGCGTCCCGCCATCATGGCCGCGGTCTTGGCAATGCGAAGATAGGACTGCCGCAGCCTGACCCCGTGCTTCCTCGCCAGGCGGTTGAGCCCCCTGATCGCCGCGTGCAGCAGCTTGGCATCGGTCGGGAAGGCGATGGCCTTCGGCTGCACGGTGGTATCGACCGTGACCCGCTTGAGGTCCTGGCTGCGTAACGCGCCGGCCTCGTGCGCCACCCGCAGGCTCTCGGCCAGCAACAGCTCCAGCTTGTCGCCGAGCCGCTTGCGCCAGTGGCTCAGGTCCGAGCGCTCGTGCGGAAACGCGTGCTGAAAGAACTCTTCGCCGGTGAAGTACTGGAAATACGGGTCGTGGACCCAGCGCTCGCACACCCCCTCATCGGACAGGCCGTAAATCTGCTTGAGCAGCAGCAGCCCGATCACGAAGCGGGTCGCGATCCCCGGCCGACCGTTCTCGCTGTAGAGCGGCGCGATCTCGCCGTCGATCCAGTCCCAATCGACCTTGCCGGCGAGCTGAACCAGCTCGTGCTTCATGTTGATGATCTGGTCCAGCCTGGCCCGGAACAGATCGCCAGATCCCGTCGTCCTTTGCTTCTTCGGTCGCATCGTCACCTCCGACGCGACCACGGAATCATGACTGGCGATTCGACTGAATCCTGAAAATGAAATTGCAAGGTTCCGAGGCTCGAAACATCAAAACCTTGCAATCCAAAAACAGTCCACACCAGCAAATGCGATTCTGCCTCAATCGCTTAGCCGATCTTCACGGACGACTACGTATATTCCCGCCGATCAAATCGCGAGAGTAGATCTCCGTCGCCGGATTTAAATCGAATTACTTCTTTGGCTTCGGCGGTGGTGAACTAGGAATCGTATCGGTCGTCGGAATATAATTTCCGTCTACCCCATGACCCGGATGCTGCTGGTTTGGCAGCGTCGCGGGTCTGTAGTTTTTGATGACTTCGGGAGTATAATTTTGGTTGACGGGCTGCGAACCGTCTTTTTCGTCGGACATGGTAATGGCTCCATTCAATACACGTTACTTTATGAGCTGTCTCTCGAGGTTGCAAGCCGATCTTAGCTAGCGCTATGCGATAGTCCCTATGGCCCTGAGGCGGAACGGTTGCTCCAATAGCTGAGTCACACATTCTGTCTTTGATCCGAATTAAAGCTCGATGCTCCGTAGTCGACAATGATCCATTTGTTCATCGTTACGGTCCGTCCCATCTCCCTTTCGGTGGCGGCGCGAGTTGCTTCCAATGCTGCTTTCGCCGCCTCGATATTCGCGAAGGTGCCTTCAAGAGTGGTGTTCGGTAGGCGATACCAGATGTTGTTGGTGGCGAGTATCCAAAGTTTCCAATTGTGGGCCGCGGCTTGCTTGAGAAACGTGGAATGTGGATCTGGGCTAGTTTCTTTTATATCGTAAGATGCCAGGTATGTTGGCACGCAATGCCCCCTTAGTTAGCTAGCGGTCCGTGTCTAAAATGAAAATTCGTTATCATCGGTGGATGTGCACTGATAGATTAGCAGGTGGCGGAATGGCGGAATCCGCGCCCACGGCTTCGCCCCAATAGCATTTGGAACAGGAGCGCAGCTCTATATCAACTCACATGTTCCGTGCCGCGATTCAATTCACGATTGATGCGATCCTTGACCCGACGAACCGCAAGAAGCTCCAACCTCGTTCGGGTTCGGCCACTGATCGTCTTGCCATCGAGTTGGAAACTGTAGCGCCACTCGCCCGGCAATACTTCTCGAATGCTGAATTGCACACCTCTATGCTGCATAAATAGTTTCAATCCCGATACACCATGGCCCCCCAGCGCCGTCGTCGTCGAGCTCCAGATTGATCTATGATTCCGTCAATGCTGAAAGCGTTGACCCGATACCGAAGTGAGCCGCCGATCCATAGGACCGGCGGCCAAGTCAAGGGAGGAAACGCCCGTTAGGGCAGCGGTAGGAGAGTATACCGCTTAGGCACCGCCAATCTCCTGGCGGATCTCGCAAAACAAATTTGCAATTTGGCTAAAAGATGATCCTGATTCACCGAATGCAGGTGATGCGAAGAGGTCTACGCGTGCTGGCTTCAAGTAATTCAATTCAGCCTGTAGCAAAAGAAAAAGTTGCGTACGTGGCGTACCAACTGAGCTCTTTCCGCTCTTCGGTTACATCTTCAACAAGTCGAAGCTGTTTCGTCGTTTTACAGGGCTAGATTCGAAAGGCGCGCAGCCTGCCATTCGTAACCGGTATGAGCTCCCACGTCGGCGGTGATTAGCGTGCGTAGCGGATCGGCATCCAGTATTGGCGCATGGCCTCGACGGCTGCGGGAATATCGAGGTGGGCGTTGCGCAGAGAGTCTCGGGTCTCGCGGCCGGTCCGTGGCGGTCCGAGCAGCGGACCGGCCTGATCGTCGCGACAGTGAAGCAGAATAGGCAGCAGCAGGCGGTGATTGACGTTGCTGGCGTCCAGCAATGGCGCCCACGCCGACAGCCTGAGCCGCATCGCGGCGTAGAATCCCTGGCACCATGGTCGCGGATCGACGACGCCGTTGGGTTGACGCCGGTGCATCGGGGCGAACTGGTTAGGCGTGGTGGAAAGGATCTGGCTGATCTCGTTATGACGCAGCGCGACGGCGGAGATCGCAGCGAACTCCGGGGTGCCGCCGTGGTTGAAGGCATCGGCATCGATGGCAAGCAGTGGGCATATCCAATCGAGCGGGCTCATCGACACCGGTCCGGCCACGATCGCGGCGACGTAGCCGTCGAGCATGGGGAGACCGGTGGCGGCAGGATGCTGATCGACGCGAGCCTGGAGCCATTGCTCGAGCTCCGCAAGCGGCATGGCGGCGGCCGCCATCGACGATGAAGCTTTAGGGCGACGTGGGCTCATGCTGCAGCCTGTGCGATGCGCTCACGGGCCGCCTTCCAGTTCCAGACGAGCAGCTCGTGGAGCTGGTGGCTCTTGGTTCGCCCGGAGACAATCCGCTCCAGCACGTCCGTCAGATAGATCTGAGGATCGAGTTCATGGAGTTTTGCCGTTTATGCCGACCGCCGAACTATGCCGAATGGTTTTGGGAAGAGCCCGTCGTTCGCGCGGATTTGCCGCTGGTCGAGCGATCGTCGTCCTGCTTCCATTCGGCATAGTCTGGCATCTTACAGCGCCTCAAGGAAGGCGAGCAGGCGGTCGCTCGGCTGGAAGCGGGTTCGCTTGCGGTGTGCGTACGGCTTGAGCTTAGCGAGGGCCGCTTCTTTGAGTGCGAGATGGGCATGCAGGTAGGTCTGCGTCGTTTCGATCGACTCATGACCGAGCCACAGCGCAATTACCGAGCAATCGACGCCCGCTTCCAGCAGCTCCATCGCAGCGCTGTGCCTGAGCACGTGCGGCGATACCCGCTTGGACGCCAGTGACGGACAGCTCTCGCTGGCGACACGCACATGCTTGGCCAGGAGCGATTGGACGCTGTCGGCGCTGAGCCGACCACCGTGCATGTTGGGGAACAGCGCGTTTGCGCCGTGGCGCGCCGGTTCCTTGAGCCATGCCTGGAGGGCGCCGCGCGCGTGCGCGGTTAGTGGCGTGCATCGCTCCTTTCGACCCTTTCCGACGCATCGCACATGCGCGCCGGTGCCGAGGTGGACGGCACCCCTGTCGAGGCTGATCAGCTCGGACGGGCGCAAGCCGGTCTGGGCCGCAAGCAGCAGCAAGGTATAATCGCGACGTCCGAGCCAAGTCGTGCGATTAGGAGCGGCAAGAATCGCCTTGATCTCGGACCGTGCCAGGAAATGCACCTGGCGCTTGTCGTGACGCTTGCTTGGAATCGCCAAGATGCGCTGGATCAGGGCGCTGTGAGCCGGCTCCTCGAAAGACACGAACCGGAAAAAGGAGCGAATCGCTGTCAGACGCAGGTTGCGCGTCCTGACGCTGGCGTCCCGCTTCGTCTCGAGATCAGCGAGAAACGCGCTGATAAAGGGCATGTTTAGATCGTCGAGGGCCAAGGCCGACGGCGGCTTGCGGAGCTGCGCCTGTGCGAACGTGAACAGCAGCCGGAACGTGTCTCGATAGGATGCGATCGTGTTGGCGCTGACATTGCGCTCGTGCATGAGCCGCACGGTGAAGTAACGCTCGATGAGCGCGGCGAGGTTGCTGCTTGGCTTCATGGCTTGACCTCCCAGCGCCGGTCGAGACGGCGGGCGGCCCCTTCCATCAGCTCCGGACAGGCCGAAAGATACCAATAGGTGTCGCGCACGCAGGTGTGGCCGAGATAGGTGGAAAGCGCCGGAAGCTGCTGCTCGACATCGGTCCCGTCGCGATACCAGCCGAGAAGTGTGCGGACGGCGAAGCGATGCCGGAAATCGTGTATGCGTGGCCCGCTATGGTCGCCCGGGCGCCGTAGGCCGATCTCGCGGGACAAGCACAAGAAAACACGGTGAACATACTGGTGCCGCAATCGGCCACCGCGCTCGGCCAAGAAGAAGTGCGTACCGCAGCACGACCCGAGGTGAGCATCTCGCCGTTTGGCGTAGCTGCGGAGAGCTGCACGGGTCGTCGGATGCAAGGGCACGAGGCGTGATTTGCCGAACTTGCTCTCTCGAACTGTGAGCAAGCCTTCCTTGAGATCGACATCGGCACGCTCAAGCCCGATCGCCTCGGACAGACGTATGCCCGTCACTGCGATCAGCCCGAACAGGTAATGATAAGTCCAGCGCCGCAGTCCGTTTGCGGGAGGCAGGGCACGTGCCGCCTTCAATAACGCCTCGATCTCCGCATCGCTGTAGACGTAGGGCTTGGCACGCTTCAGGGGTGGCAAGATCCCGGCGCGTGGCACCTCCGTCCCGGGATCGATGTTCGCGACATGGCGCGCGAAACCGCGTACATCGATCAATCGCAAGACCCAGGATGCGTGACGATCGGGTGGCAGAGTCGCCCAGGCGACGGCGAGCTTCGTGGTGATGGTCACGGCCTTGCGCTCCTCCATGAAGGAGACGAAATTGGCGAGCCGCCGGGCCTGCTGCTGATACTTGTATCCAAGCCCTTGGCGCATGCTCACATATTGCTCGAGTGCGGATCGCAGAGTGGTCATTGCGCGCCTCCCGGCCACGGCAGGCTCAATGTGCGGAGTCTCTGGATATCCACCTTCGCATAGATGCGCGTGGTGTCATGGCTCTCGTGTCGCAGCAACTGGCCGATCTCTGACAAGGTGGCGCCGGATCGGAGAAGCTCGGTAGCAAGGCTGTGTCGGAAGATGTGGGCGCCGTGGTGGGCGTAGCCACGGACGCCGGCGCGCTCCAGGGCGGTCTTGGCGATCACCGTAATCGCGCAACCGGATGCAAAGCCGACGTGAGGCGCCGGCGTGCGCAGAAACAGCCGGCGACACGACGACGTCGAACGGCGATCCCGCAGGTAGGCAACGATGGCCGCACCGACGTCTGGAGGCATCGGCATTCGCGCTCGCTGCCGACCCTTGGCGCGAATCAGCATCTCGCCGGATCGCCAGTCGATATCATCCAGGGTGAGGGTCGCGACCTCGCCAGCCCGTAAACCGAGCTTCGCCAGCAGCATCAGGATGGCATAATCCCGCCGTCCCATCGTGGTGGCCCGATCGCAACCATCGAGGACCTTCTGGACCTGCGCGGCGGACAGATAGGTCGGCAGGCTTGCGAGCTTCCATTGCCTGACCGACGGTACGCAATCCGCCAGTGCAAGCCGAGTCACCCCCTTATGATGGAAGTATCGGAGAAATGCGCGCAGCGACCAGCACATCCGCTTCCCGGATTCCGCGCTCCCATCCCGGGCGTGGCGCTCGATGTAGCGGGTGACGCCCTCCCGGCTGATGTTGCCGAGATCGCGGGCACCAGCAGGGCATACCTCACGCAGGAAGCGGCGAATGGATGGCAGGTGGCAGATGATGGACCTCGGCGCCAGCCCGCGTTCCTGTCGCAGATAATCACTAAACCCCTCGAATATCTGGTGCTCCGGGGTGGTCGGCGGCAGTGGCGCAGGTGCAATCATGCCCGCCTCGCGCAACACCGATAGCAACCGCTTCAGCGCCGCCCGGTCGCCCGCCTGGATGCACAGCTTCCGCGCTCGGTACTTAAGGTACCGTTCGGTCACACGCTCATCGAGATCAGTCAGCTTCAGACCTGACCGGCAGCGCCGTGTTGGGCGCAACGATCGGCAATATACTCGAATTCTACGACTCGGGACTTATAGCTTTTTCGCTATCCAGATCGGTCCACTCGCCGCACGTCCATCTTGATGCGGCCGGTCTGCGCGCCGGTTTTTCACATTGACATGAAGCATGCACGATGAGCCTCATGACAACGTGTGCAATAAAAATGCCCGCCTCTTGCAGCCCCATTCAGGCATTGAACTGATCGCGGCAATCGTCAGCGAAAGATAGAGAAAGACGCCCAATGCGGCAGCGGGGGCGGACGGTCGTTGCACCTTCGCGTGCAATGTCGCGCTTGTGGCAACATCGGCGGGGGCGGAACAAGTTGCGCCTTCTTTCACACAGAAGTGCCGCCGCGCGGGCGGCTTTGTTTTTTATTCGACCTTATCGCGTCTCGGGCTTTCTGCGCCGTGACCATGTTAGCGAACGCCTGTTAATTGGCTACGCTGGCGTCTGGCTTCTGACAACTGCTGTTGGTCAAGGCTTCGCAATCTGCATGCGATTTGTCGTCAGGAGCACTATCAAATGAAGGTATTGTAGATCGCCTTTCTGAAAGCCGCGATGATGCGAGTGTTCGGACACTGGGTTAGGCGAAGCCCTTCAACTCGCCTGATAGTCGTTTTGCCCTGCATTCCTTGATCGCAGTGGCGAACGCATCTGCTGGCGCTTGCAGTGGGTTGGCTTATGCGGGGATGGCTTGTCGATCGGGTTGCGGCCCGGGTCTCACTGCGACAGGCGGCGGCGCGGCCGCGACGTTGCTGGCCCATCAGTAGAGCAGCACAGTGGGCCGGTGATAACGGGGCAGAATTCTCTTGGATCAAGATGTCCACGAAGCTATCGGGGAAGACAAGCTATCTGCCTGCGAACCAGTTTCGCGAAGCGCTCCGCACGGAGACAGCGTACCGTGATGCATATAGATTGCACCCGAAGCCAACTTCGCGACGACGCCCGGCGTCTTTATGTTGTCCCGCTGATCGCTTGCCCCGCAGGATGCTGTCGAACTCCCACATCAGCGATCAATGATCCCGCGCTCAGCGGCCATCCGGCGAGCGCCAGCTTCCAGATACAGACGCGCGGCGCGAATGCGCTTGGTCCTGTCCGGATCACTCTTGCTGAGCAGTCGCTCTAGCCGCACTCTCCGCCACGCTTCGACGCGGCGCAGTCGAAGCACCGTTGATGGCGGCTCAATGTGCCGGCCTACTGTCCTTGCGGCAACGTCTCACTCCCTCATTGGTTGTAAGGCTAGCCAAATTCATGCGCTCCGCCTAGCCGGTCACGATACGGTCTACGTCTCGCGACTGCCACTTCCAGACGTCCGCTTTTCAAGCACGGCCGCGAGAATGGTTTCTGCCCCCTGAAGGCGCGTTCAGGGTGGCCCAGGAACCCTCAAGCCACGGCGTGACGTCCGAGGTCGGTGGTCTCCAGCACGTTGTAGTCGGTCTTTCCCTCACGTCATATCTGAACGGACATGCTGTAGAAGCGCTGCGGAATTCCTTCCGGAGCCGCAAGCGACATGTCGGCAATGGCGCGCGCGATACGTTATTGCCGTCTTCACAGGGATGGATCGTCACGAACCACAGACGCGCGATTGCGGCCTTGATGAGCGGATCGATTTTCCCTTCGGTGTTGTACCAATCGAGAAAGGCAGTTATGTCGGTGTCGATCTTTTCAGCGATCGATGCTTCGTAGTGACGAGTTCTCGCCCGTGGTCGCCGTAGACGACCTGCATCGGTCCTGCTGAGGCATCGCGCGCACACCGCCGAAGGTCGTGAATGTGCTCTCGAGACCGGCAAACCAATGCTCCTGCCTCACGGCCCGGAACGCACGCACATGAAGCCGTCGCGAGTGGCCGAGCGTTGCCACGAACACGAATGCCTTGACTTTCGCCCCTCCGATATCGGCCAGGCGCTCCCCGAAGTCGATCTGCAGCTGTCGGCCCGGCGGGGTCTCAAACCGCGTCGTCGCCAGCACCTCCGCCTTCAGCACCTGGCGATAGGGTTGCACGGCGCGTTGCAGCGTTCGCCGGCTAACTGCCGCGCCTTTCTCGACCAAGAGGTCCTGGCGCACCACGTCGGCATTGCCGCGATGAACGAATGAGCCTCTCGCGCAGCCAACCCTCAAGACCGTCGAGACGCTTCGGCCGCTCAGGCGGCTTGAACGGCTTCACCCCGCCCCCCGCCACGTAGTCCTTCACCGTGTGATGGCTGCAGCCCAGCTGCCGCGCAATCCGCTTCAGACCCCCCCGCACGCTCTCAGGCGCAACATCTCCGCCACGTCATCCGGCGTCTTCATCACTTGCCCCCGTGGATCACTCCACGGCGAGCCTTCAGTGATTCGTTCCTGCTTCATTCACTCTCTCCTCAGCTATCCGAGGAGGGGGCAATTCCTCGTGACGCTGAGGGGGCAGTTTTCCATGGCGCGCGACAACGATGGCGCTGCGGCGCAGTCCGTAGTGCTGATGGATCAGGGCTTGTGGACGCTGGAAGATCTTGCCGCCACGACTTGCCGAAGGAGAGAAATCCATTGTCTTTCTTCTGGCCGGGAGGAGCAAAGCCGAGAGATCCTTTTCCTCAAGTATCATCAAGCGTTTCGTACTTGATCAATTGCCGCCACTTACCTCCGTACCGCGCTTCATACTTGTAGTCTTTCCGGACGAGTCAACGACTCCCGCCGTAACGCGAGCGGGAAACGGTATCTGAACCGGATCACGATTCGGGAGCCGAGCGGCGTGTTGTCCTGCGACGATGGCAGCGATATTCTTCGCTGCGCCCATGGTAGCGACCGAATCGATTGGACGAATGAGAGGGGATGAGGATAGACGTGAGCAAGCCTCGTTGGCGTCCGGCCAGCACGACCGACATTGCTGCGATCATCGCGATCGCAGAGCGCATCCATCCCGATCTTTTTGAGCGGCCTGACGTGTTTGCGGAGAAGATGCGGCTTTGTCCCGACGGCTGCCGCGTGCTCGTCGGGGATGAAGGGATAGTCGGCTACGGCCTTGCCCACCCCTGGAAGCAGTATCAGATTCCGCCGCTCGATTGCTTCCTAGCAAGCTTGCCCGACGATGCGGACTGCCTCTACGTGCACGACGTGGCCGTGTTGCCCTTCGCCCGCGGTGGTGTAGCGGCGGCCTATATCCGGACGCTCGAACAACTCGCACGCTCGTCGGGTGCAGTTCTAGCGTTGGTCTCGGTCTATGCCACGCGGCCGCTATGGGAACAGTTCGGCTTTCGGTCAGTCACGACGAATGCGGAATTGCGCGCAAAGTTAGCGTGCTACGGCGAGGCTGCGACCTATATGCTCTGGGATCTCGCTGCAGCGCAGTCTTCTCGCCCTCCCACGCCAATGACGCCATCAGAATCAGCTGATCAGGCACAGACCTAATCGTGTCGCGAGCAATCGCTTCGCGGACGGATTGTTCGAGTCTTCGAGGGTGGAAGATTTGTTCCTGTATTATGGCAGATAATCTTACGTTGTAAGCGTGCTGAGAAAGCCGCAACGCGTATGTGGGCCCACAAGGTAGAGTTGAATAACTTCGACCGCTGGCTCCAGGAAATCGACAGGATCACCGATAAGCAACGCGTTCTCTACGTTCACACGAAGTAGATAATATCCGACCCGCTGGGCCTGAACCTGGTCATCAGTGTACTGGCTCGGCAAAATTTTTCCGATGCGTCTGCCATCACCAAGGATTAAAGCATTATGGTGATCCAGGCAACGATACCTTGGCGGGCAGTGACCGCGGCGATTTGTGAGATTGTTTTGGCCCTACGCATTTCGTGAGTCCCTGTCGTTCAAGGACAATCAAGCAGCCGCCGCGGCCCTTCTTCGCAAATACCTGATCGAAGGCCGAAGCCAACGAAGCTACCGGGATTGGGGATCCCCGCGGCCGGGAATTCGTGGCAGACCCACTCGGTCGCGGAGGCGTGCATCCATCTTCGAGCCGTCCATCAGGATGAACTGGGTAAACTGGCCACGGCCGGCCAGCTTCAGAACGTCTCTACAGCCGCCATTAGGTTCGCGACGACGTCCAGCGCCTGCTCGCCGTCTTTGTCGTCGGCGACTCCGAAGGTCCACCTCCATTATCCTGTTGAGCGTCAGCAAGGCGTCGGCTTCGTCGCGGTCAGGGCCGCTTGTCCGCCAAGTAAACGATTTGCATGTGCCCTTCGTCCCACCATGCCGGCGGGGATGCTGCGATGCGAACGGGTGGACGCCCGGCCGGGAGCCGAGGCGAAAATGGGAGAAATACCGCTCGTTGTCTGATGGCGATGTCCAATCGCGAATTGCGCCCAGTGCGGCGCGTGCGCATCAAGTTCGATATGCGGGTTAACTGGCATCCCTGATCCCAAGACGGCAGAGATTGAGCCGCGCAGCCGACAGAAGCATCCACGGCAATATCAACTCTGACTTTCTGCACGGCGATGCAGCTCGCGATTAATGCTATCGTTGACCCGACGGACTGCACGAAGCTGCAATCTCGTTCGGGCTTTGCCGCTGGACGTCTTGCCGCCCATCTCAAACTGTAGCGCCATTCGCCTGCCGACGCTTCGTGCTGAATTGCAACGCCTCTGTGTTGCATAATTTCTTTCGACCTCACCACCGGCGTTTGCGCCGGTTCAGCACCGCGTCGGCCGAGTGCAGATTGAGGCTGATTCCTGAGGCAGCTGATCCAGCCCGCCAAGGAATGCGGCCTTCGGGGCGCGCGTGACCAAGTAGCAATCTCAGCTGCCAGGATTGTGTCACCGAGGAATCGAGAATTTGGAATATTTCATCGCATTATTGAATGATGGGCTCGGCTTCACCTCATTGGCTGGCCTTAACTTTCAAACGCGGCAGAAGCGGTTGATCAAAACTGTCGCGCCAAATGTCTTATGTGTCGTCGAACGCATCGATTTATTAGCTGCGAGCCGGGCGGTTGCCGCTTGAAGTCGCGGTAATCATGCATTGACGTTTCGGTGAACATGACCAGAGAGCAGTCTGGTTTAGCGATGGGAAGATCGACATCGAATAGAAGAGGATGCCAACCGAGGATGTAAGATTGAAATACTCAACTATTGCGTTTGGCTGCTCTCGACCTCTAGAGATCGAATAGCTTGAGCTCGCTCGGTCGGTCCAAGCGTTACGATCGCGAATGGGCGCGTCGACAGCACCGTCCTGAGAACGAAGCGAGCCTTTTGATGAATAGTGGAGAGCCGGTGTGAGTGCACTCGTGTGGAATCAAATCGGGAATGCAAACGAGCTGCACATAGTTGGGCGTCATTTGGCAACTATCGTGGTCGTAGGTCTTCTGGGGCGCGCCGGCTCGGAGAACATCGCAGGGCCTAGCCAAGGCCTCTTTGGTGATACCCGCCTGGCATCAATCGGCGCCCTATTATCAGCGCTCTCAAATAGGTTGCTCGGGGGCATTCAGGGCGGCCCTGCGCGAAAGGGCTGGGTGGCCGCCGAAATCGCAGGCGGAGATCGGCTTGTTTACAAAACCCTGCGAGCGGCTCAGAGGCCGTCGCATTCGGAGGTGTGATGTCTTCGGTCAACTCCATGCTTCACCTGGGTTTGAATCTTCATGGCGCTGGTGGGCACTCTGCCGCGTGGCGCTGGCCGGGCACAGATCCAGGCGCCTTTTTCGATATCGAGCACTACGTCCGGGCCGCGAAGCTTGCGGAGCACGGTCTGCTGGATGCCGTATTCCTCGCCGACACGCCCGCGATAAGTTCCGACATTACGCACGAGCCGCCGCTGAACGGGCTCGAGCCTACGTTGGTTCTCTCTGTGATTGCCCGCGAAACGGAGCGGATTGGGCTGATCGCGACCGCGTCGACAACCTACAATGAGCCATACAATCTCGCCCGGCGTTTTCAATCTCTCGATGTCATCAGCGGCGGCCGCGTCGCCTGGAACGCCGTCACGACCTCGAACTCGGCGACGGCTGCGAACTTTGGCGGTCATGAGATCGCACGAGCGGATCGGTACAGACGCGCCGAGGACTTCGTTGAAACCGTCCGTGCTCTCTGGCTGAGCTGGGGCGACGAGATGATCATCGCCGATCAGGCTGCGGGAGTTTACGCAGATCAAAGGCAATTCCGGCTACTCGACCCGGCTACGAATAGCTTCGGTATCCGAGGTCCACTTACGCATCCCGCTTCGTCGCAAGGTCATCCCGTCATCGTTCAGGCAGGCGGTTCGGAGCCCGGATTACGGCTTGGTGCCCGCAGTGCAGATGTCGTGTTTGCGGCAGCCGGGGACTTGGCAACGGCGCTGCAGGAGGCCGCGCGCCTGCGCGCGCTCTCTCGGCAATTCGGACGCTCCGCGGCTCCGCTCATCCTGCCAGGCCTGGTCACCTGCATCGGCGGAACCGAGGAAGAGGCGGCTCGTCGCAAAGAGCAGCTGGACGAGTTGCTCGATCTAGAGCGCGCCGTGGCCGCTCTTGCACGAAGCATGGGCGTGGCAGTCGAGAAGCTTAGCCTCGAAAGGACCATCCCGCAGGAGATTTTGCCCGATGCAGATAAGGTTCCGTTTTCTGTCGGCCACCATCGCACGATTGAAGTCCTCGCACGTCAAGGCCGGACGGTTCGCGAGATCATCAGTGCCGTTCAAGCGTTTGGGCATCGCCTGATCGTGGGCGCACCCGAGCAGATCGCGGATTCGATTGAGGCATGGTTCCGCGCCGGTGCGGTCGATGGTTTCAATATCATTCCGGACGTGCTGACGGATGGCACTCCGGCCTTTGTCGACAATGTGGTGCCCATCCTGCAGAAGCGCGGACTGTTTCGCAGAGAATATCGGGGGCAGACACTGCGGGAGCATTTCGGGATTTCGATTCCTTTCGAGCCGGCAAGAGCCACAGCTGGCTCACCGCTGTGACATTTCCTCAACACCAATGCTCCGGAGCCTGGATATGCTTTTACCGACTGCGCGACCCACGAGGCGCTTCACTGGCCAGTCGAGCCATCTAGCAAGAAAGATGGCGGTTACCCTTGCCATGCTCTCAGGCCTGTCTCAATGGGCACCCAGCGTTCGTGCTCAAGAAGGGGTAGCCGTGAAGCGGGGAGGCGTTATCCGTTATGGGCATTTTCAAGAGCCTGCCTGCCTGTTCGGCGGGTGGGTGCAGCAATGGTACCTGCAACGCCAATACAGCGACAATCTGGTTGCTCGCAGCGACGACGGCAAGATTGCGCCATGGTTGGCCGAGTCCTGGACCATCTCCGACGACAAAAAGGTGTACACATTCGAGATAAAGCCGAATGTGAAGTTCACGGACGGGACTGCTCTCGATGCGCAGGCCATCGCTGACAATATCAACGGGTGGCTCAGCAATGACCCCGATCTTCGCAATCCCACTGCTGCTCCCTATCTTAGCGACAGCTTCGAATCGGCAAAGGCAATCGCTCCTCAGAGGCTGCAGGTAACCTTGAAGACGCCGTTCCAGCCCTTGCTCAATGTGTTCGCCCAATCCTCACAAGGCATTCTGTCGCCATCCGCGCTCAAACGTGCACTTGCGGTGAATTGCGAGAATCCGGTCGGCTCGGGTCCTTTCATCGTCGACAAGTGGCGCCATGGGCGGGAAGTCACCTTCCGCCGCAATCCTGACTACAATTCGGCGCCGGCCACCGCGAAACACCAGGGCCCGGCTTACGTTGACGGAATAAGCTGGAAGTTTCTGCCAGATCAGACTGTCCGATACGGCTCGCTGATCACAGGCGAGACCGATGCCATATACGATATCCCGGCCATTGCATGGAAAGACGCTAATTCCCGCTTTGGAATATTGCGGCATATTACCGGCGGCACTCCTCTACGCCTTGCGTTGTATGCGGCCAGGCCTCCTTTTGACGACGTGCTCGTCCGCAAGGCTTTCGCTTATTCTACTGATCGAAAGGCCGCGGTTGACACATCCTTTCTTGGCTCTTTGCCATTTGAAGGCAACGGTGCGCTAAGTCAAAGCTCGCCGGAATACCTGCACGAGCTCGGGCGGGCGTATACGTACGATATTCGGCAAGCCAATCAGCTGCTTGATCGGGCGGGTTGGACTGAGCGCAACCGTAACGGCATCCGTGTCAAGAACGGCAATTCACTGACGGTGCGCATTTCCTATTCGAACGCTTTTCTGAAGCCCGATGGCGAGCAAGCCTTGCAAGTAATCCAGCAGCAGGCAAGGGTGGCCGGTTTTGACGTACGTCTTCAACCCACTAATCCCGCTGATTTCTTTGCCGGACGAAATCTCGGCCCCGACGATTATGAAATCGTGCTGCTCTATTGGGTTGCACCCGGCGCCGAGATCTTCCGGATTTCATGGAAGCCGGACCAGAATGGTGAACCCAATCGATTCAATCCGT
This sequence comes from Bradyrhizobium sp. USDA 3262, assembly GCF_054060035.1. Classification (NCBI taxonomy): domain Bacteria; kingdom Pseudomonadati; phylum Pseudomonadota; class Alphaproteobacteria; order Hyphomicrobiales; family Nitrobacteraceae; genus Bradyrhizobium; species Bradyrhizobium sp. USDA 3262. The sequence goes on from NZ_JBSSCT010000001.1 coordinate 2,978,162, forward strand.
CGCGCTTCCAGGATTCGGCGCTTTGGGAGGTGATCCAAAGGGCGGAGCAGGATTTTAGCAGCGCTGAACGTGCCGGTCTTTATCAGCAGGCGGAACGGAAGATCGTGGATGAGGCTCCTGTGATTGGCTTCACGGTGCTGGACGTGACTTTGGCCACCAGCCCCAATCTGAAAGACGTATGGCTGGACCACGGGTCGGTGGGCGAGCCCGTCTTCTATGACGCTCATTTTGATGAAAGGAAATGAGGCCGTGAAGCTCGTAGCCAAAAATCCGCTTGTTTGGTTCGCGCGCCGCATACTCTCCGGCGTGGTTGTCGTGTGGGCTGCAGCAACGTTTGCGTTCCTCATGCAGTGTTTGCTGCCAGGCGATCGCGCGCAGATCATCATCAATGTACGGAGTGGTAACGTTGGGCCGGCGCCTCCGGCAGAGCTCGCAGCTGTCAATGCGCAATATGGATTTGATCAACCGCTCGTGGTTCAGTATGCGAAATACATATGGCTAATCCTGCACGGAGATCTTGGTGAATCATACCAGCAGCATCGACCCGTCGTAGGAATCATCGCAGAGCAGATTGGTCCGACTATTGTTCTGGCGATCGCCGCGCTGCTGACGGCATGGGCTATTGCCATCTTGGCCACCCTGTTGATCGCCGGCAGAGACAACATATGGTCGAAGCTGCTCAGCGGCGCGCAAATCTTCCTGGCAACCGTACCGCCTTACTGGCTAGCTACAATTCTGCTCGTCGTCTTTGCGGTGAACTTGCGGATCTTTCCCGTTGTTGGGGAAAGTACTGCCATGGGACTCGTTCTCCCAACCCTTGCGCTGGCTCTCGAACTGTCGGGCTTTTTCGGACAAGTCGTTCTGAACGAGTTCACGCGCGTGCTCGAGCAGCCCTTCGTTACGTCCGCGCGAGCTCGAGGTATGAGTGATTTCGGCGTCAGACTTCACCATGTCCTGCGTCATGCCGCATTGCCCGGCATTACGTTGTCAGGTTGGGCTCTTGGCAAGCTTCTGTCGGGGGCGATCTTGATAGAGATCGTTTTCGCCCGCCAAGGCCTGGGTGGAGTTCTCGTCGCAGCGACGTCCTCGCGGGACGTTCCGATTGTCTCGGGAGCTGTTTTGATCTCGGCGGGCCTATTCGTTCTTCTTAGTGTGATTGTCGATCTAGCTTACCGGATGCTCGATCCGAGGATGAAGCTGACATGAGCAGGTTCGCGGAAGTCACGGTGTCTCAGCCGCTCAGAGAAGTCTTGGAATTCATCTGCAATGTTCCCTTCCGGGTTGCTGCCTCGCTTGCCATCATTGGCTTCTTTGTCCTCGCGGCCATCGCGCCAAAGGTGCTGCAGACGCACGACCCACTCGCTATCGATTTGAGCTCGTCATTGCAGTCGCCTTCGACCGTCCATTGGTTGGGTACAGATCAATTGGGCCGGGATCTCTACTCCCGTGTGCTGGAGGGGGCTGGCCAATCGCTTGCCATCGGACTTGGTGCGACCGCGCTGAGCATATCCGTTGCACTCATTCTCGGCGTCGCAGCCGCACTTTTCGCTGGCGTGGTCGACAGCATTCTCACCCGGATTTTCGACGTGCTCTTCGCAATTCCCACGCTCTTGCTCGCCCTGGTGTTCGTCACCGTCTTTGGGCCGTCGGTGCTGACTGAGGTCATAGCCGTCGGAATCGCCACGGCGCCAGGCTATGCGCGCATGATCAGGGGCCAGATGCTTTCTATCAAGGGTACCGGGTACGTGGAGGCAGCCAAGGCGCTCGGACATCCGTTTCCCCGTATCGCCTGGAGGCATATTCTTCCGAACACGATGAACCCCCTGACAGCTATGATGACAATCGGCGTCGGTCAGGCGATTATCTGGGCGTCGGGGCTAGCCTTTCTAGGTCTTGGCGTTGCTCCCCCGGCCCCTGAATGGGGCGCGCTGCTCAATGCCGGGCGCAACTATGTGATCTATTCCTGGTGGCTTGAGGTCATACCCGGACTGGCCGTGACGATCTTTGCCCTTAGCCTCACCATTGTCGGAGGCCACCTGCAGGACCGTCTGGAAGGAAAGGCTTGAATGTTGCAGGCTCCTCCCAGGCCGGTCTCGCAGCAGGCAGACCTCCTCACGGTCGATTCGCTTCGTGTCTCCTTCGGGCGCGACATCGCCACGAAAGTGGTCGTGCGCAATGTATCTTTCTCCTTACAACCGGGGCGGTGCCTTGCGATCGTCGGTGAGTCCGGCTCAGGAAAGAGCGTGACCGCGCGGGCTCTCATAGGCCTAGCCGGTCGCCACGCCAGGGTCCATGCACGCCAACTGAGCTTCGATGGGACGGACCTGATCGGCCTTAACGATCGTGGCTGGCGGCGCATTCGCGGCAGCGGGATTGGCTTCGTACTACAGGATGCACTCGTTTCGTTGGACCCGCTTCGCCGGATCGGCAAAGAGATTGGCGAGGGCTTACGCCTGCATGGTGCCGTATCATCACGCCAGGAACTCGCACAGCGCGTGATTGCTCTCCTCAAGCTCGTCGGCATCCCTGAGCCCGAGATCAAGGCTCAGCAACTGCCGCATCAATTGTCCGGCGGTCAGCGCCAACGGGCTCTCATCGCTGGAGCACTTGCGCTCGAGCCACGCGTCCTCATCGCCGATGAGCCGACCACCGCTCTAGACGTGACAGCGCAAGCTCAGGTGCTGGCACTGCTCGAGGAAACCAAAACCCGGGGTAAAGCTCTGATCCTGATCAGTCATGATCTGGCGGTGGTCTCCCGCGTGGCGGATGAGGTCCTCGTTATGCGTCAAGGCGAGGTCGTCGAACGCGGTACCGCCGCTCAGATATTTGCAGATCCACGACATTCCTATACTCGTCAGCTGCTGGATGCCGTGCCATCAGGCCGGCCGCGCGGCTCACGCCTCTCACCATCGACCATTGGCGGACGAACGCACCCACCCGTGCAATTGCTGCCGAGATCTCGTCCCATCGTGCTCGAAGCCACAAGCCTCGTGAAGCGGTTCAGCGGCCCGGATGGCGCTTTACGGGCGGCCGTCGACGGTGTCTCCTTCGAATTGCGATCCGGCGAGACATTGGGCATCGTGGGTGAGTCCGGGTCGGGAAAGTCCACGATGGCGCGCATGGTCCTGGCCCTCGAGGAACCCGACGAGGGCGCCGTTCAGTTTGAAGGAAAGGCTTGGACCAAGCTTGCCGAACGTGAACGGCGGGCTCGCCGACGGTCGATATCGATCATTTACCAGGATCCGCTTGGCTCGTTTGATCCACGTTGGACGGTCGGCGGCATCTTATCCGATAGCCTTTCGAGCAACGTCGAGACGTCGACCAAGCGTCAGGAGCGCGTCATCGAGCTGCTCGATCTAGTCGGATTATCCCAGAGCCTGCTCGACCGGCGACCGATCGAGCTCTCGGGCGGTCAGCGCCAGCGCGTCGCGATCGCCCGCGCGATTGCACCAAATCCTGCCGTGATCGTCTGCGATGAGCCGGTTTCGGCGCTAGACGTCTCGATCCAGGCCCAAGTCCTGGACTTGCTCGGCGATCTGAAGGCTCACCTCGGCATGAGTCATCTCTTCATCTCCCATGATCTCGGCGTTGTTCGTCATATCAGCGATCGCGTCATCGTGATGCGCCATGGGAGAATTGTCGACTGTGGCGATACTGAAGAGATATTTCTCAATCCACTATCTGAATATACTAGGAGCCTTATCGCCGCCATGCCCCGTCTTGTGCGCGGTCCTGAGATAAGTCGTTCGTCAACGATTCTCGAAAGAGGCATCGCGTGAATGCTGCCGAATTCGACCTTCTGGATCATAAATAGCCGATCTTCGATCGCCGAAGTATTACCATTTTGCGCGCCAGTTTGGTCACGATTGCGCGCTCGTTCATCGCTCCGCCGGCACAGTGTGTGGTACGCGGTGGGTCGGCCGGCGCACGGAGCTGGCCAGTCGCGCTCGTACACTCCCTGTTCGCGAATCGACGGTTGGAACGTGCCGAATCCCTTGACTATGTGCCCCTTCTCGGCCATCGCGCGTCTCGCGAGCGAGCTCGGAACTTGGTTTTTTCGATATCCTTGCGAACCTGGTGCGATCCCCGACAAGAGACGGCTTTTGTCGGGTTCAAAACACTTGGCGTCGATTCGATGATCTCGATTTCATCGCATTTATTCAGCCCCTTATTACAGCTGATCGGCTGGCACGGTCATTGCTCAGGTAATTCCGAGTACGGCGCTACATAAGCGATCACTTTCGGCCCCAAGCCGTGGCTTCATTTTGAGAAAGAAGCAAGAACGAGAACTTCGCGCATTCGGTTGACGGATGCATTTGCCGGGAGAGAGCCGTATCAAGCCAAATCGCGTCTTTGGGCATATTTGCATAGTCGTTGAGCTTGCGTCGTTGACGTTGGCGGGCCCGGTGAATCATCGCAACAAGCAGTGGTGGAGGGGCCATGGCACATTCTGTCGACGCGCGCACCACCGCGGCTGCGAAGGCCCGCCGCACAATTGCTGCGTCATCGACCCATCGATTCGCGGTTTGGCAGACCCCGGTGTGACAATCGCTTAAGCTTACCCGCACTTGCCGAGTGACAAGAGCTTCACAACGAGAAGCCGACTCGCAATCCGGGCAATATGGAATCGTCGACATGTCGCAAACGATCGACGCTAACATCGAGTGCAGCGCAAATGAAGAATCAGAGAACTGGGCCGGGCCGATAAAAAACGTTTCATCCGATGGAGAATTTGTTCGATACTGGAGCCGAGCTTCTGATCGGCCGCGCGCAGTGGCGGCCGTTGCGAGGCGAACTGAGGAGGCTATCAGAAGAACGGGGATTGGCCTGCAGCTATCCTCCGAGAACTTCAGTGGTCTCGACCTATCCGATTTCCCGTTGCGGCGCTGCACCCTCAATCGCGCGCAACTCTACGGAGCAACGTTAGATCGGGCAGACCTTTCAGGGGCGAACCTTATCTGTCCCGGGCTAGAGAGAGCAAGCTTCCGTGGCGCCAAGCTCGATTGTGCGTATATGCACGCGATTGCAGCACAAGTCTGCAACTTCGATGATGCCAGTCTGCGCAATGTAGTTGATGCGACCGGCAGTCTGTTTCACGGTTGCAGCATGAAAAGAACGCGTTTTGATAACGCGATGCTCAGTGGACTTCTCGCCTATCAATGCGACGCGAGTTACGCTGTATTCGATGGGGCGGAACTGCAAGGCTCGACTATTAATGAGTGCTTCCTTTCTTCCGCTTCTTTTCGCTTTGCCAAATTGAGCCAGGTCACGATCACGAAGACGTATCTTGCGGCTTGCTCGTTTTTTCAGTCAAAGGGTGACTGCTTATCGATCGTGCGTCCCACGTCGGTCGACGGCCTTGTCCTGGAAGGCGCTCATCTTCCGTATCTGAGACTCTCAAAGGTGAGCGGCCGGATTACGGCGAGAGCACTGAGCGCCCCATTTGCTGATCTGCATCTGTCAAATCTTTCCAGGATGGAGCTTGAACAGGCAGAATTGACCGATGCACGGCTCCTGTCCGTAAACTTGTCCGACGCGAACCTCGTCGGTGCCGTGTTGAACGGTGCATCTATTCGTTCCTGCCAGCTCGATGGAGCGGACCTGTCCCGGGCATCAGGCGAAAGCATTTCGATAATAGAAAGCACCATGCGAGCCGCCAAGTTTGTGGGCTTTCGTGGCCGCTGTGCGTTTATGCGCGACTGCGATCTTGAGAATGCAGACCTATCTCAGGCTTACCTCTACAGGTCGATACTTACCGGTGACCCCCGCAATCAATGGCATTGGATCGCGCAAATCTCGAAGGATCCAATCTAGTGCAGGCATATCTCGCGGCGGGAATGACCGGCAGTAACCTCGAGGCTGCGCGCTTGGCATACATTCGCATGAATCAATCTTCCTTGCGCGACGCGAACTTGAGTGGAATATCCCCCTTTCAGGCAAGCTTCGTAAAGGTCGATTTTTCGGGCGCAACGATAACCACATTCGAGCCGCCGTTCTTTGCAGATAGATGTCCGGGACTACAGGCCGCTCTGAAGGATGGTCCGCCGCGCGAGCCGGAAACCTATCTGGCTGAGTTGTCGTCGTTGATGAGACGTGGTCGAGCTGGATCGACCTGATTGTTTCAGAGGGCGCGAAATGAAGACCTGGGAAATACAATGTCAGGCAGACTAGGTCGATTGGGACCGAGCCCCTTTGTGAGGTGAGACATGAAACTCTCGTCGATGTTAGCTGACCGTGCGCGGTCGATGCGGCGCTCAGGCCAAGTCTTCCGTAGTCTGAGCGATGGGACAAGGCCGTCCTTGTGTTCAGAAGAACTGGATCAAGACACATGCATCTAGATTCCCTTTCAGCAGGCAGGGCCTTCCTCCGGGAGGTCGCGAGAACAGGCCAGACGATTGGCACGGTGCACACTTTGGGCGCTCTGCACCGCGGCCATGCAGAACTCATCAGAAGGGCGGTAATTGAGAATGACGTTGCAATCGTCACGGTCTACCCGAACAAGAGCCAATTTGAGCCCGGTGTTAGCTACGAGTTCAATCTGGACGACGACATTGGGCTTGCGCTACGCGCGGGAGCAACCGCCGTGCTTTCGTCCAGCGATGCCGAGATGTTTCCGGCGGGCTATCGAACGTTTCTAACGCAAGACGACTATGATCTGCGTCTGGACGGGCCCGAGGAACACTTGAAGGAAGCTGTTACCGGTTCCATCCGCTGGATCTGCTATGCACGCCCCACTCGCAGCTATTTTGGCTTGAAAGATATCGGTCAGGCGATCTTGGTAAAGCGCGCCGTCGCAGACCTGCTTCTTGACTGCGAAATACGATTTGTGCCGACGGTGAGATATAGGAACGGAGTGCCGATTTCGTCGCGGCTACGACGCTTTAGCCGCTCTGAGCTCGATGAGCTTTCGTGCCTCTTCATGGCACTGAACCATTTGAGGAAAGAGATCGCTAAAGGGACGTCCTGCATCAAGGATCTGATAGCATCAGCCGAATCTCTGATCACATTCCGACAGTTTAAACTCGATTTCGTTCGGATCGTAGACGCTGATAGCTTCGAAGATCTGGAGCAGGTCAAGCTCCCTTTCATAATCATTGGTGCGGCAATGGCTCATGGCCTCAGGGTCTTTGATAGCATCTACGTTCCCGATCAGGATACGCTCCTGGAAGGTCCCGCGGATATTTGGATTGATTTGCCTGAGGAGCCGTAGCCGAACGCATCCTGCGTGGAAGCAGCATGCGTCGCCATCGGCGCGTTGCAAATCGACTCAATCGAGGTGATCGAGCCGAATCCGTTCGCTCTCTCCTCTCGGATCCTGGTCATGAACGCGCCGCGACCCACTCGAGCCATGCTGGAGCGCAGGGGGCTGTGTTATGAGTGCGCATCCTGGCTTCGTCGGCGAATTGGCGCCACCAGATGGTGAAAGACGCGCGCTTGAAGTACCACTCGGGTGGAGTAAACGCCTCGTTCTTGGCATTCTAATCGAGTCCGGGTTTCCTTGTATTCGGCCTCGAACACGTCGGATGGCTTGTGAGGGCCTATTGCGGCGAGGTCCCCGAAAAGGTCTCCAGGTTCTTGTATTCACCAGCTAGCCGCACGGCCGTCGGCAGATGCTCATCCAGCTTCAACGCCGCGTAAACCGCCGGCACGATGCCGGCGACCAGCGCCGTGGTGGCCGTGAGGTATTCGTACTTGTTGTCGCCTTTTAAGATTTCCCAACTTGCAAGCGCGCCAAAGATGATCGGCATTACAAGGAACACAATGCGCGTAGCGCCAGCGCGCGCTAGACCATGAGGGTGTTTGGCGTATAGGCACCCTATTCCTAGTGTTTGCTGCACGCCCCACTTCGCGGCGAAGCGCTCAAGTGCCGCCGGACGAAGGACAGCCTAGCTCTGCACTTGACGGAACCCTTCCGTCCACTTGACTTGCCCCCGCAAGCGACCGGGTTCGCACTCGTCGTGCTACGGACCAAGCGGATCCGGATCCAGCGTCAGGAATCTATCGTCGACCTCGATGCCGAAGCCGTCGGGCGTCTTGCCGTCGGTAAAGTTCTCGGCCGCATGCGCCATCCAACCCAACGAGATGTCAAAGAGGCGGGCTTCGTTTTCCGGATAGCTACCGCTGACATCGGAGTGGTTTCCGGCGAACCACACCTGCTGCAGCCAATCCGGATGCTTGAAATGTCGCGCAAGGGCTGCCCCGCACATTCAGTGCGAGAGCGGGCCTTTGTCGGCACTTGCTGCGCCGATTGTCGGTATTGAGACTCAACGCCAGAAACCTGACACTACGCGCCGCTACGGAGTGCCTGCTGGGCCTGCGAATTCACTTCGGCACGCGATTTGCTCTGTTCACGCATCATCACCAATCGCAGTGCGATGGTCTTCGGGACGGACACGGCGCTGGCGCTGGTCAAGCTGGAGCTCAAGGCGGTGTTCGGTTCGATATTCCAGCGCTTTTCCGCGCTCCGTCTGACCGTGGCGCCTGAAGAACTGAAGTTGCGCAAGGAGATCATCCTGGCGGATTCGAGGAGTTGCCGGTGCTCTGGTGATGTGGTGGACGCCCCCGGGAATCGCGATCTTCTCCGCAATTTGCCGGCGCGCATGGCGCGCGCCGATCAGCCAGCCAACAGGTAACCAGGATGGACGTGCAAGAAACCACGGCAACATGCGGGGACGCATTCGCTGAACTAGCGTCGCCAGCGTGCATGCACGACCCGTATCCGTTCATGCGCCGGTTGCGCGAGCACGATCCGGTGCATCGCGCGGCGTCGGGCCTCTTTCTGTTGAGCCGCCACGCCGACATCTATTGGGCGCTCAAGGCCACGGGCGATGCGTTTCGGGCTCCGGCGCCGGACGAACTGGCGCGCTATTTCCCGCGTGCGGCGACCAGCCTGTCGCTCAATCTGCTGGCGTCCTCGCTGGCGATGAAGGACCCACCGACGCATACGCGTCTGCGCCGGCTGATCTCGCGCGATTTCACCATGGGCCAGATCGACAACCTGCGGCCAGGCATCGCGCGCATCGTCGCCGCGCGCCTGGACGGCATGGCGCCCGCGCTGGAGCGCGGGGAGGCGGTGGACCTGCATCGGGAATTCGCACTGGCGTTGCCCATGCTGGTCTTCGCCGAACTGTTTGGCATGCCCCATGACGACATGTTCGGGCTCGCCGCCGGCATCGGCGCCATTCTGGAAGGCCTGCGCCCGCATGCCAGCGATCCCCAGCTCACCGCGGCGGACGCGGCCAGCGCCAGGGTGCAGACCTACTTCGGCTGCCTCATACAGCGTAAGCGCACCGACCCGCGCCACGACATCGTGTCGATGCTGGTCGGCGCACATGACGATGATGCCGACATGCTGTCGGATGCGGAGTTGATCAGCATGCTGTGGGGCATGCTGCTGGGCAGCTTCGCCACCACTGCTGCGACCATCGACCATGCGGTCCTGGCGATGCTCGCGTATCCCGAACAGCGGCACTGGCTACACAAAGACGCCGTGGGGGTGAAGGCATTCGTCGAAGAAGTCCTGCGCTGCGACGCGCCCGTCATGTTCAGCTCCATTCCGCGTATCGCCCAGCGCGACATCGAACTGGGCGGCATGGTGATCCCGAAGAGCGCGGACGTGCGCATGCTGATCGCGGCCGGCAATCGCGACCCCGACGCCTTCGCCGATCCCGACCGCTTCGATCCCGCGCGGTTCTACGGTACCAGTCCTGGCATGTCGACCGACGGGAAGATCATGCTGAGCTTCGGCCACGGCATTCACTTCTGCCTCGGTGCGCAACTGGTCCGGGTGCAGTTAGCCGAGAGCCTGCCGCGAATCCAGGCGCGCTTCCCCACGCTGGCCTTGGCCGAGCAGCCGACCCGGGAGCCCTCCGCGTTCCTTCGGACGTTCCGCGCGCTGCCGGTGCGGCTGCATGCGCGGGGGAGCTGAGATGCGCGTCGTGGTCGACCAGGACCTGTGCGGAACCAGCGGGCAGTGCGTGCTGACGCTGCCGGGCACCTTTCGCCAGCGCGAACCAGACGGCGTGGCCGAAGTGTGCGTGGCGACGGTCCCGCAGGCGCTGCACGCCGCCGTGAGGCTCGCGGCGAGCCAGTGCCCGGTCGCCGCCATTCGGGTCATCGAAAGCGACGCTGGCGATGGCGAGCGCGCCGGTGCCGACCCTGCGCCTTCTCCAGCGGAGGGCCGAGCGCCATGCCGCGAGAGACCAATGCCATCCAGGAGGACACGATGGGACGGTTTGCAGACAAGGTGGCCGTGGTGACCGGCGCAGGCATCGGCAAGGCATGCGCCGTCGCTATCGCGCGCGAGGGAGGCAGAGTGGTGGTCGCCGACATTGATGGCTCGGCGGCCATCGCCTGCACTGCGCAAATTGCATCCGAAGCGGACCGCGCGCTGGCCTCGGCCACAGACATCGCCGATGCGCACGCGGTGGCAGCGCTGTTCGAAACGGCGGAGCGCCACTTCGGTGGGGTCGACCTGCTGGTGCATCTGACTCCGCGCGACCGCGGGATCCTCGACCTGGACCTGGCGGTCTGGGATCAGACAATGGCGACCAATCTGCGCGGCACGTTGCTCTGCTGCCGGCAGGCCATCCCACGGATGATCGGCCGCGGTGGTGGCGCGATCGTCAACACGTCGTCGTGCCAGGGGCTCAGCGGTGACACCGCGCAGACGTCCTACGCCGCGTCGAAGGCGGCGATGAACATGCTGTCCGCCTCGCTCGCCACCCAGTACGGTCATGCGCAGATCCGCTGCAACGCGGTTGCACCGGGTCTCATCATGACCGATCGTCTCCTCGCCAAGTTGGACGAGTGCACGCAACGGCATCTGCGGCGGCACCAGCTCCTGCCGCGCGTCGGCCGCCCCGACGATGTGGCTGCGCTGGTGGCGTTCCTGCTCTCCGACGATGCTGCGTTCATCACCGGCCAGGTCGTGTGCATCGACGGCGGCATGCTGGCGCATGTGCCGACGTACGCCGACGGTGGCAACAGCCGCGCCGCGCGGCCTTCCGGCGAGACCGCCGAAGCGGACACGTCGCCGCGCTGCTGATGGACATGATGCTCAACCCGCTGAACCGTCGGCATCGGCTACGGCACGACATCCCGGTCGTGCCCGGCGCTTTCCCCTTGGTCGGTCATCTTCCCGCCGTCGTCTGCGACCTGCCGCGCCTGCTGCGGCGCGCGGAACGGAGGCTGGGCAGCCACTTCTGGCTGGATTTCGGCCCTGCCGGACACCTGATGACCAGTCTGGATCCGGATGCTCTCGCACTGCTCCGGCACAAGGACGTATCCTCGGCGCTGATCGAAGACATCGCGCCCGAATTGTTTGGCGGAACGTTGGTTACCCAGGACGGCATCGCGCACCGGCAGGCGCGCGATGCGATCCAGGCGGCGCTTCTGCCCAAGGGGCTGACCCAGGCCGGCATCGGCGAGCTGTTCGCGCCCGTCATCCGGGCGCGCGTGCAGAGGTGGCGCGACCGCGGCGACGTAACCATCTTGCGCGAAACCGGCGATCTGATGCTTAAGCTGATCTTCAGTCTCATGGGAATCCCCGCGCAGGACCTGCCGGGATGGCGCCGCAAGTACCAGCAACTGCTGCAGTTGATCGTCGCGCCCCCGGTCGACCTGCCCGGACTGCCCTTGCGGCGCGGCCGCGCCGCCCGTGACTGGATCGATGCGCGGTTGCGCGAGTTCGTCCGCGCCGCGCGCGAACATGCCTCGCGCACCGGGTTGATCAACGACATGGTGAGCGCCTTCGATCGCAGCGACGATGCGCTTTCCGATGACGTCCTGGTCGCCAATATCCGCTTGCTGCTGCTTGGTGGTCACGACACCACCGCCTCGACGATGGCCTGGATGGTGATCGAGCTGGCGCGGCAGCCTGGGCTGTGGGACGCCCTGGTCGAGGAGGCGCAACGCGTGGGCACGGTGCCGACTCGGCACGCGGACCTGGCGCAGTGTCCGGTCGCCGAGGCGATGTTCCGCGAGACGCTGCGCGTGTATCCGGCGACGCCGCTCCTAGTGCGTCGCGCACTGCGTGAATTGAGACTCGGCCAACGGCGCATTCCCGCGGGCACCGATCTGTGCATCCCACTGCTGCATTTCTCCACCTCGGCGCTGCTGCACGAGGCGCCTGATCAGTTTCGGCTGGCGCGGTGGCTGCAACGCACCGAGCCGATCCGGCCGGTGGACATGCTGCAGTTCGGTACCGGCCCACACGTCTGCATGGGCTACCACCTGGCATGGCTGGAACTGGTGCAGTTCTGTATCGCCTTGGCGCTGACCATGCACGAGGCCGGGGTGCGGCCGCGGTTGCTAAGCGGCGTCGAAAAAGGCCGGCGCTATTACCCGACCGCACATCCGTCCATGACGATCCGCATCGGATTCTCATGAGCTGGCATCGCATGCCCCTGTGGCGAGCCAACGGCGCCGGCGACGCGCAGCATTGCTGCACTCGGTGCGACGCCGACAACACCCTGGCGGCGGGGCTCGCCGTGGCGGTCTTCTGTCAAGGACAAAAACAACATGCAGACCGGTTCCATGCCACAGGACGACAGAACTGATGATTCCGCGCCCGGCGGATCGGGCACGCAGGCGCGCGGCGCATCCGGCTTGCTGCTCCCCGAGATCTGGATGCAGGACGGCGCAAAGCGGGTCGAACTGGAGCTGGCGCGTCTTCTCTGCGCCGAACATGACGGTGAGACCGAGCTGATGGCGGCGATGCGCTACGCCACCTTGCATGGCGGGAAACGTACCCGCGCCTTGCTCTGTCTGGCTGCCGGCGCATTGGCCGACACACCGGCGCACATGCTCGAAAACGTCGCCGCCGCCATCGAGATGATGCACGCCTGTACCCTGGTTCACGACGATCTGCCCGCGATGGACGACGACGTGCTTCGCCGCGGCCGTCCGACCGTGCACGTCAAGTTCGGCGAAGCGACTGCGATCCTGGTCGGCGATGCGCTGCAGGCGCACGCCTTCCTGACCCTGGCGAGCCTGGATGCGCCGGGCGACAACCGTATCGCGCTCGTGCGCGAATTGGCGCAGGCGGTGTCCGCCGAGGGTGCCGCAGGCGGGCAGGCCATGGATCTGTCGCTGGTTGGAAAGCACGTCGAGCTGGACAGGATCGTGGCGATGCACCGGATGAAGAGCGGAGCGCTAGTGCGCGCGTCCGTTCGCATGGGCGCGCTATGCGCAGTCGCGGATGATGCCGCGCACGCTGCGCTGTACTGTGCGCTCGATCATTACAGCGCTTGTTTCGGCCTGGCGCTGCAGGTGATCGACGACATTCTCGACGTGACAGCGGATACCGCGGCGCTGGGCAAGACCCCCGGCAAGGACGAGGCGGCGCAGAAGCCGACCTGCGCGTCGTTCATGGGGCTGCAGGCAGCACGCCAGTTCGCGCTGGATCTGTTGCGCGATAGCGGGGAGGCTATCGCGCCGCTGGGGCCGCGTACGGAGCGGTTGGCGCAAATCCTACAGCGGACCAACGCGTATCTGTTCAAGCACGCGCCATCCGCATGAGCGCGCCCGTCCGCATGGAGGCGCCCCCGTGGCGTTGCGATCGGCCGGCGGCAGCGGTGCATGCTGCACTGTGTCCCCGAGTTCGCGCCGCTGATCGCAGCGGTTGGCCAGCATTGCCGCGGCGCACGTGGCGCGCGGCGCGCAAGCCTATGCGGCCGTCCGGCGCTGCTGAGGCGCCGGACCGCGACGGGCCTGCGGCGACGTGCGCGGCGTCTGCCCGATTCTGGTTCCCGTCAATCGTTTGCAGAAGGAACATCCCGCGTGAATGCGCTGTCCGAACAGATTCTTTCCGAATTGCGCCGCCTGCTGAGCGAGATGAGCGATGGTGGCCGCGTCGGTCCGTCCGTCTACGATACGGCGCGAGCGCTGTGGTTCCACGGCAACGTCACCGGTCGGCAGGACGCATACGCGTGGCTCCTCGCGCAGCAACAGGCCGACGGCGGTTGGGGAAGCGCGGACTTCTCGCGGTTCCGCCATGCGCCCACGTGGGCGGCGTTGCTGGCATTGCCGCGCGCCGATTCTCTTCCCGGCGTTCCAGACGCAGTCCAGGCTGCAACCCAGTTCCTCCAGCGCCAGCCCGATCCCTACGCGCATGCGGTGCCGGAAGATGCGCCCATCGGCGCGGAGCTGATCCTGCCGCAGCTTTGCGGCGAGGCCGCATCCTTGCTGGGCGACGTGGCGTTTCCGCGCCACCCGGCGCTGTTGCCGTTGCGGCAAGCGTGCATGGTCAAGCTGGGGACTGTGGCAACGTTGCCGAGCGGCCATCCATTGCTGCACTCCTGGGAAGCCTGGGGGACGTCGCCGACCACCGCATTCCCGGATGACGACGGCAGCATCGGCATCAGTCCGGCGGCCACCGCCGCGTGGCGTGCGTACGCCGTGACACAGGCGAGCACGCCGCAGCTCGGGCGCGCCGATGAGTATTTGCAGATGGCATCGCGGGCGACGCGCAGCGGCATCGAAGGTGTCATTCCCAATGTCTGGCCGATCAATGTGTTCGAGCCATGCTGGTCGCTGTACACCCTGCATCTGGCCGGGCTGTTCGCGCATCCCGCGCTCGCCGAGGCGGTGCGCGTGATCGTCGCGCAGCTCGACGCCCGCCTGGGCGTGCGCGGTCTGGGCCCGGCCTTGCACTTTGCGGCCGATGCGGACGACACCGCCGTTGCGTTGTGCGTCCTGCGCCTTGCAGGCCGCGACCCGGCGGTCGATGCGTTGCGCCAATTCGAAATCGGCGAACTGTTCGTCACCTTCCCCGGCGAGCGCAATGCCTCGGTGTCGACCAACATCCATGCCCTGCATGCGCTGCGACTGTTGGAAAAGCCCGCCGCGGGCATCAGCGCCTACGTCGAGGCCAATCGCAACCCGAACGGTCTGTGGGACAACGAAAAATGGCACGTTTCGTGGCTGTATCCCACCGCGCATGCGGTCGCTGCGCTGGCGCAAGGCAAGGCGCAGTGGCGCGATGAGCGCGCGCTGGCGGCGCTGCTGCTGGCGCAGCGCGAGGACGGCGGCTGGGGCGCGGGTCGCGCGTCAACGTTCGAGGAAACCGCCTATGCGCTGTTCGCGTTGCACGTGATGAACGGGAGCGAAGAGCCGACAGGGCGCCGGCGCATCGCGCAAGCAGTAGCGCGTGCGCTGGAGTGGATGCTCGCCCGCCATGCGGCGCACGCGTTGCCGCAGACGCCGCTGTGGATCGGCAAGGAACTGTATTGTCCAACTCGGGTTGTGCGCGTCGCCGAACTCGCCGGGTTGTGGCTGGCGCTTCGTTGGGGACGGCGCAACCCGGCCGAGGAAGCAGGAGCGACGCCATGATCCAGACCGAACGCGCGCTGCAGCAGGTGCTGGAGTGGGGGCATTCCTTGACCGGGTTCGGCGAGGAGCATGCCGTGGAAGCGGTGAGGGGTGGCCAGTACATCCTGCAGAGCATCCGCCTGAGCCTGCGCGACATCAGCGCCCGCACCGGCCGCGATCCGCAGGACGAAACGCTGATCGTGGCATTCTATCGCGAACTGGCGCTGCTGTTCTGGCTCGACGATTGCAACGATCTTGGCTTGATCGCGCCGGAGCAGCTCGCCGCGGTAGAGCAGGCGCTGGGGCAGGGCGTGCCGTGCGCGCTTCCCGGATTCGAGGGCTGCGCTGTGCTGCGCGCTTCGCTGGCCGCGCTCGCCTACGATCGTCGCGACTATGCTCAGCTTCTCGACGATACCCGGTGCTACTGCGCAGCGCTGCGCGCCGGGCACGCGCAAGCGGCGGGGGCGGAACGCTGGTCTTACACCGAGTACTTGCACAACGGCATCGATTCGATCGCCTACGCGAACGTGCTCTGTTGCCTGTCGTTGCTGTGGGGGCTGGACATGGCGACCTTGCGCGCGCGTCCGGCGTTTCGCCAGGTCCTGCGGCTCATCTCCGCGATAGGGCGCCTGCAGAACGACCTGCATGGACGCGACAAGGACAGGTCGGCCGGCGAGGCCTGCAACGCGGCGATTCTCCTGCTGCAGCGCTATCCGGCTATGCCTGTGGTGGAGTTCCTCAACGACGAGCTGGCCGGCCTTACGCGCATGCTGGACCGGGTGATGGCGAAAGAACGCTTTCCCGCGCCCTGGGGAGCGTTGATCGAGGCCATGGCGGCCATCCGCGCGCAGTACTACCAGACCTCGACCAGCCGCTACCGCAGCGACGCTGCGGGGGGAGGCTAGCGTGCGCCGGCTTCGTCAACGGCGAGATCAAGCGGCGGACCGAAGTGGTCGGCATCTTTCCCAATGAGGACGCCATCACCCGTCTGGTCGGCGCAATCCTGTTCGAGCAGAATGACGGGCGGGGCGTCGAGCGTCGACGCTACATGACACTGGGAACCATCGCCCCGTTGGGCGATGATCCCGCCGTGAGCCTTCCGGCTATCGCCACTGACCGATCCAGGCCCATGCCGGCACCCGCACTCAGCTACACCACGCTGCGGGGCACGATCATACAAGAAGGCTCAAGAACGCCCACAGAACCGTTCTTCGGGAGGTTCCTTATCGATTTCCGGCCATGGGGGCAGTCTGCGTGTCCGCTGCAGGAAGTCGGCGGCTCCGCGTCAGGTTCTCGACAGATATCGCACATAGAGCAGGGTTTCCAGAGGCGATCATAGCTGGCGATCGCTGCAAGAATACTGGAGCGCCCGGTCGGAGTGCTTCGACGCGGCATTTTGGGCGTTCACGATAGTTTTCTGCTGGGTTCGATGCTGCCGAGTCGATTCCGTGGCAAATCACAACCGACCTCAGGCTTCAAATTGGCCTATAGTCCGAAAGTGAGAACGAATGAAGTTCGAATCCACCAACTGGGTGCGTCAACAATCGGGCACTGCGGGCCCGCAAGAGAGCTCACCGGCTCCGTCCACAGATGCGGCGGCCTTTGAGCAGCAGCTGAGCGAGATCGCTGTCCCGTCTGCTCCCGTGCTCATGCAGGTCCGCGCCCATCAAGCGGAGGCATCGCGATCTGAGGCGAATGCCGGAACGGATGAGGCGGTGCTGGGCGCCGCAGCGCTCCAGACCGCTCAGTCAAATTGGGTCTTGGTAGGTCGCAGCAAGGAGCCGCTTTATGCTAAGGATGCGCGCCTTGTTTCCGGCCTTAAGCAGGCGCTCCTGGGAGCTGCCGAGAGCACCGCCACGAGCTACGTCGGTTATCTGCTCAGCTTGAGCCGCTGGCTCTTTGCAAAGGACAAGCCGGGCATTGCTGATCGGCTTCATGACGAGTCGATGGACAAGGATGTCGAGGAGTTCATAACCAAAGGTGGGACGGCGAACGTCCGTTGGGCACTAGCTCGTCTGCGGACCTCTCAATTGACGGGGGGAGTCGTACCGATCGCAGGCCGCCCTGACCTCACTCCTTATCCCAGGGATGGACTTCTCATCAAAGAATACAGACAGCAAGCGGTGGCGGCCGGAACTTCAAGTACCGCCAAAACCTATGCATCCATTCTCACGGATTTCAGCCACTACCTTCGTGCAAACAACAAGCCTGGCATTGCTGCTCGGCTTCAGGACGAGAAATGGAACGAGGACGAACCGCTCAATGAAGAGATCAAGCGCTACAAGGACGCCGGGGGTAACAAAAGTATCGGCGCGGCACTTGATCATCTGCGTAATGGAGCGAGAAAACTCAACGGTCCGCCTTTTCATCCCGAAGACGCGCCCTTGATTTCCGGACTTCAAGAAGCACTCGTTAAGGCTGGGTACGAGGAGATCACCGTTAAGACGAATTATGTTCGTCCTCTTCGCAGATTCAGCCAGTGGCTCTTTGCAAAAAACGAGCCGGGAGTGGCTGCTCGGCTTAACGACGAATCGCTCAGCAGCGACGCTGCGATCTTCGATCAAGGTCGCAGGCACCTCGTTCTTACCGCACTAGATCGTCTCCGCGCCTCTCAGTCGCCGGGCGGAGTCGCGTCAATCATTGCCCGGGCAGGGGGCATTGAGGCCGCGGCTAAGCAGGGCGCGTCGCAGCCCGCCTTCAGTTGGCCAGCGGCACTCGCTGAGGGGGATGATCGAGATTTATTCTATGGGACGGTCGACGAGGCCGGTGCATCGTCGTGTCTTCAGCCACCGCGGCATGGCCCGGCATTGAATCCTACAGAGTCCCCTCATCCCGTGAACTGGCGCCATCAGGACGACGAGCTAACGGATGAGCGTTACCGCAACATCCTCATGCCAGGCGAGCAGATTCCCATCATGCGGTCGAGCGGGCACCCATCTACGCCGCCTCCGCACAGTCAAGGCGGTGGAACGATGCTGAATGCCTCGGCGCTACCGCCCGGCCATGCAAAATTGGTTTTCGCAGGTAGCAGCCTAGATCCTGTTTATTGCGAAGATGCCTCTCTTATTGAGGGGCTGAGGCCGGCACTCATCAAAGCTGGGGCCTCCGAGAGCACGGTCGGTCGCAATCTACGTGGTCTTTTCAGCTTGGGGCATTGGCTCGTGAAGAACGACAAGCCGGGCATTGCTTCCCGGCTTTACGACAAGTCGCTGGACAAGGATGCCCAGGAGTTCGCCGAGAAGGAGGAGCAGGCCATCGCTGCCCCACTGGATTATCTTCGAGCCTCCCAATCGCCGGGCGGCATCACGCCGTTTGCAAGCCGGGTAGAGCAGAATCCCTATCCCCAGGATGCGGATCTCATCAAAAGGTACAAGGAAGAAGCACCCCCGAGCACCGCCAACACCGCCAGGAGCTATGCAACTCTTCTTATCGATTTCAGTGATTACCTCCGTGAAAACGATAAGCCCGGCATTGCTGCTCGGCTTGGCCACGGCTCGCTGGATAAAGATGTCAATCGGTATAAGGAGGTGGACCCCCATAGCCGCAGTAAAGCCGGAGCCGCACTGGCTCATCTCCTGAAGTCGCCGGCGGGTGCTACAGCGATCGAACTCCTGCGTCATATTCGCCCCCTGCCTGATCTCGAAGACGCGGTTCGCGCCGAGATGAAGCCGACCCTCTCCGCGGCTGCGCAGCACAGCGGGTCGAACGGAGCTGTCAGCTGGCCGAAGATTCTGCCTGCGAACCAGCAGGATCTGCCTTTAGAGACGATGGACGGACCCAGCCCCTCGCCGCCTCCGCAGGGCGACGCGGTTGAGCGGCCGCTGATGCAGATCCCATCCCATCAACTGGCGACGTCACCAGCGCAGAGACAAGCTCCGGCGTCGTCGCCGGACGAGCTGATCGGCGAGCAGCTTCCGGCCGAAGACGCGGAACTCTTGACGAGGTTTCGCGTGCACGCCGAGAGGCGCAAGCTTACCCCAGGGGCCATCAACAACAATGTTTCCGGACTTGGGACTTTTGTCCGCTGGGTTAACGCAAGTCATCGGGGCCCTGTAGCTTCTCGGCTGCGAGACGGTTCATCGCTCGATGAGGAAATAGCGAAGTACAGGAGCTTGGGCCGTGACCCCCAGAACCGCATTAGGTCGGCTGTGGACGTTCTCCGGCGGCTGCTGCGTGGGGGGGAAGAAGTCGAAGCACCCGAACCCCGCGTCCTCGGTGCCCCCCGTCGCCTAGTTCCTCATCCAGAAGATGCGCCCCTCATCGAGGGCGCGCTGAGCCAAGCTCTGAAAGATCTTAAAACTCCGACTGCGAAGCTGAGGCAGTCCGCGCAACAGCGGGCGAGGCGTCTTCGTGCGCTGAGTGCGTGGCTGAGAGGAAATGGCAAAGGGAGCATCATCGGGCGGCTAAACGGCTCCAGCAGGCAGCAGGTATCCCTCGACAATGACGTAGTAGCATTCCAATGGACTGGAGGCAGAGTACACGGTCCCGATCTGTCGCATCTTCGCAGCTACTTGAAACTCGTCGAGGCGAACCGAGAGCTGGGGCTGCCAGGCCCTGAGCAGCCGAGCTCGCCGGCCGCGCAGGGCGATCGGTTTTCCGGCTCTTCGCGGGATCTTCCCTCAGCGCCGGCCAGCCTAAGCGCTGGAGCTTGGGTTTGGTTGAGTGAACAGCTGCAAGAACCAGGATCACCATCCAGGCCCGCGTCAAATGCTAAGGGCAGGCTTGAGCCATTTGTTGATCTGAATGCGCCACCGCCGTCCGAGTTGCGCGAGGATGCTCAGTTTGCGCCAGCCGATCCTTCCAGGGTTCGCTCAGACACCTACGCTGGTCTTGAGCCATTTGTTGATCTGAATGCGCCAACGCCCTCCGACTTGCGGGACGATGCTCAGTTTGCGCCAGCCGATCCTTCCAGGGTTTGCTCAGACACCTACGCTGGTCTTGAGCCATTTGTTGATCTGAATGCGCCAACGCCGTCCGAGTTGCGGGACGATGCTCACTTTGCGCCAGCTGATCCTGCCAGGGTTCGCTCAGACACCTACGCTGGTCTTGAGCCATTTGTTGATCTGAATGCGCCAACGCCGTCCGAGTTGCGGGACGATGCTCACTTTGCGCCAGCTGATCCTGCCAAGGTTCGCTCAGACACCTACGCTGGTCTTGAGCCATTTGTTGATCTGAATGCGCCAACGCCGTCCGAGTTGCGCGACGATGCTCACTTTGCGCCAGCTGATCCTGCCAGGGTTCGCTCAGACACCTACGCTGGTTCTGTATCATTTGTTGGTTGGGATGCGCCCAGACCGCAGGTGATTGATCTAAATCCGCCCACGCTGCCGGAGCTGCGTGATGATGCTCGTTCTGCGCCTTTCCCGCGCACATCCGCCGATGCTCAAATCGGGGCTATGGATCCGACAGCCTCCTCCTACGGCCGCAGTAGACTAGAGCTCGGTGCCAAGGAATGGCTGGGCGACAAGCATATCAACAGGGATTACGAGCTCCTAGCGGAGGAGTTGCGGCGGAGCCGTCCGGAACTCGCCGCCCTGACGCAGTTCGTGGACCCCCTGATAGCTCACTATCGACTGCGCTTCGGCGCCGAGCCCGACATGCTCCGCGCGTTGAAGCGCATCGGCTACGATCCAAATGGTAATGGTCCCGACTTCCTGTTCCTGCCAGTGAACGACGCTATGGATCCTAATCGCCCCGGCACGCATTGGTCGCTGCTGCTCCTTGATTGCCACACGCAAGGAGAGCCGGTTGCCTATCACTACGACTCCGTCCGGGGACACAACCACGAGGCGGCAGCGCAGCTCGCACGACGGCTGCGTGCCCGCCTGGAGTCACCCAGCATGGCCCAGCAGCGGAACAGCTATGATTGCGGCGTCTTTGTGGTGGACGGCACGCGGGCGCTGGTTCGACGATTGGCCCAAGGAGAGCGGCCAGCGCACGAGCCGCTGCACCTTGACAACCTCGTCGCCAATCGGCGGTCCCTCCAGATTCGACTGGCTCATCCCGGCTTGGGCTAATGGAGCTGGCTGGAGTGGCTCTCCCGGACACTACACCGGGGGGCTCGCCCAAGCGAGCCGCCTGTTTGGCCGCGGAAGCCGAAGCCCAGGGGGCCTTGCTGATCGAGAAGCTCAAACTCACGATCAAGAAGCTCCGCCACGAGCAGTTCGGACAGTCCTCCGAGCGACGCGCATTGCTGGAGCAGCTCGAGCTAAAGCTCGCCAAGGTGGAGGAGACCGCGGCGCAAGCTAGAGCATTCGCCGATCATGTTGCAGCGTATCCTGCGGCGATGAAGTAGTTGCGGCATTCGGTTGCTGTGAAGCGATCAATGATGCCACCTTCGCGGTCCAGAGGCCTTCGACGGTTCGTTTTGCGCCCTGACGCAAGAGCGCTTTGAGCTTGGCGAAGGCATTCTCGATCGGATTGAAGTCAGACGTACGCATCCGGCGACGGCCCTGGTCAGGTCGCTTTGGGCGGATCGCCGATTGCGATTAGGCGGCGTGAGCGATGCGCGGAGGGCGCCAGTTCCAAGGCAGGAGTTCGTGGATATGCCTGGAGGGATGATCTGGCAGGCGGGCCAGTAGGGAATCGAACCTTTGACGGCGGTCTGAGGCCTCTATCAAGGTCCATCTCCCCGTGCGGAACTCACAGCCGCCTTGATCGCGCTTGCGACACGCGCCACATCGGTGCGCTTCAAGCCGGCGACGTTGATGCGGCCAGATGTCGGCATGTAGATGCCGTGCTTTTCCCTTAGTTTCAGCACCTCGGTCTGTGAGAGGGGCAGAATGGAAAACATGCCCTCTTGCGAGCCGATGGCGACGGCATTCGACCATCTTCCTCCCAATGCGTCGACGAAAGATTTTCGCAACGCGAGGAGGCGATGACGCATCGATTCCAACTCTTCACGCCAGTCCCGGCATAGTTCGGGGGAGCTGAGGATGGTCTTCACGATTGCGGCGCCGTGATCGGGCGGCATTGAGTAGCTGGCGCGGGCGATAGCAACAAGATTGGACCGAGCAGTCTCTGAAGCTGATTGCAAAGACGCGACCGCAAACACCGCACCCGTACGCTCGCGATATAGTCCAAATGATTTCGAGCAGGACACCGCGACAAGCGCCTCTGGAACGGCAGAAATTGTCGAACGAAGCGCGGCGACGTCTCCGTCGAGCCCGGCACCGAAACCCTGATAGGCAAGATCAATCAACGGCGTAAGTCCGCGCGCAGCGATCATCGCGGTGATCCGACGCCAGTCGTCCGCCGTCAGCACAGCGCCGCTCGGGTTGTGACAACAAGCATGGAGCAAAACTGCGTCGCCGGGCTCGGCCTGGTGTAGTGCATTCATCATGCTGTCAACTAGAATGGTCTGCGAGGCAACATCAAAGAATGGATAAGTCTCGACCGAGAGACCGGCACCCGAGAAAATTCCTGCATGATTTGGCCAACTCGGTTGACCTAGCCAGATCTTACCCTGTCCGGTCCCGCGAATCAGATCGGCAGCGAGCCGCAAAGCACCCGAGCCACCGGGTGTCTGCACACCAGAGGCGTGGATGGTTGCCGTATGCCCGCCAACCAACGACCACAGCAAATCAAGGAATGTTTGATCACCCTCCGGCGCCACGTACGCCTTAGTGTTCTGGGTCTCGCAAATCAGGTGCTCCGCAGCCTTTACGGCACGAAAGATCGGCGAATGACCGGCCTCGTCGCGATAGACGCCGACCCCAAGGTCGATCTTGTCTGGTCGGGGATCTGCGTCAAAGAGCCCAATCAGCGCAAGCAGGGGATCGTTGGGTTTACGGCTTAATGTTTCAAACATTGTCGGCTTTCTTGATCGAGCGGAAACCGGCCGCATTTGACCGGATGGTTGGCTGCGTTCAGAAGTCAGAGAGTCGCGGCGCAAAGTCACGCGTCATAGTCGCGCGTACTCCTTGGCGCGACGTCCGTTTTGCAGGACGAAGTTTTCGAGTTCTGGCCGCCCAGCGCCCGCGCACGACAACGGTCCCGGCTTGCGACGGGCTGGGTCGCGATGGCCCACCACGCATCAGTTCGGGTTCAAGGTGTTGCCAAATCGAATCGCTGCCGAAATCGGAAGCTTCCGCAGCTCGGGATGGCTCTGCCCGCGATGGCGCGGGTGCGATCTCCTGCCAAATCCGATCCTGGTCGTAATCGGGGGCTTCGGCCAGCGCCTGCAATGCGCTCGGCTCATGCTCAAAGCCCGCTGAATCGGAGGACCGTGGTGCGTCGGGCCGTGGGCTCGTGTTCGCTGGGTCTGTTGGGTTGAAATCCATGCTGTCTATCCTCTCAAATGACTGAGCCGCGCGAGCCCTCGTTCGACGAAGGTCGTTCGCGTTGCGACCTGCGGAAAACTATTTCAAAGGCTCGCGTTGAGCGCCGGCCTCCGAGTTACGGCCAAATGGTGCCAAGCACGCTTCCGGTCGAGCATCGAGTACCCCGAAAGGTGCACGTCCACTGCGTTCACTGGACGGCATCGCCGTCTAGGCATCCGCGCTTTCATGGTGTGGCGCTCAGCTTTCCAGAAGCTGACGGGCAGATGGATTTAGGCCGATAGGACAAGACTGATTTTCGTCGTAAACTGCGCAGTGCCACGGTGAGTAGGCCGGGGAACTCTTGCCACCGGCACCGGGTCACCGGAGGCGGTCGTCCCGCCCCCGGTTTCCAGAACGTGGCGTATGGATTTACCGTACCGACGCTCTTCGACAGTTGGGTCACAGCACTGCAAGCGCCTGCAGCTCCCCACAAGGGAGGCGTAGCCTTCCGCCACTGGCATGCACGGCGCCGATATCAGTATGTTGCACTCGATCGATTGTAAGAATCGATTTGTTGCACACTTCAATCCCTGATCGCCGCGTAACTAGCCTCGGCATCCTAGAAGAGGTGCCGTTCGCGTTTTAGATTTCATTTCGCGGAGGTTGCGCCTCCTCGTAATCACCGATCTTGCGTAGCCCAGAGTGCCTTCCAAAAGCAAAGCCGGAGTGTCAAACGCCATCCGAAACTGCTCCCTCATATTGCCTTAGATGAGAATGTTACCGAAGCGCACCCTGGTGTCTTCTGGATCGCGTGACGCGAGTCGGAGCAAGCCGCTCGCGAAGCGCGCCCTCCAGATCGCCCGGAGCGAGCGGCTTGCGGTGATTCGGCGAAAGAACCTGTCGGCATTAGATAGTAAGAGACGAAGCTTGGACCGATAGTTTGATCTCTGTGCTGCTGATGAGCTGTCGAGCGGAATTTGATCGCCAGTTCTTCACCAATCGCTGCACCGTACGCCGCTGATGGCGGCCGAACCGACCGGGCGCATGCGCTTGCAGGCGGGTGAGAAGATCGACCGCGGACAAGTGCGGAGCCGCGGTGAGCCATTCCTCAATGATGGCCCCGTGGGTCGGTCAAAATCCCCCGGGTATGGTCACTTGAAACTCCCCCACCTGATGATCGCCGTCAGCGCCGCTGAACAGCGGTAGCGGTCAGGCAGGACGTTTATTTTCGGTCCCTTTAGTCTAGCCAGCAAGGGACCGGGGAGTTGAACGTCTTGAAGCCACACCTGCAAAGCACGGTATTTACGCTACTCGATCGCAACGCCAGCCAGCGCGAGATCCACAGGTTGACGGGGGTCGATCGCAAGACGATCCGGCGTTACCGGGCGCTGCGGGCTGGTGCGGAGGCAAATTCCCCCGGGGAAGTGACCACCGGCCCGGTGAGCGAGGACGGCCAAATTCCTCCACCCCGACCACCGGCTTTTGGGGCATCGGAAGCGACGGTCAGCAGCAGCCTGGCCCGCTCGGCCTGCGAACCGCATCGGACGTGGATCGAAGGACAGGTCCGCCTGAAGCGGAATGCGCAGGCGATTTACCAGGACCTGGTCGATCAATTTGGCTTTCCGTCCAGCTACCAGAGCGTCAAGCGGTTTGTCCGCACGTTGCGCCACAGCGATCCCGAGCAGTTTGATCGACTTGAGTTCCTCCCCGGCGAGGAGGCTCAAGTCGACTATGGCGAGGGCGCTCTGACGATCGATCCCAGGAGCGGCCGGTACCGCCGCCCCCGCCTGTTCGTGATGACGCTGCGCTACTCGCGGCGCAGCTTCCGGCGAGTGGTCTGGCAATCCAGCCAGCAAGTCTGGGCGCAGCTTCACGAAGAAGCGTTCCGGTATTTTGGCGGCGTTGTCAGATATGTCGTGCTCGACAATCTGAAGGAAGGTGTCCTCAAGCCCGATCTGTACGAGCCCGAGCTCAACCCGATTTACAGCGCGATGCTGGCTCATTACGCCGTGGTCGCCGATCCCGCGCGGGTGGCCGACCCCAATCGGAAAGGATGCGTCGAGAATGCGATTCAACATACCCAGGGCACCGCGCTGGCTGGACGGCGCTTCGAGACACTGGAAGCGCAGAACGAGTTCTTGCGGCATTGGGAGGAGAACTGGGCTTCCAGGCGCATCCACGGCAGCACGCGCCGTCAGGTCGAGGCCATGTTCCAGGAGGAGAAGCCGCACCTGCGGCCGCTGCCTGTCGCGCCCCTCCGCATCTTCACCGAGGTCGTTCGGACCGTCTGCGACGACACCACCGTACGCGTCGACAACAGCTATTACGCCGCGCGACCCGCGCCCATCGGCAGCCAGGTCGTTGTGCGGATCTACGCCTCCATGATCGAGATCCGTGATCGCCACACCCGTGCGCTGCTGCGTGTTCATTCCAGGATGACGCACCCCGGTTCTGTCGTCCTGCCAACCAACGAACGGCCGTTCAATCCGTCGCGGCAAACCGCCGTGTTGCTGGCGAGCGCCGAGCGCATCGGGCCGCAGACCAAGGCGTTGTGCCAGCAGGTGTTCGACACCGAGGGACGTCCCGGACAGCGCGCGATGTGGGGCATTGTCGGGCTGAGCCGGAAGTATCCGGCGCGGCTGGTCGAGCAAGCCTGCGCGCACGCCATCGACAACCGCATCTACCGCTACAAGCACGTGCGTGCGACCGTCGAGCGGTTGTTCGAACAGGCGATCGAGCAGGTTGGAGCGACGCCACAACCGGCATCGCCGCTCACCCAGGATCATCCGCTGATCCGTGCCCCGGCCGAATACGGCGATCTCTTCAGCCGTGCCGTGCGGCACGATGCCGGCGACAATGGCCGGCAGGCCGAGGCTCACGACAGCCACGCTCGTGTCGCCTGCGCAACCCCGGCCAGCTCCGGCGCCACGAGCGCTCCCGCTGCATCTTCTCACCTCAAACTGGAGACCCAGCCACATGATGACCATGCCGGAAATTGAGCGTTGCCTGCGACAGCTGCGCCTGTCGGGCGTCCGCGACACGCTGCAGACGCGCGTGCTGCAGGCGCAGGGCGCCAACCAGCCATTCCTCGAGACCTTCTCCCTGATCCTGCAGGACGAACTCGACCGTCGTCAGTCCCGCCTCATCGAGCGCCGCTACCAGCAATCCGGGCTCGACGAAAAGCTGACGCTCGCCGAGTTCGACTGGTCCTTCAATCCCAAATTGCCGCGCCAAACCTGCTTCCAGCTCCACACCCTGGCGTTCATTGCCGCTGGCGAGAACGCGCTGCTTGTCGGCAAACCTGGCACCGGGAAGTCCTACATCGCCAAGGCGATTGCCTATCAGGCAATCCTGCAAAGCCACAAGATCCAGTATCTTGAGACCGACGACTTCTTCCACCGCTACGCCATGAACTCCCCGGCACAACGCGAGGTCCGGCTGCGAACCATCATCGACTGCGATCTCCTCGTGCTGGACGATCTGTTCCTCGCACGCGCCATCCCTGACGACGCCGGCGCATTGCTGCAGACCCTGATCCATCAGCGCTACAAACTGCGCCGCAGCGTCATCGTCACCTCCAATCGCGTCGTGCAAGACTGGGGGACATACCTGGGGGACAACACCATGAGCACGACGATCCTCGATCGCCTGATGCATCATTGCCATCTGCTTGAGTTCGACGGACGCAGCTATCGGCTCAAAGAGGCCGCTGAAGCCCTTGCCCGGGAGACAATGTCAAACTAACAATCACCATGTCCTGCCTCGCGGGTGGAGGAATTTGACTGACCTCACCCGGAGGAATTTGAAGTGACCCGCGGGGATGGGAATGTAGGGGTCGAGCATCGATGGCCGACGTGGCACAGGTTTGCGCCGCACGTAGCGGCGCCGATGAATACCCCGCTGCTCACCCTGTTTCCAACATCGCCGAGCTCGCGGGCAAAGCCCGCCAAGTCGCTTTGCACCGGCGCGACAGCCATCGTTAGCTTTCCAGCCCGTTGATCAACGCGCTTGCGCAGCTCATTTTGAGCATCCCGCGTCTGTGCCAGCAATGCCACCGGATCAGGCGTGCGGTAAATTTCCCGCAGCCGACGTTTGAGTGCCTCATCGAGCCGCGGGTGGACCAATGCTCCCTATGGGAGTCGAATCGGTTGATGTTGGATGACGTCGCCTCTTCAAGACCTCTTACAAATAGAATATCAAAGGCCTTCTCGAATTGCTCTTCTTGCCCGGTGGCTTGCTCGTCATACTGAATGTGAGGTGCGGGTACTTCTTTCATCTTCGCATCATCCGCTTGAAAAGATCGGCCGCGAGACGTCGGAAGATGCTAGATATGCACGAAATACCTCGCGCGAACACGACTTGTATGATGGCTATCAGATCCTGCAGTATCATCTCAAGCAAATGCGGTACAGATCGTACGTAGATCCATCTGGCTCAACGGGACCGAGTCTTCTCTGAGAAGCTCCAACGATACGCCTGCGCTATCAAGATCGACCTTTGAGCTGTCGATTCCGCGTATATTTATTTCTTGCAGGCTAAGTGGACTTCGCAGTGCCATTGCCCTCGGCGCTGCTGCCTTGGCGGCGGCCCTGTCGTGCTCTCTACACAGCAGGCCGCTCGCCTACTCGACGCCGATGCTGAAGGGGCAGATTGGCGGGAAGTTGCGCGCGTTGTTCGCCGCGAGCCTCACAGCGGTGCGCAGCGCCCGCAGGACCGTCGCCACGCACCACTTCGGCCACGTCGTCCGGTTCGCGCTGGCGAAATTCTTCGCGATCACCACGCCACCCAATTCGATGTCGCGCTGGCGATACGCGGAATGGAGCTGAACATCGCGGGCGCGTCGCACGGCTTTTTTGCCGCTGTCGCGCCTGGACGGACTCAAAGAAAACGGCCCCGGCGGGGCGGGCCAGGGCCGTCAACTTGGAAGGTGCGTCAGCCAAGTGGGGTCAAGGAAGACGCGAAAACAGTTGTAGCGATCAACCGACCTCATGTTCAACTATATCAAGGTTTAGAGCTGGTGTAGAGCCGTAAGCCTCCTGTGCCGGCCGGCCTGCCGTCCTTCCTCAGGCGGCGTGATGGAGAGCCCTGTCGACGTGCTTCTTGACTTGCCCGCGCATGTCTGTCGTAACCCTCTGGCCGAGCTCCCACAATTCCTTGTTCTGGTCGAAGGCCTTGCGGGCTCGCTCGGTGGACAAGGTCAAGACCTCGGACGCCGATCCGCTGCCAAGCAGATGGGCGAACAAATCGAACGCGAAGGCGGTATTGGCGTGAGAGATTTCGAGCACCTTGAGCCCGTAATCGGTCGCGACGCCCGCGTTGCGCGAGTACGTTTCGCTCAACGCCTCGGTCATCTGTTCAGAGGCTGTGCGCGCTCGAGCAAAGCTCTCCACAGCTAGATCGCCGACCACTCCGGGCAATGCGATCTTCGAGAAACCCAACAACGGCATTCCGAAGATGTTCGTGCCGTTCACCGTGACTTTCATTTCACTTTCACTCAAGGCGCAGTCCCCTTCTCGCGCGAAAGCATCGCTCGCAACGCTTGCATGCGTCACGACAGCGCTGACGCTCCGTGTTAGATTCTGAGTTTTGGGTGAGCTTCGATCCCGCCCCGACACTATTCTGCGGGACGAAGGCGCCACTGTCGGTTCGGTTTGCGACTCTCGCGGAGAATTTCTTGAAATTGTCAAATCAAGCCAACGTATATTTATGGAGAGTGTTGTGCATAACGTGCGTGCTGTGAGCAGCGGAAGGCTCCTGTATCGGCGTGAGGTTGTGCGAAGTATCATCGGCATTGGCTGCGCTACCAGGCAGTTTGCGCGCAAACAAAAACCCTGGCATCGCTGCCGGGGTTTTGCATTTCTTGGATCGCTTGAGCGCGGACTTTAGAAGTCCATGCCGCCCATACCGCCGCCCGGAGGCATCGCGGGGCCGCCGGCGTTCTTCTTCGGCAGTTCGGCAACCATCGCTTCCGTGGTGATCAGGAGCGCGGCAACCGAGGCGGCGTTCTGGATCGCGGTGCGTACGACCTTGGTCGGATCGATGATGCCCTTGCTGACGAGATTGACGTACTCGCCGGTCTGACTGTCGAAGCCGAACGCGTACTGATCCTTCTCCAAGATCTTGCCGACGATGACGGAACCATCCTCGCCCGCGTTGATCGCGATTTGGCGGGCCGGAGCCGACAGCGCCTTGCGCACGATCTCGACGCCGGTCTTCTGGTCGTCGTTCTTGGTGCGGATGCCCTTGAGGTGCTCGGAGGCCCGGAGCAGGGCGACCCCACCGCCCGGCAGGATGCCTTCCTCGACGGCCGCGCGGGTCGCGTGCATCGCGTCATCAACGCGATCCTTGCGCTCCTTCACCTCGACCTCGGTCGCGCCGCCGACGCGGATCACCGCGACACCGCCTGCGAGCTTGGCGAGACGCTCCTGCAGCTTCTCACGGTCATAGTCCGAGGTGGTCTCCTCGATCTGCGCCTTGATCTGGGCAATGCGGGCGTCGATGTCGGCCTTCTTGCCACTTCCGTTGACGATCGTGGTGTTCTCCTTGTCGATCATCACCTTCTTGGCGCGACCGAGCATCTGCAGCGTGACGTTCTCGAGCTTGATGCCGAGGTCTTCCGAGATCGCCTGGCCGCCGGTCAGGATCGCGATGTCCTGCAGCATGGCCTTGCGGCGATCGCCGAAGCCCGGAGCCTTGACGGCTGCGACCTTCAGACCACCGCGGAGACGGTTCACGACCAGCGTGGCCAAAGCCTCGCCTTCGACGTCTTCAGCGACGATGACGAGAGGCTTGCCAGTCTGCACCACGGCCTCGAGCAGCGGCAGCAGCTCGTTCAGCGAGGAGAGCTTCTTCTCGTATACCAAGATGTAGGCGTCGTCCATCTCAGCGCGCATCTTGTCGGCGTTGGTGACGAAGTAGGGCGAGATGTAGCCGCGGTCGAACTGCATGCCCTCGACGACGTCGAGCTCGGTCTCGAGCGACTTGGCTTCCTCGACCGTGATCACCCCCTCGTTGCCGACCTTCTTCATGGCGTCAGCGAGGAACTTGCCGATCTCGGCATCGCCGTTGGCGGAAATGGTCCCGACCTGGGCGATTTCCTCGTTCGAGGTCACCTTCTTGGAGTTTTTTTCTAGATCCGAGACGACGGCCTCGACTGCGAGATCGATACCGCGCTTCAGGTCCATCGGGTTCATGCCGGCGGCAACCGATTTAGCGCCTTCACGGACGATCGCCGCAGCCAGCACGGTCGCCGTGGTGGTGCCGTCGCCGGCAGCATCCGCCGCCTTCGACGCCACCTCCCGCACCATCTGGGCGCCCATGTTCTCGAACTTGTCCTCGAGCTCGATCTCCTTGGCGACCGCAACGCCGTCCTTGGTGATGCGGGGCGCGCCGAACGACTTCTCGAGCACCACGTTGCGGCCCTTCGGACCGAGGGTGACCTTCACCGCATTGGCAAGGATGTCCACGCCACGCAGCATGCGATCGCGGGCATCGACGCCCAGTTTGACCTCTTTAGCTGACATATTTTCCTCCTTGAATTGAGATTCGTCTCTCACCTGCGAGGCAGGGATGAGCGTTTGCGGCGGTCAGCGTTAGGCCGCCTTCTTGGAGCCGGCGACGCCGGTGAGAACGCCCATGATGTCGCTCTCCTTCATGATCAGAAGCTCCTGGCCGTCGATCTTGACCTCGGTGCCCGACCACTTGCCGAACAGGACCCGCTCGCCGACCTTGACGTCGATGGGGATCAGCTTGCCGGCTTCATCGCGGCCGCCCGGGCCAACGGCGATGACTTCGCCCTGCGAGGGCTTTTCCTTGGCACTGTCCGGAATGATGATGCCGCCAGCAGTCTTCTCTTCGGCGTCGATACGCTTGACCACGACGCGGTCGTGAAGCGG
Source organism: Bradyrhizobium sp. USDA 3262 (assembly GCF_054060035.1). Classification (NCBI taxonomy): domain Bacteria; kingdom Pseudomonadati; phylum Pseudomonadota; class Alphaproteobacteria; order Hyphomicrobiales; family Nitrobacteraceae; genus Bradyrhizobium; species Bradyrhizobium sp. USDA 3262. Next base: position 3,009,630 of record NZ_JBSSCT010000001.1, read on the forward strand.
ACGGAATTTCATGCGATCCTCCTTGGCTTTTGTGATTATTGTTGGATTGGCAGTCGCAATAAGCGAGTGCTCACCGCTTCTCACATAAGTCTGTGACACTCCGGCGCAAGAGCTTGGACCATGTCGCCTGTTCGCCCTTGGTGTCTGAACCGTGCCCCTCACTTTGCCGGGGCTGTTTTGGGCAGGATCGGACGTGGCTGCGGGCATACTAAATCGACGCACCAACGCGGAAGTAGGTCCTAGCCCAGCATAGGCCCAATATGCTTTGATGCGCCGGTTGGGACTGAGACGCATGGGTGGCTGATGTACATCTTCATTCGAACGTACACCAAGGTTCGTTCGGTTGCGGATGCTGCTCGCCGCGCCAAAAGCGGGATCGGTCAGATCCTAAGGGAATCGCACGGATTCAGATCTTATTACGTATTGGATGGGGGCGATGGCGTCGGTGTCGCTGTGATGATATTCGAGGACCGCGAAAGCGCCAATGCTGCGAACGATAAAGTGCTGGATTTCGTTCAAGCAAGCCTGCATGACCTTAATCTTGGAGACCCCGAAATCATCGCCGGGGAAGTTTTGGTGAAGATAGAATCTGATGCGTAAGTCTTTCGCGTTTCGGTTGTCGCGAGAGGACCGGACTTCTCCGTGTGCGGTCCTCTACCGCCGCTCGTGACCCGAGGCGACAGCCGGGAGGCCGATTCATTGGTGCAAACGACGCATTCTTTGAAGCGACGCTCCTCGGTCGTAGGGGAGGCCTAAGAGGCGGCGGGAGTTCACAAACTTGTCGATCGACCGGAGCAAGTGGTCGGCAGGGACGTGTCTTTCGACCAAGAACTCATAAAACAATGCAGCCTGTTCCTCCGTCCCGTCGACGTAAAAGTTGACCCTGAAACGGCGACGTCGACCGGCATGGCCGGTTCTGTTGCGGAAGGTGACAACATAGGCAGGTGGGGCAGCGTCGGCCCGTCCAGCCGCGTTCCGCCGAACTCGAGTTCCTGGTCCGGTCGTGCAGGACCGCGAGCGCGGTATAAAGGGATCGCCGCTACGTCCGCGGTTGTCCCGGACTGCGTCACCTGTTCCAGCGCTCTTCCAACCTAGGGCGTCCTATCCATGCCCTGTTCAGACACCGGGTTGTCCAGCCCAGCTGCGGCGTTCCCTGCAGTCGTGCTCGAGCTTCCTGGTAGGGGCCGACGTAGCGAAGCTGGGTCGGTATTTTGGGATAGATGCGACGTATTCGTGCAACGGCACGCTCTGCGGCCTTCCTGTCGCGCTCGTCACAGGCAAATCCAAAGCCGGTGCGCAACCGGTCCGGTAGCAGCTCGGCACTCAGGGTTTGATACCAGCGCGGCGGCCGCAACCATGGTCGCCCGCCGGCGAAGATCTGTCGGGCCACCTCGCGCGCGGCGGTGCTGACGGACAATGTATCCGATTGCATTATCGCCGCGGTGTAGGCGGCGAACGCGTCCCAATCCGCCGGCAAGTCGCTCGACGTCAGCCCGAACAATGCCCCAAACAGCCGGCTCTCGGCCCAATAGCGCTCGCGCTCTTCGACCGTGAACGGAGGCAGGATCAGGTCATGGACGGCCAGAGCGGTGTCGACGAGGGTCGCGTGAACCCAGCGCAACGCTGCGGCCTCGTTGGCGCGGTAGGGCGAGCCGCTCTCGAACGGACCGATTGCTTCGGGCAGGCGGCCGACGATCATGGTATGGCGGTGGTGCAGGTGCCGGGCTGCGGTAAGGGCCGCATCGAGCGAGCCGAATACCATCGTAAACACTACGTCAAAGGTTCGATGGAAGCGACCGATCGGATCCGCGAAGGTTCGCGAGTGCTCGGCCACGGCGGCGGCGACCCAGGGATGCGCCAGCTGAAGCAGCAAGGCACGACCGGCGCCCAAAAAGGTGATGGCTTCTCGGTCGATCCGCCAGGTCATCGACCCTGGACCAAAAATGCCCTCGACCGGTCCGGCGGCCCGAGCCCGGACGAAATCAAGAGCGAGCTCAAGGTCGCTTTCGGAGACCAAATGCGCACCTTCCGAAGCAGACAGGGGGCATTCCAGCGGTCCGTGCAGTCTATCGCAATTCAGCAAGCCATAGCTCTCTCAACGTTGTCGCATGATGTCCACCCGCGCGGAATACGGGGGCCTGACATTTGGTCGAACCCCATGCGGGTAAGACTGAGCCGGATGCAGCGGCTGCTACGGCTCGTTTGCTGAAGAAACTGCCCCGCCGCCGCCGTCTTTCATACTTCCTCTCGAAAGCGTATTGTTTCGATCGAACGAGCTCACTTGGCAGCGCTGTCGTTCAGAGTATCTTATTCTTACGGGGCGCTCGAGAGCGTTTTTGATCTGCTCGGCGATTGGTCGTCAGGCCATATTGCAGGTTGATGCCTGCGCGTGCTGCGCAGGAAGCTGCCGCAGGTAAGCGGCCGGCGTGCTAACCTGGCTTGCAAGCTGGCCGAAGCTCCAGTGGGGCGGCGCGCTGGCGTGTCCGATAGGTCCCAGGAACGAGCTTTCGTTGTGGACGTAGACCAGCCAGAACATCCGATGCCCTCGTCGATAAAAGGCCTCGCGTGCGTTGCGTTCGTCCTCGCTGATCGAGGTGTGCTGCAGTTCCAGAATAGCGGCCATAGTGGTGCCGCTACCGACTAGTACGTCGGCGCGATGAAGCTCTCCGGTCATCGCATCGCGCAAAGCGATCTCGCGACACGATATATCGAAAAGTTCTTTCCAGCCGAGATGCCAAAGTCCTTCCGGCTCACTCCAGGGGTCACAGTCGCCCGCCTTGTGCCGCCAGTGGGGGTGTTCTCGACCGGCATGACGGCGGTGAGCAGACCGCCGCGGTCGCGGCACGTCGTGCGCTCTCCCTTCGTGATGGGTGCGCGTTTCTGGTCGCCGACCCAGGCATAAAGCATGGCTATCGCTCCCCGTTACGCATCGGCTGCTTGAACCCGAACCGCTTCGAAGCCGCCGTCACAGAAGTCTTCGTTGCCAGCTAAGGCTCGATAGAGCTTGGTGAGCCAGTAGTTCGGACCAGACACTTCCTCGAAGTCTTCTGCTCCCTCGATCAGCTTTTCCGCGACGCGCTCCGCATCTTCACCCGTGCCGTAGGCGCGGCGAAGCGCCGGATATTGGCCTCCCAAATGCTCGAGGCCCACCGGCGCGATCGAAGTCTCGCGATCTCATTTGCGGCATTGGGTGATGCCCACGGAGCATCACCCCGAGCGCGCTTTGTTCGAAATCGTGCTGCCGTTGAACCGCTGACCATTTGCTCCGCCGGTGCATTCGGAATGCGCCTTTTTGACCGTAAAACAGCCATTTCCCTGCATTCTCAAACAAAAATCATACGAGACGCGACGCGCGACAAGGCCAAAACTGCTTGCCGCTGGAGCATCACGGGTGCTTCCTGCAAACCGACCCGATCGGAACGAAGGGGCCGTATCAATCTCTATGCGTATGCTGGGAATGATCCCGTAAATGGCGTCGATCCATTGGGGCTTCATGCGATCTCCCCTGAGAGAATGTCTCATATCAAAGACGGGCACGGGGCCAATACGCCAATCTCAGCGGAACGTCGCCGCAGCCTTTGTGACAAAAAAAGGCAACCTGACCTCCGACGGAGTGTGGACCTATACTGATCCGGCTAACGCCCTAGACATCCCGCTTTCCCATTGGCCGGCCTTGTCGAGGGGGACTGGTCGCGTCGACCTCAGTACGCTGCACAGCGCAAAGGGAATCTGCGACCCAAATCGCGTGCCCCTCGCCTGGAAAGAGGATGTTCTCCGGCCTGACGTCGCGGTGGATGATGCAGGCCGCGGGAGCGGCCTGAAGGCCACGGGCGATCTGGATGGCGACCGTCAGCACGTCGTCGAGCCTGCCCCGGTAGCGGTCCACGGCTTTGGTAACCTTGCCGCCCTTGGCGCGCGGCATGACAAGGTTTTGCTGCGCGTCGTCACCGGGAACGGCATCGAGCGCGGAGTGATCGAGCAGCGGCACGATGTTAGGGTGCGAGAGTATCTTGATCGCGTCGACCTTGTCGCGGAAGCGCTCATGGCGCTCGGCGTTGAACACGCGCTTGAGGGCACAGGGCCCTTGGTATTGTCCCATAAGATCTTCGACGAGAATAACCTGGGTCTGGCCACCCTGATCGAGCGTGTCGCCGCTGTTCCATCGGCCGCCAAGGGCCCTTTGTTTTTCCCATGGGCTTGTTCCCGCTAGACCAGCCCCAAGGCCTTCAGCCAGGCCTGCACCTGTCCGAAAGCGTCCTGTTGCCATTGATCGGGGGACGGTCTCCGAGGAGATTCGTTTCCTCGACGAACTTCCGCACCGACGTTGGGCCGTAGGCATCTTCCTTGACAAACTTTCCGGCGATGTGGGCGTAGCCTTGTTTGCCTTCCGCCAACTCGAGCAGCGGCTTGCAATCCGCGGCGAGCGCCTGCAGCCCGCCGGGGTAATTGCGGATGCAGTAATAGATATCGTAGGCGTCCTTCTGCTTATGCCGGTTTTGGATGGCATAGCCCTTCATGGCCAGAAGAGCCGAGATCGAGGCGATCGCGATCTCGACGCGGTTCTTGCCGCCCGAGGGCATCGAGCCGTCGATCGCCACCATCTGATAAAACTGGAGCGCAAGATCGGCGCCGTCTGCGCGCTGAACGGCCAAATTCTCAATGAGGGCCGGCTTGTTCTTGGTGAGCTCGACATGGCGCGGCATCAGGAAATCGACGATCACGTCGATGGGCGGGCTGCCGTCGTTGGGGACGACCTGTCGCACGAGCTGAAACTTCTTGAGCTCGGTGCGCTGGTCGTAGCCGTTCTCCATTAGGTTTTCGATGAGCGCCTTGTATTCGGCGTCGTCCTTGAGGGCTGCGGCATCGAGCGCGATGTCGATATCGAGCGTGCCGACATGGGCCATGTCCTCGTTCTCAAGCAGGAGCCAGGGCACAGCGCCGCCGATGACCGCGAACTTGCCCTTGAAGCTGCCGAGGATCTGGCCCATTTCGACCAGCACGGATTTCACGGCCGCCGTGGTGCGCTCGTCGTAGTCGGCAGCGGACTGCGGCTCGGGCTTCACTTCTTTTGCCATTGGAGCTTTTCCTCGCGGAGATGCTCGGCGGCTTCCCTTCCGCGCTCTCCGGCTACGTAGAGGTCAAGGTAGGTCTGGACGGGGCTCGTGCACCGGACATACGGCGCGGGCTCGATGGAATCCCGAAAGAGTCCCTCGTCCTCGACTTGCAGGACGCTAACATTCTCACCGCGTGCCGGGGAGGACAAATCAAGGCGCTCTTTGAGTACCGAGAGGCCCTTCTCATCGGCGTAAAAATAGTTGGTACTTATACGGGCGTATGGCGCGAGCCACTGCGCCGCCGAGAAGGAGGCCAGCATGGCCTCACCCTTGCGGCTGGCCTCTTCGAGGACGTTCGGCAGGCGCTGTTGCAAGGCGCTGCCGTGTGAGGTGGTGTAAAAGAGAAGCTGCTGGCCTGGTGGCTTTTCATAGACCGCCCGCCAGCTATCGAGCAGCGCGTCGGGACGAATAAGGCTAAGCCCTTCGCGGTCGGTGCTTGCCCATTCGCGGTCAATCAAGGCATGGCGGACATTGCTGACATGGCCGAGGCTCACATTAGCTTGTTCGGCAAGCTCGGCGACCTTCCAGGCACGTTTGGGATCGCGTAGCAGCAGACGGAGAATCTGGGCGGACTTTGGTGCAAAGATCGATTTGATTTCGCGGCGCTCGGTCGCGGGCTTGAGAGGAACCGCGCGTTCGATGAACACGCCCCCGAAGACCAGACGGCAATTGCCTTCAAAGTCTAGGAAGCCAATATTCTCTTCACGGCAGAGGCCCTGCGCGGCGGGCGACAGGTAGGGCGCGATGACGACGCCGTACGCGCCCTTGTCGAGGCTCTTTACGTAGTGCCGGAGCTGGTCAATCGCGGCCCGCACGATGCGCGGCTGGCCATTGCTCTTGAACTCGCAAACGATCTTCTGGGGGCGTCCATTCGACTTGACTTCAACGAGCAGGTCGAGCTCCCGGCGATGATCAAGGTCAATGACGTTCTGCTTGACGGCCACCACGGAGAGGAACGGGACTTCGGCCAAAACGGCTTGCAGCCGGTGGGCGGCTTCCTTCTCGAATTTCACTGTGGGGTATAGTTTCAGCATTTGCTGAAAATAGCCATACCAGTGAAAATAGTCAAGCAATTTCACTGAAAAGATCGTCTTCAGCATTCGCTGAAATAGCAATTTCGAGTGAAAACTAGTAGTAACCAATTGCTCTGCTCGATTCCATATGCACTCAGACCTCCCCCCGTAGCCCAAAGGTTCGAGACGACGGCTCGCGAGAGCCCGGTCCCCGCTGGCGGGACGCGCCCGAAGGCTGGGAACCCACAGAACCGGCGGAAACGGTTTCCCTTCGGCCCTTCGGGTGCCGGATCGGCAAATCCATCCCGCGCGGCCGCCGCTGCCGGCTTCGCTTCCCTTAGCTGCCTCCCGATAAGGTCGAGGTAGATGTCCGCCAATCAGCGTGCCGTTATCGAGCGAATGCTTGCGAGCGGCGAAAGCTGCAATCAAGCCTCGTCCGGACCCGCTTTTCTTTCGCTAAGCGAAGGCGAATTCGGACACCACCTGAAGGCAATTGATAACAATCTCGGAGAGCAGACGGCCATCGTTGCCGACGCATTTTCCAAGTACCTGAAGATGGGCGAAGTCCCGGCGCCGTACTATCCCTGGCGCATTGCCATCATTCTACGGCGCGAAAAGAGATTTGATTTAGAGAAGCTGTTCCTTGCCGCGTGGTGCGGGCATTTCTCCGACGGAAACGGTGTCCGGTACGCTCAACTAGCCGATCGACTCCGAAAACTGACATAATCGCATCTGCGATTAGCAGTGTGGCTCCGGAGCACCAGCTGCTGCAGTGCTATCCTAGCTTTCGCTCCAGTTCGCTGTCATTTTCCAGCAATGGCACCTCCAAACTCGGAATCTCCGGCATGGCTTTTCCAGCGATGGCCTGAAGGTCGCCGATCATTCCCACCGTGGAATCGATGACGGCCAGTATCTGGGTCTCCCGCTTGGCCCACTGGCGTCCCATAAATTTGCGTTCCTTGTCGAGATCTTCGCGCATGTCGTTGAACTTCTCGACTACGGCGTCGACACGCTGCCGAAATTTCGTTCCCGTCAGGTAGTGGTAGACCTGCTCCATTTTGGTCTGTTGACCTTGTTGGACGAGGCGCGAGGTGCTCACGTCGATCAGCGCTTGGCGGAGCGCAACCGCTACGGGCAATGCGCAACGCGGATGAGCCACCCAGATGCCGTCGACCAGGTCGAACTGCTCGATATGTTTAGGCAAGACATGGGAGATGATCAAGGCGACGTCGGCGCCGGAGCGGCGCTGGTCGTCCCGCAACTTCGCAAGCCAGCCGTCGCTCCACGCCTTGGTACGCTTCGTCTCCCAGAGAATAATGCCAGCAGGCTGGCCAATCGACCCGTTGACCTGCTGGATCACGTCGGCGCCAAGCTCGCCTTTTCCGACCGGCTCAATCGTGTCGGTCGGAAACCGGCCGCGAAGTAATTCCTCCAGCTCAAGCTCCAGCACCTCGCCCTGGGACTGCTGCGATCCTTGTTCAGCCTTGCGTTTCAGCTCCTCGATGGTGCGCGTCATTGATTCAATGGTCTGGTCCTTTTCGGCGACGCGCAGCCGTGCCGCCTCGTCGGCCTCCTGCCTGGCCTTGATCTGGATCGGGTCAATCTGCGCCTGAACGCGTTTCTCAATGGTCAGGTCAAGCTCGCGCTTCTCTTCATCGAGTGCGCGTTGCTTGCGGATGAGTTCGGCCTGCGCCTGCTGCGCCTCCGCCAATTTGGCGTTGTTCGCGTCGAGCATTTGGCGAAGCTCGGCCGCCTCGTTCGTCCGGGCCTGGACTTCGGCCGCGGCTGCCTCGCGCGCCTTTTTCGCTTCTGCGGCGACGAGTTGGCTTCGCTCCGCCGCCAGTCGGCTGGCGACCTGGTCCTCGACCTGTTCACGATCCTTTTGAAGCTTCTCGCGCTCCTGTTGGAGTGCTTCGGTCTTTCGTGCGACCTCGGCGTCCTTGCTGGCGAGTTGTTCCTGGAAACGCTGCCGGGTATCCGCGAGGAGGGGAGCGGCGAGCGATTCGGTGAGCCGAATCTCGTGGTTGCAATTGGGACAGCGAAGGGTAGGTTCATGCGCGGCCCCAGCCGCGGTCGCTTTGAATGTCATGACCCCTCCCGTTCAGCAGTTGTACTAGGCCGGAATGAATGTGATCCGGCCGACCTCGCCACGCTTCCGATGTGGCTTTACCGTTATTTCGACATCCTGATCGAACGCTGTCAGCATCCGCAGCAGCTTTTCCACCGAAACCAGCTTGAAATGCCCCCGAAGCAGTTTGGACAGGTCCGGCTGCTTCATCTCGACGAGTTTGGCGGCTTCGGTCTGGGTAATCTCCCGCTCCGCCATCAACCGCTTCAGCTGGACAACGAGAGCAGCCTTGAGCTGGTGCTCCTCGGCGTTCGGCAGGCCGAGATCGGCGAAAATGTTGCCGGAGCCCCGGCTATGGGCGGGCAGCTTCTTCTTCGTGCTCATCATCGGTCTCCCTTTGTTGCCCTGTGAATGGCCTCGGCGTCGCGTAGGCGCTGCCGGACCAGGTCAATGTGTCTTTGCGGTGTGGCAATGCCGCTGGTGGACTTTTTCTGGAATGCGTGCAGGACGTACAGGACGCCCTCTAAACGCGTTGTGTAGACGGTGCGGTAGGTATCACCGTCGAAATTGTCGCGAATCTCCAAAACCCCGCCAAAGCCCTTTAGAGGCTTCGCGTTGCGCGGGTATTCGCCAAGCTGCGCTTCGAAAAGGGACTGGCCGATCTCGCTTCGGACGGCCGCGGGAAATGCCCGCAGGTCTTTCTTGCTCGAACCCACGAATACGGTGGGTTTGATCGTGCGCAGTAGATCATTCACACAATTATAGTAATATACCTATAGTCGCTTGTCAACATCCGCCTACGAAAGGAGCCATCAGGGGGGCGTGCAATTGCCGTCGCCACTATCGGCACAGCCGGCGTAGCCCAGCCAAGTGGCTGGCATCGACGATCTCCATCATGTTGATCAGCGCTGCTGCAGCTGCCCTGCGCTCTTCCAGCCTCATGGACGAAAACCCGATGAGGTCGTTATGCTAAGGACCATTCAGATGGATATCGATGAGCTGAGAGATGCAGGAATACGGCTACATGGGCTAACCAAAGCCGACAGCGCTTATACATTCTATCACGATGAAAACCGAATATATCCGCAGATTGCATATCGTCGATGATGGTCGCCTGAATGTTGCGGAGCTGAAGGTATTTGTCTTGGGCGGTGCTGTGCAGGAGGGCGAGCCGTGTCCCATCGAGATCCAGTCTCTTCGCGAAGCAATGCGCATTCAGAAATCGGCGCCAGAAATCAAGCTGGAGCAGGTGGCCAGCCGAAACGTCGGCCGGAGCAATTGAGGTCTACGGCAAACCGTGCCTTTGAACCATGCATTCTCACTCTGGACAGGGGTATCCCACGCAAGATCGGTCAACCTGGCGATTTCGTTGAGCAAAAGGCGCCAGACCGCGTCGGTCTCGACAATCCCTTCCATGTGACAGGCCCAAGCAGGTTCGACCGGAACACGCGCGACATCGCGGCGTCACGCAGATCACGCGGCAGTCTCCTGGAGGAAGGAAGAAGTTCCCTTAAGCGGGTCTCGAGCAGCAACAGATCAGCAAAGCGACCGACGTCATGGGGAAGGGATGAAAAGTACGCCACACCGCATCGAGCGCCTGATGAACGGCGCGGGCATCCCCGGCAGGCTTGGGACGTTACCGAGGTCCTGGGAACTTCCGCCGGCCAATGCCGCCTGAATCGCAGGATAGAGAACTCCAGTCGTTACCGGGGCTATAAAACCGCCGGCGAGACGTGCGGCGACAAGTGGAAGGGTAAGGGTTTCACGTCCGATGTTTCCCTGGCGCGCCGCCGCAAGACGCTGCATTCGTGTCGCCAATGGCCCGTGTATGACGAGGGTAGATCGGACGATCATCGAGCCAGATCCTGTAACAAGTCGTCGGTCAGGCTCTCTTCGGCGATCGCAAGACCGTGGGTTCGCATCGATGCTGTCAAAGCATCGTCCCATAAGGCGTGGACCTCGAGGCCGGCTAATGCAAAGCCGGGACGCGGCGCTCGTGCCACTGCCGCCACATATTCCTTGGCGTCGAACCGCCAGGGTACGGCCCCAAACTCACGGATGACGTGATTGGCGATGCGCAAGCCTGGCCAATCAAAATCTCCATGATAGTGCAGGCGGGCGCCCGCGATTGCGAGTTGCTGCAATATGGCGCGTTGGGCGGCGGCAGGCATTCCCTCAGTGCACACCATGGGCGCACAGTTCACGCCAAGTTCGTCGGCTGCGATCGCGAGAACATTCGGGTTTTCACAAACGTAGATGTCTTGTCCTTTGACCATCCAGAGGGGATCGGACCGCAACAAAAAGCGCAGTGAGGCGTAAGTTGGCTCGCCTGACGGCAGCGGCAACAAGCGGCCGCTGCTGATCTGGAGGTTCAAAAACAGGGCAGGCCGCGCGAGTTCATTGACCAGAATTCCTGCCTTGGCCCAAATGTCACGAATCCGCTCCTCGCCATTGTCGCGAACCCTGGCGCTCTCAAGCGCTGGCGCGTCGTCGCAAATGTCCCGGTCGAGATTCACCTTGCGCCAAATCGCGAGTACCAACGTCGCTACGGCTTGTCCCGTGTCGAGCGCGTGCGCGTCGCCAAGGCTTTTCGCCGCCAGCTGTGCCCGGGTCATACCCTTGGCTGGTAGAAGCTTGAGCACAATATCTGCCTGCGAGCAAAGTCGGGTGGCGACGTCTGTGTCACCATTCGAGAGCCGCTTCACCAGGCCCATCCCGAAGGGCGTTTGGAGAAAGCTCGAAAGATCCTGATGGGTTGCGCCAGACAGCGCCTTCGACCATCCTGCTCTCAACTCGGCCCGAGCCGTCTCTGCGTGAATGATCGGACCGTCTATTGATTCCAGCGCGTCGCGTAGTGATGGTGCGACACCTGCTCGGCTCAGGGCGGCGTCGATCATTTGCACATCGACCTGCATGGAACTTGAGAAACGAGCCGGTCGACCCATCAGCCCGGCAAGTGCCGCATGCTCGGCGCTGCTGAGATTCGAAAGCCGAAGCCCCTGTATCTTTCCATCCACGGGGCCTCGCTCGAAGCGCTGTCGAAGACGCTTTCTAAGTGGAGCCAGCGCATCGCCGCCGAGCAGACGCTGGAGACGGCCGTCCCCGTCAATCATGCGCCTGCAAACCTTCGATTTGGATCATTTTCACGCTGCTTGGCGCGGCCATCCCAGGTCCAACGGGAGACGTGTACTGCATCGATATTCTCAATTCTCTGAAGGTGGCAGATCGAGACGCCGGGTAGTTCAGCATAGCACCCCCACTCGCGTTCGCTTGTTACGACGAAGTCGAGGTCGAACTCACGAATCAATGCCATGCAGTGGGCCCGCGCAGAATCGTCAATGCCGGCAAAAACCTCGTCGAGCAACACGAGGCGCGGAGAGTGGGGCGAGCCGCTCTGGCTATAAAAGCTGGCGACCGCCGCGAACAACGGGACCGTCAGGCCAAGCGCGCGTTCGCCGCTCGATGCAGGCCCGGACAGCTTGCGCCACTGCTTGTCCTGCCAACGTTGGACCGTGAACCGGTGCCAATGACGATAGTCGAGAGCTCGGCTCAATTGATCGAGAAGGCTACCGCCCGTCGTCGAATCCGCGTTCGCCCGCTCGATATCGATTCGATCCTGCAACATGGCTCCGACCACGCTGCGGTCCTCGGGACTCCAAAGATCCGTGCTTGTGTTCAACAGCCGCTTTCGGGCAGCATCCAATCCAACGGGCGCCCCCTCGGCCCCCTCGGCCAGCGGAAGCCATTGCAGCCTGAAGCGGACTCCGGTCGACGTTGGTCGCTTGTACAGCTCCTCGTTGATGGCATCGACTTTCCGAGCTGCATCCTGCATCAATCGCTGGATCGCCGCGGCAATCTCGGCCTGGAGGTGATTTTCCAGTATCTCTCGCTCGCGTGCCGTCAGCAGCTCTCGACGCTGAGCAATTTCATACTTGAGCCGTTCCGTAAGCCGATCCGGCCTTTCCGGCCGATTTTGATAGACGACAGTGACCACCAGTCCATAGTCGGCCGTTTGGTCCATTTGCGCCTGGTGACCGAGCGCGCTAAGGGCGCGGCTGAGTTCGGTGTAATCCACAGAGAGATGACTTTGGATCCGCTTCCACGCCTCATCATCATGCGGAACGTCTGATAGGGCCTGTTCGGCTCGGCGCGCGAGCGTCAGCGCCGGCTCAATCGTCCACGCTGCTCGAGAGTCAGGTAGGTCAATTTCAGGAAGGGCGATCGGCAGAAGGTCGGTTGCAGCAAATCCCTGCAATCGAGCAACGGCTTGTTGACGCCCTGCAATCCGCTCCTGCAATAGCTCGTCGGCTGAGGTCACTTTTTGCTCCGCCCGCGCCCGTTCCTCACTCGCGCTTCGGGCAATTGCTCCCTTTCTCTTCAAATCAGCTTCGCTGAGCTCGAGCGCGGTTCGGGCGGTCTCAAGCTTGGCTTGTAATTCGGCAACCTTCGCGCCTACGGTTTCTTGCAGCGTCTCCAGCCGTATCCTCGCCTCGCTGGCATTGCGCCCCTGCTCGATTGCGTGCGCAATATTTGCGTCCGCTTCTTGTTTGGCATCTCGTTCACGGTTCTGTTGTTTCAGCAATTCCGATTGAGCCTGGCGCAACTCACGAGCCGCATGAGCGAGCGCAAATACCTTTTCCGTCAGCTGCGCAAGCGTGGTGTCGACGGCGTTCAATTGAGCGTAGTCGTCGGGAAGATGCAGGTCCTGAGCGTCTTTATGCAGGATCGAGCGCGCACTCTTTCGGCGCTCGACAGATTCCGCCAGTCTTTGCGCGGCTTGCTCGAGCCGACCGGAAGCCGAGGTAAATTCACGGGCAGCCGATGTTACTTCGGCGTGGCAGGCTCGCAATGAATCGTCCCCAGGGGCACCACGCCACTCCTCCGCGGCACGCTCTTGGTCGCGCGCTTGCTCCGAAAAGCGATCTTCCAGAGCAGCTCGTGCTTGAGCGAGCTCCTCAAGCCTGACCGAGATAGCCTCAAGCCGGCGCGCGCGAGCCGCGGCGCGGGCGGCATAACCTATATAGATTGCAACGGGTTTTGACCAGGCGCCGGAGAGCGCGCCAATTCGGAAGCATCCGGTCGGCGATAGCCAGGTCTCCGCCTCGCCGCTATCTTGCTCCGTGCAGCTCATGCCAAGTAGCAGGCTCGTGACAATGTCCGCCGAGACTTGATCTCCCGCAGGCTGCAGCCAGTGCGCCAACGTTTCCACCTGACGCGGCCGTCCTACCAGTTCCGTATCATGGAGCCGTCGCGGCCCACTCGGAATGTGCACAGTTCCGTCAGGCTCGACCCATGCATCGAGAAGTCCCGATGCCTCAAGTGCGGCTTCGAGGCCGGCGCGCTCCGAGGCATCAAGACGCTCGTGGAAATCAACCAGCTGCCACAGAGGCGCGCCACTGCGGTCAACTCGAACCCCCGCCGCGCGAAATGGCGGAATGGACGGTACAGCGTCCACGCCTTTTTCAAGGCGCTCACGCTCGGCCGTTAGATCCGCCTCTTCGTTCTCGATTGCCCGTCGTTCAGCGATGAGCGCCGAACGGCGCGTGGCGAGGCGCTCGCTGGCGACCTGCTGAGCTTCTTGCAACGAACCGCGCGCCGGGTTCTCCCCCTCCAGGGTAACAACCCACGTCGCGAGCAAATTCAGCGATCCTTGTGCGTCTCGCAACGTCAATTGCTGCAGCGTACCAAAGTGCGTCGCCCAGGCATCAAGATGTGCACGTCCCTCACTTTCCACGGCCTGATCCGCTGCATCACGTCGGGCCTGGGCTGCCTTCGCTTCCTCCTGCCGCTCCTGATGTGACCGATCCTTCGCGTCATGATCCCGCTCGGCCTCGTCGACGGCTCCCCGTAGACTCCTCACATGCGCAACCTGTCCACGACGTCGCTCAATGATTTGCTGCAGATCGCTTTTTGCAGCTTCGCAAGCCAGCTCGTTCAATTCAGCGAGCTCGGCGATATCCGACCCGGTCAGAAGTCCCTGGTTCCACTGTTGGTCGGTGCCACTGAGCTGAGCGAGCGGCAAGGCGGCTTTTCTAACCTCAAGTACCTGGCCGCCTATGCTGGCGAGGCGTTCGCCCCTTTCAAATGTAGCGCTTTGTTCGCTGACAAAGCGGCTCTTCGATGCCGTTGACCTTGCGTCAGCCTGTTCGGCCTCACGTTTGCGATCGCTCGCCTCTCTTGCGGCAGAATCCAGTCGATTTGCGTCCTTGTTCGCCGGGTCAGATAGCAGCACTTCCCAGCGCGTTCGGTTTGTGGCCACGGTCTCTTCTGCAGCGCTATGGGCGCCATTAGCCTCTTCCTCCGCCGCTTCTAGAGCTGCGAGCTCAGAGCGAGCCTCATTAGCTGCACGACTGGCATTGTCGAAGCCTGTTTGCGCGCTCCGCAAGCCTCGCGCCTGTCGTCGTGTTTGCGTCCTGGCGTAAGTCCGATACCGATCCGTGAATTGACCGACGTGACGAGCGAGCGCCTGGTAGTCCTGCAGCTGGCGACGGTCTTCCTCAAGTTGATTGAACGCATCGGCCACGTCGGTCAAAAGATCGGTGGACAGGGGAGGGAGTGCTTCCGTCAACGCGGCCGACAAACTGCCTTCATCCGGCTTCTTCGATAGCTGCGGTTGCCGAAGCTGGATCAGCGTGTCCATCAACGCCGAATAGCGCGCATGACCCAATTGGAAGAGATGTTCGTCTACCGCACGGCGATAGCTGGCCGCTGTGTCGTAGACTTGCCCATGATCGGCCAGCGTCTCTCGAAGCTTCTCCTTGGTCAGCACAACGCGCTGCGGGCTCGTGAGCCAAACGTCCTCACCAATGCGCTGACCGTCAAGAATGAAGAACCAGCTATCGACGTTCGGCCGTGCCGCGACCGCCAACAAACCACCGCCCAGAGTGAGGTACCGTGGCTGTCCGTCCTCTGACAAGCGCCCGAATTCAATCCAGGTGTAACCCATCCGGCGCTCGTGCTTGCCGAGCAGCAGATTCCAGGCCATCTTCTTCGTCGCGTCGCCGTCCGGTTCAACTCTGGACGATTTCAGCTGGGCATCAAACAGAAATGGAAGCGACAAGGAGAGCACCTTGGACTTTCCGGTCCCGTTGTTCCCACGAAGCAGCAGGTGTCCATCGCGAAACCAGAACTCCTCGCTGTCGTAGTGAAAGAGATCGACCAATCCGAGGCGAAGCGGCTGCCACCGCTCGCGGGCGGGAGCGGGCAGGTCCGGCTGGGCTCCGTTATTGCGCATCGTGATCTTGCTGACCGGCTGATTTGCGCGCCGTGCCGGCTTCCCGAATCTCCGCCTGTCCGACGGCGAAGCGACTTATTGCAGGCAACGGACGGACACCGTTCGCCGACACTGAGATCAGACGAAGCTTGCGCAACCGCTCCAATGCGATACGCGCCAGTTCACGTTGCGTGCCTGGCTCCCGTGCGGATTTTCGCCAATAACGACCATAGCGTTCTCGCGCCTTCTCTATGAAATCCGTGATGTCGACTTCAGTTGAGATCTGATGTTCACGCTCGCCTCCATCGCGGAGCGTACCCGCAAGATGTTCGGCTACCAGGAGCGTGACGTGCGCCTCGGTGCCTTCCGCCGGCATGGAAAGATCGGTGAGCGTTCCGGTTTCGTCAGCAAGCGCCAATCCCTCCGCGCGCTGTTCGGGAACGAGACCAGCAGCTTCCGCAAGGCGAGCTCCCATCGGGCCACGCTGATTCAAGAAGTACGCGCGCGTCACTGGATCGAGCGAGTCGGTGTACACGACCGGATCGTCGAGGAGGCGTCGCGACAGGTCACGCCGTGTAGCGGTCCTGCGGCCGTCGTCGCTGTCCGGCACATGTTCAGCGGTAAGGGCTTGCAACCGCTGTTCTACATCCTGCGGCGCTTCTTCTGCGGCCCATGTTGAAGGACCGCGTACTGCGGCAAGAATCCCGGCGAGGACGCGACGCTGGATGTCATAGAGCGCATCATGCAGATGTTCGGAAGTCTCGGAAACGTGATGCACGAAGCCCTCTTCCTCACCCGCGACGCGAACGAGAACACCAATGTCTAAAAGATGGCGACAGACGGCCACAAGTTCGCGTCGTTCGTGGTGCGTCTGCAGCGTGAAACTGAAGGCAAGGGCATTCAGTGAAGGCTCCGCGGCGAATGCAAGCAGCCGATCGCCAAGAACGCGTAGCGTGATCTGCGGATCAGCGCGCTCAAGGACGGCGCACGCCAAGCAGAACAGGATATAGCGGCGTCTATCGTAATCCGGGAAGCCACGCGTGGAATCGAGAAGATCAGCAGGACGCTTGAAGAGACGAGCGCAGTCGCGCTCGACATTCAGTATCCATCCCGTTTCGCGCGCGAACCATTCTCTGAGGGTTTCGGAATGTCGACGTACAGCCGCGAAATCAGGATGCGCTGACGTCATCAGCGGTGTCATTAAGAGAGCGCGAAGCGCGGTTGAAATCTCCTCTCGCACGTAGCGTGCTTGATGCAGTCCAATGTGCTGGCTCTGGACGCGGGTCGCCTTGCCATCCGGGCGTCCGGCGTCGCCACGCCGGATTTGACCGTCCTGCTGTTCCGTCACGCTACTCATGTCGCGCTTCCATCGACGTCACGGTGAGAAGGTGGTCGCGACCGGTGAACAGCCCTGTTTCGGTTGCGATCTCTGCAGTCGAGTCTGCGTCGAGCGGCTCCAGGCGGACCCGCAACAGGCCGTCGCCAGTTTGTCGTTCGACAACCTCGTCGGGGTGTGTCTGCGCTGGAAGCGTTTCACCTAGCAGGGTGAGAAACAGGTGGAACCCGTGACGATCGAGCTCGCCGAGCTCGGACAGACGCGTGGGCTCGCCGCTCGCGAGCCGCGAGCGCGCCTCCTGGATTTCACGATCTTCTTCCGTCAATTGCGCCTGGAGTCGTTCTCGCTCGGCTTGACGATCCTGCACGCGCGGGAGCGGGCCACGCGGAGCCATCTCGCCATATTCGCGCAAGCGCGGGTGTATGCGCACGGGCGGAGCATCATTCCAAGGCGTCGTAGCCGGCAGATCGCTTGTTTCCGCGCCGATCAGGAAGTGCCGGGCCGGATTGAGTGCGAACGCAGCGCGGGCAAGCCGATGTGCCTCGTCCTCGCTGGCGCAATCCGCAAACCAATGGGCAAGGACACGAAAGTCCGCGGATCGATCGCTGCGACCGCTGCGGCGTTCGTTCAATGCAGCGATGACCGCGAGCAGATGCGGGATAGCAGATCGAGCCCTCGATCTTAACACTTCGCCTTGCGGCGGATCATTTCCCGCGCTGACAAACCATCCTCGCAGTCCCTTCCATCGCTCTGTCCAAGCATCAAGCGACTGCGTTGAAGGCTTTTCCTGTTCGTTTTCTTGTACAGGAGCCGCGTCTCGCGATTCGCGTTGTGACGCCTGCTGCAGAAGGGGGCTAATGACTGGGTCAAGCGCGACAAGATGCTGCGCAATACCACCCGAGCGGCTGACAAGGTCACCGATGAATCGATCAAGATAGTCAATCAATCTCTTCTTGTAGGCGATAATTGCGTTTATATCCGAATGTTGAAGCTCGATGCTGCGTCCGATGCTAACCATGAACGCTTGGGCGTTTTCGGCGAGACTTTCGAAGACTCGAACCAAATCACGCAGCGTCTCATGAATTTTCGCGGCGTCGAACACCGATTCTTGCGCGAGGTTTCGTAGAACCTGCAGCTGCTTTGCGATGTCTTCGAGCGCAACGCTCTGCAGCTCGGCTCGCCGCCTTAGTGCTTGGCTGAATACAGCAAGGGCTGACTCGACCGCCTCCCCGCCTTCAGAAAGACGATAGAGGAAACGCGCACGATAGAAATCGCTGATGCTAGCGACACGGGCCGTGTCAGGCTGCGACTCGAGATTGCCCCATTCGGTTAGTTGCGCCAATGCGCCCTGAAGATCTTCGATCCTGGGAGGTGCGGCATTCCACTGCGCTTCACCAAGAACTTCGTCGGGTCTGAGATGGAGACGGAACTGTCGCTTGGCCGCGGCGAACGCATCCATGATCTTCCGATAGAGTTCGGACTTTTCGGCGGTGACATGTTTGAATAGCTCACGTGCATCAACTCTCATGGAATGCCGCTGCAAACAGAGGGGGGACTTAGTGGTGATTTAATCAGCGAGGAACAATAAGTGAACGGCTGTGTAGGTCAACCGGGAGAGACGGAGGGTTGAACAAGTCTAGCACCGCAATTTCTTGTGCGGTGCGGCAAAAGCCGACGACATCGCTGTTTTTGAGACCTGTTCTGTCGGAACCGGGTTTAGATAGCCGTCTTGAATTTTAGACCCGCCCCGAAACGGAGTATCGAGTTCATGGCGCCCCGTGCCAACTGGAAAGGCTTTCTGCGTCCGTCTCCTGTCAAGTGTCCCGCCGCGCTTTAGGCATGGCTAGGAAGCTGAAGATTTACCCAACCTCGCTCGGCTTCTTCGACTTGGCGATCGCGGCTCCGTCGATGAAGGCTGGCTCTGAAAGCCTGGGGCGTGGACAGCAATCTTTCCATCAGGGCGCGGCGAAGGAAAGCGAGGATCGAGACGTCATCGCAGCGACCACGGCGGCACCGGGCGTCGTTCTGAAGCGTCCCGTCGGCTCAAGCGGGAAGTTCAAAGAGCACGAGCTGCCTGCTGGTCTCACCATAGACGACAGTTGGAAGAAGGCATCCGATATTGCTGGGCCGAAAGCATCATCCCGCAGTCTGAGCATCCCGGTGCTTCGAGACGTGGACAAACGCGCGATCGTCGAGACGTAAATGTACGAGAAGATGCGACCCTACGTTTCGGTTCCGAGCTCATTCAGGGCCGGGACGACAACTTCAGCCAGGGAAAAGTCGATAAGATCGAACGCGCAGCCCCTGGCGAAGACGAGAAGATCGAGTTCTTGCCCCTCGTACGAAGCAATTCAGGAAATCGGCGCTGCAGCGCCTTCGCTTCGTCCCAAGACGCGCGCGTCCAGACCTCACCTTCCTCCTCAGTCGTCAATATCACGGGCATCGCCTTCGGATGCTTCGAGCAGATTTGTTGCCGGCATGCGCGTTACTCGCAGCTTCGGCCCGCCACTTTTTGTTCCATCTAGTTAGCTCAGCCGTCACCGACCGCCCGTTGCCGGGAACCCAAGCAATTGGTTCAATATAGGTGCGTTTAACGCACCAAATAGTGGTTTTGCCTGGACTGCGGAAGAGTGGATCCGCCCCCTCAGCTTCGCATCTCGTCAATGGCATTGGACAGGAGAGCACCCCTATGTCAACTCGCCGTGCTGCGATTCAATTCACGATTGATGCGATCCTTGACCCGACGAACCGCAAGAAGCTCCAACCTCGTTCGGGTTCGGCCACCGATCGTCTTGCCATCGAGTTGGAAACTATAGCGCCACTCGCCCGGCAATACTTCTCGAATGCTGAATTGCACACCTCTATGCTGCATAAATAGTTTCAATCCCGATACACAATGGCCCCCCAGCGCCGTCGTCGTCGAGCTCCAGATTGATCTATGATTCCCTGAAAGCGTTGACCTCCCGATACCGAAGTGAGCCGCCGATCCATAGGACCGGCGGCCAAGTCAAGGGAGGAAACGCCCGTTAGGGCAGCGGTAGGAGAGTATACCGCTTAGGCACCGCCAATCTCCCGGCGGATCTCGCAAAACAAATTTGCAATTTGGCTAAAGGATGATCCTGATTCACCGAATGAAGGTGATGCGAAGAGGTCTACGCGTGCTGGCTTCAAGTAATTCAATTCAGCCTGTAGCAAAAGAAAAAGTTGCGTACGCGGCGTACCAACTGAGCTCTTCTTTTCGGTTACACCTTCAACAGGTCGAAGCTGTTTCGTCGTTTTACAGGGCTAGATTCGAAAGGCGCGCAGCCTGCCATTCGTTCTTGCGGAGTAGGCGCCACTTGCGCGATAAACTCTCCGGCTTCACGCTCGGAAGCTCTCTGCTAAGCGCAAGAAATTCATAAGTAGCGCGTCGCCTTGATCGGTAAGTACTGACTCCGGGTGGAACTGCAGGCCATGGGTTGGGTGATGGCGATGGGACAGAGCCATGATTTCACCTTCATTTGAACGGGCTGTCACCACGAGAGGCGAGGCGTCCGACTCACCGAGTTCAATCGCCAGAGAATGGTAGCGTCCAACAGAAAGTGGAGACGGGAGCTCTTTGAATAATCCTCGGCCATCGTGAGCTATGTCGGAAGCCCGGCCGTGCATCGGACAACGGGCGCGCACAACCCGGCCGCCGAAAACGCTCCCAATACACTGGTGCCCGAGACAGATGCCGAGAATTGGGATGTGACCCGAAAGTTCGCGGACAACGGCTGTGGATATCCCGGCCTCCATTGGTGTGCAGGGGCCGGGAGAGATGACGATCGCCCGTGGCTTGAACGCAACAAGATCGGTGCAGCGGATCGCGTCATTCCGGACAACTTTGGTTTCTGCACCAAGCTTGCGGAAGTAGCGCGCAATATTGAAAACGAAGGAGTCGTAATTGTCGATGACGAAGATCAAAATACACCGGACGGATCGGCATTAAAGGCATCGAACAGTCGCTGGGCCTTGGCAAGCGTCTCTTCATATTCGGCTTCCGGATCCGACATCGCCGTTATTCCGCCCCCTGCATGGAACACAGCCTGGTCGTCGTCAATCATCACGGTGCGGATCGCAATGTTGGTATCCATCTGTCCATTGAATCCGATGAAGCCAATCGCCCCGCAATAGACCTCTCGCGCCACTTGCTCAATGTCCGCAATGATTTCCATTGCTCGCACCTTCGGAGCTCCGGTCACGGAGCCGCCTGGAAAGCAGGCGCGAAGCAGACCGACGGCGTCTTGATTTGCAGCAAGTGCGCCCCTGACAACCGAGACGAGGTGGTGCACTGAAGCGTAGGATTCGAGGTTGCATAATGCCGTAACCTCGACCGAATTGTCCGTACAAACGCGAGACAGATCGTTGCGCAGCAGGTCGACGATCATGATATTCTCGGCGCGGTCCTTTTCGGATGCAAGGAGGATTTCGGCGCGGCGCCGATCTTCCTCTGGATCCACGGAGCGCGCGATTGTTCCCTTGATGGGGCGAGTTTCGACCTGTCGTCCGTCGAGCTTCAGAAACCGCTCAGGAGAGCTCGATGCAATCGTCATCTTGTCGTAGCGCAAGAGGGCAGCGAATGGTGCTGGGTTCGATAACCGCAGCTGGCAATAGAAGGTGAGGGGATCGAACAGGGGCGATGTCTTGGCACTAAAGCGTTGTGCGATGTTCGCTTGGAATATATCCCCGGCCAGAATCAACTCGACGACGCGCTGGACCGCCGCGATGAAGCCTTCTCGGCCAAAGTTCGAATGCCATGCGCCCGCAGTGCTGGGAATGGTGAGCGGCGGCAACCTTGGCCTGGCTAGCAGCGCCGCAAACTCGTCGGCGCGACAGCGCGCACGCTCAATTCGCCGAGCGGAGTCCTGCTCCGGCCATCCGGTTGAGACGATCCAGCACTTGCGGTCCCGGTGATCGAAGCTGATCACCACGTCATAGAAATTTAGTACCGCTTGAGGCAATTGCAGACCGACAATCAACGGCCGCGGCAGTCGCTCCAGCGTTCGGTTCAGATCGTAACCAAGGAAGCCGGCAGCGCCGCCCTGGAACGGCGGGAGATCGGGGCGATGCGCCTCTCGATATCTGGCTAGAAGGTTGCGGAGGACGACCCATGGATCACCTGCAACGATCTTTCCGTTCCAACTAGCCTGTCCATCCGACACAAAATATGTGCTGAACGGCTCGCAGGCCAGATAGGAGTAGCGCCCAAGCACCTCATGCTCTGCCGCACTATCGAGAAAGGTAAGGTGCGGCCGCTGCGCAAAGCATCGCAACGCCTTGACTGGATCAATCCACGGCATCTCCAGGACGTGCATGAGGTTATCTGTTACCGAAGGGCAGCACGTTGTGAAGCCCGCACTAAAGGTGATGCCGTCCTGAAAATGAGCAGTTTTGTCCCGTCGGCGGCGCGCTTAGACTACTCATCGGGTTATCCGCGGCCAGGTGGTCGCCTGGGCCGTGCTATCTGGCCTACCCCTGACGTCCCGGCGAAATGCACATCTGTTGATGGCTCGTAGTCAGCGGCAAGCCGCAGCTCCCGAAGCGGTCGTACGCGCCGGATCGCTTCCCGATACAAATCGTGCGATTTGTATGCAGCCAGATCGCTCTCGCTGTCGAACTCACCATACACAACGACGTCGATATCGTTGCCGAGTTGATCGCTCTTGCGGTTGAGCGCAATCTCGAGCCGGCGCGCATAAGGTATTGAGGTGAGTATCGACAGACCTTCGACGATCTGGTCGATACCGGCCTCATCCTTGGCTGTGAAGAAGACGATGTGACGAATCATGATGATCGATAAGCGTGACGCAGTAGCCTCGGGGCGTTCCTATATCGAGATCAAGCCCCACGCAATGCTGTGAAGGCGACAGAAAGTTTGCCTTGGCGTCGCGCCCCGTCTTCTTTTGGGCGCAGGCGAGTAGTTCCGGGGATCACCGCGGCAGTTGATTCGGGGAACCAGCGAGCCGGCTCGGCCTCTTCATGGGACAGTCGTTGCGCAGAAGCTGAGAACGAGCAACAAATCCCTTCGTTGAGCCCGTGCGAACTTGTAAATGTCAGGGCCATGCAGCACGTCTTCGCTATTAAAGCAGGCGAACTCAGCCATTTTCGTGCGGGACGTCTGTCCGAATCGTACTGTTCTGCGTCTGTGAGGACACATCCTGCCTGACGTGGATGTCTTGGTGCGATCCGGACAATATTTGCGGGCCGATAGCAATCTTAACCTGACACAACACAGAAAGCTCAACTCTGGGAAGAGGCGGTGCTACGCGCGACAAATTTCGAAGCTCAACCTCTGTCATACGGGGAGGCCCCTTTTGGCCCAGCGCGATGGCCCTAACACCTGGCCGGTGTGCGAATTGGCGGAGGCGAGGTGTAAGGCGACTGACCCACCTGTGCTTCATTGGGATCGGATCACCGTACCGCGATTGCGGGCTCTCGGAACGTCACAAACGACAGGCGGCCTTCTCGACTGGCCATATTTTTGAGTTTCACCGACGCTGAATGTCATGGGGAGGAGACGTGAGGACCATACTGGATATTCTGGGCAAAGGGATAAGAGGTCAGGCTCGATGAGCCCGCAGCGGATTGTGGTGGCGGGTACGGGCGCCGGGGTTGGAAAGACGGTTTTCTGCGCAGGGCTCGTTAATCTCCTCGGTGCGAAGTTTTGGAAACCGATTGAGGCTCGCCTAGAAGGAGAGACCGATACTGAGCGCGTCGCTCGGCTCGGTGGTCTTTCAGCCGAACGAATCTTGCCAGAGCGTTATCGCCTGCAGGCGGCCGTTTCGTCCGACCGTTTCTCAGAGGTCGACGAGGTTCGCATCGACACGGATTCGCTCGACGTGCCGGCCTCCGGTGAGCAGCCGCTGGTGATCGAGGGGACCGGCGGACTGATGGAGCCGCTGAACTGCGGCACCCTTTACATTGACATCTTCGAGCGTTGGCGGCTCCCTGTTGTGCTGTGCGCTAGCACGGCGCTCGGGACGACCAATTCCGCACTCCTATCCATAGAGGCTCTCCGAAGACGTCAGATCGATGTGCTCGGAATTGCCTTTGTTGGGGAAAAGAATCCGGATGCTCTGCGAGCAATTTGCGAGGTTGGCCGGGTGCGTTGGTTAGGGAGACTGCCCTGGATTTCTCCTCTGTCGGCAGAGACGCTGCAAGCTGCGTTCGCGGCTTCCTTCCGCCGCGATGATTTCATGCCACGACGCTAAGAGGAAGTCGTCGCTCTGGCGTCTGCACGCGACGCTCTTTCAAGTCGAGGTGACAAGGGGACGCAAGGCCGAGGTCGGCGCAGCTACCGGCAGCTGCGCCAAACGCGAGGCCGCGAAGCCGGGTCGGCTGCACCATGTTGGCTCATCGGACGAAGGATCCCTATCGCTCGAATACGAACGTTTATGATGCAAGTGCCACCGTTGCGCAGAACGCGAGCGATACAAGAGTCTGCCTGCCGATGGCCTCGATCACGGTATGCTGGCAGAATGAACCTTTCTGGCTGCCTTTGCGTGAATAATGTAGGCGAGCCGATTTGAGTTCAGGACCAAGAAATCGCCATCTTCGGTGCTGTCGTCGTCGCAAACCACCAACGAACCGACTGGCCTTAACGCCTAAACCTTCCCCATTTGCGGTCACTCAGCCGCTGTGTGCGCAAACTGATTTGATGAGGCCAAAAGAAGCTTTTCCGGCCGCGCCGCTGCATCTGGAGCGTACAGGATAGAAGTCCGGCTCTCGTCGGACTCCATCTTGAACGATCATTTCGGTTGATGGTCTGCGTAAACAAGCAATCGCCATCGGATCGATCCTTGCGCCGCTGAGTGCGCATGATGTCCTTGTGGGGGCAAGACGTGTCCTGCTGCAATGCCGATCTCTCGATGACAGCCCATACATCGATAGATTCCGGCGTAGGGAGCTGCGACTCCGGGGCCGTGATCTTGGTCAAAAGCCTCGCTGTTAGATTGCTCTAGATAGCTTCCGTATTTGTAGTTCGCCATTCTTCTTTCTCAAATCGTTGATTTGTGTCGCCAGATGGGCACGCATCCGCGTGCGCAGTTCTGTACGAAACGGACAAAAACTGTAACGCCAGTCAAAGTGCGTAATTACAGCTCAACGCTTCAACGCCGCGGTGAAACTAAACATGTGACGCAGTTGGCTTCGCACGTTTTTGCAATTGCGACGCAGTTTTTGTGCGCCTCGCCTGGTCCTTCAAATTATAGCCTGCTGGGGAGCAAGAAATCTACTTAAACGCCGTCTCGATCAGATTGGCCAGTCGGGCGGCGGCAAGCGCCGCCCGGGCGCGCGCGACGTTTTTGGCGCTCGTCTCGTAGTCGCGCGTCAGAAGCACGGGATTCTTTCCAGTGCTTATCGGCGGAGCGTAGGCGTATTGCTTGGCCAGCTCGGCGCTTTCCTGAGCCCAGACGGCGGGGTCTTCGATCTGGGCCTCGGACGAGTTGATGCCGACGCTCGACAGCCCGTCCTTGTCGTCGACGTCGAAGATGGCGCCGTAGGGCGAGGAGTAACCGCCGAAGATCGCGTCCCAGTAGGCGTGCAGGGCCATGCTGGATCCGCTCGCCGGGATGACGGATTCCGCATTGCCGCCGCTGTCCCCGTTGGGGATCTGCTGCGCGTAGCGGGCGGCAGCGTGCAGCGGCTGATGGGCGTCGCCGACGAGATGGAGGATCCAGACGAGATCATACGAGCGCACATCGTCGGAGGCGCCCGAGGATGCCGGCAGCGCAGCGATCATCAGCTTGAGCTGCGTGACGAAGTCGACCGGGGCCGCGGCGGGCAGGGGCGTGCCGTCGGGTGTGAAGTCGATGTCCTTGAAGTGCCAGTAGGCATGTTGGTTGTGATCTGAATAGCCGATGTTCTGGCCGGCCGTTGGGCTGGTGACGGCGTCGCGAATATAGCCGTACTCCTTGGTCTTGATGTCGTCGGCCCAAGTCGCGGCGTGGACGAAAGCGTACATCTTCGCCGTCTTGTCGTCGGCGACGCCGGAGGTCCATTTCTCGTAATCCTTGTTGAGCTTCAGCAAGGCGTCGGCCTTGTCGCGGACAGGATCGGAGAGGCGCTTGTACGCCAGATAAGCGATCTGCATGTGCCCCTCGTCCCACCACGCGTGGGCTGGGGATGCCGCGATGCCGAGAGCCAATAGCAGAAAGCCGATCAAAACCATGCGGCGCATAGGTGGGTCTCCACTTTGTTGACGCCTGAGGTTGCATCAACTCCGTTCAGTTTAGCAGAGCTCTGTGACGTGATGGATGCAGGTCATGGAGAAAAGCGCTCCGCAACCTCGACTATCTGACGCACCGCCCGTCGTCCGATCGGCGATCCAGGTAACGCTTGCAGGTCAGTAACGCTTGCGACGTCAGTCAACTACCTAATTCAGTAGTTGATGGAGAAGAGGGACCAATGGCAATCGTCGTCAAGAATTAAGTTCGAAACTCGGCCGCGAATGGAGAAAACCCTGCTACGTACCCTTATCCACCTGGCCGCTCCGGCGTCCGCCGAACGTCAAGGTTCTCCCGATGCTGTTCCGATCTACTCTAGCGGCGGCTTCTACGCCGTCTCGTGTGGCAGAGACCCCGGTATGAGCGCCGGGATATGATCGTCGCTCCATTCCATCGAACGCAGAGGGTCACCGGCTCACGCGCCAACGGCAGGTCGGGCGCCTGGCCGAGGCTCACAATCTCTTTGAGGGGATCGGCTAGCCTTCGGCCATCGGCAGCCCTTGCGGCACATACACCTTCTGCTGGCACAAAGCGCCTTTGCGACGAGTCCGGTCGGGACAGACCTTGAGCTCTCCGTTCGGCGGACACCATCAATATACAACTGGACGAGAATGCAAGCCATGATGACGGGTGAATCCATCGTAATCTTGGGTGGCGGGTCAGCAGGATGGATGACTGCTTCCTATCTCAAGAAGGCCTTGAGGGGCGTCGATATCGTACTCATAGAGTCTGCCAATGTTGGAACTATTGGGGTAGGCGAAGCCAGCTTCAGCACACTCAAATTGTTCTTTGATTATCTTGGCATTGATGAAGCGGAATGGATGCCCCAATGTAACGCTACTTATAAGCTCGCGATCAAATTCAATAATTGGACTGCCGGTGGCGGCTCTTTTTATCATCCGTTTCAACGCTATGACGTCATAGACGGAAACAATCTCGGTGAATGGTGGTTGCACCTAAAGCCTAACGATGCGGCATTCGATTCCGTCTGCTTTAGCACCCCCTCCCTGTGTGAGAACAACAGGTCTCCAAAATATCTGGACGGCACAGTCTTCGATCACAACGTAAAAGCCACGTTCGATCCCGCGAACAAGACCCGGCCAAATGCTTTCCTGTCCAACCACCGGGCGCAGTACCCTTATGGATATCACTTTGAAGCCAATCTTCTCGCGAGCTTTCTCAAGAAGTACGCGACGGAGATTGGCGTTCGCTGTATCGAAGACGACGTCGACGACGTGCTTCTGTCGATAGATGGGTCGATCGATTGTCTTAGGACGCGCAGAAACGGCGCGGTGAAAGGATCGCTTTACGTAGATTGTACCGGTTTTCGCGGTTTGCTCATTAATCAAGCGCTCCAGGAACCGTTCGTTTCCTTCCAGGACGTCTTGCTGAACGATCGCGCGGTCGCGTTGCAGGTTCCTTATCCTGCCGACAGATCCGACATCGAGCCCTTTACCTCTGCCACTACGCTACCGTCTGGTTGGGTCTGGAACATTCCGCTCTATACCCGTGTAGGGACCGGCTACGTCTATTGCAGTCAGTTCATCTCTTCCGAACAAGCCGAATCTGCGCTTCGCGCACACATAGGTCCACGCGCAAGAGATTGCGTCGCGAATCACATCAAGATGCGAATCGGCCGTTGCCGTAATTCTTGGGTCAAGAACTGCGTCGCTATTGGTTTGTCCTCCGGTTTCGTCGAGCCACTAGAGTCGACCGGGATCTTCTTCATTCAGCTCGGCATTGAGGAACTCCTGCGCCATTATGCAGGTGTCGCGACGGAGCCGGAAGTTGTAGCCGACTACAATAGAGTCATGGCCGATTGCATCGACGCGGTGCGCGACTTTCTTGTCCTTCACTATCGCGCCTCCGATAGGGCCGACACGCCGTTTTGGCGGGCAACGAAGGAAATCCCTGTGCCTCCATCCATGGACCAACGTCTTCAGCTTTGGAAGAAGCGGCTTCCGAACGAAAGGAGCATCAACCCGTGCTACCACGGCTTCGAATTCTACTCTTACTCCGTAATGCTGCTTGGGTTGAACTATTGGCCCCTCTGCAGCCTACCTACTCTGCGGCACGCTGACGCAAGTGCTGCCCTCGCGGTATTTCAAGAAGTAGAACATCGCACGCGCGAGCTCGTCAGCAGATTGCCCGGCCATCTGGAATATCTTCAGCATCTTCGACGAACGAGGAACCCTTCTGCAATGGCAGAACAAAGCGGTGAGACCGCCGCGTGAGCCAATGCGCGCATATGGTTGCCTAGAGAGCCTAACAAGACGTGGCTGAAGGAGTTCCGCGACAGGTCTCAACGGCGCAAAGCATATACGTCGGGCAGTGTGATCTTCGCGGACATTCGGATCTCCGTCAGAATGCAGCTGCTTTTTTACAAATTGCTAGAGCATTTTCCGATCACGTTGCGTCGTAACCAGCCGCGACGAGATAATTTTGACATTCCTCGGGTGAGAAGCGTTTGAGAGCGTCGGCGATTGCTTGCCAGAGATCGGGCATGGTGCGCGCTGCCGCGGCCCGCAACAGCGCCTTCAATTTAGAGAAGGCCATTTCGATGGGGTTGAAGTCTGGACTGTAGGGCGGAAGATAGAGCAGGCTTGCTCCGACCGCCTGGATGGCCTCCCGAACGCCATGGACCTTGTGAGCGGGCAAGTTGTCCATGATAACGGTGTCGCCCGGCCGCAGCGATGGGGCGAGCAATTGCTCGACGTAGGCCAGGAAAGCGTCGCCATCCATTGGACCGTCCAGAACAAGCGGCGCGATCAGACCGTCGGAGCGCAATCCAGCGGTGAATGTCGTCGTCTTCCAATGTCCGTGTGGGATAGCTGCACGACATCGCTCGCCGCGTGGCGAGCGCCCGTAAAGCCGCGCCATTTTGGTGTTGGCGCTGGTTTCGTCGATGAAGACGAGACGCTCAGGGTCAAGATCGATTTGCCCTTCGAACCACTCCTCACGCGCGGCATTTATATCGCCGCGCCGTTGCTCGGCGGCGTGCGCTGTCTTTTTTTAAGTGTGATCTTTCTGCGCTGGAAAAAACGCCAGAGCGACGCGATGCCAGTCGATATTCCACGACGCTTCAACAGTTCTCGTAACTCGGCGAGCGTGATATCCGGCTTCGCTGTCACCGCCTCCAAAATCAATTGCGAATGCGCTTCGATGCGCTGCGATTTGCGGTCACCGCCCTGGCGTTTAGGAACGATGTCGCCAACTTCCTTGAGGCGACCGCGCCAGCGGATCGCGCTTGCCGCGCTGACACCAAAGCGCTCAGCAGCCTGTCGACAGGACATGCCACCGTCTATCGCGGCTACCACCCTTTGGCGAAGATCAACCGAAAGCGCCCTGGCCATACATGCTGACCTCCCTCGCCAGCATGCAGCTTGAATCTGACTCGCGCCGTTTTGGGAATCCCCACCCGATTCATTCCGGTCGGAAAATGCTCTAGTTCGGCCGGTTCACTGGTAGTGACAGATAGGATCTTTCGATAGCCGTCGCCTCGTGGCTTGCATCCGGATCTGACACGATCTTCAGAGGAAATTGACCGGCCGGCCTCGCGAATTCCATCGCAAGGTTCCCGCCTGCTTTAGCGACCAACGCCTTCAGGCGATCGAACTCGCCGCACCAGATCGTTTCCATGTCGCGGTCACGATTCGCATCGCGAGCTTCGGCCGAACTGCCGATACCGACGGCTCGGACCTGGAGGAGATCAGATCTCGATCCGCCCAACAGCTCTACCCCGTAGCCAGCATTGGCCGCCTTACGCAGGACGATGTGGCCGTTTTGGACCCAGGCGGTCGCCATTCCCTCCGATACCTCGTATCCCAGGCTGGCAAGACCTTCGAGCACCGCACGCCTGCGTTCCTCGGCGGCCATCGCCTTGAATTCTTCCTCGATGAGAAGGTCTGCACGCTTGACGAGTTCTTGCCCGTTGCTGCTAGCTGGCGAGGTGAGGGTCTGGTCGATTTCGCTCAGCAGCAAGGCCGCCTGCGGTGACTTCATCACAGAAAGTTCGGCGCGTCGCGCACGAAGCTCGTCTGCTAGTTTCGTACGGGCGCGGCCATCCTTCACGGCCGCTGCCAGGTCCAGCAAAAGGCTATCCGCGACAAGCGATCTTCTCGCCGGCGGCTCTGCTTCCAGGAGCGCGACACGGTCTGCGAACAGGGAAGAATCGATGCCAAGGCCGCGCAACTCGCCCAGGACCGCACCGACGCGCGCCAAAGCGGGATCCTCCATCTCCTCAGGTTGTCGAGAAATCCATTCTTGCAACGTATCACGACGTTCGCCGGCGCCAAGCTGACTGGCAAGCTCGCGTTGGCGGTCTGTCGCGGTATCCGGCGCCGCCTGAGAAGGCAGCAGCAACAACGCTCTTGCCATAGCCGCTTCCAGGCGCTCGGAAGATGCACTCGAGCCACTGAGCTCGCTTCGAATGTCGGCGGGAATCTCGACTTTCAGAGCCTGCAGCCTCTGCAGCAGCGCCTCGGCTGCCGCTCTCGAGCGTCTCAAATCACGCTTCGAGCGCGCCGCTATTTCAGCAGCTCTTTCGACGCGGCGCTCGGAGTCCACCTGAAGGAAGCCGATCTCAGCTGCGACCTGCTTCTGTAGTTCGACGAAACGATCGGCCTCGAGCAGGCGGCGAAGCTCGTCTCGCCGGGCTATGACCTTTTCGATATCGTTCTGCTCAATCGTCCCGTTGCGTCTACCGGCGGAGGTCCAGCTTTCGACCGCTGCGTCGAGCCGCGCCAGGTTGCGACGACAGATGGCGATGATCTCGGCCCGGGTGACGATCCTGAATGCTTTGGGCCCGCTCATTGTAATCCTCCCCCACGGAGCGCGTATTCTACAGCGTTCTTGAGCCGCAGGCGTTCGGCGTCTCCGGCATGAGTCCAAGCGTATGACGAAACTCTGTGAACGTATGGGACGGCCCTCCCTAATACCTTCGGACGCCAGATCTCGCGAGCACGCGCTCTTTGAAGCAATCGATGTCGGGGCGCGTCGCATTCGACGCCGATCGCGTAGAGGCCGGTCCGGGGATCGGTTACGGCGAAATCAAGGCTGAATGCGCCGCCATCGCGAGCCCGGCTGGCCTTGTAGCCATTCGCCTCCAGGAAGGCTTCGACGGATCTGGTGAAGCCGTCGTCCTCATGATGTCCGGCTTCGTTGTGGGGACGCTGTTGGGTGACCATCCGCTCCAACAGAGTCCTGCCGGAGTCTGCAAGGCCGTCGGATACCGTCCTGGCATATTCAAGGTAGCCTTGCAGATAGTCGCGCGGCACCCTGGGACCGCTCCGTCTCGTCAGCAGGTCCGATATCTCAGCCGTCGGCATGGATGTGGCGATGACCACCTTTTCTCTTGCGCGCGTCACCGCGACGTTCAGGCGGCGCTCGCCGCCAGCGTGTCCGAGCGCGCCGAAGCTCTTGCGGAAGACACCGTGCTCATTGCGGCCAAAGGTCGTAGAGAAAACGATGATGTCACGCTCATCGCCTTGTACGTTCTCGACGTTTTTGACGAAAAAGCCCATATCCTCGCCATGCTCCATACGTTCGCGCTCGCGCATCAGTGCCTCACGGAATGCTGCATCGTTTTCGGCGCGGTCTTCCAGAGCATCCTCTATGGCGTCGGCCTGCTTGCGGTTGAACGTGACGACACCGACCGACGGCGGCGATGAATCCTCCCAAAGCTCGGATAGGTATGCCACGACATCGCTGGCTTCCTTTTGGTTCGTCTGGGCCTTGTAAGTGCCGTCCGAGCGCACCACTTCGATTGGTTTGAGTCTGCGGATTGTTTCTTCGGGATGGCGAACGGGGACGCTAAGACCGTTGCTGTAGAACGAGGCGTTCGAGAATGAAATCAGTTCCCGATACTTCGAACGATAGTGCACCTGCAAAGTACGGGTGCGGAGTGCGGAGCGGGCGAGTTGGAGGAGGTCGGGACAATCCTTGATCTCTCGGCGGTTCCATGTCTCTGCGAAGGCCTCGCGCTCCTCCTCGCTCGCTCCTTCTTCTGGTTCTTCACCGTCGAATATCGCCGCTTCATCGTTCTCGACCTTGCTCGCAAAGAATGAGGTCGGCGGCATCTGCTTTTCGTCGCCGCTGACGACAACGAGCCTGCTTCGGAATAGAGAGGGCAAGGCATATTCAACGGGCATCTGCGAAGCCTCGTCAAAGATGACAGTATCGAACAGTCCGGCGCGAGGTTGCAGCACGCGGCTGGCGACATCGGGTGTCATGAGCCAGACGGGGCGGAGCGCGAACAGACCGAGCGGAGCGGCGCGATCGATGAATTCGCGCAATCTGAGTGCTCTCGGGCCGCGCAGCTTGGTAATCGCATCCCACTCGGCCGTCGGACGCACTTTGCTAGCGTCGATACCCTGGACGAGAAGATCCCTATTGTATTGCCGGATCTGCGTGTCGGCTTCCGCAAGCGATTTGACCTTGGCTTCGACCTCATCGCCATCGAACAACACGTCAGGACTCGTACCCTCCATGCCCGCCTTCCATGCCAAATGCGCCTCGCGGCGTATGGTGGCGCGAACGCAGCCGTCGAGATCTTCGGAAGCCAGTTTCGACAGCTCGGACTCCGTGGACCTGAGTGTTGCGAAGATGGCCCGCTCCTTGTCACTAAGCCGCGAAGATCGAAGTCGATATTCCTGGTAACTGCTTAGCATCGGCAGAGCCTGCACGATCTGGTCAACGGCATTCGTATTGGAGCGACCATTCTCGATCGCCGAGCGTCTCAATCCGAGCCACAGTTCGTCGAAATAGGTCCTGAGCCGGTCCAATGCGGCGCGGCTCTCCTCTCTCATGTCATGCCTTTTGAGCGCGAGACCAGCCCGCTCAAAGAACGATCCGAGCTCTTCGGTGTTTCCGGCCGAGAGCGCCTTATCGAGCTCGAGCCGGCTCGGGCACCGATCGATGAGCGAATTGTGGCCCCCCAGACCATTGAGGAACGAGCCAAGGCGCTCGGCGAAATCGGCAAGCTTACCGGGCGACAGATCCAGATTGGGGGCTCGCCCGAACAGGGTCGTGAAATAGTGATCGAGTTCGTGCCTCGGCTGGCGCATGGCCAATTCGAGCTCGACCGCATAATACAGTGAGCTGATAGCGTCGTTATCCTGCGGGAGTTGCAACGACGCAAGAAACTGGCGTACACGACGCGTTCGCAGCCAATGTAGCGGGTTGATCCATTGTAGGGCACTTGCCGGTAGGCGAACCTGGCCCGCGAGCTCTCCAGCGGAGCGCAGCTCATCCTCATTCAAGGCGATCAGCTTGGAGCAAAAGTTCGGCTTGTAGGCTGGGCCATTGAGCGATGAGAAGATTTCCTTAATCGCCGATAGGCCCTCGAGAATACGCGTAGCTTCCGATGCCCCATCCTCGACCTTGCGAAACAGCGGCCGCAATCGAGCGAGATTTGCGCACACCGAATCGCTGATCGAACGGAGCTCGCCCGCTTCGACAAGCCAGGACCTAAATTCCGCCGCATCCGATATTGTCAGGCAGTTCGACGTCTCAGCATCGGCCTGTTCGCGCCGGGCGTCCGCTTGCAAAAATGCTTGCAGAAGCGAGGCGAGTGCAGCCGCGGTTCCTCGGTCGGGATTGAACGGCTTGAGGGCGGACAGGGGATTGTCTTCGAATTTCGATGACAGCCAGAACTTCGCGAGCGGACCGCAATTCTCCTCGATCGTTGCCACGTCTGCGGGATGTAGATCCGACAGCAAAGGCCGGAGTTCAGGAGCCTCGATCGGCTTGGCTCTGCCTTCTTCGATCGCGAGCAGTTCGCCGAGCAGCGCTCGATAGGACAATCCGGTCCGATCATCGATGGAATGGAGCGCGATTTGCCGACGGTCCAGCTCCATCTCGAGCGTCTCGATGCGCGCCGCGAGGCGCTCTCGCTCTCGCTTCCAGGCCGGAGACCCTCCGGGGGGCAGATTGTGCAACGCCTGGACCTGCGAACGGACTGCACCCACGATCGCCTCGCGGTCGCGATTGGCGTCGGTGATCATGACGAAGCGATCGCTCAGGCGCTCCTTGTCCAAACGCTTGCGCACGACTTCGAGAGCGGCTTGCTTCTGACAGATTACAAGGAGTGATTTTCCCGTGCCTATAGCGTCTGCGACCATATTGACGATGGTTTGGCTCTTGCCAGTTCCGGGAGGTCCTTCGATGACCAGTCCCGGGGCCTGACGCGCTTCCAAGACGGCCGCCTCCTGCGAAGGATCGCTGTCGGCCGTGAAGTATCGCTCGACCTCCTTCACTTGCGGCGATGCAGAAGGCTCCGCCTGCTGTTCGTTCAGACGGAGCGCGGCCTCGAGCGCTGTCGCCGTCGGAGGTAGGCCCCGGAGGGTCTCGAGATCCTTCATGACGGCCTGACCCATGAAGGCCAGATGGAAGAGCACGGCTGCAGGTACCAATTGGCGTTCCTGCGCTGTGACCTCGACGTCCTTGCCCGGAAGCGCCGTCAATTCGTTGCCGACTGGCTGGGCCAATCGGCTGAAGGCGTCCATCACCGCCTGGACGGACAAGCTTGCATGGGTAAGAAGCTCGTTGGCCGCTTCTTGCCAACGTCTCGCCTCCGGGATGCCAACCATTCCTTCGAGAGCCGGATTGACGAGAACGTGCTCGATCTCCGTGTCTGGGTTTCTCTCACGTCCGTATCCCAACGTGACATGACCGCGATTTCCGACCTCGGGACTGACGCGCACCGGCCACAGCAGCACCGGCGCAATCCGCGGTCTCGCGTTCGGCCGATGATCGCGCATGATCAGGAATGGAAATCCCAGATACAGGCCATCGATGCCGGTATCGCGCTTGTAGAGCAGCGCGTGGGAGTGCAACGAGCGCAATCGTCGCTCAAGGCCGTCATCATCGGCAAAAGCCGCTGGATCGAGGTTCACGGTCCGGTTCGTGCGGCCAAGCAGCTGATCGAGAATCTCGCCCGCCGGCACCCTGGACGTATCGAGTTCGGTGAGATCGATCCTGGCCGATTTGCCAATCAGCATCCGCGTCAGCGGCCCGCGCAATACTCCGCCCGAAATCCGCTTGGCGAAAAAGTCCAAGATCGTCGAGACGTAGCCTTGCTTTGGAAGCGGCTTCCACGTCTCGGAGGGCACACAGAGAAGGGCGAGCGCGCGCCCAAGAGGCATCCGTCTGTCCAGGCGGAACTGGTCCGCCCACTCGTCGACTTCCTTGATGCCGCATCTGGCAAAGTTCTGTATGCGCTCGTCGATCGCCTGATAGATCTCGCGACGTGGCCGGCCAAGGAGGGTCGTCGTTTCCTCGGCGGAAAAGTCGCTAAGACCGGCCGCCGACGCTTCCTTTTCGGCTTCTTCGATGACCTCGGCAACCGAGCGGAACTGGTTCGAGGTCGCGCTGAGCAGGATGAGGAGATCTTCTTCCGCCGAAATGCGGCGCTCAGTGAGCGCGGCCACGCCGGCGTGATCGGTGTCGGGGAAAAGCTTTCGCCGTTCTTCCCACAGCGCGGCCAGGCGGGCCATAGAGGTCGACAGAAGGTGGACGCGCAGAGCATCTTCGTCGACCGCGATTTCCAGCTGGTCCAACCGCTTTCGAACCATGTCGGAGCGGACCTTCAGGCGCCAGAGCCAATCGTCCGGATCAATTTTCCGGAGCAGATCGGGTGCCGGGCCGGTGATCAGACTGTAGCCGTCGCCCGGGTGATCGAGCAGCCAACCCGGCGTGACGATATTACCTCTGACGATCAGAGGCATCGACGGGTTGAGCGTCTTAAGAGAGATGGAAAGCTTCAAATCCTCCTGAAGATCTTCGGTGCGCAGGATTTGCCGAAGGTCCGCCGCTATCGCCGCTTCGAAGCCGGCTTCGGCAGCCCAACTTGCAACCCCGCCTCTGAGGACGAGGGCCTTGGCTTGGTCCCAGTTCGCAGCTTCAGCCGCTGCCAATGCGAACGTGTTTGCAGATCGATATTGCTTGCCACCCAGCGAAATCGAGGCGTGGCCTTCTGTGTCGCCCGCTCGGTCGGCCGCTGGAGCTGAGATGGTCTCTCCGCGCAGCCACGCCTGAATTTCCTTCCACTGCCAGCGCTGGCGCCTGTCACGGGCCAACAAGCCGCGAAGCAAGGTGTTGATCCGCTCATCCAGACGTTCGGGCAGGTGTACGCCGTTGGTCAAAACGTGGATCAGAAAGGCCTGCTCGTTGATACCTTCGAAACACGCGCCTTGGGTGATCTTTTCCAGCAAGATCATCCCCATGCTCCACCAGTCGGAAGCCGGCGCGACGCCGCCGGCTATCGCCTCGGGCGCCATATAGCGGGTGGTTTCGAGCGGAGACACGATATCGAGATCGAATTCGGAGAGCCGTGCCGATCCGAAGCCACTGATGACGAGGTCAAGCGGGTCCCTTGAGCGCACGAAGATGACGGAAGGGCGGAGATCCCTGTGTCGCAATCCAGCTTCAGTGAGGGCGTGAACGGCCTGCGCTAGCTCGCCGACCAGCTTCGCTACGGCAGCCGGATCCGCGGGATCGACGGCGAGATCCGTCAGCGTGCCGCCCTTAAATTCCTCCGCGACCTCATAGGCGCGCTCTTGCCAGCGACCGGTGGCGAAGAATTCCGGGACGTGATCTCGAGGGAGCTTTAAGAGCAAATCATAGATCGCTTGATCCGGCTCCGCGCCTATAGCGTAAAGCGTGAGTATTCCCCGTTGACCGTCCGAGTCGCGCGTGGCGACGAAGCGTTCGCGGACTGCGCTGGATGAGGCGATCCGATCCTGCAGGCGCCAGCCGTCCACGATCGTTTCGCCCTCGGGCGCGAGTTCCGGCCCTGGCATGGGTTCCGCCGGTGAGGGCGCTTCTTGCCTTTCGATGATCGGCTCGCCGCAGACGCTGCAGATCAGGTCGCCGGGAGAGCCCTGATGACCGTTTCGGCAGATCGGAATGCTCGCAGAGGGATTTACAGGTGGATTCGGCTTCGGTCTCGTCGCACTACGCGGCGTGATATCGACCGTCGAGAGGTCCCAGCCGCAGGTTTGGCCATTCAACGTGCCTTCGCAGAAGATCTCGGTGACGGGACGTTCGGTGGTGCAGTTCGGACAAAGTCTGATCATCATTAAATTCTAAAGAGAGGGGAAACGGGTATCTTCCGAAATTCCAAGCGTCGATCCGCTGCCTTCGAGAATATGTTGCAGGCGCCGGAAGTCGCCGCGCGCGGGAATGCCCGCAAGCCAGACGTCTCCGTTATCGTCGAACATCACGTCGAGCGCGCGATCTTTTTCGCCGATGGGGCGGTCGAAGCTCTCGAACCGAGCGCGGCCCAAGGGCGTCAATAGATGGAGCTCCTGATTGTCGCTGCCACGAAGCGCCATGGTCTGCGCCTCTTCGATATTGAACGGTCCGGAAACGATCGCGTCGATGAGCGATGGTGAAGCCGCGAGCGCATCGCAGATCGTGGGCCAAGAATACCCGGTAAAGACCAGGATATCCGCGTCCGTTCGACTTCGCAGGCCTGCCAAAAGATCGAACAAGGCCTCGCGCTGGTCGAAAGGCTCTCCGCCCGAAATCGTGATGCCGTCGGCCATCGAAAGCCATGGGGAAACCGCCTCGACGACCTCGTCTACGGCCGTCGTTCCGCGTCCGTGCACCCAAGTGTCCATGGAGATGCACCCTGGGCAGCGGATCGAACAGCCTTGAAACCAGATCCCGATCCGTTGGCCGGGCCCCAAGGTCGTGACCGGGAAATGGATGCGCGACAGATTGACCATCCTTTTCATGGGGACGGCTCGCTTACGAGCTCGATCGTCGTCGATGGACCAGGGCGGACGCTTTCGATCCTGTATCTGCGTCCGGCTCCTGCTCCGTTATCGAATAGAGCCCGCGAGAGCGGGTTGATGAGGTGAGATTCCACCTGGTTGCGGATGCCTCGGCCGCCGTTCGAAAGATCAGCCAGGCACAAGCCGCGAAGAGGCTCACGGGCAGCGCCACTCAAAGTCACGTCATAGCCCAGCGAATTGACGTCCTTGAGCAAATTGTCGACCATCTGATCGAATATCTCGTTTGCGACCTCGGGACGGATGAAGTCGAAAACGATGACGTTCTCTCCGATGCGGTTCAATATCTCGGGCCGGTTGAGGACCTGTTTGAAGTGCCTTTCGATCTCGCCTCGGACCTTGCTGCGCACCGCTTCGAACGTCTCGTCGGGCGTGACGTTGGCAATTCTCTCGCCGGTCGGTCCCGGTACGTAGATGCCTAAATTAGACGTGAAGACAATGAATGCTTCTGAAAAATAGACGCGATCGCCTCGTCCGGAGGTGAGGACGCCGTCATCGAGGACCTGGAGGAATTTGTCGAGAATCCTCGGATGAGCCTTCTCGATCTCGTCGAACAGGACGACGCTGAAGGGCTTTTCACGGATCGCGTTCGTGAGCTCGCCTCCGACGTCATATCCGATATAGCCGGGCGGTGCGCCGATCAGCCGCTGATCGGAGTGCTCGGCGCTAAACTCCGACATATCGAACCGGATATATGCAGATTCATCGCCGAACAGCAGGCTCGTGATCGTTTTCGCCAGTTCCGTCTTGCCGACGCCGGTGGGCCCAGCAAGGAAGACTACGCCTCTTGGTCGGCCGCCCCGCGGCGATTGGCCGATCCCGGTCACCGCGCGCTTGACGATATCAAGCATATGCGTGACTGCGTGAGACTGTCCCTTGACGCGTCGCCTGACGAATTCTTCGCCCGAGCTGATCTTATCGCGGCTGATCTTGCGCCATGGATCCTCGGTCACGCCCACTTTGAAGCGCCGGACGGCATCGCCGATCCGATCGAACTGGACGCCTTCGCTGCGGGCGAGCTGCGCGACCGCGCTCACGTCCAGTAACAGAAGGCCTTCCGTCTCGTCCACGAATGCTTGAGTGCACTTCTCTAATTCCGATTGTTCCGCGTCCTGCGCACCCGGAAGACCGCGGACAAGAGAGCGGATCATGCTTTTTCTCGCAAGATGATCCGGTCGTCCGATAGGGATGTGTCTGATCTTTGGGTTTCCGATCAGGAACCAGTCGGGCAGATCGCCCTCCTTGTCGACGATCCAGACCACCGTATTGAAGAAGGGCAGGCGCTTGTCGCCCGCCGGACGCGCGCGCGCCGCATGAGAGAGGATCAGCGCCCGGGAGAAAAGCTGGTGCTCGGCAGGTGATAAGGCGTCGTTTCGGGCGACCAGTCTGGAGGCAAAGTCGACGATCAGGGCCGAGGGTTGTCCTTCAGCGGTGACGTGCCGCTCAAGCGTCGTCGACAGAAGGTCGATCCCGCCTGCCGCAGCGCCACCCGTCGGCATCAGACCCAATCGCGTGAGGCAGCTTCCGTCCCCCGGCTCGATATCCCTAAACCCGTTCAGAACATCGAACCATGCGATCTGGGCGTAACCAGCTGCCTTCAAGACGTCCGGCAAGACCCTGGATAAGGGCGTTGCGGTCACCTCGCCCGGAACGATTTCGTGCATCTGAAGGTCGCGGGTATTGCCCGAGAGCACGAATTGGCTGCGCAGAGGCAGAAAGCGCCGCAAATCGCGGAGCCATCTGGCTCTTTCCATCGAATTGTCGTGCACCGGAAAAGCCCCCTTTACGCGTATCGCGCGATTATACGGCATCTCACTCGCCGATTTCGAGAGTAATTCCCAAGAGTCCATAGGGAATTGGGATAAGCCGGTAAGAGGAAATAGGCAGAGCGGCCGAGATCCCGCGGCTCGTAAATGGGGAGCATCGAAGCGGAGCATTCGTCAGATGCCGGCGATTTGGCCAAGTGATTTAAACATCTATACTCGGCAAAACGCGATTTAAATGTCGTTGCTGCCGACCTCGAAGATCATTCAAGGAGATCTGGCTCCATTCGATGCGCGCTGACTGCTGTGAGGCAGCATCGCTGGCGACGGCGAACGACCGATCGGTGGGAGCTGAGGACACAGATTTTCGGCCCAAGATGCAGGTTTCGCAGGCATCGGCTCGATCGCGAACTGATCGCACCTGTCGATCATCTTGAAGTCACCTAGCGCGCGCAAATGACCGAACCGGCTATGGCTCCGCGGCGGAAAGAATTCGCGACGGCAGGCAGCACATCGTTACCCTCAGAAGAGATGAGGGACGCGCTGCGGTACGGCTGAGGAGATGCGCCCGACGGTCCAGCGCGTCCAAGTTCGTTTCGACCTGACCTTGAAATACGCTTAAGGGATCTTCAGGCGTTCATGAACAGCAAAAAGAAGCGCGCTCCGGCACGCAAGAGGTGTGGCTACTTTGGCATGTGACTACTTTGGCATTCTTCCATCGAACGGAACGTATTCGAGGCGGCTCGAACCAAACCTCCGACATTGTCTCACAGATTAAGAACGAAAGAAATGTAGGTCGGCTTTCGATCGAACCTGATTGATACGGCTTCACGCAAGAGCGCGAGCTGCAAATCGCTCGGCGCTCCAGGTGACAGCAGAAAATGTTTCTGGGACGGCCTTGATCGCCTCTTTCAAAGCCTCGTTGATTGCTGTGATCAGTTCGAGATCGTGTGCTTCCGACAAGCTATGAGCGTTACGGCGGCAGACGTTCGGGTTCGAATGCCCAAAGTCTTGCAGTCTGGAAAGCAATTCATCTCGCTTTTGCGCGGTTCGGATGTCGCTTCCCTTTACATTATTCCATTTCCGATAGGTGAACTCGTCCGCAACACTTCGTGGACGGCAGGCGAGCATCGACGCCTTTCGATGCTCCTATAGTTTGAGCCACTGCGACTTCAACGCGGACAGCAAGGACAGTCAGGGCGTAACGACGGCGGCGGGCATGCTTGCTGCCATCAAGGAGGACCTCAAGCACACGTCCTCAAGTCAGCCGCGGCTGCTGTTTCATGTCGTCGAGACGACCGCCAAGGCGCTGCCCGACGTATTGGATGGCTCGTCCACGCAGGACATGTATTCGTCGACTTTGCGCAGAGCGTATGAAGTTGGACAGCAACGGCATCTGATCCAAGTGGTGTTAGTCTATCCTCGCCGCTGCCTGGTTTTGTAGCTCGTCGTCTGTCGCACGCGCTGCTTCGTCGAGGTTGTAGGTGAGTGACACATCTAGCCAGCGTCCGGTCCGTACGGAAATAATTTCGAGCTGAGTAATATCGGACCTGCGATGCCGCTCCAACAATTCGCCGCGGTGTGCTACAACTTAAAGGTATATTTTGAAGGATTGCTGGCGGCTCCAAGTGTTGTCAATAACGTCGCGTGTGACAATGTCCTGCGCCGAATTTTTCCGACCAAAGGAGACTGTCCTTGCTTAGCCTTTCGAGACCAGGTCCGCACAGAGTCTGAGCAATGCTGCGGCTGAGCTTGAAGGAATTCGCCTGGATAGGAAGGGGTCTCATTGACGCGCCGGCAGAAGTTCAAAGTCAATAGAGCGGCCTGCCGAGCGGAGGAGACGGATTTGAGCGTTTCAACTCGTCTGCGGGAATTCTCGCAGCTGTTTGTTCTTCCAGTGATATTGATCCCCGCTTGGCTTGCGTTTGTTGCGGGTTTTTCCTTCGTCGGATTGTTGCCGTTGGGGGTATTGATCGTCTCGGCTATCTCCGTGTTTGCGATCCGCTCGGTCTGCCGAAGGCACAGCGGCAACGCGATTCTCGCCGAGGTCGGTTCGAAACTCACCACTTACTGCGTGGTCACCGGCGCCGTTTCGACATGTTTCCTGTTGCTGCAGATCGGATTCTACCTTTTCCTGACGGAGTTCTCACCGCGGCTGAGCACCGTTCTTGCTTGGTACAATAGCCTCGAGGCTG
Source organism: Bradyrhizobium sp. USDA 3262 (assembly GCF_054060035.1). Lineage (NCBI taxonomy): Bacteria > Pseudomonadati > Pseudomonadota > Alphaproteobacteria > Hyphomicrobiales > Nitrobacteraceae > Bradyrhizobium > Bradyrhizobium sp. USDA 3262. The sequence continues at coordinate 3,051,372 of NZ_JBSSCT010000001.1, forward strand.
GACACATCATTGAACGCGTTGAATCCTTCGCTCTGAAGGCGCGCCTTGCGATCATACTCGTTCTTGGTTTCAACCTGCTCTTCTTCCCGCTTCTCTCCTCAAGGGTGGCTCGACTTTCGAAGATGGCATCGAAGGGCATAGACGTCGTCGGCGCCTTCTTCGTCGCGGTCCTGCTGTTCTCCTTCTACGGTTCTGCGCCTAGCGGCTTGAACGCCCTGCGGGTCGAACTTCGGTCAGCTCACGATGCTATCGACAATTCATACAAACGAGCCGTTGTCCGCGTGTCCATACAGTTCGCGAAGGTCATGCTGGATAGGGCGACCCAGCAGGACGACCATCTTTTCCGGACTTCGCCGCCGCCCGGGGATTGGGGTGGGCCGCGACCCGCAGGCGCTCCCGCGGGACCACGCCCGCCGGCCCCGCCTGCCGGTTCGGGTATCTGGGACGCCGAACTCAAGGCCAGGGTCCTGAATTCCGATGAGCGGCTGAACGAGCGCATAGCGGTAAGAACGGCCGTGAACGCAGCCAAGTTCGAGGGGCACGTTCAGTCGGGCGACATGCTGAACGTGCCGCCGGCGGCAAGTTCGTCCAAGTTGGCCGAGCTCGGATCCGCTCTTGAGGCACCTCGGGGGCGGCAACGCGGAATGGCCCCTCCAGAGGACGACCTCAAACGACCACGCGACGGCTCATCGCGGCAGCGTGCGATCCGAGAGTTGCTCTCGACTGCACTCGACGCCGCGAAGGTCCCCGAGGTCATCGAACCAGCAATATCGGAGCTAGTGAAAGAAACTGTCTCCGGCAAGGTGATCGACGAAATATTGAAGGCGATGAGCGACGATTTCCTGACTGACGGCATAAGAGCGGCCGCGGTCGAATTCGTCGACGACTTCCTCAAGGGGGTGGTGTCGTCGTCGGACGCCAGGTCCGAGCTCGTAAGAAGATCGTCGGCTTTGCTCGATACGAAATTGGGTGCGTCTTTGAAAAGTTCCCTGAGTCGGATCCAAGGATACGGATCGATGCTGTTTGACCGTTTCCAAAGTCTACGCGGAGGAAGGAGCGATCCGGTGATTTCCCCGCTGGAGGATGGCATGATCGCGGAGGCCAAGTCGAAGGCGTCCAGCCTTTCCGATGCCGGCGGAAGGAGCAGGATTGGCTCCGATCTCATCGAAAGGTCGAGGTTCGAAACCTCGAAGATCATCGATATTCTTTCGGTGCAAGCGAGGACCGACGATTTAGCCGCGAGGTCGCTGCTAAATGTCGGATCGAACATTTCGGATGTGGAATCCAAAGCCAGGCAGTTGGGCGAACTCGTAAGACTGGCGCAACACCATGGCTACAGGACGGAGGTCGGAGTTTGCATCGTGACAATCAGGGGCGTCGTCGTAGCAACGTTCATCTCAACTCGACAGGAGTGCGAGGGTGCGAGACGATAAACTCGCGCGAGACGTTCGCTCCCCTGGCGGCGTAGCTTCGACCGCACTGCCGGCGGCGTCGCCAAGGCCCCTTCCGCTTTCGCCTTGGTGGGCGGCTGGCCGATAGAACGGCGGTCAGACCGCAGAGTAGGTTGATTGTGGCTTCTGTCACAACCAAGGGTGCCTTAACTGCAGAAGGGCTGCCTGTCCACGCGACGAAAAGCCCTCTCTATTCAGTGTTCCATTCGTAAGGGTTGAAGTCCCATCGTTAATCAATTCACTTTCCATGCAGGATTGCCTTCGAGAGACTTTGACCTCTCAGCTCGTAAAATAGAAAATAAGAGAAGTTTCAGGGGCTTGATTGGATTGATCTTAAGCGTTTCTATTCGCATATCTATTCAAGCGCTGCTTTAGCGCTCGTCCGCCCTTCGAAATTGCCCTTAGGCCCAACTCCAATCAATTCAGCATTGTATTCAGGCCATGACCCTAAACGAGACAGATAAGGCCATCCTTGATGCCATCGAAACCGGAGCAAACACTGCCTCCGGAATTCTCGCTGCCCTGGAGCGGAACGGAATATCGATAAGCCAGCCAACCCTCTCCAGGCGCCTATCTGCCCTTCAGGCAGATCGATATGTGCTGGTCGAGGGGAAGGGGCGAAATACCCGATACAAGGCGGACAACTACAATCAATATTTCAGCATTCCGCCGGAGCGCCGAAAGGCCGTCAGCTACGACCGGTCCATCCTTGAGAACTATGTCCCAAATCAAACGCGCTGGTTGGACCCTGAAGTCTCGCAGCAACTCTTGGCCGCTGGCGGGGGAGTGAGAGCTGATGCGAGTACCTATTCGCGCGCTATCGTGCAAAAACTCCTTGTCGATCTGTCCTACGCTTCGTCCAGCCTGGAAGGAAACACCTACTCATACTTGGATACGCAGGTGCTCATCGAGTACGGCCAAGCCGCTGAAGGAAAGGCCGCCGATGAAACTCAGATGATCCTTAATCACAAGGAGGCGATTACCTATCTCGTCGACAACATCGGTGACATTGAATTGGATGTTCGTGAAATAAGAAACGTCCATTCTTTGCTTTCTCGTGGCCTTATCGATCCGGCGGCGCGCGGAACGGTGAGAAGGCGAATCGTTGGACTGGGCAACTCCGCTTACATGCCCTTGGCGATTCCGCAAATCCTCGAGGATCAACTCACCCTCATCGTGCAGAAGCAGGCTCTCATTGACGATCCCTTTGAGCGAAGCCTCTTTCTGATGGTGATGATTAGCTACCTCCAGTACTTCGAGGATGTGAACAAGCGCACCGGACGTGTCATCTGCAACGTACCGCTGCTCAAAGCAGGCTTGGCGCCCTTGTCATTTATGAATGTCGACAAAACCAAATACACTAAAGGCCTGCTCGCATTTTATGAACTGGGCCGCCACGACCTGATCGCTGAAGCGTATGCGGAGGGCTATGCCGCATCCGCGAGCCGTTACGATGCTTATGTCGGAAGAGACCGTGAAGAAGCGGAGTTGGAATTCAAGCGACGTGCCGAAATCTACGAAGCCGTCAAACAGTACGTCCTGAAATCGATCGAGCAAGGAGCCAGGCTAGACGCTCAAGAGTTTCTTTCCGCCCAGTTCGAAAAGGACGTAGGCAAGACAAAGCAGACCCTAATGCGCCGGACAAAAGACATCGTCGAAAGTCTAAACGAGGGAAATCACGTCGCCTACGGCATCGGGCGGAAGACATTCGACACCTACGATAAATTAGGTGCAGCCCGGAAATCCACGCCTTAAACCCCAGGATGACCTCTTGCAGGGCGCAAGCCGGATGTCTGAACTCCTCGATATCTGGGAATGTCATGGAGCGCGCGTTTATCCTCACGCCGGCGGTCGCTGAAATCCGCAAGACCACCCCGCGATGTCCGAAGAGACCGTGACGACAATCACGCGCCGGCACCACGTCTCGTTCGGCGAGCATCGAAACCTCGTCCGCGGCAATGGAATCGGCGTCCGGGCCATGCCAATGGAACGCTGCAAATATCTATGTGAATTTCCGGGACTGACGCGTGGCGTTCCCGGAACGCTCTGCTATTGATGAATTACGAGGTCTCCCCTCGCATACGCGCTGTCGTAACTGCGGCGTAAGAGCGAAAGTCTGATCAAGGATCGTGCGCGCCACGTTACTGCCTGAATACCTGGCGTGATTGGAAGGGAGACCTCGTGCCTGGCCCCGCGTCGTTCTTCGTCACTCCGATCCAGGTTCAGTTCCGAACGAGCTTACCAGCGAAGCCGAACTATTGAAGTTCCTTGCCGTATCGGCAGCCGAACTCAAGAAGATCTGGTGGTTTCGCAGCCGGATGTATTCGAGATTTCGAAAGGCAAAGGAAAGAAGCGCCTCATAAGCGCGCCGGACCATCGGCTGAAGATGCTACAGACCAAGATCGCGTCCTCGCTCGCGCCGTTGTACAGACCGAGGAATCCCGTTCACGGCTTTGTGGACAATCGTTCGGTCAAGACGAGCGCTACGGCGCATCTCCGGAGCAAGTTCATATTGAACTTGGATATCGAAGGCTTCTTTTCGGCCATTACGGAAGGACGTGTTTCCGGATTGATGAGCGCGCTCGGCATCGACGGTCGAGTCGCTGAGATATTGGCGCGGATCTGCTGCAACGAGGGTGTTCTGCCGCAAGGCGCACCTAGCAGTCCCATAATCTCCAACATGATCTGTTTCCGGATGGACAAGCAATTGCAGAGGATCGCCAAGGAGAGCCGCTGCATCTACACCCGGTACGCCGACGACGTCACGTTTTCCAGCTACCAGCCGTTGACCTTGTTGTTCGAAGGCCCTCCGCCGCCGGCCGGAAATTTCTCGCCCGATCTGCTCAAGGATGGGCTTCGCGGAGCATTCCGGTCCAACGGTTTCGCGATCAATCCACAGAAGGTCCACTACGCCGACAAGCATTCGCGGCGAACGGTGACCGGCTTGAAGATCAATGAAATCGTCAATGTCGACCGAATATTCGTTCGAAACATCCGGGCAGCATTATTCGTGGTCGAAAAGCAGGGCGCTGCGGTCGCTCAGAAGACCCTCAAGGACAAGTATGGTCGCGAAGCGGCCTTCGCGTCGCATCTTCGCGGCCGGATATCCTGGGTAGGGCACATCAAGGGACCTTCGGATCCGATTTTCCGCAGTCTGGCCTCGCGCTACAACAAGCTCTTCCCATCCGAGAAACTCGAAATTCTGCCCACGATTGTCGAGATCAGGGAGCGTGCGGTGTGGGTGGTCGAGCATTGGGGCGGTGACGCAACGGAAGGCAGCGTGCAGGGCACGGCCTTCTTCCTGAAGTCGGTGGGTCTCGTTACGGCATGGCACTGCGTGGACGGCGCGACCGAGATCGCGGTCTATCACCCCAGCAAGCCTTCGAATAAATTCAAGGTGACGGTTGCCAAAAATGACGCGCATCGCGATCTTGCCGTTCTCGCGCACGAAATACCTGCCACCGAGTACTACGAGTTCGATATATCGAAGCGCACATTCAAAGCTGGCGACAACACGACGGCGCTCGGATTTCCCGGCTTTGGCCCCGGCGACAAGATCAACGTCCGATCCGGATTGATAACGTCGTTGCCCATCAAGAGCGCCGTTCCGATGATCGAGGTCGCGCAAAAGCTCTCGCAGGGCATGTCCGGCGGTCCGCTGCTCGATGAGGACGGCGCGGTCGCCGGAATCAACTACAAAGGCGGACCGAGCGAGGCCAGAGATTTCGCCGTGCACGTCAAAGCGCTGACCGACTGGCTGAGCGTAGCGCAGCTAAGCCCCTGTGGTCTGTTGCGGACCTCTGCAGCCGGTCGAAGGCGTTACGTATCGCGAACGATAGGTTGACATCGACGAGTATCACCGCGTGTCGACGGCCGCTCATGTATTCGTCTTCCGGCAAGCACATCCTTTGCCGCGCGCGCGGGGCGATGCCGAAAACCGTCGCGTCGCCTTCCATAGGGATGGGGACGATCTGTGCCGCCGCCCAACGTCGGACTATGCGATAAAGGCATATACGGGGAGGCCTTGTCCGAAGCCGGTGAGTTCCTCTTGATCGCCATGCCGTGAAGCTATCGTTAAACGTTACGTGCAGGCCACCGAATGGAGCATGAGGCGCTTCCTTTGCGGATCCATCGCTTTGCGAAATCGGTGGAGGAGCCGGCCGTGCAGATATCGGACGTGGTCGCAGATTTGCTCGGAAAGTTCTTCGCGACAATTGCTGAGGATGACGCGGACGAGCTGCGTGACATCCGGAAATCTCTTTATGAGCCGTAACTACGCGGCCTCGCTTGCCTGAAGGGGTTGCTCGATCGCTCGAGGGCGACGCGGCCTTTGTTCATTGCGTACTGAGATTGGATGATCAGCGGAAGTTCTGACCGGTGTCTTGAGCGCTAGATCCGGGCCGGCGGTGTACGTCGACGTGCCCGGTGATACGGGCTTGCGATGTCCCGCTTTCAGGCCTGAATCCGCTATTCGGAAGCGCTGGGCGGTTTGGAACGATTTGAGCCACCTGGCGACGAGGGGTAATCTGGTGTGGGTATTGACTGGTGGCGCGCAACGTCTCGACTTGGGTTATTTGCCGTGGTCAGAAATGCCATCCAAGATCAGCTAGCACAAGGAATGGCTCGAGCCGCTGACGATCCCTGCCGTCTTAAATTCTCCGGTTCGGGCACCCGAGGGGCGCGATCATGTCGGAGCCGAAGGAGGTGCCGGCCCCCGACGGCGGCAAGCTCGGCGAACTCTGTAAGCACAGGAATTGGCGGTGAGGCGCGGGACGCATTAATTCCACGTATACGAGCCATCGATTGTGCGTATCGTACCAACCTTGTTTTTAGCCGTAGTCCAACAAATCGCTTTACGCAACTATCAGTTGTTACTATTTTGTCTTGGGCCGATTGAACGGGGATGGGTCGCGTGTCTTCGGGGGGACGAAGAAGGCCATCATTGTTTTTGCGGACGCGGCATACTCGCATGTCGTGGCACATACTTCCTGACTTTTGAAAACTCCTTTTCACGAGCCGTCGCGTCCTGAGCGATGGCGGAGCTAATACGAACGTAAAAGACGCATGCCGATCGATGCAGAACGCAGCGCGCACGTTTATGAGGCGTGCAAGCTCACAGACAACCTTTTCGTATTCAATCCATTTCTTCCGCAGCAGAACTTCTATTCCCAACAGCTACGAGCGCTTGCTCTGGCAGCGGAGATTTCCGATCGGCATCTCGCGCCGGGGCATCGAAGCGTGTGCATAGTCGGGGCTGGTGTGGCCGGGAGGACCATCGCTGCTGCCTTTCGCAGCCTGGGGGCCGGCGTCACTATCGTGGACAAGGAAAAGGTGGATTTCACCTCTTACCGTAATGCGATCCATCGGGAGCTCCATCCGAACATCATCTTCTGGCCGTTCCAGGAGCCGACACCCGCGACCGAACTGCCTTTCCTGAATTGGGCTCAAGCGCCGGTCACCGAAGTCGTCGACGCGATGATGAAGGAATGGGAAGAGAGCTTCGCAAAGCACGTCGCGTTCATCCACGCCGAAGTGGATGAGATCGAGCGCGCCGCGACGCCACTTACGATCAAGCTTGCCGACGCCCAGAAAACCGAGCTGAAGGCCGATGTCTGCGTGATCGCCACGGGCTTTGGGGCCGAAAGGCAGTTCGGCAATCTGCAGACCCCTGCCTACTGGTCTCCGTCATCGATCATCGAATCCGGCGACGAGGTCATGGTCAGCGGATCGGGCGACGGCGGTCTGATCGACGCGCTTTCTCCGATCCTCGGGAAGGACGTGACGAAAGCGGCGCACATTTTGGCGGCGCGATTGTCGAAGAAGCCGATGAAGACGGATGTAAGGGCGATCGAGGAAGAACGGCGCGCACGGGTCACGGCCGGGAACAAAGACAGCGAGGATCCTTGCCCATTCTATTCCACCGTACATCTTGAAGACGAAGATACGGAGGAGATCGAGCCTTTCATCAAAAGAGATCCGGTGCCGTCCGTCACGCTGCTGCACGAGAGCAAGAGTGCCTATTCCTTTTCGGCCGCGCCCATCAACAAGCTCCTCCTTTCCCATTTCAGCAATGGTCCGGCGCGGTGCGTGACGCATGTGAAAGGTAGCCTTAAGACCGTGGACAATCAGGCGACGATGGTCCCGGAGAACGGCACGCCCGAATGTATCGAGCCTCCGACGACGCGGTTCGCGAAAGTTATGGTGCGTCATGGCGCCCCACCGGCCGCGAAAGAGATCCTTGATGAGCCGGACCTGGTTCGTCTTGGGGAACTTTCCTTCGAGCATCTCGATGCGGCCATACTGCCCGGATACGACTCCTCGAAATATGCGTGGACCCGTAAGGGAGTAGGGAATGCCGCCATCAGCATGAAAGTGCTGGCGGATTCCCTCGAGCGTTCACTCGATCTGATATCCAGGGCCTACGATCTGGACTTCTCGAATATCCGCATGCTGCGAACCAACATCGAGGGCGAGCCGATCAAAGTAAATTTACCTACGGCTGATACCAGACGAGCCGAAAGGTTCGATCTATTCCCGTTGATGGTCGGACCTGTTCTGGTGGAGCTGGGCGAGCCCGACACGACGAGAGACATCGACTATGAAGACTGAGCTGAAAGGTCTCCGCGAACCGTCGAGTGTCAGCTCCAATGCCTTGCGGATAGGCACCCTGGTCAGGGTCAAGATCGACGGCAAGAAGGGCGCGAAGATGATGCTGTCGGCCCTGGTCCGAAAGGGGCCTGCCGTCTTTGCGCTGATGACGCCGCATTCCCGGGTGGGCAAGGTGGATTCTGGCCTTTGCGAACTGGTTCGCGGTCCCGGGCGGTCGAATGTCCGGGTCGGCCACTTCGTTCCGGTTGCCGACGTCCTGGGCGCCAAGTCGCCCCACGTCGGCTTCCAAGCGGTCCAGCTCGAGGCATCCCCGCTTTTCAACGATCCGGTCCAGTCGTCCGAAAAGATGGTTACCGTACGGGACTTCCGAAGCAACCTCTGGGATCGACCGAACTTCCGGGTTCGACGCGTCAACGCGGAAGAGGTTTCTCCAGCGTCCTCAGGCTCGCGTCGCAATCAGCAGTCCAGGGCCAAGAACAACAAGCTTGGTCGCTTGACCGGCGAATTGTTCAAGGTGCGGATCAAGGACGGCAAGGAAGCGGACCTTTGCCTGCCGTATTGCGGCCTAGCCACGTCGCGTGGTCGTCCATTCGCGAACAAGCAAAGCGTCGGCGCTCCGGTCATATCGAAATCTGGAGCTTTGTCCGGATTCATAGTCGGACGAAACAGCCGCGAGAATCTAATCCTTCCCGTCGAGGAATTGACGAAAGAGCAGTCGCTTTCGTTCGTCACCTTCGGAGAAGACTGGCCCATGGTGCGCATCGCGGCCGAGAAGAACCGCACGAAGTGATGCGGCCGCCGGGCGCCGCGCCTTAGTCGTCGAACAGCTCCGTCCGGCTGGCCTTCGGGTCTTTGGCCGCACGTCCGGGACCAAGCTATCGCCGGCCAGGCGCCCGAGGCACCAAAGATAAACTCCCGAGTCCGGCTTCCGGCCCGAGTCACGTTTGCGGGTGCACCACGAGACTGAGCCTTTGCCGTTGCGATGGAGCGGAACGGAGTTCTAGTCTTGACGCGTTGTTTAAGCGAACCAGTAGGTGCCCGGTGCCCGTAAGCCTTGAGGCATACATCGATTGATGATGATCCACGGTTAGAATCGAATATGGAGGAGAGTGGCGACGCTGCCGATTTCTTGCGTTCTGAACGAGTGAGTGAAGAAAAAGCGCGCAAGTTGGTGAATCCCAGGTGCGAAACATCGACACCATTGATTTAGTCATTTGTGTCGAAAATCTCTTGACCGTCCAGCAGATTGAATCGATAAATCGCTCCACTACTGCAGGTTAAGTTATCAATTCTCGACGCGCGTTACGATAATTTGTCAGTCGTCATTATTGCAGGCGCCCCTAATCTCCGGCGTCATGTTTTCGATGAGAACCGGTACGAGTGTTTTCGGAATTTAGGTCGATTTTGCTCGCTCGGGCTATCCCGTTAGGCAGTGTTCGGAGGTGGCGCGATGACTGTGCGCGAGCAGCTTTTTACATTGTTGCGCAATCTTCGGTGGATTGTTGTTCTGTCGGTGGCCATTTCAGTTTTGCTTTACCTGCCGGATCAGATTCAGGAGCTCTACCGGATCGCCGCTGACGACATTGGGTGGGTTACGGTCGGGGAGTTTATCGCCCTTGGCGTGATCGCGATAACGGTTTGGGCGTCCGCGTTTCAGCTTACCACCGCGACCCTTCCTCTGATCCCGCGCGCTACGGGCCGGCTGGCTCTCTATATAAAACTTGCGCCTGTTGTGCTTGGAGCGTTGCCGATCGTCGCTGCGGCCGCAGGTCAACTCGCCTCGCGCCCGGCTGAAAAGATCGGTGAGGTCGAGGAGGTCGGGAGTATCTTCCGCATTCAGGACCAGGCGCTCGCCTTCGAGCGGAACATGCTGCTCATCCTCGCCTTCGCCATGTTGGTCCTGCTCGCCTGCTTTGTCATGTTCGCCTGGCGGATGGGATCAAGAGATCGCTCGACTGAGCTCGCCAGCCGGGCCAACAACGCCTATTTCATCCGCTACAGATTTCTCGCGCTCACGATCGGCGCCATCGCCATGCTGACGGCGGGGTTCGTATTGCTTCCCGATCGCCTTGCGCAATTCGTCGGATCATTCGGCGTGATCGCTCTTTTTACGATGTGCGTGGTGGCTCTCACCACGCACTTTGCGCTACTGACGATCAGATTCAATTTCCCATTCATACCGGTTGTCTTTGGCGGCTTGTTCCTGGTTGCCTCCTTGTTTGGAAGTGACGACCATGGGCTGCGCACCGTAGCCCAAGCCGCTGGCAAGGCCGAAGAGAAGGCGCGCATTTCTGCAGTCGAAGCATTTCGCCAGTGGCTTCTGCAAAAATCGCGGGTGGCCGAGGCCAACCGGCTCGGAGAATCTCGTACTCATTGTGGCTGCCCAGGGTGGCGGTATCTACGCAGCCAACAACGCAGCGCGTTTTCTCGCCAGAATGCAGGATCTCTGTCCGGCATTTCGGCAGCATCTGTTTGCGATAAGCGGCGTCTCCGGCGGAAGCGTCGGTTCGGCAATCTTCGCGGCTGCGCTTCATGCTGACAATGCGCCACTTGATGCGATCGCTTCCGACGCAAAGACCTGCCCGAAAATCGCGGACTTTCTCGCAGGCGTTGGCCGCGCCGAGGATATCGATGCATCTGGACCGGTGGAACAACGCGTTGCAAGCGTCCTGGATACGGACTTTCTCTCGCCATTGGTTGCGGGCTTTCTATTTACCGATTTCACCCAGTTGTTTTCGCCGGTTGCGATTCCAAGTTTCGATCGCGCACGGTTTCTGGAATACACGCTGGAGAATGCGACAGACAGAATGCTCAAGACCCACAGGGGCATCAACGATCAATCCAATCTGCTAAAGGCCGAGTTTCAGTCGCATTGGACGCCAGGCAACAATATGCCGGCGCTATTGTTGAATACGACAGATGCCGGTAGCGGAAAGCGGGTCGTGATCTCGCCCTTCGATATCGATCCGCTACACTCCAAAGACAGAGACCTCTGTATTCTCGCAACGCTTGATCGCGCCGGGAGTGGGATCGGTCAAACCGTCGCAAGCCACTCCCTGCCGATTCGGCTGAGCACAGCGGCGTTTACGAGCGCGCGATTTCCGTGGGTGACACCGGCAGCAACGGTTCCCTTGCGAAATGACTGCATTACCGCCAATCCACAGGTACGCTTGGTGGACGGCGGATATGTCGAGAATTCCGGAATCGAGACCGCGCTTGATTTGATTGAGCGGCTCAACAGCATCAAGGGGACCTCTGACGCGCCAAAGTTCCGGATTTATCTGTTGTCGCTGGTGAGCGGTCAATTCGGAGATCACGGTTCCTTCATGTTCGGTGAACTCATGGAGCCAGTGCGCGCGCTTTTGAGCACGCGCACCTCTCGAACCTATGTGGCGCTTAATCACGCGACCAATATCGATCGCCGGCCGGAGAACGATGTAACGTCCAGCGTGCAACGCTTTCCAACGTTTGGCCGCACGGACATAACAGGCTTGTTCTACAGCCTGCCGCTTGGCTGGACGCTATCTCAGAAGACCGCAGACATCATCTCGCTGAGCAGCGGCCGCTTCTGGGATTGCGTGCCCAAGGATGATTTCGATCAATCCCGCGAGAGGCAAAGCAACGCTGATTGCTTGCAAGTGAAATTGTTTCATCTCTTGAACGGGTCTGTCGCGTCCGCATTTGAAACGCTCAAAGATGCAAAACTTGCCCAGGCGGCCTACGCCGACGAACTGGACAAGGAATATCGACCGACGCCAAAGATCAAACCGCAGCCGCTGCTTGCTTGTTATGAGAGCAAGTGGTTGCAGGAGCATGGCTATCAAAGATACCAGGACAAAGTTGCTGCGTACGAGCACCAGCTGGCGGTGTCACTCAAGAACGATTTGCCGGCTCCGCCATCCATGCCGCCATATCGAAAGAGCTATATGGCGTATTTTCAGGCCGAGCAGGTGAAAGCCTTGTTGCAGGAATGGGACCGCGTAGAGGAGACCGACCCGCGCATCCTGGCCTACATCCTCGGGTCAATCTCCTACGACAGTGCCGATTTTACACGCAGCAGCGAAAACTTCTCTTATAGCGCGGTCTTGCAACTCCCACGCAAATGGCGCGAGCGAATAGCCAAGAACAACGCTGACCTGGCGGCCGCGAGCAAGCCGCCGGTCGCCATGGACGCATTGCTTAACCATCCCAAGGAACTCGCGAACTTTGTTCTCGGCTACGAGGGTAACCCGTTCGCAAACCAGCCCGGAACGGATGACGGTTGGCTGTTTCGTCCGCGAGGAATGTACCAACTGGTCGGACGCGAGCAATATCAGGAAGCCCAGAACCACATGCTCCAGGTTGGAGACTTGGCGGGACTTGATCTCCTCACACTTCCCGACGCACTGCGAGATGCCAAGATCTCAGCCAAAGTTGCCTTCGCTCATTTCCGTCTCCATCCCTACCAAGACCGAACATTGTTCGAGTTGCTTAAGGATCCTTCGAAGGACTGGATCGCCGTGCGCTCGCTGCAAACGGACATGGATCATGGCCCGGCTGACGGTGAGCGTGTCAAAGCTCGAAGCGAGATGTTCCTTGGCTGCATTGAAGAGGCGTTACATCCGACTCAGCTCAAGACCTTGCAAGGCAAACTTTACGGTAGCGATTGAGAAGGCTGATCCACTGCTAGGGGGCCCTATGCGACGGAGCGAAGCTAGAAAGCTGCGCTTTCTTCATCTGACATTGGAAACGTTGAGTTTTAGAGGAGAATTGCCGAAGATGGCAAAAGGTGAAAGATGCCGGTCGAAGCTTCGTCGACTGTTTGAAGGGCTGTCTGTCGCCGGGCTGATGTTTGCCGTTGCTTCGGGAGCCGCAGCAGGCCAGGCTCAGACGGCATCGAAGCCGCTTTCAGCCAACGACGTATCTATCCTGTTTCCTGCACCCAGATCGCCGGCTGACCTCGTCAATCTGATCGCGGTGTCCGATCTTGTCGGTCCAGCGACGGCTCCGCAGCGGCTTTTTTCGGATGAGGATTTCGCGCGCTTTGTCGCAAACGCCGAAAATCCCGAACGCCCAGGCGCGCCGGACGCCGGCACGCGCCGCATTGCCCTGCCCAATGTCGTGAAAAAGATTGATGCCTGGTTTGTCGCCGGCATCCGAATCGATCCGGGAGCACCGGGATTATCTGCAGACGTCATCGCCCAGTTTGGCCGGCAGCCGCAAATCCGCCTGATCATTCAGCCCGTGACCAATGGACCCGACGGATTTAAGGTCCATGACACGGCAGGCCACCTCATCTTCAGCTTCAACCTCGATCCCGATCCGCCCCTCGATGGCTGTGCGCCATTCCCGCGATTCAAGCCCGATGACGAGGCCTTCAAGGCAATCGTTCGCGACGTTGCGTCTTTGCGTGACCAACTTGCTGCAGGAAAGTTCGGCAATGTCAAAGTCTCGACTGCAGGTAGCATGAACGTGCATCCAGGCCTTGTCGGGGCGTCCGCGAAGCCGTTTCGTGATGCGGTGAAAGCCCTGCTGGAACAGCATCTCTCGCCGCAGCGCCTCAACACCATGGCTATCATGGGTATTTCACCGCCCGAACCCTGGGTGTTTGTCTCGATGCTTAGGGTTCCACAGGCCGGGTTGATAGCGGTGCCTGGTCCGACGCTCGATGGCCTGCATGCCGCACAGATGTTCAGCATCCTCAGTGGCACACACGTCGTCCCGCGGCCTGTCACGAACAACCAAAATCCAATGACATGTCGCCACGCAGCGCTGCAGACACCGCCCCTGCCGCCCGCCAATCGTAAGGGCGTTTCGACGGCCGATTTTATCGATGCCAACGTCGCCAATAACCGCGTACTCGAGATCGTCAATATCATTGCGGATCCGAAGAAGAGCCATTTCTTCAATACCGACTGCGTAAGCTGTCACACTGAGACGGCGCAGCCACTCGCCAGGAAAGTACAGAATTTTGCTGTGCCAGGCGTGAACCCAGCGGTGCTGCCGAAGGAAAACTGGAATGTTCGCAATTTCGGGTGGTTTCCGTCGTTTTTGCATGGTGGCGCGGCGGCCGCGACCATAACCCGGCGTGCCGCAGCAGAGACGGCTGACGTGGTCGCCTTCATCAATAGCCAGTTGCTGAACAAGTAGTCAGCGCCATTTCGGCCGGTGCGCTCGCGCGGCAGAAGGCGCGACTTGAGATAGAGATATGGAGGGGTACTATGGGGGCGCGTTCTTTCCGCTCTTGGGTCGCTGGGCTGGTGAGGCGGTGGCCTCATGTCATCGCTCTACTAGTTGTGATCGTGTTGGTCGCGGTGGCGTCAGTAGGCATGGCGTATTTCGTGCCGGAGAAGCTCCGCGATGCGGCTCTCAAGATCAAGAACGACGCAAATCTGGTTGCTCAGCTGCTGCCTGCTACACTGCCCGCGCCGTCAAAGATCGAAAGCGCGTATTGGCTGCCGCAGAATTGGACTTCACGGCAGCGCTACTGGTTTCACCATACATCGCAGGGCACGGCGACCATTCCGATCCCGTATCGATGGTTCCTGGCCCTGGAACGTCCCGAGTTGTCGATCCATTACACGAGCCTCAGAGGCTGACCGGAAATTAAAGTTGGGTGATTTCAGCAGGTTGTGATTCTTCGAGGTGTTCGAAGCCATCGGAGAAGCAGATGACCTGGACCGAAATCACCCGCTGTCAGCATGACAGACGAGCGCTGCGCTATGCAAGCGATTGTACGGATGCGGAATGGGCCTTGATCGAGCTGTTGATGCCAGGGCGGAGCAAGGTGGGTCGACCGCGCAAGACCTGCATGCGATCGGTATGGGATGCGATCCAGTACATTGCGACGACGGGATGCCAATGGGCGCTTTTGCCGAAGGATTTTCCTCCCTTTACGACGGTCCAGTACTATTTTTATGGCCTGCGCGACAGCGGGGTGTTGGACTTGATCAATGACGCCTTGGTTGAAATCGCGCGCAGGCTTGCTGGACGGGAGCCGCAACCAACGGCGGCGATCATCGACAGTCAATCGGTCAAGACGACCGAGAGCGGTGGGCCGCGCGGCTTTGATGCGGGCAAGAAGATCAAAGGTCGCAAGCGTCATATCGTCACCGACACACAAGGAAATTTGCTGAGCGCCATCGTGCACCCGGCCAATGTTCAGGATCGGGACGGTGCGCCGACCGTCGTCACTTTGGCGTGTGCGAGCTACCCGACTATTGCGCACTTGTTTGCTGACGGCGGCTACGCCGGCGAAAAGCTTGAGAACGCGCTCCGGAGAATCGACGGGCCCACTATTCAAATTGTCAAACGCCCGGATGAGGCAAAAGGCTTCGTTGTTGTTGCCCGACGCTGGGTCGTCGAACGAACGTTGGCATGGCTTAACCGCTGCCGACGTCTTGCCAAGGATTGGGAGGCCTCCGTCACCTCGGCTGAAGCATGGCTCCTTATTGCGTCAACTCGACAACTGGTCCGCCGCATCGCCAGATCGGCCAACGTCAAGTCATGAATTTTGAGTCAGACTCTAACGGACGACGACTATCTGCGACGTCTTGGTTTCATCTCAAGTCCGAGCTCAAAGGACTTTGCCCGGAAGGCGCCCGCCTACGGCTATCACGATGATGCGTCAAAGGACGGGAGCTCAACTTGGACGCCGAGCACGCCTGACAATCCAGAGGGTTTGCCTGTCGGCTTTGCAATCCTGAGGGGGGGCATCGATCCGACGACGGGAGCCATCTATGAAGATCAGATCGGGCTGACCTGCGCCGCCTGTCATACCGGTCATGTCGAGTACAAGAATGTCAGTATCCGCTACGATGGTGGACCGGCGATGGTCAATCTCGGCGAGGTCGAACGGGTCATCGGGCTGTCGATCGGCTACACGTTGATCTTGCCGTGGCGCTTCGAACGCTTCGCCAGCCGCCTTGAAAAGATCGAAGGTCGAAGCATCGACCACAAGAAGCTTCGAAGCGACCTGGAACTCGCACTTCAGAAGATCAAGAAGCAAAAAACCGCAAGCGACAACCTTTTGACGGGGCAAGGCGTCAGCAATCTCGACGAGGGTTTTGGCCGCCTGGACGCGTTGAACCGGATCGGCAACCAGGTTTTCTATACCAATTTCCTCGATCCCGTGACCGGAGAACTCCCCGATCCTCTCCTCAAGGGCAACTTCGCGCGCAATGACGCCCCGGTGAGCTTTCCGCCCATCTGGGACACGCCGTACTTCCTTTGGGCGCAGTATGACGCCTCTGTTCTCAACGAGCTTGTTCGCAATTCCGGCGAGGCGCTCGGCGTCAGCGCGAAAATCAATATGAGGGCGTCCGCGCCCGGGCGGCCGCTTTTTGAATCGTCCATCCATCTGTCGGACATCGCGCGCTTCGAGGAGCTCTTGCGTGGAACCGATCCCTTTTCGTCAGGCGAGGCAAGCGGCAGAAAATTCAGCGGGCTTGTCGCGCCGCGATGGAAGGACGCGCAGGAAAGATTCCGAGGCGATCCGGCCTGGACCATTGACGAAACCCTCGTGGAAAAAGGTCGCGATCTCTATCGCTCGCATTGCTTTGAATGCCACCGAGGACCGGTCAATGATGGCGCATTCGACGCAAAGTGGCCGGAAGATTCGTTTTGGAAGGCGGAGAATCCGGATCGCTCTGCCAAGGGCGAGAAGAACTGGGTCGAGATCGGTGGACGCCACTATTTCAATGTCGTTCAGCTGCCAGTGAACGCAATCGGCACCGATCGTCAGCAATCCAATGTCCTAACGACGCGGCGGGTTCACTTACCCCAGTCGCTCGCTCTCAATCCAGTCGACGATCTGAACAAGGCCTGGGGCTGCGGTCTTCCAGCCGACCGGTCGGCAGATCCGCTATTTGTGCTCGCACTGATGGACGTGGTTGGCAAGACGATCGATCAATGGAACCTGGCGAACGACTCTTCCGAAAAAGCCAAGCAGCAGATGTGGGGGCCGCGGAAGAACTGTCAAAACCAACGGGTATATGTCGGAGCGCGGGCGAGCCGTAACGGCAAGGAGGAAGATCTCCTTGCTCTTGAACCGCAATACCGGGCACGTCCGCTCGACGGTGTTTGGGCAACGGCCCCGTATCTGCACAACGGATCGGTGCCGACGCTGAAGGACATGTTATTGCCTCAAGGCCAGCGGCCGAGCTCATTCTGCGTCGGTGGCCGCAAGTTCGATCCTGTTAACGTCGGGCTTGTTACGAAACTGCGAGCGAATGACGCCTGCGCCGCCGGCCTGACAGACTTCAACGTGTCGCTGCTTGGGAACAGCAATCGCGGGCATTCTTTTGAGGGCAAGAAAGCCGATATAACGAAGCTGCCGCCCGGGATCATCGGTCCGGAATTGACCGACGCCGAACGGCGGGCACTGCTTGAGTATTTGAAGACGCTGTAGGGAATCTTTGGTCTGGACACTAAGGCGTGTAATCAGGATACAGGGCAGGCCGAAGTTTGGGAGGAATACTCTCGACGTGGACTCATGCATGTATTGAGGATCTCACTCAGTGTCCCGCAAGGGAACTGCTGAACTTCATTCTGCAGATCAGATAACGGCGCCGGCTCCGATTGGATCGCCAGGAAAGTCCGCAAGGGGCTTGGCTTGACCGTTCAATCAAGGAAGGCTGGCCTGTGGCCGCCGGGCGTAGAGCCTTGATGCTTCTTCCGTGCGGCTAACGCGGCAAGTGCTTCAGCTTAGCGCAGAATGCGCTGACATGTAACGTGAACTGATCGCGCACGCCGAGCATTTGCGCATGGAGAAAGCTTTAGGGGCTCACGACGTAGTATAGCTGGACGATAACGTGCTGCGAGCGGACATCTTAAATCGCGAAGACCTGCTTGGTACCAGGAGGAGACCCTGTTAGCCTGTCGAACAACTTCTCCGAAATGCCGGCAGCCCTGCTAGAGACATCAGCGGGTGATGACACGCGGCGTTGTCTGCTGTATGATCGCGCAACCTTAAGTGAGTTGGAAAGCCACCTCTTTCGCGGTTCACATCGCCGGCTGATAATGTTCGTGTCGTGAAAGTCGCGCTTGCAGCGTAGTCATTGCGCCGCTCCAGTGAAGGCCGTGTATGCTCGACTCCGAAACAACTGCCCGTCTCCGTCGAGTTCTGGATGAGGTTTGCAAAGGGCTGTCTCCTCACGAGACCGGCACTCGAACGCACGTCGCTTCCAAAATTCTGGAAGCCGCCACTCGAGGCGAGAAGTCCGTCGAAGTTCTCCGGCAAGTCGGACAGAACGCGTTGATCAGCGTCCCGACAATGTGGGTTCAGCAAGGGTCTCCCCGGTATTCGGCCGAAAGTGGCGGCGCCGCCGAACCTGCCGGCTCCGCCAAACAGGATTAAGCACGTCGATCCGGATCCATCGGCAACGTGCCTGGAAACTGGAAGCATTCAGCGAGCGCGCCGTTATGGACGCGAATCCGAAACAGCTGAGCTTGCGGCGAAATGGCGTGGCATCCCCGTAAGGGGAGTCATAACGCTACAACATGCCGGCCTCCTGAAACGGCACGGCGTACATCGGCAATTGACCAGTCAAGCCCGCGAAGAGCGTGGGCGGCTTGCAAGCAGATAGACGACCAGCTCCAGTGCGAGCATGACTATTTTGGCCCGATTGAGATAGCACGGATGCACGCCAGGAGGCTCAAAAGCGACAAGATCTGCCCTGACGATCGGATCGATATCAATGCGGTCGCAAACTGTCACATCGACCGAAATCGGGATCTTGGCACTCACTGCGCCAGCGCTGTGGTGGCTCGAAACCAAATTACGCGGATTTCCGGACACCTGGTGCGCGGCGGCGATCAGGGTGAGACTCCGTATTGCCTCACATATTGATGCTCCCGGGTGCGATCGGTCGCCTCATTTATTTTGCTCCTGGCTTGGGTTGAGGAGGAGGCCGGGTGCGGAGATGGCCGGGGTTTCGGAGCGCCCGGCCTCCTCCGCTGGCACCTCGCACGTCATTGGGGTGTTGTGACCTCATACCCTGGCAGCAGTTTTTCGCTAGGAGCGAACAGCAGCGCATTCGCTTGCTCGCTGCGCCAGGATTTCAGCCGACGTTGAAGGGTTCGAAGAAGCTTGTTCGGATAGACTCCAGGATATTCCACCTGCAAGCGCGAGAGGAGTTCGCTGCCAGTTCGCCAGGGCTCGGCTTCAAACCATTTTCGCAAATCTGGCGTTGCCCGGAGGAGCGGGTCGGGACGACGTCGGCCTCTTTTCGCCTTCACGATTGGCCGATCCGTCGGTCGCATGGGTCCATCCTTCCAGGCCGTGCGCAGGCTTGCCAGGAAGCGATCGATCGATTGCGATGCCGCCGCAGGATGGGTGATTGGTTGGATATCCGCGAGAGCCGCGAGGCGCTCCTGCGCGTCGCGGATGTCGCGCAACAACGCGACCGGATCGAGAGCGGCATAGATTTCTTTGAGATGCTGGCGGACCGCATCAGGCGTGCGGAGTCCGCGGTCAGGCGCTGGTGAGGTGTTGCCGGCGCGCTGTATGTCTTGCGCACACGAGCACCGTCGCGTTGCTTGGCTATCAGTTTGAAGGAGGGTTGGAAGAAGTTTACGAACAGCCGCGCTGATCGATAGAGTTCGGCCAGCAGCTCGGCCGCTTCCAGGCCTTCGAACCGACGATAGCCAACCATCCTGCGCACGACGCGCCGTTCTTCTGCTCGACGAACGCCTGGTCATTCTTCCGGTAGGGACGGCAACGCGTGAAGACAATGTTGCCCGCCTCGCAGTAGGCTTTCAGCGTCTCGTTCATGAACACGGTATCATTGTCGGTATCGAGGCCGAGCAGCGCAAAAGGCAAATGTTTGCGCAATTCCGTCAGCACCGTGCTCAACAGCATCTGTTCGCGCACGATCAGAGGAGCGCACTCTGTCCAGCCGGTAGCAATGTCCGTGAGCACCAGGGTCTGGATGAAGCTGCCGCGCGCAGATGGACCGCTATGCGCTACAAGGTCAGCCTCGACGAACCCCGGCGCAGGATCATTCCAATCTGCCGACGTCCGTATTGGAACACTGCGACGCAGGGAATGCGCTGTGTGCCGTCGGCACTTGCGACCTAATTGTTCTCGGACCCGCACCAATGCGCGATCGATCGTCGCAGCGCTCATCGCCAAAAGTTTGTCGCGGATCTCAGGGGCAAGGTCGAGGTGGCCGTGCCGTTCCATCGCCTCAATCAGCGCAGGCATTAACGCCTTCAACCGCTTCCCGCAGATCCGGTCTGACGCTTCCCAAAGGAGCAAGAGCGCGTTGTGTTCTGCCTCATTATAGATCCGACGTCGCGCCCGTCGGCCTGGGCATACGTCTTCCTGGCCTCGAAGTAGACGCATCGCATGCTGGCGATGGAATCCGGTGATGTCGACGAACTCGTCCAATATCCGCACTTTCTTGGCGCGATCCGAACGTCGATAGCGCACGCCTGCCGCCGCCGCCAGTTCCTTCCGCGTTGCCATGCTCAGCAACACCCCATCTGCGCCCCCGCTCGTTCCCGATCCAGGGGAGCAATTTACGTGAGGCAACGGCTCAGCATCCGGTAACAATTAAGGCGAGGCAATGCGCGCTCTCATCCTGATTGTCGCGCTATAACCTGGCGAAAAATGCTCCACCGTCGTCGCAGCCATCCACGAATGGGCGCCACTCAATTTTATGAGGGACTTTACGAACGCTCTCGAACGAATTGTGTTTCGACGCCTGCTATTCTGCTTAGCGAGGTGGTTTCATTATGCTCCCCATGAGAAGGGCTCATCGCCTGGCGCGGTTACGAGATCAGGGCCTGTGCGACGAGGAGGGGCGGGACAAGCACTGCGCGGTGCTTACAAGCGCCTTCGTCCGCACATGTAAGCTTGTCGTTCTGCCTTGTGACGAACCCTCGTCTGTTAGGGGACTCTGTTGTGCGTGACGCATCTTGCGCCATAGCTCAGCCGTCTGGGCCGCGTTGTTGCGCCGCGGGTGCATTCTTTCCTCATCTTCTCGGAAAACATGCATCCATTTCACATGTGTGACATGCTCACGCGCGCTGCAGTTTTAGATCGAGAGAAGGCGACACGTCGATTAAGAATAACGGGTCCTAGCTTGTGATCCTATCTGGCTTTCTTGAGCATTCGAACCTGCCAATGGGGCGGAGAGGACAAAAAGAGCGCAGCCAATTCGCGGTTTTCAATCCTGACTGACCCAGCGCTGCATTGTTTTGGTCCCACTCGATAAAGTCGGAGAGCTCGGCCGCACATTCGCTCCACACGGCGAGAATTGGACGACGCTGAGTCTCGTCAGGTGAAGGACCAGTTCCGTCCCAGCTTAACCGTGATCCCGAAGCGAATACCGCGGCGAGTCCGGTTTGACGCTCGTTGGGGCACACGGTGTTCCTGCGTAGCCTTATCGTTCTAGCCCCAGCGGTAATCCGCGGCGAAGCCATTCGGATAGAGCGTAACCGGCATGAGCCCGCCACCTGGGCATCGCGCGACTGAACTGCGATAGATCCTGGCATGAACTGTTTTTTGGAGGTGGGCTATGGCAGATGCCATGCATGAAGCCATGCTTGATGCCAGGCAGGAAGGCGGCTCCTATCGTCGGATCGAGGTGATCACGGGGCAGCGTCGGCGACGGCAGTGGACGGCGGAGGAGAAGGCTCGGATCGTGGCGGAGAGCTTCGAGGAAGGGGTCAATATTTCCGAGGTCGCCCGGCGCCATGGCGTTGTCCGTGGGCTGCTGACGGTGTGGCGGCGCAAGTTCGCGACGGCAGCGAGCTTTCGGGCGCCAGGCTTCGTGCCGGTCCGGATCACTTCCGAGAGCGGTCCGGCGACGGCAGACGAGCCGGACCGGCTGGCGTCTGCGCATGAAGTGCCGCCGCAGATGACGCCGCCCCCAGGCAAGCCTGGCGGGATGATCGAGATCGAGGTGAGAGGGGCATGTATCCGGGTCGAGCCCGGAGTTGAGTTGGCGACACTTTCGACGGTGTTATCGGCGCTTTGGAGCGTTCGTTGATTGCATTACGGTCTGACCTCAAGGTGGTGCTGGCAGCACAGCCGGTCGACTTTCGCAAATCGGTGCACACGCTGTCGGCGCTGGTGAGCGAAGCATTGCGCGCAAACCCATATTGCGGCGACGTCTTCGTGTTCCGCAGCAAACGCGCGGACCGAGTGAAGCTTTTGGCGTGGGACGGCAGCGGCATGGTGCTGGTGACGAAGTGGTTGCACCAGGGACACTTCACCTGGCCGCCGGTCCGCGACGGCGTCGTGTATCTGAGTGCCACACAACTCGCGATGCTGCTCGACGGCCTTCAGTGGACGCGTGTTTCACCTGAGCCTGTGAAGCGGCCGACCGTTGTCGGCTGAGAAGCGAAGATTTTGCTGGAGCCTATGATGCGTGGATGTATCGTTCGATCATGGCGATTCGCTCCGAAGCTCTTCCGACCGACGCAGCGGCTCTGACCGACGCAGCGGCTCTGACCGAGATGGTGCTCGCGCTTGATGCCGAGAACGAGAAGCTGCGTGTGGCGATGCAGACGCTGAAGGAGATGATCTTCGGCAAGCGCTCGGAGCGGTTGGCGGCGATCGTGGACGAACAGCTCGCGCTCGAACTGGATGATCTCGCGACCGGCGTCACACCGCCTGCGCCGGCCAATGACCATGTGCCTGCGACGAAGCCGGCTGGCAAGCCGCGCAAGAAGGCAAGGCGCAACATCGGCGCGCTGCCTACGCATTTGCCGCGCTGCGAGCAGGTGCTCGAGCCGGACGCGACGGCGTGCCCGTGCTGCCAGGGCGTTCTGCACCGGATCGGCGAAGACATCAGCGAAGTGCTGGACGTCATCCCGGCGATCCTGCGGGTACTGCGTACGATCCGCCCCAAATACGCCTGCCGCGGCTGCACCGACGGCGTGGTCCAGGCCAAGGTGCTGCCGCGCCTGATCGAGGGTGGCATGGCATCGACGGCACTCGTGGCGCACGTGGTGGTCTCGAAGTTCGCCTGGTATCTGCCGCTGTACCGCCAGGTGCAGATCGTGGCCGGCCAGGGCATTCATCTCGACCGCGCGACGCTCGCCGGCTGGGTGAAGCGTGCAGCATGGTGGCTCAAAAGCCTTTATGAGCTCCAACTGCGGACGATCCAGGCTTCGCCGCGGCTGTTCTGCGATGAGACGCCGATGCCGGTGCTCGATCCCGGACGACATCGCACCCGTATCTGCCAGTTCTGGGCGCATGCGATGGATGATCGCCCATGGGGCGGCCCATCCCCGCCGGCGGTTGCCTACGTATTTGCCGATGGCCGCGGCACCAAAGAGATCGCCGGGCAGCTGACCGGCTTCTCGGGCATCCTGCAGGTGGATGGCTATGCCGCCTACAAGGCGCTTGCCCGCGGTCATGGCGGCGTGATCCAGCTGGCTTTTTGTCTCGCCCATGCCCGACGCAAATTCGTCGAGGTGTACAAGACAATGCAGTCGCCGTTCGCCCGCGAGGTGATCGAGCGCCTGCAGGTGGTCTACGCCATCGAGGCCGAGATCCGCGGCTCGAGTGCCGAACAACGGCTTGCCGTCCGCCGCACCAGGACCGCTCCGTTGATGGAGGAGCTGAAGGCGCGGCTGGCCTCGATGCTCGACCAGCTGTTCTCCCAGTCGAAGCTGACGGAGGCCATCAACTATACGCTCAATCATTGGGACGGACTGACGCTGTTTCTTCGCGACGGCCGCGTCGAGGTCGACAGCAACACCGTCGAGCGTTCGATGCGCCCGATTGCAATGGGAAGGCGGAACTCATTGTTCAGCGGCAGCGAGGGCGGCGCCGAGAGCTGGGCAATTCTTTCATCCCTGGTCAATACGGCAAAGCTCCACGAAGTCGATCCGCAGACCTATCTGGTCGATGTGCTGGAGCGCATCGTCTCCGGTCAGACCAGGAGCCACCAGTTGCACGAACTTCTCGCCTGGAACTGGAAGGCGGCCCGCGAGCTCAGCGCACAGGCCGCTGCATGAGCCGGCGGCGCCGTTCGTCTTCGTCCTCTTCACCATCGATGGCGGCAGCCGCGATGCCGCTCGACGAACTCGAGCATTGGCTGCAGGCTCGCGCCGAGCAGAATCCCGTCGCTACAAGTCTTGCCGTGCTCGACGGCTACGTCGCCGCGATCGTGGCCGGACCGGTGTCGATCGGGCCCGCCGGACTGGATCTGCCCGCTACTCGCCATCGGCGCCGACGCATTCAACCACGGCGGCACGCCGGAGTTCGCCGCGATTTCGGCCGTCGCGCTGCGCCACAACGACATCAGCAACGTTCTTTCCACCGCTCCACATCGGTTCGCACCGACCCATGCCCGCAAGCCGAATGGCGACGTTGATGCGCGGCCGTGGTGCCTGGGATTCCATGCCGCCATGCGGCTGAGACTATCGGCCTGGGCCCCGCTGCTCGACATCCGCAACATAAACCACGGCTTGCTCCTGCCCATCCTGCTGCATTGCGTCGACGATCAAGGCCGTCCACTGCTTGGACCGCCAAGGAAAGGCCGCGAGACCGAGGAGTTCCTGCGCAACGCCCACGCCGACATCCCAGCCGTCGTCGAGGCCATGCGCCAGTATTGGATGCCGACACGCTACGCTCGCGCGCGCTGATCACCGCCGACGTGGATGCTCATTCCGGTTACGATAGAGCTAAGGCGTAAGTCACGGCCGGTCTGCCCAAGCCTCGGTCGAGCAACGCAGATTGCAAATGGTGGGATTGAGCCCGTTGTTAAACCGCGATGGCGGTTGCACCGTTCGAGTTTCGCGCACCTTGGGCAAAGAGCTTGACCTGACAAGCTGGTGAAAAGCGCGTGTTTTGAACAATTCAAAGCGGTGAACAATGGCTTGTATACTCGCCCAAGCTGTCCTATAGATATATGCAATGTGAGGTCGTGAGTGCCTTGGCGAGTGCAGAGCCAAATAGTTGCGGTTCGTTCATTCGTCATGCAGCCGCATGAGGATCGCTTGGGTGGGCTTATCACACCATCATGAAAGATCTTCCATGGCCACGTTTGGCGGTGAGCAAGGGTTGCTCAAGATCAGTAAAGAAAGCTGGTTTCGTTTCATGGACTGGACATGGATTGGCTTTATGATCTGCGGTGTTAAAGCCAGGTCGATGATCAATCGGAAAATCGATCCGATGGCGTTGATATGTTCTTCGATCGAATCCGCACTGGATGCCTCCGCGCGCTCAAGAAGTCAGACCATAAGATGATGGTGCATATCCGAAATCCTGCTTGGCTCGTTGGGCGGCGTGGATCAGGCAATTCGGATGCGAGCCATCAAGATGGCTCGTCACGTTGCTCGTCCGGCATCATCACCAATCGGGGGCTTTGTTTTCGACATCCACAGAGAGAGGCGCCGTCATGAGTAGCACAATGATTGTTGATAACGTCATTCCGCGAGCAGACATCGTCAGGCATGCGGACCGGCTTGGCGCCGAGATCAAGAACATTGTGCTATCGGACGGTTTGTCAGACGAGGTCGTCACCGTCATTAAGCAGCTTCTGCTCGAGCATAAGGTCATCTTCTTCCGTAATCAGGGGCATCTCGATGATGCCGAGCAACAGCGTTTTGCTTTCCGGCTTGGCTCGCTGATACCGCATCCTAGAATGGTGAACACAAGGGGAGGCTCGACGATCCGGGAAACGCTCGCTGATCGCGCCTGCCGCCACCTCGACCAGATGAACGACGACGATGTCTTCAATGCCGGCCACCCGAAAATCTCAGTGCTGCGAGGTGCAGCGATCCCGCCTTTTGGCGGTGACATCGCCTGGTCGAGCACTGCGGCGGCTTATCTTGACCTTCCGGAGGCTCTGCGGATGCTTGCCGATAGCCTCTGGGCTGTGCGCTGCGCCGCATTCGACTACACTATGGCGGAAGGCGGCACGCAAACCGACAACAGGGCGCTGGACGACGTATTCACCGGAACGATCTACGAAACGACACATCCGATCGTTCGCGTTCATCCCGAGACCGGCGAACGCATGCTCGCGCTTGGTCGTTCCGTGCAGAGCTTTGTCGGCCTGCAGCGCTATCCCAGCCAAAGATTGTTCGAACTCCTGCAATCCTACCTCACTGCGCCGGAGAACACTCTGTGCTGGAACTGGAAATCAAGCGACGTTGCAATCTGGGACAATCGCGCGACCGAGCGGTATCCCATCAATGAAATCGGCAATCCTCATTGGGCCATCGACCGGCTTACGGTTGACGCGGGCTTACCGCACACAAGAAGGCTGAAATCACGGGCCGCTGAGGCTGCCTAGCAAAGGCGGTAGGTCGGATTTCGTAAAGACCCTCGCAGTTCAAGGCCAAATGGGCCCATCTGGTGTCGGTCAGTAGCGAACCTTTCAGGTTTGTTGCAATCCTGCCAGAATTGCGCGGTCGGCGCGGGCGATCTGGTTGCTTAGATTACCGAGAAGGCGCGAGCAGCTCCGCCATTCTCGTGTCAGAGAACGCCGCACAGTGCGAGCCGACTGTTCCGAGGCTATCTGTGCTGGGCAGTGAAAAGATGGAGCGGTCGAGCCTGGCGGCGGCGCGAGGCGCTTCCCAAAAGCGCCCTGGCACACTGAAGAACCTCATGAATGTGGGGCCCGCAAGAACCGTGCTCTGATCATCGATGAGCGCGTCTCAAAAAGTGTCCTTCGCAATCGGGGATGGGTTCACCTCACCTGGCGGCGATCGTGTTTGTACGCGCAGCAAAGCTTGCGCGCGCTTGTCGCATACCTTCGGCGTGCTGCGCGGTCAACTAATGGCAACGATTTAGCTCCGCCACCGCGCCGCGATCCTCGGCGCGCCGGTATCTGGCGGCTAGGAGAGTGCCTCTCTCAACTCTCCAGTCTGGTAGTCCTCATCACACCAGATAGGTATGCCACGACATCGAAGTGCGCCCTTACTACCTCTTTCAAGCGAGGTCGGTGAAGGGCGCATCCCATTTCCAGGTTGCGCTCCGACGGGGAATAGAGATTGCGCGCAGTGTCAACCAGCGCCTTAGTGGCATCGAGAAGACGTTCAAATACATCATGTCTCATTACACAGGAAGTATCGAAATACTGCGTTTGGGAGACGACGGCCGCGTGTACATGCAATACCACCAAAGCAAAGTTCCCAAGAAGATCGCGCAGATCGTTTCGCGGCCTTACGTCGAGGCTGCCCGTTGGTTGGACGATTTGCCAAAACACTGATATCTAACACCGTGCAATGCTGATTACAAACTCGCGCGATTGCAGCGCGCCGGCGGCGGTCATCGGAGCGGCGATGCCCCAGGCGAACCTCGGTCGCGCAGTGCAGGGCGAGCCACCTCACTACTCGAAGAGACTTAACATGAGAGTCTGACTCAAAATTCATGACTTGACGTTGGCCGATCTGGCGATGCGGCGGACCAGTTGTCGAGTTGACGCAATAAGGAGCCATGCTTCAGCCGAGGTGACGGAGGCCTCCCAATCCTTGGCAAGACGTCGGCAGCGGTTAAGCCATGCCAACGTTCGTTCGACGACCCAGCGTCGGGCAACAACAACGAAGCCTTTTGCCTCATCCGGGCGTTTGACAATTTGAATAGTGGGCCCGTCGATTCTCCGGAGCGCGTTCTCAAGCTTTTCGCCGGCGTAGCCGCCGTCAGCAAACAAGTGCGCAATAGTCGGGTAGCTCGCACACGCCAAAGTGACGACGGTCGGCGCACCGTCCCGATCCTGAACATTGGCCGGGTGCACGATGGCGCTCAGCAAATTTCCTTGTGTGTCGGTGACGATATGACGCTTGCGACCTTTGATCTTCTTGCCCGCATCAAAGCCGCGCGGCCCACCGCTCTCGGTCGTCTTGACCGATTGACTGTCGATGATCGCCGCCGTTGGTTGCGGCTCCCGTCCAGCAAGCCTGCGCGCGATTTCAACCAAGGCGTCATTGATCAAGTCCAACACCCCGCTGTCGCGCAGGCCATAAAAATAGTACTGGACCGTCGTAAAGGGAGGAAAATCCTTCGGCAAAAGCGCCCATTGGCATCCCGTCGTCGCAATGTACTGGATCGCATCCCATACCGATCGCATGCAGGTCTTGCGCGGTCGACCCACCTTGCTCCGCCCTGGCATCAACAGCTCGATCAAGGCCCATTCCGCATCCGTACAATCGCTTGCATAGCGCAGCGCTCGTCTGTCATGCTGACAGCGGGTGATTTCGGTCCAGGTCATCTGCTTCTCCGATGGCTTCGAACACCTCGAAGAATCACAACCTGCTGAAATCACCCAACTTTAATTTCCGGTCAGCCTCTGAGGCCTTGATTGGCCTCTATCCCCATGGTCAGAGAACGACGCTAGAAGTCTGGACGTCTCGTGCTCTGGACGACATTACATCGGTCGCTGCCGAAGAGGTGCGCCGCCGAGCGCAGAACGGAAGCGCTCCTCAAGCAACTGCAGTGCTTTATAGGAACTGCTTCCAGGCGCCGACTGAGGGGGCGTTGCTAAATGTCACAAAACCGCAAAGCCCCGCGGGTCGGTCAAAATCCCCCGGGTATGGTCACCTGAAACTCCCCCACCTGATGATCGCCGTCAGCGCTGAACAGCGGTAGCCGGTCAGGCAGGACGTTTATTTTCGGTCCCTTTAGCCAGCAAGGGACCGGGGAGTTGAACGTCTTGAAGCCACACCTGCAAAGCACGGTATTTACACTACTCGATCGCAACGCCAGCCAGCGCGAGATCCACAGACTGACGGGGGTCGATCGCAAGACGATCCGGCGTTACCGGGCGCTGCGGGCTGGTGCGGAGGCAAATTCCCCCGGGGAAGTGACCACCGGCCCGGTGAGCGTGGACGGCCAAATTCCTCCACCCCGACCACCGGCTTTTGGGGCATCGGAAGCGACGGTCACCAGCAGCCTGGCCCGTTCGGCTTGCGAAGCGCATCGGACGTGGATCGAAGAACAGGTCCGCCTGAAGCGGAATGCGCAGGCGATTTACCAGGACCTGGTCGATCAATTTGGCTTTCCGTCCAGCTACCAGAGCGTCAAGCGGTTTGTGCGCCGGTTGCGGCACAGCGACCCCGAGCAGTTTGATCGCCTTGAGTTCCTCCCCGGCGAGGAGGCCCAGGTCGACTATGGTGAGGGCGCGCCGACGGTTGATCCGAAGAGCGGCCGCTACCGCCGTCCCCGCCTGTTCGTGATGACGCTGCGCTACTCGCGGCGCAGCTTCCGGCGGGTGGTTTGGCAATCCAGCCAGCGAGTCTGGGCGCAGCTTCACGAAGAGGCGTTCCGGTATTTTGGCGGGGTCCCCAGCTATGTCGTGCTCGACAACCTGAAGGAAGGCGTTCTCAAGCCGGATTTGTACGAGCCCCAGCTCAACCCCATTTACAGCGCGATGCTGGCTCATTACGCCGTGGTCGCCGATCCCGCGCGGGTGGCCGATCCCAATCGGAAAGGATGCGTCGAGAACGCGATTCAGCATACCCAGAGCACCGCGCTGGCCGGACGGCGCTTCGAGACACTGGAAGCCCAGAACGAGTTCTTGAGGCACTGGGAGGAGAATTGGGCCTCCAAGCGCATCCACGGCAGCACGCGTCGTCAGGTCGAGGCGATGTTCCAGGAGGAGAAGCCACACCTACGGCCGTTGCCAGTGGCTGCCTTCCGCATCTTCACCGAGGTCGTTCGGACCGTCTGCGACGATACCACCGTGCGTGTTGATAGCAGCTATTACGCCGCGCGGCCTGCGCCCATCGGCAGTCAGGTCGTGGTGCGGATCTACGCCTCCACGATCGAGATCCGTGATCGTCACACCCATGCGCTGCTGCGTGTTCATCCCCGGATGACGCACTCCGGTTCTGTCGTCCTGCCGACCAGCGAACGGCCGTTCAATCCGTCGCGGCAAACCGCCGTGCTGCTGGCGAGCGCCGAGCGCATCGGGCCGCAGACCAGGGCGCTGTGCCAGCAGATGTTCGACACCGAAGGGCGCCCCGGACAGCGCGCGATGTGGGGCATTGTCGGGCTGAGCCGGAAGTATCCGGCGCGGTTGGTCGAGCAGGCCTGCGCGCACGCCATCGACAACCGCATCTACCGCTACAAGCACGTGCGTGCGACCGTCGAGCGGCTGTTCGAACAGGCGATCGAGCTGGTTGGAGCGACGCCACGACCGGCATCGCCGCTCACCCAGGATCATCCGCTGATCCGTTCCCCGGCCGAATACGGCGATCTCTTCAGCCGTGCTGCGCGGCACGACGCCGACGACAATCCCCGGCAGGCCGGTGCTCACGACAGCCGCGCTCGTGTCGCCTGCGCAACCCCGGCCAGCTCCGGCGCCACGAGCGCTCCCACTGCATCTTCTCACCTCAAACTGGAGACCCGACCACATGATGACCATGCCGGAAATTGAGCGTTGCCTGCGACAGCTGCGTCTGTCGGGCGTCCGCGACACGCTGCAGACGCGTGTGCTGCAGGCGCAGGGTGCCAACCAATCCTTCCTCGAGACCTTCTCCCTGATCTTGCAGGACGAACTGGATCGCCGCCAATCCCGCCTGATCGAGCGCCGATACCAGCAATCCGGGCTCGACGAAAAGCTGACGCTCGCCGAGTTCGACTGGTCCTTCAATCCCAAATTGCCGCGCCAAACTTGCTTCCAGCTCAACACCCTGGCGTTCATTGCCGCCGGCGAGAACGCGCTGCTCGTCGGCAAACCTGGCACCGGGAAATCCCACATCGCCAAGGCGATTGCCTATCAAGCGATCCTGCAAAGCCACAAGGTCCAGTATCTCGAGTCCGATGACTTCTTCCACCGCCACGCCCTGAGTCCCATCGCGCAGCGCGAGACCCGCTTACGAAACATCATCGACTGCGATCTCCTCGTGCTGGACGATCTGTTCCTCGCCCGCGCCATCCCTGACGACGCCGGCGCCTTGCTGCAGACCATGGTCCATCAGCGCTACAAACTGCGCCGCAGCGTCATCGTCACCTCCAATCGCGTCGTGCAGGACTGGGGGACATATCTGGGCGACAACACCATGAGCTCGACGATCCTCGATCGCCTGATGCACCACTGCCACCTGCTCGAGTTCGATGGACGAAGCTATCGCCTCAAAGAGGCCGCCGAAGCCCTTGCCCGAGAAACAATGTCAAACTAACAATCCACTTCTGTCCTGCCTTGGGGTGGAGGAGTTTGACTGACCCCACCCGGGGGAATTTGAAGTGACCCGCGGGGCAAAGTAGCTTTGCCATAACCTTCGGCATAGCTGCGGCCTACTTCAGTTAAGAGGCATTTCAAGTGGCTAACCGCGCCCGCTGCAACCGTGATTGCCGCTACTGCAGCCTCTGCTCCGCCCGACAAACCACCGCGCCCCTGTCGGTTCGGCGCACGCCGATCTTCCGCAGCCCGAAAACGACTTCGTTTGCCTTGGTCCACAACGCGAAATACGTCATCGGAAGGCGTGCGGGGACCGGAATGGCGTGGCGCTCAAGCGCATTTTGCGTATGCTTGGCAAGCAGATCTTGAATGCAGCGAAAGACGCGTCCGGCGGTCGCCCCTGCGGGCCGTACCATTTCGCAATTCCTTGATGATGTTCGACAATGTCGGCCTTTGTGGTCAACATCGCTCCGTGTCATACGCGGTTGAAGTCATTTCTCAGCGCCTCGAATACGTCGCAAGGCGGGAATAAATGGTAGTGTCGTCGGCAATTGACGGGAGGCGCACAACGGCTGCGCTAGAGGCGAGCTACCCAACCGACAGCATCTTACAGAGCCCAACTGCTGGCTCCTGCACCACAGCCACGTGCTGACCATCCGCGGCGACAGCTATCGGCTCCGCGCCAAGCGAAAGAGCGGCCTCATCCAGCAGCCCGCCGGTGACGGCCCTCCAGTCGGCTCCGCCTCCCTCCGTCCCATCCTCGGCGGGGCCCACCTTCAACCGATCATGAACCCGAGGGTGGGGGCAGTTCGTCATGACGCAAAAGTGATCTTTAGGCTCGACGTGCTCGCTGAGATCGAGCCGACTGAAATTAAGTGCATCGAACATTATCGGATAAAGAGCACGGTCCTCTAAACCAACCATATCGTGGTCGAGCGTGGTCGCGGGCTGCTCGGCCTCATCTCGCGGCTCCTCTTTCGCGCTATAAACATCTCGATCTCGGTCGGCGACCTGGTGCATGGCAAACGGGTGGAGTGCCGCAGCATAATCGATATGCTAGCCGTAGAGGACCAAGTTCGGAAAACCGCGGCGCCTGGCCGACCAATACGGAGTGACGTTCCATCTAGGATCAGTGCGGGCTGCGCCTTTAGCCACTCCGCATACTGACTCTCGTTCAAATCCGCGGGCGGCCTCCTTAGAACGTCCGGCGGAAACTCCGAGAGAGACGTCTGGGGCCACGCAGAACGAACTCTTTATCCTCTGCCCGCGCAGGGCGCTCGAAGGCCAAAAACAAAGAGCGATAGCAACAAACCATTTTGCAAAGGGCACTGAATTCCCTTCAACAGAAGTCACACATCTTGCGCGTAACCAATCGCCGCATACAGATTCCCGGCACGGCGCAAAGCAAAGAGATCAAAAATATTATCCGGGAAATCCGCGTCCAGGCGGATTGTGGGCAGATTTCGGCCCAGTTGAGCGCGTCTGCATTCGGCGAATCCCCGCCACCTGCCCACCTCGGGCACTCCTATGGTTTGCGCAGTGCTTGGTTCAGGATCATCGCTAGCCGCACACCGGCCTTACTCAGCTGGATTGCGACGTCATTTGTTGCCGTTGTCACGTAGTCATCTGTCAACCGAAAGCTTCCACGCGCGTTGGGCATTGGAAGCTGGCCATACACGTCATCCTTTTGACAGTGCGAACGCTTCTTTGGCCCAATCGTCAGGCTTTCCAGCTTGCCATTGCGCTTGCTGTTCCTTCGTGATGTGGCCGATGAGATCGGAGGCGATGGTTCGAGAATCGGGGCCCAGCTGGTGGAACGCACCCCTGATGTGAGACAAGGAATCAGGGACCGGTTGCGATGACCGTCACGGGCGGCTGCTGCGCGGCAGCCGCCCGTGACGGCAAGTTTGCCTCGAACTCGGCCGGTGGTCGATAGGCCAGTGCCGAGTGTAGTCGTTGCTGGTTGTAGACCTGCTCGATGAAGGTGCCGATCGCTCGGCGAGCGTGACTTGCATTTCGGTAGATGCCCCCATCGACCTCCTCACGCTTGAGCGTCTTCATAAAGCTCTCCGCCCGGGCATTGTCGTAAGGGTTGCCGATACGGCTCATGCTGAGCTGGATATCATGGACGTCCAGCAGTTTGGTGTAGTCATCGCACGCGTATTGGATGCCCCGATCGGAGTGGTGGATCAGGCTGCCGGGAGCAGGCCTGCGTTCCCGAAGTGCCATGACCAGCGCGGCAATGGCCAAGCTTGCCTGCAGATGGGTGTCCAGAGCCCAGCCAACCACGCGCCGGCTGAAGGCATCGAGCACGATCGCCAGATACGCGAACTCCTCCTGAAGCCGGAGTGGAGTAAGAAGCGCGAGCGCGCTTCTCCTCCCCGAACCGTACGTGCACCTTTCAGCGCATACGGCTCTCTGTTCAAGCTTGGCCCATGGCCATAGCAACATCATGATAGTGCGAGGTGACAGTGCTGCGGGTTTCTTTTCGGAAGATGTAGGGATTTTCCTCCGGATTGCGCCACCGGAACTGCGCCTTCGGGCTTGAAACAAGCCGGTAAAGTGCTTTTCCGTGCGGCGCGCCGCGTTCATGCCGACCAAACACGAGCCAGGTTTTCGCCTTGCCCGGTTCCGGGGGTCGGTACCATTTCCGCATCAAAGGTTTGATGCGAGATCGGTATTTGTGCCCCAGCCAATGCGCCATTTTCCAGAATACGACATGGTCGATGCGCCGGAATACGTACGCGGTGAAGTCGGTGAACTTGTAGAACGCTGCCCATCCCGCCAGTTGACGGTTCAGGCCAGCGATCATGTCGACCGTGCTGACACTATGATTGCCGGAAAGGGCTTCAGTGAGCCTGCGAACAAACCCCTTCGCCTTTTCCTTGGGTATCGTTGTGACGACGGACATGCGCCCGTGCGACCCTCGCTTGCGAATGATCCTATGCCCCAGAAAGACGAAGCCGTCATTGACGTGGGTGATATGGGTTTTCTCCATATTCAGCGTCAATTTCAGCTTGCCTTCCAGAAAGGCGCGGCATTCTTCGCGGATTTCCTCTGCTTGAGCTTTGGTCCCTTTTACGATGACGACAAAGTCGTCAGCGTATCGGCAATATGCAACCGCCGGCTTCCATTGCCGGTTCTCTCGAACCGTAATAGGGCGGCCCAGCTTGATGCCGAAGTTCCATGCCCAGCGGTCCTTGCGAGCCTTGTCGCTCAGGTATTTTGCCTCCAGCCACGCATCAAACTCATGGAGCATGATGTTGGACAAGAGCGGTGACAGCACGCCACCTTGCGGAACACCCTCGCTGGAGGCTGTAAACAGGTCACGGTCAATGTGACCTGCCTTCAGGAACCGCCAGAGAAGATCAACAAACCGCCCATCCTGCACTCGTCGCCGCACACATTTGATAAGCAGCCGGTGATGGACCGTGTCGAAGTAGCTTGCCAGATCACCTTCGATGATCCAGCGGCCCCTCGTCATGTCGGCTCCATCCTGGAGCTGTATCTTCACGGTGCGGACGGCATGGTGCACGCTCCGTTCAGGCCGGAAGCCATAGGATAGGCGATGGAAGTCGCTTTCCCAGATTGGCTCCATGGCCATGAGCATGGCTCGTTGGACGATGCGATCCGTCAGAGTCGGAATACCCAGTGGGCGTAGCTTGCCATTGGTTTTCGGGATATAGATTCGCTTCACCGGCTGGGGGCGATAACTCTCGTCCAGCAGGCTTTTCCGCAGGTCATCCAGATGCTGATCCAATCTGACCTGCAATCGTTGCTTATCTATTCCGTCAATGCCCGGTGTTCGTGCGCCACTTGACGCCAGAACAATCCGAGCGGCCTCGGCAAGCCATTCCCGGTTGGCAATCAGCCGAAGGAAGCGATCGAACCTTCGGTTCGGATCGCTCTCGGCCCATGTCGCGATCTTGTGCTGCATTTCACTGATTATCAAAGGTCTTCACCTCATTCGGTCAGGTAGTTTGCACTCCAAGCAGTTCGAACTGTTCCCCTTCGCCATGTGGCAGGCTTTCCCTACCGCGGACTACTACGGAAACTCCGCCAGCATGGTGGACATCAGGGTCAACTCCCTTGCGACGCTAAGCATCGTGGGCATTCCATCATGCCTTCCCTCGTTCATATGCTGGACGTCGTTGTATTGGTGAGGCTGCCGGTCGCAGTCTTTTCCCTTGCTTTCCGCAAGTCGATGCCGATGCCATGGTCTGGCTGCGTTCTCCCCATGACCCCTCGCGAGCGTCCTTACATCTGGGCTCGCGTTCGGATGCCGGCCGTCATATCTGTCCGGCGACATCATCAGCATTCCACCTATTAAGCCGTGTAGGCGGAGGCGACATTTCAGCCCTCAGATGCGGGTGAACCGGTTCGTGTTTCTCAACCTTCCAATACTTCAGCCTCGGGGACCATCTCGGCTTAACGGCTTCGCCTCAATCCCCTTTACCTGCGGGCTACGTCACCCTGCCAGTTGACGACAGGTCACCGCCGCTTGGGCTCATGTCCCCTCACAGCAGGGAACAAGTCACTTTTTTTCAGTCCTCCTTTCTCTTTTGCATTCCAGTCATACGCTTCCCCAACTGTGGGGCGAGGCGCACTGTAGGTGATGTCGGCGAGCCAGACCCGATTCGGAGCAGGCGCCGTGAAGTCGCGCATGATCAGGTTCGGTGCGATCGGCAGGTCATGACGGCTGTCGGTGGTGCGAACCCGGCGTGGTGGCGCCATGATGGCTCGGATGCCATGCCGCTGCATCATCCGCTCGATCCGGCCACGGCTGGTGCCGCGTCCCTGCGACGTCAGAGCGGCATGGATTCGCGGACTGCCATAGCGCCCGCCACTGTTCTGATAGACCTGCCGGACCTCAGCCAGCAGCGTGGCATTGGCTTGTGTCCGTTCACTCACCGGGCGCGTGCGCCAAGCGTAATAGCCGGCCGGCGAGACCTCGAGCACCTCACACATCAGACGAACCGGATACATGTTGCGGTGATCCTCGATGAAGCGGAAGCTCATGTCCGGGTTCCGGCAAAGATCGCGATCGACTTCCTAAGAAACAGCCACCTCAGGGCCGCAGGGAACAGCTTGCAAAACGAAGCCCAGCGATTTGGCGCGCCGCTTCAGATTGGCGAGGACGCGGCTACGATATTGTTCCTCATAGTGGTCGGCACCCGGATCTTTGTAGGATATGCCGTGCCGGAGGGTGTTGTAGAACAGGACCGCAATTTTGCGGGCGGTCGCCGTCACGGCCTTCGCTTTACCCGCACGAGAGGACAACCGACGATAAAATGCGCCGAGCGCCGTATCGCTCCGTCCGATGGTGGTGGCCGCCAGCCGCAACAGCGCAGCTGCCCGACTGGATGATCTCCGAGTACGCGAAGAGAGCACCTTGCCGCCCGAGATTTTGTTGCCCGGTGCCAGGCACAGCCAGGAGGTGAAGTGCTTGGCGGTCGGCCAAGCCCTCAAATCGGTGCCGCACTCGCCAATGAGCTTCAATGCAAGTGATGGACCTAGCCCATGGATCTCGGTCAGATCGACGCCGAGGACGCCGTATAGAGCGGCCCTCACATCGAACGATGGCGTATTGACCTGCTTGGTCTTCACCCGCGGTCTGGGGAGCTTGCCGACTGGCTTGGCCCCTTTGTCCGTCAGCGCCGTTATCAAGGATTCCAGCTTGCGATCGCAGTCGAGCATCTTGGCCTGGTAGGTGTCATAGAGTTCCAGCGACTGGGTGAGCGCGAAGACGTGTTCATCCCGATCATTGCCCACCAGTGCGGCGCGGATCGTCTCAATTGAGGAATGGCAGCGTACATCACGGTAGGTCGCCAACACGTCGGGATTGCGTTCGCCCGCGACAATCGCTCGGATAATCCGCATCCCGGTCGCACCGGTGATGTCAGAGACAACGTGATGAAGTTGCAGATTCATCTCCATCAGGGCCTTTTGCATGTGCTGGATGTGAGCGGCTGCGTATTCCACTAGCCGCTCGCGCTGACGCAGATAAGCCCGCAGGGTTGCGATCTCGGCATCAGGGCGGAAGCTCCCGCGCAACAGACCATAGGAATGGAGCTGGCGCAGCCATGCGGCATCGCTGACGTCTGTCTTGCGCCCAGGCACGTTCTTGGCGTAACGCGCATTGACCAAAATGACCTCGAACCCGCGCTGCTCGAGAATCTCGTAGGCTGGGATCCAATAGACCCCGGTGGATTCCATCGCGACGCTAGTCACGCCGCAGGCTTTGAACCAGTCTGCCAAATCATGCAGGTCCTGCGTAAATGTGCCGAACGCACGTACCGGAGTGTCGGTGCAGATCGGGTCGACCGCTGCCATGTGTATTTTTGATCCAATGTCGATGGCGGCTGCGCCAACATTGACGGGATTCAATTCCGGGCGGTCACCGGTCGTCCTCTTGGGCATCGCAAATCCTCCATCCGATTGTGGGCAGGAGGGTCTGGGCTATGCCAATCGTCATCTTCCTAATCGGGATCGCCGCAGGAACGGCGTCACCACTCTCAAGTTCGCATGCACCCATGGACCACGTTTTTTAACGGGGACTAGTGCCTCCAATAAGCTGACGGCCGCTACCCTCCGAGATACGAGGATAGCACGGGCTGTTTCTACCGCGCGCAGGCGGGCAACGGCCCGTGACAGTTTTTTAAAATGTCGCGCTCCATGCGTAGCCGTTCGTTCTCCTGGCGCAGCCGGGCGATCTCCGCAGCCTGGTCCGCCGACATCGGCGTCGCCTGCGTGGTGGGGCGCCACGCCGCCGATGTCGGCTCCTGCCGGACCTTGTCTACCCAGCGTCGCAGCACCGAATCGCGCAGACCGAGTTCCTTGGCCACCGACGGGACCGAGCGACCGCTCGACATCACGAGCTCAACGGCTTGGCGCTTATAGTCCTCCGTGAATGACCGACGTTCACGACCTTGCATTCGACACCTCCTGGCTCTCCGAGCCTACTACAGGTGTCCACTCATTCGGAGGAGGTTCAGCGCCTTTCGGATCTCCGGCTCAATCAGGATGAGGCCGGGGACTTTAAACCCGGCCAGGCGTCCTCGGGCAAAGTCTCGGACACTTTGTAGGTTCACCTTTGCGTCCTGATGCCGCACAATAGCTGCGACGACGTCAGCGCCTAGTCGCTCGTGGGGGATAGGGAAAACAGCGGCTTCAATCAACAGCCGGGTAGCTCAGCAAGGCGCCCTCTACTCGGCCGGGGCGACCTTCCGCCCGCCCTTGTGGATGATCTCCTTGATGCGCCCGGCGATGAAGGGATACCCGTCCGCGTCCAGGTATCCGAGGTCGCCGGCGCGGAACCAGCCGTCCTGAAATGCGGACGCGGTAGGGCGGCGTCATTGTCTTACCCCCTCGTTATTGAGGCATCGCAGCGCGACCTCTTCACGTTCGCCGGATGGCAAGCGACGGCCCTGTCCAGTATCGCGATCTCGGGGCCGGTCGGCCGACTGAACCGCGCTTTCGCCGCTGCAATCGGTCGTGAGCCTCAAGCTCCAATGCGACGCCAATATTATAAGCCGACACGCAGACGCTCGCATGGGTCAGAGGAACCGTTGTGAGCTGCGACGTACTGCCGGATGTCATCGGGATGAACGCGTCGTCAGCACTTGACGCAAGCTCATCGTCAGGCATCCGTTGCGTTACCCGATCGACAACACTGAAAGCGCTGGCCCCTGGTCTGGCCGCATCTATACCTCGATCCGGACAGGCCCTGGATTCGTCCGGCGGACCGGCAGGCCGAATTCAAGTCGAGTGCGTCAATAGCGCGGCCAAGTGCAATTCGTCGAAATACCGCCGGTATTCATCACAGATGAACTCGGGATTTAGGTGTATAATTTAGGTGTATACATAAGGGGCCGTCATTTTGCGCGAATGGCGGCCCCGTTACTTCAGGACCCGCGAGTACTCCGGCTGCACCGCTAGGCGGTATGCAATGAACTTGTCGCCGCAGAAGTGTTCAAGTGTGGTGTCGCAAACAGGGCAGCGATATTCACCCCTGGTCCCGGGCTCTGATATCAGTTCGATGCGCCGGAATCCGGCCCCGCAGCTAGGGCACGTTACATCGTTCTTCCGCATCAGATCACCCGGGCAGAATTCCTCGGACGTAGTGCCGCGCGGAATGCACTGGCCCCCAACGCGGCGTTCTTCCCCGAGGACGTTGAATTTGAGATTTTACAACCGAATTGCAGTTTTAATTGGAATACGGCTCTTCGTACGGTCCGTACATTGAGCCTGCTCGAAATGTGCTGATCGACCAGCTAATCCGGAAGGCTGCGGATTGACATTCACGCAATCTTTGCGAGAGTTTGATTGCGCTGTGAGCACTTCTCAGGGTCTCTCGAATTTCCAATCTTCATTGTTCTGCCAGCAATTTGAGGAATTAATTATGATACGAGTGGCGACGAGCTTAGCCATCATCGCCTGTGGCGCAGTTTTCAACTGTTTGAACGTAAGTCGCGCACTCGCTTGGGGCGACGAAGGCCATGAGGTGGTAGCTCTGGTGGCGCAGTCTTTTCTGGATGAGGATGTGCGCAAGCGGGTGAATGCCCTTCTGGCCGTCGATACCGATCCGCTCACCGCTCATGACATTGCGTCGGCAGCTACGTGGGCGGCCAAGTACCGGGATGCGAATGTGAACAATTCACGCGAGCGGACGCGGCAGTGGCACTTTGTCGATATTGAGATCACCGCCCCAAATTTTGACGAAGCCTGTTTCAATCATCCGCCGGTGCCCAACGGCACACCCGCTTCTGATGGGGCGGCGGCCGATTGTGTGTGGTCGACAAGAGTCAGCAGTTTGCGGCGGAACTTGCCAATCCCGCGACAGATGTCGAGGAGCAGGTCGCCGCGCTCAAATTCTTGCTTCACTTCGTCGGCGACGTGCACCAACCGCTACACAGCTCTGACGATCATGATCGCGGCGGCAACGCCAAGCGGGTTTCGGCGACCGGACTTAGCGCCGGCAATCTTCACCATTTCTGGGACACCGAGTTTGTGGACCAGTGGAATGCCCCCCAAAAGTGAGACACGGGAAATTAGGGACAGTTCTCTAGGGGAGAACGTATGTCCAAGAAGGCCCGTGTGTTCAGTCGAGGATTTAAGCTGATGGTCGTCCGCCGAATGCTGGTGGGCGAAAATGTGGCGGCGTTGGCGCGAGAAGTGAAGGTCCTGCGCAAGGATCTCTACATTTGGCGCGATCGCTTCCGGTCTGGCGGTGCGCAGGCTTTGCGGGGTTGCGGCCGACCACCGAAGGCGTCGGCAGCGGTTGACCAGCCTGGGGAGCTGCAACCGGATGTGCCAGCGGCCGAACTTGATCGTGCCCGCGCCCGGACGGCCGAGCTTGAGCGCAAGATCGGCCAACAGCAGGTCGAACTCGATTTTTTTCGGCAAGCCTTGCGGCAGGTCAAGGGAGCACGCCGGCGGAACGCCGGGCCTGGCGTGACGGGGTCTACACGGTCATCCAGGCGATGACGCCCGCACTGTCGCAAGGCGAACTCACGATCGAGCGGATGTGTGCCCTCGCTGGCGTCAGCCGAGCCGGTTACTACCGTCATTGGCGAGCCTCGGCACCGCGGGCGGAAGAGGCTGGGGTTCGAGATGCGATCCAGCGTCTGGCGCTGATGAACAAGCACTACGGCTATCGCCGGATCGCCGCGCAAATGCGCCGTGAAGGATGGAACGTGAACCACAAGCGCGTGCTCCGTCTGATGCGCGAGGACAATCTGCTGTGCCTGCGGAAGCAATCGTTTGCTCCCGTCACGACGGACTCGCGCCATGGTTGGCGGGTGGTGGCGAACCTGGCACGCAACATGGCGCCGAGCGGCCCGGACCAGCTGTGGGTCGCGGATATTACCTATAGTGCGCCTCGCCCCACAGTTGGGGAAGCGTATGACTGGAATGCAAAAGAGAAAGGAGGACTGAAAAAAAGTGACTTGTTCCCTGCTGTGAGGGGACATGAGCCCAAGCGGCGGTGACCTGTCGTCAACTGGCAGGGTGACGTAGCCCGCAGGTAAAGGGGATTGAGGCGAAGCCGTTAAGCCGAGATGGTCCCCGAGGCTGAAGTATTGGAAGGTTGAGAAACACGAACCGGTTCACCCGCATCTGAGGGCTGAAATGTCGCCTCCGCCTACACGGCTTAATAGGTGGAATGCTGATGATGTCGCCGGACAGATATGACGGCCGGCATCCGAACGCGAGCCCAGATGTAAGGACGCTCGCGAGGGGTCATGGGGAGAACGCAGCCAGACCATGGCATCGGCATCGACTTGCGGAAAGCAAGGGAAAAGACTGCGACCGGCAGCCTCACCAATACAACGACGTCCAGCATATGAACGAGGGAAGGCATGATGGAATGCCCACGATGCTTAGCGTCGCAAGGGAGTTGACCCTGATGTCCACCATGCTGGCGGAGTTTCCGTAGTAGTCCGCGGTAGGGAAAGCCTGCCACATGGCGAAGGGGAACAGTTCGAACTGCTTGGAGTGCAAACTACCTGACCGAATGAGGTGAAGACCTTTGATAATCAGTGAAATGCAGCACAAGATCGCGACATGGGCCGAGAGCGATCCGAACCGAAGGTTCGATCGCTTCCTTCGGCTGATTGCCAACCGGGAATGGCTTGCCGAGGCCGCTCGGATTGTTCTGGCGTCAAGTGGCGCACGAACACCGGGCATTGACGGAATAGATAAGCAACGATTGCAGGTCAGATTGGATCAGCATCTGGATGACCTGCGGAAAAGCCTGCTGGACGAGAGTTATCGCCCCCAGCCGGTGAAGCGAATCTATATCCCGAAAACCAATGGCAAGCTACGCCCACTGGGTATTCCGACTCTGACGGATCGCATCGTCCAACGAGCCATGCTCATGGCCATGGAGCCAATCTGGGAAAGCGACTTCCATCGCCTATCCTATGGCTTCCGGCCTGAACGGAGCGTGCACCATGCCGTCCGCACCGTGAAGATACAGCTCCAGGATGGAGCCGACATGACGAGGGGCCGCTGGATCATCGAAGGTGATCTGGCAAGCTACTTCGACACGGTCCATCACCGGCTGCTTATCAAATGTGTGCGGCGACGAGTGCAGGATGGGCGGTTTGTTGATCTTCTCTGGCGGTTCCTGAAGGCAGGTCACATTGACCGTGACCTGTTTACAGCCTCCAGCGAGGGTGTTCCGCAAGGTGGCGTGCTGTCACCGCTCTTGTCCAACATCATGCTCCATGAGTTTGATGCGTGGCTGGAGGCAAAATACCTGAGCGACAAGGCTCGCAAGGACCGCTGGGCATGGAACTTCGGCATCAAGCTGGGCCGCCCTATTACGGTTCGAGAGAACCGGCAATGGAAGCCGGCGGTTGCATATTGCCGATACGCTGACGACTTTGTCGTCATCGTAAAAGGGACCAAAGCTCAAGCAGAGGAAATCCGCGAAGAATGCCGCGCCTTTCTGGAAGGCAAGCTGAAATTGACGCTGAATATGGAGAAAACCCATATCACCCACGTCAATGACGGCTTCGTCTTTCTGGGGCATAGGATCATTCGCAAGCGAGGGTCGCACGGGCGCATGTCCGTCGTCACAACGATACCCAAGGAAAAGGCGAAGGGGTTTGTTCGCAGGCTCACTGAAGCCCTTTCCGGCAATCATAGTGTCAGCACGGTCGACATGATCGCTGGCCTGAACCGTCAACTGGCGGGATGGGCAGCGTTCTACAAGTTCACCGACTTCACCGCGTACGTATTCCGGCGCATCGACCATGTCGTATTCTGGAAAATGGCGCATTGGCTGGGGCACAAATACCGATCTCGCATCAAACCTTTGATGCGGAAATGGTACCGACCCCCGGAACCGGGCAAGGCGAAAACCTGGCTCGTGTTTGGTCGGCATGAACGCGGCGCGCCGCACGGAAAAGCACTTACCGGCTTGTTTCAAGCCCGAAGGCGCAGTTCCGGTGGCGCAATCCGGAGGAAAATCCCTACATCTTCCGAAAAGAAACCCGCAGCACTGTCACCTCGCACTATCATGATGTTGCTATGGCCATGGGCCAAGCTTGAACAGAGAGCCGTATGCGCTGAAAGGTGCACGTACGGTTCGGGGAGGAGAAGCGCGCTCGCGCTTCTTACTCCACTCCCGATGGCGCGCGGCTTCGTCTATTTGGCGGTTGTGCTCGACTGGTTCAGCCGCCGCGTGCTGTCGTGGCGTATATCGATCACCATGGAGGCGGCGTTCTGTG
Organism: Bradyrhizobium sp. USDA 3262; assembly: GCF_054060035.1. NCBI lineage: Bacteria > Pseudomonadati > Pseudomonadota > Alphaproteobacteria > Hyphomicrobiales > Nitrobacteraceae > Bradyrhizobium > Bradyrhizobium sp. USDA 3262. The sequence goes on from NZ_JBSSCT010000001.1 coordinate 3,094,734, forward strand.
TCGAGACGCTTCAGAATGCCCTGGCTCGTCACGGCAAGCCGGACGTCTTCAACACTGATCAGGGCTCGCAGTTCAGCGGACAGGCTTTTACCGGCGTGCTCGCCGACAACGGCATTGCGATCAGCATGGACGGCAAGGGAGCCTGGCGGGACAACGTGTTTGTCGAACGGCTATGGCGCAGCGTCAAATACGAGGAGGTGTATCTGCGGGCCTATGACAGCGTCAGCGAGGCGCGCAACTCGATCGGCCGATATCTCGGCTTTTAGAACAGCAGACGTCCCCATTCGAGTCTTGACGGCCGCACGCCGGATCAAGCCTACTTCACCCCGCTGCCACTCCGCCTGGCGGCCTAACCCCGGCAGACGCTCCACTTATGGACGCGGAGATTCTGTTCAGACAATCGGGACCAGCTCAGTCTGCCGCCAGACGCCCATGCGAGCAGAATTTGCAACCTCGGGCAACGACATCTCCAATAAAGAAAAGAAAATGCAACAGTGAAACTACCTTAAATAGTATTGATATCCGTCTGCACGAGCGAGCAGGACCGGCCGTGACGTTTGAGTTATGCACAAAATCCTGGCGCGATCCGTGTTGATCGTGTCAACGCCGAAGCTCAGTGGCGCGGTGGTGCGCAAAACCGACGTAAAAAAGCACGGGAGATGGACGCCCCCGGCCTTGCAATGAAATCGCGCGCTCGCAGCCTAGTTTCCTCGGCTCCTATTCGCATGTGGAGGTCACGGAAATATTCGCACTGCCGGGCAACGGGCAAGCGCCGCTCAACGTCGTCTCAATTCTCGTCGCTGAAGAACAGCGTTCCCGAGATGCTTGGTATCAAGCGATACACCAGCGGCTTACACCGGGATCGTCGGAGGATGCTCAGACGAAAATGAACTCCGGCATTGCGTCTTCCTGACAGCACGGGAGAATCGCACACGACGTCGATCTGCGGGGCTCGCGGTCAACGCCGGACGGCGCCTACCCGCGCACTCCCTCCCATTGTACCGCTGCTTCGCACTTTTGGCCGCTTCGCTCGAAGCGCTTCGAGATGATGGTTTCGGCGAAAGAAGGCCGACACGGCACGCGTGTTCAGACGTTTTCGAAGTTGTCTTGCGAGGAACGAACCCATCCTGTCCAACCGGCCCGGCGCGACCGTACCTGGCGAATAGGCGAACGACCGAATTGAATTCATATGCTCGGATGTACTCCCAAAGCGCGGCACGATCCGCATTTGAGAGATGATTGATCCTGTCGCAGGGTCGCGGAATTTCGCCGAGCAGGACCAGCCAATACGAGAAGAGCTCGCCGAAACCGACGGCTCCAATGACATCGTGGCGTATGAGATGCTCGACCCGTTCCAACCAGAGCAGAAAGTTGTCGAAGGCGGAGCGGACGGCAAGAGTTCGGTCCGTGAATACATTCGTTTCAGTTTGCTCGGATTGCTGCCGTTTCCAGTGGACGGCCAGCGCTATGGGCAGCTCACGCACGTCGAAGATCTGGCCCTTCAGCGTTTCCTCCTTCCAAAATGGGGCGTTCCCATAATCCAACAGACGCATGACAAAACGTACATCAGCGTCTTCAAAGAAATCCTTGGTTTGCTCGGATGCTGCCAACGCGCGCTCGCGCTGTCGGGTCAAGTTCGCCTGCGCGCTGTTCATGTAATACCGATAGAGGCCGAAGATCGAACCGGCCGCGGTCAAGGTCAAGCCGATCAGTGCCTCCGAATTTGAGTCGGGCATTGCAATCTTCTTTGCACACTAGGGAGCTGTGTCGTTCGCGGGTGTTGCCACGGCTGTGCCGCAAGTGAAGCCTGGCTCTAAGCAGGACTGGATCACCCGCAACTTATTGACGTCGCCGGCGCCCCATCAACGCCGCTGCCCAACACCTGGAGGCATGGACGAGTCAATGCGTTGAAATTACTGCAGCGAGGCATCGGCCCGCTTGTTGATCGGAACGCGAAGCGGCCAAATAGAGCCGCTCCACCCGAACGGCGCTGAAGACATGCTTATGACAACTGCCGCTCATGGTCGATCGAATTGGCCGGTCCTCTACATTCGTGAACTTGAAGGCCCGTGACGGCAGGTGAGCATGAAGGTGCAGTCTACAGGCGGCCAACATGGTTGGCCTTCTCCCATTTGGTTTCGAGATCGTCAGCGACGTACTTGGGCGGCTGCGCCATGCTTTGATCGAAGTAGTGCCCGAAGTCCACGTGGGCCCTCATATTGTCCGGGCGATAGTCTCCTATCCGGTCGTATAGCAGGACCGGACCGGCCGCAAAGCGAGCGTAGACGGACTTGTGCATCGGTGAGGCGGATTGGCCTGTTTTCGAGTCCACCGGGAGGTAACGCACGCCGGCCCTTAGCAATCCATTCGCCTGTTCGTTGTGCTGGCGACCAGCGGGATCAGGCGAGAGCCGTAATACGCTGCCGTCATGCTTGAGCCCATGTGGAATCAGGGATGCGCCCGCAACCATCCAGTTCAGGGCAACATCCGACAGACGAGCTTCGTTTTCCAGGTAGCCGCCGCCGATATCGGCATGGACGCCGGGAAACCATACCTGCTCAAAGTAAAGGTTGCCCAGGGCGTCGCGTTCGTCCGCCTTACCTGCCGTCGGCGACCAAGGCACTCTCTTGAAATCCGCCCGCTTCTCGTCGATCGAAATCGCATGCTTGGCGTAGCGGACATTCCTGTTGAGCGTGGTGTCATAGAATTTGTGTTTGGGAGGTGCCAAGTGCAGCGTCAGCATCCGCTTCCAGAAGCTATAACCCGGCAGAGGCAGCGCAATCTTCAGATAATTGATGATAAAGGCGATTACCGCCGCGGCGAGCCCGAGGTAACTCAGGATTCGGACGGCGAGCCCCGCCCAAGGGAAAACGGGTTCGAGCAGGCTGCCGACCCAATGCAGACCGAACAAGAGCGCGATGGCGAAGACCACCAGCGCTGGCCCAAGATACTTGTGCCCGAGAGCCGCCACCGTATCGAACACGCCGATGAAGTATGGGAATACGTTCGCTTGCTCGGTGCGTCCTGCTGTCTGCGAGCTCCCATGTTCCTTCCTGAACTTCGCAGCGATCGCGTCGCGGGTTTCAAGCAGGAATTGACGGTAGCCCTTCGTATCCTTGCGGCTATAAGACGGGCAAAATTGATAGACGTTCTTGACCGCGTGCTCCGCGAGCTTGTGGATGCTCTTGGGATCGCGTCGTAACGGGGAGCCGTCGGGTAGGTTGCGTGGGATACCGCACGATGACATGACGCCCGCAACCGAGCGCACTGTATATGCGCCGCGACTGAACCCGATCAAATAGATGCGATCACCTTCTTCGTACAGGCTGATAATTGCCGCATAGCAGTCGACAATGTTCCGGGTGATGCCGAGCCCCGTTGCCATGCTGGCGAGATTGTACAGCCAACGCATCCAGCCGATCTTGAAGTGACCACCATCGGATGCTGAGCCAAGTCCGGGATCGTAAAAGGCAACCTGTTCGACTGGTGCGACCTGTGTGTCCGGGCCTACGCGGCACGCCCTATAGAGCTTGTAGACGTTCGTCCGTGCTTCGTCGAATTTGATGCCGCCGGCCTGGCCTGTGCCGTCGGAGAAGATCACGATATTCTTGGGCATCGCACCCCATTCCCCCAAAATCGCGCCGATAAACCATCTATATCATGGACGCGTGCGAAAAAATGCGCGTCTTGACCAATGAAAGGGTGAAATCCTGCGCATCAGGCGACTACGTGCATGCGACATTCGAGTTTCTGTCTGCAGAAGCGATAGTCAATACCAACTCGTCGACGGGGCACCCGAGCGCCAGAGCCGATCAGCGCTCTGAAAGCCGAACGATTGCCACTAGCAAGAGAGGGATCTGGGGGCGGATCTGAGCGAATGGTGCCTGTAACTTCACCCGCCGAAGCAGTCCGCTCCCCACTGTGCGTCAGCGTCTTAGTTCTGGTAGAATACTGATTCGATGCGACCGTTGGTGCTCTATGACATGCCTGCTGGGCCTCGCTCGCGCGTCGGCCTCAGGAGCGGTTGGTCTGAACGCATTCTATAGCAAGGCATTTTAACTTTCGTCCGGTTTCCACGATCCCACGATCGTGGCACCAGCCACAGGGAATAAGCGCTCCCGGTGCGATCGAAAACCGTCGGTTCGACGTAGTTGATCTCGACCCCGACGAAGCGGCTGCCGCAGGCATACTGGATGGCGTCCTTGCGGTAGCCCACGACAACCCGTCACCTCACCGACACCGGTGACCTCCAGATTCCGCAGGGCGTCGCACAGGATCGGCACGCCGTTAACCCCGACTTGTGCTTTTGGCCGCAGATCCGTCAACGGCCGCGGGCGCGGGCCGAGGCCGGCTGCAAGCCCGATAGCGCGGCGAGGAAATTCAGCCTGGTGCTAACCTTCCGCAATGCTAAGCACGTCGAACCCAGCAGGACTTCAGTTCCACGAGTTCAAAGTTGCGGACAAACGCCGCAAGGCCTTGTCGAGCGAGCCAAAATCAATCCCATACGAGAGCCGGACCCCGTCTGAATCGCCAAAGATCGTGCCCGAAACCGTCGCGACACCAGCGTCCATCAGCAATACGTTAACGACGTCATCGGCGGTGAATTCGGGGCCCGGGCCCTTAGTGCTTTGCCGCCATCCTTTGAGATCTAGATAAAAGTGGAATCCGCCTTGAGCTGCGGGTTGGGGGATCGACTTCAGGGTCGAAAGAATCGAGAGCCCAAGCGTTCGCGCCTCGCTGACTTGCCGTTGAAGTTTTTGTTGGAATACGTCATCACCGGAGTCCAAATGATGGAACAGTGCATGCTGGCAAATGACATCTGGATTGCAGGCCGTATCGCGTTGTAGCGCCAGCGCGGCGTCTATAACGGATTCTGGGCCGGCGAGATAGCCGATCTGCCAGCCGGTCAGGGCGAGGGATTTGGAGAACGAATTGACGATTAGAGTGCGGTGACGCGCCGCAGGAGCAATCGACAGGATTGGATGATGGGTGTGTGGAGCATGGGCGAAGGCCCCATAGCATTCATCGAACACAATCCAGAGGTCCCGTTCGGCCGCAAGCCGCGCAATTTCGGTAAGAGTTTCGCAGTCGTAAATCGTGCCTGTCGGATTGTTCGGGGTGTTGACAACGATCGCTTTTGTCTTTGACGTAACTGCCGCAGCTAGATCCGAAGGCTTTGGAACGTAATTGTTGTCCCTTGTCTCGATGAAGATCGGCACTCCGCCTGCCAAGAGGACCTGCGCGGGGAAGGAAGTCCAATGCGGAACGGGGATGAGCACCTCATCTCCCGGATTCAGAAGCACCATCGCCGCGCTGAACAGAGCATGCTTGGAGCCGCTCGTAACTGCGACTTCGTCCGTCGACCAAGGTTGACCAGTCTCGGAGGAAATTCTGCGAGCGATCGCCTCCCGGAGCTTCGTCGTGGGGCCTGTCTCGGTGTCGCGGTTGATGCTGCGATTGATCGCGATGATCGTGCCCTCGCGCACCATCGGCGCTAGATCACTCCGGATCTCTTCGGCGGTCAGATCAATGATATGCTCGGCGCTCGCCGCAGCTGCTTTGGCCGCGGTCCACGCCGCAGCAGTGTCCAAGCGTTTAAATAGGGCCGTCCGCTCCGCCAGCATGTGCGCTCTCCATTAGCCCGGCATGTCACGATTGGTGCTGCGAGGCGAACCTGGTCGCCCCCCAAAGGGACAACCTGCTCATACTGAAGCCGACGGCGGTCATCTACTTAACTTTGTCGTTGTTCGATCGCCGCTGAAAGGCCGAGGAATTGCGACCGAAGCATGCCGTCAACTTTGATGGCCGAAGAGCTGCCGAGCCGATCGTGAGTCCGTGCGCCAAAAACGGTTTCATGTCGGCTGTCCTACAAAATCGGTGCCGCCGTCTGAGTGAAAAGCCCCGCATTGCTGCCCAGAAAAATATCGAGCTTCCGCTGGTGCCAGTTCGTCATATCTTAGCAATTCGAAGACCCCATGACGCATCGCGATAATAGGCTCAATGCTCGCAGTGTTCTCCTCGGTCATAATACGACGACAGACTTGCCGCATTGCCGCTATTGCCGCTCGCGCCGGGTGATTGGCCCAGATCACTGTGGAGATGCGAGCTTTACGATACACAGAAGATGATGTTCGATAATATTTCGTAGGAACGATCGCGATGGGCAATTTGTTCTGCCAAGCGCGCGCGAACGCAACGATCTTTGCGGCACACCTTCGCGAGTGAACGAGGATCGCGTCGGCTCCGGCATCCGGGTAAGCGTGGGCGCGCATAATTGCCTAATCCATCCCTTTACCGCCCATCAATGCCTCGATCCGGGTCACAAGAATGAAGTCTTCGGCCAATGCATCCTTCACCGCGCGCAGACGGCCGGAGAATTCGTCGACTTCGGCGAGCGGATGGCGAACGCCAACAAACGAGTTCGTCTTGGGGAAGCTGCTATCCTCCAGCGCGACACCGGCTGCGCCCGGTTGATGGAGTTTGCGTGCCAGCAGACGAGCGTTGTTGAAGTTACCCAAGTCGCCATCACCGTCGACGAGGACAGGCAGTCGGGTCGTGTCCACGATCCGCTCGGCGAGTTGGCTCCAGGACGCTTCGTTCGCGTCACGGTAACCGAGCGAGCAGGCGATCGACAGGCCAGATGCCCAAAGCCCTTTGAAGCCTGCGCGCTCGGCGATTGCGGCGGAGAGGCCGTCATGTGCGTCCATAAGAAACGATAGTTGACTGCTGGAGCAGACCTCGGCCCGCAACATGTCTGCAACTGGCGAATCAGGGGAATGATCGGACGATTGGCGAGAACAGATTGGGATTGATCTTGCATGCCAATTCCTCGCTTGATCGGCTGACTTTCATGCGGTGAAGTGCCATCCATCGGTCATGTGAATCAATTGCGAGTTTGGGTAGTTGACTGGCCCCTAGATTGTTGTGTCAAGGTGCGCAGGAACATGGCTGAGACCGAGGGTGACATGTTTCCGCCGCTCAGACCGGTCAAGTGCACGTGCAGACTCCTCGGCGATATATCGACGTTCATCCCTCGACAAGTGATGTGCTTTTGTCAATCTCGATCAATTGCCCGAAATGGTAGGTGACACAAAGAGAAAAACGGGGGATCTCGGGAGCGGGACTTGAGCCGGCGAAGCCGATCTGCGCGTTAGCTCGACACCGCTTTAGCTCGACATCGTGCTCGCGTAAGAGGTTCGAGAGCAAAGCATCAGCGCCGTCCTGGAACGTCTCTTCTGATAATACTATACGAGTTCGCCCGTAGCGAGCGCATGAGGCCGCGGACCGTCCTGCTATTGTGGCGTTGGATTGGTCCGAAAATCGAGTTCAAGTTTACGCTTTACCTCGATGATGCGCTCTGGATGACCGCCGTTCTCGAAGAGAGCATATCTCAGCGCTTGGGCGCGGCTGATAAAAAAACCACCAAAGGCGCCCCGGCGTTCGCGGGCAACCCAATTGCCGGCACGATCTCGGCCAACGAGAACAATCCGTGGGGGTGAGATACGCGAACGAGGCTCGACGGGCGACTTATGCTGCGCATGATGGAATGACATCAAGGATCATCTTCGTCGCGGCCCGCATAGGCTATTAGGGTTAAGTCGTGGCAGGCACAGAGCTGGTAGAGTACTTCAATCGCGAACCGGGTTCTCCTATCAGTTCTAGCAAGTGGGAGAGGCGCGCGTTGCCGGAGCGGGCTGGTGGCCAAAAGTGCGCGATGGTCTACTGTTGGTCCGTAGGATGTTGTTGTCGCAACGGAATGAGCCACCACCGCGGCCCGAAACGCGGACGGTGGCCTCTTGCGGCGGATGATGGAGGACGAGCCGGAGTGGGAGACAAACGCCACGGCTCGCGAGCGTCTGCCTGATCGCACGATAGATCTGGTGGTCGTCGCTTATGAAACAACCGCTACCACGTTGAACTGCCCCTGCTTGCCTCATCTCCGGACGTCCAGGAAACCCTCCGCGAGCAGATCAACAAAGGCGTCTACGGCGATGAGACCGTGCCTGCAGCCTTCGATCCGACCACGTTACTGCGCCAGGTGATCTGGGAGGCTATACAGCGTACTCTGGTTCAACATTTGCTACGTGACCAATGATGTTACGATTGAAAATTATCGTTTCGTAAAGGGCTCGGGCGTGATGCTTCTTCCTTCCTGATCAATCGGCATTCCTCATGATATTCGGAGCCGGACCGATTCCAGCCCGATCGTTACTCGAGGGGCGAAGCTGGGTCGCTTTTTCCATTCAGCAACGGCCCGCGGGTCTGCATCGGCCGCACGCTTGCGAAGCTGGAGATGCAGGCTTTTGTCTAAGGGCTGTTTCGTCGATTTAGCTTGAAGCGGCGTGCACTCCTTGCCCGATCGGGAGAGTCCTGTTGTAGCCTGATCGGGACGTGATGGTGAAGCTGACGCCGCGGAGTACTTAAGCATCCTGTTTCCGGTTCAGGTCTGCCTTGATTGAACAAGGCAGCGGCCTGCATTCTTGCGCCGCCAGCCAGCCAGAGTGGCCAATTGGTCTGCAAGAACCCCGTCATCAACAAAATAGGACGATCTTCCACGAGTTGATCACTCCTTCCGGGACACGAAGGCAAGACGTTTCGGACCGGGTGGATAACAGGCAAGTCCGCTTCGCCATGACCGTAGACTATTGATCAGCGCGCAGGCGACCGAATCAAAGTGAGCCAACAGAATCGCTGCGCGTCCTCGCGCGTAGTTTGCTGGGGCGGCTTCCTCTCGTGCACCAGCGTGTCAGATGCTCGCCGCTCGGATTGCTGCGGCTGTAGACTTTTACGCAGGACGATAGCATCCATAGAGGCCGGAGGAGGGAGCGCTGCGAGGCGATCTTTTTGGCACGAGAATTGAGATCGTCGCCGAGGGCCTCCGGGCCAGGATTGATGCTGAACCGCCTTGATCAGTTGCGGCCAGTTGTCAGGGGCTGATCCCGGATCGGCGTCGATGACTTCCAGCAAGCCAGCGTGGAGAAGTGTGCGAACACTCGATCGATCATACGGAACGGGGATAGAGGTTCGCTACGCAATCCAGAAAGAAGATCCTTCACAGGTGCTTCCGAAGAGGTTCTGACTTCTGAAGGGGCCGCTTCACTCGCCGCTAGAGTGGGCGGCGATACACTACGATGGGTTGATAGCGAAGCGCGCGGGTCTGGACCTCGGGTCGCAGCGCAAAATGCGTCCGTATGCGGGTCTTAGTTGCGGAAACCGTACAGGGCCGCTGGAGTCTCGTTCAGGATCCGTCCTCTCGCGTGCTCATCTGGAATGAGCTCCTCAAGCCAGTCCAACGTCTGCGCATAGCATGGCGCGTAGGCGTGGGCGGCTGTCACGTTTGGCCACTCCGATCCCCAGAGCAGCTGTTTCGGCCCGAGCCCCTCCAGCAGCCGCCCCGCTGCTGCCCTGGCCCAGGCATCCGGGACGCGTCCTAGTCCCGACAGCTTCACCCATACCTCGGCGCCTTCGGCGAGCGCCAAAAGCCGCTGCAGGCGCGGATCCCAAGCGGGATCGCGGGTGCTGTCCGCGAGCCCGAAGTCCCGTAACACCAGACGATGGCCGTCGGCCAGGAGCAGCTCTGCGAGGTGCTCTCGTCCTTCGAGCCCGCCGGACACCTCCAGGTGGAAGCCCAGTTGGAGGGCAGCCTCAAAGCATTCTGCCAGTTCGTCAGGATCGTCCAGGGTTAGCGCCAAGCCCGCCGCGCCCGATCGGCCCCACGCCTCCAGGACCTCAGGCGCCGGCGGTTTCAGGATGGGCGGAATGATCCTCACGGGCATTCGGGTCTGGCTCGCCTGAACGAAGAGTTCTGTCGGATCGTCGCGCAGGAAAGCGGGTTGGACCAGAACCAGCCCTGTGATCGCGCAGCCGCGCGCCGCGCTTTCCAGTCGTTCCACGGAGCCGTCGATGACGGGTGCTACCAAACGGCTCTCCTGGCGGAAGGCGTGAACCTCGCAGTCGATCCTCATTGTGCACGCCCGCCGCAGGCCGCAATCGCCAGAGCGCCAGCCAGACCGTCATACGCTCGAAACCTCAGCTCGTCGACGCTTGCCGGGCGTGCGTAGAGACACGCAAACGTCTGCTTGGGCGCGTTACGCATGACGTCCTGCCTCGTGTCCGGATCGTGGCGCTCGATCATCCGTGATCTCGCCGATAGAGCCGCGTTTCCGGGCGGAATGCTCGCGGCCATTACAGTACGGGCTCGCCGTAGATGCTGCCTTGGTTATGAACGCAGGATTTCCATCGCGAGCTTGTGGTCCTTAGCGCGAACTGGAAATGGGGACAATGGCGAGGGCGGAGGCAGATCAAATCGTTCAGTACGTTTCGGACAAAGCGGCGCGAGTTCTGCACGTCGCGGCGGGTTCACGCCTAGAATGAGACGAGTTTGAGCGGTTGACGATGTCCAACAACATTCCGCCAACCGATGCGCATCTGGCGCCAGCATTTCCGGGCGGCTCCCTCAAGCCTGACCCCATTGGGCAGAGAGCTTCGGAGAGTTTGTTCTACGTGAGCTTTCCCTGGGTCCTCGCTTGGTAAGCTTGCGACCTGCAACCAGTGCAGTTGCGGGTCCGTTGCCACAAGGTGACCCTTATCCCGGGGGCTGCTTCGTCTTACGGGATGGACGCTTCGGCTTGCGGCCTTTAGGCAAGGTCCTGGGCGGCCTCGCACCCTCCGGAGGCTCAACAAAGAATTCAGACATATGGACGCCGAGCGTTTTTGCCATTCGTTCAAGAAGATCAATTGTCGGGTTCTTCTTCTGCAGCTCGATTCCGTTCATATAGGAACGGTCAACGTCGGCGTCGTAAGCCAGCTGGTCTTGCGGAACACCGCGTTCTTCGCGGATCCGAAGCACATTCCAAGCCACCAGCGCACGAGCATTCATGCGCTCAGGCAGCCATTTGATTGTCTATCAAACCACTGGCTATAACCCTCGTATTACGTTAGCTTCGCCGGAACGAGTTGAGCCGTCTCTGCGCGTAAGCTTCAACGAGAAAGCCGGCTAGCCGGATGTCGCCGGCGGGCCAGATGAGGCGGTCCTGGCGAGCTATGGCAAGCGCATTTGATGATCTCCTGGCGACTTCCTGATGTGAAAGCCGACCGCGCCGACTGCAGGAAAGTTGCGCGGATCGTCCGGCACGTTGTTCCAGATTGCCGGCTAGCGAGCTCGCGCGGCGCTCAATCATCTGGCGCGTGCAAAATGGATCATCGACGGCGGCCGCGTGCTCGCCGTCGGCAACCAGTAGCAGGGGTCGCCGGAGTTCGTCATTGAAAAGAAAGCTTCCCCGCCCGGCTGGACGGCGCAGCCGGAACACCGACCACCAATCGGCACGTGTTTGCTGGGCCAGGCGGTACAGGGCGATCTTTTTGTTGGCAACGGGCAGCGAAGCTGACGAGCGCTGCACGGGAAGTCCGATTTCGCTTTTGAGCAACCCGGGACGGAAATCAAATGCACACCGAGGAGTGAGCGAAATGGAGGCAAACGGGACGAGACGCCTTGCCAGGGGGCTCCGCTGCCGGCTGACATCCGGCAGGAAGAATATTTTTGTCGACTGCGACCATCGGTTCCCTACGAAGCGCCTCTGAATACCGCTACAGTCGCCTGGTTCAAGGCTTTCGCATTTTGCAGGATTTTCAGGCCGTGTCGTTCGATCCCAAGGTTGCAGATCTGGCACCAAGCGCGCCCGGGCTCACGGACTACGATGAGCAACACGCTGTCACCTATATGCGTATCCTCGACGCCGAAGCCGACAACGCAGACTGGCGCGAGGTTGCACGCATCGTGCTTTGTATTGATCCCGCCCTTGAGCCTGATCGCGCCCGTCGCGCTTTCGACAGTCATCTGGCTCGTGCCAGATGGGTGGCGCGCCACGGCTACCGTCATCTGCTGCGTCGCGATCGGCCGACGAGTGAATAATCAATCAATTTCAAATGGACGCGAGGTCTTCCGAAGGTCCAGTCTCGAAGTCCGATCTCAAAAGCAGGCCGTCCCGTCAAGTGATTGGATCGATCTGGAATCTGGCGTAGCCAGAAATGGTTCCGACTGTCGCGCCTGCAATTTCCTTGCGCGAACGCGCGCGGGCACGTTCACCAGACTGCGTGCCAGACCGGATATGTGAAGGCTTTGCCTGCCGCGGGTCTGAATGACCGGTGTGTCGGGGCGCGGCTCCAGCCCCCCGGGTCCAGGCGGGCGGGATGATTGCTATTGGACCGAAACCAGCAAACGTCGTCCAGACGGGCGAGATTGTCGTTCCCGGCCAACAGGGCGGTGCCTGTCGCCGCAGCCTCGAGTATCACGCGAGCAGTGCTACCTCTTCCTGCGATGACGGCGGACCGGCTTTCGCCCCTTGCGCAAGGTCGCGGGAGCCGTCGCGCCTTTTGGTGGCTGAACGAACAACTCGGACAGATGAACATCCAGTGTTTCCGCGATACGATCGAGAAGATCGATTGTCGGGTTCGCCGATTGCCGCTCGAGACCGCTCATATAGGAACGATCGACCCCGGCATCGTACGCCAGTTGCTCCTGCGGGATACCGCGATCTACGCGGATCCGGCGGACATTCCAGGCCACGAGCGCACGAGCTTTCATGCGCCAAGGCAGCCATTCGGATGGCCATCAAACCACGGGCTATAACCGAACTAATAAAACGAGCACCGACAATGCTGATGGGTAGGGGCCGTACCCAAACAATACGATGTCCCACTGGCTCCGGATATCGCCACATCATGCCCGCCGGGCGGCGCTCACGGCATGATCAACGGTATCCGATGACGCAACTACGTCTTCTTGCCTGGAGAAACCTGCTATAAGAAGCCGGCAGCTGGCTTGCACACTCCTCTTCAACGACGGGGAGCTTTACGGCGCTAAACTATCGCGCCTGAACCCGGTCCATCAACCGGGCTTCCGGTTCTCCAAACAACTAGCAGCTCGCCTCTGGAATCGCGGCCTTTTTACAGAGCCGGGCAACCCATCGGCAAAAGGCACGGGCGATTTCGGGATTGTCACTGCGGTCGACTGCATAGGCGCGATATTGCATACCACTGGGCGTACGCGATCCCGGGATCACATGCAGCGCCCCTTCGCGCACGAGATCGCTGACGATGATTTCTGGCGCGACCAGCAGGCATTTTCCTGTCAGGACAGCCGGCAGGGCAAGGTAATTGTGGTCGTATCGCGCCCCCGACGTCATGTCGCTTGCGGTCAGATTCATTGCCCTCAGCCATGTCGGCAGGATGTCGGGCCGGGAGGTCACGTTCAGAATTGGCATTGAACGGACGATCGAGAGCGTCTTTCCCATAACATGGTTTGGGGAGCCCACGCATACGAGCGTCTCATTGTGGATCTCCCAGTCGTCGGCTGGCTCGATGACGGTCAGATCGCGGGTGATCAGGATGTCGAAATTGTCGGATGAATTCGGCGGCGACAATGAACTGATCACGTCCACGATGACGCCGTCCATCTCGGCGGAAAATGCCTGCAGATTTGGAATCAGAAACGAGTAGGCAAAGGTCGAAAGCGATGTGCGGACCACAATGCGGTTCGTGTCCGACCGGTTGCGCCGTCGCATTCTCTTCGTGGTGAAACACACCGTATCAAGGGGTTCGGCAACGGTGTTGGCAAACAGCCTTCCGAACTCCGTCAACTGGCTTCCCCGGCCTCGCCGTTCCACGAGGTCTGTACCGAGATAGTCCTGCAACACGGCCAGATAACGGCTGACGGAGCTCTGGGTTGCGCCCAATGCGCTGGCCGCACGCGTTACGCTTCCTTCCCGCGCGATGGCCACAAATACCCGGATTGCATTGAGGGGCACTTCATCCTGCTCGACGGCCATCTTCTGCTCCGGTAGCATCTGCAATGGGCTGGGTTGCCACGGATGGCCTTTGCGAAAGCGAATACTCCATCACATTATTCGATGGGTATGGTCGGAGTTCTGCTTATCAATGCTGTCGCGCGCGTGAAAGCGGCTTCTTCGTACGCTTCGTGCAGTTTGGCGCGGTATCACAATCGCGGAGGCCGTATTTCCGATGCGTATGCTGGCGCGCTGGAAAGTGTGATCCCGGTCATCGCTGTTCCGGGAATCGACAGCGCAACCAGTTTCAGGAGAGCAAAACGGCTTACCTGCATTTTCCCGCTGGCGCGGAGTGTAGGGCCCTGAGTGAAGCCGGAGCCTGGTACTGTTTCAGGATCTTGCTGTTCGGCGATGATTTCAAGTCAAATGCTCAACGAAGGAAGCGGGCTTCAGCTGCCTTGATCCCTTCGGTCCGCTGAAGTCTGAAAATCTCCTCCACAGGCAGAATATCCTTGTGCACGTTCTGGACGCCGCCATCGGCGATGATCCGGCGGAACGTTTCCTGCATGCAGGTTGCCGCGGCGCGGATGCCGTAATTGCCGTAGATCATCATGCGGATATTGCCCAGCGCCCTGGCGCGTCGGGCATCCAGATCCGGGTAGGCATTCGGTACAACCACCAGCGGCACCGCTCCGGTCCAGGCGCGCGAGAAGCTCTCGATCTCGCAGGCATCCTTCTTTTTCGAATGGATCAGAATCATGTCGGCGCCGGCTTCTGTGTAGGCCAGTGCCCGGCGCAGGGCTTCCGTCTCGCCCAGACCTGCAATCAATGCCTCGGTGCGGGCAATGACGAGAAAATCCGGGTTCCGTCTTGTTGCGGCCGCAGCCTCGAGCTTGCCCTGGAATTCTTCGATCCGCAGCAGCTCCTGCCGACCACCCGCAACAAGGCTCGTGACCTTCGGAAAGGTCTTGTCTTCGATGACAACCGCGCTGGCGCCAGCCCGCTCGTATTCACCAATTGCATGGATGACATTGATCGCATTGCCGTATCCCGTATCGATGTCGGCAACGATCGGCAGCGTCGTACGTCCGGCAATCGACCGCAGCATATCGAGATGCTGCGCCATCGAGATCAGACTCATGTCCGCGAGCCCGTAAAGCGCTGCAAGTTCGAAGCCGGAGGCCCACAGGCCATCGAATCCGGCTTCTTCGGCTAAAATCGCGGAAAGAGGGCTGTGGGCGGCCATGATGTGGACAAGGCCGATCTCGGCCATGAGGGCGCGGAGGCGTCTGGCTGGGGACATGATGAAATCTTTCATAGCTGGGAGACGGAGACGGTGATGCTGCGCTCGCACGCGGGGCGATCGTCCGGACGACGAGGCGCGAGCAAGCCGGATACGGGGTGAAGCCGCGAACCTTGCGATCCAGGACCGCGGTGCCGGTTTCCATCGCGCTTGCCGTGCGAGGCGAGGGCTTTTCGATGAAACCTGTGCAGTGAGTGGAATGCCGCAAAACCTGATCCGGCACACGGCACGAAAGCTGCCCGCCCGGATTCAGCCAGCCGGGCGCGACACCACGGCATTGCCGCGATGCGATCGTAAGGCGCGGCATGAAAACATACGATTCATCGCGGGCCGCCTCGATCGCAACCCCGTCCGGGTGGGGGCACGGTGTTGATCTCTCCACCTCCTCGGACGGATCGAGGCTGGCGACGAATTCATTCAGGACGAGGTGTCCGGCGTCACGGCTGGCTGCGATCCGGTAGTTGTTCCAACCGCGTGCAAGGTCGTTGGCACTCTTGATCGCCACGGACAGCCACGTCGTCCTGACGGAGGATCTGCCGCGCTCATGCCGGATAATCCGGATGCCTGCCTCACCGGCGAAGGTGCCGGTCCCCAAACCGGCGGCCCCCCGACTGAAGGCGAGCGGACCGGTGCTTCGGGCGCGCGGCAACTGCGTCCATGCTCCGGCATCAGGAGGCCGGACGGCATCGAGCTGGGCTGCAGCGGGCGACAAGACAGGATTCCTGAAAGAAGACATGATGATTGTTCATCTCTATCCGCGCCCGGACGCGAAGACCAATCGGGCTATCGCATTTTTTGGATCAACCAATCGAAAGTTGCGGTAACTGAGGATCGGATCTCCGCTCGGCCCTCGCGCTGACCGGCGCCAGCAGCCGAGGCAAGTGAGTACGACGAACGGCTGCTGCCATCTCGCGACATCATCGCGTGTGATGCCGCAAGCCTTGCGAGCCCGGCGGAGCCGGGCAGACGCATGAGCGGATGACAGTGCCGGTGCGATGGGCGGTGATTTGATGATATCCGGCACGCCAGGCAAGATGACGCCCAAGGTGTGCCTTGTCCGCTTCGCCGCCGTCACACTGGTATGGTGGCCGAACGGCCAACGAAAATACAGTTGTTGTCTGGACCGGCCATTCGGATCGGTCTGCCACGTTCAGATGTCCGGCGCGGCGTCGGATGCGGCCGATCGAAAACCGGACAGCAGTTCGCCTCCACCACGACGTCCGCGCGCGAGAGCCCGTACCATCGAAACGGCTCAGTCTTCCGGCGACATCGGCTGACCGGGTTGCATGTCATCGCATGATTGCAAGTTCCTATTGAGTTATTCGATGGGTGTCATCCAGCCTTAGCAATGGAGGTCTTGAAGTCGTCACGGGCTGGCGAACACGTCAGCTTTCACGATGGTCTGGAAGTGAAGTTATGGCATCCGTGCAGATTGACGGCATCCGGAAGAACTATGGCCCGACGGCGGTCTTACGCGGTGTGTCGCTGTCGATTGCGGACGGCGAGTTTCTGACCCTGTTGGGACCATCGGGATGCGGAAAGTCGACGCTGCTGCGGATTCTGGCAGGCCTCGATGTACAGGACGCAGGCTCGATTTCGATCGGCGAGCGGGCAGTGGATGGGCTGCGGCCGAAGCTGCGTGATGTCGCGATGGTGTTTCAGTCCTACGCGCTCTATCCCCATATGACGGTCGCCTCCAACATGGCGTTGCCGCTGCGGATGCGGCGCCTCTCGGCCATGCAGCGGTTGCCTGTTCTCGGCCGCCTGATGCCAGGAAGAGCGCGGATCTCTGCCGAAATCGAGGCCGAAGTAACCCGGACAGCCGGCTTGCTCGGGATCGGTCACCTCTTGGAACGCAAACCTGGACAGCTCTCCGGAGGCCAGCGGCAACGCGTCGCGGTTGGCCGCGCCATGGTGCGCCATCCCGCCGTATTCCTGATGGATGAGCCGCTGTCCAACCTCGACGCCAAATTGCGGGTGCAAATGCGCGCCGGGATCAAGGAACTGCACCAGAGGATCGGCGCCACGTTCGTCTATGTCACGCATGATCAGGCCGAGGCCATGACGCTGTCGGACCGGGTCGCGGTGATGCTCGACGGCGAGTTGCTGCAGGTCGCGCCGCCGCAGGACATCTATGCCGATCCCGATGACCGACGTGTTGCCGAATTCATCGGCTCGCCCAGGATCAACATCCTCGACGGCGTGGTGCGCGAGCGTGGCCTGATCGATGTAGCCGGATCGACGCTTCCGATCGAGGCCGATGCGCTTTCGGGCGTGGCTCTCACCCTCGGTGTTCGTCCGGAGGCTTTTCAACTCGCCGAACATCGCGGTCCGGACACATTGACCGGTTCTGTGCGCCTGATCGAGCATATGGGATCCGATCTCTTCGTGCATCTCGACCTGCCGGGCATCGATCATCCCCTGATCGCAAGGCTGCTCGCCGAACGGGCGCCCCGGATCGCGCCGGGGCAGACCTTGCATCTCGGCGTCCGGGCGGATCGCGTGCTGCTCTTTACCCGTGACGGACGTCGTTTGCGCCGCGAGGCCGGGCAGGGCCCGGGATCGGTCGCCCCGCTCCGGGAGATTGCCTGATGGGCAAAGCCGTTGCGCTTTCCGGTGCTGCCGACGGGGCGTGCCCGGCCGGTGGCGAGCCGACGTCGTCCCTTGCGGCGCGAAGACGGGTTGCTGCAGAGGTGCTGGCGGGCTGGACGCTGGTCGGGCCTGCCGCATTCCTCCTGGTCATCCTGTTCTTTCTGCCGGCGACGGGCATCTTCGTCATCGCGCTCACGGATTGGCAGTTCGGGGCGCGTTCGCTTTCCTTCGTCGGCCTCGCCAACTTCCGCGAGGTCTTTGCCGACGCCGGTTTCAGGACTTCGCTCCTCAATACGGTCTTCTACGTTTTGATGGTCGTGCCGGGCACCGTTGTGCTCGGCCTTCTGGTTGCGCTTCTTGTCGAAAGCGGCAGATCCTGCCGGTCCTTTTACCGGGCCGTTCACTTTCTGCCCTTCATGGCGACGATCACCGCCACGGCGATCGCCTGGGACGCGCTGCTGCATCCGGCGATCGGCCTCGTCAACCAGATACTCGCGGCGCTCGGCCTGCCCGTTGCCAACTGGCTGCGCGACGAGAATACCGCGCTGCCGGTGCTCGCCGTCATCGGGGTCTGGCAGAACCTCGGCTACGCCATGGTGCTGTTCCTCGCCGGCCTCAAGAGCATTCCTCAGGACCTTTATGATGCGGCCGATATAGACGGTGCGGATCGTGCGCTCGACCGGCTGCGTACCGTGACACTTCCCATGCTCGGTCCGGTCTCGATGTTCGTCGTCATCGTCGTGGCGCTGAGAGCGTTCGAGACGTTCGACACCGTGAAAGTGCTGACACAGGGCGGTCCCGGCCACGCCTCGGAAGTCCTGCTCTATACACTGTACCGGGAGAGCTTCGAATATCTGCACACCGGATATGGTGCCGCCGTTGCCGTCGTCTTTCTCGCCATCGTCGTGACGCTCACGCTCGTTCAGGCCCGCGCCATGGACAGGACGGTGCACTACCAATGAGCGCTATCACGTCTGCCAGGTGGCTCTCGCCGGTTGCCGCCATTTTTCGGGATGCCGTGCTGCCCATCACCGCGGCGGGTGGCTTCGTCGATCTGCGTCAACGGTATCGCCGCCCGCCGCGCCAGCCTGCGAAATCTTCCCGTTGCCCGGCGACATTGCGTCGGGGGAGGGGGCGGAGCTGTCAGACAACACGCCAACGGAGGCAATCGATGTTTCCTTCACGCAGGACCTTCCTGTCGATGGCAAGCGCTGCGGCCGCAACGCCGGTCCTGAGGGCCCGTGCGCATCAGCAGACGACGATCCGGGTCTGCTATTCTCCGGCCTCTCTGAGGGGACTCTATGAGGCGCTTGCGCGACGTTTCATGGAGACCCGTCCCGATATCAAGGTCGTTCTCGACAGCCCAGCCGTCGACTATGACGGCCTCGTCCAGCAGACCTTGCGGCAGAACATAACGAAGCAGCTGCCTGACATTTCCCACCAGGGCCTGAACCAGATCCGGCCCCTGGCTGATCGCCGGATAGCGGTGCCGCTTGATCGCTTCATCGCAGGCGATCCGGCGTGGAACACGATCGGCGTTCCGCAAGAAGTGACATCGTTTGCGTCATACGGCGGCAAAACCTGCGCCCTGCCGTTCGCAATTTCCGTTCCCGTGCTCTTCTACAACATGGATCTCGTGAAGCAGGCCGGCGGTGACCCTGACAACCTGCCTGACGACTGGGATGGCGTGATCGCGCTCGGCAGGAAAATCGGCGCCCTCGGCGAGGGGACCGGCGGCCTCTATGTCGAATACACCAATAACGGCTGGTCGTTCCAGACGCTGGTGGGCGCCTTCGGCGGCCGGATGATGAGCGAGGACGAAACAAGGATCAGCTTCGACGGCCCGGCCGGCCTTCAGGCGCTGCAGCTGTTGCAACGTCTCGGAAAGGAAGGCCAGCCAGGCTTTGAACGGGACCAGGCGCGGCAGGCATTCCGGGCGGGAAAGCTCGGTATCCTGTTCGGCGCAAGCAGTGCGCTCAACGGCTATCAGCAGTCGGCGGCCGGCAATTTCCGGCTGAAGGTCGGATCATTGCCGGTCTCATCGGCAAACGACAGGCTTCCGGCCGCAGGCAACGGCATTGTCATGCTGACTGATGATCCCAACAAGCAGAAGGCTTGCTGGGACTACATCAAATTCGCAGTCGGAACGGCCGGCCAGACCATCATGGTCGAGGCCACCGGCTACGTGCCGGTAAATCTTGCCGCGATCAGCGATCCTGCTGGGCTCGGCAAGTTCTTCGACGCCCACCCGGAGCATCGCATCGCCAGTCAGCGGATTGCGATGATGACAGGCTGGTTCGCCTTTCCGGGCGAGAACAACTCCAGGATCATCAAGGCCATCGAGGATCACTGCTATCTCGTGGTCTCGCAGAAGCAGGATCCGGCCGCGGCGCTCTCAAGCCTCGGGAAGGACGTCGATGCGCTGCTGCCGCACTGAGGAAGGCCGGCACGGGAGCGCCGGCGAGCCATCGTCCATGGTTGCCGATATCGCGAGATCTTTCGCGCGCCGGCAATCCTGATGTCCTGTCCGGAAATGAACGGCAGGCGATTGAGGTCTGAAGAGGTGCCAACGATCCGCGGGTTGCAGCGAGACCGGGCTCGCGCGCGGGATCTGCCTGATCCGTCGAGGGGCTCGTGTCGCGGCCAGCCACGCGGGGGGCCTCGCAAAGATACATTTACCAGGAGATGCCAGAGATGCAGCTGATCGATCTGAGCCGGGAACTTCACCATCGCGCGCCGGCGCCCCAGATGCATCCACCGATCATCATGGGCGTCTGGAACGATCACAGCGAAATCAAACAAGCCGGCGCGACGCGCTTCAGCTCGAAATCCTGGGCGCTGTCGCTCAGCGACCACTCGGGAACCCATGTGGACGCACCCTGTCATTTCAATCCGGATCCTGATGCTCCCTCGATCGACCGGATTCCACTGGAGGATTTCTATACCGGGGCGATCTGCCTCGATCTGGCGCATGTACCCTTGCGACACGAGATCACGGCCTCCGAGATGGAAGAGGCGCTCATACGATCAGGCCAGCAGATCAGGCCGCGTGACACGGTGCTCATCGACATGGGCGTCAACAGGCGTCTATGGGGTACGCCCGGCTATCTGCATGACTTCCCAGGGCTGCATGTCGATGCCGTGCACTGGCTCGCCGACCGCAAGATCCTGATGTTCGGCGTCGAGGCCATCAGCCCGGCACCGGAAGGCGAGGCCAACTACAAGGCGCACCTTGCCTGCGCGGCCCGCGGCATCACCCACATCGAGTGCATGTGGAATCTCGACAGGCTCGTCGGCAAGGGCCGGTTCCGCTTCATCGGATTTCCGCTCAGGATCCGCGGCGGTACTGCAAGCCCGATCCGTGCGGTCGCTGTCCTGGACGAATAAGGTCCGGTCCCTTGCTGCTCTTCTTGCACAGATACGATCGCACTTCGCAGGTCATGGCGGCCCTGCAGAACTCCCGTGCTCACGGCCGTATGCGAGCGCAGCGTTGCTTCCGAGGCCGTCCTGTCGCCGGTCTCTTACGCCAGGATTATGCACCGCGCCCGGCGCATTGCAGTCTGTCCCGGCCGAAGGCGGAGGAAGTTGCGCCAGGCTATGCGCATGAACGCATCGAAGAATTCCGCGCTGGTTGCAGCAAGCATCATCGCGACAGGCGTCGCCTGATTGTGGACGGCTACCCGCCATGGACGGTGTGAGCGCATTGGCATGCTGAAGAAGGAAACAATAGCGGATCTGGCGAACGAGTTGCACGGCTTGCCGCTGGATGACGGGCGGGCGGCGGCCCTGGCCGATCATGTTGCCCGGCTGAATTCGCTTGTCCGGGCGAGCGCATCGCAGCTCGCGAGAGGTGATGAGCCGGCGCAGTTCGCCCGGATGCTGGCTCTGTTGAAGCGTCCGGCGGGAACATGATGCAGCATATCACGTCCCTGAGTCTGTGCGAGCTCGCTGATGCGATCAGGCAAGGCCGCATATCCTCCTGCCAGGCGGTCACGGCATGTCTCGAGCGGATCGATGCCTGGCAGCCGCGGATAAACGCGTTCGTTGCGATCGATCGGGAAGGAGCACTGGCATCGGCCCGGCGCGCCGACCACAGCCTTGCTGAAGGTCGCATCCTTGGGCCCTTGCATGGTGTGCCGCTTGCGCACAAGGACATGTTCGCAAGAGCCGGACGGACCGCAAGCTGCGGCTCCCGGATTTTTTCGGGCGAGGTCGCGAAAGAGACAGCGACCGTGCTGGAGCGGCTGGACGGCGCGGGCGCCGTCGAGATCGGCACTCTCAACATGACCGAGCTGGCGGGCTCCGATACGCCGGGCGAAGAACCGCTCGGCGCCTGCCATAACCCCTGGAATACGCAACGTTTCAATCCCGGCTCATCATATGGTCCGGCTGCTGCGCTTGCCGCCCGCCTGATCTACGGCTCCCTTGGATCCTGCACCGGTGGATCGATCCGGATTCCCGCTGCCGTATGTGGTGTCACCGGACTGAAGCCGACCTGCGGCCGGATCAGTCGGCACGGCGCGCTGACCCGCTCCTGGTCGCTCGATACGATCGGGCCGATGGCGCGAACGGCCCGTGACGTGGCCAGATTGCTGGGCTGCATCGGCGGCTTTGATGCGCGCGATCCAGCCTCCAGCGATGAGCCGGTCCCCGACTATGAGCGAGGCCTCTCCATAAGGCTCGCCGACATCCGGATTGCCGTGCAGCGGCGGTTCTGGTCCGTGGTCGATCCCGATGTGGCCGATGCGCTGGCCTGCTTCCAGGAGATCCTGGCGCGCCAAGGCGCCACGATCAGGCCGGCGGATCTTCCCGACGGGCACCTGCTCTGGGACCTCGCCTCGGTGCTCAGCGATTGTGAAACCGCAACCGTGTTCGGCCGCGATCTGCGCGAGCGCGGCGCCGACATCACAGAAGCCAACCGCAACCAGCTGCAGCGCGGCAACTTTATCCCGGCGCCGCGTTACCTTGAGGCGCTGGCGCTGCGCGGCCGCTACCTGCGTGAATTCTGCGAGGGGGTGTTCGCGGATGCCGATGTCCTGCTGACGCCGGCCCTGCCTCTTCCGCCGCCGGCAATCGAGAAGATGCGCGACGAACGCTTCGCCGACGATTTCAATCGCAGCCGCGTCATCAACATCTACACGAGGCCGTTCAACTATCTGGGCCTTCCCGCGCTGAGCGTACCTTGCGGTTTCACGGCGGATGGCATGCCGGTCGCCTGCCAGCTCGTCGGCCGGCCGTTCGACGAAGCGACCCTGCTGGCCGTTGCCCATGCCTATCAGGACCTCACCGACTGGCACCACCGCTCGCCACAGATTTAACTGAACATGCTTGAAAACAGGGAAGACGATTTCATGAGAAGACCGCAAACCGGGATGTTGTTCGCCGGGGAAGAGCTTGTGGAGCATTCCGGTGTGCGGGGCCTGAGGTACTTCAGAGCAGGAAAGAGTGATTGCCCGCTTGTCGTATTCCTGCCGGGCGGGGTGCATCTGGCGCGCATCAGTTACGGCGATCCGTTTTCCCACCGTGCCGATTTCCTGGATCACTGGCTGGAGCAAAAGGGTATCGGGCTGCTTGCCCTGTCGTATCCGACCGATCATCCGTCCATTGGCGCGATCGTGCCTGACCTGACCATTGCAGGCTGGGCGAACTGGATCGCGTCCGTTACCTCAGATGTATTGCGCGAAACGCCGGATCGTCCCGTCGCGGTCGCCATGTGGAGCATGGCCGGTCGCTCGGTTGCCGCTGTCAACACGGCCCTGAAGGCCCGCGGTATCGATGCAGTCTGCTTTCTGTCGCTGGCCGCCTCGCCACCGATTGCCGGGCTCAATCTTGTGCAACAAGGTGGCGATCCATTGACACCGGACGGCCTTTGGACAGGAGGCGTGTATATCGACGGCTTTCTGCCGAGTCTTTCACACCAGAACCAGATCAACGGACGCAGGATTCTCGACGAACAGCTTTATCTGGAACACTATCTGTGCAACACGCCTGTCATGCTTCGAGGCACGTCCCAGCGCTTCTCGGATCAGGGGACATTCTGGAATTTCGAGGAGGCTCATGACGATATGAGGGCCTCTTCTTTTTCCGAGTTTCCGTTGGCCGCAACGATCAGTCCCACAGACAGGTCCGACGACGGGCACGCACTGGCTGACCCAATCAACTGGAATTTCTTCAACATACAGATGATCCGCTCACAGGCCCGGGCGCTCGATTTCGATGCCGGGCGATGGAAGGAGTTACGTGCCCTGACCCGGACGCTTCCCTCGCGTTTATCCCGAGATGTCGCCGGCGGGCATTTCTTTTTTGTAGGCGCACGCGGGGCTGAGCAAACAGCTCACCACATCACGGAACTATATTCCGAAGTGCGCAGCCTTCGCGCCGAAATCAGGGCGCTACTGGAGTGAAAGTCGCCGCATACCGGAAGTTCTGAACAAAAGGGCCTGCGGGGAGCCTTCGCGAGATCGCCCCGATGCCGGAGTCTCCATTGCCGTCAATCCGGAATGTCGCGCGAGAGACCATCCGTTTGGTCGGCAGAGCGCAGTGCCATTTAGGTTTGAGACGAACCGCGCCCCGTCGGATTGCAGATCCTGGCCAACCACTACGATCTGCGGTGCCTTCGTCTGTTGAACAAGTGGTGCGGACGGCCGGACTCAAACCGGGACGGGCAATGCCCAACGGATTTTTGTACCAGCTACGGCTTTGCCGCGGCCAAGGTGGCGTTTGATCCGTCTGTGCTGTCATCCTGTCGCTCCAGGTTATCGTCTGCGCCCTTTGCGCATATGCGCCCGCCAAGCTTAGCTTTGGCGGCCGCGACCTGTTGTTCGGAATAGTGATGATTCGTCTGCTCCTGCCGCAACAGGTGCTGTAACTGCGTCTCAACCCATTCCAGATTGAAGCGCTGCACGGGGGGCAAGGTTGGACGGCGATGGGAGCAAGAAGCCCCGGTACGCCCAAGGCTTCATTGGTTGCCCGCGCTATTTTCGCGAAGATCAATCAACCGCACATTGGGCAATCCATCACCATCGAGGCATTCCGTGATCGACGCACCGAAAGTCTGGTGATGCTCTTCGATCAGGCCTGCGGCACGTTCCCCGCGTGTCTTCATTTTTTCCGAGAGAGGACGGTCAATGACCACGTACTCAATGCTGCAATCAGGCGGAACGCTCGTTGCGATGCGTTTGCGGTCCGTCGTCTTGATATTTGTAGCGTCGAGGATGACATCCTCGCCTGACTTGAGCACCATCGCCATCCTCTGACGCGCCATTCGGAATACATGGCCTTGATTGCGCGGAGTATCGTTGGTGCCAAATATCTCTTCACGAATACTGTCCGACGAGACAACCCTTGCCGCCTGCCGGTTAGCCCATGCGCTCTTCCCGGCTCCGGACGGCCCAACCGTCATACGCAAGGTCTGACCCGTTCGTGGCCAGTCCCAGCCGTTCACGGGGGCCGCCATTAGATCGAGGACGTGCTCCTCCCACACCTCGCACAGGTTCTTGATGTTGTCCTTGTCAATTGTCTTGCCGTGAGACAGCGAGTCGCGAACCCACTTGAGGTCCTTCATGATCCGGAGGTGTGAAAGGGGCACCGCGCCGTCAAGGAGCGTGATCATCTCGAACCACTCAAAGCTCCACGGATCGGTGATCTTTATCGTTCGGTCATACACCTTCTTGGTGTAGGGAGAGGATGGGCTCGCGTGCTTCGACAGTTCGTCGAGGTAGGCGCGGATGATGCCCCTGCGGGCGCTGTCGATCATCGGCAGCAGGACCTTGGATTGAGCGACCCAAATCCGGCGTTCGATGTCGCTCCAGAGCCCGTGAGCGACAGCGGCGAGAGCATGAGGAGTGGGGATGTCGTCCCACGCGTCCACGAGGCCGTTTTCCCAGCATGGATAGGGCCATGCCCTCCGCGCGGAGAGGAGTTCGAGCGATCCCGTCGGCGATATCTGATCGTCCAGATTGAACCTCGTCATCTGATCGAGAAGACTCGGCGACCATGCGGCGACCTCGATCGAGGTCGCCAACGCCAGCCGCTCGTCGATGCCCGATCCGACCCGTATGCCGTTGGCTGCGATCCATCCGAACGAGTCCACTGACGACATATATCCGCGCCAGAACCTGCTGCCTATCTGGCCGAGAAGCCGCTTCTCAGCGTCCGCCTTCCATCCGGTCGGCAGAAGCAGAAGGAGGTAGGGACCAGCAGCCGGAGGACTCTCGGCCCGCTCGGACATGACGGCACGCAGCAAATAGCTCCACGTCTGGATATGGTCCGCGGAAATGCCCTCGACGATGAACGCCACGTCTGCCAGATCGGGATTTTCGAGGAAGTCCGCCACGGTGCCGATCGAGGCTCCTGAAACCCGGCGCAACGTCGCCATCTCGTGCAGGGGCGATTGCGTCGCCTTCAGGTTCGAAGCGTCAAAGACCACCGTCTCGACGACGTATTCGTCGGCAAGCTTCTTACGGATCGCATCGTGCAATCCCTCCGGCAGTGGCCGCGGACATTTCGCGGCGGCGACGCCTTTAGTGATCAAGTCCCTGGCAAGAGCCGTCGTGAAGCCGTTCGGCCCTGGAAGGGTCCACCAATCCTGCGGCGTCACTTGCTCTCTCCCGAAAGAAGGACACGGCGGACGAAGTCATCCATCACGATGATCTGCTGGTCGGCCGGAGCTGACGGGTTGCTCAGCGACGCCACGCCGATGGTCGCGGCGAACCTGACGATATAGTCGGGATCGATCCCGTCGGGTTTTCCTTCCACGACGAGAGCGTCCTTACCGTAGGATGCCTTGATACCGGTTTCGCCGCACCATTGCGCCAGCGTGACGAACGCAGGGGCAAGCCGTTCACCGATCCCGATCGCCTCTGCACCGTCCTTGACCGCCGCGGCCAGCGCATGGTCCATGGCGACATTGACCCTCATGCCGCGTTGAAGGTTGGCAAGAACAGCCTGCGTTGGCTCGCTCCAGCCTTCCGTTCCGCGGAGAACGTCTTCGATCGAGCCGATCAGGTGCAGCGCGTCGAGCCGTGTGGCCAGGAACGAGCGCGCCCAAGGTCGCAGGGTTTCGACCTTGATACGGGAGAGCGACGGACTCTTCCGGAAGGCCTCGACCCATGCTTCGGCATGGCTCGGCGCGCCGACGAAAATCGGCCTGACGTCCTGACGCAGAACGCTGGGTAGGCGCGAAACCGCCGTCACCCAGTCGTGCCGCCACGCGGTTTGCGGCGGAACGACGACAATCCGCTTCTTCGCGACAGGATTCCGCCGAATATCAGAGACGAAGCCGTCGCGGTCGCTCCAGCCACGAATGTCGAGCGTGGCGCTCCGCTGCTCGCCACCAGGGTACGTTCCGGACGCCTCGATCGCGGACACCACGTCGCCGATGCCAGACGCAGCCGATCCAAAGATCACCATGACTTTCGCATCATCCTGTCCTGGTGCGAAAATTTGCGACAACTGACCGTCGGTCAAAGGCGACGTCTTGCTGGCGGACTGTTTCCCCCTCGACATGACCTCGATGGTCCGGCGAGCGTTCTTCGGATCGAACTGCTGCTCGATCTTCTTGCCGCCAAAGCTCAGAAGGCGTTCGGTCAAATCCTCCTCGCTCGAAACAAGAAGGTCGAGAAGCATGCGGGAGCGCAACGTCCACTTTTTCGACGTAGTGCGCCGGAGAATCCCGAACCCTTCCATCTCGTCCAGAAGGTATTCGATTTCCGACGGATCGCTTCCCTTCGGGAATGCCTGCGGCCAGTACCGGATCGCACTCTCGGTGACCTCGATCGCGCTCAAACCGTCCGCCTCCAGGCCCTGTCCGGACGAGAAGTAGGCGTCGTAGGCGATGATGTAAGTCAGAAGTCCGTAACGTTGCTCGATGCCCGTGATCGTCTTGTCGAACGCGTCGTAGAGCACCTTCCTGATCTGCGGGTTTCTCAGCGCGTCGTCGACCATGGCGCCGTCGATCACCTTGACTTCCCGGCCATCACGGATCTGGTCCTCGAGAATATCCAACAGACCTCTGCAGAACACCTGGATGAGAACCGGGTAATAATTGGTGAAACTGAGAATGCGCCAGACGTCCTCGCGGTTCTCGAACTCGAAGCCGAGAGCAGACATCGGGCCGCGCATCAGGATTTCCGCGTCTCCGACGTCCTCCTGCAGCAAGGGCCCGATCCGGATCGGATCGTTGGAGATTTGCGCCAGCGGCGAGTTTTCCGACTTGATGATGCGGGAAACGTTGTGCAACCCGGCTAGCACAAACTTGAAGCGATGATCGGTCTCCGCCATCAGGTTCAGGAGCTTCACGACATTGCGATAGTCCCGCGACGCCTCGTGCTTGATGAAGTTGTCCGCTTCGTCGAGCAACAGCAGAATCCTGCGGCGATTGTCGGCCTGCAGATATTCCTTCACTCCGGCGACGAAGTCCTCGGGAGCGCTGACCGGTTTGGCGAACACTTCCTTCAACGCTCCCGAAGAATATTGCCAGAAGAGGTCGAGCGGGAAACTGTTCAGATCGAGGAACTTGAACAGCGCGTGTTCCGGGGCATTTCTTGATATGTGGCGCAAAAGAGCGGTCTTGCCGAGCCGTCGCCCGCCATAGACGATATAGGAACCGTACGATTCCAGAATCTTGGCTTTTTCCCGTGCGCGCCCCTTGAACATTTCGTTCGGGACCGGCGAGCGAACGTAGTCCTGGTATGGTGTCGCGGTTGTGTAGGCCTGCGCGATCTCGAACATCCGCAACGGCGTGGCATCCGGCGTCGCCAGATAATCCAGCAGAAGAGCCTCGTCAATCACGAGCACCTTGCGCCTGTTCTTTACACAGTCGCGCTTCAGCTGCTTGCGTTTGTCGGCCGACATCAAGCCGAACATCAGCACCAGGGTCCCGCGCGGTTCGGCTCCTTCCGCCAGCGCCATGATTTCGGCGGACGTCGTCGTGGGACCGACGGCCGCGACCCGCCAGCCACCCTTCGTGAGGCTGCCGAACTCCGGAAGCATCAAGGACGTAGGGGCCGACGGCAGGTTCATCTGCGCGTCAACCACGAAGATTTGTCTGCCCACGTTGCTGCGATCCCCATTCACGTCGACGAATTCCGTCCCGTAGGCGATGGAGGTCAGCAAAACCGCAATGTGCGACATACCCTGCGAAAGCATGACCTGCGAGTTCTTCATCCTCCTCTTGAACTCAATCCAGTCCTCGAGCGTCTTGGCGGCCTCCTGGCGCCGCGCCTCGTCAAGCCGGGAGAAATCGAACAAGCCGTAGGCCGCGTTGCCTTCGATGCAACGTTTGGCCTCGGAAAGATCGATCTGGGAAGTCTCTTTCAGTACATGGTTGAACTGGTCCAACGGCTCGTTCATCACCTTTCCGGTCAGCGTCGGACGCCTCTCGCCGGAGTTGAAAGTCTGGATCCAGTCGGTGACGGTGGCGAGATCGTCACTATCGAGAAGCTTGAGAAGCCGGATCTTCTCTTCGCCCGTGATCCGCGACGTCTCGCCCAGACGGTCAATCTCCGAAGCCAGCGCAGCCTTCGCGTCGTCCAGAAGACGGCGCGCGGAGCCTTCGACATCGTTCAGGCGCGACAACGCGGCATTGACATCGAGAACGCGGAACCCGTCGATTTCCTCTGGCATGAAATCGGGAATGTCTTGTGAGGGAACGTCCACCTTGATCTCGTCGAGGTCGTCATTGAGACGGGTCGATTCCTCCAGCCCGCCGAGCGCCATGCGGCGCACCTTGGCAATCAGCCTCGAGACATCGGCGTGCCGGGCCTTGACCTGCGCCTTTCGGGTGACCTCGTTGGTCTCAATCACCGCGCGGAGGTGTTCCTCGCGAACCGCATCGATTCCGAAATGAGGCGCGAAGGTCAGGAGCATCTTGGCCGGAACGAACGCATCCTCACTCCGCCTCGCTTCAATGGCGGCTTCGGCGGCCTCGGCGAGGTTGCCCGAGACGCGGGGACCGTCGAATTCACGGATCGCCGAGATCAACCGGACAGCATCCTTTGGACTTGGCGTCCAGGCTCCGCTCCACGCCATGCCTGGAAGCCACAGAAGGGGTGCGTGCAGTTCGAGATTGACGATCTTGCGATCGACTTCCGGCATCGCTTCGCCGCGGATCACCGCCGCGAGGCTTTTGAACACGCTGCGTGCATGGGCGTAGGCCGCATCAAGCAACGCACTTCCCGTCGGCGCAGCCGTCGCAACCTCGAAGTTCTGGATGCCGACCTTCATGTTGTCCGCCAGATCGCGTACCTGATCCAACCGCTTGCCGACAACCGGAATCTCGTTGGCCGGTCCCGCCGCTTCTGCGAAAGCTCCGCAGCCGGCGGCGAGGTCGATGATGTAGGCGACCAGGCGCTCGCGCGCCCCGCCGTCGATAGTCTGCACGGCTCCCATGCGCCGGACCTCGCTGTCCAGCAGGTTCGTGACCTCGTTACGGTCAGAATATTTCCTGGAGAATTCCCGGACGGCGTTGATCTCGTGCTGGTTGACCGCGCTCTCCATCACACTGACGATTCCGCTCTTTGCGGTGATGGATCGCAGGACCTTCTGTCCGAGGACGAACCTGAACTGTGCATTCCTGATTGACTTGATCTGATCCAGGACCGCGTTGCGCCGTTCGTTGGCAATCGATTTGTCGGCGTTGGCGCTGGAAGCTGCGCGCAGGCTTGCTGCCGTCACTGGAGATCCGAGGCTGCGGTTCTCCTTCACGAGACCTACGAGATAGAAGAAGCTCGAGCACCTTTCGTGCGTCTTTATGGCGTCTATGATATTGAACGCATTACCGGCCTCGGTTACCTGAAGCAGGGCGGTGGGAAGAACGGAGGCCATCAACAAGATCCGCCGCGCATCGGCTCTCTCGTCGATGCCGAGGTTGGCAGCAATCGCCACACAGGCCTCGATCGCCTGGTGATAGCCGTCGGGCGCAATGCGGGAGACGCCCGGGATTCTTGCTCCAAGCGCGTAGAGGCGCATTTCCTCGGCACTGTAGGGGAGGGCCGAAGCATCACCGAGAACGGTACTCGCAGCGTTGACGAGGTGATAACCGAGACCAAATTCGCCGCGAATGAAGAGTTCGTCCGCCTTCTTCTCGATGTCCTCAAGAAGGTGGTCCGGCTCTTCGTTGGCATCGTTTAGGGCCGGAGCCAGCGCCTCGTGAACGGGCTCGATTTTCCGCTTTTCGTCGATTTCGACAAAGTCATCCTCGTCGATGGTGATTTCGACCGGAGGGCGGGAGCCACTCCCTTGCACTCCTGTCGTTCGTTCGACGGCCGGGGAGGGCGGCGCGGCGCCAGGATCAGCGCTTCCTGCGGCGACAGGATCCACCTCTACCGTTGAGGGACTTGCGGGAGAGATGCGGGTGACGGAAGTTGGCATCTTGATGGCGCTGATGGCCTTCGAAACGTTCTCCAGACCGGAATTCACGATGGTCTCGAGCCTGTTCATCGCCTCCTGGCCGAGGGTGACCAGCTCGAACATGGGAAGCTTCTTCTGCTGAAGCTCATCCGCGTCTTTACGGGCCTCTTGCGCCCTGACGAGCTCGGCGTCAGCCCGTTCGGCCAACGCGTCCGCTTCCCGCAGGCTTTCCTCCGAGGCGAGCTGCGGCGCTGACGCGGAAATCGCCTCGATCTCCGTCAGCCTCGTGGAGACGTCCCTGATGTACCCCTCGGAAACGTCGGAAAACGCTTTTGCGATCTTCGCCAGGCGGGAGATGACGGCTTCGCTGGCGGCACCGTCTGGCTTGAGCCGCTCAAATTCCTCGATATGTTCCCGCAAGTGGCTCGCGATAGCCGCGATCTCCTGCTGCGTCGCTGCGTTGGGGCCGACATTCAGGGCTTTCCTGGCCGTATCAATGAGATCGAGAAGGTCATTCTCCCACCGGATCACGAGGTCGTCGATGGAAGCGGTCGGAAGCGGAGGCTCGATCCCGGCTTCTTGAGACCGCTGGATCTCAGGCTCCGTTTCAATAGTTTCGCTCGCCAGCCGGAGTTTCGGGTTTTGCCCTCTCTCACGCTTCTCGCCGCTCAGTTCGCCAATGCGCGCCTCGTATCCGGCTGGATCGCATTCCATCAAATCGTGCAGGTAGTCTGAAATCTCGGGGACCAAAGATGCGAGGCGCTGTCCACTCGTTCCGAACGCCATGCTGGCGGACCAGTCCAGGATAACGATTGCGGTCGCCAGATCATGCGACGCGCCCGCGACCACCATCTCGACCAGCGCGTCCGGGCCGGACTCGGCATTTTCGACTTCCGGGACGTTCTTGAAACGCGCTTTTTCGGCCCAATACTGCTGCATGACCGGCTTGATCAGGTAATCGTCCCGGATCAGGCGCATCGTCTTGAAGAAGCACCGGAAGAACAGCGGATAGCGAGCCGCTTCCGGCAGAAATTCAAAGAATTGATCAAGGTTCGGGCGCTCTTCCGGCCATGGAAAGCCGGTTACCATCCTGAGTAGATCGCCGTGCGTGTCGTGGAGCTCCCGCAAGTCACGCCGCGTAATGTTCATGCGGGATCTGAACCATTCGGGGGTCGTCACTTTTGGGACGCGCAAGCGTGGTTTGATGAGTTCGTGGAGATCGCTCACCAGGCTGACGGCTTCCAACGGAAAGTCCCCCGACGGGGAGGCCGTCGATGCCCGTGCAATAATTGAAGTCGAGCCAACACTGGTTGATGCGAGCTTGACGTTATCCATGAAACTGAAATCCTTTGTGCCGACCGTAAGTACCGAATTGAAATTGCCTGCGCGAAACTGGTCGCGAACTTCTCCGAACGTCGGCAGTCTTGCCGCCGGAGTCTGAACGTCGCCGACAGCCTCCGGGGCAAGAGGCCCATCGTCGCTCGCGGCGGCGTCGGAAGCCGTCGTCGCCTCGTCCTCGACGTCTTCGTCCTCCTCGAGACCGTGCCGCGACATGTAGTCTTCAAACTTTGATCGAAACGACAGCGGAGCGGGCAACGTCGTGTCCATTGCGGTATGGGCGTATCCAGACCACAACGACGCAACGAGCGCGGCGATGGAATCCGGCTGTGCTCCGGCCGCCGTGCGCACGACCGTGATGCTGACCGACTCCGGAACCACCGCGTCATTCGTTTCCGGCGTATGCACGATCCGCCTGTACAGCGTCGTTCCGTCGTCCGCCTTTTCCGAACGACGGAACCCCGGCAACGAGCGATACGCGCTCGTGCCGCGAACGACCTTTTGCGTCCGCTGCCATTTCCGCGCCGTGACGTAGTCGCCGCGATCTTCTCCCGTTACGACGCGAACGGTCACGTTCGACGTGCTGGCGTGGCAATCCCTGATGATCTCCTCCCCATTAACGGACGCGTTTTCCTGATACATGAGGCGGAGAAGCCGAGGCGTGGATTTCGTCCTCACCCTGACGACGGACAGGTCCTCCCAAACGGCCTTGTCCGGTACCTGTTCGCGACCGAAGGTGGGAAGTCCGGTTAACTTCCTGTTGCTGAGCCATGGCCACAGTCCCTGCGCGCTGGTGGCGTCGAACAGGACGAGCGGCCGGCGGCCATCAGAGACCACTTCCTTGACAACGCTGGAAACGAAGCTCTGGAAGAGCGTCGCTTCATTCGCGCTTCCGTCGCCGATGCCGGTCGCCCCGAGGGAGGCGGCATGAACCAGGGCGTCTCCGAATTCCATCCACGCCGAATTCCCGGACGTGGTCGCGATTTTCGCGCACACCGCTCCGCTTTCGGCGTCCAGCAACGATGCCGTGATCAGGGCAACAGACACCCCGCCACGACGTTGCCTCGTCTTTCGGATCACCGAGAAGCCGAGGATCGAATCCGGACGCATCCCGCCATCAGGGAACGCACGGTTTATCGCGGGACCGATCGCCGGGGCCATCCCGGAATGTCCGAACAAGAGATCATAGAGGGCAGCCTGAAGCCGGATCAGGTACGCGGATGCCTCTCCAGTTTTCATCGGAAGCAGGTACTGGACATTGGCGCCGGCGTACCGGGCCAACGCATAGCGTCCCGCAGGCTTGTTGACGGCGTCCTCCTCGCGCTTCCGCATTGCGCCGTCCTCTCCGTACTCCTTGTCGACCTGAACGATGATCCGTGCGCGCGGATGAGATCGGGCGATCGTCTCGGCCAGTGCTTTCCACGCGCTGACGCGGTCCTCGAATTTCTCTTTGAAACGCTTGCGGTCCTTGTCCGCTTCGAGAACGCCGTGGACGTTCGGAGGAAGGCTGTACCGCTCGACATCGACGGTCGAGAACATGGATCGGGTCGCGGCTGTGAAAAGATCGGCCTCCGCAGATGTTCTCGAAATGAAAATGACCTTTACGCGCTCGCTGAACATGCGGGAAAGCCGCTCGTCGTTGGCGCTCCTGACCGTCGCGATCAGACTTCCCGTCGCCATGACCTCATCGGACCTGATTTTCCTGCCGGGCTTCTCGCCGATCACCTCCTCGAAAAGCGCGGTGACGCGGTCGTCGGAAATGTCGTTTAGCCGAAGATCGCGTGCCGCATGATGCAGCAGCATCTCGGATTTAAGAGCCTTGTGGTACTCCTCATGATCGCCGATACCGGAAACGGGCTCGAACGGCAGTCTCGAAAAGCCGAACCTTTCCGTCAGGCTCGCGACCCGGGCGACCAGATCTACATGATCCTGCGCGGTGGCGCCGCGCGGCACTCTGGTCCGCCCAAACTTCGTGCTGTAGGGAACTGCCAGGAATGCATTGCCGTCCGCACTCATGCGACCCGCAACCTCCGGGATGCCACTCCCGAGATCGACACCGTTCTGGAGGACCGCCGCCAGCAACGCCGGATCCTCGATGCCGTCACTGTCCGGAATTCCGGCCTTGAGGCCCATCTCGTACGCGATCGAGAGCCTGCGGTCGCCTCGCACCATCATGCGGGTCGTGACGCGCTTCCTTCCGAATAGCTCGCCCGGCCGCGGGAAACGATCCATCCAGATGCGCTTTCCCGCGTTGACGATGACGTAGGGTTCGACCGACCACGGCAGCGTCTCCACGGTGATCGTGCACGTCATTGAGAACGAGCCGTTGCGGGCCGCGACAGGCCAGGTCTCGAACTCGACGGCATTGCCGTTCATACCGGACGCGATCACGCGGTGCACCGGGCCGAGACCCTCGAACAGTTCCTGGCCCTCGAGTGCAGCGATCAGGAGCGAAATCACAGCGTCCCGGACATCCGCGAAGTTCTCGTGTGCGTTCACCGTTCCGGGAGGGATCGACAGAAGGTTTGCCTCCGAAGGTTCGACGATCCGCCCTTCAAGACTGAGTGTGCGGATTCGATCGATCCTTTCGGTACCTATGTCCAGCCTGTCAGCCCACCCGAACAGGACGTCACTGGTCCATTGGGCAACGGCACCCGACACGCTGCGCACGACGTCGGAGCCGTCTTCCTTTTGACCGAATGCCCGCAAGAAGGGCCGGGGTTCAACATCCGTCCACGGTTTTCCGAGGTCGGACCGCACCGCCGAAATCCCAGGAACGCGGGCCTCGATGACCGAGCGCAGGGATGCATAGGGCAGGTTCTTTCCGTTGTCCTTCCCGCTTCCGATGCCGTCCTGCAGCACGCCCGACAATAGCCCGCTTGCGGACTTGGTCCATTTCAGCGAGATCGAACGGGCTTCGTCGCCTTCGTGGCCGCGCCAGGAAAGGCCTGTAATGAACGTTTCCTGTCTGACGCGTCGGCGGCGCCAGTTAGTGTCGTTGATATTTTCTGACGTCATTTCTTCGTTTTTTCGGTCGGGAAAATCAGGTTGGTGCAACGAGAAAGCGGCTGCAAAAATGGTTCGTAAAGCAGTCGGTAAGTTTCTCTTCGAACCGGGTCGGCATCGTCAAAGCATTTCCGCAGGACATCCCGCATGCACACGAGCATGCTGCTGTAACGATTGTCCGGCTTACCCTTCGCCGACATCGGAGCCCAGGCTTCATCAACGAAGATCACCCGCGTCCGGCAGCCGTTGCGCATGGCTCGGCCGATGGTCTGCAGAACATCCACCATGATGTCCGCGGTAAATGGATTGATCAGAAACTTTCCAAGTCTTCCGACCTGAACGGGGTAGCGCAGCAATCGCCTCATGAGGTCGAGCGAATTGCTTCTGCTTGCGCGCCACGCCCCGATGACGTCATCTATCCCGCCCTGTCGGTCGATGGTCGCCATGTCGAAATCCAGCGCATTGCGCCCGGCAAGGCCCGCGGTAAATCCGAGGCTGTCGATCGACGGGTGAGGGCGCATCAGGAAGACGACGGTTCCGATGACCGCGTCGCGTTTTCGCGGGCCGTCGGGGTAGACGATGTTCACCCCTCGACCGATAGCCCTCATCGGAAAGACCACGGCGTCCCAATCGTCCCGCGCCCCCAACGCCTCGACTTGGGATGCGGTCACCCATTCCCCGAGTTCAGATCCGGGAATGTCTTCAGCCTGGTCCATGACCCCGATGAGGCGACGGGCGAAGGGACCATGGTTCTTGCGAACATGCTCCTTGATCATCCGCACCTGGTCATAGGAATTGACCACCAGGGCGACCCTGCGCCCCGGATCGAAATCCTCGCGCATACGGGACACCAACGGCGTGTCCCCGGAAAAGTAATGATCAATGATGGCTTTGATGCCGCGATCACGATCCTCGAAGGCACCGCTCAGGCGGATGTTCTTGCGCGGGTCGAGCGGGTCGGGCACCGGCGAAAAGATGTATTCGCTCCGGTTCCAAGCGCCCATTTCGTTTTCGCGGCGAAGGACGAAATGCGGACCGACCGGAATGTGGTAACTCGGACTGTCATGAAGAAAGCTCGTTGCCGACGCCAACAGCACGGCCGGGCCTTTACCGCCTTCATCCTCGAGCAGCGTCGCAAGTCGGTAAAGCAAAAGGCGGGGCGCAGAGGCGAACGACACGTATTTCAGTTTAAGGGTCCAGCCCTTAGACCCCTGCTGGAAGTACACCTTGATGCCCGATAGACGTCCGACCAACGCCTCCGGCACGAACTTGGCAAGATCGTTCGAGACCCCGGACCCGAATATCCGACGCGAGTGCACGCCTTCGGCGATCATCGCCTGTTGCATCGGAATGAGAGTTAGGAATTGGAATACGACGGCCGTGACCTCGAGCAGGAACCCGAAATACGCCCGCGCGGTTTCGGGATCGAGCGTCTCCACGGGCGGAAAGAGCTGGAAGAAGGCCTTGTTCACCCGTTCGGCCGCTTCTTCCCGCATGAGGACGGCCGTAGCCCCAAACCATCGGTTCATGCCCGACATGATTTCGTGAAGAAGGCGGTCGACGTCGGCTTCCGGCTTTCCTGCCGAACGCGCGATCGCTGCGACGTTTATTCCGTCAAGCTCGACGATTTCGTTCTCATCGTCATCCTCAGCGGTCGCGTTGTAGCCGCCGCGCTCGGCCATGACGCGCCGCACGAGACCGTCCCAAAGCGGGCGGATGGTCTCAAAGGGAGATTGCGCGTCATCGTTCTCCGGTTCGTAGAGCGCCGCCAGAACGGTGTTGCCCGTAACGAATGTGTCCTGGAATTTGTGGAGATGCTGCGGACCGCGGCGATCCTCCAGCAAATGACTGACCACGGCCCGGTTGAGCTTGGTGAATTCTTGGCTCGCATAGGCGTAGTTCTGCACCGACGAATTGCCACCCTGGTTTCGTCCGGTGGCCACCGGAACCATAAGGTCACGCAGCAGCGCGGCTTCGTAAGATTCTGCGCTTCCGGTGAGGTCCAGTTCCGCCAGCGCGTGACCGTCGAGTGCGGCCTGCGCCCCGTCCGCCTCGTCCACGATCACGAGATCGGCGGAACGCGCGATGGCCTCGAAGTACCGAATCTGTTCGTTGGCGAAATGAGGGGACGTCTGCACGTCGGTTGAAATCACGTGCCCGATCCAGACGTTGTGATCGGGGTCGGAAAGATCACGGGCGGATTTTTGGCGGCCGCAAACCGATGCGAGAGCGCAGAGTTTGCTGCTGTCGCCATGGGCTTCGCTGCCGTCCTTCTTCAGGCGTCGTTGCCTCAGATCACGGCACGGCGGTCTCATGTGGGGAAACTGAACGTGCGGATCGGGATCAGAGAGAAAACCCGCGAGCGCGCAATTCACCGACAGAAGCTCTGCTCCTGGAGCGGTCCGACCCATACCCCCAGTATCGTCTCCCGCAGCGATGCGTTCGGCGAGCTTTCTGGCATGTCGCTGGCGCGAGTCCGCCGACTGACCGACGACGAGCGCCGGTTCGATGCCGTATCGCTCGAGTTCGGCAACATAGTTGAGCGACGCCTCGATCGATGGCAGCAGGAGGACGATGCGCAATCCGCGCCGCGCCAGCGCGACGACCATGAGCAGGATCAGCGTCGATTTTCCCGCTCCAGGAAGACCGATCATGTGCTTCACGCCTGACAGTTCCACCTGGTCCGTTGCGGACAACGAGCCGCCCTTCGGCGAAAGGAGCGTGAAGATGGGATTCCCGGCGTCGTCGCGAAGGCGCGCCCGGAAATTCCCGGGAATTCGCTCTGGGGATGCCGTATCGATGTCATCCAGTTCTTCGGCGATGCGCTCGATCTCGACGAACGAGATCGCGATCCCGCCGTCGCGGTCGCGCACGAAATCACGGCGCGGCGTGTCAGGAAGCTTACCATCGAGGTCGGTGGCATCGACGACAAGGGGTTCGCCGAGTCCTGAGATGTCCATCGGCACCCGGAAAGGACGCGAAACGTCGACCTGGGGGATGTTCCACAACTTGTCGGGCAGAGGCCTCGTCAGGGCCTTCACCATCGCGACGTATCCCGGATCGTCAGTCCGCACGCGCAGATGAAACGACATTCGTGCGTCGAGATCGATCTTGAACGGCGGCTCGACGTAGTCGCCCTTTCCGCGATTCTCGACCTCCCAGTTCGACCAGTCCGTGATCGCGTCGCGCAACGCTGCGTCCGAAACGAGGCTCACGCCCATTTGCCGCAATTGGAATGCGGCCTGCGCGATCCGAGCGACCGCTGGATGCCTCAGGACGGATCGGTACCCCGATAACAGCGCGGGCGCCCCGGCCAGTTCATGCTTCCCGAGAAAGGCATGTAGCGCTGCGCAAACCCACTGGACGCGAAGCGCGTGATCGAAATCGTCGGGCGGCTTCCTCATGCGGAAAGCGCCTTGAGCGTCTCGGAGATCGTACGGAATTCGACGTCCTGCTCTCCCCGGTAATGGGTGCGAAGGTCCGAAAGGTATCCTGCGTGACGCCTGACCTTCGCATCGGGAACTGCAACGATGCGGCGGTCGAACTGGGCCAAGCCACCGATCGAGCGGGTCAGCCGCTCACCGAGCGTGACCGGACACGAATAGGATTTGACGTCGATCCCGAGTTCATATGGGATGCCGACGTCAACGGCGTCCTGGCCCGGATAAAGCCGAACAGGAATTCCGCTCCCCTTGAGTTCGTCATGCAGCCGGATCTCCGGCAGGCCGGGACCGACCCAACTCGCGAGGATGTCTCCTGCCGCGACCCGCCATTCCTGCGGATCGTCGATGACCATGCCTTCGAGAGGCGTCGGCCGGACTTCCGTGCAGGCGCGAATCCTGCACCGTCCGACGGGAAACCTCCGGGTGTCCCGCGTCGGATAAAGAAGTGAACCGCATCCCGCGCAAGTCCTGGTCTTTCCATCCGGAAACCGCGATGAGAGGGGAATCGGCCGCATCCATCCGCGGAAGACGTCGGCCATCTTCGCGAGCCCACTATCGAGAAGGAACGCCATCAAGTGCTTCTGATTATCGACCGGATTTCGCACGAGGCGCTCGCGGACCAACGTTTAGACCTCGTCGGCTCGCTTGCCGTGGGACCGGACGGCTTCGCGCAACTGGCGGTGATGGATATCCTCATAGGCGTCCTCAGCAGTCGAGATGGAGCCTATCTCGAAGCAATCGCTGCTCGGGATACCGAGGTCACGGTCGATAAGGACTGCTCGAACATAGGGGAAATCCCCCGAAAGGCATGGTATGCCCCATTCGCCGATCGGGATTGTGGCCAGGTCCATCAAGACGTGGACATTCGCGCCATGGTCGGCAATGCCTTCCACAAGGCAGTGCCGTGATAGACGCTCAAGCCCGGATCGCAGCGAGTTCGGCATATCGTCTTGCCGAACGATGGCACCATCGTTGATCCGCCGAGCTATCTCGACGATCCCCTTAGCCAAGAGCCGGATGGTGACGACTGCGTCTTCTTGTTGCCCAGTGCCCATAAAATCTTATAGTAGTCATTCAATGCTACATCAACTATTACGCGAATACGGCAATGCCGAAAACGTTGATTATTCCACAATCCACAGTGAGCACGTCAATACTTTGTTCGACGTCAAAGTAGACCAGAGCCCCGATGAGGCAGGCCGACACGATTGTTCGTCCAATGACGCCATCGAGCGGCGCAGATTCCAATAGATCAGTGCGGCACAGGTAGCCATCCCGACCTTCGTCGTGGACTTGAATGCGGACGGCATCGAATTTCTGTTCGATACCGTCGCCGCAATGAGAAGCCAAATTACTCCAGTCGCGGTGGCGCCAGAGCTACGGCGCGCGACCGACCTCGCGCCGGCGAGTTTTCTCACTTCACGATTTGAACTGTGCGCTCGACACGCGCATTCCAATTATGCGGGAGCAAGTCGCGGAAGATACGTCCATCTCGCAAAGACCACATCGTGTTCGTTACTTTACCCCGGATACGATTCTCTCGATGTGCGACCTTATGGGGCACAGCAATCCATTTGCCGCAGCCATTCGGCGTTTTGTGGTCCTGACGGGAGATCCTACCATAATCCGAGCGTTCTCTGTCGCCAAGACGAATGCCTGATCTGTGCATCTGAATCCATTGCTGAAAGTCGAGGGTCAGCCCGCGAAGCATCGCATTTGCGCGACGATTGATCGACTTATTCGATGTCAGTCATCCGCCTGTAGCAATTCAGGTGTGTGTGCTCACGCACAACGGCGACGCGTTCAACGGAAGAGGGAACGCAAGACCGTGCTCTGCAAGCGCTTGACGATCGGGTAATGGCGATGGCCACACATGTATCGAGGGTATCAGAACGGGCTACGGCTGCCGTTGTCCTTCCTGCCCGGCTCGTGACGCTCGCCATGGGCAAGGCCAGCGCCATGGACGGCGCGGTATCCTGTCAATGAGCGGCGTCACATCCACCAGCCACCTGTCGCCGGGTGCCGCGGCTCTTCGACATGCCGTGCTGCTTGTCACCGGAGCGGTGATGATCGCTCCTTTTGTCTGGATGGTATCGCTGTCGATCAAGCCGCCGGGCGAAATCTTCCGCGCATCGTTCTGGCCGGCACAATTTTATGGCGTCGAGAATTACACGAGGGCACTCACCGAGGCGCCGCTGCCGCGCTACATGGGCAATGGCCTGATCGTCTGCGCCTTCATCCTGTCGCTCCAGATTATCGTATGCGCCCCTTGCGCATATGCGCTCGCCAAGCTTCGCTTTCCCGGCCGCGATCTGCTGTTCGGCATGGTGATGATCGGCCTGCTCCTGCCGCAACAGGTGCTCTCGCTGCCGCTTTTCGTCCTCGCCTACCAGCTCGGCATCCTCAACACCTACGCGGCGCTCGTCTTCCCATACATGGTCTCGCCCTTCGGCATCTTCCTGCTCCGGCAGTTCTTCAGGACCGTTCCTGATGACGTGGTCCACGCCGCGCGGCTCGATGGTCTTTCTGAACTTGCCATCGTCTGGAGGATCATGGTGCCGATGGCGCTGCCGGCAATCATCGCCTTCTCGATCTTTTCGGTGGTCGGTCACTGGAACGATCTCTTCTGGCCGCTGATCGCAGTGCGCGACCAGTCGCTGATGCCGCCGCCGCTCGGCATTGTGGCCTTCCGGAACGGGGAGGCCGGCAATGACTACGGTCCTCTCATGGCCGCATCCACTCTCGTCGTGTTGCCCCTCGTCATCGCCTTTCTTGCCGCGCAGCGCTGGTTCGTCGAGGGGCTGACCGGCGGGGCCGTCAAACAATAGGCCAACGGAGACGATCGATGCTTCTTTCACGCAGGACGTTCCTGTCGACGGCAAGCGCTGCGGCCGCAACGCCGATCCTTGGCGCCGCCGCGCTTCCGCAGACGACGATCCGCCTTTCCTATGCGTCCGCCCCTGCCAGGGGTCTGTATCAGTCGCTTGCGCAGCGTTTCATGGAGACCCGTCC
This sequence comes from Bradyrhizobium sp. USDA 3262, assembly GCF_054060035.1. Classification (NCBI taxonomy): domain Bacteria; kingdom Pseudomonadati; phylum Pseudomonadota; class Alphaproteobacteria; order Hyphomicrobiales; family Nitrobacteraceae; genus Bradyrhizobium; species Bradyrhizobium sp. USDA 3262. The sequence continues at coordinate 3,136,562 of NZ_JBSSCT010000001.1, forward strand.
CGATATCAGGGTCGTTCTCGACAGCCCAGCCGTCGACTATGACGGCCTCGTCCAGCAGACCTTGCGGCAGAACATAACGAAGCAGCTGCCCGACATTTCCCACCAGGGCCTGAACCAGATCCGGCCCCTGGCTGATCGCGGGATAACGGTGCCACTTGATCGCTTCATCGCAGGCGATCCGGCGTGGAACACGATCGGCGTTCCGCAAGAAGTGACATCGTTTGCGTCATACGGCGGCAAAACCTGTGCCCTGCCGTTCGCAATTTCCGTTCCCGTGCTCTTCTACAACATGGATCTCGTGAAGCAGGCCGGCGGGGATCCTGACAACCTGCCTGACGACTGGGATGGCGTGATCGCGCTCGGCAGGAAGATCGGTGCTCTCGGCGAGGGGACCGGCGGCCTCTATGTCGAATACACCAACAACGGCTGGTCGTTCCAGACGCTGGTGGGCGCCTTCGGCGGCCGGATGATGAGCGAGGACGAAACAAGGATCACCTTCGACGGCCCGGCCGGCCTTCAGGCGCTGCAGCTGTTGCAACGTCTCGGAAAGGAGGGCCAGCCGGCGCTCAATACAGAGCAGGCCCGGCAGGCGTTCCGGGCGGGAAAGCTTGGTATCCTGTTCACCGCAAGCAGTTTGTTGACCGGCTTCCAGCAGTCAGCCGCCGGCAATTTCCGGCTGAAGGTTGGATCATTGCCGGTCTCTTCGACGGCAGACAGACTTCCGGCCGGCGGCAACGGCATTGTCATGCTGACTGACGATCCCGACAGGCAGAAGGCGTGCTGGGACTACATCAAATTCGCAGTCGGACCGGCCGGTCAGACCATCATGGTCGAGGCCACCGGCTACGTGCCGGTGAATCTTGCCGCGATCAGCGATCCTGCCGGGCTCGGCAGGTTCTTCGATGCCCACCCGGAGCATCGCATCGCCAGTCAGCGAATTGCGATGATGACAGGCTGGTTCTCGTTCCCAGGCGAGAACAATTCCAGGATCATCAAGGCCATCGAGGATCACTGCTATCTCGTGGTCTCGCAGAAGCAGGATCCGGCCGCGGCGCTCTCAAGCCTTGGGAAGGACGTCGATGCGCTGCTGCCACACTGAGAATGGCCGGTGCGGTTGTCCGCGACTCTACCGTTCATGCGTGCCCCAATGCGACGGCCTCTTTTGCCGGCAATCGATCCTGGCGAAATGAAGCCTGTTCAGCCTGACCTTGAGATTTCCGCAACGGGCGCTCGCCGCTTTATTCCGGTCGATCTGGGCCCGCGTGCGAATGCCGGACCGCAACAGGCCGCGGACGGCCGGTGGTGCTGGAGCGAGAGGGGACCCGCGGTGCGGCAATGGCCGTCCGGTGGCGGCGCCGACCTCGAAGGCTTCCTGACGGGCCATCAGTACTTTTATGGCATTCCGTTTGACCTCGTCGATCCCGCGCTCAACGGCGGGTGCCGCTGGCTTGCATTGACTGACCAGGCTGGTCTCCTCGCGCAGCAGGCGACAATCCACTTGCACCAGCCGCAGCGCGCTGCCGGCATTCTGGTTGCCCATTTTACTGACCTCGAGCAGTCGGATGCAAAGACCGGAGACCTGCTGGCGACTTATACGATCCTGTTCGCCGATGGCGGACGCGCAGAAATTCCCGTGCGACGAGGATTTGAAATCGCGGGGCGGCAGGGGACACTCGGCACGCAAGCCTATGCCGCACTGCCTCATACCGCCTACCAGCCGGTGCACCGGGGCACGGAGCGTCAGGACGGACCGCTCGACAGCCGCGCCCGCTTCACCGGCATCACGACCGGGCCAGCAGACAGCCGCCAGACCTGCTGGTTGATGGCGCTCGAAAACCCTTCGCCGATGAAAGAGATCGTTGCGATCGGCTTGACGGCCCGACATGCCGATGTGGTTTTCGTTGCAGGCATCACACTCTCGATCGATTCAGCCAATCCGCTGCGCCGCGGGCCGCGGGAAGGCGTGATCATCGACCTTGCCGCCCTGCCTGGTACGAAGCTCAGCGAGGCTTGTGCGGACGACTGCACGCCGGGTCTCCGGTTTGTCCCGGTCGATGGTTTTGCCCCGCAAGAGCTGGCTCTGGCCGTTGATCTGGGGACGATTACCCGATGCTCGGCCTTGCCGCCGCAATCGCTCGACGAGTGGCTGGCGGCTCCGGTCAAGGGCTGGGGAGCTCCGGTGACGAAGCAGCCTGCCTCGCTGGTCCATGCCGAAATTACAGCAGCGCAGCAGGCTCGCCTGCTCCTGCGCAAGGGGAGTTCGCTGCTCAGCTTTCGCTGGCAGGATATTCTCGAGAACAACTCACCCGTCAGGCTGGCCGCTCACGACCGGGTACGGCTCAAGGTGAGGGTCGTGGACGCCAGCGACGGCCAGGACCTGCCCTCACGCGTTCACTTCCGCGGCGCCGCCGGCGAGTATTTGCCACCGCTCGCTCATACCGCGTTTGTCGACGATGCCTGGGGCCAGCACGTCGGTGGCGATCTCGAACTGGGCAGCATGAGTTACGCCTACGTTCCGGGCCGTTTCGAAATCGTGCTGCCCGTTGGAAAGGTCGCCGCAGAAATCGTTCACGGCTTTGAATACAAGGTCATACGCACAGCTCTCGAGATCCGGCAAGGCCAAACCGAACTGCTCTTCGAGCTCGAGCGGTGGAGCGATATCCGCCGGCGCGGCTGGTATTGCGGCGATGTCCACGTCCACTTTCTTGACCCGGTCACGGCGACGCTGGAGAGCGCGGCGGAAGACGTCAACGTCACCAACCTTCTGGCCGCTCAATGGGGGCGCGCTTTCACAGGTGTCGGGCACGGCATCGCGCGCGAATACAACAGCGGCTTGTCCGATCGAATCGTGCGCATCGACAGCGAAAATCGCCATCACATGATGGGCGACGTTTTCTTGCTGAACCTGAAGGAACCTGTCCTGCCGCTGTCGAGCGGCGGGGCGGAGCGGGATGATATCGGCGGTTGGGAAGACGTCAGCCTTGTCGACTGGTGTGCGGCCTGCAAGATGCAGGGCGGCCTCGTGTTCAACCAGCTGATCCCTACGCCGCATGCGGAGGCGACCGCGGCCATTGCGCTCGGGTTGATCGACGCTGTGGAAGTCAGATGGTTCAACTTCGACTTCACCGCCCATCTCCACATCGACGGCCATTGGGGAGAGACGCCGTTTGACTGTCCCGGCGTCCGGCAATGGTACGCCTACCTCAATGCGGGCTACCGCCTGCCAGCCGTCGGAGGTACCGACAAGATGTCCAGTGGTACCGCGCTGGGCGCGCTGCGCACCTATGCTTTTCTTGGCGATAGGGCGCAATTCGATTATGCAAGGTGGTGCAGCGCCATTGCACATGGACATACTTTTGTCTCCACCGGCCCGATGCTGGAACTGGACGTCGACGGCAGGATGCCGGGCGAAGAGATTCAGCTGGCCGAGGGGGGCGGACAGGTACGTATCACGGCGCAGGCCCGTTCGGCCCAGCCATTTGAAGTCATCGACCTCGTACAGAACGGCGAGGTCGTCGCCAGCGCGAAAGCAGGTGCTGACGGACTTTCGGCTACCCTTGATGCAACAGTTACCATCGACCGCAGCTCATGGATTGCGGCGCGTTGCTTCGGTCGCGGCAGGTTGCATACGCAACATCCCATCGACATCGGTGCCCATACTTCACCTGTCTACGTCCGCGTCGGTAACCGGCGTCAGACTTCGACAAAAGATGCGAGCTATCTGCTCACCCTGCTCGAAGGAGGCGCAGCCTACCTGGAGAAGCTCGCCGTCTGGCGCAGCGAGCGCCAGCGCCGGCGTCATCTGGCGCGCCTCGATGAAGGTCGGCAGGCGATCCTGCGCGATCATCCACTGGCCCGCCCGCACTGGATCGCTCTGACCGGCGAGAGCTCCGATGACTGATGCCTGCGCGAGCGATCGCAACATCGCCAGCAAGGTCGGGCTGGCGCCAGAGCATGCGACTGCATCCCGGGAGGACCTTTCATGACCTTGTCCGGGCTCGAACGAAGGGCAGGGGAGCGATCGCGGCCCTTCGACCGGGAACAGCTCGTCGCGAATGAAGCAGGCGAGTTCCTGGTGCATGCCCGCCTCGAAACCGGTGGGCCCGTCGTGCTGTTCCTGCCAGGAGGAGCGCACCTGGCACGCGTGGCCTATGGTCATCCCGGAGCGCGGCGAGAGGATTTTCTGGACCACCATCTCGAAGCCTGTGGACTGGCGCTGCTCGCCATTTCCTACCCGACCAGCCACCCGGTGTTTTCAAGGCCGGATCCCTTGATGACGCTATCGCGATGGGCGGCAGGTGTCGCGGAAATCACGGCGAATATGGTTGGCCGGCGCCCGGTGCTGCTCGCCGGCTGGAGCATGGCTGGCAAGGGCGTGCTGCGTCTCAACCGTGCCCTGATGGAGCGCGGTGTCCCCGTGACCGGCTTTGTGTCGCTTTGCGCGCGCCCGCCATGGCCCGGCCTTTCGCCCCGTCTGGCGCAGGACGAGCCGGTTCGGGCAGACGGTCTGTGGGATTCCAGCCTGTACCATTACAGCACGATCGCCGGCCTTGAAGAGGTCAACCGGCTGGCCGGCCGCACGATCATCTGCGCGGAAACGCACAGCATCCACTATCACGGCGAGGGCCCGCTCATGCTTCGCGGCGAGGTCGATCGCCTCGGTGTGGATGGACGGTTCACGAGCGTTGAAGCGGCCCTCGCAGACTCGCAGGCCTTCGCCTTCGAGCAGGCGCCGCTATGCGCAACGATCTCGCCGACGGCTTCGAGCGATGCGGAACACGCTTTGGCGGACGCTGCGATATGGAGCGCCATTGGTCTGATGGGCCTGTTGCGCAACCATCTGGCAGGAGCTGACCTGAACCGGTTGCCGTGCGAGAGCTGGACCAGGCTGCGCGCGCTGGCCGGGGAGTGGCCGAGGGGCATGAACCGTACCGTCGACGGAGGGCACTTTTTCTTTGTCGGTGAGATGGGCGCCGGCGCCACGGCCAGGGCACTGGCCGATCTCAACCGGCAACTGGCAGCCCTGAAGGACGCACTGCAGGCTATCAGGGACGGCGTACCGCCGCGACCGGCGGAGGGTTCGCATCGCTGAATCTCGACTGAAACAGCCGGGGCGAGACCGCTCCGGCAGATACCTGATGCCGCCATCGTTCCGGTCGCAACCGAGGCGCGGGAAACATGAACATGATTGATCTTAGGCGTATTACCTCTCCCAGCGTAGCGGGGGCGGACGAGTACCTGCGAAGGACATTACTGTCGCTGGCAAAAAGTTGGGACGGTGCAGACGAGATGCGTCATCATCGGCGGCTCGGCAGCCGCGACGATCTGCTTGCGGCGCAAAGATACCTTGCCAGGGGCAATAGGGGCCTGATCCCGACCGACAGGTTATTCCTGGCGAACGGCACCTGGAACGTGTTGCTGATCCTTCTCGAGACGCTGGTCGGGCGGGGCAACTCGATTGCGGTTGAAGCGTCTACCTACTCCCAGGTACGCGACGCGGCGAACATCCTTGGAATTCGCCTCGTGCCGGTTTCACTCGACGCCGACGGGCTGATTCCTGAAGCGTTTGACACGGCGTGTCATGTTCACCGGCCCAAACTCCTTTACTGTGTGCCGAACGCGCAAAATCCGACCGCATGCACAATTCCATTGCGCAGGCGGGCGCAGATCGCGCAAATCGCGCGTCACCATGACGTGGTGATCCTTGAGGACGACCCGCAGGGCCTCGTTCGCGAAGATTTTCCGCCAGGCTTTACCGACATTGCTCCGGATATTTCATGGACCGTGATGGGATTGTCGAAATGCTTTTTCGTCGGTGCGCGGATCGCGTACGTCGTCGCACCTAACAGGGCTGCAATCGAGCAGGTCATGTCGCGATTTGGAGCGATGGCAATGTGGTACGCGTCCGTTCCTTCCGCCGCCATGACCACCCGCGCCATTCTGGAGGGCGCAGCCGACGATCTGCTTCAGGCAATACGCCTCGAAGCAGGACGACGACGCGAACTTGTGGTGAAGTTGATGCCCGGGATCTCCGCTTCCTGCATTGGCGCGTTGCATGTCTGGTTGAAGAGCAATGTCCTTTCAGGCGATGAACTTGTCGATCGGGCTCGAATGGCGGGCGTACTGGTACGAAGTGGCTCTGAATTCGCAGTCGAAAAGGCGAATGGTCTGGACGGAATTCGGGTTTCTCTTGCCGACGTTTCGCCCGGATCCTTGGAGGAAGGCCTTGCCCGCCTTGCACGAATAATTGGCCCGGGCCGGTGTGGCGGCGCGATGCAGGCTGTGAAGCCATGAATCTGCCGGGCGGATGGCCTACCAAAAGCGCTGCCCAATATGCGGGCGGCAAGTCATCGGCCGGGCCAGCAGCATCCGCCGGAGGGGCGTTTTCGCCGACGGCAGGGGTGGTGGTCAGCTTCTGGAACTGTTTCGTGGGTGGAAAGCGCCAAAGGCGGGTCGATCACTCATCTATTGATTAGAACATATCAGGAACAATGAGGCGAGTCCGACTTCGGTAGTGGAGGGATTTCGCATATTGCCGGCATTCCCGATGAACGATCGTTGCGTGCATCCGCGACCCGCGCCACTACGTGGTGTTCGAGCAAGATGCTCAATAGGGGACGGAAAATTTATGGCGAAGAAGGGCAGCTCGCAGAAGCTAAAGGAGCAGAACCGACGGCAGCTTTGGCTGATCATCGCTGCGAACGCCGTCGTATTCTACGTGGCGTGTCAGTGGGCGACGTTCGAGTTATCGGGGATCAAGGCGGCTCTTACGGGGGCTGCGAACCTCCTGCCTGTCGGTCTCGCTGTCGTGGTGACCACCATCGCGAACGGTCTCCTCGATTCGGCGACGAAGGAGCGTTTGGTGTTTCTACGCTGGAACGATGTTCTGCCTGGGCATCGAGCGTTTAGCGTTTACGCGAAGGCCGATCCTCGGATAGACTTCACGCGGCTGCAGCGCGCGTGCGGCAACAAGGTTCCGAGCGATCCCAAGGAGCAGAATAGCCTGTGGTACCGCTTCTATCTCGAGGTACAGGACGTCCCCGCCGTTATGCAGGTGCACCGCGACTATCTGCTGCTGCGAGACTACACGGGTCTGGCCGCGCTGTTCCTGATTGGGTTCGGGATGGCCGCGCTGTTCCTCGTCGCGCCATGGAAGGCGTGCGGTGTGTATCTCGGCATTCTCTTGCTTCAATTGATCGTCGTCAGGCACGCCGCCGCGACCTACGGCGTCAGGTTCGTGTGCACGGTGTTGGCCCAGAAGGCGGGAAAGCCCACGACCTCTACCGCCAACCGAGGATCACTCGGATGATGCCGAACCTTCGGCGCGGCGGATCGACGATGATCGGCGGGCTCGTCGGTTCGAAGAGGTGGGGCTTGATCTCGTCCGGCGTCACGATCGTCACCAGGGTCGGCAGGCCGACGTTGTCCAGTATCGATCTCAAGCTGATCACCGCGCCCTTGTCGGTGTCGCTCAGATCGGAGCCGCCCATCGGGTGAGTGTGCCACTCACCGACGTAGGTGAGCAGTCCGCCGGTTCTCCTGCCGATGTGCTCCAGCGCTTCGGGAAGCTTCTCGGTACCGCGCGTGAAAACCCACGGCGTGCCCCGGCTGTCGGGCGGTGCAGGCACAAGCCGAGTCACGAAGATCGTCTTCCTCGGGGCGGCGATGCGGCCGACGAGAATTCCGCCAGTCTCGCTCGGACTGTGTTTCCGCGTCAGCATCGACATCGTCTCGGCGACGCCGGCCGCGATCCGTATCTGCCAACCAGAATCGGCGTCGAGCACGACGGTCGGAGCGAACGACCGAGTGGAAGCCTTGCTGTCCCCGTCATCGCCGAGGAAGCTTCGGTAGACGGCCCCGTCGGTTCGGGACGGGCCCTCCTTTGCCAGATAGGGGCGGAGCCGCCGCGTCACCGCGGCGGCGTGGAACGATACGACTTCGTCGGCCAGACGCATCGTCGCGGAACTGCAACTCAGCCCGATCTGGATGTCTTCGAGGCCGCCCGAGCCAACGCGGTCGTCCCGCGTGGCCTTCACTTCTCCGAGCCAGGCGGCGACCGCGTCGTCCTCGATCGCGGAATCATAGATCAGCGTCTGCAGGTCGTCGATCCGCGGATTGCGTCCCGCGCCTTCGATGGAGAGCAGCCCCAGCTTTCCGCGATGCGCGATCTCCGCGCGGTGGACGCGGACCGTCGCCGGGAGATCGGCATCGCGCAGCGCGTTGAACACGATGTTCGAGGCCGTCATGTCGATTAGATTGGAGTACCCGTCGAAGAAGTCCGCATTGCGCAGTCGGGAAAGCGCCGAACCCTTGACGGCTTCGATCGGGAGATCGCGCTGACCCGGGTAGAGCTTGACCAGATCGTCCTTGAGCGCCTCTGCTTTCGCCAAGCCGATAGCTCGCCCGCCCAGCGCGTGCCGGACGAGGTTGTGGGGCGCGATTTTCGCGTTGTCGACGATTTTGAGCGCGACGCTGCCGCTCCGGGCGAGATGGGTGGTGACCTTCGAACCGAGTGCGCCGGCGCCGAAGACGACCGTCGGTCGAGCCACTCCATCCGCGGGTAGAGCCGAGATCTGTCTCGCGAAGTCGGGGGTCAGGGGCGTGCGGTGGTCGGACAGGAAGACGGTCGCGGCGGGGTCCCACCGGCCGTCCGTCGGCCAATGTCCGCCGCCCGCGGAGACCAGAAAGTTGAGCAACTCCACGTCGGATTCGGTGCCGAGCACTTGTTGCGGCCGCCTGATCGCCAACACGATCGGCACGCCCGCCATGATCTGCAGGTCGTGCGACAGATAGTCGGCGAGGGCCTGCGTGAGCGGCAGTCCGAGGTCCTGGGCCCAGGTCTCGAGTTCACCGAGAGTTTGAGGAAGTTCGCCAAAATGTTTCCTCGATACCACGCCCTCCTCGGCCCACACCAGCAGGCCGAACAGCCGGCGCTGAAGGAAGCTTTTGAACTCCGGCTTCTCCTGCAGCACGTTGATCGCAACAGCCAGCGACTTCTGGTCGGCGTAGGACTCCGGCGCAACGAACGCGTCCTGCCGCACCGCGTACCCGGTCGCGCCGATTTCGGCCATGCTCTCGTCGTCGAGCAGATCGAAGGACGTCACGACGTGACCGGCGGCGCCCCCGTTGGCCTTCCAGTGAAAGAGAATCCGTTCGAGGTTGCTGCCGGGCGGATAATAGAACGTGCCCAGCGTTTCAACGGCGCGGGTTGGCTCGAAGCCGTCGCCCTCCGGTACAAGGCGATTGCGGGCAGCGTCGCGAAACCAGCCGCGGGCGCGTTCCACCAGATCGACGACGGTGTGCTCGGCGAACCAGGTGTCGATCGAACCACGATGCAGGCACAGCCATGCCGGTGTGCCCGGTGCGGTGATGTTGACGTGCGGGAACGCGGTCTTCGGGAAGTCGGTTCGGTCCGAATAGACGTAGGGCGCCAGGTACGGAAACGATTTCCTGCTGAACAGCAGAACGATCGGCTCGCGCCTGCGGATGTCGACACCGGCAACCGGACCCCGGCTCGGAAGTTCGACGTCGACCGTGAGGGGCACGGCGACGTAGTTGGCGTTCCAATGCAGCACCGAAACCGTCTGACCGGCGAACTTGGCCCGCAGTTCCGCGATCGCCGACCTTATCGCCGGAGATAGCTCTTCTTCGTCCTGCGCCGGCTGCGATGAGGAATGCAATTCACCCATAGGTCTGTGGAGTGCTCGCGACCTTCTTGACCACGTCGTCCACGTAGCCGACGTCTTCCGGATCGAGCAGGACGGGGCCGCCCTCGCTCATCTCGAAGGTCGTCGGCAGGGGGCGCTTCGGATCGCCGACTTCCGAGAGGCTGAAGAAATTGTCGTCCCCGACGGCCTTTTCGTACTCCTCCTTCGCCGCGAAGTGCGGAGGATTGTCGTCGTCGTCCTTGATCGGCTTACACGACGCGATCACGCGCGCCCCGTCGAGACCCTTGCCGAGGATGGCGAGGGAATCCTTGGCCGGAACCTTGTTGTGCTTGTATTCCTGCTCGCTGAAGAACGTCCACGAACAGTGGTGGGGGGCAAGGAAAAGATCGAACGCCAGAGTCTCGTCATCGCTGAGTTCCAGGATCTTCGACCAGATCGCCGCGCCGGCGTCGCCGCCGAACATGGCGAGACCGGCGTGCTTCGTCGCGCCGACGTCGAAGCAGGCCTGCAGCACCACGCTGGTGTCGTTGCGGTCGGCCAGTTTGTCGTCGACTTCCTTGCGGAAAGGCGCGTGGACGAAGAAGCGGAAATCCTTCTTCGTCTTTCGGTCGATGACGTCGATGTAGTTGCCCGGCGTCACGACCAGGTCGCCGAGACCCTTGTAGGCCGGGTTGTTGCTGTGGCCGACGACGCGGATGCGGTTGCCGGCCTTGTTGCGCTCGGAAGACTCCGCGAGGTGGAGGTCGATGCGGCGCTGCGCTTCCTTCTTGAAGGCCTTGGCCCACTTCGACAGTTCGCCCTCATGGTTCGCGAAGATACGGTGGGTAAACCAGAGTTCGTCGATCAGGATCAGGTCTTCCTTCGAGTGTTTGACAGTGTATTTGGCGGGGTCGCCTGTGTAGAACATGGTGTTGAAACCACGGCAGTGATCCTGATCGGCGTGGGTGAGGATGAATACATCGACGTGAGGAATCTCACCGCCGAGCTTCTTGCCGAAATCGAGCAGGTGCTGGTGCACGTCGTAGCGGCTGGGGTCATCCTCATCGCTCGCTTCCTCAGTGGTGTTGCAGTCGATGATGATCTGGGTGTTGTCGCTTAGGGTGATCAGCGAGCAATCGCCGTTACCGACCGGAAAATAGGTGATGCGCGGGTCCATTGCACCTTCTCGAATCTTGGAGGAATAAATAAAACTGACGGTTGAGCACATGGCGGTGAGGCGTCGGTTCGGCAAGGTTCGGTACGCCTACTTTTCCGGTAGGGTTTGAAATTTTTTCTGTTGACTTGGTCTGTTTGATCGCCGGAGCCGACTCGATTCGCTGGACGGCAGCCTGCTGGGAGCTTTGTCCGTCCATTTCGGACGATGCGCTCATACTACAAACCATGATGACGCCACGCCGGCGCGCGATTTCGTAGGTCGTTATTGGAGATATCCAATGAAGCGTCTCGCGATTTTTTGGGACGGTACCTGGAATACGCTGAACAACAATACGAACGTTTGGCGCCTGAGATCGCTGACCGCTGAGACTGCCGACCAGCGTGTCTACTATTCGCAGGGCGTCGGCACCCGGTGCGGCGCAGGCCACGATCTCCCGCATCAGCGAGACCGTCGACGGTTCGGTCTTCGACCGATGGCGTACCGATGAGTCCTACCGTCCGGAAAACTTGGCATCGTGGGCGAAGGCGAGGGGCGTCGATCCCGCCGGGTTCGCCGGCGCGGCCCTCGCAGACGATCCGAAGCTAGGTGTGCCTTGATGCTCGACATCCTGCGAATGGACGTCTCGAAGGAGCTGCTGCGCCAGATGGCGAAGGAGGAGCGCTGCCTCTTCCTCGCGCTCGGCCATGCTTCGAACCAGGTGAACGCGCTGTGGAAGCTGGTGATCGTCTTGACCAATGGCGACGAGAACGATCCCGCGAAGCAACGTCTGGAGGGCGCGCAGACCCAGATCTTCGTTAGGCTGATGATAGTCTCGATGTGGGAGGCATGGCGGTTGGTCGACGACCGTTTCCTGAGACGTCCGCTCGGCAACGAGTTCCTGACGACACTCGATCGCCCGGCGGCCGATGCGCTGGACCGGTTGAAGAAACGCTTCGGCCAAGGGAGCGGTCTCTCGACGATTCGTAACAATTACGCTTTCCATCATCCGGGAATCGACGATATCGACGCGGCGTTCGAAAAGGCGGTGAGCGAAAGCGAGAGTGAGCAGGCGGACTGGGCGGCCTATTTCAACAAGGCTTTGCTGAACACATTCTTCTTCGTTTCCGACTACGTGTTCGCCCATGGCATGTCCGACGCGTTGTCCGAACCGGACGTGAATGAGGCGCATCGCCAGCTTCTCGGCGAGATGGCGCCGGTCGCGAACGATCTGTCGGAATTCACGTTAGGTTTCGCTTCCGCGATCTTCCGGCGCTATGTTGGCGACGAATTGACGATGACTCTGGTGGCGAAGGTCGAGAATGCCCAGGACATCGACGATCTGAGATTTCCGTTCCTTGTCGAAACACCGGGTCTGCGGAACGGTTGATATCGCCGGTGCAAAGACCGAACTGCAAGAGACTGTTGGTCGACGCAGGAGCGTCTCGTCTTCTCATTCCTCGAGGAAACGGAAGCGCCCATCCGGAAAATCGAAGATGTCGCCAGGCTTGAGATTGAGAGTGGTCATGAAACCTCCTGTCGGGCTGGTCCCTAGCGCCGTCCCATGCGTTGTGGCTTCGTCGCTGCGCTGTCGCGCGTGATCTTCCTGGTGATGTCGATACCTGCCGAACGCGTGCAGATGAGCGCGTGCAGCACCTTCCGAGCGCGGTCGTCCGGGAAGCCTCCCGCGGCGGCGATCGTCTCAATCGCTTCGCCGACAAGTTCACCTACATCGGCACGCGCGAGCGGCTCGCTATGGAGGAAACATTCGAAGCGAAGGGTGCGATCGCATATGCCGAGGCGTGGCACAACTGTTTGACACCATGAGCCCGTGCGTACTGCTCACCGATCCTCTGCCAGCCAACGCGCCACCACGGCGGGCGAGGAGTTCGCATTGCTGCCACTGGCGCGCACTTCGCGCATCGTCGCGATGTCGATCCGGCCAAGCAGCGGCTTCAGCGACTCCTGCAACGCCGCTTCATGCGCGCGCCGCGGCGCCAGCAGCACCACCGCATCATAGGGCGGGATCGCTTGCTTGGGATCGGCCAGCGTCACCAGGACGTATTCCTTGATCCGCCCCTCGCTGGCATAGCCCGCGATGACGTCGACCTCGCCGCTAGCCCACTGCCGCATACATGAAATCCGGCTGCATCTGTCGTTGCGTGCGGAATGAGAGGCCGTAAGCCTTTTGCAGGGCGGCCCATTCGGGGCGTGAGAAGAACTCGTAGTCGCCGGCAATCGACAGCATCGGCGCGTGTGCAGCCAGGTCAGTGATCGAATGAATACCCAGTGCATCGGCGCGCTGCCGCGGCATCACCAGCGCATAGGCGTTCTCGAAACCGAGCGCGCCGAGCAGAGTGATGTCCTGCTTTGTCAAGGTCTCCTTCAACTCGGCGAGCAATGCTTCGCGCGGCGGCATATCGGCGCGGTGAAACTGGTTGACCCACAGCGTGCCGGAATAATCCACATAGACGTCGATGTTGTTGGCTGCGAGCGCCTGGAAAATCACGCGCCGACCGGGAGGAAGTCTATGGGCTCGACCGAGTTCTGAACGTGCTGAACGAAGAATTGGCGGGTAAGGCGCCCCTTCCATCTTTTCGATCCGCGACATGATGCTGCTGGTCGGCTTCTGTCGTCTGACGAACTCCTGCAGTCCGCGGTCTTGGCACCTCGGATCGACGTCAACCGTCGCGACCGAGGTTTTGCCCCGGTCGCACATGCCAAGGAACCGCGGCTCGAGTATCGCATTTCTTGTCTAATATCATGACAAGCGGACAGGGGCGAGGCGAACGCACGCGATGGAGGGGGGGTCCCTAACGGCGCGTCTGCGCGCCTAATCCTTGGGCACGGCGATCGTTACCCGAACGGCCGAGACGCCAAAGGCGGCTCGGTGAGCGAAGCGAATAGAGCCCGTTTCCGCCGTAGGCGGATGCCCCCTCAATTTATGGCTGCATTGCTCTTTCGGATGCACATGAGGGGTGGCAGATTAGTCCCATACTGTATGTCGCTATATTTTGCGGGTGATCGATGTCTCTGCCGCCGCTTTATAAATACATGGGCGTCGAGGGCGCTAAACTGACGCTTGGCAAGCAATGCTTCAAGTTCGCGAAGCCGTCTGAATATGACGACCTTGAAGATATGACGGCCCAGAGCCTCTTTCCGGACAAGTTGGAGAAGGCGCTGGCGACCATGCCGGACGGCGTTGTTGATGCCATCGTGGCAAACCTTTACGCGCCTCCGACCTGCGCTCCGGGACAACGGGCGACGGTGGTAAAGTTGCAAACGATGTTTAGGGCCGACCCGAAACTCGGCGCGATTGTGAAAGCCGGGCTGAAGAAAGATCCTGAGAAGGCCGGGCTCGGGCATTGAGGCCTGGAAGACGCGGTCTGAAGCGTTCGTAAACGAGACGAATGGCTTCATGCAAAACTATCGTGTGTTCTGCGTGACGACCGATAAGGCATCCCCGCGCATGTGGAAGGAGTATGCCAAGGAACACCAGGGCATCGCCTTGCGGATCACGCCGAGCGTTGAGAAGGACTCGAAATATCTGAAGTTTGCCCCCGTGACCTATCAGGAGAAGCGGCCCCCGGTTTTCGCAAGAACGGCTGATTTTGCTGCGGAGTCACTGTTCGGCAATCAGACGGAACGGGCACGCTTGGTTCTCGAAGGCATCATCTACGCAAAGACAAACGAATATAGGTTTGAGAGCGAATACCGGCTTGCGATCCCGCTTGGCGAAGGCGAAAAGGACTACCGCGCCCAGCCTTTCCATCCCGAAGAGATAACCGAACTCTATCTCGGAGCCGCCATGACGGATGCTGACAAGCAGGAGATCGTCGCTACGGCCAGGTCACTCAACCCCGAGATTGCGGTGTTTCAGGCCAAGCAAGACCAAGAGGGAAGGATCAGCTTCGACGGGGTATGACGAGGACTCGCGCCGATTTTGCCGTATCCAGCTTACCCAGTATTGCGGAGCCCTCGTTGGCATCTATAGAGATATTCATTGGTGCGCCGATTGAGCATGCTTCCGAGCGGGCCACTCTGGCGCGCGCATATGAATTTCTATCGGCGCAGGGCATTCCGGCCGTCATCCTTGCAAATTTAAGTCTTGACGAACGGCAGATCGATCTCGTCATGGCGATCGACCGTGCCGCGCTCGTCGCCGAGTCAAAGGGATTTACTTCAGGCGTTCGTGGCGGCCACAACGGCGATTGGGAAGTACGCCTCGCGTCGAGTATCTGGAAGAAATTCGAAAAACCGTATCTGCAAGCTATGAATGAGAAGCTGGCGTTGCGCGATGCGATGCGAAGCTTTGCCGGGGCCGAGGTTCCGTACCCAGATGCTGCTCTGATCTTCGTTCCTGCCATTCCAGCCGAATCGACGGTTCCGCCGGGTGATTTCAAGGTGTCGATTGGCGGCCTCGACGACCTTCCGGGGCTAATCGCATCGATGAAGCGCGATGGGTGGTCGCTGGATCAGTGGCGTGCTTTCGCGGCTTACCATCGATTGGTGCCAGCCCCGTCGATCGACGCGGCCTTGAGCCCGGAACTGATCGATGCCGGGCAGCTGCTGAAGACCTACTGCGAAGCCTTCATCCGGACCTACGGTGGACCGGCATCTGCCATGGTTCCTACGTCTTGCGTCTACGAAGATCAGGCGCTGTCGTCGGATGACGTGTTGAAACGATCTGCACAGGACGACAATACCTTGCTGACGGGGCCTTCAGGGTGTGGGAAGAGCCTGCTCGGCTACGCTATCGGGCTTGCGGGCCTGGCGCGCGGCGACGTACCGATCATCATCCCGGCGAAGGACTTCGAGGGAAACCTGCGCGATGTGGTGACATACCCAATCTCGGCGAGGATCGCCAAGGTTTCGCTGGCCGGCGACGAGGCCATTCCCATCGTGCGGAGCTTGGTCCGAAAGATGATGGCTGCCGTCCGGCGCTATGACATATCTTTCAATTACCCATAATTGTTGCCTCGATTGCGGCTCCAAGTTCGATGTCGTTCAGCCGCGATAGTCCGCGCCAGATCACGGTGTTTCCTGGAGGCGGATCGTTGGCTCGGGCCAAGTATCCTCCGAGCCGCGCGATCTTGACGACATAGTGCGAGAGCGTGCTTCGTCGAGAGCAATCACCACCCCTGTCTTTCACCAAATGATCAAGAAGCCTGATTTCGGGATCTGTCAGCGCCATTTGCGGTACGGCATTCGGCGAGGAGCGATTGAGCATCGTCATCCAGAAGACGCGCCAACTCACAATGCAGAAGACCGCGATCAGATTGACCAGACGCTCAGCAGTTCGCAATTTTGAGTCCTCTGCTTTGCAGCCCGATTTGAGGATCTTATGGAAGACTTCGATCTTCCATCTCAAGGCGTACCATTCGATTTTATTGATGGCGTCCTTGCGCGATTGGACCGGGAGATCGGTGAGGAGCTTCCACTCGATTTTCTTTCGCCGTTTCGGCCTTCCCCGCTCTTGGGCATGGATCACGGTCAGAGTGAGTGCGGGATATTTCGTCTGTTTGCCAATCGGCGGCAGGACTCGTATCTTGCGGTACCTGATCTCAAGAACGGCGTCGTCGGGATCGCCTTTGTCGTCCTTGACCTTGATCCGATGTAGACCCTTGATCGTAACCTCGTCCATTTCGTCGGCAATTGTATGATTGCCGTCCCCGGCGAGCCGATCAACACAGGTTCGCACCAGGAAATGTGTTCCAGCCTCCTCGGCCAGGCAAAACAGCTCATAGATGTCGCTCTCGCGATCACCAATATGAACGCATCGTCCAGGGGCAGCGAGAAGGTCGGTTGATTGCCGTAAATTCTCGAGCCAGCGGATGCTCTCCTTCTGCTCAATCGGCACCCGTGTCGGATTGATCTTTCGCTTCAGCGCCGTCGTCCCCTTGAACTTCTTGCGGGTCCAGAACTTGATTGCCGACAGTCCGAGGGGAAGCCCCTCGGTCGTCACGGCGAGACTCGAATGCATCAGGATGCCGCACTGCGTGCGTCCTGCCGTCTTGCCCGTAAAGCCGATCAGATCCGGCTTCTCGCGCTTGAAGCTGAATTCCGTCGTGTCATGGAGGATGAGGATCGGTCCCTCCGTCGCCGCTACGCGCCCGCGCGTCGCCTCGAAATGACCGCAAAGAATATCCGCCTCGTTGACCCGTTCATTGGAGAAGAAGCGATAGGCGGCCTTCGTGTTGGCCCAATCCTGACAAACCAGCGGGATGCTTTGACCCATGTCGCTCCCGATTTGTGCGAGCAATTTGCAGAACCGGCGACCAAGCCGCTCATCCTTAAACTCGCATCCCGCAACTTCCCGATCAACCCACGTCTCGATACCGGTCGTCAATCGCTGAGCACGCGCCCCCGCGCGTTCCTTCACCAAGCCCATCGAGCACCCCGCGCTTCCGAATCAGGTGCTCAACAACGAATCACAACAGATTCTACCGATTCAAGATTTCGCCCGCGGCGCCTCGCTCAAATTCGACGTCAAATGTGGGTAATTGAAAGATGACATATACGCATACGATCAGGACGACTTGATGACTGGGCTTCTTCAGGTTCGTCCGACCGTCGTGCTGGATGAAGCGTTTTCGGGCGACGCCAAGGCCAGAGACAACGCAGTGCAGGTCTTCTCCGACTTTCAACGCTTTCAGAAGAATCCGATGGGCGTAGTGTCCCACGACGTTCTTCTTGCCTGGTGCGACGCGGATCCTGCAATCCGCTACCCGATGATGGCGGCATCAGCAACCTTGTTTAAGCGTCCGGCGAATGGCGAGCCGCATGAATGGCTTCCGTTGGCTGCGAAACTCCTTGCCAAGGCACCTGATCCGCCGGCTGTGCTCAAGGAGATTGTGCGGCGCCTTCATCCCACGAGCTGGAGCGGTTCGCTTGCAACAAAGCTTGAGGGACGGCTAAGGCTCCTTGAGCAACTTCCAATCAATCAAATCTCGACGCTTGTCGGTGCGCTCAACGCTGCCAAAGCGGTGTTGCAAGAACGGTTCGCAACCGAGCGGAAGCGCGAGGCAACAGAGAGCAGGTCTCGTAACCGCCGGTTTGAAGATTAGGCAGACCACCGCCTACAAGCCCCGGCAGTGCATACACTCCGGGTTTGGCACGCGATACTTGCTGCGATGCTCCAAGGGATCAGTCAGTTCTTTTGGATGGGAATGACCGACAACCCATTCCGGCGGAATGTTCGTTCGCAACATAAACGTAAAATCAATAGGCGCTGACCAATCGGGCTGATTGCAGGACAAGCGCGTCCACTCGCGCAGCATCTTGACGGCCAACTCCTCGCGCGTGGCAAGACTGCTCATACGCAGCGGCAAGTCGATCTCAAGCAGGGTCGGCGCGCCATACGTCTTCAAAACATGTCGATAAGAATGACCGAGAACCGCTGAAATCCATTCGCTGCCATAGATGAGATAGTGCGCAGCGTGCTTGATCAGCGATTGATCATCCGCAACGACATAAAGGCAACCGATATCGAGCGTATTGTCGATATCCGCAATCGCCTCCGGCAGGCGTGCCTTTAGATATTTTAGTTCGGGGTGTGCGTCGACGATTGCTTGCAATTGCCCCGTCATCTCAGCTCGGTCATGCGTGCGCAAGCCTTCCCGGTGATAGACGCTGGCATCGGCGGTGCGGCAACCGTGATAAGCGCGTATCGCTGCGGATTCGATGGCCTCGGCCAGCTTCCCTGTGTGATACTCGATATCGGCGGTGAGGCACTTTGCCAGCACGCGCGACCAGTCGGGATCATCCCAGCAGAGATCGCGGAATTCGCCAGGTTTCAACCGCCGCATGCCATCCGCACGAAAGCGCGGACTGAGCCAGGCCGTGAGTTGGGGCATCCAGCTTGCGGGTTGCTTCCAGATAAAATGACGGCCGTCCCAGACACTATCATCTTTTACCAGTAGCCGGGCCGGTCTCAGTAATTCCTCGATTGCTTGGCTCATCGGTGTGCTTATTAAGGTCTGATCGAATCGCTCTGACGCATCATTATACGCCCTCTAGATTCGTCGCCTCACCCCCTAGAGAACGCCAAATACTGAACCTACGGCGCTAAGAACCGTGGCAACCCCCGTTAGGACGGCAGCACGGCTGTTTAGCTGCGAGGATTCATAGAACGCAACCTGCCCGCTCATGATGTGCTGTTCGGATACGTCCGAAATCGAAGCTGCCGGATGCTGGATCGGGACGCGGCTTGCTTTCCACCAATAGATGGCAGCAACAACGGAGATCCCTAGACCCGCAGGGGCAAAGATGATGGCCAGGCAAAGGGAAATGTTCATGCGGCAACCTCGGCTTCTTTGCTTTATCCCTGCGGTTACTTCCAAAAAGGAAGAAGGTCGATCACCGCGCGCTCAAGTGCAGCATTCTCGTCCGTGTATTTCTAGATGCGATCCACTCTAGAGCATTTTCCGACCGGAATGAATCGGGTGGGGATTCCCAAAACGGCGCGAGTCAGATTCAAGCTGCATGCTGGCGAGGGAGGTCAGCATGTATGGCCAGGGCGCTTTCGGTTGATCTTCGCCAAAGGGTGGTAGCCGCGATAGACGGTGGCATGTCCTGTCGACAGGCTGCTGAGCGCTTTGGTGTCAGCGCGGCAAGCGCGATCCGCTGGCGCGGTCGCCTCAAGGAAGTTGGCGACATCGTTCCTAAACGCCAGGGCGGTGACCGCAAATCGCAGCGCATCGAAGCGCATTCGCAATTGATTCTGGAGGCGGTGACAGCGAAGCCGGATATCACGCTCGCCGAGTTGCGAGAACTGTTGAAGCGTCGTGGAATATCGACTGGCATCGCGTCGCTCTGGCGTTTTTTCCAGCGCAGAAAGATCACACTCAAAAAAAGACAGCGCACGCCGCCGAGCAACGGCGCGGCGATATAAATGCCGCGCGTGAGGAGTGGTTCGAAGGGCAAATCGATCTTGACCCTGGGCGTCTCGTCTTCATCGACGAAACCAGCGCCAACACCAAAATGGCGCGGCTTTACGGGCGCTCGCCACGCGGCGAGCGATGTCGTGCAGCTATCCCACACGGACATTGGAAGACGACGACATTCACCGCTGGATTGCGCTCCGACGGTCTGATCGCGCCGCTTGTTCTGGACGGTCCAATGGATGGCGACGCTTTCCTGGCCTACGTCGAGCAATTGCTCGCCCCATCGCTGCGGCCGGGCGACACCGTTATCATGGACAACTTGCCCGCTCACAAGGTCCATGGCGTTCGGGAGGCCATCCAGGCGGTCGGAGCAAGCCTGCTCTATCTTCCGCCCTACAGTCCAGACTTCAACCCCATCGAAATGGCCTTCTCTAAATTGAAGGCGCTGTTGCGGGCCGCGGCAGCGCACACCATGCCCGATCTCTGGCAAGCAATCGCCGACGCTCTCAAACGCTTCTCACCCGAGGAATGTCAAAATTATCTCGTCGCGGCTGGTTACGACGCAACGTGATCGGAAAATGCTCTAGCGCAATGCTTCAGCCCAAATAGGTCTGCCGGGAGTGCGCTTAAAGGTAGGTTGCCGGAGCGTAGCGGAGGCCCACTGAAGAGGCACCCGATTTCGGGACAGTGATAGCGACGCCGGCATGAAATGACTGCGGGGTCCGAAAGCGAGTGCAGTCGCGAGACCGGTTAACAAGGTCGCGTGATGGGTAGTGATAGCGGTGCCGCGAAGCGGCAATCCATCGCGCGAGTGCCTCCGGCGAGCGACACCTTGGATTGCCCGATCAGGTTTTATCTCGCGACAAGGCTCACTCCAATTTCTGCCCGTGCATATAGACCCGCTCGAGCCCGCTCACTGCATCCCTGAACACACGGAAGCCCATGGGAGCAGGATCAATATATCGCGCCTTGACCCATTGATGTCCTGGACCGCCCGGATTGCCGGTTGCCCTAAATCCAACAGGGACGCCCGCACCGCTTCTGAGAGTGGCCATGAGCTTGAGGACTGGCCGGTCACTGGGAAAGTTTCCGATCTCCTCAACGTACAGCCTTGTTATAGCTGTGGCCTTGATACGCCTCCGCGTCAGCGTCGCGCTCAAGATACGCGAACCGAAGCCGAGCCCCATCAGGCGCTCGCCACATCTTGTCCTGCTCGTGATACTGCCAGCCGAGCGGCCCATAAATCTGCTCCGATCGCTCGATGGTCTCGATCAGTTCGGTACGCTGCCGGCGGAGCATCAACCCAATAGCGTGCTGCCCGTAGGCGTCGGCATGCTCCAGGAAATCCCCAAGAACGCCGTCCGTCTTCCCTCCGCCGCGCGCGCCGCCGAAGCAAAGATTGGGTAGGATATCAGCGCTGTTTGCGGACCTGCTTGGGCCTGCCAGATTACTGAAGCGTGCTCTGCGGCGCGTGCTGCTTCTGCCATTCGTCCGTGGTTCCGGCCTTCTCAGGCAGGCGCGCGACATAGCGGTGAACAACTTCGGTCTTGTTCTCGGCCGCCGAAAGGTCAGGAATCGTCTTGCGCAAAAGGCCGAGCGCAGCCGTTACCTGCGTCGGTTTCATGTCGACCTTTCCAAGCACATGATCAGAAAGCCGATTTATGAGCTGACTGGTTTTGATTTTCGCCCGGGTTTCCTCATCATGGCGAATTTTTACCGAACGAGCGGCCATCACCTCATCCCAAAGTCAAAGCGCATCAAAAATGTATCTCGCCATGATACGGCCCCCTTGCAATCCGTATCGCGACATGATACAAGATGGCTCATGATCAAGAGCTTCAAAGACGAACTGACCGAAGCGGCCTTCAACGGCAAAGCCAAGAAAGGCTTCCCGGCCGATCTGCTCAAGGTAGCTCGCCGTAAGCTCCAGTATCTGCACGCAGCTGTGAACCTAGACGACCTATTGGCTCCTCCCGGCAATCGCCTCGAAGCCCTGAAGGGCGACCGCAAGGGCCAACATTCCATCCGCGTGAACGATCAGTTCCGCATCTGCTTCACATGGACCGCTGAAGGTCCCAAGGAGGTCGAGTTCGTTGACTACCATTAGCCAGACCAAGGAGGGTCATATGGCAAAGAAACTGCCCCCGATGCACCCCGGTGAGGTGCTACGCGAGGAATTTCTCATCCCGCTCGACATTTCGGCCGGTGCACTCGCCAAGGTTTGCGGCGTTCCCCGTACCAGGATTGAGCGCATCGCGAACGAGGAGACCTCGATTACCGCGGACACTGCTCTTCGCCTGTCCAAGGCTCTGAAAACCTCTGCTCAGCTTTGGCTGAACCTGCAGAATGCCTATGACGTGCAGATGGCCGAACAAGAACTTGGCAGCGACCTGGACAAGATTAAGCCAATCGAAGCGAAAGCTGCCTGAAACGAACGCCCGGCGAGGATTTCTCCTGCCGGGTGCAAATCACCACCCTAGTTGATTTGATGGCCAGAACTGCCACAGATGCCACACAAGTCAAGCGACAGATTTAAGAGCCTGTGAATTGGCGGAGGTCCGAAAGCGCGCACCGGCGTCCCTTGCCGAGCCTAGGACTAAAGCATTATGCCTGAACATCGCGGAAGGTTAACGCGGAGGACACTCATGGCTCTGTTTCAGAATAAACAATGGGCGGTAATGGATGACGGAATCAACTCCGTTGAACCTGGCGCGCCATATTTGTACGAGATCGAAGCATCAGGCCTTCTGAATTCCGCTGATGAATATTATGCGTGGCCCTTGCAAGTTGCAGGGAAGACTTGGGTTGACGTAAGTTCTTTCGAGCAAGCATTTCGCAAGGCGATCGAGCTGTTGGCGGGAAAGTACAAAGGGCAAGTAGACCAAGCGCTACTGGATGCAACTTTTCGTGAAGCTCACAAACATGCCCGCATGCGCTGAGCCCCAACTATCCCCGACCGATTGCTCTCGATGCAGGCATAAGCGTACGAATATCGGTCTGCGCGTTGGCCCAGATCTTCAGCATCACGTCCTTGTAGTAGCGGCGGGCGGTTTCGTCGCTGCGCCCGATTTTCCGTCCGATTTGACCAAATGACAGATCGAATTAGCGCGACCAGGCAAGCCGGAATTCATTCGGCTGCAATCCTCGAGCCCAAGCCAACGCCGTGAGCATGTCGCTTACATCGAACGGCGATGGGCGAAACCGAGGCATCGCCACATCCGAATAGCTATAGGCTTCGGTGGTATCGCGCACCACATCGGGCCAGCCTGTTTCGACCTTGTGAAACCGCTTCTCTCGATCCGGGAGCGCTCTGCACGTCTTGCAGCCGCGAAGAAACCGCTTCTCCACATCCAGGATATCGATCACTGCCCCGCGCATAATTCCTTACCCGGCCGTAGATGGTCCAATGCCGCGCTTGAGTTGCGCGACGAGATCGTTGAGGCCCTTCGATACCCGCGCCTGCATCTCGGGATCGGGCGTCGGTTGCGGGAGCCGCTGCCGGTTCATCCGCTCTGCCGCTTCACGTTCTCCCAGTGCTCGTCAGCCCATTCGTCCAAATGCTTCTTGAACTTAGCCAGGTTCGGATAACCGCGTATGGTCGCGCAAACGCCTTTCTATTTGTCAAGTTTGAATTTGAAAGCCTAGGGAACTGTCCCGCTATATCTCGCGCTCCATTTCAGACAAAGCGGGAGGTACCTGATGAAGACAATAGTGGAATTCGGCGGTTGTGCATCGCTGGCGGCGGCAAACAGCAACGTGTTCGGTCGTTGAGCAGACTGGCTCAGCAAGAAAGGCGCGATGGCGCTTGCTAAACACCTTGAAGGGTACTGGCACCGCCGCGGTTATCCCGCCGCCCGCTTCTGGGCCGAACCTATCGATGAGCGTTTTGCCAAGATCGACACCTATGAGATTTACCGGATCATGTGCAATCTCCTGAACGGTCTGCTGCCCTCCTATCAATAAGGGGCTTGGCTCACGCACAAATGCGTAGCTAGCGACACTCGGTGCAATAGCTGCTCGACCGCTGTCCGCGAAAGACAGTTTCCGACCCATACGGCTCAATTTCCGGCCCTTGGTATGCTCCTTGAGGCCATCGGTCCACTATTATGGTTTTGTTGTTTTCGCATCGAACTTCGACGACGTTAGGGGCCGCTAGAACTGCCTCAAGCTCCTCCGGCCGCGCGGATCGGCGCGCATCAGCCAGTTTCGCTGCAAACTCTGCGAGAACCACGCCCCACATGCTGTGGAAGCTGCGGCCTCGCCGCCGACGTGGTCGCATGGGGATAACGCGTATCGCGTTCTCCGGATGCATGCTTGCCGCCTGCACGCGGACAAGAGACCTGGCATCGGACCGGGAAACCGGAACACAAGGTTCGAAATATGGCCGACCAGCACTTCTTCGTCTTTTCTCTTGCTGTTGTTGTTGGTTGTTGTCTTGTTGTTGGCTGGTCTTGATGGTTTGTCGCAAACCCAGCCCGTATCATCGCAAAGAATGCACGAGGTCTTATAAATCGTCACGCACGCCCCGGAAGAACGGATGCCGCACCTTGCCCTTCGGTGGATTTGGCGCGGTATTCGATTTCAGCCAGCACCTTCGGCTCGACCCAGAACGCCTTCTTAACGCGCTTGGTATAGGGCTGGGTCTTGCGGATAAACGGCGTCAGGCGCTCCCGAAAATCGGCGGCCGAGGCCCTGTCGAAACCGTGGTCGACCTTGCCGGCATAGACTAGGTCGTCGCCTTCGCGCCGGCCGACGTAGATGCCGTCCCATTCGTTACAGTCGAGCTCGAAGCCGGCGATAGTCAGCGTCTCGCGCTGGGCGCAGCTCTTCTTGACCCAGTCCCGGCTGCGGGTGCCGGTCGAATAGACGTTGTCTGCCACCTTAGACACGACGCCCCCATAGCCGAGCTTGCAGGCAGGCTTGAATATCTCGGGGTCCTCCCCCTCGAAGCTTTCACTGAACTGGATGTCGGTACCGGGATTGTTTTCAGCGCGGCCTTACGTTCCTTCAGCGGCGGCTTACGGAGATCACGGCCGTTGAGATAGAGCAGATCGAAAGCGACCAGCACGATCCTGATCGAGTTGCCGCGCAGCTCGTTCTGCCGCACACTGAAAAGTCGGTGGTCCCGTCGGCCGACGGCACCACGATCTCACCGTCGATGATCGCCGCCGCGGCGGTGATGTGCTAGGCGTCGTGCGCGACTTTCTTGAAGTGCTTGGTCCAGTCGTTGCCACGACGGGTGTAGAGCTTCGGTTGCGAACGAGACGGCGGAAATCGCAATGAGGGATGTCGTGCTGCAACTCGTCGCTGCTTGAGCTTCTCGTCTCCATTCCGGCATAGCTGCGGGGTCCTTCGTGTTCGCGCCCTCACAACAACGACCCGGCAGCACATTGCTGAAGAAGGCGCTGCCGTCCGATCGCCTCCTGATCGGCAGCGCCCGTTCGACAAGTACCCGCCTAGAAGAAGATGTTCGTTGACACGGAGAAATTCAGGGCATGTCCGATCTGCGGGGTGTACGTGATGCTGGTTGGATTGTTGATGTAGGTCAGTCCTACGCTTGTATAGACTCCCGGTGCGAGATGGGCGGTGTAAGTGGCCGCGATTGCCTGACTGTCCCGATGAACGAGCTTTCCTTTCGCCAGCGCGGCGTCGACCGCCAGCTTGCTCCACACCGTGTCAGTCGCGACGATGGAAATCTGGTCGGTCGGCCGCCAGTCGAAAGGTCCGTTCACATAAAAGCGTAGCTCATAGTACTGGCTGACCGTATTCAGATCAGGAGGAGCTCCCATGACCGAGAATCCGCCGTAGATGCCACGAGATGCCGAATCCTGAACATTCGTCTGCAGGAACTGCCTGTCCGCGGCGATGTAATAGAAGGTGTTCGGATCGGTTCTCTGTTGATTTGGAAGCGCCAGACTTTTGTAGCTGCTGGTGTTGTAACCTGCGCCCGCCCTCAGCCAGGTCTGCGGCGAGCCTGGAGCAGCCTTGTTCAGATAGCCGGTTTCATCAAGGTAGAGAACGCCGGCATGAGTCGTGCTCCAGTTCAGGCCCGTGGGGTTCTCGGTGATCTGAGTAAAGAGCCCATCCGGACTGTCAGCACGCTGGAAGGACACCTTGGTGTACAGGTGATCATCGAAGTTATACTTCAGGTTGAGAGCGGGCGTTGGTGCCGGGGCGGCGCTCAGGCCTCCCTGGAAAAGTATGCTCGACGAGGGACCGAAAACATTTGATCCCGCATTTCCGCCAACCACCGTGCCGGCGAATTCATGTGAATTCCTGAGATAGCCGACCTTGAGTTCGAGCTTCCTGTCCCAGAAAGTCTGATAGTACGAAATCGTGTTGATGCCCAGTCGATCCGGCCCGCCAGGTTGCCATGTCCAGGATTGCTCCTCGGCCCCCACGACGATCTGGCCGTCTGGAATACCAAATCGACTGAGATCATAGGTCACCCACATGTAGTTTACGGTGTTGAACGTCGGATTTTGCCCGTTGTAGAGCTGGTTCGCGATGGTGCTTCTGGCCGAATTCGGCAGAAGATTGTTTGTGTAGGTGACCTGTGACCACAACAGATAACCGATGCCGACTTCGGCCAGCGCAGATCTCACGCCACCGGCATCCTGAACCACTGTATCGGCTGGCCCGGGTATGCTGACGACCAGTCCCTTTTCGCGGAGGTTCTGGAATTTTGCGAACGGATCGGGCTTCTTTTCAATCGTGTAACTGTCCGCAACTTGATTCGCCTTGCGCCGTTGAACGCCGGTCTGCAATCGCGAGGTCGACGCGGCGCCTGCTTTCTTCCGGTGATGATCTGCTCCCCGGGCCGACCCTGTTTTCGCGGACGCTTGCTTGCCGGCCTCATCCAGCGGATCGCTTTTCTGGTCCTGAACGCTGGCTGCCTGTGCCGGCAGCGGGTTGCAGACAAGCCATGCTGCTGTCGACAGCGCAATGGCGAGGCCGCCCTGTTTCGTGACTGGTCGAAACCGGACTTTGTCTGCAGCCACGTACAATGGCTCACTGTGATGCACGTGCCGAACGTTTGCGCCCGTAGCACGGTCTTTGATGTTGACTCGCATAATACCCCCGAACAAATAGGACCCTTGGCGCGTGATCCATCGCATCCGGAGCGCTACAAATGGATGACTATAATCGACTAATTCGATGCGAACTCAGGAAGATGCGATGGTTCGGGGAGCCTGCAACAAGCGACATCATGCCAGGCGGGACGATCCTGTCCCGGCGCCGGCAGATCTGCTCCTGCCGCGTTGTCTCCATGCAATCCGG
The DNA here is from genome assembly GCF_054060035.1 of Bradyrhizobium sp. USDA 3262. Taxonomy (NCBI): domain Bacteria; kingdom Pseudomonadati; phylum Pseudomonadota; class Alphaproteobacteria; order Hyphomicrobiales; family Nitrobacteraceae; genus Bradyrhizobium; species Bradyrhizobium sp. USDA 3262. The sequence continues at coordinate 3,163,528 of NZ_JBSSCT010000001.1, forward strand.
ATTATGCAGATCGTGGCCGTGAGCTTCTGTCACGTCCGGTCTGACGGGTGAAGTTGAGTCCAGCATGCAGGGGATAGGGCGAGACGCTCCACTTGATCTTTATTGAGTCGGCCGGTGCGCGACTGGTGTTCTCACGGAGCCGGCGTCAGTTCATCAGCGCTTGCCCGGACCGGCGCTCCTGATCTTCCGGCAACCGGCCGGATAGTTGGCGCAGCTCACAGTTGCATGTGGGCCGAGCCGCGGTGCGAGCGACAGAAAACCCTGCACCTGAGAGGTGCCGGCGAGGCGCGGAACGAGCAACGGGTCACACGCCCTGTTTGCCAGCTACGGACCTCAGCGGAAGAGGGAAGAGCAGAGGTGGCCCGATGGCGAGCCGTGTTACAGATCGCCTTCTGTTGCGCGCTTCTGCGATGGCGCGCGCAGGCTCCAATGCGCCAAAGTCTGCCGCCAGGCGGATGGCCGCTCGCCGGGCCGCAGTGATCAACGTTGTTCGTGAACGCGCGCAATCGGCGAAGACCGCTTCGGCAGCCAGTACTGATTTGTGATGCGTGCACCGAACAGCAGTCCGAAAACAGGCTTTGGCCGACCTCGCCCACCGCTGTTGGTAATCGACCTTTCCCGATGTGCGGAATCCGCCACGCGATCTTGCCGCGGTGGCATCGGGTCTCCTGCGTCAAGCGATTTCGACAGCCCGCACCTGGCCTGCATACTGCATCGCTCCAGATCCGAAATGCGACAACGCAAACGCAACGTGCGTCTGTAGCGGCCGGTGCAACGCGTGTGTCGAACTACGATGGCAAACGAGGCCGGACGCATTTCCGGAACAAGGACGGTCATGCGAGTGGTCCGGAGCTCGCAAACTTTGGAGCGGCAGTCCCGACGGCTTCGATCCTTGAACCCGGGGCGCGACGCAGCAACCAGGATGGAGGCACGATGCGCATCTGCGGTATCAAATTGACACATGATGGAGCAATCGCCCTCGTCGAGGACGGGCGTCTTGTCTTCTGTATTGAGCAGGAAAAGCGGGATAACAATCCGCGCTACCTGCATATTGGCAATCTGGATGACATTGTGGTCGCCCTGGCCGCGCAGGGTCTTGGTCCAAAGGACATCGATGCGTACGTCATCGACGGTTGGCCCGGTGACCCGCAGACGCGGTTCGATGTCGTCAGCGGTAGCAAGCCTGTCACTCTCAAGGCGGCGCCCTACCTTGAGCCGTACGCCAGCGGTCTGCTGGCCGCGTGCGAAAGCTCGGGCCTCATGCTCGGTCGCGAAGTCCTGCCTTACAGGAGCTACCCGCACGTGACAGGGCATCTTGCGTCGGCTTACTGCACCAGCCCGTTTGCGCAGACAGGAGAACCCGCTGTCTGTCTTGTGTGGGACGGCGGCATACCTCCGCGTCTTTATCATGTAGAGCGCCACAAGGCCTGCTTTGTTGGATCGCTGTTTCCGGTGATCGGACATGCCTATGTACTGGCGGGCCACAAGTTTGGCCCCTACAAAAGACCGAACCGCTCCGGAGGTGGAGACCGGAGCATTGCCGGCAAGGTAATGGCCTATATCGCGCTCGGGTCCTTTGATGAAGCGATCGTGGCGATATTTCAGGAGCTCTACGAGGAGCGTGTTGCGGCGGACGACAGGCTCGGTCGCAATTACCGCGGAGAGGTCGGAAGCATAGATTACGCGCTTGCAGCGTGGCACGACCTCCTCGAGGTCAGCATCGCAAGACTGGGGGATCACTCGCCCGAAAATGTGCTTGCGTCATTTCATTGTCTTCTCGAGCGTATGCTCGTCCGGGAAATGACGGCTGCCTTGCAGCGCCATTCGTACCTGCCAGGGATCCGAAATCTTTGTATTGCCGGCGGTTGCGGTCTCAACATCAAATGGAATACGACGCTGCGTGCGTCAGGCCTGTTCGATGCTGTCTGGGTGCCGCCGTTTCCCAACGACAGCGGCTCGGCAATCGGTGCCGCCTGCTCCGCGCTGGCGGCAGACAGGGGTTTCATGCCGCTGGAGTGGTCCGTCTATAGCGGTCCGGCCCTGCAGCGCGCCGATGTACCAAGCGAATGGGAGGCGTCGCCCTGCAGCATGCAGGAACTTGCCACTATCCTGGCAGACAACCACCCTGTGGTCTTCCTTGACGGTCGAGCGGAACTCGGACCGAGAGCTCTGGGGGGCAGGAGCATTCTTGCTGCCGCGACCTCTGCAGCGATGAAGAACCATCTCAACGGCATCAAACGCCGGGAGCATTTCCGACCCGTGGCGCCGATTTGCCTTGAGGATCGGGCACCGGAATTTTTCAGCCCCGGAACGCCCGACCGCTACATGCTTTTCGAGCACCAGACGCTGGCTGAACTGCGAAACAGGATTCCTGCCGTGGTGCACCTCGACGGGTCCGCGCGATTGCAGACAGTCCCCCGCGAATCCCGGCACGCGATCGCCCGGCTTCTCGTCGAGTATGAAAGGCTTACGGGGCTTCCGCTGCTCTGCAATACGAGCGCCAATCACCATGGATGTGGCTTCTTTCCCGACGTTGCTGCTGCCTGCCGGTGGGGACGTGTCGGACACATATGGAGCGAGGGCCTGCTCTGGACCAGAGCTCGGGCGATCGAAACGCGCCATTCCGGGTAGGGCGATCGCGTATTCCTCGCCCGGCGGGCTCAATCAGAACGCGTCATCAATGACTGTGATCTCGATTGATCGCCCTGATGCTGTCTGGCCAGCGCAACAATCGCGGTTTTCGAACCTGTATGGAAAGTTGCCGACGGAGCTCCGTCGGCATGTCTGCAGGACGTACACCGGAAATCAGCCAGCGCTCGCTCAAAGGCTTTTGCTTCGGGATCGGTATCCGATCAAGGTCGTGATGTGACCGCGGTCCATAAAAGAGCCCGACGGCGAGTGCGACAGCAAAAGCTGACGGACGCGCGTCAAAAACCCTTCGCGACGGGGGCCCAAAGTGCCTGGTGCACCCATTGCGGTCGAGGACAGCCAGCCAAGAAGGTCATCAATGATCCATTGATACTGGTAGTCGTGACGAAGTTCCGTGATTTCGTTGAAATCGGAAGCGCCAAGGACTTCCCGATGCGATCCTGTCAGCCTTGACCGTACGCCTCCGGGACCGGCGGGCAGGCTGCCGCCCCAGAAGTCGGTAATGTCGTTCACCATTGCATTGTACCATTCTCCAGGTTCGGAATGCTCCCGCACGCGATCGATGATCGCGACGCATCCATCAGGTTTCACGATTTGTGACAGCTTTGCCAGTGTCGCGGCCCGATCCATCCAGTGGAAGGAGAGGGCAATGGTTGCGAGGTCAAATGATGAGGCGGGCAATTGCAGGTTCTCGGACGTCGACACGAGGAAGTCCAGATTGTTGACTCCACGCGTGCTTGCCATTCGCCTCCCTTCCTCGACCATTTCGCTGCTTGGATCGACGGAAAACACGTTCCCTACGGATTGCGCCAGGGGAAGGCCGATCTGTCCCGTGCCGGCACCAAGATCGAGTACACGAGTACTCGTGGTGAGGCGGCAAAGCCGGATCAACGATCTGAAGACATCCTCCGGATAAGGTACGGCGTGCCGCGCGTAGTAGGGCGCAGCACCACTGAATATCTCACTCGCTGCAAACATGACTGCCTCCGGACATCTGCTCAGGTCCCCGTATACTCCGCTGCCCTCTGGGCAATCGGGCAGCAACCCGCCGGCCGTGGACCGAAATGTTAAGTGTTGCAATTTGCCATTATCGCTATCAGTCGCCGGAAGCGCGGCTTTCCGGGAAGAAGGCTCCTGTTGGTCCGGAGCCCCGACCGGACTGGCACGCGCAGGATCGCTTCTTCCGGGAGCCCCCTGCGACCTTGACGCTGCGCGCTGAAGTGGCTCCGGGCGCCAGCTAACTTCTGCAGGTTACATCCGGCGGATCGCGTGTGTGAACCGACGGTGGTCAAGGCGGTGCGGAGGTCGTGTCCTGGCTTCCTTTCGACCGATGCCATGCTTCGCCGGCTGCATCAATTGCCCAACGCGGTAGTTGACTGCAGCGTAATCCTCGTCGCTTCGGCAGACGCTACATTCGTTCGCAATCGCTACCCGGTTTCGTCAACTGCCTGCAATGGTGCAATCTTTAGCTGCGCTTTCCGCTGGGCGACACGCGATCAGGTTGTCAGGTGAACAAGTCTTCGCCTGCTCCGGTGAGCGGTGTGGCCGAAACGGATCTGCGGGCCTACCAGTGTTCAGCGGTGACGATTTCACAGTTTGTCTTTCAACTGGAGTAATCAGACCGGCAGTGGTTCGACATTTCGATGCACTTGATCGAGGACATATCCCTCCAGCATTTCTGCTCGCCTTGTCAGGGGAGCGGCTCTCGCCGACCAAAGTGAATCCGGACGACCTGAGCCTGCCGGCGGGCGCGGCCCCCTGGCTCGAATGAACAGCTGACGGGCACCGCGCCGGCGGATTTTCTTCGAACTGGAGACAGGCATGCCAAACAGGGGCGACATGAAGCTGGGGCTGTTTCTCAACCAGGCGGGATATCACGAAGGCGCCTGGCGGGATCCGGACGTACCCGCAAATGGCGGAATCAATATCGATCATTATGCATCTCTGGCACGGCTCGCCGAAGATGCCGCATTTCACTTCATCTTCCTGGCCGATACGCCAAGCGTAATGGAACCAGATCCGGCGGCAATAGCTCGTGCGGGCCGGAACGACGGCTTCGAGCCAATCACACTTCTGTCGTCGCTCTCGTCAAGAACCACAAGCATCGGCCTTGTTGCGACCGCGACAACGACTTACCAGCAGCCTTATCATCTCGCACGCATGCTCGCCTCGCTCGACCACATGTCAGGCGGCCGCGCGGCATGGAACGTTGTTACCTCGGGTCATAAGTTCGAGGCCGGCAATTTCGGCCAGGAGGAGCTGCCGGATCACGACGCCCGCTATGCGCGCGCGAGAGAGTTCGTCCAGGTCGTCAGAGGACTTTGGGATACATGGGAAGATGATGCTTTCATTCGCAACAAGAAGACGGGCATTTTCGTTGATACGACCAAGCTGCACCCGTTGAATTACCGCGGGCAATTTCTGTCAGTCAGAGGTCCCTTGAACGTCGCAAGGCCGCCGCAGGGGCATCCCGTGCTGGTCCAGGCCGGCGCATCGGAAGCTGGAATGTCGTTCGCTGCAGAATTCGCCGAGGTCGTATTTACCGCCCAGCCGTTTCTGGAGGGTGGCAAGAGGTTCTACGCAACGATCAGAAAGAAAGCGCACGCCCTCGGGCGGGAAGAGGACGAGGTGCTGATCATGCCGGGCCTTGTCCCGATCGTCGGGAGAACGAGGCAGGAGGCCTCCGGGATCCTCCGAAGACTGCAAGATTATACGCACATCGATGCCCGGATTGGATTGGCAGATCGCGTGCTGGGCTCCGTTGCGGATCTGCGCGCGATCGATCTTGACGCCAGGGTCCCCGCGGCCCTGCCGCAGACAAATCTCGTCCAGAGTCGACAGAAACTGCTCCTCGAGGTGGCGGCAAGGCAGAACATGACCTGGCGACAGCTGATCGACTTCATATCGGACAGCAAAGGCCACCTGATGATCGTGGGGACACCGGACGAAATCGCAGATGTCATGATAGAGTTCCTTGATCAGGGTGCAGCCGATGGCTTCAACGTAATGCCGGCGACCGTTCCCGGCGGACTCAAGGACTTTATCGGGCTTGTGGTCCCCGAATTGCGCAGACGGGGACGATTCAGATCCGCGTACTGCGGACAAACCCTGAGAGAGAACATCGGTTTGAAGCGGCCGCCCAACGGGTTCTTGCGCGCAGGCGGAAGCGGACGTCCATGAAGAGGCGACTGCTATTCCAGGGCGTGGGAATAAGCGCGACAGGCGGGCGTACGGGCCTGCGACGATCAGGGTCTGTATCCGAGCAATGTCGTGATGTAGCCCTGTTCTACAAAGGAGCCGGAGGGTGAACAGGACAGCAGCAGGCGGCGCATGCGCCTCGCAAACTCGTCACGACGAGGACCCAGAGTACCCGGAGCACCTGCAGACGTGGAATAAAGGTAACCCAGAAGATCATCGATGTTCCATTTGTGCTCGTAGTAGTGACGTAGTTCTGTTACTTCATTGAAGGCGGAAGCCTGGAGCATCTCAAGGTGCGACACGGTCATTTGCCGGACGGTCCCAGGACCCGCCGGAAAGCTCCCTCCCCAGAAATCTCTCATTTCGTTCCACATCGCTGTGGTCCATCCGTCGGGCTGCGAACCGCGCCGCTCGCGATCGATGATCGCAACGCACCCGTCCGGCTCCAGCATCCGGCACAGCTTTGAAAGTACCCTGTCTCGCTCCATCCAGTGAAATGAGCTCGCAATCGTCGCAATGTGAAACAAGGGCGCAGGTTCGGGAAGATCTTCAGATCGCGATACCACAAACCGGATGTTCGCAAGTCCTTTTTCCCTCGCCCTTCGCCTGCCTTCCTCGATCATTTCATCATTGGGATCGACGGACAGCACATCCGCAATCGAATGGGCAAGGGGAATGCTGATCTGTCCGGTCCCCGCACCGAGGTCGATCGCGCGGCTCCTGTCTGCGAGCCGGCAGACGCGAAGTAATGATCGGAACAGATCTTCGGGATAGCCGAGCCTGTGTCGTGTGTAGTAGCGCGCCGCTCCGCGAAACAGTTCGCTTGCTTCCGTCATTCGGCCTTCTCCTCGTCCTCATCCTGCAACAGCTGCCGTGAAGTGAGCCTGCCGGGGTGGTAATCTCCGCCCGACGGGCGCCTGTCAGTCGCGATCTCGCAAACGGTTATGGCCGGACCGCCGCACAGCGATCAATGACCGGAGGTAGCCGCAGTATCCGGCCAGGCGTCCCGGGCCGAAATGATCTTTGCCAAGATCGCCAGACCGCGTCGCAGATCGTCCTCGTTACGTGTTTCGCAATATGACACCCGAAGTCCCTGCATCGCTCCGGTCGGTACCGGTTCAGCTGCAAACTGAAAACCTGGACGCACAAGTACACCTGCCGCCAGAGCCTCGCTCGCCAGGCTCCTGGCGTCCGGTCGGGTCGGGACCCAGACGTGAAGTCCCAGCGGCCCGCCGGCAAGATCAGGCCTTTGCAGGACGTCTGCGGCAATCCGGCGCCGTGAGGCGGCGATCTTCCGGATGCTTGTTGTTGCCTCATGTGCGGTCCTGTTCGCAACGAAGGCCTGGGCAAGTTCGGCGTGCAGTGCAGCCACAAACCACATCGACATCTTGCCGAATTTTTCCATCAATGCGGTGGCATCCCCTGCTCGCGGAGCCATCAGGAACGCCACGCGCATTCCCATCACGACCGTCTTGGCCAGCCCCATCACATACCAGGTAAGCTCCGGAGCGAGCGTTGCAATCGGAGCTCCCGCGTCCTCGACCATCAGTGCCTGTGCGTCATCCTCGATGATGAGAACGTTGTATCTTCGCGCTATCGTAGCTATCTCGACGCGTCTTCCGGATGACATGACGGCCGCCGTGGGGTTCTGCACAGTAGGAATCGTGTAGAGAACCTTGGACGTGTTGGTCTTGCGGCAAACATCCTCGAACGCGTCCGGTTTCAACCCTTCACGATCCATCGGTATTCCCCTGATATTGAAGCCGAGAATGCCGGACAGCGCCTGCATGTTGGGATACGTCATCTCTTCGGTGAGCAATGTGCCGCTTCTGCCCACGAGGTGATTGAGCAGCAGGAACAGGACATTCAGGGTGCCATTGGTGACAATCATGCGGTCGATGTCCGGCGTGAATCCGAGGCGCTGGGAGATCCATTCCGCCCCGGTTCTTCGATCCTCCTCTGTTCCGCGCGGCCGGTTTGTTCTCAGAAGCCCTCCGGCGTCAGGACGGTAAACTCGTGCCTCGATGCTCTTTGCGAGCGCGGCCTCCAGGGCCGGAACGACCGGTGGTACCGCTCGTGACAAGTCGATAACGTCCTTGCGCATTGGTGCCTCCTGGCGCATGAGGGGATCCGGCTAGGCAAAAAACAGCGCACGGATCGACAGAGCGGCTGAAGCCGCGACGCTGAACAGAACAATTGCGATGTACATCGATCGGGTCGGGGCCGGAACCCGAATGGATGAAACGTGCAACGCGGCGAGTGTGGCAAAGGTGCCGGGAAGCAGCCATGAGAACAATGGCTGTTGCACAAAGGGCTCTGCCAGCACGAGGAGTGCAAGGATCGGAACGTCATAGGATAACGGCAGACCCGTAAAGCAACGATCCGTCGACAGGCCAGTGATTCCAAAGTAGCTCAGACGGAGGGCACCTGCGACGAGCAGCGTGGTGCCCACAGCGGCAGACAGCAGGGTGACGCCGTGCAACTGCAGCAACGCGATCGAGGGAAATACCGCGCCGTAAATGAGATCAGAGAAGCCGTCGAGACTCTTGCCCATCGTTGCGGCTGCTTCTGAACGGTTCCGGATCCGGCGTGCGACAATCCCGTCGAGATGGTCTGCAAGCATTGCCCAGAGTGCGACTGCAACGGCAAGTTCGATGCGGCCGTCCGTCACGAGAGACAAGGCGACCCCGGACAATATCATGCCCGATGCTGTGATCGCGTTAGCCGGATCGAGCAGATACCGGAGCATGGCACTCACTTGTCGCAATCAATCATTTCGGGGGCCGGCCTGCCGCCGTGTTATGCTCTCGTCGGCGAACAGGCTGCTTGCGATGCGAAGATCGTCGGCCGTGTCGATCTCCCACCAGCGCAGATGATCGCATCGCGCTGCCGCGAGCCGCAGGCCGCGCCGTTCGATCAGAAACGCCAGCAGTTCTTCGGTATAAGCTTGATTAGCTCCTGAACCGATAATGTCCTTGAGCGCAGGCACAATCGTCGTCCGCAGGGTCGATTCCGAGAGTCGAAACAGATTGAGTGTCTTGAAAAGCATCGGCCCGCCAGCCGGCAGGTCGGCGCCGGACTGTTTCATGCGAAAGCTCGAGATGAACCCGCACTCGGAGAGCAGGACTGCAGATCCTTGCATTGTTGCCCGAAATGGCGCGACGGCTGCTGCGTCAGGAGATGTGCCGCGGGCAAGACAGTGCAGCGCGTCCTCCTCGAAAAAGACGTCACCCTCGAGGAGGTAGATGTCGCCGCGCAGGAGCGCGTCGCGCGCCAGCCAAAGCGAGTATGCGCTGCCCGTGCGATCGAAAACCGAAGACTCGACGTAGTCGATTTTCAGCTTGCCGAAGCGCTTGCCGCACGCATATTGAATTGCGTCCTTTCGGTAACCGATGACGATCGTCACTTCCTGCACGCCGACCGCCTCCAGACGTCGCAGGGCGTTGTGGAGTATCGGCGTTCCATTGACCTCGACCAATGGCTTTGGCCGCAGATCGGTCAGAGGTCGCAAGCGGGAACCGGCGCCGGCGGCAAGAATGACGGCATGTCTGGGAGCGGTGCTTGCCATTCGGTTCGCTTTCGTTGTCCCGGGCCACGGGTCAATTCGAGTCGCAGACTTGGATGAGACAGCCGGGCGTTGCGCCAGGCCTCTGACGCCTCGTTCAGCGCGTTGGCTGTGTTTGTTGCTGTGGCGCGAAGCGCAGCTGATCACCATTCCACATCGGGAGGGCCGTTCATCCTGCAGAGCAGCCGCTCCGGGTGGACGGCAAGCCCTTCAAACGGTGAAACGATTGAGAGAATTAGGGATGCCGGTAAGGCGCGGCGGTACGACGAGACAGGCTGTCTGTCGTTCGACGTCATGCCGGTCGAAAAGAACCTTGAGTCGCTTGCTCCGGACCGGATGCCAGACGACTTCATGACAGCAATCCTTCAAAATCATTGCTGCTTTGTTCATGGCGCTCCGGGCGTCGTCGCTGAGGCAGATATCGTGCTTCTGCATCAGCGAGTTCATCGTATCTGAACAGTTCGAAGATCTCATCGAGCGTCGCAATTGCAGGCTCAATGCCGGCAGTACTCTCCTCGGCGACAATGCGACTGCAGACCTGCCGCATTGCCGCTGTTGCAGCGCGCATGGAGTGATTGGCCCAGATCACCGTGGAAATACCGGCCTTGCGATATGCCGAAACCGGCGTTCGATAGTACTTCGTTGGAACGATCACGACCGGTAACTTGTTCTGCCAGGCCTTGGTGAATGCGAAGATCTCGTCCGCGGCGGTTCTTCGCGAGTGAATAAGGATCGCGTCAGCTCCTGCCTCGGCATAGGCGTGGGCGCGGGAGATTGCATCGTCGATTTCGTGGCCGGCGATCAGCGATTCGATACGAGCCACGAGAATCAGATCGTCCGCGACCGTGTCCTTTACGGCGCGCAGGCGGCCTGAGAACTCATCGACGTCGGCAAGGGGATGCCGGTCGCCAAGGAGCGAGTTCGTCTTCGGAAAGCAGCTGTCTTCCAGTGCGACGCCGGCAGCACCACACTGGCGGAGTTTGCGGGCCAGCAAACGGGCGTTGTTGAAGTTCCCGAAGCCGCCGTCCCCGTCGACCAGAACCGGTAGCTGGCCCGAGTCCACGATTCGCTCGACGACCCCGGCGAGCTGGCTCCAGGATGCTTCACTGGCGTCGCGATATCCGAGCGAGGAGGCAATCGACAGGCCCGATGCCCAGAGGCCCTTGAAACCTGCGCGTCCGGCGATTGCGGCGGAGAGCCCATCATGCGCTTCCATGAGGAACGAAATTTCGCTGCTGCAGCAGACCTGCGCGCGCAGCATCTCGGCAAATGACCGGGTGGTGGACCGGATACGGCCGTTGGCGAGGACAGTAGGTGATAGAGCCCGCATGCCAATCCTTGTGCGCTTAGCCGGCCGATGTTCGTCAGTGAAGGTGACATGTGGCTGTCATCTGGATCAATGATCAGCGTTGGTAGTTGACCGCCTGCCCAATTCCGGCCACCGCTCGAGATCCAGGAGTTCTGGCGTGTGGTCTTCAGCTGCACGCGCGAGCCGTCAGTTCACTCGCAGCCCGCGCCCGTCGGGCTGTCGCGCAGGCGGGGCTAACTGGGCTTGTGGAGGCGCATAGCGCCGGAGCCGGGCGGGAGGGCTCCCGTTGATCGGCCTCGCGTCCAGGCAGCGACAGCGTGGTCGTCAGCGGCCGGCTTCCGCTGCCCGCTCCGCAAGTCTTCAGCCGCAATCCCTGTAGATGCGCGGGCAGGGGCGGTCGACTGGCTCCTTCACCTCGTCCCGCCGCTGGCCGGGAACGAGCCGCCCGAAGCCGATGCTTCAGCCGTGATTGCCGCATATGATGCGCTCGATGGTTTCGCTGGCGAACTCGGCGCCAAGCTGGTCAACCGGCAGGTCACTCTGGATGTCTTGTTCCGGTCGCTGCAATCGTACTACGAACGGGCAACCAGCGCTGTAGGCGCGGCGGCTGAACATGCGGCCGGGGCGATGCAAGCCGGGCCGGGCCAAGACCGCATCGGGGGAACGCGCGTCTCGGGCTGAAGCTGCTCAACCAGCAGCATGAAATATAGCGCTACACGAGCCGGTACTGGTATTTCGCTGCCTGCATGGACCGCCCGATATATGTCGCGGCAAGCTGCGGTCTTCCCGCACCCTCGAAGCCCGTGCGGCTTCGGACAGTCCGGATACGTTGCACGTATGGAGGCCGCAGTAACCGGCTGCGCCCAAAGCGCCCGTCACTTCCGGATCCGGCATGGTATAAAGCGTTGCTGGCCAACTCTGCTGCCGGAAGGGCATCCCTGTGCGGAAGAATCCAGACGATCTGTCGCGCCAAACCCGCCGGCTTGCGATCTCTGGTCGAACAACGCATCCAGCTCGCGCGCCATGCCGGCCAGGCACGGCATCGCGGTGCGTTTCCGGCCGAAGCGCCGGCGCGCTGCGCGCCTGCTGCGCCAATGCCGTTTCCTGGAGCGTTGCTTCCCCGGGCGCGCCGGTGCGTGGTCGGGTCCGGTTTTTGCTCTTTGCCGTGCCGGGCTTCGTCGTTACGGGGTTCGTCTTGCAAGTCGTGGCCGGCGCCGGATCTGCCCGGTGGCGGGTCCATCACATGTTCGGCACTTCGTCCTGGAACTACAGGATCCTCGAACACCATCTCGGCATCGAGCGGGCAGGATCCGCAACGCGGGTTGGTGGTGCTCAAAATGATCGAAGACCGTGCTGTTCCGGTCTGCGCTCTCATGCGCTCCGGTGTTTCGCTGCCCGTCTCGCCCTATGCCTGACAGGCAACATGGCGCGACAAAAAAAACTTACCGACGTTTGTCATTCCGGGTATCCAGCCGACGGTGCGGGAGCAGTCCCTGGAAACGTGATCAGCGATCATGTGCGCAATCAGATTGAATATCCTCGCCGACCCGTCAGGAAAAAGACCGCATGCGGTCGGCGACATCGCCTGATCTGCGCTGCACGGACGACGTAGTGACCCACAATCGTAATAAAATCCGGAGAAGCCGGCTGCGTCGGGCGCCGATTGCCGCCCGCCGCCACGAGGCGCGAAAGCCGCACATGGTCCTTTCGGTGTGTCAGGCCGGGGATGGTGTGCCGGATCCGTCCTGACTTCCCGCGCCGGCCTGCAACAAAAGTGAGGTGTGACGGTATCTGAAGCGGAAGCCGGAGCCTTCAGATCGCAAAAGTTGATCATTCCATCGCAAAAGTGCGTGGAACGTTGAATGATTATACGACTGCAACCATAAATCGTCACAGGCCTGCAGTTTCCTTGCGCGTGCATTCACAAGATGCGGGGAAATAGTGCAAATGTCAGGTGCGGACTGGAGATCAGAGCGCGCATATCACGATATCAGGAAAGCCGAGGCGGACGACATAGCCTGGGAGTGGCTACGCCGCGATCGTGAGTATCAAGCAGACTTCAAGGCCCTCGGGAGCAAACAATCCAGCGCGACGGATCACTTCCGACGGAAGTGGGGGCTGACGTTTCGCGGCTGATCCGGAACAGGCGTTCGACCAACAAGCTGTTTTCTGGTCGCCCGAGGCATTGTCGACCGTGCTGACGATCCGCACGGCGATCTGCCCGACTGCGTCCAGGCCGTACGAACTCGATTTCGCCGACCTGGCGGGCTGCGAGCTTCGTGAGGCGCCGGATGGATGGCACGCCATCGTGCCCCTCGGAGGCGCGAGGCATCGGCTTTGGCTGAAAGAACTTCCCGGGCGCGGATCAATGGTTGCCGTTGACTTGCCGCTCGACCGCGACTTCGATCTCCGCTTGCTGGCCGCGCACCGGTTCTGGCTGGCGCTCGAACAGCGTCCTCTTGGGCGGGCCCCTCTCGCTCAATCGACCGGGACCCGGCATCGGCATATCCTCGCTTTGCGTGCAATGGACGGGTGGCTGGAAGGCAACAGCTATCGCAAGATCGCGCAAGGCCTGTTTGGTCATCCCCGCATTCCCGATCGAGGCTGGAAAACGCACGATCTGCGCAGCCGGACCATTCGCCTTGTCCAGACTGGATTGCGTCTCATGCGAGGCGGCTATCGTGACTTGCTCCGTCACAAGCGCCGGGACAGGGACGATACCTCCTGAGCACGCTGACAGGCTGGCTGCTCTGCGCGGCAGCGATGGCGTGGTCGGTCTTCGACCAGCGTCTGCATGGCGTGATCAATTGGCGAGCGATTATGGACGCCGATTTGACACGGTATCGTGGTTACTGGTGCAAAGTCGTCCCTTCTTTCGGGCAAAGCGGTTTTCGTAGGGCGTCTAGGATGCTGACCACAGCTCAATGAACGGGGGGCGAAGCCAGAATGAGACAGCATCGGCCGCCCGCAATGTCACGCGGCAACCAGCCAGGTTTGTCGGACAGTCGAACAACTCCGCGTGCCTGCTGTGCGAAAAGCTATGTCAAGCGAAGATCAAGGCACGTTTCGAGACCTTGCAGCCATGCTATGCTCTCGTCCCATTGAACGGTTCGCGTGTATCCGAATTCTTGCCAACTCCTTGCGCGCTGGCTCCAGTTCAATCAGCTTCAGACCGGAATGCGGCAGGCCGTGTGGGGCAATCAACCTGGAGCGCGCGCTCGGGATCGATGGATCAATCGGCCGTCTGGCGAGGTGAAATTCGGGCTGATCATTCTGAGCCGACAGGTGCGCGGAAGCAGGACTGTTCATCCGTCGCGCAGACCACCTTGTCGTTTGAAGCAGGATACAATCTGAGAGGAAGGGTCGTAGGCCGTGGCAGTTGATCGTCGAACCTTCGCTCTGGGCGGGTTTTCTGCGCTTGTGGGCGGATATGCGCTGGTTCAACAGGGACGGACCGCGCCGGCCCGGAGCGCCGTCATCGCAGGCTATGTCGCCCCGTGGAAGGCCCGGGCAGGCGGTCCAGGCATCAGGACGATTCCGGTTCGCGAGCTGACCCACTTGATGTATGCGTTCGGTACCGTTTCGACGGAGGGACTGGCCGAACTTGCGGATCGTTGCCTTGACGCGGGAGCCTGCGATGGAATCTCGCTCTCGAGTCCGCTCGGCGGTAACTTCGCCCAACTCGCCGAATTGAAGCGGGACAATCCGCAGCTTCGGATTCTGATCTCGCTGGGCGGTTGGAATGGATCGAAGTATTTCTCGGCCGCCGCTGCCATGCCGCTCTCTCGCGAGCGGTTCGCACGATCCGTGATCGATGCGTTCTTTCGGCCCTATCCTGGCCTGTTCGATGGTGTGGACATTGATTGGGAGTTTCCCGTCTCGGGAGGACGTGCGGAAAACCTGGTGCACCCTGAGGATCGTCCGAATTTCACACTCTTGATAGCGGAATTGCGCCGACAGCTTGACGAGTTTTCTGCATCGGAGCACAGGGAGTTGGAGCTTACCATCGCTGTGTCGGCCGTTCCCGACAAGATTGTCAATCTGGAGGCGGCCGCCCTGGCCCGGCTGGTCGACCGGCTTCATCTGATGGCCTATGACTATCGCGCCGGCTCGGCCTTTGCCGGCTTCAACGCTCCGCTGTTCGCCTGCGCCGGCGATCCAGATCCTGATCTCAATGTCGATGCAAGTGTGAATGCCTTGATCCGGGCCGGCGTACCGCCTGCCAAGGTAGCGCTCGGGGTAGCTTTCTATGGCCGGGCTGTTGCGGACGTTCCGCAGGAGAACGGGGGGCTGTTCCAGAAGGGCGCGGCGGCGAGCGAGGAGTGGGGAGGGAGCGACGGCATCGATTATCGGGATATCGTTGCCAGGCGACCGGAAGAGTTGGGCTTTCGCCGGTATTGGAGCGATGAGGCCCAGGTGCCTTGGCTCTATGACGCCGAACGGCGCATATGGATCAGCTACGACGATCCGCTCTCCATCGCACGAAAGACGATGTACGCGGCGGGCCGTGGACTCGCCGGGATCATGATCTGGGACCTGTTCGCTGATGACGGTTCGCTGCTCGCGGCACTCCGCGTCCTTCCCGGAGGAACGCCCGAATAGCATTGTGGTCATCGCGTCACGCTGAAGCACGTTATCGAACGAAGTCAGCCGCGGAATAAAGGGCTGTGAGATCAGGGCCACGCCGGTTGAAACCAGCAATGTCGGAATCCGGCAACAGGCGGCATCGTTTCGAGAGGCACGCTGGCGGCAATGCGCGTCGTCTTCTGCCGGGATGCGACATAGGCACAGAATTGCGGACCGGTGTGGCCCTGGGCGGCGAAGTTGTAGATCCCGGCGGGCTGCGTCAGGCGGATCAGATGACGGTACCAGTGCATTTGGCAGCTTGCTTCTCTCCCCCGAAAATCAGGAGTGCGCGGAGGCGCACTTCGCCGGCGACAGATTGGAATGAGGACTGCGAGACCGGAAAAAGACAGCTTGAATCTCACGTGGCGTGAGCCTGTAGGCTTTGAGGCTATGAGAGAAAACGACACGCGGCGCAATGAATCATCTGAAAATAACGAGCTTCACGCTTCTCTTTTTCGACGCACCACGCGTGAGGACATCGTCGCGGTGCGCCGCTCGAGTTCTCTTTGAGAGGCTGCGCCCGTCGCTCAAGCGCGTCGGAAGTCCGAGGCGTTTGTGTTTGCGGGCAACACGTTTCTGTCTTCCACTTGCTGAACTGCTCGCATGCGGCGTCCCAGGCCGGCGCACGCGCGAGTTCGAGTTGTGCCTGCATGACGAGGGGCGGAGAGTTTTCGAATGCGCGACTGCGAAGGGGGATCGGTGACTTCTTACAATTTTCTCTTCGCCTCGTGGGGCACGTTGGGAAATCTCAGTCCGCTGCTTACGGCGGCTCGCCGATTGCGCCGTCATGGTCATCATGTCCGGGTGATCGCCGATCCGGCGATGCGGACAGAAGTCGAGGCCGCTGATTTCGAATTCGTGACATGGCGTCGCGCCCCGAAGGGGCGGGCCGCGGATCCAACGGATGTCTCGGACCTGCGAGATCGCATGCGCAGGGTCGTCTTCGAGCCTTGCTCTGCATACGCGGCCGATATTCGCGACGAGGTTGGCCGCGTGCCAACAGATGCGGTCCTCGGTCTCGACCTCCTATTTGGCGCGGCGGTCGGGGCGCAGGCATGTGGCGTGCCTTTCGCGTTTCTTTCGCCTCACGTCAGCATCCGGATTCTTCCGGGAATGCCGCCTGCGACTTCCGGATTGGGGCAACCGAAAACGCCCGCAGAGCGCGCCAAAGTCCGAGCAGCCTCCGCCGCGCTCGCTGCGGCGATGAATGCGTCCCTTCCTATCCTCAATAGAGCTCGCGTCGATTTCGGCCTTCCTGTTCTTTCGGACGCTATGGACTTGTTCGACCAGGCTGATCGAGTTCTGCTGGCAATCAGCCAGGCCTTCGACTTCGAGGCAGACGCCCTTCCGGGCAGTTTCCGTTATATCGGTCCCTTGCTCGATGTACCGAGCTGGTCAAGGTCGTGGCAGGCTCCCTGGTCTACGCGACCCGATTGTCCCCGCGCGGTGATCACCGCGGACGTGGAACCGGTAGATTAAATGCTTTCAAGTGTTTCGTTGCAATTTTGTACAAAAGTACATATTTTTCATCAACTTACGGCAATTCAAGATTATGACTCAGGGTAGATAATGTAATCAAGACAACCTTTCCTTTGACGCGGGGCGGCCAATTTGGTGTACTGTCCTCAGTCCCAGGACAGAGGACGGCTGGATGGACGGGATGAAGAGTCAGGATTTGGTCGTTCTTTTGAAGCTCGTCAGCCTTCAGGAAGGGGAAAACGAGCCCACGCCGGGACAGCCTCAGCTGCGCTTTCAGGGCGATGATCCGTATTCAGTTCGCAACTTGGAAGCGCTTCTGGGAATCAGCAAGACGGAAATAAACGCCTCAATCAAACGAAGCCTCTCATCGGGACTTGCGATCAAGGACCGGAATACGGGGCGGGCAAATCCCAATCGCCGCGATCTGAATAATTTTATCATCCATGGCATGAAATTCGTTTTTCCGGCAAAGCCCGGCGCCATGACGCGCGGCATACCGACGGCCTTTGCAGCACCTATGCTTAAAAGCCTCTTGGTCAGCGGAGGAGAATACATCTACGTGTGGCCGTTCGCGGACGGACACAACATCGGGCAATCGGTTACGCCATTGTTTAAGAGCGTGCCGGAAGCTGTTCAAAAAGATGATCGGCTGTACGAATATCTGTCACTCATCGATGCGATCCGGCTCGGCAATCAGAGAGAGGCAGGCCTGGCCGGGGAACGTCTTTCCGAAAGCCTTCTGAAAAAATGACTACCGTCAAAGGTCAATTGCTTCAAATGCTCCAAACGGTCGCTACGGCGCTGGGCAGCGCACTTCGCGAACGGTTGGTGTTTGTGGGGGGATCCACGACTGCTCTCTTTATCACCGACGACATCACCCTTGAGGGTGTCAGAGCGACGGACGATGTCGACCTCATCGTCGATCTCGTAGGGTTTGCAGAATGGACGAAATTGCAGGACGAGTTGCGACAGAAGGGATTTGCGGAGTCGCAGGACGATACGGTCATCTGCCGGATGCGCCTTGGGGATCTCAAAGTCGATTTCATGCCCGACGACGAGGATATTCTCGGATTCAGCAACCGCTGGTATGCGAAAGGGATAGAGACGGCGGTTACGGTGCCCCTTACCGATGAGCTGAATATCAAGCGTCTCAGCCCGGAATTGTTTGTAGCCACAAAGCTGGAAGCCTATCTCGGGCGTGGTCAGAGTGATTTGCTCGCGAGCCGCGACCTCGAAGACATCCTTCTCGTCATCGACGGCCGGAACGAGGTGGTGGCGGAAATCCAGCAAGCCGATGCCGACATACGCCAGTTCATTGCCGAGCAATTCGCGCCGCTACTCGAGCATCCCGACTTTGATCATTTTCTTGCCGGCAACATCCGCGGCCCGGAAGGGCGTATCGACATCGTCCGTGAGCGCTTCGTAATCGTAAGCCAATGCGCTGGTGACTGAGATGGGAATCGACGTCAGTTGGCTCAGCCAAGCCGGTACCAGGACCAAGTACAATCGAGATTGTGGAGGGGTCGGCATACGTGCTGAGGAGGCTTTATGCGTGGTTATGGATGGTTCAACAAGCGGTCACAATAGCGGAGAGTTCGCCCAGCAGATTACGCAGGAGCTGATAAATTGGTATATCGCCGCCGATGGGAAGTTGACGGCGGAAACGCTTACTGCGCGCTTGCGACAGATTCATGAGATCGTGGCCGAAGCATACCCTCAAGCTTCTGCCAGCTATATGATCGTGAATATCCGGCCCGACGCGACTCTTGCTCTGTACGCCGGCGACTGTTTGCTGGGACGGCGTAACGCGAAAAGGGGCATTGAGTGGCTGAGCCGGCCACACACGCTTGCCAGCGTAACCGGCGAACATCCATTGCGTCAATAGCCGACCGTCCCGCGCGTCATCTCCTGACACGTAGTTTTCGCGCCAGGGAATTTTGCTTCCCGAGGCCATGATGCCCAAAGGCGAAGGCGAGTTGCTGATAGCTACCGACGGATTCTGGGCAGACCTAGGTCCCGGCGAACAAATCCGCTTCATGGATGAGCAAGACGTTCCCGTGGCAGCCGAAGGTGACGACCGAAGTCTCCTCCAATTCCGCCTCACAGGCAGCCCGCGAGATAGTGATATTCGCGGTCACCATGACAATTTTTACGTGAGAAGTACCTAAGCAGAGCATCTGACTTGCTGATTCGTGCGGAAGTTCAGGCATGACAAACAAAATAGTGCGCCGAAATCTAAAGAGCGGGCTGTTTGCTTTTATTGACCTCCTTGGCTTTTCGGCTCGCGTGGAAGCAATAATCAACGAGGAGCAGCTGCGCGCCCTCGATGACGAAGTTGTACACGTTCAAAACGAGTTCGAGCATAAATCTACTGACAGATTCATCCGGGAAGAACACAAGATCGTCGGCAAGACGGTTCTCGCGTTTTCCGATTGCCTTGTTATTTCTGTCCCTCTGCACTCCAAGGTCGCCGATTCTGAAGGGACTTTCGACCTACTAATGAGCGAGCTGACTAGCTACGCCTGGGCCCAAGGCACTTGCGTGCTTCGCGGCATCTTCCTTCGTGGAGGCGTTGACCTGGGGTTTTGGTACCGGCGAAAGGACACCCTCATCAGCCCGGCGCTGGTTCGTGCCTACCGGCTTGAGCATGCCGCGTGCGTTCCCATGATTGCCATCACGCCCGATCTCCAGACTTATCTCTCCGATCACCCGCATCGCAAATACTACAGCGATGATGTCGATCCGACCCCGAAAACGCTGATGCAGTATAGCAACCTTCCGAATGGCCAGACCCAATGGTTCATCAACTACCTTCGAATCTGCTTGGACACGATTGAGCCTACGATCAGCGGTGAGGACCGAGATCGATATCAGGCGGAAGACCAAGACGGTCGGGATCGTATGCGCACCGAAGCTTGGCAGAACGCGTGTCGAGACTGGGCGAGGCAGCACCGCAATGCAATTTTGAGCGCCTATGCGTCTGCAGGGAATGACGAATCCGTGCGCGCCAAATATGCTTGGCTTTTTCGCTACCATAATGAAGAAATTGGACGCTTCTTTGGAGAAGAGGCGCAGGCGCTCTCAATAAGCCAAGATGAGTAAGCTAGATTGTGAGCCTGCCCCTGAATTAAAGTCATCGAAGGCTAACATGACATAAGCATAGCAATGCTCGGCATTCTGGCCGGTCCACGCTACCAGCTCTGCTGGTTTAGGATGTGACGATTCAAGCGGAATGGCAGCCCGTTCTGACACCTTAGAGGCTGACCGGAAATTAAAGTTGGGTGATTTCAGCAGGTTGTGATTCTTCGAGGTGTTCGAAGCCATCGGAGAAGCAGATGACCTGGACCGAAATCACCCGCTGTCAGCATGACAGACGAGCGCTGCGCTATGCAAGCGATTGTACGGATGCGGAATGGGCCTTGATCGAGCTGTTGATGCCAGGGCGGAGCAAGGTGGGTCGACCGCGCAAGACCTGCATGCGATCGGTATGGGATGCGATCCAGTACATTGCGACGACGGGATGCCAATGGGCGCTTTTGCCGAAGGATTTTCCTCCCTTTACGACGGTCCAGTACTATTTTTATGGCCTGCGCGACAGCGGGGTGTTGGACTTGATCAATGACGCCTTGGTTGAAATCGCGCGCAGGCTTGCTGGACGGGAGCCGCAACCAACGGCGGCGATCATCGACAGTCAATCGGTCAAGATGACCGAGAGCGGTGGGCCGCGCGGCTTTGATGCGGGCAAGAAGATCAAAGGTCGCAAGCGTCATATCGTCACCGACACACAAGGAAATTTGCTGAGCGCCATCGTGCACCCGGCCAATGTTCAGGATCGGGACGGTGCGCCGACCGTCGTCACTTTGGCGTGTGCGAGCTACCCGACTATTGCGCACTTGTTTGCTGACGGCGGCTACGCCGGCGAAAAGCTTGAGAACGCGCTCCGGAGAATCGACGGGCCCACTATTCAAATTGTCAAACGCCCGGATGAGGCAAAAGGCTTCGTTGTTGTTGCCCGACGCTGGGTCGTCGAACGAACGTTGGCATGGCTTAACCGCTGCCGACGTCTTGCCAAGGATTGGGAGGCCTCCGTCACCTCGGCTGAAGCATGGCTCCTTATTGCGTCAACTCGACAACTGGTCCGCCGCATCGCCAGATCGGCCAACGTCAAGTCATGAATTTTGAGTCAGACTCTTAGAGGCTGACCGGAAATTAAAGTTGGGTGATTTCAGCAGGTTGTGATTCTTCGAGGTGTTCGAAGCCATCGGAGAAGCAGATGACCTGGACCGAAATCACCCGCTGTCAGCATGACAGACGAGCGCTGCGCTATGCAAGCGATTGTACGGATGCGGAATGGGCCTTGATCGAGCTGTTGATGCCAGGGCGGAGCAAGGTGGGTCGACCGCGCAAGACCTGCATGCGATCGGTATGGGATGCGATCCAGTACATTGCGACGACGGGATGCCAATGGGCGCTTTTGCCGAAGGATTTTCCTCCCTTTACGACGGTCCAGTACTATTTTTATGGCCTGCGCGACAGCGGGGTGTTGGACTTGATCAATGACGCCTTGGTTGAAATCGCGCGCAGGCTTGCTGGACGGGAGCCGCAACCAACGGCGGCGATCATCGACAGTCAATCGGTCAAGATGACCGAGAGCGGTGGGCCGCGCGGCTTTGATGCGGGCAAGAAGATCAAAGGTCGCAAGCGTCATATCGTCACCGACACACAAGGAAATTTGCTGAGCGCCATCGTGCACCCGGCCAATGTTCAGGATCGGGACGGTGCGCCGACCGTCGTCACTTTGGCGTGTGCGAGCTACCCGACTATTGCGCACTTGTTTGCTGACGGCGGCTACGCCGGCGAAAAGCTTGAGAACGCGCTCCGGAGAATCGACGGGCCCACTATTCAAATTGTCAAACGCCCGGATGAGGCAAAAGGCTTCGTTGTTGTTGCCCGACGCTGGGTCGTCGAACGAACGTTGGCATGGCTTAACCGCTGCCGACGTCTTGCCAAGGATTGGGAGGCCTCCGTCACCTCGGCTGAAGCATGGCTCCTTATTGCGTCAACTCGACAACTGGTCCGCCGCATCGCCAGATCGGCCAACGTCAAGTCATGAATTTTGAGTCAGACTCTGAGAGGATATTCGATTTTCGCTCGAGATAGTCGCCGAGCGCGAACTTCTGCATCTTGGCGCTAATCAAACACCAGTCGATCTTCGTTTTCTTTCGCGAAGCCCATTTCGTAGCGACGTCGGGAATATCGTTGGCGATATTCTTGATTGCTCCGAGCACATGCTCCTAGAAGACCGTGGCGCTTGCCCTGTCGTTCACAATGGGGGAAGGCCCTAACGAGGCACTAAGGCGTTGCTCGCCAGCTTCTGTGTTGGTGATGATGCCGAAGTTGATGCCGGCCCAGTCGAGCGCCAATAGTGCATCGGCAACCACAATTGTATGGGGAAGCTTGACGATGCCGCGACGCGCGCCATCGGGGGCAATCGCATCTCGAAGGCGTCCGGCCGCATTATGATCGACGATAAGCCGGTCTGCTTCTGGCCGTGTAAGTGAGTCGTACGAGACCTGATGGACGTAGACAATGTGCCGATGTCCAGCCGCCTCGGGCACGCCAAGGAGCTCGATGAAACCTTGTAGGATCTGCGTGAAAATGGTGCCAGCGTCTATTCGGCGACGCGCGATCGCAAGTTTCGCTACGATAGTAGGGAAGATGCGCCGCCGGTTCTCCTATCTAGGACTACGACGTGATCGCGGCGGATGAGGCGTCCGCACCTCGGATTGGCCTTCACCGCCTTGACGAGTGCACGCAAGTCGTTGAACGACAGCCACTTGGCTCGGCGTTGGTCAGCTTCCCGAAAGCTAGCTCTGCCACCCTGGCGTCGTGGGGATATCACTCGGAGCTGATCTGCGACTGAATCAAACGCAAACATCGTCAAACGGAGTTTTGAGATGGTTCGAATTCATGATGCGCTCGACACGGCAACCTTGGCTTACGGCAGTACATCAGGCGCTGCGAAGCAAGATGAAACCATAAACCAGCACGCCTTTAACCAGCAGCTGCACGAGATACCGCCGGAGCTGGATGAACGAGCCGGTGCAGGTCCCGCCCATTCTATTGCCTCGGACGAGGTGGCGAATGTTGTCAACCAGCGACCCGACATGAAGCTTGTCATTATTTCGAACCGCGGCGCCGAGTTCAAGCCCGATAAACCCCACGCCGCCGGTGTCTGCTTGGCAACCAATGTCGGCAACCGGACATGGTCCTGCAGCCTTGAGCGGCTGAAACTTGCGGCTCTTTAGCCGGCACGCAGCTTGCAGTGAATCGGTCCGCAAGATAGCGCAAGCTGCGCTGTGTCATGCGTGCTTTCCGCTGCTTCTGCTCGAGGGGCGCTAGGTGTGCGAGCGTGGCCCATCGGCCTCATCGGGAGAAAGTTTATGAACACGTCACTCCTCTCCGCCGCGCTGCCTTCGATTGCCCGCGCCACGTCCACGGCGATTTCACAGGAGCGAACGACTATGACGACGAATGATCCATCGCTTTGGCTCGAGGACATCGAAGGACAAGACGCGTTGGCATGGGCTCGCGCCGAGAACGAGAAGACACTTGGGGTGCTCCAGTCAGATCCTCGCTATCGGCGCTTCTACGAACAGGCGCTCTCCATCCTGCAGGCCAAGGATCGGATTGCTTACGTTTCGCTGGGACGGCGTGGCCTGGAAAACTTTTGGCAAGACGAGAACCATGTGCGTGGCATATGGCGGCGCACCACTCTGGAGAGCTATTGCAGCCAGGATCCACAGTGGGAGACCATCCTCGACGTGGACGCGTTGGCCGTCGCCGAAAACAGGAACTGGGTCTTTCAAGGTGCCAGCTGCCTTCCGCCCGAAGAACGCCTCTGCCTGATTCATCTTTCCGACGGCGGCAAGGATGCTGCGTCCATCCGCGAGTTCGACCACGAGGCCAAATCCTTTGTTGCGGACGGCCTTCATCTTCCAGAAGGCAAGCAGACCGTCAGCTGGGTCGATGGTGACACACTCCTTGTTGCGCGGGACTGGGGCGAGGGGTCTTTGACGCAGGCCGGCTACCCCTTCGTGGTGAAGCAGCTCAAACGCGCTCAGCCGCTCAGTAGGGCTCGCAAGATCTTTCGCGGCGAGCCTACCGACGTTCAGACCGTGCCCCTGGTACTTCGAGACAGCGAAGGTCAAGTCCATGCGACCGGCGCTATCCGCGTCATCAGCTCCGTCGAGCGTGATTATGTGGTCTTCCGCCCCGATGGGCCCATCAAGCTCAATCTGCCGAAGAAGGCCGCAATAGTCGGGCTCGCGAGCGGCCGCCTGCTTGTGGAACTTGACGAAGAATGGGAGCCCGATCACGTCAGATTTGGGGCCGGCTCGCTGATTTCGTATGACCTCGCCGAATGGAAGCAGGATCCGCTGCGCGCCAAAGCTTCGCTTGTCTTCCAGCCCGGACCCCGCCAGGCGCTGAGCGGGCTCAGTCGCACAAAGAATTTGTTGATCCTGACGATCCTTGAGAACGTCCAGAGCAAAGCGTTCGTCTACAAGTACGATCAGGGAGCCTGGTCGGCGACGCCGATCCAGCTGCCGCAACGTACAAATGTCAGCCTGTCATCCACGTCCGACCAAACGGACCAGGCGATGTTCACCGTCTCGAACTACCTCAGGCCGACGTCAATCTGGCATTTCGATGCCGATACCCAAAAACTCGAGGAATTGAAGACGACACCTGCTGCCTTTGATGCATCCAATCATGTCGTAGAGCAGTTCGAAGCGACTTCGCGTGATGGCACGGCAATTCCCTATTTTCTGGTGCGGCCGAAGGACGCGAGGTTTGACGGCGCCATTCCGACGCTTCTTTATGGCTATGGCGGGTTCCAGGCTTCGCTTCTGCCTTCCTATCTCGGACCCGTGGGGCGGCTCTGGCTCGAGCAGGGCAACGCCTATGTCGTTGCGAATCTGCGCGGAGGCGGCGAGTTTGGTCCTCAATGGCATCAAGCAGCCCAGGGGGCAACGAAGCAGACGACATGGGATGATTTCATTGCCGTTGCCGAGGATATGATCCGCCGCAAGATCACGAACCCGCGACGGCTGGGCGTAATAGGCGGCAGCCAGGGCGGCCTACTCGTTGGCGCCGCAATCACCCAACGTCCCGAGCTGTTCAACGCGGCGATCATCCAGGTGCCGCTGTTTGACATGCTACGATACACTAGCCTCGGCGCGGGCGCCTCCTGGATTGCCGAGTACGGCGATCCTGCCATCGCCGAGCAGCGTGCGTGGATCGAAGCCTACTCGCCCTATCAGAAGCTGGTATCGGGCAAGACCTACCCCGCTCCCCTCATTCTCACCTCCACCAAGGACGACCGGGTGCATCCGGCGCACGGCCGCAAGGCTGCTGCGAGACTCGCTGCGATCGGCCAGCCTTACTTCTACTACGAGAACATCGACGGAGGACACAGTGCTGCGGCGAACCTGGTCGAACATGCGCGTCGACTAGCGCTTGAATATACCTATGCATCGAAGCGGCTCTGTTCTGAGTAAATTCGTCGCAAGTGACGAATCGAAGCAGATAAATCCGGGCCATTGCATATCTCGACGTCACCTCGTTCCCGGCTGGATTGATCGAGGCGGACGGGAGGCGATAGCAGAGAGCCATCCAATCAGCGGCTAAGGTACAATGCCGGATTTTGAGAGTGATTGGAGCAGTTCCATGGGCGCGAGAGGCGTGCGAACGCAAGCCCGTCAACTAGCAGCTCGTTTTGCAGTGTGGCGAGCCCGGCGGTATCTCCGTCGACGGGCAAAGTATTGCATAGCATGATTGACCCAGCACTTGTTGTTCCAAGTCGAAAGCTCGTTCCATCTTTTCGGGGAGAAAGCGCAGCAATGTCACGCCGCCAAACAGGATTTCTCATATTAGCGCACCAGGAGCCACTACATCCGAAGCGTCCGTATGCCTCGATCAAGACCAGATCGAAACTGGGGCAGGGAGCTTGGGCGGTGAACTCGCGTTGATCGGCCATGTCGAAGAGGTGTCAGTGGCCAAGCGCGTCCGGCCAGTCATCAATAGCGTCGTTGGTGCCTAAGATAAATCGGGCGCATCATAGGCCACTAACAACGACTCATCGCAGTCTGCGACGCCATGAAGTAAGTCAGATGCGCAAGCTTCCTATTCTGAAAAGCCTCCATCTGTTTGAGGCGGTCAGCGAGTTTCCAAGCTTCTCAAGGGCCGCCGAGCGGTTAAACATGACGACCGGCGCGGTAAGCTACCAGATGCGGCTTCTTGAGGATTGGTTCGGCAGAAGGCTATTCGTTCGCCATAGCTCGGGCGTGCGGCTGACATCCGACGGCGAGCAGCTCAAGCGCAGCTGTGCGAGCGCGTTCACAATGCTGGAGAAAGGATGCTACGAGCTACGAAGGAGCGATGGAGGACGTTCAGTGGTGGTGGGCTGTTCAACCACATTTTTGTCGCACGGCCTGTTGCCCCGGATCGGTCGGTTCCGCCAACTGTATCAGGATATCGATTTTGTCTTTGAAACTGACGCCGATCTGGACGCGCTGGCTGTTGGGGCCGTGGACGTATTGTTCGTTTCCGGCCTGTTGAAGCGACCGCTTCCCGTCCGTGAAGTGCACGTATCGAACGAGATGATCGGTCCTGTTTGCGCGCCTGCTATGCTCGAGACGATCAAAAGCCCGGCAGACATTCTATCGATTCCTCTCCTTCACGAGGCCGCCAGGATGGACGGCTGGAACGAATGGGCAAGCGCAGCTGCAATATGCTTGCAGGGGTCGCGCCTCGTCGTGTTCGATACATTTTCCTTGGCTGTCGAGGCAGCAAAAAGTGGGCTTGGCGCCGCAATATCTTCGCAAATTCTGGTTCGAAGCAACCTTGAGAAGGGAGAACTTGTGGCTCCGTTTGGCTTTGCGCCGGTCAATCGCTCAATCTACATGTTTGTCAATGGGCACGCGCGAAATATGGCGGCTGTTAAAGAGTTTGAACGATGGGTCCTGTCAGAAATATTCAGTCAGGATCCGCTATCGTCTTTGCAGGTTGCAACTCGAGAGATCGAGCGGGCCACTCTCAATTAGAGTTAGGCCAATGCGGGCGTCAAAGCGTTGATGACCATCATGGGCAAAGCGTCACTCTTCCCGGATAAGGGGCCGGGAACCCGTGGCGCAGAGCTAAAAGATGAAGAATTGCAAATGAATCGTCGACATAGGCGAGCCCGTTCGCGTACTTCGCATTCTCCGGTGCGATGCTACTCTTCTCGAAGATGAGAACGGGGGCGGACTGATGATCCTGGCCAAGCCTCTCGATGAGTGCGGTTCGTGGCTTGGCCCAGGCAATCCGACGAACGTCCAGCCTCGCAGCGCGGCTTGGAAATGCGGACAATATCCCGTCCAACAGCAAGCATTGCCAGCAATAGAATTCTCGTCCCGGCAAGGCCGGATCTGAAAAGGGGCGCTCTAAAAGAAATAGCTGATCCCATGGCATCGTATGCATCCCTGATCTAGCGAGCGACAGGACCTCAAGCGTGAGAATGTCTTGATCTGATTATGGCAAGGCTCGCGACGGCGAAAGCAACAAATGCACTCGCCGCGCATAGCAACACGATCATGCCGAAGGGGAGCCGATCACTCAAAAGCGACAGAGCAATGCCATTTCCCGCGACGCCGCCATAGGTACAACATTGAAATAACCCGGAAAGGCGGCCGGCTCGATCCGGAGCCACTGAAGAGACCATGTGGCTGTGAGCGGCAGCGGCAAATATTTGGCCAAAGCCGAGCATTGCGCTGCTTGATGCGATGACTACGGGCGGGCCAGCATCGAGCGACATGATGGCAAGGCATGCCGCAAGCAGCACTGCGGCCCCGGCGATGGTTGGCAAGGCGCCGAGCAGGTTGTAAATCGGCTTGACGGCGAGCGCTCCCAGCAAGGCCAAAACTCCATTGGTCATGACGATCGTCAATAGAACGCTTTTATCGAGAACCCCGTCAGCCGTTGCACGTATAGCAGGATAGACATTGATGATGCCGGCGCCGAGGTTGAGCAAAAATACAGCCAAGAATGCGGGATAAAGAGGTGCTAGGTCTAGGACGGTTCCGGAGGGCTGTGCCTCAAGGACTGTTGGTGTCCTTTTGAACTGCTGCTTAATACCAAGGAGCACGATCAAGGACAGGATGATCGCCGATAAGTTGAACGCCAAAACGCCAGGCAAATGCAATCGGTCGGAGAGCATGGCACCCGCAAACATTCCGAGCAGATAGGTGAGCCAGTCAATGTTGGCAATGTTGCGCAACACCGAGATCATGTCGTCTTCCGATGTGATACGACGGAAGAAAGAAACTTCTGCAGACAAGTAGACGGGCTGCACCAGGCTCAGGACGCCGATTGAGGCATAGCTCAGAAAGGAATCGGCGCCGTCGGTGCCGAAGATGGCGAGCAGCGCGAAGATGCGAATAGCATTGACGATCATCATGACGGAGATCGGATTACGTCTGTCGACCAATGGCGACAAGAAGAGGCTCCCAAGCATGATAGGCGCAAAACTGACGGCAACGCCGAGACCCGCGGCGCTCATGCCGGATTGAAGAAGGCCGATCAGGATGCCAATTCGAAACGCCCAGCCGCCGATCTGAATGATCAAATGCGACAGATAAACGAACTGCCGTGTGCTTGCACCAGTCATCTATAACCTAGCTCATCGAACACGCCATCGTGTGGATATCGCTTGATGCAGAAGCGAAGATGACGCTGGTCTCGTGCCGTGACATCGATGGGATGACAAAGAAGGGGCATAACCAACGCTCTCGCCAACCGCGCGACTGGTCAAAAGGCACCATATCTGCCTCCCTGTCTGTGGCAGGCGGTGTTTCGGGACCAAATGCTGGCCAACGCGGTTCCCCCTGCTTGGTCAGATCCTATGAATTTGCATCACTTGTCGCGCAACAGGATCCGCCAGACTCTGCCCTAAGCTTTCAGGTGCCTGCTACCATTAACCTGGAGATCCTGCCGCACGTCGTCGGCTTCGACGGCAATCAATGCTATGAGCCGCAAGCTCATGACTGTTCGGCGGAAGGCGCAGAAGCTCGGTTGCGCCGCGAAGCCAGGTCAGCTTGCAGACTTGCCTGGATGTGCTCACGAGTGAGGAGGTAGTCTGGATCTCCCCCAATCTCGACTGCGACCGTGGCGTGGTTCAGTGACATATCTGGCCGACCCTCGTTGAAGTACTCGATGGCGAGATTGTTGTGCGTGAGCGCATGCCGAGGATTGAGTTCAAGGGCTCGAAGATAGTGCGCGATGCTCTCGCTCGCCTTGCCAAGCTCGGAATAGGCAAGGCCGAGGTTGCTCTGTAAATCGGGATTCTTGGGATCGATATCGGCTGCCGCTAGATAAGACTTCAGAGCAGCTTCCGGCCTATCTTGCCGCATCAAAATATTGCCCTTCTGGAAGTGAGCTCGCCATTCGTTTGGCTTGATGACAAGCGTTCTGTCGAGATCGGCCAGGGCGCCTGCGGCATATCCCATTCTGTTGCGAAGTGCGGCCCTGTTCAGATGGGCTTCGTAATAGGGGGGACACAGCTCAATGGCGCGCGCATATGCCTGTAGAGCCTCAGCTTCCCTTCCGGCTACTTTCGAAAGCAGGTTCCCCAGGTCATTGTGGTACTCGCCGTAATAGGGATCGTGGGCAATCGCCTCACGCAGCTGCTTTTCTGCTCGAGGAAGATCGTCGATGAGTTCATAGACCTGACTGGTGTTGTAGATCAGAATCGACTGGTGAAGCTTGAAACGCTCCCCGCCATAGGCCTGAAGCATCTTGCCATGGCCTTCCGCGCAAAGGGTGAGGGCTTCGTCATACTTCTCCTGTTTGGCCTTGATGTAGGCATATGCGTTCTCTGCAAACACCTTGATATAGTCGTACTTGTCGTGATCCTTGAAATCTCGTTCGATGGTCTCCAGGTTTCGCAACGCGTACTCTTCGGCGACCGTCAGATTGACCGGTTGCTGATAGCGTCCATACGTCATTGATTGGGCATAGAGAACCGTTGGCGTGTATCGGCTCTTCGGGAATGCCTTGTAGAATTCATCCAGATAGGGAACCGACACCCGGCCGCAGCCGAGCGAATACAGCACAAAAGCCGCGTTGATGAAGGCAGCGTTTACCGGAGCATCTCCCGGGCCGTAGGTGCGAAGCGAAGGATCGGCGAAAATTTCACCGAAATAGCCAAACCAGAGATCGTACAAACCGATGCTTTGGAGGATCTGACTCGGTTCTGCAAGCAGTTCCAGACGCTTGTATTTGTCCCGTATCGATAGTGCATGAAGCATGACGAGCGGCGCCTCGCCCGCCAGATAGCGGTCCAGGCAAGCGCGGTGCAACTGCTCATGCAGATGATCTGCGGTCGTCTGCTCGAAAATTGCATAGTTTCGTTGCGCGATGAGATCAGGCGTCGTGCAGTCGGATTCAATGTACGATTTGAGAAGGCTGTGCCGTTCCCCGGAGTTGAGGCTGGCGAGATAAAGGTCCACTATCGCGACGGGGTCGAGGTAGCCGATGACCGGCAATCCGGCCGCTACGCATGTGCTTAAAGCCTCCGCAATCAGTGGATTTCCGCCACTTGCCTCATGAATCTGCCGCTGTTTCTCCGCAGCGACTTCCCGATCCAGGATCGGCCCCAGTTCCTGCAAGCTATATCTGCCGAAATGAACTTCGCTGGCGTCCTGGAAATAGAGGCGTTGTTCGTAATCGATTAGGACAAAGCGAAACAGGCGCGCATCGTGGTCCAGCCTGACGAGCAGCTTGATCAGGTTCTTGGCCGGGGCGGACAGGGTAGCCGCGCGATCGATAACGATGATGTGACGCTCGTTGCGCTCTTGGGCACACCTGATCAGGAATTCCGCTAATCCAACCAGGAGCTTGTTTTGATATTCATGATGATAGAAGCGTGTACGCTCCTCTTTACTTGAGGTATTGGTGAGATCCTTCGGCACGGTAAAGGCATCGCTGATTAAGAGAGGAAACAGCCGCTTCAAGGATTGTTGTGCCGCCTCAACCAGTTTTGGCCTATTCTCACCGGCCCACTTCAGTTCGGCGTCGATCAGCTCTTGCAGGCCGGCAAGATAGCCGCCGGTCCGCCAGTCGCCGTCAACGACGGAAAGGTCGGAACTGGAGCTCGCGAGTGCCGATTTGATCGTCGGCACCGGTGCCATGCCGGGCTCCGTCTTCAAGATCGTGATCGGATTGATCTCGACGGATGACAATATGGCCGGAGCGATGCGCTGCTGGATCAAATCAACCATTCTACTCTCCCGAGACGTCTCACAAAGGAGGGTGGTCGCAAGGACCACCCTCCGATGCCGCTATGCTCTCATCAGCTAGATGCATTCAAGGCACCCGTCGAACCAACCCTAGAGCGTACCCGTGTATGGGGTGGTGGTGCGGATGGTGGTCTTGATCTCAGCGATCTTCTTTGTCATCACGTTTCCTTTCCTTCTCTGGCACGCCAGGCCAAGCGAAAGCGCGGTCAGTCGTGCAGGAAAAGAATAATGAGTTGCTGCACCAATCCGCAGCGAGATTCCTTGACCGTCGCTGTCAAAGAAATTGAAAGCGCGGCTCAGACTGGCGCTACCAAACGACCCGATCTGGCGCTTGGACCCGCTGTAACTGGAGCTGGGCTTTGTCGCGCGTCGCCAATGCGGTTCCTTGCTCTGCGCTGACCTGGACTTGCATCGGGCACTTTCGGCGCCCAACGCAGCGAGCAAATTGGCTGGCAACGGCTCGTCATTTTAGGAAAGCGCTCCGGGAGCAAGCACGGGTTCAGCAAGTATGGCGGCGACCGGTCAAGGGACGTCCCTTGCGCCGGAGCCGGTCGAGCGCGGAATATTCGAATCCGGGCCCCCTACCAGAAGGCAGAGTTTCAGCGTTAGCGGGCTTGCCAATAAGGTACTGCGGTTGCTCTGATTTTGATTTGAGCTACCGAAGGAACCTGGCTGGTCGCATGGCACGCTCGCGCAATGCGATCGGTCCTCATGGACGCTATCGCGTTCCTTCTCCAGCAGACTGCCCTTGCGCCATCGATCGCCAGGATTTGTACCCAACGCGCAAATGACGAGCGACACCGATGGTTAAGCAGATACCCGCGCTGACCGGAATCCGGTTTGTCGCGGCAGCAGCAGTGGCATTGTCTCACGGTGGAAGCCTGTTCCTGGAGGGTACCAGTCTTGCACTCGATATCAGCATCGGGACGCTGGGCCTGTTCGGAATGTCCGTCTTCTTCACGTTGAGTGGCTTTGTCATTCAATATAACTATGGCAGCTCGATTGCCGGCAGCCCGCGCAAAGCGATCCCTGAATTTCTCGTGGCGCGCATAGCCCGAATCTATCCTCTGTTTGTTATTCTCTTTCTCGTTGAGCTCTTGACCGGACCGATGGTCTGGCCATGGCTTCTCGAAACTAAGGCGGCAGCCGAGGGATTTTCGTGGCACATTGTCCCGTTTCAACTCGGGATGATTCAAACCTGGTTCTTCGCAAATGTAGCCGGCGTTGCCCCCGTCTGGCAGTACGAAGAGATCGGCATCGTCTCCTGGTCAGTCAGCACCGAATGGTTCTTCTATCTGGTGTTTCCGCTCGTATGCCCGTTACTTGCGCGAGTCAGAACAGTTCCTGCGGCGATCTTATGCGCGATTGGCGCAGTCGCAATCGAGCTTGGCATCGACCTTGCGGTGCTCATGCTTCAGGACCGCATCAATCTGTTTGCGCTTCACGCCTATGGGACGGATGCGGCTCTGCCGAACTGGAAGAACACGCTCATCCTCTGGATCGTCTACTTTTCGCCGGTTTGCAGGGTATGGGAATTCGTCCTCGGCTGTTGTTTGGCGAAGCTCCATGAAGCGTGGCTGGCCCAGGATTTCAGACCATCTCGAGCTCTGCTCGATATCGCCGCAATCGTTGGTGTCGGCGCGATAGGCTGGGTGTTCTGGTTTACCGCCCACAAAGCGCCGTTTGGGGCGACCATGAGCCTGTTCGATATTGGGCGCAACAATATCGCTCTGGCGGCACCGATTGCGCTCATCCTTGTCGCGGCGGCTCAGCCCGTCAGCAGTGCAGGACGGCTGTTGTCGGCAAGGTGGCTCGTCTTCCTCGGAGAGGCCAGCTTTGCGCTTTATCTTGTACACATCATTATCTACCAGCGTTTTCCGGTGGTACGTTGGGAAACCGCAAGCCAACTGCTGGGCCATCTCGGCGCGCTCGCGCTTGCTTTCACTCTGGCCACCTGCGTCGCGATCCTGCTGCATTTTGGCCTGGAGGTGCCGGCCCGAAGGCGAATTCGCAGCTGCTATCAGGCGGCCTCGCCAGAACAGCGCAGGCGCCTGGTACGATTGGGAAGTGTTGGCCTTGCCACTCTCATCGGTGCGGCCGCAACGTATGCGCTGCGCGATGCGGCGGGGGACGTCGTCACGCAATCAGGGATTTCGGTCGTTTCTGCCACGTATGGCGGCAATTGCCGCTGGATCTCGGCGCGCGGCAACGCCACGGGTGCGGTTGCAGCAGCCTGTAACGGCAAGGACGCATGCACTTTCAGTGCAGGCACGGCGCGGATCGGTGATCCTGCTCCGGGCTGTGCGAAGGAGTTTACGGCCGCCTGGTTCTGCAAGGGCGACCGCACCATTCGCTCCAGCTCGGCTGCGGATGAGCGTGCCATGATCTCCGCTCTGCAACTCTCCTGTAACGCGGTCACGCGCGATGAATGAGTCGAAGGTTCAGACGTCATTCGGATTCCGAGCCTGAGGCGAACTGGCTTCAGCATTAGGTCTTGCTGCCGGCTGCGCAGAGCGTTCGGGCCGCGTAGGTTATACGACAAAGAGGTCGCGGACGTGACGGGTGCAGCGAACCGGCGTCTCTTTGTCCACCTTGATGGCTGCGAGACTCTTCGCTAGATCACAACGGTTCACTTATGGAGATGCCGCCGTGGCAATGGGTATTGTGAAGTGGTTCAATTCGACCAAAGGTTATGGCTTTATTCGGCCGGAGGACGGAAGTGCCGATGTCTTCGTGCACATCAGCGCCGTCGAAAAGGCCGGTTACACCACCCTCGAAGAGGGGGCCCGGGTAAGTTACCAGCTCAAGGCAGGCCGTTCGGGCAAAATGTCAGCCGAGGAACTAAGGGTTGGCTGATCCAGTTCGCCTCCGGAAAGCGTCTGCCTGCTAGGCGTATTCTCGTACCTGCGTCTGGCGATGTCTCGTCACCGGTGCGCCGGACGCTTGCCGTACGACTGTCGTTTCCAATCAAGGCTATGCCGCAATACTGCCTGAAGGCTTGATTCAAGCCGTCGATCGCCAATGCCGGAGCAGTTCCAGATTTTTTCCCTCCTCGTGCAGGTGTGAGCGTGGCGTGAAATCGTCGGTAGCCATGAATGGTCCGAACCGTACGCTCGTGCCCGACAGGTCGAGAGGTGCATGTATCGCCCGAAGTCACGATGCGCCGACCGGCGCTCACGATCTAAGAGCGATGCTGTAGCGTATGGAGCTCCCACAATGGAGTTCGTCCGTTATGGACAATGGGCGCGCGGCGCTCCGGCTGCGGGTCTGTCCTGCTACGCTGACGTACCGGCCCTCGATGAAAAGTCGTGCATTAGCTTGAGCGAGGGCGAGGTCAAATCCCAGGAGCTGGCCCCGCGGGATTAGCCAATATAGTTGAGGTTAACGGCGTCGTGCTGTTGACGATCCGCCCCTGACATTGATCCATTGCAGGGGAACTGCACACACACACAGCCATCGGAGACACGGCAAGTGTCCTTCCAGCTG
The DNA here is from genome assembly GCF_054060035.1 of Bradyrhizobium sp. USDA 3262. NCBI lineage: Bacteria > Pseudomonadati > Pseudomonadota > Alphaproteobacteria > Hyphomicrobiales > Nitrobacteraceae > Bradyrhizobium > Bradyrhizobium sp. USDA 3262. Next base: position 3,198,176 of record NZ_JBSSCT010000001.1, read on the forward strand.
ACCGTCCTGAAAGTATTGGCCGGCCAGCCTGGCGGGCGAGCTTCTGTTGCCGAAGTCCGACGCGCCGTGGAGATCCTGATGAACAGCGGCCGCGACTGGACCGATCGCATGAAGCGGTTGGCCGAACATGCGCCGGACCTGAATATCTTTTCGGCGAAGTTTGTCTTTCGCGATGCGTTCGGCTGGGAAATTACGGAAGACGGCCGGCAATTCCTCTCTGCGCTCGAAAGGGCCGTCGCCGATCAAAGAGAGTCATCTCGATCAACGATCGACTCCTCGCGCAGCGAAGTCGCTGCGCAAGCGGTCACAGATGCGGCAAAATCACTTACTCCCCGCAGTCTTCGTCAGAGGCCGCGGCGACGCCGCAGGAAAGGTGGATTCAATCGACGTACAGCATGAAGCGGGAGCCCGACCAGGTGCGAGGCGCGCACAGCAGCTGACCTTGGCAGAAGTGCTATCGATCTCGCGCGGCATCGATCAAAACTGCGGAAAAATATCTTGCAGTGTAACCTGGGTCATATGCAGCCCCACTTCTTCACGGGCATTATCCGGAAGGCAGTTTCGGTGGGGTACTATGGACGACGAGTTTTGTAGAGAGAGGGCGCGAACCGTCCGGGAACTTGCTGAGCAAGCTGACCCGTTCATCAAAAAGCGCTTGTTGCAGTTGGCCGCCAATTACGAACGGCGCGTTGGTCAGCCAGAAAGAGCAGACCCAGATCGCGCTGACCTGCTGGTATGTAGGGCGCCCATCCACCCGTCGTGATTTCAGAGATGGCGCTTACCATTACAATCATTGGGCGGCGATGCGGGGCGTCATCGCTGCCAGCCTTTGCCGTTACGCCACTGGTGAAGGGGAATGCATCGGACCTTCACATCACGTTGCCGGATATTCTTAGCCCGGAAGAGAGCGTCGAAGTGGGTATTTCGGGATCGGGCTGAAATCGGGTCGTAAGCAAGCCTACGCGCAAATCGCGATCGAGGATTATGTCGAGGAACTCAAGGCCGGACAAATCCCCGAGATAACCGATATGGACGAGCTCCGCGCGAGCCACGAAATCCGCGTCATTGCTGATGGCGGAGGGGAAGAAGCAGAAGCGCTAGCTGTATGACTGCTTCGTCTACGAACTGACGTATACGCTGCCAGCAATGGCGCCTTCGAATTCGTCGTTGCCGACGCCGGGCGAGCGGTGCTTGCAAGCCTGCGGGAAAATTCGGAGTTTGCCGGCCTTGAAGACTCCGGCGCAGCATTGCGGGTCGCTGCATCCCACGGCGCGTCGCGGCTCGACCGCCGCACGGGCCGCGGCTACGGGATCGGTAAGTTGTTTCGCGCCCTGGCTCACGATGCCGCCGAGCTAGTTTCGCAGCGTCCCACGAACCATCACGTCGCTTCCCACATCCAGAGCGGCTTAACGCACAACTGCTGAAACGCCTTCGAGCCTAACGAATGAAGTTCGTACGTGGCCGGAGCAGCAAAGGCGGTCGGTGCACTGGGACGAGTCATAGGGTCAGGTGCTGGCCAGCTCAGGCATTTCGAACTGCTTCGCCATGGCGGACGTCTCAGCCCAGGCGTGGCCGGGGATACGTTTTACAAGCTTCGTAAAGACCGTAACGAACGCGGCGCGCTCGGCTTCGGCATCAAAATCCTCGGCGTCGTCCGCGGCAAGTAGCGGGCGCACGTCGGCCAAAAACGATGGATCTTCCAGCTTCGCCCACATGCGCTCCTCGGCCTCGGCGCGGGAAATGGCTTGGCCGGAAGCACCTAGATATTTGCCCAACAGCTCCACGATGCGTGCGGCGTCTAGTCCGTCGAGCAACGCAACAGCTTTGGCAAGGTCGACGAGGTCCCGGCCCTTGTCACGTTGGAGAAGCGCGCGGAGCTTCGTTGCCAGGATTTCCTCCCGGCTGAATGATGCAATGTCCGCCTTGTCATTGAACCAGGGATTCTTGACCTGGAACGGAAACGACTTTGCCCTGTCATAAGCAATGCGCTCTCGCGTGGCGATCTCGACTTTGACGCGGATCGGCTGAGAGGCTGACCGGAAATTAAAGTTGGGTGATTTCAGCAGGTTGTGATTCTTCGAGGTGTTCGAAGCCATCGGAGAAGCAGATGACCTGGACCGAAATCACCCGCTGTCAGCATGACAGACGAGCGCTGCGCTATGCAAGCGATTGTACGGATGCGGAATGGGCCTTGATCGAGCTGTTGATGCCAGGGCGGAGCAAGGTGGGTCGACCGCGCAAGACCTGCATGCGATCGGTATGGGATGCGATCCAGTACATTGCGACGACGGGATGCCAATGGGCGCTTTTGCCGAAGGATTTTCCTCCCTTTACGACGGTCCAGTACTATTTTTATGGCCTGCGCGACAGCGGGGTGTTGGACTTGATCAATGACGCCTTGGTTGAAATCGCGCGCAGGCTTGCTGGACGGGAGCCGCAACCAACGGCGGCGATCATCGACAGTCAATCGGTCAAGATGACCGAGAGCGGTGGGCCGCGCGGCTTTGATGCGGGCAAGAAGATCAAAGGTCGCAAGCGTCATATCGTCACCGACACACAAGGAAATTTGCTGAGCGCCATCGTGCACCCGGCCAATGTTCAGGATCGGGACGGTGCGCCGACCGTCGTCACTTTGGCGTGTGCGAGCTACCCGACTATTGCGCACTTGTTTGCTGACGGCGGCTACGCCGGCGAAAAGCTTGAGAACGCGCTCCGGAGAATCGACGGGCCCACTATTCAAATTGTCAAACGCCCGGATGAGGCAAAAGGCTTCGTTGTTGTTGCCCGACGCTGGGTCGTCGAACGAACGTTGGCATGGCTTAACCGCTGCCGACGTCTTGCCAAGGATTGGGAGGCCTCCGTCACCTCGGCTGAAGCATGGCTCCTTATTGCGTCAACTCGACAACTGGTCCGCCGCATCGCCAGATCGGCCAACGTCAAGTCATGAATTTTGAGTCAGACTCTGAGAGGCGTTTTCATCTTCGGGCTTGATAGTGAAAGTAAGCCGAGGCCCTATCTCTCCGAGGTCGTAATGCGCCCGCCCCATCCATGGCTCCAGGACAGCCCGGAGATGGTCCAGAATTGGGCCCACGGGGCCTTCCGTCGTGCGCGTGAGATCTATGTCTTCCGAGTACCGATAGGCGCTTGGGAAGTGCAGCTTGTTTAGAGCGGTGCCTCCGCGGAACCGCAGCTCTTTCTTCAGATAATCATCCTTGAAGATTTCAACGAGTGCCCTGGATATGATGAGGTCTTGCTCGACCTGTCGATCTTCGGGCCATGGAGCTTTTTGACTCCATGCAACGATGTTCATGGCTGGAATCATTGATCGAGCTCCGGACGGCGATGGACCAGCACGTTCCAGCGTGTGTCACGTTCCGGCGGCTTGCGGGTCTTGCTACTACGCTTGGAAGGATCGAGTTCGACCCAGGGCAGCAGTTTTTCGTTTTGCAGGTAGGCGTGAAGTGACTCGGCTGCCTGGCTGTGTTTGACGTAGTCGAGCAGGTATCCGAGGCGCTGGATAACGGACCGCTCAAAGGCGGGTGCCAATTTCTGGAGTTCGTGCGCCTTCATTTTAGCCCCGAGATCAGAAAGGACAGTGGCAATGCTGTCTATCGTTCCGGTCACATGCATATAGCGCAAAAGGTCGAGCCCAGTGAGTTCGGGCGACGATAGCTTGAAGCGGCCAGTATCGGTCTTGTGGTCAACGATCGCTCCCGAAAGAGCGCCTATTTCCTTTCGATAGAAGAAGGAAAGGATCGAGCGGCCGGCGCGGATTTTGGGCATCCGTTTGTCGGTTACGATTTGGAATTGCATGACCGCCTGGTGGGACGCGCCGTGTATCTCAGCCGCCTTGAGCAATCCGACATAATATGGGTGCCCCTCGTGTTCCATGAGATCGTCGATATACCACTGCGGCGGTGGAGCACCGCGCACCAGGTACTGTGGAGGGACGACGACGTAAAAGCCGTGCCGCGGATTAAGAAGCTGCCCTTTCTTCTGCAGGCGTTTGGCGGCGGCCAGGAAGCCCCGCGAAGTTACCTCCAGTTCGGCGATCGCTTCGTCCCGCGTAAACGAGATCCGTCCACCGGCGAGCAGATCCGTTAGATAGGAAGCGAGAGTTCGGCGGCTTCGAAGCATCATGTATAAATATACCCAGAACGTAGGTATTTTTCAACACAAAGCTATGTTATAAAATCCATAGAAAGTGGTGTTTTTCATACATGGGACTGTACCGATTCCGGTGCCTTACAGTCGTTCCTTCGCAGGACCAAGCCTGTCCCGGCCCAACAAAAATCTCCCGGAAGGCCTGTTATCCGCGTGCCCCGAGTTGGCGGCCACCGGGAGACCGCAATGAGCATTATAACTGGTGACTTCGTTACAGTGCGCGCTTAGATTGAGCAGGAAAATATTCGTAGTTTCGGAAACGATTTGGAATGCCGCTTTCGCTAAAGCCGTCCAGTGCTACCGAATGCAATTTTTCTGGATGGTCGATTAACAAGAAAAGCCGTGCCAAGCTGTTGAAGTTATCGCCTACCCGTATTTGCGACAGGAAGAAAACGCTCAGCGCGTGATCAATGCCTTGTAGCCGCGCCGACGGGCTTCAAAAGGCAAGCGCGGACGTTCTTGAGAGAGCCTCAGAAATCTGCTTCTCGAAGTTCCGACATGGTCCGGCATCGGCATGTTGAACTCCAGCGCGGGCAATCAAGCGCTAAGCGTCCCGCAGGACAGTTACGCTCATTCTGATTCCTCGTCAGCTTCTCGAAAGCCAAGCCTTGTAGCGAGAACGTGTTTATCCAGCTCCGGCATTAGCTAATCGTATCTGTCAAAGGAGATGGGATGGATCCGTTCAACAAGCTCAACCCATTCGAGGCCCCAGATGTCGATCGGGCGTACTATCATGGGCTGGAAGAGCAGCAGGCGGACGAAGCGGGGTTTCCGCAGCACCTGAACGAGTTGCATCCGCACGAGCGCCCGCCCTCCAGTTCAAATAGGCTCGGCGACGCGGACGTTGTGTCGAACAGAGATGCGGATCCTTTGGGAATGCCGCATGAGGGTCGCGTCGGACAGGGCACCTCGCGGTTGCCATCGGATCCGCCAGCCTTCTCTGGACAAGGGATCAATCAACATGTGCTTTTTACGGCCGCGGATCGCGGTGGCCAGTTGCCAGCCGGCAGTTTCAGTCTGCCGGATTATTGGCACGGCATGGATGCGGCTGCCGATTGGCCGACGCATAGTGTCGGTCAGGAGGAGCATTCGTGGGCGGAGGCCAGTGACGTGGCGCCGGAGTGGGCAACGACCCCAGCAAATCCTTGGCAGCAAAATCTCGGGGCAGCAATTCTCGGCCGACGGCCCCTGCGAGGTGATGGCAATACCTCAACAGGAGGCGGCCGGCTCACCCCGGCCGCAGCGCAGTGGACCGAAGCATTGCATGACACACGGGCCTCTGGCCCTGCAGGCGGTGCGGCGGACTTCGAAGGCTCCGTCCTCAGGGAATCGCGGCTCGACCAGATCTTGGACAAATGGGCCTGCGATGAGCGGCAGGCGGAAGGCGAGGATCGGCAAGAGGCGGTAAGACGAATAATAGCCTGGGGCGAAACTGGCGACGTCTATGCAGGGCTGGAGCTGCAATACTTAGGCCTGACGACATTGCCCGACACCCTTCCGCCCGGGCTCCAATCGCTCAACGTGAGCGACAACGAGCTTGTGCACTTGCCTGACACTCTCCCGTCTGGACTTCGGACGCTCGGCGCCAGCAACAACCGATTGACTCGCCTGCCCGACGCCCTCCCGACGGGACTCCAGTCACTCGTCATCGGCAGCAACCAACTGACCGGGCTGCCCGACACCCTCCCGGAGGGGCTTTCGACACTCGCCGTCAGCAGCAACCGGCTGACCAGCCTGCCCGACACCCTGCCGGTCGGGCTCCAGGACCTCGATGTCCGCGGCAACCTGCTGACCAGCCTGCCCGACGCCCTCCCGAGCGGACTTCAGTTGCTTGCCGTCGGCGGCAACCGGCTGACCAGCCTGCCTGATACCCTCCCGCCCGACCTCCAAGAGCTCGAAGCCGATGGCAACAGGCTGACCAGCCTGCCCGATGCTCTCCCCGCCGAGCTCCAGTTGCTCTTCGCCCGCGATAACCACCTGAATAGTCTGCCCGAGACACTCCCGCCCGAGCTCCAGAGACTCCACGTCAGCGGCAACAGGCTGACGAGCCTGGCCGAGACCCTCCCGGCCGAGCTCCAGGTGCTCGAGGCACGCGACAACCGGTTGATCGGCTTGCCGGAGACCCTGCTAACCCAGCTAGGTTCTGGGTGCATGGTTTATGTGGATGACAATCCGCTGCCCGAGCAGGTGCGGACGAATTTGGCGGGAGCTCTGAATGCCCCGAACTATGCTGGCCCGCGGGTCTTCTTCTCGATGGGCGGGGGAACGGCGGTGGATCAGGAACGGCCACTAGCCGAGGCGGTAGCGGACTGGTTGAAGGGCGAGCCGGAGGCGATCGCCGCCTGGCAGAACTTCGCCGACGAGGCGGGTGCCCCAGCATACGCGCTCTTCCTCGACAAGCTGCAGAAGACTGTGAATTATGATAATCCCGAGTTCAGACAGGCGGTGGCCGAGGACCTGCGGCAGGCAGCGACCAGGCCGCCATTGCGCCAGCAGTTTTTTCAGCTGGCTTTCGGGGCGAGCGAGACCTGCCAGGATCGCATCACCCTGACCTGGAACGGCATGCAGACCGCACGTCTGAAGGCTGATGTCGAGGATGGGGCCTATGACGATCGGCTCGGTGAACTCATCCAGCAGGCGCGGGTCCTGTTCCGCCTGAACGCGCTCGATCCGATCGCCCGTCAGAAGGTCAACTCGCTCCGGTTCGTCGACGAGATCGAGGTCTATCTCGCCTATCAGGTCAAGCTACGTGATCGGCTGGACCTGCAGCTCATCGCGCCGGACATGCGGTTCTATGAAGTCTCCTACGTCACTGAGCACGATCTCACCGCAGCCGAGACGCAGGTGCGCAATCAAGAGGAGGCGGGGTTCGCCGACTATCTGGCAACTCACTGGCAACCTTGGGAGACGGTGGTGAGCCGGATCGCCCCCGAAGCCCATGCACAGATGCAGGTCCGGCTCAGGGAGGCGATGGACGAGGAGTTTCCGAGCCGCCTTGAGCAACGGCTCGCAGATCATCACCTAACCGGAGACAGCGAGGCCGAGGTGCAGTTCGGAGCCCAGATCCGCGAGGAGATCGCCCGCGAAATTAAGGGCGCGCTGATGCGCCAGGTGCTTGGGGACCGCGGGCTTGAACTGTGAGCGGCCATCCGATTGCGAGGGGCGTCGATCTTGTTTCCACCCGCCTCTCGCTACGTCATGTTGTTTTCGGATGCCGTCGCACCGACGGCGCGGCTCCCGAGAGAGACCAGTGTGGTTTCACACACCTTAAGGACGAGTGGAAGAAGATCACGGGGCCATTGGAGCGCAACAAGGAAAAGCCGCTGCGCTTCCTGCGCTATTTCATCATGGCGAATTACAAGGTGAAGAACGAGCGCCGGGACGGTGTGGTGCGCGAAGACGAGATTTACGACTGGCTGATCGACAAAGACAATGCCGAGCTGTGCGGCTACCGCAGCGATTCGTTCGGCTTCGTCCGTAAGATCATTCGCAGCGTCGAGCGCTACATTGGCGTCACCGAAGGCCGTGGTAATGACGGCGCGTCCAGCACCGCCATGGACACGCTTCAGCAGCTTTGCGGCGCGGCATTCAGCTTGCACTATGTGCTGCTGGCAGCCGCGAACTTTCCCAAAGCGCTGTTCGATCACTTCGTGCGGCAGCTTGAAAGTTTCCTATTCTATTACATCTTCACCAAGACTCCGACAAAGGATCTGGAGCGCAATTTCTCGATATGGGCGGACGAACTGCGCGAGATCGCGGAAATCGCCGATGCGAAGGCGCAAAAAGCCAAGCTCAACGGGTTCGTGGCAGAACGGCTACAAAAGAACATGGTCGGCAAGGATGCCGAGCTGGGCGATACGCTCAAACGATACACACTTGGTTCGATGCAGCAGTACCGCACGCGCTATTTGCTGGCCAAGCTGGCGCAGCATGTTGAAATTGCCTTCAAGGGCATGAGGGGGCCCGGCGGCCTTGGCGAATTCACCGCGCTCGAGATCGAGCACATTCTGCCCGACACGCCGGAGGCCGATCTCCGCCAGTCCTTCACCGCCGCCAATCCCGGCAAGCGCTACACAAAGTAAAGCTTGGGAACGTGACGCTCTTGGAAAAGCCGATCAACATCGTGGCGAGCAACGGATTCTTCGAGAAGAAGAAGCCCGAATACGCGAAGTCGGGTAATTAGTCGTCCGTGAAGATCGGCTAAGCGATTGAGGCAGAATCGCATTTGCTGGTGTGGACTGTTTTTGGATTGCAAGGTTTTGATGTTTCGAGCCTCGGAACCTTGCAATTTCATTTTCAGGATTCAGTCGAATCGCCAGTCATGATTCCGTGGTCGCGTCGGAGGTGACGATGCGACCGAAGAAGCAAAGGACGACGGGATCTGGCGATCTGTTCCGGGCCAGGCTGGACCAGATCATCAACATGAAGCACGAGCTGGTTCAGCTCGCCGGCAAGGTCGATTGGGACTGGATCGACGGCGAGATCGCGCCGCTCTACAGCGAGAACGGTCGGCCGGGGATCGCGACCCGCTTCGTGATCGGGCTGCTGCTGCTCAAGCAGATTTACGGCCTGTCCGATGAGGGGGTGTGCGAGCGCTGGGTCCACGACCCGTATTTCCAGTACTTCACCGGCGAAGAGTTCTTTCAGCACGCGTTTCCGCACGAGCGCTCGGACCTGAGCCACTGGCGCAAGCGGCTCGGCGACAAGCTGGAGCTGTTGCTGGCCGAGAGCCTGCGGGTGGCGCACGAGGCCGGCGCGTTACGCAGCCAGGACCTCAAGCGGGTCACGGTCGATACCACCGTGCAGCCGAAGGCCATCGCCTTCCCGACCGATGCCAAGCTGCTGCACGCGGCGATCAGGGGGCTCAACCGCCTGGCGAGGAAGCACGGGGTCAGGCTGCGGCAGTCCTATCTTCGCATTGCCAAGACCGCGGCCATGATGGCGGGACGCTACGCCCATGCCAAGCAATTCAAGCGGCATCAGCGGCAGTTGCGTATCCTGCGCAGCCGGCTGGGCCGGATCATCCGCGATATCCGCCGCAAGATCGAAGGTCAGGCCGTGCTCGAGAACGCGTTCGCCCTCCCGCTCGGCCGGGCCTCGCAGATCCGCTCGCAGCAGCAGCGCCAGCGCGGCTGGAAGCTCTATTCCTTCCACGCCCCGGAGGTGGAGTGCATCGGCAAGGGCAAAGCAGCCGCGCCTTACGAGTTCGGTGTCAAAGCCTCCATCGTCACCAACAACCGCCGTGCTCCCGGTGGCCTGTTCGTGCTGCACGCCAGGGCGCTGCCCGATAACCCCTACGACGGTCATACCTTGCGCGACGTCATCGACCGCACCGAGACACTCACCGGCTGCGCGATCGAGCGGGCCTATGCCGACAAGGGATATCGCGGCCACGACGCACAGAACCCGCGCCGTGTCTTCATCTCCGGCCAGAAGCGCGGGGTCTTCGGTATCATCAGGCGCGAGCTGCGCCGCCGCTCCGCCATCGAACCCATCATCGGACACCTGAAGACCGATGGTCACCTCGGCCGCTGCTACCTCAAAGGCCGCGCCGGAGACGCCGCCAACGTCATCCTCTCAGCCGTCGGCCACAACTTCCGCCGCATCCTCGCCTGGCTGAGGGGTCTTTGGCGCCTCTTCCTGGCCACCCTCATCGCAGCCATCAGCGACCGTTCACCGCTGCAATCGGCTTCTTAACGGACGACTAATTATCTCACGCGCAGCATCGTGGCCTTGAGCCCGGTCGGGAGGAATTCGTCGATCACGCGCATCAACGAAAAGTTGCAAGCCTTTGAGAACTGTTCGGCGAACGATATCGAACAACGGCGGGACATGCTGATCGCGCTTGGCAAAGACGTATGGCGCACGTCGCCGATCGACGTCAGCTAAAAAGCGTCAGGGGCGGCTGCGAGCCGCCTAGACGCCGAGCGCTTTCTTCAGTGCGGCCGTCAGCACCGCGCGCTTTTCTTTGGGCAGCTTGTCGAGATTGAGCTGGCGCCATTTGACGGCCGGAAGATCGGGCACCCCGGGCAGCCCCAGCAGATCCCACTCCGGCGCGCCTTGTTCGAAGCTGACCAGAAATTTCCGGTGCGCGTCCGGCATGTCGGCCACGATCGCCTTGATCATCTCCTCACGCGTTGCTTCCAGTTCGGTAAGCGGGACGGGCTCTTCTGTCATCCCGACGAAACCGTGTTCATAATCCTCCTTCATAGCTCGGCGCGGCGGATCGAGGACTTCCGCCATCGGCCTATGGTGGCTGAGCATGTACACGACGAAGGCCTTTCGCAGATCGTCGGTGATGCCCTCGTTGGCGAGCAAATCACGCAGGTCGAAAAAGTCGCGCGGATGCTGGCGGTCCAGCGCGGCGACCAGCTTTCCAGCATAGAGGTCCGCGTGCGAGACAACCTGGATCTCGGCGAAGCCGAATTCGTCCTCGACGGTATCGGTCACGGATTGCTTTTTCGCGGGATAGACGCAGCCGCGAAGGACCGGCGTCACCTCGATTTTGACGGTTGCGGCGCCGAGCTGGACGAATAGCTTGTTGACGCGCCCTTCGGTCAAGCCCTCTGTGACTTGGCACCCGCCGATTTGTGCCTTGATGCGGCCGGCGATGCGCGTGAGCGCGGTCTCGATCTCCTTGAGCGATTGGTCGCGCGGCTGCACCGGCAGATAGGTGAGGTCGATATCGACCGACAGGCGGGGCAGGTCGCGAACGAAGAGATTGATCGCGGTCCCGCCCTTGAGCGCAAAGCAGTCTTCCTGCGCGACCACGGGGACGACGCGGATCAGCAGGGTAGCCTGTCTGCGGTATTGGTCGCTAAACGGCATCGAGCCCTTTCGGCACGGTGATTTGATAGGTCCGGTCGAGCACGCCGCCTTTGACCAGCATGCGCTTGCCGCTTCCGAGATCGACGTGATCCTTATTTATCTTGTTTTTCCAGGCATGCGAATGGCGATCGGCAAAGAAGAAGAGCAGCCGCTTGGCTTTCACGCTTTGGCAGGCTTGTAGCAATGTCTGCATGCGCCTGGGGCTTAGGGTCGAAAGGCTCTCGACCAGTTTGTCCACGGTCTCGAAGCTCTCGTGATCGGGAAGCTCGTCGAGTACTTCGAGCAGCGCCCGCTCCGGCGATGAAACCACCAGCGGCCAGCGCCATTGCCCCCATGACTGGATGACGAAGCCCTTTTCGGCCGCTTCCTTCTCGGCCGCGGCGTTGGCGCGGTCGAGATCGCCTTTGGGCGGCAGGCCCGCTTCCGGCGAGAAGAGCTTAGCGCTGTTGTGGAAGACGAAACGGATGGAGAGGGGAAGCTTCGAGAGCCAACCGGGCGGCGCGGAAGGTCCGTAGAGATGAACCTGCTGCGTGGCGCGAGGCAGGTAATGCTCGTAGCCTTGAAGCGCGAGCGCTGTTCGGCCGCCGACGGCCAGCGGCGTGCGGTAAAGAAGCGTCTGAAGGGATATGACGGCCTGCTCCCAGCTTAGGGCGCCGCGCGGCTTTCGGTACACGCGGCCGGCCGGTCGTTCGAGGTAGCCGGCCGCGACATACTTGCTGACGAGGCTGGTGGTGTAGCCGTGCTTGCTCAGCCAGGCAGCGTCAACGAGCAGCCCCTCCGGAAGATCCCGGCGGAGCTGGTTTAGTTTTCCTGGCAATTGCGTCGTCATGCTACGCAAAATGGCATACCTTCAAACCAAGAGCTAGTTTAAGTTTCGCTCGATTTAAGTAGCCGTAGTACGTAAAATTGACATCTTGTAAACCGATCGCCGGCCCGCCCGCTGGAGACAGAAAATTAGGCTACGGTCTAAGGCCGCGCGCCTTCGCCACACAGGGCGGCGACCTTCGAGCGCACACAGCGCTTCGCCGCAGAACTTCAGGCCCGCCTGGGACCGCAAGCGCGGCATCGCGAACACGAGACCGAGCTGCACGTTGTAGCGGTTCCATTGCTGGCCGCCGGGATGCAAGATGCCGTCTAGAATACGCGCGTCATCGATGCGTCCGGCCGCCGCGAGATATTCGAGCGCGCGCACCGCATTCGGCCCGAACGGCACAAGCCAAGCCTTGGGCAGCACGGCGAGTTCATCCGCTAGGGTCTCCTCGATCACGCGGCTGGCTCCGGCATAGTTACCGAACCTCTTCAGGACCGGATAGCGCAGGACGGACGTGTAATGCGCGCGGTGCGCGGCGGATCCGAAGAGATCAAGCGTGGACGTAAGTCCGAAAAGCCGATGCAAGCCGAAGTGGTCCATCAACCACGCGTCGAGGCGCATGCCCCCCTTGAACGAGGCCGCATTCTTGGCGCGCTGCGCCGCCTCATCGAGCGAGGCGCGCCGGTAAGCGCCATGCGGAAGCTGAGTAGGGCTTCCAGAGCCGGCTGCTTGCCGGGCGTGACGCCGATGATGACGATGTCGGCCTTGTCGTTGAGCCCATGGAGTCCATGCGCACGCGGTAGTTCGCCCCGCGCTGGTCGAGATTGCCTTAGGCATTGGGGAACCGCCCCTGGCCAGTAAGATACGTTCGCGGATCATTTTATTAGCCAATGATACCTAAACGGATCTATGGGCCTTGGCAGAAGCGATAAGCAATGATATGTTCACGCATCATTTAGAAGAAAAAGATACGTAAACGGATCATGGAGCGGAACTCAGAAGCAACCCAACAGCTAGGACGCCTCCTCCGGGATGCAAGAAAGCAAGCGGGCCTGACTCAAGAGCAGGTGGCCGAACGCGCGGGCATTTCCCGGCCGCGTTACCGCGATATCGAGCAGGGCAACGCCGCCGCGCGGGCGACAACGCTGATTAACGTCGCGCGCGCTCTCGGCATGGAGCTAATGCTGATCCCACAGGCCATGGTAGCCGGCGTCAACGCACTCCTTCGGCCCTCCGAAGGCGAGGATCGACCAGCGTTCACCACCGATATGGATGATGATGAGCACCCGGGTCCGCGCCCCTAATACCGTTCAGTCGCTGGAGGTGTTCCTTCAAGACCTCAGGGTCGGAACGCTCGTGCGTACGCCAGGCGATTTCAACGCCTTCAGCCTTGATCCGGCCTATCGCGCCATGTCGCGGCCCCCGATATTGAGCCTCTCGTTCCGCTCCGCCGATGGTGGGCTTCGCAAGGATCCGAAGCCCGCGGCACACGTGCTGCCCGCGTTCTTCGCGAATCTGTTGCCCGAGGACAAGCTTCGCGAGGCGATGGAAAAGCACCACGCCGGAGCAGTGAGGCAAGGAAACGATTTCGACCTCCTGGCGGCGCTTGGCGAAGATCTGCCAGGTGCAGTGCGCGTGGTGCCAAGCGACGGCAGCACCGTGATAGCCATTCAAGATAATCCTCGTGACATCAAAGCGCGGTTTTCCTTGGCGGGAGTTCAGATGAAGCTCTCCGTGATGAAAAATACGGGAAAGGGTGTCGGACTGACTTTGCCCAGCGGCGACGAGCAAGGTCAGTACATCGCAAAATTCCCCTCGGCCAATCTTGTCGGATTGTCGGAAAACGAGTTCGCCGTTCTGGCGCTGTCCGAAATCCTGGGAATGGATGTGCCGGAACGCGAGCTTGTCGAAAAATCCGATTTCGAAGGAATTCCCGAAGAATTCAACACATTGTCGACCGGCAAGGTCTTGCTAGTGAAGCGTTTCGACCGTGGACCCAAAGGTACCCGAATTCACATCGAAGATTTCGCTCAGATCTTTGGCCGCCAGCCATCCAAAAAGTACGATGACGCATCATACCACGACATAGCCTCCGCGCTGAACGTAGCGGTTTCGACCGACGCCGCGCTCGAATTCGTTCGTCGACTGGCACTTGCCGCGCTCGTGGGCAACGGCGACATGCACTTGAAGAATTGGTCGACAATATACCCAGGTGAGGGGTGCACTCCGGCCATCGCCCCCGTGTACGACGTCCTATCGACCACCGCTTATTTTCCGAAGGACGATATGGCACTCTCTTTGGGAGGAGAGAAATCCTTCAAAGCGCTTACTCCGGACCGCTGGCGAAAGTTCGCCAACCGCGCGCGGCTACCCGAACCGGCGGTCATCTCGGCTGTCGTGGAGGTCGTATCGTCGGTGAACGACCATTGGTGGCAGCTCCCCGAACGGGATGTCGTGCCGGCCGCTGTTCTCAGTAAGATCGATGCCAAGATCGAGGAGATGAGCCCGGTTCTGGATCCCGGCTACGTTCCGAAGTCGTCCCTGGCTACCCCCTGAGCTTTTGCCGCGGTGATCGGAGGTCCGCTCCTGCCAGAACTTCATGAGCTGGAGATTACGATGTGGATGTCATCGAGGTGGTCGGTCACACCGACGAGCAGCCGCTCGGTCCGCGCCAGTCCAATCTCGATTGAATATCTGGCTTCCGTCCTAAGGAGTTCAACAAATGTGGCTAGCCTCGTTCCAGCAGTAATGCCGGGTTGGGATTGGCTCGTGCGGTGTCAGTTGTGAGCGTGCTGAGGCAAAGTCCGCTTGTACAAGCTAATTCTTCACGGCCTGCCTAAATCGGTCATGATCCTCCTGTGTTTGGACGTTTCCCGTTCGGGACCCGGGCGAACCCGCACCGCTTATCCGATTGGCCTACCACAGCGTCTCCTATCTGTTTTGAGAACAAAGTCTCCTGCATACCCGCCGCGAAGTAGCCTAGCTTCTGGCCGATTCAGTCGCAGGCGGCATCGAGACCAGGAGGCTAGGCTCGAATGCTAGGGCGGTTGGCTTTCGAGAAGCTGACGAGCTCGAGGGGAAAAGTGCCCCGTCGGGGCAGTTGCGCCGGCACGCGAACAACGGTTGCGGGACAAGCATGTTCCACGAATGTTGAAGCGATTGCGATTTCGTCACCGATTGCCAACGCGCAAAAGGCCTTCTTGACCGCTAGCCCAGCTCATTCCATTTCAAACGCATTTAATCGTTGCGGTCTCCGGCCATAATCGGCATCAGGAGCCGCATCTTCAGACAATCGCCAAAAAGCTTTTCGATCCGCTTGAATCGTTCGTCGGCCAATTTCTTTGTCTCTTCCAAACTCGCTTCGGCTTTGCTCGGATAAATTACGTCTACTGGGCCGGGGCATCCGAAATGCTCGCATGAGGATCGGCACAGAGGTTAGCTATCGCGGGCGTATTTGTTGTGGAACAGAATGTATTTTTTTCGGAGCTCTTGAAGATTGCTGATTTTTCTTTTGCAACGCGACTGAAATCAGCTTTGATCGCGCCGCTACCCCGCTCCTGGTCGGTCAATTTCTCCGCGACAATCAAATGAACTTCTCGGAGATGGCCGCAAATGTAAACGTCTGCATTCTCCGCGCTTAGCTGAAAATCCAGTGCATGATGTATCGCTGTCATCTTTGCGTCGAAAGTTCTGAAAGCCATTCGGTTGACCAAACCGGGGCTTTAAAGCGCGGACTGCGAGGGTTTCGCGTATACGTTCATTGGAACCTCTTGCTAGCGGACAGAGCTCGGCCATCTCAGCTCGGGTGCTGGCGCGCCACGTTTCCGCTTTTCAGGCCGCCATGAACATCCTCTTAGAGGCTGACCGAAAATTAAAGTTGGGTGATTTCAGCAGGTTGTGATTCTTCGAGGTGTTCGAAGCCATCGGAGAAGCAGATGACCTGGA
Source organism: Bradyrhizobium sp. USDA 3262 (assembly GCF_054060035.1). NCBI lineage: Bacteria > Pseudomonadati > Pseudomonadota > Alphaproteobacteria > Hyphomicrobiales > Nitrobacteraceae > Bradyrhizobium > Bradyrhizobium sp. USDA 3262. The sequence continues at coordinate 3,213,924 of NZ_JBSSCT010000001.1, forward strand.
CTGAAATCACCCGCTGTCAGCATGACAGACGAGGGCTGCGCTATGCAAGCGATTGTACGGATGCGGAATGGGCTTTGATCGAGCTATTGATGCCAGGGCGGAGCAAGGTGGGTCGACAGCGCAAGACCTGCATGCGATCGGTATGGGATGCGATCCAGTACATTGCGACGACGGGATGCCAATGGGCGCTTTTGCCGAAGGATTTTCCTCCCTTCACGACGGTCCAGTACTATTTTTATGGCCTGCGCGACAGCGGGGTGTTGGACTTGATCAATGACGCCTTGGTTGAAATCGCGCGCAGGCTTGCTGGACGGGAGCCGCAACCAACGGCGGCGATCATCGACAGTCAATCGGTCAAGACGACCGAGAGCGGTGGGCCGCGCGGCTTTGATGCGGGCAAGAAGATCAAAGGTCGCAAGCGTCATATCGTCACCGACACACAAGGAAATTTGCTGAGCGCCATCGTGCACCCGGCCAATGTTCAGGATCGGGACGGTGCGCCGACCGTCGTCTCTTTGGCGTGTGCGAGCTACCCGACTATCGCGCACTTGTTTGCTGACGGCGGCTACGCCGGCGAAAAGCTTGAAAACGCGCTCCGGAGACTCGACGGGCCCACGATTGAAATCGTCAAACGCCCGGATGAGGCAAAAGGCTTCGTTGTTGTTGCCCGACGCTGGGTCGTCGAACGAACGTTGGCATGGCTTAACCGCTGCCGACGTCTCGCCAAAGATTGGGAGGCCTCCGTCACCTCGGCTGAAGCATGGCTCCTTATTGCGTCAACTCGACAACTGGTCCGCCGCATCGCCAGATCGGCCAACGTCAAGTCATGAATTTTGAGTCAGACTCTAAGAGGCTGACCGAAAATTAAAGTTGGGTGATTTCAGCAGGTTGTGATTCTTCGAAGGTGTTCGAAGCCATCGGAGAAGCAGATGACCTGGACTGAAATCACCCGCTGTCAGCATGACAGACGAGGGCTGCGCTATGCAAGCGATTGTACGGATGCGGAATGGGCCTTGATCGAGCTGTTGATGCCAGGGCGGAGCAAGGTGGGTCGACCGCGCAAGACCTGCATGCGATCGGTATGGGATGCGATCCAGTACATTGCGACGACGGGATGCCAATGGGCGCTTTTGCCGAAGGATTTTCCTCCCTTCACGACGGTCCAGTACTATTTTTATGGCCTGCGCGACAGCGGGGTGTTGGACTTGATCAATGACGCCTTGGTTGAAATCGCGCGCAGGCTTGCTGGACGGGAGCCGCAACCAACGGCAGCGATCATCGACAGTCAATCGGTCAAGACGACCGAGAGCGGAGGGCCGCGCGGCTTTGATGCGGGCAAGAAGATCAAAGGTCGCAAGCGCCACATCGTCACCGATACACAAGGAAATTTGCTGAGCGCCATCGTGCACCCGGCCAATGTTCAGGATCGGGACGGTGCGCCGACCGCCGTCTCTTTGGCGTGTGCGAGCTACCCGACTATCGCGCACTTGTTTGCTGACGGCGGCTACGCCGGCGAAAAGCTTGAAAACGCGCTCCGGAGACTCGACGGGCCCACGATTGAAATCGTCAAACGCCCGGATGAGGCAAAAGGCTTCGTTGTTGTTGCCCGACGCTGGGTCGTCGAACGAACGTTGGCATGGCTTAACCGCTGCCGACGTCTCGCCAAAGATTGGTAACCGGTATGAGCTCCCACGTCTGCGGTGATCAGTTGGCGCGTGGATAGCGGATCGGCATCCAGTATTGGCGCATCGCCTCGACGACTGCTGGGATGTCGAGGTGCGCAGTACGGAGAAAGTCCCCAGTCTCTCGGCCGCCTCGTGGCGGTCCGAGCATCGGCCGGCCCTGATCGTCGCAACAGTGTAGCAGGATAGGCAGAAGCAGGCCGTGATCGATCTTGCTGGTGTCCAGCAATGGCGCCCACGCCGACAGCTTGAGCCGCATCGCGGCATAGAAACCTTGGCACCAGGGACGCGGATCGACGTCGCCATTGGGTTTGCGCCTGTGTAGCGGCGCGAACCGGTCGGGCGCGGTCGAAAGGGTGTTGCTGATGTCGTTGTGGCGCATCGCGACGGCGGAAATTGCGGCGAACTCCGGGGTGCCGCCGTGGTTGAAAGCATCGGCATCGATGGCGAGCAGCGGGCAGATCCAGTCGAGCGGGCTCATCGACACTGGTCCGGCCACAATCGCGGCGACGTAACCGTCGAGCATGGGGAGATTGGTGGCGGCAGGATGCTGATCGACGCGAGCCTGGAGCCATCGCTCGAGGTCCGCAAGCGGCATCGCGGCGGCGGCCATCGACGACGAAGCTTTATGGCGACGTGGGCTCACGCGGCGGCCTGCGCAGTGCGCTGGCGGGCCGCCTTCCAGTTCCAGGCGAGCAGCTCGTGCAGCTGATGGTTCTTGGTTCGCCCGGAGGCGATGCGCTCCAGCACGTCGGTCAGGTAGGCCTGCGGATCAAGATCGTGGAGCTTTGCTGTGTTCACGATCGACGCCAGGATCGCCCAGCTCTCGGCGCCACCTTCGCTGCCGCTGAACAATGAGTTGCGTCTTCCCATGGCAATCGGGCGCATGGAACGCTCGACCGTATTGCTGTGTGTGCCTTGACAAGGCGCACTGTTCTCCCTGGTGGAAATCCAGGCCGGCCAACTCTCGCTCCAGCCGGAAGTACTCGGGGCGGGTCAGGAGGCGACGAATGGCCTGAAGCACTCTGAGAAACGGCCCCTTTTGGGGGTCATCGGTCCGCGCGGGCCGCAACTTGCGAGTGAACACCGAGCAGGCTCCGAAAGCGTCATCGTGGGAGCCGACCCGCCACAGTAACGGGGAAGGCCGGCGTCCTGGGGGAAGCGAGTGAGAAAAGCACCCCAGGATCCCACCGGGGTAGTGGTGGCAGCACGCGCGGGACATGGACAGTGGGCAACAAGGGAAGTCTGCCGTCGAGGAAGGATGCAAATCCGGACAACGACGAACCCGTGAGGGCCAGCGTCGGCGGCGGCAGATGGCGGATGGGTCCGTAATACCTATGACACCGGGTAACGCCGGAAGAGGGAAGGGGCCCTGACTTGTCTCAAGCGAGAACGAAGCAGAGAACACGGCGATTGACGATGAGTCTAGCAACACCGGATATACGCGTTCAGAAGCTGCAGAGCTCGCTACAGGCGAAAGCTAAGACCGAACCGACATACCGCTTCTACTCTCTGTGGGACAAAATCTGCCGACCGGATGTCATGGAAGAAGCTTACCAAAGGTGCCGTGAAAACGACGGCGCTCCCGGGGTGGACGGCATAACATTCGAACAGATCGAAGCAGAGGGACAGCAGCAATGGTTGGAAAGTGTCAGGCAGGAGCTGAAGGACGGCACTTACCGTCCCAAGCCCCTTCTGAGAGTATGGATACCAAAGAGCAATGGCGGACGCCGACCACTCGGAATCCCCTGCATTCATGACAGAATCGTTATGATGGCAGCGGTCTTAGTGATCGGTCCCATCTTCGACGCGGACCTGCTGGACAATCAGTATGGATTTCGTCCGAAGCTGGACGCCAAGATGGCCGTGCGCCGCGTGTTCTGGCACATCAAGGACCGGGGGCGCCGCGAGGTAGTCGATGCAGATTTACGCGACTATTTCACGTCGATTCCACACGGGCCGCTGATGCGAAGCCTGACACGGCGGATCGCCGACGGACGACTTCTCTCGACTATCAAAGGCTGGTTGACGGCTCCGGTGGTCGAACGAAGCGGAAGACGGACGATACGGACGGCAGATGCGCGAAAGTTTAAGAAAGGGACCCCGCAGGGCTCTCCTCTGAGTCCATTGCTGGCGAACATTTACTTCCGACGCTTTCTGCTGGCTTGGCGCGACCACGGGCACCAGGAACAACTCGATGCCTACGTCGTCAACTATGCCGACGATTTCGTGATCTGCTGCCGCCCCGGGCAAGCCGAGGCGGCGATGAAGCGAATGACGGTACTGATGAATAGGATCGGGTTGGAGGTGAACGAGACCAAGACCCGCATCGCACGGTTGCCGACGGAGCGATTCACGTTCCTCGGCTACACGATCGGGCGGTTCTACGGAAAGGGCGGACAAGCCTTCATCGGCACGCGTCCGTCCAAGAAAGCGGTCTTGAGATTGCTCCGACGAATCCACGAACGCACGACGCCACAGTGGTACCCGGACACACCGGAGAACACCGTCATCGTTATCAGCCGCCTTCTTCGCGGCTGGTGCGGCTACTTCGACCAAGGACCTGTCATGAAGACGTATGACTTCATCAGGCAATACGTCGATCGGCGTCTGCGGCACTGGTTAATGCGACGAGCCGGAGGACGTGGCAGGGGCTTCGAGCAGTATCCGCAGGATTACCTGCACAATACGCTCAAGCTCTTCCGCATCCCGAGCCGTCGTACTGACCGATCGAGCGCGAAGGTCTGAGGAGATAAGTGAAAGCCGGGTGCGGCAAATCTGCATGCCCGGTTTGATGAGCGACGACTGGAAACGGAACTATGGTGCGAACTGCGACACCGGCGAAGGCGAAAGCCGCCGGAAACAGTAAAGCCTCGCGACCTACGGTCACCGCGCCAGTCGTCGACTCTACCGACCTCGATGCGGCCGTCGCGGAGAAACAGCGTCAACCCGTCCCAGTGGTTGAGCGCGTAGTTGATGGCCTCCGTCAGCTTCGACTGGGAGAAGAGCTGGTCGACTATGGCGGTCAGCCGCGCCCTGAGCGCCTCCATCAACGGAGCGGCCCTGGTGCGGCGGGCGGCCAGCCGCTGCTCGGCGCTGCTGCCGCGGATCTCGGCCTCGATCGCATAGACCGCTTGGAGCCGTTCGATCGCCTCGCGAGCGAATGGCGATTGGGTCGTCTTGTAGACCTCCACGAATTTGCGCCGGGCATGGGCCAGACAAAAGGCGAGCCGGATCGCGCCGCCATGACCGCGGGCGAGCGCCTTGTAGGCGGCATAACCGTCCACCTGCAGAATGCCGGAAAAGCCCGTCAATTGTCCGGCGATCTCCTCCGTGCCGCGGCCGTCGGCGAACACATAGGCAACCGCCGGCGGCGAGGGGCCGCCCCATGGCCGGTCATCCATCGCATGCGCCCAGAACTGGCAGATGCGGGTGCGATGTCGTCCGGGATCGAGCACCGGCATCGGCGTCTCGTCGCAGAACAGGCGCGGCGCGGCCTGGATCGTGCGCAGCTGGAGGTCATAGAGGCTCCTGAGCCACCAGGCCGCACGCTTCACCCAGCCGGCGAGCGTCGCCCGGTCGAGATGGATACCCTGGCCGGCCAGAATCTGCACCTGTCGGTACAGCGGCAGATACCAGGCGAACTTCGAGACCACGACGTGGCTCACGAGTGCGGTCGAGGCCATGCCGCTCTCGATCAGGCGCGGCAGCACCTTCGCTTGGACCACACCATCGGTGCAGCTGCGGCAGCCATATTTGGGACGGATCGTGCGCAGCACCCGCAGGATCGCCGGGATGATGTCCAGCACCTCGCTGACGTCTTCGCCGATCTTGTGGAGCTGACCTTGGCAGCATGGACACGCGGTTGCCTCCGGCTCCAGCACCTGCTCGCAGCGCGGCAGGTGCTTTGGAAGCGCGCCAATGTTGCGGCGCGCCTTCTTGCGCGGTTTGCCGGATGGCTTCGCCACAGCCACATCGTCGTTGGCGTGCGCAGGCAGCGTAGCGTCCGCCTCAAGATCATCCAGCTCGAGCGCAAGCTGTTCGTCCACGAGCACCGCAAGCCGCTCCGAGCGCTTCCCGAAGATCATCTCCTTGAGCGTCTGCATTGCTACGCGCAGCTTCTCGTTCTCAGCGTCAAGCGCGAGCACCATCTCGGTCAGAGCCGCCGGATCGGTCGGGAGAGCGTCGGGACGAATCGCCATGCTCAGACGATACATCCGCGCGACCCGTGCTCCAGCGAAATCCTCATCCCTCAGCCGACAACGGTCGGCTGCTTCACAGGTTTGGGCGACACACGCGTCCACTCGAGCCCGTCGAGCAGCATCGCAAGCTGCGTCGCACTGAGATGCACGACGCCGTCGCGGATCGGCGGCCAGGTGAAACGTCCTTGGTGCAACCACTTCGTTACCAGCACCATGCCGCTGCCGTCCCACGCCAGAAGCTTCACTCGGTCCATGCGCTTGCTGCGGAACACGAAGACGTCGCCGCAATACGGGCTCGCGCGCAGTGCTTCGCTCACCAGTGCCGACAGCGTGTGCACCGACTTGCGAAAGTCGACCGGCTGGGCCGCCAGCACCACCTTGAGGTCTGACCGTAGCGCAATCACCGGATCCCTCGAAGCGCCGACAGCACCGTCGCAAGCGTCGCCAGCTCCACGCCCGGCTCGACGCGGATGCGCGCCCCGTTCACCTCGATCTCGATCACTCCGCAGGCCTTGACCGGCGGCGCGGTGATCTCCAAAGGCCTCGTCTGTGCCGACGAAATACACCCGGACTCGTCAGCCGTTCCGCCGCCGCTCTCAGCACCAATTTGGATCGGCACGAAGTTCTGGGCTTTGCCGGCCACCGCCGCCGCTACCTGGCGTCTCCACACCGTGAGCAGTCCGCGGGAAACGCCATTGCGCCGCGCCACCTCGGAGATGTTCGCACCCTCCTCAAAGCTCTCCGCCGCGATCCGGGCCTTCTCCTCGTTCGTCCACCGTCGCCGCCGGCGCTCCCCAGTGATCACCTCGACGCGACGATAAGAGTCACCTTCCTGCCTGGCATCAAGCATGGCATTTGCCATCGTTCCACCTCCATCGATCCGCTCATACCAGGCTGTATCGCGCGCAAGCCGAGGGATGACTAGGTGGGGGCCTCATGCCGGTTACAAAGATTGGGAGGCCTCCGTCACCTCGGCTGAAGCATGGCTCCTTATTGCGTCAACTCGACAACTGGTCCGCCGCGTCGCCAGATCGGCCAACGTCAAGTCATGAATTTTGAGTCAGACTCTTAGGTCGCTGATGTGTTCAGACTTCGTCAATCAATGAATAGCTCGTGCTACGCCCGCCGGGCGCGTCTTTCACCAAAACGCCCCTGGCAACGAGATCATCGATGTCCCGCAGGGCTGTATCCTGCGATGATTTGGTAAGCTGTGCCCATTTCGAAGATGTGAGCTTGCCTTCAAAGCCCTCGAACAAACGCTCAATCATCGCCCGCTGTCGGTCGTTAAATTTCTGGTTCGCTTGCTTCTTCCAGAAGTGGGCTTTCCGTAGAACCGAGGCGAGGATGGTGTCGGCGCGATCAAAGGCCCGGTCAAGACAGTCCAGAAACCACTCCAGCCATACCGTGATGTCGAGATCGCCTTTCTGCGTGGCTTCGAGGAGATCGTAATAGGCGTTCCGCTCCTGCCGGATCTGCGCTGACATGCTGTAGAAGCGCTGTGAACTGTTCTCTGATCGCGCCAGCGCCATGTCGGAAATCGCGCGGGCGATACGACCATTGCCATCTTCGAGCGGATGGATGGTAACGAACCACAGATGCGCCACGGCAGCCTTGATAACTGGATCGATGTCCTGCGTACCGTTGAACCAGCCGATGAAGGCTTTCATCTCGTCAGGAAGCAAACCAGCTTTGGGAGCTTCATAGTGAACGCGCTCGCGTCCGATTGGCCCCGAGACAACCTGCATCGGCCCCGTATCCTCCGTGCGCCAGTTCCCGACGGCGATCTTCGTCATGCCGCTGCGGCCCGTCGGAAACAAGGCGGCATGCCAGCCAAAGAGACGGTCAGAGGTGAGGGGAGCCTCATATCTGCCGGTGGCGTCCAGCATCATCTCAACGATGCCCTCGACATTGCGCTCGACGGGCGTAAAGGCGCCGATATCGACACCCAGGCGGCGCGCAAGCGATGATCGCACCTGATCGCGGCTCAGAACCTCGCCCTCGATCTCGCTCGACTTGGTGACTTCCTCGGTAAGGGCCTCAAGATTGGCTTCGGTTCGCAGCCGAAAGCCGAGCTCTTCCATGCGACCGGTGAGACGACCCTGCCGGTTACGGACAGCTCCCAGCTTCTGGGCCAGCTTTGAGCTGTTCCAGGTAAATTTCGGCCAGTCTTTCAGTTCGTGGATATAAGTCGCCATTCACCGCACTCATGCGGAGAATATGCACCTTGTTCCTGACAACGCAATAACATTCTACGCATAAAATGCGGAGAATAAGGGTAATATTCTCCGCAATATCAATAAAATCAAAGACTTGCGCCTGAACCTAAAAGATGATCCTTGGCAAGTCATTGCTCCACAAACACTGAAATGGAACGATTTTATTCCACATTAGTGGATGGAGGTCTTATCAGGCAGTCTTAGGTTGAGTTGGGTCATTCCCGAGGCGCCGCAATAAATCCACGGGATTTTCATGAACGATGATACCTCGCGAGCGGGCTCGGGCTGTCCTGGACAAGCGTAATACCACCAAGCTTCGGCGTGGTCCAAGAGACTTTCCCTTCTCAGGGCTTATAATTGCGGACACTGCGGCTGTGTCTTCGTCGGTGAGCCCCACAAGGGGCGCTACATCTATTTTCACTGCACCGGCTACAAAGGTAAATGCAGCGAGTCCTATGTTCGCACGGAGGTCAATCGCCGCGAGATTCCCCGAACTGATGGGCCGGCTGCATTTTTCGGAGAAGGTCCATCAGTGGATCGTTGCGGGGCTTCATCAGCAGTCCGGCCTTGTCTTGAAGGGTAGGGGTGGGCCAAGCGTATGCGCTTTCTTAACTAAGCTCTCGCTCAATTGACGTTGCCTGAGGGCTGGGCGGGTATCGGAGAGTCTTGGGCATCAAAGTATTCTTCGATCTCACTAACCGCTCTCTGCTCCCATTCGTCGGCCTGCGTCAGCAATGAGACTCGCTGGAGTGGGCGGAATGCTGCGGCTTGACGGCACAGCGAAGCTATTGCGCGGTAGCGACGCACGTTTTCCAGAATTGCCGATCCTGTCATGTTTGATTTGCCCATTCAGCTTACAGCGCGAACATGAGGCGGATCGATTTTCGATTGGTTAGCGGCCGGCCCTGAAAGCATCCATGGTTGGCAAATCCTTGCGATTTCTGACCCCTCAACGCAGGACGTCTGATTTCCTAGCCGTTCAAGACAGTCCACGTGAGATAAAAGCGCGGTCTTCCTTGGCGGGAGTTCAGATGAAGCTCTCCGTGATGAAAAATACGGGCAGGGGTGGCGGACTGAGTTTGCCCATCGGCGACGAGCAAGGTCAGTACATCGCAAAATTCCCTTCGCCCAATCTTGTCGGATTGTCGGAAAACGAGTTCGCCGTTCTGGCGCTGTCCGAAATCCTCGGAATGGACGTGCCGGAACGCGAGCTTGTCGAAAATCCGATTTCGAAGGAATTCCCGAAGAATTCAACACATTGTCGACCGGCAAGTCTTGCTGGTGAAGCGATTTCGACCGTGGACCCAAAGGTACCCGAATTCACATCGAAGATTTCGCTCAGGATCTTTGGACGGCAGCCACTGGCCGCGACAATTACGACCCTGAGCTTAGCTCAGGTGTTTCCGCATGACTGACGCGGAAGCCGAGACGGCTTTCAAGGCTATCCGCGGGCCGATATCGTGGGCGGCGAAGGTAAGGTTGCTGAGGTGGACGGCGGCGGCTGAATACTTCTCAGCCTGATTGTGCAAGCGCTGTCGAGGCTGTACGCCTCCTGATGATTGATCCGGCGCATGTCGGAGCGTTCATGCAGGCCAACCAAGAGGCGGCTCGCTATTTCGGCAACGTGAAGCCCGCCAACCTCAAGAGGATCGCGTTGACCGCCGCGTTACCCGCAACCAGAACGGCAAGGGCAAGATCGCCATCCGCGAGCGCGGCGGCAATTCGGTCCCGCCCGTTCGGTTCCGAGAGGCAGGCCGCCGCTTTCATCAAGGCCGGGATCGCCAAAGGCACGGTCGTCAACGCCGACGAAGGGCGCCAGGCTGAGATCAATAGGCGTCGCGATGGTCCTCGATAGAGCGGAAGCTCACGTCCGGCTTCCGGCAAAAATCGCAATCAACCTCTTAAAATGTCTCGCTCCATGCGCAGCCGTTCGTTCTCCTTGCGCAGCAGAGCGCCATTTCTGCCGTCACTTTCGCAATGAAAGCAGGTGGTCGGGGATGTTGGTCGTGGAGACGATTGCGCCGAGAGGGAGTGCCGCGAGCAGCCGGAATGCCCGCCGAGGGCAGTCGCAGACCTCATCGTGACTGCGTGACCAGCTCGAGCTGGAGCGCGGCCAGAACGCTGATGTCGTGGCGGTGTTCGACGGCCTCGCCCGCAGCCTGCGCGGCCTGTACTAGGGCGGCCTCTTTGCGTTCGGTCATCAGTTTGTCGGCTTCGATTTGGGCCAGCTGCTTTTCACGCTCATCCGCGGGGAGCGCGGCGGTATCGTCACTGTTCGTCTCGATCAGTTCGTTCACCTTTTCGGTCAGAGTGTCACGAAGGGCCCAACAAAGCAGCCCAATCACATCGGGAACCTGCCCAGATGCAGTGCCCACAACCCGCGTGTTCGCATCGGGGACGACAGCAATCAGATTGTGTTTCTGGAGGGTGTAAGGCCATGCGATCTCGCTCGCGTTGTCATCAATCATGGCCGATATAGATGGCGCCCCACGTTCCGCCAGTCGTGCGATCAGCGCCGCGGCGTCTCGCTTCTTCGCCTCACTGGGAAATGGCGCACTGCGGATCTGGTGGGCGTGGGCTTCGAGCTCGCGGATGCGCAGGCGCAGACGCTCGAGTGCGTCAATGGTCCGCTCGCCTCGCTCTAGAATCTCCGACAGCGCGATTGGAGAGACGGAGGCAAGGCGCGCGGGCGACGGCAGGCCACCGGGAGCCAGAAAGGCCCGGCAGCGGGATGCCAGGATCCCGCAGTTCCGCATGCGGGCAGCAGCGGTCGCCTCTCGAGCGATGAGGCGACGCAACTTTTCGGTCAGCTCGCTGGCTTGCTTGTCGAGGTCACGGCCTTGCTTGTCCTCCTTGTCCGCGCCGGGACGATGGGCGCTGCGAGTCAATATCAGCTGTTGGCGGTGGCTCTCGACGCGATGAAGCTCGGCACGAGTTGCGCGCATCTGCTCCTCAACCGGCAACCACGTTGAACGCGCATCCGCTGCACGATCCACGATCGCCTCAAAACGATGCCGAGCGCCCTCATCGGGCAGCAGGTCGGCGGCGTCGTTATGCAAGGAACTCTGGAAACCTATGTGATCATTCACTTGTCGTCTCTCGCCGTTCCGTATCAGATGTCCCATTTTCGGGGCAATGACTCGCCGTGCATATTTCTATCCCGCTTTCTTCCTCCCGATTGTCATCGGTGTGACGTCGATTTACAGATCGAACCAACGTCAAGGAATTTGCGCTCGTTGAACACGATGACGTAATTGCGGTCGACTCTCGGGGGGAGGGTGCTCTCGCTATTGTCAAGCTCTGTCAATCAAACGACGCCAATTGACCGCCGCCGACGACGAAACGTGCTGCTGCCCGGCTTGGCAAGAAACACCTTGCGCTGGGGCCTGAAGCGAGTTGATCTCTGATGGATGTACAATCGGCTTGATCTCGACGAGGGCCCGATCTGGCGGCGGGCTCGGCGACTGTGGGTCCATGTTGCTATGGCCTAGGTGGAGGAGGCAGCCCCGGTTAGGAATCGGTTGGTCGTCACCTCCCGATGGCATCATTCCACACCAGTCGTTCAGCAAGCTCTTTGACCGACGAGGATAAGCGCGGCCTCGGGCTTGGCTGTCCTGCGGAGGTAACGGGATTAAGTCCAGGGGCAGCTTCATCGCGAATTCCTCACCGATGTAGTTTGAACAATGCAAGGCAAGCCAGCCACGGCTCGGTGACCAAGTTCTGGCCGCTGCTCAATGTGATGCATAGGCAATGACAGCCTGCGCCTAGTGCAGAGGTGGCCGGCTTCACCAGCGGGCACCATATACCTTCGTATCATTCCATGCCCCCTTTAGATGCCCGGCGTTTCCCTACGTTCAATTGAGCCGCCGATACGATGGTCTTATTTTCAGGATGCGCGGTAGCACCCCGCTATCGCTGCCCTCCTTGGGCGTTCCTCCCTAGACTTGGGTCGCTTGCGGCAACGTGGGCGACCCTTCTTTTGTAAGCGGTGAGAAGACGCCACCAGGCAGCGTGGTTCCAGCGCATGAGCGCGTCCCGCTGCCCTGCGAGCCATAAGCGATACGCTGAAGCGTTACAGCTAACCAAGCGATGGATCGACATTCTGCATCTTCGTTGTCCGCAGCAGTGTTGCGGGCTCGCCCAGGCTCGTCGCCGCCGAAGTCTATGTCGGACCTTTGTTTGGCTACGGCATTGAAGTTTGGCCCCAATGTCGTGCCGCTGGTGCTGCTCTTGGTGCAGCTGTTGGGGCAGAAGCTCGTTGACCGATGTGGCAACTGTGCCAGAGTCTGTTCCGTTCTGGCATCTCTGGTGGATGTGTCACTGGAGTCGGACCTTTCAAAAGTAAGCGGCAAGCTGAGCCCGTCAGTCGGCGCGGCTCAATGGCATGACTGCAGGCCAGCTCACAGCTCGTGGGCATTCACTTCGAGGTCACCGCCCAGTTGTTGAAATTGAAGTTCATTCCTCCTGGGGACGAGGTAATCTCGACACCATATTGGACGCTACCAACCTTTATGTCGCCAAAGTAGCCCTTCGACTTGATCCACTCCAGGGCACTCTTGATGTCCACCGTGCCGTTGTTGGTCTTCGAGGTGGGTAGCAGTGAGATGACCTTGTGACCGTTGAAGCCTTCAAACACGTTCCAGGTCGCTCCACCTATTTTGACATTGCTGTAGACCGGGATCGCGGCCCCCGAAGGGGCGTAATGATACGAGATTGGCTTGACGTTGCCGCCACCGTCGGGATTTCCGGTGTAGTTTGTCCAGAGCATGATCTCGTGCTCGTTTGAGGCGTCCCAAATATCATAGGCGGTGTCCCAAGCGCCGCCGCCAGGCACTTGCTGGTTGAAGCTCGAGGTCAAACTCTTGATGGAGCTGAGCGGCTTTCCGACGTTGAAAGTCTCGTGCGGATAGCTCTTGATGCCAGGAGTGTTCGGCTGGTTCGACCACACGTCCCACTGATTGGCGGCGCTCACTGAAATCGTCTGAGGCCCAGCGCCCGCCCCCCATACGTCGTTGTTCCAAGAGTGGATGCCGAGTGAAAAGCTCCCATATGGAGCGCTCGACTTCCAAATCGGAGCTTTCGCCGACCCTGGCGCGGCAGCAGATGGCCTGGCTTCATTCAAGATCTGCGTAAATCGGTCATGATCCGCCTGTGTTTGGATCTTTCCCGTTGGGGTCCCTGGCGACCCCGCAGCACTTATCCGATTGGTCTCCACAGCGTCTCCTATCTGTTTTGAGAACAAAGTCTCCCGCCATTGGCTGAACACGTACCCTAGGTTCTGGCCGGTTCAGTCGCAGGCGGCATCGATATCAAGAGGCTAGGCTCGAATGCTAGGAGGGTTGGCTTTCGAGAAGCTGACGAGCCTGAGACGAAAAAGTTAACTTCGTCCCGGTTTTTCGTCTCGGATGCCAGCCGCCGGACTGAGACAGAGAGAACGCTCCATTCGAGTGACCAGCCTCGTCCGAACATACTTGGAGCGAACGTCAAACAAGGAGTGGCAGCACGCATTTCATTTGCCGGAGCTTGCAAATTTGGTGGCTGCTTCCAATTTAAATAACCGGTCGACATCCTTATGGTTCTCAGTCTTCATTCGACCGAAAGGGATAATCGAGGCGGGGTAGCTACCGGCGCAAATGTAGCGGTAAGCCGAAGGTGGAAAGAGCGCGGCGCAGAAGCAACTTTCGAATCGGAATGCGATGCGAAGTCGTCGGGCTGCATGGGGAAAGTCTTGAGTTAGCCGCGCCTTTTCGGCAATCAGCCGAACTCGTTCGGAGAAAAGAGCAAGGAACGGGTAACCCGCGGCAATGCCTCCCCAGAAGCGCAATCTATCCGTTCCACTCTCGTAGTCGAGCTGGCTAATCATGATTGGCTCGCCGCCGGCGATCAGGCTGAGATAGCCGCTCGCGCCGAACGAAATGAACCCGCGGGGGGGCAAACAGATTGAACATATCGTCTTTAGAAGCGAGTGTTCGGCCGTGAACCCACGATACGTGACGCCGCAATTTTGGTGGGGCCAGGATCACACATCCGCTAAAAGCAGAAGCCCTGGCTCCGTTCATGCGCTCGATGATCTGGCGAAAATCTGGTGCCTCAAACAGATTATCGGTGTCGCTCCGGCGAAGGCCGCCTTGCAGGCTGTGATGGAGGGTGAAGACATTAGGCGTATGCTGTGCCGCGCGCTACTGTTGAAGGGCTTTGCATTGCCACAGTCGCTCTCGTCCGGTGCCAATGCGTTCGTGATCGACATTCACAGTAAGGTGCGGAGCGGGCAGTCCAGATCAAGCCCGCTGGCGTGCCACTCGCGCGGTTCTGCCATGACGCAAGCTCTGAGCAGTCGGCTTGTACGATTCGCCCTTAGTGTTCTCGACACTGCGCAATTCCGCGAGGCCTGAACGGGATAGCGATCATGTGCAACAACGAAAGAGATCCAGCCCTGCGTAGCGGCTTTGCTGAGCGGCAGACGTTGCCCGCCGGCGAGCGCCACCTTGGGTCAAACCGTTCGCATGGCCACGAGATGTCGCTTGGTTCCAGCGCCACTGCATTGATCCGGTGCCGGAACGCTATCGGCGCACTCGATAGGGTCTACTGTCTACATGCTACTCTGCGGATTCGTGGCGATCAGCCCGGATCGCCGTATTTCTGCTCATTGGGAAATGTTTGACCGTCTGGCCGAGGGCGACGGCGGTCGCCGCCGGCGGGATGGTGTGCCAACGCGATCGCCGTGCCTGTGCGCCATGTTCGGCCGACAAGGACAGCCGCGAGGATCAGGTGGGCTGATCGGTGATATGCGTGATTGAGAAATAATTGTCCGGGTGATGCAGAACATCGTCGGCATTCACATGTGAGAGCGTGATCGAATTGCCCTCTCCGAGATCAACGACCGTGGTATCAGGGCCAGCCGCCTTGATGTGACTGGCAAGATCGGCAAGCGTATGAATGCCGGTGTGATTGATCCCGTCCTCAATATTCAGTTTATCTCCCACCGTGAAGTCCATCACGAAATCCTTGCCGTTCCCACTCGTGAACATGAAGTTGTCGTTGCCCTGATTGCCGAACAGAACATCGTTGCCCTGACCGCCGTACAGAAAATCGTCGCCTGCACCACCATGGATTGTGTCGGCTCCCTGATTTCCTTCCAGCTCATCATCGCCCCCACCGCCGGAGATCAAATCGTTCCCGCCTAGACCCTGAATAAAGTCGCTATCAGCAGTCCCAACGATGTGATCGTTGGTGTTCGTACCACGGAATGCCATGTCATATTCCTTCGTCGTGTTTGCCAGGGGAGCCGTCGCGGAAGTGATCAGGCTCGCGCTGATGGACATACACATCGGATCTGACGAAAACCTGACTTGGCCATGCCGTTGCAACACGTCATGCAATGGCGAGCCGTTGTGCAAGTGGTTTCGATAGCCTAGCGGCTCACACTTCTAATGCCGCATGAACAGATTAATACGCGAAATAGCGAGGTCGGTCCAGGCAGGTGTACAGGACAACACCGGTCCTATCCGGGTAAGCGGCGAAGGCTTGATCACGTAGACCGGCACTATTGGCAAACAGGCAAGTTCATGCTTGGGCGCTGTTCTCTCCACGTGGCAGACTGGACTTTTGCGAGGATGGTTTCTGTTGGCGGTCCAGCGCACCAAATCATTCTAGCGGCAGCACCGGAAGTGCCGCAATTCCAGACCATCAAAGATCGAGAAGTTCTGGTGCTTTGATTGTCCGTTTTTGTAATGCCGTTCGCCATGCGGCGCACGCTTCCATGAGTCGCACCTAGCAGTGAGGGGGCGCGTCAGCTTCTCGACAGCTAAATCGGCTAGACGGGAAACGTGGAAGTATTTTGTCCCTGCAAAGCGACGTCAAACTGACGGATTGGGATGGTCCGACCTGAAGACAAAACCGTTGGATGGTCCAGACGTCTCGCGGACGCACTACGCTATGCACCCGGGAGCATTCGAGCTTCGAGCAGCGCCTGATAGATTGCAACCGCACGTGGCGAGAATGCCGCGCCGTCAGACCGCAGACACGCCTTGCTCGATCGCGCGCGGCCATGATTATGAAAGTAGCCTCCGAGAACGAATTCCAGGTGCGTCCGCTCGGCATTATATCTCGGCGGCTGCATTTACGAGAGCGCGCACCTTCCCGGAAACAGCACGTTTGCTGCTACCCTAACTCCGCCCGGCCAGCGGGAGTGGGTTTAACTTTCGACCATACCGATGCAAACCGGCCGAAACTCCACAGCGCGATGGTGCAGCTGAAGAGAATTGGCAGAAAGAGAACACAAGCATTCGTAACTTGCCGCGATGTTCTCTGCTCAATCGCGTCCTGCGCGATCAGATCTGAGCACCAGCCGGGTGTTCCCGCAATTATAGCGTAGGGACAGTTTGCGTATTTGGCGGTAAGGCTGTCAAGGGAGAATGAAATGGATCCATCTAACAATATCAACCCATCCGCCGCTCGCACGTGCTTCGTCGAGCCGCAGCACGAAGAGGCAGGGCAAGCAGACTTTCAGCAGCAACTTGGACAGATTGAGCCAATTCACCAAACAGCAGCTCCACTGGAGGCTGGATCATCCGGGATTGTGACGGACGGCAATAAGCGAGCGCGGGCTATCCAAGGTAGCGAAAGGTGCGCGGCCGAATCCTTTGTCAGAACGCGCGCTCAACTAGCCGCAACGCTGACCTGTGCAAACGTCGGGGCGCTCGGACGGGAGATCGAACTGGCTGCGCAACAAGCGGCGAAGTGGCCAACTACGACTGGGCCGTCAGCCGGCAGTGTCGATCGCAGCCGCATTTTCGATGACAGGGTGGCATCGTCGTATGCGCAGCTGCAACGTTTTCAAGACGACGCCGCCCATTGCAAGCCGCATGCGTTGGAGCATCAGAGCGCGACGGACCATTTGCGTTTCATGGCGTCTTTGCGTTACGAGCACGCCCCTTGGAACATTTGGGGAGGGCAACGACTTGATCTGGGTCGCACGGCGGCAGGGCACATGAGGGGAGACACAAATTTTTCGCCCTTTGTGTCACTGTCCGAGGACGCTTCGCGACTGCTGCTTTCGCCGGACGATGCCAACGAGTATGGCGCGAAAGCGATCGCGGAAAATGCGAACGAGTTGCACACCTACACGGTGCCGAGGGCCGCTACCTGGACGTCCGAACAGATCGTCGAGATACTTGAGGACGGGACTGAGAATGATGAACCCGATCTGGCATGGGTGAGCGATACGCCAATCGAGGAGCGCGAGGTACTGTTCCTGGGCGGCAATCTGGATGACTATCGGACCGCTAGCGAACCGAATCCATACAAGAAGCCGGAGACGGAAGGATGAGTGGGGAGGATCCGGCAGGAACATTTGTCCTGCCGATCTCGAAAGAGATGATGTCGGCCTGGTCCTTGGCGCGCGGGGGGGCGCGTCTGCACGATGTAATAGTCGGCCTGGCCCGGAGCTCGTGGTGAACGACTTCTCGGCGTGACGCGATAGTCGTCGCCGTCGCGCGAGGCTTTCGACACATTGTACCATCAGTGCCCGCCGGTGGCGTGTTCGCTGGTGGAGTTAGTCCCGAGTAGGCCGCCATTGCTCTCGGCGGATAGCGGTTCGGCGATCGGGCTCGGCCCCGGCATCACATCTACACCTGTGGGCCATCCAGTTCGAGGCAAGAGACACAGAACACGTACCCTCTTGTTATGGGCTCCGATCGGCCGGATGCACTAGTTCCAGCCCGAAGTTGGTGGGAAAAAGAGTGAATTCGCGACTACACCTAAGGCTGCCAACAGTAGTTTGGACGCGCCGGCGGCCTGCTGTATCCGCTCGTGACGATCGATCAACGTTTCTGTCCTTCGCCCACGCACCGAGGCCCGGCGGGCGATAAGCTTCCGCGTCAAGCCAATCGAATAATGAGCCGTCGATCATCTCGTTGATGCGCGATGTTGTCGCCGCTGTTCCTTTCTCCGGCGCAGCGCTCTCGGAGCGAAAGGGCTAAAGCTTCCACGAGTAACGGTCTCAACTGGACGAAGGGTTCTCGCTCATCGCCCCGGCGTTCGACGTTCCCGGCCAGGCCATCGTTGATGGCGAAGTAGCGGTCGTCCATGAGGGGCGGACTAATTGCAGCGATTTGCAGGCCGTAGCTCGCCCGGGGCAGCCAAGATCGTTTACTCTACTCCGACTTCGGCCTCCTGTGGCTGCACGCCTAGGACTTGCGGAAGACGCGCAGATCGAGCGCAAGGCCATGTTGCAGGGGCTCTTCGACACCTGCCAGCTCGAACCGCCGGTTTCTTTTCAGTGAGATGTCGAGGGGTGATGGACAGAAGCTGTTCGAACACGCGGCGAAGTTCAATAAGCGGGCATTATCTCGAAGAAGATGGACGCGCCGTACCGCTCCGACCGCAAGGAAGCCTGGCTGACGGCGAAGGCCGTCCGGCGAGGCGAGTTTCCGGTTATCGGGTTTATCAAAGGCCCCACGAGTGTCGTCGCGCCAAATCTCGGAAAACAGGAGGGCAATGAACTGGTCCACATGGGCAAAGTCGCGCCCGGTTGAAATCAGACGACGTCAAGCAAGATTCGCAAGGCGCTGGACAGTGTAATTAGTTCAAAAAGTAAATTGAGTAAGCCGCTCAAGAAACCCAAAGCGACCTGGGTTGAGCTTGTTGTTACAGGCGGAATCGAATGCCGCGGACATGACCTCCGAAGTCTTCTTCGCGCGAGTTCGCTCAAAGGATTATCGCGGTCGTAACCTAGGTTGTGGAAACGATCATCATAACTTCATACGCTCATCGCAAAGGTGAGCCTTCAACGCTCCCGAGAAAATACGGAGCACCTTATGAAGAAAACCAGAAATAGAGCGAAGCAAACCACATCGCTGCAGGACCGGCTCAATGCGTTTGCCGACGATATCTTCCACAAGGCAGCGCGGCTTCCGCCAGGCGTCGAGCGCGACCAGCTGCTGAAGCGTGCGCGGAGGGCGGAGATCGCAGCTGACATCGATCAATGGGTATCGTCTTCAGGTTTGCAGTCGCCAACATAGGGCTTGGAGTCTTCTCCTCCTCCAAGTTCTGTAAGGGCCCTCGTATCCGGCGGGGGCCCTTCGTTTGGGAACGATCCGCGGTGTCTTAGGACCATGAGTGCACACGTCCTTGTAGAAAATGCTGGCGGTTGGGCACTTCGCACTGGCCGGCGTCGACATCTGTCTGCCTCCATGTGTATCAGATGGCAGATCTGAAAATCGACCCGATCGACCGGAGGATCAACAAAAGCGCAGATGCTCTGCTGGATAAGCTCCATGCGAAGCTGAGCGGTGGCCTTGTCAGCGAACCAGGTTGAGCGGGTGGCATATCGCGCGTGACGCGCTCACGTATATCTAGAGTGGGCTCTGCCTCGAAAGAACGGGTTACTCTGCCTGAAGATGCTGGGGTATCTGCGGCATCCTCCGGCAGAGCGAACCGGGAGAAAGCATGCTCCCTGACGCAACACGTGGCCTTGGTCGCATGTCCCCCGAAGTGAAGCCGAGATCTGACGGCCCACTCGTCGCAACGACGCCGATTCAAACGGCGTCGATGACACGGCACGAAGCCTAGCCTTCATCCGGTCTGAATTTGCTGAAAAAGCGCTTGCGCAATCGATGATCTCTCGGCGGCACATGAAGTTGCCACGAATGGTCCATGAGTGGAAAGAAACAAGACGGGCCCGAGTCGCAAAGCGAACAAAGCGGACCCAACGAATACGAATCGCGGACTGTTACCGTGGCACGAAGAATGCAGGCCCCCGAAATGCACAGGGCGCCCTCTCGTGGGCACGGCCACGATCGCAAGTTGAGGCGATGGCTGGCTACTGAAGTTGGTGATCCCTGGAACTTAGGCGGGAGAGGGAGCCTGCTGGTGTAGCTCCCGGCGGGCCCGTATCACGCCGCCGAAGAGCCAATAGCGGGGCGCGCTAGGAAGGACATGAAGGGCCTCGGCAAATGAACGCAGAGAATAACTTCGCGGCGCGGCTCATTGACGCCGGACGCCTCGCAGCAATAGCACGTACATGCGGCCTGAAAGCTGACGTCTCATATTACGTCAACGAGGCGCTCAAGGAGCTTTGGCGAACCAGGTCTTCTGAAGAGGCAAAAAAGATTGCAGCGCGGTGGGTCTTGTGGGACGCAGATGGAAGGCCATGGCCGCGCATGCCCCCGCTGGAAAACGTGGTCTCGTTCCACCGCACCGCTGCGGCACCGGTCGTGAATTCGCCGGCGACGCCATTACAGCTAATCCGGGATTGGTTCGAAAAGCAGGATGAAGAGATACGACGCGAAATCGCTGGCATGGCGATGCTTTTGGTCTTGGAATTTCGCGGTCCTCCCGAAAATGGCAGCCGAGAGCGGTGTGGGTATCTCCGGCGGTGGCTGAGCCAAGCGGGACTACCAAACCATACGGTCATTGGCCGCGCTTTGACGTTCCGCACGTGTTTCGAGTATTTCGCGGAGAGTAGGTTCACCGAGTCGGGTTGGACGCGGTCCGAAAGGGCCGCTTTTAAGATTCTTGAAGATGCCAAGCGAGACCCGAACTCCGAAACTGCGCACCTGGCTCCGATTGCCAAAAAAATGCTTGATGCCTTGCCCGCTCGAAAAAGCCGCTGGATCGAGGTGCGGAAGTCCTGGAAACAACTTGCCGGTACCAGCCTCACACCGCGAGCCCTCAGGATTTGGAGCGCCTTGCACATGGAGAGGGGGAGGAGGGACTCCAGTCGGGAAGTGTAGCGGTACAGCCGAACGATTTTAGCGAGGCACCAAGGGCGGTCCGTGGGTAGGCGGAAGTTTATCAATCGAGAAGTACGATTTCGGTATTACTCCTGCGGTCAATCTCGCGCATGGCGCGTTCCGGTCGGATTTACCCAAGATGAATCGGGCGTATCTCATTGGTTGGACGCGGCGCTAAGGAATCGGCTACACGCTAGACACGTGGAGACGCGTCGCACAACCAATGCTTCACGACTTGATAAACGTAAGGCAATAGGGTGCAGAAATGTCCTGTGAAGGTCTGCCCGGCGGTAAGACACCTAACCGAAATCACGGTCAGCAGTGGTGCGCCACGGACGACCGCGTACGTCAAATCGCCGCGCAGGCCGCCGCCAGCTGCACCGGCGAAGTTTGCTGATCACTGAAAGAAAGCGCTCGGGAAACGAAAAGAGAAGGCTACGCTGCTGAGTTGCCCGGAAATCGAGATTTCTTTCCCTGTCGGAACGTCAATCATACCTATATCTTCAATCTCAATCACTCCGCGCAGGGCGGCATTCGCCGGAGCGATAATCGTGTTCGCTCATCTCTAGAGGGAAAATCGGGCACGCAAATAGGCGCTCGCAGGTCTTGGCGGCCGGTTTTAGACGTGGCGCGAGATCCCTCCACTCGCAGCGAAGGTGATCTAGGACTTCCTGGCCGCCCGCGCTTAGCCTCTCGAGTTCCGCGATCAGACGCAAGCGGACTGTCGCCGCAAAAGGATTCTCCGTCTGAATCTCAGCAAACGTCTCGGGGTTGCCGCACAACATGCGCCCGACTCCCGCCAGGAGAAGGTGATAGGGAGGCGGACCGACCTCTAACGGAAATTCAGTGTTCTCGTCGCGAAGGATGCTTGCAAGCGACAGGAGCAGCGCATGCGCAGCCAGCTGACGCTGCGCAAGAAGTCGGTCGTGAGCTTCAGCATCGAGCGCGACAAGGCTTGCATTCGTGCGTCGTAAAAGCTGCAGAAAGACTTCGAGCCGCGGCCCTGATCGATACGCGATCACCGCAACCGGACGATTTGCCCAACCGAGCTCCGGGCTAAACAGGGGATTGAGGCCAAGATATTCCACCTCGCGAGGTAAGTTGGCCGCCCAGGAGGCCGGTCTCGTCTTGACCGAAAGCGTCTCGATCAACAATGCGCCGCCTTTGAGCCGCCGACAGGCGGATCCGAACGCGGCTCCTGCTACCGTGAACGGCAAAGAAAGAACGACAATATCGGACTCCGCAATAGCGGATTCGGCCTCCAGCGTCAGGTGGATCGCATCGCTCACGATCAGGTTCTGATCTATTCCAGCCACCGGCCTGTGATCCACGAAGCGTACTCGTCCGCCAGACGCTGTGAGAAGTTCGGCTAGCTTTAACCCGACGCGTCCGGCGCCAATGATCGTTGCTTGTGAACCTTGTGTCATCTGTCCCCGCCTAATCGTTATTAGAGTGGTTGCGTTGCGTCACCGGTCTCGCGCGCTCAGCCATCAATTTTGGACCACGCGCTCACTCGCAAGATCAATCACAATGCATGCCACATCTGAATTGCAGCCCAGGCGGACAGCCACCGCCTTGTGGGAACAGAAAGCAATAAATCCGGAATTGGCGTGGATTAGGATAATCAGAGCCGCTCACCATCTCTACGCCGTTGGTGTGCAGGCCGTGTAAAGGTGGTGGGCCGCCTCACCGAGTGTCGCACGCCAATTGAAGACGCGCCCTCGCACCTGCCGCTCAAGTGCATGTGGTCACAAGGTGTGATCTCTTGCGGAACGCTCATTCTTCATCGCGTGAACTCGCAAGGCCTAGGCCTTTTTTGCGTCTTATAAATGTCATCTTGCGTTGGCCTGTGAGGTGAGCTGCGGCTGGTTGGTCAGCGCTCAGCTCAGGACAACGAAGCGGCGATGATGCTCGCGGCAAAGAGACGAGGCTAATGACAAAGCATTTTCGCGAATGGACGCTGATGTCCATCGTTGCCACCATGGTTGTCTGCCCCAGCGCAAAAGCGCAAGATCGCCGCATTGTCGCAGAGCCCGTTGCACCTCATACGGTCTGCGACCGCCCGGTGCCGTCTGGCAGCAACGATACGGCTCGGCTACAGGATGCCATCGACCATTGCCCCGCCGGTGCTGCGGTCTATCTCGGACGTGGCGAGTTCCGGTCGCATCCACTCGAGATGAAATCAGGTGTAACCTTATGGATTGGACGCGGTGCAACGCTTTTGGCTATCCCGGAACCAGTTGCGTACGACAAGGGCCGCGGACAATGCGGCCGCATCGCAGGTAAGGGCGACGGTTGCCGGCCGTTCATCAGCTTCTCCAAAACGCGCGGCGGCGGCATTTATGGCGACGGCATCATCGATGGCCAGGGCGGTGCGCCGATGGTCGGCAGCGCCGAGACCTGGTGGCAGCTGGCCCGCCGCGCGCAAGCCGAGGGCGGTAGTCAGAACGCTCCGCGTTTGATTCAGATCGATCATGCGCAGGACATCACGCTTTCTGGTGTCACCTTGCGCAATGCACCCAATTTCCATGTCGCGATGAACCGGGTCGAAGGTGCCACTGTCTGGGGTCTGACGATCGATACACCGGCCGATGCCCGCAATACCGACGGCATCGACCCAGGCGCCAGCCAGGATGTGACCATCATCCACAGCTTCATCCGCACTGGAGATGATAACGTAGCGATCAAAGCCGGCGATAATGGTTCAACTCGCCATATCTCCATCACCGATAATTATTTCGGGTGGGGACATGGGATGTCGATCGGCAGCGAGGTGAACTCCGGCGCCAGCGACATACTCGTGAGCAACCTGACCTTGGACGGCACGACGTCTGGCCTGCGCATCAAGAGCGATGTCAGCCGAGGCGGCCTGGTCGAACGCGTGACTTATGAGAATGTTTGTCTGCGTGGCAACCGATGGCCGGTCGCGTTCGATACAAAGTACGATCCCCATGCCCAAGGCAGTAGGATTCCAGTCTATCGCCAGATCGTTCTGCGCCATGTGCGCGGCGACAATGGTGCGCTGCTGATGCGCGGGGTTGACGAGGGCCATGCGCTTGACGTGACGCTAGAGGATGTTCGATTTGCCGATTCCGCGACTTGGCAGCTCGAACATGCGAATGTGACAGCCGATCATTCTGACGTGTCTCCGCCGCTACCCGGGCAAGTGAGGAAACCGGTGCCACGCGATTGGGAGGGGTGCGCCAGGGCATTCCGCGACGGTAACCAGTAAGCACAACAACTCGGTGCCGAACCTTCAGACCGGTCGCGTCTGCCTGATACGGTTTTGATTCGCTGGCCTTGCGAATGGGGACAGGCGTTACCGCGATCGGACGTTCGCCTATGGGCGCGTAAGTTCCGGTTCGGTAGGAAACGTTGTTTGACACTAGGCTGCCAGGTCGCGGGGGCACATTCCACCGATTGCATCAAGCGTGCAGCGAACCCGATAACAGGTGAGATCACATGCGGATTTTCGCGCTATTCGCTGCGGTTCTGGCCGGATGTTTCGGCATCTCGGCAGCCCGTGCTCAACCCCTTTTGGTCTCGCATGCCGAGAGGGCAGCTTATCACTCCCTGCAGGCCGCCATCGACGCATTACCGGCCCAAGGTGGGGATATTCAGATCGCGCCGGGCATCTATCGCGAGAAGGTCAAAGTCTTCAAATCCGGTGTTCATATCAAAGGCTCCGGCAGGATGCCGGATGATACAGTCATTGTGTACGGCGACGGCGCGATCAACGTCGGAGGAACCATCCGTTCTGCTACGCTGGACGCCTCAGGCGATGACTTCCGGCTCGACAACCTGACGATCCAAAACGATTACGCGCTCAATTCGGCAAATCCAGCTTCGCAGGCCGTCGCACTGTCCGTTACCGGAGACAGAGACATTATCAGCCGCGTCCGCCTGCTCGGCGCCCAGGACACATTGTTCGCCGGTAAGGGGCAGAACGGCCGAATGTCGCGACAATACTTCTCGGATTGCTATATCGAGGGACACGTCGATTTCATATTCGGCAATGCCAAGGCCTATTTCCGACACTGTGAGTTGCACGGTATCGCCAATCAGGCGGTCGTCTATACCGCGCAGAGCAAGGCAGCGCCGGACGAGGACAGTGCCTATGTGTTCGAGCATTGCATACTGACTGCCGACTCCGCCGCGCGGGATGTTGCGCTTGGCCGACCCTGGCGCCCCTATGCAACGGTGGTGTTCCTATCGACGAAGTTGGATGCACCGGTGGTCGCGGAAGGCTGGCGCGAATGGGCGCCGGGCAAGACCAATTCGCTGAGGACGGCCTACTATGCTGAATACAAATCCACCGGTGTCGGGGCCAATCCCGCAGGTCGCGAGCCTTATTCTCACCAATTGACCGATGGCGAAGCCGCGAAATGGTCGCTGAAAACGTTCTTCGCAGGTGCCACAAATTGGCTATCCGCTGGACCTTCCAGATCGGAATAGAGGAACGCTTACGGGCTGTCTTCTCATCTTTAAGCGGCTCTCGGGTCAATAGCGGGGACGAGATCGTCCTTGCGCTGGGGCGTCCCGTCGACAGCAACTGAAATTGGGGCAGGGCCCGGCCGTCGCGCCACGCCGGCTTCTTGCTGCCCCTTCAGAGGAGATCATCGCAAGCGCCATTGCCCGCTGTGAATTCTTCTCGTCAGCTTTTCGAAAGCTAGGTCCCATAAAAATCCAAAATCTGACCTCGCTTCACAGCTGCCGCTTAGCGGCCGTGCAAGCGTGTGGATTGCGCAGGGCCAATACATCACAAGGAGAGCAGGATGGATCCAGTCGACCCATTCTTCGATTCAGGCGCTTGGATGGAGGCCTACGCCGCCCGACAGGGGCGAGCGGGGCAGCAAGGGGGCAGCGCAAGCCAGCAAGGCGATTTTGAGCGGCGGATGGAAGATTTGCAGCTCGATTCGCCTGATGAGAGTTCCGCAAAGTCGAGTTCGCCGGACCAGACTCCCGCAGGAGCGGGAGGGGCAGTTCGACGGGACGAGCTCGGCGGTTCGATGCGGGTGCCGCCACGCTCGGATTTTAGGGACAGCGCGCGGGGCGATGCGCGGCGGAGCGTAGACATTCCCCGCTTTCAGCTTGATGCTCCGGCCCAAGTGCCGCAGTCCAGTTTGCGCGATGATCTATTCAGCAGCGCGCGCTACAGCTTGCCGGACGCGGAGCCTGGGGTTCAGGCCAGGAGCGGTAAAAGCCGCGGACTGTGGTCGCGCTTCAAGTCGGGGGTCGGCAAGGCCTTTGGAGGGAGTAGCAAGTCCTCGCGGGAGACCGCGCAGTCGGATGCTTCCTCGACGAGTTTTCGCGTCGATTACGCCAGACAGCCGGGCCGGACGCGCGGGGTCGATCCGGAAGACGAGGCGCTCATCAAAGAGTTTAGACAAAGAG
This sequence comes from Bradyrhizobium sp. USDA 3262, assembly GCF_054060035.1. Lineage (NCBI taxonomy): Bacteria > Pseudomonadati > Pseudomonadota > Alphaproteobacteria > Hyphomicrobiales > Nitrobacteraceae > Bradyrhizobium > Bradyrhizobium sp. USDA 3262. The sequence goes on from NZ_JBSSCT010000001.1 coordinate 3,240,152, forward strand.
CAGTCCGCAACCGCACCGACGGCACCGCAGCCGGCAACCTCACCGACGGCACCATCAGAAATGCGGCAGCCGACCTGCGCATTTTGAGCGCGCGCCTGAATGACAACGATAGGCCCTCAATTGCGGATCGCATTCGCCTCGAGATGGAAAATGCGCAACTGGAAGATCCGGAGGTGGAAAACCACCAGCTCGAAGCTGAGCTCGACCAAGATGTCGACACCTATGCAGCGGACCGCGCAAGGCGTATCAAAGCTGCCTTGAAAAAGCTTCGTGAGGTCGGCGCCGGAAACACCTTGTCAGCCGATCTCCGTCGCCTGGCTCCCCATTCCGCGGACGCGACCCTCATCGGCATGTGGGCCGCGGCGGAAAAGGCGACACGCAGGGTTGAGCCGAAGACGATCGACAGGCAGGCTCGCCGAATGTCGAGGCTGAGTGAATGGCTGCAAAAGCACGATAAGCAGGCCATCGCCGGCCGGCTCTTCACCTCCGGGCTCGACCAGGATGTCGCGGAGTATAGGCAAGAAACCGAAGACGGCAAAATCAAAGCTGATTTGCTCAGGCTTGGCCGCTACCAGCAAATCCTTGAGGCGAACAGGGCCCTCGGCTTGCACCCTGCCGAGGATGCGGGGCAGCCCGTCGCCGAAGGCGCCCGACAGGCGCACTCGCCGCAGGAGGTCCCGGCAACGCCAGCCACGCCGAGTGCGGGAGCGTGGGATTGGCTTGGTGAGCAGATCCACGGACCCACCTCATCACTGGCAGTGCCGCACCACGGTTGGCAGGCCAGCTCGTCGCAGCAGCTTCCCGCAACATCGGCCAGCCCGAGCGCCGGGGCTTGGGATCGGTCCAGCGAGCAGATTCTCCAACCCGCCGCACCTGTGCAAGCGCCCTATTGGCTCCCGCAACCCAATCTGCCGCACGGGCTTCCTGCGACTCCAGCCAGCCTAAGCCAAGGGGCCTGGGATTGGCTCGGGCAACAGATGCAGGAACCCGCCTCACCATCGTCGGTGAGGCCTCGGTCATCAAACATCTACAGCGGTCTGGATCCCTTGGTTGATTTGGATCCGTCCACACCGCACGACTTGCACGACGATGCACGCTCTGCGCCCGCACCTGAATTTCGCAGAGCGCCGTCATTCGCTGGACCGTCCGGGGGCGCCCAGGAACTGCGGGATATTGGGGCCGTCGTTGGCTCGGATTGGCGTCACGGCTCCCAAGCGGCCTCGGACGTGTTGGTTGACGTCCTCGGCAACATCAATCTGCTGCCAAACCAGTTCGGGCCAAGTCAGTTTATGATCAACGGTGAGCGCTACTCGGCCACATTCGGACCAGGAGGGCGCACGGATGTCCGCCTGATCCATCATCCGCGCCCGAGCTACCTTGATGAAGCTGGGCCATCCCAGCCGCTTCATCATCCACCGCAGATCGTCCAAGCCGAGCAACCCCGTGAGGGCCTACGGGACCTTGGGTATCTGATCCGCGGCGGATGGGAGCACCGCGAGCGGTTCCTTCCGCCTTACCTTGTCCGCGTCCTGCAGGGGGAACGCATCATGCCGCAGGCTGGGCGTCCAACCTATTTCCAGATCCGCGGTGTGCCCTACAGGGGCGAGTTGGATGAAAGCGAGGGGCGCAGCGCGTTCGCATCTATCCTGAACGTGGCTGAAGAGCGCAGGCGGACGGCAATCTCAGGCGCTCGGCGGGGCAGCTCGCGCGAGGCGTTCTACAGCCCGGCCCTTGACAGCCGATGTATCCATTCGAAGTACTGAGATGGGCACGCCTGAGCGGTCTAGCCTCCTGTTTGTTGGCGCAGCTTGAACGCGGCCTTCTCTATCCCTCAGGCTTTCACAAATCTTCCGCCGATCATCTTGCCTTAGAAGCCGTTGCTCAGTAAGCGCAACTGTTCGAACCACTTCGACCGCCCACAGCCCGGAGTGCGGACGACGCGAGCGTCTGGTGGATGTAGGAACGCTCGCCAACAAACGTCGGTTTGCTGACGCTGGCTAATCGTGATGGCAAGGTCGAATACTTTCGGAAGGAGGCCCTGCTGCGCAACCTACATATATTTAGGCCTTCATGCTCGAGTTGGGTATTGCCGCTGTTCAAAATTCTCGTAGTGCGTTGCAAACACTCTTTCCGGACGGGACACCCAGCAAGGTGACTGCTCGGTCTGGCAGCCGATCGAAGTGAGGTAGCACCACTTTAAATCGGTAAACCGTCGTATAGCTCGTTCCCGCTTTCTTTATAACGATCGCCCACATCCATATAATTGAACATTGGCGCGCAGCCAGCTATCGGAGCGTAGAGTTGCGATGGCAATTGCCTCCACGATCATCGGTCGGATCGATTTCCATGGAGCAAAAGCTGCAGCAGTTGCTTTTCATACTAAGTGGTTGGCCGCCGGATCCCGATGTTCGGCTGCTCAGCCTATCTCTTTCTTGGACCAGGCATCCCGTGCTCCGGTATAACGCGGCATCTCATGAAACTTGGCTTTAAGAACAGTCGTCATGATGTGGTGTCTTCTCGGGCGCCGCCAGGCCACGGCCGACCTTCGCACGCCTGGTTCACCAGCACCCGATATTCCAGCTGACCTGAACGGCTAGCTTCAAAGCAGCGTTCCGGAGAGTGGCCCTGTGACATCCGGCAGGGATGTCTTTGATGTCGGCTCGGAACTCCAAATTGATGCGCATGATGGACCGACGTATAGCGCGACAATCTGGCTGGGAAGCACTTCCATCCTGATTGCCGCGCGGCACCGACGACCTGATGATGCAGCTTCCGGCCAGTACTTGGTCGCGGCAGCTACCCAACGTCAGACGGATCTCCAGCTCGTTGGATTAAGGGATGTCGAGATGATGCGAAATGTAACTGGGTCGACTTTGCCTGGTACGCCAGAGGAAAACGATCGCGATCTAGCTTTGGATTTCGACAAAGCAGTGCTCATCATTTTGGTGATCGTCGGTCACTTGATCCAATATCTCCTCTACCGAGATGAAGGATTCTGGGATTCGCCATTCTTCAAATGGATCTACATGTTCGACATGCCTCTCTTCATGGCGATAAGCGGATATCTTTCTTGCCGAGCGCTGTTGCGAAAGTCGTTGATGCAAGCCGTCGGTGATCGGGCGATGCAGCTCTTGGTGTCCATGCTGTTTTGGTGCGCTCTCCTGGAGACAGCAAAGTTAGCCGTGCTTCCCCGCGCCCCTGACGCATCAGGCAACATTTTACAGCTTCTAAACGATGTCGCCGGCACATACTGGTTCATCTGGGCCGCGCTCGTTTGTTTTCTTTTCGTCAAAATTCTTTCGATCTTCAATCGTTGGTCGCCCTGGATCCTATTCTTATCGGTCATCCAGGTCGCACTTGCACCTCTGACATTCTCCATATTTCCTCTCATAAAGTACACTTACCCGTTCTTCTGCTTGGGATTCTCATTTGCGCAGTCAAGAGACTGGTGGACGAGCATAACGGGCGCTTACAAGCCGCTCTTGATCATGTCTGCCTCAATAGCCGCACTGGTGTGCTTTCTGGCCTGGCGCAAAGACTCCTACGTCTACAACAATCTCGCCCTGGTCAAAGATATGCAGTCGGCAAAAGACGTGCTTCTGATGCTTTTTGGCTCAGCAGCGGCCTCAGCGATCATGAGTGAGCTCTTCCGGCAATGCTGGAGAGTTGGCCGCTCCAATCGAGTGGTCCGCTTTATCGCCGTGGAAATAGGACAGAGCACGCTGGTGCTGTACCTGATTCAGGGCATGGCATTTCGTCTCATGGATTCGATACCGTACGCAGAGCCGTTGGATCTCACATCCAAGTTGGCTGTGGCGGGAATTCTAGGGGCTGCGATTGTCCTCGTCGCGCTAATGGTGCGCCGAACCGTGCATGACATTCCCTATCTGTCTCAGCTCATTCTTGGAACTTCACCCCCGCGCCCTATGTCGAGCGGGGCAGCCTGCGGATAAGTAGCTGTAGCCGAAATCCGGCCAGGAGGCTCTTAGATCATGAGATAGCAGGCCCCCTGGTTCGTCTCCTCTCACAGCGTCTCGCCGGCGCGCTGGCAGAACTTTGCGCGCAATTGTTTCGAACCGAGAGTTTGGTAGCAGAATTGGTGGCATCCTCACTGATCTAGAAAAATATCAGCGTAGACACCAACAGATTGAGGGCGTGCTCTGTTTGAGGCGTGTGGATGACGCTTATCGGGTTGTGAATGTAGGACAGTCCGAGGCTTGCATATATCCCCGGAGCGAGATGCGCGGTATAGGTCCCCGTGATGGCTGTGGTATCGTGATGCGCAAGCTGCCCTTTGGCCAAGGCAGCATCCACTGCAAACCTGCTCCAGGTCGTGTTGTTGGCAACCAGAGCAATCAAATCACTGGGCCGGCTGTCAAACAGTCCCTTTGCATAAAGACGAAGCTCGTAATACTGGCCGATCCTGTTTAGGTCAGGTGAAGCTCCCATGATGGAGAATCCGCCATAGATGCCGCGAGATGGCGTCCCCTCAACGTCACTCTGCCAGAGCTGCCTGTCAGCAGCTATGTAATGAAAGTTATTCCCGCTCTCCCTTTGTTGATCCGGATCTGCCAAATTCCTGTAGCGGCTGCTGTTCAAAGCAATGCCGGCCCGCAGCCACGTGTCGGGAACGCCAGGAGCGGCCTTGCTCTTGTAGCCAAGTTCATCAATGAACAGAATGCCGGCATTGGCTGTGCTCCAGTTTAAACCCGAAGGATTTTCGGTTATCTGCGCATAGGGACCATCTGGACTGATTGACCGCTGCACGGAAACTTTGTTGTACAAGTGATCATCAAAATTGTACTTCAGGTTGGCGGCGGGCGTTGGCGCGGCGTTGGTGCTCATCCCTGCTTGGAAAAGGGCAAACATGTTTGATCCTGAAATTCCTCCGAATAATGTGCCGGTGAACTCATTCGCATTTCTGAGATAGCCAAGCTTGAGTTCGAATTTTCTGTCGAAGAACGTTTGATAGTAGGCGAATGTATTCAATCCTACTCGATCCGGTCCCGGTCGTTTCCATGTCCAGTATTGCTGCTCGGCTCCAACGACAATCTGTCCATCGGGAATACCAAACCGGCTGAGATCATAAGTGACGATCACGAAGTTCGTCGTAGCAAACGTCGGATTCTGCCCCATATAGAGTTGGTTGGCGATGCTGCTTCTGGTCGCATTCGGCAGCTGGTTGTTTGCAAAGGTGTTGTGCGTCCAGCCGATATAGCCAATGCCGACGTCTGCCAGTACGGATCTAACGCCATGCTTGTCCTGATCAATTGTATCAGCAGGGCCGGGTATGTTGAGCCAAATCCCTTTTTCTCGGAAAGCATCAAAGCGTGCGAAGGGGGCGATCGTCTTTCGCGTTTGCGTCTGAGCAACCCGACCGGCGCTGCCGGGCTTTATGAGAGGTAGGTTGGGGGCTGACGCCGACGCCGAGGCATGAAGTCGAATCGGCTGATTGACCACGCCGATCCGGAGCTTTGTAGCCATATCCGGGGGCGTTAACGTTCTTCTCTTGGTGGCTTGGTCCGCAGCGTTGCTCCTGGGGACAGGCTCGTCGGCAGTTTGTGCCGAAACGGGGGCGCCGACCAAACAAGCCGCGAGCGAAAGCGCAACGGCAAGTCGCCGTTGCGGCTCGCTTGATCGCAAACTGCAGGCAAATGCTGCGATAGCCGAAGATGTCCGAGGCGTCGTCGCCGCAACAAAGCAATCACGCACAGTCTACTTCGCATCCTTGTTTTGCGAGCCATGAATGGATTGAAAGTCGGCCTCTCTAGTCCAGAACGGACCTCCCGAGCCGTGGCGTCTGGGGACAAGAGGACGACGCCTCATGGGCAGGACGTCTATCCCAGCGAGATTCACTAGACCTGGCGACTTGGTCACCCGTAAGCGCGAGCATGATCTGGTCTGCACCTTGCGTGTGCGTCAGGCCGGATTTGCCGAGAGTGAGCAACGCTTGCTGGCTGAGCGAGAACCGTTGGCCGCGAGCGCGCGGAGCCGCAGCTGTCCAAGCCGCCAAGACATTTCGAACCTCGACCTTGCTCCACTATGAGGTAGAGGATTGCGGCCGTGCCGAGCATCTTGCTCGAAGTGCCTTTCTCGACGAAGTGGCAGCCACGGGGATGCAATGCCTGCCAAAGCGGAGCCGTGGCTTCGTGAAGCTGTCCTGGTATCGTGGTCCGCCAAGGACGAAGCGATCGTCGACGACCGCGATTTCCACAGAGCCTTGGAATTTGTTCGCGCAGCGATCGCGTCACAACGTCCACGATGGTGGCCCAGAACAGCGGGGGAAGCAGGTTTCGAGCTGCTTTAAGGGCTGTGGGCGAGAAGTTGCTAATTCCGTCCGCTGCATTGGCACGGACAAATCTGCGGTGCATTTCGAGTGCCTAGTACCCGGAATCAGAGCTGAGTGATACGGCGGCCTTTGAAACGGCGTTGACGGACCTTTTTCTTGGTCCAGACGAAGGGCTCGGCTTTGTCGTTGTACGCGTTGACGTAGGCATCGATGTGGTCCTGAAGCTGCTTGAGGCTTGTGAAGGAGGTGCCGCTGAGCGACTGCCCCTGCAAGATCGAAAACCATACCTCGACCTGATTGAGCCAGGACGCACTTGTCGGCGTGAAATGAAATTGCACGTTGGGGTGGGCCTTGAGCCAGTCCTCGTTCTTCTTGTGGGTGTTAAGGTTGTCGAGGATGACGTGAAGCTGGCGGCTCGGAAAGGCCGCGGTGAGGCTGTTCATGAAATCGAGAAACTCGACGCGGCGACGGCGTTTTGAATGCGTTGCGATGATCTTTCCGGTGGCGACTTCGAGCGCCGCAAACAATGTTGTGGTGCCATGCCGCTTGTAATCGTGGCTCTGGCCGGTCAAGGCGCGGCCATTGGGCAACTTCAGATAACCCTGCGCTCGCTCCAAAGCCTGGATCGAAGGCTTCTCGTCCACGCATAGCACAATGGCCTTCGCCGGCGGGGCGACGTAGAGGCCGACAACATCGGCGGCCTTGGCCGTAAAGTTCGGGTCGTTGCTCTCGCACCAGGACTTGCGAGCCGCGAGGTCAATCTTGTGGCTGCGCAGGAACCGCCAGACATATTGGACGTCAACATCGCCCAGCGCTCCGGCCAGCAGAGGACCGGTCCAGCGCGCAAACCCGTGCGGCGGCGGCTTATCCAACAGCTTCAGAATCCGCTTGTCGGTCGTCTTCGTATAGATCGGCTGCTTGCCCGGTCGCGGCTTGTCTTGCAGCCCTTCAAGGCCATGGTCGGCATAGCGATGCCGCCAAAGGCTGACAATCCGCGGCTGGACCCCAACTTCCTTGGCGATCGACCGGGTGCTGCGCCCGTCCGCCGCCAACAAGACTATCCGCGCCCGCTTCAAATCGCGCTGCAATGTCATCGGTGAGCGACAACACGCCTCTAGCACCTTGCGATCTTGCCTCGAAAGGCGGACTTCTCTTGCTTCGGGTATCATCCCGACCTTGAATCACGACTCACGTTCCAAGAAAAGTGGGTACTAGCTATGATCCCGTAACGTTCGTGGGCCACGCTTGCCATGCGTCCGTCGTCTCGATCAACCTGCCAGGATTGGTAGTTGGCCATGCTCAACACTTGCCGCTCCAATGGCATGGTGGCTCGAGCGCCAGCTGTGGCGCCTTTTTCGTAGCGCCTGGCCGCGAAGTTGCCAGCCTCGGCAGCACGGAAACCGAGAGTCCGACTTTGAAGGAAATAGCGGCCGGCTCGCATCAGGCGTCGGCAGGGTGCAGAATCTGCAACGTTATCCTGAATGATGCGAAAATGCTGCACCATGGCCGAGGAAGATGAGAACTAGTGCTACCGCCAGCCCTATAATGCAGGAGTTCCCCGTAGGGTGTTCGCTTTGCCTTGGTCAAGACGGGCCGCTTCATTGGAGCCAAGGGAGCAAATGGTCGGCGAGTTGAAGAATGTTTTTGGGGCGGCCGCGGCTCGCTGGGATGCGTGAGCATCGCGAGCTCTCGCGTCAACCAAGAAGTCTATCGAAACGGGGAAGTCGGGCAAGGAACGATGGAGATGGTTGACCAGGCGGCCGCCTCAGACTTGCGGCCGCTCTTATACGGCTCGTCAGGGCGAATTCGCTGCGGTTTGGTGTTTCTCGTCCTCGTCGGCTTGTGTGCGGCAGCAGCCCATTTTGGCGGCAGCCTCGCGGGGTTTGTCGAGACGTCGGCAGCCGGGCACGCAGATGCGGCGGTGGGCCTGTCGGCGCAGGACAGAATATCCCTAACCGAGATACGTTGGGCGCAGGAGAAGGTGAGCGAGGATATCGCAGAGCTTAACCGGTACATCGATGCGCAGCGGAAGGACCTCAAGGGGATCTTAGATCAGATCACGGTGCTGGCTTCGCGGATTGATTCCTTGCAGAATCCAGCAGCTGTCACTTCTGCTCCCTCCGCCATTTCTTCGTCGCCCCCACAAGCTGCTTCGAGCCCGACCAAGAAGCGCGCCGAGAAGCGCGTAGAGCGGTCCAACCCACAAGGCCCCGTTTCCGTCGGAGGTGCGCCAGTGATCACAGGACAGAAGAGGGGCAGGCCTTGATATGTTAAGGCTGTTACAGGCGTGGCCGAGGCCTTTAGCCGCACTCACTGAGGTCAGCCGTACGTTTCGCAAAGTGGCTTGTTGCGATAGATAGCCGAAGCCTACGAACGCAACGTCGTCACCAAGGTCACGCTCGCCGAGGTGATCCGCATCAAGGCAGCCGACAGCATTCCGGCCGCTTGTTTGTCGTCCGTGAAGAATGCAGATCGGCCTGAGAGATAGGCAGAAGTTGTCTCGATAAAGTATTCGATTTGCAGGAAAGCGGGGTGTTGGGCCGCGGTTTCTTGCATTTTTGGATTTTGCTTTCGAGCGATTCGTGATTCCCTGACGGCTGGTCATCGGCATTGGGGACGGCGATGAGCAAACCGCGAGATGATCGCCAAAAAGACCTGTTGCTTCCGGCGCTCGATCAAATCATCGACATGGGCCACCCGCTGGTGCGGTTGGCCCGGCGCTGATCGACTGGAAGTTTCTGGATGACCGCTTTGGTTCGGTGTGCCAAACCGGCCCAGGGCAGCCTGGCCTGCCGACGCGGCTTGTCGCCGGCCTGTTCATCCTGAAGCACATGCACAATCTCTCGGATGAGGTGCTGTGCGGCCGCTGGATCGAGAACCCCTATTATCAATACTTCTGCGGCGAGTTGAGCTTCTGCCACCGGCTGCCGTTCGATCGATCGTCGATGACGCGCTGGCGCCAGCGGCTCGGCGAGGAGCAGCTCGTCGCGCTGATCCAGGAAAGTCTGTCGGTGGCACACAAGACTGGCGCCATCGGTCCCCAGGATCTGGAGCGGGTGGTGGTCGGTACCACGGTGCAGCCCAAGGCCGTTGCGCATCCGACCGACGCGCGGCTGATGCATCGGGCCATCACCAAGCTCGTCGGGCTTGCCAAGCGCAACCGTGTGCCGCTGCGCCAGAGCTATCTGCGCCTGGCGAAGCGCGCCGCCATCATGGTCGGCCGCTATACCACGCGCATCAGTTCAAGCGCGCCCGGCGCCAACTCAGGTTCCTGCGGACGCGGCTTGGCCGGATCATCCGCGATATCCGCCGCAAGATTGATGGCGATGCGGCGCTGGAAGCGCGCTTCGGCCCGCTGCTCGATCTGGCGCAGCGGGTGCGCAGCCAGGATCAGCATCAGCGCGGCCCCAAGGTCTATGCGTTGCATGCGCCGGAGGTCGAGTGCATCGGCAAGGGCAAAGCCCGCGCGCCTTACGAGTTCGGCTGCAAGGTCAGTATCGCCACCCCCGTGACGTCCCCGAAGGGTGGACAGTTCGTGCTCCATGCCAAGGCGCTGCACGGCAATCCCTTCGACGGCCACACGCTCGGCCCCGTGGTCGCCGACATGGAGAAGTTCACCGGCGTGGAGGCTCGCCGCATCCATGTCGACAAAGGGTACCGCGGCCACAACCACCCGCACCGGCTCAGGGTCTGGATCTCAGGTCAGGTTCGCCGCGTCACGGCTTCCATCCGGCGCGAGATGAAGCGTCGTGCGGCTGTCGAGCCCGTCATCGGTCACGTCAAGGCCGAGCACCGCATGGACCGCAACTATCTCAAAGGCCGCGTCGGCGACCGTATCAACGCCGTCCTCGCAGCGGCCGGCTACAACTTCGGCCTGCTCCTGCGATGGCTCGCAGAACTCTTGCGGGCCATCATCCGGGCCTTCGCCGAAACTGTCCCGGCTCAAAACATCGCTTAAATCAGCGCTCGTCGGCGTTCTTCACGGCGGACTTGTTTCGATCATTCGTCCGCAAGCAGCGTTGATGCATCGAAACCGTGCTCGGATCCGTGGCTTAGTAGGGTGTGCGGTCGAGATGAGCGTCGAATGCCGCAGCGACAGCGCGCACGACAAAACGGTGCTCGTGCTTGACGCGGATGAAGCCGTTCTGGATCTCCACTATGCCGTCCTCGGAGAGCATTTCCAAGCGGTCGGCTGAATCGAGAAACCCAATCGGATCAACTCCATGGGCAGCACAGAGTGCCGGCACGTCGGCCTCCAGATCGCACATCAGGCGCTCGATAATCGCAGCCCGCAGCCGATCTTCCTCAGTGAGACAGCAGCCCTTCGATGTTGCCAGACGGCCAGCTCTGATATGCCGGCTATAAGTAGCGGTTTCGGCCGCGTTCTGGACGTACCCGTCACCGAGACGGCCGATGGCTGACGGACCAAGGCCGATCACGGTCTTGCAGGTATCTGCCGAATAACCCAGCGAGTTGCGGCGTAGCCGTCCAGCTTCTTGTGCCAGCGTGAGTTCGTCGTCCGGCAAGGCGAAATGGTCGAGCCCGATTTGGCGGTAGCCGGCAGACACCAGCGTGTTCGCCATGGCCGCAGCTTGCTCGACGCGGGCAACATTGTCCGGCAGTGCCGTCTCATCGATCTGGCGCTGACGTTTCATATAGGAGGGCACATGGGCATAACCGAAGACCGCAAGCCGGTCGGGTCGCATGGCCGCGGCCGTCCTTGCCGAGTTCACACAGGACTGCACCGTCTGGTGCGGCAGTCCAAAAAGCAGGTCAAAGTTGATGCGGCTTATTCCCTGCTGGCGAAGACTTTCGACAGCAGAAGCCGTCTGCGTTTCGCTCTGAATGCGGTTGACCGCCCTTTGAACCTTGGTGTCGAAGCTTTGCACACCAATGCTCGCGCGGCTGACCCCGGCTGCCCCTAAGCTTTGCGCCATCTCGGTCGTGAGCGCGCGCGGGTCGATCTCGATGGCGACGCTAGCGGACGTGCTGAAGGCAAAATAGCGGCGTAATAGCTCCATCAGAGCTAGGAAATCGACCGCCGCAATGCTGGTTGGCGTTCCGCCGCCGAAATGCACGTCGTTGACGGGCAAGGCGCGCGGCAGTCGCTCCGCAACCAAACGAATCTCTTCCCGCAGCGACGTCAAGTAATTGCGAATCGGCCGTTCGCTGCGCGTGAGGCTTGTAGGAAACCCGCAGTACCAGCAGATCGACCGGCAGAACGGAACGTGGATATAGAGCGATACGGGTTCGTCGGGCGGCAGCCGGTTCAACCAAGTCTGACAGGTCCTGGCGCCGATTGTCGTGGAGAAATCCGGTACAGTTGGGTAGATGGTGTACCAAGGCAGGCGAGCATCGCAATATTTGTTCAGGAGTGCGGTCTGCAAGGCTTGGCTTCCCATGCTTATACAGCCGCGAAGCTGGCCGATGCGCCCTCCTGTGTCTTTGAGTTATGTCAACTGGTCCGAACTAAGTCGAAATCGGAATTCCGTTCTCGATATCACGGCCTAGGGACTGACGTGGCGAGAGGTATCCAGGGCCGAAGGCTGCGCTGCGAGCGTGGATGTGATCCACCATCTCGACCCATCACCGCGAGGCAAGCGACATCCCGCGCAGGTCCGGGTGGAGCGGCTTCTCATCGCTCACCTTCCTTCGCTATAGGCGGCAGCTCTCGGATAGATGCCATGAGCAGGACGTGTCCGTTGGAGATACCATGGATAAGAAGTTGCTCATTAGATGAGGCGCGACAAGCGCGAGATCATACAACCTGACGCTACGTGAGATTCAAGGCTCTTGGAGCCACGCAGAAAGCATTTTAGACGCCACGCCCAAAAAAATGGACAGGCCTCATTTCCGCCACGCTGCTTGTCTCATTGCCGCAAGCATCGTCACGGATGTACTGATGATGTTGGGGCGGACCCGGCGCACTTCCAACCCCGGCAAAGTGCGTCGGGGCGCCTTGGCTCGGCGACGTCCCATCGCCAATACAGGCAGCTCACCAATTCACAACCAAGTGTCAGGTTTTGCTAATCCCGGATCCGAGTCCGACCAACTTCTCACGCGATCGCTATCTGACGATGCGTTTCTGTCCGCCTAGCGCTTTATGTCGCTTGCTTTTGCGCTTGCTTTTACAGTTATCAATCTTCGTAAGATTATCCAGTTCAGGTCTTCATTGGTCGCGCTTCAGCTGCGCGATCATGCGCAAACCAATTGGATACCGGCAACGAATAGAACCGCCACGAGAATGAACCTGGCAGTTGTCTGGCTCATCCATTTCAGGCCGATCATCGTGCCTGCGACGGCACCCCCCAGCGCGGCGACTGCGTAAAGCCAGAAATACGAAGACGGAAATTGACCAGCGAGAAGAGCTCCAACGAAGCCGATTGTGGAATTAGCCAGAATAAATGGGGGCGACAGCGCGGCGCTCTGCTTCGGCGACGCCCAATTCAGGGCGATGAGCGTCGGGGCGAGGAACACCCCGCCGCCGACGCCGGTCAGGCCGGAAACCAGGCCAATCGCCGCTCCAATGCCCACCGTTCCCCAGATCGGATTTTCGCAAATGCGATCGGCGGCGCCTCCACGCCGCACGATCATCACGGCTCCTGCCAGTAGAATGACGACCCCGGTCAGCGTCTTATAAATGTCTTCTCCGAGCACCATAAGGCCACCGGCAAACGCCGCCGGCATCGATGAGAGCAGAAGCGGACGCAGCATTATCCAGTCGACGACTTTGTTGCGGTTGAAGACCCATGTAGCGTAAGTCGCGACAACAATGTTGAGACCAAGCGCCGTCGGGCGCATCTCTGTCGATGGCAGAGCAGCAAAAGCCATTAGCGCCAGAAATGCAGTACCACCCGCCTGGCCAACGGTCGTATAGAGCAGTGAGATGATCGCCAGGACCAGAGAAAACATACTTCACCGGTTTTGGCGACGCGCTTCGCCTTGGTTGCGAACCGCATCAAGGATGCCCTCCCGAGGCGAGGTGCAATTGTCTTTCCCGCGGGGTTGTTGCTTTGAATTCCGAGTTTAGTCAGAATGCGCTGCCGGACCGATCCTCAACCCAAATTGCATGACGATTGCCATGTGTCGATCGTCTCCATCAATTGTCAAGTTGGGTAGTTGACTGGACTGCCCAAGACTCTTGCAGGTGGATGGACAACGCATGTCGGGTAGGCAGTACTCCCGACCTCGCCTGACGTCCACGGGCATTCCGAGCCGTTACACATGCAAGGTCGGTTGCCGGTGATCGGACCCGTGTTTGTCGTCGATCTCTGATCGGCCAGCCTCCGTGCTTTCAGGCCAGAAGTTCGCTGCGCTTGGGATATCGACGCGTTGGAGGGGCTGCCGTCGCGAAAACGGCATTCTTTTTTTGATCTGGATCAATTGGTGCCGCGGCTCGCGCAAATGGTGCTGTCGCGTTTCCTTCCGATGTCACGATTGCTTCAATACGCCATGTACTGGAACCGCCCGTTTGCCAAGCCCTTGCTTCCACGAATGATTGTGCAAACACAAAAACTGGTATGACACTTGCTGGTCCGATCCCAAGTCCTCTCCCTTCTGGAGATGCACATGCAACGTGTCCTCTGCGTCAAGGAGCTCTCGCGACATCGCGTGTCTCTCGTTGCATCGTTGGCGCCACTTCTATTCGCCCCTTCGATTTATTCGCGCCGGACCTGCACGCCCCTCAGAGACCACGCATTAATGCTAGGTCGTTACCTCTTGGGGTTTCTGCTGCATGTTGCTTATCGATCGCGTCCTCGACGCCGCGGAGGGGCCCAGGATCGGCCAAGGGCTGGCGATGCGAATTCGCAAGAGGGGGAGGAAAAATGACGCCACTATCACCTTCGCCGGCAAGCAGAGCATCGACGGTGACACCACGCAGTGGGGAGCCGGCGCCCGCCAGCGGGTCGGCGTACCCTAGCTCACCTCGTTCGGGAAGCTCAGTGCCTATAGTCTGCTCGTGCTCGACCTTGACATGCAGCGAAGCTTCATTCGCACCGGACCTGGGTTTCGCACGAGCCAATCTGACCTATGCTGACGCCGCAACCGGTCGTGCTGTTTGGTTCGTATCGCCGGCTGAACCGTTAGGACAGTCGGATTTCCTCAAATCCGCGCGCTCCGCATGTGCGTCAGAGATCGAGAGCGCGGACCAATCAAGGTGGCCGGCCCAGCGGCGATTCCTAGATTACCAGCGCGTCACAGGGGAGCCGGTTAGATCACATTGGATGGGCATCGGCGCTACGGTTGCGTCGCGTTGTTCGGCTTAAGACACAGGATAGCAGCGGCGCCTCGGTTGTTTGACGAAGACGATCACGCCGCCGCAGTGGCCGGCAGAGCCCCGAATTCGGAAATGGCGTCTGGCAGCATGCGGGCGCTCCAGACTTCTCGTAGAGCAAACCCGGGAGGTTCAGGCCGTGGAATCCAACTTGGCTCCGCCTGAAACAAGCGCAATCGAACGCAGCGACACCGACCATGATCGGCGTCCTCAGCCGCCGATCATGGATCGTTTTAGCTTCACTGAATGCGCAAAACAGACGCATTCGCTCAGAGCGCTGTTCGAGCTCCTCGTAAACTGCGCCACCGAAGAGGGGTTCGGTGAGGTTGCTTATGGCGCCCTCAACTTCGTTGAGCCACTTCGCCTGGCGGAATATCCACCCCCAACCGTGGCCGTGAAGTGGCCACCAGATTGGTGCGAGCGATACTTCAAACACAAGTATCACACCATCGATCCGGTGGTTCGGCGGACGCCGATGCTGTTGCGGCCGTTTTTGTGGGATCAACTCGCGAACCACTATGAACTTCAGCCAGACGAGAGACGCGTACTGGACGAGGCCAGGGAGGCCGGCTTGAAGCATGGTATGAGCGTGCCGTTGTTTGGGCCGCTGGGCCGTGTATCGGTGGTGTCGTTTGCATCTCCATCCGACGATGTTGATCCTCAGGACCGCATCGGCCATCTCAACGCATTGGCTTCGCTCTTTCATACCGCCCATGGCGAGATCGCACGTCCTTGCAATAATGGCGGAGAGAAGAAAGTGACCCTGTCGCAGCGGGAGATCACTTGCATGCGGTGGGTGGCGGAGGGAAAATCGTCATGGGAAATTGGGGTGATCTTGGAAATCAGCTTGAATACCGTCAATTTTCATATCAAAAACGCGATGCGAAAGTTGGGTGCGACCACCCGGATCCAGGCAGTCGCTATTGCGATTCGCCTCAATGTTTTTTGAATTGCTCACTCGAATTGGAGCTGGCGCCAACGGTTAATTGTTGCTCGCGCTTCCGTTGAGGCAAGCGATTGCAACCCCTCGTCGCGTCGGATCGGAGCTCCTCAACGAGTGTTGGAGCACGGCGATGCGTTTTATCCAGCCTATGAGCCAGCTGGGACGACTGGTGTTTGGAAAAGGCCGGCAGGGGGTGCTTGTTGGTCAAAGGAACTTGAAGAAAGAACCCCGACCGACGGTCGGGGATCTCGATTCGACGCCGCTGGCGTGGATATCACTATCTGCCAAACGCCGGGCTGAACTTGTAATTGAGCCGTGCCGAGATGAGATCGACGTCCTGGTGGACGCGATCGCCGCCGGATGTTGGGAAGAGCACGCTGCTGCCCTGCATGAACAAATGGTCATACTCAACGCCAGCCGACCAACTCGGCGTGAGGCTGACTTCGACCCCTGCGCCCAGCGCACCACCCCAACGCACATCGTCGTTCCTGGAAATCCCGGCTCCGGTAGTCACTGAATTGATGTGATAGGTGTTGCTGGTCACCGCAGCACCGCCCTTAGCGTACAACAGAACGGCATTGAACGCGTAACCGATGTGACCGGTTAGCAAGCCGAACGCATCCGTCTTGGTGCCAATGACGTCTGCCGGGAAGGCGGTGCTGACATTGGAGCCGTTGAAATCGGCCCAGTTGCCCTGACCTTCGATGCCATAGACTGTATTGAAGATCTGCCAACGATAGCCAATCTGACCACCGACGGTGGCTCCAGCCGAATTATGGCAGCCCTCGGGAGTGACGCCATTGAAATCCCAGCAATTATGGCTCGATCCCCAGCCCCCATTGATACCGATATAGTAGCCGGTCCAGTCGGTAACTGGGGGGGCAACCGGCAGCGGAGGCGCTTTGACGTTGAGGGGCTGCCCGGCGAAGTCCGCGCCAAATGCGGGAGCGGCCGCACCGAGTGCGCCGATGCATGCAGTCAGAATCAGCAAATTCTTCATTCGAGTGTTGTTCCTTTCGATGCCCCCCGGCGCTGTGCGTCTTAACAACATCGCCGCGAATTGCTGTAACTGCAGCACAACATTGTTTTGCAAGAAACGGGTCGAATCGAACGCTGCGTCAGATTGTTGGGCGCGCATTCATCGCCATGCACAGCCCGACCAAGATGCTCTTAGCCGATAGGCACGCACCATGAGCGAAGGTCAATACCGCCGATAGTAACTCTTGCACGCTTCTCAACGGTCTCTGTGCGCCCGCGGAGGAGCCAAAAAGGTCGATGCGGCTTGCCTGCTTCTAGTAGCTAATTTGCTTCGCGCTTGCGGATGCGGCAGCGCCTAACGAGGCATTACGCTGAAGTTGTCCAAGCGCGTCCCGAGTTTAGGGCATGAGTAGAATCTTCGTATGCACAGTGTCACGTTAAGGGGTAACGAGCTTATCCTGCCTCGTCGTCGCTTACTCTGACCCTTAGCTGACTTGCCCAGCGCTTGGCGCTTTGTACCCGCTGCATTAGTTCAGAAGCGGTTCGGGCAAAATAGTGGTGGAAAAATAATGCGACAACCATGTATCGAGAATGCTAATCTGCGACTTAAGATTGCGGAGAGCAGTGACATAGCTGATCGTTATTGCCGCGGAAGTGTGAGTAATCTTGCTGCCTTGGTCGAGGCTGTCAATTCTGCGCGTAATTTTCGTATCGCCTCGTTCGCCAGATGCAAGGTATTCCGTTCGCCGTTCCTTATCGAAGATTCCAGGGAAGCTCGCAATCGGCTATGAAGTACTGTCTTGTGATTATGTGCCAGCAGCGGATCCTTCTCGACAAAGCGCCACGCCTTGTCAAACGCGGCGCTCACGAGAATTTCGGGCGCCTGCATCTGCTCGGATGAGATCTGATCCATCTCAAACTCCAATCGATATCTTGAATACGAAGAGGTCGCGTTGTCGAAGCATCGAGTGCCGGTGGCCTATCAAGCAAGCAAGAGATCGGGTCCGTAGGCGCGCTCACGCATCGAGCCACTGTCGACGCTACGATCAGATTTATACAGACGCTTATTGAAGCGCGGATGACCGAACGTCGTAGTATCAAATTCAGTTCAATGATTCTGTATCACTCGAAGGCGGGCGTGCGTTATCGCGCGCTTTCATGCCGAATTGCCCAAATTGCTTGCGGTCGGTGGTGGTGGCTAATCCAAGAAACTAGAAGAGCGGGCCAGATTGGGTCGGCGCGACGGTGCTAGCGGACGAGCTGACCTTTCACCACATTCGTAACCTCGAAATACGAAGCGTTTGAACCCCAGTATTGACCGTTTTGTACGATTCACCGCCTAAGCGCGTGACGCAGTCTGGACAGTGTTTGTCGGCGTTCTAACATGATCGACGGCGCGCCCGTCTTTCTGTTGTTTGACCCGTTCGCATGGCCGCGTGGTGTGACGTTTTGCGTCAAGTGGGAGTGCAGTAGAGAAGGCGGTGACGAGATGCGGGGTAATTGCGATGATCTGGTTGGTGTTGTCCTGCAAGGAGCCGTGGAATGTAGTGCGTTGCGGGATGTAAGAGGTGCTGCCGCAACACAAGCGCCGAACCATTGAGGAAAACGTACCGAACGAGACAACCATGCCTCTGCGTCGCCACATACGTTGCTTCGCATTCATTCGCTTAGCTGCGGAATATAAGTCATTATAGATACGATGTACTTGATACAAGAAAGTCCAGCTGAGATGAGAGTCGATGATGACCTCCCCGGCGCGATGGCGTCCTTTCAAACCCCGCTGTGATGCCGGAGGTTGCAATATGACAGGGCAACGGAAGCGGCTCGCTCGCGAGACATAAGCCCATTGAATCTTGAGCCTTGCTGCGGTGCTGGGCGCGCAAAACCGCAGCGCGGCGTAAGCCCAGCTATGAATGGCGTTTCATCGCGTCCTCAACGGCCGGAGTACACCGAATCGAACGTCACTCCGCTGCACGCGACAGAATCAGTTTGGCGATCTTAATTCGGTTGGCAGGCGTACGCAGAGCCTCAGGTAAAGCTGCCACTGTTTGATCGAAAAGCCGGCCCAAGGCCTGAAGGTCTTCTGGATGATAGATGCCGCGGTCCGCCGACATTCGCGCTGTTTGCCCGTCGCTAGTGTAGCCGTTGGTCCTCGCATCGCCGAGCTGACCGAGCGCAAGCTCCGCATTTATCATTTCGTTTGTGAGTGCGTTAAGCAGCCGGACCGCTTCGAGTTCGTTGCCTTCTTCACCGATGAGGGCGGCAACGATGCCCAGTTGCAGGTCGATGCGGTGCTTCAGGTCCTGTATACGCGAATTGGAAGGATCGAGTTCCACGGTGTTTCTCCAGAGTAATTAAGAGCAGGCCTAGGCTAAGTAAAGAGGTGCGTCGTTTGTCGCGTTCGCGGGGCTGCAGGCGCGTGACGAGAACGAATTGCCGCTGCAGAAGGCTGTGCACACGCGCAGTCAGTCGCGAACAGCGCATAGAATGAGATGACCGCGGTGCAAGTTTGCAGAAAGCAGGTGAAGGCGGCCAGCGCCGAGTAGCGCTGAGGGTGTGAGCGAGTGAGAATCGCCGACCACGATGATGTGGGGGTCCGGTTCGCCTTGGCCGAGGGCCCAGTTCGCTTGTCAGAGGCCTAGCCGGCGCACGCATGGACCCCAGCCGATAAGAGTGCGTGAGAGCCAATCTCCTGGAACGCCTTTAGCATGACGACAATTAGGTCGGCGACTACGCGGTAGATGGCGCGTGGGACGTTGCGATGCGCCATCCGACTATGGGTGCGCAGCACGTGCCGCGATTTGCAGGATGGGGTAGTCTCATTGGTGATGCAGGCACGCGCGGCTGGAGATGCCCGGCGACGACGCTCAAAGCAAACTGGGTTCATTGTCACACGTGGTTCGTGAAGGGCTGCTTTCCGAAAATCGGCGATTGACTATGGGGTATTTGGTTAAGAACGGTAAAATCGAAAGTTTTGATGGGATGCATCCAGCTCGCGGATAGCGCGCGCGATCGGGGGATCCGCTCTGGAAGACGCATGAGGCCAGCAGCATATGAACAACGTTGGCTTGACATGCCGCCGCTCTCCAAATCAGTTCACGTCACCGCCGACGACGTCGGCCGAGAGGCCTGCACGATGGTCATCGGGGCGAGTCAGTCCTCATCGGTCTTTGGACCTCCTGCTGAATAAGGCAGGAGGTCCTAGATAAGCGACTTCGGGACATCCAATCATAGATGGAGGTCGCGACGCGCTGCCTCTCTGAGGTGCCAAAATCGGATAGTCATTGTCTGGCGATGATCTCGGATCTGATTGTGGTTGCGGTGTATAGAGAAGTTTCCAGCGGGAGGTTCCCGAATGCAAGCTGGCAAAGTAGGTAGTTGGCGCCCGCTTCCTCCATCTGGTTAAGAAGGAGCTGTCGGGCGGAAGCTGGTGTTCCGACGACGCACAATTCGTTCTCGAGCGCTGCATCGAAGGTCAGCGGCAGGGTAGGTGGTGTCGGAATGGCGTTCAGCTCGTATACGAATCTAAAGCTCTCGAGCCATCGCTGATAAGCGGTTTCCGCTGCTGCATGGGCGTCTCGGTCAGACTGCGCAATCACGACCATGCGGAGCAGACCAAGAAACGGCTCCCGATCGTCCGCGTCCGTCATGCCCGCCCGATGCGAGCGGAACGCATTCGTAATGTTTCGGACAGCTGAGGAGCGGCCTTGGCACGCCAGATTGGCGCCATTTTCAGCGGCCCATTCCGCCGACTCGGTCCGGCTGCTCGTGATCCAGGTCGGCGGACATGGATGCTGATGAGGCTTCATGGTCAAAGGTATCTCGCTCAGCTCAAAAAATCGTCCGTGATAGGATAGCGTATGCCCCTTAAGCGCGGCATTTAGGATTTCGCTGGCTTCCTCATAACGCTCTGGCGCCGCGTCCGCGCTGACGCCGAAATAGCCCCATTCGGTCGGCAGGGAGCCACGTCCGATACCGAGCTCGAGCCTGCCGCCGCTCAATTGGTCAAGCATGCAGATCTCTTCGAACGCGCGCAAAGGATGATAGAGGTTGAGCAACAGGACCAGCGGACCAACGCGCAGTCTCTGGGTACGCTGCGCGACGCTCGATAAAAACAGATTCGGCGACGGCCCTCTGCCATGTGGTGTGCAGTGATGCTCGGCTAGGTGATAAGCGTAAAATCCCAGAGAATCACACACTTCCGCCAACTTGAGGCGATCTTCGTATTGTCGCGCGACATCGCGACCGTCGTCGTCCAAATGGTCGAAAATGCCGCACGTTAGTCTTGGAGGAGGGCTGTTTTTCACTTGATCATCTCCGTTTGTGGAACAGAAGTCCCGGTTGCCTGATGTCGTCTGTCTCAAAGACGGCTCGTTCGCTATTTGACCGCTTTTGACTTCTCTCGTTGGGTGCAGGCACCGAGCTTGCACGATGCGATTGGGTCATGAGAATCTGCAAATGGCGGTCTGATCACTACTTTGACAGGAGCTCGCGAAGGGCCGTCACACCGAGCATGTGCTCCACCAGAAGCATCTTTAGCTTCACGTTCTCCTCTTCCAGGGCCCTCAATCGCTTGGCCGCAGGAACGTCCATGCCGCCAAACTTGGCTTTCCAATTGTAGATTGCCGCCTCAGAGATCCTGTGCCTACGAGCTAGATCGGCCGCTTTCGCGCCGGCCTCATGCTCCCTCAATATCGCGATAATGTGCTCTTCCGTGAATCTCGGTCGCTTCATCTGTCCGCCCTTCTTGGGGGAGGACTTGCACTCCGGCCAGAGCAAATTGCCAATAGGAGGTCAGCTGCCGCGCGCCAGCACGACGCTTGGGTCGGAGGGTACTCCAGAAGGGTCAAGTTCAGCGAAGTCGGCTGCAACTTCCTGCCTTTCAGGCCCGACAGGCCGAAGGTTGTTCGCGAAGGCATAACGGCGCCCAAAGATGCGCACGCCGATGGCATGGCCGATCACATTGATGTCGAGAATGTTCTGGCTCGTGTGTAGCCAGCCCATTGGCATGTCGCGGCGGCCGGCCTGACGGCGGTTCGCTCCAAGGTGGAGCTTTTCCTCGCATGTCGGCATTGCCGTGCCAGGACGGTAACGAGCCTTCCAGTAAGGCGGCGGACAGCGGGAATGGGGGCCCATTGATGGCAACGCAAGTCACGAGGAGAGCTGTTCGGTCGGAACGCCAATTGGCCGTCTTGCCGTGTGCTGTTCGCAGGACCTCGCACGGGGCGCGCCTGCTCATAGAGTGCAGCGCGCATGTGCATCTGTCGGTATGCCGGCTCGATGACGCAAATTGCTGATGCAAATTGAGTTCCATGGCTACGTTGTGGGAAGAAACCACCGGCACTTCGTGATGTCGCCGAGCCGTTGCAGACGGCATAGAGGCCTACTTGAGGAGGAGCCGGTGAACCAAAAAGAGCGACCATCGGTCTGATCAAGACATGCCTGCCAAGGTGGTCGTGCGATACTGAGGGTTTGCACAAGCACTACTTGTTTATCATCGGACGCAACTCATCCCCCAGTGGATCGACGTCAGGCAGCTCTGCCAGCGCTGCAGCGAACGCCAAAAATGCTCCGAAAACCGCGAGTATAAGAGTGCACGCCAGTAGGGCCGCACCAAGGTCGTGAGGGCGTTTCATTCTCTGTATCACTGGCTGAATTGTGGGAGGTTGCTCGTCGTCCCCGATCAGTTCTGCTTGACGGCTTCAACATGCCCGTCACGCCAGCGGTAAACGAGAAATCCAGGAGCCGCGTTGTCTCCTTTAAAATCAAACAGTATTGGGCCTATCACGGTATCGATCGGCCACGAACGAAGTGCGCTGGCCACTCGTCGAGCATCGAAAGAGCTGGCCCGCTTTACCGCCTCTGCCCATGCTTGGACTGCTGCATAGGCGTAAAGCGTGTATCCTTCGGCAGACAGATTGGCAGCGCTGAGTCTGGCCACGATGCCGGCCGCTTTGGCATTCTTGACGGGGTCGGCCATGAAGGTGAACAATGTGCCATTTCCTGCACTGCTGGTAATGGCCCAGAATTCAGAGGTCATCAGTGGATCGTTTGCCATGACGATGAGGCCGGCACCTGCTTCTGACGCCTGGCGTACGATCAGTCCAATTTCGGTATGATAGCCGCCGATATAGGCGACCCGCACGCCGTCCTTCTTCATTCTTGAGACCAGTGCTGCGTAATCCTTTTCACCGGCTATGTAGCTTTTTCGAATGACGTGCTCGCCGGATTTCTGCAGCTGTGCCGCAACCACGTCGGCAATGCCCTTACCCGCCGTGCTCTTGTCGTCGAGCACTGCGATCGTCTCGTTATGGTGATTTGCGTGAATGTACTCAGCTGCAACGAGACCCTGTTGGTCGTCACGGCCGCAAATCCGAAACACCGTCTTAAGGCCACGTTCTGTCAGTTGAGGACTTGTCGAGCCAGGTGACATTTGAATGATGCCTGCTTCATCGTAGACGTCAGAGGCCGGAATCGACGAAGAAGAACAAAAGTGACCAACGACTAGCCGGACGCGCTCGGTTGTGAGTTTATTCGCAACTGCGACGGCTTGCTTGGGGTCGCAAGCGTCATCGACGACGGTCAATATCAGCTTGGTATCGGGAAGTATGCCCGACGCGTTCAAAGCCTCGACGGCGGCCGCCGCTCCATTGCGCATTTGTGCGCCAAACGCCGCGCTGCTTCCGCTCATAGGACCAGCTACGGCAATATTGACGTCGGAGGCGCGCGTAGTCGAGCCGACGGCGCAGAAGAGCAGTGCTGCACTGGCAGCTAAAACGTAACGCCGACCCAACATTGTAGGGCTCCAATGCTCACCTGAAGTGAACCGCCAGCGCCGGCGGCTCGATTTGCTTCCAAGCCTGATGTGGTCGCTTCTGCCAAGCGAAGTCGTGCGCGTCAGCTTGGCTACGCCGCGACCATGATAGAGCCTACAATTTGACGTTACGTGCGGTTCAAGTCCCTTTGTGAGAAACTAATAAACCGTGGTCTCGGCGGAATGATCAGCGAGATCCTGCGCATCCCTGCGCCCAGGCCGTCAGTACGGCTGATCCTCCAGCCCCGCAAGGGCGAGGTCGAGATACTGCATAAGAGTAGGATCCCAACCGGCCAGACTGCGAGGGGCACTCAACCGCGCAAGGACCTTCAGGATCGTTGAAACGCGCGAATCGGCTCCGGCGATTTCGCTGATCAGCAGCCGCGCTGCAACCGCCACAGCTTTCGCTCGCTCACCGCAAGGGTGTTCGCCCCGATCCATGCAATCACGCAGTTCGTCGCGGATTCGCCTCCACCGCTCCTCGCGCTCTATAGCCAATTTGCACGTACATCGGGACGTCTGACTACGCGTCTGGACCTTAGACATCGCATCCAAGGTTGCAGGCAGCTCATCTACACTTACCTGGATCTCACTGCCTGTCGTCATGTCGCGTAAACGATCTCGCAACAGGGTCGCTCGAGCGACTTGAAGTTCGATCCGCTCCAAATGTTTGCGCAGCAGGTCAATGAGTGAGGTAGTGCCCTCCATTGCCTTACGTATCTCGTGAAGGGAGAAGCCAAGCTCACGTAACGCGCGAATCTGATGAACTCGTTGGACGCTTTCACGATCGTACATCCGGTGACCGCCGTCTGTGCGCTCCGATGCGGCCAAGAGCCCGGTATGTTCATAATGATGCAGCGTGCGTACCGTCACTCCGGTCGCCTCTGCAAGTTCGCCAATGCGCCATCGACGCCTTCGTGGTGTAGCTTTGCTCATGTTGTTCAATTTCAAAGCCTACAACCTGACGTCACGTATGATTCAAGCTATTTCAAAGCTCTAGCTGGATCGTCTTCCATTCCAGCGTAAGAGATGGTGACTATCCTCAGAATGGTTGGCGATCAACCCTTAGGTGAAATGATGATCAACAAGTTCATCAGGCATGCCAGCCTGGACGCGCCGCTCTCTGTACTATCCAAGATGAGTTTGGCGACTGCGGTCCGATTTTCAGGCGTTCGCATCGACGGCGGTAACGCATTGATTGCGCCATCAAACAGGCTTCCTAAGACAGATAGTTCTTCCGGATCGAATACGCCGCTGTACTGTTCCAACGGTCGGCTCCTTGTTTGTCATTGCGCCAAGGCGGCGCACGTCGTCAAGACGTTTGGCCGCGATAGGGCCAAAAGAAGTCAGATCAGCGGCGCGGAGCGAGGAAGATGCATGGCGCCTTAAGGTGATGCGACAAGGCAACACAGGCGCGCGGTGTCTTGCAAAATAGCACGAGCGATTCCCGTCATCTGTACAATCGCTCGGCGGGCTGGCCGCGCGTCATGTGCGGCTCGGCGGAGGAATCGACTCCGCGCATTCGGAGCACGACTGGTTCTGAGCGCGGATGGCGCGAGCCCCGAGTTGATCTTGCTCATGCCGCTACGTGAGGCCGCGCTCAAGGGCGGGGCCTGGCCCGCGCGATGTATCGAGCGCTTGGTGCGGCGCTTCTGACGTGTGGCCCCTCTGAAACAACTCAATAGGTGACTTGAACTGCCACCTGACGTCGGGCGGCATGCCAATTTGCAAATCCCGCGGCAACGTCATGATAGCCGTCGGCAGCGAAGACGCTGGACGTGAGTTAGAGCAGGAGAAGTCTAAAGTGTGGCTGTAGAGACATGCAGCGGGATATAGGAGGCGTGCACGTCCTTGAGAGGAGTCACGATAGTCGCGAGGCAACGCTCGTCAGGCGTCCTTCAGTGTCCGCTTGCTCCGAAGCGTAGCTCATGGAGCAATCATCACTCGTAGAGGTCATGCGAGCCGCCTCCTGCAACAATATCTCTCGCATCCAGATGCTTTCCGGATCGCTGTTCTGAAGGACAGGCCATTGGACCGCTTCGGTAAATGTTGGGAACGGCCGCGGAAGCTCGGCGATCCGAAGGGGCATCGTTGTTTCGAAATGCTTAACGAGCCTTAAAGGCATGGTTCCTATCCGGCTCGTGCCCATCAGCATGGGCGGGATCATGCCGTAGCTGTGCACGAGGATGTCGATGCGTCGGTTCAGGCCGCGATCAAGTAGAAACGACTCCTCGATGGGAGGCATGCGCGCAACTCCGAGCTTAACCGCAACATGGCCCATCGTCATGTATCGATCAAATGTAAGCCGTCGCCGTAGCTCGCCGTTCGTGCCGCAGCCTACACACACGAGCCTTTCCTCGAACAGGGCTATCCGCGGGTGCGCGCTGGACATGAATGGTTCCGGGAGGATAATGAAATCAAGCTCGCCGCGCCGGAGAAGTTCATCGTGCTCATCGGCGAGCGCTACCAGTTCGAAGCTGACGGCAGGAGCTTCGCGCGCGACACGCTCGGCGACATGTCGGAAGAATACGATCGTTATAAAATCGCAAAGGCCGATCCTGAACCGCCGATTCGATTGCGCCGGGTCGAATGCGTCGCGCGCGATAATGGAGAGCTCGATGTGCATCAGAGCCTCACGAACGGGTGCCGCCAGCCCCTCCGCGCGTGACGTCGGGACAAGTTTCCGGCCTCTCATCGCAAACAGCTCATCACGGAAATAGGGAACGCAGCCGGGCAACGGCTGCGCTCATGGCCGGCTGACTGAGGTTAATCTTGCGTGCAGCTGCGGTAAGGCTGCGCTCAGTCATTAGGGCGTCAAGGGCGACGAGAAGATTCAGATCAAGGCCGTTGAAACGCATATCTCATTATCCGACGCGCTCGTCTTTTACAGTGCATACCATGAGCGACAACGGCTGCATCTGAAGCGGTGTCATTGGCTCGCGCGAATCAACTCAGTTCCTCTCGTGCGATTGCGAAGAAGCTCGCGGAGCATCGCAGAATGGCACGCAGTGCGCTCGGGGACGACGACCTGCGGCTCGAGCCGTCGGGAGCGCCAACCTGATCGATCTCGTCGATTCCCGGCACTCTCGCAACTCGACTTAGTCGAGCCGCCATTGGCAAACCAGCCTTAGTGCCTATCCTGCCATAGCCAGGAGTTCACGCGATGTGACCCGTTGACGTCCGCCTGCGCAGCATTGGTCAGGAGGCAAATTACAACCTGACGCAGTGTCAGGTTCAAGCGATTTAATTCGCTTCGCCAAATACCATCGTACTCGAAAGCTCGCGTCCTTCCGCGATGGCGTCGGACCTCGCGTGCAGTACAGGCGCACTACACGGTTTGCGGGATCGTTAGGCGCACGGGCCGGCAATCGTTCACAATCCCGGGCCGGCTCGCGCGTGCGTTTTGCAGCATGGCCGTCCGGGAAGCTAAAATGACAAGGCAGACACGTCGAATGATGAGTGGGATATTTGCATCTGCCGGAGCAGCTTGTGGTGGACCTAGCAGCGCCTGCGCGTTGGTAGTTTCCGATCTGCAGATCCCATGTTGGACGCCTCCTCCAACAATATCCGCCGCATCCAAATGCTCGCCGGATCGGTATTGTGGAACGCAGGCCACTGCACGGCCTCGGTAAAAGTGGGCAGTGGGAGTGGTGGCTCGACGATCCGCAGGGGCATCCACTTTTCGAAGTGTCTGGCTAGACGTAAGGGCATTGTTCCTATGCGGCCCGTGTCGAACAATATGGGCGGAATCAGGCTAAAGCCCTGCACAACGACCTCGATGCGCCTTTTCAAGCCGTGCTCGAGCAAGAACCACTCCTCGAGGTTGGGCCTCAGCGCCCGTCCGAACTTGGCGGTGACGTGCCCCATTGAATTGTATTTCTCGAATGTAAGTGGTCGCAATAGCTGCTTGTTCGTGCGGCATCCCACGCATACGAGGGTCTCATCGAATAGCGTCGCCTTAGGATGCGCGCTCGACATGAACAATTCCGGCAAAATGAGAAAATCCACTTCGCCGCGGCGAAGCAGCTCACCGGGTTCATCGGAAAATGGCAGCAATTCGAAGCGCACCGCAGGCGCCTCCTGTGCGATACGATCAACAATTCTCCGAAAAAACACGATTGTCATGAAATCGGAGAGAATGACCCTGAAGCGTCGGCTCGACAGGGTCGGGTCGAACGCATCCCGAGAAATGATCGAGAGTTGGATGTGCAGCAGGGCCTCGCGAACCGGACCCGCAAGCGCCTCCGCGCCGGGTGTCGGGACGAGCTCGCGACCTCTCATCGTAAACAATTCATCGCGAAAGTAGCTGCGCAGCCGCGCGATCGCAGCGCTCATGGCGGGCTGGCTCAGGTTAATTTGGCGCGCCGCCGCTGTGAGGTTGCGCTCCGTCATTAGAGCATCGAGCGCAACGAGAAGGTTTAGATCAAGTCCCTTGAACCGCATGTCGTGAGTCTATCCATCGTGTGGATGTGTTCTATCGAAACAATCGATTTTACCAAACTGCGGATTGTTGGATAGCAAACATCAGTTTGGAAAATGAATTAGGTATGCCACGATGGCTATTGGTCGTACGCGGGCTCCGAGAAGAAATCCTGGACGTGCGAGGATCTGCCGAATCCGTGTGCGAAGTGGCTATCTCTGCCGCACGCGCGTTGCGCCTGTTATAGGTGCGACTCTCACGCGATGCGACGCTAGGCAGGCCTCGATAAACCTTCGTATGCGCGTTCCATCCCTTTCCATATCGGCGGTTTACCCGCGTACACTTGAGGGCGTGCTCAGCCTCACCTTAGTGTCGCGACCAAGCAGCGTGCGCAGATCGCAGATGCCGAATACTTCCGGCGACTGGCCAAATGGCGCGCCTGTCCATCGCAATACAAGGCGAGTCGAAGATGCATAAGACCGAAGTTGATCTAGTGCCCGCCGCGTGTGTCCTCGATGAGCTTTCACACACCGATGGGCAGCCCTCAGAGAGGGTAATGCCGATCGCGATCTTGGGCGCGACGGAGCTCTCCCAGGATGCAGATGGAGTCTGCACAACCCGATCGCCTCATTGGGATGTCCGGGCATATGTCGACCATGGCATTGCTGGAACGACACGTGCGAGCTGCGCCATCGTCTCGCCGCCAACGATGGCGCCACTCCGATTCAGTCAACTCTCGGGCGACCTGGCGAGAATAGTCGAGCGCGGATGCCGCATGCCAACACATTCCAGATTGATCAGCGGTTCGGCGAATAGCGAGTGTCTTACGTGACTATATCCGCTCTCATCCCTACTGGCGCAGGGAAGTCCGCCATGAATATTGCCGTGTCGCCGTCTGCGGAAGAGCCTTCCGCGCGCACTCAGGTCCAGTGGAGCCTTCGCTGGGAAAGCGAGCTGCAGCTCGCCGATCATGCCGAGCTCGCCGATTTCTTTCGTAAGAGCTATGGGCCGACTGGTGCATTCAATGCACAGCCATTCGAGGGTATTCGAAGTTGGGCCGGCGCAAGACCTGAAATGCGCGTAATCGGTTACGACGCGCACGGCGTCGCTGCTCATATTGGCTTACTGCGCCGCTTCATCAAGATTGGCGGCGTTGATCTTCTCGTGGCCGAACTGGGATTGTATGCCGTCCGTCCAGATCTTGAGGGGCTTGGAATTAGCCACTCAATGCGCGTGATGTATCCTGCGCTGCAGGAGCTTGGGGTGCCGTTCGGCTTTGGTACGGTCCGGCCCGCACTTGAGAAGCATCTGACCAGACTGGTCGGAAGGCGAGGGTTGGCAACCCTCATGCCAGGCATTCGCGTCCGCTCCACCCAGGCAGATGTCTACCCCAATTTGTCGCCGATCCGCATCGAAGACGTGCTCGTGGTGGTGTTCCCAGTTGGACGCTCAATGGGCGAGTGGCCGGCGGGAACAATTATCGATCGGAACGGGCCCGAGCTGTGAATGAACTCATCCCCCTATCTGCGGTGCGGTGCAACTACGGCGACGTTAGCGGAAGTCGTTCGGTCTACTTGACCTTCGATGATGGGCCCAATCCATTTTGCACGCCGCTCGTCCTCGATGTCCTGACGCAACATCGGGTCCCCGCGACTTTCTTCGTTATCGGCACGTACGCGGCCGACCAACCTGAACTCATTCGACGAATGATCGCCGAGGGGCACGAGGTTGCGAACCACACGATGACGCATCCCGATCTGTCCAGATGCGAAGCAGCGGAGATACATGATGAGGTGCTAACGGCGAGCAGGGCAATCCGATTGGCATGCCCACAAGCGTTGCCCCGGCACATGCGGGCACCCTACGGCATATGGACCGAAGACGTGCTTGCTACGTCGGCCAAGGCTGGCCTCGCTGCTGTGCACTGGTCGGTCGATCCGAGAGATTGGTCGCGTCCTGGGGTTGATAGCATCGTGAAGTCAGTGCTGGCGGCTGTTCGCCCGGGAGCAATTGTGCTCCTGCACGACGGATATCCGCCCGGCGAGGAGGCGTCGTGCATCGACAGTACCTCGCGTGAACAGACGGTGAGGGCGCTGGCATATCTGATTCCGGCACTGCAACTGCGCGGGTTCGAAATCCATCCGCTTCCTCAACTTCACTGAACAAAACTGGCACCCCATGGATCTGCTCGCTACAACCAGCGCTGTCGCCGTTTCGTCTTATGCGCTGCTCTCGACCATCTACAAGAGCGCGCAGGCGCTTTACGCTCAGCCGACCAATCCCTCATCGCTGCAGAACGATCTCGAGCAAGCCGGGGTGGTTCTGCCCAGCGTGGATGTAATCGTGCCCTGTTTCAATGAGGACCCAAACACACTCTCCGAATGCCTCGCGTCGATTGCAAGTCAAGACTACGCCGGAAAACTGAGAGTCATTGTGGTCGACGATGGATCCGCAAATCGCGATCTGTTGGGACCCGTACACAAAATCTATGCGAGCGATCCGAGGTTTCGCATCATCTTGATGGCCAAGAACGTCGGAAAGCGCAAGGCGCAGATTGCTGCGATACGCAGCTCTTCCGGCGATCTGGTCCTGAACGTCGACTCGGATACGATCCTTGCCGTCGACGTGGTCACGAAGCTTGTATCGAAGATGCAGGACCCCGACGTCGGCGCGGCCATGGGGCAGTTGGTAGCGAGCAATCGCAACGAGACCTGGCTGACCAAGCTGATCGATATGGAATACTGGTTGGCTTGCAACGAAGAGCGCGCGGCGCAGGCACGCTTCGGCGCCGTGATGTGCTGCTGCGGGCCGTGTGCCATGTATCGTCGCTCTGCGCTCGCCTTGCTGCTTGATCAATACGAAACGCAATTTTTTCGTGGAAAGCCAAGTGATTTCGGCGAAGATCGTCATCTAACGATCCTTATGCTCAAGGCGGGGTTTCGAACCGAGTATGTCCCCGACGCGATCGCAGCAACAGTGGTGCCGGACAGCCTTGGACCATATCTGCGACAGCAACTACGCTGGGCGCGCAGTACCTTTCGAGACACATTTCTTGCGTTGCGCTTGCTGCCCGAGTTGGATCGCTATCTGACGCTCGACGTTGTCGGACAAAATCTCGGCCCCTTGCTTCTCGCCCTCTCATCACTGGCTGCGCTCGCGCAGTTCGTCATCGGCGGGTCAGTGGCCTGGTGGACGGTGCTGACGATTGCGGCCATGACGATGGTCCGGTGCAGTGTGGCAGCGTTCCGTGCTCGCGATATGCGGTTTCTCGGCTTCTCGCTTCACACACCCATCAATATCTTTCTCTTGCTGCCGATGAAAGCCTACGCGCTTTGTACATTGAGCAATAGCGATTGGCTGTCGCGTAAAGTCATGGTGGCAAGCGACGGAGAGAATAAAGCTGTCATTCCGCATGCGGCCACCGGAATAAGCTCCGCGAGAAGTGGTGTGAGCTCTGCCGCAATTTGTAAGCCCGGGCTTTCGCACCGTGCATCGAGCGTGGCGGCGACCGAGAGTGTTTGCGGTCCCGAGCGATCGAGCGCCTACAAATAGGTTGGATGCCCCCGTGACATCGGACAAGAACTATCAGCTATTGGAGCGCGAATTGGCTGTCGATGATCCATGGCGGCTCGACAGCAATTCGTTCGAGCAGGAGCGATACGCGCAGATGCTGCGGATGTCGCGTTGCAACGGTGACGTTGTGCATGCCCTCGAGGTCGGATGTGCAGCCGGTGCGTTCACCGAAATGCTGGCGCCGCACTGCCAAAGGCTCACCGTGGTCGATGTCATGCCTCAGGCGATCGAGCGTGCGCGCCAGCGGACCAAGAGGTGGTCACATATCACATGGATAACATGCGACATTCAGCAGTTCTCGACGGCTGAGCAGTTCGATCTGATCGTCGTGGCCGAGGTTCTTTACTACCTCAAGGACATCGCCGAGATGCACACAGCCATCCTCAATCTGGTCGGTATGCTTGCACCAAATGGCGCTCTGGTGTTCGGGTCCGCGCGTGATGCTCCGTGTCGACGCTGTGGGCACGCTGCCGGTGCGGAAACAGTGATTTCTCTCTTCAATGAGAACCTATCCGAGATCGAGCGTCTTCATTGCCATACTGAGTCGGTCAATGAAGACTGTTTGCTCGTGCTGTTCCGGAAGCCGATTAACTCGTCAGAACAACCAAATTACGGTCATTAGGGCCAGGGGGTCGTATGCGCATCTGTGGCATCAAGTTAACACATGATGGGGCAATCGCTGTCGTCGAGGACGGACAGCTTGTCTTTTGCACCGAACAAGAGAAGCGCGGCAACAATCCACGGTATCAATCTGTCGATAACCTCGATGCAGTCGTGCTCGCGTTGGCTGAGCATGGCCTGGATCCACGAGATATTGATCAGTTCGTCATCGACGGCTGGGATGGAGAGATCGAGTCGCAGTTCCAGGTTCTCAGTGGGGCGGTTCCAATCGCGTTGAAGGGGGCGCCATATGTCGAGCGCCATGCCGAGGGCCTTCTAGATTCAGTCGATGGCTATGGCCTGATCCTTGGCGGCAAGGTGTTTCCCTATAAGAGTTACCCGCACGTCACCGGCCACGTCGCCTCGGCATACAGCACCAGCCCGTTTGCCAGCGCCGGAAAGCCCGCGTTCTGTCTGGTATGGGATGGCTGCATCTTTCCACGTCTCTACTATGTCGAACCTCGAGGCGCCCGACTCATTGCCAGTCTGTTTCCAATGATCGGTCATTCCTATGCTGCCGCGGGCCTTCATTTTGGCCCTTACAGGCAGCCGAATCGCACCAATTGGGACTTGGGCATCGCCGGCAAGCTGATGGCTTATATTGCGCTTGGCTCTTTCGACGAAACCATCGTGGCTGTGTTTCAGGAGCTTTACGAAAAGCGCTTCGCTGCGGATACGGAGCAGGCCCGTCGCTACCGCGCCGACATCAACAATGCTGAGGCATCGCTTGCCGCTGTACACGACTTTTTTGAGGCGAGCGCGCTGCGCTTGACGGCCAAGCGAGCCGAAGACGTCCTTGCGTCGTTTCATGTGTTCCTGGAACGTCTTCTTGTCCGGGAAATTGCGATGGTTTTGCTGCGACACTCGTCGCTTCCGGGCGCGAGAAACCTATGTGTAGCCGGGGGGTGCGGGCTCAATATCAAGTGGAACAGTGCGCTTCGGGCGACGGGACTGTTCGATGAGGTCTGGGTGCCGCCGTTTCCAAATGACAGCGGCTCGGCAATTGGCGCCGCTTGCAGCGCGATGGCGGCACAAAAGGGGTTCGGGCCACTAGAATGGTCAGTCTATAGCGGTCCGGCGCTGCAGGCCAGCGAAAGTCCGTCAGAATGGGAGCCTGCACCATGCACTCTCCGCGAGCTTGCGGCCATTCTTGCTGACAACAAACCCGTAATCTTCCTATCGGGACGCGCCGAGCTTGGGCCACGGGCGTTGGGTGGCAGAAGCATTCTTGCAGCAGCGACCTTGCCGGCAATGAAAGATCACCTCAACGACATCAAGCGCCGCGAGCATTTCCGGCCAGTAGCGCCGATTTGCCTGGAGGATCGGGCGCCGGAGATCTTCAGTCCCGGGACGCCAGATCCTTATATGCTGTTCGATCACCAGACCCGGGAGGAGTGGCGCGATAAGGTCCCCGCTATCGTCCATCTGGATGGCTCCGCGCGGTTGCAGACAGTCGCCCGCAACTCTCCACACAAAATCGCCGAGCTGCTCGTCGAGTTCGAACAGCTCACCGGCATTCCGCTGCTCTGCAATACGAGTGCCAACCTCCATGGACGAGGATTCTTCCCGGACGTGGCCGCCGCCTGCCAGTGGGGGCGCGTAGAGCATGTGTGGTGCGACGGCCTGCTCTGGACCAAAACCGTCGTAAGCAAGCCAACTTCGGCTGAACGCCTTTTGTCAGCCTAAGATGAACATGTCCACCGCAGCAATCGACCTTGCCGGCGTCAGAAAATCATTTGGCGACAAAATCATCGTCGATGAGCTGTCGTTCTCGGTTGCGCGCGGAGAATGCTTTGGTCTGCTCGGGCCAAATGGAGCCGGCAAGAGCACGATTGCGCGTATGCTGCTCGGGATGATCTCGCCGGATGCGGGCAAGATTACAATCCTC
Organism: Bradyrhizobium sp. USDA 3262; assembly: GCF_054060035.1. Taxonomy (NCBI): domain Bacteria; kingdom Pseudomonadati; phylum Pseudomonadota; class Alphaproteobacteria; order Hyphomicrobiales; family Nitrobacteraceae; genus Bradyrhizobium; species Bradyrhizobium sp. USDA 3262. The sequence continues at coordinate 3,273,992 of NZ_JBSSCT010000001.1, forward strand.
AACGAGCCTGTGCCTGCGCGCGCGCGTGTAGCACGTATGCGCGTTGGCGTTGTGCCGCAGTTCGATAACCTCGAGCTCGAATTCACCGTACGCGAAAACCTGCTGGTATTTGGCCGTTATTTCGGCTTGAGTGCTCGCAAGGTTGAGACGATCGTACCCTCGTTGCTCGAGTTTGCACGGCTGGAAAGCAAGGCGAACGTCCGCGTCGCGCATCTGTCGGGCGGCATGAAGCGTCGGCTGACACTGGCGCGGGCCCTGATCAATGATCCGCATCTGCTGGTGATGGACGAGCCCACGACCGGCCTCGATCCGCACGCGCGGCACCTGATATGGGAGCGTCTGCGCGTTCTGCTTGCGCGTGGCAAGACAATCCTGCTCACCACCCACTTCATGGAAGAAGCCGAACGCCTATGCGATCGGCTTTGCGTGCTCAAGAGTGGACGCAAGATAGCCGAAGGAAAGCCGAACGCCTTGATCGACGAGCATATCGGATGCGACGTGATCGAGATCTATGGCGGTGATCCACATGAGCTCGGTGAATGGCTCAAGCCTTATACTCGGAATATCGAAGTGAGTGGAGAGACGCTGTTTTGCTATGCGCCGTATCCGGAGCAAGTACGTGTTCAACTGCGCGGCCGAGCGGGCCTTCGCATTCTGCAGCGGCCGCCGAATCTCGAAGACGTGTTCTTGCGGCTGACCGGACGCGAGATGGAGAAGTGAGGGATGGGTGAAAGCTATGCGGCGCTAATGCCCGCTAATGCGTACAACTGGATTGCAGTATGGCGTCGAAACTTCCTGGCATGGAGGAAAGTCGCGCTTGCATCGGTTCTCGGCAACCTCGCAGATCCCATAACCAACCTGTTTGGCCTTGGCTTTGGGCTCGGGCTAATCGTGGGTCGTGTTGAAGGGACCTCCTACATCTCGTTCCTGGCAGCAGGCATGGTCGCGACCAGCGCCATGACGTCCGCGACCTTTGAAACCATGTATGCAACCTTTGCTCGGATGGATGCCAAGCGTACCTGGGAAGCAATCCTGTCCACACAACTCACGCTTGGCGACGTCGTTCTGGGCGAATTGGTGTGGGCAGCCAGTAAGTCCGTTCTGGCCGGAACCGCAATCGGAATTGTCGCTGCGACGCTGGGTTATGCGTCCTGGGCGTCCATTTTGTATGCGATGCCGACGGTGGCCTTGACCGGCCTTGTCTTTGCAAGTTTGGCGATGGTCGTCATATCTCTTGCGCCGAGCTACGACTACTTCGTGTTTTACCAGACGCTAATCCTGACACCCATGGTGTTTCTGTGTGGCGCAGTCTTTCCGATGAGCCAACTGCCGAGCTCCTTTCAGCACATCGCCGGCTTGTTGCCGCTGGCGCATTCGGTCGATCTCATCCGCCCGGCGATGCTGGACCGTGCGGCCAGCGGCGGGGCTGCCTTCCATGTCGGTGCGCTCTGCATGTACGCGGTATTACCTTTCTTTGTGTCGACGGTATTGTTTCGGCGCCGTCTGCTGCGTTGACGGAATTCGCGATGCGCTGTCTTGGTTGAGGTAGCGTGAGCTGCGACAGGGGCAGTCGCAATGGCTTTATAACAAGCCGGGCGCACGGCGCCGGATCGGTCGGACGGTGCGGGAACGCCCAGCACCCAAATAGGCTGAGCCGGCTCGGCGCCGGGCCGGACTTCGCAAAGCATTGGTTGTGCTTCCTGGCCCGCGTGGCCGAGGGAGCGTGACAGTACAGACGAACTAGTTGGGGAGGGCGGTTCGCCTTCCTGTCATGACCAAATGGAGAGCGAGATGTTGTGTCTCGGAGTGAGTGGCGGTCTGGACAGAATCTATCAAAACTCGGCCGAGCTGCCCAATACATTTCTGCACGATGGCGCTGCAGTGCTCGTGCGGGATGGCCGCGTGCTTGCTGCTGTCGAAGAAGAGCGCCTCAATCGAGTCAAGCACTCCAACAAGTTGCCAAGCAACTCGATCCGATACTGCCTTTCAGCTGCAGGAGTGGAGCTTGGCGAGATCGACCGCATCGCGTTCTACGCGACTGAATCCTACTGCAATACCATGCTGGAGCGGCTATTTCTTTCTCAGGCCGTGCCGTTAGACGCCAAACTGTTGCTACGTCAGCTGCTGGCGCGGGAGTTCCGCACCGAAGTCGATGCGTCGCGCGTGTTCTTCGTAAATCACCATGAAGCGCATGCCGCGAGCGCATTTGCCATGTCTGGATTCGAGCAAAGCCTGATCTTTACGGTCGACGGTGGCGGAGACTTTCTCTCAGGTCTGCTGGCAGTAGGGTCTGGCACCGAAATTTCGCAACTCGCAAGCTTTCCAGAACATAACTCTCTGGGGCTGTTCTATCTCGAGGCGATCCGTTATCTCGGCTACGGGTTGTTCGACGAGTACAAAGTGATGGGGCTTGCCCCCTATGGGGACCCTGCGCCCTATCGCGAGCTCTTCGCGCAGTTCTATGAATTGTTGGACAATGGCGGTTATCGGGTCCATCTGGATCGAATCGGCCCGGCCTTGATCCGCAGCATCCAGGTCCGGCGAAAGGGAATGGCATTCACACAGCAGCATCGAGACGTCAGCGCTTCGCTGCAGGAAGCGCTGGAGCGGATCATCTTTCATATCCTGCGGCATCATCGCGAAGCGACGGGCATGAAGCGCTTGTGCCTGGCGGGAGGCGTAGCCCACAATTGCACGATGAACGGTAAGCTGCTCTATTCCGGCCTTTTCGACGACATCTTCGTCCAGCCCGCGGCGCATGACGCCGGTTGCGCACTCGGCGCCGCATTGATGATGTCAAACGAGCTGGGCCGGCCCGCGCCGCGCGAGCGATTGTCGGACGTCTATTGGGGACCCGATCTCGGGACCGAGCAAGCCATAGAACACGAGCTCAATGCATGGTCCAGCCACCTCGATTTTCAACGTAGTGATGACATCGCAGCGAGTGCAGCGGACTGGATGGCAAATGGCGCTGTCATCGGCTGGGTTCAGGGCCGTTCTGAGTTCGGGCCACGTGCGCTTGGCAACCGCAGCATTCTCGCCGACCCGCGGCCAGCGGAAAACAAGAACCGGATAAACGCGATGGTCAAAAAGCGCGAGGGCTATCGTCCGTTTGCGCCGTCAGTGCTGGAGGAGGATGCAAGCGAGTTCTTTGAGCTCCCAGGCGGCAAGCGGGAGTTTCCCTTCATGAACTTCGTGGTTCGTGTGCGGGCGGCCCACCATAGCGTGCTTGGTGCGGTCACGCACGTTGATGGAACTGCTCGGCTGCAAACGGTCTCGCGCAACACAAATCCTGCCTATTGGGATGTCATTAATGCATTCAAGAAGCGAACCGGCATCCCGGTTCTTCTAAACACGTCCTTTAACAACAATGCCGAGCCGATCGTCGATTCCGTTTCAGACGCCATCGTCACCTTCTTGACGACCGACCTGGACGGACTTGTAGTTAAGCCATTCCTCGTCGAGAAGCGGCCGGCAACACTGCCGGATTGGTGTACACTGGGCGTTTCATTGCCTCCGTATGCATCCCTTCATCGTATTCGCTCTTACACAGCGGAAGATCGTCAGGAAACGGTTTCCGAGATCCGTATGGGACATTCGGGGCGCGAGAGCATGCGTATCTCGCATGAGCTCTTCGACCTGCTGATGCGGATCGAGGGGGAGGCCTCGCTCGGCTGGCTTCTCGACACAACTATGTTGGACCAGCCCCGGCGCGAAGATCTCGTCAAGGAACTTCGGCTCTTGTGGGAACAGCGGGGCGTTCGGCTGCATCCGCCACGCGCCGCTTGCGTCCGCATTAAAGCGCTGGGCGAAGCATAACCGGCGATCATATGTAAGACCAAGACTGCGCCTCCATGTACAGGAGGCTAGGCCGAGGTGGAATAGGGCACCAATAGGCATCCAGTTGAAATCGGGTATATCGGCGCAACAACTCTAGTGGAAGAAAAGAGGGAGGCGTTGAGAGAACCCACTACGAGGATAGCGCTGCTATGAAGTTCTACCGACGCAACGCGCGAGCAGCACAAGCGCCGACCATAACATCGGCCAAGACCATATGTGAGGTGTCTCCAATGACGTCTCTTGTTCAACCAGGAGTCCGGAAGGAGGCAATGCAGATGCCTGGCGGTTCGAAAAATGATCAGTTCGTTGTTTCCCGACGACGTACGGGCTTGGGCGACTGCCTGTGGTCGCTGGCTGCAGCGTGGCGTTTTGCCGAGCGGACCGGACGGAAGCTGGTCATCGATTGGCGGGGGTCCTGTTATCTCGATCAACCATTCACCAACGCCTTTCCCGTCTTCTTCGAACCGGTTCAAGATATTGCCGGCGTACAGGTGATCTGCGACGACCGGATCAACCAGCACTCATTTCCTGGACCATTTTTCCCGGCATGGTGGAATAGGCCAGCTATTGATTGCGCCTATCGCCCGGATGAGCAGATTTTCCGGGAACGCGATGAACTCGATCAGCTGTTCCAAAGCGGGCAAGATAGCGATGCAAATACAGTTGTGTGTGACGCCTGCCTGATGTGGCGCTGCGATGAGGAGGCTGAACGAGAGATCTTTCGGAGCATCAAGCCGCGATCCGAAGTGCAGGCACGGATTGATGCCATCTTCCGTGAGCACCTTGCGTCGTTCAGCGTGATCGGCATTCATGTTCGGCACGGCAACGGAGAGGATGTTATGGGGCATGCGCCCTACTGGGCTGATCCCGAGCGGGCTTTGCAACAGGTCTGTAACGCCATCGACAAGGCCAAGGCGTTACCGCATGCAAAACCGGTCAGGGCGTTCCTGTGCACAGACAGCGCGCACGTCCTTGAGAGGGTGTCAGCTATGTTTCCTGACGTTTTCACCATCCCAAAGCGCTTCCAGGCAGCTCAGGCCGGGCCGTTGCACAGCGCGGCGCTCGGAGCTGAGGGCGGCTTTTCCGCTCTCATCGAGATGTATCTTCTTGCGCGATGCGATACCGTGATCCGTTTCCCCCCGACGAGCGCTTTCACGCGCTATGCGCGCCTCTTTGCGCCGCGCGTTATAGAATTCGATTTGAACGATCCGAGCCGATTGATCTTGATTGAAGAAGCATCAAAAGAACTCGTGGCTTCATGAAAGTCGTAACCCGTCTCATCGATCTGATCGCCGCTTTTTGCATCGAGCAGCACTGCCACTACGTTTCCGGACGACAATTGATCGCCCAAACCGACGTTCCAACGGACCCTTGCCCTGGAGAACAGCAAGATGCGGCGGCCGAATGCCGTCCGCTGAAGCTCGATCTTGACAAGAGCGGCGTTACCGTACCGCCACCACGCTGACCAGATGGACATCGTCCTCGGCCTTGCCTCGCGACGACCCGCAAGTGAAAGCTTCTCGGCGGTTCGTCGCGGATCAAGTTTTCGAAGGAGGTTACGTTGGGCCGGTGAGTTCCGTTGCCGCGGCCGCCACTCGCTCGCGCGGACGGACCCTTCGGGTTCGAGCATTGAGTTGGACATTCAGTGCGCCCGCTCGTGATCGCGCAACCAATCAGCGCGGCGATGTGCTGCGATGAGCTCGGTATCAGTTGCGAGAAAACCTAACGTATGGAGTTGGTGCGTCAGGTTCTGTTTCGTACCGACACGGTTACTGGGTGTCTCCACCATCGTGACCGATCGTTGCCTCGACGAGGAGCGTTCCTTATCCGCTCGCTGCTTCGGATCTCGATCACGAGAGCGCAGTGTGGTGTCTGGTCCTAGCAGTGACCGAGTGTGCTCCAGGCATTGTGTGGGTGATGCACCATCGATGTTGCAAAGCACACGCACCATGTCGCGAATCCGCCAAGCTTTTGGCGTGCGCGACATTAGGACGCAAAACCGGAGCGTCTTTGCGTGCATCGGAGTGGCCCAAATCCTGCTACGTGTTCGCCAGCGGCGCTACAGGAGAGGAGGCGGGCGTGGGTCTCGATCTGCCAAATGACGATCTGATCGCAGGTCCGCTGCCCGAGACACATTTGGGCTGTCCCTTTCGCGCCGATGAAGCCCGCCTCCATCAGGGAGAGCAGAAGGCGATGTTGCTGACTGGGGCATCGCGCGGAATTGGGCATGCCACTGCCAAGCTGTTTTCGGAGGCAGGTTGGCGCATCATTTCTTGCGCGCGCCAGCCATTCGATGGCGCGCGGTGCCCGTGGGACTCCGGGCGCGAGGATCATGTCCAGGTCGACCTTAGCGATTATCAAATGCTGCCGCGCTTGATCGCGCAGGTCAAGGAACGCTTGGCGGGCGCACCCTTGCACGCATTAGTGAACAACGCCGGCATCTCGCCGAAGACGTCTGATGGTGACCGGCTGACCTCGTTGACGACGTCAACTGAAACCTGGATGAGAGTGTTCCATCTGAATCTCGTGGCCCCGATCCTGCTGGCGAGGGGTTTATTTGACGAGCTAAGGGCCGCGTCAGGATCGATTGTCAACGTGACGTCGATCGCTGGTTCGCGGGTGCACCCGTTTGCCGGCAGCGCCTACGCGACGTCGAAGGCCGCGCTTGCGAGTCTCACACGCGAAATGGCCCACGATTATGCGCCCTATGGCGTTCGTGTGAACGCGATCGCGCCAGGCGAGATCAGAACGGACATGTTGTCGCCCGACACGGAAGCGCGTCTCGTGCCAAACATCCCGTTGCGCAGAGTGGGAACACCCGACGAAGTGGCCAAGGTCATCTTCTTCCTATGCTCGGATGCCGCAAGCTATGTTACGGGGGCCGAGGTGCCGATCAATGGTGGGCAACATCTGTGAATCGACCAAGCCTGGCAACGCGGCTGACTTAAGCCTCAGCGTTGAAGTTCGTGTTCTACGCTGACGTCGCGCACCTATTCCGAAAAAAGATGAAATCAAACCACTGTAAGGTTACCGTCGTGCCATGAAAAGGTGTTACGCTTCTATGTCATCTCGTTAATTCGTAACGCTAGATCGAGCATGACATGCAAAACGAAGCTCGCAAATCCGAACAAGGTGCTAGGGAGGATGATCAAAATAACGGAGACCGCCTCATGCTGCATATCGCTTCCGCACGCGAGATACCTGCCTCTCATCCAGAGACGGAGCGCGAGCTCTCGGGCGAGCCGCTGCGCGAGAGCGCGCTGACCGGTATCTTCGAAATATCGAAAATACTCACCGCTCCCTGCCGGCTCGAGGTCACGCTGGCCAACGTCGTAGGCCTTCTGCAATCGTTTGTGCAGATGCGACACGGTATCGTCTCACTGTTCGACGATGACGGGATGCCGGACATTACCGTGGGTGCTGGCTGGAGCGAAGGCAGCGACGACCGCTTCCGGATGCGCCTGCCACGGAAGGCAATCGACCAGATCGTTGCGACCGACAGGCCTCTTGTCGCCGAGAACGTGGCAGCGGAGCCGGCGTTCAGCGCAGCTGACCTTGAGGTGCTCGGTGCCTCGGATAACATGCCGGTGTCGTTCATCGGAGTTCCGATCCGCATCGATCCGAAAGTCGTGGGTACACTGACGCTCGACCGTGTCTGTGACGAAAGGTCGAGTCTCCGGCTCGATTATGATGCGCGGCTGCTCACCATGATCGCCAACCTGGTGGGACAGACAGTAAGGCTTCATCGCTTGTTCGCCTGCGATCGCGAGCGGCTGATGGTGGAGAAGGACCGTCTGCAAAAGCAATTATTCGAGTTTAGGCAGCCTGTACGGGAGCGTAAGAAGGTACCTGTTCATGGGATCATCGGCGACAGTCCGGCGCTGCGCGGCTTGCTCGAAAAGATCGCGGTCGTGGCCAAATCGAACAGCACGGTTCTGCTGCGCGGCGAATCCGGTACCGGAAAGGAACTTGTAGCCAAGGCTATTCACGAATCATCGTCCCGCGCCAAGCGGCCCTTCATTAAGCTAAATTGCGCGGCACTACCTGAGACAGTGCTGGAATCCGAATTGTTCGGTCATGAGAAAGGTGCCTTTACTGGCGCCTTCAGCTCGCGCAAGGGGCGCTTCGAGCTTGCTGACAAAGGCACACTGTTCCTTGACGAGATCGGCGAGATTTCGGCCCCGTTCCAGGCGAAGTTGCTGCGTGTCCTGCAGGAGCAGGAGTTCGAGCGGGTCGGCAGCAACCAGACCATAAAGGTCGATGTTCGAGTCATAGCCGCAACCAACAAGAACCTTGAAGAGGCTGTGGCAAGGAGCGAGTTTCGCGCAGACCTCTACTATCGCATCAGCGTTGTTCCCTTGCTGCTGCCGCCGCTGCGCGAAAGACGCAGCGATATTCCGCTGCTTGCCGGTGAGTTCCTGAGGAATTTCAATAGCGTGAACGGCCGTACGCTGACCTTGGAAGCGAGCGCGATCGATGTGCTGATGAACTGCGGCTTTCCGGGAAATGTCCGCGAGCTCGAAAACTGCATCGAGCGCACAGCGACCCTGTCGGCCGGGCCATCGATCGTGAGAAATGATTTTGCATGTTGCCACGGCCAGTGCCTTTCCGCGATGCTGTGGAAAAGTACGTCCGAGGAGGCGACAGTCCAAACGGCACCGGTCGTCCCAGTGCCCGCCAAGCCGATCAGTTTGCCGTCTGAAGCGACCGCGCCGGCCCCACTTGTCGGCAGCGAACTGGCCTCACTGGCACCCCCTGGCACAGTCCTCGTAAGTGGCGCGAAGATGGCCGATCGCGAGCGGGTCATTGCAGCCATGGAAAAATCTGGTTGGGTACAGGCAAAAGCTGCACGCTTGCTCGGACTAACGCCGCGCCAGATTGGCTACGCGCTGAGGAAGTACGGAATCGAGATCAAGCGGTTCTGAACGTGCGCGGACCATGAGAGGACTGGGTTTTTGCGGGCGCATCCAATGCCACCAAAATCTGAAAAAGGGCGGCCCGCCTCGGCGGCAGGTTGACCACGCATGCGAGGAACCGCCCGTCTGCCGCCCTGGCAAGGCGACTTCGCTTGGAGCGCAGCGAGAACTGGGCTGAGCGGCGCGGTGGTGAACCCGCCGGCATGTTACGGGTTGAAACCATTTTGCCGCCCCTGACGGACGCCGTGCGTCGCCGACCAGCGGTAGACAACAGCTCCGACCTCGAACAAGTTCACCGCTCTTCCCGTCAGTTTGTCGCTGGATCATGGCGCCTAAGCCACCTTCTCTTTCCCAGAAGACTAATTGAATGGACAAACTAGCCTAGGGTGGATGAATGGAGGAGCGAACATAAGGTGGGCGGCGCAAAAGGCGGTGCGTCTGGGACGGCCGCCGACGGACTTGGCCGCCGAAGTGGACCTGCGGATCTCGACCGCGGCATGCGAGTTGTTCCTGGCTCGTGAACTCGCCGGCGTCAGCGTCGAGGAGATCGCATGCCGTACTAGCAAGGCAACGGTCTATACCCGTTTCCCGACCAAAGAGGCGCTGTTTGCCGCGATCTTCCATAGCAAGCCGCGCGGCTTCGCCTTTCGCACGTAGGACGGCGCTCCTCACCATGAGGGAGATGTCAATGGCGGAGTTGGCGAGCTCGAAGATCAGATTGTCGCTCGATCCGTCAACCAGAATCGTGTCGACATCGGGGATGCGGTGCCGTGATCGAGGAGAGTAGCCCTGAGATTACCGGCTGAAAGTGAGGCGTGTACAAGTCAATCGACCGCTCTCGCCGCGGGAGTGGGTCCTGAGACGAGGTCGCGTCCATGTGCCGCGATCTGACGTCGAGTACCGGTCAATCCTCGTCGGCGGCGATCGACTCCATCAGCGACACCAGCTGACGCTGGACGGTCTGATCCTTGATCTTACTGTAGGCGCGCAGCAACCGCAGACTGAAGGCGCTGTCCAGGAACAGGAGGCTCTCAACCTCGCGCGCCTTGTTGTCACCGCCGTAAAAGAAGGTGACGGGGACGTCGAGCGTAGTGGCGATCTGCTGAAGACGGGCAGCGCCGACACGGTTGACGCCCTTCTCGTACTTCTGGACCTGCTGGAAGCTGACGCCGAGCTTATCGCCGAGTTCGGCCTGCGAAATCTTCTGCTCCACACGCCGCAGGCGGATCCGCTTGCCCAACTCAATGTCAGGCTTGCCGGCACTGCGCTGCTGCATCTTCTTTGCTGCTGATCTATTCAGTCGTCCGTTAAGAAGCCGATTGCAGCGGTGAACGGTCGCTGATGGCTGCGATGAGGGTGGCCAGGAAGAGGCGCCAAAGACCCCTCAGCCAGGCGAGGATGCGGCGGAAGTTGTGGCCGACGGCTGAGAGGATGACGTTGGCGGCGTCTCCGGCGCGGCCTTTGAGGTAGCAGCGGCCGAGGTGACCATCGGTCTTCAGGTGTCCGATGATGGGTTCGATGGCGGAGCGGCGGCGCAGCTCGCGCCTGATGATACCGAAGACCCCGCGCTTCTGGCCGGAGATGAAGACACGGCGCGGGTTCTGTGCGTCGTGGCCGCGATATCCCTTGTCGGCATAGGCCCGCTCGATCGCGCAGCCGGTGAGTGTCTCGGTGCGGTCGATGACGTCGCGCAAGGTATGACCGTCGTAGGGGTTATCGGGCAGCGCCCTGGCGTGCAGCACGAACAGGCCACCGGGAGCACGGCGGTTGTTGGTGACGATGGAGGCTTTGACACCGAACTCGTAAGGCGCGGCTGCTTTGCCCTTGCCGATGCACTCCACCTCCGGGGCGTGGAAGGAATAGAGCTTCCAGCCGCGCTGGCGCTGCTGCTGCGAGCGGATCTGCGAGGCCCGGCCGAGCGGGAGGGCGAACGCGTTCTCGAGCACGGCCTGACCTTCGATCTTGCGGCGGATATCGCGGATGATCCGGCCCAGCCGGCTGCGCAGGATACGCAACTGCCGCTGATGCCGCTTGAATTGCTTGGCATGGGCGTAGCGTCCCGCCATCATGGCCGCGGTCTTGGCAATGCGAAGATAGGACTGCCGCAGCCTGACCCCGTGCTTCCTCGCCAGGCGGTTGAGCCCCCTGATCGCCGCGTGCAGCAGCTTGGCATCGGTCGGGAAGGCGATGGCCTTCGGCTGCACGGTGGTATCGACCGTGACCCGCTTGAGGTCCTGGCTGCGTAACGCGCCGGCCTCGTGCGCCACCCGCAGGCTCTCGGCCAGCAACAGCTCCAGCTTGTCGCCGAGCCGCTTGCGCCAGTGGCTCAGGTCCGAGCGCTCGTGCGGAAACGCGTGCTGAAAGAACTCTTCGCCGGTGAAGTACTGGAAATACGGGTCGTGGACCCAGCGCTCGCACACCCCCTCATCGGACAGGCCGTAAATCTGCTTGAGCAGCAGCAGCCCGATCACGAAGCGGGTCGCGATCCCCGGCCGACCGTTCTCGCTGTAGAGCGGCGCGATCTCGCCGTCGATCCAGTCCCAATCGACCTTGCCGGCGAGCTGAACCAGCTCGTGCTTCATGTTGATGATCTGGTCCAGCCTGGCCCGGAACAGATCGCCAGATCCCGTCGTCCTTTGCTTCTTCGGTCGCATCGTCACCTCCGACGCGACCACGGAATCATGACTGGCGATTCGACTGAATCCTGAAAATGAAATTGCAAGGTTCCGAGGCTCGAAACATCAAAACCTTGCAATCCAAAAACAGTCCACACCAGCAAATGCGATTCTGCCTCAATCGCTTAGCCGATCTTCACGGACGACTATTCATTCTGGCGACCCGTCCTTACGATCGAGAGGTCCCCTGCCTTCTAGGTCAGGGATCCGTCACTCCGACAGTTACGCTTGGCAGAATATCGACCGAACCACAACTAGCGCGAGTTCAATTGTCATGGATTTTGTGAGCATGCTTACCGCCGGCGCAGCTTCATTCCCGTATTTCTACCGGAGCTCCAACATGATTGCGTACCGTGTTCATCGCGCAAGGGCGCCCAAATTCTCGATAAATTTGCAGCTCACAAGGTTGTTCTTGCGAAAGGCAACGACGATTGCCTCTTCCTCAATCGAGCGGACGGTCTTGCAACCCGTCGGTGCATCGTGCACGACGCCGCCTTACGCTGCTTGGTGATGGTCTTCTGATTAGGACCGTGCTGGCTAATTCTTTAATTCTTTGAGCGAGCTTTCGATCGCTGTATCGCCGCTCGTGGCGCGCGTGGCCGTGCGCTGTCATAGAGTGTTTGGCCACAGGTCCTCCCGCATGATGGATCAGACGTCGTTCGCCCTGTTTTCCCTCGCTTCGAGGCATCTGAGAGCCCGTTGGTATTCGAACTCGCACCACGCAAGCTCGAATGGTTCCATCAGTATCTCTATCCACGTCTCGGCAAATGCTGTCATTCCGACGAAAAATAGAATTCGCGACCTCCCGATTCGCTATCAGTTGACGAAGCCGGCGAAGACGAATGAGATGTCGCTGTGGCCAGCCGCGCATGCAGCTAAGAGGATCGTGATCAGCGGCTCAATTGAACCTTGGTAAAAATTGGGCACCTCAAGGGGGTCACTTAACGATACGAAAGTTTATGGCGGTCGTTCGCCTGGCTCGCACACTTCATCCAACGGCTGCCCGAGCAGCAAAATAATCCCCTGCGCCATCTTCCGCAGCTAGTAGCACGCATCCATTGCAAAAAACCGCGTCCGCGACGCTACGCCAGTACACCAGCGCACGTCGTCGAGTTAGCGGTGGCAGAAAGCTGACCGAGTTGCCGTGGGCGATGCAGTCAATGAGGATGTCGGCTAGACGCTCCAAACGCTTATCCACTTCGTCGGGCGCCGATGCGCCGTACCTGAATATCGTCCGTCATCTGATTTCGGACAGAGCGAGCCGATTGCCCCGGGCTGGCTCGGACGGTGGGTTAATTGCCAACACCACGGAAATAGCGAGTTTCCATCGGAGCGACATGCTCTTGAATTGCCATAAGGTGGTCACGTGCCGTGTCGCCTAACCCAACCGAAGCTGGCAAATCACCATAGAAGATTGCTCCGCCAAGGCTGCAATGCTTAGCTGCCCGCTCGAAGCGCCCGGACAAGGCACGCTCCGTATTACGAACCGAATTTTGCGCATAGCTCCGCAGCACGAAACAAATTTAACGCGGAGATGAGATTCTTGTCGCGTGGGAACAGCCTCCGAGCGGACTTGATCCGCGAGTCGTGGTCCAGTCCAGATATCGTCTGGCTCTCAAGAATAAGTGCCTCGGAGAATCTGCGAAGAGCAGGGTGATACTGGTCAAGGGCGGCCTCGCTGCGTCTATCGGCACGAGTCATCATTTTAAAGAAACTTTCGTCGTCCTCTGAGGGGGGCTGGGCGGAATCGCACTGCGAGTAGCTGGCTCGCAGCAAACGCGAAGATTGCTCAACGGCGCCTCATCGTTCGATTAGTAGAATTCGTTGACGTGAGCGATAGGATTGCTGATTTGCTTAGATCAAACGCTTGACGCCGAAAGCGGAGAACATGCCCGTAATCGGCGAAGTTCGGTGGTACTGCTTTAATGTGCACCTTTGATTCCGAGCCATAGCATTACCAGTCGCGTCATCAATGCGGCGCTGGTCTTCTTCAGACTGATGAGGACAGGTACCGGTACTGGCTGGGAGCGCCGTCGCCAAGGACGGCTCAAACGTCTATTGCCTCGCCGGCCCCTCTTGCTGCTCTTCCGAAGTGGCATGCTGCAGCTGCGACCAAACTGTTACATTGGATGGGGTCACGATTGTGCGGGTCCACCCAGCCTCACGTCCAAGATCACCTGAGCAGACATCCTACCAGAGCAAGCTTTCGAGAAGCTGACGAAGCCGCAGCGTAGCTGCTCGCGCTCGGGCGGGGCGAAGTTGGCTCCGATCTCTTCCGTCACGCTTACGTCATCGGCTTCCCTCGGGCATGGTGTCGGGCCGAGAGCGCCGAAGTGACTTTGGATCGTCGACATTCAGAAGGTGAGCCGCGCGCCGCCCTATCGGATGGTCAGCAGTGGCAGCCTTCCGGCCCGGTAGCTCTGCGGCGAGCGCCCTGGTTTATCGTCGCCATTACTTCCTACCGGAAATGATCGGATATAGCGTTTGGTTGTATTTCCGGTTTCCCTTGAGCTTGCGCATTGTCGACGAATGCAGGGGGCGCTGGGCGTCGAGTGAGCTATGAAATCTTGCGCCGATGGGAACGGAGATTCGGCAAGGCGTTCTGCGCTGCCACCAGCGCGCTCCGCTCGCGGTCACAAACGGGATCCGGATGGAGTCTGATCCGGTGGCGGAGAGCGACATCGGCTACGACGCGAGCGAATCATGAAGCGGCATTGGCCGCGCTGTCGAAGTATCCTGCGCGTGATCAAGTTCAACCCAGGCTATGCCAGTCGTGACCTGACACAGCCTTGCACGGACGAACGTGGTCTGTTCGTCGTAATCCAGGCGAGCAATGACCTTGAACTCTGGCATCGCTTGCTAGTTTAGAATCGCGGGTTTCCCAGGTACGGCCGGCGAGCGAACAACACGCCGAGGTGGTCGGAGGTGGTCATCAGACGGCAACTGCATCATCCATGCGACCTGAACAATCGCTCGTCCCGTAACGACCAAACGAGACTGCAGGATCGGAGCGGCTATCGCATCGATCAGAGCTCGAGGCCCTGCTCCCGGAGAACCTTATGCATCAGCTCGCCCTTGATCTCGCAGGCGATTTCGCTGAGGATCTGGGCTCCGACCACCCGCCGGGCATCGACATCATCCGTCAGGCCAGGCTCCGCGAGTCGTTCGTTCAAGCGCGTCGGAAACTCATCTTCCATTGCATCGGCAAGCCGGTCCCGCATCGCGGCATGATCATCGGGGGCGATCCGCTTCACCACCGTATCCCAAGGCTCCCAGCGCGTTGCCAGAAAATCCGCGAAACCCGCCGCTTCCTGTTCCCGCACCGACGTCTCAGCCCGGGCAACGTCGTCCGCCGTGACGTCAGAGAGATTCAAGAAGCGCATATCAGGGGCGATGTGGCGCAATTCCAGCCGATCCCGTAGCTGGGTCTGATAGGCAAGATAGACCTCGATCTCGTCGATATTGGCGTCCGGGTCGGCACGACGGAGCGAGCGGACCGTCTCGCGTGCGATATCGTCAAGCGCCTCCAAACGAAACATGACACGGCCGTGTTGGAGCAGTTGGTCGAGCTGACTGTCATAAAGCCCATCCTTGACATCAGCGTTCAGGCGTGCGGTCTGCATACCGTTCCAAGTCAAAGTGACGCGGTCCTCGCAGGACGCAGTCGCTCCACTGGCCAGCTCGAAATACTGCTCGCGCAGCCGCGGCCTCATCGCGGCCTGTAGCAGATTCTCGGCCACCTGGTCGCGGAACGCCTGATGACCATAGTTCACGGTGCCCGCGAGCCTTTCGAGAAAGAGTGCGAAGTCCTGCGCACCCGGCTCTTCGGCGAAGCCCTGCCAGGCGGCCACTGCGCCGGGCTCGTCCGCGAGCCAATCCGCAACAACCTCGTGCAAGAGTGGCGGCTGATGTTCCACCGGTTGTAGGGGCATCGACAGCAAGACCTGCGGGCCGGCATAATCCGGGCCGCGCGTGGCTGACGCCAAATCGGCCAGCACTGGGCCCGGTATCGGATTAGATCGCACATCGATGCTGGACGCGCTGCCGAGCTGCGTCAGCACGGTCGCGGGCAGGCCGGTGAGCTGATTGTTGCTGGCGCCGAGCATTTCAAGGCCGACCGGGAGTGTCTCTGGCAGATTGGTCAGCTGATTTTCGCTGACGTCCAGGTATCGAAGTCTGGCCGGAACGCCAGGCAAGCTTGTCAGCTGGTTGTCGCCTGCGTCCAGGTACCGCAGCCTTGCTGGAAGATCGGGCAGACTGGTCAGCTGATTTTCGCTGACGTCCAGGCGGCGGAGCCTGGCTGGAAGATCGGGCAGGCTGGTCAGCTGGTTATTGCTGGCAGACAACTCCTCGATCGTTGCCGGAAGGGCGGGCAGATCGGTCAGCTGGTTGCTATCGACAGTCAAGCTGCGGAGCCTAAATGGCAGCTCTGCCGGCAGGCTGGAAAGCTCGTTGGCCATGAGGTGGAGGTGCCGGAGCCTGCTCGGAAGGGCGGGCAGACTGGTCAGCCGGTTGTCAGAGGCGTAGAGGTCCCGGAGTCCGCCCGGAAGCCGGGCCGGCAGGCTGCTCAACTGGTTGCCGATGACATTGAGGGTCCGGAGCCTGGGCAAGAGTGAGGCTGGCAAGGCGGTCAGGGACAATGACGACAAATTCAGCTCGTCTCCGACATCACCTTCGTCCCGCCATGCCCTCGTCCGGTTGACCCCCTCTTGCCGATTCTCGTCTTCGCCCTGCCCCTCTTCCGCTGCCCAGGTCGCCAGGACGCGGTCCTGCGACGAGACGAGGTCGGCGGCGGCCGCTCCTGTCGCCCACCGCGTCAGGGCTGACGCCCACTGGGTCAGGCACGAAGGGGACTGCCCGGCGGCCCTAGACGTTGGCTCGGTGCTTTCGGATTCGAAAGGTATGCCGGCGCGAGGCTGGGCCCGTTCTGTATTCATCGAACTCCATGGCATGTCTTGTCTCAGCCGACTAGGCGGCTCAAGCTTTTTGCGCCACCTGAACAGCTAGCTCACATGAAGGCCGGCCATGCGAGCCACCTCGGAAACAGTCGCTCCCGGCTCGAGCGATGCTGCAACTAGCTTTCCTTCTCATCTCGCGACCACCGAGGCTCGACCGATGTGATCACCTCTGCCCGCGAAATCGTCATAGCCCTTCTCCCAGGATGCCCCCTAGGACCTGCAGCGCTTGCCTCCGTCAAACAAGGCGGCCGTCAACGGAGGCGTACGCTAGGAAGCTCAGCTGTCGATAAGCTGACGAGCGTCAGGTTATCCGCCATGTTCAAAGACTAGCGCGCGCCAATCGGGAGCAACTTCAAATACGGTCTGAGCAGTGGGCAAGGGGCAGGTTGCGGCGGATCGACCCGGGCCCCCAACACAATTTGTCGACCCAGAGTCGTGGGACTCAAAGCTGGGTGCGAGATTTGCCGACGCCGTTTTGGCATGAAGGGGATCAAGCAGGTCTGCCTCCCCCCGATAGCTGGAATATGGCGAATTCTCCCCGCGACCAACCTATCCGCCAGTGGAAAGCCATCCACTATCATTTGTGGAAAGCCTCGGGGATATCGATCTTCGGTGCATCACAGTACATGCGCAAGTGGTCACCGCGTCGGCGTTGTCTGCCGTATCCATCGCCTTACTCCTTTCTTGCGCGGCCTTCCGTTGGTCCGCAGTCGCCGTCCATATGCATTCACTATGCTTCCATCTGCGATTCCACTCGATCGTGCCGCGGACTAGAACCGCTCAAACAGTTAATCGTGGGCGACGGCATGCTGGAAAGCAGAGCTTCATCCGAATGCTTATGACGGGCTCAGCGGTATCTGGCCGTGGCAAACGAGTGACCCCAAGGTTCTGCAGCGACACCCGTCAGCTGATCGGCCTGTAGGCCTGCTAACGGCAGAACGCTTCCCCGGGAACGGTCCTGGGTGCTCCCGCTCGAACAGGCTTTTGGCGCTGGAGAACACGGACGGGCGTCACCCTTGCCCAAACATCTCGAGCCGAACTGATCGAGCAAGGACGCAGCTTCGTGGAAATATCGTGCCTCCTCGATGCCGCCAGCGAGGAGACTCTCCGGCTTTACCAGATCGGTGTTGACGATACCGCGGCCGAAGAAGCCTTTGAGGACGCCATGAATCAGCTGCGAATGGTTACAATCGCGCCACGACCATCGAGGGGATGCGGGCGACGGCCTCAGCGGTCCTCCATTTCGAATGGGACGCAAACGTCGAGTTCACTGAAGAGGCCATCGAAGGAGCGGCCTTCGGCGTGCTTGTCGCCGGCCTGCTCGACAGCCCGCTTCCGGATCGTCTGCCCGACTGGGCCGCGGCCAGGATCTGAATCAACGAAAATTGGCCCGCCGGCCCTGAACTGGCATCGGCGGTCCGACCTCGGCATCAACTGCCCGTGAAATGTGAGGCGGTTCACACTCGATCATCGCGAGTTGGCCTAATGCACGAGCGGGTGGCAGCTCGGTGTCGGAGAATCGTGATGCCGTTTTTCAGCAGCCAAAGCTTGGCGTCGGCAGCCGCCGCTTCAGTACTCAGTATTCTCATCGTGGGAGCGGTTGCCTTTTCGGCTGTTGGTTATGTGGAGTGGTCATCGGGCGTTAATCTGACCCATTTCATGGGCCGGACTGCCGCGGATGCCTCAACGCCAGTTCTACTGCTCAAGGGGCGAACAGGTTGCGAGCAGGGCAATAGGCCGCTGCCGGCGCTTTCTCTACCGCTCGAATGACGCCGACCTAAAGCGACCGCGCCCAATCCTCCCAAGCCCCGTAGGGCCTCATCGCCTGGTGGCGACGTGCAACGGCGAATTTGTGCCCGGCTCGGGCGCTCCCGTGGTTGCCCATACCGCAATGCCGATGGCCAGCGCGAGCAGCACGGTCTTTACAGCAATCTTGTCGTCAGACATCTCGAGACGCCTCTCGCGCGTCAGCGCGGTAAATCTCAAAAATTACGCCGCCGGGCCCGAAATGGTTTGTCCCGGCGGCGCCCTGTCATTCCCAGCGCTAGGGCCCTGAAATTCCCAACGTCATTTCTTTAGCAGGTACGCCGAGGGACGACTGTTGCCTAACTCACACAAGGTCCAAAAGAGGAGCCGACGCTCAGGGTCGGCGCGCCAGCTCCTCCGAAACGTGACCGTGCTGTCTCCCCAACGGTCCCGTCCCTTAGGCCTCGAAAGGCTGCTTGGCAGGCTTGGCACCGACGACCTCGGGCGGGCGGCTGATTCCATGGCGCTGCAGGCGACGGTGCAAGGATGACCGCGTCAGATGGGGGATAACCGTAGCCACCAGTGCTCACCGAACGACCGCTGAATGCTGGTCAAACCCAGGGCATCCAGATCGAAAGCGGCTTTCTCGACGTCCTTTGGATCGACTTGCGGTAGGAGCTTGCACAGATCGTTAATGGTAAGGCTTCGCCCTGCCATGCCATCGCCACTCGCGCGTGCGAGAGCCACGGCCAAATCGAAGCGAGGACCGACCAGCGTTGTAGTTGGCGCCAGCATTTGCGCATGTCGGTCCGGCCGTTCGGAATGCTCGTTGGTGCGTTCTGAGATTGCACCTTCCCAATGAGGGCGGGCTTTCTGAGCCTGGCTAGGGATCAATTCGCCAGCCAGTTTGACCACCACGTCGCCAAGTGGGACTTCGCCGGCCACGGCCTAAAGCTTCGCACATTGTCGTCCTGATGGTTTTTCTCCTGATCGGCTTGCGATCCTCTTGATCGTAGTTCATGGCTCAATCACATGAAGTTGGTCGACGCTAGCAAAACCGCCTCAGATAGACTGAGCCAAGAGATTTCGTCACCTACCCACCGTTTGCCTCCGTCCCTCCACAACCTCACGTTGCTGGCGGATCAAAGCGCGGTATTTAGAGCATAAAGTAATATATTATGAGGCGAGGAGGCGTGCCTATGGCCACGAGTTATACCGTCGGCAAACACTACGAGAGCTTTATCAAGGATCTCGTCGATAGCGGACGCTATGCAGCCGCTAGCGAGGTAATGCGGGAGGGACTGCGCCTTGTTGAAGAACGCGAGGAGCGTCGCAAGGCGAAGCTTGAGGCATTGCGTACCGCTATCCAGGAAGGCTTGGAAAGCGGTCCGGCAGAACCGTTTGAGCCCGGCGAACTGGTTGAACAAATTAAGGCCCGCGGACGCGAACGGCTGAAAGCCGGGAAGCATGGCGGGTAATCTCACCAGGCGGCCCCAGGCCGAGACCGACCTGGAGGAGATCTGGCTCTTGATCGCATCGGACAACACTGCGGCTGCGGATCGCTTGCTCGATCGTATCGGCAATGCCTTTCAGATGCTTGCCAAGAATCCACGGCGGGCCGCCAGCGGCCCGAGCTGGGGATGAAAATTCGGAGCTTTACTGTCGGCAACTGCGTACTGTTCTACGAAGCATTTTCCAACGGTGTCGAGATCGGGTGCTGCATGGTGCTCGCGATATCACGCCGGAGGATTTCGACCGAGGACTTTGCTTTGTCAGCCATCCACAATCGCATTTACGATTTTACGATGGAATCTCGGCAGGCACTCAAGAGCGACTGAGGGCTGATCCAAGCTTGGGCTGATGGTCTTTCCCGGGAGCGGCTCCCGCCAACATCAAAGGCTGTGGGGGCGCCTGAATCAGCAGATCGAGGCTCATGGGGAGCAGTTAGGCAGGTGGCTCCCGTTGGCGCGATCGGGATCTGCATAAGCAACCTCATCGTTCGTTTGGCTGTGCTCGGTCCTTAGGATCTCCTGTGCTGCCTTGAACCCCTCAAGAGCTGCAGGAATGCCGCAATATGCCGTCGCGCGAAGCAGGCCGCCTTGATCTCGTCGATACTGGCGCCGTTCCGGAGCGCGACCGGACCTGCAGCTTGAATTGCGCAGGAGTCGCGATGTGGGCCTTGCAAGCTCACGGCTCCGCGCCGTGGTCGGACGGAACGGAATGGCGCTGTCGCAGTTGCGACGGGTGTCGATATTCGTTCGTCCAGAACACCGGGCCGGAGGGGCGATCTACCCATCTAAACCTCTGTGGCAGCTAACAGATTCCAAAATCGGGCGCTGTGGTACAACACTTGCTGTTCTCTTCGCAGCTACCGCAACCTTTGGAGCAACTCAGTGCACATTGTCGTCTGCATTAAACAGGTTCCGGACTCTGCGCAGATCCGCGTGCACCCCGTGACCAATACGATCATGCGTCAGGGTGTGCCGACGATCATTAACCCATATGACCTCTTCGCGCTCGAGGCCGCTCTCGAGCTGCGCGAGCGGTTCGGCGGCGAAATAACCGTGCTGACGATGGGGCCGCAATCGGCGGAAGATTCCTTGCGGAAAGCGCTGACCTTCGGCGCCGATCGCGCCGTACTGCTCACCGATCGCTGCTTTGCCGGCTCCGACACCTTGGCCACAACGTATGCACTGGCAACCGCCATCCGAAAAATTGGCAAGGAATATGGTCCGCCAGACCTCATCTTTACCGGCAAGCAGACCATCGACGGCGATACCGCGCAGGTTGGTCCCGGCGTCGCAAAACGGCTGGGTGTGCTGCAGCTGACCTACGTCGCCAAGGTCAAAACCCTCGACCTCGCTGCCCGTACAATTGAAGCGGAGCGACGCTCCGAAGGTGGTGTCCAGGTGCTGCACACGAGGCTGCCTTGTCTCATCACCATGCTGGAGGGGACCTGCCAGATTCGGCGCGGCGCGATGGCCGATGCCTTGCGTGCTGCGCGTGCACCAATCGTGAAATGGAGCGCGCACGATGCCGGCGTCGAGGACGTCTCCAAATGCGGCCTTAAGGGCTCGCCGACCGTCGTCAAGCGAGTCTTCGCTCCCTCTGCACGGGCTGAGAAAGCGGCGCTGGTTGAGGCTGCCGAGCAACCAGCGCAGGCGCTGATTGATGCTATTTTTAAGCATCAACCGAAGCTCGAAACTGATCTTGCGGCGCTAGCCCGCGATGCTTGACCTGGGAGTCTTGGCGACGATAAGCGTTACGGTCCTGAACGCGTCAAGGTTTGCCTCTCATCCGGTCACATCGACATTGCACGGAGACGTGTAGAGCCTGGCGCCGACCGATCAGCGGAGCTGAAGCGCAATCCTCCCGTCGGCGATCACCTCTATCTGGGCCGCCGACGACTTGGTGAAAACTGTTGCCACGTGGGTCGGGCATGTCTGCCGTCAAGCTCTGTTGTCAATCAGCTAAATGATGCTTACCTGTCCGTTACGGACGGCCCGTCGCGATGCTTGAGGTGTCGCTTTCGTGCATTGTAACTAACCAGCCAGATCACCCCGACTGCGACCGGCACGCACGCCGCGGTTAGATAAGAGGGTTCTACATGGAGACCAACATCGTGCGCTCCCTTGGCAAGGTAGCCAAACAAACTGACCACGTAATATCCTATCGCCGCGACCGACAATCCCTCCACCGTGCACTGCAGCCGAAGCTGTTGTCCGGTGCGTTCATTGATAGCGTGCAATAGGTCGCGGTTCTGCTGTTCGATTTCAACGTCGACACGGGTTCGCAACAGATCGGCGGCGCGCGCCAACTTGACCGACAGAGTTACCTCACGATCCTTGGTCGTCTCGCAAGTTCGCATCGCAGGCGCCATCCGGCGCGCCAGGAACGACGACCATGTGGGATAGTCCGTGATCTCACTGCCTTCGATGATGGACAGTCGGGATTGAACTAGCTCGTAATAAGCTCTGCTGGCGCCGAAGCGAAACAGGCTTCCGGTCGCGCCTCGCTCGAAAGAGGCGGCCAACGCGGTCAGTTCGGCAAGGAGATGGTTGTTGAGCTTCAATCCCTCCGCGCCTTGCATTTCTTCGAGCACCTCGCCGAGACGTCTGTCAATGCGATCGACAAATGGACCAAGCTCAAGAGCGGCCGACAGACCAAGCAGCGCCAACGGACGATAGGTCTCAACTTCAAGCAGCCGCTGCACCAGTGCACCAAGATTGTGCGGCGTCAGCCCGAGGTCGCAGACAAGAATTTTGGTGAAACCGTTTTCGTCGACTCGAAAATCCGAGGCCATAACACTTGCTCCGCCCTTTATGCGGGCCATGGCGAGGCTGCTCTTGTCAAAAAGTTGTTCGGCGCGCCTCAATGGGGCGGCGTGCTGCTCGACATCCAGCTTGATTGCGACCAGCAATTGCCCTTCCTGCCGCAAGTTGCGCATCAAGGAGTGAACCGCACTTTGGGAGTCGCCGCTCTGTCGAGCGAACGGGCCATTCGCTATCCAGGTAAAGATTGCGAATTCGGCATGCTGCTCCCAGCGAAGCACAACGGGCCCGATGTCGATTTGGTGATGTTTCGCTGAGAGCTGCGGAGCTGGAAGGTCACGCTCTCGACAAAACGTGACGAAGGCGCGGCGATCGCTTGCGGCCGCATCGCCCTGCGAAAGAAATGCGAAGTGTGTCACCTTAAATGGAGGAATAAGCTGCATAAACGGGCGCGCATGCACTTCATTGAGCACGGCATCGCGTTGCGAATGTAGCTTGAAACTTCGAAGATCCAGTTTGTCGGGCACGTCTAAGCACCTCGTGTCAGAATTGGCGCGCATTCATCTGTCAGCACGCGAGTGGCATTGGTTTCGACTCTAAGGGTCTGTTCGCGCGATAGAGTGGTGGCGCGGGTTGATCCGAAGCCGCTCAAAGCTGCGAAACCAGCGCCAAACGTGTTGGTTGCCACCGGACGCGCACGAACATCGCTCGACATCGATGTGCTGGCGCACATAAACGCGTGATGCGCAGGCCAGAACGAAATCAAGAGCGGCGGGGCCAACGCACGCAAGAGCTACACGCTTTCGTCTCCACGAGGTTGCTAATCGTCGTCGCCGGCTCTACACCGGCTGCTGTATCGTCGATTGACGGCAAAGGCGCAAACGTAACTCTCATCTTCGGTGCTCTCTTGTCTCACATTTGCACGCGATGCAGGATATGGGCCAGCACGGAAGTAGCGGAAAGGTTGTGTTTCTCGCGTAATGTGATTGTCGAAACTGCCAGCGGAGGATCTCCGGCAAGGAAAGCGCTTGCATTCGGACAGCCATCCTCACAAGGGACTTTGGAACTGTATGGCCATCAGATGGAATCCCGGTCTCATTGCGACCGGGTAGCTTGCGCTCTTTGAGCCCGGCCTTCGTAACAACCGCGACATCAGAAGATGCTGATTTCGGAATGCTGACATGGCTGTCGTACTTGATTGAGCAGCGTCATCGAAGACTGCCGATTAGCGGTTGCGGCCTTCGGTACAGAGATATTCCCCTGCGGTGACGACTATCGCATATGGCGGAGCAGAAGCGGGATCCGACACAGGGCGGTCCTGCAGGCCGGTCAACTCCAGCCTAGAGAATTGATGGCGGTGAACGTCGCGCGTTCCATGCGTCCGATTACAAGACGCATTGCCTTGTTCAGCGGCAGCAAAGGCGGTCGAGAACTGAGCGGCCCGACGTCGCTCCTGGACATGGCAAAATCCGTGAGTCGACCTGCAGTCCGCTGACCGATGTGCGGGAGCGCATCGTGTCCGAGCAAACCACGAGGCTGCGGCGGCGCAAACTGCCCCGCCTGAATAGTGCAAGATGGTGCACCATCGGACCGCACAGGTCGCCGGATAGTACGGCGTCATAAGGCTGCATCTCGATGACGTCAGCGGCGATGCCGCTTGAAGACCATCAAGCGATCGCGTCAGGCTCGCGTCAATCGGCATCCCGCCGCCATAAGCGCTCCCATGCTCACCGGCTATTCTGCCGCGTTACCAGCGCGCGCGTGCGCCGCAACGACATCAGTAACACCCTCGAGGGGGCGCCCGATCGGTCCGGGCCGACGACGGCGCGACGTCGAGGACGATATCGATCCGAGCACACGGTGCCGGGGTTCTATACCACGATACAGCTCGGACTGTCGCGCGGGCACGGATTCCGGACGGCGACAACGTCCATCACGGCCTGCTGCTGCTACCCAACCTGCTGCACATCCGCGATGATGGAACCGTCCGCTGTCCACAAGGCGGTCTCCAGGCCTGGACTTTCCAACGTTCACAGCCGACATCCAGCGCCCGCCGAGGCCTGGTGTCAATGTTGGATGGTGATTTGCCGTGTACGCGGATCACCGAGGACGTGGCACTCTAACAGCTTACTTTTAAAGTGTCAGATATGCAGTCATCGCTCGTGTCTGGCTTCCGACAATGTCGGACATGCGATACGGCTCCTAGCCCCGCGTCGATACGCTGAGCGAACTCTGGCTCTGCGCATCGATCGAGGCCGTATGACACGTCAGTGGTTAGGATCACGTGCTAGCGAGATGCTGTTTGCACGCCCAAAGCGCTCTCGGGCGATTTCCGAAGCGAAGGCTTCTCAGCTCTCGATGGCTTGGGGGTTCCCCTATAGATGGTGAGTACCGCGATGATACCGAGAGCAGCTGCAAACATCAGCCAGAATCCGGGTGAAGCCTTGTCATTAGTTCGCTCAATGAGCCAAGTAGAGGCGAGTGGCGTAAACGTACCAAACAGGGCCGCCGCGAAAGCGAAGGCCAGGGAGAAGCAGGTTGTGCGCACATGCGCAGGCACGATCTCGACGAGAGCACCCAGCATAGTCCCGCTGTAGGTGCCAAAGTAGAACGAGAACATCATCGCCACCGCAAGCAGCTTGCCGAAACTGGGGGCGCTTACCAACCAACTCAAAGCCGGATAGGCGGTCATCAACGCAAGGCCGGCAATGGCCAGCAGGACTGGCTTGCGGCCGATACGGTCGGAAACGGTACCGCCAATTGGATTCCAGATGAAGTTGGTCACCGCGACCAGGAGGGTCACCAAGAGCGCATCCTGGGTGGACAGCTTCAAGACGGTCTTGCCGAACGTCGGTGCGTAGACGGTGACGAAATAGAAAGTCGTCGTGGTCAGGATCGCCATCATCATCCCGAGAACGACCGTGTGCCAATGGACGAGCGCCGAGGCAAAGACCTCGCGCGCCGTGGGATGCTTCTTCATCGCCAAAAATTCTGGGGTCTCCTCCAGCGTCCGACGAAGGAAAAAGATAAGAGGAATGATAAGGCAACCGAGAAAAAACGGAATGCGCCAACCCCAGGAGGCGACGGCTTCGAGCGGCATCGATTCATTCAGTAGGTAGCCCACGATCGCTGCGACAAAAATCGCGACCTGCTGGCTGGACGATTGAAAAGAGGTATAGAAACCGCGATTGCCTGGGGTCGCGATCTCCGCCAAATAGACCGAAACGCCGCCAACCTCGACGCCGGCGGAGAATCCCTGCAACAGTCGTCCTGCTAGAACAATGATGGGGGCGGCAATGCCGATTGTCGCATAACTGGGACAGAAGGCGATAATCACGGTGCCGACCGCCATGATCGATAACGTGATGATCAGGCCTTGGCGACGGCCGATCCTGTCGATATAGGCTCCCAGTACGATCGCCCCCACGGGACGCATTAAGGCACCCAACCAGAACACGCCAAAGGTGTTGAGCAATGAGGCGGTTTCGTTGTCCGAGGGGAAGAAAGCTTTCCCAATGGCGCTGGCGTAAAAGCCAAATAAGAAAAAGTCGAACTGCTCGAGAAAATTGCCGCTGGTTGCACGAAGAATGGCGTTGATCCGCGATTTGACTGTCGCTTGCTGAACGAGCGTTTGTGACACAGCGAGTTTCCTTCCCGTCTGAAATGGCCGGTTGCGGAAAACCTCACGCCAGCCCAATTGCAATCAGGCCGTGATTTTCTCTTAGAGGCTGACCGGAAATTAAAGTTGGGTGATTTCAGCAGGTTGTGATTCTTTCGAGGTGTTCGAAGCCATCGGAGAAGCAGATGACCTGGACCGAAATCACCCGCTGTCAGCATGACAGACGAGCGCTGCGCTATGCAAGCGATTGTACGGATGCGGAATGGGCCTTGATCGAGCTGTTGATGCCAGGGCGGAGCAAGGTGGGTCGACCGCGCAAGACCTGCATGCGATCGGTATGGGATGCGATCCAGTACATTGCGACGACGGGATGCCAATGGGCGCTTTTGCCGAAGGATTTTCCTCCCTTTACGACGGTCCAGTACTATTTTTATGGCCTGCGCGACAGCGGGGTGTTGGACTTGATCAATGACGCCTTGGTTGAAATCGCGCGCAGGCTTGCTGGACGGGAGCCGCAACCAACGGCGGCGATCATCGACAGTCAATCGGTCAAGATGACCGAGAGCGGTGGGCCGCGCGGCTTTGATGCGGGCAAGAAGATCAAAGGTCGCAAGCGTCATATCGTCACCGACACACAAGGAAATTTGCTGAGCGCCATCGTGCACCCGGCCAATGTTCAGGATCGGGACGGTGCGCCGACCGTCGTCACTTTGGCGTGTGCGAGCTACCCGACTATTGCGCACTTGTTTGCTGACGGCGGCTACGCCGGCGAAAAGCTTGAGAACGCGCTCCGGAGAATCGACGGGCCCACTATTCAAATTGTCAAACGCCCGGATGAGGCAAAAGGCTTCGTTGTTGTTGCCCGACGCTGGGTCGTCGAACGAACGTTGGCATGGCTTAACCGCTGCCGACGTCTTGCCAAGGATTGGGAGGCCTCCGTCACCTCGGCTGAAGCATGGCTCCTTATTGCGTCAACTCGACAACTGGTCCGCCGCATCGCCAGATCGGCCAACGTCAAGTCATGAATTTTGAGTCAGACTCTTAGAGAGATTACCGACCAACCGGAAGGCGCCTGATCTTTTCGGCTTATTTTCGGCGACGCTCCATTGGTGCACAAATTTTGAATTCGTTCCTGGAGACGCAAGCGCTCCCGACATCAATCGCCAGAAGTCCCGCCTGCTCGAGACGAAATCAAGGCATGAGGTTCCGCTCGGTCACCTACGAGGTAGCTGTGCGCGCAATCTTTGGCGTTTCACTAGCTCTGTGTCCACCGCGGATGGTATCGGCTGATTCGGTAACGCGCCTTCACTGTTCGGCTTCTAACTGCGCGTAAATTCCCGCCAGATTCAAAACACTACCATTGAGTTACCGGTTCGTACTCAGACATTGACCCGCGTAGTGCAAGGTTGGCATAGCAATTGCTACAAGCGTGCAGGAACACAGGATATTGGACGAGTGCACGCAGAACGGGCGAATGGCAGCGGCGGTCCCTTTGCCTTGAGACAATCGTTCTCGGCCGGCAGCCGCAATGTCACGTAGATTGTAGCTGCAGGCCTCGAAGAGCCCGCTGGATGTGGTTCGTCTCGGCAATGCCAAATCAAGTCCGCAGGGGATGCGATGAGCAGGCAGTGAATAGCAACCGTGGATGCTTGATCCGTCCACGACAGGTCGCAGGTGAAAGCGTCGAGCTGGCCGGATGTGCCGCCTGCGCATGTCAGGCGAGGCTTCCTTGGCCTGGCGGACGCCGATATTCAGCATGAGTCAGCAAATGATGGATGGCGCGTTTGGTCATTCGCGGGATTGGATTGCTCGTGGAGGGAAATCCAACGCGAGAGGGTGGTGGCTTCAATCTACCGACATGTTCCTATCGACGCGCTCATGTACAGGACTGATCCCTGATGGCCCTGCCTGGGACCGCAAAGATGGTTGGGAGCAGTTCGCCTGTATGACGAACGCGACCGCAAACCCGTCGGACCAAGTTGGTGGCCTTCGAAAGTGCTCCTCAAACATCATTCTCTCCACGGTTAGGATTCAAATGAGGCCTTCTCAAGCGTCGCAAGTTCAACTGGATCGACCTTCGCAGATAGTCTGCGAGTACTTGACTGAGCAAGCGCGAAATCTGTTTGGCCTGCATCCGTTCGCTGCGGAGATGTCTAAACGCCAAGTTGCGAGCTTGCTGCCGGAATACTTGGCGATGTCACAGGCGTTCCCTTACCTGCAGGCAGGCTCGCAAAAGGATCTCATATTTGATGCGATGCGTCGCAACCGAGACCTTCCTAGGGATGTTGAACTAACCAGCGTGGTCGCAAATTTCATCTGTTGGGATGAGACGGGCGGTTATGGCCGGGTTCTGCGAGGCGGCAAGACGGCGCTACCCGATATTCTGGCGACTGAAGATTTCCACTCAAACCTGCTGAGAAAGGATGCATCGCGACTACTCGGTAGAACGATACAGCCGAATTATAGCGCCACAACGAAGCGGTACCTGCATTCCCTCTATGCCGGATTGTCAGCGAAAGATCCGGTCGTGCGCTGCGCCTACATGGTCGCTTTTGAGCTGCATGCTGCGGAAATGATCCAGTCACTGTGGACCACTCTGGTCAAAACCTTTGATGCGCAGTCTGACGATCTGGAGTACTTCCGCACTCATGTCGGCGGCGTGGATCCCGCCGAGAAGTATCACGGAGAAATGACAACCCGGCTCATTCGCGAAGTTGTGCCTGCTGACGGCAATCGTCGTTTTTTGGATGAATTCGATCGAGCCTATCGGCTCAGCTTACAGTGGTGCCGCGATCTGCTGCAAACTGTCTCAATTGAGGAAGATGGTCTTGCGGAGATCGAACATCACGGCGGTTGTCATTGTGGTGCCGTCAAGTTCTACGTCCGAGCGCCGCGAGAGCTCTCCGCAGTTCGATGCAACTGCTCCATCTGCCAAATGTCCGGGTTTCTGCACCTGCTTGTATCCGGCGATAAGCTCAGAATTGAGTGTGGCGAAGAGTTTCTCAATACATATCAATTTAACAAGAATATCGCTCGTCACACGTTTTGCCGGATTTGCGGCGTAAAGCCATTCTATCGACCGCGATCGAACCCCACGGGTTTCAGCGTAAACATTCGGTGCTTGGATAAGAGAACGATCGAAAACATAACAATAGAAGAGTTCGATGGCGAGCATTGGGAGGAAGCGTTCCGCCCGACGCGCGAGGATTGGGAAGCCACCAGTTAAGATCAAACTTGGAGTGAAGTCGCATGGCGCGCGCAATGAACGATAGATCTCGTCTGCTTTCAGAAGAGGCTCTCACCAAATACCGTATAGAGCTATTGGTGAAGGGTACGGTCGTAATCGCCCCTCAGACATTGTTCACCCAAGATGATTTGGCGAGGATCGATCAGCTCCAGATGGAGATTCCCGAAGAAGAGGTGCGGGTGGGAGATGCCGGCGACTCGCACAATGTCTTCGTGAAGCGGGTGAGGGTAGATCCGCCGGGCCGCCCTCCGACCAATGTGCATGGCAAAGCTCCGGGGCAGATCATCGAATTGCTTGAGAGGAAAGACCGCAGCTTTGCGCTGAAGAAGATCTTGGGGGCATCGTCAGATTACGTGATTCGCCGATGCCAAATGCATCGATTGCCTCCCGGTTCGTTCGTTGGCATCCACTTAGACGCTGAGAGCGACCCTGACTTCGAGTACTCCGTGATTGTGCAACTCGCGAGGGATTTTGAGGGGGGTGAGTTCGTGGTCTATCCGAACGCGTACGAACAGCAGGTATTTCGACCGCCGTTTGGGGCCGTGGTTGTCACCACATGTAGGATCCGACATGAGGTGAAGCCTGTGCACGCTGGCGAGCGCCGATCGCTGGTGTACTTCTGTTCAAAACGCGGCGGCGCGAATCGCCGGATCATCGAAAACACTGCTGACGGCCTGTGAGGACCGTTAGCGGAAACGGCTTTCGAACGGGTTGAGGACGCGGGCCAGCTTCTGGCAGACGCTGCCTAATTCGGAAGTTCACGGTTGGTCTACTTCGAGCGAAAAAGGCAACCACTCCCCTGACGTTCCCAGCAGCGGGTGTCAAGCACAGGTTTCGGATACGGGGGGGCTTCGAACGAATGGAGGAGTTTAAGAGGTCTGTGATTTCAGTTGGCCATTGCCAATAACCGGTGCTGCAGATCGCGGGCAGTTGACCTATCGCGCGCGATCACCAGGCACTCCACGGTGCCTGCCTCTTGATCGACGGCAAGCGGGATCACGCCCTCCTTGCGTGTGCCATCGAATAGAAATCCATACCTGACGAAGCGATCAAGCGCGGCCTGGAGAGAACATAATGGAACGTTTCTTACGGAAGAAATGACGTGGCGACTGGAATAATCGATGCCCAGCAGCCGGACGGCAATACTATGTAACACTGACCCTCCGCCCCACCGGCCGTTCGCTTCGTTAAAGAAAAGCCGGCCGTCGCTCGCGAAAATGCCATCAATGTTGATCATTCCGCGATACCCCAAGGTTCGCGCCAGCTCGACAAATCGGTAGGCGTGCGCCTGTGCAGCCAACCATTGCTCATTCGTCAGGTCGCTTGGAAGCTCGAGCCCTGTCCAGATGAGCGCTCGTTCGGATCGGTCTTCGCTGCGACGTAGACGGATGCTTCCACTGTTGATGAAAACGATGGAACCATCCTCCTCTATCTCATACTCAAGATAGAACGGAGCGCGAGCCAAGTGGTACGATTCAATGACCAATGTCTTGCAGGATGCTGTGATCATCTCAGACCAAAGTGCTTGAGGATCAAACGATGGCCAAGCAACCGTTCGGGTATCTCTCGCCCCAGGAAGTGCTCCACTTTCGTTGCCGGTCAGGATAACATTGCCGACTCCGCCCGCTCCATTATCCAACTTGACGATCACGTTGCCGGTCTCTGACCTTAAGGAGGTGACCGCCCTGAATAGTTCGTTTGGGTTTGTGGTCGCGCATCCACTGGGCAGTGGGAGCGCGACACTTGTCGCCAATTGACGGAAGTGGCTCTTGCGGTTCAAGAGATCCGGCCCTCGCTGCAAAGCGAATTCGTCCCCGCTCTGCGGGATGCCAAGCAGCTCCGCCAAGCGCGCTACGCCTTCACTAGAGTAGCAGGCAGATATTCTCCAAGTTGATTTCTGGCGAATATGGCTGTTGAGTCGCTCGACGAAAGCATTGGATAGCAGGGTGCAATCGTTGAGAATCAGCGATTCACGGGCGTCGTCAGGCACAAGCGTCGAGAGACTCGAGGCATCGAAATTGAGCGTCGCGCCGATGAAGGATAGCAGGTCTGCCGGGATTGCTACCGGAGAGACTATTAGGTCACCCTCCTGTGCAAACCAGGCAGACCGGCATGCGGAGTTGGCGGAAAGGGACAGTTGAGTTGCTGTTAGATCGCCACCGGACATTTGAGCTGTCCCGGCATTCATGATTAAGATCCGAGGCAACGACAATCTCCCAGACGCCTGGCGTGATTAAGCATAGACCACCATGCCAGCGACGATGAGTTCGCCGCGACGCATCGTATGGAGGTACCGACCGGAAGGCGGTGTTGCGCTGCCTCGATATCTCCTGTGGTGTAGTCGGGAACTACGGCCAACCAATCCGCGGTTCTCAATCGCTGTCTCCTTCCGGGCTTGACTGCGTATCGAGCTCCTTCAGCATGAAATGCTGGACCTTGCCCAACGCCGTTTTTGGCAGTTCGTGCGTAAATATGATTTCGCGCGGTACCTTAAAACGGGCGAGCTGCGATTGAACATGCGTCAGCAGCGCTTCGGCTGCGATCCGGGACCCGGGTCGCCTGACCACATAGGCGATCGGGACTTCATCCCAGCGTGGGTCCCGTCGACCGACGACGGCGCATTCGGCGACATCCGGATGGCCCATGAGCACACGTTCCACTTCCGCCGGATAGATATTCTCTCCGCCGGAGATAATCAGGTTCTTCTTGCGGTCACGGACCCAAAAATATCCGTCGGCATCGCAGCGGCCGATGTCACCAGTGCGATACCAACCATCACTAAAGGCCTCACGCGTTGCCTGTTGATCGCCCCAATATCCGCAGAAGACGTTGGGTCCACGTATTACGATCTCGCCTGGGGTCCCGGGCGGCAACTTGGTGCCCACATCATCGATGATGGCTGCTTCGCAGCAAAGGCCAGGCAGGCCGCTTGCGCCGTCAGGTGCGAGATCTGCGCCGAGCTTGGTATAGACCGCGATGGGAGAGGTCTCGGTCGCACCATAAACCTGTAAGACTGGCACTCCGCGCCTCGCAAAGCGCTCGACAAGGCGCTGAGGTACCATCGTCGATCCGGTACAGATTGCTTTGAGCGCGGATAAATCCGCGCTTGCCCATCGCGGATGGTCCGTGAGCGCTTGCATCATGGCAGGGACCAGGGCTGCAAGTGTGGGTCGGTCATGCTCGAATGCATCAAACGTTGCCTCTGGCGAAAAGCGGCTTTGGATAGTTACCGTCGCGCCATGATGCAAACCGGGCGTCGTTTGGATATTGAGGCCGCCGACGTGGAAGAGCGGCAAAACAGTCAGGGCGTGATCAGTCGAGGTTAGGTCATGCATGTGCTGACTCATAACCCCGTTCCACAGCAACGCGTCCTGACGCAGCACAGCGCCTTTAGGTCGCCCTGTCGTGCCAGAAGTATAGACGATCAGAACCGGGCAGGACAGATCCGCATCTGGAGTGGGTTCGTCACCACAGCATTCGTCCAGAACGTCGTCCAACTTGCTTCCGCCGGGCGGCGCGAAGTCCAGGCCGACGAGGCAGGTATCGGGAAGTTGCCGCGTCAGAGCCGGCAAGACGGCGTTAAATGCCTGTTCAAGCACGAGCACTTTTGCTCCGGAGTCGGAAAGAATGAAAAGCTGCTCTGCGGCCGCAAGGCGCCAATTCAATGGAACGAGGATTGCGCCGAGCCGCGCGCAGGCATAGAGCAATGTCAGATAATCAGGCCGGTTGAGGCTGAGGATCGCGATCCGGTCACCCCTCTTGATGCCGAGTTGGCGCTTGAGGGCGTAAGAGACACGCCCGATCCGTCGATTGAAGCCCGAGTAGCTCAGAGCGTGTCCCTCGAAACGGAGCGCGGCTTTGTCGGGGGCATACGCAGCGTTGCGCTCAATCAATGTGCAGAGATCCAAACTCATCCTCCGTGAGCTTCGCAAGAGACGCTGGTTCCGATGTAGTTCAGCCGGAGTTCGGATCTACTTCGCCAGACCTCGATTGAGTGCTTCGGGTACCCATTACCCAGGTTACGATCCCGCGGCCCGAGCAGGACGGAGCGGTTCTTGATGGCTGTCATGGGGAGCGAACGATCGACACTGTTCGAGGTATCAGGCACTTGATCCACTTGCTCTGTTTTGCTCGGAAGCAGTCGTGTGCATCTGCCCGTAGTGATAGGTGCACCATGACGACTGTTTCTTGCCTGGTCTTTGACATACAGGCTCGCCGCACATATATGCCGACCTTGGATCTCCATCTTTGAAGCCGACAATGGCTCGGCATTGGCCTTCAATGTGGTCGATCAGCAGGACCTTCCTGACGCCGTCCGGCTCTTTCAACTTGCTGCTCCGCGATATCGCGCCATCTCTTCCGATGCCGCGCCAGTCACGCCGAGCGACACTTGCAGCTCAAGTTTCTTGAAAAGATACGCAGTCGCATGGGCCGTCGCACACTTGCGCGAGGATAAGCTTCCACCAGCATCGGGAAAGTGGTGTGAATCGAACCAAATGCTGGCTCTCCGAGGTGAGTTCGGTGCGGTCGTCTTGCCGTTCGGTTGCAAATGCGGGAAGCGGCGGCGCCCTGCGAGGGCTCGGGATCGAGGTGTACGCCGATCCCTTCCGGCATCACCGTCTCGCTGGCGCCTCGCTTTGGGGCAGCCGCACAGTATTGGTTCTGGAATGCCGGGGCGTTCACAACTACCTGCGAGCCGCGGTACTGCGATCAAGACTCGCTGCATAGCATCTCGACCGATTTGCTGGCGGGAATGAGGATCATGACCAACACTCAGCGTATGTTCTGACGAGGTGAGACATTCGTAATCCTTCACGATTCTGACGGCAGACGAGACACGCGGCGATTTAGGGATCGTACAACTTAACGTTACGTGCGATTCAAGCTCTTTTGGGCAACCCGCGGAGCATGCCAAAGCTCTCAGGTTTGCCGGTAAGGCGCTGCCAAGCGGTGTCGTGTCGACCGCAATTCTGCGCCAGGGTCTGCGTCAGAAAGTCGCTTGAGACGAGGTTCGCAAGCGACGAGGCTGTTGTCGAAAAGCCCGCGCGTTCGCGATCGGGCATCCGTCGTCTTCGCAGCCATAGCGGATGTAACGTCCGCTGTGCCTTATTGAATGCTTCACTGCGCATCTGTCGGGCGCTGACGCGGCAAGCCCAGGGCGAGATCCGACGATTGTGTTCGACAAGCCGGCCTGATGGTAGCTGACCCCTTTGCGCCGTTCGAGCGAGCCGCGCGATTGTGCGAGCGTGCCGTCATCTGGTGCACGTCGCGGTCGTCGGCTCCACTGGAGCGAAGATCATTGCAGCGTCTGATAGAGGCGATAGAGGAGCCGGGCGCGCGGCTCGATCGACGAAATGTAGAGTTGCTCATAATGCGTATGGGCGCCCTTGCCGTCGACGCCGAGACCGTCGAGGGTTGCGGTATGCGGCGCGGTGAAATTGCCGTCAGAGCCGCCACCGCTGAATACATCGAGCAGCTTGAAGCCGAGCTCGGCAGCAAGGCTTCTGGCGTGTTCGTAAAGTGCGGCGCCGGCGTTGCGCTTTTCGTACGGTGGCCGGTTCAATCCGCCGATAACCTTCACGGTGACACCATGGGTACGTGAGGTGACGCCGAGGATCTTCGGAACCAACTCGTCGGCGTCAGCCATGGTCGGCACCCGCATATCGACTTCCGCATAGGCTTCCTCGGCGATCACGTTGGACTTGCTGCCGCCACGGACGACGCCGACATTGACGGTGACGCCACGCTTAAAATCGTTCATCGCCTCCAGTGTCTGGATCACATTGCCAAGTTCCCGGATCGCGCTGCAGCCATCTTCGGGGCGCGCACCGGCGTGGGCCGGCGTGCCCTTGACGAAGACCTCAAAGCGCGCAACGCCTTTGCGTCCGGTGACGATCTTGCCGCCCTCGCGCGCGGGTTCGGTCACCAGCACATACTTGGCCTTGCGGCCCTCGGCCTCGATCAATGCCCGCGAGGTCGGGCTACCGATTTCTTCGTCCGATACGTAAAGTTGGGTGACGCCGAGCGGAGGGCGGACATCATCGGCGCAAACCTGCCGGAACGCGTGATACGCGAGATAGGCACCACCCTTCATGTCATAAATGCCGGGGCCGAATGCCCTGTTGCCCTCGACTTTGAACGGCAGGCGCTCGATGAACCCCATCGGATGAACTGTGTCGAGATGGCTCAGCACGAGAATGCCCGGTACGCCTTGGCCCCAGGACGAGCGTGTGACCAAATGATCGCCGCAGCCGTCGCGTCCCGCAACGCGGTCGACGCTGACTGACAAGTCACGATAGCCCGACGCGACGAGATCAGCCAGTTTATTGACCTGGTCCGGCCGTTCCGTTGGTGACTCGATCTCGACCCAGCGGCGGATGCCGTCGAGAATCACCGCGGCTTCGAATGGGTTGCTGGACATAGATCTGACGCCCTTTGAGTTCGACCTTCATCGTTCGCAGAAAATCGTGATAGGATCCATTTGATCGCATCATGATCTAACGCGAAGACCTTCAGAGTCGCCAACGTTGTGGGTCAGCTGGGCCTCTGAAGTCTAAGTCTTGCCGCAGGCAATGATGCTACGCGGGTTGAAATAAACAGCTACCAAACTTGGTAGGCTCCAACATGCAAGCTCGAGAGCCGTTGCTGTCTCGTGAACTGTAGCTGTTCTGATCAATTCCTCCGATAGCTGCGCATCTTGCATTCCCAATACTCTTCCGCGAGGATGTCTGCGCGCACTGGCCTTGAACACGTCGATGCCAAGGCCGGCGACAAGATCAGTGGCGTCTTCCGGCGCGCATGCCGACGCAAAATAGCGGCTCGGTTCGCCATCGAGCAATCTCGTGAGTTCGTGCTCGAGGTGGAACCCGGCGTCGAGCGTTTTTATACTCACTTCGCAAGATGAGTATAATCCCGGTTAACCTCGGCTTGGGGGGCGAATCAGCGCGCCCGATTCCGACCTCTTGTGCCAAGCCTGCCTCGGGCGCGTTGTTCGCATCAATAGGTCGTCCAGCTTGAGCGGGTAGCTCACCTTTTGTGCTGGCGCGGGGATCGCGGCTCGCGGGAAAATACGATAGGTGCCTTCGTGACGCAGATCATGAAAATGCAGGTCATCGATTTTTAACACGTGCAGGCGCGCGTGAACGCCGCAAAGGGAAATCGCACTCAATCAAGCAGCAGGGTTCGAAGCGCGCCCCGGAAGTTGATCAATGGATTGCCGTGGCCGACCCGGGTCGCGACAATTCGTCCGATAAAGATGGTATGTGTGCCAATCACCTTGTGGTCGTACAGGACGCATTCGAGCGCACAAAACGCGTTTGGCAATAGCGGTACATCGAAGATGCCCTGTTTCCAGGGCGCGGTATCGAAGCGATGAACACCTTTCGCACCCTCCTGACCGCCAAAACGTAGCGCAAGGTCCTCCTGGTTGCTGCGCAGAAGACTGACTCCAAATCTGCGACTGGCGAGTATCCCGTCATGCGTCTCGGAGCCGACTTTTATGCCAACGAGTAGGCACGGGGGCTCCATGCAAATGGAGGTCACCGAACTAACCGTCAGTCCACGTCGTTCGGCGGCCTTTCCGGTCGCCACGATGGCGACACCGCTCGCCAGATTTCGCATGGCCTGACGGAACTCGGTCGCTTGGACAGATGGAATATCACGAATCCTAGGAGGGGACGGGTAGCTCATGACCTGCCTCTGGAGTTTTACTCCAATTCTGGTGTCTCCGTTACGCGCGGATGACCTTGATTCCTTTGCGCCTGCTATCGGGCGCACGGTGTCGCATTGCGCAACCAATGGCTGCCCCTCTCACCGAGCATCTCAGCGCGAGGAAGTTTCCTGCTTGGGAGTGCCCTGTTGATGGACGTGTCAGCGGCGATCCTGCCCGCTGCGTCGATCGCGACGGGGAACAGTCCGGCCGGAGTTTTTTTCGCATGTAGCAGCATAGGCACGCTAATTTACTCTCAACAGAGCACGCTTTTTCGCATCGAGAAGATGCCCATCGAGCGTCGCGTGCAGCGCACCTCGTAGCTCCGGCGGAATCGAGCCGTCTGTGTCGATCAATTCCCGAAACTTTCGAATGATGTGTTCTATCGTTGCAATAGATCCGAGTGTTTCCATATCCTGTGAGGACATTTCCCGATGATCTCCTTTTGCGCAGCGCACGAGCGCTTCGTCGCGGTCCCCGACTTCAACTGTGTGCCGCAACAGGCTCTTGCCGATAAAGAAGGGGACTCTCGCGCCGTGTGGTTAAGGCGAATTGTTTGATCAGTACGCGGATAGATGGCAACAACGTCTTCGAAAGCTCGCAGAAGCAGCGCGCGTTTGCGCCTGCTGTCCCTTCGCACTTGTGAGCATTGGTCTTGATCAGAATGTTGGAACATCGACCAACTCGGCTGTCACGCATTGGAAACCGTGATCAGTCGCTTCAGTCGGGCGGCCGCGGCGCCGCGATGAAGCGAATCTCTCCCAAGTGCAACGCCTTCCTGCAGCGTCGAGGCCCGGCCGGCTACAATAAAAGCCGCCGCCGCATTCAAAAGCGCGGCGTCGCGAAATCGACTTGGTGCACCATCGAGCATGCCCTGGAGCGCGTCGGCATCGCCGCCGTCCAGCGCCTCTTTGCGGCAGCGGCGGAGACCGGCTTCTTCCGGCGTCACTTCGAAGGTGCGGATTGTACCCGCCTCTAGGGCTGCAACAAAGGTTTGGCCGGTAAGGGTAATTTCGTCGAGTCCGTCCGAGCCATGAACCACCCATACCGATTCCGCACCAAGATTCTTCAATACATACGCCAAAGGCTGGACCCATTCGCGAGAGAATACTCCGATCATCTGCCGCTTGACTCTGGCCGGATTGGACAGAGGTCCGATTAGATTGAAAATCGTGTGGGTCCCAAGTGCGGTCCGAATCTGGCCAACGCGCTGCATCGCCGGATAATGGGGCGCCGCAAACATGAAGCCGATGCCAGCTTCGTGCACGCAACGCGCAACCGCCTCAGGCTCAAGGTCGATCTTCACGCCGAGGCGCGCCAACACGTCTGCGGCACACGAACCTGAGGACACATCGCGGTTGGCGGTCTTGACAACAGGAACGCCGGCCCCGGCAACAATAAAGGAGGCGCATGTCGACACGTTAACCGACCACATGGGGCCTTCGCTCGTGCCAGTGATATCGATGGGATCGCATGCCGCCTCGACCCGCGGCATTCTATCCCGAATCGCCGAGGCTGCACCGGTAACTTCTTCGACCGTTTCGCCGCGAACCCGCATTCCCATCAACAAGCCGCCGATCTGCGATGGGGTCGCGTGTCCCGACATCATGCTGTCGAAGGCTAACGCGGTTTCCTCACGCGTCAGAGTGGCGCCGCTGGCAACTTTGCCAATGATCGATTTGAGCGCTTCCATCGAACTTTCCACGATCCCTGTCCAAAGCTGAGGCTCGTCCGTTCAACGGGGGGGCGTTGAAGAGACGTGACATTGGTGCATCGAAGCAGCTGCCTGCCTCCTGGGCGGCTGATACTTCATTGGCCCGTGCGTATCGGTTGGTTGGGCGCGGGCCCCTGGGTGAGGCTACAACCTGACGCTACGTGAGGGTCAAGCTCTCCATCTTATGGTGCTGTCAGGACAGCTCATCGGCCGATCAGAATAGTGCAGGCGCGTGGACGCCAGCGCCAACGTAAATGTCTCGCGCCGGTGGTTGCCGCGGCTGTCTCTTGATCACGGTGTTCCGATCCGGTCCACGGAAGCGTTCGGCCTGCGCGCGCCGCGTCGTCGAGCGTTGAAGCCGGCTTCCA
This sequence comes from Bradyrhizobium sp. USDA 3262, assembly GCF_054060035.1. Classification (NCBI taxonomy): domain Bacteria; kingdom Pseudomonadati; phylum Pseudomonadota; class Alphaproteobacteria; order Hyphomicrobiales; family Nitrobacteraceae; genus Bradyrhizobium; species Bradyrhizobium sp. USDA 3262. Next base: position 3,313,054 of record NZ_JBSSCT010000001.1, read on the forward strand.
TTACCTGTTTGGGGTCGAAGCCCGATCTTATGGCTACCAGAAGGTAGCCGGCCAGATTGCAGGTGAAGGTGCACAGAACGTCACGTACACCATGCTCTACTGCTTTCACGGATTGGCTGTCATCGAACTCTACCTGCTGACGGTTGCGCAAGGTGGTTTATCTCAAGCTGCATCTCGTGTTCGGTCCTGCGTTACAGCCGGAACACGCCATACTGCGGCGCATCGATCGGCGCATTGAGCGAAGCGCTCAATGCAATTGCGAGGGCGGTTCTGGTGTCGACAGGATCCAGGATGCCGTCGTCCCAGATTTCGGAGGTCGCATAATAGGCGCTCGATCGTTCGTGATATTCTTCAAGAATTGGCTCTCGAATGGCTGCCAGTTCCTGCTCGGAGAGGCGTCCGCCCGCGCGAGCCAACTGTCGTGCCTTGACGTGGGTGAGAACGCCTGCGGCCTGCTCAGCGCCCATCGCGGATATCTGAGAATTAGGCCAGCTGAACACAAATCGAGGATCAAACGCGCGTCCCGACATAGCGTAAGTGCCCGCGCCGTGCGAGCTATTGCAAACAATCGTAAACTTTGGAACGGACGCTCCGGACACAGCCATGATCAGCTTAGCGCCGTCCTTGGTGATCCCACGCCGCTCATATTCGCGGCCAACCATGAAGCCCGTGACATTCTGCAGGAAGAGCAGGGGCGTCCGATTCTTGTCGCATAATTGGATGAAATGAGCACCCTTCAGCGAGCTATCGCTGAACAGCACGCCATTGTTGGCAAGGATCCCGACTTGATATCCATGAAGCCGCGCAAAGCCACACACAAGTGACGTGCCATAACGCGGCTGATACTCATGAAATCGGCTGCCATCGACCAGACGAGCGATGATCTCTCGCATGTCGAACTGCGCTCGGGCATCCTTTGGAATGATACCGTAGAGTTCGCAAGCACTGTAAGCGGGCGGCTCAGGAGCCACTCGATCGATCCAAGTTTTCGCCGGTTGGCGGAACCGAGCGACGACGTCGCGGGCAATCGCAATTGCATGCATCTCAGAGCTTGCGACGTAATCACTGGTGCCCGACACGTTGGTATGCATGAGGGCGCCGCCCAAATCTTCGGCCGACACGTGTTCCCCGGTGGCAGCCTTTACGACCGGGGGGCCGCCGAGAAAAATCGCCCCCGTACCTTCGACCATAATGTTGTATTCACTAAGCGCGGGGACGTAGGCCCCTGCCGCGGTGCAGTGGCCCATGACGATGGCGACCTGCGGCACTCCCATCTTCGAGAGAATGGATTGATTCCGGAGTATTCGACCAGCGTGGTAGCGATCCGCAAAGAATTCTGCCTGCAAAGGCAGGAACCCGCCCGCGCAGTCGCACAGATGAACCACCGGCAGACGGTTTTCGATGGCGATATCCAGGGCCCGCACAATCTTCTTGACTGAGAGCGGATACCATGCACCGCTTTTCACGCTGGCATCGTCGGCATGAACAATCACCTCCCGACCCGCTACAATGCCGATGCCGACGACCTGCGCGGCGCTGGGCACCTCGCCATCATACGCCTTGTTGGCGGCCAGCGTGGAAAGCTCTAGGAACGGAGTTTCCGGGTCGAGCAAGGCTGCGAGCCGTTCGCGAACAAACAGTTTGTTCTGTCGACGCAGTCGCTCGAAATCCCGTTCTGGCCGATGGAAGCGGGCAGCGCGTTGCCGTTCCTTCAATTCGGCCGCAAGCTGTCTGTTGTGGCAATCGTTGCGGCGAAACGCTTGCGAGTTAACGTCCGCTACGGAACCGATCCGCTGCATTTCAGCGCCCTTCTTCGGAGAGCGTGACCAGCTCAGCGTCATGCTCGAAGCTTTCGCCTTCCTTGACGTGAATTCGATCGACGATGCCGTCCTGCGGTGAGCGTATGATCGTCTGCAGCTTCATGCTCTCAATCATCATCAGTGCCATTCCCGCCGAGACTGATTGGCCAGGCGAAACGGTAGTCGCAACAACTACGCCAGGCATCGGCGCACGGGCGATTAGCAGGCGTGTTTCGTCATTCGCGGAAGTGAGCGCTCGCAATGGGTCATTGTAGCGCACAATGCGGCTTCTGCCGCGTATATGCAGATGAATCAGGTCGCCATCGATAGCAAACCTGACCGGTTCGCTTTCCCCGGCAATGGTCAGGATGCCACTACTCTCACCGTGATGCGTGAACGCGACGGGGGCAATCACTTGGTCGCGCAAATGAAGCCGGTAACCCTGCTGGCTGGTTGAAAGCCATAGCCTATGGTCTACGCGGTCGACCTCGAATGAGTGATACACGTCAATTTCTCCAGCTGCCAAATGCTGCGTGAAGCTCGGGCACGGCGTCAGCGGAAGCACGCACCGGTCTCGTCAGGAGAGCGGCGGATGCCAGGAACGCAGACAATCCGGTAGCAAAATTGTCGGTTGCAAGATGCGGGTTTTCTTCAAGGTATCCCGTATGGAACTGACCGCCGAGAAATGCCTCGTCAGCTAGGATCCGGGCGAGCAAGCTGGCATTGGTCTCACACCCAAGTAGAACAAGTTCTCGAACCGCACGATGGGCTTTCATAGCAGCCTCTATGCGGCTTGGGGCATGCACGATAATCTTTGCAAGCATCGGATCGAACGCCGCCGTGATGTGCTGACCTCGCATGATGCCGCTGTCGATCCGTACGCCGTCCGGATACTCGAGAAGAAGTACTTTGCCAGTGGTTGGAACGTATCCGCGTTCGGGGGCCTCCGCGTACAGCCTGAGCTCGATCGCATGCCCGTTCGAAGCAATATCGGATTGCGCAAGCGCAAGTTCGCGGCCGGCTGCGGCATAAACCTGTTCGGCGATCAGGTCGACACCAGTGACCATCTCGGTCACTGGATGCTCGACTTGAAGGCGGGTATTCATTTCGAGAAAGTAGAAGTCGCCTTCGCTGAGGATGAACTCGACCGTTCCAGCATTTTGATATTGCGCCGCACGGGCGATGCCGACCGCGGCTTCGCAAATCCGTGTCCGCAATTGTGGTGATAACGCGGGCGAGGGCGTCTCTTCTATGATCTTCTGGAAGCGGCGCTGCACTGAACACTCGCGCTCGAAGAGATGGACTAGGTTACCGAAGGCGTCACCCAACACCTGTACTTCGATGTGCCGCGGGATTTCGAGATATCGTTCGACATAAAGTCGGCCATTTCCAAAGTAGCAACGCGCTTCACTGCGCGCCTGCTCGATGGCTGCTTCCAATGCATTTGGGTCGCGGACAATTCGCATGCCCTTGCCCCCACCGCCCCCCGTCGGCTTAACCAGCAAAGGAAATCCAACAGCTTGCGCTCTCGAAACGAATGTCGTCGGATCATCTTCTTCGATGGCGCAGGGAAGGACTGGAAAGCCGTTGCGCTGAACGAAGTTGCGGGCCCGGATCTTGTCCCCCATGAGTTCGATGGCTTCCGGAGCAGGCCCGATGAAGGTAATGCCTGCCTTGATCACCTCCCTGGCGAACTCCGCACTCTCGGAAAGCAATCCATATCCTGGATGCAGCGCCCCGGCGTTCGCCTTGCGAGCGGCAGCTATGATCTGCGCAATGTCCAAATAGCTCGCCACCGGCGTGCGGCCACTGATCGGAATTGCCAAGTCGGCCATGGAGACGGCCGGGGTCAGGGCGTCTACCTCGTGGTAGGCAATTGCAGAACGGAGTCCAAGCTTCCGCAGCGTTTTGATGATTCGTGCAGCTATCTCGCCCCTATTGGCGATTAGAACCGTATCGAAGTGTAATTTGTGCATTCGCCTATCCGGACAAGCACTGTGGGCCAGAGCTTCTGTCAGTTGTGACCGATTGGTACCACTCTCGACGGCCCGCGCTTGATCGCTTGCCTTGGTGGAAGAACAGGCTTGATCCATTTTTGAATGTGAACTGGCACGCTCACGGCCGGCGATCCCTCACTTTGAGTCACTGTTCTTCTTGCCAGTATCTCGAACGGAGATCACGTAGCGACACTGCTGGCTGAGGCTCGCTTGCTTTGATCGGAGACAAGACATAATGGCGGCACGATCAGGTATGTGGCTGCTGCACAGGCGGAACACGTCCTCCATGCAAGCCTCCTTCTCCTCCGCGGTCGGCGCTTGGTCGCGCGCATTCACCTGTCCGGGGATTGCGGCTGTCATTGCGACAGCAAGAGCGATAGCGCGGTAGTTGGCATTGAGAAGCGAAGCCAAACGGAGTCGTTGGTTTTGACTCATGATATCCTTTCAAGCCGGTGGTGCAGTGGTTGTTATTTGGCGCCAAACGCAAGATGACCTGACGACCGGAAAATGGGCCCGGGCGCGCAGTTCGCATTATCTGTCAGGAAGCGTCGAGATTGTCGAAGGTGGCCCTCACTTGTCTAGGATCGTACAATCTGACGCAACGAGCGATTCAAGCCCCTTTGTGGGCCCAATCGCCTGTAGATGTTTGGAATGTGCATATTCCGTCTTAGCGACGCCTGCGCGAGGGAGTTCGGATGGACCAGTGCACACAGTATTGCTGTGCGGCGGCTGCGAATGGTACCGTGGCGTAGCTAACGAGATGAGCCTCGCTGTTACGTAATTGTACGTAGCGCGGTTGTCGCATTTCTTTGATCTGAGAATTGCATGCTCACCGCCATGAATCCAAAAAGTAAACTCTACGAGCCCAATCACTGGCGAGGCCGTGCGGAAGCAACGCGAAAGAAGGCGGAAGCACTCGCTTACGGCAAATTAAGAGATAGGCTTCTTAAGATTGCCATCGAATACGACAAGCTGGCTCTGCGTGCCCAAGATTGGCAGGCGAGCCAAAACGAGAACGATGCGTTGTCCGACTATGAGTTGTGAGGGCTGGCCGCGCTTCGGCAAAGCGCGCGCGCACATTCCGGCTCGCAGTTTCTTTTGTGGAGCAAAGGTCGCTCAGTGCGCTCGGCGCGGCCAAGTCTATTGCAAGTCTGTATACGGGGTGAGCCGCGCCGTTCGGCGGGGCGATGGATCTCGGGGGAGAGGGACGAGGTGGCCGCGCGCAATATGGTGGTATGACGGCCTGCTCCTGTTGCGATGGGGTCGGGGCGCTGGCGAGGCTGGCGACGCGATCCCTGTCGCCATCCTTGCGCAAGCGTCACAAAGCACGTTTCCGGCCTTAGTTGCGCATCTGGGCGCGGGTAGTAGTCGATGTCAGTCGGCATGTTGGCGGGTCATGTCAGTCCGCCGATTCGCGGCGTTGTCCTGTTATCCCCGCCTGTTTCGTTTGCGTCGCGAGAGAGCCGCATGTCGTGTCTAGGTAGTCCGCCAGTTGTTGACTTGAACCAAGTCAAAGAAAGAGATCGCCACTGCCAGACTGGCGGTGGTGCGCCTGCTTCATCCTCAGCACGATTCGATCGGAACAGTCGCGGCATACGAGTGGTCGAGAAGCGCTCGTGTGCCGCACTATTTGTCAAGACATCGCCGTCGATTCTGTATCGCTCATAGGAGCGATGCGACGATCCAGCAAATGCCGGCCCAGAGCAGCGCGTTTAGGAACAACCCAAGCAGTGGCCACAGGTTCCATTTCGTTTGCGTCGGCCAAGATCCGCAATCAGCGCCGTAATGCTTGATCATGGGGTGCTTTGGTGTGCGCCAGTGCATCATTCATCCCACGATGCGCTGGCCCACGGAAGCGGGCGCGCGTTTGGGTGTCTCGTATCACTCATGAGTTTCGCGGTCTTCCTTCAAGGCTTGAGTGTCAGAATTCCGTTCGTATCGTCGCTCAGCCGAAAGCCCTGCGAATTGCCGGCCTGCTTAGCGCTGCAGCGTTCCGGGCAGCCGAAACGGCCATCGTGGATTATGGCGCGTCCTGTTCGCTTCGTTTTCTTGACCGCTGCAATCAGCATGCCACGAACGGAGATGTACCGGCGCCGCTTTGACAAAGGAAAAATGCGATTTGTCGAGTTCAGCGCCGTGGTCTAGCTGCCCTTAGTCGAATTCGCGACACCGATGTCTGAAAGCCAACGCCAGTAGGTGCGTCGTCAGCGACACAGGCGACAAGCGGTCCGAAAGATCGCCGTTGATCGCGATTGAGTCTGAGGCAGTAAGCCAAGCTAGCCTCCTTCCCTGACCGCTAGCTGACGAAGAGCTGCTGAGATGGAAGAAGAATGATGAGATGTTGGCAGCTCACTCAATGACATGTTGGCTCAGCTGCGGCTCCGATGCGAGCTAGTTCGAGTTTACGCTCTTACAGCCTGATCATGGTCACATAGATGACGCATTGGCACTGTTTCAAACCACGAGAAGCGAGTGCTGCGAGCTATCGAAGACCCACATGACGGCGCGGACCGAGGCGCCGTCCCTTTCGAATCATAGTGGCGGCAGCGCTCGCGGTTTTCGCGCCATAATGGAATCTACAAGCAGGTATCACATGCGATCAAATGGAGCCGCCGGGATGACGATCGGTCCATCGTCGATGAGTTGATGGGCCATGATCGGGCTCGACCCATTTCATATGGTCAAGCACATCACCAGCTGATCTGCACGGGCAGGGCAATGAATACTTGTTTGGACGTGCTAAGGCTCAAGAGCTGATCTGCCTGCAGGTCGGCGCTGTTCGGCGATGAGAGTCCAAGCCTGCCAGCATAGATGAGCAAGATGGCCCACGCGAGGATCGACGTGGTGACGAAGTCGTCCACCGGGTCCGCCCGTCGGGTCAACCATGGGTGTGTAACTGGCCGATTCGTATCGAGCGGATCGTGCGCGCCTTGCGATCAAGGGGGCGATGAGCGTGTCCGTCGTGTCCTCAAACACGATGTGAGCGTTCGAAAACCAAGAATTAGGAGAGCAAGTGATGATGGACATCAGCGTATTTCTCAGCAGATGGTTCGCTGAAGAGTGGTTTTGGAATGCCGGGGTGAGGACCGAGCTGGCGCCGATTGATCAGTTGCCCGACAACGTCATCTACGTCGACTTCAAAGCGATCCGCGAGGCAAAGGAGGGGACGTGCGAGCGCAGATCATAGAGAAGCTTGAGGCTGGCCGGGTAAAATACGGCCAGTTCGCCAGCGTTCCTGGATCAGGCCCTTGCGGCCTGTTTCTTGTGCAGGGTCCCTGCGGGTGTGAACTCAAGATCAGTGGATTAGTTCGTCCTAGCTGGGAGCACGTCGCTGTCTCGACGGCGCGGCGTTGTCCAAACTGGGAAGAGATGTGCTTCGTAAAAGACCTGTTTTGGGATGAAGAGGAATGCGTGATGCAATTGCATCCGCCTCTTTCGCAATATGTGAATAACAGCCGGTATTGCCTGCATCTATGGAGACCCACTGATCGAGACATCCCGACGCCACCGCCGAGCTTCGTGGGCATTGTTGGGCTAAGACCGTCCGACGCGGCAATGTTGTTTGCACGGATGAGTGCGACAGCATGACGAGTTGCATCAACAATGTCCGCGCAGAAGCGGGCGCTTGGTTAGCGCAGAAACGTCGTTCTGCGCCGCCGGAAGGCAGCGCGATTGCCGAACATGTCGGGCTTTTCTGCCAGTTGCAACGTGCCGGGGGGCAGCCGGAAATCCTGCTGCCGCACAGGTGGTCATTAAAGTGTACTGAATCGGCAAGATTTGCCTCATATGCATCACCGCAGCTACTTTCATCGTGGGCGTGTTGGGATTCGAATTAGTTTTTGGGGGTGTTCAAGCCAGTGCTTGTGGAAAGGCGCGTTGAACCTAGGGGTACGAGCAACAGCGGAAGTCGTATCGAGGGCGGGCACCACTTCAAGCGGAACCACGTGCTCTGCAGTCCCAGCCACCCGCCCGGAACAGAGCTGGCGATCAAAACGGTGTGCCTCCAATAGGGGACATGAACGATAACGATTCCAAGCTTGTCGGCTCGACAGCTCGCCGTCAGCTTGCGGCAATATCCTTCAGAGGCAGAGCATGAGCATCCCGCACTCGCTCTGAGGAAACGTGCGCTTAAGAGGCAGGTGAGCCATCATGTATAATCGAGTGAGCGGACAATCCATAGCTTCCAATCGGGCTGATCAATCGGGGCAGTCGATGGACAGTGGCAGCTTTGCGCAAGCACTTACGGAATGCGCGCAACAGGAGAGCCTGTCAGATGGTGAGTCGTTCGACCAAATGGGGGGCTGCTGCAGCAGGCCAGACGCAAACGGTTACAGTCCAGAGCCCTCCGACTCCAGCACATCCTCTCTGTCCTCCGATTCCAATCCATCCTCTCCAGCAAGGCCGATCCGTGCCCTGTTCGATTACAGGACTGCTGAATTGCCTGAGGCCAATGTTAACGGTATCTGCCTTGGGTTGGCCGCGGAGTGGCTGCTCGATCTCAATAGTAGCCCCTCATCCCGAATGAGTGCGCTGCAGCCGGGTGCTCAAAACCATGCCTCGGCGGCCGTGCGGCAGAAGCAGTATGAAGATGCCAAGACTGAGTTACGAAACGCTGGGGCAGGAGGTTCTCATGACTTTCAGGCAAGAGGCAAAATGTTGAGTGATGCGGGTTTGCATCCATCCAACGAACAGACACGATATAGGTTTGGCTCATCTTCGCGCATTAACAAGATAGTGAACGAAATCACGGCCGATCCATCGGTGTACGTGCTCAGCTTGCGTTTCGCAGCAGGTGGCAGACACTCAATCGCGACGTCGACATCGAATGGAATGACGACCCTCTTTGATCCTAATTATGGGGAGTTTACTGTTCGCTCAGATCAGATGGGTGAGGTGTTCAAAAGTCTTGCCGAGCGCTACAGGAACCCGAACCAACGTGATATATCGACCGTTGTCACGCAAAGGGTCGCCTGAGCGTTCGGGGCTTTCACCAACTCTGCCGAGATCTCCGTCTTTCCCGGCGCGGAAACGATGGAGACCTGAGAATCAGGACGTCGCGATTAGGGGTAACCGGATGTGGGCTCCGAGTCTGCCGCTTCAGCATACGGCAACGTGCTGAGATGAAGCCACGCTGACGGTGTGGAGATGTTAGAGGTTCGCTTGATGAGGGGCCGATCTCGTCGAGCGAGAACTTGTGCATTCTTTGCGTGCGGGCGTTGATAGCGGCAATGCGGGCGGAATGTGAGGAGCTTTGCGACAGCGTCATATGCTGGCGCGGGTGCGGTTGACCCGCGATCTGGATTGTCCATCAGCGCTGCATGCCAGCATTTGTCTGAGCGTGTTGAGCACCAGATTGCGAACGAACCCCGCCCTAGATCATCTGCAGTTTCATTACGTCCATGTGAAGGGGCTGGCGAGCGTCATCATCGAGAATTCGTGCTCCGGCACGCCGTGAAGCATTCGGATAGTTTTACGACCTGGAGCCGCGGACGTCTTCGGCAGCAACCGTCAGGTCGCCGTGGCCTCTGGTGTGAAGGCGCATTCCGTTTTGAGAAACCATAGATGGCCTGGCACTCCGCCTCGTGTGTCAGGTGCCGATCGACGAAAGTCAGAGACTTCTCTAACCCGTGCCGGATGCAGCTGGCACTGTCTTGCTTGCTTATCCATAGCGGCCATTTGCCAAGCGTGACCAATCTGCCTCTGTTCGCAGGCGCAGCAACCAGTGGCTGTCCCAGCCCCTTGGCGGGGCGCATCGAGGTCGGACTCTATCGTCCATCACTCGGTTTAGCGCTCGGCGGTCGACCGGCAGGAGGCTTCCCTAAACGGCTAAGTGCTGCCGGGAGAAGGCGCGCGACCTGCAGCGGCCGGCCGAAAAGGCTGACGCGCGGAACATTCAGAAGAGTCGATTTGCCAGAACGATGTCGCGGAGGATAGCGGCAAATCGAGCGGCGGTCGCTTTGCCCCGCAGTCCAATAGACAGACTGAGCGTCAGATCGGCGTCCCAGCCTCGTCAGAAGCCAAGTGTACCGTCGAGGGAAAATCGATCTGCTTCAAGCTCGGCTGATTGGTCCAGATATATCGTCGCCAAAGCTCCGTTCCGAGCATTCTCGGCGACGGGGTGGACAACATCTCAGGGTCAGTAGCGGCTAGCGGCGCTGCGCTTGTTCGGAAAGGGAGGCCTCGCGAGATGCCGCTCAGAACCGGCTTGCTGCGCCCTGGGCGTTTCGCGATGATGGCAACCCAGGCACGCATCAACATCTTTCGACGGGCCTTCTCAATCGTACAACGGCCGGCTAAGCGGTGTATCCAGTGATCCTTTACAGACCAGCGCCTGGCACTCGTTCCGTTCGGAAGGTGTGGGCTGTGGCTCGTTTGCACTAGGCGCGGATCTGTAGGAACGTTAGAGATCTTCGTCAGCGAGGCGCGATGGGTGGCGTTGGATATCAGGTTTATTCGAAAAGCGGCAACGGTGCTATCCGGGTCGTCGTTTCCTCCGCAAAGCAAGCTCTCGCCAAGGCAAATGAACTCGCCGAATCTGGAAACGAGATCTTGATCAAGGACCTTGCCGGCAGGGTCCTCGACACGGCGACGATCGTTGAACTCGCCGCGTGCGAATAGATTGCTTGTCCCGGCATCGGTGGTTCGGCGGCTATGAGACAAAGCTGTTCGTTCCACCAATTCGTGGGAACGCCTGTGGACCGGAAGGATCGGAACCTCTTCGCCAACGCTTCAATCTCGGGCCGATTGGTCAATGACGGCAGCTCGGTCTGGAAATCGAGAACCGCTCAATCCGCCAGCCGGGTGGAACCAGACTGTTGACAACAGAAGCTTGCTCCGCCGTATCTCGCGAGCCGTCCGAAATTGGCGACGCCCGGGCGCACGGATTGAAGAGGTTCTTGAGCGATCGGCCTTGAGCCATCGTTCACGACGACGAGACGACCGTTTGACGGGCCCCAGCCTTCCTGTCGTCGTGCGGCGACTCAGAACGTCCAATCACGACATGGCTTTCCTGTGCAGCGGCAGAGTGAATTGAAGCGTCGCAGCCGGCTCCGACTTGCGGGCAAATGACAGACGCCCTCCGTGAGCCTCCATGATTGAACGGCAGATCCAAAGTCCCATTCCAGACCGCTTGATTTAGTGGTGAAGAAGGGATCCAAGACACGGTCCGTATCATCCTCAGCGATTCCGACGCCACAATCAGCCACACTAAGCTGCACGTATTCTGTACTGTGGCTGAATGAGCGAATGACGGGATAGATCAGATCGCGAAACGGAAGATGTGCAGCTAACGTTGCTCGATGCTGCTGCCATTTCTGGGGTTCTGCCTCGACATCGCACGCAACGTCCCAACGAGCCAGGCCAATGAGCTCGGCCGCCCAGAGGCCTGCAGCGCTCGCGTGTTCCGAAAGACGGGTGCACAGGTGATCCGGCCCGGTATCCCGAGCCAGTCCGAGGCCGTTTCGGCGTAGTAGCGAACTCGCTGCTCGCTTTCCTGCAGTGCTGCAAGAGTGTTTTCCAACCGCTGCCTGGCCGCGTATTGTTCGGTGACATCCACATCCGTTCCAATGATCTCGCTGACCTCTCGGTCGCTACCAACCACGGCATATGCAACAGAATGTATGCGCCTCAGCGCTATCGATCCCGGATCAAGGCCCCCGCCTAAACCAGGGATTGCGCGGAATGTTTAGGATGGCACCTCGGCCCGTTGTGCAGGCGTACCCCAGGTTAATTTAATGGTGAGCGATTAGCTGTGACGCGTTGATCCGCGGAAACAAGCTATGTCCGGACTGGTCGCCACCCCAAGTCGTCGGCATCACCAGCTGGCTGCAATGGTCGCAAAAAATGAAACTTATCTGCCTACGACCGCTCTCATCCGGCTTTACCGGCCCACTTGTGAGATTCGTGACCAATGTCGGAAAGTTGACGAACGGGAGGCTCTGACAAGCCCAAGAAGCACGCATTTTCAGTTGGCGCGCCGTTTGCTTCGTTCACGGCGTCAGAACTGATCGCATCCAAGCAGCGGTTGGTCAGGAGGTTACCTATGTTGCGAGCTGAGGTAGAGCGATACGTCGAGTATCCCGCGAAACAGCGTCGTCTGCTCTAAAATCTCAAACAGTACGCTGCAGGTCTTCGACGTATGGAGCCCAGTTTGAAATACGCAGCCGGACTGCGTCCATAACCCCTAAGCCGCATGCGTTTTCGCGCCCTAGCGGCGATGTCTGGCACCTGTTTGGATGTTTCCAGAAATGTGTTCATAGAAGTCACTGTGCAGCTATGAAAAAAAGTCCAACGATCTCGCGGATAAATGTAGCGAATACGCATCCCGTTGATGTGTATATATCTCCCGTCAACTTGACCGCCAATGGCAGAGCACATCTGGGGCATGCCGCTGGGCCATATCTCAGAATGGATGTTGTACAGAAGCACCTGAAGAGGGCGGGGCATCATGTCCGTTCTGGACTGACGACTGACGGTTTCGAGAACCATGTCCTGGTCCGAGCGGCTCTTGAGAACATTGACCCGTCAGCCTTGGCACATGGCTTCCATATCAGAATTGTTGAAGATCTCGCCTCCGTCGGTGTCGTTTTCGATCATTTCGATGACCCAGCGTATGGCGGCAATCTGCAGCGCTTTTCGAAGGTCGGCAACGCGCTGATGGGCGCCTTATCTGCAGCGGGCTCGCTTCGTTTCCTCGCAGGTCGCTTACCAGTGGACGATGCAGGTTCTACTGCCACGCCAGAAGAGCGTTTCTGCATTGGAGGCTGGTTTGGTGCAACCTGTCCGGTTTGCCTGGCATCTGCGGGGAGCTTCTTCTGCGAACAGTGTGGACATCATTTTGAGCCCGAGGAAGCGCTGAATCCAGTATCCAGGCGCGGGCGGATTGTCGAATGGTTGGAAAACGTTTCAGCATTCCTTTCAATTTCGGGAAAGGACCGACTTCTACGGGAGTGGGACGATACGGCCATCGAATCCAGCTTTCTGGAGATAGGGAAACGGTACGTCGCACGTAAAGGGCAGCAAATGAGGCTGACCGTACCGGGACTACACGGGCTGGCTTGGAATTCACGACATTTCAACAGCCAGCAGATATTGTTTAGCTACTCCTCCTTACTCTACGCTCATTCTCTCTATTGCGGTTACAAGGACACGGAGGGCACCCACAAGCCCAATCCTTTTGCGCGCGAGTCCAATGCGTTCCTCATTGGCGGTACCGGTATCGATAACACAATCCCGATGCTTGTCGGAGTTACGGGATGCGCTTTGGGTCAGAACTCGTTCCGCCCATTTGATCGAATTTTTTTCAATCACTTCATTCGGCTGAGCGGTTCGAAGTTCTCTACGAGTCGCGGCCACGTGATCTGGGCAGGCGAAATCGCTCGAATTCCAAATATATCGGTCGACGTCCTCAGAGTGTACCTGTCGGAAATCTGCCCGGAAGAAACCGAGACCGACTTGGTACCAGAGCGCTTGGTCGATCGCTATAACGCGGTTCTCGACAAGATATCTGCGGCAATCGATCGCTGCACGGAGTCCCTAAACTCGATGCCTTCTCTCGCTGGATGTCACGTTGATGGTGCGATGATGGTTACGTTGGATCGACTCTACGAAAAGCAGTGCGCCGCGCTTTCGCTCGACCGTCTACGGGTATCGCAATCGTCGCGGCCGCTTATCGAATGGGTTGATCATCTTGATGGCTCGCCGAACCATAAGACCGCCTACGCCTGGCTTATGGGGCTCTGCATACTGGCTTGGCCGCTGATGCCCAAGATAACAGAAGCTTTATGGCGTTGGCTCGGTCATAGCGGCCATCCCGTTGCCGCACGCGCTTCGACGCCTTCACCTCACCGAAATGGAGCGGCACCGAAGATCGATGGGCGCAGGTTGGCGGTTTCAGATATTGAACGATGCCTTCCCGGAAGGATTGCAGCGTGACAGTCGCGAACATCGTTCCTGCCGAGAAGCTGCCCAGTGCAATGCCGTTAGAAGTCTCCATTCCTTTCATGCTTGGTAGTATTAGCTTGGCCGCATCCTATGGCTCGAGCTTCTTTCTCGTGGACGCCCTGCGGTCCATTCAGCAAAGCGCCACGACCGCCGGAGCCGTTATCTCGACCGGTACGATCGCAACGATACTGTGTTCGCTAATGGTCGGCCGGATCGCAGATTCACTTGGCTTAATGCGAACTATCACCGTGGCCGCAGTGATGATGGCGGCCGCGATGATATCTTTCGCATTAGCGTCAACTTTAACGCTCTTCGCGTACGTCGGAGGACTTCTTCTCGGCATTGGGTGGTCTGGCTTCTATATGCTGGCGCCGCTTCAAGTCCTGGGTCACGTGCGGGCTGAAGCCCGTATCAAGTATTTGACCTTGCTTTCCGGGTCTCAAATGCTGGGTATCGGGCTTGCTTCTCCTCTCGCGCGCACCGTCGCGGTGACTGCGGGATCCTACATTGCGGTGTACGCCCTATTTGCGGCTGCATGTCTCGTTGGCGCGACGTTCTTGGAGTTCGCCGGTAGGGGGCTGGCGCACGCTCCTCAGACCAAACTGCCAACTGTACGTCTCAACGTGGAAGGCGTGCTAAAAGCCCTCAAATCGAACACGCGATATCCGATCATCATGATCGGCCTTGGGGCATGCGTCTTCGCCGGTCTTTTCACATTCCAAACGCTCTATGCTGCATCGCGATCGCAGTCTGCCGACACATTCTTTCTTGTTTTCACGCTGACAGCCGTCTTCATGCGGTTCGCTGTGGCGCCGATAATTGGAAAGTTTCGCCTTGAGCGCGTAGCCGCGGTTCTCAGCATATGCACTATCGGAGGGCTATTCATCCTCTTCGTGAATGTAGGCAGTACGGCGAACTACATCATCGGAACAATGATGTTCGCGCTGGGATACGGTCTCAGCTATTCGACCCTGAACAGTATGGTCGTGTACATTGCTGACACGGAAGGCACGTCGTTGGCTATTGCCTCTCAAGTCTTCACGCTCTCCTACTTCATTGGCCTATTCGGATTTCCATGCATCGCAGGGCAAATCGTGAAGGCCGGCGGCTTCGATAATCTGCTTATAACCATGATGGTGCTTATCGTCGCGAATGCAGTCCTTCTTGCAACTCAAGTTTTCTCGGGCAGCCGAGAACATTGACTGGCTCCTTGTAGGGATCATGGGATGCTGAAGCACGCCGACAGCTATAACGTCATCGCGATCGGTGCGGGGCCGGCTAATCTGAGTCTGGCAGCGCTTGCGGCTCCGATTCTGGACATTTCGTTGAACGTCCTTGAGAGCTCAGAGAAGGTAAAGTGGCATCCCGGTCTGCTTTTGGCAGGTGCCGTCATGCAAACCAGCCCGCTAAAGGACTTGGTCACACCGGCTGATCCGACGAGTGCATACAGTTTCCTCGCCTACTTGCATGATAAGAAGCGACTTTATCAAGCTATTGTTCGGGGGCTGGCGTCTGTTACTCGTAGTGAATTTGAGGACTATTTGCGCTGGGCAGCGGCGAAGCTGGCGAACATCCAATTCGGCGAGCACGTGAGCGCAGTCGAACTGCGCGGCGAGGCCTTTAATATCATAACGAATTGCCGCAAGTACCAAACCGGTACGATTGTGCTTGGCGTGGGCAGGGTACCGTCTGTTCCTGAGTGGGGCAGGAATGCGCCGCCAAACGAGGTGTTTCACGGGAGTACCCTTCTCCTGCGGCGACGTGAGCTTTCCGGCAAGCGTGTCGTGGTCGTAGGCGGCGGCCAAAGCGGGGCTGAGATATTCCTTCATCTCCTCAGTGGTGCATGCGGTCCATTGGGAACCCTGACCTGGGTGACGCGCCGCGCAAGCATATTTGCGCTCGAAGACAGTCCTTTCGTCAATGAATGGTTCTTTCCGCAACATGGTGACTGGTTCTTTGACCAGAGTGAAGCCGCCCGGAAGCAAACTCTTGAGCGACAATCGTTGGCGAGCGATGGCGTGAACTGCTCGACGCTGCGCGCTATCTACAATACGCTGTACGACCGCGAGGTTCATAGACAGTCCTACCCCGCGCACGTAAAGGTATACGTGGACACCACGGCCGAAGACTTGCGGGGCATGTCTCCCTTTCGCTTGGATTTGCGTCAGCGGAAGACAGGCACTTCTTCACAACATGTCGCAGACATTGTCGTCTTAGCCACAGGCTACCGCACCGAAATCCCATCGTTTCTTGAGCCGATCGCAGGTCGGCTCAAGGTCTTGAATGCTCCGGGTGGCTCTCAAGAAATCGTAGTCGACAAGGAGTTCTCGGCTCGTTTTGACGGTCCCGAAAAGTGCCGTTTGTACGTCCAGAATGGCGCACGCCTTCAACGTGGCATTGCCGATACAAATCTAAGCCTGGTTCCTTGGCGCGCTTCGCAAATCCTCAATTCAATCATCGGCCGCGTCGCCTACGATTGCGCGCCGGGAACCGGCGTCATCGAGTGGAGTAGCGTTGGCTTCGAGAGGGCCTGCTGACCGGCGAACAAGTCTGCCACGACAACTGGATCTTTCGGAGTTTGCCATGAAGAATGCACGGTTGATGGCCCTGGGCGACATGACGATCTATAGCCCCGGTGTCGTCTTGCAGCACGTTGAAGAAATCGGCGAATCCCGGACCCCTTGTCCCGTCGAGCTCATCGAATTTCGGCTAGATCCGTTCGCTGTGTCGACGCCTCATTCCCATTCTTCCTGCGAGATCTGGCGCATCACGAGCGGCCAAGGTCGTGTGATAACTGACGATGGAGAATTGGCCATCAAGGCCGGCGATCTGGTGTTTCTGCAGCCCCATCGAACCCATTATTTGGAGAATCGCGGCAGCGAAATTCTGGGCGCTTTGTCTATCGCCTGGGAGGGAGCTCGATGACCGACAGCATTTACGACCTGGCGGTCATGGGCGCGGGCGTCATGGGCCTGAGTGCCGCCTTCATTGCAGCGAATAGCCGGCCCCGGGATAGAATCGTGATCTTCGATCGAGAGACCGTTGGGTCTGGTGCCAGTGGGTTTGCCCCGGGAATCCAAATCAACATCGGTCGTAATGAAAAGGAAAGAAGCCTCCTCAATCGTGGTTCAAAGATTTGGCGAGAGATCTATCCCCATGGGTGGCCCAGCGGTCGAGACTGCGACGTATTGTGGTTGACGCGCGATCCGGAAGAACTCACGCGAATGAGCTGTGTGGTCGGCACCGCCCCATCGACTTCTTTTGCGCTGAGGGAGAGGCTTTTATCGCTGCCGCAATTTTTGATTCCCGGCGATATGGTCGTGGCGCTGGATCGGGGGTCTTACTGCCCAGTCAATTCCATTGTTCGGGATCTGGCCCAACGGCTCAAGGCTGTCGGAACTTCGATACGGGAGCGCACATCGATTGCACGGATACGGCAAAGACCGAGCCATATTAGTCTTCAGACATCTGATGATAGCGAACTCTCGGCGAGGCGGGCCGTTCTGGCAATCGGTCCATGGCTGCCAGAGTCACCGTTGCGCGCGCATTTAGCGGAGGGGCCGCGATTGCGAGTTAAAAAGGTCGTCGCGCTTCACTTGGCGGCGCGCCCTACAACGAACTGTCCAATGGTCGGCTTGTTCGATGACTATGCGTTCCTGATCCCTATGATCGAAGAGGGGTATTGGTTGTTCAGTTTCACCTCGCACGAATGGGATGTGAGACCTGACACCGGCGGGCTGCACGTCAGTTCGGATGATCTCGCACGCGCCAACGCAATCCTGACAAAATGGTTTTCTCCTGACATTCCCGCGATCGCATCAGCGCGTGTGTTTTGCGACTGCTATTCTGACGATGGTGTCCCGTTCTCTCGCCCAGCTCAAGATGTCGCCGGCCTGTATGTCGTTGGCGGCGGTGGAGGTAACGGGTTTCGTTTTGGGCCCGCGTGCGCGGAAGAGGCAATTCGATCACTGTATTCTCACCATTGATTGTCGTCGGCGTGGCGTGATGAGATGACATATGCCGATTGGTCTCGAAGCCTATCCCTATCATAAACCTGTAGAGTCCGTTCGCGAGACGTCGAGATCGACCATGATTGTTGATCTCAGCGCCATTGAAGCCAACTATCGGAAGTGCCAGGGGCTTGCGCCTCGCAGCGCTTGCGGCGCCGTCCTCAAGGCTGATGCCTACGGTCTTGGCGCGACACGTATAGCGCCCTTCCTGGCTTCCCTCGGCTGCGCGCATTTTTTCGTCGCTGATGTGGAGGAGGGCGTCGCCCTGCGCGATGTGCTGCCATCATCGGCAAGGATCTATATGCTCTACGGCGCTTTGCCGGGCATGGAGCTGGCGGCCGAGCAGCACAATTTGCTGCCGATCCTCAACAGCAGGGAACAATTGGAGGCCTGGCTTCGGCATTGCCGACTTCGCAATCGCGCGCTGCCCGCAGGAATTCATGTCGACACTGGCCTGTCTCGATTGGGGTTTTCCATTGATGAGTTGCGCGCAATCGCCGAAAATAGAAGCGGATTATCTGAATTGCCTGTCGTGCTGTTCATGAGTCAGCTCGCCTGTGCAGAGTGGCGAGACGAGATTTGTCTCCAACAACTGAATCGGTTTCGCAGACTTTCCCACTTATTCCCGAATGCGCATCTTTCCCTATCGAATTCGGCCGGATTGTTCGCCGGACGTGAGTTTCATTTTGACCTCGTAAGATCGGGTGGAGGAATTTTCGGCTTCTCGACGTCCGAGGATCCCGATTTCAAGCCAATGCAAGTTGTTCATCTGCGAACGCAAATTATTCAATGCCGTAAAGTCGAGCATGGGGAAGCGATCGGATACTTCAGGTCCTACACAGTAAAGAAGCGGATGCGGGTCGCGACCGCCGCGATTGGTTATGCAGATGGATTTCCGCGTACTCTGGGTAATCGAGGGCATGTCTTCATATATCGTCGTCGTGCGCCTATCGTCGGCTTCGTTTCGATGGACCTTATTACCATTGACGTAACCGACCTGCCCGAGAGTTGGACGCCGCCCGGTACAGTGGTGGACCTCATCTGCCCCGAGCAGACGGTCGGGGATATGGCATCAGCCGCGAAAATGCTGAGCGACGAATTGACTACGGCGATGGGACGACGATGCCGTAGGCTTTACGTCTCATCCGCAAGAGATGATATGAGGCACCGGTGAACTCCTCCGCGCTCCGATCCCAGCAAGTCAATCGAGCGATCTACCTAGGCGATGAAGGCGTACGTCTCATGCGTCCGAGCTACTTCACTGCCGAGGTGCGGCAATTTCATCGTCGTGAGAGACTATTTTACCTCGATCTCCTGTGCAAGACCCACTACAAGCTGATCATAGAAGTAGGTTGTAGTGGCTACCGCCTTATCGGCATTAAGAACGATGACAATGATTATCTTGGCATTGAAATAAATCCACCTCGTATGCGTCGGTTAAAAAATCGGAGAGGAGCGGTTATCCGCTGCGAAGCCAGAAAATTCTTCGAAAGAACGCGGTTAATCGACGAGATAATGCGCCGATATGATGGAAAGGTGCTCTGCATACTGCCATTTAATTTCATTGGCACGATGGATGCGCCGATGGAATTTCTGTCGCTGGTCTGTAAAGCGCCTTTTGATCTAGCTTTCTCGCTCTTTTCGACGAGCGAGACGGCAACGGTGGCTCGCCATGAATACTATGACCTTTGTGGCATCACCGTTAAGGGGGTGGCGCGCACGGATGACTATGTTCGATTAGATTGTTCCAACGGGTTCAAGGCGTTCGCTTTCGATCCGGTCTTTCTGGTGAACCACATATCGTCGTATGGCTTCCGCTTGAATGACGTAGAATGTTATGATGTCTGTAACTTCCTTCATTTCAAAAAGGGGTCTCCCGAAATGAGGGGCAGGATAATGCCAACTGAGCCCAGAAACAGATATTAGGTTATAGACGCCAGCCGGATCACTAGAAAGCAAGCAGCACGGAAAGCCACGGCTAGTTGCATAGGTCGGCACCATTAGGAACGACGAGCTTAAAACAACCCAAGCCGAGGCCTCCGACTCCCGCCGATCGAGACGGTGCCTAGTCTGAAGTGTTTTTCAGCTTCGTCCCTGTTGCCTAGATGAAGCAGAATTCGTCCCTGCCAGCCTAGGCGTTCCGAGAGCAAAGCACCCTGTTCGGCTTTCTTGAGACTGTGTCGTCCAAGTCACCAAAGGTCTGGGGCTTCGGCTTATGTTGACCTGGAGCGAGGACTTCAATGTACGATGTCTACTTGAACGAACGGAACGATCTTCTTGTCGTTCCTCGAGGCAATTCCATTCCGATCGATCTCAACAGGAACTGGCGGAAGAAACGTATCGTGCGCTCGGTCAGCGAGCAGATCCGCGAAGATGTTCGGATCTACGGCTACCATCGGCGAAAGTTGCCGTTAAGTCGTTCGATGAACAAGTTAGCTTGATCTACAAACAACGAGCGATCGGCAAGTAAAATGCGAACGGTCGTAAATTCTAGGCGTTTGATTTTCGGACCGATT
The DNA here is from genome assembly GCF_054060035.1 of Bradyrhizobium sp. USDA 3262. NCBI lineage: Bacteria > Pseudomonadati > Pseudomonadota > Alphaproteobacteria > Hyphomicrobiales > Nitrobacteraceae > Bradyrhizobium > Bradyrhizobium sp. USDA 3262. The sequence goes on from NZ_JBSSCT010000001.1 coordinate 3,333,318, forward strand.
GGCGCGCCGAGAGCACTGAACCTCTTTAGTCGTCCGTTAAGAAGCCGATTGCAGCGGTGAACGGTCGCTGATGGCTGCGATGAGGGTGGCCAGGAAGAGGCGCCAAAGACCCCTCAGCCAGGCGAGGATGCGGCGGAAGTTGTGGCCGACGGCTGAGAGGATGACGTTGGCGGCGTCTCCGGCGCGGCCTTTGAGGTAGCAGCGGCCGAGGTGACCATCGGTCTTCAGGTGTCCGATGATGGGTTCGATGGCGGAGCGGCGGCGCAGCTCGCGCCTGATGATACCGAAGACCCCGCGCTTCTGGCCGGAGATGAAGACACGGCGCGGGTTCTGTGCGTCGTGGCCGCGATATCCCTTGTCGGCATAGGCCCGCTCGATCGCGCAGCCGGTGAGTGTCTCGGTGCGGTCGATGACGTCGCGCAAGGTATGACCGTCGTAGGGGTTATCGGGCAGCGCCCTGGCGTGCAGCACGAACAGGCCACCGGGAGCACGGCGGTTGTTGGTGACGATGGAGGCTTTGACACCGAACTCGTAAGGCGCGGCTGCTTTGCCCTTGCCGATGCACTCCACCTCCGGGGCGTGGAAGGAATAGAGCTTCCAGCCGCGCTGGCGCTGCTGCTGCGAGCGGATCTGCGAGGCCCGGCCGAGCGGGAGGGCGAACGCGTTCTCGAGCACGGCCTGACCTTCGATCTTGCGGCGGATATCGCGGATGATCCGGCCCAGCCGGCTGCGCAGGATACGCAACTGCCGCTGATGCCGCTTGAATTGCTTGGCATGGGCGTAGCGTCCCGCCATCATGGCCGCGGTCTTGGCAATGCGAAGATAGGACTGCCGCAGCCTGACCCCGTGCTTCCTCGCCAGGCGGTTGAGCCCCCTGATCGCCGCGTGCAGCAGCTTGGCATCGGTCGGGAAGGCGATGGCCTTCGGCTGCACGGTGGTATCGACCGTGACCCGCTTGAGGTCCTGGCTGCGTAACGCGCCGGCCTCGTGCGCCACCCGCAGGCTCTCGGCCAGCAACAGCTCCAGCTTGTCGCCGAGCCGCTTGCGCCAGTGGCTCAGGTCCGAGCGCTCGTGCGGAAACGCGTGCTGAAAGAACTCTTCGCCGGTGAAGTACTGGAAATACGGGTCGTGGACCCAGCGCTCGCACACCCCCTCATCGGACAGGCCGTAAATCTGCTTGAGCAGCAGCAGCCCGATCACGAAGCGGGTCGCGATCCCCGGCCGACCGTTCTCGCTGTAGAGCGGCGCGATCTCGCCGTCGATCCAGTCCCAATCGACCTTGCCGGCGAGCTGAACCAGCTCGTGCTTCATGTTGATGATCTGGTCCAGCCTGGCCCGGAACAGATCGCCAGATCCCGTCGTCCTTTGCTTCTTCGGTCGCATCGTCACCTCCGACGCGACCACGGAATCATGACTGGCGATTCGACTGAATCCTGAAAATGAAATTGCAAGGTTCCGAGGCTCGAAACATCAAAACCTTGCAATCCAAAAACAGTCCACACCAGCAAATGCGATTCTGCCTCAATCGCTTAGCCGATCTTCACGGACGACTCTTTATGGGCCGGAACGCGACCGCCTACCACACGCGGGACTTGACTTCATTCCGAGCGGCTTCTGCGCCCAGTGGTTCGCACGGTATCTCCGTGTTTGGAACGTAAGCGGCAAGCTGAGGCCGTCAGGCGGCGTGGTTCCATGGCATAAGCGCGTCGAGTTCGCTGCTCGGCCAACCGTTGGCGATACGCTGAAGCGTTACGGCGAGCCAGGCGAACGGATCGATGTTGTTCATCTTCGCCGTCTGCAGCAGTGTTGCGATAGTCGCCCAGGTTTGTCCGCCGCCGTCGCTGCCAGCGAAGAGACTATTCTTTCTCGTAATTGTTTGTGGCCTGATGGCGCGTTCGACGATGTTGGAGTCGAGCTCGATGCGGCCGTCGGCCAGGAAGCGCTCGAAGATGGCGCGGCGCGAGACGGCATAGCGGATCGCCTCAGCCAGTTTTGATTTGCCGGAGATCCGCCGCAAGGTCTGCTGCCAGAGGTCGAAGAGATCTGCGACGATCGCCGCGGAGGCTTGCTGGCGCGCGGCGACGCGTGCGTCGGGGCTTTGACCGCGCACGGTCTTCTCGACCTGCCAAAGCTTCGCCATCCGCTCGACCGTCGCCGTTGCCACTTCTGAGCTCCCTGCAACATGTAACTCGTAGAACTTGCGCCGGCAGTGTGACCAGCAGCCAGCCAATGTGATGCCATCATTGCCGCGATCGGATCGCGCGAGCTTGTTATAGGCGGCATAGCCATCCACCTGCAGGATGCCGCGATAACCATTGAGGTGCCGGACCGCGCATTCGCCGGAGCGGCTGTCTTCGAAGCGATAAGCCACCATCGGGGGACCGTCGCGGCCAAACGTTCGGTCATCCCTGGCATAGGCCCACAAATAGGCCGTTTTCGTCGATCCGGAGCCCGGAGCGAGCGTCGGCAAAGTGGTTTCGTCGGCAAAGACCCGTTCGGCCTTCTTGACCTCGCTGAAGATGTAGTCGGCCAGGATCTCCAGCTCGAAGCCGAGCTTGCCCATCCATTGCGCCATCAACTGGCGGTCTAGCTCGACCTTGTCGCGGGCGTAGATCGCCTCCTGCCGGTAGAGCGGCAGGCCGTCGGCATATTTGGCGACGGCGATCTGGGCCAAAAGCGCTTCCGTCGGAATGCCTCCTTCGATGATATGGGCCGGGGCCGGCGCCTGGATCACGCCGTCCGCGTTCTTGAACGCATACTTGGGACGGCGCGTGACGATCACACGGAACTTTACCGGCACCACATCCAGACGCTCCGACACGTCCTCGCCGATCAGCACTTTCTGCTTGCCGGCATGCTCAGCCAGCTCTTCCGGCTCAATGACAGTTTCGATCCGTTCCAGATGGGGCGCAAAGCCCTTGCGCCGACGCGGTGCACGCTTGCTATCCGCTTGCGCACGGCCCTTGCTGACCTGGGCCTTGATCGCAGCGATGCCGGTCTCGATCTCCTCGAAGACAAAGGCTTGCTGTTCGACGTCGCCATTCGCAGAGCCGAGCTTTTCCGATCGTCGGCCGAACCGGGCGCGGTCGAAGGCCTTCAGGATCTGTGTCAGTCGCTCGATGCGCGCATCGGCATCGGCGTTGCAGGCCTTGAGATCGGCGACCTCACTCTCCAGAGCATCGGCGCGGGCCGCTTTCTCGGCCATGGCAAGCACCATGGCCTTTAGCATCTCCACGTCATTTGGGAGGTTGAGATCGGGCGGCATCATTGGGCCTACCAGAGCACATTTTGCCCCTGTTCTCTTGCCCTTTCAGCTCACTGATTCACTTCGCCGCAGTGCTTTTACCCAACAATCTCCGGCGGCTTGACCGCCGCGGTCCGGACCCGCTTCCAGTCCATCCCATCGACCAGGGCCATCAACTGCGCAGCATTCAGCTGCACCCGATGATGTCCGATCCGCGGCCAGCAGAACCTCGCCTTCTCAAGCCGTTTTAAATAAAGGCACACGCCAGAGCCATCCCACCATACGATCTTTATTCGGTCGGCTCTTTTGGCGCGGAACACATAAAGCGAACCATCGAACGGATCTGAGCCGGCATCGCGTACCAGCGCAACAAGGCCATCGATACCCTTGCGGAAGTCGACTGGATGGCTAGCCAGGAACACCTTCACGCCGGAGGGGATCATGCCGAACGCACCGCCCGGATCACCCGCTGCAACTGCGCCTCGTCGACGTCCACGCCGGCGCGCACGATCACCTCGCCAATGGCAATTTCGATCACTGCGCCTGCCGCAGACACCACCACACCCTCGCAACTCGAGTGCCGCGCGGGACAATGTCGCTCTGCCCGAGCATCACGGCGCCAGGCGAACAGCTGCGACGGGTGAATGCCAATCCGGCGGGCGATCGCCGAGACACTCGCGCCAGGCTCCAGCGCCTCTGTCACAACTTGCGCCTTAAACTCGTCCGACCAGCGTCGGCGAAGCTGCCGCGGCGCTCCCTCAAGACGCTCGGCAACCGCTTCGATCATATGGAAGGTTCTAGTTCCAGAACTAGGCGCAGACATAGAAGCTCACATCGGCTCACAAACTCAGCAGCCGATAGCCGATCGCTTACCCACTCCGCCAGACGGGGTCTCTTTGCCGCTTACTTTGGAACCATGCCGCGAAGGGAGCCAATTTGGGAACAGCGGTTGCGGATTCCGGTTCAGCAGCCCCGGAAATCCATGTGGGAGCCCGATTCATTTTCAAGCCGAGCGGCGCCGGGAGAAAAGTCAGACTAGCCATCTTGGGCTGGGTCGGAGCGTCGCTGATATAAACGGCTGGATGGCTTCGGCCGTTGTGCTTCTCGGGGCCAACTGCCGATCCAACTCAGCCTGACAATGGCGGTGTGGTTGCAAGTTTGCCCGAAGTTGAAAACCCTGGCATTGCTGCCAGGGTTCTGCCTGTCGATCCTTTTGAGAGGAGGGATCAGAAGTCCATGCCGCCCATGCCTCCGCCCGGAGGCATCGCGGGACCGGGCGCGATCTTCTTCGGCAGCTCGGCAACCATCGCTTCCGTCGTGATCAGCAACGCCGCCACCGAGGAGGCGTTCTGGACCGCGATGCGCACGACCTTGGTCGGGTCAATGATGCCCTTGGAGACAAGGTTGCTGTACTCGCCAGTCTGCGCGTCGAAGCCGTAAGGGTATTGATCCTTCTCCAGGACTTTACCGACCACGACCGAGCCATCTTCACCGGCGTTGATCGCGATCTGCCGGGCCGGCCAGGACAGCGCCTTGCGCACGATCTCGACGCCGGTCTTCTGGTCGTCGTTCGTGGTGCGCAGGCCCTTGAGCTGCTCGGAGGCCCGGAGCAGGGCGACGCCGCCGCCCGGGAGAATGCCTTCCTCGACAGCCGCGCGGGTCGCGTGCATCGCGTCATCAACGCGATCCTTGCGCTCCTTCACCTCGACCTCGGTCGCGCCGCCGACGCGGATCACCGCGACGCCGCCTGCGAGCTTGGCGAGGCGCTCCTGCAGCTTCTCACGGTCGTAGTCCGAGGTGGTCTCCTCGATCTGCGCCTTGATCTGGGCTATGCGGGCGTCGATGTCGGCCTTCTTGCCACTTCCGTTGACGATCGTGGTGTTCTCCTTGTCGATCATCACCTTCTTGGCGCGACCGAGCATCTGCAGCGTGACGTTCTCGAGCTTGATGCCGAGGTCTTCCGAGATGGCCTGGCCGCCGGTCAGGATCGCGATGTCCTGCAGCATGGCCTTGCGGCGATCGCCGAAGCCCGGAGCCTTGACGGCCGCGACCTTCAGGCCGCCACGCAGGCGGTTCACGACGAGCGTGGCCAAGGCCTCGCCTTCGACGTCCTCGGCGACGATGACCAGCGGCTTGCCGGTCTGCACCACGGCCTCGAGCAGCGGCAGCAGCTCGTTCAGCGAGGAGAGCTTCTTCTCGTTGATCAGGATGTAGGCGTCCTCCATCTCAACGCGCATCTTGTCGGCGTTGGTGACGAAGTAGGGCGAGATGTAGCCGCGGTCGAACTGCATGCCCTCGACGACGTCGAGCTCGGTCTCGAGCGACTTGGCTTCCTCGACCGTGATGACGCCCTCGTTGCCGACCTTCTTCATGGCGTCGGCGAGGAACTTGCCGATCTCGGCGTCGCCGTTGGCGGAGATGGTGCCGACCTGGGCGATCTCCTCGTTCGAGGTGACCTTCTTCGAGTTCTTCTGGAGGTCCGCAACGACGGCTTCGACCGCGAGGTCGATACCGCGCTTCAGATCCATCGGGTTCATGCCGGCGGCGACCGACTTGGCGCCCTCGCGCACGATGGCAGCCGCAAGCACGGTCGCGGTGGTGGTGCCGTCACCGGCGGCGTCCGCTGCCTTGGCCGCGACCTCGCGCACCATCTGGGCACCCATGTTCTCGAACTTCTCCTCGAGCTCCACCTCCTTGGCGACGGCGACGCCGTCCTTGGTGATGCGGGGAGCGCCAAACGACTTCTCGAGCACCACGTTGCGGCCCTTCGGACCGAGGGTGACCTGCACGGCGTTGGCGAGAATGTCGACACCGCGCAACATGCGGTCTCGCGCTTCTACGCCGAACTTGACTTCCTTGGCTGACATAATCGAATTTCCTCAGTTCAGTTTCTCATCCTTCGACGCGCCCGGGCAAGGCGTTTGTCAAGGGCGGAGTGGATGTGGAGGGCTGGGACTAGGCGGCTTTTTTCTTGGAAAACACATCGGTGAGAACGCCCATAATGTCGCTCTCCTTCATGATCAACAGCTCCTGACCGTCGACCTTCACCTCGGTCCCTGACCACTTTCCGAACAGCACGCGATCGCCGACCTCTACGTCGATCGGAATCAACTTGCCGGTCTCGTCACGGCCGCCTGGGCCAACCGCGACGACTTCGCCCTGCGAGGGCTTTTCCTTGGCTGTGTCGGGAATGATGATGCCGCCAGCTGTCTTCTCTTCAGCGTCGATGCGCTTGACCACGACGCGGTCGTGAAGCGGACGGAAATTCATGTAGGCCTCCTGAGCATTTGAACGAGTTGACAATGGGCGCCTTTTGAGCAGCCTCATTGTTGCAAGAGCCAGGCCAAAGATGAGCCGAGCGATCTGCCTGCAATCGTGCTGAATCTCTCGCTTGGCCCGCTCGTGCATTCGTCGGGAAGCAAACGTTTTTGTGTACACAGCTCGCCAAGCTGTTGCCAACCTGACATTGCTTCTCGTCAAAATATGAGTTTACCGTCACGCGCATGGATCAAGGTCGTGCACGCTCGGCGCAACAAGATCAGGCCGATCACGGCCCACGAATGGGATAGCAATCAAGCGCCGACAGTCTCCTTCCCTATCTTTTTCACGGCTCTTCCTTGTCGGCCCTGCGAGCAAAGCTGCTCGTACGAACTGGCTAAAGGAAAACTATACGGCCGGGCTGTTTTGCGTCGACGGCGCTGCATAGCGCTGATGGATCAAGGCGATTGGGACCGGCATATGGATTATATACGTTGATATACGTTGTGCCGAAGCGTCTGGCGTGTGATTGCGAAGTTGATGGCGAATCCAACCGATCTCCGCGCCAATAGGAAAACAACCTGTGTCGTCTGTAGAAGTACATCAGCATATCGTTTCACTTCTTCAGAAGCCCGATCCGGTCATCTTGGATATCGGCTGCAATGACGGAACCGATACGCAACAGTTTCTTACCCTGTGCCCACAAGCTCAGCTTTACTGCTTCGAGCCGGACCCTCGGGCGATCGCGCGCTTCAAGAAGAAGTTGGGCCTTTCCCTCGATAAGGTGCAGCTGCTTGAAATCGCGATCAGTGATAGAAACGGGACGATCGATTTCCATCCAAGCAATGCAGATGGAGAAGCAAAAGAATGGGATCTCTCCGGCTCGATACGCCGACCGAAAAACCATCTTACCGAGTATGATTGGGTTCGGTTCGATCGCCCGTTCTCGGTTGAAACCCGGCGGCTGGACGATTGGTGCAGCGAGGCTAAGCTGAACACGGTTGACTTCATTTGGATGGATGTCCAAGGCGCGGAGGCCGACGTCATTGCAGGCGGCATGCAGACCTTGAGCAATACGCGCTTCGTGTACACGGAGTATAGCGACCGAGAGCTCTACGAAGGTCAGCTGTCGCTGCAGGCTATTCTTGATCTATTGCCGTCATTCGAAGTGGCGGCTCATTATCCCCGCGCTGTGGAAGGTGATGTATTGCTTAAGAATACACGCTTCTAGCGCCTATCACATCCGGCCCTGGTCGTCATTCCCCGGAAGACCTGCCTCGGATTCTCTGCGGCGCAGCGCCGCAGGACGGCCGATCACCGCGCGAATGGATGCTGCAAGCCTCACGTTCCCGTCTCGGTCGCTATGCAGGCCTTGGCGATAGCGCACTTAGGTACCTTCGATAAATACTATTATCGTTTGACGATCATTTGTTTGGCGGGGCGGCACGGCTCGCGACTCCGGGGCGAGCAGCTCGAGCTTTCTCAGATGCCTGAACCAATACTGCCAGCCGACGCTCAAAGCGCTTAATCGTCCGAACTGCTGCTGTATGCTCTGGCCCCCTCGGAAGGCGGTTCACTGCTTCGAACAAATGCCAAAGCAGCTGCATCAGTTCTCGTAGATCCTTAAGATGCGCCACTTCAATTACGCGCTTTCCACCGCTATTGTTCCGTCATGCCGAAACATTCGTCTCCAGCCCAAGTCAATCGCCAGTGGGGCGTTGGATAGCGAGTTCGTCGCCGCTCATCGGCTGCAGCTTGTATTCCGTGATACGTCGCTGGCACAAAGCATCGTCGATGAGCCTCTGCGCCTTCATGCACGAATATGCCTGCATCAGCGCATGATCCCGTAAAATCAACGCCTGCCGTGTGGGGGCGAATCCATTCATTGAACGAAGACTTGCAATGACCGTGCCATCGCTAGCTCAATGCAAGAAAGGCATGGATGTGAGGATGCTAACTCGCAATTGATCGCAATATCTGGCTGGTGGTAGACCCGAAATCCTGGTCGGCACTACGCACGTTGCTGTCCGGAGCAAGAATTGTGTCGACTTGGCCTCTGGCGAGGATCATCTTGATCGCTCGCAAAGCCACGCGCGAGAAAGTCGCCCGAACCAAAAGATAGAGCAGATAGGGCCTATGCTTGCGCCCGCCTCGGAGCAGATGGCGCTCTCGGCTCCTTAATTTAGCTCCCTTCCGGTCACCCGAATGATCGTGATCGTAACGCGAGCGGTTCTTGGTCAAGAACGCTAACCTCTCGGCCATCCTGTCAGTCGATTGAGAGCCGCGGTAGCGGACGGGCGCCGCTGATCAGATGGGCCTGCGCGGCCACCTCAGCAAGATAGTTGTCCATCGCACTTCGCGCGGTGGCTGTACCAGGGTGGCGGAAGTTCACGGAAATTCCGTCCTGCCAGCGACTGATCCATAGGTATGTCTCGCACGCATCGGAGCTACGGCTAATCAGAAATCGCGTCCGCCAATGGGGCCAGCGGTCCGATCCGGGCACCGTCCGATTGTCCATATAGGATACCATGAAACGGTCGCGCAGTGTGGTGCCGAGCAGCTCCATGGCCTTTGAAAATGGCACCTGAGCCGTTTTCTTGGCGCGTTTGAGTTCGAACCGGGCGGCGTTCAGGATTTCCGGCAACGTATCGGCCACCCGGAAGCTCACCGGGCTCATCCCGACATACCATCCAACCGAACGCATCGATCGCAGATCGTACCTGGTGTGAAAGGGTGCAACGGCGTGGAATTGTCGTTGGTTCGCCAGTGTCTTTCCTGCCAGCGCCAGACAGGCGAAAATTCCCGTCGCCGCGTTTCCGCCCTGGGACCTGCAGCCGCGATCGAATTCGCATGCGCCAGCCGCATCGAGCAGCCACATTTTTCCGCTCCGCTGCAAGGATTTCTCCGGCGTATCGAATGATAGCGGAAAGTCCGGCAATTGACCGCCGTTCGCCGCGATCAGCTCGCGCCAATGGCAGATAGCAGGATGGTCATCGGTTAGATCGGTCAATCGCTCTCGTTCGGCCTCGGCGTGATCCAGATAGCTGTGCACCGCCGCCAGCTGGGGTTCCACTCGACGGATCGCGGCTGTGTACAGTTCGTGGATCTCATACGGTACCAAGGCCATCGAGTAGGCATCGCTAACAGAGTGGTCGGAGGCGAGCAGGAGGCTCGTGGATGTCGGCCGGCTGATCGTCACGAAGACGTACGCCGGCCAGCGCAGCGGGTTGGTCTCCGCGTCAAACAGTTTTTCGAGCAGCTGAGCAGTTTCGCCGCTATCGGCGCAGTCACTCACCACGGTTTGCTCAAGCGCTGCAGCGCCTGGATCAATCGTGGCGCGACGCATTGCCGATCCATCCTTGGCCAATCGGCTGCGTAATACCTCGTGCCGATCGACCCAGCCAAGGATCGCTTTGGTCAGCGCAGCGGCATTGAGCTCGCCTGGCAACTCGAATGCTGCGCCGAGCCAGCCCGGTCGGCCATCGTCCGCAGAGCGAAGATGTTCCTCTTGCACATAGGACGGGCGGCGCGGGTCAGCCCGCCAGCTGATCGGCTCGGTGACGTTGATCCGCCAAACCATTAGCCGCCCAGGCTGCCGATCAAGATCGCCAAATTCTTTGATGTCCATGAGCCAGTCCGTCGCGGTCATAGACGCAAGCTGCGCGCCTGGCGCAGCGGCCAAATCCACACTATGGAGGCCATGCCAAGCACGCTGCTCGCGAGCAACGTGGTGCGCAGGCTCGTCGCAGCAGCGACCGCGCCGCCGGCGAGCGCCCCCAATGAGGCCAGTCCCCACACCACGCTGCGGATACTCGCATTGATCCGGCCCTGTAAGTGCGGCGGGGCCAACGCATATCGAATGGGAACCTGCTGCACGTTGTAGATCCCTTGGCCGATCCACAGCATGAATTGAGAGAGGGTCACGCATGCCACTGCGGCCCACCAGGGCTGGGTGAGCAGGGCCGCCAAGCTCATTCCGCCGGCGCTCACCGCCAAACCGATCATTAAAGTTGGGCCGAGGCCGATCGCCCGGCCCACCCGCGGTGAGCTAGCCGCACCGACCACACCGCCAAGCGCACCGATGCCGAGCGCCATGCCGACGAGCCGGCTGTCAAACCCGAGATCCTTGGTCAAATGCAGCAGAAACGCCGCAGAATACGCGTTGTGCCAAAAGATGAATGTGCCGCTCGCCAACGTGACTGCCCGCAAAACCGGATTGCCGAACAGGCTTACCAAACCCTCGGCGACTTGGCCGAGCACTGCTCTCGGCGCGGCCTCCGAGCACCCAGCGTTACGCAGGGGCACCAGAGACAGCAACGCGGCGGCAAGCAAAAATGAAATCGAGTCCGCCAGTATTGCGGTCGGGGCAGAGAATTCGTTGACGAGCCAACCGGCCAGGAACGGACCTGCTGCCATCGCGCCCGCTTGGCTGAGCTCCAATGAACTCTGTGCCCGAACCAGCTGTGAGCGATCTAGCAGGGTGGGTATGCACGCCAGATAAGCCACGTCAGCGATCACTGCGGCAACCCCAACCAGCATGCTCGTCGTGTACAACTGAACCAGTCCAAGATGTCCAAGGTTGGCGAACAAGGGAATTGTGGCCAGCGTCGCCGCCATCACCAGATTGGCGGTCAAAAGGATCCGCCGATGCGGGAGGCGGTCCACGACGACCCCGGCGAACAGACTCACCACCAGGTACGGCGCTCGACCGCAGGCCAACAGCAGCCCCGTTTGCGCCGGTCCCGCGTCCAGCAACGTGATTGCGGTTAGCGGCAGCGCCAGCAAGGTTACATTAGAGCCCAGCAGCGAAATGGTCTGGCCGACGAGCAGCGCAAGATAGCTTCGTGGCAGTCCACGAGGCGCGGCGGAACAGCGCGGGCGGCTCACGCGTCGCCAGACAGGCGGGGAGCCGACAGATACCCAAGTCGGCTCAGCTCACTTTCGGCGATCTGCTCGAATTCCTCGATCTGGGCTCGCGTCAGATCTTGGACGTAACGACCGATCCTGCCTCGGTGCAGCGGCTTCCCCGCAGCCTCGGCGGCCGGATGGCCGTGCGGTTGTTCGAACAATACGTGCTCGTATTCAGCGTGACGCAGCACGGCCTCATCCCAAGGCAAGCCGAGGTGATCCAGGATTCGGGCCAGGGTGGGACGGGGACTGCCTACAAGATCCTCGTAACGCACCTCGAGATAGCGGCCAGGCGGCGCGATTTTATGTGGCTGGGATACCACTTCCAGCCAACCGCGCGCGGCGTCGGCAACAGTTCGGTATCCCCAATCAGGGACGGTTTTCAGATGAGAGGCGGCAACGTCGCGGCCGTCCCGCACGATATGCACGAAATGTGCGCGCGGCCACTGCCGGGCGAAGGCGTCGGTGTGGGCAATCTTGCGCTGCAGTTTCAAGCCCCAGCGCCGGGCCCCACTACGAGCTCGGCGCAACTCGCCCATCTCGTTGATAAGGCGGCATCGGGCGGCGAACGAAACAATGTCGTCCCCCATCTCGACCATCACCTTGCTGACCAACCCACGCATATCATCGAAGTCGAGGCCGAACCGGCGGCACTGGACCACAAAATGCACCCCGTCATACCAAAACGGATCGACCGTGTTTTTGGTCATGCCCACGACACGGGAATCGCCGGCCGCCAGCAGGTCGATCGCGCTCAAGATGTGCGGACCGAGATTGGGCGGTTCGAGGAAGTCGATCTCCGGACCGGCTACCAGATCCAGATGCGAATCGAGCACGATGCTCAGCAATGTGGTGCCAGAGCGGTTCTCGCCGCCGAGCAGCACCGGCGATGTGGAAAATGGATTGGGCAGCGGCATGGGTGTGTTCTCGGTTGGAAAATGCCTGCTCATCCGCAGACGGGTCCGGTGAACCAGCGCCTGACCGCTCCCGGGGTGGCCACGAAATGATCCCTGGCGAACCGTACAGCGGCGGCGACTGGATCCCCGTCGCCGCCGGTGCTCTCCATACGGGACAGAGCCGCCGGCAGGGCCTCTCCAGCGGCCTCGACAGCCGCCTGCACATCGGCGTCGGATACCGCCGCCGATGGCATGAAGCGGCCACCGTACTGCATGAGGAAACCCCGGGCCCACATCTCCTGGAAAAAGGCGTGGCCAAGTTCGGGGTTGGCAAATACGACATCGAACATAGTCGGCCAGGCGAATGCCCATGCCGCGACCTGCTGTCTGACGAAGACCTCGTTGAGCCCCTTGATCAGTTGCTTGCCAACCTCGCGCATCCGAGCCAGCAAGATCCCGTCGCGCAGCGCGTGTAGGGTGCTCAGTGCGGCCGCAAACGGGGTAACCTCGCGCTGGTAGGTATTGCCCAGGTATGTCTTCTCGGCGGCGGCTAGTACGTCCGCGCGACCCGCGACTGCGGATAACGCCATTCCATTGGCCAGTCCTTTGCTCAGCGTGATCAGATCGGGCGTGAGGCCGACCGCTACGTGGTAGCCGCCAATGCCATAGCGGAATCCGGTCATCACCTCATCAAGGATGAGCAAGGCGCCGTGCCGATGCACCAGCCTCTGTAGTTCCTGATGGTATTCGGGCGGGAAGAAGTTGACCTCGGGGGTGACGATCACCGCGGCGACGCGCTGGACGCTTGCCAACTCGTCGAGCAAGTCCAGGTTGTAGCGGAAATCCACGCTGTCTCGGTCCCGATTGGGTAGCCCCATCTCTGGTCGGTCCTGCAACTGCCAATCGTGCCAGCCATGATATCCGCTGGTAAGCACATGGTTCAGCCCTGTGAATGCGCGGGCAAGGCGGACGGCGGCGGTAGTCGCACACGATCCCGTGCGGAAGAAAATTGAGCGTTCCGCCACCGGGAAGATCTCCGCCAACCGTTCGGCCAGTTCAACCCGGTGCACGGATAGCGGCCCGGGCAATACGCCGCCGGTGCGGCGCATCTCGGCGACGGCGTGCGCCAAGACCGGCTCGTATCCGGCTCCGAGCGGCGCGGCACCACTACAGGAAGTGAAATCGACATATTGCCGTCCATTGATGTCCCATGCATGCGCACCCGAAGCGCGCGTCATGACGACCGGAAAGCGCCTGTTGAGATCCCATTTTTCCGACGCGGTGACGCGCAATGCGCGGCGCAGTGCTGATCTGTGCGCGTCGGTCGCGGCCACGGTTGCAGTCGGGGTGGCGATCGACATCAGCCGTCTCCGTTTGATAATCATGCCCTTAGGTGAGCTGCGTGATTATTCTTCGAGCGATCCGCAGGGCGTTCGCCTGAATGGTGAATGTCGGATTGACGCCTCCGGAATAGGGAAAGAAGCCGCCATCCGCGACATAGAGATTGTCGATGTCATGCACCCGGCCCCAGCGGTCGACCACGGATTGTGTCGGGTCGACGCCGGCACGGCAGCCGCCATGCAGATGTCCGCTGCCGAACTGATAGTTGGAATCCTGAAAATCGACTTGTTTCACGCCGGCCTCCGCCAGCAAGTTCGACGCGCGTCGGCACAAATAGCCTAATCGGCGTTTGTCCAGCGGATGGGTACAGTAATCGAGAATGATCTTCGGCAAACCCAGCCGATCCAGGCTGGTAGCCAGTCGGACCGCATTGCTGTGCATGGGTTGGTCGGCCGCCAGGAAATGCAACCGTAGTGTTATCTTTCCGTCGTGGTCCGTGCGCTCAACCCGACTTGCTTCGTAGATCATTCCGCCGAGCCCCGAAGGAGCCTCCTCGTCCAGGTAGTGATCAGAGATCGCAACGGTGGAGAATGGGCCACCGGGCGGGCGCGCGGACATCGGATCTATTGCGATGCTACCGGACACGTAGCCGCTGATTTTGAACGAGATGCCACTGCCGACCATGCCGGAGGCGTTGCCGATGCCGTTGGGCGCTGCCCGCTGAGCCGATCTTAGCAGTAGCGCGGCAGACTGCACTGCATTTCCGGCGAGTACCACGCAGCGGGTGCGGACCCGCGCACGTTGTCGGCTGAGGGTGTCCAGCCATTCCACCGAATCCGCGCGGCTGACGTTGGCCAGATCGATGCGTACAGCCTTGCTGCCGACTGCAACCGTCAGCGCGCCGGGCGGCAGGGCGACATCTGTGAACGGCGAACGTGCGTCGGCCCTCGCGCCGGTAGGACACGAGTGTTCGTTGCAAGGTCCGTCGCAATCACAGGCTGGCCGGCCGCGATAGGGTACGGAGTTGATTGCCAACGGGGTGGGAAAAGGCAGCTGGCCTAAGCGTCCGCCGGCATCGGCGATCAACCGCCCCTTCGCGCTGTAATCATGCGGGGGCAGAACGGGAGGATCGCTCGGTGGTTCGAATGGGTCCGCTCCGGCTAGGCGGGCCACTCCCATGCGCCGTTCTAGCTCCTCGTAAAACGGGCGTAGTTCGGCGTAGTTGATCGGCCAGGTAGGGTCAAGCGCGTCTCCGGCTACATGCGCTCGCGCATCGAAATCGATGGTCCGATAGCGGAAGGCTATTCCGGCATACAAAGTCATTCCGCCGCCGAGCGCGCGCACAGTCCAGGGACGTCCAAACGACGTCAACGTACCTGCCGCAGACCTTACTAGGGCGGTATCCATACCATCTTGGACGCTCGCCAGCGAGGCGCCGGGGGGAAGCGCCCGACCTTCCTCGAGAAGGAGCACTCGCAAACCGTGTTGGGCGATCTCGTAGGCCACGGTCGAGCCGCTGGCACCACTCCCGACAACGCATACATCAACGATATCGGCCGTCACTATCCCACCTCTGGCAACAAATATCGACGATGCGCAATCAGAGCCCTATTGATCAGTGACCGGCTGTCCCAGATAACTGCCATAGCCAACGATGAACGCACGGCATTGCACGATTGCCCCAGACTATACAGTGCGGCTTGGCTCGGTTGCCAATGATCATCTGCCGGGTATCATCTGCCAAGTATCATCGCGAACGACCGAGAGATCGTACAATGTGACGCTACGTACGATTCAAGGCCGTCCAAGCCACTACCGCGTAAATATTACAGATGGTTAGGTCGGGCGGTTGTCCGATCCACCTAACCTGTGTAGCTGACGTGGGTGAGCAAACGTGTCTGCACGATTTGCGGGCGCTCGCGAGCTACTTGGGTTAAGCGTCACAAAGGCCATGCGGGCAGCATTTCGAAGGCCACCAGGACTGTTGTCTCCTAAACTTCTAGCAATCATCAGACGGGGGTTAGCTGGAACAGCAAAGCTGCGCATTTATCGGAAAAAAGCCCGGCCTCATTCGAGGGCCGGGCGGAAGTCAGTCTGGGCGAACGAGGCTGCTAAGCGTCGCGCCAGCTCGCGTCGACAGAGGGAGGGCTGCCGACGGTTATTTGCGGTGATGCATTCACCGCAAATTTCTAATCACAAAAGGATTGATGTCGGTCTGGCGTTGTTTCCTTTTTTACCAAGGCGATACTCACCAATGCGCCGACAGCCCGGGATCATCTATCCTCGACGCCACTCATCTTATCGATATGTTCTTGACGATCCTCGTAAAGCAAAGTCGACCGCTTAGGTGTCGTTGTCGCGCCTCTGGCGGAGGAGCCCCGCTGGCTTGTCCGAGGCCCCTCGCGTCCTGCTTTGAGATGCTACAACGTGACGCTAGGTACGAATCAAGTTGTTTGAGCTGCGGCGCGCGCCATTAAAATCTGAACTCCGATTTCTAACAGGCAGCTAATCAATCCGCGAGCTGCCGCAACAGTGCATGCCATATTCTGCTTATGTGCCTGTGCTTGTACCACGTGAGCGCTTGGAGATTTTACCAGCGCGGTTTGTGGAGTCTCCGCACAGATCACTGCAGCGACGAAGCTTTGCGACCGCAGGTTAGGTCGCGCACGCTGTAATCACGCTCAAGTGGTTCCAGAAAGCACAGCCGAGCGAACGCGGCTGCAGGTCGAATAGCGTCGGTACGGATCGGAACTGGCGTGCGCTTGTTGATTTGCTTGTACGAAGAATACGAAGCGGCGGCCAAAGAAATTCAGCGCAGGAAGCATGAGCGCGGAATTCCCCCAGTAATTCGATCTCGCAGAAAATCAACAGCATGACCGTTCCATTCAATGAGCTCCCTACGCCTAAGCTCCGGGATCGTCCGATTCGCTTGCGCAGTCGAGAGGCCGCATGCATCGGCGACGTCTTGCTGCATGACGGGGACATGAAGACGACCATTGTCCAGCAGCCCACGAGCTCAAGCCGCGCAGATAAGAAAGGGAGGCGGCGCTTCTGCTCGATCGTGTTGGCCGTCATGCCCGCCAAGATTCTGTACGGAATGCTCGGATCTGTGACCGCAATGGCACACTGAGCCGAGGTAGCGAGATCGTCCGACCGCAGCGTACCGTGTTTAACGGCGTAAAAATACGGGACTCCAGTACAATCCAAGCGAAGGATGTGCTTGAGCCGTCGCTCGTGATCACCTACTCGAAATGAGGTCCAGCATGAGCCATGCGGCCGGGGACCGCTCCGAAGTGTCGATAGTGACAGAAAAAGAACGAGAGTTGGCGCGGTGCAGGCAGGAAATAGCGCGTCTCAAGAATCTGGTAGTGCAGCTTTCTCAGCTCGTCTTGCGGCACGTCGCGGAAAGTAGCGAGGACCGGAAGCCGCAATCCAGGTGAATCGCTTGGGCGTGTGATCATATGTGACAGAGGACGGCAACTAGACGATTTCCGCTGTGATCCGCAGCGCGGCGGCCCCAGGGGGAGGGGGAGCGGCCCCGCCTTGTTTCCCCGAGGCGGGGCCGCTCAATTTCCGGTCGAACTTTTTCGTGGAACGAAGCGCCCGAGCTAATGCGCGTCGCGTGGCCTGATAGCCGAAACTCTCCATAAGCCGAAACCGGTGACTACAGTCCGGCGAAGGGACGCCTTATTCGTGCCGCCGCTAAACGTCTGCGTTGGGCCAAGTCATCAGCTTCAATTGAGTCCGGCCCGTGAGGCGTCGAACCGGTGCAGGTTGTGCATCGATCGGAAACTAGATCCAAACTGCGCATATGCGCGGCGCTCGCTTTAGACCGATGGCGGTTTGCGGACACCGAGCTGCTCGATGACGCGCTTTGATATGTCTGCTGGATCGCCAACCCCGCTTGTGCCAATCTCGATGACCTTCTTTGCGACGATTTCGGCGATAGGGTCGTCTCGATCAACCAAGCGGAGCGAGCGCATTGTCCGAGCATACGCTGACCGCAGACATTCAATTTGTTCCGGCGGCAGCTTGCTGCCTTGGAGCAATCGATCGATCGAGATTGATCCCCGTCCTACCTCCATGGGGACGCTAACTTTGATATCTTGCACTAAGATACGTCAGAACGCGGTCGGGTTAGTCTCGCTATAGCCACCTTTGTCGTCCCACCTATAAACGACGTAGTCGAGCTGCTTGATGTCGCCCTTGGCGTCGTATTGCAGTGTGCCGATCACAGTGTCCCAAGAGCCCGCTTTAATCGTGTCCATCACCTGTTTCGGATCTACGGTGCCAACTTTCGTTGCGGCTTGCGTCCAGACCTGCACCGCAGCGTAGGTATATAGCGTGTAGCCCTCGGGGTCGATATTCTTGGCTCTGAACTTATCGACGATCGCAGCCGCCGTCGTCTTCTTGCGTGGGTCGGGCCCGAAAGTGAAGAGCGTACCTGCTCCAGCTGCGCCGGTAATCGAAGCATATTCCTTATCAGCCAACGCGTCACCCGACATCAGGACGGTCTTGAGGCCCTGATCGCGCATCTGGCGCAAGATAAGGCCCGCTTCTTGGTGATAGCCGCCGACATAGACGAGGTCGATATTGTCACGCTTCAGTCGCGAGACAATCGCATTGAAATCCTTGTCGCCCTTATTGTAGGACTCGTACATCTTTTCAATGACACCGGCCTTATTGAGTGCCTTCTTCGTCTCGTCGGCAAGTCCCTTTCCATACGTTGTCTTGTCATTCAGAATCGCGATGTTCTTGCCGTTGAATTGCTTCGCGATATACTGGGCGGCAACCTGGCCCTGCTGGTCGTCACGGCCGCAGACGCGCGCCACGTTCCATAGCTTGCGTTCGGTGAATAGCGGGTTGGTCGAAGCCGGCGTGATCTGCAGCACACCGCCATCCGCATAGGCTTCCGAGGCCGGGATCGATGACGAAGAGCAAAAGTGCCCAGCAACGAACGGGATCCTGGCGGCAGCGACCTTTTCCGCTACCGATCGCGCCTGCTTGGGATCGCAGGCATCGTCCTCGATGTCGAGGGCTAGCTTCTTGCCGAGTACGCCGCCGGAAGCGTTGATCTGCTCCACCGCCATCTCGGCGCCGTTCTTCATTTGCCGACCGAAGGCGGACTCGCCCCCGGTTATCGGTCCAGCGACGGCGATGGTGATTTCCTCAGCCAATGCCGCGGTGAATAGCACAATCGATGCTCCAAGTGCAAAGCCGATTAGCTTAAGTGATTTCATGGGGAGTCCTCACAGGGGTGAACGCGGCGGCGAGCAAGCTTGAGCAGAGCAAGGCGACCGCGCGGCGGTCAGTGGCAGGAAGCAGCCCGAGATAAAGTGACGGTCGCGCATCGAACCGTTCGATTGCGCCGCTATGTGAGAGCAGGAGTCTACCTTGACTTGATGAGACAACGGTTCGTACTGCAGGAATATACAACGGTTCGGGAGCTATCGGCAGACAGCCCATCGCTGCGCGTCCAATCTCATACCGCCCGCTAGCTCAACGAACAGGGCTATCTTAGTTGGAGACTAGCTGAATCGGGTGTTTATGAAAGAGATAGATCGGTCCGTAACGTACAGGCTCGTCGCGTCAGAAGCGTCGTCGCTTGAGCCACGCGGTCGATCGAGCCGAAACGAGAGACGGTCGTTCAGCTCGTGCGCGATCATCGTCTTTCGAGACGCAGAAACACTTGATGCTCGACGGCGTGATCGCCTTGATAACACGCGCAAGGCAACCAGCGCGGTTTCAAATGAAGGCAAAGACGAGCAGGCTCGAGCAGAGTAGTGCGAAGCTGGTCGCGGTCAGCACAAGGAGGCTACCGGAGACAAGATCATGATTGCCCATGAAGCGCACCCTCGATTGCAGCTAAGGAGAGACGCGCAGCAGCAGCTCGTCTCTTTGAGCTTCGACAGCAAATTATGCGATTCTGGTTGCGCTATTTCCGCGTCGTCCGGGTGAATGCTGCATTTTTGCGGCATCATTCAGCGGTATTCTGTTGAAGTTCGGCGTAAGAAGTGGGGCGGATGGAGGCTCGAAACGTCAGAAATAGACAGCTCTTATGCGGCGAGCGTCGAATGGTGATTTGGCGCCCGGGGCGAAGCTGAGGGCCCACCATCCAAGGAAGCGCCGCCGACGGCAGGCGAGCACAACGTATTGCTAGACTAGCTTGGTGACGCGACCATCGGGAGATGTACGGCTGGCCAACAGCAAAGCCACCGTACGCGAGTAGGCGCGTCGAACAAGAGCTTACAAAGCCCGAGCGTTTCATTGCGCTTGACGGAAATCGTCGCGCGATTATCGCTTAGTCGGCCTGACGCCTTCGTCGATTTTCGCGAGGGCAAGGCAAGGAGCGTCCAGCTAGGCGCCTTTCGTGTGATGAAGTGTTGATTGCTGCGTTCCGGCCCCTGCCAGCAGGCTGGGTCACTTGATTGGGCGGAGTGGCCGGCTACGTAATGCCTTCGTCGGGGTTGCGATCTCCCCTCGCATTTCGCCAGCTGCGTACTCGGTCGCATCGTCGTTCGAGTGTACCGAGCCGAACGGCCTTTCCAGCATACGACGGACCCGTATCGGCGCGGGGCCGACGTGGAAATGAATTGCCCGCTGCTCTAGTATACGTTCCGACCGCGTCGAGCGGTTCCGCCAACGCAAGTAGTCGAGCCAGGTCGGGCAATGATAGCGCTCGGTCCACATTTCCGGATCGGCAATGTCGCGCGCGATCGACCAGCCGTAGGCGCCGTTGCGCTGGCGAGACAATTGCACATCTTGCATAACACTATGAAACGCTCTGGCATTCTCCTGTGCAACGCGGTATTCGATCTCCACGACGAGCGGGCCGCTGCGTCCGGTCAAGGCGAGCCGTACCTCGGGGTCGGCGAGCGGCTCAGGCTCCTCACCCCGCGCTCCGATGCGGGGCATGGGCAGCCAGCGGCCGATGAGTGGTGAGGCAAGCATTAGGGCGGCCGATACCAGCAGCGCCGTTTCGACGCCGGCCGCGTCGGTCAGACGGCCCCAACCCCAGCTGCCGACGGCAATCCCGCCTGAGCTCGCCGCCTGATAGGCTGCAAGCGAGCGTCCGGCCACCCAGCGCGGCGCCGACAGCTGCACCCCAATGTTGAATACCGCCCACACCATCATCCATACGGCTCCCGCCAGGACGAGCGCCGCCGCGGTCAATACGGGCTCGTGACTGAGCGCAACCGCGGCCATCGCCGCGCCCATGGACAGCGCACAGGCGCGGATCGCGGCCTCGCCGCTCAATCGCTTGCGCAGCTCGGTGATATTCAGTGCACCGACCACCGCACCCAGGCCAAAAGCGCCAAGCATGATGCCGTAGGTCTGCGCGTCGCCATGCAAGAGATCGCGCGCCACCAGCGGCATCAGAGCGGTGATCGCACCGCCAATGATGCCGGTTACCAGGCTACGGATCAGCACAATCTTGATCGACGGCGAATTGCTGATATAGCGTACGCCAGAAACCATCGCGCGGCTCAATCTTTCAGGCGGCAGGCGTGAGGGTGCGCTGATGCGTTTCCAAAGCAACAAAGCGATAATCAGCGGCACATACAGCAACGTGTTGAGCGCGAAAGCGGCCACTGCACCCGCGGTTGCCACCACGACTCCGCCGATTGCCGGACCTATGCTCCGCGCGATATTGTAGCTGATGCCGTTCAGAGCGATCGCCGCAGGCAGCTGTGCTTCCAGGGGAACTTGTTCGCTAACCGACGATTGCCAGGCCGGTCCCATCAACGCCATGCCACTGCCGACAACGAGGCATAGCATGAGCAAGAGGTTTGGGGTGGCCAAGCCAAGCCAGGCAATCACCGTCAACCCGGTCGCTCCGGCGAGCGCCAATCCAATGGAGACCAGCGCCACGATGCGGCGGTCATACATATCCGCGATCGCCCCGGCTGGCATCGAAATCAGCATCACTGGCAGTAACAGCGCGGTCTGCACCAACGCGACTTTGTCGGCCGACGACGTCATCTGCGTCATGGCCCAGGCTGCGCCAACACCTTGAATCAGGATACCGACATTGGACAGGAGGCTCGCGAGCCAGATGCGCCTGAAGGTCGCGTGCCGCAGCGGCGCCGTGATGCCGTCGGCGCTACGTGTCTGGGCTTGAGGTGAATCGGTCATATCAGCTCGTGATAATCTACCATGATTTGATCTTGCTAGGGATCACAAGGGTGTTCCTGGCGCGATATCGCGTCAGATCCTGGCATGGTCGTGAAATGAGATGCTTCGATCGCGTTTGGTTGACAGTGATCTACTGCTTCTGTCGCCTTGCGCCTGATAGCAAAGGCAGCGGCGCAGAAAACAGGAACAGTCACCATCGCCGGTGCTGCAATCTCCTATCGCAGTAGGATCGCTTTCTAATCGTGATCGGATGACTTAAAGCCTGCCTCATACCTATTCGCTCCAGCACGCTGGTTGTATGCTCTTGTTGAGAGGTTGTGCTCGCTGGCAGATGCCCAGTTTTGTACGAGGCGGACAATGCGCGAGACCTCTAAGCGGGACACGGTCTGCATTGCGAGAAGCTGAACTAGCTCCCAGGAACCGCATCTCCATCTCGCGGGATTCTTTTGGGGCGGCGCATCAGTCAGCCTCTAAGAGAGGTCCGCCCGGATGATTTAGACGCGAAATGCCGAGTTCATTGCTGCAGCTGCATCCGCTTTTCGCGAGGGGCTGATGACCGCATTGCTGCGCTAGTGTGCCACGGCGGCATTTAGACCAGGCGCGGGATCTTAGGCTGGGTCATGATGTCAAAACCTGCTCGGGATGGTCAATTCTCGGGTGAAGGTGCACGTGAGACGCTCGGGGGATAGGAAACGAGCTGGTTCGTCCCTTGCGTACTGAGTTCGTTCGAGCGCAGCCGAAGGGAATCGAGGTATTCATTGCCGGCATGGCAGACGGACATGGCAGAGCCGCTCTAGATCATCGGGGACGACAGATGAGCAGTGGAAGAGCGATGCGCAAGCAGGAGACTGTGCGCCTCAAAGCGCATGTCGTGAAGATTTAAGATAACGTCACGTGACATAGCAATAAGGGCTGGGAGTGACCGGAATTGCTACAGCAGAATTCCAGGCCCGGAGGGCGCCAGAAATGACATTGTCATGAGATCATTCGCTTTTCAGCGGTTTTGGCCGAACAAGACTGGGGCGACCTCCATCGAGTACGGTCTGATCGCGGTGGCGGTCTCCGTTGCACTTATCCTTGCGCTCAACGGTCTTCGTGCAAACTATAACGCTGATTGCAGTGCTGTGCCTGCGCGCAGCGTTTCGACCGGCGAGTTCGACAAGATGGATCTCGCACGCGAACCCGGCACAGGCAAGCAACAGAACTTCGAAAAGGCCTCCGCTGGATCCTTGGGCCGATGATGTGAAGTCGATGGAATAAGAAACGCGACCGGTGTTATGAGCTCGATAGAAATCTCGTCCCATGCCATTGGAAGAGGCCCCTTCGCCGCCGACCCTCCAGCTCCTCGTAAGTGGCTAGTTCACAGCCTGCGCGGCCCCGCGCAACCATTCTGCAAGCCGGAGCAGTGATGTCCCGATTCGAAAAGCTTGCCATCTTTATCGACGGTCCCAACCTCCACGCTACCTGCAAGGCGCTTGGTTTCGAGATCGACTACAAGCGCCTGCTTGAGGAGTATCGGAGGGCGGGCCGGTTGCTGCGGGCATTCTACTACACGGCGACTGCCGAGGATCAGGAGTATTCGTCGATCCGTCCGCTCATCGATTGGCTCGACTATAATGGCTACACCGTCGTCACGAAGGCAACCAAGGAATTCCTTGACGCCAGCGGTCGGCGTAAAGTGAAGGGTAACATGAACATCGAGCTTGCGGTCGATGCCATGGAACTCGCGGGGCATATCGACCAGATGATCCTGTTCTCTGGTGACGGCGACCTCCGTTCCTTGGTCGAGGCCGTGCAGCGCCGCGGCGTCAGTGTCACCGTCATCTCCACCAATACGATCCAGCCGCCGATGATCGAAGACGAGCTTCGGCGGCAGGCAGACGACTTTATTGAACTAGCACAGTTGAAGCCGAAATTGGGCCGCGATCCGACCGAACGGCTCGGGCCCGCGACGGGGGCTGGCAAGCGAGAGTCAGCCAGCGCGGAATAGCGCATATGGTGATGCGGGGACGACAAGTGGCCATGATACCCGGCAGTCCCGCCGGCGCCATCCGACAGCACGACCATCACATGATGGCTTGCTCCTGCCAGGGGCGTCTCGCGCCTGTTATGGTGTTCTAGACGCCGATGCCATCCTCTCTCGCAACGGTCGGCTCCAACAGCGCTTGTTGCTTGTAACGCGGTGCGCTCTCGGCAGCGCGACGTCCGGCGTCCTCAGGTGGGTCTGACGATAGCTTCGGCCGCATCTCGCACCGGCTGACACGGTGCGCTGGACCGGTGGTTGGATTGTCGTAGTTCGCTCCCAAGCCGCATCAGGCTGCACCGCAGCCACAGCCCTTCCTGCTTCTCGTGCGTGCTACGCCGAAACAATGTTTCAGCATATGCCCGCATGCGGAATCGGTAAAGCAGTCGGTAGAAATGACTGGCCATATCCTGCTCTTGGTCCATTTCGCCAACGAGAAGCTTTTCATGCCATCATTGTCTTCAGTTAGCGCGATGTTTGAATGCAATTTTGGCCCAGCTCACGCATGAAACCGGCCTTGAAGTGCCTCTCTTGATGAATTTTCATCGCCCGGATCGTGGTTCACGAGATAAAGCCGCAGTGAGCAAATTTGATCTCCGCCATTCAAACTTGGCTATGAGTGAGTCTTGACGACGAAGATCAAGTCGATGTCGTGCAGCACTTAGCGTCATCTACGATCAAATCGCCGTGCTAGGATGCCGCGAGAATTCGTGCAAGCCGCCATAAAAGCATCTAGCAGGATGTGAAGACTTTCAACGTCTGCTAACAACCTATCCGATTCTTCGCGCTCTGTTGTGCCGAGCGCATAAGATGCGCAAAGTCGCCTGGCGTGGTTGACCCTTTCGCGGCCGTTTGCGGCTCGCTTTTCGGCAAACTCAAGCTGCGTGGGATCATGACGGAGCTTGTCCAACTCGCCGAGCAGCAACTTCGTGACCGTTTGTCGCTCATAGTTGGTGATATCCGCGCTGTAGAGCACGCTGAGATAGCGATCGATGTTGGCGCGTGCGACGTACCGGTACATGTCGCCGGTCCCCTGTGTCCGGGGCGGTCCCTAGGTAAGAGCCCATTGTACCGTCCAACGGCATCGAGCACTAGCAATTGTCACTGCTTGCGCCCGCCATTGCGGCACGGCTCGACCGTTGCGTTCGATTATCATGGCGCGGATGGTTCAGAACGTGCCCTTGTGGTGCGCGTCGACGATGATAGCGCGCACGCCCGTTTCGCACGAAACCCGTGCCGGTTTTGAGGTCGATGCACTCCCGGCACCGGCGCGCTTTCTAGCCGTGATCGGCAACCGGGAAGCGGGGCAAAAACAAACACCGCCAGACATCAGGTATCGAATTGCGCCGCTCCGTTGGGTGGCGCAGACTCTTGGCGTCGACCGTCGGGTTAACATCCGCACGTAGGCCATGCGCGGCGGCCAAGCTGGCTCATTCCTTCTTCCGCGGCTAAGCGCGTATCTGTGCGCACATCGTAGTCGGCCGCAAATCGTTTCTCCCGGAGTGGTCGTACCAGCCTGATCGCCTCCTAGCATAGGCCATGCGCTTTACGAGCTCCGACTTCCGTCTCGTTGTCGAATTCGGCATAGACCACGACGTCGATATCGTTGTCGAACTGGTCGATCTTGCGATTGCGAGCGATCTCGAGCCGACGTGCATGTGGGATTGTTGTGAAAACCGGCAGGAGCATGATGGTCCGAAGCTTGTTTGCAAGTCGGTTAGACAATTATCGTTAGGTTGTCACGCCGCAGCGCGTCATGAAGGTCCATGGTTTGAAGCGCTGGAATTGACAATGGTGTCGCGAGTGCTCCGGTACGGAACGTGCGCTCCTGATACGATCAGATCATGCTCCCTGAGCAAACGCGCTCCGATTGTCCGTTTTGTACAAAGTTTGCGCGCGCATGAGGAAGCACAATCTGCCACATAGCTAGATGAGGGCGGAATGGCCCGCACCGCCACTGGTTCACTCTCTCGGCGGACGTTGGGTGAGGGAGCCTGCTTGCAAGTCAAAGATGTACGATTAGTCGCGCCGCTGAGCGATCTTGGTGCGTTTGGTCGCGACGGCCAAAAGCGGGATTCGGCCGAGCAGGAGGCTTGTTCGCCGGAGGGCAGTCCATTACCGATGGACTTTAGGTGCCGTGCTTCTCGGCCAGCGGCGCTTCGATTTGCTTGCAAATTGTCGTGCGTCGATGACATGACTCAAGCTGAGATCCGTGCCACGAAGACTCGGTCGGTAGCGCGCTGCCGCGGGCGGTAGGAAATTCGATCAATGAATACGCCGCTTGATGGCTATGTCTCGGCCCTAAAAGCCTTGAATGAAGACGATCGGCTCCGTGGCCTGAAGCCGCGCAAAGGGACCGATTTTGCTTCAAACGACTATCTGGCGCTGGCGAGTGCGCCCCGTATGAAGAAGGCGTTGTTCACCGCGCTCGATGCCGGAACGCCGATCGGAGCCGGTGGGTCACGGCTCCTGCGCGGAAATTGTGAGGAGCACGAAGCTCTCGAAGCGGATGCGGCGCGGTTCTTCCGAACGGAGACAGCACTGTTCTTCGGCGGCGGTTACATCGCAAATTTTGCCGTTCTGACAACGCTGCCGCAGGAAGGCGATTTGCTTGTTCTCGACGCGCTCGTGCATGCTAGCATTCATGAAGGCGCACGAGCGAGCCGAGCCGAGTTCCGGATAAGCGCCCATAATGACCCCCAGTCGATCGAAGACACGATTGGCGACTGGCGCGCCAGGGGCGGAAAGGGACGCGTCTGGATCGTGGTAGAAAGCCTCTACAGTATGGACGGAGACTTCGCACCGCTTACAGATCTGGTCGCAATCGCCGAGCGCCATGAAGCGTTTCTGGTCGTGGATGAGGCACATGCCACAGGTGTTTACGGCGAGCAGGGACGGGGCCTTACTGCGCCCTATGAAGGGCGCGAAAATCTCTTAGTGATCCACACCTGCGGCAAGGCGCTGGGCGCGGCGGGTGCCCTTGTCACGGCTTCCGGCGTATTGCGCGACTTCATGGTCAATCGGTGCCGTCCATTCATTTTCGCTACCGCTCCGTCACCCCTAATGGCCGTCGCGGTGCGAGAGGCAATCTTAATCCTGCAGGAGGAACCCGACCGGCAACGGCATCTGATCGATTTGATCGACTTTGCACATCGGCAGTTCGCTGTGTGCGGTCGCGCGAGCTCTTCGAATTCACAAATCGTTCCTTATGTTGTGGGCGACAACGCCCGTGCGATGCGGCTCGCTTCTGCGCTACAGGCGCGCGGCTTTGATATCCGCGGGATACGGCCGCCAACGGTGCCTGTGGGAACGGCACGGTTGCGGATCTCGCTGACACTTAACGTCGGGCAAGATGATGTATCCGACATGATCGATGCGTTGGTCGAGGAGACCTGGGGCGACGTGCAGTGAGGCCGCGCAGGATGACCAGGCTGATGTCGGGATCGGCAAAACGGTCTTCACAGGTGCTTGCCGACGCACCCGCTTCGGAATTCAAATTGGCAAGGCGCACCCGCGCAGAGCTACTACAGCTCGTTGGACAAGTTCTCAGGACGTCCATCAATCCTTGAGTGCCAGGCTCGACGGATGTAGGCGACGCGCAGAAGAATATTCTGCGTTCCAGCCCGTGATCGCAACTGTCGCGCGCGCGAAAATTGCCGGTTTATTGCGGATCCAAAGTATGGTCTTACAGTTTCAGCGATGCTGCGTTTCCGAGATTGGCGGTCGCTTCGTTGGCTGATGCAGGAGAGACCGTCAGATGCCGTCGCGAGCAACAGTGTTCCTCACATCAGCAGGCTGGACCGCCGTCGTGATCCTAATTCTGCTGTATGTGATCTTCAGCCCGATCTGAGTCGGGGGGCTTAACGGAACGATCTCTATCGGTTCCAAAACGGATGATCGGGCGAGGATATGAAATTTGTCCGGTGTCGCCGAGCCCCGCTTCGATCCCGACATCCATCGCAGCGTATTTCTGCGGCTTCAGCCAACTGTGTTGACCAGTGCATTGACGGAAGGCATTGACCCTGTTCGGTCGCGGCATGAATTGTGTGGGTGCTGGCCGCGCGTTGCCAACACAAGTACGTAAAGTAAGAGGAGGATAAAGAGCCCGCGCATACAAAGTGGTGTCCTGTCCCGAAGCTGTATGTCAATTGTGCAGCGGATCACATCCGGTGCATCTACCGATGGACGGGTGAGTTTTGCGGAACGCAACCGAAGCCGTGCTGGGCGGTTCAAACGACTGCGAAAGTGCAGGTCAGTTCAGTAGATCGACCCTGCCGGTGTCGAGCCGGTACAGACCCCCGACGACCTCTAGTCTGTTCTGCTCAACTGCCGCGTTCAGAACCGGGCCCGCCGATTTAAGTTTCTCGACGTTATCGATTACGTTTTGCCGGGTGGCATTGGCGAACGCATCACCGGGTTGCTGGCGCGATTTCCGAACGGCAGGCGCAAGCGCAGTGACGAGGGATGGAATATGCCCCGGCGCCGGCTTGTCGTCGTTGAGCGACTTGATCGTGGCGTCTATCGCGCCACAATGATCGTGACCGAGTACTAAAATCAACGGTGTATTTAGCACAGCGACCGCGTATTCCATGCTCGCGATCGTGACATCGTTGGCAAAATTGCCGGCGAGGCGGCAGACAAACAGGTCACCAAGTCCGCTGTCAAAAGCAAGTTCAGGCGCTATGCGAGAATCGGCGCAGCTCAGAACCGCCGCATATGGATTTTGTCCATCGACTAAAACCTGACGCGCGCGCTTGAAATCGTCGCCTCGTGATGCGCCCTGGACAAATCGGTCATTACCTTCGATCAGCCGCCTGAGCGCAGCATCCGGCGAGAGCAGATTGTCCGGCTTGGGCAGCTGTTTTGCTTCCTTCGCATTAACGATGTTGTCGCCGAGCCGCATGCCAACCGCCGAAAACGCGAACAGCGACAGCAATAGCGACCGGCGCGACGGCTTGATCATCGGCGAGCAAGACATATTAGGGGAACGGTCTGCGTGCATGTGTCGCCTCATCGCGCCGCTTTACGCCATCCATTGGCTTCAGCCTCCGCTTCGCTGCAGAACCATCGATCACCCAGCTTCTTCGTCATATCGATTTGTCCGTAACCAAGTTGCCCGGGCATGTGATAAATGCGCTCGCCCCCGCGGCCCAGCGTGCCCTTTATCAGACATTCGGGTGAGGGCGGGTCGGATAGCAAAGCGGATCCGAGCAGGAGTTCCTGAGTGTCGATCGGTATCGAGCTCGCGCCGACAACGATCGTCCCCTTGTTGCGGCGACGCCAGTCCCAAGGAGCGATGAACGCCCCCGACCATAGGCCCGCATAGGCATTGCTCGCTACAACCTCATAGATAATGTAGGTGTGAGGATCGGATGATAGTGCCCAGCCCGAGCTTATCATCCATGCGTTCACGTCCTCGCCCGCGATAAAGCAGCTGCCGAGTGACCGGCCGTACTTATCCACCCCTGTGGTATGACAATCCCACGTTCGTCCATTCGAATGCCTGATAAGCTCATCGCGAGCAGCTATGCCGCAAGCCCATTTCTGGCCGTGGGCGTCGAGGCAGATCTGATCCGTCTCTGGCGCCTCGATACCCGAAAGCCGAATTTTGGTTTGCTCGATCTCAATGGTATTGCCATCGACGATGCGCGGAGGGCCGCTGAGTTTCGCTGCGCAAGCCGGAGACGTGATGATGGCGAGCAATGCGGTTATCATCGCGCGACGTTTCATCCCGACAGCCTTTCGCTCTTGGTCCGTGCGCTCAGAAACACGTGCAATCCGGCGTCGCCGCATTCGACTGCTTGATCGCACCATGTCGGTTACTTGGCCTGTGCTGCATCATTCGATGTTTGGTTGGTGGAAGCTCGATTGTGATTGCCAACCTACGGCCTGACGTAACGTGAGATTCAAGCGATTTCTTGTGTGAGTTGCGATGGGCTTCCGGCCTCGATCGTCTCTCTCAGTTGGCGCACACCGCACCGTGCTTAAGATCATCGGGCACAGCGTCGAACTCGGTGCATAAAAAAGCAACTGAGTGCTCCCGGAAAGAGAAAGCAATCAAAGTAAATGAACATGGCTTGCAACGCGTTCGCGAGCGCCATCGTACGGCGCACGATCGTTCGATGTAGATTCGTCGATGTGCCAGACATCGGGCGCGACCGTTAGAGCATGCTGTCTTTACACAGAGCGTAGCCCGAAGTTTTGAGGTAGTTGGTGCACTCTTCCTCGGAAGAGATTGAGGAGTTCACCAACCTTTCGCCAGGCGGCCTCGACATCACGAGGCGCAGCTCGCATGAGGTGTTTGAGTTTGGTGAAGACCTGCTCGATCGGATTGAGGTCAGGGCTATAGGGCGGCAGGAAGATGCGGTGGGCGCCTCTGGCGCCGATAGCTTGGCAAGTCGCTTTTCCTTTGTGGCTGCCATAGTTGTCGAGAACAAAGATCTAGCCAGGTGCGAGGGTAGGGGCCAACACGTTCTCGACGTACAGCGTGAAGAGCTCACCATTGATGGGGCCAGCGCGCTGATCCGATCGTGACGCAGCGTCGCGATGAAGGTCATGGTCTTCCAATGGCCGAAACGTGCAGATGCTTGGAGGCGCTGCCCACAAGGCCTCCAGCCGCGTAGCGGCGCCATATTGGTCTTGATCCACGTCTTGTCGATGAAAACCAGCCGCGCGACATTGATCCTGCCTTGGTGCGCTTTCCAGCAGGTCCGCTTACGGGCGACGTCTGGGCGATCCTGCTCGGCTGGCAGAAGCGTTTTTTTGAAGCTGAGCTCCTCGGCGAGAACAACAGTCCACACCGCCCGCACGCCTGTTTTGATCCCCGTGCAGTCAGCTCCCAGCTTGCGCAAGGTGAATGGCCCCGAGCGAATGCGTTCGCGCAGCCAGTAGGCGTTGGTATCCGACAGAACCCGCTTCTTATGACGGCCGATCTAACCGGGGCCAGGCCCCCGATATCCCGTCTCAGATTCTTCCAATTCGTCACGCAGGGACGGGCTGATCTGTAGCGCCTCCGCAATCGAACGAACCGTCTCGCCCGCGTCAGCCCGCGCCATGGCTCATTCGCGGATGTCTTCCGAATGGGGGCGCGTCATCCATGCTGGCCTCCGCCTCCAGCATGGAGGTCGAATCAGAAATCCCACCCGAGGGGAATCCCGATTCCAGAAAACAACAAGCTCCTAGTCAGCTTACGGTCAGTTTCGCCTGGCTACTTTGGCGCGGCCCAAAGCGCCTCAAATCAATAAGAAACCCTCTTGCCTTAGGAGTACGGATCCTCATGTACGGTCGAATTGGTGGGTATTATGAAGCAGTTACGTGGGCATCCCACGACGAACACGCGGATGACAGAGATTTCGAGGGCAGGTTCGCTAACATGCACCTGTCCGCAGCGGAGCCGACCTCCTCTTCTGCAGCGCCAACGTATTCCCTCGTGACCAAGCCTCCGATAGAGCCGATCGACAAGGATACGTTTCGCAGAGAAGCAAAGATCTTCCAAAATGATCATGAAATAATGCGCATCGCCGAGAATCCGCGGGAGTACTCGCGTTTCGTATCGACACGAGCCAAGAACGTCAGAGAGGCTGCGGAGGACTACGGCTCGACCAGAGATTCGGAGGAAGCGCGATACTACAGCTATAATCTTGGAAACAAAACTGTCGCACTGCTGCGGACGGAAGGCGGATACAGCATGAACGAATTCCACGACGACAGGTGGCGAGAACTGTTTCCCGGGCGAGAACACATCACCTCCGTCGTCGATCTTCAGCTTGCCCATCCCTTGGTGGAGAACGCAGGCGATATTCTACTCGAATATCAGCTTCGGCGAGATGCGCGAGAAGGCGAGCAACCGTTGCTTAAATGGTATCCACTTAACGAAGAATCGAAAGCTCGCGCGGCGAAGTTAGGTTTCGTAGAGGTCGACGATTGCAATATGGTACTTGATCCTACTCAGCATCCTGACAAATGGACAACGAATAGCGCAGGTGAATGGCAGCGCGCCAACAAACCTGAACGATATCTCGCTAAAGTAGACGACGGCGAGCGTCGTAATACCCATGTAGCAAGCTCCGGATACGCGTACGAGGATGACTTTATGTGACTTTAACCGTGAGCGTCACGAGAGGAGCACTGGTGCCCGGGCTTGACTTGCGCGGAATGCTCTGGATAGCCCGGTCGGGATGATTGACGCTGCCGGCGCGCGGTGATGGGGTGATCCCGGTTTGGAGCGGGTAACGGGGATCAGAATGACCAGCGAGTCGCAGCTGCGCGAGAAGCTTCGGAAGATCGAGGCGTTGTTCGCGGGTGCAGGAACTGCTGGTGAGCGCTTGGCAGCGGAAGCCGCGCTGCAGCGGGTGCGTGCCCGGGTCGAGGAGCTCGCTCGCCACGATCCACCGATCGAGCAACAATTATCACTTCCTGACCAATGGTCGCGGCAGCTGTTTCTGGCACTTTGCCGCCGATACGGGCTGCGGCCGTTTCGTTACCGCCGCCAGCGACGCAACACGGTGATGATCCGCGCGTCACGGGGCTTCGTTGACAAGGTTCTGCTGCCGGAGTTCACCGAGCTGGAGAGGGCGCTGCAAGTCTATCTGCACGAGGTGACGCTGCGCGTGATCCGCGAAGAGATTTATGACGACACCAGCGACGCGCAGGAAGTTCCCGACGCCCTCCCGTCAAATTGATCAGGCAGCGAGCTTTGTCTCCAGAGCATCGCGCTCGGCCTTCCATGTCCACGGCAGCAATGTGTGCAGCTGATTGATCTTGGTGCGTCCGGAGACGATGCGCTCGAGAACGTCGGTCAGATAATGCCGTGGGTCGATATCTTGCAGCTTTGCCGAGTTGATGAGCGACGCGAGAATGGCCCATGTCTCGGCGCCGCCTTCGCTGCCCGCGAACAAATGGTTCTTCTTTCCAAGCCCTATCGGCTTGATGGTGCGCTCGACCGTATTGTTGTCTATTTCAATGCGTCCGTCATCGATGAAGCGCGTCAGGCCTTCCCAATGGTTTAGGGTGTAGCGGATGGCCTTGCCAAGGCCAGACTTCTTCGAGACTTCCAGCAGCCGCGCCTCGAGCCAGGGCTTGAAGTCCTCGATCAGCGGTCTGGTGTCAGTTTGCCGAACCGCAGCCCGCTGCGCCGCCGGCAGACCACGGATGCGGTCTTCGACGGCATAGAACATCGCAATCCGTTGCAGCGCTTCCGCGGCAATCGGCGACTTCGTCGCGACGTGAACGTCCCAGAACTTCCGCCGCGCATGCGCAAAGCAGAATGCCAGTTGCACCAGATGGCCGCCGTTCTTGATCAGACCCTTGTAGGCGGCATAGCCGTCAACCTGCAGAATGCCCCGGTAGTCTCCGAACAGCTGTTTGGCGCGGATCGCCTTGCGATCCTCGGCGAACACGTAGACCACCGCCGGCGGTGCCGGGCCGCCCCACGGCCGGTCATCGGTGGCGATCGCCCAGAACTGGCAGATCCTGGTCCTGCCACGGCCGGGATCAAGAACCGGCAGCGGTGTCTCATCGGCAAACAGCCGCGGGAAGGAGATCACCGTGTCGCGCAACAGCGCGTGAAGCGGCCTCAGCCACCAGGCGACGCGGCCCATCCACGAAGCCAGCGTCTGACGGTCGAGCGCGATGCCCTGCGCGGCAAACATCTGTTCCTGGCGATATAACGGCAGCTGGTAACCGTATTTCATCACCGCGATGTGAGCCAGCAAGGCTTCCGTCACCATCCCGCCCTCGACCGCCTGGGCCGGCGCGGCCGCCTGCAGCACACCCTGGCGGCACCCCCGGCAGCCATAGCGTGGGCGCATGATGCGCTTGACCCGGTACTGCATCGGAACGACATCGAAGGCTTCCTTGACGGTCTCCCCGATCCTGTGCAGCCGTTCGCCACAACAAGGACAGATGTCAGTCTCGACGTCGATCACGACATCAATGCGCGGCAGATGCTCCGGAAGCCTCCCCCGGTTGCGTCGCGCCGGTTGCTTTCCACGAGCCTCGGATCTGTCGGGCAGCTTGGCCCCGGGCGCATCATCATTGCCGGCCGCAGAAGCCGCCTGCGCCGCAATGGTGAAGAGAGACTGCTGTCCGGAATCCAGTGTCTCGGAGCGGGGACCGAAGATCGTGCGCTTGTACTGCGACAGGATCACCAGGAGCTTGTCGTTCTCCTGGATCGCAGCATCGCGCTGGGCGATCGCCGCATCACGTTCGGTCGCCAGCGTGCTACATTCCGCCGACAACACCGCAAGCCGTGACGACAACGCCATCACGGTTTGCTGGAGCAATGCTGGATCAGAAGGCAAATCAATCATGCAGCGTGTTTCTACTACAGCTCTGCATGAATGACGAACTACTCTTGACGATGATCAACCAGCTCGTGTTGGTTGATCCACAACCCGCATCGGCACACGCTTCCAATCCGAACCGTCAAGCAGTACCGAGAGCTGAGCATGAGATAGCGGCATGACGCCTTCCTTGATCGGCGGCCAGGTGAACTGCCCCTCGATTCTCTTGTAGTAAAGGACAAGGCCGCTTCCGTCCCAGGTCAGAATCTTCACGCGATCTCGGCGCTTGGAGCGAAACACCCACAGCCCGCCGTCGAACGGATCGGCTCCAAACGCCTCGCTCACCAGCAGCGCCAGCGAGTCCATGCCGCGACGGAAATCGACCGGCTGCGTCGCGATCCAGATCGACAACCCAGGTCGGAGCCCGATCATCGGCCAACCGTCCCGACTGCCGCCAGCACCTCGCAGAGTGCCCGCCGGTCGACCGTTCCCACGACACGGATGCGAACCGCGCCGACCTCGATCTCAATCGCCCCCTGCTCCTCGCATACCGGCAATTTGCCGCCGCAGCCAGTAATCGTGACCGGCACAAAGCCTGGTGCCACGCCTCCATCCCTGCGCGCCGCGACCTTTGCCCGCGTTGCCTGACGACGCCAAAGAAATAACAGGCCCGGGCTGATGTCGTACCGCCGCGCCACCCCGGAAGCGCTTGCACCCGGCGCGAAACTCTCCGCAACAATCGCCGCTTTCGCATCCGTCGACCAGCGCCGTCGGCGGCCAGTCCCCGTGATGATCTCGATGCGCTGCAACGTGTTAGAGCCGTCCTCAAGGATAGCCGTATGCCTATCCTTAGCGCCATCCTTACAACTATCCTTTGACATGGTGACCTCGTGAAAAACCAATCCACGAGGTCTTCCTAGCCGACCAGATCAGCCCTCAGGGCGTGGTCACCGGATGACGCTCACCTTTAACCGGTGAGGACACGTTGACACACTTCGTCTATCTTCCCTGATTCTCGCGAACGATGGTCGTAGACTGCAGTGCGCGCCTGGGGTGCGCCTGCCTCATTTGCCGCATCCCGTGGGCTCAATCCAGCTTGAAGTGCGCTCTGGCCACACGACGAGGGCCAGAGCATGAAGCGCAATTGTTTTACGGAAGAGAAGGGGTATTCGGTGCCTACGGATTGCGCCACCGGAATTCCGCCTTCGGACTTGAGACAAGCCAGTGAAGTGCATTTCCGTGCGGCCCGCCGCGCTCATTCCGACTGAACACGAGCCAGGTTTCAACTTGCCCGGTTCCGGGGGGGGGCCATTTCCGCATCAAAGGTTTGATGCGAGATCGGTATTTGTGCGCCCTCCAATGCGCTATCTTTCAGAATACGACATGGTCGATGCGCCGGAATTGGTACGTGGTGAATCGGTGAACTTGTAGAACGCTGCCCATCCCGCCAGTTGACGGTTGGCCGGCGATCATGTCGACCGTGCTGACACTTTGATTGCCGGAAAGGCTACTGTGAGCCCGCGAACAAACACCTTCGCCTTTTCCTGGGTATCGTTGTGACGACGGACAAGCGCCCGTGCGCCCCTCGCTTGCGAATGAGGTTCCCGGGTGGCGTCAGCATGAACGTGTCCGTCGGACCGCAATGAACACATCACTCAACGCAGCGAAGCCAGGCGTCCCGCGCACCTCCACGCGGGCGCCCTGGAACTCAACCGTCACGACGGCTGCATCCCCTGATCTGGAAGGCCACGCGGCGGCCGGTAGCGCCGACTCCGACACTACCGGCACGAACGATCTGCGTGCGATCCAGCCGTCGCGGATCGGAGTTTTCCGAAAGCCGCTCGTCGGCCGCTGGCATCAGCGCCGCGAATTTGGGGCAGGGCAGGGACCTCGGGGTAATCGTGCAGACGTTGCCAGCGGTCTATCCTTTATAGACCAGCTCGAGATCGGTTCGCGGAAAGTCGTCACCCTTGTGCAGCAGTGGCGCGCGATAGGTCTTGGCGCAGGCAGAGGCGAAACAGTCGCCAAGATTGAGCTGAGCCGGATGTCGCGCGTTTCCGAACCGATCGAATGCCATGGCGGCGGTCGATATCATGCCGTCGGCAATCGCGCACACGCGGATGGATCCGGCGTCGAGAACTTTCGCACTGCCGCCTCCGCTTCCGGCGCACCCCATGCGTTGACGCGCATGAGAGCACAGATCGTTCGTATACCGCGATGGTGAGGTAAACGGCGCTTTGGCGTCCGCAATTGCCATGACGACCTCAGCCGCGTCTGGCTCGCGTAGCAAGATTACGACCAGGGCTGAGGCATCGATCATCATCAGGCATCACCGGACAGATCGTCGAAAAAATGCCTTATCGGCGGTCAGGCCGGTTTTGGGAGCGCGGGTGCGATGCGGTCGAGCAGCGGTTGCACCTCCCAGAGCGGCGTCTTTAGGCGTTCACGCTGAATTTCATGTTCGCAAGCCTCGCGAATGCAATCGAGGATCGGCTTGCCTTTGAGGGTGGCAAGTTCACGAATGATCCGGTCAGTGTCGCGGTCTTTAATGTTGTAGGCCATGGGTACCTCTGCTCAGGTATATAGGTGTCCATACTTAGGTACCTTAGCAAGGGCGCGTTTCCACGCTCTAATTGATATTACAATTATATTTGTCGCAAAATGGGTCGCGAGAGAGACGAGCCACCAATTTGCAGGTCCGGTTTCATGCAGCAACGACGAGCTCTGCGGTCGGGCCTAAATCGGGATCTGGCACCGAAGGACTGCAGGCCGTGTTCGGTCCGATCTATGCGGTCAGCCCGGTCTTCAAAAGTCTTGATGCATAGGGACCAGGCGGCGCCTCCGCACGATAGCGAGTGGCTCAGCTGCGCGAACTTTGTGGTCAGACGATCGGGTACGCCGGCGAAAGGCAGAGCGATCCAGGCTTAGCGAATTTGACAACATCGAGCGCTCCGTCGGCGCGGAGAAGGCGTCCGACCTTCGGAAGGCCATCGCGATCCAGGGGCGCAGTGGGCAGCCGTGAACTGCCGAGCTCTTGTTACAGGCTTGAAGCGGACGGCCGACTCAAAGCCGAATTTGTAACGAGAGACGGCGCCCGGCGGGTGGGGAAGAGCGAAAGAAGCATGCTTCAGATCAGGATTTACGACGCGCAAACGATCCGCGTGAGGAAATCTAGATCTTCCGTCCCAATTCTGCAGTCGATCCGACGCAGCATGGCTGCAGAACTCCTCGCCGGGGGTACTCGGGAAAGGGCCCGCCGCCATGAGGTATGCCGGCGTCGCTATCACTGCCCCGTTCCCGGGTACCCTTTTAACCGGTCTCGTCGCTGCACTCGCTCCCGCGTGCCGCCTTCGGCGTCACGCTCCTGCGGGTGCCATTGTCCGTTGAAGCGATGCGCTGCGCGCACGCCTGGTCAGAGCAGGGGCCGCAAGCATCGCTAGGCCAACTCCCCCGAAGAATGGATCTAGAGCTGGCCGCGTCGCAGATTGGCGTCCGCTCGCTGCATGTGAGCGGGGAGGGCTAACCGGCTCTCGTAAGCTGGCACGTGCGCGCCTGGTCAAGGCATCGCTTGCTTCGCGGAATGGGCCGAGAGCAACGGTACTGCCCTATGACGAGCTGCGAGAGGCTGGCGGTTTGTCGCAAAAACGTTACAGGACAAGTCAGCGCTTCCGAACGCGTGTGCTTTGCTGCTACTCCGAGGCGCTCAGCGTCAAGGAGCTGCGCCGCGATCTTGCTTTGTGTGACCATTGGCCGAGGCCTTTCGCGCCCTCTCTATTGCTTCCCGTTCACTTGGCTCTATCCGATCGAACCAGGAGCCTGGAGGATAGGCCGCGATACGCTTAGCGAAGGAAGATTGCGGCTCCCAATCTTGTCCCTCGCTCTTCTCGAAAGTGATGACGCCGTTGTGGGTAAAATAATGGGGGCCTGGGATGTTACAGTTCACCAAAAGCAGAACGCGCCACAGATCGCCCTTCTCGGTCGGCTTGGCATTGGGTTTCGACACGTAATCCACTACAACGGGTTCAATGATATGGCAGCGGCCGTGCCGCAGAAGATTGCCGAGCTTGCCTTGCGCAGTCGTCACGAAGTTGAAGTTGGCCGGATCATGCAGAAAGTGAAGATTCGCGTCCCTTTCGCCATCTGTAACCTCACTGGCGATCAACGAGAGCGCCAAGGCGCGCCAGCCCAATTCAATCGGCTTTGCATATGTCGATGCAAGTTTAATCGTCCCGTCAGTCGCGATCTTCCAAGTGATAGCGTACTGTTCGTCTGATCTGTTGTCCGGGTGCCTGGTCCATGAAAAATAAACGTACTCTGTTCGGTCAATTCCTTCAGCGACTCCCCACGATCGAGGCACAAAGTGAGCCACCTTCGAGACCTTGGAAATGATTTGTTCTATAGTCTCACCATCTTGCGCTCGCCACGTTGACTTGACCCTTTCGACAAGCGTGTGGTCGTTGGCGCGAACATTGTTGCTCGTCGCCGCCAGCCCGGCCAGGCAGATCAGCGACCGAGCGATACAGAACCAAAGCACGCGCTTTCCAGACTTTTTCTTCATTGCTTCCGGCTCATCTGGTTATCATCCACACGTCAATCCAAAGCGGCACGTCTTCCTCAGCGTGCTTTGCGCAGATCGCAAGAAGTTAGCGGCAACGTGACGCAGGCGCCTGCCGATGTCCCGCGCGAGCAGGCGCCGTCCCTCGATGTCACGCGCCGCTAACTTCAGTGGTCAGCCAAAGCCTCAATTTGCAATGCTGGACCTGCCCAGGAGGAGAAGCCTGGACATGATGAGGACTTGCATTGTTCGTGCCAGGCAATAACCGGCAGTTCGCGGCAGATTTGTGCTGTCTTTGTCGACTTACCGACCTACGCACGTTCTAATGTTACCATTCAGCCTATTCGCCACGACTTCCGTGAATGATTCTTGTCACGCACTGAATCTTCGACAGCGGGCGAATGCCTCGCTGCCAGAGTCTTGACGACAATTGGGAGCAGGTATGCCGCCATCGATCCGTGTGATCCGGGGGCGTTGCCGCTACTACGAATGTCGAGGGCGCCCCAGCCTGTTGTGCTTGGCACTTTGCGGCCTACACCAACGCGGAGCCGCCCTTCAGCGGCGGGCGATTTGGAATCGATGTTAAGGAACTTCACGGATCAAGCAGGGGACGAGACGTGGCATTCTCCGCTCGCGCAACGTTAGGGGCCGTCGTCTACCTGCTCGTCATTGCAGTCAACATTCAAGGAGCTGCGCTTCCACGCAGCCGTGTCGACCGGCAAGAGGGAAGCCTCAGGTCTTGCTAGCTTCGGCTCGAACTACTCAACACTTCCGAGAGCATCTGTCTGACGGGGCGGCTCATAAAAGGCCTTGCCATCCAGCCGAACAGACCGACAGTAAAGACGGCAGCAGCAAAGACGCCGAGGGCGCTCCAAACAGCCATTTTCATTGCGAGGGTCTCTTTTGGTTGTGGTGATTCAATATGCTTGCTTTGGCCAGTATCACCAAAACGTCGGCGTGACGCCTACCAGGATTGGCTGGTCGCACATCGACACGTCCGCTGAGCACGCTGCTGGATTAAGCGAATACCTCTTGCGCGTATTCGCCACTGATCCATGGTTATTAATGGAGAAGGGAGGGCGCATCGAAGCGTGCTCGATGAATCGTTCAAAAGCCGGGCCGCATGACAAGCGTCTTGCGCGGCGCCGTGAGCTTCTTCGTGCTGGGCGCATTCGTCTCGTGCACAGATCTGACCCGCCGCCCGACGCCAATGCGTCTCCGAGATGGTCATTCCGATATCCTATGACTGGAGATGGCTTCTACGTCGCGATCAAGCGTGGCCTCGGAGGAGCATTCGCGTAAGAGAGGTCGCAGCACCAATTTGAGAGGTTGACGGCCGAGTTCTCTTGCCGATAATCCAAGTCGTCGAGGTTCTCCGGTTTCCGTTTGATCCGGAGCTAAGAGGGAAGCCGGTGCCAATGCCGGCGCTGCCCCCGCAACTGTGAGCGGTGAGCCACTGTCCAACAAAGTCACTGAAGCCCGCGCGGCTTCGGGAAGGCCGGACGGCGGCAATGACCCGCGAGCCAGGAGACCTGCCCCGACAAAATATTCATCCACGGGCGGGGTGTCCCGGTGGTGCGCCAAGCAGCCGTCGCTCGGGCGACTTCTCCTGCCTGCGTCCGCCATGGCCTTTGCCCCCAACATGGGGTTAGCGCTATGTCTCTTCTCTCCCTTCCGGTTGCCACGCTCGGAACGCCGCGCATCGGTCCAAGACGCGAGCTCAAAGTCGCACTCGAAGGCTATTGGGCCGGAAGAATTAGTGAACAGCAGTTGCTTGAGGACGCAGCCGGCCTACGTGCCGCGAACTGGGCGCGCCAGAAGTCCCTCGGTGTCACCGTGATTCCGTCGAACGACTTCTCGTTGTACGATCAGGTGCTCGACACCAGTGTCATGGTCGGCGCCATCCCGGAAGTCTACGCCTCGAAAGCCGAGCCCGTTTCCCTCAAGACGTATTTCGCCATGGCACGCGGTTCACAATACGACGGCCGGGGTGCGAGTTGCGGCCACGGATCTCGCGGCGATGGCGCACCCGCGCAGGAGATGACCAAGTGGTTCGACACCAACTACCATTACATGGTCCCGGAATTTCATCGCGGACAGACTTTCAGGCTGTCCTCTCGCAAGCCTATCGACGAGTATGAGGAAGCCAAGGCCCTTGGCTTTCAGACTCGCCCTGTCCTGATCGGCCCGGTCACATTCCTAAAGCTAGGCAAGAGTGCTGATCCTGCGTTCCAGCCACTGTCACTCCTGGATGACCTGATACAGGTCTATATCGAGGTTCTGCAGGAATTGGCCAAACGCGGGGCAAATTGGGTTCAGTTCGACGAGCCCTGCTTGGTTCTTGATCTGGATGAGGAATCAAGACAATCCTTGCTACATGCCTATGACCGGCTCGCCAAGGAAGGGCCGGCCATCAAGATCATGGTCGCCAGCTATTTCGGTGGCCTCGGCGACAATCTTCCCACCGCCTTGCGCCTACCTGTCGCCGGGCTGCACGTCGACCTGGTTCGGGCGCCAGCGTTATTGGACCAGATCATTACCGCCAAGCGAAGTGATCTCGTCGTGTCACTCGGCGCGATAGACGGCCGCAATGTGTGGCGGACGAATTTGTCGGCACTGCGCCAACGGCTCGATCCCGCTATCGCGAAGCTGGGCAAAGATCGCATACAAATCGCTCCATCCTGTTCGCTGCTTCACGTGCCGGTCGATGTTGAACTCGAGACGGAGCTCGCTTCAGACATCAAGGGTTGGCTAGCATTCTCCGTTCAGAAGATTCGCGAGCTTGCGACCTTGGCGCGCG
This sequence comes from Bradyrhizobium sp. USDA 3262, assembly GCF_054060035.1. NCBI lineage: Bacteria > Pseudomonadati > Pseudomonadota > Alphaproteobacteria > Hyphomicrobiales > Nitrobacteraceae > Bradyrhizobium > Bradyrhizobium sp. USDA 3262. The sequence continues at coordinate 3,374,762 of NZ_JBSSCT010000001.1, forward strand.
CTCTTGCAGGCGATCAGGATGTTGCTGGCGCTCTTGCGCAGTCGGAGCGCGTCACCACCGATCGTGGGACTTCGCCAAAGATCCGAGATGCCGATGTCGCCATCCGGATGAGAGCGATCAACCAGGCCACGCGCCGGCGCGCCAGTCCATTTGCCAGCCGTGCCGAGATCCAGCGCAAGCGCTTCAAACTACCGGCGTTTCCGACAACGACGATCGGATCGTTTCCGCAGACTGCAGAGGTTCGTAATGCCCGCGCAGCGCACGCGCGAGGCACGATGAACGACGGACAATACGACGAGTTCCTCAAGGAAGAGACTGCGCGTGCCGTACGTTGGCAGGAGGACATTGGCCTCGACGTGCTTGTGCACGGCGAGTTTGAGCGCAATGACATGGTGCAGTACTTCGGCGAACAACTCGCCGGCTTCGCATTTACCAAAAATGGCTGGGTACAATCCTATGGCTCGCGCTGTGTCCGGCCGCCGATCTTGTTTGGCGATGTCTCACGGCCGAAGCCGATCACCGTGGGGTGGTGGCGGTACGCGCAATCGCTAACCAAGAAGCCGATGAAGGCGATGTTGACCGGACCAGTGACGATCTTGAACTGGTCGTTTGTTCGCGATGATATTCCCCGAGCCGAGGTCTGTCGTCAAATTGCGCTCGCGATCCGAGACGAAGTCGGCGATCTCGAAAATGCTGGTGCAGCCATGATCCAGATCGACGAGGCTGCGCTGCGCGAAGGATTGCCGCCGCGCCGATCGGAGTGGACGGCTTATCTCGAGTGGGCCGGGGATTGCTTCCGCATCTGCTCATCGGGCGTCGCCGATCAAACCCAGATCCATACCCACATGTGCTACTCGGAATTCAACGACATCATCGATGCGATTGCTGCAATGGACGCGGATGTCATCTCGATCGAGACTTCGCGGTCGAAAATGGAGCTGCTCGACGCGTTTCGGAACTACAAATATCCAAATCAAATCGGGCCGGGTGTGTACGATATCCATTCTCCGCGCGTGCCCGAGTCGAGCGAGATGAAAGAGCTCGTGGCTTTGGCTCGAAAGCGGCTGCAGGATTCGCAACTTTGGATCAATCCGGATTGCGGTCTGAAGACGCGCAAATGGGAGGAGGTTCGCCCGGCGCTGGTGAACATGGTCTCCGCCGCCCGCGAACTACGCGCTGCATCCACTCCAGCCGACCGTTGACCTGGTCTGGTCTTTCGTCGAGAAGGCCGGTCGCCTGTCAACGATTTGCGGGCTCGATAATTGTGGGAGGCATTGGTGAGCAGAAAAAGGCCCGGCCGCCTTTAGCGGCCGGGCGGAAGTGTGTCCGGGAGGAGCGACGCTGCTAGGCAACGTGCTGACTTCCATCGGCGGAAGGAGGGCGCCGATGGTTCGATTACGGCGGGGACATCCGCCGAAATCTGACCCCAGTTAAGGCGCAAGCTCAGCGTAGCTCAATCATGCCCTGGTATGCGGCCGATATAGCCTAGATTTGAAATCTACACCAAGGTTTGTCACTTATGAGTAGTTTCGCAACGCTCTGCAGGGCCGAGAAATGTGGGGCGGTCGTGCCGGGCGATCATGGACGGGCACCAAGCGCACGTTGGTACGCTTTTCTGCCGGAAACGATGGGCTCGATCAACGGGACCATACGATAACGCGCACAGCAAGGATCTTATCGTGGTGACCAATGCAATCTGCGGCTTGCTATTGATCCCGCTTCAGCTAGTCATTGGTCTAGTCAAGTTTTTATACCAACCTCTGTTGGAAATCTTGTGCGGCTCGACGAAGAGCCGGCGAACGGGATGCCGATCAGCGTGCTCTTGATCGCCGCGACTGCTCGCGATCCAGAGCATAAACCGGTTTGGTGATGTCGAACTCGGATCTGAAACGGCTCGGTTCGGCTTCGTCTGGTTTAGACCGCCAGACTATGTGTAGCCCCGCTCCGAGTAAGGTGAGCGTCGAAGATCGATGCGACGCTCCGGGCCAGGAACTCTGCGCCACCGGCTATCGAAAGCCGGCTATCATCCATCACCACGACGCCATCGGCGATAAGGCCGTCGAGGCGAGAACGATCAACGACGGCCAAGCTTGGATCCCGGCCGTAACGACGGGATGTCTCGGAAAGATCGACTGTCAAATCGCACATGATTCGTTCGATAATCTCGGCGTGGAAGCGATCGTCGTCAGTCAGTAAATAGCCCTTTGCGATGGCCAGCCGATCCTCGCTGATGCGAGCGAGGTAGTCCTTCGTCGGGACGGCGTTCGCGACAAAGCCCTGTTGCATACGGCCGATGGCGCTGGCGCCCAGACCAATCAAGGTGTCCGCGCTATCGTCAGTGTAGCCCTGGAAATTGCGCCTCAACCTGCCTTCCTGGCTCGCCAGGGCGAGATTGTCGTCCGGTAGGGCGAAGTGATCGATTCCGACGCGGACATATCCCGCATCAACCAAAGCTTCCGTGATCGTTTCGGATTGGACGTGGCGCGCAATGCTGTCGGGCAGGGTGGACGCATCGATCAGACGTTGATGCTTCTTGAAGGAAGGAATATGCGCGTAGCCAAAGGCCGAAAACCGGTCCGGATGAAGCTCGAGGCATCTGGCGACGGTATCCAGGCACGAAGCGACCGTCTGCCGGGGCAGGCCATAGAGCAGGTCGAAATTGATACGTTCGACGCCGGCACGGCGCAACCGATCGACCGAGGTCGCGGTCTGTCCGAAGCTCTGCAGACGGTTGATGCCCTGCTGAACAACTGGATCGAAGCTCTGGACACCAAGGCTCGCCCGGTTGACCCCGCAATAGCCAAGAGCCTCGGCCATCGGCTCGCTCAACATGCGTGGATCGATCTCTACGGCGATCTCGGCATCAGGCAGGACCGCGAATGAATGGCGCAACGAACCGACCAGATCAGCGAACGTTTCAGGTGTCATGATCGTCGGGGTGCCGCCCCCGAAGTGGATATGAGTGATCGGTTGCCGTCGGCCAAGGGTTTCTGCAACGAGGTAAGCTTCGGTCCGCAGTCCCGCTGCATAGAACGAGATCGGCTCCTGGCGCTTCGTGACAGAAGTGTGGCAGCCACAATACCAGCACGTGCGTCGACAAAACGGCACGTGCACGTAGATCGATGCGGATTGCTGCGCGCCCAACGACTTGAGCCACATTTGATAGTCGGATTCGCAAATCGAAGCTGAGAAATGGGGGGCCGTCGGATAGCTGGTGTAGCGCGGCAGCCGTTGCTGCCCGTAGGCTTGTGCCAAGTCCGGTCGCATTCAGAGTGCCTTTCTTCCCTGGCCAACCGATTACCGGACACGCGGCGGATAGGCTTTGCGCTGGCTCAAAATATCCGCGTTGTTGATGGCGATAGCGGCCCTAAAGCCAAGATTGGTAGGGCATGCCGGCAACGTACGCATCGCACTTTGGATCGCGATGAAGGTCCTGCCCTCTTCCGGGCAAGAAGAGGTCCAGCAGTGCCGCAACGATCGATCGCGGTCGGTCGGTGGACGTAAGGGGCACTCATATTACGTAATATCACTGGGGCGCTGGTCGAGCGGTATTGCCAATTGCCCCGCGACGTTCACGTCACGGGACCAGCCGGACCCCGGCCGTGCTGTTTGCGAAGGGACCGGCTGCAAGTGATCATCGGGCGCGGATGTCGCGCTGGCCGCGCGCGGCGTACGCGCCAGAAGGACTGTCACCTTCATTTCAATGAGATGAGCATGACCTGCACGGCCCGGCGTGCAGAGTCAGTGATCAATTACGGTCCATCGGCTTTGGCGCCATCTGGCGGCTTGCCGGCCATTGCGGACGAAAACGCCACCGAACTCCGTTCGGCTTCAGCTTCTTGCTCTAATTGTAGAATATGCGCTCTTAGTGCATCGGAAGTCGCTTCCGCCGTCTCGCTGAACAGCAGATCCCCATGATCAGTGCGGGCGGAAGCGATTTCCGTCCAATCCTCAGCCGATAGAGCCTTGACGGCGGCGGGGAAGAAATCTCGCTCTTCCCACATCATGTGGTGCCGCTCCCGCAATATAAAGTCGCGTACGATGTTACCGACGTCTTGTCGAAGGATTTCACGATCCGCGAGGATAGCATCGATAGCTTGAGCAAAATGGTGCAGGCGGTCGATGACTTCCTGGTGTTCATGCGCGAGATCGCCGACGATTGCAGCCGCATCCGGATCGCGAGTTCTAAGCTTGGAGAAAATCAAATCTTCCTGAGGATGATGGTACACCTCCGGGTAAACCTCGAAGTAGCTGATAATCGCGCGAATGACCTCATAGTCAGGACGGGCCCCATGCTCAAAGATCTCCAATTCACGTTGGAGGGCGACCAGAAGTAGGTCAATATTGCGATGCTCTCGAAGCAAAAAATCGATGATCATTGCGGTGCTCCAGGGCGGAACAATGTAAGCGAGCGATCCTGCCATCTGTGCGCGATCGCCCAAGCCGATGTTCGGGTGTCGTTCACGTGCTGCGATCCGTCGGCGCTGATCGGTGCAAGGAAGTCCGCGCATTTCACAGCGCTTCTTGAGCTTAGCCCAAGTTCTGTGCAACGTGGCTCGGCAGTTTGTCGTTACGTAACTCGATTCGGCGCAAGGTCGGCAAGGCAATCACGCCATTCTGCTCGAGTTGAGTGAGGGTGCGCGAGACCGTTTCGATCGTCAAGCCAAGATAGTCGGCAACATCCTGCCGTGACATCGGCAGCTCGATCGCAGCGTTCTTCGTAGTACGACGAGACATATCGAGCAGAAATGCCACGACCCGCTGTTCAGCGCTGCTGATCAAAAGCATCAGATGCTCCTGAAAGCGGCGGAGCTCAAGCGCCATCGCGTCCCAGAGCTGCCTTGTGAGCTCGCAATCTTGGCTGGCGCGAACGATGAGGGCGCTGCGCTTCACCATCAAAAGGTGCGTCTCACAGACCGTCTCCGCCGAAGCGATATGGCTGTCTCCGGCCTCAAAGCCGAAGATGTCACCGGGCAGATAAAACGCACCAATCTGACGACGCCCATCTTCCATAATCTTGTAGGTTCGTACAGCACCCGATACCACCTGGTATAGGTGTTCGGCTGCTTCGTCCTCGCCGTAGATCTCGCTATTGCGAGCGAACCGCATCGGGGTCGCAACCATACCAAACGGTCCATAGGTACGAGATTGCCTGCACAAGACGCTGCTCGGATGATGGCTGATCTCGTGAATACTTGTGGCCTGAGCGTACATGGCGGACTCGATCTTCGAAACGTCAATGGAGCGGAGATTGGCCGCTTCTGATGAACTGGAAAATTTCGATGTTTCCCCTAAGTAGAACCCACTAAGTATTTATACGTATGCCGTGAGAAGAATTCTCGATGGGGGCGACGCAGCCTTTCGGTATCTCGAATGCGGCTCAAAGCCGACCAGCCGCGTTTGAATGAGGAAGCTGCATTCTGACTTGGCCGTTCGGCTTGAAGTTGAGCTCGGGCATCCTCGGGTGGGCGGTGACCAGATTGTCCCGCTCCTCTAGACCGGCAGCCTACGTGCAACGTTCGAAAACCGCGGCGCATGTTCAGCGGTTTCGCCCCGCCTCGTCGATGGAGCGACGGCGGGCCCGCGAAAGCCGGGACAAACGGCGCTCCTGTTCTCCAGATCGGCGGGCGGCTGGTGCCTTGCCCCGCGCCCATCGACTGGGTCCGGGGCGCATCTGGCGGCATATCGCATCTATATTTCTTGCCTTCAGTGCGACATCAAAACCGGAATGACGTTTGCACGAAGCAGATTTCCCGAAATGCCACCGAGCAGCCTTTCCTGCAGCCGAGAGCGGACGTATCCGCCCATCACCAGCAGGTCGAGGCTTTCGTCCGCCACAAGCGACAGGAGGGCGCGGTGTACCGACTGGGGTGCTGGGAGCGACACGATCTTTGCAGGAAGGCCCGACCTTTCAAGATACCGTCCCAAATGGTCGGCGGAGCTCTCCGCCGGGACCTTGTGCGCATCAGTCATCGCGATGATGGTCAGCGCGTCCGCTTCGCGCAGCAGCGGCATCGCGTCGTGCAACGCGCGGGCCGCAAGGCGGCTGCCGTCCCAGCAAATCCCAATTCGTCTGGCCGAAAAAGAGCCGTGGATGACGCTTGGCAGATACAGAACTGGCTTGCCGGCCTGGAGCAGGACGTCCTTGGGGATAACGTTGTCATAGCTCTCGTAGCCGCTCTGGGGCTGCGTGACGATAGTCATGTCGTGCACTCGCGCGCTGGCGCAGATGCTTCGACGCGCCTCCGCTGGAACCGCACTGAGCGCGCGGCTCGCATAGGATATGCCGGAGCTCCTTGCCCGCAGATCAAAGACACGGAGTGCCGCTTCGGCTCTCTCCAACGCACGCGCCTGCTCGATTTCAAAGACCGAAGTGACGGCCACCCCGCTGAGTGCGGCGAGCGGAATAATGGTCCTCTCATAACCGATGGCCACAACGTCAAGATGCGCGCCCGTGCTCAGTGCGAAGGAAATCGAACCGTTCACCGCGGCCCGCACCGGGAGCTCCGTGGGAAGATGGACCAATATGTTCCCGAACATTGCCGTTCTCCGGGCGTGAAAGGATTGCTGCCGATCGGAGCACAAATCTGGGCCGGACAATTGATCTGCTTCATACGCTCGCCGATTTAGTTAGGCAGGATCAAACCGGCCACGGACAGTTCGCGCAGAGTCCGATGCCAAGTAGAAGCAGCATGGCATGTGTTGCATCGCTCATGTCAACTGCGAATCCTGCACGATTCGTGCACAGCGATTTTTGCTGCACAGATTAGGGGGCGGCCCGAGATCGCGGATGCCGTCGATTCTCCCCGTTGCCTGCTCGACATTCACCCTCATCGACAACAGGTACACTGAGAGGATCGCCAGTACGGAAGATGATGTGCGGCTGGTTAGTCCGCGGTCAAGCCGAATACGCCAATGCTCAAGCCTCTCCAACGGCTGCCGGGGGATCAATCAGCAACATGAGAGGACATTGTCGCAGACGGAGAGCGGGCGCAGCGCGACGTGCGGGTGCATCGTTCGCTGGGCTCGTCTTGATTTTCTCCATTGCCGGTCTGTGGCCTATGCTCAAGGCTCCGCTGGACAATGCGTTTTTAAGGCGCGCCATGCTCGCGATTGAGGATCATTCCTGGACGAATTCTCCAAGATCTTTCGAGCCCTTGTTCGTCGCCTGGACCGTGCCGCTCGCGCCCCTGCTAGAATCCTGCGGCGATGGCAATCCGCATCAACTCAGACATGCTGCGTACATTGGTCTTGGCCATCAGGTTGGCGCGATAAACCTCGACCGTCCGGGGGCTGATGCCAAGATCATGGGCGATTACCTTGTTGATCTTGCCGGCTAATAGTCCCTGCAGGACGTCACGTTCGCGCGACGAGAGGTCGGCAAGGCGCCCTTCTGCCTGCAGTTTCGCTGCGTCATCGTCTGGCTTCGTTGGCCGCGCTTCCAAAGCAGCGTTGATGGCACGCAACAGCACCTCATCCTCGAACGGCTTCTCGATGAAATCGACCGCACCCGCTTTCATCGCTTCAACTGCGAGTGATACATCACCATGACCGGTTATCAGGACGACCGGACAGTCGAGGCGATCGGCCTTCAGCTTGCGGACCAGTTCGAGGCCGCTCATTCCTGGCATGCGGATGTCTGATACAACGCAGTCGATCGGACCGCTTGCAATGTCATTGAGAAACTCGGTCGCGGTCTCGTAGGTTGCTACCCAGAAACCACTAATATCAAGCAGAAACGCCAGCGAATCCCGCATCGCGGCTTCATCGTCGATCACAAGAATGCGCCGCCCGGTCATGCTTCTTCACCGACGTCCGCAAATGGCAGCGTGAACTGAAAGATCGTGCCGCCACCCGGATTTGCTTCCGCCACGATGTGGCCGCCATGGGATTCCACGATTGTCCGGCAGATTGATAGTCCAACACCCATGCCGTGTTCCTTCGTCGTGACAAAGGGTTGGAACAGGCGGTCGGCGACATCAGGGCTGATACCGGAACCCGTATCAGCAACGGTAAACCTGGCGAGACCATCGACCTTGCTGACTCCGACGGTCAATTCGCGGCGCGGACAGGAAGCCATCGCCTCGATCGCGTTGCGTATCAGGTTCAGAGCGACTTGCTGGATCTGGATCTTATCTACGATCATTGACGGCAGATCGCGGTCGCTGCGCATTGTCACCCGCACGCCTTGCTCCTTGGCGCCGAGCAGGGCCAGCGCTACAGCCTCTTCAAGTAGCGTGAGCGGATTTTCCACAGAATGCTGCGTCTCGCCTTTGGCAACGAACTCCCGCAAGCGCTTGATGATATCGCCGGCGCGCAGAGCCTGTTGGACGGCGTGTTCGAGTGCATCACCAATGCGATTGGCGTTCGGCTTGTCTGACGCCAGCAGAGCCTTTGCGCCGCGCATATAGTTTGTGATGGCGGAGAGCGGCTGGTTGATTTCATGGGCAATAGACGATGCCATCTCACCCATGGCTGTTAGCCGCGACACATGGACGAGTTCGGACTGCAGCTCCTGCAGCCGCCGTTCCTGCGCCCGCCGTTCGGTTAAGTCTCGGATAAAGCCGGTGAAGAAGCGTTCGCCGCGCACTTTGGCCTCGCCGACGGCAAGCTCCATCGGAAAGGTCGAGCCGTCGCTCCGCTCGCCCACCACGATGCGACCGATGCCAATGATGCGCCGCTCGCCGGTGGTCAGATAACGTTCAATGTAGCGGTCATGCTCGGCCCGGTAGGGCTGCGGCATCAACTTGGATACAGTCTTTCCAACCACTTCGTCCGGCAACCAGCCAAATAAACGCACTGCCGCGGCGCTGAACGAGCGAATGATACCCTTCTCGTCAATGACGATCATGGCTTCCGGTACGGTGTCCAGGATCGACTGCAGATGAGCTTGCCGATACCGCGCCTGCTCCGATTCCTGCCGCAGCCGGTCGCCCATGAAGCCAAGCATGGGACCTAGTACCGCAAATGCGGCAATATCGATCATGTTTGCGGAAACGGTGATGAGGCTTTTCCCAAGAAATGCCGCGCTGATGACGAGGCAGAGCAGGGTCGCGAAGCTCGCTGGTCCGCGGCCGCCGGCGAAAGCGGCAAAAACGATCGCCGGAAGGTAGATGATCGTAAATGAGCGGTCATCGAGATACGGATTGAGCGCCGCGCGGAGCACGAGGGCGAGCGCGGCGGCTGCCGCGGCAGTACCATAGCGATACCAGATGTGGTCGGACATATTTGCCGGCAGACCCTCTTATGAGATCGATCCTACATCGTTTGGCCGCGGGAGGGCCACCGGAGGCAGATGCGCGTCAATTCGCGCCGTTATATTGTTGCAGGATAGCCATCGCTATTTGAACCAAATGCGCCAGTGCGTGGGCTGCACAGCGACGTGTTCTCCGGTCTTCGCCTTGATCCAGCCGCCAAAGATGCGGCGGCAAGGGAAGACCAGCCGATGAATGGTATTACCCTCGATCACGCCAATCTCAAGGTCGCGATCGAAGGGCGCCGTCTCGATCCGCTCCCACGTCACGTTGCCATTAGATCCTGGACGGTGTTCATCGCCGCCGACTGACAAATTCAAGTAACCTTTCAGACAGTACGAACCACATCGCTTGTCCGCCCCGCGACCTGGTTCAGCCCAATATTGCGCAGGCGGCGCGCGGTTCGATCGCAGCAGTCGCCGCCTCGGGTCTGTCGGCGGAGGCATCGTCGAACCCATCGTGCTGGGTCATGGCCCTCTTGCCGATCCAAATATCGGGATTGATGCTACGAAGCACCTTGCCACCTTCGGTCGAACTGATTCGAACCTGCTCAAGCCTTCCCCGGTTGGTCATGATCGGGTGTTTGCAGAAACTGGACTGGACCGCGGCCCACAATTGAGCCCCTCGCCGAGCGAGTTTCGCCGTGGCCTGTCATATCGAACATCCTTTGTTGGTGGGACATCTCCTTGCTACGGCGTCGGTCGTGGGACGGATCGGCTAGCTGCGCTCGGCCCCGCGCGTCGGGCCGGTCCGCGGGTCGATGACGTGGACACCATCGCAGGCGATGCAGGTTACCGGGTGCAGGTCGTTGGCGCTTGGCTCGACTGCGTCGTTCGGCAGCAGTGCTTGAACACGGTCGCCCGTATTTGAGCACGAAAAGATGATGGGGCGCCAAGTCTTTCTGTGAGCCATATGTCTGACCTTGACTGGAGATCGTTTCTATCGCTCGGCCGCCGCTGAAGTATTGATCCAGGTCAAAAAAAGCGATGCGCGTCTAGAACGACCGACGGCGTATGGCTGCCGCGAGCAGGACAGGGGCCAAACATGTTCCCGTTCAGATGATTTGCTCGCCTCGCGCCTTGATCCCGACAAGCCCTGGAACGGCCGGATTGATGGAAATCAAAATAGAGGCGATGCAATCATGCGAATGTTGAAGCGCACTGGACGCGCATCGGACCATGACACACGTGTCATCAATGATGCGAGAGGCGCAAAGGAGACCCTTAGTGATTGCTCGCCTCGCATTGTCGGTGGTCTTGCCGGCGCTGATCGCAGCCATAGGCTTTGGCGCGGAAGCCCTGAACCTTGGCCTTATCGAAACCTTGGCTGCGGCGAGCTTGGTCATCGGCTTTGCCATTGCGGCGGCAGGGTGGGTCGTCAGGCGCGAGATAGGGGCGGTTCGCCCCATTTGCTCACGATCACGGGGACGCAGGTCTGGCTAACGACATGCCGGGCCGCCAGCACGCGTCAGAACAGTCTCTGTCACGGTAAGTGACCGATTACTTTGGATGCTGCTTGAGACAAATCAAATACTCTCCGCGCGCTAATGGCAGAATAGGCACGGATAAGCAAACCCACCGCAAGAGGGTAGTCATGCCTTCATTTAACGTTCGCTTCATTAAGACCGTCTGTGACGATACCGGCCACGAGCATCGTGCCTGTCAGGCAGCGTTCAAGGTCGATGCCGCATCGCTGAGTGCTGCTGCACAGCAAGCGGAGAGCGACTTTTGCAAGCAAAAAGGTGTCCGCGATTGGACCATTTTCGCGGATGCGATGGAGCTTCGAACCCCGCCTGCGTTGCCCCCGGCATGGGGCGGCTAGCCTGAGTTCGGCTAGCGCAGGTCCTTGCGAATTTCATGGCGATGGTCAATCCGCGAGTTCAAGCGCGATCTTTTAAAACATCGCGCCGAGTCGATTCGAAGGAGCTCGCGATGCTGTCGCTAATGCGGCAGGCGGGCTGTTGCCCGCAACACGAAATGGGCCTCGGCGCAGTCTCGCAGGCGCCCCGGGGTAGAGCGATCCGGATCGAACGATTTGCTCTTACATTTGATGCAGGTCAAAAACAAACCTGCCTCCAGCAGCTATGGCTGCTTCGAGGGACATGACACATGGTCAGCCAACCTGCACATATCGGTAGTCCTTGGCGGTTTAGGAATTTGCTCAGCCGATTGCGAGCGAGCCTGTCTCGGACGTCCGAGCTGGCTTGCTTGAGCCCGCAGGACATCGATGCGATCGCGCGCGAGCTTAATCTGTCTACATCCGCTTTTCGAACCCTGGCACAAAGTCCGGGCTCTCCCGAACTCTTGAGCAAGCGCCTCGCACTTGCCGGTTTTTCCGAGCATGCGCTTGCCGCCCGCCATGGCGACGTACTGCGCGATCTGCAGCGAGTATGCGGCCTATGTCAGGCCAAAGCCCGTTGCGTCGCCAACCTCCAAACAGGGAACTATCGAAATCCGCTGAAAGACTGCCCCAACGAACAAACCCTGCGCGCGCTCGGTCGTGAGGTCGACGACGGCCTCCCGCAGCGCTTTTGCGATTGATGAACCCAATCGCTTAGCTCGCCGGAAATAATTCCCCAAGCATCCCGCTTTCAAAGAAGGCCAAGCCATGACAAGCCCATCCTTTGCCTCGAAATCCACGACGATGGGTGAAGCAGGCCTGATGTCGGTATTTGCAGTTTCTGCCTACGTCTTCTTTTTCGCCGGAGCGATGGGGCACGATTCTGCGTTTACCTTCCACGCATTGCTGGCTTCCGCCGCCAGTCTGACCGCAACGGGCGTCATCCTCAATCGCTACTACGAACGGCCGGCGCAATTACCGCCGGCGCAGATCAATGGCCGACCGAACTACAATCTCGGTCCGATCAAATTCGCCTCGGTGCTGGCGATGTTCTGGGGCATTGCAGGCTTTTCCATCGGTCTGCTGATCGCCTCGCAACTTGCCTGGCCTGCACTGAATTTTGATTTGCCCTGGGCGAGCTTCGGTCGGCTCCGGCCCTTGCACACATCGGCTGTGATCTTTGCGTTCGGCGGAAACGTGCTCATCGCGACCTCGTTCTACGTCGTGCAAAAGACCTGCCGCACCCGCTTGGCTGGCGATCTGGCGCCATGGTTTGTGGTCGTTGGCTATAATTTCTTCATTCTGATCGCAGGCACTGGCTATCTGTTCGGTGTCACCCAGTCGAAGGAATATGCCGAGCCGGAGTGGTACGCCGATCTCTGGCTCACCATTGTCTGGATCACTTATCTCATTGTGTTCGTGGCGACACTGTTGAAGCGGAAGGAGCCGCATATCTTCGTCGCCAACTGGTTCTATCTCGCCTTTATCGTCACCATTGCGGTGCTCCACCTTGGCAACAATCCCGCATTGCCGGTATCGGTGTTCGGTTCGAAATCCTACATTGCCTGGGGCGGCGTGCAGGATGCCATGTTTCAGTGGTGGTACGGCCATAACGCGGTCGGCTTCTTCCTGACCGCCGGCTTCCTGGCGATCATGTACTACTTCATTCCGAAAAGAGCCGAACGGCCGGTCTATTCTTACCGTCTCTCAATCATCCATTTCTGGGCGCTAATCTTCCTCTACATCTGGGCCGGACCGCACCATCTGCACTACACCGCCCTGCCGGACTGGACGCAGACGCTGGGCATGACGTTCTCGATCATGCTGTGGATGCCCTCATGGGGCGGCATGATCAACGGCATGATGACGCTCTCGGGCGCCTGGGACAAGCTCCGCACCGACCCGGTACTTCGTATGCTCGTGGTCTCGGTTGCCTTTTACGGCATGGCGACATTTGAAGGTCCCACCATGGCAATCAAGGTCGTCAACTCGCTTAGCCATTACACGGACTGGACGGTCGGCCATGTGCATTCGGGCGCACTGGGCTGGGTTGGCTTCGTATCATTCGGCGCGCTGTATTGTCTGATTCCCTGGCTTTGGAATCGACAGCTGTATAGCCTCAAGCTCGTCAACTGGCACTTCTGGATCGCCACGATCGGGATCGTGCTCTACATCTCCGCGATGTGGGTGTCCGGCATCCTGCAGGGGCTGATGTGGCGCGCCTATACTTCGCTCGGTTTCCTCGAGTACTCGTTCATCGAGTCGGTCGAGGCCATGCATCCCTTCTACATCATCCGTGCCGCGGGTGGCGCACTGTTCCTGATCGGCGCGCTGATCATGGCCGCCAATCTCTGGATGACGGTGAATGCGCGGGAAGCTGATCAAATCCAGGACGCTCGAGCGCTCCAGGTCGCGGAATAGGTCATCGCATGTCGCTCTGGAACCGACACAAGATCTTTGAGAAGAACTCGATCATCTTAATCGCTGGCATCCTTGCCGTGATAGCGATCGGTGGCCTGGTCGAGATCACGCCGTTGTTCTACCTCAAGAGCACGATCGAGGCGGTGGACGGCGTGCGGCCGTATACGCCGCTCGAGCTTGCCGGCCGCAACATCTACGTACGCGAGGGATGCTATGTCTGTCACTCGCAGATGATCAGGCCGTTACGCGACGAGGTCGAGCGCTACGGGCATTACTCGCTGGCCGCTGAGAGCATGTATGACCATCCGTTTCAATGGGGCTCGAAGCGGACTGGCCCGGACCTCGCACGTATTGGCGGGAAATATTCCGATGAATGGCACGTCACGCATTTGACCAATCCGCGCGCGATCGTGCCGCAATCGGTGATGCCGGGCTATCCGTCGCTGGCGAACACCGAGGTCGACCTGACCGACATGGTCGCACATCTGCGCACCAATCGGGCGATCGGCGTCCCCTATAGCGAGGACCAGATCAAGAACGCTGTCGCCGACATGAAGACGCAACTCGATCCTGACAGCGCGAACGTCGAATCGTTCCAGAAGCGTTACCCGAAGGCCGCTGTGCGCAATTTCGACGGCAGGGCCGGCAATCCGACTGAACTCGATGCGCTCGTCGCCTACCTGCAGATGCTCGGCACGTTGATCGATTTCAAGCTCTACGACGAAAAAGCCAATCTGCGCTGAAGGATCCTCTGATGAAAGCGGTTATTTCCATCGAGAATCTGGCATCGAGCTTCGTTGTGACGCTCTGGACGCCGCTGTTCGTCGGCATCTTCATAGCCATCGTCGTTTACGCGCTGTGGCCTCGCAACAAGAGGCGTTTTGATTCTGCGGCGCGCATGCCGCTGCGCCGGGACTGACAGATCATGACCGAGCACAACGACATCGATCACATCTCCGGCCGCTCCACGACGGGGCACGAATGGGATGGTATAAAGGAACTCAACACGCCGCTGCCACGCTGGTGGATTCTGAGCTTCTACGCCACAATCCTTTGGGCGATAGGCTACTGGGTCGTTTATCCGGCATGGCCGCTCCTCTCAAGCTACACGACAGGCGTGTTTGATTATTCGACCCGCGCCAGCGTCGTCAACGACCTCGCAAGTCTTGAGGAGCTGCGCGGCGAGAAGATGGCCGTGCTGGGCAAAGCGTCTCTTACCGAGATCGAGAAGGATCCGGCCCTGCTGGGATTGGCTCGCGCGCGCGGCAAGACGGTGTTCGCGGACAATTGCGCGCCATGCCACGGGAGCGGTGGCGCGGGTGCCAAGGGGTATCCGAATCTCAATGACGATGACTGGTTGTGGGGCGGATCGCTCGACCAGATCCTGCAGACCATCCAGTTCGGCGCACGTTCCGGGCATGCCCAGGCGCATGAGGGACAAATGCTGGCCTTTGGCCGCGACGGCATTCTCACGAAAACCGAGATTGTCACCGTAGCAAACTACGTGCGATCGCTGTCAGGCCTGACCACGGCAGCCAAGTTCGATGCTGCGGCCGGCACCAAGATCTTTGCCGAGAATTGCGCGGTCTGTCATGGCGAGAACGCCAAAGGCAATCAGGCGCTCGGCGCACCGAATCTGACTGACCGGATTTGGCTGTACGGCTCGGACGAGGACACGCTGGTCGAGACCATCAGCTATGGCCGCGCCGGCATCATGCCGGCTTGGAGCGGGCGGCTCGATCCCATCACAGTCAGGGCACTTGCCGTCTATGTCCATTCGCTCGGCGGCGGACAATAGGCGAGATGCGCCGCAAAACCTGCGCGCCGGTGACCCAGGATCAACGCGAGCCATCCGCGCCCGATGTCAGGTCGGTCATGAAGCCCACCGTAAACAAGACCGTTTCGCTCGATGAGCCAGTGAGTGACGAGGATGGACCCCTCTATACAGCCCATAGGAAGGTCTATCCGCAGAGCGTCCGCGGTACTTTCCGCACGATCAAATGGCGGCTGATGGTCGTGTGTCTGGGGATCTACTATCTGCTGCCCTTCGTGCGTTGGCATCGCGGCCTCGGCGCTCCCGACCAGGCGGTGTTGCTCGATTTTCCAAACCGGCGGTTCTACTTCTTCTTCATCGAACTGTGGCCCCAAGAGCTCTATTACTTCACCGGTTTGCTCGTGCTTGCTGCCATCGTGCTGTTCCTGATGAACGCACTGGGCGGGCGGATTTGGTGCGGTTATCTGTGCCCGCAGACGGTCTGGACCGACCTGTTCTATGCGGTCGAGCGCTGGGTCGAGGGCGACCGTCGCGAGCGGCTGAAGGCCGCCGCGCGCCCGATGACAGCAGGGCGCGCGGCAAAGCGCGTGCTGAAGCACGCAATCTGGTTGATGATTGCCTGGTGGACCGGCGGCGCCTGGGTGCTCTACTTCGCCGACGCGCCGACCTTGGTGCACGATCTGGCAACGTTCCAAGCGCCCGCAACCGCCTATATCTGGATTGGGATCCTGACCGCTTTGACATATCTGCTGGCTGGCTACATGCGCGAGCAGGTTTGCGTTTATATGTGCCCGTGGCCGCGCATCCAGGCCGCGCTCACCGACGAATGGGCCCTCAATGTCGCCTACAAATACGACCGCGGCGAGCAGCGCTGCTCATTGAAGAAATCATTCGATCTGCGCGCACGCGGCGAAAGGGTCGGAGACTGCATCGATTGTAATCAATGCGCGGCGGTCTGTCCGACCGGGATCGATATACGAAATGGCGCCCAGCTGGGCTGCATCCAGTGCGGGCTGTGCATCGATGCCTGCGATGCCGTCATGAAGAAGATCGGGCGCAAAAGCGGCCTGATCGGTTACGACAACGACATCAATATCCGCCGGCGGATGGACGGCAAGCCGGAGCTGTTCAAGCCGGTGCGCCCGCGCACGCTCGTTTATGCCTTTTTGATCACGATCATCTGCGCGGTGATGGTTTATGAGTTGTTGTCGAGAACGATGCTCGATCTCAGCGTTCTGCATGATCGTAATCCCATGGCTGTCAGACTCAGCGATGGATCGGTTCGCAACGCCTATACCGTGCGTTTGCTCAACAGGCGCGACTTCGATCGGGTAATCGCGATCGACATCGATGGGCCGCCCAAGACGTCCGTCCACGTCGTCGGCGCCGATTCGGTGACCGTGGATCGGCCGATGATCGTCCTGGCTCGCGATACGACGACAGAACTGCGTGTGCTGTTGACGGCGCCGGTTGACGGCATGGCGGAACGCTCGATGCCGGTGAGGTTTCGGGTCACCGACCTTGGCCTCGGCGAGGTCGCCTCCGCATCGGATCATTTTGTTCTCCCCTGACGATCACTGACGGGATGTGACCATGACCGCATCAAATCAAGTCACGTGGCCCATTACCGGGCGCTTCGTCCTGATCGCGATCCTTGCGTTCTTTTCGGTCGTGATCGGCGCCAATCTGGTCATGATGCGCTTTGCCATCGTTACGCTGCCGGGGACGGAGGTTGACAGCGCCTATCGTGCGAGCCTCGCCTATCAGCGCGAGATCATCGCGGCACGGCAGCAGAACGAGCGAAACTGGCAGGTGCAGGTATACATCCACCGGCAGTCGGATGGTGAAGCTGAGCTTGCGATCGAGGCGCGCGACCGCCTAGGTGCGCCTCTCGCCGGAATGAATTTCGTGGCCCGCCTCGAGCGCCCGGTCGACCGCCGGGCCGATCGGGCGATTGATGTCTCGCAGGCCAATGCTGGGATCTACCGCGGCAGCGCCTCGGGCGTCGCTGTCGGACAGTGGGATCTCGTGATCGAGGGCGACGATGACGACCGCCGCATGTTTCTGTCGAAGAACCGCATCGTCCTGAAATTGAGAGCGTGTGCACATGCAGTCCGACATCGACTTTTCTCACTTTCTGAAGAGGACAGGCGCGGGCCGTCTCCAGCTTGACCTTGCGGTGGAGGGGATCAGTTGCGTGGGCTGCATGGGCAAGATCGAGCGCAATCTGTCGAGCATTCCGGATGTGACCTCGGCACGCGTGAACCTCACCGATAATCGGCTGGCGCTCGAATGGAAGGCCGGAGCCCTCGATCCAGCTCTATTTGTCAAGCGGCTCGCCGAATTAGGCTATAGGGCATATCCGTTCCAGCGGGACAATGCGGAGACGCTGGAGGCGGAGAGAGCGCAGGAATTGCTGCGGCGGCTGGGCGTCGCCGCCTTTGCCGCGATGAACGTGATGATGCTGTCGATCCCGGTATGGTCCGGAAATGTCTCGGATATGCTGCCGGAACAGCGCGACTTCTTTCATTGGCTCTCCGCGCTGATCGTCCTGCCGGCCGCGGCTTATTGTGCGCAACCATTCTTCTCTTCCGCTTTTGCCGTGCTGCGGGCGCGCGGAACCAATATGGACGTTCCGATCAGCATCGGCATTCTGCTCGCCCTGGCGACATCGCTGATCGAGACCATCGCTCATGCCGAGCACGCCTATTTCGATGCGGCGATCATGTTGATCGCCTTTCTGCTCGCAGGTCGCTATCTTGACCAGAACATGAGGCGACGCACCCGCGCCTTCGCCAGCAACCTTGCAGCACTCAAGGCGGAGACTGCGGCGAAGTTCATTAGCCCGACCGAGATCAGAACCGTTCCGGTGGCGGCGATCAAGCCGGGGGACATCGTGCTGGTGCGCCCCGGCGAATGCTGTACAGTCGACGGCAACGTGATCGAGGGAAGCTCCGAGATCGATCAAAGCCTTATTACCGGCGAGACTTTGCCGGCGATCGCGACGCCCGGCAGCGCGGTGTTCGCCGGCACATTGGTACGGTCCGGCACCCTGCGCGTCCGTGCAGCGGCGACCTCGGACGGCACACTGCTTGCTGAGATTTCCAGGCTGCTCGATCATGCCCTGCAAGCGCGCTCGCGCTATCTGCGCCTCGCCGAACGCGCGTCGCGACTCTATGCGCCGATCGTTCACATCACGGCCTTCCTGACCATGCTGGGTTGGCTTGCCTCTGGCGCCACCTTTCATAATTCGGTGGTCACGGCGATCGCAGTCTTGATCATCACCTGCCCCTGCGCGCTGGGTCTGGCTATCCCCGCGGTGCAGACGGTGGCCGCCGGCGCACTGTTCCGTTCCGGCGTGCTGCTCAATGCCGGGGATGCAATCGAGCGTATCGCCGAGGTGGATCGGGTGATCTTCGACAAAACCGGGACGCTGACGCTGCCTGAACTCGATGTCGCCAATCTCGCTGGCATTCCCGAGGATGTCGTCAAATTGGCGGGCCGGCTGGCGCTGTCGAGCCGCCATCCGGTCGCCGCCGCCCTGGCGCGTGCTGCCGGCGCAAACGAGCCGTTGGCCGATATCGAAGAGGAGCCGGGACGGGGCGTCCGCGGTTACTATGAGGGCGCGCCGATCCGGCTGGGCCGCCCCTTGTTCTGCGGCGCTGACAGCCTCGCTGACGAGATCCTGTGCCATGATCCCGAGGCCTCCGTCGTCGCGTTCAGCCACGGCGAGGCGAGGCATGTCTTTGCCATCAGGCAAAGGATGCGGCCGGACGCGGTCGAGGTCGTCACAAGCCTCGCACGCCTTGGCATCATGGTGGAGATCGTTTCCGGGGATCGCGAGCCGGCTGTTCGGCGGGCGGCCGAGACGCTTGGCATTCACAAGTGGCGGGCCAACGTCTCGCCGACGGACAAGGTCGCCCGGGTCGAAGATCTGACGAGCAGGGGATACAAGGTGTTGATGGTCGGCGATGGCTTGAACGACGCGCCCGCGCTCGCAGCAGCCCATGCCTCGATGTCGCCTGTCACCGCTACCCATATGAGCCAGGCGGTCGCTGATGCGATCTTCCTCGGTGCGCATCTTGGGCCCGTGATAAAGGCGGTCATTGCCTCGCGCGGGGCGCTGCGGCTGATGCGGCAGAATCTCTGTCTTGCTGTCGTCTACAACGTCCTGGCTGTGCCCGTTGCGATCGCCGGCTTGGTGACGCCGCTGATTGCCGCCGCGGCAATGTCATGCTCGTCGGTGCTGGTCATGCTTAACGCGCTGCGGGCGCGAAGAGGCGAGGCCCTCTGATGGAAGTGCTGATCTATCTGGTTCCGCTCGCCCTTTCACTCGGCTTCCTCGGTCTGCTTGGCTTTCTGTGGTCGCTGAAGAGCGGCCAATATGACGATCTCGACGGCGCGGCCTGGCGCGCCATCGCCGATGAGGAGCCCGATCAGCCTCCAGTGCCGGTCCAAATAGTGCCAACGGACCAGCGCATTTGTGGAAGCGGGCGTCGACGCGAGTACTAACTCGCCCGTCCAGGCGGTCCACCGCCGCAACTGTGGGACAGGCGAAGGTCGGACGGTTAGCAGCCTGTTGATGGCGGCAGGGCGCCGTGATCAGCAGCGGCTGCTCAGTGGCCCACTCGCTATCGATGACCATAGTATGAGAGCGCGATGGTGTCTGCCGGATTCAATGCCTGATCCCCTCTGAGCTGGATACAAATCTCGACCCTACCTGAAGTTCTCTGGCTAATCGCAATTCCCTTTCTCATGGTGTTTCAAAGACTTGTAACAACCTGCTAGGTTCCAACAACGATGTGTCAATTAGGAGACTGGATACGCCAATTCATGGCCAAATTTCTCGATACGAAAACCTCCACGAAACTAACAACTGGGAAGGCGCTGTAGCTATTGCTTCTGAACACATGACAGAGCCTTGCACCTTTGCGCGAGGTCTATGCTTGCCTCCTTTTTACGGTCGTCGCTGTGAAAAAACTATGTTAGAAGCCGCTCCTCTCAAAAGGAGCATTCATTGTGAAAAAAGCAACCAAGAAACGCGTTAAGCGGCGCGAGTGGACTAAGGCAGATATCAAAGAACTCAAGGTCCATTCAAAGGCTCGGACCCCGGTCACGAAAATATCAAAAATGACCAAACGCTCTGTCGGTGCGCTACGCCAGAAGGCCTTACATCTCGGAATCGGACTGGGACATCAGCGGTAGCTAATTGGGCTGCGCTGTTGATTGCTACAGTAGGGCGGCTCCCGGGCCGCCCTTATTGGCTGTTGGATTGTGTCGCAACAGCTGGTTCCGCCCAACCGTTGATCAACCAGCTTCGAGCCCGGGTAATTTCCTATCGATTTCAGCGCCGCGATTGTTGCTGCTGTCCGAGAACGTAGCATTGTCGGAGCTTTATAAAGTGAGGTGATCGAATCCAGCGAACTCAGTGAGTACAGTCTGCATTCCTGCTACGACGAACGTCTGGTCTGCTTCTCGGCGTGTACCTGCCAGAGGACTGGCCGCTTGGTTCTGCAGCCGATCAGCTTTGACGAGGTCCCGGAGTCCTCAGCTGGCTGATGAGAGGAGAGCTTCTCACCTACGACGTTAGGGGCGGTTACCTCAACAAGGAGCTTCTCCAACACAGGGCAGGGCGTGTGTGTCCACGATCGGCGGCGCGTCAAAGATCTTCGTGGCTTCGACCGACGATCGATTTGCAGATGAAGATGGGCTTTTCACACCACGTGCTGGGCGGAGCCTGGCGATGGCGGAGCGGCCTCGAGCGTCCGGCATCTTCGATGAGATTTTTGGAAAGCGCTTTGTGGCAATATCTCGGCAAAAAGCTGGTGACACGCTAAGTCACATGAGCCCGCAGATCTAAGCCAGCTCTGCGCGATTTGCTTAAGCGCGAGATTCAGCTCCCGCCACATCGAGGTCTGTACAGACGACGCGCCCGAAACCGCTCAAGAATGTTCAGCTTTCATCAGGGGTCGGCTCGTAGCTACCTCGTTGTTACTGCGACGGTCCCCTTTGGCTGACCACAGTTGAGAAGGTCGTCGTTATGGCCTAAGAGTGGATTCTGCAAAAATTGGGACGCGGCGCAGTCATGGGCCCACGGGTTAGCCGATAGAAACAACCTTGCGAGTGGGGCGTTCCTCGAAGATCATTTGGGCGCAAGAGTGCCCCGCCCAGCCTGCTGGTGAGCTCGAGCTTCGGAACGATACGGCGCGCTCAGCAGCAATAAAAACAGCGCTCGGTTGGCTTGATATCTGGCGGCCGAGCGGCTGCGCCCTGAGCCCGTCATCATCTGCTTGCCCTCGTCGGTATGCACGGACCACAACCACCTTCGTCGGCGCTGCTTCAAGGAAAACTCGAAGACTGGAAGCGTTGACATGGCTACGTGGCATCATTTCTGACGGACGTGCGTTTGGTCTTCGGAAGGCCAGAACCGCTCTCGCGGTAGACCTTCTCCAGACGACGCCTGACTGCAGCCAGCTTGGCAATGAACTCGCTTGATCCGTTAACCCCGAATTCATCAGAAGCGAGCTCATCCAGTGCTTCCTGCCCTGCCAAAGATGCCAGACGTTTACGAGTTTTGGCTGTCAGCGTCATCTGCACGACCCGAGCGTCGCTTGCGCAGTGCTTGCGCCGCAGGAATCCATTTTTCTCGAGCAGCTTTGAATGGGTCGTGACGAAGGAAGGATCGACGTGCATCAACTTTGAAACCATGTTGACGGGGACACCATTCTCTTTCCCCAAATAGGCCACGGCCATCAGGATCATCCACTGTGGCCCGGTGATGCCAAGGACATCGGCTCGGGATCTCGCAAGCTCTTCGAGCCACGCACTGATCGATCTGATCTCCCACATGAACGGCCGGATCGTCTCCAGTTCGTCAGTAGAGGTACTGCCAAGCGCGTTTGCTGGGCCAGGCAAATCCGGCGGCATCGAAGCTCTGGTTCCATCTTTTACCAGCTTGCCTTAGCGCGAATGAGAAGTGGCGACAACGCCGTAAGAGCAGGCAAATCAAATGCTTGGTACGGTACGGACGAAAGGGGAGTGTGCCAATCATGAACTGGCCGGAGCAGTTGCGGCAACAGAGCGCTCATTGTCTTGACGAACCGGCGGCATCCACTTGTCGGGTCGATCCCACACGCCGGTAAGATTGATGCCCCTACCAACGAGACGTCCATGGTCTGCTTCATTGGTTACTCGCCGGCTTGCTCACTCCTTTGCCGGATCATCGAGCGGTCAAAGTCTCGAGCGAGGAACGTTAGAACATCTGCGCCGCGTGTCGCGAAATCTCGACGCGCCATCTTTCCCTCTGATTAAAGGATACGACTTGCTCTTCCCACGCGGTCGGACTGCAATGTCCAGCACCGCGAGCCGTTGGGCGCAGACCATCAGCCTCGATGAGATCGGGCCGATTATGCAGAAAGCGATCGATAAGCGACAAGGCAAGTTCAACGACGAGGTCCGCCGGTGGGCTATCATCGAAGCCAATGCAAATTGCTTCCGAAGCCGAGACGATACGTCTTGACGCTCGGTTGCCTGGGGCTAGTGTCGTCGCTTCACGCCTTCGCCAACAGTGTTGTGTGGTGGTTGCCCGATAAACCGCAGTATAGTCTTCTCATCCGATTCCATATCGGCGGCTTGCCTTCGTATAGTTGAGCGGGCTTTTGGTCACAACTAGAGCATTTTCCGATCACGTTGCGTCGTAACCAGCCGCGACGAGATAATTTTGACATTCCTCGGGTGAGAAGCGTTTGAGAGCGTCGGCGATTGCTTGCCAGAGATCGGGCATGGTGCGCGCTGCCGCGGCCCGCAACAGCGCCTTCAATTTAGAGAAGGCCATTTCGATGGGGTTGAAGTCTGGACTGTAGGGCGGAAGATAGAGCAGGCTTGCTCCGACCGCCTGGATGGTCCCGAACGCCATGGACCTTGTGAGCGGGCAAGTTGTCCATGATAACGGTGTCGCCCGGCCGCAGCGATGGGGCGAGCAATTGCTCGACGTAGGCCAGGAAAGCGTCGCCATCCATTGGACCGTCCAGAACAAGCGGCGCGATCAGACCGTCGGAGCGCAATCCAGCGGTGAATGTCGTCGTCTTCCAATGTCCGTGTGGGATAGCTGCACGACATCGCTCGCCGCGTGGCGAGCGCCCGTAAAGCCGCGCCATTTTGGTGTTGGCGCTGGTTTCGTCGATGAAGACGAGACGCTCAGGGTCAAGATCGATTTGCCCTTCGAACCACTCCTCACGCGCGGCATTTATATCGCCGCGCCGTTGCTCGGCGGCGTGCGCTGTCTTTTTTTAAGTGTGATCTTTCTGCGCTGGAAAAAACGCCAGAGCGACGCGATGCCAGTCGATATTCCACGACGCTTCAACAGTTCTCGTAACTCGGCGAGCGTGATATCCGGCTTCGCTGTCACCGCCTCCAAAATCAATTGCGAATGCGCTTCGATGCGCTGCGATTTGCGGTCACCGCCCTGGCGTTTAGGAACGATGTCGCCAACTTCCTTGAGGCGACCGCGCCAGCGGATCGCGCTTGCCGCGCTGACACCAAAGCGCTCAGCAGCCTGTCGACAGGACATGCCACCGTCTATCGCGGCTACCACCCCCTTTGGCGAAGATCAACCGAAAGCGCCCTGGCCATACATGCTGACCTCCCTCGCCAGCATGCAGCTTGAATCTGACTCGCGCCGTTTTGGGAATCCCCACCCGATTCATTCCGGTCGGAAAATGCTCTAGCCTTGCGAGTAGGCGGCAGGCTGCCGATTGCAATTGCCAAAAACGCTTGCGCGATTCATCAATTCGACGGATTCAGACCATGAATTGCAGGCGCCTCCCTCCTCGTATGGCAAAGTGTCGCGAGCGATCGGCCGATGGGAAATTGCGCGGCCGCCGTCGCCCTCGAGCGAACAAGTGTGTGGTCCGGGGGGCGCTTTCCTCGAGCGCATCAGGAGCGGTATTTTGAGCCAGGATGCAAACCGCGGGGCCACGGTCTGCTTTCTGCTCGGCCTTCCACGGTCCGGAACGACGCTGTTGGCGCATTTGCTCCAACAGCATCCGGAAATTACAGCTCCACCAGAGCCTTGGCTCATGCTGGCTCTTTGAGGCGTTTGGCAGGGTGGACCATCGTCACCCGGCCGGAACATCTCTGATCGAAACGGCAACTTCCGAGTTCTTGGGCAGGATCGATCGCGCTGCCGTCAGCCGTGCCTTTGCGGATGCGGCGTACGGTGCGTATCTGTCCTCGGCGGGCAAGCGCATCATCGTGGACAAGACACCACGCTACTGGATGGTGCTCGACTATTTGGATCTTCTTTATCCTGAGGCGCCGCATATTCTTCTGATGCGCAATCCCTACGCCATTGCCGCATCCCTGAAGTCGACTTGGGGAGTCCCCCTTCAGGCGAAAAGCTCCCGTTCGGTCAGCTTGTCCTCGCTTGCTGATCTCATGCTCCGCCTGCCTGACGTTATTGCCTCTTCGCTTGCTGATCTGGTTCTCGGCCTGCCCAAACTCGCTGCGCACCGCGATCGCCGGCAGACGATGGTGGTGCAGTACGAACGCCTGGCGGCGTGTCCGGAGGAGGAAATCCAGCGTCTCATCGCTGGCCTTGGCTGTGATCCAAAAGACACCGCAGCTACGTCGACGGCTCGGGCCGATTATCTTCACTCCAGCAGCTTTGGAGATCGGAAAATCCTTGAAAGAAGGACCGTCGATGAGAAGTCTGTCGACGCGTGGCAGGTCCAATTGAGCGTCGAAGAGATGCAAACGATAACCGATCTGATCGGCGTCGAGCTGATGATACAGCTCGGATATGAAGCGGAATTGCGGCACGCACAACAAGCCGGAGTGGTTGATAAAGGGCGCGAGGTCACCGAGCTATATCGTCAGATATTTCGAATGTGGTGGGATCTGCGCCTCAGCAAGGAACGGGCATGGTCGAGCATTTCAGCCAACCCCGGTAAGCTGACCCCTGGCATTCGGCGGCCAATCGAGAACTCATGCTCCACACCAAATGCGTCCACAGGGCACGATGCGCAGCATCTATCCGGAACCGACTTCGACCAAAATCAGGAGCTGACGAGTTCGATGGAGGCGCAGTTGCGCATGGCACTCTTGGCTTCGGAATCGGATCGAGGTGCACTGCAAGAGGCCGTTCGGCATCGCGACGCCGTTATCGAGGCGCTGCGGGGCGAGATTGTGCGGCTCAAGGAGGGGAGCAACAATCACGAGCGATGATCCTCCCAGGACTATGGTCAAAATGTGCTGCCTGCCTTATCGAGCTCGTTGTCTAGCTGGCAAGCGGAAGTAAGTCCGCCGGCTCGCGTGTCCAGCCGCGCTTCGATTGGTTGCTGGCAGACGCCGAACGAAGGATGGACGCTATCCGCTGTTTGACCCGGTGGACGCCGATGCGCTATGGCAGGCAGCCGATCGCTGCAACGCCTATCGGGCCTATCGCAAGGCAAACGCGGTACTGAACGAACTAAAGATCCCGCATCGTAGAAGACACATGCTGCCGAAACATCTGCGCCGTCTCGAAGCTGAATCGATCGAAATCATGCGTGACGTGGTCGCCGAGTTCAAAAAGCCGGTCATGCTCTACTCGATCGGAAAAGACTCGAGCGTGATGCTGCATATTGCGATCAAGGCCTTCTATCCCGCAAAGCTCCCGTTTCCCCTGCTTCACGTCGACACGACCTGGAAGTTTCGTGAGATGATCAGCTTCCGGGACGCGACAGCCAAGCGCCTCGGCCTCGACCTGATCGTCCATGTAAACGAGGAGGGCATCGCGCGCGGGATCAATCCGATCGACTCCGGCTCCGCGCTTCATACCCGGGTGATGAAGACCGACGCCCTGAAGCAGGCGCTCGACCTCCACGAATTCGATGCCGCCTTTGGCGGCGCCCGGCGTGATGAGGAGAAGAGCCGCGCAAAAGAACGGATACTCTCCTTCCGTTCGTCCGGGCACGTCTGGGACCCCCGCAATCAGCGGCCGGAGCTCTGGAACCTGTTCAATACGCGGATTCGCCAGGGCGAAACCATGCGCGTTTTTGCGATGTCAAACTGGACTGAGCTCGACGTGTGGGAATACATTATGTGCGAGAAGATCCCGGTCGTCCCGCTCTACTTCGCCAAGCAAAGACCGATCGTGCGTCGAAATGGCGCGACGATCATGATCGACGACAAGCGATTGCCGCTTCGGTCTGGCGAGACGCCACAAATGCGGATGATCCGTTTCCGCACGCTGGGCTGCTATCCGTTGAGCGGGGCTATTGAATCCGACGCGACGACGATCGAAGACATCGTCGCAGAGATGCAGACTGCGACGGTGTCGGAGCGCCAGGGGCGCTTGATTGATGCCGATGAAGCCGCTTCGATGGAGAAAAAGAAGCGGGAAGGCTACTTTTGATGCTTGTCAAGGCGATAACGGAGTCTGTCCAGGCCAAGCCAAAGGATCAGCTGCGATTCATCACGTGCGGTTCGGTGGATGACGGGAAGTCGACACTGATCGGCCGGCTGCTGCACGACAGCAAGATGATCTACCATGATCAGATGACGGCGCTGGAACGGGACAGCGCCAAGCACGGCACGACCGGCCGTGAGATCGATTTCGCGCTGCTCGTCGACGGGCTTGAAGCCGAGCGAGAGCAAGGCATCACGATCGATGTGGCTTATCGTTTCTTTGCGACGGAACGGCGCTCTTTTATGGTGGCAGATACGCCCGGCCACGAGCAGTATACTCGCAACATGGCAACGGGCGCCTCAAACGCCCAGCTCGCTATCATCCTCATCGATGCCCGCAAGGGCGTGCTGGTTCAAACCAAGCGCCACTCGTTCATCTGTTCGCTCCTTTGGTATCCGCCATCTCGTCCTGGCAGTGAACAAGATCGACCTCGTCCACTACAGCAAAGAGAGCTTTGATCGGATCGTCGCCGACTATGTGGCCTTTGCCAGCGATCTTGGCTTCGAATCGATCGTTCCGATCCCGATCTCTGCCAGGTACGGCGACAATGTCGTCGACCGCTCCGGCAACACTCACTGGTACGATGGTCCCTGCCTGCTCGGCCAGTTGGAGAGTATTGATATCCGGTGCGACAGCTCCGGGCAGGCCTTCCGCTTTCCAGTACAGTGGGTGAACCGGCCGGACCTGGATTTCCGCGGCTACGCCGGGTCCGTGGCTTCGGGAAGCATCTCGGTGGGCGACGACATCGTCGTCGCAGCGTCTGGACGGACCACGCGCGTCAGGCGGATTGTGACGCAGGGCGGCGGTCTGTCCTGCGCCGAGGCCGGCGATGCAATCACGATCACCATTGAAGACGAAATCGATATCGGCCGTGGCGATCTCCTGGCACGTCCGACCGAGCGGCCGGAGCTCGCCGACCAATTCGCCGCTCATCTGATCTGGATGGATGAGGACCAGCTCGTTGTCGGGCGCAATTACATTCTGCGCATTGGATCGCAGACCATAGCCGGCAGCATTACCGCGATCAATCATCGGATCGACGTCAATACACGGGAGCACCTGTCAGCCGGGACGCTTGGCCTTAACGAGATCGGCTTTTGCAATATATCAACCACCCGGCCTGCGGCGTTCGATCCTTACGAGGCCAATCGCAAGACCGGATCATTTATCGTCATCGACCGGTATACAAACCGTACGGTCGCGGCCGGGATGATCGCATGTCCACTGCGGCGGGCGACCAACGTCGCTTGGCAACCCGTTGCAGTGGGACGGAAGGAGCGGGCCGACCTCAAGAACCAGAAGCCCTGCATCATTTGGTTCACCGGCCTGTCCGGCGCAGGAAAATCGACGATTGCCAACATCGTCGATCAAAAGCTGTTCGCAATGTCCCGGCATGCCATGCTGCTGGATGGGGACAACCTGCGGCACGGATTAAATGCGGACCTCGGCTTCTCCGAGGTCGACCGCATGGAAAACATTCGGCGCGCCGGGGAGGCTGCCAAGCTGATGGCGGACAGTGGCTTGATCGTAATTTGTTCGTTCATCTCGCCCCACAGGAGCGAACGAGACATGGTGCGCAGTCTGGTCAGCAAGGAGGAGTTTGTCGAAGTCTTTGTCGATACGCCGATCGAAGAATGCGCGCGTCGCGATCCCAAAGGTCTTTATTCAAAGGCGAAGTCCGGTAAGATCAAGAACTTCACCGGCATCGATGCGTCCTATGAAGCGCCGATAAGACCCGAAATTCATCTCAGGACCATGGAGCAGACACCTGAGCAAATGGCCCAGGCCGTGATCGATGTGTTGATGGCTCGCGCAATTCTTGGCCGTTAGTGTTCGTCAAACCTGTCACCTCGCATCGCACCATCGATAGCAGGAGATGCCCCCCACTAACCTGCTGGCCCGGCCACGGCGACTCAGGTTAAGCAAAGGCATCAATCAGACTCAGGCTCCAAAGGAACAAAATGGTTGCGTCCACACGTCGATTGCCCGCTTCTGGTTATGTGCTCGAAATCGACGGTCAATTGAAAACCGAATTCGCAACCAGGGATGGGGCCTTCGCAGGAGCCCAGGAGCTCAAGAAGCGCCGTCCCATGCTCCAGGTCAGAATCTATGACGCCAGGACAAAGGCCAGAGAGGAAGTCCGACTTCCAGTAGCTTGAAGTTTCGCTTGATGCCGTTTCCCGCGCGTCCGACTAGCGTCATGCCTAGGCTCTCGTAACCGAGCTGCCGGCGTCTCGGACATCCAGCTTCGATCTCTCGCGCACGATGAAGAAGGGCAACTCGTTCCTCCGGGTCTAGCCGCATCCGGCGCAATTGTTTGCCAGTACATTGACTTGGGAAGCAGGAGCAGCCTGTCCCGACGCTCGGGCGCTAGGCCTACCCTCCGGCGCGCTGTCTTCAGTTTGGGCCGTATCCCTCACCTGCGCGCGAGCTTCAAAGGGCCGTCTGCGGGGCTGGCTGTGAACATGTCTGCACGAGGCGGGCCGGCAGGGGACAATGCGAAAGCCGCGGGACAGGCTCGCGACGCGGGTCGCCCCCCACACTCAATTCATGCCGGACCGCTCACCTCCTCAATGAGCCTGCAGCTTGCTGGCGTCAGTTCTCGTGGGGAAAAACTCGACCCAAGGCCGCTAACGGCCCCAGCGAGGGGGTAGACGCTAAGGGCGAGGCTATCGCTGGCTCGATTTCCGGCATTTTCGACGCTCTGTCTTGAGCTTGAGCGACACCGGCCTCGAGCCGGACGCCGGATCGAGAGTGCGCTCGACATTTGGCAGATCTAGCAGAGGAGCCAACCGAGCAGAACGGCTCGAAGGAGCTAGCCGTCGAGGTCAAACGCCTCATGACTGCGGGCAGGCTCATCGGTCCGCAAGCCGTTGAGCTGCTCCGCGATCGAGTTGAGCATTCGAGCTCCACGACGGCGCACTCCCCGCGGCGACACTCTGGATCAGCCGTCAACCACGACACGCCCACCGCCGTGATGATGGACTGCGGGACGATCCTGACGTCGAACTATGAAAACTCCGAGCTCGCTTGCCGCAAATCACATCGTTCAGCCGCTCGAGTTGGCTTATCGCTCCTTTTGGAGGTGCACGTCAGAAAAAATTCACACGAGAAGAGTTCGGGAGAGGGTTGAAACGCACCTAACGTCAAGTTGTACGATCTGAAAATGGACGGCAAAGGTCGTCAACGTCCCGAATTCTCCAACGAGTGACAGTATGCGAATGTCCCAAGTCTCAGGCTCACGCAGGATCAGGCTCATCAGCAACGGAACGCATCATGTCCGTCAGGCGCGGATCGATATCCGCACGCGATGGACCCGATGTGCACGTTCGTCCGAACCTCAACGTTCGCCTGAATGCACGGTTTGGCGTAAACCGATCGACGCCTAGCTAGCAATGCGATGGCGCTCAAATCCTTGCATGCATGATGTGGTGGGCTGCTGGCGATGCTTGCCCGCGCCTATGGTGTTTCTCCCAGCAGCAGATGAATCGAGAAAGCCTGCGCCCAAGGGGGTGAGGTCGCATCATCGCGCTTCAGATCCATCGACGAATACGGTTTAAGGGGAATTGGTGTGACTAGACAACGCTCTCTGCTGACGCCTGGTCCATTGTCGCTGTCGCTGGCGGTCAGGAGCCAGATGCTGCTCGACCTCGCATCGCGCGATGGTGAGTTCAAGGAAGTGACCGCCCGCATGAGGCGGCTGATGCTCAATCTGCTGGGAGGTGCCAAGGACTATTCGGTGGTCCCCATTCAGGGGGGCGGGTCCTTTGCAATGGAAGCCGCGCTCTCTTCATTCGTGTCCAGGAACGACAAGCCGCTCGTTTGCATAAACGGCATCTATGGCGAGCGCATTTTCAAGATTCTGCGGCTGTGGGGCGTCGAAGCGCTGAAGCTTGTCAAGCGAGCGACCGAGCCCCTGGACCCCCAGGAAGTTGCCGAGCAGCTGAGCCGAAATCCCGGCGTTACTCACCTATGTCTTGTGCATTGCGAGACAACAACCGGAATCGTCAATCCGCTTGACGCGATCATAGAGGAGGCGAGGCGGCGTGGTGTGAAGACGATCGTCGACGGCATGAGCTCTTTTGGCGCGATTGACATCGACCTAAGCCGTGGTGGACCGGATGTCCTGGTCACATCGAGCAATAAGTGCATCGAAGGGCCGCCAGGAGTAGCTTTTGTCATCGCGTCTCGCGAGCTGCTGGAAAAAGCGGTTCAAGAACCAAGGTCATTTGTGCTCGACGTGAGAGACCAATGGCTCTCGCTCGAGCGTACCGGAGAGTGGCGATCGACCCCACCCACCCACATCGTTCAGGCAACAACGAAGGCTTTGGAGATTCTGGAGGGGGAGGGCATTGATGCCAGGCGCCGCAGGTATGAGAAGGTCAGAGACGATCTCGTCCAAGAACTCGAAGGGGTAGTGTCTCCGCTGCTATCCGCCGAATTGCAGTCTCCGGTCTGCGTCGCGTTCAGCGCGCCGTCCGGAATCGCGGATCAGGCAGGCTTCGATGGGCTATATCGTCACTTGGCGGCCCACAATCTTTATATCTACTCGAAGCTGCATCTTGCGACGCGGAGTTTTCGGGTCGGCTGCATTGGCGAGATCCAGCCCAGTTGGATCGAGCAGTTGGGGTGCGCCTTTCGTACATATTTTCGGTCCGGCCCGGCTTCATCCATGGGGACGCCGTCAACCCGCCAGGCCTGCGAGCGTGGGGTCGAGATGTCATCGTCCTTCGCAAAGGACTCGCAGCTGCCGTTCTCTGCCGAAACTGCTGTTCTGCACGCCGGCTACCGACGCGATCCGGTGACGAAAGCTGTCGCAGTGCCGATCTATCAGAACACGGCTTACGAACTTGATGGCGATCTGAATCACATTGCGGACGTCTATAACGTCAAGGCTGATGGATTCACCTATACGAGGATCATCAACCCGACGACCCGCGCGCTGGAAAAAAGGTATGCCGCGGTCGACATGGGAAGCGACTCGCTCGCCGTCGCATCAGGTCAAGCGGCAACCTTCCTTGCCATCGTCAACCTGTCAAGCGGCGAGGTGGGGGACAATATCGTCGCCTCACCGTATCTCTATGGCAACACGTGGAATCTGCTCCATAACACGCTGAAGCGTCTTGGTATCAGCGTCAGAACGGCAGACCCCCGAAGGCCCGAGACCTTCGAACGTGCCATCGATGATCGCACGATCTGCCTGTTCGGAGAGGTGATTTCAAATCCTTGCCTGATTCCGCTTCCGGTCAAACAGCTGGCTGAGATCGGCCGAAAGCACGGCGTTCCGTTGGTGGTGGATAATACGACGACCCCGCTGGTATGTCGGCCGTCAGATCTCGGTGCTGCGATTACGACCTACTCCGCTACGAAATACATATGCGGCCATGGCACAACGCTGGGCGGTCTGATCGTTGACAACGGCAAGTTCAGCTACCGCGGCGCCTCTCGCTTTCCCTTGTTCAACAGTCCTGACGAGGCGCATGGCGGGATCATCTGGCGCAACGCGCTGCAAGATGTCGACGATCTCGGAAAAAGCGAGGTTCTCTTGAAGGCTCGCATGACCTGGTTGCGCGATACTGGCGCGGCCATTGCCCCCTTTGCGAGCTTTCAGCTGATCCAAGGCCTTGAAACGCTGCCCCTTCGCATGAAGCAGCACTGCGCAAACGCCAGGATCGTGGCCGACGTTCTTAAGGAGCATCCAAAAGTGCGCCGCGTCTTCTACCCGGGGCTGTTCGAGGGAGCCGATCGGGAAACTGTCGACCAGACACTCAATCCCGCATACGGACACGGCGCGATGGTCATGTTCGAAGTTGAGGACGAGCAGGCCGGGCGGAAATTCATCCAGAATGTCGACCTGATGTATCACGTCTCGAATGTCGGGGACGCCCGTACGCTCGTAACGCATCCTGTTTCGACCACCCACACCACTGTTCCGCGGGAGAAGCGCGAAGCCGCCGGCATATTTGGCGGCTCGATCCGACTTTGCGTGGGCATCGAAGATGTCGACGACATCGTGCGCGATCTGGACAGGGCGCTTTCCGCAATCTGACAACTTGTAAGGCGATCAGGAGGAGGTTCTCATGAATCAGGCAGACGCTTGGAAACTGAGGTCGTCTCGTTATGAGGCTGTTCAGTTCAGCCGGGAGATCAATAAGCAATTGTCCGAGCTGAGGCCGGACAATGTGATGGGAGCGATCTACATCGCCAAGGATTACGCTGTAATTGCCGCTTGCACGCTCGCGACGCTCTGCGTCTCCTGGTGGCTGTACCCGCTCGCCGTTCTTCTGATCGGTGCCTACCAGCGCGGCCTGACGACGATCGCTCATGATGCGGCTCACCGTACGCTCGCGAAGAACACGACCTGGAACTACGTCCTCGGCATTCTGTTCGCGGCCTATCCCCTGTTCCAGCGCCACTGGGCCTACCGGATCTCGCACGTCTATCTGCATCATCCGTATCTCGGCGACCCGGAGAAGGATCCCGACCTGAAGTTCTTCATGGCCAATGGTGTTTACGACGTCCAGCCTCCCAAGCGGTACGCCTTCAATATCATCTGGAAGCCGATATTTGGTGGCGCGACACTGGCCTACCTGAAGTATCTCTGGACCAACCGGTTTTCGATCACAGATTCCGAGGACCAGAGCCGGTCAAGCATACTTGTCGACAAGTATGGCTTTTACCTCTTCTGGATCGGCATCCTGGCCGGATCATACGCTCTTGGGCTGCTCCACATCGTGATCCTGTTTTGGATCGTCCCCTATCTCACAACGTTTCAGGTTCTTGGCTGGTTTGTCGAGCTCGCCGAGCACTCGCCGATGTGCGAGAGCGAAACGAAGAACGTCTATCTAACCAGGAATCGGAAAGGCAATTTCCTGGAGCGGGCGATCCTTGGACAAAACCTGGACGAGTATCACCTCGAGCATCACCTCTCGCCGGGTATCCCATTCTGGCTGTTGCACAAGGCCCAGAAGATCCGGATGCAGGATCCGGGTTACGCAAAGGTTGCCGCGAGCTGGGGAGGGCTCTTCGTCAAGGGGCCGCAAGGTCAACCCAGTGTCATAACTCAGTTGAAGGAGCGAAATCGACGCTTGTATGAGCAATCGCTTGCTGATGCCCATGCGAAGGGGCACGTGGCGTGACATTGCAACGCTCAGACAACGCTCGCGCCGTGGTCGGCGTCACCTCGAACCGTCTTTTGGTCGATGGTGTGCATCGCGACTGGCTACGGCAAAAATACCTCAAGGCCCTCCTTCATCATGCGGGCGTGGCATGCGTCATATTGCCGACGATCGACGCGGAAGATGTGAGGCTAGAGGTCGGCCTGGCGATCATGGGCGCGCTCGACGGTCTGGTTTTGACAGGGGATGAATCGAATATTGACCCTGCCGTCTTGAAGGCACCTGCATCA
The DNA here is from genome assembly GCF_054060035.1 of Bradyrhizobium sp. USDA 3262. Lineage (NCBI taxonomy): Bacteria > Pseudomonadati > Pseudomonadota > Alphaproteobacteria > Hyphomicrobiales > Nitrobacteraceae > Bradyrhizobium > Bradyrhizobium sp. USDA 3262. The sequence goes on from NZ_JBSSCT010000001.1 coordinate 3,408,907, forward strand.
CTTCCGCCGGCTGACCAACAGGACGTTGATGGTGGAATTCGTGACCGCCCGCGGGATAGGCTCTCTGCGGTAGCCATTGGGAGCGCCATCGCGCTCGGAATGCCGATCTTGGGCATCTGCCGCGGGCTTCAGGAGCTCAACGTCTATTTTGGCGGCACTCTCCATCCATCGCTTGCTGAGTGGAGACTGGGAAGTGGCCTGATGCATGCCGAGAAACCAGATCGTCCAAGAGACCGTCAGTACGATGCCGCGCACAGCGTGAGGATATCTCCTGATGGTGCGCTCTTTCCGATCGTGCGCGCCATCGAAGCGCAAGTGAACTCCCTGCATAATCAAGGCATCGAGCTGCTTGCCGCCGCACTGAGGCGCGAGGCATGGGCGCCTGACGGACTGGTCGAAGCGGCTTCGGTCATCGGCGCGCCGACGTTGCAAATCGGTGTGCAATGGCACCCCGAATGGCACGCCTCAACTGATCTCCTGAGCCAGCGACTGTTCACGGCTTTTGGAGAGGCGTGTGTTGCGTACTACCAAACAAAGAAACATTAGAGGCGGATTGTGACGTTTCAAACCAAGCGCGGTCCGCCCAGGTCGAAAGGTGAGTCTTCCGGAACTGGTGGACAAGCGTGGTCCGGGGGGCGGGCCGCGCCGCCCCGCCCGCAGAGGACGGGTGGGCGATTGACAAGACGCTTCGCTCTGGGAGTTCTCTTTGTAGCGCTCTATGTCGTCCTGAGCGCGGCAGGCGAAGTTTATGCGGCATCGTATTTTCAGCGGGCGGATGCGTTCGTCGCTCTCCTCGTGTCCTTTGCCGCGGTCTGTCTGACATTTAATCTGCTGGCAGGTCACGAGAGAGAAACGGCACGGGTTGCGAAGTCGGCGCTCCTGGTGTTCGTGTCGCTCAATGTCGTGACCGCGATCAGTTGGATCGGGTTGTTTATCGGCCTGAAATACACCGAACCGGCGATCGTCGTCGCGTTCATGGTGGCGCTAGGACCCGCTGCGACGGTGTGGTTAAACGCGCTGATCAGGCGCCAGGGCGTTCCTCCAGCATCCGATATCGTCGTGAGCGTGACGATCGCGGCAGTTGGAAGTTACATGATATGGATCTCGGCAACCGGCAACGCTGGCGTGGAGTGGGGAGCTCGATCGTCCTTCGGCATCGTCTTGGCAATCGTGGCCGGCCTATCGCTCGCTCTTACAAATATACTCGTCAAGCTGCTATTCGACCGCGGATTTTCGGGTCGACAGGTGTTGGCGCATCGTTTTTACGGAACGATCCTTTTGCTGCTGGGACTGGTCGACCATTCCTCCATCGTGCTCGAGATCTCGCAACATTGGCTTGCGATCGCAACGATTGGGCTATCCACGATCATCGTTCCATTGCTCTTGTTCCAGGAGGGTATTCGCCGCGTCGAGCCCTTCACGGTCAACATGGTCCTGTCCACCGCTCCTGTCATCACGTTTCTGTTCCAGTACTTCGATTCTCGTATCGTGCCTTCGCCGCATACGTTCGTTGGAAATGTTCTCATCACGGCTGTTGCCGTCGGCAACGTCTGTTTGCAGTACCGGAGGTCCGCATGAACGAGCGAAACTGTGTAATCGTCGACGCATATTCGACCGGCCGCTTCTTGCCGGAAGAGTTCAAGCGGTATGGAATTTCAACAGTGCATGTGATGTCGGCTGCACAGATTCCGTCGATCTTTCAATCGCATTTCAATGCTAATCTGTATGATGAAGTCATTCGCCCGCCCGAGCGCATGGGGTACGACGAGATCGTTGAATATCATCTTCGGGCTCTCCAGGGCAGGGAGCTGGAGTTCGTCATAGCGGGGTGCGAGACAGGAGTTGAGCTGGCCGATTCGATCTCGGAGCGGCTGGGCTTGCCTTCAAATGGCACCGCCCTTTCGGCCGCCCGACGGGACAAATCGTGCCTGTCTGAAGCGTTGGCCTCAGCAGGCGTGCGATCGATCAGACAAGTGGTGTCCGACAATGCTGAAGTGATCGCAAGATGGAAGCGTCAAGAGACCTTCGATGAGCTTGTGATCAAGCCGCTGAACAGCACAGGCACGGAGGACGTGTTCTTTTGCTCGACGGATGCCGATATTCAGCGCGCTGTAACCGCGATCGTCGGTAAGACGAACCGTGTCGGAACGCTCAATCAATTGGCGCTTGGACAGGAGAAAATCAACGGCCAGCAATATACCGTAAATGCCGTCTCGATCGACGGCGAGACCTTCGTCACGGAGGCCTGGACCTATGACACTGTTCCTATTGAGGGCGCGTCTTCGGTCTGCTCACTCGAGCGGTTATTGGGAGGTAAGGAGCCAATCGTTCTTGAACTATCCGACTACCTTGAACGTGCGCTGCGGGCGCTTCGGATCACCGACGGACCTGCTCATGCCGAGATCATCGTCGATGATCGGGGACCGGTTCTGGTCGACTTCGGAGCGAGGCTGCAAGGAACCATGTCGGCAAAAGCCAGGACGATGGCGTTGGGCCATAACCATTTGACGCTCACCGCGTGGCGTTACGCAGATCCCAAAGGCTTTGCTGGGTATATGAGGCGACGCGGGGTTTACAAGCGGCAGGCTCATGCACTGTGCGTCTCGCTGATCTCCGACATGGGCGGTGTTGTTGCCGGCTATCCCGGACTCGATGCGATCGGCAAGCTGCCGAGCTTCGCGGATGCCATTGCGTTCGTTCCGATAGGGCAAAACCTGGTTCCGACGATCGACTTGGCGTCGACGCCAGGCATTGTGTATCTCGTGAACAACGACCTGATACAGCTTGAGGAAGATTATCGCCAACTGCGTGCGATGCGGATGGACCAGGTGTTCGATTTGGTGCCGCAGGAAGCGAACCAATGACCGGCATCTGCGACAGTTGCACGAATTCAGCCGCTGCGGCGATGATCGGTGTGAGCGACTTCGATGGCATCCTTCGAGGCAAACACGTCCTGGGTGAAGATCTTTCCGTCGGGAATAAGGTCATCAAGTTCTCTGAAGCGGTGCTCGCGTGGGATTGTTCGGACCGCGTCATTCCGGCGGGCTTCACGCAAGAGCCGCAGTCAGTATTTGGGGACGCCGATCTGCGCGTTCTGTCCGGCACCGGCCGTTCGGTGTCTTATGCCGGCGATCAATATCTCTATCTGGCTGAGTTTGCGGGCGCACATGAGAGCGTCTGCCCGCGCGGTATTCTGCGTAAAGTCCTGCAAAGGGTTGCCGACCGCGGATACAGCTGCAGCGCCGGGTTCGAGTTTGAGTTTATGCTGTTCAAGGAGAACGCCGACATAATTGAAGACAAGCCGTTCGGCCAATGGGCTCCTTTGACGCGGGGCCCATTCGGCTACTCGATTGCGCGGTCTGTCGCGCACAGGGAGCTGTTCGGTGAGATCCTGGCGCTTTGTGAGAAGTCCAGAATCCCTCTCAGCGGGCTGCACTTTGAAACGGGACCAGGCGTGATTGAAGCGTCACTTCGTCATTGTGATGCCCTGGAAGCCGCCGATCGAGCAATCATATTCAAGTCGATGATAAAGGCCTGGGCGCAGACGCGCGGCATGATGGCTACATTCATGGCCAAGGTTTCAGAGAATTGGCCGGGCCAGTCCGGCCATATTCACGTCTCGATGTCCGCAGATGGTCAGAATGTGTTTTACGATAGTGAGGCGTTTCGCAACGTCTCGAAGCTCATGAGGCAATTCATCGGCGGACAATTGAAATACATGAATGATTTCTGTGTGCTCGCTGTGCCGAATTTCAATAGCTACAAGAGATTGGTACCTGGTTGTTGGGCACCAATCTATCCGAGCTGGGGAATCGACAACCGATCCTGCGCGGTACGCGTCATTCCGGGAGACCCGTCTGCACATCGTCTCGAATACAGGCTGCCCGGTGCAGACCTGAACCCATATCTTGCCCTCGCATGTGCCATCGGTTCCGGCATATTGGGTATCGAGACAAACGCGGCGCTCCCGGCTTCGATCGTCGGTGATGCAAGCGCGGAGGCCTGCCTTCCGTCTGGGAGGCTGCCTCAAAGCTTGGCAGAGGCAACATATCGGTTTGCACAGTCTCCGGCAGCCAATGATGTCTTCGGTGAAAGGTTTGTTGAAGCGTTTTCTTGCTCCCGCCGTTGGGAATGGGAGGCCGTTCAACATCGGGTCACAGACTTTGAACGCCGGCGGTATTTCGAGATCATTTAGCCAGCTTGAGCTGTACAGACCGGCGCCTTCCAAGCATCAACTGATCGGCCGGTTTCAATAAGTCATCCATGCTCTCATTTAGCAGCAGGCGGACGAGCGCTCCAATTGGTGAGTTGCTCCTCCTCCTTGGAGGGAAGGCTCCCGCGTCTTGCGGCCGATGAAGGCGTCCGGCCTGGCACTCTAAGTAATTCCGCAGCCCGCGAGATCAGCTCACAAACGCGCCCTACGTAATCTTGGAAAGCCTCATGGTGCACGCGCGAAGCGCGATCGGTGTCGGCCATGGCCGCGCTTATTGCTTCGGCAGCGGGCGCGCGCTCGGTCTCCCAGCCGACAGCGTGACGCAGACAATGCGCCGATGCATCCTATGTTGTTAAGGGAACTAAGGCTTTGTTGCTCTTATCGTCCGCTCGACCTCATCGGTCAGTGTCCGATGATGAGCTGCCAGCTTGGCGAATAGCTCTTTCTTAGTCGGACTGGTCGCCAGCTTGCTGATTAGCTCACACTCTTCCGCCTCGATCCGAAGTTTTTCCAAGCGCGCCTGCATGTTCTTCATGGAAGGCCTCCCCGCAAGAGGCGGGGATCATCTCATGGGGAACCTGACGGGAACAAGCTATGACAACAGACGGCGACCGATGGAAAAGATGGGCTGAGCACATCCCGTTCGTCTAATCCGAACTAGGACACGCCAAGAATCAAATCAGGACACGGGGCCTGGATACGGATAGCGCTCTACTCGTGCTCGTTGTGGCAAGGACACGCCCTGCGACAGATTAGAGCCCGGTGAAAAACCGGACAGACAGGCTAGCCAATATCTGCGATCCTCTCCGACATTTCAGGACGGAACAATTTTGGGGAGTTTCCAATGCCCGCGTGGTCCGCAGCGGACGAACAGCGACTACTGCAATTGGTTCGAGAAACAGGCCTCACGCAGCGCGAGATCGCTCAGAAGCTCGGGCGGACTGAGGCAGCGGTGAGCGGGCGATTGATCCTTATTAGGAAGCGCGCCGCGGAGAGGGCGGATTAACCCCAAGTGCGGAGCCAATTTTTGTAAGGATTCAACGCAACGCCGCCCGCTTAAAATACATGCGAGCGGCGCTTGCTCTAGCCCCAGGAAGGTTGTTGGCAAAATCCTGATACGTACACTTTGGCACAAAATGCAAATCGCGCGCATACCTAAGAATGGTTAACGCGTCCGTAAGAATACGGGAAAAAGTGGCAAAGCTCGGTTCCCTTGCTCGGCCCGCCTCTTGTGCGCCAATTAGCATACGCTCACAGAGAGCCAGCTCATCCTGCGAACACGGTCAGGCTCGACCATATCGACCAGGTGGCGTGAGGCTTTCTCAGCTTCGCTGCAAATCGTTCGTCGTTCCCCGTCGTCGGCCTTCTTCTCATCCAATAAGGCGATCCTTTGGCTTAACGTCGACTCGGCCTCGGCGGGTAATCCCCTTGCTGGGTACGCCGCAGGCTCGTGGATCATTTGCCGCGCGGCGAACAGGATGGAAGTGGAGCGTCGACCATGATGAGAGGGCTACGCCGGGCTCGTGACGCAGGGAGGGCGTAGCCCGACCGGAGTTACGAGCCCGGCGTCGGCGCGATCCACAGCGGACCGCGCCGACTGGTGATCGCGGCCGGCTGGTTATGCAAGTGGTTCTTCCGCCAAGAGGAATCACTCGCGTGCCAGGCCGACACATTACCGATCACCAAATGAGGCTCTACATGAAGTACCGTCAGACCGATAGCCCGCCCGTGGCCGCCGCCAAGGCGTCGTTCAGCACCTCGACCGCTTACCGGATCGAGCAGGATCGACGCCTTCCGTCGCAGAAGAAGGCTCCTCGCGGCCGTCGCCGGCCAGATCCCTTGGCCCGCGTATTTGAGACAGAGATCGTGCCGATGCTGAAGGCCGCCCCCGGTGTGCGGCCGGTCACGATCTTCGAGGAGTTGCTCCGACGCCATCCTGAGCTCGGCGCCGGCATCCGTCGCACGCTGGAGCGCCGGATCCGGGCCTGGCGGGCGATCCACGGCGAGGAGCAGGAGGTCATCTTCCGGCAGACCCACGAACCCGGTCAGCGCGGCCTGTCCGACTTCACCGACATGGGCGAATTGGGTGTCACGATCGCGGGCGTGCCGCTCGACCATCGTCTCTATCACTTCCGGCTGGCCTATTCCGGGTTTGAGCACGCCCATGTCGTGCTCGGCGGTGAGAGCTTCATCGCTCTGGCCGAAGGCCTGCAGAATGCCTTGTGGTCACTCGGTGGAGCGCCACGGGAGCATCGCACCGACAGCCTGTCGGCCGCCTTTTGCAATCTCGACCGCGACGCCAAAGACGATCTGACGCGGCGATACGAAGACCTCTGTGCCCATTACGGCATGCGCCCCTCCCGCAACAATCGTGGCATCGCCCACGAGAACGGGGCGATCGAGAGTTCGCATGGCCATCTCAAGCGGGCGGTCGGCGACGCGCTGTTGCTGCGTGGCACCGCCGACTTCGACGATCTCGCTGCCTATCGTGGCTTCATCGATGAGATCGTCAGCCGCCGCAATGCCCGCAACGCCAAGCGGATCGACAGCGAACGTACCGCACTTCAGGATCTGCCGGACCGCCGCACGTCGGACTATGAAGAGGTGATCGTCCACGTGACATCGTCCGGCGGCTTCACCTTGCGCAAGGTGTTCTACACGGTGCCGTCGCGCTTGATCGGCCATCGGCTGCGGGTGCGCCTGTATGACGATCACCTCGACGTGTTTGTCGGCGGCACGCATCTCCTCACCTTGCCGCGCGGGCGGCCGCATCCCAATGGCAAGCACGATCAGGTCGTCGATTATCGGCACGTGATCCATTCCTTGCGGCGCAAGCCGATGGCGCTCCTCAACCTGGTCTACCGCGACCAGCTGTTCCCCCGGGAAGCTTACCGCCGAGCCTTCGACGTCTTGCGCAAACGCTTACCGGACAAGAAGGCCTGCCGGATCATGGTCGATCTCCTCGCACTCGCCCATGAGCGCGGTTGCGAGGCCGAACTCGCCGATCAGCTCACGGCCGACCTGAACGACGGCCGGCTGCCCGACCTCAACCGGCTACGTACTCACTTCGCCCCGGATCCCGCCCAGATGCCGAACGTCGTGGTGCGCCTCGCACCGCTCGCCACCTATGAATGCCTCATCGGTACTGCCGAGATCGGAGGTGCCGCATGAGCACAACCAACGTAGTCGACACCGCGCGCCTCAATCTGTTGCTCAACGAGCTGCGGCTGCCCGCCATCAAGGTGCTGTGGCCGCAATTTGCCGAGCAGTCCGATAAGGAAGGCTGGCCGGCGGCGCGCTTCCTCGCCACCATTGCAGAGCACGAGATCGCTGAACGCAGCCGTCGCCGCATCGAGCGCCATCTCGTCGAGGCGCGGCTGCCCACCGGAAAGACCTTTGACAGCTTCGACTTCGAAGCCGTACCGATGATCTCCAAGGCGCAAATGACCGCGCTCGCCGCCGGCGACGGCTGGTTGAACAAGGGCGCCAATCTGCTGCTGTTTGGTCCGCCCGGTGGCGGCAAGAGTCACTTGGCAGCAGCAATCGGCTTGGCTCTCATCGAGAACGGATGGCGCGTCCTCTTCACCCGCACCACCGATCTCGTGCAGAAGCTCCAGGTGGCGCGCCGCGAACTCAACCTCGAGGGTGCCATCAACCGCCTCGATCGCTTCGATCTCGTTATCCTTGACGATCTTGCCTATGTCACCAAGGACCAGGCCGAGACCAGTGTGCTGTTCGAGCTCATCAGCGCACGCTACGAGCGACGCTCTTTGCTGATCACCGCCAATCAGCCCTTTGGAGAATGGAACAAGGTCTTTCCGGACCCAGCTATGACCCTCGCGGCGATCGATCGCCTTGTTCACCACGCCACCATCGTCGAGATGAACGTCGAGAGCTATCGCAGGCGGACTGCCCTCGAGCGAAAGCGTGGTCCAGGGCGGCCACCGGAGCACGCGACACAAAAAACGCTCGCTTGATTGACGCTCCGCGACAATCAAAGCAAACAAAACTCTTGCGCGCGACAATCATCGCGGCGATCATCATCGCGCCGCGACACTGACTCGCCATCCTGATCGCCGCGCTCTTCCGACCCAGATCGTCGCGCTATAATCATTCCCGTTGCGAGCGCGTGAGCAGCTTGGGGTTTTCCTTGTAACCCGACGAACTCCAGGTTTTCGATGCCGAAGTCGGTGAACGCCTGAACGCCATCTTCGCCGACGCCATAGACCCAGATCAAGCCGTCCTCGATCTGCATTTCGATGGCAATGTCGCTAACCCAGTCTTCGTCTTCACCAAGAGGCCTTCGCCGGTGAGATATACTTCGTCAAACGATAGGCAGCTTCACCGGCACCCACAATACAGTTTCACACCCATTCGTGAGGACCGGCACACGGCTCATCAAGCTGCTTGAGGCCAAAAGAAGAGGCCGTCAAGCGGCCTGCGTTGGTTCTACATGAATAGGGCAATAGCCATGATTGCGATGGGGCTCAGCCCGAGCGCCACGATGAGCGCACTAAAAGGTATATCACTGCCCATGACACAACCCTCGCGATTAAGGTTGAAATCCTATGCCCGGATGCTGGGTGGCCGCTAGTGCAATTTGTGCCACGGCAATTTCAAGACACGAAGCTTCTCCGGAGCGATAAGTGCTCGATGCAGCCGTGAGGCGCCGGAACTAAGTCGAAGTCTCGACTTGCGTCAGCGCCGAACCCCCTGGAGAGCGGCCAGCCTTTACCTTCGATATCGGGATTGAGCGAAATCCCTCGCCGGGATCAAAACGCCCGTCAGTGCCCCAAGGATCGCTCGGCGGATAGCAGTTGCCGATCCGCCTTGGCTAGATCCCTTGCTCCGATTGGCGAAAACGAACGCAAAAGGGCGGTACCGGTCGGAAGCAGATTGAGCGTCGGCTCGGAGCAGCAATGAAGAGGTCGCTAGGAATGATGCTCGCGCGTTGAGCGTTGGTCGTCGCTCATAAGAAGAGCGGCATCGGCGGATGAACGTGCCCCGGCTCTTGCTCCCAAAAGGGCTGGGGCGCATTCTGGCTCGTTGACAAGCGCTTTTCCATTACGTGGGCTAGAGCGCCCTGTTGATCTATCGAAAGATGGGTTAAAGGGTTTGTGAAGCTTTCGTCCTCGATGCTGCGGGCGTTTTTCGGGCTACTATGGGTTCACTAGCCAAGGTGATGACGAGGCAAAAAGGCGGGCTAATATCTGAATGTCCACGAGTTCATCGAGCGTTGGACTGACCATCGGCCAGTCGTTCGTATGAAACGCGGGTCCGAGTGAGCTAGCCAGCCGGAGGCCTGATTGGACTGGCCTTCCGTCCTTGGCGACGGCAATCCCATTTCCTGAGTTCACTTTCATGCGTAGCCGTTCGCTCGAACTCGTGCGCGCGCTGGATACTCGGCAACCATTTTCATCGGATGGCTCCGCAAACACCAAGTCCAGCGGGTGCTGTCTCTTACCTGTCGCCCTGGCTCTGCAAGATTTGCTTCATGAACTCAGCGCGCTCCTTTGTAAGTTTCTCAGCTCGATCACCATTCTGTAGCAGTGCTGGACCCTTGCGTTCTCGATCGTAGACCATCCAGCCCGTCCTTCCCATTCGAACAAGGAATCTGGATTGCGTAGGGTGTTCGGCGTAATTCACTGGCGCCCCCAATAGGCAGGTGCAATCCCACAATTGGGCTTTCCGCCAGCTAAGCGGTCATTGAACTATGTGAATTTTGGCAATCGACTTTAGACGAATAGGTTTACCAGGCACATTTCCATTAGGACCGTTGCTGTGGACGGGAAGAGCAGCAATTTTTCCGCCAAGGTTAGACTGAGAAACTTGGCTCCGAGCCGTACCGCGGCTTCGCTGCGGTTCATCTCAGCGGCACGGTCGACAGCGTAGCGGCCGATGATCTTTTGCAGAGCGCCGTAGCCCTCGACAAGAATGGCCCACGCAAAGCCAGCCCAAAGTACAAATGCCGTTTGCGCTAGCCCTAAACCGACACGGAATCTAGGCGGCTTCGAACGCTGGCGCGAGGGTATCTCGCTCAACCTATCACCCTACAACGGCTGCAACAACACCGCGAGCTGCTGGTTCGTGGCGAGCGGCTCTCCTCGAACGGCCCGCTCACATTGGGCTTCTCCACGCCTTGGTCAATATCGTCGGAACGGTTGCACACCTCGTTGCTGCACTACACTGCAAGTCGCGCGGGTCTCGTCAGATGCGAATGGTTTTCACGGAGCCAGCCCAGCCGCCGCAGAACGGACAATTGGAGTTGATCATGCCGCAAGCAGACGCTTGTAGCGGCGATAAGCGTCGATCGCATTGTTCGCAAGCATGAGCTGCCGATGCTCTCCAGCCCGCACCATGTCATCGATATTTCTGAGAAGAAAGCGGCTCACATCGCCAGGATCTGTGATCTCGCCGGAGCGTTCGAGCAAGTCCCAGGCGATCTGGATCGACCTCTCCACGAGGACTGGCAACGATTCACTCATACGAGACAAAACAGACGTCGATATCGATGGTTCCTGTTGTAAATGCCGGCGGATCGCGGCTCCAGCCGGACAACATAGCTTACCGTCGGGCAAGACGCCGCGAGGGGCGCCTCAGGACTATTGGCCCGCCGATGTCTGGACTGCCTATTCCCGCCTCTGCTGAACGTGCAATATTGGATCATGAAAGCACGAAATCGAAGTCTGCTCATCTTTCTTGTTGCCGTCGTGGGTATTGGTTGGCTAATTGGCGCAACCAACTTGCCTGGTGCATGGTATGCCGCACTGCAGAAGCCGACATTCAATCCTCCGAATTGGGTGTTCGCGCCAACTTGGACAATTCTGTATGTGATGATCGCAATCGCGGGCTGGCGCACCTACCTGCAGGAGGTCAATGGCCTGGCCTTGCAGGTTTGGCTCGGACAGATGGCGCTTAATTTTCTTTGGTCTCCTATTGTTTTCCGCTTGCACAACTTGGCCATGGGGCTCTCGGTCATCATTCTGCTGCTGGGCCTGATTCTGTTATTTATAGGCCTGCAATGGCGGGCCAATCGGCTTGCTGCGCTCTTATTTATCCCGTATGCGGGCTGGGTAGCGTTTGCATCGCTTTTAAACTTTGCTTTGTACCGCCTTAATTGAATTCCTGATGGACCTGCTAAACGCGAGTTAAGAGCCGCCGGCGGGCGGGCTCGGCGCTTTGAGCGATCCAGCCCGGCACCCGGCACGCCCGGTTGGGGGCGACGGCTTCGAAATTTTTCGGGTCCCTCTTGAAACCAAAATCCGCTTTGCTTTTTTGTCGCCTTCAAAGGATGGCGTCGAGGCTTGGTCAGGTGAGACGGGCACCGGTCCTGCCCGCTGCCGCTCGTAACCATCGTGCTCTTTGGAGGATTTGGCTTGCGCAGTCACAACTTTTCGTCTCTCCGGCGCTCGACCATCGGTTTCGATCTTGACCTCGCGGAAATGGCCAGCGGGCGGGCGAGGACAATTACCCGCCTTACAACATCGAGCGGATGACGACCGTTACCAGATTTCGCTGGCCGTGGCGGGCTTCGCGCCTGAGAACATCTCGATCACGCCGATCAGTCACCATCGAGGGCAGTAAGCCTGAAAAAGGCGAGCGCCAGTTCCTCCATCGCAGCATTTCAACCCGCAATTTCAAGCGCCAATTCAGCCTTGCGGACTATGTGCAGAAGCTCGAAGCCAAGGCGGCTTCTCGCATGTTGAGAGTCGGATGCATCAGCGATTGAATTCCCCAACTTCGGGTAGGCGTTCGTGATCAGCTTTCGATGACGACCACGACTTCCACCTCGCAGCCTTGCGCCATCGGCGCCCTGGTCATGCCTCCCTGCATCTGGGCCACCATCAGATTGATCAGGCGGGTTCCCAAACCGCTCTTCGCCTCGGTGGGGCATCCGATTCCATCGTCCCTCACCGTGATCACGACCTTTTCGTTTCTCTTCCGGACGTCGACTTCCACGACGCCCGGGCGCCCCTCCGGAAACGCGTACTTGAACGCGTTTGTCACCAGCTCGTTGACGATCAAACCGACGGATGCGGCCTGCGAGCTCTTGACGGCGATTTCGTCGCAGGACACCCGTATCGCGATCGGGCGCACTCCCCGGTGCAGATCCGAAAGGCTCCCGCACAACGCCTCAAGATAAGCGGGGAGGTCGACCGAGCTGTTGACCGGCGTGTCGCGCAGGCGATCATGAACCTTCGCGACAACCTCAATCCGCGCCAGCGCGGAGGTGATCGCTGCCTGCACGGCGGGATTAGGGTCCGATCGCGCCTGCAGACGGAGGATCGACATGATCGTCGCGAGGTCGTTCCTGGTCCGGTGCGCCAACTCCATCATGAGAACGTCCGCGTAGGCCTTTGCCTCCGAGTGCTTCTGGAGTGCCGTGCGCAGGGCTTCCGTTACCCCTGCAAGACATAGCCCGCTAGCGAGAAAGATCAGGAGGGGCGCGATAGCGGCGCTCGGAGGCGGAGGGATAAAGTATCGCGCCGCCAGCGCCGCGCTCGCGCCGGTGGCGAGAAAGCCTGAGCCGCGATCGAAGATGACTGAGGCCAGGAAAATGGCCGGGATGAACAGCATCAGCGGATCGGGTCTCAACTGATCGTCCAGCAGGAGCTTGGCGACAAATGCCAACCCGACAAGCCCGAGGCTCAAGAGGTACCGCACCCACAGGGGATATCTGGGCGTGACGGACATGAAGCGAAGCAGGAGCCGGTCCATGGAAAGCAACGAACCGGCTTGTCGGCGTGTTCCTGTCGCTTGCCTCAAGCGCTTCGGCCGGCGCGCGGACTGCTGAGCCTAAACCAAAGTGGGGTGCTCTGGGCCTGTCTCTCTTCTGGTCCTGAGGAACGATTCAACAAAGCGTGAGTTCGTCCCGAAAGAACCGAACAAAAATCCAAGAGGGTAATTCCATGACGCGATCAGTGGAGGAGCTGAGGGGGGAGTGCGAGCGAAGCCGTGCCGAGTTCGCGGCGACGGTCGATAGGTTGAGGGAGCGGATATCGGATACCGCTGACGACCTCCGTCACAAGGTCTCGCCCCAACACATCAAGTCGGAAGTCTCCGATTACATCAGCAACAAGACCCAGAGTTGGGTCGAGGCGCTGAAGCAACAAGCCATGGACAATCCGATGCAGGCGGTCGCTGCGGGCACCGCGGTCGCAATCCCGCTGCTGCGCCTGGCGCGCGGTTTTCCACTACCACTTCTGATGATCGGGGCTGGCCTTGCCCTGACCTCGAAGACGGTGCGCGAGCAGGCCGCGGAAGCGGCCGCACCGGTGATGGAGAAGGCGGGAGAGATGCTGGATCAGCCCGCCGACCGAGTGGACGCGCCGAGCAGCGACATGAGAGATCGGCTGAATTTGGCTCAGAGTCAGGCCAGCGACATGGCCAGCGATGCGCAAGATGCCGCTGCGGGCCTGGCCGACGATCTTGGCAAGCGGGCGGCGCAGGCCGCCGGCACTGTCGGCGATACGCTCAAGAGCGGCATGGATGCCGTCAAGGGGAGAGCTGGCGCGGTCAAGGACGCGGCGGCCACGGCGCCTGCAAAGGCCCGGCAGGTCATCGGCGACAATGCCGCCTTGATCGCCGGCCTTGGGATCGCGATCGGCGCCATCCTTGCCGCGGCTCTTCCCGAAACAACCGCCGAAGCCAAGGCGATGGGCCCGGCGAGCGACAGCATGAAACGGGCGGCGGGGGAGGCTGCACAATCCGGTTTCGAAGCAGCCAAGGATGCGACGATGTCGGCGGCCGACGCGGCGGCAAGAAGCGTCGGCGAGGCCGATCTCGGTGGGCATGCCAGCCGCATGACCGAAAACGTGGCGGACAGACTCAAAGAGGCTGCCGACGACGTCGTCAGGGCGGCCTTCAGTCCTTCCCCAAACCCAAACACTTGAAAGAACGATCATGAGCGATGTGGACCTGACTAAAGAGACGAATTCCACGCAGAACCAGAATACCGGCCCTTCGCAGACCCTGAAGGAGCAGATGGCCGATGCCGGCGCAGAGGTGAAGCAGCGCGCCGGCGACGCCCTCCGAGCGTCGACCGATGTCGCCAGCGACAAGTTCAAGGAAGCGGCTGACGCCGCCAAAGACGTGGCTTCCGGGACAGTGGACCAGATCGAGGACCAGGCGCGCGACAAGCAGCGGTCGGGCGCGGACTTCATGGCGCGCCTTGCCGATAACATTCGTGAAGCGGCCCGCGCCTTCGAGAGCGATGCGCCGTTTGCTGCTCGTGGCATGACTTCTGCCGCCGAATATGTCGATGACGCGGCCGATAAAGTCCGCCACGGAAGTTTTCGCGACCTGGTCGACGGCGCCACCGATTTTGCGAAGCGGCAGCCGGCCGCGTTTCTAGGGATTTCGGTCCTTGCCGGGTTCGCGGCAGTCCGTTTTCTGAGGGCGTCGGGCGGGCGTTCCTCACCTTCGAAACACCGCGAACAATCGTCATCCTCGCAGCAAAGCAACGTGTCATGAGCATCCAAAACGATATCAGGACAAGTCAGAACGATCTTAGAACCATCTCGACGCTGCTCGGCGACGCGTTGTCGCAGTTCGCCAAGCTGTTCCAGAACGAGGTGGATCTCGCCAAAGCCGAGTTAGGCGAAAAGGTTCAGAAGGTCGGCAGCGCGCTGGTCTTCATCGCCGGCGGTGCCCTCCTGGTGATCCCAGCCTTGGTGATGGCGCTGTTCGCCCTATCGGCGGCGATGATCGGCGCAGGATGGTCACAGCCGCTCTCCTATTTGACGTCGGCGATCGTGGCCGCGGTGATCGCGGGTATACTGTTCGCGATCGGCATCAACCGGCTAGATGCCCGCGGTCTGGTGCCGCGGGAAACCATGCGGCAGCTCGATAACGACAAGGATACCGTGAAAGGGATGGTGCAATGAGCAGCACGCAGACGAGTTTCTTCGATAGTCTCGTAACGGCGGTGCGGGAAAACCCGCTCGCCGCAGCACTGATCGGAGGCGGTGTGTTCTGGCTGTTGGCAGGCGACGAGAAGCTCAAGAGCGCGACGCGATCGGCGACAGCGGCGGCTTCGCCGATCGTTGATCTCGGCGCGCGCAATGTTCGCGCGGCCGCGTCCGGACTCCAAAGGACCGCGGCGCCGCCGACCGCGCCAGAAATGGATCATGATGACGCCACGGAAACCACACGCGAGGCCGGTAGCGCGGCTTCGGACGCCATGTCGGAAGCGGCGGACAAGATCAAGGACCGGTTTGACGAAGGCCTCGCCTATGCGCGCGAGAACCTCAGCATGCCCGGAAAGGAGGCTTTCACGAAAGCGCAGTCATCGTTGGCCGGCATGTTTGACCGGCAGCCGCTCGTCCTCGGCGCCGTGGGCTTGACAATCGGAGCGGCAATCGCGGGTGCGTTCCGGGCTTCCGATCTCGAGAACGAATGGGTGGGCGAGCTCAGCGACGATGTCAAAGCCGACTTGAACACGCGCGCCGGCGCGGTATCGCAAAGCCTGCGCGAAGCCACCGATACGCTGAGCGCCGAAGTCGGCGACGTCGGCGCCGAAACCATCGATCGGGTGAAGCAGGCTGGCATCGATGCGGCGGATGCGGCACGGAAAAAGGTGAGGTCGCCATAAGCCTGAACCGAACCGGACAAGCTGCAATGTGGCGGACGGTCGGGAAAGAGGCGGCGACCAGTTGGTCGAGCCACAAGGATGCGCGGCAGAGCGCCGACCTTGCACACTACTCGGTGTTCTCCTTGGGTCCTATTATCGTGATGGCGATTGCGAGCGCGGGGCTGTTCTTCGGCTACGACGCCGTCACCTCACAAGTCACCTCCTCCTTGAAGGACATGCTCGGGGACACCGGAGCCAACGCAATCGATGCGATGCTGGCGGGAGCCAGCCGCCCCGCCGAGGGCATTCTGGCGACGGTTCTCGGCGTCGGCGCGCTGTTGTTCGCCGCGATCGAGTTTTACCTGCATGGCAGCGCTGTCGCGGTTCTGCGAATTCTGGATCAGGAAAACCATAAGGAAGGTGACAGGAAGTTCTCGTCGGATTGACACGTTCGACGACCTCGCCTCGCGACCGGCCGGATTAAGTGCCGGTGTGGTTCCTTCGCTCAGGGCGCGCTCTTGGAACGCCGTGCTTGCTCGCCTCTCTGACGCGCAGGCTGCGAGAGCGCTCGCACGTTCGTGCGATTGCTTTGCTCTCGACGATCGAGGCAGCCGCACCGTATGGATCGCCTGCTAGAACGCCTGTCGGAGCGGCGTCGGCCAGACTAAGAGGTCGCGCTTGACATCAGTCAGGCGTCTTCCTCTTCTTTCTCGGCTTCAACGTTGACAACCGACTTGGCGATGCCCGTCAGAGTCTTGTCAGTGTTCTTTTCTTCGGTCAGGGTCTCTTCAAGCAGCTGGACGCTTCATCATAGCCGAGCTCTTCAGCCCATGTGGACAGCGTGCCATAGCGCGAAATCTCATAGTGCTCGACGGCCTGGGCGGCTGCGAGAAGACCCGCATCGAGCGCGGGCATTCCCTTGAAGTCCTTCATGATCTCGGAGCCTTCTTCGGCGATGCCGTTGATGGCCGCGCAGGTTTTGCCGCGCGCGGGCTTGCCGATGATCCTGAATACGCGGTCGAGTCGCTTAACCTGGGCCCTCGTCTCGCGCTCATGCTGCGTGAACGCCGCCTTGAGGTCGGGCGACTGCGCCGCCTTGGCCATCTTCGGGAGGGTTTTGAGGATCTTGTTTTCAGCGAAATAGATGTCCTTTAACGTCTCGTGGAAAAGGTCTTCCAGCTTCTTCGGCTTCCTAGCCATGCGCTGCTCCTCTTAAGTGGCGCACAACAACAATTGGCGGGAAACCCGGTTCCAATTAGGACAATGGCGGACCCTCGGCTGAGCGCGCGTCATGCGTTAGGGAGTCAGGAGCAAGAAGCTCTGGAAGGGGCTTCTCAGCATTCGGCGGCACTGACTGTGGCTGACTTGGTTGTCCGGCTGCACGAACAACGATTTCGAGGTCGGGTTTTTACCCGGGCGCCATTCACAAACGTGAGGCGGAAATTGTGGGTTTCGGAAAAGGGGCGCTTCTCTGGTTCATCGCATACCGCTTCCGATCATCATTATTCCTGCAATGCACCACTGAGGTGCGAATGTCTGGCCTAACTCAGAAGTTCTAGCCGGACCGCGTAGGATAAACATGCGTGACCCGGACGTACGGCATTGTCCGGTCAAGCATTGCAGGCAAGTCCAGAAGAGTTGCGGAAAGCGATAGAAGGAAAGCGATAGAAAAGGTCGGCAATTCAGCTGCCGCTGTTGGTAAGGAATTGTCGGCGTAGCCGAAGGCGCGCGGTATTCCGGCGATCTCAGGAGCGGGGCCCACGCGCTTTTTTTGGGTGCGATGCTTCTCCAGTGCAAGAACTACGTCTTCCGCGCGCTTATCTTCTCGCATCCCAAGATATAGACGAATTGCACATTTCGCGGGAGCCCGTCGATTCGGTGAACGTCGTCATGCCCACCCGGATCGGTTGCCTTGCTGGCGTCCTCAAGTATGGTCGCGACCGCTCCGATAGCCCGGACCACGTCGATATCTTTGCTAAGATCTGTCACGCAACGTCCACTTGCTACCGGGCCCGGCGAGTCGCTGGCTACAACCCTCGAGCACGCAGGAACTAACCGGGTCTCGCTCCGTTGGGGCTCGCTTTCCGGGATTTTGAGACAATGGCGAAGGACGATGAAGTTTGGTACGGGCCGCCCGGTGAGAGCGCGGTTCATATCTGCGTTGATATGCAGTAATGTTCGCTGAAGCCACCGACTGGAAGATGCCCTGGCTCCCGCGCGTCCTCCCGAATATCCTCGCCGCAACAGCTGCTCGTCCCGAGAAAACCTTGTTCACTCGCTTTATTCCTGCCCGCAAGCCGGGCCAGGGCGCGTGTACGTGGCGGCACTACTACGAACGCTGGGGATCGATGACAATCGACATCATCGGGCCAGATGGTGGAATTGGTACCCGACCTCGCGAAGTTCGCTCCCGCGGCCCGCAACTTCGACAAACATGTTTGTTCGCCGTGGACAGGCTGCGATCTTCACCAGCAGCTATGCAGCGATGGCATCGATACGGTCATCATCACTGGCAGAGAGACGGATGTGTGCGTGCTGGCGACCATGCTTGGCGCTATCGAGGGTGTCCAACGGGACCAGCGCATAACGCAACTCCACGCAAAACCAAGAGCCAAGTTTGGCTTGGGTACGTCAAGTCGAGTTGCTACAGCTTGCCGGCCCACCGTCACATAACCAATCCGCAGCGAGGCCCGTTGTGGGGTCCTACGGGGCCTCGCCTTGCACGGTAGGGGTTCTCAGCCTGGAGAGAGCTGAGACTCCAAGTGAAACTGTCTTCGGCAATCCCGTGAAGGGGCAGGAAAAAGCGGCACTTTCGCTCTCCAGAGTTCACATGGGTTATTCCGGAACCGGCGTCGTTTGCATTATCCGAGCAATAGAGCAGGCAATTTTTTATTCCGTATTCTTTCAGCCCTAAAACGACGACCGCTGCCTCCTCTCGGTGGACAGCGGTTCGGGCGATCCGGCCTGGCCCCAGCATGATCCGGATGCTGGGGCCTTTTTGTGAACAGGAACGAAGCGCATGCCGCGGCATTGGCCGCCTGTTCGGTGCCGCACCGCTACCGGCACTGAGACGCCCAGCCTCACACTGGCCCCAGCTTCGCAGTTGGGGCTCTTTCTTGTCGGCCAATAGGTCTTTGCCGACTTTGATGCTGTCTTGGGTACTGTTTTGATTCGCTTGGCGTCGGATCGGCCTCAGCTACCTTCTCGCTGGGGCCGTTTCTTTCCGGGAACAAGCAGTAGCGCGCGAAGTTATCTCTCCACGATGGAGTGGGACTACTTAACGGCTTCGGTGCTCCCCAGTGCGCCGGGGCCGTTCGTTTCTAAGGTGGGACCATGTCGGAAGAAGGCCGCGATTGGACCCTCATTATCGTTTTTCTCAGCATTGCCGGCGCAGTGCTGTTGCTTGACCTCATCTTCTAGCCCTCTGTTGTCCATTCGAGGACTAGCCAATACGTCTTTGCCGGCTTCGTGGACTTATAGTAGGTGCCGCTTACGCGCTTCTGAGCCGGTCATGATCGATCCCGGCCTTCCATTCAGCGGGTGCGCCGCTCGATAAAGGGGCGACCCGCTCGCCAGGTCGCGAACCAGGCGGGGCCCGCTTTAGTTGGAAGCAGTGCGCCTGTGAAGCCGGGCTTCATTAAACCCGCTCGCGCGCCTGCGGAGCAAGGCTCACTTGGGGAACCACCTGCACGAGATCAATACGATGGCTAGCGTATCCAGCTCCATATTAACGGCGGGCGCCGGAAAGCTTTTCTCGACTGGAGGAAGCGCAGAAGTCAAGCCGCTCGTTTCATTGCTCACAAGACGCCGAAACTGCAGCCGATGCTGATGGGCCAAAGGTTTGATCACCATTGTGGATTGCAAGAGTTTAGAGGGCTTCGTCATACAGCTGCTATAAAATCATCATGCGTGAGACGAGCAGCTTTTGGTCACTTGAGCTTGAGAACATGGCCGCGGGCCTGACCCGGACCACAAGCGCGGCTACGCGGAGAAGACCGCCGCAATTTTCGACCGTTAGGTAAAGGATATTGTTGGACCAGGTATTCCGCCGCACCAAGGCGTACTGAATATGCGGTCTGGACCGCGCGGCAAACAAGCTCCCTGAAGGAGACGCTGGGAAAGAGCGATGTTGACCTGCCGATCAAGGAGCTGCCGAAGGAAAGCCTCCGGTGGTCTGACGTCGCTCTCCCTCCCGAATAGGCGCCGCCGTTCTAGGCTTGCCAGATCGTCTTCGCGTCACGTCAGCATGGATCTCACCCTCTTTGGTCAACGGGTTACTTGAACTCGGCCCGGACGGTTCTAATTCAATGTATGGCCGAACCGAAGCTTCGGCTAATTGGAGCATAATAAGAGGCAAGCGCGTAAGCGCTTAAGAAGTTGAGGAAAGGGACATGAGAAAGCTTGCTTTTGCAGTCGTCGCGGCGGCAACGCTCCTCATTGGAACGGTTGCGCCGGCTTCGGCCCATTGGCGTCACCATGGTTGGGGCGGTCCGGGTATTGGCCCCGGGCTTGCTCTCGGGCTGTTCGCTGGAACATTAGCGGCCGCCACCGCACCCCCGGTCTATTATGGACCGGTCTACGGCCCGCCACCCTACTACTACGGCCGCCCGTATCGGGTCGTCCGCTACTATCGGCCGGTTTATCCCTACTGGTACGGCTGGTGACGAGGAGAAGGCGCGGCTCCGGCCGGGCCTTCTGTCAATTCCCGCGATACGTCGCTCGCTGCGCGAGAGGAAACTCTCGCGCGCGAATTCATTTGCTCCCGCAAAAAGCGTGCTTCGCGCGCTCGGGGAGTATGTCGAGGGCGACGTCGGTATCCCGTCGCTGGCGGCGGATTGCGACCTATCGCAGGATACGGTCGCGGTTTGCCCTGGCTCGAGGAGATCGGCGCGATTGACCGCACTTAACGAGAACGGCCGCCGCAATGGCGATGGCCGCGGCAAGCGCACCACGGATCCGATCCAGCTGCCGGTCGATGCCGATATCGCGACGATCGAGGCGCGTGCTGCCGGTCGTGACGTCGACGAAAGCCAAGTAAACTCGATTGGCCCTAGCTGCTAGCAAGGGCTAAATTCCAGTCCCGAAACGATTAGGACTCCGCTAGCCCTCGGCCAACGCTCGCAGCTGTGCGACCACCTAATCTCTGAACCTGAACCGGAAGATCCACATAAATCCCATCGGGGCGATTTCCGGAGATCACAAAACGATCGAAGAAGGCGAGACGGTCGAGTTCGCAGCGGCATTCGAGAGCTATGTCGACCATCAGGTCATGCGGCGACTTTTGCAGCGAGGTAGAAAATGTTTCTGACCTGGTTCAGCGCCGGATATAAACGCGACTGTCGGGACGACGTTGCGGACCTTTTCGCTCGCCAGTTGTCCGACCGGCGTTAGGATGCAAACTCTGGTGAACATCATTGCGGGGAATCCCACGCAAAACACCTTTTAATGAACGCACGAAACCGGCCTTACCGACAGCGCACCTAGCTATTCTGTCGGCGGGAACGGTTTGGAAGCATCAACCACCACTTCCGGCAACGCAAATGATCTGCGCATTTGGATTGATACATCAGCGCAGATTGCCGCGCGATCATCCAATGCGAGCACGTCTTACCGCTGCTTTACCCGCGGATGGTTCGATCCGTTGGAGGGATAAAGCTGATGGGATTTGTAGAGCGAAACAGCGATGGTATCATCGTTGGATGGTTTGTCTGTGAGCAGCTGGCGCCGATGGTGACCGAGCAGATCGCCGACGACGACCCGGCGGTGATTGGATTTCTTAATCCGCCGGCGCCGGTGCCGTCCTCCTGCACCGAACTCGGCTTGAAACGGGCCTTTGACGAGCTCGGCACATGGGCCGCGGCTCAAGGTAGTGATCGCGGCGAATGCGAACGTCCAGGACGAGTCGGATCTCGCGACCGAAATCCGCCGCGCAGATCCTCTGGTCCAGCACATGATCGCGGTCGTCGGCCTCTCCGACGCACAAGTGGACCAGCTGCTATTAGTTCGGGCAAACGCCCTGTCTGACTGGGTCGCAGAACGAAAGCTAAAATGACTAATTTGAAGGTACAAGCTCGATTTACTCTCCGCGTCGATGTGATTGACTACCTAGTTCAGAAGCGCGAAGCTCGCTGTCAGGGCGCTCGCGGGATTGTTTTCAATCATGAAGATGCTTACGGAATACTTGGAACGCGCCGTTGAGTTCGAGAAGTTAGCGGTCACTGAGCAGAATGGAGCGTTCAAGGCAGAGCTGTTAAAGCAAGCCTCGGCATACCGACATCTGGCAGAGATGCGTGCGGCGAAATATGGTTTGCCGAAACCAAGCCCTCCAGAAATCAAGTGAGACTACCTACGCTGGAGCACATTAGAAAGGCTGGAAACGATGAAGCCGCCGACCATGCTGCGCTCGCCATAAAGGCGCTTCGCAAGGCAGCGACCGGACAGCCCGCCGTGCAGCTTGCGCGCCAGCTTTTACGCGGCCTGCCTCGTAACGCCGCTAGACTTCGCCAGCGCCTTCAGGACCCCGGCTCTTGCCCCCGAAGACCCGGGGCATATTCTCGATCAGTTTGGAGCGGTCCCGGCTGGCACCTCGCTGGGGCCGTTTCGCTTCGGGGAACAAGCAGCAGTCCAACGACGTTGAGTAACCACGTGGGACTACTTGCCGGCCTCAGCACTCTCCCCGGGAGCTGGGGTCTTTTTTGTCGCGAGTCGTAAACAGCTTCGCCAAAGTCTCAGCCTGCTCTTTTGTCAGCTTCTCGGCGAACGCGCCGTTCTTTTCTATCTGCGCCGGTCCTTTGAGTTCGCTATCGTAGACCATCCATCCGTTGCCACCCTGCCGAACGAGGAAACGTCCCCGCATCGGGCGTCCAGTAAATTCCATCTGCATCCACCATCTGCGAAATACGAGCGCGTCGATTAGTTCGAAGGATGGAGCGCGCGGCATTGAACTATGTGAATCGTGACGATCAACTTTGGACAAGCACCACTCGGCTTTCGCGGCGAACTGAAAACGGCCCCCACCGGGGGCCGCTAACCCGAACGATACGGGTTTTCCTCTGGCAGTCGGGGGCACCTTGGCTGACCAGAAGCGCCAATTAGACGCTGATCTCCTCGCGATGGTTCCTAGCCTGACGCGTGGCAATTGGACAGGAGCGTACTAAAACTAGCTTCGTCGGATCGCGCGGGAAAAACTAGCAACTTCTGACAGCCGTGTTAGCTTCCACGCCTCGGGTCACGTCCCGATTCATCACGGTGACAGGCCTCAGCACCGGCCTCTAGGCCCCCAAAGCTGAGTCACCCTCGCTGACGTGCTTATCTGCGGGAATGGCGCTGCCGGCGATCCATGTCCAGCTTCGATCGCATAGATTGGTGTTGAATAGGGCTTTTCTCAGCTTCGCTGGAATGTCGTTTGTGGCGCTCATCGTCAGCGTAAGTTGGCTGCTGATCGGCTGAGCGTCCTACCTCTCGTGATGACATGACAACTTGGCCTCAGCGCAGCCCGATTGAGCCAACGACGACGTCGCTATAGAGGATGTTCCATTTCTGCCCGGCTGCGGCTCTGTCGCGCCGACGCGTGAGCTCGGTCACGTCGCATCTCCGGTCGGGCAGCGCCGCCACAGCTGCAGCAGCTCCGCGGCCGGCCGCTTGCCCGCCGTACTGCACTTCACGCAGCGCAGGCGACCGGCGAGATCGCGCACGTTGGTGGTCGGAACGTGGCGCAGCGCGGCTAGGCGCGACCGCGAGCGGTGTCTTGCACCGCGAGCAATTGATTTCGAGCCACGGATAGCCGGCTTGATGGCCTGGTCGATCGACGGCGATGCGTCGACCGGGCCCGCCGTCGGCGCAGATCTTTTTGTTCCAGCTCTGGCAGAGCAGATCGTCGGCCTCGCGGATGAGCGCCTCGCCGGCGGCGCAATCCATTTAAACTTAGCCGTGCCGCACCGCTACCCGACTTCGATAGGTATACGTCTCGGCCAAGGTTCGGAATGTCCCAAGTCTACGAGGTGTTTGAACCCTTGACGGACTGAGCACTCGGAAGCCGCCTGAGGCGTCGGGCTCCTCCTCCGCCTCATCGGGCAGCGGCAGTATGGCTTCCGACGAATTGGCTAGCTGATACGAGGAACAACCTGTTGGTTTCGTAGTTCTTTTGGCGCCGCCGGCCCGAGTGTCGCTGGGCGCCTCATGGCCCAGCTAAGCCAGGCGACACGGCGGCTCGTACCATTTTGCTCCGTGGAGGATTTGGATATGAAAACGACCCGTATTGTCGCTTGGCAGCCGATCAGCCTTACTCGCCTCGGCGGGGTCTCGCAGCTGCATCTTCCGTCTGGCCGCTCGTTAGAACTCAAGAGCGGCGACGGCTTATGAAGGAGGGCAAGTCATGTCAATCAAGTCAGCCCTCACCGCTATCCATTCGGAAGCCGGGTTGTCCCGGTACCTGCACGAGATCCGTAGCTTCCCGCTGCTAGATGCCTCCGAAGAAGTGATGTATGCAAGGCGTCTTCGGGATGCCGGGGATAGCGAAGCTGCCTACCGTCTGGTGACGAGCCATCTACGACTGGCTGCCAAGATCGCGCTGAAATATCGGCGCTATGGATTGCCCATCGCCGACCTCATCTCGGAAGCCAACGTCGGATTGATGCTGGCCGTCAGGCGGTTCGACCCTGAGAAGGGATTTCGCCTGGCGACTTATGCCGCTTGGTGGATCAAGGCGTCCGTACAGGAATTCGTCCTGCGATCATGGTCGCTCGTCAAGCTCGGCACAACCGCGGCGCAAAAAAAGCTGTTCTTTAACCTTCAAAAGTTGAAGAGACGCCTTGGAACGCCGGACGATGGCGAGCTTTCGCCGGAGCAGGTGAAGC
Source organism: Bradyrhizobium sp. USDA 3262 (assembly GCF_054060035.1). Lineage (NCBI taxonomy): Bacteria > Pseudomonadati > Pseudomonadota > Alphaproteobacteria > Hyphomicrobiales > Nitrobacteraceae > Bradyrhizobium > Bradyrhizobium sp. USDA 3262. The sequence goes on from NZ_JBSSCT010000001.1 coordinate 3,433,547, forward strand.
AGATCTCTGACCATCTTCAGGTCAAGCAAACCGACGTCGTCGAGATGAACGGGCGGATCCGTGGCGACATGACGCTGAATGTTCAACTCAGTGACGAGGAAGGCGAACAGTGGCAGGACAGGGTCGCAGATTCATCTCCTGATCCTGAAACCCTGCTCGTGGAGGCCGGAGACCGAGAACGGCAGAAGGCCGCACTCTCGGAGGCGCTGTGTGCGCTTTCTCCGCGAGAACGCACCATTGTCGAAGCCCGTTACATGGCAGATGAGCAAAGAACGCTTGACGATCTTGCCAATACCTTCGGTATTTCGCGTGAGCGTATCCGCCAGATCGAGCAGCGTGCGTTGCAGCGTATCAAGTCGACGCTGTGCGCACGCCTTCCGGAGCTTGCGGCTGCTTCAGCGAGCGCATAGTAGAAGCAGAACATAGAAACTGCTGGCCGGCTGCTGATCGATGAATCAGCAGCCGGTGCAGATATCAAGCACGATGGCTCCCGCCGAGAAATCACGGTCCTTGCGGCCGCCGGACTTTGTTCTTGCCCGGGGGCTGGCCGCTTTGATCACTGACAAGCTGCTTAACGGTGGCCTCGGAGCTTCGCACTGCTCGCGACGAATCCGCTTCTTTCGCCTGCAGCGAGATCACCATCCCGATTGGAGCAGCAAGTACCATTAAGCTCCACATCTCTGGTTACCCTCCTTTCGACGATGCTCCAATTTGCCGCGCAGAGTTGTTCTGAAGCCGAGACAACGTCTCGGTTTGACGGTTTCAATTCTCAAGGTGCGCTGAGCGTTTCCGGACGCAGGAGAATGCTCTCCGGTTACGAGCCGCGAGCAATATCGACGATCCGGCTTTCGCCGCAAAAATTTTCTTCCAACCTCTTGAAAGTAGAACCCTCGCTCCTAGGTGGATTTTTGCCCGGGGGCCGTTATGGACCCGGTTTTGGACATCGCTGAACCTACCCAAGGAGGATGTGCATGCATTTCCGTCCCTTGCACGATCGCGTGCTCGTGCGACGTCTCGACGCCGAAGAGAAAACCGCCGGCGGTATCATCATTCCAGACACAGCAAAGGAGAAGCCGCAGCAGGGCGAGATTGTCGCCACTGGCCCCGGCGCACGCAACGAACAGGGCCAGCTCATTCAACTCGACGTCAAGCCCGGTGACCGTGTCCTGTTCGGCAAGTGGTCTGGTACCGAGGTCAAGATCGACGGCGAGAAATTCCTGATCATGAAGGAAAGCGACCTTCTGGGTGTTGTCGACAAGACAGCGACCGTCAAGAAGGCAGCTTAGCGCGCTGACAGTCATAGAGGAAAGGAGAGATCAAAATGGCTGCCAAGGACGTGAAGTTCGCAACCGAGGCCCGAGAGCGCATGCTGCGGGGCGTCGACACACTGGCAAACGCGGTGAAGGTCACACTCGGTCCGAAGGGGCGTAACGTCGTGATCGAGAAATCGTTCGGTGCGCCGCGCATCACCAAAGATGGCGTAACCGTCGCCAAAGAGGTCGAACTGGAGGACAAGTTCGAGAACATGGGCGCGCAGATGGTGCGCGAGGTCGCCTCGAAGACCAACGATCTGGCGGGCGACGGCACCACGACCGCGACCGTGCTCGCTCAGGCCATCTTCAAGGAGGGCAGCAAATCCGTCGCCGCCGGCATGAACCCAATGGATCTGAAGCGGGGGATTGACCTGGCTGTCGACGCCGTCGTTTCCGACCTCAAATCACACGCCAGGAAAATCACCTCCAATGACGAGATCGCCCAGGTCGGCACAATCTCCGCCAATGGTGATACCGAGATCGGCCGCTTCCTGGCCGACGCCATGAACAAGGTCGGTAATGAAGGCGTGATCACCGTCGAGGAGGCCAAGAGCCTGCACACCGAGCTCGAAGTGGTCGAGGGCATGCAGTTCGACCGCGGCTACATCTCGCCCTACTTCGTCACGAACCCCGAGAAGATGCGTGTCGAACTCGAGGATCCCTACGTTCTGATTCACGAGAAGAAGCTGTCCGGCTTGCAGACCATGCTGCCGCTGTTGGAGCAGGTCGTTCAGTCCGGTAAGCCGCTCCTGATCATCGCGGAGGACATCGAAGGTGAAGCGCTTGCGACATTGGTCGTCAATAGACTGCGCGGCGGATTGAAGGTCGCGGCCGTCAAGGCACCTGGCTTCGGCGATCGTCGCAAGGCCATGCTGGAGGACATCGCGATCCTGACCGGCGGCAATGTCATCAGCGAGGACCTCGGCATCAAGCTGGAAAACGTCACAGTGAAGATGCTCGGGCGCGCCAAGAAGGTCGTCATTGACAAGGACAACACCACCATTGTTGAGGGCGCGGGCGCCAAGAAGGATATCGAGGCGCGCGCCCAGCAAATCAGGCTCCAGATCGAGGAGACGACCTCCGACTATGATCGCGAAAAGCTGCAAGAGCGCCTCGCCAAGCTTGCCGGAGGCGTCGCAGTGATCCGTGTGGGTGGTGCGACGGAGGTCGAAGTCAAGGAACGCAAAGACCGTGTCGACGACGCGATGCATGCGACTCGAGCGGCGGTGGAGGAGGGGATTCTCCCCGGAGGCGGGGTTGCCCTCCTGCGTGCCCTCGAAGCGCTCGACGGCATCAAGACCGCGAACGCCGACCAGAAGGCCGGCATCGACATCGTTCGTCGCGCCATCCGGATGCCGGCTCGGCAGATCGTGCAGAACGCCGGCGAAGACGGCTCACTGGTTGTCGGCAAGCTTCTGGAGCACCAGAGTTACAACTGGGGCTTCAACGCGGCAACTGGCGAGTACGAGGATCTTGTGAAAGCCGGTGTGATCGATCCCGCCAAGGTCGTGCGCACCGCCTTGCAGGACGCTGCGTCGGTGGCCTCGCTGCTGATCACCACCGAGGCACTCGTGGCCGAAAAGCCGAAGAAGGCTGAATCCGCTTCGGCAGCTCCCGCCATGGACTTCTGAACAACCGAGCCCGGCCGATCAAGGCCGGGCTCCACCGATGAGAGGAGAGAAGACCGCTTCCAAAGATGGAGTGTCCCATGAACAAGCCTAATCGTCGTCGGCTCAGGATGAGGCAGGACACGATCCATTGGTTCATGTTCTCCCTGAGTTTTGTCACCATTGCCTGGATCTGTTTTCGAACGATGGGAGGAGTATAGATGCTGAGTTATCACCATACGTTGTCCGACCGGACGGAGACCAACCGCAATCTGCGGCGAAGCCTGCTTGCTTTAGTAGTAGCCGGCGCAATGTCTCTGGCGGCCTTCGGTGCTTACGGCGTGGAAAGCCCGCGGGGAGCCGAGGCCACACAGGGTACCTTCACTGGACTGCCACTGCCGCCAATCCCGTATCTCGACACGATGCCGTGGCTGAAATGGCAGCCCGCGGCGGCAACGATGAAGATCGACATCTTGCTGCCGCCGACCTCCGCGCCGACCGGCATCTGGCCGCAACCGTCGCCCCATCCCGCGGGACTGGCGGCAACAAGCTGAACCTCAGAGAGCGGCCCGCGAAGGCCGCTCCCTACCTTACGCAATCTCGTCAAGAGCGAGCGGCACTCATGTCCGGGCTGAGTTCGGCGAGGCATTCCGTGCGCGGGAACTCTGATGCAACCTCAAGCAACAGTTGAGCTTGCCGTCCGCGACTTCCTCATCCGAGGTTGTCTGAAGGTGATCGGTCACTACGAGCGCCTGCTCTCAACTGCCAGGAGCGAGCAAGGCGGCAGCTCTATCAAGCCCGGATTGAGCGAGAGCAGCGAGTGATGGATGTCCTACGCCAGGGTGCTTACCCGGATCGCTTGGCCGCGTAGTCGCTGACCCGCCAGGCGAGGTTCGGTCAGAAAAAAGCGCACGGCCTCTTGAATTCACGAGTGTCAGTTCTAATTCGTTTCTCGACCGCGACTGCGGTATGTCGAGCGCCAGGCCGGGCTCGACGAGGCTGGACCGGGGGTGTTCGACGATAATCGAAACTCCGATCCTGCCTTGCTTCGTATCCATATTGCTCTTTGGAGGACTTGGCTATGAGGACACTTGATTTTACGCCACTGTGGCGCACCAGCGTCGGCTTCGATCACTTGGCTGGCCTCATCGACGGCATGTCGCGCCGGCCGAATGAGGATAGCTATCCGCCATACAATATCGAGCGGTCCGGTGAGGATCACTATCGAATCACGCTGGCCGTAGCAGGTTTCGGCGCTAGTGACATCTCCGTGACGGCGGAGCAAAATGCGCTCACGATCGAAGGCAAGACGTCCGACGGGGATGCGCGGCGGTATCTCTACCAAGGTATTCCGGCGCGACCGTTCCGGAGAGTCTTCAGTCTGGCCGAGTACGTCCGGGTCAAGCAGGCATCCTTCCGGGACGGTCTCTTGACCATTGATCTCGTTCGAGAGATTCCGGAGACGATGAAGCCGCGCAAGATCCAGATCGGTGCAACGGCTGCTTCGTCGCAAATTGAGCGGAAGAAGGCAGCTTAGGTAGCTTCGATCCGTGGACCGGCGATGTCATCGGACGTTCCTGACCGATCTCATCTCAACGTGGGTGGCGCATCGACTACGCCGCCACCCAAATCACGAGCACCATCCCCTGGAAAGGAGTGAACAGGGAGGCGAGCCATGACTAACGTAAAAATCGACGGCGGCGATCTGCACCCATTCTTCCACCCCGCCGCTCGCTACATTTCTCCGGCGGAAGTCCTGAATGACATTGAGCTCTCGACGCCTGAGAAGCGAATCATCCTGTCCTCGTGGGCGTCGGATATGTACGCCGTGGAATCCTGTCCCGGCATGCGGGAGGTCCCCGGAATGGGCCACGCTGTGAAGTTGGCCGACATACTGGCAGCGTTGCGGCAACTCGACAGAGACGACGATGATGATCCGCCCAGTGGCGGTGGCGTCCCCATGCGGCTGCGGCGGCCCTGGGCCGCCGCACAGCGGAGGGCGCTGTGATGGTCACGGAAGCCGTTCTAGCGATCGTGCTGCTTGGCCATGCCGCAGCAGCCTGGGCAATTCCGCTCCTAGCATTGGAAGGAACGCGTCTGCCTCAGATTGACGATCCCACAAGCACGCAAGGGTGATCGGAATGTTGGGTCAGCGAACAATATTGGCATGGCTTCTGGTTGTGGCGCTATTCGGGGCTTCACCGGCTATATCCCAAGTGCCGGACCTGAAGACGGGTGGTTCTGTGCCAACATTGGCGCCGGTAGTTCGACAGGTGACACCCGCGGTTGTTAATATTTCCGTGCACGGCCGTGTCCGTGAGGACAATCCGCTTTACCGCGACCCGTTCTTTCGTGAGTTTTTCGACATTCCCAAGCAGGTCGAGAAGGAAATCAATTCGACCGGTTCGGGAGTCATCGTCGATGCCAGGCGCGGCTATGTGTTGACCAACAATCATGTTGTCGAAGGCGCCTCGGTCGTTCGGATCACGACCAAGGACGGCCGGCAGTTAACTGCGAAGGTAATCGGGCGCGATGCGCCAACTGACGTTGCAGTGCTGCAGATCCAAGACCCTGCCGGCCTTCAGGCGCTTCCTTTCGGCGACAGTGATGCGCTTGAGGTCGGAGATTTCGTGCTCGCGATCGGCAATCCCTTTGGACTCGGCCAGACCGTCACGTCCGGCCTGGTCAGTGCGCTGGGTCGCACTGGCTTGAGCAAGGAAGGCTTTGAGGACTTCATCCAGACCGACGCTGCGATCAATCCGGGAAATTCCGGCGGCGCATTGGTGAATCTCCGCGGCGAATTGGTCGGCATCAACTCCGCGATCATTTCGCCGGGCGGAGGGAATGTCGGGATCGGTTTTGCAATTCCCGCGAATATGGCCCGGATCGTTATGGAGCAGATTGTAGATAAGGGACACGTTGAGCGAGGCCGCATTGGCGTTTCACTGCGCGAACTCCAACCGTCGACCAAACAAGGGCGCAACGAAGGCGCGGTGATCGCAGAGGTCGCGGCAGACTCTCCGGCTGCAAGGGCCGGCTTGCGGAAGGACGATATTGTTGTCATGGCAGACGACCGTCGGATCCGCAGCGCGTCGCAACTTCGTAACAAGATCGGCCTGGCGCGTGTCGGTCAAGATGTGAAGCTCACCATCGTGCGGGGCGGTCAAACCAGTTCCGCCGTCGTGAAAGTTGCTCCGCCTGACCAGGCAAGCAGCACATCCACTCGCCTGCTGCATTGATGCAAAAGGTTCAAGACAATCTGGCCGGTCGACTGCCAAATTCATGCTCTGGCAGACGTATTGGCTCAAAAGCCCAGCCCCTCTGCTTTTAGGGCAGCCATCTTACTTGCTCAACTTTGTAACTCTTGTCACCGCCTGGCGTCTGGACGGCTACGACTGACCCTTTGGACCTGCCTATCAACGCCCGTGCGAGCGGGGAACTGAACGAGATCTTGCCTTTTGCCGGGTCGGCTTCCGGCTCGCCAACGATTTGGCAAATTCGCTCCTCGCCCGTATCCTGGTCCGTCAGTGTGACCGTCGCGCCGAATTTGATGGTCTCGCCGGAGAGCTTTGACACTTCGATGATTTCTGCACGTGCAAGCTTGCTTTCTAACTCGGCTATGCGAGCTTCGTTGAGCCTTTGCTCGCCCAACGCAGCCTGATATTCCGAATTCTCAATAAGGTTGGGCTCGTCGGCAATCGCTTGCTGAATGCGCTCGGCAAGATGAGGCCGCTTGATTCTAGTGCGGTCGGCCAGTTCGTCGTTAAGGGCGGCATGACCGGCCGCAGTCATGGGGAGGGTTGGCATCAATTCGGACCGCCTTGTGAGAGCACCGCGAGCGGCCGCGGTCGCCTGCCGGGCCTACCTATCTCGGTACTATGGGCTGGCAACTATGCTGGCCTTTACCTGTTCCAAGGACCGCCCGGTCCAAGGAGCCCGACAAGGGAACGGAACTTGGGTTGTCGCAGGTCTACGGGTTTGCCGTGCGAATATCGACCAGTGCAGTTGTATGAGCCAATTGGGCACTCCTTGCATGGGCGCACGGGAGTACATCCTTGCTGTGGACGACGACGCGAGCGTCCGCGAAACGTCACGGAACATGCTTGACGATCTCGGATACCAGGCGATTGCGGCTGATAATCTGGATGCCGCGCTGTCGACCCTTTCTCATCAAGCAATCGATGTGGCGATTATTGATCTGGCGATGCCCGACGTTTCTGGACTCAACGTCGGACTTGAGCTTCAACGGCAGCAGCCGGGCTTGCCGATCGTGTACTGCAGTGGCTATCCAGATCTCATCGAAAAGCCTAGCAAACACATGAACGACAGTCTGCTCCTCAGCAAGCCGTTTTTCTCCCAGGAACTCTCAGCCAAGCTGGAAGCGATGCTACGCACCAGCCGTCTGCTTGACTCGGACGCAGCGCCAAATCCGCGCGGACTCAATCAATACCGGTCCGCACCATAGCGCGCGCCAGCTCGAGTTCGCTGATAGCCTGGCGCAGCGAACGGCGGGCCGCGCTCTTATCTCCATTCGCACAGGCGACTTTCAGTTCCTCGATGTGTTGAGCCGCGATCTTTGCATGCGCAACAACATCCGCAGCGCCTGCAAAACTGGATTTCCGCTTTGTGTCCATGGTCGGGCACACCCCCGCCCGCTCTTATTGGAAATAGGACGGGAGCGGAGACCGCTCCCATCGATTTGTGTCATTTCGAGTTGATCGCAATACGCTTCACCTTGGATTCTGCTTGCGGCAGCTTTGGCATGGTGACAGTCAGAACTCCGTTCTTGAACGCAGCAGAGATCTTGTCCTGGTCCACGTCTTCGATCGGGATGCGCCGTTCAAACCTGCCGTAGTACCGCTCGCTGAACCTGCGATCCTTGTCTTCCGTCTCAGTCTTCTTCTCTCCCTTGATCGAGAGAACGCCATTGGCGAGCTCGATCTGGACGTCTTTCTCGTCGAGACCTGGCAACTCCGCCGTGACTTTCACGTCCTGGTTACTCTCGTTGACCTCGATGCTCGGCCAATTCATCGACTGCTCGAGAAAGCTGCCGCCAAATGGCGCGACATCGAAGCCGCGGAAGGCGTCATCGAATAGCCGGTTCATCTCCCGGTGCAGGGTTAGAACCGGATTGTAGTTTTCGGAGCGACGGGTGGTCAGATCACGACCGCGGCCCCAGGGGGGCAGATCGGTGATAGCCATGGATTTTCTCCTTCTTTGTTCCAAAATTCGCGACGCGATAAAGCCTCGCCGCAAAATTCAATTGTGAGCAGGCGGTGTTACGCCGCATGCTTGTTCTCATCTTTCTGGTGATCAGCACCTGTGTTGATCGCAATCTGGCGCGGTTTCATCGCCTCGGGAACCTCCCGAACCAGATCGATCTTGAGCATGCCATTCTCGAACCAGGCGCCCTTCACTTGCACGTACTCGGCCAGATTGAAGATCTGTCGGAACGGGCGCGCAGAGATGCCTTGATAGAGATATTGATGGCCGCTTTTGTCGGCCTTGCGACCCTCAACGGTCAGTGTGTTCTGCCCGGCCGTGATGGAGACCGTGTCAGGCGGGAAGCCGGCAAGAGCCAGCGTGATTTGGTAGTGGTCCTCACCGACACGTTCGATGTCGTAGGGCGGGTAATTGTCCGCGCCGGTCCATCGGCCGGAGTCCGCGAGAAGGTCGAACAGACGATCGAATCCAACCGTCGATCGCCACAGGGGAGCGAGATCAAGCGTGGTCATAGCCATATCCTCCTTTTGAGCAACATGGATAAGAGCACCCAGGACGCTTGCCGGGTGCCTGCACGCGCCCCGTAGCAGGCGCCCGATTGTGCCGTGCAATTACTGCGTGGCTACCCATAAAATTAGAAGGGGGGCGTATCGTTTCAAGGCCTTCCAGGCACTTGCGAAAGCGGCAGTGCCGCACCCATGTTTTTGTCGGATCCGGCTGAGGCGAATGTGGAAGGACTTCCTGCCGTCCTGCTGCGTCTCAGCCGGTTCCTCCAAAGGTACTCGCCAACGAAAGTGACCATGGCAGCAGTCCAAAACGACGTGATCGACACGGCGCTTCTGGAATCATTTTTCGGGAGTGACCCGCCGTGCTTCGCCGCGCTCGGCGTCACCATCGGATCTCCTGGCCGGTTTGGTATGTCGCGCGCGCAGCTCCTGGAGATGAAACTCCCACCTTCGGTCGCGGCTGAGCGGAAGACCGCGACAAATAGCCCTGGTGTCGGACAGTCACGAGAGCCGCGCATCGTGAGATCTCGGAACGAAGGCTCCTGCCGGGGGGCATAGCGCTGCGCCGGCGGAGCCATGTCGGTCGAGCCGGCAGAAATCTAAGAGTAATAGGCGATCATCAACCGGTTCTGTCATCGCGCCGTTCGGTTTGACAGCAACTTAAAAGGCTAGCGATCACCGATGCCGGAAAGGCGACAATCAATAATGCGCCAAGCATGATGCCGACGTTCGGCGCAACATCGAGAGCATCGTGCGCGCCGATCGCTAATGCTGCTGCTGCGCCCACGGTATTGAATACTTAAGATGCATCGGACGTCCACTCCGTTCTCCATCACAACGCGTTTCCGTGAGCAACTGTGAGTGGCTGGTCTATGAGCGGCTTGCTTTAGCGATTCTAAAGCTCTCCACGGATCATGCCGATAATCTCCACAGCGTTTCGCCGGGCCCGATCTCGGCAGACCCGCGGCGAATGGAAAGTCGCGCGAGCGGCTTGGGGGACCACCCGCGCTAGTCTGGGTGGAAGCTTGGCCATCTCTGGGGGGCGCGATACATGAGGGCCAAGCCGTATTCCTCCGAGCAACTCGCGTGCCAGACGGGCGCGCGCAGCCTCCTCACGGGGCAAACATAAGCTCATGAAGCGCGGCGCCAGGTCGAAGCCATGAAAAACGTGCGGGCGGCGGGAGATCCGCCCGCACGAGTTGCGCTACGAAGCGGCTTGGGCCTCAGGAGGTCGTGATTGAGCAACCAAGCCGTGCATCACTCAGCAACCGGCGTGCCAGACCGTGAAGAACCGACGAGAGACCAAAAAGTTGTGCTTTTTCACGCCGCGCCAGCCAACTCCTCGGGCGGCTTCCGAACATGAATGTCGGTAACCTGACGCGGTCGTACGAGATCGGAGGGCAGTACCCAATGCTATCGTGCACAACGATCGCATCGGGTCACCGTTCAGCCTTTGCAACTGCTCCTCTTCGATCGGGCAGTTGAGCATTGCGGCCGTTGCGCTGCTATTGATCAGGGTTAGTTTCATGGCTTCCGTCGGGCGGCCACGGCAAACGCGCGAGTTAAATGGCTGAACCTTCGTCCTTGTCGTATTCCTTGAAGATCGACGACCGTCACAGTTCATCTTGGTGCGGCTGAACCTCCGGCCAGCGGGTGCGAGTGGAGGGTTACCCGGACACGGCCTCGCGTCAGTCGCTTCCCACCCACCGGTGTGCTGCTGGTTGCGGATCAATCAGTCTCCTTGTCCGGTGCGTTGCCGCCGGCTGCACTCTTCGCGCCCTTGGTCGATTTCCTGCCCACTTTCCCGCCCGCGGTCCTGAGTTTGGGCAAAGAATCGTCATCATCACTCATGCCGCTCTGTACGCTCCTGTCTTGCATGCCTTTGCGAGCCCTGGCGTCGGTGGCGAGGCTTTGCACAATGACGGAGTATGCGAGGAAAGCGGAAATGCCGCATGCGATTACAGAGGTCTTCGCTAATTTCATCCATGTCTCCTGGATCGAATTGCTTGCGAGGGAGCGATTTTGGCTTAATGCGGCTGCGCCGTTCGCTTCGCGTTGAGGGGTACGAACGGCGCAATACTCACGATGACGCCGAACCAGCTCTGTCATTTGGTTGTGTGACGTCCCGATCCGATGCTTCGCGTCATCAGGATCTGCCGACGGTTTCCAGGCTACGCCCTGACGTGGCGTGAGGTTCAAGCGATTTCTGCAGTTTGACTATCAGTCCGCCGTTCCCGGGGCCGTTTTTTATGTGGTATCAGGCTGCTCTTCCGGGATCGTGCAGGTCTGGGCCTGTCGCTCAAGCGGCTTGACGAAAGCGTCTTTCAGCGCGCTGGCTAATAGGCCTAATTTCTCTGGCAACGTGGATTTTCGTTGGTCTGGGCAATGGCGAGCTGCTCATGCTCGGAATTCGAAACCGTCCAACGGAAGATGGCCATCGAGAGGCAGATGTTTTGCCTGCCCCAGATCGCAATGCTTGCCGGGCTGCCTTCGCTTGCCTCGGCGCGTTTCGTGTTGGCGGCAGGACGCGGACGCGCTTGACTGTGCTTGCTTGCGGTGAGCCGTCCGTTCGAGCCGGCTAGACTTGGCGGAGCCGTCTCAACCATTCTCACGGCCGCCACACGCGAGGGATGATCATTCGTCTCCTTCCTCGTCGAACAAGTTCGGGTAGATCGGTTCGTTGAATGCGGGGTCAAGATGACGAGAACGAGAAGCAAATCCGCCTCTTCGGTGCGCTTCGACCAGGCTGCAGCAATCTCGGCCTAGCCCACTCGTCGCGGTGGCGGATTGCGCGCTCTCGATGTTCGTTCACGGACGATACCGCCCTTTGCAGCAGATCGTTTCTATTTCTTCGCTGAATCGTTCCAACATCTTGTGCAGCTGAACCGAAATTGGCCAATCTTCTCCTTGAAATTGCGCTTCAGCACGCGGACGCACGTGGCCTCTTTGATGGCTTGATCTGGCCGAAGACCGGCTTCGCCTCGATCGTCTGAGCCGCAACGCCGTTGATGCGACTTTCTTCCCCTGGGCTTCGCCCATTCCTCGCGAGACAAGAAAGTCGCCTCAACGCCGTCCTCCGCTGCGCTCCGGCCCGAACGGGTGCGTCGCCGATCGTCCTCGGCCTTTAGATCGCCATCGAGGCCGCGGTGGTCGCGGGCTCGAAACACAACAGGAGAAGTGACATGGCTAACATCGGTTCTTTCAAGAAGCTGGGCAACGATTTCCAGGGCGAGATTGTCACCCTGAGCCTGCAGGCAAAGGGCGTCCGCATCGTCGCCGAGACCAACCGCTCCAACGACAACGCTCCGAGCCACCGAATCTATGTAGGCCGGGCCGAGATCGGCGCAGCCTGGTCGAAGCGCTCCGAAGAGGGCCGCGATTACCTCTCGCTCAAGCTCGACGACCCCTCGTTCAACGCACCGATCTACGCGAACCTGTTCGACGACGAAGGCGGCGAGGGCTACACGCTGCTGTGGTCGCGCCCGCGCAAGAACGGCGAGTGAGCCTCGATCCTTCAGAGCCCCGCTCAGACTATTGGGCGGGGTTCGTTTTTCTGCGCGAGCCAGCGAGAATATCTCGCTGTTGGATAGGTTGCACGGATCGATCTGGGCCGGCTCCTCCGGCGCCGGCGCCCCGCCCAGGTTTTGCGCGCGTCTTAGCGGCCTCAAACACGGGGGCGTTCGTCGCCGCCTGTGCGCGCATAAGCGCGGCCTTCTGCGAGGCGGAGCGAGTCGGCGAAGGCGGGCCTGGCTTTGGGCAAGAACCTTCTCGTCCTCGAATTGCAAAAGCGCAAACAGCCGGCCGCTCGCGCTCGACTGTGAGAAGATGGCGCATCTACACGCCGCGTCATGCGCCTGCCGCGACCCTTGAGAGAAATCTGACTTTTGCGCTCAAGAACGAAGCAATAGAGCTCGCCATCCTGAAGCGGCTTTTCCTCGCCGTGCGGGAGGAGATTGCGGAGCTTGTGAAGCAGACGCCGATCGGGCTCTACACGCGTCGCATCTGGTTTCTCTATAAATGGCTGTTGGGACCCGAACTCAATCTGCCCACGGCGGACAAAATCTCCTATGTCGATGCCGTCGATACCGAACTCCAGTTCGCGAACTCCGGGCAGAATTCGATACGGCATCGCGTCCGCAACAATCTGCCAGGGACGTCAGACTTTTGGCCACTCGTGTTCAAAATGTCTTGTCAAGCGTTGGCTGAGTTATTGCCGCCTCCCTGCGGGACCGGGCTGTCGGCTGGCGCTGAAACCCCGGCTTGCGCCGGGTTTTCACCCTTCGGGCTTCCATCCCTGACGGAAGCTGCGACGCGGCGGATGCCGCCGTCGCGGGTCTTGGTCAAGGGTCTTGGTCAAGGGTCTTGGTCAAGGGTCTTGGTAGAAGGCCTTGGTCGCGCGTCTTGGACGTTGCCGTTGGCGACCGATGATACAGGAGAGGCAGAGGGGAGCGGCCTTGGCCATGACGGGTTGAGGGTCGGAGGAGAGTCTTCCGGCGCCCGTCATGGAGATTGCTCCCATGAATACGCAGATTGTTGATGCCAGCCGCAACGCCAGTTTCGGTTACAGAGTGGATGTGAGCCGCGGCGAGCGCATTGGTCGGGTGTCCTCGGAGTGGTTCTGTCGTCCGGCGGATGAGCGCTATCTGTCGCTCAACGAACTGGCCTGCACGGTGCGCGATCGCGCGGACCGCAGCCGGACGCGCGTGGTCGAAAGCGCGCTCATCCATGTCGAGGCAAACCGTGCCGATCCTGAGCGCCTGGCCTTGATGCTGCCCGGCTTGGACACGCCGCTCGCCCCGACCCACTGGAGCTTCGGCCAGCTTGCAAGCCAGGTTGGCGCTCCGGCCACCTACCTGCGGCAGCTCCCCGCGGCACTCGCAGCAATCAACCTGCAATATGGCCTGACCGACAATCGGGTCGAGCAGATCAAAACGCTCGAGACCGAGGGTAGCCGCATCGAGCTTCGCGCTGTCACCGGTCCCGACTATGGCCGGATCTACGACCACGAGCTGGTTGAGGCCGTACAACGCATCGCTGGCAATGGCACAGGCGATACACGGTGGAAGGTGCCTGGTGCGCTCGACTGGTCAAGTGGCATCTACAATCCCCGCGTCGACATTTCCAAGGACACGACGACCCTCTACGCGTCGGACAGGGACGTTTTCCTGTTTCTGGTCGATGATCTGAATCCCATCGAGGCCGGTCGTCTCCGGGACGGCTCGCCCGACCTCTATTTCCGAGGCTTCTATTGCTGGAACTCGGAAGTTGGCGCGAAGACGCTCGGCATGGCGAGCTTCTATCTTCGTGCGGTTTGTCAGAATCGCAATCTGTGGGGCGTGGAAGATTTCGAGGAGATGACCATCCGCCATTCCAAATACGCAGCCTCCCGCTTTGCTCACGAGGCAGCCCCGGCACTGTTGAACTTCGCCGACTCCTCACCCATGCCCTTTGTCAACGGCATCAAGGCCGCCCGCGAGCGGATCGTGGCACGCAGCGACGAGGATCGCACCGAGTTTCTGCGCCGCCGCGGCTTCTCCAAGGCCGAGACAGGCAAGGTGATTGAGGCGGTGCTGGCGGAGGAAGGCCGCCCGCCTGAAAGCATCTTCGATTTCGTGCAGGGCATCACCGCCGTCGCGCGCGACAGGCCGCATCAGGATGTCCGCCTGGACATGGAGGCCAAGGCCAAGAAGTTGCTCGACCGCGTGGCGTAATTGCGGCCAAGCCGGGGATTCCGTTCTCCGGCTTGGCTTGTCTGCGCTCTTCCGGCTCACCAGTTCGGGGATGGCGCTGCCTCTCGGGGAGACGTTGATGTCCGTCGCGGGCCGGCAATTCCGCGGCGGCTCGGAGACCGTAGCGCCGTCGCCAAAACCGGCGCGGCACCGAAAGATGCACGCCAAGTGTCGCGATACTCGCTTGCAGCTTCGACCCACGTGACCTCGACTTCTGAAACGAGAGGTGAACTGGATCGCATCCGAGCTCGGGCAACTCAGTTTTCCGATAGCGCGGCAGCCGCCAACCACCGCCATTGCGCCAGCAAGAAAGCGAGAGCGAGAGAGGGGCAGGCATGTTCGTGAACGGGTTGGAGGCCGAGAGAGAGGCTCCCGGCCGCCCGTTTCGGAGAAACTGACATGGCAAAGGCCGTTCAGAAGATCAAGCTGTCGTCGTCGCGCGACATTCCCTTCAGCAAACTCATCTTGAGCCAGAATAATGTGCGGCGCCTCAAAGCCGGCATCTCGATCGAGGATCTTGCCGAGGACATCGCCCGGCGCTCCCTGCTGCAAAGTCTCAACGTCCGGCCTGTCCTCGACGACGAAGGCCGGGAAACCGGCATGTTCGAGGTGCCGGCCGGAGGTCGCCGCTATCGCGCACTTGAGCTCCTGGTCAAGCAGAAGCGTCTGGCGAAGACCGCGCCGGTCCCATGCATCGTCAGTGACATGGCTGACGTGATCACCGCGGAAGAAGACTCGCTCGCCGAGAACGTGCACCGCATCGCGCTTCATCCCCTGGACCAGTTTCGCGCATTCCAGACCCTGCGCGAGCAAGGGCGGTCCGAAGAAGATGTCGCGGCCATCTTCTTTGTATCCGTCAACGTGGTGAAGCAGCGGCTGCGGCTTGCGGCGGTGTCCCCGAAGCTGCTCGAGGTTTACGCCGACGACGGCATGTCGCTCGAACAGTTGATGGCGTTCTCGGTTACCGCCGATCACGGCCGGCAGGAACAGGTCTGGGAGACCGTCAACAAGTCGGGTTATGAAGAGCCGTATCAGATCAGGCGCCTCCTGACCGAGCGTGCGGTGCGGGTCTCCGACAGGCGCGCCCGATTTGTCGGCCTCGCCGCTTATGAAGCGGCCGGCGGCGGCGTGCTGCGCGATCTCTTCGAAGAAGATGGCGGCGGCTGGCTCGAGGACGTTGCGCTGCTGGAGCGTCTCGTGGCTGAGAAGTTGCGGGCAGAAGCTGAGGCGATCGCCGCCGAAGGCTGGAAGTGGATAGAGGTGACCGCCGCCAGCTTTCCCTACGGCCATGACCACGGGCTCCGCCGGCTCGAGGCAGATCCGGCGGCTCTCACCGCCGAAGAGCAGGCGCGCTTCGATACTCTCCAGGTTGAATACGACGCGCTTGAGGCAAGATTTGAAGGCGCTGACGAACTGCCCGGTGAGGTGGACGCGCGGCTCGGCGAACTCGAGCAGGCGCTCGAAGCGTTCAACAACCGGCCGGACATCTTCGAGCCGGACCAGATGGCCAGAGCCGGCGTCTTCGTCAGCATCGATTGCGAAGGACGGCTTTCTGTCAATCGGGGTTATGTCCGACCGGAGGACGAGGAGCCTGCGGCCGGTGTCGAAGGCGAGCGAGGCACCGATGTAGCGGTGACTGAAGGGCAGGAGCCCGGTGCTTCGGTCCAGCGCACGGCGATTTCGCTCGCCGGTGCATCGACCGAGCCGGAGGAGCATGATGAGGATGCGGCAAGGCCGTTGCCGGATCGACTCATCACCGAAAGGCGCATCGTACGTTGGCATTACGGGACGCGCTGGCAGAACATCCGGCAATCGCGTTCCAGGCGGTGCTGCACAATTTCGTGCTGACGGCCTTTTACCGGTACGGATCGTCCAACACATGTCTGGAGATCGGACTTCGTACGCCGACCTTTCCCGCTCAAGCCCCCGGGCTCAGGGAAAGCGCATCTGCCAAGGCAGTTGAGGCCCGGCACGAGTCCTGGAAGGCCCGGCTGCCCAAGAGCGAGAACGATCTCTGGGATGCGCTCACGGCCCTTGACGGTGCCGCACAGGCATCCCTGTTCGCTCACTGTGCGTCATTTGCGGTCAACGCCGTCCATGAGCCGGCCAACCGTTACAATCAGGGCCGTGTCTATGCTCACGGCGTCTGCTCTCGGTTCGATCAGGCCGATGTGCTGGCGCGTGCTGTCGGCCTCGACATGGTTCAGTCCGGCTGGCGACCGACTGTTGACAATTATCTCGGCCGCGTCACCAAGCCGCGTATCCTGGAGGCGGTGCGGGAGGCGCGAGGTGAATCGTCCGCGCAATTGATCGATCACCTGAAGAAGTCCGAGATGGCCAGCGAGGCCGAGCGTCTTCTCGAGGGTTCGGGCTGGTTGCCGGAGCTGCTGCGCCCGGTCGACGCCACCGCCTCGCCAGTCGAACAGGAAGGGGAGGCTGGCTCGCTCCCCGAATTCCTCGCCAACGAAGGGCAGGAGGAGGGTGGCGACGAGGCTGAACCACAGCTCGATGCCGCCGAATGACGCCTCATCGCGGGACGGCTCCGGCCGTCCCGTACGCCTTCCTTCGCACGTCTCGTCCCGCGCCCGTCCACGCCGTGTCCGGCAGTGATTTCGTCTTGTCGCCCGGCCGAATGTGGTGGCGCGGCGTGAGGGCGCGCGGCTGCCTCCTGAGAGGCAGAGAGCGGCCGAGACGGGTTTGAGCCGGCACGGTCCAGAGAGAGCGCCAGCCGGCTCGACCCGTTCCCGCTCTCCGAAAGACATCCTGCCATGACCGAATCTCTCACCGGCGGCGCTGCCGCCGCGCCGCTCTCGATGCGTGCCGCTGCAAGTCTAACCTCTGCGGCTCTCCGCGCTGCACAGCAGCTCTTGATTGAGCTCGAACGCGGTCGTCGCATCGATGCCGCTGTCCTGCGTAGCGCCATGGAGGCTGCCTTCGCCGGCTCGGACGCGGCCGGTGCCTGGAATTGGAAGACCGCCTATGACGCCTGCGAGGCGGCGACCGTTCTATTCCTTCGCAAGTTCGGCCCGACCATGCGCGCCAAGGCGGGTTCGACGGCTGCCATGCTGCCGATGCTCGCAAGGATCGCAAGCTGTCTGCCGACCCATACGCGGCGTTCCGAGGATGGCCAGGCACTTCAACAATTCTCGACGCCGATTCCGCTCGGCCTTGTTGCATCTGTGGCGGCGGGCGTTACGCCTGCCGATCGCGTTCTCGAGCCCTCGGCAGGGACAGGCTTGCTTGCGATCTTTGCCGAGCTTTCGGGCGGCGCCCTGGTGTTGAACGAGTTGGCCGAGCCGCGCGCGACATTGCTCGATCAGCTGTTCACCAACGTTAAGGTCACCCGCTTTGACGCCGCCCAGATCGATGATCACCTTGAGGCGAGGGTTGCCCCGAGCGTCGTCTTGATGAACCCGCCGTTCTCGGCTGTGGCGAATGTCGAACGACCGATGCCGGACGCAGCTCTCCGGCACATCACCTCAGCCTTGGCGCGCCTTTGCGACGGCGGCCGTCTTGTCGTCATCGTCGGCAAGAGCCTTGCGCCGGATAATCCGGCATGGACGGAAGCCTTTGTTCGTCTCCAGGAACGCGGGCGGGTTGCGTTTTCTGCCGCCATTGACGGCGCCGTCTACGCCAAGCACGGGACACAAACGGACACAAGGCTGCTTGTGATCGACAAGCTGCCTGCGCCTGATCCGAAAATCTTTCCCGCTTCACCGGGCATGGCGAGCGATGTCGCCACCTTATTTGGCTGGGTGGCCCGGCATGTGCCGTCGAGGCTACCCGTCGTCACTACGCCGGTTGGGCGCGACCTTATTCGTTGTGGTCCAGCGAAGGCGAGATCGACCGCCGCCGCTGTACCGTGTCTACCGTCCACGTCGGGACGTGTGGCGCCAAGAGGCGTAGAGCTCAACTACGAGACAGTCGATTGGTCTCCGCCGGAAAGCGCCCGACTGACCGATGCGCTTTATGAGGAGTACGAATTGCAGTCGATCCGGATTTCCGGATCGCATCCACATCCGACCAAACTCGTGCAGTCCGCGGCAATGGCATCCGTCGCGCCACCGAAGCCGACCTACCGTCCGCATCTGCCGCCACGTGTGGTGACAGATGGACTTCTGTCGGACGCTCAGCTCGAGAGCGTCATTTATGCCGGCGGAGCACATTCCGAATTCCTGGCAGGCTCCTGGACCGTCGATCCGACCTTTGATGTTGTGGCCGCCGCGTGCGAGGACGCTCAGAATGCCATCCGCTTTCGCCGTGGCTGGTTCTTGGGCGATGGCACCGGCGCGGGCAAGGGACGTCAGGTCGGTGGAATCCTGCTCGACAATTGGCTCAAGGGCCGCCGCCGTGCGGTCTGGATCAGCAAATCCGACAAGCTGATCGAAGATGCCCAGCGCGACTGGTCGGCGCTCGGCATGGAGCGCCTGCTGGTGACGCCGCTGTCCCGGTTTCGCCAGGGGACGGCGATCCGGCTTTCGGAAGGCATCCTATTTACAACCTATGCCACGCTACGCACCGACGAGCGCGGCGAGAAGCTTTCGCGTGTCAGCCAGATCGTTGAATGGTTGGGCTCCGACTTCGAAGGAGTGATCATCTTCGACGAGAGCCACGCCATGCAGAATGCGGTCGGGGGCAAGGGCGAGCGCGGCGACCGGGCGGCCTCTCAGCAGGGGCGCGCGGGCCTGAGGCTCCAGCACGCCTTGCCGAATGCTCGGGTGGTCTATGTGTCGGCGACGGGCGCCACCACAGTGCACAACCTCGCTTATGCGCAACGCCTCGGGCTCTGGGGCGGCGCGGACTTCCCGTTCGCCACGCGCGCCGAGTTCGTCGAGGCGATCGAGGAGGGTGGGGTGGCGGCCATGGAGGTCCTGGCTCGTGACCTAAAGGCGCTCGGTCTCTATGCCGCCCGCTCGCTGTCTTATGAGGGCGTCGAGTACGAGCTCGTCGAGCACCAGCTTACGTCCGAGCAGGTTCGCATCTACGACGCCTATGCTGACGCGTTCAGCATCATCCATAACAATCTCGACGCCGCGATGCGGGCCGCCAACATCACCGGCGAAACCGGAACGCTGAACGGACAGGCCAGATCGGCGGCGCGATCCGCCTTCGAAAGCGCCAAGCAGCGCTTCTTCGGGCATCTGTTGACCTCGATGAAGACGCCTTCGCTGATCCGATCGATCGAGCGTGATCTCGACGCCGGCCATGCCGCGGTGATTCAGATCGTCTCAACGGGCGAGGCGCTGATGGAGCGTCGGCTGGCCGAAATTCCGACCGAAGACTGGGGCGACGTCCAGGTCGACATTACGCCCCGCGAGTATGTCCTCGACTATCTCGCTTTTTCCTTCCCGGTGCAGCTCTACGAGCCCTTCACTGATTCAGAGGGTAATCCTTGCTCGCGGCCTGTCTATCGCGACGGCCAACCGGTCGAGAGCCGGGAGGCTGTCTTGCGCCGCGATCGCTTGATCGAAAAGCTCGCCTCGCTGCCGCCTGTTCCTGGGGCGTTGGACCAGGTCATCCAGCGTTTCGGCACCGACATGGTCGCCGAAGTGACCGGCCGTTCGCGCCGCATCGTTCGCAAGCATGGCCGATTGGTGGTCGAGAGCCGAGCGGGCTCGGCGAACCTCGCGGAAACCTCGGCCTTCATGGATGACGTCAAGCGCGTCCTCGTGTTCTCCGACGCGGGCGGCACGGGACGGAGCTACCATGCCGAACTGTCGGCCCGAAATCGCCGGTTGCGGGTCCATTACCTGCTCGAGCCCGGCTGGAAGGCCGATGCCGCGATCCAGGGGCTTGGCCGGACCAACCGGACCAATCAGGCGCAGCCGCCGCTGTTTCGTCCCATCGCGACGGATGTGAAGGCCGAAAAACGCTTTCTCAGCACCATTGCGCGGCGGCTCGACACGCTGGGCGCGATCACACGCGGTCAGCGCCAGACTGGAGGGCAGGGCCTGTTTCGGCCGGAGGACAATCTCGAAAGCCGGTACGGGCGTGATGCCTTGCGTCAACTCTACACATTGCTCGTTCGCGGCAGGATCGACGGCTGCTCGCTCGAGAGGTTCGAGGATGCGACCGGCCTGCAACTGACCGATGCCAATGGGCTGAGGGATGAGCTGCCGCCGATCACGACCTTCCTCAATCGTTTGCTGGCGCTCACCATCGACTTACAGAACGTCCTGTTCACCGTCTTCGAACAGCTCTTGATGGCTCGGATCGAGGGCGCGGTTGCTTCCGGCACCTATGACATTGGGCTGGAAACGCTCCGCGCCGAGAGCTTTGTCGTCTGCGACCGGCGGACGGTCTACACCCATCCGGGCACGGGGGCGCAGACCCGCCTGCTTACGCTGACCCAGCGCTGGCGCAATCATCCCTTAAGTCTCGATGAGGCTCTGGCTCGGCTTTCCGATCATCGCGCGATTCCGTTGTTCAATGAACGCTCGGCCCGTGCGGCCGTGCAGCTCCCGGCGCCAAGTTTCATGCTCGACGACGGCGAGATCGAGCGGCGCATCCGCTTGATACGGCCGATGGAGCAGCACAGCGTCTCCCTCAACATGATGGCGGAAAGCCATTGGGCCGAATCGGATCGCGAACGCTTTGCCGCCGCCTGGCTGGCGGAACTCGCAGAGCTACCCGAGTTCTCGGAGAGTACGATCCACGTCGTGGCCGGCTTGCTGTTACCCATCTGGAAGCGGCTGCCGAACGAATCAAGCCGAGTTTATCGGCTCCAGACCGACGCGGGCGAACGCATCATCGGCCGCAAGGTCTCCGCCGCCTGGGTCGCGAACGTCCTTGCCGCGGATGCGCCCACGTTGACGCCGGACGCTGCCTTTGCCGCGCTGATGGAGGGACAGATCGTCCTCGATCTTGCCGAAGACCTCCAGCTTCGCCGTGTCCGATTGATGGGCGCAACCCGCATCGAACTGTCGGGACTCAACGACACGATGCGCGATCGCCTGCGGGCTTATGGTCTGTTCGGGGAGATCATCTCCTGGAAGCTCCGCATGTTCGTGCCCACGGACGCAAGCGGTGTGGAGGTCCTGGCGAAGGTGCTCGACAGCTATCCGGTCGCGCGCGTCGGTGGACGGGAGGCCGCGTGATGCCCCGCGACGCCTCCGAATTGGCACGCCGCCTCGCGCGCGAGGCCGAGGCGGTATGCAGGCACTATCTCTCCAATGGTAAGCGGGCCGGACGGCTTTCAATTACCCACATTTGACGTCGAATTTGAGCGAGGCGCCGCGGGCGAAATCTTGAATCGGTAGAATCTGTTGTGATTCGTTGTTGAGCACCTGATTCGGAAGCGCGGGGTGCTCGATGGGCTTGGTGAAGGAACGCGCGGGGGCGCGTGCTCAGCGATTGACGACCGGTATCGAGACGTGGGTTGATCGGGAAGTTGCGGGATGCGAGTTTAAGGATGAGCGGCTTGGTCGCCGGTTCTGCAAATTGCTCGCACAAATCGGGAGCGACATGGGTCAAAGCATCCCGCTGGTTTGTCAGGATTGGGCCAACACGAAGGCCGCCTATCGCTTCTTCTCCAATGAACGGGTCAACGAGGCGGATATTCTTTGCGGTCATTTCGAGGCGACGCGCGGGCGCGTAGCGGCGACGGAGGGACCGATCCTCATCCTCCATGACACGACGGAATTCAGCTTCAAGCGCGAGAAGCCGGATCTGATCGGCTTTACGGGCAAGACGGCAGGACGCACGCAGTGCGGCATCCTGATGCATTCGAGTCTCGCCGTGACGACCGAGGGGCTTCCCCTCGGACTGTCGGCAATCAAGTTCTGGACCCGCAAGAAGTTCAAGGGGACGACGGCGCTGAAGCGAAAGATCAATCCGACACGGGTGCCGATTGAGCAGAAGGAGAGCATCCGCTGGCTCGAGAATTTACGGCAATCAACCGACCTTCTCGCTGCCCCTGGACGATGCGTTCATATTGGTGATCGCGAGAGCGACATCTATGAGCTGTTTTGCCTGGCCGAGGAGGCTGGAACACATTTCCTGGTGCGAACCTGTGTTGATCGGCTCGCCGGGGACGGCAATCATACAATTGCCGACGAAATGGACGAGGTTACGATCAAGGGTCTACATCGGATCAAGGTCAAGGACGACAAAGGCGATCCCGACGACGCCGTTCTTGAGATCAGGTACCGCAAGATACGAGTCCTGCCGCCGATTGGCAAACAGACGAAATATCCCGCACTCACTCTGACCGTGATCCATGCCCAAGAGCGGGGAAGGCCGAAACGGCGAAAGAAAATCGAGTGGAAGCTCCTCACCGATCTCCCGGTCCAATCGCGCAAGGACGCCATCAATAAAATCGAATGGTACGCCTTGAGATGGAAGATCGAAGTCTTCCATAAGATCCTCAAATCGGGCTGCAAAGCAGAGGACTCAAAATTGCGAACTGCTGAGCGTCTGGTCAATCTGATCGCGGTCTTCTGCATTGTGAGTTGGCGCGTCTTCTGGATGACGATGCTCAATCGCTCCTCGCCGAATGCCGTACCGCAAATGGCGCTGACAGATCCCGAAATCAGGCTTCTTGATCATTTGGTGAAAGACAGGGGTGGTGATTGCTCTCGACGAAGCACGCTCTCGCACTATGTCGTCAAGATCGCGCGGCTCGGAGGATACTTGGCCCGAGCCAACGATCCGCCTCCAGGAAACACCGTGATCTGGCGCGGACTATCGCGGCTGAACGACATCGAACTTGGAGCCGCAATCGAGGCAACAATTATGGGTAATTGAAAGGCCGGACGGTACTGGGTGGTCGGCGACGTCCGCAACACGCCGGGCCGTTCGTTGTTCGTACGGCTCCAGGAATCGCCGAAGGGACCCGCCGGCAAATGGACCGATGCCGCGACCGGAGAACATGGTGACCTCCTCGACGTCATCCGCGAAAGTCTGGCCTTGCGAGACTTTCGCGAGGTGGCCGAGGAGGCGAGACGCTTTCTGAAGCTACCTCGTTCCGAGCGGCAACCTACCCCGGAACGGGTGGGTCCAGCCGTGCTGGCCGGATCGCAGCAAGCCGCCCGTCGCCTTTTTGCCATGTCCAGCCCAATCGACGGGACTGTGGTCGAAGCTTATTTGCAACGTCGCGGAATAGCCCGCATCCACCATGGTGGCAGCTTGCGCTTCCACCCACGTTGCTACTATCGACCGGACGATCATTTGCCGACCGAAACATGGCCAGCGATGATCGCCTGCGTCACGAACCTCGCCGGGCGGATCTCCGGCGTGCATCGCACCTGGCTCGATCCTGACGGATTTGATCGCGTCCGGCTCGGCAAGGCCCCTGTCGACACGCCACGACGGGCCATGGGTGACCTGCTCGGCAATGCCGTTCGTTTCGGCCTGGCGGACGACGTGCTCGCTGCCGGCGAGGGTATCGAGACCATGCTGTCGCTGCGTTACCTCCTGCCGAGCCTGCCGATGACAGCGGCGCTGTCGGCCAATCACCTCTCGGCCATGTTGCTGCCGTCTGGGCTACGTCGGCTCTATATCGCCCGCGACGCCGATGCCGCCGGAGATGCCGTACAAGCTAACCTTACCCAGCGCGCGGAAGATGCCGGCGTTGAAGCGATCGCGTTGTCGCCTCGGCTGGGCGACTTCAATGAAGATCTGCACATCTTAGGCCCTGAAGCGCTCCGAGCAGCGTTGCGGCTTCAACTCGTACCAGAAGATGTCGTTCGCTTCTTGCATTCGCTCCCGCCGGCCGCGGAAAAAGCCGACATCGTTCGATCGATCGCGATGGATCGGTGGTAGATTGGGCCAATGCCGGAAGGGCACGCGACCACGGCCTTCTAGAGGGCGATCGGACGCCAAGCGGTTCGGGCCGGCAATGGCTGCGTCCGGCTATTTTCCGCCGCGCGCAGGCGATGAGAAGGCACGCCAGCGATCCGACCGGCGCGCTTTGCATCGCGAAGCAAAATAGCCGGCCTTCGCCATCCTCCGCTGCCGCTTCGGCCCTCCGCTTCCGCCTGCGCCCTAGCGGGCTTCGGCGGACAAGCCGCTCCGGGTTCTGGCCCGTTCCGCCCGCCGTCTGAGTGATCGCCACGAAGGCCGCGATGGGCGCGGCCAATCCGGCAAAGGACCTCTTCCCATGACCGACCACGACGACATCGAACCGGCGCAGGCGGCGTCTCCAACCGACCACGTCCTGAGCGAATTGCAGCTCTTCGGCTATCGTCCCTTCGACGACCAGCCAGATCCAAGACCCCTTCCCGAGGCGAAAACGATCGCCGGTGCCATCGTCGATATGTTCGACGCCCTGGTCGCCACGCTGAGCGATACGCGGCTAGAGCCGGACCTCGACGAACTCCTTTGGTCGACGGTCAACCTGTTCCATCGTGCCGTCGACCGCATTGAACGTCAGCTCGACGACAATGAACAAGCTCAGCACAAGAGCCAACGGGAGCAGAACGGGTCGGAGGTGCGATCGGTCGAGCTTGAGCGCCTGATGGCCGAGGGCATCACGCTGATCGAGCGCCGAAATTGCTTGGAAATCTTTCGCGATCAGGCGATCGAACGATTTGAGGTCCACACCGGCTCGTCGTGGCGTCCTCGGTCGGGCTCGCTGGTCAACCACCGCACGCTCACCGCAGCGATGATCGACTCCCGCGACTTTATCGCCGCCAAGCGTCGTACCGAGAGCGAGGACATGTTGCCGCCGGGAGTGAAGATCGCACTCACCGGCGGGCTGGACTTCAACGACCACCGCCTCATCTGGGATCGCCTCGACAAGGTTCGCGCCAAGCATCCCGACATGGTCCTGCTCCATGGCGGCTCGCCCAAAGGCGCCGAATTGATCGCCTCCAAATGGGCGACCACCCGCAAGGTACCCCAGATCGTCTTCAAGCCCGACTGGACAAAGCATGCCAAGGCGGCTCCCTTCAAGCGCAATGACGCCATGCTCGAACTGCTGCCGATCGGCGTCATGCACTTTCCGGGTACAGGGATCCAGGACAACCTCGCCGACAAGGCGAGGCGTTTCGGCATCCCCGTTTGGAGATTCGGCGGCGCGTGAGCGCCGTCGTCTCGCCTCCAAACCATCAAAGCGGAGTTGTACGCGCCGCAACTCCGCCTCGTTCAGACCTTATATCCGAAGTCGCGCCGTGGTGGTGGTGGAAGGCGCGACTTGCAAATCCATGCAATTGGAGCCGCCACCATGCCCGCCCTTGGGCTTGTTCTCAACGCACTCGGCATCGGTTTGTTCTGCTGGGCGGTTTTCGCGCTGGCAGTGTATGCCTTGCCGTTTTTCGTCGCACTTAATTTCGGGATGATAGCGTTCCATGGTGGCGCCAGCGTCATCGGCGCGCTGCTCGTCGCAATTGCCGCTGGCGTGCTGACATTTGCCGTCGGTGAGATCACCTTCGCTGGTAGCCGATCCGTGGCCCGGCGCGTCATGATCGCGACCATATTCGCTGTCCCAGCTGCCATCGCCGGCTACAATGTGGTTCTCGCGCTGTCGCAGATCGCAGTGCCGTCGCTGGCCTGGCGTGAGGCCTTCGCTTACCTCGGCGCGCTTTGCGTAGGCGGCACGACGTGGACGCGCTTGACTGTGCTTGCTCGCGGTGACCCTTCACTTCGAGCCGGCTAGAGCATGATGTATTTACACGGAAGCATAGCCTGGGTTTTTGAAGTAGTTGGTGCACTCCTCCTGGGAGAAGATCGAGGAGTTCACCAACCTTCCGCCAGGTTGCCTCCACGTCACGAGGCTCTGCGGCTCGCACGAGATGTTTGAGTTTGGCGAAGACGTGCTCGATCGGGTTGCGGTCAGGGCTGTAGGGCGGCAAGAAGATACGGTGGTCTGGCGCGTACGAGGGGCTCTGTAGCGCCTCTGCGATCGACCGAACCATCTCGCCCGCGTCAGCGCGAGCCAAGGCGCGTTCACGGATGTCTTTCGAATAGGGGCGCATCATCCGTGCTGGCCTCCGCACTCCAGCATGGAGCTTGAATCAGAAATCGCCCGCTCCGGGAACCCCGATTCCAGTCAAAAACAACATGCTCTCTAAGTCCAAACGGCACTCCAGAGACGATCACAGCCAAGTCGGAATTCTAAGCGCGTCAGCTTGTCGACAGCTGATCCCAATAAAGGGAGAACCAGAGAGTGAACCTGCTTAGGATTGCGAACCGACTCAAACGGAGGGGATATGGACCCATTTAACAGCATCAACCCGTTCGACCGGGATTTCGCTGCTTACAACGCTGCGGTGACACAACCGCAACAGCAGCAAGCGGAGTTTGAGCCGTACCTGGATGAAGTGCCGCAGCTTGATACCACTGCCGTCGCAGGGGTTCCTGTTTCTCCAGATCGCTACTATCCTCATCTGCCTGGCGAAGACCGTAGACTCACCGAGGCGTTGGAACTTGGGGCCGGCGGTCCTCATCCCGAAGACGCAGTCACCAGAAGCGTCGGGCACGTCGCTGCGCAGCACAGCGCGCGGGGAGCTTCGAGTTGGCCGAGCGGGCTGACTGCGGAAGGTCACGATCAGGATTCGCCGCGAGGGATGATCGGCGAAGCCGTCCTAGCATCGTCTCTCAAGCCAACCGCGCACGATCACCAAACACCGGATCCCGGACTAGCCGTTCGTCACTTCAATTGGAGCGACGGATACCAGCCGGCTCCGAACGAGCTGACCGGGAGCGCCCCCCCTTCAAGTCACGCGGCCCTCATGGGTGAGGATTACAGCGGGCACCTGAGGCCTGCGAAGAGGCAGAGGACGCTAAGCCATGCGGAACTGGATGCCATTGAGCGCCAGCTGAGCGAGCCGGGCACTTCAATGGCTCGTGTGCTGATGGAAAGCGCCGGAGCACCGTCGCCTCTCGGGCCAGCGGTCGGCTCGCCATTGGTCCTTCCTGAGGAAGGTTACGATCAGGATCAGCTGTGGGCGATGGTGGAAGACGCCGGCCCATCATCGTCTCTCGAGCCAACCGCGCGCCATCAGCAGACCCCGAATTTAGGAGCGGTCGTTCGTCGCTTCAACTTCCGGCACGGCGACCAGCACGCGTCGGCGGCGCTTGACGGTAGCAGCATCCCGCCGAGCCAGGACAGCCGACCCAACAGCTTTATCGTTCACAATGACCGCTACACGGCGCTATTCGTGCCCGCGGCGGCGATGAGGCGAAGCACCCCACTCAATGCGCCAGGCGCTGCCATTCCTCTCGGATCTCGACCGGAACACGTTCCGCAGCCCAGCGCGCAGCCTGCGAATCGAGCCTCACTAGCGCTGCTTGGACGTTCGATGGAGCATGCCGCTCCGGCGTCCTCCAGGGCTGAGAGGACGCCCCCCGCGGCCCGCGAGATTTATGCTGCATCATTCGCCGTTCCCGAGAATTTTTCGCACGGCACCCAACCCGCGCCGGACACGATGCTCTCGAAGCTCGGCCGCTGGGGCCTCTTGCCGGACGAGACGCAGCCGGTAAAAGAATACGACCTTCGAGGCGAGCGTTACACCGCCCGCTTGGGGCCTGGAGGCCCCAATGACGTTTGGCTCATTCATCACCCGGGAATGTAGATGCCGAGCGACAATCGCACGCTAGGAGCCCGTCCACACAGCTCCGGTATTGGACTTGTTAATGGACCATAGCTTGCTCCAGCGACTCTTGCGAGCTTGGCGCGGCTCCGGGCGGTGCAGGTGAGCGCTACCGGCCCGATTAACTTGCGCGCGTCGTCGCCATGCGGCTCCTCGTTGAGCCGCACGGCCACCGCCCTTTGATCGTTCCGAAGAGCCGGCGGCCAAAGCTGCGAAGAACACCTACGGTGTTATTGCCGTTGCGTTTTACAGCACTGCCATTAATCGGGGCTCCTCAAGCCCCGAGACAGGGGAAGCATCCTGGGAGTAAAGAGGCTGCTTCCGGCGCCCCATTGAACACGCGTCGGCTGAGCTTAGAGAGCATGTTGTTTTTGACTGGAATCGGCGGCGGGGCGCGTCGCGGCTGGCGAGAGGCGGCGTACGAAGCCGCGGCGCCTTTCGAGCCGATCTCCCGGTTCGATCCCAATGCTCAGCAAATTGTCCGAGCATGGCGACGCTTGCTGAGACATCGCCGCGGTTTGATGGCGCCGTCGTAACGGGCGCATAAACTCGCTCGCTCGGCCAGATCCTCCTGTCATTTGTAATCGTGGCGTTTCCGACGCAGATTTAAAGTCACATATTGCCCTTACGTCGAAATCGCCATCAAGCGTCAAATTCGGCGTTGCATATGACCAGCCGTTAAGCAAACGGCCATCATCGCAAGGCTTCGATCACCAGCGGTGCCAACGGTTGAGCGAACGGGTCGCCCCGACGGCAATACTCGTCAGCTGATCGACAGGTAGGCCTGCAAAGGACGGAACGCTCCCACGTTAGGGGTCCTGCACTCGATCTATTGGCCGCTGTGGGATTCGCGTGACGCTGTACCACCTCGACCAGGAGTGGGCGCTGCAGCGCACGTGGCACTCGCCCGAATAATTATTGCGTTGGCGCGCAGCGACCTCCTTCGGAGCCTGACGAAGTGGCAGGCGTACTCTTTAGTTTCTAAAGGCGGAGAAAGTTGATGGATACAGGACAGACACAGCGGAGCACACGTTCAGATCCGGACACTTTTGAAGAAGAGGAGCAGGAAAGCTACCTCGCCGGCTTCAACCGTGCCGTGGCAAATTTGTTCGAAGTCTTGACGGGGTATCGGACCCCCGCCTCCGTGCGCGCGGGGATCCTGGACAACTGGGTTGCCGAAGAGGGGCAGGGCGATGCCGAGAACCGACGACAGGGGCGCATGCGAATTAGGGCTTCGGACAACACGAGCTCGCATTCGCTAGATTTGTCGTCTCTGTCCCTGACCGCCTTGCCCACTGCCCTGCCGCCAAGGTTGCAGGAACTGTACGCCAGGCACAACGAGCTAAGCAGCCTGCCCGCTATGCTCCCACCCGGTCTCCAGCATCTTCTCATTAGCCATAACCGGTTGACGGGTTTGCCGGACGCTCTTCCGGCAACCCTCTCCTGGCTAGAGGTGGCCGATAACAGCTTGACCAGTCTGCCCGCCAACCTTCCGGCTGGGCTCGAGATGCTGAATGCAAACGACAACCGACTCAGTAGCCTGCCCGACGCTCTCCCGAGCCGTCTCACCTCGCTCGCGGTTAGTGGAAATCAGCTGACCGAGCTCCCCGAATCTCTCCCATGGGGTCTCATTGAACTCGATGTCAGCCGCAATCAATTGGCGAACCTGCCGGCGACCCTTCCCAGCACGCTTCAATCGCTCAATCTTAGCGGTAACCAGCTGACCAGCCTGCCTGAGGGTCTCGTCGAGAGTGCACCGCATCTTGGTCTCAATTACCCGCATTTGGAGACCCTCGAGTTGGAGGATAACCCACTGCCGGACGATGTCCTCGCTAATCTGGCGGCGGTCGGAACGCCACCGCAGCTTGCTCAGCAGTCTTTGTATGAGGCTGCCGCGCACTGGCTCGCCGAGGACCCGGCGACGCTGGCCGAATGGCAGCACTTTGCGGATGAGGCAGGCGCCCAGGACTACGCACGGTTCCTGGGGAGGCTGCGAGGGAACGTGAACTACGGCAATGACGAGTTTCGGCAGGCAGTGGCTGATGATCTGCGGCAGGCGGCGGCCAATCCGAGATTGCGCGAGCAGTTTTTTGCACAGGCTTCCGAGGCCAACGAGACTTGCGACGATCGTGTTACCTTGCACTGGAACGGCATGCAGACTGCGCGCCTCAACGCTGACGTCGAGGAGGGAGTATATGACGATCGGCTTGGCGAACTGATTCAGCGCGGCCGTATTGCGTTCCGCTTGGAGGCGCTGGACGAGATCGCGCGCGATAGGGTCAACCTGCTCGCCGGCGACCATCCGAATGTGGACGACGTCGAAGTCTACCTGGCCTACCAACATCTGCTGCGCGAGCCGCTGGAGCTCAGTCACGTCGCGCCCGACATGAGCTTCCTGGCGGTCTCTGACGTAAGCCAGGACGATGCGGCGCGGGCGCTAGACCTGGTCCGGGAGCAGGAAGCGGACCAGCTCAACGACTACATGGCAGCCCGCTGGCAACCCTGGGAGACGGTGCTGAGGCGCATCGCTCCGGACCGATATGAAGCGATGCAAGACCGGTTGATCGAAGCCATGGGCGAGGAGTTTGAGAGCCGGCTCGATCAGCGATTGGCCGAGCATGGTCTGCTAGGCGATGCGGATGCCGAGCGCGTGCTCGGCGCCCAGGTTCGAAACGAGGTCGCCGGCGAGATCAAACGCGAGGTCATGCACAATGTGCTCGCAGAACGTGGCCTTGAACTGTGAGACTTGCGAAACCGCCGCAACATCTTGCGTTCCCTCCGCCAGCGATCGCGCTGCTCACTTCCTTTTCGCATTGTCTTCCGATGCCGGCTCCGGCTCGTTGTCGCGGAGCCAGATCTTGGGGATCGCCAGGCCGATGACGAAAATCGCTGTTCTCGACGGCCGCCGCCGGAGATATCGCCGCTGCCGAATTTCCAGCTGGGGGCAACACGGTCCTGTCTGTCTCAACGCCGCGCTGGCCTTCACGAGTGAGCTGCGCAAGTTGCCAGACGACACCGTCAAGCTCCTTGGCGAGATCCTTCCTGTAGGCCGACGCATATTAGACGGTCCGGTCAACGTTCCAATGCTCCCGTTCCGGCTCAACTAGCTTGAAGTGGTCCGATGCAAAACTGCTTCGGGCCATACCGGCGCCTCGGAACTCGTTGCCGATTTGCTTGATCGTCATCCGGCTGCGGTCTTGGACCCAGACCTTGATCGACTCAAG
This sequence comes from Bradyrhizobium sp. USDA 3262, assembly GCF_054060035.1. Lineage (NCBI taxonomy): Bacteria > Pseudomonadati > Pseudomonadota > Alphaproteobacteria > Hyphomicrobiales > Nitrobacteraceae > Bradyrhizobium > Bradyrhizobium sp. USDA 3262. The sequence goes on from NZ_JBSSCT010000001.1 coordinate 3,464,681, forward strand.
CTGTTCCTTCGCCCGCCGGATGTCGAGGAATTCTTTCTGGTTGAATTCGACGCTGATCTGCTTCTTGGTCGAGACGCCGGATAGCTATGCGATGTCGCGATATGCGATCTGCTCGCAGACATTTCGAGGCTGATTGTGCATCTCGTCGCAAGCTTCTGCGGTCCGAGCGCGAGAACCAATACGTCTTCCGTGAGGGTATCGAAAATGACCCCGTCATCTTCGGCATCCCCATAATCACTGCTGCTCCGCGATTGTGGCCGTCGATGCGCGGCGAACCTAGCTCGCGCTCCAGACGATCACGGAGCTTTTCAGATGTCCGACCTGAACACGGATAAACCGCCGCGGTACCTTCGCACGTCCGAAGCCGCGCGCTTTCTGAGTTTGTCCGGCCGCACGTTGGAAAAACATCGAACGTACGGAACCGGTCCCGAATACCACAAGATCGGCGGGCGTGTGGTCTACTCAGTAGCCGACCTGACAGCCTGGGCCAAACTGGGCAGAAAGAAATCGACCTCCGATCCCGGTGCCGGCACCGTACTGCCCGCAAAGCGGCATGCGCCAATTCCCTATGCGGGTAAAGAGCGGCGCTAAGCCATGCCCGTCAGCAAATCCCCAGCGCACTACGGCCGCTCCGAGCGTGAGCCGCGCGACCTGTTTCGCACGCTTCCTGGCGATCTTGCGCCGCGCCGGATGGCCAGTTCTGCTCTCCTTCGGACGCGCTTCACCCAGCCGAAAGCATACGATCCTCGGTTCGAGATTCAAGGAGCGGCGGCATGAGCGATCTCACCGAAGTGGAAGTGCTGTGGCTCGAAAAGCGTATTGAAAACCGCGTTCGTTTCGGTCGCATTGTCAAGGAACGGAAGCTTGATCGCCACCGGCGCATCCTGTCATTCGCAGCCGGCGGCATCTTTGCCTTCGTCCGTTGGACTTCCAACGACTTTGGCACGGTCATTTCGCGGATCGACATCTTGCGCGCGGTCGCAGCAGGACAGCGCTGCTCGACAGTGCCCTATGTAAAGCCCGGCGGAGAGATTTTGCTGCGGCTCTCCGGCTGGCCTAAAGTCGAACGGGCGCTGCAGATGATCGACGCGATCGATGCGCTGAGCATCGATCCGGCTGATGTAGCGCCCGATCATTGGCATCACGTTCACAATCGCCTGTCCGTCAACGAAAACCCGCGTCCCTACACGAAGGGCCGCCACCAGGCTTGGCTACATCGTCAAAGGGTGATGCGATGACGGACCGTCTATGGACGCTGACCACGACGTTTGCCGTAGCTTCCGCTGTCGTCGCGACGATCGCCCTGGAGCCGCTGCCGATCTACATTTGGAATGCATCGGCAAGCGTGCCGATCGGTCTCTATGGCTTGCGACCAGCGAAGCGCTTCTTTGTCACGGAGCTGGTCGCCGTTCAGCCGCCGGAACCGCTTGCGACCTTTCTCGACTTCAACGGCTATCTGCCGCTCGGCGTCCCTATGCTTAAGCGAGTCTTGGCTCTGCCCGGGCAGACGGTCTGCAGAAGCGGACCCGCAATTTCGGTCGACGACATTGCAGTGGGCGAGGCGCGGGATCGCGACGGACGCGGCCGGCCGCTGCCGAAATGGCAGGGTTGCCGCGTCGTCAGAGACGGCGAGCTGTTTGTCATGAATTGGCAGTCGGTCGACTCCCTCGACGGTCGATATTTTGGGCTTCTTCCGGCCTCGGCCGTGATCGGCCGTGCCATCCCGGTGTGGACATGGGAGGACTGATCTTGCGGGGTTCACGGCGCCACGCCATTCCTCTGATCGATCGATTGGCGGACCATTCCTCCCTGCCGGTCAATCTCCGCAAAGCCGATGGGTGCGGGAGTCAAGGGCGGTCCAACGGCCGCCGCGAAGCAGCTTTACACTGGACGGAAGCGAACATGGCATCTTTGATTCGACTGGGGATGCGCGTTTGGGCTGTCGTGCCACTGCTGCTCATTTTGACTGCGTCGCATAGTGTTGGTCAGACCGAGAATGGATCGACTGCGGTTCGAGCGGTCTCTCGGACGAGCAACCCGTTTGCAGCTTTCGTCTACGAAGCGTCAAAACGCTTTGCAGTTCCGGAGAACTTGATCAGTTCAGTCATTAGCATCGAAAGCGCTGGTGACGTACACGCGAAGTCCCCAAAGGGCGCAATCGGCCTGATGCAGATTATGCCGGCGACCTGGGCGGAACTTCGCGAACGCTATCATCTCGGAAGCGATCCCTACGATCCGCGCAACAACATTCTGGCCGGCACGGCGTATCTCGGCGAACTGCTTGACCGCTATGGTTCGCCCGGGGCGTTCGCCGCGTACAACGCGGGCCCAACTTGCTACGACGGGCATCTCGCGGGCGGTCCTTTGTCAGACGAAACGCGAGTATACGTGGCCAAGCTTGCAAATCTGCTCGGCATCGAACTGCCAGCGACTTGGGCCGCGAGCCAGCAGCCGTCAGCAGCTGCGACGCTGTTCGTCGGGCGAATTGACCCAGTCAAGGCGGGCGATCGGAAGCCGGCGTTCCTGTCCTCGACCGGCGCAACGACTGCAATCTCGTCGCGAGATGTTTTGCAGATGGTCCCCACGGCCACTGACGTGTTTGTCGCCCGGTCGAACTCGGGAACAGCGCGATGATCAGCTGTGCAGCATGGGAGGCGATCGCGTGGTTCAGCGAGGAAAACAGTCTGAGAGCAGGGACTGGTTGCAACACGACGGTATGCGTCCAGGGGCCGCACATGACGTCGGGTCTTGACGTGCCTAACGGCCTTACGTGGCAACGCTCCGAGCCAGAGAACTCCTACTCTGTGCGGGACGCAGCCATGGCAGCTTCCGCCTTCGCGATCACTGCTTCAGCCCGATCTGTTGCGGCACGGAGTTCCTCGCTCTTCCAAATATCAACCGAATGGCCGTCGTCAAACGACTCGTCCGTCGCGTCTTGCGTGCGTGAAAGCAACTCACGAAGCGCCGCAATGGCCTCGCAGAGCAGCTTGATATCTTCCCCGTTTCGGGAAGACTGGGTCATCTCTATAACGCCATCATACCCCAGCGCCATCGCTCTCGCCGAAGAGATTGTTCTTGCCTCCGAACGCCACCGGTCAAATCGCGCGGTCGACGGGCTTCGTGTCAAGTTCGATGCAGTACTCATGGAGGAAGCGGGTCAATCCATCCCAGTGCGACAGTGCATAACCGATCGCTTCTCCGAGATTGCTGCGGCCGGGCAGTTGAGGAAGCTGCACCTCCAGCTAGAAGCGAAGGCTGTCAATGACCGGCTTGGCGAATGCGCGCCGCATCGCCAGCCGATGCGCCGGCGATTGACCACGCAGCTGCGCTTCGAGGGCATAGAGGCTAGCGATGCGCCGCAGGGCCTCGTGCGAGACGGGCATGTCCTCGGACTGCGCAACTTCGTAGAACTTGTGCCCGGTGTGCGCCCAACACGCGGCGAGGATGACGTTTCCGGCGTCAGTCAGCCGACCGAATCCCGCGTATCCGTCGATGTGCAGAAGGCCCTTGAAGTGCGCCAGATGCGTAGCCGGGCGCTCCGCCTTGCGGTCGGACGCGAACACATAAACTGCAGCCGGCGGCTCAGGTCCAGCCAAGCTCCGTTGATCGTGGGCATACATCCACAGCCGTCCAGGCTTGGTGCGCCCTCCGCTCGGGGACGAGAGCGTCGGACTGCTTGGATAGCCCTGTTTACCAACCTGATGGAGAGCATGCGACGGTCCAAGTGCTGAACGCGAAGGAACGCATGGACCTCGCCCGGTGAATGGGATCGCAAGCGCGGTGTAGTGACGTCTGTCCGTTGTCGATGCAGGGAGCCCTGTCATGGCTGAAGTGCGAAGAGTCGGAGAAAAGCGTAGGAATGAGTTGACTTTGAACGCCCGATTAGGAAGGCGAGATAAAAGGGGCTCGCCGGTCGAACCGCAAGCCATTGACATGGCTTGGGTTCTAGCGTGCCGGTCGGTCGCGGCGCGTGCCGCGCCTTGCATCTTTAACAATGCAATCAAGGACAATCTCGGCACTGTAGGCGCTTTCGCCCACCTGGAGGACCGCCTGTGACCGCAGCCGATAGCGACCTGCGTATTCGGCCTGGGCGCATTCGCAGCACGCGCGCGCCGAAGCCGAAGAGTTTCATCAACCAGGTGCTGCGGGCGGCGAAGAAAGCAGGGCACACCCCAGCGCAGGCTATGGCCGGCAGGCGTTCGGCGGCCTATGGGCGCTCGACGTTTGGCCGCGGGCGCCTCGCCTTCAGCCGCGCCAGATTGTTCAGCCCGACGCGGCGCGCTGTGGTGAAGGCACGCGTGGTTCGGCATAAAGGGCGCGCCTTCCGTTCAGCACCACTGACCGCCCACCTCTCATATCTGAAGCGCGACGGCGTGACTCGGGGTGGTGAGCGCGCCGAGATGTTCGATGCGGGCACCGACCGCGCCGATAGCGCGGCTTTCGCGGAACGATGCAAGGACGACCGGCATCATTTCAGATTCATCGTCTCACCGGAGGATGCCGGCGACATGAACGACCTGCGCGCCTTTACCCGCGATCTCGCCACGCAGATGGAGACCGATCTAGGCACGCGGCTCGATTGGGTGGCTGTCGATCATTGGAATACCGATAACCCTCACGTTCATATTCTCGTTCGGGGAGTAGATGAGGAAGGGGCGGATCTAGTGATCTCCCGCGACTACATCAGCAGGGGACTGCGTTCACGCGCCGAGGAACTGGTCGCCATCGAACTGGGGCCAAAACCGGAGCATGAGATCCGCAATTCGCTGGAGAGGGAAGTCACGGCGGAACGATGGACGCGGCTCGATCGGGAGATCCGGCTGACTGCAGACGAGACCGGCACTATCGATCTTCGCCCAGAGAAGCCCGGCAAGTCCGACCCCGAGATCCGGCGCCTGATGGTCGCTCGCCTTCAACACCTGGAGAAGATGGGCCTGGCCGCATCCGCCGCACCTGCGGAATGGATGGTAGGGCTCGAGGCCGAGCGTAGCTTGCGCGACCTCGGCCTGCGCGGCGATATCATCAAGACCATGCACCGTGCCTTTACCGAGCGCGGGGAAGCGCGCGGCGTTGCCGACTTCGTCATCGACGGTGGACAGCCGACATCCCAGATTATCGGACGACTGGTCGATCGTGGATTGCACGACGAACTGACCGGCGAGGCCTACGCCACGATCGATGGAACAGACGGACGCGCTCACCACGTGCGCTTTCGAGGGCTCGAGGCCTTCGAACATGCGCCACCGGTCGGCGGCATCGTCGAAGTCCGACGCTTCGGTCAAGCCGGCGATCCGCGTCCCACCCTGGTGCTCGCGCCCCGTTCCGATATCGATCTTGGGGCGCAGGTCACCGCCAAGGGCGCGACCTGGCTCGACCACCGGCTCGTCGAACGCGAGCCCATGCCGCTCGCCATGGGCGGATTCGGCCGCGAGACCCGTGACGCCATGGAAGCCCGAACCGAGCATCTGATCCAGGAGGGCCTGGCGCGGCGGCAGGGCCAACGCATCATTCTGCAGCGCGATCTCCTTAATACGTTGCGCCGGCGCGAGTTGGAGGACGTGGCCGCACGGGTCTCGGCCGACACCGGCTTGCCTCATGTGAACGCCGCTTCCGGGGAGCATGTGGCCGGCACGTATCGCCAGCGGCTGACACTTACCTCGGGACGATTCGCCATGATCGATAATGGGCTCGGCTTCGCGCTCGTGCCCTGGTCACGTGAACTCGAAAAGCGGCTCGGCCAGCACGTCACCGGCGTCGTGAAGGACGGCGGCGGCATCGAATGGGGCCTTGGCCGCAAGCGCGACCTCGGCCTCTAGCAATCTCTCCAATTCAGTTGCGGAAGGGCGTTCGGGATGTCCGGAACCAAAATCCTCTGGGGACAGGTAATCGTTGTCGGTCTGATCGTTTTGTTGGCCATCTGGGGAGCCACCGAGTGGACAGCCTGGCGGCTCGCTTGGCAACCGGAGCTTGGGCGACCCTGGTTCGAACTATTAGGCTTCAAGATCTATTACCCGCCGGTCTTCTTCTGGTGGTGGTTCGTCTACGACGCCTACGCGCCTCAAATCTTTGTCGAGGGAGCCTTCATCGCGGCGTCAGGAACCTTCGTTTCGATCGCGGTGGCGATCGGCATGTCGGTGTGGCGCGCGCGTGAAGCCAAGAACGTCGAAACCTATGGTTCGGCGCGCTGGGCTAATGGCGACGAGGTTCGAGCGGCCGGTCTTCTCGGTCCGGATGGCGTTGTGCTTGGCAAACTCGACCGCGACTACCTCCGCCATGACGGACCGGAGCACGTACTGTGTTTTGCACCGACCCGGTCGGGCAAAGGTGTCGGCCTCGTCGTTCCCTCATTGCTGGCATGGGCGGGCTCGGCTATCGTCCACGACATCAAGGGCGAGAACTGGCAACTGACCGCGGGCTTTCGCTCGCGGCATGGCCGCGTCCTGTTGTTCGATCCCACCAATCCAAGGTCCTCGACCTACAACCCGCTCCTCGAAGTCCGGCGCGGGGAATGGGAGGTTCGCGACGTCCAGAACGTCGCGGACGTCCTGGTCGACCCCGAAGGCTCGCTCGACAAGCGGAACCATTGGGAGAAGACCAGTCATTCGCTTCTGGTCGGCGCCATACTCCATGTCCTCTATGCCGAGGCAGACAAGACCTTGGCCGGCGTCGCAGCTTTTCTTTCCGACCCGAAGCGGCCGATCGAAGCCACTCTAAAGGCGATGATGACTGCTCGGCACCTCGGCGAGCAGGGCGCTCATCCCGTGGTCGCATCGACCGCGCGCGAACTCCTCAATAAGTCGGAAAATGAACGTTCTGGTGTCCTATCCACGGCGATGTCGTTCCTCGGGCTGTACCGTGATCCAGTGGTGGCCCAGGTGACCTGCCGTTGCGATTGGCGGATCGCCGATCTGATCGCGGATAGCCACCCTACAACGTTGTATCTCGTAGTGCCGCCATCCGATATCTCACGGACCAAGCCGTTGATTCGTCTGGTGCTGAACCAGATTGGTCGTCGCCTAACCGAGGACCTGCACGCCTGCGACCGCCGGCATCGAGTCCTGATGATGCTCGACGAGTTCCCAGCGCTGGGGCGGCTCGATTTTTTCGAGTCCGCGCTCGCCTTCATGGCGGGGTACGGCATCAAGAGCTTCTTGATCGCGCAGTCGCTCAATCAGATCGAGAAGGCCTATGGGCCTAACAACGCCATCCTAGACAACTGCCACGTCCGCGTCAGCTTCGCGACCAACGACGAGCGGACGGCCAAACGTGTGTCCGACGCCTTGGGTACGGCGACCGAGATGCGGGCCATGAAGAACTACGCCGGGCACAGGTTGAATCCTTGGCTCGGTCACCTCATGGTCTCGCGCCAGGAAACGGCAAGGCCGCTTTTGACCCCGGGCGAAGTCATGCAGCTTCCGTCGATGGACGAGATCGTCATGGTGGCGGGCACGCCGCCGATCCGGGCCAAGAAGGTCCGCTACTACGAGGATCGGCGATTCGCCGAGAGGGTTCTACTGCCGCCTGATCCGGCGAGGGCCAGCCGATCATCGCGAACGGACGGGTGGTCAGCGCTCCGAACGCTAAAGCCGGCGGGAGGTCCAACTGACAAGGCCGCGGAGACCGAGAAAGACACGGCGAACAGCGGGCTCCGTCGTGAGCCGGAACTCCCCGATCACGTCGCGATCGTCAAGGAAACGACCGAACTGACGCCGGCAGAGGAATTTGCTGCCGTTCTTGACGACGACGAGGATGCAGTCCGCCAGTCTCGACTTATGCAGATGCTTGGCGTCGCGCGTCAAGTCGCTATGGACCCGAATGACGGTATGGAGCTCTGAGGCGATATGCGCGACCGGATGAACGTCTATTTCCCGCCCGAGCTTCTGAAACAGATTTCTGATCTTGCCGATCGCAAAAAGCTTTCGCGGTCTGCAATCGTGGAAGCGGCCGTCGCTTCGTTTCTGTCACCGGATGGAGCGGACAGGCGGGAAGCAGCATTTACCCGCCGTTTGGATCGGCTTTCCCGTCAGATGCAGAGGCTGGAACGTGACGTTGGTCTGACGGCCGAGACCTTGGCCCTCTTCATTCGTTTTTGGCTGACGATCACGCCACCGTTGCCCAACGATGCGCAAGCGGCCGCTCAAGCAAAGGGAAGGGAGCGCTTTGAAGGATTTGTCGAGGCGCTCGGGCGTCGTATGCAAAAGGGGCAAAGCTTTCTGCGCGAGATTCCAGAAGATATCCGCCGTCAGGAATCGGCCTAAGAGCCTGATTGAACCTATGTCGATAGACCATTTCGCCGCTCCTTCTTTTTCTACGCCAGCCTACTACCACCGCGAGTTAGCCGAACTGACAAAAGCTGGACGCGCTATCGGCTCGGGTGAGCTGAGAGCAAAGGGGCCAGCATGCAAATTTCAACAGCATGGCGTCGAATCGCGCGCGTTTTTCTCCCTTTTGCAGCTGGGTACTACCTCTCGTATCTGTTTCGAACGATCAACGCCGTGATCGCCAGCCATCTCAGCTCGGACACCGGGCTTGGGACTGCCGACCTCGGGTTGCTTACGTCAATCTATTTTCTTGTTCTGGCGGCGGCCCAGATCCCCGTCGGTATATTGTTGGACCACTTTGGTCCGCGTCGCGTCCAGAGCGTTCTGCTCTTGCTCGCAGCCGTCGGCGGCGGACTGTTTGCGGTATCGACCGGCTTCCTGTCGCTTTTGATCGCGCGCGCAATGATCGGGCTTGGCGTGGCGGCGGCACTGACCGCAGGACTGAAGTCGATCATCCTTTGGTTCCCTAGGGAACAAGTTGCCTTACTGAACGGCTATATGATCATGCTGGGCTCGCTAGGAGCGGTGACCGCGACGGCTCCCGTCGAACACCTGCTGACGTCGATGGGCTGGCGGCAGCTCTTTGAGATTCTGGCAGTCGCGACCGGTACGACGGCCATTCTCATCTATCTTGTGGTGCCTGAACGAAGCGTAGCCCCATCAACAGCTTCCGCCACCCTGAGCTCCGTTTTCAGCGATCGGCGCTTTTGGCGAATGGCCCCGTTGTCGGCGACTTGCATTGGATCGGCTTGGTCTCTGCAGGGATTGTGGGCATCGCCATGGCTGACCGACGTAGAGGGGTTTGATCGCGCAAGTCTCATCAGACAGCTCTTCATTATGTCGATCGTACTTAGCGCTGGTGCCTGGTTGTTCGGTATGACAGTCCATTGCGTCAAACGAAGGGGAATCGGGGCGGAGACAATATTGGCGATAGCTGCGGTACTATTTATCGCAGCCGAGCGTGCCTTGATCCTGCGAGCGTCTCTGCCATCTATCTTGCTCTGGTCTGTTGTCGCAATTGTAGGAACGGCAACTGTGGTCAGCTTCGCCGTGGTGGCGGATTACTTTCCGCCAGAGCTTGCCGGTCGTGCCAACGGTGCCTTGAACGTCTTGCACTTTGGTTGGGCGTTTCTAGCACAATACGCAACAGGTCTTATCCTGGAGCAATGGTCTGCGAATGATGGCCATAGGCCCGTCCAAGCCTATCAAGCAGCGTTCGGTTTCAACGTAGCGCTGCAGATCGCGACGTTTCTCTGGTTCGCGCTGCCTTGGTTTCGGTCCTTTGCGTCATGGGTGGGTTCAATCTGTCTCGAGATGTCGGCTAGCACCTTCGAACCTGCCGAGTCAGTTGGCTTGTACCAGAATTCGGCCATCCTCCTGCCCCCGGATGACGATGCGGAGTGGTGAGCACAAACTCGCAGCGAACCGATACGATTGAGTAGGTGTCAAAAAAATCGCCTCTCAATCTTTCTTTTTCTACGCCAGTCTTCGATCACCGAAAGCGCTTGTTGCGCTAAGTCCGTTGGTGCCTTTTCTAATCGTCCCCATCTGGGCGCCCCTCTGTGGACGCCCTCATTCGGGGAGGGCAACGGTGGCAATCCATTCCTTTCAATCGGAGGCGAATTCGCGCGGTGCGCGAATGCTGCGTAGTGCTCTTGGCCCAGCGATCGCCGGATACCTCGAGGATCAATCGATCATCGAGGTAATGCTCAACCCAGATGGGCGGCTGTGGATCGACCGTTTGTCGCATGGCCTGACCGATACAGGCGAAACTCTGTCCGCAGCGGATGGCGAGCGCATTGTTCGTCTGGTTGCGCACCATGTAGGCGCCGAAGTGCATGCCGGCGCGCCACGGGTCTCGGCCGAATTGCCTGAGACCGGCGAACGCTTCGAAGGGCTCGTGCCCCCAGTCGTTGCAGCACCGGCCTTTGCTATCCGCAAGCCCGCCGTCGCCGTGTTTACGCTGGATGACTACGTCGTCAAAGAGATCATGACATCGGAACAGGCCAACATCCTGAAAAGCGCAGTCGCCTCACGCAAGAACATCCTCGTCGCCGGCGGGACATCGACCGGCAAGACAACATTGACGAATGCGCTCTTAGCCGAGGTGGCAAAGACTTCTGATCGGGTCGTGCTGATCGAAGATACCCGCGAACTTCAGTGCAAAGCGCCCAATCTCGTCGCTTTGCGTACCAAAGATGGCGTGGCCACGTTATCGGACCTCGTTCGCTCCTCGCTGCGACTGCGTCCTGACCGGATTCCAGTCGGCGAAGTTCGCGGTGCTGAAGCACTCGATCTGCTCAAGGCCTGGGGCACCGGCCACCCCGGCGGCATCGGCACTATTCATGCGGGCACTGCGCTCGGTGCCCTGCGGCGGCTCGAGCAACTCATCCAGGAAGCCGTCATCACGGTTCCGCGCGCCCTGATCGCTGAGACCATCAACCTCGTTGCTGTGCTTGCGGGGCGCGGCGCTGACCGTCGCCTCGCTGAGCTTGCTCTCGTCACCGGGCTAGGGCCCGCCGGCGACTACGACCTTTCATCAACAGGAGACTGACATGCGTCCGCAATTTCGCTTTCCTCGAGATGCCGCTTCACTGGCCATGTCCGGGATGCTTCTTTTGGCGTCGGCACCGGCCTGGGCTGCCGGATCGAACATGCCGTGGGAGCAGCCACTCAATCAGATCCTGCAGTCGGTCGAGGGGCCAGTCGCCAAGATCATTGCCGTCATCATCATCGTCGTAACCGGGCTCACGCTCGCGTTCGGAGACTCGTCGGGTGGTTTCCGCAGGCTGATCCAGATCGTGTTCGGTCTGTCGATCGCGTTTGCCGCCTCGAGTTTCTTCCTTTCGTTCTTCTCCTTCGGCGGCGGCGTGGTGATCTGATGGATGAACCAGTCACAGGCTTTGTCGTGCTCGTTCATCGCGCGCTCACTGAGCCAATCCTGATGGGCGGCGCGCCACGGTCGGTCGCGATCGTCAACGGTACGCTTGCTGCAGCCTTGGGGCTCGGGCTTCGGCTCTGGATCGCGGGCCTTGTCCTGTGGTTCATCGGCCACATGGCCGCCGTCTGGGCAGCCAAGCGCGATCCTGCGTTTGTCGACGTCGTGCGCCGACATCTTCGCATTCCCGGCCACCTCAACGCCTGAGCTCTCTACCATGATGAACCTTGCCGAATACCGCCATTCCAACGCGCGTCTTGCGGACTTCTTGCCGTGGGCCGCCATAGTCGACGAGGGAATCATCCTGAACAAGGACGGTTCGTTTCAACGGACGGCGAAATTCCGTGGCCCCGACCTCGACAGCGCGGTCCCGGCTGAGCTTGTCGCCGTCGCCGGTCGTCTGAACAACGCCCTGCGCCGCCTCGGATCAGGTTGGGCCGTATTCGTCGAGGCACAGCGCCATTTTGCCGGGGCCTATCCTCCGAGTACATTTCCGGATGTCGCATCCGCACTGGTCGACGCCGAGCGCAGAGCTCAGTTCGAAGAGGCGGGCGCCCACTATGAGTCCAGTTATTTCCTCACCTTTCTCTATCTGCCCCCCGAGGAAGGAGCCGCCAAGGCAGAACGACTGCTTTACGAGGGGCGTGATCGCACTGTTGGAGCCGACGCGCGCGAGGTGCTGCGCGGGTTTGTCGATCAAACCAACCGCGTGCTGCAACTCGTCGAAGGGTTCATGCCGGAGTGCACCTGGCTCGATGACCAGGATACTCTGACCTATCTGCACTCGACGATCTCGACCAAACGTCATCGGGTTCGAGTGCCCGAAATTCCCATGTACATCGATGCGCTCTTGGCCGACCAGCCGTTGACCGGCGGGCTAGAGCCGATGTTGGGCTCAGCCAATCTTCGGGTCCTAACAATTGTCGGCTTTCCGGGCGCCACGACGCCGGGAATCCTAGACGACCTGAATCGCCTGCCATTCTCTTATCGTTGGTCGACCCGGGCGATCATGCTCGACAAGACAGACGCCACCAAGCTGCTGACCAAGATTCGGCGGCAGTGGTTCGCCAAGCGAAAGTCGATTGGCGCCATTCTCAAGGAGGTCATGACCAACGAGGCGTCGACGCTGCTCGATACCGACGCCCACAACAAGGCGCTCGATGCTGACGCAGCGTTGCAGGAACTGGGGTCCGATCAGATCGGACAAGCCTTTGTCACCGCGACCATCACTGTCTGGGACCGCGATCCCAATGCCGCCGATGAAAAGCTGCGGCTGGTCGAGAAGGTAATCCAGGGGCGTGATTTCACCTGCATGATCGAGACGGTGAACGCCGTCGAAGCCTGGCTCGGCAGTCTGCCGGGGCATGTCTATGCGAACGTGCGTCAGCCGCCGGTTTCGACCCTCAACCTCGCCCATATGATTCCGATTTCCGCCATATGGGCCGGCGAGGCGAGGGATCTGCACTTCAAGGGGCCGCCCCTCCTGTTCGGCAAGACCGAGGGATCGACCCCGTTCCGATTTTCCCTCCACGTCGGCGACGTCGGCCATACCCTTGTGGTCGGACCGACGGGGGCCGGCAAGTCGGTACTGCTCGCTCTGATGGCACTGCAATTCCGCCGCTACCCGAACTCCCAGATCTTTGCGTTCGATTTCGGTGGTTCGATCAGGGCGGCCGCGCTCGGCATGGGCGGCGACTGGCATGATTTGGGCGGTGCTTTGTCTGACGGAAGTGATCGGCCCGTCGCGCTGCAGCCGCTGGCTTGGATCGATGATCCCTCAGAGCGCGGATGGGCCACCGAATGGATCTGCGCGATCCTGGCACGGGAAAAAATCGAGATCACCCCGGAGGTCAAGGATCATCTGTGGTCGGCGCTGACGTCTCTCGCCTCGGCGCCGATGCAGGAACGCACCCTGACCGGCCTGTCAGTCCTCCTCCAATCCAACTCCCTGAAACGTGCACTGCAACCCTATTGCGTGGGTGGTCCCTCGGGGCGCCTGCTCGATGCCGAATTCGAGCGCCTTGGCGAAGCGTCGGTCCAGGCATTTGAGACCGAAGGCTTGATCGGAACGAGTGCTGCGCCGGCCGTGCTGGCTTACCTCTTCCATCGTATTGGGGACCGTCTCGATGGTCGGCCGACGCTCCTTATGGTCGATGAGGGTTGGCTTGCCCTCGATGATGAGGATTTCGCGGGGCAGCTCCGGGAGTGGCTGAAAACGCTTCGGAAAAAGAATGCCTCCGTCATCTTCGCTACCCAGTCGCTCTCGGATGTCGACGGCTCAGCGATCGCGCCGGCGATCATCGAAAGCTGCCCAACTCGCTTATTGCTGCCGAACGAACGGGCGATCGAACCGCAAATCACCGCCATCTACCGCCGCTTCGGCCTCAATGACCGCCAGATCGAGTTATTGAGTCGGGCAACGCCAAAACGCGACTATTACTGCCAGTCCCGTCGCGGCAACCGGATGTTCGAACTCGGGCTTGGTGAGGTTGCGCTCGCATTCACCGCGGCCTCTTCCAAGACAGACCAAGCTGCCATCGCGCAGCTCTTCGCCGAACATGGACCTGACGGCTTCGTGCCGGCCTGGCTCCAGCACCGTGGCGTCGCCTGGGCCATAGATCTAATTCCCAATCTCGTCAATCTGGAGAAATCGCCATGAGGCGTCTTGCCCTATTGGCCGCAGCCGGCGTCACTGCGCTGGCGCTTGGCGTTGCGATCCCCGCACGGGCGCTGATCGTTTTCGATCCCAACAACTACGTTCAGAATGTCCTGACCGCTGCGCGCGAGCTTCAGCAGATCAACAACCAGATCACCTCGTTGCAGAACGAGGCGCAGATGCTGATCAATCAGGCGAAGAATCTGGCGAACCTTCCGTATTCGTCGCTGCAGCAATTTCTATCCTCGATTCAGCGGACCCAACAGTTGCTGGCGCAGGCTCAGCGCATCGCCTACGACGTCCAGGAAATCGATCGCGCCTTCTCGACCAGCTACGCGCCAGCCACCAGCAACCAGTCGAACCAGCTGCTGGTCGCCAACGCTCAAGCGCGATGGCAAAATTCCTATGCCGCGACGCAAGACGCGCTTCGCGTCCAAGCCGGCATCGTTGGTAACCTCGACACCAATCGCATCCAGACATCCGCGCTCGTGACGTCAAGCCAGGGGGCCGCCGGCGCGCTGCAGGCAACGCAGGCTGGCAATCAGATCCTCGCGCTTCAAGCGCAACAACTTGCCGATCTCACGGCGGCCACGGCGGCGCAGGGCAGGGCGCAGAGCCTCGAAGCGGCGCAGCGCGCCGCGGCCCAGGATCAGGGTCGAGAGCAGCTCAAGCGCTTCCTAACACCAGGACAGGGCTATCAATCCTCCAATGTACAGATGTTCCACTGATGACCGACGTAAAGGCATTCAAGGCGCTTTCGCTGCTTACGACAATCGGCCTAGTGGCCGTCGCCGCCTGCACGATTCAGCTGCGCGGACTGGACGCGTCTCGGTCGGCACCGAAGGCGGAGCAAGGGACCGATGCAGCCAGCTCCGAGCTCGCACGCTGCCGCGGTGTCACTCCAGAGGACACAGTGGGTTATCGGCATTGCAAGCAGATTTGGGACGAAAACCGGCGTCGCTTCTTTGGCAAAAGAATCGGCCCAGCAGACCCTGGCCAGAATGATTCCTTCGCAGGGCTGGCGCCCGCCCCAAAGGATCAGAGCCGGATCCCGCAAGCATATCCGCAACCGGCGACACCCGAGGCGAGCAAGCCATGACGGGTACCGGGATCATCGACCAGTTCTTGGAAACGTTTACGCGTTATATCGATAACGGATTCGGGTTGCTGGGCAGTGACGTTGGATATCTCGCGACGACACTCGCCGCGATCGACATCACTCTCGCTGCGTTGTTCTGGAGTTGGGGAACTGACGAGGACATCATCGCGCGGCTCGTCAAGAAGACCCTCTTCGTGGGCGTCTTTGCCTACCTCATCGGCAACTGGAACAACCTGGCGCGCATCGTTTTCGAGAGCTTTGCCGGACTTGGGCTGAAAGCGTCGGGTGCAAGCCTATCCGCATCCGATTTCCTGAGGCCGGGAAAGATCGCCCAAGTCGGACTCGATGCCGGCCGACCACTGCTCGATTCGATCTCGAACCTGATGGGTTACATCAGCTTTTTCGAGAATTTCGTTCAGATCGTCGTTCTCTTATTCGCATGGGTCGTGGTGCTGCTCGCCTTCTTCATTTTGGCGATCCAACTTTTCGTCACTCTGATCGAGTTCAAGCTTACGACGCTGGCCGGCTTCGTGCTCATTCCATTTGGTCTGTTTGGCAAGACCGCCTTTGCCGCTGAGCGGGTCCTGGGCAATGTAATATCTTCGGGGATAAAGGTTCTGGTCCTAGCTGTCATCGTGGGCATCGGTTCGACCCTGTTCTCGCAGTTCACCTCTGGTTTCCGAGGTGCTCAGCCGACCATTGAAGACGCAATGACGCTAGTGCTCGCGGCGCTCTCCCTGCTGGGCCTCGGCATCTTCGGTCCGGGTATTGCAAACGGCCTGGTATCTGGCGGACCGCAGCTCGGCGCCGGTGCGGCGATTGGATCGGGTTTGGCTGCTGGCGGGCTTGTTGCGGCAGGTGCTGGTGTAGCGGCCGGTGCTGGTCTCGCTAGTGGCGCGATTGCAGGCGCCGCGCGCGGTGGCGGCGCTGTCCTAAGCGGAGCGTCAGCCGCCTATCGAAACGGCGGCCTTGCCGGCGTCGCGGAGGCTGGCGCTTCGGCTGCCATGAGTCCTTTGCGTCGCGCAGCGGCTGCCGTCGGAGGTGAGCAAGCGGGCGAACGGGCGGCGAGCACCTCGGCCGAGGGGCGGCCTGATTGGGCGCGCCGGATGAAGCGTGCCGAGACTATTCGGCATGGTGCTTCGGCTGCCGGCCACGCGGTCCGCTCGGGCGATCACGGTGGCAGCGGCTCCTCCGTCGATTTGTCCGAAGGAGAGCGCTGAGACGCACCACTGTACCTACGCCGCACAGCAGCACCTCAACCCTTCCATCGCCCGACTTGAAACCGATCACTCGATACCAGGGGCAACCATCGATGTTCAAACGAACTTCCGTTCATTACGGGCGCATGCCCGCACCGGTCACGCCGTATCAGAAAGCAGCTCAAGTTTGGGACGAACGCATTGGATCAGCGCGCGTGCAAGCCAAGAACTGGCGCCTGATGGCATTCGGCTGCTTGATGTTGTCAGCCGGTCTCGCAGGTAGCCTTGTCCGGCAGTCGAATCAAGGCTCGATCACGCCCTGGGTGGTCGAAGTCGACCATCTTGGCCAGGCCCAAAGGGTCGCGCCGGCCAACATCGACTATCAACCCACTGATGCACAGATCGCCTACCATCTGGCGCGCTTTATCGAGGATGTCAGGGGCCTTCCGGCCGACGGCATCGTTCTGCGCCAAAACTGGCTCCGGGCATACGATTTTGCAACCGATCGCGGCGCCGCTGCGCTCAACGACTACGCGCGCAACAATGACCCTTTTGCCAAACTGGGTAAGGCGCAAATCTCCGTCGACGTGTCGAGCGTCATTCGCGCGTCTTCAGAAAGCTTTCGGGTCGCATGGATCCAGCGCACCTACGATAATGGCTCGCTGAGTTCGACCGAGCGTTGGACCGCAATTCTCACCGTCGTGATCGAGATGCCGCGCGATGCCGAACGCCTGCGCAAGAATCCCCTTGGCGTCTATGTCCGCGCCATCAACTGGTCAAAGGAGTTGAGTCAGTGACCAAGACCCCGTCTTACGTTTATTCGAAGCGTCCTATCGTGTACAGTAGGTGCAATTCGACTTGGTCCGAGCTCGTGACATCGAAGCGAGCATTTCTATCCGCTCTTCTGGTTTGTTCGTCGGCGCTCGGTGGGTGCGCGACCTACATCCCGCCACAGATCAGCTATGACGCGGAAATCCCGCCGCCGCCGGCGCCGCCAGCGCCTCTGGATGACAAGTCGCGACCGCTTCACGTTCCACCGCTCTGGAAACCGGCTCTCGGCGGCAAGTCAGGAGGGAAGGAAGAGCCCGACCCTGTGAGCCGGGTTGAGACGGCAAACAGCGCAGCCCGGGTCGAACCGCGGAAGCGGGGATATTTCAACGCAGCGCAGATCTACGCCTACAGTCCCGGGGCGCTCTATCAGATCTATGCCGCGCCGGGGCAGATCACGGACGTCGCGCTCGAGGAGGGAGAGCAACTGACGGGATCAGGGCCCATCGCGGCCGGAGATACCGTACGCTGGGTCGTAGGCGATACTGAGAGCGGGAGCGGCGATACGCGACGCGTCCATATCCTGGTCAAGCCGACCCGCGCATCGATCGAGACTAACCTCGTTGTCAATACCGACCGGCGCACCTACCTCATTGAGCTCCGCTCCCGCGAGCGGCCATATATGCCGTCTGTTGCCTGGTACTATCCTGAAACAGCGCGCGAACGATCCCGTTCAGTCGCTCTGAGACCCCCTCTTCCGGATCCAGGGCAGCGTATCTCCCGCTATGCCATTGAAGGGGACAGTCCACCCTGGCGGCCGCTCGCCGCATACGACGATGGCCGCAAGGTCTACGTCGAATTCCCTAAAGGTATCGTCCAGGGAGAGATGCCACCGCTCTTTGTCATCGGCCCTGACGGGAAGACCGAGCTCGTCAACTATCGCGCCTACGGTAACGTGTTAATCGTCGATCGGCTGTTTGGAGCAGCTGAACTGAGGCTCGGCAGTGAGCGCCAGCAAAAGGTCAGGATTGTCAGGACCGACGGGAGGCCGTCGTCATGATCAGCCAGAGTGGAAACGATCACGAGCAAGCAGATCCGCCGGAGACACAAGAGGAGCAGTCCAAAAGCTTCCGACTGAGAGCGGAGCATCCGCGCGTGACACGGTTGTCGCGAAAAGTCCTGGCCGGAGGGAGTGCGCTTGCCCTCTTTGTCATTGGTGGAGCAGTCCTGTGGTCGCTGCAGAACAATCGTCCCCGAAACCAGGCGGCCGATGAACTCTACAGCACTGACCATCACAATGTTGCCGATGGCCTTACGACGCTGCCGAAGGATTATGCTGGCGTTCCGCGCCAGCCAATACCGCAGCTTGGTCCGCCACTCCCTGGCGACCTCGGTCGGCCAATCCTTGCTGCCCAAGGCCACTCGCCGGCGATCGGGGCTGATGCGGAACAGCAGCGCCGAGACCAGGAGACGGAGGCAGCCCGCATTAGCCATTTGTTCGCTCCGACCAAGGGAGGAGAAGGACGTCCGCCTGCCGCTGCGGCTGTTGAAGGCGACCGCGTCGCGTCGCCGAACTTATCGAGCACTGGCGACGACGGATTGGCGCAGAACGGTCAAGACCGAAAGCTTGCCTTCGTGAATGCTTCTGTGGACCGTCGCACGGTCAGCCCCGACCGCATCACCAAGCCGGCTTCACCATATGTCGTGCAGGCTGGGACGGTCATTCCGGCAGCCCTGATTACCGGGATCCGATCGGACCTGCCGGGCCAAATTACCGCGCAGGTCACCGAGAATGTTTTTGACACGCCGACCGGCCGCTTTCTGCTTGTGCCTCAGGGAGCGCGTCTGATCGGCACATACGATAGTCAGGTTACTTTCGGCCAGTCCCGTGTCCTACTGGTCTGGACGCGGCTGATTATGCCGAATGGACATTCTATCGTTCTCGAGCGGCAGCCTGGCGCTGATAGCGCTGGGTATGCGGGTCTGGAAGACCAAGTCGACAATCACTGGGCAGAGCTATTCAAGGCTGCGGCACTATCGACGTTTCTGGCGGTCGGGACCGAACTAGGGGCTGGTTCGGACACCAATAGCAACGACAGCGCCATCATCCAGGCGTTGCGACACGGCGCCTCCGACTCACTAAACCAAACCGGACAGCAGGTGGTTCGACGCAGTCTCAATATCCAGCCCACTTTGACCGTGCGGCCTGGTTTCCCGGTTCGTGTTCTTGTCAATCGTGACCTCATAGTTACGCCGTATAGAGGGTGACAACATGCCAAAACTCAAAATAGGAGAGCTTCCAGACGACAAGCCGGTCAAAGTGAGTACGGAGCTGCCGGCGGCCGTGCATCGTGATCTCATTGCATATGCAGAGGCCCTTTCGCTTCAAGGTGGTCAAGTCGTCGAACCGACTAAGCTTATCGCCCCCATGTTAGCGCGCTTTATGGCCACCGATCGAGGGTTTTCTAAACTGAAACGTCGAGGCGACGCACCGGTCGCCGGCGCAGGACAGTGATGCCTAAGGTTTCTCAAAGCTGTCGCGCGACGCTTAATGCGATGCATAAACCTAGGCGCCGCCGAGTTTGGGCCGCTATTCCGTTACCTTCAGGCGCGTTACACTGCTCCGGCCATCTACGCTGATGGGCACGTCACCATCGATCGTGGCCCGACGTACGACGCGATGCTGGTCACCGTAATCGTTGACTGCGTAATGCTGTGTTGCGCGATTGTCCCATATCGCGATATCGCCCTCTAGCCAGTTCCAGCGCACAGTGTTTTCGGGCGCGGTGACGTGAGACTGGAACAGATCGAACAGCTTTTGTCCGTCGTACTTAGGGACCCCAATAAAGTGCTTCACCAAGGCGCCGAGCACCAGCGCCCGCTCGCCTGTTTCGGGGTGGACGCGCACGACGGGATGCTCGGTCTCAAAAACCGTTCTGGTGAACACCTCGTCAAAGTGTCTCTTGTCGACCTCGCGGACGCGCGCGATTCCGGCGTAATCGAAAACGTTGCTGTGAACGGCCCATAGTTCCTCTGCAAGCCGCTGTAGCGGTGCCGGTAGATCAAGATAAGCAGCCGCTGTGTTCGACCACACGGTGTCGCCTCCGAACGTCGGCATTACAACGGCTCGTAGGACCAAAGTTTTGGGATAGGCTTCGGCGAAGGTCCCATCCGCATGCCAAACATCGGCGCGACCGCCGCCGCGACTGGAGTCCAGTTCGAGGAGCGACGCCATCCCCTTGGTAGGACCGAGCATCGGATGGGGAACTAGCTTTCCAAGGCGAGCGGCAAAGCGCTCATGCTCGGCGTCATTGAGATGTCCTTGATTGCGGAAGAAGATCACCTTGTGCTCGAGCAACAAGCTGTTAATAGCGTCGATCGTGTGGTCCGGTAGATCGCCCGATAGCTTGATATTTTTGACTTCGGCACCGATGCGCGCTGCACGCTTCACAACATCGGTGCCTGAAATGACGTCACCGATCACAGCCGTTCTGCTCATGTTGTTTTTCCAAGCCCCTCGCAGTGTCTTCCTCGCCTCTCGGTAGCGAATGATTCCAGCAAGCATCGTGCCATGTGACGGACTCAGACCGACCGCGTAGACTCACATGGGCGCCGAACGGATCGCGATATTTGGCGCAAGCTTTCGGACTGAACTGACTGATAGTTCGCCCGTGTGACGAAAGAACTTGATCGCCGACCACTCTCGTCGAATGGTGTGAAGACCAAGCGGACAGCAATAGCGCGCCAACCGGCAGCTTCTTCTGTTATGCTCTTGTGGTGACTCATCCGATCGGAAGAATGCAATGCTTCTGCAAAATGGGTAATAATTCGTGATGGTCATGAATCATGTAATCAGGCCCCGCGGCGCGCAAGCGTGCTTCGGAAACGAATCCCCCCATTATTGATACGTTGATAAGACCGAGATTGCGGGCAATCTCCGTCTCAACTGGCATGTCACCCACGATGACGGTTCTTTGTGGAGGTATATCATTGGCCTGCATATACAAGCGCAGACGTTCTTCCTTGTTCACGCTCTTAAACTGGGTTGCGCGGTTCTCAAATGCCAAAATGTCCGTGACGTGAGTCTTGATTCCAAGTCTTCGCACTTGTGCGCGAATTGGTTCAACAATGTGATTGCTGACAATAATGGTGTGAACGGCTCTGTGATCAGCGGCGAGCAAAACATTTCGTGCCCCTTTGCGTAAGGCAGCGTTGCGCGCCAAGAATTCGTAAGTGTCATGAAAAATGGCGCTGTCATTTCTCTCCACGACGTCGATTTCATCTTTCGACATGTCTAGGTTGCGGAAGAGAACCGAAAGAGGGAGTTCGAATTCCTCTCGAAGCCTGCGCATATCTACGGTTGCGCGACCGAATCGGCTCAAAATTGCATTGATGGTTTGAAGCACCGCATTGGCATCATCGAGCAGCGTGCCATTCCAGTCGAACACAATCGCGGATTTCATGGGCGAATGAACCTAAGGCAAGTACCGCGGCGGTAAATGCATTTGCGATCGGACAATTGCGGGTCCGTATGTCTAGTATTGCGCCCGGTCAAGTAAACGCGCGGATCGCTGTTCTGTGTAGGACGCGCGAGCTAGGGAAGAAGAGCATGACCGTTTTCCTCTGTATCTTTGAAGCTGATCTTTGCTGGAGCAATGGTCGTGCCAACGCCGCAAGCGCGCAGTAAGCGGCAAACTGTGCTTTGAAAAATCTGAACCCGACGCGCAGTGTGGCGATCCTGACATGACCTTACGTCGCTGTCAGAAACGGACCAAGATTTTTACGGTGGACCAGCCACAGCATAGAGCTGGCGACGCCGACGTATCTTGTTTTCGTCATTCGGCGGTCGGATCCCTCCCGCGCCAGCAATGAAATGCATGAGTAGTGAAAAGACTTGGCTTACTGTTTTAGCTGGCTACCCAGACAAGCCCGAGGGTGGCGCTTTGGAGCAGTCGTGGAGTAACTCGTCACCGACGCAGTCAAGGAAGTTGGCGAGCGGCAGGTCCGGTCGATGGCCGGGTGCAATCGGTGCCGATCGTGGGCGCCGCCAGATCACTTTTTCCGAAGACGTCATCAGAGTCGGTCTTCTGAAAGAACTGAGCTTGTTACGTAAAAACCAGTGTTCATGCGGCAGAGTTTAGGGGCGCTCGGAAATCGCTAGGATTGCTTCTCCTTGCGATCAGATGCTGATTTTGAACTTAGTCAGGTCACATTGCAGCTCGCCGGCTCGACATCTCAGCGAGCGCCGTTCTCGTCAGGAAATGCCGCAACGAAATCGCAATGAATTGGGTGAAACGACCGTGAACAAAACGGGACGGGAGTGGCCACCACACAAGAAAAATCAATAAGTTAGAAGATGCTCACTGCGTTCGGGACGCAGGGGTCGCAGGTTCGAATCCTGCCACTCCGACCATTCTTTCAAGCACTTATAGTTTCTGCGTTTTTCGTGCGCAACGACATGCGCATCGATTTGAAGCGCGGCTGCCATGTCGGTCGATTTCGGGACGCCGGTCCCTCCTATCGGCGATTCGGGACCATTGGAGCGCGCGAGGGTAACGGCCCCTGACGTGATGTTGCGTAGCACGTCACCAATCACCACACGGTCTCCCTTCGGACCTCTCGACTGATCCTGTCCGGCATCAAAGCACGAATAGCCCGCCGCGAGTAGTGCTCAGCTTGCCGGCGCAAATACTTGTCAGGGGTTGCCGACTTCAAAGGCCAGCAGAACATTGCCGGGCAGCCCGCTCCATTGCGCGTAGCCGGAATTGACGTACAGCATGCCGTCGACGACCACCGGGCCGGGTCCGTCCATGGCGCCGCCATGGGCCGCAACGCCGTTGACCGTGGTGTAGTCGCGGGCGGTGTCGATTTCCCAGAGCAGCCGTGCGTCATCGGTCGCGTAGGCGCGCAGGAAGCCGCTCACGCCGCCCGAGAACACGACGCCGGGAATGGCGGTGACCGCCGCGGAGAGAGCGGGACTGCACTGGGGGCGGTCGCCACAGGCCACCGGCGCCACCTGCATCGCGATCTTGCCGGTCGCAAGATCGAGTCCGAACAGGCCGCCACCTTCGCTTGAATTCAGACGTCGCGTGCCGTCCCTTAGAAATCGTACGTCCGAATTGGCGACATAGATTCGGTCCTGGTCAGCGGCGGAACCCCACTCGGTCCCGCCCAACGCGCCACCCTTGCCGATCCGCGTCTGCCACAGGATCTTGCCCTCACGGTCGGGATCGAGCGCGTGGACCACGCCGGATTTCTGGCCGATCACCAGCACGCGCTGTCCATCACGCAGGCTCACCAGGATCGGCGATTGACCGAAGTCATGGTCGGGGCCGCGGTCTTCCGGACAATTGCTCTGATCGGTGCCGAAACACGCAACGATGAAGCTGTCCTTCGGCGTGGCTTGCTGATGCCACAGCATTCGGCCGGTCGTGAGATCGAACGCGAGGATGGCATCGCTGGTGTCGGTTGCCGGATCGGCATAGCTGTTCGAGGTCGCGACATAGAGCGCCTGGCGCTGCACATCGATCGTCGGCGCGGACCAGACCGACGCGCCGGCCGGACCGAACAGCTGGGTCCCGATCGCGTTCGCCCGTGTCGGATGCGGTGCCTCAGGGATCGTGTAGGCCTTCCAGATCTGTGCGCCGGTCTCGGCCTTCAGCGCAACGACGCTGCCGCGAAACGTACAGCACTGGTAGGTGGGACGAGACCCGATAGCCTCCTCGATCGATGAAACGCCGACATAGACGACGCCGGAATAGAACACCGGCGCACCGGTAATCCGGGCGGCCACATGATCGTCGACCTTGCTCTTCCAGATCAGCTTGCCGGTCGCGGCATTCAGGGCGTAGACGTTGGCACGCACATCGCCAAAGAAGATGGCAGGCTGGCCGTTGTCCAGCGGGGCAAAGCTGATGGCCGTCCGCACCGGCGCCTCGGTCGGAAACGCCCAGCGCGTGCAGCCGCTTTTGGCGTCGAGGGCGTGGACCTTGCGGTCGCCGCCACCGACGAACAGCAAGCCGCCGACGACAGCCGGCTGCGCGTTGGCGTTGGACGTCTCAGGAAACCCGAACGCCCATTTCAGACGCAGTCGCGGGATCTGGTCTTGCGCGAGGCCGGCCATGGCCGCCGGCTGAAACCGGCTGTTGTTGATATCCGCGCCCCAACCGTTCCACCGCGGCCCGTCGATCGGCTGCGGAAAGCCGGTCTCGTTCTGCGTGCATTGGCCCGCGCTCTCGGTTGCCGCGAGCGAAGCGGCCTTTCCGGTGACGAGCGAGGCGATCGCCGCCCGCTCGTCGCTGCTCAGCCCTTGCGCGAAGGACGCCATCGGGCCCGTGGTGATCGCACCAAGCACCTCGTCGAACGATCTGGATTGCAGCGCGGCGCGGCTCGGCGCGCGAACACCCGTATTGCTGCTGTCGTGACATTGCGCGCAGCGTTGCGCGTAGAGGTCGGCACCGCCTTGCTGCGCTGTTGCAGGCAGGCAAGAGGAGATCAGGGCGACGGCAATCGCGGCACTCAGTTTCATCGTGGTTCACCGGCGTTGGCTCTGATGAAGAGAGTGATTGCAGCGTAGCACAACCTTCCGGCTGCATCGTGCCTGGCGGAGGCCGGCAGCACGTATGGCGGTGCAGGATCCGATCGCCGCCGCCTCCAATTCGAGCGCCCGCCGGCGCGATCTCCCATTGACAGGTCGACCGATGTGATAGAATTATAACACAATAAGTTGCAAAAATAACAACATGTCACCATCGTACCAGCGCCTCGCGCGGGCGACGGGAGGAAAATTTGGAATTGTCCGGTTCGATCGCAGCCGAGCCTCGGCCGTCGACGGCGCTGTTGATGGTCGGTGGCATCAACAAGCGCTTCGGCGGCGTGCGGGCGTTGCGCGACGTCAACCTCGAGGTCCGGGCCGGCGAGGTGCACGCGCTGCTCGGCGAGAACGGGGCCGGCAAGTCCACGCTGATCAAGATCCTCAGTGGCGTTCATGCGGCCGACAGCGGCGCGATCGAGATCGCCGGCAAACCGGCGACGTTCGACAGTCCGGCTAGATCGCGCGAGGCGGGCATCGCCGTCGTCTATCAGGACCTCAGTCTCGTCGAGTCGCTGAGCGTTGCAGACAACCTGTTGCTCGGCCGCGAGCCGCGTACGCGGTTCGGCTTTGTCCGCAAGCGCGAACTGATGGCCAGGGCCGAGGCGTTCCTGAGCGAACTCGGCATTCCCCTCGATACCAAGGCAACAGTCGGCTCGCTGCCGTTCGCCTACCGCCAGATGACCGAGATCGCCAAGGCACTGATGGGCGAGGTGCGCCTGTTGATCCTTGATGAACCGACATCGTCCCTGACTTCGGATGAAGTTCGTATCCTGTTCGACGCGATCGGCAAGGCGACGCGCCGCGGCGTCGGCGTGATCTATGTGACGCATCGGCTCAACGAGGTGTTCGATATCTCGCAGCGTGTCACGGTGCTCCGCGACGGCGCCAATGCCGGCACGTTCGTCACCGCCGAGACCGACATGAAGCGGCTGGTGAACGCCATCATCGGCACCGATCGATTGGCGCCCGCGGTGTCGCGCGCCGAGCCCGCGGCCGCGCGTTCGTTCGATCCGTCGCCGGTTCTGTCGCTGTCGGGCGTGTCCAACGACCGCCTGTCGGCCGTCGAATTGTCCGTGATGAAGGGTGAGATCCACGGCCTTGCCGGACTGATTGGCAGCGGACGCACCGAGGTCCTGGAGACCATCTTCGGCCTTCGGCCGGTCGACAGCGGCACACTGGCGATCGAGGGCCGGGCGTGGCTGCCGAACGGCGCGGCCGATGCGATCGACCATGGCGTCGCGCTGGTGCCGGAAGACCGGCACATGCAGGGCCTGGTGCTGGATCATTCGATTGAGCGCAACATCACATTGCCGCGGATTCCGCATTTCTCGCGCTGGGGCTTCATGCAGCAGCGCGCCGCCGCTCGGCGTGCCGACGCTGCGGTGGCGAGGCTGTCGGTGAAGGCGCAAGGCGCCTCGAGCCTGGTCAGGACATTATCCGGCGGCAACCAGCAGAAGGTCGTGTTCGGAAAATGGAATGATCCGCGGCCGCGCCTGCTGCTGCTGGACGAGCCGACGGTTGGCGTCGACGTTGGCGCGCGCGAGGAGATCTACGGCGTGATCCGCAATGCCGCCCGCGACGGCACCGGCGTCCTGGTGGTCTCGTCGGACCTCGTCGAACTGATCGAGCTCTGCGACCGCATCTCCGTGATCGTCGATGGACGCGTGGCGCGAACGCTGGTGCGCGGGGAGATCGATGATGCCGAAGAGCTCCATCATCTGCTGCAGATCTACCAGGCTTCCGAACAAGGCGTTTTGCAAGCATGACCGAACTGACCGCGCCCAATCTCGTCGCCTCGTCGACCCGATCCGATCGTCGCCGCAAGTTGCTGCAGAATCTGCTGCGGGGCGAGCGGCCCTACATGCTGTACATCGCCTTCCTCGTGCTGCTGGTCGTGTTCAGCCTGTCCTCGCCCTGGTTCCTGTCGGTCGACAATTTCCTGAACATCGGACGCCAGACCACGCTGGTCTCGATCATCGCTGTTGGCATGACCTTTGTGATCATCGCGCGCCAGATCGATTTGTCGGTCGCGTCGACATTGGCACTGTCGGGCATGGCCGCGGCGCTCGCCATGAGCCAGATCAACAACAGCTGGATCGTCGGCGCTGCCGCCGGGCTCGGCACCGGCGCGCTGGTCGGGCTGCTCAACGGCATCCTGACCACGCAGCTCTCGATCCCGTCGTTCCTGGTGACGCTCGGCTCACTGAGCATGGCGCGCGGTTTGGCGATGATGGTGACCAATACCAAGCCGGTGATCATCACCAACGAGACCTATTTCGCGATCTTTGGCGAAGGCTCGTTCCTGGGCATACCCGTTCCGATCGCCTGGACGCTGGTGGCGATGATCGTCGGCATCCTGCTGCTGCACTACAACGTGTTCGGCCGCCGCATCTATGCGGTCGGCGGCAATCCGACCGCGGCGCTGTATTCCGGCATCAACACCAAATGGGTGACGACCGCGGCCTTTGTGCTGACCGGCGCGCTCGCCGGGCTTGCGGCGCTGGTGCTGTCCGCGCGCTCGCACGCCGCGCGGCCCGACGTCGTGCAGGGCATGGAGCTCGACGTCATCGCCGCCGTGATCCTCGGCGGTTGCAGCCTGTTCGGCGGGCGCGGCTACATCCTGGGAACGCTGTTCGGCAGTCTCATCATCGGCACACTCAACAACGGCCTCGTGCTGCTCGGCGTCAGCTCGCCGCTGCAGCTCGTCATCAAGGGAGCGATCATCGTGGCCGCGGTCGCATTCACGAAACGCTAGAGCACGATGGCGCAGCGCATGGCCGCAAGGTCAGGCGTTGCAAGGGTAGGGGCAAGGTCGCCGGCCTCCGGTCAATCGGCGACCAAAACGGGAGGAAACAATGAAGCCAATCTTGCGACAAACCCTGCCGCTGACCGCGCTGATCGCGGCGACGGCCATTTCGATCGCCCCCTCGGCCCGCGCCGAAGTGCCTGCAACCTGCGTCAAGGGCGTCGATCTCGCGACGCTTGGACCGAAATCGATCGTCGGTCAGGGGCCGCATGGCGAGAAGGCCGCCTCGCCCGAGGTGCTGGCGCTGTCGGACGCCGATGCCGCCAAGATCAAGGAGAAGCATTTCAAGGTCGGCATCTCCATGCAGACCGTCAATCTCGACTGGGCGCAACTGCAGATCCAGGGCATCACCGATACGCTGAAGAAGTATGGCGTGACCGTCACCGGCGTCGCGTCCGCCGAATATCAGGTCGACAAGCAGATCGCCGATATCGAGAACACCATCCAGCAGCATCCGGACGGCATCATCTCGATCCCGGTCGATTTCACCGCGACCGCGCCGACCTACAAGAAGATCGCCAAGGCCGGCATCAAGCTCGTGCTGATGGACAGCATCCCGACCGGACTGAAGCATCCCGAGGAATATGCGTCCATGATCTCCGCGGATAGCCAGGGCAATGGCCAGATCGCGGCCCAGATCCTGGCGTCCTGCGTCGCGCAGGGCGGCACCATCGGTCTCGTCAATTTCGGCGTCGACTATTTCAGCACCAACGAGCGCACCAAGGGTGTCCGCGAGTGGATGCAGAAGAACCGTCCCGACATCAAGATGAAGCAGGTCGACTTCACCGACCCGCCGAAGGTGTCGCAGATCGCGGGCGACTTCCTCACCGGCAATCCGGATATCAAAGGCCTGTTCGCGGTCTGGGACCAGCCGGCGCTCGATACGCTGAGCTCGATGCGCGCGCAGGGCATCGACATTCCGGTCACCACCGTCGACCTCGGCCTGCAATCGGCGATCGAGATCGCCAAGGGTGGTCCCTTGAAGGCGACCGGGTCGCAGCGCCCCTATGACCAGGGTGTCGCCGAAGCGATGGCCATGATGAATGCGCTGCTCGGCAAGGAAACGCCGGGCTGGATCGGCGTGCAGTCGCTGCCGGTAACGCAGTCCAACGTGCTGGAATCCTACAAGACGGTGTTCAAGAAGGAGCCGCCGCCGGAGCTGACCGACGCCTGCAACAAGGCGAAGCCAGCCTGCAACTGAGCAGCGGGAGTTCGATGCGTGGTCCCGCGAGCCCGCGCATCGTGAGCAGCCTGATCCGGGCGTGCCAGCCCCCGCTCGGATCAGGTTGCGCTGGTCACATATTCTACAGGAAGGCTGCGGAAGTGCTTGCGCATGTCCGCTGACGCCGTGCCGCCGACAATGATCCGCGAGAACGCGCCGATATCGGAGAAGAATGCCGATTTGAGACTGCCGAGCTTGCTCGCGTCGATCACCAGGATGCTCTCCATCGCGGTCTCGATGACGGCCTGCTTGACGGCGACCTCGTGAAAATTCGAGCAGCTCGCGCCGCGGGTCCAGTGCACGCCGCCCGCCGAGATGAAGGCCTTGTTGATGCCGAGCCGTCGCAGGTAGGACAGGCCGTCGTCCGACGCAAAGGACTGCGACGACGGATGGTAGAGGCCGCCCATCAGCATCACCTGCGTGGCCGGCCGTCGCGTGACGATCGACGCCACGTTCATCGAATAGCAGATCACCGAAAGCGGCAGGTCCTCTGGCAGGCAGTCCGCCAGCGACTGCATCGTCGTGCCGCAATCGATGAAGATCGTATCGCCTTCCTTGATCGAGGCCGCGGCAGACCGGCAGGCGAGGCGCTTGTCCTGGGTGTGCTGATCGATCTCCTGCTCGAACGCGTACTTGATCCCGGTCGGCGACGCCGCATTGACGACGTAGCCGCCGAGCAGCGCCAGCGCGGCGTCCGGCCCGGCGAGATCGCGCCGGACCGTCATTTCGGAAACCTTGAGGAGCTCGGCGGCGTCCTTCAGATGCAGCGTGCCGCTCGATTCGACGGCGCGGCGCAGCCTCTGCAGGCGCTGCACGCGCGTCTCGCTTGGTCGTGCGTTCGATGTTTCAGCCATTTTAATCGCCGGGCTTGCTTATCCGATTGACAATGATCTTACAATGTTGTGAGTTTATCAACGTCGATTTGTTATAATAATAACATCCAGTCCGGCGGGCTGATCGAGGGTCGGGGACGATGTCGTCCGCAGGCCGTCGGCGAACCCCGCGGCAAGGTCAGGGGAGGATCACATGTTGCGATCGACACATTCAGTCTATCTGGCGATCTCGTCGATTCGCTAGGACCGCACGGCGCCTTCATGACGCAGAGCGTCTTCATGCAGAATCCGTCCCCATTGGCCGCGCAGCCGCCTTCCCCGGGCAGCGGGCATCAGCTCCCGCGCAACAGCGGCCGCGCGCTCGAGATGGATTGGATCGACGGGATCAGGATCAATCTGTCGGCCGCCGAACGCCGCGTTGCGAGCCTGCCGGGCCGGCGCACGGTCAAGAAGGACGCGCAGGCGGCGTGGCTTCTCAAGGCGATCACCTGCATCGACCTGACGACGCTCAATGGCGACGATACGACCGAACGGGTGAAGCGCCTCTGCGCCAAGGCCAAAGCGCCGGTGCGCGGCGACGTTCTCGAGCGGCTCGGCTTTGCCGGCCGCGAGCTGCATACCGGCGCGGTCTGTGTCTACCATCGGTTCGTGGCGACGGCCGTCGAAGCGCTCGACGGATCGGGCATCCCGGTCGCTGCGGTCTCGACCGGATTTCCCGCAGGTCTCGTGCCGCACGATCTGAAGCTGAAGGAGATCGAGGCGTCGGTCCGCGACGGCGCGGAGGAGATCGACATCGTCATCACGCGCGAGCATGTGCTGACCGGCGATTGGCGGGCGCTTTACGCCGAGGTTCGGGATTTCCGCGCCGCTTGCGGCGACGCCCATCTGAAGACGATCCTGGCCACCGGCGATCTCAAGACGCTGCGCAACGTCGCCAAGGCGTCGATGGTCTGCATGATGGCCGGCGCCGACTTCATCAAGACCTCCACCGGCAAGGAAGGCGTCAACGCGACGCTGCCGGTGACGCTCGCGATGCTGCGGATGATCCGCGTCTATCAGGAGCGCACCGGCTACCAGATCGGCTTCAAGCCGGCCGGCGGAATCTCGACGGCAAAGGACGTGCTCAACTACCAGTTCCTGATGAAGGAGGAACTGGGACGCGACTGGCTCGAGCCGGACCTGTTCCGCATCGGCGCCTCCAGCCTGCTCGCCGATATTGAGCGGCAGCTCGAGCATCACGTGACCGGCCACTATTCGGCCTTCAATCGCCACCCCGTGGGATGAGACTCCAGCGATGAGCGTCGCAAACTATTTCGAGACCATGGAGTACGGCCCCGCGCCGGAGGCGGACGGCGAGGCACGCGCCTGGCTGGCGCGGCATGGCGCCACCTTCGGGCATTTCATCGCCGGCAAGCTCACCGCGCCGCATGCCGGCAAACACCTCACGACGACCGAGCCGGCCACGGGCAAGACGCTGGCGCGCATCGCGCAGGGCGCCGCCGCCGATGTCGAGGCGGCGGTTGGCGCCGCGCGCACCGCGCAGACAGCCTGGGCCAAGCTCGGCGGCCACGGCCGCGCGCGTCATCTCTATGCATTGGCACGCATGCTGCAGCGGCACGCCCGGCTGTTCGCCGTGCTGGAGGCGATCGACAACGGCAAGCCGATCCGGGAAACCCGCGATCTCGACGTGCCGCTCGCTGCGCGCCATTTCCTCCATCACGCCGGCTGGGCGCAGTTGCAGGAGCGCGAATTCGCCGATCAGGTGCCGGTTGGCGTGATCGGGCAGATCATTCCGTGGAATTTTCCGCTGCTGATGCTGGCGTGGAAGATCGCGCCGGCGCTGGCCGCGGGCAATACGGTGGTGTTGAAGCCGGCGGAGTTCACCTCGCTCACGGCGCTGCTGTTCGCCGAGCTTTCGGCCGAGGCCGGCCTGCCGCCGGGCGTGTTGAACGTTGTGACCGGCGATGGCGCGACCGGTGCATTGCTGGTCGAAAGTCCCGGCGTCGACAAGATCGCGTTCACCGGCTCGACCGAGGTCGGGCGGCTGATCCGCCAGTCGACCGCAGGCACCGGCAAATCGCTGACACTCGAGCTCGGCGGCAAGTCGCCGTTCATCGTGTTCGACGATGCCGACATCGATGGCGCGGTGGAAGGCGTAGTCGATGCCATCTGGTTCAACCAGGGGCAGGTCTGCTGCGCCGGCTCGCGACTGCTGCTGCAGGAGGGGATCGCGGAGACTTTCCGCAGGCGCCTGATCCGCCGCATGGAGACGCTTCGCGTCGGCATGCCGCTCGACAAGGCGATCGACATGGGCGCGGTGGTCGCACCGGTGCAACTCGAACGGATCAAGTCGCTGGTCGAGACCGGGGTGAAGGAAGGCGCCGAGAAATATCAGGCGTCCGGTGCGATCCCGGCGGAAGGATGTTTCTATCCGCCGACCTTGCTCTGGAACGTGCATCCGTCCTCGACGGTTGCGACCGAAGAGATCTTCGGCCCTGTCCTGGTGGCGATGACGTTTCGCACCCCCGACGAGGCCGTGATGCTCGCCAACAACACGCGCTACGGCCTTGCCGCCAGCGTGTGGAGCGAGACGATCGGTCTGGCGCTCGATATCGCGCCGAAGCTCTTGGCCGGCGTGGTCTGGGTCAACGCCACCAATCTGTTCGACGCCAGCGTCGGCTTCGGCGGCTATCGCGAGTCCGGCTTCGGCCGCGAGGGCGGCCGTGAAGGCATGTATGAGTATCTCAAGCCGAAGGCCTGGAGCGGGCGCAAGGCGCGGGCCAAGGCATCGCCGCTGCCGACGGCTTCCGGCGCCAGTGCCGGATTCGATGTGCCGCCGATCGATCGAACGGCAAAACTGTTCGTCGGCGGCAAGCAGGTGCGCCCGGACGGCAATTATTCGCGTCCGGTGCTGTCGCCGAAGGGCCGGCGCCTGGGCGAGGCAGGCGAGGGAAATCGCAAGGATATCCGCAATGCGGTGGCCGCGGCGCGCTCCGCCGAATCCTGGGCGCGGGCGACGGCGCATAATCGTGCCCAGATCCTCTATTACCTTGCCGAGAATCTTTCCGCGCGCGGCGACGAGTTCGCCCGTCGCATCGCCGACATGACCGGCGTGTCGGCTGCGAAGGCGCGCACGGAAGTCGATGCGAGCATCGAGCGGCTGTTCAGCTATGGCGCCTGGGCCGACAAATTCGAAGGATCCATCCACGCGCCGCCGCTGCGCGGCGTGGCGCTCGCGATGCATGAGCCGATCGGCGTGGTCGGTGTCGCCTGTCCGGACGAGGCGCCGCTGCTCGCCTTCATCAGTCTGGTGGCGCCGCTGATTGCGATGGGCAACCGGGTCGTCGCCGTGCCCAGCGAGCGGCATCCGCTCGCCGCGACCGACTTCTATCAGGTGCTGGAAACCTCGGACGTGCCGGGCGGCGTGGTCAACATCGTCACCGGCGATCACAGCGAACTGGTCAAGGTGCTTGCCGAACACGACGATGTCGACGCGCTCTGGGCGTTCGGATCGCAGGACGCCTCGGTGACGGCCGAGCGGCACTCGATCGGCAATCTCAAGCGCACGCTGGTCGATCATGGCCTCGCGCTCGATTGGTACGACAAGGCCGCGAGCGAGGGCCCGATCCTGCTCCGCCACACGGTGCAGGTGAAGAACATCTGGATTCCGTACGGTGACTAGCGACGTCACCTTGCGGTGATATCGATGGGGGTTCGGACCGTCAGAGTCCGGCGAATTTGAAGACGAGGGAGGGACGCAACATGCTCAAGGGCATCGATCCACTGCTCAATGCCGACGTGCTCTATGCCCTGCGGGCGATGGGGCATGGCGATCGTCTGGTGGTGTGCGACACCAATTTTCCGGCCGACTCGATCGCGCGGCAGAGCGTGCTCGGCAGGCTGCTGCGCATCGACAATGTGAGTGCCGCCCAGGCGGTCGAAGCCGTTCTCTCGGTGATGCCGCTCGATACGTTTGTCGACGATGCCGCGATCCGCATGGAGATCGTCGGCCAGGCCAAGGAAGTGCCCCCCGTGCAGCGCGAGGTGCAGGCCGCGATCGATCGCGCGGAGGGACGGTCCTGGCCGCTGGTCGGCGTCGAGCGCCACGCTTTCTACGAGACGGCCAAGACGGCCTATTGCGTGATCGCGACGGGCGAGCGGCGCTTCTACGGCTGCTTCCTGTTCAGCAAGGGCGTCATCGCGCCGGACGGGGAGTGACGAGATGAGCAAGAGTGGCGTCGCCGTGCTCGGCGTCTTCGTCGTCGACCTCGCGTTCCGCGCCGGCAAC
The DNA here is from genome assembly GCF_054060035.1 of Bradyrhizobium sp. USDA 3262. Taxonomy (NCBI): domain Bacteria; kingdom Pseudomonadati; phylum Pseudomonadota; class Alphaproteobacteria; order Hyphomicrobiales; family Nitrobacteraceae; genus Bradyrhizobium; species Bradyrhizobium sp. USDA 3262. The sequence goes on from NZ_JBSSCT010000001.1 coordinate 3,498,405, forward strand.
ATGCCGGCGATCGGCGAGACCATCGCCGGATCGGGATTCGCGATGGGGCCCGGCGGCAAGGGATCCAACCAGGCTGTCGCGGCCGCGCGGGCCGGCGCCGGCGTGAGCTTCATATCGCGGATCGGCAGCGACGCCTTCGGCGAGCTTGCGATCAAGACCTGGGAGGCCGAGGGAATCCGGCCGCGCGTGGCCAGGACGGCGGAGGCGCCGACCGGAGCGGCGTTCATCTATGTCCACGAGACGCGCGGCGACAACGCCATCATCGTGGTGCCGGGTGCAGCGGGTGGTATCGGTCCGACCGATGTCGACGCGGTGGCGGATGCGATCCGCGACTCCAGCGTGTTCGTGACGCAGCTCGAGCAGCCCGTCGATGCGGCGCGGCGCGGGCTTGAGATCGCGCGCGCCGCCGGCAGCATCACGGTGTTCAATCCGGCGCCGGCAATCCAATTCGACGATGGCCTGTTTGCGCTGTGCGATTATGTCGTTCCCAACGAGACCGAGGCCGAAGCGCTCACAGGCATCGCGGTGGGCGACCTTGCCGGTGCTCGCCGCGCCGGCGACGCCCTGTTGGCCAAAGGCGCCGGGACGGCGCTGATCACCCTCGGCGAGCGCGGCGCGTTATTCCATGCGCGGGATCGCTCGCTGCACGTGCCGCCCTTCGCGGCCGGCAAAGTCGTCGAAACCACCGGCGCGGGCGATGCATTCGTCGGCGGCTTCGCGGCGGCGCTCGCGGACGGCGTCGATCCGCTCGAGGCTGCGCGCTTCGGTTCGGCCACGGCGGGAATCTCGGTGACCCGGCCGGGCACCGCGCCCGCGATGCCGCGGCGCGCGGAGATCGAGGCGCTGCTGAGGGAATGATGCTGCGATGATGCGGAATGATCCGATCAAGCATGTCTTCATCTGGCCGGCGGTGCTCGTCGTGCTGGCGATCTCGATCTTTCCGCTGATCTATTCGCTGACCACGAGCTTCCTCAGCTACCGCCTGATTCCGCCGATCCCGCCGCGCGTGGTCTGGCTCGGCAATTATGCGACGTTGTTGCAGGAGCCGCGGTTCTGGAATGCGCTCTTCACCACGACGCTGATTGCGCTGATCGCGGTCGGGCTGCAATACGCGATCGGGTTCGGCGTCGCCCTGGCCCTGAACGCGCGGGTGCCGGGTGAGCGGCTGTTCCGTGTCGCCCTGCTGCTGCCGATGCTGCTGGCGCCGGTCGCGGTCGCGCTGGTGGCGCGCATGATCTTCAATCCGACGATGGGACCGCTCAACCAATTCCTGTCGAAGTTCGGCCTGGTGAACCTGCCGTTCCTGACCAATGGACATTCGGCGCTCGCCTGCATCATCGCGGTCGAGGTCTGGCAGTGGACCCCGTTCATCATCCTGATGATGCTGGCCGGGCTGCAAACGCTTCCCGAAGATGTCTACGAGGCCGCCGAGCTCGAGAATGCCAGCGCCTGGCAGCAGTTCTGGGGCATCACCTTTCCGATGATGCTGCCGATCTCGGCCGCCGTCGTCTTCATCCGTTTGATCGAGAGCTACAAGATCATGGACACGGTGTTCGTGATGACGGGCGGCGGGCCGGGCGTGGACACCGAGACGCTGACGCTGTTCGCCTATCAGGAAGGCTTCAAGAAGTTCAATCTTGGCTACACATCGGCGCTCAGCTTCCTGTTCCTGATCGCGATCACGATCATTGGCGTGACTTACCTGGCGCTGCTGCGGCCGCATCTGGAGAAGCGCCGATGAGCGGGCAGGGCTTGACGGGACTGTCGCCATGGAGCCGCCGCCTCGTCGCAGCCGGCGTTCTCGTCTGGTGCCTGATCACGGTGTTTCCGCTCTATTGGGTGGTGGTGACCGCCTTCAAGACGCCGCCCGGCGTCGTCGGCGGACCGACCTATCTGCCGTTCATCGACTTCACGCCGACCTTGCAGCCCTTCATCGATCTCTATCAGGGCATCCGCGGCGAGTTCTTCCGGACCTTCCTGAACTCGACCATCGTTGGCCTGTCCGCGGCGGCCATCGCCACGGCGATCGGCGCGATGGCGGCCTATGCGCTGGTGCGCTTCGAATTCAAGGTCCGCCTCGGCGCGGGCCTCGCGTTCTTCCTGCTCGCGCTCGGCGGCTACCTGCTGTTCAACACGACGTTCGGGTTCACCCGCCCGCAGGCCCTGTTGCTGGCCTTTCCGATCGCGCTGATCGTGGCCGTCGCCGCCAATCGCCTGCCGCTGCCGGGACCGATCCTCGGCAATGAGGACATCCTGTTCTGGTTCGTCAGCCAGCGCATGTTCCCGCCTATCGTCACTGCCTTCGCGTTGTATCTGCTCTACAGCGAGATCGGCCGGCTCGGCTTCCAGTTGATCGACAGTTTTGTCGGCCTGACGCTGTGCTACGTCGCCTTCTCGCTGCCGATCGTCGTCTGGCTGATGCGCGACTTCTTCGAGGCTGTGCCGATCGAGGTCGAGGAGGCGGCGATGGTCGACAATGTGCCGAGCTGGCGCATCTTCCTCGGCATCGTGGTGCCGATGTCGATGAACGGGCTGCTGGCGACGTTCATGATCACGCTGGCCTTCGTCTGGAACGAGTTTCTGTTCGCGCTGTTCCTGACCAATTCCAGATGGCAGACGCTGCCGATCCTGGTGGCGGGACAGAACAGCCAGCGCGGCGACGAATGGTGGGCGATATCGGCTGCGGCGCTCGTCGCCATCATTCCCATGATGATCATGGCGGGCCTGCTCAGCCGGATGATGCGGTCGGGCCTGCTGCTCGGGGCCATCAAATAGCAAAAAACCTTGTAGGGAGGACTAGACGATGTTGCGACGGACGTTCCTGATGCTGACCACCTCGCTCGCGATGGCCTGTGCCGCGAGCCAGGCGAATGCTGCCTGCAGTCCGGACTATACCGGCGTCACCCTGACGGTGGCGTCGCAGACCGGGCCGTATATCGCCTCCGCGCTCAAGCTCGGCGCGGACGAATGGGCCAAGAAGACCTGCGGCAAGGTCAATGTCGTCGAATTCCCGTGGTCCGAGCTCTATCCGAAGATCGCGACATCGCTGACGGCGTCGGACGCGACCTTCGACCTCGTCAGCTTCGCGCCGGCCTGGCTGCCTGATTTCGTGCCCTATCTCAGCGAGATGCCGAAGGAGATGCAGTCCGGCAAGGACTGGGACGATATCGAACCTGCCTATCGCGAACGGCTGATGGTGTGGGAAGGCAAGATCTACTCGCAGTCGATGGATGGTGACGTCCACACCTATACCTACCGCACCGACCTGTTCAGCGATCCCAAGGAGAAGGACGCGTTCAAGGCCAAATACGGCTACGACCTCGCGCCGCCGAAGACCTGGAAGCAGTATCTCGACATTGCGGAGTTTTTCCAGCGGCCAGACAAGGGGCTGTGGGGAACGGCGGAAGCCTTCCGCCGCGGCGGTCAGCAGTTCTGGTTCTTCTTCAGCCATGCGGCGGCCTACACCAACAATCCGAACTATCCGGGCGCGATGTTCTTCGACCCCGAGACGATGGACGCGCAGATCAACAACCCGGGATGGGTGAAGGGGCTCGAGGAATACATCAGGGCGTCGAAGCTCGGGCCGCCCAACGCGCTGAACTTCTCGTTCGGCGAGGTGAACGCGGCCGTGGCCGGCGGCCAGGTTGCGGAATCGATCGGCTGGGGCGACACCGGTGTCATCGCCGCCGACCCGAAGCAGTCGAAGATCTCGGGCAAGGTCGGTTCGGCGATGCTGCCCGGTTCGGACGAGATCTGGAACGCCAAGACCAAGAAGTGGGACAAGTTCCCGAGCGTGCTTCCGGGCCCGTTCATGGCATTCGGTGGCTGGCAGATCGCGGTGCCGAAGGCCGGCAAGAACCAGAAGGCGGCGTGGGATTTCGTCAAGACACTGACAAGTCCTGAAGTGTCGGGCCAGGCGGCGATCACCGGCGGCAGCGGTGTCAATCCCTATCGCAAATCGCACACGGCCAATCTGCAACTGTGGAGCAAGATCTTCTCGCCGGAAGAGGCCAAGGAATATCTCGGCGCGCAATCAGACTCCATCAATGCCAAGAACGTCGCGCTCGACATGCGCCTGCCCGGCTACTTCTCTTATACCGAGGTGGTGGAGATCGAGCTCGGCAAGGCGCTGGCCGGCCAGACCACGCCGCAGGCGGCGCTCGACGCGATGGCCAAGGAGTGGAATCGGCTGACCGACGAGTTCGGCCGCGCCAAGCAGCTCGCGGCCTATCGCGCGGCGATGGGCCTTCCACCGAAGAACTAGCTTTCCAGTGAGAGGTCCCGGATGATGCGCGAACATCGTCCGGGACTTGACTCGCCGTCGACGAAGGGGCGGAAAAGGATTCCATGGCGCACGTCGAGATCGAGAACGTCAGCAAGGCATACGGGCCCTACAAGATCATTGAAGGGCTCGACCTCAACGTGGCCGACGAGGAGTTTGTCGTGCTTGTCGGCCCGTCCGGCTGCGGCAAGACGACGACGTTGCGCATGATCGCGGGACTGGAGGCGGTGACGAGCGGAACCATCCGCATCGGCAATCGTGACGTGACGCAATTGCGTCCCGGCTTGCGCAATTGCGCGATGGTGTTCCAGAACTACGCGCTCTATCCGCATATGACGGTCGGAGAGAACATCGGCTACGGCATGAAGGTGCGGGGCGAATCGCGCGCCAGCATCGAGAAGGCCGTCAATGACGTGGCGCGCGTGCTGGACCTTGAACAATATCTGCAGCGCCGGCCCAAGCAGCTCTCTGGCGGGCAGCGCCAGCGCGTGGCGATCGGCCGTGCCATCGTGCGTAGCCCGGATGTGTTTCTGTTCGACGAGCCATTGTCCAATCTCGACGCCAAGCTCCGCATCGAGATGCGGACCGAGATCAAGGCGCTGCACCGGCGTCTCGCCAAGACGATCGTCTATGTCACGCACGACCAGGTCGAAGCCATGACCATGGCCGACCGTGTCGTGGTGATGAACCGCGGCCGCATCGAACAGGCGGCCGATCCGATCACGATCTACGAAAAGCCCAGCAATCTCTTCGTCGCCGGTTTCATGGGCGCGCCCAGCATGAATTTCATCGATGGCAAGATCATTGCCCGCGACGGCGCGCTCATTTTCACCGAGCCGTCGGGCACGGTGTTGAGAGTGCCGAAGTCACGCGAGGCGGCCTATGCCGGCAGCGTCGGTAAGCCCGTGGTGCTCGGCGTCAGGCCCGACCATGTGTTGCGGCAAGACGCGCCGGCGGGCTCTTCCGTCCGGATCCTTGTGAAAGACGTCGAGCCGCTCGGGCCGCACACTCTGGTGATCGGGACCGTCGGCCCATTCGCGTTCACGGCGCAAATGCCGGTCGGCGTCGCCGCGGAACCGGATCATGTCATCGACGTCGCGCTCGATCTTGAGCGAACGCACTTGTTCGACAAGGCGTCTGGGACGGCTATTTGCTGAGCTGCCGCAGCCTGGCTCGACAACCGCCTGCCTAGCTTAAGAAACCTCGCGCGCGCCGGACCGTATCGGACGGATACAGGCCGAAGGCCGAGCGGTAAACCGCAGCGAAACGGCCCATATGCGTAAAGCCCCACTTCAGGGCAACTTCGCTGACCGGAAGCATGTTCTCCGGTCGCGACAGCTCATCGTGGATGGCCTCAAGCCGAATTTGCCGCAAATAGGCGACCGGCGTCGTGCCGTGGATTTTGCGGAAGCCCAATTGCAGCAACCGGCTGCTGACCCCAACCGTTGCGGCAATATCCGATATCGTCAGCGGCAGATGCGGATTGGCCCGCATATACTCGACCGCACGCCGAATGTAGCGCGGCGGCGCATCCAGCGGGTGGCGGCTCAACCGGTCCGTCAACCGATGAGGAACGTTCTCAAGGATGAGCTGTATCGCTGCTTCCGATAGCAGCGCGCTGGCTTTCGGAGAGCGTACCAGGATCCCGTCATACAAACCGGTGGTGCTGGTGCGGACAAGCTGAAGAAGCGTCTGTCCAATGCCGGTCGACAAGTCGACGATCGACGTCAGATTGAGATCTTCCAGCGCCGTGCTCCCGAACGTCGCAGACAGCACCTTGGTAACTACGCCCGTATGCAAGGTGAGCGTGACGCTTGAGTATCGTCCATCGACCGCTTCGACCCGCTGCGCCTGCATTGTCGGAAGGGGCACGATGGCGATCTCGGAGGGGGTCCGCTGGATGCTCTTTCCTGCAATGAGCATTTCGGCCTGGCCGGCATTCAGCAGGCTTATTGCGAGCTCTCCGGCGGAATTCTCGTAAGAATAGCGCCAATCCCAACCGGCCGACAGATCGGCCCGCACGACGTCAATTTCCGCGCCGATGGCTATGTCCGCATGCCAACGAAACGATTCGTCAGGTCGCGGCGAGGAATGCGCATTGATGCCGTGGGGGTGGAGCATTTCAAGGAGTTCTTCAAACGAAGATCCCGATCGCGCGGGAGGTGCAGCGAGTACGTCTTCGACCATCAAATCCCAACCATCGGATGATTGCTGTTTCGCGGATTGCCCGATCCATCAGACCGGTTTTCCGCTGTTGAGGGGCGACCGCCCGCACGCATAGACCGCATCACCACACTAGCACAGCTTTGGTGATTTCGGGTCGTGTGCCCTTTCTCACAATTTCTTCAGTATCCGAATAGCGAACAGAATATCCAGATCGCGCAATCGAGCCGCGAAAGCTAGCATTTGATCTAACCGCTCGCCTGCATCGAGCGAACGTTCCGATTCAATCCGTCGCGCCGACGTCCGAGAGCACCAGCGGATGCACAGCATTCGCGATCGACTGTCCTAGCCACAATCCGAACGCCTCCATCCGGAATGCGACGTCGTCCATGGACTCGTAGCCCATTTGGCCTAAATCGTCACGACCAACTCAAACGGGTTATGAAAGCATGTTTACAAGGATTACTTGCGTACTCGCGCTTACAGTTCTTTCGTCCATGCCTGCGCTGGCCGATGGTTGCGCAGATCACGTCCAGAGCACCGGCGTTCCCATGGTAACGGGCATGACGCACAAGACCTGGATGATCTTCCCGTCGGTCAATCCCGGTGCCGCCCTCGACAAGGTGTCCCGCGCCGTTCTGGCGGAGGGTTTTGTCGGTGTGAACGTCGACAAGAAACTCGGCACGCTGACCACCCAACAGGAGACCACCGGATCCGGCCGGCCACAAACGTTGCAGGTCGTGGTCCGCAAGGACGGCAAGGGTAGCCGCGTCGATGCGACCTTCAGCTTGCCGCCGGGACAGTTGGCTCCAGGTGTCGGCGATAACCTCTGCCGCGTCGTGAACGCAGCCGGCCAATGAGCTCCATCCATCTGTGAAGCAGGCTGACGCGCGAATTGTAACCGGCCGCGCGTGTCCGGGTGTCGTCCGGTCCGGGACCAGGCGAGCCCATCCATGTCGAGGGAATCGGGACGCAGGTGCCGGCCTGCGCCCACAGCAATGAAGCAGGAGATCTGATGCGTAGGGCTCGCTTTGCGAAAGTTGTTTTGATGGCCGCCACCGGTGCCATGGTGTTTTCGGCCTCCGCCATTTCGGCTCCGTTGCAGCACCGTGCCGGCGTTGCGGCGGCAGTGCCGTCGTTGACCGAGAAGGTCTGGTGCCGTTACGGGCAGTGCTATGACAATGGCGGCGGCGCTGCCGTCGGCGGACTGGTCGGTGGTCTGATCGGCGGCGTCATCGCGGCCGGTGCAGCCAACGCGGCCGCGCAGCAGGAAGCTGCCGCCGCCCAGCAGCACGCGGCGTCCTGCGCCCAGCGCTATCGCTCGTACGATGCGGCGTCGAATACGTTCCAGGCAAAGGACGGCCGGCGGTATCCCTGCCAGTGAGCCTGCAGCAGGCTTGCGGCACCGGAACGGCGGAGTGAAACCGCCGCTCCAGGCAATAATCCTCGGCGCCGAGCTGAGCACGAATGGAGCTCCGGCCAGTGAGCCGGAGCGGGCGTTCGAGCGCCCCAGGAGCCGCAACGTGGCTTGCGAATTGGCCAGGACCTTTGACTGAACGGGTTCCCGCGCTGCGCCCGGATGCGCGGATCGAGCGGATTTGTCGGGAATCGCAGAGCGGGCGGCCCACGGCGGCTTCTGACCCGATCGTTTTCTATGCTATCACGCGATCCGTCGAAACTGCGCTCGCGGCAGGATCTGCCCGAACCTTACGAATCCGGATCTCGATGATGCTGTCGCTTCCCAAGACCAAAATACGCGTGCTGCTGCTGGAAGGCGTGAACGAATCCGCGGCCCGGATGTTCGAGGCGAACGGCTACACCGAGCTGCAACGTCTGCCCAAGGCGCTGGGTCCGAAAGAACTCCGGCAGGCGCTGTCGGGTATCCATATGCTGGGAATTCGCTCGCGGACCCAGTTGACCGCGGAAATCCTCGAGGCCGCCGACCGATTGCTCGTGGTCGGCTGCTTCTCGGTCGGCACCAATCAGGTCGATCTCGACGCCGCGCGGAAGCTCGGAATCCCCGTCTTCAACGCGCCATACTCCAACACCCGCAGTGTGGCGGAGCTGACCATCGCCGAGATCGTGATGCTGTTCCGCCGGATCTTTCCGCGTTCGGTCTCCGCGCATGCCGGCGGCTGGGACAAGTCCGCCGAAGGCAGCCGCGAGGTGCGCGGCAAGACGCTCGGCATCGTCGGCTACGGCAACATCGGCTCGCAGCTGTCGAACCTCGCCGAAGCCATGGGCATGCGCGTGATCTATTTTGATCAGACCGACAAGCTCCGCCATGGCAATACCGAGCCCGCCGAATCGCTCGACGCGTTGCTCGCAGCCAGCGACGTCGTATCGCTACATGTGCCGGAGACGCCGGCCACCGCCAACATGATCGGCGCGGCCCAGCTCCAGCTGATGAAGCCTGAGGCCTATCTGATCAACAACTCGCGCGGCACCGTGGTCGATCTCGATGCGCTGGCGAGCGCACTGCGTGAGGGCCGGCTGGCGGGTGCCGCGGTCGACGTGTTTCCGGTCGAGCCGGTGTCGAACGAGGCGCGCTTTGTCTCGCCGCTGCAAGGTCTGCCCAACGTCATCCTCACGCCGCATGTCGGCGGTTCGACGGAAGAGGCGCAAGATCGGATCGGCGGCGAGGTTGCACGCAAGCTGATCGATTATTCCGATGTCGGGTCGACCTTCGGCGCGGTCAATTTTCCGCAGGTGCAATTGCCGGCGCGCCCGACCGGCACCCGTTTCATCCATGTTCATCGCAACGTTCCCGGCGTCATGCGCCAGGTCAACGACGCGGTCTCCCGGCACGGGATCAACATCTTGGCGCAATATCTGCAGACCGATCCGGAAGTCGGTTATGTCGTGCTCGAGACCGACGTGGTCGGCGGCGAGGGCGAGGGGTTGCTGGCCGATTTGAAAGCCATTGACGGCACGATCCGCGTGCGGGTGCTGTACGACCAGAACCGGCCGCAGGGGTGATCGACTTCGTCAGTCGGCCGAGAAGCCGAACGGCACGCTCGAGGTCCTGAAATCGTCCGGAAGAATCTCGCGTCCGATCGGGGGCGCCGATCGCGCCGCGCATCTTGGCCGATGACAGACCCGGCATGCGACGCCGATCGGCGTCGGGTCGTCGGCATTCGGTCCCTGTCCGTCGCGCGTGTAGATCAACTGGCCCGCATGTTCGGCGGCGCAGCCGATCGCAATCGCCCGCTCCACGCGGATGGCGCCGAACGCGCCGCCGCCGGCGGTCACGGTACGGGCGATCGAAAAGAACCGCTGCCCGTCGGGCAATTCCAGCCATTGCGTGACGATCTGGCGCGGCGTCTTGAAGATATCGTGCACTGACCAAAGCGGACATGCGCCGCCGTGCTTTGCAAACGGGAAGCCGGCGCCGTCGAGCAGCTTGGAAATGTTGCCGGCCGGATCGACCCGGATCAGGAAGAACGGGACCTTCTCCAGACCCGGCCGTTGCAAGGTCGTGACGCGGTGCGCGATCTGCTCGAAGCTGGTGCCGAATTGCCGCGCCAGCGCCTCCAGATCGTAGCGGCGCGCCTCGACCGCCTTCGCGAACACGGAATACGGCATGATGAGTGCGGCGGCGGCATAGGCCGCAAGCGCACGGCGGGCCAGCAGCTCGGCGCTTTTGGTCGTAAACTTGCCGGCTTCGACGGCGGCGCCGATCTCGTTTTCCAGTTCCAGATAGGCAAGTTGCTTGGCCAGTTGAAAATTCAGGCCTGCGGTATCGAGCGAGTCCTCGAGCAGCAATTGTCTGCGATGCAGGTCCAGTCGCCTGATCGAACCCAGCATGACGTTCGGCGGCAGATAGCGGACCTGGAGTTTATGCCGCTCCCGAAGCCGCTCGATAAACCCGGCCGGCCCGGCAGGTTCGTGGACGAGCCGCTCGGCGGCATCGTCGAGGCTGGCAAAATTGTTGCGGCGCGCGGCGAGAAAGCGCCGGACTTCCGCGACAGGATCGTTGGCGTCAAAGTTCTCCTGACCCGGTGAAGCGATCGCCAGGTCCGGAGCTCGTCGCTCTGCAAGCGCCAGCTGCTCTTCGCGGTAGGCGGTGTAGAGGCGCAGGAACGCCTCGGTCATTCCGGGATAACTGACCGCGAGGTCGCTGACCTCGAGCGCGGGGATGTCGATGTCGGCAAACATCGGCTCCTTGAGGACGGACTGCATGCGGGCGGTATGATCGGCGCCGCCGTCACCGGCGAGGTCGGCCAGATCGATCTTGTAGGTGCGGGCGAGCCGCAGCAGCATGTCGGCCGTCACCGGGCGCTGATTGCGTTCCAGCAGCGCCACATAGGGGGCCGAGATTTCGAGATCGGCGGCCATGTCGGCCTGGGTCAGCCCGAGGTCGCGCCGCAGCCGGCGCAGTCGCGGACCCATGAAAACGGAACGGGCGCTTGAGGTTACCATCGCCATATCCAAGATTTGTAAGATTATTACAACAATACATCGGTTTCTTGTAAGTTATGACAAGTTTTCCGCGCCAGGTCTAGCTCCCGATGACGCCGCGCGTCACAAACGGTGCAGTTATTTCGTCACCGAAGGGATCACGGACATGAACTTCCAACCGCGCGGGATCAGCGACCGGGCCATCCAGGGACCGGCTTCGTATCAGAGCGAGATCGAGGCGGCCGAAGCGCTGCTCAAGAACAAGGACACCTGGAACGGCGTCACCGCCGAAGCCGTGGCGCGGATGCGCCTGCAGAACCGCTTCAAGACCGGTCTGGATGTCGCCCGTTACACGGCTGCGCTGATGCGCGCCGACATGGCCGCCTATGACGCCGACAGCACCAAGTACACCCAGTCGCTCGGTTGCTGGCACGGCTTCATCGCCCAGCAGAAGCTGATCTCGGTCAAGAAGCACTTCGGCAATACCGACCGCCGTTACCTCTATCTCTCCGGCTGGATGATTGCGGCGCTGCGCTCCGAGTTCGGCCCGCTGCCGGATCAGTCGATGCACGAGAAGACCTCGGTGCCGGCCCTGATCGAGGAGCTCTACACCTTCCTGCGTCAGGCGGATTCGCGTGAGCTCAACGACATCTTCCGTGCGCTCGATGCGGCTCGCAAGGAAGGCGACAAGGCCAAGGAAAAGGCGCTGATCGAGAAGATCGACAACTTCCAGACCCACGTCGTGCCCGTCATCGCCGACATCGACGCCGGCTTCGGCAATGCCGAGGCGACCTATCTGCTTGCCAAGAAGATGATCGAGGCGGGTGCCTGCGCCCTGCAGATCGAGAACCAGGTCTCCGACGAGAAGCAGTGCGGCCACCAGGACGGCAAGGTGACCGTGCCGCACGAGGTGTTCATCGCGAAGATCCGCGCCTGCCGCCATGCGTTCCTCGAGCTCGGCGTCGAAGACGGCATCATCGTGACCCGCACCGACTCGCTCGGCGCCGGCCTGACCCAGCAGATCGCCGTGAGCCACAAGCCCGGCGACATCGGCGACAAGTACAACAGCTTTCTTGATTGCGAGGAAGTGACGGCGGCCAACGCGCGCAACGGCGACGTCATCCTCAACCAGAACGGCAAGATGATGCGTCCGAAGCGTCTGCCCAGCAACCTCTACCAGTTCCGTCCCGGCACCGGTGCGGATCGTTGCGTGCTCGACTGCATCACCTCGCTGCAGAACGGCGCCGACCTCTTGTGGATCGAGACCGAGAAGCCGCATATCGAGCAGATCGCCTCGATGGTCGATCGCATCCGCAAGGTCATTCCGAACGCGAAGCTGGCGTACAACAACTCGCCGTCGTTCAACTGGACGATCAACTTCCGTTGGCAGGTCTATGACGCGATGAAGGATGCCGGCAAGGATGTCAGCAAGTACAACCGTGCCGAGCTGATGAAGCCGGAATACGACGAGACGCCGCTGGCGATCGAAGCCGACGAGCGCATCCGTACCTTCCAGGCGGATTCGGCCAAGCGCGCCGGCATCTTCCACCATCTGATCACGTTGCCGACCTATCACACGGCGGCGCTGTCGACCGACAATCTCGCGAAGGAGTATTTCGGCGAGCAGGGCATGCTTGGCTACGTCAAGAACGTGCAGCGCGCGGAGATCCGCCAGGGCATCGCCTGCGCCAAGCATCAGAACATGGCGGGCTCCGACATCGGCGACGATCACAAGGAGTACTTCGCCGGTGAAGCTGCCCTCAAGGCGGGCGGCGCCCACAACACGATGAACCAGTTCGGCTAATCGATCGAACGGATCATTCGACTATCGGCTGGACGGCCCGGCGCGCGAGCAGCCTGGCCTGTCCGCCGGCGGCGGGGCGATTTTCGACCACGGTGACGCGGTCGAGATCGCCCCGTAACGTTTTTGGGCACGATCCCCTCAAGCCCGCCCATCTGCAGAGGTTCGCGCATTCCACGCGTGTGTGGTAATGCGTCGCTGCGATCTCAAGAGCATGCCGCGCGATGAGTGTCGGGCACTACGCATCCGCCGTCACCAGCTCCGCCGTGATGGAACTGCTGAAGCCGTTCGATCCCCGTATCGTCGGAACGCTGCCGCTCGGCCTCGCCGTGCCCGGCAGCGACATCGATATCGTCTGCCATGCGTCCGACCCGAACGCATTCGCGGACATCGTTTGGGCTCACTATCAAGCGTGCGATGATTTCGCCCTCTTCCGGTGGACCTCGGGGACGCGGCCGGTGATTGCCCGCTTTGTGTGCGACGGCTGGCCGTTCGAACTGTTCGGTGATCAATATCCGGTGGAGCAGCAGCGAGGCTGGATCCACTTCGAGGTCGAACGGAGGCTCCTTGCCCTTGATGATGGACAGCTGCGGCGAGCCGTCAGCGAATTGAGGGCAGGCGGTCTCAAGACCGAGCCTGCGTTCGCTACCGTGCTCGGGATATCGGGCGACCCCTATCGTGGATTGCTTGAGCTCGCGGCCGAAACGGACGCCGAGTTACATGCCCGGCTCGCGGCGTGCGATTTCGGCTAATCGCCAAATTGCTGAAACGGCTTCATTCGCCCGGAACGAGGTGGCCGACCGGCTGCCGCGCGAGGCGCCGGTGCCTGCGACGGGACAGATAAAGCAGGAGGCCGGTCACGGCAAACAGCGGCATCATGGCGGCGGCCAGCATGAAGGCGAGCTTGCCGGGCCATCCCAGGATGGCGCCGCGGTGGATGTCGAGCACGCTGGCGAGGACGCGTTCGCCAAACGTCTTGTCGGCGTAGCGATCCGATGAGATGACGCGGCCGGTGAGGGCATCGATGCGGAATTCGTCACGCACGGCCTCGCGCGACGAGTCCCGCGGCCATGACCGCACGCGCACGGCCGTGCCCGCGCCGGCCGGCAGCGTCATGAGGGCCCTTCCGTAACTGTTGTTCTCCTGCTGCAGGAACGCCGACCAGACGTGATCGAAGGCAAGCGGCTTTGCCTCGACCTTCGTTTCAGACTTCGCTTCAGTCTTGGCTTCACTCTTGCTTTCGGCAGCCGCCGTGCCGCGCGGCGGCTTGGACTGCATCGCGTTTGCTGTGGCCTGAGGCCGCGCGAACAGCCAATTGGCGCCGGCCTTGTACCATTCGAACGAATACCACAGGCCGGTCAGCGTCATCACCAGATAGACCGGCAGCACCCAGGTCCCGATCACGGCGTGCAGCGAGCGATGCAGGCCGCGGCCGCGCAGTCCCAGATTCGGCTTCAGCCACATCTTCACGCTGCGAGCACGATGGGGCCAGCGCAGCACGAGCCCGGTGATCAGCATCACGATCAGGCAGATCGCGGCTGACCCAGTGATCTTGCGCCCGATACCATTGCCGTCGCCCGGCAACAGCAGCCAGCGATGCAGCTTGCGGACCGTTGCGAAAAAGTCCTCGCCGCGCGGCGAGCCGAGCACGTGTCCATCATAGGGGTCGACATAGACCGAGGACGGCCGCGTGCCGCCTTCGCTGCGAGCGAAACGGATGCGGGCCGCGGCCGATGGATCGCTCAACATCGTCACGGCCGAGACCTTGCTGAAATCGCCCGCCGCTGCCAGCCGCGCGATCAACTCGTCCGGCGTGAGCCGCCGGGCCGCGCTGGCCTCGACGCGCATCATCTGACTGTTCAGGCTGGCTTCGATCTCGTCCTCAAAGGCCATCGTCGCGCCGGTGAGGCCGACCACGGCCCACAGCAGCGCCAGCACAAGACCGACCAGGGAATGGACCTGAAGCAGTGCAGCCTTGATCGGGCGCCGAACGTCACTCATCAGAATTTCACCGTCGCCGAGAGCGAGAAGCGCCGCGCGTCGCCCATCGCGACCGTCAGGATGCTGTTGGCTGAAGGGTAGTAGACCGTGTCGAACAGGTTCTTGACGTTGAACTGGTAGATGACCGGGAACGACTGGACCTTGGTCTCGTAGGTCGCAAACACGTCCGCGACCGTGTAGGCTGGCAGCACGAAGCTGTTCGCGGCATCGCCGGGCCGGTCGCCGACATAGCGCGCGCCGCCGCCGAGGCGAAGCCGGCCGGGCAGGGTGGTGCCGAAATCGTAGACCAAATAGAGCGAGGCGGTGTTCAACGCGACGTTCTGCAGGGCGTTGCCGGCGAGCGTCGGATCCTCGGTGACACGCGCATCGGTATAGCCATAGCTGCCGATCATGCTCCAGCTGTCAGTCAGCCTGCCGGTGACGTCGAGTTCGACGCCGCGCGAGCGAACCTTGCCGGCGGTGCGGTACTCGACGATACCGGTCGAGGGGTTGAGCTGCGAAACCAGCACGTTCTTCTTGTCGATGTCGTAGAGCGCAAGCGTGCCGGAGATCCGTTTGTTGAAGTCGAACTTGACGCCGGTCTCCCACTGGGTGCCCTCTTCGGGCGCGATGTTGGAGCCGATCACGACGCCGCCGGTAAGCGGCGCGATGGTCGAGGTGGGCTTCAGCGATTGCGTGTAGCTCGCATAGAGCGAGACCTGGTCGGTGAGCTTGAAGATAGCGCCGCCGAGCGGCAGCACCTTGTCGGCCGAGACGTTGGTGTTGGTGATGAACGGGCGGCCCTTGCCGGCGAGCTGCTCGTAATCCATGTAGCGCACGCCGCCGACCAGCGCGAAGCGCTCGGTCAGATGCAGCGTGTCCTGGAAGAACAGCGACCACTGGCTGAGCTTGTCGGTCTGGGCGCTGTCGGCGGCGGACACCGTGGTGCCCGGCGTGATCAGTCCATAGACCGGATTGTAGAAGTTGAAGCTCGGGGTCGCCTGCCGGATCAGGTTGTCGCGATAGATCGTGCGGTACTGGCCGTCGCCGCCGAACAGCACTTCGTTGCGCATATCGCCGAGCCAGACATTGCCCTGCAAATAGGAGGTGCCGTAGCTGGCATTGCTGAGCGAGCCCCAGGTGCCGTCATTGCTCCGGGTCTCGACGCCGGTCTTGGCGTTGACGCCGGTGATGCGGAGCTGGTTGGCGCTGAAGGTTTCGGTGTTGTAGCTGTAGGCCGCGAACAGCTTCCAGTCCTGGTTCAACCGGTGCTCGACCGAGGCCTGCATCAGGTCGGAGGTGCCCCACATGTTGTTGAAGGGCTCGTCGAGCCGGCGCGTCGCCGGGATCGCCAGCGGCGCCTTGGTCGCGGGATCGAATGCGGTGCCGCGGTCGAACGGCGTGATGAATTCGCGGTGCTCGTAGTTGAGCTGGACGGTGGTGTTTTCGCCGTACCAGGCCAGCGACGGCGCGACCAGCATTTCGCGATGGCGCCCGAAATTGCGCCAGTAGTCCTCGCTCACGCCATAACCGATGAAGCGATAGGCGAGTCCGCGATCGCCGATCGGGCCGGTGATATCGATGGTGCCGTCGGCTCCGGTCCTGGAGTTGGCGTAAGTCGAGCCGAGCAGGGTCACCGAACCATGCTGATAGAGCTCGGGGCGCTTGCTGATCGTGTTGACGATACCGCCGGGATCCATGATGCCATAGAGCAGCGACGCCGGGCCCTTCAGCACCTCGACGCTTTCGACCGCGGCGTTGAGGCTGCGGCCCTGCACCAGCGGCATGCCGTTGCGCATGATCGAGCCGTCGCGGTTGTCGCCGAAGCCACGGCGCATCACCGCATCCTGGGTGCCGGCCAGCGTATTGGCCTGGGTGACGCCGCTGACATTGGCCAGCGCGTCATCGAGGTTGCGCGGCAGCTGATCCTTCAGCACCTGCTCGGGCACGACGTTGACCGTCTGCGAGGTGTCCAGCGGCGAGGCGCCGCTGCGCAGCGTGGTTGAGCTCGGCATCGCGCGATAGTGGAGCTTGGCTTCGTTGAGCACCGCGGCGCTGGCTGCCGCGCGCTCCGACGGTGTCGGCGGCGCCGGTTGGGCATTCCGGCCGCGCTGCCGTGCCGTGGCGGCCGCCTGCGTTCGCTGCGCCGGCTTTGCCGCGGCGGCGGCCGGCTTGCGCTTCTGCGTCGGCTGGTCGACCGAAACAGGCGGCAACGGGACGCTCGATTGGGCGTTTGCCGGCGTTGCCGCGGAGGCGACATCGGCGAGCAGGAATGCTGCGCCGATCAGCAGATGGGTGCGGCCCTTGTCGCCGGCATTTCGACGGTAGCCGACAACCCGGCAACCAGCATTCACAGGCACTCTTGGACTTCCGATTCACGCGCACTTGGTCACGCCGCGCCTCTAGCAGTCGGCGCGCGCGAAAAGAACCGGAGCAACCTTGAATCTCTCTAACCGTGATGGATTTGAATCGTTCTAAGACGCGACAGGGCCCGCGCGTGTGCGCGAGCCCTGAACCCTGTAACTTGCCTGTCGCGTCTGCGCGTCAAATGGCCGTGCGATCGTTGCCCGAGGCTGCAGCCGTCGTCCTGTTACATCTCAGGTGTATGGTTCGCCGTATGCCGCGCGATGCGCCTCACGACATCGCCAGGCTGACCGGTGCAGAGCCGACCATTCCCGTGCTGACGCCGTCGCGGGCCATCGATTCGATCGTGCCCCAGTTCTCGCGAAAGATCCGCGCCGCCTCGTTGGCGCTTTCCGCCTGGATCGTCAGACTGCACGCGCGTCTCGTGCCGTTGCTGGCGAGCTGGAAGTAGAGAACATATCCAGACGATTCCGCACTCCGTGCGGCCAGCGGTGCCTGCTGCATGTAGGTTTTCCCCAAAGTGTTTTTGTTGCGCCACCCGCAGGCAGGATTTGACAGGGATGCGGCACAGTCGTGGTCGCGATCGAGCTAAGCTGAACGTTTGTTCATTTTGTTGGCCGGTGTTGCCAGGATTCAACACCGGGTGGAACTTGCTGTAGCTCGTCACTGCAACTAAGCCGCGATCGCGGCATCAGCTCAACCGTCGTGGCGTCTACACATCGCCCTCTGGATGGACCATCAGCGTCTCTTGGATCGCGGTGGCGAGCATCGCGCCGTCACGGTCGTGGACGCGCGCGATCGACAGCCCGCGGCCGCCATCCGCGCACGGGCTCTCGGTTTCGACATGCATCCAGGCGTCAGGCGAAAATACGCGATGAAACCAGATGCAATGGTTGAGGCTCGACAGATAGAGCGGCGCACGCGCCTGCAAGGCGTCGAGATGGCCGCCGACGCTGGAGAAGTTGAGCCACCAGTCTGAGAGATAGGCGAACACCGCGGCCTGGGCGCGGGAAGCAGCGGTGAGCGGCTGCCTGGATCTGATCCAGAAGCGCAGGCGCGGCTCTGCCGTCGCGGCCGAGAGCTGACGTTCGATCTCGGGGATGCGGAAATCCATGCTGGGCTTGATATGCTGGGAATAAGGACCGAGCGGTCGCAACTGCGCCATCAGTGCGTCGGGGATCATGCTCAGATCGGGCAGGCTTTCGGGATCCTCCGATCGTGCGAACGGCGCTGCGTGCTGCGGGCCCGGCTGCGGCGCGCAGAATGTGGCCTGCGCGCTGAGCACGGTACGCCCGTCGCCTTGCGTGCCGACGATATGGCGTGAGGAGAATCGCTTGCCGTCCTGTAGAACCTCCGCGTCAAACGTGATGCGCCTGACAGGATCGGCGCCGCGCAGGAACAAGAGCTGCAGCATCGCCGCCGGGCGATCTTCGGGCGCGCTGAGCGTTGCGGCCATCATGGCCTGGCCAAGAATCTGGCCGCCATAGGAACGGCCATTGAGATTGCCGTCGCCGAACCGGCTGCGGTAGCGGAGCGGTGCGACGGTCTCGAGCGAGACCAGCGCCTCGGCCGCCCGGTTGTCCCATTGATCGCACCGGGCCTCGTTGCCCTCCACGGCGCGCATGCCTTGCCCGTCCATCACATCGCCGGGAATTTCTGCGGGCCCGGAAAGAGCGGATAGCCGGCGGCAACGCCGTATTCGCTGATGCCAAATCCGGTCTCGTTGCCGCTTTCGAGCCGGACGACATGGTCCGACAGCGTGCGTGCGATGGTGCGAGTCGTGGCGTCGTCGAGGTTCCAGATGTCGTGCGCGGCATGGTTCTCGCCGCGGTCATCGCCATGGGTCCAGCCTTGCAGGCCGCCATACATGCCGGCCTTGAGATAGAACCGGGTCGGTAGCCCGTGCATCCTGACCTGGCGCGGCTCGCCGCGATCGAAAGTGAAGGTGAAGTCGGCCACAGCGATGGTCTGGCCGAGCGGATCATTGGCCCATTCGATCGCATGCTCGACCGAGGTAACTTCGCGATGCGACACCGATCCGTCGGCCTCGCGGCGGAACTCGGTGCCCGAGAGGTAATGCGGCTTGCCCGGCGTGCGCTCCTTGATGAAGATCGACAGCGCCGACTCCGGGAACTGGAACATCGACCAGGTCCAGAAGAAATTGCGATGGGTCGCGACCGGCGGCCTGGTCTCGTCGGTGCGCATCTCGGAGCGCAGGCCCCAGGAGCGGTCGCGCTGCCCCCACCACAGCTCGGGCTCGATCTCGTAACGCTTGCCGTCGGCGACGATCCAGCCGCGCCAGCGGCCGAATTGCGAGACGCGCGCGAGGTCTTCCTCGACGACACCGTTGCGCTCGCGGAAATTCTGCTTCTCCTGCGCCGCCGGAAAGCTCGCCTTGAATTCGAGCGCGAAGCTGATGCCGGACGGATTGTCGGCGAGCGAGATCCTATGCAGGCTGTTACCCTCGACGATCTCGATCCTGAGCCCGCCGACTTCCGTGTCCAGCGGACGGGTCCCGAGCCGGCGCGAGGCACGGAAATTGTGCTGACGCCGGCCGATGGTGATGCCGGCAAAGCCGTCCATCACGTTGCGGTTCGGGTAATAGCCGAGCCCGATGTCGATCAGCAGTTCGCTGCCGTCGATCGGATGCGCGGTGTACCAGTAGCGCTCGGTGAACCTGGCATCGCCGCCGCCTGCCTTGGCAAACGGTTGCGGCGTCTGGTGGCCGATGAGATCGTCCTGGGCTGTCAGCATTGTTCTTGTCCTTGTGTTTGAGCCGGTTCGGTCGGATGGGTAGCGCGGGATCAGTCCTTGGCCGGGCCGGCGCCCACGATGTCGCCGAACAGCACCCAGGTCTTGCCGTCGAAGCGGGCGAAACGGCGCTCGGTGATCGCTGCGTAGTCCTGCGGCGTGGTCTGGATCGTGATGCCCGGAAGCAGCATCGGCAGCTCGATGCCGCTGAGGTTGGTGGCCTGCTTCAGCACGTTCTCGCGCGCTAGATTATCGCCGCAGCGCTGCAGGATGATGGCGCCGAGCTGGGCCGTGGTGTAGCCGGTCACCGCGATCACGTCGTTCGGGTCCATCCCCGGCATATATTTCGCGGCGAAGGCGAGATAGTCGGTCATGCCCTTGTCATTGGCCCAGGCCGGATCGTTCGGTGTCTTGTAGGAGGTCGTGGTCAGGATACCGGTCGAGGCCTCGATGCCCGCCGGCACCAGCACGCCGGCGATCGAATTCGCGGTCGAGCCGAGGAAGATCAGCGGCTTCCAGCCGAGCTCGTGGATCTTGCGGATCGCCATCGAGGCGAATTTGTTTTGCGCGGCGATCAGGATGGTATCGGCGCCTGATGCCTTCAGGTTCACGATCTGGGAATCGATCGTGGGCTCGGTCGACTGATACATCGCCTCCTTGACGATCATCGTGTCGGCCCTGGCGCCGAGCCCTTCCTTCAGGCCAAGCACAAAGTCCTTGCCGATGTCGTCGGCCTGCAGCAGGACACCGATTTTGGCGTCCGGCTTCTCGCGCAGGACGTAGCGGGCGATGATCCGGGATTCGTTGACGTAGGTCGGCGAGTAGGGCGTCGTCCAGGGAAACTGCTTCGGGTCGTTCCAGCGCGTGCCGCCGCTCTGCACCAAGAGATGTGGAACGCTGTTGCTGTTGAGATATTTCTGGATCGCGGCGTTGGTCGGCGTGCCGAACGGCGCCATGATCGCGAGCACCTTGTCGTTCTCGACCAGCGCGCGCGTCACCTCGACGGTCTTGGGCGGGCTATAGGCGTCGTCACGGGTCAGGAAGTTGATGCGGCGGCCATTGATGCCGCCTTTCTCGTTCAGCATCGTGAAATAGGCGAGCATGGTCTTCGGGAAGCTCGCATAGATCGACGCCGGGCCGCTGTAGGGCGCGTTGGCGCCGAGCAGGATCTCGCTGTCACTGACCCCGGGGCCATAGGCCTTCTGGGCGTTCGCTGTTCCGAGCGCGCCGGTGAGCGCGAACGCCCACACCGCAAGCGTGACGATTGGCTTCCGCATCTTCCCCTCCCATGACGCCCTCTTTTGCGGGGCTGGTTGATCCGGCGATGGAAGCCTTGAAAGGCTTTACCCTTCGCATCGGCTGTGTAATAATAGACCGTCTGTCCGGATTATCAACGGGAATCTCCGGGCGGCGTATCGGCTTCACGCGTGACGGAAACATCCGCGCGCGTGCGCGGCCGCATGGCGGTTGAGGAGGAAACATGAAGCTGACGCAGGCGCTGATCGCGGCGGTGCAATTGCGCAAGGACGCACCCGGCACCATCCATGCCGGACGGTCGCGGAGTTGGAAGGAGATCGGCCGGCGCGTTGCCTGCGCCGCGGGCGGGTTGCGGCGGCTCGGCGTCGAGGCCGGCGACCGTGTCGCTATCCTCGCGCACAACAGCGACCTCTATATCGAGGCGCTCTATGCCATCGCCTGGGCGGGCGCGGTCGCGGTGCCGCTTAACACGCGCTGGGCGGTTGCCGAGAACGCCTATGCGATCGACGATTCCACGCCAAAGCTGTTGCTGGTCGACAAGACCTTCGCCGAAATCGCGTCGGCGCTGCGTGGTGCAAAATCACTCACCGCGATGGTCTATCTGGACGAGGGACCGGTCCCCGACGGCATGCAGGGTTATGATGAGCTTGTTGCGAACGCGCCGATCGCGGATGCGTCCGGCGCCTACAACGATCTCGCCGGCATCTTCTACACCGGCGGCACCACCGGATTTCCCAAGGGCGTGATGCTGTCGCACGCCAACATCATCTATGAATCGCTGGTCTGGATCTATGCGCTCCGTTTCCGCGAAGACACGCGGTATCTGCACTCGGCCGGCATGTTCCACCTGGCGGGCACCTCGCCGATGATCGCGCTGACCCTGGTCGGTGGCACGCACGTGACCATCGCGAAATTCGAGCCCGAGCTCGCGATGAAGACCATCGCCGAGCACAAGGTGGATTACTGCCTGTTCGTGCCGACCATGCTCAACATGATGCTTAATCATCCGTCCTTCGGCACGTATGATCTGAGCAGCGTGAGGGATTGCGAATATGGCGCGTCGCCGATGCCGGATGCGCTGCTGGTCAAGCTGATGCGCGTGCTGCCGAGCTGGCGTTTCCATCAGGGCTACGGCATGACCGAGAGCGCGGCGCTGGCGACGATCCTGCCTTGGGAGTACCACGCGCTGGAAGGGCCGCTGGCGGGCAAGCGCAAATCGGCGGGACGGGCGGCGCCCGGCGTCGAAATCCGCATCATCGATCCCGCGGGCAACGAAGTACCGCGCGGCACCGTCGGCGAGATCGCGATCCGCGGCGCCGGCGTGATGATCGGATACTGGCGCAAGCCCGAGGAAAGCGCGCGCGTGCTGCGCAACGGTTGGCTGCACACCGGCGACGGCGCCTGGATGGACGAGGACGGGTTTGTCTATATCGTCGACCGACTGAAGGACATGATCGTCTCGGGCGGCGAGAACGTCTATTCCGGCGAGGTGGAGAACGCCATCTTCCAGCACGAGCACGTCAAGGAATGCGCCGTTATCGCGGTGCCCGATCCGCAATGGGGCGAGGCGGTACATGCGATCGTGGTGCCGAAGGACGGCAGGAGTCTCGATTCCGAGATGGTGATCGCGCACTGCCGCACCTTGATCGCCGGTTACAAGTGCCCGCGTTCTGTCGATATCCGCCTCGAGCCATTGCCGCTGACCGGCTCCGGCAAGATCATGAAGTCGGCGCTGCGCGAGGAAAAGTGGCAAGGCTATACGAGGTCGGTCAATTGATGCCGGAGGCTGCGAAACGATCCGATCAAGATGTGCCGGGTGATGTGCCGGCGCCTGTTCGCCCGGTCGTGGTCAATGACGACGCGGTGCGGCCAGCACTCGCGCGGCATTTGTCGAGGATATCCGGGAGCCGGACGGAGATTGTCGGCTTCGGCCGCAAATCATCGGGTTTCTCCTGGATTACCTATGCGTTCGTGGCGCGCACTGCGGCTGAAGGCGACCGCAAACTGATCCTGCGCGTCGGTCCACCGAGCGGGCTGTTTGCGCCTTACTCGGTGCTGCCCCAGGTTTATGCGCTGCAGTCGCTGGCCGGCAGCGGCGTACCGGTGCCGACGTTGGTGTCATCAGAGCAGGATGGCGCCGAGATCGGCTTTCCTTTCTTCATCTGCGCGCATGTCGATGGTGATGTTCCTGCGCCCTGGGCGGCGAGCGGGCTTGATGTCGACCACAAGCGCGAGATCGCCCGGCAATTCGTCGAGATCCTCGCGGCGCTGCACCGGATCGACGCGAGCGCAACCCCTTTCGCTTCACCGCAACAAGGCGGGCAACGCGCCGAAGTCCGCGCGATCGCCGGCTGGCGCGCCTCTCTCGCGCGTCCCACTGCGCGCTATTATCCGCTGCTTGATTGGGGCGGGCGCTGGCTGCGCGACAATTGTCCGCAGCCGCCGCGCCGAACCATCGTGCATGGCGACTACCGGATCGGAAACTTCATCGAGGAGAAGGGGCGGATCACCGCCATCCTTGATTGGGAGCTCACGCACCTCGGCGATCCCCACGAGGATCTGGCCTGGGCGCTGATGCCGACCTTCAATGCCAGGAGCCGCAAGCTCTATGGCGTGCTCGAGCGCGCGGAGGTGATCGATCTCTATCAGCGTGCCTCCGGCATTGCGGTCTCGGACAAGAGCCTCGCCTTTTATGAGGCCTATGCGCTGTACCAGGCGGCCGCGATCCAGATGTGCGCGGTGCGCGCCTTCGAGGTCGATCGTTTCAACGACATGCGGCTCGCGGTGATGGCAAGCCAGATGCCCTCGATCGTGCGGGCCTTCGAGCGCGCATTGGAGGCCGCGGCATGAGTGCATCCTTCGAACGGTTGGTCGACGGCATCATCGATGCGCTGCAAAGCCATGTCGTGCCGAACAGCAGCGATGATTTCGTCCGCGGCCAGGTGTTCTCCGCGATCTACGCGCTGAACAGCATGAAGCTCGCCGCCGACTGGAAGGCCGCGCCGCTGCTCGAGCAGGTGCACCTGCAGGACGATGCATTCGTGGCAGTCAAGCGATTGGCTGACGGCATGACGCATCCGGAGATTCCAGCGACGCCACGCGTCCGGGGCGACATGTCCGACGCTGCCGCGATCGAGGCGCTGCGCGACGATGGCGACCGTCGGCTCGGGCAGCTTCTGCTCTGGGCGACCGGCGAGGGCGCGCGTGTGGCCAATCGCAATGCCGCGACCGAGATCGAACGCCTGCTGCGGCGGGCTACCTGCGACCAGCTGAAGATCGAGCTCGCGACAACGCCGAAGTCGATGCTGCAGCAGATCGCAGGCGGCGAACGCGACGGTGGCGCGGCGCAGGACTGAGTCCGTCGCATCGCCGGCTACCCGGAATTGCATCTTTGCGCAGTGTTCCGGGAATCATTGGTGGCGCCGGGAAAGAAGCTTGCCGGCCCGCGGTGCCCGTGTTATTAATTCACAGAACGGTCGTTCGGATTATTATTGGCGATCGGTGAAGGCAACCGCTGCAGGCGGTCGGCGAGGGAGACGGAGCGATGAACATGATGACCGGCGCCTCGCCATGGGAACGGTTGATCCGGCCCGACCGGGTGCACGGATCGCTCTACACGGATCCTGACATCTTCGAGGCCGAGCTCAAGAACATCTGGTACCGGACCTGGGTCTATGTCGGGCACGAGAGCGAGGTGCCGAACGCCAACGACTACGTCGTCAAGTCGATCGGCCCGCAATCCGTGATCATGACGCGCGACGAGCAGGGCAAGGTCAATCTGCTGCTCAACCGCTGCTCGCATCGCGGCAACCAGGTCTGCTCCTATGAGCGCGGCAATGCCCGCTCGTTCACCTGTCCGTTCCATTCCTGGACCTTTGCCAATGACGGCCGCCTGGTCGGCTATGCCTTCCCGGACGGCTATGAAGGGCAGGACAAGTCGCAGCTCGCGCTCGGGCGGGTGACGCGCGTCGCCTCCTATCGCGGCTTCGTGTTCGGTTCGTTCGCAGCCGACGGCCCGACGCTGAAGGAGCATCTCGGCGGCGCCGCCGAGACCATCGATCGCCTGGTGCGCACCTCGCCGGAGGGCGAGGTCGAAATCACGGCGGGCTTTCTCAAGCATCGCGTGAAGGCGAACTGGAAGTTCATCCTGGAGAACGAGTGCGACGGCTATCACCCGGCCTTCGTGCATACCTCGATCTTCGGCGTCGCCGACAGCATGATCGGCAAGCTGTACGGCGGCGCCTCGACCGCGCTGACGCGCGACTACGGCAACGGCCATACCGAGATCGATCTGCGGCCCGAGTTCCGCAAGCGCGATGCGCCGATGAGCTGGTTCGGCACCAGCGAGGATCGGCTGCCGGACTACACGGCGCGCATGAAGGCCGCCCATGGCGACACCGCAGCGCGGGAGATCATGATCGACGGCACGCCGCATGTGATGATCTTCCCGAACCTGTTCATCGCCGAGATCCAGATGTTCGTGATCCAGCCGCTCGGCGTCGACGACAGCGTGCAGCACGTCACCGCGCTGCAGTTCAAGGGCGCGCCCGATCTGAATCGAAGGCTGCGCCAGCAGACCATGGGCTCGGTCGGCCCGGCCGGATTCCTGCTCGCGGATGATTCCGAAATGTACGAGCGCTGCCATCGCGGCGTGCTGGCGCGCAATCCGGAATGGATATTCCTCGGCCGCGGCGAGAAGCGCCAGCGGCGGGATGAACTCGGCTTCACGGTCGGTCACGTCACCGACGAGGTGCCGTCGCGCGGCATCTGGACGCATTATCGCAAGCTGATGGAGCCGAACTGATGCTGTCGCGCGAGAGCAGCGCCACGATGATGAGCGCCATCACCGCCTTCCTCTATCGCGAGGCGCGGTTGCAGGACGAGCATCAATACGAGGCCTGGGAAAAGCTCTGGACCGACGACGGTGTCTATTGGGTGCCGGCCAACGGCGCCGACATCGATCCGGAACGGCAGATGTCGATCATCTACGACAACCGCTCGCGGATCGCGCTGCGGGTCCGGCAGCTGATGACCGGCAAGCACTTCACCCAGACGCCGCAGTCGAACCTGCGCCGGCTGATCTCCAACATCGAATTGATGGACGAGCAGCCTGACGACGGCGACATGGCGGTCGCCAGCAACAGTCTCATTTTCGAGTCGAGCCTGCGCGGCGACACGCTGTGGGCGGCGCGCAATGAATACCGGCTGCGCCATGTCGATGGCGAATTGCGGATGGCCGCCAAGAAGGTCATCCTCGTCAACAACGACAAGGCGATCTATACGCTCTCGTTCCTGGTCTAGAGGAAAACGCGCCATGATCGACAAGGGCCCCGTCCTGCTCGACATCACCGACGGCATCGCGCGGCTGCGGCTCAACCGCCCCGATGCGGCCAACGGCATGAGCGCCGAGCTGCTCCGTGCGCTGTGCGACGCCATCATGGTGTGTCACGGCCATCCGGATCTGCGCGTCGTGCTGCTGAGCGGCGAGGGCACGAACTTCTGCGCCGGCGGCGATGTCCGCGCCTTTGCCTCCAAGGGCGAGAAGCTACCGGATTATATCCGGCAGGCCACTGCGTATTTGCAGAATGCGGTGACCGGGCTGCTGCGGCTGGAGGCGCCGGTCATATCATCGGTGCAGGGCTTTGCGGCCGGCGGCGGCGGCTTCGGCCTGGTCTGCGCTTCCGACATCGTAATCGCGGCGGAATCGGCAAAATTCCTTGCCGGCGCGACGCGGGTGGCGATGGCGCCGGATGCCGGCGTCTCCGTCACGCTGTCGCGGCTGGTCGGCTTGCGGCGGGCGATGTCGATCCTGCTGACCAATCCGGTGATCCCGGCGGCCGAAGCGTTGCAGATGGGCATCGTCACCAGGGTCGTGCCCGATGCCGAGCTTGCCGAGGCATCGCTCGCGCTGGCGTGCGAGCTTGCGGCCGGCGCGCCGAAGGCACTGGCGGCGACCAAGCGGCTGGTCTGGGCCGGCACCGGCACCAGCATCGAGCAGTGCCTGTCGGAAGAGGCGCGCACCGTCGCCGAACTCTCGGGGATGGCCGATGCACGCGAAGGCCTCGCCGCGGTGATCGAGCGGCGCCAGCCTGTATTCACGGGGCGCTGAGGTGGCGACCTTGCCATTCGGACGTCTCGATGGCCGCCGTGCCTTCGTCTCCGGCGGCGCGCGTGGCATCGGCGCCGCGATTGTTCGCAGTTTTGCCGGCGCGGGCGCCAGGGTCGTGATCGCCGATCTCGATGTCGCCGCGGCCTCGGAGCTGGCGCGCGAGACCGGCGCCGGCGTCGCCGGGCTCGACGTCAGCGATGCGACCGCGGTGCAAACGGTGATGGCGCAGGACGGCCCATTCGACATTGTCGTCAACAATGCCGGCGTCGATCAGCACGCTTTCTTCACCGATACCACGGCGGAGGATTGGGCGCGGCTGATCGCGGTCAATCTCACCTCGGTGTTGGCCTGCACCCACGCCGCGCTGCCGGCGATGCAGGCGGCGCGCTTTGGCCGCATCATCAACGTTACCTCGGAAGCGGCTCGGCTCGGCTCAAAAGGCGGTGCCGTCTACTCCGCGGCCAAGGGCGGCGTGATCTCGTTCACCCGGAGCATCGCGCGAGAAAATGCACGCTATGACATCACCGCGAACGCGATCGCGCCGGGTCCGATCCGCACGCCGATGCTGGAGCAGGCCGTGGCAAAGGGCGGCGACAGGATCCTGCAGGCAATGACCGGTGCAACGCTGCTCGGCCGCCTCGGCGAGCCGGAGGAAGTCGCGGCCGCCGCGCTGTTCCTGGCGTCCGACCAGGCCGCCTATATCACCGGAGAGACGCTCGGCGTTTCCGGCGGCATGGGCATCGGCGGCTGAAATGGGCAGCGCGGACGACGATATCGCAATCACGCCGGTCGATCGCGCGATCGAGCGCTTGCGCGCGATCTATCGCGGCTGGACCCGTGATACGACCGTGGCGCAGATGCGCGACGACTGGGACGTCGCCTTTGCCGGCTGCTCGGTGTCGGTGACGTGCCAGCCGGTCTCCGCCGGCGAGGTCGACGGCGAATGGCTCGTGCCGACAGACGCGCCTCGCGACAAGGCGATCCTCTATTTTCACGGCGGCGGTTTCCGCATCGGCTCGGTCGCGTCGCATCGCGACCTGGCCGCGCGGATCGCGGATGCATCCGGCTGCCAAGTGCTTTCGATTAACTATCGCCTGGCGCCCGAGCACCGGTTTCCGGCGGCGCTCGATGACGCAGGCGCTGCCTATCACTTTCTGCGCGATCAGGGCCTGCGTCCTGCCGATATTGCCTTCGCCGGGGACTCCGCCGGTGGCAATCTCGTGCTCGCTGCGATGCTCGCTGCGAGAGATCGCGGCCTGCCGCTCCCCGCCGCCGGCGCGCTGATGTCACCCTGGACCGATCTCACCGCGTCCGGTGCGAGCTATCAGAGCAGGGCCGAGGCCGATCCGATCCACCAGCGCGCGATGATCCTGGCGCTGGCGAAGAACTACCTTGGCAAGGACGGCGATGTCAGCGATCCCTTCGCCTCGCCGCTTTTTGGCGATCTCACCGGTCTGCCGCCGCTGCTGGTGCAGGTCGGCGACCGTGAGACCGTGCGCGACGATGCGACGGAACTGGCCGTACGGGCGAAGGCTGCCGGAGTCGATGTCGCGCTGCAGGTGTGGGACGGCATGATCCACGTCTTCCAGATGTTCCCGGAGATTCCGCAGGCGCGAGAGGCGATCGCATCGCTGGCAGCTTTTTTGCGCAACCATCTTCACATCGGCCATGAGAGAGCGCCACAATGAACGTCATGACCTCGGATCCGCGCCAGCTCACTGAGACCGAATTCCATTTCCCGGAGCCGCCCAATCTGCCCGAGGAGCTGCGCATGCTGCGCGAGCAGGTCCGCCGCTTCGTCGAGAAGGAAGTGGTGCCGCATGCCGAGGCGTGGGAGCGCGACGGCAAGATCCCGCGCGAGATCTATCGCCGCATGGGCGCGCTCGGCTTCCTCGGCATGCGCCATGCGGTCGAATATGGCGGCACCGACATGGGGCCGCTGGCCTCGATGGTGTTCGCCGAGGAGCTGGGGCGCTCCAGCTTCGGCGGCTTCACCTCGTCGATCCTCGTACATACCGACATGTCGGCGGTGCACATCTCCTTGCGCGGCACGCCGGAACAGAAGCAGAAGTATTTGCCGGCGATTATCCGCGGCGAGACGGTCTGCTCGATCGCGGTGACCGAGCCCGACGCCGGCTCCGACGTCGCAGGTCTCAAGACACGGGCGCGGCGCGACGGCGATGTCTGGGTGATCAACGGCGCAAAGATGTTCATCACCAACGCGGTCTATGGCGACATCCTGATCGTCGCCGCGCGGACTGATCCGCATGCCAAGGGCAGCCGCGGCATCTCGCTGTTCATCGTCGAGCGCAACACGCCGGGCATTTCGGCGACCAAACTCGACAAGCATGGCTGGCTCTGCTCGGACACCGCCGAGCTCGCGTTCCAGGACGTGCGCGTGCCGGCGGAGAACCTGCTCGGCGAAGAGAACAAGGGCTTCTATGGCATCATGGAGACCTTCCAGAACGAGCGCATCTGCATCGGCGGCATCTGTGCCGGCGAATCCGCCAAGGCGATCGAGCTGACGGCGAATTATGTGAAGACGCGGCAGGCATTCGGCGGCCCGCTCTGGAATCAGCAGGGCGTGCGGCTGAAGCTCGCCCAGCTTGCGGCGAAGGCGGCGGCGGCGCGGGCGCTGGCCTATCAGGCCGCCGAGCTCGCAGCGGCCGGGCAGGATTGCCTGCGTGAGGTCTCGATGGTGAAGGCGCTGTCGCCCGAGGTGCTGCACGAGGTCGTGCATGGCTGCCTGCAACTGCACGGCGGCTCAGGCTTCATGCGCGGCACCCCGATCGAGCGCATGGTGCGTGACGCGCGGGTGTTGACGATCGGCGGCGGCGCCACCGAGGTGATGCTGGAAGAAGTGGCGAAGCGGATGTGAACGCCTCGCCTGGAGCGGAAGCTGTCGGCGCAGCCTTGTCCGCTCTTGCGATCGGTATCCTGGAGAGTGCGCGCGTGCGCAGCCGGGCTTGAATTCTTGTGATCTCCGGCTATGTGATTGCGGCAGGGACTGGAGACGGCAATGACATGCAGCCGGATACGGCCAGCGCGCGTCGACGAAGCCGAGGAACTGACCCAGATCGCGGTGCGCGCGACGATGCGCAGTGGTTATGACGACGCGGCCGTCGCTCGGTTCATGCCGGGACTGAAGGTCAATCCTGCGCTGATCGCGGCCGGACTGGTCTTTGTGGCCGAGGACGAGCAAGGCAGTCAGCGAGGCTACACGGCCTTGAGACCTACGGGCATGGGCGGCCTCATTCTGCTCGAAGGCATTTTTGTCGATCCGACATGCGCGCGGAGCGGCTTTGGTACGCGGCTTTTCGAGACCGCAGTACAACTGTCGAGAAAGATGGCAGGAAGTGTCATCCTGATTTATTCGAGCCCACGCGCAGTGGAATTCTACGACCGTCTCGGCGCCATCAAGATCGGCATGACGCCCTTCGTATTTTCGCCCGAGATTCAATTGTCCATGTTCGCGTTTACGATACCTGCCTCTTAGCCTGAAGGCCGGACCTGGCCGACCGTTTGCGACATGATCCCCGGCTTCAACCGCCAATCCTCGCCGAAATCCGCGAGCGGATGGAAGAACAGCGGCTCGGTGGTTTCGAGCTGCCGCAGCCGCTCGGCATAGCAGTCGAGATAGCGGTGCCGTGTCGCCTCGTCGACGAAATTCACCGAATACGACACGAAGGGCGGCAGCACCTTGCAGCCGGCATAGGCGAGCATGCCGTTCTGGATCGGCCACAGCACCACGTCGAGTGCGCCGACCAGCCCGTCGGGTGCGCACATGCCGGGATAGGCGGCGGTCGAGGTCACGACCATGGCGCGGCGGCCGTTGAGGCCGCCGGTGTCGTAGCGGCGGCCGCTGCCGTAAATTGCGCCGTTGACGAACACGCGGTCGATCCAGCCTTTCATGATGGCGGGGACGGAGAACCACCACAGCGGAAACTGCAGGATCAAGAGGTCGCACCACAGCAGCTTCTCGATCTCGGCGGCGATGTCGCCGCTGAGCGCCCCGTGCTGCAGATTGTATTTCTGCTCGCGATCATATTGCAGCCGGTCGGGAAACCGCCGCGCACCAAAGTCTTCGGCGGTCGCCACCGGGTTGAACCGCATGGCGTAGAGATCGGAGATCCTGACCGTGTGCCCGAGCGTGGTCAGTTCCGCCACCGACCGCGCCAGCAGTGCGGCGTTGAACGACTGCGATTCCTGATGGGCAAAGACGATCAGGACCTTCATCTCTTCACCTCGTCGATTTGAAGCTCAGTGTTGCCGCGGCGGCGCTCTGCTCCCTCTCCCGCTTGCGGGGAGGGCCGGGGTGGGGGTCTCGCCGCCGCAAAGGACACTCATTGTGTGGAGAGAGCCCCCACCCATATCGCATCTTCGATGCGATATGACCTCCCCCGCGAGCGGGAGAGGTGGAACGAGTTTGCGGAAGCTGCTCACTGCACCGGCTTGAAGCTGAGCGTAGCGGCGTCGGCCTGCATGATCTGCAGCTTCTGGTTGGAGAAGCGGACGCCGGGACCGAAGCTGATCGGCGCCATCACGCCGGTCTCGACGTTCCTGGTCTTCTCCAGCTCCGCGATGGTGCAGGCCCAGGTCGGCTGCTTGCCGCAGCGCTCGATCGCCGCGATCAAGACTTTCGCGGCAGCATAGCCGGTCATGGTGTAGCGGTTGATGCCCTTGAACTCGGCCTCCGACACCAGCGACTTGGCCTTCTCGAGGAACGCCTTGCCCGCCTCGCCGGCGAACGGCTCGACATAGTCGACCGCGTAGATGCCGTCGCCGGCCGGGCCCATCAGCTTCAGCACCGGCTCGATCCGGCCGGGCCAGAAGATGCCGGTCACCGGCTTGATGTTCAATTTCTCGAGTTCCTTTGTCATCGCGATGTTCTCGGCGATGATGCCGCCGGCCAGAAACACCTCGGCGCCGGAATCCTTCAGCTGCAGCATGTCGGACGAGAAGTCCTGCTGGCCCTTCTTGTAGTTGCCGCTGTAGACGACGTTCAGCTTCTTGGCCTTGACCACGGAATCGAAGCCGTCGCGTACCGTGATGCCGTAATCGTCGTCCTGGGTGATCAGGCCCCATTTCTTGCCGGGGTTCTTGTCGGCGAGGAAGTTGACGAGGTGGATGATGCCCTCCTCGTAGGATTGGCCGACCACGAACACGTTCTTGCGCGGCGGCTCCCACAGGAATTTGACCGGCGCGACGTCGATCACGGTCGGGATACCGGACTTCTCCAGCACCGGCATCACCGCGATCGACTGGCCCGAGCCGGAGATGCCGAGCACCGCAAAGACCTTGTCGACGTCGATCACCTTCTTGACGCCCTGGATGGTGCGCGCGGTGACGTAGCCGTCGTCCTCCAGCACATATTTGATCTTGCGGCCGTTGATGCCGCCGGCGGCATTGGCTTCGGCGATCGCGATCTTGTGGCCGATCGAGGCCGCGACGCCGAGCAGCGCCGGCGGGCCGGTCAGCGGCTCGACGTCGCCGATCAGGATCTCGCTGTCGGTGATCCCGGGATCGGCGGCAGCGGCCGGGCTGACCGCAAGACAGGCCGCGGAAAGCAGCAGCGAGGCCGCCGCCAGGTGTTTGATCATTGCTTCCTCCTCATGGTGTTGCGTTTTTTGTTAGTAGCGCAGCGGCCAGTGCACCCAGGCCCGCCTGATGTCGTGCCAGGCGCCGACCAGCCCCCTCGGCTGGAAGCGCAGGAACAGGATGATGACGAGGCCGTAGAGCATGCTCTTCAGCTCCTGCGCGCCGGTCGTGAAGGTCGCGTCCATCTGTGCGCTGAACAGGCTGAAGATGATCCGCGTCGCCTCCGGCAGCAGCACGATCAGGACGGTGCCGAGCACCGCGCCGAGCGCCGAGCCGAGCCCGCCGACGATCAGGATCGCCAGCGCCTCGATCGAGAGCAGGAACGGAAAGCCCTCGACGCTGACGAAGGAGAGATAGATGCCGTACAGCGCACCGGCGATGCCGGTGATGAACGCCGAGGTGATGAAGGCGAATAGCTTGTAGGCATGCAGGTTGATGCCCATGACGCGCGCCGCGGTGTCGTTGTCCCTGATCGCGACGAAGGCGCGGCCGACCCGGCTGCGGCGGATGTTGAGGGTGGCGAACAGCGTCAGCCCCGAGATGCCGAGGCAGAGATAGGTGAAGGCGGCATCGCTGTCGAAGCTGATGCCGAAGATCTCGGGCCGCTGCACCTGAATGCCGCGCGCGCCGTTGGTGAGCCAGCGCATCTCCAGGATCACGGTGTTGATGATGAAGGAGAAGGCGAGCGTGGTGATGGCGAGGTAAAGTCCCTTGAGCCGCAGCGACGGCGCGCCGACGATCAGGCTCGCCAGCGCCGGCACCACGCCGGCGCCGAGGAAACCGACCAGCGGCGGCATGTGGTACTTCGAGACCAGCACCGCGTAGGCATAGGCGCCGGTGACGAGGAAACCGACATGGCCGAGCGAGATCAGACCGGTGTAGCCGGTCAGGATGTTGAGGCCGAGCGCGCCGGTGACCGTGATCAGGATGATCATCAGGAACGACAGCGCGTAAGAGTTCAGAACATAAGGCGCTGCGATCAGCGCCAGCAGCAGCACGGCCGACCATAGCCACACCGGCGGGGAATCGATCAGCGCAACCAGTTCGCCGTAGCTCTGCTTGTAATCGCCGGTGCGCATCACACCCTCTCGATGTCGCGTTCGCCGAAGATGCCGAACGGGCGGATCATCAGCACGATGATGATCATGGCAAAGCCCGCGACCTCCTTCATGCCGGAGCCGATATAGCCGCCGGCCAGGTTTTCGGTGATCCCGATCAGCAGGCCGCCGAGGCCGGAGCCGAGCACGGCGTCGAGGCCGCCCAGGATGGTGGCCGGAAACGCCTTCAGCCCGAGCTGAAACATCGCCGGCGATAGATCATAAGACAGCGCGAAGAACACGCCGCCGATGCCGGCGATCACGGAGGAGGCGGCCCAGGCCAGCGCATGAACTCTTGTTGCGCTGATGCCCATCAGCAGCGCGGTGCGGTCGTCGGCTGCGACCGCCCGCATCGCGACCCCGACCTTGCTGTAGCGGAAGAACGCCCAGATCGCGGCAAGCAGCAGAAGCAGCGTCGCGATCACGGCAATCTGCCCGGTGCGCACGCCGATGCCGCCGAGATGCACGATGCCGCGGCCCATGCCGATATCGAGGCCGTGCGGGTAGGCGTCCCAGATGAAGTTGATGGCGGAGCGCAGGATCACGGCGAGCCCGATCGTCACCATCACGGTCGCGAATACCGGCTCGCCCAGCATCGGCCGCATCACGAGCCGCTCGATGATCAGCCCGAGCAGGATGGCGGCGAGAATCGAGCCCACCGCGACGACGAACACATTGCCGCTGACCGTGGTCGAGATCGTCCAGGCGATGTAAGCCGTGATCATGGTCATTTCGCCCTGCGCGAAATTGACCAGCCCGGTCGACTTGTAGATCACCGCGAAACCCATCGCGATCAGGCCGTAGATCGCGCCGATCGCGAGCCCCGAGATCAGCAGCTGGATGAGATACTGCATTCAGCCCTCCGCCCGGTAGATGATGGCGAACTCGCGGGCGAACTTCTTCTCGATCATGGCGCGGCGTACCTTCTGGGTGGCGGTCAATTCGCCGTCGTCATGGTCGAGCTCCTTTTCCAGGATGGCGAATCGCCTGATGTTCTCGACCCGGGCGAACCGCTTGTTGGTCTCGTTGACGACGCGCTCGACCAGCTCATTCACTTCGGGAAGCTGCGACAGCGATTTGTAGTTGGTGTAGGCGAGCGCCCGGTCGCGCGCCCAGCGGCCGACATTGTCGTAGTCGACCTGGATGATGGCGCCGAGATACTTCTTGGCCTCGCCGACCACGATCGCTTCCTTGATGAACTCGGAATCCTTCAGCGCGTTCTCGATCTCGGATGGCGCGATGTTTTTGCCGCCGGCGGTGATGATGATCGCTTTCTTGCGGTCGACCACAGCGATCTCGCCATTGTCGAGGACATCGATGATGTCGCCGGTGCGCAGCCAGCCGCCGGGCTCCAGCGAGGCGGTCGAGGCTTTCTCGTCGAGGAAGTAGCCCTTGAAGACGCCCGGGTTGCGCAGCAGGATCTCGCCGTCGGTATCACACTTCCATTCGGTCTGCGGCAGCGGCACGCCGCAGCCGCCGATCCGGTGATGGTTTTCGGTCTGGATGAAGGCGACGCCGCCGCTTTCGGTGAGGCCGTAGCCCTGTGATACCGGGCGGCCGATGATGTCGAAGAAGCGCAGCGTCTCCGGCGAGATCGAGGCGCCGGCACAGAGCCGGTGCTGGGTGTAGGCGAAGCCGAGATGGCGCTGCAAATTGCGGAACATCAGGAGATAGAGCACCCCATAAGCCACGCGATCGAGCCAATTATCGTTGCCGGCCTGCCGGCGGTCGGACAGCGTGCGGCCCCAGGCGAGACAGGCCCTGGTGAAGCTCTGGCGCAGGCGACCGCTCTCGCCGAGGCGGAACAGAAAGCCCTGCTGCAGCTTTTCGTAGATGCGGGGAACGCCGACGAAGAAGGTCGGTGCGATCTCGCGGATGTTGATCGCGACCGTGTCGATCGACTCAGCAAAGGACACGGTGCCGCCGAGTACGAGATGGGTCACGGTGCCGTAGCAGCGCTCGGCGACGTGGCACAGCGGCAGATAGCTCACCGCCTCGAACGGCTTGTCGGCGATCCCGACGGTTTTGGCATAGGCATAGGCGGCGTAGACGAGATTGCGATGGGTCAGCATCGCGCCCTTGGGCGGGCCGGTTGTGCCCGAGGTGTAGACGAGGATGCAGACGTCGTCGGGCGCGCCCTGGCTGATCAGGCGGTCGAGCGTGGCGTCGGCCTCCGGGTTCTGCTGCGCGTAGGCCCTGCCGCGCTCGCACAATGCGGCGAACGACATCAGCTCCGATTGCCGGTAATGCCGCAGGCCCTTCATGTCGATGCAGACGATGGCCTCGAGGTCCGGCAGGCCGCCATTGCCCGCCATCGCATCCAGCACCTTGTCGGTCTGCTCCTGGTCGCCGGTGACGACGATGCGGGCACCCGAATGCTTGACGATATATTGCAGCTCGACCCAGGGGTTGGTCGGATAGATGCCGACCGCGACCGCGCCGATCATCTGCGCACCAAGATCGGCATAAAACCATTCCGGCGTGTTCTCGCCGGCGATGGCGATCCGGTCGCCCGGCTTGATGCCGAGCGAGAGCAGGCCGAGCGCCACCGCGCGCGCGGTGTCGTAATAGTGGCGCCAGGAATAGGGATTCCAGATGCCGTAATCCTTCTCGCGCAGTGCCAGCGCCTCGCCGTGCATGGTGGCGCGCTGCCGCAGCAATTGCGGGATGGTGATGGCCGCATCCGCAAGCGCGGTTTGGAACGCGTCGGCGCCGGTTACCGGCGGATTCCGCGGCGTGCTCGCTTGCAGCGGCGGATGAGCGGTGCGCAGGCTGTCCAGCGTCGACATCACGCGCCTGCCTTTGCCATCGCTTCAGTGCGCTGACCGCCGAGATAGGCCTCCGCGACCGCCGGATCGCGCCTGATCTCACCGGGCGTGCCTTCGGCGATCTTGCGGCCGAAATTCAGCACATGGACGCGGTCGGAGATGTCCATCACGATGCGCATCTCGTGCTCGATCATTACGACGGTAATGCCGAGCTCGTCGCGGATGTCGAGCACGAAGCGCGCGATGTCCTCGGTCTCCTCCTGGTTCATGCCGGAGACCATCTCGTCGAGCAGCAACAGCTTCGGCTCGCAGGCCAGCGCGCGGCCGAGCTCGACGCGCTTCTGCTGGCCGTAGGACAGCGTGCCGACCACAGCGTCCCTGATGTGCTCGATCTCGAGGAATTCGATGATGTGCTCGACACGCCGCCGTGCCGCGATTTCCTCCTTGCGGGTACGCCCGTAAAACCACACCGCATCGACCACGGTCGAGCGCAGATGGGTGTGGCGGCCGGTCAGGATGTTCTCGACCACGGTGCCGTGCTTGAACAGCGCGAGATTCTGGAAGGTGCGGCCGATACCGACCGCGGCGAATTTCCACGGCGAGATCGTTGAGAGGTCGATGCCGTCGAAGCTGATGCGGCCGCCGCTCGGCCGCAGCACGCCCGAGATCATGTTGAACAGCGTGGTCTTGCCGGCGCCGTTCGGACCGATCACGCTGCAAATCTCGCCGGGCGCGACGCGCAGGCTGACATCGGCGACTGCCTGCAGGCCGCCGAAGCGCTTTGACAGGTTCTCGACCGTGAGCAGCGCGGTCACGACAGCCACCGCTTGCGGCGCTTGTAATGCTTGACGTCGCGCAGGCTCTTGCGACCGGCGGAGGAGACGCCGAGATAGAATTCCTGGACGTCCTCGTTGGCGGTGAGCCTCGCTGCCGTGCCGTCGAGCACGACGCGGCCGGTCTCCAGGATGTAGCCGTAGTCGGCGATATCGAGTGCGCGCTGCGCGTTCTGCTCGACCAGCAGCACCGTCATCTTCAGTTCGTCGCGCAGCCGGACGATCACCTCGTAGATGCGGTCGATGATCAGTGGCGCGAGGCCGAGCGACGGCTCGTCGAGCGCCAGCAGCACGGGATTGGTCATCAACGCGCGGCCGATCGCGAGCATCTGCTGTTCGCCGCCGGACATGTAGCCGGCGATCTGGTCGCGCCGCTCATATAGCCGCGGAAACAGCGCGAACACCTTGTCGCGGCGCTCGCGCGCCTCGGCGCTGGTCCTGGTGTAGCCGCCCATTTGCAGGTTCTCGTCGATGGTGAGTGCCGCGAACACGCGACGGCCCTCCGGCACCTGCACGATGCCTCGGCGGACCAGCTCGTCCGGCGCAAGGCGATGCACCTCGTCATTGCGGAAGCGGATGCTGCCGTTCTCGATCACGCCTTCCTCGGTATAGAGGATGCCGGACATCGCCTTCAGCAGCGTCGATTTGCCGGCGCCGTTGGAGCCAAGGAGGGCGACGATGCTGCCCTCGGGCACCGCGATCGAGACGTCGCGGATCGCCTCGATCGCATTGTCGTAGACGATCCGGATGTTGCGGAATTCGAGCAGGCAATCCTGCGCCGGCATGGCCTCTGGCGCTGCTTGCGGCATCGGATGCGGGATGGTCGTCGGCATCGGGCTCAGACCCGGCCGGCCGATAAGCGCGGACGCGCGGCGAGGATGGCATCGGTGACGAGCTTCGCGGTCTCGGCGCAAGCTTGCGTGCCGCCATTGCCATATTGCTTCACCGCGTCGCCGACGCACCACAGGCCCTCGATGCCGGTCTCGCGCGGCAGATCGTAGCCGGCGCAGCTGCGTTGCGCCGGCCAGTCGTCGCGCATCACCCGGATCGACAGGATCCTGGCCTGGTCGAAATTCGCGAACTGTTCGCGCAGGTCCTCGAGCGCGAGCGCGACCTCCGCGTCCGCATCGAAATCGCCGAGCGCGGGCACCGGCACGGCATAGGCGACGTAGAGGTGCCAGCCGGGCGGCGCCAATTCCGGACAAGTGGCAGAGAGGTTGGCCATGTTGCAGAGCCGGCGCGTCTTGCCGAAGGTGACAATGCCGGGATGATTGATCAGTGGCTCGCGGCTCGCGACATTGATGACGATGTTGGCGGCCGGGCGAAGGTCGTTCTTCACCCGGGCGATATAATCCGCCGGGAACGCCTCGCTGCCGGCAAGCCCGACCGTGGCCTTTGGCCCGGCATTGCTGATCACGAGATCGGTGTCGATCTGTACCCGCTCGCCATTCCTGAGCACGGTGACGCCCTCGACGCGGCCGTTGGCGGTGTGGATCGTCGTCGCCGGCGTTCCGAGCCAGATGTCGCCATTGCGCCTGACAGCGTTGCCGAGACTATTCCAGACCCCGATCGTGCCCTGCGGGCAAAAGCCGAATTTCTTGAAGGCACCCTTGCTGGTGAAATAAGTGAGGAAGGCGCGGGCCGGCAGCTCGGCGGCGTTGCAGGCGAAGATCGCCGCGCAGAGATTGCGGAACAGCGCGTGAACCGTGGCGTTGCTGGTGTAGCCCTTCAGCCAGTCTTCGGTCGATTGCCGCCCGTCGGGCAGATTGCCGGAGCGGGCGTCGGCGAATTTCTCCAGGATGCGCGAGGCCTGCTTGGTCAGTTGGCCGAGCAGCAGCGACCAGCCGCCGCGGCCGACATCGATCACCTTGCCGTCGATGAAGAACGAGCTTGCGGGTTCCGGCGCGCGGATGTCGAGCGGGGCGCCGACGGTGTGGAAGGTTTCCTCGAACACGCCACCGAACTCGATCGCGATCGCCCCGATATTGACCTTGAAGCCGTCGATCTCCTCGGTCGAGGCGCGGCCGCCGAGCCGGTCCTTGTCGTCGACGACGAGCGTATGCAGCCCGCCATGGGCAAGGCGCGCCGCGGCGCACAGCCCGCCGGCACCGGCTCCGATCACGACAGCATCGATCCTCTGAGAATCCACGCACAACCTCCCTCGATGCCGCCGGGTTTGGTCCCGGCGTGCGCAATCCGCTTGCTTGATGGAAGGCAGTCTAATATAATCCGACCGGTCGTTCAAATTATTTTTTGACGCAGGTCGCGTCATCAAGGGCGATAAGAGTTCTGGTGGATGGTGCCCGCAAAGGGGAGGAGAGCGTGCGGCGGCGGTAGTATAGAGAGATGGCAGTCGCCCGATTCCGGCGGCGCCGATGGTGCATGAAAGAGACGGCAATGGCGCGGACGCGCTCAGAGAATTACAACGAGATTCACCGGAACATTCTCACCACCGCCTGCGGCCTGTTCGCGCGGCAGGGCTATATGCGTGCCTCGATCGCCGACCTTGCGGATGCCTGCAAGCTGTCGCGCGGCGCGCTGTACCATTATTTCGATTCCAAGGAAGCGATCCTGTTCGCGATCCTCGACGCCCATATCCGCGAGATGATCATCGACGTCGAGGCCGCAATGGCCGAAAAGGCGACGACGCTGGAGCAGTTCCGCGCCGCGATCCAGGCCATCGTCGCGCTGAATGCGCGTTCGAGCGACGAGCAGCGCGTGATCCTCAACGACCTCTCGTTCCTCGGCGAGACCGAGCAGGATGCGATCAAGGCGCTGGAGCGCCAGTTGGTCGACACGGTCTCGGATCTGCTGGTCAAGCTCGACAAGGAAGGCAAGATCGTCAAGCGGACCAAGAAGATCTACAGCATGATGCTGTTCGGTATCCTGAACTTCAGCCACACCTGGTACGACCCGAAGGGCGGGATCGATCCAAGGGAGTTCGCCGACATGGTGGTGGACCTGTTCCTGTACGGCTTCACCATGCCGGTGCCGGCAAAGGACGCCGCGCGGCCGCTGCGCCAGCGCGCCTGAGGCCGATGCGGCGCACTTTGCGGCTTCGCGCCGAAGGCATCTCTCGCATCGATTATTCCTCATCTCATCTGCACATCATCGTGAAGGCCGAGACGTTGTCCCGCGCGTAACGCGTGTGCGGCGCGCTGCGTAGACCTGCCAACAAGCACCGCAACAGTGGCTGATGATGGCATCGCAGCGAGGGAAGAAACATCCACATGAATCTGTCGTTCAACATCGCCGAACGGGGCGAGGGGTCTTATCGAGCGCTCGCGATCCTGCGCTGGGTCATGGTCGTGATCTTCGTGTCGTTCGGCATGCAGAAATTCACGCTGCAATCGGCGCAAGGCATCGCCCAGTTCATCAGCAACAGCCCGTTCATCTCGTGGCTTTCGGTGTTCGGTCTCCGGGGCGAGGCCTATGTGCTCGGGGTGGCCGAATTCGGCATTGCGGCGCTGCTTGCCGCCGGCGCGTTCAGCCCGCTTCTCTCGGCGATCGGCGCGCTGATGGGCGTCATCACCTTCGCGGTGACGTGGTCGTTCTTCTTCACGACGCCGGGGGTGGTCAAATGGAGCCTGTCGACCGATCCGATGGCCTGGAACCTGGCCGGCGAGTTCCTGTTCAAGGACGTCGTGCTGCTCTGCGTTTGCCTCGTGCTGCTGTTGGCGTCGCTGCCGCGGTCGATCGTCCGCTCGCGCGCCACATAGCTCTCGCGCGGCGCGATCGATGGTTAATCGATGTTTAACGAGGCGTCGCGCGCATCCGGCATCTGGAACAGGACAAAACGTCGCGGACGACCGTGTCTTGAAAATCGAATCCAATCGGCTTATGCAACCTTCGATTGACGAATTGTTGCTAGGAAGAAACGTCCCCGGTTGGGAGCGGAATGTGACGAAGTCAGAAATATCCTTGGCCCGATCGGCAAGCGCCGATCTTGCCTTTTCGTCGAAGTCCACTCCAGTCATTTTCAAACGTCCCGCATTTTTTAGTTCGATTGCAGTTCCCGCACCGTGGCTGGAGTGGGAGGGCGGTCGCGATCGCGGCTTCCGGAAGTGACCACCGGAACAGCGATCGGGCCGCCCCGTCCCCAGTCGGGATGGTAACGGCGCAAGACGCGTAATCGTGAATTCGGACGCATCGGTTCCACCGCTAGGATCGTGATGTCGCCATCTCTCGATGGTGAACAGACTCGCTCGCGGGTCACATCGCAACATCGTCCTGATTTCGTTCTTCATGAGACAATGGCTCACCGTCCGGATCGCGGCCGTCCTGCTCGTCGTCGCTGTTAGCGCGCTTGGGATGGCGCGCGCGGATTCCGACATGGATGCGCAGATCAGGGACATCGTCACGACGGAACTCGCGCCGACCGCGACTGCGGCCGACCCAGGCGGCCTCGCCGCGGCGGTCTATGCCGGCGGCCGGGTCACCTTCTTCAACTACGGTTTCGCTGACGCAGCGGCGAAGCGGCCGGTTACCCCGGACACGCTGTTCAATCTCGCTTCGTTGCGCAAGCTGTTCGAGGCGACGCTGGTCGCGCTCGGGACGGAGCGCGGCGAATTGCGGCTGGACGATCCCGTCAACAAATATCTGCCCGAATTGCACGGGGACTACGTCAGCCGCGTCACCATCGGCGAGCTCGTCAATCATACGTCCGGGCTGCTGCTGCCGACCGATCATCCGCCATGGCCGGTCGGGACCTTCAGCCGTGATCAGTTCATCGCGATGCTCAATGCATGGACGCCACCGGCAGGAGAGCAGCCGGGCAAGCAGCGCATCTACAGCCATGCCGGCTATGTGCTGCTGCAGCTGGTGCTGGAGCGGCGCTATGACATGCCGATCGCGACGTTGATCGGGAGCCGAATTCTCGAGCCGCTCGGCATGACCTCGACCTTCGTTCCGGACCGCAGCGGGGACGACCGTGCGACGATGGCGCCCGAGATGATGCAGCGTGTGGTTCAGGGCTACTCCCACGACGGCACGGCGATCGGTCCGCCCGGCAATCAGCAACGCTATTATGATTTTCCAGGCACCGGCCAGATGTTCTCATCGGCGCGCGATCTCGGCATATTGCTGGCCGCCTGCCTCGACGGCGCGGTGATCGATCCCGAATTGCGCGCGGCCTTGCAGATGACCGAGCGGGAGAGTTTTCGCGTCGA
Organism: Bradyrhizobium sp. USDA 3262; assembly: GCF_054060035.1. NCBI lineage: Bacteria > Pseudomonadati > Pseudomonadota > Alphaproteobacteria > Hyphomicrobiales > Nitrobacteraceae > Bradyrhizobium > Bradyrhizobium sp. USDA 3262. The sequence continues at coordinate 3,540,977 of NZ_JBSSCT010000001.1, forward strand.
CGAGAAGTTCGGCCAGGCGATGGCGTGGGAGCATGTGCGGCTGGACGGCGTCACCGTGATCGACAAGCCCGGTGGTCTCAACAACGCCTCAGCCTATGTCGGGCTGGTGCCGGCGCGCAGGCTCGGGATCGTGCTGCTCGCCAATCGCGGCGACTATCCGCACGAGATCGCGCGCTACAGGATCTTGCCGGCGCTAGCGCGACTCTAGTCGGAGAACGTGCCAGTCCAATGACACGGCCTGCGCGGCAGGGCAGGGGGTGCATGCAAAAATCGCGATGGCGCGGAACCATGATCGGCTGTATAAGCCGGTAGCTTCTTCTCCATTTTGAAGAGGCTGATATGACCGATCTGTATCCTGATTTGCACAATTGGCTTTCGCAACAGCCCCATGGGTTGCGAACCTTCAGGACCTTCCAGCAAAAACTCGAGATCCTCGGCAGGGACGACCCGGAGCAACGCGGCGTTTGCCGGTTGCTGAGCGGTCTCGTCGGCAATTACGTCGAAACTTTCGACGAGGAGCCGCTGCCCGTCGCGGTCGCCGACCGCGCCTATGGCCGGCTGCTCGATCTCGTCGCAAGCCTTGATCTCAAGGGAAATCCAGACCGGCGCCTGGCCGACATCAACCGCGTCGCGTCCTGCGATCTCCTGAACTGATCGCGGGGGCTTAGCGCCGCGTCGTCGCGAGCTCGCGATAGAGCGCGGCGTAGCGGCCGGCGCGATTGTGCCAGGAGACATCGGTGGCCATGCCGGCCTGTTGCAGCCGGCGCCACGTCACCTTGTCGTTGAACAGCAGGTTCGCCTTGCGCAAGCCATGGGCAAGCGCATCCGAGGTTACGGGTGCGAACTTGACGCCGGTCGGCGCATCGCCGGTGATCGCGACTTCGTCGAAGTCGAGCACGGTGTCGGCAAGGCCACCGACATTGGCGACAACAGGGACCGCGCCGTAGCGCAGCGCGCACAGCTGGGTGAGGCCGCACGGTTCGAAGCGCGACGGCACCGCGAGCGCATCCGCGCCGGCCTGGATCAGATGCGCCAGCGCCTCGTCGTAATCGATCACGACCGCGATCCGTCCGGGATTGTCGTGCGCCAGCGCGGCGTAGCGATCCTGCAGGTCGCGATCGCCGCTGCCGAGCAGCGCAAGCTGAATGCCTTCGCTAAGCAGCGTCGGGATGTTCTCCAGCAGCAGGTCGAGGCCCTTCTGCCATGACAGCCGGCTGATGATACCGAGCAGCATCGCATCCGGCATGGGATCGAGCCCGAAGCGCCGCTGCAGCGCCGCCTTGTTCACCGCGCGCTCCGCCAGCTGCTCGGCGCTGAAGCGCGCCGCGATGTCGGGATCGGTGGCCGGATTCCACACTGATATGTCGATGCCGTTGAGGATGCCGCTCAGCACGTCGGCACGTTCGCGCAAGAGGCCCCCGAGCCCCATGCCGCCCTCGTCGCTTTGAATCTCCCGCGCATAGGTCGGCGACACCGTGGTGATGCGGTCGGCGAATTGCAGGCCGGCCTTCAACAGGCTGATGGTGCCGTAATATTCGACGCCGTGCAGCGCGTAGGATTCGCCCGGCAGGCCGAACGCGGCAAGCATGTCCGGCGAGAACTGGCCTTGGTAGGCGAGGTTGTGCACGGTCATCACCGTGCCGGGGCGCGGTTGCCCGGCATAATGCAGGAGGGCAGGAGCGAGGCCCGCCTGCCAGTCATGCGCATGTACGATGTCGGGGACGAAGGAGGTGATCGCGCCCTGGCCGATCTCCGCCGCCATCCGCGACAACGCGGCAAAGCGGATGCCGTTGTCCGGCCAGTCGCGTCCGTCCGGGCCGACATAGGGATTGCCGGGCCGCGCATAGAGATGCGGCGCGTCCAGCGCGAACAGATCGAGGCCGTCATGCGTGCCGCCGAGCACGCGGATCGGCCCGCCGTAGAATTCCGGCCAGTGCAGCAGCGTCTCCGCCGAAGCCAGCGCCTTGAGCACGTCGGGATAGCCGGGCACCAGCGTCCGCGTCGTGACGCCGTGCTGCTTCAGCGCCGCCGGCAGCGCGCCGACCACGTCGGCGAGGCCGCCGGTCTTGACGATCGGGTAGACTTCCGAGGCGACTGCGAGGACGCGGATGGGCGTCATGTCCCCAGCCTGTCGATCATCGACTGTGTGATCAGCGTGACGCCTTGCTCGGTGGTGCGGAAGCGCTTGCCGTCGAACTCGGGATCTTCGCCGACCACGAGGCCTTCCGGAATCCGCACCCCGCGATCGATCACGACGTTTCTGAGCCGCGCGCCACGGCCGACATTCACATAGGGCATGATCACGGCATTCTCGATATTGGCGTAGGAATTGACGTGCACGCCGGTGAACAGCAGGGAGCGCCGCAGCGCCGCGCCCGAGATGATGCAGGCGCCCGAGACCAGCGAGGTCACCGCCTGGCCGCGCCGTCCGTCCTCGTCATGCACGAACTTGGCGGGCGGGGTGATCTCGGCATAGGTCCAGATCGGCCAGGTGCGGTCGTACAGATCGAGCTCCGGCACGACATCCGTGAGGTCGATGTTGGCGCCCCAATAGGCGTCGACGGTGCCGACGTCGCGCCAGTAGGAGCGCGGATCGTCGCCCGAGCGGACGCAGGAATCGTTGAACTGATGCGCCACGGCCCGGCCGTGCTTGACGATATAGGGGATGATGTCCCTGCCGAAATCGTGGTTGGAATTCGGATCGGCGGCATCGCGGCGCAATTCATCGTACAGGAATTGCGAGTCGAACACGTAGATGCCCATGCTGGCGAGCGACTTGTCGGGCTTGCCGGGCATCGGCGGCGGATCGGCCGGCTTCTCGAGGAAGGACTGGATCAGGCCGGTCTCGTCGACATGCATGATGCCGAAGCCGCTGGATTCCGTGCGCGGCATTTCGAGGCAGCCGACCGTGACGTCGGCGCCGCTCTCGACATGCTGCTTCAGCATCACCTCGTAGTCCATCTTGTAGATGTGGTCGCCGGCGAGCACCAGAATGTATTTGGTGCCATGCGCCTCGAGGATGTCGATGTTCTGGTACACCGCATCCGCCGTGCCGAGATACCAGTTGGTCTCCGAGACGCGCTGGCTTGCGGGCAGGATATCGAAGCTCTCGTTTCGTTCCGGACGGAAGAAGTTCCAGCCGCCCTGCAGATGCCGGATCAGGCTGTGCGCCTTGTACTGGGTCGCCACCGCGATACGGCGAATGCCGGAATTCACCGCGTTGGAGAGCGCGAAGTCGATGATGCGCGACTTGCCGCCGAAATAAACGGCCGGCTTGGCGCGCCTGTCGGTGAGCTCCTGAAGTCTGCTGCCGCGTCCGCCGGCCAGCACATAGGCGAGGGCGTGACGCGACAAGGGTTCATTTCCGACTGATCTCATGGTCATCCTCCCAGAACTTCAGGCGCGGCCCCGCTGCCTTCTCTTGTCCGGAAGGCCTGATCGGGCGCCAACGGGGCCGATTGGGAACGTAGCAAGTGCATCCCGGTTGAGCAAAGCGGATGGCGAGCTTTCGTTCCCCGAATCCCGTCTCCCGGAGATCGGGGTTGCGGGCCGGTTAAAGCTATTGACGAGGCGCGATTTCGGCCTAGAGCAAGCCTGCCCGTTTCCTGCCGAGGCCAGCATTCCATGACACTTGTTTCCGTCACGCCCCAGAACATCCGCGCAACGCTGCTGCTGCGCCGGGAGATCGCGCTGCTCGACGTCAGGCATGAAGCGGAATTCGCCACCGGCCATCCGCTGTTCGCCGCCAACATGGCGGCCGGCCGGATCGCGCTGGAAGCCGAGCTGCGACTGCCGCGCAAGGACGTGCCGATCGTCCTTTATGACAATGGCGAGGGGCTGGTCGCGGCCGCGGCCGACCAGTTGCGGGCGCTGGGCTACAGCGACGTTGCTGCGCTTGCGGGCGGCTTGCAGGGCTGGAAGGCGGCCGGTTACGAGGTGTTCGAGGACGTCAATTCCTACGCCAAGGCGTTCGGCGAGCTGGTCGAGTCGCGCAGGCACACGCCGTCGCTGAGCGCCGACGAGGTCGCCGCGCTGATCTCGGACAAGGCCAACATCGCGATCCTCGACGTCCGCCGCTTCGACGAATACGCCACCATGAACATCCCGGGCTCGGTCAGCGTGCCCGGCGCCGAGCTGGTGCTGCGCGCCGGCGGCGCGGCGCCGGATCCCGACACCACCATCATCGTCAACTGCGCCGGCCGCACCCGCTCGATCATCGGCACGCAGTCGCTGATCAATGCCGGACTGCCCAACAAGGTGCGCGCGCTGCGCAACGGCACGATCGGCTGGACGCTGGCGAAGCACGATCTCGAGCACGGCGCCGGCAAGCGCGGCGGCATCGGTCCGTTCGAGGGCGCAGGCGACAATGCGCGCGACGTCGCCTATCGCGCCGGCGTCCGTCACATCGGGATCGATGAATTCGCCGCGCTGGACGAGGACGCGCACCGTACGCTGTATCGCTTCGACGTGCGCGATGCCGAGGAATACACGGCCGGTCACCTTGCCGGCTTCCGCCACTATGCCGGCGGCCAGCTGGTGCAGGAAATCGACATGGCCGCGCCCGTGCGCGGCGCGCGCATCGTGCTGAGCGACGACAAAGGCATTCGCGCCGACATGACGGCGTCCTGGCTCGCGCAGATGGGCTGGGAGGTCTATGTGCTCGACGGCGGCTATGACGGCCGGCTCGAAGTCGGATCGCCGCGCATCGTGCCGCGGCCCGATCCCGCGCACCGCTACCGGCGGCCCTATGAAGGCACCGGCGTCGCGGAGCAGGCGATGCAGGCCTATCTCGATTGGGAGTACGGCCTCGTCGAGCAGCTGCGTCGCGACGGCACGCACGGGTTTTACGTGATCTAGCGGATGACGTGGTGACGGCGGTGCGATCGCATCGGTCGGTGCCGAGTCGCAGGGCGCACTGCCAAAATATCGAAAACAACCCCATGCAAAGTAGCCGGTGGCTGCCGGCGTTCGACACCGCAACTTGACTCGTCGGGCAAATCAGCGGTATTCTTCCATTATTCAGAAATCGTGCCGGCATGGTCGTCCCTGCGAAAGCAGGGACCCATAACCACAAATGCCAATTGCTGGGCGATGCTGGAACGACGAATTCCTTCAACAAGGTCCGCCGCGGAGTATGGGTCCCTGCTTTCGCAGGGACGACGATGAGGATGGTTCTCGATAAGGTGTCACACCACGCGGTGTCATCACCCGCGCATGCGCATGCGGGTGATCCAGTATTCCAGAGACGTCTGTGCTTGAGGCGAAGGGCCGCGACCCATCCCCGTCATTGCGAGCCACCCGGTCGGCGCGAAGCGCCGCCGGATGACAGGCTCCGCGAAGCAATCCATCGCTACCGCATACGCGGCCAGATGGATTGCTTCGTCGCTTCAGCGCAAAATTGCTTCGCAATTTTGTCGCGAGCTCCTCGCAATGACGCGGCTAAATATATGCCCGCCGCTATTTCGGCAGCGCGATCGGCGTCAGCTTGAACGGGCCGGGGTCTTTGCCCTTGTTGTCGCCGATCACGTAGGACAGCTTGCCTTCGGCGACCCAGCCGACATCGCCGACTTGCGTCACCGACACCGGTTCGGCGAGGCCATCCTTGATGGTGTCGACCGTGGCCTCGCTGCCCTTCACCGTGACCTTGTCGAGCTTGCCGTTGCCCTCGATCAGCAGGAAGCCGCCGCCATGGGCACGCAGCGCGTCGGCGTGGTCGAGCGGCCGCGACGGCTTCAGCTCGGTCACGGCGCCGGCCTTGCCGTTCTTCACCTCGATCTTGAACAGCTTGGCCGGAATGAAGGTCGTGACGTAAAGATTGCCGTCGGCGCCGATCGCGATCCCGTCGAGCCCGACGCCGTCCTTGGCCGGCGCGAGTTGCGGATCGGTGGCGAACGTCGCCAGCGCCGTGCCGCCGGGCTTCAGGCTGTAGACGAACGGCGCAAAGGAATCGCTCACATAGGCGGTGCCGTCCGCACCGACCACGATGTCGTTGCAGAACGATTTCGGATCGCTCAAGGCAAAGCTGCCCTTCGGCGCGCCGCTTTTGAGATCGAAGGTTTTCAGCCAGGCGCCCTTAACGTCGCTTGGCCCCGCAACGCCCATCGCGCTGATGTCGTTGGAGCAGACATAGAGCGTGCCGCTCTTCTCGTCGGCGAGCACGCCGAGCGTCGAGCGGCTGTCGGCGGCGCCCGGCTTGACCAGCTGCTCGGCCTTGCCGCCCGAGATCTTCGTCACGCCGCCATGGTTGAAGCTGCCGACGTAAAGCGTCCCGTCGGAGGTCGAGGTCACGCTTTCCGGAAAACTCTTGTCGGGAACGCCGACCGGAGCTGTTTCGGCGCGCACTGCGCCGGCCGCACCGAGCGCGAGGATGATGGCCGCTAGCGATGCGCGGCGGATCTTGAGCAGTTCTCCCGTTGCGCGCGGACGTCCCGCGTCGCCATTGTTTTTTATCATGATCGTGTTTCCTCGATGAACCTGGTTGGACCAGGCAGGATTTTCTCGGCGATCGTCTCCGGTCGATGGTTGTTGTCTGCAGGGTTCCGGACCGGATTGTTCACCCGCCTGCCTTGTCGTCTCGATATATACGATAGTATATAGCGTGAGGGAAGCAGCGTTGGCGTCATGGAACGAGAGCTGGCATCGCGCCAGCAATGCGTGTGCGTTCGCCTGCGACGAATGCACCGCGACCCTGATCGCGGCCGCAGCGCGGCGCAGGCAGGAGATGGTTCGGCGGAAGTCGTGAGGCGGGATACTTCCGGTTCCGTCATTGCGAGCGAAGCAATCCACCTATCCGCCAATGCGTGGATAGATGCAACAATGTCAGTGTCGTCCCTGCCTAGTGCGCGATTGCGCACGGGAGCAGGGACCCATAACCACCGATGGTGATTATCTTGCGCTGCTGGAACGACGAGTCCCGTTCACAACATCCGCTGCGGAGTATGGGTCCCTGCTTTCGCAGGGACGACAGCGGTGTGTGCCGCCGAGCGTCTGTGCGTTTCGCCGGCGCCCGATCACCTCACTCCAGATGGTTGACCTTCGCCACTCAGGTGCGGATGTGTGCCTCATAGGCCTGGGATTGCTTCGTCGCTTCAGCGTAAAATTGCTTTGCAATTTTATCGCGAGCTCCTTGCAATGACGAAGTTGCTGCGGGATTTCAATCCGGGCTGAACGCGTCGTAGACCAGCTTGCGGAATGCGGGCGTGATGCGCTGACGCTCGTTCTGGGTCTGCTCGAGCATGATGTAGATCATGTCGAGCTTCGGATCGATGCCGAAATAGGTGCCGCTGCCGCTGTCCCACTTCAACTCGCCGATCGAGCCTGGTGGTGGCGGCTTGGCGATGCCGGGATCGGTGCGCACGGCAATGCCGTAACCATAGCCAAAGCCGTCGCCGGGGAAGTACCAGTAGTCGCGGCCGACGCCGGAGCCCGGCCCGATATGGTCCGTCGTCATGGCCTTGAAGGCTGCGGGGCTGAGATAGCGCTTGCCGTCGAGCTCCCCGCCATTGAGCAGCATCTGCGCGAAACGCGCATAGTCGAGGATGGTCGATACCAGGCCGCCGCCGCCGGATTCCCACTCCGGATGCGCGCGCCGGTCATTCTCTCCCTCGATCAGGATCGTGTCCGAGGGCAGCGGCTCCGCCAGCCGCGTCCGTTCGGTCTCGGCGTCGAGCACGTATGTGGTGTCCTTCATCCCCAGGGGATCGAAGATGCGCTGCTTCTCGAACTGATAGAGCGTCTTGCCCGAGACGATCTCGATCACCCGGCCGAGCACGTCGGTGGAATGACCGTAACGCCACAGCGTGCCGGGCTGCCGCGACAGCGGCAGCTTGGCCAGCCGCGCCACGAATTCCTTGTTGTCGAACTTGCCGTCGAACAGATGTCCTGCGCGGTAGATCTTCTGGATCCAGTCGGCGCCGATATATTCGTAAGTGATGCCCGAAGTGTGGCGCATGATATCTTCAATGGTCACTGGCCGGATCGGCGGCACCAGCTCCACCTTGGCCGGATCGTTCCCGCCGTCCGGTTCGATGGCGACCTTCACGTCGGCGAAGGCCGGGATGTATTTCGACAGCGGATCCTGCGGCGACAGTCTGCCCTCGTCGACCAGCATCATCGCGGCGGTGTTGGTGATCGGCTTGGTCATCGAATGCAGCGCGAACATCGTGTCCGGCCGCATCGGCGATTTGGTCGTGACGTCGCGATAGCCGAAGGTCTTCAGATAGACCGGCTTGCCGTGCTGCTGGATCAGGATGACTGCGCCCGGAATTTTTCCTGTCGCAACCTCGTTGTCAAAGAACGCGGTGATGCGTTCGAGTTTCTCCGGTGCCGGGGCAGGGGCATCGGAGGCGCGCGCCGCGCCCGATATGACAATCGCAAGACAACCGATCGCGGTCACTGCCCCGCGAAGCGTCAGCACAGCACGGTGGACTGCCCGGTCATATCCGCATGACATTGAAAAGCCTGCCCCTGCCTGATGCCCTGAGCGCAGAGTTTTAACGGCGTGCGCCCCCGCGCACCATAATCATTTTGGAGCGAATTTATTCCCGGCGATCGCCGGAATTATACGATTTGGGTAGCACCGACCGGCGTGCGCACCGCATTCGACAGCACCTGCAGCGCCTGGCTCAGTTCGGCGCGGTTGCGCGCGGCGCCCAGCGAGACGCGCAGGCCGCGCGGCGCGGCTTCGCCCGCCGCAAAGGCGTCTTCGCCGACCACGGCGAGGCCGTTGCGCATCAGATGCGACAACAGGTCCGTGCCGTCGAAATGTTTCGGCAGCGGCATCCAGAGATGATGGCTCGCCGGCCGCGCCGCATAAGTGACGCCCTTGAGGAAGCGGGCCGCAAGCTGCTGGCGCGCCGCCGCCTCGTTGCGGATCGCGCGGATGATGTCGGCGGCGACGCCGGAACGCAGCCATTGCGTGACCAGCGCGACCATCAGCGATGGCGGCATCTGCATGGTGGCCTGCATGCCGGCGCGCATGCGCTGCTCGGCGCTCGCATCGGGCGCCAGGAGATAGGCGACGCGCAAGGCCGGCGCGATGCATTTTGCGATGCTCGCGGCGAAGTAGGTGCGCTCCGGAATCAGGGTTGCGATCGGCGCCATTTGCGGTTCGAGCGGCCCGTAGACGTCGTCCTCGATCAGGATGCAGCCGCGCTTGATGATGATATCGGCGATCGCCTTGCGTCTGATCGCGCTCATCGTTGCCGTGGTCGGGTTTTGCTGCGTCGGCACCAGATAGACCGCCTTCGGCTTGTGCTTGCGGCAGGCCTCGTCGAGCGCGTCGGGCCGCGCGCCCTCGGCGTCCATCGCAACCCCGACCAGGCGGACATCGAGCCGCGCCGCCGCGGCCTTGATGCCGGGAAACGTCAACGCCTCCGTCACCACGACATCGCCCGGCGATGTCAGCGCCAGCAGTGCGTTGAAGATGATCGCCTGCGAACCCGGATAGATCACGATGCGGTCGGCCGAGGCCTGCGGCACCCGCGGCGCGAGCCACGCGGCGCCGGCCTCGCGCTCCGCAGTGGTGCCGCCGGGACGCGCATAGCCGAGATAGGCGGAGAACCCGGCCTCGGAGCGGATGGTCGCAAGACCCTGCGCGATGCGCAGGTCGAGATTGGCTTCGACCGGCTGCGGCGGCAGGTTCATCGACAGGTCGATGTTGACGGGCGCTGGCAGGTCGGAGGCGGCGCGCGCGGTGGTCTCCGAGACGAATGTGCCCTGGCCGACACGGGCGTCGAGCAGTCCGCGCCGCCGCGCCTCGCCATAGGCCCGCGTCACCGTGGTGAGATCGATATCGAGCGCCGAGGCCAGCGCGCGATGGGTCGGCAGCCGCTGGCCGCGGACCAGCCGGCCGCTCGCGATGTCGGCGGCCAGCGCGTCGACGATGCGCAGGAACATCGGGCCGTGCCATTCCGAAACTGTAGGGATCCAGTCCATGCAATCCGACGCTTTGTCTTTGATTGTAGGTGTTAGATTGCATATTGTATGGATCATGAGATCAGGTCAAGGACAACGGCCAAAGGAAAACGACGATGACCGAGACGGTTTCCCTGCCAAAGGCGATGTGGCGCGGCTTCACCATGAAGTGCCCGAACTGCGGGCGCGGCCATCTGTTCGGCCGTTTCCTCAAGGTTGCCGATCACTGTGAAGTCTGCAGCGAGGACTTCACCCCGCAGCGCGCCGACGATTTCCCGGCCTATCTCGTGATCGTCGTGGTCGGCCACGTCGTGGTGCCGGCGCTGCTCTGGCTCGAGATGAACTACGCGCCGCCGGCCTGGCTGCAACTGGCGATCTGGCTGCCGGTGACGTTGTTCAGCGCGCTCGCGCTGCTGCAGCCGACCAAGGGCGCGATCGTGGGGCTGCAGTGGCAGCTCGGGATGGAGGGATTTGCGGCGACGCGGCGTGTCGCCGCTCCGGCGCGGGTCGGACGGACTCGCGAAGCCTGACGCGATCTTAGAATCGTAGCCCGGATGAGCGGAGCGACATCCGGGAACAGTTGCCCCGCATATCGCTGCGCTCATGCGGGCTACAGCAGCGGGTCAAGTCAGGATCGTAGCCCGGATGGAGCCAACGGGTCGCGCGAACGCGCGCCCGATGACAGGCTCCGCGTAATCCGGGACCCTGTCGCCCGCACAACGAATCCCGGATTGCGCTGCGCTCCATCCGGGCTACGAAGATCAAATCGGATGATGATGCGGCCGGAACATCCGGCCCTTCTCCGTCACCAAGACGACGGCGAGCGCGGCCAGCGTGCAGAGGAAGAAGCCGGTCGCGAACGGCAGCAAGGTGCCGTCGTAATCCTGGCCGATCGTGATGCCGACGCCGATCCCGAGCAACGTCGTGATGGTGCCGTACAGCGATGACGCAGTGCCGGCGATCTTGCCCTGCGGCTCCATCGCGAGCGCCGTGAAATTCGCCATCATCAGCCCGAACGCGAACATCATCAGGCCCGACAGCACCATGAACAGCGGCAGCGACAGCGTGTCGGTCTTCACCGCCAGCAGCAGGGCGCCTGCGACAACGGCAAAGCCGGTCAGCGCGGCGTGCGAGATCACCCGCATGCCGATGCGGCCGACGATGCGCGAATTGAGGAATCCGGCGATCGCGACGCCGACCGCGCAGGCCGCGAAGGCGACCGGGAAGTAATGCCCGAGCTTGAAGATCTCGGTGAAGATCTGCTGCGAGGAGAACACGAAGGCAAACAGCGAGCCCTGCACGCCGCCGGCGGCGAGCGCGTAGCCGAACGTCTGGCGGTTTGTGATGGTCTGACGGAACGCGGACAAGACCTCCGGGATCGCCAACGACTTGCGCAGCTCCCTGGGCAGCGTCTCCGGCATCCGCATCGCGCTCCAGGCCAGCGCGATCACGCCATAGATCATCAGCAGCACGAAGATGCCGCGCCAGTGCGTCAGCAGCATCACCGCCTGGCCGAATGACGGCGCGATCACCGGCACCGCAATGAACACCATCATCGCCAGCGACATCACGCTCGCCATCCGCCGTCCGGCATAGCAGTCGCGCACGATCGAGGTCGCGATCACGCGGGTCGCCGCGGTGCCGAGCCCTTGCAGCGCGCGCGCCAGCAGCAGCGTCTCGAACGAGGGCGCCATGATCGCGAGCAGGCCGGCGATGGTGTAGACGGTCATGCCGCCGAGCAGCACCGGGCGGCGGCCGAAGCGGTCCGACAGCGGGCCCATCACGAACTGACCAACGCCGAAGCCGACCAGGAAGATCGACAGCACCATCTGCGGGCGGTTGGCGTCGGCGATCTGGAACGCGGAACGGATGTTCGGCAGCGCCGGCAGCATCATGTCCATCGCCAGCGGGTTCAGCGCCATGATCGAGGCGATGACGACGACGAATTCGGGAAAGCCCATCGGGCGGTGGCCTGAAGAAACCCAGGCATCGGCATTGATGTCAGACACTTAGCAACCTCTTGGGAATCCTCGCATCGTAGCGATCTTGCTGCGATGCACAATCGGCGTTTCGGGATGGCTGCCCGCCGATGGCGGTCGAGGTAGCGGGGTCGGGAACCGGGGCCAAAGCACAATTGGTCGATTATCGTTGCGGCTGCAACTATTTTGCTCGTGGCGCGCGGAAACCTCTGCTAATCCCGGGGCCAGCATCCGTGCGGGCAGGCGCATCGCCGCCGATCACGCCCGCGCGGCCAAGAACAGGTTCAGAACGGGTTTTGGGGAGGCCATAATGTCCATCGAACTGTCCGCGCGCTCGCGCGGCGCCGAACTGTCGGATGAGGAGCGCAAGGTCCTCACCGCGACGCTCGTCGGCACCACCATCGAGTGGTACGACTTCTTCGTCTACGCCCAGGCGGCGGGCCTGGTGTTCGGCGCGCTGTTCTTCGCGCCGATGAACGCGAACAATCCGCTGCTGGCGCAGATCGTGTCGTTCGCGACGCTCGGCTTGTCATTCCTGTTCCGCCCGTTAGGGGCCATCGTCTGCGGCCATCTCGGCGACCGCTTCGGGCGCAAGAACATGCTCGTCGTCACGCTGCTGTTGATGGGGGCTGCGACCGCGCTGGTCGGCCTGCTGCCGACCTATGCGCAGATCGGCGCCTGGGCTCCGGCGCTCCTCATTCTCCTACGCATCCTGCAGGGCTTCTCGGCCGGCGGCGAGTGGGGCGGCGCGGCGCTGATGTCGGTGGAATCGGCTCCCGTCGACAAGCGCAGCTTCTTCGGCTCGTTCCCGCAGGTCGGCACGCCGCTCGGCATGATCCTGGCGACCGGCGTGCTGTGGGTGCTCACCGCGACGCTCGGCAAGCAGGCGATGATCGAGTGGGGCTGGCGGATTCCGTTCCTGCTGTCGATCGTGCTGATCGTCGTCGGCATCGTGATCCGCCGCACGGTCGAAGAGTCTCCGGTGTTCAAAGCGATGCAGCGGCGGCACAAGGAATCCTCCGCGCCGCTGCGCGACCTGATGCGCAATCACAGCAAGGAGATTTTGCGCACGGCCTTGATCTTCATGGCCAACAATGCGGCCGGCTACATCCTGATCGCGTTCATCATCAGCTACGGCACCAACACGCTGAAGATGCCGTCCGAGCAGCTGCTGCTGATCGGGACGCTCGCGGCCGTGAGCTGGTTCATCTTCACGCTGCTCGGCGGCATCCTCGGCGACAAGATAGGCCGCGTGCGCTGCTTCCAGATCGGCTATACCCTGATGGTGCTGTGGGCGGTGCCGATGTGGTTCTTGATCGACAGCAAGAACCTCTTGCTGTTCTTCGTCAGCGCGGTCGGGCTTACCATTGCGCTCGGCCTGTCCTACGGCCCGCAGGCGGCGCTCTATGCCGAGCTGTTTCCGGCCAAGGTGCGCTATTCCGGCGTCTCGATCGGCTATGCGCTCGGGGCCATCTTCGGCGGCGCCTTCGCGCCGATGATCGCGCAGTGGATCGTCGGCACCTACGGCCAGTCCTGGCGCGTCGGCGTCTACATTGCGGTGCTGTCGCTGATCTCGCTGATCACGGTGTCGACGATTAGGGATCCGCAGGGCATCGATCTGAACGTGCACGACGCGGGGGCGTGAGCGGCCTGACGAAGATTGGCGGCTCCGTCATTGCGAGGAGCTCGCGACAAAATTGCGAAGCAATTTTGCGCTGAAGCGACGAAGCAATCCATTATCCGCATATGCGGAGCGATGGATTGCTTCGCGGAGCCTGTCATCCGGCGGCGCTTCGCGCCGACCGGGTGGCTCGCAATGACGGGAAGCATCGCCTGCCATTCCGGCACCGCACCGCACTGTCGGCGCGGTCATTCAGATGCGGGCGCCGCGGTTGTAGCCGTCGACGAGCTGATTGTAGTCGCGCATCAGCCGCGCCGGCGATCCTTCCACCATCCAGCCGGCGCCGGCATTGCTCAGCATCATCTTTTCGCCGGAGCTGTAGGGCACCTTGTCGCGAACGCGGCGCATGAGCTGCTTCGCCGTGGTGAGGAATGATTTGGCGCTGCCGATGAACATCGAGCCGAGCTTGGCGTCGCCGTCCTTGCCCGAGGCCTCGTCCATTGCCTTCACCGTGACCTCATACTCGTTGAGCGCCTGGGTTATCGCGTCGAGGTTGGGTTTGTCGGCCTGCTGCGCGCGAAGCACGCGTTTGGCCTGGATCATCAGGGCCTCGACATAGTAGTGCGACTTGCGGCCTTCGCTGGCCTCGATCGCGGCCAGTTGCTCGGCGGCGCGCTTGTCATTGATGGCCTCGACGCCGGCGCGCAGCGCCTTGTCGGCGCCGGCAAACGCATCCCAGGCCGCGACCAGGCGCGGATGCAGCGCCTTGCCCTTGGCCATCCTGTCGTCCTTGTAATTTTCCTGGGTGTAGTAGTCGTCCGCCTCCTTCAACAGCGGCTCAAGCGTGGTGACGGCTGCAACATACGTGTTCGCGGCGGCTTCAAGCTCGGCGTCGTGCGGGTCCGCTGCATTGGCAGCCGCGACGCTCGTCTTGCAGTCGGACGTGTCGTAGATCGTGTAGGTTCCGTAGATGATCCGTTCCTTGCCGGTGGGACCGTTCTTGGCGGCCCAGGAAAAGTAGCGTTCGCGGGATTCGTACGAGCGCGCCGAGAGACGGTTGATGCACCCGACATAGGCGTTCAGCTTGTGCGTCAGTTGCGCGGAGGAGGCGCTGGCCGACGACGCAGGCGGGGCCTGTTGCGCGGCGGCAGGTTCGAGGAAAGCAACGATGGCCGCAATCGCAAGGAAAGGGGTATTTCGCATCGGTAGTTTGCCCTCGTCTCGGCCGGAAATTGGCCGCCTCAGCCTGGAAAGCTTATGTGACGGCAGAAGGAGACGTCACACGAGTCTCCGCCGAGGCCGCGAGGCACACTATCGATCAACTTGTTTGTCGGCTACGGGCCAGAAGCCACTACCGCCGAACCCGGCGATCATGGACGCGCCTAGCTGATTCCCAGCATCGCCTTCAGCTTCTTGACCGCGCTGTCGGGTGTCGTCAGCACCTCGCGGCCAGTGACTTCAGCGACGCGCTCGGCCGCCGGGGCCATGCTGTACTGGGCGAGCGCGATCAGGTCGCAGTCGCGCAGCTCCTTGGACGCCTCGACCACGATGCGGTCATGCTCGGCGCGGTCGCCGCGGTCGAGCGCGGCCAGCGCGCCCTCGGCAAGCTTCGGCACCAGCGTGACCCGCGACGGGAATTCCGGCGGCATCGAGACCAGCGTCGGCGGAAAGGTCGAGAGCAGGCCGATCCGCTGGCCCTTCGCCACCGCCTGTTCGATCATCGCCTCGTTCGGCTTCAGCACCGGCATCGGCGCGTGCTCGCGCGCCACCGCCTCGATGCACGGCCCGAACGCCGAGCAGGTGAACAGAATGCCATTGGCGCCGGTGCCGACGGCATAGCGGCCCATGGTCAGAAACCGCTCGGTCATGCGCTCGTCAAGCTTGCCGTCGCGCGCGAGGTCCGCCGACAGGCTGTCGTCGAGCAGGTTCATCAGCCGCGCCTCCGGCCAATGCCGTGCGAATGATGCCTCGATCGGCACGATCGAGTGTTTCAGGGCGTGAATCAGCGTGATGCGCATCGATGTTTCTTGCTCTCCCTCTCCCCGCTCTTTCGCGGGGAGAGGGTTGGGGTGAGGGGCTCTATCGTCGTAACAGGTGAGAGGAGGGTATGCGGAGGCTCCCCCTCACCCGGATTGCTTCGCAATCCGACCTCTCCCCGCAGGCGGGGCGAGGTAACTTCGTTCACTTGAACGGAATCGCGTACATCAACCCGCCCTTGCTCCAGGTGGCGTTGAGGCCGCGCTCGAGCTTCAGCGGGCTTGCCTTGCCGACATTGCGCTCGAAGATCTCGCCGTAATTGCCGCCGGATTTGATGGCGGCGACCAGCCATTTGTTGTCGAGCCCGAGGCGCGAGCCGAGATCGCCCGACGCGCCGAGCAGGCGCTGGATCGCCGGGACCTGCGACTTCGCCATCTCGTCGGCATTGGCCTGGGTGACGCCGAGCTCTTCGGCCTCGATCAGGCCGTAATGCAGCCAGGTGATGATGTCGCTCCAGACCTCGTCGCCGTTGCGCGTGAACGGACCGAGCGGCTCCTTGCTGATGGTCTGCGGCAGCACGACATAGTCATCGGCCTTCGGGGCTGCGGTCGCGACCGCGCCGGCGAGCGCGGAAGCATCCTGGGTCATGGCATCGCAGCGGCCGCCGAAGAAGGTCTGGTACATGGTGTCGACGCGGTCGAACACCAGCGGCTTCCAGTCGATGCCGTTGGCGCGGCCGTAGTCGCCGAGCGTCACTTCATGCGTGGTGCCCTGGGCAACGCACACCGTGGCGCCCTTGAGGTCCTTCAGCTCCTTCACGCCGAGGTCCTTCTTCACGACAAAGCCCTGACCGTCGTAGAAATTGACCGGTCCCTGCCGCAGCCCGAGCGTGGTGCCGCGCAGAAAGGTTTGCGTCGAGTTGCGGTAGAGCACGTCGATCTCGCCCGACTGCAGCGCGGTGAAGCGGTTCTGCGCGGTCAGCGCGACGTAGCGCACCTTGGCGGGATCGCCGAGCACGCCGGCGGCAAGCGCACGGCAATAGTCGACGTCGAGGCCCTTGAAGTTGCCTTGCGAGTCCGGCGCCGAGAAGCCGGCAAAGCCGGTCGAAACGCCGCACACCAGCGTGCCGCGCTGCTTGACGGTGTCGAGCGTCGCCGCGTTTGCGCCCGCGATGCCCGCGGCGAGAACGGTTAGAGTGATGATACCCCTCAGCATGTCTTCCTCCTCCTAACGTTTGAGCATGACCCCTGCGCAAACGCTTCGCGTTTGTCGCGGGAAAACCGGTGCTCACTTTTCCGGATCATGCTCCGTGACCAACATCCTTCAACGCGCTGTCTACCGCAGCGCCGAGCCGTTCGACGATCATGTCGATGTCGCCCGAAGTCGCGATATAGGGCGGGGCGAGCAGCACGTGATCGCCGCGCTGGCCGTCGGCGGTGCCTCCCGACGGATAGCAGCCGAGCCCGCCGGCGAAGGCCGCGGACTTGATCCGCTGATGCAGCTTCAGCTTGGGATCGAACGGCTGCCGCGTGGCACGGTCGGCGACCAGCTCGATACCCCAGAACAGGCCGCGGCCCCTGATGTCGCCGACATGACGGTGATTGCCGAACCGTTCGGTGAGCCGCTGCTCGAGCTGACGGCCGCGCTCCTTGACCTGGTCGAGCAGCTTCTCCTCAGCGATCACCTTCTGCACCTCGAGCGCAGCGGCGCAGGCGAGCGGATGCGCCAGATAAGTGTGGCCGTGCTGGAATGCGCCGGAGCCGTTGCGTACCGTGTCGACGATCGTGCCGCTGGCCAGCATCGCGCCGATCGGCTGATAGCCGCCGCCGAGGCCCTTGGCGACCGCCTGGATGTCGGGCGAGATGCCTTCCTGCTCCCAAGCGTGCAGCGTGCCGGTGCGGCCCATGCCGCACATCACCTCGTCGAGGATCAGGAGCGCGCCGTGGCGGTTGCAGATCTCGCGCACCGCCTTGAAGTAACCCTCAGGCGCCGGCACGCAGCCGGCGGTGGCGCCGACCACGGGCTCTGCGATGAACGCCGCGACCGTATCGGGGCCGAGCCGCTGGAATTCGGCTTCGAGTTCGGCGGCAAGGCGCGCCACGAACGCCGCCTCCGATTCATCGTCGCGCTTTTCGTGATAGGCGAAGGCCGGCGTGACATGGCTGAACGAGGGCGACAGCAGCGGCGCATAGGGCTCGCGGCGCCAGGCATTGCCGCCGGCCGACAGCGCGCCGAGCGTATTGCCGTGATAGCTCTGGCGGCGCGCGATGAAGCGGGCGCGCTTCGGCTCGCCGCGCTCGATGAAATATTGCCGCGCCAGCTTGATCGAGGCCTCGATCGCCTCCGACCCGCCGCTGACGAAATAGACATAGCCGAGGCCGCCGGGTTCGTGGCCGACCAGCCGCTCGGCGAGCTCTTCCGCAGGCTCGGAGGAGAAGAAGCCGGTATGCGCATAGGCAATCTTCGAGGCCTGCTTGCCGATCGCGGCAAGGATCCGCGGATGCTGATGGCCGAGGCACGACACCGCGGCGCCGCCGGAGGAATCCAGAATGCGGTGGCCATCCTCCGCGATCAGCCAGACGCCGTCACCGCCAACCGCCTTCGGTGGGGTTTCGCGCAGGCTGCGATGCATCACGCGGCTCTTGTTGGCTGCCATGACAGTCATCCTTTCTCGACAAAATATTGCGACATCTCGGCAAGCCGGCCCTCGGTCTCCTCCAGCTTGCGCTTTGCCCCGGCGCCGCCCAGCGTGAAAGCGACGGCGGCCAGCGACTGGGCGACCGCGATCGCGCCGGTGAGGCTCGGGAAGAAGCCGGGGGAGGAGGCGGCCTCGAACAGCAGCAGATGATCGGCGCCTTCGGCCATCGGAGCTGTGATGGTGTCGGCGATCGCAATCAGCGCGGCGCGCGCCTGATGGGCGGCGCGTGCCGTCTCGACGCTGACCAGGGTGTAGGGCGCAAAGCCGATCACGACCACGGCGTCGCCGGAGCGGAAGGCGCCGTGGTCGAGATCGAACGGGCCGGAGCCGCCGACCAATTGCACGGCATCGGGGCGGAACAGGCGAAGCTGATAGGTCAAGAGTTCCGCGACGCTGCGGCAGCTGCGAAACCCCGATATCCAGATCCGGTCAGCCGAGTGCAGCGCACGCGCGGCTTCCGCGATCGCGCTCGCTGAAATCCGCGCAAGGCCCGCGGCCTCGGCCTCCAATTTGTCGTGCACCAGTTTGACATCGGCATTCGGCCCGGCGCGGCGGCTTCTGGCGCGGCCGGAGAACGGCGAGCCCTGTGCCGGCCGGCGCGCCTCGGTGAGCGCGGCGCGCAATTCGTCCCAGCCGGAATAGCCGAGTGCCTTGGCAAGACGGGTGAATGAGGCAGGATCGGCACCGGCGACGGAGGCGAGCTCGCGCATCGAGCGGGTGGTGGCGTCATAATCATTGGCGGCGACGAACCGGCCGACCTCCTGCAAGCGCATCGGCAGCGACGGCAGTGCGCTGCACAATTCGTTCAGGGGCGATGGTTTCGGCTGAGCCTGGGCCATGAAACATATGTTGCACAAATATTAATTTGGTGCAACATATGACGCGCGCAGGATTTGAGGTTGACGCGTTTTCTTCACGCGAACCGGTATCCGCTTCGCTCGAAAACGCTCTTGCGCATGGCAGAAGATCGCTTCTCACTGGGGTCCTTGTGCTGTGACGACATCGACGCCGAAACGCCCTCCCGCCCGGCCCTGGCGGCTTTCGCTCAGCGATCCCCGCGTCGCAGGCCTGTTCTGGCAGATCCTGGTGGTCGCCATCGCGGTCGCCGTCGTCGCCTGGCTGTGGTCGAACGCGGTCCATAACCTCTCGGTGCGGCGCATCTCGACCGGCTTTGCCTTCCTCGGCCGCGAAGCCGGCATGCCGATCGCCGACAGCTGGATCGACTACACGCCGAAGAACACCTATCTGCGCGCCTTCATCGTCGGCGTCGTCAACACGCTGCGCGTCGCGGTCATCGGCATCGTGCTGGCGACCGTGATCGGCACGCTGGTCGGTATCGCGCGGCTGTCGTCGAACTGGCTGCTGGCGCGGCTCGCCGCCGTCTATGTCGAGGTGCTGCGCGACCTGCCGCTGCTGCTGCAGCTGTTGTTCTGGTACGTGCTGATGCAGGGCCTGCCGGCGGCGCGTCAGGCGTGGAAGCCGGTCGACGGGGTCTATCTGTCCAACCGCGGCCTGGTGCTGCCGTCGGTGCCGCTGCATGAGGCCAATGGCTGGACGCTCGTTGCGCTGGTCGCCGGCGTGATCGTCTTCCTCATCGTCAGGCGCCGCCTGATCGCGCAGCAGATGCTCGATGGCAAGGCGCGGCCGGCCTGGCCCTACGCGCTCGGCCTCATCATCGCGCTGCCGGCGCTGGTGTCGTGGCTGCTGGGCGCGAGCTGGAGCGTCATGCTGCCCGAGCTGCGCGGCTTCAACTTCGTCGGCGGGCTGACCCTGGCGCCGGAATATTTCGCGCTGCTGATCGCGCTCGTCACGTATACTTCGGCGTTCATCGCCGAGATCGTACGCAGCGGCATCCAGGCGGTGCCGCGCGGCCAGTCGGACGCCGCCAAGGCGCTCGGGCTGAAGCGCAGCTTCGTGCTGCAGCACATCGTGCTGCCGCAGGCGCTGCGCGTCATCATCCCGCCGATGACCAGCCAGTACCTGAACCTGACCAAGAATTCGTCGCTCGCGGTCGCGGTCGGCTACCAGGACATCGTCTCGATCGCCAACACCACGCTGAACCAGACCGGGCAGGCGATCGAGTCGATCGCGCTGATCATGATGGTGTTCCTCACCATCAGCCTCGGCATCAGCCTGTTCATGAACTGGTACAACGCGCGGATCGCGCTGGTGGAGCGCTGACATGAGCTCGGTCGCACATCTCCCGCAGGATCCGCTGCCGATCGGCCGGCGCCGCGCGCAGCGCACGCTCGGCGGCCAGATCGTGGCCTGGCTGCGCGCCAATTTGTTCGCGTCCGTGACGTCGAGCATCATGACGCTGCTGTTGCTGTTCGTGCTCGCCAAGGCGTGCATCGGCCTCTGGCAATGGGGCATCGCCAACGCGATCTGGATCGTCTCCGGCAACGACACCAGCGCCTGCCGCGCGCTGCGCGGCGTCGGCGCCTGCTGGGCGGTGATTCCCGAGAAGTACCGCTTCATCCTGTTCGGCACCTATCCGTTCAGCGAGCAGTGGCGGCCGGCGCTCGCGGTCGTGATCTTCATCGCGCTGTTCGTGGTCTCGAGCCGCCGCAGCTTCTGGCGCAAGGAGCTGTTCCTGCTGTGGGCCGCGGCCTTGATCGCGATCGGGTGCCTGATGTGGGGCGGCTTTCTCGGCATGTCCTTTGTCACGCAGGACCGCTGGGGCGGGTTGCCGGTGACGCTGATCCTTGCGACTTTCGGGCTTGCGTTCGGCTTCCCGCTCGGAATTTTGGTGGCGCTCGGCCGCCGCTCGAAATTGCCGGCGATCCGCTCGCTCTGCGTGCTCTATGTTGAGCTGATCCGCGGCGTGCCGCTGATCAGCCTGTTGTTCATGGCGAGCGTCATGTTCCCGCTGTTCATGCCTGACGGCGTCAACATCGACAAATTGCTGCGCGCCCAGATCGCCTTCATCCTCTATGCCGGCGCCTACCTTGCGGAAGTGGTGCGCGGCGGTCTGCAGGCGGTGCCGCGCGGACAATATGAGGCCGCGGACGCGCTCGGGCTCTCCTACTGGGAGAAGAACGCGCTGATCGTGCTGCCGCAAGCGATCCGCCACGTCATCCCGCCGCTGGTCAACACCTTCATCGCCTTCTTCAAGGACACCAGCCTGGTGCTGATCATCGGCATCTTCGATCTCTTGACGACCGCCAAGACCGCGATCGTCGATCCGGCCTGGCAGGCCTTCAGCGTCGAAGTCTATGTGTTCGTCGGCGTGATCTACTTCGTGTTCTGCTTTGCGATGTCGCGCTACAGCCGCGGCCTCGAGGCGCAGCGCGCGCACGGCTGAGGCGGTGATCACGTTCGAGCGCGAAGCCTCGACCTCTATGCGTTTGTCTGGGTCGCATCGCATGGGACGTTTTGGAGCCTGCCGTGATGGATCGATCGGCTTTGCGCGGAACCTGAGATGCCCCATCCGGACAAGCTTGAGAAAGTGGAAAACATCTCCGTGAGCGCGTGAACCCCAGCAGCGGCAACTTGCACTCATGTGATGCGATCACGCCGCATATGAGGAGGTCGATGCCATGGCGCCCCCGAAACGCTCGCCTCACCCGATCGAGCGACCGCCAAAGGGTATGCCCGTCCCACGCAATTGGGGATTGATGCAAGGCGGCATTCCCTACCGGCCGCACGGCCCTGTCCGACCGGGAGATACCCGGCCTCAGGAAGACTGGTACACCGTCGCTGAGAAGTTCAGTGTCGGAGTCAAGGAGCTGATCTATTTCAACTTCATGACCGACGACCCCGATGTCGTGAACTGGTACCTCAGCCACTATGTTGGGTGCGTCAAGGTCAGCCCCAGCGGCAACAACTGGATGTTCAGCAATTCGGCCAATCCCGGCATCATCTACATCCCGCCCGTCGATCGTGATCCGATCGATTTCGAGGCTGAGGATATCTGTGTCTGGACTCCAAATGATGCCAAGACGTTTCTGATGCGCCTGCTCGCGCTTGCGCAGGGCATGAAGGGCTACAAGGGGCAGCGTATCAAAAAGCTCGTGCAAGTGATCCTGAACGCTGGATATCCGGCGTGCCTGGACCTCTGGTACTACAACGATATGGTCATATCGGTGTATGTCGACATCAAGGAAGGCAACGCTAAGCGCCGCGAGATGATCAAGGCGACGCGCGGCGCGTTTCCGTTCAGTGGAGAGTCGGGTGTCTACGGGCAGCAGGGCAGCGAAGAGCGCCATCGCGGCATGTGGCAAATCCATCCGGTCAGAAGCCTGTTCACCGAATCTTGCGGCGCTTTCAATGCTCAGGCCATGAAGGACCGCTTGGAAAGCATCGACGAGGAAATGTACAGGGGCTGGCACGAGCTCGATATGGTATCCGCCAAGTCGAGCCAGGGCGGCGGCAGTGCCTTCGGAGAAATGGTCTGGGACTTTATCAACCATGTGAGGCTGTTGTCGGAAGACGAGAAGCACCTTTACTGGGCGTTTTCACAATAGCGGCCCATCGCTCGCCGGCCGCCACCTTCCATGCCGGCGCCTATCTCGCCGAAGTCGTGCGCGGCGGTCTGCAGGCGGTGCCGCGCGGACGATATGAGGCCGCCGACGCGCTCGGGCTGTCCTGCTGGGAGAAGAACGCGCTGATCGTGCTGCCGCAAGCGATCCGCCACGTCATCCCGCCGCTGGTCAACACCTTCATCGCCTTCTTCAAGGACACCAGCCTGGTCCTGATCATCGGCATCTTCGATCTCTTGACGACCGCCAAGACCGCGATCGTCGATCCGGCCTGGCAGGCCTTCAGCGTCGAGGTCTATGCATTCGTCGGCGTGATCTACTTCGTGTTCTGCTTTGCGATGTCGCGCTACAGCCGCGGCCTCGAGGCGCAGCGCACCTCCGGCTGAGCGATCCGGATTCTCCGTCGCTTGCCCTCACATGCCGCATCACGGTGCCGGCCTGTTCGCATCCGCCGCCGTCTGCTTTGATTTTTGGAGCGGCCTATTCTGGCCTTAACGATGCGGCAACCAAGACTTGGCCGATGGTTGGCGCAAAGGCGCGGCTGGCACAGAGTGCACTAGGCGATGTTCCGCCCGTAACTTATCTTGAGCGTCATTGGATTCGCGAGCGCGCGCGATGACAGAATCATTGTTCGCGTCGGCATCGTTCGAGCTGCCGTTGATTTGTTGATTTGGTGTGTGCCTGACAGGGCTTTACTTTTTGATTTTTTCCGTACGCCAATGGCCGAAGACAACGCCGTCTATCCGGAAAGCACCCGAAGCCAGGTCCACGATGCCCTGCAAGGCTTTTCGACCGATGAGCTTCGCCAACTCCTGGCGGAGATCGAGCAATTCCTGAGTGTTGAAGCTGTGCCTCGCCGACCGAGACTGCGACTGGCCGGAGGCACATACGTGAACGAGTATACCGCGCGCGCAAACATCGACCACTATCTGGATCTGCTGAAGCGCCCGGACGTTCCAACCAACACGAGATCGATGCTCAACAAGCGGCTGCTTGAGGAAGAAGACAAGCTCGGCCGCCGACTCGAGCAACTGGAGTTTGCCGAAAGCAGGGCCGCAGCCTGCCGGGATCGCGCGGATCGCCAGCGGCGTCTGGCGGAATCGTTTGCCCCTGGTTCGGCTGACCGTGAGCAGGCCGAAAGGCTGCTGGTCAATTTCGAGGCGCTTGCGCAGTTCGTGGAGGGCTTCTGTCGCCAGATGCGCCACACCGTGAACCATAGTCCGCTTTGAGCGAGACGCCGCCTCGGCTCCGCGGGCTCCTCATCATCATCACCATCTCCCGCATCCGGTCGGCCCTTTGACCGCGTAGGCGCTACGCCCCCGGGACCGCTGACAGGCGAGCGGGGTATCCCCATCATGGCAGGTCTCGGCATCAAGAGGTCCGGAGAAGGGCCGCTCCAACCGGCTTGCAAAGTGATCGCGATCCTATTTATGATCATAAAATGGATAAATCGGCTCTCCCGTCCCTCGACCCTTCGCGCCGCGCCTCGATCAAGCGCAAGCGCTCGGACGCCGTCGCCGACCTGATCCGCAGCCACATCTTCCAGGCCGGCTTGCAGCCGAGCGACCGGCTGCCGCAGGAGGGGGAGCTGATCGAGATGTTCGGCTGCAGCCGCTCCACCATCCGCGAGGCACTCAAATCGCTGGAAGTGCAGGGGCTGGTGCAGAACACCACCGGCCCCGGCGGCGGCGCGCGGGTGGCGCCGGTCTCGATCAACCGGATCGTCGGCCTGCTCAGCAACTATTTCTACTTCCAGTCGACCAGCACCGCGCAGATCTACCAGATCCGCCGGCTGATCGAGCCGGAGCTCGCCTTCAGCGTGGTCGGACACCTCACGGCGGAGCATTTCGCCGCACTGGAAAAGGCGATCGCGGTCCAGGAGCATCATCCCGACAGCGATGCCGATTGGGAACATCATCGCCACGCCGAGATCGATTTCCACGACATCCTGATCGAGGCCTGTCCCAACCCGCTGCTCGGCCTGATGTGCCGGTTCGTCAACGAGGCGATCAGGCATCTGATCGGCAAGCTCGGCGCACAGGAATTCGCATCCAGCTTCACCTGCGAGAACATCGAGTTTCACAAGCGTCTGCTGGCCGCGTTCCGCTCCGGCAATGCCGCGCGCGCCCGGCGCGTGATGCTCGATCATGTGCTGAGCGCCGAGGCGGTGGTCGTTCCCGCGGAAGACCGGCGCATCGATCTGCCCGTCTTTCACCAACCGTTGCGGCTCGACTGAACCGCATCGGCCGAGTGCTGCATCACGCCCTGGAGAAAACGACAATGGACACGCGGCGCGAGAATGAGTTGTGGAGCTGGTCGGCTGTCGATCTGGCGCGTGCGATCGCGACGCGCGCGATTTCCAGCCGGGAAGCCGTGCAATCCAGTCTCGATCGCATCGCCGAGGTCAATCCGGCCTTGAACGCCATTGTCGCAGTGCTCGCCGACGAGGCACTAGCCGCGGCGGACGCGGCGGATGAAGCGGTGAAGTCAGGCGCGGAGCTCGGCGTGCTGCACGGCGTGCCGGTGACGATCAAGGTCAATGTCGACCAGCGCGGCCACGCTACCACCAACGGCGTCGTTGCATTTCGCGACGTGATCGCCACCGAGGACAGCCCGGTGGTCGCGAATCTTCGCAAGGCGGGCGCCGTCATTGTCGGGCGAACCAACACGCCGGCCTTTTCGCACCGCTGGTTCACCAACAACGACCTGCACGGCGCGACCTACAATCCGTGGAGCCGTCGGCTGACGCCGGGCGGCTCCAGCGGTGGCGCCGCATCGGCCGTTGCCTCCGGCATGGGCGCGATCGCGCACGGCAATGATTTCGGCGGCTCGATCCGCTATCCGGCTTACGCCTGCGGCGTCGCCGGCCTGCGTCCGACGCCGGGGCGGATCCCCGCGTTCAATCCGTCGGCAACCAGCGACCGTCCGATCACCGCGCAGATGATGTCGGTGCAGGGGCCGCTTGCCCGCTCGGTCGCCGATCTCGGGCTCGGCCTCGCCGCAATGGCGCAGGCGGACGCGCGCGATGGCACATGGCTGCCGGTGCCCCTGCAAGGTCCAGAGCTCAAGCGTCCGATCGGCGTTGCGATCGCAGCGGCGCCGTTCGGCGACGAGGCGCCGGAGGTGAGCGCAGCGGTGCGCGCCGCCGGGCGTTGGCTCGCGGAGGCCGGCTTTGCCGTGGAGGAGACCGTGCCGCCGCGACTCGCGGAGGCCGCCGATCTCTGGCATCGCCTCGTCATCAATGAGGAGCGGCGCGTGCTGGCGCCGATGATCCGCAAGTTCGGCGACGATCGGAGCCGCTACAATCTCGAGTGCCATATCGCCTACGCGCCCGAGCTCGAGGGCGATCAGGTGCTCGCCTGTTTCGAGCAGCGGCTGGCGATCGTGCGGGCCTGGCAGCTGTTCCAGGAGCGCTGTCCTGTCATCATCCTGCCGGTCTCGGCGCAACTGCCGTTCCGTTTCGATCAGGATCAGGAAGACGCGAACGTCGTGCGCGCGCTGCTCGATGCGCAGCGGCCGCTGCTTGCGGTGCCCGCGCTCGGCTTTCCGTCGGTCGTCGTGCCGACCGGAACCGCCGGCGGCGCGCCGGTCGGCGTGCAGGTGATCGCCGGCCGCTTCCGGGAGGACGTCTGTCTCGCAGTCGCCGAGCTGATCGAGGCGCGTGCATCAAAGCTGACGCCGATCGACCCGCGAGATTGAACCAACAACAAAGCACTGAACATCATGGGAGAACATCACGTGACGAACGCACCGATCTGGCAATGGTCTGCCGTCGACACAGCCGCGGCGATCCGAAACAACCAAGTGACGTCGGAGGAGGTGGTCCGCGCCCATCTCGACCGCATGCAGGAAGCCAATCCGGCGCTCAACGCCGTCGTGGTCGATCTCGGCGCGTCAGCGATGCGGGCCGCCAAGGCCGCGGACGAGGCGCTGGCCGCGAGCAAGCGCGGAGGCGGCGCCGTCGGGCCGCTGCACGGCGTGCCGGTTACGATCAAGATCAACATCGACGTCGAGGGCCAGGCCAATTCGAACGGCGTGGTGGCATTCAAGGACAACATCGCGCCGGGCGACTCGCCGGTGACGGCCAATCTCAAGAAGGCCGGCGCCGTTATCATCGGCCTCACCAACACGCCGGAGTTCTCGCTGCGCGGCTTCACCGACAACCCGCTGCACGGCTTGACGCGCAATCCCTGGAATGCCGACGTGACCTGCGGCGGCTCCTCGGGCGGCGCCGGCGCGTCGATCGCCGCCGGCATCGGCACCATCGCACACGGCAACGACATCGGCGGCTCGCTGCGCTGGCCGGCGCATTGCAACGGCATCGCCACCATCAAGCCGACCCAGGGCCGCATTCCCGCGTTCAATCCTAGCGCCACGGCAGAACGGCCGCTGATGGCGCAGTTCATGTCGTCGCAAGGGCCGCTGGCGCGACACGTCGCCGACGTGCGCCTCGGCCTCGAGGTGATGGCGCAGCGCGATCCGCGCGATCCCTGGTATGTGCCGGCGCCGCTGACGGGGCCGAAGCCGACTGGGCCGATCAAGGTCGCGCTCGCAAAGATCCCCGAGGACATGGCGACCGATCGCGGCGTCATCGCGCTCCAGCGCAAGGCGGCGGATCATCTCGCCGATGCCGGCTATGCGGTCAGCGAGGTCGAGGTCCCCGACCTCAACAAGGTCTGGCAGCTCTGGTGCGACCTGATCATGACCGAGGTTCGCGTCCTGCAGCAGGACCAGATGCTGGCGACCACCAGCGCCGACTTTCAGAAGACATTCCGCGGCTTCATCGCGCTGGCCAATCAGCTCGATCAGACCGGCTACATGAAGGCGATCGCCGATCGCTCGCGCCACATCAGGAACTGGATGACCTTCCTCGAGCAGTATCCGCTGGTCGTGACGCCGACCACGGTGCGCAAGACGCCGGAGGTCAATGCCGATCTCGGCGGCGATCAGCGCGTCAAGGATTTGTTCTGGAACGACCTGCGCTTCATTTCGTCGATGAACGTGCTGGGGCTGCCGGCGGCCGTGGTGCCGGTCGGCCTCGATGAGGGATTGCCGGTCGGCGTCCAGATCGTCGGCTCGCGCTATCGCGAGGACATGTGTCTCGACGCCGCCGAGGCGATCGAACGCAAGGCCGGCATTCTGGCACGGCAATTGTGGCATCGGCGCTGAGGCGATCTCGACGCCATTTCCCAATCGTGTGATCTAAAGCAGTATGAGTTTGGGTTGAATCGGATCCGCGGACTGGGTTTACCTCTCCCCATCGGGGAGAGGTCGATTTGCGCAGCAAATCGGGTG
Source organism: Bradyrhizobium sp. USDA 3262 (assembly GCF_054060035.1). Lineage (NCBI taxonomy): Bacteria > Pseudomonadati > Pseudomonadota > Alphaproteobacteria > Hyphomicrobiales > Nitrobacteraceae > Bradyrhizobium > Bradyrhizobium sp. USDA 3262. Next base: position 3,568,943 of record NZ_JBSSCT010000001.1, read on the forward strand.
AGGGGCCGCGGCTCTAAGGAGAGAGCGTAACCCCTCACCCGGCGCTGCGCGCCGACCTCTCCCAAGGAAGAGGTGAACTTCCACCGCCGTGCCAGATCAACCTGGTCTCATCATGCTTGAGCGCACGCCGCGGCGAAATCTCGTCGCGGCGTTCGCACGATCGGCCTTGCGCGTGTCGACGCAATGGCTGTGTTCCTTCTCCCGGAATTTCTGAACGGAATCGCGGGGCGCCATGCCGGCGACGGGGTTGTCGGCGTTCCCTGATTGCTTCAGGAGATCGTCCGAAACGTCGAAACCCCCGGGAACGAAATGTCCATCACGAAACGCTCGCATGTCTTCGTCGCAATTGCCGCCATGTGTCTCTCATTTGCGGCCGGCGCTGCCCGAGCGGAGGATGGCGTGCTGCGGGTCGGCATCATCACCGACATGAGCGGGCAATATTCCGACGGCAACGGCCCGGGATCGGTGATCGCGGCACAAATGGCGGCGGAGGAGATCGGCGGCACGGTCGCCGGACGCAAGATCGAGATCATTTCGGCGGATCACCAGAACAAGCCTGATGTCGCAACCGGCATCGTGCGCAACTGGATCGACAACAAGGGTGTCGACGTGGTCGCCGAAGGCGTCAATTCCGCGGTGGCGCTCGCGATCCAGACGGTGACGCGCGAACGCAAGAAGCTGTTCCTGATCTCGGGCTCCGGTTCGTCCGATCTCACCGGCAAGCAATGCTCGCCGACCAGCGTGCAGTGGACCTATGACACCTATGCCTCCTCGAATGCGACGGCGAAGGCCGTGGTGGCCCGCGGCGGCACGCCGTGGTTCTTCCTGACGGCGGATTATGCGTTCGGCCAGGCGCTGGAACGCGATGCGAGCAAGGCCGTGACATCGGCCGGCGGCAAGGTGCTCGGCGCGGTTCGCCACCCCTTCGACACCGCCGATTTCTCGTCCTTCCTGCTGCAGGCCCAGTCCTCCGGCGCCAAGATCCTGGCGCTTGCCAATGCCGGTTCCGACTTCCGCAACGCGGTGTCGCAGGCCGACGAGTTCAACATCCGCGCCAGCATGCAACTCGTCGCGCTGCAGGTGACGCTCACCGACGTGCCGGCGCTTGGCCTCGCGCATGCGCACGATCTGCTGTTCACCGATTCCTTCTATTGGGATCGCACGTCGGAAACGCGCGTCTTCGCCCAGGAGTTCTTCAAGCGTCATGGCGCGATGCCGACCGCCTACCAGGCCGGCGTCAACTCGGCGCTCCGGCACTATTTCAAGGCGGTCGCCGCCACCAACTCGGTCGATTCCGAAACCGTGATCGCGCAGATGCGCAAGACCCCGGTCAATGATTTCTTCGCCCAGAACGGCGTCGTGCGCGAGGACGGCCGGATGGTGCATGACATGTATCTGATGCGCATCAAGAAGCCGGAGGAGTCCAAGAGCAAATGGGATCTCTACGAGTATCTCGCGACGGTGCCGGGCGATCAGGCCTTCCGTCCGCTCGATGAAGGCGGCTGCCCTTACGTCGCCAAGTCGCACTAGCCCCGTCAAAAATTTGCATCGGACCCTCGCGTGAGTTTTTCTCCTATCATGCGCGAGTTTTGATCGGTTGTCCGGCGCCGATCCTGACGATACGTTCGTGTTGAGGTCGGTCTGGGTCGGCAGATCATGCTCCTGCGCAGTTCCGAGCGAACTGCGGCGTGCGGCGCGTTGACTTTGCTGAGACCTTCTCGTTTGCCCTGCAAGGCCGGGCGCAGAAGCGATCTGGACAGGAGACGCGGCAACATGACGGGCGACACGGGTGTTCGGGCCGGCCAGTGCCATTGCGGCGCGGTGCGTTTCGAGGTGACGCTCAGCGACGGCTTCAATTCGATCCGCCGCTGCACTTGCTCTTACTGCCGGATGCGGGGCGCCGTCGTTGCCATGGCGGAAATGGGCGGGATCAAGATCCTGCACGGCGAAGATGCGTTAACAAGCTACCGCTTCCATACCGGATCGGTGCAGCACTTCTTCTGTTCGCGTTGCGGAATCTACACCCATCATCAACGACGATCGAACCAGAACCTGTATGCCGTCAACGTGGGCTGCCTGGACGGCGTAAGCCCATTCGATTTCCCCGAGGTGCCTGTGATGGACGGCGTCAATCATACGAACGACACCGGCAAGCCGACGCGCCGGGCAGGCACACTCCGCTTCATCCCGGCCGACTAACGGTCGCTGTCGGCCGACGACCGCCCGGCTCGTCGCGGGACGACGGTGAGATCGTGCAACAAGTTCAGTGTCGTCCCTGCGAAAGCAGGGACCCATAACCACCGATGCTGATTATTGCGCGTCGCTGGAACAGCGAGTCCTCTTAACAACAGCCGCCGCGGAGCATGGGTCCCTGCTTTCGCAGGGACGACAGCTGTGATGAACTCAAGCGGACCGTCATCGCGACGGCCCCATCACCGTGTTCACGAGGCACCATGACCAACACCATCGAGGCTTCCGACGGCGGCTACCGCTTCATGCCCGGCGTCAGTCAGTATTCCTGCGGCATCGGTGCGCTGCCGGGCTTTGCCATCGAGCGCGTCAGGTTCTCTGAACCGGTGCCGCTGGGCGCGGGTTTTGCAAGGATCGCGGACATCATCGGGGCCTCAGGCCGTCCGCTGACGGCATTCGGCGCCTGCGAGCTGCGCTCCCCGGCGCCGTTCACCGAGGACGGGTTCAGGGCCTTCAACGAAATCTACATCAAGACGCTGGTGGCCTGGGGTGTGATGCGGGACGGCGTCAATCCGGTGGCGCGCAGCAATGTCTGTCCGAAGCTCGATCCGCCCGGCGAGCCGAGTTTCCACGCCTTCTGCTATACGGTGCCGGCCGCCAAGGACGAGCCAACCAGCTTTGTCGTCGCCGGCAGCGGCGAGTCGGTCGAGGGCAAGGCCAATTATCGCGATCATACCGTCGCCCTTGGCGACACCAGCCCGGCCGGCCTGCTGGCGAAGGCGAAATTCGTGGCCGACGAGATGGAACGCCGGATGAGCGCGTTCGGCGGCCGTTGGCAGGACACCACCGCGGTGCAGCTCTACACCGTGCACGACGCCTATCCGGTGCTGGAAAGCGAGCTCGGCCGCCGCGGCGTGCTTCGCAACGGCTTGACCTGGCATTTCGACCGGCCGCCGGTGGTTGGGCTCGACTTCGAAATGGATTGCCGGCGCGTGCATCGCGAGCGCGTGGTGTGATGTGTCGGTCGCGTGATGCATCAAAAGCGCGTGTGGGTGCATGTGGAAGCGTGCGCTTTTCTTGACACGGATCGCGTCAACCGTTTCCCTTCGCCATCGACGTCAGCGGCTGGGTGAGCGCGGGTGCAGAACGAATCTGTGATCAGACGGCGAGATCTGCTGGCGCTGATTGGCACCATTGCCGGCAGTTCGGCGATGTATCACGCGATGACGAGCCTCGGCTTCGCGTCGGAATCCGCCTACAAGGGGCCGCTGAAGCTCACAGGCGACGTGAAGGGCGCCTCGGTGCTGATTCTCGGCGCGGGGCTCGCGGGGATGACCGCAGCGCTGGAGCTGCGCAAGGCCGGCTACAAGGTCCAGATCCTCGAATTCAACAACCGCGCCGGCGGCCGCAACTGGTCGATCCGCGGCGGCGACAGTTTTGTCGAGCTCGGCGGCTTCAGGCAGACCAGCCAGTTCGAGCAGGGGCTCTATCTCAATCCCGGCCCGTGGCGGATTCCCTATCATCACCGTGCGCTGCTCGACTACTGCCGCCGGCTCAATGTGACGCTGGAACCCTTCATCCAGCTCAATCACAACGCCTATCTGCACGCGACGCGTGCATTCGGCGGCAAGCCACAGCGCCTTCGCAGCATCAAGGCGGATTTCCAGGGCGGGGTCTCGGAGCTGCTCGCAAAGATCACCCAGCAGGGCCGGCTCGACGAGGCCGTCGGCAAGGAAGATCAGGAGATCCTGCTGCAGTCGCTGCGCGACTGGGGCGCGCTGGATCGCGACTACAAGTACAATGCCAACCTCGTGTCGGCCGAGTTCCGCGGTTATGCGCGCGATCCCGGCGGCGGCTTGATGGGCGATCCGCTGCCCAGCGACCCGATCTCGCTGCAGGAGCTGCTGCGGTCGCGGATGTGGCGCTATCTGCAGACCTTTGCGCGCTACGATTTCCAGACCACCATGTTCCAGCCGGTCGGCGGCATGGATATGATCGGCAAGGCGTTCGCGCGCGAGGTCGGCGATCTCATCCGCTATGGCGCCAAGGTGACGCAGATCCAGCAGAACGGCTCCGGCGTCACCGTCAGCTATGTCGACACCGCCAGTCCATCCACGGTGCAGCAGGCGACCGCCGATTGGTGCATCTGCACCATCCCGTTGCCGATCCTGAGCCAGTTGCCGGTCGATGTCAGCGCGCCGATGAAGAGTGCGATCGACTCCGTGCCCTATGCCGCCTCGGTGAAGATCGGCCTGCAGTTCAAGCGGCGGTTCTGGGAGGAGGATGACGCGATCTATGGCGGCATCAGCTACACCGACCTGCCGATCCGGCAGATCGCCTATCCGAACTATGGCTTCAACCGCGGCGGCCGCGGCATCCTGCTCGGCGCCTACATGTATGGCGGTGCCAATTCCTTCGAGTTCACCGCGATGACGCCGGCCGAGCGGGTCGCCAGCGCGGTCGAGTTCGGCGCCGCAATCCATCCGCAGTACAGAAACGAATTCGAGAACGGCGTCGCGGTGGCCTGGCATCGCGTGCCGTTCACGCTGGGCTGCGCCGGCGAATGGACCGAGGCCACCCGCGCGCAGCATTACCGCAATCTCTGCCAGATCGACGGCCGTATCGTGCTGGCGGGCGAGCACGCCTCGCAGCTGCCGGCCTGGCAGGAGGGCGCCATCCTGTCCGCGCTCGACGTCATCTCCCGGCTGCACGAACGCGTGGTGAAGACATGATGATGCGGACCGCAACATCCGCCATCGCTGCACTGGCGCTGCTGTCGGCGACGGCAGCCCTTGGGCAGGACAGTGGCGCGGGCAAGCGCACCTTCTCTTCGGGCTACCGCTTCGTCGAGATGACCGGCGAGGAGCTGTTCGCCAATGTGTGCCAGGGCTGCCATATGCCGGATGCGACGGGCGCGAGCGGGGCGGGCAGCTACCCGTCGCTGGCCGGCAACAAGAATCTCGAGGCCGGCAGCTATCCGGTCTTCCTCGTCATCAATGGCCGCCGCGGCATGCCGGCGTTCGGCGACATGATGACCGATGGTCAGATCGCCGCCGTTGTGAATTATCTGCGGACGCACTTCAGCAACAACTATGAGGACGCGGTGACGACCAAGGATGTCCAGGACGCCCGCCGCTGACAAAAACACTCGGGGAAAGTTTGATGAAATTCATCGGTATCGCACTGGGCGCCGCGTTGTCGGCGATGGCGACCGCTGCCTCGGCTGACGTGGTCAGGCATCCGATTCCCAATTCGACATTCCCGATCGCGCAGGCCGTGACCGTCACCGGCAACACCACGACCGTCTATGTCAGCGGCCAGGTGCCGCCGGCGATCAACAAGGACGCCGATCCGTCGAGCCCGCAGGCCTACGGCGATACCAGGACGCAGACCGTCGGCGTGCTCAACCGCATCAAGGCCATTCTGGAAGGCCAGGGTCTTGGCATGGGCGACGTCGTCAAGATGCAGGTGTTCCTGGTGCACAACGCGTCGGCGCCGATGGACTTCAAGGCCTTCATGGAGGGCTACACCCAGTTCTTCGGCGGCAGCCAGCCGAACCTACCGGCGCGCTCGGTGGTCGGCGTCGCAGCCCTCGCCAATCCCGGATTCCTGGTCGAGATCGAGGTGATCGCGGCCAAGGACACCAACAAGGATTCGAAATAAGGACTGCAAATAGCGTGCGCGAAACTGCGGAGCATGCGCGCGGAAATTGAAGGGCTCGCCGTCTTGCCAAAGCGCGTGTCGCTTGTCTGAATTCGCTCCAATCAGGTGGCGGAATTCTGGGAGAGTACGATGTCGCACAAGGCCCGAAACACGATTCGATCGCTGCGGCTCGCGGCGGCGTTTGGACCGGCGCTGCTCGCAACCGGCGCCGCGGCGCAGGGGCTGACCGAGCAGCAGCAATTCGGCCGCGGCATCTACCAGGAACTGGTCGAGATCAACACGACCACCGCGACCGGGGATACCCAGAAGGCGGCGGAGGCGATGGGTGCGCGGCTCCGCGCGGGCGGGTTTCCCCGAGGCCGACGTGCACGTGTTCTCGCCGGCGCCGCACAAGGGCAATCTGGTGGCGCGGCTGCACGGCTCCGGCGCGCGCAAGCCGATCCTCCTGGTCGCCCATATCGACGTCGTCCCCGCCAACCGCGAGGACTGGTCGGTCGATCCGTTCAAGCTCACCGAGCAGGACGGCTATTTCTACGGCCGCGGTTCCAGCGACGACAAATACATGGCATCCGCCTTCATCACCAATCTGATCCGCTACAGGAAGGAGGGCTACAAGCCCGACCGCGACATCATCGTGGCGCTCGAGACCGACGAGGAAATCCTCGATGCCAACGATCTCGGCATGCAGTGGCTGATCAAGAACCACCGCGACCTGATCGATGCCGAGTTCGCGCTCAATGAGGGCGGCGGCGTCGGCCTCAAGAACGGCAAGGCGATCCGCAACAGCGTGCAGACCAGCGAGAAGGTCTCGATCGGCTACCAGCTCACGGTGAAGGATCGCGGCGGCCACTCGTCGCTGCCGCGCAAGGACAATGCGATCTATCACCTCGCCGAAGGCCTCGTGCGGCTCTCCAATTACAGCTTCCCGATGAACCTCAACGAGACCACGCGGATCTATTTCACCAAGACCGCCGAGGTCGACACGTCGCATGCCGACGACATCAGGGCGATCCTGGCGCCGCAGCCCGATCCGGCGGCGCTGGCGCGATTGTCGGAGAATCCGGGTTATAATGCGCAGCTCCGCACCACCTGTGTCGCGACCATGCTGGAGGGCGGTCACGCCATCAACGCGCTGCCGCAGCTGGCGACCGCCAAGGTGAACTGCCGGATCCTGCCGGGCGAGCCGGTCGAGGGCGTGCAGGCGACGATCGAGCGCGTGCTCGCCGACAAGGAGATCGCGGTGGCCCCGACCGGCAAGGCCGTGCTGAGCCCGCCGTCGCCCCTCAACGAGGAGATCATGGGTTCGATCGAGAAGCTGTCGAAGGAGTTCTGGCCGGATGCGTCGATCGTTCCGGTCATGAGCACCGGCGCGACCGACGGCAGCTATCTGCGTAACGCGGGGATTCCGACCTATGGTCACTCCGGGCTGGCCGCCGATGTCGACGACAACCGTATCCATGGCAAGGACGAGCGCGTGCTCGTCAAGTCGTTCTACGAGGGCGAAGAGTATCTCTATCGCCTGGTCAAGATGCTCGCCGGCGGGAAATGATGGCTGACAGCAAGGCAAAGACACGGGTTGCGGTCGCCGGCCTCGGCGCGATCGGCACCGACGTCGTCAAGGCGCTCGATCAGGGCATCGAGGGCCTGACGCTGGTTGCGGTGTCGGCGAACAGCCCGGACAAGCACCGCGGCTGGGTCGCGGAGCTCAAGTCTGCGCCGAAGCTGGTGCCGATCGAGCAGCTTGCCGAGATCGCCGACATCGTGGTCGAGTGCGCGCCGAGCAAGGTGGTGCGCGCGATCGTGGCGCCGGTGGTCGAGCGCGGCAAGACCGCGGTCGTGCTCAGCGTCGGCGCGCTCCTGCAGAACGAGGACCTCGTCGATCTTGCGAGAGCCCATGGCGGCCAGATCATCGTGCCGACCGGCGCGCTGATCGGGCTCGATGCCGTGACCGCCGCGGCGATCGGGACCATTCATTCGGCGAAGCTGGTGACGCGCAAGCCGGTCGCGGGCCTCGTCGGCGCGCCGCATCTGGTCGAGAACAACATCCGGATCGAAGGCATCACCGAGCCGCTGCGCATCTTCGAGGGCAGTGCGCGCGACGCCGCCCAGGGCTTTCCGGCCAACCTCAACGTCGCGGTGGCGCTGTCGCTGGCCGGCATCGGCCCCGACCGCACAAGAGTCGAGATCTGGGCGGATCCGACCGTGACCCGCAACACCCACCGGATCGAGGTCGATTCCGATTCCGCCCGGTTCTCGATGATGATCGAGAACATTCCCTCGGAGAACCCGAAGACCGGCCGCATCACCGCGCTGTCGGTGATCGCCTGCCTGCGCAAGCTGCGCGCGTCATTGCGGATCGGCACCTGATGAAGATTACGCCCGACGATCTGTTGCTGGTCATCGACGTGCAGAACGATTTCTGCCCCGGCGGCGCGCTGGCGGTCGCGGAGGGCGATGCCGTTGTGCCGGTTGTCAACCGGCTCGCCGGGCGGTTCGACCATGTCGTGCTGACCCAGGACTGGCATCCGGCGGGCCACAGCTCGTTTGCGACCTCGCATCCGGGCGCGGCGCCGTTCTCCGAAATCGCCATGCCGTATGGGCCGCAGACGCTGTGGCCGGATCATTGCATCCAGGGTACGGCCGGCGCGGCGTTCCATCCCAACCTTGCGACCGAGCGGGCCGAGCTCGTGATCCGCAAGGGATTCCGGGCAGCGATCGATTCCTATTCGGCGTTCTTCGAGAACGACCGCAAGACGCCGACCGGGCTCGCCGGCTATCTGCGCGAGCGCGGCCTCAGGCGCGTCGTGATGGCGGGGCTCGCCACGGACTATTGCGTGCAGTATTCGGCGCTCGATGCGCGCCGGCTCGGTTTCGAGACCGTTGTCGTGCTGGCAGGCTGCCGCGCCATCGATCTCGGCGGTTCGCTTGCTGTCGCCACCGCGGCGATGCGCGAGGCCGGGGTGGAGCTTGTTGAGGAGCTCGTCTGAGCGGGGCCAAAGAGGGGCAAAAACCATTGTTTTGACTGGCTTTTTGTTCTAATCCCCAGCCGTTGATGATCACGCGCAGCGGAGCTTTCGTGTCGGGACAGGTTTTGCGGATTGGGACGCGCAAGAGCGCGATGGCGCTCGCGCAGACGGATGAGGTCGCGCGCCTGCTGCGCGCTTCGGCGCCGGACCTTGCCGTCGACATCGTCAAGTTCGAGACCCGCGGCGACCAGGACCAGACCAGCAAGCTGTTGCGTCATGGCGGCAAGGGCGGCGCCTTCGTTGCCGAGATCCGCGAAGCCATGCGCGCCGGCACCTTGCAGGCGGCGATGCATTCGCTGAAGGACGTGCCGGGCAACGAGGAGACGCCGGGTCTCGTCATCGCCGCGATGCTGGCGCGCGATGCCGCCAATGACAGCCTCGTGCTGCGTCCCGGCCTGTCGCTCGAGACCCTCCGCGCCGCGCGCGGCAAGGGCTTCATGATCGGCACCAACGCGGTGCGCCGCGCCGCCTATCTGCGCCGGCTGTTTCCGGAAGCGACCGTGATCCATTATCGCGGCGCCGCCGACACGCGGGTGGCCAAGCTCGATCGCGGCGACAAGCAGCGGCTGCCCGGCGGCGGCGAGGTCGGGCCGGCGGATGCGCTGGTGATGGCGCGCTCGGGCCTGGAGCGCATCGGCATGACCGCGCGCATCGCGCATGATTTCTCGGTCGGCGAGATGCTGCCGGCGGTCGGCCAGGGCATTGTCGCGGTGGAATGCGCGGAGACCGATTGGGCGACGCGTGCGCGGCTTGCCGGGATCGACAACGCGCCGTCGCGGCTCGCCGCCGAGGCCGAGCGCGAGGTGCTGTGGGTGCTCAACGGCCATTGCAATTCGCCGATCGCCGGCCACGCCGCGCTCGCGGGAGCTGAGATGACGCTACGCGCCTCCGTGCTCGACGAGGCCGGCGCCGGCTTCATCGAGGTGACGCGGCGCGGGCCCGCGGATCGTCCGCGCGAACTCGGCCGCGCCGTGGGCATGGAGCTGCTCGAGAAGGGCGCCGCCGAGATCATCGCCCGCACCCGGATCGACGAATAGCGATATCCATCCCACGTCGTCCCGGCGAAAGCCGGGACCCATAGCCACGAATGTTGGTTGTGGAACGATGCTGGGACCGCAGCTCGCTTGAACAACTACCGACGGTGGCTATGGGTCGCGGCTTTCGCCGGGACGACACCGGTGTGTGGGGCCTAATCGCGATCAGCCCGCAGCGGCCAGCTGCCGATGATGCGGAAGCGCGACGCGCTGTCGGTCTGCTTGAACAGCGCGATGCGGTCGATTGCGAGCCGCGTGAGGTCGACCGCCGCGAACCGTGTGCGCAACTGCGCCACGATCAGGCCGCGTCGCTCGTCGCTCAGCCGCCCCGTCAGCGTCATGTGGAAGCGGAACTCCTCCATGACATAGGGATAGCCCCAGCGGTCGAGATAGTCGCACTGCCGCGCGGTGAGCCGCTCGGGCTTGCGCCGCGCGCGATCCGCGGCTGTCAGCGGGGTACGGAACGCGTCGAATTCGGTGACGCAGTCGGCGGCAAGCTGTTGCAGATCATCCGAGCGGCCGGCCGGGATCACCGCGATGAAACCGCTGATCGCGTCGATCACCGGTTCGATCACCGGAATGCGCCGCGCGCGGCCGGCGAAGGCGGCACAGGCGTCGAGAAGCTCGGCCTCGCTTCGACCGTCGGCGAGCGCGGTGGGCGCTTTCAGCGTGGCGTGGAATCCATACTTGCGCGGATCTTCGGTGATCTCGCGCCAGTCCGGCGTGACGCCTTCGGGAAACGGCAGGTCGTCGCCCGACACCGCATCGTAACCGAGCAGTGTCGAACCGAAGCGGTGCAGGACGCTGTCGGGCGACGGCGCATAATAGATCGCGTAGCGCGGAGTGCTGGCCATGGGACTGGGCTACGCCGCCGCAACCGTCTTGCGCGGCGCGAGCGAATGAACGAGGGAGCTCGCGTCCGCCAGATGCACCAGCCGTCCGGCTGAGATCACAGCGACGATGCGCGGCCGCAGCGGCACCTTGTCGTCGACGACGACGATGTCGGCACGGCGGCCGGCGGCGAGCACGCCGCGGTCGGCGAGCCCTGCCGCGCGCGCCGGTGCCGACGAGATCAGGTCCCAGGCCCTGGCGAGCGGCAGGATGCCGTCGGCGACGAGGCGGAACGCCGCGAGCAGCTGCGCCGGATAATAGTAGTCCGACGCCAGCACCGAGCAGAGGCCCTGTGCGATCATGTCGGATGCCTTGGTCCAGCCGGTATGGCTGCCGCCGCGCACCACATTCGGCGCGCCGAACACGATGAAGTCGCCCGCATCAGCGGCGTCGCGCGCGGTCTCCTCGTTGACGGGAAATTCGGCGATCACAGCGCCCAGCGTGCGAAACTCCTGGCGCATCGCCGGGCTGTTGTCGTCGTGTGAGAGCATACGGATATCAGCCGCGCGCGCAGCGGCTGCCAGTCGCGCGATCGAGGCGGGCACCTCGGGGCGGCGCGCCACGACCCGGTCGAGCATGTCGTTGACGGCCTCGACGGAGAGCCCGGTGCGCTCGGCCAGCTGGTTGCGCTTCTTCGGCTTGACGTTGCTGTGGTCGTTGAAGGCGAACAGATCGATGCGGCCTTCACTGAGCCATTGAATGATCTCGGCCTCGGCCTCGAGATTGTGGGTCTCGTGGCGCAGATGGAAGCGCGTGTCGGCGGCGAGTTGCGGCCGCAGCGCCTCGATCGCGTCGAGCAGCTTGCGCGCATTCTCCGCGCTGCGCAGGCCGGGCTCCCACGACCAGGTCGTGCCATGGAACACGGTGGTGATGCCGTTGGCGATCGCCTGCCGGTCGCTGTCAACAAGCGCCACGTCGGTCGGGAAGTCGACGCTTGGGCGCGGCATCATCTGCCGCTCGAACGCATCGCCGTGCAGGTCGATGATGCCGGGCAGCACCAGCAGGCCGGTGGCATCGATGTGAAGCGCGGCGCGACCCTGCTCGGCGTCGAGCGCGCCGACGTCGCGGCCCGCGGTCCGCAGCGAGGTCTCGACCAGGGCGCCGTCAACCAGCGTGCGCCCGCCCTCGATGAAAATGTCCGTCACGATGCGGCGCTCCGTTGTTTGTTCTGTGATTGGGATACGGCCTCGGCCTCATGCTTGTCGAGGAATTCCTCGACCGCGAGCTTGCGAAAGTCGGGCAGGACACGGCGAAGTGTTTCGTGATCCCAGTCCCACCATGCGAGCGCGGCAAGGCGGTCGGCGATCGTCTCGGAGAAGCGCCGCTTCATCGGCCGCGCCGGATTACCGGCGACGATGGTGTAGGCGGGGACGTCCTTGGTCACGATCGCGCCGGCGGCAATGACGGCACCAGTTCCGATGTTCCGTCCTGGTAGCAGGATCGCACCATGCCCGATCCAGACGTCATGGCCGATATGCACGTGATGCGCACGTCGCCAGTTGAAGAAGTCGGTGTCGTCGCTCTCTCCGGGAAAATACGCGCTGGCGCGGTAGGTGAAATGCGCCTGGGTCGCGCGATGCATCGGGTGGTTGCCGGGGTTGATGCGGGTCATCGCCGCGATCGAGCAGAACTTGCCGATCGAGGTGTAGGTGATCTGGCTGTCGTTCACGACGTAGGAATAGTCGTCCATGCTGACTTCAAGCAGGATCGTGCGCGCGCCGACCTCGGTATATTTGCCGAGCTCGCTCTCACGGACCGACGCAGTCGGGTCGACGGTCGGCACAACCGAGAGTGTCTTTCCGGCCATCAGGGCCTCCGCAAATCTTCAAGAATCTTGGGCTTCCGGGGATGCGTGCTCGTCATCGGGACGCTTGATGACAACATCATGACGTTGCGATGACGGCAAGCGAGCGACAAGGGAGGGGTGTGGACGATCGCCGCACCGCAGCGCTGTCGTCACATAACTGTAAAACGCCGGGGATAGCGATGGCCCAACGAGGCGCGGTTGGAGCATTACATGCTGGTGGTGGAAGGTTTGACGTGCCGGTTCGGCACGAAAGCCGCAGTCGACAACGCGTCCTTTTCGATCGCGCCGGGCAGCTTTGTCGGCGTGATCGGTCGCTCCGGTGCCGGCAAGTCGACGCTGCTGCGAATGATCAACCGTCTCGCCGATCCGACTTCCGGCCGTATCCTGTTCGAAGGCACCGACGTTACCGCGTTGCGCGGCAAGGAACTGCGGCGGTGGCGCGCGCGCTCGGCGATGATCTTCCAGCAGTTCAACCTGGTCGGCCGCCTTGATGTGCTGACCAATGTGCTGATGGGCCGGCTGGCCCAGATTCCGTCATGGCGCTCGCTGGCGCAGGTCTGGCCGGAACAGGACAGGGCGCTGGCGCTGTCGGCGCTCGAGCAATTCGACATCGCCCAGCTCGCGGCACAGCGCGCCGACCAGCTCTCCGGCGGCCAGCAGCAGCGCGTCGCGATCGCCCGCGCGCTGGTGCAGGAGCCTGACATCATTCTCGCCGACGAGCCGATCGCCTCGCTCGATCCGCGCAACACCAAGATCGTGATGGATGCGCTGCTGCGCATCAACAAGCATTTCGGCATCACGGTGCTCTGCAATCTGCACTCGCTCGACCTGGCGCGGACCTATTGCGACCGCCTGGTCGGCATGGCCGCGGGTCGCGTGGTGTTCGATGGCGCCCCCGCGGCGCTCACCGACCATATCGCCCGCGAGCTCTATGACCTCGAGGCCAATGACGTCATCGGTGCGGCACCGCTGCCCGCGCCCGACGGTGCAACTGCGCCGGCACTCGGCACCGCAGCCGCGGCCTGAGCGTCGCGCACTTTTCAATCTGGGAGGCCGAGCATTTTGCCCGGCCAACAGGTGCAACTACGACAAAAGAGGGGTAGTCATGTTCACTCGTCGCATCATTCTGGCTGGCGCTGCCGCGCTGGCATTTGCCGGTTCGGCCTCCGCGCAGGACTGGAAGGCAAAATATCCGGAGCTCACCTTCGCGGTGGTGCCGGCCGAGAACGCCTCCGGCGTCACCGAGCGCTGGACGCCGTTCGTCGCGTATCTGTCGAAGGAACTCGGCGTGAAGGTCACGCTGCGCATTGCCAACGACTACGCGGCCGTCATCGAAGGCCAGCGCGCCGGCAACATCCAGATCGCCAGCTACGGCTCGGCCTCGTTCTCTCGCGCGCGCTTGACCGGCGTCAAGACCGACGCGTTCGCCAACGATATGAACGCCGACGGTTCGACCGGCTATTACTCGGTGTTCTTCGTCAAGGCGTCGAGCCCGTACAAGACCGTCGAGGACCTGAAAGGCAAGAATCTCGGCCTGGTCGATCCGAATTCGACGTCCGGCAACAACGTGCCGCGCTTCGAACTGAACAAGATGGGCATCGCGAACGCCGAGGGCTATTTCGGCAAGGTCGTGTTCACCGGCAGCCACGAGAACGCCGTCCTGGCGCTGTCGCAGGGAACCGTTGATGTGGCCGCCAACCAGTGGACCAACGAGGACGATTCCACGCTCGCCCAGATGCTGACCAAGGGCATGCTGAAGAATGCCGACGGCTCGGCGATGAAGAAGGATGATTTCCGCATCATCCACAAGTCGGCGCTGATCATCAACGGCCCCTATGCGTACAATACCGATCTTCCGGAGGATCTGAAGGCCGCGATCGCAAAGGCCTTCTTCGACGCTCCGACCAAGGACAAGGCTGCCTTCGACCGTCTGTCCGACGGCCAGAAGAAGGGCTTCCATCCCGCCACCACCAAGGATTGGGACGGCACCATCGAGCTGATCAAGTTCGTCGACGGTTTGCGCAAGAAGGCGAGCTGATCGCACGCCTGACGTCACGAGGGCCGGGCGTATAGCCCGGCCCTTTCTCTCCACTCAACTCCGAACCGGACTGGCACGCGTCGATGGCGACCGCCGTATCCATTCTTCCAGCGCAGCAACTGGCGACGCTGGAGGACGCCTACCGCAAGTCCGTCGCACGCAAGCGGTTGAAGGCCGCGCTGGCAACGGCGGCCTTCTGTGCGGTGCTGGTGATCGCGGCGTTCGGCGCGGAAGTGAACCTGCGCACGCTGTTCACCTATTTCGGCAATTTCGTCAGCTATTTCGATCGCATCCTGACGCTGGAGTCCGGCGCGCGGGTCTGGACCGATCCCGCCGAATGGTTCTGGGGTTGGCATAAATGGCTGAAGATGCTCGGCGAGACGATCCTGATCAGCTATGTCGGCACGCTGACGGGTGCCGTGCTCGCCTTCGCGCTCAATTTCTTCGCGGCCCAGAATACGTCGCCGGGCCCGTGGGTACGTTTCACGATCCGCCGCCTGCTGGAATTCGCGCGCACCGTTCCCGGCATCGTGTTCGCGCTGATCTTCGTGATCGCGTTCGGCCTCGGGCCGATGGCCGGCGTACTGGCGATCGCGATCCACACCACCGGGGCGCTCGGCAAGTTGTTTGCCGAGATCGTCGAGAATGCCGACATGAAGCCGGTCGAGGGCATCCGCTCCACCGGCGCGAGCTGGCTGTCCTGCATGCGCTTTGCCGTGCTGCCGCAGGTCTCGGCCGGCTATGCCAGCTATGCGCTGCTGCGCTTCGAGATCAACGTCCGCGAGGCGTCGGTGATGGGCTTCGTCGGCGCCGGCGGCATCGGCCAGGAGCTGGTGGTCGCGATCCGCAAGTTCTACTATTCCGACGTCAGCGCCATCCTCATCACCATCATCGTCACCGTCTTCATCATCGACATCTCGACCGGCTGGCTGCGCGGCCGGCTGTTCGGCAAGGAGACCCGTCGATGAGCCAGATGCCGAGGCCGGACACCACGGAACTGCGCGCGAAGTACCCCGGCGTCTTCGAACGTCCCGCATCGGCACGGCTGGCGATGCCGGCCATGATCGCGGCGGCGCTCGCGATCTTCGTGTTCGGACTGGTCGATCTCGATTTCTCGCCGTCCAGGCTGATCGCGGGGCTCGACCAGCTCGGCTGGATCACCATGCTGATGCTCCCGCCGAATCCGGGCTCGTCGTTTCCGCTCTACATGCAGGCGCTCGGCGAGACACTGTCGATCGCGGTGCTCGGCACCACGCTTGCCGCGCTGCTGGCGCTGCCAGTCAGCCTGCTGGCGGCGCGCAATATCATCCCCTCGAACCTGATCCGCTTTCCGGTGCGCCGCTTCCTCGATTCGATCCGCGGCGTCGACACGCTGATCTGGGCGCTGGTCTGGATCAACGTCGTCGGTCTCGGCCCGTTCGCCGGCGTGCTCGCGATCATGGTGTCGGACTTCGGCGCGTTCGGAAAGCTGTTCTCGGAGGCGATTGAGGCGGCGGATCGCAAGCAGGTCGAGGGCATCCGCGCCTCCGGCGGCAACGCGCTGCACGAGATCCGCTTCGGCCTGTTGCCGCAGGTGCTGCCCGTGATCGCCGGGCAGGTGCTCTACTTCATCGAGTCGAACACGCGTTCGGCGACCATCATCGGCATCGTCGGCGCCGGCGGCATCGGATTGCAGCTCGCCGAGCAGATCCGCGTGCTGGAATGGCAGAAGGTGTCGTTCCTGATCCTGATGATCCTGATCGCGGTTGCCGCGATCGATTTCATCTCCAGCAAGCTGCGCTTTGCGATCATTGGACAAAGAGCGGTGGTGTAGCTTCTTCTTCGCCTCTCCCCGCGTGCGGGGAGAGGCCGGAGCTTTCGCGCAGCGCAAAATTCCGGGTGAGGGGGGCTCTCCGCACACTCAAAGCTTTCGAAGTCGCGGAGACAGCCCCTCATCCCAACCTCTCCCCGCAAGAGCGGGGCGAGGGAGCAGAAGCACGTCAGCCGTTCTCGACCAGAAACTCGACGCGCTCGGCGGCGAAGCGCGAGCGCTTGGTCACCAGCGGCTGGTCCAGCATGTCGACGTCGGTGGCGTCGACCACCAGCACCGGCCGTCCCAGCGGCAGGTCGAGCCGCGCGGCGTCGGTCGCATCGACGATCGCCGCGGTGATCCGGGTCGAGGCGCGATGGTAGTCCTTGACGCCGTAATGTCCGAGCAGCTTGGTCATCGAGCGAACGTTGGCGAACACGCTGCCGGCATCGGGAAACCGCTCGGCCGACAGCCAGGTGGTGGAAACGCAGATCGGCGTCCGGTCGGCGAGGCGCACCGCTTCGATCCGGATCAGTGGCGCGCCGATCTTCAGGCCCAGCTCGCGGGCGATCTCGCGGTTGGCAATGTCGTCGCCTGCCTCGATCAACTGGCCGCGCGGCTCGTGACCGCCGGCGCCGACGATCTCGGAAAATCGCGTGCGTGAGCGCAAGGGATAGGCGAGGCGCTGGGCTTCGACATAGGTGCCGCTGCCGCGCTCCGCGCGCACCAGGCCGCGTTCGGCCAATGCGGCGAGCGCCCGCCGCACGGTGTGGCGGTTGACCCGGTACGTCTCGGCGATCTCCATCTCGCCGGGCAGCTTTTCGCCGGCGGCAAAGCGGCCGTCAGCGATGCCGCGCTCGATGCCGTCGGCGACCTGCCGCCACAAGGCGACGCCGGAACTTTCCTGCATGCTCATGGCGCGGTGATACCAGAAATCTTTGGTTTGTCACGAAACAGTCATGGCGCTCCGCTATCAAGTTGTCTAGTATCATAGACAACTTGATGCAAGCAAGGTTGCCCAAAGGTTTGCCCATGAGTTCGACCGGACCAAACAGCAAACAGGCCCAGCGCAAGGCCGCGATGACGGTGCTGGCGCACGCCGCCGCGACCGACATCGCCGGCAGGCTGGCGGCGATCGCGGTGCCCGCGCATGAGAACCTGCGCGAGCCGGAAAACGGCCTTGTGATGCTGCGCGGGCGGATCGGCGGCGACGGTGCACCGTTCAATCTCGGCGAGGCGACGGTGTCGCGCGCGGCGGTGCGGCTTGCGACCGGCGAGGTCGGCTTCGGCTACACGCTCGGCCGCGACGCGCGGAAGGCGCAGATGATCGCGCTGTGCGACGCCATGGTGCAATCGGCGGAACTGTCCGGCGAAGTGGAGGCCAAGGTGATCGCGCCGCTGCGCGACGCCATGAACGCCGAACGCGGCCGCAAGGCGGCGGAAACCGCGGCGACGCGGGTCGATTTCTACACGATGGTGCGCGGTGAGGGATGATGCAATGACGACGATTGCCGAAATGCCCGCGGGCTTTGCCGACAAGGTGCTGTCGGCGCAGTCGACTTTCCGTTCCGTGATGGATGCGATGGCGCGCCCGGGCAGCGTGCAGCGCGTCGCCGCGAGCGTCGGAACGCCCGCCGGCATGATGCGCGGCGCGGCCGCGATCGCGCTGACGCTGTTCGATCACGACACGCCGATCTGGCTCGACGCCGCGATGTCGGCGACGCCGGACGTCGCCCGCTGGCTGAAGTTTCACGCCAGCGCGCCGGTGGTCGCCGATTCCTCGATCGCGAGCTTCGCTTTGGTTGGCGACGCCGCGAGCCTGCCGGCGCTGGAGCATTTTGCGTTCGGCAGCAGCGAATATCCGGACCGGTCGACCACGCTGATCCTGCAGGTCGACAGCCTGTCGCAGGGGCCGGCCTTCGAGCTGAAAGGGCCCGGCATCGACGGCAGCGCCGTGCTGCAGGCGATGCTCAAGCCACGCGACCTGTTCCAGCGGCTTGCGATCAACGAAACCCTGTTCCCGCGCGGCATCGATGTCGTGCTGGTCCATGACGATGCCATTGTGGCGATTCCGCGCACCACGCGGCTGATCGCAAGCGGAGTGTGAGCGATGTATGTAGCCGTCAAGGGAGGCGAGCGCGCCATCGAGAACGCTCATCGGCTGCTCGCGCATGAGCGGCGCGGTGACCGCGACGTGCCCGAGGTGACGCTGGCACAGATCTCCGAGCAGCTCGCGCTTGGTGTCGATCGCGTGATGACCGAAGGGTCGCTCTACGATCGCGAGCTCGCGGCGCTCGCGATCAAGCAGGCGCGGGGCGACATGATCGAGGCGATCTTCCTGGTCCGCGCGTTCCGCGCCACGCTGCCGCGCTTTGGCGCCACCGAGCCGGTCAACACCGGCGAGATGCAGGTGCGGCGGCGAATCTCCTCGACCTTCAAGGACCTTCCGGGCGGCCAGATCCTGGGGCCGACCTTCGACTACACCCATCGCCTACTCGATCCGCAGCTCGCGGAAGGCTTTGTGCCGGAGCAGCCGGCGACCGTGGAGGCCTCGCAGGCCGCCACGCCGCGGGTCACCGACATCCTCGGCCGCGACGGCCTGATCGAACCCTCGCCGCAGGCAGATAGCGAAACGCCGGTCGGCGACCTCACGCGCGAGCCGCTGAGCTTTCCGGCAGATCGCGATTTGCGGCTGCAGAACCTGGCGCGCGGCGACGAGGGCTTCCTGCTCGCGCTCGGCTACTCGACGCAGCGCGGCTACGGCCGCAATCATCCCTTCGCCGGCGAGATCCGCTTCGGTGAGGTCGAGGTCGAGTTCTTCGCCGAGGACGCGGGCTTTGCCGTGCCGCTCGGCGCGATCGAATTGACCGAGTGCCAGATGGTCAACCAGTTCAAGGGCTCGACGACCGAGGCGCCGTGCTTCACCCGCGGCTATGGCCTCGCCTTCGGGCAGAGCGAACGCAAGACCATGTCGATGGCACTGGTCGATCGCGCGCTGCGTGCGCGCGAACTCGGCGAAGAGGCGGCGGCCCCGGCGCAGGACGAGGAGTTCGTGATGTCGCACTCCGACAATGTCCAGTCGACCGGCTTCGTCGAGCATCTCAAGCTGCCGCATTACGTCGACTTCCAGTCCGAGCTCGGTCTCTTGCGCAAGCTGCGGCAGGAGTTCGCGGAAGCCAACGAGGCGGTGGAAATGCAGGAGGCCGCGGAATGAACGCGCCGACGTACAATTTCGCCTATCTCGACGAGCAGACCAAGCGGATGATCCGCCGCGCGATCCTCAAGGCGATCGCGATCCCCGGCTATCAGGTGCCGTTTGCGAGCCGCGAGATGCCGATGCCGTATGGCTGGGGCACCGGCGGCGTGCAAGTGACGGCCGCGATCCTCGGTCCCGACGACGTGCTGAAGGTGATCGACCAGGGCTCGGACGACACCACCAACGCGATCTCGATCCGGAAGTTCTTCGGCAAGACCGCTGGTGTCGCGACCACGACCTCGACCACGGACGCGACCGTGATCCAGACCCGGCATCGCATTCCCGAGGCGTCACTGCATGCCGGACAGGTGCTGGTCTATCAGGTGCCGATCCCCGAGCCGTTGCGCTTCCTCGAGCCGCGCGAGACCGAGACGCGGCGCATGCACGCGCTTGCCGAATACGGGCTGATGCACGTCAAGCTCTACGAGGACATCGCGCGCTTCGGCCATATCGCCACCGCCTACGCCTATCCGGTGAAGGTGAACGCACGCTACGTGATGGACCCGTCGCCGACACCGAAATTCGACAATCCGAAGATGGACAATTGCGCGGCGCTGCAGCTGTTCGGCGCCGGCCGCGAGAAGCGCATCTACGCGATCCCCCCCTACGCCACCGTGGTGTCGCTGGACTTCGAGGATCACCCGTTCACGCGCTACCGCTTCAACGCGCCCTGCGCGCTGTGCGGCGCCGACAATTCCTATCTCGACGAGATCGTCACCGACGACAAGGGCGGGCGGATGTTTGTCTGCTCCGACACGGACTTCTGCGAGCAGCGCCAGGCCGCCGGCCATCACGGCACCGAGAGCGCAGCGCCGCACAAGGAGAAGGCGCATGTCTGAGCTCTCGAGCCTCGACAACGATGAGCCGCTGCTGGTGGCCGAGGGGCTTGCCAAGAATTACGGCCGGCTTGCGGCCTGCCGCGACGTCTCGTTCGCGCTCTATCCCGGCGAGGTGCTGGCGATCGTCGGCGAATCCGGCTCCGGCAAGTCGACGCTGCTGCAGTTGCTCTCGGCGCAACTCGCGCCGAGCGCGGGCCGGGTGTGCTACCGGATGCGCGACGGCGTGCTGCGCGATCTCGCCGAGCTCGGCGAGGCCGAGCGGCGCTTCCTGTTCCGCACCGACTGGGGCTTCGTGCACCAGGATCCGGCGCAGGGCCTGCGCATGGGCGTGTCGGCCGGCGCCAATGTCGGCGAGCGGCTGATGGCGGTCGGCTGGAATCATTACGGCCGTATCCGCGACACCGCGTCGACCTGGCTGGAACGGGTCGAGATCGATACCGGCCGCATCGACGACGCGCCGAAGACCTATTCCGGCGGCATGCGGCAGCGGCTGCAGATCGCACGCAACCTCGTCACCGAGCCGCGGCTGGTGTTCATGGACGAGCCGACCGGCGGCCTCGATGTCTCGGTGCAGGCGCGCTTGCTCGACCTGATGCGCAACCTCGTCAGCGAGCTCGGGCTTGCCGCGATCGTCGTGACCCACGATCTTGCGGTGGCGCGGTTGCTCTCGCATCGCGTGATGGTGATGAAGGGCGGCCGCGTCATCGAGACCGGCCTCACCGACCAGGTGCTCGACGATCCGCGTGAGCCTTACACGCAGCTGCTCGTTTCCTCGATTCTTCCGCCATGAGCGTGCCAATGACCGCGATGATCGAACTTGCCGACGCCGAGAAGACCTTCACCATGCACCTGCAGGGCGGCGTCGAACTGCCCGTGGTGCGCGGCGTCTCGTTCCACGCCGATCCGGGTGAGTGCGTGGTGCTGTCGGGCCCGTCGGGCGCCGGCAAATCCTCCATCCTTAAAATGATCTTCGGCAACTACCGCTGCGACAACGGCCGGATCGGCATCCGCCATCACGGCAAGGTTGTCGACCTTGCCACCGCCGAGCCGCGCCAGGTGCTGAGCATCCGCCGCTCGACCATCGGCTATGTCAGCCAGTTCCTGCGTGCCGTGCCGCGGGTGGCGACGATCGACGTCGTTGCCGAGCCCTTGATCGTCAACGGCGTGGCGCGCGAGGAGGCCCGCACGCGCGCCGGCCAGCTGCTGCGTCGGCTCAACATTCCGGAGCGGCTGTGGACCTTGCCGCCCTCGACCTTCTCCGGCGGCGAGCAGCAGCGGGTCAACATTGCGCGCGGCTTCATCTCGGACCTGCCGATCCTGCTGCTGGACGAGCCGACCGCTTCGCTCGACGCGGCGAATCGCGCCGTGGTGGTCGAGCTGATCGCGGAGAAGAAAACCAAGGGCGTCGCGATGGTCGCGATTGTCCATGACGACGAAATCCGTCATCTGATTGCCGACCGCATCGTCGATGTGACCTCGTTCGCGGCTGCCGCCTGAAGGACCGTTTGAAATGACCGCCAAGCAAGACACCATCATCGGCAACGCCCGGCTGGTCCTCGCCGATCGCGTGATCGAGCAGGGCTGGGTCGCCATATCCGACGGCTGGATCGCGGAGTTCGGCGAGGGCAGGGCGCCCGAGGCCGCCGAGGATGCCGGCGGCGACCTCCTGATGCCCGGGCTGATCGAACTGCACACCGACCATCTCGAGATGCACTATGTGCCGCGGCCGAAGGTGTTCTGGAATCCGGTCGCGGCCGTGATCTCCTATGACGGGCAGCTCGCGACCTCAGGCATCACCACGGTGCTGGATTCGCTGCGGGTCTGGCGCGAGGACGGCGCCGAGGATGTCGACGGCCGCGCCGGCGTGCTGGCGGCGGCGATCGCGGCGGCGCGCGAGGAGAATCTGCTGCGCGCCGATCATTTCCTGCATCTGCGCTGCGAGGTGCCGATGCCTGATGTCGTCGCCGAGGCCAAAGAGCTGATCGACCGGCCGGACGTGCGGCTGATGTCGCTGATGGACCACACGCCCGGCCAGCGCCAGTTCCGCGATGAGGTCAAGCTGCGCGACTACTATCGCGGCAAGGGCGGCGGCATGACCGACGCCCAACTCGACGTGCTGTTCGCGCGCCGCTTCGCCTATCAGAAGGAATATGCTGTTGCGAACACCCGCGCGATCGTCGCGCTGGCGCATGAGTACAGGATCCCGCTGGCGAGCCATGACGACACCACGGATGAAAACGTGGTCGACGCCGTCAACGACAAGGTCGCGGTGGCGGAGTTCCCGACCACGATGGAAGCTGCGCGGGGCTTGCACGCCGCCGGCATCGACATCCTGATGGGCGCGCCGAATGTGGTGCGCGGCGGCTCGCACTCCGGCAATATCGCGGCCGTCGATCTCGCCAATGAGGGCATGCTCGATATCCTGTCGTCGGACTACATTCCGTCAAGCCTGCTGATGGCGGCGCTGCAATTGCCGAGGCATGTGCCGGCGATCGATCTCGCCTCCGCCGTGCGCACCGTGACCAAGACACCGGCCGAAGCGGTCGGGCTCAACGACCGCGGCGAGATTGCGGTCGGCCGGCGTGCCGACCTGATCCGCGTGCACGTCGCGCGCGACCTGCCTGTCGTGCGCAGCGTCTGGCGCGAAGGGGGGAGGGTCGCATGACCGATGCATCCGTCGTCGCCGATCGGCGCGCCGGAATCGGTCCCGGCCGGCTGATCCTGGTGGTCGGCCCGAGCGGTGCCGGCAAGGATACGCTGCTGGGATTCGCCAAGGCGGCCTGTGGCGATGATCGCGATGTCGTGTTTGCCCGCCGGCTGATCACCCGCCAGGCCTCGGCGTCGGAGGACAATGAGGAGGTCAGCGCGGAAACCTTCCAGCGCGCGGTTGCCGCCGGTGACTACGCCATGCACTGGGAAGCGCACGGCCATAGCTATGCGCTGTCGCGGTCGATCAACGACGATATCGCTGCAGGACGCACCGTGATCGCGAACGTCTCGCGCACCGTGATCGCGGCGGCGCGCCGCAACTATGCCAATGCTGTCGTGGTGCTCGTCACGGCGCCGCCGGATGTGCTGGCCGCGCGGCTCGCGATGCGGGCGCGCAGCAGCGACGGCCTTCTCGAGCAGCGGCTGGCCCGCACCGTCGACGAGAGCACGTCGACGCCCGATTTCACCATCGTCAATTCCGGCACCGCCGACTATCATGCGCGACAGCTTGTCCGCATTATCAAGGGCGAACGCTGGGACGAATAGAGCGTTTTCGAGCGAAGTGGATACCGGTTCGCGTGAAGAAAACGCGTCGAAAAGGAAGCAGAGGAGAACGGCACGAATGTCGGTGATCGAAACGGTCGAGCAACTTGAGGCGATCTACGGCTTCCCGAACGACGCGTCGACCGTGAAGGTCGCCGATCACGTGACGCCGCTCTATCGTGTGCTCATCGAGAAGTCGCCGTTCGTGTCGCTTGCGACCGCAGGCCCCGAAGGGCTCGATTGCTCGCCGCGCGGCGACCTGCCGGGCTTCGTGCGCATCCATGATGCGAAGACGCTGATGATGCCGGATCGCCGCGGCAACAATCGCTGCGATTCGCTGCGCAACATCGTTCGCGATCCCCGCATCGGCTTGCTGTTCCTGATTCCGGGTTCGGGCAGCACGCTGCGCGTCAACGGCCGCGCCCATGTCACGGCGGAGCCGGAGCTGCTCGCCTCCTTCATGATGGAAGGCAGGGCGCCGCGCACGGTGATCGTGATGACCGTGGATGAAATCTACTTCCAGTGCGCCCGCGCGATCGTGCGCTCCGATCTCTGGAATCCGGACAAGCGGGTCGATCCGAAGGCGTTGCCGACGCCGGGCCAGATCCTCGCCGAGATGAGCGAGCACACGGTCGGCGGCGAAAAATACGATCGCGAATGGCCGGAGCGCGCGCGGCAGACGATGTGGTGATCCGCGCGGACGGCCGGGAAGCATGATCCGGAAAAGTGCGAAGCGGTTTTCCCTACGACAAACGCAAAGCGTTTGCGCGGAGATCATGCTCAACAAAAGCGCTATAGCGCGCTGACGATTGAACCCATCGCGCTTTAGGCCTCGGCCCGGTCTTCCCAGTCCTCCCAGGTCACGTCAGCATTGATCTCGAGGTAGCGCGCAACGGCGACGCCGATGGTCGGGAAGAAGTTGTTCTCGCCGAGTTGCGCCAGCAGGCCGAATTTCTTCAGCTTGTCCTTGACGGGATCCTTGAGCTCGGCAAAGCACAGCTCGATCTTCTGTGCGTGCAACGCCTCGTCGAGCTCGGCGAGAATGTCGCCGGCGGTCACGTCCACGCTGGTGACCGGCTCGGCCGTGACCACCAGCCAGCGCACCGGCGTCGGAGATTTCGCCACCGCATCCAGCGCACGTTCCTTGAAGAACTCGGCATTGGCAAAGAACAGCGGTGCATCCCACCGGAACAGCACCAGCCCGGGGATCTGGCGCGCATCCGGGTATCGCGTGATGTCGTGATAGCCCTTCACGCCGGAGGCGCGGCCCAGCACCGCGGAATGCGGCCGCCAGCCGTCCCACAAGAACTCGACGATGGCGAGCACGATGGCGAGGCCGATTCCGGGAATCACGCCCAGCACGGCCACGCCGACAAAGCAGACCATCGATAGCCAGAACTCCCACTGCTGAATGCGGTAGATTCGCCTGAGGTCGCCGACCTCAAACAGGCCGAGCGCGGCGGCGATGACGACGGCGGCCAACGCCGCGTTGGGTAAGTGCTGGAGCAGGCTCGGCGCTATCAGCAGCAGAAAGGCGATGGCAAGCGCGCCGATGACGCTGGTCAATTGAGTGCGCGCTCCGGCAGCTTCCGCAACAGGCGTGCGCGATCCGCTGCTGCTGATCGGAAAACCCTGAAAAAAGCCGGCCGCCAGATTGGCCGCGCCGAGCCCCACCATCTCCTGGTTGGGATCAACACGATCGCCCAATCGTCCCGCATAGGCGCGCGAAAGCACGCTGGTGTCGGCGAACGACACCAGCGCGACGGCGCTGCCGCCGATCAGCACCTGCACGATGTCGCCATAGCCGATCCGGGGAATGGCAAATCCCGGCAGGCCCTGGGGAAGCGAACCCAGGACTGTCACGCCGAAGCGTGCCCCGAGATCGAAAACGCCGGTGATGACCGTCGCCGCGACGACGGCAATCAGAATGCCCGGCAGCCGCTTGTTCCGGGCGAGTAGCAGGATCACCGCCAGCGTCGCAAGGCCGATCCCGAGGGTCGCCCAATGCGTCTTTCCGTCGACGATTGCTCCGATGACCGCCCAGAGGCTGCGCAGAGGTCCATCGCCTTCAATGGAAAAGCCGAACAGCTTTGGCAGCTGACTGATCAGCACGGTCAGGGCTATTCCGTTCATGTAGCCGTAGCGGATCGGCTTGGAGAGAAGCTCGGTCAGGAATCCCAACCGCGCGATGCCCGCCACGATGCATATCGTTCCGGAGACGACGGCCATCATGGCGGCCAAGGTTGCCGCGCGCAGGGGATCGCCGCCCGACAGCGGAACCACGACGCCGAGGATGATGGCGGCAAGCGCCGAGTCCGGTCCAAGGACAAGGATGCGGCTCGGCCCGAACAGCGCGTACACGAGCAGCGGAACGATCGTCGCATAGAGCCCGTAGATGCCGGGCAGGCCGGATGCTTCCGCATAGGCGATGCCGACCGGGACCAGCATGGTCGCGAGCACCAGCCCGGCGACGATGTCGTGTGGGAGCCACGCCGCTTGATATCGACGCAGCGTGTCGAGACCCGGCAGCCAGCCGGTCCAATGATTCATCCCCGGTCACTCCCAACTTCGTTGGGGCTCGCAGGCGCTTGACGTGAACCGCTCTACCCCTTCGCCTGCTCATCAAACGCCTTCAGCGACACCGCTGCAATCTCGCGCAGCGCGTTGCGGTCGGCGCCCGAGGAGGCCATCACGCACATGCCTGATGTCACCGCGGAGAGATAGCGGGCAAGGGTGGCCGGATCGGCGCTTTCACCCAGGTCGCGTTCGGCTTTTGCGCGGACGAAACGTTCGTGCAACTGGTCCTCGGTTCGGGTGCGGCGAGCTGCCAGTTCAAATGGAACATTCTCCGAGCCGGTGCCGCAGGCAAGGCCGCCCTGCACCAGCAGGCAGCCCGGCGGGTTGGCGGGATCGGTCTGGGCGTCCGCGTGCTCCATCAGAAATCGTTCGGCTACCTCTCGGGCGGTGGCGGCGCCCAAAACCTTTTCCATCCAGGCGTCGCGCTTCTCGGTGTAACGGTCGAGCGCGGCCTTCAGCAGGCCCTCCTTGCTGCCGAAGGCGGCATAGAGACTCGGGGGATTGATGTTCATCGCCTCGGTGAGCTGGGCGATCGTCGCGCCCTCGTAACCGTGGCGCCAGAACACATCCATGGCCTGGTCCAAAGCGGCGTCCGCGTCGAAAGCGCGGGGGCGTCCCATTCCCATATTTCGTTGCTCCGTAAGCCGGGTGCCGTTTCTATGACGGATTGTCCCTGGCTTATCCTCTTGTTGCACGTGATGTTTTTCCGCGACTTCCCATTTCCCCATGAATGAGATAAGAAATTCATAGTGCTCGATACATAAGTATCTTGCGAACCGGCGTCCAGCTCCACATCTGTAGCGAACACTACAGATATCTGGAGCGCGTGAATGCCCTCGTCAACCCAAAATCCCCGTTCCGGCCGCTTCCGACGTGTCGTCGGCGGTATCGTGATCCTTGGCGCCGTCGCGGTGGCCGGTTCGATCGCGACCGGCCACTATTTTCATGCCGCACAGGCGACCGCGACTGCCGCGGCTCCCGAGCCGGCGGTCCCGGTCACCGTTGCCGTGATCCAGCCGCGGCCGACCACCTTGTTCGATGACTTTTCGGGCCGGCTCGAAGCCGTCGATCGTGTCCAGCTCCGGCCGCGGGTGGCCGGTGCGATCCTTTCGACCAACTTCACCGAGGGCGCGCTGGTGAAGTCCGGCGATATTCTGTTCAAGATCGACCCTGCGCCCTACGCCGCCGAGGTCGATCGCGCCCAGGCGCAGCTCGAGGCCGCCAAGGCCCGCGTCGTGTTCACCACGAGCGAAGTCGAGCGCGGCGCGCAGCTGGTTGGCAACAACATCGTGACCAAGCGCGATTTCGACCAGCGCGACAACGCCAATCGCGAGGCAGTCGCCAACGTCAAGGCCGCCGAGGCCGCGCTCCAGACGGCCAAACTCAATCTCGACTACACCGAGGTGCGGGCACCGGTCGACGGCCGGGTCGGCAGGATCGAGGTCACCGTCGGCAATCTCGTCGCGGCAGGTACGTCTTCGCCGGTCCTGACCTCGCTGGTCTCGGTCAATCCGATCTATGCGAGCTTCGATGCCGACGAGGAAGTCGTGCTGCGCGCGCTGAACTCGATCGCGGACGCCTCCGGCAAGCGCGGCAATCTCGACCAGATTCCGGTCGACATGGTGACGTCGGGCGGCCTCGGCGCCAAGGGGCACATCCAGCTGATCGACAACCAGGTCAACGGGCAGAGCGGCACCATCCGCGTCCGCGCCGTGTTCAAGAACGATGACGGCCGGCTGATCCCGGGGCAATTCGCCCGCGTGCGCATGGGCCAGCCCAAGCAGCAGACGCTGGTGCTGATCGACGAGCGCGCCGTCGGCACCGACCAGGACAAGAAGTTCGTCATGCTGGTCGGCGACGACAGCCGCGCGGTCTATCGCTCCGTCACGCTTGGCGGCGCGGTCGATGGCCTGCGGATTGTGACCGCCGGCCTTAAATCCGGCGACCGCATCGTCGTCAACGGCCTGCAGCGCGTGCGTCCGGGTGCGCTTCTGAAGATGGAAGTCGCCGAAATGGGCGCACGCGACATGCAGCAGGCATCCACTGAAACCAACCAGCACGTCGTGCAGCGCTAGGCGCTGCGCGCGGGGGCGGAGCCATGAATCTCTCAAAATTCTTCATCGACCGGCCGATCTTCGCCGGCGTGCTTTCGATCCTGATCTTCCTGGCCGGCCTGATTTCGCTGCTGGCGATGCCGATCTCGGAATATCCTGACGTGGTGCCGCCGTCGGTCGTGGTGCGAGCGACCTATCCCGGCGCCAATCCGAAGGTGATCGCCGAGACCGTCGCGACCCCGATCGAGGAGCAGATCAACGGCGTCGAAGGCATGCTCTATATGTCGAGCCAGGCGACCACCGACGGCGCGATGACGCTGACGGTGACGTTCCGGCTCGGCACCGACCCCGACAAGGCGACGCAGCTGGTGCAGAACCGCGTGCAGCAGGCCGAGCCGCGCCTGCCGGCCGTGGTGCGCCAGCTCGGCATCATCACCAAGAAGAGCTCGCCCGACCTCACCATGGTCGTGCATTTGCTGTCGCCGAACAACCGCTATGACATGACGTATCTGCGCAACTACGCGGTGCTCAACGTCAAGGACCGGCTGGCGCGGATCGACGGCGTCGGCGACGTCCAGCTCTATGGCGCCGGCGACTATTCGATGCGGGTCTGGGTCGACCCGCAGAAAGCCGCCGAGCATAGCCTGACCGCGAGCGATGTGGTGCGCGCGATCCAGGCCCAGAACGTCGAGGCCGCCGCCGGCGTGGTCGGCTCCTCGCCCAGCGTCAAGGGCATCGACCTCCAGCTCTCCGTCAACGCCGAGGGACGGCTGTCGACCGAGGAGCAGTTCGGCGACATCGTGGTGAAGACCGGTTCGGCCGGCGAGGTGGTGCGGCTGCGCGACGTCGCGCGGGTCGAGCTCGGCGCCTCCGAATACGGCCTGCGCTCGCTGCTCGACAACAAGCAGGCGGTCGCGATCCCGATCTTCCAGGCGCCCGGTTCGAACGCGCTGGAGATCTCCGACCATGTTCGCGCGACGATGGCCGAGATCAAGAAGAACATGCCGGAAGGCGTGTCGTACCAGATCGTCTACGATCCGACGCAATTCGTGCGCTCGTCGATCGAGGCCGTCATCCACACGCTGCTCGAGGCGGTCGCGCTCGTCGTGCTGGTCGTGATCCTGTTCCTGCAGACCTGGCGCGCCTCGATCATTCCATTGATCGCGGTCCCGGTGTCGATCGTCGGCACCTTCGCGGTGATGCATGTGTTCGGCTTCTCGATCAACGCACTCAGCCTGTTCGGCCTGGTGCTGGCGATCGGCATCGTGGTCGACGACGCCATCGTCGTGGTCGAGAACGTCGAGCGCAACATCGAGTCCGGCCTGTCGCCGCGCGACGCTACCAACCAGGCGATGCGCGAAGTGTCCGGCCCGATCATCGCGATCGCGCTGGTCTTGATCGCGGTGTTCGTGCCGCTCGCCTTCATCTCCGGCCTCACCGGACAGTTCTACAAGCAGTTCGCGCTGACCATCGCGATCTCGACCGTGATATCAGCGATCAATTCGCTGACGCTGTCGCCGGCGCTGTCGGCGCTGCTCTTGAAGGGGCATCACGAGCCGAAGGACTGGTTGACCCGGGTCATGGAAAGGTCGCTCGGCTGGTTCTTCCGTGGCTTCAACAAGGTCTTTACGAAATCCTCCGAGAACTACGGCCGCACCGTCACCAAGGTGATCTACGGCAAGGCCGTGGTGATCGGCCTCTATGTGCTGCTGATCGGCCTCACCGGCGTGCTGTTCAAGCAGGTGCCTGGTGGATTCGTGCCGGGCCAGGACAAGCAGTATCTGGTCGGCTTTGCCCGGCTGCCCGACGGCGCGACGCTTGACCGCACCGAGGAAGTGATCCGCAAGATGAGCGACATCGCGCTGACCCAGCCCGGCGTCGAAAGCTCAGTGGCGTTCCCCGGCCTGTCGATCTCCGGCTTCACCAACTCCTCCAACGCCGGCATCGTGTTCTCGACCTTGAAGCCGTTCGACGAGCGCAAGGATCCCTCGCTCAGCGGTCCGGCGATCGCGGCGGCGCTGAACAAGAAATATGCCGGCATCCAGGACGCCTTCATCGCCATGTTCCCGCCGCCGCCGGTCAACGGTCTCGGCACCATCGGCGGCTTCAAGCTGCAGATCGAGGACCGCGCCGGCCTCGGCTATGAGGCGCTGAACGACGCGACCAAGGCATTCATGGCGGCGATGCAGAAGGCGCCGGAGATCGCCGGCGTGTTCTCGAGCTTCCAGGTCAACGTGCCGCAGCTGTTCGCCGACATCGACCGTACCAAGGCGTTGCAGCTCGGCGTGCCGGTCACGGAAGTCTTCAACACGCTGCAGATCTATCTCGGCTCCTACTATGTCAACGACTTCAATAAATTCGGCCGCACCTATTCGGTCTATGTGCAGGCCGACGCGCCGTTCCGCGCGCGTGCCGACGACATCAGGCAGCTCAAGGTGCGCTCGTCGTCGGGTGACATGGTGCCGCTGTCGGCGCTGCTGAAGGTCCGCCAGAGCGCAGGTCCGGAGCGTGCGATCCGCTACAACGGCTTCCTGTCGTCGGACATCAACGCCGCCGCCGCGCCGGGTTATTCCTCCGGCCAGGCGCAGGAGGCGGCGACGCGGATCGCGGCCGAAGTGCTGCCGCCCGGATTCGCTTTCGAATGGACCGATCTGACCTATCAGGAGTTCATCGCCGGCAATTCCGGAATCTGGGTGTTTCCGCTGGCGATCCTCTTGGTGTTCCTGGTGCTCGCCGCGCTCTATGAAAGCCTGGCGCTGCCGCTCTCGATCATCATGATCGTGCCGATGGGGCTGTTGGCCGCGATGTTCGGGGTCTGGCTGTCGAAGGGCGACAACAACGTCTTCACCCAGATCGGCCTGATCGTGCTGGTCGGATTGTCGGCCAAGAACGCCATCCTGATCGTCGAATTCGCGCGCGAGCTCGAATTCGCCGGGCGGTCACCGATCCGTGCCGCGATCGAGGCGAGCCGGCTGCGGTTGCGGCCGATCCTGATGACCTCGATGGCGTTCATCATGGGCGTGCTGCCGCTGGTGCTGTCGACCGGCGCGGGCTCGGAGATGCGGCGCGCAATGGGCGTCGCGGTGTTCTCCGGCATGATCGGCGTCACGGTGTTCGGCCTGTTTTTGACGCCGGTGTTCTATGTGCTGCTGCGCAGCCTCACCGGGATGAAGCCGCTGACGCAGCACGGCGAGACGACCATCCCCGGAAAAGCACACGCGGCATGATGCCGCGTGTGTAAGCTCGATGTCAGCTTCGAAGGATCAGGCTGCGATATCGAGCAGCAGCAGTGACGAACCGCGGACCAGCACCTTGCGGCCCGCGGGCGTCAGCTCAAACGAGTCTCCTCGCACCGCAACATAGCCGAGCGTGACCAGGCTTTCGACGGCAAACCGGTTCAGCCGTGAAGGGTTTGCTGCGGGGGCCCGCAGCGCTTTCAGCGCATCCCACTGATCGGGTCTGAGTTCGAATTCTTCGCTCATCGGTCCAGGCACTCCAGGAGTTCTTGGCGTGCGAGATACAGAGCGCAGATGAATTTCGTGCGACCACAACGAGTCAGGATTTCGATTTATGTGGACGCGTCGTCACATCGCCGTGTCATTGGAATACTTCAATTTTTTCGAATCATTGCGGCGCATTGACGCGTGATGTCGTCACAGTGATTAACCGGCATCGTCACATAGGTTAATCGTCTCGATTAGCCGGGGTTAATCGCTTCGATTAACCGGGTTAATCACCTGGATTAATCCGGGTTAGTCGTCGCGGTTAACCGCGACGCACACTTGCGCCGCCATCGACCGGCAACGTCACACCTGTGATGAAATTGGCCTCATCGGAGGCAAGAAACAGCGCGGCATTGGCGACGTCCCAGCCGGTGCCCATCTTGTGACGCAGCGGCACCTTGCTGTCGCGCTCAGCCTCGATCTCGGCGCGGCTCTTCTTGAATTCGCGAGCCCGCGTGTCGACCGCCATCGGTGTGTTCATCAATCCCGGCAGGATCACGTTTGCGCGAATGCCATATTGCGCATTCTGGTAGGCGAGCTGTTCGGTGAAGGCGATCATCGCCGACTTGGTCGCCTTGTAGGCGACGTAGGGATAGGTCGTGATCGCGGCCATCGACGAAATGTTGATGATCGAGCCGCGCTGCTGCGCGCGCATGATCGGGATCACATGCTTGGCGGCGAGGATGCAGCTCTTCAGATTGATCGCCACGCAGCGGTCGAACGCCTCCTCTGATATATCGAGCAGTTCGGCATCGCCGCCGGAGAGGCTGACGCCGACATTGTTGTGCAGGATGTCGACACTGCCCCAGCGGCCATGTGCGTCAGCCACCATCGCCTTGATGTCGGCATTTTTGGTGACGTCGGCCTTGAAGGCGACTGAGGTCCCGCCCTTGGCCGCGATCAGGTCGACCGTCTCCTGCGCCGAAGCCAGATTGTAATCGACGCACAGCACCTTGGCGCCTTCGCGGGCGAAGGTCAGCGCGGTGGCGCGGCCGTTGCCGATGCCCTCGCCGGGGCTCTGGCCGGCGCCAACGACGATGGCGACGCGATCTTGCAGGCGCATCTCACTTCACTCCCTGTAGCGGGTACTGCTGCAGTACCTCCTTGTAGTGCGGTTCGTTGTCGATCTGCATGGTGGCGAGCACCCGCACCACGGCGCAGTAGAACGCGATCGTCAGCACAAGGTCAGTCATGCGCTCGTCGGAGAGATGTTGCTTGATCTCGGCGAAGGTCGCGTTCGACATCGCGAGCTCGCGCACCATCTCGCGGGCGCCCTTGAGGATCGCCTTTGCCAGCGGCTCGAGCTTCGACGGCTTGCCACTGGTCTCCGCGATCAAGCCCTGGATGTCCTCGTCGGTGACGCCGAACTCCTTGCCGATCTTCACGTGGTGGGTGAACTCGTATTCCGACTGCTCGAGCCAGCCGACCTGCAGGATCGCGAGTTCGCGTAAGCGCGGATCGAGCTTGCTCTTGAAGCGGATATAGCCGCCGACGCCGTTGAAGGCGCGCGCCATGTCCGGCGAG
Organism: Bradyrhizobium sp. USDA 3262; assembly: GCF_054060035.1. Lineage (NCBI taxonomy): Bacteria > Pseudomonadati > Pseudomonadota > Alphaproteobacteria > Hyphomicrobiales > Nitrobacteraceae > Bradyrhizobium > Bradyrhizobium sp. USDA 3262. Next base: position 3,602,386 of record NZ_JBSSCT010000001.1, read on the forward strand.
TTCACCAGGAGCTTGTGCAGATTGGTGTTGCGCTTGAGCATGTCGCGATATTCGGGGGCGACCTGATCGGCTTCGAGATAGGGCAGGCGGGCCATTGTTGTTGTCCTTTTTTCGGCGGCTTGCGGAGGAGGCGGCTGTTGTTTCAGCCGTAGAGGGCTTTGTGCTCGCTTTCGTAGTTGGCGTAGGAGTCCTTCATGCTGGCGCCGTTGAGCAGCATGGTCGCAACCACGGCGTTGTCGGCATCGAACACGGTCGAGCGCACCCACATGCTCTCGGTGCGCTTGCTGCCCGAGAGCGCCACGACCTCGCGCTCGACCCAATAGGTCTCGCCGGGGAATAGCGGCCCGCGCAAAAGACGGATCTCCTGGTCGGCGAACAGCCCGACCGCGGGGCCGCGGACCGGCAGCCGGTCCTCGCGCGCGCGGTACTGGAACAGCACGCTCAGCATCTCCATCGGGATGATGGCGCGGCCCCAGGGATTGTGCTCCAGCGAATAATAGTCCGAAGGTTCGGTGATCACCTTGAGCTTGTCGGCCAGCGAGAACGGATAGAGATCGCCCATGTTCTGGTCGAAATCCATCTTGATCGCCTGCCGCGGCGTCTTCATGCCGACCTTGATGTCGGCGAGGATGACGGGATCGGTCAGCGGCTTCAATTCGCCGAGCCGGCGGCTCAGCGCCGTCTCGCTACCGTCGCCGTCGATCGAGGCGGTGCCGCGCAGGATCTCGGTGCCGTCGCGCTTGATCATCCCGATCGTGCAAACGGTCTGGCCCGGCTTCGGTTTCTCGATCTGGGCCTGCACCTCTTCGCCTTCGAACACCGGGTTGCGGTAATGCGCCGAGAGGCATCCGGTCATGAACCAGGCGCGGCCCCAGATCCGCTCGCACAGCGGCGCGAACTGGCTGAAATGGGTCGGTCCCTCGATCGTGCCGCCGCGGAAGCCGAGCTTCTGCGCGGTTGCATCGTCGTGAATCGAGGCGTGGGAATCATAGGTCTGGGCCTGCAGCATCTGCTTCGGGCTGCGCCAGGGACCCACCAGCAGATCGCCGTTCTCCACGATTTCCGTCGTGAACGCGGATTCGACTGTAATCATCCTTGGTCTCCCTTTGCGCGCCACCGTTTCAAAGATGCCGGGGTTCGGCAAGCCTCGCGGAGCAACAAGGCCTCGCATGCGCAACATGAGATATGTGCTGCGGCCATGGAACGGGGCTGTTCCTGCATAACAAAATCAGTGCATGCTGATGCATGATCATTTCCGAAGATAATCAGACCGGTTCGGACCGGCGTGGCTGACTGACGGGGAAACTGATGGCGTTGATGGAAGTTGGACTGGACGACAAGTACCGGTTGGATACGAAACGAATCTTCCTCTCCGGTACCCAGGCGCTGGTCCGATTGCCCATGTTGCAGCGCGAACGCGACCGTGCGCACGGGCTGAACACCGCCGGTTTCATCTCCGGTTACCGCGGCTCGCCGCTCGGCATGTACGACCACGCGCTGTGGCGTGCGAAATCCTTCCTGAAGGAGCACGACATCGCCTTCGTTCCGGGCCTCAACGAGGATCTGGCGGCGACCGCGGTGTGGGGCAGCCAGCAGGTCGGCATGTTCCCCGGCGCCAAGGTCGATGGCGTGTTCGGCATCTGGTACGGCAAGGGTCCCGGCGTCGATCGTTCGCTCGATGCGCTCAAGCACGCCAATTCCGCCGGCACCTCGCCGAACGGCGGCGTGATCGCGCTCGCCGGCGACGACCATGGCTGCCAATCCTCCACCCTGGCGCATCAGAGCGAGCAGGTGTTCGCCTCGGCGCTGATGCCGGTGGTCAATCCGGCGACGTTGCAGGATTATCTCGACCTCGGCATCCTCGGCTTCGCGCTGTCGCGCTATTCCGGCTGCTGGGTCGGCTTCAAGGCGATCTCCGAGACGGTGGAGAGCTCGGCCTCGATCGTCAGCGACCCCGATCGTATCAAGATCATCACGCCGGACGATTTCGAGATGCCGCCGGACGGGCTCTCGATCCGCTGGCCGGACCCACCGCTGGAGGCGGAGCGCCGGCTGCACGGGCCCAAGATGGAGGCGGTCGCGGCCTTCGCCCGCATCAACCGCTTCGACCGCATCGTGCTGGATTCCAAGCCGGCACGGCTCGGCATCATGGCGACCGGCAAGGCCTATCTCGATCTGCGCCAGGCGCTCGCCGATCTCGGCATCACCGATGCCGATGCGCAGGCGCTCGGCCTGCGCATCTACAAGGTGGCGCTGACCTGGCCGCTCGAAGCGCGCGGCGCGCGCGCCTTCGCCGAGGGCCTGCAGGATGTGCTTGTCGTCGAGGAGAAGCGCGGCTTCATCGAGGACCAGCTGGTCCGCATCCTCTACAACATGGACGCCGCAAAGCGTCCCTCGGTGGTCGGCAAGCGCGACGAGAGCGGCGCTCCCTTGCTGCCAAGCGAAGGCGAGCTGACGCCGACCATGGTCGCCGCCGCCGTGGTGGCGCGGCTGCGCCGGCTTGGTCACCGCAGCCCGCTGCTGGAGCAGCGTTTGGCAAAACTCGAGGCGTTCGATCGCCCGGCCGAGGGCACGGGCACCGCGAAGCTGCAGCGCACGCCGTATTTCTGCTCGGGCTGCCCGCACAACTCGTCGACCAAGATTCCCGAGGGCAGCCGCGCCATGGCCGGCATCGGCTGTCACGGCATGGCGCTGTCGGTGCCGAACCGCAACACCCAGACCATCTCGCATATGGGCGCGGAGGGCGTGAGCTGGATCGGGCAGGCGCCGTTCACCAGCGAACAGCATGTGTTCCAGAATCTCGGCGACGGCACCTACACCCATTCCGGCTTGCTGGCGCTGCGCGCGGCGGCCGCGGCCGGCGTCAACATCACCTACAAGATCCTCTACAACGATGCGGTGGCGATGACCGGCGGCCAGCCGGCCGAGGGCGGCTTCACGGTGTCGCAGATCGCGCACCAGGTCGCCGCCGAGGGCACCAGGAAGCTTGCGATCGTCTCCGACGATCCCGACAAATATCCCGCCAATTATTTCCCGTCGGGTGCTACCATCCATCATCGCCGCGAGCTCGATGCCGTGCAGCGCACCCTGCGCGAGATCGAGGGCCTCACCGTCCTGATCTACGACCAGACCTGCGCCGCCGAGAAGCGCCGCCGCCGTAAGCGCGGGCTGTTCCCCGATCCGGCCAAGCGCGTCTTCATCAACGAGCGCGTCTGCGAAGGTTGCGGCGATTGCTCGGTGGCGTCGAACTGCGTCTCGGTGCAGCCGCTGGAGACTGAGCTCGGCCGCAAACGCCGCATCGACCAGTCGAACTGCAACAAGGATTTCTCCTGCATCGACGGCTTCTGCCCGAGCTTCGTGATGGTGCAGGATCCCAAGCTGCGCAAGGCCGACCGCACCGCCGCCGATCCCAAGGCGTTGTTCGCCGATTTGCCGACGCCGCCTGTGGCCACGTTGAGCAATCCCTACAACATCCTGATCACCGGCATCGGCGGCACCGGCGTCATCACCATCGGCGCGCTGCTCGGCATGGCCGCGCATGTCGAAGGTCTCGCCTGCTCGACGCTCGACTTCACCGGCCTGTCGCAGAAGAACGGCGCTGTCATGAGCCACGTCCGGCTTGCGCCCGCCTCCGACATGCTGACCACGGTGCGCATCGCGCCCGGCAACGCCAACCTGATCCTCGGCTGCGACCTCGTCGTCGCCACCAGCGTGCCGGCGCTGAGCCGCGCCGAGCGCGGCGTCACCCGCGCTGTCGTCAACGCGGATCTCTTGCCGACCGCAAGCTTCGTGATCGATCCCGATATCGACTTCGGAGCCAGCTCGATGCGCGATGCGCTGAACGGCGCGGTGACACCTGGCGATCTCGACATCCTCGATGCCACCGGGCTTGCCACCGCGCTGATGGGCGACAGCATCGCCACCAACGCCTTCATGCTCGGCTTTGCCTTTCAGCGCGGCGCGATCCCGCTGTCGCTGGAAGCGATCCTGAAGGCGATCGAGCTCAACGGCGCCGCCATCGAGATGAACAAGACCGCGTTCTCGTGGGGCCGGCTCGCCGCGCATGACCTGCAGCGCGTGGTCAGCGCCGCGCGTTTCAAGAGCGCCGGCGCCGCGCCGGCCGAGAAGACGCTCGATGAGGCGATCGCCTTCCGCGCCAAATTCCTCACCGACTATCAGGACGCGGCCTACGCCAAGCGCTATCTCGACGACGTCGCGCGCGTCCGCACCGCCGAGGCGGCGGCCGCGCCGGGCTCGCAGGACCTGACCGAGGCCTTCGCAAAGGGCCTGTTCAAGCTGATGGCCTACAAGGACGAATACGAGGTCGCGCGGCTCTATTCCGACGGCGAGTTCAGCAAGGCCCTAAGGGAACAGTTCCAAGGCAATTCCGGTCTGAAGGTCTTGCTGGCGCCGCCGCTGCTGGCCCAGCGCGATTCCGTCACCGGGCGGCTGCAGAAGCGTGAATTCGGTGCGTGGATTTTCACCGCGTTCGGCATGCTGGCGAAGCTGAAGGGTCTGCGCGGCACCGCCTTCGACATTTTCGGCTACACCGCGGAGCGCAAGATGGAGCGCGCATTGCCAGTCGAGTATTCGGCGATGATCCTGCGTCACCTCGACGGCAGGAAGCCGCTCGACTTGCCGCGGCTCGTGGCGCTGGCAAAGGCTGCGGATCTCGTGCGCGGCTATGGCCACATCAAGGAAGGCAACGTCGCCCGCTACCGCACCGAATGCGCGCGGCTGGAGCGCGCGATCGGCCAGCCGTTGGCGCAGGCGGCCGAATAGGGCAGAGCGTTATTCCATCGGAACGGAAAGGGCTCCAGGTGGCGGCTGGGGAACTTTCCACCGCCGCCCTGGTTGACCGGTAACCCTGCCGCAAGCCGTGGCTGGATTCGCGCGGCCGGGGCCCCTACATGATGGCTGTTCTGTTCGAGTGATTTCAGGAGGCCGTTTGATGGTCCTGAAAAACGCTTTTGTTGCAATCGTCTGCACCGCGTGCCTGACTTGGGGTGGCGTGGCGTTTGCCGACGAGTACGGCCCCAGCGAGTTCTTCAGCCTCGATCTCTCCAAGGCGGTGCTGTCGCCGAAGCGGCTTGGCCCGCCGGCGCAGTTCGAGCCGGTTCCGGTCGAGGCGAAGGCCGACCACGGTCCCGATCAGCATGCGAATGTCGAGCCGCAGGTCGAGGAGACGAAAGTCGCGCCGAAGAAAGCCGTGCGGACCACCAGGGTAACCGCGCCGCGTGAGCGGAAGCGCGCGGCCGCGCACGTTCCCGCCCGCGCCAAGCTCGCGCGCCGCCACTCGAACCCGCTCGATGCGGAGGCCCGCGACACACGGATCCAGACCTGGCCGTGCCGCACCGGCGGCATCTGCAACTGGCATCGGTGAGGCGGCTCGCTGCGCGTCTGCTTTCCCACTCGCGTGTCAATTCTTAACCCGTCATCCTGAGGTGCGAGCGAAGCGAGCCTCGAAGGATGAATCGGCCACAGGCGGGGCCATGCATCCTTCGAGACGGCCGCTTTGCGGCCTCCTCAGGATGACGGGTTTGGCGTTTGTGTGCTCGACGCCCTGACCCCACCGTTCCGATCTCCATCTCCCCGCCGAGTCATCCCGCCGTCGCAAAACCGTCGACGGAGAGTCAAGAAACCGTAAGGCCGGAGTCAAGGAGCGCAGGCAAAACCTTCGTTGCGATTCGACGAAGGTTATTCGATGCCGACAGCGAACTCCGCGAGGCGGCGAGGCCTCACCCGGCGTCAGCTTCTGGTGCGCTCGGCGTCGACCGCGGCGCTGGCGGGATTCGGCGCGCTGGCAAGACCGTATCTGAGCCGCGCCGCGGATCGGCCCGCGATCGCGGGCATCCAGTCCGGCGACGTCGCAAGCGATTCCGCTGTCATCTGGGCCCGCGCCGATCGCGCGGCGCGGATGCGCATCGAATGCGCGGCGGTCGAAAGCTTCGCCACCATCCTGCGCGCCGCGTCCGCTGACGCGCTGCCCGAGCGCGACTTCACCGCAAAGCTGTTGCTCGACGGCCTGCCGCCGGGCCAGGACCTGTTCTATCGCGTCAGCTTCGAAGACCGCGACGGCACATCAGGCGAAAGCCGCATCGGGCATTTCCGCACCGCGCCGGTCGACCGCCGCTCGGTCTCCTTCGTCTGGTCGGGCGACGTCGTCGGGCAGGGCTGGGGCATCGACCCCGCGCGCGGCGGCTTGCGCAGCTACCGCACCATGCTGGACGAGCGGGCGGACTTCTTCATCCATTCCGGCGATCACATCTATGCCGATTGCACGGTGCCGTCGGAGCAGAAACTCCCCAACGGTGAGGTCTGGCGCAACATCGTCACCGAGGAGAAATCCGCCGTCGCGCAGAGCCTCGATCAGTTTCGCGGCAACTACAGATACAACTGGCTCGACGAGAATTTCCGCGCCTTCCACGCCGAGGTGCCGATGTACGCGCAGTGGGACGACCACGAGGTGGCCGACGACTGGTCGCCGCTCGGCACCGCCGATGCGACCGGTTACGACGCGGACGGCAGCACGCGCCTGGTGGCGCGGGCACGCCGCGCCTTCCACGAATTCATGCCGATGCGGCTGATGCCGGAGCGCGATGGCCGCGTCTACCGCAAGATTCCCTACGGGCCGCTGCTCGACGTCTTCATCATCGACATGCGCTCGTACCGCGATTCCAGCTGGAACAAGCAGGGCGATCCGGAGCAGGCCTGCATCCTCGGCCAGAGTCAGCTCGCCTGGCTGAAGCGGGAGTTGGTGGCGTCGGATGCTGTGTGGAAGGTGATCGCGGCGGACCTGCCGATCGGCCTCGTCAGCCTGGATGCGGTCGCGCTCGGCGACGGCCCGCCCGCGCGGCGCGAGCACGAGATCGCCGATCTGTTGTCCTTCATGAAGCGCGCCGGGGTTCGCAACACGGTGTGGCTCACCGCCGACATGCACTACACCGCCGCGCATCACTATGATCCAAACCGCGCGGTGTTCCAGGAGTTCGAGCCGTTCTGGGAGTTCGTCTCCGGTCCGCTGCACGCCGGCACCTGGTCGCCCGGCGAGCTCGACAACACCTTCGGCCCGAAGGCGATGTACCAGAAGGGCTGCTCGGCCGAGCAGGGCGACAATCTCGCGCCGTGCTTCGGCCTGCAATTCTTCGGCCGCGTCGACATCGACGGCAAGACCGGGGTGATGACGGTGACGCTGAAGGACGTCGACAACCACGATCTCTGGTCGGTCGATATCGAGCCGCGGCCGGACGCGCGGCCCGGCCAGATCATGGCGCAGCACATCTAGCGCCATCTCTGATCCCGTCGCGACATCTTGATTGCCGGCGTCTTGCCCGAAGGGCCGGTTTGCGGGCAGACTGCATGTCGGCAGTCCTGCCAATTTCATTCCCACGAAACGATTTGCTGGCGTGACGTCGTCGATGGCATCGGCGTCCCACGCGTCAGGAGCTATCCATGGAAAATCTGCAGACACAGGGCATCAGCCTGCCGCAGCTCGGGCTCGGCACCTTCCGCATGCAGGGCGACGCCTGCCGCGCGGCGGTCGAGAGCGCGCTCGGGCTCGGTTATCGGCATATCGACACCGCCGAGATGTACGGCAATGAAGAGGCGATCGGGGCGGCGATCGCGACATCGAATGTCGCACGCGAGGACCTGCACGTGACCACCAAGGTCTGGCACGAGAACCTGGCGCCGGATGCGATCCGGACAGCGTTCGACGCCAGCCTGAAGAAGCTGCGGCTCGATCACGTCGATCTCTATCTGGTGCACTGGCCGTCGCGGAGCATGAAGCTGCCTGCCGTCTTCGAGACGTTGATGAAGCTGAAGGAGGAAGGCCGCACCCGCGCGATCGGCGTCGCCAATTTCACCACCGCGCTGCTCAAGACCGTGGTCGAGGACATCAAGGCGCCGATCGCCTGCAACCAGATCGAATATCACGCGATGCTGGACCAGACGCCGGTGCGCAAATATCTCGCCGCGAAATCGATCCCGCTGGTGGCCTATTGTCCGCTCGCCCAGGGCCGCTTCGCCACCGACGAGACGCTGGCGAAAATCGGCAGCAAGCATGATGCGACCGCAGCACAGGTGGCGCTGAAATGGCTGCTCGATCAGGATGGCGTGGCGGCTATTCCGAAAGCCTCGCGCGCCGAAAGCCAAAAGACCAATCTTGACGCACTGAAGGTCAAGCTCGACGACGAGGACCGCAAAGCGATTGCGGCGCTGCGCAAGGACATGCGCTGCGTCGATCCGGGGTTTGCGCCGGCGTGGGATTGAGGCCGCAGGCCCTGCGGAATCACAAAAGAAAATGGCTCCGTGAGGAGCCATTTTCCGTTGTGTCGGTCTTTAGTAGCGATGACGTTTGATGATCACCGTCCGGTCGTGGTCGTGATGCCAGCCGTGGTGCCAGCCGCGATGCCAACCACGATCATGGCGCATTTCGGCGCGTGCGCCCCAGCCGCGGTCCCAGTGATGATGACCGCCATTCCTGATCACGACCGTCTCGGCGCTCGCGATCGACGGAACGGCCACCGCAAGCGCACCAACCGCCGCGAGAACAAAGCCAATCTTTTTCATCTCATCCTCCTCAAATAAGTGAAGAGAAAACCGTGCGGATATTGAAACGTTCCTCAGGAACCAGAGGAGTTTTCTGAACGCTTGTTCAGCAACTGCCTCGAACGCTGCTGCCGTCGCGTGTCAGTACGCACAACCGATGAGCGAGCGCACGGGCGGCTTTCCCGGCCTTGCCTAACCGCTGCGTCCGACGCATCATCGCGCCATAAAATCAATGTTCGGGGGGACGTTGCTGTGAGCGAATTTTCACGCCGGGATTTTTTGAAAGTGACGGGGTCGGCCGCTGCCGCAGCCATCGCCGGGCCGGCCGCTGCGGCGATGGGGCCGGACGACAAGTTCGACCTCGTGATCAAGAACGGCGATGTCATCGATCCCAGCCAATCGCTGCGCGGCAAGCACGACATCGGCATCCGCTGGGGCATCATCGAAGCGATCGAAGACGAGATCCCGGCTGCTCGCGCCGGCAAGACCATCGACGCGTCGGGGAAGCTCGTGATGCCGGGCCTGGTCGATCTGCACTGCCACGTCTACCCCTATGGATCGGCGATCGGCATTCCCGCCGACGAGCTGGTGCAATTCCAGGGCACCACGACGGTGGTCTCGGCGGGCGACGCCGGCGTCAACAATCTCGCGGCGCTGCGGCGCTTCATCGTCGCGCAATCGCGGGCGCGGATCTACGCCTTCGTCCATATCGCCAACAACGGCCTGTCGGCATTCCCGGTGGCCGAGCTCTACAACATCGACAACGCCCAGGTCGATGCCTGCGCGATGGCGCTGGCCGAGAACGCCGACTTCCTGATCGGGGTCAAGGTGCGGATGTCGGAAAACGTCATCTTCAAGCATGGCCTCGAGCCGCTGAAGCGCGGCATCCAGGCCTGCGAGATGTGCGGCTGGCCGGCGCGGATGATGGTGCATATCGGTGGCGTCGAGACCAGGGAGCTGATGTCCGACATTCTCAATCTGCTGCGGCCCGGCGATATCCTGACCCATGCCTATTCCGGCGCGCCGAACATGTCGGGCGCTTTCACCAATATCGTGCAGGAGGGCAAGCTGTTGCCGGCGGCGCTCGCGGCCAAGCAGCGCGGCGTGCTGTTCGATGTCGGCCATGGCGGCGGCAGCTTCGATTTCACGGTGGCCGAAGTCGCGATCCCCGCCGGTTGCACCCCCGATACGATCTCCTCCGACATCCACGTCTTCTCGGGCAACTCGCCCGGCATCCCGTTCCTGCCGAACGTGATGAGCAAGTTCCTGGCGATGGGCTCGTCGCTGGATCAGGTGGTGGCGATGGCGACCTCGGTGCCGGCGCGGATCATCAACCGCACCCCGAAGATCGGCACGCTGCAACGTGGCGCGCCCGGCGACGTCGCGATCATGGATCTCGTCGAAGGCCCGGTCTCCTTCGTCGACACCCGCAACAACAAGCGCGACGGCAATCTGCTGCTGAAGCCGGTGCAGACCGTGGTCAACGGCGTGCCGTTCGGCCGGCCCTATCAGGCGCCATTTTCGGTGAGGTGAGGGCAGGTGGAAACATGGATTGCTTCGTCGCTTCAGCGCAAAATTGCTTTGCAATTTTGTCGCGAGCTCCTCGCAATGACGTCGAGACGGGTTACCCCGTCATTGCGAGCAAAGCGAAGCAATCCATCTTCCGGCGAGCGAAACAGCTAGCCGCGCTTCTCCACATTGCTGCTGCGCGCCGGCACGCCGAACTCCTTGCGGCATACCTCCGCCAGCACGGCAACGCCCTCGCGGATCTGCTCGTGCGAGGGGCTGGCGAAGCAGAGGCGGAGCCGGCTGCCGGAATGGGCCTTGCTGGTCGACCATTCCGGTCCCGGATTGATCGAGACGCCGGCGGCAAGCGCCGCCTGATAAAGCTTCAGCGTGTCGACATTGTCGGGCAGCTTGACCCAGAGGAAGATGCCGCCCTTGGGCGCCTCGAACTCGGCCGCGGTGCCGAACTGCTCGTTCAGCGCCTCCATCAGCGTGTCGAGCTTGGCGCGCAGGCCCTTGGTCAGGCGCGGCACGTGGGTCGAAAAATGCGGCGCGCAATATTCCGCGAGCACCATCTGCTCCAGCGCGCCGGAGCCGGCGTCGGTCTTCAGCGGCAGCATTCGCGACATGATCTCCCAGGGCGCGACGATGAAGCCGACCCGCAGCGCAGGCGCGATCGATTTGGAGAACGAGCCGATATGAATCACGCCGCCATGCTTGCTCATGGCATAGATCGCCGGCGGCCGTTCGCCGCTCCAGATCAAATCGGCATAGCAATCGTCCTCGAAGATCGGCACGCCGTATTCCCTTGACAGCTTCAGCATCTCGGCGCGGCGGCTCTCGGGAAGGATCGAGCCGGTCGGGTTCTGCACCGTCGGGATGGTGTAGATGTATTTCGGTGTGATGCCGCGCCGCTTGTGATCGGCGAGCGCCGCGGCGAGCGCATCGATCCTTATGCCATCGCCATCGAGGGGAATGCCGACCGCATTGACGCCGAGCCGTGTCAGCCGGTTCAGCGAACCCTGATAGGTTTCCTGCTCGATCAGCACGGTATCGCCCTTGGCGAGCAATGTGTGATTGACCAGGTCGAGCGCCTGCAGCGAGCCGGAGACGATCATGATCTCGTCCGCCGTGCAGGCGATCCCGGCGTCGCGCTTCAGCTTCTCGGTCAGGAAATGGCGCAGCGGCAGATAGCCCTGCGGCCCGTGCGCGAGATTGTAGGTCGCGAGATTCCTGCCCTCGCGCTTCAACACGGCGTTGACCGCCTCCAGCAGCCCGTCGACCGGGACCTGGTCGGGATCGTTGTTGCCGCCGACGAAGCTGTATTTGGCGAGCCCGGTCCAGCGTGCGGCCGGCGCAGGCAGGCCGGCCGGGAGCAGCGGTGCAAAGTCGAACTGGGCTGAGGTGGACATGGATGTTTCGCTCCGTGTTGTTATCGTTGAGAAGGCCGCGGCAAGCGGCCTTCCATGAGGTTAGTTCTTGCCGACCAGGCGGATCGGCCGGCCCTGGCTGACGAAGGCGTAGTGCCCCGCGCCGACACTGCCGACCATCAGGGCCTCGACCGCCGGTTCCGCGATGTCGCCGGCGGCCGCCCAATCGACCACGAAATTCGCACCGGTGCCGCCGCGGGTATCGGTCGTGGCGATCGCGACCTCGACGGTCGCAAACGGTTTTAGCGCGACCGGCGATTTGAGGTAGCTCTCCACCATCTTGCCTGATGTGTCGAAATAGGCGATCCGCTTCAGCACCAGCGGCTTCGTCTCGGAGGCGTTGTGCACGCTGAGCGTCACCGAAAAATCGGCCCTGAGCTTGCCCTGGCTCATCGACACGCTGGAATACACCGGCACGTAGAATGCACCGGAGGCGGTGAGGCCCTCCGATGGCACCGCCGTCAACGAGTTCGCGAAATTTTGTTCAATACTTCCGGGGGATTGTGCTAGCGCCTCTGACATGCGCACGGTGAGCAGGCAGAGCAAAACTGCGAGAAAAATGCCGCCTGCGCGGATGTGACACATTGCTCGGTTGATCCTCACGCCCGGCCCTCTAGGTTGCGGCAACAGGAAGTCTTTGACGCATGCATGAACTGATTCCCGATATCACGCTCTGTATTCTCTTTGCTTGGGGGATCGGGCTGTTGGCCCACTTCTCCCGGCAACCGCTGATACTGGCGTACCTTATCGCCGGCTTTTTCATTGGTCCATTCGGCATGGGCTGGGTCAAGTCCCAGGAATCGATCAGCGTCATCTCCGAGCTCGGCCTGATCTTCATGCTGTTCATGATCGGGCTGGAAATCGACCTCAAGAAGATCATCCGTGCCGGCAAGGTCATCCTGTTCGCCGGTGCCGGCGAGCTGATCGGCGGCTGTCTGATCGGCGTGGCGTTCTTTGCCGCTATCGGGCTTGCGGTCGGCGGCGGCAAGTTCGACGCGATTTATCTCTGCGTCGCCTGCGCGCTGTCCTCGACCGTGATCATCGTCAAGGTGCTCTACGAGAAGCGCGAGCTGGATACGCTGCCGGGCCGCATCACGCTCGGCGTGCTGGTGCTGCAGGACATCTTCGCGATCCTGTTCCTGGCGGTGCAGCCGAGCCTGGACAATCTGCAGATCAGTGTCGTGCTGCTGTCGATTGCCCGCGTCGCGGTGCTGGTCGCAACCGCGCTGGTGCTGAGCCGCTACGTGCTGCCGCGGCTGTTCCACCAGATCGCGCGGCGGCCCGAGCTCGTGCTGCTCGGCGCGCTCGCCTGGTGCTTCCTGATCGGCGAGATCGCCGAGCGGCTGCATCTGTCGCGCGAGATGGGTTCGCTGGTCGCCGGCGTCTCGATCTCGACCTTTCCCTACGCGCTCGACGTCACCGCCAAGGTCACGACGCTGCGGGATTTCTTCATCACCCTGTTCTTTGTCGCGCTCGGCATGACGATCCCGATTCCGGGCCTCTCGGTGATCTGGCTTGCGCTCGTCATCGCGGCCTTCACGGTGGCGAGCCGCCTGATCACGACGTTCACGCCGCTCTACCTGATGAAGCAGGGCCTGCGCGCCAGCCTGCTGCCGGCGATCAACCTGGCGCAGATCTCCGAGTTCTCGCTAGTGGTGATCCAGACCGGTGTCGCCGCCAACCACATCGGAACCGAAACCGCGAGTGCGGTCTCGTTCGCCTTCGTGGTGCTGGCGGTGCTCTCGACCTTCGCGATGGGGCGCAGCGACCAAATCGTGCGCGGCCTGATCGGTCCGTTGAAGCGGATCGGGCTGCGCGACCTCGACCAGGAAGGCCAGGGCCGCGGCGAGGCCGGGCAGGAGGGCGGACATGGCGAGATCCGGCGCATCGTCATCCTCGGCTTTTTCCGCGCGGCGAGCGCGCTGATCAGCCAGATCGAGCGGCAGAACCAGTCGTTGCTCGAGCAGATCAGCGTCATCGATTTCAACCCGCTGGTGTTCCGCACGCTGTCCGACCGCGGCATGCACGTGATCTATGGCGACATCAGCAATGTCGACACCCTGGTTCATGCCGGCATCGGCAAGGCCGAGATCATCATCCTGAGCGTGCCGGACTTCCTCTTGGTCGGCGCCGACAATGAGAAGCTGGTGCGCCACGTCCGCGCCCTCAATCCGACCGCGCGGATCGTTGCCACCGCGGACCTCCTGACCGGCGTTGACGACCTCTACAGCGCCGGCGCCGACTACGTGACGGTGACCCGGCTCAGCGACGCCGGCGAGCTCTATTCGGTGATCGAGGCGGCCGACGCCGGCCTGCTCGACGACAAGCGCGCCGAGCTGGATGTCCAGCTCAGCGACCGGCGCGAGGTGCTGCCATAGGGCGAGCATGATGCGGAAAATCTACGTAGCCCGGATGGAGCGAAGCGAAATCCGGGGACTTTGCACGCGGGGATATCCCGGATTGCGCTTCGCTCCATCCGGGCTACGGGCTCCTGGTATGCCTGCCGGATGCATGGCGGGTTGCATAATGATACTGGCGCTGACATCGGAACCCGGCTAATCCACTGCCTGCATATAGCGAGATGTCAGGACAATGGCCGATACGATCCAGGAAGTGCTGCAAGCCTTTGCGAAGGGTGAACTCGTCGTCGTCACCGACGATGACGATCGGGAAGGCGAGGGCGATCTGATCGTCGCGGCGTCGTTCTGCACGGCGGAGAAGATGGCCTTCATCATCCGCCACACCTCCGGCATCGTCTGCGCACCGATCACCACCGAGGACGCCCGCCGGCTGCGGCTCGACCCGATGGTGGCGCATAACGAGTCCAACCACACCACCGCCTTCACGGTCTCGATCGACTACAAGCCCGATGGCGGCACCGGCATCTCGGCCGAGGAACGCGCCTCCTGCTGCCGCGCGCTCGCCAATCCCAATGCCGGCGCCAATGATTTTGCGCGCCCCGGCCACATCTTCCCGCTGATCGCGCGCGACGGCGGCGTGCTCCTGCGCTCCGGCCACACCGAGGCGGCGGTCGATCTGTGCCGGCTCTCGGGCCTGCCGCCGGTCGGCGTCATCAGCGAGCTGATGAACGACGATGGAACCGTGATGAAGGGCGAGCAGGTCGCGAAATTCGCCGCCGCCCATAAGCTCAAGCATGTCACGATCGCGGACATGATCGCCTATCGCCAGGCGCGCGAGAAGCTGATCGAGCGGGTCGCGACCTTCACCACCGAAAGCCCGATCGGTCCGCTGCAGGGCTATGCCTATCGCTCGCCGTTCGACGAGATTATGCATGCCGCCTTCGTCTATAACGGCATCGGCGACGGCCGGGACGTGCTGACGCGGCTGCACAAGCCCAACATCGTGAAAGACCTGTTCACCGGGCCGGCGCGCATGGAAGCCGTGTTGCGGCACTTCAAGGACGCCGGCCGCGGCGTGCTGGTTTATCTGCGCGATGGTGCCGCCGGTGTTCCGGTCGAGCCGGTCGGCGAGCAGAAGACGGCGGAGGCCGATCGCCACAGGCAGTGGCGCGAGGTCGGCGTCGGGGCACAGATCCTGCGCGATCTCGGCGTCACCTCGATCCGGCACCTGACTTCGTCGGTGCACGACTACAAGGGATTGTCCGGTTTCGGCATCGAGATCGTGTCGAACGAGAAGCTGGAGAGCTAGCGCTGTTATTCCGGGGAATCTCGAGATTCCGGGTTCGATGCTGACGCATCGCCCCGGAATGACGGTGAGAGGATCACCAATTGCGCTTCGCAGCATAGCGCTTTAATTTATCCGCCAATTTCCGATAGACGATGCGAAAGGATGTTTCATGAGCGTGCGCCCCCAGGCCAAGGACAAGCCGGCTGCCGCCAGCTTCCAGTGGGATGATCCGTTCCTGCTCGACGACCAGCTCACCGAAGACGAGCGCCTGATCCGCGACACGGCGCGAGCCTATGCGCAGGACAAGCTGCTGCCGCGGGTCACCAAGGCCTATCTGGAAGAGAAAACCGACCGCGAGATTTTCAACGAAATGGGCGAGCTCGGCCTGATCGGCGTGACGCTGCCCGAGGAGTATGGCTGCGCCAATGCGAGCTACGTGGCCTATGGCCTCGTGGCGCGCGAGATCGAGCGCGTCGATAGCGGCTATCGCTCGATGAACTCGGTGCAGTCGTCGCTGGTGATGTATCCGATCTACGCCTATGGCGACGAAAACCAGCGCAAGAAATATCTGCCCAAGCTCGCGACCGGGGAATGGGTCGGCTGCTTCGGCCTGACCGAGCCGGATGCCGGTTCCGATCCCGGCGGCATGAAGACCCGCGCCGAGAAGGTCGCTGACGGCTACAAGCTCAACGGCGCCAAGATGTGGATCTCGAACGCGCCGATCGCCGACGTGTTCGTGGTGTGGGCCAAGTCGGCTGCGCACGACAACCAGATCCGCGGCTTCATCCTCGAGAAGGGCATGAAGGGCCTGTCGGCGCCGAAGGTCGGCGGCAAGCTCTCGCTGCGCGCCTCGATCACTGGCGAGATCGTGCTCGACAATGTGGTGGTGCCGGAAAGCGCGCTGCTGCCCAACGTCTCCGGCCTCAAGGGTCCGTTCGGCTGCCTCAATCGCGCCCGCTACGGCATCTCCTGGGGCGCACTGGGCGCTGCCGAGGACTGCATGCACCGCGCGCGGCAATACACGCTCGACCGCAAGCAGTTTGGCCGGCCGCTCGCCGCCACCCAGCTGGTGCAGAAGAAGCTCGCCGACATGGAAACCGAGATCGCGCTCGGCCTGCAGGCCTCGTTGCGCGTCGGCCGCCTGATGGACGAGGGCAAGATGGCCCCCGAGATGATCTCGATCGTCAAGCGCAACAATTGCGGCAAGTCGCTCGACATCGCCCGTATGGCGCGCGACATGCACGGCGGCAACGGCATCCAGATCGAGTATCACGTGATGCGTCACGCCGCGAACCTCGAGACGGTGAACACTTATGAGGGCACGCACGACGTCCATGCGCTGATCCTCGGCCGCGCGATCACCGGCATCCAGGCGTTCTCGTAAATCCTTTCACAGTCATTCCGGGGCGATACGTCAGCATCGAACTCGGAATCTCGAGATTCCGGGTTCAGCCCTGTCGGGCTGCCCCGGAATGACGATGCAGAGAAAATCCCCATGGCCGACAACGACGACATCCCGTTCAACCGCGATTTCCCGCTGAAGCCCGGCGTGGTCGAACAGGTCCGCCCCGGCGTTCGCCGTGTCCTCTGCAACAATCCGAGCCCGTTCACCTTCACCGGCACGGTCAGCTACATCGTCGGCGAGGGCAAGGTCGCGATCATCGATCCCGGTCCCGACGACGAGGCGCATGCCAAGGCGATGCTCGATGCGGTCAAGGGCGAGACCGTGACGCATATCCTGGTCACCCATACCCATCGCGACCATTCGCCGAACACGCCGCGGATCAAGGCCGCGACCGGCGCGCCGGTTTATGCCGAGGGACCGCACCGCGCCTCGCGCCCGCGCTTCGAGAGCGAGAAGCACAATCCGGAATCCGGCGCCGACCGCGATTTCCGGCCCGATGTGCAGGTCAAGCACGGCGACGTCATCGAGGGGGCGGGCTTTGCGCTGGAGGCGGTCGCCACCCCCGGCCACACCGCCAATCACCTGGCGTTCGCCTGGACCGAGCGCAGCATCAATTTCGTCGGCGACCATGTGATGGGCTGGTCGACCTCGATCGTGGCGCCGCCCGACGGCTCGATGATCGATTACATGGCCTCGCTGGAGCGGCTGGAGCAGCGGCCCGAGCAGCTTTATTTCTCCGGCCACGGCCCGGAGATTCCGGAAGGCCCGCGCTACGTCCGTTTCCTCGCGCGGCATCGCCGGGCGCGCGAGGCATCGATCCTGCATCGCCTCGGCAAGGGCGAGGCCGATATCCCGACCATGGTGCGGGCGATCTATATCGGGCTCGATCCGCGCCTCGCCAATGCCGCCGGCTATTCGGTGCTGGCGCATCTGGAGGACCTCGTCGCGCGCGGCATCGTGGCGACCGACGGCGATCCGGTGATCGGCGGGACGTACCGGATGGCGTAGGCGCTATTTCTTTACCGTTTTCGCCGGCGGCGCCTTTGGCGCGACAGGAGCGGCCTTCTTCGCCGGCTTGGAATTGTCGTTCTCGGCGGCGCTGTTGAGATCCTCGATCAGCTTCTTGACGCGGGCGGCGTTGCTGCCGAGATCGGTGTCGAAATAGCGCGATGCCGAACGGATATCGACGCGGGAGTCCTCGTCGTCAGGCGTGACCCGGATCGAGACGTCCTCGCGGAAACCCATGATCGGCGTCCGCGCCACCGCCTCGATGCGGCCGATGCGGCGCGGCGGCTGCGGCGCGCGCGCGTCGATGACGAGCCATTTGCGGCGGTTCACCAGCCGCAGCGTCAGCTCATAGGCGCGGTCGACCGGGGTTTCGAGCTCGACGGTTTCGATATCGGGATAGGCCGCGCGCTGCTTCTCGGCCGAATAGAGGCCGGCATAGGCGGCAGGGTTGGTGCCTTCCCCGGTGCGCAGCCGCGCCAGCGCCTCGAACCTCGGCGGGTCGATCGCGTCGGTGGTGACGTCGTAGATCCGCGGCAGCTTGCGGTACTGATAGATGAGGTAGGCCGGGTAGGCGAGGATCGCCGCGTCGATCAGCAGCGCGAGCAGGATCCGGCCCATGCCGCGGGTGCCGTTCTGCCAGATCGCGGCAAAGGCGGCCAGCCCAAGCAGGATCGACAGGCCGGCCAGGCCCAGCGCGCCGAAGAAGGTCGCCAGCGCCGGTTTGACCTCCAGGAACCCGAAGCGGACGATCAGGATCGAGACCACCACCGCGACGACGGAGAAGATGGCAAGGTTGCGCGACCAGGTGGCGAGACCGGACACGGGCTCCTGCTGGTAGGGAGCGGAAAACCTGCGCGCCATCGTCGAAAAATCTGCCGGTTGAGATGTCCTCAGGCGACCTCGGCCGCCGCGATCAGTCGTGTGAGACCACGGACCTGCGGCGAATTCAAGGGATTTGGGCGTTGAAGCGCCTTGGATGGGCCGTCATGCCCGCGCCATCTGGCCGAAGATGCGCTTCACGCTCATGCCGGGCTGCGGCGTCAACCCGGATCGTTCACGCCGCAGCAATTGTGTAGCCCGGAGGTGCCAACGGGTCGCGCGAACGCGCGCCCGATGACAGGCTCCGCGAAATCCGGGGCAGGTCCTTCCGTCGATCGCCGAACCCCGGATTGCGCTTCGCTCCATCCGGGCTACGATTTCTCGTGTTGCGTCACGCCGCGGCGGTCGGGAACGTGTAGTCCTTGAACTGGTCGCGCAGCGCCGTTTTCAGGATCTTGCCGGTCGCGGTGTGCGGAATGCCGTCGACGAAGGCGACGTCGTCGGGCATCCACCATTTGGCGATCTTGCCGTCCATGAACTTCAGGATGTCCTCGCGCGTGGCGCTCTGGCCCTGCTTGAGCTGCACGATCAGCAGCGGCCGCTCATCCCATTTGGGGTGATGGACGCCGATCACGGCGGCTTCCGCGACCGCCGGATGGCCGATCGCGAGGTTCTCGAGATCGATCGAGGAGATCCATTCGCCGCCGGACTTGATCACGTCCTTGGAGCGGTCGGTGATCCGCATGTAGCCGTGCTCGTCCATCGTCGAGACGTCGCCGGTGTCGAAATAGCCGGCACCGTCGAGGATGTTGCTGTCGACCCGGAAATAGGCCTTGGCGATCGCCGGGCCCGAGACCTTGAGACGGCCGAAGGTCTTGCCGTCCCACGGCAGCTCCTTGCCGGCATCGTCGGTGATCTTCATCTCGACGCCGAACGGCGGATAGCCCTGGGTCTGCAGGATGTCGAGCCGCTCCTCGCCGGTGCGCTCGGTGAACGGCGGCTTCAGCGTCGCCAGCGTGCCGAGCGGGCTCATCTCGGTCATGCCCCAGGCGTGGCGCACCTGGCTGCCCATGTCGAGGAACGCCTTGATCATCGAGCGCGGCATCGCCGACCCGCCGCAGATCACCATCTGCAGATCCGGCAGCTTGACGTTGTTGGCGGCCATGTATTGCAGCAGCATCAGCCACACCGTCGGCACGCCGGCGGTGTGCGTGACCTTCTCGGTCGACAGCAACTCGTACACCGAGGCGCCGTCGAGCTTCGGGCCCGGCATCACGAGCTTGGTGCCCATCGACGGCGCGGAGAAGGCGATGCCCCAGCTGTTGGCATGGAACAAGGGGACCACCGGAAGCATTGTGTCCGATGCGGAGGTGCCGAGCGCGTCCTTCGAGTTGGCCATCAGCGCGTGCAACACGTTGGAGCGGTGCGAATAAAGTACACCCTTGGGATCGCCCGTCGTGCCGGAGGTGTAGCACATCGCCGCCGCGGTGTTCTCGTCGAAGGTCTTCCACTCGAACTTGCCGTCGGATGCCGCGATCCAGTCCTCATAGGCGACCGCGTTCTTCAGCGTGGTCTGCGGCATGTGCGCCTTGTCGGTCAGCACCACGTAGCGCTCGACGCTCGGCAGCTGGCCTGCGATCTTCTCCAGCACCGGAACGAAGGTGAGGTCGGTGATGACGATGCGGTCCTGGGCGTGGTTGACGATCCAGGCGATCTGCTCCGGAAACAGGCGCGGATTGACCGTATGGCAGATCGCGCCGATCCCCATGATGCCGTACCAGACCTCGAGGTGGCGCCAGGTGTTCCAGGCGATGGTGGCGACGCGGTCGCCGAGCTTGATGCCGTCGCGTTCCAGGCTCTGCGAGACCTTCAGTGCGCGGGCGTGGATTTGGGCGTAGGTGGTGCGATGAATGGGGCCTTCGACCGACCGCGTCACGACTTCCTGCGTGCCGTGATATTTGGCGGCGTGCTCAATAATCTTGTGACACAGCAAGGGCCAATCTTGCATCAAACCAAGCATACGCAAATCCCTCCTCGATCCTCACGCATGATCCGCCGGCATCTTGGACGGCCGGCAGTAAAATCATGGAACTGACATGAACTTTAGCGCGGAGAAAGCAAGCCGAAAATGGCCTGTTGGCGCGTTTCGTCGCGGGGGCGCGGCAATGGTTACCGCCGCCGCCCTGCTGCTTTGCCTTGGCATGCAAGCAGGCCCCGCCGAGGCCGCCCGCCGCGCGCCCAGCTTTCCGTGGGACGATCTGTTCGGTACCCGGCCGCAAAGGCCGCACAAGGCAGTCCGCCGCTCAGTGGTGCCGCTGCCGAAGCCGCGCCCGGCGCAGGCGCCGGCGGCAACCGAGCCCGAGCCGCCCGCGGCCGAGACGCAGTCTCCGGCCGCGCCTACTGAGGCTGCGAGGCCCGCCGAGCCGGCCGCACCGCAGCTGTCGGCCTGCCGGCAGGCGTTGACCGAGGAGATCGCGGTCGCCCCGAGCATTCCGGATATTCACGGCGCCGGGGGCTGCGGCGGCGAGGATCTGGTGCGGCTCGAGGCGATCGTGCTGCCGGACAAGCGCAAGGTCGCGGTCAAGCCCGCGGCGATCCTCCGCTGCAAGATGGCCGCTGCGGTCGTCGACTGGGTCCGCACCGATATCGCGCCGCTCGCGCAGAGCCTCGGCGGCGGGATCAGCAATCTCGACAATTTCGACTCGTTCGAATGCCGCGGCCGCAATCGGGTGGCCGGAGCGCAGCTCTCCGAGCACGGCCGCGCCAATGCGCTTGACGTGCGCGCCCTCGGTCTCGCCAACGGCAAGTCGATCTCGCTGACTGACCGCAGCGTACCGCGGGCCTTGCGCGAGACGGTGCTGCACTCGGTCTGCGCCCGCTTCTCCACGGTGCTCGGGCCGGGTTCGGACTGGTACCACGAGGACCACATCCATCTCGACCTGATCGAGCGTCGCAACAATTACCGGATCTGCCAGTGGAACGTGGACGACCCGCTGCCGCAAGTCGCGCCGCTGTTGCCGGCCGAGCGCCCCGAAGAGGCGCCGCCGCGCGAGGTCGCCGCCAAATCCGACGGAGCGAAGACGGACGCATCCAGAGCTGACGCCGGCAAGAAGCCGGACGGCACAAAATCAGATGATGCGGCTGCGCCTGACCGCAGCGCCGAGACCAAGCCGCAGCCAACAAAAAAGCGCCGGCAAAGCCGGCGCTTTTGATCGCGATTGCGATGGGATCAGTAGGTCGTGCCGCCGCCGCCCTGCAGCGCCATCTGCGGCTTGTAGGGCGAGTCGCCGTGCTTTGGCTCCAGCACCACGACGATGGTGCCGAGCTTGACCCGGTTGTAGAGGTCGATGACGTCCTCGTTGGTCATGCGGATGCAGCCCGAGGAGATCGACGCGCCGATATATTCCGGCTGGTTGGTGCCGTGGATGCGGAACAGCGTGTCCTTGCCGCCCGAATAGAGATACATCGCGCGCGAGCCCATCGGATTGTCCGGGCCCGGGGCCACGAAGGTCGGGACGCCGAGGCGCGAGATTTCGCCGGGGGTCGGGTGCCAGGCCGGCCATTCGGTCATGCTGCCGACCTTGGCGATGCCGGACCAGGCCATGGCTTCCTCGCCGACGGTGATGCCGTACCGGATCGCCTTGCCGTCGTTCAGCACGTAATAGAGGTAATGGTTGTCGGAATCGACCACGATCGAGCCGGGGGCTTCCTTGCGGTGATACTCGACGATGGCGCGGCGGAACGGTTCAGCCACCGGCGTCTTGACGTAGGTGGTCTTGGCCAGGAGTTCCTTGTCACGCGGCTTGAAGTTCGAGGTATTGGTTGCCTCATAGGTTGTGGCCTGCATGCAGCCTGACAACATCAGGCCCGCGGCCAGAATCCCGAAGGTAACTTTGAGCGACGACATGATTACATTCCAATCGAAAATCTGCGCCCGAAAGCGCCACTATTACGCCCCAAACGCCACGATTCCATGAGGGCAGTATTGCTGAAACGCGCCATTATTCCCAGACTTTAGATGCCTTTCCCGCATCGCGGGACGTCGTCTGTGGCTTTTTTGCCGCAACTGTTCTGGCGCCGGGTTGGTTTTTGTGCAAACAGGCAACGGTCGACGAGTCGGCGCCACGTCACTGCCGCCTGGCCGCCACAAGTATGGATGCCCGGTTAATGCCCCGGTCATGAAGCGCCCCCCAGAATCGCGCTAAGTCGGCGGGTCCTGCCAGCCCTGTTTCGTGGAGTTCGTGATGCTGTCGGTGTTCGTTCCGTCCGAGTTTTCGCTCAAGAAGGCCACCGCGACCGATCTCGGCGCGCTGCCCGAGGGAGCGGTCTGGGTCGATCTGGTGAATCCGACGGTGGAGGAGGACCGGGCGGTCGAGAAGCTCGCGGGGATCGCGGTGCCGACCCGGGAAGACATGCAGGAGATCGAGATCTCCAGCCGTCTCTATATCGAGAACAGCGCCCGCTACATGACCGCGACGCTGATGTGCCAGTCCGACACCGACATGCCGCGTACCACGGCGGTCACCTTCATCCTGACCAGCCATCGCCTGGTCACGGTACGCTACGACTTGCCGAAACCTTTCGCGCTGGTCGAGAACAAGCTGGCGCGCGCCTGTGCTCCCGGCATCACCGGCGAGCAGGTGCTGATGGAACTGCTGGACGCTGTGATCGACCGTTGCGCCGATCTCCTGGAGCGCTGCGGAGCCGATATCGACCAGGTGTCCCACGACATCTTCGAGCCGGAGAGCGAGCGCCACGGTCACGCCAAGCAATATTCGCAGATCCTGATCGCGATCGGCCGCAAGGGCGACCTGACCTCGAAGGTTCGCGAAAGCCTGGTCTCGATCGGCCGCCTCGTCACCTTCCTCTCCGCGGTGGTCGAGGGCGTGAAATGGTCCAAGGACATGCGCGAGCAGCTCAAGACCATGCAGCGTGACGTGGCCTCACTGACCGACCACGCCTCCTATCTCTCCAACAAGATCACCTTCGTGCTCGACGCCATGCTCGGCGTGGTCAATCTGGAACAGAACAACATCATCAAGCTGTTCTCGGTGATGGCGGTGGTGCTGATGCCGCCGACGCTGATTGCCTCGATCTACGGCATGAATTTCAAGATCATGCCGGAACTCGAGTGGGCGCACGGCTATCCGTATGCACTGGTGCTGATGCTGATTGCGGCCGTTGTGCCGTACTGGATCTTCAAGTGGAAGAAGTGGCTGTAAACCGGTTCCACACGTCGCGTTTTGGGACGCGCTTTCTGCCTTATTTCCTCTGCTAAAATTTGAGCGTTGCGCTGAACGTTTGGGCGAAACTTGTCTGCGATAACGCCCGCCTCGAAGCCGGAGGACAGCAATGGTTGAGAAGATCATAACGCCACGGCGTAACGTCATCGACTTTGCGCGCTATCAACAGGACCGCGCAGCAGGCAAGGTGCAGGCGATCTCGCCGACACTTTGCCGTTACTGTGGCGCTGCGTTGCTGGATGGCGAGGACGAAGACGAATGCTCCAGCGCGCTGAATGACGTCGCGCTGCGGCAGCCCGAGAAGAAGTCGCGTCGGTTCTACGCAGACTAGAGGCCGAAGCCTCGGAGGCAGAAGCCTCGTTTGCGTTTGTTACGCCTGCAAGTGAAGCAATCCCAATGACGGCCGCGGCGGCGGCCGGGATCGCCTCAAAACTTCCTTCCCCGAAATACGGCTCTTCCCAGCTTCAGACGTGCTGACCACCGTTGATGTGGATCTCCGCACCGTTCACGTAAGAGCTGGTTTCCGTGCAGAGAACGTAGATGATCTTGGCGACCTCGTCCGGCGTGCCCAGGCGATGCATCGGGATCTGCTGGTCGACGATCTTCTCGGTGCCCGGCGACAGGATCGAGGTATCGATCTCGCCCGGCGCGATCGCGTTGACGCGGACGCCGACGCGGCCGAAGTCCGATGCCATCTCGCGCGTCAGCGCCGCGAGCGCGGCCTTCGACGTCGCATAGGCCGCGCCGGCAAACGGATGCACGCGCGAGCCGGCGATCGAGGTGACGTTCACCACCGCGCCCTTGGCGTGTTTCAACTCCTCGAGCAGCCCGCGCGCGATCATGATCGGCGCGAAGAAGTTGACGTGGAAAACGTGGGTCCAGGTCTCGATGTCGGTGTCCATGGTGCCGAGCCGGCCGCCGCCCGCAGCCTTCGGCGAGATCGCGGCGTTGTTGACCAGCGCGTGCAGTTCATCGTTCTCGAGCCGCCTGCGGATCTCGGAGATCGCGCGCACGGTGTCGTCATGGCTGCCGAGGTCGACCTCGATGTGATCTTCCGGCCCGGCGCCCCACGGGCAGACCTCGGGAAACGCATGCCGCGACAGCGTGATGACGCGCCAGCCGGCGGACGAGAACCGGATCGCGGTGGCATGGCCGATGCCGCGGCTTGCGCCGGTCAGGAGCAGCGTGCGCCGCGGTGCATTGGATGGGTGGGGCATCGACGGTTTCTTTCGTTTTCGTCATACGCGGCGGCGTGCCGGGCATCCACGCCTTCGAACGACTTGAGATGACTTGGGATCAAGACGTCGATGGCCGGGGTCATCTTACACGAAGACACGCTTCGCGCTTTCGCCCGGCCACGACGGTCGCAGCTTTCAGGGATAGAGCCGCACCTTCGACCAGGCGCTGCCGGCGCCGTCGCGGCGGAATTCGATGCGGTCGTGCAGGCGGTACGGGCGGTCGTGCCAGAACTCGAAGCGCTGCGGCGTGATCCGCCAGCCGCTCCAGCCCGGCGGCCGCGGCACCTCGCCGATGACGTATTTCGCACCGGTCTTGGCGATCGCCTGCTCGAAGGCGAAGCGGCTCTCCAGCGGCTGCGACTGCTTGCTGGCCCAGGCGCCGATCTGCGCCTGCTTCGGCCTGGTGGCGAAATAGGCGTCGGCCTCGGCATCGGTCACCGGTGTGACCGGTCCGCGGATGCGCACCTGGCGGCGCAGCGATTTCCAGTGGAAGAGTAAAGCGGCCTTAGGATTTGCGGCCAATTCGCGGCCCTTGGCGCTCGCAATGTGGCTGTAGAACACGAAGCCGTCGGCATCGAAGCCCTTCATCAGCACCATCCGCACGTCGGGCAGGCCGTCGGGATCGACGGTCGCAAGCGCCATCGCGTTCGGATCGTTCGGCTCGGACTTGACCGCCTCCGCAAACCATTCGGCGAACAGGGCGAACGGCTCCTCCGCCGCGGTGAAATCACCCGATGTTAACGGTGTCGGGTGTTTGATGGAGGTCGTGTCGGTCATGTCAGGAGTCCCGATTTGCATCCGCCCGCGTCTGAAAGCGCGTTACTAGCCCTATATAGGGCATGGGGGCGCGTTGGCCTATCGGCGATCCACCCCGCAAGCGCGATGGTGACATTGATCCTGATCGGCGTCGGCGCAAGCGGCTGCAGCCTGTCGCGCAGCGACGCCTTCGCCAAGATCGACGACAAGGATGTGACGGGCTCGATCAGCCCGACCCAGGTCAATGCGGTGATGCCGACCGACAGCGATCTCGCCTTCGCCCGCAATGCCGCCTCCGACGTGTTGACCAAGGGCGACAAGGATTCCAGCCAGCCCTGGGAAAATCCGGAAACCGGCGCGCGCGGTTCGGTGACGCCGCTGGCCCAGGCCTATTCGGGCGAGGATGGCAAGACGTGCCGGGATTTCCTTGCCAGCTACGTCAATGGAGCCACCGAGAGCTGGCTGCAGGGCGCCGCGTGCAAGGCTGGACAAGGGCGGTGGGAAATCCATAGCCTGAAGCCCTGGAGAAAATCCTGAGAATTCCGGCGAAGCCGGACTAGTTGCAAAAATGCCACTGAGCCCCCACATGAAGGCAAAGTGGGCCCGGACGGGTTCCCGGCCAGGACTGATTTTTCCCGTGAAGGAGACGTGACGGATGCGCGACCCCTATGAGGTCTTGGGGGTGCAGCGGAGCGCTAGCGCTGCGACGATCAAGAGCGCCTATCGCAAGCTCGCCAAGAAGCATCACCCTGACAACAACAAGAATGATCCGAAGGCGGCGGCCCGCTTTGCGGAGATCAACACGGCCAACGAGATCGTCGGCGACGAGGACAAGCGCAAGCAGTTCGATCGCGGCGAGATCGATGCCGAAGGCAAGCCACGCTTCCAAGGTTTCCCTGGTGGCGGCGCCGGCGGCCGTGCCGGTCCGGGCGGCTTCGAGTACAGTTTCCGCTCTGGGCCCGGCGGCGGCACGGGCGGCGGCAGCTTCGAGGACATCCTCAACAGCATGTTCGGCAATGCCGCTCGTGGCGGCGGCGGCCGCGCGGGCCGGGCCAGTCCGTTCGAGTTTGACGGCGGCGGGGTCGGCGTCGACCTTGATCTTTCGGTCGCCATGACGGTGTCGCTGGAGGAATCGGTCAGGGGCGGCGACAAGCGCGTCCGCCTGCCGACCGGCCGCGAGCTCAACGTCAAGATTCCGCCCGGGGTTGCTGCGGGCCAGCAGATCCGGCTGAAGGGGCAGGGCGAGACCGCGCAAGGCCATCCGCCCGGCGATCTCCTGATCACGATCTCGATCGCGCCACACCCGTTCTTCAAGGTCGACGGCAACGATCTCCGGATCGACCTGCCCATCACCCTCTACGAGGCGGTGCTGGGCGGCAAGGTCCGCGTGCCGACCCTCGGCAGCGCGGTCGAACTGTCGATCCCCAAAAACACCTCGAGCGGCCGTACTTTCCGCCTCAAGGGCAAGGGGCTATCGAAGGCAGGCGTTGTCGGCGATCTCTACGTCACGACCCGCATCATCCTTCCCGACGGGAACGATGCCGAGCTTGAGGCATTGATGCAGACGTGGCGGGATCGTAACCCCTATAATCCGCGCAGCGATCTCGGCTGACCGCCGAGAGCGTGCCCCAAAGACGCGAAGACGCGAAACTGCAACTACCCCGGAGTCTATCGGGGTAGACGCGGGCATTGCGAGCGCGTCACAAAGGATAACTGGCCGTCCGAGGTCTGCGGCGTGCAGATCGGATGACGGAAAAGGAGTGCGGCCTCGAGAGGGGGACCAGCGCGGTACACAAAACCCCAATCGAGGCCGCGTGCGCCGATCGGCGGATCGGGCGCGGATCATCTTCGCGTGAGCATCCGGTGCGATAATGAGACGCGTCGATGACGCGAATCGAAGTTTTCGATGTCGGAATTGGGACGCTGAGTGAGGCTGGATTCACTTACTCGAAATGAAGCAATTTCGACGACCTGATCTTCCGTAAAATTACGGAAGATCACCCGCCGCTCTTCTCCATCTGATCATAGACGGCCTGCGCGACCTGGGTCAGGCGCGTGCGATCGGTGCCGCCGCTGACGACATAGGCAACGCCCCGATCGGCCCAGAACAGCGCGCCGTCGCTGCCCTGCGCGGCGTAGCGCATCTGGGTCGCCTCGGTCTTCGCCTTGGCGGTGTAGACCGTGAAGCGCTCGCCGGACGTGCTCTCATACATCAGGAACGACGCCGGGCCGCTCGGTCCGGGCAGGAGGCGGCCGCCGACCAGCTTCAGCCCGGTCAGCTCCGGCGCGCGGACGTCCCAGCCGCAGCGCTTGGTCAGCCATTGCTGCAGGTGGTCGCGCTCGCTGCCGGGCACCTCGACGGGATGCCGGACCTCGACCACGTAGAGCCGATGCGCATCGAGTGCATCGACCGTGAAGCTCTGGAAGGCCGACGGCGTCGCCGCCGCTCCGCGCGCGATCCAGCCGGCGCCGCCGCCGGCGACGAAGGCCATGAGCGTCGCCGCCACCGCGCCATAGACCCAGCGGCGCGGCTGGCGCACCAGCCGCTCGAGCTCGAGCCGTTTCGGCACCGCCTCGTCCAGCACGGTGTCGTAGCGTGCATGCAATGTCTCGGCCATCGCGCGCCATGACTGCACCCGCGCCGCGTCGTCAGGATGCGTGCCAAGCCACGCCTCGACATCGCCGCGGCGTTCGGCCGGCAGCTCGTTGTCGACGTAAGCGTGCAGCTCGTCTTCGGTGACGGGAATGTTCGGGTCGGTCATATCAGTCGTCTCTGCCAAATCTTGTTCGAAAATCGTTCATGCGTCATGCCGGCCATCGCGCACATTATCATTTCACCCGTCGCAGCGCCGGGCGCTGGCCCTCGATCGAAGCCCGGACATGGGCGCGGGCGCGGGCGAGGCGGGACATCACCGTGCCGATCGGCACGCCCTGGATATCGGCGACCTCCCGGTAGCTCATGCCCTCCAGCATGACGAGCAGCAGCACCGAGCGTTGCTCCTCGACCAGCGTCGACAGCGCGCGCTCGATGTCGCGTCCCTCGGCCTCGGTCCCGCTGGCGTCGGCATTGTTGTCGAGCAGCGGCACGAACGCCGGCCGCCGCGCCAGCGAACGCCGGCGATTCTTGTTCAGATTGGTCAGGATCGTGTAGAGCCAGCTCCTGACGTCGCCGCCGAGAAACAGCCGCTCCGAGCGCAGCGCCCGTACCAGCGTGTCCTGCACCAGATCGTCGGCGATATCCGTGTCACGCGCCAGCGCGCGCGCATAGCGGCGCAGCGCGGGAATCATGGCTTCGACACTTTGACGAAACGCGGTCATGCATCCCAGTCTTCGATGGTTGCGGCGATAGCCGCCTTGTCCAACATAACACCCTGGCGGCGTGGCTATTCCGTCTGCGCCGATCTGCGCGCATACCGCCCAAGCTGCGGCCGATTTGGGCTTGTCGCCGGCCGAAGTGCTGGTGTACCTCCGGGCCGAAAAAATTCGAAGCGTGGAAGCCTTGAGGCGGCCGACATCTCTCACTCAGCAGGGACCAGCCGTTACGGGAATGCCGGTACCGACGATCTATTACATCCGCCACGGCGAGACCGCGTGGAACGCCGAAGGCCGGCTCCAGGGCGTGCAGGACATCGCCCTCAATGAGCGCGGCCGCGCCCAGGCTGCGCATGCCGGGCGCATCCTCGCCGATCTCCTGGCGCGCGACGGCCGTGACAAGACGACGGTGCCGTTCGTCGCGAGCCCGCTGATCCGGGCGCGCGCCACCATGGAGCTGGTGCGCGCCGAGCTCGGCCTGCCGCCCGGCGACTACGCCCTCGACAGGCGACTGCGCGAGATCGGCTACGGGACGTGGGAGGGCTCGACCTTGGCGCAGGCGCAGGCTGCGGATCCCGCGCTGTATGCCCGCCGTTTAGCCGAGAAGTGGACGGTGTCGCCGGCCGGCGGCGAGAGCTACGTCGACGTCCAGGTGCGGATGACCGACTGGTATCGCTCGGTGACGGCAGACACGGTCGCGGTTGCCCATGGCGGCACGGCGCGGGCGCTGATGGTGGCGCTCGGCTTCGAGACCACGGCCTCGGCCGCCGAGCTCACTATCGAGCAGGGGGCGGTCTATGTGTTCGGCGCGGCGGGGTTGCGGAAGTATAGTTAAGGGCGCCCGGCCACCCGCGTCTTTGGGGCCATGAAACTCGTTTGACGCTGCCGACCCTGCGCGTTACGACACGCCATGTCCTTCAATACCTTCGGCCATATGTTCCGCGTCACGACCTTCGGCGAGAGCCATGGGGTCGCGATCGGCTGCGTCGTCGACGGCTGCCCGCCGCTGATCCCCCTGACCGTGGAGGAGATCCAGCACGACCTCGACCGCCGCCGCCCCGGCCAGTCGCGCTTCACCACGCAGCGCCAGGAGCCGGATGCGGTGAAGATCCTGTCCGGCGTGATGGCGCATCCGGAGAGCGGGGTGCAGGTGACGACCGGCACGCCGATCGCGCTGCTGATCGAGAACACCGATCAGCGTTCGAAGGATTATTCCGAGATCAAGGACAAGTTCCGCCCCGGCCACGCCGACTTCACCTATGAAGCGAAATACGGCCTGCGCGACTATCGCGGCGGCGGACGCTCCTCCGCGCGCGAGACCGCGACCCGCGTCGCGGCCGGCGCGATCGCGCGCAAGGTCCTGCCCGAGGTGAAGGTGCGCGGTGCGCTGGTGCAGATGGGGCCGCACAAGATCGACCGCGAGAAGTGGGACTGGGACGAGATTGCGAACAATCCGTTCTTCTGTCCCGACAAGGACAAGGCGGCGTTCTTCGAAAGCTATCTCGACGGCATAAGGAAGAGCGGCTCCTCGATCGGCGCCGTCATCGAGGTCGTCGCCGAGGGCGTGCCGGCCGGGCTTGGCGCGCCGATTTACGCCAAACTCGACAGCGACCTGGCGGCGGCGATGATGAGCATCAACGCGGTCAAGGGCGTCGAGATCGGCGCCGGCTTCGGCGCCGCCCAATTGTCGGGCGAGGAGAACGCCGACGAGATGCGGACCGGCAACAACGGAACGCGTTTCCTGTCCAACCATGCCGGCGGCGTCCTCGGCGGCATCTCGACCGGCCAGCCGGTGGTGGTGCGCTTTGCGGTCAAGCCGACCTCCTCGATCCTGACCACGCGCCGGACCGTGGACCGCAAGGGTGCCGATACCGACATCCTGACCAAGGGTCGCCACGACCCCTGCGTCGGCATCCGGGCGGTGCCGGTCGGCGAGGCCATGATGGCCTGCGTGCTGGCCGATCATTTTCTGCGCGACCGCGGGCAGACCGGGCGCTGATCCCCTATATAGTGGCGGTCGCCAGACCGCCCTGGGGGAATGCCATGAACGCGTCGGAGCTTCGGGACATCATCGAGTGGATGATTGGCGGCGCGCGGTCGGCGCCGACCCCGCCGCAGATGATGGCGGAATGCTGCGAACGGCTGGTGCGGGCCGGATTGCCGCTGTGGCGCATCGGCGTCTTCGTGCGCACGCTGCATCCGGAGATCTATGGCCGCCATTTCTTCTGGAAGCCCGGCGCCGAGGTCGAGACCGGCACCGTCGATCACAACATCCTGGACTCCCCGGAATTTGCCGTCAGCCCGCTGTCGACCGTCTTCAGGCAGGGTGTTGAAGTCCGCGCGCGGCTCGACGATCCCGCAAGCGCCCGGTTTCCGATCGTCGTGGACCTGCAGGCCGAAGGCGTCACCGACTACATCGCCGTGCCGCTGGTCTATACCGACGGCTTCGTCAATGCCTCGAGCTGGACCACCAGGCAGCCGGGCGGCTTCACCGACGAGCAGCTCGATGCGATCCGGTCGATCGCCGTGCCATTGGCGCGCTATATCGAGATCATCACCCTGCGCCGCACCGCCTCGCTCTTGCTCGACACCTATGTCGGCAACCGTGCCGGCGAGCGCATCATGGGCGGCCAGATCCGGCGCGGCCATGCCGATACGATGGATGCCGCGATCTGGCTGTCGGACCTGCGCGGCTTCACCGCGCTGTCGGACCGCCTGCCGGCCGAGACGGTGGTGGAGATCCTCAACCTCTATTTCGATTGCCAGGTCACCGCGATCCGCGACCATGGCGGCGAAGTGCTCAAATTCATGGGCGACGGCCTGCTCGCGGTGTTCCCGGTCGACGAATATCTCGGCGACGAGGTGCAGGTCTGCTCACGCGTGCTGGAGGCCGCGCGCGCGTCCCGCGCCGGCGTCGAGGCGCTGCAATTCGCCAACGGCGATGCCGTCGAACGCTTCCGTTTCGGCCTCGCGCTGCATCTCGGGCGCGTGCTCTACGGCAATATCGGCGGCGGCAACCGGCTCGACTTCACCTGCATCGGTCCGGCGGTCAATCTCGCCGCGCGGCTGGAGAAGATCGCCGGCCGTCTCGGCCGCACCGTGGTGGCCTCGGAGCGCTTCGCCGGCATCAGCGACGGCGGCTGGAGCGATCTCGGCGAGTTTCCGATCGCGGGATTTGCCAAGGCCGAACGGGTCTACGGCCTGTTCGACGAGGCGCCGGTCGCTGCTGCTAGCTAGCCGCTGCGGGCGTAAGACTGCTTCAGGCCGAAGGTCAGGATCGACAATGTGATCCACAGCCGCAGCATCGCGAAGCCGAAGATGAAGACGACGTAGACCAGGTTCTTGATCGGCTGGCCCACCATCGAGATTTGCCAGAAGTCCCAGATCGCGGTGCGCACAAGCGCCTGCCCGTAGCCCAGCGCAACGTTGATCGCGCCCAGCACGAGCACCGCCGCGCCAAGCCAGAGCGCGTGCCGGCCAAGGTCCTTGACGGCGGCAAACAGCGCGACGCGACCGCCATTGCCTTCTGCATTGACGATGATCAGCAGCACCAGCGCCGCGATCGCCGCACTCCAGAACCGGCCGAGATGGGTGACCTGATCGAAGGCCATGCCGTCGAGGCCCGACAAGAGATACGGCGCAAACCACGAGAAGCCGATCGCGGCGGTGCCGAGTGCCGCCACGATCATCACGAACACGATCCGCCACAGGATCGACAGCGACAGTCGGATCTGCTCGGCCAGCGTCAATTCGCCGAGCGATGATCGGCCGCCGGAAGCCTGGATCGAGTCCCGTGCCGTCGCGAAGAAGGCGAGCAGCACGCAAGCGTTGGCCAGCGCCAGCGCGGGCACAATCAGGCCGAGATTGCCGTAGCCGACGATCCGCAGCGCCGCCGCCATGATCAGCCAGGGCAGGGCGGGCAACGGGCGAAACGGCCCGAACGAGGTCTCCGGGCGAGTTTTCCGCAGGGACAGTTGTTGGCGCAGCGCGACGGACATGCCGCGTAGGTACCATGCGATCCCTAAAGCACCGGTCGCCGCGATCGCTAAAATACGTGGCAAGGCCCGCGGCAATCTGGCGCCGGCGCGCTATTCCTCGGGTTCGGTGGTGAACAGCAGCGGATAGCCCTTGGCGCGGCCGGCGTCGGTGGCGCGCGTCGCCTTGGTCTCGGCGATGTCCCTGGTGAACACAGCGACGACGCAGACGCCGCGCTGATGCGCGGTCAGCATCACCTTGTAGGCCTGGTCGTCGGTCATGCGGAATTCACCCTTCAGCACGGTGACGACGAATTCGCGCGGCGTGTAGTCGTCGTTGACCAGGATCACCTTGTGCAGGCGCGGCCGCTCGACCTTGGTCTTCGTCCTGGTATTCGGCTTGACGACGGTATCTGGCATCGCACTCCCTCGCGATTGCCCCGTAAGAATACCGTCTTCGGGCGCGGCTTGGAACCGTTCGATTTGCACGGCGTCATTGCGGCAACGGCACGGCGCGTGTCGCCGCATTCGAGACAAGCGAAGTCTGACTTGAGTGTGGACGTCTAACCTGAATGTGAAGGACAGCTGATATCTGCGCTTTTCGCCGCCTGAATTGCGTGTCACGATGACACTCATACGACGGGAGGGCCGCAATGCGCTGGTATGTCTCGATCGGAGCGGTGCTTGTCGCGGGCATGCTGGCCAGCGGCGATGTGGCCGGTGTTGCCGCGCCCGGCCCGGGAACCCAGCCCGGCCATCGCCTGGCTGAAAAGGAATCCACACCGAGCGTCGACATCGAGTTGATAATCGCGGTCGACGTTTCCTATTCGATGGACATGGACGAACTCGCGATCCAGCGCGAGGGCTATGCGCAGGCCATCGTTTCCAAGGATTTCCTGCAGGCGCTGAAGGCCGGTCCGAACGGCAAGATTTCGATCACCTATTTCGAATGGGCCGCCTCCAACGATCAGAAGATCATCATCCCCTGGCGGGTGATCGACGGCCCTGAATCCGCCGATGCGGTCGCCGCCGAGATCATGAAGACGCCGGTGCGCCGCGCCTCGCGGACCTCGATCTCCGGCGCGATCTATTTCGCGATCCCGATGTTCGACGAGAATCCGCATCGCGGCCTGCGCCGCGTGATCGATATTTCCGGCGACGGGCCTAATAACAACGGCACGCCGATCACGCCCGCGCGCGATGCGGCGCTCGACAAGGGCATCGTCATCAACGGCCTGCCGATCATGGTGAAGGAGCCGTCCTACTCGACGATGGATATCGAAAATCTCGACTATTACTACGAGGACTGCGTGATCGGCGGACCGGGCTCCTTCGTGGTGACGATCAAGGATCGTGAGAAGTTCAAGGAGGCGATCCGCACCAAGCTGCTGCTCGAAGTCGCCGGCCGCACCCCCGAGCGCCCGATCATGCGGACCGCCGAGAAGGAGCCGCGGGTCAATTGCCTGATCGGCGAGAAGATCTGGCAGGACCGCTGGGGGCGGTAGCCGATCATGTGGATCTCGTAGGATGGGTAGAGCGAAGCGAAACCCATCAATTCATGTCCGCGGCGCGAATGATGGGTTTCGCTGCGCTCTACCCATCCTACGAGTTCTAACTCGTCCTACAAATCTTCTGGAGCTCACTCTCCAGCATGCGCAACGTCTGCAACGCGGCGGCGTGCTCGGCCGCGCCGATCTGCCGCCAGACCTCCGCGGCGCAACCAGCGAGGCCGCGCACGGTCACCGGAAAATTCGCGGCCTGCGCCAGCGCGCCCTTTTCGTTGATCAGATACGCCCCGTTCAGCGCAAACAGCACCTGCGCGATGCAGGCCAGCGCGCGATAGGCGCAGCCGGCGATATGCGTGCTGTCGCCGCGCGGCACGGCGAGCTCGGCATTCTCGATGCTGAACAGGATTTCCCATTGAAAGCGCCGCACCAACGCATCGCGGAGGGCCGGCGGGTAGGGCGCGGTCCTCGCCTTTAGCGCCGCGACGAGGCCGTCGGGATCGTGCAGCTGATGGCACAGCGCGACCTCGCCCATCCAGATCGCCGAGCAGAAGCCGTACGGATGGCCCGGCTGATAGTGCATGCTGATCTCGCCGTTCCGGCAAGCATCGATGACAGCGGAGACCTGATCGATGCTGCGGTAGAGCAGGTCGACCTTGCGGCCGCCGATCGTGAGCCAGGCACCGCCGACGATCCACGGTCCCCATTCGCCGACCGGCGTGACATGCGCAGCAGCGGGGTCGTCGACCAGACCCGTTACAGCTTCGCGCAGCCGATCGATATCCGGCGCGGCGCCATCCCGATAGTAGAGGCCGATATCGGTGTCGGAGGCGTCATGCGCCGTGCCGCGCGCCCGCGAGCCGCCGAGCACGATGGCGGCGACGCCCGGTACGGCGGCGAGAACGGGAATGATGCGTGCGAGCAGCGGATCGTCGGACATGGAGCGCAGACTATAGCGGGAGCGCCCGCGCTCAGCGATAGGCGCTGCGTCCTGTCAGCGCGCGAACCGCGCCACCAGCTCGACATGGGGGGTGTGGCGGAACTGATCGACCGGCGTGACAGCTGCGATCTTGTAGCCGCCGTCGATCAGGATTTTCGCGTCGCGCGCAAACGTCGCGGCGTTGCAGGACACCGCGACGATCACCGGCACCTTGCTCGCCGCCAGCTGGGTGACTTGCGCCTGTGCGCCCTGTCGCGGCGGATCGAACACGACGGCGTCATAGTCGCGCAATTCCTGCGGCATCAGGGGGCGGCGGAACAGGTCGCGCGCCTCGGCCTTGAGCGGCTTCAGCCCCGGCGTCGATTGCGCGGCCTTCTGCAGCGCCGTGATGGCGCCGGCATCGCTGTCGAAGGCCGCGATCCGCGCCTTCTCCGCGAGGCGCAGCGCGAACGGACCGACGCCGCAAAACAGGTCGGCGATATGCTTGGCGCGTCCGCAATGCTCGCGAACCAGCGCGGCCAACGTCTCCTCGCCCTTGACGGTCGCTTGCAGGAACGAGCCGGGCGGCAGCACGACCTTCGCCTTTCCGATCGCAATCTCGGGGGAGCCGCGCTGCAGCACCAGCTCGCCGTGGCGTGTCAACCGCGCCAGCCGGTGCTTCTGCGCGACGCGCGACAAAGTGGTGATCAGGCTGGTCGGCAGCGCGCCGGAGCCGCGCACGTCGATGTCGAGGCCGTTGACGGTCGCGGTCACCTGGATGTCGAGCGGCTTGCCGATCGCGATCAGTGGCTCGGCTGTGGCCCAGGCCGCCTCAAGCGCACCGTCGAGCGCAGGATCGAGGATCGGGCAGCGATCGACCGGGATGATGTCGTGCGAACCTGCCGCGGCGTAGCCGACCTTGAGGACGTCATGGGGGCCCATGCGCCCGTGCAGCGTGATGCGGCGACGGCCCGCCCCATGGGCATCGACCAGTGCTGTGACGTCCGCCGCAATCTTCGCCTGCGCCAGCGTCTCGACCACGATGTTGCGCTTCCAGGCGTGGTAGGGCGCGTCGTTCCAGTGCTGGATCGCGCAGCCGCCGCAGACGCCGAAATGCGGACAGAACGGCGCGATGCGCTCGGGACTTTCCTGCGCGACCCGCAGCAGCCGCCGCCGGTCGGGATGGTTGCCCGGGACATCGTCGACCTCGACCGTTTCGCCGGCCAGCGCATAAGGCACGAAGATCGATTGCGATCCCTCGATCGCGACGCCGTCGCCGCGGTGGCCGACATGGTCGATGGTGAGAAGCTCAGCCACGGCGCGCGCCGAGGAAGAATTCGATATTGCCGTCGCCGCCCGAGATCGAGGACGGGAACACCTGAATGTCGGTGCAGCCCTGCGAGGCGGCAAAGGCGGCGATATCGTCGCAGATCTCCTGGTGCACCATCGCGTTGCGGATCACGCCGCGCTTGGAGTGTTTGCGCGCCGCCTCGAATTGCGGCTTGATCAACGCCAAAAGATGCATCGGGGCGGCCGCCAGCGACAGCGCAACCGGCAGCACCAGCTTCAGCGAGATGAAGCTGACGTCGATCACCACGATGTCGGGCCGCGCCGGCAGGCGCTTGCCGTCGAAACTCCTGATGTCGGTCGCCTCCATGGAGACGATCTTCGGATGCCCCTGCAGCGAGGGATGCAGCTGGCCGTAGCCGACATCGATGGCGAACACGAGGCTTGCGCCGTTGGCGAGCAGCACCTCGGTGAAGCCGCCGGTCGAGGCGCCGACATCGAGGCAGACATGGCCTTCGACGTCGATCGGATAGTGCTCGAGCGCGCCGGCGAGCTTGACGCCGCCGCGCGAGACATAGGGATGCGCCGGCTCGGCCGAGAGGGCCGCGCCCAGTGCGACGATCTCGGACGCCTTCGCGATCTGCTTGCCGTCGGCGGTGACGAGCCCGGCGTCGATCGCGGCGCGCGCCCGCGCCCGGCTTTCGAACAGGCCGCGCTCCACCAGCAGCACGTCGATGCGCTTGCCGGCGGATGCGTCGTTGTCGTTGTCGCCCGCCCTGGTCACTTCGCCGCCTGCCGGCGCTGCGCGGCAGCGAGCCGCACGCAGGCCTCGAAGGAGGTGAGGTCGTGCCAGAGGTCGGCCGACGGCTCGCGCGGGGTCACCAGCGGGCTGCCGTGCAGGTCGAGCGCGTGCATCATCATCAAATTGTCCGGTAATCCAAACCCTTCCACCGTCAGCCCTTCCGCATCGATCAGGCGTCCGTCGGATGCCGGCACGACCTGAGTCAGCCGCGCCACGCGATTGGCGTAGGACGTGGGATCGTTGGAATAGGCGAGGCACAGTTTGCCGCGTCCCGCCATGTAGCCGAGTTCGTAAACCGTGCCTGCGTCGGCACTGGGGCCGCGAAACGGCGTCAAATTGGCGATGATGGCGTCGGCAGACTCCATCATCGCCTCGTTGCTCTTGAAGATGGCGAGCGAGGCCCCGGCGGCGGTGGGATCGATGCTGCTGTCGAGCGGATACAGCCCGGTCAGCCCGTGATAGGCGCAAACCTCCGCCTTGCGGCGGCCGATCTCCACGGCATCCGGCAGGAACACGTCAGGACCTGCCAGATAGATCTTCATGGACGTGCCGGGGCTGGTGCGTTTCGAGCGAGAACCTGGAGCTTCGGTTCTGATTCAATCAGAACCGAAAATGCTCCAGTGAGCGCCGCCCGTAACGATTAGGCGAGCTTGACGGTCTCGGTCTTGTAGTCCTTGCCGAGGGTCTCGAACACCTTGGCAACGATGCTCTTGGCGTCGAGACCGGCGCGGGCATACATCGCCGCCGGCGTGTCGTGGTCGAGGAACACGTCGGGCAGGATCATCGAGCGGAACTTGAGCATGCCGCTGTCGAGCATGGCGTTGTCCGACAGGAACTGCATGACATGCGAGCCGAAGCCGCCGATCGAGCCTTCCTCGATCGTGATCAGGATCTCGTGGTCGCGCGCGAGCTTCATGATCATCTCTTCGTCGAGCGGCTTCATGAAGCGCGCGTCGGCGATCGTCGCGGAAAGGCCGTGGGCGGCGAGCTCGTCGGCCGCCTTCTCGCACTCGGCAAGACGGGTGCCGAACGACAGCAGCGCGACCTTCTTGCCCTCGCGGATGATACGGCCCTTGCCGACTTCCAGGGCAACGCCGACTTCCGGCATCTCGATGCCGCGGCCTTCGCCGCGAGGATAGCGCAGCGCGCTCGGACGATCGTTGATCGCAACCTGCGTCGCCACCATGTGGACCAGTTCCGCCTCGTCGGCGGCAGCCATGATCACCATGTTCGGCAGACAGCCGAGATAAGCGCTGTCGAACGAACCCGCATGCGTCGCGCCGTCGGCGCCCACCAAGCCGGCGCGGTCGATCGCGAAGCGGACCGGAAGGCTCTGGATCGCGACGTCATGGACCACCTGGTCATAGCCGCGCTGCAGGAAGGTCGAATAGATCGCGCAGAACGGCTTGTAGCCTTCGGTGGCGAGGCCGGCGGCGAAGGTCACCGCGTGCTGTTCGGCAATGCCGACGTCGAAGGTGCGGTCCGGGAACGCCTTGTTGAAGATGTCGACGCCGGTGCCCGACGGCATCGCCGCGGTGATGGCGACGATCTTGTCGTCCTTCTCGGCTTCCTTGACGAGGCTCTGCCCGAATACGTTCTGGTAGGCCGGCGCATTCGGCTTGGCCTTGGCCTGGGTGCCGGTCGCGACGTCGAACTTGACCACGGCGTGGTACTTGTCGGCGGAGGCTTCGGCCGGGCCGTAGCCCTTGCCCTTCTGGGTCACGACGTGAACCAGGATCGGGCCGGTCTCCATGTCGCGGACATTCTTCAGCACCGGCAGCAGATGGTCGAGATTGTGACCGTCGATCGGGCCGACATAGTAGAAGCCGAGTTCCTCGAACAGCGTGCCGCCGTCCATCATGAAGCCGCGGGAATATTCCTCGACGCGGTTGGCGCGATTGGCGAGGATCTTCGGCAGACGCTTGTTGATCTGCTTGGCGGCCTCGCGCAGCGAGCGGTAGGTCTTGCCGGAGTAGAGGCGCGACAGATAGGCGCTCATCGCGCCGACCGGCGGGGCGATCGACATGTCGTTGTCGTTCAGGATCACGATCAGGCGCGAGTTCATCGCGCCGGCGTTGTTCATCGCCTCATAGGCCATGCCCGCCGACATCGCGCCGTCACCGATCACGGCGATAACGTTGTTCTTGCCGCCGGAGAGATCGCGCGCCACGGCCATGCCGAGGCCGGCCGAAATCGAGGTCGAGGAGTGCGCTGCGCCGAACGGATCGTAGTCGCTCTCGGTGCGTTTGGTGAAGCCGGAGAGGCCGCCGCCGGTGCGCAGCGTGCGGATGCGGTCGCGGCGTCCGGTCAGGATCTTGTGCGGATAGGCCTGGTGGCCGACGTCCCAGATCAGGCGGTCGCGCGGGGTGTCGAAGATGTAGTGGATGGCGGTGGTCAGTTCGACCACGCCGAGGCCGGCGCCGAAATGGCCGCCGGTCACCGACACCGCGTCGATGGTTTCCTGGCGGAGCTCGTCGGCAACCTGCCGCACCTGCTCGACCTTCAGCTTGCGCAGGTCATCCGGCGTGTGAATAGTGTCAAGAAGCGGCGTCTTACTAAATGTGGTCACAGCGAATTTCCAATTTTTGCCTGTCGGAACGAACCGCCCGACGCGAGATGGGATGGCGCGCACACCGCGCAGCGAATGCCAGACACTGGGTGCCGCCCCGGCAGGCCGGTGCCTGGTTGTAAGCCTAGATTCACTCCGGATTGGACCACGTGATATGCATCACCTTGGTCGCTCTTCACCCGTCCCGGTTCAGTTTTGTCGAACCATTTGAGATGCATGCCGCCCGAAAAGTCGGGCTGCCCGCCACTCTCAAATGCCCATAGAACTGGAAGCATTACACCAAAGCCGCAGCCAAAGCCAACCCGCTAGGGCGCGCAGGGTTCCTATGCGCCGCACTGAAAAACCTAGCCTTTTCAATGGTTGGGCTGGGGGCGGGTTCCAATTCGCCTAATTTGGCGGCAGCCAGCGGGGCCGGCTCAACCTGATTCGCAGCCGTACACGACCGCCACGGGGAGCCCGTGGGGTTACGGTTTGCTGGAAATGGGCAGCAACAATTGCCCGCCGTGGCGGACATCGTGCTGCGCGATCGAGGTGGTCGGTGGCGCTACTGCACGTCGAGCGGCTCGGTCCCGGTCGGCTGGCCCGAGGCGTCGGTGGTGATCTTGTCGACGCGGGCTTCGGCCTGGCGCAGCAATTCCTCGCAGCGCCGCTTCAGTGCCTCGCCGCGCTCGTAGATCGCGACCGATTCCTCAAGCGGAACCTTGCCGTCCTCGAGCCGCTTCACGATCGATTCGAGTTCCTCGATCGCGCGTTCAAAGGACAGCTTCTTCACGTCGGCTTGGGTGTTGTCGGCCATTTGCGTTCCCGATTGCGTGGATCAGATCGCAACCTGATCTTGTCGTCCAAACATGACCTGTCGCAGGCCATGCTCGCCCCGGCGCAGAATCAATCGAATTTTTGCGGGCGTATTGTGGCGGGGATTTACCCGTCCATCAATGCGGTGACGTGAGATGCCACCGACTCTTTCAGGCCCTGCAGGTCGTAGCCGCCTTCCAGGACGGAGACGACGCGGCCGCCGGCGCTCTTGTCGGCGAGATCCATCAGCTTGCGCGTGACCCAGCCGAAATCCTCGCCCGTCAGGTTGATCGAGGCCAGGGGATCGCGGTGATGCGCGTCGAAGCCCGCCGAGATGACGACGAGTTCGGGGGAGAACCTCTCTAGTTGCGGCAGGATCAGGTTCTCGAAAGCGGAGCGGAACTTGGCGCCGCCGTCGCCGGGCGCCAGCGGCGCGTTGACGACGGTGTCGTGCTCGCCGCGCTCGCCGGCGGCCCCGGTGCCGGGTGAACAGCGGCATCTGGTGCGTCGAGCAATACATCACGGTCGGGTCGGCCCAGAAGATATCCTGCGTGCCGTTGCCGTGATGGACGTCGAAATCGATGATCGCGGCGCGCTTGATGCCGTATTTGCGCTGCGCGTGGCGTGCGGCGATCGCGGCATTGTCGAAGAAGCAGAAGCCCATCGGTGTCGATTTCTCGGCGTGGTGCCCGGGCGGGCGCACCGCGACGAAGGCGTTTTGATGCTTGCCCTCCATCACCGCATCGGTGGCGGCCACCGCGCCGCCGACGCCGCGCATCACTGCTTCCCAGGTGCCCGGCGACATCGAGGTGTCGCCGTCGATATAGATCATGCCGGAGGTCGGCGCGATGTGGCGGAGTTCGCTGACATAGTGCTCGCCGTGACAGAGCAGCACGGTGTCGAGGTCGCCTTCCGGGGCGGAATCGCGCACCAGTGCCTTGAAGCGATCCTCGCCGAGCACCTCGGCGACCGCCCGCAGCCGGTCGGGGCGTTCGGGATGTCCGGGAGGGGTCAGGTGGTCGAGACAGGCGGAATGCGTCAGAAGCAGTGTCATGCAAATTCCCGGCGCAATGGATGCGCATGCGAGGACGCATGATCCGGAAAAGTGCGCAGCGGTTTTCCGACCAAGATCATGCAAGAGCAGGCCCTAATCTAGGCCGTTAGCGGCGTTCCGGAAAGGGCCGACATCATCTCTGTTCCCGTCCTTTCAAAGCAGGGGCGTTTTCCGCGTCATTGCGAGCAGAGCGAAGCAATCCATGCTGCCGCATGCTCGGAGACAATGGATTGCTCCGCTCCGCGTGCAATGACGCGAGGGGCTGCGTACGCCATCCCCACATCTCACTCAATTGATCCGCTCGATCCGCTTGCTTGCCGTCGGGCCCACCGGGCTGTTGGCCTTGAAGTAGGCATAGAGCGCATCGACGTCGTAGATGCCGAATTGCTGCGCGGTTCCTTGCTTGAACACCGTGAAGCCGTCGCCGCCCTCGGCGAGATAATTGTTCACGGTGACGCGGTAGCTCGCGGCCGGGTCGATCGGCTTGCCGTCCAGCGACATCCGTGCGGCGATGATGCGCGCGCCGTCGGGCTTGCTCGCATCCCACGCATAGGAGAATCCCTTCGAGACCTGGAGGGCGCGCGGCCGCTTCGGGTCGGCCCATTGCTGCTCCAGCGCGTCCTTGAGCTGCTTGCCGGTCAGCGTCATCGTCACGAGCTGGTTGCGGAACGGCTGGCTGGCGAAGATATCGGCATAGGTCACCGCGCCGTCCTCGCGCTTGACGATGTCGGTGCGCACGCCGCCGGGATTGGTGAAGGCGATCACCGCGCCGCCATTGGGCTCGGCGCTGGTTGCAAGCAGCTGTGCATCGGCGACGATATCGCCGAGCACGCTTTCGCCGGTCTCGGCGGGCGTACGCGACAGCGTTTCGGTGACCGAGCCTGCCGCGCGGCTCGCGATCGGCGCGGCCAGCCGGTCGTAGGATTCCAGCAGCGCGCTCTGCTCGGGATCCTTGGCGGTGCCGGCGATCCGCACGATGGTGTTGGCGGCCTTGGCGCTGATCACATCATGGCTGTTCGGATCGAGCTGAAGATCGATCGCGGTGACCAGGGTGCCGTATTTGTCGCCGGAGGTGACGAGCCGTCCGTCGATCTCGCAGACATAGGCCTGGTGGGTGTGGCCGGAGATCACGACGTCGACCGCGCGATCGAACTTCTTGACGATGTCGACGATCGGCCCGGAGATCCCCGGACATTCATTATAGTCGCCGGTCGGAAAACCGCCTTCGTGGATCAGCACCACGATCGCCTCGACGCCCTTCGCCTTCAGCTCGGGGACCAGCGCATTGACGGTCTCGGCCTCATCGCGGAAGTCGAGGCTCGCGACGCCGGCCGGCGACACCAGGTTCGGGGTGTTCTTCAGCGTCAGCCCGATGAAGGCCACTGAAATGCCGTCGAACTGCTTGATCTCGTAAGGCGGAAACACCGGTTTGCCGGTCGCCTTGTCGATCGTGGAGGCGGCGAGATAGCGGAATTTGGCCCCTGTGAACGGGTGCGGCCCCTGGCATTTGTCGACCGGATGGCAGCCGCCATTCTGCATCCGCAGCAGCTCGTCCTTGCCCTCGTCGAATTCGTGATTGCCGACCGAGGAGATCGCAAGTCCCATCAGCGAGAGCGACTCGATGGTCGGCTCGTCGTGAAACATCGCCGACAGGAACGGGCTCGCGCCGATCAGGTCGCCGGCCGCAACGAAGATGTTGTTCTTGTGGCCCTCGCGCAGCTGCTTGACGACGGTGGCCATCCGCTCGGCGCCGCCGGCGGGCTCCATGATCTTCCTGGTCGCATCAGTGGGGTCGGTGATGCGGATGCCGCCCGGCGGCGGCCGCAGATAGCCGTGGAAATCGTTGATCGCGAGAATGCGCAGGCTCACCGGCTCCGCGGCCTGCGCCAGGCAGGGGCTTGCTGCGGCCAGTCCGAACGCGCAGAGCGCGGCGAGAGGGGAAAGGCGGGGCTGTCTCATGACCTGTCCATGGAGCACGGGATCATGGCGCCGCGCCACTACAATTTTGCGACGCTTCGTTTCAATCCTTCGGGCGAGCCATGAATGCCTTGAACGCCTCGACAGCTTCCTTGGAGCGCATCCGTTCGCTGAACAGATGGTTCTCCTGCTCGATGCGGCGGGTGACGTCCTCCGGCGGCAGCCGGATCAGGCGCCGCGAGATCCCGACAGCCTCGGCCGGCAGCGCGCAGATCTCGCGCGCCACCTTGTGCGCCTCCACCTCGGCATGCCCCGGCGCCACCACGGTGTTGACGAAGCCGGCGACGCGGGCGTCGTCGGCCGACATGGTGCGGCCGATCACCAGCATCGCGAAGGCGCGCTGGTGGCCCATCATGCGCGGCATCAACAGGCTTGAGGCGCCTTCCGGCACCAGGCCGAAATTGGAGAACGGCGTCGAGAACAGCGCGGTCTTGCTGGCGAGCACATAGTCGCAGTGAAACAGCATGGTGGTGCCGATGCCCATCGCGACGCCGTCGACGGCGGCGATGATCGGCTTCACGTTGTGGGCCAGCGAATACAGGAACTTGACGAGGTCGGAGGCCGGCGGCGTCTCGCCGGTCGAGGTGCCCTGCGCGAGCAGGTCCTCGATATCGTTGCCCGCGGTGAACACGCCGGAGCCGCCGGTGATGATCAGGCAGCGGATCTTCGGATTGTTCTGCGCCTTGTCGATCGCGTCGCTGATCGCGCGAAACATCTCCTGGGTGATCGCGTTCTTCTTCTCGGGCCTGCGCAGCCGGATCACGCGCGTGGCGGCTTCGTCGGTCACTATGACATGCGCGGTCATCGAGCGGTCCCAGGGTCGGCCGGCATCGTCGCCGGTGGAGGTCGTAGCGCCATCC
Organism: Bradyrhizobium sp. USDA 3262; assembly: GCF_054060035.1. Lineage (NCBI taxonomy): Bacteria > Pseudomonadati > Pseudomonadota > Alphaproteobacteria > Hyphomicrobiales > Nitrobacteraceae > Bradyrhizobium > Bradyrhizobium sp. USDA 3262. The sequence continues at coordinate 3,647,043 of NZ_JBSSCT010000001.1, forward strand.
TACATGATCCGGTGCAAGCCCCAAGAGCTCCAGCGTGTTCCGGGCCGCTTTTCCCCGTGGGCGAGCATGAGGACGGCGCAATGCAGCTAACCGGAATTTCGCGACTCCGGGCAGGGGACGTTGGTCGTAGGCCGGACCTGTACGACGATGCTGCCGCGCAGGCCGCCCGCGCCTGATGGCGCTGCTGCCTCCCAGGAGCCGCCGCGGCGCTCGCGACGAGTTTAACTTCCCCGCGAGAAACATTCCGCCGTTCGCGGCATTCCCCCCTTTGCTGACAGGCCGAGCAGACCTCGACACGTCGTTGTCGTGGTTCCGCGTCCGGCTGACTTGAGGAGAGCAGCGGCATGCAGATCTCCGGACGTTTGGAACTATCGCGGCGCCATCTGTTGATTGTTGGAGCCGCCTCGCTTGCGGCGTCGTCGATCGCGACGCCTCCGCCTGCGGCCGCCCAATCTGCCCCGACCGGAGCGCCCGTGATGACGAGAGTATCCTTTGACGTGAACGGCGAAACCCACCAGCTCGAGCTCGACACCAGGACCACGCTGCTCGATGCCCTGCGCGAGCACCTGCATTTGACCGGTACCAAGAAGGGCTGCGACCACGGCCAATGTGGCGCCTGCACGGTGCTCGTCGACGGGCGGCGGATCAATTCCTGCCTGACGCTCGCCGTGATGCATCAGGGCGACGAGATCACGACGATCGAGGGCCTCGGCACGCCGGACGGGCTGCATCCGCTGCAGGCGGCGTTCGTCGAGCATGACGGCTATCAATGCGGCTATTGCACGCCCGGCCAGATCTGCTCGGCGGTCGCCGTGCTTGCCGAGGTCAAGGCCGGCATCCCGAGCCATGTCACGGCGGATCTGAATGCGCCGCTGCGACTGACCAATGCCGAGCTCCGCGAGCGCATGAGCGGCAACATCTGCCGCTGCGGCGCCTATTCCAACATCGCCGAGGCGATCAGCGAGGTCGCCGGGAGGAGCGCATGAGATCATTCAGCTATGAGCGCGCCGCCTCGCCGGGCGCGGCGGCCGCAGCCGCCGCCGGCACCGCGAACGCCAAGTTCATCGCCGGCGGCACCAATCTGCTCGACCTGATGAAGCTCGAGATCGAGACGCCGGCGCATCTGATCGACGTCAACGACCTGGCGCTCGACCGCATCGAGGAGACCGCAGACGGCGGCCTGCGGATCGGCGCGCTGGTGCGCAACACCGATCTTGCCGCCGATATCCGCGTGCGGCGCGACTATGGCGTGCTGTCGCGCGCGCTGCTCGCCGGCGCTTCCGGCCAGTTGCGCAACAAGGCGACGACCGCGGGCAATCTGCTGCAGCGGACGCGCTGTCCTTATTTCTACGACACCAATCTGCCCTGCAACAAGCGCAAGCCCGGCAGCGGCTGCGCCGCGATCGGTGGCTTCAGCCGCCAGCATGCGGTGGTCGGTGTGAGCGATGCCTGCATCGCGACCCATCCGAGCGACATGGCGGTGGCGATGCGCGCGCTCGACGCGACCGTGGAGACGGTGCGGCCCGACGGCACCACGCGCAGCATCCCGATCGCCGAGCTGCATCGTCTGCCCGGCGACAGCCCGGAGATCGAAACCAGCCTGGAGCCGGGCGAACTGATCACCGCGGTGGTGCTGCCGAAACCGGTCGGCGGCGCGCAGGCCTATCGCAAGGTGCGCGACCGCGCCTCTTACGCCTTTGCGCTGGTCTCGGTTGCCGCGATCGTGCAGCGCGACGGCACCGGCCGCGTCGCGCTTGGCGGCGTGGCGCACAAGCCGTGGCGCGTCGAGGCGGCGGAGGCGGAATTGCCTGCTGGCGCCAAGGCCGTCACCGCGCGCCTCTTCGCCGATGCGAAGCCGACCAAGGACAATGCGTACAAGCTGCCGCTCGCCGAGCGAACCCTGGCGGCGGTGCTGCGCGAGGCCAGAGCTTGAAACGAAGGCTTAAGATGAGGGCCTGACATCATGCGTTTTGAATATCCCGCGACCTTCAATCCGATCGACCAGCTCAAGGTGATCGGCCACCCGACCAGCCGGATCGAGGGACCGCTGAAGACGACCGGCACCGCGCCTTACGCCTATGAACGGCACGACGTCGTGGCCAACCAGGCCTATGGCTACGTGGTCGGATCGGCGATCGGCAAGGGGCGGATCGGTTCGATCGATCTCGAGGCGGCGAAGGCTGCGCCCGGCGTGCTCGCCATCGTCACGTCGGACAATGCCGGCAAGCTCGGCAAGGGCGAGCGCAACGCGGCGCCGCTGCTCGGCGGGCCCGAGATCGCGCATTATCACCAGGCCGTCGCCATCGTCGTCGCCGGGACCTTCGAGCAGGCGCGGGCCGCGGCGCAGCTGGTCCGGATCGACTACGTCAAGGGCGACGGCAAGTTCGATCTCGCCGCGGAGCGGGACAAGGGCATCACGCCGCACCCGTCATTCGGCGGCCCGGCCGACACCGCCGTCGGCGATTTCGCTTCCGCCTTCGCTGCTGCGCCCGTGCAGCTCGATGCCACCTACACCACGCCCGATCAGGGCCACGCGATGATGGAGCCGCACGCTTCGATCGCGGCCTGGGACGGCGATAAGCTCACGGTCTGGACCTCCAACCAGATGATCGCCTGGGGCGCCGAGGACATGGCGAAGACGCTTGGCATTCCCAAGGAGAACGTCCGTCTGGTGTCGCCCTATATCGGCGGCGGCTTCGGCGGCAAGCTGTTCCTGCGCGCTGAGGTGCTGCTCGCCGCGCTCGGCGCCCGCGCGGCCGGCCGGCCGGTCAAGGTCGCGCTGCAACGTCCGCTGATGTTCAACAACACGACGCACCGACCGGCGACGATCCAGCGCATCCGCATCGGCGCCGAGCGCGACGGCAAGATCACCGCGATCGGCCACGAGAGCTGGTCCGGCAACGTCAAGGACGGCGAGCCCGAGATGGCGGTGAGCCAGACGCGGCTGCTCTATGCCGGCGCCAGCCGGATGACAGCGACGCGGCTTGCGGCGCTCGATCTGCCGGAGGGCAATGCGATGCGCGCGCCCGGAGAAGCCTCCGGCATGATGGCGCTCGAGATCGCGATCGACGAGCTCGCCGACAAGCTCGGCATCGACCCGGTCGCGCTGCGCATCAGCAACGACACCCAGGTCGATCCCGAGCATCCGGAGCGGCACTTCTCGCAGCGGCAACTGGTGCAGTGCCTGAGCGATGGCGCGGCGCGGTTCGGCTGGGACAAGCGCAACCCGAAACCCGGCGAGGTCCGCGACGGACGCTGGCTGGTCGGGATGGGCGTCGCCGCGGCGTTCCGCAACAATCTCGTGACCAAATCGGCGGCCCGCGTTCGTCTCGACCAGAACGGCATCGTGACCGTCGAGACCGACATGACCGACATCGGCACCGGCTCCTACACCATCATCGCGCAGACCGCCGCCGAGATGATGGGCGTGCCGCTCGAGAAGGTCGCGGTGCGGCTCGGCGATTCCGACTTTCCGGTGTCCTGCGGCTCGGGCGGGCAGTGGGGCGGCAACAATTCCACCGCCGGCGTCTATGCAGCCTGCACCAAGCTGCGCGAGACCATTGCGCAGAAGCTCGGCTTCAATTCCGAGGAGGCGGTGTTTGCCGACGGCGTGGTCCGCTCCGGCAATCGCAGCGTGCCGCTGGCCCAGGCCGCCGGCGGCGGCGACCTCGTGGCGGAAGATGCCATCGAGTATGGCGATCTCGCCAAGACGTATCAGCAGTCGACCTTCGGCGCGCATTTCGTCGAGGTCGGCGTCGATGCCGACACGGCGGAAATCCGGGTGCGGCGGATGCTTGCGGTTTGCGCGGCGGGCCGCATTCTCAATCCGAAGGCGGCGCGCAGCCAGGTGATCGGCGCGATGACCATGGGTGTCGGCGCGGCGCTGATGGAGGACCTCGTGGTCGACAAGCGTCACGGCCTGTTCATCAATCACGACCTCGCCGCCTATGAGGTGCCGGTCCATGCCGACATCCCGCATCAGGATATGATCTTTCTCGACGAGACCGATCCGATGTCATCGCCGATGAAGGCCAAGGGCGTCGCCGAACTCGGCATCTGCGGCGTCGCCGCCGCGGTCGCCAATGCGGTCCACAACGCGACCGGCGTTCGCGTGCGCGACTATCCGATCACGCTCGACAAACTGCTCGCGGAGATGCCGGAGCCGGTCTAGCTCGGAACGCTTCACCTCGCCCCGCTTGCGGGGAGAGGCATAGGCCGCCGTTGGCGGCCGTTCCCAAGAACGCTGAAGCAGAGCTTCAGCTATGACACATCGTCAAATGCGTTCCGGGTGAGGGGGAGTCACCGCAAACACAGCTATCACCGTTTATGTGGAGACAGCCCCTCTCCCCGTGAAGGACGGGGAGAGGGAGCACAGCGGAGTCGGGGGCGCTGTTCGACCTAAACGCTTTAGCCGCGCCCGACGAACGAGCCGATGCCCCGGCCGATCGCGGCGCCGTGCTGAAACAGCGCGCCGAGGTGATCGCCGGGCACCGACATCGCATCGAGGCCGTTCTCCGCGGCGAAGCGCTGCATCGGCGCATGCGGGCCGTCGTCCTGTCCGTTCCACAGCAGCACCGGCACGCGCGAGGACAGCACCGCGTCCTTGGCGCCGTCGACCTGGCCGAGCGCATTGAAGCAGGCGCGCACGCCGCCTTCGAGATCCGGCGTCACCCATTCGGCGAGCTCCGGGACGGTGCGGCGCGCAAAGGTGATGAAGGCGCCATAGGTCAGGGGGCCGGCATTGCCGCGCGGCAGTCCGGTGAGGAAGTCCCAGCCGCCGATCGCCAGCGACGCCAGCCGCGCCGGGAAAAACCGGGCGACACCGACCGCGACCCAGCCGCCCATCGAGTGTCCCACCACATGGGCGCGCTCGCCGCCGAGATCGTCGATCACGGCGACGATGTCGCCGGCGCGCTGCGCCTGATTATAGAGCGCCGGATCGGCGGGTTTGTCGCTCAGGCCATGTCCGAGCGAATCGACGCAAACGACGCGAAAGCGATCGGCAAGCGCGTCGACCACGCCACATTGTTTCCAGCTCGCGGCGTCCAGCAGGAGACCGTGCTGCAGCACGATCAGCGGCCCGGACCCCTCGACGGTGTAATGGATGCGCTGGCCCCGGTGATTGGCGAATGGCATTGATAGAGTTCCCCATGTTTCACGACAGGTGAGCGTGGCAGCGCCCGGATTCAAGACCTCGTTCCGGAACGGGAACCTTTCCACACCGTCCGATCGCGGGCGGAACCTCGCCTTCAGCCGCCCCACACGGTGGCTTCGCTCCAGCCGAGATCCCTGAACTCGGCCGCCCGGAGCGGCGCTTCGCAGGCGGCGAAGAATTCGTCGAGCTGCGGCGGCTTCACTGTGGTCTCCGAAAGCATCGCATGGGCCTGGCCGCGATGATGGATCTGGTGCTGAAACAGATGCATCAGCAGGCGGTCGCGCCGCTCGGTCTGCACGCTCGTGTCACGATTGATCTTCACCACGTCATCGAGCCGCTCAGGCGTCAGCGCATCGCAGTGCGCGATCAACCGCTGGTCGATCGCGCGCTGGGCGTCTTTCAGCTGCGCCACCGACGGGTAGGGCACCTCGTTCGCCCACGCCTTCGGCCCGAGCCAGCCACCTTCGAGCGCGTCGACATAAAACAGGTCGATGACATGAATGTGGTTCAGCGTCGCCTGCAGGCTCGGGAAGAATCCGGTCCGCGCCGCGGCGAACTCCGCCTGGCTGAGACCGGCGCAGGCCGTGAGCAGGCGATGATTGGCCCAGGCATTATTGTACGCAAAGGCGCGAAAAGTCTGGACGAGGCCTGCTTGCATATCGGTCCTCACTGGATTGACTGTTTCAGGCGGGCGCGGCGGCCAGCCGGCCGATCCGCCACAGTGATCGTGGTGCTTGCGTTGGTGACTTGATCCTCGCATAGCTAATCCATCGTGGTGCACTTCATCCCAGGGCGGCAGCAGATGCAACTGGCAAAGAACGTGATCGACGTCGGCCTTTCCTCCAACGATCTCGAGCCGATGCTGCGGTTCTGGCAACAGGATGCCGGACTTCGCGGTGCGCGACCTCGCCGCGCATTGCAGGTTCTACGGCGACATCCTCGGCTTCACCGAGCAATCATGGTCAGGCGGTCCGGCGTTTCGCCTCGGCGACAGCCTGATCCTGCTCAAGGAAGATGCTGCCGCAACGCTCGATCCGATCCGACAGGCGCGCGGCTGGCGCTACATCACGCTGCAGGTCGCCGATATCGACACCGTGCATGACGAGCTGCGCGCTAAGGGCGTGCGGGAAGGCCTTGCGCCGGTGACGCTCGGCGAGGTCGCACGGATCTCCATGATCCTCGATCCCGATGGCAACTGGATCGAACTGTCGCGTCGCGCATCGATCGTTGGGAGCCTGTCCAACCGCTAGGCAGCAAATTTTCTGCCCGCCGGTCGGCGCCGATGATATGATTCGGCGAATGCATCCAATTTGATGATCGCTTTATGCAGTCGATTTTCAGGCCGCGGCGGGTTCATCGATCGATTTTGCCAGCGGTTATCGGCTCGGCTTGCCTGCTGCTGTTTGTCCCCGTCGCAAGCGCCCAACCTCTCGGCAATCCAGCGACGCCCGCCGCGCAGCGCGCAGAGCCGGCGCAGACAGAAACATCGCAATCCGAAACGTCTCGTCCGGTTACCGACGCCGGAGTGCGCAACGCTGAGGCCGATCCGTCGGAGTCCGACCATCAATCCTCATCCGCTCTGTCTCCGGCGGCCACACCGTCGCCTCCAAAGCCCGATGGCCCGCAGCAATACTGCAAGGCGTTGGAGGAGGCTGCATTAGAGAACGGCTTGCCGCCGGATTTCTTCGTCCGGTTGATCTGGCAGGAAAGCAATTTCGATCCCAACTCGGTCAGTTCGGCCGGTGCCCAGGGGATCGCCCAGTTCATGCCCGGTACCGCGCGATGGCGCGGTCTGGCTGACCCGTTCGAGCCATTGCCTGCCTTGCAGGAATCCGCGCGCTGGCTCCGCGAACTGCGCGAGCAGTTCGGCAATCTCGGTCTTGCGGCGGCTGCCTATAATGGTGGTCCGCGGCGCGTTCAGGATTGGTTGGCGGGACGTGGAAACCTGCCGGGCGAAACACGCGCCTATGTCAGAATCATCACCGGCAAGTCCGCCGAGGAATGGGCGCAGGGTTCGCTCGAGGATCGAGTCCACACCGACGCGGCCATGGTCTGTGGTGACATCGTGCGCGGCATGCTCGTTCGGGCGCTTCCCGCGGGCCCAAGAGAGTCCGTGGCAATCGCACAGCAAGCTGCGTGGGGACCCTGGGGACTTCAATTGGCCGGCGGCCCGTCGCAATCCAGGGTCCTCGCCGACTACCAGCAACTTCAGAAACGATTTGCATCCGTGCTCGGCGATCGCGCACCGCTCGTTCTGAGATCGCGCATGGCCGGGCCAGGCTCGGCCACCTGGTATCTGCTCCGGGTCGCCGAGACGACCCGTGAGCGAGCTAATCAGCTGTGCGCCCGATTAGAGGCAGTCGGCGGGCGCTGCCTGGTGTTTCGGAATTAGGTGGCGCACCTTGCAGGTCGCTGCGATCGACGGCGTGATCAGGCTAATTGGCGACAGAGCCCTCGACCGCAAATATGTGATACTTGGCGTATTTCTCGCCGACGGCCCGAACCTGCACGTAGGCTGGATCGTGCCGCCAGGCCCAAAGCGCCTCCATACTCGGATACATATAGATGACGACGCGCTTCGGTGGATTTCCATCAACGGCAACGACCTGCGAACCGGTTGCCGCCGCGCCTGCAGCCGCAATCAGCTTGCCGCCATGTGCCTTGATGATCTCCTTCGCCTTCGGGAGATAGTCCCTGGCATAACCATCGGGATCGGTGACCTCGATTTGGCCGATCAGATAGGCGGGCGGCCTGGCTTCGCCATGCAGTGCTTCGCTGCCAAGAACGCCGATCGCGGTACAACCCAACATGACCAGAGCCATCTTGCCTCCAGAATTCATGGGAGCCTCCTCCGGTGCCGGTGCCGCAAGCCGCAGCCTGACAGGACTTTCCACGAGGCTTCGAAATACGTCCAATACATATATTTTCTCAAATCGTATGCTCGAATGGTATAAGCGGGCATGAACCTCCAACAGGCCCTCACGTTCTTGACGGTGGCCGAGCTCGGCACCGTTTCAAAGGCTGCATTGCGGTTGCGTGTCGCCCAACCGGCCTTGTCCAGGCAAATCATCGGTCTCGAACGGGAGCTCGGCTTGCAGCTCTTCGATCGCGTCGGGCGCCGGCTTCTATTGACTGGCGAAGGCGAGCAGTTAATTGCGGGCTGCCGTCTGCTGCTCAACAGTGTCAGTTCACTGAAAGAGCAGGCTCAGCTGCTCCGTCAAGGAGATACCGGGGTCCTGAGGATCGCTGGCTCGCCGCAACACATCGAGAGCGTGCTGTCGGAATTTCTCCACCGCTACGCGGAGCGATATCCCAGGGTCGAGATCAGGATCAGGGAGGGGACGGGCAGCGAGATATTGGCGATGCTCGAGCGCGGGGAAGTTCATCTCGGCCAAAATTTGCTGCACGCCGTCAGACTGAATGAACAGCACTTCGGCAGTCTTCCGCTTGGATCGGTACAGTTGCTGGCTGCTTGCCATCCGTCGATGCCACTTGGTCCCCGTCGCACGATCGAGATCGCTGACCTCGCCGAACTTCCGTTGCTGCTGCTGGACAGCGGGTTCGGATTTCGGCGTGCTTTCGATGCAGCAAGCCGTATGGCGGGGCTGAAACCGAAGATCACGTTCGAGAGTCGCAGTCCGCACACCTTGCTGGCACTGGCCGAGGCGGGGCACGGCGTCGCGATCGTTCCCTCCCAGCTTCAGTGCTGGCGCTACGAACTAAGGATTGTCGGTCTCACGCACAGGCGCCGTGTGTTGCAGGAGCCCCTGACCATCTCATGGGACAAGCGGCGTCCGTTGCCTCGTTTCGCGACTGACTATTGTACGATGCTGGCAGCGCATATGCGGAAGACGTTTCCGATCACGCGCCCCACGGAGCCGGCTGTAGCAAGAGCAAGCGTTCAGTCCCGCGCCAAGCGAGTTCCACGCAAGGCGAAAAGTCCGGGTGGTTGAATATTGCGATTTGCGCCCGCGTCATCAATCACTGAGTTCCCCGACGGCGCAAGCCCTTACGCGAAACATGGTTCGGTTTATCGGAACGACAGCTCGGTGTAATTCCGCGCACCCGATCGACGGCGCTTCTGAGCTTGCCCTAGCGGATTAAGTGTGTATGCTTGCAGCGTTCGATTTGCCGTTGTGCCTTGTTGAATGGTCAAAGCGGCCCTTTTCCAAAGAACATCGTCGGTTGAAGGATGATGCGGACCAAGCGCGAATTCACGTGCGTCCGCTTTGGAGAAGACAAATGCCTACAGGTACTGTGAAGTGGTTCAACGGCCAGAAGGGCTTCGGTTTCATTCAGCCCGATGATGGCACGAATGACGTGTTCGTTCACATCAGCGCTGTCGAGCGGGCCGGACTTGGCGGTCTCGCCGAGGGCCAGAAGTTGTCGTTCGAACTCAAGGTCGACAAGATGCGTGGCAAGACCAGCGCCGAAGATCTTCGACTGGCTTGAATCGACCTGTCATTCCACGGATGTACTGGGATGACAGCCGCGGCCCGCTCGATCCCCTGATGGGTTGAGCGGGTCTCGCTGCTTTTCAAAGGGCTCATTCGCTCATGGCCAAGAAGCCGGAAGAACTTTCCGCCGAGCGCCTGGCCAAGGCCCAGCGCCAGCGGCTTGCCGCCGAGGCCGGTGCGCAGGCAATCGCCGAGGTCGAGCGCGATGCGATCGCCGTGCGCAAGAACATGGTGCGTCTGCGGGCTCTCCGTGAAGCGCGTGACGCCGAGGCCGCCGCGCAGGCCGGCCCTGCACCATCAGCGCCCACGGCCAAGAGGACCAAACGGATCAAGCGCATCGTGCGCTGAGCTGCGCACTCCCCGCATCCTCGATCACGTCGCTGAAGCTGCCCTGTTTTTCGCCCGCCACGCTGGGATCGCTACGGGAAGCAGCGTTGACTGGTCATGACTCTCCGGGCGACTCTCGCCGTCTGCATCGGACTTCGTCGCCACATTTCGCAAGGTCTGCAGGAACGATCGAGAGGCGGGCCATATTATCATGGCGATGAAGTACTATTTCGATCTCCGTGACGGTTGCGGCTTGGCCCTCGACGAGGAAGGTCTGGTGCTGCCCGATCTCGCGGCGGTTCAAGAAGAAGCCGCGCGTGCTTTGGCCGACATGGTTCGCGATTCCGTTCGCGGACACAATTTCGATCAGATTGCGATCGAAGTCCGGGACGACGACGGGCCCGTGCTTGAAGTGCGGATTGCATGGCGCATTCGCCGCTCGAATTCCTGAGTTTGGTTGCGCGCCAACGCCCTAGCACCTCGTTATGCCCAGACTGAGACTGACCTGAAACAATGGCCCTTCGTCCGTGCGGACCTCGAACGCCAGCAGCCTTTGCTTGTCCAAAGACGGGTTGTCTTTGGCTATGCTAAGCAGTGACTGCATCGCTTCGTGCGCGGCAGTTTCCTCGTCGCGGAGCTCGATGCCCTGTCTGTCGGCATAGAGTTCCTCGCCGTTGCGGATATCGAAATAGAAGCGGGTTGCCATTTGCGGCTCCCTTTTGTGACGGGAGCTGCCCAGGCTCTCGAGTGCCGGCGCTCCAAGATCATCCGGCAGCGCCGCACTCTGCGCCTGTTGGAGCGAATTTGCTACTCGGCAACGATGCAGATTTGGGGAACCGTCTTTCGTGTTCGCCATCACCGTTCAGCCATGATCTCGGCGTTGCTTGAACCGTCGGACATAATTCTCACGATTTGCGATTGTGTCTTGCATAGCCGAGATAAGTGCATAGCTTTAATAGATCGACTGGCCTTGAGCCTTGTAGATCGGTCCCGATGGGACCCTTTTCCAAAGACATCGTCGGATGAAAGCGAGGACGCGTGCTTGTGGCATCGCGGCTGAAGCTTCCGCGACGTTGTTGGTCGGCTGCCGTTCCACGGATGTACTGGAATGGCGGTGCGGCCCGCTCTGTCGCTGAGAGAGCGGGCTCACGTATTGTTCACTCAATGTGCGTTGTACCGCGAGAGAGGTGATCCGTTGCAAGTTCTTGTCAGGGACAACAACATCGACCAGGCGCTTCGAGTTCTAAAGAAGAGGTTGCAGCGCGAGGGCGTCTTCAGAGAGATGAAGCGCCGCAGATCGTTCGAAAAGCCATCGGAAAAAAGGGCTCGAGAGAAATCCGAGGCTGTGCGGCGAGCCCGCAAGCTTGCCCGCAAGCAAGCGATACGGGATGGATTGATCGCGGCTCCTCCGCGGAAGCCCAAGTTCCCGGCGTCCAGACCTTCGGCGCCAGGGCAATCACCACAATCGCCACAGCAAGCAGGCGGCACACGGGAGACCTAGCCCGTACCGATCCTGCTGGAAGGATCGTGCAAGATGACGCGGCGATCTTATCGAGGCAACGGATGCCTCCAGGAACGCATCTCCGATGAGATCTGTCGTCGGCGAGCCGTGGATCGGAATGTTCGATCGCGGCACGACGATCGACGGCGACGTGCGCAAAACCTGGCCGGCACGGCCATTAACGCAATGGCGGATCATGCTGCCAGCCAGTTCGATCAGGCCGCTCGCAAGCGTGACTTGCTCGACGGCCCCGAGGAGTTTCGCGCGCTTCGCGCGGACCGCTGACAAAACGTATGATTCGGCGGTAGACGCAAAACTCGATGTCATCCCGGGCAAGCGAAGCGCGACCCGGGACCCATAACCACAAATGCCGATTGGTCTGCAAAGCTGGAGCCAGAGCTCGTTTTAAAACGGAAGGCTGTGGTTATGGGTCCCTGCTTTCGCAGGGACGACAGTTGTGATGAGGCACGTCGTGTGCATCAAACGAGCGAGGAGGACCCTTGGCGAGCACAGCGCTTTGGGCCCTCTCACCTCGCAATGACGGTGGAAAGTATCTTACCCCGCCAGCACCGCATCTGCGCCGGTCACCGCCTCGGCGCTCTCGGTCACGGTCTTTTCCAGCGACGGCGCCTGCACGGCGATGTTCTCGGCGAAGAAGCGCGCCAGCGCCACGTAGCGCTGCGGCTCGGCTTCGCCGTTCGCCTTGGCGGCCAGCGCCTCGCCGGCGAGCATGCAGCCGCCGAGCGTTGCGGCGAACAGCCGCAGATAGGGCGTTGCGCCGGCGAGTGCCTCGTTCGGCGCCGAGGCGAGGCGCTCGAGCAGCCATTTGCTGGTGCGCTCCAGCGCGGCGTGCGCGTCGCGCAGCTTGGCGCCCGTGGTGCCGAACGCCGGATCGTTGGAGGTCTCGACCTGCTTGATGACGGCAGCGAGCTCGTCGAGCAGCGCCCAGACCGAGGCGCCGCCATTGGCGCCGAGCTTGCGGGTGACGAGGTCGATCGACTGGATGCCGTTGGTCCCCTCGTAGATCGAGGTGATGCGGGCGTCGCGATAATGCTGCGCGGCGCCGGTCTCCTCGATGAAGCCCATGCCGCCATGGATCTGCACGCCGAGATAGGCGACCTCGTTGCCGATGTCGGTGGAGAAGGCCTTGGCGATCGGGGTCAGCAGCGCGCCGCGGGCCGATGCCTCGGCGCGCACCTTGGCGTCCTTGGCGCGCACCGAAACGTCGAGCGCGACCGCGGTGGCGTAGCAGATCGTGCGCGCCGCGGCCGTCATGCTGCGCATCTGCATCAGCATGCGCTTGACGTCGGGATGCACGATGATCGGATCCATCCCGTCGCCCTTGTGGCCGATAGCCTTGCCTTGCCGGCGCTCCTGCGCATAGGCCAGCGCCTGCTGATAGGCGCGGTCGGCAATGCCGACGCCTTCGAGGCCGACGCCGAGGCGGGCCTGATTCATCATCGTGAACATGCAGCGCATGCCCTGGTTTTCCTCGCCGATCAGATAACCGATCGCGCCACCCTTATCGCCCATCGTCATGGTGCAGGTCGGCGAGGCGTGCATGCCGAGCTTGTGCTCGACGCCGCTGGCATGGATGTCGTTGCGCTCGCCGAGCGAGCCGTCGGCATTGACCAGGAATTTCGGAACCAGGAACAGCGAGATTCCCTTGGTGCCCGAGGGGGCATCGGGCAATCGCGCAAGCACGAAATGCACGATGTTGTCGGTCATGTCGTGCTCGCCGTAGGTGATGAAGATCTTGGTGCCCTTGATGCGATAGGTGCCGGCATCAGCGCGTTCGGCGCGGGTGCGCAGCGCGCCGACGTCGGAGCCGGCATTGGGCTCGGTGAGCTGCATCGTGCCGGTCCACTCGCCGGTGACGAGCTTCTCGAGATAGATCTTCTTCAGCTCGGCGCTGCCATGGGCATCGAGCGCCTCGATCGCCGACAGCGTCAGCAACGGGCAGAGGCCGAAGGCGACGTTCGACGCGCTCCAGATCTCGGTGCATGCGGCGTTGACCGCGAGCGGCAGGCCCTGGCCGCCGAACGCTTCCGGCCCCGAGACCGCGTTCCATCCCGCTGCGGTCCAGCGCTGATAGGCGTCGGGCCAGCCCGGCGCGGTCGTCACCTTGCCGTTGTCGAGCTTGATGCCGTGCTCGTCGCCGACACGATTCAACGGCGCCAGCACATCGGAGGCGAACTTGCCGGCTTCTTCCAGCACCGCAGCGGTGATGTCGCCGTCGAAATCGCCGTAGTGGCCGGCCTCCACGGCGGCAGCGAGCCCCGCACCGTGATTGAGGGACAGCAGGATATCGTTGATCGGCGCACGGTAGGTCATGGCGTTACTCCCGACGAGGCGTTTGAAATTGTCATCCCATGAAACCGGCGGCCTCTCAACAGTCCGAACGGACATCGCACGGTCTGTTTCGGCCACCGCGGCGTCGTCTTATAAGAAGAGTACCGTCATCATCCTGCGGCTTTCGTGCCTTTTCGATCGCCGCCCTGTTGAAATGGCGGGACTCACCCTATAGACCGACGTGGCCTTCGATCGGCGCGTTGGGGCGTAGCCAAGCGGTAAGGCAGCGGATTTTGATTCCGCCATTCGGAGGTTCGATCCCTCCCGCCCCAGCCATTTCTATCGCATTGATTTATCAGGAGGTTTTGATGGTCTGTTCTTTATTCTGAACGCCGTCGCCGCCGCATTCTGAAGGTCTGTTGCTGTTTGGTTCGCCAGCTGCGTCTGGCGCTTCCGAGCCTCGGACAATCGCTGGGCCTCGGTCCGCTTGAATGACCCGGCATTGCTCTCCCGGGTCCGGCGGGCCGATAAGGTGCGGCCCTCTGACCCTCCATCAGTTCCGCCGCCTCGAGCTTAGCCATGCCGCCACGCCGGCAGGCGTCCAAGGCGAAACTCCTTTGGCAGGCCCATGCACGGGACTACTGTGCGAGCCCCTAAGACGTCGCCCTTCCTCGTGTGGGATCGAACGCGGCGGAAGTGGGGTTTTGCGGGGCGAAGGCGACCCTCGCTGCGATAAGAGCTGGAGTACGAGTGCAACGAGGGGACCGACCCTTTCGATCGCCACGATCGCTGCCGTAGCTCACTGAATTCGAGGCAGCACCTCGAACTCATGGAATCGTGGGGGTGACGACAGCGTCCATTCCAGCGTGGTCGCTCCACGACCCCATGGGTTGCCGGCCGCCCGTGACTTGCGGACGAAGGCGTGAACGGTGCCCACAAGGAAAACGACGAGCCCAGCCGCAGAGATGTATGCTCCGATCGAGGAAATCAGGTTCATGCCCGCGAAAGCGTCGGGATAGTCGACGATCCGTCGCGGCATTCCCGACAGCCCGAGAAAATGCATCGGGAAGAAGGCGAGATTGACGCCGATGAACGTCAGCCAGAAGTGCAACTTTGCGAAAGTTTCAGAATACATGTAGCCGGTGAATTTTGGAAACCAGTAGTACCAGCCCGCGAAAATCGAGAACACCGCGCCGAGCGACAGCACGTAATGGAAGTGCGCCACGACGTAATAGGTGTCCTGGAGCGATCGGTCGATGCCCGGATTGGCCAGGACCACGCCGGTCACGCCGCCGATCGTGAAGACGAAGATGAAGCCGATCGCCCACAGCATCGGCGACTTGAACTCGATCGAGCCACCCCACATCGTGGCGATCCACGAGAAGATTTTTATGCCGGTGGGTACAGCGATCACCATGCTGGCGAGTGCAAAGTAGGCTTGAGCGCTGCTGGACATGCCTACGGTGTACATATGATGCGCCCAGACGACGAAGCCGATGAAGCCGATGGCCACGATCGCATAAGCCATTCCGAGATAGCCGAACACGGGCTTTCGGCTGAAGGTCGAGACGATCTGGCTGATCATGCCGAAGCCGGGCAGGATCATGATGTAGACTTCCGGATGGCCGAAGAACCAGAAGAGATGTTGATACAGTACGGGATCGCCGCCGCCCTCCGGCGCGAAGAACGTCGTCCCGAAGTTCCGATCCGTCAGCAGCATCGTGATTCCGCCGGCGAGCACGGGCAGCGACAGCAACAACAGAAATGCCGTCACGAGTACGGACCACACGAACAGTGGCATCTTGTGCAAGGTCATTCCCGGAGCGCGCATGTTGAAGATGGTGGTGATGAAGTTGATGGCACCGAGGATCGAGGACGCACCAGCCAAATGCAGCGATAGGATAACGAAATCGACGGCCGGACCTGGGTGGCCTGCGGTCGACAGCGGCGCGTAAAGCGTCCAACCCGTGCCGGCTCCCGCCGAGCCGGGCTCTCCTCCGACGAACATCGAAATGACGAGCAACGCGAACGACGCCGGCAGAAGCCAAAAGGACACGTTGTTCATGCGCGGGAAGGCCATATCGGGCGCGCCGATCATCAACGGCACGATCCAATTGCCAAAACCACCCATCATGGCGGGCATCAGGGTGAAGAAGATCATGATCAGGCCGTGGCCAGTTACGAAGACGTTGTAGGCGTGGGGGTTGCTGAAGACCTGCAGGGCAGGCTCCTGCAGTTCAGCCCGGATCACCACCGAGAAAATTCCGCCGATCAATCCCGCGCCGATCGCGAACACGAAATACATCGTGCCGATGTCCTTGTGATTGGTCGAATAGACGTACCTACGCCAGCCCGTTGGCAGGTCATGCACATGCCCGTGGGAAGAGACATCCGGGGAAACTGACATTTCGATCTTCCTTGAGTTTCAAGATCAGACGAGCGGGTCTAATCCCGGTCTTTCGAGCCAGTTAGACTGGTGATCCGGCTCATCGCCCGAGAAAGCGCGTTGCCTAGCAATGTCGTCCATGAGGCCCTTGCGTCCGTCGGAACGCTGCCTTCCGGGCGGATGTCCGGCGTCGGAGAGAAAGCGGGCAACGATCCGAAGTAGGCGGAATCGACCTCGTGCATGTAACAGGGGGGTGATGCATATTCGTGAGGAGTGTTGTGCTCGTCATCGTGTCGGTCGAAACATCCGCGGTTCCGGGTCATTTTCCGGCCTCCGTCGCGATCAGGCTCCATCTGCTGTTTGGCAGGACGCAACCGAACGTCCAGACGTCGACCCGGTGCCGCCCTTCGCGCCTCCTTTGGTCGCCTTCCGAAAGCTTGTAGGAGTCGGCGATGAAGCGGATGGAGACCTCGGCATGGGCGTCGTCGATGCGCGCGGCAACGATCTCAGGAGGCGTGACCAGAGCAAACACGGTGTCCGTCTTCTCGAGCCGATCCTCTCTTACCGCGATCGCGTCCGAAAATGCGGCATAGACCTCAGGGGAAACGTGTCTGAGAAGCGCCACCTGGTCGCCGGCGTCGAATGCCGCAACGATGGCCTCGTAGGCTGCAACCCTTTCGTCGAGGAACTCCTTCAGGGCGAGTCCGCCGCAACGCTCGAGGATACGGCATGCCAGCGCTTCGATATCTGTGCAACGTGCTGGAGCGCTCGGGGCCAACGCACAGGAAGGCGAATTCGTTTGGCCCGATCTTTGTGCGGCTCTAGCCTTCGCAAGCGATGAAAAATGCTCAAACCAGAAGGTGAATAGTCCGTAGACCCAAAGTCCCCACAATAGCGCGATAACTTCCGAACCGTTGCCATCCTCTGGCATAGCGACCTCCTGGTTGGCAGAAGCCTCGCTCCCCTCGTCCGGACAAACAAACGAATTTAATCGCCCATACGGACCACAAAAATTGCTATGAAGGCCGCGTGATTGCCGCGATCCGGTAGACTGGGTGAATGAGCCGAGAGTCGAGGGTCGCCAGTCGCTGCGCCGGGGTAGGGGGAAGCCTCAGCCAACACTCTAAGAAGGATACGGCTGCCCACTGCCGGGTTCGATCGATGTGGCTCGCAAACGTCAGTCCTTGGCGATCCTCGCGTCACTGCTGTTCCGCACGGGATCTGTTCTGATGGCGTAGCTCGCGGAGACGCCATCCGCCCTGTGGTTGTAATAGGTCGAGGCGGCGGTTGCGAGCAGGAAACCCCACCAAATAACGAGGCAAAAGAGCAGACGAAGGCTGATCTCCGAAGCCGGCACGGAATTCGTGTTTCCCTTGAAGGACGGCAGCAGTCCGATCAACCTCGACGCCAGCTCCTCCTTTTGGGGGCCGTTCCAGTTCTGTCCGGAGATTTTGTCGAGCACCGCGACGAAGCGCTTCCGTGCACGAGTCCCGGCCATTCTGTCAAGACAGGCCGCTTCCTCCCAGGGATCGACATCCATTCGCGTCAACGCGGAAAGGACGCTGATCTGCGTTCCGTTGTCGTCTTCGCAGATCACTGCAAACAGAAACGCGTCATATTTGGGCGACAACACGGAGGCTTTGGCGATCTCCATCTGATCCTCCCTTGTGTTCAAATCGAAGCCGGAGAGGTACACGTTGCGAACGGCCTTCACCTCCTTCGGCCATGCAGCGCCACGGTCCGCGATGGACGATCCGGCTTTCGGTGGCGGTCCGCGGCCGCTTCAAATCTTCTGCGAGAACCGGTGGGTTGTCCGAGGGCGCGTCTATCGATTGGTGCGTTGCCGGTTGCCAGCGGATATCACAGCAGCAAAACCGTTCTTCGTTTGCGAGGCACCAGAAAACGATTTGATCACGAAGTCTTCTGCGTCTCTTTCGTCTTCAGTCTCTCAAGAGGGCTGACGTTGTCCGCGCGGTTCTCGGGCTTCACGGCGACGAGCACGCTGCAGGGCGGCTTATGCAAGATGGTTTCGCCAACGGAGCCGTTCAACCAGCGCGCAAGCGTTCCCTGATCGCGATGACCGATCACGATCAAATCGGCGTTCATGTCCCTGGCGGCCAGAACGATCTGTTCGGATGGCCTGCCGTACTTCATGGCCCCCATCGTTGAGCAGCCGGCGTGATGCAGGCGTCGCACGCCTTCATCGATCACTGCTTGGACGGCAAGCCGCTGGGCATCGGAAACGACGAACGACATCGCCTCGCCGACCGGCATGCTTTCGGTTCGGTCGACGATCGCGAGGAGATGAACGGTGGCGCCGCATGACAACGCCAGGCCTTGGGCCTGAGCGAGCGCTTCGCGGCCATCTGCCGAGCCGTCAAAAGCCAATAGAATTCTCTGGTACACGTACGATCTCCCTCTTAGCGAGCGGCCTCCTGCCGTCATGCCGAATATGATGAGCGGCGAAAACCGTAGGTCGGCATCAACATATTCCCGGGGCTGACGGCGACAAATGAAAAGTCTCGTCATTTGACGGCAACATTATTGATAGCTGAGCCACCTGACAGCGAGAGCACTCCGTCGGGCGTCTCACGTATCAACGTCATTGCTGAAAACCGACAAATCTTCTCGTTTGCAAACAGCGCGCAAAGGTCGCCAAGTCAGGGTGGCCGAGACGCGCGGTCGATCGCGCAGTCTTGACGGCCAAATCCGCGTTTGAGGGAACGACATCATGAACAAAACCTCGTTGCAGGATGGCGTAAGCAATGGCGGCGGCAAACTCGCATCATCGACTTATGGATTGAGCGATGGCGACCCCGCCTACATCGGTTATTGGTCCAGGGGAGAAGTGCTGCGCTTTCTTGAAAGCCTGCTCGAAGGCGAGCGTGCCGGCATTGGAGCCTTTGCGTGCGTGGGCCGCTCCATCAAGCAGCATCTCGCTGACCTGATGTTCGAGTCCGAACTTGCGCAAGCCGCGATTTGCGTTCTGCTCAAGAAGGAAATGATCAGGAAAGGTGGCGCGCACATGGTTCGCCGGCGCAGGGCAGCCGCTGCTTCCGATCGGGGGGGTATCGTCCGGAATGCTGTCGCATTCGCCCGCGCCCATCAGGCCGGGTTGGCGGACATGATCGAGGATGCCGTCGTGAACATTTTCGATTCAAGGCTGAACGCGAAGCTGATGTATTTGCTGCTGCTTCACCGCAAACAAGTCGAATTTCTCGATACGATCGATCCCGCGGCCGCGAACGGCAGCCCCGATCCCCATGCGCGCGGTCATTGATGGTGACGCGGCCTGCCGGCGGCAAGCTCTAAGGGCGACAGCTGGATGCTTGCCGCTCCAACCTTGACATCCGTTCTCATCGCCGTTGCCGTCGGGCTTGCTGCTGCATTCGAGACGGCCGCGCCAAGCAAGTGGATTTGCATGGTCGACGAACGTCACTTCGGATCCGAGTCTGACGACCGAATTCAGCACGACGCTATCCGGAACGGTGTCGGCGCGATCGCAAAACGCGACCGCATCTTTCGCGGCTCCTATTTCTTCGCGACCGTCGCGGCACGCAGAGCGGCAAGCGCCACCTTCAGCGCGGCGGCATCAACGTTCGTGGAGTACGTTGCATAGACCGGGAAGGAGAACCGCGGTGCTCCCGGCACCAGATGAAGGTCTCCGGTCAGCAAATAGGGTTGGATGGCGTGCATTCGAAAATATCCGGAACCTCCTTCCAACAGGGTGTAGGACAGGGCAAACGGGCCGAGATTGGTCAGCAGGCTCGGGACCGTGTCCGGAAAGCTCATTGCATGATGAAGGGAGAACTCCGACCCCCATTCAACATGGACATACCGGAGATCGCCGTTGCGATGTTTCTCAGGATCGGTCGTCACGAGTACGAGTTCTTCCTCCATCAGCAGATCGACGCCGACTCCAGGTCGATGATGCGGAGCGTACATGATGGCGATATCCACCAGTCCTTCCGCGACGTGCGAGGCCAAATCCTGGGGAACGTCGACATGAACGCGAAGCGCGATGTCGGGATGGGAGCGCCGCATCATCCGGACCCAATCGACCAAAAGCGGTTGCCACAAGCTGACTTCGCTCCCGACCGTCAACACGGCGCTGTGGCCGTCGGGTACCGCCACTTGCTGTTTTGCACGCTGCCACAATTGCACGAAATTAGGAGCGAAACGCAAGAATTGCTCACCAGCGGGTGTGAGACTCGCACCGGTCTTGTTTCGAACGAACAGAGGCCGCCCGAGATGCTGTTCGAGGAGGCGGATGCGTGCGCTGACCGTGGTCTGTGCGACATTCAGGCGTTCGGCTGCCTTGATGAAGCTTCCGGTCGAGACGATCTCGACAAATGTTCTGGCGAGCTCGATATCCATGCAATGATAGCAAGATCTTTGCAGGAAAATGTCAATTCAATTCGCTTGCGTTGACCGCACCACCTTTGGCGTAATGCGAACAGAGCATGAAGCGATCTATCGCTTTAAGTCAGTGTGTGCGCTTTCGTCGCAATTCGGATGGCGGCTTCACTTTCGAAGTCGACGATCTCGCGCAAGGACGTTGCCGTGCTGGCTCTTCCGAAGGTTGCGTTGACTGCGTCAGATTATCCCCGCCTCGA
Source organism: Bradyrhizobium sp. USDA 3262 (assembly GCF_054060035.1). Classification (NCBI taxonomy): domain Bacteria; kingdom Pseudomonadati; phylum Pseudomonadota; class Alphaproteobacteria; order Hyphomicrobiales; family Nitrobacteraceae; genus Bradyrhizobium; species Bradyrhizobium sp. USDA 3262. The sequence continues at coordinate 3,667,777 of NZ_JBSSCT010000001.1, forward strand.
TCAGCTCGCACGCGCGGCCTGGAAACGAGGCGATAGAGCCGCACTTCTCCTGCCGGGCGAGATCAATGTGACCTATCTGACGAAGGCGCGGACCGATGCGACAGTCTACGCCAATCGCGCTAAGCGAACTATCGACTATTCTGGCAGAGGCGCTCGGTCAGGAGCTCGATCTCAATTGCGCCCGTCATTGCGCCGCGACAGGGAAGGGCGTCGGGGCTCCCTTGCAGGACGGCAGGACACCTGATGGGAACGATAACAACAGTGACTGCGTATCGAGGCCTGACACTGTTCTCCTACGGCTTCAGGCCGTTCTTCCTGTTTGGCGCGATCCAAGCCGGTGTCATGATCCCGCTGTGGCTTGCGGTGTTTGCCGGCGACGTCTCGCCGCCGACGGTCTTCGCGCCGCTCGACTGGCACGTGCATGAAATGCTGTTCGGCTACGTCGCTGCGGTGATCGCCGGTTTTCTGCTGACCGCGGTGCCAAACTGGACGGGACGACCGCCTATCCGGGGGCCCAGACTGGCGGTCCTGTTCTCAACATGGCTGGCGGGTCGCCTTACCGTGAGCTTTTCTGCAACTATCGGATGGCGCGCGGCGATGGCGGTGGATGGGCTGTTCTTGTTGCTGCTCGCCTTCGCCGCAACGCGCGAGATCGTGGCCGGCCGCAAGTGGAGCAATCTGATGGTCGTGGCCATCGTCATTGTGCTCGCGGCCGCCAACATTGCTTTTCATGTGGAGGCGCACTTGGAAGGGATCGCGGCGTACTCGGCCCGCGCAGGAATTGCCGTCGTCGTAACGCTGATCAGCGTCATCGGCGGCCGCATCGTCCCGAGTTTCACGGGCAACTGGCTCGCCAGCCGTGGGAACGGGCGCATGCCGGCCACATTCAGTCGCTTCGATGCCGTCGCCATCATGACCGGTGCCGCGGCGCTTGCCATTTGGGTTGTGGCGCCGTCGGGCCGCATTGTTGCGTCCGTGCTTGGTTGGGCCGGCGCGCTGCATCTGATCCGTCTCGCGCGATGGGCCGGCGAACGGACACTTTCGGATCGCTTGGTGCTGATTCTGCATCTCGCATACGCCTTTATACCAGCCGGATTCTTCCTCGCGGCGCTCACCGCGCTCGGCATCGTAGCCTCCGGAGCCGGCGTGCACGCTTGGACCGGAGGCGCGATCGGGACGATGACGGTTGCGGTAATGACGCGTGCGTCACTTGGACATACAGGTCAGCCGCTAGAGGCCTCGCGCACCACCCAAGCGCTCTATCTCGCCGTCGTGACGGCGGCACTCGCGCGCGTCTGTGCCTCACTCGAGCCCTCGCATGCAGACGTCTTGCTCCCGCTGGCGGGGGCAGCCTGGACGCTCGCGTTTCTCGGCTTTGCGCTGACCTATGCACGGCTGCTCTGCCTCGTACGGAACGGGTGACAAGGCCGCGACGATCGGCGGAGCGCCCCCGGAGCCGTTCTGCTGCTGCCGGCGACATTCAATCAGGGAGCAGGAAACTTCGCGCCTGACTGCGCGGAAAGCGGCTAACGCCTATCGCTGTTATTTGCAGAGAAGTTCCTGGTCGCAGACAGTCGTTTCCCTGCTAAGTCGACTCGAGAATTCGGTATCAATTCGCCCGCAGCAACGGAATTTTGCTGGAAATCCGTGCCGCTTTCGTTTCCATGCCGTTGGGCGGCAAACCCCGAGTCGGCCCGGGATGCAGGTCAACGGGCGATCATGCTCTCGACATAACGACGGATCTGACGTGGCGAATACCAAGAAGGCCCGCGCTGCTGCTGGCGCGAAGAAGAAAAGCAAGGGATCGGCGCGTTCCGGGATCTCGTCTTCCTCACCGCTCGGCATGCTGGCGCTCCATCTTCTCGAGCAATGGAAGAAGTCCGGGCGGGACGGCATCGTTTTCCTTGCGGAAAGCGAGAACAGGGCCGAGCGCCTCGGCAGCGTGCTGCATTCGCTCGATCCCTCGCTCGAGGTGCTGGTGTTCCCGCGGCTGAATACCTTGCCCTTTGACGGGCTGGAGCCGTCACGAGAGATCGCCGGCAGGCGCAGTTCGGTGTTGAGGCGTCTCGCCAGGAGCAAGAAGCCGGTGTTCCTGGTATCGACGGCGGAGGCGATCATGGAGCGGTTGCCGTTGCCTGACAGCTCGGCGCGCCTCAGTATCAGCCTGAAGGTGGGGGCGGGCTATTCCGAGCAGGAACTCAAGGATCGTCTGGAAGCTTTGGGATACGATCTCGACGAAGAGGCGGATTATCCCGGCAGCGCTCTGTTCCACGGAATGACGTTCGAGGTATTTCCCGCGGGCGCGCTGGGGCCGTTCAGAATTGAGCATTCCGGTGGCGTGATCCGCAGAATCGCAAGTGTCGATCCGGACGAGCACGACGTCGTGTTCGACGCGGAGGAACTGCATATCGACCCGATGTCCGAACGGATCGCGTTGGGAGGCAAGCGGGTCCAGCGGGCGGCGCTGCCGGATTATTGCCAGCGCGCGCACTGGATCGCGGACGCCGGCGTTTCGGGCCACGCCGATAGCTGGCTGAGTACGATCAAGGAGGCGGCCGGCCGCAGGGAGGCGGAGCGCGAATATCTGGGGCCCGCTGACTGGAAACGGCTGACCAAGCGGATGAGCTCGCTGCCTCGAAAGGCGGCCTTCATCGCCACGCCCGATTTCTCGAAGGTCGCCTCGTCGCGGAAAGCTCTTCGCGCATTTGTCGCCGACACGCAGCGCAGCGGATCGCGGCTGCTCTTTGTCGCGGCGGTCGAGGACGATCTGCGCGCGATCGAGCGAATGAGCGGGATCAAGGCGGAGCGTTTCGCCGACTGGAACGAGGCGGCGAAAGGGCGGGGCGGCGAAGGCGCGCTGTTGGCCGACTTCGACACCGGCTTCATCGGCTCAGGGCGCAAGCCGCTCGTCGTCGTGACGGCGACCGACGTGCTCGGCAGCAGGGCACATCATCCGCAGCCGATGGCGAGAGCCTGGAGTTCGGCTTTCGATCATCCCGACGTGCCGGAGCGCGACGCGGTCGTCGTGCATCTGCAGCGCGGGCTGGCCGTGCTCGATGGCTTGCAGACCCTCGATATGGGGAAGGGATCATCGCGCGAGATGATCAGGCTGGCCTTTGCCGGGGATGATGCCGTCCTCGTTCCGCCGGCCGATCTTGCGCTGATCTGGCCGTATGCCGCGGAGCTTGGCAAGCTGGCATTGGACAGGGCCGATGGCAGTACGTGGTGGACGCGCCGTACCAAGGCGGAGCAGGAAATTCAAACTGCCGCCAGGGCGCTTGCCAAACACATCGCGCAACGGCGCCGCCGGCGCGCTCCCAAGCTGGTCGCTCCCGGTCCCGCATATGAGCGGTTCGTCGCGCGCTTTCCCTATTTCACGACCGTCGACCAGGCGAAGGCAATTCGCGACGTCCTGGATGATTTGGCGTCCGGTCATCCGATGGATCGGGTCGTCTGCGGCGACGTCGGATTTGGCAAGACCGAGGTGGCGTTGCGCGCGGCGGCGGCCGTAGCCCTGTCGGGCAAGCAGGTTGCCGTCGTTGTGCCGACGACTGTTCTGGCAAGGCAGCACGTCGCAACCTTCCGCAAACGGTTTGCTCCGCTTGGCATCGAAGTGGGAAGCCTGTCGCGGGCGACGTCGGCTCCGGAGATGAAGGAGACGAAGGAGGGCCTGCGAAGCGGCAAGATGAAGGTCGTGGTCGGCACGCAGGCGATCGCATCGAAGGACGTGAAGTTCGCCAAACTGAGCCTGGTCATTGTCGACGAAGAGCAGCACTTCGGCGCGGCCGAGAAGGCGAAGCTTTCAGGCCTGGCGAAGGGCGCCCATACGCTGTGGATGAGTGCCACACCGATCCCGCGCACACTTGCGGCGGGCCTTGCGGGATTCAGGGAGCTGAGCGTGATCGCATCCCCGCCCGTTCATCGGCTTCCGGTCGCGACCAGGATCGCTCCGCTCTCGGACGCCGCCATTGCCGCCGCATTGCTGCGCGAGCAGCGACGTCACGGGCAAAGCTTCCTGATCTGTCCGCGCATCCAGGATCTGGATCCGATGCTGGCGCGCGTGCAGTCGATGGCCCCGGAGCTCCGCATCGTCTGCTTGCACGGCAAGCTGCCCGCCGACGAACTGGACGATCGAATGATGAGTTTCGTCGAAGGTGAGGCGGACGTTCTGCTGGCGACCAACATCGTCGAAAGCGGTCTCGACATCCCCAGGGCGAACACCATCGTGGTCTGCTGGCCGGAAAAGTTCGGTCTGGCACAGCTCCATCAATTGAGAGGCCGTGTGGGACGCGGCGGGACACGCGCCTTCGCATACATGCTGACCGAATCCAGTTCGGAACAATCCGGCAGGCGTCTGGCCGTTCTGGAGGAGTTCAGCAGACCGGGCGCCGGGTTCGCGATCAGCGAGCGGGATCTCGACCTCAGAGGCGCCGGGGATCTGCTTTCGGAGCGGCAATCCGGCCACGTGCAGGTGTTCGGTCCGGTGCTCTACAGCCATCTTCTCAAGCAAGCCTCGGAGAAGACCAACGACCGGTCCGCCGATCTGTGGGTGCCCGATCTCAACCTTCCGCTCGCGGATTTGCTGCCCAGGAGCTATGTGCAATCGGAATCCGTGCGGCTTGAAATCTATGGCCGTACCGCGAGGTGCCGGAACGAAGACGATCTGGAAGATCTCGAGGAAGAGACCTCGCGCCGCTTCGGCAGGCTGCCCTCGGCGGCCAGCGATTTCTTCGCCGCGGCGAGGCTCAGGATCGATTGCAAGCGGCGAGGCATCGTGAGGCTCGATGTCGGCCCGGAGGCCGTCGCGGCGACGTTCCTTCCGGGGAGGCTGCCGAAATCCAGGGCACGATCGCTCGAGCGCGACGGCGATCGCGTGTTCTATTCGGACAACATACACGAGCCGCCTTTCGAGCGGATCGAGGATCTCCTGGACATTTTGGACGAGTGAGCGCGACGCGGCTCCGTCGCAGGCGAGCCGTACGGGTGCGCCGCGCACAGCAGAGATATTTCAGCGCGCCGGGGCTGCGGAGAACAAATCGACCGATTCTGCGCGCTGACATCCCAGTGACATGTAGCATCGTTACTGCACATCCGTGGCAAACCGCCCGCCGTCATTCGGCCTGCTCCGAGCCATCGGAAAGCCCCCTTCCAGGCGCGAGTCGACGGTATTCGGGGCGGGTTATGTTGTTCAAATCGCGGCGTTTTGGGCCAAAATGCCGTGCCGGGATACCGGAATCAGCGCTGCCGAAGCCGGCTCCGCTTTTCGCTTTCTCCGTAGGACACCCGTTTTGCACACCGTTCCGCGCGGTGTTGCCCGATCTTGTGCCCGATAACGGTAACTGAAATATTCGTCTTTTATTTCAATGGCTTGTCGAAGTGTCGCAGGTCAAATGCCCGTGATATTTGTGCAACATTTGCCCGAAAACAGCCGCAACTCGCCCCAAATCGAGCGGTCTTTTGTTGCGTGATCGGGGGCCTTCTGTCTCATATGGAACTACGACGGAGGGGGGCATCCCGAGGTCGTCCCGTTCTAGGTGGTTCGCTTAAGTCCCTCGCGTTCATGCGGGTGTGTCCGAAGGCGCGAAGCGACTAAGCGGGGATTTAAGGGACAAGGGAACCAACCTGAGGGTGTTCTACCCGGCGGATCCGGAACCTTCCCTGAGATAGAGCAACTTGGAGGTTTAACATGAAGATGGTTAAGAGCCTTATCCTCGGCTCGGCGGCGGCTCTCGTCGCGGTCGGCGGAGCTCAGGCGGCCGATCTTCCCGTCAAGGCCAAAGCGGTCGAGTACGTGAAGGTTTGCTCCCTGTATGGTCCCGGATTCTACTACATCCCGGGCACCGATACCTGCATCAAGCTGGGCGGCTACCTGCGCGTCGACGTTCTGGCGAACACCAACTCGGACCATACCGGCAACACCTCGGGTGCTGGCGGTGCGAACAACCGTTTCACGAACGGCTACACCTGGCGCTCTCGTGAAGATCTGAACATCGATACGCGCACCGCGACCGAATACGGCGTGGTCCGCACGTTCTTCGATGCGACGTTCTCCTGGACGTCGGACAACTACGTTGGTCAGGGCAACGGCTCGACCGTCTATTCGGCGATCGGCACGGCTGCGGCTCCGAACAATGCCGGCTCCGGTAACGTTGCCGCTGGTACTGTCGGCGTTTACTACGCCTTCATCCAGTTCGCCGGCTTCACCATCGGTAAGGCGGTCTCGCAGTTCTCGGCTCCGTGGGCCAACTACCCGGGCAACAGCTACGACGGTCTCGTCGGCGGCGGCGGCACGATCACTGGCGTGAACCAGTTCACCTACACCGCGCAGTTCGGCAACGGCGTGTCGCTGTCTCTGTCGGCTCAGGATCAGTCGGCCTACTATCAGGCTGGTGTGGCCAACCTCGGTGCTCCCACAACCTTCGGCGTTGTCGGTAACACCAACACGTTCGGCCTCAGCGACTACGCTGGCACGATCGCTCCGGATCTCGTCGCGATGCTGCGCGTCGACCAGGCCTGGGGTCTGTTCCAGGCATCGTTCGCCGCGCATAACAACCACGTGGCCTACTATGGCGGCACCGAGTTGACCGGTCATCCGGACGACAAGTGGGGCTGGGCTGGTCAGTTGGCTCTGTCGATCAAGAACATCCCGACCGGACCTGGCGACACCATCAACTTGCAGGGCGTCTACACCAACGGTGCGACGCGCTACAACATCCAGGACCTCGCCGGCTCGGCGGGTGCGAACACCATCTTCGGCGGCACCAACATTCCGGGTGCCTACCAGAGCATCGGCTTCGGCCTCGCGCCGGACTCGATTTTCGTGACCGGCGGTCAGCAGCAGCTGATCACGACCTACGGCTTCCGCGGTGCCTACGTGCACAACTGGAACCCGAACTGGAACACCAGCATCTACGGTGCCTGGGCCCAGGTTAACTACAACGGTACGGCCAAGGGCTACCTCTGCGGCCCGACCGGCACTGGCGTGGGTGGTTCGCTCAGCAACTTCTTTAGTGCCGCTTCCAACCTAACGTCCTGCAACCCCGACTACAGCATCGCGCAGCTCGGTACGCAGACCCAGTGGACCCCGGTTAAGAACCTGACCTTCTCGGCCGACTTCACCTACACCCGTCTGGACCAGAGCTTTGCCGGTACGCTCACTTTCCCCGGCGCTGCAGGGATCGGCAAGCCGGGCGCTGTGTACGAGCTGAAGGACCAGAACACCTACATGTTGCTGCTCCGCGCTCAGCGCAACTGGTAATACCGGTTGATCTGATTGCGATCTAACAGGGCCCCCGGCGCCAAAACGCCGGGGGTTTTGCTTTGTGATGCCGGTTCTGGCGCGTCACGCGGCGAGCATGTCGCGCACCATCGGCACCACCTTGCTGCCATAGAGCTCGATGCTCTTCATCAGCTTGTCGTGCGGCAGCGGGCCGGCCGAGTATTTCAGCTGGAAGCGCGCCGCGCCGAGCGCCTTGACGGTCGCCGCGATCTTGCGGGCAACGGTTTCCGGCGCGCCGACATAGAGCGAGCCGTGCTCGGCCTCAGACACGAACTCGTCGCGGCCCATCGGCGGCCAGCCGCGCTCCTTGCCGATTCGATCGCGCATGACCTTGTAGTCCGGCCACAGCTCCTCGCGTGCCTGCGCGTCGGTCTCGGCGACATAGCCCGGCGAATGCACGCCGATCGGCTTCGGTTCGCGGCCGAACTGCTGGTAGGCGCGCTGGTGCAGGTCGACATAGGGTGCAAAGCGCTTGGGATCGCCGCCGATGATGGCAAGCATCAGCGGCAGGTCGTAATGCGCCGCGCGAACCACCGATTCGGGACTGCCGCCGACGCCGATCCAGGTCTTCAGCCGGCCATGCTCGACCGGCGGATAGACCGACTGGCTCTTGAGCGGTGGCCGCAGCTTGCCCTGCCAGGTCACCGGCTCCTGCTTGAGCAGTTCGGTGAACAGGTCGAGCTTCTCCTCGAACAGCTCGTTGTATTGCCTGAGGTCGAAGCCGAACAGCGGGAACGACTCGGTGAAGGAGCCGCGGCCGAGGATCACCTCGGCGCGGCCGTTCGAGACCGCGTCGACCGTGGCGAAGCGCTGGAAGACGCGGATCGGGTCGTCCGAGCTCAGCACGGTCACCGCCGAGCCGAGGCGGATGTTTTCGGTGCGCGCGGCGATTGCCGCCAGCACGGTCTCGGGCGAGGAGATCGCAAAATCGGCGCGGTGGTGCTCGCCGAGCCCGATGAAATCGATCCCGAGCTGATCGGCCAGCACCGCTTCGTCAACGACGTTGCGGATCACCTGGGCATGGGGCAGCGGCGCTCCGGCGTCGTCGTTGGTGACGTCGCCAAACGTATCAAGCCCAAATTCGACGGAGGTCGTCATAGTCAGTCCGGTTGTCGGCGTGGCGGAGCATCCGCCACGGGCCACCCATCGCACGCAGGCCGAAAGGTCGGGTTGCTGCGGATCTATCCGCAAGCCTGCGCTGTGGAGCCTTGGGTTGGAGATATGCTGGAGCTATTGCCGATTCAGGGGGCCGGCAAGGTCACGCCGCGAAACGCAGCGTTTCCAGGCCCGCTTGGGAGCAGCCTGTGGCAATCAGCCCGGGACCACCAGGAAGCCGGCGCGCGGGAAATGCACCACCACCTCGCCGGCGCGTTCATCCGACCGGCGGATCGCGATGTGTTGCGCCGACAGCGAGACGATCTCGCCGTGCACCGGGATCTTGCCGTAGTCATCCGGCATCACGGCAACGACGTCGCCGGGCTTGCGACCGTTTGGATCCATGGGGTCGCCGAATACAGGCGACTGCGGTTGCGCCCTCGCGGCGATCTCGAGCGCGTCGGCCGACGACATCTCGGTGCGCGTGCCGTGGCCGATGGCGCGGATGCGCTCCTCCCACGCCGCAACACGCGGCACGGACTTCATGATCTCGTCCATCGTGGCGAGGCTCTGCCGCGCGTACCACACGTTCATGTAGGCGCTGACGTCCGCGAGGCTGAACTCGCCGAACAGCCACGGCCGGCCGTCGCCGAGTTGCGCTTCGATCCAGTCGACATTGGTGCGGAACTGGTCGCGCATCTGCGGCAGCGCCGCGGTCATGGCGGCGACGTCGAACTTGCCGCCGCGCAACTTCTCGCGATCCTCGATGAAATCCCGCGGGACCTTGTCGCCGACGAAGCCGAACACGAGGTTGACCGTGTTCTGAAAGAACGGCCGGTCGGTCCACATGCCGAGCGCCCAGGGCATGCCGGCATTGCCCGCCGGAAACAGCGTCGGCGTCGGGTAGCGCCGCTCCAACTCGCGGATGATGATCTGGGTGTCACAATAGATGTCCGCGCCGATCTGCATCGTCGGCGTGCGGCGATAGCCGCCGGTCATCGGCATCAGGTCCGGCCGCGGCATGATCCGGGAGATCCGCACCGAGTTCCAGGCGAGCTTCTTGAATCCGAAGATGATGCGGATCTTCTCGGAGAACGGCGACTGATCGAAATGATGCAGGATCGGCGTGGGCTGCGACATGGCCTTCTCCCGGGACAGGGTGCGATCTCGACGGACCTTGTCGCATAAGCTGACAAGAATCCAGCCGATCGCAACCTATATCCGTGGGCGAGAAGGGCGGCGCAGCGCGTTCAGAACTGCTCCGCCCACGGCCGCAGGTCGAGCTCCAGCGTCCAGGCGCTGCGGTGCTGGTGGTGCAGCACCCAATAGGCGTCCGCGATGGCCGCGATGTTGAGCATGCCATCCGGTCCGCGCTCATCCTTCAATTGCGGACGCATGCCCAGCAGGCGGTCGCCCTCGATTCCGCCATCGACCACGACATGGCCGACATGGATGCCCTGCGGCCCGAATTCCCGCGCCACGCTCTGCGCCAGCGCGCGCAGCGCGGCCTTGGCGGCGGCGAACGGTGAGTAGTTGGCCTTGCCGCGCAGCGAACCGCTGGCGCCGGTGAACACCAGCGTGCCGCCGCCGCGCGCAAGCAGAGCGGGGATCGTGGCCTGTGCGAGCTGGAAACCGCCGAGCGCATGTTCACGCCAGTGTTCCTCGAAGCGCTGCTCACTGACCTTCAGAAACGGTGCCGGCCGGTTGGAGCCTGCATTGTGCACGGCCATCGCGAGCGGTGCGAGCCTCTCGGCCGCCTCGACGAAGCGCGCAACATCGGCCGCCCTGGAGGCGTCGCCGACCACGTGCGCGACCGTCGCGCCGCTTGCCGCCAGCTCGGCCGCCGTCGCGGCGAGCTTGTCGGCGTTGCGGCCGGCGATCGCGACGGGATAGCCGCCGGCGGCAAAGCGACGCGCAATCGCGGCGCCGAGGCCGTTCGACGCGCCGACGCCGGCAATCAGCACGCTTCCTTGTACAGGGGTCGGCTCGAGGGCGGATCGGTCGTTCATGGCTCACTCCATCAAGGTGCCCGTGGCGCGGGCGAAATCATTCGTCGGACGCCATCGCGACGATGGCATCACGCACCGTGCGCAGAACGGCGTCGGACCGCTTCTGGTCGGTGAGGACACGCGAGATCGCCAGCGCCCCGACCATCGCACTCACGGCGACGATTGCGCTGCTGTCGTCATCGTCGCCGAACGTCTCGGCGACCTTGGCGATGAAGGATTCGATGTGCGGCTCCATCACCGCGCGGCATTGCGCATCGGCGCGGCCGACATCCGAGATCAGCGCGCCGATCGCGCAGCCCGACTTGGGCGCGTCGCGATGGGCGCGGCTGAGATAGCTACGCACCAGTGTGTTGATGTTGACCGGCTTGTCGGGACCGCGCGCCGCGTGAGCCGATGCTTCTCCTGCATTCAGCGCCTGTTCCAGCGCCGCGGCGATCAGGTCGGAACGCGAGGCGAAGTGCCCATAGAAGCCGCCATGGGTCAGCTTCACCTGCTGCATCAGGCCGCCGATGCTGAGCGCGTCGAGGCCCTTGCCGCGGATCTGCGTTGCAGCCTCGTTCAGAATACGCTCACGGCTCCTGGCCTTGTCGGCCTGGGAATGGCCCATCTCGCCTAGTCCCTGTTTGACTCTCTTTCTGGATTATGACCATCATGCGTCTGGATGACAACTATCATCCAGAAATTATCCGGTCACAAAGCAGGGAGGAACAGATGTCCGGCAGCGCGAGCGAAGGGCGGGTCCGCCACGAGCGGCACGACCACATCCTCAAGATCATCATCGACAATCCCGCGAAGAAGAATGCCTTCAGTCCGGAGATGATGGCTGAGCTGTCCGACGCGCTGACGCTGCTCGACAATGACGACGGCCTCTGGGTCGGCGTGCTCTGCGCCGCCGGCGGCAGTTTCACCGCGGGTCTCGACATGCCGAAGTTCTTCGGTCCGACGGCGACGCGCAAGCCGCTGCCGGAGGGCAACGTCGATCCGTTCGGACTATCGAAGCGCTGCCGGAAGCCGATCGTCACGGCGGTGCAGGGTATCGTTTTCACCGTTGGCATCGAGATGATGCTGGCAGGCGATATCGTGATCGCTGCGGACGACAGCCGTTTCTGCCAGATGGAAGCCAAGCGCGGCATCGCGCCGCTGGCGGGCGCGCATTTCCGCTATATCAGCCGCGCCGGGTGGGGCGATGCGATGTATCACCTGTTGCTGTGCGACGAGTTCACCGCCGCCGAGGCGCATCGGATCGGTCTCGTGCAGGAAGTCGTGCCAGCGGGCCAGCAGGTCGAGCGTGCAATGGCGCTCGCGGAGATCATCGCGCGCAATGCGCCGCTTGGAATCCAGGTGACCAAGGAAGCGGGCCGCAAGTTCATCGAAGCCGGCGAGCAGGCGGCGATCGCGATCATCCCGCAGATCCGCGAACGCGTGCTCAACACATCAGATGCGGCCGAGGGCATCAAGTCCTTCGTGGAGCGCCGCGCGGCTGTGTTTCAGGGACGCTAGTCCCGGGGCGCGCTAGTAGCAGAGGCGCTCGCCGCAGCGGCGCTCGCTGCGTTCACGATACGTGCCCGGATTGCGGTTGTGACAATGTTGTCGCAGCCGCATCAATTTCGATCACGCCGATCGTGCGACGACTCTTGTCGAGATTCGTCGAATCAGGGAGATTCGAGCCATTCATTAAATTCTGTTTCGTCCTGCTTTCACTCAAGCGTCCGGTATGGATTCCCATGACAAGCGCACGAGTAGTAGTTGTCGGAAATAACAAGGGCGGCTCCGGCAAGTCGACAATTGCCATGCACGTCGCCATCGCGCTGATCAAGGCGGGTCAGCGTGTCGCCACCATCGATCTCGACAACAAGCAGAAGTCGCTGACGCACTACGTCGAGAACCGGCGGGACTGGGCGCGGGAAACCTCGCTGGATCTCGGCATTCCCGCGCATATGTGCTTCGAGACGGTGAGCGGCAGGAGCAGCGAGGTCGAGACGCTCGGGCGCAGCGCGCTCGCCGAGATCGTCGAGCGGCTGGGCCGGTCGCACGATTTCGTCGTGATCGACTGTCCCGGCCACGACACCTATCTGACGACGTTCACGCATTCGCTGGCGAACACGCTGATCACGCCGCTCAATGACAGCTTCCTCGATTTCGACGTGCTCGGTACCGTCGATCCGAACGACTTCAAGGTGACCGGCATCAGCCACTATTCGAAGATGGTGGAGGAGGCGCGGCGCGAGCGCAGCGCACACGATCAGCCGGCATTCGAGTGGGTGGTGCTGCGCAACCGTCTCTCCACGCTCGGGTCACGCAACAAGCGCCTGGTCGGCGAAGCCCTGAGCGAATTGGCCAAGACGCTGAATTTCCGCCTGGTCGATGGCCTGGCCGAACGCGTGATCTTCCGCGAATTCTATCCGCGCGGACTGACCGCGATCGACGATGTCAGCCAGCTCGCGCTCGGTGGCCGGCCGACCATGTCGCATGTCACTGCACGGCTCGAGATGGAGCGGCTGATGACCGCCATCATGCTCGGCCATCTGGTGGCGCGCCCGCCGGAATCCTCCGACGCCAGCCGCGACGCGGCGTAAGGCGACGTCAGGCCGCTAACGGCAATGGGCGTTGCCGGCGTCGGCGACGGTCAGGAACGTGATCGTTGCAGGTGCGAAGACGATCGTTCCGGCAGCGGCTGCGTCGCCGTCCAGGGCTGGGATCCTGTCAGCGGCTCCAAGCAAAAGCGTCGCGCCATTGAGCTGAACATTGCCGTCGGCAGGCTTAGCGCTCGTGAGCGTGTAGCGTTGCGAGGCGGCTGGCAGCATGAGCTTGCGCTGTTTTCGCCGATCATTGTTGATGACGAGCAGAGCTATTCCATCAGGCATGTCGCGCGCGCAATGCGCATAAACATGGAAGCCGGATTGCTCGGCGACACCGGCATCGAGCACAATGGTCCCCATCAACCGTCGCCATAGCAGCGCCGCCCAATAATTCGGCCGCGGCAGATGGGTTCGTTCGTCGAGCAGCCCGTAGTCGCTCGCGGCCAGCGTGTTATGCATCACCACCTGAACGCCAGCCTTGGCCAGCCGTCCGAGTTGATCGAGGTAACGGAACGTGTCGGTGAAGGTTTTAGCCCAGCGATTGCCGCCGCACGCGGTCTCTGCGGTTTCGGTCAGCCAGATCGGCTTGCCCGGTGCAAGCTGGTCGCGCAGCACTTGGGTGAAGGCAAACGTCTTGCCAGTTCGCGCCAACCATTCGTCCGACAATGCATGCCTTGCCTTGCGATCGCCGGCGCATCGGGCCGACAGCGCGCCATAATGATGGTAGGAGACCGTGTCGATGCCGGCTGCTGATGCGGCGAAGAGCGCTTGAGCCTCAGCGCCGGCGCCGATCGTGCCGGGGCCGAGGATCGTCACGTCGGGCGCGGTGTCCTTCATGAAGGCGCGGAACGCTCCAAAATCCCTGCCGTAGGCCGCTGAATCATAGCCCTCAGGGGCGCCGCCGATGGTCGGCAGATCGGGCTCATTCATGAACTCGGCTGCGGCGATACGCCCGCCTGCGGATCGCGTGAACGCGAGAAGTTGTCGGGCCTGTTCGGGGCTCCATTGCCCTGCAGCGTCGCGCGCGCCCGCGCTGATCGCAAGGGACGTGACGATCGGAGCGTCGACGGCGTGCGAGAACTCGATCACGTCCCGCCATTGCCGTCGCGTCAGCACGCCGTTGAAGCCGGCCGGCGGCGCGGTCGGTGACGTTTCGGAATCTGCAAAGAACGTGCTGTTGGCCCATGTCCCGCTGACGCGTAGATAGGCGGGGGAGAGCGCGGCGGCCAGTTTGCGCAGTCGGCCATCGCGCAGGTCGATCGGAGCGCGAGCCGCGAACCGCTCCGTTTCTGCACGCCGACGCGTGGCGGCGGTTGCATAGGGCTTCCAGAACCGTCCGCCGGTCACCTCGACCATCTCGATGTTGTAGGATTGAAAGCGTGGGTCGATGGTCGCAACGCGCGGCAGGGTCGCGACATTCAGGAGCAGCTCTGCCGCGGCCGCCTTCGTATGCGCGAAGGCTGCCATCGCCGAGACGGCGGCGAGACATCGGAGCGGATAAGCCCAGCGGTCGCGCACGGGTCCTCGCGGCGTTCCGGATTGTGGCGTTCAGGATGCCGCCGCGGCGTGTTTGAATCAATGCGGGAGCGGGCCTTGCGGCTCGTTCGCGATACGATCCCACAGCGCGCGGATCATGTCCTTCATGACCAACGCGTCCTGCCAGCGGTCGGACAATTCCCTGCCGTCGGGCCCGGTGATGGCATAGGGCGGGGGACCGAGCTCGCACAGGAAGGTCAGGGTCGCGTCGGGCCCGGCGCGCTTCCGCCAGGAACGGATAGCGTAGTCCCACCAGCCCATGAATAGGGACACCCAGCCCTGGTGCTGCGGAAAGCCGAGCGAGACCTGCACCTGCTCGCGGCTCGCGATGCGGCCGTGGATGCCCCAGGCATTGTCGAGGATGCGATGGATCATCGCGTGGTTGACGTCGTCGACCGGCCAGGCGAATTCGCGGCCGACCAGATAATGCGAGAGATCGGCGGTGAGCCGCAGATCGGGAAAGCAGTCGAGCAAATCGAGCATGAAGAACAGGTCGGTCGTCATGCGGTCGCGATGGGTCTCGACATGCACGGCAACGCCGGCCTCCGCGGCAAGCCGCCGCCAGCCTTCGAGCAGGGGAATGCAATCTGCGAGCCGGCGCGGCCGAACGTCCGGCTGCAAATTGACATGATCGGCGCCGAGCTTGGCGACCAGCTCGAGCACCGGCTTCAGGTCGTCGACGCTCTTCGGGTAGCATTGCGCCTGCCAGATCATGCCATGCGCGCGAAGGAAGCTCGTCACCTCGCGCGCGAAGGCAGGATCGATGAAGCGAACGCCGGCGCCGTCAAATCCGGCATCGCGGATCATTGCGAGCTGGGTGTGCAGCGGCCATTCGCCCTCATCCGCAAGCCGCCGCTCCATCGCCCAGAGCGACTGCAGGACACGCAGTTGCTGCGCCACCGATCAGGCCCGCGCCGGGATCGCCGCGGGCAGCTCGGCCTGTTCGCTCGCGTCGGCGTCGATGTTCTCCTGGTAGGTCTCGGGCCCGATCCAGATCGCGACGACGGTGCAGGCCGAGAGGAACATCGCGTAGCAGGCGACCGGCCACCAGGTGCCATAGGCTGCCACCAATGCGGTGGCGACGAACGGCGCCGGGCCGCCCGACAGCAGCGAGCCGAGCTCGCGGGCGAAGGCGAAGCCGGCGAAGCGGCGCTGCGGCGGGAACAGCTCGGCGAAATACGCCGCCTGCGGCCCGAACATCGCCGCCGTCACCACGGCGCGCGCCAGGATGAAGGCGAGCGCGATCATGATCCATTCCTTGGTGCCGACCATCCAGAAGAACGGGAAGGCGAGCGCCACGCCGGCGAGGGCGCCGAACATGTAGACCGGCCGCCGCCCGATCCGGTCGGACAATGCCGCAAAGCCGAGGATTGCAAACAGCTCGACCGTGAACGCCAGCATCAGCGCGCTGAGCGCCTCCGCCTTGGGCACGCCGAGCGTGGTGATCACGTAGCTGAGACCAAACACCGGGAAGAAATAGCCGAGCCCGTTCTCGGCCATGCGGGCGCCGAGCACGACGAAGAAGTTGCGCGGGTGCCGGCGCAACGCCTCCATCGCCGGATTGCTCTCGACCTTGCCGCGTGCGACCACCGCCTCGGTGTAGACCGGCGTCTCGGTGATGCGCATGCGGACGAAGATGCCGACCACGATCAGGAGGAAGCTCGCCAGGAAGGGCAGGCGCCAGCCCCAGCTCATCAAATCCTCGCGCGGCAGCATGGTCACCAGCGCGAAGGCGCCGGCCGCAAGCAGGTTGCCGACGGAGACGCCGAGCGGCGCGAAGCCGCCCCAGAAGCCGCGATGCTTCGGCGGCGCGTTCTCGACCAGATAGATCACCGCGCCGCCATATTCGGCGCCGGCGCCAAGGCCCTGGATGACACGCATCGCGACCAGGAGGATCGGCGCCCAGATCCCGATCTGCCCATAAGTCGGCAGGAAGCCGATTGCGGTGGTGCCGATGCCGATCATCAGGAGGGTGGCGACCAGCACCGGCTTGCGGCCATAGCGATCGCCGAGGATGCCGAACAACAGGCCGCCGAACGGCCGCACCACGAAGCCGACGCCGAAGGTCAGGAACGACAACAGCGTGCCGACCACCGGATCGCTCTTCGGAAAGAACAATTCGCCGAACACCAGCGCCGCTGCGGTGCCGTAGAGGAAGAAGTCGTACCATTCGAGCGCGGAGCCGATGCTTGCGGCCAGAATCACACGCAGGCGCGATGTGCGAGCGCCATCTCTTGCCATCTCGGTCATTCGTTTCCCCGTATTTTGATTTTTATGGTCGTTTGATCGGGCATGATCTCCACGTTTGTCGCGGGGGATCGTGCTCGTGAAAGCAGCAATGCCCGCGGCCTGGCCGCGGGCATTGTCTCAGGTCTCAGGCGGCGCGCGTGAAGTAGGATTTCTTCGACGCCGACTGTGTCTCGTAGATCGATCCCTGCCGTTTGGCCGGCGGCAGTGGCATGCGCACCGGCACATCGGTGAGCCGCGGTGCGACCACCGGCGGACCCGCCAGCAGGCGGCTGTTGAACTCGTCGAAGTCCTTCACGCCCATCAGCGGCCAGGCGTCGCTGGCGGCGACTTCATAGAGCAGCAGGTTGCGCGGCCGGTTCGACGTGTTGGTCGCCGAGCCGTGCAACGCGCGCACGTGATGGAACGACATGCTGCCGGCCTTGCCCATGCAGGGCACCGCGCGCTTGATGTCGTCCGCGATCTGGTCCGGATCGATCAGGCCTGCGAAGTGGCCGTCTTCGCCGTGATGGTCCCACATCGTGGCGCCGGTGTGCGACCCGGGCGTCACCAGCATCGGACCGTTCTCGATATCGCAATCGTCGAGCAGCACGCCGATCGCGAGGATATCGTCATTGGTGTGCGGATAGAATGCCCAGTCCTGATGCCACTCGACCGGCGAGCCGTATTGCGCCGACTTCATGTTGAGCTTGGAGCCGTGCAGGCGAAGGCCGGGGCCGATCAGCTTGGTGAGGATCGAGATCACGGCCGGGCTGCGGACGATCTCGTCGAAGATCGGGTGCACCTTCTGCGGCGCCTTGATGCGGCGGACGCGCGGGGTCTCCGGCGTATGCCCCGGCTCGAGATCGTAGACGTCGGTGTGCTCGCTCACACTGGCGGCGCCGGCCACCAGTTCGGCGAGCACCGTGCGCACCTTGGCTAAGGTCTCCTGGTTGAGCACCTCGGGAACCACGATCACCCCGTCGCGCTTGTAAGCCTGGGCCTGCTCGTCCGAAATCATGCCATTTCTCCCTTTTTGTTCCATGTTAGCGCTAACATTGATCGATGCTAGCGCTAACATCATAGCTTGGCAACCCGGAATCGGGCAGGCTCCGCCCCATGAGCTCCGAACTGACCGCCCCCGGGACCGGCCCGGCCGGTGCCGCGCCCACCCTTTCAGAGGTGGCCAAGCGCGCCGGCGTTTCCTCGATCACGGTGAGCCGGGTGGTGCGGATGCCCGACCTGGTCGCCCCGGAGACCCGGGCGCGGGTCGAGCGGGCGATGCGCGACCTCGGCTATGTCCCGAACCTGGTGGCGGGCGCGCTGGCGAGCGCGCGGACCAATTCAGTCGGCGTGCTGGTGCCGACCATCGCCAACGCGATCTTCGCCGACACGGTGCAGGGCCTGTCCGACAAGCTCGAGCCGCTCGGCTTCTCCGTGATCCTGGCGCAGTCGCGCTATGATGCGGCGCGCGAGGACCGCATGCTGGCGGCGCTGCTGTCGCGGCGGCCCGAGGCGATCATCATGGTCGGCTCGCCGGCGACCGAGGAGGGCAGCCGCCTGCTGCGCAATGCGCGCATTCCGATCGTCGAGACCTGGGATCTGCCGGCAAACCCGATCGACGCGGTCGCGGGCTTCGACAATTACAAGGCCGGTGTCGCCGTCGCGAAGCATCTGGTCGCGCAGGGCCGCAAGCAGCTCGCCTTCATCGGCGGCGACGATCCGCGCGGGACGCGCCGCTGGTTCGGCTTCAGGGACGAAGCACTGGCCAGCGGCCTCGCCGAGCCGCGCCGGTTGATCCTGGACCGCAAGGATTCCGGCAGCGTGGCGGCGCATGCACGCCTGCCCGATGTCGACGCGGTGTTCGCCGCCAACGATGCGCATGCGATCGGCTTCATGTCCGGGCTGCGCAAGGCCGGGCTGCTGCGCGACGGGCCTGCATCGGCGCAACCGGTCGCCGTGATCGGGCTTGGCGATCTCGAAATGGGCCAGTTGATCTCGCCGACCCTGAGCACGATCAGCGTGCATGGCGACGCGATTGGCCGCACCGCGGCGACGCTGACGCTGGAGCGCGGCGGCGAGCGCCGCGTCGATCTCGGCTTCGAACTGGTGCTGCGCGACAGCGGCTAGTGTGCTGAATGCGAAGTTCGTGCGATTTCGCGGCAGCCACTTTCACGAACTTCGCATTCATAAAGCACACTAGAATCATAAGTTTGCTAGTGTCCTTATCGAATCCGAAGTTCGGTCCGAAGGTGCGGCAAATGATGCGAACTTCGGATTCGGGACACTAGCGTGCCTCGCCCACGGTGCGGGCGGAGATGCTCGCTTCTTTCCGTGCCTTCACCTTGCCGCGACCCCGGAGTCGACCGCCTCGAGCAAGGTCACGAGGCCCCGCAGGATGGCCGTCGGCGAAGGCGGGCAACCCGGAATATGGAGATCGACCGGAACAACCGCGGAGACCCCTCCAACCACGGCGTAGCTGCCGGCGAAGCATCCGCCATCCCTTGCGCAATCGCCCGCAGCGACAACCCATTTGGGATCTGGCGTCGCACGGTATGTGCGCTCCAGCGCCTCGCGCATGTTCTTGGTGACCGGACCCGTGACCAGCAGCACGTCGGCGTGACGGGGAGAGGCAACGAACCGGATTCCAAACCGTTCGACGTCGTAATACGCATTGCTTAATGCGTGAATTTCCAGCTCGCATCCGTTGCAGGAGCCTGCATCGACCTCGCGGATCGAGAGGCTGCGGCCAAGGCGTCGTCGCGCGGTGCGGCCGACCATGGCCGCCAGCTCCGCGAGCGCAGCGTCATCCGGGCGCGGCGCTTGCTCGGTCAATGGCTGGCGAAACAGGCTCTGGAACAGAAGTTTGCGCATCGCCTCAAGCCCTCAGAGATCCTGCCCGGAATAGGAGCAGTTGAACGACTTATTGCAGAGCGGGAAGTCCGCCACAATGTTGCCTTCGATGGCCGCCTCGAGCAGCGGCCACTGAAACCACGACGGATCGCGCAGATGGCATCGCTCGATCCGATCGCCGTTCAGGCGCAGCCAGGCCAGGATGTCGCCGCGGAAACCCTCGACGAGGGCCATGCCTTCGCAAGGCTCGGCCGCACCGTGCAGTGGCACTTTCACCGGACCGGCCTCGAGGCCAATGAGGATCTGGTACGCCAGCGCCAGACTCTGCTCAACCTCGCGAATCCGGATCCAGACCCGGGCGTTGACGTCGCCGTCGCTGAGAACGGGGACTTCGAAACGCAGGCCATCATAGGGGAGATAGCCGGGCCTGCGTCGGGCGTCATGGTCGCGGCCGCTCGCACGCCCGACATAACCACCGGCAGCGAATTGCTGTGCGAGTGCCGGGGTCACGATGCCGGTGCTGACGGTGCGGTCCTGCAACGAGGCGGTGTTGTCATAGAGCTCGACCAGCGCAGGGAAATGCCGGCGGATCTGGTCGAGTACGGCCCGGATTGCGTCGGCTCCATCGCTGGCGATATCTCGCGCGACGCCGCCGGGAACGACGAGGTCGCGCATCAGGCGGTGGCCGAATGCAGCGTCGGCGGCGCGCAGCACGGATTCGCGCAGCACGGCGCAATGCGCCTGCATCAGCGCAAATGACGCATCGTTGCAGATCGCGCCGATATCGCCGAGATGATTGGCCAGTCGCTCGAGCTCGGCCATCAGCGCGCGCAGCAACAGCGCGCGCGGCGGCACGGCAATCCGTTGCGCGGCCTCGACCGCCTGCGCGAACGCCAGCCCATAGGCGACCGTGCTGTCGCCGGAGACCCGGCCGGCGAGCCGCGCGGCCTGCTCGACGGTGCTTCCGGCCATCAGCCCTTCGACGCCCTTGTGGGTGTAGCCGAGCCGCTGCTCGAGGCGGACCACCGTCTCTCCGCTCGCGGTAAAGCGGAAATGCCCGGGCTCGATGATGCCGGCATGCACCGGACCGACCGCGATCTGATGCAGGCTGTCCCCCTCGGCCGGGAGGAATTGATAAGGCGCTGCGTCCGCTGATGCATCGTGACGTTCACCCAGCGGGAAGCGCGTTTGCCAACGGCCATGATCGAGCCAGGGGCGGGGATCCGGTGTGCCCATGGGCTGCAATCCGAACAGGTCGTGGAGGGTGCGCTCCAATCGAAGCGCCGGCGGATGATGGGCCGCGACCGAAGGAAATTGGCGATCGGGACAATCCAGGCTGATCACGCCGATATCGGACGTGCGGTCGTCGAGGATGGCCATGTGCACGCGCGACGGCTCACCCCACAGTCCGAGCAGGCTCAGGCCGCCATCCGCAAATGCGTGAGCGGCGGTGCGCCAGGTTTCGCCGTCCACCACGGCGCGCGGCCATGGATGATGCCGCTCGATCCTGTGGCCGGCCCGGATCAGATCGATCAACCTCGGCATATCCCGTTCTCCCTCGCGCTAACCCAGCAGGTTGGCGACGTGCTGGAACCAGACGACCAGCGGTCCCGGAAGGTAGATGCCCGCAGTCAGCACCAGCGCGAAATGCGCGAACATCGGCAAATAGGACGCATCCGCCGGCGCGGCATTGCCGCGCGGCTCGCCGAACGCAAGGCTGGTCAGGCGCAGGATCAGCGCGGCGAAGGCGAGCAGCAGGCCGAACACCAGCGGGATGGCGAGCAGCGGCTGGCGCGCGAAGGTGGAGCTGACGATGAGAAATTCGCTCATGAAGATACCGAGCGGCGGCAGGCCGGCGATCGCGACCACGCCGATCACGAGACTCCAGCCGAGTGCCGGATGCGACTCGGTCAGGCCGCGAATGTTGGCGATCCGCTGCGTGCCCTTCACCTGTGCAATGTGGCCGACCGCGTAGAATATCCCCGACTTGGTGAGGCTGTGCATCACCATGTGCAGCAGGCCGGCAAAGTTGGCGAGCGGGCCACCCATGCCGAACGCAAACACGATGATGCCCATATGCTCGATCGACGAGTAGGCGAACAGCCGCTTGATGTCGCGGCGGCGGTAAAGCATGAAGGCCGCGAACAGCAGCGAGGTCAGCCCCATCGTCACCATCAGCGGCCCGGGCGATATCGCATCCGGATTGGCGGCGAGCAGGATCTTGAAGCGGAGCACCGCGTAGAGCGCGACGTTGAGCAGCAGGCCGGAAAGCACGGCGGAAATCGGGGTCGGGCCCTCGGCATGCGCATCCGGAAGCCAGGCGTGCAGCGGCGCCAGGCCGACCTTGGTGCCGTATCCGAGCAGCAGGAAGATGAAGGCGACGTTGAGCAATGCCGGGTCGAACGTCGCCGCACGGCTGATCAACACCGTCCACACCATGGCGTCCTGACCCTCGCCGACCACCGGCAGCGCCGCCATGTACACCAGGATCGTGCCGAACAGCGCCAGCGCGATGCCGACGCTGCCGAGGATGAAATACTTCCAGGCCGCTTCCAGCGCCGCATGGGTCCGGTAGATGCCGACCATCAGGACGGTGGTGAGCGTGGCAACCTCGACCGCGACCCAGATCAGGCCGATATTGTTCGACACGAATGCGAGGTTCATGCCGAACATCATCACCTGATACATGGCATGGTAGAATCGCAGATAACCCGGCGTCAGCCGCCCGGTCTCGAGTTCGTGGGCGATATAGCTTGCGCTGAACACGCTCGTGGTGAATCCCACGAAGGTGTTGAGCACGATGAAGACGATGTTGAGATCGTCGATCAGCAGGTACTGGCCGGGTTGCGGGCGCTCGACCACGAGCAGCGAAAGCGCGGCCAGCAAGGTGCCGAGACTGGCCACGATATTGAGACCCGCGGTCAAGCGGTAGCCGGGCAGCGCGGCCAGCACCGCCGCGGCGGTGATCGGTATCAACAGAACCCAGGTGACGGCATCCGACGCGGCAGTCATCGGCGCTCCCCCCTGAATTCATCGAGCGCGCCGACGTCGACGGTGTCGAACCGCTCGCGAATGCGGAACAGGAACACGCCGATCACGATGAACGCGATCAGGATCGAGAACGCGACGCTGATCTCCACGACGAGCGGCATGCCCTTGGCGCCGGTCGCGGCCAGCACCAGGCCGTTTTCCAGCGACATGAAGCCGACGACCTGGCTGACGGCGTTGCGCCGTGTCACCATGACGAGCAATCCCAGCAGCACCACCGACAGCGCGAAGGCGAGGTCTTCCCGCGCCAGCGGATCGGCCGCGCCCGTGACGCGCAGCATCAGCACCATGGACAGGGCGACGAGCCCCATGCCCGCAAGCATGGTCGGACCGATGCTCACCGCGGTCTCGATATCGCGATGAATGCCGAGCTGCTTGATGATGCGATGCAACGCCACCGGGATGACGATCGCCTTGAAGACCAGTGCGATGGCTGCGGTCACGTAGAGATGCGGCGCATTCTGGATGAAGGCCTGCCAGGCGACGGAAGCTGCGAGCACCACGGCATGAAGCGCGAAAATGTTCAGCAGCGCATACAGGCGGTCCTGGTACAGCATCATGAAACTGATCAGCACGAGCCCGCCGGCGAGCAGATGGGCAATGTCGAAGGCGAGGTTGTGCATCAGAAGCCCCGTGACACGAACCGAAGCAGCGTGCCGAGCAGGCCGAGCATCAGCGCTGCGCCGAGGAATTCGGGGACGCGGAACACCCGCATCTTCGCCGTCGCGGTCTCGAACACGGCAAGCAGGAAGCTCGCGACCGCAAGCTTGAGGATGTAGGCGGCAACGCTCACCAGATAGGACAGCGGGCCCGCGCCTTCCGTGGTGATCTGCCACGGGAAGAACACGCAGATGATCAGGGAGATGTAGAGCAGCAGCTTGAGGAAGGCGCCGAACTCGATCATGGCGAGGTGACGCCCGGAATATTCGAGGATCATCGCCTCGTGCACCATGGTCAGCTCCAGATGCGTCGCCGGGTTGTCGACCGGGATGCGCGCGTTTTCGGCGAGCGCCACCATGATGAGGGCGATCATCGCCATGCCGAGCGAGACGCGCAGTCCGACTTCCGACGACGCCATGAAGGTCGCGACCGTCGACAGCTGCGTCGAGCCGGCAATCAGCGCGACGCAGAACACCATCAGCAGCATGGCCGGCTCGGCGAGTGCGGCGATCATCACCTCGCGGCTGGAGCCGATGCCGCCGAAGCTGGTGCCGACGTCCATGCCGGCAAGCGCGAGGAAGAAGCGCGCGCTGCCGAGCAGGGCGACGATCGCGATCAGGTCGGCGCTCCAGTTGAATTGCAGGCCGGTCGCAAATGTCGGGACCAGCGCCGCCGCGACCCAGATGGCCGCAAACGTCACATAGGGCGTGACGCGAAACAGCCAGGACGCGTTTTCGGCGAGCACGACCTCCTTGCGCAGCAGCCGCAGAAGGTCGCGGTAGGGCTGGAAGATCGACGGTCCGTTCCGCCGCAACAGCCGGGCCTTGATCTTGCGCACGACGCCGGTCAGCAGCGGCGCGAGCAGCAGCACAAGCGCCATCTGGCCGAGCTGAACGAGGATGTCCGAGATCACGACCATATCGCGAGCGCCAGCAGCAATGTGATGAGGGTTGCGAACACCAGGCTGAGGTAGCGGCGGATGGTCAGGAACTGGAGCTGGTTCAGCCGATCGGCGAAAAACCACACGAGTTCAGTCACGGGTGTGTAGAGCCGCTCCCAGACCAGGTCGTGCATATCCACCCTGAGGCGGGCCGGCCGCAGTTCGCCCGGCGCGGGCATATCGACATGCTCGCGGGCCTGGAAAACCAGCGTGCCGAACACGCGGCGGATCGGCTGCACAAAGCTCACGCCGGAATACTGCGCCGCCGGTGTCGGGTCGGCGAAGCCGCAACCCCATGCCGGTCCGCGCCGGATCGCGCGCGACGCAAAGCGATGGATGAAATACACCGCGAGCGACGCTGCGGCGGTGATGAACGCAAAGACGAGCAATCCGTTGTAGGAACTGCGGCTCTCCTCGATCGGAACGATCGACAGCCAGGGATCGTTCATCTGAACCGGCATCCGGTGGCCGATCACAGCCTGCGCAACGGGCGAGAGCGCGTCGATCACGAGGCCCGGCAGAATGCCGGCGAGGAAGCAGAGCACGGCGAGGCTGAACATCGCGGCGAGCGAACAGCGATCGACTTCGCCGGCGGCTTCCGCGGCCGGGCTCCGCGCGCGGCCGAGAAATGTGATTCCGAAGGCCTTGACGAAGCATGCGGCGGCGAGCGCCGCCGCCAGCGCCAGCAAGGCGCCGACCGCGGGCACCATGATCTTCAGCAGCCATTGCGGCAGGTCGGGGCTCTGCAGAACGGCCTGAAACATCAGCCATTCCGACACGAACCCGTTGAACGGCGGCAGCGCCGAGATCGCGACGCAGCCGACCAGAAAGACGAAGCTCGTGAGTGGCATGCGGTGGATCAGGCCGCCCAGCTTCTCCATGTCGCGTTCGCCGGTCGACGTCAGCACCGCGCCGGCCCCGAAGAACAGCAGGCTCTTGAAGAACGAATGGTTCAGCACGTGGAACAATGCGGCCGTGAAGGCGAGGGCCGCCGCGACGCCAAGGCCGTTCGCCTGAAATGCCAGCGCAAGGCCGAGGCTCGCGAAGATGACGCCGATGTTCTCGATCGTGCTGTAGGCGAGCAGGCGCTTGAGATCCTTCTCCATCAGCGCATAGAGGATCCCCATGACTGCGGTCGCGCCGCCAAGGATGAGAACCACGACACCCGCCGACCAGCCTGGCGGCCCGAGCAGATCGAACACGACCCGGATGAATCCGTAGATCGCGACCTTCGTCATCACGCCGCTCATCAGCGCCGAGACATGGCTCGGCGCGGCGGGATGGGCCAGCGACAGCCACACGTGCAACGGGATCAGGCCGGCTTTCGACCCGGCGCCGAGCAGCATCAGCGCGAGCACCAATGCGGCCTCGGACGGGGCATGCCGGGCGGCGCGGATGGCCGCAAAGCTGTAGCTGCCGCCGGCTCCCGCCAGCAGGCCGAAGGCAAGCAACAGAGCCAGCGTCCCGAAGCTTGCCATCACGAGATAGACGTAGCCTGCGCGGGCATTGTCGGCGTCACGGTGATGCGCCATGACGAGCGCCCATGAGGCGAGCGACATGAATTCCCAGCACAGCAGGTAGGTGAACGCATCGTCGGCGAGCACGACGAGATTCATCCCGGCCAGGAACGCCGGGGAAAAAGGGAAGGATGCGCTGCGGCGCGGATTCGTGGCTGCCGTAACCGATGCCATAAAGACTTGCGGCCGCACCGCCGAGATTGACCACGACGAGAAAGAATGCGGCGAGCGCATCGAGGCGGAAATGCGATCCCAGCCATGGCAAGCCGACCGGCAGTATCAGTTCCGTCGCGCCGGTGCGGGCGATCAGCGCGAACAGGGCTCCGGCCAATGCGACCAGCGAAATCGCAAAGGTCGTGCCGTAGACGATGGCCGTCGATTGGCGCGATCGGCGCGTTGCAATCGCGAGAGCGGTCGTTCCCAGCAGGGCGGCTACACACCAGATCTGCTGAGTGACCGCCGGGATCATGTCTGCGCCTTCGGTGAGCCTGATCCGGCCTTCAATCGCACCCCGCGGCCGCCGCCGCTGCTGACGGCGCCCTCATTGATGACCTCGACGCCGGCCGTGCCGAGCGCGTCGATCAGTTTCACGAGCGAGTCGACGTTGCCGCGAATGGTGCCTTCGCTCGCCTCCATCCGCTGGATGGTTGGCACCGAAAGTCCGGACAGCTCGGCGAGCTGCCGTTGGTCGATGCCAAGCAAGGCTCTGGCAGCTCGCAGCTGCGCCGCGGTGATCATCGAGTGATGGCCGTCGATTGAGGAGTCGCGTCTGTTTGAATGTCATTTATGCACATCAAGTAATGATGGCACAAGAGCAATAAATGATGTTTTATACATCATTCATGCGCGTGGTCATCGACGCGAGCCGCATCCGCGCGCCGTCGACGTTGCGCTGACGCGCGCTCAGCCGGAGATTTTTCGATAGACCGCCGCGGCGTGGCGCAGCAGCCGGCTCTTGCGCTTCCGCTCGTGGACGCGCTGGTGCTTGGCCTTGCGCTCGTGGGCGCGCTGCGCGGGTGCATCGACACGCTCGAGCAATCCGCGACGCACCTCGTCGTCGTTCAATTCGCCGAGCAGTTGTTGCCCCTTGCGCAGATGCTTCAGGATGATCCGCCATGACGCGTATTCGTCAGCGGGCAAGCCGCCCTCCGAGAACTCGATGGCGTAGCGCAGCCGCTTGCTGGCGAGACGGACGCGGTGCCGCTTGTTCTTGCCCATGCCTTGCAGCCCGCGGCTCTTCTGGCACAGCTTGCCATGCCACCGCGCCAGCCGCCGTGCGTGAAAGACCGACACCGGCACGGCGCGCCGTTGCGCGGCACGGGGATCCTGCCGCGTGGTCCAGGGGCCGCTGCCGACCCAGTCCCACATGCCGTCGAACCACTGCCAGTAGCGGTCGCTTTGCAACGCCTCCCTGAGGGCTTCGAACGCATCGGTTCGCGCCGTCTGGAGCATGCGTTCTTCGGGCAAGCCCTTGCTGTTCTCGATCGCGACGTCGAGGTCGCGCGTTGCGCCGAGATGTGCGCTCAGCCATTTCAGTTCGGATTTCAGTCGCGTCCACTCGCTATCCGCCACCATCGGGCCGTAGAACGCGATCGCGGCTTTCAGCCGTGTCAGTGCAATGCGGGTCTGATGGAGCGCGGCGGGATCGCCGGAACTCAAGGCCTCGTGATTGGTCGCGACTTCTTCGAGGCATTCGGACAGGATCAGGCGAAAGGCGGTCTCGCAACGCATGGCTTCGCTGAGATGGCGTGCCCGCTTCGGGCGGACAACGCGCTCCCTGTCCGGACTTGCCGCTAACGTCATGACACTCTCGTGACCCCGCCAGAGCCGCAACGCGGCTCCCGGATGCAAAGATTTCCCGTTTGATCGACGTCGATCAAGGGTTTTCTGCCGGGCCGCAGCGCAACGATCGGGCGGCGGGATCAAAATGTCGCAGTTGCGCCGATGGGAACGGCTTGTTCCGGCCGAGCGCGTGCGGTTTGGGTGAGTGCTGGGTTCTGAGACCGTCGGACGCAATGACGGATCTCCGCCAATAGCCGGATATTTCGTGCACGAAATATCTTGATATTTCGCGTGCGAAATATATAACGGCGTGATGAAAGCGGAACACCGGCTGATCTTTCTTCTGACCGTGGCCTATCGCCGGTTGCAGCGCGCCATCGATCAGGAGACGGCCGCCCACGATCTGACGTCGGCTCAGGCCGGCGTGCTGTTCTCTCTCGGGCGCAATGACGGCGCGCTGATCGGCGACGTCTCGCAGGCGCTCGACATCGTGCCGTCGGCGATGAGCGGGCTTGCCGACCGGATGGAACGTGCAGGCCTCGTGAAGCGCCGGCGCGATGGCGAGGATGGGCGCAGCCAGCGGCTCTATCTGACCGCGGCGGGGCAGGAGCTCGGCAAACGCGCCGCAACGCGGACCAGGGTGATCAACAACCGTCTGATGGAGGGGTTCTCGGACGCTGAAATCGACGTGGTGTCGCGTTGGCTGACCAGCCTGCAAGACAAGTTTCCGAAAGACAAGGACAGCTAGAGCGTCTTCGAGCGAAGTGATTACCGGTTCGCGTGAAGAAGGCGCGTCAAACAACAAGCAAGCAACAGGAGTGCAGCATGAGTGAAGTGGTCGTAGCGCTGGACGGCGGTGTCCTCACCGTGACGATGGCGCGCCCGGACAAGAAGAACGCGATCACCAACGCGATGTACGGCGCGATGGCCGACGCGCTCGAGCGCGCGGAAGGCGATTCCGCGATCCGCGCCGTGCTGCTGCAGGGCGACGGCGACAGCTTTACCGCGGGCAACGATCTCGCCGATTTCGCGGCGGTGTCGCGCGGCGTGCAGGGCGAGCGTCACGTGACGCGCTTCCTCGCCGCCCTGGCCAAGGCGACGCGGCCGCTGATTGCCGCGGTGCAGGGCAATGCGGTCGGCATCGGCACCACCATGCTGCTGCATTGCGACCTCGTCTACCTCGCGCCGACCGCGCGGCTGATCACGCCGTTCGTCAATCTGGCGCTGGTGCCGGAGGCGGCGTCGACCTATCTGCTGCCGCAGCGCATCGGCTATGCGCGGGCTTATGCGATGTTCGCGCTCGGCGAACCGGTCGAGGCGGAGACGGCGGTCTCGATCGGCCTCGCCAACGCGGTTGTGCCGCTCGCGGAGCTGCGCGCCAAGGCCCGTGCGGCGGCGGACGCGCTGGCGAAGCGGCCGTTCGGCTCGCTTCAGCACACCAAGGCGCTGATGCGCGACCCCGCCAGGATCAGCGCGCAAATGGCGCGCGAGGGTGAGATCTTCCAGGAGCGGCTGATGAGTGCGGAAGCACGCGAGGCCTTTGCCGCCTTTGCCGAGCGCCGCCAGCCCGATTTCTCCAAGATTGCCGGGTAGGCCCGGACCGTGGTGCCGCCACGCAAGGGCGGCGGCCCCATTGCTTTGGGGTTGACGGCCTCGCCGGCTTCGAACATCTCCTGTCGGTTCATGGCGCAACCCGGCGAGGCGAGGCATGAGCGACAGTCACACGCTGCGCGGCGACGGAATCGCCGCGACCATTTTGGCGCAGGGCGCCGAATTGTCGTCGCTCAGCAATGCCGACGGGACCGAACTGTTGTGGCAGGCCGGCCCGCAATGGCCGCGCCATGCGCCCATCCTGTTCCCGATCGTCGGCCGATTGAAGAACGATACGCTGCGCCACAACGGCAAGACCTATCCGATGACGCAGCACGGGTTCGCGCGGGATCGCCGCTTTGCCTGGGTGGAGCAGGAGCCCCGATCCTGCAAGCTCGCGCTCATCGACGACGCAGAGACGCGTGCGCGCTATCCGTTCGCATTCAGGCTCGAGGTCACCTATACCGTTGATGGCGCCGATCTCGATGTCGCCTTCGACATCGTCAACACCGGCGCCGAGACGCTGCCGGCCTCGCTCGGCGGTCATCCCGCCTTCAACTGGCCGCTGCTTCCGGGGTTGCGGAAGGAGGCGTACGCGCTGACCTTCGAGAAGGATGAGCCGGCGCCGATCCGGCGGCTGACGGAAGGACTGATGCGGCCGCAGGCCGAGCCAACTCCGATCAAGACAAGTCCGATCAAGGGCAGGGTGCTCGCATTGTCGGAGCAATTGTTCGACGACGACGCCATGATCCTCGATCAGGTTGCGAGCGCGTCGGTTCGCTTTGCTGCTGCGCGGGGGCCCGCGATCGAGATGTCGTGGCGCGGCTTTCGCGAACTTGGCATCTGGTCGAAGGTCGGCGGCGCGGCGTTCCTCTGCATCGAGCCGTGGCACGGCTTTGCCAGCCCGGTCGAATTCGACGGCGAGTTCGCAGGCAAGCCCGGCCTCATGCACATCGCGCCGGGCGCGCGGCAGTCACTGGGCTATCGCATTCGCGTGAGCTGACCAAGAACGGGTCAATGGGCGCGGGGGCTGAGCGCACTGGTGATCGCGCCGACCGATGGCGGGTTCTCGTTCGCCCAGGCCTCATGCGCGGCCAGGTCGCGGTAATGCTCGGCCATGCGCAGCAGCCGCTCGCGGATGCCGGCATCTTCCTCGCCCTTGGCCTGATCGGTCAATTGTGCGGCGCGTTCGAGAAGCGTTTTCGGATCGATCACGACAAGCTCCAAATCCGGTTTTCGCCAAGCGGACAACTGTTACAGGCAAGCACAGTTCCTGCCATGGTTTGATGACAGCGCATTCAGAGCTGGAACACGCCGAGCCCCGCCATCACATCGCGCTTGGTGCGCTCGGTGATCTCGCGGGCTTTCAGGGTTCCGCGCCTGATCACGTCAGCGACATAGTCGCGATTGCCTGCCAGCTCGGCGCGTCGGGCCCGGATCGGCGCGATCAGGGCTTGCAGGATGTCCTCCAGCCGCCGCTTGACGGCTGCGTCGCCGAGACCGCCGCGCCGATAGCGCGCCTTCAATTCCTCGACGGCGTGCTGATCGTCATCGAACGCGTCGAGATAGCTGAAGACGACATTGCCCTCGGTCTTGCCGGGGTCGCCGACGCGCAGATGATCGGGATCGGTGAACATCGCACGCACCGCGGCCGAGATGTCACCGGGCGAGGCCGAGAGAGCAATCGCATTGCCCGCGGACTTGCTCATCTTGGCGCGCCCGTCGACGCCCGGCAGCCGTCCCGCGCGCGGTATGACGGCCACCGCCTCCTGCAGGAGCGCACGCCCGGCCAGCGCGTTGACGCGCCTGATGATCTCGTTGGTCTGCTCGATCAGGGGAGCCTGGTCCTCGCCGACCGGCACGACGGTGGCCCGAAACGCGGTGATATCGGCGGCCTGCGCCACCGGGTAGCACAGGAAGCCCGCCGGGATGTCGCGTCCGAATCCGCGGGCGCGGATCTCGTCCTTGATGGTGGGATTGCGCTCCAGCCGCGCGACGGTGACGAGGTTGAGATAGAGCATCGACAACTCCGCGAGCGCCGGCAGCTGCGACTGCAGGCAGATCGAGGTTCGTTCGGGATCGATGCCGACGGCGAGATAATCCAGCGCGACCTCGATGACGTTGCCGCGGACCTTGCCGATGTCGTGCGCGTTGTCGGTCAGCGCCTGCATGTCGGCGAGCAGCAGGAACTGCTCATGGCTGTCCTGAAACGCGAGGCGGCTTCTGAGCGAGCCGACGTAATGGCCGAGATGCAGCGGCCCGGTGGTGCGGTCGCCGGTGAGGATGATCGGTTTGGTCACGGCTTGTCTCCATTCGGTTGAATGGGGACACCGCATGTGGGCTGGATGAGGTGAAACAAAAAGGCCGCCCGATGCGGCGGCCCCGAAATGCATGAACGCGTTCGGCCCGCCTGTCAGTCGGCGAGCCACCAGAAATTGGCGATCAGGATCGAGCGGTTCATGGCGTGAGGCGTAAGGCAATCCAGCGAGTCGGTCAAGCCGGCATAGCCAGGTGCGTACTCATAAAGTCGGTTGCTGCGAGCCGGCCACCTGATGTCTGCTTCTCCCCCCAACAGCGGCGCGGGAGCGGACATCGCGGCACTTCGCCTTCGGGCCAGTTGCGGAAGTAGCCGAGTGTTCGGCGTTCATGGACGCGGAACAGCCAAAGTCGATACCGGAACGCTCCTTGTTGCGCGCACTTGGCCGACGCGCCGATGCGGTGCGCGTCGGTCAGCGGTGTACCGCGCTCGATTCGGCGATTTGACGGCTGTCGTTGCGCAGCCTGCCGGCGAGCTCTGTAAGTGAGCTTTCCGCTGGTTGCGCGTGGGGTGCCGGGTCAAGATTATCGATGCCGGTCGCCACTACCGAGACGCGGACGATACCCTCCAGGCTTTCATCAAACGATGCGCCAATGATGATGTTGGCGTCCTGGTCGGCCTCGTCGCGAATGCGGGTAGCAGCTTCGTCGACCTCGAATAACATCAGGTCCTTGCCGCCAGTGATGGAAATGATGAGGCCGCTGGCACGCTTGATCGAGGGGTCCTCGATCAATGGATTTGAAATCGCGGCTACGGCGGCGGTGACCACGCGGTTCGCGCCGGAAGCCTCGCCCCTGCCCATCATGGCCTTGCCCTTCTCCCGCATGACGGCGAGAACGTCGGCAAAATCGAGGTTGATCAGACCTTCCTTGACTATGAGGTCGCTGATGCAGGCCACACCCGAATAAAGCACCTGATCGGCCAACACGAAAGCATTGGAGAACGTGGTCTTTTCGTTGGCCACCCGGAATAGGTTCTGGTTTGGGATGATCAGCAGAGTATCTACCACCTTCAGTAGTTCCGCGATGCCGGCCTCGGCAAGGCGCATGCGGCGCTGGCCCTCGAAGTGGAATGGCTTGGTGACTACACCGATGGTGAGAATGCCAAGCTCGCGCGCGGTCTTGGCGATAATGGGCGCTGCGCCGGTGCCGGTACCGCCGCCCATGCCGGCAGTAACGAACACCATGTGTGCGCCGGTCAAAGAATCGCGGATCGCGTCGATCGTCTCTTCGGCTGCGGCGCGCCCCACTTCAGGATGCGAGCCAGCGCCGAGACCTTCCGTCACCCGCGTGCCCATCTGGATGAGGCGCTCGGCCTTCGACATGGTAAGCGCCTGTGCATCGGTATTGGCGACGATGAAGTCGACGCCTTGCAGCCCGGCCGAGATCATGTTGTTGACTGCATTGCCACCGGCACCGCCGACCCCAAACACGGTAATGCGCGCCTTCATCTCGCAAATATCGGTCATTCTTGCCTCACAATTGCTCTACCGAGCTGGGGAATGGGAGCTATACACCAGGATTTTGCTCCTAAGTGAGCGCGGCAAGCGCAGTCGCTTAGCAAGCGACGAGCGGCCACTGGCGAGATTTTCAGGCGCACACCTGGCGCGGCATATGTCAGCGTCTTGGCGGACACCGGCTGTTCCTGGACCGAACCGAGCGGCAATCGGCTGATGATGACCAGGCTATGAGGTTAGGCTAGGCCGCGATGGTTAACGAATTCCTAACGGGCGAGCAGCGGACATAATTCCGCGCCGCCGCGGTGTCCGATTTGGGCCGAAAGCAGTCGTTTGCACTTTAGTCCTTGTCGAGCTCTCCGATATGACGCTGGGCATATAGCTCGAGGCCGATCCTCGCGACGAGTTCGATCTGGGTTTCCAAAAAATCGATATGCTCTTCCTCATCGTGCATGAGTTGCTCAAACAGATCCCGTGTCACGTAGTCCTTGACCTGATGGCACTGGGTCGCAGCTTCAGCGTAGAGGGAGTACGCCGACAATTCGGCTTGCAAGTCGCTATCGAGCACGGCCTTCACGGTCTTCCCGATATGGAGGGATTCCAGCGTCTGCATATTGGGAGATCCATCGAGGAAGATGATGCGTTCGATGAGCTTGTCTGCGTGTTGCATTTCTTCAATCGATTCCTTGCGCCACGCCTTGGCCAGCATCTTGTAGCCCCAATTGTCGAGGAGGCGGTAGTGCAGCCAGTACTGGTTCACTGCGGTGAGCTCGTGGCGCAGCGCTTTGTTGAGGTGTTCGATAACGTCTTTGTCGCCCTTCATGCTCCCCTCCTTTTCGCGGGTGCCACCGGGATCGATTGGTTGCGTGGGCGCCTGGACTTGATGTTTGGCCGACGCGATGGAGAGCTTAGAGCGTCAGCGCTTTCGATTCGAGCAGTTTGGGGCATCCACAGCTCGCCGTGAGCGGCGACGCAAGGAAAGGGGCGGGCGGCGCTGACTTGCTCACCGTTCGACGCACATGAGAGGTTAATCTCTGCGCCGCGACTTCAAAAAAGCGTAGGGAGGTAGAACAAGGGAGTTTTGGCCATGATCGAGAGGATAAGCGCGCTCACGCTGGGCACCCATGACATGCCACGAGCTGTCCGATTCTACCGAGCCCTGGGCTTTGAGGTCCTGCATGGCGGCGAATGGTCGTCGTTCACTAGCTTTCGAGCAGGTCCGAGCTACCTCAACCTCATCGACCAACCTGCCGAACGACGCTGGTCCTGGTGGGGTCGGGTCATCTTCTACGTCACCGATGTTGACGCACTTTACGAACGCGCGCTCGCGGGGGGTTACCAGCCGGCGACAGCGCCCCGCGATGCCGAATGGGGTGAGCGTTTCTTCCACCTAGCTGACCCCGACGGCCACGAACTCAGTTTCGCTCGGCCTTTGCATCCGGCTTCCGTCCAATAGCGGTTCGAAGCGGCCTGCATTCCAACCGTCGCTGCGAAAGGGTATTGTTCCGACAGACGGCCATCGCCCTGACGTCAGCTTCGGCTCGGGCTATGGCGCGTTCTCTCGAGCAAAGATCAAAGGATGGCAACGAACGGTCGCACCGTCACTGTATTCGGCGGAACCGGTTTTCTCGGCCGCCGCATCGTTCAGCATCTGCGCGATCACGAATTTCCCGTCCGGATCGCGTCAAGGCATACAGATCGCGGGCGCAGTCAGTTTGGACCGCATGATTCCCAGCTTCTGTTCGTCCAGGCCGATATTCATGACGAACGGTCTGTCGCAAATGCGCTTGCCGGCGCTTACGCCGCGGTCAACACCGTCAGCCTTTACGTCGAGCACGGGCGTGAGACGTTTCATTCCGTTCATGTCGAGTCCGCCCAACGCGTAGCGGCCCAAGCGCGCCGGGCCGGAGTCAAACGACTCGTTCACTTGTCAGGCATCGGCGCCGATGCCGCGTCTCGATCGCGGTACATCCGGGCGCGCGGCGAAGGTGAACTGGTGGTCAGGGCTACGTTTGCCGGCGCGAATATCATCCGACCCGCCGTCATGTTCGGACCGGACGATGCGTTTCTTACGACCATCCTCAACCTTCTCCGCCGGCTGCCGATCTATCCGATGTTCGGCCGCGGCTCGATGAAACTGCAGCCGGCCTATGTGGAAGATGTGGCGGAGGCGACTGTCCGGATCATCCAGCGAGCCGAGACGCAACCGACGATCTTCGAGTGCGGCGGCCCTCGCGTTTATTCCTACGAAGAATTGGTCGGAATCGTCGCGCATCAGGCCGGTCTTGCGCCCATCCTGGTCCCGATCCCGTTCGCCGTTTGGCACGCCCTGGCATGGGCTTCCGAAATACTCCCGGACCCGATTCTCACGCGCAATCAGGTGGAGCTGATGCAGATCGATACCGTGTCGTCGCCTGGCCTTTTCGAACTTGGAATTTCGCCGCAGCCGGTTGAGGCAATACTCCAAAAGATGCTGTCAAAGTGCGGATGACAGGGACTCATCGGTTAGATCCGCTTCAGATGGCTGGTTCGCGCGCTACCACTACGAGACGCGATGGCTTATCCGCCGTTCGACTGCGGCAATATGGCTGTGCGCCGTCGGCAGCTGCAGGTAGTTCGGGGGCAACTGACCTTGGGGTCACGAACAACAAAACTCAAAGTAACGCGTCCGCTTTCGGGCGCATCGCGGCCAAAGCGCTCCTCGGCGGGGCTTTTTGAGCCGCCTGCGCCAGAACAGGCAAAGTCCGCTCCGTACCATTGAGCCGACATTGTGATGGTTAAAGCGATCTTCGGCTGCGAGCCAAGCCCCGGTTCATGCGATGCACAACAGGAGACCGAGATTCGTTCATGCGGCGGGTGCTTCCGAGGCGGTCTGTTTGATCGTTTCCCGCCAAGACGCGATTGGGCGTTACCAAGTCCGCGTTGAACCGTCATCAATCTAGCGGGGACTAACCATTCAGCGCGGCTGGTCCAACCACAAGCGGGACAAGACCGCGAAGCCGCCGCAGCCGAATGCCTTATATGGACCCTCTCCATGTCCGACACCCATGTCCGCGATCCCTCGTGGAAAACCGATTTGATCTGGCACTATTTCCACACCGTCACGACGGCCGCCAAGGCACCCGCCGCCTATCGCAAGTTCTACAGCAATCAGGACGCCAGCGACGAATTGGACAGCCGCCATCGCGTCTATGAAATGCTGGTGGATGAACAGCTGCACACCCTTCCCACCCTGGCGGCGACCGCTGACGCGTCGATGGAAAACTACAAGAAGAGCAAGCTGCCGTGGAACCAGAACAATGGCGGTTTCCTCAAGGCAGTGAACAATGAATATTGGTGCGGTTCGATCATCAAGATCGTGTTTGTCCGCTATATGGGCTGGAAAATGGCCGAACCGACGGCGCGCGACCAGGTGAGCGCGGGCCGCGATCCCGGCAAAGCAGTGGATTGGACAATCAAGAATCTCGAAAACAAGGTGCCGGTGCGGGCCTCCCTCGGCGGCGCCCATTATGTGGGCATCGTCGGCCACCGTACATCGGGAGCCGACGGCAAGATCATCGAGTTTCTGTGCCTCGACCCATGGGCCTATGGCATCGACGGGGGCAATCGAGACATGAAATACGCCGGTACAAAGACCGCCTTTCTCGGGATCAGCAAACGCGACGGCGCGATATGGACCTACAGCAATAAGGCCGTCGCCTTCGTCGAACGGCCATCCTAGGAAATCATATCTGGCCGGCGGCGCCGGAACGTCGGCCAGGACCCGAACGCGGACGCTCCGGGGAGGTGCGACCAGTCTCTATGCGCTCCGCCTGACCTCAGCAATGATGAGGCTTTCAAGCTCCTTGACGGCTTCCTCTTCAGTAATGCCGCTAACGAGCGCCACTTCTGTGGACAGGCGCTCGACTGCCGCAGCGTACAGCTGTCGTTCGCTGTAGCTCTGCTCGGAATTGACCGTGGGCCGATACAGATCGCGCATGACCTCCGCGATAGCGACAATATTGCCCGAATTGATCTTGCTTTCGTATTCTTGAGCAAGTCGGGACCAATTACCCCGCGCTTTGTGCGGCGCCTGCCCCAGGATTCGTCGCATGTGCTCGATGGAAACGGGATCGGACAGTTGACGCATTCCGGCGTTTGCCGCCTTCCTCGTCGGAACGCGGAGCGTCATCTTGCTCTTCGCGAAATAGACGACAAAGAACTCGAGGCAAGCCCCCGCCACCGTCTGTTCCTCAATCGCTACAATTTGGCCGACGCCGTGCGCAGGGTATACGATCAAGTCCGTTGCCCTAAATCCAAAGCGTGTCTCGCCGTCCTGGCCCTCATCCGCTTTATCGGCGGAGGTCACTGATGCTGAATGTGTGTGGTTCGAATAAGAAGATCTGGTCTGATTATCGAAATTCATTTCGCGACAAGCTCCATGGCCTCTGAAATTGGCTCATGCCAATTCCAGCTCTGATCAATCAAGCGTCTGAAACAAACTGCCGGGCTGGAAATGATTCATGTTGCCCGATCTGTCCCTAACCAATAAGCCGCAAGCGCGCGCGCCGCCACGAGAATGACGCCTCCAATTTCCATTCCCTTCAATCGCTGTGGCTTCTTGGCAACGTGTTCCCACTCGGCGAAATCAATCGTTTCGTGCCGATGAAACGAACATTTGCCAAACCCAAGCGACGGGACACCGGAGCAATCGGTGGAACCGGCAGGGATGCACACGTCTCTACCGCTGCTGGTCCAGATGCACTCACCTGCAGGCGATGATCTCTCATGCTTCGATCAGTTCACTCATTCGTACCGCAGGCGCGATGATCCTGCGACCAACGCGCTGTGACAAGCTCGCCGCCAACTACCTTGCCTTCGTTCAACTCGCATCGATCGGGCTGTGGCTGCGCGCTGATGAGGCCGCGTCCTAGTTGAACGCCATGCCGCCGCTCATCGCGATGGTCTGTCCGGTCATGTAGGGATTATTGACCAGCAGCATCACGGCCTGCGCGACCTCCTCGGCGGTGCCGAAACGGCCCATCGGAATGCGGCTGACCAGCTCGCTCTGTCCCTTCATCATCTCGGTCTCGATCAGCGAGGGCGCGACGGCATTGACGGTGATGCCCTCCTTGACGAGGCGTGCGGCATAGCCGCGGGTCATCCCCTCCATGGCCGCCTTGGATGCGTTGTAGTGCGGCCCGATCGAGCCCGCGCCGCGCGCCGCGCCGGAGGAGATGTTGACGATGCGGCCCCATTTCCGGGTGCGCATCATCGGCAGCACAGCCTGCGTGCACAGGAACGCCGATTTGAGATTGACCGTGATGGTGCGGTCGAAATCCTCTTCGGTGAGGTCGTCGACACCCCTGACGATCGCGATGCCGGCATTGTTGACGAGGATGTCGACCGGGCCGAGCTCGGATTTGGCGCCCTCGACCAGCGCGGCCACGGCGGCGGCTTCCGAGACGTCGGCGGCGATCGCGACGGCGCGGCCACCGGCGGCAATGATGCCTTTCGCCAGCGTCTCCGCCTCGGCCGAGCGCTCGCGATAATTGATGGCGACGGCGGCGCCGGCATCCGCCAGCATCTTGACGATCGCCGCACCGATGCCGCGCGATCCGCCGGTCACCAGCGCCACATGTCCGTGCAGACTGCTTGTTGTCATCTGGTCACCCTGTTCGACGTATGCTCGCAGGCTCGCAAACGGGGAGGCGAGGCGCAACGCAACTCTGCTCAAATCTGCGTTGAAGGCCGCCGAGCGGCGAAAAACCGGCTTCCGGGGCCGGAATCGGCCTTGCGTCCGGCCCGGGCCGGCGGCAATGGTTGGGACATCACTTCTTGGCCCACCCACGAGAGATCGATGAGCAAACTGATTGTCCGCGCCGGCGAGTTCACCTTTGACGCCCGTTTCGAGGAGCAGCTCGCGCCGAAGACGGTCGCCGCGTTCCGCAAGGCGATGCCGTTCGAGAGCCAGGCGATCCATGTGCGCTGGAGCGGCGAGGGCGTCTGGATGCCGCTCGGCGATCTCGACTTCGGCGTGTCCTACGAGAACCACACCAGCTATCCGGCGCCGGGCCAGATCATCCTCTATCCCGGCGGCATCAGCGAGACCGAGATCCTGCTCGCCTATGGCGGCGTGCATTTCGCCAGCAAGATGGGCCAGCTCGCCGGCAATCATTTCATCACGCTGACCTCGGGGCTGGAGAACCTCACCGCCTTCGGCAAGACCGTGTTGTGGAAGGGCGCGCAGAACATTCGCTTCGAGGAAATCTGATGTGACCGAGGCCCGCTATCCGCGCGATCTCCGCGGCTACGGCCGCAATCCGCCCGATCCGAAATGGCCCGACGCGGCGCGCATCGCCGTGCAATTCGTGGTCAATTTCGAGGAGGGCGGGGAGAACAACATCCTGCACGGTGATCGCGCCTCGGAAGCGTTTCTGTCCGACGTGCTCGGCGCGCAGCCCTGGGTCGGCCAGCGGCACGCCAATATCGAGACGATGTTCGAATATGGCTCGCGTGCCGGCTTCTGGCGGCTGTGGCGGATATTCACCGAGCGGAAGCTGCCGGCCACGGTGTTTGGCGTCGCGATGGCGCTGAAGCGCAATCCGGACGTTGTCGCCGCGATGCAGGAGGCAGGCTGGGACATCGCAAGCCACAGCCTGCGCTGGGTCGAGCACAAGGACATGTCGGAGGACGAGGAGCGCGAGGAGATCGCCCGCGCCATTGCCGTGCATACCGAGGCGACAGGCGCGCGGCCGCTCGGCTGGTACACCGGCCGCTCCTCGATCAACACGATGCGGCTTTTGATGGAGGCAGGCGGCCTGCGCTATCTCTGCGACTCCTATGCCGACGATCTGCCGTACTGGATCAAGGCTGATGGCACCGAGCCGCATCTCGTGATCCCCTACACGCTCGATGCCAACGACATGCGCTTCATCAACGCGCAGGGCTTCGGCGGCGGCGAGGAGTTCTACACTTACCTGAAAGACAGTTTCGACGTGCTCTATGCCGAGGGCGCGACCTCGCCGAAGATGATGTCGATCGGCCTGCATTGCCGTGTCGTCGGCCGTCCCGGCCGCGCCGCCGCGCTGATGCGCTTTCTCGACTACATCCAGAAGCACGAGCATGTCTGGGTGCCGACCCGGCTTGCGATCGCCGAGCATTGGCATGCCAATTT
This sequence comes from Bradyrhizobium sp. USDA 3262, assembly GCF_054060035.1. Lineage (NCBI taxonomy): Bacteria > Pseudomonadati > Pseudomonadota > Alphaproteobacteria > Hyphomicrobiales > Nitrobacteraceae > Bradyrhizobium > Bradyrhizobium sp. USDA 3262. Next base: position 3,707,820 of record NZ_JBSSCT010000001.1, read on the forward strand.
GAAGCATCTAGCGGAACACGCGTTCGAGATCGGCTAGGTTTGCCCCGATGTGACGCGGAGCGCAGCCAGCTTCGTCATTGCAATGGCGGGATCTTGCCGGGATCGCGCGCCACAAACTCCGGTGTCGTCCCTGCCTAGTGCGCAATTGCGCACGGGAGCAGGGACCCATACGCCGCGGCGGATGTTGTGAACGGGATTCGTCGTTCCAGCGCTGCCCAACAATCAACATTCGTGGTTATGGGTCCCTGCTTTCGCAGGGACGACATCTTTGTGAGGCCAGAGCTGTTCGTCATTGCGAGATCCCGCGTACGCGGAACAATGGATTGCTTCGCTTGACGCGGATGGTCAATGGCCGGCCATGTGCCGGCCGATCTCGGTGAGGTCGGCCTCGCTGGCACGGGCCTCATGGACGAACGCGCCGTGGAACATCACGACCAGCCGGTCCGACAATTCCAGCAGCTCATCGAGGTCTTCGCTGACCAGCAGCACCGCCGCGCCGCGGTTGCGTGCGGCCATGATCTCGGCGTGGATTTGCGCCACCGCCGCGAAGTCGAGTCCGAAGCAGGGATTGGCGGCGATCAGCACCTCGACGTCGCCCGAGAGCTCGCGCGCCAGCACCGCGCGCTGGACATTGCCGCCCGACAGCGCCGCGATCGGCGTCTCCGGCGTGCGGGTCTTGATCTTGTAGCGGTTGATCTTGCGCTCGGCGTCGTTGCGGAAGGCAGCACGGTTCAGCCACCAGCCGCCGCGCGCGAACGGGGCGCGATCGAACTCGCGGAATGCGATGTTGTCGGCGACGCTCATGCCGCCGACGCAGGCGTTCTTCAGCGGCTCTTCCGGCAACAGCGACATCCTGTGGCGCCGCATCTCCGCGCGGCTCGCCGCATAGCTCTCGCCCTGGACGCGGATCACGCCGCTCTCGGCCTCGCGCTGGCCGGCCAAAACCTCCACGAGCTGGCGCTGGCCGTTGCCGGAGACGCCGGCGATGCCGACGATCTCGCCGCTCTTCACGGTCAGCGAGACGCCGTGCACGGCGATCGCGCCGGCATCGTCGAGCGCGGTAAGCTTGTCGAGCTCGAGCCGCGGCGCGCCGGTCTCGCCGGTGCGCGGCGGTTGCACCGTCAGCTGCTCGGCGCCGATCATGGTGCGGGCCATCTCGTCCGGCGTCAGCTCGGCAACCCGGCCGGTGCCGGCAAGCTTGCCGCGGCGCAGGATGGTCACCTCGTCGGCAAAGGCCATCACCTCGCGGAACTTGTGCGTGATCATCAGGATGGTGAGTTCGCCCGCGACCACCATCGTGCGCAGCATGCCGAGCACCTCGTCGGCTTCGCCCGGTGTCAGCACCGAGGTCGGCTCGTCCAGGATCAGGAAGCGCCGCTTCAGATAGAGCTGCTTGAGGATCTCGCATTTCTGCCGCTCGCCGGCGGAGATGTCGGAGACTTTTGCGTCGAGCGGCACCTTGAACGGCATCCGCGCCAGGAAGGCCTCGAGCTCCTTCTTCTCCTTGCGCCAGTCGACCATCGCAGGCACGTCGTCGCGCGCCAGCACCAAATTCTCGGCAACCGTCATCGCCGGCACGAGGGTAAAGTGCTGGTAGACCATGCCGAGCCCGAGCGCATGCGCGTCCTTCGGATTGGCGATAGCCTGCTGGCGGCCGCCGACGAGGATGTCGCCTTCGGTGGCGTGGTAATAGCCCATGATGCATTTCACGAGCGTGCTCTTGCCCGCGCCGTTCTCGCCGAGCAGCGCGTGGAACGAGCCGGGACGTACCTTGAGCTCGACATTGTCGAGCGCTGCGAAATCGCCGAACCGCATCGTCATGGCGATGGCATCGACGCCGAACGCGCCTGATGGTGCGGGCGGCTCGCCGATAATCACGACAGCGCCCCGATCAGGTCGGCTGATCTGGTCACCGCGCCGAACACGCCGCCCTGCATCTTGATCATCTTCAACGCGTGGTCGTGGTTGCTCCGGTCGGTCGCGCCGCAGCAGTCCTCGACCAGCACGCATTCGAAGCCGCGGTCGTTGGCCTCGCGCATGGTGGTGTGGACGCAGACATCGGTGGTGATGCCGGTCAGCACGATGTTCTCGATGCCGCGCAGCCGCAGCATCAGCTCGAGGTCGGTTGCACAGAACGAGCCTTTTCCGGGCTTGTCGATAACAGGCTCGCCCGGCAGCGGCGCGAGGTCGGGAATGATCTCCCAGCCGGGCTCGCCGCGCACCAGGATGCGGCCGCAGGGGCCGGGGTCGCCGATGCCTGCGCCGATCTGGCGCGAGCGCCAGCGTTTGTTGGCGGGCAGGTCGGCCAGATCGGGCCGGTGCCCTTCGCGGGTATGGATGATGTGAAAACCCTGCGCGCGCATCACCGCGAGCAGCTTCCTGATCGGCTCGATCGGCGCCCGGGTCAGCGAAAGGTCGTAGCCCATCTTGTCGACATAACCGCCGACGCCGCAGAAATCCGTCTGCATGTCGATGATGATGAGCGCGGTATTCTCTGGCCGCAGATCGCCATTATAGGGCCAGGCGTAAGGCTCGGACTTGATGAAGCGCTCGGGCATGAAATGATCTTTCGAGATGCTATCGGGTGATGGACAATTCGGCGGGCGCGCCGGTCAGCGTGCGTTTCGGCGAGCAGGTGATGATCATGATCGCGAGCGTCAGGATGTACGGCGCGGCGTTGAACAAATGATAGCCGGAGGTGATGCCGACCGATTGCAGCGCGGGCCCGAGCGCGGCCGCGCCGCCGAAGGCGAGCGACGCCCACAGGCACAGCATCGGGTCCCAGCGCGCGAAGATCACCAGCGCTACCGCGGTGATGCCCTGTCCCGAGGAGAGGCCTTCGTTCCAGCTGCCGGGATAGAACAGCGACAGGAACGAGCCGCCGATGCCGGCGAGGAAGCCGCCGACCATGGTGGCGCGCAGCCGGATCAGCAGCACCGAATGGCCCATCGCGCGTGCCGCGTCGGCGCTCTCGCCGGCGGTGCGGATCAAGAGGCCCCAGCGTGTGGTCCTGAAGGCCCAGTAGAGCAGCGGCGCGATCGCGACGCCGATCAGGAACAGCACGTTGATGCGCAGCGCTGCGCGCACCTGCGGGATGTCGCTCCACCAGCCGAAATCGATCGCCGGCAGCCGTGCCGCGGTCGGCTCGATCAGCGGTTTGCCGAGGAAGAACGCGAGCCCGGTGCCGAGCAGCATCAGCGCGATGCCGACGGCGATGTCGTTGACGCGCGGCAGCGAGCAGATCCCGGCATGCAGCGCCCCGAACAGCGCGCCGGTGATTCCGGCCGCGAGCACCCCGAGCCACGGCGAGCCCGACAGATAGGAGATGCCGTAGGCGCTCATCGCGCCCATCACCAGCGTGCCCTCGAGGCCGAGATTGATGCGGCCACTTCGCTCGGTGATGCACTCGCCGAGGCTGACGAACAGGAAGGGCGTCGAGACGCGGATGGCGCCGCCGAACACGGCGAGCGGGACGGTCCAGAGCCCGAGCGATGCGTCCGCCATGTCAGGACTTTCCCTTCAGGAAGCCGATCCGCCCGTAGAGCGCGTCACTGGCCAGCACGAACACGAAGATGATGCCTTGCAGCACCAGCACGGAGGCATCGGGCAGGCCGAGCCGCCGCTGCAACAGGCCGCCGGAAGCCGAGATGCCGCCGAGCAGGATCGCCACGGGAATGATCGCCAGCGGATTCTGCCGCGCCAGGAACGCGACCAGGATGCCGGTGAAGCCGTAGCCCGCCGCGAGGTTGGCGTTGGTGCGGCCCTGCACGGCCGCGACCTCGATCATGCCGGCAAGCCCGGCGCAGCTGCCGGCGAGGAAGCACACGGTCAGGATCAGCTTGCCGACACTGAGGCCGACGATCTTGGCGGCGCGGATGTTGCCGCCGGCGACGCGCGCGGCGAAGCCGAAGGTGGTGTGATAGATCAGGATGTAGGCGGCGATGGCGGCGACGAGGCCGAACACCAGGCCCCAATGCACGTCGGTGCCGGGAATGGTGCCGATCATGTTGGCGGCGCCGATCTCGCGCGTCGACGGCTTGTTGAGGCTCGCCGGATCGCGCATCGGCCCCTCGACCAGATGGTTCAGAATCGCAAGCGCGATATAGACCAGCAGCAGGCTCGAGATCGTCTCATTGACCCCGCGATACTGCCGCAGGCCGCCCGACAGCGTGATCCAGATGCCGCCGCCGATCATGCCGGCGATCACCATCGCGATCTGCACCACGATCGGCGCCGCGCCCTGCAGCGCCAGCGCGGCCGCGGTTGCCGACAGCGCGCCGATCAGCAGCGCGCCTTCGCCGCCGATGATCACCATGCCGAGCTGCGCCGGCAGCGCGGTGCACAGCGCGGTCAGGATTAGCGGCGCGGCGCGGGTCAGCGTGTTCTGCCAGGAGAAGGCGGTGCCGAACGCGCCGTAATACATGTAGAAATACAGATCGAGCGGGTTCTTACCGTACAGCGCGACAAAGCCGCCGAACACCGCGAGCGCGCCGACCAGCGCCGCGGCCGGGATCAGGATGTATTCGATGCTCGCGCCGTGGCGCTGGAGGAATCCGGGATCGGCGGCCGGAGCGATGCTGGCCGCCTCCACCGATTCCGCCGTTTCGGTCGTCACGCGGTGGCTCCGATCACGCCCTCGACGAGATAGTCCATCTTCTCGAGCTCGGGATCCTGCTGGCCGCGATCGGTACCGGAAGCGATCACCGTCTTGCCCTTGTTGTCGACGAGCGGGCCCTTGAAGATCGCGTACTCGCCGGCCATGAACTTGGCCTTGACGTCGTCGGCATGCTTGCGCGCCTCGGCGGAGACCATTTCGCCATAGGGCGACACCTTGACGATTTCTTCCTTGAGGCCGCCGCGATAGAAGTTCGGGATCGCTTCGCCCGCGGTGATCATCTTGACGAATTTCGGGTAGAGCGCCTCCCAGTTCCACTCGGCGCCGGTGAGATAGGCCTTCGGCGCCAGCGGCGACTGGTTGACGTGATAGCCGCAGACGAAAGCGCCGCGGCGCGCGGCGTTCTCGACCATCGTCTTCGGTCCGTCGACATGGCAGGTCAGCACGTCGACGCCCTGGTCGATCAGGCTGTTGGTCGCCTCGGCTTCCTTGACCGGCATCGACCAGTCGCCGGTGAAGATCACCTGCGTGGTCGCCTTCGGGTTGGCGAGCCGGGCGCCGAGCGTGAACGCGTTGATGTTGCGCAGCACCTGCGGGATCGGCTTGGCGGCCACGAAGCCGAGCTTGCCGCTCTTGGTCGAATAGCCGGCGACGATGCCGGAGATGTACTGCGCCTCGTCGATATAGCCGAAATAGCTGCCGGCGTTCTTCGGGTCCTTGTCGGACCACAGCCCGCCGCAATGCTCGAAATGCAGTTTTGGAAACTTGCCCGCCATCTTGAGGACGTGCGGGTTGTAGTAACCGAACGAGGTCGGGAACATGAGCGTGGCGCCGTCGAGATTGATCATGGACTCGATGGTCTTCTCGACTGCATCGGTCTCCGGCACCTTTTCTTCCTCGACGACCTTGATGCCGGGAAGCTTCTTCACCGCCGCGGCTCCTTGCGCGTGCGCCTGGTTGTAGCCGTAGTCGTCGCGCGACCCGACATAGATGAAGCCGATCGTGGTTTCGGCTGCCGCCGCGCCACGAATGCCAAGTGTGCTGCCGAGCGCCAGTGCGGCGCTCCCTTGCAATAAATGCCTTCTTGAAATCCCGCCAAAATCCATCGCCTGCTCCCTCCGGCGGGTCCGGCCCGCCTGTCCTTGTCGCAGCCGCCCGACGGCGGAGCTTGAGGGAAGTGTCGCAAGCTTCATGCCAGAGCATGTTTGGCGGTCATTCCTCCGTAAGCGATTGAATGTACGTTGGAATGATGATCGGCCTCGGAACGCTCGGAAGCTGATTGAGATCGATTTGCCTATTTTATGAGCGATCGATCGCTGTTGTATGCAATGCCGTTAAGCAGTCGCTAACCGCTGGACAGCTGGTGCGAGCCCGGTCGGGACCTGCGCACGACGCGCCATTTGCCGGCTGGTGAATCGGATCGGGCCTGCTACGAGTGAAGCGGGCTCCGGCGGCCGCGTTGGACTGATGGGAAACAGCATGAGCGAGACAAAACCGTCCTCGAAACCGTCCTCCCTTGGCGACGAGATCGTGGCGCGGATCAATCAGCTCGCGACGATCTCCGAGACGCCGGAGCATCTGGCGCGAATCTTCCTCACCGACGAGCACCGCAAGGCGGCCGATCTCATCCTGACCTGGATGCGCGAGGCCGGCATGAGCGCGCATCTCGATGCCATCGGCAATGTCTGCGGCCGCTACGAGGGCGAGCGGCCGGGCCTGCCGGCGCTGATGCTCGGCTCGCATTACGACACCGTGCGCGACGCCGGCAGATGGGACGGCCCGCTTGGCGTCATCACCGCAATCGCCTGCGTCGCCGATCTGAACCGGCGCGGCAGGCGGCTGCCGTTTGCGATCGAGATCGTGGGCTTTGCGGATGAGGAGGGCGTGCGCTTCGCCTCGACCCTGCTCGGCAGCCGCGCGGTCGCCGGCACCTTCGACGAGAGCGTGCTCAACACGCGCGATCGTGCCGGCATCTCGATGCGCGATGCGCTGGTCGCGTTCGGGCTCGAGCCCGATCATATCGGCAAGGCAGCGCGCGCCCGCCGCGAACTGCTCGGCTATGTCGAGCTGCACATCGAGCAGGGCCCCGTGCTTGAGGAGAAGGCGCTGCCGGTCGGCGTCGTCACCGCGATTTCGGGCGCGACCCGGCTGGCCGCCAGCCTCACCGGCGTCGCCGGCCATGCCGGCACGGTGCCGATGAAGCTGCGGCGCGATGCGCTGGCGGGCGCTGCCGAATGCATCGTTGCGATCGAACAGTTTTGCAAGTCCGACGAACAAGGCCTCGTCGGCACCGTCGGCTATGTCAACGCGATGCCGGGCGCCACCAATGTGATCCCGGGCAAGGTGTCCTTCACCATGGACATCCGCTCGCAGAACGACATGCATCGCAAGCGCGCCGTCGCCGACATCGTGCGGCAGATCGAGGCGATCGCAAAGCGCCGCGAACTCGCCTTGCAGATCGACGTCACCCACGAGAACCGCAGCGTGCCCTGCGCGCCGTGGCTCAAGACGCAGATCGCCGAGGCCGTCGCGGCCGAGGGCCATGCCGCGTTCGAGCTGCCGAGCGGGGCAGGGCATGACGGCATGGCGATGGTCGATGTCGCCGATATCGGCATGATCTTCGTGCGCTGCCGCGGCGGGATCAGCCACAATCCGGCCGAGCATGTCGAGCTCGCCGATGCCGACACCGGCGCGCGGGTGCTGCTGCGCTTCGTCGAGAATTTTCGTCCGCACGGTGTCGTGAATAGCTGAAGCTGCCGCGCCCGCGTTGCGCAGCGAGTAGATCGAGAGTCCTTCGCAACTCCAACACCGTCACCCTGAGGAGCCGCGAAGCGGCGTCTCGAAGGGCGACGGCCCAACTGTGGCCGTGCGTCCTTCGAGGCTCGCTCCGCTCGCACCTCAGGACGACGGTCCAAATGGCGTTCGCAGGGGCGAGAGTCTCTTGGCGGAAATGGGCTCGAAATATCGAGGACCTCTTGCTGTCCACGTTGCGTCAGCACGCCGCAGGCACCGGTCCGGGGGCCGCTGCCGGCCCCGCCCCGTGCCGAATCCGCACAGATCAGACCACCGTTTCCCGCCCAGCTGGCCTATTTGCGGGCCGGGCGTGAAGCGCTAGACTTGGTGCAACGGGGGGTAGTGGACATGAGGTCGTCCGTCGTCCAGGACGTTCAGTTCCCAAAGCAACCGGCGCTGCAGCTGATCTACGACACTGCGCCGATCGGTCTTGCCTACCTCTCTCCCGATTGCCGTTACCTTCAGATCAACCAGCGTCTCACCGAGATCTGCGGCATCTCGGTCGAAGGCCACCTCGGGCGTACGGTGCACGATTGCGTGCCCGCACTGGCTTCGGCGGTCGAAGGTATCGTCCGGTCGATCATGGAGACCGGAGAGCCCGTCACCGACGTGGAGGTTTACGGCCAGCGCCCGGGCCACAATGACGAGCGGTGCTGGATCACGCATTGGCATCCGCAGCGCGAACCGAACGGGAGCATCGTCGGCGTCAACGTTGCGGCCGAAGAGATCACCGATCGCAAGCGGAGCGAACGCGAGATCCGCGCCGCGCGCGATGCAGCCGAGAAGGCCTTGCACCATCTGCAGGAGACCCAGGCGTCGCTGATCGAGGCGGAAAAGCTTGCGGCGCTGGGCCGGCTGGTGGCCGGCGTCGCGCACGAGATCAACAGTCCGGTCGGCACCAGTCTCACCGTCGCGTCAGTGCTGGAGCAGAAATGCGCCGACTTCGCCGCCGAGGCCGCGCGCGGCAAGCTGAAGCGCTCCAGCCTGAGCGATTTCATCGAGGTCGTCGAAAGCGCCTCGTCGCTGCTTGTCGGCAACCTCAAGCGCGCGGCGGATCTGGTGCAATCGTTCAAGCAGGTCGCCGTCGATCGCAGCTATTTCGACCGCAGCCAGTTCGATCTCGGTGCGGCGACCGAGCAGGTTCTCTCGAACCTGCGTCCGGCCTTGCCGAAGAACAACCTGGCGCTCGAGGTCGATTGCCCGCCCGGTCTTGCCATGAACAGTTATCCCGGCCCCTACGGCCAGGTGTTGACCAACCTGTTCGTCAATTCGGTGGCGCACGCGTTTCCGGATGGCAAGGGCGGCGTGATCACGATCCGGCTGCGCGCGTCAGGCGCGGACCAGGTCGAGATCCTGTTCGCCGACAACGGTTGCGGGATGGACGACGACGTGCTGCGGCAGGCCTTCGATCCCTTCTTCACCACGCGCCGCGACATCGGCCGCATCGGGCTCGGTCTCCACATCGTTCATAACATCGTCACGAACCGGCTGGGCGGAGAGCTCCATCTCGACAGTGCCCCGGGCATGGGGACACGCATGCGGATCACGCTGCCACGCGTGGCGCCGCAGCGCGTGACCGATAGTTGATGGCTGAAGGGACGCCGAGAAGGAAATGCTCCCCGGCTTTCAGACCGGAAAACGTCCTTCCAAGTAACCGCCGCAAAAGGCATTCCACTACCCTTGCTTCCGCCCCCGTCGTCGCGACATTCTCCTGACATTCCTGATGGTCACGACGATGAGCCAATCCGCATTCGATCCCTTCGGCGAGCCGGTCCCCGCGGTCGATCCTTCGATCGCGAGCGAGGGCGTGTCGAAATGGCTGAAGACCGCCGGCACCAGCGTGTTCTGGGTGCTGGTGGTCGGCATCGTGCTGGCACGGGCCGTCTATTTCGAGCCCGGCGTGTTCAGCTTCGAGCATGCCGTTGCCTGGGCGCAGGGTCTGTTCGCCGCGCTCTAGCCGCAGGCCCGCGCGGCGCCGTCTTCGCCGTTTGCGCCTCCCGAATGATCCCCTCGAACGCCACCGCCGCCGGCACGTCCAGCCGGCCGGGTGATTTCAGTTGCCAGAGCGTGCGCTCGATATGGACGCCCTTGATCGGGATCACCTTTAGTTTTCCGAGCTTCACCTGATCGTCGATCGTCGCGATCGACACGATGGCGACGCCGACACCTGATGCCACCGCCTGCTTGATCGCCTCGGTGCTGCCGATCTCGAGCGTCCGCTGCGGCTCGACGCGGTGGGCGGCCAGCGCCTGCGCGACCACCTCGCGCGTGCCTGAGCCGGGTTCCCGCACGATCAGGATCTCGTCATTCAACGACCGGATGTCGATCGGCCCCTGGACCGCCGCGAAGCGATGATCCGGACCGGCGATCAGCGCCATCACGTCGGTACGCCAGGCTTCGCTGATCAAATTCTCGTCCTCGACCGGGCCCTCGACCAGCGCGATCTCGATCTCGTGTCCCAGCATCAGGGCGGCGATATCGCTGGTGTTGGCGCTGACGACGTGCAGATCGATGCCGGGAAAGGCGCGGTGGAACACGCCGAGATATTCCGGGATCATGTAGGTCGCGATCGTGGTACTGGCGCCGATCCGCAGCGAGCCGCTGTCGAGGTTGCGCAGCGCCTGCAGTTCGTCCTCGGCGGCGCGTTCGGCCGCGAACAGCGTCTCGGCATGCCGCGCCAGCGCCGCGCCCTCCCGGGTCGGCCGCACCCCCTTCGGCGTGCGGTCGAGCAGCCGGCAGCCGACCTGCAGCTCGAAATCCCGCACGCCCTTGGAGATCGCCGGCTGGCTGATGTGCAGGAGGTCGGCGGCGCGGGAGAAACTTCCAGTTCTCGCCACGGCCGCGAACAGGCGGAGCAGATGCAGGTTGAGGGACATAACTTCTCTCTATCGGGGCAGTCCGAAAATATATTAGCCAAGAGGGGTGCCATGGCGCATAAAATCTTCTCCGAAAAGAGGATTTTGTGCCGGAACAAGAACAAGACCAGGGGCAGAAGCAGGGGGCGCTGAGGCGCATATTCCAGCTCATTCCGGGGATTCTGCTCTGCGGGGTCGTCACGGTCATCTCGCTCGGCATCCAGGCCGCCGAGGAGCGCGTTTTCGACCATCCCTATATCGAGGCCCTCGTCGTCGCGATCCTGCTCGGCATGGCGGTGCGCACCGCCTGGGAGCCGTCGGCGCGCTGGCGCTCGGGCATTGCCTTCAGCGCCAAGCAGCTGCTCGAGGTCGCGGTGATGCTGCTCGGCGCCTCCATCAGCTTCGCCGCGATCGTGGCGTCGGGCGGGCTCCTGATCGGCGCCATCGCGGTGACCGTCGTGATCATGCTGGCGGTGAGCTATGGCCTCAGCCGGATGCTCGGCCTCAAGACCAAGCTCGCGATCCTGATCGCCTGCGGCAACTCGATCTGCGGCAACTCGGCGATCGCGGCGGTGGCGCCGGTGATCGAGGCCGATGGCGACGACATCGCCTCGTCGATCTCGTTCACCGCCATTCTCGGCGTGCTGATGGTGCTCGGCCTACCGCTCTTGATTCCGCTGCTCAAGCTGACGGCGACGCAATACGGCATCCTCGCCGGCCTCACCGTCTATGCCGTGCCGCAGGTGCTGGCGGCGACCGTGCCGGCCGGCATCGTCTCGACCCAGATCGGCACGCTGGTCAAGCTGGTGCGGGTATTGATGCTGGGCCCGATCGTGATCGGCCTCTCGCTGCTGGTGGCGCGGCGGCGCAAGGCCGGCGCTGCGAAGGAGGGCACTTCGAAGGCCGCCTCGATCAGCCCGTTCAAGCTGGTGCCCTGGTTCATCATCGGCTTCCTGGTGCTGGCCGCGCTGCGCTCGTTCCAGCTCGTGCCTGACATCGCGATCGCGCCGGTGACCAAGACGGCGGCGATCCTCACCGTCGTCTCGATGGCAGCGCTCGGGCTCGGCGTCGATGTGCGGGTGCTCTCGACCGTCGGCGGCCGGGTGACGGCCGCCGTCACGCTGTCGCTGATGCTGCTGCTGGGCTTGAGCATCGGCCTCGTGCACTTCTTCAAGTAGAGCATGATCCGGAAAAGTGTGGAGCGGTTTTCCGAAGAGATCATGCTCACATCAAAGGGCCGGCTACTCGGCGGCCTTCGCGGTCTTGCCGAACATCCGTGTCGGCGCAGGGAAGCCGCAGGACGTGCCGTCGGTGATCTTGACTTGATCTTCCCAGGGCAGGCGGAAGCGGCCGGACACCATGTCCTGCATGAACGTGTAGGGGCAATCCATCGCGCCGCCCTTCACCGCGACATAGCCGCGGTGCCAGAGCTGATAGATGTTGTTCTCGACGCCCCAATTGATCCGCGCCTCGCGCACGAGGTCGGGCCGCACCTCGGCGGTGATGATCTCGTCGGCCCGTCCCGTGGTCCCGTGCGCGATGATGCTGCCGTCGAAATTGACGATCATGCCTTCGCCCATCGAGTCGAACGACCCATCCGAGCCGCACATGCAGACATTGGCCGTCACCATCAGGTTCTGGAACGCGTTGGCCTGGTTGGTGAAGCGCCAGCTGTCGCGGATCGGCGCGGTGTAGCCTGCGGTGCGGATCATGATCTCCGCGCCCTTGTAGGCGCATTCCCGCGCCATTTCCGGGAACATGCCGTCATGGCAGATGATCAGCGCAATCTTGGCGCCCTTCGGTCCGTCGATCACGGGAATGCCGATATTGCCCGGCTCCCACGGCTCGACCGGAATCCAGGGATGGAATTTGCGGTAGTACAGCTTGATATCGCCGTGATCGTCGATGATCAGCCCTGAATTGTAGGGGTTGCCGTGCGGGTTGAACTCCATGATGGAGAAGCAGCCCCAGATCTTGTTCTCGATGCAGGCCCGCTTGAAAGCCGCGACTTCAGGCCCGTCGAGCCGGCACATGATCTCCGGATTGGTATCCATCGAGAGGCCGTGCAGCGAGTATTCGGGGAACACGACAAGATCCATCGTGGCGAGGTTGCGCCGCGCCTTGCCGACCATCCAGACGATGCGCTCCGTCTGCCGTGCCAGATCGGACCTTGTCGCAACCACGGGCAGTTGCAGCTGCACCAGTCCGATCACGACGCCGTTCGGTGATTTGTTGAGACCGCCAAGTCCATTCATGCCTGTCCTCCCGCCTGTTTGAAATGGGCTGTCATTTCGCGAACGATGATCTTCGTTCGATCGGGCTCCCAGCTAGCAACGATCATGCCAGCAAGATCGCAGAATGCGCAAATGCAGGCGTACGGTCACATGCTGATCGGGATCGCCGCGATGCGCCGCATCATTGCGCAATGGCACGCGGTTTGCTTAATCAAGTGCGGGTTTTCTCGCATTCGGGGCGTGCGTCATGGCGAATTCAAGCGGGATGATCGCGGCGGAGCCGGCGCCGATCACGCTCGACTGGAGCAGGACCGCGCTCGTCATCATCGACATGCAGCGCGACTTCATGGAGCGAGGGGGCTTCGGCGAGACGCTCGGCAATGACGTCAGCCGGCTCGCCCGCGCGGTGAAGCCGATCGCCGCGGTGCTCGCGGCCGTGCGCGACGCCGGGCTGCTCGTGGTCCATACCCGGGAGGGCCATCTGCCCGATCTCTCCGACGCGCCGCCCGCGAAGGTCGAACGCGGCGCGCCTCGCTTGCGGATCGGCGATCCCGGACCGATGGGGCGGATCCTGATCCGCGGCGAGGCGGGGCACGACATCATTCCCGAGCTCTATCCGCAGGGCAGCGAGATCGTGATCGACAAGCCCGGCAAGGGCGCGTTCTACGCCACCGAATTCGGCGACATTCTGCAGAAATACGGCATCGAGAATCTCCTGGTCTGCGGCGTCACCACCGAGGTCTGCGTCAACACCACGGTGCGCGAGGCCAACGACCGCGGCTACCGCTGCGTCGTGATATCAGACGGCTGCGCGTCCTACTTCCCGGAATTCCACGAGATGGGCCTGAAGATGATCAAGGCCCAGGGCGGCATTTTTGGTTGGGTCACCGATTCAGCCGCGGTGCTGGAGGCGCTCGCTGGCTAGAGGGGCGAGGGGACGCGTCAGGGATATCGCCTTTGTGACCCAAAGCGGACTCTGGCGAGCACAACAAGCTTGACGCTATGGCCGTGCATTGCGTTTATCCTCCACATGAGCACGATCAAAGCAGTCTGCGTCTATTGCGGTTCCTCGCCCGGTCACGACGTTGCCTACGTCGAGGCAGGCGAACGATTGGGACACGCTCTTGCCGCATCGGGATTGACGCTGATCTACGGCGGCGGAACCCATGGTGTGATGGGCGCGGTCGCTCGCGGCACACTGAATAACGGCGGCAAGGTCGGCGCGATCATCCCGAGATTTCTCACAAACTGGGAAACGACGACTGATGCGCTCAAGATGTTCGAAGACTTGACGATCACAGACACCATGCACGAGCGCAAACACAGAATGTTCGAGCGTTCTGATGCCTTCGTGGCACTTCCGGGTGGCATCGGCACCGTCGAAGAAATCGTGGAAATCATGACTTGGGCCCAGCTTGGGCAGCACCGTAAGCCGATGGTCCTGGTGAACATCAAAGGTTTTTGGGCGCCGATGATGGCAATGCTGGACCACATACGCAGCGCAGGTTTCCTTCATAGGGACCACCTGCTTCAACCCATTGTCGTTGATCGTGCCGAGGACGTAATCCCCGCGATTGTCGCGGCCGCTGCTAAAGATAGCGGGTCCGAAGTCGGTGGTTCGTCGATCATCGACAAGATGTAGATTTCAGTGTCCTCAGACGTAATGGGGCCGGGTGCCGTCGGCTTCTGCTATTGGCCTCAGCCGACATGACCGAGCGCGTGTCGTTTGTCCGCTTCTGACGGTAATGCAGGCGTCATTCGGCGGGCGGATTTACAAGTACGCGCTCTAGCCGCCTTTCACCGCGCCCGCGGTGAGCCCGGCGACGATCTGCCGCTGCGCCATCACGGTCAGCAGCAGCACCGGCGCCGTCACGATCAATGCGGCGGCGGCGAGCGGGCCCCAGCTCAGCTGGTCGAACGAGATCATGTTGTAGACCGCGACCGGCAGCGTGCGCGTCTCGCGCCCGGCCAGCACGATGCCGAACACGAAGTTGTTCCAGGAGAAGATCACCGCGAGAATGAAGGCGACCGCAAGCCCCGGCTTGGCGATCGGCAGCGCGACATGACGGAACACCTGCCAGCGCGTCGCGCCGTCGATCAGCGCGGCTTCCTCCAGCTCCAGCGGCGTGGTCTCGAAATAGCCGATCATGATCCAGATCACGATCGGCACCGTGACGACGAGGTGGATGATGATCTGCGGCACCAGCGTGCCGAGCAGGCCGAGCCACTGGAACAGCAGGAATAGCGGGATCAGATACGACAGGCCGGGCGTGATGCGCGCGATCAGGATCACGATCGCCGATTTGTGTGCCGCCATCCGCGCGATGCCGTAGCCGGCGGGCACGCCGACCAGCATCGCAAGGCCCGTGGCGCAGCCGGTGACCACAAGGCTGTTGCTGAAATAGGTCAGGAAGCGGTTGGAGGCGAACACGTCGGCATAGTTCTTCCAGGCGATGTGCTCCGGAAAGAACACCGGCGGATAGGAGGCGTTGTCGATCTCGAATTTGAGCGACAGCGAGGCCATCCAGAGGAAGAACAAGATCGCCGGCGAGACGATGACGAACACCGACAGCCAAAGCCCGATCCGCCCGAGAATCTGGCACGGGTTCATGCCTCGCCCCCGAGTTCAGATGTCCACAGCAGGCGCTTGCGCAAGTAAAGCAGCAGTGCCGCCAGCGCCACGATCAGGAGGAAGAACACCACCGCGATCGCCGAGCCGTAGCCGAGGTCGTAATAGACGAAGGCGACGCTGTAGAGATAGACGTTGATGGTCTCCGACGCCGAGCCCGGTCCGCCTTGGGTGATCGCGAAGATGATGTCGAAGCTTTTCACCGCGTCGATCATGCGGATCATGCCGGCGATGAACAGAAACGGCATGATCAAGGGCAACGTGATGAAGCGGAACACCTGCCAGAAATTGGCGCCGTCGATCTGCGCGCTTTCATAGGGTTCGGTCGGGATCGCAGCGAGGCCGCCGAGCACGATCAGCATCACCAGCGGCGTCCATTGCCAGGTCTCGACCAGCACCAGCGAGGGGATCACCGTCGCGGGGTTGAACACCCAGAGCTGCGGCGGCAGGCCGACCAGCGACAGCAGATAGTTCAAGACGCCAAGCTGCGGGTGGAACATCATGGTCCATACCAGCGCGATCGCCACCGGGGTCGCCATCATCGGCATGATGAAGATGCCGCGCAGGAAGCCGCGCGCGGCGAATTTCTGGTGAAACACCACCGCCGCCAGCGTGCCGAACACCAGCGGCAGCACGACCGACAGCGCCGTGTAGGACAGCGTGTGCCCGACCGCCTCGACGAAGCGCGGATCGGTCGGCAGCCGCAAATAGTTGGCGAGGCCGACGAAGACGGTCGGCGAGCCGACCTTCCATTCCTGCAGGCTCATCCAGATCGTGAACACCCACGGAAAGATGATCACCGCCAGCACCACGACCAGCGCCGGGATCACGAACGGCCAATAGGACGGCGGACGCCATTCACGCGCCGGCGGCTGGTTTTCGGCCACCGCCGGCGAAGCTTGTGTCACCACGCTCACGCTTTTTCGCTACGCTCCAGGATGGGGCGGAATTGCTCGTGCGCCTTCTTCAGCTCGGTGGCGGGATCGGCGCCCGACAGCGTCGCGGTCAGCGCCGCGCCGACGATGTCGCGGAATTCAGCGACCGGGATGATGACGGGCAGGCCGAGCTTCGAGATCTTGGCGGAATCAACCACCGACTGCAGCCATTCCTTGGTCTTCACGCCCTTGGCGACCTCGGCATCGTCGACGATGGAGTTGCGGAACGGCACGCCGCCGCCGGCCTGCAGCAGGCGCGCGCCCTGTCCCCGCGAGACCACCCATTGGCAGAGCAAATAGGCGGCTTCCTTGTTCTTGCTCGCCGCGGCGATGCCAACGCCGTCGCCATAGGTCGAGGAGAACTTGCCCTTGGGACCGGCGGGCACCAGCGTGTAGCCGACCTTGCCGACGACGCGCGAGGCGGCGGGATCTTCCAGCGGCGGCGCCCAGCCGTCGGCGTCGATCCACATCGCGGACCTGCCTTGCGTGAAGGAGGCCATCGACTCCATCCAGTTGAAGCCGGCAACGCCGGGAGGCGCGCATTTCGTCAGCAGCCGCTGATAGAGCTTGGTGGCCTCGATCGCCTCGGGGCCGTCGGTCAGGATGTTGCCCTTGGCATCGAGGAATTCGCCGCCATAGTTCAGATAGAAGTTGGTCCACATCGCCATGTTGGCGTTGCGCAGGCCGCGGCCGACAAAGCCGTAGATGCCTTCCTTCGGATCGGTCAGCTTCTCGGCCGCGATTGCCATCTCCTCGAGCGTCTTCGGGACCTCGACGCCCTTTTTTTGGAACAGCTCCTTGTTGTAGTAGAGGATGAAATAGTCGACCGACCATGGCAGCGACAGCATCTGGCCCTTGTCGTTGCGGGCATATTGCAGGCCGGCTGCCGAGAAGTCGCTCTCGACGAGGTCCGGCGGCGTCATGCTCGGATCCTTCAGAAAGCCCGACATGTCGGCGAGCCAGCCGGCCTTCTCGAATTGCCGCTTCTGGACGTGGTAGCTGAGATGCACAACGTCGAAGCTCGGCTTGCCCGAGGACAGCTCGATCACGCATTTCTGGCGCTGCTGCTGCTCGGGGATCTGCTCCGACTCGACCTTGATCCCTGAGAGCTCGGTAAATTCCTTGATGTATTTTTGCAGATTGTCGCCGCGCGGCCCCTTGGCGAGGATCACCTCGAGCGTGGTGCCGGAATATTTCTTCCAGTTGATGTCGGCGCGGGCCGGAAATCCGGTCAGTCCAACCGCGCCGGCGGCCGCGGTGCCGGCCAGCATCTGCCGGCGCGAGATCAGGTGATGCGACATGTTTCTCTCCCTGGACGGTTCTTGTTTGGGAGAGATACTAGCGCCTCAACTTTCTGTGCCTAGTCCCACATGCGCGGCGCCGTTGCATAACGCTGCGCCGCGCATGGTATGGCAGCTATGCCTTGACGAAAGCGAGCAGGGTGCCGTTGCCGGAAGCCGGCGGCACGGTGATGCTGTTGCCGCTCTTCACGCCGGCTGAGCCCAGCGCCTTCTCGGTCGCGGCAAGGTCGGCCGCGATCACGAGGCCGGCGCCGCCGCGGTCGGACAGGCCGTCCAGCGACACGCCGGGATAACGTTTGCCGAGCTGATCCCTGGTCAGGAACACGAAGTCGGCGCGGTCGCCGCCGGACGGTACTGCAACGGCACCGTCGGGATCGTGCCTCGCGGCGATATCGATCATCTTGGAGAGATGCGCGGCATCGGCCCCGGGATCGAGCGAGACGATCAGCACCTGCTTGAGGCGTTTTGCCCCATTGGCGTGCGTCATCAATTCGGGAATCCACACCGTCTCGCGGGTCTTGTGCTGGCAGGCGAAGATGCGGACGCCGCCGGGCGCCTCAGCGGTCGGCCACTGGAAGGTGCGGAATTTCGCCGCGGAGACCGTGCCATCAGGCAGGGTCACCGGGCGTTCGAAATCGGTCGGCCCGATCGGCGCATAGCCGCGCGCGCGAATCTCCTCGGCACCAGCAGCGGAATCCACCGCGGTGAACGCAATGCGTTCGATGCCTTCGCCGCGCTTCTCGAGGAAGGCGCGCGCCGGAGCGTTGTGTTCGGTCGGGGTCAGCACGCCGAGCAATTCCATGTAATCGGGGTCGAACATGATGGTGTAATTGCCCGATCCCATATGCGCGCTATGGGTGCCGCGCGGCGACACGGTGAAGCCGAGCCGCTTGTAGTTCTCGGCGGCCTTGTCGAGGTCCTTCACCATGACCACGGCGTGATCGATTCCGATGACGTTCTTGAGTGCCACTTGTTGTCTTCCCGGCTGGAATAGGAGAGTAGAGTTAGCTAACCAGAATGACCGGGCGCCCGCAAGAAAGGATCATGATGAACAGCAATGCCGTGCGCTGGCCCAATTCGCTCTGGGCGGCAGTGACGCCCTCCGGCCCTGATTGCCCCGAGCTGACCGGCGCGCAGCAGGCCGATGTCGTGATCATCGGCGGCGGCTTCACCGGCTTGTCGACCGCACTGCATCTGCGCGAGGCCAATGTCGACGTCGCGATCGTCGAGGCCGCCGAACCGGGTTGGGGCGCCTCGGGGCGCAACAACGGCCAGGTGATCCCGACGCTGTCGCGCCCCGATCCCGATGACATCATCGCGAGACACGGCGCGGCCGGCGAGCGCTTTGTCGCGATGCTGCGCGACAGTGCCGCTGATCTGTTCGACGTCGTCAAACGCTACAACATCGAGGCCGAGCAGGAGCAGGCCGGCTGGGTGCAGCCGGTGCACTCGCCGGGCCGCATCAAGATTGCGGAGCGGCGGGTGCAGCAATGGTCGAAATTCGGTGCGCCGGTCGAATTGCTGTCGCGCGATCAGACCAGCGACATGCTCGGCTCGGATGCCTGGTACGGCGGCTTCTGGAACAGGACCGGCGGTCACGTCAATCCGCTGGCGCTGGCGCGCGGCCTTGCGCGCACCGTGCTCGGCCTCGGTGCGCGGATCTATGCCCGCTCGCCGGCACTCAGTTTCGAGCGCCGCGGCGATCGCTGGGTGGTGAAGACGGAAAAGGGTGAAATCTCCGGTCGCGCGCTGGTGGTCGCGACCAATGCCTATAGCGGCGAGTTCGCGAAATCGCTGGTGCCGGAGATCGCAACCGAGGTGATGCCGGTGCTGTCATGGCAGATGGCGACGCAGCCGCTGTCGGACAATGTCCGCAAGACCATCATTCCCGGCCGGCAGGCGATGTCGGACACCCATGGCGAACTGTATTTCGCGCGTTACGACGCCCGCAACCGCCTCGTCACCGGCGGTGCTGTGCTCGGTCCGGGCGACAAGACCGGGCGGCTGAAGGCACGGGTGACCGAGCGGTTGCAGCGCCTGTGGCCGCAGATCGGCGAGGTCTCCTTCGACTATGTCTGGAACGGCTATGTCGGGATGACGGCGGATTTCCTGCCGCGCATGCACCGGCTGGGGCCGAACGCCTATGGCTGGACCGGCTGCAACGGTCGCGCGGTCGCATTGACGATCCCGCTCGGCCGCGAATTGGCACGCGCGGTCCAGGGCGTCCCGGAAAGCGAGCTGGCGCTGCCGCTCTCCGAGCCGGTGCAGTACATGGCGCATGGCTTGTTGCGCAAGCTCGCGCCCTGGATGCTGGTGCTGTACCGGCGCCGCGATGCACAGGAGCTGGTCAAGGGCGATCGTTTCGAGTTGCTGCGATGGGCGGAGTATTTCCTCGCCTCGCGCCGTTCACGGTAAGCGCGGAGCAACGTCGCGCCACGCACGCGAGATAAAAGGCATGGAGGGGCAAGCCGCCCCAGGGTGGGGACTGGTCGGAGAACGTCGCTGGAAGAGTGGGGCCCAAGGGGGGCCCAAGCAGGTTCGGCCGGGTGCCGCGATCACGAGGATTCCGCCGTTGGCGGATAGCGTTGTGGAAACCCCGACGCGACGCAGGCGTTATTGCCAGATAGCAACCCTGGGAGGTGGGCATGGCGAGGAAGCGCATTGGTATTCTCACGGGAGGCGGTGACGTCCCCGGCCTTAACGCGGTGATCAAGAGCGTGACTTATCGCGGCAGCGAGGACGACATCGAGGTTGTCGGTCTCCGCCGTGGCTGGGAGGCCCTCACGCACCTGAACCTCGACGACCCGTCGAGCAAGTCCCATTACATCATCCCGCTGAACCGCGAAAACACGCGCGTCATCGACCGGCGCGGCGGCACCGTGCTGCACTCGAGCCGCACCAATCCCTCCAAAATGAAGAAGTTGCCCGATCATCTCGCGGGCCGCGACTTTCCGGTTTCCCAGAGCACCAAGGGTGGCATCGCAACCACGACGTGGGACCTAACCAACGAGGTGCTCGCTAACCTCGCGGGGCTCGGTATCGAACATCTGATCGCCATCGGCGGCGACGATACACTCAGCTACGCGGACAAGCTCAACAGGCGAGGCGTCAAGATCATTGCCATCCCGAAGACGATGGACAACGACGTTCGCAACACCGAATACTGCATCGGCTTCTCGACCGCGATCACCCGTGCCAGCGATGCCATCCAGCGCCAGCGCACCACCGTCGGCTCGCACGAGCGTATCGGCATTTTCCGCGTCTTTGGTCGCGATGCCGGCTTTACGGCACTCTATACCGCATACGCAACCTCGATCCGATGCGCCATACCGGAGTACAAGGTCGATCTTGACAAGCTGATCCGGCTTCTCCTCGATGACAAGCACGGCAACCCGAGCAACTACGCGCTGATCGTGCTCAGCGAGGGCGCCGAGTGGGAGGGCTACAAGGTGCAGGAATTCGGCGAGCCTGACGCCTACGGTCACCGCAGGAAGGCGAGCGTGGCCGAAGCGTTCGCGGACGAGATCAAGCGGCGCACCGGCGAGGAGACCATCGTCTCTGACCTCACCTACGACCTGCGGTCAGGCGATCCGGACTTCATCGACAAGCTTGTGGCGCTGACGTTCGGCAACATGGCTTACGATGCGATCCTGGAAGGCAAAACCGGCCTCATGTCGGCGCTGGTCGAGGGCCGCTACGACCTCGTGGCGATCCCCGACGCCAAGCTCGGGCCACGCAAATTGGACGTCGCAAGCGCGTACAACACCGAGCGCTACCGTCCTCTCTATTCCAACAAGCGGGGCCTGCCGATCTTTCTCAACCGCGCTTCATAGGGCGGGTGGTAACCCCATCGAGCATGACGAGCTATTCCAGATGCGTCGATAGCCCGTATCGACAGGCGGTGACGGAGGGGCCATAGTTCCGCAAGCAATTTGCGCAGGGAACCTGTCGCACCACACGACGTTCTTTTTCGCAAATGAGCGCGCCGTCGCCCCCGGCGCAGCGAGCGCCGAGGCGAAGGCGCTGCGCTGCGGTCGGAGGGATGCTCATGAAACTCACCATTTCGGTCATCAAGGCTGACATTGGCTCCGTTGGGGGCCACACGAAACCATCTGCGCGCATGATGGCGGCTGTCGAAGGGGAGGTCGCGAAAGCGATCGACAACGGTCTCCTGATCGACGGTTTCGTGCGCCATACCGGCGACGATATTGCGATCATCATGACGCACACGCGGGGCGAAGGGAGCTCCGAAGTCCACCAATTCGCCTGGAAGACGTTTCTCGCGGCCACTGCGGTTGCGAAGACCTCGGGGCTCTACGGCGCCGGCCAGGATCTTCTCGTCGACGCCCCTTCCGGAAACGTTCGCGGCGCGGGCCCGGCCGTCGCCGAACTCAGCTTCGACCACAGCCTCGCGGGCGCGAGACCCGCGGAGTCCTTCATGGTGTTCGCCGCAGACAAATGCGGCCCCGGCGCCTACAACCTGCCGCTCTATCTGGCTTTTGCCGATCCCATGTATTGCGCCGGGCTGATGCTGCCCCCGATGATCAAGGGCTTCCGTTTCCATATCATCGATATGGACAACACGGCCGGCGACAGCGTGATCGAACTCGATGCGCCCGCGGACGGCTACCACATTGCGGCGCTGCTTCGCGACAACGAGCGCTTCGGCATTGATCGCATCGTCTCGAAAACCTATGGCGAGGTCGCGGTCGCCGTTTCGGCGCAGCGCCTTCACTCCATCGCAGGCAAGTACACCGGCAAGGATGATCCGGTCGCGGTCGTCAGGAACCAGGGCATTTTCGCGGCGCCCGAGGAAATCATCTCGCCCTTCGCCAAGGCGCACTTCGTGGGCGGCGATGCGCGCGGCTCGCATGTGATGCCGCTCATGCCGGTGCCGCTCAACACCCCGGTGACGGGGATGTACTGCCTGCCGATCGTGTCCTGCGTCGGCTTCTCGATCGACCGGGACGGGAAGTTCGCGGAGTCCTATACCGATTTCTTTGACAACCTTGCGTGGGACGAGGTCCGCCAGCGCGCGCAGCGCAAGGCGATCGAGATGCGCAGCCAGGGCTGGTCCGGTGCTGCGATGCTGCCCTATTCAGAGCTGGAATATGGCGGCTTCCGCGACACGGTATCCGGATTGCTGAAGCGCTTCCGGCTGCGCGAGGAGCCCAAGCCACAAGCGGCGGAGTAGGGCCGCGCGTGCCCGGCTACACGGTTGCGGTGCCGTGCTCGCGCGCGAACGCGCTGCCGGGGATCGCTGACAGCAGCGCCTGCGTATAGGGATGCTGCGGCTTGCCGAACACCTCGGCGGTCAGCCCTTGCTCGACCACGGCGCCATCCTTCATCACGGCGACGAGATCGCAGATCTGGGCGGCGACGCGCAGATCGTGGGTGATGAAGATGATGGAGAGGCCAAGCTGCTGGCGCAGCCCGGCGAGCAGCTTCAAGACCTGCGCCTGCACCGAGACGTCGAGCGCCGAGACCGGCTCGTCCGCCACCAGCACATCGGGTTTCAGCGCCAGCGCCCGCGCGAGCCCGATGCGCTGCCGCTGGCCGCCGGAGAATTCGTGCGGGTAGCGATCGCCGGCGGACGGATCGAGACCGACCAGCTCGAACAGCTTTCGCGCCTCCGCAATCGCGGTGGCGCGGTCGGTGCCGTGCACGATCGGTCCCTGCGCCACCAGTTCGGCCGCCTTGCGGCGCGGATTGAGCGAAGCAAACGGATCCTGGAACACCATCTGGATGTGGCGGGTCTCGCGCCTGATGTCGTCGCGGCCGAGCTTTGCCCAGTCCTTGCCGTTGAGCACGATCGACCCGGTGTCGGGATCGATCAGCCGCACGATGCAGCGCGCGAGCGTCGATTTGCCCGAGCCGGATTCGCCGACGATGCCGAGCGTCGCGCCGCGCGGCAGGTGCAGCGAGACGTTCTTGACGGCTTCCGTGATCCGCGCGCCGCGGCCGAGGAAGCCGCCGGTGCGGTAGGTCTTGGAGACGCCGTCGATGGTCAGGATGTCCTTGCCGGAGAGAATGCGCGGCGGTGGCGCCGTCAGCGGCGGAACGGCCGCAATCAGTTGTTTCGTGTAGGCATGCTGCGGATCGTTCAGCACCGTGTCGGCAGGGCCTTGCTCGACGATCGCGCCGTGCTGCATCACCACGACGCGGTCGGCGATCTCGGCGACGACGCCGAAATCATGCGTGATGAACAGCACGGCCGTCTTCTTGCGCTGCTGCAAATCGCGGATCAGCTTCAGGATCTGGGCTTGTGTCGTGACATCGAGCGCGGTGGTCGGCTCGTCCGCGATTAGAAGCTTCGGGTCGAGCGCCAGCGCCATCGCGATCATCGCGCGCTGGCGCTGGCCGCCGGACAGCTCGTGCGGGTAAGCTTTTGCGGCAGCCCTGGGGTCGGGGATGCGGACGTCGTCGAGCAGCGCCAGCACCCGCGCATTGATCTCGGCCTTCGAGAGCGCGGTGTGGATCGCAAACATCTCGCCGATCTGATCGCCGATGGTGCGCAGCGGATTGAGCGCGGTCATCGGCTCCTGGAAGATCATCGCAATCCCGGCGCCACGCACATCGCGCATTTCGGCGCTGTCGACGGCGCAGAGGTCGCGGCCGTCAAACATCATCCGGCCCCGTTCGATCGTCACCTCGTTCGGCAGCAGCCGCATGATGGCGTTCGCCATCATCGACTTGCCGGAGCCGGACTCGCCGACCACGCAAAGAATTTCGTCCGACGCGATCGATAACGAGACGTCGGACAGCGCATGCGGGCGGTCGGCGCCCTTGGGCAGGCGCACCGTCAGGGCGTCGAGGGAAAGGACGCTCTCGCTCATCGGCTCTTCAGCCTCGGATTGAGCGCGTCGTTGAGGCCCTGGCCGACCAGTGACACCGCCAACACCGTCACGAGGATCGCAATGCCGGGGATCGCCGAGACGTACCACTGCACCCGCAGCACGTCGCGGCCGAGCCCGATCAGATTGCCCCAGGAGGCGACGTTGGGATCGGACAGCCTCAGGAAGGCGAGCGCGCTTTCCAGCAGGATCGCAACCGCCATCACCACGCTGGCATAGACGATCACGGGCGGCAGCGCGTTGGGCAGGATCTCGCCGAGGATCAGCTGGACGTCCTTCATGCCGAGCGTCTTGCCGGCCTGCACGAATTCGCGGTTGCGCAGCGACAGGAACTCGGCGCGGGTCAGCCGCGCCGGCGCCGGCCATGACACCACGCCGACCGCGATGGTCACCGTGGTCAGGGTCGAGCCGAACACCGCGACCAGCACCAGCAGCAGCACGAAGTTCGGCAGCGTCTGGAACGCCTCGGTGATCCGCATCAGCACATTGTCGACCCAGCCGCCGTAATAGCCCGCGAAGGCGCCGACCAGGATGCCGATCAGGATCGCGATCACGGTGGCGACGCCGCCGATCAGGAGCGATATCCGCGCGCCGTAGAAGATCTGGGCGGCGATGTCGCGGCCGGAATTGTCGGTGCCGAGCAGGAAGCGCGGATTGGAGAACGGCCAGATCAGCGGCCGGCCCGCCAAAGCGAGCGGATCGCGCGGATAGAGGAGACCCGCGCTGATTGCCATCGCGATGACAAGCAGCAGCAGGATCAGGCCGATCACCGCGGCCGGGCTGCGGAAGTAGCGTTTCACGGCATCCATCGTCAGCCCTCCGCCGCGATGCGCGGATCGAGCCGCGCGTAGAGCAGGTCGACGACGAAGTTCACGGATATGACGAGCAGGGCGGATACGAAGACGATGCCGAGCAGGGTGTTGAGGTCGCGCTGCACCACGGATTCATAGGCGAGGCGGCCGAGGCCGGGCAGCGAGAACACGCTCTCCACCACGACCGAGCCGCCGAGCATGGTGCCGGCCTGCAATCCGATCAGCGTCACCATCGGCAGCAGCGCGTTGCGCAGCACATGGCGGGTGATGACATGGGTCTCGTCCAGCCCCTTGGCGCGGGCGGTGCGGACGAAATCGAGGTTCAAGACCTCCAGCATCGAGGCGCGCATGATGCGCAAATAGATCGCGAGGAAGATCAGCCCGAGCGTCAGCGTCGGCAGCACCAGGTGCGCGGCGATATCGAGCACGCGCCAGATCCCGGTCTGGACGTTGCCGATATCCTCGAAGCCGCCCGGCGGCAGCCACTGCAGATAGACCGAGAACAGCACGATCGCCATCAGCCCGAACCAGAACGAGGGCGTGGCGTAGAAGATCAGGCCGAGCGTGGAGATCATCGTGTCCGGCCAGCGGTTGACGCCACGCGCGGCGATCACGCCGAACACGAGACCAAAGAAGAACGCGAATGACAGCGACGCCGTCATCAGCAGGATGGTCGGCGGCAGCCGTTCCAGGATCACGGTCGCCACCGGCTTGCCGTAGATCGAGGAGAAGCCGAGGTCGAGCCGGACCAGATGCCACAGATAGTTGCCGAGCTGCGCCGGAACCGAGAGGTTCAGCCCGTAGAATTTGCGCAGCGCCTCGGCGGTCGCGGCATCGCCGCCACCCATCTGCGCCATCAGCGCATCGACGGTGTCGCCCGGCGCGAGCTGCAGCAGCAGGAACACGCCGATCAGGATCAGGAACAGGGTCGGGATCGAGGCGGCGAGCCGCCGCCCCGCAAGGCTCAGGATACGCATGCCTTATTGTGGCTGATAAGGAGTTGGAGCGCGACGACTTTCGTCGCGCCATTTCGATCTATTCGTCAAGCCACTGATTTCAACGGGCCAGTCCGCGCCGGCCAATTCCTCATCCTGAGGAGCTTGCGGAGCAAGCGTCTCGAAGGATGAGGCCACCACCGGGGCCTCATGGTTCGAGACGCGCTTCGCGCTCCTCACCATGAGGGGTGAGCCACGCGTCAGGCACTCAGCCAAAGATCGTGCCAGCTCGTCGAGCCCCAGCGCGGCGTGTTGGAGTGGTTGCGCGCCTTGGCCGTGATCACGGTGACGAAGATCTGCTCGATCGGCATCCAGACCGGCAGCTCGGTGTTCACCTCCTTGACGAAATCGGCATAGAGCGCCTTGCGCTTGACCGGATCGACTTCGGTGGCGGCATCGTCGATGGTCTTGTCGACGGTCTTGTCCTCCCAGCCCCATTGGTTGGTCCACGGCGCGCCCTTGGGCTGGCCGGAGCGGTACCATACCGTGGTCGAGACCGCGGGGTCGTTGCGATACTGGTGCCAGCCGGTCGCGAGATCGAAGGCGTGCTCGTCATAGACCTGCTTGAGGAAGCCGCCGCCGTCGTTGCGCACGATGTCGACCTGGATGCCGACTTCGCCCAGAGACTGCTGGATGAAGGTCGACCACAGCGAGATGTCCTCGCCCCACGGCGCCGGCAGGAGCCTCAGCGAGAAGCGGTTGCCGCCGGAGGCCTTGAAGCCGGCCTCGTCGAGCAGCGCGATCGCCTTGGCCTTGTCATAAGGATATTGCGGCGTGTTCGGCCCGGGGTAGAAGTCGGTCGAGGTCGACGGGATCGGGCCGGTGCCGAGCTTGGCGAAATCGCCCAGGAAATTCTCGATGAAGAACGGCACGTTGATCGCGTGCGCGATGGCGCGGCGGACCCGGATATCGGACAGTTCCTTGCGGCGGAAATTGAACTCGATGGTGTTGGTGCGCGCGTTGCCCTCATTGCCCTTGGTCTGGACGATGAAGCGCTTGTCCTTGCCGAGCCGCGCCATGTCCGAAATCGTCAGGCCCGAGAACGGGCTGTAGTGCAGCTCGCCGGCCTCCATCTGGGCGGCTGCGGCGGCGCGGTCGGTGATCACCTTCCAGACGATGCGGTCGAGATAAGGCGCGTTCGGCCGCCAGTAGTCCGGGTTGCGGTCGGCGATGATGTATTGCCCGCGCTCATATTTGACGAATTTGAACGGGCCGGTGCCGACCGGCGCCAGATTGGTCGGGTTCTGCCTGATGTCGCCGCTCTCATAGAGATGCTTGGCCGAGACATAGCCGAGGTCGGGCAGGGCCCGGAGCAATAGGTTCAGCGGCATCGGCCGCTCGTAGCGGAAGATCGCGGTCTGCGGATCGGGCGTATCGACCGATGTGAGGAACAGCTGCAGCGTCGATCCGTAGTTGAGGATCTTCTTCCACATGTTCATCGCGGTGAAGGCGACGTCCTCCGAGGTGAACGGCTTGCCGTCGTGCCAGGTGATGCCCTTGCGCAGCTTGAAGGTGACGGTCTTGCCGTCCGGCGTCGCCTCCCAACTCTCGGCGAGCACGCCGACCGGCTGGCCGTTGGCGTCGAGGTCGACCAGGTTCTCCTGGATCTTGCCGCCGATGATGTAGACGCCGGTCGAGGCCTGGATGCTGGGGTTGAGCTGGCGCTGCTCGGCGCCGTAATGGACGTTGAACACGCCGCCCTTGCGCGGGGTTTCCTGCGCGAAGGCCCGCATCGGATTGATGACATTGGCCGCAATCGCGGCCGAGGTCAGAAGGGCCGTGCGGCGGTTGATCTTAAGGCGGCTCAAATCCATACGCGGGTCTCCAGCACATACATAAAGGCTTGCATCCGGCGGCCAGCCGATCGGTCGTGGCCACGCTTCGCCGATGTTACCTTGGATTGGGAACCCGAGTCATTTTCTAATGCCTCGGCCTTTTGGAGGATCGTTTCCAAAACCTGAAGTGGCGTGCCGCAGCGTCTCGCAACCCGGATTGCGCGCAGCATTGTCGCACTTGGGCCGCGCGGGATGCGCCCGGTGATTCTCTCGAGGGGGCGTTTTCGGGAGCGCCGAAGCCGCGCAAACCCTGTAAATTTAGGGGTCGGAAGCGCCTTGACTGGAAAAAACACTGGAAAAACCCCTGATTCGGGGGCTGTCCACAACGATATTGTGGTGGGGAGTGCAGAAAACACTGTTTTTCTCGGCGTTTTCCGCCATATCGTGCCCACTCCAGAATCAATGGAGCAACCATGGCTACCCAACTGTCGAAGTCGCAAGTGATCGAGAAGATCGCGACCACCACCGAACTCTCCAAGCGCGACGTCAAGAACGTTTTGGACTCGCTCGTCGATGTCGGCCACAAGGAGCTGAAGAAGGCCGGGGTGTTCCTCGTCCCCGGCTTCGCGAAGTTCGTTGTGGTCAAGAAGCCGGCGACCAAGGCGCGCAAGGGCACCACCACCGAACTCTCCAAGCGCGACGTCAAGAACGTTTTGGACTCGCTCGTCGATGTCGGCCACAAGGAGCTGAAGAATGAAGTTCGTTGTTCAAGAAGCCGGCGACCAAGGCGCGCAAGGCCAACCCCTTCACCGGCGAAGAGATGATGTTCAAGGCCAAGCCGGCCCGGAAGATCGTCCGCGCACGGCCGGTCAAGGCCGCCAAGGACGCGGTTTAAGACGAGAAGGCCTCCGGTGACGGAGGCCTTTTGCTTTTGAGCCGTCGCTTCCTGCCGTTGGTTGCCAGCCCGCGTTTTCCAGCGAGTGGACACCGGTTCGCGTGAAGAAAACGCGCCAAAGCAGAATCTGGAGCCCTGGTTCTGGTTGAACCAGGACCGGGGCTCTAGAGCGTTTTCGAGCGAAGTGGATACCGGTTCGCGTCAGGAAAACGCGTCAAAACTAGAATCTAGAGCCCCGTTCCGATTCCATCGGAACGGAAATGGCTCTAGACTACCGGCGACCGGCCGCCATCGACATTGATCGCGGTGCCGGTGATGTAGGAGCCTTGCTCCGAGGCCAGGAAGCAGGCGAGGTTGGCGAACTCCTCCGCCGTGCCGATGCGGCCGAGCGGCGTGCCCTTGGCAAGACCCTTGGCGAATTCCCCGAAATCCGTGCTCGGCGCCTGGGCAGCATGCCGCGTGACCCATTGATCGCTCATGATCAGGCCGACCAGGAGCGCATTCACCAGGATGTTGTGCTCGCCGCCTTCATTGGCCATGACCTTGGTCAGCGCCATGCCGGCCGCGCGCGACACTGAGGTCGGTGCTGAATTGCCGGCCGGCGCCTTGGCAAAGGTGTTGAGCACGTTGATGATGCGGCCCCATCTGCGCTGCTTCATGCCCGGCCACACCAGCCGGCTGAAGCGGATCGCGGCGAACAGTTTCAGGTCGAGGTCCTCCTGCCAGGCCTCGTCGCTGATGCTCTCGAACGCCAGCGTGCGCGCGGTGCCGGCGTTGTTGACGAGCACGTCGATCTTGCCGAGATCCGCGACGATCTGGTCGTGGGCCTTGCTGATATCGGCGGCCTTCGCGACGTCGCAGACGTAGTCGCGCACCACAAGGCCGTCCTTGGCGAGCGCTTCGCGCGCCGCTGTGAGGTCGGCGGCGCCGCGGGCGAGGATCGCGACCTTGGCGCCGGATTCGGCAAACCGCCGCGCCACCGCGATCCCGATGCCCTTGCTGCCGCCGGTGACCACCGCGACGCGGTCCTTCATCGATAGTTGCATGCTGCTCTCCCTGTTGTCGTTGCGGACGGCGTCAAAGAAATTCTGCCGCACCGATGCTGCGTGAAAGGCTTGAACCGGAAATCGCCTATCTTTGAAATTGCTGCGATCAGCAAAATCAAACACGCTTGCCCTCTCCAATACTGTCTTTCGAAGGGGAAAGCGAGCATGCGAAACTGGCTGGGTCGAAGCCTTGCGCTGGCGATGGCCGGCTTGCTTCTGGGCTGGAGCGCGCTTCCGTCCGCGCAGGCAAGAGACAAGGTCTTTCGCATCGCGTTCCAGAAGGGCGGCGGCAATCTGATCTTCCTCAAGGAGCGCGGTATCCTTGAGCAGAAGCTGGCGCCGCTCGGCTGGACGGTGAGCTGGAACGAATTTCAGGCCGGCCCGCAGCTGCTCGAATCCCTCAATATCGGCGCGGCCGACTTCGGTCCGGTGGGCGAGGCGCCGCCGATCTTCGCGCAGGCCGCCGGCGCCAACATCGTCTATGCCGGCTACGAGCCCGCGTCGCCGCGAAACGAGGCGATCATCGTGCCGAAGGACAGCCCGATCAAGACGATTCCCGATCTGCGGAAGAAGCGCGTCGCGTTGAACAAGGGATCGAACGTCAATTATTTCCTGGTGCGCGCGCTGGAAGCCAGCGGTTTGACCTATCAGGATATCGAGCCGGTCTACCTTGCGCCGGCGGATGCGCGCGCGGCGTTCGAACGCGGCGCGGTGGACGCCTGGGTGATCTGGGATCCCTACTATGCCGCGGCGGAAATCGGCCTCGGCGCGCGCAGCATTGCGGACGCGAGCGGCCTTGCAGCCAATGTATCCTTCTACATCGCATCGCGGCCGATCGCCGAAGAGAATCCGAAGGTGCTGACGACCGTGCTGACGGCGATCGACGAGATCGATCTATGGATCAGGGACAACCGCAAGCAATACGCGGCCGAACTCAGTCCGAAGATCGGTCTGCCCGCCGACATCATCGAGCGCTCTGTCAATCGCGCCGAGCTCGGCGCCCGGCGCGTGGACGCTTCGGTGCTTGCGGAGCAGCAGAAGATTGCCGATGTCTTCACCCGCCTCAAGCTGATCCCGAAGGCGATCAACGTATTCGATGCCGAATGGAAGACGGAGTGAGCCGGCGGCACTCCCAATAAGTCAAGCCCGAGCGCGCTCCCCAGCAAGGGCGTTTGCTAGGAAGCGCCGGTCTCATCGGGCAACTCGGCGACCAGGAAGCGATCAGAGCCGTCGGCAAATTCGTCGGCGACGTTGCGATACAGCATGGCTTCCTCGGGGGTGGCCGCACGGATACCGGTGGGCTCGCACGCCTGCGATGGCTCGCGGTGTCGACGATGAAACGCCTCGAAGGCCGCGGCGAGCCATGGCGTCCGCAGCAATTGCCGGGCCTGCGCAAGGCTCGCAGCCTCAAACGCGAACGCCGCATGCTGGCGGGTCTCGATCACAAAAACCGTTCGTTGCCTGATTGCCATTATGCGTATCGGGAGCTCTAGAGCGAAAGCATCACCAGCAGCGTCATGCAGGCAAGATGCGCTGCGACGATCAGTGCAAGATGGAGCGGACCGGACATCGGATGTCTCCATTGTGGTGAGCGGCTTGATGCT
Organism: Bradyrhizobium sp. USDA 3262; assembly: GCF_054060035.1. Lineage (NCBI taxonomy): Bacteria > Pseudomonadati > Pseudomonadota > Alphaproteobacteria > Hyphomicrobiales > Nitrobacteraceae > Bradyrhizobium > Bradyrhizobium sp. USDA 3262. The sequence continues at coordinate 3,739,163 of NZ_JBSSCT010000001.1, forward strand.
CGTTAGGTGGGTACCGCCCTCTGTCTCCCTCCCCCTGAAAGGGGGAGGGCGGGGTGGGGGTTGCCCTCCACGGACGCTGGAGTCTGCGGAGGCAGGATCCCCGCCCGGTTTGCTGCGCAAACCGACCTGCCCTTTGCAAGGGGAGGTGAGGAATGCCCGGTTCACGCGCGCCGCTAGTTCAAGCTTGCGCTTGCCGTGAAACTGCGGTCGACGGCCTTGCCGACGTCGAGCGTCTTGCCGAGGATGCCGTAGCGCGTGGCGCGATCGGAGGCGGCCTGCACTTCCTTCACCACGGCCTCGTCGATCGCGATCGGGCTCGTCTTCTGCGCGGTGTAGGCGGCGAGCAGCACGTCCTCCGGCAGCTTGGTCAGCTCAGCCGTGTTCCTGGCATACTCGGCGAGATGGTCGAGCGACCACAGCCGCGCCTTGTTGAGCCGCTGCACCAGGTCCTGCACCGCCGCGCGCTTGGTTGCGATGGCGTTGTCGGAGGCGACGATGAAGGTGATGGTCGGCGTCAGCCCTTCGCCGTCGGCGACGACGCGCGCGTTGTCCTTCAACGTGGCGTAGGAAATGTAAGGCTCCCACACTGCCCAGGCGTCGATCGAGCCGGCCAGCAGCGCGATCTTGGCGTCGACCGGGCCGAGCGGGGCGAAGGTCGCATCCTCGATCCTGCTGCCGGCCTTTTCCAGCGTCGCATTGATCAGGAACTGGCCCCAACCGCCCCGCGTGCCGGCAAGGCGCTTGCCCTTCAGATCGGCCGCCGTCCTGATCGGCGAATCCCCGCGCACCAGGATCGCCTGGGTCCGCGCATCGGAGCGCGTGCCGCCGATCGCCCTGATCGGCGCGCCCGACGCATAGACCGTGAGGAAGGACAGATCGCCGGTGTAGCCGACGTCGAGCGCGCCGGCATTGATCGCCTCCAGGATCGGTGCTGCGGCCGGGAATTCCGACCACTCGATCTTGTAGGGCAGATCCTTGGCGAGGCCGGAAATCTCCAGCAGCGAGCGGTTGCCGCCCTTCTGGTCGCCGACGCGCAGCACGATCGCGTCAGCCGCGAGTGCCGCAGCTGACGTCGACAGCGTGATCACGGCTGTGATCAGCGCGGCCGCCGTGCGGCGGGTGAAAGTATAGGGAGAACCCGAACGGGTCAGTTTGCGCATATGCATTTTCTTTCTGATTCATTCGCTGCGCGGCGGAACGCGCGGCAGCGTTCGATCAAGTCTATGAGCAAGCCGTTCGCCGTCAACGAAACGGAAATCTGAATTCGCCGGCTGCGCGGCAAGGATGATCTCGTCAAGTATGCCGTGCGTAGAAGACATCGCGCATGCGACCGCAAAACGCTCAAATTTGATGCAGTCGCGGTGATCGCGCCGCATCTCCGTGTGGGACGATCGTGAAAATCCTTTCATCGCCGCGCGATGCGATCGTGGAGAGTTCGGCTGTGGCGTCGACAACATTCGAAATTCCATTTCATTGACGATGAACTTGTCGCGCCGCATCATTTGCACGTTGCTTTGAGTGCAATCGCGCCGGAGAAATCCGCTTTTTCTAAAACCATGAGCTTCGAACGACGGGGCGCGCAGACACGCTTTGCGCGCGGGGCGGAGCCTTGCCGAAATGCAGGAGTGATGATGTCGAGAGATAACAAGAAGACGGTGATGGATCGCCGCACATTGCTGCGTGCCGGTGCCGCCGCGGCCTTTGCCGCGCCGATCGGGGCGTATAGTGCGCAGGCCTTCGCGCCGCGGGCGATCACGCCGGCGATCGATTTCTCCGAATTCCCGATCTGCAAGACCGCGTCCGATGCGCCGGCTTTGACCGGCGCGCCGCGCAAGCTGAAGCTGTCCTGGAACGCCGGCGCGGTCTGCCTTGCGCCGCTGCCGGTCGCGATCGACCACGGCTTCTTCCAGAAGCAGAACCTCGACGTCGAGCTGGTCAACTATTCGGGCTCGACCGACCAGCTGCTGGAGGCGATCGCCACCGGCAAGAGCGACGCCGGTCTCGGCATGGCGCTGCGCTGGCTGAAGCCGCTGGAGCAGGGCTTTGACGTCAAGATCGCCGCCGGCACCCATGGCGGCTGCATGCGCGTCTTGACCCGCGCCAATTCCGGCATAGGCGAGCTCGCCGATCTCAAGGGCAAGATCGTCGCGGTCGGCGATCTCGCCGGTCCCGACAAGAATTTCTTCTCGATCCAGCTCGCCAAGCTCGGCATCGACCCGATCAAGGAGGTCGACTGGCGCGCCTATCCCGGCAATCTGCTCAACGTCGCGGTCGAGAAGGGCGAGGTGCAGGCCTTCCTGTCGTCGGACCCGCTGGCCTATCTCTGGCTGAAGGATGCGCAATACAAGGAGGTCGCCTCCAACCTCGACGGCGAATATCGCGACAAGAGCTGCTGCATCGTCGGCCTGCGTGGCAGCTTGGTGCGCGAGGAGCCTCAGGTCGCGCGCGCCATCACCCAGGCGCTGCTCGACGCCGCGATGTTCACCTCGCAGAACCCGGACAAGGCGGCGAAATCGTTCCAGCCCTATGCGCCGAAGGCGGCGAGCCTCGCCGATCTCGAGGCGATGGCGCGCTACCACACCCATCACCATCATCCGACCGGCGAGGTGCTCAAGCGCGAGCTGAAGGGCTACGCCGACGACCTCAAGACGGTGCAGGTGTTCAAGCAGAGCACCGACACGGCCAAATTCGCGGAGCGGATCTATGTCGACGTATTCAGTGTCTGACACGGCGGCCGCGCCCGCGCCGCGCGCAGCGGTCACGTTCTCGAACCTCTCCGGCAGTTACGGTGTCGGCCTTGCGGCGAGCCTCGTCTGGCTCGCATTCGGCCTCTCATGCCTTCATTGGCCCGATGTCGGCGACTGGTCGCGGACCGGATCGCTCGGCATCGGTGCGATCGTCATCGCCGCCTTCATCCTGTTCGGCACGGTCAGCGCGGATTATCTCGGCGGCGCCGGTCAGGCGTTGCGCAAACGCGCGCCGTGGCTGGTGGCGTTCGGCGCCTTCGTGACGTTGTGGGAGGTCGCCACCGCGAAATTCGCCTGGCTGCCGCTGCCGTTCTTCCCGCCGCCGCAGTCGATCCTCGAAGTCTACACCGACGATCTGCCAAAACTGCTCGATAGCGTGTTCGCCTCGATCAAGCTGCAGCTCGGCGGCTACATCATCGGCGCGACCATTGGCTTCATCACGGGCGTCTCGATCGGCTGGTCGCAGAAGATCGGTTACTGGGTGCATCCGGTGCTGCGCTTCATCGGCCCGCTGCCGGCCACCGCCTGGCTGCCGATCGCCTTCTTCACCTTTCCGTCGAGCTGGAGCGCCTCGACCTTCCTGATCGCGCTCGCAACCGGCTTCCCGGTGACGGTGCTGACCTGGTCGGGCGTGGCGAGCGTCAGCAGCGCCTATTACGACGTCGCGCGCACGCTCGGCGCAAAACCATCGTTCCTGGTGCTGAAGGTCGCGATCCCAGCCGCGCTGCCGCATGTGTTCGTCGGCCTGTTCATGGGGCTCGGCTCGTCCTTTGCGGTGCTCGTCGTCGCCGAGATGATCGGCGTCAAGGCCGGGCTCGGCTGGTACCTGCAATGGGCGCAGGGCTGGGCGGCCTATGCCAACATGTATGCGGCGCTGATCGTGATGTCGCTGCTCTGCTCCGGCGCGATCACGCTCTTGTTCCGCACCCGCGACCGCCTGCTGGTCTGGCAGAAGGGCGTCGTCAAGTGGTAGTGCAGTCCGCAGCCGAAGCAATCACCTATCCTGCGGTCGGCGCCGAGCTCGATATCGAAGGCGTCAGCCACGCCTTCGATATCGATGGCGCCACGTTGCCGGTGCTCGACAATGTCAGTCTCTCGATCGCGCCGGGCGAGTTCGTGGCGCTGCTCGGCCCGTCCGGCTGCGGCAAGTCGACCCTGCTGCGGCTGGTCGCGGGGCTGGAGAAGCCGCGGTCCGGCTCGCTGCGCGAGGATGAGGTTCGCATCGCCGGCCCGCATCCGTCGCGCGTCGTCGTGTTCCAGGATCCGACGCTGTTTCCGTGGCGCACGGTGTGGGACAATGTCGCGCTTGGCCTCGAAGCGCAGGGCATTTTGAAGGCGCAGCGCCACCGTGTCGATGATGTCATCGAGCTGGTCGGCCTGTCCTCGTTCCGCAACGCCTATCCGCACCAGCTGTCCGGTGGCATGGCGCAGCGCGTGGCGCTGGCGCGCGCGCTGGTCAACGATCCGAAGATCCTCGTGCTCGATGAGCCGCTCGGCAAGCTCGACTCGCTGACGCGGATCGCGATGCAGTCGGAACTCGTCGCGCTGTGGCAGCGCAAGGGCTTTACCACGCTATTGGTCACCCATGACGTCGAGGAGGCGCTGGTGCTCGCCAACCGCGTCATCGTGCTCTCCGATCGGCCGGCGCGGATCGAGGCGGACATCGCTGTCGCCCGGCCGTACCCGCGGCATCGCGGCGATCCTTATCTGGCTGAGCTGCGCAAGCAGATTCTCGGCCTGCTCGGGCTGGAGGCGACATGGTGACATCAGCGGCGAGGGAGCTGCCGCCGGCGAACGAGTCGGAGCACATCGCGCGCGCGTTGCGGCTCGCCGAGGTGTTTGCCGCGCGTGCGCCGGCGCACGACCGCGACGCCAGCTTTCCGTTCGAGAATTTCGCCGATCTGTCGCGCGAAGGTCTGCTGGCGCTGACGGTGCCCGCCGCGCTCGGCGGTGGCGGAGCGGGCGCCCGCGACGCCACGCGCGTGCTTGGCATCATCGGCAAGGCCGATCCGTCGACCGCGCTGGTGCTGTCGATGCATTACATCCAGCATCTGGTGATGGCGCGCAGCACGCGTTGGCCGGGCCGGCTGTCGCGCAAGCTCGCCAAGGAAACGGTCGAAGGCGTGGCGCTGATCAACGCGCTGCGCGTCGAGCCCGAGCTCGGGTCGCCCGCGCGTGGCGGCCTGCCGGCGACCACAGCGCGTCGCACCGAGACTGGCTGGCGGCTGACCGGCAGGAAGATCTATTCGACCGGCGCGCCGATCCTGAAATGGTATTCGGTCTGGGCAAAGACCGATGAGCCGGAGACCCGTGTCGGCTTGCTTCTGGTTCCCGCCGGTCTGCCGGGAACGCGGATCGAGGAGACCTGGGATCATCTCGGCCTGCGCGCCAGCGGCAGCCACACCGTGATCTTCGACGACGTGGTGTTTCCGCTGGATTACGAGATCGACGTCCGCAGGCCCGACGACTGGAAGGTTCCTGACGTCACCCAGGCGACCGTGCACGCGATCTTCGTCGCCGCGATCTATGACGGCATCGCCCGCGCTGCCCGCGACTGGCTGGTCAAATTCCTGAAGGAGCGGGTGCCCGCCAATCTCGGCGCGCCGCTCGCGACCTTGCCGCGGATGCAGGAGGTCGTCGGCGCGATCGAGGCGCGGCTCGCGGTCAATGCCCGCCTGATCGACAGCTTCGCCGCCGATTTCGATAACGGCTTCCCGCTGTCCGCGATCGAGTCTAACATCATCAAGCTGACGGTGACCAACAACGCCGCGGCAGTGGTGGAGGATGCCTTGTCGCTGACCAGCAATCACGGCCTGTCGCGAACCAATCCGCTGGAGCGGCATTACCGTGACGTGCTGTGCGGCCGCGTCCATACCCCGCAAGACGATGCCACCCGTGTCTCCGCCGGACGCTCCGCGCTGGGCGTCTGAAAACAATAGCCAACAACAACGGAGTTCCCGTCATGCCGGTCGAGTTCATCGGCTTCATCACCAACAACAATGCCTCCGAGACCATCGTCCGCGCCGGGCCGGTGCTCGATCCGCCCTATATCGAGACGGTGGCCAAGGCGCATGAGCTCGCCGGTTTCGATCGCGCGCTGCTGGCGTTCCACTCCACCACGCCGGATGCGTTGCAGGTCGCGCAGCATGTCCTCACGATCACCAAGCAGCTCAAGGTGATGATCGCGCAGCGCCCGGGCTTCACCGCGCCGACGCTGCTGGCGCGCCAGCTCGCGACGCTGGATCAATTCTATGGCGGCCGCGTCTCGCTGCACGTCATCACCGGCGGCAACGCCATCGAGCTGCGCCAGGACGGCAACACGCTCGACGACAAGGACGAGCGCTACGCCCGCACCAGCGAATTCCTCGACGTGGTGCGGCTGGAATGGACCAGCGAGAAGCCGTTCAACTACAGCGGCAAGTATTACAACATCGAGAACGGCTTCTCGCAGGTGAAGCCGTTGCAGAAGGGCGGCATCTACACCTTCGTCGGCGGCGGCTCGGACGCCGCGGTCGAGGTCGCGGGCAAGCACGCTGACACCTTCGCGCTGTGGGGCGAGTCCTACGCGCAGGTGCGCGACGTCACCGCGCGGGTGCGCGCGGCAGCTGCCAGGCACGGCCGGCCGACGCCGCGCTTCAGCCTGTCGGTGCGGCCGATCCTCGCCGACACAGAGGAGAAGGCCTGGAAGAAGGCGGAACATATCCTCGAGCGCGCCACCGCGTTGCAGGACCAGACCGGCTATCGCCGTCCCAACCACGCGACCGACGGCGCCAAGCGGCTCTTGGCGCTCGCCGATCAAGGCACGCGCATCGACAAGCGGCTGTGGACCGAGATCGCCAAGCTGACCGGCGCCAACAGCAACACCACCGCGCTGGTCGGCACGCCCGAGCAGGTCGCCGAGGTGTTCGCCGACTACTACGATCTCGGCGTCAGTCACTTCCTGATCCGCGGCTTCGATCCGCTGGTCGACGCGATCGACTATGGCCGCGCGCTGATCCCGCTGACCCGCAAGCTGATCGAAGCGCGCGACCAGCAGCGGGGGATTGCCGCCGAATGATTCGTCTCATTGTTGCGGCCGCGCTAACGCTTGCCGCCATCGACGCGGCCTGCGCGCAGACCACGCTGCGCGTCGGCGACCAGAAGGGCAATTCGCAGGCCGTGATGGAAGCGGCCGGCGTGCTCAAGGACGTTCCCTACAAGATCGAGTGGAAGGAGTTCGCCGCTGCCGCGCCGCTGCTGGAGGCGCTTGGGGCGGGCGCGATCGACACCGGCCTGGTCGGCGACGCGCCGTTCACCTTCGCGGCCGCCGCCAAAATTCCGGTCAAGGCGATCGCGGCCGTGCGGCAGTCGCGCGACGGGCTCGCGGTCGTGGTGCCGGAAAACTCCGCGATCAAGAGCTTTGACGATTTGCGCGGCAAGAAGATCGCGACCGGCCGCGGTTCGATCGGCCATCAGCTGATCCTGGCGGCGCTGGAATCGAAGGGCTGGCAGGCGAGCGACGTGCAGATCGTGTTTCTCGCACCGTCGGATGCGAAAGTCGCCTACACGCAGGGTGCGGTCGACGCCTGGTCGACTTGGGAGCCTTATGTGAGCCAGGAAGAGGTGCTGTTCAAGTCGCGCCGCGTCATCACGGCCGACGGCATCACGCCCGGCCTCGGCTTCCAGGTCGCAACGCCCGATGCGATCAAGGGCAAGCGCGCCGAGCTCGAGGATTTCGTGCGTCGCCTCGCCGCCGCGCGCGCCTGGTCGCAGAACAATGTCGAGGGCTACGCCGCGACCTGGGGCAGGCTGATGAACATCCCGCCCGCGGTGCCGCTGAACTGGCTGACGCGGGCCAAGATCCGCATCGCGCCGATCGACGACAGCGTGGTGGCCGACGAGCAGAAGACCATCGACCTCTACGACCGCTGGGGCCTGATCAGGCAGAAGATCAATGCTGCCGACATTGTCGACCGGTCGTTTGCTGGAGCCGTAGAGAAGGGCGCCGGATTGTAGGCAATTTGCAAGCGACACCAGCGTCGTCCTGGCGAAAGCCAGGACCCATTACCCCGGATGGCAGTTGTTGTACGACGCTGGGGCCGCGATCCCGCTCACTATCAAATTCGGTGGTAATGGGTCCTGGCTTTCGCCAGGACGACGGGTGGTTACACGATTTCGGAATATTGGAAATGTATCCCTGATTTGCCCGACGTGTCAAGCTGCCCTGTCGAAGGCCGGCAGCTCCTTTGCATGGGGTTGTTTTCGATATTTTGCCGGCGCACCTGCGGCGGCCCTGCAAGTGGGAGACGTGGACCGTCTGCGCGGAAGCGATTCAACGCCACACTATTGCACCGCTAACGAACCCGTGATTCAAAACATCCATTCGTCCGCGGACTGCCGCGCGGCAAGGATTTTCCCCGTTTGGCACATTCCAAAACCGCAACGTTGCTATTTTCGCCGCGACCTTGCCACCCCGGCCGGCGCCGCCAAGATCAAACAGACGAACAATCGAGTCCGGGAGATCACCATGGGCCTTCAACAAACTCGCATCGAGTCGCTGCCGTTTGTGACCGCTGAACTGAATTATCTTGCGCCGACGCCGGGCAAGCCCCGGACCTACGCCTTCGATCCGCCGCCCGGCGAACCCAAATCCACCGCGCTGCCCGAAGCCCACAATGTTCCGATCTTTGACGGACGCTTGATCGCCGACGGCTTCTCGCTCGATCGCGAGGGCTTTGCGCTGGTCAAGCATCCGACCAGCGTGAAGGACTATTACGACGACAACGAAGTCTGCAACGTCTACTATCCCGCCGTCGAAGCTTTCCTGAAGGCAACGCTGAAGGCGGATCGTGTTTTCATCTTCGATCACACCGTGCGCAAACGCGTCGAGGGTGCAGCCGATATCCGCGGCGGCGGACCGCGCCAGCCGGCGACCCGCGTCCATGTCGACCAGACCGCCGTCTCCGGCCACAACCGGGTGTTCGAGCACCTGCCCGACGAGGCCGAGCAACTGGTCAAGGGCCGCGTCCAGGTGATCAATCTGTGGCGCCCGATCCGCGGGCCTCTGCGCGATTCACCGCTTGCGATGGCCGACGGTACGACAGTGGCGCCGGAGGATCTGATCGCCTCCGACCTGATCTATCCGAACCGCAGCGGCGAGACCTACTCGGTGAAGTACAACCCGAACCATCGCTGGTTCTACATTCCGGAGATGACGCCGGACGAGGCGATCCTGCTGAAATGCTACGACTCGGCGACCGACGGCCGCACGCGGTTCGGGCCGCATACGGCGTTTGTCGATCCCACCACGCCCGCGGACGCCGCGCCGCGCGAGAGCATCGAGCTGCGCACGCTGGTGTTCCATAAGCAGTAAGGGACGCGCTTCCCATAAATTCGTCATGCCCGGGCTTGTCCCGGGCATCCACGTCTTGGGCTCCGCGCGAAGAAAGACGTGGATGGCCGGGACAAGCCCGGCCATGACGGTGCGTGGAGCGCAGAAGGTCACTCTGCCCTCAAACTTGGCACCCCCGTCCCAATAATGTTACGCCCGTCGCCAAACCGCTCGGGGAAGAGGCGATTCGTGGACGGCGTGGTGACGAAGGAAGAGGCGGGGATCGGGTTCCGCGCCCTGGTGCTTGCACTTCTGGCATTGGCCTCCGGCCACATGCTGTCGACGCTGCTGCGGACCATTCCGGCGATCAGCCTCGATCTGATGGCGTCGGATTTCGGCACCTCGCCGCAGGCCCTGGCGAGCCTCACCTCGATCTATCATTTCTCCTTTGCCGCCTCGCAAATCCCGGTCGGCGCCGCGATGGATCGTTTCGGCGTGCGGCCGGTGTCGCTGAGCCTGCTCGCCGGAACTGTGATCGGCACGCTGGTCTCGGCGCTGGCGACGGGGCCCGCGAGCTTCGTGCTTGGCCAGCTGATGCTCGGCGTCGCCACTTCAGGCATGCTGATGTGCCCGATGACGCTCGCGGCCAAGCAGATGTCGGCGGCGAAGTTCGGCCTGTGGTCCGGCCTGATCCTCTCGATCGGCAATATCGGGATGCTGCTGTCGGCAAGCCCGTTGGCCTTCGTGGTCGATCAGTTCGGCTGGCGCGCCGGTTTCTGGGTTTCGGCCGGCTTCGGCATTGTCGTGCTGATCGCGGTGTTCGCGCTGGTGCCGCGGCAGCCGGCGGCGCATGCGGACGATTCCTCGCCGCTGCACCAGATGGCCGAGGTGCTGCGGCTCGGCATGTCGCGCGGCCTGCGCGGCCTGATCGCGCTGTCGCTGGTGTCGCTCGGCGCGTCGCTGACCTTGCGCGGTTTGTGGGGCGGGCCGTGGCTGATGGATGAGAAAGGGCTGAGCCGGATCGAAGCCGGCAATGTGCTCGGCCTGTTCACGCTGGCGATGATCGTCGGCCCGGCCTGCATCGGCGCCTTCGATCGCAAGTTCGGGCACCGCCGCGCCATGGTGGCGGTGACGCATGCCATTGCTGCGCTGCTGCTCGTCTTGATGGCGGCCGGGGCACCGCATTTCCCGGTCTCGAACCTGTTCGGCGTTGCCGTGATGCCGACGCAATATGACCTGGTGCTATTGATCCTGATCGGGCTCGCGACGTCGGCGCAGCCGCTGATCTACGGCATGACGCGCCAGCTTGTCGCCGCACAGAACACCGGCAAGGCGCTGTCCTCGGTCAATCTCGCGTTCTTCCTCGGCGCAGCGCTGCTGCAATCCAGCACCGCCGGCGTTGCGGCGCTGTTCGGGCTGCCCGCGGTGCTGCTGTTCATCGCCGGCGCGCTGGTGATCGGGATCGTGCTGTTCCTGATTTACACCAGGCCCTAGCGCTCCGTTCCGATCAGATCGTCTGCGCCTGCTTGCGAATCTCGTTGGCAAGCGGCCGCAGGGAATCGGCCCCGCGCGGCCCCACCAGGGAGTAGCCCGTACCGCCGTCGGCCCACGAGAAGCCCGCGACGTCGCCACCCGAATGCGCGGCCATCGGCGCGTTCTGGTCCGACGTCATCGGACGGGTGAGAACCACGAGCCGCTCGCCGCGATCGTCGTCGTACATGAACATGGCCGCAGGACCATGTGCGGTCGGCACCACCCGTCCGCCCATCAAGCGATATCCCGACTTCGTCAGATCCGGCAGCTTGACCGGTTGACGCAGCCTGTTGGAGACCCACTGCACAAGCTCGGCGCTGTCGCGCAGTTCGACCGGCCGGGTGCGATCGGAGGCGTACACCTTGTAGGAATCGCTCGCTTCCTGGGCGAGCGCGGCAAGGCCGACGGCGGGCCCTTCGGTCGCGCCACGGAGCGCCCATCCGCCGACGCCGCCGATTGCAAGCATCAGCGTCGCCGCGATCGCCCAGCGAAACGGGGCGGGGCGGCGGCGCTTGCTCTCGATGATCCTTGATAAATTGAGTTGTGGCGGCAGCGGCTCCTCTGCAATCGGTGCGAGGGCCGAGCGCAACCAGCAGCGCTGATCGGAAAAGGAAGCGACGCGCTTTGCCACATCCGGATGGCTCTCCAGATAGGCGGCGACTTCGGCCTGGCGCTCGGGCTCGAGCGCGTGATCGACATAGGCGTGCAGATCGTCTTCCGAGATGGGACGATTGCTCATGGGATGCTCCGCAACTGTACGACGTTCCTGTGCTGGTTATTCGCGGGCCCTTCCAGCTCCTGCTGCAGCTTCTCGCGTGCTCGCGACAGGCGCGACATCACGGTGCCGACGGGAATGTTGAGCACCTTGGCGGCCTCCGCGTAGGTCAGGTCTTCGACGGCGATCAGCAGCAGCACGGCGCGCTGCTCGTCGGGAAGCTTCCCGAGCTTCCCGAGCACGTCCTGATACATCAGTTTCTGCTCCTGCACCGCATCCTGTCCGAGCTCGTGCTCACCCGCCTCGTCGATGGCGACGTGCCGGGCGCGCGCGGATGCGCTGCGGAACTGGTTGACGGCAAGGTTGTGCAGGATGGCGAACAGCCATGACCGTGGACTGCCGGTTTCGCGCCGCTGGTGCCAGTGACTAACGGCGCGCTCCAGGCAGTCCTGCACCAGATCGTCGGCGGCCGCGTGGTTGCGGACCAGCGCACGCGCGTAGCGGCGCAGCGCCGGGATGACCGGCTCGATCTGGTGCAGCATGTCGCTCATGGCGCTTGCACCTGGACGACTGCTCCGAGCTTCGCCGGTTCGCCGGATGCGATGACGAGGTAGCGCCGCTCCGTCCTGGCTGCGCTCCGCACGATCTGGCGGATCGGTCCGGTGACGTTGACAATGGCGGAGCCGGCGGGATTGGTCGTGAAGGCTGCCAGAGGCTCCACCGATCCCGTGCCATCGGCACGTTCGGCCAATCCTAGCACGTAGTGCTGCTTGGGTTCGAGGCCGGTGACCGATGCCTGCAGCACCTGGATCAGCCCCTGATCGAACAGCGAGACGCTGGTCGGCGGCTTGTCGTCCTTGGCCTGCTTCTTCGGCGCGAGCGCAAGGTGAGCGGCCTGGCCGGCAACACCGAGCGCCTGCAGGTTCTGGCGGTCATCCGGATTCGGCGCGGCGTTCGGTACGTAAGCTATGGCCTGCGGCGCCTGGCCGATCGGGATGTTGGCGATCACCTTGTTGGTCGCGGTGTCGATCGCGGCCAGCGCGTCGGCATTTTCGAGACCGACATAGACCCGCGTGCCGTCGCCGGACGGCCAGACGCCGTGCGGCAGATTGCCGACGGGGATGGTCGCGACTTGCGAGAAATCATCGATTCGAAACGCCTTGACCTCGTTGGTGCCGCCGATGGTCACATAGGCGAAGGTCCCCTTTGAGGTCCTGGCGAAATTGACGTGGTTGGTGATCGGGCCGGTGTCGATGGTCTTGATCAGGTTGAACGGCGGCTTGGCGTTGAACACCTGCGTCCGGCCGACATCCTTAAGCGTGAACCAGACCTGGTCGCCATCGGGCGAGGCCGCGATGTTCGGGCAGAACGGGCTTTCCTGCTTTACCTTCGCGACGATCTGATGGTCTGCGACCGAGACCACGTCGGTCTCCGGATTAAACGACGAGCAGATGTAGCCGTACTTGCCGTCCGGCGAGAATATCTGCATGCCCGGTCCGGCCGGCACCTCGATGCGCGTCGTTTCCTTGAAGCTCTGCGCGTCGATGACCGAGATGTAATTCTCGCCGCGCACGGTGACCCAGATTTCTTTGCCGTCGGGCGTGAAGAACGCCTCGTGCGGCGAGCGTCCGACATAGGTGACGTGCTTGACCGAGTTCGTCGCCGTGTCGATGAAGGTCACCGAGTTCGACCCGATCGAGACCACCGCGAGCGTCTGGTGGTCGGGCGAATAACCCATGCCGTGCACCAGCACCTGCCCCTTGTAGAGCGGGCTGAAATTGCCCGGCTGCGGATCGCCGAGCCGGATCACGCCGAGCAGCTTGTTGTCGGCCGGGTCGGTGACCGACACGGTGTTGGAGAATTGCTCGGCGGCGTAGACGCGATCGTGATGGCTGACCGCAATGTCGGGCGCGGACGCCGCGCCCGGCGCCTGTCCGGCGAAGGCGGAGCTCGACATCGCCAGCACGGTCGTCGCCAGCAGGCACTTCAGGATTTTGCGGTTCATCGTTTGAGGCTCCTAGTTCTTCATTTCGTGGGACATGTTCATGTGATCGTGAGCCGCGTGATCGTGAGCGGCGGGCGCCGGGCTCTGCTGCGTCGGGGCGGGCGCAGATGTCACCGGATCTCCGATCGCGAGCTTCATGGCGTCGATCTCCTGCCGCTGCTCGATGATGATTTCCTGCGCGATCCGGCGCAGCTGCTCGTTCTTGCCGTAGCGGAGCTCGATCACGGCCATGTCGATCGCGCCCTGGTGGTGCGGCGCCATCATCGCGACGAAGTCGCGATCGATATCGCCGCTCGGTTTGGCGGCCATGTCGTTCATCATCTTGGTCATCGCGGCATCGTTTTCCGCAAGGAAGGCGCGCTCTTCCGCCGACTGCGCGGTCTGGTCCGGATGATGGTCGTCATGCGCGAAAGCAGCCGCCGCAGCTGCAAAAGCGAGCAGGGCGGCCGCGGCGAGCGGCGCGAGGCCGGACTTAAGGAATCGAGGAAGCATTTGCGTTCACCCTGGGAGTTGTCGGGAAGGCCCGAGCGGTTACGGCTTGGGCCGGCTTGCATGGGTGGGACGCAGCAGCGTGAGTTCTATTCCGTCGCGGCGGCGAAGATTCTTGCCGATCACGACTTGCTGATCGATGGAATGATCCGTTTCGGCCGGGCCAGCCGATTTGCGATCGGCAAGCCACTGGCTATAAGAAGGAATTCCGGTTTCGATCGACCGGTTCCACCATCCTCCCTGCGCAAGTCGCTCGCGCCAAGAAGGCCAAGATGTCCGCCAAGATCGATCCGATCACCCGCTCCGTCGTCCAGCACCGCCTGTCGTCGATCGTGAAGGAGATGGGCGAAGCCATGCTTCGCACTTCCTATTCGCAGATCCTCAATTCCAGCCGCGATTTCTCGCTGGCGATCTGCGACACCAACGGGCGGCTGATCGCGCAGGCCGACCACATTCCGGTTCATGTCGGCGCCTTGCCCTGGGCGACGCTGGCGGTCGAGGAGCGTTTCAAGGATGTCGCGCCCGGCGACGTCATCCTGCTCAACGATCCCTATCAGGGCGGCAGTCATCTGCCTGATCTGACCGCATTCGTGCCGGTCTTCGATGGGGGAAAAAGGCTGCTCTGGACCATCGTGCGCGCGCATCAGAGCGACATCGGCGGCGCCACCCACGGCGCCTACAATCCAGCCGCCACCGAGATCTATCAGGAAGGCATTCGCATTCCGCCGGTCAAGCTCTACGAGGCCGGCAAGCCGCGCGAGGATCTGCTCGATCTGCTGGCTTTGAACATCCGCAACCCCCGCGAATTCCGCGGCGACCTCGCGGCGATGCTGGGTGCCGCGCATCTCGGCGAGCGGCGCGTCGCAAAGCTGTTCAGCGAGTTCGGTGCCGAGACCGTCGAAGCCGCGATCGAGGCTATTCTCGACGCGACCGAGCAGCAGACCCGCGCCGTGGTGTCGACCTGGAAGGACGGCGTGTTCTACGGCGAGGCCCTGCTCGACGATGACGGCCACGGCCGCACCGACATCAAGATCGCCGCCAAGGTGACGAAGAAGGGCAGCGACATCGAGGTCGATCTCGCCGGCTCCGATCCGCAGTCGACCAGCTTCGTCAATTCGTCGCACGCCAACATGCAGGCGGCGGTCGCGATGGCCTTTGCCTATCTGATCGACGCCGACATTCCCAAGAACACCGGCGCGCTGCGGCCGCTGAAGGTGGTGGCGAAGCAGGGCACGATTGTCTGGGCCGATCCCGGCCGTCCCGTCACCTTGTGCACCAGCCATCCATCCAATGAGATCGTCGAAGCCATCATCAAGGCGATGTCGGCGTCCTGTCCGGATCGCGTGATGGGCGGGTGGGGACGCCGCTTCCGCATCGCGATCCAGGGCGAGGATCCGCGCAACGGACGCAATTTCATCTGGCACATGTTCCAGGCCCGGCCCGGCGGCGGCGCCTCGCCCGGCGGCGACGGTTATTCGTCGATCGGCGAATGGCACTCGGTCGGCGGACTCAAATTCGGCAGCATCGAGGTGGCAGAGGTGCGCTTTCCCCTGCATTTCCGCCAGCACGAATTCCGGCCGGACTCCGGCGGCGACGGCCAGCATCGCGGCGGGCTTGGCGTCGCGCTCGACATGGTGCTGGAGACGCAAAAGCCGGCCAAGGGCAACACCGCCGGCGACGGCGCGCGCCATGGTCCCTGCGGCATGCTCGGCGGCAAGGACGGCGAGCCGCATCACTACCGGCTGCTCTCGGAAGGACGCGAGCCGCGCGTGCTGAAGACCAAGGAGGTCGGCATCGAGCTGCGCCCCGGCGACTGCCTCGAGATCCGGTCCTCTGGCGGCGGCGGCTGGGGGCCGCCGGAGAAGCGCTCGGCGGAAGCGCGGGCGCGCGATCTTGCGCAAGGTTTGGTTTCGAAAGCGGTGTAGGCAGCGATGTACACGATTGGGGTCGACGTCGGCGGCACTTACACCGACCTGGTTGCAACTGACAAAACCGGGCGCACGGTTTTTGCAAAATCGCCCTCCACGCCGGCCGATCAGTCGATCGGCGTCATGGCGGGACTGGAAGAGCTGGCGCGCCGCCTCGGCGTGACACGCGCGGCGATGCTCGCCGCGACCGATCGCCTGGTGCACGGCACGACAGTTGCGACCAATGCGCTGCTCGAGCGCAAGGGTGCGAGAGTTGCGCTCCTGACCACCGAGGGACACCGCGATGTCGTCGAGATGCGCGAAGGGCTGAAGCCGGACCGCTACGATCTGCGCACGCCGCCGCCGGAGCCGCTGGTGCCGCGCGAGCGCCGCTTTGGCGTGCGCGAGCGGCTGAAGGCCGACGGCAGCGCCGCGGTTGCGCTCGACGCCGCCGCGCTCGGCGATGTCATCGCCGAGATGAAACGTTCCGGTGCGAATTCGGTCGCGGTCTGCTTTCTGCACGCTTATCTCAACCCGGCGCATGAGCTCACCGCCGTCGAGCAACTGGCGAAGGAGCTGCCCGACGTCAGCGTGTCGCGCTCGAGCGACGTGCTGCCGCAGATCAAGGAATATGAGCGCGTCTCGACCACGATCGTGAACGCCTATGTCGCGCCGACGGTGCGGCGCTATCTCACCAATCTGGAGCGCAGCCTCGCGGAAGCCGGCTTTGCGGGCTCGCTGTTCGTCGTGCTGTCGCATGGCGGCATGGCGCCGGTCGAGGAAGCCTCGCGGCTCGCCGCGGGCACGGTGCTGTCGGGGCCGGCCGGCGGCATTTCCGGCAGCCGCCGCTGCGCGGATCTTCTCGGAATTCCCGATCTCGTGCCGTTCGACATGGGCGGCACCTCGACCGACATCTCACTGATCGCAGATGGCCAGGCCTCGCTGTCGGCCGACGGCATGCTCGCCGGCCAGCGCATCGCGCTGCGCAGCCTCGACATCGCCAGCATCGCCGCCGGCGGCGGCTCGATTGCGAACGTCGACGGCGGCCGCACGTTGCGGGTCGGGCCGGAGAGCGCGGGCTCGGTGCCGGGGCCGGCCTGCTACGGCAATGGCGGCACCGCCGCCACCGTCACCGATGCCAATGTCGTGCTCGGCTATCTCGATGCCGCGGCCTTCATGGGCGGCGCGCGGCCGCTCGATCGCGCAGCCTCGGAAGCGGCGGTGGACCGGATCGCCGCAGCGCTCGAGCTGTCGCGGATCGAGGCCGCCGCCGGCATCTACAAGATGATCAATCTGAAGATGGCCGACGGCATCCGCCTGATGACCTTGCGCCGCGGCGTCGATCCCCGCAAATTCGCGTTGCTCAGCTTCGGCGGCGCCGCCGGCATGCACGCCGCCGAGGTCGCGCGCGAGCTCGAGATCAAGCGCATCATCGTGCCGACGGTCGCTTCTGTCCTTTCGGCCTGGGGCATGCTGACCAGCGATCTGCGCTACGAGGTCAGCCGCACCCATTACGGCACGGGCCGGATTTCCGCCGACGAGGTTCGCGCCTTGTTCGCCGCGCTGGACGAGCAGGCGGCGGGCCGCCTGCGCGACTGGTTCAAGGGCGATATCGCCATCGAGCGCTCGGCCGAGATGCGCTACGGCGAGCAGGTGTTCGAGATCGACGTGCCGCTCGGCGAGCTCGATCTCGGTGCCGCGGACCTGGTGGCGCAGATCGAGGAACGCTTCCATCGCCGCCACGAGGAGCTCTACACCTATGCCTCGCGCGGGCAGGAGGTGGTGTTCGTCAACGCCCGCGTCGCCGCGGTCGGCAAGGTGGCGCGCGGCGGGAGTGATGCCGGAAAGGCGAGCTCGGCTGCGCCCTGCGCGCCGCGCGGCAAGCGGCAGGCCTGGTTCGGTGCCTGGCGCGAGGTGCCGGTCTACGCGCTCGACGATCTCAGGCCGGGCCAAGCGCTGGCCGGTCCCGCGATCATTGAGGCCGAAACCACGACCGTCCTGGTCGACAGCGGTGACCGCGTCGCGGTCAACCCGCTCGGCTGGCTCGATATAACATTGCGTTGATCGCCATGCGGGAACTGCGCTCCCTCTCCCGCTTGCGGGCAGGGCTATCGCATATGCCCCTTGGCGACCGCGCAAGTGCTTGGCCTCGTGGTTCGAGACGCGCCGCAAGCGGCGCTCCTCACCATGAGGGTCTACTATTGTGCCGCAAAACAAGACCTCATCCTGAGGAGCCCGCCGAAGGCGGGCGTCTCGAAGGATGGCCATGAGGACACCGCCACGAAATGCGATAGCCCTGCGCTTGCGGGGGAGGGTTGGGGTGGGGTCTCGCCGCAAAACGACCCTCTCTATGTGGAAGCAGCCCCCACCCGGATTGCACCTTCGATGCAATCCGACCTAAGAGCGAGCTCCGCTCGTCTCGACCCCGCAAGCGGGGAGGTAAGAAGAGTATCGGTCCGCCATCAACATTTCATTTTTCCGGCATTGGCTTGGGCGATAAACTCCGCTCGCTCGGGAGGAGCGCCGGCCAGCCGCCGGCGTTTGTGGCGATGTTGATGCAAACAAAAAGACAAACGGCGCTTTCGATATCCCTCGTCCTCGTAGCTGTCCTCGCGGCGGCGCCGTTGCGCGCGCAGCAGGCGCAGCCGGCGGCCGGCAACGAGATCCGCATCGGCAATGTCATGCCCTACACCGGGCCGCTCGCGGCGTTCGCGACCATCGGGCGGGCGGAGGCGGCCTATTTCGACATGGTCAACGAGCATGGCGGCATCAACGGCCGTAAGGTCAGGTTCGTCTCGGTCGATGACAGCTCCAATCCGAAGATTGCGATGGAGCAGACCCGCGATCTCGTCGAGAAGCAGGACGTGCTGTTGATGTTCGGCTCGTTCGGCACGCCGAGCAATCTCGCGGTGCGGAAGTACCTCAACGAGAACAAGGTGCCGCAGCTGTTCGTTGCCTCCGGCGACGAGGCGTGGGCGCATCCTGTGGCCTTTCCCTGGACCATGGGCTGGCAGCCGACCTTCCGCGCCGAGGGGCGGATCTACGCCAATTACATCCAGGCCGCCTATCCCTCGCGCAAGATCGCGGTGCTCTGGCAAAACGACCAGTTCGGCCGCGACCTGTTCAAGGGATTGCAGGAGGGGCTCGGCGACACCGCCGGCATGATCGTCGCCGATCTCGCCTTCGACGCGTCGGAGACCGCGATCCAGAACCAGATCGGAATCCTGAAGAACTCCGGCGCCGATATCCTTGTGTTCGACGGTGCGCCGGCAATCGCGGCGCGCGCGATCCGCGTCGCCGCCGACCTCGACTGGCATCCGGTGTTCATCCTCGACAATGCGTCGGCCTCGATCGCCAGCGCGCTGCGGCCGGCAGGCCTGCAGAATTCGCTCGGCGTGATCTCGACCTCGTTCCTCAAGGATGCCGGCGATGCCTCCTGGAAGGACGATCCGCAGATCAAGGCGTGGCTCGCCTTCATGGACAAATATTATCCTGATGGCGACAAGGACGACATCTACGCCGTGTTCGGCTACGCCGCAGCCGATACGCTGATGCAGGTGCTGCGCCAGTGCGGCGACGATCTGTCGCGCGAGAACATCATGCGGCAGGCCGCGTCGCTGAAGGACTATCAGAGCCCGATCGCGCTGCCCGGGATCGTGATCAACACCGGACCGAAGGACTTCCGCCCGATCAAGCAGATGCGGCTGGTGCAGTTCGACGGCAATGCCTGGCAGCCGATCGGCGACGTGATCGACAGCGCGTTCACGGCAGTGCGCGAGGATAATTAGTCTTTGTCGTCCCGGCGAAGGCCGGGACCCATTACCCCAACTGCGCATTGTTTTGCTCTGCTGGGGCGATAATCCCTTACACACCACCCAGCGGTGGTTATGGGTCCCGGCCTTCGCCGGGACGACGATGGGGTGAGGGGCCGGCGCAACAACCGCCTACTTCTTCAACCCGTAATTCAACAACCCGCCCTTGTTCTTCGGCGGATGCGCGCGCAGGCCTTCCTCGTTCGGCTCGGTGCCCCAGCCCGGACGATCCGGGATCACGAGATGACCGTCGACGAACTCGGGCACATGGGTGAACAGCTCGTGGTCCCAGGCCAGCCGATCGATGTCGGTCTCCATGATCCGCAGGTTCGGCACCGCGGCGCAGAAATGCGCGTTCATCATGGTGCAGAGGTGGCCGTAGAAATTATGCGGCGCGACGTTGACCTCGAAATGCTCGGCGGTGGCGGCGATCTTCATCGACTGCCAGACCCCGTTCCACGGCGTGTCGATGATCGCGACATCCATCGCCTGCTCGGTGAAATAGGGCAGGAATTCGCGCAGGCCGAGCAGCGTCTCGCAGGACGAGATCGGGTGCGGGCTCTGGCGGCGGATATAGCCGAGCGCCTGCGGATTGAAGGTGTCGATCTCGACCCAGAACATGTCCATCTTCTCGATGGCGCGCAGGATTTTCAGATAGCCCTCGGTCTTGGCGTTGAAGTTGAGGTCGAGCAGGAGATCGACATCCGGCCCCGCGCCGTCGCGGATCGCCTCCAGGTGCATGCAGAGATTGCGCAGCACAGTGCGGTCGATATTGATCTCGGGCTGGAACGGCGAGCCGAAGCCCGGGCGCCATCCTTGCGGCTTGCCGTCGGTGTAGACGAAGATGTTGGTCTTCATCGCCGTGAATTTCTTCTCGCGCACCTCGGCCCCGATCGCCTTGACGCCGTCGAGATCGGTGATCGCCGGCTTGTACCAGTCGGGATGATTGATGCGCCAGGTCGCGCAATGCGACCAGTAGACCCGCACGCGGTCGCGGATCTTGCCGCCGAGCAGGTCGTAGCAGGGCACGCCGAGCGCCTTGGCCTTGACGTCGAGCAGCGCGTTCTCGATCGCCCCGAGCGCCAGCGCCACCACGCCGCCGGCGGCAGGGCGCGTCGCGGCGAACAGCTCGACATAGATCCGCTCGTGCTCGAACGCATTCTTGCCGACCACCCGCGCCGACAGCCGCTCGATCGCCGCGGTCACGCCGGGCGCGCCAAAGCCCTCGTCATATTCGCTCCAGCCGACCAGCCCGTCCGCGGTCGTCACCTTGACGAAGTGATAATTCCGCCAGCCGGCATCGCAGGCGAGCGTCTCGACGCTTTTGATTGTGGTGGATTTGCTCATGGTTTCCTGCCCGGCTGTTTGTTGGTGTTGGGAAGTACCAACAACGGATCGGCGGACGCGTCAATTCGCGCCAGGGCAAGGCGACAATGCGCGCAGGTGGGTGCTGCGGCACGCAGTCGTTGGTGGCGGCTCGATGCTACCGAACCGTCACCCTGAGGTGCGAGCGGAGCGAGCCTCGAAGGGCGACGGCCCGGCTCCTTCCGCGTGGATCTCACGGGGCCGTGCGTCCTTCGAGGTTCGCAAGAGCTCGCACCTCAGGATGACGGGGAGGCAGTGTTCGGGTCTATGGCCGGAACAGCGTCGGCCGCTGACGCTCAAAGGTCTTGCGGCCGCGCTTGAAACCCATCAGCACGTCGGGCAGTTCGGCGATCGCGTTGGTTCCGCTGTCGGTGTCGAGCACGACGATGTCGGCGGGGTTGCCGGCCGCAATGCCGTAGTCGCCGAGGTTCATCAGCCGCGCCGGCAGGTCGGTGACGAGATCGAGGCAGGTGTCGAACTCGCCGATTCCGGCATGCGCCGCATTGGCGTAGAGATTGGCCATCCGCAGCAGCGATGCATCGCCGAACGGCGTGAAGGAATTTTGCACATTGTTGGTCGCGACCGAGCACAGCACGCCGTCGGCGACGAGCCGGTGCGCGGCGGTCAGCCCACGCGGCGCGTTGTGGGTGGCATCGCGGCCCATCAGATAAAGATCGGTCGCGGGCAGCACGGTGACCGCGACACCGGCCTCGGCGAGGCGCGTGCTCGCCGCCTTCAACCGATCAGGCGGCAGCGCGGAGAGTTTGGTGGCATGCCCGATCGCGACGCGCCCGTGATAGTTGCGCCGTTCGGTCTGCCGGCAGACCTCCTCCATGTGCCACCAGGAGGGATCGAGGTCGAAATCGAGATGGAGGTCGACATCGACGTCGAACTCCTGCGCGAGGTCGAAGATGCGCGCGATATGTGCGTTCGGATCGCTGTCGACATAGGGGCAGCCGCCGACCGCCTCGGCACCGTCGTTGAGCGCCGCGACCAGCAACTCGTCGGCGCCGGGGTCGTTGGTCAAGCCCTCCTGCGGGAAGGCGCAGAGCGAGAGGTCGAGCGCCCAGGCATAGTCGCGTTTCAAGGCCTTGACCGCCTCGAAGCCGCGCAGCCCGATCCGCGGATCGATCTCGACATGCGTTCGCATCCGCGTGGTGCCGGCCGTGATCGCGCGCTCGATCACTTTTGAGCCGCGCGCATAGACATCCTCGACCGTGAAGTCGCGCTTCATCGCCGACACCGCGCGGATCGCCTCGCCGAGGCTGGCGTGATCGTGGCCGCAGCGGCCAAGCAGGCAGGCCTTGTCGAGATGGATATGGGTGTCGACGAAGCCGGGCAACGCCAGCCGGCCGTTGAGGTCGACTTCGACCGCCTCGCACACGAGGCGCGGCGCGATCGCGGCGATCCTGCCGTCGGCGATGCCGATATCGATCGCCGACGCGGATTTGCGCGTCACGGCATTGCGGAAGACCAGGTCGAAGGCAGGTTTCGCGATCATCGGGAAGAAGACATCAGGATGGTCTAAGCCTAGCGGAAGGGCAGGGAACCAGCAGCATCAGATTGGTGTGCAATTTGCTAGCCATATTGTCCAAAAAATATGCATACACTTTTGTCGCCGAATTGTAGAGTCCTGATTATCCCCGGAGACCCCCATGTCCGCACCCGCCAAAGCCGATGCCCGCCCGATGTCCGATGCCGAGATCGTCGAGGCCTATTTGACGGCGTCGATGATCCCCGATCCGGATGCGGCCGCGGCCTATATGAAGCCGGGCACGCTGATCACCTTCACCGGCGGGCGCGAATTCGAGCATCCGCGCGGGCCGACCGCCTTCAACGCGAAGCGCTACCGCTGGGTGAAGAAGAGAATGGACCGCTTCGATGTCTGCCCGGGCACGGACGAGACCGTCGTCTACAGCGTCGGCACGCTCTACGGCGAATGGAGCGACGGCACGCCGTTCGAAGGCAACCGTTATGTCGACCGCTTCGTGGTGCGGGGCGGGCAGATCGTCAAGATGGACGTCTGGAACGACAGCGCCGAGCGGATCCTGGTGCAGCGGGGAATCGAGGCGTAGGGGAAGCAACCTTCTATCCCCGTCATCCTGAGGAGCGCGTAGCGCGTCTCGAAGGATGCACGGCCCGACCGGTGGCCGTCGATCCTTCGAGACGGCCGCGTTGCGGCCTCCTCAGGATGACGGTGATGGAGCGTCAGCGCCGCGCCGCCTTCGGCAGCTTCACCACCTTTTCGCCGCTCGCCTCGTCGGCATAGGGGGCCAGAATATCCAGCAGATCGCGCCCGCGCTGCGGGCTTGGCGCGACCAGCGCGCGGGTCGCCACGGAATCCAGATGGCTGTGCATCAGCCCCATCACCTTGTCGACGTCGCCTTTCGCCAGCGCGGCGATGATCGCGCGGTGCTCGTTGATCGCGCATTCCGACGAATGCGGCCGGCTATACAGCGACAGCGTCAGGCAGCAGCGATAGGCGACCTCGCTGACATAGCGCACGAGGATCGGGCTGTTCGTCATGTGAGCAAGCAGGATGTGGAATTCGGTGGCGAGCCGGATCGACACCGCATCGGTGCCGTCGCGGGCCCGATCCTCGGCGTCGACATGCGCTGTGAGCTCGGCGATCTGCGCCTTGGTCAGCTTGCCCGCCAGCTGCCGCACCACCAGCCGCTCGAGCTCGATGCGAATATCGAAGGCATCGCGCGCCTCCTGCCAGCTCGGCGTCGCCACCACGGCAATGCGGTTGCGGCGTAGCTCGACCAGGCCTTCCGCCGCCAATTGCCCAAGCGCATGCCGTGCGATGGTGCGGCTGACGCCGAAGCGCTCGCCGAGCGAATCCTCGGGCAGCTTGGCGCCGGGCTCCAGCGCCTGCTCGATGATCGCGCGCCGCAGCGCGCGGCAGATCACGCTGACCTTGTCTGACGATTCAGCCGTCTTGCTGCTGTCGGCGCGCCCCGCCATTGCCGCGAATCCCTCTCGAAGGTGCTTCGAACGCCTCTTTATCATACCGCCAAAGCAATCGGGCGCTCGAATTGCATGCAGTTTGAGCCGCGGATTGCCCAAAAGGAATCCGGCCTTTGGGGCGCGGGACGCGCGATCTCCTTGATTTTCAACGCGGCTGCCGCTGGCATCCGGCTTGCATGCACTTTGCTCGTGATGCGCATGCAACCAAACTCCGAGTTCGCCGGCGAGCCGATGGCCGCCGGATCCGCGCCGACCGCTATCGAGCTGTCGGACGCCTCCGTCACCTTCGGCCGCGGCGCCCGCGCCGTGTCGGCACTGTCGACAACCACGCTGCGGATCGCCGACGGCGAGTTCGTCGCGCTGGTCGGCCCGTCCGGCTGCGGCAAGTCCACCATCCTGCGGCTGGTTTCCGGCTTGGCGCAGCCGACCACCGGCGTCGTCATCGTCGGCGGCCGCGAGGTCGCGGCGCGCGCGATGCGGGTCGGCATGGCGTTCCAGAACCCGACCATGCTGCCGTGGATGACGATCGAGAAGAACATCATGCTGCCGCTGAAGATCGTCGAGCCGTTCCGCTCGCAGTTCCGCAAGCTGCGCAAGACCGAATTCCGCGACAAGGCCAACACGCTGCTCGAGCAGGTCGGGCTGAAGGGCTTTGGCGGCCGCTATCCCTGGCAGCTCTCCGGCGGCATGCTGCAGCGCGCCAATCTGTGCCGCGCGCTGATCCACGAGCCGCGCATGCTGCTGCTCGACGAGCCGTTCGGCGCGCTCGACCAGTTCACCCGCGAGGAGCTGTGGGGAATCCTTCAGCAGCTCTGGATCACCCACAGGCCGACCGTGCTGCTGGTCACCCATGATCTGCGCGAGGCCGGCTTCCTCGCCAGCCGCATCTGCGTGATGAGCGCGCGGCCCGGCCGCATCCTCGACGACTCCAGGGTCGATTTCGCCCGTCCGCGTACCGTGGCGATGACCTTCGAGCCTGACTTCGTCGCACTCAACCAGAAGCTCCGCGCCTTCATTGTCGATGCGCGCACTGCTGCGCGGGAAGGAGCCTGACCATGTCCGTGTCAGATATCAGGCAGAAGGCCTGGTCCGCCGCCCTGATCGTGCTGTTCTTCGTCGCCTGGGAGCTGTTCTGCCTGATGACGGGGATGTCGGACCTCGTGTTGCCGCGGCCGTCGCAGATCTTCGTCACGCTGTTCGAGAAATTCCCGATCCTGTGGCCGCACATCGTGCAGACCCTGGTCACCACCATGATCGGCTTCGTGCTCGGCGTGGCGCTCGGCGTCGCGCTCGGTGCCGTGATCGGGGTGTCAAAAACCGCCTACGACACCTGTTATCCGCTGCTGGTCGGCTTCTCGTCGATCCCGAAAGTCGCCGTGGTGCCGATCTTCGTGCTGTGGTTCGGCTCCGGCACCGTGCCGGCGGTGTTGACCTCGCTGTCGATCTGCTTCTTCCCGATCGTCGTCAACATCGCCACCGGTCTTGCCACCACCGAGCCCGAGCTCGAGGACGTGCTTAAGGCGCTCGGCGCCAGCAAGTTCGACATCCTGTGGAATGTCGGGCTGCCGCGCACGATGCCGTTCTTCTTTGCCTCGCTGAAGGTCGCGGTCTCCTACGCCTTTGTCGGCGCCGTGTTGTCGGAAACCGTGGCCTCGAACCGCGGCATCGGCAACGTCATGATGACGGCGTCCTCCAATTTCAACGTGCCGCTGGTGTTCGCCGGGCTGTTCGTGCTCGCCGGTCTCGGCGTCGCGCTCTACATCCTGTTCTCGCTGATCGAGGGCCAGGTCACCGGCTGGGCGACGCGCAAGGACAATGTCATCGCCACTTGAGACACTTCGTCGACCGTCAAGCAATGAAGCTTAAGGAGATCTCGATGCTGAGAAAAGTAAGCGCCGCGCTGTTGGGATTGGCCCTGATCGCCGGTCCCGCGCGCGCCGAGGACACCACCATCAAGTTCACGTTGGGCTGGAAGACGCAGGGCTCGGACGCCGCGTTCTTCTACGCCAAGGACAACGGCTATTTCAAAGAGGAAGGCCTCAACGTCGTGATCGACCAGGGCGAGGGCTCCGGCGCGACCGTGACGCGCATCATGTCGGGCGCCTATGACGCCGGCTTCGGCGACGTCAACGCGATCATCCAGAACGCCGCGACCAAGCCGCAGGATGCACCCGTCATGGTCTACATGATGTGGAACCAGCCGCCATTCGCGATCGTCGCCAAGAACTCGAGCGGCATCAAGACGATCAAGGATTTCGAGGGCCATACGCTCGGCGGCGCGCAGGGGACGCCGACCACGCGGCTATTGCCGGTGTTCGTGCACAAGAACGGGCTCGATGGCGAGAAGATCCAGGTCTCCAACATGGCGCCGAACCTACAGGAGCCGATGCTGATCAAGGGCGACATCGACGCCGCGCTGGTGTTCAACATCACGAGCTATTTCAACCTGGTGCTGAACCGCCAGGACCCCGACAAGGACTTCAAATGGTTCTCGTTCGGCGATTACGGGCTCGACCTCTATTCCAACGGCGTGATGGTCTCGCGCAAGCTGATCGCGTCGAATCCGAAGGCGGTGGCCGGGCTCGTCCGCGCCATCAACAAGGGCGCGATCGCGGTCGCCAAGGATCAGAACGCGGCCATGAAGGCGGCGCTGAACTATGACAATCTGATCAATGTCGATGTCGAGAAGCGCCGGCTGCAATATTCGTTCGAGAAGCTGATCGTCTCGCCGGAGATGAAGGACATCGGCATCGGCGACGTCAGGGACGACCGCATGGCGCGCGCCATCGGCTTCATCGTCGAAGGCTACCAGCTCGCCCGCACGCCGGCCCCGGCCGAAGTGTTTTCGCGGGAATTCCTGC
The DNA here is from genome assembly GCF_054060035.1 of Bradyrhizobium sp. USDA 3262. Lineage (NCBI taxonomy): Bacteria > Pseudomonadati > Pseudomonadota > Alphaproteobacteria > Hyphomicrobiales > Nitrobacteraceae > Bradyrhizobium > Bradyrhizobium sp. USDA 3262. Next base: position 3,765,877 of record NZ_JBSSCT010000001.1, read on the forward strand.
CGCCGCGTGCGGAGCGGGAATTGGTGTATACGGCGAATTGATTGAGCGAGGCCAAGCTCGGGCCGCATCAGCAGTGCTCTCCCTCTCCCGCTTGCGGGGAGGGCTATCGCATTTCGTGGCGGTGCCCTCGCGGCCATCCTTCGAGACGCCCGCCTCCGGCGGGCTCCTCAGGATGAGGTCTTGTTTTTGCGGCACAATAGTAGACCCTCATGGTGAGGAGCGCCGCTTGCGGCGCGTCTCGAACCACGAGGCCAAGCACTTGCGCGGTCGCCAAGTAGCATATGCGATAGCCCTGCGCTTGCGGGGGAGGGCCGGGGTGGGGGCTCTCTCCGCGAGTCATGTTGTGGAGAGAGTCCCCACCCGGATCGCATCTCCGATGCGATCCGACCTCCCCCGCGAGCGGGAGAGGTGAAGTTACGCAAGCGGAGATGACAGGCGATGATGACCAACGTCACGGCAACCCGTCTGTTCTGCTGTCCTGACCGCGGCATCCGGAACGACGTCCTGCTCCATCACGTCGACGGCATCATCACCGATATCTCCGAAGCCGCGGGCCCGGCGACAGCCCCGCGCTCCCTCATCCTCCCCGCCTTTATCAACGCCCACGACCACGCGCGCCCGCGGGCCTCGAGCTTCGGCGCGGTCGGCATGCCGCTGGAGAGCTGGATCCTGCGCACAGTGGTGGGCACGCCGGTCGATCCGTATCTCACCGCGGCCTCGGCGTTTGCCCGCGCAGCGCAGGCCGGCTGCGCGGCGATGATGGTGCACTACACCCGTCCGAGCGGGACCATGCCGCTGGTCGAGGAGGCCAGGGCGATCGCGCGCGCCGCCGCCGATGTCGGCATCCGCATCGCCTTTGCCATCGCGGTGCGCGACCAGAACCCGATCGTCTATGGCGACAGCGAAGCGGTGCTGTCAGACCTTCCGGCCGACGATCGCAGCGCGATCGAACAGCTGTTCGTTCGTGCTCCGATGTCGCCGCAGGCCTATATCGAGCTGACCGACGCCATCGCGGCGGCGATTGGCGGGCCGAAGGTCGACGTGCAGCTTGGGCCGGCCGGGGTGCAGTGGTGCTCGAAGCCGCTGCTGGAGGCGGTCGCGGAGAACTCGGCGCAGACCGGCCGTCGTATCCATATGCACCTGCTCGAGACGATCCACCAGCGCGCCTGGGCCGACCGGCATTTTCCCGATGGCATCGTGCGCTATCTCCGCGACATCGGCTTCCTCTCGGAGCGGCTGACGCTCGCGCATTGCATCCACGCGCGGCCCGACGAGCTCGAGATGATCGCGGCCTCGGGCGCGCGCATCGTCACCAATTTCTCCTCCAACCTGCACCTGCGGTCCGGGTTGGCACCGATCGCGGCGGCGCACGCTTGCGGTTGTGCGATTGCCGTCGGCGTCGATGGCCTGGCGCTCGACGAGGATGACGATGTGCTGCGCGAGATGCGGCTGGTGCAGATGATGCACGGCGGCCTCGGCTTCAAGCGTACATGGACTGCTCAGGAATTCTTCACGCTCGCGATCCGCAACGGCCGCCGCGCCACCGGCGCGCCGGGCACCGGCGAGCTCGCGGTCGGTGCGCCGGCTGATTTCGTCGGCATCGATCTCGACCGCCTCGAGCGCGATCAGATTCTCGATGCCGATCCGCTCGACCTGTTGTTCGCGCGCGGCAATGCGTCGCTGATCTCAGAGCTTGTGGTCGATGGTCGCACCGTCGCCAGGGGCGGCCGGTGCCTCGGTGTTGATCTTCCCGCCATTGAGCAGGAACTGCGCGGCATCACCCGTGCGAGCGCGGCCACATACGCGCATGTCTTGCGCGCATGGCCGCGATTGTCGAACTCAGTGCAACACTGGTTCGAAGCGCAGCTCACCTGCAATTAGCTGCACAATCTTCGCTTCGCGCTGAGCAGCAGCTTCGGTCATACGCTCGCTAATTCCGTCAAGCGGAAGAAAATTCCACTTGCATCACACTCGTCGCGCGGCTTCAAGTTCACCCAACAAGAAAACTGAATCAGCCGCTGTCACCGGCTGGTCATTTTGTCGCGAGGAAGCGTGATGGGCGCGTTGTCGCATCTGCGGATTGTCGAGATCGGAAGTGCTGCGGCGACGAGCTATTGCGCGCGGCTGTTTGCCGATTTCGGCGCCGATGTACAGAAGATCGAGCCGCCGTACGGCGATCCGCTTCGCCGCACCGCGCCGCTGACGCCCAAGGGCCAGAGTGCGTGGTTTGCGTTTCTCAACTTCAACAAGTCGAGTGTCGTGCTCGACGCGAGCGACGCGGGCGCGGCATCCCGCTTGCGGGAGCTGATTGTCGGCTGCGACATCCTGCTCGACGGGCGCGGCATCGCTGCGGCGGATTGTCCCGAGATCGATCTCGACGCGATCAAGCGGGATAATCCTGGCCTCATTCATCTCGACCTCGCCTGGTTCGGCGATCGCGGTCCCTACGCCAATTTCGCGGCGACGGACTCCACGATCCGCGCGCTGACCGGGCTGGTGAAGCTGGTCGGTCCGGAGCAGGGGCCGCCGATGCATGCGCCGGATTTCCAGATCGGCATCCTGGGCGGGCTGTGGGGTTTCATCGCCGCGGCCTCGTCGGTGCTCGGGCGCATGCAGGACGGGCGCGGCCGCGCAAACCATCTCAGCCTGTTCGAGGCCTCTATCGCCGTCACCGAATACATCATGTTCGAGGCGTTCCAGCGCGGCGACATCATGCGGCGGATCGGCGTCAACCGGTTCTGGCCGACCTTTCCGGTTGGAATCTACGAGACGAAGCAGGGCTGGCTCGGCGTCACCACGGTGACCCCGGCGCAATGGCGCGCGTTCTGCGAGATGCTCGGGCTCAACGAGTTGCGCGACGATCCGACGCTGGTCATGGGTGTCGACCGGCTGCGCCATGTCGCCGAGATCGAAGGCAGGATCTTGCCGAAGCTGAAGCAGCGCACCGCGCAGGAGTGGTTCGCCGAAGGGCTCAAGCGCAGGATTCCGATCGTGCCGGTGCCGGAGGTAGCGGATCTCATCGCCGATGAGGAGAAGCGTGCGCGTGGCGCCATCGTCCCGATCACCATCGGTGACGAGACCGGCTTTTCCGCCGGCACGATGCAGCGGCTGACCGCAACGCCGCCACTGCGCGGCGGCCGGGTGCCTGATCTCGGCGAGCAGCAGGCGCGGCGCGACGCTGCGCCGCGCGTGCCGGTGCCCAGGGCCGATACAACCGATCGCTTGCCGCTCGAGGGCATCCGTGTCGTCGACTTTTCGATGGGCTGGGCCGGGCCGATCTGCACCCGCACGCTCGCCGATCTCGGCGCCCACGTCATCAAGATCGAGGCGACCCAGTATCCGGACTGGTGGCGCGGCGTCGACCGCCGTCCGGCCTATGTGCTGGAGCAGATGTACGAGAAGTCGGTGCGCTACTGCATCATGAACCGCAACAAGCGCGGCATCACGCTCGATCTGACCCGGCCGAGGGGGCTTGAATTGGCGAAGCGCCTGCTCGCCGATGCCGACCTCGTGGTCGACAATTATTCGGTCGAGGTGCTGCCCAAGCTCGGCCTCGGCTACGACGTGCTGAGCAAGATCAATCCCAAGCTGGTGATGATGTCGATGTCGGCGTTCGGCGCCGGCAGCGTGCATCGCGACTGCCGCGCCTATGGCTCGACCCTGGAGCAGGGCTCCGGTCTGCCGAGTGTTGTCGGCGATCCCGATGGTCCGCCCGTCATGAGCCATACCGCGTTCGGCGACGCCGTCGGCGGGCTCAACGGCGCCGCCGCGGTGCTGACCGCGCTGATCCACGCCAAACTGACGGGGCAGGGGCAGTTCATCGATCTGGCGCAGATCGAATGCATGATGCCGTTCGCCGCGCCCTGGATCGTCGCGCATTCGACCAGTGGTAAGCCGCCGACCAAATACGGCAACCGCCACCCCGATTTCGTGCCGCACGGCTGCTTTCGCTGCGCCGGAGAAGACAACTGGATCGTCGTCGCGGTGTCCAACGACGCGATGTGGCCAAAGCTCGCGCGGCTGCTCGGCCGCGAGGACTGGGCAGCGGACGAGACGCTCAAGACGGCCACGGGCCGCCGCGCCATCGAGGCCGAGATCGAGGCTGCGATCATGGCCTGGACCGCGGCGCGCGATGCCGATGCGGCGATGGCCGCGCTGCAATCCGCCGGCGTTGCCTCCGGCGTGGCGCGGCTGCCGATCGATCTCCTGGAGGATCCGCAGCTTCACGCCCGCGGCTTCATCCAGCAGGTCGACCGCGCGTTCATCGGACGACATCCGCAGCCGTCGATGCCGTTTCGCGAGAGCGATGCGCCATTTGCCATTCGTTCAGTGCCGCCGACGCTCGGCGAGCATAACCGCGAGATTCTTGGCGGCATGCTCGGGCTTTCCGACGCCGAGCTCGATGAGCTCACCCGCGAGGGCATCATCGGCACCGAGATGCTGATGGAGGAGCAGCTGGTGAAAGAGAAGAAGCGGGCGGCGGGCTGATGGAGGCAGGTCAGCCGGCACAGCGCAGGGCGGAGGGTGCGCGCGAGGCCGCGCGGCCGCTGCTGTCCGTGCGCGGGCTCGGCATCCGCTTCAAGACCGCGCAGGGCGTCTGGCAGGCGACGCGCCGCATCGACTTCGACATCGCGCCCGGCGAGCGCGTCGGCATTGTCGGCGAGAGCGGCTGCGGCAAGACCATCACCGGCCTGTCGATCCTGCGGCTGTTGCCGGGCAATTTTGCCGGCCTCGACGGCAAGATCCTGTTCGACGGCGTCGATCTCGCCTCCTGCAGCGCGCGGCAGATGCGCGCGATCCGGGGCAAGCGCATTGCGATGATCTTCCAGGAGCCGATGAGCGCGCTCGACCCGGTGTTCACCGTCGGCCACCAGATTGCCGAGACGCTGCGCGTCCATACCGACGTTTCCCATGAGGAGGCGCGCGCCAAAACGCTGGAGATGCTTCGCCGCGTCGGCATCGCCTCGCCCGAGCGGCGGATCGACGACTATCCGCACCAGCTCTCCGGCGGCATGCGCCAGCGCGTGATGATCGCCGCGAGTTTGATCTGCGGGCCGCAGCTTCTGATCGCGGACGAGCCGACCACCGCGCTCGACGTCACCGTGCAGGCGCAGATCCTCGAGCTGCTGCGCGACATCAGCGAGACCTCGAAGACCGCGCTGATGCTGATCACCCACGATCTCGGCGTCGTCGCCGAGACCTGCACGCGGATGATCACGATGTACGCCGGCGAGGTGATCGAGGACGCGAGCGTCGACGAGGCGCTGGTGCGGCCGCTGCATCCCTATACGTCGGGACTGTTACGCTCGCTGCCGCATTTGAGCCCGCGCCACGGCCGCTTGCCGTCGATCCCGGGCCGGGTGCCGTCGATCGCGGAGATGCCGAACGGCTGCCGCTTCCGGGCCCGCTGCGCGCATGCGGCCAAGGGTTGCGAGGCCGAGCAGAAGCTGCAGGACGCCGGCGGCGGCAGAAGAGTGCGCTGCTGGCGCTTTGCCGAGCTCAATCTGCCAGGCGCGCTGCATCCGCCCGGCGCGCCGGCTCCTGCGAAGGTCGCGACGCAATGACCACAGCCGGTGCCGAGCCCCGCCGCGACGCCATCGTTTCGGTGCGCGACCTTCAGGTCCGCTTCCAGACCTCGGACCGCCGCGCCACCGTGAAGGCGGTCGACGGCGTCAATTTCGACGTCCGCCGCGGCGAGACCTTCGGCATCATCGGGGAGTCCGGATCGGGCAAGACCACGATCGGCCGCGCGCTGGTGTTCCTGCTCAATCCCAGCGCCGGCGCCATCTTGCATGACGGCATCGACCCAACGGCACTGCCACGCCGCGAGTTTCAAAACCATCGCCGCGACTACCAGATCATCTTCCAGGACCCGAACGCCGCGCTGAATCCGCGCATGACCATTCTGGCTTCGGTGCTGGAGCCGCTTGAGCTCGCACGTGCCGGCAGCCGTGCCGAGCGCGAGCGGCAGGCGCGGGAGGCACTGGAGCGCGTCGGCCTGCCGCAGGAGTTCGGTGCGCGCTACCCGCATCAGCTCTCCGGCGGCCAGAAGCAGCGCGTCGTGATCGCCCGCGCGCTGACGCTGAAACCCAAACTGATCGTCTGCGACGAGGTGGTGGCCGCGCTCGACATGTCGATCCGCGGCGACGTGCTCAATTTGTTTGCCGATCTGCAGCGCGACCTTGGGCTGACCTATGTCTTCATCACCCATGATCTCGCCGTTGTCTCGCATATCAGCGAGCGCGTTGCGGTGATGTATCTCGGCCAGTTCGTCGAGCTCGGGCCGACCGAGGAGGTCGCCGAGCGGCCGCTGCATCCCTACACGATCGCGCTGCTGTCGGCCGAGCCGCGGCCGCTGCCGTCCACGATGCGGCAGGAGAACCGCATCGTCTTGCAGGGCGAGGTGCCGAGCCCGATCGATCCGCCTTCGGGTTGCCGCTTCCGCACCCGCTGCCCGCATGCGCAGCCGCTCTGCACCGACCGCGTGCCGGAGTGGCGCGAGCTGAAGCCCGATCACTGGGTGGCCTGCCATTTCGCCGACCGCCCCAATTTTTCGCCGAGTTAGCGCGCGATGAGATCAGTTCGAATAGCGACCCCGAAGGAACTGCACTCCCTCCCCCGCAAGCGGGAGAGGTGCAGCCAGTCTGCCGCTAAGCCGATTCAAATTGACGCCCTGGGATAATGGAGGACCTGCCATGACAATGACGACACGACGCGAGGTTATGGCGCTGATCTCGGGCGCACTCGCCAGCACCACGCTCGGCGGCCGAGCCTTCGCGGAAGGCGCGCCGAAGAAGGGCGGCACCCTGCGCATCTCAGCGCCGGCCAATCCGTCGAGCCTCGATCCGGCGACCGGCGGCGCCGGCTCCGACCACGCCTTCCTGTTCACGATGTACGACACGCTGACCGAATGGGAATTCGACACGCTGAAGCCGAGGCCCGGCCTTGCCGAAAGCTGGAAGTTCACCGATCCTACCACGCTGGTGCTCAACATTCGCGCCGGCGTCACCTTCCATGACGGCACGCCGCTCGATGCGGAAGCCGTCGAGTTCAATCTCGAGCGCAACCGCAGCGATGCGAAGTCCAACATCAAGGCCGATCTGCTCTCGGTCGCCGCGGTCGAGGTCACTGGCCCGCAGCAGGTGACGTTGAAGCTGAAGACGCCGGATACCGCGCTGCCCGGCATCCTCTCCGACCGCGCCGGCATGATGGTGTCGCCGACGGCGCTGAAGGCGGCCGAGGGCGGCGTCGTGACGCGCAAGCCGGTCGGCGCCGGCGCCTATTCGTTCGTCAGCTGGGCCGACGGCGAGAAAATCGTGATCAAGCGCAACGAGAAATACTGGAAGCCGGAGCGGCCGCTTCCCGACGCCATTGAGATCTCGATCATTCCCGAGCTCACCACCGGCGCCCGCTCGGTCACCGCCGGGCAGAACGATCTGATCTACCAGCTGCCGCCGCGGCAGAAGGTGATCATCGAGCGCTCCTCGAGCGTCAAGGTGGTGCATGGCCCGACGCTCTACGTGCTTCAGATCTTCCTCAACTGGGCCAAGCCGCCGTTCGACAATCTCAAGGTCCGCCAGGCGCTCAACTTCGCGATCGATCGCGAGTCCTTCGTCAAGGCCGCGCTCGCAGGTCTTGCGGAGCCCGCCTACATGAATCTGCCGAAGGCGCATTGGGCCTATGATGCCGAGGTCGCGAAGCTCTATCCCTATGATCCCGACCGAGCGCGCAAGCTGCTCGCCGAGGCCGGCTTCAAGGAGGGTACCCAGATCGAGCTCGGCGGCTATCCGGACCAGGATTCGGTGCAGCGTCAGGAGATCCTGATCGAGCAGCTGCGCAAGGCCGGCATCGGCGTGCGGTTCGTCAACGCCCCGATCGCGGAAGCTTCCGCGGCCTTCTTCGGCGCGGAGAAGAAGGGCGCCGGCCTGCTCTCGGCCTGGACCGGACGGCCCGACCCGAGCCTGACTTACTCGCTGATGTTCACCAAGGACGCCTACTACAATGGCGGGCGCGCGCCAGTGCCGGCCGAGCTCGAGGCCGCGATCAAGGAATCGCGTGCGTCGGAGGACATCGACACCAGGCGCAAGGCCTTCTCCACCGTGCAGCGACTGGTGATGGAGAACGCCTTCGTCGCGCCGCTGGCCTTCCAGTTCGAGCTGGTCGCCATGAACAAGAAGGTGCAGGGCTATCGGCCGAACCTGCTCGGCAAGCCGAAATACGACGACGTTTGGTTGGAAGGTTGAACCATGGCGCGACGGTCACCGGTCAAGGTCGTCGGCAGCCGCCTCGTGCAGGCGCTGCCCGTGATCCTGCTCGCGACCTTCATGGTGTTCGCGCTGCTCAAGCTGGTGCCCGGCGACATCGCCGTGACACTGGCGGGCGACAACGCGACCGACGCGCGGATCACCGAGATCAGGAAGATCTACGGCCTCGACCGCCCGTTCCTGGTGCAATATGGCGCCTGGCTCGGCCATGTCGCGCAGGGCGATCTCTCGCAATCGCTGTTGACCGGCGAGAAGGTCGCGGACTCGATCGGCCGCGCGTTTCCGAACACGCTCCTGATCGTCGTGATCGCGCTGGCGCTGGCGCTGGTCACGGGCATCCCGATGGGCGTGATGGCCGCGGTCAAGCCGAACGGCTGGATCGACAAGCTGATCAGCATGTTGGCGTCGTTGGGCGTCGCGGTGCCCGGCTTCTGGCTCGCGATGATCCTGGTGGCGGAATTCTCATTGAAGCTGAACTGGCTGCCGGCGACCGGCGCAAAATCCTTCAGCGCCTCGCCGGTCGATGCGATCAGGCATGCGCTGCTGCCCGGCATCGCGATCGCGGCTTACGGCATGGCCGAGGTCGCGCGCCAGCTGCGCGGCGCGCTGCTGGAGGTGCTGTCGTCGCAATATGTCCGCACGCTGCATGCCAAGGGGCTGTCGATGTCGCGCATCCTCTGGCAGCACGGCCTGAAGAATGTCGGCGTCAATCTGCTCACCATCATCAGCCTGTTGGTCAACCGCATGCTGGCGGCGACCGTGGTGATCGAGGCGGTGTTCGCCATTCCCGGCCTCGGCAGCCTGATCGTGCGGGGTGCGATCCAGCGCGATTTCCCGATCGTGCAGGGCGTCGTCTTCACCATGGTGGTGGTTGTGATCGCGGTGAATTTGATCGCCGATTTGCTGTGCGCCGCGGTCGATCCGAGGATCGAGCAATGACCGAGGTGGCGCTCGCTCCCCTGAAGGCACCGGCGAGGCCGACGCGGCTGCGGCGATTTGCGCGCTGGCTCGCCGGCGATTTGCGCGCCGCGCTGTCGATCCTTGTGCTCTCGGTGCTCGTGATCGTCGCGATCGGCGCGCCCTGGATCGCGCCCCATGCGCCGACCGCGCAGGACGTCAACAACATGCTGGCGCCGCCGGGGCCGGCCCATCTGCTCGGCACCGACGACCTCGGCCGCGACATCTTCTCCCGCCTGATCTACGGCGCGCCGGCGACCGTCTATGCCAGCCTGCTTGCGGTCGGCGTCGCGGTTCTGATCGGGCTGCCGGTCGGCCTGATCGCCGGCTATTTCGGCGGCTGGATCGACGACATCATCAGCCGCATCATCGACACCTTCCTGTCGTTCCCCGCCATCGTGCTGGCGATCGCGGTCACCGGCGCGCTCGGCATCGGGCTGACCAACGGCATGATCGCGGTCGGCATCACGATGTTCCCGGCGCTGGCGCGCATCGTCCGCGCCCGCACGCTGATCGTGCGGCAGGAGCTTTATGTCGACGCCTCCAGGGGATTTGGCGCGCCGACCTGGCATGTGCTGTGGCGCCACGTGCTGCCGAATACGCTGCAGCCGGTCATCGTGCAGGTGACGCTCTTGCTCGCCGCCGCGCTGCTGGCCGAGGCCAGCCTGTCGTTCCTCGGCCTCGGCATTCAGCCGCCGGACCCGAGCTGGGGCGCGATGCTGGCGCGCGCCTATCAATACATGGAAATCGCCCCGGAGCAGATGTATGCGCCGGGCCTTGCCATTCTCGTCGTCTCGCTGGCGTTCAATGCGCTCGGGGAATCCTTGCGTGTCGTGCTCGATCCGACCATGAAGGATCGTTGACTGTGAGACGTCGGCCGGTCGCGCACGATTTCTTCACCTCGCCCCGCTTGCGGGGAGAGGTAGCAAACTCACGGAATTGATCATGTCGTTCAAGAAATTGCTGATTGCCAACCGCGGTGAGATCGCGATCCGGATTGCCCGTGCCGCCGGCGAAAGCGGCCTTGCCACGGTCGCGATCTATCCCGCCGACGATGCCGCCTCGCTGCATGTCCGATCCGCCGACGCGAGCCACGAGATTCCAGGCCGCGGGGCGCGGGCCTATCTCGACATCGAGGCCGTCATCGCGGCGGCCAAGACCACGGGTTGCGATGCGCTGCATCCGGGCTACGGCTTTCTCAGCGAGAACGCGCAGCTCGCGCGGCGCTGTGCCGACGAAAGGATCACCTTCGTCGGCCCGTCGCCGGAGGCGCTCGATCTGTTCGGCGACAAGGCCAAGGCGAAGGCGCTGGCGAAGAAATGCGGCGTCCCGATCATTGCCGGCACTTCGGGTGCGACCAGTCTCGACGAGGCCAAGGCGTTCTTCGCCTCGCTCGGCGCCGGCGCCGCCGTGATGATCAAGGCGATCGCCGGCGGCGGCGGGCGCGGCATGCGGGTGGTCGAGGATGCCGCCAAGCTCGACGAGGCCTATGCGCGCTGCCAGTCGGAGGCCAAGGCGGCGTTCGGCAGCGATGCCGTCTATGTCGAGCGGCTGATCCGCAAGGCGCGCCATATCGAGGTGCAGATCATCGGCGACCGCCACGGCGCCATCAGCCATCTCTGGGAGCGCGAATGCACCATCCAGCGCCGCAACCAGAAGCTGATCGAGGTGGCGCCGAGCCCGTCACTGAGCGAGGGAATGCGCGCGCGCATCATCGAGGCGGCGAAGCAGCTCGCGACCGCCGCGCGCTATGACAATCTCGGCACTTTCGAGTTCCTGGTCGATGACGAAGCCGGGGAGAGCGAGGGTGCGTTTGCCTTCATCGAGGCCAACCCGCGGCTCCAGGTCGAGCACACCGTTACCGAAGAAGTGCTTGGCGTCGACCTCGTGCGTTCGCAGCTCGCAGTCGCGGCCGGCGCCACGCTGGCCTCGCTCGGCCTCGCGCAATCAGCGGTGCCGCTGCCGCGCGGCTATGCGATGCAGCTTCGCGTCAACATGGAGGTGATGGACGAGAAGGGCATCACGAAACCGACCGGCGGCACGCTCAGCGTGTTCGACCTGCCGTCCGGCCCCGGCGTTCGCGTCGATACCTTCGGCTATTCCGGCTACCGGACCTCTGCCGCGTTCGACTCGCTGCTGGCAAAAGTCATCGTGCATTCGCCGAGCCCAAAATGGACCGACGTGGTGCACAAGGCATCGCGCGCCTTGCGCGAATTCCGCATCGGCGGCGTCGCCACCAACATCCCGTTCCTCGGCGCGATCCTGGCGCATCAGAGTTTTGGGCGGAACAAGATCAGCACCAACTTCATCGATACCCATGTCGCGGCGCTGGTCGGCGCGGCGCAGGATCTCGCCGCACCATTGATCGAAGTGAGCGAGGCGGCTGCGACCAAGGCCGTCGTCACTGAGGCGCCGCCCGAGGGATCGCTCCCGGTGCCCGCGCCGCTGCAGGGCACCATCGTGGCGATCGAGGTCGCGGAGGGCGATCTGGTTCGGCCCGGCCAGCAGATCGCGGTGCTGGAATCGATGAAGATGGAGCATCTGGTCACGGCGCCGCATGGCGGCCGGGTGACCAGGATCGCGGGCGGCATCGGCATCACCCTGATGCATGGCGAGCCGATCCTGTTCTTTGAGCCTGCCGAGGTCGACGGCCATCACGCGGCGGAAGAAGCCGCGATCGACCTCGATCACATCCGCCCTGATCTCGCCGAGCTGATCGCGCGCAAGGCGATCACGCTGGACGAGAATCGTCCGGCCTCGGTCGAGCGCCGCCGCAAGACCAATCAGCGCACCGCGCGCGAGAATATCGCGCAGCTGGTCGATGAGGGCTCGTTCGTCGAATATGGCTCGCTGGCGATCGCGGCACAGCGCCGCCGCCGCAAGGTCGAGGATCTCATCAAGAACACGCCGGCCGACGGCCTGATATCAGGCGTCGCCACCGTCAACGCCAGGGATTTCGGCGCCGACGGCGCGCGCTGCATGGTGATCTCCTACGACTATACCGTGCTCGCCGGCACCCAGGGCCATATGAACCACAAGAAGATCGACCGCATGCTCGGCCTCGCCGAGCAGTGGCGCATGCCGCTGGTGTTCTACGCCGAGGGCGGCGGCGGCCGTCCCGGCGATACCGACCGGCTCGGCATGACCGGCCTCGACGGCCCGTCCTTCGTGCAGTTCGCAAAACTCTCCGGCCTGGTGCCGGTGGTCGGCGTGGTCTCCGGCTATTGCTTCGCCGGCAATGCCGCGATGCTCGGCGTCTGCGATGTCATCATCGCGACCAGAAACGCCTCGATCGGCATGGGCGGCCCCGCGATGATCGAGGGCGGCGGGCTCGGCGTCTACCATCCGGCCGAGGTCGGCCCGGTCTCGTTCCAGTCGCCGAACGGCGTGATCGACATCCTGGTCGAGGATGAGGCCGAGGCGACCACGGTCGCGCAGAAATATCTGTCCTACTTCCAGGGCGCGGTGCAGGACTGGAAGGCGCCGGACCAGCGGCTGCTGCGCCGTGCGATTCCGGAGAATCGCCTGCGGGTCTACGATATCCGCAACGTGATCGACCTGATCGCCGACCAGGGCTCGGTGCTGGAGATCCGCAGGGATTTCGGCGTCGGCATGATCACGGCCTTCATCCGCATCGAGGGCAAGCCGTTCGGCCTGATCGCCAACAATCCAAAGCATCTCGGCGGCGCGATCGACGCACCTGCCGGCGACAAGGCTGCGCGCTTCATGCAGCTGTGCGACGCCTTCGACATCCCGATCGTCTCGCTCTGCGACACGCCGGGCTTCATGGTCGGGCCCGAGGCCGAGAAGACCGCGATCGTGCGCCACGTCGCGCGAATGTTCGTCACCGGCGCGAGCATCACGGTGCCGCTGTTCGGCGTCGTGCTGCGCAAGGGCTATGGCCTTGGCGCGCAATCGATGATCGGCGGCGGCTTCCACGCCTCGTTCTTCACGGTGGCGTGGCCGACCGGCGAGTTCGGCGGCATGGGTCTCGAAGGCTATGTCCGCCTCGGCTTCCGCAAGGAGATGGAGGCGATCGGGGATCCGGTCGAGCGCGAGAAGTATTTCCAGACCAAGGTCGCCGAGCTCTACGCCAACGGCAAGGCGGTCTCGATCGCCTCGGTGCTCGAGATCGACGAGGTGATCGATCCCGCCGACACCCGGCACTGGATCATGGCCGGCCTCCGCTCGGTGCCGAAGCCCGAGCCGCGGACCCACCGCAAGCGGCCGTGTATCGATGCGTGGTAGGGTGGCGTAGGGTGAGTTAGATCGTGCATCAAACTCGGTGTCGTCCCGGCGAAGGCCGGGACCCATAACCACCGATGGTCATTGTTGCACGGTGCTGGGGCCATAGCCTCCTTCAACAACCCAACCCTGTGGTTATGGGTCCCGGCTTTCGCCGGGACGACGGCGGCGGGTGGGCGGGCGTCTCGCGTCATTGAGAGAGTTACCCCAACCTCAACTCCGTATATCCCCCCGCCGCCACCTCGTCGCATCGCGCGCGGTACGCCGGCGCGCTGCCGCTGTAGCGGGCGACGATGCGGGTCTGCTTGCCCTCGACGTTGCGGTTGATGCCGGTCATCCAGGAATCGACCTCGTTGGAGAGCAGGCCTGTGCCGAGCGCTTTGACATGCTCGGTCCAGTCGGCGGTGCCTTCAGGCGTGGCGTCGAGGAAGGTCAGGCCTCTCTCCTGAGCGAAGCGGATCAGCCCGGTGACCCAGTCGACGCTGTATTCGATGCTGCGCGGGATGTTGCCGAGCGCGGTGTGCGGGCCCATCAGCATCATCATGTTGGGGAAGCCGTCGACCATCAGCCCGAGATAGGTCTCCGGGCCGTGCGTCCACTTCTCCTTCAGCCGCGCACCGTGCGTGCCGCGGAAATCGATCTTGTCGAAGCTGCCGGTGATGGCATCGAAGCCGGTGGCGTAGATGATGATGTCGAAGGCGTAATCCTTGTCGGTCGTCCGGATGCCCTCGGGCGTGATCCGCTCGATCGGCGTCTCCTTGATATCGACGAGCTCGACATTGTCGCGATTGTAGACCTCGTAGTAGAAGGTCTCGAGCGGCAACCGCCGCGTGCCGAAGCCGTGGTTCTTCGGGATCAGCATCTCGGCGACCGCCTGGTTCTTCACGCGCTCGCGGATCTTGCGCGCGACGAAATCGCTGATCGTCGCATTCGCCGCGCGGTCGATCAGGATGTCCTTGAAGTTGCCCTGCCAGATGCCGAACCCGCGTTCGCCATAGAGCTTCTCGTAGAACGCCTCGCGCTCCTCCTCGCTCACCTCGAACGCGCCGCGCGGATCGGGCGTATGCACGAAGCAGGCGAAGGTCTCCTTGCAGCGCGCGAAGATCTCGGGATAGCCGGCCTTGATCCCGGCTTGCGTCCCGGCGTCGATCTTGCCGTTGTGCAGCGGCGCCGCCCAGTTGGCAGTCCGCTGGAACACGGTGAGATGCCCGACCTCGCCGGCGATGGTCTGGATGGTCTGGATGCCGGTCGCGCCGGTGCCGATCACGGCGACGCGCTTGCCGGTGAAATCCACCTTCTGCTTCGGCCAGCGCGCGGTGTGAAACGATTGGCCCCTGAAATCGTCGCGGCCCTCGATGCGCGGCAGGGTCGGCGTCGACAACGGACCGATCGCGGTGATCAGGAAGCGGCAGGCGTGCTGCGCGCCGCTCTCCAGCGTGATCCGCCAGCTTCGCGTGTCGTCCTGGTAGGTCGCTGAGGTGACGCGACTCTCGAACTGGATGTCGCGGCGCAGGTCGAACTTGTCGGCGACATAGTTGCAGTAGCGCAAGGTCTCGGGCTGGCCGGCGAAATGCTCCGACCATTCCCATTCCTCGAGCAGCTCCTTCGAGAACGAATAGCCGTAGGAATAGCTCTCGGAATCGAAACGTGCGCCGGGATAGCGGTTCCAGTACCAGGTACCGCCGACGCCGGTGCCGGCCTCGAACACGCGCGCGTTAAGGCCAAGCTCGCGCAGCCGGTAGAGCTGGTACATGCCGGACAGGCCGGCGCCGATGATGATGACGTCGTAGTCCAGCGCAGCCGTCTGGGCGGTGTTGTCCTGGCGCAATTCGGCCACCTGTCGTTGCTCCCTGATGGATTGATTACCGGCAAGGCTAACCGGTCTTCCTGCTGCCGACAAACATCGAACAGCGGGGCAGCTATCGGGATTTGCCGGGTGCGTCGGGTTGCGCGCATTCCGTGCGGCGGACTGTCCGCCCGGCGGCTTTACTCGGCTGCGGGATTCCCTCTATCGTCGGCACGACACGACGATCGCCCGCCAAGCGGCGACGGAACCAGCGGGAGTGAAGCGATGGGAGAGGCGCTGCGCAGGCCGATGTCGACAGACGTCAGCAATCCCCGGCTTTATCAGGACGACACCTGGCGGCCGCTGTTCGCGCAGCTCCGCCGCGACGATCCCGTGCATTATTGCGAGACGTCGGCCTACGGCCCGTACTGGTCGGTGACGCGCTACGACGACATCTTCGCGGTTGAGCTGGATCACCAGAACTATTCGTCGGCCTCCGAGCTCGGCGGTATCCAGGTCGCGGACCAGCCGAAGGGGCAGGAGCGGCCGAGCTTCATCCGCATGGACCCGCCCGGTCACACCGCGCAGCGTCGCACCGTGGCGCCGATTGTGGCGCCGTCGAACCTTGCCAATTTCGATACCCTGATCCGCAAGCGCACCTCAGCCGTGCTCGACGCGTTGCCGCGCAACGAGACCTTCGACTGGGCCGAGCGGGTCTCGGTCGACCTCACCAACATGATGCTGGCGACGCTGTTCGATTTCCCATCCGAAGACCGCGCCAAGCTGACCTGGTGGTCGGATGTCGCGATCGCCAACGTCGAATCCCCCGACGCGGTGGTGCATTCGGAGGCTGAACGCACCGCCGAACTGGTCAAGATGGGAGAATATTTCCGCAAGCTATGGGACGCGCGGATCGATGCGCCGCCAACTTTCGACCTCATCTCGATGCTGGCGCATTCGCCGGCGACGCGGAATCTGGAGCCGCGCGAGTTCATCGGCACGATCGGGCTGTTGATCGTCGGCGGCAACGACACCACGCGCAATTCGATGTCGGCCGGCCTGATGGCGCTGTGCGAGAACCCGGAGCAGTTCGAGCTGGTCCGCGCGAGGCCGGAGCTGATCCCGAACCTGGTCTCCGAGACCATCCGCTACCACACGCCGGTGCTGCACATGCGTCGCACCGCACGCAACGATGTCGAGCTTGCCGGCCGCCGGATCAGCAAGGGCGACAAGGTCGTGATGTGGTACATCTCCGGCAACCGCGACGAGGACAAGATCGAGCGTGCCGACGAATTCATCATCGACCGCGCCAAGCCGCGTCAGCATCTCGCCTTCGGCGCCGGCGTCCACCGCTGCGTCGGCGACCGCCTCGCCGAGCAGCAGCTGCGCATCCTCTGGGAGGAGGCCCTGGCGCGCGATCTGCGTTTTGAGATGATGGGCCCGCCGCAAAGGCTCTATTCCAATTTCATCCGCGGTATACGAAGCTTGCCGGTGAGAATCGTGAATTGAAGGTGTGATTTGTCATTCCGGGGCGATGCGAAGCATCGAACCCGGAATCTCGAGATTCCGGGTCTGGTCCTTCGGACCATCCCGGAATGACGGGATCATCAAGAACAAGGAATCGGAATGAACGATCCCGTTGACGTCCTGATCATCGGCGCCGGCGCGTCCGGTGCCGCGGTGGCCTGGAGCCTTGCCGATACCAAGATGCATATCCTCTGCCTCGATCAGGGCGGCTGGATGAATCCGGCCGAATATCCGAGCACCGGGCGCGACTGGGAGGCGAAGTTCTACGGCGAGTGGTCGTCCAGCCCGAACGTCCGCCGCCGGCCCGAGGACTACCCGATCAACGACGACAATTCGCCGATCAAGGTCGTCAACTTCAACGCCGTCGGCGGTTCGACGGTGATGTACACCGCGCACTGGCCGCGGCTGCATCCGTCCGACTTCAAGGTGAAGACGCTCGACGGCGTCGCCGACGACTGGCCGATCGATTACGACGCGCTCACCCCGTTCTTCGAGGAGAACGATCGGATGATGGGCGTCTCAGGCCTGTCGGGCGATCCGCTGTCGCCGCTGAGCCACCCGCCGATGCCGCAGCAGCCGCTCGGACTATCGGGCCCGCTGATCGGCAAAGCCATGAACAAGCTTGGCTGGCACTGGTGGCCGTCGGACACGACGGTGGCGACGATGGATTACGAGGGCAGGGCGCGCTGCATCAATCTCGGCCACTGCACGCCGGCCTGCGCGCAGGGTGCCAAGGCCTCGACCGACATCACCTACTGGCCGCACGCGGTCCGCGCCGGGGTCGAGCTCAAGACCCATTGCCGGGTGCGCGAGATCCTGACCAACGAACACGGCATGGCCTCCGGCGTCGTCTATTACGACAAGGACGGCGTCGAGCAGTTTCAGCCGGCCGAAGTCGTCATCATCGCCTGCAACGGTGTCGGCACGCCGCGGCTGCTGCTCAATTCGGTGTCGGGCAAATTCCCGAATGGCCTCGCCAATTCGTCGGGCCTGGTCGGCAAGAACCTGATGTTCCACCCCTACGCGCAGATCTACGGCTTCGTGAAGGAGCCGACCGACAGCAACCGCGCACCGCCGACCTGCCTGTGGAGCAAGGAGTTCTACGACACCGATCTGTCGCGCGGTTTCGTCCGCGGCTACGGCATCCAGTTCGGCCGCGGCGCCGGGCCGGTGTTCGAGGCGGTCGCGAGCGAGCAGAAGGGCATCCTGCCCTGGGGCAAGGATCATCACCGCGTGTTCCGCAAGCTCAACGGCCATCGTCTCGCGGTATCGGCGATCTGCGAGGATTTGCCGGAGGAGCACAACCGCGTCACGCTCGATCCCGTGCTGAAGGACAGCCACGGCATTCCCGCGCCGAAGATCGACTACACGATCAGCGCGAACAGCCGGAAGATGATGGATCACGGGCTGGCGCGCGGCCGGGAGATCCTCGAGGCCGCCGGCGCCAGCGACATCTGCATCAACGATCCGATCCCGTGGGGCGGCTGGCATCTGTTCGGCACCGCGCGGATGGGCACCGATCCGGCGCGCTCCGTGGTCAACGAATGGGGCCGCTCGCACGACGTGAAGAACCTCTTCATCGTCGACGGCAGCATCTTCGTCACCTCGGGCGGGGTGAACCCGACCTCCACCATCCAGGCTCTTGCGCTCTACATCGCCGACCAGATGAAGCAGCGCCTCGCCAATCTGTTCGACTGAGACCGCCAGAGACCGACATGTCCGATGCAAAAGAACTGACTGCAGCCCAGCGCGCCGATCTGCGCACCGTCGCCGCGATGATCGTTCCCGCCAGTGACGAGTACAAGGTGCCGGGGGCGGACGATGCCGCGATCCAGGCCGACATGCTGGCGACGCTTGGCCGCGACACCGCGCTGGTCGCGCAAGCGCTGGATCATCTGGCTGATCTTGCCGGCAAGCCGCTCGCCGAGCTCGACGACGCCAGGCGCGATGCGGTGGCGAAGGAGTTTCGCGCCGGCGGCGGCGCGGCCGCGGCAACGCTCGTCCGCGGGGTGCTGCAATGCTACTACCGCGACGACCGCGTGCTGCGCTCGCTCGGCCTCGAGCTGCGCGCGCCGTTCCCGAAAGGCCATGTGCTGCCGGAGGGCGACTGGTCGCTGCTCGATCCGGTCAGGGCGCGGGGCGGTACGCTGCGGCGGGCGCCGTAAGTGTTGTGTCTCTGACGCGTGATTCGCTCAATGTCATTCCGGGGCTCGCGAAGCGAGAACCCGGAATCTCGATCACGACCTCTGGATTCCCCGATGCGCGATTGCGCATCTGAGGTTTGCGACTTCGTCGCGCCCCGGAATGACGGAATGGACTGTCAGGCACAGCACTAGCCGATCGGGCAGGCCGCTGGCGTAACCACTTGCGGCGCGGGGAGCCGGTCACCATTTGAAGAGACCAAAGGACTCTCGCCATGCTGGATATTACCTCAGATACCGCCGGTGACACGCCGTCACCGCGAACGGCCGATGCTGCCCGGGATAACGACCGGGCTCTGCTGGATGCCTATTCCAATGCCGTGATCGACGTCACCGACCGCGTCGGCCCCGCCGTGGTCAGGGTCGAAACCGGGCCGAGAGTGCGCAATGCGCGCGAGCGCGGCGGGCTCGGCTCGGGCATCGTGATCTCGCCCGACGGCTTCGTGCTGACCAACAGCCATGTGGTCGGATCGTCGAAGGAGATCCGCCTGCGCGACACCGAGGGCTTCGTCACCGATGCGCATGTGCTCGGCGTCGATCCCGACACCGATCTCGCGCTGCTGCGGGCCGATGGCGCGCGCGATCTGCCTTACGCGTCGCTCGGCAACTCCAAGACGCTGCGGCGCGGCCAACTCGTGGTCGCGATCGGCAATCCGCTCGGCTTCGAATCGACGGTCACCGCCGGCGTGGTCTCCGCGCTCGGCCGCTCGATCCGCTCGGTGAGCGGGCGGACCATCGAGGACGTGATCCAGACCGACGCCGCGCTCAATCCCGGCAATTCCGGCGGGCCGTTGGTGTCGTCGAAGGGCGAGGTGATCGGCATCAACACCGCGATCATCAACGGCGCGCAGGGCATCTGCTTTGCGGTCGCCAGCAACACCGCGCAGTTCGTGCTGTCGGAGATCATCCGCCACGGCTATGTCCGCCGCGCCTATATCGGCGTCGCCGGGCAGACCGCGCCGGTGCCGCGGCGGCACGCGGTGCTGGCCGGGGTCGAGAACAAGATGGGCGCGCTCCTGATGCAGATCGAACCGGACAGCCCGGCCGCCCGCGCCAGCCTGTTGCCGGGCGACGTCGTGATCCGGCTCGACGGCATCGAGATCAACGGTGTCGACGACCTGATCCGCGCGCTCGATCACAGCCGGATCGATCGAACGCTGTCGATGGACGTGCTGCGCCTCGGCCGCCTGCGCGCGATCGACATTCATCCGATCGGGCGGAAGCCCGCGAAGCAGTGAGGATTATCCTTTCCGCGTGCGAGCTGCACCCTCTCCCCTTGTGGGAGAGGGTCGCTTCGCGCAGCGAAGCGGGGTGAGGGGTTTCTCTCCACGATCTCATATGTCGACAGAACCCCTCATCCGGCGCTTCGCGCCACCTTCTCCCACAAGGGGAGAAGGGTAGCCGTGTCGTCTCTAATCTGAGTGGAATGCCTTTTGAAAAGACCCGCCTCCTAAGCGGCGTCCGCTTGTGGGTGAGCGCGGATTGCCAAGCGGTGGATGACTTGCCGTAACGCCATCCTCGACGGATCGGGTCCAGCCCAACCGGGGGGCCCTCGAGCGGCGTGCGCTTGACGTACGGCCGCTATCCCCGTTCGGCGCATTCCCTTATGGTCGGCCACATGGATATAGCCGGCTTCGACCTCAACTTGATGAAGGCCTTTGATGCGCTGTACGCGGAGCGCCACGTGACGCGCGCCGGATCGCGGATCGGCCTCAGCCAGTCGGCGATGAGCGGAGCGCTCACGCGCTTGCGAGAGCTTCTTGGGGACGAGCTCTTCGTGCGAACGCCTTCAGGCATGCAGCCAACGCCCCGCGCCCATGACCTTGCTGGTCCCGTCTCGGATGCGCTCCGGCTTCTCCGGAGCGCGCTACAGGCCGATAGCTTCGACCCCGCGACGGCCGACAATACCGTCACGCTCGCGATGAGCGACTATGCGGCGTTCGTCTTGTTGCCGCCGCTCATGGCCCGCCTCAGCATCGACGCCCCGCACATCAACGTGCGGGTCTGCGGGATGTTCGGACGAGAAGAAGCTATCACGCTGCTCGACAGCGGCGAGGCGAATCTCGCGATCGGTTTCCCCGTCGAGACGTCGGCGCGCATCATCAGCAGCCCGCTCTTTTTTGAGAGTTTCGCCTGCGTCGTGCGGGAGGGACACCCGGCGTTCGCGGATGGTCCAAGCCTCAAGGCTTTCGCAGCGGCGCCGCATCTTCTGGTCTCTCCGGAAGGCGACCGCTCCGGGATCGTCGATCTGAGGCTTGCCGATCTCGGCCTCGAACGGCGCGTCGTGCTGAGCCTGCCACAATTCCTGGCCGCCCCTTTCGTGATCGCCGGGACCGACCTCGTCGCGACGCTGGCCTCCCGGGTCGCACGAAGGTTCGCTGGTACCGGAGCAGGCATAGCGATTTATGATCCGCCGCTCGAACTGCCCACCTGGCCACTCCACCTGATGTGGCACCGGCGGGCGGATACGCATGGGGCTATTGCCTGGCTGCGCGGCATTATCACCAAAATCGCCGCCTCGGCTTGACGCCATCGGCGCCATCGATAGCGCCACATCAGAACTCGCGATTTCCATCCGCATCGCCGTTCCGCTTTGTTGGATTCACCGAAATTGAAGGGTGATCGACATGCGAGTTTTGGTAACAGGCGCGACTGGCTTGATCGGCGGTGCGGTAGCGCACCGATTGAAAGAGGGAGGCCATGAAGTCGTGGGACTCGCCCGGTCGGAAGCGAGCGCGACCAAGCTGCTCGACCGAGGTTTCGTGGCGAAGATAGGTGAGCTTGCCGACCCGGTGAGCTTGGCCTCGGCGGTGCGGGGCGTGGACGCC
The DNA here is from genome assembly GCF_054060035.1 of Bradyrhizobium sp. USDA 3262. Classification (NCBI taxonomy): domain Bacteria; kingdom Pseudomonadati; phylum Pseudomonadota; class Alphaproteobacteria; order Hyphomicrobiales; family Nitrobacteraceae; genus Bradyrhizobium; species Bradyrhizobium sp. USDA 3262. The sequence continues at coordinate 3,787,685 of NZ_JBSSCT010000001.1, forward strand.
GTCGTCCATGCCGCTTCGCCCAACGATCAGAACGCTGCGTCGCTCGATGAGATTGCGACGCGCGCGATCCTCGAAGCCCAGCGCGGAACGGGTAAGCGCTTCATCTATACCAGTGGCAGCTTGGTCTACGGCTCCACGGGTGACACGTCAGTCACCGAGCGCACTCCACTGAACCCGGTCGAGATGGTCCGCTGGCGCCAGGCCCTGGAACGCGAGATCCTCGCGGCCGAAGCCGGGGGCGTCCATCCGGTCGTTATCCGGCCTGCCTGGGTATATGGCAACTGGGGTGGCGCCGCGATGATGATGGTCGCAGCAGCCAAGGAACATGGTGCGGCGCTTCATGTCGGTGACGGTCAAAATCGCTGGTCGACCGTGCATGCCGACGATCTGGCCGATCTCTATGCGCTCGCGCTCGAGCGGGCACCGGCGGGATCCGTTTTCAATGGCGCGCACGGTTCGGCGCCGCGGCTCATCGAGATCGCACGCGCAGCGAGCGAGTTGGGCGGTGCCGGGGGCCGAGTAGCGGCATGGCCGCTCGAAGAGGCGCGCAAGGTCCTCTCGGGTTTCGCCGATGCGATCGCCTCCGATCAGATCATCTCGGGCGAGAAGGCCAAGCGCGAACTCGGCTGGAATCCTTCGCGGCGATCGATCATCGACGAGTTGCGCGCTTATGCGTTGGCGGTCGCTTAGGTCATGCACACGATATTCATCAGGCTGCTTGCCGCTGCTTTCGCCAGTGCAGGTCTGTTCAATGCGATCGCGACGTCGACGACGCGGAGCAACTTTGTTCGATGGGGGTATCCCGCGTGGTGGTGCCGGGTCACCGGCGGATTGGAGATATCGGCCGCAATCCTGGTCACACTACCGGCAACCCGTGCAGCAGGCTTGATCCTCTGCGCCGTCATTCTCGCCGCGGCAGCTTTGACCGTCCTGCGACATCGGGAGTTTTCCCATCTCGTACCGATCGGTTGCTTCGCTGCCTTGCTCCTGACGGCGAGTCGGATTTCCTGAAAGATCGGTGGCTCTGGGCACTTGAGGAGGCTGCCGATCGGCTTGAAATGCCCAAGGGGCACTGGGAGCGTTGCGCAGTTTCGGAATAATAGAAGATATCGCTGAGTTGCCCGACGTGTCAAGTCGCTTGTCCGAGGGCCAGCGGCTGCCCTGCTACTTTGCATGGGGTTGTTTTCGATATTTTGGCGGCGGTCATCCGGCGCGGACTTGTGTCCGCGCGACCTTCTCCGACGAGGAAAGGGAGAGGAGCCCGCGGCTCCGCTACCGCAGCGCTGCGAGCAGCTCGTCGGGCTGCTCGACCATCATCATGTGGCCGGCGCCGGGCAGCACCACGGTGCGGGCATTCGGTGTCGCGGCGGCGAGCGCCTTGCCGGCCTTGGCGGGGGTCATCATGTCGCGCTCGCCGAGGATGAAGGTCGCGGGCACCTTGACCGCGGCGGCTGCGGTCAGGGCGTTCTGATAGGCGTTGCAGGCGTTGAGGTCGTTGTACAGCACGCCGGGCTTCGCCTCCTGCAGCACCCGTTGCGCGCCCTGGTGCATCCACAGGCCGGGCGCGAGGCTGCCGCCGAGTTCGGCCTTGAAGCCGAGGCCCCAGATCGAGACCATGTCGATCGCCGCGACATCATTGGCTTCGGCGGCCTTCAAGAGATCGGGGCCGACCGTCATGGTCGCCGCGGTGCCGATCAGCGCGAGGCCGGAGACCTTGTCGGGATGCCGCGCCGAGGTCTCGATCGCGATCAGCGAGCCCATCGAATGGCCGATCAATCGGGCCTTTGATGCGCCGGCCGCCGTGATCAGCGCCGCGGCCCAGTCGGCCATCTCGGAGATGGTCGGGAGCGGCTTGCCGGCGGAGCGGCCATGGCCCGGCAGGTCCGGCGCCAGCACGGAGAATCCGTGATGGGCGAACCAGCGGCTGTGCAGCGACCAGGTCGAAGAGTCGAAGCCGGCGCCGTGGATCATCACCACCGCCGGCAGCGACGGGTCGAACGGCCTGCCGCCGGTCGCGATGAAGGTGTCTGATCCGTTCACGGAAAGCTGCATGGTCAGGTCCTTTGCGAGGCGCGCAGCGCCTGGCCGAGATCGTCGATGATATCCTGCGCGGTTTCGATGCCGACCGAGAGCCGCACCAGTTCCTCGCCGATGCCGGCGGCCTTGAGCTGCTCGGCATCCATCTGCTGATGCGTGGTGCTGGCGGGATGGATCACCAGCGTCTTGGCATCGCCGACATTGGCGAGATGGCTGATCAGCTTCAACGACTCGATGAACTTCTTGCCGGCGGCGCGGCCGCCCTTGATGCCGAAGCTGACGATCGAGCCGGCGCCGCGCGGCAGCAGCTTCTTGGCCAGCGCGTAATCCGGATGCGTCTCCAGCGAGGGATGCAGCACCCAGTCGACCGCCTTGTTTGCGGCGAGGGCGTCCAGCACCGCGTGGGTGTTGCTGACGTGGCGGTCCATGCGGACGCCGAGCGTCTCGATGCCCTGCAGCAGCTGGAAGGCATTGGTCGGCGACAGGCAGGCGCCGAAATCGCGCAGCCCCTCGGTGCGGGCGCGCATGATGAAGGCGGCCTTGCCGAACTGCTCGTCGAAGACGATGCCGTGATAGCCGGCATACGGCTCGGTGAGCTGCGGGAATTTGCCGGAGGCGCGCCAGTCGAACCGCCCGCCGTCGACGATGACGCCGCCGATCGCGATGCCGTGGCCGCCCATCCACTTGGTCGCCGAGTTCATCGTGATGTCGGCGCCGAGCTCGATCGGCTGGCTGAGATAGGGCGTCGCAAAGGTGTTGTCGATCAGCAGCGGAATCTTTGCATCATGGGCGATCTGCGCGACCGCGGGGATATCGAGTACTTCGAGGCCGGGATTGCCGATGGTCTCGCCGATCACGAGGCGGGTGTTCGGCTTGATCGCGGCACGGAATTCGTCGAGCGCACGCGGCTTCACGAAGGTCGTGGTGATGCCGAACCGCGGCAACGTATGCGCCAGCAAATTGATGGTGCCGCCATAGAGCGAGGCGGAGGCGACGATGTGGTCGCCGGCATTGAGCAGGGTTGCGATCGCCAGATGCATCGCGGCCATGCCGCTGGCGGTGCAGATCGCGCCGACGCCGCATTCAAGCGCGGCGATGCGTTCTTCCAGCACTGATGTCGTCGGGTTCGAGATGCGGGTGTAGATGTGGCCGGCGCGCTCGAGGTTGAACAGCGCCGCGGCATGATCGGCATCCTGGAACACATAGGACGTGGTCTGATAGATCGGAACCGCGCGCGCGCCGGTTGCGGGATCGGGGCGCTGGCCGGCGTGCAGGCTCAGGGTTTCGAAGGCAGGCGGTTTGGGTGCGGGCATGCGAAACTCGTCAGGTCAGTCGATGGGAATGGTGGGTTGGCGAGAGGTCATTTATTTGACGCGTTTTCTTCACGCGAACCGGTGTCCACTTCGCTTGAAAACGCTTTGTTACACGTGAACTGCGGTGCGAACACGGCCGACATTGCCGAACACACGCAAATAGCGCTCGACCTCGGACGGGATGCCGGTCGCCTTCTCCGGATTATCGGAGAGTTTGACGGCCGGCCGTCCGTCGACCGACGTCACCTTGCAGACGATCGAGATCGGGTCGAGCTCGGCGGTGCCGTCGGGCGCGCAGCCGACGAAATCGTTGGTGAGGTTGGTGCCCCAGCCGAAGCTGACGCGCACGCGTCCCTTGAAATGGTGAAACGTCTCCTCGATCGAGCCGACATCCATCGCGTCGGAGAACACCAGCAGCTTCTCCTTGGGATCGCGGCCCTTCTGCTTCCACCACTTGATGATCTCTTCGCCGGCTGTGATCGGCGGCGCGCTGTCGGGCCGAAAGCCGGTCCAGTCGGCGACCCAATCCGGCGCGTCGCGCAGGAACGGTTTGGTGCCGAAGGCGTCGGGCAGCGCGATCAGCAGGTTGCCGCCATAGGTGTGGCGCCACTGGTCGAGGATGCGATAGGGGGCCCAGCGCAGCGCCTCGTCGTCATTGGCGAGCGCGGCGGCGACCATCGGCAGCTCATGCGCGTTGGTGCCGATCGCCTCAAGGTCGTTGTCCATCGCGAGCAGCACGTTCGACGTGCCGGTGAAGGAGGGGCCGAGGCCTTCCTTCACCGCCTCGACGCACCAGCGCTGCCAGAGGAAGCCGTGGCGGCGGCGTGTGCCGAAATCGGACAGCCGCAAGCCGTCCAGCTTGCGCAGCCGCTCGACCTTGGCCCACAGCTTGGCCTTGGCGCGGGCGTAGAGCACGTCGAGCGCGAAGCGGCCGTAGGTCTTGGTCGCCGCGCGCGAGCGCAGCTCGTTGAGGATCGCGAGCGCCGGGATCTCCCACATCGTGGTGTGGGTCCACGGTCCGTGGAAATGCAGCTCGTACTGGCCGTCGACCTTGTGCAGCTCGTATTCGGGCAGCCGGAAGTTCGCGAGCCAGTTGATGAAGTCGGGCGAGAACATCTGGGTCTTGCCGTAGAACGTGTTGCCGGCGAGCCAGATCAGCTCCTTCTTGGTGAAGCGGATGGTGCGGGCGTGGTCGAGCTGGGCGCGCAGCTCGGCCTCGTCGATGACCTCGGCGAGCCGGATATGGGTCGAGCGGTTGATGACCGAAAAGGTCGTGCGGGTGTCCGGATAGCATTCCCGGATCATCTGCTGCATCAACAGCTTGTAGAAATCGGTGTCCAGCAGGCTGCGCACGATCGGGTCGAGCCGCCAGCCGTGGTTGTAGGTCCGGGTCGCGATGTCTGTCACGGTCATGCGGGAACCTTAGCCTGCCGGGCGCCGCCCGCCCAGTGGGTATCGGGCGGAACATGGCAGGTCAGCGCGCTATGGTCTGCCGTATACGGCCGACGGTGGCGGTGACATCGGTCCATGCCGGCTTGTCAGGGGCAAATTGCCGCCGGAGGAAGGTGACGAGCTCGGCGACCTGGCCGTCGCTCATGCTGTCCTTGAAGGCCGGCATGTAGCCCAGATCGGTCACGGCCGGCTTGGCGATGCCGTGCAGGATCACCTGGATCAGATTGTCGGGCGCGTCGCTGTGCAAATTGCTGTTGAGCGCCAGCGACGGCCGGCTGCCGAACAGCGGCGGGCCGCCGACCTCATGGCAGACCGCGCAGGCGCCTTGATAGATCCGCGCGCCGGTCGAGGCTGCCGTGGTCACAACGGTGCCGGCTTCGAGCTTCGCTGCCATGGCGTCGTGGGCCGGCCGATCAGCGGTCACGTTGAATGAGGCGAGGTAGATGGCCATCGCGCGGATGTCCTGGTCGGGCAGCGCGGCGAGCTCCTGCACGACCGGCGCCATCGGCCCTGCGGCGACTCCGTGCAGGCGGGACTTGCCGGTGCGCAAATAGGCGTAGAGCTCGTCCTCGCTCCAGGGGATCGGCGCCTTCGACAGCGACGTCAGCGCCGGCGCCTCCCAGCCTTCGGCGAAGCCGCCGGCGAGATAGGCCGCTTGCCGCTCGGCGCCGAGCGCATTGCGCGGCGAGTGACAGGCGCTGCAATGGCCGAGCCCTTCGATCAGATAGGCGCCGCGATTCCATATCGCTGACTTCGATGGATCGGGCTGGAATGCCTGCGCCTGATGGAACAGCGCATTCCATCCGGCGAGCAGCGGCCGCAGGTTGAACGGAAAGGCGAGCGCGTTGGCCGGCGTTTCGGCGCGCACCGCCGCCTGCGCCATCAGATAGGCATAGAGCGCCTGCAGGTCGGCATCACTGGTCCTGGCGAAGTGCGTGTACGGGAACGCCGGATAGAGATGGCGTCCGTCGCGATGGATGCCCTCGCGCATCGCACGTTCGAACGTCGGATAGGACCAGGCGCCGATGCCGGTGTCGACATCGGGCGTGATGTTGGTCGTATGGATCGTGCCGAACGGCGTTTCGAGCGGCCGGCCGCCGGCGTTCAGGACGCCATGCTCCGAGGTGTGGCAGACGGCGCAGGCGCCGAGCGCCGCGAGCTCCTTGCCGCGGGCGATCGTCACAGTGGAATAGACCGAGGCATCGGGCCGGGCGATCGGCGCGATCGCGCGCCACGGCAGCACGGCCGCGCCGATGCCGATCGCGGCTGCACACATCGCTGCAATGCCGGCAAGGATCCCGCCGCGCTTTGCAAAGGGATTCTGCCATCGGCCGCGGTCAGCGGTCTGCGCGGGCGGCGGGATCGGGGCGGGCGCTGTGGGTTGCTCGCCGCGCAGTCCCTTCAAAATGCGCTCCGGCGTGAACGGCAATTCGCGGAAGCGGACGCCGGTCGCGTCATAGATCGCGTTGGCGATCGCAGCGGCGCTCGGCACCGAAGCGGACTCGCCGACCCCGAGCGGCGGCTGGTCCTGCCGCGGCAGCATCAGCACATCGATCTTCGGCAGCTCAGGAAACTTGATGATGGGGTAGGCACCCCATTCCCGCGCCGTCACCGCGCCGCGCTCGAAGGAGACCTCCTCCATCAGCGCGCGGCTGGTCGACTGGATCACATTGCCTTCGATCTGGTGCCGCACGCCTTCCGGATTGATCATCAATCCGGAATCCTGGCCGGCGACGACACGCGTCACGCTGACATCGCCGGTCGCCTTGTTGACGGCGACATCGGCGATCCACGCCGACCATGCTGCGCCGTAACCGGGAAACTTGCTGTGCACGTAGAGCGCATAGGCAAAGCCGCGGCCGCGCACGATGTCGCCGTCCGCCTCGGGCTCTTTCCACACCGGGCGCGGCGTCCAGCCGGCGCGCTCGGCAACGGCATTGACGAGATCGATCGCGCGCTGGTCCTTCAGATAGCGCAGCCGGTATTCGATCGGGTCAACCCCGGCCTCCGCCGCAAGCTCGTCGATGTAGGATTCATGCGCAAAGGCGTTCGGCAGTGCCGACACGCCGCGAAACCAGGACGCGCGCACGATCGGCGGCATGTCGTTGGCGACCACGCGCATGTTCTCGTAGTCGTAGGGCGGGATCGCGGTACGGTCGCCCATCTCGAACACCGCGGCTTCAGGCGCGATCCGCCCGGTGAGCAGCAGCGCCAACGTCGGCGCGCCGTTCGAGGGATAGCGTGTCGCGAAATCGTAACCGGCGACGCTGCCGTCGGCGTTGAGCCCGCCATTGACGTCCATCAGCTGCGCGGTGCCCTTCGGCTCCCAGGCATGTTCCTGCTCGCGGGTCAGCTGCACGCGCACCGGGCGACCGACCGCGCGCGACAGCAGCAGCGCGTCGGCGGAGACGTCGTCGGCGCAGTTACGGCCGTAGCAGCCGGCCGCCTCCATCCGGATCACGTCGATCTCGGACTCGGGCCGCTGGATCAGCAGCGCGAGGTCGCCGCGCAGGATGTGCGGGTTCTGCGTGCCGGACCAGACCCGGATCGCGCCCTCGCTGTAATCGGCGACCGCGCATGACGGGCCGATCGAGCCGTGCATCTGGTAGGGCCAGAGATAGGTCCGCTGTATCGGCTTGGCGGCCGCCTTGAGCGCGGCGTCGACGTCGCCCTTGTCGATCAGCCGGCGCGGCGTCGAGGGATTGGCGCGCAGCGCCTTCTCCACGTCGGCAAGATCGGTCAGTGCCGGCCCCGACTTCCAGCTCACCGTGAGCTGCGCGGCAGCCTTGATCGCATTCTCCTCGCGCTCGGCGACGACGCCGACGAAATCGCCGATCCGCACCACCGCGACGAGGCCTGGAATATCGCGCACCGAGGCTTCGTCGACTGCGATCAGGCTGGTGCCGACGAACGGGCCGGCATCGACGCCGGCGTAAGGCGGGCGGACCACCCGGCCGTGCAGCATGCCGGGCACGCGCACATCGTGGACATAGACGAGCTCGCCGGTGGCCTTCGCCGGCAGATCGACGCGCGGCACGGACTTGCCGACCACCGAATAGGCGCTCACGGCCTTGACCGGAACCTCATCGGCAAGATCGAGCCGGATGGTCTCGTCCGCGATCAGCTCACCATAGGTGATGCTGCGGTTGTCGTGGCCGCGGATCAGGCCGTCCTCGATCGTGAGCTCGTCGACAGCTAGCTCCAATCGCTCGGAGGCCCGCGCGAGCAAAAAATGCCGCGCTTGCGCGGCGGCCTTGCGCAGGGGAACGGCGGTGATCTGGATGGTCTCGCTCGCGATGGTCGGGCCCTGGTTCGGCACCACGGCAGTATCGCCGAGGATCACGACGACGCGGGCAAGGGAGACGTCGAGCTCTTCGGCAACGATCTGTCCGAGCGCGGTGCGGATGCCGGTGCCGAGATCGACATGGCCGTTATAGGCATTGACCGAGCCGTCGGCGGTGATGGTGATGAAGGTCTCCAACGCGCCTTCCGCGCCCAGCACCGCAGGGCGGACGACCGACAGCGAGCCGCGCTGGCGTTGCTCGGGAGGCCGTGCGTCGACCATCAATCGCGCGCCTCGAGCGCGTGGCCGGCCGCGCGCATCGCCGCGCGGATAATCTCGATATGCGCGCCGCAACGGCAGAGATTGTAGCGCAGCGCCTCCAGCACCTCATGCTCGGACGGATTGGGATTGCGCGTCAGCAAGGCCTTGGTGGTGATGATCATGCCGTTGAGGCAATAGCCGCACTGCGCGGCCTGTTCGTGAATGAAGGCATCCTGCACCGGATCGGGGTGCTCGCGGCTGCCGAGGCCTTCGAGCGTGACGATGTTGCGTCCGGCGCAGCCCTCGATCGGAATCAGGCAGGCGCGGGCGGCGACGCCGTCGATCAGCACCGCGCAGGCGCCACACTCGCCGAGCCCGCAGCCATATTTCGGTCCGTTCAATTCGAGGTCGTTGCGCAGCACGTAAAGCAATGCGGTGTCGGGAGCGGCGTCGACATCGTGATTCCTGCCGTTCACGGTCAGGCGCATTGCCCCGGTTCTCCCTTGATGTTTGCGCTGCAACGTCAGCGTCAGATCGCCGACGAGGATAACGTTTGTATACAAACGTGCAAGCGGCGGCATGCCGCGCTGCAGCGCGTGCCCGCTTTATGAACAGGGTGCGCACGCGAAGGGCAGGGTTTGATTGCAAAGGCCGCTTGACAGGTCACGGGCTCGCGCGCAGGATCATTCGTATACGAACGATATGCATGGGAGGCGGAAGCGCAGTATGATCGACCGCCGCCACATGTCCAGGCTTGGTCACGATGGCTGACACAATGACCGTCGCCGCCGGCGACAAGATCCGCTGCGATGCCTGTCCGGTGATGTGTTACATCAAGCCGGGCGCGGCCGGCGCCTGCGACCGCTATGCCAATCATGACGGCACGCTGGTGCGCGTCGATCCGCATGTCGTGCTGGAGCGCACCGTGTCGCATGGCGGCAAGCTGGTTCCGTTCCAGGTGAGCGGCGACTGGGACGGCAAGATCGTCCGCCAGCCCGAACTGTTCGTCACCGCGATCGGCGCCGGAACCACCTATCCGGACTACAAGCCGGCGCCCTTCATCGTGTCGTCGGAGGTCGACGGCGTCGACATGGTCACCGTGGTGACCGAAGGCATTTTCTCGTATTGCGGCGTCAAGGTGAAGATCGACACCGACCGCTATCTCGGGCCGGAGACCGCGATCGTGCGCGCGGACGGCGAGGCGGTCGGCCATGTCACGACCAGCGAATATGGCTCGCAGATGCTCTCGCTCGGCGGGGTGCATCATCTGACCGGCGGCTCCAAGAAGGAGGGCCGCGTCACCTGCGACACGCTGATGGATCTCTCCAACTGCAAGGCGGTCGAGCTGACGATCGACGGCGGCGCCACCGTCGTGGTGCAGGCCGGCAGGCCGCCGATCGTCAACGGTGTGGCAGAAGAGCGCATGCGGGTCGGATGCGGCTCGGCGACCATCGGCATGTTCGCCAAGCAATGGCACGGCAAGGTCGATGAGGTCGTGGTGGTCGACGACCACATCACCGGCGTGCTCAGCGAGCACCAGGCCGGCAAGCTGCTCGATATCGCCGACACCGGCATCAAGATGAAGGGGCGGCGCTCGACGCCCGGCCGCTATTTCCAGGTCGCCGATCCCGGCACCGGATGGGGCGGCACCAACATCTCCGATCCGCTGTCGATCCTCGGTCCCTTCAATGCGAAGGAGGCGCGGCCCGGGCTCACCATGCTGATGGTCTCGACCACCGGCGAACATGCGTCCTATTACGTGCTCGACGAGGCGTTGAAGCCGGTCGAGACCGAGATGCCGGCTGATCTCCGGTTTTCGGTCGAGCGCATCCAGGAGAATTGCGAGCCGGCGCTGTGCACCGTGCTGTTCATGGGTGGCGCCGGCGGATCGCTGCGCGCCGGCGTCACCGACAATCCGGTGCGGCTGACCCGCTCGGTGAAGGACGCGCTCACAAGGGTCACCAGTGGCGGCGCGCCGGTTTATGTCTGGCCGGGCGGCGGCATCACCTTCATGGTCGATGTCACGCAGATGCCCGCCGGCGCGTTTGGCTATGTGCCGACGCCTGCACTGGTGGCGCCGATCGAGTTCACGATGCAGCTGTCGGACTATGCGGCACTCGGCGGCCATATGGACTACGTCCGGCCGCTGTCGTCGCTGCGGGACAGCGCCGAAGTTCGGTCAATGCCGTATCTTCCAGGGCGGCGCGCATGAGCCGGCTGCCGCAAATCGCGCTTCTTCCTGACGGCAAGCGGCTGCATTTGCAGGATGGCCCGATCGATCTGGTCATTGAAGCCAAGGGCAGGGATGCCGATGTCAACGCCGCCTATCAGGCCGCGGCGACGCGCTTCACCGGGTTGCTTGACGAACTCTGCGCGGAGCTGGCCGCACTGCGCAGCGCCGCCGCTCCGGGCGGTTGCACGCTGAAAGGTGTGGTCGCGCGGCGTATGCATGCGGCGGTCGCGCCGTTTGCCGCCGATTGCTTCATCACGCCGATGGCAGCGGTCGCGGGCTCGGTCGCCGAGGAAATCCTCGGCGCGATGCTTGAGGCCGGGCCGCTCGACCGCGCCTATGTCAACAATGGCGGCGACATCGCCCTGCATCTTGGCGACGGCGAACAATTCACCGTCGGCCTGATGGACCGGCCGGACCGTCTCGGCGTGATGCGCACCATGACGGTCGATGCCGACATGCCGGTCCGCGGCATCGCGACCAGCGGCCGCCACGGCCGCAGTTTCTCGCTCGGCATTGCCGATGCCGTCACCGTGCTGGCGCGGACGGCGTCGCAGGCCGATGCCGCGGCGACGGTGATCGCCAATGTGGTCGATCTGCCGGATCATCCCGCGATCCTGCGCTGTCCGGCGAGCGAATTGCAGCCCGACAGCGACCTCGGCGCGCGGCTGGTGACCCGCGATGTCGGGCGGCTCTCGGAACACGAGATCGATCAGGCGCTCGAGGCGGGGGCGGCGCGGGCGTGCGACCTCCTGATGTCGGGATTGATCGAGGGCGCGGCATTGCGTCTACTGGGCGAAACGCGAATTGTCGGTGCAACTGAGATTGGGGCGCCGGCGTCGCACGCGTTTCAGGGACAAACGATAGAACACATGCTGCGGGCATGACCGGGAGCGAGGCAAGATGAGCGCCGTCATTCGCAAGATCGTCACCGTGGTCGAGGAGACCCATCTGGAGATGGGCAAGACCATCGCACCGCCGACAAGGCGGGCCGCTGCGATCGCCGTGATCGAGAACCCCTTTGCCGGCCGCTATGTCGAGGATCTGTCGCCGCTGATCGCGATCGGCGAGGAACTCGGCGAATTGCTCTCGAAACGGGCCGTCGCCGCGCTCGGCATCGACGGCGCCAAGGCGCACAGCTACGGCAAGGCCGCCGCGGTCGGCGAAAATGGCGAGCTCGAGCATGCGGCGGCGATCCTGCATCCGAAGATGGGCGCGCCGGTGCGCAAGGTGCTGTCGAAGGGCGCGGCGTTGATCCCGTCGTCGAAGAAGCGCTCGGGCCCCGGCACCACGCTGGATATTCCGCTCGGGCACAAGGACGCTGCTTTCGTACGCAGCCATTTCGACGGCATGGAGGTGCAGATCAACGACGCGCCGCGGGCCAACGAGATCATGGTCGCGGTCGCGGTAACCGACAGCGGGCGGCCGCTGCCGCGCGTCGGCGGGCTGACGGTCGGCGAGATCAAGGGCGAAGACGGATTGCGATAATCTCTTTGAAGAAAAACTGGAGGACGGGATGCGTGGTTATTTCGTAGGGGCAGGATTGGCGATCGCGGTCGCGACCATGGCAACGAGTGCCATGACAACGCAGGCCATGGCGCAGAGCGAAATCAAGATCGGCGAGATCAACTCTTATTCCTTGCTGCCGGCGTTCACCGAGCCCTATCGCAAGGGCTGGCAGCTGGCGGTGGAAGAGATCAACGCGGCCGGCGGCATCAACGGCAAGAAGCTCGTGGTCATTTCCAAGGACGACGGCGGCAAGCCGGCGGATGCGCAGACCGCGGCGAACGAACTGGTGTCGAGCGAGAACGTCGCGATGCTCACCGGCACGTTCCTCTCCAATATCGGCCTTGCCGTCTCCGACTTCGCCAACCAGAAGAAGGTGTTCTTCCTTGCGGCCGAACCTTTGACCGACGCGATCACGTGGTCGAAGGGCAACCGCTATACGTTCCGCCTGCGTCCGTCCAACTACATGCAGGCCGCGATGCTGGTGGAGGAGGCGGCGAAGCTGCCCGCAAAACGCTGGGCGACGATCGCGCCGAACTATGAATACGGCCAGTCGGCGGTCGCGGTGTTCAAGAAGCTGATGTCGGCGAAGCGGCCCGACATCCAGTGGGTCGACGAGCAGTGGCCGCCGCAGGGCAAGATCGACGCCGGTCCGGTGGTGCAGGCGGTTGCCGCGGCGAACCCGGAAGCGATCCTCAACGTCACTTTCGGCGCCGACCTCGTCAAGCTCGTGCGCGAAGGCAACACCCGCGGCCTGTTCAAGGGCCGCACGGTGGTGAGCTTCCTGACTGGCGAGCCGGAATATCTCGATCCGCTCAAGGACGAGACCCCGGAAGGCTGGATCGTCACAGGCTATCCCTGGTACGCGATCAAGACGGCTGAGCATGACGCATTCCTGAAGGCCTACCAGGGCAAGTACAACGACTATCCGCGGCTCGGCTCGATCGTCGGCTACCAGACCATCAAGGCGGCGGCGGCGATCCTTGCCAAGGCCGGCTCGAGCGATCCGGAGAAGCTGATCGCGGCGGCGGAGGGCATCTCGATGCCGTCGCCGTTCGGCGAGATCACCTTCCGCAAGATCGATCACCAGTCGACGCTCGGCGCCTTCACCGGCAAGACCGCGCTGAAGGACGGCAAGGGCATCATGGTCGACACCGCCTATCGCAAGGGGGCGGACTATCTGCCCAGCGATGCCGAGATCGAGAAGCTGCGGCCGAAGGATTGAGGTTGCGAATATAGCGGGGCCTCGTGGTTCGAGACGCGCGGCGTTGCCGCGCTCCTCACCATGAGGGTCTCGTTCCTCATCCTGAGGAGGCGCGGAGCGCCGTCTCGAAGGATGAGGCCCTGATGCAAGTTCACGTTGAAGCGGACCGCCCATGGCCTTCTATGTCGTCCAGTTCCTGACCGGTCTTGCCAGCGCGGCGTCGCTGTTCCTGGTCGCCTCGGGTCTGTCGATCATCTTCGGCGTGACGCGGATCGTGAATTTCGCGCATGGCGCGTTCTACATGCTGGGCGCCTATGTCGCCTTCACGCTGACCGAGCGCTTCTCGGGCGCGCTCGGCTTCTGGGGCAGCATCGTCGTCGCCGCGCTGGCGGTTGCTGCGATCGGCGTGCTGGTCGAGATGGTGCTGCTGCGCCGAATCTATCATTCGCCGGAGCTGTTCCAGTTGCTCGCGACCTTCGGCCTGACGCTGATGGTCGAGGACCTCGTGGTGCTGATCTGGGGCCCGGACGATCTGGTCGGCCGCCGCGCGCCCGGCTTCAAGGGCGCGATCGATTTCTTCGGCCAGAATATACCGAGCTATGATCTGTTCCTGATCGTGCTCGGGCCGGTCGTGCTCGGTGTGCTGCTCTGGCTGTTGTTCCAGCGCACCCGTTGGGGCGTGCTGGTGCGCGCCGCGACGCAGGACCGCGACATGGTCGCGGCGCTCGGCGTCAATCAGAAATGGCTGTTCACCAGCGTGTTCGCGCTCGGCGTCTTCCTCGCCGCGCTCGGCGGGGCGCTGCAGATTCCGCGCGATGCGGTCAACCACGCGATGGACTTGCGCATCATTGTCGAGGTCTTCGTCGTGGTCGTGATCGGCGGCCTCGGCAGCATCATCGGCGCCTTCGTCGCGGCGGTGCTGGTGTCGGAGCTCAACGCCTTCGGCATCCTGATCTTCCCGAAGATCTCCATCATCCTGGTGTTCCTGGTGATGGCGGTGGTGCTGATCGTCCGGCCGTGGGGGCTGTTCGGCAAGCCCGAGGCGCCGGCACGGCGCACGCCGGGTCTCACCGTCAATCCGTGGCGGCCGCTGACGATGAACGAGCGGTTCGCCGCGATCGCCGTGCTCGTCCTCGCCGCCGCGCTGCCGTTCGTCGCCGGCAACTACGTGCTCACGGTCGGCTCGGAGATCGCGATCTTCGTGATCTTTGCGGTCAGCCTGCACTTCCTGATGTCGGTCGGCGGGCTCGCCTCGTTCGGCCACGCCGCCTATTTCGGCCTCGGCGCCTATGGCGTGGCGCTGCTCGCCAAGATGGCGGGCTTGCCGATGATTGCCTGCCTGCTGCTCGGGCCGCTGCTCGGGCTACTTGGCGCCGCCGTATTCGGCTTCTTCGCGGTGCAGCTCTCCGGGGTCTATTTCGCGATGCTGACCCTGGCCTTTGCCCAGATCGTCTGGTCGATCGCGTTCCAGTGGGTGTCGGTCACCGGCGGCGACAACGGCATCCTCGGCGTCTGGCCGGAAAAATGGGCGGCGAGCCCGTCGCATTTCTACTGGCTGTCGCTCGGCATCGCCGCGCTCGCGGTCGTGATCCTGCGCATCATCGTGTTCTCGCCGTTCGGCTTTGCGCTGCGCGCGACGCGCGATTCGCCGCTGCGCAGCGAAACCATCGGCATCGACGGCAAGCGCATCCAGTGGACCGCCTTCGTGATCGCGGGCACGGTCGCCGGCCTTGCCGGCGCGCTGTTCGCCTACCTCAAGGGCAGCGTGTTCCCCGACAATATGGGCATCTCGCTGTCGGTCGATGCGCTGGTCATGGTGCTGCTCGGCGGCGTCGAGACGGTGTCGGGCGCGGTGGTCGGCGCCATCGTCTACAAGGCGCTCAACATCTGGCTGGTCAGCCAGACCGATTGGTCAAAACTCGTGCTCGGCGGCTTCGTCGTGCTGATCGTTGTCGCGTTCCCGAAGGGCATCGTCGGCACGCTCGAAGCCTTCATGCATCGCCGGCGCAAGTCCTCGTCGTCGGTATCGCCCTTGCTGACCTCCCGCATCGAGAGCGCCGAATGAGCATGGTTCCCACATTGCTGTCGGTCGAGGGGCTGACCAAATCCTACGGCGGCGTGCATGCCGTGCGCGGCGTCTCCTTCGAACTGCGCGCCGGCGAGATTTTGGCGCTGATCGGGCCGAACGGCGCGGGCAAGAGCACCTGCTTCGACATGCTCAACGGCCAGAACATTCCCGACAGCGGCCGCATCCGCGTGCTGGGTGCGGAGACCACCGGCAAGAAGCCGCGCGTGATCTGGCGCATGGGCGTCGGCCGCACCTTCCAGATCGCGGCGACATTCCCCACCATGACGGTGCGCGAGAACGTGCAGGTCGCGCTGGTGTCGCATGGCGGGCAATTGTTCAACCTGTGGACCTCGACCGCGCGTCACGCCCGCGACGAGGCCGGACGGCTGCTCGACCTGGTCGGCATGGGCGCCTACGCGGAGCGACCGTGCGGCGAGCTCGCCTATGGCGACGTCAAGCGGCTCGAGCTTGCGATCGCGCTCGCCAACCAGCCGAAGCTCCTCTTGATGGACGAGCCGACCGCCGGCATGGCGCCGCGCGAGCGTGTCGAGCTGATGCGGCTGACGGCGCGGATCGCGCGCGAGCAGTCGATCGGCGTGCTGTTCACCGAGCACGACATGGACGTGGTGTTCGAGCATGCCGACCGCATCCTGGTGCTGAACCGCGGCAGCCTGATCGCCGAAGGCTCGCCCGAGGAAGTCCGCGGCAATGCCCAGGTGCGCGCGATCTATCTCGGCGAAGGCCTCGTCTACGATGCGCGGCACCGCGAGGGAGCATCGGCATGAAGCTGACGGTGAAGGATCTCAACAGCTTCTACGGCCCGGCGCACATCCTGTTCGACATCGCGCTCGAGGTCGGCGAGGGCGAAGTGGTCGCCTTGCTCGGGCGCAACGGCGCCGGCAAATCGACCACGTTCCGCTCCATCGTCGGCCTGGTCGAGAACCGCTCCGGCCGCGTCATGTTCGAAGGCCGGGACGTCTCTGATCTGCCGACGCATGCGATCGTGCGCGGCGGGCTCGGCTACGTGCCGGAGGAGCGGCGCATCTTCACGGATTTGACGGTCGAGGAGAATCTCGAGGTCGGCCGCCAGCCGAAGCGCGCAGGCGCGCCGCAATGGGATCGCGAAAAGCTGTTCAAGCTGTTCCCGAACCTCGGCGAGATGCGCGGCAGGCCCGGCGGGCGCATGAGCGGCGGCGAGCAGCAGATGCTGACGATCGCGCGCACGCTGATGGGCAATCCGTCGCTGGTGCTGCTCGATGAGCCCTCGGAGGGGCTGTCGCCGAAAATCGTCGAGCAGATGGTGGATGCGATCCTGGCGATGAAGAAAGAGGGCGTCAGCATCGTCGTCTCCGAGCAGAATCTGCATTTCGCGCGGCTGATCTCGGATCGCGCCTACATCATCGAGCGCGGCCGGATCTGTTTTGGCGGCACCATGGCGGAACTCGATGCGCGTCCGGATATCCGCGACGCGCATCTGTCGCTGTAAAGGGCGGGGTGGACGATGGCGAGGAGTGCTGCGCAGAAGCGAAACGGGAAGGCGACCAAGCCGGGATACGTGCTGGATGAGCAGATCGGCTTCATCCTGCGCCAGGTGTCGCAGCGCCACGCCGTGATCTTCGCCCGGGAGATCGGCATCAATCTGACGCCGACGCAGTGGGCGGCGCTGTCGAAGCTGTCCGAGGTCGGCGCCTGCTCGCAGAACCAGCTTGGGCGGCTGACCTCGATGGATGTTGCGACCATCAAGGGCGTGATCGATCGCCTAACCGCGCGCGGCCTGACCGAGACCGCGCCCGATCCCGACGACGGCCGCCGCCTGCTGGTGAGTCTCACGCGCGCCGGCCAGCAGATGGCCGACAAGGCCGCGCCCAATGCGCTGGTGATCTCCAGGGAGACGCTGGCACCGCTGGACGCCAAGGAGCGCGAGACGCTGATCGCGCTGCTCGGCAAGCTTCGCTGACACAATCTATCACCGTCACCCTGAGGAGCCGCGCGGAGCGTGGCGTCTCGAAGGGTCGACGGCCCGGCTGTCTGCCGCGGGCCGTTCACCCTTCGAGGCACGCTTGCGCGTGCACCTCCAGCGACAACGGCAAAGCCGTTGCGCGGGGATGACGGGTCATCTATCGTGGCTCACGTCGTCACGACCTCCGCAACCTTGCCGATTGGGCGGCGTGCCGCGTCCGGACTACGTTGCAAGAGCAAGCACCAGCGCAACGACCCCCACCAGCACCAGGCTGAGGGCCCAAACCGTGTCCAGGTTGAACCAGCTCCGGGCCACGAATTTGAGGCCGAGATAGCGGTAGACCAGCCACGCCAGGCATCCGCCGGCGGCGATCATCGCGGCGGCATGAACGATCGAGACCAGCACGGCCATCGTGAGACTGGTGTCGATCAGGCTGTTGGCGGCCGCATGGCCTTGGTCCGCTTCAGCCTCGCGGCACAGCCCCAGATAAATCGGCACCAGCATCAGCGCCGCGCCATGG
Organism: Bradyrhizobium sp. USDA 3262; assembly: GCF_054060035.1. Classification (NCBI taxonomy): domain Bacteria; kingdom Pseudomonadati; phylum Pseudomonadota; class Alphaproteobacteria; order Hyphomicrobiales; family Nitrobacteraceae; genus Bradyrhizobium; species Bradyrhizobium sp. USDA 3262. The sequence goes on from NZ_JBSSCT010000001.1 coordinate 3,805,519, forward strand.
GCGATCGCCACCGCGAACGACCACAAAGCGAGTTGCGTCGGCGGTATCCGCGCCAGGGCCCGCGGATGGCGCCGGTCGATCAGTCGATAGACACCGAACAGGATGACGAGAAGGCTGGCGCCGATCCGGATCGTGCGCTGCCATTCGACGACGGTGATCAGCAGTGCGAACGGAAGGATCACCAGCAGCATCGCCAGCAAATGACCGATCGCGAGCGGGCCAAGCGCGGTCACCAGCGCGCGCGAACTCCTCTGCATCAATCCCGCAGAAACGGCGAGTGGCCAGCCCATGCCCGGGTTGATCCCGTGGTAGAGGCCGCTCGCGATGACCGCCAGCCACAGCCAGGCCGGAGTCCAGTCGGCCGGGCTCACGTCAGGGCCTTTTCCGTTCCGATCGAATCGGAACGGGCTCTGGGTTCTTGTTTTGACGCGTTTTCTTCACGCGAGCCGGTACCCACTTCGCTCGAAAACGCTCTAGACCGACGGATAGCAGAAGGAGTCGGTGGAGCAGTCGCCGCCATCGAGCCGGATCTGGTGCGCCCGGTAGCCGTCGGGGAAGCTGACCCAGTAGTCCTTCGCCAGTTCGAGGCCTCCGCCCGGGCTTGCATTCGCCATCACCTCGGCGCCGGGAATGCCTTGCGGATAGAACTGGTTGTCCCAGGTCGAATAGAGCGAATTGGTCCAGTACACCCGCTTGCCGTCGCGGCTGATCTCGACCATCTGCGGCCCGCCGGCAAAAGCCTGTCCGTTCGGGTGTGGCGCGCGATGAACGATGCCGCCGATGCGGACCGATCCGGCGAGCTTCGGCTTGCGCGGATCGCTGACATCGTATTGGCGCATCTCGCCGGTGCCCCAGCAGGCGACGTAGAGAAACTTGTCATCCATCGACAAGTCGATGTCGGTCACCAGCGGAGGTACGGCGCCGAAACCCTGCAACAGCGGCGGCAGCTGGTCTTTCGATGCAGGCTCGGGTGGGATCGTCACCGTCTTCTCGATGTGAAACTTGCCGCCCTCGCGCCACCAGGTCCAGATCGAACCCTCGAGGTTCGTGGTGTCGACCACGACGCCAACGAAGCCGTGTTCGCGAACCGGATCGTGTGCCGGACGCACCTCCAGCGCCATTTGATGGTTGGCGCCGAGGTCGATGGTCTGGACGTTGCGTCGGGCGCGCAGGTCCCAGAAATGCAGCCGATGGCCGTATTTGTTCGACAGCAGGTCTTCCGGCACGATGCCGTTCTCGAACTGCGGCGGCAAGGCCCACTCGCTGCTCACCATGTAGTCGCGCGGCAGGTTCCACCAGAAGTCATAGTGCTTGGTCTGCGGTCCACGATCGATCTCCCACCGGCCGAGCACCTCGAATGTCTCGCAGTCCATGATGAAGATGCCGGGCGGCCCGTCGGTGCCGTCCTTGCCGCTCCCGCCGAGCGTGCTGACATAGATGCCTTCGGGCCCGCAGTGGATGGTGTGCGGTCGCGAGTAGCCGGTCTTCTTGAAGATTTCCTCGGGCTCGATGATCTTGTGGATCTTCGCTTGCGTCGGATCCGGCTTGGTGTCGACGATATAGATCCGGGACGATCGCATGCCGGGGATGATGAGATAGCGACGCTCGAGGAAGGCGTGTCCGGCCAGCGGGGACAGCGCCGATGAGCAGGCGTTCCAGCCGAAATGGTGGAACTCGTCGCCCTTGTTGGGCATCGTCACCGTATGGACGATCTTGCTGTAGGTCGGCGAGCCGGGCTTGACGTCGATCACCGCGAGCGCGTCCGGCTTTGAAAAATCCGGACTGAGCAGCACGGTGTAGGCAAAGCTCTCGGCCGGCGCTTCCATCGCGAGCTTCGGCGACGCGTGAAACGTAGGATCTGGCCTCATCGTCATCGGCTGCCTCCTGATTGCCTGGTGTAAATCAACACGGCATGGCGGCACGCAGCAGCAAGAACTATTCCGGATCGAAAAATGCCTCTTGCGAGTGCCGCCGGCCAAGGTTCGCTTGCGGTCAGGATACACCGCAATGGTGACAGGTGAAAACAAGGTTCGGTTACGCAGGCGGCGCGGCAAAGCCGCGCGCCGCCGGGCGCGCTATCTGGCAGCCCGCTCAAGGGGTTGAGCAAACCGATCCGGCACTATCACCCTGGGAGCAAGTGAATGTGTGACTCACGAGCGGCACCAAACGCTCGGTGTCGTCCCGGCGAAGGCCGGGACCCATCACCACCGAAGGGCATTGTTACGCAGCGCTGGAGCCACAGCCGTTCTCAACAATCCAACCCTGTGGTTATGGGTCCCGGCCTTCGCCGGGACGACACCGAATATGTTTCACCTCCGCGCAACGGCTTTGGTGCACGTCACTTCGCCACGATCTCCGGCACCTTGCCCGCGGGCGGCGTGTTGCGGCTGCGCTGGGTGCGGACGATGCCGTCGATGATGGTCATGCCGATGCCCGGAAGATCGCCGAGCTGAACGCTCTCCAGGATGTTCTTGCCCGGCGAATGCTGTGCCTTGTCCATCAGCACGAAATCGGCCGAGCGGCCGACCTCGATCAGGCCGCAATCGAGCTCGCGCATCCGTGCGGTGTTGCCGGTCGCAAGGCAGAACGCCAGCTCGGCCGGGAGCTCGCCGAGCGAGGACAAGAGCGAGACCATCCGCAAGATGCCGAGCGGCTGCACGCCGGAGCCGGCGGGCGCGTCGGTGCCGAGGATGACGCGGTGCAAATCGCCCATCTCGCGCGCCGTGCGCAGCGTGAACAGCGCCGAGCGCTCATTGCCGTTGTGCACCAGCTCGAGCCCGCGCTTGCAGCCCTCGCAGATGCAGCGGATCTGGTCGTCGGGCAGGGCGGTGTGGCCGCCATTGATATGACCGACCACATCGGTATCGGCCTCCAGCACCACATCCTTGTCGATCAGGCCGGAGCCCGGGATCGATGGGCCGCCGGTGTGGATCGTGCTTTGAATGCCGTATTTGCGTGCCCAGCCGACCATCTTGCGCGCGGTCGGTCCATCCTTGACGCCGCCGAGCCCGACCTCGCCGAGCAGCTTGACCCCGGCGGCGGCCATCTCCTTGAAGTCGTCCTCCACCATCTCGCATTCGATCACGGGCGCGCCGGCATGCACCTTCACGCCGCCCGGACGCAGCGTCCAGAACGCGCGCTGCGCGAAGATCGCCATCGCCTTCAGCCCGACGACGTCGCGCGGCCGCCCGGGCATGTGCACCTCGCCGGCGGAGATCATGGTGGTGACGCCGCCATGCAGATAGCTGTCGATCCAGTTGATCTGGTTCTGCCGCGGCGTCCAGTCGCCGGCGACCGGGTGGACATGGCTGTCGATCAGGCCGGGCGCGACCGTCGTGCCGTTGGCATCGACGATGGTGGTGGCGCCTTCGGTGTCGACGTCCTTGAGGCGGCCGATCGCGGTGATCTTGCCGTTCTCGGCGACGATGGTATCGGCATCCAGGATCGGCTTCTCCAGGGCTCCCGACAGCAACAGCCCGATATTGCGGATCACCAGCTTGCTGGGGCCGGTGGCCTGGGGTGCATCGTGCGCCATGGTTTTTCCTTTTGGTTCAACGCCTTCGCCGGCCATTGTGCCCGTGGCTTGACGGCCGGATCAAGCTGGATTATTCATTTGTATACGAACGATCGTGTACAAATGATTTTGCCGCCAATCCGACCCGCGCGTCAAGGAAACTGACGATGAGCAATTTCAACCAGGAAAGCGTCCTCAGCGTTCACCACTGGACCGACACGCTGTTCTCCTTCAAAACCACGCGCAATCTGTCGTTCCGCTTCCGCAACGGCGAGTTCACCATGATCGGGCTCAAGGTCGGCGAGAAGCCGCTGCTGCGGGCCTACAGCGTCGCCAGCGCGAACTACGAGGACACGCTGGAGTTCTTCTCGATCAAGGTTCCGGACGGCCCGTTGACCTCGCGCCTCCAGCACCTCAAGGAAGGCGACGAGATCATCGTCAGCCGCAAGGCGACCGGCACGCTCGTCATCGACAACCTCGAGGACGGCCGCAACCTCTATCTGATCGGCACCGGCACGGGGCTTGCGCCGTTCCTCAGCGTGATCAAGGATCCCGAGACCTACGACCGCTTCGAGAAGGTCGTGCTGCTGCACGGCTGCCGCCGCGTCAAGGAGCTCGCCTATGGCGAGATGATCACCGAGAAGCTGCCGCAGGACGAACTGATCGGCGAATTGGTGCGGGACCAGCTGATCTACTATCCCACCGTGACGCGCGATCCGTTCCGCAACCGTGGCCGCATCACCGACCTCATCACCTCGGGCAAGCTGTTCACCGACATCGGCCTGCCGGCGCTCGATGCTGCGCATGACCGCGTCATGATCTGCGGCTCGCCCGCGCTGGTCGCCGACACCCGCACGCTGCTGAACGGCCGCGGCTTCGTCGAGGGCAATCACGGCGAGCCCGCGCAGTTCGTGGTCGAGAAGGCGTTCGCTGAGCGCTGACCGCTACGCAGCAACTCCGTCTCCTCACCCTGAGGAGCTTGCGCAGCAAGCGTCTCGAAGGGCGAGGCCCGACTGGGGCCTCATGGTTCGAGACGCGCTTTCGCGCTCCTCACCATGAGGGTTGGCGCTAGTCTAGGGCCTGACCGCCGGCGTCTCGACCGGCATGCCGCGCGCCCGCGTCATCAGATAGAGCTCGAGCTCGACCAGCTCGGGCGAGCCATAATCATAGGCCTGCGCCCGGATGCCGGTAATGCAGGCGCGCAGCCGCCGCTGCAACGATCCGAGCGCCTGCCATTCCAGCCGGTACAGCGGATAGCCGGTCGGCTGGCCTTGCGTGATCGCGCTGCCCGCGAGCTTCTTGTCCCAGTTATCATCGTGGCAGTTGGTGCAGCCGAGATTGAGCTGGCCCTGCCGTTGCATGAACAGCGCGTGGCCCTGTTCGACGAACGGCGCGAGTTCCGGATCGTCGCCGGCCGTAATCGGCATGCCGCGCGATTGCCGTGCGACATAGGCGGTCAGCGCCAGCAGCTCGCGGCTTTCATAGGCGAAGGCCGAGGCCTGCTGGTGATTGGTGCGGCAGAGGTTGATCCGTCCCTCGAGGTCGACCGGCTTGCCTAGCGCCTTGTCGAAGGCCGGATAGTGCGCCGCGACGCCCTTCATGCTGGCGCTGGCGTCGTTGTGGCAGTCGGCGCAGGCTTTGTTTGCACTGCCGGCCTTGCGCGTCCACAGCGCCTCGCCGTCGAGTACAGACAGCATACCGGGATTGGCGGTGTCCTCGTCCTGCATCGCCTTGCTGTCGGCGCTCATGAAGCTGTAGCCGGAGCGGCGTTCGCCTTGCCGGATCCCGTCGGCGAGCGCCGCGCCCGCCATCGCCGTCAGCAGCGCGATGCACACCGCAATCTTCATTCGACCGTGATCGAAGCCTGTGCGGTCTCCGAGAATCCCTTGTCGCCGATCCACTCGAATTCGAACTTGCCGCTCTCGGTCACCGTCGTGAAGAAGGTGATGAACGGATTAGCCGCGATCGCGGGAAACAGATCGGCGCGGAACACTTCCTCGCCGTTGAAGCGGCAAGTGAAGCTCGTGATGATGTCGCGCGGCACCACGCTGCCCGAGGCCGTGTGGCGGTAGCCGGTCTCCATGATGTGCGACATCAGCGTCTTGATCTCGACGACGCTGCCGCGCTTGGCCTTGGCCGGGACATTGATCAGGGCCGACGGCATCAGATTGCCTCCTCGGTGCAGGCGGCGAGCGTCACCACGACATCTGATGTCGCCGACCAGAACGTGTCGTCGGACAGCCGCGCGATGGCGGTAACCTTTTGGCTGTCGGCGAGGCGGATGCGGGTCGACACCTGGGCGCGTCCGGCGCGGGGACCGAGATAGAAATTGCCGATGTTCGGCTGCGGATTCTTCTCGTTGAAGACATGGATGCTCTTCACATACTCGTCCGCCGTCATCGGGCTCGTGACGCTGACCGTCATCGGCACCGTGTTGCCGTTCTCGACCAGCGGCGGAATGTCGAGCTTGACCTTGCCGGTGTGCACATTGGCCTCGCCGACGACATTGCGGATCGCGGCCGAGAGCATCGCCGGCGACGCGTCCACGGGGCGCACGATCACCAGCGCGGCGGCACCGCCGGTGAGGTTCAGAAACGTTCGGCGTGTGGTGTAGTCGGAAATCGCCATCGCTTGGTCCTAGTTCCGCAGTATCATCAAGTAAGCCACGAGATCCTCGATCTGCTCCGCCGACAGGATCGGCTTGCCGCGCCACGAGGTGCCGACTCGCGCGAGCCCGTCGACGCGGTAGTAGGACGGCATGATCGTCGCTGCATTGAGATGCGACGCATCGACCAGGCGCAGCCGCAATTGTCCTTCCGACCAGCGGCTGCCGCTGCCGGCGAGGTTCGGCGCGAGGTCGCCCTGGAACGCCTGCTCGGGAAATGGGCCGCTGTGACAGAGGATGCAAGTGGAGGAACGCTCGACGATCAGCGCGCGGCCGCGTGCGGCGTCGCCCTTGGTTCCCGTCAGCGAGGCTGGAATCGCATCGCCCACGACGGTGTAGGGCCGTAGCTCTTCAGCGCGAGCGGGCGCGCCGGCTGTGAACGAGGTTGCGGCGAGCAATGCCATGAGCGAGAGCCTAGCCAAAGGCCTCTCCCGTGATCCTCTTGAACCAGTCGAGCGCTTGGTGAGCTTCTTGCTGGCGCACCTCGCGCGGCGCGTCGACCGGGCTCGTGGTGACCTCGGCTTCGGCGTACTGATCTTCCTTGGGCTGATAGATGCCCTTCAGCGAGAAAGCGTAGCCGGGAGCGACCGTGTTGTAGCAGGCACCATCGAGCCGCGGCGTCTCCGGCGCCTTGCCCGCAAGTGAGTTGACGATCGCGGCCGCGCAGGCCCGGCCTTGCGCTGCTGCGGCGGAGGCGGATTTCGGAATGCCGCCGGCGATCGCGGCATCGCCGATGACGTGGATGTTGGGAACGAGCTTCGAGGCAAAGCTGACGGGATCGATCGGGCACCAGCCTGTGTGGTCCGCGGCGCCCGCGATCGCGGCGATGCGGCCGGCCCTTTGCGGCGGGATCACATTGGCGACGGCGGCGGTGTAGTTGCCGAAGTCGGTGACGATCTCGTTGGTCGCCGGATCGACCGATGTCACCCGTCCGCCCTGCGACAGCGCGATCCGTTCGATCATGCCGGGATAGAGCTCCGCCCAGGCCTTCTCGAACAGCTTCTGCTGCGAGTAATTGTCCTTGGCGTCGAGCACCAGGATCTTCGACTTCGGCTTGTTTGCCTTCAGATAATGCGCGATCAGGCTGGCGCGCTCGTAAGGCGCGGGCGGACAGCGCAGCGGCGCAGCCGGCACTGCGATCACCACAAGGCCGCCATCGTCCATGGCTTCAAGCTGCTTGCGCAGCAGCATGGTTTGCTCGCCGGCCTTCCAGGCATGCGGCATCTTCTCGGCCGCTGCCTCGTCATAGCCGGAGAGGGCGTCGAAGCGCATGTCGATGCCGGGGGCCAGCACAAGCCGGTCATAGGACAGCGTCGTGCCATCGGAGAGGACGATCATGCGCGCCTGCGCATCGACCTTGGTGGCCGCCTGCGCGGCGACTGTGATGCCGTCGGCAGCAACCTTGTCATAGGTGAATTGCTGTGCGGCAAGCTCGCGCAGACCCGCGATCACCTCGTTGCTGAACGGGCAGGCGGTGAAAGTCCTGTTCGGCTCGATCAGCGTGACCTGAAGCTTGGTGTCGAGCCGCCGCAGCGCCCGCGCGCAGGCCGCGCCGCCGAAGCCGCCGCCGATCACCGCGATGCGCGGCACAGCCTGTGCCAGCGCCGGACGCGCCAGTACGGCCGCTGCGACGGCAGCGGCGCCACGGATCACATCCCTGCGCGTCTGATGACGCGTGACGGCCATGCACGAGAATCCGAAAAAGGGAAGCGGCGGCCAGTCGGGCCGCCGCTTCCGGTTTGATCAGGCGAAGCTGATGTTCTGGTTGCGCAGCGGGAAGCTGCGGATGCGCTTCCCGGTCGCGGCGAAATAGGCGTTCAGCACCGCCGGCGCCGCAACGCCGATGGTCGGCTCGCCGACGCCGCCCCAGAACCCGCCGCTCGGCACCATCACCGCTTCCACCTTCGGCATTTCGTTGATGCGCATCGAGTTGTAGGTGTCGAAATTGGTCTGCTCGATGTGGCCGTCCTTCACGGTGCAGCCGCCGTAGAACAGCGCGCTGAGGCCGTAGACGAAGGAGCCCGCGATCTGCCGTTCCACCTGCGCCGGATTGACGACATAGCCGGGGTCGGTGGAGGCGACGATGCGATGCACCTTGATCTTGCTGCCGTCGGTCACCGAGATCTCGGCGGCGCCGGCAACATAGCTGCCATAGCCCATCACCTGCGCGATGCCGCGATAGACGCCCTGCGGCGCCGGCGTGCCCCAGCCGATCTTCTCGGCCACGGCATTGAGCACGGCGAGATGCTTGGGGTGCTTGCCCATCAGCTTGCGGCGGAATTCGAGCGGGTCCTGGCCGACAGACAGCGCCAACTCGTCCATGAAGCATTCCATGTAGATCGCGTTGTGATTGACGTTGACGCCGCGCCAGAAGCCCGGCGGAACGTGCGGGTTGCGCATCGAATGCTCGACCAGCAGGTTCGGCACCGAATAGCCGATCGCGGCCTCGCCGGCTTGCGCGACGCCCTGGAATGCGGCGGGGTCCATGCCGTTCTGCAATGCTTCCGGGCGCACCGAGAACAGGATGGATTGACCCGATAGCCGGTAGTGCAGCGCGACCAGATTGTTGTCGGCATCGAACGCACCGGTCAGCTTGCACTGCGTGATCGGGTGATACTTGCCGTGCTGCATGTCTTCTTCACGCGACCACAGCAGCTTGATCGGCGTGCCCGGCATCTGCTTGGCGATCGCCACCGCCTGCCGCACATAGTCGGTCGTGCCGCGCCGGCCGAAGCCGCCGCCAAGCATCAGCTTGTGCACGTCGACCTTCTCCGCCGGCAGGCCGGAGGCCTCGAGCGCCGCGGCGAAGGCCGCCTCGCCATTCTGCGTGCCGCACCACACCTCGCATTTGTCAGGCGTGTAGAGCACCGTGGCGTTCATCGGCTCCATCGTGGCGTGGTTCTGGTAGGGATAGCTGTAGACCGCCTCGACCTTCTTGGCAGCGCCTGCGATGGCCGCCTTGGCGTCGCCGTTCTGGTTGCCGATGTAGGCCGGCTGCGCATTGTCGAGACCTTCGGCGAGCCATGTCGCGATCGTCTCGCTGGAGACCTTGGCGTTGGGGCCTTCGTCCCAGACGATCGGCAGCGCATCCAGCGCGGTCTTGGCGTGCCACCAGGTGTCGGCGACGACGGCAACGGCGCTGTCGCCGACCTGCACCACCTTCTTGACGCCTTTCATGCCGGCGATCTTGGCCTCGTCAAAGCTCTTCACCTTGCCGCCGAACACCGGGCAATCCTTGATCGCGGCGTTCAGCATGCCCGGCAGCTTGACGTCGATGCCGTAGACCATCTTGCCGGTGGTCTTGTCTGATGTGTCGAGCCGCTTCAGGCCCTTGCCGGCGATGGTCCAGTCCTTCGGGTCCTTCAGCTTGACGTCGGCCGGCGGCTCGAGCTTGGCCGCGGCTTCCGCGACCTTGCCGTAGGTCGTCGTCTTGCCCGAGGCCGTGTGGGTGATGACACCGTTGGAGACCTTACACTCCGAGGCCGGCACTTTCCACTCGTTGGCTGCCGCCTGGATCAGCATCACGCGCGCGGTGGCGCCGCCCTTGCGGACATAGTCCTGCGAGGTGCGGATGCCGCGGCTGCCACCGGTCGAGAAATCGCCCCAGGCGCGCTTGCGGGCGACGCTCTGGCCGGGCGTCGGATATTCTGTCGTGACCTTCGACCAGTCGCATTCCAGTTCTTCGGCGACGAGCTGGGCGAGGCCGGTGAGCGTGCCCTGGCCCATTTCGGAGCGGGCGATGCGGATCACCACGGTGTCGTCGGGCCGGATCACGACCCAGGCGTTGACCTCAGGTGCGCCGTCGGCTGCGCGCACCACGGCGGGGCCGCCGAACGGCAGGTCGAGGCCGAGCGCGAGGCCGGCGCCGGCGGTTGCGGTGCCGATCACAAAGGCGCGGCGATTCAGTTTTGGCATGACGTGCTGGTTCATCGCTGCGTCCTTATGCGTTCGCGGCAGCATGGATCGCCTCGCGCACCTGCTGGAAGGTGCCGCAGCGGCAGATATTGGTGATGGCGTCGTTGATGTCGTCGTCGGTCGGCTTCGGATTGTCCTTCAAGAGCGCCGCGACGGCCATGATCATGCCGCTCTGGCAATAGCCGCATTGCGGCACGTCGCTGGCGATCCAGGCGAGCTGCACCTTGTGCATCACGCCGCCCGCTGCGAGACCCTCGATCGTGGTGATCTCCTTGCCGGCCGCCTCGCTCACCGTGACGCCGCAGGAGCGCATCGCGACGCCGTCGACATGCACGGTGCAGGCGCCGCATTGGGCGATGCCGCAGCCGTATTTGGTCCCTGTCAGTCCGACGTTCTCGCGAATCGCCCACAACAGTGGCGTGTCGTCCTCGACGTCTACATTTATTGTCTTGCCGTTGATTTTGAGGTTTGCCATCGCGATCCCCTGAATGGTCCGATCCTCCGACCGGACTGCGGGGCGATGTTGGCCTTGAAACTGGAACGGTTCAAATCAAGAAAATGCGCTCGCAGCGCGAAAGAAAGTTGATGCTGTGGTGTTTGGCCGCGCACTGTGCGCGCCGCATACCTGTCATGACTTTTGCGGCGAAGCGACCGCAAGCCGCAGGAAGCTCATGACGCTGCCGAGCGCGGCAAATCCGGCACCCAGCGCCAGCGCCACGGTGGCACCCTCGCGGTCGGCCAGCGCGAAGCAGAGCGCGGCGAGGGCGGCGCCGGTGGTCTGCCCGGTCAGCCGCGCGGTCGCGACGATGCCGCTGGCGCTGCCGCTCCGATGCGACGGCGCGCTCGACATGATCGCCTTCATGTTCGGGGTCTGGAAGAAGCCGAAGCCGATGCCGCAGATCATCGTGCGCCAGACGATGTTGGCGACGCTGGGCTCGGCCGGCAGGGTCGCGAGCAGCACCATGCCAAGTCCGAGCAGCAGCATGCCGATGCCGCCGAGGATGCCGGCCGGATAGCGGTCCGACAGCCGGCCGCCGATCGGCGCCATGAAGGCGACCACCAGCGGCCAGGGCGTCATGAAGAAGCCGGTCTCGACCTGCGAGCGGTGCAAGATGTCCTCGAAGTAGAAGGGCAGCGATACGAAGGCGAGGCCCTGCACAGCGAATGAGCAGACGGCGGTCGCGGCGGACAGCGCGAAGATCGGCCGCCGGAACAGGTCGATCGGCAGCATCGGGGCCGGATGATCGGCATGCCGCCGGGTCAGGATCCATCCGAACAGGACGGCGCCGACAAGCTCGGCAATGACAAGCGCCGGCGCAGCCTTGTGCGCGGCGCTGCCGATACCGATGATGAAGAGGCCGAGACAGGCGCAGGCCAGCGCCGCGCCGGTGAAATCGAAAGCGTGGGTGGCGCGCGGCGTCGTCGGCAGCGTCTTCATGCCGATCAGCAACGCGACGACGCCGAAGGGAATGTTGACGGCGAACAGCCAGGGCCATGGTCCGAGCGCGAGGATTCCGGAGGCGATGGTCGGCCCCAGCGTAAAGGCGGTCGCGACCACGAGCGCATTGTGGCCGAAGCCGCGGCCGTGCATCCGGCTCGGATAGACGAAGCGCACCAGCGCGGTGTTGACGCTCATCAGGCCGCTGGCGCCGAGCCCCTGCAGGGTGCGCGCAACCAGCAAGCTCGGCAGCGACCACGCCAGCGCACAGCCGAGTGACGCCAATGTGAACAGCAGCAGGCCGCCGAGATAGATTCGCTGATGGCCGACGATCTCGCCGAGCGCGCCGAGCGGCAGCAGCGTCGCGACCAGCGCGATCTGATAGACGTTGACGACCCAGACCACTTCCGCAGGGCTGACATGCAGATCGCTCGCGATCGCCGGCAGCGCGATATTGGCGATCGCGGTATCGAGCGAAGCCATCGCCAGCGCCGTGAAGATCGCCGCTACCGCCCAGCGCCGGGTCTCCCAAGGCAGTCCATCGGTGATCGGCGCCGCTGCCGCGGTGGTCGGGGTCTTCTCGAGCATACCTGAAAATGTCTCCGGGACCGCCATGTACTACGCCGGCATCCCGTTCCCCAGCCGCGGCATTGCATGATGCGTATGCGAAGCGGCCTAGCCGGAAGTGTCAAAGGTCCGGCCGCGGACCGAACAGATATCCTTCGATGGCGCGCAGCACCCGACGGCTGGCCGCGGCCTGCGAGAGGTCCTTTTGAAGCGCATGGTCGACCATGGCGCGGCTGATCACGATCAGATCCTCGATGGCGTCATCGTCGACTGGCCTTGCGAACTCACGACGATGCCGGGCCAGCAGGGCGGCGACCAGTTCCTTCAATTCGCCGGCCGCTGACGTGCCCGACGACGCCGGGCGCAGGCGATCCTCCTCGGTCTCCAGAATGCGATTGAGCCCGGCTCGCTCGGCATGCGCCTCGAGCTGGGCCTGAACGATCAGGTTGAGCGACGCCGTCAGGCTCTTGCTCTCGGATGCAGCGACCGCATCCCGCACTTTTGCCAGCAGCGCGTCCTCGAACCTCGTGATCAATGCCAGCGTCAGCGCGTCCTTGTTGGGGAAGTACTGGTACACCGATCCGACGCTGATCCCGCCGCGTTCGGCCACCGCATTGGTGTTGTAGCCCTCGAGCCCGCGCGCCTCCAGAACGCGAGCCGCCGCTTCCAGAATCACGGCCACGGTTTCCCGCGAACGCTGCTGAAGCGGCTGTTTCCGGGCCTTTACGCGCCGCCTCGCCGGCATGACGAACATCTCCCAAAACGCGAGTTGTCGAATATGAGCAATTACTCACATTATGGGCGTGAAAGGAGAACCAATCAATGGTGACACTGCAAACGACCTCGTCCCCCGTGCTTCCCGAACACGAGGACGATCCGCACAGGTTTCATATCTTCGTCATGGTCAAGACCACGCGGCACTGGCTTGATCTGAAGACCGAGCAGCGCCGCGCATTCCTGCATGAGGAGGTCATTCCTTTGCTCCGGCGCCGTCCGGAGCTGAAGGTGCGCTGGTTCGAGCCGGAGGCCTTCTCGACCAGGGCGACCGACGTCATGATCTGCGAGACCGATGACCTCTCGGCTTGGGCGTGGTTCTGCGACCACCTGCGCGAGACGAGGTTCTGGGACCATTACTTCGAAGTGCTCGACATCATGCCGGCGCTCGAAGGCAATTACCTTGCCTAGAACGCCGAGGTCGGCCCGGACTGTTCCGGGCCGACGTCCCGGCAGCCTGTGGCGACGCAACTGCGTCCCCATCCACATCTGTCGTCGCCCGGCTCGACCGGGCGATCCAGTACGCCGCGGCCCATCGGCTCAAGCACTGGCGTCTCTGGAATACTGGATCACCCGCTTTCGCTTTCGCGGGTGATGACACCGAGTGGCTGTTTTGACATCTCGAATTGCGCCCCACCCACATCCTCGTCCCGGCGCAGGCCGGGACCCATAACCACCGATGCTGCTTGTCGGGCAATGCTGGAACGACGAGTCCCGTTCAAGACATCCGCCGCGGAGTATGGGTCCCGGCCTTCGCCGGGACGACGGCGGTGGATGCAGCGTGCGAACGCGATCAATCGAATTCGTGTTCCCGCGCTGCGTCACAGAAACGCGCCCAAGCGACTTTCGGATAGCTTGCGTCACAGTCGCGATCGACTACCCTTGGTATACAGCAGGCCCGGCGTCAGATCGGGCCGCAAGAGGGAACGCGCATTGCACGGACAGGCCGACCGGCGCAGCGAAGCCATGCGAAGCGCCAGCGAGGGAACTCGCCGCCGCGCGTTCACCGGCCTCTGGGTTGCGGCATTGCTGGCGATCCTGACCTTCCTGGTCATCTATCCCGTCTTCATGCTGCTGCTCGGCGCGCTCACCGACACCAATCCGGTGGTCGACGGCATCCGTCTCAGCCTGAGCCATTTGTCGATCGCCAATTTCCTCGCCGTGCTGGCCAATCCGAATGTCGCCGAAGCGCTGCTCAACACCCTGATCGCCTGCGGCGGCGGCACGGTGATCGCGGTCGCGATCGGGCTCCTGTTCTCCTGGATCGTGGTACGCACCAACACGCCGTTCAAGGGCTTCATCGCCGCGGCCAGCATCCTGCCGCTGTTCGCGCCGCCGCTGGTCGCGGGCGTGGCCTGGGCCATTCTCGGTTCGCCGAAGACCGGCTTGATCAACACGATGTTCAAGTGGATGGGCTCCGACCTGCGCGTCGATCTCTATTCGATGTGGGGCCTGGTGTTCGTGTTCGGCATCTACTACGCGCCCTATGTCTACATGTTCACCTCGTCGGCGCTGCGCAACATGGACCCGAGCCTGGAGGAGGCCGCGGAAATCTCCGGCGCGAGCCCGGTCGCGACCCTGTTCACGGTGACGTTCCCGCTGATCATGCCGGCTATCGTCTCGGGCATGCTGCTGTCGTTCATCGTGATGCTCGGCATCTACGGCATCCCGGCCGTGCTCGGCGCGCCGACCAACCTGAACGTGCTCACCACCTACATCTTCAAGCTCACCAACTGGTCGCCGCCGCTCTACAACACCGCGGCGGCGGTCGCCATCATCCTGATGGTGGTCACGGGGCTGCTGGTCTATCTGCAGCAGAAGCTGCTGAGCGGACGCAGCTATACCACCGTCGCGGGCAAGGCGTTCCGGCCGCGCAGCCTCGATCTCGGGCCGTGGCGCTGGCTCACCTTCGCGATCGGGATCGTCTACCTCCTCATCGTCGTGGTGCTGCCGTCGCTGGCACTGATCGTCGCGGCGTTCCGCAAGTTCATGTTCATCCGCGACGTCGCGAGCCTGTTCGACATGCGGCAATATTCGCTGACGCATTTCGAGAGCATCTTCGACAATCCGTTGACGATGCGGTCGATCTACAATGCGGTCGAGGTGGGCGTCATCACGGCTGTTGTCGGCGGCGCGCTCGCCTTTGCGATCGGCTACACCATCCATCGCACCCGCGTCAGCGGGCGCGGCGCCATCGACCTGATCTCGACCCTGCCGGTCGCGATCCCCGGGCTGGTGGTCGGCGTCGCCTATCTCTGGGCCTGGATCGGCGTGCCGGGCGGGCTCTACGGCACGATCTGGATTCTCGCGCTGGCCTTCATTGCGCGCTTCATGCCGGACACCGTGAAGGCGCTGTCGACCTCGTTCCTGCAAATCCACCGCGAGCTCGAGGAGGCCGCCTGGGTCTGCGGCAAGGGCGTGCTCGGCACCATCAGGACGATCGTGTTGCCGCTGGCGAGGCCGGGCGTGCTGGCGTCGATGACGCTGCTGTTCGTGCTGGCGATCCGCGAGCTCGGCTCGTCGCTGTTCCTCTACACCAGCAACACCATGGTGATGTCGGTGCTGCTGCTCGACTATTACGAGGGCGGCAATATCGGCAAGACCGCGGCCTTCAGCCTGGTGCAGACGGTGCTGCTCGGTGTCCTGATCGGCGGCGCTAACTGGCTGTCGCGCGGATCGGCGCAGGGCAACGTGGCGCGGACCGGATAACAACGAATAAGGGGAGGATTGCGATGGATAGACGAACCTTCACCACACTGGCCTTGGCAAGCGTGGCGGCGCTTGCATTGGCGCCTGCGGCGCAGGCGCAGGCGCAGGAGTTCGGCTCGGCGGAGCTGGTCGCGGCGGCCAAGTCCGAAGGCAAGCTCGTCTACTACACCGCGAACTTCGCCGAGATCGAGCAGCAGGTCATCAAGGCCTTCAACAAGCGCTTTCCCGAGATCAAGGTCGAGATGGTCCGCGCGCCCGGCGGCCAGCTGATCACCCGCGTCAAGACGGAGGCCGCGGCCGGCAAGCTGATCGCCGATGTCGTCGACCATTCCGACCGCGCGCTGATGCAGCCGCTGGAGGACCTGTTCCAGGATTACGCGCCGCCGAACGCGGCCGATTACGATCCGCACGCGCTGATCTCGCCGAAATACTGGCCGCGCGCGACGATCGCCTGGTCGATCGCCTACAACACCGAGTTGGTGAAGGACCCGCCGAAATCCTGGATGGATCTGACCAAGCCGCAATATGACAAGTTGATCGGGCAGGTGTTCGCGCAGTCCGGCGGCACCACCTGGACGCGGATCATGTTCGAGCGCAAGGTGCTCGGCGAAGACTACTGGGCCAAGCAGGCCGCGACCCATCCGGTGCTGTATCCCTCCGGCGCGCCGACGGCCGATGCGCTGGTGCGCGGCGAGATCGCGATCGCGCCGCTGCTCTACAACGTGATCTACCAGAAGAAGAAGGACGGCGCGCCGATCGAGATCTTCTTTCCGCCTGAAGGTGCTCCGGTCAATCCCTACGCGACCGGCATTCCGAAGACGGCGGCTCATCCCAATGCAGCAAAGCTGTTCCTGAACTGGTGCCTGTCCAAGGAAGGACAGACCTTCATGATCAAGGAGCTCGGCAATCTCACATCCCTGAAGGCGCCGCCGGCATATCCGGAGGGGTTCGATCCAAAGGTGGTCAAGCTCTGGTATCCGAAGTTCGACGAGTATGTGAAGCTGCATGCGGCGTGGGTCGCGGACTGGGACAAGACGTTTGGCTACCGGCAATAGGCTGATGGTGCAGCGATGACGGCGACGCTGGAAGTCACCGATCTCAGGAAGCAGTTTTCGATCGGCCGCCCGGCCATCGACGGCGTCAGCTTTGGCGTGCCGGCCGGCGAGATCGTGGTGCTGCTGGGGCCGTCCGGCTGCGGCAAGACCACGACGCTGCGCTGCGTCGCCGGGCTCGAGCATCCGACCGGCGGCGAGATCAGCATTTCCGGGCGCGTGGTCTCGTCGCCGGCAAGCGGCATCCTCGTGCCGCCGCGTTCGCGCGATCTCGGCATGGTGTTCCAGTCCTATGCGGTGTGGCCGCATATGACGGTGCGGCAGAACGTGATCTATCCGCTGAAGCACCGCAGGATCGGGCGCACCGATGCTGCCCGCATGGTTGAGGAGGCGCTGGCGCTGGTCGGACTGTCCGACTATGCCGACCGGCCGGTGGTGGCGTTGTCGGGCGGCCAGATGCAGCGCGTCGCGCTGGCGCGCAGCATGGTGTACCGGCCGCAACTGTTGCTGCTCGACGAGCCGCTATCGAACCTCGATGCCAAACTGCGCCTGCGGCTGCGCGACGATCTTCGCGTCATTCTCAAGCAGACCGGGATGACCGCGCTCTACGTCACCCATGACCAGGCCGAGGCGGTCGTGCTCGGCGATCGGATCGGGGTGATGCGCGACGGCAAGCTGTTGCAGATGGACACGCCCGACGTGATCTACAACCGCCCGGCCGATCTGTTCGTCGCCAATTTCACCGGCGCCACCAACGAGCTCGCAGGCACGCTCGTCACATGCAATGGCCGCTATGGCGTGGTCGATTTCGGTGACGGCCGGCAAGGCGAGGTCGCGCTGTGCCAGGCGCTCAAGCCCGACGAGAAAGTGCGGATCGCGCTGCGGCCCGAGAACATCGCGATCGGCCGCCCCGACGGCGTCAACACGTTCTCGGCAAAGGTGCTCGACCGCAGATATCAGGGCACCCAGACCGCCTACGGCATCGAGCTGTTCGGCAAACGGCTGGAGGCGATCGAACTCGGCACCGCCGCACGCTATCAGGTCGGCGTCGAGGCACAGGTCGCGTTGCCGCGCGAATGCCTGTGGGCCTACCGCGACAGCGGGCCGGCATCGCATGAGTAGAGCGTGGTCGCGTCGAGTGGCGACGGGGCTGGGCTCCCTCGCCCCGCTCTTCGCGGGGAGAGGGTGGGGTGAGGGGCTGCTTCCGCGAATACAGTGATAGTTGCGTTTGCGGAGGCTCCCCCTCACCCGGAACCCATCTAGCGATGCGTTCCGACCTCTCCCCGCACGCGGGGCGAGGTGAAGCGGCGGCCGTCGCGTGGCGCGATGGCAGGTAGCCCATGCCGCAGGTTCGCGGGCTAACCTTCCTCCACCAGCGCGCGGATGCTGCGGGCGAGTCCGAGGATGCGCGGGCCGCATTCGCGCTCGATCTGCTCGGCGCTGAAGCGGAAGGAGGGGACGCCGCAATTGACCGACAGGCATTCGCCGGTCGGCGTGCGATAGAGCGGGGCGGCGACGCCGAAGATCTCGCGCCGCCATTCGCCGAGCGAGACGGCAAAGCCGCGCTCGCGGCACAATTCGATGTCGGGCAAGGTGCGTTGCTGCACGTAGTCGAACTCGTCGGGGCGCTCGGCCTTGACGCGCGCGACATAGGCGCCGAGCTCTTCGTCGGTGAACAGCGACAGCAGTGCGCGCCCGACCGCGGTCGGCGCCAGCGTGCTGACAAAGCCGACGTCGGGCACGTGCGGCGCCGTATCCGTGGTGCGCAACGTCTCGACATAGATGAAGTCGATCCCGAACGGCATTGCGATCGACACCGTGCCGCCGGCATAGGTCGCGAAGTCGCGCATCAGCGGACGCGCCAGTTGGCGCACCTTCAGCGCGGACAGCACAGGATAGGCGGCGGCGAGCGCGCCCAGCCCGAGCACGAAGCGGCCCTTGGCGTCGCGCCTGAGATAGCCGAGCTGCTCGAGCGTGTAGGTCAGCCGCGACACCGTCGGCCGCGACAGGCCGGTATGCAAGGCGAGTTCGGCGTTCGACAGCGAGCCCGGATGACGGCGAAACGCCGCCAGCACGTCGAGCCCATGCGCCAAGGTGGTCGCAAAGGACGGATCCGCCTGAACCTCGGCAGGGGAAGATGCTGTCATACGGAATATTGGTCTCAGTTGGTCATACTTGTCAATATATCGAAATGAATTTGCAAATCGTGTCGATATCGGTTTATCTGGCCGGAAAATAGGGACTAGGAACCGCTGGAGCGAGGCGCCCTCCGATGACGATGACCGAGCAAGCCCGAGACGCAAAGCCCGCCGCGATCGACAAGGCGCGGCTGCGCCTGAAGTATCAGGAGGAACGCAACAAGCGGCTGCGTCCCGACGGCAACGACCAGTATCTCCAGATCAAGGGCCAGCTCGCGCATTATCTCGACGATCCCTACACGCCGATCGTTGAGCGCGCGCCGAAGACCGACCACGTCACCTTCGCCTTCATCGGCGGCGGCTTCGCCGGGCTCGCCACTGCGGCGCGGCTGACCGAGGCCGGGATCAAGGATGTCCGCATCGTCGAGAAGGGCGGCGATTTCGGCGGCACCTGGTACTGGAACAGGTATCCCGGCGCGCAGTGCGACACGGCGTCGATGGTCTACATGCCGCTGCTCGAAGAGACCGGCCACATGCCGTCGGAGAAATACGCGCATGCGCCCGAGATCCTCGCGCACTGCCAGCGGATCGGCCGGCAATTCAATCTCTATGACAACGCGCTGTTCCACACCGAGGTGACGAGCCTCGATTGGGACGCGGCGCAATCGCGCTGGATCATCCGCACCACGCGGGGCGACGCCTTCACCGCGCAATATGTCGGCATCGGCACCGGCCCGCTGCATGTGCCGAAGCTGCCCGGCATTCCCGGCATCGAGCGCTACAAGGGCCACTCGTTCCACACCAGCCGCTGGGATTACGACTACACCGGCGGCGATCCCAAGGGCGCGCTGATGGAGAGGCTTGCCGACAAGCGCGTCGGCATCATCGGCACCGGCGCGACCTCGGTGCAATGCATTCCGCACCTCGCGCGCGCCTGCAGGGAGCTCTACGTATTCCAGCGCACGCCATCGTCGGTCGATGTGCGCGGCAACGGGCCGATCGATCCCGACTGGTTTGCCGAGATCGCGACGCCGGGCTGGCAACAGCGCTGGCTGGAGAATTTCACCGCCAACCAGGCCGGCGGATCGGCCGAGGAAGATCTGGTGCAGGACGGCTGGACCGACCTGTCGAAGCGGATCCGCGCCAAGATCATGCTGCTGCCGCGCGAGCAGCGAAGCGTGGAAAACATGCGGGCGGCGTTCGAGGATTCCGACTTCGAGAAGATGGAGGAAATCCGCAACCGGATCGACACCATCGTCCGCGATGCCGACACCGCCAGGAATCTCAAGGCCTGGTACGGCCAGCTCTGCAAGCGGCCGTGCTTCCACGACGCCTATCTTCAGGCGTTCAACACCCCTAGCACCCATCTGGTCGATACCGACGGCAGGGGCGTCGAGGAGATCACCGAGAATGGGATCGTCGTCGCCGGCAAGGAATACGCGCTCGACTGCATCATCTACGCGTCCGGCTTCGAGGTCGGTACCGAGTACAAGCGGCGCGCGGGCTTCGATCTGAAGGGCCGCGATGGCGTCAAGCTGTCGGGGCATTGGGCCGAGGGCATGCGCACCAAGCACGGCATCCACGTGCACGGTTTCCCCAACGTGTTCTTCGTGCAGCCGACCCAGGGCGCCAATCTGATCTCCAACGTGCCGCACAATCTGACCGAAGCGGCGCGCACCATCGCGCTGATGGTCGGTCACGCGCAGGACAACGGCTTCAAGGAAATCGAGGTCAGCAAGGAAGCCGAGGATCGCTGGGTCGAACTGCTGCTGACCGGCGTCGGCCGGATGATCGGCGGGCCGGATTGCACGCCCGGCTACTACAACAATGAGGGCCGTGAGCCCGGTCCCGCCGCCAAGCTCAATGTCGGCCATCCCTCGGGCGCGCTGGCCTACTTCAAATATATCGACGGCTGGCGCCGCAGCGGCCAGTTCGAGGGCGTGCAATTCCGCTGAGGGAAGCGCGATCGGAACCGATTTCCGCCAATCGAGGGAGTGCTTGAGTATGGCCCAGACAACCGCAGGCGAAACGTCGCACGAAGGTCCGAAGGCGGCGTCCGCACCGGTCATCGCGCAGCACGCGGCGACGCTCAAGGCGCTGCCGTTCGCCGACATCAGGGACTTCGACGACGCCGCGCGCGGCTTTCTCGGCACCATCGAGAACGCGCGCGTCACCTCGGCGCAGGGCAGGGTGGTCTGGAGTCTCGAGCCTTACCGATTCCTGTCGGAGGAGAAGGCGCCCGCGACCGTCGATCCGAGCCTGTGGCGGCAGTCGCGGCTCAACATGCATCACGGCCTGTTCGAGGTGGTGCCGGGCGTCTATCAGGTGCGCGGCCTCGACATCGCCAACATGACGCTGATCGAGGGCGACAAGGGCGTCATCGTGGTCGACACGCTGACCTCGATCGAGGGCGCGCGCGCCGCGATGGAATTGTACTTCCGGCACCGCGGCAAGCGACCGGTCGCCGCCGTGATCTTTACGCATACCCACACCGACCATTGGGGCGGCGCGCGCGGCGTGCTCAACGACGCCATGCTGGCGGCGGGCGTACCGATCATCGCGCCGAACTTCTTCATGGAGCACGCGGTCTCCGAGAACATCATCGCGGGGCCGGCGATGCTGCGCCGCGCGCAATACCAGTTCGGGCCGTTCCTCGCCAAGGGCGTGCGGGGCCATGTCGATTGTGGCCTCGGCAAGACCATGGCGGCGGGTGGCGTGGCGCTGCTGCGGCCGACCGACCTGATCATCGCCACCGGCGACAAGCGCGTGATCGACGGCGTCGAGTTCGAATTCCAGATGGCGCCCAACAGCGAAGCGCCGGCGGAGATGCATTTCTTCATCCCGCGCTACAAGCTGTTGAACCTCGCCGAAAATTGCACCCACAACTTCCACAATCTGCTGCCGTTCCGCGGCGCCGATGTGCGCGATGCGCTGGCCTGGTCGAAATATCTCGGCGAGGCGCTGCAGATGTGGGGCGGCAAGGCGGAAGCGATGTGCGGCCAGCACCACTGGCCGGTGTGGGGGCAGGCGCGGATCGACACCATGATCCGCGAGCAGCGCGACCTCTACAAATACGCGCATGACCAGACCATCCGTCTGATGAACCACGGCCTCAACGCGGCCGAGATCGCCGAGACGATCCGCCTGCCGCAGAGCCTGGAGGGCGCCTGGCACGGCCGCGGCTACTACGGCCATATCAGGCACAACGTGAAGGCGATCTACCAGAAGTACCTCGGCTGGTACGACGCCAACCCGGTCCATCTCGATCCGCTGCCGCCAGTCGAGGCCGGCAAGAAATATGTCGAGTATATGGGCGGCGCCGATGCGATCCTGAAACGCGCCGCGGCGGATTTTGCCAAGGGCGAATTCCGTTTCGTGGCGCAGGCCGTCAGCCATCTCGTGTTCGCGGAGCCTGATAATCAGGCCGCGCGTTCGCTCCTCGCCGATACGTTCGAGCAGCTCGGCTACGCCGCGGAAAGCTCGACCTGGCGCAACGCCTATCTGTTCGGTGCGCAGGAACTGCGGCAGGGCATGCCGAAGACGCCGCCGCGCTCGCCGATGCCGCGCGAGACGCTGGCTGCGCTGCGCACCGAGCAGCTCTGGGACGTGCTCGGCATCCGCCTCAACGGCCCCAAGGCCGAAGGCAAGCGCTTCGTGCTGAACTGGAGCTTCACCGACACCGGCGAGACCTTCGTGCTCAATCTCGAGAATTCCGCCCTGACCTACGTCGGGGGTGCGCAGGCGGTCGATGCGCAGGCGAGCTTCACGCTGGCGCGCAGCGTGCTCGACGAGGTCATCGCCAAGCTGACCACGTTCCCGGACGCCGTCGATGCCGGCAGGATCAAGGCATCAGGCGAGCCGCAGCGGCTCGGTGAATTGATGGCGCTGATGGACGAATTCCCGCGGATGTTCGAGATTGTCGAGCCGAAGCGGACGGCGGTGACGTAGAGCCGCGCACGCGGAATTTACAAACCGTCACCCTGAGGAGCGCGGAACGCGCGTCTCGAAGGGTCGACGGCCCGGCTGGTGGCCGATTCATCCTTCGAGACGCCGCTACGCGGCTCCTCCAGCGACAAAGGCGAAGCCTTTGCGCGGGGATGACGGGTTAGCAGACGATGCCTCAAATCCCGAGATACGCTGCCTGTACCTGCTTGTTGCCTGCGAGCTCGGCGCTGGTGCCCTGCATGATCACGTTGCCGCTTTCCAACACATAGGCGCGCTGCACCAGTGACAGCGCGCGGCTGACATTCTGCTCGACCAAGAGGATCGCGGTGCCCATTTTGTGGATCTCGCCGATCTTCTCGAAGGTCACGTCGGTCATGACAGGCGCGAGGCCGAGCGAGGGCTCGTCCAGCATCAACAGGCGGGGCTTCAACATCAGCCCGCGGCCGACCGCGACCATCTGCTGCTCGCCGCCGCTCATGGTGCCGGCGAGCTGTTTCCTGCGGTCGGCGAGCCGCGGGAAGATGCTGTAGACGAGCTCCATCGTGCGTGCGCGATCCGCCTTGGCCTTCGGCGTGTAGGCGCCGATCTCGAGATTCTCTTGCACCGTCATTTCCGGGAACACCTGGCGGCCTTCAGGGACGTGCGCGATGCCGAGCTCGGGAATCCGGTAAGGCGGCAGCGTGGCGAGGTCGACGCCATCGAACGTGACCTTGCCGCTGAACAGCTTGACGAGGCCGGAGACGGCGCGCAGCGTCGTGCTCTTGCCGGCACCGTTGGCACCGAGCAGGCCGACGGCTTCGCCCTCGCCAATGGAGATGCTGACGTCGGTGATGGCGGGGACCGAGCCGTAGCTGGCGCTGACGCGGGAGAGCTCAAGCATGGGCGTCTCCCTGCGCCGGCGGATGCACGTAGGAGCCGAGATAGGCGCGGATCACTTCCGGATTCTCCACGATCTCCTTCGGCGCGCCCTCGGCGATCTTCTGGCCGTGGTCGAGCACCACGATGTGGCGCGCCACCGCCATGATCGCGCGCATCACATGCTCGACGATCACGATGGTCAGCCCGCTGGCGGAGAGCTTCTTCACCAGCGCCACCGCCTGGTCGATCTCGGCCGGGTTGAGCCCGGCCATCACCTCATCGAGCAGCAGGATCCTGGGCTGCGTTGCCAGCGCGCGGGCCATTTCCAGCCGGCGCTGGTCGATGGTGGTGAGGTCCTTGGCCGGCGTCTGCTCCTTGGCGCCGAGGCCGACGAACTCGATCGCCTCGCGCGCCTTGTTGCGCGCGGCCGCGATATGGCGGTCGCGCAGGAACGCGCCGGTCATCACATTGGCGAGCACCGTCATCGCGCCGAACGGCTTTGCCACCTGGAAGGTGCGGGCAAGGCCGAGCGCGCAGACGTCATGCGGCTTGAGCCCCACGACCTCGTGGCCGAAGGCGAGCACCGAGCCGGAATCCGGCCGGTGAAATCCCGTGATCAAATGAAAGCTCGTGGTCTTGCCGGCGCCGTTCGGCCCGATTAGCGCGACCGTCTCGTTCTCCTGAACGGTGAAGCTGACATCCTGGACGGCACGCAGGCCGCCGAAGCGCTTGCTGAGACCCTTGATGACCAGTGCTTCTGCCATCGCGACGACCTCAGGCGCGCGCCGGCTTGCGCCGGGCGGTGCGATGGTAGATATCGATCGCGAACCCGATCAGCCCGGTCGGCCGCCACAGGATCACAGCCATCAGGATCAGGCTGTAGACCGTGAGCTGGATGCCGCCCACCGAGCTGCCGAGCCAGCTCTGCAGCAGCGCCGACGTGGTCTCCAACAGCACGGTGCCGATCACCGGCCCCCACAGCGTGCCGATGCCGCCGACGATCGACACCAGCGCCGCCTCGATCGAGACGTTGAAGCTGAACGCGGTCGCAGGATCGATGAAGTAGATGTACTGCGTGTAGAACGTCCCAGCGAGCGCGGTCAGGAACGCGCTGATCATGTAGATGTCGCGCTTGACCTTCGGCGCGTTGACGCCGACCGCTTCGGCGGCGTCCTCATCCTCGCCGATCGCGACGAGATAGTAGCCGATCCAGGATTTCTCGATTCTGTGGGTGATCCATAGCCCGACCACGAGCAGGCCGAGCACGACGTAATAGTAAGACGACTTCTCCTCGAACTGCATCATCAACGGCGCACTGCCGAGGTTCGGGATCGTGGTGCCTTCGGCGCCCCAGGCAAAGTCGCGGAACTTGAGGAAGATCAGCATCAGCACCTGGGCGGTCGCGATGGTGGCGATGGTGAAGTAGGGGCCGCGCAGGCGGAAGCAGAGCCAGCCGATCGGCAGGCTCGCGAGCATCGCGACCACGCCGCCCGCGATCATCCCGATCCAGGGCGAGATGCCGTAATTCACCTGCATGATGGTCGAGGTGTAGGCGCCGAGCCCGAAATAGGCGGCGTGCCCGAGCGACAGCTGCTTGGCGTAGCCGCCCATCAGGTTCCAGGCGACGCCGATGAAGGAGAACAGCAGGATGCGGATGAAGATGTCGATCGCGAACGATGAGGTGACGAGCTGGGGCAAGGCGAGCATGACGGCGGCCCCGATCGCGAGCCACAGCCATTTGAAGTTGCTGGACGTCCGCATCACCGGCCCCTCCTGGCGCCGAGCCCGCTCGGCCTGAAGGCAAGCGTCAGCAGCAGCAGCGCGAACACCACGATAAGGCCGGAATCGGCGCCGACGAACTGGATGCCGAGCGATTCCGCGACGCCCATCATCAGGCTTGCGATCAGCGCGCCCATCACATTGCCGAGCGTGCCCATCACGACGGCGACGAACGCCATCAGCACGAACACCTGGCCGACGAATGGATAGGCCGAATAGAACGGCATCAGCAGCGAGCCGGCGGCGCCCGCGAGCGCCAGCGCGGTGCCGAACGCGACCGCGAACACGCGGTTCGGATTGATCCCCATCAGCATCGCGACGTCGCGGTTCTGCGACGCCGCGCGCATGGCGCGGCCGAGATCCGTGGTGTGCAGGAACACCCACAGCAGCCCGCTCAGCGCCATTGCGACCGCGAAGGCGATCAGTTTCGCCACCGGTATGTACAGCCCGCCGATGTGCCACGCCGCATCCGAATAGGACGTGTGGACGGTGCGGTAGTTGGCGCTGAACAACATCAGCGAGAGATTGAGCAGCAACAGCGACAGCGCGAAGGTCAGGAAGATCTGCGGCATGTCGTTCGGCCCCAGCACCCTGCGGATCAGGAAATGCTGGATCAGGACGCCGGCGAGGAACAGCACCGGCATCGAGACCACGAGCGAGACCAGCGGATCGATGCCGAACTGGGTGGCGAGGAAGAACGAGATATACATCCCGATCATCACGAACTCGCCCTGGGCGAAGTTGACGATCTTGACCACGCCGAAGATCAGCGTGACGCCGATACTGACAAGCGCGTAGATGCCGCCGATGAGCAGGCCGTTGATCACGGCCTGGGCCAGTGTCTCCCACATGCGATGCGACCGCGGCTCAGGTCTTCATCAGCGGGGCGCGGGCGTCTTCCTTCGGGAAGACGCTAACGAGATCGGTGTTCTGCCACTGCACGCCGACCGGGCGGCCGTAGACGTTCTTGCCGTCCGGCCCGAACTTCACCTTGCCGCCCGGCGCCATCGCAGCAAAGCCCGAGGAGACATCGAGCGTCGAGAGCGCCTCGCGCACCTTCTTGGGATCGGCGGAGGCGGCGCGCTCCAGCGCGTCGGCCAGCATGAAGGTCTGCGCGACCAGGCCGCCGGCATATTCGAACGCGAATTCGCCGGTGCGCTTCTTGAATTCGACATTCACCTTCTGCGCGTCGTCGCTGACATCGTGGTTCCAGTGCGCGACGCCCTGCAGGCCCTCGGCGGCATTGCCGACATTCTTGTAGAAGTCCGGCATCACGAAGCCGCCGGAGCCGCCGTTGATCGCGATGTTGAGCCCGACCTGCTTCACGGTGCGCACGATCAGGATGAGGTCGTTGAGATAGGACAGCGAGAACAGCGTGTTGGCGCCGGAGGCCTTGACCTTGTTGATCAGCGGGCTCGCGTCGGTGAACCCGGCCGAATAGGGCTCGAACATCACGATCTCGACGCCTTCGCCCGGCGCCAGCTCCTTCAGCCCGTTCGAGGTCGAGGTGCCGAACGCAGTGTTCTCGAAAATCACGGCGACCTTGGCCTGCTCGCTGACCAGCTTGGCCATCTGCAGCTGCGCCTTGGCAAACTGCGAGGCGCGCGCGAACGGCGTGAAGGTGTAGGTGCGTCCCTTGTTGAGCTGATCGGAGCTCGATCCGGTGATGATCGGGACCTTCGCCCGTTCGCAGACTTCGCTCGCGATCAAGGTCAGCGCGCTCGCATAGCAGCCATGGATCGCCGACAGCTTGTTGCCCGTGATCAGGCGGTCGGTCTCGGTGCGCGTCACCGTGGTGTCGCTCTGCACGTCCGAGACGATGAGGTTGAGCTTGGCGCCGCCGAGCGACTTGATGCCGCCGGCCTCGTTGACCATGTCGACCGCGAGCTTGGCCGCAGCTACGCAGCCGACGCCGATCTGCGCCATGCTGCCGGTGGTCGGATAGAGCGCGCCAATGTTGATCGGGTCGGCCGCCCAGCCGCGCAGCGGAACGGCGCCGAACGCGCCTGCCGCCAACACGCCGCCGGTTTTGGCGAGGAATTTGCGGCGGTTCAGCTTCTTTTGTGAGGCTTTGATCGGTGCGGCATTATTAATGGCCGACGGCTTGCGGTCCCCTGTCATGGCGTTCCCCCCTGCGCGATCACGGCACGGTTGCTCCGTCCGCTCGCTTATTATTTTTGCTCAAGCGGGGCGCATAAGAGCACGTAATTCGGCATTCGCAAAGGCGATATCGGCCGAACTCATGGGGAAACCTGTCATCGCTGGTGCGTCGCAGCAATCGCGCGACGCACGCATGCGGATTGTTTTGCTGCGTGAGAGTTGCCGACGCACGCGACGGTATTATTGACAATCGAATGACCCGACGGACCGGCACGGATGGTGCCGGCCGGCTCGCCGGATCATTCGATCGGCCGCTGCAACTGCTACTCCGCGCTGGCCACCAGCTTGAAGCGTGGTTCGGCTTCCATCAGGCTGCGGAAGGCGGCGAGATAGTCGAGCGCCATGCGCCGCGCGGTAAAGCGGGTCTCGAACTGCTTACGGATCGCGTCGCGATTGAGCGTTCCGAGGCGGCCGACGGAGGAGATCGCACTGATCTCGTCCTCGACGATGAAGCCGGTCAGACCATCCTCGATGATCTCCGGCACCGAGCCGCGGTTATAGGCGATGACGGGCGTGCCGCAGGCCATCGCTTCGATCATCACGAGGCCGAACGGCTCCGGCCAGTCGATCGGAACCAGCAGCCCGATCGCGCCGCTGAGAAAATCCGGCTTCTCGCGGTCGCTGATCTCGCCGATGAACTCGACCAACGGGTTGCTGGTGATGAGTGGCTTGATCAACTCATCGTAATATTCCTGGTCGGCACGATCGACCTTGGCCGCGATCTTCAGTGGAATGCCGCAGCGGGTTGCGATCTTGATCGCGCGATCGACGCCTTTCTCCGGTGCGATCCGCCCGAGCACCGCGAGGTAGGACGGCTTCGCCGGTTGCGGCGTCAGCAGATTCTCCGGCAGGCCGTGATGGATCGTGCGCACCCAATGCGCCTGCGGCACCGGCCGCCGCTGCGCGTTGGAGATCGAGATCACCGGAATCTTGGAGAAGGTGTTGAAGACCGGCTGATGCTCCGGCAGGTCGAGCCGTCCGTGCAATGTGGTGACGAACGGCGTCGGCTGCCGCGAGAACAGCGACCACGGATAATAGTCAAGATGGCAGTGCAGGAAGTCGAACTCCTCGTCGTCGGCCTTCTGCCGCACGCGTTCCAGCATCACCATGTGGAGCGCATTGGGATCGCGGACCGAGCCGTCGAGCCGCAGTGCCTTCGGCCAGGTCGCATCGAGCTTCGCGGAGGTTTGAGAATCGCCACTGGCGAACAACGTCACGTCATGTCCAAGTGTTACAAGTTCTTCGGTCAGCCAGTGCACGACCCGTTCGGTGCCGCCGTAGAGCTTGGGGGGAACAGCCTCCGTCAGCGGGGCAACCTGCGCGATGCGCATCTCTCCGTCTCCTGTTTGTAATGTGGAATGAACTACCCTCAGCCCTCAGATGGCACCGACATGCCAAAGACGGGAACGTTCTCGCACGTGCGAGGTTCCTTAGATGTGGGAGATCTGTCGCTTCTTTCTTCCATCACACTGTGGTCTTGCTGATGCCATCTCGCTCCAACACGTTTTTGCCTACGCCAGCGTTGCAAAATTGTTGCGCAGTGATGGCCGCATCAAGGAATCCCACCGCCGCCCTTCACGTCATCGTGCGCGAGAGCTTCGACTAAATTTTCTCGTTCACCTTCAACAGCTTTGCAGGACGTCATGGACCATCTGTCAGGATACGCGCATCGCCCATTTCCCTTTGTGCTGCGCTATCTGCGCCGGCGCCTGCCGTCGCATGTTGTGATTTTGTCAGCCGTGGTTGCGGCGGTTGCCTGTTCGGTAGGCACGCAATACGGCGTGAAGAATCTGGTCGATGCGTTGTCGGCAGGGCCGTCGGCCGCAAACGGCGTATGGCTGGCATTCGCTCTGCTCATGTCGCTGATCGCAGCCGACAACTTCCTGTGGCGGATCGCGAGCTGGACCGCGAGCTACACCTTTGTCAGCGTCACCGGCGACCTTCGCCGCGATATGTTCCGCCATCTCACCGGTCACGCGCCGAGTTATTTCACGGACCGGCTGCCGGGCATGCTGACCAGCCGGATCACGGCGACGTCGAACGCCGTGTTCACCGTCGAGAACATGTTTGTGTGGAACGTGTTGCCGCCCTGCATCGCAACCTTCGCGGCGATTGCCCTGGTTGGAACCGTCAGCGTGACGATGTCGGCGGTGCTGATCCTGATCGCGGGAACCATGGTGGTGGCCATGTTCCGGATGGCCGCGGCCGGCCGGCCGCTGCACGACGATTTCGCCAACAGGGCGGCTGCTGTGGACGGCGAAATGGTCGACGTCATCAACAACCTGCCGCTGGTGCGCGCGTTCTGCGGCCTCGGCTATGAGCACGACCGCTTCGATGCGACGGTCAATCGGGAACTCGTCGCGCGGGGGCGTTCCCTGCGCTATCTCGAAAAGCTCCGTCTCGTTCACGCCGGCGTGACCGTCATTCTGACGATCGCGATGCTGGCCTGGGCCCTCAGCCTCTGGCAGCAGGGCGCGGCGACCACCGGCGACGTGGTGCTGGTGTGCACGCTCGGCATCTCGATCCTCAGCGCCACCCGCGATCTCGCGGTCGCGCTGGTCGACGTCACCCAGCATGTCGCCCGGCTGACCGAGGCGCTGGCGACGCTGCTGCAGCCGCACGAGCTGAAGGACCATCCGGAGGCCGAGGCGCTGGTGAAGAGCGGCGCCGCGATCGCCTTCAACAATGTCGCGTTCCGCTATCCCGGCGGCCTGCAGGTGTTCGAGCGCTTCAGCCTGCGCATCCAGCCCGGCCAGCGGGTCGGCCTGGTTGGCCAGTCGGGTGGTGGCAAGTCAACATTATTTACCCTTCTGCAGCGCTTCTACGACGTCGAGCAGGGCAACATCACCGTCGACGGCCAGGACATCTCGCGCGTCACCCAGCAGAGCCTGCGCGCGGCAATCTCGGTGGTGCCGCAGGATATCTCCCTGTTCCATCGTTCGATCCTGGAGAACATCCGCTACGGCCGGCCGGACGCCACCGACGACGAGGTGCTGCGGGCGGCGATCGCGGCGCGCTGCGACTTCATCGAGAGCTTGCCCGAGGGCATGAACACCATCGTCGGCGATCGCGGCGTCAAGGTCTCCGGCGGCCAGCGCCAGCGGATCGCGATCGCGCGCGCCTTCCTGAAGGACGCGCCGATCCTGCTGCTCGACGAGGCCACCGCGGCGCTCGATGCGGACTCCGAGGAGGCGATCCGCGAGGCGTTGTCGCGGCTGATGCGCGGGCGTACCGTGGTCGCAATCGCGCACCGACTCGCGACGCTGCGCAGCTTCGACCGCGTGATCGTGCTGCAGGGCGGCCGCATCGTCGAGGATGGTCCGCCCGATATCCTCGTGAAGGGAAGGGGCCCCTACCGCGACCTGGTCGCGCGCGAGATGGGCCGCCTCTCCACCAGCGCGGCCTGACCCCGCGTTCTCAAGCGTGTTTGTGCGTTCCGGTGCGTTCGTTCGAGCCGAAGTGGAGCCAAGCAAAGTCGCCAGAGGTTCAGATGGCAGCTGACGTCGTTACGCAGATCATCACCGCTCGCATCACTGAGCACGTCGCCGAATCGCCGTTCTACATTCCGATGACCGGGCCCGCGGCACGGCCGCGGCGCTCGCTCAAGCATGACGACACTTTCATCGTGCTCGACAGCCATGGCGACATCGGCGCCTCGGCCGGTGGGCCGGACGGCCTGTTCAACGCCGACACCCGCTACCTGGCGCGGCTGGAAATGGTGCTGGAGGACGTGCAGCCGCTCCTGCTCGGCTCCAACATGCGCGACGACAATTCGGCGCTGACGGTCGACCTCACCAATTCCGACGTCTATCGCGACGACCGTCTGACCCTGCCGAAGGACACACTGCACATCGTGCGCTCGATCTTCCTGTGGCGCGGCACGGCCTATCAGCGCATCGGCCTGCAGAATCACGGCGATCATGCCGCGAGCTTCGATCTCACACTGCTGTTCGACAACGACTTTGCCGATCTGTTCGAGGTGCGCGGCGAGCGCCGGCCGCGGCGTGGCATCGGCTCGAGCAAGCTGCTCGGACCGACCGACGTCGTGCTGGAATATTGCGGCCTCGACGAGCAGACGCGGATCACCGCGCTGCATTTCGATCCGCGGCCGACGCGGCTGTCGGTCAACGCGGCGACCTATCATTTCGATCTCGAGCCGGGGCAGGTCACGTCGCTGTTCATCGCGGTCTCCTGCAACAAGCCGATCATGCAGAAGCCGGTGCCGTTCTTCCGCGGCCTGCTGGCGCATCGCCGCGAGATGCGGACCTCGTCGGCCGGCGCGGCCAGCATCGAGACCTCGAACAACATCTTCAACGAGGTGCTGTGCCAGGCGATGGCCGACCTCAACATGCTGATGACCGAGACGCCGCAGGGCCGTTACCCCTATGCCGGCATTCCCTGGTATTCGACGACGTTCGGCCGCGACGGGCTGATCACCGCGCTGCAGATGCTGTGGGTCGATCCGCGGATCGCCAAGGGCGTGCTGAAGCGGCTCGCGTTGTTCCAGGCCAAGGCGGTCGATCCGCTGGCCGATGCCGCGCCGGGCAAGATCCTGCATGAGATGCGCGGCGGCGAGATGGCCGCGCTTCGCGAGGTGCCGTTCGCGCATTATTACGGCAGCGTCGATTCCACTCCGCTATTCGTGCTGCTCGCCGGGCTCTATCTGGAGCGCACCGGCGATCTGGAGACGCTGCGCGAGCTGTGGCCTGCGGTCGAGGCCGGTTTGCAATGGATCGACGGCCCGGGTGATCCGGATCGCGACGGCTTCGTCGAATACCAGCGCGCCACCGAGCAGGGGCTTCGCAATCAAGGCTGGAAGGATTCGTTCGACGCCATCTTCCACGCCGACGGAACGCTTGCCGAGGGCAACATCGCGCTGGCGGAAGTGCAGGGCTATGTGTTTGCCGGCAAGCAGCTTGCCGCGCGCGCGGCGCGCAAACTCGGCTTTGCCGACAAGGCTGCGAAGCTGGAAGCCGAGGCCGAGCGGCTGCGCGAGCGGTTCGAGGAAGCATTCTGGTGCGAGGAGCTCGGCACCTATGCGGTCGCGCTCGACGGCGCCAAGCAGCCGTGCAAGGTGCGCACGTCGAATGCCGGCCAGACATTGTTTTCCGGCATGGTGCGGGAAGACCGCGCGCGACGGGTCGCCGCCGACCTGATGAGCCAGAAGTTCTTCTCGGGCTGGGGCATCCGCACCGTCGCCGCAGGCGAAGCGCGCTACAACCCGATGTCCTATCACGATGGCTCGATCTGGCCGCATGACAATGCGCTGATCGCGCTCGGATTTGCCCGCTACGGCCTCAAGCATTCGGTCGCGCATCTGTTCAAGGGCCTGTTCGATGCCGCAAGCTATATGGAACTGCGACGGCTGCCGGAGCTGTTCTGCGGCTTCCGCCGCGAGCGCCGGCGCGGCCCGGTGCTCTATCCCGTGGCCTGTGCACCGCAGGCCTGGGCGAGCGCGACGCCGTTCACGCTGCTGGAGGCGGCGCTCGGCCTCGAGTTCGACACCGCGCGCGGCGAGATTCGCTTGCGCGATCCGCGGCTGCCGGAGTTCCTCAACGACGTGGTGCTGCGCGACCTCAGGCTCGGCGCCTCCAGCGTCGATCTGAGGCTGCGCCGCCATGGCGACGAGGTGTCGCTGGAAGTGTTGCGCACGCGCGGCCAGATCCAGGTGTCGATCGTGCTGACGCATTGAGCGTCGTGGCGCGGCATGCGTGCGCCGGGAAATCGCGGGGAGAGTAACATGCGTCCGAGGATGATGATGATGCTGGTCGCAGCGGCGCTGCTGACATGCGCGGGTGTCCGTGCCGCCGACGACGAAGCGCCGTCGCCGACACCATCGCCGCCGCCGGCGGCCCAGGCGCCGCCGGCAGCTCAGGCGCCGCCCGCAACTCCCGCGCCGCCGGCAACCCAGGCAGCACCAAAGGAGCAGGCCAAGGAGCCCTCAAAGGAATCGTCCAAGGAGCCGTCGCCGCCGCCGTCGGTGACCGTGATCGGCGCGCGCGATGCGCACGGCATTCTCGGGCGCGACGTTCGCAGTTCCGCCAATGAGAACATGGGCCGCATCGTCGACGTCATTGTCGACCGCGACGGCAAGGTCCGCGCCGCAGTGATCGATTTCGGTGGGTTCCTCGGCGTCGGCAGCCGCAAGATCGTGGTCGATTGGAACGCGCTGCGTTTCGCCGGTGTTTCCAGCAAGAGCGACAGCATCACGCTGGACCTCAACAAGCAGCAGGTCAGCGCTGCACCCGAGTACAAGGAAGATACGCCGCTGATCGTGCTGGGCGCGGCGGGAAGCCTGCATCCATGGGACTACGAACATTAGGGGGTAAAGCTGGTCGCGCGTCCGAACTCTTCTTTAGAGACGGTTGGCGACGGTCGTGGCAAGCGATCAGCCGGCGGTACTAATGTTGTGCCGCTCGCCCCCGATCAAGGCAGTCCCGAGGAACCGCGTGCGCCGTCGCGCGAAAGCCAGCGCGGCCTCGACTGGTTCATCTTCTTCCTGGCCGACGTGCAGACCGGCTTCGGCCCGTTCGTCGCGGTCTATCTGACGACGCAGAAATGGACCCAGGTCGAGATCGGCTTCGTGCTCTCGATCGGCGGCATCATCGGCCTCTTGGGCCAGATGCCCGGTGGAG
Source organism: Bradyrhizobium sp. USDA 3262 (assembly GCF_054060035.1). Lineage (NCBI taxonomy): Bacteria > Pseudomonadati > Pseudomonadota > Alphaproteobacteria > Hyphomicrobiales > Nitrobacteraceae > Bradyrhizobium > Bradyrhizobium sp. USDA 3262. Next base: position 3,839,668 of record NZ_JBSSCT010000001.1, read on the forward strand.
CGATCGTCGATGCGGCGCGCTCGGAGCGGGTCGTTGCGGGCTGTGCGGTGGCCGCGATCGGCGCCAGTGCGCTGGCCTACGCGCTCTGGCCGATCTTTCCCGTGGTGACGCTCGCCGCGACGCTGCACGCGCTCGCGAGCTGCGTGCTCGGTCCGGCGATCGCCGCGATCAGCCTCGGCCTGGTCGGGCCGCTTGCGATCGGCGAGCGGCTCGGCCGCAACGCGCGCTTCGCCTCGCTCGGCAGCGGCTCGGCCGCGGCACTGATGGGCGCCTGCGGCTATCTGCTGTCGAGCCGATCGGTGTTCCTCGTCACCTTCATCCTGGCGATCCCGACGCTGTTGTCGCTGGCGCGGATCCGCGAGCGCGAGATCGACATCGCCCAGGCCCATGGCGAGGTGAAACGCGAGGTCCCCGACAAGCGCGCCACCAGCGTCGTCGGCCTGGTGCGGCAGCGGCCGCTCTTGATCTTTGCCGGCGCGATGATGCTGTTCCAGCTCGCCAATGCCGCGATGCTGCCCTTGATGGCGGGCGTGGTGACGACACGGTCGAGCCAATGGGCGCCGGTCCTGATCGCGGCCTGCATCATTGTGCCGCAGGCGATCGTCGCGCTGTCCTCGCCGTCGGTCGGCCGCAAGGCGCAGGCCTGGGGGCGGCGGCCGCTGCTGTTGATCGCATTCGCCGCGCTGGCGATCCGCGGCCTGTTGTTCGCGACGGTGCGCGACCCCTATGTGCTGGTCATGGTGCAGATTTTCGACGGCATCACCGCGGCGATCTTCAGCGTGATGGTGCCGCTGATCGTGGCCGACGTCGCCTTCGGCAGCGGCCATTTCAACCTGGCGCAGGGCATTGTCGGAACCGCGGTCGGCATTGGCGCGTCGCTCAGCACGGTGCTGGCCGGCTATGTTAGCGACAAGCTCGGCAGCAGCACCGCCTTCATGGGCCTCGCCGGGATCGCCGCGTTCGGACTGTTCGTGATCTGGCTGGTGATGCCGGAGACGCGGCGGACGGCATGATGGCAGGGCGCAACCGCGGCATCATTGGCCGCCACCGATCGGACCAGGGATGCGGCTACGGGCCCGTTTTGCTGCGCGGCACCCTTCCTCCTGCATGTGCCGTCATATATGAGTGAATACATAAGTGATTTGCTGCTGGAACGAGCCCGATGGTCCCCAGGAGCGAGTTCGCGCGTTGAACCGTGGCGGCGATTAATCAATCCAAAATCGCGGTCTGGTACGGATTGACGCAGCGCGGGCAGGCATTTCGACCGAGGAGCGGCATGGTACATCGAACGACGACGGCGCAAACCACCGGAGCGATGCGGCGTTGGGGCCAACCCGCCTTTGTGACATTCGCGGCGATGGTCACAGTTGCGTCACTGACCGGCGGCGTCGCGGCGAAAGAGCAGCGTCCCGCGGCGGCCGTCGAGGCGACCGCGCAGCGCACCGCTGGCGAGCCGATCATGGCGATCGTGTCGATCAAGGCCCAGAAGGTCACGCTCTACGACGCCGAGGGGTGGATCTACCGCGCGCCGGTGTCGAGCGGCGTCAAGGGACGCGAGACGCCGGCCGGCGTCTTTGCGCTGATCGAGAAGGACAAGGATCACCACTCGACCCTCTATGACGATGCCTGGATGCCCAACATGCAGCGCATCACCTGGAACGGCATCGCGCTGCATGGCGGGCCGCTGCCGGGATATGCGGCCTCGCATGGCTGCGTGCGGATGCCGTACGATTTTGCCGAGAAGCTGTTCGACAAGACGCGGATCGGGATGCGGGTGATCATCGCGCCGAACGACCCGGCCCCGGTCGATTTCAGGCATCCGGCGCTGTTCGTGCCGAACGCGCAAGCCATTGCGGCGGCTCCGGCGCGCGCCGAGAAGCTCAGTCGCGAGGCCGCGGATGCCGCCAAGGCAGCCGACGAGGCTAAGAAGGCTTCGGTAGCCGCGTCCAAGGAAGCTGCACTGTTCACGCCGGCGTCGCTGCGCAAATTGCAACAGATCAAGACCCGTGCCGACGCGGCGGTTGCGTTGGCCGACAAGACGCTCGCCGCGGCCAAGACCGATCTTGCCAAGGCGCGCGCCGAGGATCTGAAGCAGAAGGCAGTGGCCAAGGCCGCGGAAGCGACCACGCAGTTCGAGGCCGCTCAGGGCGACGCCAAGCCGAAGCTCGACGCCGCAGCCGCCGCTAAGGACGCCGCCAAGGCGGCCGAGACCAAGAAGGCCGATACCCAGAAGGCGTCGACCGAGGCCAAGCTCGCGCTGGAGCCGGTGTCCGTCTACATCAGCCGCGCGACGCAGAAGCTCTACGTCCGGCGCAACACCCACAAGCCATGGGCTGATGGCGGCGAGGTGTTCGACTCGAGCATCGAGGTTCCCGTCACCATTCGCGATCCGGACAAACCGATCGGCACGCATATCTACACGGCGATGGCGCGCAACGACGCGGGCGGCCTGCGCTGGACCCAGGTGTCGATCGACGACGGAGACAACGCCAAGGACGCGCTCGACCGCATTACCATCCCGCAGGATGTGCTGGACCGCATCGCGCCGACCGCCGTTGCGCGCTCCTCGATCATCATCTCGGACGAGCCGCTGAGCGCCGAGACCAACTATCGCACGGAGTTCGTCGCCGTGCTGAGCAACCAGCCCCAGGGCGGTTTCATCACGCGCAAGCCGACCCGGCCCATGATGACCGACGACATGATCGCGAGCAGGGACGAGGACGGTTTCGGCTTCTTCTATCAGCGCAGCTGGAATCCCCAGGCGCCGACCAATTATGGTAGCCCCCAATACGGCGCTCCCCAGTTCGGTAGCCCCCAGATCTATGGCAATCCTCAAGCCGCCAATCCGCGCCGGCGCGGCGGCCAGTATTACTGGCAATCGCAACAGTGGTAGTGGGGCGGGGGCAGGCCGCCCATCACGGTGAGCCTCCGACGGCGGCGTGATGCCGCCGTCGAAACGCACTGTGCGATGGACTGCCTTACGGGCGAGCTTCCAGGATCAGGTTGAACGGCGTTTCCGCGGCGCGGCGGAACCGCGAGAAGCCGCCCTGGCGCGCCACCTCGCGCAGTCTTGCCTCTCCGGCCTGCGCGCCGAGCGCGAGCCCGACCTCCTGGTCCAGCGACGCCGGCGTGCAGATCATCGTCGACGCGGCGTAGTAGACGCGCCCGATCGGATTGAGGTTGTCCTCCAGCCGGTCGTTGGCGAACGGCTCGATCAGCATGCAGGTGCCGTCGTCGGCAAGGGTGGAGCGGGTGTGCTTGAGGGCGCCGACCGGATCGCCCATGTCGTGCAGGCAGTCGAAGAAGCACACCAGGTCATAGCCCTTGGCCGGGAATGTCTTGGCGGAATGCGTTTCGAAATGAACGCGGTCCGACAGTCCAGCCTCCCGCGCGGACTTCCGCGCCGCCTCGATCGAGCCCTCGTGATAGTCGAAGCCGTAGAACGTTGATTTCGGGAACGCTTCCGCCATCAATCGCGTCGAGACGCCGTGCCCGCAGCCGACGTCCGCGACGACAGCGCCTTTCTTCAGCTTGTCGACGACGCCCTCGAGCGCCGGCAGCCATTCCTGGACCAGATAGTGCTTGTAGCTGGTGCGGAAGAAGCGGGCGGTGCCGCAGAACAGGCACTCGCTGCGCCTGTTCCAGCCGACGCCCTTGCCGGTCTTGAAGGCGTCGGTAATCTTTGGCTCATCGAGAAAGGTCGCGCCGACAAGGCTTCCGACGGCGCCGAGGAAGACCGGGCTGTCCTCGTCGGCCAGCGCGAGCGCCTGCTCGGGCAGCATCGAGAATTTTCCGGTTGCCTTGTCGTACTCGATGTAGCCGGAGGCCGCCTGCGCCGACAGCCACTCCTGGATATAGCGCTCGGCCGTTCCCGTCGCCTTGGCCAGGGTCGCGGCATTCATCGGCCCGCCCTGCGCGAGAGCCCTGTACAGCCCCAGCTTGTCGCCCAGCAGCATCAGCGAGGCATTCATCGCCGCGCCGACATCGCCGATCATCTTTCCCATGAATGAATTGAGGCGCTCTTCGTTGACGTCCATGATGTTCCTCCATCGCAATCGCGTTTGGCCAAAAGTCATCATTCGCAATTTCACGCATGCGTCGTCGTCCAGCCGTATGGCGACGTGATCGCCTGAAAGGTTCGGTGCAATGACCCGATTGTTACCGGGCCGGTGGGATCCCACAGCCGTCGGGCTTCACAAGCCCGCGGCGGGCCGCCTACGCCATCACGCGCGGCATGATCAGCCTTTTGTACAGCGCACCATAGCAGGCGGCCGACAGGTCCCAGCTGTAGGACTTGGCCATCGCGCTGGAGCGCATGGCGTTGAGCCGGTCCTTGGCGCGGTAGGCGTCGAAGGCGCGCCTGACGCCGCCGAGGAAGGATTCCGCCGACGGCTGCGCAAACAGGAAGCCGGTCTCGCCGTCGGCGATGGTTTCCGCAAGCCCGCCGGTCTGGTGGCCGATCGGCAGCGAGCCGAAGCGCTGCGCATACATCTGGCTGAGGCCGCAGGGCTCGAAGCGCGACGGCATCAAAGTGAAATCGCTGCCGGCGAAGATCCGGCGCGCCTGCGCGTCGTTGAAGCCGATGATCACGCCGATCGCATCGGGCCGGCGGCGATGCGCGGCCACCAGCGCATCCTCGATGGCGGGCTCGCCGCTGCCGGTGACGACGATCTGTCCGCCGTCCCTGACGATCTCGTCGGCGGCGGACAGCACGAGGTCGACGCCCTTCTGATGCACGAGGCGTGCGACGAGGCCAAAGATCGGCCCGCGCGAGACCGCAAGCCCGAACTGGCGGCGGACATAGTCGGCGTTGGCCTGCTTGCCCTTCCAGTCGCCGGAGCCGAACGGCTGTGCGAGCTGCGCGCAGTGGCGCGGGTCCCAGCTCTCGTCGATGCCGTTCAGGATGCCGGTCAGCTGGTCGGCATCGGAGCGCACGCGGAGCAGGCCTTCCAGACCGCAGCCGAGCTCCGCGGTCGTGATCTCCCTGGCATAGGTCGCGCTGACCGTGGTCAGATGCGAGGCGTAGACGAGGCCGCCCTTGAGGAAGGAGAGCTTGTCGTAGAACTCCAGCCCGTCGATGTGGAATGAGCTTTCCGGTGCGCCGATCCGCCGCAGCGAGTCCTTCGGAAACAGGCCCTGATAGGCGAGATTGTGGATGGTCAGGATCGATGGAATCCGCGCGCCGCGCCAGGCGAGGTAGGCCGGTGTGAGCGCGGCCTGCCAATCGTTGGCGTGTACGAGGTCCGCTGCCCAATCCTTGTCCAGTATCCCGGCTGCAAGTTCGGCAGCGGCGGAGGCAAAGCGGCCGAAGCGGATGTCGTTGTCGGGCCAGTCACGGCCGGACTCATCGCCATAGGGATTGCCCGGCCTCTCGTAGAGTTGCGGGCACAGCAGCACGTAGATCGGAAGTCCGTCCCTGGTCGACGCACGCCCGAGCGTGCAGGCCGGCATTTCGGCGAGCGCTCGGCATTGCCCAACGATTTCAATATGCGTGAACTGTTCGACCACATCCCGGTAGCCGGGAAGCATGATCCTGACGTCGCTCCACGGGCGGAGCGCCCGCGGAAGGGCAGCGGAAACGGCGGCGAGCCCGCCCACGCGGACGAAATCGTCCATCTCCGTCGTGACGAATAAGACCTTCAACAAGCGCCCTCGTTCCAGCCCGTGACAGGCTATGCAAGATCGGGTCCAATCTGCCTTTGAGTAAAATGCAAGACGGCCCGCGCTCCCGGTCTGGACGAGACGCTTTCCTGCCAGGGCGGCTCACTTTAGGGTCACGCGACGCCGAACAACCAATGACGAAGGTGGAGGAAGCCTTGCCGACGACCATAGCCGCTGACGATGAGGGGAATTTGACACGGAGCTTCGACGGCCTTCGCGTGCTCGATTTTTCAACCACGATCGCCGGACCTCATTGCACGCGGATGCTCGCCGACATGGGCGCGGAGGTGATCAAGATCGAGCCCACTGAGGGCGAGACGATGCGGACGCGGCCGCCGGTGCGCAACAATTGCTCGACTGCGTTCGGCCAGCTCAATATCGGCAAGAACAGTCTGGTGCTCGACCTGAAGTCGGCGGCCGGCGTCGAAGCCGTGCGCCGGCTGATCGCCACCGCCGACGTGCTGGTGGAGAATTTCCGTCCCGGCGTGATGCGGCGGCTGAAGCTCGATTACGCCTCGGTCCGCGACATCAATCCGAAGCTGATCTTTTGCTCGATCTCCGGCTACGGCCAGACCGGCCCGTCGGCGGAATTGCCGGCCTATGCGCCGGTGATTCATGCCGCCTCGGGTTACGAGATGGCGCATCTCGCCTATCAGCCGGGACGCAGCCGGCCGGACTATTGCGGCATCTATCACGCCGATGTGCTGACCGGCGTTTACGCCTTCGGTGCGATCTCGGCGGCGCTCTACCAGCGCGCCGCCGGCGGAAAGGGCCAGCACATCGATGTCTCGATGCTGGAATCGATGCTGAGCCTGACCCTGAACGAGTTGCAATGGTCGCAATTCGAGGTGAAGCAAACCCAGCGCCCGATGTTCGGCCCGATCGAAACCACCGACGGCTACGTGATGGTGGCGATCGCCAGCGAGAAGACGTTCCAGAACCTGATGCAGGTGATCGGCCGTCCCGATTGGGTGTCCGATCCGCGCTTCGCCAAATATGCCGATCGGCGGGACAACTGGGCGGGCCTGATGGAGGGCGTCGAGGCGTGGTCGCGCTCGGTCAGCACGCAGGCCTGCCTTGCCGCGCTCAATGAATATGGCGTGCCGTCATCGGCCTATCGCACCGTGCGCGAGGCGCTTGCCGATCCGCAAATCGCCCATCGCGGCGCGCTGGCCGAGGTTGCTGACGGCGGCGGCAGCTTCAAGGTGCTCAATCTGCCGTTCCGCATGTCCGGCGCGACGGTCGGTGCGCGCAAGCGGATGTCGACGCTCGGCGAGCACACACTGTCCTATCTGAAGGAGATCGGCCTCTCCGAGGATCAGATCGCAGGCTTCGCAGCGCAACCGGCGAAGACGGGTGCGTAGTTAGAGCATGATCCGGACCCGGAGGGCCGTGTTCGCGTAAAGTGGGTGCCGGTTTTCCGAAAGATCATGCTCAAACAAGTAGATCAGATCACGATGCGAGCTCACGAGATCGCATCGTGATCGCCCTGCGGCTTTTCATCCGTATTACGGTCTTGTCGCGCGCGGCGATTCCGGACAATCTGCCGCCCAACAGACGACGATCCGGAACACCGGACGTCGCCCACCTGGGAGGGAGCATTGATGAAGCTGGTCGGGCGCGCGCGCGCAGTTGCGCGCATATTTCTTGTGGCGGGATTAGGTGCAGCGATGTCAGCTGCACCGGCCCATGCGCAGAAGCAGGGCGGCACGCTCACCGTCGGCCAGGAACTGGACATTCCGGGCTTCGACCCGCTCAAGGTCGGCGTCTACGACACGTCGGCCAACACCGCCGCGGCCGCGATCTTCGACACGCTGACGACGCTCGACGACAAGGGCGAGCCGAAGCCGAAGCTCGCGCTGTCGTGGACGCATTCCGACGACTTCAAGACCTGGACCATCAAGCTGCGGCCCGGCGTGAAATTCCACGACGGCACGCCGTTCAATGCGCAGGCGGTGAAGGAGAACTTCGACCGCCAGAAGGACCCGGCCAACAAGTGCCGCTGCGCCTTCTACATCACGAGCATCATCAGTGTGCAGGCGGTCGATGACCTCACGGTGGTCTACAATTTCAGCGACCCGTCGGTGAACTTTCCGGCGACCCAGTCGATCCAGAGCTCCAACAACGTCATGCAGTCGCCGACCGCATGGAAGACCAAGGGCGACGACTACAACCGCAACCCGGTCGGCACCGGACCCTACATCCTGAAATCCTGGACCGCCGGCGACCGCATGCTGCTGGAGAGGAATCCGGACTACTGGGACAAGGGCAAGCCCTATCTCGATCGCATCATCTTGAAGCCGCTGCCGGATGCGCAGTCGCGCTTTGCCTCGCTGCAATCGGGCGAGGCCGACATCATCTGGGACGACGAGGCCGACGCCGACAACATTATCAAGGCGCGCAAGGACACCAGTCTCACCGTGCATACCTATCAAGGCTCGGGGGCTGCAGTCGCGGCCTTCAACACCAAGGTCCCGCCGTTCGACGACGTGCGCGTGCGCCAGGCACTGGTGATGGCGCTCGACCGCACGAAGATGTCGCAAGCGATCACCAATGGCCTGGCGCGACCGGCCAGCAATCCCTATGGCGACGGCTCCTGGGTGAAGTGCAAGGATGACGGCGCGTTGCCCTACGATGTCGAAAAGGCCAAGGCGTTGATCAAGGATTACGGCAAGCCGGTCGAGTTCAAGATGTTGGTCACGGCGACGCCGCGCGGCCGCACCGGTGGTCAGGTGTTGCAGCAATTCTGGAAGCGCATCGGAGCCAATATGGAGATCGAGCAGGTCGATCAGGCGACCATTCCGCCGCGCGCCTTCATGCGCCAGTTCCAGCTGACGCCGTGGCGCATCGTCGATCTCGCCGATCCGGATCCGCAGATGTACGCCAATTTCCACACCGGCAGCCCGGTGGCGCTGGCGAACTACTCCAATCCGGAGCTGGACCGGCTGCTGGAGCATGCGCGGACCACCGCCGACGTTGCCCAGCGTACCGAGGATTACTGCGCGATCAGCCGACTGATCAACAAGGAGGCGATCTGGTTCTGGACCTTCCAGAACACCTACTACGCGATCTCGAGCGCGAAGGTGAAGGGCGTGCCGAAGATGTTCAACGGGGTGCTCGACGTCTCCTACGCCTGGAAGGAATAGCCTTTCATGCTGTTCTTCGTCGCGCGCAGGCTCCTGTACCTTGTACCGGTGCTGATCGCGGTCTCGGTGCTGACCTTCGTGATCGCCTCGCTGTTGCCTGGCGATCTGGCCTACGTGATCCTCGGCGACCAGGCGACGCCCGAGAACGTCGCGGCGCTGCGTCACGACATGGGGCTCGATCAGCCGATCTGGCTGCGCTATCTCGGCTGGCTGTGGCACATCCTGCAGGGTGATTTCGGACGGTCCTTCCGCACCGGGCAGACCGTATTGCAGGCGGTCAGCGAACGCGTCCCGATCTCGTTCGAGTTGATGATCCTGGCCGAGCTGATCGGGCTTGCGATCGGCGTGCCGCTCGCGATCGCCTGCGCGGCCAAGGCGGGCAGCGCGTTCGACCGCTTCATGACCGGCTCGGCGTTCGGCATGCTGTCGGTGCCGACCTTCCTGTCCGCGATCCTCTTGATCTATCTGTTTGCGGTCGAGCTGCGCCTGCTGCCGGCGACCGGCTATGTGCCGTTCACCGAGGACCCGGTCGCCAATCTGCGCTTCATGGTGCTTCCGGCGTTGACCCTCGGGCTTGCGGAATGGCCGGGCATCATGCGCGTGCTGCGCTCCGACATGATCGCAGCGCTGCAGGAGGACTATATCGCGCTCGCCAAGGCGAAGGGCCTCAAGCCGTCGCGCATCCTGTTCGTGCACGCGCTGAAGCCGTCGTCGCTGACGCTCGTCACCATCACCGGCATCAATATCGGCCGCCTGATCGGCGGCGCCGTCATCGTCGAGTCGATCTTCGCCTTGCCGGGGATCGGCCGCCTCCTGGTCGGCGCGATCTATACCCGCGATCTGATCATTCTGCAGGGCGTGGTGCTGCTGGTTGCCGCGGGCTTCGTGATCATGAACTTCGTCGTCGACATGCTCTACGCCCTTCTCGACCCGAGGATCCGCCATGGCCACGCTTGAGCTCAGCCTCGAAGAAGAGGCCGGCGCGACGCCGGCCCGGCGCCGCCGAGGGCTCGGCATGCTGTTCTGGATCGCGATCGGCTGGATGGCGCTGGTGTTCGCGGTCGCGATCTTTGCCGACCTGCTGCCGCTGCCGAGCCCGACCGACATGGACATGCTGGAGCGGCGGGCGCCGATCTCGGCCGAGCATTGGCTCGGCACCGACGGTCTCGGCCGTGACGAGCTGTCGCGGCTGATCTATGGCGCGCGCATCTCGCTGATCGTCGGCCTCTGCGCACCGATGATCGGTGTCACCATCGGCGGCGCGCTCGGCATGCTCGCGGGCTATTTCCGCGGCCGGTTCGAATCCTTCGTGGTCGGCAGCATGGACGTGCTGCTGGCGTTCCCGCCGCTGATCCTGGCGCTTGCGGTCACCGCCTATCTCGGCCAGTCGATCTTCAATCTGACCTGCATCCTCGGCGTGCTCGGCATTCCCGCCTTCATGCGGGTGGCGCGGGCGGCGACCCTGTCGCTGGCGCGGCGCGAATTCGTCATCGCGGCGCAGGCGCTCGGCGCCACGCATGCGCGCATCCTGCTGCGCGAGCTGCTGCCCAATGTGATGCTGCCGCTGCTTGCCTTCTTTCTGCTTGGCGTCGCCGTCACCATCGTGGTCGAGGGGTCGCTGTCGTTCCTCGGCCTCGGCGTGCCGCCGCCGATCTCGAGCTGGGGCAGCATGATCGGGGAGGGCCGTGAAAGCCTCGAGGTGGCGCCGCGGCTCGCCTTCATTCCGGCGATCGCGATGTTCCTGACCGTGCTTTCGTTCAACCTGATCGGCGATACGATGCGCGCGCTGACCGATCCCAGGCAGGGGGCGCTATGAGCCGCACGTTGCTCTCGGTCGAGAATGCGGTGGTCGACCTGCCGACGCCGCGCGGCAATCTGCGGGCGGTCGATCATGTCGATCTCGCCGTCGGCGCCGGCAGGACGCTCGGCATCGTCGGCGAGTCCGGATGCGGCAAGACCATGCTGTCGCGCGCGATCCTGCAGCTGCTGCCCAAGAAGGCGAAACTGTCCGGCCGCGTGATGTTCGACGGGCAGGATCTGACGAAACTGCCGGCGGAGAAATTGCGCAAGCTGCGCGGTCGCTCGCTCGCGGTCGTGTTCCAGGACCCGATGACCTCGCTCAATCCGGTGCTGACCATCGGCACCCAGCTGATCGAGACCATTGTGGAACATCTCGAACTCGATCTGGGCCAGGCCCGGCAGCGCAGCATCGAACTGTTGGCGGCGGTCGGCATTCCCGCGCCCGAGCAGCGCCTGGCGCAATATCCGCACCAGCTCTCCGGCGGCATGCGCCAGCGCGTCGCGATCGCGGTGGCGCTGTCGTGCGAGCCGCAGCTCCTGATCGCGGACGAGCCGACCACCGCGCTCGACGTCACGATCCAGGCGCAGATCCTCGATCTCTTGGCGCGCGAGCAGCAGCGCCGTCACATGGCGATGATCATCATCACACATGACCTCGGCGTGGTCGCCGGCCGCACCGACGAGGTCGCGGTGATGTATGCCGGGCGCGTCGTCGAACGCGCGCCGACATCGGCATTGTTCAAGCAGATGCGGATGCCCTACACCGAGGCGCTGCTTGCGGCGCTGCCGAAGCTCGACGTCGCGCCGCATACGCCGCTGCCGGCGATTTCGGGACGGCCGCCCGATCCGACCCGGCCGCTCAAGGGTTGCTCGTTCTCGCCGCGCTGCCGCTACTCCGCGGAGCGCTGCGGCACGGAGAAGCCGCAGCTCAGCCGGGCGGAGACGCCGGAGCATCTCTACGCCTGCTTCCATCCGATCACCGCGGGGGTCGGCGCATGATGCTGCAGGCCGCACCCGATCCGCTGATGAAGGTGGAAAACCTCGTCGTCGAATATTCGGTGGGAGGCAAGACCATCCATGCCGTCTCCGATGTCAGTCTCGAGATCGCGCGCGGCGAGACGCTGGGGCTGGTCGGCGAATCCGGCTGCGGCAAGTCCACGCTCGGCCGCGCCGTGCTGCAACTGCGCCAGGCCGTCTCCGGCAAGGTGCTGTTCGACGGGCACGATCTCACCGCCCTGAAGGGCGAGGCGCTGCGCAAGATGCGCCGGCGCGTCCAGCTGATCTTCCAGGACCCGATCGCTTCGCTCAATCCGCGGCGGCGGATCGGCGACATCGTCGCCGAGCCGCTGGTGATCGCGGGCGTCAAGGATCCCGAGGAACGCCGGCGGCGCGTCAGCGACGTGTTGTCGGCGGTCGGCCTCGATCCGGCGCTGGTGGGCGGGCGCCTGCCGCATGAATTCTCCGGCGGACAATGCCAGCGCATCTGCATCGCCCGCTCGCTGGTGCTCAATCCGGAATTCGTGATCTGCGACGAGCCGGTGTCCGCGCTCGACGTTTCAATTCGTGCCCAGATCCTCAATCTGCTGGAGGAGATGAAGGCGCGCTACGGCCTGACCCTGCTGTTCATCGCCCACGACCTCGCCGTGGTGAAGGCGGTCTCAGATCGCGTCGCGGTGATGTATCTCGGCCGGCTCTGCGAGGTCGGTCCGTCGGAGCAGTTGTTTGCACGGCCGGCGCATCCCTATACCGCGCTGCTGATCGAGGCGATCCCGGTGCCGGATCCGGATGTCCGCCCGACCCAAAGCGTGCCGGTCGGCGAGCCGCCGTCGCCGATCGCGCCTCCCTCCGGCTGCCGCTTCCGCACCCGCTGCCCGCGGGCCGATGCGCGCTGCGCCAGCGAGGTGCCGGAACTGCGCGTGGTTGCCCCGGGCCAGTTCGCGGCTTGCCATCATCCCCTGATCTAAATATCCGGAGGCCGACACCGCGTTTGTCCCGGACGGGCAGGCGTGGCAAGGTCCGCCGCAAGAACAAGCTACGGGAGAACAGCGATGAAGAGTTTCCAGGTCGTCGATTTCAACGCCCCCTTGAAGGAGGTCGATCAGCCGACGCCGCAGCCGTCGGGCACGCAGGTGCTGATCAAGGTCAAGGCCGCCGGCGTCTGCCACAGCGATCTGCATATCTGGGAGGGCGGCTATGATCTCGGCCACGGCCGCAAGCCGCTGTCGCTGAAGGATCGCGGCGTCTCGCTGCCGCGCACGATGGGCCATGAGACGGTCGGCGAGATCGTTGCCTTCGGGCCCGACGTCAAGGACGCCGACAAGGGCGGCCTCAAGGTCGGCGATGTCGCGCTGGCCTATCCCTGGCTCGGCTGCGGCAAATGCCCGACCTGCCTCGGCGGCGACGAGAACATGTGCGCGATCAAGCCGAATGCGCTCGGCGTCTATTGCGACGGCGGCTACGCCGATCACATGACGGTGCCGCATCCGAAGTATCTGCTGAACCTCAAGGGGCTCGATCCCGTCACGGCCGCGCCCTATGCCTGCTCCGGCGTCACGACCTACAGCGCGCTGAAGAAGGTCGAGAAGGATCTCGACACGCCGATCGTGATCTTCGGCGCCGGCGGTCTTGGCCTGATGGCGCTCTCGCTGTTGAAGGCGATGGGCGGCAAGGGTGCGATCGTGGTCGATATCGACGCCAGGAAGCGCGAGGCGGCCGAAGCCGCCGGCGCGCTCGCGACCGTCGACGGCAAGGCGCCCGACGCGCTGGAACAGCTCGTCAAGAAGGCCGGCCAGCCGATCCGTGCCGCGATCGACCTGGTCGGCAACGCCCAGACCTCGCAGCTCGGCTTCGACTGCCTGACCAAGGGCGGCAAGCTCGTGATCGTCGGCCTGTTCGGCGGCGGCGCGCCCTGGGCGTTGCCGCTGATCCCGATCAAGGCGGTCACCATCCAGGGCAGCTATGTCGGCAATCTGCGCGAGACCCAGGAACTGCTCGACCTGGTGCGGACCAAGAAGATTCCGGCGATCCCGGTCACGCCGATGCCGCTGGCAAAGGCGAACGAGGCGCTGACCAATCTGCAGAAGGGTCAGCTGGTCGGCCGCGCGGTGCTGACGCCGTAGATCGAGTCGCCGTCATTCCGGGATGGTGCGTCAGCACCAGACCCGGAATCTCGAGATTCCGGGTTCGATGCTCCGCATCGCCCCGGAATGACTGTTGTGTTCCGGAGAATCCCATGTCCGCCAACGACGCACTCCACATCGCCGTCCTCGGTGGCGACGGCATCGGCCCCGAGGTGATGGCGCCGGCGCTCGACGTGCTGCGCAAGATCGAGGCGTCGGCCGGTCTCAGATTCCGCTTCACCGAGGCGCCGGCCGGCGCGGGCCATTACAGGGAAACCGGCAAGTCGATGCCGGAGAGCACGATCCGGCTGTGCGAGGAGGCCGATGCGATCCTGCTCGGAGCCTGCGGCCTGCCGTCGGTGCGCTACCCCGACAACACCGAGATCGCGCCGCAGATCGAATTGCGCATGATCTTCGATCTCTATGCCGGCGTGCGGCCCGCGCGATTGATCCCCGGCGTATCGAGCACGATCGTCGGCGCCGACCGGAGGGGCATCGACCTCGTCGTGATCCGGGAATCGACCGAGGGCCTGTTCGCCTCGATGGGCAAGGGCGTCGTCACCGACAGCGAGGCGCGCGAGACGATGGTGATCACGCGCCACACCTCCGAGCGGCTGTTCGAGTTTTCGTTCCGACTCGCCGAACGCCGCAAGGCGCGCGGCAAGGTCAATGGCGGGCTGACCTGCGTCGACAAGGCGAACGTGTTCAAGGCGTTCGCATTCTTCCGGAACATCTTCGACGAGACTGCGAAGCGTCATCCCGACGTCAGGGCCGACCACCTCTACATCGATGCGACCGCGGCTGCGCTGGTGAAGCGTCCGTGGGACTTCGACGTCATGGTGACCGAGAACATGTTCGGCGACATCCTGTCCGATCTCACCGCCGGTCTGATCGGCGGCATGGGCATGGCGCCGTCGGCCGACATCGGCGACCGCTACGCGGTGTTTCAGCCGTGTCATGGCACGGCGCCCGACATCATGGGGCAGGGCAAGGCCAATCCGACTGCGATGATCTTGTCGGCCGCGATGATGCTGGACTGGCTCGCCGACAAGCATGGACTCGAAAGCGCCGCCGAAGCCGGAGAGCGGATCGAGCGCGCGGTCGACAAGGTCTACGCCGACGGCATCAAGCCGTTTGAGTTCGGCGGCAGCAACGGCACGACCGATGTCGCGAAGGCGGTGCTGGCGGCGCTTTGACGGTGACGAGACCGAGCCCGCCTCGTTCCGCCACGCCGGCCGACCGGAGTCGTCACGGCAGCAGCGTTGCGTCGCCGTCGAACGGGCCGGCGTACCAGGCGTTCTCGTCTTCGAGGGCGCGGGCCAAGGCCTCATCCGTTGTCTTGTAGATGAGCGGATCGGTCGGGTACGTCCTGACGTAAGGTTTCCATCTCATCAGGATCTGCCTGATATGTCCGGGCAGGCCAACCACCTCGAAGAGATGACCGCCCGAAGCGACCGCGTTCGCATAGGCCGCATCGAGCAGCGCCTCGGTCACATCAGGGTCGTCCTGCTCCACCAGGATGTCGGCGAGCATCGACCGTCGCAAACCGGTTTCGCGGTCGATCGCATGCAGCACGACGGCATACCCCGCCAAGCGCTGGAATCGATGGCAGCAGAGCACGGCAACCGTCGAACAGCTCCCCGGCAGCGTGAAGTGCCACCTGAGAGAGGCGGGACTTCGATCCGCCAGCAACCGAGGGACCTCGCCCAATTTGCGCCGCCACAGCGCTTCGAATTCATCCCCGATGTCGTTCACCTCGATTTCGGTTATTTTGCTGATCGGGAGGCCCCGTGGCCCGCGATACAGCGTATCCAGCCGCAGGGCCGACGAGGCAAGGAAGGCTCCAACGGCCTCCATTCCGCGCCCGAGGCCGAACTTCGCCGCGAGCACCCGCGCGAACTGATGCACATCCAGGATCCAGAACAGCACCTTGTCGTAGTCTGCGCGAGGCAACGGCCTCGCATGAAGGGCTTTTGATTGATTGACCACCGATGCGGTCGAGTGCGTGATCACGAAGAGATCAACATCTCGCTGCCGGAAGAACGAAGCCAGCAGCGTGATGCAGCGCGTGCGGTACGCCGGCTCGATCACCAGGCCAGCGGCTGTCGCGGCGATCATCGCTCGGCCTTCGAACTGGTAGAGCATGGGAACGTTTCCCTGGTACCCGACAATCCCGTGCGCGGTCTCCAGCACCCACCCCATGCTGGGCTGCGATTTGGCGGCCGCCATCGCGGGATTTTGCCGCCAGAGCCGATCCCAGTTCTCCAGGCTGTCCTTCGCAAGTCCCCAGCGTTCCTTCAGCCTCGCAACGCTTTCGAAATCTGCGAACTTGACCTCCCGCTGCTTAGCCGGCGCCAACGCGATTCCGGAGAGCGGCGCCGGTTCGGCTTGAGCGGACGCGGGACGCCGCCGGCTTTTCAGGAGCCGGAGCAGGATGTCGGCGGCGTGATATTTGGAGCGCGTCTGAATTTGCGCCGGCGCGCGGGTCCCCGCCATCAATCCCTCCCTAGCCGAATGGCGGCGACGACCCGGTCGACTCGTTTCGCCACCGAGGCTGCGTCAATTGCTCGGACACGAACAGGCACAGGGGGCCGATCAGCGTCATCCGTTCGGGATCGAGATTCTCGAAATCGAGTTCCCTGTTGAAGTGCTCGCCCGCCGCCATCATCATCTCGACGAAGGCCAGTGAATCGAGCGCTCCCGACAGCAGCAGGTCGTAGTCGTCGGGAAGATCGCGCAGCGGACGCTGTCCGCGGTCCTCCAGCTTCCGGTTGAGGAAGGCTCCAAAGAACGAGCGGACGTCGTTCGGGGTCGGACCGTTCATTGACCGTCTCCCAAAACCGCCGGCATGGCCTTGCGGTCGTATTTGCCGTTGGCGTTGCGGGGCAACCGGCTGCGGATGTGCCATCGTCTCGGGACCATGTAGTCCGGCAGTCGGGCGGCGACCGCCTCGCGCAGCCGGTCGAGATCCACCGGCTCTCCTTCGATGAGCACCTCGATGCCGCCGTAGCCGCTCGAAGTGATGGGCCAGCCGATCGCCACGACGCCGTCGACGCCCGAGGCCTCGCGCACCACCGCCTCGACCTCGCCGAGCTCGACCCTGTGCCCGAGGATCTTCACCTGGGAATCCATGCGGCCAAGATGGGTCAGGGGACCGTCGCCGGCGGGCCGGCGCACGCGGTCGCCGGTCCGGTAGAACACGTCCTTCCGTCCGGGCGGGACGACGAAGGCCGCAGCGGTCTTCTCGGGATCCTTCCAGTAGCCGAGCGACATCTGCGGACCGCTCATCAGCAGTTCGCCGTCCGCGCCCGGCGCGACCTCGTTCAGCCACTCGTCGACGACGAGCACGTCCATTCCCGGGAACGGAGCGCCGATCGGCACGATCCCCATCTCCGATTCAGTCGGCGCCCGCTTCGGATCCCACCGGTAGCCGGTGCACGCGATGGTCAGCTCCGTGGGTCCGTAGGCGTTCTCCACGACGCTGTTCGGCGCGGCCATCGCCCAGGCCTCGACGCAGCTGACGGGCAGCGGCTCGCCGCAGAACAGGCTCAGCCTGAGCGAGGGAAACCCTCCCGGCTTCAGGAGGCCGGACTGCTTCATCAGCGCGACCATCGAGGGCACTGAGAACCAGACCGTCAGCCCCTGCTCGCGGATGAACCGCCCCGGATTGATCAGCGTCTTCTGCGAGGGGCAGCACACGCAGGCGCCGCGTTCCCACGCCACGAACATGTCCGAAGCCGACAGGTCGAACGTCATGTCGAACGTCTGCGAGACGACGTCCTGCTCCGTGATGGCGAAGCGCTTCGCGACATGATCGATATAGGAGACGACGTTGCGGTGCGCGACCATCACCCCTTTCGGGACCCCGGTGCTGCCCGACGTGAACAGCAGATAGGCGATCGCGTCCTCGCGCGCGTCCGGCTCGCGCCAACCGGCGTATGCTTCGAGGTCGGCGGCCCCGACGACGGCGTGGCGCGGCCATCGTTTGCGATAGGGGCGCGGATCCTCGAGGCCGGGCGCGATCACGAGCAGCGGTTCGCCGGAACCCTCTAGGAGCGCGTCAATCTGCGGCAGGGAGTCCGCGTCGACGATGATCGAGCGGCACTCCGAACGGACGAACATCGATCTGGTCCGCTCGACTGGGAAGGTGCGGTTCAGCGGCACGTAGCCGTTCCCGGCGAGGAGCGCTCCGAGCACGCCGGCGAAGGCCACCGTGCTGCGATGCGCGAACACGGCGGTCAGGGACGTGCGCGACTCCGTGCGATGGGCCTGGATGCAGGCCGCGATGCGGACGGCGGCCTCGCGAAGCTGCCGATACGACAGCGACGTGCCCTGCGCGACCACGGCAGGACGGTCGGGAAACAGCTGCGCCGCGCGCAGGAAGCCCGTCCACAACCCCCGTCGCGATCCGTCTGTGCGCAGCTCCATCGCACGATCCTCGTCTGGCCTAGCCTCCCAGGCCCTGACGCGCCGGATCGCGAAGCGCTGATGACTTCAGACGCCGGGCCTTCGTCAGCGCCAGTCCGAAGACCTCGCCCGTATGGATCAGTTCCTCGCGGGTGGGCGGGATGTCGAGGATGAACGTCCCGTAGCCGGCCGCGGCGTAGCGCGCGAGTTCGTCGGAGACGACTCTATAATTGCCAACAAGGTACGGGCAGAAGGTCTTGTAGTTTTCGAACGGCACAAGCCAATAGGGCGTGTCCTGGGTGACGGCCGTCTGGGCCGCAAGGTCGGACATCTGCTTGTGCCACGCCGAATCCGAGACCTTCATGGCGAGCTTGTGCGCCAGTTGCCCCTTCTTGTCGGTCGGGAAGCGCTCGTGCGCGACCCGCCAGGCCTCCTCGGCGCTCGGGCGGGCGATGACGCCGACGCGCACGCCCGAACCCGTGCAGTCGGCGGTATCAGCCGGTCCGTACTCTGCGGCCGGCTTGGGATATCTCACCGGCGTCGCCCCCAGCGCCTTGGCGGCCGCGAGCCCCGCTTCCGAGGAGCCCGACACGAACACGCCGGGCAGCAGCTCCGGCGGCAGTGGCGGCGTCATCCTGAGATTCCGGACGGCATTGAATTGCCCTTCGAGGGTCACCGGCTCGGCGTTCTCCAGCAGCCGCTTGATGATGCCGGTGTACTCGATGAGCCTGGCGTAGCGCTTGTCGTGCGCCGTCGTGTCGCCGAGCGCCGTCAGCTCTGTCGTGTAGCCACCTGCGACCATGTTCAGATAGAGCCGCCGTCCGTACATATGCGCGAGCGAACTCACCATCTTGGCGACGCTGTAGGGATGCATGTAGACCGGCTGTACCGCCACCAGCGGACAGAGCTCCTTGGTGCTCTGCAGAATGATCTGCGAGACGAGCCAGGGATCGACCAAGGAATTCTCCGTGTAGACGAGGATCCCCTTGCAGCCTGCCTCTTCGCTCCAGCGGGCGACGGCCTGCACCTGTTCGACATAGTCCGCCGCCGCGACCGCGCTGGATTGCGGGCACGTACTGAAGACTTCGAATCGAATATCGGAAAACGCGTCCATCATCGACCTCCATCCAAAAAGGCGTCGGAACGCCGTGGCTTGGTGGAGAGAGCTGCGTCATATTGTAGCAGATGCGTTCGCGAAGTCCCCCGACGCAAAGGAGGTACTCCGTCAAACGATCGGAACGGATGGCCGGCCGACTATTCCGGGGCGGCACTTTTGCGGAACTTGATTTCCCCGGTCCCTCTGCAACGATGCCGCGGAACATGCTCGAAATTTCCCTGCGCGTGATACGTCCAGGGGGTGTTGAAGATGGCGAAAGTAATCGGCATCAGCGGATTCGAGAACTCGATCCCCTTCAAGAAGAAGCACTGGCCGGGCCTCGAGGAACGCGAATACCGGATTTCCCAAGGTCACGATTCGGCAGCAGTGCTGGTGGTCGACGGCAGGATCGTCGCCGGTGCCGCCGAAGAGCGCTTCAGCCGCAAGAAACATACCGGCGACTTTCCGATCGGCGCTGTCAGCTATTGCCTTGAGACCGCCGGCCTGAAGCCAGCCGATATCGACGCGATCTCCCACGGCTTCGACTATGCGCCCTACAAAGCCGCTTTCATGCTGGATCCGATCTCCGCCCAGCAATACAGGGAGGTCTTCTCGCGTGAAAAACTGCTCTCGCAAGTGGACGAGCACCTGAGCGGATTTCCCGCCAGCAAGGTCCACCACGTCAACCATCATCTGTCCCACGCCGCCAGCGCATACTACACCTCCGGCTGGGACGAATGCCTGGTGGTGATCCTCGACGGCATGGGCGAGGTCCACGCCGTCACCGTTTATCACGCGCACGACAACGAGATCGACAAGCTCGCGGAAATCACCGCACAGGATTCGATCGGCATTCTCTATTCCACCCTGACGCTGCATCTCGGCTTCGATTTCAATTCCGACGAATACAAGATCATGGGCCTCGCTCCCTACGGCGATCCCGCCCGCCACGGTGCTTTCTTCGAGCGGACCGTGGAACTGCGCGACGACGGCCTGATCAGGATTCCTCTGCTCCGTCTCAATACCGAGCGCCACGATCGCGAAACCTACGGCGCGACGCGACGCCATCTCGGCGAACACCTGATCCCGGCCCGCGCGCCCGACGGCGACGTCACCGATGCCCATCGCGACGTCGCCGCGGCGCTGCAGGAATGCCTCGACAGGGTCATGCTCCACATCTGCGGCCATTTCGGCCGCAGCACCGGCCTGCGGAGGCTTGCGATGGCGGGCGGCGTCGCGCTCAACTGCACCGCCAACGGCCGCCTGCTGCAGTCCGGCCTGTTCGACGAGATCTACGTTCAGCCGGCCGCCGGCGACGACGGCTCAGCGCTCGGCGCCGCGCTCTGGTCGGCATCGCGCGACCGCGGCGTGGAGAACGTCCGGATGCCGGTTCCCTTCCTCGGCCCCGCACATTCGCAGAGTGAGATCGACAGGGCACTCGCGGACACCGCCGGCCGCATAGAGATCACGCGCTTTCCGGATCTGGAGGAGACCTGCGCGGTGGCGGCCAGGCTGATTGCGGCCGGACGCGTGCTCGGCTGGTACCGCGGACGCATGGAATTCGGCCCCCGCGCACTGGGACACCGCAGCATCCTGGCCGATCCCGGTCATCCGGAGATGCGTCACCGCATCAACGCGATGGTCAAGATGCGCGAAGCCTTCCGCCCGTTCGCGCCGGCGGTCAGCCTCGAGCAGGTCCACCACTGGTTCGAAGTGCCGAAGGGTTTCGAGCTTCCCTACATGATCATGACCGCCGACGTGCGCCCCGAGCATCGCGCTGTGCTGCCCGCGATCACCCATGTCAACGGCTCGGCCCGCGTGCAGACGGTCGACGTCAGGGACAATCCGGAATTCCATGCGCTGCTGCGGGCCGTCGGCCGGGCGACCGGCCGCGAAATGGTGCTGAACACGAGCTTCAACGTGAAGGGGCAGCCGATCGTCAATACCCCGCGCGAAGCCATTGACACCTTCCTCGGCACCGGCATCGAGTATCTCTTCCTCGAGAACGCGCTCGTCCGCCGGGCAGGACAGGGGTAGCCGGCGCTGACCGCACGTCGACGGCGAAGGCGCCTTGCGCTTGTCGCGCGGGAAAGCCGCTTCGCACTTTGAGCGCAAAAAAGGTGAGGGGGCCGAAGCCCCCTCGCTGATGATTAGCGATGGTGTCCGCCGTGATGTCCACCGCCGTGATGGCCACCGTGATGAGGGCGGTGCCCGTAATGATGCGGGCGATGGTGGAAGTGCGGACGATGATGCCATCCGTGATGGCGCGGTCCGTAGTAGCCGTATGCGCCCGGCCGCCAATAGCAGCGGCCCCAGCGATCGCAGACCTGGCGCACCTTGTCGACATTGGACGTTTCGCCCGCGATGTGACTGGCTTGCGGAAGCCCGTTGGGCATCGCGGATGCCGCGCCGGACATCAACGCTGCGCTTCCAAGCGCGGCGAGTCCAATAACGGCAAGCTTGATATTCATCGAGATCTCCTTGGTTGAAGCCTGAAAACGTTCATGCGGGCCACTTCGTTGCTGCGACAAAAAAGACAGGCTCTTGCATTCGGTTCTGGCGGCGCCGGTTCAACTGAGGAAATGCGGGAGTTATGAGGTCGCCCGATGTGCGGGCGACAATTGGCCGCGCGACAGAATAGCGACGCATTGCGCGCGCATGCGCTGCGCGAGATGGGAGTCGGAGCGCGAGTTGGAAAAGCGCGGCGCGCATGTGCGGCGATCTGCGCGCATGCTCACGTGGAGCGATGAGATCATGACGCGATACTCGTCGCTGCTTCATGACCGCGCATCCGGCGCGGGGACTGAAGCTATCCGCCTGGATCACAAAATCTTGAAAGACAGAAGCGCCTCAAGAAAAAGCGCTGCCATCGGCGATGGCAGCGCTTCGACATCTTCTCGGCCCGACCGGCATGTGCGGCCGCAGCGGCCGGCGGACCGGCCGTTGCGGTGTGGTGGGATCGCGTTCGCGGCGCCGCGACCCGATCCGCGCTCAGTCTTCGTTGGCGGCGATCGATTCCATCAGCGACACCAGCTGACGCTGCACCGTCTGATCCTTGATCTTGCTGTAGGCGCGCAGCAACCGGAGGCTGAACGCGCTGTCGAGGAACAGCAGGCTCTCGACTTCGCGGGCCTTGTTGTCGCCGTCGTAGAAGAAGGTGACCGGCACATCCAGCGCCGTCGCGATCTGCTGAAGGCGGGCAGCGCCGACACGGTTGACGCCCTTCTCGTACTTTTGAACCTGCTGGAAGCTGACGCCAAGCTTGTCGCCGAGTTCGGCCTGCGAGATCTTTTGCTCGACACGGCGCAGGCGAATCCGCTTGCCCAACTCAATGTCCGGCTTGCCGGCACTGCGCTGCTTCATCTTCTTTGCTGCTGATCTGTTCATTCTTGTGACCCGTCCTTCAAATCGAGAATCCCTGGCCCGGCTGGGTCAGGGACACGTTCATGATGTACCGCGTTAAGCTCGAGTGGATCGCCAGTTCGTCGGAACCACGAAATCCAGGAAGATCGCGGGATGGTATCCAACCGCAAAAGCGCATTGGAAACACCCTAGTACCAACTCGGTCGACTACCTGAAGTCGACCGCGCCAAGGTGTCTGTCGACACCCCGCCCTCTACATTTGGCAAAATATTGACCAAACCACAACTAGCGCGAGTTTGATCGACACAGATTTTGCGCACATGCATAATAGGCGTCAACGCACAGCGCCCGTAGTTCTACGGGCCACCATATTGTACGGGCGTCGTTGGGTGGATGCAACCCCAGCTAGTGCAGCCTGAGGTCGAGAAGTGGCCGGCGAGTGCTTGACTGAATCATCCGATTTGCAAGAGTTTGACGTAAGTCCAAGTCAGGCTTTCGGAATGTTGCTGGACAATTGCCCAAAAGTTCTCAATCATCTGGAACAAATGTGTGCCTACGACAAGCCGGCGAACTCTGGCGGGAGGGGCCAATGAAGCGAAAGAGGGGAAGGCCTCGACTCTACCTCGCGGCTTCGGGAGTTGAAAGTAAGTCAGCGCCCCGCGCCACGCGCGGGACGCTGCTCGCTTTGGGACGCGCGGCTCAGCCCGCAGTCACGTCAACCGCCTCGGCGCCTTCGAGCACGCGACGGGCCTTGTCGCGGTCGAGGTCACCTTCCCATGCCGCGACCACGACGGTAGCGACGCAGTTACCGATCAGATTGCCGACGGCGCGCGCCATGCCGATGAACCAGTCGACCGAAAGCACCAGCACGAGGCCGATCGCCGGGATGCTCGGCACGGCGTTGAGCGTCGCCGCCAGGATGACGATCGCCGAGCCGGGCACGCCATGCGCACCCTTCGAGGTGATCAGCGACACGCCGAGCACCAGCATCAGGTCGCCGAACGACAGCGGCGTGTTGGTCGCCTGCGCGATGAAGACGACCGCAAGCGTCAGGTAGATCGAGAAGGCATCGAGGTTGAAGGAATAGCCGGTCGGAATCACGAGGCCGACCACCGAATCCTTGACGCCGAAACGCTCCAGCTTGCGCATCACCTGCGGCAGCACCGCGTCGGACGATGCCGTGGCGACCACGATCATCAGCTCCTCGCGCAGGTAGCCGAGGAACTTGAGGATGTTGATGCCGGCGAGCGCCATCACGGCGCCGAGCACGCCGAGCACGAAGATCGCGACCGACACGTAGAACAGCGCGACCAGCGATAGCAGCTGCTTCAGCGAACCGACGCCGTATTTGCCGACCGTATAGGCGACGGCGCCGAGCACGCCGATCGGCGCGAAGCGCACGATCAGGCCCATGGCGCGGAACAGCACGGTCGAGACCGCGTCGATGAAGGAGGAGATCTTCTCGCCCTTCTCGCCGCCGACCAGCGCCAGGCTGACGCCGAAGATGATCGCGAAGAACAACACCTGCAGCACGTCGTTGCGCGACAGCGCGTCGAACGAGGTGGTCGGGATGATGTTGAGCAGGAAGCTGCCGATGCCTTCGCCCTTCAGCTTCTGTGCGTTGCTGGCATAGTTGCCGAGCGCCTTGGCATCCAGCGTCGAGGTGTCGATGTTCATGCCGTGGCCGGGGCCGAACAGATAGGCGAGCAGCAGGCCGACCACGAGCGCGACCGTCGTCATCGCCTCGAAATAGACCAGCGCCTTGACGCCGACCCGGCCGACCTTCTTGAGGTCGCCGGCACCCGCAATGCCGTGCACGACGACGCAGAACACGATCGGCGCCACGATCATCGAGATCAGCTTCAGGAAGGCATCGCTGAAGATCTTCAACCCGATCGCGAAATCGGGCGCGGCCATGCCGATGACGATGCCGAGCAGCAGCGCGACAAGCACCTGCACGAACAGTGATGTGTAAAGCGGCTTGCGTGCAACTGTCGCTTCCGCTGCGATGGTCGACATGACTTCCCCCTGGTTCTGGCCGGCCGAACCCGCCCATCGTAGCAACTTGCGTGCCAAGATGTCGCAGGATCGGCCACTCCTGCCCAGTCAGCCGTCGATTTCGAGGGCGCTGGTCACGGTGTAGACGACGCCGTGGGGCAGGAAATCCACGGTGGCCTCGCCGCCGAGCTGGTCGCGGGCGCTGCGCTCGATCAGGCGGGAGCCGAAGCCGCGCTGGACCGGCGCGGTGACCTGTGGGCCGCCGGTCTCGGTCCAGATCATCCGCAGCTTCGGTCCGGGGCTCTCGTTGAGGATCTCCCAGTCCAGCGTCACCGTGCCAGTGTCGTTGGACAGCGCGCCATATTTGGCGGCGTTGGTCGCCATCTCGTGCAGGATCATCGACAGCACCAAGGCAAGCCGGGGCGACAGCGGCACGCGGGGTCCGAACATCCTGACCCGCTCGGACGTGTTCAAGAGATAGGGCCGCAGCACGCGGCTGACCACGTCCTGGAAGTCGGAGCCCTGCCATTTGTCGGTCGAGAGCAGATTATGCGCCTCGGCCAGCGCGCCGAGCCGCCCCTCGAACTTGTCGCGCTCGGTGCGGCTTGCGCTGCGGAAGGTCTGCGTGGCGATCGATTGCAGGATCGCCAGCGTGTTCTTGACGCGGTGGTTGAGCTCTTCGATCAGAAGGTCGTGCAGCATCTCGCCGCGCGCGATCGTGGTCGCCATCCGCACCGCAAAGCCGAGCCCGACCAGCAGCAGGACGCCGCCGATCACGCTGGTGATCGCCAGCGAGCGCCACAGCGGCGCCACCAGCGAGTTCTCGGCGATCCCGGCGGCAACGGTCCAGCCGGTGAGGCGCGACCGGGTGAAACCCGTGATCAGCGCCACGCCTTCCAGCGAGACCGTCGGCAGCGTCGCCTCGCTCTGGCGGAACATCTCGGCAAACAGCGACGGCGAGGCGCGCTGGCCGATGGTCGCCTGCGGGTTCGGCACGCGCGCCAGGTTGACGCCGTCGCTGTCGAAGATCGAGATGGTCCAGTCCTGGTTGAGGCGCTGCTTCTCGATGATGGCCTGGAACACCTCGATCGGCGGGCTGAAGGAGATGTCGTAAAGTACCTCGCCGTCGCGCATCACCGGCACCTCGACCGTGATGATCAGCCGCTGCTTCACCGCGCCGAAGAACAGGTTGGAGTATTGCGGCTGCCGCGTCATGAACACCTTCTCGAGGATCTCGAGATTGTTGCGTGGCGGCAGGCTCGCGGTGTCCGGCGTCAGCGAGGAGAACACCTGGCGTCCGGCGCGGTCCGCCACCAGCACCACGCCATCCTTGCCGTACTGGTCGATGAAGCCGACCGCGACGCGGCGGAAGTTGTCGAAGTCGCTGTTGCGCAGCGAGTTGGTCAGCGCCAGCACCTGCAGCCCGCCGGTCATGCGCTGCATTTCCGCATCGAGCAGCAGGCGGATGCTGCGCGCCGTCTCCAGCACGCGCTGCGTGGCCGCCTGGCGATCCCGCTGATAATTGTGGAAGACGATCCCGACCGCGAAAATGATCAGCGGCAACATCGTTCCCGCGACCAGAAGCGCGAGACGGACTGGCAATGTCAGTTTCGGCACGATGTCCCCAGGTCGGTGCCCATTGGCTGTGAGCTTAGGGGAAGCGGGAAAAGTCCGCCAAAGGAAACAGTTGGTTATCGGAAAAGTTCCGCGGCGCCCAAATCATGATCCGGAAAAGTGTGAAGCGGTTTTCCGAAAGGATCATGCTCGAACGAGGAGTATGCGCCGCGGAATGACGTCATGTCAGAGATTGCTCTCGGTGATCGCGGCGTAGACCATGGTGCGCAGCTCGCGCCGCAGCGGATAGGCGCTCGACGGCAGCACCTGGGTCATGAAGATCGTGATCAATTCCTCGGCCGGGTCGATGAAGAACGACGTCGTCGCGGCGCCGCCCCAGTTGAATTCGCCCGGGCTGCCGGCGATCAGCGTCTGCGCCGGGTGCATGGTGACGGCGAAGCCGAGGCCGAAGCCGATGCCGTTATAGGCGGCTTCGGCGAACATCGAGCGCGACATCGCCGGCAGGTCGACGCCTCCAGGCAGATGGTTCGAGGTCATCAGCTTCAGCGTCTTCGGGCCGAGCAGCCTGACGCCGCCGAGCTCGCCGCCATTGAGCAGCGCCCGGCAGAAGGTCAGGTAGTCGGCCGCGGTCGAGCACAGTCCGCCGCCGCCCGAGATCAGCGAAGGCGGCGCCAGGAACGAGCTGGTGGTCGGATCGTCCTGCAGCGTCAGCGTGCCCTTGCGCTCGGCGGCGAGCGGGTTGAAGCCGCCCTGCGGATCGGCGGAATAGCAGGCGGCAAACCGATGCGCCTTGTCGGCCGGCACGAAGAAATCCGAGTCGTTCATGCCGAGCGGCTTGAAGATGCGCTCCTTCAGGAATTGCTCGAACGGCACCCCCGAGATCTTGCCGACGAGATAGCCGAGCACGTCGGTCGAGACCGAGTAGTTCCAGGCTTCGCCCGGCGAGAACTCCAGCGGGATCTTCGCCAGGTCCTCGATCATGCCGTCGAGCGTGCCGGCCTTGATGACCTCGCCGATCTTCTTCTCGCGATAGGCCGCGTCGACATTGGAGCGCTGCTGGAAGCCGTAAGTGAGACCCGAGGTGTGGCGCAAGAGGTCGACGATCTGCATCGGCCGCGTCGGTGGGCGGGTCAGGAAGGCGGGCGCGGTGCCGGCGACGAACACGCCGAGGTTCTTCCATTCCGGAATGTACTTTGCGACCGGCTCGTCGAGCGCGACCTTGCCTTCCTCGACCAGCATCATGAAGGCGACCGACGTGATCGGCTTGGTCATCGAATAGATGCGGAAGATGGTGTCGTCCTTGACCGGCACCTTGCGCTCGAGATCGGCAAAGCCCTGCACCGTGGAATGCACGATCTTGCCGCGGCGATAGATCAGGACCTGCGTGCCGGGAAAACGGCCGGCATCGATGTAGCGGCTCTTCAGATGCGCTTCGAGGCGGTTGAGGGCAGCGGTCGACATTCCCGCGGATTCGGGCGAGGCAGGCGTGGGGGCTAGCATCAGGCGTTTCTCCGGCTTGCAAGGCAGCCTTGATAGCCGAAAAGTGTCTGCTGCACCAATCCGCTGCCGCTTACCGGCATTGAGCTGGTGGTGTACGGTCGCCCCTGCAATCGCGCCCCCGAAGGGGCCAAGGTAGACGCCAAGGAACACGTCAAGGAACACGCTGAGATGACCCAGTTCAACGAAACCGAGCTCGCCGCCGCCGTCATCCGCAGCTTCGACCAGACACCCGATCCGCGGGCCAAGTTCCTGCTGCAGGAATTGGTGAAGTCGCTGCACGATTATGTGCGCAGGACCGATCTCACCTTCGAGGAATGGGACCACGCGATCGGCTTCCTGACCCGCACCGGGCAGAAGTGCACCGACATCCGCCAGGAGTTCATCCTGCTGTCCGACGTGCTCGGCGTGTCGATGCTGGTCGATGCGGTCAACCATCGCGATCGCGACGGCGCGACTGAGACCACGGTGCTCGGCCCGTTCTATGTCGGCGAGCACAAGGTGACGCCGCACGGCACCGACATCTCGGCAAGCCTGCCCGGCGAGCGCATGTTCGTGCAGAGCCGCGTCACCGACCTCGACGGCAAGCCGCTGGCCAATGTGCCGGTCGATATCTGGCACGCGGACGATGACGGATTCTACGACTCGCAGAAGCCGAGCTACGCCACCGAAGGTCCGTCGTCGCGGGCGCGCTTCATCACCGATGCCGACGGCCGCTTCTTCTTCCGCACCATCGTGCCGTGCAGCTATCCGATCCCGACCGACGGCCCGGTCGGGCAGATGATCACGCAGACCAACCGTCACCCGATGCGGCCGGCGCATGTCCACTTCCTGGTCAACGCCAAGGGCTACGAGCCGCTGATCACGCATGTCTTCGTCGAGGGCGACAAATACATCGACTCCGACGTCGTGTTCGGCGTGAAGGATGAATTGATCGCCAAGGTCGAGCGCCGCACCGATCCTGTGATGCCCGATGGCCAGCGCTCCGATGGGCCGTGGAGCCTGATGACCTACGAATTCCACGTGAAGCCCGGTGGCGGAATGGCGCCCGCGCCGCTCGGCACCAAGGTCTCCGAAGACGCCTGATCGGTTTCTGAACGCTTCTGCCCAATTCTTGTGCGCCGCCCAAAGATTGAGCGAATCGCAAACTTTGGCAGCGCGCGGAAAATTCGCGCGCGCTGCGACATGTTGCGCAAGGCTTTGCAACGAAATCCAATTTTGCACTGCGGTAGATTGGCACAAGGCTTGAATAATCATTAGCCGACGCCATTGAAGCCGTCCCTCGAGGCTACCCCATCGGATTTCTGACGCCGCCAGACCGGGGCTTCCCGGTGCACGCCTTTTTGCGCCCTGCGCGCGTCGCCATTCGAAGGACGGCGCTCGACGCACTGACGCAACACCGCAACGCAACGACGCAGCAAAGGACGACCGATGACCAAGCCCACCAACCAGCCTTCAGGCCGCGGCCTCAGCCGCCGTCAGCTTCTGAAGGCAACCAGCGGCGCCGCCGCGCTGCTTGCCGCGGCCAAGCTGAACTTTCCCGCTGGTGCATTCGCGCAGGGCGCGGGTCCGGAAGTGAAGGGCGCCAAGCTCGGCTTCATCGCGCTGACCGATGCCTCGCCGCTGTTCGTCGCCAAGGAGAAGGGCATCTTCGCCAAATATGGCATGCCCGATGTCGAGGTGCAGAAGCAGGCCTCGTGGGGCACCACGCGCGACAATCTCGTGCTCGGCTCCGAGGGCAGCGGCATCGACGGCGCGCATATCCTGACCCCGATGCCGTATCTGATCTCGGCCGGCAAGGTGACGCAGAACAATCAGCCGACGCCGATGTACATCATGGCGCGGCTCAACCTGAACGGCCAGTGCATCTCGGTCGCCAAGGAATATGCCGATCTCAAGATCGGCATCGACACCGCGCCGTTCAAGGCGGCGCTGGAGAAGAAGAAGGCTTCCGGCAAGGCGGTGAAGGCCGCGATGACCTTCCCCGGCGGCACGCACGACCTCTGGATCCGCTACTGGCTCGCCGCCGGCGGCATTGATCCCGACAAGGACATCGAGACCATCGTGGTGCCGCCGCCGCAGATGGTGGCCAACATGAAGGTCGGCACGATGGACTGCTTCTGCGTCTGCGAGCCGTGGAATCTGCAGTTGATCCATCAGGACATCGGCTATACCGCGATCACCACCGGCGAGCTCTGGGACAAGCATCCGGAGAAATCGTTCGGCCTGCGCGCTGCCTGGGTCGACAAGAATCCGAAGGCCGCGAAGGCGCTGCTGATGGCCGTGATGGAAGCCCAGCAGTGGTGCGAGAAGGCGGAGAACCGCGAGGAGACCGCGGCGATCTGCGCCAAGCGGCAGTGGATCAACTGCCCGGTCGAGGACATCACCGACCGCATGAAGGGCAAGTTCGACTACGGCACCGGCCGCGTGGTCGAGAATTCGCCGCAGCAGATGCGGTTCTGGAGCGACAAAGCCTCCTATCCGTATCAGAGCCACGACCTCTGGTTCCTGACCGAGGACATCCGCTGGGGCAAGTACGAGGCGGGCTTCGACACCAAGGCGCTGATCGCCAAGGTGAACCGCGAGGATCTCTGGAAGGAGGCCGCCAAGGAGCTTGGCGTCTCGGACATTCCGGCTTCGACCTCGCGCGGCAAGGAAACCTTCTTCGACGGCAAGGTGTTCGATCCTGCCGACCCCGCCGCGTATTTGAAGTCGTTGTCCATCAAGCGTGTTGACGTCTGATTTGAGCGAGCCGCGCGTGCAGCGCGGCTCTCCCTTTGACCACGGAGATTTTCGTTCAATGTCGATGCCTGCCATGAAGACCGAAGTGTCGGCGGTCGCGATCCCGCCGGCCGCTGCCGCGGCGCCGGTCGTGACCATGACGCCGAAGCGCGCGCCGCGCGCCGAGGCCTACGCCAGGATGGCGAAGGAGACCGCGGCGCGTGTGGTGCCGCCGCTGATCGTGGTCGCGCTGCTGCTGGTGGTGTGGGAGCTGATCTGCCGGCGCGCCGGCTCCAGCCTGCCGCCGCCGTCGAAAGTGTTCAAGGACACCAAGGAGTTGATCCTCGATCCGTTCTTCGACAATGGCGGCATCGACAAGGGCCTGTTCTGGCATCTCTCCGCCAGCCTGCAGCGCGTCGCCTACGGCTATTCGCTCGCGGCGATCGCGGGCATCGCGCTCGGCACGCTGGTCGGACAGTCGGTCTGGGCGATGCGCGGGCTCGATCCGCTGTTCCAGGTGCTGCGCACCATCCCGCCGCTGGCGTGGCTGCCGCTGTCGCTGGCCGCATTCCGCGACGGCCAGCCCTCGGCGATCTTCGTGATCTTCATCACCTCGGTGTGGCCGATCATCATCAACACCGCGGTCGGCATCCGCAACATCCCGCAGGACTACCGCAACGTCGCGGCCGTCGTGCAGCTCAATCCGCTGGAGTTCTTCACCAAGATCATGATCCCGGCGGCCGCGCCCTACATGTTCACCGGCCTGCGCATCGGCATCGGCCTGTCCTGGCTCGCGATCGTCGCCGCGGAAATGCTGATCGGCGGCGTCGGCATCGGCTTCTTCATCTGGGATGCGTGGAATTCCTCGCACATCAGCGAAATCATCCTGGCGCTGTTCTATGTCGGCATCATCGGCTTCGTGCTCGACCGCCTGATCGCGGGGCTGGGCAAGATCGTGACCCGCGGCACTGCGGCGAACTGAGGAGAAAGTCATGCAGGCCTATCTGAAGCTCGATCACATCGACAAGACCTTCACCCGCGGCAACGCCACCACGGAGGTGCTGAAGGACATCAACCTGACGATCGAGAAGGGCGAATACGTCTCGATCATCGGTCACTCCGGTTGCGGCAAGTCGACCCTGCTCAACATCGTCGCCGGCCTCACCGGCGCCACCAATGGCGGCGTGCTGCTGGAGAACCGCGAGGTCAATTCGCCCGGACCGGATCGGGCCGTGGTGTTCCAGAACCACAGTCTGCTGCCGTGGCTCACCGTCTACGAGAACGTCAAGCTCGGCGTCGACAAGGTATTTGCAAGGACCAAGAGCAGGGCCGAGCGCGACGCCTGGGTGATGCACAATCTCAGCCTGGTGCAGATGGCGCATGCCAAGGACAAGCGGCCGAGCGAGATCTCCGGCGGCATGAAGCAGCGCGTCGGCATCGCGCGTGCGCTCGCGATGGAGCCGAAGGTGCTGCTGCTCGACGAGCCGTTCGGGGCACTCGACGCGCTGACGAGGGCGCATCTGCAGGATTCGGTGATGGCGCTGCACCAGAAGCTCGGCAACACCATCCTGATGATCACTCACGACGTCGACGAGGCCGTGCTGCTGTCGGACCGCATCGTCATGATGACCAACGGTCCGAGCGCGCGGATCGGCGAGGTGCTCGAGGTGCCGTTGGCGCGCCCGCGCAAGCGGCTCGAGCTCGCGACCAACCAAGGCTACCTGAAGTGCCGGCAGCGCGTGCTCGAATTCCTCTATGAGCGCCACAGCTTCGTCGAGGCGGCGTGATGATCACGTCGACGGCAAGCGCGTTTCCGCTCTGAACGGAAACGCCGGATGCGGCTACCAATGCTCGCATTCTGAAAAATCGTTTCAGAACTCATTTCATGACCGAGGAGAATTGAGATGAATCCGGCCCAAATCAAGCTGGTTCAGGACAGCTTCGGCAAGGTCGCGCCGATCTCGGAGCAGGCCGCGGTGATTTTCTACGATCGCTTGTTCGAAGTCGCGCCCGCCGTGCAGGCGATGTTTCCGGCCGACATGAAGGAGCAGCGCAAGAAATTGATGACGACGCTTGCCGTCGTCGTGAACGGGCTGAGCAATCTCGATACGATCCTGCCGGCCGCGAGTGCGCTGGCCAAGCGGCATGTCGGCTATGGCGCCAAGCCCGAGCATTATCCGGTGGTCGGCGGCGCGTTGTTGTGGACGCTGGAGAAGGGGCTCGGCGAAGCCTGGACGCCTGACGTCGCCGCCGCATGGACCGCGGCCTACGGCACGCTGTCCGGCTACATGATCTCGGAAGCCTATGGCTCGGCGCAGCCGGCCGAATAGGAAACGTCGTAAGCACGGGACGGCTGTCCAACCGTCATTGCGAGAAACGAAGTGACGAAGCAATCCATCTTGCCACGCGTGGAGGTATGGATTGCTTCGCGGAGCCTGTCATCGGGCGCGCGTTCGCGCGCCCCGTTGGCTCGCAATGACGTGGTGGGCTTTGGGGTATTCGACGGCGCCAGCAATCTTCTCTATGGTCCGCCCCGCTCCGCCAACGGGTGAACCAACAATGATGTTCCTGGAAACGCCGCCGAAACTGATCCCGACCGAAATCTTCTCCGCCGTGCCGGCCGAATTCCGCCGCAGCATGGCGAGCGAATGGGCCGACGCCAACCGCCCGGGCGCGGTGACCGATTGCTTCATCGAGGGACCGTCGTTCGATGCCGATGGCAATCTCTACATCGTCGACATCCCGTTCGGCCGCATCTTCAGGATCGCGCCTGACAAGTCATGGTCGCAGGTTGCCGAATATGACGGCTGGCCGAACGGGCTGAAGATCGATGCGATGGGCCGCATCCTGATCGCCGACTATCGGCACGGCCTGATGGAGCTCGATGCCAGGTCCGGCGAGGTCACGCCCCTGCTGCGCTCGCGCAATTCGGAATCGTTCCGCGGCTGCAACGACCTGCACATCGCCTCGAACGGCGACATCTATTTCACCGATCAGGGCCAGACTGGACTGCACGATCCGACCGGCCGCGTCTATCGGCTGCGGGTGAGCGGCGCGCTCGACTGCCTGATCGACACCGGCATCAGCCCGAACGGCCTGGTGCTCGATCCGCACGAGGCGGTGCTGTTCGTCGCCATGACGCGCGACAATGCGGTCTGGCGCGCGCCGTTCATGAAGGACGGCAGCGTCTCCAAGGTTGGCCGCTTCTGCTCGCTGTTCGGCCCGAGCGGACCCGACGGCATGACGATGGACGCCGCCGGTCGGCTGTTCGTCGCGCACGCCTCGCTCGGTCATGTCTTCGCGTTTGCGCCGAACGGCGAGTGCATCGCGCGGATCAAGTCCTGCGCCGGGCCGAGCTGCACCAACGTCGCGATCGGCGGCGCCAACCGCGACCGTCTTTACATTACGGAATCGGTGACGGGCTCGGTGCTGGTCGCCGACATCGGCGGCCTCGGCTAGATATCTTCCTGTCTGTCGATCCGCGTCATCGCACCTGGCGCGAGTCCCGAAGGATCGACGGCCACCAGGTCGGCCGCCGCCGGGTGCGGCTGATCAGCGGTCGAATGCAGTTTCTCGAGAAACTCCTTCACGCCGCTGACGGCGCCGGTGTTGGAGGCGACATAGCCGGGAAGGGCCCCCACCGCCTTGTGAAACTCGCTGCTCTTCATGATGTCGAGCACGCGCTGCATCGGCTCGGTCTCGAGGAAGGCGCGCTTGCAGACGAAGAAATAATCTTCCGTGAGCAGGCGGATGAAATCGAGCCCGAACTGCCGCGCCGCGGCCTCGACGCCAAAGCTCGCATCCGCCATGCCGCTGGCGACATAGGCGGCGACCGCGGCATGGGTGAACTCCATGTGCTGGGCGCCGTTGATCCGCCCTTCCGGGATCTTGTGCAGCGCCAGCAATTGATCGAACAGCAGCCGCGTGCCGGAATCATGGTCGCGGTTGACGAAACGGGCCTTGCGCTCGACCAGGTCCTTCAGCGACGTGATCTTGAGCGGGTTGCCGCGCTTGACCATCAGGCCCATCTCGCGCGTCACGAAATTGATGACGCGGTCCTCGCGCGGATCGAGCCATTCGCGGCAGGCCTTGATGCCCTGCGCGCGCAATTCGCCGCGCGGCAGGTGCACGCCGGAGAGATCGCAGGCGCCCTGCGCCAGCGAGACCAGCGAGTTCTGGTTGCTGACATAGCGCAGATCGACACCGACGCCGCCCGCGCGGTCGAGGAACTCGCGCAGCTTGGAGACCGCAAAGCCGTGGCTGGCGTGGACCCGGATCACTGACGGGCGCTGCTCGAGAAACGGCTTGATCTCGGTGACCAGTTCCTGCGCGAGGTTCTCGAGCTGCAGCCCGAGCCGCGCCTGCATGCGCTCACCGGCCCACACCAGCTTCTCGCCGAATGGCGTCAGCTTCGAGCCCTTGCCGCGCTGGGTCTCCACCAGCGGCACGCCGAAGAAGGCGGTCCATTGCTCGATCAGGTTCCAGACATGGCGATAGGACAGCTGCGCGTCGTTGGCGGCGCTGGTGATCTTTCCGGTCTTCCTGATCTCGTTGAGGATGCCGAGCATCACGACCGCGGTCTGCGGGCTGTCCTCTTTCCGGAATCGCCAGACGGTCTCGATCTCGATCTGCAGCATGGTGGCCACCAATTATGAAATTGAATTCATATCCTGGCATGCCAATAGGCACAAGATATCATATTTACTGCTGATAAAAGCCTCCTACGTTGAGTGACAACACCAGGAGGAAATATGATGTTAGTTGCATATGACTATGAGCGTGACGCCCGCCGCGCCCCGACCATCAGGGACGAATTGCTGCTGATCGACGGCGCCCGCGTTCGCTCGCTGTCCGGAAACACCTTCAAGTCGCTCAATCCCGCCACCGAGCAGGTGATCGCGACGATTGCCGAAGGCAACGAGGCGGATGTCGACCGCGCCGTGGCGGCCGCCCGCCGCGCCTTCGAGGGGCCGTGGCGCACCATGCGCGCGGCCGAACGTGGCCACATTCTGCTCCGATGGGCTGAGCTGCTGAAGCAGCACGCCGATGAAATCGCAGCGCTGGAGAGCCTCGATGCCGGCAAGCCGATCTCGGCGGTGCTGCGCCAGGATTTTCCGGCCGCCATCGACACGCTGACCTATTACGCCGGCTGGGCCGACAAGATCAGCGGCGATGTGGTCTCGGCGCGCGACGACGCGCTGACCTATACGGTGCGCGAGCCGGTCGGCGTGGTCGCCGCGATCGTGCCGTGGAATTTCCCGCTGATGATCGGCATGTGGAAGCTCGCGCCGGCGCTCGCCTGCGGCTGCACGGTGGTGATGAAGCCGGCCGAGCTGACCTCGTTGTCGGCGCTCAGGATCGGCGAGCTCGCGCTCGAGGCCGCGTTGCCGAAGGGCGTGCTCAACATCGTGACCGGTCCCGGCCGCATCGTTGGCGATGCGCTGGTCAATCATCCCGACGTCGACAAGGTGACGTTCACCGGCTCGCCCGGCGTCGGCCGCGGCATCATGAAGGGCGCCGCCGGCAACT
Organism: Bradyrhizobium sp. USDA 3262; assembly: GCF_054060035.1. Classification (NCBI taxonomy): domain Bacteria; kingdom Pseudomonadati; phylum Pseudomonadota; class Alphaproteobacteria; order Hyphomicrobiales; family Nitrobacteraceae; genus Bradyrhizobium; species Bradyrhizobium sp. USDA 3262. Next base: position 3,875,580 of record NZ_JBSSCT010000001.1, read on the forward strand.
TCAAACGGGTCTCGCTCGAGCTCGGCGGCAAGTCCGCCAATGTGATCTTCGACGATGCCAATCTCGAAGCCGCTGCCAAGGCCGCGGCTGCCGGCATCTTCTTCAACGCCGGGCAGGTCTGCTCGGCCGGCTCGCGCGTGCTCGTGCAGGAGAACGCCTATGACGAGGTGCTCGAGCGTCTGGTCGCCCGCGCCGAGGCGTTGCGGATCGGCGATCCCGCCGATCGCGCCACCGCGCTCGGGCCGGTCATCTCCGAGAAGCAGATGCGCTCGATCCTCGATTATGTCGAGATCGGCAAGCATGAGGGCGCGCTGCTGGCCACCGGCGGCGCGCGGGTCGGTGACCGCGGCTATTTCATCAGCCCCGCGGTGTTCGCCAATGTCGCGCACGAGATGCGCATCTCGCAGGAGGAGATTTTTGGCCCCGTCGTCAGCGTGATCAAGTTCAAGGACGAGGCCGATGCGCTGCGCATCGCCAACGGCACGGCGTACAGCCTCGCCGCCGGCGTCTGGAGCGCCGATATGGGCCGCGTGCAGCGCTTCGCCAAGAAGGCCCGCGCCGGCACGGTGTGGATCAATACCTATGGCTACACCGATGTGCGATTGCCGTGGGGCGGCGAGCGTGACTCCGGTCTCGGCCGCGAGCACGGCACCGCCGCGCTCGATAACTTTACCGAGCCGAAGGCGGTGTGGATGAATCTCAACGTCTGACGCGCGTCGAGAGACGCGAGAGCGCGCGTCACAAAACAGCTGTCGTCCCGGCGAAGGCCGGCAACTGTTATGTTGGTTTGGTCTGCAGGTACGGCTTTCGGTCTCGCATCATGGCATTGAGGACCGTGAGCAGCTTCCTGGCGACGGCGATGAGGGCGAGTTTGGCTGGTTTTCCCGCCTGTCGCAGTCGTGCATAGAAGGCCTTGAACGGATCTGCTCTGCGAACTGCGTTGAGGGCCGCCATATAGAGGGCGTCACGAACGCGCTTTCGGCCGCCCGCAATCTTGCGCTTGCCGCGGAAGGCGCCGCTGTCGACGTTGAAGGGAGCAAGGCCAGCGAGCGCTGCGAGTTGTTTCGGTCCGACCCGCCCGAGTTCCGGCATCTGCGCGATGAGCTGCATGCAGGCCACGGGACCCACGCCGGGCAGCGAACGCATTAACTTCGCATCGTCCGCGATCTCCGCTTCGGCTTTAATCAATGCGCTGATGTCGGCCTCGATCTCGGCGATCTCGCTGTCGAGGACCTCGATGAGGCGGCCGATGCGTTCGGCCATGGCGCGATCGTCGGCCTCGCTGCGCCGGTTCTTCTCCTGGGCGCGCATGAGGACCAGCTGATCCCGCCGTTTTGCAAGCCTCGCCAAGGCGCCCCGTGCAGGATCGGCGACCTGCTCGGGGGCGGGTTGCATGGCCCGCGCAAAGGCCGCCAGCATCCGCGCATCGATCGGATCGGTCTTGGCGAGTAGGCCGCTGGCCCGTGCAAAGTCGCGGGCACGGGCCGGGTTGATCCGTGCGAACTGGATCCCGGCCTGACGCAGCGCCTCGCGAAGCGCGAGGTCATAGATACCCGTCGCCTCGAAGACGACCAGCGCATCGCATTGCCAACGCGCCACCTGCTGTGTGATGGCCTGTGTCGCGTTGGCAATGCGCCGCGGCACGCCGTCAGCCTCATCAAAGATATCGAGGTGGTTTTTGGAGATGTCGATTCCGACGTAACGAAGAGCTATGATCACGGTGCCTGTCCCTGTGATGCGAGGTCTGTTGGCGCAGCCTCGTGCAACTGTTCAGGTTGATAGATGGAACGGGCGGGAGACCGAGCCGGCTCACGGCGTCAAGCGCCAAGGACCCAACGGCTTCCCGCCCACCCTCATCCTGACAGACTTCCAAGACACAGGGACCCATAACCACGAATATCTGTTGTTGCACACGGGTGGAATGACGAGTCCCGCCAACAACGACTGCTGCGGAGTATGGGTCCCGGCCTTCGCCGGGACGACGATGTGGAGATATTGCCGGGACGACGATGTGGAGACATGGTCGTCCGTTTGCTTTATCGTCCTGCGCGGGGGCCACAAGCGAATACGCGGAACGAGGCGATCGTGCAGACAAGAAAATTCGGCGACAACGGCCCGCAGGTCTCGGTGATCGGGCAGGGCACCTGGTATCTCGATCGCGGTGACCGCAAGGCGGCCGTCGCTGCGCTGAAGCGCGGCATCGATGCCGGCATGACGCATATCGACACCGCCGAGATGTATGGCGACGCCGAGCTTGTGATCGCGGATGCGATATCAGGCCGGCGCGACGAAACGTTCCTGGTCTCGAAAGTCCTGCCGAGCAACGCCTCGCGGCGCGGCACCATCACGGCCTGCGAGCGCTCGCTGAAGCGGCTGAAGACCGATCGCCTCGATTGCTATCTGCTGCACTGGCGCGGAACCACTCCGCTCGCCGAGACGGTCGCGGCGTTCGACGAATTGATCGCGGCGGGCAAGATCCGCGCCTGGGGCGTCAGCAATTTCGACACCGAGGATCTCGACGAAGTGCTCGATGTCGCGGGTGAGGGTACGATCGCCTGCAACCAGGTGCTCTACCATCTGCAGGAGCGCGCCATCGAGCACGCCGTGATTCCGTGGTGCGAGCAGCACGGCGTCGCCGTCGTCGCCTACTCGCCGTTCGGTCACAATGATTTTCCCTCGCCGTCGAGCAGGGCCGGCGCGGTGCTGCAATCGATCGCGCAGGCGCACAAGGCGACACCGCGCCAGGTCACGCTGAGCTTCCTCACGCGGCTGCCGTCGGTGCTCGCGATTCCGAAGGCGTCGAACGCGGAACACGCGGCGGAGAACGCTGCCGCCGGCACGCTCAAGCTCAGCGCCGAGGAACTCGCCGCGCTCGATGCCGCGTTCCCGCGCGGGCCGAAACCACGCTCGCTGCCGATGCTCTGAGCGAGAGCGGTTCACTTCGCTCCAGACAGTTCTTAACAAACTGTTGCAGTTGCGGCGGCACACAGCCTGCGGCGGGCGGTCGCGCGCGCTGGTGCATATCGGAGTCCCGTTTTCGGGCATTGTTCTCGCGGCGGAATTGGCGTTTTGTACGATCAGCAGATTCCCTTTATTTTGCCTTCGAGATTGCCGTGACACCGCCCCCCGCAGCCGTGGCCGCCAGGCTGGACAGCGTTCTCCTTTCATTGCCTGCCAAGACCGCGCCCGCAGCGACAAGCAAGGCGCCCGCCCGCACCGACCGGCCGTTCAAGGGTATCGCGCTGATCCTGCTGTCGACCGTGTTCCTGGGCACCTCCGACGTCACGGCAAAATATCTCTCCTCCACGCTGCCCTCGATCGAGATCGCCTGGATCCGCTTCCTGGTGTTCGCGATGATCATGACGCCGGCGATGCTGCCGGGCTCGCCGCTGTTCGCGCTGCGCAGCAGCCGTCCCGGGCTGCATGTGCTGCGCGGCGCCGCGCTGCTCGGTTCCTCGCTGATCTTCATCACGGGGCTCGGCTTCCTGCCGATCGCCGAAGCCTCGGCCACCAGCTTCGTCTCGCCGCTGTTCGTCACCGCGCTGTCGATCGCGTTCCTCGGTGAGAGGGTCGGCATGCGACGCTGGATCGCGACCGCGGTCGGCCTCGCCGGCGTGTTCATCATCCTGCGGCCGGGCACCAGCGCGTTCCATCCCGCCGCGATTTTCCCGCTCGTCTCGGCGCTGGCCTGGGCCGGCACGCTGATCCTGACGCGCATGATGAGCGGCAGCGAGCGCCCGATCACGGTGATGACCTATTCGTCCATTGTCGGCGTCGCCATCGTCAGCGCGCTGGTGCCGTTCGTCTGGGTCACGCCGAGCTGGCACGACATCATGTTCGGCATCCTGATCGGTGTTGCGTCCACCGTCGGACAGTGGATCGTGGTGCTGGCATTCCGCTATGGCGATGCCTCGGTGCTGGCGCCGTTCTCCTACACGCAGCTGCTGTGGGTCAGCATCCTCGGCTTCCTGATCTTCGGCGAAGTGCCCGACAGCTGGACCATCCTCGGCGCCGGCTTCATCGTCGCCTCGGGCCTCTACACCGCGCATCGCGAGCGCGTCCGACGGTCGCAGCTGCTGACCGTGGCCAGCGAGCCGTCGCCGAACGCCTGACCAGAGTACCAAGAATCGTGCGCTGGTTGCGAGGCCAGCCTCCGCTAGCGTTGCGGGTGTACAACAGTGGGGCCGAAAACTTCGACCTCCGGAAGCTGAATCGAAGGATTTCGGACACAATCAACAATCGCGCGTTTGGCAACATGCTAATCTCGCCCCAAGAGCGCCGTAGAGCGTTTGGGGGCAGTTCACGTGCATTTTGGTTCGGTCTTTTTTTCGTTTGCTCGGCAGTTTCGCGGTGTGCTGGCTTCGGCAGTCTGCGTCTCGGCGGCTGCAAGCCTGTTGCCGTCCAGTTCGGCACAAGCCCAGAGCTTCACCTGGGGCGGCAGCGGTAGCACAACGAGCAGTGCCGACTACCAGCTCCCGACCAACTGGTCGACGACGTCGCCCGGCGCGCCGCCGATCCTCCCGACCCAATCCGCCATTTTCGATTCGACGGGATCGGCGACGGTCACGATCGGCGCTGGCCCGATGCTGCTGGACTCGTGGACCTTCACCGCCAATTCGCAGTCGTACACGATCAGCGGCAACCCGGTTAACTTCGCCTTGACGGGGCCGAGCGGCGGCCTGATCAACCGGGCCAACAGCGGCCAGACCATCACCATCAGTGCGAACATCAACGACGGGCTTGCGCCCGGCGTGATGGTGCAGCAGCTCGGCAACAGCACGCTGGTGCTCGCGGGCACCAATGCCTATTCCGGCGGCACGCTGATCTCCGCCGGCACCGTGCAAGTGACGAATGCGGATTCGGTCGGCACCGGCACTATCACGCTCAATGGCGGCACGTTCCAGATGCAGTCGCCGACGGTCTCGAGCGTCGCCTTCGCCAACAACATCGCGGTCAATGCGGCCGGCGGAACGGTCGATGCGAACGGCGCCCAGGTCAATCTCCAGGGCGTGATCGCCGACGGTGCCGGCGCCGGCGTTCTGCGCCTGATCGATTCGTCGGCGTCCGGTTTCTCCAACGTGCAGCTCTCCGGCGCCAACACCTATTCCGGCGGAACGCTGGTGGTCGATACGACCGTTGTCGTAGGCAACAACGGCTCGGTCGGGTCGGGCACCGTCACGCTCGACAATGCCTCGTTTCAGGCCGACGGCCTCGGCAACCTGACGTTCGCCAACAACTTCAAGATCAATACGTCCGCCATCGGCAGCGCGATCGACGCCAATGGCGTCACGCTCACGATCGCCGGCAACATCGCCGACGGCAACGGCCCCGGCAAGCTGACGGTGCTGGACAATTCGGGCGGCCTCGGCCGCGTGGTGCTAACAGGCACCAACACCTACACCGGCGGCACCACGATCTGCGATTGCGCGACCTTGCAACTCGGCGACGCCAGCCACGCCGCCTCGATCGTCGGCGAGGTCGCGGTCGACGGCAAGTTCGACATCGTCAATGCCAACACGGCCGGAATCACCAAGATCGTCAACGACGGCTTCAACGGGATCGCCACCACGACGTTCTACAATTCCACCACGGCGTCGACGGCGACGATCGTCAACCAGAATTTCGGCATCACGGAGTTTCGCGACAGCAGCACCGCGGGCAATGCCACCGTGAGCAACACCAATGGTGCGCTCACGATCTTCCGCGACACCAGTTCTGCCGGCAACGCCAGATTCACCAACACCAACGGCGGCACTGTGGTGTTCGGCGACGCGTTTGGTCCTCCCGGCGGCTCCGACACCAGCACGGCCGCCAAGGCCGTGATCGACAATTCCAACGGCGGTGCCGCGGTGTTTCTGGGCCACACCAATGCGGGGCAGGCTACCATCACCAACGGCACCAATGGCGGCTCGACACAGTTTTTCGAGTCCTCATCTGCGGCTTCCGCAACCATCGTCACGCTCGCGGGCGGTCAGGTCGCCTTTTTCCAGAACAGCACGGCGGCAAACGCCAGCTTCGACAACAGCGGCGTGCTCTATTTCGGATCTGGCGGTTTCAACCCAGTGGAGGCGCCGACCGCGGCCAACGCGACAATCGTCAATCGGGACGGCAGCGTTCTCCAGTTCGATGCCTATGCGACCGCGGGCAATGCGACCATCGACAACCAGGCCGGCAGCCAACACATCTTCACGGCGTTCGCTACGGCGGGCGATGCCACCATTACCACCGAAGCCGGCAGCACCATCAAGTTCTTCAACAACGCGACCGGCGGCAACGCACAGTTCATCACCAACGGCACCGGACTGGTCGATTTCTCGCTCAGCACGGGGCTGAACGGCGACGGGCGCATCACCGCGGGTTCGATCGCAGGCTCCGGCTTTTACTATATCGGCTCAGGCAACACCCTCGTCGTTGGCAGCAATAATCTCTCGACGGCGCTCAGCGGCGTGCTTGCCGACTTCGATCCGTTGAACCCATTCCATATCTGTGGCTGCTTCGGCGGTGGCCGCACCGGTCCTGCCAATTTCGAGAAGACCGGCAGCGGCACCCTGACGCTGTCCGGCGTCAACAGCTATACCGGCACCACGACGGTGAACGGCGGCATTCTTCAGGTCGACGGCTCGATCGCCTCGTCGAGCCTCACCACGGTGAATGCCGGCGGCGCGCTGTCCGGCGTCGGCACCGTCGGCAACACGATGATTGCAAGCGGCGGCATCCTGATGCCCGGCAATGCGACGCCAGGTACATTCCTGAACGTGGCGGGCAACCTCGCTTTCCAGTCGGGTGCACTTTATCTCGTCGGGCTCAATTCGACGGCGTCCACCCTGGCCAAGGTGAGCGGCAGCGCGACGCTGGCCGGTTCGGTCGGCGTCAGCGTCGCCGCCGGCAGTAGGATCGCCAAGCAATACACCATTCTGTCGGCGGCCGGCGGCCGCAGTGGCGCGTTTGCGGGTGTCGATTCAACCGGGCTGCCGTCGAACCTCGTCGCGACGCTCGGCTATGACGCGAGCAACGCCTATCTCAACTTCGCGCTCGATTACGGCGCGAAGTCGAAGCTGAACGTCAATCAGCAGAGCGTCGCCACCACGCTGCAGAACTTCTTCAACGCCAATGGCGGTATCAATGCGGTGTTCGCCGGGCTGTCGCCGAACGGCCTGACGCAGGCCTCGGGCGAAGGCGCGACCGGCTCGCAGCAGGCGACGTTCAACGCGATGGGCCTGTTTCTGGGATTGTTGACCGATCCGTTCGTCGCCGGGCGCGATGGTGGCTTTGGTGCCGGCGCGGGGGCGTCGCCGTTCGCCGAGGAGAGCACGCCGCTCGCCTATGCGGCGCGCAAGACCGAACCACGCGATGCGCTGGCCGCGATCTACACCAAGGCGCCGCCACCGCAGCCGAGCTTCGAGCAGCGCTGGAGCATTTGGGCGGCGGGCTATGGCGGCTCGCAGAGCACCAGCGGCAATGCGGTGCTCGGCTCGAACAACACCAGCAGCAGCCTCTATGGCAGCGCGGTCGGCGCCGACTACCGCTTCTCGCCGAACACCATTGCCGGCTTTGCGCTCGCCGGCGGCGCCACCAGCTTCAGCGTCAACGGTCTTGGTTGGGGCCGCTCCGATCTGTTCCAGGCCGGCGCGTTCGTTCGTCAAAGCGTGGGCGCCGCGTACTTAAGTGGTGCGCTCGCCTATGGCTGGCAGGATGTCACCACCGACCGCATCGTCACTGCGGCCGGCGCCGATCATCTGCGCGCCAACTTCAATGCCAATGCCTGGTCGGGCCGGCTCGAGGGCGGCTATCGCTATGCCACGCCGTGGATCGGGCTGACGCCTTACGCGGCGGCCCAGTTCACGAGCTTCGAGCTGCCGGCCTATGCGGAGAGTGTGGTCTCCGGCGGCGGCGCCTTCGCGCTGAACTATGCAGCGAAGAGCGTCACCGACGTCAGGAGCGAACTCGGCCTGCGCTCCGACAAGTCGTTCGCGATTGACGGCGGCATCGTGACGCTGCGCGGCCGCGTCGCCTGGGCGCATGACTTCAATCCGGACCGCGCCGTTGGTGCGGTGTTCCAGACGCTGCCCGGCGCGGCCTTCGTGGTCAACGGCGCGGCGCAGGCCAGCGACTCGGCGCTGACCACAGCCTCCGCCGAGCTGAGGTGGCGCAACGGCTGGTCGGCCGCCGCGACCTTCGAAGGTGAATTCTCCAACGTGACACAGTCTTACGCCGGCAAGGGCGTTATGCGCTATACGTGGTGACCCTCCGTGCTATAGCCTCCTGCGGCGAAAGCTTGTCCCGGACGTGATCCGCGACAGCATTTCGCGGGACGAAATACGCATCAAAATGAGTGGGACAAAACCCACGCGGGAGGGAATATGCGCGCAGCGATCTTCAGGAACGGCGAGATTGTCGTCGACCGGATGCCCGAGCCGAAGCCCGGCGCCGGCCAGGTGCTGGTCAAATCGCTCGCCTGCGGCATCTGCGGTTCCGATCTGCACGCACGCAAGCATGCCCACCGCATGGTCGAGCTGAGCAAGTTCCTGCCCGGCCGCACGCCGATGGATCTGTCGCGCGACGTCGTGTTCGGTCACGAATTCTGCTGCGAGGTTCTCGACTACGGCCCGGGCACCACGCGCAAGCTGAAGCCCGGGACGAAAGTGTGCTCGCTGCCGGCGCTGCTGACGCCGGAGGGGCCGAAGGGCATCGGCTATTCCAACGACTATCTCGGCGGCTATGCCGAGCAGATGCTGCTCAGCGAGCCGCTGCTGCTCGAAGTGCCGAACGGGCTTGCGGCCGAGCACGCCGCGCTCACCGAGCCGCTTGCGGTCGGCGTGCATGCGGTGGCGATGGCCAACATCAGGGGCGGCGAGGTGCCGCTGGTGATCGGCTGCGGACCGGTCGGGCTGGCGGTGATTGCGGCGCTGAAGATCAGGGGGCTCGGACCGATCGTTGCCGCCGATTATTCGCCGGCGCGGCGCCTGCTCGCCGAGAAGATGGGCGCCGATGTGGTGGTCGATCCCGCCAAGACGCAGCCCTATGCGAGCTGGGCCGAGCACGCCCAGATGACCGAGGCGGAGAAGGCGGCGCGGCCGCCGATGCAGGCGCTGCTGCCGCCGCTGAAGCCGGCGCTGATTTTCGAATGCGTCGGCGTGCCCGGCGTGCTGCAGCAGGTGTTCGAGGGCGCCCCGCGCAGCGCCCGTGTCGTCGTGGTCGGCGTCTGCATGGAGACCGACAAGTCCGAGCCGATGCTCGGCATCATCAAGGAGCTCAACGTCCAATATGTGCTCGGCTACACGCCCGAGGAGTTTGCCTATTCGCTGCGCCTGATCGCGGAAGGCCAGGTGGATGCCGCATCGCTGGTCACCGGCCGCGTCGGCATCGACGGCGTCGCGCAGGCGTTTGCCGATCTCGCCAATCCCGAGGCGCACACCAAGATCCTGGTCGAGCCGTGGCGCTGATCTGGCGTTGAACCTGGCGCTACACTGACGGCGATCGGTGCGGTTTGCATTTCGTGGCGCCGAACCTATAGTTCGCTGTCTCTTATCGCACTGACTGCACGCACCTCATGCGCGTTTCAATCATCACCGGAGGCGGCTCCGGCATCGGCGCCGCGGTCGCGCGCCGGCTCGCCGGCCCCGATCAATCCCTGATGCTGCACGGACAGGGCATCGAGGCCGCCGGCCTCGCGCGGCTGAATTCGGTTGCGGAGGAATGCCGCAGCAAGGGCGCGAAGGTCGACGTGAGCACCGGCGATCTCGCCAAGGCCGGCGCCGGCACCGCGCTGGTCGCGGCAACGCGGGCCGCGTTCGGGCCGATCGACAGCGTCGTGCACGCCGCGGGCTTTGCCGATCGGCGCGAGTTCGCCAGCCTGCCGCGCGAGGCGCTGGAGCGCGCCTTCGCGGTGATGGCGGCGGCCTTCCATGAAATCGCGGCGGCCGCGCTGTCCGACCTCACGCGCAGCGCGCAAGGCCGCGTCGTCGCGGTGTCGAGCTTCGGGCCGCATCGCTTCGTGCCCGGCGCCACCTATCCGGGATCGGCCGCCGCGAAGGCCGCGCTCGAGGTGCTGGTGAAGTCGCTCGCGATCGAGCTCGCCGCGTCAGGCGCCACCGCCAATGCCGTGATGCCCGGCTACACCCGCAAGGATCCGGGCCTGTTCGGCGCGCTGGATACCGCGACCTGGGAGCGCGTCGCAAAGGCCAATCCGATGCAGCGGCTGGCCGAGCCCGACGAGGTCGCCGCCGTCGTCGCCTTCCTGCTGTCGCCGGAAGCGGGCCACGTCACCGGCGCGACGCTGCCGGTCGATGGCGGCCTGACCTTGATGTGACGGCATGAGCGAGGGCATGGCAGCACAGCAGGTCGATGTCGCCGTGCTTGGCGCAGGCATGGTCGGCGTCTCGGCGGGCCTCGCCGCACGGCAGCGCGGGCTCTCCGTCGTCGTCGTCGATCGCCGCGAGCCCGGCAGCGAAACCTCCTACGGCAATGCCGGCATCATCTCGTCGGGCTCGATCCTGCCGCTCAATACGCCGTCGCTGCTGAAGAACCTGCCGAAATATCTGACCAACGCGCATCCGGCGCTGCGCTGGAACATTGCGTGGGCGCTCGCCAACGCCGGCTGGGTGATGCGCTTCCTCGCAGCCGCTGTACCGTCGCAGACCAAACCGCGCGCCGCCGCGTTGCACGGTCTGATCGGCGCGTCGCTGAAACTGCATCGCGACTGGATCGTGCAGGCCGGCGCCGGCCATCGCATCCGCGAAACCGGCTGGCTCAAGGCCTGGCGCAGCGACGGGCTCGCCGCCGCGCAGGCCGAGCAGGCGGCGCTCGCCGAGTTCGGCATCAGGAGCGAAGTGCTCGATCGCCAGGCGATCTCCGCGCTCGAGCCGAACATCGTCCCTGCCTACAGCACGGGTCTCCTGCACACGCAGACGGCATCGGTCGATTCACCCGGCGCGGTGGTCAAGGCCTACGCACAGATGCTTGCCGCTGGCGGCGGCACGATCAGGCAATCAGGGATCCAGCGGATCGAACCGCACGGCGACGGCTGGCGCGTGCAGCTCGCCGACGGCGAGATCGCCGCGCGCCATGTCGTGGTCGCGCTCGGGCCGTGGTCGGCCGAGCTGCTGCGACCGCTCGGCTATCGCGTGCCGCTGGCGTTCGAGCGCGGCTATCACCAGCACTTCGTGCCGAACCCGGCACGCAAATTGCTGCGGCCGATCCATGACGCGGACGGCGGCTTTCTGATGACGCCGATGGAGCAGGGCGTTCGCGTCACCAGCGGCGTCGAGCTCACCGCGCGCGACGCGCCGTCGAATTTTTCGCAGCTCGAGGCGGTGGTGCCGATGGCGCGCAGCGTGATCGAATTTGGCGATGCGGTCGGCGAGCGCTGGCGCGGCGCGCGGCCGACGCTGCCCGACAGCCTGCCGATGATCGGTAAGGCGCCGCGGCATCGCGGACTCTGGCTCGCCTTCGGCAACCAGCATATCGGCTTCACCACCGGCCCCGGAACGGGCGCCGCAATCGCGGCGATGATCGCGGGCGATGCGCCGCCGTTCGAGGCGCAGGGATTTTCGCCAGACCGGTATATCACGTGACACGCGCGAGGCCGCCTGCGATGTTTGGCGATCAAGCGCGCGGCAACCGAGGGGCAGGATGAACTACGTCTGGGATTTCGGCATCCTCGCCAAGTACAGCCATCTGTTCTGGCTCGGGCTCGGCTGGACCATCGCCTACACCATCGGCACCATCATCCTCGGGACATTGATCGGCCTGATCGTCGGCATGCTGCGGCTGCGGCGCATTCCGGTGATCGACTGGCTCCTGATCGCCTATATCGAATTGTTTCGCTGCACGCCGCTGCTGGTGCAGATCATCTGGTTCTACTACGCGTTTCCGGTGGTGATCGGCGTCAACATCCCGGCGCATGTCGCCGCCGTCAGCGTGCTCTCGCTCTATGGCGGCGCATTCTACGCCGAGATCGTGCGCGGCTCGATCGAGAGCGTGCCGGTCGGGCAGTGGGACGCGGCAAAGGCGCTCGGCTTCCGCGGCTGGCGCCTGATGCGGCTCGTGATCCTGCCGCAGGCGCTGAAGCCGATGATGGCGCCCTATGTCAACCAGTCGGTCACGCAGCTCAAGAACACCTCGCTGGTCTCGATCATCGCGGTGCCCGATCTCGTCTACAACGCGACCTTGATCAACGCCGACACCTACCGGCCGCTCGAGGTCTACACCATCGTGGCGCTGATCTATTTCGCGATCCTGTTCCCCTCGACGCTGGTGGCGAGGCGGCTGGAGCGCGGGCTGACCTACGACAAGGTGTGATCTCTCTTCTCCCTCTCCCCGTTCTTACGGGGTCGAGACAAGCGAAGCTTGCTCTTAGAGGGCAGGGGTGAGAGGCTTCTATCCGGCCAGCAGTTCGCGGCTTGTTGAGCAGTGTGACTTGCCCCTCACCCGGATCGCATCTGCGATGCGATCCGACCTCTCCCCGCGAAAGAGCGGGGAGAGGTGAAGAGGCCGCAGTGTGATCGATAGAGACCCCTCAAATACTCAACTCCACCGGCACATCCTCGGGCTTGACGCCGGCGAGGCCGAGGCCCTTGACGAACCATTCGCGCATCTGGCCGATGCCGCGGTTGTAGTCGATCCACACCGAGAGGAAATCGCGCCAGCGCTTGTCGGCTTCGCGCCGTACCGCGGTGCCGCTCGCGATCGTCACTGACGGCGAGGCCAGGATCTTGTAGGTGCCGAGGTTCGGGTTCTTGGCGATCGCGGTCAGCCCGAGCACCAGCGCGTTGACCACGCAATCGACGCGGCCCGACGACATTTCCAGCATCACCTCGTCGCGCGACTTCAGCGACTTGATGGTGGCGTTCGGCGCAAAGCGGCGCGCCACCGCCTCGTTGGCCGAGCCGACGTCGACCGCGATCTTCACCTCGGGCTTGTTGATGTCGGCCCAGGTCTTGGCTTCCAGCCCCTTCTTCAGCATCGCGCCGAACGGATGCGGGAACACCAGATTGGTGAAATCGACCACCAGCGCGCGCTGCGGGGTCGGGTTGAGCGCGAAGCCGAGGTCGATCTTGTTGGCCTGCAGATCAAGAATTGAATTGCCGTAGGTCGACTCGACATATTCCAGCTTGACGTCGAGCAGTTTGGCCAGATCGTTGGCCATCTCGATCGAGAAGCCGGACCAGGTGCCCGAGGCGAGGTCCTTGTTGAAATAGGGCAGCTCGCCCGGCAGCACCGCGATCCGCAGCACCTTGCTGGCCCGGATGCGATCCAGCGTGTTGTCGGCTGGCGCCTGCGCCGCGGCCGGGGTTGCCATCGCGGCCGCGAGCGCCGCGCCGCTGCCGATCCCGAGCGCATAGCGCAGCGCGTCGCGGCGATTTTCGGAGATTTTGATGTCGTCGGATTGAGTCAAGCGGGCCTCCCTGCACCAGATCGGGGGAAGCCTAGCGTCGGTACCCGGTGCCAGCAAGTGCGTGCGCCTGCACCATTGGTAGGCGATCGCGGTGCTCATTTCTTCACCTCGCCCCGCTCGCGGGGAGAGGTCGGATTGCATCGCAGATGCAATCCGGGCGAGGGGAGTCTCCGCGAGTGCAACGCTCACCGCGTATGCGGAAGCGGCCCCTCACCCCGACCCTCTCCCCGTAAGAACGGGGAGAGGGGGTGAGAGCGTGCTCCGATCAATACCGTCCCGGCACGTACATCTCCGGCGGGATCGGGCCGCGGTGGTAGTCGGGGTTGCGCACCCGCGGCGGCAGCATCACCGGCTGGTGGGTGACCGCCTGATAGGGGATCTGGCTCAAGAGATGCGAGATGCAGTTGAGCCGGGCGCGCTTCTTGTCGACGGCATCGACGATCCACCACGGCGAGTCCTGCAGATGCGTGCGTTCCAGCATCGTCTCCTTGGCCTTGGTGTAGAGCTCCCAGCGGGTCCGCGCCTCGACGTCCATCGGGCTCAGCTTCCACTGCTTCAGCGGATCCTGGATCCGCATCGAGAAGCGGAACGCCTGTTCCTCGTCGGTGATCGAGAACCAGTATTTCAGGAGGACGGTGCCGGAACGGATCAGCATGCGCTCGAAATCCGGCACCGAGTTGAAGAATTCCTCATACTGCTCGTCGCTGCAGAACCCCATCACCTTCTCGACGCCGGCGCGGTTGTACCAGCTGCGGTCGAACAGCACGATCTCGCCGCCGGCCGGCAGATGCGAAACATAGCGCTGGAAGTACCATTGCGTGCGCTCGCGCTCGTTCGGCGCCGGCAGCGCCGCGATCCGGCAGACCCGCGGATTGAGCCGCTGGGTGATGCGCTTGATCACGCCGCCCTTGCCGGCGGAATCGCGGCCCTCGAACAGCACCACGACCTTCTTCTTCTCGTGCTGCACCCAGTCCTGCAGCTTGACCAGCTCGCCCTGCAGCCGCAGCAATTCGCGGAAGTAGAACTTGCGGTCGATCGACGGCCTGCCGGCGGCGCCGTCATGGTCGAGCTCGTCGAGCCTCATGTCGTCCAGCTCGAGCTCGAGTTCCTCGTCGAGGCTGTCGGCCATCTCCTGATGGATGCGGGCGCGCAAGGCTTCGTCGCGCAAGGCTTCATCCCGCAAGACTTCATCCCGGGAGGCTTCGTCGGTGAGGGCGGAGGTCGTCATGAAGGTCCGTCTTTCAGTGTGTTAGATGGATCGGACGGCAGCATTGACGGGCGATGTTACCCCTCTATGACAATGCCATGACCGCTGTTTCACGCCGCCGGGCGGACTGTGCTAACAAGCCGACAAAACCAAAAAGGGAGATGTGCCGATGATTTCGCTCACGCCAAAAGACGTCCTGCCGGAGGACGGCACCGCCGGCACGCTGGTCGGACGAGTCTGGCTGCCGCAGGCCGGCGGGCCGGCTGTCGCCGCGGTTCGGGCAGATGGCGTGTTCGACGTCACGGCGCGGTTCCCGACGGTGAGCGCGCTCTGCGAGGAAAGCGATCCCGCGGCCGCGCTGCGCGCCACGCGCGGCGAGCGGATCGGCGATTTCGAGGCGATCCTCGCCAACACCCCGCCCGACGGCCGCGACAAGGCCAGGCCGCATCTGCTGGCGCCGGTCGATCTCCAGGTGCTGAAGGCCGCCGGCGTCACTTTCGCGATCTCGATGCTGGAGCGCGTGATCGAGGAGCGGGCGCGCGGCAATCCGTCCTCGGCGGAGGCGATCCGCAAGGAGGTGGTGCGCCTGGTCGGCGACGATCTCTCCAAGCTGAAGCCCGGTTCCGAGCAGGCGATGAAACTGAAGCAGGTGCTGATCGATCAGAATGCCTGGAGCCAGTATCTCGAGGTCGGCATCGGTCCCGACGCCGAAGTGTTCACCAAGGCGCCGACGCTGTCCTCGGTCGGGTCAGGCATGGACGCCGGGCTGCATCCGAAGTCGACCTGGAATAATCCGGAGCCGGAGGTCGTGCTTGTTGTCTCCGCCGCCGGCAAGATCGTCGGCGCCGCGCTCGGCAACGACGTCAATCTGCGCGACTTCGAGGGGCGCTCGGCGCTCTTACTGTCGAAGGCCAAGGACAACAACGCGTCCTGCGCAATCGGCCCGCTGCTCCGGCTGTTCGACCAGACCTTCTCGCTCGACGATGTCAGGAAGATGGATGTCGGCCTGACCGTGACGGGCGCAGACGGCTTCGTGCTCGAGGGCCATTCCTCGATCAGCAAGATCAGCCGCGATCCGACCGATTTGGTCGCCCAGACCATCGGCTCCGTGCATCAATATCCCGATGGATTTGCGCTGTTCCTCGGCACGATGTTCGCGCCGGTCAAGGACCGCGACGCCAAGGGCGAGGGTTTCACCCACAAGCGCGACGACATCGTCACCATCGCCGCGCCGCAGCTCGGCAAGCTGGTCAACCGGATGCGGGGCAGCGACGAGTGCGAGCCCTGGACCTTCGGTGTCGGCGCGCTGATGAAGAACCTCGCACAGCGCAAGGTGCTGTGAGGAGAAGATACTAATCCATCGTGAGGTTAGCACGCTCGTCGGGCTCCCTCCCCCCTTGCGGGGGAGGGTGGGGAGAGGGGGGGCCCCAGGGCGAGATGTTCGATCACACCGGGCTCCGTAGCGCACGTGCCCGCGCGGGTCGGTCGCTGTTTTTAAAGGTGCGCCCTTTATGATGTGCTACTGTTCGCTGAAGCGGTCGGCATTGTCGAACATGTTCAGAAACCTGCGCGGCAGATCGACCGTGTGACGCAACTTGAGCGCGCTAAAACACGTGGAATTTGCCGCTTTTTCCTGGCTTTATGTGAACCAGTTCATCCTCGTTCGCGCCGGTCCGCTCCAGCATATCGGCTCGACGCGAACAGAAGGAGTCGCGGACATGAGCGAGCAGCCATCAAACGGAATGCCCAATTGGCTCACCACCGATATGCTGGTCATTGCCGTCTCACTGGCCATCATCGTGATTGGAATATGGATCGCGCCGTAGCCTGGTCGTCGCGGCGAGGCCGTCCAGCCGGGCAGGGCGCCAGCGCCAATCACTGAGTTGCCCGACGGCGCAAACCCCTTTTGCAAAACGGAACGAGATGCAAAGCTCGGACGATCCATGTCGCGAGAATGCGAAGGTATGCCCACTGACAGCGCAACACACTCAGTGTCGTCCCTGCGAAAGCAGGGACCCATAACCACAAATGCTGATTGTTGAACGATGCTGGGACAACGAGTCCCGTTCTCAGCACCTGCTGCGGCGTATGGGTCCCGGCCTTCGCCGGGACGACACTGTGGTGTTGGCGCCATTCGAGTGACCAACCATCGCCCTCACACCGGCAACGCCGTCGAATACTTCACCTGGCTCAGCGCAAAGCTCGACTCGATCGAGGCGATGCCGTCGAGCCGGGTCAGCTTGTTCTTCAGGAATGCTTCATAGGAGGAGAGGTCGGCGGCGACGACGCGCAGCAAATAGTCGCGATTGCCGGTCATCAGGTAGCATTCGAGCACCTCGTCCCATTTCGAGATCGCGCGCGCGAAGCGGTTGAGGTCTTCCTCCTTCTGCCGCGCCAGCTTGATCGAGATGAAGACGGAGACGTGCAGCCCGATCGACTTCTGGTCGACGGTTGCGATGTAGCGAGAGATCACGCCGCGCTCCTCGAGCAGCTTGACCCGGCGGTGGCAGGGCGACACCGACAGCCCGACCTTGTCGGCGAGTTCCTGCATGGTCATGCGGCTGTCGGTCTGGAGCAGACTCAGGATCTTGCGGTCGATGGCATCGAGGGCAGGCATTGGGATGAACTCGTCAGTTGAAGCCGGATCGTGGGAATTTATCCCAATTTTTCCTGTGCTGTCGCGTGGAATTGAGATTTTCGCCGCCGCTTGCGGCAGTAACATTCCGGCATATCGCCCGGAGCATCGCCATGGGAATCGCGCCTGAACGCCTCGACATGCTGTCCGCCCTGGCCCGCAAGGTGCTGTGGCTGTCGTCGTGGACCATCCATCACGCCAATCATGTGCGGCCCTCGACCGACGGGTTGAAGGTCGGCGGCCACCAGGCGTCGTCGGCCTCGCTCGCCAACATCATGTCGGCGCTTTATTTCTCGGTGTTGCGCCCGCAGGACCGTGTCGCGGTGAAGCCGCATGCGAGCCCGGTGTTTCACGCCATCCAGTATCTGTTCGGCCACCAGACCCGCGATAAGCTGGAGAATTTTCGCGGCTACAAGGGCGCGCAGTCCTACCCCTCGCGCACCAAGGACAGCGACGACGTCGACTTCTCCACCGGCTCGGTCGGCCTCGGCGTGGCGCAGACGCTGTTCGCCTCGCTGGTGCAGGACTACGTCAAGGCGCATGGCTGGATGAACGACCGACCGGAGGGCCGCATGATCGCGCTGGTCGGCGACGCCGAGATGGACGAGGGCAACATCTTCGAGGCGCTGCTCGAAGGCTGGAAGCACGGCCTGCGCAACACCTGGTGGGTGGTCGACTACAACAGGCAGTCGCTCGACGCGGTGGTGCGCGAGGGGCTGTGGGCCAAGTTCGAGACCATGTTCCGCAACTTCGGCTGGGACGTCGTGATCGTGAAGTACGGCAAGCTGATGCTCGAGGCGTTTGCCGAGCCCGGCGGCGAGGCGCTGCGGCGCTGGATCGACAACTGCCCGAACCAGATGTACGCCGCGCTCTGCTTCCAGGGCGGCGCGGCGTTCCGCAAGCATCTGCGCGACGACATCGGCGACCAGGGCGAGGTGTCGGCGCTGATCGAGCGCCGCAGCGACGACGAGTTGCTGGCGCTGATGTCGAACCTCGGCGGCCACGACATGGCGAGCATGATCGAGGCCTTCGAGGCGATCGACCATGATCGGCCGGTCTGCTTCATCGCCTACACCATCAAGGGCGTCGGTCTGCCGATGCAGGGCCACAAGGACAACCACGCCGGCCTGATGACGGTGGCGCAGATGGAGAAGTGGCGCGCCGCGCAGAATATCCGCCCCGGCCACGAGTGGGACAAGTTCGAGGGCCTGTCGCAGGAGCCTGCGAAGCTCGAGGCCTTCCTGGCCAAGGCGCCGTTCAACCGCGAGGGGCGCCGCCGCCTGTCGGCGCCTGAAATCGATGTGCCGGAACGGCTGGCCTTCAAGGCCTCGGCGCAGATGTCGACGCAGCAGGGTTTTGGTCTCGTGCTGCACGAGCTGGCCCGCGGCGATAGCGAACTCGCCTCGCGCATCGTCACCGCATCGCCCGACGTCACCGTGTCGACCAATCTCGGCGCCTGGGTCAACCGCCGCGGCCTGTTCGCGAAGGCGGAAAACCACGACCTGTTCCGGCAGGAGAAGATCCCTTCCGCCTACACCTGGGAATATTCGCCGAAGGGACAGCACCTCGAGCTCGGCATCGCAGAGATGAATCTGTTCATCATGCTCTCAGCGCTCGGCCTGTCGCACCAGATCAACGGC
Organism: Bradyrhizobium sp. USDA 3262; assembly: GCF_054060035.1. Classification (NCBI taxonomy): domain Bacteria; kingdom Pseudomonadati; phylum Pseudomonadota; class Alphaproteobacteria; order Hyphomicrobiales; family Nitrobacteraceae; genus Bradyrhizobium; species Bradyrhizobium sp. USDA 3262. Next base: position 3,894,458 of record NZ_JBSSCT010000001.1, read on the forward strand.
GCGCGGCTCTTGCCGGTCGGCACGCTGTACGATCCCTTCATCGAACGCGGCCTCGATGCGCTGAACTACGCCTGCTACCAGGATGCCCGCTTCATGGTGGCGGCGACGCCGTCGGGCATCTCGCTGGCGCCGGAAGGCGGCGCGCATCAGTCGATCAAGACGCCCTTGATCGGGATCGGGCAGGACGGGCTGGCCTCGTTCGATCCAGCCTTCGTCGATGAACTTGCCGTGATCATGGGCTGGGGCTTCGGCCACATGCAGCGCGAGGGCGCCGAGGGTGGTTCGGTTTACTTGCGACTCTCGACGCGGACGCTGGAGCAGCCGCAACGGATCATGACCCCGGACCTGCAGCGCGATATCACCGACGGCGCCTACTGGATGCGCAAGCCGGGCCCGAACTGCGACATCGTCATTGCGTATACCGGCACCGTCGCGCCGGAGGCGATCGAGGCGGTCGGCCTGATCGGCGAGAGCCACCGCGACGTCGGTCTGCTAGCGGTAACTTCCGCCGACCGGCTCTATGCGGGTTGGTCCGCCGCGCGGAATTTACGCCGCGACCGCCGCGGCGCGCAGCATTTGAGTCATATCGAGCGCATGCTGGCGCCGCTCGGCCGCGACTGCGGCATTGTGACCGTGATTGACGGCCATCCGGCAACGCTCGGCTGGCTCGGCAGCGTGCGTGGCCACCGCGTCGAGGCGCTCGGCGTCGAGCATTTCGGCCAGACCGGCACGATCGGCGACCTCTACCGCCACTACGGCATCGACGCCAACGCCATCATCGACGCGGCGGAAAGCGTCTCGGTCGGCGCCCCGGTGCGGCATCGCAAGATGGCGGTGTAGTCGTTTTCTCATCTCATCGTCATCCCGGCGAAGGCCGGGACCCATAACCACCGATCTTGGTGTGGAAGAGGGATGGGGCAACGAGTCGCGTACACCTCTCTCATTTTTGGCAATGGGTCCCGGCCCCCGTGCGCAATTGCGCACTAGTACCCGGAATCAGAGCTGAGTGATACGGCGGCCTTTGAAACGGCGTTGACGGACCTTTTTCTTGGTCCAGACGAAGGGCTCGGCTTTGTCGTTGTACGCGTTGACGTAGGCATCGATGTGGTCCTGAAGCTGCTTGAGGCTTGTGAAGGAGGTGCCGCTGAGCGACTGCCCCTGCAAGATCGAAAACCATACCTCGACCTGATTGAGCCAGGACGCACTTGTCGGCGTGAAATGAAATTGCACGTTGGGGTGGGCCTTGAGCCAGTCCTCGTTCTTCTTGTGGGTGTTAAGGTTGTCGAGGATGACGTGAAGCTGGCGGCTCGGAAAGGCCGCGGTGAGGCTGTTCATGAAATCGAGAAACTCGACGCGGCGACGGCGTTTTGAATGCGTTGCGATGATCTTTCCGGTGGCGACTTCGAGCGCCGCAAACAATGTTGTGGTGCCATGCCGCTTGTAATCGTGGCTCTGGCCGGTCAAGGCGCGGCCATTGGGCAACTTCAGATAACCCTGCGCTCGCTCCAAAGCCTGGATCGAAGGCTTCTCGTCCACGCATAGCACAATGGCCTTCGCCGGCGGGGCGACGTAGAGGCCGACAACATCGGCGGCCTTGGCCGTAAAGTTCGGGTCGTTGCTCTCGCACCAGGACTTGCGAGCCGCGAGGTCAATCTTGTGGCTGCGCAGGAACCGCCAGACATATTGGACGTCAACATCGCCCAGCGCTCCGGCCAGCAGAGGACCGGTCCAGCGCGCAAACCCGTGCGGCGGCGGCTTATCCAACAGCTTCAGAATCCGCTTGTCGGTCGTCTTCGTATAGATCGGCTGCTTGCCCGGTCGCGGCTTGTCTTGCAGCCCTTCAAGGCCATGGTCGGCATAGCGATGCCGCCAAAGGCTGACAATCCGCGGCTGGACCCCAACTTCCTTGGCGATCGACCGGGTGCTGCGCCCGTCCGCCGCCAACAAGACTATCCGCGCCCGCTTCAAATCGCGCTGCAATGTCATCGGTGAGCGACAACACGCCTCTAGCACCTTGCGATCTTGCCTCGAAAGGCGGACTTCTCTTGCTTCGGGTATCATCCCGACCTTGAATCACGACTCACGTTCCAAGAAAAGTGGGTACTAGGCCGGGACGACGGATATAGCCTTGCCACACGTGCGGCTCGGACCTTATATCTCGCGGACGCGCACGAGCCGCGTCCCGCATATGGCGGGTTCAATTCGCCGGGCTTTCGTGCAAGGATGCCTGCCGAACGCTTTCGTTCCCCATTCCATACGCCCCGTACAAGAGGTTTCCGATGGTCAATCGCATGCAATTCTACATCGACGGCGCCTGGGTCGATCCCGTCGTCAAAGGCAAGTCCACCCCGGTCGTCAATCCGGCGACCGAAGAAGCGATGTATGAGATTGCGCTCGGCTCCAAGGCCGATGTCGACAAGGCAGTCGCTGCCGCCAAGCGCGCCTTCGAGACCTATTCCAAGACCAGCCGCGAGGAGCGCATCGCGCTGCTCACCAAGGTCGTCGAGGTCTACAAGGGCCGCATGAAGGAGATCGGTGCCGCCGTCTCCGACGAGATGGGCGCGCCGCTGCCGATGGCCGAGAAGCTGCAGGCCGGTGCCGGCCTCGGCCACCTCATGAACACCCTCGAAGTGCTGAAGAAGTACGAGTTCGAGGAGACCATGGGCACCGCCGTGATCGTGCGCGAGCCGGTCGGCGTCGTCGGCATGATCACCCCCTGGAACTGGCCGCTCAACCAGATCGCCTGCAAGGTCGCGCCCGCGCTCGCCGCCGGTTGCACCATGATCCTGAAGCCGTCGGAGTTCACCCCGACCTCGGCGCTGATCTTCGCGGAAATCCTCCATGAAGCCGGCGTGCCGAAGGGCGTGTTCAACCTCCTCAACGGCCTCGGCCCGGAGGTGGGTGCGGCGATGAGCGAGCACCCGGACATCGACATGATCTCGTTCACCGGCTCGACCCGCGCCGGCGTCGACGTCGCCAAGCGTGCGGCGCCGACCGTGAAGCGCGTCAGCCAGGAACTCGGCGGCAAGTCGCCGAACGTGATCCTCGACGGTGCCGACCTCGCCAAGGCGGTGACCGGCGGCGTGATGCACATGTTCAACAACTCGGGCCAGTCCTGCAACGCGCCGTCGCGCATGATCGTGCCGCTCTCCAAGATGAAGGAAGTGGCCGCGATCGCGAAGGGCGTCGCCGACAAGACCAAGGCCGGTGATCCGCGTGCCGATGGCACCACGATCGGCCCGGTGGTCAACCGCGGCCAGTGGGACAAGATCCAGGCGCTGATCCAGAAGGGCATCGACGAGGGCGCAACGCTCGTCGCCGGCGGCCCGGGTCTGCCCGAGGGTGTCAACAAGGGCTTCTATGTCCGTCCGACCATCTTCGCCGACGTCACCAACGACATGACGATCGCTCGCGAGGAGATCTTCGGACCGGTGCTGACCATCCTGGGCGCCAAGGACGAAGCCGACGCGGTGAAGATCGCCAACGACACGCCGTATGGTCTCGCCGGTTACGTCTCGGCCGACACCGTGGAAACCGCGCGCCGCGTCGGCCGCCAGATCCGCGCCGGCAACGTCAACCTGCAGGGCGTGCCCAACGAGCGCTCCGCGCCGTTCGGCGGCTACAAGCAGTCCGGCAACGGCCGCGAGTGGGGCCGTTATGGTCTGGAAGAATATCTCGAGGCCAAGGCGGTCGCCGGCTACAACGCCGCGTAAGCCGAGCCACGAGAGACACGACTTTTGGCGCCGGGGCGGTTCACCGCTCCGGCGTCAGACGTTTTGGAAGGCAGAAGTTTTCATCGTCGTCCCGGCGAAGGCCGGGACCCATTACCACAGGCCTTCGTTTTGGGAAGATTGAGGCCCCAAGCTTACTCAACCAGATGCATCGATGGTTATGGGTCCCAGCTCCCGTGCGCCAATTGCGCACTAAGGCCGGGACGACGAAGAGAGCTAACCGCCGGGCGCGCCTTGGGTGTTGACGTAGAGCGCATAGATCGACTGGCTCGCCGCCATGAACAGGCGGTTGCGCTTGACGCCGCCGAAGCAGAGGTTGGCGCAGCGCTCAGGCAGCGCGATGCGGCCGATCATCACGCCGTCGGGCGCGAACACGACGACGCCGTCGAGCTCGGGATCACCCATGCCCCAGCCGCACCACAGATTGCCGTCGATGTCGCAGCGCATGCCGTCGGGCGTGCCCGGGCCGGCGTCGATGAAGACGCGCTTGTTGGAAATCGTCCTGCCGTCGGCCGCGACGTCATAGGCGAGGATCTTGCGGTTCGGCTCGCCGCGGGATTCCACGACATAGAGGATCCTCTCGTCCGGCGAGAAGCACAGCCCGTTCGGCCCCAGCACGCCCTCGGCGACGATCGTGGCCTTGCTGGTTTCGGGATCGAGCCGGTAGACGTTGGGCTCGATCTCGGGATCGGCCTTGTAGCCCTCGTAATTGCCGAGCAGGCCGAAGATCGGATCGGTGAACCAGATCGAGCCGTCGGATTTCACCACGACGTCGTTCGGCGAGTTCAGCCGCTTGCCGCCGAACGAATCGATCAGCACCGTAATCGATCCGTCATACTCGGTGCGCACCACGCGGCGACCGCCATGCTCGCAGGTGATCAGCCGCCCCTGGCGGTCGCGGGTGTTGCCGTTGGCGAAGTTCGACGGCTTGCGGAAGATGCTGACCGCGCCGGTCTCTTCCTCCCATTTGAGGATACGCTGGTTCGGGATGTCGCTGCACAACAGATAGCGGCCGTCGCCGAACCACACCGGACCTTCGGCCCAGCGCAGGCCAGTCGCGATGCGCTCGATGGCGGAGAGTTTTAGCCAGTATTTCTCGAAGCGCGGATCGAGCGCGTGGATCGCGGGATCGGGATAGCAGGTCGCGGGACGCCAGCCGGCGGAATGAACATCGGACATTTGCTGTTCTCGTTGTTGTGTTTCGATGGTGTTTCCTTGAGCGCCTGGTTTGCTATCATTGTCGGCCTGCGACCGCAATTCGATCGCAGCAATCAGGAAAGAAGAGGGACGGCATGCCACGCATATTGATGACCGGCGCATCGGGGGGAATCGGAACGAGCCTGCGCAAGCTGCTGCCGCCGATCTATCCGGATCTCCTGCTGAGCGATATCAAGCAGCCCTCCGATCTCGGCAACAACGAAAAGTTCAAGGCGGCCGATCTCGCCAACCTCGCAGAGGTCGAGGCGATCTGCGAGGGCGTCGATGGCATTCTGCATTTCGGCGGCTATTCGGTCGAAGGTCCCTGGGACGCGATCCTGCAGTCCAACATCATCGGCTGCTACAATCTGTTCGAGGCGGCGCGCAAACAGGGCGTCAAGCGCGTGATCTTCGCCTCATCCAATCACGCGGTCGGGTTCTATCCGCGTCATCACCGCATCGGTACCGACGTCACCGCGCGGCCGGACAGTCGTTACGGTGTCAGTAAGGTGTTCGGTGAAGGCGTCGGCGCGCTCTATGCCGACAAGCACGGCATCAAGGTCACCTGCCTGCGGATCGGCAATTTCGGCGAGGCGCCGCTCGACCACCGCAGGCTCTCGATCTGGCTCAAGCCGGAAGACCTCGTCCAGCTCTGCCGCATCGGGCTCGAGCATCCCGACATCCATTTCGAGGTGCTGTACGGCGCGTCCTACAATGAGCGCTCGTGGTGGGACAATCACCGCGCCTACGATCTCGGCTATCGCCCGACCGGAAGGGCTGAGGATTTCCGCGAGCACGCGATGGCCGAGCAGGCCAAGCTGCCGCCGGATCCGGTCGGCGACTATTACCAGGGCGGCGCGTTCTGCAGCATGGAGTTCGACGGCGACAGGGAGCGGGTGATCGACTGGAAGAAGTGATCAATCCTCGCATTGCGGCAGCTGCTTCACGGATTCGGTGTGCTGCTGCGCGTCCTTCGAACCTTGCCCGGATGTCTTGGGCGGGCTGCCGGGCCCGTCAAAGGTCTCGGCGAAGTGCGTGAGGGGAAAGGCGAGGCTGATGGTCTGCCCGGTGAGGTTCTTGGCTTCGACGGCGATGGTCTGCGCGTGCTTCAGCCGCTCGATCATTTCGCCATCGGCCTCGAGCGTACCGCCGCAGCCGAGCGTGTAGCAATGCGGCTTGGCGATCCGGATCGGCTCGTCCTGATCGATGCGGAGGCTGATCGTGCCTTCCAGCATGGTCCGCGTTCCGACGTTGGCGCTCACGATCGCGCGCTTGCTGTTCTGCGGCGAGACGCTGAGCGTGCCGCCCGACGGCACGCATTGGCCGCGCGCAGCCGCAGCGACGAAGCAGCTCGCCTCTGTCAGGCAGGTCTTGGTCCAGGGCTCGTAGGTGAGCTGCGTCGCGCGCGGATCGGCCGCTTCGCCGACGCCGCCGAGCGCAAGCTGCACGGCGAACGATCCAAGGAATATAGCTACATAGCGCATCGCCGTCTCCTTCACGAGGAGGCCGCGTATCGCGCTATTGCGGCTTTTTGTCGTTGGAGATGCGGACGAGATAATCCGCCTTGCTGTACTGCATGTGATCGACGCAGAGCTGCGCCAGCGCCCAGCTGTCGCGGCCTTTCAAGAGCTCGATCATCAATTCGTGCTGGCGGCGCGACAATGCGAGGCCCTCGCTGTCGGCGAGATTTTTGGCGCGCATCGGCAGCGTCAGGTTCATGTAGTCCTGCAGCGAGCGGACCAGATAGGGATTGCCGCAGGCGGAGAACAGCGCGAGGTGGAACGCATCGTTGGTCTCGTGGATGCCGCGCATGTCCTGCGCGTCGGCCTTGAGGCAGTAATGCCGTTGCAGCTCGCTCAATTGGTCGATCAGGCTTTGCGGCGCGGGCAGGGCAATCATCAGCGCGGCCTGGCGCGTCAGCATCTCGCGCACCTCATAGATCTGCCGCACTTCCTCGGCCGAATAGAACCGCACCGTGGCGCCGACATTCTTCTCGCGCAGCACGATGCCCTGGCGCTCGAGCTGGAACAGCGCCTGGCGGACGAAATGCCGGCTCGCGCCATAGCGCTGCATCAGGGTATCCTCGACCAGCCGCAAACCGGGCGCGAAGCGGCCGAAGATGATGTCCTCCTCCAGCCGGCGGATCACCTCCGCCTGTTCCTCCTCGCGCGAGGGGGCCTGGAGTTCGGGCAATGTGGGCTCGGCTGTCATGCGCTCTCGGCTTCGGATCGGTGCCTGAGGTCAGCATGGCGCAACGGTTATTGTCAATAATGGGCGCGATTTTGCCGCAGACCAGCCACCCGCGGCAACCGGATTATGTCATATTGACAATAATTCCTGCCTCTCCTTAAGTGCGGCCGAACAACCACGGGATAGAAGAAAATGGCCGACGGACTTCGCAAGGGACTGACAAGCTATGGTGACGCCGGCTTCTCGCTGTTCCTGCGCAAGGCGTTCATCAAGGCGATGGGCTATTCGGACGATGCGCTCAATCGCCCGATCGTCGGCATCACCAACACCTACAGCGACTACAATCCCTGCCACGGCAACGTGCCGCAGATCATCGAGGCGGTGAAGCGCGGCGTGATGCTGTCGGGCGCGATGCCGTTCGTGTTCCCGACGATCTCGATCGCGGAGAGCTTTGCGCATCCGACCTCGATGTATCTGCGCAACCTGATGGCGATGGATACCGAGGAGATGATCCGCGCCCAGCCGATGGATGCGGTGGTGGTGATCGGCGGCTGCGACAAGACCTTGCCGGCGCAGATCATGGCCGCGATCAGCGCCGATCTGCCGACGGTGGTGATTCCGGTCGGGCCCATGGTCGTTGGCCATCACAAGGGCGAGGTGCTCGGCGCCTGCACCGACTGCCGCCGGCTGTGGGGCAAGTATCGCGCCGGCGAGATCGACGACACCGAGATCGAGGCGGTGAACGGCCGCCTCGCGCCGTCGGTCGGCACCTGCATGGTGATGGGCACCGCCTCCACCATGGCCTGCATCACCGAGGCGCTCGGCCTGTCGCTGCCGATGAGCGCGACGATCCCGGCGCCGCATGCCGAACGCTTCCGCTCCGCGGAGGCCAGCGGCCGCGTCGCCGCCGAGATGGCGAAGACCAAGGGACCGAAGCCGAGCGAGATCCTGACGCCATCCTCGTTCCGCAACGCCCAGGTCGTCATGCAGGCGATCGGCGGCTCGACCAACGGGCTGATCCATCTCACCGCGATCGCCAACCGCTCGCCGCACAAGATCGACCTCGAGGCGTTCGACAAGCTCGGCCGCGAGGTCCCCGTGCTGGTCGACCTCAAGCCGTCGGGCGAACACTACATGGAGCATTTCCATCATGCCGGCGGCGTGCCGAAGCTGATGGCGCAGCTCGGCGACCTCATCGATCTCGATGCCAAGACCATCACCGGCCAGACCTTGCGTGAGGTCGTCGCCAATGCCGAGGATGTGCCGGGGCAGGACGCGATCCGCTCCAAGGCGAACCCGATCAAATCCGAAGGCGCGATGGCGATCCTGCACGGCAATCTCGCGCCGCGCGGCGCCGTGATCAAGCAGTCGGCGGCGAGCCCGAAACTATTGCAGCATATCGGCCGCGCCGTGGTGTTCGAATCGGTCGAGGACATGACGCTGCGGGTCGACGATCCCGCGCTCGATGTGACCGCCGACGACGTGCTGGTGCTGCGCAATGCCGGCCCAAAGGGCGCGCCGGGCATGCCTGAGGCGGGTTACCTGCCGATCCCGAAGAAACTCGCGCGCGCCGGCGTGAAGGATATGGTCCGCATCTCCGATGCGCGGATGAGCGGCACTGCGTTCGGCACCATCGTGCTGCACATCACGCCGGAATCCGCCGTCGGCGGTCCGCTCGGCCTGGTGCGGAACGGCGACATGATCCGGCTCGATGTCGCCAAGCGCAGCATCGATCTGTTGGTCGACGAGGCCGAATTGCAGAAGCGACGCGCCGCGCTTGCGCCGGCCGGGACGCCCGATTGGGCCAAGCGTGGCTACGCGCATCTCTTCAACGAGACCATCCTGCAGGCCGACGAGGGCTGCGATTTCGACTTCATGCGCGCCAAGGGCAAGTAGCAAATCGCAAGTAGCCGGCTTCGTTCGGCCTTGTGGTCGAATTGTCGATAATTTCTGCGCCGCGGCTCTCGATAATACCCGCGGGCGGCTCGTTTCGCCTGTTTTATTGACAATCCCGCGCGACTGGTGGGATGATCCCCTCAACTAAAAGCAGGGGGAACGTCGCGATGGGCTATTCAGCCAGGATCGTCGGGATTGCCATGGCCGCGGCAGCGCTGCTGCTGTCCGCGGGCGCCGGCGCGCAGGAGGTCAAGCATTACCGCTTCGCGCACGATCAGCAGCTCAATACCGGTTATAGCGTCGCCTACGACATGTTCTCCGCCAAGCTCAAGGAATTGAGCAAGGGGACCATGATCGTCGATCAATATCCCGGTGCGCAGCTCGGCCAGGAGCCGCAGCTGCTGCAGCTTGTGAAATCCGGAGACATTGAATTCGCCATCATCTCGTCGGCGAACACTGCAACCATCTCGCCGCAGGCCGGTGTGATGTCGCTGCACTTCCTGTTCCGCGACGCCAACCACGTGGTCAAGGCGCTTGCCGATCAGAAGGTGATCGATGCGATCAAGGCTATGATCGACGACACGTCGCAAGGTCTTCATGTCATCGCGACGGGCAGCCAAGGTGTGAGAAGCATCTATGCGAGGAAGGAAATCCACAACGTCGGCGACCTCAAGGGTGTAAAGATTCGCGTTCAGGCGACGGCTACGGAGGACACGATCTTCCCGGCTTACGCGGCGCAAACCGTTCATATGCCGTTCGGCAGCGTGTACACGTCGCTGCAGACCGGCGTGGTCGAAGCGGCCGAAAACAGCGTGAACGTCTACCTCGTCAATAAGCACTACGAAGTCGCGCCGGTGCTCTCGATGACCGAGCACGAGGCCAACAATGCGTTGCTGTTCGTCAGCGACAAGCTGTGGCAGAGCCTTTCAGCCGAGCAGAAGGCCTGGGTGACGACGGCGGCCGCCGAGGTGAGCGCCAAGGAGCCGGCGAAGGCGTTCGAACTGGAGAAGGCCGCGGCTGCAAAATTGAAGTCGTTCGGCGTCAAGGTGGTCGAGGACGTGGACAAGAAGAGCTTTACGGCGGTCGCCGATCCCTATCTCGACAAGCTCGCCAAGGATCTCGGGCCCCATGCGGAGAAGATCAAGAATTTGATCCGCGCGGTCAACTAACCCCCTTCCTGCGTCGTCCCGGCGAAGGCCGGGACCCATACGCCGCGGCCCTTCAGTTGAGCGATTAGGTCGCCGACTTTCTGCAAGCAACTCGAGCCGGGGGTTGTGGGTCCCGGCCCCCCGTGCGCAATTGCGCACTAGGCCGGGACGACGAGGAATTTCGAGCATGGCCATCGCCGACATACTGGTGCTGCAACGGCAGCGGTATCTGAAATGGCGGGCGCTCGACCGGCTCGAGCTGATCCTGATGATGCTGTGCGGCTTGCTGTGCTTCGGTTTCTCGCTGTCGGTGACCGCCGATATCGTCACCCGCACCATCGGTCATCCCTGGCTGTGGCTGCAGGAGGTGACCTCGACGCTGTTCATCTACGCGATCTTCATCGGGGCCGCGGTCGCGACACGGCGCAACGACCATCTCTATCTCACCGCGATCTCCGAAGCGCTGCATGGCAGGTCGCGGCTGTTCGTCGAGATCGTCATCCGTCTGGTGGTGCTGGGCGTCGCCTTCTGCCTGGTCTGGTACGGCTATCAAAATTACCTGCGCGGCTTCGGCAGCTTCCGCCTGCCGTCGGGTACGCCGATCGCCTCGCTCTATGCGGTGATCCCACTGTCCGGCATCCTGATCGGCCTGTTCACGATCGAGCAGCTCGTCAACGGCATCCGCAATGGCTTCGACCATCCAGAGCCGCCGGATGACGACCTTCCGATTCCTGCGATCGATACCCGCGCGACGACGGGAGTGCAGCCGTGAGCGCACCGGTCGTGCTTGCGCTGATGTCGTTCTGCTTCCTGTTCTTCGGCTATCTCGGCGTGCCCGTGCCGTTCTCGCTGATGGCCGGCGTGTTCGTCGGCGCAGTGCTATCAGACGTCTCGCTGGCGGCGATCATCCAGAAGATCTTCGACGGCGTCGATTCCGAGGCGCTGCTAGCGATCCCGTTCTTCCTGCTGGTCGGCGAGCTCATGAGCTCGGCCAATGTCGTGGTCCGCATCGCCAACCTGTCGGTCTCGCTGGTCGGCCACATCAGGGGCGGGCTGTCGCAGGTCGTCGTCGTCTTCAGCATGTTCTTCTCGGAGATGTCGGGCTCGACCACCGCCGACGTCGCGGTCATGAGCCGGGCCCTCGGCGGGCCGATGCGGCGGGAAGGGTATGAGCCGGCCTTCATCGCCGCGATCATCGCCTCGGCGTCGACGATCGCAGCGCTGGTGCCGCCGAGCATCACGGCGGTGGTCTATGGCGCGGTCGGCAATGTCTCGATCGCCGGGTTGTTCATGGCCGGCGTGGTCCCCGGGCTGATGATCGGCTTCGGGCTGATGATCTACTGCTACTTCTTCGGGCCCTCGGGACTGCGCAAGCCGCGCGCGCCGCTGCGCCAGGTCGCGTTCGCCGCCGGTGATGCGGCGCTACCGATGATGATCCCGGCGCTGAACCGCGGGCACCTGAAGAAGATCCCGTATGATTTCTGTCTGGCGGGCCTGATCTTCTCGCTGCCGCTGATCACGATCGGCGCGGCGAACGCGTTCGGCTGGATGCTGGCCTATCTGCGCGGCGCGATCTACATCGCCGACTGGATCACCTCGATCGCCGGCAACGATCCGCACCTCATCATGCTCCTGATGGTGTTGCTGTTCACCGTGGTCGGCGACTTCATCGAGCCGGTGCCGACCATCATCATCTTCATGCCGCTGGTCAACGCGCTGACCCAGGCCGGCGACATCAACGGCGTGCATATGGGCGTGGTGCTGATCGCAACGCTGGCGTTCGGCCTGATCACGCCGCCCTACGGGCTCGTGCTGCTGATGGCCTCGAAATTCGTCGGCGTCAGCTTTGCAAAAGCGTTGCGGGCGGCGTTGCCGATCTATGTCGTGTTCCTGGTCACGATCTGCTTCACGATCTATTTTCCGAAGGTCGTGCTGTGGCTGCCCAAGCAGGTGATCCCGGAATCGGTCGGCTGTTTCAAGGCGCCCGGCGGCACGGGGTACATCTGCCCTAACTAATCTTACCGGCACAGAACCCCTCATGGTGAGGAGCGCGGAACGCGCGTCTCGAACCATGAGGCCCGTCTGTGGCCTCGTCCTTCGAGACGCGCGCGATCCGCGCTCCTCAGGATGAGGGGAGAGACCATTGTAACGCTGTCGTAATTATTGTTCCTACTTCGACTTGCTGGTGAACTTCTTCACGGCGACGCGGAAATCGTCGGTATGCATCGCCGTGATGATCTTGTGTTCCTCGGCGTCGAGCTGCTGCTTGGTCGGTGTGGTGGCGGCCTGATAGACCAGTGATTTGGTCCCAGCGATCGCGGCGGGCGGATTTTGCGCCAGGCGCTCGGCGAGCTGCCGCGTCGCCGCCTTCAGCTCGGCCGCGGGGACGGTCTTGACGACGAGACCCCATTCATAGGCCTGCTGCGCGGTGAAACCATCCTCGGCGAGGAAAATCTGCAGCGCGCGGCGGGTCCCGACCGTGCCGACGATGCCGACCGTGCTGCCGCCATCCGGCGACACGCCGATCTTGGCATAGGCGGGCGTGAAGCGGGCATCGTCCGCGGCGATACACAGGTCGGTCACGAACGCGAGGCCCATGCCGGCGCCGGCCGCCGAACCATGCACGCTGGATAGCACGATCTTCGGCATCCGCCGGACCGTCTCGATGAAGGCGTGGTAGTGGTGAAGCATCTCGCCGACCACGGGGGCGACATTGTTGGCTTCGGTCGCGGCGCCGATGGTCTGCAGATCGCCGCCGGCGCAGAAGGCGCGGCCTTCGCCCTCGATGACCAGTACGCGAACGTCCTTGTTGGCTTCGACCGCGGCGCTGAGTTGCTCGAGCTTCTTGGCGATCGTCATGTCGATCGCGTTGAACGCGGCCGGCCGGTTCAGCGTGATGGTCGCGATGGCGCCGTCGATGCGGAGCAAAGCGGGGTCGTTGGCGGAGGGGGCGGGTGCTGGCATATTGAAGACCTTGGGCTTGTTGGTTCCGGACATTTAAGGCCTTGGCGGGAGCCGTGGCAATCCGGCCCGGCGGCCGGGGACCGCGGGTGCGCCCAGAATCGCCTGAGACCCCCTTGCATCGGTGCGAGCCATGAGGCCAAATAGCACGCGCCTTCGGTACGCAGACACGAGCGCTGTGGGGACGGGGCAAGCAAGCTAACATCGACAAGAGGAAACGGCATGGGTCACTCCTGCTCGCGCGTATTTGGGTTGTTCCGATGACGGGCTCGGTCATCATCGTCGGCGCCGGACACGCCGGCTTCCAGCTCGCGGCGTCGCTGCGCCAGGCCGGCTTCGCCGAACGCATCGCCCTGATCAATGATGAAGGCCATTTGCCGTATCAGCGGCCGCCGCTGTCGAAGGCCTATCTGAAAGGGACCGGCGGGCCCGAGACCCTGATGTTCCGGCCCGACAAGTTCTACCAGGACAACAAGATCGAGCTGATCACCGATCGCGCCCATGCGATCGATCGCAATGCGCGGAAGGTGGCGCTCGCCTCCGGCGCGTCGCTCGACTACGGTCACCTGGTGTTCGCCACCGGCGCGCGGAACCGGCTGCTGGATATCCCCAACGCCAGGCTCGATGCTGTCCGCTACCTGCGCATCCTGGACGAGAGCCAGGCGCTGCGCGATTTGATCGCGCCCGGCATGCGCGTCGTCGTGATCGGTGCCGGCTTCATCGGGCTCGAATTCGCCGCCACCGCCCGGGCCAAGGGCCTCGAGGTCGACGTGGTCGAACTCGCCTCCCGCGTGATGGCGCGGGCGGTGACCGCGGAGATTTCCGAGTTCTCGCAATCCCGCCACAGCGCGGCCGGCATCCGGATTCACCTGGGGGTGCAGGTCACGGCGATCGAGGCCGATGGCGGCAAGGTTACCGGCGTCAGCCTGAGCAACGGCACGCATATCCCGGCCGATCTCGTCGTGGTCGGCGTCGGCGTGCTGCCGAATGTCGAGCTTGCCGCGGAGGCCGGCCTGCCGGTCGCATCCGGCATCATCGTCGACGAGCATCTGTTGACAGTCGATCCGAATGTCTCCGCAATCGGCGATTGCGCGCTCTACACCAGCAAACGCTTCGGCGGATCGCTGCGGCTCGAGTCGGTGCAGAACGCGACCGACCATGCGCGCTGCGTGGCGTCGCGGCTGACCGGCAAGACCGAGGTCTATGACGGCCTGCCGTGGTTCTGGAGCGACCAGGGCCCCGACAAGCTGCAGATGGCGGGTCTCACCACCGGCTACGACCGTGTCGTGGTGCGCGGCGACCGCGCGCAGGGCGCGTTCTCGGCGTTCTGCTATCGCGGCGACAAACTGCTCGGCATCGAGTCGGTCAACCGCGCCGGCGATCACATGTTCGGCCGCCGGCTACTCGGCGCCGGTGGCTCGATCACCCCGGAGCAGGCGGGAGATGCGAGCTTTGATTTGAAGAGTGCGCTGTCCTAACAACCTCGTCGTCCCGGCCGAGTGCGCGATTGCGCACGGAGCCGGGACCCATACTCCGCGGCGGATCCAGTGAACGGGACTAGGGTCCAGACTCATTAGATCCACCATACAAGAGCTGCGGTGAGGCAGACGGAGGCGAGATAGTTTCGCGCCAGCCTGTCATAACGGGTCGCGATACGCCTGAAGTCCTTCAGCCGGTTGAATGCACTCTCGATGCGCCAGCGCAGTTTGTAGAGGCGCTTTGAGAAGCTGTAGGGTTGTTTGCGATTGCTGCGGTTTGGAATGACCGGCTTGGTTCCGCGCGCATCCAGCTCCTCGCGCAATTCGGCGCTGTCATAGGCCTTGTCGCCGAGCATCCGTTTCGGAGGCTTGACCCTGCGGATCAGGCGTTCTGCGACCGGACAGTCGTGCGCTTCACCTCCGGTCAACAAAATCGCGATCAGGCGTCCCTTAGCATCTGCAAGTGCGTGTATCTTCGTGTTGCGCCCTCCGCGCGAGCGGCCAACAGCCTGCTTCTGCTCCCCCCTTTTCCGCCCGCTGCTGAGCGATGCGCTTTGACGTGCGTGGAGTCGATCATCTGCGTGTCTATCGATCGACCGTTGCCGGCAAGCGTGCGGAACAGGCTTTCCCATATGCCGCGCCGCGCCCACCGGGCGAAGCGATTGTAGATCGTTGTCGGAGGCCCGTAGGCTTCGGGGCAATCGGACCAGCGGCAGCCGCTTTTCAGCACATGTATAATGCCGCTGATAATGCGGCGATCGTCCTGCCGCTCGACACCGCGCACATCGGTTGGCAAGTGAGGTTCGATCCGCTGCCACTGCTCGTCGCTCAGCCAAAACAAACTCCTACTCACGATCCCAATCCTTCCCCAAAAGAGAATCAGTATCGTATTGTCGGAGCAGAACAATTAATGAGTTCTCACTCTAGTCGTTCCAGCGCCGCAAACAATTGACATTTGTGGTTATGGGTCCCGGCCTTGGCCGGGACGACGCGTGGAAAGAACGGCGGCCACCTCGTCCGCCGTCGGCATCGACGGCGCGGCCCCCATTCGTTGCACGCAAATCGAGGCGGCGGCGTTGGCGTAGGCCAGGGCGTCGCCGAGCGGCTTGCCGATGGCGAGGTGCGAGGCGAGGGCGCCGACGAAGCAATCGCCAGCGCCTGTGGTGTCGACGGCCTTGACCTCGCGTCCCGGCACGAGCAGCGGTTGGTCCTCGACCAGCGCCAGCACGCCGCGCTTGCCGAGCGTGACGCAGACGATCTTGCCTTGCCCCAAGGTCCGGGCCGCCTGTGCGAAGCGGGACGGGTCGTCGCTGTCGCGCAGCTCCGTGCCGGTCAGATAGCCGAGTTCGGTCTCGTTCAGAACGAGAATGTCGACGAGCTCGAGCAGAGCCTTGTCGGCCTGTTTCGCCGGCGCCGGATTGAGGATCGTGGTGGCGCCGACGGCGCGGGCTCGCCGGAAGAAGGCAGCGATCGCCGGCAGCGGGATCTCGAACTGGCTGACCGCGACGTCACCCTTCATAAGTGAGGGAGCCTTGACATCACGAGCGTCAACGAGCCCGTTGGCGCCCGGCACGACGACGATCGTGTTGTCTGCATTGGCGATCGTGATGATCGCCGTGCCGGAATGCGTGCCGGCCGTGGTCTTGACCGAGGTGAGATCGACGCCTTGCGCGGCAAGGAACGCTCTCAGCTCCTTGCCGAACGCATCCATGCCGAGCCGGCCGATCAGCGTGGTCGCTACGCCGAGCTTGGCCGAAGCCACCGCCTGGTTGGCGCCCTTGCCGCCGGGAAAATAGAGCACGGCCTCGCCGGCCACGGTCTCGCCGATCCGCGGATGGCGCTCCGTGGTCGCCACCACGTCCATGTTGATGCTGCCGGCAACGAAGACGTGTCTCATGGCCTAGCCCCATTGACCGACATCAGGCCTCGGCGCGAAATTCCTGCTTGACGGCTGCGATATCGGCGAGTGTCGGCAAGCCGGCCTCGTTGCCGAGCTTCTGGATCTTGAAGGTCGAGGCTGCACGCGCGAACTTGAAGTGCTCATGCCAGCCTTTGCTCGGGTTTGAAAGGTAGGAGTAGATATAGGCGCCGTGGAAGACGTCGCCGGCGCCGTTGGTATCGATCACGCGCGCGCGCGGGATCGGGAAGGCCGGCAGCGTGCGCACCGTGCCGGCCTCGTCATACCAGAGCAAGCCGCGCTCGCCCATGGTGACGCCGCCAACCTTGCAACCGCGACCCTTGAGATAGTCGAGCATCTGCTCCGGCGTCTTGTCCATCTGCTCGCACAGCCGTTCGGCGACGATCGCAATGTCGATGAATGCGAGCAGCTCGTGGGTGTTGGTGCGCAGGCCGCCGCCGTCGAGCGAGGTCAGGATGCCGTCCTCGCGGCACAGCTTCGCATAATGGATCGCGGCGTCCGGCTGGTGGCCGTCGATGTGCAGCGCGCGGCAGCCCTTGATGTTCAGCAGCGGAAAGGGGTGGATGTGCTGGTCGTCGCGGCAGCGGACGATGGCGCGCTTGCCGTCGTTCGGCATGATGAAGGACAGCGAGGAGGAGTTGACCTTGCGGGGGTGGAACGAGATGCCGTACCTGTCGGCCATGTCCCAGAACATCCGTCCCAGCCAGTCATTGGCCATGGTGGCGATCAGGTCCGGCGGGACGCCGAGCTTGGCGCAGCAGAATGCTGCGGTCACGGCGTTGCCGCCGAACGACACCGCATAGGCGTCGGCGACGTGCTTTTCGTCGCCGACGGGCATGTGATCCGTGATGAAGGTGACGTCGATATAGGTCTGTCCGATGAAGAGAGCCTGCATTCGCTTTCCGTCGTGGCTGGTGTGGTCCCGGCTGGCGGTTCCAGACTAGCATTGCTGATCGGCCGATATCGCTGAAAATATTCGCAACCCTGCCTGGTTTACAGGTAGAGATGACGACTGCGCCGGGTCGTTCTGGCATGCGGCATAACGGCCGGCGGCAGTCCGTGGTTCCGGGTTGGGTTAAGGGAGAAACACAATGACGGCAGATTCGGGGAGGTTGCGGCCATGATTACCGGTCTCGATCACGTCGTCGTCCTGACCAGCGACATCGCTGCTGCCAGCGCGGCCTACGAGACGCTGTTCGCGCGGACGCCTTCCTGGCGCTACAGCGGCGGCGGCGCGGACCGCACGCTGTTCACGCTCGATAACACCACGCTGGAATTGGTGGCGCCGCACGGCGACGACGATGCAGCCCAGCGCATCCGCAGCGCGCTTGCCACCCAGGGCGAGGGGCTTGCGAGTCTCTGCTTCCGCACCAGCGATATCGCGAAGACACACCGCAGGCTCGACCGCTTGACGCTGAAGCCCGAACCCGTCGCGGAGGTCGAGAGCCGCGACGACAGCAGTGGAGCCACGCTGTCGTGGAAGCGTACGCGGGCCGCGACCGACGCGACGCGCGGCGTGCGCATGTTCTTCCTGGAGCGCGAGCAGGAGCGGCCGCTGTCGGTCCGCACCACGACCGCATCGATTACCGCGATGGATCACGTGGTGGTTTCGACCGCCGATCCGGAACGCGCCGCCGCGCTCTATGGTGCTCGGCTCGGGCTCGACATGGCGCTCGACCGGTCGCATCCGGAGTGGGGCCGGCTGATGTTCTTCCGCTGCGGCGACCTCGTGGTCGAGGTCACGCACCGGCCGGGCAAATCGGAGACGGACGCGCCGGACCGGCTGCGCGGCATCTGCTGGCGCGTCGCCGATATCGACGCCACACGTGCGCGGCTGATTGCCGCTGGCGTCGACGTCTCCGAAGTCCGCACCGGCCGCAAGCCCGGCACGCGCGTGATGACGGCGCGCAACGGTACATGCGGTGTGCCGACGCTTCTGGTGCAGCCGTCACAAGGAAAGCCGGGCTAGGCCGCGTTTTGTCCGCGCGGCGTCCCGGCAGTGTGCGTCGCGCGATCCGGTGGCGCGCCCTCAGGTGAGCAATTGCGCGCCGGGGAGTGACGAAGAGGGCATCTACGAGAAATATTCCCGCACGAGCATCACGACAACATTCGTTCTCAAACGTCGCGCGTCATGCTACATTCACGAACCCAGCATCACCGGGCGATCGATTTGGCCAAGGCAAAGCGAATACAGAGATGGCAGCGCGACCCCCAGGGGATGCGGTTGCGTATTCTCGAGGCCGCCAAGCAGGAATTCGCCGCCCATGGCCTCGCCGGCGCGCGGGTCGACCGCATCGCGGCCAACGCCGACGCCAACAAGCGCATGCTGTACTATCACGTCGGCAACAAGGAGGATCTTTATCTCGAGGTGCTGGAAGGCGCCTATGAGAAGATCCGCGCCGAGGAGCGCACCCTCGATCTCGAGCATCTCGATCCGCCCGAGGCGATCGGGCGCCTGATCGATTTCACGTGGAACTATTTTCTGCGTAATCCCGAGTTCCTGGCGCTGCTGAACACCGAAAACCTCGCCAAGGCAAAACACCTGAAGCGTTCGACCAAGGTCAAGTCGATGCACTCGCCCTTTGTCGAGATGATCCGCACCGTGGTGACGCGCGGGGTCGAGAGCGGCGATTTCCGCGTCGCCGTCGATCCGGTGCAGCTCTACATCTCGATCGCCGGGCTCGCGTTCTTCTATCTCTCCAACAGCGCCACGCTGAGCGTGATCTTCGGCCGCGACCTCTTGAAGAAGGACGCCCGCGACGAGCGCCTCGAGCACATGACCGCGCTGGTGCTGGCGGCGCTGACCGGCAAGTCGACGGCAGCGTTCGGTGGGACATTGCCGATGCTGAAGTCGATGGAACACCGCGTGGTGTGAGGCGGCGCGGCTTGTCCGCGCTCATTGCCCATCATTCTGGCGTGTAGCCCGGATGGAGCGAAGCGAAATCCGGGTCTATCCGCGGATCGACGTTCCCGGATTTCGCTGCGCTCCATCCGGGCTACAAAGTTTCACCCGACAAAAATTTTCGCCTGACGAAAGTAGCGGATTTCGGTGCGATTTTGCCGCGCGCTTGGGACTGGACAGTATTTATCCAACGGGTTAATTTCTGGACGAACAGAGAGACTGCAAGGGGAGCGTGACGTGGCGGAGGCAAAGAGCCCTTCGGGCCTATCGAAGGTGCTGAATGCGGCGTGGGTACGTCCGTTCCTGTTCCTGGTCGTCATCGTGGCGGCCTGGGACCTCGCGATCCGCCTGTTCCATATTCCGGCCTACCAAATTCCCTCGCCCGGCGACGTCGTGGCGGTGCTCTGGAGCGACTGGCCGGAGCTGTTGCGGCAGTCCTGGCCGACAACCTATGCAACGATTTGCGGCTTCCTGCTCTCGGCGCTGTTCGGCATTCCCGTCGCGATGCTGATCGCGGGTTCGAAGACGGTCGAGAGCTACGTCTATCCGCTTTTGGTGTTCTCCCAGTCCGTACCGAAGATCGCGATCGCGCCGCTGTTCGTGGTGTGGTTCGGCTTCGGCATCATCCCCAAGGTGATCTCCGCGTTCCTGCTCGGCTTCTTCCCCGTGGTGGTCTCGGCGGTGCAGGGCTTCAAGTCGGTCGACCCTGATATGGTCGATCTGGCGCGCGCGATGCAGGGCAGCCGCTTCCAGGTGTTCCGTGCGGTCAACCTGCCGCACGCGATGCCCGCGATCTTTTCCGGCCTGAAAGTCTCGGTGACGCTCGCCGTGGTCGGCGCCGTCGTCGGAGAGTTCGTCGGCTCCAATTCCGGCATCGGCTATGTGATGCAGCGCTCGATCGGCACCTTCGACCTGCCGACGATGTTCGCCGCGCTGGTGATCCTCGCGCTGCTCGGCGTCATCCTGTTCTGGATCGTCGACCGCATCGAGCGGCTGGTGATCCCCTGGCACGTCAGCCAGCGCGACGACATCATCTTCGCTTCCTAGCGCAGCAACCGGACAAGCGGTCCACACAAGGACCGCGGACTATAAAGGGAGAACAACCATGAAGCGTTTGATTGCGGTCGCAGGCGCCGCGCTGGCTTGGACCGCGCTTGCGGTGGCACCAGTGTCCGCGGCCGACAAGGTCGTGCTGATGCTGAACTGGTACGTCTATGGCGAGCACGCGCCGTTCTATTACGGCAAGGCCAAGGGCATCTATGCCGCTGAGGGCATCGACCTCGAGATCCAGGAAGGCCGCGGCTCGGCCGCGACCACGCAGGCGGTGGCCGCCAAGACCGCCGATTTCGGCTATG
This sequence comes from Bradyrhizobium sp. USDA 3262, assembly GCF_054060035.1. Classification (NCBI taxonomy): domain Bacteria; kingdom Pseudomonadati; phylum Pseudomonadota; class Alphaproteobacteria; order Hyphomicrobiales; family Nitrobacteraceae; genus Bradyrhizobium; species Bradyrhizobium sp. USDA 3262. The sequence goes on from NZ_JBSSCT010000001.1 coordinate 3,915,234, forward strand.
TCGACGTGCCCACGATGATGCGCGCCGCGGTGAAGGGCGCGCCCGTGATCGCCACCGGCGTGCTGCTGCAGACCAGCCCGATGTCGGCGATGAGCCTTGCCGACAAGAACATCAGGAAGCCGGAGGACATCAAAGGCAAGACGGTCGCGATCACGCCGGCGGATTCGATGACACAGATCTGGCCGCTGTTCCTGAAGAAGACCGGTCTCAAGGAAAGCGATTTCAACACCGTCGCCGGCGACGGCCAGACCAAGCTCAACGCCGTGATCAACGGCCAGGCCGACCTGCTGCTCGGCTATGTCATGGACCAGTCGATGAAGATCAAGGACGCCACCGGCAAGGACGTCTATCCGATCAAGTTCGCCGACTACGGCATCAACATGGTGTCGTCGGGCATCATCGCGAACTCCGACTATGTGAAGGCCAATGCCGACCTGGTCCGCCGCTTCATGTCGGCGACGACCAAGGCCGTGGAAGCCGCGGAGAAGGACCCGAAGGCCGCTGCGCAGTCGATCCTCGACGCCAACCCGAAGGGCGGCAAGATCGACACGTTGACGCAAGGCTTCGAGCTGACGATCCCGCTCTATCGCACGGCGGAGACCAGGACCAAGCGGCCGTTCCAGGTGACCGACCAGAACATGACCGAGTCGGTCAATCTGATGGTCGAGTATGGCGGCCTCGACGCCAAGGCCAAGGCCAATCCGAAGGCGTTCTACACCAATGATTATCTGCCGAAGGGTGATTCGTGAGCGCAACAAACACCGTCATTCCGGGGCGATGCAAAGCATCGAACCCGGAATCTCGAGATTCCGGGTCTGGTCCTTCGGACCATCCCGGAATGACAGCATTCTACATCCCAGTGGATTCGGCAGAATGAATCCTGCAACCAAATCAACCGATGTCCAGCCTGCCGCGCATCTGCGCCTGGTGTCGGACCGCGCGGCGGGCGCCATGCCGGGCATCAAACTCTCCGGCGTGTCGAAGACCTACCGGTCGCGCGACGGCGATGTGCCGTCGTTGCGGCCGCTCGACTTCACCATCAATGACGGCGAGTTCTTCGTCGTGGTCGGGCCCTCCGGCTGCGGCAAGTCCACGCTGCTCAAGATGATCTCGGGCCTGCTGCCGCCGACGACGGGCGAAGTGCTGGTCGACGGCGGGCCGGTGACGAAACCGCATGGCAATGTCGGCATCGTGTTCCAGAACGCGCTGCTGCTGCCGTGGCGCAACATCCTCTCCAACGTGATGCTGCCGATCGACATGAAGCAGCTGCCGCGGGACAAATATCTTGCCCGCGCCAAGGACCTGCTGAAGCTGGTCGGCCTCGAAGGCTTTGAGAAGAAGCTGCCCTGGCAGCTGTCCGGCGGCATGCAGCAGCGCGCCTCGATCTGCCGCGCGCTGGTGCACGACCCCAAGATCATGCTGATGGACGAGCCGTTCGGCGCGCTCGACGCCATGACGCGCGAGCGGATGAATGTCGAATTGATGCGGATCCAGCGCGAGACCGGCAAGACGGTGCTGCTGATCACGCACTCGATTCCCGAGGCCGTGTTCCTTGCCGACCGCGTGCTCGTGATGACCGAGCGGCCCGGCGCGATCGCCGCGATCTACGACGTGCCGATGCCGCGGCCGCGCTCGCTCGAGACGATGTCCGATCCTGTCTTCAACGAACTGGTGCAGCGGATCCGGAAGCATTTCTTCACCCAGGGGTCGCTGGACTAACACCCGAGCCTTCAATGCCGCTTCGCCTCAAAGTCAACGATATCGCGTTCTTCGAACGGCCGCTGGTATTCGCCCGGCCGTTCCGCTTCGGCGCGGTGACGATCACCGCATCGACGCAGATGTTCGTGCGCGTCGAGATCGATGTTGAGGGCAAGGGCCGCGCGACCGGCGCCAGCGCCGAGATGCTGGCGCCGAAATGGTTCGACAAGCGGCCGCATCTGACGGAAGCACAGTCGCTCGACGGACTCCGCCGCTCGCTTGCGGTTGCGCGCGAGCTCTATCTGACGAACAGGGGCTTTGACACCGCGTTCGGCTTGCACGCCGCGTGTATCGGTCCGCAGGTCGCGGCCTGCGCCGCGGAAGACATTCCGCCACTCGCCGCCGGCTTTGGCCCGGCCGAGATCGACAAGGCAATCCTGGATGCGCTGCTGCGCGCGGCCGGCGCGAACTTCTTCGACGGCATGGCCGGCAATGTCGCCGGCATCGACGCGCGGCTGACGCCTGATCTCGACGACGCGGCAATCGCGCGGTTCCTGTCGACGCGCAAACGGCTCGAGCGTGTCGCCGTCAGGCACACGGTCGGAATGGACGACAAGGTTGAAGGCGAGGGCGGCGTCGCCGACCGCAACGAGAACGCCGGTGCGCGCTATTTCAAGCTCAAGCTGAACGGCGATCCCGCGCATGACGCGGCGCGGCTGGCGCGGATCGGCAGTGAGCTCGCAAGGCTGCCTTACGCAACCAGGATCACGCTCGACGCCAACGAGCAATATGCCGACCTTGCCGCGCTGAGCGCGCTGGTCGACCGGCTCGACCGTGACGCGGCGTTGCAGCCGATCAGGGCAAACCTGCTCTATATCGAGCAGCCGATGCCGCGCGATATCACAAGAGCCTCGCCGCTCGGGAAGCTGGCGGCGCACGGCTTCATCATCGACGAATCTGACGATTCCTATGATGCATTCCCGCAGGCGCGCACGCTCGGCTACCGCGGCATCTCCTCGAAATCGTGCAAGGGCATCTACAAGTCGATCATCAACGCTACCCGCGCGGCGGCGTGGAACGCTGAGAGCGGCGGGTATTTCATCAGCGGTGAGGATCTGACCTGCCAGGCCGGGCTCGGCGTGCAGCAGGACCTCGCGCTCGGGGCGCTGATCGGCGTCACCCATGCCGAGCGCAACGGGCACCATTATGTCGACGGCTTTGCCGACACGCCGGCTGACGAGGCCGACGCCTTCCTCACCGCGCATCCCGATCTCTACGCGCGCGAGGGCGGCAAGGTCCGCCTCGCGATCCATGACGGCGATCTCCTGACCGGATCGATCGCCGCCGCGCCGGGCTTTGCCAGTTCGATCCATCCGGACTGGTCCACCATGCAGCCGCTGCAGCGGCCAACACCACGCGTTTCGCAGGAGCAGACAGTATGACGACCAAGCGCCTCGGCCTGATCATGAACGGCGTCACCGGCCGGATGGGGCTCAACCAGCATCTGATCCGCTCGATCGTCGCGATCCGCGAGCAGGGCGGTGTGCAGCTCGCGAGCGGCGACCGCGTCATGCCCGATCCGATCCTGGTCGGCCGCGACGCCGAGAAGGTCGGCGCGTTGGCAAAACGCTACAACATCGAGCGCCACACCACCGATCTCGATCGTGCGCTCGCCGACAAGGGCGACACCGTGTTCTTCGATGCCGCGACCACGCAGGCGCGGCCCTCGCTGCTGACCAAGGCGATCAATGCCGGCAAGCATCTCTATTGCGAGAAGCCGATCGCGACAAATCTCGAGGAGGCCGTTGCGGTCGTGAAGCTCGCCAATGCCAAGGGCCTCAAGCACGGCACCGTGCAAGACAAGCTGTTCCTGCCGGGCCTGAAGAAGCTCGCTTTCCTGCGCGACTCCGGTTTCTTCGGCCGCATGCTCTCGGTGCGCGGCGAGTTCGGCTATTGGGTGTTCGAAGGCGGCTGGCAGGAGGCGCAGCGGCCGTCGTGGAATTACCGCGCCGAGGATGGCGGCGGCATCATCCTCGACATGGTCTGCCACTGGCGCTACGTGCTCGACAATCTGTTCGGCGAGGTCGAGAGCGTGACCTGCCTCGGCACGACTGACATCCCCGAGCGCTATGACGAGAAGGGCAAGAAATACCAGGCGACCGCCGATGATTCCGCCTACGCCACCTTCCGCCTGAAGGGCGGCGTCATTGCGCACATCAACATGAGCTGGGTGACGCGCGTCTACCGCGACGATCTCGTCACCTTCCAGGTCGACGGCACCCACGGCTCGGCTGTGGCGGGGCTCACCGACTGCGTGATCCAGGCACGTCAGGCGACACCGCGGCCGGTATGGAATCCGGACGAGAAGCGGATGCACGATTTCTATGCCGACTGGCAGAAGCTGCCGGAGAACGTCGTTTACGATAACGGCTTCAAGGAACAGTGGGAGATGTTCATTCGCCATGTCTGCGAGGACGCGCCCTACAAATACACCCTGCTCGAAGGCGCCAAGGGCGTGCAGCTCGCCGAATGCGCGCTGAAGAGCTGGAAGGAGCGGCGCTGGATCGACGTCGCCCCGATATCAGTCTGAGAAGGGACCTTGCCATGAACAAGCCAGTCCTGCCCAAGCCTGCCATGACAAAGTCATCGCTGTCGCTGAAGCTGCCGACCACAGGCGGCGGCCTCGAGACCTATCGCCTCGCGGCGTCGCGGACCTTTCCGGCGAAGCTCGAGGGCACGCTGAACCGCGTCGCGTTCTCGGCCGCCCATGTGGTCGCCGATCCCAGCGCCGACGTCGATCCCTGGCTGACGGCCGCGATCGACTGGGACAAGACAATCGCATTTCGCGAGCACGTCTGGGACCTCGGCCTCGGCGTCGCCGAAGCCATGGACACCGCGCAGCGCGGCATGGGGCTGGACTGGGTGACCTCGCTCGAACTGATCCAGCGCTCGGTGAAGGCGGCGAAGGCCAAGGGTAACGCGCTGGTATTTTCCGGCGCCGGCACCGACCATCTCGCGGTCGAGGACGCAAGGTCGATCGACGATGTGATCCGTGCCTATGAAGAGCAGATCGCGGCAGTGGAGAAGGCAGGGGGGCGCATCATCCTGATGGCCTCGCGCGCTTTGGCAAAGCTCGGCAAGAGCGCGGAGAATTACGCCAGGGTCTACGACCGTGTGCTGTCGCAGGTCCGTGAGCCCGTGATCATCCATTGGCTCGGCGACATGTTCGATCCGGCGCTATCAGGCTACTGGGGTACGGCCGATCTCGAAAGGGCGATGGATACGGCGGTTGCGATCATCAACGCCAATGCGGCCAAGGTCGATGGCGTCAAGGTCTCGCTGCTCGACAAGCAGCGTGAGATCGACATGCGGCGCCGGCTCGATCCGCGGGTCAAAATGTATACGGGCGACGACTTCAACTATGCCGAGCTGATCGCCGGCGACGACAAGGGGTTTTCCCACGCGCTGCTCGGCATCTTCGATGCCATCGCGCCGGCGGCGTCCTATGCGCTGTCGCGGCTGGCCGCGGGCGATGAGACCGGCTTCCACGATGTGCTTGGACCGACGGTGCCGCTGTCGCGCCACATCTTCAAGGCGCCGACGCGCTTCTACAAGACCGGCATCGTGTTCATGGCCTATCTGAACGGGCATCAGGACCATTTCACCATGGTTGGCGGGCAGGAGAGCGCGCGCTCGACCTTGCATCTTGCCGAATTGTTCCGGCTCGCCGACAAGGCCGGTCTGCTCGCCAATCCGGAGCTCGCGACGCGCCGGATGGCGATGATCCTGGCCACGCGCGGCATTGAAGCCTGATGCGCGACTTTTCCAACGATCACCGCTGCCTGTCGCTGAACACGGCGACCGTTCGCAAGCAGGGCGATCTCCTCGCCATCGTCGAGGCCTGCGCGCGCCATGGCATCCGCGCCATCGATCCCTGGCGCGACCAGGTTGCAGCCGTCGGCCTCGATCGCGCCGTCCGTGCGGTCAAGGATGCCGGGCTCGATCTGTCGGGCTATTGCCGCGGCGGCATGTTCACGGCAGATGGCGCGCATCGCAGCGAGGCGCGCGACGATAACCGCCGCGCGGTCGACGAGGCGGCGGCACTCGGCGCCTCCTGCATCGTGCTGGTGGTCGGCGGCCTGCCGCAATATTCCCGGCCGGGCAGCGCGGCTTCGAAGGACATCGCGGCCGCGCGCCATCAGGTGCACGACGGCATCGCCGAGATGCTGGATTACGCGAAGCAAGCCAAGCTGCCGCTCGCGATCGAGCCGCTGCATCCGGCCTATGCCGCCGACCGCGCCTGCGTGAACACTACAAAGCATGCGCTCGATATCTGCGACGCACTCGATCCCGACAGAACCGGCGCAATCGGCGTCGCACTCGACGTCTATCACATCTGGTGGGATCCGGAGCTGATGAGCCAGATCGCGCGCGCCGGCCAGGATCGCCTGCTTGCGTTCCACGTCTGCGACTGGCTGGTGCCGACCAAGGACATCCTCAACGACCGCGGCATGATGGGCGACGGCGTCATCGACATCAGATCGGTGCGCGCTGCCGTCGAGGCGCAGGGCTTTGCCGGCTATTCGGAGATCGAGATCTTCTCGAATGACTGGTGGGGCCGTCCGCTGGACGAGGTGCTGCGAACTTGCATCGAGCGGCACCGGACGGTGGTCTAGGACGCCGCCAGGTGGGCAAAGCGCCGCATCCCCGCTTCGCGCCTCATCAGGACTCCTCGTTGCGGTGCTCGATCTCCAGCGTGACGAGGCGCGCCAGCAGCGTTGCCGGATAGAGCTGGCCGAAGATCGCCTCGAGATTGCACAGGCTCCGCGCGATCGGATGCAGCGGAGCGACGTCGCCATAACCCGTCGTCGTGAGTGTGGCGAAGCTGAAATAGAGTACGCGGCTCGCCAGCGTCGGGCTGTCTTCCACCTTCATGCCGGGAAATGCGTCGGGCCTCAGCGTGCCGACGAAGGTGAAGAGCGCTGCGAAGATCACGGCGACCGTGAGATAGAGCAGAACCGCGCCGATCACACGGTGATAGGTGACGCGGCCGGGCGCAAACGTCGCGCGCGCCACCGTCACGGCCATGGTGAGGCCGACGAGCAGCCAGGACCCGGCAAACAGGTTGAGATCGACAATCGAAGGTGAGCGCAACCTCAGGATTCCGCCCGTGACGATCATGACGAGCGCGACCAGCATCGTGACGACCGCCACTGCGCTGCCTGACATCAGGAAGACGCCGCCGACCAGGACCAGCGCGAGCAGGAGTTCAAAAATCTGGAATTCGAACAGGCCCAACGCCTGCAACGGCGCCACCACGAAAATCATGACCACGAGCAGGACAGTGAGCACCGTCAATATAGAGTCGCCCCAGCGCTCGCGCAGCTCGCCGATGCTCGCCCAACCCTGCTTCATTCCTGCCCCGCCATTCGGCATCGCATCAGGATGCCGGTGCCGAACATTGCTGTGCGGCGGCCGCAAAGGCAAGACGGGGACTGACATCGCGCGGGCGCGCCGGGTGGTCGCAGGCCAGCTGCCTCAGGGGCTCGCGACCCGCTGCAGCGAGTTGAATCGTGCTTTCTGCTCGCTGCTCAGCGTGGCGTAGAACTTGTCCAGCGCAGGCTCGATCAGTCTGGCGGCATTCTGCATGGCCTCGAGCCGGTGCTGCATCGCTTCCAGCCGGCCCGACCGGCGTCAGCGGCACCTCGTTCGGGCAGGCAGCCTGCAGGTCAGCAATGGCCTTTGCGGTCGCATCGCTGAGGCGGCCGAGCGCTTCCTTCTGCTTACCCGCTGGCTGGACCGAGGCCTCGATCCGGTTGATCGGCAGTTGGGCCAGGTCGGATTTCGAATCGCCGCAATTGCCGGATTGCGCGGCCGCTTCCTGCTGCCGCGGCGTGCGCTCGCCAACATGCGGACCGAGTGAATTGAAACGAGCCTGTTGCTCGTCGCTGAGCGAGTTGTAGAAATTCTCCAGCACAGGCCGCACGATCTTGATCGCCTCGAGTGTCGCGCCGATGCGGTTCAGCATCGACCGCAGGCGGCCGGCCGGCGTCATGGCATAGCTGTCCGTGCAGGAGTCCTTGAAGACATTGGCAGCCCTGGTCGCCGCCGTCCTCAGCTCGTCGAGCAGCGTGCGCTGCTCGGCGCTGGGCCGTACCGCACGCGTGATGTCGGCAAGCGGCCAGGCCGTGACGCCCTTGTCCGGTTCTCCGCACAGCTGCTGGATCGCCTGCGGACTCATGTCGGTGCGCGGACGAGACCGATTACGGCCTGCGGCGCCCCGATAGTCATCCGGGTTGATGCTGGCATAGGCGGAGTAGGGAGTGTTGGTGTCCCAGAACACGGTGTCGACGAAGTCGTCATAGGCGTAGGCCCAATAGCCGGGCTCGTAGGCATAGGACCAGAACGTGTAGTCAAAAATATCCGAATAGGCGTAGGGCCAGAACACCGGGCCAAGCCACGCCACGAACGCCGCGCGATGGCCGCGTCGCCAGGCATGCCGGGGCGCCCAGCCGCTCTCGCGCGCGGCAAGCGCGGCCTGGCCTTGCGCACCTGCCTGCTCGCGGAAGTGCGCGGCAAATCGCTCGCGCTGAGCCGCCTGCGTCGCGGCCGTGGTCGCGACCGCGGCTCCAACCGTCGCTGCCGCTGCCGGCGCCAATCGCTGCTGGCGGGCAACGTCGGCCTGCTGCGCACGCTGCTCGCGCTGCAACAGGCGGTTCTGCGCCTGCAGGGTACGGTCATGGACGCGTTGCGCGCGTGCGCCTTGGACCCTTTGCGACTGCAATTGCTGCACACGTTGCTGCAGGCGATCGATCCGGGTCTGCCGCTCGGTGGTCTGGCGCGAGAGCGCGTCACGCTGCCGCTGCTGCGCCGTCTGCTGGCGTTGCTGGATCATCTGCTGATGCTGTTGCGCGCGCTGTTGAACGCGCTCCGTCGGCGACGGCCGCTCGCTCAAGCGCGACGGTGGGCTCGGGCGTGATGGCGCCGCGATATGCGGAGCCTGACGCTGCGGCGCTCCTCGACGGAATTCGGGGCGTGGCGTTGCGACACGCGGCGCGGCGATATGGGGGGCCTGGCGTACCGACGGGGCGGCGAAATGCGGTGCCGGGCGCGGCGCCATCGCCGGTCGCTGCGGGGCGTGGAACGCGGGTGCCGCCGGTCGTGCCATCGCGGGTGGCCGCGCCATTGCAGGCGGTCTCGCCATTGCGGGCGGCCTGGCCATCGCGGGAGGGGCGGCGTGTACCATCGGGGCGGGACGCGCCATTGCGGCCGGTGCAGCCGGCCTTGCCGCCGGTGGACCCTTTCCGTGTGGCTGGGCGGACGCGCCGCCGTTCGCCACGAGCATCGAGCTGCCAATCGAAAAGACAACAAACAAAGCGCGACGGGAAAGCATGAGCGTAGCTCTCGTTTCAACGGTCGCCCGCAGTGCTTTAACGCACTGACGTCGGATTCGTTCGTTGTGGTTACGGCCGGCGTTACCGTCTTCCGACCAGGGAACCGTCAGGAGACATCCTGCGTGAGGGCCGCCGCGATCCGCTCCGTCGCCCAGTCGACCTGATCGCCCGTGATTACCAACGGCGGAGCGATCCGGATGGTGTGCTCGTGGGTGTCCTTGGCGAGGATGCCGCGCGCCTGCAGCGCCAGACAGTAGCGGCGGGCACCGCCGGCTTCCGGATGCAGCTCGATCGCCAGCATCAGCCCGCGCCCGCGCACCTCGCGGATGACGTTGGCGCGGATGTCCTGCAATCCGGCGAGGAAGCGCGCGCCCTGTTGCGACGCGTTCTCGATCATTCCCTCGTCGATCAGCACGCGTAGCGCCGCCCGCGCCACCGCGCAGGCCAGCGGGTTGCCGCCGAAGGTCGAGCCGTGCTGGCCCGGCCGCAACGTGCCGAGCACGGCGTTGTTGGAAAGCACCGCCGACACCGGATAGAAGCCGCCCGACAGCGCCTTGCCGAGCAGCGTCACGTCGGCTTCGATCCCTTCGTGCTGCTCGGCGAGCAGCTTGCCGGTGCGGCCGAGCCCAGTCTGAATCTCGTCGAGCACAAGCATTACATTGTGCGCGGTGCACAGCTCGCGCACGCGGACGAAATAGCCTGGCGGAGGAATCACGACGCCGGCTTCGCCCTGGATCGGCTCGACCAGGAAGGCCGCGGTGTTCGGCGTGATCGCCTGCTCGAGCGCGGCGGCATCGCCGAACGGGATGATCTTGAAGCCCGGCGCAAACGGGCCGAAATGGTCGCGCGAACCGGGGTCGGTCGAGAAGCCGACGATGCCGAGCGTGCGTCCGTGGAAATTATTGGCGCAGACGATGATCTCGGCCTGCCCGTCCGGCACGCCCTTGACCTCATAGGCCCATTTGCGCACCGACTTGATCGCGCTCTCCACCGCCTCGGCGCCGCTGTTCATCGGCAACACCTTGTGCGAGCCGGTCAGTTCCGCGAGCTCGCGGTAGAAGGGAGCGAGCTGGTCGTTGTGGAAGGCACGCGAGGTCAGCGTCAGCCGATGCGCCTGCTCGATCATTGCTGCGAGGATCTTCGGATGGCAGTGGCCCTGGCTCACCGCCGAATAGGCGGAGAGACAGTCGAGATAGCGGTTGCCATCGGTATCCCAGACCCAGACGCCTTCGCCGCGGGACAGCACGACCCCGATCGGCTCATAATTGTAGGTGCCGAACTGCGCTTCGGTTGCGAGGAAATCAGTGACCGATGCATTCATCATGCGTCACTCCCGCTGCAGCGCACGAGAGATTACATCAAATCGTGCCTGCAGTTGATTTGGGCATCAGTTCCTCCACAGGGAAGTGTGTCGCCGGCCAAATTCGCAGGGGACAGCTTATGCGCTGATGCTGCAGGGCACGCTGAGGAAGCCGCGGAATCGCACCCGCCCGCCGCGCACCGGCTCGCCGTCGAGCGCGTAGTTCGGGAAGCGTTCAAGGAACCGCGAGATCGCGATGGCGCCTTCGAGCCGCGCCAGTGCCATGCCGGCGCATTGATGCGCACCGGTGCCGAAGGCGAGGTGGCGGTTCGGCGTGCGCGCGACGTCGAAGCCTTCGGGATTGGGGAATTGCGCGGGGTCGCGGTTGGCGGCGCCGATGCACAGCGTGACCAGCGTGCCGGCCGGCATCGTGATGCCGCCGAGCTCGGTTTCTTCCACGACCATGCGGTTGCCGAGCTGGTTCGAGCTTTCGTAGCGCAGCATCTCCTCGACCGCGGTCTTGATCAGCTCGGGTTGCGCGATCAGCCGTTGCTTCTGATCCGGATTTTGGCTGAGCGTCACCAACCCATTGCCGATCAGGTTGGTCGTGGTCTCATGGCCGGCGTTGAGCAGGAAGATGCAATTGTGCAGCAATTCCTTCGCGGTCAGCCGCTCGCCATTATCCTCACCCTGGATCAGCCTTGTCAGCACGTCGCGTTCGGGATTGCCAGGCTTCTTGCGGCGGCGTTCAACCAGCGTTTCGAGATAGGCGAGAAAATCCTTCACCGCATTGTTGCCGCGGTCGAACGCGTCCTTGCCGATCACCGGCTCCAGCGCGCCCAGGATCGCCAGCGACCAGTCGCGCAGCGGCTCGCGTTCGTCGTGCGGCACGTCGAGCAGATTGCCGATCACCTCGACCGGAATTGCCGAGGCGAAGTCGCCGATCAGCTCGAAGCGGTCGCGGGTCTCGATCCGGTCGAGCAGGCTGTCGACCAGCGCGATCAGGTCAGGCTCTATGCCGGCGATCGCCCGCGGCGACAATGCGCCCATGATCAGCCGCCGCACGCGCGTATGCGCCGGCGGATCGTTGAAGACGAGGCTGGTCGTGTGATGCTCGTAGAGCAGCGAGTTGCCGTATTTCGGCAAGAACTCCTTCTTCTTGTCGGAGGAGAATACCTTGGTGTTCTTGTAGGCGGCGATGAGGTCGTCGTAGCGGGTGAGAAAATAGCAGCCGTTCGGCAGCCGCTTGACCGGCGCGTTCTCGCGCAACGCGCGATAGGTCGGGTAGGGGTCGGCGTAGAACTCCGGCGTCAGCTTCTCGAGGTCGAAGCCGTCAGCCAGCTCGCGCGCGTGTCCGTTCATGGCGCATCCAGCCCAATTAGTTTCATTTGCAACTATCGTAAGCCGCGGGCGGCGACCGCGCAACACAATTTGCCAGGCGCCGGGAACAGCGCGCCGGACGTCGCGTGGTGCGAGCAAATCGCAGAGCCATATGCGGTTTTGCGCTTTGATGAAGCGCGCGCGCCCCTCTACAGTCGCGACCAAACAACAAGACCGGAAACGCCAATGCATGCCCGTGCCGACACTGCGGCCTCCTGGCCCGAGGAGATCTTCTCGATATTGCAGCGCTTCGAGGTGCGTCAGGTGCCCTACGTGCCGGACGCCGGGCATTCAGAGCTGATCGAGCGGGTGCTGGGGTCGTCCTCGATGCGCGGCATTGCGCTGACCACCGAGGAGGAGGGCGTGGCGCTGCTCGCGGGCGCCTGGGCCGGCGGCCAGCGCGGCGTGCTGCTGATGCAGTCGAGCGGGGTCGGCAATTGCATCAACATGCTGTCGCTGGTGCAGATCTTCCGCTTGCCGTTCCTCACGCTGGTGACGATGCGCGGCGAATGGGGCGAGTTCAATCCCTGGCAGGTGCCGATGGGCTCGAACACGCAAGGGATCCTCGAACTGTCCGGGATCAAGGTGCTGCGCGCCTCGCACCCTGAAGAGGTCCGCGAAGTCGTCGAGGCCGGCGCAGCGCAGGCCTATAACGCCTGCACGCCCACCGCCGTCCTGCTGTCGCAGCGCCTGATCGGGGCAAAGGTCTTCACCAAATGAGCAAAGCCAATCTCCTCGACCGCCGTGCCGTCGTTTCCGAACTGCTCAGGGATCGCAAGGGCGCCTTCGCCGTCGGCGGCCTCGGCGCCTCGACCTATGACATCGCCGCCGCCGGCGACCACGACCGCAACTTCTATCTCTGGGGCGGCATGGGCGGCGCCGTGATGATCGGGCTCGGCCTCGCGCTGGCCCAGCCGACGCTGCCGGTCGTCGTGATCACCGGCGACGGCGAGATGCTGATGGGGATGGGGAGCCTTGCCACCGTCGGCCTGCAGCAGCCCAAAAATCTCTCGATCATCGTGCTGGACAACGAGGCTTATGGCGAGACCGGCGGCCAGGCCAGCCACACCGGCGGGCCTGCCGACCTGGTCGGTGTTGCCAAAGCCTGCGGAATCGGAGATAGCCGGGCGATCAGCACGATGGCTGAGGTCGAGGCTTTTGCCTCGTCTTTGCAAGATGTTACGGCGGGGCCGCGGTTCGCCAGCGCCAAGATCGACGGGGCCAATCTGGAGCGCGTGCTGTCCAGCCGCGACGGTACCTACCTCGTGAACCGCATCAGAGGGTCGATCGGCCACACTCCTATTTAAAGTGGCTTTCGCGGTGCAATAGAACCTTGACTTTTGGTAAAGTGAGTGATTACTCACGACCCAAATGTCTACCTTACGCATGACGAGTGACTTGCGGCGTCAGTTGATCCTGAGCGCCGCAAAGCGGTGTTTCGCCCGCAACGGCTTCGCCGGCACCACGACAAAGAGCGTGGCGGCCGCGGCTGCCATTTCGGAAGGGCTGCTTTTCAAGCATTTCCCGTCCAAGGCGGCGCTCTATGCCGAGATCCTTGCCGAAGAGTGCGAGGCGGATCCCGATCTCGCGCACCTGCTCGGGCAGGAGCCCTCGACTGCGACGCTGGTCGAGCTGGTGCAAGGCATGGTCGGTCACTTCATGCAGCTGCGTGATGCGCCGGACCAGGAAGAGGCGCAGCGGATGCGGCTGATGGTGACGAGCCATCTCGACGACGGCGAGTTTGCGCGCCTGCTCTACGACAAGGTCGGCAAGCTGATCGGTCCGACCTTCGCCGCCTCGCTCGAGCGGGCGATCGCCGCCGGCGAGGCCACGAAGATCGGCGACGAGCCGCTCAACCTGTTCTGGTTTGCGCACCATACCGTGCTGATGGGTGCGCTGACCCAGCTGCCTGCGACACCATGCCTCCCCTACGGCGATGCCGCCGCGGCCGAGCGCCAGCTTTGCCAATTCATCCTTCGCGGCATCGGACTTACCGAAGCCGCAATTTCAACTCATTTGGGCCGCCAGCCGTCGCCGATCGCAGGACCGTCGGTAACTGCAGAAAGTGCATGACATGAATATTCAGACCGAAAGCCACATCTCGGGGCAACCGATCAAGGAGAAGCAAGCCAAGCGTCCCGTCCGCATGGTGCGCTGGTTCATCATCGTAGGCCTGTTGCTGGCCCTGCTCGTCGGCGCGCTGGTCGGCTTCAATGCCTTCCGCAGCCACATGATCGCGCAGTTCTTTGCCAACAATAAGCCGCCGCCGGCGAACGTGTCGGCCGTCGAGGCGAAGACGGAAGTGATTCCGAACCTGCTGACCGCCGTCGGCGATCTCGTCGCCGTGCACCAGGTCAACGTCACGACCGACGTGCCGGGCCGCATCACCGAGATCCTGTTCACCGCCGGCAGCCACGTAAAGGCCGGCACGCCGCTGGTGCAGTTGTTCGACGCACCGGAGCAGGGCGACCTCGCCAACTACAAGGCGCAAGCGACCGTCGGCGAGCTGCAACTCGACCGCGCCAAGCAGCTCGCGTCGCGCCAGTTCGGTCCGCAATCGACCGTCGACACCGCGCAGGCGGCTTACGACCAGGCCAAGGCGGGCATTGCCAAGACCGAAGCGCTGATCTCGCAGAAGCTGGTGCGCGCACCGTTCGAAGGCGATCTCGGCGTGCGCCAGGTCGAAGTCGGCCAGTACCTGACGGCCGGCACCCAGATCGTGTCGCTGACCGATCTGTCGGTGCTGTACGCCAACCTGACCGTGACAGAGAAGCAGAGCTCGCAGATCAAGGTCGGCCAGGCCGTACGCGTCTCGGTCGACGCCTATCCGGGCCGCACCTTCGAGGGCAAGATCACGACCATCGAGCCGCAGATCGCGACCGACACCCGCAACATCCGGGTTCAGGCCACGATCCGGAATCCGGACAGCATCCTCAAGCCCGGCATGTTCGCGACCACCACGATCGTGCTGCCCGGGAAGCCGCCGGTCGTGACCATTCCCGAAACCGCGGTCGACTACACCCTGTACGGCGACTCGGTGTTCCTGATCACCGAGAAGAAGGGCGACGACGGCAAGACCACCCTGACCGCGGACCGCACCTTCGTGAAGACGGGCAACCGCGTCGAGGGCCGTGTCGAGATCCTCAAGGGTCTGAAGGCGGGGGACAAGGTCGTCGCCGTCGGCCAGATCAAGCTGCAGTCGGGCATGGCGGTTGCGATCTCGACCGATCCGCCGCCGCCGGTTCCGGCCGAACCGCCGCGCTACTGATCTTCATTCATCGAACTCGGAGGGCCATCGGCCCTCCGCCACATCTTGCCGCAAGCCGGCAGAACACGAATCGAGTTGGCGATGGCCTTCACTGATATTTTCATCAAGCGCCCGGTGCTGTCGGTCGTCGTCAGCCTGCTGATCCTGCTGATCGGCCTGCGCGCGGCGATGGTTTTGCCAATCCGGCAATATCCGAATCTTTCGAACACCGTCGTGACGATCACCACGTCATACCCCGGTGCGTCGCCCGAGCTGATCAACGGCTTCATCACCACGCCGATCGAGCAGGCCGTCGCGTCGGCCGAAGGCGTCGACTACATGACGTCGAACTCGGTGCTCGGCACCTCGACGATTCAGGTCTACGTCAAGCTCAATCACGATCCGAACCAGGCGCTGACCGAGGTGCTCGCCAAGGTCAACTCGGTCAAATACCTGATCCCGAAGGAAGCCTTCGATCCCGTCGTGACCAAGGCGACCGGTGACACTATTGCCGTGATGTATCTCGGCTTCTCCAGCGAAGAGCTGACCGGATCGTCGATCTCCGACTACCTGACCCGCGTCGTGCAGCCGGTGCTCTCGACGGTAGATGGCGTCGCGTCGGCCGACATCCTCGGCGGCCAGACCTTTGCGATGCGCGTCTGGCTCGATCCGACCCGCATGGCCGGACGCGGTGTGTCGCCAAACGACGTCGCCGCCGCGATCGCCGCCAACAACTTCCAGGCCGCGGCCGGCCAGACCAAGGGCTTCTTCATCGTCTCCAACGTCTCGGCCAATACCGACCTTCAGAACATCGATCAGTTCAAGCGGATGATCGTGAAGGCGAAGGACGGCGGCTTCGTGCGCATCGAGGACATCGCGACGGTGGAACTCGCCGCGCAGAGCACGGACGCCAGCGTCGCCTTCAACGGCGAGCATGCGATCTTCATCGGCATCAAGGCGACGCCGCAGGGCAACCCGCTGACCCTGGTGAAGGGCGTGCGCGCGCTGTTCCCCGACCTCGAGCGCAACCTGCCGCCGTCGATGAAGATGAAGGTGGCCTACGATTCCACCAAGTTCATTCAATCGTCGATCGATGAGGTCGAGAAGACGCTCACCGAAGCGGTCCTGATCGTCGTCGTCGTCATCTTCCTGTTCCTGGCCTCGCTGCGGTCGGTGATCATTCCCGTCGTCACCATCCCGCTGTCGCTGATCGGCGTCTGCATCCTGATGCTGGCCGCCGGTTTCAGCTTCAACCTGCTGACGCTGCTGGCGATGGTGCTGGCGATCGGCCTCGTGGTCGACGACGCCATCGTTGTCGTGGAGAACATCCATCGACATCTCGAGGAGGGCCTGCCACCGGTGCAGGCATCGCTAAAGGGTGCCCGCGAGATCGTCGGTCCCGTCGTCTCGATGACGATCACGCTGGCGGCGGTGTACGCGCCGATCGGCTTCCTCGGCGGCGTGACCGGCACGCTGTTCCGCGAATTCGCCTTCACGCTGGCCGGCTCGGTGATCGTGTCGGGCGTGATCGCGCTGACGCTGTCGCCGATGATGTGCTCGGTGTTCCTCAAGAGCGCGGAGGAGGGGCGTTTCGCCAGGCTGGTCAATCGCGTGTTCGGCGCGTTGACGCGCGCCTATGGCCGTCAGCTCGACCGTTCGCTCGACTACCGCCCGATCACGGCGCTGTTCGCCGTGACCATCCTCGGTCTGGTCGGCTTCCTCTATATGCACATCCAGAAGGAGCTGGCGCCGCAGGAGGACCAGGGCATCGTGTTCGCGGTGACCAAGGCGCCGAAATACGCCAACATCGACTACATCGATTTCTACGGCGACAAGATGGACAAGGAGTTCCAGAAGTTTCCCGAGACCGACCTGCGGTTCATCCTGAACGGCATCACCGGTCCGCAGGGCGGCTTCGCGGGCATGCTGCTCAAGCCGTGGGATGAGCGCAAGCGCAGCGCGCAGGCGCTACAGCCGCTGGTTCAGGCCGAACTGTCCAAGATCGAGGGCATCAGCGCGTTCGCGTTCAGCCTGCCGCCGCTGCCCGGCGGCCCCGGCGGTCTGCCGGTGCAGATGGTGATCTCTTCGACGGCCGGATTCCAGCAGGTGTTCGACCAGATGAGCAAGCTGAAGGATGCGGCGCGCAAGAGCGGCCTGTTCATCGTCACCGACAGCGATCTCGACTTCAACCAGCCGGTGGTCCGGGTAAAGGTCGATCGCTCCAAGGCGAGCGACCTCGGCATCACCATGCAGTCGATCGGTGGCGCCCTGGCGACGCTGCTCGGCGGCAACTACGTCAACCGCTTCAATCTGGAAGGGCGCTCCTACCAGGTGATCCCGCAGGTGCCGCGCGCCAGCCGGCTCGCGCCCGAGGCATTCAACGATTACTACGTTCCCACCGCGACCGGGCAGCTGGTGCGGCTGTCGACCGTGGTTTCGGTCGAGACCGGCGTCGATCCCAACGCGCTGACCCACTACAACCAGCTCAACTCGTCGACCTTCCAGGCCGTGCCGATGCCCGGCGTCTCGATGGGCCAGGCGGTGGACTTCCTGCAGGGTGAAGCCAAGAAGCTGCCGTCCGGCTTCAGCTACGACTTCCTGGCCGACTCCCGGCAATACGTCCACGAAGGCAATCAGCTGCTGGTCACCTTCGCGTTCGCCATCATCATCATCTTCCTGGTGCTGGCGGCGCAGTTCGAGAGCCTGCGCGATCCGTTCGTGATCATGATCTCCGTGCCGATGGCGATCGTCGGCGCCTTGATCCCGCTGTTCTTCGGCGTCGCCACCATGAACATCTACACCCAGGTGGGCCTGCTGACGCTGGTCGGACTGATCACCAAGCACGGCATCCTGATGGTGGAGTTCGCCAACGAGTTGCAGCTCAACGAGGGACTGGACCGCCGCGCGGCGATCGAGATGGCCGCCCGGATCCGCCTGCGTCCGATCCTGATGACGACGGCGGCCATGGTCACCGGCCTGCTGCCGCTGCTCACGGCCTCGGGTGCGGGCGCTGCCAGCCGCTTCTCGATCGGGCTTGTGGTCGTGGCCGGCATGACGATCGGCACGCTGTTCACGCTGTTCGTGCTGCCGATGGTCTACACGGTGATCGCGACCGACCACCAGGCCGCGGCCCATTCCGATCGCGCCAAGCAGATCGCCGATTACGAACTCGACCAGCGTGGCGGCGCGCTGAAACCGACCTGAGCCCTCCAAGCTCATGCTCGCAGAGAAGGCGGCACTGGCGAAAGCCACTGCCGCCTTTTCTTTGTCTCATGATAGGCTTTGCCGACGGCGGGCAGAAAGTACTCGTCTTAAGGAATCCGGAGGAAACAGGCATGGCGAGCGAGTTTGCGGCGGGCAACTACCGGTTCATTCCGGCCGTGTTCCAATATTCAAGCGGCGCGCAGGCGAACGCCGGTTATGAGATCGAGCGGGTGCGCTTCGATCGCCTGCTGCCGCTCGCGGAAGGTTTTGCGCGGATCGCGGCCTACATCCGCGACGCCGGCCGGCCGCTGACCGCGTTCTGCGCCTGCGAATTGCGTTCGCCGGCCGCCTTCACCGAGGACGGCTTCCGGGCCTTCAACCAGCACTACGTCAAGACGCTCGCCGAATGGGGCCTGTTCGACGGCACCATCAATCCCGTGGCGCGCA
This sequence comes from Bradyrhizobium sp. USDA 3262, assembly GCF_054060035.1. Lineage (NCBI taxonomy): Bacteria > Pseudomonadati > Pseudomonadota > Alphaproteobacteria > Hyphomicrobiales > Nitrobacteraceae > Bradyrhizobium > Bradyrhizobium sp. USDA 3262. The sequence continues at coordinate 3,933,904 of NZ_JBSSCT010000001.1, forward strand.
GCAATGTCTGTCCCGAGATCGATCCGCCGGCCGAGCCGTCGTTCCATGCGTTCTCGTTCACGCGGCCGAGCACGACGACGTCGCCGTCCTTCGTGATCGCCGGCGGCGCCGAGGCACGCGGCGGCACCGCCAGCTATCCCGACCGCATCGTTTGCTATCGCGATCTCAGTCCCGGCGCGTGGCGGGAGAAGGTCCGCTTCACCGCGAGTGAGATGGAGCGGCGTCTTGCGGAGTTCAGCTTCGGCTGGCAGGAGACGACGGCGGTGCAGGCCTACACCGTGCACGACATCCATCCGGTGCTCGTCGACGAACTGGTCCGCCGCGGCGCCACCCGCTCCGGCCTGACCTGGCACTTCTGCCGCCCGCCGGTGGTCGATCTCGAATACGAGATGGATTGCAGGAGGGTGTTGCGCGAGGTCGTGATTTAGCTTCCGTCGTCATTGCGAGGAGCGAAGCGACGAAGCAATCCATAGCTCCGCATGCTCGGTGATGATGGATTGCTTCGCTTCGCTCGCAATGACGAGAACTTGGTGTCACGCAACTCTCCCCGTCATCCTGAGGTGCGAGCGAAGCGAGCCTCGAAGGATGCACGGCCACCAGCCGGGCCGTCGACCCTTCGAGACGCGCGTTCCGCGCTCCTCAGGGTGACGGGGAAGAATGGCGCGCGCTCGATACGGCCGACCGGTCACCGCGCCTTCGGATCGAGCGCGTCGCGCAGGCCGTCGCCGACCAAATTGAACGACAGCACGACCAGGAAGATCGCAAGCCCCGGCCAGACCGCCATCCAGGGCGCACTGGTCAGGAAGCGCTGCGCGGCGTTGAGCATGCTGCCCCAGGACGGCGCCGGCGGCTGCTGGCCGAGGCCGAGGAACGACAGCGCGGCCTCGGCGATGATCGCGGCCGCAATCGACAGCGTCGCCTGCACCAGCAGCGCCGGCAGGATGTTGGGCAGGATGTGGACCAGCGCGATGCGCCAGCGCGGATTGCCCATGGCGCGCGCGGCCTCGACATAATCCTCGACCTTGACGCTCATCACTTGGCCGCGGGTCAGGCGGATGAAGATCGGGGTCGCCGAGACGCCGATCGCGATCATGGCATTGCTAAGACTTGGGCCGAGGAATGCTGCGAGCGCGATCGCCAGGATCAGGAACGGGCAGGCCAGCATGGCATCGGTGATGCGGCTGATCAGCGCGTCGATGAAGCCGCCGCGATAGCCGGCGAGGAGGCCGAGCGGCACGCCGATCGCAAGCGCGATGCCGACCGAGATGACGCCGGCAAGCAGCGAGGCGCGGGCGCCGAACACGACGCGGGCGAACACGTCGCGGCCGAGTTCATCGGTGCCGAACCAGTGTTGCGCCGACGGCGCCTTGCGCACCAGCGACCAGCTCGTCGCGACCGGATCATAGGGCACGATCAGCGGCGCGAACACGGCGAGCAGGATAAAGACCGCGATCACGGTGAGCCCGAGCACGGCACCCTTGCGCCGGATCAGCCGCCGCCAGGCGCGCCGCGCCGGGCTCTCGAGCGTTTCGGCGACGGCAAGCGGAGCGAGGGGGCTGAGTGCAGCGTCGGTCATCCGATCAGCCCCTCAGCCGCGGGTTGACGAGGATGTAGGCGATGTCAGCGATCAGATTGAGCGTGATGTAGATCGTCGCCGTTGTCAGCACCACGCCCTGCACGACGGCATAGTCGCGGTTGAACACGGCATCGACGATCAGCTTGCCGAAGCCCGGGATCGAGAAGATTTGCTCGGTGAGCACCGCACCCGACAGCAGCGTGCCGAGCTCGAGCGCGCCGAGCGTGATGATCGGCGTCAGCGCGTTGCGCATCGCATGCTTGAGGATCACCGTGCGCTCGGACAGGCCCTTCGCCCGCGCGGTGCGGACATAGTCGCTCTCCAGCACCTGCAGCATCGCGCTTCGCGTATGCCGCATCAGGACCGCCGCGATCGCGTTGCCGAGCACGAAGGCGGGCATGACGGATGCGGCGAGGCTCGCGCGCCAGTTTTCGCTGAGCGGCACGTAGCCGGAGGCCGGCAGCCAGCCGAGTTCGACGGAGAACAGGAAGATCAGCATGATGCCGAGCCAGAAGTTCGGCGTCGAGATACCCCACAGCGCGAACAAATTGGCGCCATAGTCCCACGCCGTGCCGATCTTCACCGCCGAGATGATGCCGGCGGGAATGCCGATCAGGAAGGCGACCACGATCGCCATGCCGGCGATTTGCATCGTGACCGGCAGCTTCTGCGCGATCAGGCTCGACACCGGCATCTTGTTGCGCAGGGACTCGCCGAGGTCGCCCATGAGCACGCCTTTGACCCAATAGGCATATTGCACCGGAATCGGTTGATCCAGGTGGTATTGCTGGCGGATCTGTTCGATGACGGCCGGATCGCGCTCCTCGCCGGCCATCACCAGTGCCGGATCGCCGGGCAGCAAATGTTGCAGCGAGAAGATCAGGAGCGAGACGAAGAACAGCGTCGGGGCCAGCTGAACCAGCCGCTTGGCGAGGAAGTTCAGCATTGTCGGCCCCGCGTGCCCTGCGCTGTGGCGATCATTTCAATTTCAGCCCGACCACGCGCACCAATCCGTCCGGCATCTGCCGGTAACCCTCGACCTTGGTGGAGTGCGCGATCAGGAGTGTGCGGTGATAGATGTAGATGATCGGCTCGTCATTGAGCACGATCCTGGTCATCTTCTCGTAGATCGCCTTGCGCTGGGCGGGATCGTTGATCAGCCGCGCATCTTCCATCAGCTTGTCGGCTTCCGCGTTGGAATAGCCGCCGTCGTTCTGCGGCGCCTTGGTGTGCAGGAAGACATAGGAATTGCCGTCAGGATCGATCCGGCCGCTCCAGTTGATCTGAAACACCTGAAATTCGCCGGCCTGGGCCTGCTTGAAAGTCGTCGCAAATTCGACCACGCGGATCTTGATGTCAAAGCCTGCTTCGGCCGCCATCGACTGCACGACCTGGGCCACGGCTTCGTTCTCGGCGCCTTTGGGGACCATGTAGTCGATGGCGACGGGCAGCGTGACACCGGCCTCCTTCAGCAGCGCCTTGGCCTTGGCAATGTCGCGTCCCCGAACCGGAAACGCCTTCTGATAGTAAGGATGCGTCGGGCTGACCCACTGATTGCCCGGCGTGAACTCGCCGTTGAAGACGACCTGGTTGAGCGCCTCGCGGTCAATCGACAGATCGAGCGCCTGGCGCACCTTTTCCGACTGGCTGAGCGGCCCCTTGCTCTTGTCGTTGCCGAGGTTGATGGTAAGGCCGAGATAGCCGAGTTCAGGCGCGGTCGACAGCACGAGCCGCTTGTCAGCTCGGACGTCCTTGATATCGGTGGCGAGCACGCGCTCGATCAGGTCGAGCCCGCCGGATTTCAGATTGGCGAGCCGCACCGTGGCATCGACGATAGGAAGGAACACGATGCGATCGATGAAGACGTTGTCCTTGTTCCAGTAATCCCCGAATTTCTCGAACACCATGCGGTCCTGCTGCACGCGTTCGACGAACTTGTAGGGTCCGGCGCAGACTGGATGCAGCCCGAATTTGTCGCCCGCTTCCTTCACCGCTTTCGGCGAAACCATCATGCCGGCGCGGTCGGTCAGCTGGGCGATCAGCGGCGAGTAGGGCGTCTTGAGCACCAGCTTGATGGTCAGGGGATCAACGACGTCGACGTGGTCGAGCGCAGCCAATTCCGGTTTGCGAAACGAGGTCGGCAGCGTCAGATGGCGCTCCAGCGAGAATTTGGCGGCTTCGGCGTCGAACGGCTCACCGTCGTGGAACTTGACGCCCGGCCGGAGCTTGATCGTCATCTCTTTGCCGTCGGCCGAGTTCTCGTAGGACAGCGCGAGCTGCGGAACGATGTTCAGCTTCTCGTCAATGTCGAACAGCTTGTCGCAGAAGGCTGAAAAGACGATGCGGCCGACATAGGTGCGTCCGATTGAAGGATCGAGGATGTCGGGGTCCTCGGCGAGCCCGATGCGAAGTGTCGTCTCGGCATGCGCGCTCGTTCCGCACCAGGTCACGAGGGCCGCCATCAGGACCGCCAAGCGCCAAAATCTCATCGCCAACCCCCTTATTCCCTACGCCTTTGTTCCCTGTGAAATAACCCCGGGCCGCCCCGAGGCTTCCGCCGCATTGAACGCCGCCACCAGCTTTTCCAGTGTCGGCGAGAACCCGCCATCGGAAGGCACGATCGCCTCCGCGCCGGGCAGCTCGCGCGTCCGGTGACAGGCCGTTGCATATCCGGTGCCATCTTCGCGCAACTGCGGCACTTCGCTGCGGCAGCGCGCAATCACATAGGGACAGCGGGTATGGAAGCGGCAGCCGGAGGGCGGATTCAGCGCGCTCGGCAGCTCGCCCTCCAGCACGATGCGGCTGCGCCTGGCGCGCGGCTTCGGCACCGGGATCGCCGACAACAGCGCGCGGCTATAGGGATGGCGCGGCGCGGCGAACAGCGCTTGGGCATCGGCGGTCTCGACGATGGTGCCGAGATTCATCACCGCGACGCGATCGGCGATGTGCTTCACCACGGCGAGATCGTGCGAGACGAAGATGTAGGCAAGCTTCAGGCGATCCTGCAGGTCGCGCAGCAAATTCAGGATCTGGGAACGGATCGAGACGTCGAGTGCCGACACGGGCTCGTCGCAGATGATCAGCTTCGGCTCGACTGCGAGCGCGCGGGCAATCGCGATGCGCTGGCGCTGGCCGCCGGAGAATTCGTGCGGATAGCGGCGCGCAAAGCGCGGCTCGAGCCCGACCAGGCGCAACAGCTGCTCGACCCGCGCGCGGCGGTCCGCGGCCGGGACGAGATTATGCAGCGCCAGCGGCTCGGTCAGGATCTGGCTCACCGTCATGCGCGGGTTGAGCGAGGCGTAGGGGTCCTGGAAGATCAGCTGCGCGTCGCGGCGGAAGGCGCGCAGCTGCCCGGCATTGAGCGTGCCGAGGTCGCGGCCCTCGAAGCGGATCCGTCCGGCGTCCGGCTCGATCAGCCGCAGCACCAGCCGGCTGACGGTGGATTTGCCGCAACCGGATTCGCCGACCAGCGCCAGCGTCTTGCCGGCCTCGACCGTGAAGCTGACGCCGTCGACCGCCTTCACATGGGCGGTCGGCCGGCCGAACAGCGAGCGTTCGGCGACGAAATGCTTCACCAGCCCTTCGACCTCGAGCAGCGCGGTCATGACACCAGCCGCTCCAGCGGCGCGCGGATGCAGCGCGAGGCGTGGGTTGGGCTCAGCATCGCGAGCGGCGGCGGCGATTGGGTGCAGGCAAGTTCCACGAACGGGCAGCGCGCGGCAAAGCGGCAGCCGGCGGGCGGGTTGGCCATATTCGGCACCATGCCCTCGATGGTGGCGAGATGGCTGGTGCGGCGGTCGAGCCGCGGGATCGAGCCGAGCAGGCCGACCGTGTAGGGATGCTGCGGATTGGCAAACAGCTCGTCGACCGGCGCGCGCTCGACGATTTCGCCCGCATACATCACCGCGACCTCGTCGCAAACTTCGGCGACGACGCCGAGATCGTGGGTGATCAGGATGATCGCGGCGCCGCTCGCGGCCTTCAGCTCCCGCATCAGATCGAGGATCTGCGCCTGCAAGGTGACGTCGAGCGCGGTGGTCGGCTCGTCGGCGATCAGGAGCTGCGGATCGCAGGCCAGCGCCATCGCGATCATCACGCGCTGGCGCATGCCGCCGGACAGCTTGTGCGGAAACTCGTCGATGCGCTTCTCGGGCGAGGGGATGTGCACGCGGCGCAGCAGCTCGATGGTGCGTTCGCGCGCCGCGCGCCGGGAGCCGCCGCGGTGGCGCAAGATGGTCTCGGTGATCTGGTCGCCGATGGTGAAGCTCGGGTTGAGCGAGGTCATCGGCTCCTGGAAGATCATCGCAAGGCGATTGCCGCGCAGGTCGCGCAGCGTCGTATCAGGCACGTCGAGCAGGTCGAAGCCGTCGAAGCGGATCGCGCCGGAGACCGCGGCGGATTGCTTCGGCAACAGCCCCATGATCGCGAGCGAGGTCACGCTCTTGCCGCAGCCGGACTCGCCGACGAGGCCGAGCGTCGCGCCCTTGGCGACGGAAAGATCGACGCTGTCGACGGCATGCGTCTTGCGGCCGTCATCGCCCTGGAAGGTGACGCGCAGGCCTTCGATCTCGATCAGCGGGCCTGCCGTCATTCGCGGCTCGTGGTTGCCGTGGCGATGCCGGCGTCGATTGTGGCGCGATCGCTGGTTCCGGCCGGGTTGCCGCGGGTCGGCATGAAGCTCCGGAACGGCACCCAGTGCTCGCGGCTGACGGCTTCCAGCCGCTCAAGCTCGCGCAGGGGATCGGCGTGGTCGTCGACGCGCAGGTCGAGCGCCGGCCATTCCTCCGCGCCGTGGATCAGAAGCGCCGCCGATTGCTTGCCGCGCTTGTCGCCGCCGGCCGCTTCGCCGGCGAACATCGCCTTGATCAGCCGTTCCGCGAACGGCAGCGTCTCGTTCTCGGCATAAACGCGCGCGGTCCCGTCGAGCACCGCGGGTCCTGCCAGCATGTTGCCGGCGATCGAGAACCCGTCGCCGGCGATATGGCCGAACCAGTCGATGCAGTCCTTGCCGGAATGCGCCGCGATGCGGCCGCTGGCGTCCATGACATGTAGCTGCCGGCTCTCGCGGCCGCTGTCGGGCGTAATCAGCGCCGCGATCACCTCATGCGGGCTGTTGCCGCCGCGTAACAGCGCGAGGCCGTCGATGCCGTAGTAGGGATTGACCAGCGCCTGCGTCGCCACCGCGCCGATCCCGGATGCGATGTGCGGCACCAGCGCGCCGACCGCGAAGAACCGCGTCGCGACGGCGATGCCGAGCTGGCCGGTGGCGCTGTCGCGGGCGATGATCGACCAGGTCATCTCGTGTCTCTTCTCCCTCTCCCCGCTCTTCGCGGGGTCGAGACGAGCGAAGCTCGCTCTGAGAGGGGTGGGGTGAGGGGCTCGTTCCGCGAAAGCGGCAGATGTGGGGTTTGCGGAGCCTCCCCCTCACCCGTATCGCATCTTCGATGCGACATAGCCGAAGCTCCGCTTCGGCGTTCTTGAGGACGGCCGCCGTGGGCGGCCTGTGCCTCTCCCCGCAAGCGGGGCGAGGTGGAGTTTGAGGCTTGGCCCGCAATTTGATCCGACATCATCATGATACGATGGTCATCTCGTCTAGCGGCCTGCGGCGTAACCCTGCATGCCGCGCGGATTGGCGGCGGCGCGGCGGCGGGCACCGACCTTCGAGGCCGCGGTGAGGCGGCCTTCCGACCAATCGGGACCGATCTCAACCACATGGCCGCGGCGTTTCAATTCGTCGATGGTCGATTTCGGCACGCGGTTTTCCAGCACCAGCACGCCGGGCCGCGAGGTGCGCGGCCAGAACGAGATCGGGAAATGCTCGGAGTGCCAGGCCGGCGCGTCGATCGCCTCCTGCAGATTGAGCCTGGCGTGGACATGACGCAGGAAGAACTGCGTGATCCACTGGTCCTGCTGGTCGCCGCCGGGCGAGCCCCAGGAGAGATACGGCTCGCCGTCGCGCAGCGCCATGGTCGGCGACAGCGTGGTGCGCGGCCGCTTGCCCGGCGCAAGCGAGGCAGGGTGGTTCTCCTCGAGCCAGAGCATCTGGGCACGGCTGCCGAGGCAGAAACCGATCTCGGGAATCACCGGCGAGGACTGCAGCCAGCCGCCGGACGGCGTCGCCGAGATCATGTTGCCGGCCTTGTCGATGATGTCGAAATGCACGGTGTCGCCACGCACTTCGCCGAACCGGCCGACGGTCGGCTCGCCCGCGCCCATGGCGCCGACCGCTTCGCGATGCCCTTCGGCGTGTCGCAACTTCACGACGCCGCCGAAGCCTTCGACCGAGCCGGGGCGGAAGTCGAGCGAGGCCTTGTCTTTTGAGATCAGCTTGCGCCGTTCGTTGTTATAGGCATCGGACAGCAGCGTCTCGATCGGGATCTCGGTGAACTTCGGGTCGCCGTAGAACGTCTCGCGATCGGCATAGGCGAGCTTGGCGGCTTCGATCTGCAGATGGATGAAGTCGGGACCTGCGGGATCGAGCCCGTCGAGCTCGAAACCTTTCAGCAGCGCGAGCTGCTGCAGCATCACCGGACCCTGGCTCCAGACCCCGGCCTTCTGCACGGTATAGCGGCCGTAGTCGTAGGTGAGGGGCGCCTCGATGGTTGGCTGCCAGCGCGCCATGTCGTCGGCCGACAACACGCCGCGATGCGGCGAGCCGGAGACGTCCATCACCTCCTGGGTACGGCAGAACTTGTCGATCGCCTCGGCGACGAAGCCCTTCGACCAGGCCTGCCGCGCGCGCTCGATCTGCGCCACGCGATCGCCGCCGGCGCTCTCCGCCTCGCTCAGGATGCGGGCGTAGGTCTCGGCGAGTTTCTTGTTGGTGAAGATGGTGCCAGGCTTCGGCACCTCGCCACCAGGCAAATAGACGTCGGCCGATGTGGTCCAGTATTTCCGGAACAGTTGTTCGACGGTCTTGATGGTGGCCGATGCACGCTCGACCAGCGGATAGCCGTCGCGGGCGTAGGCGATCGCGGGCTCCAGCACGTCGCGCAGCTTCATGGTGCCGTAGTCGCGCAGCAGCAGCATCCAGGATTCGAATGTGCCGGGCACGCAGGCCGCAAGCAGGCCGGTGCCGGGTACCATCTCGAGGCCCTCGCTGCGATAATGCGCGATGGTTGCCTTCGCCGGCGCTGGGCCTTGGCCGCAGATCACCTCGCTCTTGCCGCGCTTGACGTCGTGCACGATGATCGGCACGTCGCCGCCGGGGCCGTTCAGATGCGGCTCGACCACCTGTAGCGTAAAGGCGGTGGCTACTCCGGCGTCAAAGGCGTTGCCGCCTTTCTCCAGCGTTGCCATGCCGACCGCGGTGGCGATCCAGTGCGTCGAGGTGACGACGCCGAAGGTGCCTTCGATCTCGGGCCGGGTTGTGAACGGATCGGGGTTGATGTTGCTCATGGCGATTGACGGTTCGTCGGTTTGTTGTTGGGCCTCTTCGGCGGGCGCACTTGATCACAGGCCGGCTGGTATGCCAACCGCTTGGTGGACATGGCCGCTCCCATCCGCGTGATCATGCCGGAACGGCGGCGGGACTGTTGACGGCATGGCAGGCGACGCCGTCGATCAGTTCCGGTGTCTTCTCGCGGCAGAGATCGAAGGCGAGGGGACAGCGCGGGTTGAACGAGCAGCCCGGCGGCGGATCGATCGGATTCGGAATCTCGCCCTTCACCGGGATCCGCTGGCGGCCGGACATCGCAAGGTCCGGAACCGCGCCGAGCAGCATCTTCGTGTAGGGCATCCGCGGGTTCTCGAACAATTCCCGACCCTCGGCGATCTCGACGATGCGGCCGAGATACATCACGCCGATCCGGCTCGCCATGTGGCGGACCACCGCGAGATTGTGGCTGATGAAGAGATAGGTGAGGCCGAACTTGTCCTGCAGGTCGCGCATCAGATTGAGGATCTGCGCCTGCACGGAGACGTCGAGCGCCGAGGTCGGCTCGTCGCAGACGATGAACTCGGCCTCGGACGCCAGCGCGCGGGCGATCGCGATGCGCTGGCGCTGGCCGCCAGAAAATTCGTGCGGGAATTTTTGGCCGTCGTCGGGGTGCAGGCCGACCAGCGAGAGCAATTCGCCGACCCGGGCCTTGATGTCGCGCTCGCCCTGGATCAGGTCGAAGGCGCGGATCGGCTCGGCGACGATGGCGGCGACCCGGTAGCGCGGATTGAGGCTCGCATAGGGATCCTGAAAAACCATCTGGATGCGCCGGCGCAAGCGGCGGCGCGCCTGGCCCTGCCGCGGGTCGGTCATCGAGACTCCGTCGATGACGACCTCGCCCGAACTCGGCGGCAGCAGGCCGACCACCATGCGCGCGACGGTGGTCTTGCCGGAACCGGATTCGCCGACCAGCGCGAAGGTCTCGCCGCGCTTGATGTCGAAAGAGACGCCGTCGACGGCTTTCAGGAATTCGAGATGGCCGCCCTCGATCACGCGGTTGAGCCACGGCTTGGAGACGTCGAAGACGCGGCGCAGGTTCCTGACCTCGATCAATGTCCCGCTCATGCCGCCGTCTCCTTCGCCGGCTCGAACAGATGGCAGGCGACGGATTGCGTGCCCTGCCGGATCGGCTCGGGGCGTTCGACGTGGCAGCGATCGAAGGCAAACGCGCAGCGCGGATTGAACGGGCAGCCCGGCGGGATCGCCGACAGCCGCGGCATCGAGCCGGGGATCTGCACCAGGCGCTTGTCCTCGCCGGCGAGGGTCGGGATCGCGCCCATCAGGCCCTTGGCATAGGGATGCAGCGGGTTACGCACCACCTCCTGCACCGGGCCGATCTCGGCGATGCGGCCGGAATACATCACCGCAACGCGGTCACAGGTCTCGGCGATCACGCCCATGTCGTGGGTTACCAGCATCACGGCGGTGCCGTGGTCGCGGCCGAGGCGCTTGATCAGCGCGATGATCTGCGCCTGCACGGAGACGTCGAGCGCGGTGGTCGGCTCGTCGGCGATGATCAGTTCGGGCTCGGCGCAGATCGCAAGCGCGATCACGACGCGCTGGCGCATGCCGCCGGAGAATTCGTGCGGATAGCCGTCGATGCGCTTCTCCGGCGCAGGAATGCCGACCTCGGCCAACAGATCGATGGCGCGCCTGCGCGCGGCGCTCTCGCTCAGATTGCTGTGGGTGCGAATGGTCTCGATGATCTGGTCGCCGATCCGGTAGAGCGGATTGAGGCTGGTCAGCGGATCCTGGAAGATCATGCCGATCCGCTTGCCCCTGATGCGGCGGATCTCCTCCGGCGGAAGATGGTCGATCCGCGTGCCCGATAGTTCGATCTCGCCGCCGGAAATGCGGCCGGGCGGATCGATCAGCCCGATCACGGCAAGGCCGGTGACCGATTTGCCGGCGCCGGACTCGCCGACCACGCCGAGCACCTCGCCCTTGGCGATGTCGAACGACACGCCGTTGATGGCGCGCAAGGTCGCACGGCGGGTGACGAATTCCACCTCGAGATTGCGCACGGAAAGAACAGGCTTGGTCATCGGAGCTTTGGATTGAGGGCGTCGCGCAGCCAGTCGCCGAGCAGGTTGATGGAGAGGATCAGGCCGGCCAGCGCAATGCCGGGGAAGGCGACGATCCACCATTCGCCGGCGAACAGATAGTTGTTGCCGATCCGGATCAGGGTGCCGAGCGAGGGCATGGTGTCGGGCATGCCGGCGCCAAGGAATGACAGCGTCGCCTCGGTGATGATCGCGAGCGCGAGGTTGATGGTGGCGATGACGAGGATCGGGCCCATCGTGTTCGGCAGCACGTGCCGCAGCATGATCTTCGGCGCCGGCAGGCCGATCAGCTGCGCCGCGGCCACGTAATCCTTGTTCTTCTCGACCATCACCGAACCGCGCACGGTGCGGGCATATTGCACCCAGAAACTGAGGCCGATCGCGATGATGAGGACGCCGAGCGTGCTCATCTCGTCGAGCCGGTTGCCGAGCAGCGATTTGGCGACGCCGTTGACCAGCAGCGCGATCAGGATCGCGGGGAAGGTGAGCTGCACGTCGGCGATCCGCATGATCACGGTGTCGACCACGCCGCCGAAATAGCCTGCGATCAGCCCGAGGGCGATGCCGAGCGCGCCGGCAAAGACCACGCCGGCCAGGCCGACCGCAAGCGAGATGCGCAGGCCGTAGAGGATCGCCGAGAGCACATCTCGGCCCTGCTCGTCGGTGCCGAGCAGGAACGGGCTCTGGCCGTCGGCGGTCCACAGCGGCGCGATCCGCGAGTTGATCAGCTGCAGCTGCGCCGGGTCGAACGGGTTCTGCACCGCGAGCCACGACGCGAAGATTGCGAGCAGAAAGAACAGCAGCGTGATCACGGCGGCGACCATCGTCAGCCTGGAGCGGCGGAACGAATAGAAGATGTCGCTGTCGAGCGCGCGCCTGAACCAGCCGGCAGGGGCCTGGTGGTCTTGGGAGCGATGGGGGACGACGGCATCGGACATCGGTCAGCCCTCACGCCGCGCGGCCGACGGTCGACCGCAAGCGCGGATCGACCACGGTGTAGAGGATGTCGACCACGAGATTGATGGTGACGAAGATCAGCGAGACCATCAACAGATATGCGGCCATGATCGGGATATCGACATTTTGCACGGCCTGCACGAACAGAAGTCCCATGCCCGGCCATTGGAACACGGTTTCGGTGATGATCGAGAAAGCAATAACCGAGCCAAACTGTAGGCCGGCCACCGTGATCACGGGAACCAGGGTGTTCTTCAGCGCATGGCCGAAATGGATCGCGCGCGTGGTCAGGCCGCGGGCGCGGGCGAAGCGGATATAGTCGGTTCGCAACACTTCCAGCATTTCGGCGCGCACCAGCCGCATGATCAGGGTCATCTGGAACAGCCCGAGCGTGATCGCCGGCATGATCAGCGCCTTCAGGCCCGAGACGGTCAGCAGTCCGGTGGTCCACCAGCCGAGCTTCACCACCTCGCCGCGGCCGAAGGAGGGCAGCCAGCCCAAGGTCACCGCGAACAGATAGATCAGGAGGATGCCGATCAGGAAGGTCGGCAGCGAAATGCCGATCAGCGATACCGCCTGGAATAATTTGGCAAGCACGGTGTCGCGGCGCAGCGCCGAATAGACCCCCATCAGGATGCCGGCCACCATCGCGAACAGCGTCGCGCAGATCGAAAGCTCCAGCGTCGCCGGCAGCCGCTCCGCCAGCAGCGAGGAGACCGGCAGGCGGAACTGGTAGGACACGCCGAACTTGAACTGCAGCGCATTGATGAAGTAGCGGCCGAACTGCACCAGCACGGGATCGTCGAGGCCGAGCGACTGCCGGATTTCAGCGCGCTGCGCGGCCGAGGTGTCGATCGAGACGATCTGGTTCACCGGGTCGCCGGCGAAGCGGAACATCGCGAACGCAATCACGCCCACGGCGAGCATCACGCCGATCGCCTGCAGGAAGCGGCGAAGAGTGAAAGCCAGCATCTCTACCTTTCACTGCTTTTGACATTCGGCGCGCGGCTTTGCGCGGCCGGAAGACGAGCGGTCCCGGAAGCCTGCGCTTCCGGGACCCAATTCGCCAAAGCCACTATTCACCCTGTTTGGTCGCCCAGTAGAGCAGCACCTGGTTGTCCGCGCGCTGGGTCAATTTGACCTTTTTCGACACGCCCCACACCAGCGGTTGCTGATGCAGCGGAATGTAGCCGTAATCCTTGATGACGATGTCGTAGGCCTGCTTGATCAGCTGGTCGCGCTTGGCAGTGTCGCCCTCGATCAGGACCTTGTCGGTGAGCGCGTCGACTTCCTTGTTGCAATAGCCGCCGAGATTGGCCTCGCCCCGGGTGGCATCCTTCGGATCGTCGCGGCAGCCGAGGATGTCGTGCAGCACGTTGTGCGAGTCGGACGTCGCGGGCGTCCAGCCCAGCATGAAGAACGAGGTCTGGTAGCCGCCGGGCTTCAGCACCTTGGCGAAATACTGCGCCTTCGGCTGCGCCAGCAGGTTCACCTTGACGCCGATGCGGGCCAGCATGCCGACCACCGCCTGGCAGATCGCGGCGTCGTTGACATAGCGGTCGTTCGGGCAGTCCATCGTGACTTCGAAGCCGTTCGGATAGCCGGCGTCGGCCAGCAGCTTCTTGGCACCATCAGGATCGAGCTTCGGCCGGGTGAATTCCTTCGACAGCGGATAGAGCTCGGGTGCGATCATCAACGTCGAGGGGGTCGACATGCCGCGCATGACGCGGGTCTTGATCAGATCGACGTCGATGGTCTTGTAGAAAGCTTCGCGGACGCGGATGTCCTTGAACGGATTCTTGCCCTTGATGTTGGAATACAGCAGCTCGTCGCGCGCCGTATCCATGCCGATGAAGATGGTACGAATCTCCGGCGCGGTCATGACGGTGGCGACGCCGCTGGAATTGACGCGCTGGATGTCCTGGAGCGGAACCGGTTCGATGACGTCGACTTCGCCCGAGAGCAGCGCGGCCACGCGGGTGGCGTCGGAGCCGATCGGGGTGAAGATGATCTCCTTGAGATTATGCTCGGGCTTGCGCCAATAGCCGGGAAACGCCTTGAACACGGTTTTCACGCCGGGCTGGTGGCTCTCGATCGTGAAGGGGCCGGTGCCGTTCTCGTGCAGCGCCGCGTAGCTCGGCGTGGTTGCGGAGGCCGGCGTCGGTGCAACCGAGTTGTTCTCCTCGGACCACTTCTTGTCCATGATGTACCAGCTATCCCATTGCGAGATCAGGATGGGATTGGGCGAGTCCAGCGTCACGTCGACGGTGTAATCGTCGACCTTGCTGAACTTGGCGTCGGCCGGGACGTTGCTGAGGAAATTCGAGCCCTTGGCGCGGACGCGCTCGGCCGAGAACAGCACGTCGTCGGCGGTGAAGGGATCGCCATTGTGGAATTTCACGCCCTTGCGCAGATGGAAGCGCCATTTGGTCGGGCTCAGCGTCTCCCAGCTTTCCGCCAGGGCTGGAATGATCTTGAGGTCCTTGTCGCGCGCGGTGAGGCCTTCGTAGACGTGGGCGTGGTGCGCGATCGTCGTGGTTTCCTTCAGCGTGTAGGGATCCAGCGACTTCAGCTCGCCCTGGTTGGCATACTTCAACGTCTGGGCCGATGCCGGCCAAGCAAAGGCGACGAATGCGACGGCAGCCGCCGCAAAACTCCAACGTACCGACATGTGATCCCGCGTCCCCGTTTTTGTCCGCCGGCTGCTGTGTCCGGCTGGTATTATCGATCCATGTTGCCAGAGTTTATCGGCTGCGCAAGCGCGATTTGCCAAAGGGTTAACCGGTTTGCGCGGGTGCAGCGCAATGAAGCGATCTAGGAGCAGGCGGCAGGCGCGAACGCGTGACATTCGACTTTCGGAGTGTCGCTTGTCGCTCCCGGGAAAGATCTCGGGCGCGCCGCGCTATGCCGGCCGCTTCAGCCAGTTTGGAGCAACGGCTCCAAACGGTTTGGTTGACCATAACGGATGATTGAGGCCGACTGCCCCCCGGGGCAGGTACGGCTCGCTTGCGCAACTCGCCCCGTCGCGGCGATACTATGGCGGGCCAAGGCGCATTTGAGGAGGCGGATATGAAGGTCAACGTCGAGATAGATTGTACGCCCCTCGAAGCGCGGCAGTTCTTCGGCCTGCCGGATGTGGCGCCGATGCAAACCGCCGTCATGGACAAGCTGCAGCAGCAGATGCTGTCGAACATCGAGAAGATTTCGCCGGAATCGCTGATGCAGAGCTGGTTCACCTTCGATCCCAAGCTCGCCGAGCGCTTCCAGGACATGTTCGTGGCGATGGCAGGCTTCGGCGGCGCGAGCAAGAAGAAATAGTGGCCGGCATGGACAGGAGCGTTGATGGGACCGAACGCCGGTTGCGCCCGCCGAGCCTGTTCCTGATGCTGGCGGAGGCGCGCGGCGTGCTCGAGCTCAATTCGAGCCTGCTGCTGTCGCCTTTGCTGATGCGGGCGCCGAGAGGCGATGGTCATCCGGTGCTCGCCTTGCCGGGCTTTCTCGCCAGCGACCTTTCGATGGCGCCGATGCGGCGCTATCTGAAGGAGCTCGGCTATGATGCCTATGCCTGGAACATGGGCCGCAATTTCGGCGGGATTTCCAGCAGGCGGGCTGCGCTGCGCGACCTGCTGAAGCGGGTCTATGAGGCGTCCGGGCGCAAGGTCTCGATCATCGGCTGGAGCCTCGGCGGCGTCTATGCGCGCGACCTGGCGTCGCAGATGCCGGAGCTGGTGCGCTCCATCATCACGCTGGGCAGCCCGTTCGCCGACGACATCCGCGCCACCAATGCGACGCGGCTCTATGAGCTGTTGTCCGGCGAAGCTGTGGGTGACATCCCTGAGATCCGCGCCGCGATCGCCGGCGACATGCCGGTGCCGACAACCTCGATCTATTCCCGCACCGATGGCATCGTGAACTGGCGGACCTCGCGCGTGCGGCCGTCGGCCACCGCCGAGAACATCGAGGTGCATTTCGCCAGCCATATCGGCCTCGGCGTCAATCCCGCGGCGCTGTGGGCGATTGCGGACCGGCTGGCCCAGCCGGAAGGGGAATTCCGGCATTTTGACCGCTCGGGCCCCTTTGCCATTGCCTACGGGCCGGCAGAACAGGCACTATCCTGACCAAACGACGAGAAGCGCCGCCCAAGGCGCCCGCGTAAGTAGGCTCTCGGGAGGAGATCATGAGCGACGCCAAGAAGCTGTCCTCGCTGGACGCATCGTTTCTCTATCTGGAAACGCCGGAAATGCCGATGCATGTCGGCAGCATGGCGATCTTCCGCCTGCCCGACGGCTACAAGGGCGACTTCTTCGAGGAGTTCAAGGCGATGATCGCCTCGCGGCTGCACATCGCGCCGATCCTCAAGGCACGGCTGCAGAAGGCGCCGCTCGACATCGATCATCCGTCCTGGGTCGAGGACGATCAGTTCGACATCGACCGTCACATCTTCCGCGCCAGCCTGCCCGCGCCGCACGATCGCGCGACGCTGGAGCGTATCGTCGGCTGGATGCACGCCAAGCTGTTGAACCGCGCCCGCCCGCTCTGGGAGTTCTACGTCTTCGAGGGCATGAAGGACAACGAGATCGGGCTCTATTCCAAGATGCACCATGCCTGCATCGACGGCGGCGCCGGCGCGGCGCTGACCAGCATGATCTACGACCTGACGCCGGTGCCGCGCGAGATCGAGCCGCCGAGCGCGAAGAAAGTCGCGCAGGAGCCGCGCGACATCGCGGCCAATCTGATCGACGCCTATCAGCAGCTCTGGACCCAGCCGTTCGAGGCGGCCGCCGCCGCGCAGAAGAGCCTCGAGCTGCCGCGTTCCGGCAAGAGCGACCTTGGCTCGATCCTGTTCGACAACGCCATGTTCCAGATCGAGAGCGCGGTGAAGTTCGCCGGCTCCATGCCGACGGTCATGAAGAGCCTGTCCGACGTCGTCGCCAAGGTCGCCGATCCGAGGTCGCGCGAGAGCCTGCAGGCGATGTCCTCGCCGCCGACCATCCTCAACAAGGCGATCTCGTCCGAACGCAGCTTTGCCGGCACCTCGATCTCGCTGTCGCGTGCCAAGGCACTGGCGAAGGCGTCCGGCGGCAAGCTCAACGACGTCGTGCTGGCGCTCGCCTCCGGCGTGGTGCGGCGCTATCTGATCAGCCAGGGCGCGCTGCCGAACAAGTCGCTGACGGCAGGTGTTCCGATCTCGCTGCGCGAGGAGGGTAACGCCGAATCCAACAACCAGGTGTTCGGCATGATCTGCTCGATCGCGACCGACATCGAAGACCCCAGGAAGCGGCTGGAAACCATCATCGCGCAGTCGACCAGGTCCAAGGAGATGTCGCATCCGCTGCGCGCCTTGGTGCCGCAGGTCACCAACATCTCGCTGCTGGGCGCGCCGATCCTGGTGCAGATCCTGGCGCTGCTCTACAGCCGCTCCGACCTCTCCAACGTGCTGCCGCCGGCCACCAACATCACGGTCTCGAACGTGCCGGGGCCGCGGCAGACGCTGTATGCGGCGGGTGCCGAGCTGCTGCACATCTTCCCGGTTTCGATCTCGACCCACGGCGTGGCGCTCAACATCACCGTGCAGAGCTACCGCGATCAGCTCGATTTCGGTTTCATCGTGGGCGCCAACATCATTCCCCACGTGCAGGTGATGTGCGACATGCTGCCGCTCGAGTTCGATGTACTCGAGGCGGCGTTCGCTCCCCCGCCTGCGGACATCAAGGGCGCAGCCGAATAAGGATCCCTGTCGATGATTGAGATGCCACCGCTGCAGTTCGCCGAGACGAACGGCATCCGCATGGGGTTTTATGAAGCAGGCCCCAAGACCGACACGCCGCCGGTTGTGCTGTGCCACGGCTGGCCTGAACTGGCGTTCTCCTGGCGCCACCAGATCAAGGCGCTGGGCGAGGCCGGCATCCGGGTGATTGCGCCGGATCAGCGCGGCTATGGCGCGACCGACCGGCCGGAGCCGGTCGAGGCTTACGACATGGAGCACCTGACCGGCGACCTCGTCGGCCTGCTCGACCATCTCAAGATCGACAAGGCGATCTTCGCCGGTCACGACTGGGGCGGCTTTGTCGTCTGGCAGATGCCGCTCAGGCATCCTGCGCGGGTCGCCGGCGTCGTCGGCGTCAACACGCCGCATTGGGACCGTGCGCCGATGGATCCGATCGCGCTGTTCCGCCAGCGCTTCGGCGACCACATGTACATCGTCCAGTTCCAGGATCCGGGGCGCGAGCCCGACCGCATCTTCGGCAGCCGCGTCGAGCAGACCTTCGACGCCTTCATGCGCAAGCCGGCGCCGCGTCCGGCGGATGCGCCGCCCGAACAGCCGATCGCCGGCGTCGGCGCCTCGGCGCGGCTCAATCTGGCATTTCCGCAGATGATCGCGAATTACGACGCCAAGCATGATCCGCGCACGCCGATCCTGTCTGCGGACGAGAAGAAGGTGTTCGTCGACACCTTCACCAAGACCGGCTTCACCGGCGGCATCAACTGGTATCGCAATTTCACCCGCAACTGGGAGCGCTCGGCCGGGCTGGACCATCACGTCCGGGTGCCGTCGCTGATGATCATGGCCGAGAACGACGCGGTGCTGCCGCCCTCGGCCGCCGACGGCATGGAGCGGCTGGTACCGGACCTCGAGAAGTACCTGGTCAAGGACAGCGGCCATTGGACGCAGCAGGAAAAGCCTGACGAAGTCAGCGCGAAGCTGATCGAATGGCGCAGAAAGCGGTTTGGGTGACGACGACGTCGTCATTCCGGGGCGATGCGCAGCATCGAACCCGGAAGCTCGAGATTCCGGGTCTGGTCCTCCGGACCATCCCGGAATGACTGATGAGCTCGGGGTTAGAAGGGGCACTTCGAAGATGGCGTCCGGCAACAGACTGAGTCCGATTCCGCATCCGCCGACGAAGCCGGTGGTCGGCAACATGCTGTCGCTGGACTCGACCGCGCCGGTGCAGCATCTCGTCAAGCTCTCCAAGGAGCTGGGACCGATCTTCTGGCTCGACATGATGGGCGCGCCGCTCGTGATCGTGTCCGGTCACGATCTGGTCGACGAGCTCTCCGACGAGAAGCGCTTCGACAAGGCGGTGCGCGGCTCGCTGCGCCGGGTGCGCGCGGTCGGCGGCGACGGCCTGTTCACCGCCGACACCAAGGAGCCGAACTGGAGCAAGGCGCACAACATCCTGATGCAGCCGTTCGGCAACCGCGCCATGCAATCGTACCATCCGAGCATGGTCGACATCGCCGAGCAGCTCGTCAAGAAATGGGAGCGCCTCAACGCCGACGAGGAGATCGAGGTCGTCCACGACATGACGGCGCTCACCCTCGACACCATCGGCCTCTGCGGCTTCGACTACCGCTTCAATTCGTTCTACCGCCGCGACTACCACCCGTTCGTGGAATCGCTGGTGCGCTCGCTCGAAACCATCATGATGACCCGCGGCCTGCCGCTCGAGGGTCTGTGGATGCAGAAGCGGCGCAAGACGCTGGCCGACGACGTCGCCTTCATGAACAAGATGGTCGACGAGATCATCGCCGAGCGGCGCGGCAACACCGCCGCGACCGACGACAAGAAGGACATGCTGGCGGCGATGATGACCGGCGTCGACCGCGCCACCGGCGAGCAGCTCGACGACGTCAACATCCGCTACCAGATCAACACCTTCCTGATCGCCGGCCACGAGACCACCAGCGGCCTGTTGTCGTGCACGATCTACGCGCTGCTGAAGCACCCGGAGGTGCTGAAGAAGGCCTATGAGGAGGTCGATCGCGTCCTCGGTCCCGACGTCAACGCGCGGCCGACCTATCAGCAGGTGACGCA
The DNA here is from genome assembly GCF_054060035.1 of Bradyrhizobium sp. USDA 3262. Lineage (NCBI taxonomy): Bacteria > Pseudomonadati > Pseudomonadota > Alphaproteobacteria > Hyphomicrobiales > Nitrobacteraceae > Bradyrhizobium > Bradyrhizobium sp. USDA 3262. The sequence continues at coordinate 3,953,757 of NZ_JBSSCT010000001.1, forward strand.
GCTCACCTACATCACCCAATGCCTGAAGGAGGCGCTGCGGCTGTGGCCGCCGGCGCCGGCCTACGGCATCGCGCCGCTCAACGATGAGACGATCGGCGGCAAGTACAAGCTGAAGAAGAACACCTTCATCACCATCCTGGTGATGGCGCTGCACCGCGATCCCAGCGTCTGGGGTCCGAACCCCGACGTGTTTGATCCCGAGAATTTCAGCCGCGAGGCGGAGGCCAAGCGGCCGATCAATGCCTGGAAGCCGTTCGGCAACGGCCAGCGCGCCTGCATCGGCCGCGGCTTCGCCATGCACGAGGCGGCGCTGGCGATCGGGATGATCCTGCAACGCTTCAAGCTGATCGACGTGCATCGCTATCAGATGCATCTGAAGGAGACGCTGACCGTCAAGCCGGATGGCTTCAGGATCAAGGTACGGCCGCGCGACGACAAGGACCGCGGCGCGTTCGCCGGCAGCACGGGCGCGGTTGCAGTCGCGCCGAAGGCCCCGCGCGCGCCGACCACGCGCCCGGGCCACAACACGCCGATGCTGGTGCTCTACGGCTCCAATCTCGGCTCCGCCGAGGAACTGGCAACCCGCATGGCGGATCTGTCGGAGATCAACGGCTTCGCGACGCGGTTGGGTCCGCTGGACGATTATGTCGGCAAGCTGCCGGAGGAGGGCGGCGTGCTGATCATCTGCGCCTCCTATAATGGCGCGGCGCCCGACAACGCCACGCAGTTCGTCAAATGGCTCGAGAGCGACCTGCCGAAGGACGCCTTCGCCAAGGTCCGTTACGCGGTGTTCGGTTGCGGCAACAGCGATTGGGCCGCGACCTACCAGTCGGTGCCGCGCTTCATCGACGAGCAGCTCACCAAACATGGCGCGCGCGCCGTCTATCCGCGCGGCGAGGGCGATGCGCGCAGCGATCTCGACGGCCAGTTCCAGAAATGGTTCCCGGAGGCGGCCAAGGTCGCGACCAAGGAATTCGGCATCGACTGGAATTTCACCCGCACCGCCGAGGACGAGCCGCTCTACGCGATCGAGCCGGTGGCACAAGGCGCCGTCAACACCATCGTGACGCAGGGCGGCGCGGTGCCGATGAAGGTGCTCGCCAACAGCGAGCTGCAGGCCAAGAATGGCGCCCATCCGTCGGAGCGGTCGACCCGGCACATCGAGGTCGAGCTGCCGGCCAACCTGAAATACCGTGTCGGCGATCATCTCAGCGTGGTGCCGCGCAACGATCCGACATTGGTCGATTCCGTTGCGCGCCGCTTCGGCTTCCTGCCGGCCGACCAGATCCGTCTGCAGGTCTCGGAAGGCCGCCGCGCGCAATTGCCGGTCGGCAATGCCGTGTCGGTCGGGCGGCTGCTCACCGAGTTCGTCGAGCTGCAGCAGGTCGCGACCCGCAAGCAGATCCAGATCATGGCTGAGCACACCCGCTGCCCGGTGACCAAGCCGAAGCTGATGGCCTATGTCGGCGACGACGATGCCGCGGCGGGGCGCTATCGCACCGACGTCCTGGCGAAGCGCAAATCGGTCTTCGACCTGCTCGAGGAATATCCGGCCTGCGAGCTGCCGTTCCACCTCTACCTCGAAATGCTGTCGCTGCTGGCGCCGCGCTATTATTCGATCTCGTCGTCTCCGGCCGCCGAGGCGCAGCGCTGCAGCGTCACCGTGGGCGTGGTGGAGGCGCCGGCAAGTTCCGGGCGTGGCATCTACAAGGGTATCTGCTCGAACTATCTGGCGCGCCGCCGCGCCGGCGACACCGTCCACGCCACCATCAAGGAGACCAAGGCAGGATTCCGCCTGCCCGATGACAATGCCGTGCCGATCATCATGATCGGGCCGGGCACCGGGCTCGCACCGTTCCGCGGCTTCCTGCAGGAGCGCGCCGCGCGCAGGGCGCAGGGCGCGACGCTGGGGCCGGCGCTGCTGTTCTTCGGCTGCCGGCACCCCGAGCAGGACTTCATCTATGCGGATGAGCTGAAGGCGTTCGCAGCCGACGGCGTCAGTGAACTCCATACCGCGTTTTCACGTGCCGATGGCCCGAAGACCTATGTGCAGCACCTTGTCGCGGCGCAGAAGGACCGGATCTGGGAGCTGATCCAGAAGGGCGCGATCGTCTATGTCTGCGGCGACGGCGGCAAGATGGAGCCCGACGTCAAGGCGACCTTGATGTCGATCTATCGCGAGCGCACCGGTGTCGACGCCGATGCAGCCGCGCGCTGGATCGAGGAAATGGGCACCAGGAACCGCTACGTGCTCGACGTCTGGGCAGGTGGGTAGGCTTGCGGCCTAGGATGACCGTGATGCATCCCTATCGTCGTCCCTGCTTTCGCCGGGACGACACGGAGTTTGTTGCGCCATTCGTGAGTCACTATTTCGCATTCTCCGGACGCGAGCTTCGCCCGCCCTGACGGCCATGATACAAGCCGCCGCATGATTCCATGGGAAAAGATCGATACCGCGCGCATTCCCGGCACCGAGGGTGAATTGCGTCTGATGCGGCGAGGCCGCGAATTCTCGATCATGCTCGGGGCCAACGAGCTGATGAACAGCCGCCTGTCGGGCTCGGAAGAGGCGCTGGCGACGCTTGCCGCAAAGAAGATCGAGAAGCTCGCACGGCCGCATTTTCTGATCGGCGGCCTCGGCATGGGCTTTACGCTGCGGGCCGCGCTCGCCGTGCTCGGGCCCGAGGCGAGAATCGTGGTGGCCGAACTGGTGCCGGCGGTCGTCGCCTGGGCGCGAGGCCCGATGGCGGAGATCTTCGGCGACAGCCTGAACGATCCGCGCGTCGGCATCCGGGAGGAGGATGTTGCCAGCGTGATCGAACGCCAACCGCTCAGCTTCGATGCCATCCTGCTCGACGTCGATAACGGGCCTGAAGGTCTGACCCGCAAGGCCAATGACGCGCTGTATGATGTCTCCGGGCTCAGGATCGCTCACACTGCATTGCGGCGCGGCGGCGTGCTCGCCGTCTGGTCGTCCGGTCCGAATGCCAAGTTCCCGAAATCGCTGTCCCGGGCCGGGTTCGCGGTCAACGAAATTGCCGTCCGAGCCACCGGCCGGGGCCGCGGTGTCCGCCACGTGATCTGGATCGCGGTCAAGGAATAGCCGGCGTCCCGGCGCGCTTGCCAGCCTGATCATGCCAGCGGCCGAGCACAAGCCGTCACGAAGCCTCAGAACATCGTGTTGCTGTTGGCCGGGTTTTCCGGAACGGGCTGCACCACGTCCCAATGCTCGACGATCTTGCCGTCCTCGAGCTTGAAGATGTCGACGATCGCATTGCCGCGGGTGCCGGGCTCGCGCACGGCGTGGACGTGCAGGATCACGTAGTCGCCGTCGACGAACGAGCGCTTGATCTCGCTGTGCGAGTTCGGAAACTTCTCGCGCAGGAAGCCGATGAACTTGCGGAAGCCTTCCGGGCTGTCGGCCGCGCCTGGATTGTGCTGCACATAGCGGTTGCCGACATAGGCGAGCGCCGCGTCGGCGTCCTTCTGGTTCAATCCCTTCTCGTAGAACGCCAGCACCGCCTTGCGGTTGGCCTCCTGCTGCGCCTCGCCGGCGGCCGCCATTGCCGATGAAGACGCCAGCGCGAGGAGGAGAGCGGCGACGGCTGTCCGTGGCCGGAGAAAGGTCTTCATCTGGGGACTCCCGGTGGCTGAGCGGTGGATAGCGCTCTCTACAGTGTCCATGCCGCGCCCGGAAGAACGCACTCCTGGCTCACATGGTTACCGGAAGATACCAGGGCCTCGTTCCGATTGAATCGGGACGGGACTCTCGATTCTGGCTTTGACGCGTTTCCTTCTCGCTCGAAAACGCTCCGGCCTCACGCCGCCTTCGCCGCCGCGCCATGCGCGTGCTTGTCGATGGCATCGATGATCTGCGGCCACATCGGAATCGGCAGGGCGTGGCCCATGCCTTCGATCATCACGAGCTTCGCGCCCGGGATCGAGACCGCGGTGTCCTTGCCGCCTTCGGGATGTACCAGCGGATCGATGGTGCCGTGGATCACCAGCGTCGGCACCTTGACGCCGCGCAGGCGCTCCTTGCGGCTGCCGGAGGCGAGGATGGCGCGGAGCTGGCGGCCGACGCCCTCCGGATTGAGGCCGCGCTCATAGGTGCGCCGCGCGCGTTCGGGATCGAGCGCCTCATCCTCGGGAAACGAGCCGTTGCGCAGGACTTTCCAGGTCTGCCCGAAGCGGACGAAATACTCTTCCTTGCTCTTCGGCGGCGGCGCCATCAGCACCGCGGTCGCCTCGCGGGTCGGCCCCGGGATCTTTGGATTGCCCGTGGTCGACATGATCGAGGTCAGCGAGCGCACGCGCTCGGGGAAGGTGATGGCAACCTCCTGCGCGATCATGCCGCCCATCGAGGCCCCGACCAGATGCGCGGTGCGGATGCCGAGCGCATCCATCAGCCCGATGGTGTCGCGGGCCATGTCGGCCAGCTTGTAGGGCGCTGCGACCGGGATCTTCAGGAAGCGGAGCTTGAGCAGTTCAAGCGCGGTCAGCCGCTTGCCGCCGCTCAGGCGGGAGGATTTGCCGATATCCCGGTTGTCGAATCGGATGACGCGAAAACCGCGCGCGGCGAGCTGGCGGCAGAACTCGTCGTCCCAATGGATCATCTGGGCGCCGAGGCCCATGATCAGGAGCAGCGGCTCGGCATTCGCATCGCCAAAAATCTCGTAGCAGATGTCGATGCCATTGGCGCGGATGATCTGCGGCGGCTGATGGGCGAGCGTGGTCACGGGCTTCCCCTGCTGGTGTCGCGGTCAGGAACCTCTATGCCACGGATTGACGCAGCGCAGAAGAGCCTCGGCGTCGCTGGTCGCGCCGCGCAGTTGACCGATCAGCAGCAACAGTGTCGTATGGCAGAAACAAATGGAAGCGCGGCAAGCGCTCGGATTTGGTGTGGAGGAGCGCCGCATGGCCGACAAGGGCAACGACCCTGCCGTGATCTGGCAGACGATGATTGGCGAGATGGAGAAGGGGTTCAACTCCTTCGGCAACCAGCTCATGACCTCGCCGGAATTTTCCAAGGCGATGAACCAGGCCGGCGGCGTCGCGGCCGGCGCGCAGAAGCAGCTTGGCGAGCTGATGGAGAAATATCTGCTGGCGATGAACCTGCCGAGCCGCGCCCAGCTCGTCGGCATGGCCGAGCGCCTGCAATCGATGGAGAACCAGCTCAACGAGATCAAGACGCTGCTGCAGCAGGTGCACCACAATTCGCTGGCGCCGGACGACGGCCACGGCGCAACGCCTCGGCCACCGCGCACAAAGCAGCCGCCAGCGGAGGGAGGCAGCAAATGAATGCTCCCACCCCCTTTGATTTCGCCTCGATCTCCGAGCGGGTGCAGTCCGAGGTGCAGCGCGCGATCCAGCGCAGCATCAAGGGCGTCGAGTATTTCTCGAGCTCCGGCCCGTCGCTCGGCTCGACGCCGAAGGACGTGCTGTATTCGCGCGGCACCATGAACCTCTATCACTACCGGCCGCTGGCCGACGAAGTCTATCGCGTGCCGGTGCTGATCATGATGGCGACCACCAACCGCGGCTACATCCTCGACCTGGTGCCGGGGCAGAGCTTCATCGAGTTCCTGCTCAAGCGCGGCTTCGACGTCTACATGCTGGACTGGACTGCGCCGAAGCCCGAGGAAAAATCGCTGCGCATGGAGGATTACGTCCTCGACTTCATTCCGGAATCGGTCCGCCGCGTGCAGCAGGATTCCGGCGAAAAGGACGTCTCGGTGATCGGCTATTGCTTCGGCGGCGTGCTGTCGCTGCTCTATGGCTCGATCTTCAACGACGGGCCGATGAAGAACCTGATCTGCTTCACCACGCCGATCGATTTCCGCGAGATGAAGCTGTTCTCGAACTTCGCCGACCGCCGCTATTTCGACGTCGACCGCCTGATCGACAGCACCGGCAACATGCCGCCCGAACTGATCCTGCAATCGTTCGACATGTTGCGGCCGGCCGCCCGTGTCGTCGGCCAGATCCAGCTCTGGGACAACATCTGGAACGACGAGTTCGTCAAGTCGTACCGGATGTTCGATCGCTGGGCGACCGACACGCTGCCGCTCGCGGGCGAATATTTCCGCGCCATCACCAAGGACCTGATGTGGGACAACAAGCTCTACAACGACACCATGACCGTCGGCGGCCGCGAGGCGAAGCTTGCCGACATCAAGGTGCCGATCCTGCACGCGGTCGCCGAGCACGACCACATCGTGCCGTATGATGCGGCAAAACATCTGATCACCAAGATCGGCTCCGAGGACAAGGAGGAGGTGATGCTGAAAGGCGGTCACGTCTCGCTGGTCGCCGGCGCCAACGCAATCAAGCGGCTGTGGCCGAAACTGGACTCCTGGCTGGGCAAGAGATCGACCTAAGAAGGGTCGACTTGAGAGAGATCGACATGACCGAACAACGTTCCTATCCGCGCCGCGTCAAGACCGAGGCGGGCGACATCGAGTTTCGCCTGATGATTCGGGACCACGAGGCCGCGGTGCTGGCCTTCGCGCAAAAGCTGCCGACGCATGATCTCTTGTTCCTGCCGCGCAACATCAGCCAGCCGAAGGTACTGTCGGCCTGGATCAACGAGATCGAGCGCGGCGACATCACGAGCCTGCTCGCGATCAAGGACGGCAAGGTGGTCGGTTGCGGCACCCTGGTGCGCGATCCGCATTCCTGGTCGCCGCATGTCGGCGAGATCCGGATGGTGGTGTCGCTCGACGTGCGCGGGCAGGGCGTCGGCCGGGCGCTGTCGCAGGAGACCTTCGCCATCGCGCTCGGTGCCGGGCTGGAGAAGTTCTCGGTGCAGATGACCGTCGACCAGCGGGCGGCGATCGCGCTGTTCGAGAGCCTCGGCTTCAAGGCGGAGGCCCTGCTGCGCGACCATGTCCGCGACGTCGAGGGCAAGACCCACGACATCGTCGTGCTGGGGCACAATGTGGCGCAGGTCCGGGCTCAAATGGAGGCGTACGGGGTGTCCGACGCGGTCAGTGGTAATTAGAAACCGTTTCCTGCTGGTTCTCTAGGCAATCTGCCGGATCTTCGTGCTGCTCACAGGTTCGTGATGTCGTGCTGCAACATCGATGTTGCGGCGCACCATGAGGTGTGTCATAACACCGTTGCCCCGGGCCAAACCGGACGGGGTGAGCCCATAGCTCAAACCTGAGGATGGAGAGACCCCAATGACCACCGAAACCAATTCCGTGCTGAACAGCGTCAAGGAAGCCTTCGCGCCCGTCACCGAGGCGTTCACCAAGCTTCAGAACCTGGAAGTTCCGGAAGCCGCCCGTGAGTTCGTGAAGAAGCAGGCCGAGGCCGCCAAGACCCGCGCTGCCGATGCCTATGCCGGCTCGGAGAAGGTGACCAACGTGATCGAGTCCGCTGTTGCCGGTTCGGTGACCGAAGCCGCCAAGATCAGCCGCAACATCCAGCAGGCGATCTACCAGGACGCCGAGGCGTTCTTCGCCGGCATCGACAAGCTCGCGTCCGCCAAGTCGCTGAGCGAAGCCGCCCAGATCCAGTCGGAGCTGGCCCGTGCGCGTGGCGAACTGTTCGTCTCGCGGGCGAAGGCCACCACCGAGTATCTCGGCAAGCTCGTCACCGACGGTGCGAAGACCGCGCAGGACAACTTCGCCAAGGTCTACGGCAAGACCGCCTGATCGCGCTTGCACTGACCGACTGCCCTTTTCGAAGGCCCGCCATTTGCGGGCCTTCTTTTTTGGCGGTGTCCTTCATAGCTCATGTGTCCACCGTCATTCCGGACGACGCGAAGCGGCGATCCGGAATCTCGAGATTCCGGGTTCGTGCTTCGCACGCCCCGGAATGACGGCGGTGGGGCCATGCTATGCTTCGTTCGTCACCCCTGCGAAACCCCATGACCCTTCCCGCCACCCTCATCGCAACGCCAGTCGACGTCGAACGCGCGGCCGAGTTGCGGCGCGTCAAGTGGCTGGCGACCGGCGTGCTGGCGGCAACCTTCATCATCTTCATCGCGGCGAAAGCGCTGCTGCCGGTGCATCCGGTGTTCGGCTTCATCGCGGCATTTGCCGAGGCCGCGACCATCGGCGGGCTCGCCGACTGGTATGCCGTCGTCGCCTTGTTCAAGCGTCCGCTCGGCCTGCCGATCCCGCATACCGCGATCATCCAGAGCAATCAGGCGCGCATCGCCGAGAAGCTCGGCGAGTTCATCGAGAACAATTTCCTGGAGTCGGGGCCGGTCGAGGCCAAGCTGCGCGAGATCGATTTCGGTTCGTTCATCGCCGACTGGCTGCGCGACCGCAAACGCTCCGAGGATCTCGCCCGCTTCGTGCTGCGGATGCTGCCCGAAGCGTTCGCGGCGACCGAGAGCTCGGGGTTGATGCAGTTCATCAGCCGCCGCGTCACGACGCAGGTGCTCTCGATCGACCTCGCGCCGCTCGCGGCCGGCGCGCTGCGCGGCTTCGTGCAGGAGGGCAAGCATGGCGGCCTGCTCGACGACATCCTGCGCGTGCTGCACCAGACGCTTACGCAGCAGGAGACCATGGCCGTGATCCGCGACAAGGTCCGCGCCGAGATGCCGACGCTGCTCAGGCTCTATCGCGCCGACAAGTTCGTGGTGAATCGGATCATCGCTTCCGCCACGAAATTCTTCGAGGAAGTGCGCAACGATCCGCAGCACCCGTTCCGCGGCGAGTTCGACCGCATGCTGCTGTCCTTTGTCGACCGGCTGGGCAGCGACAAGGCATTCGCCGATCGCATCGACGGTCTCAAGCGCGATCTGATGGCGCGGCCGGAGCTGGCCAATCTCGGGCGCACCATCTGGGCCAACGTCAAGGACTTCATCGAACGCAGCGCCTCGGGCGAGTCGCAGGTGCTGCAGCATCAGCTGGCGCGAATGCTGGTCGAGGCCGGCGACGCGCTCGACGGCGACGCCGACCTGCGCGGCGAGATCAATCAGGGCCTGGTCGCGATCCTGCGCACCGTCGTCGCCGAGCAGAAGAGCGGCGTCTCGAGCTTCATCGCCGACCAGATGAAGGGCTGGGACATGGAGCAGCTGATCTCCCTGATCGAGGTCAATGTCGGCAAGGACCTGCAATACATCCGCTTCAACGGCGCGCTGATCGGCGGGCTTGCCGGCCTCGCGCTTTACACCCTGGAGTACACGCTGCGGCTGCTGTGACCGATTGGGCACGAACGTCACTTTAGTTGTGGCAAGTGTGACCTGGACCGCTTGCACGAAAGTGTCCGGTTCCCTAGCTTTTCAGGACAGATTGTTGCGTTGCGGAACGATTCCGCCGGGTTTGCGTCAATTCCGTTGACCCATTCTCGTTGGTCCCATTGCCGGCGGCCTGCCGGAAGAGGAGCTGAAATGTCCGTTGCTGCGCAGACGCTACGCCCGCCGTCCAGGACGCTGATGTTTCTGGAAGGCCGCGCCATTCATGAGCTCGGCGCCTTTCTTGGTGCATTGCCGCTGCTCAGCCTCGCGCCGCGCGGCGATGGGCATCCGGTGCTGGTGCTGCCGGGGCTGATTGCTTCCGACATGTCGACCCGGCCGCTGCGCGACTTTCTCAGGAGCAAGGGCTACGCCGTCAGCGGCTGGCGCCAGGGCCGCAATCTCGGGCTTCGCGCCGGCGTGCAGGACGGGATGGTCGAGCTGCTGCAGGAGATGAATGAAACGACCGGCCGCAAGGTCTCGGTGGTTGGCTGGAGCCTCGGCGGCCTCTATGCGCGCCAGCTCGCCAAGATGATGCCGGAGCGCGTGCGCCAGGTGATCACGCTCGGCAGCCCGTTTGCCGCCGGCCCGAAGTCGACCAACGCCTGGCGCGTCTACGAGATGGCCAGCGGCCGCCGCGCCGACGAAGAGGACCAGCGTTTCGGCGGCTCGCTCGCCAGCGCGCCGCCGGTGCCGACCACCGCGATCTTCAGCCGCACCGACGGCGTCTGCGCCTGGCAGGGCTGCCGCGAGCAGTCCTCGTCGATGACCGACAGCATCGAGGTCGAGAGCAGCCATTGCGGCATGGGTCATCACCCGGCCGTGGTCTACGCGGTCGCCGATCGCCTCGCGCAGAAGGACGGCGAGTGGGCGCCGTTCGATCGCAGCGGCTGGCGCAGCTTCGTTTATCCCGATCCCAATCGCTGAGATCGCCTCCACGTCCATGGTTCGAGACGCGCGGCGTTGCCGCGCTCCTCACCATGAGGACCAAAGCCAGACCTCATCCTGAGGAGCGGCCTTTTGGCCGCGTCTCGAAGGATGCAGCCCGGCTGCTGGCTCGCGCATTGTCGTGAATCGACAAAACGCGCTATGCGTTGAGGCATGCCGCAGCCGCTTGCCCGCATCGTCGACCAGCTGAAGCGCGAGCCGTCACGCACCGGCTCGATCATCATCACCGTGTTCGGAGATTCCATCGTGCCGCGCGGCGGCTCGGTGTGGCTCGGCACGCTGCTCGAATTCTTCAAGTTCCTCGACATCGACGGCAATGTGGTGCGCACCGCGATGTCGCGGCTCGCCGCCGACGGCTGGCTCGAGCGCAACAAGGTCGGCCGCAACAGTTTTTATCGGCTGAACGCCAAGGGCCGGCAGACCTTCGACACCGCGACCCGGCACATCTACGATCCGCCGCCGTCGGACTGGACCGGCCGCTTCGAACTGCTGTTGATCGGCAATGCCGAGGACCGCGATGCCGCGCGCGAGGCGTTGAAGAATGCCGGCTTCGGCAGCCCGCTGCCCGGCGTGTGGGTCGCGCCGTCGGGCGTGCCGATCCCAGATGAGGCGTCGCGCGCGATCCGTCTCGAAGTCTCCGCGGAAGACGACAGCGGGCGCCGGTTGCTCAGCGAGAGCTGGCCGCTCGATCGCACCGCGGATGCCTATCTGAAGTTCATGAAGACGTTCGAGCCGCTGCACGGCTCAATCATCCGCGGTGAGACGCTGAGCGACGCCGACGCCTTCACCGCGCGCATCCTGCTGATCCACCATTACCGCCGGGTCGTGCTGCGCGATCCGCTGCTGCCGTATCAGCTGCTGCCGAAGGATTGGCCGGGCAGGGCCGCGCGCAAACTCTGCGGCGAGATCTATCGCGGGCTGCTTTCGCCGTCGGAACAATGGCTTGACGACCACGCAACCAACGAGGACGGGCCGCTGCCGAAGCCCAACGGGGCGGTGGCGCGCCGTTTCGAGGGCGTCTGAACATATTACAAAAAGCTATTGCATTTCGAAATTTGTGTTATATATTCCTGCCTAACAACACATTGGGAGGTCGGCCATGTATACGCAGGCGCTCAACTCATCCGACGGCGACGATCGCGGCGTCGAGGATGTCGCCCGTGCCAGTCAGTTCCAGGCCCGCATCGATGCCGACGAGCGCATCGAGCCGAACGACTGGATGCCCGCCGCTTATCGCAAGACGCTGACGCGGCAGATTTCCCAGCACGCCCATTCCGAAATCGTCGGCATGCTCCCCGAGGGCAACTGGATCACCCGCGCACCGTCGCTGCGCCGCAAGGCCGCGTTGCTCGCCAAGGTGCAGGACGAATGCGGCCACGGTCTCTATCTCTACGCCGCCGCCGAGACGCTCGGCACCTCGCGCGAAGAGCTCGTCGACGCGATGCTCTCGGGCAAGGCGAAATATTCCTCGATCTTCAATTATCCGACGCTGACCTGGGCCGATATCGGCACCATCGGCTGGCTGGTCGACGGCGCAGCGATCATGAACCAGATCCCGCTGTGCCGCTGTTCCTACGGCCCCTATGCGCGCGCGATGATCCGCGTTTGCAAGGAGGAGTCGTTTCACCAGCGCCAGGGCTTTGAGATCATGGTGACGCTGTGCCGGGGCACCGCGGAGCAGAAGGCGATGGCGCAGAACGCGCTCGATCGCTGGTGGTGGCCGGTGCTGATGATGTTCGGTCCGCCGGACCAGGTCAGCCAGCACAGCGACACCTCGACCAAATGGAAGATCAAGCGCTTCTCCAACGACGAGCTGCGCCAGAAATTCATCGACGCCACCGTGCCGCAGGCCGAATTCCTTGGGCTGACGATCCCCGATCCCGGCATGAAGCAGAACGCAAACGGTAATTGGGAACACAGCCCGATCGACTGGGACGAGTTCAAGCAGGTGCTGGCAGGTAACGGTCCCTGCAACCGCGATCGTCTCGCCGCGCGCCGCAAGGCGCATGAGGAAGGCGCCTGGGTCCGCGAGGCCGCGATGGCCTATGCCGAGAAGCGCAAGCGCCGTCAGCTCGCGCAAGCCGCAGAATAAGGGAGCGCTAGAGATGGCCACGCCGAACGTTCCGCTCTGGGAAGTCTTCATCCGCAGCCGCAATGGCCTCGCGCACAAGCATGTCGGCTCGCTGCATGCGGCGGACTCGACGCTCGCGCTGCAGGCCGCGCGCGACATCTACACCCGCCGCGGCGAGGGGTTGTCGATCTGGGTGGTGCCCTCGAACGCGATCACCGCGTCCGATCCGTCCGAGAAGGGCATGATGTTCGAGCCGGCGGAATCCAAGATCTACCGCCACCCGACCTTTTACGACGTCCCCGACGAAGTCGGGCATATGTGAATTTCACTCCCCCTCATGGTGAGGAGCGCGCAGCGCGTCTCTGGACGATGCTTCGCACCGCCAGGCGAACCATGAGGCCCGTGCAGTGACCGCGGTCCATCCTTCGAGACGCGCCTTCGGCGCTCCTCAGGATGAGGCTCGAATGTGTCGATACAGGATATGAGAACATGGCAACCGCCAACATCGAAGTCTCCGAAACGCCGCTGGTGCTCTACGCGCTGCGCCGCGCCGACGATGCGCTGATCCTCGGCCATCGGCTGTCGGAATGGTGCGGCCATGCGCCCGCGATGGAAGAGGACATGGCGCTCGCCAATATGGGTCTCGACCTGCTCGGCCAGGCCCGCGAGCTCTACAGCTACGCGGCTAAGGTCGAAGGCCGGGGCAACGACGAAGACAAGTTCGCCTATCTGCGCGACGTCAGGCAGTATCGCAATCTGCTGCTGGTCGAGCAGCCGAACGGCGATTTTGCCCGCACCATGGTGCGGCAATTCTTCTATGCGGCATTCGCCGATCTCTACTGGCGCGCGATGATGGCCTCGTCCGATCCGACGCTCGCCGCGATCGCGGCGAAGTCGGAGAAGGAAAGCGCCTATCATGTCAGGCATTCGTCGGAATGGATCGTCCGGCTCGGCGACGGCACCGAGGAGAGCCATCGCCGCGCGCAGGGCGCGATCGACGATCTCTGGGCCTATACCGGCGAGATGTTCGCGGTCGACGACGGTGAGCGCGGCCTGATCGACGCCGGCATTGCGATCGATCCCGCGGCGCTGCAGCCGCGCTGGCTGAAGACGGTCACCGGCATCATCAACGAGGCGACGCTGTCGTTGCCGAAGAGCGATTGGATGCAGCAGGGCGGCCGCAGCGGCAGCCACAGCGAACATCTCGGCCATCTCCTCAGCGAGCTGCAATCGATGCAGCGGACCTTTCCGGGGGCAACATGGTGACCGTTGCGCTCAGCGATGCCGATCTGCGCCGGCGCGCCTGGAGCGCGGCCGCGCAGGTGGTCGATCCCGAGATTCCGGTGCTGACCATCGCCGATCTCGGCGTGCTGCGCGACGTCGCGGTCCACGACGGGCATGTCGAGGTCGCGATCACGCCGACCTATTCCGGCTGTCCCGCCATGAACATGATCGCGCTCGAGATCGAGCTCGCGCTGGAGCGTGAAGGCATTCATAGGCCGAAGGTCCGCACCGTGCTGTCGCCGGCCTGGACCACCGACTGGATGAGCGAGGACGGCCGCCGCAAGCTGAAGGAGTACGGCATCGCGCCGCCGCTGCCGGGCTCCTCGCGCCGCGCGCTGTTCGGCGAGCAGGCGGTCGCGTGTCCGCAATGCGGGTCAGGCGATACCGAGCTGCTGTCCGAATTCGGCTCGACCTCCTGCAAGGCGCTGTGGCGTTGCAGGAGCTGCCGTGAACCCTTCGACTACTTCAAGTGTCATTGACCATGATGTCGTTGTTTGCCGCCAAGGCCGTCATTGCGAGCGAAGCGAAGCAATCCATGCTTCCTCGCATGCTGAGCGATGGATTGCTTCGTCGCCTCGCTCCTCGCAATGACGGGGAGAAATAAGCGATGTCCCTTACGCCCCGATTCCACCGCCTGTCCGTCAGCGATCTGCGCCGCGAGGCGTCGGACGCGATCTCGATGACTTTTGCGATCCCCGACGATCTGCAAGACGACTACCGCTTCACGCCCGGCCAGTATCTGACCCTGCGCACCACGATGGACGGCGAGGAGGTTCGCCGTTCCTATTCGATCTGCTCCGGCCCTGACGACGGCGAATTGCGCATCGCGGTGAAGAAGGTCGACGGCGGCGCATTCTCGAACTGGGCCGCCGACGAGCTGAAGGCCGGCGACGAGCTCGACGTGATGACACCGACCGGCCGCTTCGGTGTCGCCCACGCGCCAGGCGAGGCGCGGACCTATGTCGGCTTCGCCGCCGGCAGCGGCATCACGCCGATCCTCTCGATCATCAAGGGCGTGCTGGCGCGCGAGCCGGACAGCCGCTTCTTCCTGTTCTACGGCAACCGCTCGACCGAAGGCGTCATGTTCCGCGAGGCGCTGGAGGAGCTGAAGGACCGCTTCATGCAGCGGCTCTCGGTATTCCACGTCATCTCGGGCGAGGAGCAGGACATTCCGATCCTGCACGGCCGGCTCGACGGCGAGAAGGTGCGGGTGCTGCTGCGCTCGCTGGTGCCGGCTGAGACCGTCGATCACGTCTTCGTCTGCGGCCCGGCCGCGATGAGCGAGACCATCGAGGCGACTTGCCGCGAGATCGGCATCGCCGACGAGCGCATCCATGTCGAGCGCTTCGTCTCGGAATTCGGCGGCAAGCCGCGTCCGAAGGTCGTCGTTCCCGCCGGCGCGCCGCCGAAGGCGATTGCCGGGCTGATCATCGACGGCAAGCGCCGCGAGGTCCCGGTAGCCGACGGCGAGTCGATCCTCGACGCTGCGCTGCGCGCCGGCATGGACCTGCCGTTCGCCTGCAAGGGCGGCATGTGCTCGACCTGCCGCGCCAAGCTGGTCGAAGGCGAGGCGCCGATGGATCTGAATTATTCGCTGGAGCCGTGGGAGCTGAAGGCGGGGTTCATCCTCACCTGCCAGGCCAAGCCGTGCTCCGAGAAGGTCGTGGTCGATTACGACCACGTCTGATTGTTGATCGTCATTCCGGGGCGATGCGCAGCATCGAACCCGGAATCTCGAGATTCCGGGTCTGGTGCTGGCGCACCATCCCGGAATGACAGAAGTAGTGTTGACGTGCCTTAGGCATTGCACCGAAGGTTTGACACCGAGAGGCCCTCCGCAACGGGCCCACGCACAGGGAGTTCGATGTGAACGTGAAGGCCACGCTATCGCCCGAGGACGTCGCCCGCGCCTGCGCGGAGGCGATGTGGAAGGAGGACGACGCCAGCAAGGGTCTCGGCATGGAGCTCGTCGAGATCAGGCCGGGGCAGGCGGTGATGGCGATGACGGTGCAGCCGCACATGGTCAACGGCCAGCGCATCTGTCATGGCGGCTACATCTTCACGCTGGCCGATTCAGCCTTCGCCTTTGCCTGCAACAGCCGCAACGATCGCGCGGTGGCGGCGCAGGGCAATGTCACTTTCATCCGGCCCGGCAAGCTCGGCGACCGTCTGGTGGCGACCGCGCGCGAGATCTCGCGCAGTGGCCGCTCGGGAATCTACGACGTGAGCGTGACCTCCGGCGACAGCGTGATCGCCGAATTCCGCGGGCATTCGCGCGTGATACCGGGCACCTGGCTGCCCGACACGGACATCAAGGGATAAAGGCTTCAGGGGAAACGTCGATGGCAACGGCAAAGCTCAAGGTCAAGGACAGTGGTTATCGCGCCGAGCTCGATGCGGCGGAACGCGCCTCGCGCGACGAGATCATGGCGCTGCAGACCAGGCGGCTGGCCTGGTCGCTCAAGCATGCCTATGACAATGTCGCGCACTACAGGAAGGCGTTCGATGCCGCCGGCGTGCATCCGTCCGATTTCAGGCAGCTTCCCGATCTCGCCAAATTTCCGTTCACGGTGAAGACGGATCTGCGCGACAATTATCCCTTCAACATGTTCGCGGTGCCGCGCGAGCAATTGGTGCGGGTCCATGCGTCCTCGGGCACGACCGGCAAGCCGATCGTGGTCGGCTACACCAGGGCCGACATCGACACCTGGGCGGATGTGATGGCGCGCTCGATCCGCGCCGCCGGCGGCCGCACCGGCATGCTGATGCACAATGCCTATGGCTACGGCCTGTTCACCGGCGGCCTCGGCGCGCATTACGGCGCGGAGCGGCTCGGCTGCACGGTGATCCCGATCTCGGGCGGCATGACCGAGCGGCAGGTGCAGCTCATCAACGACTTCCGGCCCGACATCATCACGGTGACGCCGAGCTACATGCTGGCGATCCTCGACGAGTTCAAGCGGCAGGGCCTCGACCCGCGCAAATCGTCGCTCAAGTTCGGGATCTTCGGCGCCGAGCCCTGGACCAACGCGATGCGCGTCGAGATCGAGCATGCGTTCGACATGGACGCCACTGACATCTATGGTCTGTCTGAAGTGATCGGTCCCGGCGTCGCGCAGGAATGCGTGGAGACCAAGGACGGTCTGCATATCTGGGAGGATCACTTCTACCCCGAGGTGATCGATCCCCTGACCGGCAAGGTGCTGCCCGATGGCGAGAAAGGCGAGCTGGTGTTCACCTCGCTGACCAAGGAAGCTTTTCCGATCATCCGCTATCGCACCCGCGATTTGACGCGGCTGTTGCCCGGCACGGCGCGGCCCGGCATGCGGCGGATGGAGAAGGTGACCGGCCGCTCCGACGACATGATCATCCTGCGCGGCGTCAACGTGTTCCCGACCCAGATCGAGGAAGCGCTGCTGGCGACCGACTGGTGCGGCGGTCACTTTGTCATCGAGCTGACCCGCGAGGGCCGCATGGACGAGATGACGGTGCTTGCCGAAGCCCGGCCCGAGAGCTGGGACGGCGAAGGGCTGACCGCGCACGCCGAGAAGGTCTCCGCCTTCATCAAGAACACGATCGGCATCTCGACCCGCGTCCGCGTCGTTGCGCCCGAGACGCTGGAGCGTTCGCTCGGCAAGGCGAAACGTGTTTACGACAAGCGGCCGAAATCCTAACTTTATCCCCTCATGGTGAGGAGGCGCAAAGCGCCGTCTCGAACCATGAGGCCACGCCGGTGGCTCCATCCTTCGAGACGCCGCTTCGCGGCTCCTCAGGATGAGGGCGAGAGGCGAAGACGCGGTGGGAAGGATGGCGGAAGGAGCGTTCCTTTATATACTCCGATGCGCGGATGGCAGCTTTTACATTGGAATAACGCGTACGGCATTGGAAATCAGAATTGCTCAGCACAATGCCGGAACACTCGGCGGCTACACGGCGACGCGTCGCCCGGTGACGCTGGTTTTCTCTCAATGGTTCGATCGCATAACGGACGCGATCGAGAATGAACGCAAGCTCAAGAAGTGGAGCCGGGCGAAAAAGGAGGCCTTTGTGCGTGGCGACTTCGTCGCCTTACGGGAGCTTTCTGCGCGTCGATCGCCGCATTCCTAAACTCCACCTTCCGGGGTAGACTAAGCGCTCTCTCGTGCTTGCCGGATCGGCCCTCTTAGTCTAATCGACAAGTTCGTTAGTTGCGGGCACAGCCACCATGGAGCCGATCCATAAGGGCTTCAATTCGGCACCATGCCCTTCGGCCGGAGACACGGATGCAATCCGCTTCCAACCCAGACAGTCGCGCGGTCGACGCCCGCTGCGTGCGCCTGCTGACGAAGGTGGAGAACGCGGCGGCGGTGGCGCCGGTGGTCGAGACTCATGCACTTTCGCGCGGCGACAACGACGTCTTGATCGAGGTGAAGGCGGCGGCGGTCAATCCGTCCGACGTCAAGGCCGCGACCGGGCTGATGCCCTATGCCGTGTTTCCGCGCACCAGTGGCCGCGACTATGCCGGCGTGGTAGTCGATGGCCCGGCTGAATTCATCGGGCGTGAGGTGTTCGGCTCGTCCGGCGACCTCGGCATCCGCCGCGACGGCACCCATGCCACGCATCTGGCGGTCGAGCGCGATGCGGTGGTGGAGAAACCCGCCGGCATTTCCTGGGACGAAGCCGCCGGGATCGGCGTGCCCTTCGTCACAGCGATGGAAGGCCTGCGCCGCGCCGGCCTGCCGAAGGCGGGCGAGAGCGTGCTGGTGATGGGCGTCAACGGCAAGGTCGGGCAGGCCGCGGTGCAGATCGCGAGCTGGCACGGCGCGCGCGTGATCGGCGTGGTGCGCAAGAGCGAGCCCTATGAGGGCCACAGCAATTCGCCGGTCGAAGTGATCGACGCCTCCGCCACCGACGTCGCCGCTCGCGTGCGCGAGCTGACCGGCGGCAAGGGCGCCGACATCGTCTACAACACGGTCGGCGATCCCTATTTCCAGGCTGCGCACAAGTCGCTGGCGCTGCGCGGCCGCCAGATCCTGATCGCGGCGGTCGACCGCATCGTGCAGTTCAACATCCTCGAATTCTACCGCGGCCAGCACACCTATGTCGGCATCGACACGCTTGCGCTGTCGTCGGTTGCGACCGGCGAGGTGTTGCGCGAGCTCGCGCCGGGCTTTGCCGGCGGACATCTGAAGCCATTCCCGATCAAGCCGAGCGCGATCTATCCGCTGGAACAGGCCAAGGCGGCGTTTGTTGCCGTGGCAGGCTCGTCGCGTGACCGCGTGATTTTGCGGCCCTAATTCCACCCGTCATTGCGAGGAGCGAAGCGACGAAGCAATCCACTCTCTCCCGCCCGCGGTGATATGGATTGCTTCGCTTCGCTCGCAATGACGAAGGCAATTGAAGGACTTCCATGGACCCCGCCACGATCGTCATCATCGCCGCCCTGATCATCGGCCTGATCTATGGCTCGGTCGGGCTGCTCAGCGGCTTCTGCATGATGAGCGGCCTGCGCGGCTGGTGGGCGGAGGGTGACGGCCGCCTGGTGCGCACCTATGCGCTGGCGATGGGCGTCGCGATCGCGGCCTCGCAGCTTTTGGCGGCGGCGGGCCTCGTCGATCTCGGCAAGTCGATCTATCTGCAGCCGTCCTTCTCGGCGCCGGTGATGTTCCTCGGCGGGCTGCTGTTCGGCTATGGCATGGTGCTGTCGAACGGCTGCGGTTCCCGAGCGCTGGTGCTGCTGGGGCGCGGCAATCTGCGCTCCTTCGTGGTCGTGATCGTGCTCGGCATCTTCGCCGAAATGACGCTGAAGGGCCTGATTGCCCCGGCGCGGATCGCGATGGTGCAGGCGTCACAGGCAACAGTCGCCGCCAATTCGGTGCCGTCACTCCTGGCGAGCACCGGCCTCGGCGCTGTGCCGGCGCGAATGGTCGCGGCGTCGGTGCTATCAGCCGTCCTGATCATCTTTGCCTTCGCCCATGCGCCGTTCCGGAAATCATTCGGACAGATCGCGGCCGGCCTGATCGTCGGCCTGCTGGTGGCAGGGGGCTGGTACGCGACCGGCTATCTCGGCGCGGATGATTTCAATCCGGTTCCGGTGACGTCGCTGACCTTCATCGCGCCGATCGCCGACGCCCTGCAATATGTGATGCTGTCGACCGGCTCGACGCTGAATTTTGGCATCGTCACCGTGTTCGGTGTGTTCGCCGGCAGCCTGATCACGGCCATCGCCACCGGGCGCTTCCAGCTCGAAGGCTACCGGTCGCCGCAGCACATGCTGCGCTCGGCGAGCGGCGCCGCGCTGATGGGCGCCGGCGGCGTGATGGCGTTCGGCTGCTCGGTCGGGCAGGGGCTGACCGGACTGTCGACGCTCTCCCTGTCGTCCCTCATCGCGATCGCCGGCATCATGCTCGGCACCGGCGCCGGCCTGCGCGGCGCGCTGCGGGTCAGGCCGCTCGCGACGGCCTAGGCGTGTACTCATAACCGTCGGCTTCCCGTCATAAAGCGGAAGTTGCCCAGTTCGGTAGTTATCGGCGGCTCATGACCCTGAGCGGAAGTCGAGACCGCCACCATCTCGGGCCGCCGGACACCTGATGTTCGAGCAACGCAAGCTCCCGCCAATTTCATCAGCTGTCAGTGTGCCTTATTGTGCGAGTACGCCGCGTTGCTCCCATGGTCCCGGATTGAGACGGAATAAGCACCCGATCAAGCCTGCCCGAACTGCGCGACCACGCCCGACCATAGTCGCCAGATTTCGGGGGACTTTTCATCGACGGCGGTTTGCACCATGACCAGCTTCGAGGGCGGATCAACAAGGATACGCTGCCCGAGATGGCCCAACATTGCGAATTGCCGTCGGCTTCCGGGAAACAGATAGAACTGATAGCCGTAGCCGAACCCTCCCTCGGCCTTTGCCAGATAGCCGTCGGAAGCGCGCACCGTGGTTGCATCGACCATCCATTGCGCCGGGATGATCTGTTTGCCTTCCCATGCTCCGTCGTGGGCGAGCAGGCGGGCGAGCCGGGCATAGTCGCGCAACACGGCGTTGAAGAAGCCGTGCGCCACTTCATAGCCTTCCGCGTCGATCAGCCATTTGGCATCGGCTTCCGTGCCGATCGGCTGCCACACCTTTTCCTGGAGATAGTCGGAGAGTGATTTGCCCGTTGCGTAACGCAGCACCAGACCAAGCACATCCGTTTCGATGCTGGCGTAGCGGAATTGCGTACCCGGCGGCGCGATCCGCCGATTGAATTGCGCGATGCTGGCAACGGTGCCTTTGTTGGAAAACCAGTGCTTGCGCACCATGTCGACCCACAAGCGATCGAGGTCGCGGCCGCTGCCTTTGCCTTCGTCGGCCTGCTCGCCGAACTCCACGCCCGACGACATGTGCAGCAGCGCGCGGAGCGGCGTCGCGCCATATTCGGTGCCTTTCAAGCCAGGCACATAGGTCTCCGCGGTATCGTCGATAGATTTAATCGCGCCTTCCGAGATCGCGATACCGACCAGCATGCCCGTAATCGATTTTGCCATCGACTGCGATATCAGCCGGTCTCGATCGGTGCGGCCGTATTGATAGTGCTCGACCAGAATCCGGTCGTCCTTTGCGATCAGCAGACCCGTCACCGGATTGCGCGACAGATAATCCGCAAGCGAAGAGCGGCTTCCCTTGTACTGGTAGCTGACATCCACCTGCGTTCGCTTGAACGGCCAGGCCGTGGCTGCACGATTGACCAAGCGCGTTGGAAATATCTCGTCGTAGTGACTGAATGCCCCGACGCGGTATTTTGGCGAAGCCGGATTGCCGGGCTGGTAAACGCGCCAGCGATCCTTCACCGGATAGTCCTCGGTGGCGCCGTAAAGCTCTGCATCGGGACCACCAGCGGAAAAGACCGGACCACCGCCACTCTCGGCAGCCCAACTCCACTTGACCGACGCAGCAACAAAACTCGCCGCAAGTCCGGTCAGAGCCGAGCGGCGCGACAGTGCGTTTCCGGCGTCGGCGAAAGACAATAGAATGGTAAACCGCTGATTCAGCATAAGGAGGCCCGTTGTCGCAGCTCATTGCGAGGAAGGATCCCCATCAGTCTGTCAAATGTTTTCGATCCCTTCTCGCCGATTCCCGCAGTTCGGCTGGCCGATTTCTAAACGACTGGCCGATTCTTCAATCGGTCGTGCCACGGGCTGCATTTCCCGCCATTGAGAGACGGCGGAATTCGGTTGGGGTCAAATTGGTCGCCGCCTTGAAGGCGCGGTTGAACGGCCCGATCGACTGGAAACCTGTGTCCATGGCAATTGTCAGCACCGGGACTTCTACTTGTTCAGGGTCGACCAGCGCTGCCTTGGCTTCCCCGATCCGGTAATGATTGAGGAACGCATTGAAATTGCGATAACCGAGGCCCTCGTTGATAAGTTGCCGCAGCCGGTACTCGGGCACGCCAAGCTCGACGGATAGCAATTTGATGGTCAACCCCTCACGCCGGTAGATGCGCTCGACGGTCATGAGCTGTTCCAACCGGCGCAGGAGAGCCGGTTCAATCGTTGCGTCAGACGCCTTGGTTGGCGCGCTGGAGGGGACGTTTGCTGCGGGCAGCAGGATCGAACCTTTCCGCGTCCCCGCCTCCAGTAGATTCCATGTGCTCAAACCAACTAACACGAACAGAACGAAGGCGTTGGCGACGCTAGTTATAGAAAAAGTGGGATGCGAGGGCTGCTGCAGGAAGCTCAAGTAAGAGTTGAGAACGATTTGGGCCGACGCGCCGATCAGGACGACCAGCCGGAGCCCACGCCGGCCTTGCACAAGGTCCGCCGGCCAAGTGACAAGCGTCTGCGCCACCGCCAACAGGGCGAGGCCGAGAAAGGTAAACGACAGCGTGCGTTCGATCGCAAGCTCGAGCGCGGCCGATCTTGTGACTCCGCTGGCGTCCAGCCATTGTGCGACGGCGACGGCCGCCCACAAGACGCCATGCCAAGGCCGTGGTACGAATTCGTCATCGAAGGCAGCACGCGCCCATAGCCAGAACACGACACAGTTCGCGCTGGACAACGCCAGTAGCAACAGGCCCCACCACGCAAATGGCCGCGGGAACGTGGGCGCCGAGCAGACCATCGAAGCCGCGGCGCCGATTGCGAGCGCGGCGCCCAGCAGTGCGGCCGTGCTATCGCGGCGATCGCGTAGCGCCATAGATGCGATCAGCAGGCACAGTGCTACGACGGCGCCTCGTAACCCGAGGTCAATCGACATCAAACCGCTGGTGCCCACTATCGGAAACACTCCAAAATGCCATTGTTGAGCCGCGTAGGCTCGCTCATACGCCCTGGGCGCAACTGATGTCGAGTCGTCAGATAATCTCGAAGCGGCTACGAACTGAAAAAGCCCCGATCCGGCTCAGAAGTTGATGTCCGAAAGCCAGCTCGCAATGGCCACTTCCGGTTTTGGCCCAAGGCCGACATGCAGCGACGTCGGTTTCGACGTCAGCTTCCGAGACCGAAGCGGACGTGACGAATCTATGAGTGCAGGTCCTCATTGCGCACGAGCCGGCGCATCCGCGAGCGCGCTCAGCGCGATGCCGCCGACGATCAGCGCCGCGGCGAGCGCCAGCGACAGATCGATCGGCTCGCCCAGCAGCAGGGCGGCGGTCACGATGCCGACGATCGGCGTCCTCGGCGCGGTGCCGGCGCGGATGGTGGCGGCCTCGGTGCTATCAGCCGTCCTGATCATCTTCGCCTTTGCTCATGCCCCGTTTCGCAAGTCGCCGGGCCAGATCGCGGCCGGCCTGATCGTGGGCCTGCTGGTGGCGGGGGGCTGGTACGCGACCGGCTATCTCGGCGCGGATGATTTCAATCCGGTGCCGGTAACCTCGCTGACTTTCATCGCGCCGATCGCCGACGCCCTGCAATATGTGATGCTGTCGACCGGCTCGACACTGAATTTCGGCATCGTCACCGTGTTCGGCGTGTTCGCCGGCAGCCTGCTTACGGCGATTGCCACCGGGCGCTTCCAGCTCGAAGGCTACCGGTCGCCGCAGCACATGCTGCGCTCGGCGAGCGGCGCCGCGCTGATGGGCGCCGGCGGCGTGATGGCGTTCGGCTGCTCGGTCGGGCAGGGGCTGACCGGACTGTCGACGCTCTCGCTATCGTCCCTCATCGCGATCGCCGGCATCATGCTCGGCACCGGCGCCGGCCTGCGCGGGAGCTTGCGGGTCAGGCCGCTCGCGACGGCCTAGCAGGCTGTTGAAGAACTCAGCCGCGTTCGCAAACGAAGGCTGAATCGTCGCCATTGTGTATGTAGAAGTGACCGACGAGCCTGCCCGCCGTGCCGATCATAGCCCATCCGCGACCGCAGGCGGGGTCATTCTCATCGTGCCCTTCCCATGAGAACTCCGCGCAGGCCGAACCGTCTCGCGCGCCGTAGCGGACATCGAGGAAGCCGTTTAGCGCACCGAAGGCAATTTCACCGTCGGACTTGCCCTTGAAGGTGAGATGCGCCTCGTCGACGAGGTCGAGGAAGTCGCCGTCCCAGTTGTCCATTTCGACGATGCGCCAGCGGCCAGCAAAGGCCTTGGCGAAGCCGGGCACCTTGGCCATCAGCCGGCCTCCGCGATCAGCTTGGGCAGCCGCACCAGATTGTAGGCGGCGGCAGCGAAGGTAAAGGCCCATCCGACGCGTTCACGGCCACGGAAGCGGGTCTTCTCTTGCCCGGCGACCGTCTTGATCCAGCCGAATGCCTCCTCGATGCGCTTGCGGATGCGCTGGCTGACGGCATAGCCGCCGTGCCGGGTCGTTCGCCCGTCGATCGCAGAGCTGCGGCCGCTGGTGTTCTGCGCAACATGCGGCGTCACGTTCATCGAGCGCAGCTCGTTGACGAAGTCTTCGGCGTCGTAGGCTTTGTCGGCGCCAAGCGTGATCGCTGTCGGCCGGTCGGCACGCGGTTCGATCATGTGCAGCGCGGCCACCCGTTCGGCATGCCCGTCGGCCCGCGTCAGGCAGGCGTCGACCAGCAGGCCGTGGCGGTTCTCCATCAGCCCATGCCCGATGAAGCACAGCTTCGTCTCCTTGCCTTTGCCCTTGCGGTAGAGCCTGGCATCCGGATCGGTGGTCGAAGCATGGGTGTCGTTTGAGCGTTTCTGGCCATGGAAGTCCGCTTCGGCATTGCGCCCGCCGCCTGGCGCCGGCGGCTCGCCAGAGCCATCCTTCGGCTTCACGCTCTTCATCGAGGCCCAGGCCTCGATCAGCGTGCCATCGACCGAGAAGTGATCGCTCGACAGCAGCTTCTTCACCTTGGGCTGCGCCAGCACCGCCGCCAGGAACTTGGCCGCGATGTCGCCTTCCAGCAACCGGTCGCGATTCTTCGAGAACACCGAATGGTCCCAGGCTGCGTCGTCGACGCCAATTCCGACGAACCAGCGGAACAGCAGGTCGTATTCCAGCCGCTCCATCAAGAGCCGCTCCGAGCGGATCGAATAAAACGCTTGCAACAGCATCGCCCGCAGCAGCTTCTCCGGCGGGATCGACGGCCGCCCAATCGGCGAATAGAGCGCGGCAAACTCGCGCTCCAGCGTCGACAGCGCCTCGTTCACGATCGTCCGGATCGCTCGCAGCGGATGGTCACGCCGCACCCGCGCCTCCAGATCGACGTAGCTGAACAGCTCGCCCATTCGATTGTCGCCGCCGCGCACGCCCCATCTCCGAATCTCGTCGGAGCCAATGAATCACGGTCGCTGGTCGGCGGCGAGCACCTTTTTCAACAGCCTGCTAGGCGGGTACTCATAACCGTCGGCTTCCCGTCATAAAGCGGAAGTTGCCCAGTTCGGTAGTTATCGAGCGGCTTATGACCCGAACCTGACCCATTAGTGGATTCTGGCAAACCACCTGCGCTCGTGGTCGGCACTGTCACCATGTTCAGCTACGAGACGGCGCCAATTACGGCTGCGGTCCCGACAGATTCATCTCACGCTCCGCCCGAAACACGTTACCATAGAGAGTTGCTATCCATCGACGGCCGCGAGAAGTGACATTGAGATAGCGTATCGCCGTTTGAATTTGGGGAGCAGCGGTCTTCCAGTAAAATTGGGGATACTTATAAACGATGTCTGCCGGCGTCGCGTAGCCCAGCGTTTTGTTGAGCCCGACCTCTTCAAATTCGTAGAACAGCGCGTTCGACTTCCTCAGATAGTGGGGATCGCCGAGCTGCCCGATAAGATCGGCGGCCCGCAGCAGCAACCCCTCTTCTTCTATCAGACTGTCGTTCGAGGATAGCGTATAGGGAAAGCGGGTATATTCGATTGCCCGGGCCACGCGGTTCGCATCCAGCTCTTCCGAGTCCAGGCGCTCGAGGACGAACAATTTCGAACGGTCCACGTGATACGGAGCAAGCGCGGCATCGGACGATCCTCGAGGCAGACGAATGGTACCGCCATTTACATCTGCGATAAAGGAGTCGTCTTCATCTCCTTGAACAATGCCGCGAACGTACCCGATGTCATGGGTGAGACACGCCAGAATGAAATTCGCATAATCGTTTGCTGTCGTCGGCCGCAACAGCGCACGTCCGGTTAAGATGTCGTGTCCGGCAAGGGTAACGAGCAATGTATGCTCAATGTTGTGGTACAGGGCGTCGCTGTTACCGATGCACTCCAACGTGAGCTTCGCCGCAAACGGAAGCAGCTCAGTCAAACCGGCATGTGAAGCGCCAAACCGGTCCTTCGTTTCCGCCGTTAGAAACGACCCCAAGGCTTGCGATACCAGTTCCGGAACTGTGATCATTTCAATATCCCTTCAGCTTGCGCAGCAATGATACGTCGAGCACTCGATGTCGGGCAGGGTTGGGAGTATCTAACGATCTCAGCGGAGCAACTCTATAGTAGCCGGCCCCCGCCCGTTGATCTGGATCAATGTAGGCGCCCGGGTCACTGCCCTTTTCGGAAGTGCCGCGCAGGCTATCGAAAGTCAGGCGTCGGAGGTGAAGCGGACGTTACGGTTGCGCGTTCCGACTTCCGAGTTGACCCTCAGCAGACATTCCCACGCCAAAGCGCCCTTGTTATTCAATCGTCGCGCCTCATCGCGCAGTGGCGAGCGGATCGCACTCGAGAATGACGTCGTGGTCTAGCGTCGGCCGCCCATCAGGCGCAGCATCATCATGAACAGGTTGATGAAGTTGAGGTAGAGTGACAGCGCACCCAACACTGCCTTGCGGCCGGCCCAAGTGGTGTCATCGCCGCCGTCGTACATCCCCTTGATCCGCTGGGTATCGTAGGCCGTGAGCCCCGCGAAGACGCCGACTCCGATAATGGAAATCATCCAATCGAGCCCGCTCGATCTCAGAAACAGATTGACCAGGCTAGCGATAATGATGCCGATCAAGCCCATAAGCAGGAACGTTCCAAATCCAGACAAGCTTCGCTGGGTACTGTAGCCCCAGATACTGAGCGCGCCGAAGGCCGCCGCTGAGATGAAGAACACTCTGGTGATCGAGGACTGTGTGTAAATGTGGAAGATGGTCGACAATGAAATCCCGACCAGGGCCGCATAGAGGAAAAACAATCCTCGCGCAGCTTCCACCGACAGCGTGTTGATTCGTGCACTGATAAAGAACACTAGTCCCAGTGGCGCCAGCATTAGCACCCACATCAGCGGACTTTGAAGCGATTCAGGGCGGGTGAACTGATAGGTCAAAAACGCTGCAGCGCCGGTCAAGCCAACGCCGGCGGCCATGTAATTATATACGCGCAGCATAAAAGCGCGAAGGCCGACGTCTATCGCTATGGCGCCGTTTGCGGGGAAGCCCGGCGCAGCTGCATTTCGATCATAGTTCGATATGAGTTGTGTCCTTCTTGAAAGGCTCCTGTGGGAAGTAGCCGACTGTACTCGTGATGTGCGGCTTCATTACCGGGGAGACGGTGCACTCATGATCGCTCCCACGTTTCGGTAACGCCCGGCGAGGTCGCCTCCGCCTTGGTACCGAAGATTGCGCTCATGAACTTGAACAAAAATGCTCATCCCTGAGTCCAACATCCTTCGGTACGTGTTGGGCGGCGCTTCCTAGCCGACAGCGTAGTGGCCGGCCGGTGGCAGCGGTCTTGATCTGGATCAATACTAATTGCTCAATCGCGCCCATTGCCGTTTCGCGATGTCGTTGCCCGCGCGCCGACGAGGCGATCGATTGAGCTGGCCATGTCCGCATTTGGCCCAAGGCCGACATGCAGCGACATCGGTTTCGACGTCAGCGTCTGAGGCCGACGCGGACGTGACGAATCTATGAGTACAGGCCCTCATTACGCACGCGACGGCGCGTCCGCGAGCGAGCTCAGCGCGATCCCGCCGACGATCAGGGCCGCGGCAATCGCCAGCGAGAGATCGATCGGCTCGCCGAGCAGCAGTGCCGCGGTCACGATGCCGACGATCGGCGTCGCTGTCGTGCCGAGCGAGGTGGTCAGCGCCGGCAGGCTCTTGTTGACCATGGACATCGCCCAATAGGCCAGCGCGGTGCCGATGAAGCCGGAATAGAGGAACAGCAGCACGAGGTGCGGCGACCATGTCACCGTCGGCGCGCCCTCGGTGATCAGCGCCGTCATCGTCAGCACTAGCGTTGCGACCAGCACCTGCCACAGCAGCAATTGGAGTGGCGTCGCGACCCAGCGGTGCGAGCGGATATAGATGATGTTGGCGGCCCAGCAGATCGCCGCGATGATGATCATGCCGGCGCCGGCGATGACGTGCAAATTGCTCCAGTCCAGCGACGCCGGATTGAGGATCACGCAGAGCCCGGCGAGCCCCAGCGCGACGCCGACAAGCTTGAGCGCGCCGAGGCGTTCGGTGCGCGCGGCGGCCGCGGCAAGCGCGACCCAGAGCGGCGTGGTGTAGCCGAGCACGACGCCCTTGCTGGCCGGGAGATAGCGCAGGCCGGCGGCGACCAGCGTCGAGAAGAATGTCATGTGCAACAGCGCCACGCTGAGCACGACCGGGACATCGGCGATCCGCGGAATGATCAAATTGCCGCTGGCGCGCAGGATCACCAGCAGCGCGATCAGGGCGACCCAGCTGCGGATCGATGCGGTCCACAGCGGCGGCACCGCCTCGACCAGCGATTTCGTGACCGACCAGTTGATGCCCCAGGCCAGCACCACGACGATGAACAGGGCGGCGGCCTTGGCGGGGGAGAGTGACTGGTTCACGGCAGAATCCTTGCAGGCGATACCGCTTGTGAATAGGATCATACTGGCTCTCTCGAAAGAGCCAGATTTTGTAGAACAAGGGAGCCAGATTGATCCTTGCCGAATTGCTCGCGCTGAAGCGATCGGACGATGCCGGGCTGGCCGCGCAGCTGACCCAGCAGCTGCGCGCGCTGATGGCGAGCGGCCGGATCAGGAGCGGCGCCATGCTGCCGTCGAGCCGCAGCCTTGCGGCCGAGCTCGACGTGGCGCGCAACACGGTGACGCATGCCTATGAGCAGCTGGCGGCCGAAGGATATCTGCGGGTCACGGCGCGGCGGCGGCCGGTCGTGACCGACGATATCGAAGCGCGCTTCGCCAAACCTGCGCTGGCGCCAAAGCGCGAGGCCGCCCGCAAACCGTTGCTGTCGCCCTGGGCCTTGCAGCTCTCCGATAGCGATTGGCCGCTGTCCTACCAGGCGGATTTCCGGCCGCTCCGTCCCGGGCTTGCGGATGCGCGCGAGTTTCCGCACGAGATCTGGGCGCGCTGCCTGCGCCGCAGCGCGCTGCGTCGCCGCTTCAACGACCAGACCGTGGTCAACCGGTCAAGTCTGCGCGAAGCCTTATGCGACTACCTTGAAGTCAACAGAGGCGTGCGCGCCGAGGCCGATCAGATCCTGATCCTGCCGACGGCGCAGGCGGCGCTGACGCTGATCGCCGCGACCACCATCGTGGCAGGCGATGCGGTGTGGACCGAGGATCCCGGCTATCCCGGCGCCGCGGCGGCGTTTCGCGCGGCCGGTGCAAACGTCGTCGGTATCAGGCTCGATCAATGGGGCATGATGCGGATGCGCGAGACGCGCGCACCGAAGCTGATCTTCACCACGCCGTCGCATCAGCACCCGACCGGTCGGGTGATGCCGGTGGCGCGCCGCACCGAATTGTTGGCTTCCGTCGAGCCCGGCAAGACCTGGATCGTCGAGGACGATTACGACGGCGAGTTTCACTATGACAGTCGCCCGATGCCGGCGCTGCAGGGGCTCGATCGTGAGGGACGCGTGCTCTATCTCGGCACCTTCGCCAAGGCGATGACCGCCGATATCCGCATCGGCTATCTGGTGGTGCCGCCACAGCTGGCACGGACGATGGAGATCGCGCAGCGCCATCTCGGGCTGATCGCCTCCGTGCATGTCCAGGAAGCGCTGGCCGGCTTCATGGCCGACGGGCATTTCCTGGCCCATGTCAGGCGGATGCGGCGCATCTATCGCGCGCGCCGCGACCACCTCGCTACGGCGCTGGCGCGGCAGCTCGGCGAGGTGCTCACGGCCGAGGTCCCGCCTGGCGGCATGCAGCTGATTGCCCGTTTCAGGGACGGCGCCGCCGACCAGAGCGCAGTCGCGCGGCTGGTGGCCGCCGGCGTCGAGGCGCGCACGCTGTCGAGCCTCGCGGTGGAGCGGCCGCGCGACCACGGCCTGTTGCTCGGCTTCGCCGCCTGGCGCGAGAACGAGATCGGCGCCGCGGTGCGGATCATGGCGAACTGCCTGACCGGCAAGCGCGCGGGTAGAGAGGGGTGCTCGCACGATTTCGGAATAATGGAAGAATATCCCTGAGTTGCCCGACGTGTCAAGTTGCCTGGTCGAGCGCCGGCGGCCGCCGGCACCTTTGCATGGGGTTGTTTTCGATATTTTTCAGCGCGCCCCTGCGACGGCCTGCAGGCGGGAGGGGGGACGCAGCCGACATGCTGCTACGGCTCGGCCTGTCCCGCTGCGTCGCAGGCTTACTCCGCGGCCTTGGTGACGATCCGCACCTCCGACGTCAGCGTCTTGTGCACCGGGCACTTGTCGGCGATCTCCATCAGCCGCTTGCGCTGGTCCGCGTCGAGTTCGCCCTCGATCCTGATGACGCGGTCGATCTGGTCGAGCATGCCCTCGCGCGTCTCACACTCTTCGCAATCCTTCGCATAGATCTTGCTGTGCGTGAGCGTCACCGTGACGCGATCGAGCAGCAGCGACTTGCGGTCGGCATACATCCGCATCGTCATCGAGGTGCAGGCCCCTAGCCCGGCCAGCACGAAGTCGTACGGCCCGGGGCCGGAATCCTGGCCACCGACGGCGACCGGCTCGTCGGCCAGCATGCGATGCGGGCCTGCCGTGACGATCTGCTGAAACTTGCCGGCCCGGGTCTCCTGCACCACGACGTTGCGCGGCGCAGTGCCGGTATCTGCCGCCGGCTGCGGCGCGAGTTCGACGTAGCGTTCGGCCCAGGCGCCGATCACGTCGGCGACATAGGCGGCATCCTGCTTGCCGCTCAAGAGATGATCGGCGCCGGCAAGCGAGACGAAGCTCTTGGGGTGCCTGGCGGCGCTGAAGATATGCGTGGCGTTGTCGATGCCGACGGTGTCGTCGGTCGGCGAATGCATGATCAGCAGCGCCTTGTGCAGCTGCTTCACCTGCGCCATCAGGTTCTGCTCGGCGACGTCGTCGAGGAATTCTCGCTTGATGCGGAACGGGCGGCCGGCGAGCGAGACTTCGCCTTCGCCCCGCGCGCGGATGTCCTCGATCCGGTCCTTGAAGAAATGCGTGACATGCACGGGATCGGACGGCGCGGCGATGGTGGCGACCGCCTTGGCTTCGGGGATTTGACCCGCGGCGGCGAGGATCGCGGCGCCGCCGAGGCTGTGGCCGATCAGGATCGCAGGTGCCTTGCGCGTCTCGCGCAAATGGTCGGCGGCGCGGACCAGATCGGCGACGTTCGACGTGAAGGTCGAGTTGGCGAACTCGCCCTCGCTGGAGCCGAGGCCGGTGAAGTCGAAGCGCAGCGTAGCGATGCCCTTGGCCGCGAGCGCGACCGCGATGCGCTTTGCGGCCAGCACGTCCTTGCCGCAGGTGAAGCAGTGCGCGAACAGCGCATAGGCCTTGATCGGCCCGTCAGGCGTGTCAAGCGCGGCGGCCAGCTGATGGCCGCCCACACCGGTGAATTGAAAGCGTTCGTGCGGCACGGGCAGACTCCATCATCTTGTTGGTGTGTCAGTCGCCAGAATAGCGCTGTTCGGCCCAGGGATCACCGCGATTGTGATAGCCGCGGACCTCCCAGAAGCCGGGCGCATCCTCGGTGAGGAATTCGATGCGCTCCAGCCATTTCGCGCTCTTCCAGAAATAGAGGTGCGGCACCACGAGCCGCACCGGACCGCCATGCTCCTGCTCCAGCGGCTTGCCCGACCAGCTATGGGCAAGCAGCGCGTCCTCGGCGGCGAAGTCCTCGATCGGCAGGTTCGCCGTATAGCCGTCATACGAATGCAGCGCGACGAACCGCGCATCCTCGCGCGGCTGGCAGGCGGCGAGCAGGTCGCGGGTGGCAAGCCCCTCCCACTGATTGTCGTAGCGCGACCAGGTCGTGACGCAGTGGATGTCCGAGACGAATTGCGTCTGCGGCTGCGCCATGAACTGCTGCCAGGTCCAGTAGATGGTCTGCTCGACCGCGCCGTAGACGTCGAGCCGCCAGCGCTCCCGGGAGATGTTCGGCATCAGCCCGAGATCGAGCACCGGCCAGTCCGCCGTCAGATGCTGGCCCGGCGGCAGGCGCTGCTCCTCCGGGCGGGTGACCTTGCCGGTGAGGAATTTGCCTTCGCGTGCCCAGCGCTGCTTGCTGCGCGTCAGCTTGCTCTCGGGCGGTTCCTGATCGTCGGTCATCGCGTCAGGCCATCATTCGTGGCGATGCATCGCGGAGTCGTGCTTGGTATCGCGCATGGTCGAATAGATCAGCAGCGACAGGAAAATCATGCCGCTGAGATAGTAGTAGAACCAGTCCTCATGCCCGATGCTCTTGAAATAGAGCGCGACCGCCGGCGCGGTGCCGCCGAAGATCGACACCGTGATGGCATAGGGCAGGCCGACGCCGAGCGCGCGGACATTGGTCGGAAACAGCTCGGCCTTCACGATCGCGTTGATCGAGGTGTAGCCGGCGACGAAGATCCAGGCGCCGCAGATCAGAAGGAAGGCCATGAACGGCGACTTGGTGTCCTTCAGCGCGGTCAGGATCGGGACCGTGCCGAGCGTGCCGGCGATGCCGAAGAAGATCAGCAGCGGCTTGCGGCCGATTTTGTCGGAGAGCCCGCCATAGATCGGTTGCAGGATGGTCGCGAAGATCAGCGAGCCGAAGATCACGAAGGTGGTCTGGTCCTCGGTGAGGCCGACCGACAGCTTCACGAAGGTCTGCATGTAGGTGGTGAAGGTATAGAACGCCGCGGTGCCGCCGGCGGTGAGGCCGACCACCAGCAGCAATTCGCGCGGATAGTTCAACAGGCCGACGATCGAGCCGGTCGGCTTGGAGACCTTCTTGGCCTCCTCGAAGGCTTCGGTCTCATGCAGGCCGCGCCGCATCACCGCGGCGACGATCGCGAGCATGGCGCCGATCACGAACGGAATCCGCCAGCCCCAGGCCTTCAGCTCGTCCGGCGTCAAAAACACCTTCTGCAGCAACAGCAGCACGATGATCGCGGTGAGCTGGCCGCCGATCAGCGTGACGTACTGAAAGCTGGAATAGAAGCCGCGGTGCTTGGGATCGGCGACCTCGCTGAGATAGGTGGCGCTGGCGCCATATTCGCCGCCGAGACTCAGGCCCTCGATCACGCGGGCCAGCGCCAGGATCGCCGGGGCCGCGATGCCGATCGAGGCATAGGTCGGCGTCACCGCGATGATCAGCGAGCCGAAGCACATGCAGACCACCGAGAGCGTCAACGACAGCCGCCGGCCATAGCGGTCGGCGATGTAGCCGAACAGCCAGCCGCCGAGCGGGCGCATCAGGAAGGTCGCGGCAAACAGCACCGCCGCATTGAGCTGCTGCACCACCGGATCGCTGTGCGGGAAGAATGCCGGCGCGAAATACAGTGCGAACGCGGTGTAGGCGTAGAAATCGTACCACTCGACGAGATTGCCGACCGAGCCGATGAAGATCGCCTTCACCCGCCGCTCGACGTCGTGGATGTCGAGATGATCGCTCGCGGGCTGAGCGGTTTGTTCGGACATAGCATTGCTCCCGGACTCGTCGGTTCGATTCCGGGGCAAGCTACCTCATTGGGTGACGTGATGTAACCGCTGTCCGGTTCCTCAGGCGTTGTTGCCGAACAGAACAGGCAGTTGACGCGGGCCGCGCACCGTGCCTTCCGACCAGGTGACCTTGCCGGCCGGATCGAGACGGAAATCCGGGATCCGCTTCAGCCATTCCTCGATCGCGACCTGCATCTCCATCCGCGCCAAGTTGGAACCAACGCAGCGGTGAATGCCGAGGCCGAATGCGGCGTGGCGGTTCTCCTTGCGGTCGATCACCACCTTGTCCGCATCCGGGAACATGGCGGGATCGCGGTTGGCGGCGGGGAAGGACAGCAGCACCATGTTGCCCGCCTTCACCGGGCAGCCGGAGATCGTGGTCTCCTTCATCACCTCGCGCGCCATCGTCACCGGCGAATAGGCGCGCAGGAATTCCTCGATCGCGGTCGGGATCAGTGCCGGCTCAGCGATCAGGCGCTCGCGATCGGCCGGCGTCTTGGCGAGGTGCCAGAGCGAGGAGCCGATCGCGCTCCAGGTGGTGTCGATGCCGGCGATCAGCAGCAGCCGCAGCGAGCCGAGCACATGCTCGTCGGTGAGCGGCTGGCCGCCGGGGCCCTTGGCCCGCAGCAGCTGCGAGATCAGATCGTCGCCCGGCTCAAGCTTGCGCTGCTCGAGGTGGGCCACGAAGTAGCCGGTCATCTCGCGTACGCCGTTCATCAGCTCGTCTTCGTTCTTGATGCCGAGCTCGAGGATCTGGTGGATCCATTTGATGAAGAGATCGCCGTCCTTCTCGGGAATCCCCAGCATGTGGGCGATGGCGCGCACCGGGATGTGCTTGGTGTAGCGCGCGGCGGCGTCGCAATGGCCATCGGCGATGAAGTCGTCGATCAGCTCGTTGCAGATCGCGCGCACCCGCGGCTCCAGCCGCTTCATCGCGTCCGGCGTGAACGGCGGCAGCAGCACCTGCTTGGCGGGCTTGTGCTCAGGCGGATCGGAGGTGATCGGCGGCGCGCGGGCGGTGATCTCGGGGCGGATGTCGCGCACGATGACGCGGCGCGAGGAGAAGTGCTCGGTGTCGTAGGCGATCTCCTTCACCGCCTGATAGGTGGTCGGCATGTAGCAGCCGAGGAAACGCTCGGTGTGCACGACGGGCGAAGCCGCGCGCAGCGTCTCCCAGATCGGGAACGGGTCGTCGGTCCAGACCGGATCGGTATGGTCGAAATCATGCACCCAGTCGGAGACCGGGGGATGTTCGGGCAGATAGCTTGCGGACGGGGAATCGGACATCAGCTCGTTTCCTTCTCGTTCGATCAAACGCTGGTCGGCTCAACGGGCGGCGCGCGGCCGTCCCCGGCTCGCCGTCATTCCTCGGTGACTTCGATCGCGATTTCCGGGCAATTGGTCTGCGCGAGCCAGGCCTTGTCCTCGAGCCCGGCCGGGACGGTCCCGTCGCCGACCTCATGGGCGTTGCCGTATTCGTCGAGCTCGAACAGTTCGGGGGCGAGTGATTTGCAGCGGGCGTGACCCCGGCACTTGTCCTGGTCGACGCGGATTCTGAGCTTGGACATGCAAGCACCCTCCCTCGGCTTTGGCGCATTGTGGGTTGCGCCCGGTTCCTCATTCCAGTTTATGCAAGTCTTGTTTAGGCAAGCTCTTGGCTTGCTTGGGCGGCCGGCCTCTTAACCGGATCGCCAAGTTATAGCATATTACATTATCGTCGCGCTTGCGCGTCAAGTGAAAATTCAGCGATCATTGCCGCAATGGGACAAATCGTTCGTAAGCCGTTCAAAACCTACCACCATGGCGACCTCCGCGAAGCCCTGATCCAGGCCGCGTTACGCGAGGTCGAGCTCGGTGGTCCCGAGGCGATCAGCATCAAGGCGCTGGCCAAGCAGCTCGGCGTCTCGCAGCCGGCGCCATACCGGCATTTCGCCGACCGCGAGGCGCTGCTGGAGGCGGTGACCGCCGAAGCGTTCCGGCAGTTCAACGTGATCATGCGCGAGGCGATCGAGCAGTCGGGCAAAGGCTCGAAACTGTCGCGCTTTGCCCAGGCCGCGCTCGCCTTCGGGCTGGAGCGCCACGGCATCTACAGGCTGATGTTCGCGTCGCGCACCATGGCCTGCGCGCCCAAGGGCAGCGAGCTGCACACCGCGGCGATGGAAACGCTG
The DNA here is from genome assembly GCF_054060035.1 of Bradyrhizobium sp. USDA 3262. Lineage (NCBI taxonomy): Bacteria > Pseudomonadati > Pseudomonadota > Alphaproteobacteria > Hyphomicrobiales > Nitrobacteraceae > Bradyrhizobium > Bradyrhizobium sp. USDA 3262. Next base: position 3,989,588 of record NZ_JBSSCT010000001.1, read on the forward strand.
GCACTGCTGATCGAGTCGTTCGAGGCGCCGGCGGTCGGGCTCTTGCGCGAGCGGCAGGCGCTGAAGATCTGGGCCGGACTGCACGGCATCGTGATGCTCGCCGAGCAGGGCCTGCTCACCGGCGAGTCCGCCCAGATCAGCCGCGAAGAGTTGCTGGACGAAATCGTCGAGCAGACCAAGGCAGCACTCACGGTGGCGCTGCAGGCGACGGAGGATAGGGCGTAGGCTTCGCGACTTGGGGCCGCATCAACAAATTCATCACCTCATCCTGAGGAGCTTGCGCAGCAAGCGTCTCGAAGGATGAGGCCACAGACCGGGCCTCATGGTTCGAGACGGCGCTGCGCGCCTCCTCACCATGAGGAAAAAGCCTTACTTCGGCGGCCGCGGATCGATCGGCGTGGTGCCGCGCACGCCCAGAATGTCCTCCAGCACTTTCGCGCCGGCCAGCAGCTGCGCTTCGGCGCGCGGCTTTGCGACCATCTGCAGGCCGACCGGCAGGCCCGAGGCGGTGAAGCCGCAGGGCAGCGACAGCGCCGGGCAGCAGGCCAGCGTGATCGCGTAGACGATGCCGAGCCATTCGACGTAATTGTCGAACTTCTTGCCGTCGCACTCGGCGACGTAGCGGTTCTCGACCGGGAACGGCGCCACGATGGTCGCGGGCGCCAGCAGCAGGTCGTACTTGTCGAAGAATTCGAGCGCACGCGCCGTCATCGCGACGCGCTGCGCCTCGGCGCGTTCGAGCTTCTCGACCGTGAGCTTCAACCCTTCCTCGATGTTCCAGATCACCTCGGGCTTCAGAAAATCGCGCTTGGTGCGCAGCAATTCGGCCTTGCTGATTGCGAAATCGAACGCGCGCAACACGTGGAAGCATTCATGGGCTTCGCGCAAATCGGGATGCGCCTCCTCGACGATCGCACCGGCTTCCGCAAACCGCTCCGCCGCCTTGCGGGTCACCGCCCTGACCTCGGGATCGACCGGCGTGATGCCGAGATCGGGCGAATAGGCGATGCGCTTCGGCTTGCTACCGGAGCGGGCTGCGGACAGGAACGACGTCGGCAGTGCGGGCAGCGACAGCGGATCGGCGGCATGCTCGCCGCTCATCGCGTCGAGCAGCAGCGCGAGGTCCTCGACATTGCGCGCCATCGGTCCCTGCACGCCGAGGGTACGGTCGACACCGAATTTCGGCGTGTGCGCAACGCGGCCGATCGACGGCCGGAGGCCTACGATGCCGCAGAAGCTCGCCGGGTTACGCAAGCTGCCGCCCATGTCGGAGCCGTGCGCGAGCCACGCGGTGCCGCTCGCAAGGGCCGCGGCGGCGCCGCCGGAGGAGCCGGCGGCCGAGCGTGACGTGTCCCAGGGATTGCGGGTCGGACCGAACACCTCGTTGAAGGTGTTGGCGCCGGCGCCGAATTCCGGCGTGTTCGACTTGGCGTAGATCACGCCACCGTTCTGTTCGAGGCGCTCGACCAGGATGTCCGACTTCGCGGGGACGTTGTCCTTGAAGATCGGCGAGCCCAGCGTGGTCAGCACGCCGGAGACGGCGGTGAGGTCCTTGATCGGAACGGGAAGGCCCGCGAGCAGGCCGCGCTCGCTGACCGGCTTCTGCATCAGGGCCTTGGCGTGGCCGCGGGCGCGGTCGAAGCAGAGCGTCGGCAGTGCGTTGACCTTGCCGTCCACCTCGGCGATGCGCGTCTCCAGCACGTCGAGCAGATCGAGCGGCGTGACGTCACCGGCCTTCAGCTTTTCGACGACGGCACACGCCGTTTCCTTCACCAAGCCATGATCAGCCATGCGCCGTTGCTCCTATGCCTTCCGTTTGCTTGTGCTGTAGAACATTTCCTGCCGTCGTGGCAATGCGACGTGAACGGAAGGGGCAGGGATGGCAGCGTTGTTTTCCGCGCTGGACTGGCGCGCAATGAGCCAAGAGGAGCGCGATCTCGGTCTGAACAACGGCGTTGCCGTCAAGGGTAGCGCCGAGATCGCTGCGGGCTGGGAGCAGCGCTCGGCGGCACTGCGGCAAAAGCACGCCGGCCATCTCGACCTCAGATACGGCCCGCGCGAGCGCAACCGGATCGACTTCCTGAAAGCCCGCGACGGCGCGCCGACGCTGCTGTTCATCCACGGCGGCTACTGGCAGACCCGTGCCAAGGAAGTGTTCACGATCTTCGCCGAGGGGCCGATGGCCCATGGCATCAATGTCGCGCTGATCGGCTATACGCTCGCGCCGGATGCGACGCTCGACGACATCGTCGCCGAGATCCATGCCGGCATCGACTTTCTGGCCGGGCAGTTGCCCGCGCTCGGGGCCGCTGCCGAGGGCATCGTGGTGTCGGGCTGGTCGGCCGGCGGACATTTGACATCGATGGCGCTGTCGAACGCCCATGTCCGGGCCGGCATGGCGATCTCGGGTATCTACGACCTCGAGCCGATCAGGCATTCCTACCTCAACGAAAAGCTCAAGCTCGACGAAGCGGCGTCGCGGCGCTACTCGCCGATGATGGCGGAAGGCGGCACGGCAAAGCCGCTGTCGCTGGTGGTCGGCAGCGCCGAATTGCCGCTGCTGCGCAAGCAGACCGCCGATTTCGCCGGCCATCGCGCCCGTTACGGCCTGCCGGTGACCTATGAGGAGATCGCCGGCGCCGATCATTTCTCCATCATGAACCAGATGCTGGCGCCGCAGGGCCGCATCACGACGCTGATCCGGCAGCTGTTCGAGCGGACGGCGAGTACGTCATCCTGAGAGGCTGTGACGCTTTCGCCGCCGTCATTGCGAGGAGCGATAGCGACGAAGCAATCCATTTCTCCGCTTGCGGCGCGATGGATTGCTTCGCTTCGCTCGCAATGACGTGGATGGAGCGACGCGTACTATCACCGTCATCCTGAGGTGCGAGCGGAGCGAGCCTCGAAGGATGACGCAGCCCGTGGCCCATCCTTCGAGACGCCGCGCAAGGCGCGGCTCCTCCAGCGACAATGGCGAAGCCATTGCGCGGGGATGACGGCGGAATGAATGGCTAGCGCGAGCTAGTTATCCCCACCCCGACGTCAGCCCGCCATCCACGGTATAGATCACGCCGGACGTATAGCCGGCGCGGTCGGACGCCAAAAACGCCATCAGGTCGCCGATCTCGCGTGCATGTGCGGGCCGGCCGAGCGGCAGACCCTTCTGGAATTCCTTGTAGCGGTTCTCGTCGCCGAACTGGTTCTTGGCGCGGGTCTTGAGCAGCGTGACGTGGCGATCGGTGCCGACAGGGCCGGGATTGATGCCGACGACGCGGATGTTGTCGGCGAGGCTCTTGCCACCGAGCGCGCGGGTGAAGGCCATCAGCGCCGCATTGCCGGCGCTGCCGCAGATGTAATTGGCGTCGAACTTCTCGCCGGCCGCGCCGATGTCGTTGACGATCACGCCCCCGCCGCGCGCCTTCATCTGGGCGTAGATCGCGCGCGTCAGATTGACGTAACCGAACACCTTGAGCTCCCAGGCATGCCGCCAGGTCGCCTCGTCGATCTTGTCGATCGAGCCGCCCGGGATGTCGCCGGCATTGTTGACCAGGATGTCGATGTCGGCGGCCTCCTTTGCCAATCGCGCCAGATCTTCGGATTTGCGCAGGTCGACCACGCTGATCGCCGCGTCGATCTGATGCGCAGAACGGAGCCGCTCGGCCAGTGCCTTCAATTGCTCGCCGTTGCGGGCGGCGAGCAGCAAATTGGCGCCTTCCTCGGCAAAGGCTTCGGCGGCGGCCGCGCCAATGCCCTTGGAGGCGCCGGTGATCAGGACACGCTTGCCGCGCAGATGCAGATCCATGGGATGTCTCGCTTGGTATGAGGAGTGGTGTCGGCGAATTTGGTGGGGCAGGGTCGCGCCGCGGTCAACACTGCACTGCAGCGTTGCGCTCGCGCGAAGTTTGGTCCATTGCAGGATCATCAGAATAGGCGGCATTGCCGGCCGGGCAAATCACAAGGGTGTTCTCGATGAGCAGCGCAAAGAAGCAGTATCGGATTGCGGTCATTCCCGGTGACGGCATCGGCAAGGAAGTGATGCCCGAGGGCCTGCGCGTCATCGAGACGGCGGCGAAGAAGCACGGCGTCGACGTGAAGTTCGACCATTTCGACTTCGCCTCCTACGACTATTACGAGAAGCACGGCGAGATGATGCCGGCCGACTGGAAGGACCAGATCGGCAAGCATGACGCGATCTACTTTGGCGCGGTCGGCTGGCCGGCGAAAATACCTGACCATATCTCGTTGTGGGGATCGCTCATAAAATTCCGCCGCGAATTCGACCAATATGTCAATCTGCGCCCGGTGCGGCTGATGCCCGGCGTGCCGTCGCCGCTGGCGAACCGCAAGCCCGGCGATATCGACTTCTGGGTGGTGCGCGAGAACACCGAGGGCGAATACTCCTCGGTTGGCGGCCGCATGTTCCCGGACACCGACCGCGAATTCGTCACCCAGCAGACCGTGATGACCCGCACCGGCGTCGACCGCATCCTGAAGTTCGCGTTCGATCTGGCGCAGTCGCGGCCGAAGAAGCATCTGACCTCGGCGACCAAGTCGAACGGCATCTCCATCACGATGCCCTACTGGGACGAGCGCGTGGAGGCGATGGCCAAGAAATATCCCGGCGTGAAGTGGGACAAGTACCACATCGACATCCTGACCGCGAACTTCGTGCTGCATCCGGACTGGTTCGACGTCGTGGTCGGCTCCAATCTGTTCGGGGACATTCTTTCCGATCTCGGACCGGCCTGCACCGGCACGATCGGCATCGCGCCGTCGGGCAACATCAATCCGGAAGGCGATTTCCCCTCGGTGTTCGAGCCGGTGCATGGCTCGGCGCCTGACATTGCCGGGCAGGGTATTGCCAACCCGATCGGCATGATCTGGTCGGGCGCGATGATGCTGGAGCATCTCGGCGAGAAGCAGGCAGCTAGCGCCATCGTCGGCGCGATCGAGCGCACGCTCGGCGAACGCACGCTGCGCACGCGCGACCTCGGCGGCAATGCCGACACCACGGCGTGCGGCAAGGCCGTCGCGGAGATGGTGGATTAGTTCGCGCCGTCAATCACGGGGTCGTCCTGGCGAAAGCCAGGACCCATTACCCCGAGTGCTTGTTGTATTGCTGGTTCTGACCACCGCCCTGCGCGATGACGCAGGCCGGTGGTAATGGGTCCTGGATCGCGCTCGCTACGCTCGCTTGTCCAGGACGACGTCGTTATTGATTGCTTCGCAATCTGCGTAGGGCGGGTTAGCCACCCTACGGCCACTGTCGTCCCTGCGAAAGCAGGGACCCATAACCACAGGGTCTGGTTGTTGGGGCTCGCTGTGGCCCCAGCCTTCGTGACAATGGGCAGCGGTGGTTATGGGTCCCGGCTCGCGCGGAGCCTGTCATCGGGCGGCGCTTTGCGCCGGGACGACGGTGAAATTACCCCTTCACGATCCTGCGGCAGTGCTCCCACGCCGCGTGGATCAAATTCTCGCTCGCCTCGGGCGTGCGGAAGGCGGAGTGCGCCGACAGCGTCACGTTCGGGATCTTCGTCAACGGATGATCCTTCGGTAGCGGCTCGATGTTGTAGACGTCGAGACCGGCGTGGCGGATGTGGCCCGAATTGAGCGCATCGATCATCGCCTGCTCGTCGACGATCGCGCCGCGCGCGGTGTTGATCAGCACCACGCCCTTTTTCATCTTCGCGATCTTGTCGCGCGTGATCAGGCCGTGGGTCTCGTCGTTCAATAGCAGATGGATCGAGACCACGTCGCTGCTCGCCAGCACGGTGTCGAGATCGACGAACTCGACGCCCGGATGGTTCTTGGGCGACCGGTTCCAGGCGATCACCTTCATGCCGCTGCCGAGCGCGATGCGGGCGACCTCGGCGGCGATGCCGCCGAAGCCGACGAGGCCGAGCGTCTTGCCGGTGAGCTGCATGCCGTCCTCGCGCAGCCAGTTGCCGGCGCGCATCTCGCGGTCCATCTGCGCGATCACGCGCGCCGACGACCACATCAGCGCGATCGCCGATTCCGCGACCGCGGTGTCGCCATAGCCCTTGATCAGGTGCACGGAAATGCCGAGCTCGGCGAGCTCTTCCGGGTTCATGTAGCTGCGCGCGCCGGTGCCGAGGAACACGACGTGCTTCAGGCCGGCGCACTTCTTCGCAACATCGGTCGGCAGCGCGGTGTGGTCGACCACCGCGATCTCGGCGCCGTCGAGCACCGCCGGATAGTCCTCGGATTTGATGTCCGGGTTGCGGTTGATCCGCATCCTGGGATCGCCGGACTTTTCCAGGCGCTCCGTGATGACAGCGAGCGATTCATTGGCGTCGACAAACACTGCGCGCACGAAAGCCTCCATCGAGGGGAGAAAAGAAGATCAGGACGCGACGCCGGCGAGCGCCAGCACCGTATGCATCAGGACATTGGCGCCGGCAGCGCAATCGGTCTGCTTGGCATCTTCCAGCTCGTTGTGGCTGATGCCGTCCTTGCAGGGCACGAACACCATCGCGGCCGGCATCACCGCGTTGAGGTTGCAGGCGTCGTGGCCGGCGCCCGAGGTGATGCGACGGTGCGAATAGCCGAGCTGCTTGGCGGCGTTCTCGACCGCGTCGACCAGTTTCGGATCGAAATGCGTCGGCGCCTTGCGCCAGACGAGATCAAGCTGCACCTCGACCTTGCGCTTTGCTGCGATCTCGCTCACGGCGGCACGCAGGTCGCGGTCCAGCGCATCCATGATCCCAGCGTCGGCGCTGCGGCAATCCACCGTGAAGGCGATCTCGCCAGGGATGACGTTGCGCGAGGGCGCGGCGATCACGGCCTCGCCGATGGTGCCGACTGCCTTCGGGCCGTGCTTCTTCGCAATGCTCTCCATCGCCAGCACGATCTCGGACAGCGTCGCCAGCGCATCGCGGCGCAGCGGCATCGGGGTCGAGCCGGCATGGCTCTCGAAGCCGGTGATCTTGCCGTCGTACCACAACACGCCTTGGCCGGAATCGACCACGCCGATGGTCTTGTTCTCGGCCTCCAGGATCGGACCCTGCTCGATATGCAACTCGACGAAGCTGGTGAACTTCTGGCGGCCGACCGGGGCGTCGCCGCGATAACCGATCGTGTCCAGCGCCTGCGCCACCGTGACGCCCTCGGCGTCCTTGCGCGACAGGATGTCGTCGGTGGTGAAGTCGCCGACATAGGCGGCCGAGGCCATCATCGCCGGCGCAAAGCGCGAGCCTTCCTCATTGGTCCAGTTGCAGATGCAGATCGGCAGCTCGGTCTCGATCCCGGCATCGTTGAGCGTGCGCACCATTTCGAGCGCCGCCAGCGTGCCGAGCACGCCGTCATATTTGCCGCCGGTCGGCTGGGTGTCGAGATGCGAGCCGACGCCGATCGGCGGCTTCGACATATCCCGTCCTTTCCGCAAGCCGAACATCGAGCCGAGCGCGTCGACCTGCACCTCGAGGCCCGCGTCCTGGCATGCTTTGCGGAACCAGTCGCGCACCTGCTTGTCTTCGGCGCTCAGGGTCAGCCGCCGCACGCCGCCCTTGGGCGTTGCACCGAACTGCGCGGTTTCGTGGATGGTGCCCCAGAGGCGGGCGGAATCGATCTGCAGGTTGGTGGCGGCTCGGCTCATGCTGACATTCCATTTGTATTCGGTCATTCCGGGATGGTCCGAAGGACCAGACCCGGAATCTCGAGATTCCGGGTTCGATGCTCGCGCATCGCCCCGGAATGACAGTTCATCTCCGGCAATCGTTCAATGACGCGCCACTCTCGCGCCGTCAACCGCCACGCTCGCTTGCGCGATCTGCCTGGCGAGATTGGCGACGCGCTCGATGGCGACCGCATCGGGCGAGGCGAGCCAGCTCGCGGTGAAGGTGAGGGGCGGCAGCTTGAGGTCGGTGTCGAGCAGCTGCAGCCGCCCGTCGGCAAGCTCGTTCTCGACGATCGCCGCCGGGATGACTGCGATGCCAAGCCCTTCATTGGCCATGTGGATCACGGTCGCGAGCGAGGTCGAGGCGTGCAGCCGGATCGGCGGCAGATCGGGGGCGTTGAACAATGCGCGTACGGTCTCGTAGGGCTGGGTCTTGCGCGGAAAGGTGATGATCGGAAACCGCGCCAGGTCCTGCCGCGCCACCGGGCCGTCGCCGAGGCCGAGCGCCGGGCTCGCCAGGAAACCGATCGGGTAATCGCACAGCACATGGTTGTGCGCGCCGGACGCCGAGACCGGCCCAAGCACGAAGGCGAGCTCGATCTCCTGCGCCAGCAGCCGCGCGGTCAGATTGGGCGTGATGTCGACCTCGATCTCCAGCGACAGGTTCGGGTAGATCTCGTTGACGCTCTTGACGAGGCGCGGCAGCCAGGTGTGCACGATGGTCTCCGCGACACCGAGCCGCAGCGCGCCGCGCATCGCCGAGCGGTCGCCGACCTCGGCCATCATCTCCGAACGCAGGCCGATCAGCTTCTCGGCATAGATCATCATCAGCCGTCCACTCGGGGTCGGCGAAGCCACCCGGTGGTCGCGGTTGAGCAGCTTGACGCCCATTTCGCGCTCGAGCTGGGCAATGCGTTGGGAGATCGCCGGCTGGGTGGTGTTGAGCCGCTGGGCGGCGCCGCGGAAGCTGCCGAGCTTGACGACCCAAAGGAACGTTTCGATCGAGCGGAAGTCCGTCATTGGAAGCATTTTCCCGATCGATAAATCTGCTTTATCGATTTTGATTAGAAAGGACGATTAGACATTATATCACGCTTGGTGTTGGTTTGTCCTTGTCGAGATTATGGGCAGGAGAATCCCATGACTGTTTTTGCGGCAGTGCAGCGATCTCAGGGGGAGCCGGTGCTGGCGAGCGTCGAAGCGCGCCGCGCCTGCCGTGACGGCGTGGCCTCTGCAACCACAGCCGGTCTCGCCAACGGTTTTGTCCAGGGCAATCTCGCGATCCTGCCGGAAAAACTCGCCGGCGCCTTCCACCGCTTCTGCCAGCTCAATCCGAAGCCGTGCCCGATCATCGGCATGTCCGACGTCGGCGATCCCCGCATTCCCTCGCTCGGCCTCGACCTCGACATCCGCACCGACGTGCCGCGCTACCGGGTCTGGCGCGACGGCGAGGTGGCGGACGAGCCGACCGACATCGCCAAATACTGGCGCGACGATCTCGTCACCTTCGTGCTCGGCTGTTCCTACTCGTTTGAAGAGGCGCTGCTGGAGGAGGGCCTGCCGATCCGTCACATTGAACGCAATCTGCGTGTGCCAATGTACCGGACCAATATCGCCTGCAGCCCGTCGGGGCCGTTCGCGGGACCCATGGTGGTATCGATGCGCCCGTTCAAGCCGGCGGATGCGATCCGCGCGGTGCAGATCACCTCGCGCTTTCCGTCCGTGCATGGCGCGCCGGTCCATCTCGGCCATCCGCATGCGATCGGCATCAAGGATATCGCCAAGCCCGATTACGGCGATGCGGTACCGGTCGCCGATGACGAAATCCCGGTTTTCTGGGCCTGTGGCGTCACGCCGCAATCGGTGATCGCAAGTGCGAAGCTGCCGTTCGCGATCACGCATTCGCCGGGCCTGATGCTGGTGACCGATCTCAGGAACAAGCAGCTCGCTGTGCTCTGAATAGGCAATTCGTGCAATTCATTGAGGCTTTACTGCGCGCTACAAGCGTCACATCGATAATAACAAGCTGACCAAGGGGAAATTTCGATGACGATCTCTCGCCGTAACGTGTTGCTGGGTGCCACTGCCGCCGCGGCGCTCGGTCCGATGGCCGCGCGCGCGCAGGCCAGTGAAGTGGCAATCGGCGTGATCTATCCGCTCTCGGGCGCCAGCGCCCAGATCGGCGTCGACGCGCAGCGCGCGTTCGAGACCGCGGCAGACATCATCAACAAGAACTATGATTTCGCGCTGCCGCTTGCCAAGGGCGAGGGCCTGTCCGGCCTCGGCGGCGCCAAGGTCAAGCTCGTGTTCGCCGACCACCAGGCCGATCCGCAGAAGGGCCGCGCCGAAGCCGAGCGCCTGATCACGCAGGAAAAGGTCTGCGCCGTGATCGGCACCTATCAGAGCGCGGTCGCCGTCACCGTCAGCCAGATCTGCGAGCGCTACGGCGTTCCGTTCCTCTCGGCCGACAATTCCTCGCCGAGCCTGCATCGCCGCGGCCTGAAATACTATTTCCGCGCCTCGCCGCATGACGAGATGTTCTCGACCGCGATGTTCGACTTCTTCGATGCGATGAAGAAGAAGGGCCAGAAGATCGAAACGCTGGCGCTGTTCCACGAGGACACCATCTTCGGCACCGATTCGGCGAACGCGCAAACCAAGCTCGCCGCCGAGCGCGGCTACAAGATCGTGGCCGACATCAAGTACCGCGCCAACTCGCCGTCGCTGACCGCCGAGGTGCAGCAGCTCAAGGCGGCGAATGCCGACGTGCTGATGCCGTCGAGCTACACCACCGACGCGATCCTCCTGGTCAAGACCATGGCCGAGCTCGGCTACAAGCCGAAGAACATCATGGCGCAGGACGCCGGCTTCTCCGAGAAGGCGACCTACGACGCGGTCGGCGACAAGCTCGAGGGCGTGATCTCGCGCGGCAGCTTCTCGCTCGACCTGGCGCAGAAGCGTCCGATGGTCGGTCTCATCAACGAGATGTACCGCGCCAAGTCCGGCAAGGACTTCAACGACTATTCGTCGCGCCAGTTCATGGGCCTGATCGTGATGGCGGACGCCATCAACCGCGCCAAGTCGACCGACGGCGAGAAGATCCGCGAGGCGCTGGTCGCGACCGACATGCCGGGCGATCAGACCATCATGCCGTGGCGGCGCGTCAAGTTCGACGAGATGGGGCAGAACAACTTCGCCGATCCGGTGCTGTTGCAGTACTCCGCGAAGAACTTCGTGACGATCTTCCCGGAACAGGCCGCCGTCTCCGAGGCGATCTGGCCGATGAACAGCTGATCGGTCGGGCGCCAGAGCGTCCGTTCCGATTGTATCGGAACGGAGCTCTGGATTCTTGTTGCGACGCGTTTTCCTAGCGCGAACCGGTATTTACTTCGCTCGAAAACGCTATTGAGGGGACAGACGGCGGTGACAGCCGAGACCATTATCCAGAGTTTGGCGAGCGGCCTGTTGATGGGGCTGCTCTACGGACTGATCGCCGCAGGCCTCGCATTGATCTTCGGATTGATGGACGTCGTGAATTTCGCGCACGGCGAGTTCCTGATGATCGCGATGTACGCGACCTTCTTCCTGTTCGCGTTGTTCGCGATCGATCCCTTGCTCTCGGCGCCGCTGGTCGCCGCGGCGCTGTTCGTGTTCGGCGCGGTGGTCTATCTGTTGATCGTCCGCTTCGCGATGCGCGCCAAGGCCAATGCCGGCATGGTGCAGATCTTCTCGACCTTCGGCTTGGCGATCGTGATGCGGGGGCTCGCCCAGTTCTTCTTCACGCCCGACTACCGCAGCGTCACCAACTCCTGGGTCGGCGGCAAGACGGTGTCGATCGCCGGCATCTATCTGCCGGAGCCGCAGCTGATCGGCGCGATGCTGTCGATCGCGGCCTTCGTCGCGCTCTACTTCTTCATCAATCGCACCGATTTCGGCCGCGCGCTCGAAGCGACGCGCGAGGACGCCGGCGCGGTGGCGCTGGTCGGCATCGACAAGAACCGGGTGTTCGCGCTCGGCTGGGGCCTCGGTGCGGCGCTGGTCGGCCTCGCCGGCGCCATCATGGCGATCTTCTTCTACGTCTATCCCGATGTCGGCGCGTCGTTCGCCCTGATCGCCTACGTCACCGTGGCGCTCGGCGGCTTCGGCAGCGTGTTCGGCGCCTTTGCCGGCGGCATCATCGTCGGCCTGGTGGAGGCGACCACCGCGCTGATCCTGCCGCCGTCGCTGAAATCGGTCGGCATCTATGCCGTTTACCTGCTGGTCGTCTTCATCCGCCCGCGTGGCCTGTTCGGATCGATGTGATGGACACCCAGTTCGCCCAACGCCGCAGGCGTGACCTGATCGTGGCGGCCTGCCTCGCGGTGATCGCCGCGCTGGTGCCGCTGTTTGTCAAGGACGTCTACGTCCAGAACATCATGGTGCTGACGCTGATGTATGCGGCGCTGTCGCAGAGCTGGAACATCCTGTCCGGCTATTGCGGACAGATCTCGCTCGGCCACGCGCTGTATTTCGGGCTCGGGGCCTATACCACCGCGCTGCTGTTCACCAAGTTCGGCGTGCTGCCGTGGTTCGGCATGCTCGCCGGCGGGGCGATCTCCGCATTGATCGCGATGGCGCTCGGCTATCCCTGCTTCCGCCTGCGCGGGCATTACTTCGTGATCGCGACCATCGTGATCGCCGAGATCGCCTTGCTGTTGATCCAGAACTGGGACTGGGCCGGCGCCGCGCTCGGCATCGACATCCCGGTGCGCGGCGACAGTTGGCTGAAATTCCAGTTCACGCGCTCGAAGCTGCCTTACTTCTATTTCGCGCTGGCGCTGGCCTGCGTCGCCTGGTTCGTCACCTGGTGGCTGGAAGATTCCAAATGGGGCTATTGGTGGCGCGCGGTGAAGGACAACCCGGACGCGGCCGAAAGCCTCGGCGTGGTGGTGTTCAATTCCAAGATGGGCGCGGCGGCGGTCTCGGCCTTTCTCGTTGCGGTCGGCGGCAGCTTCTACGCCCAGTTCGTCTCCTACATCGATCCTGAAAGCGTGATGGGCTTCCAATTCTCGCTGCTGATGGCGCTGCCCGCGGTGCTTGGCGGTATCGGCACCCTGTGGGGGCCGGTGCTCGGCGCGGTCATCCTGATCCCGCTCACCGAGCTGACGCGCTCGTTCATCGGCGGCTCCGGGCGCGGCGTCGACCTCATCGTCTACGGCACGCTGATTGTCGTGATCTCGCTTGCGCTGCCGCGCGGCCTGGTCAGCGTGTTCTCCCTGCGCAAGGGAGCGGCACGATGACGGCGCTTCTGGAAACGCGCGGAGTTTGGCAGCGCTTCGGCGGCCTCGTCGCCAACAGCGACGTCTCGATTTCGGTCGGGCGCGGCGAGATCGTCGGCCTGATCGGCCCGAACGGCGCCGGCAAGTCGACGCTGTTCAACCTGATCGCGGGCGTGCTGCCGCCGACCCAGGGCTCGATCATCTTCGACGGCGAGGACGTGACAAAGTTGCCGGCGGCGGAACGCTGCCAGCGCGGTGTCGGGCGCACCTTCCAGGTGGTCAAGAGTTTTGAGACCATGACCGTGATCGACAACGTCATCGTCGGCGCGCTGATCCGCAACACCAAGATGCGCATCGCGCGGCAGAAGGCCTATGAGGTGCTGGAGTTCTGCGGACTTGCGGCGCGCGCCGACAAGCTTGCCGCCGATCTGGTGCCGTCGGAGAAGCGCCGGCTCGAGGTCGCCCGCGCGCTCGCCACCGAGCCGAAGCTGCTGCTGCTTGACGAAGTCCTCACCGGACTGACGCCGGTCGAGGCACAGACCGGCGTCGAGCTGGTGCGCAAGGTCCGCGCCACCGGCGTCACCGTGCTGATGGTCGAGCACGTCATGGAGATCGTGATGCCGCTGGTCGATCGCGCCATCGTGCTCAATCTCGGCAAGGTGCTGGTCGAGGGCAAGCCGACTGAGGTCGTCCGCAATCCGGAAGTCATTTCTGCCTATCTCGGGGATCGTCATGCTGTCGGTGCGTGAAGTCACCACCGCCTATCAGGGGCTGGTCGCGATCTCTTCGGTGTCGATCGACGTCACCAAGGGCGAGATCGTCTGCGTCGCCGGCGCCAACGGCGCGGGCAAGTCGACGCTGCTCAAATCGATCGCCGGCGCCGAGCGGCCGCGCGCAGGGACCGTCACCTTCGACGGCAAGCGTATCGATGGCCAGCCGCAGCACGTCATCACATCAAGCGGCATCGCCTACGTGCCGGAGAACCGCCGGCTGTTTCCGCGGCTCTCGGTGCGCGACAATCTGCGGCTCGGCAGCTATCTCTACCGCAGCCAATCCGACCGCGACGCGCCGCTCGATCTGGTATTCAAGCTGTTTCCACGGCTCGGCGAACGGCTCGACCAGCGCGCCGAGACGCTGTCCGGCGGCGAGCAGCAGATGCTCGCGATCGGCCGCGCGCTGATGACGCGGCCGCGGCTTCTGATGCTCGACGAACCGTCGCAGGGCATCATGCCGAAACTGGTCGACGAGATCTTCCAGGCCGTGAAGCGCATCCGCGACGCCGGCATGACGGTGCTGATCGTCGAGCAGCGCATGGCTGAATGCCTCGAGATCGCCGACCGCGCCTACATCCTGCAGACCGGCCGCGTGCTGATGCAGGGCACCGCCGCCGAGATCAGCGGCAATCCGGATGTGCGCAAGGCGTATCTGGGGCTGTAGCGACGGAATATCTCCACGCACGCAACCGTCATCCCCGCGCAAAGGCAAAGCCTTTGTCGCTGGAGGTGCGCGCCTCTTCGGCGCGCCTCGAAGGATGGCCGCAGGCGCGCTTGTGGCCCATCCTTCGAGGCTCGCTGCGCTCGCACCTCAGGATGACGTCAGTGTTTGCGGCGGGAAGCCATGGTTGATGCCTGGCTACCGATCCAGCCCACTGATCCTACTTGTCCTTGCCCTCGTCGATCTTCTCGACCTTGGCGGCGAGGTCCGGCACGCGGCTGACGCGATAGGTCGCGTTGCTGCATGTCAGCGTCCAGGCCTCGTTGTCGGGCTTGGAGAGTTTGTCGTCCCGCTCGGCCTTGAGCGGCTTGTCGCAAGGATAGCCCTGCGCGCGCAGCTGGGTTGCCAGCATGCCTTGCAAGGTCTCTTCGGTCCGTGCGTCGGACGCCGCAAGGCCAACGGCGAACGGAACCGCTAACGCCAAGCCTGTGAACCTCATCATGACTGTCTTCCGCATATCGATCCTCCGCTTGATCTAGTGAGGGTGATCCGGCAGCACGAGCCCGAACGTCCTGGTCAAATCCGCCACCTGGTCGGGCGACAAATAGCGCGGGTTCAGCCCGCGCAGCAGCAGATAGAGCTTTGCGGTTTCCTCGAGCTCCTCGGTCGCGAACACGGCCGCTTCCAGCGTATCGCCCGACACGACGGGCCCATGGTTGGCGAGCAGCACCGATGAATATTTCCCGGCCAGCCCACGGATCGCGTCGGCAACGGCGGGATCGCCGGGGCGATAATAGGGCACCAGCGCGGTCCGGCCGCACTTCATGACGTAATAGGCCGTCATCGGCGGCAGCGCGGCCCGCGGGTCGATCTCGGGCAGCATCGAGAGCGCGACCGAATGGGTCGAGTGCAGGTGCACCACGGCGCCGGCGGAGGCGCGCGTCTGGTAGAGCGCGGTGTGCAGCGGCACTTCCTTGGTCGGGGCGTCGCCGGAGACGAGCCGGCCGCTGCCGTCGAGCCGTGACATTTTCGCCGGATCGAGGAAGCCGAGCGAGGCGTTGGTCGGCGTCACCAGCCAGCCGCCGTCCGCGAGCCGGACGCTGATATTGCCCGAGGACCCCGGCGTCAGGCCGCGCTCGAACAGCGAACGGCCGAAGCGGCAGATGTCCTCACGAAGCTTTGTTTCGTTCATCCGGTTTCGCTCGTGGCGCCAGCTTTGGCGCTATCCGTTTTCCGCTTTGTCTCATGCTTTGGCAGCGCGGCCAAGCCGTGATAGGCAAGCAGCAACGAGCATGAACCGGGCCCGGAAGGCCGCGCTGGCGCAAAGTGGCAGCCGGTTTTCCGAAAAGATCATGCTCAAACAACTAAAAATGTTCAGGGATCGCCACATGTCCAGTTCCGCAACATCACGTGTCGCCGTCATCGGGCTGGGCTCGATGGGATACGGCATGGCGACCTCGCTCAGGCGGGCCGGTTTCGAGGTGACCGGCTGCGACGTGTCGGCCGATGCGGTGGCGCGCTTCGTCGCCGACGGCGGCAAGGGCGCCAGGTCGCCGGCCGAGGCGGCCCGGGATGCCGACATCGTCGTCAGCGTCGTCGTCAATGCCGCGCAGACTGAAGGGATCCTGTTCGGCAAGGACGGTGTCGCCGAGACCTTGGCGAAGGACGCGGTCTTCATCTCGTCGGCGACCATGGACCCCGATATCGCGCGGCGCCTCGCAAAACAGCTCGAGGCGACCGGCCGGCATTATCTCGACGCCCCGATCTCCGGCGGCGCGCAACGCGCGGCGCAGGGCGAATTGACAATTCTCGCCTCCGGCAGCGCGGCGGCGTTTGCGAAGGCGCGGCCGGCGCTGGATGCGATGGCGGCAAAACTCTACGAGCTCGGCGATGCCGCGGGGCAGGGCGCTGCGTTCAAGATGATCAACCAGCTGCTGGCCGGCGTGCATATCGCGGCCGCCTCGGAGGCGATCGCCTTTGCCGCCAAGCAGGGCCTCGACATCCGTAAGGTCTATGAGGTGATCACCGCCTCTGCCGGCAATTCCTGGATGTTCGAGAATCGCATGCCGCATGTGCTCGACGGCGACTATGCGCCGCGCAGCGCGGTGGAGATCTTCGTCAAGGATCTCGGCATCATCCAGGACATGGCGCGCAATGCACGCTTCCCGGTGCCGGTCTCGGCCGCGGCCTTGCAGATGTTCCTGATGACCGCGGCCGCCGGCATGGGCCGCGACGACGATGCGTCGGTGGCGCGGATGTATGCGCAGGTTACCGGCACCAAGCTTCCAGGCGAGAAATAAGAGGATCCTGCAATGCCCCGTTTTGCCGCCAACCTCACCATGATGTTCAACGAGGTCCCGTTCCTCGACCGCTTCGAGGCGGCGGCGAAAGCGGGCTTCACCGCGGTCGAGTTCCTGTTTCCTTACGACCATCCGGCCGAGGAGGTCGACAAGCGGTTGAAAGGCAATGGGTTGACGCAGGCGCTGTTCAACTTGCCGCCGGGCGACTGGAACGCCGGCGAGAAAGGGTTTGCCGCGCTGCCCGATCGCTTCGCCGACCTCCAGCAAAGCCTGAAGACCGCGCTGCCCTATGTGCAGGCGACCGGCGTCAAGCGGGTGCATCTGATGGCGGGAATAGCCGAGCGCAGCGATGCCAGGGCGGTCGCCGCGTTTCGCAAATCAGTCGCCCATGCCGCGGAGTTCTTCGCGCCGCACGGCCTCGACCTCGTGATCGAGCCGATCAATCCGCGCAACGTGCCCGGCTACTTCCTCAACGACTTCATCTTCGCGCGCGATCTGATCAACGAGCTCAAGATTGCGAACCTGAAGCTGCAATTCGACATCTACCACTGCCAGATCATCCATGGCGACGTCACCATGCGGCTGCGCGAAATGATGCCGATCATCGGCCACATCCAGATTGCGTCGATCCCCTCGCGCAACGAGCCCGACGGCGAGGAGCTGAACTATCCGTTCCTGTTCGGCGAGCTCGACCGGCTCGGCTATGGCGGCTTCGTCGGCTGCGAATACAATCCGCGCGGCAAGACCACCGACGGTCTCGCCTGGTTCAAGCCCTATGCCGGAGTGAAGCCGTGACATCAGCCGGAAACCTGTCTCTCGGTTGCATCGCCGACGACTATACCGGCGCCTCCGATCTCGCCAACACGCTGACCCGCGCCGGCCTGCGCACGGTGCAGACCATCGGCGTGCCCGCGGACGATCTCGCGTTGCCCGAGGTCGACGCCGTCGTGGTGTCGCTGAAGAGCCGCTCGATCGAGGCCGGCCTCGCCGTGACGCGTTCGCGCGCAGCGGAGGCCTGGCTGCGCGGCCGCGGCGCCAAACACATCCTGTTCAAGATCTGCTCGACCTTCGATTCAACCGATGCCGGCAATATCGGCCCCGTGATGGACGCGCTGCGCGCCGATTCCAGGGATGCCATCGTGCTGGTGACGCCGGCATTCCCGGAGACCGGCCGCACCGTCTACCAGGGCAATCTGTTCGTCGGCGCGGTGCCGCTGAACGAGAGTCCGCTGAAGGACCATCCGCTCAACCCGATGCATGATTCCAATCTGGTTCGCGTGCTGGCGCGGCAAAGCACGACCAAGGTCGGCCTGGTCGATCTGGTGACGCTGAGCCGTGGCGCGGACGCCGTCCGGGCAAAGCTCGCCGAGCTCACGCAAAGCGGCATCGGCGCCGCCATCGTCGATGCGGTGTTCGACCGCGACCTCGAGACTATCGGGCAGGTCGCGCTGGAACACCGTCTTTCGGTCGGCGCTTCCGGGATCGGGCTTGGCCTGGCGCGGGCGCTGGTCGCCGCGAGCAAGGCCAAACCGGACACCGCGGATGCGATGCTGGCGACGCCGGTCGGCGGCGCGGCGGCGTGCCTTGCCGGCAGTTGCTCGCAGGCGACCTTGCGCCAGATCGCCAACGCCGAGAAGGTGATGCCGGTCCTGCACCTCGATCCCGAGCGGGTGGTCGCCGGCAAGGACGAGGCGCAGCGCGCGCTCGCCTGGGCCAGGGACCGGCTCGGGGCGGGGCCGATCCTGATTGCGAGCAGCTCGACCCCGGATGAGGTGGCAGCTGTGCAATCCCGTCATGGTCGCGATGCAGCCGGGCATGCCATCGAACAGGCGATGGCCGACATCGCGGATGGTCTGGTGCAGTCGGGCGTGCACAGGCTGGTGGTCGCCGGTGGTGAAACTTCGGGCGCCGTGGTCGATCGCCTGCGCATCCCTGGATTCCTGGTCGGTGCGGAAATCGCCGCCGGCGTGCCGGTTCTGCGAGCAGTCGGCGCCGGGAGAGGCGAGATGGTGCTTGCCCTGAAATCAGGCAATTTCGGCGGGCCGGAGTTTTTCTCGGATGCGCTGGCATTGATGCCTTGATGCGGCTGGCGCGCATCATGCCACGGCGTCGAACAGCGTCTCAGTAGTTCAACGGGGGACCAAATTAACCCTACTTAAGGAGGGGGGCTGGCTTTGATGTCTGCGGCGTCCCGCCGCGCCCCCAGCCATTCGATCGGGCTTCGCGAGCCCGATATCAAGAGACCCCACGATGTTCGCCAAATTCTCGATCCGCGCCAAGATTATTGCCGTGGTTGCGTTCCTGCTTGTCGCGATGACCGGCATGGGCCTGCTCGCGGTCGTGAATTTACGGTCGATCAACGCCAACACCGTCGACATCACGACGAGCTGGCTGCCGAGCGTGCGTGCGCTCGGCGATCTGCGCGCCGGCGTCATCACCTATCGCAACGTGATCCGCGAGCACATGCTGTCCGAGACGCTGGAGGACAAGCTCGCGCAGGAAAAGACCCTTGCGACCGTGGTCGAAGCCAATACCAAGGTCCGCGCGACCTATGAACCCCTGATCGCATCCCCCGAGGAGCGCGCGCTCTACAATCAATGGGTCGATGCCTGGACCCGCTACAAGAAGGGCACCGAGGAGGTGATGGCGCTGTCGCGCAGGGATGTCGGCAAGACCCAGCACGAAGCGCATGAGCTGAACGCCAAGACCGTGAACAAGATCGGCCTCGAGGCCGACGAGATCCTGCGCAAGGACATCGAGCTTAACAATGCCGGCGCCGACAAGGCGGCGCAGGAGGCGGCAAACAGCTACGCGTCTGCCGTCATGCTGCTTGCGATGATCCTCGGCGCCGCCATCATCGTCGGCGTCGGCGTCAGCTTCCTGATGATCCGCGACGTCTCGGCCGGCATCGCCTCGATCGTGAGCCCGATGCAGGCGCTGGGCCGCGGCGACCTGACCGCAAACGTGCCGCATCAGGGCGAGAAGACCGAGATCGGCGCGATGGCCGATACGCTGCAGGTGTTCAAGGAAGCCCTGGTCGCCAAGAAGGCGGCCGATGAAGCCGCGGCTGCCGACGCCGAAGCCAAGATCGAGCGCGGCCGCCGGGTCGATACCATCACCCGCAATTTCGAACAGATGATCGGCGAGATCGTGCAGACCGTGTCGTCGGCCTCGACCCAGCTCGAAGCCTCCGCCGGCACCCTGTCGTCGACCGCCCGGCGTTCGCAGGAGCTGACCACGTCGGTTGCCGCGGCGTCCGAGGAGGCCTCGACCAATGTTCAGTCGGTGGCGTCGGCGACCGAGGAGCTGTCGTCGTCGGTGACCGAGATCAGCCGCCAGGTCCAGGAGTCGGCACGGATGGCCGGCGATGCCGTCGGCCAGGCGCGCACCACCAACGATCGCGTCAGCGAGCTGTCGAAGGCCGCCGCGCGGATCGGCGACGTCGTCGAGCTGATCAACACCATCGCCGGCCAGACCAATCTGCTGGCGCTGAACGCCACCATCGAGGCGGCGCGCGCTGGCGAGGCCGGCCGCGGCTTCGCCGTGGTGGCGTCCGAGGTGAAGGCGCTGGCCGAGCAGACCGCCAAGGCGACCGGCGAGATCGGCCAGCAGATCGCCGGCATCCAGACCGCGACCCAGGAGTCGGTCGGCGCGATCAAGGAAATCTCCTCGACCATCGAACGGCTGTCGGAGATCTCGTCCACCATTGCGGCCGCGGTCGAGGAGCAGGGCGCGGCGACGCAGGAAATCTCCCGCAATGTGCAGCAGGCGGCGCAGGGCACCCAGCAGGTCTCGGCCAACATCACCGACGTCCAGCATGGCGCCAATGAAACCGGCTCGGCGTCGAGCCAGGTGCTGTCGGCGGCCCAATCGCTCTCGGGCGACAGCAGCCGTCTCAAGCTCGAGGTCAGCAAGTTCCTCGACGCCGTCCGCGCCGCCTGATCCGGCGGCGCCGCCGGGGCGGGCGCCATCCTTCGCGTAACCGATGCCGACGTGGTGGGCTGACCCGGCCCACCACGTTTTACATTTTCGCAGAGCAGCGATGCGTTAAGCTCGCGTCGGCCGAAATAGCGTCCTCAGCCGGCTCGCATTCGCAGCAGAGCCGTCTCTTTTTGACGACGATCCGCGCGCGATCGGCGGCACAGCGCCCGGCATGGCCGATCGGAGCGCGCAGCCTCACGCACTATGCCGAGGAAGTGAAAGCCGCCGCGGCTCCGCGGGTTGGCGTTTTGCCCGCCATCGGGTAAATCGGCCGCTGCGGAACGACTTTTGCAATGTCGATTCCTCTGCCTGGGCGGGCTTCATTTCGGGAATGCTTGTTTTATGATCGCACTGGTCCGTATCGCGCTGAGCCGGCCATATACTTTCGTCGTGCTCGCGATCCTGCTGCTGATTATCGGACCGCTGGCGGCGTTGCGCACGCCGACCGACATCTTCCCGGACATCCGCATCCCCGTGATCGGCGTGGTCTGGCAGTACACCGGCTTGCCGCCGGACCAGATGTCCGGCCGCATCACCACGCCGTTCCAGCGCGCGCTGACCACGACCGTCAACGACATCGAGCACATCGTCGCCAATTCCTATAACGGCGTCGGCATCATCAAGATCTTTTTCCAGCCCAACGTCGACATCCGCACCGCCAATGCGCAGGTCACCGCGATCTCGCAGACCCTGCTCAAGCAGATGCCGCCAGGCGCGACGCCGCCGCTGATCCTGAACTACAGCGCCTCGACGGTTCCGATCATCCAGGTCGCGCTGTCGGGCGAGGGCCTGACCGAGCAGAACCTCGCCGATATCGGCATCAACCAGCTGCGCACGCCGCTGGTCACGGTGCCCGGTGCGGCGATCCCGTATCCGTTCGGCGGCAAGCAGCGCCAGGTCCAGATCGACCTCAATTCGACCGCGCTGCAGGCGCGCGGCCTGTCGGGCCAGGACGTTGCCAACGCGCTCGCCGCGCAGAACCTGATCACCCCGGTCGGCACGCAGAAGATCGGCAATTTCGAATACACCATCAACCTCAACAACTCGCCGCTGCGGCTCGAGGAGCTCGGCGACCTGCCGATCAAGCAGGTCAACGGCGCGATGGTCTATGTGCGCGACGTCGCCTCGGTGCGCGACGGCAACCCGCCGCAGACCAACATCGTCCATGTCGACGGCAACCGCTCGGTCTTGATGATGGTGCTGAAGGCCGGCGCCACCTCGACGCTCGATATCATCTCCGGCATCAAGCAGAAGGTGATCGAGGTCAAGGACCAGATGCCGGACGCGCTCAAGATCGGCTTCATCGGCGACCAGTCGGTGTTCGTCCGCGGCGCGATCACCGGAGTCGCCTTCGAGGGCGTGATCGCCGCGCTGCTCACAAGCATCATGATCCTCTTGTTCCTCGGCAGCTGGCGCTCGACCGTCATCATCGCGGTGTCGATCCCGCTGTCGGTGCTCGGGGCCATCATCATGCTGTCCCTGATCGGCGAGACGCTGAACATCATGACGCTCGGCGGCCTCGCGCTCGCGGTCGGCATCCTGGTCGACGACGCCACGGTGACGATCGAAAACATCAATTATCACCTCGAGCAGGGCAAACCGGTCGAGCAGTCGATCCTCGACGGCGCCAACCAGATCGTGACGCCGGCCTTCGTCTCCTTGCTCTGTATCTGCATCGTGTTCGTGCCGATGTTCTTCCTGACCGGCGTGGCGCGCTTCCTGTTCGTGCCGATGGCCGAAGCGGTGATGTTCGCGATGATCTGGTCGTTCATCCTGTCGCGCACCTTGGTGCCGACCATGGCGAACTATCTGCTGCAGGCGCATGTGCATCATGAGGGCGCGCCGCCGAAGTCGCGCAATCCCCTGGTCTGGTTCCAGCGTGGTTTCGAGGCGCGGTTCGAGCGCATCCGCAGCGGCTATCGCGGCCTGCTCGCGATGGCGCTCGGTCACCGCACGGTGTTCGTGAGCTGCTTCCTCGCGGTGGTCGCGGCGTCGTTCCTCTTGGTGCCGTTCCTGGGGCGCAACTTCTTCCCGTCGGTCGATGCCGGCAACATCCTGATGCATGTCCGCACCCAGGTTGGCACCCGCGTCGAGGAGACCGCCAACCAGCTCGCCGACATCCAGAAGGCGATCCGCAAGCTGGTGCCCGGCGAGATCGAGACCATGACCGACAACATCGGCATGCCGATCTCCGGCATCAACATGACCTACAACAACACCGGCGTGATCGGTCCGCAGGACGGCGACATCCAGATCCGCCTGAAGGAAGGCCACAAGCCGACCGAGCAGCATGTCCGCACGCTGCGTGAGCAATTGCCGCGGCTGTTCCCGGGCACCAGCTTCGCGTTCCTGCCGGCCGACATCGTCAGCCAGATCCTGAACTTCGGCGCGCCGGCGCCGATCGATTTGCAGATCCGCGGCGCCAATCTCGATGCCAACTTCGCCTATGCCAACAAGCTGCTGGCCGGGATCAAGCGCATCCCCGGCATCGCCGATGCGCGGATCCAGCAGTCGCCGAACAACCCGACCTTCAACATAGATGTCGACCGCACCCGCGCGCAATATGTCGGCCTGACCGAGCGCGACGTCACCAACTCGCTGGTGGTCAACCTCGCCGGCTCCTCGCAGGTGGCGCCGACCTATTACCTCAATCCCGATAACGGCGTGTCGTATTCGATCGTGATGCAGACGCCGCAATACCAGATCGACTCGCTGAGCGCGCTGCAGACCCTGCCGATCACCGCGACCGGCAACACCCAGGCGCCGATCCTCGGCGGCATCGCCGACATCAAGCGCGCGACCTCGAGCGCGGTGGTGTCGCAATATGACATCCAGTCGCTGGTGCAGATCTACGCCACGACGCAAGGCCGCGATCTCGGCGGCGTCGCGACCGACGTGCGCAAGCTGATCGCCGACACCGCCAAGGAGGTGCCGAAGGGCTCGTCCGTGGTGCTGCTCGGCCAGGTGCAGACCATGAACTCGGCCTTCACCGGCCTCTTGTTCGGCCTGCTCGGCGCGGTCGTGCTGATCTACTTCCTGATCGTCGTGAATTTCCAGTCCTGGTCGGACCCGTTCGTGATCATCACGGCGCTGCCCGCAGCGCTCGCCGGCATCGTCTGGATGCTGTTCACGACGGAGACCACGCTGTCGGTTCCGGCGCTCACCGGCGCCATCATGTGCATGGGCGTGGCGACCGCCAACAGCGTGCTCGTGATCAGCTTCGCCCGCGAGCGCTATGAGGAACTCGGCGATCCCGTTGCGGCGGCCCTGGAGGCCGGCTTCGTCCGGTTCCGCCCGGTGCTGATGACCGCACTTGCCATGATCATCGGCATGGCGCCGATGGCGCTGGGGCTCGGCGAGGGCGGCGAGCAGAACGCGCCTTTGGGCCGGGCCGTGATCGGCGGCCTGATCTTCGCCACCTTCGCGACCCTGATGTTTGTTCCCGTGGTATTCAGTATGGTACACAAGAAGCAAGGCGCCAAAGCCGCCGCCTCATCGGAGATTCCGCATGCCGCCCACTGAACAGCGCCCCCCGGTCTCACGCCGGAAGCTGGGCATCTTCGGCGTGGTGGCCCTGGTCGGCGCGGGTCTGATCGTCGGCACCGGGATCCGCGCCCGTGAGGAACAGGACACACGGCTGAAGGAATGGACCGACGACCAGGCCATTCCGACCGTCGCGGTGGCGCTGCCCAATGCCAAGACGCTGAGCCCCACGATCGACCTGCCGGGCCGGCTCGAGGCCTATTCCCGCGCGCCGATCTATGCCCGGGTGTCCGGCTATCTCAAGAACTGGGACGCCGACATCGGCGCCCGCGTCAAGGCCGGCCAGGTGATCGCCGAGATCGAGGCGCCCGACCTCGACCAGCAATTGCTGCAGGCGCGCGCCGATCTCGCCAGCGCCCAGGCCTCGGCCAAGCTCTCCGAGGCCACGCTGAACCGGCGCAAGACGCTGGTGGCCTCGAACTTCGTCTCCGCCCAGGAGATCGACGAGCGTACTGCCGACCTTTCCAACAAGAACGGTGCGGTCAAGGCCGGCCAGGCCAATGTCGAGCGGCTGGAAGCGCTCGCAGGCTACAAGAAGATCACGGCGCCGTTCGACGGCGTGGTGACCTCGCGCGACACCGACGTCGGCGCGCTGATCAACGCCGGCGGCAACTCGGGCCCGGCGATGTTCACGATCTCGGACATCACCAAGCTGCGCGTCTATGTCAACGTGCCGCAGAATTACGTCCCGGCGATCAAGATCGGTGCCAAGGCCACGCTGGCACTGCCGGATTACCCGAACCGCGCCTTCCAGGCGACGGTGGAGGCCTCCTCGCAGGCGGTCGATGTCGCCTCCGGCACGACGCGGATGCAACTCGGGCTCGACAATTCCTCCGGCGAATTGATGCCGGGCAGCTATGCCAGCGTGAAGCTCAACCTGCAGCGTGAATCCACGCCGCTCAGCATTCCCGCCAGCGCGCTGATCTTCAACAGCAGCGGCCTGCGGGTCGCAACCGTCGGTCCTGACGACAAGGTGCTGTTCAAGACCGTGAAGATCGGCCGCGACCTCGGCAAGGAGATCGAGATCGCCACCGGTCTCGCGCCCGACGACCGCATCATCACCGCCCCGCCGGACGGACTTGCCGATGGCGACCATGTGCGCGTCACCGGTGCCGGCGCCAAGGGCAAACCGACCACGGCGTCCGAAAAGCAGGACGTGAAAGGGTAGGGGAGGACGGGTAAGTTCGTTCCTGCCTCTCACCTCAAGCCGCTTGCTCTGCCGTCATCCTGAGGTGCGCGCCCTTGCGCGCCTCGAACGATGGGATCACGACGGTGTTCGCAGCCCATCCTTCGAGGCTCGCTCCGCTCGCACCTCAGGATGACGGCGGATTTTGCGGCGTGGCAGGAATTGCTACCCCACCCGCCATTCCAGCATGCCATCGCCGGCGGTGACGATGTCGCCTGTAGTGCCGACCGGCGTGCGGTCCATGTCCTGCACATAGGCCAGCGTTGCCGTGTCGCTCGCCGGGATGCGGCCGAGCGTGCGGCGGCCGTCCTCGGTGCGCAGCATGGTGACGCCGTGCTCGACCTCGCCATTGGCGCGATAGATCACGGTGAAGGCCTCGACCTTGCCTTTGCCCGCAGCCTCGGCGGTGAAGTCGGGCACGTTGCGCCTGTTGCGGTCGGCCTCCGCCTGCACGGACGTGTCCTGCTTGAGCGCGACGTTCGGCGCCGCGCGCGACAGCACGAGGCCATGATGCTTGGTGACGAAGCCGCCCTGGCCGTAGAGCAGGCCGAGCGTGCCGCCGCTGCGGAGCTTGCGCACCATCGCGCAGGCCGAATGCGTCATGTAGGTGTTGAGCGGTGCGCCGAAGAACGTGAGACCGCCGGTCACGGTCGGCTGCACGTCGGACCCGAGGCCGAGCGTCCGGCGCGCCATCTTCGGCACGCAGGGGAAGCAGCTGTAGAGCTCGATCGCGTCGAACTTTTTCCCATCGCCGCCGACGAGATCCATCACCGCCTTCAGCACCGCGGTCTGCGCGTGGCTTTCGACGAACTGATCGCGGATCAAATAGTCGCGCGGCTCTTCCGCCGAGGCGCCGCCGAGCGGATAGATCAGTC
Source organism: Bradyrhizobium sp. USDA 3262 (assembly GCF_054060035.1). Taxonomy (NCBI): domain Bacteria; kingdom Pseudomonadati; phylum Pseudomonadota; class Alphaproteobacteria; order Hyphomicrobiales; family Nitrobacteraceae; genus Bradyrhizobium; species Bradyrhizobium sp. USDA 3262. The sequence continues at coordinate 4,015,801 of NZ_JBSSCT010000001.1, forward strand.
TGTCCTCCGGCACGCCGGCCGCGCGCGCTTTTGCGAGGCTGGTCAGGATCAGCGCGCCGCCCATATTCACCGTCGGGTTCGCCACCATCAGTTTTGTATACGGCCAGGCGATCATCCGGTTGTAGGGCGTGGCCGTGGTGATCTCCTCGCCGGTGAACGTCTTCTTCAGCCACGAGTTCGGATTGTCGGCGGCGACGCGCGCATAGGTCGACCACAACTCGCCCGATTCCTTCAGCGCCTCGCGCGGCGTCTGGCCCCAATGCGCCGATGTTGCGGACTCATAGAGCGGATAGACCGTGATCGGCCGGAACACGCCGAGCGCAACAGCCATCGGTTTCTGGAACGCGGCGCCGCGCTTCGGCTCCTCCACGTCGTGCGCGAACGGCGTCCACGGCAGCTCTACGCCGGCGCGCTGCGCCTTGGTCGCGGTCGACTGCGCCTCCGCGCCACAGACCGCGGCGACGCTGCATTCGCCGCGCGCGATGCGTTGCGCAGCCTCATGCAAATAGCGGATCGGGCTCTCGCCGCCGACCGGGCCGTAATAGAGATGCGAAGGCTGAATGCCGAGCCGCTGCGCCAGCTGCTTCTCGGGATCGCGGTAACGCCAGCTCAGGAAGTTGACGACGTCGAGCGACTGCACGTCTGACAGCAGCCTGGCGCCGCTGTCGGCCTCGGCGCGCTTCAGCGCCTCTTCCAGCAAGGTGAGCGGTTCGAGGCCGGCGGCGATGTCCTTTGGACGATCGACGATCTCGCCGACACCGACGATGACGGGAATGCGGTCTTCCGGGATGTGAGATGTGGTCATTTTTTTCTTGCTTCACTTTCTAGGTCTTCGCCACGCCGTCACCTTCGAGGCGCGCAAGGGCGCGCACCTCAGGGTGACGGCTACGGGCACACCGTCATCCTGAGGAGCGGCCACTTGGCCGCGTCTCGAAGGATGAGACGCATTCGATCACTCCGCCACCAGCGCATTCATGTGCTCGACGGCCTCGACAAATTCTTCCTTGAACTCCTGCACCACGGCGCCGGCGGATTTCACGCTGTCGACCAGGCCGACGCCCTGGCCGACGAAATAGCTGACGAGATCGCGCGCCTTCTCATTGCCGGCCGCAGCAGCGCGGTCGATGGCGTTGAAAGCGTCGCGGCTGATGATGCTTTGCAGCGGCATCGGGAGCGCGCCGGGGCTTTCCGGCGAGCGGTCCCACGCGTCAGTCCACACCGAGCGGAGCTGCCGCGCCGGCTTGCCGGTGCGGCCCTTCGAGCGCACCGCATCGCGCGAGGAGGCTGCGATCATCTTTTCGCGGAAGATCTCCGAGGTCTCCGATTCCACCGTGGCGAGCCACACCGAGCCGGTCCAGGCGCCGGCCGCGCCCATCGCCATGCAGGCCGCCATCTGGCTGCCGGTCATGATGCCGCCGGCGGCCAGCACCGGGACGTCGCGGATCTTTTTGACCGCCTTGATCACCTCGGGCACCAGCACCATGGTCGAGACCTCGCCGCAATGGCCGCCGGCCTCGGTGCCCTGCGCGACGAGGATATCGACGCCGGCCGCGACCTGGCGCAGCGCGTGCTCCTTGGAGCCGATCAATGCCGCCACCGGCACACCATGTTTGCGTCCCATCTCGATCATCGCCTTCGGCGGCACGCCGAGCGCATTCGCGATCAGCCTGATCGGATGCCGGAACGAGACCTCAAGCAGTTGCAGCGCGGTCTCGGCGTCGAACGGCTGCGGCTGGTTGTCGGCGACGTTGCGGCTGGTCAGCTCGATATCGTATTTCTTCAGCAGATTGCGGGTGAAGTCGCGATGCTCCTGCGAGACACGTGCCTCGAGGCTCTTCCAGGTGACGTTCTTCTCGCCCGCGGTCGAGATGTTTTCAGGGATCAGCACGTCGATGCCATAGGGCTTGCCGTCGACATGCGCGTCGATCCACTTCAACTCCTGCTCCAGCGTTTCCGGCGAATGCGCGGTTGCGCCGAGCACGCCGAAGCCGCCGGCGCGGCTGACCGCCGCCACCACGTCGCGGCAATGGCTGAAGGCGAGCAGGGGAAAGTCTATCCCCAGCATGTCGCAGATCGGTGATTTCATGGACTGGTTCTCTCCCGGCGGCTGCTTCTTGTGCTTGTTGGCGTCAGCCCCTGCAACGCTAGCGCATCACGGTCAGCGAAGCCAAGCGGGTTTCGGCCACGGCGATCTTGCGTGCAGGCGCTGCTCCGGCTGCATCCCTCGCGGTGCATTCCGCTGGATAGAAAATGCGATCGCGCGGGGTGGGCAAAGCGCAGCCTGCGCACCATCTAGTGCGGACATGGGATGGGCACGGCGGCCGCCGCGCCACCCGGCAAGAACATGAATCGGGAGCCAACGACGTGAATGACATTTCTGCCTATGAGCCGCCGAAAGTCTGGACCTGGAACAAGGAAAGCGGCGGGCGCTTCGCCAGCATCAACCGGCCGATCGCGGGTCCCACCCACGACAAGGAACTGCCGGTGGGCCGCCATCCGCTGCAACTCTACTCGCTGGCGACGCCGAACGGCGTGAAGGTCACCGTGATGCTCGAAGAGCTGCTGGCGGCGGGTCACAAGGGCGCGGAATACGACGCCTGGCTGATCAAGATCGACGGCAACCAGTTCGGCAGCGGCTTCGTCGCGGTCAATCCGAACTCGAAGATCCCGGCGCTGATGGACCGCAGCGGGAAGGAGCCGGTCAGGGTGTTCGAGTCGGGCTCGATCCTGGTGTACCTCGCGGAAAAGTTCGGCGCGTTCCTGCCGACCGACGTCAAGACCCGCGCCGAAACCTTCTCCTGGCTGTTCTGGCAGATGGGCGCCGCGCCCTATCTCGGCGGCGGCTTCGGGCATTTCTATGCCTATGCGCCGACCAAGATCGAATATGCCATCGACCGCTTCGCGATGGAGGTGAAGCGCCAGCTCGACGTGCTCGACCGCAGGCTCGCCGACAACGAGTATCTCGCGGGCGATGTCTACACCATCGCCGACATGGCGGTGTGGCCCTGGTACGGCAGCCTCGCCAAGGGGCTGCTGTACGGCGGCGGCGAATTCCTCTCGGTGCAGGACTACAAGAACGTGCAGCGCTGGACCGATGCGATCGCGGCACGGCCGGCGGTGAAGCGCGGCCGGATGGTCAACCGCACCTGGGGCGAGCCGTCGAGCCAGCTCCACGAGCGCCATGAGGCCAGCGATTTCGAAACGAAGACGCAGGACAAGGTCGAGCAGGCGGCATCGTGACGAAACGCGTCATGGCCGGGACAAGCCCGGCCATGACGAATGACACGCTTTGCCAAGCCGCCCTGCGATCACCCCAACAGATCGTCATACTCCGGATGCTTCTTCATGAAGCCCTGGATGAATTCGCACTTCACCACGAGTTTGATGCCTTGCGCGCGCACCGCATCCAGCGTGGCGCGGGCGAGCTTCGAGCCGATGCCGCGGCCGCCGAGCTCCGAAGGCACCTCGGTATGAACCAGCGTGATCGTGTCCGGCGTCTTGCGGTAGACCACGAAGGCGGTTGAGCCGTCGACGGCGAGCTCGAACCGGCTCTGCGCTTCGTTGTCGCGGAATGCTTCGCTCATTGTCTGATCCTCTATTTCTTTGCGCCCCCGGCCGCGGGAAACACCACGCGGTCGTCGGTGCGGCAGTAGCGGTCGGCGAACATGCGGCCGATCGGGTGGTAGCGCTCCATGTGGACGCGCATCGCGTCTCGGTCCCACAATTCGTCGCCGATGTGGAAATGGATACCTTCGCCCATGATCAGCTGGCGGTCGCCATTGACGTCGATCAGCTTCCAGGTCTTGCACTCCATCGCAAACGGCGCCTCGGCGAGGCGAGGGACTGCGATCTTGCTTGAGGGCGCGAGCTTCAGGCCGAGATAATCGGGCTCGCCGATCTCGGGTGGGAAGTCGCCGCTCGTCTCGTGCATCGCGCGCGCCAGCGACTCGTCGGTGAGGTTGACCACGAACTCGCCCAGCCGCTGGATGTTGACCAGGGTATCCTTCTCGCGGCCGTCCGGCCTGCGGTTGACCGCAAACATGCAGAGCGGCGGATCCTCGCAGAACACGTTGAAGAACGAGAACGGCGCCGCATTGACGACGCCGTCGGCGCCGAGACTCGTCACCCAGGCGATCGGCCGCGGCAGCACGAAAGAGGTCAGCACCTTGTAGCGTTCGCGCTGGCTCAGGTCGCTGGGGGAATATTCCATAATGGTCATTCCGAAAGGCGTAGGGCGGGTTAGCGCAAGGGTAACCTGCCGCCGACGGTTCGGAAAGCAAAAGGCGGGTTACGCTTGCGCGCACCCGCCTTGCAGACTTGCTTCCTTACCTCGCCCCGCTTGCGGGGAGAGGTCATATCGCATCGAAGATGCGATATGGGTGAGGGGGAATCTCCGCGAGTCCTTCTCTCACCGTCTTCGAGGAGGCAGCCCCTCACCCCAACCCTCTAAGAGCGAGCTGCGCTCGTCTCGACCCCGCGAAGAGCGGGGAGAGGGAGGAGGAGAAGCTACGACATGCTCAGCTCGTGGCGGCCGACCACCATCCAGTGCACCTCGTCCGGACCGTCGGCGAAGCGCAGATGGCGGACGTCCTGGTACATTTCGCCGAGCGGGGACCACTGCGAGATGCCGGTGGCGCCGTGCATCTGGATCGCCTGGTCGATCACCTTGCAGGCGCGCTCGGGCACCATGGCCTTGACCATCGAGACCCAGACCCGGGCTTCCTTGTTGCCGAGCACGTCCATCGCCTTGGCCGCCTTCAGCACCATCAGCCGCATCGCCTCGATCTCGCAGCGCGCCTGGGCGATGATCTGCATGTTGCCGCCGAGATGGGCGATCTTCTTGCCGAAGGCTTCGCGGGTCAGGCCACGCTGCACCATCATGTCGAGCGCCTTCTCGGCCTTGCCGATGGTGCGCATGCAGTGATGGATGCGGCCCGGTCCGAGGCGGACCTGCGAGATCTCGAAGCCGCGGCCTTCGCCGAGCAGCATGTTCTCCTTCGGCACCTTGCAATTGTTGAAGCGCAGATGCATGTGGCCGCGCGGCGCATGGTCATGGCCGAACACGTGCATCGGCCCGAGGATCTCGACGCCGGGGGTGTCGATCGGCACCAGGATCTGCGATTGCTGCTTGCTCGGCGCGGCGTCGGGATTGGTCTTCACCATCACGATCATGATCTTGCAGCGCGGATCGCCGGCGCCGGAGATGTAATACTTCTCGCCGTTGATCACCCACTCGTCGCCGACCAGCTTCGCGGTGGTCGAGATGTTCTTGGCGTCGGAGGAGGCGACGTTCGGCTCGGTCATCGCATAGGCCGAGCGGATCTCGCCGTTGAGCAGCGGCTTCAGCCACTTCTCCTTCTGCGCCTTGGTGCCGACGCGCTCCAGCACCTCCATGTTGCCGGTGTCCGGCGCCGAGCAGTTCATGGTCTCGGAGGCCAGCGGGCTCTTGCCGAGCTCGGCGGCGATGTAGGCGTAGTCGAGGTTGTTGAGGCCGTCGCCGGTTTCGGCGTCGGGCAGGAAGAAGTTCCAGAGGCCGACTTCCTTGGCCTTGTCCTTGGCCTTCTGCAGGATCGCGAGCTGCTCGTCCGTGAAGCTCCAGCGGTTGGTCTTCTTCTCGCCGGCGCGATAGAACTCGACCGACATCGGGTCGACCGTGTCGCGGATGAACTGCTTCACATGATCGTAGAGCGGGCGGACCTTGTCCGACATCCGCAGGTCATTGAGCTCGTCGCCCGGATTGAGCGTGTAGTTCGTGGTGCGCGGCACATAGGCATGTTTCACTGTCTTTTCTCCCTCGCGAAGGCGCGTTTCGCGGCGGACAATAGACGCGCGCGGCGCCAAGCGCGAGCACCGATTTTTCGATCGCCCCTACCGCATCGCGGAATTTCGCGACGGCGTTTCAAACGTTGTTTGAACGCCGCCGCGGACGACGCTCGGATCGTCAGACCATCCGGTGCATCGCGCAGATCTTGTTGCCGTCGAGATCGCGCAGATAGGCAAGGTAGAGCTTCACGCCAGAACCTTCCCGTACACCCGGCGGGTCCTCGCAAGGCTTGCCGCCATTGGCGACGCCGGCCGCGTGCCAAGCCTCGACCTGCTCCGGCGAAGAGCAGGCAAAGCCGATCGTGCCGCCATTGGCATGCGTCGCCGGTTCGCCGTTGATCGGCTTGGACACCATGAAAATGCCGGCCTTGGTGAGGTACATGATGCGGTGACCGTCGACCCGGGCCGGCCGGACATCGAGCGTGCCAAGCAGCGCATCATAGAACGCCTTGGCCTTGTCCAGATCGTTGGTGCCAACCATCACGTGTGAAAACATCTGAAATATCCTCCCTGCTTGTTAAAAGCCGCCTCATTGCGTCCCTTGCGGCTCAAACGCTAGCAGCAGTTTTGCCACGACGGAAGCAACGCTGCGTCGCGCGTTGCTCTACCCGTCACTCTGCGGCCGTCATTCCGCGCCACGCAACTGCGCATCCCCGCGCGACGCTGCGATCGGCGCCGGGCTTTCCCTGTGCCCTCTGCTTTGGAGGAGGCAAGTAGACGCAAGACTTGGACGCAGCAGCGCCGCAAGGATGTGGATGCATGATGATTCACAGGCCGCGCCACATACTCGCTGTCGTCCCGGGCAAGCGCAGCGCGACCCGGGACCCATAACCACCGTTGCACATTGGGTGAGACGCTATGGCCCCAGCCTGCTTCGACAACCGCGCCCTGTGGTTATGGGTCCCTGCTTTCGCAGGGACGACATCAGTGTTGCGGCAAGAGCCAACTCAGAACGCCGTGTACCCGCCGTCGATCACAAAACAATCCGCCGTATGATAGGACGACGCCTTGCTCATGATGTAGACGGCGATGCCGCCAAAATCGCTCGGCTCGCCGAAGCGGCGCACCGGGATTCGCGGCATCACATTGGCGACGAATTTGTCGTTGGCCATGATGCCGGCGGTCATGTCGCTCTTGATCCAGCCGGGCAGGATCGCGTTCGCGGTGACGCCGTGGCGCGCGAGCTCGACGCCGAGTGCGCGGCACAGCGCGTTCAGCGCCGCCTTGGTGCCGGCATAGTGCTCGTTGCGCGCGGTGCCGAACAGCGAGGCGAGGCTCGAGGTCGCGACCAGCCGGCCGAACTTGTCGCCGGCCTCGGCGCGGTCGGTCATGTGGCGTGCCGCAGCCTGGAATACGTGAAACACGCCGTCGAGATTGGTCGCGAACATCTTGCGCCATTCTTCCTCAGTGCGGTCGATGAAGGCTCTTCGTCCGCCGCCGCCGATGCCGGCATTGGCGAAGCAGCCGTCGACGCGGCCGAAGGTGTCGAGGGTTGCCTTCATCGCGGTCTTGACCGAGCCGGGATCGCTGACGTCGCAGAATTGCGTCGCGACCTTGCCGGGGCCGGCCTTCATCGAGGCCGCGGCGTTGGCGTTTTTTTCCGCGTTGCGGCCCCAGATCGAGACGTTGCAGCCGGCGGCGTTCAGCGCCTGCGCGATGCCGAGGCCGATGCCGCCATTGCCGCCGGTGATGACAGCGACGCGGCCGGTGAGATCGAAGATGCCACTCATTGGGGTTTCCATTTGGTTTGGTGCGCGCTAATCACGCGTTCACGGATGGGCTTGCCGCCGACCATGGACAAGCCCGGCACAAAAATCAAATATGGGTCGAAGCATCGACCTACCGCGGTACCAACCGCCGAAACAACGTGAAGAGGAAACCATGCAGTTCAAACACGTCACGCTCGACTTCGACGGATCGGTCGCGATCCTCAGGCTCGACCACCAGGAAGTCATGAACGCGGTCTCGATCGACATGCTCGGCGGGCTTGCGGAGGCACTCGATGCGATCGACGACAAGCGCGACGAGGTGCGCTGCCTGGTGATCACGGGTGCCGGCCGCGCCTTCTGCACCGGCGCCAATCTGCAGGGCCGCAACCAGCAGAAGCCCGGCAAGAGCAATGCCGGCGCGGCGCTGGAGACCGCGTTCCATCCGTTCCTGCGCCGATTGCGTAAGTTGCACTGTCCGATCGTGACGGCGGTGAACGGTCCGGCCGCCGGCGCCGGCATGAGCTTCGCCCTGATGGGCGACCTCATCCTGTGCGCGCGCTCGTCCTATTTCCTGCAGGCGTTCCGCCGCATCGGCCTGGTGCCGGATTGCGGCTCGACCTGGCTGTTGCCGCGGCTGATCGGCAAGGCGCGCTCGGTCGAGCTGTCGCTGCTCGGCGAGCGGCTGCCGGCCGAGAAGGCGCTGGAGTGGGGTCTCGTCAACCGCGTCTATGACGACGCCGCGCTGATGGAAGAAACCATGAAGCTCGCGCACGATCTCGCCAACGGCCCGACGGTGGCGTTGTCGCTGATCCGAAAGCTCTATTGGGACAGCCCGGAAAATACCCTCGAGGATCAGCTCAATCTGGAATTCGAGTCGCAGCGCCTTGCAGGTAGTGCCGAGGATTTCAAGGAAGGTGTCACCGCATTCCTCGAGAAGCGGCCGGCGAAGTTCAAGGGCAAATGATCGAGACCGAGCTCACCCGCTGCGTCGCCTCGTTTCATCCAGGCGCAACCGGCGTCACCGGCGCCGCAAAGCTCTCCGGCGGCGCCAGCCAGGAGACCTGGACGTTCGACATCGTGCACCCGAACGGCAATGTCGGCGCGATCCTGCGCCGCGCGCCGCCGGGCTACGGTGCCGCGCCGGGCCGCGCCGCCGGCCTCGATGCCGAGGCGACGCTGATGCAGCTCGCGCATGACGCGGGCCTGCCGTCGCCGAAGGTGATGCATGTCTTGAGGCCGGAGGACGGCCTTGGCCGCGGCTTTATCATGGCGCGGGTCGAAGGCGAGACCATCGCGCGGAAAATTTTGCGCGACGAGGAATTCGCCGGCGCGCGGCCGATCCTCGCGCGCCAGCTCGGCCGCGTCATCGCCGGCATCCATGGCCTGCCGCAGGCGAAATTGCCCAAGCTGCGCGGCCTGACGGCGACCAAGGAGATCGAGGATCTCGCCCGCGAGTATCACAGCTTCAACTGGCCGCGGCCGGTGTTCGAGCTGGCGCTGCGCTGGCTGCGCGATCACGATCCCGGTCCGTCGTCCGAGGTGACGCTGGTGCACGGCGATTTCCGCCACGGCAACCTGATCATCGGCCCCGACGGGGTGCGCGCGGTGCTCGACTGGGAGCTCGCGCATACCGGCGATCCCATGGAGGATCTCGGCTGGATCTGCGTGAACTCCTGGCGCTTCGGCGAGATCGACAAGCCGGTCGGCGGCTTCGGCACACGCGAAGATCTGTTCGCAGGCTATGCAGAAGCCGGCCGCAAGGCCGACCCCGACCGCGTGATGTTCTGGGAAGTGATGGGCACGCTGCGCTGGGGCGTGATGTGCTGCGGCATGATGCAGCGCTTCCGAAGTGGCCCGGACCACTCGATGGAGCGCGCGATGATCGGGCGGCGCGCGTCGGAAACCGAGATCGATCTGTTGCGCTTGCTGGCGCCGCGCGCATGATCCCGAAAAGTGGAGGCCGGTTTTCGGAATCGATCATGCGCAAGAAAGAGAGCAAGTGACATGCAGGACGAACCGACACCCACGGAGCTGATCAAGGCCGTCGCCGATTTCCTGCGCAGCGAGATCGCGCCCGTGATCAAGGGGCACAACGGCTTCAAGCTGCGCGTCGGCATCAACGCGCTCGATCTGGTGACGCGGCAGCTCGCGCTCGCCGAGGCCGGCGATGCGACCGAGGCCGCGCGGCTGAAGCAATTGCTGGGTACCGACGGGACGCTGATGGAGCTGAACCGCGTGCTGTCGGACAAGATCGCAGGTGGCGAGGTCGATCTGAAAACGCCGGGGCTATCGGAGCATCTGTGGCAGACCACGCTGGACAAGCTCGCCGTCGACCAGCCGAACTACGCATCCTACAAGCGGGAACTGGAGACCAAGTAGGATGGGTAGAGCGAAGCGAAACCCATCACGACGCGGCGAGAGCGCTGATGGGTTTCGCTGCGCTCCAATAACCTCACCGTCGTCCCGGCCTAGTGCGCAATTGCGCACGGGGGCCGAGACCCATAACCCCAAATCTCACTTGTGGTGCGATGCTGGGGCTACAGCCTTTCATCCACAATTCACATAGGTGGTAATGGGTCCCGGCCTTCGCCGGGACGACAGGGGAGACAGCCATGCGCTCACCTCCCCGCCATTGAGGTGCGGACGAAGTCTTTACCGCCCCAGCCACTTCGGCGGCCGCTTCTCCGAAAACGCCTTCGGTCCCTCGATGTAATCCTGCGAGGCGGCCATCGCCTTCACCGCCGGATAGTCGCGCTGCTCGGCCAACGCCTGCTCGAGCGAGACTTCGAGGCCCTTCTGGATCGCCTGCTTGGAGGCGCGGATCGACATCGGCGAGTTCTTGGTGATGGTCTCGGCCCAGCGCTCGGCGGCTGCCAGCGCCTCGCCCTGCGGCACCACCTCGTTGACGAAGCCGAGTTCGAGGCCTTCCTTGGCGCTGACATGGCGCGCGGTCAGGATCATGCCCATGGCGCGCTTCAGCCCGATCTGGCGCGGCAGCCGGTGCAGGCCGCCAGCCAGCGCCGCGAGGCCGACGCGCGGCTCGGGCAGGGCGAAGGTCGCATTCTCGGAAGCGATGATCAGATCGCATGCCAATGCGATCTCGAAGCCGCCGCCCATCGCGACGCCGTTGACGGCGGCGATGATCGGCTTGTCGCAGTCGAAGCGGGTGGTGAGGCCGGCAAAGCCGCCCTTGTCCCAGCCGCGCTTGCCGCCGGCGGCCTGCCATTTCAGGTCGTTGCCGGCGCAGAACGCCTTGTCGCCGGCGCCGGTGACGATCGCCACCCACTGCTCCGGGTCGGCGGAGAAGTCGTCGAACACCTTGTTGAGCTCGAAATGCGCATCGATATGCAGCGCGTTGTAAACCTCGGGCCGCGACAGCGTCACGATGGTGATGGGACCCTTGCGCGTCACCTTGGAGAATTTCAGATCCATGTTTGCTCCCGTCGATTTTCTGCCGCGAAGAATATGGCCACTATCCTAGCGCCTGCGCGTCGTTCCGTGCCATCCAATTACGCAACGCGACCGCGCGTGCAAGCCTCAATGGCCTGCTTGACTTGGCCGCGCGCTTCTCACCTTAATCGATCCGAACGCGGATGCGCGACAGCGTCTAGACGCAAAATCAGAATCAACAATATTTCCGGGAGAGACCGCCTTGGATTTCAATCTGCCGGCTGACCTGACAGCCTATCTCGCCGAGCTCGATCGCTTCATCGAACGCGAGATCAAGCCGCTGGAAGAGGCTGATGACAACATCCGCTTCTTCGACCATCGCCGTGAATGGGCGCGCACCGATTTCGACAAGGGCGGCCTGCCGCGCCATGAATGGGAGCTGCTGCTGCGCAAGGCCAAGAACCTGGCCGATGCGGCCGGCCATCTGCGCTTCGCGATCCCGAAGCGTTACGGCGGCAAGGACGGCTCCAACCTCTGGATGGCCGTCATCCGCGAACACTTTGCCTCAAAGGGTCTCGGCCTGCACAACGATTTGCAGAACGAGCATTCGATCGTCGGTAATTTGCCGATAGTCACCATGCTCGACCGCTATGGAACCGACGAGCAGAAGGCGATGATCGACGGCTCGATCACCGGCAAGTACCGCATCACATTTGGTCTCACCGAGCCCGAGCATGGTTCCGACGCCACGCATATGGAGACCAGGGCGGTGCAGGCCACACGTGACAACGTCAAGGGCTGGATCATCAATGGCGAGAAGATGTGGACGACCGGCATGCATGTCGCGACGCACTGCGCGCTGTTTGCCCGCACCTCGGGCAATGACGGCGATGCGCGCGGCATCACCTGCTTCCTGGTGCCGGCGAAATCGGCGGGCGTGAAGGTCGAGGAGTATATGTGGACCTTCAACATGCCGACCGATCATCCGCGCGTCAGCTTCACCGACGTGTTCGTGCCAGAGGATGCACAGTTCGGCGAGGTCGGCCGCGGGCTGTCGCTGGCGCAATGCTTCGTGCACGAGAACCGCATCCGCCAGGCGGCGAGCTCGCTTGGCGCTGCGGTCTACTGCATCAATGAGAGCGTGAAATATGCCCGCGAGCGCAAGCCGTTCGGCAAGGCGCTGGCCGAGAACCAGGCGATCCAGTGGCCGCTGGTCGAGCTCGCGACCCAGGCCGAGATGCTGCGGCTGTTGATCCGCAAGACCGCCTGGGAGATGGATCAATTGACCCAGGCGCAGGTCGAGCACACGCTGTCCGACCGGGTCTCGATGTGCAATTTCTGGGCAAACCGTCTGTGCTGCGAGGCCGCTGACCGCGCGATGCAGGTGCATGGCGGCATGGGCTATTCGCGCCACAAGCCGTTCGAGCACATCTACCGCCATCACCGCCGCTATCGGATCACCGAAGGCAGCGAGGAAATCCAGAAGCGCAAGGTGGCGGGCTTCCTGTTCGGTTACATGGGAGCCGGCAAGCACTAGGGAATTAAACAAAGGAGGCGGTACGACATGGAAGGTGGATGCACTTGCAGAAATGTCCGCTACCGCCTGACCGGCAGGCCGCTGATCGTGCACGCCTGCCATTGTACATGGTGCCAGCGCGAGACCGGCACCGTGCATGCGCTCAACGCGATGTACGAGGCCGAACGGGTCGCACACATCGCGGCCGAGCCCGAGATCGTCGACACGCCGTCGGCGAGCGGCAAGGGGCAGAAGATCGCGCGCTGCCCCATCTGCAAGGTCGCGGTGTGGAGCAATTATCCGGGCGCGGGACCGGCGGTGCGCTTCGTCCGTGTCGGCACGCTGGACGATCCGAGCCAGTGTCCGCCGGATGTCCACATCTTCACGTCGTCGAAGCAGCCCTGGGTGACGTTCCCGCCGGGCGCGAAAGTGTTCGCCGAGTATTACGATCGGAAAGAGGTCTGGCCGAAAGAGGCGCAGGAGCGCTGGGGCATCTTGCGGGAGAAGATGAAGAAGGCGTGATGCGTATCTCGCTCCATCGTCGTCCCTGCGAAAGCAGGGACCCATAACCACAAGTGGCCGTTGATGGAGAGGGATGTGGCGCCAGTATCGCACCACCACGAACAGCGGTGGTTATGGTCCCGGCTCGCGCGGAGCCTGTCATCGGGCGGCGCTTCGCGCCGACCCGTTGGCTTGGCCGGGACGACAGAGAGGGCTAATTCACCTGCCGGTCCTTGCCCGCCCAATACGGTTCACGCAGGCTCCGCCGCAAAATCTTGCCCGACGGGTTGCGCGGCAGCGCCGGGATGAAGTCGACCGATTTCGGCGTCTTGTAGCCGGCGATCCGTTCGCGCGTGAAGTTGATGATGTCGGTCGCCGTTGCGCTCTTGCCCGGCTTCATCACCACCACGGCCTTCACCGCCTCGCCCCATTTGTCGTCGGGGATGCCGATCACGGCGGCTTCCGCCACGTCAGGGTGGTCGCACAGCGCGCTCTCGACCTCGGCCGGATAGATGTTCTCGCCGCCGGAGATGATCATGTCCTTGATGCGGTCGTGGATGTAGAGATAACCATCCTTGTCCATGTAGCCGGCATCGCCGGTGCGCAGCCAGCCGTCGCTATTGATCGTGTGCGCGGTGGCTTCGGGCAGATTCCAGTAGCCGGCCATGTTGGAGCCGGAGCGGGTCGCGATCTCGCCGACTTCACCCGGCGGCAGCGGTTTGCCGTCGCCGTCGAGGATCGCAAGCTCGATGCCGGGCAACGCCTTGCCGGCCGAGCGCATGCGATCGAGCCCCTCGATGTGATCCTCCGGCGGCAGCGCGACGATGGTGCCGGTGGTCTCGGTCATGCCGTACATCTGCACGAAGCCGCATTTGAAGACCTCGATGCACTCCTTCAGCAGCGCCGCCGGAATCGGGGAGGCGCCATAAAGCATGTATTTCAGGCGGGAGAAGTCGACCTGCCGCGCGCGCGGCTGCCGCACCACGAATTGCATCGCGGCCGGCACCATGAACAGCTTGGTGATGCCGGACTGCTCGAAGAAGTCGAGCACCTTGGTCGGGTCGAACTCGCGCGCGATCACGCCGCGGGCGCCGTGATAGAGCCCCATCACGCCCCAGCCGGAGCCGCCGATGTGGAAGATCGGCATCGCGACCAGCGAGACGTCGTCGGTGGTCCAGCGGTTCCATTCCGGCTTCTCGGCCTCGTTGCCGCTCTGCACGAGGTTGAGGAAATTGGCGTGCGACAGCATCGCGCCTTTCGGCTTGCCCGTCGTGCCCGAGGTGTAGAGCTGGATTGCGATGTCCTTTGGCTCGATCGCAACGCGCGGGTCGTCGCCGCCCTGCGCATCGCGCCAGGCGAGAAAGTCGGGCCATTCCGGCGCGCCGCCTTCGGTCGTGATAATGGTGCGGACGCTCGGCAGCTTGTCGCGGATGTTGCGCGCCTGCGTGACGAATTCGGGGCCGACGAACAGCACGGGGGCCTTGCAGTCGTCGACGATGAAGGCGACCTCGGGGCCTGCCAGGCGCCAGTTCACCGGCGCCATCACCACGCCGGCCTTCATCGCGCCCATCAACAGCTCGAAATAGAAGTCGCTGTTCTTGCCGAGATAGGCGATCCGCTCGCCCTTCTTGACGCCCATCGCGATCAGCGCGTTGGCGACGCGGTTGGTCTTGATGTCGAACTCGGCGAAGCTGGTTTGCCGTCCCTCGAATTCATAGGCCAGCGCAGCGCCGCGACTCCTGGCGCGGTCGCGCACCATGTCGGCAAGGTTGGTCAGTTTCGGCGCGTCGGACATGTTTCCCCCGTGACGTCTTGTTTTGATTGCGCGGAGTGTGGCGGCATCCGGCAGCAAAGACAATACGGAGGGGCGTCCACGATCCATCCACATCGTCGTCCCGGGCAAGCGAAGCGCGACCCGGGACCCATAACCACAGGATCGAGTTGTCGAGTGCGCTGTGGCCCCAGCGTGCTCGGTAGCTTTGAGCGGTGGTTATGGGTCCCTGCTTTCGCAGGGACGACAGTAGTGATTGAGGAGCAAGCGCGGGCTTCAGCCCCGCGCCGCGCGGTCCTTCTCGTTCTGGGCCTTGATCGACTCGCGCGCCTTGGTCCAGTCGTCGTCGCTCCAGTCGCGCAGCTGATAGAAATTGCCGCCCATCGCGAGCGCCTGCGCGCCGTCCATGGCGATGGTCTCGCCGTTGATCCAGTCGCAGCCGCCGGAGATCAGGAACACCGCGAGGTTCTGCAATTCCTCCATGGTGCCGACGCGGCCCATCGGGTTCATCGCCTTGGTCCGCGCGCCGGCCTCGTCGCCGGGCTTGATACGCTTGCTCATGCCCTCGGTTGGGATCTCGCCGGGCGCGATGGTGTTGAGGCGGATGCCGTGACGGCCCCATTCGATCGCGAGCGACATGGTCATGGCGTGGATCGCCGACTTGCTCATCGCCGATGGCACCACGTAGGGCGAGCCGTTGCGCACCCAGGTCACGGTGATCGACACCACGTTGCCGCGATGCCCGCCGGCGATCCAGCGCCGGCCCACCGCGTGCGTCACATAGAAGGTGCCGTGCATCACGATGTTGGCGACCGCATCGAAGCCGCGCGGCGAGAGCTCCTCCGAACGCGAGATGAAATTGCCGGCGGCGTTGTTGATGAGATCGGTGAGCGGACCGCTGGTGGTCCAGATCGCCTCGATCATCTCGTCGACCGCCATGGCGTTGCGGATATCGACGCCGTGGCTGACCACGCGCCCGCCATACTCGGCCATCAGCTCGGTCGCGGTTTCATCGCAGACGCTCTTGCGGCGGCCGCAGATATGCACCTCGGCCCCGAGCTGCAGGAACCGCGAGGCCATGGACTTGCCGAGGCCGGTGCCACCACCGGTTACCAGTATGCGCCGCCCGGCAAGAAGCTGATCAGAGAACATCGTTTCCTCCACGGGGGTTGTCAGTTAATTGGTCGATTGACTAAAAGCGGACAACGGCCTTTCTGTAAAGCGCCAACAAGGAACAGCGGAGGAGATTTCAATGGAAGATCGCGTTTCGATATCGATTTCGGACGGTATCGCCGATGTCCGCCTGGTGCGGGCGGACAAGATGAACGCGCTCGATGCCGCGATGTTCGAGGCGTTGGTGGCCGCAACCGACCGGCTTTCCAGGGAAAAAGCCGTTCGGGTGGTGGTGCTGTCCGGCGAGGGCCGGGCGTTCTGCGCCGGCCTCGACATGGGCCGTTTCGCCGCCATGAAGGATGGCGGTAACGGAGTGCCGGGCGGCGAGAAGCGCGATCTCACCATCCGCACCCACGGCAAGGCCAATTTCCCGCAGCAGGCGGTCTGGGGCTGGCGCCAGCTTCCGGTGCCCGTGATTGCCGCGGTCCACGGCGTCGCGTTCGGCGGCGGGTTCCAGCTCGCGCTCGGCGCCGACATGCGCTTCCTCTCGCAGGATGCACGGATGTCGATCATGGAGATCAAATGGGGCCTTGTGCCCGACATGGCGGGCACGCCGATCCTCGCGAGCCTCGTGCGCGACGACATCCTGCGCGAGCTCACCTATACCGGCCGTATCTTCTCGGCGCAGGAGGCCCAAAGTTACGGCCTTGCCACCCGCGTCTGCGACGACCCGCGCGCCGCGGCGCTCGAGGTCGCGCGCGAGATCGCCGGCAAGAGCCCGGATGCGATCCGTGCCGCCAAGCGCATGCTCAACAATCTGTCGGTCGATCCGGCGGCCGCGCTGCTCGCGGAGTCGGTCGAGCAGCAGAAATTGCTCGGCAGTCCGAACCAGACCGAATCCGTGCGCGCCAATCTGGAGAAGCGCGCGCCAAGGTTTGCGGATGCGGGGTAGCGACCACCGCGTCATTCCGGGATGGTGCGTTAGCACCAGACCTCAGATGCGTACTGCGCATCGGGGAATCTCGAGATTCCGGGTTCGCGCTTTGCGCGCCCCGGAATAACACCTCCAACCCGACGAAAGATCGGACAACGACAATGGAAACGTCCCAGCCCTTCCTCGGCATCGTCAGCGGCGGTCGCCGGCGCGATCACGCTGCGGTGGCCGAGCGCGCCGACCGTATTGCCAGCGGCCTCAACGAGCTCGGCGTCAAGCCGGGCGACAGCGTCTGCATGCTGATGCGCAACGACATCGCCTTCATCGAGGCTGCCTATGCCGCGATGCGGCTCGGCGCCTATGGCGTGCCGATCAACTGGCACTTCAAGCCGGAGGAGATCAACTATGTGTTGACGGATTCCGGCACGCGCGTCCTGATCGGTCATGCCGACATGCTGCATCCGCTGCGCAGTGCGATCCCGCCCGGTGTCATCGTGCTCAGCGTGCCGACGCCGCCGGAAATCCTCGCCAACTACAAGATCAATCCCGACCATCTGGCGACGCCGGATTTCGCGATCGATTTCGAAGCCTGGCTGGCGCAATTCCCGCGCTATGACGGCCCAGTGGTGCCGGAGCCGCAGAACATGATCTACACCTCGGGCACGACAGGCCATCCGAAGGGCGTGCGCCGCTTCGCGCCGACGCCGGAGCAGACCGCCAATGCGGAAGCGATGCGCGCGATGATCTACGGCCTGAAGCCCGGCGCACGCGCGATCCTGCCGGGACCGCTCTATCATTCCGCGCCGAATTCCTTCGGCTTGCGCTCGGGCAAGCTCGGCGGCGCGCTGGTGCTGATGCCGCGCTTCGACGCGGAGGAGTTTCTGCAGCTGATCGCGCGCGAGCGGATCGACACCATCTTCATGGTGCCGACGATGTTCATCCGCCTGATGAAGCTGCCCGAGGACGTGCGCCGGAAGTACGACGTCTCGTCGCTGCGCCATATCATCCATGCCGCCGCGCCCTGTCCGCCCGATGTCAAGCGCGCCATGATCGAATGGTGGGGGCCGGTGATCTATGAATTCTACGGCTCGACCGAGTCAGGCGCGGTCACCTTCGCCAATTCCGAGGACGCCCTGAAGAAGCCCGGCACGGTCGGAAAGATCTCGCCCGGTGCCGAGCTCCGCTTCGTCGGCGACGACGGCAAGGAGGTGCCGCAAGGCCAGATCGGCGAGATCTATTCGCGGATCAAGGGCAATCCCGATTTCACCTATCACAACAAGGCCGAGAAGCGCGCCGAGATCGACCGCCAGGGATTCATCACCTCGGGTGACGTCGGCTATATCGATGCCGACGGCTATGTCTTCATCTGCGATCGCAAGCGCGACATGGTGATCTCGGGTGGCGTCAACATCTATCCGGCCGAAATCGAGGCGGTGCTGCATGCCGTCCCCGGCGTGCACGACTGCGCGGTGTTCGGCATTCCCGATGCCGAGTTCGGCGAGGCGCTGATGGCGGTGGTCGAGCCGCAGCCCGGCGTCGTGCTCGACATTGCCTCCGTCCGCGCCCAGCTTAAGACTGCGCTCGCAGATTACAAGGTGCCCAAGCACATTGAGATCCAGACCAACCTGCCGCGGGAGGATTCCGGAAAAATCTTCAAGCGCCGGCTGCGCGATCCGTATTGGGAGCGGGCGGGGCGGAGAATTTAGGGCCGCAAACTCGCTGTCGTCCCGGCGAAGGCCGGGACCCATAACCACGAGTGGCAGTGTTGTGCAACGCTGCGGCCGCAACCGGCCATGCCACAGCCGCCTGTGGTTATTGGTCCCTGCTTTCGCAAGGACGACGGCAGTGGTGCACCGCCACCAAGTTCATCTTGCGCTGCGGCAAAAAAAGCGCACACTCGGGGGGAGCCGGGCAGCCTCCGGAGTAGCGAAGCCATGTCTCCCCAGGTAATGCCTCCCCAGACCATGCCGTCCGAGACGGAAATCCGCGCCAAGCGTGCCGCGGAGGCCAGCCTTCTGGAAGCTACTGCGCAGGAGGAGGATGCGCGGCTGCGGAACGACATCCGCCTTTTGGGGCGCGTCCTCGGCGACACCGTGCGCGACCAGGAAGGGGCCGATGTATTCGACCTGGTCGAGCGCATCCGCCAGACCTCGGTTCGCTTCCATCGCGACGAGGACAAGCTGGCGCGGCGGGAACTGGAGAGCATCCTCGACGGCATGTCGATTGCCGAGACGCTGCAGATCGTCCGCGCCTTCAGCTATTTCTCCCACCTCGCCAACATCGCCGAGGATCAGAACAACATCCGCCAGATGCGCAGCCGCGGCCCGAGCGGGGCGCCGCGGCCGAGCACGCTGGAACAGACGCTGGTGCATGCCCGCCACGCCGGCATCAGCCCGGCCGATCTGCGCAGCTTCTTCAGGAGTGCACTCGTCAGCCCGGTGTTGACCGCGCATCCGACCGAGGTCCGCCGCAAGAGCACGATGGACCGCGAGATGGAGATCGCGGATCTGCTCGACCGCCGCGAGCGGCTGCAGATGACGCCGGACGAGAGCGAGGCCAGCGACGAGCAGCTGCGCCGCGCGGTGGTGACGCTGTGGCAGACCAATCTGCTGCGCCGGACCAAATTGACCGTGCTCGACGAGGTCGCCAACGGCCTTTCGTTCTACGACTACACCTTCCTGCAGGAAGTGCCGCGGCTGCATTGCGCGCTGGAGGACCGCCTGAACAAGGAGGGCGGCGAGGCCGGTGAACTCGCATCCTTTCTCAGGATGGGAAGCTGGATCGGCGGCGATCGCGACGGCAATCCCTTCGTCACCGCGGAGGTGATGCGCGGCACGCTGCGCCTGCAGTCGAGACAGGCACTCAACTTCTACCTCGAGGAGCTGCATGCGCTTGGCGCCGAATTGTCGCTGGCGGCGCATCTCGCCGACGTCTCGGACGAGCTGCGGAGCCTCGCCGAGCGCTCGCCCGACACCTCGCCGCATCGCAGCGGCGAACCGTATCGTCTGGCCGTATCGGGCATCTATGCGAGGCTTGCGGCGACCGCCTCTCGGCTCGAGGTCGAGACCACCCGGCCGCCGGTCGGCAAGGCCGAGCCCTATGCGAGCGCCAGGGAATTCCAGGCCGATCTCGACGTGCTCAACCGCTCGCTGATTGCGAACAATTCCAGCGTGATCGCGCGCGGCCGGCTGCGGCTGTTGCGGCGGGCGGTGGATTGCTTCGGCTTCCATCTGGCGCGGCTCGACATCCGCCAGAACTCGGCGGTGCACGAGCGCACCATCGCCGAGCTGTTCGATACCGCCAATCCGGGGATGTCCTATCTGGCGCTCGGCGAGGACGCCCGCGTCAGCCTGCTGCTCGGCGAGCTGCGCAATGCACGGCCGCTGGCCTCGCCCTTCGTGAAATATTCCGAGGAGACCCAAAGCGAGCTCGCCGTGTTCCGTGCCGCGGCCGAGGCGCATGCCAGGTTCGGGCCGGAGGTGATCTCCCAATGCATCATCTCGATGTGCCAGGGCATGTCCGACATGCTCGAGGTCGCGGTGCTCTTGAAGGAGGTCGGGCTCGTCAATCCGTCCGGCCGCAGCGCCGTCAACATCGTGCCGCTGTTCGAGACCATCGAGGATCTGCAGGCCTCCAGCGGCATCATGGACCGCATGCTGGTGCTGCACGATTATCGCAAGCTGGTCGACAGTCTCGGCAGCGTACAGGAGGTGATGCTCGGCTACTCCGACAGCAACAAGGATGGCGGCTTCGTCACCTCGGGTTGGGAGCTCTACAAGGCCGAGATCGGCCTCGTCGAGGTGTTCGAGCGCCACGGCGTGCGCTTGCGCCTGTTCCATGGCCGCGGCGGTTCGGTCGGCCGTGGCGGCGGCCCGAGCTATGATGCGATCATCGCGCAGCCCGGCGGCGCCGTGAACGGCCAGATCCGCATCACGGAGCAGGGCGAGATCATCTCGTCGAAATATTCCAATGCCGAGGTCGGCCGCAGCAATCTGGAGATCCTCGCCGCGGCGACACTGGAAACCAGCCTGCTGCAGCCGCGGCAGAGCGCGCCGCGCCCCGAATATCTCAAGGCGATGGAGGAGATTTCCGCGCTGGCCTTCAAGGCCTATCGCGGCCTCGTCTATGAGACGGAAGGCTTCGCCGATTATTTCTGGGGTTCGACCGTCATCAACGAGATCGCGACGCTGAACATCGGCAGCCGCCCGGCCTCGCGCAAGAAGACCCGCGAGATCGAGGACCTGCGCGCCATCCCGTGGGTGTTCTCCTGGGCGCAATGCCGGCTGATGCTGCCGGGCTGGTATGGCTTCGGCAGCGCGGTCGAGAGCTGGATATCCGGGCATCCCGAGCAGGGCATGGCGTTCCTGCAGGAGCTCTATCGGGAATGGCCGTTCTTCCGCACGCTATTGTCCAACATGGACATGGTGCTGGCGAAGAGCTCGATCGCGATCGCCTCGCGCTATGCCGAGCTGGTGCCCGACGTCGCGTTGCGCGAGAAGATTTTTGGCCAGATCCGCCGCGAATGGCACCTGTCGATCGAGACGCTGCTCGACATCATGGGGCACGACCGGCTGCTGCAGGGCAACCCGCTGCTGGAGCGCGGCATCCGCAACCGCTTCCCTTACATGGATCCGCTCAATCACGTGCAGGTGGAGCTGCTCAAGGAGTATCGCGCGCAGAACCCGGACGAGCAGGTGCTGCGTGGGATTCAGATCACGATCAACGGGATCTCGGCGGGGTTGAGAAACAGCGGATAGCCACAGCGTCGTCCCGGCGAACGCCGGGACCCATAACCACGACCGGTTGTGTTGCGAGAAGCTGGAGCCCCAGCCTTTCAAACAATCGGCACCGGTGGTTATGGGTCCCTGCTTTCGCAGGGACGACAGCGTGTTTGCATCAACAGTTGTGCGCGCCCTTCGTCTCCACATAGACCGCGTAGAGCGATTGGCTTGCCGTCATGAACAGGCGGTTGCGCTTCTTGCCGCCGAAGGTGAGGTTGGCGCAGGTCTCCGGCAGCAGGATCTGGCCGATCCGCTGGCCGTCGGGCGCAAACACCTGCACGCCGTCATAGCCCGGTCCGACCCAGCCGGCGCCGACCCAGATATTGCCGTCGACGTCGACACGCAGGCCGTCCGGGAAGCCTGACTTGCCGTCCAGCGTCATGTCGATCAGCGTGCGCGGGTTGGAGAGCTTGTCGCCGTTGAGGTCGTACTGCCAGACGATGTTCTTGGCGTTCGGGTAATGCGTGGTGCCGGTGTCGCAGACATAGACCTTCTTGTAGTCGTGGCTGAAGGCGATGCCGTTCGGCTTGAACGGCTCGTCGGCGACCTTGGTGATCTGGCCGGTCGCAGCATCGATGCGATAGACGGCTTCCTTCTGGTAGGGCTGCTTCGATCCGGTGTTGGCCAGTTGGCCCTCATAGATCGAGATCGCGCCATAGCCGGGATCGGTGAACCAGATCGACTTGTCGTTGGGATGCACGACCATGTCGTTCGGCCCGTTGAGCTGCTTGCCATTGGCCTGCTCCGCCAAGGGCGTGACGGTTCCGTCGTGCTCGTAGCGCACCAGCCGGGTGCGCTCGGCGGTGATCTGGCGGCCCTCGAAATCGAAGGTCGAGCCGTTGGCCTCGTTCGACGGCTTGTGGAATTGCTCGGAGATGTGGCCGTCGTCGTCGAGATAGCGCAACTGCCGGTTGGCCGGGATATCGCTCCAGACCAGATACTGGCCCTGCGCGTTCCAGGCCGGGCCCTCCGCCCACAGGCAGCCGGTGTAGAGCCGCTTGATCGCGGTGTTGCCGACCTTGGCCTTGAAGCGCTTGTCGTCGATCACGACGATGTCTGGATCGGGATAGCGCTGCGGTTCCGCGTTGGGGCCGAAGTCGCGCGCTGCGGCATCGGATGCGGCCATCGCGGTTGCAGCAAGCGCGGTTGCGCCGCGCAAGATTGTCCGACGGTCGAACGCCTTCGCACCGTCGCCCTCGTGTTTCTGAATGTTGCTTGGATTTGTCACGAAAGTCCTCCCAGGCTTTTTTGTTATCGGGAGGACGATCATACCCCCGCAATTCTGGCACAATGCGGGCACGCCATGATGAAACAACCAAAGAGTGTGTCGCCCCCGCTGTTACGCGGAGGCGACTGGTTCATAAAACTGTCAGATCAGATCGGACGATCAGATCAAGTTCAGATCGGATCCCACGTGAAGACGTCGGCCGAGCGGTCGAGCTTGGCGAACGATCCCTTCAGCGCCGGCATGCCGTGTTCGGCAATGGTCTCGGGCGTCCAGCCTTCGCCACGATGAACCGAGCGCACCGGACGATGCTGGCCGAACAGGAAGATCTCGTTCATGCGCACGCCGAAGATCTGTCCGGTGACGTCCTTGGCCGCGTCCGACAGCAGATAGGCGCAGACCGGCGCGATCTTCTCCGGGCCCATCTGCTTGATCTTCTCGACGCGCGCCTTCTCGGCGTCGGTCTCGGTCGGGATGGTGCCGATCATGCGGGTCCAGGCGAACGGCGACACGCAGTTCGAGCGCACGTTGAAGCGGCCCATGTCCAGCGCGATCGATTTCGACAGGCCGACGATGCCGAGCTTGGCGGCGGCGTAGTTGGCCTGGCCGTAATTGCCGATCAGGCCGGACGTCGAGGTGAAGTGCACGAACGAGCCTGACTCTTGCTCGCGGTAGATGCGTGCCGCGGCGTGGCTGACATAGAATGAGCCCATCAGATGTACTTTGATGACGGCCTCGAAGGCTTCCACGCTCATCTTGTGGAAGATCATGTCGCGCAGGATGCCGGCATTGTTGACGACGCCATCGAGCCGGCCGAAATGGTCGGTCGCGGTTTTCACGATCTTGCTGGCGGGGATCGCTTCCGCCACCGACTCGAAATTGGCGACCGCGGTGCCGCCCCGCTTCTTGATCTCCTCGACCACCTCCTCGGCGGGCGCGGCGCTCGAGCCGCCGCCGTCAGCGGCGCCGCCGGGATCGTTGACCACGACCTTGGCGCCTTCCGCCGCGCAGAGCAGCGCGATCTCACGGCCGATGCCGCGGCCCGCGCCGGTGACGATGATGACTTTATCCTGCAGTGATTTTGCCATGTCGCTTCTCCTGGTTTGCTCTCCGTCATTCCGGGATGGTGCGAAGCACCAGACCCGGAATCTCGAGGTTCCGGGTTCGCGCTTCGCGCGCCCCGGAACGACGGAGTTGTTACTTCTCGTTCGTAAAGATGATCGTGCCACTTGCGGCGAACATGCCGCCGACGCCGTGACAGACCGAGATCTTCGCGTTCGGCACCTGCGCCGGCGCGATGCCGCGCATCTGCCGCACGCTCTCCTGCAGCGCGTACATGCCGTACATTCCGGAGTGCATGTAGCTGAGGCCGCCGCCATTGGTGTTGAGCGGCAGCTTGCCGCCGGGGCGGGTATTGCCGTCGGCGATGAACTTGCCGGTCTCCTCATAAGGCATGAAGCCGAGATCGCCGAGGCCGTAGAGCGGCAGATGCGCGAAGGCGTCGTAGATCATCAGATGATCGACATCCTTGTGGGTGATGCCGGCCTCCTTGAAGGCGAGGGGGCCCGCCACCTTGAAGGCGCGCGATGAGTCAAACGTCTTCATCTGGCTGACCATCGGCGTCTCCACGCTCTCGCCGGTGCCGAGGATGTAGACCGGCTTGTTCGGGAAATCCTTGGCGCGGTCGGCCGAGGTGAGGATCAGCGCGCCGCCGCCGTCGGTAACGAGGCAGCATTGCAGCAGCCGGAACGGATAGGCGATCATCCGCGAGTTCAGGACGTCGGCGACCGTGATCGGATCCTTCATGGTCGCGCGCGGATTCTTCGCCGCCCATTCGCGCTGCACCACGGCGACCTTCGCAAGTTGCTCATGCGTGATGCCGTGCGTCTTCATGAAGCGCAGCACGGGAATCGGGAACATGCTCGGTGGCCCGTAAACGCCGAACGGCGCCTCGAACTGGCCGTTGAGGCTGTCGGCCGGCGTGAAGCGCGGCTGCTTGCCGATCATCGACTTGCCGCTCTCGGCATGGGTGATCAGCACGGTCTTGCAGAGGCCGGCCTCGATCGCGGCGGCGGCGTGGCGGACATGCAGCATGAAGGAGCAGCCGCCGACCGAGGTGCCGTCGACCCAGGTCGGCGTGATGCCGAGATAATGCGCCATCTGCTGCGGGGTCTCGACCGCGGTGGCGAAGCCGTCGATGTCGGACAGCTTCAGGCCGGCATCCGCGATCGCATTCAGCGCCGCGTCCGCGTGCAGCTGGATCTGCGACATGTTCGGGATGACGCCGAGTTCGGTGGTTTCGGCCGCACCGACGACGGCAACCTGGTTCCTGCGCATCACATTACCCCTTTGCCGGACGGAACAAGGGAAGGGTGATCTTGTCGTCGAGCGCCTCGAAGGCGACCTCGAGCCGCATGTCGAGCTCGAGCGCTTCCGGCGTCTGCGGACAATCGATGATGTTGCTCATCATGCGCGGGCCTTCGTCGAGCTCGACGACCGCGATCGCATAAGGCGGCGTGAAGCCGGGCGCTGCGGGACGGTGGTTGATGACGTAGCTGTAGAGCTTGCCCTTGCCGCTGGCCTTGAAGATCGAGACCTTGCGCGAGGCGCAGGAGGGGCAGAACGGCCGCGGCGGAAAGTAGACATTGGCGCAGGCATCGCAGCGCTGCAGGCGCAGCTCGCCGGCCTTCGTGCCATCCCAGAAATGCTGGGTCTCCGGTGTCGGCTTTGGTTTCGCGCGCGCGGGCTCGGCCATGTCTGATGTCTCCTCCCGAAATTGTTACGATCTTGATGCGACATTGAACCAAGGCCCGTCAACGGTCCATCCATGCTCCGCGCAGCGGCCTGTGTCCCGCGCATGCCGCATATTCCGCCCCTCGCACAATTGCTAAGGCCGCGATGCTTGTGTCGCTCCGATCCGGCGCGTAGAAGGGCCGCGTCCAAGATACGTCAAGACACGTTCAAGATAGCCGGGAGGAACATATCATGCTGAGGATCATCGGCGCGGCACTCGCTGCCAGCCTCGCATTTGCTACGCAGGCAATGGCCGCCGACGCACCGTCGGAGATCAAGATCGGCACGCTCTATGCGTCGTCGGGGCGCTACGCCTCGATCTCGATGCCGGTCTACAGCTCGTTGAAATTGTGGGTCGAACAGAAGAACGCCGAGGGTGGCGTGTTCGTGAAGGCGTTCGACAAGAAGATCCCGATCAAGCTCGTCTCCTATGACGACCAGAGCAACACCGCGACCGCCGCGACGCTTTATAATCAGCTCGTCACCCAGGATAAGGTCGACCTTCTGGTCGCCGATTCCGGATCGGTGCTGACGGCGCCCGCGGTCGCGATCGCGCGCGACCACAAGATGTTCCTGTTCGACCAGACCGGTACCGGCGCGAGCTTCTTCTCCAAGGACAATCCCTACATCGCGCTGATGGCCGATCCGGTGTCGACGGTGTGGCCGAAGCCGGTCGCTGACTTCATCAGCCATGACGGCCCGGGCCTCGGCATCAAGAAGGTCGCCATCCTCTATTCGACCAACGAGTTCACCGGCACCCCAGGCCAACGCGTTCCGCAAGTTCGTCAAGGAGTCCGGCGCGCCGATCGAGATCGTCTATGACCAGGGCGTTCCGACCGAGACCACCAACTACAACGTCATCATCAACAACATCAGCAACGCCAATCCGGACGCGGTGATCCATTTCGGCTATGCGCCGAACGACATCGCCTTCCTGCGCAACGTCCAGGACGTCGGCACCAAGTTCAAGATGCTGTTCGCGATCTATGCCGGCCTCGAGACCGAATTGCTCGAGAAGAATGTCGGCGCCAAGGGCCTCGAGCACATCTGGACCTATGTGCCGCCGTCCGAATTGGACTATCCCGTCAATTTCGGGATGAACATGAAGGATTTCCGCGCCGCCTGGACCAAGAAATACAACGACGGCAAGATGGAGTTCGGCTTCAACGCGGTGGCCGGCTACACCACCGCGCTGGTGATCGAGAAGACGCTGTCGGTTGCGACCAGTCTCGAGCAGATGGAGCTGCGCCGCGCGGTGTTCTCGCTCAGCGGCCAGCTCAAGACGCTGGACGGCACCTTCGCGCTGGACGAGACGGGCGGCCAGATCGGTGAATTGACGCCGCTCGGCCAGCTCACGGTCGACGAGCACGATCACATCAAGTTCGTCTCGATCTATCCGCACGAGACCGCCACCGGCAAGCCGATCTATCCGGCGCCGTGATGCAGGTGAGTGCGGCGGGCGTAACCTTCGGCGGCGAGCGGTAGCATGACCTATGCGCTCGTTGCCGGCGTGCTGTTCGGGCTGTATTTCAGCCTGGTCGGCATCGGTCTCAATCTCGTGTTCGGCGTCATGCGCATCGTCAACCTTGCGCATGGCGACATCCTGATGCTCGGCGCCTTCATCGCGCTCGGCGTGGTCGGCATCGCCGGCGTCGACCCGCTGTTCGCGGTGCCGCTCGCCTTCGTGGTGTTCGTGCTGGTCGGCGTGCTGCTGTACTGGGTGCTGGTGCCGCGGCTGCAGGGCTCGGCCAATCCGGAAATGCTGTCGATCATCCTGTTCTTCGGCCTGTCGCAAGTGATCGAGGCCGTCACCACGATCTTCGCCGGGACCAGCGAACGATCGATCCAGAGCCGGCTGCTCGGCACCGTGTTCACGACCATCAAGGTGAAGTGGTTCGGCGGCAAGGCCGGCGGCGCAGGGCCGATCCAGATTTTCGGCCAGGGCTTTCCTGCGCCCTGGGTGATCGCGGCGATCACCAGCCTGATCGCGATCGCGCTGGTCTACCTCTATCTCTACCACACCCGGCTCGGCACCCTGACCCGCGCGGTGATGTCGCGCCGTGACGAGGCGCTGGCGACCGGCATTGATGTCGATCGCGTCTCGGCGGCGGCGTTCGGCATCGGGCTCGGCATCGCGGCGGTCGCCGGCGTGTTCGCGCCCTTCATGTTCGGCTCGGTGACGCCGGCGTTCGGCGCCGACGCGACCGTGACGTCGTTTGCGATCGTCGTGCTGGGTTCGCTCGGCAATCCGCTCGGCACCGCGCTCGGCGGCGTCGTCTACGGCCTGTGCTACATGCTGGTGCAGACCTATCTCAGTTCCTGGGCCGACTTGCTGCCCTATGTGTTGTTGATCGTGATCCTGTTGTTGCGCCCGAGCGGTCTGCTCGGAAGGCGGGTGCGCGTTGCATAATGCATCGAAGCACCTGCTGTTCATCCTGGCGCCGCTGGTGGTGGTGTTCGCGCTGCTGCCCGGCGTCTATCAAAACCATCTGCTGCTGTTCAACTTCGTGATCTTCCTGATCCTCGCGCAGGGCGTGAACATCATCTATGGCTTCACCGGCTATCTGCCGTTCGGTTATGTCGGCTTCTTCGGCGCCGGCGCCTATGGCTTCGCCATCATGGTGATGCATCTGCAGACGCCCGCACCGCTCGCCGTGCTGGTCGGCGGCGTCGTGGCGGTTGCGCTCGGCCTGTTGCTGACGCCGCTGCTGCGGCTGTCGGGCGCGTATTTCGCGATCGCCAATCTCGCGGCCTCGCTCGCGGTGCTGCATTTCGTCGCCAACCCGGCGCTGGAAGGCATTACCAAAGGCCCCTACGGCGTCTCGCTCACCGGCACCTTCAACCCGACCCACGCCTACTATGCCGCCGTCGTCGTGATGGCGCTGACGGTCGGCGCGGTGGTCTATCTGAAGAACTCGCCGTTCGGGCTGGCGCTGCAGGCGGTGCGCGAGGATGCGGTGTCGGCCTCGATGGCCGGCGTCAATATCGTGAAGATGCGGGTGATTGCCTGGCTCGCCTCGGCGCTGGTCGCGGGCCTCGCCGGCGGCATCTACGCGTGGTACGTCTCGGTGTTCTATCCCGACAACGTGTTCTCCGGCGAGTTCTCGATCTTCGCGATCGTGTTCGCGCTGTTCGGCGGCGTTGCCACCATCACCGGCCCGATCGTCGGCGTGCTGATCCTCTACGGCATCTACAATCTGATCGGCTTTACCACGCCGCAATATTTCCAGCTGATCTATGGCCTCCTGATCATGGGCCTGGTGCTGTTCCTGCCCGCAGGACTGGTGTCGCTGGCAACCCGCAGGGGGTGGCATGTCCCCTGAGAAAACCCCGATCCTCAAGGTCTCGAAGCTGGTGAAGCGCTTCGGCGGTTTCCATGCGCTCGACGGCCTCAGCTTTCACGTCGTGCCGGGCGAGATCCTCGGTCTGGTCGGTCCGAACGGCTCCGGCAAGACCACGGCGATCAATGTGATCTCCGGCCTCTATGCGCCCGATGGCGGCGAGGTTGTGTTCGACGGCGCGTCCGCCGGCGGCGTCGCCTCGCACAAGCTCGTTCACCGCGGCATCAACCGCACCTTCCAGGTGCCGAAGCCGTTCCTGTCGCTCACGGTACGCGAGAACATCCAGGTGGCGCTGGCTTATGGCGGCGCGACCGGTGCGCCGTCGATCGCCGAACTGCTCGAGGATTTCAGGCTGAAGGAGGTTGCCGACCGTCCGGCCGCCGATCTCAACAGCGCCCAGCAGAAGATGCTCGATCTGACCCGCGCGCTCGCCACGCGGCCGCGGCTGTTGCTGCTCGACGAACTCGCCGCCGGCCTCAACCCGGCGGAGCTCGACTGGATCGCCGGCCGCATCAAGGCCTTGGCCGCGACCGGCATGGCGATCATCGTGGTCGAGCATCTGATGGGCTTTATCGAGCAGATCACCGACCGCGTCATCGTGCTCAATGCGGGCAAGGAGATCTTCGAGGGGACGCTGGCGACCGCGGTGCGCGAGCCGCAAGTGATCGAGGTGTTTTTGG
This sequence comes from Bradyrhizobium sp. USDA 3262, assembly GCF_054060035.1. Taxonomy (NCBI): domain Bacteria; kingdom Pseudomonadati; phylum Pseudomonadota; class Alphaproteobacteria; order Hyphomicrobiales; family Nitrobacteraceae; genus Bradyrhizobium; species Bradyrhizobium sp. USDA 3262. The sequence goes on from NZ_JBSSCT010000001.1 coordinate 4,045,378, forward strand.
GAGGCGAGCATGCCCACTGATGCGGTGTCGCTTCTGGACACGAGGGGCGTCGATGCCGGCTACGGCACCATGCAGGTGCTGTGGGGCGTCGATCTCGACGTCCGCCCCGGCGAGACCGTGCTGCTGCTCGGCGCCAACGGCGCGGGCAAGACCACGTTCCTGAAGTCGCTGGTCGGCCTGATCGAAGCCCGCAGCGGCCACATCAAGCTCGGCGGTGAGGACATCACCAGGATGCGCTCGTCGGACCGCATGAAGCGCGGCATGACCTACATGTCGGAGCTTGCGGTGTTTCCCGACCTGTCGATCGAGGAAAATATCCGCGTCGGCGCGCAGGCGCTGGGCCATGCCAATCCGGGGGCGCGGGTCGACGAATTGTACGGCCTGTTCCCGGTGCTGCGCGACAAGCGCCGCGATCCCGCGTCCAGCCTGTCCGGCGGTCAGCGCAAGATGCTCGGCATCGCCAAGGCGCTGTCGGCCGAGCCGAAGCTGCTGGTGATGGATGAGCCCTCGGCCGGGTTGTCGCCGCTGTTCGTCAAGGAGGTGCTGCGCGCCTTGTCGAGCCTGCAGGGCCGCGGGCTGGCACTCTTGATCGCCGAGCAAAATATCGGTTTCCTCGAGATTGCCACCCGCGTATTCGTGCTGGAAGGCGGGCGGATCCGCTTCTCCGGCACGGTTGCCGAGATGAGCGGCAATGAAGAGCTGCACCGCGCCTATTTCGGGCTGAAGTGATGCGAGGTGAGGGGCCACGCACACTGGAAATCGACCTCGGTTCGGGCGACAATCAGCTGCAAGCCATGAAGTGCAAGCCGTGAAGTGAAAGCCATGCCCAAGAATCCGACACTCGCCTCCCTTGCCGCCGATCTCGCCAGCGGCACGACCTCTGCCCGCAAGCTCGTCGAGCAGTGCATCGCCAGGATCGCTGATCCCTCAGGCGAGGGCCAGCGCACCTTCATCCATGTCGACCGCGAGGCCGCGCTGGAGGCCGCCGACGCCATGGACCGGCTGCGCAAGGCCAATGCGGCGCCGTCGCCCTTTGCCGGCATCCCGGTCTCGATCAAGGACCTGTTCGATATCAAGGGGCAGGTGACGCGCGCCGGCTCCCGGGCGCTGGAGGATTCGGCACCGGCGGATGTCGATGCGCCGGTGGTGGCGCGGCTCAAGCGCGCCGGCTTCGTCGTGATCGGCCGCACCAACATGACCGAGTTCGCCTATTCCGGCATCGGTATCAATCCGCATTACGGCACCCCGAAGAGCGCCTGGAACCGGAGCGTCGGCCACGTGCCGGGCGGCTCGTCCTCGGGGGCGGCGGTCTCGATCGCCGACGGCATGGCGTTCGGCGCGCTCGGCACCGACACCGGCGGCTCCTGCCGGATTCCGGCCGCCTTCAACGGCATCGTCGGCTACAAGCCGACGCAACGCCGGATTCCGCTCGATGGCGGCGTGCCGCTGTCGTTCACGCTCGACAGCTACGGCCCGCTGGCCAATTCGGTGGCCTGCTGCGCCGCGCTCGACGCGGTGCTCGCCGACCAGCCGGTGACGCCGCTCACGCCGCGCCCGGTCAAGGGCATGCGGCTCGCGGTGCCGACCACGGTCGCGCTCGACGACCTCGATGAGGCCGTCGCGAAAACCTTCGAGCGCGCGCTTGGCGCGCTGTCGCGCGCCGGCGCCTTGATCGATCGCATCGAGGTGCCCGAATTGCTCGATGTCGGCGTCATGAACACCAAGGGCGGCTTTGCCGCCGCCGAAAGCTATGCCTGGCACCGCTTCCTGCTGACCAGCAAGGGCGACATCTACGATCCGCGCGTCGCGGTGCGCATCCAGCGCGGCGAGGGCTTCCCGGCCGCCGACTATATCGATCTGCTCAACGCGCGCCGCTCCTTCATCGCGCGCACCGAGAAGCGGATCGCGCCCTACGATGCGATGGTGCTGCCGACCACGGCCAACCTGCCGCCAACGATCGCCAGCCTCGCCGACGACAAGGCGTTCGCCACCGAGAATTTGCGCGCGCTGCGCAACTGCACGCTGATCAATGTGCTCGACGGCTGCGCGATCTCGCTGCCCGCGCATCGCGAGGGCGAGGCGCCGGTCGGCCTGATGCTCGCCGCCGCGGGCGGTTCGGATCGACGCATTTTCGAGCTCGCTGCCGGAATGGAGACCGCGATCCGTGTTTGATCTCACCTTCAATGTCGACGACAAGGGCGTCGCCACTCCGCTCACGCTGGAAATCAGGCAGGCCGTGATCGCCGGCTGGACCGGCCGCGATCCGGTGGCGCGCGACAAGCACATCGCCGAGCTCGAGGCGCTCGGCATCGCACGGCCCGCGACCACGCCGATCTACTACCGCTGCTCGGCGCGCCGGCTCACCTTCGCCGATGCCATCGAGGTCTGCGGCGAGGATTCGAGCGGCGAGGTCGAGTTCGTGCTGATCGGCTGGCAGGGCCGCATCTTCGTCGGCTGCGGCTCCGACCATACCGACCGCAAGGTCGAGAGCTACAGCGTCACGGTGTCGAAGCAGATGTGCGACAAGCCGATGGCGTCGGAGCTGTGGGAACTCGAGGATGTGATCGATCACTGGGACCAGCTTATCCTGCGCTCCTGGGCGGTGATCGGTGGCCAGCGCGTGCTCTACCAGGAGGGCACGCTCGATCACATGCTGACGGTAAAGGACCTGATCGTGCGCGGCTTCGACCAGGGCGCGCTGCCCGATGGCTGCGCCATGTTCGGCGGCACCTTCGCCGCCAAGGGCGGCATCCGCCCGGCCAGCCGCTTCGAGTTCGAGCTCGAAGACCCGGTGCTGAAGCGGAAGATCAGCCACGGCTACGACGTGGTGACGCTGCCGGTCAGGGGTTGACCTTTCACCGCGCGCCGTTGCGTCAGAGCCGACCGAGACCTCTCCACGCGTCGTCCCTGCGAAAGCAGGGACCCATACGCCGCGGCCTTCGGAAAGGGCACGCGGCCAGACGGCTTTCGAACAACCAGCAGCTGTGGTTATGGGTCCCGGCTTTCGCCGGGACGACACCGCAATTGTGGCGGCGTTCTCGGCATATTTCGATCGGAAATCGGGTGGCGCGGGCCGCGATCAGGGGCCAGATTCCGTCCCATGACAGCAACAGCCAAGACCATCACGCGTCCACCCACCGGCATTCCGGCCCGCGTCGACGCGCTCGACTGGGACCGGATCACGACCGATCTCGACGGGCAGGGCTGCGCCGTCCTCAACGGCTTGCTGACGCCTGAGGAATGCGATGCCATCGCGGCGCTGTATCCCGACGACAGCCGGTTCCGCAGCCGGATCGTGATGGGCCGCCACGGCTTCGGCCGCGGCGAGTACAAATACTTCTCCTATCCGCTGCCGGACCTGATCGCGGAGCTGCGGCCCACGCTCTATTCGCGGCTGACCGCGACAGCCAATCGCTGGAACGAGACGATGGGGATCGAGATCAGCTACCCGCCGTCGCATGCGGCGTTCCTGAAGTGCTGCCACGACGCCGGACAGACGCGGCCGACGCCGCTGCTGCTGCAATATGGCGAAGGCGACTACAACTGCCTGCACCAGGACCTCTATGGCGAGCATGTGTTTCCGATCCAGGTGGCGATCCTGCTGTCGCAGCCGGGGCGCGATTTCAGCGGCGGCGAATTCGTGCTGACCGAGCAGCGGCCGCGGCTGCAGTCGCGGCCCGAGGTGGTGCCGCTGACCAAGGGCGATGCGGTGGCCTTTGCCGTGCATCATCGCCCGGTGCAGGGGACGCGCGGACCGTATCGTGTCAATCTGCGCCACGGCGTCAGCCGGATTCGCTCCGGCCACCGCCACACCGTTGGTGTGATCTTCCACGACGCGAAGTGAGTGCGAGAGAGGCGTGGCCGCTGACCTGTTCGAGACAATTGGCGATGCACGGCCGTCGCGCGAGACGATCGCGGATGGGGCGGTGCTGCTGCGCGGCTTTGTCCGGCCGTTCGAGGCCGAGCTGATCCCGGCATTGCGCGTCATCGTCAAGCAGGCGCCGTTCCGGCATCTGATCACGCCGGGCGGCCACCGCATGTCGGTGGCGATGACCAATTGCGGCAGCCTCGGCTGGGTCTCCGATCCCAGCGGCTATCGCTATGATCCGATCGATCCCGACTCGGGACAAACCTGGCCTGAAATGCCGGAGGTGCTGCGCAGGCTTGCCGTCGGCGCCGCTGATGAAGCCGGCTTCAATGGCTTCGCGCCGCAGGCCTGCCTGATCAATCGCTACGTCCCCGGCGCAAAACTGTCGCTACATCAGGACAAGGACGAACTCGACTACCGCGCACCGATCGTGTCGATCTCGCTCGGGCTACCGGCGATCTTCCTGTTCGGCGGCCTGAAGCGCAGCGATACGCCGCGCCGCTATCGACTCGAACATGGCGACGTTGCGGTGTGGGGCGGCTCGTCACGGTTGTTTTATCACGGCGTGGCACCGCTCGCCGACGGCGAGCACAGCGTGCTCGGCCGCCAGCGCATCAATTTGACCTTCCGCAAGGTGCGCTGACTCCCCCTCCCGCAAATCGGGCCGGTGGTCTAGACTTGGCTCATGACCACCAAGGCCGACCGCGCCGTCAATCGCACCGGCGTCTATCTCGCCGTGCTGCAGCTCGTGTTTACGCTGGGCTGGACCACCTATCTGATCTATCTGCCGAAGCTGTGCGCCGATGTCGGCATCGCGCCGGCGACCGTGATCCTGATCCTGATGATGGATCAGGGCATCTTCACCATCACCGACACTGCGATGGGCATGGCCGCCGACAGGATTTCGAGCCTCGTCGGCCGCCTTGGCGTGTTCGTCGGCATCCTCGCCGCGATCTCCTGCGCCGCCTTCATCGCGCTGCCTTACGTGGCCGGCACCGGGCCGGGTGCGAAGGTCTGGCTGATCGTGTTGATCGTGATCTGGGCCGCGACGTCGTCGGCCTTGCGTGCGCCGCCGCTGACGCTGCTCGGCAAGTATCGTGCGCAACCCTCGGTCCCGTTCCTCGCGGCACTGGCGATGCTGGGTTATGGCATCGCGGGCGCGGTCTCGCCCTATCTTGGCGTCGTGCTGCGCAACCAGGATGCGCGGCTGCCGTTCGTGCTGTCAGGCGCCGTGCTGCTGCTGACCGCGCTGGCCTTCTCAGGGATCGAGCGCCGCATCGCGGCGGAGGCGCAGCCAGCGCGGCTAGCGACCCCGGCCAAGCGGCTCGGCGCGGTGCCGATGTTTTTGATCGGATCGATGGTGCTGCTCTCGCTCGGCTATCAGCTGCACTTCAACATCAACAGCGCGCCGTTCTATTTGCGCTTTGCCAAGCCGGGCGATCTGCAATGGCTGATGCCGGTGTTCTGGATCGGCTTCAACATCGCGATGTTTCCGGCGAGCATTGTCGTCAAGCATCGCGGCGGCCTGATCGTGATGGGCATGGCGGGGCTGCTTGGCGCATTCGCGATCGTCGCCGCGGAGATCGCCGGAAGCCTCAATGGCCTGATCGTGGCGCAATTCATGGCGGGGGCCGCCTGGGGCTGCATGCTGATGAGCGCGGTGTCGGCGGCGCTTGCGATCGGAGAGACCGGCGCGGAAGGCAAGGTCACCGGCCTCGTCTTCTCGGCGCTGGCGCTTGCGACCTTTGCGCGGATGGCGGCGGTCGCGGGCGGCCTGCAGAAGATGCCGGACTATGCGCCGCTGGTGCACTGGGCGCCGGTAGCCTGCTGGTCGGTCGCCGGCGCCGGCCTGCTCGTGATCGCCGCGTCACGGCTGCAACGCGGCGCGAAAGCCGCCTAGCTAGACTAGTTGTTCCGCGCCGGGTGGATGAACGCCCAGGGGCTGACTTCCGAATCCGTCGGCACTTCCACCGAGATTACGTAAGGCCCGCCGTCGGCCAGCGCCTTCTCCAGCACGGGGCGGAAGTGATCGGGCGAGGTGACGCGCGCGGCGCCGACGCCGAAGGATTCTGCAAGCTTCACGAAATCCGGATTCACCAGGTCGGAGGCGACGACGCGGCCGTCGAAGCGCTCGCGCTGGTCGCGGCGGACATTGCCATAGGCGTTGTTGTTGAAGACGAGCGTCACCACGCCGATCTTGAACTGCACCGCGGTGGCGAGTTCCTGCACGCCGAACATGAAGCCGCCGTCGCCTGATATCGCGACCACCGGCTTGTCCGGGTTGGCGACCTTGGCGCCGAGCGCGGTCGGGAAGCCCGAGCCGAGCGTGCCCTGATAGCCCGAGGTGACGAAGGTTCGCGGCTCGTAGATCGGAAAGCCGTACCAGGAGGCGAAACCGACCTGCGACAGCTCGTCGGTGACGATGGCGTTGGCCGGCAGCACCTCGCGCAGGATCTTCAGATAGGCCATCTGGGGCTGGATGCGCTGGATCTCTTGCTCCGTCGCGGCCGTTGCCTCGCGGATCGCGGCGCGGCGGCCGGAGGTCTTGCGGTAGCCCACCTTGCGCACGGCGGCGACGAGATCGGCGGTGCCGGCCCTGGCGTCCGCGATCACACCAGCATCGGCCGGCCAGCGCCGCAGCTCGATGGGATCGATGTCGATGCGCACGCATTTCAGTCCGGCCGGCTGATAGGGCCAGCGCGACATCGTCGGCAGCTCGAGGCGCGTGCCGATGCCGATCATCAGATCGGTCTTCGGCCAAAGCTTGTAGGCCGAAGCCATGGTGAGCCCGAGTTCATGCGCGTTGGAGACGATGCCGCGGCCGCTGCGGAATGCGACGACCGGTGCGTCGATCATCTCGGCCAATTCGAGAATCTCCTCGCGCGCCTCGATGGCGCCGCTGCCGACGAAGATCATCGGCGCCTTGCTGCCGGCGATCAGGTCGGCGGCGGCCTTGATGCGGTCCGGATCGGGCTGCGGCGCCGGCAACGGATCGAACGGGTTGACGGGAGCGACCTGAGTGCGCTGGGTGAAGACATCCCACGGCATCTCCAGCGAAGCCGGGCCGCGCCGGCCCGACAGCATCTCCTGGAACGCGCGCGACACCAGCGCGGGCGCGTTATCAGGATATTCGATCCGGTCGGCCCATTTCACGAAGGTGCGCAGCGTCGCGAGCTGGTCAGGCATCTCGTGCAGGTGGCCGCGGCCCTTGCCCAGGAACTGCGTCGGCACCTGACCGGTCAGGCACAGCACCGGCTCGTTGCAGCCGAATGCGGTGAGCAGCGCCGCCGAGGCGTTGAGCACGCCCGGGCCGGGCACCACGCTGAACACGCCGGGCTTGCCGCTGGAGCGGGCATAGCCGAACGCCATGTAGCCGCAGGCCTGCTCATGCCGGGCGCCGATCACCTTGAGCTGGGCCTGGTGGAACGCATCGAACAGGCCATAGATCTGCGCGCCGGGCAGGCCGAACACGGTGTCGACGCCGTGGGCGACGAGGCCGTTGACGATCGCTTCGCCGCCGGATGTTGAGGTCATGGCACTGTCCACTTGCTGGTGAGGTTAGGTAGCTTCGTCGACGACGCTATTGCGCAGAATGCCGACGCCTTCGGCCTCGACCTCGACGACATCGCCGGGCTTCAGATAGCGCGGCGGATCGAACCGCGCACCTGCGCCGGTCGGGGTGCCCGTGACGATGATGTCGCCGGGAACCAGCGTCGTGAAGGTCGAGATGTAGTTGATGAGGTAGCGAAAGCCGAAGATCAAGCGCGAGGTGCGGTCGTCCTGGCGGGTCTCGCCATTCACCCGCGTGGTCAGGTGGATATCGGCGATCTGTGCTTCGCTGGTATAGGGCACGATCCACGGGCCGAGACTGCCGGTGGAATCGAAGTTCTTGCCCTGGGTGACGTTGAACTTGGCGTGGCGCACCCAGTCGCGGATGGTGCCTTCGTTGCAGAGCGTGATCGCGGCGATGTGATCGAGCGCGGCGCTCTCCGCGATGTGCCGGCCGGCCTTGCCGATCACCAGCACCAGTTCGCCCTCATAGTCGAGCTGCGGCGAGATGCGCGGCCGCACCACCGGCGTGTTGTGGCCGACGAAGGAACGCGGCACCCGCAGAAACATGCTGGGATACTTCGGCGCGTCCGAGCCGTCCTTGTATTCGGCATTGCGGTCCGGGTAGTTGACGCCGATGCAGATGATCTTTTCCGGCGCCGGGATCGGCGGCTGCCACGCGACTGCGTCGAGCGCATGGTCGGGCGCGCGCCTGGCGGCATCCTCCACGAGCCTGCTCAGCGCGCTGGCGGCGATTGCTTCGCGTAGCGTCGGATAGTCCTTGAAGCGCGACGAGAGGTCGACGATGCCGGTGTCGGTGACGGCGCCATAGCTGGTGGCGCCGTTGACGGAATAGGTGGCGAGGCGAGGGGCTGACATCGGCGATCCATTCATTGCTGTCGTCCCGGCCTAGTGCGCAGTTGCGCACGGGGGCCGGGACCCATACGCCGCGGCCATCGGAATGGGTACGCGGCCAGACATTCTTTCGGCAACCCTATTCGGTGGTTATGGATCCCGGCTTTCGCCGGGACGACGAGGGGATGGAATCTTGTTCACTAGTCCGCAACCAGCACGTCGGCGACGAAGCGCGGCTCGCGCACCGCCTGGCCGGCGAAGGTCGAGCCTTCCTCGAACCAGGAGCGCGGCGCCGGCGCGCCCCACAGCGTCTGGCGGCGCGGATCGCGCAGCGACCAGCGCAGCGGCTCATGGTCGTGATCGCCGGTGAAATAGTCGCTGGTGTAGAGCTCGATGCGGTGGCCGTCGGGGTCGCGGATGTAGAGGAAGAAGGCGTTGGAGATGCCGTGCCGGCCAGGGCCGCGCTCGATGTTCTTGAGGAAGCCGGAGGAGGCCATCACGTCGCAGAGATGCACGATGTTCATCGCTGTCGGCACCCAATAGGCGATGTGGTGCAGGCGCGGGCCACGGCCGTTGGTGATGGCGAAGTCGTGGACGTTGCCCTTGCGGTGCATCCAGGCGGCTGCGATGCGGCCGTTGTCGCCGTCCTCCTCGGCATATTCGGTGAGGCGGAAGCCGAGCCGGGCGTAGAAATCGACAGTGTCCTGCACCTCGGCGGCGAACACGTTGAAATGGTCGAGCCGCTGCGGATGGCAGCCCTTGTAGAGATCGTAGCGCCGCAGCAGATGCGGGCGCTTCTCCATCGTGGTGTAAAGCTCGATCTGGAAGCCGAACGGATCGGTGAATTGCAGCGTGCGGCCCTGGAACGGCTGGTCGACGAAAGCGTAGGTGATGCCGTTTTCGGAGAAGAAGGTCGCCGCCTTGTCGAGGTCGCCGTCATTGCCGACCTTGAAGCCAAGCCGGTTGCAGGCCGCCTTCGCTGCCTTGCGCAGCACCACCGAGTGATGCTGGTGCTCCTCGCTGGCGCGCAGATACACCGACTTGTCGTCGCGGTCCTCGATGTGGAGGCCGACCGTCTTCTCGTAGAAGGCGGCGCTCTTGTCGAGATCCGTGACGTCGAGCACGGCATGGCTGCAGCGGATGATATTGAACGGCGGATCGAAAACATGCGTCGGAACGGGCATCGGTGTTTCCTCAATTTGTGTCCGTCATTCCGGGATAGTTCGAAGGACCAGACCCGGAATCTCGAGGTTCCGGGTTCGGCGCTACGCGCCGCCCCGGAACGACGTGCAATCAAATTCCCAGTTTCTGAATCTTGTGCGTCCCGCGCGCGAGCGAGACGTGCTTGGTTTCCATGTAGAAGTCGAACGAGTAGTCGCCGCCGTCGCGGCCGATGCCGGAGGCTTTCATGCCGCCGAACGGGGTCGGCAGATGGCGGACGTTTTCCGAGTTGAGCCAGATCATGCCGGCTTCCAGTGCATCGGCGACGCGGAGCGCGCGGCCCATCTCGCCGGTCCAAACATAGCCGGTCAGGCCGTATTGCACGCCATTGGCGATCTCTATCGCCTCGGCCTCGTTCTTGAACGGGATCACGGTCAGGAACGGACCAAACACTTCTTCCTGCGCGACGCGCATCTTTGCGCTCGCGCCGGTGACCAGCGTCGGCTGCACATAGTGACCACCGCCGGGGCCGTCGTGCGGCTTGCCGCCGACCGCGATCGTCGCACCGTCGTTCTTGGCGACGTCGAAATAGCTGCACACCTTGGCGAGATGCCGCTCATGGATCAGCGGCCCGATCTCGGTGGCGGGATCGAGGGGGTGACCGACCTTGAGCGCCTTCACGCGAGCGGTCAGCTTCTCGATGAATTTGTCGGCGATGCCTTGTTGAACCAGCAAGCGGCTCGACGACGTGCAGCGCTCGCCGTTGAGCGAGTAGATCATGAACACGACGGCGTCGAGCGCGCGGTCGAGGTCGGCGTCGTCGAACACGATCACCGGGTTCTTGCCGCCGAGCTCGAAATGCACCCGCTTCAGGGTCGGCGCGCCCTGCGCCATGATCGCCGAGCCCGTCGAGCTCTCGCCGACGAAGCCGATCGCCTTGATCGCGGGGTGCTCGGTCAGCGCCTTGCCGGCATCCTCGCCGAAGCCGTGCACGGTGTTGAGCACGCCGTCGGGGATGCCGGCCTGTTTTGCGAGTTTGACCAGCAGATCGGCGGTCACCGGCGACCATTCCGCCGGCTTGTGCACCACCGTGCAACCCGCGGCGAGGGCGGGTGCGATCTTCCAGGTCGAGAGCATGAACGGCGTGTTCCACGGCGTGATCACGCCGACCGGGCCGATCGGCACGCGGGTCGAGATGTTCCAGTGCTCTTCCGAGGGCGTGTTGAGGCCGTCGCGGGCCTCGCCGCATTTGTCGGCGAAGAAGCGGAAATTCTCCGCGGCGCGGATCGCGGCCTTGGCAATGAAGCGGTGCGCCTGGCCGGTGTCGATGCATTCGAGCACGGCGATGTCGTCAGCGCGCGCCTCGATCGCATCGGCGACGCGATGCAGCAGCTTGCGGCGCTGCGCCGCCGGCATGTCGCGCCAGGCCTTGAAGGCCTTGGACGCAGCGGTCGCAGCACGGTCGATATCCTCGGCATTGCCGCGCGCGACCGTCGCCAGCACCGTGCCGTCGATCGGCGATTTCGTCTCGAAAGTCTGCCCGGAGGCCGCAGGCACGATCTTGCCGTCGATCACATGGCCGATGCCTTCGGCTTTCAGCTTTGCAAGCAGCGGGCCGGCGCGATCGCGGTTGGCCTGGAATGCGTCGGCTGACGATTTCGGGGCGGCTTTATCCATTGACCGTCTCCACCTTCAGTGCGTCGTGGATGTTGTTGCGTTTCCAGCTGGTGTCCTTGTCGTTGATCTGCATGTCGAACGACAATGCGAATTTGCTGTTGGCGAAGACCGGATCGAGATGGGCCGACAGCGCCTTGAAGATGTGCTCGCCGGCCTTCTTGCGGGTGGCGAGATCACGGCCTTCGCCGAGCCGCAGCACCATGTCGAGGAAGCCGTAATTCTTGCGGCCGTCGGCGATCGCATAATGCTCGCATCTGACGGCGCGGACGCGGATGCCGCCGAGCGGGAAGATGCCGGTCTCGACCGCGGCCCTGCGGACCAGTTCGACCGTCGCGCCCATGTCGACGAGATCGTCGAGATTGGCGGAGTATTCAAGCGTGAAATGCGGCATGCAGCGCTCCTGCTGAAGGCGTCAGGCGAAGTAGCAGCTTACGGAACCGTACGGTCCGTAGTCGGCCTGGATGGTGTCGCCCTTGCGGGTCTCGATCGGACGGATGAAGGAGCCCGCCAGCACGACCTGGCCGACCTCGAGCGCCAGTCCGTTCGGCGCGATCTTGTTGGCGAGCCACGCCACCGCGGTCGCCGGATGATTCAACACGCCGGCAGCCAGACCGGTTTCCTCGAGCTGGCCATTTCGGAAGCACAGCGCGCCGATCCAGCGCAGGTCGGCTTCCAACGGGCGGATCGGCCGGCCGCCGAGCACGATACCGGCATTGGCGGCGTTGTCGGCGATGGTGTCGAAGATCTTCCGCGTCGTCTTGGTCTCGGGATCGACGCGCTCGACCCTGGTATCCAGGATCTCCAGCGCCGGTACCACGAAATCGGTGGCGTTCAGCACATCGAACAGCGTGCAGTTCGGCCCGGCCAGACGATGCTTCATCACGAAGGCAAGCTCGGCCTCGACGCGGGTGGCGATGAAGCGGTCGCTTGGCACCAGGCCGCCATCGGCGAAGAACATGTCGTCGAGCAGGATTCCGGAATCGGGCTCGTCGATATTGAGCGCGCTCTGCATCGCCTTCGAGGTCAGGCCGATCTTGTGGCCCTTGACGACGCGGCCCTGCGCCACCTTCATCTCGACCCAGGCCTTCTGAATCGCGTAGGCGTCTTCGAGGGTGATGCGGGGGTATTCCAGAGAGAGCTGGCGGATTTGCTTACGGGTCTTTTCCGCGCCGTCGAGCCGTTCGGCGGCAGCGCGGATATCGTCCTTGGAGAGGGCCATGCGTGCTACACAAAAGTGGATGTCGGGAGATGATTAACATGTTAAGTGAATTCCCGCAAACTGAATCAAGGCATGTTGCAACGCAAAATTTCGTTGCGCAGGATTAGGTAATGGCGCGCAAAAATTCGAACGACATTCGGCCGGGGCAGGGCGACGACGCGGCGGCGCGACGGACCCCGATGCGCGAGTTCTCGCGCTCGCTGCCGATGTCGCTGCTCCGCGCGCGCGAGGCGGTGATGCGGCAATTCCGACCGTCGCTGCGCAATCACGGGCTGACCGAGCAGCAATGGCGGATCCTGCGCGCGCTCACCGCGGTCGACGAGATCGAGGTCACCGAGCTCGCCCGCATGGCGTTTCTGCTCGGCCCGAGCCTGTCGCGAATCCTTCGCGATCTCGAGGGCCGCGCGTTGATCGAGCGCAAGGCGGCTGAGAACGACGCGCGGCGCGCGGTGGTCTCGATCTCCGCCAAGGGGTTGAAGCTGATCGAGGCGGTGGCGCCGACGTCGGAGACGATCTATGCCGAGATCACCCGGCGCTTCGGGGCGCGCAAGCTTGCCGAATTGCAGGAGATGCTGGGCGCGCTCGAAGCGAGCCTGGCCGGAATGGGCTCGGCCGATGACGCCGAGGTCGAGGCTGACGAGTAGTTGCGATGATGCGCGGCATTCGCGCTCAGGTCATGTAGGGTACGCGCGAAATCACGTTGATGGCGCGGAATTCGGCAATCCAGCCCGCGACCTTCGAGTGGGACCATTCGATATGGCGGCGCAAGATGGCTGCCGCCGCGTCGCCGTCACGCGTGCGCAAAGCCTCGATGATCACCAGATGCTCGTCCATGAAGGAATCGATCTGCGGCGCGGTCAGGGCGACCTGAATGTGCTTGCCGATCACGAACGCGCAGTGGGTGCGCTTGAGGGCTTCGATCATCTCGCGATTGGCGCCGTAACCCAGGCAGCGGATATGGAGGTCGCCTTCGATCTCATCGAGTTCGCCGACGCCGACGCGGTCGCGATACTGGATTCCCTCGCGCAGCCGCTCCGCCATCCGGTCGAGCAGGGCGGCAGGAATCGTTGCCGTCGCGGATTTAAGGAGCAGCGGCTCGAGCGTTGCGCGCACCTCGAAGATGTCGCGGAGGCGGTCCTCGTCCAACGGCACCACGTACCAGTGCGCCTTGGCGCCTTTCTCGAGGATGCCGATCGCCTGCGCACGTAACAGCAGGTTGCGCGCCACCGTGCGCCCCACCCGGAAATGCCGCGCCAATGCGAGCTCGCTGACGCGGAAGCGTCCGAACAGCGACCGGTAAATGATCTCACGTTCGAGCTTGTAGTAGAGAGTATCCCAGGCGTCGCTGCGCACGGCGTCGACGGGGCCGTCGGTCAGCCCAAACATTTCCGGCGTGATCGGGACGCGCCGAGGGTCGACCTTGCGCTTGCCGGCGATGACGCCGCGACCGTCGAACCGGCGCACCAGGCCGATATGCTCGAGCTGTTCGAAAGCCTGCCGCACCGGAGAGCGGCTGGAGCCGAACAAGGTCGCGATCGCCGATTCGGAAAGAACCGTGCCAGGTGGCACGTCACCGGCGCGGATGTGCTTTGCCAATGCGCTCTTGATCAGCGCGTAGGCCGGCTGCTTCCGTCTGGTCTGCGATTTCGCTCTTGGAATCGACATCGATGACTGCCCGCCGGTCACACTAACACGTGATCGCGCCACGGTCGTTGGTAGCAGGCATTTACGCACCGCTGCCAGCGAACTTTTGGCTATTGCGTGCAATGTGCAATCATGGTTAGCTACGTCAAACGCCAGATCGATGGTCGTCGTTGCACGTCTTGTGCGCTGCAGCGGTGCTGATGTTTGTTCGCCGCGCCGTTCAATGGCTGCGGATAGGGCAGCAGATTGACGCGTCAGCTCGTTTCAACGCAGCCGACATGCAAGCTCGGCGCACCACAGGGAGGATTGAATGAAACTGACGAGGCGTGAGTTTTCCGCCGGCTTGGCGGCAGGTCTCGCTGCACCCGCGCTAATGCGCAGCGCTTGGGCGCAGGGTGCGACGATCAAGATCGGCATGTGCGTGCCGGTGACCGGACCGGCGGCGGAGCAGGGGCTGTGGGCCCAGAACGGCGCCAAGCTGGCGCTGGCTGCGGTCAACAAGGCCGGCGGCGTGCTCGGCAAGCAGGTCGAGCTCGTCATCGAGGACGATCAGACCACCAATCCGGGCATCGTGCTGGCGTTCTCCAAGCTCGCCGCTCAATCCGACATCGTCGCCTTCCTTGGCTCGATCCGTTCGACTCAGGTGCAGGCGATGGCGCCCGACGTGATCAAGGTCGGCAAGCCGGTGATGATCGGCGGCACCAATCCCGACCTCACCCATTCCGGCAATCCCTGGCTGTTCCGCTTCCGCCCGAACGACAATTACTCCGGCCGCGTGATCGCCGACTTCGGCGTCAACACGCTCGGCAAGAAGAAATGGGCGATCGTCCATTCCACCGACGCCTTCGGCACTGCGGGGGGCAAGGCGCTCACCGAAGCGCTGACCAAGCTCGGCGCGCCGCCGGTGCTCGACCAGGGTTATGCCAACCAGAGCCAGGACTTCACGCCGGTCGTGCTGGCCGTGAAGCAGTCCGGCGCTGACGTGCTCGGCACCTACTTCACCTTTGAGAACGATCTCGGCATCTTTGCCCGGCAGCTGCGTCAGCTCGGCGTAAATATTCCCTGGGTCGGCTCGCCCTCGGTGGTGGCGGTCTCCTCGACCAAGCTCGCCGGTCCCGCGCTGTTCAACACCTACGGCGTCGCCGACTTCGCCGAGGACTCGAGCGATGCCGCGAAGGCGTTCGGCAAGGCCTATCGCGATGCCTACAAGACCGCGCCCGACAACCAGAGCGCCTGGCCCTATGATGCGATCACCATCCTGTCGGCGGCGATCAACAAGGCGGGCTCGACCGATCCGAACAAGGTCCGCGACGCCATCCTTGCGACGCAGAAATTCGCCGGCGCCGAGGGTGAATACAATTTCGACAAGAACGGCGACGGTCTGCACGGCTACAACGTCGTGAAGAACGACAAGGGCAAGATCGTCTACGACAAGCATATCGACTTCAACGATTGATAGCGGTTCGGCCTCTCCGGGCCATCTCGGAGAGGCCGTTCGTCCGCGATACAAATCTCAGATCGAGCGCTCGTCATGGATCTCGTCCTCCAACTGCTCTTTACCGGAATCGGCATCGGCGCGGTCTACGCGCTGGTCGCGCTTGGTTTCGTGCTGATCTTCCGCGCCACCAACGTGGTGAACTTCGCGCAAGGCGAGTTCTCGATGGTCGCCGCCTATCTGATGGTGGTGTTCTCGGTCGATCTCGGCTGGCCTTACTGGCTGTCGTTCCTGATCGCGCTCGCTGGCATGGCGTTGTTCGGCGTCATCTTCAATCTCGGCGTCTATTATCCGCTGCGCAATCGCACCTATCTGCCCGTGATCATCGCCACCATTGGCGCCTCGATCCTGCTGTCGAACTCGGTGCTCGCGATCTATGGCCCGCAGCCGCAGGTGCTGCAGGGCTGGTTCGATACGCCCGGCATTCAGCTTGGTCCGGTCTATCTCGACAGCCAGTATCTTCTGATCATCGCCGTCACGATCCTCTTGGTGCTGTTCAATTTCTGGTTCTTCGAGAAGACGCTGCTCGGCAAGAAGCTGCAGGCGACCTCGCAGGACAAGGAAATGGCCTCGCTGCTCGGCATTTCCGTTTCCACCATGATCATGATCACCTTCATCTATTCGGCCGTGCTCGGCGGTCTCGCCGGCATCCTGGTGGCGCCGGTGCTGTTCGTCTCGATCCAGATGGGTTCGACGATTGCGCTGAAGGCGTTTGCCGCGACCATCATCGGCGGCTTCGGTGATGTCGCAGGCGCCATCGTCGGCGGTCTGGCGCTCGGCGTCATCGAGACGTTCGGCGCCGCCTATATTTCAGTGCCGTACAAGGACGGCTTCGCCTTCCTGGTGCTGATCGCTTTCCTGGTGTTCCGGCCGCAGGGCATCTTCGGCGAACGTGTCGCGGAGAAAGCATGAGCGCCACCGACAACATGATCCCCGCGCCGGCCGTGCGCTCGAAGCCGCTGATCATCCGCCATCTGCCGTATTTCATCGGCGCCGCGGTGCTGGTGGCGCTCGCCGCCGGCATGCGGTTCGACGGTTACATCCTCAACATCCTGCTGCAGGCCACGACCTTCTCGATCGCGGTGTTCGGGCTGTCGGTCGTGCTCGGCCTGTGCGGCCAGATCAACCTTGCGCAGGCCGCCTTCTTCGGCTTCGGCGCCTATGCGGTCGGGCTCGGCACCGCCGACCTGCACCTGAACTTCTGGCTCTGCCTGGTCGGCGCCTGCGCGATCACATTGATTGCCGGTGCCTTCCTCGGCATGTCGACGCTGCGGCTCGGCGGACACTACCTTGCGATGGTGACGATCTCGTTCCAGCAGATCGTGACGCTGGTGATGATCAACGCCATCGGCGTGACCCACGGGCCGGACGGCGTCGCCAATATTCGTCGGCCCGAGCTGTTCCAGTCCTCGCAGAGCTATCTGGCGTTCTGCGTCGCGATGCTCGCGATCGTCGGTTACCTGGTCTGGCATCTCCCTGATACCAAGCTCGGCCGCGCCATGCGCGCGGTGCGCGACAACGAGCTTGCGGCCGGCGTCAACGGCATCGACGTGTTCCGCACCAAGATCTACGCGTTCGGGCTGTGCGCGTTGCTCGGCGGTCTGGCCGGTGGCCTGTTCGCCGGCGGCTTCGCCTATGTCAGCCCGGACCAGTTCTCGTTCGCGGAATCGATCGTGTTCCTGACCATGTCGCTGCTCGGCGGCGTGGCCTCGCCGATCGGCTCGGTGATCGGCACGGGCCTCTTGATCCTGATCCCGGAATGGCTGCGCTTCCTGAAGAGCGTGCCGGGACTTTATCTGGCGATCTACGGCCTGTTCGTGATCCTGATCATCCGCTTCATGCCCGACGGTATCTGGGGTTTTGTGTCGGACGCATTCACGCGCTGGCGTGCGCACACCAAGGCGCCGCCGGCCGCGGCGGCCTTGCAGCTCAAGCCCGCGACGTCTGGCGGCGACATCGTGCTCGAAGTGACCGGGCTCTCGAAGCATTTCGGCGGCCTCAAGGCGGTCGACGGCGTCGATATCGCGGTGAAGCGCGGCAGCGTGCATGCGCTGATCGGACCGAACGGCTCCGGCAAGACCACGACGCTGAACGTGCTGTCCGGTCTCTACAAGGCGACCGCGGGCAGGATCGTGCTCGACGGCACCGACATCACCAACATGGCGCCGCATCAGCGCACCGCGGCGGGTCTCGGACGTACCTTCCAGAACATCCGCCTGTTCCGTTCGATGACGGCGCTGGAGAATGTCGAGATCGGGGCCGAGCGTCCCGGCAACACCATGATCGGGAAAGGCGAGGATGCGCTGACCGAGCGCGCGATGGAGGCGCTGACCTTCGTCGGGCTCGGCAACCGCGCCAACGAGTTGATCTCGAGCTTCTCCTATGGCCACCAGCGCCTGATCGAGATCGCGCGGGCGCTGGCGTCGAACCCGACGCTGCTGCTGCTCGACGAGCCGGCCGCCGGTCTCAACTCGACCGAGAAGCTCGAGCTGCATGAGCTGCTGAAGCGCATCGCGGCGCAGGGCCTCACCATCTTGATCATCGATCACGACATGACGCTGGTGTCGGAAGCCGCCCAGCACATCACCGTGCTGAACTTCGGGCGCCGCATCGCGGACGGCGAGTCCATGGCGGTGCTGCGCCATCCCGACGTCGTCTCCGCCTATCTCGGGAGCGAATGATGCCGCTGCTCGAAATCCGCAATCTCGTGGTCCGCTACGGCGAGATCGAGGCGCTGCGCGGCGTCACCATCGCCGTGGAGCAGGGGCAGGTGGTCACGCTGCTCGGCGCCAACGGCGCCGGCAAGTCGACCACGTTGCGCGCGATCTCAGGCCTCGCCAAGCCCGCCTCCGGCGACATTATGTTCGACGGCCACTCGATCGCGGGCCTCGGGCCGGAAGCGATCGTCCGACTCGGCATCTCGCATGTGCCGGAAGGCCGCCGCGTGTTTCCGGGTCTCACCGTGAAAGAGAACATCATGCTCGGCGCGTCGAACCGGAAGGTGTCGGCGTCGCAGATCTCGCGCGAGGCCGACGCGATGTTCGACCTGTTCCCGGACATCCGCGCCTTTTCCAACGCGCTCGGCTGGACGCTGTCTGGCGGCCAGCTGCAGATGGTCGCGGTGGCGCGCGGCCTGATGGCCAAGCCGCGGCTGCTGCTGCTCGACGAACCGTCGCTCGGGCTGGCGCCCGTCATCGTGCAGTCGGTGTTCCGCATTATTTCGCAGATCAGGAAGGACACCACGGTCTTGCTCGTCGAGCAAAATGCGCGCATGGGACTCTCGGTTGCCGATCACGGCTTCGTCCTGGAAACAGGACGGATCGTGCTGGGCGGCAAGCCCGACGAATTGTGGGGCAATGAAGCCATCGCCGCGGCCTATCTCGGCGGCCACGCCAAGACCCACGCCTGACAACGTCCCGTGCTTTACTGAGCGAGCTGGTTTTTCATGGTCACCATCAAGGTCGATAACCTCATCAACTTCGTGTCCGAGGTGTTTTCCCATTCGGAGTCCTCTCCGGAAGAGGCCAAGCGCATCGCGACCTATCTGACGACCGCGAATCTTACAGGTCACGACAGCCACGGGGTGATCCGCGTGCCTGTTTATGTCAGGTGGAAGAAGATGGGCTCGATCGTGCCGAACCAGACTCCCGAGGTGGTGGTCAACACGCCGTCGCTCGCGGTGGTCGACGGCAAGTTCGGTTATGGCCAGACCGTCACGCCGGTTGCGGTCAAGCTCGGCATCGAGAAGTGCAAGAAGGCGGGGCTCGCCGCGGTCGCGCTGCGCAACTCCGGCCATCTCGGCCGCGTCGGCGACTGGGCCGAGATGGCCGCCGCTGAAGGTCTTGTTTCAATTCATTTCGTGACCGCGGCGGGCTCGTTGCTGGTCGCGCCTTACGGCGGCGTCGAGAAGCGCCTGTCCACGGCGCCGTATTGCGTCGGCATTCCGCGTCAGGGCCAGGATCCGATCGTGCTCGATTTTGCGACCTCGGTTGTCGCCGAGGGCAAGTGCCTGGTGGCAAGCCGCGGCGGCAAGAAGCTGCCGATCGGCGCGCTCGTCGATGCCGACGGCACGCTGAGCGAGGATCCGCACGTGCTGTATGGTCCGTACACGCCGGACGGACCGCGCGACCACACCAAGGGAACTGGCGCGATCCGCGCCTTCGGCGATCACAAGGGCTCGGGTCTCGCCTTCATCTGCGAACTGCTCGGCGGCGCGCTGACCGGCACCGGTGCGACGTCGTCGGACCGGCGCTTCGCCAACGGCATGATGGCGTTCTACATCGACCCCAAAGTGATCGACACCAGTAATTTCTTCGATGGCGAAATCACCCGCTACACTGATTTCATCCGCGCCACTAAGCCGATCGCAGGAACAGATTCCGTGCTGGTTCCTGGCGATCCCGAGCGGAAAACCCGTGCCGATCGCACCAGGAACGGCATCCCCTTGCCTGACGACACCTGGGCGGCGATAGTGAATACCGCGCGCGAAGTCGGCGTCAGCGAAGTTTCTATCCAGCGGGCGACCAGCTGAAGGCTCGTCCCCCAATAAACCGCAAAGGGAAACGCGATCAATGGCAAACAAGGTCAAGCAAGTCTGGGCATCCGGCAAGGCGGTGGTGAACGCGTGGCTCGCGATTCCCTCCGGGTTTTCAGCCGAGGTGATCGCGCAGTGTGGCTTCGACAGCGTCACCGTCGACATGCAGCATGGTGTGCAGGACTATCAGTCGATGGTGCAATGCTTCCAGTCGATGCACGCCCATCCGGTCACTCCGATGGTCCGCGTGCCCTGGAACGAGCCTGGCATCATCGGCAAGGTGCTGGACGGCGGCGCCTATGGCGTGATCTGCCCTATGGTCAACACACCGCAGGAAGCCAAGAACCTCGTCTCCTACGCCAAGTATCCGCCGAAGGGCGTACGCTCCAACGGCCCGATCCGCGCCGGCATGTACGGCTCGGCCGGCACCTATCAGCAGACCGCCAACGACGAGATCGTGCTGCTGCCGATGATGGAGACCAAGACCGCGGTCGAGAACATGGAGGCGATCCTCGATGTCGAAGGCATCGACGGCGTCTATATCGGCCCGTCCGATCTTGGCTTCTCTTACGGCCTGGTGCCGAAGCTCGATCGCGACGAGCCGGAGATCCTCAAGATCTATGAGAAGATCATCAAGGAGTGCGGCAAGCGCGGCCTCAATCCGGGAATCCACTGCTCGGGCGCCGACGGCGCGGTGCGCGCGATCAACATGGGCTTCAAGCTCGTGACGCTGTCGAACGAGGTCGGCCTGATGCAGGTCTACGCCAAGATGCAGGTCAACGCGACCCGCGAGAAGTCCGGCGGCAAGGCGTAAGCTGATCCTCTCTCTCTTCCCGTTCTTCACGGGGTCGAGACCAGCGAAGCTGGCTCTTAGAGGGTTGGGGTGAGGGGCCTCTATCCGGCGAGCACCATCGTTGTAAGTGACATTGTGCCTCGCCCCTCACCCGGATCGCCGACGCGATCCGACCTCTCCCCGTAAAGGACGGGGAGAGGTGAAGAAAAGACGAAGGAGAACTCCCATGGCCTCGGCACAAGTGATCCGCCTGCACGCCGACGACAGCGTCCTGATCGCGCGCGCGAGCCTGCCGCCGGGGCTTGAGGTGACCGAGGGCGTCACGACGGTCGATCGCATTCCGGCCGGCCACAAGGTCGCGATCAAGCCGATCGCGCAAGGCGAGCCGATCAGGCGCTACGGCCAGATCATCGGCTTTGCGACCCAGGCGATCGCGCCCGGCCAGCACGTGCATACCCAGAACTGCGGCATGGGCGATTTCGCCAAGGACTATGCCTATGGCGTCGACGTCAAGCCGGTGCCGAACTTCGATCTGCCGGCGACGTTCGAAGGCATCCGCCGCGCTGACGGCCGCGTCGCCACCCGTAACTATATCGGCATCCTCACCTCGGTGAATTGCAGCGCCCATGTCGCCGGCATCGTGGCCGACATGTTCAAGAAGAACCCGTTCACCGGCGACAATCCGCTCGCCGATTTCCCGAATGTCGACGGTGTCGTCGCGCTGACCCACAAGACCGGCTGCGGCATGACCCAGGACGAGCCCTTGGCGCTGCTCCGCCGCACGCTCGGCGGCTATGCGCGTCACGTCAATTTCTCCAACGTCATCGTGCTCGGCCTCGGCTGCGAGGTGAACCAGATCGGCGGCCTGATGCAGGAGCAGAAGCTTGCGGGCCGGCTGCGCGCGATGGACATCCAGGAGGTCGGCGGCACCCGCAAGACGGTGGAAGCCGGCGTTGCCTTCGTGAAGGAAGCGCTCGCCGATGCCAACAAGGTCAAGCGCGAGGCGGTGCCGGCGAGCGAGCTCACCGTGGCGCTGCAATGCGGCGGCTCGGATGGCTATTCCGGCGTGTCGGCCAATCCGGCGCTCGGCGCGGCGAGCGACCTCTTGGTCCGTCACGGCGGCACCGTGATCCTCTCGGAGACGCCGGAGACCTATGGCGCCGAGCATCTGCTGACTCGCCGCGCCGTCAGCCGCGAGGTCGGCGAGAAGCTGGTCGGCCTGATGCGCTGGTGGGAGGAGTACACCCAGCGTGAGGGCGCCGAGATGAACGCCAATCCGAGCCCCGGCAACAAGGCCGGCGGCCTCACCACCATCCTGGAGAAGTCGCTTGGCGCGATGGCCAAGGCCGGCAGCACCAATCTCGTCGACGTCCTCAACTACGCCGAGCCCGTCACCAAGAAGGGCTTTGTGTTCATGGACACGCCCGGCTACGACCCGGTCGCCGCGACCGGGCAGGTCGCCGGCGGCGCCAACCTCGTCTGCTTCACCACCGGCCGCGGCAGCGTGTTCGGCTGCAAGCCCGCGCCGTCGATCAAGCTCGCGACCAACACGCCGATGTACAAGCGGATGGAAGACGACATGGACGTCAATTGCGGCACCATCCTCGACGGTGAGGAGAGCGTGCAGGAATGCGGCCAGCGCATCTTCGACCTCATCCTCAAGACCGCCTCGGGCCAGCCGACCAAGAGCGAGAGTTTTGACTTCGGCGGCGCTGAATTCGCGCCGTGGGTGCTCGGCGCGACGATGTAAGTGAGAGGCTACGATGTAGCCTGTACTCCAGTGTCGTCCCTGCGAAAGCAGGGACCCATAACCACTGGCTGTGGTTATGTGAAAGGTGTCTGCCACTGTCTTTCATCAATAGGATCACGCGGTATGGGTCCCTGCTTTCGCAGGGACGACAACCTTTACCGAACAGCCTTCCCGGGTTGCGCGGACCCTGTCATCGGGCGCGCATTCGCGCGACCCGTTGGCTCCATCCGGGCTACAGGCTTAGGAGCTACAATCCACGCCGCATTCTCGCTGTCGTCCCGGCGAAGGCCGGGACCCATACCCGCGTGATCTATCGATTAAAGGCGGTGGGAGACACCTTCCGCATCACCACGGCCGTTGGTTATGAGTCCCTGCTTTCGCAGGGACGACAAGGAAGCACGTTGGCGAATGAAGCTTCCCGGACTACGCTACGTTCCATCCGAGCTACGGATTGGACGGAGGAAGCATGCGCGCGCGTCCGTTGGGAATTGTTGGATGCCTCGTATTCTCGCCGCCTTGAGCCTCGGCGCCGGTTTGGCCGACGCCGCAACCATCGTGGCGCTTGGCGCGAGCAATACCTATGGCAAGGGCGTGGCGCGCAATCAGGCCTATCCCGCGCAGCTTGAAGCGATCTTGCGGGCGAAGGGACTGAATGTCCGTGTCGTGAACGCCGGCATCAACGGCGACACCACGGAAGGGATGCTGCAACGCTTGGACCGCGCCGTCCCGAATGGGATCCGCGCGGTTATCTTGCAGCCAGGCGGCAATGATCGACGCAAGGGCAGCCCTGACCGGACTGCGGATGTTCAAAGTCGCCTCAGCGCGCCCGTGGCATCGCGGTGATCATGCTCCCGAACGGGATGCTGGGCGGACTTCCCCATCAGTCCGACGGTGTGCATTTGACGCCCGAGGGCTATCATATGCTCGCAGAGCAGCTCGCCTCGCAGGTATCCGGCGCGATCGGCCGCTAGCAATCGCGTAGCCCGGATGAAGCCAACGGGTCGCGCGAATGCGCGCCCGATGACAGGCTCCGCGCAATCCGGGATTCTTTCTGCGGAGAAGATCCCGGATTTCGCTTTCGCTCCATCCGGGCTACGGATCACGCCCTTACCTTGGGCACCCCGTGCCCGTTGTTAGTGCTTGATGTCGACCGGAACCAGTGTTCTGCTCAAAAAAGCTGCTGGAGTCCTCGGTCCGTGTCGATATCCGTCGCACTGCATCACGTCACGCACTACACATACGACCGGCCGATCGATCTCGGGCCTCAGACCATTCGGCTCCGGCCCGCGCCGCATACGCGCACGCCGATCACAAGCTATTCGCTCAAGGTCACGCCCGCCAATCACTTCGTGAACTGGCAGCAGGACCCACAGGGCAACTGGCTGGCGCGCTACGTCTTTCCGGAGAAGACCACCGAGCTCAAGGTCGAGGTCGATTTCACCGCTGACATGACGGTGGTCAATCCGTTCGACTTCTTCGTAGAGCCCTTTGC
Source organism: Bradyrhizobium sp. USDA 3262 (assembly GCF_054060035.1). NCBI lineage: Bacteria > Pseudomonadati > Pseudomonadota > Alphaproteobacteria > Hyphomicrobiales > Nitrobacteraceae > Bradyrhizobium > Bradyrhizobium sp. USDA 3262. The sequence goes on from NZ_JBSSCT010000001.1 coordinate 4,069,415, forward strand.
CAACGGCTTTCCATTTGAATATCCCGGCGATCTCAACATCGAGCTCGCGCCCTATCTCGAGACCGATGAGCCCGGGCCACTGCTCGCGGCTTACCTGAAGGAGATTCCGCGCCAGGCCGACAGTACCGTCAACTTCCTGGTCGAGCTGAACGCGCAGCTGCAAAAGAAGATCAGCTACGTGATCCGCATGGAGGCCGGCATCCAGACGCCGGAGGAGACGCTGGCCGCGGGCTCCGGCTCCTGCCGCGACTCGGCGTGGCTGTTGATCCAGACGCTCCGCCATCTCGGGCTCGCCGCGCGTTTCGTCTCCGGCTATCTCATTCAGCTGCGGCCGGACATCGATCCGCTCGAAGGGCCGCGCGAGGTCGAGAGCGATTTCACCGACCTGCATGCCTGGGCCGAGGTCTATCTGCCGGGCGCGGGGTGGATCGGTTTCGACGTCACCTCCGGCATGCTGACGGGCGAGGGCCACATCCCGGTCTGCGCCACGCCGCACTACCGTTCGGCCGCGCCGGTGACCGGCAGCGCGGGCGTTGCCAATGTCGAGTTCGGCTTCGAGATGAGCGTCAGGCGGATCGGCGAGGCGCCGCGCATTACCAAACCATTCTCCGATGACTCCTGGGCGCGGCTCGACCGGCTCGGCGAGCAGGTCGATGCCGATCTGAGGAAAGACGATGTGCGCCTGACCACGGGCGGCGAGCCGACCTTCGTTTCGGTCGACGATCTGGAATCGCCGGAGTGGAACGTCGCCGCGGTCGGCCCGACCAAGCGCGCGCTCGCCGATGAGTTGATCCGCAAGCTGCGCACGCGGTTCGCCTCCGGCGGCCTGCTGCATTACGGCCAGGGCAAATGGTATCCCGGCGAGAGCCTGCCCCGCTGGGCCTTCGGTCTCTACTGGCGCAAGGACGGCAAGCCGATCTGGAAGAATGCCGAGCTGATCGCTGGCATCGAGAATTCGCGCAAGGCCGAGATCGCGGAAGCCCAGCGTTTCGTCGAGGCGACCGCAAGCAAGCTCGGTCTGGGCGTTGACTATGTCATACCTGCTTACGAGGACCCAGCATTCTGGCTGCAGCGTGAGGCCGGCCTGCCGGCCAATGTGACCCCTGCGAATTCCAAACTGACCGATCCGGAAGAGCGCGCGCGCCTTGCGCGGGTGTTCGACGAGGGGCTGACCACGCCGAAAGGCTACGTGCTGCCGATCCAGCGCTGGAGCCCGCTCGGCGATCGCGTGCCGGCGCGTTGGCGCAGCGAGCGTTGGAAGATCCGGCGCAGCCATCTGTTCCTGTCACCCGGCGACTCGCCGCTGGGCTTGCGGCTTCCGATTTCATCGCTCGAATATGTCCCGCCGGACGATTATCCCTACGTCGTAGAGCGCGATCCGATGGCGCCGCACGCCGCGCTTGCTGACGAGCTGCAGCAAGCATTGAAGGAGATTCCCGAGCCGCTGCCGGTGCGCACCGCGATGTCGATCGAGGTTCGCGACGGCGTGCTGTGCGCCTTCATGCCGCCGGTCGAAAAGGTCGAGGATTATCTCGACCTGATCGCAGCGATCGAAGCCGCCGCCGAGGAGCTGCAGCTGCAGGTGCACGTCGAGGGTTACGCGCCGCCTTTCGATCCGCGCATCGAGGTGATCAAGGTGACGCCGGACCCCGGCGTGATCGAGATCAATGTGCAGCCGGCACAGAGCTGGCGCGAGGCCGTCGACATCACGCTCGGCCTCTATGATGACTCCGCGAAGACGCGGTTAGGGGCCAACCGTTTCCTGATCGACGGCCGCCACACCGGCACCGGCGGCGGCAACCACATCGTGGTCGGCGGCAGCAAGCCGGAGGATTCACCGTTCCTGCGCCGGCCTGACCTGTTGAAGAGCCTCGTGCTGTACTGGCAGCGGCATCCGTCGCTGTCCTATCTGTTCTCCGGCATGTTCATCGGTCCGACCAGCCAGGCGCCGCGCATCGACGAGGCGCGGCATGATGGGCTCTATGAGCTCGAGATCGCGCTGTCGCACGTGCCGCCGCCGGGCATGGATGCGCCGTTGTGGCTGGTCGATCGCCTGTTCCGGCACATCCTGGTCGACATCACCGGCAACACCCATCGCGCCGAGATCTGCATCGACAAGCTCTATTCGCCCGACGGCCCGACCGGCCGGCTTGGCCTCGTCGAATTCCGTGCGCTCGAGATGCCGCCAGATCCGCGGATGTCGCTGGCGCAGCAGCTGTTGATCCGCGCGCTGATCGCAAAGCTCTGGCGCCAGCCGCAGCAGGGCAAGTTCGTACGCTGGGGCACCGCGTTGCATGACCGCTTCATGCTGCCGCACTTCCTCTGGGAGGATTTTCTCGGCGTGCTCGCCGAGCTCAAGCAATCCGGCTACGACGTCGAGCCGGAATGGTACCAGGCGCAGCTTGAATTCCGCTTCCCCGCCTTCGGCCGCGTTCATCATGGCGGCGTGGGTCTCGAGCTGCGCCAGGCGCTCGAACCCTGGCATGTGCTGGGCGAGGAGGGCACCTCGGGCGGCACCGTGCGCTACGTCGATTCGTCGGTCGAGCGGCTGCAGGTGAAGGCGACCGGATTCGTCGAGGGCCGCCACGTCATCACCTGCAACGGCAGGCGGATGCCGATGACCGAGACCGGCCGTGCCGGCGAGGCCGTCGCCGGCGTCCGCTTCAAGGCCTGGCAGCCGGCCTCCGGCCTGCATCCGACCATTCCCGTGCATGCGCCGCTGACGTTTGACTTGATTGATACCTGGAACGGCCGCTCGCTCGGCGGCTGCGTCTATCATGTTGCCCATCCCGGTGGCCGCAACTACGAGACCAAGCCGGTCAATTCCTACGAGGCCGAGGCGCGGCGGCTGGCGCGCTTCCAGGAGCACGGCCACACCCCCGGCAAGATCGAGACGCCGCCGGAGGAACGCACAATTGAGTTTCCCTTGACCCTCGACTTGCGGACGCCGCTCCTGCACTAATTGTGTCAAGGGGAAGTGGAATGACCGCATCGGGTGGCCAAGGCAATAGTCAAGGCAGCAGTCAGGAGAGCAGGGCCCGTCCCGGTCAGCGCCGGATGGCGCAGTGGACCCGCGACTATGTCCGGCTGCCCGGCATTCCCGACGAGTATATTGCCGACAACAGCGCGCCGCGGCCGGCCTGGGCGCGCTTCTTCGACGCCTTTGCCGCGCTGTCGCCGGCCGATATTGAGCGCCGCTTCGCCTCCGCCGACCGCCATCTGCATGAGGCCGGCGTCACCTATCGCGCGCCGGGCGACACTTCCGACCGGATCTGGCCGCTCAGCCATCTGCCGCTGATCATCGATGCGGCCGACTGGCGGCAGCTCGCCGCCGGCGTCGCGCAACGCGCGCAGCTTCTGGAGATGGTGCTGGCCGATCTCTACGGCGAGGGCCGCCTTGTTGCCGACGGCGCCATCCCCGCGGCGGCGATTGCCGGCAGCAGCGAGTATCTGCGCGCGGTCAGCGGCATCAAGCCGCCGGGGGGCCGCTATCTGCATCTTTATGCCGCCGACATCGGCCGTGGGCCCGACGGCCGCTGGTGGGTGCTCGGCGATCGCACGCAGGCGCCGTCGGGCGCGGGCTATGCGCTGGAAAACCGCCTGGTGCTGTCGCGCGCCTTTTCCAATCTCTACAAGTCGATGAATGTCGAGCGGGTCGCGCCGTTCTTCGAGGCGTTCCGCGAATCACTGCGCGCCAGCGCTGACCGCGACGAGCCGCGGATCGGCCTGCTGACGCCCGGCGCGTTCAGCGAGACCTATTTCGAGCACGCCACGCTGGCGCGCTATCTCGGCTTCCTCTTGGTCGAGGGCGACGATCTCGCGGTCTCCGGCGACCGCATCCACATCCGCACCGTTGCCGGATTGAAGCGGCTCGACGTGCTGCTGCGCCGGGTCGATTCCAACATGCTCGATCCGCTCGAGCTCGACGCGTCCTCCTATCTCGGCGTGCCCGGGCTCGTCGAGGTCCTGCGCAAGGGCGGCGTCGTGGTCGCTAACGTGCCGGGCTCCGGCGTGATGGAGGCGAGGGCACTGCTCGGCTTCCTGCCCAATCTCTGCCGGCGCCTGCTCTCTGAAGACCTGATGATGCCGCACATCGCGACCTGGTGGTGCGGCCAGAAATCCGCGCGCGAGCATGTGCTGTCGCGGCTCGACGAGTTCGCGATCGAAGGCGCCTATGGCCGCGGCGTTGCGGATTTTCCCGGCAACGGGCCGGTGCTCCCGGGCGAATTGTCGGCCGCGGACCGTGACCGCCTGAAGGATGCGATCAGCCATCGCGGCATCGACTATGTCGGTCAGGAGCTGGTGCGGCTGTCGACCACGCCGGTATGGGAGAACGGCCGCATCGCGCCGCGTCCATTCGTGTTGCGGGTGTTTGCGGCGGCGACGCCGAACGGCTGGACCGTGCTGCCCGGCGGCTTCTGCCGGATTGCCGATCGGGCCGATGCGCGCGCGGTGTCGATGGGCGATGGCGCGGTGTCCGCCGACGTCTGGGTGGTCTCCGACAGGGCCGTTGCGACCTCGACCTTGCTGCCGGCGGGCGACACCGTCCGCATCCGCCGCATTGCGGGCGTGCTGCCGAGCCGTGCCGCCGACAATCTGTTCTGGCTCGGCCGCTATCTGGAGCGCGCCGAGGCCACCATCCGGCTGATCCGCGCCCTGTGCACGCCGCTGCGCGATCCCGCGCGCGCGAATTCGAACGGCGCGGCGCCGGCGATGCATTCGGCCGAGCGCATCCAGCGCATGCTGGTCGCCTGGGGCGCGGCCTCGCAGACCGCGCGCGCCAATCTCGCCAGGGTCGCGCTCGAAGCGCTGCAGAGCGAGGAGAAATTCGGCTCGGCGCTGTCGCTGGTGCGATCGGCGCAGCGCACGGCGACTTCGCTCCGCGAGCGGCTGTCGCCGGACGCCTGGCAGGTCATCACCGAGATGGCCGATCGGCTCGCCATCGAGGTTCATGACGATGACGGCGTCGTCAGCGCCGCGGAGCTGACCCTGCAGGAGCTCGCAAGCTTCGCCGGCCTTGCACAGGAAAACATGAACCGCGCCGCCGGCTGGCGTTTCCTCGAGATGGGCCGCCGCGCCGAGCGCGCCGTCAACACCACGCGCTTTGCCCGTCAGTTCGCCTATGACGAAGCCGGCGACGAGGATCTCGACGTTCTGCTCACGCTGGTCGACTGCCAGATCACCTATCGCTCGCGCTATCTAGTGCAGCCGCTGCTCGCACCGGTACGCGATCTGGCGGTGCTCGACCCCTACAATCCGCGCTCGGTCGCATTCCAGGTCGCGGCGCTGAACGAGCATATCGCCGCGCTGCCGAGCCTGAAGGAGCATGGCCTGATCGAGCGGCCGCAGCGTCTTGCCGTCGCGGTCGAGGCGATGCTCACAACGGCCGAAGCCTCGAGCCTCGACGTCAAGACCCTGTTCGCGCTGGAGCAGGATCTGCTCAACCTCGCCGACTCGATTGGGCTGCATTACTTCCCGCACGGACCGAATGCCAGCCGGCCGGAGAAGCTCACGGGGCTGGCGTGATCTACGACATCCGTCACGTCACGACCTACAGCTACGAGACCCAGGTCAGCTTCGCGCGCTGCTCGCTGCGGCTGGAGCCGATCAGCGGCGACGGGCAGCAGCTGATCTCGCATTCGGTCGAGATCCGTCCGAAGCCCGCGGAACGCACCACAAGGCGCGACTTCTTCGGCACGCTCACGGAAAGCGTCCTGATCGAGACGGCGCATCGCAGTCTGCGCATCGATGCCCGCTCGCGGGTCTCGGTGGCGCGGCAGCCGCCGGCGCGCGACGCCGCCAGCCCGCCCTGGGAGGACGTGCGTGACAACGCGTTCGAGGCGTTGAGCCTCGATGCGGCCTCGCCGGTCGGCTACGTTTTTGCCAGCGCGCTGGTGCCGGTGCTGCGGCCGGTGACGGCCTACGCCTCTGCGAGCTTTTTGCCTGGTGGCGGCATCCTTGCCTGTGCGGCCGACCTGATGCGCCGCATCCGCAACGACTTCAAATACGATCCCAAGGCGACCGTGATCTCAACGCCGCTTCGCGACGTGTTCGAGAAGCGCCACGGCGTGTGCCAGGACTTCGCCCATGTGATGATCGCAGGGCTGCGTGGCCTCGGCCTGCCCGCGGCCTATGTCAGCGGCTATTTGCGCACCATTCCGCCGCCGGGCCAGCCGCGGCTGCAGGGCGCGGACGCCACCCATGCCTGGGTCTCGGTCTGGTGCGGCAGCGCGCTTGGCTGGGTCGGGTTCGACCCGACCAACGATCTGATGGTCGGGAGCGACCACATCATTCTCGCCATCGGCCGCGACTTTGCCGACGTCTCGCCGGTCGACGGCGTCATCGTCGGCGCGCGCAAGCAAAAGCTCGCCGTTGCGGTCGACGTGCTGCCGGTGGAGTGAGCCGGGATGGGCGCGCGGCGCGCTCGACCGCGCCAATGCGATCGCGATCAGGCGACGTGCCGCTTGCCCGATTTGTCCCACCCGATCGGGCTGACGATGACGCGGTCGCGGCCTTCACGCTTGGCTTGATAGAGCGCGAGGTCTGCGGCCTTGAGCAGATCGCGCGACGTGCGCTCGTGGTCCGGGACGAGGCACGACAATCCGATGCTGACGGTCGGCAACTCAGGCTCGGATTCCCGCGCAGCCGCCAGCTTGGCACGAATCCGTTCGGCAATTTCCAGGGCGCCCGTCTTGCCGATGCCGGGCAGCAACACTGAAAACTCCTCGCCGCCATAGCGGGCGCCGAGATCGGTTGCACGGTTGGCGCTGCTTGCGATGCACCGTCCCACGGTGGTGAGCACGGCGTCGCCGGCCTGATGCCCGTAGGTGTCGTTGTAGATCTTGAAATGATCGACGTCGATCATCAGAAGCGAGACCGGCGCCTTTGCGCGCATGCCACGGCGCCATTCGACGTCAAGGGTATCGTCGAGGCGGCGGCGGTTGGCGAGGCCTGTCAGTGCATCGGTGCTCGCGAGGTGCGCGAGCCGGTCTTCCGCGGCGGCGCGCCGTTTGAGAGCGGCCACCAGGTAGAACATCAGGACGATCGAGAAGCCGCAGAGCGCTGCAACCACGCTGCCGATCAGCCAGAGCTGCTGCCACCAGTCGGCATAGATGCCGTCGAGCGCGAGACCCTCGGCGATGAGCAGGCGATTGTGTCCGACCGCCTGGAAAACATAGAGCCGGCTGACATGATCGACGATCGATTTCGTGATGTAGGAGCCGGACTGGTGTGCCGGAAACTGCTTGAAGACCAGAGAGTCCTTGATGCTTTGCCCGATCTTGCTGATGTCGAACGGGGCGCGCATCAGTATGACGCCATCGCTGTTGAACAGCGCCATGCTGTCGCCGAAGCCGAAGTTCAGCTTGCGAAACAGATTGTGGAAATAGCTGAGCCGCATGCTGCCCGCGACCACGCCGGCAAAGGAGCCGTCGTCATTGTTGATGCGGCGGCTGAGGCTGATCAGATATTCGCCATCAGAAGTAATCCACGGAGCACTGATGAACAGGCCGCTGTCCGCTCGCGTCTGATGCGCCCGGAAGAAGTCTCGATCGGCGAAATTTGCGGCCCGCGGCGTCAACGTCCTGGAATCGAGCGTGACGTCCCCCGCCGCATTCAGCACGAGGATCGAGCCGAGATCCTTGGCTGTGGCGGCGCGGTCGAACAGCACGACCTGGCGAAGCTCCGGGCTGATCTTGCCGAGCTCCGGCAGCTTGACGCCGTCGGCGACCGCCTGGAGCGAGAGGTCGTAGAGGTCGATGTTGCGGTCGATCTCGCTGGCGATGGAGGCGACGAGGTTGGTCGCGCCTTCCTTCGCATGCCGATAGTCCTTGCCCGCCATCTCCCAGAGAATGGATGCGCAGATCGCCGAAAAGCAGAGAACGAGGCCGATCCCGAGCGCAAGGAGCCGTTTGGTCGGCACCGCCTTCGGCCTTGGCAAAAGCCCGTTCATTGCTCACTTCCACTTTCCCGCGCAGTGACGCTTTCTATGGAGGCATCAAATTGAGAAATGCGACCTGAAGCGGACGCAATTTGCGTCCGTGCATTGGGAGAGTCTTAACCATCCAGATTGCCGGGGCCCTGTCGTAGGGCCTCGCAACGTCGCGGGATCGGCTCAGGTTCCGGTCCGCTGCAGGCCGTCGGCCGCGTCGCTGCGCAGGTTGCGGAAGAACTGCTCGACCTCGCGCGACAGCGTCTCGGCGGTTGCGGTCAGATCGTTTGAGGCCGCGAGCACCGATTCCGCCGCCTTGCTGGTCTGGTCCATATCGTCGCGGAGCGAGCCGACATTGGTAACCAGGGTCTCGTTGCCCTGGGCGGCCATCTGTGCATTGGCGGAGATTTCGCGCGTCGCCGCGTCCTGCTGGCCGATCGCGCTCGCGATGTTCGCGGTGACGTTGCTGATCTCGCGTACCGCCTGGCCGATCTCGCGCACGGCGGCCACCGAGTTGCGGGTCGAGGCCTGGATCAGGCCCACATTCTCGCTGATCTCGGCGGTTGCCTTCGCGGTCTGGCCGGCCAGCGCCTTGACCTCGTGCGCGACGACGGCGAAGCCACGGCCGGCATCGCCGGCGCGGGCGGCTTCGATGGTGGCGTTGAGGGCGAGCAGGTTGGTCTGCTCGGCGATCGCCTGGATCAGGCTCAGCACCCCGTCGATGCGCTGGGTGGTGGCGGCAAGGCCCTCGATCTCGGTGATCGAGCGGTCGGTGCGCGCACCGGCCTGATCGACGGCGCCGGACGACTGCTTGACCTGGCGGCCGATCTCCTCGACCGAGGCGGAGAGTTCTTCGGCCGCGCCCGCCACCGCGGAGACGTTGCTCGAAGCCTGTTCGGTGGCGCCTGCCGCAGCCACCGCGCGGCCGCTGGCGTCCGACGCGACGGTTGCGATGGTCTGAGCGGTTTGGCGCATCGTCGCAGCGTTGTCATGCACCGCGCGGAGCACCTCGCCGATCGTGCCACGGAACGCTTCGACGAAGGTCTCGATATGCCGGCCGCGCGCGTCGCGCGCCTCGGACTCCTGTACGACCTGCGCGTTCAGGCTGCGATTGCGGTCCATCGCGTCCTGGAAGACCTTGATGGCGCGTGCCAGTGCGCCGATCTCGTCGCTGCGCCCGACATGCGGTACTTCGACATGGTCGGTGCCCTCGGCGACGCGCTTGATCGTCGTGGTGATCTGCGACAGCGGCCGGGCCACCGAGCGGGCGATGATCAGCACGCCGAGTACCACCACAATCAGGGCCGCGGCGCCGAGGCCGGTCAGCACCAGTGCCATCGTGCGGTTGGTGTCGGTCTCCCGCGCCAGCTTCTTGCTGCGCTCGGCATAGACCTTGGAGAGCGCCTCGAGATCCTTGTTCAACGCGGTGCGCACGTCGCGGTTGGCGTCGTTGTCGCCCCACTCCCGTCCGGCCGCGGCGCCGATCTCGATGCCGCGGCGTACCAGCTCTTTGCGGAAATCGATGAACTGCTCGATGCGCTTCTTGAACACCGCGAACTGGGCGGCGTCGTCGGCCTGCACCAGCGTTTCCCAGTTCTTGACCACGCCGAGAATGCGTTCGTTGAACGCCAGCAGCCCGTCGCCGTATTTCTTCACCGCTGCCGGATCGGTCGACATGTAGATGCCGCGGGATTCCATCACCACGGCGTAGACCAGTGAATTGACCCGCTCGACATTGAGTGCGGCACGGCTTGCGAGGTCGACGGCCTCGGTCAGCTCGGCATTACGCCGCGCATTGTATTCGGACAGGAAGGTGATGGCCGCGGTCAGCGCCGCAATCAGCGCAAACGTCGAGTACAGCCTGGCAGCAAGCGAGAATCGGGATGCCATTGGAGGCCGGGACATGGAGATGGGGAATGTGACGGGGGCGGGCATTGCGGGGCACTCCAAGAGGCCGGGGAGTACCTTCGGCCGATTAAAGCTTATGCAAAATTTTCATGGACAATTTCTTAACGCGCGAGATTTGTGCAGCCACAACCGTTAAAATCTGTAAATAATCCCAATGCCTTATGGGCCGCTTTGAGTCTGCCGGGCGCTCGCGGCTTGCGGCCGTGCCGAGGGTGCGCCGCCGTTACCGGCAACGGCGCCAGCACGCGGGGCGAAGCCGATGGCACGCCTTTCGCAAAGAGGTGCTAGATTGCGCTGCCCCAGCCCGCGACGAACCCCCATGCTCTATCGTCACACCATCGACGCCACCAATTACGCATTCGACGATCTGCGCATCCTGCTTGCCAAGGCCTCGCCGCCGCGTTCAGGCGACCGCCTGGCCGGCATCGCCGCCGACAGCGCGGAGGAGATGATCGCAGCGCGGCTTGCGCTGGCCAATGTTCCGCTCAAGCAATTCCTCGATGAGCCTGTCATCCCCTATGAGGCTGACGAAGTCACCCGCCTGATCCTCGACAGCCACGACGTTGCCGGCTTTCTGCCGGTGTCGTCGCTCACCGTCGGCGGATTCCGCGACTGGCTGCTGTCGGATGCCGCCAGCGGGGAAGCGATCAAGAAGATCTCGCGCGGCATCACGCCAGAGATGGTTGCGGCGGTGTCGAAGCTGATGCGCAACCAGGATCTGATCTTGGTCGCGAAGAAATGCGAGGTGACGACCCGCTTCCGCAACACCATCGGTTTGCGCGGGCGAATGAGCACGCGGCTGCAGCCGAACCATCCTTTCGACGATCCCAAGGGCATCACCGCCTCGATTCTCGACGGGCTGCTGCTGGGAGCGGGCGATGCCTGCATCGGCATCAATCCAGCGAGCGACGACCCGAATGTCATCGGCAGGCTGCTGCGGCTCCTGGACGACATCATCACGCGATTCGAAATTCCGACGCAGGGCTGCGTGCTGACCCATGTCACGACCACGCTCGGACTGATCGGGCAGGGGCTGCCGGTCGATCTCGTGTTCCAGTCGATCGCCGGCACCGAGGCGGCCAATCGCAGTTTCGGCGTCGACCTCTCGCTCCTGCGGGAGGCCCGGGAAGCCGGGCTGTCGCTGCGCCGCGGCACGGTCGGTGACAATGTGATGTATTTCGAGACCGGGCAGGGCTCGGCGCTGTCGGCCAATGCCCATCACCAGGTCGACCAGCAGACGTGTGAGGCGCGGGCCTATGCGGTGGCGCGCGCGTTCGATCCGCTGCTCGTCAACAGCGTGGTCGGCTTCATTGGTCCTGAGTACCTCTATGACGGCAAGGAAATCATCCGCGCCGGGCTCGAGGATCACTTCTGCGGCAAGCTGCTCGGCCTGCCGCTCGGGATCGACGTCTGCTACACCAACCACGCCGAGGCGGATCAGGACGATATGGACAATCTCCTGACGCTGCTCGCGGCCGCCGGCGTGAACTTCATCATGGGCGTGCCGGGCGCGGATGACGTCATGCTGAACTATCAGTCGACATCGTTTCACGATGCGCTCTATGTCCGCGACCTGTTCGGCCTGAAGCGGGCTCCCGAATTCGACGACTGGCTCGCGCGCGTCGGCCTGGCCGGGCAGGACTTCCGCCTCGTGGCCGATGCGGAGCGGCTGCCCGACCTCGCTGCCAGGCTGTTGACCTGAGGGGGATAGCGAAATTCTGCAGAGCAACTATCTCGTCGTTATGACGTTAGGTAGTGCCACAATGTTGAAGAATTTCTGGCCCAGCGTTCCGCGCCGTGGTTAGATTTGCCGGTGCTTCGGGGTCGTTTGATGAGAGCTGAGGGCATAGAGACAGTACGACGTATCCTCTGCGTTTTTCCGCGCTATACGTCGTCGTTTGGGACCTTCGAGCACGCCTACCCCCTCACTGACGGCGTCAAGGCGTTCATGCCGCCGCAGGGCCTGCTGCTGATCGCCGCATACCTTCCCGAGAACTGGCCGGTCCGTTTCGTCGACGAGAATCTGCGTCCGGCGACGGCGGAGGATTTCGCGTGGGCGGATGCCGTGTTCGTCAGCGGTATGCACATCCAGCGCCAGCAGATGAACGACATCTGCCATCGCGCGCATGACCATGACCTGGTGGTCGCGATCGGCGGCCCGTCGGTCAGCGCTTGCCCGGACTACTATCCCTCATTCGACTACCTCCATGTCGGCGAGCTCGGCGATGCGACCAATGAGCTGATCAAGCGTCTGGCTGATGATACCAGCCGTCCCGACGAGCAGGTGGTGCTTAAAACCATCGACCGTCTGCCGATGACGGATTTCCCGCTGCCGGCCTATGAGCTCGCCGAAACCAAGAAGTATTTCCTCGGCAGCATCCAGTTCTCCTCGGGCTGCCCCTATCAGTGCGAGTTCTGCGACATCCCCGGGCTCTATGGCCGCAATCCGCGCCTGAAGTCGCCGCAACAGATCATCGCCGAGCTCGACAAGCTGCGCGCGTGTGGTGCCACCGACACCGTGTATTTCGTCGACGACAATTTCATCGGCAACCGCAAGGCGGCGAGCGAGCTGTTGCCCCACCTGATCGAGTGGCAGAAGCGCACCGGATATGTCACGCGCCTCGCCTGCGAGGCGACGCTCAACATCGCCAAGCGCCCCGAGATCCTGGAGAAGATGCGCGAGGCCTACTTCGTGACGATCTTCGTCGGCATCGAGACGCCCGATCCCGACGCGCTGAAGGCCATGCACAAGGATCAGAACATGATGGTTCCGATCCTCGAGGGTGTGCGCACTATCAACTCGTTCGGCATGGAGGTCGTCTCCGGCATCATCATGGGGCTCGATACCGACAAGCCCCAGACCGGCGATGCGTTGCTCTCCTTCGTCGAGGAGTCGCGGATTCCGCTGCTCACCATCAACCTGCTGCAGGCGCTGCCGAAGACGCCATTGTGGGATCGGCTCGAAAAAGCCGGGCGTCTGATCGACGACGAGGGCCGCGACTCCAATGTCGAGTTCCTGCTGCCCTATGAGGACGTGGTCAGTTCCTGGCGCAAATGCATGGAAGTTGCCTACGAGCCGAAGAAGCTGTTCGCGCGCTATCTGCATCAATGCAATTACACCTATGCCAATCGCATCAAGGTGCCGGTCAGCCCGGAAATGAAGAGCTGGGCCAACATCCGGCGCGGCCTGATCATGCTCCGCAACATCTTCTGGAAGGTCGGCGTGCTCGGCGACTACAAGCGCGTGTTCTGGAAGTTTGCGCTCGGCCGGCTCAAGCGCGGCGACATCGAGGGGTTGATCTCGGCGACGCTGGTTGCGCATCACCTGATCACCTTTGCGCGTGCAGCCTCCAGCGGCCGGCAGAACGCCTCGAACTACTCGATCCGGCTGCGCGAGGCTTCCGTCCCCGCCGAATAACAGCATGACGACACCGCCGGTGCCCTTGTCCCCTTCGCTTGCCGATCTGCGCGAGCTCACGCCGGCGCGCGTCGGTCTTGGCCGGTCCGGGGCCAGCCTGCCGACCAATGCGCTGCTCTCCTTCACGCTCGACCATGCCCGCGCCCGCGACGCCGTCCACGCCGCCTTCGACGTCAGCGGGATTGCGGCCGGTCTTGCCGGCCTCGGCATCACCCCGCTTGAGGTGTCGAGCCAGGCGCACAGCCGGCCCGACTACCTGCGGCGGCCCGATCTCGGGCGCATGCTGGATTCTGCGTCGCGGCGGTCGCTCGAGAGCAGCGGCATCACCGCATGCCCCTGCGCCGTCGTGATCGGTGACGGCCTGTCGCCGACGGCGGTCAACGTGCATGCCGTCGAACTGATCCGGCATCTCGTGCCGCGGCTTGCGGCCGACAACATCGACGTCGGCGCGGTGATCGCAGCGTCCGGCGCGCGGGTCGCGCTCGGTGACGAGATCGGCGCCATCATCGGCGCGCGCATGCTGGTGATGCTGATCGGCGAACGGCCCGGGCTGTCCGCCCCCGACAGCCTTGGCGCCTATCTCACCTTCGCGCCGCGAATCGGCCTCACCGACGCCGACCGCAACTGCATCTCCAACATCCACCATGCCGGGCTGAGCTATGCGGAAGCCGCTTTCAGGATTTCGTGGCTTGTGCGCGAGGGCCTGGCACGCCAGATCACAGGGGTCGCGTTGAAAGATGAAAGCGGCGGTGGATCGTCCAGGAATGCGCTACCAGGGTGTGACAAATCAGATACTTAATGGCGATGATCGGCGGTTCCCTGCAGATTTGGTCAGCCCCTCGCGCTTGCGAGCAAAGGGGCGGGCAGGTAAAACCGGCGCCGGTCAATATTCGCGTGTTTTCAAGGACTAGCGCCGATCAGTTGCGCTCACCCGCCTCATTCGCGCCCCTAGACCCAAGCTAGACAGATTGAGCCGTTTTCAGAACTGGACAGGGCATGCTCGAAAAGAATTCCGAAAGTCAGGTCCACGTCGAGAAGATCGAAGAGCCGCGGTCGGGCCTCAGCATCGCGTTCGGGATCGAGCGTCTCGGCCTGATCCCGATGCGGGCGCCGATCCTGTCCTGCATCGTCCTCTTTCTGTTGCTGATCGGCGCCGTGTTCGGCGTGCACCGGATCAAGATCGACGACTCGCTGTCGCAGCTGTTCCGCTCCGACTCCAAGGACTACAAGCAATATGAGGCGGTGACCAAGCGCTTCCCGGCGACCGAGTTCGACGTGCTCGTCGTGGTCGAAGGCAAGACGCTGCTCGAGCGCGAGAATCTCGGCAAGCTGCGTGACATGGTCACGGATCTGCAACTCGTCGAGGGCGTGCGCGGCCTGGTGTCGCTGTTCTCCGCGCGCCAGGCGCCGGAGCGAGGCAAGCTGCCGGCGGCGTTGTTCCCGAACGATCTGCCCGAGGGCGCGGCCTACGACAAATTCGTCGAGACGGTCAAAAGCAACGAGATCATCCGCGGCAAGCTGCTGTCGGAGGACGGCACGCTCGCGCTGATCGTGCTGTCGCTCGAGCCCGAAGTGGTCGGCAGCAACAAGCTCAGCAAGGTGGTCGGCGACATCAGGAAGATCATGGCCGACGACCTCGGCGGCAGCGGGCTCAACGCGCAGCTGTCCGGCGTGCCGGTCATGCAGCTCGAGATCCGCAATGCGGTCGAGCGCGACGGCCTGACCTACAACATCCTCGGCATCCTCGCCGGCTGCATCATCGCCATCATCTTCTTCCGCAAGATATCCTTCATGGTGGCGGCCGCGTTCCCGCCGATGATCGCGATCCTGCTCGCGCTCGGCGGCCTCGGCTGGGCCAATTTCAATCTCAACATGTTCCTCAACGTGATGACGCCGCTCATCATGGTGATCAGCTTCTCCGACTCGATGCAGCTGACATTCGCGGCGCGCGACCGGCTGATCGCGGGGCAAGACAAGTTCACCGCGTTCAAGAATGCGGTGCTGGTGGTCGGACCGGCCTGCGTGCTGACGCACGGCACGGCCGGAATTTCCTTCATCGCGCTGCAGTTTTCGGATTCCGACCTGATCCGCAAGTTCGGCGAGGCCGGGCTTGCGGCGACCATCATCGCGCTGATCGCGGTGCTGTCGCTGGTGCCGGTGTTCGGCGTCCTGTTCGTGCGCAACGAGAAGATCTTTGCGGTCAAGTTCCAGAGCGCGGATGCCGGTGTGCAGGCGCTGCGCAATTTCTGCTACTGGATCGCGGTGCGCATGGTCGGCCGTCCCGGGCTGTTCAGCCTGCTGGCGCTGATCGTGGTCGGCGGTCTCGGCATCATCTACGCCAATCTCGAGCCGCGCTACCGGCTCGCCGATCAGGTGCCGGACAAGCGGCAGGCGGTGGCGGCGTCGAGCCGGCTCGACGCCAAGTTGACCGGCGCCAATCCGGTCGATGTGCTGATCGAATTCCCCAAGGGGCAATCGCTATACTCGCCGGAGACCTTGAAGACGATTGCCGATGTCCATGCGATGGTCGAGGACTCTGCCGGCGTCGGCAACGTCTGGTCGCTGGAGACCTTGCGGCGCTGGCTCGCCGAAAAGGCCGGCAGCAATGATGTCGCGACGCTGAAGGAATATGTCGACCTGATCCCCGAACACTTGGTGCGCCGGTTCATCGACAAGAATCAGGATGCTGTCGTGGTGTCGGGCCGCGTCCCGGATGTGGACTCGAGCCAGTTGCTTCCGGTGGTGAACAAACTCGATCATTCGCTAGACAAGGTGCGCGCCGAGCATCCCGGCTACGAGATCGCGGTTACGGGTCTCTCGGTGATTGCCGCACGCAACAGCGCCAGCATGATCGAGAAGCTCAACCACGGCCTCACCATCGAATTCCTGCTGGTCGCGATCTTCATCGGGCTCGCATTCCGCTCGATCGTGGTGATGTTCTCCTGCATCCTGCCGGGCATCTTCCCGGTGGTGCTGTCCGGCACCGTGCTGTGGCTGCTCGGGGAGGGGCTGCAATTCGCCAGCGTGGTGGCTTTGACGGTGTCGTTCGGGCTCGGCCTCAGCGCCACCATCCACTTCCTCAATCGCCTGCGGCTCGAGACCAAGCCGGGTGTCACGCCGGAACTTGCGGTGGAGCGCGCCACCGTGCTGGTCGGTCCTGCGCTGATCCTGACCACGGTGGTGCTGGCCTGCGGCCTCGTCGTCACCGTGTTCTCCGACCTGCCGTCGCTGCGACTGTTCGGCTGGCTCAGCGCGTTCTCGATGGTCGCAGCCCTGGTCGCGGACCTCTTCATCCTGCGGCCGACCTCGATGTTCCTGATCAACTTGTCGCAAAAGCTCCGCGGCAGGGGCGGCCAGCCCGCGCCGATCGAAAAGGCCTGATCGACGAGCAATCAAAAAGCTGCAGCAAAAAGGCCCGGTTCCGAAGCGTTCGGAACCGGGCCTTTGTGTCTTGTGGGCGCAATCGGCCGGGAGCGTCAGCTCTTCGTCATCGTGATCGAGACGCCGCGGATCTCGCCCTTGGAGTCGATCTGCACGACCTGCTTGGAGCCGTTGGTCTGCAGGTTCAGGTTCGCGGCAAAGCCGGACGCCTCGACGAACACGTCGATCCGCCCGCCGCCCGCGGTGCCCTGCAGGTTGCCGAAGATGTTGCGGCTCGCCTCGCTCCAGTTGCCGGAGATCCGGTCGCCCTGGCTGGTGACGTCGCTGGAGAGGTCGAACTTGTAGCTGTCGCTGGCGCAATGCAGGGATTGTTTCAGGCTCATGCCCGACGGCGCGACCTTGTAATCCGCCTTGCAACGAATCCGTTCAGTCGTGCCGTTGGACAGCGCCACCGTGCCCGTTCCGGTCCACGAGCCGGCAAATCCGGCAAACGGCCCGCTGGCCTGGGCGTGGACGGCGGAGGCAGAGAGCATCAGTGCGGCGCCGACGCCCACAGCCCTGAGAGCCTGACCATAAAGGCTGGAACCAAACAGTTTCATTGTGAATTTTCCCATCAAAATCAACGCTTCCTACGCAAGAAAGCGTCTCGCCGCATCGAAGGTTTAGTGTCACCGAAGAATGTTAGGTTCAAACGACAGAAACGGCGCACGGCGCCCATATTGTCATCGAACAGAATCAGAAACCGTCGGCTTCGTGACGGCATGTAGCTTTGCGCAACTGCTATCCGCAATAGCCGAACGCGACAAAGTGATGGCACGAATCGTCATTGTGAATCAATAACTTATGTAGGGGTTTACAGCGCCGCAAATTTAGCCGCATTTAACGGTGCTTGTCGTCAATCCGTTGCCGCGTTACGTGGCGTCTGCAATCCCCAAAATCCGTCCCGGCCACGCCGAAGCGCTTTTCGGGAACAGATTTTCTGCTGTCGGAAATGAAGGAATACGATGCGTAAATTTCTCTTGGCTCTTGCCCTGTTGTCGATCCCGCTCTCCTCCAGCGCCTTCGCCCAGCAGACGCGCGGGACACCCGATGAACAGAAGGCCTGCACGCGCGACGTGCAGCGTCACTGCCGCGCCGTGATCGATCAGGGCGATTTCACCATTCTCGCCTGCCTGCAGCAGAACCGCAGCAAGATCAGCGCCGCCTGCGACCAGGTGCTGAAGACCCACGGCCAGTAAGGCCGCTTCAGGTCCCATGGATCGCCGCAAGGCCCGTGCTCGGCATGCGTGCCGGCCACGGGCTTCGTATGCTGGTGGTCACAGACAGCATTGGTTTTGGTGGCGTATTCCCCTATATGGGGCTCGCAAATCCCCCCGCATGCGCTGACCTTTCGCGCCTGCGTCGTGCCATGACCAGTGTAGCCCAAATTTCCCATGACCACCGCGAGCGACCTGCGATCCGGAAAGACCCACCGCGACGAGAATTTTCCGGTCGCGTCGTGGATCATTCATCCGCGGCATCGTGCCCTGATCCTGGCCTTTTATAATTTCGTCCGCACCGCCGACGATATCGCCGATCACGCCACGCTGCCCGCCGAGGAGAAGCTGCGCTACCTCGACCTCATGGAGGCCGAACTGCTTGGCAATGGCGACACCCAGAAGGAAGCGGTCAATCTGCGCCGCGCCTTCGCCGAGCGCGGCATGCCGCCGCGGCACGCGCTCGATGTGCTGGTGGCGTTCCGCCTCGACGTCACCAAGCTGCGTTACGAGAATTGGGACGATGTAATCGATTATTGCCGATACTCGGCGATGCCGGTCGGGCGGTTCATGCTCGACGTGCACGGCGAGGATACCTCGACCTGGGCGGCGTCGGACGCGCTCTGCGCCGGGCTGCAGATCAACAACCATCTGCAGGACTGCGGCAAGGACTACCGCAACCTGAACCGTGTCTACTTGCCGCGCGATGCCCTGGCCGCTGCGGGCGCGACCGTCGAGATGCTCGGCGAGGCGAAGTCGCAGCCGGCCCTGCTCGAATGCCTGCAGGCGCTCGCGGTGCGCACCGAAGCGCTGCTCGACCAGAGCAAGTCGCTCGCCGCCGAAGTGAAGGATTTCAGGCTGGGGCTTGAGATTTCCGTGATCCAGGCGTTCGCCGACAAGATCGTCAACATGCTGAAGGTGCGCGATCCGCTCAGCGAGCGCGTGCATCTGAGCAAGGTTGAACTGCTGCTGCAGAGTCTCGGCGGCGTCGCCGGCGAGACCGCGCAGCGTGCGACCGGACGGCGTACGGTCTCCAAGACGGCGGCAGGCGCATGAGCGCTGAGGCGGCGGCCAACGCAAATTACGGAAGCACCGCGTCGGGCAGCTCGTTCTATGCCGCGATGCGCATCCTGCCGCACGCTCAGCGCGAGGCGATGTTCCAGATCTACAGCTTCTGCCGGCAGGTCGACGACATCGCCGATTCCGACGGCCCGCGGCCGGAGCGGCTGGCCGCGCTGCAGCAGTGGCGCGACGATATCGACGCGCTCTATGAGGGACGTCCGCCGGAGCGCCTGAAGGACTATGTCGGTTCGGTGAAGACCTTCGGCCTGAAGCGCGAGGATTTCGTCGCGATCGTCGACGGCATGGAAATGGACGTGCCGCAGGATATCCGCGCGCCGGATCTTGCGACGCTCGATTTGTATTGCGATCGCGTCGCGAGCGCGGTCGGCCGATTGTCGGTGCGCGTATTCGGCCTGCCCGAGGACGATGGCATCCAGCTCGCGCACCACCTCGGCCGCGCGCTGCAACTCACCAATATCCTGCGCGATATCGACGAGGATGCCGGTCTCGGCCGGCTCTATCTGCCGCGCGAATGGCTCTGGCACGCCGGCATCACCAATAACGACCCGGTCCGCGTCACAGCCGACCGCGCGCTGCCGAAGGTGTGCGCGCCGCTGGCCGAGCGGGCCAAGATGCATTTCCAGAAATCCGACGAGATCATGAAGCGCAATTCGCGCCGCGCCGTGCGCGCGCCGCGGATCATGTCGAAATACTACCGCGCAATCCTCGATCTCCTGATCGCGCGCGGCTTCACTGCCCCGCGTGCGCCGGTACGTGTGTCCAAGGCCGCCAAGATCGGCATCCTTCTTCGTTACGCGATCATCTGATGCAAAAGACCGTTCATATCATCGGTGCCGGCATTTCCGGCCTCTCCGCAGCCGTGCGCCTCGCCAATGGCGGCTACAAGGTGTTCGTCCATGAGGCGACGCAGCAGGCCGGCGGCCGCTGCCGCTCTTATTTCGACGCCGCCACCAATCTCACCATCGACAATGGCAACCATCTGCTGCTGTCGGGCAACCGCCATGCGCTGAGCTATGCGCGCGCGATCGGCACCGAGGCCGGCCTCGTCGGGCCCGCGCGCGCGCAGTTTCCGTTCGTCGATCTTGCCAGCGGCCAGCGCTGGCAGCTCGACCTCGGCGATTCCCGCCTGCCGCTGTGGGTGTTCGACGAGGCGCGCCGCGTCCCGGACACTAGCCTGCGCGACTATCTCGCCTTGGCGCCGCTGGCCTGGGCCGGCACCGGGGCGCTGGTCGGTAACACCATTCCCTGCAAGGGCACGCTGTATGAGCGCCTGGTGCAGCCGCTGCTGCTGGCCGCGCTGAACGTCGATCCGCCGGAGGGCTCGGCCGGGCTCGCCGGCGCCATCGTGCGCGAGACGCTGCTCGCTGGCGGGCAGGCCTGCCGTCCGCTGATCGCGCGCGACGGCCTGAGCTCGGTCCTGATCGAGCCGGCCGTGAAGCTGCTGCAGGAGGGGGGCCACAGCGTCCAGTTCAGTCACGAATTGCGTGCGCTCGGCATGTCGGGTGATCGCATCAGCGAGCTCGACTTTGGCAATGGCGACAAGATCGCGCTGGGAGCCGGCGATGCGGTCGTGCTCGCCGTGCCGCCGCGCGCTGCGGCATCCCTGCTGCCCGGCCTGAAAACCCCGACCAAATTCCGCGCCATCGTGAACGCGCATTTCCGTGTCGATCCGCCGCGCGATGCCGCGCCCATTCTCGGCGTGGTCGGCGGCCTCGTGGAGTGGCTGTTCGCGTTCCCGCAACGGCTATCGGTGACGATCAGCAACGGCGACCGCCTGGTCGACATGCCGCGCGAGGAGCTTGCGCAGGCGATCTGGCAGGACATCTGCGAGGCGTCGGGGGTTTCCGGCGACCTGCCGCCGTGGCAGATCGTGCGCGAGCGCCGTGCCACATTTGAGGCAACGCCGGAACAGAATGCCCTGCGTCCGGGGCCCGCGACGGCGCAAAAAAACCTGTTCCTTGCCGGCGACTGGACTGCTACCGGGTTGCCGGCAACCATCGAGGGATCGGTGCGATCGGGGGATCGCGCCGCCGATCTGGTTCTGGCCAGACGTTAGATTCGACCTGTTGGCGCGTTTTCGAGCGAAGTGGTTACCGGTTCGCGTGAAGAAAACGCGACCAAACAGAAGGACAAGAACGTGATCCGAAGCAATCGGATCATGCTCTGGAGCGGCCGCGGCTTTCGATCAGCCGGCCCGCGATGAAGAGGATATCGAGCGAAATGCTTGCGAGAGATCACAGCGTTGCAGTCGACCCGGTCGCGCTGGAGAAGAGCATCTCCAAGGCAACCGAAGCGCTGCTCGGCTATCGCCAGTCCGACGGGCACTGGATATTCGAGCTCGAGGCCGACAGCACCATTCCGGCCGAGTACATCCTGCTGCGTCACTATCTGGCCGAGTCGATCGATGCCAGGCTGGAGGCCAAGATCGGCAACTATCTGCGCCGCGTCCAGGGCGCGCATGGCGGCTGGCCGCTGGTGCATGACGGCCCGTTCGACATGAGCGCCAGCGTGAAGTCCTACTTCGCGCTGAAGATGATCGGCGATTCCGTCGACGCGCCGCACATGGTGCGGGCGCGCGAGGCGATCCGTTCGCGCGGCGGTGCTTCGGGCAGCAACGTGTTCACGCGCTTCCTGCTTGCGCTCTATGGCGTCGTGACCTGGCGCGCGACGCCGGTGCTGCCGATCGAGATCATGCTGCTGCCGATGTGGTCGCCGTTCCACATCAACAAGATCTCCTACTGGGCGCGCACCACCATGGTGCCGCTGATGGTGCTTGCAGCGCTGAAGCCGCGTGCGAAGAATCCGAAAGGCGTCGGCATCGACGAGCTGTTCCTGGAGGATCCGAAATCGGTCCGCATGGCGCCGAAGGCGCCGCATCAGAGCGCGAGCTGGTTCTATCTGTTCCGCTCGCTCGACGCCGTGCTGCGGGTGATCGAGCCGATGTTTCCGAAGAGTCTGCGCCAGCGCGCGATCGATGCCGCGCTCGCCTTCACTGAAGAGCGGCTGAACGGCGAAGACGGCATGGGCGCGATTTATCCGCCGATGGCCAACATCGTCATGATGTACGAGGCGCTCGGCAAGGACGAGAATTTCCCGCCGCGCGCCATCACCCGCCGCGGCATCGACAAGCTGCTCGTGATTAGCGAACACGAGGCCTATTGCCAGCCCTGCGTCTCGCCGGTGTGGGACACCGCGCTGGCCAGTCATGCGCTGCAGGAGGCGGGCGGCGACGACACCCTGGCCAAGGCCAAGCAGGGCCTCGACTGGCTGAAGCCGCGCCAGGTGCTGGAGCTGAAGGGCGATTGGGCGGTCAAGGCGCCGGACGTCCGCCCGGGCGGCTGGGCGTTCCAGTACAACAACGACCATTATCCCGATCTCGACGACACCGCGGTGGTCGTGATGGCGATGGACCGCGTGCGGCGCCACACCGGAACCAGGGAATATGACGAGGCCATCGCGCGCGGCCGCGAGTGGATCGAGGGGCTGCAGAGCCGCGACGGCGGCTGGGCCGCGTTCGACGTCAACAACCTCGAATATTACCTCAACAACATCCCGTTCTCCGATCACGGCGCATTGCTCGATCCGCCGACCGAGGATGTCACCGCGCGCTGCATCTCGATGCTGGGCCAGCTCGGCGAGACCGCCGAGAGCAACAAGGCGATGGCTGACGGCGTCGCCTATCTGCGCCGCACCCAGCTTGCCGAGGGCTCCTGGTACGGCCGCTGGGGCCTGAACTACATCTACGGCACCTGGTCGGTGCTCTCGGCGCTAAATGTCGCAGGGGTCGATCGCAACGACCCGATGATTCGGAAAGCGGTCGACTGGCTGGTGTCAGTCCAGAATCAGGACGGCGGCTGGGGCGAGGACGCCGTCAGTTACCGGCTGGATTACAAGGGTTATGAAATTGCGCCTTCGACCTCCTCGCAAACGGCATGGGCTTTGCTTGGATTGATGGCGGCCGGAGAGGTTGAAAATCCCGCTGTTGCGCGGGGGGTGGAGTACCTAAAGGCAACACAGACGGAAAAAGGGCTGTGGGACGAGCAGCGATACACAGCTACGGGGTTTCCGCGGGTATTTTACTTGCGATATCATGGCTACTCGAAGTTCTTTCCGCTCTGGGCGCTGGCGCGGTATCGAAATTTGAGAAGCACCAATAGCAGGGTGGTAGGGGTCGGGATGTGATTGTTGAGGCGGGGGCCGCCGAGACCGTGGGCAGTAGAATTGATCCTCGGCCGGTATTGATTGTGACTGGATTGGTGCAGGAGGCCCGCATCGCGGCAGGCCCCGGCATGATCGTAATCTGCAGTTCGAGCGATCCGCAGCAGCTGCGTGAGTTGCTGGCGACGCTGGATCCGACCACCTTCCGTGGCGTGATTTCGTTCGGCGTGGCCGGCGGGCTCGACCCGTCGCTCAAGTCCGGCGACGTCGTGGTCGCGACCGAGGTGATGTCGGGCGATACCCGCTTCCTGGCCGCATCCGCGCTGAACGAAGAGATGATCGCCAGCGCCGCGCTGAAGCGCCGCAGGATCGTCCGCGGCGGTCTCGCCGGCGTGGAAGAGGTGATCGCGGCGAAGGCCTGCAAGGCCGCTCTGCGCTCGATGACGGGCGCAGCAGCGGTCGACATGGAGAGCCATATCGCGGCGGCCTATGCCGCCAAAGCCGGCATTCCGTTCGCCGCGCTGCGCGTAATCAGCGATCCCGCGCACCGGGCGCTACCGGAACTTGCGAAGTCCGCGGTGAAGCCGAACGGCGACATCGACCTGCGCAAGGTGCTGCGCGGCATCGCCCGCAATCCACGGATCCCGCGCTTTAGGCGCTCTGCGCTCGATGACGGGCGCAGCAGCGGTCGACATGGAGAGCCATATCGCGGCGGCCTATGCCGCCAAAGCCGGCATTCCGTTCGCCGCGCTGCGCGTAATCAGCGATCCCGCGCACCGGGCGCTACCGGAACTTGCGAAGTCCGCGGTGAAGCCGAACGGCGACATCGACCTGCGCAAGGTGCTGCGCGGCATCGCCCGCAATCCACGGACGCTGCGCGCGCTGGTGTCGACCGGTATCGACTTTAACCGCGCGCTGCGCTCGCTGCGCAGCTGCCGCGGCTTCCTGCTCGGCAACGAGGTGTTGATGCCGGTGGAAGACGTTCTGATCACAGCGAAGGCGGCCTGATCCGCTGCGCCGGTCCGGGACCGGGTTTCTCGCCGCATCAAGCTCAACTCACAGGCCCGGTCGCATCGCGATCGGGCCTTTTGCTTTGATGCCCGAAGGTTTTGCTTGATGCCACGCTGTTCCGGTTCCACGTGCCCAGCGGCGACGTGCGCGTCGGCTATGCGGTAAGACCCCCGCATCCCTGTTCCTCGCGCCCCTGCGTCGCGCCGCAGCCTCTAACGACCTTCCGGCAGCGTGCCGGCGCCCACGGAACGGTCCTGCGGTCGCAGGGCGGGTCGATATACTTGACAGCCACGGCGATCCGTCCAAAAATGAAGCATGATCCTTTGTTCATGAATTAAGGTTCACTATGGCAATCGCCGCCGTTCGCCTCAACCAACTGGTCGAAACCAAAGCGCGCATTCTCGATGCCGCCAGGGAGGCCGTGGCGCTGAGTGGCTGGAAGGACGCCCAGATCGCCCTGATCGCCTCACGGGCCGGCGTGGCCACGGGCAGCGTGTATCGCTACTTCGACTCCAAGGCGGACCTGTACGCGCAGGTGCTCGGCCTGGTGTCTGAGCGCGAGGTGGCTGTGGTCGCCGCGATCGTCGAGGCGGAAGGCTCGGCGTCCCAATGTCTGGTGGACGCGATCTACACCTTCTCGGTCAGAGCGATGCGCGGCCGCCGCCTGGCCTACGCATTGATCGCCGAACCCTGTGAACCCGAGATCGACGCGGCGCGCCTGAAATACCGGGCGGCCCTGGCCGATCAGATCGCAAGGCTGGTTCGGCGCGGTATCGCCGGCGGTGAGTTCGTCGAGATCGACGCGAACGTCGCGGCATCCTGCGTGACCGGCGCCTTCATGGAGGCGCTGGTTGGTCCCCTTGCGCCCGAAGCGGCCCCCGATTCCGACGCGGCGAAGGCGATCGCACAGTCGATCGCAGGGCTTTCCGCGCGCATGCTGTTTCGCCACGCCACGCCTGAACTCATCCCTGTATCGCGAGTCTCCGCATAAACGCGCGCGTCCAGCCGGTTGCCGTCGCTGAAGCGAAAGCCGCTCCGTTTGCGACCCATGAAGTGCGCAATCAGGCGCGCGGCCGGTGCTCGGCTTCAATGCATTCGATGACGACCGCGCGCTGAGTGGCCTGATCGTATCGATCGCGCCGTGGGCGAAAGACAAGCTTTCAGCGCTCGGCGCCCATGCCGGCAGCGAATCCGTGCAGGAGGCGGCACGGCTGGCCAACGAGCACGAACCGAAGCTCTTGACCCATGACCGGTATGGCAACCGCAATGATTGGGTCGAATATCATCCTGCCTGGCATCAATTGATGGCGCTGGCGTTCCGGAGCGAGGTGCATAGCCTCGCCTGGTCGACGCGCGAACCACACGGCCATCTGGCGCGTGCGGCGCTGAGCTATCTCTGGAATCAGATCGAGAACGGCGTCGGCTGCCCCACCGGGATGGCGTACGCCGCGATCGCCGGGTTCTCCGGCAAGCCGCAATTCGATCTGTGGCGTGAGCGAACGCTGGCGGCGGACTACGATCCGCGGCGGCTTCCGATCGAGGCCAAGCGCGCCGCGGTCATCGGTTACGCCATGACCGAAAAGCAGGGCGGCTCCGATCTGCGCGAGACCCAGACCACCGCGCGCTTCGTCGAGCGCGGCGCGCATGGCGAGATCTATGCGATCACCGGCCACAAATGGTTCTTCTCGGTGCCGGTGGCCGACGGATTCTACACGCTGGCGCGCACCCAGTCCGGCGTCAGTTGCCTGTTCGTGCCACGCCTGTTGCCCGACGGCAGCGCCAACCGTATCCACATTCAGCGCTTGAAGGACAAGTGCGGTAACCGCTCGAACGCGTCAAGCGAGATCGAGTACCACGATACGTGGTCGATCCTGGTTGGCGAAGAGGGCCGCGGCATCGCGGAAATCCTTTCGCATGGCCATCTGACGCGACTGGATTTCGCGGTCGGCTCCGCCGGGCTGATGCGCCAGGCGCTGAGCCTCGCCCTCAACCACGCGCAAACGCGAACCGCGTTCGGCAAGCCGATGTCCGAGCTCCCGATGCAGCGCAACGTGCTCGCCGACCTCGCGCTCGAGAGCGAGGCGGCGATGCTCGGCGCATTTCGGGTCGCACGTGCGACCGACGGCCTGCAAGCAAGCGAACACGAGCGATTGCTGGCGCGGGTCGCGACGCCCGTGATGAAGTTCTGGAATTGCCAGCGCGCGCCGGCCTTCACCTACGAATGCCTGCAGGTGCACGGCGGCAACGGCTTCATCATGGAGAATCCGATGGCGCGGCTGTATCGCGAAGCGCCGCTGAATTCGATCTGGGAAGGCACCTCGAACATGATGTGCATGGACGTTTTGCGGGCCATGCAACGCGATGCGAATTGCCGGGACGCATTCGTCGACGAGTTGCGTGCGAGCAGGGGCCTCAATCCGGTCTATGACCGAAGCACGGACGATCTCGCCGATCGATTGCGTGCAAAATATCCGGACGACGGGCACGCGCGGGCGCTCGTCACCCGCATGGCACACGCGTTGCAGGCTGCCGAGATGCTGCGGCATGGCGACGCCGCTGCCGCCGATCTGTTCGTGAAATCCAGGCTTGGCGCGGACGGGATGCATGTATTCGGCGGGCTTCCATCATCGGAAGACCTCAGCCGTATCGTCGAGCGCGCCTCCGTCATCCGACACCAAGGGCCCCCGTAACATGCGTCAGATCGAAGTTTGTGCCGTCAACGATATCAGGGCCGTCGTGGGAGAACAGGAGTGGGCGACCCGCGTCGATCTTGCGGCGTGCTACCGCCTGGTCGCGCTCTACGGAATGACCGACCTGATCTACAACCATATCAGTGCACAGGTTCCGGGGCATCACGATCAATACCTGATCAATCCCTATGGCATGCTCTACGAGGAAATCACCGCGTCGAGCCTCGTCAAGATCGACATCGAGGGCCGCACCCTGCTGCAGCCCGACCACGGCTACAACGTCAACGTCGCCGGTTTCTATCTGCATGCCCCGATCCATCGCGCGCGGCCCGACGTGAACTGCGTCCTGCATACTCACACCAGAGCCGGCACCGCGGTCAGCACGCTTGCCGAGGGGTTGCTGCCGTTGTCGCAGACGGCGATGCGGTTTCACGGACGGATCGGCTATCACGATTTCGAGGGGCCGGCGATCGATCGCGACGAATGCGACCGGGTTGTCGCCGATCTCGGCCGCAACAATGTGCTGGTGTTGCGCAATCATGGCCTCCTGGTTTGCGGCAACACGATTCCGCAGGCGTTCAATGCGATCTACTGGCTTGAGCAGGCCTGTCGGATCCAGGTCGACGCGCTCGGCTGCGGCCGGCCGCTGCATGCGCCGACCGAGATGGCGATCGGCAACACGGTGACCTGCTTTGCCGGCACCGAGATCACGCTGGACAATGAGCGCGACACCAATCCGGTGCTGAATGAAGCGGCGCAAAATCTGCAGGCCGGTTACGGCCTGCTGGAATGGCCGGCGCTGCGGCGCAGGCTCGACCGCATCGACGGGAGCTATGCGCAATGAGCACGGCGCTGGCGGCGTTGCGGATCGGCTTCATCGGCGCCGGCCGCGTGGCGCAAACGCTCGCGCCGGCCTTCGCCCGCGCGGGGCTGAACGTCGCGGCGTTCTACAACCGCGGTGCCGATGCCGCGCAGCGGCTCGGATCCCGCATCCCGTCGGCGCGGCCGATGACCGACGCGCAGCATGTCGTCGACAGCTGCGACATGGTTTTCCTCACCGTAAGCGACGACGCGATTCTGCCGGTGTGCCGCGATTTGCGCTGGGAGCCGCGTCACCGCGTGGTTCATTGCAGCGGCGCGACCGAACTGGCCGCGCTCGATCATGCGAAATCCGCAGGCGCCGCGACCGGCGGATTTCATCCGATGCAGATGTTTGCCAATCCCGACGTCGCGCTCGAGGGATTGCGCGGATGCACCGTCGGCATCGAGGCAGAGGGCGACTTCGGGCGCGACCTGGAATTGCTTGCGATCCGGATCGGGTGCGAACCGCTGGCGCTGCCGGCCGGTGCGCGGGCGCTCTATCATGCGTCGGCATATTACGTCGGTCCGTTCCTGATCGCGCTGCTCAAGGAAGGCGTCGAGTTCTGGAAGAGCTTTGGCGCCAGTGAGGCCGACGCGTTGCGCGCGATGATGCCGCTGCTGCGCGGGACGGTCGCGGCTGTTCTCGACGGCGGACTGGCCAATGGCATGGGCGGCTGCGTGGCGCGCGGCGACGTCGGAACGATCCTCAAGCACCTCCGGGCGCTGGATGAGCGCTTTCCTCCATCCGGCGCGCTGTATCGCGAACTCGCTTTGCGCAATGTCCCGCTCGGGATCGAGCGTGGCACACTCAGTCCGCCGCGCGCCGCCGAGATCGAGAAATTGCTTCAGCGCACGAGACTGGAAGAGCAGGCGGCATCCTGATCCAAGAAAAAGCCCCGGTTCGCTGAACCGGGGCTTTCATGTTTCTGCTTTCGCTCACATCGAGCTTCAGGCGGCGGTCGAGGCCTTCGCTTGCTGCTTGGCGGCGGCGGCCGCAGCCTCGTCGCGGCGGATCTCCGAGAGCTTCTTCTGCACCTGTTCGGCGAAGATGTACTGCGCCGGACGCTGCTTCGACATGTCGATCTCGGGCGCCATCGGGCCCGTGGTCTTGATGCCGCGCAGCGCGACCCACATCGCCTTCAGCGGATTGTTGATCGCAGCGGTGGCCGCGGTCGGCTCGTAGCCGCAATGGGCCATACAGTCGGCGCACTTCTCGTACTTGCCGGTGCCGTAGGTCTCCCAGTCGGTGGTGTCCATCAGCTCCTTGAAGGTCTTGGCGTAGCCTTCACCGAGCAGATAGCAGGGCTTCTGCCAGCCGAAGATGTTGCGCGCCGGCATGCCCCAGGGCGTGCACTCGTATTCCTGGTTGCCGGCAAGGAAGTCGAGGAACAGTCCGGAATGCATGAAGTTCCACTTCTTGCCCTTGCCGAGCGCAAAGACGTCGCGGAACAGCTTCTTGGTCTTGGTGCGGTTGAGGAAGTGCTCCTGGTCGGGCGCACGCTCATAGGCGTAACCCGGCGACATCGAGACGCCGACGCCGAGCTCGGTGGTGAAGTCGAGGAACTTGGCGATCTCCTCGGCCGGATGGCCGTCGAAGATGGTGGCGTTGACGTTGACCGTGAAGCCGCGCGCCTTCGCCGCCTTGATCGCCGAGACGGCGCGATCGAACACGCCCTTCTGCGACACCGCCTTGTCGTGGTGATCCTTCAGGCCGTCGAGATGCACCGAGAAGAACAAATAGGGCGACGGCTCGAACAGATCGAGCTTCTTCTCGAGTAGCAGCGCATTGGTGCACAGCGAGACGAACTTCTTGCGCGCCACGAGGCCGCGCACGATCTCGCCGATCTCCTTGTGGATCAGCGGCTCGCCGCCGGGAATCGCCACCATCGGCGCGCCGCATTCATCGGCCGCATCCCAGCATTCCTGCGCCGTCATGCGGCGATTGAGGATCGCATCGGGATAGTCGATCTTGCCGCAGCCGACGCAGGCGAGGTTGCAACGGAACAAGGGTTCCAGCATCAGCACGAGCGGATAGCGTTTGCGGCCAAGCAGCTTCTGCTTGATCAGATAACCGCCGATACGCATTTCCTTGAAGAACGGTATAGCCATTAGACGATTTCTTTCTGCACTTATCAAAGGGATGTGGGTTCAGATCAGCCCGCAGTCAGTTCGGCTGGCAGCCGGAATTCGATATTCTCTTCTCGGCCCGGAACGACCGAGACCGACAGAGGTCCGATGCGGCGCAGGGCCTCGATCACATCGTCGACCAAAACTTCGGGCGCAGAAGCGCCCGCCGTAATGCCGACGGCCTTCGCATCCTTGAGCCAATCCGGATTGAGTTCGCTCCCATCGGCAATGAGATAACTCGCGACGCCGACCTCGGTGCCGATTTCACGAAGCCTGTTCGAGTTGGAACTGTTGGCGGCCCCCACCACCAAAATGACGTCCACCAGTTTGCTCAGGTCCCTTACCGCAGATTGGCGGTTCTGTGTCGCATAGCAGATATCCCTGATGTCCGGGCCTTGAATATCTGTAAATTTTGCCTCAAGGGCCGCGATAATGTCCCTGGTGTCGTCCACGGACAGGGTGGTTTGGGTGATGTAGGCGACCGGCGCATCGCTCGGCAGCCTCAGTTCCGCCACATCCTGGACGCTCTGGACCAGCAGAACCGGCCCCGGAACCTGTCCCATGGTTCCCTCGACCTCGGGGTGGCCGGCGTGCCCGATCAGGATCAGGGCGCGGCCCTTCGAGATGTAACGCTTGCCCTGGTTGTGGACCTTGGTGACGAGCGGGCAGGTGGCATTGAGTACCGGCAGGTCGCGGGCTTCCGCCTCCTCCTCGACGCTCCTGGCAACGCCATGGGCGCTGAAGACGGTCACCGCCTTGGCCGGCACTTCGGAGAGGTCCTCGACGAAGATCGCGCCCTTCTTCTTCAGGCTCTCGACGACGTGTTTGTTATGCACGATCTCGTGGCGGACATAGACCGGCGGGCCATACTTCTCGAGCGCGCGTTCGACGATCTCGATCGCGCGCACGACGCCCGCGCAAAAGCCGCGCGGCTGAGCAAGAAACACTTCCATCGGACGTCCGTTACGCAAATTGCACCAATCTCGTTCAATGCCCTGCGGCCTTTTCGGCAACGCACTCCACACGTCGGACCTCGCAACGTCAGTTGCAACGTCCGCGCCATCACAGTTCCTGGAAGGGATCTGTGCCCCAAGCGCATGGAAATACAGGGATTTGTGGCAAAAAGGTAGCGTTTCGAGTGGGGCTGGATCACGAAGGAGGGGGCATTGGAGGTAATATAGTGTTGGTTTTGCCTCCTGCGACCGTCCGTCTCCCTCACTTGTTCGTCACTTTATCGCCCACTCATGCGGTTTATACCGGCCATTCGTGGCCGTTCCTGTGCTTTGGAACCTCCTCGCCGTCCCGTCGAGGAAGATAACCAAAACAACATTAGATCGGTCCCGGGAACTCCGCTACAGAGCGGGCGTTTTCGGCCATGCTTCCCCGAGATTAGAAAGAAACGAAGTGCTGACAAATATTGTCGTCTCCGTTGTTAGGACCTGTACGCGTTTTGCCCTTCCGGTTGTGATTATCTCTGTGTTGCTGTCGATCGGCGCCGGCTTCTACACGGCCCGCAACTTCTCGATCAACACCGACATCAACAAGCTGATCTCGCCGGATCTGGATTGGCGCAAGCGCGACAACCAGTTCGAGGAAGCGTTTGATCGCGAGCGGCTGATCCTGGCGGTGGTCGAGGCAGCGACGCCCGAGCTGACCAGCTCGGCCGCGAAGGCGCTCACCGCGAAGCTGCAGGCCGACAAGAAGAACTTCGAAGCGATCACCGCGCTCGGCTCCGGCGAATTCTTCGAGAAGAACGGCCTCTTGTTCCTGCCGACCGAAGAGGTCGGCAAGGTCGCGGGCCAGCTCGAAGCGGCCGCACCGTTGATCGAGATCATGGCCGGCGATCCCTCGATTCGCGGATTGACCGGCGCGCTCGAGACCGGCCTTGCCGGCGTCAAGCGCGGGCAGGTCAAGCTCGACAATACGGCGCCGCCCTTCAACCTGATCTCCGAGACGGTCGAGACCGTCCTCGCCAAGGGCAACGCGACCTTCTCCTGGCGCGAGCTCACCAGCGACAAGCCGCTGACCGATTCGGACAAGCGCGCCTTCATCGAGATCAAGCCGATCATCGACTATTCGGCGCTGGAGCCGGGCAAGGGCGCGACCGACGCGATCCGCCAGGCGGCGGCCGATCTGAAATTTCCGACCGAATATCACGCGCGCGTTCGCCTGACCGGACCCGTGCCGATCGCCAACGAGGAATACGCTACCGTGCAGGACGGCGCGATCACCAACGGCATCGGCACCGTGGTGATCGTGCTGGTCATCCTCTGGATGGCGCTGCATTCCAGCAAGATCATCTTCGCCGTGTTCGTGAACCTGTTCATCGGGCTTGCCATCACCACGGCGGTCGGCCTGATGATGGTCGGCTCGCTGAACCTGCTCTCGATCGCCTTCGCCGTGCTGTTCATCGGCCTCGGGGTCGACTTCGGCATCCAGTTCAGCGTTCGCTACCGCTCCGAGCGCTTCAAGAACGACAATCTGACGCTGGCGCTGGAAAACGCGGCGCGCCGCTCCGCGGTGCCGCTGTCGCTCGCTGCGATGGCAACCGCCGCCGGTTTCCTCTGCTTCCTGCCGACTGACTACAAGGGCATCTCGGAGCTCGGCAAGATCGCCGGCGCCGGCATGCTGGTGGCGTTCGTCACCAGCATCACCGTGCTGCCGGCGCTGCTCGATCTGCTCAATCCGCCCGGCGAGAAGGAGCCGGTCGGCTACGCCTTCCTGGCGCCGCTCGATCTCTTCCTGGAGAAGCATCGCGTTCCGATCATCGTCGGCACGCTGCTGGTCACGGTCGCGGGCCTGCCGCTGCTCCACTACATGAAGTTCGACTTCAACCCGATCAATCTGCGCAATTCCAAGGTGGAATCGATCGCGACCTTCCTCGACCTGCGGAAGGATCCGAACACCGGCGCCAACGCCATCAACGTGATGACGCGCTCGGAAGCCGACGCCAAGAAGATCGAGGCCAAGCTCGAGAAGCTGCCGGAGGTGTCGCGCGTGATGTCGCTCGACAGCTTCGTGCCCGACGACCAGCCGGCCAAGCTGAAGCTGATCGCGCAGGCGGCCAAGACGCTCGGTCCCGCGCTCAATCCGGATTCGGTCGATCCGGCGCCGTCGGATCAGGAGAATGTCGAGTCGCTGAAGAGCTCGGTCGACAGCCTGC
This sequence comes from Bradyrhizobium sp. USDA 3262, assembly GCF_054060035.1. Taxonomy (NCBI): domain Bacteria; kingdom Pseudomonadati; phylum Pseudomonadota; class Alphaproteobacteria; order Hyphomicrobiales; family Nitrobacteraceae; genus Bradyrhizobium; species Bradyrhizobium sp. USDA 3262. Next base: position 4,102,401 of record NZ_JBSSCT010000001.1, read on the forward strand.
GCAAGACCGCGGGCGACGGCAAGGGGCCGGGCGCGGTGGCCGCGCGCCGGCTCGCCGACGCCCTGCAGAAGCTCGCCGGTTCGAACCAGGCGACCCGCGACAAGGCGCAGGACGTCTTCGTCGCGCCGATGAAGATCGTGTTCGATCAGCTCCGCAATACGCTGCAGGCCCAGACCGTCACGCTGCAGAGTCTGCCGCCGGAACTCGTCGACAGCTGGAAGACCAAGGACGGCCTGATGCGTGTCGAGGTGGAGCCGAAGGGCGATCCGAACGACAACGACAATCTCCGCCGCTTTGCCGACGCCGTGCTCGCCGCCGAGCCGACCGCGATCGGCGGGCCGGTCTCGATCCTGAAGTCGGGCGACGTCATCGTGAAGGCGTTCATCCACGCCGGCATCCTGGCGCTGGTCACGATCGGTCTGCTGCTGTGGCTCACGCTGCGCCGCGTCGTCGACGTGCTGATGACGCTGGTGCCGCTTCTGGTCGCCGGCATCGTCACGCTTGAGATCTGCGTCTTGATCGGGCTGCCGCTCAACTTCGCCAACATCGTCGCGCTGCCGCTGCTGCTCGGCGTCGGTGTGGCGTTCAAGATCTACTATGTCACGGCGTGGCGCCAGGGCAGGACGAATCTGCTGCAGTCGAGCCTGACACGCGCGATCTTTTTCAGCGCGCTGACCACGGCGACCGCGTTCGGCAGCCTGTGGCTGTCCAGCCATCCCGGCACCGCGAGCATGGGCAAGCTGCTGGCGCTCTCGCTCGTCACCACGCTCGCGGCGGTGTTGCTGTTCCAGCCGGCGCTGATGGGCAAGCCGCGCGAGGTCAAGGAGGAGGATATCGCCAACGACGTCACCTGACGCGCTGGCGGTTCGCTGTCGGACCGGCTTGGCGGCAGGCGCCGCCGAGCCGCGATGTCAGCGGACGGTGTTCCCCGCAGGCTTCCGCTAATGCGTCGGTCGCGCGATGTCCGGAAGCAGGCAGATATCGCCCACGGCGTCAGCCTGCGCATTGGCGTTGCCCGGGACCTGCTTTTGACCCGGCTTGGTGGCCGGCGCCACGGCGCCGGTGGTTTTCTGCGGTGCTGTTGACTTGGGCTGGGTGCCCTTCGCCGCCGGGTTGCCGGCGGCGCTCACCGGAATCGGCGGACCGACGCGGGTCCAGGTCTCGCCGCCACACAGGAAGCCGAGCACGCAGCCCTGGATCTCGAGCTGATCGGTGCCGACGGGCTTGATGGTCGAGCTGTAGAGCTGGCCGTCCTTGGCGTTGTAGACCTGACCTTCCCACGCATCGGCGCCGGCCTTCTTCTTCATGTCGATCAGGATCGGCATGCCGAGCGTCGGCCTGCTCTGCTTTGCAGAATCAGGATTGTTCTTATCCTTGCCGCCCGGGGTTTTTTCCCAGGACACCGCACCCCACATGTTGCCATTACACTGGGCGACGCGGATGGTGGCGACACCGTCAGCGACCTTCCAGTCGCCGGTCGGGTCCGCTGCAAGTGCCGGTGATAATACGGTGGCCAAAAATAAACCTGAAAAGGCTATTGTACGCGCGAAAGTTCTTGGGCAGTGCAACATGGTCCAAACCTGTGCTTAACTGGACGATCCGAGCGGGGGTCAAAACGCCGCTAGCGAGCGTTTTAAGTTGACGAGATGGCCATCAACCGACGTATGTAACGAATGGTAAGTTCCAATTTAGACGTTTCCGAGATTTTTGTGGAGCGCGAGGGGCAGCGCGGTGCCATGCACACGCGTCACCTCAACGAGCAGCTCGTTCGCGTTCTCAAGACCATCGGCTACGACGTCGGCTTCCAGAAGGGGCAAGGCCAATACCTCTTCGATCGTCATGGGGCTCGTTACCTTGATCTATTGAGCGGATTTGGCGTTTTTGCGATTGGCCGCAATCATCCGGCCCTGCGCCAGGCGCTGAAGAGCGTGCTCGACGCCGATCTGCCCAATCTCGTGCAGCTCGATGTCTCGACGCTCGCCGGCGTGCTCGCGGAACGGCTTCTGGAACATGTTCCATATCTGGACAAGGTGTTTTTCGCCAATTCCGGCGCCGAAACCGTCGAAGCTGCGATCAAGTTCGCGCGCGGCGCGACCGGTCGCCCCGGTATCGTCTATTGCGGGCATTCGTTCCACGGCCTGTCCTACGGCGCGCTGTCGCTGACGGATGATTCGAATTTCCGCGGCGGATTCGAGCCGCTGCTGCCGGGCTGCACCCCGATTCCCTTCAACGATCTCGAGGCGCTGGAGAAGGCGCTGTCGTCGCGCCAGGTCGGCGCCTTCATCGTCGAACCGATCCAGGGCAAGGGCGTCAACATGCCCACCGACGAGTTCCTGCCCGGCGCGCTGGCGCTGTGCCGCAAATACGGCACGCTGTTCATCGCCGACGAGATCCAGACCGGCATCGGCCGCACCGGAAAATTCCTCGCGATCGAGCATTGGGGCATCGAGCCCGACATGGTGCTGCTGGCGAAGGCGCTGTCCGGCGGTCACGTGCCGATCGGCGCGCTGCTGACGCGCAAGAACATCTTCGACAAGATCTTCAACCAGATGGATCGCGCGGTCGTGCACGGCTCGACCTTCGCCAAGAACGATCTTGCGATGGCCGCCGGCATCGCCACGCTCGACGTCATCAAGGCCGAGAAGCTCGTCGAGAACGCCGCCAAACGCGGCGCCGAGCTCCGTCTAGCGCTGACGCGCATGGTGCCCGGCTATGAACTGATGAAGGAAGTGCGCGGCAAGGGCCTGATGATCGGCGTCGAGTTCGGTCCGCCGAAATCGCTGCGGCTCAAGGCGTCGTGGAATCTGCTGGAGACCGCCAACAAGGGCCTGTTCTGCCAGCTGATCACGGTGCCGCTGTTCAAGGATCACAAGATCCTGACCCAGGTCGCCGGCCACGGCCTCCACACCATCAAGCTGCTGCCGCCGCTCACGATCACCGAAGAGGACTGCACCTGGATCGAGAAGTCGTTCGACGACGTGATCGCCGGCAGCCACAAGGTGCCCGGCGCGATCTGGTCGCTCGGCAAGACGCTGGTCGACAACGCGGTGCGCAAGTCGGCGTAGGCCTCACGATGTAGCCCGGATGAAGCGAAGCGAAATCCGGGTTATCAAAGCGGGTAAGACCGTCCCCGGATTACGCTGCGCTGCATCCGGGCTACAAGACTCACCCCTCCTTGTTCGCGCGCATCGCGCCCTCGAACTTGTCGCCGAACTCGCTCAGCTCGTCGGCGCCGAGATCGCTGACCGCCCAGTAGTTCAGGCCGCGGTCGCTCCAGCGGCGGATGTTGAAGCCCTGCAGCGTCGAAATCTTCGCCGCCTTGCGGTCGGTGTTCGCGGTCTGCGCCACGAACAGGTTGATGACGTGCTGGCGCCGCTTGTAGACCACGGCGCCGATCTCGCGGGCGTTGACGTAGTCGAGCCGGCCGCCGATCAGCGTGAAGCCCTGCGCGGTGAGATCGATCACCGGCGGCGAGACGTCGAGCTTGCCGTTGAACCAGGGCTTGACCGTGTGCTGATCCGTCGAGATCACGTCGGTGAGGTGGCCGGCCTGCAGCGAACGCAGATGCGCCGACACCACCTCGTTCTCGATGCGCTGCTCGTCATCGTTGCGCAGCACGATCGCGACAAGGCCGGTCGCTGCCATCGCCGACACCGCGGAGCCCAGCGCGAAGCCGCGCAGCACCGAGCGCCGGGTCGGCGCCGCCTGCGCTTGTGGTTGCGGCAGCGACTTCTCGATCTTGCGGCGCAGCTCGAGCGGCGCCTTGTAGCGCAAATCGCTCTCGGCGATCGCCTGGCGGATCTCCTGGTACTCCTTCATGAGCGCGGCACAATGCGCGCACCCCTCGACATGGGCTTCCACTTCGCGCGCATGGCCGGCGTCGAGTTCGCCGTCGATCAGCGCGTGGATCAGCACTTCGGCTTCCTCGCAGGTCATTTCGCTTGCTCCTGTTCCGCAAGCCAGGCCGATCGCAGCATGGCGCGGGCGCGCGCGAGGCGGGACATCACGGTGCCGACCGGCACGGCGGCGACATCGGCGATCTCGCGGTATGAAAGATTCTGGATTTCCCTGAGCACGAAGGTCTCGCGGAACGGCTCGGCAAGCGCCGCGACCAGCTTGCGCACGGTCTCGCCGTCGAAGCGGCGCAGCAGCTGCTTTTCCGGGGTCTCCGGGGCTTCATTCCACAGCGGGGTCTGCTCGCCGCCTTCGGGCAACTCCTCGACCGCGGTTGGAGCGGTCTTGCGCCTTGCATATTCTGCGCGGCAGACATTGCGCAGGATCGCGAACAGCCACGGCTTCATCGCAGGTCCGCGGTAGCTGTCGAAATGCTTGTAGGCGCGCAGATAGCATTCCTGCACCGCATCCTCGGCGTCGGCGGCGTCGCGCAGCAGATAGCGGGCCAGCGTATAGGCGTCGTCAAGATACGGCAGCGCGGCCTCGCGGAAGCGCCGCGCCTTTTCGGGATCGTCTTGCGACGCGTTGACAACCATCGTGTTCTGCCCGGCATGTCGAGAGACGGCTCGTGTCCGGCCGGGGGCAGAGGGCCACCGGCCGGGCATGGTTGTGATTGTATGGGTTGTCACGTTACCCAACCTTGACACTGCCTGTCATGTGCGGATGCAGCGAGCAGAAATACTTGTACTCGCCGGGCTCCGTGAAGGTGAACGAGAAGGTGCCGTCGGTATCCATGGTCTTGGAGCGGAACTTGCCCGCACACACCACGGTGTGCGGGATGTCGTCGCGGTTGGTCCAGGTCACGGTGGTGCCGACCTTCACGTCAAGCTGGGGCGGGGTGAACGAGAAGTTGTCGATATGGACCGCGGTATCCTCGGCGCGGGCCGCCGTGACCGGCAGCAGCATGGTCGCGACCACGGCAATCCCGAAGTCGCGTCGATTGATCGAACTCATCGGTCTTGTCCCTTAGCCTTGCAGCGGCGTGTCGATGATCGCCAGCGGCTGGCTGTTCTGCTTGAAGTTGATGCTGGCGACGCCGAGCATGCTGCGCAGCTTGGCATCCTCCACCTTCATCGGGCCGGGCGAGGGGGCGGAGCCCGGCGCCGGCTGCGGGAAGGCGGTCGAACGCGCGGTGTGGAAGGTGACGTTGCCCTCGACCTTCTGCATCACCTGATGGATGTGGCCGTTGAGCACCGTGACCGAGCCGAACCCCTTGACGTATTCCAGCGCGCGGGCGCCGTCCTCGGTGCCCCAGCCCCATTGCGGATAGACCGTCCACAGCGGGATGTGGGCGAACAACACGATCGGCGTCGACTTCGAACGGCCCTTGAGGTCGTTCTCCAGCCATTCGAGCTGCTCGTTGCCGAGATTGCCGAGGCCGCCGCCCTTGAGGTCGACGACGTTGACGAGGCCGATGAAATGCACGCCGCCGGCGTCGAAGGAATAGTAGCCCGGACCCTTGGTGCCGCGGCCGTAGCGCTCCTTGTAGAGCTTGACCTCCTCGTCGATGAAATCGTGCTCGCCCGGCACGTAGTGCACGTCGAGCTTGGCCTGCGAGATGATGCGATCGGCGTCATCGAATTCGGACGCTTTCGACAGATGCGTGATGTCGCCGGTGTGGATCATGAAGGACGGCTTGACCTGCATCGCCCGGACCTTGTTGATGGCCTCTTCCAGCGTGCCGATGGCGTTCGGGTTGGCCGGCTTGTCGAAGCCGACATGGCTGTCGCTGATCTGCATGAAGGTCATGCCGGGCGCCGCTTCCGCAGCGGCGGCCGAGCCGACGATGCCGAGCGAATGCGGCACGCCGCCGGTGACGGTCCACAGCACGCCGGTGCCGGCCCAGGTCATGCATTCCAGCACCTTGCGTCGGCTGACGCCTTTTTCCTTATCGCGATGGTCGTGATCGTGTCCGCTCATGGCAGGTCTCCCGTGGGCCCAGGGATTGGGTTTCCGGGAAGATGATCGGCGGGGCCGGGGCTTTATTCCCGGGGCTTTGGCGGGGCCGAGGGCAGGATGACGATTTCGTGAGACCCGAATGATCGGGGGCGCAGGGGACCGCGCGACAGCTCGACGCAAGGGCAAGATGCGCAATTGAAGCGTTGCTGCTCGCAGCGTTATCGACTCGGCAAACCACTGATCGAGCGGAGGAAAACATGGCTGACGTCACCGGCGGCTGTCACTGCGGCGAGATCCGTTACGAGGTGACGGGCGAACCGGTCGTCCATGCGCTGTGTCACTGCACCGATTGCCGGCGCCACGCCGGCGCGCCGATGGTCGGCTGGGTGATGGTTCCCGAGGGTATGGTCAAGGTGACCAAGGGGCAGCCCAGGATCTACCGATCCTCGGAGCATGGCCGGCGGCATTTCTGCGCGAGCTGCGGCAGCGGACTCTTCTATACCAATGGCAACATGCTGCCCGGGTTCATCGACATCCAGAGCGGCACCTATGACGACCCCGATCGGGTGCCGGCCACGATGCATATCCAGGTCGCGGAGCGGCTGCGCTGGATGGAGGATGCGCATGAGCTGCCGACCTTCGACCGCTTTCCGCCGCCGGAATGACCGGGTTGATGAACGCGGTGCTTTCCGGCGAAGCGCCTGTGCGCGCCGCAACCTGGAATCGCCCGCAACATAAATGGACGGTTGCAGTACGGCGTTTTCGTTGGCGGATACGCGCGACGCTCGCCCTTTCGAGCGTCCAATCATTTCACGCACAAACCTGCAAGGGGCTGTTCGCGTGCGGTCCGGTTGGCCCTATTCGTCCTCGTCGTCCGGACCGCCACGCTGCTCGATCGCGTTTCGCACGCCGCGCATGACGGCGAACGACACGAATGCCATCCTTCGCTTCTGATCATCGCTCAATGTCTTGTAGAGCGGCTCCCAGGCATCGGAGAGTTTCTTGAGATCGGTCCCGCGCTGAATCAGCCGGTCTGCCCTGCGTTGCATCATCTCGACCGGATTGCTTCCACCAAGGGCCTCCATCGGTCCGTTCTCCTGGAGTTCGGCAATCCGCTCCAACCGAGCCTGCCGGTTTTTCGCTCGCGCACGGATCGCATCCTCGATGGCCGGCCAGTATTTCTCCTGATCGGGTGTCAGCTGCAAGGCGGCCTTGACGATGCCGACACGCATATCCGTCAGGCTCTTCAGGTCGGCGGCGCTGGGTTGCGCAGCTCCGACCGTCGTGGATGTCTCTGCTGCGAAAGCGAGAGACGAGGTCGTCACCAAAAATGCAATCGCTGCGACAGCTGCGTTCCTCGTCATTGTAAGCTCCTGAGCTGCTCATCAAGGATGTCCGCGAGAACAACCGCAATCTGGTCGGCCACGGGTTGATCTAGGTCAAAAGGGGGAGGGAGCCGGCAAATATGGACGCGCTTCTGACCGTTCGGGAAAGGCTAAGGCCGTGACTGGCGCGACGGTTGCGCCGGATTGTTGAGCTAGATCAAGGTTACGCTGCCTGCGGTGTTCAGAAACTGCTTTCGACCTCGTTTCGACCGGGCGGTACCATGCACCTTCTGCTCAAGGAAATTCGACATAATCCACTGCTCTGGATGCTGGTCTTCGTACCGATCGTGCTGGCGGTCGAGACAGCAGCTCCCTCCGCACACACCACCCTGTTTGTGCTCGCTGTTCTGGCCATCGTGCCGTTGGCCGCCCTTCTCAGCCATGCGACGGAGAGCGTCGCAGAGAAGACCGGCGACGCAGTCGGAGGCCTGCTCAACGCAACTTTGGGCAATCTGACCGAGCTGATCATCGCGATCGCCGCGCTGCATGCCGGAGAGTACATGCTGGTCAAGGCATCGATCGCCGGTGCCATCGTCACCAATTCACTCTTCATGCTCGGCGCATCATTCCTGCTCGGTGGGCTCCGCCATCACGTTCAGGAATATAATCGGGCCGGCGGAAGGATGTACGCAGCGCTGCTGCTGATGGCAACGATTGCGTTGCTTGCGCCCTCGGCTGTTGCCGACCTCGATCCGGCGCGCGGCGAAGCGATGGCGCTGGCTCTCAGTACGGGCCTCGCTGTGCTGCTGATATGTGTCTATGGACTCGGCTTGCTGTTCTCGCTCAAGACACACAAGGAGCTGTTTGCAAGCGAGGAGCATGGCGAAACCGGCGGCGCCGGCTGGCCGATCGGACTTGCAATAGGCACCCTTCTCGTGGTCACGGTGCTGGTCGCACTGGTCAGCGAAATATTCGTGAGCTCGGTGCAGAAAGCGGGCGAGACGCTGGGATTGAGCCCGGCGTTCGTCGGTTTCATCATCGTCGCGCTGGTCGGCGCCGCGGCAGAAATGGCGGTCGCGTTTTCCGCGGCACGCAAGAACCGTCTCGATATGAGCGTCAGCATCGCGCTCGGCAGCGCGTCTCAAATCGCCTTGTTTGTCGCGCCTGCGCTGGTGCTTCTGAGCTACGTCGTCGGTCCGAAGCCGATGGATTTGCAGTTCTGGCCGGGGGCCGTGACGATGGTCATGATCGCCTCCGTAACGTCCTGCTTCATCACCAACAGCGGGCGGTCGGCATGGTTTGTCGGTGCCTTGCTCGTGCTCATCTATGCGATTTTCGCCATGACCCTGTACATGGTGCCACCGGGATCGCACGGCCCGGTTTGACCAAGAGCGAGCGTGATCGTGCCGGCACCGCGGAGCCCTGATAGGTTTAGAGCGACAGCTCGCCCTGGCCCTTCGTCCAGTCGATGATGTCGATCTGGAGCCCCCGTTTCAGAATCTCGGCCTCAAGATTGCTGGCATGCCGCTTCCATTCGGCTGTCGACCGGACCCGGAATTTTGGCTCTTCACCGTTTGCCGCGAACTCATCGTCGGCTTCGAGCGCGCCGCGAACAGCCTCGTACATCATCTTGAGGCTCGCGTCGGTGAAGGCGTCGTACTCCATCTAGTCGTCTCCTCGGGAGCGCAAATTCAAGGGACCGCCACGATGGCGATCGTGGCGTTCCTTTGCGGTCGATCCATTCAACATGGACATGCTGATGCCTGACCGAAGCTCGACAGCGAGCCCGTGCGGTGCAACCGCATGTCCATCGACTGCTGCTCAGCCGGATCAATACTGATACTGGTTCTGCGGGCAGATCATTTGCCCGTATTCATTGTAGTAGCAGCCTTGGTTGCCGTAGTAGCCATAGGCGCCATACGCGCCGGCCGCGGCCGCTGCGCCGACGGCAGCAGCACCATAGCCCCAGCCTGGCCGATAGTAGCCTCTGCCGTAACCGGGATAGCCGGCGACCGGGCGGCCAGGGCGCCCCGCAATCGGTCGACCGGGATAGCCCGGACGCCCTGCAATCGGTCGGCCACCTGGACGGCCGGCAACGCGATATCCTCCACCATGAACCCTTCCACCACCTACATGCATGCCACCGCCACGCATTCCGCCGCCGTGAAAACCGCCTCCGCCACCGCGGAAGCCGCCGCCACCTCCACGGCGAGCATAGGCGTCATCAGGAATCAGGCAGACTGCAACGAGAACCAGAGCCGCCAGAGCGGCGAGGATACAACGAAGCATGGCGTGTCCTCCCTCACGGACGATTTTGCGAGCCGTGAAGCTGCGACAATTTCGGCGCGCGAGCTTGACGTAGATCAACGGAATGCAGCAGGGCGCGCGTTCGAAAAAGGTCAGGCAGCTGTCATCAATCACTCCAGGCACAATCTGCACTTTGCTGCCGAAGCATCTTGCCTAGAATGCGAACCTGAGTTCCATGACATTTGCTTTCGCCTCAGTCAGGCGACAGCCATCGTTTCTTTGCCGAGTTCACCTGGTGTTTTTACGTCCTGCGGAACCCTGCCAAGAGGATCCACGTGCGGAAAGCGGATGTAACGTGCGCGTGCTGTGGCGCAGGTTTCCGGCGGTTGGAGCTATGGTCCGAACCTGGCGCCAAGGGTGAGTATCACTGTCCCGTTTGCGACTACTTGCTCGAGGCATTCGATGGCACCAACCTGATCGCCTATCGGCTGACGATCCAGCCGGCGCGCGCGCCGGCCCACTCGGTCAAGCCGTTCGACGATCAGCGATAGCCGGACGATCGGTTGCCACCGGCGCGCTTCGGTTTTCGAGGTGACGGCCGACGCCATGACTGTTTGGCCGTGTCACTGCACCGATTGGTGCCGCATCCCGGCGGGCCGATGGCCGACCCGGTGATGGCCGCAGAGGACACGGTCAAGCTGACCCGGGGTAGATCTACCCGTCGTCGGAGCACGGCCGGGAGCGGGTCGCTCGCACCCGCGTCGGATGGTCTCGGTGCTTGCTTGCTCGTGCGCCAGCTAGTTTTTGACGGCATACAGAGGCGTTCTGAACGTCAGTTGATAGGCGGGGTTCGGCACCCACATGATTTCGGCTGTGATGCCAAACAGTCGGTTATCATTATCATCCATGCGGTCGAGATCGAGCCGCACGATCGGTTGTGCAAAGGGCTGAATCGACGCGAGGTTCAGAAGTTGCGCGCCTTCGAAGGATTGCACGCCCACGCGGCCGGTAAACTTCCAGTTGTTCGGCCATTGATAGTAGCCGCCGACATAGGCAATCGTGTTCGGGTTGATCCTTCCCAGCGTACTGTCGACGTCGGTTCGCGTGTATTGGATGCCGCTGAGGAAGCCTCTGGTCTCATCGGAATCGAGCGCATAGTCAAATTCGAGAATGTTGTTGAAGGAGGTTGTGCCCAGCGGACCATTGGGAATCGACTGTGTGACGGTCGATTGCAGCGTCACGGTAGGAAAGGTCCCGCCGTTCTGCTCATAAAGGTCGGCTTGGAAGCCGATGTTCCAGCTCGTGATTTGAAAGGACGAAAAGCCGGCGTTTCCGAAGTTCGTCGAACTGCCGGAGACGCCGGCATAGAGCGAGACGCTTTCGGTGACATCGACCGTCAGCGGAAAATCCATGTTGAGGGACTTTGCTGCTGGCAGGCCTGCCGGAAATGCCGGGCCGCCCGAGGTCGCAAGCGTCTGCGTATTGAACAGCGTTGGACGTCCAAAGCCGAACGCGAGCGATCCTGCCGGTACCTGTGCGTAGATCGTCCTGAGGTCGAGATAGATCGTCGGCACTGCCGGTTTGATTGCGTCGTCCTCTGCGCCAAGGGCTGTCCCGGCAGGGAGGAACAACAGCGCGCGCGCTCCTGCCATCAGGATTGATCTGAAAGCCGAAAAGCCTTCGCTGCTACGCGGGCACGCGTCCAAGGCCAACCCCTTCGCTAGAGATGATCATCATTGGATGGTGAGACGGGGCCGATCGATATTGGTTTGTCGGCCCATCGATCGTTGTCGAAGCTCGCGATAGGGCGGCAGCCCACAGGAAGGACAGGTTGCTCGAAACGCACAGCATCGAGGGAGCGATGACGTTCTCACGTTCTCCTTTGCTCGCGAAACTGCCGCGGCGTAACACCGGCGATCCTGCGGAAGGCGCGGGTAAAGTGGGCGGGATCCGTGTAGCCTGAAGCGAACGCAACCTCGATGATCTTGAAGTCCGTGTTTCGCAAGAGCGTTCTAGCGTTCTCAAATCGAACGGTATCCAGCAGGCCCGAATATGTAATGCCGGCACGCGACAGGTTGCGTTGAAGGCTACGCGTACTAACGCCTGCCATTTCGGCGATTTCAGCGAGCATCGGAAGTCCTTCGTCCAGGTAGGATGGCAGCATTAGCTTAAGTGTTTCGATGATGTCATAATTGGCAAATTCGATCTTCTCGTCCTTCGGACAAGGAAGATTTTCGTTCGCCCTATTGGGGAGGGCCAGGAACGAAATAGGCACGTCGATCCATGATGCTTCTTGGCCCGACAAGAATCGAGAATTTGGCCAGAATGACTGGCACGCCGGAGTCGGCGTGTAGCGAGCTTCAAAGGCGATAGTTGCTGGAGCCCAGTCCGGCCCGGCGAATTGTCGGACGACGTAAATCGGAAAAATGTTCTGAAGCCACTGTGAATGCTCGAGATGCTGAAGTCCTTTGGTTCCGGCGAGCCTGCTGCAAATCCTCACGTGATCGTCGTAGCGCTCAAGCCAGTTGCTCAAGTTTGAGTCTTCGAGCGATGCCCATTTGCAGGTCTGTTGTAGCGCGACAAGCAGTGTCGGAGAATGACCAATGAGATTCCGGGTTCTTTCGCTCAGGTGGCCGAAATGTAGCTGCCGAGCAGCATGAAATCCGAAATCATCGATGCCCTGCGATCTTCGCGCGAATTCCGCAAAGTCGATCGCAGGCAAAATCGGGACGTAATGATTGGATTTTTCTTCCAACGAGGTGGGTAGGCGAAACTTTTCCAGGAGCGATGCGGTTGGTGCTCCAAGACTATTAAGAATATCTGCGAAAGGACTAAGGTGTTGGCAGCGCGTCAAATGAATGTTTGCCATCGGCCGGACCTGAATTCCTACGAACTTAAGATCTTAAGTAAAAAGAGCCGCATGGGCGACAATGCAACTACGTGCCTGCCGAACAATTTTAACGTGAGTCCAGACTATCAGGCCGCCACGTCTGTTGCTCAATTTTATCCCGCGCCATGCTTGAGAAGGGATGGTGGGCATCGGCCAATTCTATTTGAAAAAATTTTGGCGGCTGATGGCCAGACGTACCTTCGAAGCGCCCTTAACCTCGAAGACCGGTTTTTCTATTGAGGGACCATGGGCTTCTCGCCTGACGCCAGCCGATGAGAACCGTCCGTTTGCCTTCATCCCAGACGATCCGTGAGGCCATTGTCGCATCACTGCGGCATGGTGACGCGGCAACCCTTGATGGCACGGCTCGTGCGCTCAAGATCAGCCGACGTACGTTGCAGCGTCATTTGGGACGCATGGGCACAAGCCATAGCGAAATACTTGCCGAGATTCGTTTGAAGGTCGCGTGCCGACTGCTCGCCGATTCAAGCAAGCGCTTGTCGGACATCGCCAAATTCCTCGGTTATACCAACGCAAGCAGCTTCAGCCGTTCCTTCGCGCGTTTGATGAAAATTCAACCCGTTGTCTACCGGAAGCAGCAACGTGCCCGCAAACATGATCCAGCAAGTCCCCGCGGACGGCCTCATGTGATTGGCCGCTGAACTATTCCGGATGATTGGCGCGAAATGGCAAGACGCGCGATCTGAATTGGCGCGAAATGCTTAGCGAAGCTGATTGCCAGATTGCGCTCCCCAAAGGAATAACAAACATGATTCTTCGCTCAGCTCTGTTCGTATTTTGCGTCGCCGGATTGATTGCCGTTCCCCATAAGGTGCTTTCCCAGTCTGCACCCGAGAGCAAACCACACGTACCGCTTGAGAAATCGATAGGCCAGGCAAAGCCGGAAGTCGTGCCGTCGCTCTTCGTCCTCAACTCGCGCGGTGCGAGCTTGAAGGACGGGAAGCTTGTGCTGACGGGGGTTTCACCGAATGCGATCGTGTTCGCCGATCGGCCCGTGAGGGCGGCCGGTCACGATCTTACGTCGCGAATTGTCGAGGATTGGGGCAATGGCAGTGACAATTTCGCGAAAGATCCTCCAAACGCCACCGTGTCCGGGTTCAGGAAAGACGGATCATCGGTAGCCGACGCCGTCGTCGTCCTGAAATCGCCCAAGCTCGAAGGCGACAGGCTGACTTTCGATGTCGATATGCTCGAAGGTGACCTTGCGGGGGCTGATGGACCGGCGTCGATCTTTATCGACATCATCGGTCGTCCATTCACGCCGCTGTCTTTTGCCGGCGTTGCTCGCCGCACCGCCTGGCGAGGTGCTTACTACCGCGGCGCTGCAGTCGCGGGTGCGGCCGCCCTTGGAGCTGCGGCAGCCTATCCCTATTACGCCCCGCGGTGCGGATACTATCCGTATCCGCCTTGTTACTGAGCAACGCGACCGCCGCGTCACAGCCGCTCGGCCGACAGGTGGAAGGTCGGTCGATCTAAGCCGAACACACGAGCTCACAGGAGGGGGATCATGGGACGAACCGCCATGATTGCAGCATCGCTGATCGTCGCCAGCATTCAGTCGGCGCATGCGCAGACGGACTTGAGCGCTTATGCCAACGCCGAAGGCTATCTGGATGTTCAGAAGCTGACATGCGCGCAACTCGCCGGAACGTGGCAGGGAGACGCCGATCTTCTCACTGCCTGGTACAGCGGTTGGTACAACGGCCTCGCGCGCAAGCACTATCTCGACATCAAGAAGTCCCGCGAGGCCGAGCACGAAGTGATCCAGCACTGCAAGGCTCATCCTGACCAGCTCATCATCGAGGCGATCGCAGTGGTCTTCAAGGATATGAGAGCGGCGCTCGGGATCAGGATGCAGCCCTAACCGCGAGATCGGACACCTTTCACGGCAGGCTGACAGTCGGAGCAGCCTGACGGTCGTTTGAAGATCATTTCATTTGCACAAAAGGAGAGAACAATGGAGATCACTCGTCGCAATCTTGCGCTTGGCGGAATGGGTCTGCTCACCGGAGCGGCCATAAGCCGGTCGGCCGTCGCCCAGGACGGTTCTTTCCTGGGGATCGGTCAAGGCTTGGAGGATTTCTGGCTCGCGAGCGACGCCTACATATTCGGCTATCCGTTGGTGACGATGGAGATGACCCGCCGGGTCCTCACCAATGTTGCCGAACCCGTGGGAACGAAGGCGCCGATGGGACAGATCATCAAGCTGCGGCAATATCCGGACGCCGCCTTCAGGGACGTCACGGCACCGAACGCAGACACGCTCTATACGACTTCCTTTTTCGACGTCGGGAAAGAGCCGTGGGTCCTCAGCATCCCGGACATGAAGGGACGCTACTTCCTGATGCCGATGCTGGATGGCTGGACGACGGTGTTCCAGGTACCCGGCAAGCGCACCACCGGCACCGGCGCGCAGACCTACGCCATCACCGGACCTGGCTGGAAAGGCAAACTGCCGGACGGGGTGAAGGAATACAAATCGCAGACTAATATCGTGTGGCTGCTCGGTCGCATCTATTGCACCGGTACGCCGGAGGACTACGCCGCCGTGCACAAGCTGCAGGACGAGTTCAAGCTCGTGCCGCTCAGCGCCTACGGCAAGCCGTACACGCCGCCTGCGGGAAACGTCGATCCATCGATCGACATGAAGACGGCTGTCCGTGAACAGGTCAATCGCATGGACGCAGTGTCGTATTTCAAGTTGCTGTGCGAACTCATGAAGGCCAATCCGCCATACGCGGCAGATGCGCCCCAGTTGGCCAAATTCGCCCGCATTGGCATCGTCCCCGGGCAGGATTTCGATGAGAGCAAGCTCAAGGCGGACTTCCTGAAGCGCTTGCCGGCACTATCGGTCGACAGGATCATGCTCCAGTTCAAGATCAACAAGGCCATCAAGGACGAGAATGGCTTTGCCTTCACGACGAAAGGCGGCGTCTACGGCACCGACTATCCGATGCGTGCGCTCATCACCGCTATCGGACTCGGCTGCAATCGTCCGCAGGACGCGGTCTATCCGACCTCGGAAAAGGATGCGGAGGGCCACAAGTACAATGGCGCAAACAAATACGTCATGCGGTTTCCCAAGGGGCACCTGCCTCCGGCGGAGGGATTTTGGTCGCTCACGATGTACGACAGCGGCTACTTCTTCGTGAGCAATCCGCTCAACCGCTACTCGATCAGTGCACGGCAAGAACTCAAGGAAAATCCTGACGGCTCGACCGATCTCTACATTCAGAAGGAGTCGCCCGGAAAAGACAAGGAATCCAACTGGCTTCCGGCGCCTGCGGGAGATTTTGTACTCATGCTGCGCATGTATTGGCCGCAGGAGACTGACCCGTCGATCATCAACGGCACATGGACGGTTCCCGGCGCCACAAAGGTTGCTTGAGAGTTCGAAATAATGCCGACCCCCGCGGGGGTCGGCTTTCTCGAAGTGTTTGGAGCTTGGGCTGCACCGTCGCGATGGCGAGACGCCCGATGGACGGAGTCCAGGCATCAAGGATGCAACGCGCTGTTAGAATTTTCCTGATCGCGAGCTGATCGCATGCTCATCATCCTGACGCTTTACCTGGTCTTGGTTTGGCTCGTCTTCTCAAAATTCAAGCTCCTTAGATGGGGGTGGGCTTCCGGCACCATTGCGACCCTGATCGGCGCTTTCATCCTCGCGGTCTTCCTGGCGATGTTCAACTATCTCACGCCATCGGGAAGTTTTGTTGTCGGCTCGCGGGTGGTCGAGATCGCGCCCAACGTCTCCGGTCAAGTGACTGCGATTCCGGTTCGGCCCAACGTGCCGATGAAGGCGGGAACGACATTGTTCCGTATCGATCCAACGCCATTCCAGTACAAGGTCGATCAGCTCGAGGCCTCGCTGGCGGGGGCAAGGCAGCAAGTTTCTGCAACTCAGGGCGAGTTACGAACAGGCGAGCGCCAACGTCGAGGGGCTGACCAAGCAACTCGCCTATCACGACAAGCGGCTCGCCGATTACGCGCAGCTGACCGGACAAGGGGCGCAAAGCGAATTTCGGTTACAGGACACGCAGGTTCAACAGGAGACGGCGCAATTCCAGCTGCAGGCAGCCAAGGCGGCACAGCAAAGCGCCAAGCTCGCCATGGATGCGGAGATCGGCGGCATCAACACCACCGTGGCTCAGGTCCAGGCTCAGCTCGACGATGCCAAATGGGATCTCGAGCAGACCACCATCCGCGCGCCCGGCGACGGCTATGTCACGGCCATGGCCCTGTCAGCCGGCGACCGAGCAACGCAGGCGCGCGCCGTGATGTCGTTCGTCGTCACAAACGAGATTACTATCCTTGGCATGTTCTCGCCCAACGGATTTCGAACCATCAAGCCCGGTGCAAAGGTCAAGCTGGTATTCGACGACGATCCCGGCCGCATCCATGATGCGACGATCACGGCAATCCCGCAGGGCACGGGCGAGGGCCAGATTGCTGTTTCCGGAACGCTCACGCGGGCTAGTTCGATCCGCGGCGCCAAGACCTACCCGGCGCTTATTTCCATCCCGAAAGATGTCGATCACAGCCAGCTCAGACTGGGTATGCCCGGCACCGCGACCGTATTTGCCGACAACGCCGGTGTTATCGGCCTGCTCATGTCGATCCTGGTATGGATCAGTTCCTACACGGCTTATCTGTGAGTTGTAGGCCAAGCTATCGATTGCGCCAGTTCATGGAAAAGCGAGCGCGTTATCAGGACATCGTGGACCGGTTCGAAGAATTGACAAAAGGGCTGAACATGACAGATGCGCGATACCCAGAGTTCTCGTCGCCGGGGCGGGAGAGGCGACCTGCGCCACGAATTGCAGCCGGCCTGTTGGCGGCGTGTATTGCGTTCCTCTCGCGGCCTGCGAGCGCCGACGAGGGCGGCGTTTCATACTGGCTTCCCGGCCGCTTCGGCAGTCTCGCTGCGATCCCGCAGGTCCCCGGCTGGTCGATGGCGGAGGTCTACTATCACACCAGCGTAAGTGCATTCGGCAATGCCGCGGCCGCCAGGGAGATCCAGGTCGGCAGAATCCCTGCCGCGGCAAACGTCGATCTAAACCTGCATCTCAACGCACAGGCGGATCTCATCCTTCTCAATCCCACTTATACGTTCGCAACGCCGGTGCTGGGTGGCCAGCTTGCCATCGGCGTGACCGGACTGTTCGGGCGGTCCAGCGCAGATCTTGCGGGGACACTTACGGCGGCCGTCGGTCCGCTGGCGACAACGCGCACAGGCAGCTTCGGCGATTCAATCACATCGGTAGGTGACCTCTACCCGCAGGCGACGCTGAAGTGGAACGCCGGCGTGCACAATTTCATGACCTATGTAACGGGAGACGTTCCGGTCGGAGCATACAGTCCGAGCAGCCTCGCCAATCTCGGCATCGGTCACGCCGCCATCGATGCAGGCGGCGGCTACACCTACTTCAACCCGCAGGCGGGCCATGAATTTTCTGCAGTCGGGGGCTTCACCTACAATTTCAAGAATCAGGATACGCAGTATCAGAACGGCATCGACTTCCATCTGGATTGGGGCGCCTCCCAGTTTCTGTCAAAGCAGGTTTTCGTTGGCCTGGTTGGATATGCCTATCAGCAGGTCACCGATGATTTCGGCCAGCACCCTGTCCTGGGGGGCTTTCGGTCCCGCGTGCTGGGCGTTGGTCCGCAGATCGGCTTCCTGTTTCCCGTGGGCGACATGCAGGGTTATCTGAATCTCAAAGGGTATGGAGAATTTGCAGCAGAGAATCGCCCGGCCGGCTGGAATTCCTGGTTGACGTTCTCGATCTCTTCGATGGCGCCGACCAGCACCGTGACGCCGACCCGACGGATCGTGACAAAATAGCAGTGTTGTGCGTGCCTTCAATTGTGCCAAGATCACGCCACGATGCGCCGCACTCGCGGCCGTCGATGCCGGCCGTTCGGACGCCGGCTGGACAATCGTCGCCGCTGCCGGTTCGATACTTCGGAGTCGTGATGGCCAGGCTGCAGGGTCCAGGTTGCCAATGTCCGGCTGATTGGTTTCGGCTGCGCTAACCCGAAAGTCGCGTCGATGTTGCCGGATACGCCGTCGGTCAGTCAGCTCTCTCACGTGATTTCTCAAGCGGCTGCGCCCGCATTTCTGCTCGGTGCATTGGCGGCCTTTATCGCGGTGCTGATTTCCCGCCTCAACCGGATCATCGACAGATCGATTTACCTGAACCAGATTTCTGATCAGGATCAGGCGAGGTGCCGGCTCAAGGCAGATCTGCCGCGTCTTGCTCGGCGCGCCACCATGATCAATCGCGCGATCTTCTGGTCCATCATCGGAAGCATCTCGATCAGCGTTGTCATCGTCGTCGGCTTTGTGAGTGCGTTCCTTCACATCCAGCACGAGCGGGGCGTTGCCATCCTCTTCATTGTTGCCGTCGTGGCTTTCATCGTGTCGTTGGTGGATTTCGCGCGAGAGGTCCGAATTGCCCTGAGCGAACTTGATCACTACGGCTAGGCGCAACGCATTGATGCGTTCACGCCTTAACGCGTACGCGCGGCGAACGTCGTGAGCGCTGCCACCATCAGCTCCGGCGCTTCCTGCGCAACGCAATGCCCGACACCGTCGAACGTCCATCGGCTCGCATGCGGGATCAGCGCCGCGGCGCGATAGGCCATCTCCTTATAGATCGGCCATGACTGCTCAGTGGTCGTGATGCAGACCGGGCAGGCAATGTCGGAGAACCACGGGAATGGATTGCCGCGGGCGTCGCCGGTGTAGATTTGCTCCATGGCCTGGAAGATCGGCCCGAGCAGGGCCGACTCGATTTCCGGCGTGCAAAGCAGCCGCATGCGGCCGTCGTCGAGCCGGGCAAAGCCGTGATGGACATAGGCCCACAGCGACCGTTCGGTCCATGGCGCGAAGGCCGGTGCGGCGCGCAGCCGCTGGAACAGATCGTCGGCGCTGTCGAACTCGGCCCGGCGGCGCAGCACGCCCTGCACCGAGCCGTTCGCGATGTCGCTGAGGCCGCCGGCGCGCGGCGCGCGCGGATCCATCGCGGTCGGCTCCGTGACATGCAGGCGCGTGAAGCGACCGGGCATCAGTCTGGCTGCGAGCAGCAAGTCGGTTGCGCCGGCACTGTGACCGATGCCGTAGATGTCATGGAGGTCGAGGCGCTCCACCACCATGCGGACGTCTTCGGCAAAATCCTGGAAGTGATAGCGATCGGCCGGCGGCTTGTGGCTCAGGCCATGGCCGCGACGGTCGAGCGCGTAGACCGTGTAATCGGCCGCCAGCGCCTCTGCGACCTCGGTCCACACCTCCGCGACAAAGCCTGTGCCGTGCAGCAGCAGCGCCGGCGGCCTGTCCGAGGCCGGCTCGCCCCATTGCGCCACCGCAACCTGTGCGCCGGCATCGCCGACCAGAAAGCGCCTCGGGGCGTTCATCGTCGTTCTATCGCGCATCCTGCAGGATCATCGCCGCGGCCTTCTCGGCGATCATCGCCGTCGGCGTGTTGGTGTTGCCGGAGGTGATGGTCGGCATCACCGAGGCATCCGCGATGCGCAGGCCGTGCAGGCCGTAGAACCGCAGCCGCTCATCGACCACGGCCATCGGATCGTTGGCCGTTCCCATCTTCGCGGTGCCGACGGGGTGGAAGATCGTGGTGCCGATGTCGCCGGCCGCCTTGGCGAGCGAGGCATCGTCGTCGCCGACCGAGGGGCCGGGCAGGAATTCCTCGGGATGATATTTCTCCAGCGCCTTCTGCTTCATCAGTCTGCGCGTGGTGCGGATTGCGTCGGCCGCGACCTGGCGGTCGTCGTCGGTCGACAGATAATTCGGTGCGATCGACGGCTTGTCGTCGGGCGCGGTCGAGCGGATCCGCACGGTGCCGCGCGAACTCGGCTGCAGATTGCAGGCGCTTACCGTGATCGCGGGGAAGCGGTGCAGCGGATCGCCGAACTTGTCGAGCGACAGCGGCTGCACGTGGAACTGGATGTTGGCGCGCGAGCGCGTCGCGTCCGAGCGCGTGAAGATGCCGAGCTGCGACGGCGCCATGGTCAGGGGTCCACGGCGGCGGAACGCGTAGTCGAGGCCCATCAGGCCGCGGCGAACCAGATTGTAATAGGTCTCGTTCAGCGTGCGCACGCCGGATACCTTGTAGATCGCGCGCTGCTGCAGATGGTCCTGCAGATTATGGCCGATGCCCTGCACGTCGAGCACGATGTCGATGCCGAGCGGCGACAGCCATTCGGACGGACCGATGCCGGAGCGCTGCAACACCTGCGTGGTTCCGATCGAGCCGGCGCAGAGGATCACTTCGCCCCTGGCGCGGGCCTCGACCACGTCATTGCCCTGCCGGAACAGTACGCCGGCGGCGCGGCCGCTCTCGACGATCAGGCGGTCGACCAGCACGTCGGTCTCGAGCCGCAGATTGCTGCGGTTCAGCACCGGCTTGAGGAAGCCGCGCGCCGACGACCAGCGCCGGCCGCGTTTCTGGTTGACGTGGAAGTAGCTGGTGCCTTCATTGTCGCCGGTGTTGAAATCCGGGATGCGCTTGATGCCCATCTCCTCGGCGGCATCGCCGACCGCGTCGAGGATCCGCCACGACAGCCGCGGCGCCTCGATGCGCCAGCCGCCGCCGACACCGTGATGCTCGCTTTCACCGAGGAAATGATCCTCTAGCCGCTTGAACGCCGGCAGCACGTCGCTGTAGCTCCAGCCGGTGAGGCCGAGCTGCCGCCAGTGGTCGTAATCCGCGGCCTGGCCGCGCATCGAGATCATGGCGTTGATGGCGGAGGAGCCGCCGATCACCTTGCCGCGCGGGTAGGCGAGTGCCCGGCCGTTGAGGCCCGGCTCGGCCTCGGTCTTGAACATCCAGTCCGAGCGCGGATTGCCGATCGCGAAGAGATAGCCGACCGGGATATGAAACCAGATCCAGTTGTCCTTGCCGCCGGCTTCCAGCAGCAGCACGCGCTTCTTCGGATCGGCCGACAGGCGGTTGGCCATGATGCAGCCCGCCGTGCCTGCGCCGACGATAATGTAGTCGAAATCACCCTCGAGCCTTCGCGGCATGTCCTCGTTCCCGGCAAGCGTCTTTTGTTGGGCTCTTATTAGTCAGACGCAGGGGGCCGACACAAGCCCGGCAGTGGATGCCGGGCGTGCGCTGGATGATCAGGGGCGGCTCGGTTCGGCCAGTGTGACCTCATGTCTCGCGCGGGGAACGCAGACGATCAGCGTCAGCATACCGATGCCGAGCACGGCGCCGACGAGGGCGAGCGGTGCGTAGATGCTCCCGGTTGCGACATTCATCCAGCCGATCAGGGCAGGGCAGACCGCGCCGCCGAACGAGCCGATCGCGCTGATCAGCGCGATGCCGCCGGCCGCGGCGCTACCCTCCAGCATTGCGTTCGGAATGGTCCAGAACAGCGACAGGATCGCGAAGATGCCGATCGAGGCGACGGCAAGCAGCGTCACGGTCAAGAGGACGCTGCCTTGCGCGGCCTGCAAGGCGATGAAGCAGGCCGCCGCGACGAGGCCGCAGCAGACCACGTGCCAGCGCCGTTCCCGTGTGCGGTCGGAGCTGTAGCCGATCGCCACCATGCCGATGACGGACGCAACCGAGATCGCGCCGCTCAGCCAGCCGATCTCGGTGGTGGTCGCCACGCCGACGCGTTTCAGCAGCGTCGGCGTCCACAACAGGATGGTGTTGAGCGAGCAGAAGAACGCGAAGTAGATGAAGGAGAGCAGATAGACGCGCGGCTCGCGCAGCGCCGCCGCGAAGCTCCGCGTGGTGCCGGGCACGGCGGCGCGGTCGCGGGCGAGGTCGCTTGCGACCTGCCGCCGCTCGTCGGCGCTCAGCCAGCTCGCGACCTGAGGTCCGTCGGCGAGGTAGAGATAGGCGGCGATGCCGAGCAGCACGGCCGGGCCGCCTTCGAGGATGAACAGCCACTGCCAGCCATGCAGGTCGTGGACGCCCTGCATGTGATCCATGATCAGGCCCGACAACGGACCCGCGATGACGCCGCCGAGCGGCACCGCCATCACGAACAGGCTCGTCATGCGGCCGCGCACGCGGTCCGGGAACCACAGCGTCAGATAGTACAAAATGCCCGGGAAGAAACCGCCTTCGGCGGCGCCGAGCAGGAAGCGCAGCAGATAGAGGTGATACTGGTTCTGCACCAGCGCGAGCAGCATGGTGACGACGCCCCACAGCACCATGATCCGCAGCAGCGTCTTGCGGACGCCGACCTTGACCAGCAGCAGATTGCTCGGCACTTCGAGCGCGACATAGCCGACCGAGAAGATGCCGGCGGCAAGCCCGAACACCGCGTCGTCGATCTTGAGGTCGTGCAGGAACTGCAGCTTGGCAAAGCCGATGTTGAAGCGATCGATGATCGCCACCGTGTAGCACGCCAGCAGGAACGGGATCAGGCGCCAGGCGATCCGTCCATAGAGCCGCGAATAGGCCGCATCCTGCATCGAAACCTCCGAATGATTCTTTTGATTGTTAGGTCGCATGTCGCCGCGCAGGTGCTGCGCTCCCTCGCCCCGTTCTTACGGGGTCGAGACGAGCGAAGCTCGCTCTGAGAGGGCTGGGGTGAGGGGCTATCTCCGCACAACGCGGTGGTAGCTGAGCCCGCGGAGACTCCCCCTCACCCGGAATGCATCTAGCGATGCATTCCGGCCTCTCCCCGCAGGCGGGGCGAGGCGGAGCCCGTTGCTCCGATCGAATGCGCGGCTAGTTCGCCTTCGCGCTCGGTGGAAACTCCAGCATCGCTTCGCCGGCCGCGACCGTCTCGCCGCGCTGGTTCTGCACGGCGACGTCGACCAGCACCCAGCGCGATTTTGCGGTGACCTGCTTGGCCTTGATGGTGCCGGCCGGGCGGATGGTGTCGCCGGGCTTCACCGGCTTCAGCCAGCGCGTCTCGAGCCTGCGATGGATCGCGCCTGCGGGAAGCGCCCAGTCGGTCAGCATGCGCGAGATCAGGCCGAAATTGTTCATGCCGTGCATGATGATGCCGCCGAAATTGGTCTTGCCGAAATCGCCCTTCATGTAGTTGTCGTCGAGATGCAGCGGGTTGTAGTCGAGCGACGCATCGCAGAACAGGCGGATCGATTCGCGCGAAACCGCGAATGCCGGGCCGTCGATGGTGTCGCCGGCCTTGAGAGATTCGAAATTCGCTGTGGTCATGGTGATCCTCCTTACATCGGACGGATGGTCTGGCCGCGACCCGAGCAGATCACGTCGCCATGCTGGTTGAAGAAGACGTTGTCGTGCACCACGAACAGCCGCTCGCGCTTGATGAATTTGTCGAGCGCGCGGGCCTGCAGGGTGATGGTGTCGCCGGGGCGGGCCGGGATGTTGTAGCTCCAGGACTGTCCGGCATTGACGGTGCCCGGCGAGCGCATCCAGTCGTCGGCCGGCGTGCAGGCGAACATCAGCAGGATATGGATCGCGGGCGGCGCGATCAGCCCGCCATAGGGCCCGGCCTTCGCGGCGGCTTCGTCCAGATAGAGCGGATTGGTCTCGCCGACCGCACGGCAGTACAGCGCGATCGCTTCCTGGGTGAGCTTGTAGGGCAGTGTCTTGCGCGGCTCGCCGGGGACGATGTCGTCCCACACCTTGCGCAGCTTCGCGTCTTTCCAGAAATCGGTTTCGAACGGGGTGGCCGCAGAACTTTCTGCTTGCGCCATCGTGCATCCTCCTGCTATTGAGTTCGCCAGGCGAACAGTTCATTCGCTGTATGAATTCACGCTAGCGCGGTCGGGAGCCCCTGACAAGCGCGCAGAGCCGCGTCATGTGCAGGCAGCCATGCGGGCTGCGATGTCGTGGGCGCGATGACGGAACCAGCCAGGCGCCCGCCATGAGCAAAGAGAGTGACGGCTTCGTGCGCGCGATTGCGCGCGGCTTCTCGATCATCGAGGCACTCGGCAAGCCGCCGGGGCGGCACACGCTGGCGGAGGCCGCCGACACTGCGGGCCTCAACCGCGCCACCGCGCGGCGTATCCTCGCGACCCTGGTGGCGCTGAAATATTGCGCCTCCGACGGACGCTATTTCAGCCTGCGGCCGCGCGCGCTCGGGCTCGGCCTGTCCTATCTCAACGCGCTGCCATACTGGGGGCATGCGCAGCGCGCGCTGGAAAATCTGCGCAACGAGATCGGCGAGTCCTGCGCGATGGCGGTGCTCGACGAGGACGAGATCGTCTATGCGCTAAGGCTGCCGGCGCGGCGGATCCTCTCGGCCAATCTCGGCGTCGGCAGCCGGCTGCCCGCGCATCTGGTGTCGCTCGGCCGCGTCATGCTCGCGGCGCTGCCGCCTGGCACCCGCGAGGCTTATCTCGCGACCGGGGGCTTCAGGCAGGTCACGCCGCGCACGGTCACCGATCCGGAGCGTCTTGGCGAGTTGCTCGCGCGGGTCGAGAGCGACGGCTATGCCTGGGTCGATGGCGAGCTCGATCCGGCGATCTGCGGCATCGCGGTGCCGTTGCGCGATCCCGCGGGCGCGGTGGTCGCCGCGCTCAGCGTCAACACGATCTCGGGGACGGTGAGCGAAGCCGGCGCGCGCAAGAAATTCCTGTTGCCGCTGCGCCGCACCGCGCAGGAGATCCGCAGCCAGATGCTCACCTCGGGGTAGGGAATGGCCGTTATCGACGCCTTTTCACCCGCTTCGGACCTGGGTGGCTTTTCACGCCCATGCCGAATGAATAGTCTTTCGCTTTGCTGGCCGGGTGAACTGCCAAGGAAAATCCCGGCCACGTCAACGTGCTGATCGATTGCTCAGCTTGCTGGAGGATTGCCGTGGCCGACCCAGTCCGCGCCCCTTTCTACCACGACGGAATGCGTGAGTTGCAGGACCGCTTCGATGGTCGTCGTGTCGCCGACGGCCTCGAGAAGCATCGCCTCCACTTCGAGTTCTGGGAACAGGACCGCAAGCTCATCGAGGAGACGCGATTCTTTTTTATCGCGACCAGCTATCAGGATAACGTCGATTGCTCGATGCGTTCCGGCGATCCCGGCTTCGTGAAGATCACCGGGCCCGATACGCTTGAATTCCCTGAGTACGACGGCAACAACATGTACCGCACGCTCGGCAACATTCACCGCAACCCGAACGTCGGATTGTTGTTTGTACGGCTCGACGGCAAGACGTTTCGCACGCGCATCCGGGGCAAAGCGACGATCCACGACAGCACGGAAGCGCTCGCCTTGCATCATGGCGCGAAGGTCGTCGTGCGCGTCAAATGCGAGATCTTTCCAAATTGCCCGCGCTACGTTCCGGACCTGATGGGCGCCTCAGCGGACGTACCGGCGAATCTGTACGTGCCTCGGCCCGGGTATGAGCCGCCCGCTCCGGAATGGAAAAGCCGGGATTACCTCAGGGACGTCCTCTCGAAATACGATCCGCATCGGAAACGTGACGCGTAGCGGATAGCCGGGAACCGCATCCGGACGAGCGAGCAAACTGCGTTCAGGGCAGCGGTGCCATGTAGGGAATGCTGCCGACCAGAACGGACACCTGCACCGCGTTGCACAGCATGCCGCCCCAATGCAGCTGGCGCAGCCGCCGCACGGCGGTGGGATCGCCGGCGTCTCTCGCGTCCGCCTCGGCATCGAGCCGCCGCAGAAACCATTGCCGCGCCAGCACCGCGAACCCCGCGATCAAGGCGATGCCGAGCGCAACGGCGTACCGGCCGGCCGTGGCAAAGGCGAGCGTGCCGACCGCACCGGCGACCGCCAGCACCAGGAAGTAGGCGTTGAACATGCCGCGCAGCAGGCGGGTGACGGGCGGGACGTCGAGCTTCACAAGCAGGAACGCCGGCGCCGCCAGCAGGAAATATCCCATCGGCACCAGCAGGATGATGGTGGAAAACAACACCGCCTGATCCGGCGTCATGCAGCCGCTCCCTGTTGGAAGGCGAGAGGATTTCGGTGCGGAAAACCTGGGGTAGTATCCGCGCCGGATATGTCTCGC
The DNA here is from genome assembly GCF_054060035.1 of Bradyrhizobium sp. USDA 3262. Classification (NCBI taxonomy): domain Bacteria; kingdom Pseudomonadati; phylum Pseudomonadota; class Alphaproteobacteria; order Hyphomicrobiales; family Nitrobacteraceae; genus Bradyrhizobium; species Bradyrhizobium sp. USDA 3262. The sequence continues at coordinate 4,128,678 of NZ_JBSSCT010000001.1, forward strand.
ACTATTAGGCTTTGGTCGGATGCGATCGTATCAGGCTTGGTGCTGGCGGCCCTGCGCATAATCACTCCGCGCGGCGTCCGAGGAACATTTGTCCTCCCGATTTGTGAAAGCCGGGTCCTAGCCTGCGGCATGCCACATCTGTTTGGGTGGACCGGCTCTTGCATGCTAAAGATGACTGACGTCCAACCTCTGAGGCCAGAACTCTCATGCCCATCGTCAACCGCGTCGCCGATCTGCAACCCGATATCCAGGCCTGGCGCCGCGACATCCATGAAAACCCCGAGCTGCTCTACGATGTGCACCGCACTGCATCATTCGTCGCCGACCGTCTCAAGGAGTTCGGCTGCGACGAGGTCGCGACCGGGCTCGGCAAGACCGGCGTGGTCGGGGTCATCAAGGGCAAGAAGGGGCCGGCCAAGGGTGACGTCAAGGTGATCGGCCTTCGCGCCGACATGGATGCGCTGCCGATTCACGAGCAGACCAATTTGCCTTACGCCTCGAAGACGCCGGGCAAGATGCACGCCTGTGGCCATGACGGCCACACCGCGATGCTGTTGGGGGCGGCGCGCTATCTCGCCGAGACGCGCAATTTCGCCGGCGACGCGGTCGTGATCTTCCAGCCGGCTGAGGAGGGCGGCGCGGGTGCCGCCGCGATGATCAAGGACGGCCTGATGGACCGCTTCGGCATCGAGCAGATCTACGGCATGCACAACGGTCCGGGAATTCCGATCGGCTCATTCGCGATCCGCACCGGCCCGATCATGGCCGCGACCGATGCGATCGACATCAAGATCGAAGGGCTCGGCGGCCACGCCGCGCGGCCGCATAAATGCATCGATTCCGTGCTGGTCGGCGCGCAGCTCGTCACCGCCTTGCAGCAGATCGTCGCGCGCACCGTCGATCCGCTCGACTCCGCCGTGATCTCGATGTGCGAATTCCACGCCGGCAACGCCCGCAACGTGATCCCGCAGACCGCGGAGCTGCGCGGCACCGTGCGCACACTGACTCGCGAGGTGCGCGATCTCATCGAGAAGCGCGTGCGCGAGGTGGTGGATGGCGTTGCCAAGATGACCGGCGCCAAGATCGATCTGACCTATGAGCGCGGCTACCCGGTCACCGTCAACCATGAGGCGCAGACCGAATTCGCGAGCCGCATCGCGCGCGAGGTCGCGGGCGCATCCAACGTGCACGAAATGCCGCCGCTGATGGGCGCCGAGGATTTTTCCTACATGCTGGAAGCGCGGCCCGGTGCCTTCATCTTCTGCGGCAACGGCGACAGCGCCGGCCTGCATCACCCTGCCTACAATTTCAACGACGAGGCGATCGTCTTCGGCACGTCGTATTTCGTGAAGATCGTCGAGAACGCACTGGCGGCGTGAGGCTCACGCGTCCCATCGCACCGGCAGCGCCACTGGGCCACGGAACACCCAGCCGCGCACGACCGGCGGCGCCTCCGTGCGGAGGCGCAGATTGCGCAAGCGCGCGAACAGCATCGGCGCCACGATCTTGCCGACGGTGAGCCGTGACACCCAGGTGCCGGCGCAGAAATGCGGTCCGGCGCCGAATGCCAGATGCGATTGCTTGGGCCGCGTCACGTCGAAGCGGTCGGGCTCGGCGAAGCGGCTGCCGTCGCGGTTCGCGGCGCCGACGCAAAGGCCGATCTGAAGGTCTTGCGGCAGCGTGATGCCGGAAAGATCGACGTCGCGGGTGACGCGGCGCGGATACATGCCGATCGGCGAGATCCAGCGCACCGCTTCCTCGAGCGCGGCCGGCCACAGCTCGGGCTTCGCCAGCACGCCGTCCTTCTGCGCCGGGTTTTCCAGGAGGCCGAGCACAAGCGTCAGGATCGCGTCGCGCGGCTCGTTCAGGCCGCCGCCGATGATCACCTTGATGTTGGCGCGGATGCCCTCGATCGGCATCGGCGGATCGGCATTGATCATCGAGGACAGGATCGAAGGATTCGGCTGGCTGCGGTGATCGTCGAGCACCGCGTCGATCGCGGCATCGACATCGGCGCTCGCCTGCATCGCCTTGCGCTCGATCTCGGCGTCGGCGGCGTAATTGCCCGCGCCGTCGATCAGCGCCTGCGACCATTCGGCGAGGGTCTGCCACGGCATCGCGCGAAAGCCGATCATCGCCATCAAGCTGAGCGAGGCCATCGGCGCGGCAAGGGCGGAGAACAGATCGGCCTCGTCGTTCGCGGACAGGTCATCGATCAGCTTTTCTGCGATCGCGGTGAATTGTGGTGCCCAATACTCCTTGATCGTGACCGGGCGGAACGAGGGCTCGATCGCCTTGCGGCCGATCGCGTGCTCGGCGCCGTCCTTGCGCATGAAGGTCGGCCCCATCACCTTGTTGACCAGCGAGGCCGGATTGTCGGCCGAGTAGGTCACCGGATCGCGCTCGATCCGCATGATGTCGTCGAAGCGCGTCACCAGCGTCAGCTTCGCGGGCGCGACAAAGACCGCGGGCGCCAACTCGCGCAGGCGGCGGAAGATCGGATAGGGGTCGTCGAGCAGATCCTGATATGCGATGTCGGTGACGACTGGTACGCCGCTGGCCATTGGTCCTCCCGGGAGCGCTTTTCCCGAAGGCTAGCGCCGGACACACAATCGCTCAATTCGATGGGATCGATCTGGTTCATCGAAATACTTCATGACCTTGTGCTAGGCTGGCCGTCAGCAATGCAGGGAGGTGCAGCGTGGCGGCCAATTCCTCGATCGATCCGATCGATATCGGGACTCTGCGGACCCTCGTGCTGGTCTATGACCTTCAGTCGTTCTCCGCCGCCGCCAAGCGGCTCGACGTCAACCAGTCCACCATCAGCTATGCGGTCGAGCGGCTGCGCGGCGCGCTGCATGACCCGCTGTTCGTCCGCAGCGGCAACGGCGTGACGGCGACCGAACGCTGCGCGGCGCTGGTCGCCTGGGCGCGGGACATGATCGGCGAGATCGACGGGCTTGCCTCACCGGCGGAATTCGATCCGGCGACGGCGCAGGGCAGCCTGACGATCTCCTGTAACCATCACGAACGCCAGACCCTGATCCCGCAGTTCAGCACGCGGCTGCGTGCCGGCGCGCCGCGGGTCCGTCTCGTCCTGCTCGATGCCGCGGGCCACGGCGACGTCCATCTCAAGCAGAACCAGTGCGACATCGTGCTCGGTCCGGTCGGGATCGTCGGCGAGAGCTTCTTTCGGCGCCATATCCTCACCGACCACTATGTCTGCGTGATGGATCCGGCCAATCCGCTCGCGCGCGGCCGGATCGCGCTGTCGGCCTATGCCAGGGCCGAGCATGTCTTCATCACCCACAGCGGTGAGTGGCAGCCGCTTTATCTCGCGGCGCTGAGGGCGAGGAAGATCGAGATCGAGGCGGTGGTCAGCCTTCCCAACCACGACAGTCTGGAGCGCATCATCACAGGCACGAGGCTCGTCGCGACCATCCCGTATCATCTGGCGCGGGCGATGCGCGGCGGCCTCCATGTCGCTGCGCTGCCGTTCCGCGTGCCGATCTCGATCGACATGTACTGGGGCGCCAGGACGGCCAAATCCGGCCTGCACAAATGGGCGCGCGGCCTGCTGGCCGAGGTTGCGAAGGCCTGCGCCGCCTGAGCGAGCGGCATCCGCAGCGCGTACAGCCGTTCTGTTCGTCATTGCGAGCGAAGCGAAGCAATCCATCTCACGGCTTGCGGAGGCGTGGATTGCTTCGTCGCTGCGCTCCTCGCAACGACGGCAATACTTAAAACAAAAGGCCCGCACCGGAGTGCGGGCCTTTGTCCGGCGCGTTGCTGCGCCGAAAGCGTGTGGCGTCAGAACAGGTGGTAGAACACGTAGTAGAGAACGCCCGAGATGATCATCGCGGCCGGCAGCGTCAGCACCCAGGCCATCGCGATGTTGCGGATCGTGGCCCATTGCAGGCCGGAGCCGTTGGCGGCCATGGTGCCGGCGATGCCTGACGACAGCACGTGCGTGGTCGAGACCGGCAGGCCGTAGCCGTCGGCCGCCGCGATCGTCGCGGCCGCCGTGATCTCGGCGCAGGCGCCCTGCGCGTAGGTCAGGTGGGTCTTGCCGATCTTCTCGCCGACGGTGACGACGATACGCTTCCAGCCGACCATGGTGCCGAGGCCGAGCGCGATGGCAACGGCGAACTTCACCCAGCTCGGGATGAACTTCGTCGCGGCATCGAGCGAGGCCTTGTACTCGTTCAGCGTGGCGATGTCGGCAGCGGTCAGCTCGGCTTCCTTGTCCTTCATCAGGAAACGGATCGCCTCGGACGCCAGGTACATGTCGTTACGGGTGTTGCCGACCGCGTCAGCCGGGAACTTGGCCAGCGATCCATACTGGGCAACCTGCTGGCCGATGTCGCGCACCAGCACCGCAAGCGACGGAAAGGTGCCTTCGTTGATCTGGTGCTGCGCGACATAGTTGGTCACAGCCGGACGCGGATTGCCGATCACGTTGTAACCGGCGGCCTTGCCTTCGATGACCTTGCTGGCCGCGGTCGAGTGCGCCGTGAACAGCTCGATCTGGCTCGAGGGCATTGCGCGGTTCAGCGCATAGGCGGTCGGCACGGTGCCGATCAGGATCAGCATGATCAGGCCCATGCCCTTCTGACCGTCATTGGAGCCGTGGAAGAAGCTGACCAGCGTGCAGGTCAGGATCAGGATGCCGCGGATCCACCACGGCGGCGGCTGGTCGCCGACCGGTTCGCCGAACAGCGCCGGCGTCGCGCGCTGCAGCGCGATCTTGAGGAGGTAGAGCAGGCCGGCGGCGAGCGCGAAGCCGAACAGCGGCGACAGCAGCAGCGCTTTCGCGATGTTGGTCGCCTGCGACCAGTCGACGCCCGAGGTGCCGTCACGGCCGCGCAGCAGCGCGTTGGTGATGCCGACGCCCATGATCGAACCGATCAGGGTGTGCGAACTCGAGGCCGGCAGGCCGAGCCACCAGGTGCCGAGATTCCAGATGATGGCGGCGATCAAGAGCGCGAACACCATGGCAAAGCCGGCACTGCTGCCGACCTGCAGGATCAGCTCGACCGGAAGCAGCGAGACGATGCCGAACGCGACGGCGCCGCTGGAGAGCAGCACGCCGATCAGGTTGAACATGCCCGACCACACCACGGCGACATGCGCCGGCAGCGAGCGGGTGTAGATCACGGTGGCGACCGCGTTCGCGGTGTCATGGAAGCCGTTGACGAATTCGAAGCCGAGCGCGATCAGCAGCGCGACGAACAGCAGGATATACGGCAGGAACGAGGTGATGCGCGTGCCGGTGGCGTCGACATCGGCATAGATGCTGTAGGCAACGAACAGCAGCGCGGCCGCGACCACGCCCAAATAGATAACCCCGGTGAGAGGATGAAAGCCCTTGTCGAGGTCCGGACCCTTCTTCAGGGCGGGCTCGATCGAGCCGGGTAACGCCATATCGCTCATGGTAAACTCCTGTCCCAATGCTCCCGATTTTGATCGATGCATATGACAGGCAATTGAAATCCGGCCCGCGAGACGCGCCGGCTTGCGGTGACCGTGGACACCGAGCCGAATTTTTGTGCAACGCATTGAGCGCGCACGTGGCTTCGCGGCCTCGTGGCAATCTCCAGCAACAACGGATCGCCGATCGCGACGGAAAGCTGCGGCCTGCGTTTCGCAGGACGAGACAATGTGCGGATGACACCACACCGGCATCCGGCGGGGCCGGCAGGCCTGGCGGCCGGAGAATTCGGCGCGCGCCTGCGAGTGGGAGGATCGCGAATGAGGGAGGAGGATTGCGAGATGAGGTGGCGCGCCGCACGATCGGGGCTAGCAAACCGCGCAGCGCGCCCGCCTCAGGGTACGTCATGGCGTGAACATGACGCCCGATACCTGCGGAACATGCTACCCTACCACGGATCAATTAAAGGTTGTAGGTATTTGTCTGCGTTTAGAACAATTTCTCGTTGCGATGTGGTTCCTCCGGTTCCGCTGGTTTTACGGAACTCAGGCTGCATCGGCTGATCTGCGCAACTGATGTGCGGCGATTTTCAGGTCGTCGATAAAGCGCTGATATTCCAGCGCCTTGGCTTTTTCATCCGGCAGCCGCAACAGATAGGATGGGTGCACGGTGACGAGCACCTTGGTTCCGTCGTGATCGATCAGATGGCCGCGGTTCTTGTTGATCGGCGTGATCTTGCCGAGCACACTCTGCGCGGCGGTGGCGCCGAGCGCCATCACGAGGTCCGGCTTGATGGTGGCGAGCTCGCGCTCGTACCACTGGCGGCAGGCGCGGATCTCCGGTGTGCTCGGCTTCTGGTGCAGCCGGATCTTCCCGCGCGGCACGAATTTGAAGTGCTTCACTGCGTTGGTGACATAGACCTTGCGACGATCGATGCCCGCTTCCTGCAGCGCGCGATCGAGCATCTGGCCGGCCGGTCCGACGAAGGGGTGGCCTGCGAGATCTTCCTTGTCGCCGGGCTGCTCGCCGACCAGCATCAGCGTTGCGCTCTGCGGTCCCTCGCCGAACACGGTCTGCGTTGCATCTTTCCACAGCGGGCAGGCGCGGCAATCGGCGGCCTCCTCGCGCAAGGCCGCGATTGTGTCGTGAGCTTGCCTGTCTTGAACTTGCTTGCCTTGAGCTTGCTTGCGGGGCATCGGCGTATCCTGCCGCTTCTGCGGCTCGGCCGCCTTGCGTGCGATGAAGGGGCCGCTGGTCATGCGCATTGCGTCTTCGATCAGAGGCTTAATGATCGAGTCCTCGGGCAGGTTCCTCCAATAGGCTTGCGGCATCTCCATCACTTTCAGCCGTGCGGGATTGAAGCGGCCGTTGTCGTGACGCCGCCAGGCCTCCTCAAGCCGGTCCTCGGTCGGCACTTCGGATTTGGCGACGCCCGGCGTGATCGAGATCGCGTGCCCGTCCCAATGTGCGCAGACGTCGGGGGTCAGGATCGACCACGGCATGTCGGCGAAGCGGCCGGCGAAGAACGGCGCGGCAAGCTCGACGATGCGATGCTCCGGCTCGAACCAGGCGACGTAATGCGCCGTCCGCTCGCGGCCGATCTCGCGGAAGCGCAGATGCGCATGCATCCTGTCGATATCGACATAGACCGCGCGCGCCATCGCGTGAACCTCGGCGACATCGGGATCATCGGTCGCGCCGAGCAGATCGTGACGGCTGCGCAGCCGCCACAGCAGGCGATAGAGCAGGGCAAAGCGTTCGTCACTGCGATGCAGGATCGCGGCCTTTGCGAGCTCGACGAATTTGGCCGACACGTTGAACCGCGCCTGCGGCGTATCCGGCAATTCATTCACGCAGGATGGTGACGACAATTCGTCGTTGCGGCGTACGGTCCACGTGACCTCTGCAGGCTTCACATCGTTCAGCGCCAATCGCCGCGCGGCCTTGCGCCAGCCCTCGAAATCGGTGTCGTTGTCGAGCACGATGATGCGCATGCGGTTGCTCCGTTTCCGTCACGCCGCCATTTTCGGGGCCTGCGTGCCTGACTTGCGGAAGAGCAGGGCCCGTGCGGTTCGGTGGCTGCTGAATCCCATTGATTCCACTCATGAATCGATGAGCTCACCAATCCGATTGACTCTGCAGGCCCTGTTAGCTTTATATTAGAACATACCATGAACAATTGAGCCAGTCCCTGGTTCTCTGTTCAGGCAGTGACGACCTCAAATTTTCAGGTTGAAGGAGCGGCGCATATGAACGCACGCATGGGTACGCTTGCGTCTCTGCGCGGCAGCATCGCGCGCATCGAGGCGCCATCGGATGCGGCGATGCCGAACCGCATCGCGCTCGGCCATGCCGGCGCCGATGCGATGCTGCGCGGCGGGCTTGCGCCGGCAGCATTGCACGAGGTGTTCGCGGCCGGCCATCAGGGCGGCGCGGCGACCGGCTTCATTGCGGGGCTCGCCGGACGGCTGTCGGCGCGCAAGCCGCTGGTCTGGGTGCGGCAGGATTTTTCCGATCGCGAAAACGGCGCGCTTTCGATGCGCGGGCTTGCCGAGCTCGGCCTCGATCCGCGCCTCTTGGTCACGGTGCGCGCCGCCGATGTCGACAGCGGCCTGCGCACCGCGGCCGACGCACTCGCCTGCGATGCGCTCGGCGCGGTCGTGCTCGAGGTCTGGGGCCAGGCGCGCCAGCTCGATCTCGTCGCCAGCCGCAAATTGACCCTGGCCGCGCAAGCCTCCGGCGTCACCGCGCTGGTGTTGCGGATCGCGGCAACGGCGATCCCCTCGACCGCGGAAACGCGCTGGATCGTGCGCGCGGCGCATTCGCCGCCGGGCAATGCCGCGAGCGTGTGGGGCACGCCGCGTTTCGAGGCCGAACTCGTGCGCAATCGTCATGGCCCGGTCGGGCGATGGATCATGGAATGGAAATGTGATGAGTGCCAATTCAGTGAACCGTCGGCGTATCCTCAGCCTGTGGCTGCCACGCCTGCCCATCGACCGCATCAAGCGCAAGCTCGCGCAGGACATCGCCTCGCAAGTTGATGTGCATGCCGTTGTGCCAACCGACACACGGGCGGTGGTAGGGCTCCCTCTCCCGCTTGCGGGGGAGGGCTGGGGTGGGGGTCTCGCCACGAGTCCCGCTGAGGAGAGAGCCCCCACCCGGATCGCATCTCACGATGCGATCCGGCCTAAGAGCGAGCTTCGCTCGTCTCGACCCCCGCAAGCGGGAGAGGCGAAGAAAGACCACCGACTTTTTTCACAAACGACAACGGTGCAAGAACTCCCCAGCGTCGTCGTCGCAAAAGACCACAACGCCATCCTGCTGCACGCGATCGACGAGGCCGCGGTGCGCGCCGGGCTGTCGATCGGGCTGCCGCTCGCCAATGCGCGGGCGATCTGTCCGGAGCTCACGGTCTATGATGCCGATCCCGCCGCCGACCTGAAGACGCTGAACGACATCGCCGACTGGTGCGACCGCTTCACGCCGCTGGTCGCGCTCGATCTGCCTTACGGTCTGTTTCTCGACATCACCGGCTGCGCGCATCTGTTCGGCGGCGAGCGCGCGCTGCTGCAGACCGTGACGGGGGCGCTGAGCCGGCGCGGCTTTGCCGTCAGCGCGGCGATTGCCGGCACCTCGATCGCGGCGCGTACGCTGACGCGCACCGCCTCGGGCAAGATTGTCGCCGATGGCGAGGAGGCGGCGGCGGTCGGCCCGCTGCCGGTGTCGGCGCTCGGTGCCGATGCCGCTGTCACCACCGGCCTGCGCCGTGCCGGCTTGAAGACCATCGGCGATGTCGCCTCCCGCGCGCCGCATGAAATCTCGGCGCGGTTCGGTGCGGCTTTCACCACCTTGCTCAGCCACGCGCTCGGGCAGGGCGATGCCCCGATCAGCCCGCGCAAGCCGCTGCCCGACTACATCGTCGAGAAGCGTTTCCCCGAGCCGGTCGCGACCGACACCGTGATCGCGCTGACGCTCTCGAGCCTCGCCAAGATGCTGGTTGCGGCGATGGACAAGCAGGGCAAGGGCGCGCGGCAGCTGGAAGCGAGCTTCTTCCGCACCGACGGCGCGGTGCGCGCGATCATGGTCGAGACCGGGCGTCCGGTGACGCGGCCCGAGATGATCGACCGCCTGTTCCGCGAGCGGCTCGATGCGCTGAACGATCCGCTCGATCCCGGCTTCGGCTTCGATCTCATTCGCCTCGCCGCAGGGCGTACCGAGATCGTGGTGCAGCAGCAGCGCGATCTCGACGCGTCAGTGCACGACAATGACGAGCTCTCGGCGCTGATCGACCGCATCGCCGCCCGCATCGGCGGAAAACGCGTCGTCGTGCATCTGCCGCTGGAGAGCCACATCCCCGAACGATCGGCGCTGGCACTGCCGGCGCAGCATCATCTGGCCGCGGCCAGCGCCGCCGCCTGGCCGGAACGGGTCGCCGGCGAACCGCCGCTGCGTCCGCTCAGGCTGTTCGAGCGGCCCGAACCGATCAAGGTGCCGTTCGCGACCGTGCCCGACGGTCCGCCGCATCAATTCACCTGGCGACGCGCGCAGCATGACGTGGTGCGGGTCGAGGGCCCCGAGCGCATCGCGATGGAATGGTGGCAGCAGGACGGCGCGTCGCTGACGCGCGATTACTTCCGCGTCGAGGACGCTGAGGGCCGGCGCTTCTGGATCTTTCGCGACGGCCTCTACGAGAGCGAGCTGCGCGACGAGGAAGGCAAGCCCGTCCCGGCCAGCTGGTATGTGCACGGGCTGTTCGCATGAGCACACCTCCACCCGAATATGCCGAGATCGGCATCACCAGCAATTTCTCCTTCCTGCGCGGCGGTTCCGATCCGCGCGCCTATGTTCATCAGGCGAGCGAACTCGGGATTCCCGTGATCGGGCTCGCCGATCACAACACGCTGGCCGGCGTGGTGCGCGCCTGGAAGGAGCTCGACAGCGAGAAGGTCGCCCATCCGCCAAAGCTTTTGATCGGCGCCCGCATCGTCTTCATCGACTCTACGCCCGACATCCTGGTCTATCCGCGCGATCGCGCCGCCTATGGACGGCTGTGCCAGCTCTTGACCCGCGGCAAGCGCGGCGGTGGCATCGAGCGCATCGAGAAGGGCGACTGCCGGCTTACCCTGTCCGATCTCATCGACTTCGCCGAAGGCCAGCTTCTGGTGCTGGCGCTGCCGCATCGCTTCGAGGCGCCTGTTGCGCTCGATATCCTTGCGCAACTGAAGGCAAGCGCCGCCGACGGCGTCTGGCTCGCCGCAAGCCTGCTCTATCGCGGCGACGACAGGCGCCGCCTTGCGCGGCTGCATGGCCTCGCCACTGATGCCGGTGTGCCGCTGCTCGCCACCAATGAGGTGCTCTATCACCATCCGGCGCGCCGCCCGCTGCAGGACGTGCTGACCTGCATCCGCGAAAAGACCACGATCGAGGCGGTCGGCCGCAGGCTCGAGGCCAATGCCGAGCGGCATCTCAAGCCGGCGCATGAAATGATCAGGCTGTTCCGCGATCTGCCGGACGCGATCGCGGAAACCATGCGCTTTGCCGCGCGCATCTCTTTCTCGCTCGACCAGCTCAAATATCAGTATCCCGACGAGCCGGTGCCGCCGGGCAAGACCGCGCAGCAGCATCTGGAAGATCTGACCTGGGCAGGTGTCGACAAATATTTCGGCGGCGAGATCGACGAAAAGCTTCGCACCACCCTGAACAAGGAGCTCGCGCTGATCGCCGAGCTGAAATACGCGCATTACTTCCTCACCGTGCACGACATCGTGCACTATGCGCGCAGCCAGAACATCCTGTGCCAGGGGCGCGGTTCGGCGGCGAATTCCGCGGTCTGCTTCGTGCTCGGCGTCACCTCGGTCGATCCGACCAAGGTCGATCTGTTGTTCGAGCGCTTCATCTCCAAGGAGCGGCTGGAGCCGCCCGACATCGACGTCGATTTCGAGCATTCGCGGCGCGAGGAGGTGATGCAATATGTCTACCGCCGCTACGGCCGCCACCGTGCCGCGATCATCGCCACCGTGATCCATTATCGCCCGCGCAGCGCGATCCGTGATGTCGGCAAGGCGCTCGGGTTGACCGAGGACGTCACCGCGGCGCTCGCCGACACCGTGTGGGGCAGCTGGGGCAAGGGCCTCAACGACATGCAGGTGCGCCAGGCCGGGCTCGATCCCAAAAATGCGATGATCAACCTCGCAGTCGAGCTCGCCACCGAGCTGATCGAGTTTCCGCGCCATCTCTCGCAGCATGTCGGCGGCTACGTGCTGACCCAGGACCGGCTCGACACCTATGTGCCGATCGGCAACGCCGCGATGGACGACCGCACCTTCATCGAATGGGACAAGGACGACGTCGACGCCCTTAGCATGATGAAGGTCGACGTGCTGGCGCTGGGCATGCTGACCTGCATCCGCAAATGCTTCGACCTGATCGCCGACCACAAGGGCGAGCGCCGGGAGCTCGCCACCGTCCCGCAGGACGAAGAAGAAGTTTACGACATGCTGTGTCGCGGCGAGTCGCTCGGCGTGTTCCAGGTCGAGAGCCGGGCGCAAATGAATATGCTGCCGCGGCTGAAGCCGCGCACCTTCTACGATCTCGTCATCGAGGTCGCGATCGTGCGTCCCGGTCCGATCCAGGGCGACATGGTGCATCCTTATCTGCGCCGGCGTAACAAGCAGGAGCGGGTGACTTATCCATCGCCGGCGCCCGACCAGGGCGACAAGGACGAACTCTACAACGTGCTGCACAAGACGCTCGGCGTGCCGCTGTTTCAGGAGCAGGCGATGCGGATCGCGATCGAGGCGGCAAAGTTCACCTCCGAGGAAGCCAACGGCCTGCGCCGCTCGATGGCGACCTTCCGCAATCTCGGCACCATCGGCAGCTACGAGGAGAAGCTGGTCGGCAACATGGTGGCGCGCGGCTACAATCCGGACTTCGCCCGCAGCTGCTTCGACCAGATCAAGGGCTTCGGCTCTTACGGCTTCCCGGAAAGCCATGCCGCGAGTTTCGCCCAGCTCGTCTACATCTCCTCCTGGCTGAAGCACCATCATCCCGATGCATTCTGCTGCGGTCTGCTCAACTCGCAGCCGATGGGCTTCTATGCCCCGGCCCAGATCGTCGGTGACGCCCGCAAGAACGGCGTTACGGTGCGCGAGGTCGATGTCTCCCATAGCTTTGCGCAGAATACGCTGGAGGAGCGCGACGGGAAATACTGCGCGGTGCGGCTCGGCTTCCGCCAGATCGACGGATTTCACTGGCTGGATGAGGACGAGGAGAGGTTGAAACAGCTTCAACTGTCATTCCGGGATGGTGCGCCAGCACCAGACCCGGAATCTCGAGATTCCGGGTTCTCGCTTCGCGATCCCCGGAATGACGGTGTTGAGACAGACTGGGCCGACCGCATCGTCGCGGCGCGCAACCGCCGGCCGTTCACCTCGCTGGAAGATTTTGCCCGCGACACCGGCCTGCCCAAGCGCGCGTTGATCCTGCTCGCTGACGCCGATGCGTTCCGCTCGCTCGGGCTCGACCGCCGCGAGGCGCTGTGGGCGGTGCGGCGGCTGCCCGACGACGTGCCGCTGCCGTTGTTCGAGGCCGCCACCGCGCGCGAGCAGCCGGATGAGGGCGCCAAGCCGCTGCCGGAGATGCCGCGTCCGGAGCAGGTGGTCGCCGACTATCAGACCATCCGCCTGTCGCTGAAGGGCCATCCGATGGAGTTTTTGCGCGACACCTTCACGAAGGAGCGCGTCGTCGCCTGTCACACCATCAACCAGAGCAACGACCGCCGCCGCGTCCGCTGTGCCGGAGTCGTGCTGGTGCGGCAGCGGCCGGGCAGCGCCAAGGGCGTCGTGTTCATGACGCTGGAAGACGAGACCGGCATCGCCAACATCGTGGTGTGGCCGAAGGTGATGGAGCAGTACCGCAAGGAGGTGATGGGCGCGCGCCTGATCCTGGTCGAGGGCTATATCCAGAGCAGCCCGGAGGGCGTGACGCATCTGGTGGCGCAGCGCATGACCGATCGCTCCCACGATCTGATCGGCCTCACCAATGAATCCTTGAGCGGCAAGCATCCGGTGCCGGCGGGCCCCGCGCTGATCGAGCCGCTCAACGACGACCGCCGCGATCACGGCGACAACTCGCCGCAAAAGATCCGCCACCCGCGCAACGTCCGCATCCTGCCGCCGTCCCGCGATTTTCATTGAACCGCGTGCGACGGCTCTCTCACCGTCACCCTGAGGAGGCCGCGGAGCGGCCGTCTCGAAGGGTCGACGGCCCGAATGTGGCCGTGCATCCTTCGAGGCTCGCAAGAGCTCGCACCTCAGGATGACGGTATCCTCTATCCACGTTTTCGCGATCGAAACGAAACAATCCCATCCTACGCCGTCAATCCTCGAATATTTTATTCGGCTTTTCGGAATTTAACTTGACGGCAGACCCAACTCAGATGTTCAATATGCCCATCTCACCCGACACGAGGGGCGCTTCGCGGTCGTCACGAACGTGGGTCGAGATGCGGTGGACGCTGATCGCGCAACTGACGAGTGCGCGTGAGGCGGACGGCGAAATCGTGCAGGCCTGACGCCCTAGTGGTAGGTGTCTCCTCGCAAAACGCGCAAGCGTTTTTGCGAAGACGGTGACAACAAAGCCCAGTCTCGCCGGGGAGAGCACGTATAAGCCGTAAGCCATCGCGCAGGGAAAGCCGGATTGCTCCGGTTACACCTGTGGTCCTACCCCCGTGCTTTCTACCCTTTGCACGGGGCCCATGGGTGCGATCGGCACCCAGCTTTCCCTGCGCCCTCTGTTCAAGAGAGAGGGCGGAACGAAGAGCAAAGCTCGGACAAATCATGTCGCGAGAACGCGGAAGTTTGACTCAGAAGCCGCCACACATTCGGTGTCGTCCCTGCGAAAGCAGGGACCCATAACCACCGATGGTCATTGTTGAGCCGTGCTGCAACGACGAGCCCCCTCCACAACAACCGCCACGGAGTATGGGTCCCTGCTCCCGTGCGCAATTGCGCACTAGGCAGGGACGACAGCGGAGGACGCGCCCTCTCGGCTCAAGCACGACCGTCTCTGGAATACTGGATCGCCCGCTTTCGCATTCGCATGTGATGACACCCGTGTGTTTGTCACCATGAATCGGGGACCATCCACCGCCGTCGTCCTGGCCCCTCCTGTGCAATTGCGCACTAGGCCAAGACGACGATTGAGGAGACCGTCAGCCCATGTCCGTCACCGTCATGCTGAGGAAGCCGCGCAGCGGCCGTCTCGAAGCAGCAAGCGGGATGTTGGATGCGGCGCGAACGCGCCATTGTCCATCCGCTGAGTTCATCGACTTATGTCGCGAGAATGCGAGCGTGCAGCCTACACGCGAATGCTGACACGCAGCTTACAACTGGCCGCTATCGGACGGGTCTCACCGTCGCCTCGATGACGGATGACTTCCTCAGCCGCTGCATGCTACTCCACCGCGGCGCCGACCGGCGGTCCGCCAGGCGGGCGGTGCAGGAAGGTGATCGATGCGTAGGCGCCGACCCACGAGCCGAGGGCGGCGAAGGCGACGTAGAGCCAGTTTTCGGTGTAGCTGATCACCGCATAGGAGGAGAGCACATACCAGACGCTGCTCCAGGTCGCCGCCGGCACGCGCTTGCGCGCCACGACCGCCGAGGTGAACATGACGTAGACCGCGTCGGTCGCTGCGGTCGCGAGGAAGACACCGCCGGCGGAGAGGGGATCGATGGCAGCCATTGCAACTCCTGTATGGGTCGGGCAGAGCTAGATATAGGCAGGGCCGGAAATGACGATTGGGATCGGGCACCGCCTTTTTGTCATCATGCTCGGGCATAGAATAATCGCAAACGGGTATGCGCATGCAGGACATTCGTGAAATCCTTTCCGATGTCTGGACCGGCGCTGGCGGCGCGCCGGCCGCGCTCGATGCGGTCGCATTGACCGGCAGCGAGCCGCAGCTGCCGTCGTCGTTTCGGGTCGCAGCCGCGGCGCAGGCGCCGATCGCAGCAGCCGGCCTCGCGGCGGCCGAGATCTGGAAGGCCCGCAGCGGCGAGCAGCAGGAGGTCGCGGTCGACATCCGCCATGCCGTCGTCGAATGCCGCAGCGAGCGCTATTTGCGCGTCGACGACAAGCCGCCGCCGCCGGCCTGGGACAAGATCGCCGGCGTCTATCGTGTCAAAGACAATCGCTTCGTCCGCCTGCACACCAATTTCCCGCATCATCGCGATGCCGTCTGCAAGGTGCTGGGCTGCAACGCCGAGCGTGACGAGGTCCAGGCCGCGCTGCTGCAATGGGACGGCGAGGCGTTCGAGACCGCGGCCTACGCCGCCGGCGGCGTCGTCGCCTTGATGCGCTCGCACGACGCGTGGTCGGCGACGCCGCATGCCAAAGAACTGGCAAAGCTGCCGCTGATCTCGATCGAGAAGATCGGCGAGGCCGCGCCAAAGCCGTGGCCCGCCGGCAACCGGCCGCTGGCCGGCATCCGTGTGCTCGATCTGTCGCGCGTGATCGCCGGTCCCGTCGCCGGCCGCACGCTCGCGGCGCATGGCGCCGACGTGCTGCTGATCTCCGGTCCCGATCTGCCGGCGATCCCCTGGCTCACCATCGACACCGGCCGCGGCAAGCTCACGAGCTTCCTTGAGCTGCGGAGCGAGCAGGGGCGGGGCGTGATGCAGGGTCTGGTGGCGCAGGCCGATATTCTCTCGCAGGGCTATCGTCCGCAGGCGATTGCACGGCTCGGCTTCTCGCCGGAGGAAGCGGCGCGGATCAATCCCGGGATCGTCTATGTGACGCTGTCGGCCTACGGCCATGCCGGACCGTGGGCCGGGCGCCGCGGCTTCGACTCGCTGGTGCAGACCACGACCGGCTTCAATCATGCCGAAGGACAGGCGGCGGGCACCGATGGGCCGAAGGAATTGCCGGCCCAGATGCTCGACCACGCGACCGGATATTTCATGGCGTTCGGTGCCATGATGGCGAAGGCCCGCCAGGCCCGCGAGGGCGGCAGCTGGCACGTCAGGGTATCGCTGGCGCAGACCGGGCGCTGGCTGTGGAATCTCGGCCGCCTCGAGGGAGGTCTTGCGACCGAGGACCTGAAGGCGGATGCGGTGCAGCCCTTCATCGAACGGGTGCCGTCCGGTTTCGGCACGCTGAGCTCGGTCCGCCATGCGGCGGTGCTGTCGCGGACCCCGGCGCATTGGTCCCGTCCGGCCATGCCGCTCGGCAGCCATCCTCCGGAGTTTCCTCCCCCGGAGTTTCCCGGATGAGACATTCAGCTGCCGTTCAGGCTATGCAAACTTTAACGACTGGCATCGCCGAAGGGCGATTTTTAGGTTGTTTGAAACGCCAATTCAGCACTATTAGCGCACCGCTGGGGCTGTCCCGCCGGACGCTGCAACGATCGACCCCGCGGACCGCATGGTGAAAGAGTTTACCAAGAGAATGCAGAGCTTTAGCCGCCCGCGCCTGGTCGTGGCCGCGGTGCTGCTGGCGGTTGCCTGCGCGGGTGCCTATGGCTACACGCGTTTCGGCACGGAAAAGCAGACATCTTCGGAAGTCTCCAGCCAGTCCCGCAAGGGCGGCGCGCGTTATGCGCCGTCGGCGGCCGAGTGGGCCAGCCTGACCTTCCAGACAGTGAGCGAGCGAACCTTCCGCTCCGAGCTGGTGACCGAGGGCAAGATCGGCATCGATGAGGACCGCTCCACCCCGGTCTATTCGCCCTACACCGGGCGCGTCACCCGCCTCATGGTGCGGCCGGGCGATGCCGTGGTGAAGGGCCAGCCGCTGTTCGTGATCGAGGCGGCCGACACCGTGCAGGCGCAGAACGATTACGTCGCAGCGATGACCGGCCTCAACAAGGCGCAGTCGGCGCTCGACCTAGCGCAGATCCAGGAGAAGCGCGCCAAGGATCTGTCCGAGGGCAAGGCGATCCCGCTGAAGGATTATCAGCAGGCGCAGGCGGCGCTGGTGCAAGCGCAGAACGATGCGCGCTCGGCGCAGACGCTTCTGGAAGCGGCGCAGAACAAGCTGCGCATCCTCGGCTTCAGCGACGACGACATCACGACGCTGCGGCAGAAGGGCCGCCTCAATCCGGAGACGACGGTGTTCGCGCCGATCGGCGGCACCGTGGTCCAGCGCAAGGCCGGTCCGGGCCAGTATGTCTCGACCGGCGCCAGTGACCCGGTCTACGTGATCGGCGATCTGTCGACGGTCTGGCTGATCGCCTTTGTCCGCGAATCCGACGCCGACAGCGTCGCGGTCGGGCAGGACCTCACCTTCAGCGTGATGGCGCTGCCGGGCAAGGTGCTGAACGCCCGGGTCAACTATGTCGCCGCGGCGATCGACGCGACCTCGCGCCGCCTCCTGGTCCGCGCCACCATCGACAACGCCGACAAGCGGCTGAAGCCCGAGATGTTCGCCAATGTGACGCTGTATTCGAAGGGCGATCATCCGGCGGTCGGCGTGCCGAAGCAGGCGCTGATCTACGAGGGTGACCAGGTTCGGGTCTGGGTCGCGAGGCCCGACGACAAGACCATCGAACTGCGCCAGATCAAGCCCGGCCTCATCAATGGCGACCTCGTCGAGGTCGCCGGCAACCTCAAGCCGGGCGAGCAGATCGTGACGAAGGGAAGCCTCTTCATCGACCGCGCCGCATCAGGCACCTAAGCGCATGATCCGGAAACGTGGGAACCGGTTTTCCCTCGCGACAAACGCGCAACGCGTTTGCGCGGAGATCACGCTCAATAAGAAAAGTCCCTTCCAGTTGAAAGCGCCGATCTGAATGGATCGCCTCGTCGCCCTTGCCGTCAATCGCCGCTACTTGATGGTGGCCATGTTCGTGGTCGTCTTCATCGGCGGCCTGCTCGCGTTCAAGCAGCTCAACATCGAGGCCTATCCCGATCCAACCCCGCCGATGGTCGACATCGTGACGCAGAGCCCGGGCCTCTCGGCCGAGGAGATCGAGCGCTACATCACGATCCCGATCGAGACCCAGGTCGCCGGCATCAAGAACCTCAAGACCATCCGTACCATCTCGCTGTACGGCCTCTCCGACGTCAAGCTGCAGTTCTCCTTCGACTACACCTATGACGAGGCGCTGCAGCAGGTGCTCAACCGCCTGTCGCAGCTCGCGCCGCTGCCGGGCAACGTGCTGCCCGGCATCTCGCCGCTGAGCCCGATCGGCGAAATCTTCCGCTACCGCCTGAAGGGACCGCCGAATTACAGCGTGCTCGACCTCAAGACGCTGCAGGACTGGGTGCTGCAGCGCCGCTTCCGTGCGGTGCCCGGCGTGATCGACGTCACCGGCTGGGGCGGCAAGACCAAGACCTATGAGATCCAGGTCGACTTCAACAAGTTGGTCGCCAACGGCCTGACGCTGCCGCAAGTGCTGCAGGCGGTTTCCAACGCCAACATCAATGTCGGCGGCAACACCGTGAACATCGGCTCGCAATCGGCCGTGGTGCGCGGCGTCGGCCTGATCCGCTCGATCGACGACCTCGCCAACACCATGGTCTCGCAGTCCGGCGGCAATCCGGTGCTGGTGCGCGACATCGCCCATGTCACGATCGGCGAGAAGCCGCGGCTCGGTATCGCCGGCCTCGACAATGACGACGACATCGTGCAGGGCATCGTGCTGATGCGCCGCGGCGAGCAGAGCTCGCCGACGATCTCCCGCGTCGAGCAGCTGGTCCACGACATCAACCATTCCTCGATCCTGCCGCCCGGCGTGAAGATCGAGCGGATCTACGACCGCAAGGACCTGATCGAGCTCACCACCCACACCGTGCTGCACAACATGGTGGTCGGCATCCTCCTGATCGTGCTGTTGCAGTGGATCTTCCTCGGCGACCTCCGCAGCGCGCTGATCGTCGGCGCGACGATCCCGTTCGCACTGTTCTTCGCCGTGATCATCCTGGTGCTGCGCGGCGAATCCGCCAATCTGCTGTCGGTCGGCGCGATCGATTTCGGCCTGATCGTCGATGCCACCGTGATCATGGTGGAGGCGATCTTCCGCCGGCTGTCGCAGACCACCGCGCTGTCGGAAGACGAGCGAAGCCACATCTCCGAGGACACGGTGATGGGGATGAAGAGCCACGCCATCCTGTCGGCGGGGGCCGATGTGTCGCGTTCGATCTTCTTTGCCGCGGCGATTATCATCGCGGCGTTCCTGCCGCTGTTCACGCTATCCGGTGTCGAGGGCAACATCTTCGGCCCGATGGCGCGCACCTATGCCTATGCGCTTGCCGGCGGCCTGCTTGCGACCTTCACGGTGACGCCGGCGCTGAGCGCGATCATCCTGCCGGCGCACATCCACGAGACCGAGACCTGGATCGTCAAGAAGCTCGACGGGATCTACGTGCCGGTGCTGAACTGGGCGATCGCCAACCGCAGGATGGTGATGACCGGTGCGGCCGGCCTCGTGGTCATGACCATCATCTTCGCGCGCTTCCTCGGCCTCGAATTCCTGCCCAAGCTCGAGGAGGGCAATCTGTGGATCCGCGCCACGCTGCCGCCGACGATCTCGCTGCAGGAAGGCAATGCCTATGTCAACGAGATGCGCAAGCTGATCCGCAGCCGTCCCGAGGTGCTGTCGGTGGTGTCGCAGCATGGCCGTCCCGACGACGGCACCGACGCGGCCGGCCTGTTCAACGCCGAGTTCTTCGCGCCGCTGAAGCCGGCCAGCGAATGGCCCACCACCCACGACAAGGAAGTGCTTACCGCGCAATTGCTGGCGCAGTTGCAGGAGAGATTCCCGGGCGTCGAATTCAATTTCTCGCAATATCTGCAGGACAACGTGTCGGAAGCGGTGTCCGGCGTGAAGGGCGAGAACTCGATCAAGCTCTACGGCAATGATCTGCAGGCGCTGACCGACACCGCCAACAAGATCAAGTCGGTGTTGTCGACCGTGCAGGGCGTCACCGACCTTGCGGTGTTCACCTCGCTCGGCCAGCCGACCATCCAGATCGACGTCGATCGCGCCCGTGCCGCGCGTTATGGCCTGTCGCCGGGCGACATCAACGCCACGATCCGGGTTGCGGTCGGCGGCGACAGCGCCGGCGACCTCTATGAACCCGGCAGCGACCGGCACTTCCCGATCATCGTCCGCCTTGCGCCGGAATACCGCAAGAGCGCGGAGGCGATCCAGAACTTGCGGATCGGGGTGGCCAACGCCAATGGCGGCATCACGCAGATCCCGCTCTCTGAAGTGGCCTCGATCAACCTGATCTCCGGCGCGGCCTATATCTACCGCGAACAGCAGGAACGTTATTTGCCGATCAAGTTCTCGGTGCGCGAGCGCGACCTCGGCAGCGCGATCCGGGAGGCGCAGCAGAAGATCGACGAGCAGGTGCAGCTGCCGCCGGGATCGCGTGTCGAGTGGGTCGGCGAATTCGGCAATCTGCAGGATGCGATCCGGCGGCTGTCGATCGTGGTGCCGATCAGCCTCGCGCTGATCGCGGTGCTGCTGTTCTTCAATTTCGGCTCGATGGTCGACACCATGCTCGCGATGAGCGTGATCCCGATGGCGATCTTCGGCGGCGTGCTCGGGCTTCTGATCTCGGGGATTCCGTTCAGCGTCTCGGCGGCGATCGGCTTTATCGCGCTGTTCGGCATCGCCGTGATGGACGGCATCATCATCCTGTCGCAGTTCAACCAGCTGATCGACGAAGGCTATGACCGGATGCGCGCGGTGATCCGCACCGGCGAGCTGCAGCTTCGTCCGGTGCTGATGACCTGCGTGGTGGCGGGCGTCGGCCTGTTGCCGGCGGCGATTTCGGAAGGTATCGGCTCGCAGGTGCAGAAGCCGCTCGCCATCGTCGTCGTCACCGGCATGATGCTGGCGCCGCTGGTGATCCTGATCACGCTGCCGGTGTTGATCTTCTATTTCTCGCGCCGGCCGCGCGAGCGCTAGCTCAGAAGGAATCAGGTGAAGCCGTAGAGCCGCGCCGGGTTGTCGACCAGGATCGCCTTGCGGATCGCGGCATCCGGCGCCCAGACCGGAAGCTGGTTGAGGAGGCGGCCGTCGTCGATCTGAAACAGCGGCGTCACGTCGGTGACCTTCCTGCCTTGCGGCGTCACCGAATCCGGGTGCGGCCAGTCGGTGCCCCAGACGATGCGCTCGGCATTGGCCGCGATCAGCGCCTGCGCCAGCGGCGTGGCGTCGGCATAATCGGGTGCGAGCTTGGAGGCGCGGTAGGCGCCGGAAATCTTGACATAGGCCTTGCCGGATTTGACCAGCGCGAGCAGGTCGGCAAATCCCGGCTGGCCCGTGCCGAGTGCGGCCTCGGCGCCGCCGAAATGGTCGAACACGACCGGCACCGGCGCTGTGGCGACGAGGTCCTTGATCGCGGAGATCATGGCGAGGCTGGTGAACAGCTGCACATGCCAGCCGCGCGCCTTCATCCGCTCGATCGCGGCCGAGAAGCGCTGCCGGCCGACATTCGGATCGTTGACGCCGCCGGTCGCGAGGTTGAGGCGGATGCCGCGGAAGCCGGCCTTGTTCATGGCATCGAGATCGCTCTCGCTGGTCTTGTCGTCGATCACGGCGACGCCGCGCGCGGTCGGCCCGCGGGCCGTGATGCCGAACAGGGTCGACGAATTGTCGGGGCCGTAGACGCTCGGCGTCACGATCACCACGCGCTCGACATGGAGCGCTCTGTGCAGCGCGCTCATCTCCGCCGGCGAGGCCGGTTCCGGCGTGTAGACGCGGCCGGCGAAGAACGGGAATTTCTCGGGGTCGCCATGGATGTGGGTGTGGCAGTCGCACGCCCCGGCAGGCACGTCGAAGTTTACCGCGGTCGATGGCTGCGCTGCCTTGGAAAATGCGTTGCTGCTGGTCATGGTCACTCCGGCTGCGATGGAAGCCAGCATCATATCGCGTCGCGTCAGCATTGGACGTCTCCCTGCGTGCTCGGCTGTTATGCGCGTCATACGCGCGCCGGCATTATGGGTTGCCGGCGGGGGCGGAGGTTATCGGCGGAGAGAGAGGGCGGGAAGGGCCAGTTCGCGGTGCGAACGGTTCCGCAATGCCTATTGTCCCGACGGCGTGCGCAGGCCGTGCCAGGCGTCGCGCACCTGATGGTAATGCACCTCGGGCAGATAGTCCGGCGTCTTCAGGTTCAGCGTCTTGACGTCGAGCCGTCCGGTCGCGCTGAGCAGCGTGTAGGAGGCGATCACGCGGTCGCGCTGCGCACCGATCAGCCGTGCCCGCGCGGTGATCAGATCCTGCTGCGCGTTGAGCACGTCGACCGTGGTGCGCTGGCCGCCCGCGGCTTCCTTCTGCACGCCGGCGAGCGCAACTTCCGCGGCCTTCATCTCGGACTCCGAGGCCGACACCGCGATCTTGGCGCCTTCATTGGCAACCCACGCGCTGACCACGGCGGTCTTAGCCTGATTGCGAACCTTATCCAGCACCAGCCGGCTCTGCGCCGCGACTTCCTTGGCCTGCCGGGTCTGCGATGCGGCGGTGCCGCCGTCATAGATCGGCTGGGTGACCTGGCCGATCACCGAGGCTTGATCGGTGCCGAAGCTGCCGAGCGTGGTGTCGGTGTCGCGGCTGCGGCTGACGCTGCCCTGCACCGAGACATTCGGCATCAGGCTGCTCTCGGCGACGCGGATCGAGGTCGAGGCGACGTCGACGTCGAAGCCTGCCGCGGTGACGGCGGGATGCTCGCGGAGCGAGAGCGCGATAGCATCCTCGCGGCTGCGTGGCAGCAGCCGGTCGATGGTCTCGGCCGGACGCAACTGGGATGGCGCAGTGCCGACCACCTGCGCATAGGTGGCCTGGCTGACCGCGAAATTGACCTCGGCGGCGTTGAGGTCGGCGAGGCCGCGGTTGAGCCGTGCCTCGGCCTGGGCGGTATCGGTCGGCGTCACGTCGCCGGCATTGAGGCGTCGTTCGGTGATTGCCCGGGTCTCCTTCAGGAAGGCGACGTTGGCGCGCTGCGCCTCGACCAGGGTCTGGTTGGCCAGCACATTGGTGTAGACGGTGACGGCATCCAGCAGCACGCCCTGGCCGACATTGCGCAGCGCCTCGCGGCCGGATTGCACCTGCAACTCGGCGGCGCGGACGCTGTTGGCGGTCTTGAAGCCGTTGAACAGGGTCTGCGTCACCGTGACGCCGATCTGCCACGGCTTCAGCGTTGCGGTCTGGATCACATTGCCGGGCAGCTGGTCGCGCACCGCCTGCAGGCCGACCGACAGGCCGGCGATGATCTGGGGACGGTAGCCGGCCAGCGCCTGCGGCACGTTCTCGTCGGTCGCCCGCTGGCGAGCCCGCTCGGCATTGAGTTGCGGATTGGTCTGATACGCCTTGACCAGGGCTTCCGGCAGGCTCTCGGCGCGGGCCGCTGTCTCCGTCAGCAGCGCGCATGCCAGCACGCCAAGGCCGATGCCCGACGAAAGCACGCGCTTCGCAACATCGCCGACCCTCGCGGCACGCTCAACCATGTGATCCCGCAAACCAAAAACCCCGGCAGTCCGCCCCCGCCGACGCCGTCGACACATCTACCTGTTTACGGGGCGGTGCCGCCACAGGCAAACCGCCGCGCGACATCTGCACATCATTTCAGTTCTTGTCTGTTGCCGGTTCGTCACAGGCGAACGTATCGATCATATGAAGTATAAGTTTGAACCGCTGGCCGTCGATTCAACGACGCCGGTTATCCACTGTCTCCTCCGGGTCCATTGCTGATGCCCATATTGTTCTCCGACCCCGAGGCGATCGCGGAGCACATCATTCGTGACGTCGGAACCGAACTGGTGGTCGGGCTGCCGCTCGGCCTCGGCAAGGCTAACCACATCGTCAACGCGCTGTATGCGCGGGCACTGGCCGACCGCTCCATCAATCTGACGCTGTTCTCCGCACTGACGCTGGAAAAGCCGAAGCCGAAGAGCCTGCTCGAACGGCGCTTCATCGGACCGGTGATCGATCGCCTGTTCGGCGGCTATCCGGATCTCGCGTATGCGGATGCGCTGCATCACGGCGCACTTCCGCCCAACGTCAAGGTGATCGAGTTCTTCTTCCTCGCGGGACAGTGGCTGCACCAGCCATTGGCGCAACAGCACTACATTTCCGCCAACTACACCCATGCGGCGTCATATTTGTTGTCGTGCGGACTGAATGTCGTGCCTCAGCTCGTTGCCAAGCGCGTGGTCGACGGTGCGCCGCGCTACAGCCTGAGCTGCAACACCGACACCACACTCGACGTGCTGCGCGCCCGTGCGCAGGGGCGGGCGTCGTTCAAGCTAATCGGCCAGGTCAATTCCGAGCTGCCGTTCATGCCCGGCGCCGGCGACCTGCCGGCGGATGAATTCGCCGCGGTGCTCGACAGTCCCGAGACCGATTTCCCGCTGTTCGCGCCGCCGTCCGAGCCGATCAGCGACACCAAATATGCGATCGGCTTGCACGCCGCCGGTCTGGTGCGCGACGGCGGCACGCTGCAGATCGGCATCGGGCAGGTCGGCGACGCGCTGGCGCAGGGGCTCGTGGTCCGCCATCGCGACAACGCCCAATTCCGCGGCATCATGCAGCGCCTTGCGCCCGGTACCGGGCAACTCGTCGCGGCCGAGACCGGCTCGTTCGAAAAGGGTCTCTACGGCGTCAGCGAGATGCTGTTCGAGGCGTTTTTAGGACTGATCGATGCCGGCATCCTCAAGCGCGACGTTGGCGGTGTGATCCTGCACGGCGCATTCTTCCTGGGCCCGCCATCATTCTACCGGGCGCTGCGCGAGATGGCACCAGAGCAGCTGGCGCGAATCCAGATGATGCCGGTTTCCTTCACCAACGAGATCTTCGGCGACGAGGACGGCAAGCGTCGCGCCCGGGTCGATGCGCGCTTCGTCAACAATGCGATGATGGCGACGCTGCTCGGCGCTGCGATCTCGGACGGTCTCGAGAACGGCCAGGTCGTGAGCGGGGTCGGCGGCCAGTATAATTTTGTGGCGCAGGCATTCGCGCTCGAGGGCGCACGTTCGGTGCTGGCGCTGGAGGCGACCCGTCAGTCCGGCAGGAAGGCGCAGTCGAACATCCGCTGGTCCTATGGACATGAGACCATCCCGCGGCATCTGCGCGATGTCTTTGTCACGGAATATGGCGTCGCCGACGTCAGGGGGAAATCCGATGCCGACGTGATCGCCGCGATGCTGCAGGTGTCGGACTCCCGCTTCCAGGGCGAATTGATGCGGCAGGCCAAGGACGCCGGCAAGCTGCCGCGCAGCTACGAGATTCCGGCGGCGCATCGCGAAAATTATCCCGAGCGCATCGGTGCTGCGCTGAAGCCCGCGCGCGACGCCGGGCTGCTGCCGTCATTCCCGTTCGGCAGCGACTTCACCGATGCGGAGCAGCGACTGATTCCGGCCTTGCAGATCTTGCAGCAGGCGCAGCACACGCCGCTGCAACTCGCCGGCCTGCTGTGGCAGGGCATGCGGCATCCGCCCGATGCCGCCGACCGCGAATGCCTCGCGCGGCTCGGTCTCGACAAGCCGACGCATTTTGCCGAGCGCGCCTATCGCGCGCTCGTCACCGCGGCCTTGCAACGGAGCCGGATGGGCTAACGATTCTTGTTGATCGGCTTGCGCTTCTCGATGAACGCCGCCATGCCCTCGGAGCGATCCTCGAGCGCGAAGGTCGAGTGGAACAGGTTGCGCTCGACATTCATGCCTTCCGCGAGCGGCGTTTCGAACGCGCGGTTGACGGCTTCCTTGGCCATCGCGACCGCCGGGCGCGACATCGAGGCGATCTTCTCGGCTGCCGCGAGCGCCTCCTCGAGCAGCTTGTCGGCCGACACGATCCGCGACACGAGGCCCGAGCGCTCGGCTTCCGCCGCATCCATCATCCGCCCGGTCAGGCAGAGGTCCATCGCCTTCGACTTGCCGATCGCGCGGGTCAGGCGCTGCGTGCCGCCGATGCCGGGAATGGTGCCGAGGGTGATTTCCGGCTGGCCGAACTTGGCGGTGTCGGCGGCGATGATGATGTCGCACATCATCGCGAGTTCGCAGCCGCCGCCGAGCGCATAGCCCGCGACCGCGGCAATGGTAGGCTTGCGGCAACGGGCGACGCGGTCGCCGCCGATGGCGGTGAAGTCGCTGTTGAACATGTCGATGAAGCCCTTCGGCTGCATCTCCTTGATGTCGGCGCCGGCCGCGAAGGCCTTCTCGCTGCCGGTGATCAGGATGCAGCCGATCTTGTCGTCGGCCTCGAGATCGTCGACCGCCGCGGCGATCTCGCGGAACACGCCGAACGAGAGCGCATTCAGCATTTTCGGCCGGTTCAGCGTGATGACGCCGACCGGTCCCTTGCTTTCGACGATGATGAATTCGAACGTAGCCATGGACGCAAACCCCGTGCCTGATTTGCCGGGCAATGTGCCCGCTGACGGGATGCGCTTCAAGTGGCTGAAGCGAGGCTTTGGGCTGCGGTGCGGCGCCCCCCGCGCCGCACCGCAGGTGCCTCCGCTAGGCCATGAACATGCGCGCGGCGGAGGCCACCGTGAGCAGGGCGCCGAAGCCGATGAAGATCTTCCCGATCAGCGAGGTCTGGTCCCAGCTCGCGCTGTCGCTGCTCGCCAGAACCGGGGCCGGCTTGGGTGCCGCCACGGCGACCGGCTGTTGCGCAGGCGGTGCCTCCTGCTGGACGGTCTGCGGCTGGGCCGGCTGCGGCTGTTCCGCCGGCTGCTCCTGCTGCAGGGCGCGGTCGACGTCGTTGAGCTGGTCGGATGCGACCACATTACCGTCGGACTGGTCTGCGGGCTTGTCGGCCGCGGCAATCAACGCATTGGCTTTCACCGGCGTCGCCGCCGCATTGTCGTCGCCGGAGGTCAGCTCCGCATTGGCGTTGGCGACCGTGGCGGGAATGCCTGCCGAGGTGACGCTGCCGGCGTCGCTACTGGTGGCCTTCTTGCTCTCGGATTTATCGGCCGTTTTGGAGGACTGGCGGCGCGCATGGCGCCGGCTATGCCGGGGGCTCTGTTGCGCGGACTTGTCGGCCGTTGCGCTGTCGGATTTCGATGCTGATGTGTCCGAACCGGCCGCATGTGCCGGCAGCGGACCGGCGAGACCTACGAAAAGCCCTGTCAGTCCTGTCGCAACCATCAATGCCAAGCGCCCGCCGGCTTTGATCTTCATTTTGATGATCTCCCCATGTCGCCCGCCCAAGGGCGAAAAGAGACCCCGCTGCGTGTCCACACCGGGGCAGAAAAAGGGAATCTTCGGGCATCCAGGGGCAAAAGCTGGGCAATTTCGTCCTAGTGGTCGATCGGGCGAGCAGCAGCACCGATGCTTGTCGGACCGATCGGTGTTATGAGCCGTGACGTCTGGAAACCCGCCGGAGCGATTCTTTGAGGCCGATCCTCGGCGCGCGGTCGGAGGATAGAGATCACGAATTCGTGATCGTCTGGCGTGCCGCGTAACGAACTGAAAGATCGGCCGAATTGCAATTCAGGAGCCTGCGTGCGCGAACGTGAGGATGAATGGACCGGCCTGATGCGGTCGGCCATTTCAGGCGATGACGCGGCGTATCATCGCCTGCTCAAGGCCATCACGCCGGTACTCCGTGCCGCGGCGCGCCGCGGCCTGGCGCGCGCGGGACAGCCGGTCGATCAGTCCGAGGACATCGTGCAGGACATCTTGTTGGCGGTGCATTTGAAGCGACAGACCTGGGATACAAGCGCGGCGTTCGCGCCGTGGCTGTTCGCGATCGCACGCAACAAGCTGATCGACGCGCTGCGCCGCCGCGGCAAGCGGATCTTCGTCAACATCGATGATTTCGCCGAGACGCTGCCCGGGGAAACACCGGAACCGACGGCCTCGCCGGGCGAGGTAAGCGCCCAGCTGCAGGCGTTGCCCGCGCGGCAGCGCGAGGTGCTGCAATCGATCGCGGTCGACAGCGCCTCGATCAAGGACACCGCGGCGAAATTCTCGATGAGCGAGGGCGCGGTGCGGGTCGCGCTGCATCGCGGGCTTGCGAGCCTCACCGCGAAATTACGGGATCGATGAGCATGGACACCGATCAACTCATTCGGACCCTGGCCGCCGACAATGCCTATCGCGCGCGTCCGATCGGTCTTGCGCTGATGCTGGCACTGCTGGCGGCGGCGCCGGTCTCGCTCCTGATTTTCTTCGCCGAACTCGGCGTGCGGCCCGACGTGATGACCGCCATGCACAATCCGTTCTTCGACCTGAAGTTCGCGGTGACGCTGGCGCTCGCCGCTTCGGCGATCGCGGTCAGTCTGCATCTGACGCGGCCGGAGGCTTCGCTGCGCGGCTTCGGCTGGTGGCTGCTGATTCCCGCCGGCATCCTCGTCGCCGCGATCAGTGGCGAGATGATGATGCCGCAGCGTACGCCGATGATGACGCGGCTGATCGGCAAGAATTCGATGGCCTGCATGACCGCGATCCCCGCGATGTCGCTGCCGCTGCTGATCGGCGCGCTGTACGGGCTGCGGCAGGGCGCGCCGGCGCGACCGGCGGTCGCCGGCGCGATAGCCGGCCTGCTCTCGGCAGGGCTTGCGGCGACCGTCTACGCGTCGCACTGCACCGATGACTCGCCGCTGTTCGTCGCCACCTGGTACACGCTGGCGACCGCGATCGTCGCGAGCGTCGGCGCGCTGATGGGAACGAGGGCGCTACGATATTGAGCAATCGTAGTCTGGGCGGAGCGAAATCCGGCTGAGCCCTAACCTCCCCTTGAAAAGGGGAGGTCGCTTTGCTCGTCAGAGCAAAGCGCGTGGGGATCAGCTCTCGTCAAGAGCAGCGTCGCCTGCGGCTGGACCCCCATCCCGACCTTCCCCCTTTCAGGGGGAAGGGGAAGAGAACGTCGTAGCCCGGATTGCGCTGTGCTTCATCCGGGCTACGGCAGAGATACTAGGCCGCGGGCGCGGACTGCTGCATGCGATGGAAGCGCAGCACCTGCTGCGCGGTCGACGGCCGCAGCCGTTCATAGGTGTCCTTGCAGGCCTGCAGATCGGTCGGCTCGCCGCCCGAGATGTCGTCGCGCAGGTTGATGATCGCCCGCACCGTCGACCATGACAGGCCCGAGACCTTGGCGAGGATCATGACGCCCTCGGCGCGGGTTTCGATCATCATGTTCTCGGCGACGCTGACCGAGACGTTGGCGAGCGCGGCGAGCGAGGCATTGGTCTCGTCGAACTTGCCGGCCTCGGCGAAGGCTGCGAGCTGGAATTCGTCGAGCCGGCCGTCCTGGTAGAGCGACTTGACCAGGGCATGCGCGATCGCGGTGTCCGGCGTCACGGCGGCCGGCGCCGAGCGCGCGCGTCGCGTCGCTTCCTTCACCGCGATCGGAATCTCCTTGGCCTGCTGCGGATTGGCGGCCTCGAGCCGCTGCCTGACCGCGTCCGAGGCCTTGGCAACCAGCTTGAGATAGAGATGCCGCGGGATGTTCGGGCGCAGGCCGACGCAGGTCGACAGATTGTCGTCGCCCTCGGCGCGGCTGACCAGGCGGGTGAACCCGCGCTCGGTGAACTCCGCGCCGGGATTGTTGACCGCGCTCTGGATCACCTCGTCATTGCCGCGCAGCACCAGCACGTCGGTGACGGCACCGCTCAGCGTCTTGCGGTTCGAGATCGCGAGCAGATGCGCCTGGCTCTTGCTGCGCCCCGTTTCGATCAGGGTGTCGTCGTCGAGCCGCGGCGACAGCGTCAGCACGGGGCCCGCGACCTCGATCAGGTCGTCGAAGGCAAGGGTGCGGATGGTCTGCGGCGGCGCGGTGTCGATCGGGGCGAGGCGGTTGGCGAGCAGCGCCTTGGCCGAGTTTTCGATGTGCTCGAGCAGGCATTGGAAAACGTCGTCGAACAGCACGATCTGTTCGTTGGAATAGTTCACCGAGCCGTTGATGAAGAGGTCGGTCACGCGGCGCAGCGTCTCGACGCGGCGTGCGACGGTGCCGTGCGCGAGCGTCGTCTGCAGCTCGTCGAGCAGACTTTCGGGGGCGGTCTCGGGCTTCAAACTCATGACTCTGTCCTGGAGCAGTGGCGACGGCTTCTCCGGCGCCGAAGAGGGAATGAAGGATCTCAGGCGCTGGCGATGCGGTTGCGTCCTCTCGCCTTGGCTGCGTAAAGCGCGCCGTCGGCGCGGGCGAGCAACGTATCGGAGTTTTCGCGCGGCTTGAGGGTCGTGACGCCTGCGGAGATCGTCACCCGCATGCCGGGCGAGAATGCGCTCCAGTCGAGATCGGCGATGATCGCGCGCAGCCGCTCGAGCGCGCGCATCGCCTGATCCTGCGACAGGTCGGGCAGCACCAGCAGAAATTCCTCGCCGCCGTAACGGCCGAAGCGATCGACGCTGCGGAGGTTGGCGAACATGCCGATGGCGAAGGTGCGCAGCGCCTCGTCGCCGATCGGATGGCCGTAGACGTCGTTGATGCGCTTGAAATGGTCGAGGTCGATTAGCGCGACCGCGCAGGAGCTGCCGTTGCGGGCGCAGCGCGCGATCTCCTCGTCGAGCGTGCGCATGATGCTGCGGCGATTGGAGGCGCCGGTCAATTCATCGAGCTCGGCGAGCTCCTCGATGCGCCGGTAGGCCTCCTTCAGCTTCAGGCCGCTCTGATACAGCGATTGCTGCATCGAGCTGGAGAAGATGCCGAGACACATGCAGCGCCCGATCGTCAGCGCGAACACCAGCATGGTGGCGAGGCGATCGATCCGCGTCGCGGTCGGCATCCCGATCGCCTTGTCGGTGCCGAGGAACAGTGCGGCGAGGCCCAGCACCATGACGGTCCAGACGATCGCGGTCTGCCGCGCCGAGGTGCGCAGCGCGCCGAAGCCGAACACCACGAACAGATTGCAGAGGAACAGCACGCCGACTTCCGGCGCGATGTAGGTGAACACCAGCAGGTTCACCATGTTGATCGCCGATTGCGGCGCGACCAGATAATGGTCGCGGAAGCGTTCGTGAAAGCCGCGCTCGGAGAGCATCACGTAGACAACGACCAAACAGAGGCCGGTCAGCGCGTAGGCCGCCGCCACCCAAACGGACGTGGTGCCGGCATGCGCGTAGATCAGCAGCACGACGGCATCGAGCACGAAGCAGGCTGCGATCATCGACTGGATCTGGCGGCGCTGCCTGGCCCGGCGCGCCAGGCGCTCGGCCGTGAGCCTGGGACGGCCGCTTTCCGATGCGCCCGCGATCGGGCCGGGAAGTGACGACGCAGCGCTGCCCATGGTCCCGCCATTGGTGAAATTCGGCGAAAATCTACGTGGGAAAGCCTTTAGGTTTGGTATCTTTTGGAACCGAATCTACCCCGGTGTGATCCGGTCATCGCCCTTGTTTCGTAAGGGGAATCCGTTTGCCGAAGCGGGTCCGGAGCGGTGTGCCGGGAGCCTGCGCCGTGGTGGACTTGGTGACGGTGCTGGCTTGCCGATAAAGCCTTGGTATGGTCGCGCCCGATGGTGCCTGCCCGCGAGAGTTCTCACTATTATGATACCGTTTATCGAGTCTCGGCCGATTTTTCCTCATTTGAATCGCCGACTGTGGCATAGATCACACATGCAGTGCGGACATTGCCGTAATGTGAAGAATCTTGGCTCTCGCGTCGAACCACGCACCGCCCCCTTCAGACCAACTTTGCGAGACGGCCATTGAGCGCGACACAGGCGGCTTCAGACGACGTTCTGATCGCTCGGATCGCTCAAGGCGACCGGCTTGCCATGCAGGTGCTGTACGGGCGGCACCATGTCAGGGTGTACCGCTTCGGGCTTCGGCTCGTGCGGGACGAACAGGTGGCGGAAGATCTCATCAGCGAGGTCTTCCTGGACGTGTGGCGTCAGGCGGGCAAGTTTGAGGGACGATCCGCCGTTTCGACCTGGCTTCTGGCGATTACCCGGTTCAAGGCGTTGTCTTCGCTGCGGCGAAGGAAGGACGCCGAATTGGACGATGAGGCCGCGAACGCGATCGAGGACACGTCCGACGATCCGGAAACGGTAGTGCAGAAGAAGGACACCGGTGACACGCTGCGTAGGTGCCTGACGGGACTATCGGCGGAACATCGGGAAATTGTCGATCTTGTCTACTATCACGAGAAATCCGTGGAAGATGTCGCTGAGATCGTGGGGATTCCGGAGAATACCGTGAAGACGCGCCTGTTCTATGCGCGCAAGAAACTTGCCGAGTTGCTGAAGGCAGCCGGTGTCGAGCGAGGTTGGCCATGATGGCTGCGAGAAAAAAGGTGCAAGAGCCTGACGATATCGAGATGCTGCTGCCCTGGCACGCGGCCGGCACGCTGAACGCGCGTGACACGCGCCGCGTCGAGGACGCGCTCGCGAGCGATCCGGAGCTCGCCCGGCAATATGCCGTCATTCGCGAGGAATATGCCGAAACCATCGGCCTCAACGAGAGCCTCGGTGCGCCCTCGGCGCGCGCCATGCATAAGCTGTTCGCCGCGATCGATGCCGAGCCGGAGCACAAGCCGTCGATGGGGGCACGCATGTCGGCCTCCGTCTCGGAGTTCTTTTCGAAATTATCGCCGCGGACGCTGGCCTGGTCGTCCGGCCTCGGCGCGGTCGTGGTGTTGTTGCAGGCGGGCTTGATCGGCACGGTGCTGATGCGCAGCCAGCCGGCCTTGTTCGAGACCGCCTCGCTTGATGCGGTCGAACAACGCAGCGCGCCGAGCGCCGTTGCACCCAGTGCGCCGATCACCCGCGACCTCGGTGCCAGCGTGGCGGCGACGCCGACCCGGCTATTGGTGCGCTTCACGCCCGATGCCAGGATCGCCGACATCACGTCGCTGCTCGACAATTACCAGGCCTCGATCCTCGACGGGAAGGGCGGGATGTTCCGGTTGCAGTTCCGCGCAAT
Organism: Bradyrhizobium sp. USDA 3262; assembly: GCF_054060035.1. Lineage (NCBI taxonomy): Bacteria > Pseudomonadati > Pseudomonadota > Alphaproteobacteria > Hyphomicrobiales > Nitrobacteraceae > Bradyrhizobium > Bradyrhizobium sp. USDA 3262. Next base: position 4,161,916 of record NZ_JBSSCT010000001.1, read on the forward strand.
GGACAAGGGCAGCGTCGCCGCGCTGATTGCGCGTTTGCAGAAGGAGAAGATCGTCAGCCTCGCGGTCGAAACGCCGTAATCGGCGGCTGACGGTTCTGCGCCGAGTTGAGGTCACCATGGCCGCCAACGGCCGGACCAGATCGACGAACCACGCGATCGCCGCGGCCGCAGCATTGTTGCTGGTTTGTGTTGCCGGCTCCGCCTCCGCCCAGAATTTCATGCGATCGCCGACCGGTAGCGCGCCACAGGTCTCGCTTGGGCAGCGGGCCAATCCCGCTATGGGCCGTGTTGGTGGCAATCCCGTCGGCGGGTTCGGCGGCACGGTTGGCCGCATGCCGCCGTCGGTGGACCGCGGCCCGGCCACGTCGTGGACCGACGATGGGCCACGATCGCGCGTGTCGCCGCCCCCTGTGCGCCCCGCGCCGCGTTTCTCCGCCAATTGCGATGACGGCGATCGCGGCCAATGCTCCGACCGCACGGCCGCCGGCAAGGGCGCAGCGCGGAAGGGCAGCGCCGGTGGTGGCGGCCGTTTGCGTACGCAGGATGCGTCGAGCAGGCGAACCGTGCCGAATGAACTCGTGGCCGAAATCGACGGCGCCTTGACGGAGGCGGAGGCCGATGCGCTCGCGCGCCGCCATGGGTTGAGGCGGATCGCCTCGCAGAATGTCGCGCTGCTGGGTGCGACGATCGGCCTGTTCCGCATCTTGGGCAATCGTTCGGCCGAAACGGCGAGCCGCGAGCTCGCAGGCGATGCCGGCGTCCGCTTCGTGCAGCCGAACTACCGTTACGCGCTGCAGGACCAGAAGGCGTCGGGCGGCAGCGATCCGGCGCAATATGCCCAGACACAGCTCCATCTGCCCGCGGCCCACAAACTGGCGCGCGGAATGAATGTCACCATTGCCGTCATCGACTCCGGTGTCGATGCCGCCCATCCGGAGCTGGCGAACACGATCGCGGATACGTTCGATGCGCTCGGCAGCAAGGATGGCCCGCAAGCCCACGGCACCGCCATTGCCGGCGCGATTGCGGCGCGCGTCAGGCTGACGGGGAGCGCGCCGGAAGTGCGGATTCTCGCGATCCGCGCCTTCGGTGCGGTCGCGGGCGGCGCCGGGAGCACCTCCTATGTGATCCTCAGGAGTCTCGACTACGCGGTGGCGCATGGCGCGCAGATCGTGAATATGAGCTTTGCCGGACCGCAGGATGCACTTGTCGGACGCGCCGTGGCCGCCGCCGCGGCGAAGGACGTCGTGTTGGTCGCCGCAGCCGGCAATGCCGGCGCGACATCGCCACCACTGTACCCGGCTGCCAATCCCGGTGTGATCGCGGTGAGTGGCACCGATGCCGGCGACCGGCTGATGGCGGCCTCAAACCGCGGCAGCCATATCGCGTTGGCGGCCCCGGGCGCCGACCTCCTCGTGCCGGTGCCTGACCGCAAGTACCAGCTGATGTCGGGCACCTCGTTTTCGGCCGCGTTCGTCAGCGGCATCGCGGCCTTGGTGCTGGAACGGAATCCGGTGTTGAAGCCCGCCGAGGTGCGACGGATCCTGACCAGCACGGCGCGCGATCTCGGGACGCCTGGACGTGACGATCTGTTCGGCGCCGGCGAGGCGGATGCGCTTGCCGCGGTGATGGCGGCGACCAGCGCTCCGGTCGCCTCTGCCGCGGACAAACCGTCGCAGCCTGCAGAGCAGGCCGACGGCAATAACACTTCCGTGAGCCGCACGTCGAATGAACCTGCGCCGTCGATCGCATCGGAGGATTCCGCAGCAAATCGTCGTGCTGCGCAGTGATTTTCGACGCCGAACGCCGGCAACGGTGCGATGGAACCGCGGCGCGAGAAGGTTAAAAAAATCGCCGGCGATTTGAACGTCCGCCTTCCTCTCACGACTTATGTGTGTGGGAGCGGTTTATCCCTCCCCGGCTATATCAGGCGCGAGCGCCCATCCACCCCAAGCGCCCATATGGCTTTGACCCGTCCGGTTGTCCCCCCGGACGGGTCTTTCATTTTGGGGGCACCCTTGCATGACGGGCTTGATCGTGCGCGGCGGGATAGCGATGCGCGCGATGGCGGCGACGGTTTGCTGTGGATCATTCCGCTGTGCGTTGCCCGGCAGCGGTGCGCTTCGCCCACCATGGCAGTCGATGACTTGACGGCAGTTCGAGCGAGAAACTCCGTAGTCGAGCGGACTTCTTCGATCGCCGATTCGCGATTAAGAATTTAGTTAGACTTTATTTACCTTTTCCACAGAATATCGGCGTCACGTCCAGTTGATTCGGTTCGGTTGCGTCTGCGTCCGTTTCTTTTCCTGCGGGCAACTTGAATGACACATCGGACCGACGTGGCCAGAGGCCAGGAGATCGTTGCACGCTGGTGCAACCTCGCCGAGCAAAGGCTGGAGCACCTTACCGAACTGTTCGATACCGGGCGCTGGCGGCGCTATCACAGCGAGCAGGCCTTTCTCGAGAACATCAGGGAAGCCCGCGCTGCGGTCGACATTTGGCGCGAATTGCTGTCGCGCGAAGCCTCGCTCGACAATTCGCCGATCGATCTGTCCTGGCTCGGCCGCGGCAGGTCGAAACTGCCGCCGCGCGATATCTCGCCAGTGCCGGAGCGGCGGTCGGAGGCCGCGACATTGGCGGAGGCCGCCATGACCGCGGTCGCGGCCGCGCTGGAGACGGCAACGGAAGTGCTGGAGCAGCCGCTCACCGTGGCCGACGCGCCGCCGCTGGAGATGCCCCCTCCGGCGGTGCGGCCGCCGGTGCTCGATCTCGACACCATCCAGCGGCGCTATCCGCTGCTGCGCAACGCGCTGTAGGCGACCGCTCTCGCTTATTTTTTGAGCATGATCTCCGTGCAAACGCGTTCCGCGTTTGTCGCGAGGGAAAACCGCTTCGCGCTTTTCCGGATCACGCGCTAGCGCCGCACCGCGTTCGCGCCGACCACAAGCTGCGCATATTGCTGGGCGCCGCCGGCCGACAGATCCGGCGTGATCGGGCGGGCGTGGTCGAGCCCGACTACGGCGCCGCCGGGAGTTTCCGAGATCATGTTGTTGTTGATCAGCGCGGTGCCGGCGCCCGGCACCACCGAGACGCCGATGCCGACGAAGGCATTGCGGACCACGTTGCCTGATATCGCGACGTCGCGCAGGTACTTGCCCCAGCCGGCGACGATGCCGAAGGTCGGCGCGTTCTCGATCACATTGCCGGTCACGGTGCTGTCGGCCTCGACATAGATGCCGATGCCGGCGCCGTCGTTCGGGTCGGTGCCTGCAGGGCGCTTCGGCAGCAGGTTGCGGATGATGTTGCCCTGGACCACCGCGATGCGGCCGCCCTCGTTGAAATTGCACACGGAGACGCCGATCGCGGCGCCGTCGACGGTGTTGTTGGCGATCACCGCGGCCTCGAACGAGAATTCCGAGTAGAGCGCAACCTCGCGGACGTTGCTGACGCTGTTGTCGGTGATGTGGATGTTGGAGGCCGAATTGCCGCGCACCGCCGAGAAGTCGCAGTTCTTGATGCGGTTGCCGCGCACGATCACGTTGCCGGCGCGGAAGGCGTTGATGGCGTTGCCGTACTGCCCGGAGCCGCCGGGGCCGGCCTTGATGTCCTCGATGCGGTTGTCGGCAACGATCGAGCCGTCGTCGCCGATCGCGGTGCGCAGGATCTCGATGCCGTTGTCGTTGGTGCCCTTGATGGTGTTGCGCGACACCATCAGGCCGATCGCGTCGAACGACACCAGCGCCGTGGTCGCGATGTCGGTGAAGACATTGTTGCTGACGTCGCCCGACATCTGCTCGAACCAGATGCCGTTGCCGCCGCTGCCGGTGAAGCGGCAATCGGTGATGCGGATGTCGCGGCCGGACAGGCAATGCACGAGGCCGCGCCGGTTCGGCAGCGGGACATTGCCGCCGTCGAAGGTGAGGCCCATCAGGACGACGCCGCCGGCGCCTTCGCCTTCCAGCAGCGAGGCGCCGCCGTTGAACACCAGACGGCTGGCGCCGCGGACGCCGATCAGCTGGCTGCCGGGCGCAAGCCGCAACAGGCCGGTGCGGTAGACGCCGGGCGGGAAGGCGAGCGGCACCTGCGCCCGCGCGGCGTCGTCGATCGCGCGCTGCAGATTGCGGGTCTGGTCGTCGGGGCTGCCGGGGCGCACGCCATATTGCGTGACGTCGCGGCCGAGCGAGCCGGTCGACGGCGCGGCGGCACGCGCAGCGTCAGGCGACATCGCAAGCACGCCGGCTGCGCCGGCGGCGGTTGCTCCGATCAGATGGCGGCGGTTGACGTCCATGGGCATGGCCCTCGCAACATTCGCGAGCGGTGACGTTCGCGGGTCGAGTGGTAGCGCGAAACGCGGCGCGGCATGGTGAACATGCCGACGCAGCGGGGCGATTGTTGGCGGTAGGGTTAATCGCGGGTGCAACCGATTCACGTTGTCAAACAGTCGTTCCTCGATGTCGTCACCAGCGCATTCGCGGGCCTGACACCGGGGAGTATGCGGGCCCACTGCTGCTTCCCAGGCGTCGTCCCGGCCTAGTGCGCAATTGCGCACGGGGGCCGGGACCCATACGCCGCGCTTGTGTTGTGAACGGGACTCGTCATTGCAGCGACGCTCAACAATGATCTTGCGTGGTTATGGGTCCCGCCCTTCGCCGTGACGACACTGAATGGCCGTCGCAGACGTCGTCATTCGATCCAATTTTAGCATTTGCTGGGGTCTACGGTTGAGCTTGCGTACGCGTGAGTTGGAGGATGCCAACTAGGGGCGTGTACTTGCACCGCCCAATCCGCGCGCTCACGCGCGCGAGGCCTGCCGGGTCAGTTTCACCAGCTCCATCAGCATCGCTTCGCCGGCATCGACGAGCGCTTCCAGCGTGATGGATGATTTGTCGGGCGCAGCCGTTCCGTCATGGGCGAGCGGCGGAACGTGGATGAACTGCGCGAGGCGCAGATCATTGTCGCGGTTCACGGCCTCGATCGCCCGCCAGCTCAGGTAGTTGCAGAGATAGCTGCCGGCGTCGCGCGAGGCTCGCGCATCGATCCCGGTCGCCAGCGCGGCGCGCAGCAGTTTTTCAGTATGAGGTCCGAACACCTGCGCGTCGGCGCCGCCCTCGATCGATCCCTTGCGCGCATGCTGGCGGCCGGCATTGGGGAAGCGCGTGGTCACCGCGTTGCGGGCGCGGCTTTCGATCCGCAGATAGTCGGTGCGGCCGGCGAGGCCGAACATCAAGAGCGCCTGCGGCCGGTGTTTTGCGATCAGCTCCGGCAATTCGCGATCGACGGCGGCGTAGGTGACGTCGAAGATGTGGCTCGACAGCGCGATGTCGTCGAAGGCCGGGCGGCGCAGGGCGGTCAGCCGCTTCACCAATGGCATGGTCGGGTTGAACGGCGCACCCGGAAACGGCCCGAAGCCGGTGACAAGGATGCGCAGCCTGCCGCTCAATGCAGCATCTCCGCGATCTGTTCGGCGGCGACCGCGGGCGAGATGCGACCGCCGGCGACCTCGACCTCCATCTTCTTCACCCTGGCGCGGATCGCGGCATCCGAGCGCAGCCGCGCCATCATCCGGCTCTCCAGCATCGACCACATCCACTTCACCTGCTGCTCCCTGCGGCGGCCGGCGAACTCGCCCGAAGCGTTCATCGCGGTACGGTGGTCGAGGATCTTCTGCCAGAGCCGGTCGAGCCCGGCGCCGGTCAGCGCCGAATAGGTCTCCACCGGCGGATGCCAGTGCTCGGACCGCGGCGCCAGGATGTGCAGCGCGCTGCGATAGTCGGCGGCGGCGAGGTTGGCGCGCTTGAGGTTGTCGCCGTCGGCCTTGTTGATCGCGATCATGTCGGCGAGCTCGACAAGGCCCTTCTTGATGCCCTGCAATTCATCTCCGGCGCCCGGCAGCATCAGCGCCAGGAAGAAGTCGGTCATGTCGCAGACCGCGGTCTCGGACTGGCCGATGCCGACGGTCTCGACCAGCACCACATCGAAGCCGGCGGCCTCGCACAGCAGCATCGCCTCGCGGGTCTTCGCCGCGACGCCGCCGAGCGTGCCCGAGGAAGGCGAGGGTCGGATGAAGGCCTGGTCGGAGATGGCGAGCCGCGCCATCCGGGTCTTGTCGCCGAGGATCGAGCCGCCGGTGCGCGCCGAGGACGGATCGACCGCCAGCACCGCGACCTTGTGGCCGCGCTCGATCAGGAACATGCCGAGCGCATCGATCGTGGTCGACTTGCCGACCCCGGGCGAGCCGGTGATGCCGACCCGCACCGCCTTGCCGGTGTCGGGCAATAGCGCCTGCACCAGCTCGCGCGCCGCCGCCTGGTGATCGCCGCGCCGGCTCTCGACCAGCGTGATCGCCCGCGCCAGCGCGGCGCGGTGGCCGGCACGGAGGTCCTTGGCGAGGGCGCTGATGTCGGGAGCGGCAGGCTTCGATGCGGTCATGGTCTTGCTTTACAACGGCTGGCCATGGCAGGCGAGGGGAACGCGGATCGCCACTGTCGCGGCTTGTTGATGACGCCCTATTGCTGATCGTCCGCGTCGCCCTTCGGCCGCGCGCCGGCGAAGATTTTTGCGCCTTCCGGCGTCAGATACGGCTTCAGCGTCTCCCACGGCACGAAGGCGACATACTGGCCTTCGGCGTAGGGGCCGACGGCATAGGGCGGGTAGTGGAAGGCGAGGCCGGAGCTCTTGCCTGACACGGTCGACGGCGCCAGCGTCACGGCGCCGATCTTGAGCAGGGTGGGCTTCAACTCCTTGTACCATTCGGCGGTCGCCGTCTCGCCGGCGCCGCGCCGCTTCTTCTCGGCATTCAGCGCGGCGATGACGGCCTTGCGCATCGCCGTTAGGGTCGGGCCGTCATCCATTGTCTCGGTGAAGAAGGGGCGGATGCTGATGCGCTTCTTCGCTGTCGTATCCCACAGGATGGTGTTGACGTCGGTGTTCGGATGCGCACCGTGGGTGTCCATGTAATCGTCGCGCAGCACGCTCACATAGCGAGCGTCGACGACGGAACGCTCGGAGTATTTGCGTTCGAAGGAGTAGCCGCCGCGGTCCCTGAAGAGCTCAGGCTCATCCTTCCGGGCTGATGCCGCCTCGGCGGCATTCCTGTCGATCCATTTCCTGCCCTCGCCGAGGCAATCGGCCGCCAGCGCGCTATCTGCCTTGATCTTGTCGTCGAGATAGACGTTGGCTTCAATGCTCGTGTTCTTGATCGCGGCGTCGGGTTTTCGGATCGGCAGCGCGCGCGGGAAGGCAGAGGCAAGCGAGCACGCCGGCAAGACCCATGATGCGGACAGGCGTTATCGAGCGAGCGGCGCGCATGGAAAACTCCTTCAGAGGGCAGGGCAATCGCGTATATCGCTGGCGAGGCCACCAATTCCGCGTCGTCATGGCCAGGCTTGACCCGGCCATCCACGCTTTCTTCAGATAGAACCAAAGACGTGGATGCCCGGGACAAGCCCGGGCATGACGAGCCTTGTGACGGGGATGCGGCAGCGCTACTCCGCCGCCGCGCTATGGCCGAGCCGGGCGTTGAGCTTGTGGATCAGCTCCTCGGCGGCATCCGAGATCACGGTGCCCGGCGGGAAGATCGCCTCGGCGCCGGCCGCATACAGCGCGTCGTAGTCCTGCGGCGGCACCACGCCTCCGATGATGATCATGATGTCGTCGCGGCCGTGCTTCTTCAGCGCCGCCTTCAATTCCGGCACCGCAGTGAGATGCGCCGCGGCAAGCGAGGAGACGCCGAGAATGTGGACGTCGTTCTCGACCGCTTGCCGCGCTGCTTCGTCAGCCGTTGCGAATAGCGGTCCGATATCGACGTCGAAGCCGACATCGGCGAACGCCGATGCGATCACCTTCTGGCCGCGGTCATGGCCGTCCTGGCCGATCTTGGCGACCAGGATGCGCGGGCGGCGGCCTTCGGCCTCCTCGAACGCATCGATCAGCGCCTGCACCTTTTCGACCTTGTTGGACATCGCCGCTGCCTCTCGCTTGTAGACGCCGGTGATGGACTTGATCTCGGCACGGTGACGGCCGAACACCTTTTCCATCGCGTCCGAAATTTCACCGACGGTGGCTTTGGCGCGCGCGGCGTCGATCGCGAGCGCCAGCAGATTGCCATTGCCTTCGCCCGCCGAGCGGGTGAGCGCGGCCAGCGCCGCATCGACGTCCTTCTGGTTGCGCTCCTTCTTGAGTCGCGCCAGCTTGTCGATCTGCAGCCGCCGCACGGTGGAGTTCTCCACCTTCAATACGTCGATCGGCTTCTCGTTGTCCGGCTTGAACTTGTTGACGCCGATCACCGCCTGGCGGCCGGCATCGATCCGCGCCTGGGTCTTGGCGGAGGCTTCCTCGATCCGCAGCTTCGGCACGCCGGCCTCGATCGCCTTGGCCATGCCGCCGAGCGCTTCGACCTCCTGAATGTGGCCCCAGGCCTTTTCGGCGAGGTCGCGGGTCAGCCGCTCGACATAATAGGAGCCGCCCCAGGGATCGATGATGCGGTTGGTGCCGCTCTCCTGCTGCAGGAACAATTGGGTGTTGCGGGCGATGCGCGCGGAGAAATCGGTCGGCAGCGCCAGGGCCTCGTCGAGCGCGTTGGTGTGCAGCGACTGGGTGTGGCCTTGCGTTGCCGCCATCGCCTCGATCGTGGTGCGCATCACGTTGTTGAACACGTCCTGCGCGGTCAGCGACCAGCCCGAGGTCTGGCAATGCGTGCGCAAGCTAAGTGAGCGCGGATCCTTCGGGTTGAACTGCTTGAGCAGCTTGGCCCAGAGCAGCCGCGCGGCGCGCATCTTGGCGACTTCCATGAAGAAGTTCATGCCGATCGCCCAGAAGAAGGAAAGGCGGGGGGCAAAACGATCGACGTCGAGGCCCGCGGCAAGTCCGGCGCGCAGATATTCGACGCCGTCGGCGAGCGTATAGGCGAGCTCGAGGTCCTGCGTCGCGCCGGCTTCCTGCATGTGGTAGCCGGAAATGGAAATGGAGTTGTATTTCGGCATCCGCTGCGAGGTGTAGGCGAAGATGTCGGAGATGATCCGCATCGAGGGCGCCGGCGGATAGATGTAGGTGTTGCGCACCATGAACTCTTTCAGAATGTCGTTCTGAATGGTGCCCGACAGTTTCTCCGGCGGCACGCCCTGTTCCTCGGCGGCCGCAACGAACAGCGCGAGGATCGGCAGCACCGCGCCGTTCATGGTCATCGACACGCTCATCTGGTCGAGCGGGATGCCGGCGAACAGCGTGCGCATGTCGTAGATGGAATCGATCGCGACGCCGGCCATGCCGACGTCGCCGGAGACTCGCGGATGATCCGAGTCGTAGCCGCGGTGGGTGGCGAGGTCGAATGCGACCGACAGGCCCTTCTGCCCAGCGGCAAGGTTGCGGCGATAGAACGCGTTGGAATCCTCCGCCGTGGAGAAGCCGGCATATTGCCGGATCGTCCAGGGCTGGTTGACATACATGGTCGGGTAGGGGCCGCGCAGATAGGGCGCGATGCCCGGCCAGGTCTCGAGGAAGTCGATGCCTTCGAGATCGGCCTCGCCGTAGACGGATTTGACCGGGATGCCCTCGGGCGTCAGCCACGGCTCGGCGCTCGCAGCCGGGGCCGTGGTGGCAACGGGCTGGAAGGCGACATCGGCGAAATTGGGAATGCGCGTCATTCCTGGGCTTCCTCAAACTGGCGATTGCGTTCGATCAATCGCTGTAGCTTCTGACTCAATCATGATCCGGATGCTGACGGCTGACGATCGTCGCCATCTTGTCCGGCCCGTAATTCTGCATCGTGGTCTGGCTCGGCAGGTTGGCAATGCCGACCACCCAGCCGTGGCGGGACTCGGTCCCGAATTGCTGCGTCGGTATCACCCGGTCGGGCCGGTCGAATGAGCCCGTCATGATCTCGATCCGCGGCCCGTCGATACGGCGGAAGCTCAGGGGCGTTCCGCAGGCCGCGCAGAAGTCGCGCTCGGCGATCGAGGAGGACCTGAACGCGGCGGGCTTGCCGCGGGTCCATTTGAAGTCGTTGCGATCGATGTCGGCGAAGGAGGCAAATGGCGCGCCGGACGCCTTCTGGCACATCCGGCAGTGGCAGATGCTGATCCGGGTCGGTGCCGCCGAGACGGCAAATCGGACGGCGCCGCATTGGCAGCCGCCGGTCAGAACGGGTGTCGATGGTGCCTCTGCGCTCATGTCTGCTCCATCCGCCGATAGGCCTCGCGCAATGTCGCCAGCGCATCACCGCCGGCGAAGACGAACTCGCCGATGCCGGCCGCCCGCAGCGCCGCTTCCTGGTCGGCGGGCCGCCCTGCCAGATAGATATGCCTTGCTCCGGCGCCTTGAAGGGCCCTGGCGGCCCCGGCGGCGCTGACGGCATAGATCTTATCCGAGGAACAAATGCACGCCATCGTGGCGCCGGAGGCCTTGAAGGCTGCGGCCAGCGCCGCCGCGTCGGCAAAGCCTTCGCTGTCGATGGCCTCGATCCCGCCGGTTTCGAAGAAGCTCTTGGCAAAGGTCGCGCGAGCCGTGAAGTCCGCGGCGGTGCCGAGATTGGCCAGGAAGATCTTCGGCCGTGCGCCATGCGCCTTGAGCGCGGCATCCGACCTGTCGCGCAGCGCCTCGAACGGCTCGGCGAGCCGCATCGGTGCGAGGGCATCGAACTTCACCTTGGCGTCGGCGGGGGACGCCGGCGCTGATGGTTTCACATCCAGCACCGCGGGGGCGGCCTCGCGCAGATCCGGGAATTCGCTGGCGCCGGTCAGCACGTCGCGGCGCTTCGCCACATTGGTCTCGCGCAGCAATCGCGTCGCCGCAACCTTGTTTTGCAGCAGGCCTTGCTCGAGTGCGGCGAAGACGCCGCCGGCCTTCTCGATCTCCTGGAACAGCGTCCACGCCGCTTCGCAGAGTTGCGAGGTCAGCGTCTCGATGCCGCCGGCGCCGGCCGCGGGATCGGAGACCTTTGCCAGGTTGGACTCATCGAGCAGCACGAGTTGGGTGTTGCGCGCCACGCGCCGGGCGAAGTCGTCAGGCAGGCCGAGCGCCAGCGTGTGCGGCAGCACCGTGATCGCGTTCGCGCCGCCGAGCCCGGCCGCAAAGGTTGCGATCGTCGCGCGCAGCATGTTCACATTGGGATCGCGCTGGGTCAGCATGCGCCAGGCGGTCTGCGCGTTGACGAAGATCGGCTTCGGCGCGAGGCCGCAGGCCTGCTCGACCCGTGCCCAGAGCAGCCGCAACGCGCGGGAATTTCGCCATGGTCAGGAACTGGTCGGCATCGGCGCTGAGGCGGAACGAGATGCCCGCACGCGCCGCATCGAGATCGATGCCGGCGCCTTCCAGCATGCGCAGATAGGCGAGGCCCAGCGCGAGCGTGAAACCGAGTTCCTGCACCTCGGAGCCGCCGGCATCATGGACCGGCCGGCCGTCGGCCAGCACGAACGGCCCCTTGAAGCCGCGCTTGATCAGGCCATTGACGACCTGGCCGAACGACTTTTCGTAGTTGGGCCAGGCGATGGCCGCAGCACCGCGCACGGCCATGGTGCTGAGCGCCTGGTAATTGAAATGCAGGTCGAGCTTGGCCGGGTCGAGCTTGCGGGCCTCGACCATGTCGGCAAAGGTCTCGCCGGCGTTCTCGCGTCCGATCACCGGGTTGAGCGCGATCATGATGCCGGCATCGAGATGGACGCCGCCGCAGGCGCGCGCCAGCGTCTTCTTGCTGGCATCGGCAAGGCCGAAGCCGCGCGCACCGGGACCGCCGGCGAACTCGAATTCGAGGCCGGTCGCGCCGTTCTCGAGATCCTGCAGCGCTTGCGCATTGGCCTGTGCGGCATCGGGGTGATCGACCCGCTGCAGGATCTGCCAGGGCGCAGCCGCGGCGCGGCCGGCAAGCGGGCTTGAGTTGGTGGCGCGGCGGTAGATCGGATCGATCTTCAGGCCGTCATAGGTCTTGCCGACCAGCTTCTCGAACGGGGCGCCTTTCAGCACGCCGTCGACCAGCTTGCGCCAGTCGTCATAGGTCGCAGGTCGAAAATCCGAAGCCAGAGCCAAATCGTCAGTCGAGGTCGTCATCCGCCCAAATCGTCCTTCACCGGCCCCGCGAGGAGCCCCTTGATTTGGCCGGAAATTGCCACGGGCGGGCGGCCAAGCCAAACGGTTGTTTGCGGTGGTTTGGCTTTAATCGAGGTCCGCTAGACGGAAAATACCGTCGGCGGAGACCTTGGCTAGCGCATCGGCGACGCGGCGCCCGGCGATGACGCGGTCGGGAACGATCTCGGCGAGCGGCACCAGCACGAAGGCGCGTTCGAACAGGCGCGGGTGCGGCAGCGTCAGTTCCGGCTTGTTCAGTGTGACGTCATCATAGGCGATCAGGTCGAGGTCGAGCGTGCGCGGCCCCCAGCGCCGCTCATTGGCGCGGTCGCGGCCGAATTTGGCTTCGATCTTGTGCAGCGTGAACAGCAGCGCATGCGGATCGAGACTGGTCTCGATCTCGATGCAGGCGTTGATGAAGCTGTCCTGCTGCTGCTCGCCCCAGGGCGGCGTCGAATAATCCGACGAGCGCGCGACGAGCGCGGCCTGGGTCATGCCGCAGATATTGGCGATCGCCTTGCGAAACGTGATGCGGACGTCGCCGACATTGCCGCCAAGGGCGATCAGGACGTCAGCCATCTGCGTTCAACCCTGGGGCGGTTGATGGCGCGAGCGGGTCAGCACCACGCCGACATCGTCGAAGATCGCGGCGATCGGCGCATGCGGCTTGTGCACCGTGACCTTGACCGCCCGGATGCGCGGGAAGCTCGCCAGGATGTCCTCGGCCACCGCGCCGGCGGCGCGCTCCAGCAGCTTGTAGTTGGTGTTCTTGAATGCCGATGTCGCGGTCGCCACCACGTTGGAATAGGAGACCGTGTCGGAGAGGCGGTCGGTGCGCGAGGATTCCGAGAGGTCGGTATAGAGCTCGAGATCGATGACGAAGCGCTGCCCGACTTCGGTCTCATGTTCCATCACGCCATGACGGGCATGGATGACGATCCCGGTGATGAAGATCGTGTCGGTCATTGCTGTCCCTCGATTGCCGCGGCCACGCGCAGCGCCTGAACGGTCTCGGCGACGTCATGCGCGCGGATGATACGGGCGCCATTCTGCGCGGCGATCAGATGCGCGGCGATCGAACCGCCGATCCGCTGTTGCGGCTCCGACGGCACGACCGTGCTGATGAAGCGCTTGCGCGAGGCGCCGACCAGCAGCGGCAGGCGGAACGCGTCGAGCTCGGAGAGCCGCGCCAGCGCGATCATGCTCTGCTCCGGGGTCTTGCCGAAGCCGATGCCGGGATCGAGCACGATCCGGTCGGGCGAAATGCCGGCGCTCGCGGCGATCGCGAGCGAGCGCTCGAAGAAGGCGGCGATGTCCTGCATGATGTCGATCGCCGGATCGGCCTGCTCGCGATTGTGCATGATGATCACGGGCACGCCGCGTGCGGCGACGAGCGGCGCCATGCCGGCATCGCGCTGCAGGCCCCAGACGTCATTGGCGATCGCCGCGCCCTGGTCGAGCGCCCAGGCCACGACCTCCGATTTCATGCTGTCGATCGAGACCGGCACGCCAAGCGCGATCACGTCGGCCAGCACCGGCTTCAGCCGCGCCATCTCGGCCTCGGCGGTGACCGGCTGCGAGCCGTAGGGGCGGGTCGATTCCGCGCCGATGTCGATGATATCGGCGCCCTCGGTGACCAGCTTGCGGGCCTGTGCCAGCGCCTCTTCGGGGGTGGCGAACTGGCCGCCGTCGGAGAACGAGTCCGGCGTCACGTTCAGGATGCCCATCACCGCCGGATAAGGCCGCGACAACAGCGCCGGCAGCACCGCCGATACGGCCGGGCCGGTCACCGTCGATGCTATGGGCTTGCTCGCCATCATGCGGTGGCTTTGCGCTGACCGCAGCGGCAAGTCAAGGTGTGGCGATGACGGGTGACGCGGCCGGCGGCCGAATGCCGTTAAGACAGGCTAATAGGTGATTTTTGGAGGCAGCTTGCGTGCCTCTTCGATCAGCAGCTCGACCGACTTCTCTGACGGCATCACGCGGACGAGCTTACGCCGCACATTGGCGTCCTTCATGCTCTGCGCGAGCCGCGACGGGTTGCGGTGCGCGAGCTCGCGCACGGTGGTGACGCCGGCGGCGCGGACCAGGCCGACCTTCGCCTTGCCCATGCCGGGAATCCGCATGTAGTCGGAGATGTTGGCCCATTCGAGCAATTGTTGTTCGCTGATCCCGGTCTTGGCGGCGAGCGCCTTGCGTCCCTTGACGGTGCGGGCGGCTTCAAGCAGTGCGTCGGTCGTGCGGATACCCTGCGATTTCAGTTTGGTGGCGCAATAGGCGGACAGGCCTTCGATCTCGGAGAGGGGGTATGTCATGATACTCGTATGCAGGTAGAAGGGAGCGCACGTGCAATGGCGTTTGGGAAAAATGCTTCAGGCAAACTGGCTGAGGCCCGGCGTCCCCGAGATGATCTCGCCCATTTGATCCGCTCCGATTTTGTCGCGGCCGAACCTGAAAAGTTCACGCGCGACGTTCTGAATCTCACTCATGCTCAATCCAAGCGCCATCAGCCGGGTGCCGACAGCCATCAGACCGCCACCCATCAACCGCGATAGACCACCGCTGTTGTTGGAGGCGGCGATTGCCGCTTCGGCGCCGGGGATTTGGTCGATCAGAGCCTGGACTTTGTCGGAAGGTCCCTCGTTACGGAGGAAACCCAGAACGATGCCGATGGTTTTTTCAGCGACAGCACCGTCGATGCCGGCCTTCGCGGCCAGCTGCCCAACCAATTCGTCCATATTGCCCCGCCTCAACCGGTTTTTGCCGGATCATTCTTGAAGATTTATCTTGAGCGCCTGTGTCACGAAATACAAGCGATCCGCGCATTTCAGTTCGTTTTCTTTTTCGATCGCGTCGGAAGTGTTGCACCTCTGCAAGAGTGAGCGGCGGATTCACACCATCTTGTCGCAATGCGCAATGCCTTTCGTCACTTGGCCGGGAATAAAGTATGAGGAACTGCTGGAGCGACAATATACATCAGTGCGCGCCGATGGTTTCAATCGACCTGCAAGATGCAATATGATGTCATCGGTTCGAATGGATCGAGCCGATTTAAAATCGCGTTAAGAGGCGAAGCGATGGCGACGTCCGACACCAAGTTGGCCGACACCGATGAGAAAATCTTTATCGGCAAGGGCGAGGAAACAGCCTGGCTGACGCTTGCGCTGGCCAACCGCCACGGCCTTGTGACCGGTGCGACGGGAACCGGCAAGACCGTCACGCTACAGGTCATGGCCGAAGGATTTGCGCGCGCCGGCGTTCCGGTCTTCGCAGCCGATATCAAGGGCGATCTTTCCGGTATCTCCGAAGTCGGCGAGGCCAAGGACTTTATCCTGAAGCGCGCCAAGGAGATGGGCCTGACCTTCCAGCCGGATCAGTTCTCGACCGTATTCTGGGACGTGTTCGGCGAGCAGGGCCATCCGGT
This sequence comes from Bradyrhizobium sp. USDA 3262, assembly GCF_054060035.1. NCBI lineage: Bacteria > Pseudomonadati > Pseudomonadota > Alphaproteobacteria > Hyphomicrobiales > Nitrobacteraceae > Bradyrhizobium > Bradyrhizobium sp. USDA 3262. The sequence goes on from NZ_JBSSCT010000001.1 coordinate 4,177,397, forward strand.
GCGCGCCACCGTCACCGAGATGGGACCGCTGTTGCTCTCGCGGATGCTCGATCTGAACGACGTGCAGGAGGGCGTGCTCAATGTTGCCTTCCGTGTCGCAGACGAGAACGGCCTCACGCTGATCGACATGAAGGATCTGCGGGCGCTGCTGGATGCGATCGCCCCCGACGGCAGCAAGAAGGCTGCCGACGACGAGGAGGATCCGCTGGCACCGATCCGCAAAGCGGCACAGAGCTACGGCAATGTGTCCAAGGCGACAGTCGGAACGATCCAGCGTCAGCTCCTGGTGCTCGAGAACCAGGGCGGCGCCAAGTTCTTCGGCGAGCCGGCGCTGACGCTGAAGGATTTCATGCGCACCGACCGCGACGGCCGCGGCATGGTCAATATCCTGGTCGCTGACAAGCTGATGCAGAGCCCGCGGCTTTACGCCACGTTCCTGCTCTGGATGCTTTCGGAATTGTTCGAGGAATTGCCGGAGGCCGGCGACCTGCCGAAGCCGAAGCTGGTGTTCTTCTTCGACGAGGCGCATCTCTTGTTCACCGACGCGCCGAAGGCGCTGATGGACAAGATCGAGCAGGTGGTGCGGCTGATCCGCTCCAAGGGCGTCGGCGTCTATTTCGTCACCCAGAATCCGATCGATGTGCCGGACAAGGTGCTGGCGCAGCTCGGCAACCGCGTGCAGCACGCGCTGCGCGCCTTCACGCCGCGCGACCAGAAGGCGGTTGCCGCGGCCGCGCAGACCTTCCGGCCCAATCCGAAGCTCGACACCGCGCGGGTGATCATGGAGCTCGGCAAGGGCGAGGCGCTGGTGTCGTTCCTCGAGGGCGGCGGCACGCCGTCGATGGTCGAGCGCGTCATGGTGCGCCCGCCGTCGGCGCGGATCGGGCCGATCACGCCCGAGGAGCGCAAGGCGATCATGGATGCGAGCCCGGTGAAGGGCAAATACGACACCGCGGTCGATGCCGAATCCGCCTACGAGATCATCCAGAAGCGGCTCGCCGGGACGGCGGCGCCGGCGGACGGCAGCGCTGGCGGCGAGGGTGGCGGCATCCTCGGCCAGATCGGTTCGATCGCGTCCACGATCTTCGGCACCAACGTCAAGCGCGGCCGCATGTCGACCGGGCAGGTGATCGCGCGCAGCGTCACGCGCTCGGTGACCGACAAGGTGATCGGTGGCGTGGCCGCCGATCTCGGCAAATCGCTCGGCGGTTCGGTTGGCGGATCGATCGGCCGGGGCGCTGGTGCGCGGCGCTCTCGGTGGATTGCTGCGCAGATAGCGTCGCGCCGGCCGGCTTGAGCAGGAGACCGGCTTTGCCTCCCGCGGCCGGCGCGCTACAACCTGGCGCAACGTCCAACAACAAGGATATCCGCGATGTCCAACGCCAAGCTGCAGCCCGTCCTCGATCGCATCGACGCCGATTTCGACAACAGTCTCGAGCGGCTGTTCACGCTGCTGCGGATCAAATCGATCTCGGCCGATCCGGCCTTCGCTGATGACTGCAAGGCGGCTGCCGATCATCTCGCCAAGGATATCGCAACCCTCGGCTTCAAGACCGAAGTGCGGCCGACCGCCGGCCATCCGGCCGTGGTCGGCAAGCTGAACGGCGCGAGCGACGGACGCCCGCACGTACTGTTCTACGGCCACTACGACGTGCAGCCGGTCGATCCGTTGAATCTCTGGCACCGTCCGCCGTTCGAGCCCGTGGTGACCGACCATGCCGACGGGCGCAAGATCATCGTCGCGCGCGGCGCCGAGGACGACAAGGGACAGTTGATGACCTTCGTCGAGGCGTGCCGTGCCTGGAAGACGGTGACGGGATCGCTGCCGGTCGACATCACCATCGTCATCGAAGGTGAGGAGGAAATCGGATCGAAGAATTTCGTGCCGTTCCTCGAGGCGAACAAGGACGACCTCAAGGCCGACTTCGCGCTGGTCTGCGACACCGGCATGTGGGACCCGAATACGCCGGCGATCACCACCTCGCTGCGCGGCCTGGTCTATGACGAGGTCAAGATCAAGGCCGCCAATCGCGACCTGCATTCCGGCGTGTTCGGCGGCGGCGCGCAGAATCCGATCCGCGTGCTGACGCGGATCCTCGGCGGCCTGCATGACGAGAACGGCCACATCACCATTCCGGGTTTCTATGACGGCGTGAAGGATTTGCCGCCGGATATTCTGGCCCAATGGAAGCAGCTCAATCTGACGCCGGAGAGCTTCCTCAAGCCGATCGGCCTCTCGGTGCCCGCCGGCGAAAAGGACCGGCTCTTGATCGAGCAGGTCTCCTCGCGCCCGACCTGCGACATCAACGGCATCGTCGGCGGCTATACCGGCGAGGGCTCCAAGACGGTGATCGCGGCCGAGGCGTCAGCGAAGGTCTCGTTCCGCCTGGTCGAGGGACAGGATCCCGAGAAGATCCGAAAGGCGTTCCGCGACTATGTGAAGGCGCGCCTGCCGGCCGACTGCAAGGCCGAGTTCACCGACCATTCCAGCGCGCCGGCGATCGCGCTCGACTGGAACATGAAGCCGCTGGCAGCCGCGCGCCGCGCGCTGACCGACGAATGGGGCAAGGAGGCGCTCTTGATCGGCTCCGGCGCCTCGATCCCGATCGTCGCCGATTTCAAGCACACGCTCGGTCTCGACAGCGTGCTGATCGGCTTCGGGCTCGACGACGACAACATCCATTCGCCGAACGAGAAGTACGACCTCAAGAGCTACCACAAGGGCATCCGCTCCTGGGCGCGGATCCTGGCGGCATTCGCCGACGCCAAATAGTGCAAGGCGCGCTGCACGTAAAAACGCCGCCCGGAATTGGGCGGCGTTTTGATTCGGATAGTGCAGAGGGTGTCGGCCGTTAGCCTAGCCGAAGATTGTGAAATTTCAATCACGATAGCCGGGATTGACCCGGTCGAGCTTGCGCAGCAGCGGCGGCCAGACCAGCTGGGTCGAGCGCAGCTCGGCGCGGTCCGGGTTGGAGAGCAGCTCGGTGTTCTTGTCGATCGCGTGCGGGTCGACCGGATAGGCGATCGGTCCGAGCGCGCGGGTCGCCACCTGCATCGAGCAGGCGCGCTCCAGATGGTACATCCGCTCGAACGCGGACGCGACCGAGCGGCCGACCGTCAGGGTGCCGTGATTGCGCAGCAGCATATGGTTCTTGCTGCCGAGATCGCGCTGCAGGCGCGGACGCTCGTCATGATCGAGCGCGATGCCTTCATAGTCGTGATAGGCGAGGTCGTGGGTGACGAGCTGCGCGGTCTGGTTCAGCGGCAGCAAGCCCTCGGGGCCGCTCGACACCGCGGTGCCGTCGACGGTGTGCAGATGGAGCACGCAGCCGGCGTCCTCGCGCACCTCGTGGATCGCGGAATGGATGGTGAAGCCGGCCGGGTTGATGCTGTAGTCGCTCTTCGAGAGCTGGTTACCGTCGAGGTCGACCTTGACCAGGCTCGATGCGGTGATCTCGTCGAACATCAGCCCGTAGGGGTTGATCAGGAAGTGGTGCTCGGGTCCGGGGACGCGCGCGGAAATGTGGGTATCGACCAAATCGTCCCAGCCATAGAGCGCGACCAGCCGGTAGCAGGCGGCGAGATTGATCCGCTGCTCCCATTCTGCCGCACTCATATCCGACGGCACTTCCTTCAGGCGCGCTTCCGCTGGCGACATGGCCGATTGCTCCATTGATGACGTTATTGCTTGGTCGAAGCCTAGCGCCGCCGCCGGACCACAGCAAGGCAGGGTAACGGCGTGACAGTCATGTCGGCATGCGGCCCACGCTCCGAACGGCGATCGTCAGTGGGCAGCGTGATGCGTTACGGCGCCGGGATCGCCAGCAGGCTCGAGATGCTGCGGCCGCGGATGTCGTAGACGCGGGCGAACACGACGTCGTCGCGCTTGATCTCGACCATCACAGGCGCGGCCAGGCCCTTGCAGTAGAATTCGCCGAGCGTCATCGCGAAATCGGCAGCATTGCTGTCCCAGCCGATCGTGAAGTCGGGGCCGAGCGCGACCTGCGCGGGGCGCTGCGGTCCGCACACCGCGACCTTCCACTTGCGGTTCTGCGGCGGCACTTCCTGCCGCTCCGCCAGTTGCTCGCGCAGCCCGTCGGATGCCTGCTTCAGCGCCAGGCCCCAATAGTCCAGCATGAAGAAGTTGTCCGCGGTACGCACCGTGCCGGCGATGTGGTTGAAGTGCGTGTACTGATACGGATGCAGGCGGATCATTTCGCTGAGCGGCAGCAAGAGGCCGAACGCGAACACAGCGAGCGCCGCGGGCTGCCAGGCGCGGCGGTTCTCGCCGAGCCAGTCCATGCCGCGCGCGAATGCGACGCCGGCCAGCACCGTCATCGGCGGAATCACGAAGATGAAGTGACGAATGCCGTTATAGAGCGCCGGCCGCTTCACCATCGCGATGACCAGCGGCAGCGTCGCCGCCAGCGTCAGCATCAGCATGATCGACTTGCGCTTTGCAGTGACGTCGTAGCGCGACAGCGACATCAAGGTGATGACGACGGCGGCGGCCAGCAGCACCAGCAGCACTTCGGGAAGCTGCAGCGCGAACAAAGTGGGCAGATAGGACCATGGCATGTCCGGCACCGACACCAGCGCGCCGTCGAACATCTCCTTCCAGGGTTTCTCGAAGAAGTGCGAGAAATAGGTCACCGCTTCGAGCGGATGTCCGGGCTCCATGATCGACCATGGCCAGATCAGGCCCATCACGAGATAGCCCAGCACAAGTCCCGGCAGCAGCACATAGACGACATGGGCAAAGCGGTGGGTCGCCTCACGCGGGCCCTGCTTGCGGAACTCCTCGATCAGGAGCGGGACGAAGCCGACCACGGCGTAGATCAATGCGAGCCCGCCAAGCACGCGGCAGCCGATCGACAGGCCGGCCCCGAGGCCGACGATCAGGATGGTGCGCGGCGAGGGCGCCGGGTATTCCTCGATCAGGCGCACGAGGCCCATGATCAGGACCACCATCGCCACGGCGAACGGCGCATCCTTCGGATTCATGAACATGTGGCCGTAGAAGGTCGGGCACAGCGCCAGCAGCAGCAGCGCCGCCAGTCCTGCCAGCGGGCCGCCGACGCGGCGCGCCAGGCGCCAGGTTACCGCAAGGCCGATGACGCCGACGATTGCCCCGAGCAGGCGGCGCGTCTCGAACAGTTCGAGCGGAATGATCTTGTGCAGCAGGGCCGCGGCCATGTCGAAGCCGCCGCCGTACATATACAGATTGGCAAACGACAGCGCGCCGGTGTCCTTGAACCCGGACCCGTACATGCGCAGCAGGAGGTCGGCATATTCAGCGTGGGTGTAATCGTCCCAGCCCAGACCGTAATCGCGGAACGTCAAGCCGGCGACCACGGCGACCACGCCGAGGACGAGGACAGCGAGATCGTCGCAGGTCTTCTCCACCGAGCGCCGCGCAGGCGCCTCGAGGGCAGACGTCGTAATCGATGACATAGCTAGTGATACCGGCGTGCCTGTGGCCCAGATTGGCGCTTTAGGGCCTCATTCCCCGGCATCCATAGCGCAGTTCCGTTTCCAAGTAATTGGTAATTGTGGCGTAATTTCCCAGATGCGTTGCAATAAATTGGCAGCAATTCGTAGCCAGTAGATCTACGGGAGCTGGCTGCCCGACAGCCGCTGCGGCCGCGGTGAAGCAGCGCATCGCGCCCGGTTAAGCGGGATTTTAGGGAACTCTGTCTACAATTGGCGGTTGGCGGTGTGAGCAATATGACGGTATCGTGGCGTTGGTGGCCCGCGCCGATTTTCGGTCGGGTCTCCCGGGGGTTAGTTCGATGAAGGTTGGTCTGTTGGTCGTCGGCGCGGGCCTGGTCGTGGCGGGCTTGGCGGCGATCGGCCTCGGAATTCCAAACAAGGAATTCAGCGTCGGCGGCACGTTGATCGCAACAGGCGTGACCGGCGCATGTACCGGCGTGATTGTTGTGGCCCTTGCCGCCATCCTTCGCGAACTCCAGGCCATGGGCGACCGGCTCGATGCCGTCGTTGCCGTGGGTCTGCGGTCCGGGTCGTCGTCTGCAACTTCCCCGCGCGGCACTCCCGACGATCCGGTGTTCCCACCGCCTGAGCCGAAGGTGTCGGCGCCTCCGCCGCTGGCTCCAGCGTCCCCGCCATCCGCGCCGACGGCGCCGCCGCCCTGGCACGATGAAATCGCCTCGCGCGGCGCATCAGGCGAGGTGCCGCCGTCCGCACCAGCGGCCGCGCCCGCGGACGGTGCTGCACCGCCCAAGCGGCGCAATCTGCTGTTCTCCTCCTCGCGCAAGGAGCGCGAACGGAGCCATGGGCGTGCCGCCGAGCCGCTCACGCCGGATCTGTTGTCGCCGGAACTGCGCTCGAATCCGGGCGGTTCGGCCGAACCGGCGCCGGCAACCTTCGACGATGCCTGGCCGAAGGCCGACCGGCCGCGGTCGGTCGACGTCGCCCCGCGACGCGGGCCCCGCACGCCATCGACCTTCGGCGAGGCCCAGTCGGCCGCCGCCGCCTCGCCGGCATCGGGCCATCCGCCGCCGCCCCAGGAGCAGCCGCCGGTGACCGTGCTCAAATCCGGCGTCGTCGACGGCATGGCCTATTCGCTCTATTCGGACGGATCGATCGAGGCGCAGATGCCGGAGGGCATGATGCGATTTGCCTCGATCGACGAGCTCAGGTCGCACCTGGAGCAGCGGCCTTAGAGTCTGACTCAAAATTCATGACTTGACGTTGGCCGATCTGGCGATGCGGCGGACCAGTTGTCGAGTTGACGCAATAAGGAGCCATGCTTCAGCCGAGGTGACGGAGGCCTCCCAATCCTTGGCAAGACGTCGGCAGCGGTTAAGCCATGCCAACGTTCGTTCGACGACCCAGCGTCGGGCAACAACAACGAAGCCTTTTGCCTCATCCGGGCGTTTGACAATTTGAATAGTGGGCCCGTCGATTCTCCGGAGCGCGTTCTCAAGCTTTTCGCCGGCGTAGCCGCCGTCAGCAAACAAGTGCGCAATAGTCGGGTAGCTCGCACACGCCAAAGTGACGACGGTCGGCGCACCGTCCCGATCCTGAACATTGGCCGGGTGCACGATGGCGCTCAGCAAATTTCCTTGTGTGTCGGTGACGATATGACGCTTGCGACCTTTGATCTTCTTGCCCGCATCAAAGCCGCGCGGCCCACCGCTCTCGGTCGTCTTGACCGATTGACTGTCGATGATCGCCGCCGTTGGTTGCGGCTCCCGTCCAGCAAGCCTGCGCGCGATTTCAACCAAGGCGTCATTGATCAAGTCCAACACCCCGCTGTCGCGCAGGCCATAAAAATAGTACTGGACCGTCGTAAAGGGAGGAAAATCCTTCGGCAAAAGCGCCCATTGGCATCCCGTCGTCGCAATGTACTGGATCGCATCCCATACCGATCGCATGCAGGTCTTGCGCGGTCGACCCACCTTGCTCCGCCCTGGCATCAACAGCTCGATCAAGGCCCATTCCGCATCCGTACAATCGCTTGCATAGCGCAGCGCTCGTCTGTCATGCTGACAGCGGGTGATTTCGGTCCAGGTCATCTGCTTCTCCGATGGCTTCGAACACCTCGAAGAATCACAACCTGCTGAAATCACCCAACTTTAATTTCCGGTCAGCCTCTTAAGATCCGGGCCAATACTTGCGCGCGGCCGGCCCGAGGCCGGAAACGCGGCCGTTGTTGTCAGATTTGCTGCAATTCGTGCATATTCGCAAAGTAGTACGCGATTCCATTAATGTATTGCTGCGCATGGATACTGTCCGGTGGGCGCCGGGCTGTCGATAGCACGGGGAAGATTGAGCCATGTCCGATACGTCAGGCAAAACGCCGGTCGAGCTGACCGCCAACATCGTTTCGGCCTACCTCAGCAACAATCCGACGCCGGCCTCGGACATTCCGAACCTGATCAGCCAGGTCCACTCCGCCTTGCTGCGGGTGTCGAGCGGACGCAGCGACACGCCGAGCGAGCCGGCCAAGCCTGCGGTGTCGATGAAGAAGTCGATCACGCCCGAATATCTGGTGTGCCTCGAGGACGGCAAGCGCTTCAAGTCGCTGAAGCGCCATCTGCGCACCCAGTACAACATGACCCCGGAGCAGTATCGCGACAAATGGGGCCTGCCGGCCGACTATCCGATGGTGGCGCCGAACTATGCGGTGGCGCGCTCGCAGCTCGCCAAGAAGATGGGCCTCGGCCAGCAGGCGCGGAAGCGGAAATAGGAGATTACGCGGCGGACGCCAGCGCCTCGCGCGCATCGTTGCGAATGCGGTCGACCATCGAGCGCAGGCCGTTGGAGCGCTGCGGCGTCAGATGGTCGCGGAAGCCGAATTCGTCGAACAGCGCGAGTGCGTCGGTGCCGAGGATTTCCTTGGGCGTTTGCCCGGAAAACAGCGTCAGCACGATCGCGACCAGGCCGCGCACGATGTGGGCGTCGCTATCGCCGATATAGATCAGGCGCGGTTCGCCGTTGGCACCGCGCTCGATGCGCTTCGACAGCCAGACCTGGCTGACGCAGCCCTGCACCTTGTTTTCGGCCGAGTGCTCCGCCTCCGACAACGGTTCGAGCGTGCGGCCGAGCTCGATGACATAGCGGTAACGGTCGTCCCACTCGTCCAGCAGCGCAAAATTGTCCCTGATTTCGTCGATCGTCGTCATCGTGGCCCGCGTCCTGTCCTTGACGGCTTATATAGGAAGGCGGGCCGCGAAAGCGATGAAAATGGACCCGGTTCCCGGTTGTTTTGACGGGTTTTCTTCAACGCGAACCGGGATCCGCTTCGCGCGACAGCGCTTTGGTTTCCGCTCACGGCGTTGGCGGCAGGCGGAATTCGATCGACTGGTCATCCGCGGTCAGCGTGTCGCGGAACGCGGTGGCTGAATCGGTATCGTCCTTGCCGATCGAGCCGGTGTGGTCCGGCGGCTTCTTGTCGGTGATGATCTGGTAGAGCTTGCGCGCCCCGTCGGTCGCGCGCTGGCCGATCGCGGTCGCGGCCTGGCCGCCGACCTCGCAGGCGGACGGCTGGCGCTTGCAGAACTGGCCCATGTCGTTGATCGTCGCGGTCGCGGCCGACACCGCATCCGACGCGCTGATCGGCGGCGTCTTGTCCGCCTCGGGTGTTTTGTCTCTCGGCAGCAGCACGAGCACAAGCCCGAGCCAGAATGCCAAACGCAGCAGGAAGAACATGGCGCGATCCCGGTCGTCTGTCTTGTCTTGCTTCTTGCGCGGTCGATGCCGCTATTGGTCTTGAGGGTTAGCATCGGTCGATAAATCGGAAGTATCTGCATTGAAGTAAATCCGCCGAAAAATCGCGGAAAATTCGCCTGAATTGATTCGCCGTAAATTTTCGATTGATGGCGCCCGACGCGCGTCGGATGCGCAGGATCCGCCGCGTCCACCATTTCGAAACCATAGATTGTCGCATCCGGAAACCAGCCGTTCACCATCCCCGACAAATGGCCGGTGAATAGCGGGTCAAACCCACTCCAATGCACGGTGTTTGGCGGCAGGCCGCCCAGCCTTAGCGTTCGCTTAAGTTCGCTCTGACAGGTTGACCTGCAATCACGAAGGAGGCGTTGCGGCGCGTCTGTGTTGACGATTGAGCCGAAGCGCGAGTGCTGTGAGTAGTTTGAGTCTGATCCGCGATTGCCTGGATGCGCTGCTGCATCCGTCGGCGCAATATGATGCGCTGACGCGTGCGCGCCATCGTGCCTTCATGGCGCCGCGGCTGCTCGGCAGCCTGGCGGCGCTTGCCTCGTTCCCTGCCTTTCTTGCGATGCGCGGTGCGCCGACGGCGATCGAGGTCGCGGCATTCGCCTGGCTGATCGCGCCGATCCTGCTGTCGTGGTTCCTGTCGCGCACCGGCCGCTATGAAGGCGCGCATGTGCTGTCGTCGCTGGCGCTCGCCGGCCTCGTGATGATGATCGCGGCGACGACCGGCGGCATCGCCTCGTTCGCCGCCGTGTGGCTCGTCGTCATTCCGATCGAGGCGGCGCTGTCGGCCTCGCGGCGCGTGGTGGCGTTTGCGTTCGCGCTGGCGATGATCTGCGCGGCGCTGCTGAGTGTGCTCGGCCATTATCATGTGCTGCCGGTCGTCGATCCCGCGGTTGCTTCGAACAGTACGCTCGTCGGGTTCGGCGTCGTGTCGGCGATCTTCTACGCCGCCGGACTCGCCTTCGGCGCGGAGTCGTTGGCGCGTACCAGCGTGGCGCTGCTCTATGTCGAGGAAGAGCGCTACCGCCTGCTCGCGCATAACATGAGCGACGTGCTGTCGCGGCACAGCCGCAACGGCGCCGTGCGCTTCATTTCCCCCGCGGCCGAGAACATGCTCGGCGTGCCGGCATCGCGGCTGTTGGGCCACGGCCTGTTCGACCGCGTTCATGTCGCCGATCGCCCGGCCTATCTCACGGCGCTGTCGGACGCCGCGCGCGGTGACTCGCGCAGCGTCGAGTTCCGCGTGCGCCGTGACGGTGCGCGGGGCGAGGTCGCCGCCGAATTCATCTGGGCCGAGATGCGCTGCCGCCCGCTCGATCAGGCCGCCGTCGATGCCGAGGTCGTTGCGGTGATCCGCGACGTGACCGATCGCAAGGTGCAGGAGCAGGCGCTCGAACAGGCGCGCAATGTGGCCGAGCAGGCCGATGCATCGAAGACGCGCTTCCTGGCCACCATGAGCCACGAACTGCGCACCCCGCTCAACGCCATCATCGGCTTCTCCGAGATGATCGCGCAGGAAGACGTGCTCGGCCTCGACGTGGCCCGCCGCAAGGAATACGCGCAGCTGATCAACGATTCCGGCCAGCATCTGCTGTCCGTCGTCAACGGCATCCTCGACATGTCGAAGATGGAGTCGGGTAATTTCGAGATTTCGCCGGAGCCGTTTGCGCCGCGGCCGGCGCTGCTCAATTGCTGCAATCTGGTGGCGTTGAAGGCGCGCGAGAGCGGCGTCGACCTCGTCACCCGCGTGCCCGACGATCTGCCGATCGTGAACGGCGATCCGCGCGCGTTCAAGCAGATCGTGCTCAATCTGGTCTCCAACGCCATCAAGTTCACCGAGCGCGGCGGCAAGGTGACGGTGTCGGCCGGCGTCGAGGGATCGCGGCTGGTGCTGCGTGTCTCGGACACCGGCGTCGGCATCGCCGCCGATGATCTCAAGCGGATCGGCGATCCGTTCTTCCAGGCCGGCAAGACCTATCAGCGCCGCCACGAGGGCACTGGTCTTGGTCTTTCCATCGTGAAGGGACTGGTCGGCCTGCACCACGGCGAAATCAATGTGGAGAGCAAGGTGGGCGAGGGCACCACGGTGTCGGTCGCGCTGCCGCTGGCGTTCACCCCGCCCGCCGCCGTCGAGCCGTCCAGCAATGTCTCGCCCCTGAAGCCCGCGCTGCGTTCCGGACTACAAGAGCAAACCCATCAGGTGAAGAAGAGTGCCTAGACACACTTTGGATGACGACGAAACGCCGCGCCGTCGCCGCGGCGCCAAGGCAGTGGCCATCGCGGCCGAGGAGGAACGTGGCCTCGTCCTGCGCCTGCTGCTGCACAGTCCGAAGGATCTGGTTGCCGGTGTGCTGGCGACGTCTGCCATTGTTGCGATCCTGATCAATGCGCTGTTCCTGCAGGCCGGCCGTCATCCGTCGCCGATGTTCGGCGGTTCGGTGGTGACGCTGCCGCCGCCGGCCCCGGTTGCCGCGGCCACCAGCCCGATACCGCGCCCGCGTCCGGCCGAGGCGGCTGCCCGATCGGCCGAGCCCGTCGACGTGAAGCCGGTGGAGACCAAGCCGGCCGAGACCAGGTCCATCGAAGCCAAGCCGGCAGAACCCAAGGCCGAGGCCAAGCCGGTCGATCCGATGGCCAATCTGGTGCTGAAATCGACCACTGCGCCGCCGGCCGCAGCACCGTCCCCGGCCGCCACGCCGTCCAGCGTCATTCGTCCGCCGGCGTCGATTCCGACACAGCATCTGAGCCCGGCCGGCAAACGCATCGCCGCAGTCCAGCGTACGCTGACCGAGTATGGCTACGGCCAGCTCAAGCCGACCGGCACGATCGGCGCCGATACCCAGCACGCGATCGCGAAGTTCGAGCGCGCCCGCAAGCTGCCGGTGACCGGGCAGATGTCCGATCGCCTGGTGCGCGAGCTCAGCACGATGATCGGGCATTCGATCGAGTAGTTCTTTGCGGCGAAATTGAATCGATCTCCGTCATGGCCGGGCATGTCCCGGCCATTTGCGTTTTCGTTGCGGCTTGCTCAGGTCGTCTCGCCCAGCAGCACGTCCCTGACCTCGTCGGAGAACAGCTTCCTGCGGCCGGCCAGCAGCACCCATTCCGGATCGTCGCGATCCGGAATGGCACGCGGCATCCCGTGATCGAGCAGGGCCTGCGCGCAGCCCACCCAGTCGCCGCCGCTGACCGGCTCGTTGCAGGAGGCCCACGACAAGCTTCCGGACGCGTTGTCGCCAAAGCCGTGCTGCTCGGTCCATTCCGCGCCGTGCTCGAGCAGGAATCGTGTCAGCGCGGCATTGCCGCGGAACACCGCGTGATTGAGCGCCGACGCATCCCAATCGCCGCCACGCACCGTGATCGGCCAGCCGAGTTCGACCATCAGCCGCACCGCATCGTCGCCGCCTGCCGCGGCGAGCTCAGGAAGCAACCGCAATTGCTGCGGTGAAAGTGAACCCGGAAGATCGGGCCGGCCGGCCTGGATTCGCCGCGCCTTGCCCTCATCACCGCTGCTGCATGCCGCGACGAACCGCTCATCATCGGCAAGCGTCTCGTCGCCGGTGCGCTCGCGCAGCAACTCGGCGACCTCAGTCAGTCCGAATTGCAATGCGTAGCGGTAGGCGCTGAGACCATCCGGCGTCGTGACGTGCGGATCTGCGCCGGCGTCGAGCAGTGTCGCGATGCAGGTCCGCGACCGCCGCCGGCGGATCGCCCACATCAGCGGCGAGCCGCAATCGGTCAGCGGCGCGTTGCCGGCGGGTTCGTTCGGATTGCCGCCGTGCCGCAGCAGCAGGTCGAGCGCCGCCACGTTCTCGTCATCGAGCACCTTGTACATCGCGTTGGTGCCGGCGATCCGCGCACCATGCTCGAGCAGCAGGCCTGTCGTCACCGAGCCTTCGAGCGAGTGATACAGCGATTCATTGTCGTTCGGATTGGCGCCCGCTTCGAGCAACAGTCTGGTCAGTTCGAGATCGTGGTTGCGGCCGGCGGCGCCGTACAGCGCTGACAGCGGATTGCTGTCATCGGGTGCGTCGAGCGTTCCGGGCGGCCAGCGGCTGCTGATGTGCTGGTCGGGATCGGCGCCGGCCTGCAGCAGCAGGCGTGCGCAGCGATGCAGCCGGGCCTGAAATTCCGCAATCTGCAACAGGCTGGAATGCGTGACCGCGACCAGTGGCGGCAGTTTCAAGGGACCGCCGGGACGATTGACCCATGCTGGATCGTCGTTGGCGGTGCGTTGCAGCGTCGCCTCGTCGCCGATGGCGCAGGCGAGATGGGGATCATCGGCGATGAGGCCGGGATCCTCGGTGAACATCCGCGCCGCAACGCGCGGATTGGCGCGGTCGGTGGTGCCGGCGACGTCTGCGGCATAGACCAACTGCAGCCATCGCCGCACGCGGTCGGCCTTGCTTTTTCCGGGCGGCAATTGTGCGTCGACATAGCGCCGCAGGTCCGGCCAGGAGGCGAAGCCGAGATCGCGCGCCACGCAGGACTGCGCATCGTGCAGCCGCAGATTGAGCGCAGCGATCTCAGTATCGCTGCGCCCGGCCGCAGCCGGAAGCGCATGCCGGAAACGCGCGTAAGCCTCCGGCGCTTGCCGCCGGTAAAGGCGAATGAGCTCCTTGGCCTGCTTCTTCAGATGTTCGAGATTCAATCGCGCGGGCGATCGGTCCATGGAAACCTCCGTGCATCATCGCCGATGGTCCACAAAACCGGCTGCACAAAGGCTTGGTTGGCCGCTCAATTGGTGCAAGTGGGTTCAACCCTTCCCGTGGACCCGGGCGCGGCTTGCACCGCGGATGCAAGGATATGGGTGACGATTGGTTCGGTCAACCCGCCGCTGCGTGACGACATCTGTGACAATTGGACGTGACCGCGCCGCTGGCCTATAGGTCGGCGCATGCGATTGAAAACAAGCATTTGGGTCGCGGCGTATCTGCGCCGCTGCCAGACCGAGGGCGTGTTCGGCGCAGTCCGCAAGAAGGGCGCCGAGGAAGCCGGTGCCGTATTCGTCAAGGTGGCGCTGATGGACGGCAACGCGATGCTGTATGCGCCCGCGCCGCAGACGGTCTATGACGACAGCCGTCCGGTCGAGCGGCTGTTCGTGCCGACCGCACCACAGCCGGTGTCCGAGCCCTCAATCGAGGAGCGCTTGACCAAGGAGCTCCGCTTCGATCCCGATGCCTGGATCGTCGAGACCGAAGATCGCGCCGGACGGCACTTCCTCGATCTGGCTAAAAACTAGCTTCCGGATTTCTGGTTGCGAATGGCGGGCGCACTGCCGGGCTGCAGCGCGGGGCGCGTCTGCGAGGATGTCGCGCGCACGCGATGACGCTCATCGTCATAGAGCGACGAGCGATACCTGGCGCGGGCCACCGCCATGGTCGAGCCGCGCCACGCCGCCAGCATCACCAGCGCCGAGCGCTCGCTCAGGCGATCGTAGAGCCGCGACAGCCGATAGACGTAATTGACCGAGGAGCCGGCTTCCGGATTGAGGAACATCAGGATCCGCTGGAATGCGGCGCTCGACACGTCGAGCGCCCGCATCGCGCAGGCGAGCGGCTCGCCGCCGGGATCGTTGACCACGTCGGCGGCGATCCGCGACGGCAGGATCAGCGCTTCGCCGAGTTCGAGCGTGAAGTTATCGAGGTCCTCGGCAAACGCCGCCATCTCCAGGATATGGATCGCGCGCGCGGCGCGCGCGGCGGGGATCCGCGCGGCGGCCTTCAGCGGCGTCTCCTGCAGATTGTGCAGGATCTGCGCGCGCTCCTTCGTGCTGGCGGCAAAGAACATGTCGGAGATTTCGGCGGCATCGTTCGGCCGCATGGCGAGGCTCGCGGCCATCCGCAGTTCGGCTTCGGTCGGGATCTTGGCCGGCAGCGCGGACGGTGAGGGCGCGGGAATTGGCGTGGCCGCCGGCGTCGGCTGGTCGGGACCGACGCGGCGCAGCCCGAGCTTGTCCATAATCAGGGCGGGCGTGGCCGGATAGATCGCAAGCCGCGCGCGGACCGCGGCACGGGTTGCGTCGTCGACCTCGTCGATCAGGCGCGTCGTCAGTTCGACGAACTGGCGCTCTTCATCGGCAGAATGTGCGCTCGCCTGCACATAGAGGTCGGTCAGAACGCGCAGCAGCGTCGGGCGGATGTCGACGCCCTCGCGACGGGAGAGCGTCATCAGCCCATCGAAACCAGGAAATAGCGGAGCTGCGCTCATCTCGGGCGTACGCGACTTGCCAGTGAACTTCGGTTTGAAAACCTTGTGGCAGCGAGCCTACGCAGGCTGTTTTAAGAGGCAGTTAAGGAAAACAAGCCGTGAAGGTGAATGCTCGAATTTGCGCGTGTCTATTAAGGCACAGCGCCATATCCGTAACCGTCCGTACCCGAGGCTTAAGATGTCATTAACCATGCGCGTTCTTAACTCGGCGTGCGCGGGGCAAATCATGTCCGTGCGGGGCCAGAGAGAGCGGAACATGGGCACCATCGTTGAGTTTCCGGCGGATGCGGCTGCACGGCGGCCGGGCATGGCCGGTGCTGCCGGCGAAGGCATGGGGACCGTACTGATCCTTCCCGTCGTCCGGATCGAGCGAACGACGGAGGGGACCGGCGGTGGTCGAGGACCGGAGCAGGGCACTGCGCAGGGCCGCCGTCGCCGACGCCGCTCCTGATCGCGGACATCGGGCAATGCCGGAGCTTGTGCAGCGGACCGTCGCTCGGCGGTCACTCCCGGCGCTGATCCTGCTGGCGGGCTCGGCGCTCGCCGGCTGCAGCGGCGGCGATTTCGGCCGCACCCGCGCCGATTTCCGCAACGACGACATGCATCGCTGGATCGGCGCCGAGGCGACCGGCAGCATCGGCAAGAACGCCTCGCAATTCCAGCTCACCGAACACGAACGTCAGCTGCGCGACCTCGCCTATCAGTTCATCGAGCCGCCGCTGTCGCGTCCGGCGTGGAAAAGCGTGTTCGGCGACTACCAGCCGCTGCCTTCGCCGTGGCGGCAGAGGGTCGTGTTCGATCGCACCGCCTATGGCCGCAATCTGATCGACGAGCCGCATCGCTCGTTCGCCTCGCGCTATTCGCTGCTGATCGACGAGGTGCGCGACGACATCACCCGCTTCGAGCCGTTCTTCGCCACCGCGATCCAGGTGATCGAGCTCGATCGCAAGCGCAATGCCAGCCTCCACATGATCGCCGATGTGTCGCCGCGCGAGCGCGCTGACGCGGTGGCGCGGATGGAAGAGAACACGCTGATCGTGCAATGGGTCCAGCAGGCCCTGGAGCGGCGGATCTCGTCCTATCGCTGGGCGCTGGAGCGGCTGGTGATCCAGGCGCCCGACGGCATGGCCGCCGACGCCGAACGCCAGATCAACGAACTCGCCCGGCTCACCGCCAACGCACCGCTCATCTCCGCGCCGGTGACAGGCCAGGCCGTGGTGACGAAGGGCTAGTGTCCCGAATCCGAAGTTCGCATCATTCGCCGCATCTTCGGGACGAACTTCGGATTCGATAAGGACACTAGCAAACTTATGATTCTAGTGTGCTTTATGAATGCGAAGTTCGTGAAGGTGGTTGCCGCGAAATCGCACGAACTTCGCATTCAGCACACTAGGCGCGCTTCGTTTTCTTCGCCGTCGATTTGACCCGGCGACTGTTGGCTTGCCGTGGCAGGCTCGCTATGAATGCCTTCAGCGCATCGGAGGGCGGCTGGGCCGAGGGATAGGCGAGGCCGACCTGGCGCGTCACGTCGATATCGATCGCGCGCATCGCGACGTCAGGATTGCCGCGCGCCACGCCCTCGGGGACGATCGCGACCCCGACCCCGGCCGCAACCAGCGCCATCGCCCACTCCTCGGATTCCGCGATCGCCACCGGCTTGCGCGGCGGTGAGGCACGCTTGAAGAATTCCTGCTGCTCGCAATGGCAACGATCGATCATCGGAACGCCGGCGAAGTCGGTGGTCCGCAGCGTCTCCTTCAGCGTCAGGGGATGCGAGGGCGGCAGTGCCGCGACATAGCGCTCACTCCACAGCGGGATGAAGTGCTCGCCGGCGCCGACCATGGTCTTGGCGATGATCCGTGCGTCGGCCTTCTCGCTGGCGCCGACCAGCCGGAGCGCAAGATCGCTATTGCCGGTCAGCGGCTTCAGCAGCGCGATGGTCCGGGCCTGATCGAGCGTCCGCAGCAGCCCGAGCGTCAGCGCCTGCCGCGTCGCGGGCTTGCGGAAGAGATTTCGCGCCGCGTCCGCCTCGTCGATGATCCGGCGGGCGATGCCGTGAAACTGCGCGGCGGACGCCGTCGGGGCCATGCCCTTCTTGTGCCGGATGAACAGCGTGGTGCCGAGCTCGGCCTCGAGATTGGTGATCGCCGCCGAGATCGACGGCTGCGAGATGAAGCAGCGCTTCGCCGCGGCGGTCAGATTGCGCTCGCGGTAGACCGCGGCGAAGTAGCGGAGTTCGCGGATATCCATCGGTATATCCTATCGCATGGATAGAAAGACAATATTTTACCTATGGAAACGCCAATGGCAAGTCTGCGCCTGTTACAGCGGAGGACCTGTCATGCGCATCCACCATCTCAACACCGGCACGATGTGCCCGATCGGAAAGCGGCTCGTGAACGGCAGCGGCAGCATCTTCCAGCGGGCGCGGATGGTCTGTCACTGCCTGCTGGTCGAGAGCAATGACGGCCTCGTGCTGGTCGACACCGGGATCGGGCTCGACGACATCGGCGACTCGCCTCGGCTCGGACGCAAATGGGTGCGGCAGACGACGCCGCGGCTCGATCCGGCCGAGACGGCGGTGCGGCAGGTCAAGGCGCTCGGCTTCTCACCGGACGATGTGCGCCATGTGCTGCTGACGCATCTCGATCGCGATCACGCCGGCGGCGTGCCGGACTTTCCGAAGGCCAGGGTGCACGTCCATCGCAAGGAGTACGACATGGCGGTAACGCATCAGGTCACGCCGCCGCAGGGGCGCTACATCACGGCGCAGTGGCAGCACGGGCCGGACTGGACCTTCTATGGCGCCGGTGGCGAGGACTGGTTCGGCTTCAAGGGCGTGCGCGCGCTCGGCGACCGCGAGCCGGACATCCTGATGATCCCGTTGCCGGGCCACACGCTCGGCCATTGCGGGATCGCGGTGCGCGACAAGGACAGATGGCTGCTGCACGCCGGCGACGCCTATTTCCACCACGCGCAGCTCGATGCCACGCCGCGGATCCCGCTGGTGCTCGGCATGTTCCAGCGCCGCGCGGACATGGATCGCGCGACGCGCATCCAGAACCAGGAACGGCTGCGCCAATTGAAGGCGGCGCATGGCGCTGATGTGACGATCGTCAACAGCCACGATCCCGTCGACTACGAGACCTGCCGCTGCGGCCGGCATGCACTGGATGTGAGCTAACGCTTGCGCGCCGCGGGCGGCGGGGCCGGCGCGGGGAGCGGCGGCGGCGCCTCCTGCTTGGCCGCGACCGGCTCGGTCTGCACCTTGCACGAGGAGGCGGCGAGCGAGGCCTGCGCCTGCGGCATCAGGCCGGGCTCCGGCGCCAGCGCCTTCAGCAGGATCAGGCCGGTTGACGTCGGCGAGTCGATGATCAGCCGGTCGGCAGCGGTGATTTCCTCGTCCTCCGGCAGCTCGTTGTGCTGCGCCTCCGTCATCAGGTCGAGCTCGATCACCTTCTTGCCGGCCGAGCGGTCGTTGATCGCGTAATAGGCGACCTCGTTGCGGGTGTAGAACGACACCGACGTATAGGCTTGGCTGACCGGCACGGTGAGCTTGAGCGGTCCGGTCGAGAGATCGTAGCGGCAGATCGCCACCGCGAAAGCCGGATCCATCAGCGGCATCGGCGAATGGCTCGGGTCGGCCAGCGGCAGCTGCGTCACCTCGTTGAGCTTGGTCATCGGCGTCAGCCGCGAATAGGCGTCCTGTGAGGCGATGCGGGGCAGCGCCAGCACGCTGACGAGGTGCACCACGCCGCCGAGCAGCACGCCTGCGAGGATGGTGAGCAGCACGCGGATCATGGGCAGCCCGTCGTTGCGATCGACGGCATCGGCGCGTCGCGCTGCGTGCGGGTCGCGACCCCCACCGGCGTGTCGTAGAGGCGCAGCATCAGCGCGTAGCGCTCGATGCCGCCGGTCGGCAGCCAGTTGCCGGCGCGCGAGCGCGAGGCGATGTGGATCTCGAACGTGCCGTCGGAAGCGCGCATGATCTCCTGGCTGGTGAAGCCGTAGCGCTGCAGCGTGTTGGCGACCAGGTGGCCCTTGCGGTCGAACAGCGTCAGCGTCCAGAACCGCGCCGCCGGCGTCACGCCGCTGACCACGATGTCGCAGCGGCCGTCGAGCGGCTTGTTCTTGTCGTCTGTGGTCGCCGAGAACGCGATGCCGTCGCCGGTGCCGATCGGCAGCTCGCCGCTGCGTGCGATGGTGGCGCGCGAATAGGGGTCGACATCGGAGGTGCCGCTCTTCGGACGCGCGGTCCAGGCGCCGATCTTCAGCGTGCCGAGATCGGTGCCGCGGGTCGCCGTCGCATAGGTCAGGCCGAGGCCAACGGCCGTGGCGATGACGAGTGCCAGCAAGGTGGTGAGGAGGAGCCGCACGTCAGTTCTTGCGTGGCACGGCCGGCGTCGCGCCGTCCGGCCCGGCCGCGGCAACGTAGTTTTCGGGGAACGCCAGCGCGCTCGAGGACTCGGCCTTGCCGGTCTTCGAAGGCTCGTTCAGCGTGGTCTTGCCGGCGGTCTTGGCGGCGTCGTCGAGCAGCTTCTCGACCCGCACCAGGATATCCGCGCCGCGCTTGGTCAAAACCGGCGGCGGGCCGGGCTTGGTTTCCAATACGCGCGGCGCCGCGTTGGCCTGGGCATTGGCTTGCGCCGGCTGCGGCGGCAGCTTCTGGCCCATGCCGACGCCGACGAGCTCCTTGACCTCCACGCCCTGATGCGCGGCGACCATGATGTCGTGCCAGGTCTGCGCCGGCAGCGAACCGCCGGTCATGCGGTTGGTCGGCGAATAGTCGTCATTGCCGTACCAGACCGCGCAGGTGAAGTTGCCGGTGTAGCCGACGAACCAGGCGTCGCGATAGGCGTTGGTGGTGCCGGTCTTGCCCGCGGTCGGAATGCCGTCGAGCGCGGCGCGTCGCGCGGTGCCTTCGCTGACCACGTGGCTCATCATGCCGGCCATGTCGGCGGCGATGTTCGGCGGAATCGCCTGCCGCGGCTTCGGACCGTCGCGGTCCCAGCGCCACACCAGGTCGCCAGTGCCGGTGCGCACCTCGAGCACCGAATGCGGCGTCACCGCCTTGCCGCGGTTCGGGAAGGTCGCATAGGCGACCGCGTGCTCCAGCACCGTGACTTCGTCGGAGCCGATCGGCAGCGACGGCGTATCGGGCAGCGGCGCCTTGAGGCCGAAGCGGCGCGCGACCTCGACGATCTTGGCGCGGCCCGCCTTCGGCCCTTCCTTGCCGCCCATCATGATCGAGAGCTTGACCGGCACCACGTTGATCGAGCGGGTGATCGCCTGCGTCAGCGTGACCTGACCCGAATAGGAATGGCCATAGTTCTGCGGGCACCAGTTGCCGATGCAGACCGGGCCGTCGACGATCTTCGAGTTCGGCGTGAAGCCGTTCAGCAGCGCCGTGGTGTAGACATAGGGCTTGAACGACGAGCCCGGCTGGCGATAGGCGTCGGTGGCGCGGTTGAACTGGCTCGCTCCGTAGTCGCGGCCGCCGACCATGGCCCGGATGCCGCCGTCGAGATCGGACACCACGGTCGCGGCCTGCGTCGCGTGATAGTCGCGCCCGAACTGGCGCAGCTGGTTCTCGATCGCTTCCTCGGCTGCCTTCTGCACGTTCATGTCGATCGCGGTGCGGACCACGAAGACGCGCTCGGTGTAGGATTTCGGGAAGGTGTCGACCAGCTTGCGCATCTCGTCGAAGGCGTAGTCGAGATAGTAGTTCGGCGAGTTCTCGTCGCGCC
This sequence comes from Bradyrhizobium sp. USDA 3262, assembly GCF_054060035.1. Lineage (NCBI taxonomy): Bacteria > Pseudomonadati > Pseudomonadota > Alphaproteobacteria > Hyphomicrobiales > Nitrobacteraceae > Bradyrhizobium > Bradyrhizobium sp. USDA 3262. The sequence goes on from NZ_JBSSCT010000001.1 coordinate 4,198,558, forward strand.
GGTCGACCGCGACCGCGGGATTGCGGCGGGCGCCGAACACCTGGCCCTCGGTCATGAAGCCGGCATCGACGAGGTTGTCGAGCACGACGTTGGCGCGGGCGCGCGCCGCGGGCAGGTTGATGTGCGGGGCGTATTTGGTCGGCGCCTTGAACAGGCCGGCGAGCATCGCGGCCTCCGCGAGGTTCACGTCGCGCACCGACTTGTTGAAGTAGAAGTGTGCCGCGCCGTCGACGCCGAAGGTGCCGCCGCCCATATAGGCGCGGTCGAGATAGAGCTTCAGGATCTCGTTCTTGGTGAGCCGCGTCTCCAGCCAGATCGCGAGGAAGGCTTCCTTCACCTTGCGCTCGATGGTGCGCTCGTTGTTCAGGAACAGGTTCTTGGCGAGCTGCTGGGTGATCGACGAACCGCCCTGGCGGACGCCGCCGGCCTGCGCGTTGGTGACGAGCGCGCGGGCGAGGCCCGGCACGTCGATGCCGAAATGGTCGTAGAAACGTCGGTCTTCGGTCGCGAGCGTCGCCTTGATCAGATTGTCCGGAAAATCTTCCAGTGGGATCGAGTCATTATGCTTGATGCCGCGGCTGCCGATCGGGTTGCCGTAACGGTCGAGGAAGGTCACCGCGAGGTCGGACTTCTTCAGCCAATCCTCGTCGGCGGTCTCGCGGAAGGCGGGGATCGCGAGCGTCAGCATCAGGATCATGCCGCCGAGCCCAAGCGTCGCGGCCTCCGACAGCGGCTCGATGAACACCCAGCGCTTCCAGCGGCCGACATAGAAGCGGTCCATGAAGGTGGAATAACGCTCAAAGAGCTCGCGCAGGCCCTTGCCCGACGAGAACAGCGTCGAGTCGATACGCGCATCGAGGTCCAGGAAGAAGTTCCGGACCTTCTGTCTCCAATGCGACGGCATGATCTGAAAGGACCGGACCCTTGATCAGTTCGACAGCGCTGCGGGTGCCCAAAACGGGCACGGGCCAGCGTCTTGCTTCGATGTTGCGGCAATCCCAAGGCGCTTTTGCGTCGTTGGGGACTCGTTCGTTGTTCTATCCGAGCGGCTGCCATAAACCAATGGCGCGGCTTGTGAATTTAATGAAAGCCCTAACGCTGCCCACCGGCTTTTTCGACCCCGCAATACCACCCCCTTGCGGAGGGAGCGCCGGCATCCCAAGAAGAGTTGCACCGTCATTTCAGGGATATCATGACCACACCGCCCAAGCGCCCGTCGGACCAGGAGGGATTCTTCTGGAAAACCAAGACGTTGGAAGAAATGTCCAACGCCGAATGGGAGAGCCTGTGTGACGGCTGCGCACGCTGCTGCCTGGAGAAGCTCGAGGACGAGGACACCGGCAAGATCTATTTCACCCATATTTCCTGCAAACTGCTCGATTCCGGCCTCTGCACCTGCAAGGACTACCCGAACCGTTCCGACCAGGTTCCGGATTGCGTCCGCCTGACGCCCGAAAATGTCCGGACGCTGAACTGGCTGCCGCCGAGCTGCGGCTATCGGCTGGTGGCCGAGGGGCGGGACCTCTATTGGTGGCATCCCCTCATCTCGGGCGATCCCAACACCGTCCACGAAGCCGGGGTCTCGGTGCGCGGGCGGGTGGAGGGCACTGAACTCGACGTCAACGACGCCGATCTCGAGGATCATATCGTGCGATGGCCGGCTCTGCTGCCGAAACGGGCACAATTGAAGAAGCGGCCGAAAATGCTGGGCAAGACGACCAAAGCGTGACGTCGTCGCCGCGTCCGCGATCACGTCACCGCGAGAAGATCGCGGCGGGATGCACCCATGCGCTGGGGTGCCTGCCTCAGCATTCAATTGCTGCATAAATTGCGAAGCAGAGAATGATTCCATCGCGGGACGCGCCCGCGCAGCAGCATTACGCCCCAAATGAACAAGTATGAACGGCAGAGCCGGATTCCTGCCGACCAATCCACATTGCCTGAAGACATTGCCGAAGAGCTGTCTCATCTCCCGAGCGAGGTGATCGAACTCAGCGACGCGCCGCCGCTGGCGCCGCCGGCACCGCTCAATCCGGACGAAGTCCGCACCATCGTCATCAGCCTGATGCTGACGATGTTCCTGGCCGCGCTCGACCAGACCATCGTCGCGACCGCGCTGCCGACGATCGGGCGCCAGTTTCACGACGTCACCAATCTGTCTTGGGTGATCACGGCCTATCTGCTCGCCTCCACCGCGGTGGCGCCGGTGTTCGGCACGCTGAGCGACATCTATGGCCGCCGCGTCATGATCATCACCTCGCTCAGCCTGTTCGTGGTCGGCTCGGTGCTGTGCGCGATCGCGCCCAGCATGACCATGCTGATCGTCGCCCGCGGCCTGCAGGGGCTCGGCGGCGGCGGCATCATGCCGGTGGTCCAGACCGTGATCTCCGACGTGGTGAGCCCGCGCGAGCGCGGCCGCTATCAGGCCTATTTCTCCAGCGTCTGGATGGCCGGCGGCATTCTCGGCCCGGTGGTCGGCGGCGTGTTCGCCGAGCATCTGCACTGGTCGATGATCTTCTGGATCAACCTGCCGCTCGCGGCGGCGGCGCTGGCGCTGCTGCTGCCGAAGATGAGCAAGATCCCGGTGTTCCACCGCAAGCGCAAGGTCGACTGGCTCGGCGGCGTGCTGCTGATGGCCTCGGCCGTCGTGCTGATGCTGGTGCTGACCTGGGGCGGCACCAAGCTGTCCTGGCTGTCGCCGACGATTACGGCGATGATCGGCGCCTCGATCGCGCTTGCCGGCGCCTTCGTCTGGCACGCGCGCCGCGCCGACGAGCCGTTCCTGCCGCTGTCGCTGCTCGGCGGCTCGGTGGTGCCGTTCGCGATGGGGGCGGGCGGCTGTGCGCTCGGCGCCATGGTCGGCCTCACCGTCCACCTGCCGCTCTATTATGAGGTGGTCTATCACCTCACCGCCAGCGAGGCCGGCCTCGCGCTGATCCCGCTCGCGGCGATCTCGACCTTCGGTGCCGCGATTGCCGGCCGGACCATGGCGAAGGCCAAGCACTACAAGCGTGTCGCGATTGTCGGCACCTCGGTGGCCGCGATCTGTGCCGTCGGCATGGCGGTGACGACGCTGCCGCTGTGGGGACTGTTGCTGTTGATGAGCGTGTTCGCGCTCGGGCTCGGCACCACTTTCCCGATCAGCGTGGTGTCGCTGCAGAATGCGGTGGCGCGGCCGCAGGTCGGCACCGTCACCGGTGCGATGAACTTCTTCCGCGCGATGATGGCCTCCTTCACGGTCGCCGCCTTCACCACCATCCTGCTCATGACGCTGGGGACCGACATCTCGCTCGCCGGCGAGCATCATGCCACGGCCAGCACCGTCAGCGCGATCCCGATGGCCGACATGATCCATGCGTTCCGCTACGTGTTCGGCGCCGCCGCCGTGCTGCTGACCACCGCCTCGATCTGCATGATCACGATGGAAGAGCGCCCGCTCGCCGGTCCCGCCGCCCACCCGCCGGCGGAGATGGCTGAGTAGGGGCGGTGGCCCATACACCGCTGTCGTCCCGGCGAAAGCCGGGACCCATACGCCGCGGCGATGTTGTGGATGGGACTCGTCGTTCCAACATCGCGTAACAATCAGCATTCGTGGTATGGGTCCCTGCTTTCGCAGGGACGACACTGAGCTTGTCGCACGGCCAGCGGGAAACAATCCGCGTTCTCGCGACATGAATTGCCCGAGCCTTGCTTTACGTTCCGCTCTCTCCGCTTCGCTCGCCCTGCGTAATTTGCGCAGCGGGGAACGACGATCTGAGAGATCGGCGCCCGACGACCTTTTATTCCCCCTCTGCCTCAAATTTATTCAGCCGCACCGCGCCGACCCACTACTTTAGTCGCCGTCCATGCATGACGATCTGCGCGCAGTTTCACTTGCTGCGCATTTTGTCGCGGCTATAGTCGCGCCCCAAGAGCTCGAAGCAGCCGAAGAAAAAGAGGAGAGAAACAGGGTGACAAGAACATCGCGACTCCCCGTGCATGCGATGCAGAAACTTGCAGGAGCGGCCGTCTTGGGCCTGTTGGCTGCGCCCAGCGGAGCGCTGGCTGCCGACACCCTCAAGATCGGCGTGATCGCCGAAGCGCAGGCGATTGCCGGTGCATCGATCCCGCAGGCGGCGCAGCTGGCCGCCGACGAGATCAACGCCAAGGGCGGCATCGACGGCCGCAAGATCGAGATCGTCAGCTACGACAACCACTCGTCCTCGGCGGATTCGGTGCGCGCGTTCCAGCGCGCCGTCAACGAAGACAAGGTCAACGTCGTCATTTCGAGCTACATCAGCGAGGTAGTGCTGGCGCTCGAGCCCTGGGCCTCGCGCCTGAAGACGCCGTTCGTCACGCCCGGCGCCGCCTCCAACGAGATCAGCAAGAGCGTCCACGCCGATTACGAGAAGAACAAGTACACCTTCCACGGCTACCTGACCTCGGCCGCGCTGGCGCTGTCGGTCTGCGACGCCGCCAAGGAGCTCCTGGTCGATCAGAAGCACATGAAGACCGCGGTCATCATGAGCGAGGATGCGGCGTGGACCAAGCCGCTCGATGTCGGCTACGAGGAGTGCCTGCCGAAGATCGGGCTCAAGGTCGTCGACCATATCCGTTTCTCGCCCGACACCACCGACTTCACGCCGATCTTCAACAAGGTCGAAGGCTCCAAGCCCGACGTGATCATCACCGGCATCTCGCATGTCGGCGTGCAGCCGACGGTGCAGTGGAAGAACCAGCAGGTGCCGATTCCGATGTTCGGCATTTCCTCACAGGCGACCAACGAGACCTTCGGCAAGGACACCAACGACGCGGCGGAAGGCGTGCTGTATCAGGGCGTCTCCGGCCCGAACGTCGCGGTGACGCCGAAGTCGGTGCCGTTCGCGGAGGGCTTCAAGAAGCGCTACGGCAACTATCCGTCCTACGCGGGCTACACCGCCTATGACGAGGTCTACTACATCGCGGATGCGGTGAAGCGCGCCGGCTCGGTCGAGGCCGACAAGATGGTCGATGCGCTGGAGAAGACCGATTGGGAAGGCACCATCGGACGCGTCCAGTTCTACGGCAAGAACGATCCGTTCACCCATTCGATCAAGTACGGCAAGGGCCTGATCACCGGACTGATGCTGCAGTGGCAGGGCGGCAAGCAGGTCGCGGTCTGGCCGAAGGAGGTCGCCAAGAGCGACCTCAAGTTCCCGAGCTTCGTCAAGGTCACCACGAATTAGTTGATGATCATGCTCCCGGGCCCCTCCCGGGAGCATCGGTCTTCGGTTCCGCGTCCTCCACAACAGGCAGCCCCGCTGCCGCGGCCAATCTGAGATGCTTGCCTTACAAATCCTGATCGATGGCTTTGCCATCAGTGCGCTCTATGCACTCGGCGCGACCGGCTTCACCCTGATCTTCGGTGTCTCCGGCGTTCTCAACCTCTCCCACGGTGCCATCATGGTGGCCGCAGCGGTCGCGGCCTGGGCCGCGGCCAGCGTGCTGCACCTCGACATCTATACCGGCGCGCTGTTCGGTGTCGGCGTCGCGCTGATCGTGTCGTTCGCGACCTATTTCGCGGTCGTCAAGCCGATCCAGAATTCGAGGCGGATCCCCAACGAGGAGAAGGAAATCTTCGTCCTCACCGGCACCCTGCTGTGGGGCATCATGATCCAGGAGCTGATCGCCTATTTCTTCACCAACAACGCCAAGACGGTGCTGCCGATCGTCGAGGGTGTCGTCGATATCTTCGGCAACCGCACGCCGCGCAACAATATCTTCACCGCGCTGGTCTGCTGCCTCGTGATCGGCCTGCTGTGGCTCCTGGTGAACCGCACCAGGACCGGCAAGGCGGTGCTGGCGGCCTCGATGAACCCGCGCGGCGTCACGCTGCTCGGGCTCGAGCTCACCCAGATCTACATCGTGGTGTGGGGCATCTACGGCATTCTCGCCGGCATCGCCGGCGTGCTGCTCGGCATGTTCCTCGGCGTCAGCTCCTACAGCGTCGGGCCGCTGACCGCGAGCGCGTTCTCGATCGTCGTGCTCGGCGGCCTCGGCAGCGTGTCGGGCTCGCTGATCGCAGCCTTCGTCGTCGGCTATCTCGAGACCATCACGGCCTACATGATCTCGCCGGCCTATCGCACCATTCCGGCGCTGCTGCTTCTGGTGTTCGTGATGTATATCCGGCCTCAAGGCCTGCTCGGGAGGCGCTGAGATGGCCAGCTTCTTTTCCTCGCGCCTGTTCTTCATTTCGCTGGTCAGCGTGGTGGTCGCCGCGACGCTGCCGTTCTACGTCTCGGGCTACATCCTCGGGCTGCTTACCGTCGCGTTCTATTTCGGCGTGTTCGCGATGGCCTGGGACCTCCTGTTCGGCTTCGCCGGCGAGGTCAATTTTGGGCCGACCTTCCTGATCGGCACCGGCGCCTACACCGCCGGGATCCTCAACAACCAGTTCGGCTGGTCGGTCTACGTCTGCATCCTGCTCGGCGCGCTGGCGTCGGTCGTCGCGGGCTTCGTGCTGGCGCTGCCGGCGCTGCGGGTGAGGGGACCGTATTTCGGCCTGACCACGCTGGTGGCGGTTTTGATGCTGCAGAACTTCGTTGTCGTGTTCGCCGATCTCACCGGCGGCGAGATCGGGCTCACTATCCCTGACGTCATCACCATCAATGCCGGCGCCAATTACTGGATCGCGCTCGGCTTCATGACCGTGAGCGCAGCCATCCTCTATGGCCTGTCGCAATCGCCGGTTGGCCTCGTGCTGCAGGCGAGCGGGCAGGACCCGGTGCAGGCCGGTGCGCTCGGCTTCAACATCGTCAAGCACAAGCTCGCGGCCTTCATCGTCAGCGCCTTCTTCTCAGGACTGTCGGGCGCGCTCTTGGTGTTCTACTTCGGCACTGCCTCGGTCGGCACCGTGGTCGACGTCGCCGTCGGCGTGAACGTGATCGTCTCCGCCGTGCTCGGCGGCCGGCGTACGGTGCTCGGCGCCGCGTTAGGCGCGATCTTCCTGATCGTCGCCGGCGAATTCCTGCGCCCGACCGGCGAGCTTGCGACCTTCATCGTCTCGGCGGTGGCGCTGCTCGTCGTCCTGTTCTTCCCCGGCGGTTTCCTCGGATGCGGCCCTGTCACGCGAGGCGCGCTCTTAAATGGATCAGACTGTGACCACAGCAACGCTCACCGTCCGTGGATTGACCAAGCGATTCGGCGGCTTGACCGCCGTGAAGAACCTCTCGTTCGACCTGCATCCCGGCGAGATCCTCGGCCTGATCGGACCGAACGGCTCGGGCAAGTCGACCGCGATGAAGAGCGTGATGGGCATCGAGCGTCCGACCGCGGGCGAGGTGCTGTTCGAAGGCGAGAACGTCGCCGGGCTGCCTGCGCACAAGATCGCGCGCAAGGGCTTCGGCATGGTGTTCCAGCACTCGCGGCCCCTGAACCGGCAGACCGTGCTGGAGAACATCATGGTCGCGCTGTTGCCCGACAGCCTGTTCATGCTGTTTCCCGACAAGGCGCTGACCGAGCGCGCCAAGTGGATCGCCGAGCGCGTCGGACTGGGGGCGGTGATGGACCGCCGCCCGCCGACGCTGCCGTTCGCCGACCTGCGCCGGCTGGAATTGGCCAAGGCGATCGCGCGCGACCCCAAGGTCGTGCTGGTCGACGAGCCCTTCGCTGGTCTCACCAGCGCCGAGGTCGGCACCTTCTCCGCATTGATCCGCAGCTTCCGCGACGAGGGCCGCGCGGTGATGCTGGTCGATCACAACGTCAAGAGCGTCGCGGCGCTGGTCGACCGCGTGCTCGCGATGTATCTCGGCGAGGAGATCACGACCGGCCGCGCCGAGGACGTGATGAAGAACGAGACCGTGCGGCGGGTCTATCTCGGCGGCGCGATCGAGACCCACGCGCGGCCCGAGACCTCGTTCAAGGACAAGGTGCCGCTGCTGCAGGTCGAGAATGTCAGCGTGCATTACGGCAAGGCGCAGGCGCTGGAGAACGTCTCGATCCACGTCCATGAGGGCGAATTCGTCTCCGTCGTCGGCCTCAACGGCGCCGGCAAGACCACGCTGTTCAACACCATCTCGGGTTTCCTGCCCTATACCGGCGAGATCCTGCGCGGCGGACAGCCACTGCGCGGCACGGGGCCTGCGAAGATCGCCCGCTCCGGCCTCGTGCAATGTCCGGAATCGCGCGAATTGTTCGGCGAGATGACGGTGCGGGAAAATCTCGATCTCGGCGGTCAGCATCTCGACGATGCGGCGAGGGCCAAGCAGCTCGCCTGGTTGTTCGAGCTGTTCCCGATCCTGAAGGAGCGTCAGGGCCAGATGGCGCAGACGCTGTCCGGCGGCGAGCAGCAGATGCTGGCGATCGGCCGCGCGCTGATGATGCAGCCGCAGATCCTGATCCTGGACGAGCCGACGCTGGGGCTTGCGCCTGTTATCCTCGAGCTGCTGTCGAAGGCGCTGGAGAAGCTGCGCCAGACCACCAAGATCACGGTGCTGCTGGGCGAGCAGAACGTGACGTTTGCGCTTCCGCATGCCGACCGCGTCTATGTGCTGGAGCACGCGCGGATCGTCTGGGAGGGCGATCCGGGCCGGTTCGCCGCGGAGGCCGGCAAGGACTTTCTCTGACGTTCGCAGTTTGAAAAGAAGAAAGCAAAACAAGGGAGATCATGATGACAGCATATTCAACCGCGACCCGCGTGAGCCTGTTGGCCTCGGCGCTTGCGCTCTGCCTCGCGGCGCCGGCCTATGCGCAGTCCAAGGACCCGATCAAGATCGGCATCATTGCCGAAGTGCAGTCGATCGCGGGTGCGGCGACGCCGGGCGGCGCGCAGATCGCAGCCGACGAGATCAACGCCAAGGGCGGCGTGATGGGCCGCAAGATCGAGATCGTCACCTACGACAACAAGAGCTCGTCGGCGGACTCGGTGCGCGCCTTCCAGCGCGCGGTGAGTGAGGACAAGGTCTCCGCCGTGATCGCGAGCTATATCAGCGAGGTCGTGCTGGCGCTCGAGCCGTGGGCCTCGCGGCTGAAGATGCCGCTGATCACGCCCGGCGCTGCTTCGAACGAGATCACCAAGGCGGTTCACAACGACTATGAGAAGAACAAGTACACTTTCCACGGCTACCTGACCTCGGCCGCGCAGGCGCAGCTGGTCTGCGACGCGGCCAAGGAGCTGTTGGTCGACCAGCTCAAGTTCAAGTCGGTCGCGATCATGAGCGAGGACGCAGCCTGGACCAAGCCGCTCGACGTCGGCTACGAGGCCTGCCTGCCGAAAGCGGGCCTGAAGGTGGTCGAGCACATTCGCTTCTCGCCCGACACCACCGACTTCACGCCGATCTTCAACAAGATGGAAGCCGCCAAGCCCGACGTGATCGTCACCGGCATCTCCCATGTCGGCGTGCAGCCGACCGTGCAGTGGAAGAACCAGCAGGTGCCGATCCCGATGTTCGGCATCAGCGCGCAGGCGCTGAGCCCGACCTTCTGGGGCGACACCAACGGCGCGGCCGAGGGCGTGCCCTCGCTCGCGGTGGCGACGCCTGATGTTGCCGTCACGCCGAAGACCAAGCCGTTCGCGGCGGCGTTTAAGGCCAAGTTCGGCACGCCGCCGGCCTATACCGGCTACACCGCCTATGACGAGGTCTACATCATCGCCGAGGCAATCCAGCGCGCCGGCTCGACCGATCCGGACAAGATGGTGACCGAGCTCGAGAAGACCGACTTCGAGGGTACGATCGGCAAGATCCAGTTCTACGGCAAGAACGACGAGTTCACCCACGGCATCAAGTCCGGTCCGGGCGCCGTGACCGGCCTCGTGTTCCAGTGGCAGGGCGGCAAGCAGATCACGGTCTGGCCGAAGGCGATCGCCGAGGGCCAGATGAAGTTTCCGAATTTTGTGAAGCTCTCGCAGTAGCTGACGTACGCGCCGTCATTGCGAGGAGCGTAGCGACGAAGCAATCCATCTATCCCGGCGTGGAGGGGTGGATTGCTTCGCTTCGCTCGCAATGACGATCGGCGAATGTGAGCCCCAAACTACTTGCGCGTCGGCGGCGCCGTCTGGATCGTCGGCGCGGCTGCCGCGAGCAGCGCGGCACGGTCGCCGTTGCGCGGCGGATAGATGCGCTGCTGGTTGATGGTCTGCTTGGTGAGCTTGGCGGCGGCGCCTGACGTATGCACCTCGCGGTCCCAGCCGGTGGTGTAGAGCGCGCCCCAGGCTCCGAGATCGAGCACCGTCACATACCAGTCGATATTGAGCGGCAGCAGCTTTTCACCAAACAGATCGGCGACCACATTGTGGCCGGCGAAGCGGCCCATCGGCCGCGCGAACTGGCAGGACATCACGGTCGGGTGCTCGCCGTCGATCAGGCAGGCGGCGACGTCGCCGGCGGCGAAGACATCCGGCAGGCCTTCGACGCGCATGGTGTGGTCGACTTTGATGCGGCCGAGCGCGTCGCGCCCGGCCGGCAGCGAGGCGGCGAGGGGGCTGGCGCGCATGCCCGCGCACCACACCACGGTTTTGGTCGGAATGATCTCGCCGGAGTTGAGCGTGATGCTGTCGGCGCCGACGGCGCTGACCCGGGCATTCAGCCGCGTCTCGACGCCGAGCGTGGCCAGCGCCTCGTTGATGACCGGGCGGCCATGCGCGCCGAAGGTCGTGCCGACCACGGGATTGGGATCGATCAGGATGACCCGATGATCGCCGGTGATGCCGGCGTGCGCCAGCTTGGCCGGCATCTCGGCCGCGACCTCGATCCCGGTGAACCCTGCGCCGACGACCGCGACCGTCGCGCGTGCCTCTGATGGTGGCTCTTTGCCGAGCGCCGCCAGATGCGTGTCGAGCCGCATCGCTGCTTTATAGGTGTCGACATCGAAGCCGTGGGCGGCCAGGCCTGAGATGGCGGGGCGGACCAGCTCGCTGCCGGTGGTCAGCACCAGCCGATCGTAGCTCAGAACCTCCGCGTCCGCGCCGGTCTTGATCGTGACCGCGCGCGTCGCCGGATCGATCGCCGCGACCTCGGCCACCCTGTGGCTGACGCCGACCGGATCGAGCAGCTCGCTGAGCGGCAGCGCGACGTCGCCGAGATCGACCTCGTAATTGCGCACCCGAATGTTGTGATAGGCGTTGCGATCGACGACGAGGATTTCGGTATCCGCCGCGCGAGCGCCGATCTCGTCGCGCTTGCGGGCTGCGCCGAGCGCGGCCCATAGCCCGGCAAAGCCGGCCCCCAGCACCAGGATGCGCGCCATCTCTCCCTCCGAAGTTGCACCGGAGGGAGCTTGCCTGCGCCGGCGATGTCAAATCAAGTGGCAGAGAGGCGTGTGAGGTGCCCTCACGTCCCCGGCCGCGACACCTCGGTCTCCTTGCTGGTGATGAATTCCAGCAGCACCGGCACGCCTTCCTTGGTCTTCTGGATGCCGCGCTTGATCGCGGGGATGATGTCCTCGGGCTTGGTCACCCGTTCGCCGTAGCCGCCGAAGGCGCGGGCCATCGCGGCGTAGTCGCCGGAGATGTCGGTCGAGCGGTATTTCTCGGTCGAGATCGGCATCACCTTCAATTCGATCGCCATCGAGAAATTGTTGAGCAGGATCGACATGATCGGAATCCGCTCGCGCACCGCGGTCTCGAAGTCCATTCCCGTAAAGCCGATCGCGGCGTCGCCCCAGACATTGATGCAGAGCTTGTCCGGCTTTGCCAGTTTGGCGCCCATTGCAAGGCCCAGCCCGTAGCCGAGCTGCGTGGTCTTGCCCCAGCCGATATAGGACAGCGGCTCGACCGACTTCCAGAACGGCGAGAGCTGGTCGCGCGGGCTGCCGGCGTCGTGGGTGATGATGGTGTTGTGGGTGTCGACGGTGTGCTGCAGGTCCCACAGCACGCGGTAGGGATTGAGCGGCGCGTCGTTATGCGTCAGCTTCGGCATCCACTTGGCGAGCCACTCCTTGTGGGAGGCGGCGATCTCCTCGGCGACCGCGCTGGCGTTGCGGTCTGTGGTCACCGTCTTGCCGATCTCCTCCAGCAGCGCGTCGAGCACCAGGCCGGCGTCGCCGACCAGGCCGACCTTGGCCTCGACATCCTTGTTGATGTGGTTCGGATCGAGCGTCGAATGGATGATGGTCTTGCCCTTCGGCATCGCGATGCCGAACGACGTCTCGGTGAAGGAGCAGCCGATGCCGAAGATCACGTCGGCTTCGGAAAGAAATTTCGGCACCGCGCGCGGCACCGCGAGGCCGCCGGAGCCGAGCGAGAGCGGATGCGTCTCGGGGAAGGACGACTTGCCGCCGAGGCTGGTGGTAACCGGTATCGCAAGCCGCTCGGCAAGCCGCTTCAGCTGCGGCCAGGCCTTTGCGTAGTGCACACCCTGGCCGGCATAGATTACCGGACGCTTGGCGCCCACGAGCAGGGCGGCCGCTTCCTTCACATGGACGGGGTCGGCGCCGTAGCGGGTGCGCAGCACCGGCGTGTAGTTCAAGGGCTCTGGCACCTCCTCGTTCCACATGTCGGCTGGGATTTCGACGATGACCGGCCCGCCGCGGCCGTTCTTCAGTTTGGTGAAGGCGCGGCGGAAGATGTTGCAGACCTCGGCCGCGATGTTGATCGGCTCCGAGGATTTCGAGAACGCCTTCATCGCCTGGCTGGAATTGAAGTTCGGGTCGATATTCGCGAGCCGGCGCGCATAGCCCATCGGCAGCACCAGGACGGGCACGGATTCGCCGTAGCACTGCGCGACGCCGCCCATCGCGTTCTCGGCGCCGGGGCCGTGCTGCATGCAGAAGGCGCCGATCTTCTCGCCCGAGGTGACGCGGGAGATCGCGTCCGCCATGTGCACGCCGATGCGCTCCTGGCGCACCATCACCGGGCGGATGTCGGCATTGGCGGCGTATTCGATCAGGTGGTTGACCGGGTAGCCCGTGAGGATCTCGATGCCCTCGCGCTTCATGATTTCCGCGATCGCGGTGCCGAGCTTCATGACGGTCACTCCCTTTGCATGCGGCCGGTTCGTTCCGGCCTCGTTGTCGCCTGTCCGATAAAGGAACAGGATTCCGCGGCACCGGTAAAGCGCGGCCGGGGCCGGATCAGGTAGTCCTGATATGCGTTTACGACTGGAGCTGTTTCCGCTCAGACAGGATCGGAGCGGAGCTCTTAAATTCTTGTTTTGACGCGTTTTCTTTGCGCGAGCCGGTGTCCACTTCGCTGGAAAGCGCTCCGGTCGCGGCCCGGTGCCTCGCCCGGCGGCAACCCGATGCAGGCAGAACTAGCAAGGAAATTCGCTGCAACTTTTAAGCGACCGTTCATCCTTTCCCTCAATGGGCCGTCAACCAATGTGGCCTAGTTTGGCCGGCATATTACTACGGCGCGGGAGAAAAAGCCGCGAGCGTCGGACAGGAGCTTTTCATGCGCGCGTTGATGGCAAGGTTTCTGCGTGATGAGGTCGGGGCGACGGCCATTGAATACGCCATCATCGCCGGTGGCATCAGCATCGTGATCGTCGCCGGCGTCCGGGGCATCGGCACCAGTGTGAGCGGCCAATTCAATGCCGTCAGTTCGGCATTCAAGTAAGCGCTGCCGGCAGCTCGGCATTTTCCGGATTCAGTCGTCCCCGTTCAACGCGCGCAGCATCGCGATGCGCGCGAACATCAACCAGCCGGCACCTTGTTCCGCCGCATTGATCAGATGCTCGACCGCGATCTGCCAGCGCGTCTCCTGCTGGGTGTCTTCCGATAGCTTCATGATGTAGTCGGCAGCGTGCTGCAGCGTCACCAGCGTGCCGCCGCGATGCAGCGCGATCGGTTCGTCAAACGGCGTCGACCAGGGCATCTCGACCAGGACATCTCAGGCGCGGCGGACCGGGCTCAACTTGCGGTCGCTGCGCTAGCCTGCCTTCTTCCGCGCCGCGGTGCCCTGGGCGCGCGTTGTCTTCTCGGCCTTCTTCGGCTCGGGCTTGGCCGCCTCCTTGGGCTCGCGCTTGCCGCTGCCGGAGATCGGCAGCAGCATTTCGCGCTGGCCCTCGATGCGCTTCTTCGGCTTCTTGCCCTTCGCGGCCTTTGCCTCGGCCTTGGCGGGCGCGGCCTGCTTCTCGTTGGCGAGGCTCTTCTTCAGCGCGTCCATCAGGTTGATGACGTTGCCGCTGGTCTTCGCCGCGGGCTTGGCAACCTTGATGCCGTTGCGCTTCTGGTTGATCAGGTCGATCAGCGCCTGCTCGTAGCGGTCCTCGAACTCCTCCGGATCGAAGTCGGCGGACTTCTGCTCGACGATGTGCTTGGCGAGATCGAGCATGTCCTTGGTGATCTTCACATCCTGGATGTCGTCGAAATACTCCTTCTCGCTGCGCACTTCATACGGGTAGCGCAACAGCGTGCCCATCAGCCCGTTGTCGAGCGGCTCGAGCGCGATGATGTGCTCGCGATTGGTCAGCACCACGCGGCCGATCGCGACCTTGTTCAGGCTGCGGATGGTCTCGCGGATCACCGCAAAGGCGTCGTGGCCGACCTTGCCGTCGGGAACGAGGTAGTAGGGGCGGATCAGGTAGCGGCTGTCGATCTCGCTGCGCGGCACGAATTCGTCGATCTCGATGGTGCGGGTCGAATCCAGCGCGATGTCGTCGAGCTCTTCCTTGGTGACCTCGATATAGGTGTCGGTGTCGACCTTGTAGCCCTTCATGATGTCTTCGGTAGAGACTTCCTCGCCAGTCTCCGCGTCGACCTTGGCGTATTTGATGCGGTGGCCGGTCTTGCGGTTGATCTGGTTGAAGGAGACCTTTTCGGTATCCGATGTCGCCGGGTACAGGGCAACCGGGCAAGTCACGAGCGAAAGGCGCAAGAAGCCCTTCCAATTGGCGCGAGGGGCCATAGGGAAACTCCGGGGAAACTCCGATTACGCAACCGACGGAACGGTCAAGGATAACACCGGGAACCCCAGTTTGAAACAACACGGCCGGTGAATCTCGCAACGGCGTTAACCGTGGCTTCGCGCTGCGCCCGTTTGACGCGGCGGGCGGGACTGCCGTTGGGCAGCCGTCAAGCGCTCGGAACATCGCTCCCGATCACGCGTTGGCTGTCGAAGGGGAGCGGCAAACGCCGGAATTACAGGCACTTAAGCAAAGAGGTTGCCATGGCAACGGAAAGACACGGTCAAATCGTCGAAACCCCGACAGAGGCGCGCCAAGCCGAGCCTGGACCTTCGGTTCTCGCGCTGCTCACGGCCTCGACAGGGCTGGCTGTCCTGATCCTCGGCATTGTCTGGTTCGCCTTTTTCCGCGTGTGAGGCGATGATCATTGGTTGGCCGCGTGCGAGGACTTGATTGTTAGACTGACAGGCGGGGCGAAGCGGGCAGATTGCTCCCGGAAAGAATGCGTTCGGTCGATCGCGCCGGCTTCCGGCGCGCGGCTATCCTGCATGCGGGCCACACCGCATGGTCAAGCTGCACGATCGTCCTGACGTACGGACGTGACGTTGATCGGACCAGGACCTGAAGTGGAAATTCCGGCGTGCGGGCCGCCGCGATCGCCGACGTCGAATTCCAGATCGTGTCGAATGGAATTTCCTGAGCGATGGCGCGCGGCTTGGCGGCGTTTTGCAGCGGTGATCTGTGATGCGCGAGGCGAATGGCTGCGGCGACGCGTCACGAGATCATCGAAATTGACTGCTAGCTGATTTGAATCAGATACGTCCTGAGCCTGAGATGTTCTATTCGCAAGAAGAAAAAAACTCGTTGCTGGCCCGCCTCAAGGAGAAAAGCGTTTCAGGTGTCTTCGTCGGATTGACCGTGCTGGCGATGGCGGGGTGGATTTATCTTCTCAGCTCGATGTTCCTGAAATTCATGCTCTGGTGGTTCTCCTGAGACGTTGTCTCGCGAGAACAACCATTGTTGACGCCTGATCATTGTTGCGCCGTTCGATTGCACAAAAATTCCAGCGGCTGAACAATCTTTCGGCGCGTCCAATCATGATGTCGTCACAACTTCGAATGTTAATAACATCGGGGCGAATGTGGACGATTGTGATGGTTTCTCCTGCTCTGATTCTCGCGGCGGTGTTCGTCGCAGGCTTCTTCTCCGGTTTCGCTGCGCGCTCGTGGCGGTCGCACAAGCGCCGCGCGCAATATCGGATCTATGCACCGTATGTGGCGCCATCAGCCGCGAAATCGTCGAGGCGGGAACAGCCGGTCAGTGCGTTCGGCCACATGCGTCGCGCGTTCTAGCGGAGTAGTTCGATCGAGGTAGCGCGACTGTGCGTGGTGAGTTGGGGTTGGCTGGCAACATGCAATCGGTCATCATGTCCGCGTCCGTTGCGGCAGGCGGGTTGGTTGCGCGCCAGCGTGCGCCTGATCTCGTCGCCAGCCCCGCGGATCGCAAGGGAACTTTCACGTCATGAGTGATCTCAGGGGGCATTCGCCAAGGCGGTATGTCGTCGATGTCAGTGGCAAGCGCGTGCTGGTCGGGCTGACGCTTGAGGAGACGTCGGAGTTCGAGGACCTGGACTCCTCGCTGCCGGGACTTGCGGACGGGCACGATAAGGGCACGGGCCTGGTGCCGTCAGCCGGTGAGGGACGGTGGCTCGAACTCTATGACAAGCATGACAAGGCCTGGATCAAGTGGAAAGCCGACCTGAGAGCCGGGCATGAGGGCAATTCACCCTTTTTTAACTAAGACCGGGCGATTTTTGACCTGTGCTGCCTGAATGGGCCCGAACCGGATACTGACAGATGTTTCAGCTGTTTTTGCGGTCTCGCGCGCATGACCTGATCAGGTCGCGGCGCGGCGAGGAAGGTTTCAAGGCACGCTCGGCCGAGCGCGATGCCGAGACCGATCGCGCCCGGATCGGATCGATCATGGCCGCGATCGAGGCCGCGTTGCAGGCAGCCGAAAGCGAGCAATCCGGTCTTGGCCGCCGTGTCGATGATGTTCTGGCCCGCGCCGCGGTGACCCTCGGCAACGGCACCGACGAATATCTGGAACGCGAGGCGCTTGACAACTATCATCAAGACCTGTTTGACGCCGAGATCTCCAACGGCCAGCGCCGGCTGAAGGAATTGGCGACCGAGATTGCGCACTTCAAGTTCATGAAGGCCGCGGTCCTGAGCCGCTTTCCGGAGTACAAGCCCCCGGCCGCCGGCAACTGACGCCTGGCGGCGCGCAACGCGCAGGCAGCTGCGGCTGCCGCGTGTAACGGCGTTTCCCGAAGGTCCGGCGCAAGGCGAAAGGCACAGGCAAAACGTGGTGATCGCAGGCAATCTACTCGTCACGGGCTGCGCCGGCTTCATCGGCTTCCATCTGGCGGAGCATCTGCTGCGGGCAGGGCGGCCGGTCATCGGCCTCGACAATCTGAACGACTATTACGACCCGGCGCTCAAGCACGCGCGCCTCGATCTGCTCAAGCAGCACCGTGGCTTCACCTTCGTGGAGCTCGACCTCGCCGACCGCGCCGGCATGAAGGCGCTGTTCGAGCGTTATCGCTTCGAGGTCGTGGTGCATCTCGCCGCGCAGGCCGGCGTGCGCTATTCGCTGCAGAACCCGCACGCCTATGCGGATTCCAATCTGGAGGGCTTCCTCAACGTCCTCGAGGGCTGCCGGCACACCGCGTGCAAACACCTGTTGTTTGCGTCCTCATCGTCGGTCTATGGCGCCAACACCAAGTTGCCGTTTTCGGTCCACGACAATGTCGACCATCCGGTCAGCCTGTACGCTGCGACCAAGAAGGCCAACGAGCTGATCGCCCATTCCTACAGCCATCTCTATCGCGTACCGGCGACCGGGCTGCGGTTTTTCACCGTGTATGGGACGTGGTATCGGCCGGACATGGCGCTCTATGCGTTCGCCGACGCGATCACCAAGGGCAAGCCGATCCAGCTGTTCAACAACGGCAACATGCGGCGCGACTTCACCTATGTCGACGACGTGGTCGAGGCGATGGTGCGGTTGATCGGCCGCGCGCCGCAAGGCGACATCAACTGGTCGGGAGCGCATCCCGATCCGGGTTCGAGCCGGGCGCCGTGGCGGGTCTACAATATCGGCAACAGCAGGCCGGAAGAACTGATGCATGTGGTGGCGCTGCTCGAGCAGGGCTTCGGGCGGCAGGCCGAAAAGCAGTTGCTGCCGATGCAACCGGGAGATGTACCGGAGACGTCGGCCGACGTCTCCGATCTGGAGCGTGAAATCGGCTTCCGCCCGCAGACGCGGATCGAGGATGGCATTGCCAAGTTTGTCGCCTGGTATCGGGCCTATCACGAGGTCGATCGGACCTAGGCGCCGCGAGAATCGTCGTCGCGTTTCAACTCGTGGTCAGAGCTTGATCTTCGCGCAAACGCGATCCTGTTGCGGCGGAAAACCGCTTCGCACTTTTCCGGATCATGCTTTAGTGCGCTCCTTGCGAGTCCGGGTACGAGAAAAAACCTGATTCAGCTTGGAACGGAGTGTGGCAATGCGAGTTATCTCGGGTTTTGCGATCGCCTCAGCCGTGATCATGATCTCCAGCGCAATGGTTCCGGCGCATGCGATCGACGTGCAGGTGGCACGCGCCTGCGATGCTTTGGTGGCAAAGGCATTTCCACCGCTGCAGCCCGGCAATCCCGCTTCCGGTAGCGCGAGGGGCGGTGCGAAAGCCCAGCGGGACTATTTCAACAAGTGCGTCGCGAATGGTGGCAAGGTGGACGACGATACGCCTCCTAAATCGAAATAGCGCGCGATCGCGACACGCGTGGCGAATTAGCGATGCTTATGGCGAATCTTCGCTGTCGCTGCTGTTTGTGGCGACTGCGCAAGCGCGTGTGAATGGAGCACCAAGCGCGCGAAAGGCGTTCGCTCCCTCTGTTCAAGCCGGACGCCTCGGTCCCGCTCATTTGAATTAGAATAGCGTTAGCGCGGTTGGGTGCGGCGGAGGCGAAATCGCGCTTGATCCGATGTCCAGCGTTGAATTCATTTCGCTGGGTTGCTCGAGCGCTTCAGGACACCGTCAGCCGCTTCAATATTCGCAACCGATCGAAACACTCTGCGATCCTTGATGGACATGGCAGCAGCAGATTTTGCGTCTAGGGAGCAGCTTGGTGGAATATCTTGTGTGCACCTGAACGCGTCCTTTTACGTGCGATCCCGGTAACACGGCGACATTGTGATAGCCGAACAATGCGCGTTCAGCATTGCACGACAGGCAGCCATCAATGATCACCAAGCAATATCATGCGCTTGGTGGAGCTTCTGACCCACATTGAGCCGCGTTGTCCAGCCGCGCGCCTTATCGCTGCCGCTGCCAACTCATCGGTACGACACATCAAAGGCCGCCGATCGAGCGCTTCGCGATCAGGTTGTGGAACCTGATTGAGAAAATTTAACTCGGAGCCACGTTGGTCGCAAACCTGCCCCATTAACCGCCTTCCATGTGCGCGGAATAACCCTGTCATCGAAACTTCAATCACATCGCTCATACCCTTAACCGCAGAGCGAGGGCGCGCCATGAAGCAGCACAAAGTTCAACATTTGCATCAGCCGATCGAAGAGGCGTTGCTCGCGACCAATCAATCGCTGCGCAACGAAGTCGTTGCGCTGATGCTTGATATCGCTGAGTTACGTGAAATCCAGGAACGCCCGGGCTCGTCGCGTTCGTTCGGCATGTCTCGTGAGCAGAATACCCCGCGCGTCGCGCTGCGCCGGGTTCACAGCTGAAGTTCGTCAGCCTATTTCTCACCGGCAAAATATGCGGCCACATCCTCGCCAATCCGGCGAGCATGCTGGCGCGCCTGCGGCTGCGGACAATTCAATTCTAAATTGAAGAATGCGCCGGCCCAATGCTCGTTCAGGCGAGCTGGCGGACGTTGCTGCGGACAATCGCGGTCGTGAGGGGTGGGGCGGTCAGTGTTCCTGCGGCACGGACTTGTGCGCCCCGACATCGGACAGACGCTCGCGCAGGATCCAATTCTGCAAGACCAGTTCGACCGCGGTATGCCGGAGCTCGCAATTCTCTGCGACAAGGCGTTCCAGGATGTCGGCCGCCTCGCTGGACGCGGGTTGGTTCCCCTCGAAGACCTTGAGACGCGCCATGGTGTCGATCCTCGCAAAAAAAAATGTTGATCAGAGACTGGCTCTGACAAGCGTCAGCGCAGAATGGTTCGTGGATTATCGGGCGGACGTGGTTCCGCCTGATGGCCTTGGGTGGGAAAGCGCTTAATTGATAATTCGTGGATCGAGTTATGAGCGTTAGATCTCGTGAAAATAATCCTCAAATATGTTGAAACCCTCATGACGCCTAACGTCCTAGTAACTACTGCTGGGCGTGTACGCCCGCAAGCGGTCGGACGCGAAAGTCGCGGGATTAATTTGTTAGAAATTTGTGAAAGTTGCGCTTGACCGATGAGGCGATTATCGCGGCGGGGCATGGCGCACTCACAATCTGTCGAGAGACCGATTGAATATTCTCATTTGAGAATGCAAACAGTGCGCCAGTTATCCAGATCAAACTCTCATACACAGAAAGTCGTATAACTTTTTTTATCGGGCCCTTTCAGCGGAGGAATATTCCCCGTATATTCCGGTAAATACCTTGCAGCTTCGGCGTTTCTTCGCACTATGTGTTGCTGCCGACCGGCAAGTTCGAGGCTCCCGAAAGGCCCCCGGGAAACCCTCAATTTGAATTTCCTGTTGCATTTACATAGCTTATAGGCCATGCGATGATTGCTAATCTAGGGGGCAATGAGATGACCAATGAGGCGTCATTCTACTGAGGAGATCAGTTCCAAGGTCAAACAGGCCGAGGAACTCATGGCGCGGGGGCAGTCCCAGGCCCAAGCGTGCAAGGTGCTGGGCGTTAGCGTGATGACATTTCATCGCTGGCGCAAGCAGGAGGCCGCACGTGGCCACCAGGCGAATGGTACTGTTACCGAATTCGCCGCTCGCACCGATGATCGAGATGGGATCCCCCCTGTCCATAACCGTATTGATGAATTACGGCTGGAAAATGAACGGCTGCGCCGGATCGTGACCGACTTGCTGCTCGAGAAAATGAAGATCGAGGAGAAGCTTGCGCTCAGGTCAAGCGGCGGGAGCGGCTTGCCCCGCCGTGGTGAAGCCCAAAGCTGACGTAACCTATCCGTTAGTGGATGCGTGGAGGCCTGGGAGCCAGCAGCAGCTGGTCGCTCAGATGTGCCTTCTCCGACCTTGCGCGCAGCTCTTCGAAGATCGGACGCAGTCTGGCCTGTGCAAGGTCCAGGCCTCTGACGATGTCCTGATTCGGCATGTCGGCCGGGAAGCGGGCCGCGCGCAGCTTTATCTCGATCGCCTTGACCAGCACCTCGACGTCGTCGCGGTGCTGGCCTGCGACGAGTTCGGCACCCATCAGGCGGATGAGATGGAGGAGGGCCACCAGCGCGGCCTCGGTTTCGCCAGCCGATGAACTCATGCGCGCTCTCTATCCGATATCCGCAGCAGGTCTTGCGAGCTCACGACCCGCCTGATAATACACATATGAATTGTTAACACGAATGTTAATTCCCGATGACCGACCTTTCGGACGCTCGATTGGCGAAAGTACCGGTTAACTTCGGCGCCTTCTCGTTCGCTTTCGCCTCTCTCGAGGTGTTTGCCGTCGCCTTCGAGATGATAATCGTCGTGCTGTCCAGCATCGTTGGCGGCGCGGCCTATCACCTCTTTTACTACCACACGGTTTATAGCAACAGCTTCGAGGGTTTTCTAGGGATCGGGGTCCTCGCCGCCATCCTTCACATGTTCGTGGCGAAGTCGCAGGGCCTCTACAATGCGCAGGTGCTGGCCGGTCTCGACCGGCGCTGGAGCAGTCTGCTCGGCGGATGGCTGCTGGTCGTTCTGCTGATGACCTTGATCATCTTCCTTTTGAAGGTGGGTTCCGGCGTCTCGCGCGGATCGGTGATGTCATTTGGCCTGATCGGCGGCCTCGGGCTGGTTACCGGACGGATGCTGCTGCAGGCGCCGCTGCAACGCGCGATCGACCGCGGCATGCTGGCCACGCGCCGCGCGGTCGTGGTCGGGATGGCGGACGAATTGTCCCGGGTGCGGCAAGCGAGCCTGCTGAGCGATTTCGGCGTTAGCGAGGTGCGACAGGTCCAGCTCTCCGGATCGTCCGACGACGCCGGCGACCGGGCTGCCGTCGCGTCAGCCATTCGCGCAGCCCGCGAGTGCGGCGCCGACGAGATCATCCTGGCCATGCCCTGGCAGCAAGAGCCGCGCATCCAGTTCGTGTGCGATCAGCTGCGGGCATCGCCGCTGCCGGTGCGGCTGCTGCCGGACCGGACCGCGGAGCGATTCCTGGCGCTGCGGATGGTGGCGACCGGCCCGATCCCGACGCTGGAAATGCAGCGCTCGCCGCTTACCTCGCTCGAGCGCGCCGGCAAGCGGCTGTTCGACATCGTGGCATCCAGCGGCCTCCTGGTGCTGTTCGCGCCGCTGCTGATCGGAACGGCGATTGCGATCAAGCTCGACTCCAGGGGGCCGGTTCTGTTCCGACAGCGCCGCAACGGCTTCGACGGCGAGCAATTCACCATCCTCAAATTCCGCTCGATGCACGTGCTCGAGGATGGCGATGTCATCACGCAGGCCCGCCCGAACGATCCGCGACTGACCGGGATCGGCGCGACGCTGCGCCGCCGCAGCATCGACGAGCTGCCGCAGCTGGTGAACGTGTTGCGCGGCGACATGTCGCTGGTCGGGCCGCGGCCGCACGCGCTGGCGCATGACGACAAATATTCGAAGCTGATCGCGAGCTATGCGCAGCGCCAGCACGTCAAGCCCGGCATCACCGGTCTCGCGCAGGTGCAGGGGCTGCGCGGCGCGACGCCGGCGATCGAGGACATGCAGCTGCGCGTGGCGCACGACCTCATCTACATCAAGAGCTGGAGCTTCGTGCTCGACCTGCGCATCCTGCTGCGCACGGTCGGCGCGGTGCTGCGTCACAAGGGTATCTGACGGCTGGGCATCCGGCTCCAGGCGCGCCTTTACTCCGGAATGCTCTGGTTGGCGTCCTTGAATTCCGCCTCGATGATGCGCCGGTTGGCGTCGCCAGCCACGCGATAGGCCTGCCCGATCGCGCCCTTCAGCTCCGGCGCGCGGGTGAGGATCAGGCGGATCTGCCGCTGCAGCAGATCGACCAATTCGACATCGCGCGTGGTGTCGACCTGCGCCAGCAGGATCAGGCGCGGCGCGATCAGGTCGCTGCGGTTGAAGCCGGTGTAGTAGGACATCTTCAGCGCCTTCGACGCGGTCGGGTTCAGCCAATCGAACCGTCCCGTTGCCGAGGCGAGGCCGAACCAGGCGCCGGCGTCCATCGGCGAGAGGCGAAGCGCGCGCGTGAACGCGGTTTCGGCCGCCTCCGGCGACGTCTGCAATTCGCTCCAGCCGTCGCGCAGCCACAGCTCGCCTCGGACCATGCCGACTTCCGCGGCGATCGCCGGTTTGCCGCGCAATGCATCGGCGGCAAGCCACCAGGCCGACAAGGCCAGCGTCGCCGCGCCGATCGCGGCGGCGACGGGCACGAAGGCAGGCGAGAGGCGCCTCGCATTCCGGCCGATCGCGGCAGCCATCGTGTTAGCTATCGTGTCAGCCATGGCGCGCGGCCCGGTTGCCGGTCATCAGCAGGGTTCGCCGTGCTCCCTCGAGCTTGACGCAGGTCAGGCGGCCGGTCGCATAGGCGCCGGTGTCGACATTGATGCGGTTGCGCAGCAGCTCGGCTTCATGCACCGGCGTATGGCCGTGGACCACGACCTTGCCGAAATCATCTTCCGACATCAGGAAGTCGTCGCGGATCCAGAGCAGATCCTCCTTGCGCTGCTGGTTGAGCGCGACGCCGGGCCTGACGCCGGCATGGACGAAGAAGTAGCGTTTGTGCACATAACAGAGCGGCAGCGAGCGCAGGAAGGCGAGATGAGCCGCCGGCATCTCGCGGATCAATTGCCGGGCGAGCGCCCTTCGTTCGGAGGCGTCGGGATTGGGCGAGGGCGTCAGTCCGTAGGACATCAGCGTTTGCAAGCCGCCGAACTGCCGCCATTGCGCGAGCATGTCGGGATTGACGAGAAACTCCAGCAGGCAGGCCTCGTGATTGCCGAGCAGGCAGACCATGCTGCGGGTGCGGCGGCGTTGATCGAGCATGGCGATGACATCGCGCGAATCCGGTCCGCGATCGATATAGTCGCCGAGGAACACCTGGATCGGTCGCGCCGGCCGGAACCGACCGATGTCGGCATCGATGCGGGCGCAGATCTCGTGCAGCAGGTCGGCGTGGCCGTGGATATCACCGACGGCGTAGATGCAGGTCTCGTCGCCCTCATGTTCGCGATCGCCGGTCTGGCCGACAAGACGCTGGAGGAAGCTTCGCATCTGGCGCCTAGCCCGCCTGCAACCGTGAACGGCTGATCCGCTGTGCCAGTCCTGTTCCGATCACGGCTCCCAACACGATCACTCCGGGCAGCGCCGGCAATTCCGGCAAGGTGAAGCTAGCAAGCAGCAGCGTCAGCAGGACGGCTGCGGCCGATGCAGGGTAGGACCAGTCTCGGCCGCGATTGCGCGCACCGGCCGTGAACGCTGCGATGCCGACGATGATAGCCGCGACTAAAGTCCAGAACATGGCGGAACCGAACTGGGCGATCAAGGCCGCCGCGCTGGTCGCAACCACCGGCCGCGTGGTGGCGCCCTGCCAGTCCATATAGGTCGACGCCAGCATTGCCGTGGTGCCGGCGCCGCTGCCGAGCGCGGGCAGGTCGGCGAGCAGATTGTGGGTCGATTGCACGAACTCGGACGGTGCATGAGCAAAGGCGACCGCAAGCGGCACGTCGGGATGACGATTGGCGATTGCCGTCGCCAGGGCGATCAGCGCGATCGCTGCCGCAGCAGCAGCGCTGCTCCAGCGGTGCAGGTGAAGTTTCCGCGCGGCGAAGGTCATCAGGACGAGGGCGATGCCCGCGGCGAGTGCGATCGCGGCGCCGCGCCCTCCGTACCAGCAGGCGCTGGCGGCGCAGAACAGCGCGCCGGCGGCGAGTAGCCAGCGCAGCCGCGTCAATTGGGCTGCGGTGCGGCCGTCAGCGTGTCCGCCGACGTCGAGCGCGCGCGCAAGGCTGAGCGGAACGCCAACGAGAACCACGACCAGGAATCCGTTTGCCGTCTCATCGCGCGCACCGCCAAGCCAGACTTTGACCGGATCGCTTGATAGCAGCAGGATCAGGGCCGCGACGGCGGCCGTTGCTGCAATAATGCGGGCCACCACATCGGCGCGGCGGGCGTCGATCGCGATCGCGGCGGCGGTGATCATGACTGACGTGAGTGACAGCCAGATCAGCAGCGCGCCGAGGCTTGCGCCGGTGTCGATCGTGATGCTGCCGCTGAGCTGTGCTCCCAGTGTTTCGCCGGCGAACTTCCACACCGGATGTGCCAAGGAAGCCAGTGGCAGCATCTGCAGGATGATCCAGAGCATCGGCAGAAGCGCCGCCGCAACAGCAGGACCTGCGACCGACTTCAGGAACGACAGCTCACCTGGACGGATCGCCACGAGACTTCCGAGCAGCCCGAGCGACGTCGCCGCGCCGACGGGACCCGTTGCGAGCGATGCGTCGATGAGACCCAGCGGAATCGACGCCCCGATCAAGATGCAGATGAAAGCCGTGACGTTCCACACGAGAGGGGGAGGTCCTGCGGAGGATGAGACGCAAGACAGCGGGATGCCCCGGGCTTGCCGCGAGGTCAACGGAAATCGGCCACGCCAAAGGGGGCAGTGTTATGCCCTGCTATTGCGAACGGCGCAGGGCGAGACGTGGCGTCGAGCTGCGAGACCAGAACAGCGGCGCGAAGGTGCTTGCCAGATAACCGACTTGCAGCGCTACGATCGCGGTAATCATGAGCAGCGCGGTTTCCGACCACGACAGGCGCGCGACTCCGATGGCGGCCAGCAGCGAGAGCTCCGCGAGCACCACCGGCGCCAGCACCAGACAGTGCTGGCGCAGCCCGAGAACGGTGCCGCCGATCAAATTGCCAAGGAAAACAAATAACATAACCAAACCCTGCGTCCGCATGGTAGCGGGCCGGGCCTAAGCCGGGGTTAACCCGTACGCTGCAAGCCGGCCGGCGCGGCGCCGGTCGAATGGCCAGTAGTTTTGTTAGTCGATTAACATTCAGAACGGGCGCAGATCGCCGTAACTATAGGCGGCCCAATAGTCGCGTCCGCCATATGGTCCATAGGCGCCGTAGAGCGGCGCGCAGGAGTAGCGATCGGGACAGCCGTGCCAGCAAACCCGTTTCCACTGGCAGACGTCGCCATGACAATATTGCAGCCGCTGACAGTTGCCGCCGACCCGTTGCACGGCGCGCGGCGCAGGGGAAGCGCTTAGTTCTGCGGCAAAAACCGAGCTGCCAACAGAACCGCCCAGCAGCAAGGCGACCATTCCCAACGCGATCGCCAGTAGCTTCATGCGGGCCATCGAACCCTCAATCGGTTAACTCAAACCATCTCATTCACAGATAACGGGAACATCCGACGAAATCAAAGCCGGAGTGACGGCGCGCCGGGCTTTGTCTCACGGCGGTGCGCCGGTGTCGCCGAATTACCTCACCTCGCTAACATTATTTATCAATTGCATCGCAATATATCGTGGAACCTTGTGATTGTGATAGTCGGCGTGTTACGGCACGGCCGGAGTATTTAAATGTCGCGTGCGGTTTTCCTTCGGATAATGTTATTGCTTGCGGCCGCCTGTTGGGTCAGCGGTTGCCACTACATGCCGACCAACGGTCCGACGAGCTCCGATGTCGTGGCCGGGCAGCGCGATCCCGAAAGCCTGCCCTATGCGATGGTCAAGATCACACCGCAGATCGAGAACGTGCTGGCGTCATTCGCGCCGCAACTTGCCGGCGGCATCCAGGGCCCGCCGCCGAAGGATATCCGTTTCGGCATCGGCGACGTCGTCAGCGTCACGATCTTCGAGGCCGCCGCCGGCGGTCTGTTCATTCCGGTCGAGGCCGGCGTGCGCCCCGGCAACTACATCACGCTGCCGAACCAGAACGTCGATACCGACGGCAACATCTCGGTGCCCTATGCCGGCGCGATCCGCGCCAAGAGCCGCACGCCGACCGAAGTGCAGCGCTCGATCGTCGATGCGTTGAAGAACCGCGCGATCGAGCCGCAGGCCGTGGTCGCCCTGATCGAGCAGCGCACCTCGCTGATCTCCGTGCTCGGCGAGGTCAATTCGCCGAACCGCTTCCCCGCCAACGCCGCGGGTGAGCACGTGCTCGATGCCATCACGCGCGCCGGCGGCCCGAAAGGGCAGGGTTTTGACACATGGGTCATGCTCGAGCGCGACGGCAAGCGTACTACGGTGCCGTTCGGCCAGCTGGTCTACGAGCCCAAGAGCAATATCTATGCCCACCCCGGCGACACCATTTATGTCTACCGCGAGCCGCAGACCTTCGTCGCCTTCGGCGCCTCGGGCGCGCAGGGCCAGTTCAATTTCGAGGCCTGGCGCATCTCGCTCGCCGAAGCGGTCGCCAAAGCGGGCGGCCTGAACGACTCCTCGGCCGATCCGGCCTCGGTGTTCGTCTATCGCGGCGAACTGCCGGAAGTGGCCGCGAAGCTTGGCGTCGACGTCAGCAAATATTCAGGGCCGATCATCCCGGTCGTCTACAACATCAATTTCCGCGATCCGGCCGGCTATTTTCTGGCCACGCGTTTCCAGTTGCGCAACAAGGACGTGCTCTATGCGTCGAACGCGGCATCCGTCGAGGACGCCAAGGTGATGCAGCAGATCCGCCTCGTGACCGCAACGGTGAACGATCCGATCGTGGCCGCCTACAACGCAACCTTACTTCGTAATTCGATCAAGCTTGCGCCCTGATATTGGGGCGTGAGCCGGCACGGCCGGCTTCATGACACGTTTGCGACTAGCTTCCGGCTCGGGCGAGGCGACGGCATTGCCGTGGCCGGTGCGCTGGTCGTCGTGGCTGTTCTGCGCCGTCGTCGCCTTGGCGCCGCTGCCGCTCGGCTCGGTCGGCACAGTTGCGCCCGCGATCTGGTCGATCCTGCTCGGGATTGCACTGCTCGGGGTGTTGCCGATGCGCCTGCGCGGCAGTCAGCTCATGATCCTCGCCGTGACTGCGCTATTGACGGCGCTTGCCATGCTGGTGCTGCACGAGCAGTCGGCGCTCCGCCCCTGGTCAGGTGTGGCGCCGAACGCGTTGTGGGCACAGGCCGGCAAATTGCTGCCTGCCGAGTTGCCGCCGGCCGTGTCGATCGCGCGCGGTCAGCCGTTCTATTCGATCGGCGTCGGAATCGTTTGCCTGCTCAGCTTCGCCATCGGCGTCATGCTCGGTGCCAACCGCGGACTGGCGCGCGGGTTGTTGCGGGCGGTGGCCGCGGCGGGCCTGGTCTATGCGATCTGCGGCATCATCACCTTCGCGATCGATCCCACCCGGATCTACCTGCTGCACGAGAAGCAGGCGCACCTGGCGTGGCTGACATCTCCCTTCGTCAATCGCAACACTGCCGGCATCTATTATGGTTGCTGTGCGCTGATCTGGCTGTTGTTCGGCTGCGAGCTGATCGAGCGGCATTGGCCGTCGCGCCGCGCCAGCCTGTCACGGCTGCTCGCGCGTCTCGATATGCCGGCGCGGCACCGGCTCGCCGGCCATGCGTTCGGCTGGCTCACCTGCCTGCTGGCGATGTTTCTGACCGGCTCGCGCGGCGGCGTCGGGATCTCGCTGCTCGCTGCGGTCGCAGCCGCCGCGATCTTCTTTCGCAACCGGGTGCCGCGCCGCTACGGCATGATCGTGGCACTCGGCGTCGGCAGCCTGGTCGCGCTGGCACTGCTGCAGCTTCTCGGCGGCGGTGTCGGCGCGCGCTTCAGCACGATGGGCCTCTCGGACGAGGGACGGTTCTCGACCTATCGCGCAACGTTGCGGATGATCTGGGATCACCCGTGGCTCGGCGATGGTTTCGGGACCTTCGAATGGGTCTATCCGGCCTATCGCACCGACGACATCTCGCTGCGCGGGACCTGGAACCGGGCGCACAACAGCTGGCTCGAACTGGCGTCCGACGGCGGAATGTTAATGGCCGGCGCCGCCATGATCGCGCTGCTCGCAGCGTTCGGCGTGCTCGCGCATGGCGTGCGGACCCGTCGCCGCGACATGATCGTGCCGCTCGCGGCGCTCTGCGCGTCGGCCGCCGGCGCGCTCCATTCGATGATCGATTTCTCGCTCCAGATCACCGGCTATGCCGTTGTAATCGCGGCCCTGCTCGGGGCAGGCCTGTCGCAATCCTTCCGCTCCGGCGGGGGCGGCTCCGATGGCGGCTCCGATCGTGACGCCGGTGTTACGGTCGGGCGGCCGGTTAACGCTGATTTGGCACGCCGAAGCGGGGGCGCCGCCGGCGAGGCTATTTAATTGGCGCGATAACTCTGACTATGCTAACGAACTGTTAGTATTCGTTAGGGAGATAGCTGTGTTCACATTTGAGCGATCCGGCGGCTTTTCCGCCCCGCGCTTGGCGACGTTGGTGGTGATGCTGGTGCTCGCGACACCCGGTGGCGCGGCGCTGGCGGAGACCCCTGGCGGGTTGATCCAGCTGTCCCAGGCGGTCACCAATTTCAAGGCCAGCCCGGAGCAGCTACTGACCCAATATCCGAATGCGGGCGTGGAGTTGACCTCGCGGGCGCGCGATTTCGCCCTCAACGATCCGACATCGCTCGATCCGCTGATTGCGCTGCTTGCCAAGGCAAGCAAGGACCAGAAGACGGCGATCGCCGCCGGTCTCGCCCAGGCCGCGCGCATCGTGGTGCGCAGCAACCAGCCCTACGCGACGCGCATCCAGCAGGCGATTGCCGACACCAAGGATCTCGACACCGTGATGGCGTTTGCCGCAGCGTCGGGTGACAGCGGCACCGCCGCGACCGGTGCCGGCGGCGCGGGCAGCGCCGGTGCATCCGGCGGCCAGACCAGCGCGCTGGGCGCCAGCGGCGCCGGAGCTGGCACGCTCGAGGCCATCGACGGCAACAGTGTGAACACCGGCATCTTCAGCTTCACCTCGTCGGTCAGCAGTTCGGGCAGCACGACGACCGGTACGGCCACGGGCACCGGCACCACCCTCATTTCAACAGTAACTCCCTGAGCGGGCTTCCGATCGCCAATGGAGAACTCTCTGCAGCAACGCGCTTCGGTGTCGGCGGCGGGACGCTTCGCAGGATCATTGGAGGGCGCGAGGGCAGGATCCATCCTGCCGGCGCGGCGATAGGACGAGATGCTTCAGCGCAACCAGATCTCGCCGTCTGTCGATCTGAGAAATCGTCCGGCTGAACTGCCGTCGCTGGCGGAAACCTTCGACGCCTTCGTCACCTATCTGCTCCGGCAATACTGGGTCATACTCGGGACCGCCGCGCTCTGCCTGTTCGGCGGCATCTGCTATCTGATGACAGCGGCGCCGAGCTATACGGCGCTCGCCACGATGATCATCGACACGCGCAAATTCCAGGCCTTCCAGCAGCAATCGCCGGTGAGCGAGGCCCCGGTCGATTCCGCCGCAGTCGAGAGCCAGGTCGAAATCCTGAAGTCGGAGAACGTGGCGCTCGCGGTGATCCGCGACCTCAAGCTCAACGAGGATCCGGAATTCGTCGGCTCGAGGGCCGGCGCGGCGGGAGCTGTGCTGGATTTCGTGTCCGGCCTGCTCGCCGGCGGCGCGCCGCCCACCGAGTTCGACCGGACCCGGCGCGCGGTTCGCGCCTTCCAGAAGCAGCTCGACGTCCGCCGCCGCGGCATGACCTATGTGATCGAGGTCAGCTTCCGCTCGCTCGATCCGGAGCGCGCGGCGCAGATCGCCAATGCCGTCGCCGACGCCTACATCGTCGACCAGCTCGATTCCAAGTATCAGGCGACGCGCCGCGCCAGCGTCTGGCTGCAGGACCGCATCCAGGAGCTGCGCACGCAGGCATCCAACGCCGAGCGCGCGGTGCTCGACTACAAGAAGACCAACAACATCGTCACCTCCAGCGGCAAGCTGCTCAACGAGCAGCAGCTCGGCGAGCTCAACACCCAGCTGCTCCACGTGAAGTCGCAGGTCACCGACGCCAAGGCCAAGCTCGACCGCATCGAGGCGGTGGTGAAGGGGGGCGTCCCCGACGCGACGGTGGCCGATACCCTGAACAACCAGGTCATCACCAAGCTGCGCTCGCAATATCTCGAGCTGGCCAACCGCGAGGCCGACTGGTCGTCGCGCTATGGCTACAATCACTTGGCCGCCGTCAACCTGCGCAACCAGATGCGCGAGATCCAGTCGTCGATCGTTGACGAGCTGAAGCGGCTCGCCGAAAGCTACAAGAGCGACTATGCGATCGCCCTGCAGCGCCAGAACGAGATCGAGCGCGCCGTCAACGACTCGGTGTCGCAGTCGCAGTCGACCAACCAGGCGCAGGTCACGCTGCGCGAGCTCGAGAGCTCGGCGCAGACCTATCGCTCGCTCTACGACAATTTCCTGCAGCGTTACATGGAAAACGTGCAGCAGCAGTCGTTCCCGGTCAGCGAGGCGCGGGTGATCACCCGTGCCTCGCGTCCGCTCAGCAAGAGCCATCCGCAGACCTTGGTCGTGCTCGCGCTCTCGGCGCTCGGCGGTCTGATCGCCGGGCTCGGGCTCGGCGTGTTGCGCGACCTCTATGACCGGGTGTTCCGCACCGCTGAAATGGTCGAGACGATCCTCGAGGCCGACTGCGTCGCCATCGTTCCGCGCGTCTCGCCGGGCCAGATCAAGGCGCCGGTCGCCGGTCGTCCCAATCTGCCGATCGGTCCGCGCACGATCCGGCGCGGCGACGAGCCGGTGCTGTGGGCGGCGATCGATTCGCCGTTCTCGCGGTTCTCGGAAGCGATCCGCTCGATCAAGGTCAATGCCGACCTCAACGTCACCAAGCCGTCAAAGATCCTCGGCCTGACCTCCGCGCTTCCCAACGAGGGCAAGTCGACGCTGGCCTTCGTGTTTGCGCAACTGGTTGCCCAGAGCGGGGCCCGCGTGCTCCTGATCGATTGCGATCTGCGCAATCCCTCGCTCAGCCGCAAGGTCGCCGCGACTGCTGAGCGCGGCATCCTCGACGTGCTGTCCAACAATGCGACATTGCAGGACACGCTATGGCGCGATCCCGAGACCGGCCTCGCCTTCCTGCCCGGCGCCACGCGATCGCGCATCGCGCATTCGCACGACGTGCTGGCCTCCGACCAGATGAGGGATTTCATCGACGGGGCCCGCAGCCACTATGACTACGTGATCGTCGATTTCCCGCCGCTCACGCCGGTGGTCGATGTCCGCATCACCGCACACTTCGTCGATTCCTTCGTCTTCATCGTGGAATGGGGCAAGACCCAGGTGCAGGTGGTCGAGCGCGCGCTGCGCAGCGCGCGAGCGGTCAACGAGAACCTGCTCGGCGTCGTGCTCAACAAGGCCGATATTGCCGCGATGAGCCGCTATAGCGGCTATGGCGGCAAGAACTACTATTACAACTCGCACTATGGGCGATATGGCTACACCGACTGAGACGCACGGTGGGATGCCCGGGCGCGCAGCCGCCTGGCTTGCGCGCGGCCTGCTGGCCGCGCTCGCGTGCTCGTCCGTCGCCTGGGGCACGACCACCTTGCCGGACTTTGTCGACCAGACCCGGCTCGACGGCGCAAAGGACCTGATCCTTCGCAACGTACCGGTCAGCGACGCCGAGCTCGATGACCTCGGTCCGTTGCTGTCGCGCGCCGTGGCGGAAAAGGATTGCATGCCGGCCATCGATCGCAGCGCGGCGGTGATCCGGCTGCGGCGCGCCGAGAACGCGCTCGCATCCGGCGAGCAGGTCGATGCCCGGATGGGCGAACTCGACGACGCTGTCCGCAAATCGCTCGGCTGCGCGCCGGCCGATCCTTATCTCTGGCTCGTGCTGTTCTGGCTTCGTAATACAAGGCAGGGTTTGAGCGACGCCAATTTCGACCTGCTGCGGGTGTCGTACCGGCTCGGACCGAACGAGGGCTGGATCGTGGTCAAGCGCAGCGCGATGGCGCTCGCAATGTTCGACGCGCTGCCGCCTGACCTTTCGTCCGACGTGATTGCCGAGTTCGCGCGTCTCGTGAAGACCGAACTGTACACCGAGGCAATCGATCTCCTGAAGGGACCGGGCTGGGCGCACCGTGGCAAGCTGCTGGCCGGCCTCGCGGCTGTCCCGCAACGGAACGTCGACATCCTGACCCGCACCATGGCCGACATTGGATACGATCTCGACCGCCGCTCGCCGGCGGAACGGCGCAATTGGGAGCACAAATCGAACGACCGCTTCGACGAGCTTGCCCCAATGCCGCCGGAGGCGAGGGCTAGGCCATGACGATAGAATTTTGCGTCGGACAGCACAACGCGCATTATGAGGGCATCTATTCGGCACAGGAGCGCGACTGGCGCCGCGTCTGCGCGGTCGACAAGGCCGATCATATCGCCGGTTTGCTCGGTGCAGCCGCCGCGAGGGTCGGCAATGTGCTCGAGGTCGGCTGCGGCACCGGCGCCGTGCTGGCGCGGCTGTCGGCGATCGGCGTCGGCCGCGACTTCACCGGCATCGACGTGATCGATCCCGCGACCAATCTGGAGATCGACGGCGCAGCTTCAGCTCCATTCCGCTGGTCCAGCTATGACGGTGCGACGATCCCGTTCGCCGACGGATCGTTCGACCTTGTCTATGCCAGCCACGTCCTGGAGCACGTGCCAGAACCGCGCGCATTGCTTTACGAGCTCGCCCGCGTCTCGCGGGACTTCATCTATGTCGAGGTGCCCTGCGAATTGCACGCGCGGACCAGTCGCCGGGCGCTGCAATCGACGCTCGACATCGGCCATATCAATTTCTACACGCCCGATACGTTTCGGCTGCTGCTGGAGACCGTGGGGCTCAAGGTCAAGGACTTCGGCACCTGGGACCACAGCCTGCCGGTGCATGCTTTTCATTCGTCGCGGATGAAGGGGCTCGCGAAGAGCATCGTGCGGAAGTCGCTGTTGACGGTCAGCCCAGGGGTCGCGACCCGGCTTGCGACTTATCATTGCGGGGCGATCTGCCGGCACGACTCGGCGCGGCCACAGGGCCGCTAAACCATGGCGCCGCGCGTGGTCGTCTTCAACAACATGATCACACCTTACACCAACCGTCTCTACAACGAGCTGGCCAGCCGCGGGCTGGATCTCGCCGTGCTGTCCTGTACGCCGCAGGAGGCCGATCGCTCCTGGGCCGGCTCGTTCACGCCGCGCTACATCACGCGCACGGTGCCGGGTGTATCGATCCCGCTGTCGCGGTCGCGTCACACCCATGTCAATATCGGGATCGGGCGCGCCTTGAATGCGCTCGCGCCCGACCTGCTGTTCGTCAACGGCCTGTATCCCTCGATGCTGGCGGGCGCGGCATGGGCGAGCGCCAACGGCAAGGCGCTCGCGCTCACGATCGACGGCTGGCGCGAGACGATGCCCAACACCGCCTATCATCGTCTGGCGCGGCCCTGGCTGCTGCGCCAGTGCGACGCAGTGGTGTGTTGCAGCGACAAGGGCAGGACGTATTTTCGCGGCGAGGGCGTTCGTGCCGACGATCTGTTCGTGGTGCCGCTGGTGCCGGCATGGGATCCGCCGGCGGTTGTGCCGGCATTCCACGACCGTCCATTTCATCTGCTCTGGTGCGCCCGACTCAATGACGACGCCAAGAACGCGATCTTCTTCGAGAACGTCGCGATCACGCTTGGCCGGATCGTGCCCGCGCTGAAGGTGCGCGTGGTCGGGTCGGGCGCCGCCGAGCGGCGCATGCTGGCGCGGCTCGGCGGTGCCGGCATCGATGTCAGCCACGACCGCTATCTGCCGTGGCAGGCGATATCGGACGTTTTTCTGCACTCGCGGCTGCTGCTGCTGCCCTCATTGCTGGAACCGTGGGGCCTGGTGTGCAACGAGGCCCTGCAGTGCGGGGTTCCCTGCCTGGTGTCGCCCCATGTCGGGGCAGGCGGCGAGTTGGTCCGTGACCAGGACAATGGCTATGTTTGCGCGCTGGAAGAACGGGTTTGGATCGACGCGGCGCGCGGCTTGCTCGAACATCCCGCGCGCTGGGAGGCGATGTCGCGGCAGGCCCGGCAGAGCGTGCGACGCGATGCGCTTGCCGACGCCGCGGCGTGTTTCACCGCCGCGGTCGATCATCTCTTGAGGGCGCCGGCCCGGCAGGAGGCCGCGCAATGATCGGCAGATGGTGGCTGCGAACCGATGTCTTTCTGCACGCCTATCTGGTGATGGTGCTCGGCTGCATCTATTTCCTGTTCAATTTCATCGAGGGCATCTCGTTCGCGGAAAGGGCCGGGGAATCCACGCTGTTCCGCGGCGCATGGCTGCTGCTCTACATCCTCTTGGTGCTGCACATTGCGATCGATCGGAATCGCTTCGGCCTGCTGATGCTGCAGTCGCGGCTCTATCTGACGTTTATCGCCTTCGCCCTGGTATCACTGGCGCTGAGCGCCGACCCCGCCGGCTCGTCGATCAAGTTCGCGATGTATCTGTTGACCACGATGTTCTCGGCGTGGATCGTGATCAGCTGCCCGGTCGATCGCCTCGTCGATACGCTGTTCCGCATCGGGATCGTGGTGCTGATCGTTCACGTCCTGCTGTTTCCGGTGATCGGCTCGCAATGGGATTACGATCCGCTGCACCGGCCGACGGTGCTCGGAACCCAGGCCTATGCCGGCGTGTTCGGTCACAAGAACCTCGCGGGCGCGTTCTTCGGCCTCATGGTGCTGATCTGCTTCGTGCGCATGCTGGCAGGACCGCGGCGGCAAGTCGGCTGGACGCTGCTGCTGATGGGATGTCATTTTTTCGCGCTCGCCGCGGCCGGCGCCGCAGGACCGCTGATCAGCATGTTGACGGCGCTTGCCGTGACCTTCGGGCTTCTGCTGGTGGTGCTCGGGCACAGGGGCGCTGCCTCGATCTATTGGCTCGGCCTCGCTTTTGTTGCGCTTGTCGTGTTCGCCGTGCCGAGCGACGAGTTGTATGGGCTGGTCGGCCGCAGCGGAAACCTGACCGGCCGCTCGTTCCTCTGGTCGGTCTGGCCGCACTTCTTCTGGCAGCACCCCTGGCTCGGCTACGGGTTTTCGGGATTCTTCAACGAACTGCCGAACTCGCCCGTGAACGAGCTGACGAGCATGGCGCCGTGGAATACCGAGTTCGGTTCGTTCGAGAATTCCTATCTCGACGCCTTTCTCCAGTTCGGCCTGCTCGGCGGTGCGCTCTATATGCTGCTGCTGGCGCTCGCATTGTGGAATAGCATCGTCTTCGCGTTCGAGCGGAGAGGGATGTACTGTATGGCGCCGTTCGCGATGCTGCTGTTCGTCGTGATCGCGTCGGCCAATGACTCCAGCCAGCTGCTGCACAATTATTTCGGCTGCGTGCTGGTGTTTTGGTGCTATTTCGGCCCGGAGGCCAGGCTGCAAATGGCGCCGCGGCGGACATTCAACAGGCTACGGGTGAGTGAGGCGTGAGTGCGTTGACCGACAGGCTGGACCGGGCGGCGGCTCAGACCCGGGTCGCCGGTGCCATGAGCGGATTGCTTCGCCGGCTGCGGCGTGCCGGGGGCAATGTCGCGCTTGGCCTGATCGACCAGGCGCTGCTGAGCGGGTCTGCCTTCGTGCTGACGATCGTGCTCGCCAATCTGCTCGACATCAATTCGTTCGGCAGGTTTAGCGTCGCCTGGTCATTCTCGATCCTGATCGAGGCGGTGTTTCTGCGCGGCCTGTTCGACGACGGGCTGCCGGCGACCGCGCATCGGATCCCGAAGTCGCTATGGCCGCAGCTGCGGCTCGGCCTCTATCTGTCGTCACTGCTCGTCTCGGGCGCGCTCGGCCTGCTGCTGGTGAGTGCGGGGCTTGTGATCGCAGCCGCCGGTGGGGACGCCGGCGGGCTCGTGATCGCAACCGGGCTTGCGATCCCGGCGGTTCGCCTGCAGAGCATGTTTCGCCGGATCTGCTATCTCGACGGCAGACTGCCGCGCGCGCTGGCGTCCTCGCTGACCTACTGCGTGGCGCTGATCGTCTCGGCTGGGCTGATGATCGCGCTCAAGCTCACCGGCGCCGCCGCGGCGATGGCGTGCATCGCGATCTCGGCCGCGCTCGCCGGCAGCCTGCTGCTGGCCCACACCCGCGAGCTGGCCTGGCCGCAAGCCAGAATCTTCCGCGGCTCGCTGCGGCGGCTGTTTCGGAACGGTCGCTGGTTCGTCGCGACCTCGCTCACCTACTGGATCGGCAGCATCGGGCTGATTCCGGTCTGCGGCTTCCTGATCGGGCTGGACGCGAGCGCGTCGCTGCGGATCCTGCTCTTGGTGTTCGCACCGCTCAGCCAGTTCTGCGCGACGATGTTCTCGGTTCGCCTGCCGGAAATCGCGGCCGAACTGCGCGCCGGCCGGCGGAGCGCGGTCGCCGCTGCCGCGCGCGAAAATGCCCTGCTGCTTGGGTCGATCGCGGCCGCTTACGGCACGGTGGTCGTGCTGCTCGGCCAGCGCATTCTGGCGCTTGTCATCCACGGACAGAGCTATGAGATCGGCACCGGCAGCCTCGCCTTGATGGGCGCGGCGATGGCGCTCGACGCGGTGTGGCTCGGCCTCGCGCTGCCGCTGTTTGCGACCGGCAAGCCGCAGCGATTCATGCTGAGCCGGATCGCCGGCCTCGTCGCGCTGTGCTGCGTCCTGCCGTTCGCGGCGGAGACCTGGCAGGTGATGGGCGCGGTTGCGGCGATGGTGGCCTCCAGCGCGGCGTCGGTAATCACGGTTGTGCTGACCAATTCGGCGCGGGAGCGGACATGACCGGCGACGCGTGCGGCGGCTCGCTCGAAAAGCTGCATATCGGCGCCTTCAATTGCGGCATCGACGGCTGGATCAATACCGACATCACGATGCACCTGTGGATCGCGCGGATGCCGTTCGCGGCGAAAGCGCTGCATCTCGCGGGCCTGCTGAGCGATGCCCGCTATGCCGAGCATCGCCAGGGCAGGTTCGCCGGGCTGCGCCACATGAACCTGACGAGGCCGCTGCCGTTCGCGGATCGCAGCCTCTCGGCAGTGTTCAGCGCGCATGTCTTCGAGCACCTGTTTCCCGACGAGGTCGAGCGGCTGGCGCGCGAGATCGCGCGGGTGCTGGCGCCGGGCGGGGTATGTCGGATCGTCGTCCCCGACATGGAGCGGATCGTCGCGCTCTACGATCCGGCGGCGCCGCAGGCCTTCCTCAAGGGCGTGTTCGAGATCGATCGCCGCAAGGAGGCCGCCTTCGCGCATCACTGGGGCTTTACCCGCGCCTCGCTCGCCGCGCTGTTCCGCGACGCCGGCTGTTCGGAAACCCACACCCGTGCCTATCGCGAGGGCGTCTGTCCCGACATCGACCGGCTCGACAACCGGCCGGACGAGTCGATCTTCTTCGAGGCCATCAAGTGAGCGCGACAGGAAAATCGTCGGACCGTTGCGTGAAGGATCGCGCATGCCGTGCTAGATCGAACCGACCGGTAGCAGGAGATTGACCTTGCTGGGTGCGATTCAAGCCCGATTTTCCAATGCAGCGCGCCAGCGGCGCGGCGAATTCCTCGTTCGCACCGTGAACCTGCCGCTCGATGCGAAAATCCTCGATCTTGGCGGCGGCACCGGCCGGCACATTCGCGCGATCCTGCCGCGGCATACCGACATCACGGTTTGCGACATATCGGCCGACGATCTGAAGGCCGCGCGCGAGCGCTTCGGCTTCAAGACGGTGCTGCTGCGGGAGACCGAGCGCCTGCCGTTCGACGATCAGGCGTTCGACTTCTGCTTCTGCTCGTCGGTGATCGAACATGTCACCGGGCCGAAGCAGGATGTCGTCACGATCGAGGACGGAGCGGCCTTTCAGAGCATTGCGCGCGAGCATCAGAACCGCTTTGCGGGCGAGATCTCGCGGGTCGCGAAGTCCTTCTACGTGCAGACGCCGTACCGGTACTTTCCGATCGAGAGCCATACCTGGCTGCCAGGCATCATCGTCCTGTTGCCGAGGCGGCTGCAGATCGCGCTGATCGGTATATTCAATCGCTTCTGGATCAAGCGCACCGCACCCGACTGGCACCTGTTCGACTGGCGCGAGATGACGGAAACCTTTCCCGACGCGAAGATCTATCGCGAACGCTATCTCGGCATGACCAAATCGCTGATGGCGATCAAGGCCTGAGATAGCTATCCGCCTGCGGCGTCAACCGTCGCGCCGGGCCAGGATGTTGATCAGCGTGCCGACCGTCGCCCGGCGATCGAGCGCCGGCGGGAGCGGGGAGCCGGCAAAGCTGCTCCCCAGCATTGTGAGGCCATGTTGTCGCAGCAGACCCTGCATGGCCGCCGGCGAGGTGTCGAATTTGGAGAACGCGAGATAGCGAAACAGCGGCCGCGCCGACACGCGTGAAGAGGCCGCATGCGCGAGCTTGTAGCCCCGGCGCAGCAGCGATCCGCGGTTGGGGATCGAGAGCAGAAAAAGCCCGCGGGGCCTCAGCACGCGATGCATCTCGGCGAGGCACTGCGCCACGTCGGGAACATATTCCAGCACGCTCGCGCACAGCGCGCCGTCGAAGGATCGATCGGGAAACGGCAGGCTCGCGATGGTCGGGATCTGCTGGAATGTGAGCCGCCCGGCGAGCGTGCTGTCGGCGCTGTGGCCGCGAGCCGCCGCAATCATCTCCGACGAGGCGTCGACGCCGGTGACGTCGCAGCCGCGTGCGGCGAGCAGGCGGGACAGCGTTCCGGTGCCGCAGCCTGCATCCAGCCAGCGCTGCCCATTGAGGTCCGCGTTCCCGAGCAGGCCGAACATCGCGGCGGTGCGCGCCTTGAAGGTGCGGCTCTGATGCAGCGTCTCCCATCCCGACGAAATCTCGTCGTGAAAGCGGATTTCGGGTCGCTCGCGGGTCTGGCCCATGGTGGCCATGATAGTCCCTACCAGTGAAAGCCGCTCACTTTGGCGCGCACCTGCTCGGGCAATCCGATCTCCGACAGTTCGAGCACGACCTGGTCGGGACGCGTCGCCGTCAGCGCCGCAACGAAGCGTGGATCGGCCGTCGTCAGCACGATAATGTCGGCCCACTCGATGGTTGCCGTCACGTCGTCGTTCAATAGGCCGACCAGCTCCGGATTGCGCATCAGGAATTCCCGGTTGGCGCCGATCAGTTGCGACAGCTGCACATTGGGGTCGTAGATCCGGATGTCGCGCCGCTCGCCGCGCAAGCTCTTCACCAGCCTCACGAACGGACTGTCGCGGACGTCGTCGGTGCCGGCCTTGAAGCTGATGCCGAGGAACGCGATGCGGCGGCCCTCATGCGACAGGATCCAGTCGGCGCCGCGCGACATGATCATGTCATTGCTCGGCAGGATGCTTTCGAGCACCGGCGTCGACAGTCCGCGGCTGTGTGCAAGGTGCTTCAGCGCCTTGACGTCCTTGGGCAGGCACGAGCCGCCGAACGCAAAACCCGGCCGTAGGTAAGCCGGCGAGATGTTGAGCCGCGTGTCCTGCATGAAGATGTTCATGACGTCGCGCCCGTCGATGCCGAGCGTCTTCGCGATCGTGCCGATCTCGTTGGCAAAGCTGACCTTGAGCGCGTGCCAACTGTTGTCGACATATTTCACCAGTTCCGCGGTCTCGACCGGCGGCGTGATCTTGGCGCCGGGCAAGTCCTTGTAGAGCGCCATGACGCGGTCGGCGGTTTCCTGGTTGAAGGCGCCGACCACGGTCTTGGACGGCGCGTTGAAATCCGCAATCGCGCTGCCCTCGCGCAGGAATTCCGGATTGAAGGCGAGGTCGAAGTCGCGTCCGATCCTGTTGCCGGAGGCCTCCTCGATCAGCGGCCCGACGGTACCGCGGGTGGTGCCGGGCAGCACGGTGGAGCGGATCGTCACGGTATGCGGCGCGTTCTTCGCGCGCAGTCCGCGGCCGATCTCGATCGCGACCTGTCGGATCGCGGTCAGGTCGAGATTGCCGTTGCCGGACGAGGGTGTGCCGACGCAGACCATCGATATGTCGCTGTTGACGATCGCTTCGGTGGCGTCGGTGGTCGCGGTCAGCTGGCCGGTTGCCACCGCGCGCGCCACCTTGTCCGAGATACCCGGTTCGACGACCGGCGACCTGCCTCCGCGGATCAGGTCGACCTTCGCAACGCTCTTGTCGACGCCGATGATCTGGTGGCCGAGCTCGGTGAAGCAGGCGGCGCACACCGTTCCGACATAGCCGAGGCCGAAAATGCTGACGTTCATGCTTCGACCTTCAACAATCCAGGACGTGCGCGTGGCCGCAGCCGCGTCGCGTTTGACGTGAGTGAGGCGGCTGCGCGTTCAAGACGATGCCCGTCCGGAGGCTGCATTCGCGCCGGAAGGTTGCGAGGTTGGCCGCTCGGCGGTTGCATGCGCGCGCGGTGCGGGGACCTTCCTGGCGAACAACGCCTCATAGGCCGCGAGCAGCTTCGGCTCCTCATGCGTCCACGACAGCGCGCGCTCGACGCGGTTGCGGCCAAACGCCCCCATCGTCTGCCGCAATGACGGATCGTCGATCAACGTAATGATCTTGCTGGCGAAATCCCTCGGATCGTTCTTCGCGGCATAGAGCGAGGCGTCGAGCGCCGAACGCCGGCCCTCGCGGACGTCGAACTGAACGATCGGCCGTCCGAGCGCCATGTACTCCATGATCTTGTTCATGGTGGAGATGTCGTTCATCGGCGTGACGCGGTCCGGATTGACGCAGACGTCAGCGGTCGAGAGCATCGTGAACAGCGCCTCATCCGCGATGGCGCCGGTGAAGTTCACATAGTCCAAGAGCTGCATCTCCTCGCAGAGCTTGACCACCGCATTCCACTCCGGCCCGGTGCCGGCGATGTTGAACTGGATGTCGGTGCGGCCGAGATCGTGCACGATGTGGCCGATCGACTGCAGCAAGAGATCGATGCCTTCCGACTGGCCGATCACGCCGACATAGCCGACGCTGTGGCGCCGGCCACGGCGCCAGGCCGGATCGGCCGGCCGCGAGCGCACCCGGTCGAGATTGGGGCCGGACCGCACCACGAAAACGCGGTTGGACGGCATGCCGCCGCGCGCGATCGCGATCTCGCGATAGGATTCGTTGGTCGCGATCGAGATGCTCGCCGTCTTGAAGGTGAGATATTCGACCAGCCGCAGCAGATGCCAGAACATGTCCCTGCGGCCGAATTTGGCTTCGTAGAGCTCGGGATTGACGTCGTGATGATCGAACACGAAGCGCTTGCCGCCGAGCTTGAACAACAGGCCGATCAGGAAGATCAGGTCGGGCGGATTGCAGCCCTGGATCACGTCGAAGCCGTGCTTCCACGCCACCTTGATCGCAAGCAGCGTTTCCCAGAACAGCGCGACCGGATATTCGATCAGGTAGGCGGCGATCCCGCGCGCTTCCACCGGCATCGGATGACGGTAGATGTGAATGCCCTCGAGGCATTCGTAGGATTCGTCATGGCCGCGGCCCTTCGGGCAGATCACCGAAACTTCATAGCCCGCCTTGCGCAGCGACGTTGCTTCGCACCACACCCTGCGATCGAAAGGAACCGGAAGGTTCTCGACGATGATCAGGATCCGCCGCGGTGATGGTTCAGCTCTCGACATCTGCGGTGATCTATACCATTGACCTAACAACATCACAATCCGATTAACATCGGCATTAACATGCGCGGCTTCCACTATGCAATCCCGGCACGGATGTGACGGCGACGAGACAGGGACATGGCAGGCAGAGTGAGGGATTGGGGCCAAAGGGCATTGATTGCGCTGGTTTTGAGCGCGCTGCTGCCGCTGGCCTACAAATGGCCGCTGCAGTGGAATGGTTCGACGTCAAGCGATGCGCTGAGTGCGAGCCGCGTGAATGCGGTGATCCCGCCGACGCTGTTCGGCATGACGATCAACGCAATCGGGCAGTCACAACCATGGCCCGAGCTCAAATTCGACGGCGTTCGGCTGTG
Source organism: Bradyrhizobium sp. USDA 3262 (assembly GCF_054060035.1). NCBI lineage: Bacteria > Pseudomonadati > Pseudomonadota > Alphaproteobacteria > Hyphomicrobiales > Nitrobacteraceae > Bradyrhizobium > Bradyrhizobium sp. USDA 3262. The sequence continues at coordinate 4,241,475 of NZ_JBSSCT010000001.1, forward strand.
GGGCGCGATCTACTGGGCGCAGGTCAATCCGGCGCCCGGCATCTACAATTGGGCGCGCTTCGACGCCATCCTTGCCGCGGCGGAGCGCGAGCACGTCGAGATCGTCCTCAATCTCGCCTATACGCCGCGCTGGGCCGCGTCGGTGAAGGATGCGCCGCCGGCGTTCACGCCCGGCGCAAGCTCACCGCCGGCCGATCTGGCGTCATGGGACGACTGGGTGCGCGCGGCCGTCAGGCGTGCCGCCGGCCGCATCAAATACTGGGAAATCTGGAACGAGCCCGAGGATCCCAAATATTACTCGGGCGATATCGCGACCATGGTCCAGCTGCAGAAGCGGGCCTACGAGATCATCAAGACCAGCGATCCCACGCTGACCGTGCTGACGCCGCCGTCCAACGGCACGCCGGACGGGTATCGCTGGCAAGAGGCCTTCATGGCGCAAGGTGGCGGACAATATGCCGATGTGTTCGCCTTCCACGGCTACACGAGCGAACCCGAAGCGGTGCTCGGAATCATTGCGCGCTTCAAGCGGATCCTCGCCGCGCACGACCTGTCCGCGAGACCAATCTGGGACACCGAGGCCGGCTGGTCGTCCTATGAGGACAATCCGGACGGGTGTCTGGCGCGCGCCTACATCCTGAAATGGATCAGCGGTGTCGACCGGTTCTATTGGTACGAGTTTGCGGGAGGCGGCAGCGACTTTGGAAAATTATGGGACCCGGCGCGCGGGCTGCTGCCGAGCGGAATTGCCTATCGCACGATCCAGTCCTGGTTGGTCGGTGCAAGCGTCGTGGCCGCAGGCAGGACGTCGCCGTCGACCTGGCGCGTCGAGCTTCGCATGCCGGATGGCCGCAACGGTCTGATCCTTTGGACCACCAAGGGCCGGTCCGTTGATCGGGTCGACCCGCATTTTAGCCGTTACCAGGGCCTCGACGGCGGCGAAGGACCTGTCGCCAACGGCGAGGTCGAGATCTCGCCAAAACCGGTTCTGTTGCTGGAATGATAATAATGTTAAGTCCCGGCAAACGAGACAATTATGACGATGTTTCCTGGCTTCATTGCGGGCGTTGGGCGCGATACAAGGAGCGCTGTTAACTTGAGGCGATTGACCGACCGTGAAGCAGATCGCGCAGAACTATAAGAGCGGCGAGCTCAAGCTGATCGATGTGCCGGCGCCGCGCTGCCGCCCCGGCGGGGTTTTGGTGCGCACGGCGTTTTCGGCGGTGTCGACCGGCACCGAGATGATGAAGTTCACCGAAGGCCGCCTGTCGCTGCTCGGCAAGGCGCGCGCGCGACCCGACCAGGTTGCCAAGGTGATAGGCTCGGTCCGTCAGCAGGGGTTGCTCGCGACCTATCAGAAGGTGATGAACCGCCTCGATTCGTACACGCCGCTCGGCTACTCGCTGTCGGGTACCGTCGTGGAGGTCGGCGAGGGCGTCGGTGGCTTCTCGGTCGGACAGCGCGTCTGCTGCGGCGGCAATCAATATGCAACCCATGCTGAATATAATTGGGTGCCGGTGAACCTCTGCGTGCCGCTGCCGGACAGCGCTGCGCTGGACCAGGCCGCATTCACCACGATCGCCTCGATCGCGCTGCAGGCGATGCGCCAGTCGGAAATCCGTTTCGGCGAGACCGCCTGCGTGATCGGCCTTGGCCTGATCGGGCAGATCATGGTGCGGCTGCTGCGCAGCGCCGGTGTCGTGGTCGTCGGGCTCGACAGGCTGGAGGCGCGCTGTCGGCAGGCCGAGGCTGCGGGCGCCGCGGTCTGTGCCGTCGCATCGGATGATGCTGCGGCCGAATTCCGCGCCCGGATCGACCAGCTGACCGCAGGCAACGGCGTCGATTGCGTGTTCATCACCGCAGGCAGCGACGATCCCGATCTCGCATCGCGTTCGGCGGCACTGCTGCGCGACCGCGGACGCATTGTCGATATCGGCAAATGCACGCTGAACCTGCCGTGGAACGAATTCTACGACAAGGAGCTCGACGTGCGCTTCTCGCGCTCCTACGGCCCCGGCCGCTACGATCCGCTCTATGAGGAGGGCGGCATCGATTATCCGATCGGTCATGTGCGCTGGACCGAGAAGCGCAATATGGAAGCGATCGTCGCGCTGCTCGCCGACGGGCGGCTCGATTTCTCCTCGCTGATTTCCGAAATGGTGCCGCTGGAGCAGGCGACGTCGGCGTTCGAGCGCATGAGCCGAGGCGAGGTCGGTCTCGGCATGGTGTTCGCCTATCCGGACGCCGCTCCGCGCGCGATGCAGATGATCTATCGTCCGGCGGTTGCCCTGCGCAGCGGCCGGGTGCGGCTCGGCGTCATCGGCGCCGGAAGTTATGCCTCCAGCATGCTGTTGCCGCAGCTTGCGAGTAACCAGCGCGTCGATCTCGTCGAGGTCGCCACCAATACTGGCCTGAGCGGCGCCACTGCGGTCCGCAAGTTCGGCTTCGCGCGTGCCTCGACGGATGCGGCCTCGGTGCTCGGCGCCGACGACATCGATGCCGTGCTGATCGCAACGCGCCATGCCTCCCATACCGACCTCGCGACGCAGGCGCTGCGCGCCGACAAGGCGGTGTTTGTCGAAAAGCCCTTGGCGATCGATACAGACTCGCTCGATCGATTGGAGCAGGTGATCCGGGAAACCGGCAACAACCGGCTGATGGTCGGCTTCAACCGCCGCTTTTCGCCGCTGCTGCAGGGCATGCGCGCGGCGTTCGCGCCGGCAGGACCGCAGACCCTGCAATATCGCGTCATCGCCGGGCCGCTGGAGAAATCCTCCTGGTATCTGCAGGCCGAGAGCGAAGGCAGCCGCTTCGTCGGCGAGGGCGGCCATTTCATCGATGTGTTGTGCTGGTGGCTCGGCGCCGGGCCGGTGCGTGTCTCCGCGAGCATGGCGGGCAAGGACGTCGACAATCTCATCGCCACCTTCGATTTTTCCGACGGTTCGGTCGCGAGCCTCAGCTATCTCACCGGCGGCGATCCGCGGGTGCCGAAGGAAGCGCTCGAGATATCGGCAAGCACGGGCTTTGCCGCCTTCGACAATTTCTCGGGCTTCGAGGTCTGGCACGCCGGACAGCGCACGGCCAAGACAGCGCGGCTCGACAAGGGCCAGCGGCCGATGCTGGATGCCTTCGTCGCGGCGGTCGCATCGGGAGCTGCGATGCCGATTGCGCTCGACTCGCTGCTGGCGACCACGCGCGCGACGCTTGCCGTGCAGGAAAGCGCGGCCGCCGGGATGCCGATCGATCTGACGGCCGGCGCAGCGGAGCAGGGCGTCGCGCGCGCCTCGACCGCGTTGAGATGAATCCGGCCTGGTATCTGCGCAGGCTGCAGCGCATGGAGCCGTCCGAGCTTGCGGGACGGGTGAACGACCAGGTGCTGCATTTGCTCTGGCGGATCACTCCGCCCGATATCGCACGGCGCGCCAGCGCCAGGCTAGCTCCCGGCCCGGGGCGGCCGCGCCTGAAGCCGCTGCCTTTGCCCGCCCACGCTCCGCAACAGGCCGCCGAACGGTTGATCCAGAGCGCCGACCGGATTCTCGCCGGGCAGTGGCGGATTTTCGCCAGGGATCATGGGGCCCTCGGCGAACGGCCCGACTGGTTCGTCGATATCAGAAGCGGCAAGCGGGCGCCGGCCGGCATGCACGCATTCGCGGTTCCCTATCGTGACGAAACCGCGGTCGGAAACATCAAATACATCTGGGAGCCATCGCGTCACCACCATCTTACGGTGCTCGCGGCCGCGTATTACCTGACCTCCGACGAGCGCTACGCGAGGCGCGCGGCCGAGCATCTGGTGAGCTGGTGGCGCGAAAATCCGTTCCCGCGCGGCCCGCACTGGATCAGCGGCATCGAGCTTGGCGTGCGGCTGATCTCATGGGCCTGGGTACGCCAGCTGCTGCAGAACTGGCCCGAGGCTGCTGCGCTGTTCGAAAACAACGATCTTTTCCTGACGCAGCTCTATGCGCATCAATACTGGCTGTCGCAGTTCCCAAGCCGTGGCTCCTCGGCCAACAACCACCTTATCGCGGAGGCTGCCGGGCAGTTCGTGGCGGCTTGCGTGTTTCCGTTCTTCCAGGACAGTGCGCGATGGCGTGAGCAATCGGCCGGTACCCTGGCACACGAAGCCGTTGCGCAGACGCTTGCCTGCGGCAGCAACAGCGAGCTCGCGACCGACTATCATGGTTTTGTGCTCGAACTGCTGCTGGCGGCGGCGGTGCAGGGCCAGTCGTCCGGACATCCGCTTGGCGATGCGGTCTGGACCACGATGTGCCGCATGAGCGACGTCATTGCCGCGATGCTGGACGATCGCGGTCATCCACCGCGGCAGGGCGACGGTGACGACGGCATCGGCCTGCTGCTCGACGATCACGCCGGCAATCGCTGGCTCGGTTTGCTCGCCACCGGCGCGCGCCTGTTCGGCGATCTGCCATGGTGGCCCAAATCGCCGGAGCCCGATCTGCGCAGCTTTGTGCTCACCGACGGCATCGAGGCCCGTGCGATCGCTGGGCGGCCCAAGCGCCGCCCGCATTTGCTTGAAGGGGCGGGACAGGCCTTTCTGATCGATTCCGGCAGCGCGGTGTGGTGCCGTTGTGACCACGGCCCGCATGGCTTCGGCCGCATTGCCGCCCACGCCCATGCGGACGCGCTGTCGCTCGAATGCAGGATCGGCGGTGTGGAGATCTTCGCCGACCCCGGCACCTATTGCTACCATGGCGATCCGCGATGGCGGGCCTACTTCCGCTCCACGCTGGCGCACAACACGCTCTGCCTGTCCGCGCGCGACCAGTCGGTGTCGGGCGGGCCGTTTCTCTGGACACGGCATGCGCAGAGCCGGCTTGTCGCAGCAAGCGGCCTGGACGATCGCGATGCGGATGCGAGCTGGGTCGCGGAGCATTCGGGATATCGGGACGAAGCAGGTGTCGTGCATCGCCGCTCGGTGCAATTGCAGCGTCAGGCGGCACGGCTCATCGTCACCGATACCGTGCTTGCCAATGAAGGGCTTGCGGTGCCGGCGAGCCTCAGCTGGCATCTCGGTCCCGACGTCGAATGCAGGCTCGAGGGGCATAGGGCGCAGCTCGCATGGCCGGGCGGGCGCGGCGAGCTCGATCTGCCGGCGGCACTCAGCTGGATGCCGTATCGGGGTGACGAGACCATGCCGGCCGGCTGGTATTCGCCGTCCTTCGATCTCAAGGTGCCGGCGACGACCCTGATCGGCTCCGGTACGCTCACGGGCGGCCAAAACCTGGTGACCGAGCTGCGCTGGTTCTCAGACCCGGCCCGATCATGAAGATCCTGGTCGCTCACAACAGGTACCAGGGACGCGGCGGCGAGGACGTCGTGTTTGAAGCGGAAGTCGACCTGCTGCGCGCCGCAGGACACAGCGTTGAAATGCTCACGGTCAGCAACGCGGCGATCAGTTCGCTCCCCGCGCGCATCACGACCACGCTGTCGATCGCCGATAATGCGGAGGGAAAGCGGGTCGTGGCGGAGGCGATCGACCGCTTTCGCCCCGACGTCGTGCACGTCCACAATTTCTTCCCGCTGCTGTCGCCCGCGGTGTTCGATCTCTGCCGGCAAAAGCGCGTGCCCGCGGTGGTGACGCTGCACAATTATCGCACCATCTGCACCGGCGGAATGCTGCTGCGCGACGGCCGCATCTGCCACAAGTGCCTAGACCGTGGACATCTCTGGGGCGTCGTGCACCGCTGCTACCGCGGATCGCTTCCGGGCTCGATGGCTTCGGCCTACATGATCGCGCAGCACCAGCGCCGCGGCACCTGGACGCGTCCCGGGCTGCGCCTGATCGCGCTGACGCAGTTTGCCAAAACCCTGTTCACGCAGGCCGGCTTCGACGCAGACCGGATCGACGTGAAACCGAACTTCATGGCCGATCCGGGGGCCCCGGACCCGTCCACACCGCGCAGCGGGCTGCTCTATGTTGGACGGCTGAGCCGCGAGAAGGGCGTCGGCGTGCTGCTCGAGGCCGTTGCCGGGACCGGCATGCCCTTGCGGATCGTGGGCGAGGGGCCCGAGCGCGTCGCGCTCGAGGCTCGGGCGCCCGGCAATGTCGCGTTCCTGGGCGGGCTCTCGCGCGGTGAGGTGCTTCGGGAAATGGCGAATGCCCAGGCATTGGTGGTGCCGTCGCTATGGTACGAGGGATTTCCGATGGTCGTGGTCGAGGCCTTCGCGCGAGGCGCGCCGGTGATTGCCTCCGAGATCGGCGGACTTGCCGAGGCGGTGAGCGCCGGCAAGACCGGCGCGCTGGTGCCGCCGGGCGACGCGGCCGCGCTCCGAAAGCGGATCGGTGAGGTGCTCGGCGCCGCCGAACTGACCGCTGCATGGGGACGGGCCGCACGGGCCGCCTATCTCGAGCGCTACGCGCCGGACGAGAACCGCCGGCTGCTCGAGGCCATCTACGCGCGCGCCGCCGGTGGATGATCGCCGCTGGCCGGCGCGGCCCGCGATCGGGCCTCGTCCCGCCGGTTCCACGGCGGCATCGCTAACATATTGCGGCAAAACTGGTGTTAATTTGTTACAGTGCGGTGTCCGGTCGGCGTCGCGCCAGGTTTTGATCGTGCGGTCGAATGGCGCTGATTCTGCGGGTGATTCCATGGATCTCGCTGGATCGAGCCCGCAAACTGCGGCCAGGCGGCGTTATAACACTGGCCGGTGGGGCGCCAGCTGCGAAGTTTGACGCTTTTTTGCAAAACGTCTCACGCGATGCAGAAATATTTTTTTCAGATCAGAAAATCCCGTCGAAGCGCTCACAGCGTCAGTGAAATTCAGCGCGCCCGCGATATCCTGGGCTCCCGTGAAACCCCGTATAATCACTACCCTTTTTTGCGCCGCGGCTAACATTGGCGATTGGTCTGCGCTGAATGTTATAGCGCATCCGAAGTGGCGCTAAGTCTCACATAAACCTCGTGGAACCCAGTGTTAACAGCACATTGCTGATTGACACTCCGACTTGGTGGACTTAACAATGGACTTAACAAGTTCGTAACCTGGGTCCACATTTGGGTTGCATCGCAACAAACCAGTTGTGAATCAACAACTTAAGTGTGGGCGAGCGGCTTGAATCCTCGTATCCCAAGCAGGGGCTACATCGATGGCGACTTACAATCTAGACCAGACGGACCTCAAAGCGGCGATCAACTCAACGATCGATCACTCGACCCAGCAACAGATTCTTGACTATCTGATCAACGCGGGGATCGGATACACCAGCCCGGATAACGGCGCGACGATTCCGGTGCAGGAGGGGTCTGGGATCACCAACCCGGATCCGAACGCCAATGTTCTGATCGAAACCAACCCCGTTAACACTGTCAACACCGACGCCAACCTGAAGGCGATCATCGAGGCGACCAATCAGGACGTCACGCTGACGGTGAACGGCAGCACCCCGGTGCTGGTCGCGACCGGCGACGGCAACGATCAGGTGTTCGTCAACAATACCGGCGACACGACGGTTCTCACCGGCTCCGGCAACGACACGATCTTCGGCGGTGCCGGTCACGACTCGATCAATGCGGGCTCCGGCAACGACGTGCTGGTCGACAACGCCTCGGGTCACAGCACGCTGGATGGCGGCTGGGGCAACGATCTGCTGTTCGGCTCCGGTGCCGACACCCTGAACGGTGGCGCCGGCAACGACACGATTTACGGCGGCAGCTCGTCGCAGCTGAGCGGCGGCAACGGCAACGACGTGCTGGCGTCCGGCAGCACCGCCGGCAATTCGAGCACGCTGGATGGCGGCAAGGGCAACGATGCGCTGTACGCTGGTGCGGGCAACGACAGCCTGGACGGCGGCGCCGGCAACGACTCGCTGTATGGCGGTTCCGGTGTCGACACGCTGTACGGCGGCAACGGCAACGATCTCCTTGTCGGCGGTGCTCAGACTGCTTCCGAGTTCGGCGGCAACGGCAAGGACGTGCTCTACTCGGGCAGCGATGCGTCGCACGCGACCTCGCTCGATGGCGGTAACGGCAACGACTCGCTCTATGGCGGTGCCGGCAACGACACGCTGTATGGCGGTTCCGGCAACGATACGCTGGTCGCCGGCTCCGGCACGCAGACACTGATCGGCGGCGACGGCAAGGACTCGTTCGTCGGCTCCGAGACCGGTACGGCCTCGATGGTTGGCGGCTCCGGTCAGGACTACTTCTACCTGAACAACGCCACCAGCAGCGACACCATCGATGGCGGTGGCGGCAACAAGGACTCCCTGACCTTCCTGGATCACGCTTCGACCGACGTGAGCGACATCAGCTCTGGATCGAACGGTTCTCTGGACATCACCTTCAGCAATGGTCAGGTGACCCAGATCAGCAACATCGAATACCTGATCTTCAACGATGGTAACTCGACCAAGCTGTAAGATCCTAGGTCTGCACTAAGCGAAGGCGCCGCCCCAACCGAGGTTGAGGCGGCGCTTTTTTCTTTGATCGATTGCTTGGCCTGTCTGTCTGGCGTGCGGCGTTCCGAGGTGCTGGTGCGGTCAAACGCGGTCGAGGTGCGTGGTGAGAAGAAAGCCGGGTGGGCCGATTGGATTGACCTTGATCGTCGGCATGGCCCGTCAGGATGGGTGATTGGATGATCGACTGCCGTGACGCACCTGCCATGAGGTCGACGGCTCGCATCAAGGGGAGGCGCATGCGCACATCCCGATTGGAACTCTGTCGACCGATTCGCGTCAAATGCATCAACTCATCACAAGTTCCGCCTCGGGCATTTCCGACAAGGGATGTTAGAAGTTAGTCCGTCACATTCGGACCACGTAGCTTTTGTAAAGCCGTGCCGCTCGCTTGACACGACGGAGCTCTGGCCGATCGCTATCCGCGGCCCCGGCGCCTTTGGTCAAGACGAACGATCGCTGCAGAACTCAGCCGCTTAACGAACCCGCGGAGCTCTCGAATTGGCCACGAAGAAAATGCTGAATGCCGGCGCTGGATCGACGGTTACCAAGCGCATCCAGCCGCTCCTGACATCGCATGAATGGGACGAGATTCGATTAGACGTCGACAGCGGCGTGAATCCCGACGTCGTCGGGTCGATTACCGATCTTGCCCGATTGTTCCCGGCGGCCTCGTTCGATGCGATCTGGTGTTCTCATGTCATGGAGCATCTCTATGCCCATGAGGTTCACCCCACATTCGTCCAGTTCCGCGAAGTGCTCAAACCGGACGGCTTCGCACTGATCATGTCGCCAGACCTCGAGGCGGTCGCTCAGCACATGTTGACGCGCGGCCTCGGTGCGATCGCTTACGTCTCGCCGGCAGGTCCGATCCGGCCATTGGACATGATCTACGGGCATTCCGGCGCGATCGAGCAGGGGCGCCACCACATGGCGCACAAGACCGGCTTTTCGACCGAGCGGATGGGCAACCTGCTGCTCAGCGCCGGTTTCCCGACGGTGTCGGTTCGGAGCGGGAATTTCGAGATCTGCGCATTGGCGCTCATGCCGGAGGCCAGGGATGAGCGGATCAGGCCGCAGCTGGAGGCCTGCGGATTCGACTTCCAGGAGACGGTGACCGCCGACTCGTGATTTGTCGATGTTAAACAATGTTATAAGGTTCCCTGGTTAAGTCGCACGAGAACGCGCTCGAAACTGGCTTCGCGGCCTGCCGTGATGCATATCTTTTTCGGGTGACGCGCTGAAAATGCTGCGTTAGCGAACTAACAGTGATAAGTTATATCTCGCTGGAGACCGGACCTTGCGCAGTCGAAACTTCGAGGCATCCATGACCAAACACCTCTCGCTCGTCGGCGCACCTTCGGTGGAGGCACTGCCACCTTCGGGTCTCGCTTGTCTCGTCATCGTGGCCAGACAGCATGGTTTGCATCTGACCCCGTCCCAGCTGATCCACGACAACCTCCTGGGCGACCAGGAAGTCACGCTGGCCGAGCTTTTGAAGTGCGCGAATTCCTCGGGCATGACGGCAAAGGCCGTCACGCTGGACTGGAAGGGCCTGAGCCATCTCAAGAGGGCGCTGCCGGCCATCGTTCGGCTGCGCGACGGCAGCCACATGGTGCTGCTGCGCCTCGAAGGCGATGAAAACAGCTCCCGGGTGGTCCTGCAGGATCCGAATGCCGGCGAGGACGCGCTGCTCGTCATCGATCAACCGCGCTTTGAGGACATCTGGTCGGGCGACGTCGTCATGGCCAAGCGCGACTATGAGATTTCGGACGAGACGCAGCCGTTCAGCTTCGGCTTTGTCGTTGCCCTGGTGTTCCGCGAACGGCGCATCATGCGCGACGTCGCGATCGCGGCGCTGGTCCTGGGCTTCATGGGGCTGGCACCGATCATGTTCTGGAGGCTGCTCTCGGACAAGGTCATTTTCTACAAGGCGTACAATACGTTCTACGTGCTGTGCGTTGCGATGCTGGTGATCATCCTGTTCGAGACGGCGTTCTCGTTCCTGCGGCAATACCTCGTTCAGAGCTTGACGGCACGCCTCGATGTCAAACTCTCGACCTACGTGTTCGAAAAGGTGCTCAATCTGCCGATCGATTATTTCGAGCAGAATCCCGTCGGCCTGATTTCCCGGGACATCCGCGAGGTGTTCCGGATTCGCGGCTTCCTGACCGGGCAATTGTTCGGGACGGTTCTCGATTCGACGACGCTGATCTTCTTCCTGCCCGTCATGTTCTTCTTCAGCCCGATCATGACGCTGATGGTCCTGGGCTTTGCCGCAATGATCGTGGTCTGGCTCATCCTGATGCTGCCCGTGTACCGGAGGAGCTCCTCGGCGGTTCTTGCCGCCGAAGGCGCGCAGGGGGCGTTCCTGATCCAGAGCCTGAACGGCATGAGGACCATCAAATCGCTGGCGCTCGACACGCGCCAGCGGCACATGTGGGATGTGCTCGTTGCGCGCGCCGCCAAGGCGCGTCTTGCCGAAGGCATGACCGGAAACATGATCCAGACGCTGGTCCGTCCGCTGGAACGGTTGGCGGTCAGCGCTCCCTATGCACTCGGCGTCTACCTCGCCGTATCGAGCGGCGATCCGGTCTATGTCGGGGCGCTGTTTGCCTTTCTGATGCTGTCGCAGCGTGTTGCCGGCCCGCTGATGAAGATGGCCCAACTCATCAACCAGTATGACGAGGCGCGCACCGCGGTCACCATCGTCGGCAATCTGGTGAATCAGCTGCCGGAGGAGGGACGCTCCGGCCATGGCGTGCGGGTTCCGCTGAAGGGCCTGATCGAGTTCTCCGGCGTCACGTTCAAGTACAAGGGCGCGGTGTCGCCGGCGCTGAACAATATCTCATTCGAGATTCCGCTCGGCACGACGCTCGGCGTGATGGGCAAGAGCGGCTCGGGCAAGACCACGATCACGCGGCTGTTGCAGCGCCTGCACTCCGACTATGGCGGGTTGATCAAGGTCGACGGTATCGATGTTCGGGAATACGATGTCGACCATCTGCGGCGCAACGTCGGCGTCGTGCTGCAGGAGAACTTCCTGTTCAGCGGCACGATCCGCGAGAATATTGCCGCGGCAAAGCCGGACGCGACTTTCGACGACGTCGTCAGGGCGGCGCGATTGGCCGGCGCCGAGGAATTCATCGACAAGCTGCCGCGGGGTTACGAGACCTATGTCTACGAGGGCTCAACCAACCTCTCCGGCGGGCAGCGTCAGCGCCTCGCGATCGCGCGCGCGCTGATCGTCAATCCGCCCATCCTGATCCTGGACGAAGCGACCAGCGCGCTCGATGCGGAGAGCGAGACGATCGTGAATGCGAACATTTCGCGGATCGCGCACGGCCGCACGCTGATCATCATCTCGCATCGGCTGTCGTCGCTGACGAAGGCCGACGCGATCCTCGTGCTCAATCGCGGCGTGGTCAACGATATCGGTCGCCACGAGGAACTTCTGGAGCGCAACGACATCTACAGCTCGCTCTGGTACCAGCAGAACACGCATCTCGTTCCGACGGGCCGCAACGATAAGCCTAACTTCAGGAGTCCGACCCTTGTCTCCTAATCAAGCTTCGCTCGCGACCGTTCGCCAGTTCCAGTCCGAAACCGACGCCATCCGCGAGGCGCCCGAGCCGATGTTGGCACGTGCGACGCTGTTCGTGCTGTCGGCGCTGCTGGTATCCATCGTGGCGATCATGTGCCTGACGCGCCTCGATCGGGTGATCACCAGCGTCCGCGGCAAGATCGTTCCGGTCGATCAGATCAACGTGCTGCAGGCCCTTGACCCGTCGATCATCAAGACGATCGATGTTCGGGAAGGCGAGCAGGTCGATACGGGACAATTGCTCGCGACCCTCGACTCGACCTTCACCGCGGCCGATGTCACCCAGTACAAGCTGCAGATCGCGAGCCTCGATGCGCAGGTTGCGCGTGACGAGGCCGAATTGTCCGGAAAGCCGCTGTCGTATGGCAACGCCAAGGATCCGGATGCCGCCAGGTACAACGCCTTGCAGAAGGCGCTCTACGACCAGCGCGTCGCCCAGTACAGCGCGCAGGTGACGAGTTACGATTCCAAGATCAGCCAGACCGAAGCGACGATCTCGAAGGCGAAGAAGGACGACGAGCGGTATGGTCAACGCGCCGAGATCGCCGGCAAGATCGAGGACATGCGCTCGACCCTTGCCGAAAGCGGCAGCGGGTCCAAGCTGAACCTGTATCTGTCGCAGGATACGCGCCTGGAGTTGCTGCGTCAGATCGACAACACGCACAACACGCTGCTGGAAGCGCAACACCAGCTCGACTCGCTGAGGGCCGATCGCAAGGCCTTCATCGAGCAGTGGAACGCGCAGCTGAGCCAGGATCTGGTCACGACGCGCAACAATTTGGATACGGCCCGGGCAGCCTACGACAAGGCCATCAAGCATCAGGACTTGGTCCGATGGACGGCTGCCGAGCCGTCGGTCGTCCTCACCCTTGCCAAGCTCTCGGTCGGATCCGTGCTGAAGCCGGGCGATCCCTTCATCACGCTGATGCCGCTCAAGACGCGGCTGGAGGCGGAGATCCAGGTGCTGTCCCGCGACGTCGGCTTTATCCGGCCGAATGACCCCTGCACGTTGAAGGTCGATGCCTTCAACGCTGCGGAGCACGGCACGGCGGCGGGCAAGATACGCTGGATCAGCGAAGGCGCCTTCACCACTGACGACGACGGAAAGCCCGTCGATGCCTACTACAAGGCGCGATGCTCGGTCGACCAGAGCAACTTCACCAATGTTCCGAACAATTTCCGCCTCATCCCGGGCATGACGCTGCAGGGCGACGTCAATGTCGGCACCCGTTCGGTGGCGATGTATCTGCTCAGTGACATGCTGCGTGGCATGACGGAAGCGATGCGCGAGCCATGATGGAGTCGACGAGATCCCTGCTCGAGTTGTTCCGGCCCGACTCCTCCCGTTCAGACTCAAAGCAGTTTGAACGGGGACTGGAGGCTTACGAGAACGGGCGATACCTTGAAGCCCTGCGCTTTTGGCGGCTTGCCTCGCGGGCGGGCAACCCCGAGGCGGATTACCGGATCGGGCTGCTCTATGCGAGGAACGAGGGCGTCATCGGCAGCATTCCGGACGCGGTCGTGTGGTATGAACGCGCCGCGCTGAAAGGACATCTGGATGCGCAATTCCAGCTTGGCCTGATCTACCTCAACGGGGTCAAGGCGACGCTCGGTCCGAACAGGCCCGAGATGTGGCGGCAATCCACGGCCGCCCGTCTCGGCGACAAGGCGATCAACCTCCACGATCTGGTCTTCCCGAACGGGATGGGCGTGGCCAAGGACGTCGATGCCGCATTCCTCTGGATGTCGGTGGCGGCGGAAGCCGGCAAGGCGGAGGCGCAATCGATTCTTGGCAACATGTACGCCAACGGGCAAGGATGCGAGCGGGATCACGCTGCAGCCCTGCGCTGGTATCAGGCCGCGGCCGAGCAGAAAGCGGCGTCCGGCGAATTCGCACTCGGCGATGTGTATTATCAGGGCCGCGGCGTTCCCGTCGATTTCGCGCAGGCCGCAATCTGGTATCACAAGGCCGCCGAGCAGGGACATGTTCGCGCACAGGTTGCGCTGGCTTTCATGTGCCTCAAGGGTACCGGGCTTCCCGAAAATGTCGAAGAGGCCGCACGGCTGTTCCAGAGTGCCGCTGCGCATGACGATACGATCGCGCTCTACAACATTGCGCTGTTGCGATTGAGCGGCAAGGGTGCTGTCAAGGATCTCGACAGGGCCGAGACCGCATTGCGCAAGGCGGCGCGGAAGGACTACCTGCCGGCGATCCAGGCGCTGGCCGAGTTCTATGCGCTCGGGACTGCCGCCGAGCCGGATCTGCGCGAGGCGGCGTATTGGTACGAGAAGGCGGCCGAGCGCGGCGATACGCAGGCGCAGTTCCTGACCGGACGCTTCTATGCCACCGGCACCGGCGTTCCGCCTAGCATTCGCCAGGCTGCGAAATGGTTCGAGCGTGCGGCGGAGGGCGGCCACGCCACCGCGGCCCACAACATTGCGGTGTTCTATCTCAACGGCAGGGGCGTGGCGCGCGATGTCGCGACTGCGATCAAGTGGTTCGAGCGCGCATCCGAGGGAGGCATCAGCGCCGCCGGCGTGCAGCTCGGTCGGCTCTACTCGGCGGGCAACGGCGTGCCGCGCGATCAAGCGCGCGCCGCGGAGTGGCTCAGCAAGGCGGCCAACGGCGGCGATGCCGACGCGAAGACGGCCTATGCGATGTTTCTTATCCAGGACGAGCCGTCCGCGGAGCGTCTTGCGCAAGCACGTGCGCTGCTGACCGACGCTGCCGAGGCGGGCCATCCGGCTGCGGCATTTCAGTTGGGCGGGCTTCACATGGGCAGATCCGGCGGCGCCGTCGATGTTCCGGCCGCAGCCCAATGGTTCAAGCGTGCGGCAAGCGCCGGCCACGTCGAAGCCCAGCACACTTTGGCGCTGCTTTATTCCGATCCCAAGAGCGGCCTCAAGGATCCGCAGGCCGCCGCCGGCTGGATCGTCAAGGCCGCGGACGGCGGCAACGCCGCGGCGCAGTTCAAGCTTGCGGTGATGTATTGCACCGGGCAGGGTGTCGAGCAGGACCTGGCCAAGGGCGTCACGTGGTACGAGGCGGCGGCGCGCCAGGGCCACACGACGGCGCAATACAACCTTGCCGTGATGCTCGGCCGGGGACAGGGGCGCGATGCCGATGCAGCGAAGGCGGCCGAATGGTTCGAGGCCGCGGCGAAGCAGGGCATGGTCGAAGCCCAACTCGCGATTGGCGATGCACTGCGCGCCGGCGACGGCGTCGCGCAGGACCGCGATCAGGCGTTGCACTGGTATCGACAAGCGGCACAGCAGAACAACGAAGGCGCGCGACGTCGTCTGCAGGCAATGGGCGAGAATGTTGGCTGAGATGGAGGCGGGCTTCGCACGCGGCCGCAGACGCTGAGCGGCGGCTTTGTTTTTAGGCGCGAAGGCAACGAAGCAGGCAGCTTCGCGCGACAATCTGGGCAGAACTAACGGTGGCTTTCATATCGACGACAGAGAGATTGCGTTAATGTGGACGTCGCCAACAAATACTCATTGTGGTTGTGTGAAGTTGACTGATAAGCATCAGGTCACGATCCGGGGCAGGTTCGAACGGCAACGCGATCTCGGGATATCGATCTTCCGCACGGCTGAGAAAGAAACTGGAACCAACGTTAGACGTTGGTAGGAGCTTGAGAAGCGATGAACAAGATGGTGGAACGGAGCGTCAGGGATACGAAGGATATGTTGCCCGTTGCCAGTCCGGTTCAGCAGGACGATCAATCGCAGAGCGTATTCCTGGATCCCGATGTCGGCGATCTCCAGTCGGGACCGAGGCTGCGTGGTGCGATCCTCGAGCACTCCGGGCGAGTGATCTCCGGCTGGATTGTGGATGCGCAGTCGCCTGCTTCGACCGTTGCGATATCGCTTTTCGTTGCTTCCCACTGTGTCGAAGAGGGACGGACGGGCCGGTCCGTGCCGGCCAGCGTCGGTCCGCACACTGTGATCGGGCGTCCCGGATTTCGCATCAACCTATCCACGCCGGGCGTGCGCCGTCGTCTGGCGCGCGCCCTGAAGAATACGCTGCTGGAACGCAAGCCTGTGCAGATCTACCTGCGCATCAGCCTGAACGACGGCGAATACTACGAAATACCGCTGTTCGAGAAACTCGAGTCGAACGAGGTGGTCGTCGCGCTCGGCTTCTCGACCGACGATTACGACGATCTGCTGTTTCCGAACAACGACAAGAAACTGGTTGCCGCCATGGCAGGCGCCGCCTCCGTGAAGGAGGTGCGCTACGTCTGCTTCTACCTGCCGCAATTCCATTCATTCGCGGAGAACGACCGTTGGTGGGGCCCTGGCTTTACCGAATGGACCAACGTCTCCCAGATGCGTCCGCAGTTTCCAACGCACCAGTCTCCGTGGTTGCCCGCGGATCTCGGCTTCTATGACATGAGATTGGTCGAGACCCGCCAGCAACAGGCAGACCTGGCTCGCCGTTACGGCGTTCACGGCTTTTGCTATTACGCCTACTGGTTTCAGGGGCGAAGATTGCTGGAGCGGCCGCTGAGGCTTTTGCTGGAGGACGGAGAGCCGAACATCCCGTTCTGCATCTGTTGGGCGAACGAAAACTGGTCACGGCGATGGGATGGTTCTGATACCGAGCTCCTTCTCGGCCAAAACCACTCCCTCGAGGATGATGTCCGCTTCATTGACGATATGGCCGATATCCTCCTGGATGATCGCTACATCACCGTTGACGGTCGCAAGATCCTTCTCATCTACCGTCCCTCGCTGATCCCGGACAAGGAACGCCTGTTCCAGACCTGGCGTGTGCGTGCAAGGCAACTCGGCATCGGCGAGCTGCTGATTTGCAATGCGATGACTTTCGGCGAGTTCGATCCACGAGAATTCCATTGCGATGCCGCCGTGGAATTCCCGCCCCATACCGTCAATGCGCGGGAGCTGAGCCGAGCGGAGGTCGAGACGCCGACGGAGTTCTCCGGCAAGCTCTACGACTATCTCGAAGCCATGCGCTCGACGCTCGGCAAGGTCTATGAGTTTCCGTTCTTTCCAACCGTGATGCCGCGCTGGGACAACACGCCGCGCAAGGGCTCGCGTGGGCATGTGTTCGTCAGATCAAGCCCCGAGGCGTTCGAAGTCTGGCTTCGTGAGGCAACCGAGCGGGCTCGCCGGAGTTCTTTCGAACAGCCGATCGTCTTCATCAATTCGTGGAACGAATGGGCCGAGGGAGCCCATCTGGAGCCGGACTCGCGTTTCGGCCGTGCCTATCTCGATGTCGTCAGACGTGTGTCTGCCGGCGAGTCGATCTCGGCAGAACTGCGCTCGAACTCCGCGCTGCTGGACTGCTTGAGCAGATCGGAGCTCGAGCAGACGATCAAGAGTGCTGCAGTTCATGTCGAAGTCCTCGCCAATTTGCAGCGCAATGAAGTCGCGCTCACCGGATTCCAGAGCATTCGCGAAGGCTTGCCGGTCGAAATTGAGGGAGCCATCGCAAGTCCGGATGGCTCCATGTTTGTGATCGAGAATATCAATTCGCAAACCGAGGAGCGCGTGGTGGTGGACCCGCGCTACAGAGTGCTGGTCCGAGGGTGGGTGTTTGCCAAGGATGGCTTCGAGCCCCTGAGAAACCGCATCTCGTTTCTGGTGTTGTCTCCGGAAGGAGAGACGAACGCCGGCAAAAGCGGGTACTGCCTCGTCATCGATTGGCACGAGCGAATGGATGTCACGGAGTATATGAAGGCGACCGCGCGCGAGTGCTGCTTCGGCTTCGAGGTCAGCTTCATGCTCAAGGGACTGCCGGACGGAGAGTACAGGCTTTCGATGCTTGAGGTTGGCGAAGGAGAAAACCTGCTGGTTGGATCAAGCCATTCCCTGGTCGTTCGGCATTGAGTTGAGAGTCCTATGTTAGCCAGCGTGGTGATTGCTTGTTACAAGCACGAGGCCTATCTCGAGCATTGTCTCGAGACGGTCTTCGACCAGACCTATCCCAAACTTGAGCTGATCATTGTCGACGACAATTCGCCGGACAACAGCTTCCAACTGGCCGAAAGGCTTCTGAAGCGGAAGTCGTTCGCAAAGCGTTTTGCATCATGCAAACTGCTCAAGAATCCCACCAACATGGGAGCTCACTTTACCTGGAATCGCGCGCTGTCGCTTGCAAAGGGCGACATGCTCTTCCTGCTCAACTCGGACGACGCGTTTTCGAAAGAGCGGGTCGAGACATTTGTCGGCCGCCATGGCGCTGAAAAGCTGTTCTTCGGCTTCTCCGCGATTGAACCAATCGACGGGAACGGGAAATCCATCAAGAGCTTTCAGTTTCCGGCGCGTCTCAGATACGCAACGAGCCAGGCGGTAAGCGCCGATCGTCCGCTGTCGTGGTCCTTCCTGGAGTCGCAGATCGCCGCCTCGACGGGAAATTTTGTGTTGAGCGCCGAACTGTTGCGGCAGGCCGGGTGGTTCGCGGACCTCAAATATTGTCACGATTGGGAATTCGCGCTGCGCGCGATCACGATCGTCGAACCAAAATACGTGGAATCCGATCAGTACATGTATCGATTGCATGCAACCAACAGCTTCCGCGGACTAAGTTCGGTGGCCGAAAGCGAAACGCGGGCTTGCATGCACAGCTATTCGCTGCGCGCGATGACGTCCAAGCCACCGAACGGGACCTGTCTCAGTCCGCTCAACATGGGGGAGGCGTTCTACAAGCTGATCAGGAACTACCCGAACTTCCGCTTCTGGATGCGGCAGCTTTACGCACCTTATCTTGCCGAGCACAGGACCGTGGAGCTGAACCAATGGACCGTCCCGGCTGAATGGCGTTAGCACAACGCGGCTGACGCCATCACGCGCCAAGTCACGGCTGACGCCAGGTCGGAGCTGAAGAAGCGCGCGGGCGCCAGCCTCAGGGCGTCAGAGCTAGCAAAGGTTTGGCCTTTGCTTGGATTGCGGGTCTTTCAGGACCTTGCGCAAGGCCTCCAGGCGCTCGGTCTTGCAGGGCAAGGTGGGGACAAGCCATCCGCCTTCGTCGTTTTCGTTCCAGGCATAAATCAGGATCGCAGGAGACTTCATCTCACCCGGCTGAGCAGCCCTCCATTCGATCGAGCGATGTAGGTGATCCGACAGCTCTGCCCCGGTCGGCGCAATGAAGAAGTTTTCCATTCCGACGCCGGGGCGCTGCTTGGCTTCCCAAGGCACTGGGCGTTCGATGCGTGGACGGCGATCCCAACCGGTCATCACGGTGGGGATGACGGGAAGCCGGCTCTTGGCCAGTTCATTCCAGTCTCGCTCCGCGCCGCGCGTGAGGTCTGCGTAGGAACCGCGGACACTCCCGTATACTCCGGCATAGGAACTGACCGCGTCGGCAGTCAGGAAAGCGCCCTGTTCATTGAGCAGTTTCTTGTCACCGGTGAGCACCAGGTACGGATCTCCGTGTCCTGCGGCTTTTACACGCGCTCTGAATTGCTCGATCTGGGCTCGAAGGTTCTCGAACCCACCCCATCGTTTTTCAACGTCGGCAATATGTATGAAGCCGAGAAAATACAGCGGTCTTCCGCCCGCTACTTTCAGGTAGTTGTTGTCGCCCATGAGTTTGACGTGTTCGTCAATCAGCGGGCTGACCTTGTCGTGGGAGCCCCATCGAGGGAACTCGGTAAAGATGCAGTACGAAATCTCATTCTTGATCGGGCTTTCCCTGAAGATTTTCAGAGCCCTCGACATCGGATCGGCGGAGCCGTAGGCGACAAACGCCCAGTAGTCGATGCCTGCGAAAACGGCCTGCTTGATTTCCTTGTCGATCGTCTGTTGCGTGATCTCCGGAAAGGCAATCTCACTGCGGCTCTTTCCAGTGGTCTCCTTCGCAAAGAATGGAACCCGCCAATGGTACTGCTGCGGAGAGAGCGATGTTTCAACCGCCTTCGTTGGCGTTGATCCGGGCGCATACCAGGCGTCCCACCGTAGCGCGCCCACCAGAGGCCGGTCGGTGCGCGTAGCCACTTGCTGGGCGGCCAGGGCGCGCTCAACCGTATAGCTAAGGGCTCCAGCTGAGCCCAGGGCCAGAAACAATCGTCGTGTCAGCATCTTCGAGCGCTCGCCGTTGTTTTCCCAAACATCCTGTTGATTCTCTTCAAAAACGCCCTAATGATCCACTGACAGTGCGGCTAATGATTGGCCAAACTTTTTCTGCGCGATGAGCTTAGATTGGCTAAAACCAGTCGATGTTGATTGCAACGCACAGGGACCGTGTTTGATGCAGCTGGTTGCATGGGAAAATGAATCTACTGCGATTTGCGATCGCATCCGGAGCAGCCGTGGAGCGCTCAAGATCGTTCTCAAGACCAAGGATGATCCGTTTTTCCTTGCGGATTGGGTGGACCATCACAGGAAAATCGTCGGCGATGCGAACCTGATCATTTTTGACAACGGATCTTCCGACAGCAAGGTCTTGTCGGTTTACGAAGAGCTGGGGCCGGACTTGCTGATCGCGAGTTTCGGCGGATTTCACAACAATCTGCACAATCCCAAAAACTTCGAGGAGCTTTACGCCAGCCTGTCGGCTTCTTCCGATTTCCATTGCTTCCTGGATACGGACGAGTTTCTGGCGTTCTATGATGGCGAGCGCTTCACGAGCGACGCTTCAATATTGCGTCACCTGAGCGACAAGGACGGTGGTGCGTTTATCCCGTCGACTTGGCTGTACAACGCGCCTTCCTATCGCGACAGAATGTTGTGCGGCACCGATTTGGGCACGCTCCGGAATGGCCTCACCTGGGGCAAGCCGTTGATCCGATCGGCTGCAGCGCCTTTCTCGGGAGAGGTGAATCACAACTGCCAAATCGCCAAGGGAAAGAAGCCTCCCGCGCCGTTGTTTGGATTTTTCCTGCTGCATATGGCGACCTTGTCGCCCGCGCAGCGGATCCGCGCCAATCTAAACAAGCTGATTGCCCGCGGATTCATGCAGCGCGGGGACTCCCTTGAGAAAGTATTGGAGCGGGATATATCGCGGGCGACAGAGAACGAGAAGCTGTACGTGACCGAGATCAAGCGGATGCTCTCTCTTCGAGAAGATCGCGGTCCCGAGACGGCTCCCTTGGGAACCGGGTCGATGCGAATTGATCAGTCGGGCAAAGTTGAATTTGCGTCGCCCACCGAGGAGCGCGTCTTTGCCGAGTTCGCCGCATCCTTTGACGCGCTATGCGCGCAAACACTGCCTTCTTGAGGTGGGATCTGCCCGCTTCGCCGGGGCATTGCCGCCTTTAACGCCCAGGCGGCAAGCCATGGTGCAACGTCGCCTTTGACGGCTATCGGGAGAGCTCGCCGGTCAGGACGGCTCTCCGCTGAACGACTGAAGGATGGCTTGGGCAGCCTCTCTTTTCGCAAGCGGCATGAAGAACGACATATCGCCGGCCGTCGCGATTTCGCGAGCGATCTCTCTGACGCAGTGATAGGCGGGGCGAGAGCTGAAGTCGTGCATGCCGATGATTGCAGACGGGCCGCAGTGCAGGACGATCTGAGCGAAGCATGCGACCCTGAAACGACCGTCGACGAGATAAAGATCAGCATCGGCGCTTTGTGGCGTTTCCCAGATGGTCGAGTGATAGTCCGGCCAACGCGGCTTTGTTGATGGGTCGACCGGGAAACCCCAATCGCCGGTCCGTCCGATGTCGATGAACGTCAAATGAGGCTTCGTACGAGCTGAGGCGCACGCACGATCCACCTGATCCAGCCAGTCCTGTGAGGAATCGATCGACAATATCGAGTTCGTGACGTGCTTTGATGCGATGACCGTACTTCCGCCTGTGCCGAATTCGACGTAATCGCGGCTGTTTCTCACAAACGACAAGAACAGTTCCGCTTCTTCCCGCGACATTCTTGGTAGCAATTGACGTCTCCTCGTTGTTCGCAGCCCCTGGGACAGTTTCTCCTCACCGGGGGCATTGGACGTGTCTGGTGCCAGCACGTCTTTGCATATTCAGGCCGCGTTGCAGTTCATCAACGCCAGGTCATCAACGCTAGGTCATGATCGCCAAGTCATGATCGTCGAGGCTTGCGTCCTTGCACCCGATCGGCCGGACATCTTCCGGCCGAGGGATATTCCGCAAGTCCCACGATGATCGGCGCTGCCACCGTCGCTGATGATCCGCGACTACTGGTTCAGGCCGACGCGCTCGACCTTGTAGCCGCCCTCCAGGATGGAACGCCACCAGGGTTGCTCCTCGACATACCAGCGCACGGTCTTGGCGATGCCGGTCTCGAAATTCTCCTCGGCGCGCCAGCCGAGCTCGGTTTCGAGCTTGGTGGCGTCGATGGCGTAGCGGCGGTCGTGGCCGGGCCGGTCGGCGACGAAATTGATCAGCTGGCGGCGCGGGCCTGCTGCGGCCGGCACGACCTCGTCGAGCAGGTCGCAGATGCTCTCGACCACGTGCAGGTTGGTGCGCTCGTTGCGGCCGCCGACATTGTAGGTCTCGCCGACCTCGCCGCGCTCCAGCACCAGCGTCAGTGCCTTGGCGTGATCCTCGACGAACAGCCAGTCGCGGATGTTCTTGCCGTCGCCATAGACCGGCAGGGGCTCGCCGGCGAGCCCCTTGATGATCATGTGCGGGATCAGCTTTTCCGGGAAGTGATAGGGGCCGTAATTGTTGGAGCAGTTGGTCACCAGGGTCGGCAGCTCGTAGGTCTCGCGCCAGGCCCGCACCAAATGATCGGACGATGCCTTGCTGGCCGAATAGGGCGAGTTCGGCGCATACGCCGTGGTCTCGGTGAACAGCCCTTCGTCGCCGAGCGAACCGAACACCTCGTCGGTCGAGATATGCAGGAAGCGGAACCGGTCGCGCTTCTCGGGCGAGAGCGAACGCCAGTGACGCAGCGTCTCCTGCAGGATCGTGAAGGTGCCGACGATGTTGGTCTGGATGAATTCGCCGGGGCCGTCGATCGAGCGGTCGACATGGCTTTCCGCGGCAAGGTTCATCACCGCATCGGGCTGATATTTCTCGAACAGCCGGCGCAGGTTCTGTGCCTCGCAGATGCAGGCCTTCTCGAAGGTGTAGTTCAGGCTTTCGGCGGCACGGGGCAGGGAGGCCAGGTTTGCCGCGTAGGTCAGCTTGTCGATGTTGACGACGCGGGCGTGGGTGTCGCGCAGCAAGTGGCGGACCACGGCGGAGCCGATGAAGCCGGCGCCGCCGGTGACGAAAATCGTCGATCCCTTAAACCGCATGTTTGAATACCTCCGCCGCGCGCGGCTCGCCGTGGAATGAGCGGTAGACCGACAGCAGGTACTCGCCGTAGCTGCTCTTGGCGGTCTTCTGTGCCACCCTCGCGAAGGCTTCGAGCGAGATGTAGCCCTGGCGCAGCGCGATCTCCTCGGGGCAGGCGATGCGCAGGCCCTGACGCTGCTCCAGAATCTGGACGAAGTGACTGGCTTCGACCAGCGAGGAATGGGTGCCGGTGTCGAGCCAGGCAAAGCCGCGGCCGAGCACCTCGACATAGAGGTCGCCGCGCTCGAGATAGGCCTTGTTGACGTCGGTGATCTCGATCTCGCCGCGCGGCGATGGCCTGATGCCGGCCGCGATGTCGACCACATCATTGTCGTAGAAGTAGAGGCCGGTGACCGCGACGTTGGACTTCGGCCGCTTCGGCTTCTCTTCGATCGACAATGCCCGTCCGGTGCCGTCCAGCTCGATCACGCCGTACTGCTCCGGCGCGTTCACGACGTAGCCGAACACGGTGGCGCCCTTCTTGCGGATCGAGGCGGCGGACAGCATGCTCGGCAGGCCGTGGCCGTAGAAAATGTTATCCCCTAACACAAGGGCAACAGAGTCATCGCCGATGAAGTCGCGTCCGACGATGAAGGCGTCGGCAAGACCCCGCGGGGTCTCCTGCGTCGCATAGGCGAACCGGACACCCATCTCGCTGCCGTCGCCGAGCAAGCGCTGGAACAGCGGCTTGTCCTGCGGCGTGGAAATGATCAGGATATCGCGGATTCCGCCCAGCATCAGCGTCGACAGCGGATAGTAGATCATCGGCTTGTCGAAGACGGGCAGCAGTTGCTTGGAGACGACTGTCGTCACCGGATAGAGGCGCGAGCCGGTGCCACCGGCAAGGATAATGCCTTTCATGGTCCCTCACAATTTGACTATCAGAACATAACATATAGCGTGCGCTGCACAAGTTTGTTATGAGAGGGAAATTAACATTTCAAGCGCGTCAAACTGGAACAAATGTTAGATGAACGTCATCAAGACCGAGCTTCCTGAAGTCCTGATCGTCGAGCCGAAGCTGTTCGGCGACCAGCGCGGCTTCTTCCTCGAGACCTACCAGTCTCCGCGTTATGTCGAGCACGGCATTACGCGTCCCTTCGTGCAGGACAACATGTCCCGCTCGGCCTATGGCGTGCTGCGCGGGTTGCATCTGCAAAACCCACTCACCCAGGGCAAGCTCGTGACCGTGCTGCGCGGCAAGGTGCTGGACGTTGCCGTCGACGTGCGCGTCGGCAGTCCGAATTTCGGCAAGCACGTCGCGGTCGAATTGAGCGAGGACAACCGCCGGCAATTATGGGTGCCGCGCGGCTTCGCCCACGGCTTCGTGGTGCTCTCGGAGACCGCCGACTTCTTCTACAAATGCGATGATTTCTACAGCCCCAAGGACGAGCTCTCGATCCGGTGGAATGATCCCGCGATCGGGATCAAATGGGGCGTCGACAAGCCACAGCTGTCGGCCAAGGATGCGGACGCGCCGCTCCTGGCCGACGCCAGCAATCTTCCGACCTATGGACAAATCTGATGCGGATCTTGTTGACGGGAACACGCGGCCAGGTTGGCAGTGCGCTCAAGCCTCTGCTGGAAAGCCACGGCACGATCATCGCGCCGCCCACCGCGGAGTTCGATCTGTCGAAGCCGGAGATGTTGACGAGCCAGCTTGAGAGTCTGAAGCCCGATCTCATCATCAATCCGGCGGCCTATACCGCCGTCGATCGCGCCGAGGACGAGCGTGAGCTGGCCTTCCTGGTCAACGCGAGGGGACCTGAAGTAATCGCCAAATGGGCTGCGGCGAACCGCGTGCCGCTGGTGCATTTCTCCACGGACTACGTCTTCAATGGTTCGGGCGACAGGCCGTGGCGCGAGGACAGTCCGACCGAACCGCTGTCGGTCTACGGCGCCAGCAAGCTTGCCGGTGATGTCGCGATCCAGGCGGCGGGCGGGGCGCATCTGATCGCGCGCACCTCATGGGTTTATGCCGCAAAGGGCACGAATTTCCTGCGCACCATCGCGCGGCTGGCCGGCGAGCGTAAGGAGCTGCGGATCGTGGCCGATCAGATCGGTGCGCCGACCACGGCATCAGCGATCGCCGGTGCGGTCGCCGGCATCGTCCTGCCGAACCTCACCACGTTGCAGGATCAGCTCGCGCGCAGGGGTGGTGTCGTCAATCTCGTCTGCGCCGGCGAAACCAGCTGGCACGGCTTCGCAACCGCCATTGTCGGCGGGCTGAGGTCTCGCGGCGTCACGCTGGCGGTCGAGAATATCGCTCCGATCGCAGCGGCCGATTTTCCGACCAAGGCGGTGCGCCCGGGCAATTCGCGGCTGGACTTGTCGCGGCTGCAGGCGCAGTTCGGCGTGGCGATGCCGACCTGGCAGGAAGCGCTGGCGCGCGAACTGGATGCATTTGTCCAGCTCGGCGCGCCCGCCCACGCCTAGAGCGTTTTCGAGCGAAGTGGATGCCGGTTCGCGTGAAGAAAACGCGTCAAAACAAGAATCTAGAGCCCCGTTCCGATTCCATCGGAACGGGAAAAGCTCTAGGGCGCCTTCGGAAGCGGATGCCGGTGCGTGTGAAGAAATCGTGTCAGACAAGAAGAGAGCCTTGGTTCTGATTTGATCAGAACCAAGGCTCCAGGATTGAACCGACCGGCGGCTATCGTCGCCAGGCGCGAGCGATCAGCGCGGCCGACCGATGCTGTCGTAGGTGAAGCCGTGCGCGGCCATCTCGTCCGGACGGTAGATGTTGCGCAGGTCGACGACGACCGGATGCTTCATCTCCTGCTTGATGCGCTTGAGATCGAGCGCGCGGAACTGGCGCCACTCGGTCACGATCACCAGCGCATCCGCCTGGCGCGCGCATTCATAGGCATCCTTGCAGTACTCGATCTCCGGCAATTCCTTGCGCGCCTGCTCCATGCCGATGGGATCGTAGGCGCGAACCTTGGCGCCGAAGTCGATCAGGCCGTTGATCAGCGGGATCGAGGGGGCCTCGCGCATGTCGTCCGTGTCGGGCTTGAAGGTCAGGCCGAGCACGCCGATGGTCTTGCCGCGCATCTCGCCGCCGAGCACGTTGGCGACCTTGCGCGCCATCGCGCGCTTGCGGTTGTCGTTCGCGGTCAGCGTGGCTTCGACGATTTTCAGCTGGACGTCGTGGTCGAGCGCGGTCTTGAACAGCGCACGGGTGTCCTTCGGGAAGCAGGAGCCGCCATACCCGGCGCCGGCATGCAGAAACTTGGTTCCAATCCGGTTGTCGAGCCCGATGCCGCGCGCGACCTCCTGCACGTTCGCCCCGACCTTCTCGGAGAGATCGGCGATCTCGTTGATGAAGGTGATCTTGGTCGCAAGGAAGGCATTTGCGGCGTACTTGATCAATTCAGCCGTGCGTCGCGCGGTATAGAGGATCGGCGCCTGGTTGAGATAGAGCGGGCGATAGACTTCGCCCATCACCCTCTTGGCCCGATCATCCTCGGTGCCGACGACGATGCGGTCGGGATGACGAAAATCCTGGATTGCGGCGCCTTCGCGCAGGAATTCGGGGTTCGACGCAACGGCGAAATCGGCGTCGGGATTGGTTTCGCGGATCAGCCGTTCAACCTCGTCGCCGGTGCCCACGGGCACGGTCGACTTGGTCACCACCACGGTGAACTTCTTGAGCGCCGCGCCGATCTCCTTGGCGGCAGCATAGACGTAGCTCAGGTCCGCATGGCCGTCGCCGCGCCGCGAGGGCGTTCCAACCGCGATGAACACGGCATCGGCGTCCGCGACGGCGCCCGCGAGCTCCGTCGTGAAGGTCAGCCGTCCGGCCGCGGCGTTGGTCTCGACGAGCTTATCGAGGTCAGTTTCGTAGATCGGGATCTTGCCGCGCTTCAGGGCTTCGATCTTGCCGGCGTCCTTGTCGACGCAAACGACCTGATGGCCGAAATCGGCAAAACACGCTCCGGACACGAGACCTACATATCCCGTTCCAACCATTGCAATCTTCATGAATCCGCTCGTCGATCAGTGTGGAGAGGAGGAGTTAGCACTAGCACAAATGGCGCCGATAACGCCAAGTTTTATAGCGTATAGTTTGTGTTGGAGCTCGGCGGCTTTTTGTGCAAACGGTGATCGCCTCGGTGCAGCTGAGCGCCCGCTAGTCACCTCGGGCGCACCATGGACACATTCTCAACTTGAAATCGACCGACAATCGAGCCGCCGTTTCAGGGGTGGACATGAGCACGAAGACGATTGGCAAGCAGAAGCCCTCGGGAGCTGAATACGCGTCGTTGCAAACGCAGTTCTCCAGATACGATCGCACGACGTTTTCCGGGTTCGTCTATGATCGCGCCGATCTCGGCCGACGCTACACCGTCGATCTGCTCGTCGACGGCGAGCCATACATGTCATCATTGTGTGACGAGTTTGTAACGGAGCTTGCCGACGCCGGGATCGGCGATGCGCGATTTGGCTTTACCTTCAACGTGCAGGATCAGGTCAGCGCGAACGCCACGATCATTGAGGCAAGGCTGGCAAATATCGGCAGTCCGGTCGGGGCTCCGATTCGTTGCGATGTCGCCGCGCCGGAAGCGCGCTGGCACCGGATCGGCGATATCGAGTGGGTCGGAGGTTTGCGCTTCGAAGGCTGGCTTGCTCAGGACATCGACGAGGACATCGAAATCCTGATCGCGCAACGCCCGGTGATGACCGTGAAGCCGACCGGGTGGACCAACGTCGCGCGGGGCGGCGAGTTCGGCGTCGGCCGCCGGATCGATTTTCATCTGCCCGAGCATTTTGCGGACGGTCGCATGCGCGGCCTATCTGCGCGGACGATTTCGGGACGGAGCCTGATCTCGGAGCCGATATCCTTTGTCGCTTTCGATCGCGGATTGGAGCAAACGCTCGCGGATCTCGGGCGCTGGGATAGCGAGCGGCTTCGTGGAGAGCTGTTCGACCGGGTGCTGCCGGCCTCGATGCCGTTTCACGCCTATCGCGGCTGGAAAGAGCGCTTCTCTCCGACGACACGATCCGAACAGTCCGACGTCGCATCGGAGGCGGCAGTCGTCCTGATCGGCGATGTCAGGGTGGACGAGAGCATCGAAAGCCTCGAAGCCCAACGGCACTCCGCCTGGTCGGCGGTGTCCCTGCCGGCGCGGGCGTTCAGTCAATTCGATCCAAAAGCGGCGCGCGAGTTTGTCGACGGCGATGCCGCCGGCAGCGCGTTCTTTGTGTTTTGTCTGAGCGGAACGATCCTCGCGGAAGACGCCTTGCAGCGCTTCGCCGATCTATTCGCATCCGAACCCGGCTGCGATATGGTCTATGGCGACGTCGAAGTTGGTGCGGGCGCCGGCGCTGTCTGGCCGCTGGCGTTCTCCGCATTCGATCTCGAGCGCGCGCTCGAGCAGGGCTATGGGGCGTATTGTTTTGCGGTGCGCCGGGAACGTGCCCTGGACGCGCTGCGTTCGGCGACGTCGCTCTACGACATCTTCCTTTGCTGCGTGGAGCCTGGTCGAACCTATCATCTTCCGGGATCGGTTGCGGCATTGCCGCGGATTGATGCATCGGCCGCAACCTCCGAACTGGTCGCCGCAAGCAAGGCGTATTTTGCCAGGGCCGGCACCGAGGCCAATGTCGAGCCGCGAAAGGCAGGCCTTCTTCCGGCCGTTCGGGTCAAGCGCGCCGTCGATTGGAAGGAGCGCACCACCATTATCATTCCGACCAGAAATCGCGCCGAGCTGCTCAAGCGATGCATCGAGACGGTCATGCCGGCGGCAAATGAGACGAACGCCCGGATCCTTGTCGTCGACAACAGCTCAACCGAGCCGGAAACGCTGGACTATCTGGATGGCCTGTCCGCGCAGGAAATCGACGTCATCTCGGTCGAGGGGCCCTTCAACTTCGCATCCATCAACAACGCCGCCGTCGCTTGCGTCGATACCGAGAACATCTGCTTTCTCAACAATGACGTCGAGGCGCTCGACGACAGCTGGTTGGCGGAGATGCTGTGGCGGCTCGCCGCTCCCGACGTCGGAGCCGTCGGTGCAAAGCTGCTCTGGCCGAGCAGCGTCGTGCAGCACGGCGGAGTGGTGCTGGGGGCCAATTTCTCGGCCGCGCACGCCTTCAACGACCGGATGGATGGCGATCCCGGCTATGGCGATCTGCTTCAGGTGGCGCACGAATGTTCGGCGGTGACGGGGGCGTGCCTGCTGATGCGCAAGCGCGATTTCGTGGCCGTCGGCGGCATGGACGAGATCCGCTTTCCGATCAGCTTCAACGATATCGATCTGTGCCTGAAGCTGCGCCAGCTCGGAAAGCGGATCGTGTTCACGCCGGACGCGAAACTCGTTCATCTGGAGTCGGCAAGCCGCGGCCGCGATTCCGCGCCGGATCGCAGGGCACGCTTCAGGCGCGAGCTGTCGATCCTGCGCGCGAAATGGGGAGAGGTGCTGCTCGACGATCCCTATTACAGCCCGCTGCTGGGGCTGGATTCGACGCCGTTCTCCTCGCTTGCATGGCCGCCGCGATCATGGAAGCCGCGCGCCAACCTGCCGCCGGTGCCGACCGCTCCTCCGATCGGGTTGTAGCAGGACGTCCTCCACCACCCAGTCGCATACGGCAGCAATCGTTGCATCGCCATCAAGGCCTGGCTGCAGCTTCAGGTCCGTGCTTCGGCCACGGCCCGGTGGAGTCGGACTCCATTCCGTCGCGGCGATCGGCAGCCCGGTTGCCTGCAGCGCGTCCACCAATGGATGACCAAACGCCGGTTCGCCGATGTCGAGAACCAATTTCGTGATGCCGTGACCTTCGATCAGCGTGGCGACGTCGTCAACGGCAATATCGCCGGTGACGATGACATTGGTGCGCTGCATCAGCTTGAGATCGTCGAGGGTACTCCCCAGCACGATCATCTCGACGTCTTCGTTGGCGTCGGCCAGTTGATCGCTCAATGCTCGTATGAAGCGAAATTCCGTGGCGTTGGCGTGCAGGACCAGCAGGCCGAGACGGGCGGGGCCGCTCACGGCGGGATACAGCACCGGCGGCGCGGGCGGGTCGCTCAGCCTCACGACTTGCAGGCCGAGAACGGCTTCCGAAAAGGCTGCGCCGTCGTCACCGATCGCAGTCACGCGCCGCGTCCCGGCGACCAGGCTTGTCCAATCCGGATGAACGCCTGATCCAGCCGCCGCGCGCATTGCAAGCGCGGTGTCGGTGATCAGGAGGTCGTAGGCAAAGCGTTGCGTGAGATGCACCAGACATGCGCCGGGAATGCGGTTCGGCTCTGCGATCTCGAGCGACCGGATTCCGAGATCGGCGAGAGACGTCAGAAGAGCTTCGCGGCCTTCAGGCGTCGCAACGTCGAGTGCGATCGACTGCGGCGCTCCGCCATCCGGATCGAACATCGCAGCCAGCTGGCGTTGTCCCTCCGAGCGGATCTGCACGACCAGGCCGTGCTGACCCTCTGCAGCCAGCTGCCGGCAGCGTTCGATGGCAATTGCGCGGCCGGCGAACGAGCCGCAGAGGATGACGGATGGGCCGGTGGCGACCTGCTGGTTCGTGAGCAGCTTGAGCTCAAGCGCGGCCCGGCAATCGCGGAGTGGATCGGCAAGCAGGAATGCGGCGCAGTCCGTCGCATAGCGCCGGTAACGGTGTTCGAGAACGCGAAGATTCCGCATCACGAGCGAACGCTTCTCGCCAAGAAACGAGCGCGAGCCCTCGTGCCCGACGAAAACCGAAGGAATGCACACGTTGCGGAAGCCGGCCTCGGCTGCGCGCAGGCAGAAGTCGACGTCTTCGAGATAGCCGCGATAGAAGTCGTCGGAGAGCTCGCGCACGGCGTCGAGGCATTCGCGGGTAATGTAGAGGCAGAACCCGATGCCGTTGGGGATATCGATGGCAATCCCGGAATTTGCCCTGCCTGCAAGTTCATCCAGCAATTCGATCTCGCCGGGCGGGGGCAGGGGATTTGACCGGTTCGGGATTGGAAAGCTGGTGTATTCGCCGTTGTTCGATAGCGGGGTCGCCGTGCCCACGCGCGGCGTCGATTGCACGGCACTTCGCAGGCGTTGCAGCGCGTATTTCGGCACGATCGTGTCCGAGTTCAGCAGCACGACGTCGCCGGCGCCGGTCTCGCCGAGCGCGCGGTTGACCGCGCCGACAAAGCCGAGATTGTGCTCATTGGTCAGGAGGCGGATGCGGAACTCGGCGGCGAGCTCGTTGAGCAGGCGCTTGATGTCCGGCTCGGGCGACGCATCATCCACGACGACGATGGTCGAGCCCGGCGTGCAGGCGAGCGCATTCAACGCGCTGTCGATGCAGGCTCGCGTTGCGGCCAGATCCCGGTATACCGGGATGATGATGGTGAGCGGAGGAGGTTCGCCGTTTCGAAGGCGAGCCGGCCGGCGTGGTGCGGCCCGGTGATCCGGAACGCGGTTGGCCGGGAGTTGAACACTTGCGATCACCCGGTCCGCCTGCGTGATCTGCAGGCGCTGCGAGGTCGCGGACGCGGGCCGTATCAGACGGAAGCTCGCGGCATGTCGCCCGTCACGCGCGAATCTGTGGCGTGGGTCGGCGGGAAGCTGGATCGTGCTGGATTGATCCGCCTGCGCCAGCGAAAGGTGCGGGTCGTCCGGCCCGCGCCACGTCACCCATCCCTTCACCTCTTCATCGAGAAAGTCGATGCGAGCGCAGCTGTCCTGGCCGCTCTGTTCGAGCAGCAGCAGGGCGCCCCTGACCGAATCCGGATCGTCATCACGCCGCGTGACGCTTCGCGCCGCCTCGATCTGCTGAAGGTCGTCGCCCCAAGCCATCATTCGCCGCGCGGCGACCAGATCGTCCGGCTCGAGTTCGAGCGCCCTGGCCACGCCGGCGATCGCCGCATCCCTGAGATCGAGATGAAACAGTGCTTCCGCGCGCAGCAGATGCGCACGGGCACCCGGATGCGGCAGGATCCGGCAGCGGCGGTCGGCGAGCGCGAACGCCAAGCGGAAATCACGCGCCTCGAGCGCCCCGACAGCGGCCCGCTCGAGATCGACGTGGTGGAGCGTTTTGGACGTAAAGGCGATCCTGCGCGCGTCGGCGGTCAAGTGGCGCCCTTATCTGCCCGCATGGTCAGCTTGCCGTCTTGACGGCGCCCTGACGGCTCCGGAACACGCGCACCCGTCCCTCGAGGCGTGGTTCCTCCTGGCGCGGCATCGGAGCGGCGGGCTCGACCCGCCTCGGCTGCTGGGGCGCGAGAGGGGCTGCCTGCACCCGGCGCTCCTCAAGGTTGAGCTTGAGGCCCACCAGCGGTTCCCGTCCCGAAGGGCCCGACACCACGATCCGGTTCCCGGTGACCCGCAGGGTCGGAGCCCCCAGGAAGATGGTTTCAGCCGCGATGGCGTAGCGATCCGCGCCGGGACCCGTGGCCTCCAGCGAGAACCCTGTGATGGCCAATGCGCGTCCCCGGGTTCCGGCAAAAGTTCCGAGAGGAACGAACTGGTTGTCGCCCCGCTGCGGCCTGGCGAACTTGACGGCATATTGCAGGTGGAGATCGTGCGGCTTGTTGGGCCAATCGAGGGAAATTCCCTCGATCCGCGCCGGAGCGGACGGTCCGGCAATCCAGACGTTCGAGCCGACCGTCACGTCGCCCAGGCCCGCGACATGTGCGAGCAGCTTGAGGTCGCTCAATTCGCCGGGGCCAGCCTCCGGCTCGAACATGTCGAATGGCTGGCTGGCCGGCTGCTCAGCCGGCTGTCCCTGGGTCAGCGGCTCGATCTTGATATTGGCGGCGGTCGACCCGCCGACGCGTCCTGCGGTGACCTCGACGATCAGGCGGCTCGGCCGGGCGACCGACACGACCAGCGCGGTCTCGGGCGCGAACAGGGTTCCATTGACCACGTCCGGTCCGGTAATGATATTACAATTGTTAAGACTGGCGCGATCCGCGTATACGCGCACCACCGGAGGTGACACCTTATCATCTGCGCCATTGTACCGAACCAGGAAGAGACCCCGTGCCAGATCAATGGTTTTCTGCTGAATCTGTTCGTTCATTGTCGCCTGCGAGCCTAACGGAATGGATTGATAAGTCTCCTGCAGTGTGCCCCAAAAATCTGTGTGATAGAAGGGGGCATAATGTTAATCCGGTAAGATTGTTTTCTCGCCAATCGATGACACACCGCCGGTGATGATGCAGACCCTGACCCCAATCGAAGACCGCGCGGCCGGGGGGCGCGCTCGCCCGCCAATGAACGTCCTGTTCGTCCACAATAACTTTCCAGCCCAGTATCGCCACATTGCGCGCGCGCTCGCAGAGCAGCCCGGCAACAGGGTCGTTGCCGTCGGTTCATCGACTGCCAGCACGACGCCGGATATCCGGCTGCTCAAATATTCGACAACCAAGACGGATTCCGCCGTCGTCCATCCGTTTGCCCGGCGCTTCGATGTCGAATCGCGGCGTGCCGAAGAGGTTCTGTACGCGCTGTCATCGCTGTCGGGGCAGGGCTTCGTGCCCGACCTGATCTTCGCGCATCCCGGTTGGGGCGAAACGCTGCCGCTGCGCACGATGTTTCCGCGCGCGCGGATCATCCTCTACTGCGAATTCTATTACGGTGCCGAGGGCAGGGACGTCGGCTTCGATCCCGAGTTTCCCATGACGGGCCTTGATGGCAATGTCGCACTCCATCTGAAGAATGCGACCACGCTGCTGGCGCTCACGGAATGCGATACGGGCGTTTCGCCGACGCCATGGCAGAGATCGACCTTTCCCGCCGAGTTTCAGAGCAAGATCGAGGTGATCCACGAAGGCGTCGACACCGACGAGGTGAAGCCCAATCCGGTCGCGCGGTTTCAGCTTCCGAACGGTGCGACGCTGTCGGCGGACGACGAGGTGATCACCTACGTCTCGCGCAACCTCGAGCCGGTGCGCGGATTCCATATCTTCATGCGGTCCCTGCCGAAGATCCTCGCCACGCGGCCGAATGCGCAGGTTGTGATCGTCGGCGGCAGCGGGACATCCTACGGCGCGAATCCACCCAAGGGCTCGAGCTGGAAGTCGATGTTCCTGGACGAGATCAAGTCGGACATCGACCTGCGCCGGGTGCATTTCCTCGGCCGGATTCCTCGGGAACCGTATCTCGAGCTGCTGCAGATTTCCTCGGTGCACGTCTATCTGACCTATCCCTTCGTGCTGTCCTGGTCGCTGCTGGAGGCCATGAGCGCGGGATGTGCGGTGGTGGCATCCGACACCGCCCCGCTTCGCGATATCATCTCGGACGGCAACGGCCTGCTGGTGCCGTTTTTTGATATTGATGCGCTGTCGGATCAGGTACTCTCGGTGCTGTCACGGCCCAAGGCCTTCAAGAAGATGCGGATGAAGGCGCGTAGCTTCGTGCGGGACAATTACGACGCAAAGCGGGTCTGTCTGCCGCGGATGCTGACGCTCGTTGATGAAGGTGTCCTCCCGCGCACGTACGGGGGATAACGCCAGGAGTTTGCGATGCCGCTTGTCATCTCGGTTGCCCAGCGCAAGGGCGGGGTCGGAAAGACGACCCTTGCGGTCTTGCTGGCCGCGGAACTGGATCGGCGCACGGGCGTCGTGGGACTGGTCGACGCCGACTCGCAGGCGTCAGCGTGTCACTGGGCCGAGCCCGGCAATCTGTCGTTCCCCGTCTACCAGCTGGATCCGGAAACCCGGCCGGTCGCCGAATGGGCCAAGCTGATGCGACAGATTCCGCATCCGATCATCGTGGTGGACTCCGCGCCGAACGATCGGGTGCTGGGCGCCGTGCTCGCGGTCGCCAATATCGTGCTGATGCCATGCACGCCGTCCGGCCTTGACATCGAGGCCACCGCGCGGACGCTCGACATCGTGCGGGAAGTGCGTGCCACGCGGCGAACGGCGCTCCGTGCCATGATCGTGCCCAACCGCGTCGACCAGCGTACCCTCGAAGGCCAGCAGCTGATCGAGGAGCTCGATACGCTCGACGAGGAGATCGGGCCGATGATCGGCAGTCGCTCGGCCTATGTTCGCGCCGTCGCCTTGGGGCAATCGGTCGCCGATTTCGCCGGCGGTACGCCCGCGGATCTCGAGATCAAGATGCTCGCCGACCTCGTCATGAGCTGGTGCGGCATCGCGCCCAGGCAGCGGGTGGCGATTTAACAGAGCGCAACGGCGGCTTCACGACAGGCTGACCATGCCGGCGTGGGACCAGAGATTTCGGGCCGCAACCGGCGCTTGATCTGACGGCGTCCCGCACAAGGGGCTTGGTTAACGGATTGCTCGCGCGCACCCTCGCATTTGAAACAAATGCTGCCGCGCGCTTGAGCCCAAGCTCAAGACATTTCCCGTACATGCTTCCCGTCACTGTGGGGAGTGAAGAATGTACAACGTCAAGAGAGTGATGGCCCTGGTTCTGGCCGTCCTTGCGCTCGGGACAAGCGCACGGAACACCCAGGCTGGAATGGTCGGCTTCCCGCTGCCGCTGCGCGGCGTGATCGAGAAGATCCGCTTCAGCGAGCCGACGCTGGCGCCGATGGCCTACACCATGTTCTGCATGCGCTATGCCGACGAGTGCAAGCCGAAAGCCCGCGCCCGGATGGTGTTTCGCGGCGGCGCCACACGCCTGACCAAGCAGCGCATCGCCGACCTGATCGAGGTCAACGCTTCGGTCAATCGCAGCATCGCGCCGCAGCGCAACGAACGCGGCCTTGCCGGCGAGGAATGGCTGATCAATCCGGCGCGCGGCGATTGCAACGACTATGCGGTCAGCAAGCGCCACGAGCTTTTGGCGCGCGGCTGGCCGATGCGCGACCTTCTGCTGAGCGAGGTTGTCACCTCCTCCGGCGAGCATCATCTCGTGCTGGTGGTCCGCGCCAGGGGTGGAGACATCGTGCTCGACAATCTGAATGCGCAGATCCGCAGCTGGTCGCAGGCGCGTTATCGTTGGGTCAGGATGCAGACCCCGGCGAACCCCGATCACTGGGCTGGCGTCGCGCAGGCCGGCGCCTGAAGTTCTGAACGAGCCCATCGATCGAAAATGGCGCGGCGGGACAATTCGCCGCGCCATTTTTCGCATCAGACGATCGCCGGAGCGCTGCGGCGACATTGCCGGAACGATTGGAGGCATCAACGGTTGACCCTGATCCAACCCATCGAGGCATCGACATGCAGCTGGCCGGTCTTGTCACAACAGCGACGTTGGTCGTCGCCCTAGCCACGCCGGTGCTTGCACAGGGCACCGGGCAGACCACGCAGGGCGGAACGCGCTATTCGATCGATGGACCGGGCGGCGGTGTTCCGACATCGCGGCCGCAGGCGACCCAGCCGGTCCCGCCGGCAACACCGGCTTACCCCTATGGCAGACCGTCGCGGCACGCGCCGCCGGTCGGTCAACGGACCAACGTGCCGCTGGGGTCGCGCTAAGCGTTGCGTGACCAGCAAATCCGTTCGGTCTTAACGCTATTCCCATCGTCATTTTGCCGCCTCGGACGGAATGTCGTACCGATGCGATCACTGCGCCGGTTGAGGCGCGGGATTGGTTCGCGCAGGGCGACGTTCTCAAATGGCGAGCAGGGGTTCGATCCTCATCACGGGTGGCGCGGGATACATCGGATCCCATTGCGCCAAGGCGGTTGCCGAGGCCGGGTTTCTGCCGGTCGTCTACGACAATTTGTCCACCGGTCATCGTGATTTCGTGCGATGGGGACCGCTCGTGATCGGCGACGTCGCCGACCACGACAAGATCGTCGCCACCATCGGCGAGCACAATGCGCTCGCCGTGATGCATTTCGCTGCGTTCAGTGCGGTCGGCGAGTCCGTGGCGGATCCGCAGAAATACTTCACCAATAACGTTGCCGGCACGCTCGGCCTGCTGCGCGGCATGCGGGAGGCGGGCTGCGACCGCGTGGTGTTTTCCAGCACCGGCGCCGTCTACGGCAACGCCGGACGCGATCCAATTCCCGAGAGTGCCGCGGGTCCGACCGTCAATCCCTACGGCCGCTCCAAGTTCATGATCGAGCAGATCCTGGCCGACTACCGCGCGGCCTATCGGTTCAACTCGGTCTGCCTGCGCTATTTCAACGCCTGCGGCGCCGACGCCTCCGCGACCATCGGCGAGCTCCGCGATCCCGAGACGCATTTGATTCCGCGCGCGATGATGGCGCTGCTGGGGCACGTGCCGGACTTTGCGATCTTCGGCGAAGACTATGACACGCCTGATGGCACCGCGGTGCGCGACTACATCCATGTTGATGACCTCGCGAGCGCCCATATCGCGGCGCTCGAACTGCTGCTGAAGGGCGACGCCGGCGGCGTGTTCAATCTCGGCACCGGCACCGGCTATTCGGTGCGCCAGGTGCTCGACGCGATCCGCGCCGAGACCGGTGAAGCGGTGCCGAGCGTGGTGCGCGAGCGCCGGGCCGGCGATCCGCCGATCCTGGTGGCCGATCCCTCCAGGTCGGAGCGCGGCCTCGGCTTCAAGGCCAGCCAGTCCGATCTCGGCTACATCATTCGCTCGGCCTGGGCCTGGCATCAGAAGGCGCATCCGCGCCGGCGCTAGAGCGTTTTCGAGCGAAGTGGATACCGGTTCGCGCGAAGAAAACGCTCAAACAAAAAGCGCCGATCGCGGCCGCAGCACCTCAATCCAGCGTGATGTAGTGCTGTTCGGCCAATCGCGCGAGGAACGGCATGTCGACAAGGCTTGCCACCAGGAAGACGGCGACCAGCGCCAGCACGAGCAGCATCAGGCCGCGCTCGCCATAGAGCTTCTCGGGTTTCTGCGCCGACGATCCCGGCGATGTCGACATCGAGAAGTAGGTGGTGAACAGCATCACCACCAGCGGCATCGCAAGGACATACTCGATGCGGTACTTCACCAGGAACACCGAGAGGAAGAACACCGAGAACAGCGAATAGCTGAGGCACGAGGCTGTCAGCGACACCTCGGTATAGTGCGCGAAGCTCGCGCGGTAGCGTGCCAGCAGCTCCCTGCCATGGGACGCGGCGATCTCGCGATATTCGGACAGCCGCTTGGCCGCCATCAGGAACGCGCCGCCAAACCAGTAGCACAGGATCACCGAGCCGGGCGGCAGCGAGGTCGGGTCGATCATCGCCCAGCCGATCAACAGCCGCAGCGGATTGTTGACGGATTCCGAGATGACGTCGAAATAGGCCTTGTCCTTGCTGCGCAGCGGCGGGACATTGTAGACGATGCCCTGCAGGGCGAAGATGCCGGTTGCGAACAGCATCAGGCGGCTGCTCGCAGATGCGCAGACGAGGCCGAGCGCGACCAGCAGCAGCCACTCGATTCCGATGATCTTGCCGTCCATCGCGCTCTGGACCGCGGAGCGCTGCGATTTGGTCGGGTGATGCCGGTCGAAGTCGCGGTCGAACCATTCATTGATCACATAATTGGCCGACGCGATGCAGATCGCGGCCACGAGGCCGAGGACGATCGCGCTTGCAACATGCTCGCCTCTCGGGCCGCGCAACAGCCAGGCGAGGACAATCCCGGGAACGATGAAGATGTGCTTGGTGCTGTGATCGAGCCGCAGGATGGCGAGATACTGCCGGATGCTTGCGGCCGGCGGCTTGCCGGCTTCGACCTTGCTGTCCATCAACGCCATCGCGCGGTCCTTTTCTGTCGTCGTCGATCGATCGCCTAGTTGAGGAGGTAGACGTCGAAACTCTCGTCGGTTTTGGCGGGGCCGAAGCGGCGGAGCATTGTGGTCGCTTCGCGGAAATCGCGGATCTGCGCCGCTGAGGCACGGAACGTCCGCCAGTCCTTGCCTTCGTCGTAGATCCGGTCGGGCGTGATCTCATCGAGGCGGTAGGCCAGCAGGACGATGACGGGCGCGCGGCTCGTGTCGCGAAGCTCGCGGGCAAGGCGCAGGGTCTCGCCGAGATCGCTGTCCATCTTGCCCTTGCGCGAGAAGATCACGACGCTGCCGAATTTGTGGTCGCGCGCGAGATAGACGGGGTTCTTGACGTAGTAGGGTAGCGCCTCGACCAGCCATTCCGGCTCGCTGAGGATCACCGCGTTGGCCAGATCGGCGCGCGAGGCGATCAGGCGGCCGAGATCGGCGCTGCGGCTCGCGACCACGCCGGTCACTGCGTTGCGCAGATCGTTGATGCCGGCGGCGGTCTGGATCGCGAGCACCAGCAGGAGCGACACGCGTCCGATCGCCGGCAAGCGCCGGTCGAGCCATGCTCGGGAGACGGATGGCGCGGTGACATTGCTCCAGCCGATCCAGTAAAGCGCGATCAGGAAGCTCAGCCAGACCGCGGCATGTCGGTAGGCACCGTTGGCGGCGACGGCGAAGAACAACGACGTCAGCAACAGAGCGGCGATGGCGGCGAAAAAGGCCGGTCGTCGCGGCAAAAGCCCGAGCGTCGCGCCGAACAGCAGCACCGATCCCGCGATCCCCGGCAGCAGATTGGCAAACAGCGCGCCCAGCGACGTCGCGCCGGGGTTCACCAGGGAAAGGATTGCCGCCGCCAGCGGTGACCCGTGCGACCAGTCCCGGGCCGCGGCGTCATTATAGGTCGGCAGCATCGTCACCGCGCAGATGACGACGCCAATTGTCGCGATCGTTGCATTGATCGCGAAATTGGCGAGTGGCGGCGACCAGCGCCAGCCATGGCTCACGAGTTGGGTGTCGAGCAGGTCGAGCAGCCAGAACAGCAGGAATGCGCCGGCCAAGATCGCGCCGACGACGTTGGTGTTGGCGAGCAGGAACAGCAGCGCGCCGAGCAGCAAACCACGATCGCGGTGGGCCCGATAGCAGGCCGCGATCGCGAACAGGAACAGGGCCGAGATGCCGTAGTTCCTGGCCATCACGACATATTCAAACAACAGCGCATGGCCCGTGATCAGCAGCAGGACCAACGGCCGCGGGAATGGCGAGCGGAAGATCAGCAGTGCGACCGTGATGAGCCCGACCACGAAGGCGACGGCGGGCAACACCTCGACCCGATCGAATACGGCATGCGCGCCGCGCAGCAGAAGGTACCAAAGGGCAGGGTGGCCCTCGCCATGCAACCCTCTCAGCATGGCGAACACATCGTCGCCGTTCAGGGCAATGGTGAGCGCGCGGACCTCGTCGCGCCACATCACGTGACGGCCGATCTGGAAGCCGACCAGCGCGACCCATCCTGCGAGGAGCAGGATATCCGGCCAGGATCGGCGGTCCCGCTTGGGCGCGAACAACCACTGGTCCAGGATGTGCAGAGAACGGGTCAATGAATCCTGCTGCTGCTCGGATCGGAACGGTCAAGCCGTGGTGTCATCCGTCGGCCTGGTGGTTTGTGTTAACAGTAAAATCCACATAGAATGTTGTAACATTATGGGCAAACCAGACTAACATTTATGACGCCGACGCCGGCCCAGAGAACGGTCAGGGACATCGCTCCTGCGCACCCCGAGGTGGAGTTCGCGCTGGTGCTGGCGCGAACCATCGATTCCGTGAGCGCCGACCCGCAGCAGCTGCGCAGCGCGGTCTACGAGCTCGCGCGGCAGAAGCTGCAGCAGCTCGCGCACGAGGATCCGGCGGAGAAGCAGCGTCTGATGCAGGCGCTGGAAGTGGCGATCGAAGGCGTCGAAGCGCACACGAAGAGCAATGTGATCGAGAAATTCGAGGTGCCGCCGGCGCGGGCGCTGCCCGCATTCCTCGAGGCGGCAGGCGCTGCGCGGCGGATCGAGGCGCCGCCCCGGATCGATGCCGAGGCGGCATTTGTCGTGACCCTCGATCGCGTCGAGCCTGCCGCCGTGTCGCGCCGTCCGCGATGGTCGTCGTCGACGCCGCTGCGTTACGTTGTCATGCTGGCGTTCTTTGGGCTGATCGCGGCCGTTGTCCTGCTGCAGCAACGCGGCGTGTCATTGGCCGCGGCCCGCGCGATGATTGCCGGCACGCTGGCATCGGCGCCGCCTGAAACCCAAAGGCCAGCGGTGGTCGCAGCCGTGCCGGCGCCGGCCGTTGCGGCCGAGCCGCCGGCGCCGAGACGGCCGCTGCCGACCGCGTACGGCGTTTACGCCGAGAGCGGCGGCAAGCTCTACGAGCTGCAACTGATCCAGGGGCGCGCGCCGGATCCGCGGG
This sequence comes from Bradyrhizobium sp. USDA 3262, assembly GCF_054060035.1. Lineage (NCBI taxonomy): Bacteria > Pseudomonadati > Pseudomonadota > Alphaproteobacteria > Hyphomicrobiales > Nitrobacteraceae > Bradyrhizobium > Bradyrhizobium sp. USDA 3262. The sequence continues at coordinate 4,282,759 of NZ_JBSSCT010000001.1, forward strand.
TGGCGATCTCGGCGGCGATCACGCGGCCGAGCGAGACCACACTGCCTGACGGACATCTCCGCTTCATCGTGTTCCGGCGCGAGGGTGCCGGCGGCGCCTCCGATCCGATCGATGTGCGCCTGATCGCGCATGTGAGCCAGCAGACCACGTTCGACGCCACCGGCAAGCCGGTTTCGCCGGGCGACGACAGCTGGGTGATCCGCAACATCTCGATCCCGTTCCGCGCGGCGCCGCTCAAGGACGATCCGCAGATGTTCGAGGTCCTGCCGCGCGACGACGCGCCGCTGCCGCCGGGACGCTACGCGCTGATCCTGAAGGCCCAGGCCTATGATTTCACGGTCGAGGGCGCGGTGACCGACAAGCGGCACTGCCTGCAGCGGCTGGCAGCCGCGAATGGCGTGTTCTACTCGGAATGCGAGAAACCGTGACCGGGATTTCCGTCCGGTTCAGCGCCGTGCTGGCACTCCTGCTGGCCTCGAGTGCCGCCGTCGCCGCACCCGCCGCCGAGACCGCCAAGCGCTGCCTGCGCGCGGCCTACATGGTCTATCCCTACAAGCGACCAGGGGCCGTGCCGATGAATGGCGACCGGCTGCACTTCTTTCAGCAATGCATGGCGCAGGACGACATGAAGTCGGCGGAAGCGCCGAAGCGCGATTGAGCGCAATGCGCCGACCGCTCAGCTCGCGGACTGCTCCACGCCCGGCCTTAGCCGGCCGAACTGGTTGCGCAGCACGAGCAGCATGAAGCGACCGACGCCGACGCCGGCGAGACCTCCTGCCACCTTGACGATCGCGTCGATCAGGCGGCCGTGACGGTCCGGTGTCAGGAATTGCATCGCTTCGAGCGTGAACGCGCTGAAGATCACAAAAAGTACGATCAGCGCGGTGCGCCGCGGGTAGCCCAGCACGAAGGCCAGCGCCATCACGGCGAACGCTGCGAAATGCTCGATCTGCGGATGGAAAAGCGAGGGACGGTCCTGGATCGGGGACAGTGTCACGAAGGCGATGAAGGCAAGCGCAAGCCAGCCTGCAATCACGCCGAACCTCCGTATTTTTGAAACAAGCAACGCGTTCTTCCCGGTCCATGTGCGCTCGGCGCGCCGCCGTTGAATTAGCGCATCGCTCGTGTCAGCGACATGAAAATGGTCGTCGAAGGTTAACTTGCCGGTCGACTGTAAATGACCCGACATGTCTCGATGCCTTGGTCCGCGGAAGGTTGCCAGCAACAATTGCCTTTGAATTTAAGGTACAAAAATACCTTCAATCGAAACCCGATCTCACTTCGCGCGCATCTCATGGAGGGAACCAGAGGTGCTTGCGCGGGTTCCCGGGATGGTGCACCTGACGAAAAAATTAGCGGCGCCTTGCGGGTCCATTCATAAGCCGTTCACGGCCGGAAGCCTCATTTGGTGCCGGAATATCGTAATGCTCACTCTCGGAGGCCAAAGTGCGTCTGCTCGTCGTTGAGGATGACCCGGATCTGAACCGCCAGCTCACCACCGCGCTGACGGACGCCGGCTATGTGGTCGATCGCGCGTTCGACGGCGAGGAGGGGCATTTCCTTGGCGACAGCGAGCCCTATGACGCGGTCGTGCTGGATATTGGCCTGCCCAAAATGGACGGTATCTCGGTGCTCGAGGCCTGGCGGCGGAACAAGCGGGTGATGCCGGTGCTGATCCTCACCGCACGCGATCGCTGGAGCGACAAGGTTCAGGGCTTCGACGCCGGCGCCGACGACTATGTCGCCAAGCCCTTCCACCTCGAGGAGGTGCTGGCGCGGATCCGCGCGCTGCTGCGCCGCGCGACCGGGCATGCCCAGGTCGAATTGAACTGCGGGCCGGTGGCGCTGAATACCCGCACCAAGCGTGTCACCGTCAACGGCAATCCGATCAAGCTGACCTCGCACGAGTACAATCTGCTCGACTATCTGATGCACCACACCGGGCGGGTGGTCTCGCGCACCGAACTGGTCGAGCATCTCTACGACCAGGACTTCGACCGCGACTCCAACACGATCGAGGTGTTCGTCGGGCGCATTCGCAAGAAGCTGGAAGTCGATATCATCCAGACCGTTCGCGGCCTCGGCTACATGCTATCGCCGCCGACCTAAACCAATTTCGAGCGAAATGGATGCCGGTTCGTTCGCGTGAAGAAAGCGCGGACCAAACAACGGGATAAGAGCATGTCCTATTCAATCGGATCATGCTCTTAAGGTGCTTGATCGCGATGCGGGCATTGGCATGATCCGCGCCAGGAGGACTGGATTCGCCATGTCTGAACTCGCCTTGTCGCGGCCCGCTGACGCGATGTTCGAGCTCGTGCCTTGATGGGCGGCAGCTCGCTCGCGACACGCCTGTTCGTCTCGGCGACCGCCTGGGTGGTGGTGATCCTGGCGATCACGGGCGTCATCCTGTCGTCGGTCTATCGCGACGCGACCGAGCGCGCCTTCGACCGGCGGCTCAATCTCTATCTGCGCACCCTGATCGCCGAAGTGGCGACGCCGGACGAGCCCGCGGACCGCCAGTTCCAGTCGCTCGGCGAGCCGCTGTTCGACCTGCCCTTGTCGGGCTGGTACTGGCAGATCACCCGGACCGATACCGAAAAGGGCGAGACCCGCGCCTCGCGCTCGCTGTGGGACAAGAAGCTGCCCAAGCTCGAGGAGCACGGCGCCGAGCTGACCGCCGCCGGTGTCCGGCTCGGCTATGTCGACGGGCCCGAAGGCCAGAGCCTGCGCGTGGTGGAGCGGCCGGTCGATCTCGGCGCCGACGGCAAGTTCCTGGTCAGCGTCGCCGGCGATGCCACCGAGATCTTCGATGAGACGCGCAGCTTCGACTATTATCTCGGCGGCACCTTCGCCGCGCTCGGCATCGTGCTGCTGCTGACCACGATCTTCCAGGTGCGCTATGGCCTCGCGCCGCTCAAGCGCATTTCGGATGCGATTGCCGATATCCGCTCCGGCCGCGCCGAGCGGCTGGAAGGCCGGTTTCCGGTCGAGATCGCGCCGCTGGCGCGCGAGACCAATGCGCTGATCGATGCCAACCGGGAGATCGTCGAGCGCTCGCGCACCCATGTCGGCAATCTCGCCCATGCGATCAAGACGCCGCTCTCGGTGATCGTGAACGAGGCGGCGGCGCATACCGCCGATCCTTTCGCCAGCAAGGTGCTGGAGCAGGCCGATCTGATGCGGGACCAGGTTGCGCACCATCTCGAGCGCGCGCGGATCGCCGCCCGTGCCACCATCGTCAGCACCATCACCGACGTCGCACCTGTGATCGAGGCGCTGCGCCGGACCATGGAAAAGATCCATCGCGATCGCGACCTCTCGATCGAGGCGAAGGCCGATCCGGCGGCACGGTTTCGCGGCGAGCGGCAGGATCTGGAGGAGATGGTCGGCAATCTCGTCGACAACGCCTGCAAATGGGCGGCTTCGCAGGTGTTCGTCGAGGTGACCGTGGTCCCGCCCGAGGCCTCGGGCGCCGGGCCGAGGCTGCGCATTGTGGTCGACGACGATGGGCGCGGCCTGTCGGAAGCCGAGCGTGCCCAGGTGTCGCGGCGCGGCCAGCGGCTCGACGAGTCGAAACCCGGCTCCGGGCTCGGCCTGTCGATCGTGACTGATCTCGCCGGCCTCTATGGCGGCAATCTCACCCTGAACAGCGCACCGATCGGCGGCCTGCGGGCCGAACTCGTGCTGCCGGCAGTCTAGTCCTGCGGACTGCGCAGGCGCGAGCCGATGGATGGGCGTGCGACCGGTTGGCACCCTGTCCCCATGGCGGGGCAAGTTGCGCATCCCACTGTACGGTCCGCGACCGGTCTCGTTGAAGCGTACGCTTTGTCCTGTCTCTCACGTTGCCGGGCGCGACGTGATGGCACGCGGCTGCCTAATCAGTGTACTTGGCAGTGTAACAAGCGTCAGTTACGGTTCCATCTGCGCTTGACCGTAAGTCAAGGCGATAATCTGCGAGGACACCATGATTGAGCTCACGGTCAATGGTACCAAGCACCAAGTCGACGTTGTCCCCGAGATGCCTTTGCTGTGGGTGCTGCGCGACGAACTCGGAATTACAAGCCCCAAATACGGCTGCGGCGTTGCGCAATGCGGCGCCTGCACCGTCCAGATCGATGGAATGGCGGTCCGATCTTGCCAGGCGCATGTTGGCGAGATTGCAGGCAAGTCGGTCGTCACGCTCGAAGGGTTGGAAAAGCGGGACCAACATCCAGTTCTCCAGGCCTGGATCGAACATCAGGTTCCACAATGCGGTTACTGTCAGACCGGCCAGATCATGCAGGCTATTTCGCTGCTCGATCTGATCGCGCAGCCGACCGATGAAGATATCAATGAGGTGATGTCCGGCAATCTCTGCCGTTGCGGGACCTATCCGCGTATTCGGGCGGCTATCCACGCGGCGGCCGCGAAGAAGATGGCGGAGAAGTGAGATGGCACTTCAGAATTATTCACGCCGCGCATTCGTTTTTGGCTCCGCTGCGGTAGCTGGCGGCATCGCCTTCGGCTTGTACAGCGATGCTGCGCAAGCCGCGACGGCAAGTGACAATCCATTGACCGCCGGCCTCGGGCCGGATTCCGTCGCCTTCAACCCTTGGATCGAAATCAGCCCGGCGAAAATCACGCTCATTGCGCAACATGCCGACATTGGCCAGGGCGTCGGCTCAGTGCAGCCGATCATGATCGCCGAAGAGATGGATCTGGATCCTGGCCAGTTCGAGATCCGGTTCGCCGGCCCCAGTCCCGCCTACTTCAACACCGGTTTTGCGGACGAATTCGCGCCGTTCGTGGCCGCGGACCAAAGCCCGGCCGCCGAAGAAGCGCGCGCCGCCACGCTCGAATATCTTAGAAAAACCGGTCTGCAAATGACTGGAGGCTCGAGTACGATTCCGGACACCTACCAAAAACTGCGGGTCGCCGGCGCGGTCGCGCGCGAGACGCTGAAGGCCGCCGCAGCCAAACGTGCGGGTGTTGCCGTCGCCGACCTCCGCACGCAATCCGGCCATGTGATCTTGCCGGACGGGAAGAAGATTGCCTATCTCGAACTCGCGGCAGATGCTGCGAAGATAGCGCCCGTGCTCGATGCAAAGCTACGCGATCCGTCACAATGGCGGTTGCTGGGTAAGCCCATGACACGTCTCGATGTTCGCTCGAAGGTTATGGGCGAGCTGAAGTTCGGCATCGATATGAGGATGGACGGCATGCTCTATGCCTCCGTCAAGCTGAACCCCAATAAGGGGCAGCCGCTGAAATCGTATGAGGCAAGCAAGATGCGCGCGATGCCGGGGGTCAAGAAGATCCTCGAAATCAAAAATGGCGTTGCGGTGATTGCCACGAACAGCTGGTATGCGATGAAGGCGGTCGCCGCGATCGATTGCGAGTGGGCGCCCCCGGTGTATCCCGCCGAGCAGGCCGACCATTGGAAGGTACTGGAAACTTCGTTCAAGCCCGAATTCCTCGGCAAGGAGTGGCGCAAGATCGGCGATATCGAGGCCGGGCTGAAGACCGGCACGCGCGTCGAGGCCGAATATCGCGCACCCTATCTGGCGCATCAGCCGCTCGAGCCTCTCAACGGAATCGGACTCGTCACCGACAAGGGGATGGAGATCTGGGTCGGCCATCAGAGCCCGCAATTCGTGCAGAACATCGCGGCGGCCGCGATCGGCCTGAAGCCGGAACAGGTCACCTTCCACAATCAATGGACGGGCGGAAGCTTCGGGCACCGTCTCGAGTATGAGAACGTTCGCGTCCTGGCAGAGATCGCAAACCAGATGCGCGGCACGCCGATCAAGCTCGTCTTCTCGCGCGAGGAGGATTTTCTCCAGGACATTCCGCGGCAGATTGCAATCGCCAGGCACAAAGGCAGCGTCGACAACGGCAAGATCGTTGCCGTCGATCTGCAACTGGCGTCAACGACTCCGCTCAAGGGACTGCTCGAGCGCTCGGGCATCCCATCGAAGGATCCCGACGGGCAGTTGGCCGCGGGTCTGTGGAACGTCTACTACGACATCCCCAACTTCCGGGGCACGAGCTACGAGGCGCAAGGATTGTCGCCGAGCACCACATGGCGATCGGTCGGTGCTTCAACCGCGGGCTTCTTCACCGAGAGCTTCATCGACGAGCTGATCCACGCCGCGGGCCTCGATCCCATGAAGGCGCGCATCGCGATGTGCAATGTGCCGACTTACCGGAAGGTGCTGGAGACGGTCGCGGAGATGTCGGATTGGAAGGGACCGCTCGGAAACGGCCGAGGCCGCGGCGTCGCCTTCGTCGAGGCTTTCGGCACGCCGACTGCGGAAGTCGTCGAAGTGACGAAGACGGACAGAGGCATCAGGATCGACAAGGTCTGGGTCGCCGTCGATGTCGGCAAGGTCGTCGATCCCGTCAATTTCGAGAACCAGGTGCAGGGCGGCGTCGTCTGGGGGCTTGGTCATGCCATCAATTGCGAACTCACTTACGCAAAGGGCGCGGTGCAGCAGACCAATTACAATCACCACGAAGCGATGCGAATCTACCAGTGTCCCGTGATCGAAGTCCGCGGGCTCGAGAACGATCCCAAAGTGAGGGGCGTCGGAGAGCCGCCGGTCCCGCCGGCCGCACCTGCGCTCGCGAACGCGATCTTCGCAGCGACTGGACAGCGCATCCGCGAAATGCCCTTCAACAAGTTCATCGATTTCGTCTGAGGCGGGCCATGAAGAGATCTCTGATTGCGCTCGTTCTTGCCGCTTCGGCAACTGCCGTCCTGACCGGAATTGTCGCGGCCAAGGACGAAGCCAACAAGGATGTCTTGCCGGCGGGCAGTATAAGCCGCACCGAGGGGTTGGAGGCCTGGAAACGCATCGAGGCTGTTGTGACACATCCGCGATGTGCCAATTGTCACGTCGATGCCAAGGCCATTCCGATCTGGACGCCGGCAGGTGAATCGAGGCCTCGCGTCCATGGTATGAACATCCACGGCGGCGACAGTCGCATTGGCGCCGAGAAGATCGCCTGCGCGGCCTGTCACATGACTTCGACCCAGGCTAACGAGCCGGCACCGTCGCCGCCTCGCGCGGGCATCGACTGGCAACTCGCCCCCGTCGAATTCATTTGGTTCGGCAAGAGTGGCGCAGAGATCTGCGCGCAGCTCAAGGACCCCAAACGCAACGGTGGCCGCGACGCCGTTGGTCTGCTCGAGCATCTCAGGCACGATGCATCGCTCAACGGCTTCATCCCGCGCGGATGGGCACCCGGGGCGGGCCGTACGACCCCGCCGGGGACGTTTGAGGATCACGTCAAGGATGTGGCTATCTGGGGCGCCGCCGGACAACCATGTCCGGATTGACGCCTGCGTCGCGATAGCACCGGGAAGCCGCGGCGGGTGCACGACATCACGCCATCGATCATCCTCTCGATCGGCGATCGGCCCATGGCGTCTCGGTCTGTTTAGCTGACCGCATGAGTTACGAGCGGATCAGCGGCGCAACCGCTTTCGCCACGCGGCACAAAGTCCGCGATCTTGCTGAGATCGGGCAGGGGGATCGAATTAGGCAGTTGGCGATTTTCCTCAATCATTTCAATTGTGCCTTGTATGTGCGTTAGGAACTCTAAGCTATTGATCCGTCGAATTTTTCAGATAACGGCTTCTTAACGCGCCCACCTCTATCATCGCGGGCGGACGGGCTGCGGCGCTTGCCGGGCACCAAGCTTTCACGACCGGGCATGAGCCAGAAATCGACCGAGCGGCTGAGGGATTATCTCGCGCAGCTTCCGCCGCAATCGCAGGCGCTGCTGATGCGGGAGCTGGAGCGCGCCGTCGAACGCGGCGATGACGTCGCCGTCGCCAATCTGGTCCTCGAGCAGCTGCGCAAGATCGTGCGCGGGGCCGAGGAGGACGAGCACATCCAGCCGCGCAGCGACGATCCGGCGCGGCTGCTGTTCCGGCCACTCGAGCCGTTCCTCGCCGAGACCAATTTCCCGACGCGAGCGGGCCAGATCCGGCGCGCCTCGCTGCTGCCGATCTGGCAATGGCTCGCCCGCGAGGGCGCGCCCGAAGCGGCTCGCGCGTTCGAGGCGGCGTTGGCCGCGGCCACGGAGAGCGGTCCGATGGAGACCGCCGCGCGCAAGTTCCAGCTTGCCGCCGCGGACGCCATCCTCAAGATCGCGGCGCCAAGTCAGGACGATCGCCAGCGCGCGCTGTCGCGCGTCGGTCCGCCGAACGTGGTCGAGGACCTGCTGCCGATCGGCCTCGTTCTGCAGGCCCGCGAAGCGCTGGAAACCCTGGGAAGCCGGCTGCCGAGCCAGATCCGGGTGTTTGCCGATTCCCAGATCGCTTCAGCGACCGAAGCGCTCAAGCTGCCGTCGCTGCAGACGCCGCAGCTATTGCCGTTCGCGCTGTCACTGATTGCGCAGCGGCTCGCCGCGCCATGGCAGATCGTCCGCCTTGCCATCAAGATGGCGGCCTCGGACGATGAGCTCCGCGTCGCGGCAACGCCATACGGCGTCGCGGTCACCATCGCGCTGCATGACCTGTCGTTCGTCGCGGCCTGCCTGCGTACCGACATCAGGCGCGGCCATTTCGATTATGTCGGCGAGCAGCTCAAGACCCTGCATGACGGCGTCCGCGGCCTGCGCACCGAGCTTGATCTGCGCAACGATTCCGCCTGGGGCCGCCAGCTCACCTCGGTTCGCGCCGATACCTCCAACGCGCTGCAATCGGAGATCGACAGCGTGCCGGGCCAGGTTCGCCGCATCCTGCGCCAGCGCGCCGACAAGGACATTACGGCCGGCGCCAAGATCGATGCGACCGAGGTCGAGGATGCCGCGGCGCTGATCGATTTCGTCGCGGTGTGCCGCACCTATGCCAGCGAGCTCGCCATCAACGAGGTGACGCTACGGACCTTCTCGGATCTGCAACATTATGTCGAGCAGTCGACCGAAGGGCTGGTGCAGTCGCTGCGCGGCGGCGACGCCCGGGTCCGGGCCTTTCGCCAGCAGCAGGTCAAGGCCGCGATCCGCTTCTGCGAGGTGCTGTTCGGCCACGACTACGCGTCGCTGATGAACAGGGCGGCGGAAAATGCCGTCACCGGCGAGCGGAAGTCGTCGCGCGCGGGGTAGCGATAGCCTAGATACGGTTCGAACCCTGTTCGAGCGCTCCAAAATCCCACTTACCAGGGCGTGTACCTGTAAATCCGTCCGCTGTACCAACGTCCGCATTGCCAACGGTAAGCTGACAAAACAGGCGCGCTTGGTCATGTCGGCTAAGGGGCCAGAAGCAGCCATAACGGCTTGCGTAGCAGACCGCGATGGTTTCCGCGCATTGCACTAGCGAGGTTTGACGCGTGTTTCTGAGAGGTGCTTGTCCCAATGTGGGTGGATTTGGCCGTCCACTGTTGGCAGGTATTGGACCCATTCGGCTCGTATGCCTCGCGGGTCGATATCTCTGTTCGACACGACGTAGTCAATCTCGCCTCGCGTCGTGCCAATATCCATCAGCTCGCGGTCCGTCAGGCGGCATAATTCCGTTTGCAGCCTCCGGCGTTTGCGCCACTCCTGAAATGCCTTCCAATATGCTTCGAGCGGACTATAGACCGGCCGGTCGGCAGTTGCTCTGTGCTGCAACTTGGTGATCTCTTGGACTGTGCTCATTGCCGTGTGTCCTGTCTACTTTTCGGAGGACGAACATGCTGTACGACGAGCCACCGCGCCTGACATCCGGCTTACATTTTCCTTACCAGCGGCTTATTCTTTGCGTTCGAGGGCGTTAAAGCCTGAAAATCGAACGCCCTTTAAGGGATCGCCAGATGCGCTATTTCTTCGAGGAGTACGCATTCGATACTGACCGTCGCGAGCTACATCGCGGGACCATCCCTGTTCCCATCACGCCGCAGGTCTTCGATCTACTAGACCATTTGATCCGGCACAGGGAGCGCGTCGTCAGCAAGGACGATCTCATCAGCGCAGTTTGGAACGGACGCATAGTCTCAGATGCCGCGTTGACGACCCGCTTGAATGCCGCTCGCGCCGCAATCGGTGACGATGGTGACAAGCAGCGCCTAATCAAAACGTTGCCGCGCAAAGGCTTTCGCTTCGTTGGCGTAGTGCACGAAGGGCAGACGCCCGAAACTGCGGCGGCTAGTTCGGCGGCGCAGAACGACGGCACGGCACAAATGTCGCTTTCATCGCCTCACCTCTCCATCGTTGTGTTGCCCTTCGCCAACCTCAACGGCGACCCAGAGCACGACTATTTCGTCGATGGTGTAACGGAAAGCCTCACTACGGACTTGTCGCGGATCAGCGGCTCATTGGTGATCGGGCGACACACCGCATTCACCTACAAGGGCAAAGCAGTTGACCTCAAGCAAATCGGTCGCGAGTTGAACATCCGGTATGTGCTAGAAGGCTCCGTGCAGCGTCACGAAAGCCGACTTCGCGTCAACGTGCAGCTGGTAGACGCTGAAACCAGCGCGCACTTATGGGCGGACCGCTTTGACAAACCCGTCGCCGATCTGTTCGATATGCAGGACGAGATCATATCTAGGCTAGCTAACTCCTTAGACGCGCAGCTCGTCGCAGCCGAGGCCGTGAGAGCACAACGTTCGGCGCATCCCAATTCAATGGAGTTGTACTTCCAGGGCAGAGCTAAGCTCAATATGGGGTTGACTTCCGAATATATCTTGCAGGCGCGCCACTTTTTCGAGCGTGCCCTGACGCTTGATCCCGGCAATATCGAAGCATGTCTGGGCTTAGCGCATGTTGATGGCATTGTTGGTGCCGGCTACATGACCGACAATCGGATAAAGTACCTTACCGTAGCAGAAGTGGCCGTTATGCATGTCCTGACCCTTGCGCCGAACCACGCCTTGGCTCACTTACATTTGGGAACAGCAAAAATTTTCACGAACCGCGTGTCCGAGGGCATTGACGAACTACAACACGCTTTGGCGTTGGACCGAAATCTGGCCCATGCGCACGGGTTAATCGGTCAAGCCAAGATTTTCCTCGGTCGCGGCGGGGACACTGAGGCGCATGTCTTAGAGGCACTCCGCCTGTCTCCCCGCGACATTCATGCCTTCATGTGGATGCAGTATGTCGGTTTCGCTAAGTTGCAACTTAGTGCCGATAGGGAAGCCGTCTGTTGGCTCCGCAGGAGCATCGACGCCAACCGAAATTATCCGTTTGCGCATCTTGGGCTCGCCGCTGCCCTAGCACTGCTTGGAGCACTCGATGACGCGCGGGCCGCGGCGCAAGCAGGGCTCGCGCTTCAACCTAATTTCAGCATCCGCCGCTTCCGCGCCAGCCCGTCGAGCGATAATCCAGCTTATCTCGCCAAACGTGAGCGCATTTATGAAGGCATGCGATTGGCAGGAGTACCGGAGGGGTAATGTCGCAGATGGGTCACAAGCAGCGGTCGAGGACCGCGCTCAGCCGTGTCCGGTCCACCTCAGCGTGCCGACATTGCAGCGTCAGGTGTAGTCTTCAGATCCGGGCCGAGGTTGGTAGGCGATCCAGGTAAGGAGGAAGTCGGCGGCGACGCGAGCGCGGCCTCGATGTTTGGGGTTTGCTCACCTCGTGTTAGACTTTGGCTACCCGATCAGGGAGAACAGCCATGACCGCCGAGTTCGATGAAGACCGCTTCAATATGGCTATCCGTAAATTTCTGAAGCATGTCGGAGTTACATCGCAGCGTGAAATCGAGAACCTGGTGCGTAGCGGGGCGGTGAAAGGTGGCGAGCTCAAACTGCGAATGACCCTGTCCGCTGAGGGGACGCCGCTGAAACATGTTGTCGAGGAAACAGTCGCACTCTGACCGCGAGAGAAGTCTTACCTACAAACGACGCAGGAAATAGTGCAGGAGAGTTGTTTCCATGATCGAGGGGATCAGCGCGGTCACGCTTGGCACCCACGAAATGCCACGGGCTGTCCGATTTTACCGCGCCTTGGGATTTGAGGTCCTGCATGGCGGCGAACAGTCGTCATTCACCAGCTTTCGGGCTGGTGCGAGTTATCTCAACCTCATCGCCCAGCCTGCCGATCGGTGCTGGTCCTGGTGGGGACGCATCATCTTTTATGTTGCCGATGTTGACAAACTCTACGACCGTTCGCTTGCAGCCGGATACTAGCCGGCTACTGTCCCCCGCGACGCCGAATGGGGTGAGCGCTACTTCCACCTGATTGATCCAGATGGCCACGAACTCAGTTTCGCCCGGCCTCTGCTCCCAGTTTCCGTCGAATAGCAGCTCGAAGCGACCTACCATCCCGCGCGGCAGCCGGCCTGGGTGCTCAAATGCCACGCTGCATAACAATGATCCTCGGTGACGGCGTGACGCGTTCATCCGCCGCCCGTCGCCGCGTCGCGCTAGTGCGAACATCCCTGGATGTCGCAGAAGGGTCGCAGGACGATATTGCCGGGGTCGGGTCGCGTGTCCACTTTGCCCCCGAAAGCGGACGGCAAATTGACGACCGCGCCGGGGTCGGGGGACAAGCATTTGCACAATTTCGGAATAATGGAAGTGTGCCGCTGATTTGCCCGACATGTCAAGTCGTCAATCGAGCGCCGGCGGAAGCCTGCACCTTTGCATGGGGTTGTTTTCGACATTTTGGTCGTGTGCACCTTCGCCCGGAGACGCCGGCGCAATACCGCCGGAACGGCACCGGAAACCGCCTGATTTCGACCTTCGGTCGATCCAGCAATTGTCAATTGCCGGGCTCGCCGCCGGTAGTGTAAAGCGATTCTAAGGCGGCTTGCCGGAAGCCGCCGTTCCATCCGGGAACCGCTTGATGACGCTGTGGTTTGTGTTCGCGCTGATGACGGTCGCGGCGATCTTTGCCGTGCTGTGGCCGCTCAGCCGTCGCGGGCGCGCGGATACCGGTGGCAGCGAGGTCGTGGTCTATCGCGACCAGCTCGCCGAAATCGACCGCGACATGGCCGCCGGCATCATCGGTGCCGCCGAGGCCGATGCCGCGCGGATCGAGATCAGCCGCCGGCTGCTGGCCGCCGCCGATCAGAGCGGACGTGAGACCCCGGTGCAAGGCAGCCTCAATCTGCGGCGCACTGCCGCGATCGTCGGCCTGGTCGGATTGCCGGTGATTGCCTCGAGCTTCTATCTCGCGCTCGGCTCGCCACGCCTCGGTGACTTTCCGCTCGCCGAGCGCGGCCGGGTGGCCGACGCCAACCAGCCGCTCGCCAATCTGGTCGCGCAGGTCGAGGCGCATCTCGAAAAGAACCCGACCGACGGCCGTGGCTGGACGGTGCTGGCACCGGTGCTGTCGCGCCTCGGCCGCTACGATGACGCCGTCCGCGCCTATCGCAACGCCATCACCTATGCCGGCGACAGCGCCGATCGCCGCGCCGATCTCGGCGAGGCGCTGATGGGGACCGCCGGCGGCGTCGTCACGGCGGACGCCAAGGCGGAGTTCGAGCGCTCCGTCGCGCTGAACGGCGACGATGCCAAGGCGAACTACTTCCTCGGCCTTGCCGCCGAGCAGGACGGCCGCAAGGCTGATGCCGCGGCGCTCTGGCAAAAGATGCTGGCGAAGGCGCCGGCGGACGCGCCGTGGCGGCCGCTGGTGCAGGCCGCGCTGGTCCGGGTCGGTGGCAGCGCGCCCGGCGGCGGCAGCGCGCCCGGCGGCGCTAGCTCGCCCGGCGGCGTCACCGCACCCGCGCTGCCGGACAGTGCGGTGGCTGCGGCCCGGGACATGAGCGAGGCCGATCGCGGCACCATGATCAAAGGCATGGTCGATCGGCTGGCGACGCGGCTGAAGACCAATGGCGACGACGTCGAGGGCTGGCTGCGGCTGGTCCGCGCCTATCTCGTGATGGGCGAGCGCGACAAGGCGATGAGCGCGCTCGCGGATGCCCGTCAGGCGGTCGGCAACGATGCGGACCGGTTGCGTCAGCTCAATGAGGGGCTGAAGAATCTCGGGCTGGATGGATAACGCATGACGCCGAAAAGTGCGGAGAACGTCATGCGCAAGGATGGAACATGACCAGGAAGCAACGGCGTTTGACACTGATCGGCTGCGCGCTCGTCGTGCTCGCGATCGCCGCGGGCCTGGTGCTGAACGCGCTGCGCGATTCCATCGTGTTCTTCTCGACGCCGTCGATGGTCTCCGAAAAGCATCTTGGTCCGGGCAAGCGTTTCCGCCTCGGCGGCCTGGTGGAACAGGGCTCGCTCAAGCGCGGCGACAATCTCGCCGTGACCTTCACCGTTGGCGACGGCGGCGCGACGCTGCCGGTCGCCTACAAGGGCATCCTGCCCGATCTGTTCCGCGAGGGGCAGGGCGTCGTCGCCGAAGGCGCGCTCGATGCTGACGGCGTGTTCCGTGCCGACACCGTGCTCGCCAAGCATGACGAGACCTACATGCCGAAGGACGTCGCCGACGCCTTGAAGAAGCAGGGCCACTGGAAGGACGATTACGGTGCCAAATCAAGCAATACGCCGAGCGCCTCCGCGGCGCCGACCCAGGGAGCCGTGCGGTGATTGCCGAAAGTGGACATTACGCCCTGGTGCTCGCGCTTGGGCTGGCGCTGATCCAGTCAATCGTGCCGATCGTCGGCGCGCGCTGGCGCGATGCGGCGCTGATGAACGTCGCGCGCTCGACCGCGCTCGCCCAATTGCTGTTCGTCGCGGCGTCGTTCGCGGCGCTGGTGACGCTGCATGTCAGCTCGGATTTCTCGGTCGCCAATGTCTACGAGAATTCGCATTCGCTGAAGCCGCTGCTCTACAAGATCACCGGCGTCTGGGGAAACCATGAAGGATCGATGCTGCTGTGGGTGTCGATCCTGGCGCTGTTCGGCGGCCTCGTCGCGGCCTTCGGCAACAATCTGCCGCTGTCGCTGCGGGCGCATGTGCTGGCGGTGCAGGCCTGGGTCGCCAGCGCGTTCTATCTGTTCATCCTGATCACCTCGAACCCGTTCCTGCGCATCGCCAATCCGCCGCTGGAGGGACGCGACCTCAATCCGGTGCTGCAGGACATCGGCCTCGCGGTGCACCCGCCGATGCTCTATCTCGGCTATGTCGGCTTCTCGATCTCGTTCTCGTTCGCGGTGGCGGCGCTGCTGGAGGGGCGGATCGACGCCGCCTGGGCGCGCTGGGTGCGGCCGTGGACGCTGATGGCGTGGATCTTCCTGACGCTCGGCATCGCGATGGGCTCCTACTGGGCCTATTACGAGCTCGGCTGGGGCGGCTGGTGGTTCTGGGATCCGGTCGAGAACGCCTCGCTGATGCCGTGGCTCGCCGGCACCGCGCTGTTGCATTCGGCGCTGGTGATGGAGAAGCGCAACGCGCTGAAGGTCTGGACCGTCCTGCTGTCGATCCTGACCTTCTCGCTGTCGCTGCTCGGCACCTTCCTGGTGCGCTCCGGCGTGCTCACATCGGTCCATGCCTTCGCGACCGATCCGACACGCGGCGTGTTCATCCTGCTGATCCTGTTCGTCTTCATCGGCGGCAGCCTGTCGCTGTACGCCTGGCGCGCCCCGGCATTGAAGCAGGGCGGGCTGTTCGCGCCGATCTCGCGCGAGGGCGCGCTGGTACTCAACAATCTGCTGCTCACCACCGCCTGCGCGACCGTGTTCATCGGCACGCTGTATCCGCTGGCGCTCGAGGTGCTGACCGGCGAGAAGATCTCGGTGGGCGCGCCGTTCTTCAATTTCACCTTCGCGCCGCTGTTCGTGCCGCTGCTGCTCGCGGTACCGTTCGGGCCGCTGCTGGCCTGGAAGCGCGGCGACCTGCTCGGCGCGGCGCAGCGGCTGATGGTGGCCGGCATCGTCGCGCTGGCTGCGATGGCGCTGGTGTTTGCGTGGACCTATGGCGGCGCGACCTTGGCGCCGCTCGCCATTGCGCTTGCGGTGTTCGTGATCATGGGCGCGCTGTGCGATCTCGCCGAGCGCATCGCGCTGTTCCGGATTCCGTTGTCGCTCTCGCTGCGCCGGGCGCGCGGCTTGCCGCGTGCGACCTGGGGGACCGCCTTCGCGCATGCCGGTCTCGGCGTCGCCCTGATCGGGATCGTCTGCGAGACCACCTGGAACAGCGAATATATCGGCGCGATGAAGCCGGACGACGTCGCCCGCGTCGCCGGCTACCAGCTGCGGCTCGACGGCCTGAACCCGCGGCAGGGTCCGAACTTCCGCGAGATGGTCGCGCAATTCACCGTGACGCGTGACGGCGAGAAGGTCAGCGTGATGACGCCGTCGAAGCGCAACTTCACGACGCGGGGCGCCTCGACGACCGAGGCCGCGCTGATGACGCGCGGTGCAAGCCAGCTCTACATCTCGCTCGGCGATACCTCGGCCGACGGCGCGATCGCGGTGCGCATCTATCACAAGCCGCTGGTGTTGATGATCTGGTGGGGCCCGGTGCTGATGGCGTTCGGCGGCATGCTGTCGCTGTCCGACCGCCGCTTGCGGGTCGGCGCGCCGAAGCCGGCGAAAGCGGCGCGCGCATTGCAGGCGGCCGAGTGATGCGGCCGCGCGCGCTTGCAGCCGCCGTGCTTGCGGCGGCCCTGATGCTCGGCGCGATGCCCGCCCGGGCGGTGCTGCCCGACGAGATCATGGCGGATCCGGCCAAGGAGGCGAGGGCGCGCGAGCTCTCCAAAGAGCTGCGCTGCATGGTCTGCCAGAACCAGTCGATCGACGATTCCGAGGCGCCGCTGGCGCGCGATCTCCGTCTTTTGGTGCGTGAACGCATCTCGGCCGGCGACAGCGACCGCCAGGTGATCGATTTCCTGGTGGCGCGCTACGGTGAATTCGTGCTGCTGAAGCCGCGCCTCAACGAGCACACGCTGCTGCTGTGGCTGACCCCGCCGCTGGCGCTTCTGCTGGGCGGTTTTGCGCTCTGGCGGCTCGGCCTGCGCAAGGCAAATCCGGCCGCCGGCGGGGGCGATTCCTCCGCCGGACTGACGTCCGACGAGCAGGCGCGCCTGAAACGGCTGCTGGCGGCGGAATCCGCGCCGGACAAGCCGCTTTAGTTCCCTTTTAAGTCCTTTATTTACCTGCGCTATTCTGCCGCAGCGGCGACCTGCTCAATTACCAAAGTTTAATTCCGCAGCCAGCGCGCTGTAAGGCTGATGACCCCATGTTCAGACCCATCAGGTGCTCGCCCCCGGCACCAATGATTCTGGCCCTGGAGATTTCAAGACATGACCGACCGTCCCGACCTCTCGACCCTTCCGTCCTACAAGGCGCCGAAGCGCTCGCTGCTCTCTGCCCGCAAACTCGCGCTGATGGCGTCGGTCGTGGCCGGCCTCGGTGCCGCCACCTATGGCTTCAGCCCCTCGCACAACCCCGCCGACCTGTTCACGACGCCCGCGCATGCGCAGGTCAATAACGAGGTCAAGAAGGTTCAGCAGCCGGTCGGGTTTGCCGACATCGTCGAGCGCGTCAAGCCGTCGGTGATCTCGGTCAAGGTCAACATTCGCGAGAAGGTCGCGAAGGATGACAGCAACAACAATGACGATTCGCCGTTCCAGCCGGGTTCGCCGATGGAGCGCTTCTTCCGCCGCTTCGGCGGTCCGGATGGCTTGCCCCCGGGCCTGCGCGGTGGACCGCGTGGCGGTGGCGTGGTGACGGGCCAGGGCTCCGGCTTCTTCATCTCGGCTGACGGCTTTGCCGTGACCAACAATCACGTCGTCGACGGCGCCGACAAGGTCGAAGTCACCACCGACGACGGCAAGACCTATTCCGCCAAGGTGATCGGCACCGATCCGCGCACCGACCTCGCGCTGATCAAGGTCGAGGGCGGCTCCAACTTCCAGTTCGCCAAGCTGTCCGAAACCAAGCCGCGCATCGGCGACTGGGTGCTGGCGGTCGGCAATCCGTTCGGCCTCGGCGGCACCGTGACCGCGGGCATCGTCTCGGCCTCCGGCCGCGACATCGGCAACGGCCCGTATGACGATTTCATCCAGATCGATGCGCCCGTGAACAAGGGCAATTCGGGTGGCCCGGCATTCGACGTGTCTGGTGAGGTGATGGGCGTCAACACGGCGATCTACTCGCCGTCCGGCGGCAGCGTCGGCATCGCGTTCTCGATCCCGGCCCAGACCGTCAAGAGTGTCGTCGCCCAGCTGAAGGACAAGGGCGCGGTCAGCCGTGGCTGGATCGGCGTCCAGATCCAGCCGGTGACCTCCGACATCGCCGACAGCCTCGGCATGAAGAAGGCCGAAGGCGCGCTGGTTGCCGAACCGCAGGCCAACGGCCCCGCGGCCAAGGCTGGCATCGAGTCCGGTGACGTCATCACCGCCGTCAATGGCGAGCCGGTGAAGGATGCGCGCGAGCTCGCCCGCACCATCGGTGGCCTCGCGCCCGGCAACGCCGTGAAGCTGAACGTGCTGCACAAGGGCCAGGACAAGACCGTCAACCTCACGCTCGGCCAGCTGCCGAACAACCTGGAGGCCAAGGCTGACACCGACAAGAGCGACAAGGGCAACTCGTCCCGCGGCACCGACGTGCCGAAGCTCGGCCTCACCGTCGCGCCCGCCAACAGCGTGGCCGGCGCCGGCAAGGATGGCGTGGTCGTGACCGAAGTCGATCCCAAGAGTGCTGCCGCTGAGCGGGGCTTCAAGGAAGGCGACGTGATCCTCGAGGTCGCCGGCAAGTCCGTCGGCACCGCCGGTGAAGTGCGGGATGCGATCACCGCGGCGCGCAATGACAGCAAGAACAGCGTTCTCATGCGCGTGAAGAGCGGCGGTTCGTCGCGCTTTGTGGCAGTGCCGCTGGCGAAGGGATAACTATCTATGAGTTGGAAGGCGTCGCCGGCATCAGTCGCCCCCGCCGACGGCGCTTTCCGGGGGGCGGGCCCCTTGCTCGCTCCCTACGTTGCCTTTCGATGGAATATGCCCCCCTCTGTCGGAAGGTCTCAGGGCGGTGAGGTCCCCCAGCTTCACCGCCCACTTTTTTCAAGCAATCGAGAATATGCGCGGTCGTCTTGCATGTGCAGGCCGGCCGCGTCATGCTGACAGAGGGCCAATTCCCGTGACCGCAATCGCTCCGCAAATGCGCATCCTGATCATCGAAGACGACCGTGAGTCAGCCGACTATCTGGTCAAGGCATTCCGCGAAGTCGGCTATATCGCCGATCTCGCCTCCGATGGCGAGGAAGGGCTGTCGATGGCCGAGTCCGGCGACTACGACGTGCTGGTTGTGGATCGCATGCTGCCGAAGCGTGACGGCCTGTCGCTGATCGGCAGCCTGCGCGACAAGGGCAACCGGACGCCGGTGCTGATCCTCTCGGCGCTCGGCCAGGTCGATGACCGCATCAAGGGCCTGCGCGCCGGCGGCGACGATTACCTGCCGAAACCCTATTCCTTCGCTGAGCTGCTTGCGCGCGTCGAGGTGCTGTCGCGGCGCAATGTCGGGCCGGCCGAGGAGACGACCTACCGGGTCGGCGACCTCGAGCTCGATCGGCTGTCCCATCGCGTCGCCCGCGGCAAGGACGAGCTGACCTTGCAGCCGCGCGAGTTCCGCCTGCTCGAATATCTCATGAAGCATGCCGGGCAGGTGGTGACGCGCACCATGCTGCTTGAGAATGTCTGGGATTATCATTTCGATCCGCAGACCAACGTCATCGACGTCCACATCTCGCGGCTGCGCTCCAAGATCGACAAGGGTTTTGAGCGGCCGCTGCTGCATACCATCCGCGGCGCGGGGTATATGATCCGTGACGGCATTCGGTAAACTGATCCGGACCACGGCGTTTCGGCTGACGCTGGTCTACCTGTTCCTGTTCGCGCTGTTCGCCGCCTCGCTGCTGGCTTACTTCGCCTGGAACACGCGGCGGCTGATCACCGAGCAGATCACGACGACGGTCAACGTCGAGATCAGCGAGATCACCGACATCTACAACCGCCGCGGCCTGCGCGGCCTGCTGGGCACCATGGGCAACCGTGCGCTGCGGCCGGGCGCCAACCTCTATCTGGTGACGGCGCCGAACGGGCAGATGCTCGCCGGCAATGTCGGCGCGCTGGCGCCGGGCGTGATGAGCACGCAGGGCTGGACGGAGACCGCCTATCGCCGGCTCGACGACCAGGACAAGACCGATCACCGCGCGCTGGTGCGGGTCACCCAGATGGACAACGGCTTCCGCCTGCTGGTCGGGCGCGACCTCGAGGAACGGCGGCGGCTGTTCGGTATCGTCGCCAAGGCCGCGCAATGGTCGATCCTCGTCGTCGTCGTACTCGGCATCGGCGGCGGTATCTTCGTCGCCCGCCGCGTGCTGCACCGGATCGACGCCATGACCGGAACCACCAAGCGCATCATGGCGGGCGATCTGTCCGGCCGGCTGCCGGTCGGCCGCAGCGGCGACGAGCTCGATCGCCTGGCGGAAAATCTCAATGCCATGCTCGAGCGCATCGAGGCGCTGATGACGGGGCTGAAGGAGGTCTCCGACAACATCGCCCATGACCTCAAGACGCCGCTGACGCGGCTGCGCAACCGCGCCGAGGAGGCGCTGGCGCGGTCGGGCTGCGAAGCCGACTATCGCGCGGCGCTGGAGCGGACCATCGAGGAATCCGACGGGCTGATCCGCACCTTCAACGCCCTGTTGATGATCGCGCGTGCCGAGTCCGGCCAGGCGCGCGGCAACATGGACGATTTCGACGGCGCCGATGTCGCCAACGGCATCCACGAACTGTACGAGCCGCTGGCCGAGGACGACGGCATGACGCTGCAGGTGAAGACCGTGCCGGCGCCGATTCACGGCAACCGCGAATTGATCAGCCAGGCGGTCGCCAACCTGGTCGAGAATGCCATCAAATACGGCAAGCCCGACGCGAGCGTGCAGCCGCTCAATGCGGATGCGCGGGAGATCCTGATCGAGGCGCGGCGCGAGGGCGACCAGGTCCTGCTCAGCGTCACCGACCACGGCCCGGGCATTCCCGAGGCCGACCGCAAGCACGCGGTCGAGCGCTTCGTCCGGCTCGAGGCGAGTCGCACCTTACCCGGTTCCGGTCTCGGCCTCAGCCTGGCCTCGGCGGTTGCCACGCTTCATGGCGGCGAGCTCAGGCTCGGCGATGCCCATCCGGGGCTGGTCGCCACCCTGGTGCTGCCGGTGCGGGTGGGCGGCAGTGACAGGCTTGCGGCTCAAACGCAGGATGTGCCACAGAAGGCGGCATGAATGCCGCCGCGCCGGGAAACGCGGATCGACATCGTCTGGCCGCGCGGTTCGCGGACGGACCGCGTGTCGCCGCGCCCGTATCCGCCGATCAGCGCCTGACCGACTGGTTCGCCGAGCTCGAGCCGGCGCAATCGGCCGCGCTCAATGCATTGCTCGAACATCCGTTCGCACGGGACATCCTGCGCGGCATCGCCGAGTTCTCGCCCTATTTGTTCGAGCTCGCCCGTGCCGATGCCGCGCGGCTGATCCGGATCCTGTCATGCGACCCGGAGTCGCATCTTGCCGGCCTGATCGAGACGACGTCGCGCGAGGTGCTCGCCGCCGGCAGCGAGGCCGACGTGATGGTTCTGCTTCGCCGCATGAAGGCGGAGGCCGCGCTGATGATCGCGCTGTGCGACATCGGCGGCGTCTGGCCGGTGATGCGGGTGACGGCGGCGCTGACCGACATCGCGGTGAATTCGGTGCAATCGGCGCTGCGATATTTGTTCCGGCAGGAAGTGGCCCGCGGCCGGATGACCGCCGCCGATCCCGATCACCCCGAAGCAGGCTCGGGCCTGATCGTGCTCGCGATGGGCAAGATGGGGGCCGGCGAGCTGAACTATTCCAGCGACATCGACCTGATCGTGTTCTTCGATCGCGCGGCCACTTCGCTCGCCGAGGACATCGAGCCGCAGCCGTTCTTCGTGCGCGTCACCCAGGCGATGGCGCGGATGCTGCAGCAGCGCTCGGGCGACGGCTACGTGTTCCGGGTCGATCTCAGGCTGCGGCCGGACCCGGCCTCGACCCAGGTCGCGATCTCGACCGACGCCGCGCTGCATTATTACGAGCGCGAGGGGCGCACCTGGGAGCGCGCCGCGATGATCAAGGCGCGGCCCTGCGCCGGCGATCCCAAGGCCGGCGAGGCGCTGATCGCCGAGCTCGCGCCCTTCGTCTGGCGCAAGCATCTGGATTTTGCCGCGCTTGCCGATGTCCACGACATGAAGCGGCAGATGCAGACCTATCGCGGCCAGAGCGAGATCTCGGTCGAGGGCCATAACGTCAAGGTCGGCCGCGGCGGCATCCGCGAGATCGAGTTCTTCGCCCAGACCCAGCAGCTGATCGCCGGCGGCCGTCATCCGGAGTTGCGGGTGCGGCCGACGCTGGAGGCGCTCAACGTGCTCGCCAACAGCAACTGGATCACCTTTGAAGCGCGCGACGAACTGACGACGGCCTACGAATTCCTGCGCCGGGTCGAGCACCGGCTGCAGATGATCGCCGACGAGCAGACCCATTCGCTGCCCGAAGCGCCTGAGGACGTCGAGCGCTTTGCGCATTTCTTCGGCTACGAGAATCGCGAGGCCTTCGCCAAGGACCTGCTCGGCCAGCTCAAGATCGTGCAGAACCACTATGGCAAGCTGTTCGAGGGCGACGATCCGACCGGCACCGCAAAGCTGCCGGAGGTCGACTACGGCGCCGGGCCTGAGGATGCCCGCCTGACCGAGCATCTCGCCAATCTCGGCTTCAAGAAGCCCATTGCGGTTGCCGGCACCGTGCAGCAATGGATCGAGGGCGATTATCGCGCGCTGCGCGTCGAGGCGACGCGCGCCGCGTTCCTGGAATTCATTCCCGGCCTGATCGACGGCCTCGCGAATGCCGAGGAGCCTGATGATGCGGTGGCGGCGTTCGACCGTTTCCTCGGCGCGTTGCAGCGGGGCGGGCGGCTGATCTCGCTGCTCAGCCAGAATCGCGATTTCGTCGCGCTGGTGGCACTGATCCTCGGCGCGGCACCGCGGCTCGGCGACATGCTGGCGCGGCAGCCGCAGATCATGGACGGCCTGGTCGATCCGCGCTTCTTCGGCGCGATGCCGGACAAGAAGGAATTGTCGGAGCGGCTCGCCGCCACGCTGCAGGATGCGTCATCCTACGAGGATTTCCTCGATCGTCTGCGATTGTTCGGCCAGGAGAGCCTGTTCCTGATCGGCACGCGGATCCTGTCCGGCACGGTGTCGGCGCAGCACGCCAGCACCGCCTTTGCCGATGTGGCCGAGGGTATCGTCCACACTGTGCACGGCCTCGTCACCGACCAGTTCGCCGCGCAATATGGCCGGATCAAGGGGCAGGAGACCGCGATCGTCGCGATGGGCCGGCTCGGCAGCCGCGAGATGACGGCGTCCTCCGACCTCGATTTGATCCTGCTGTACGATTTTGACAGCGAGGCGCCGGATTCCGACGGCGAGCGCTCGCTGCACGGCGCGCAGTATTTTGCCCGCTTCACCCAGCGCCTGATCAGCGCCTTCACGACCCGGACCAATTACGGGGTGCTCTACGAGGTCGACATGCGGCTGCGCCCGTCGGGGCGCGCCGGTCCGGTCGCATCGCGGATCGATTCATTTGCCGACTACCAGGAGCGCGAGGCCTGGACCTGGGAGCACATGGCGCTGACGCGCGCCCGCGTGATCTCGTCGTCGCCTGAGTTTCGCGAGAAGATCGAGGCGATCATCCGCAGCGTGCTGACCCGGCCGCGCGATGCGGCGTCGACCGCGGCCGACGTCGCCGACATGCGGCGCGCGATCGCGCTGGAGAAGGGGGAGGACGATGTCTGGGATCTCAAGCTCGCCGCCGGCGGGCTCGTCGACATCGATTTCATCGCGCAATATCTCCAGCTCGCGCATGCCTCGGTGAAGCCGGAAATTCTCAGCGTCTCCACGCTGCAGGTGCTCGACAATGCCGCCAAGCTCGGCCTGCTCGGCCAGTCCGAGGCCGAGATCCTGCGCTCGGCGGCGCGGCTCTATCATGACCTGACGCAGATCCTGCGGCTCTGCGTCACCGGCAAGTTCAATCCGGAGACCGCGGGCGAAGATCTGCTGCGCGTGATGGCGCGGGCCGGGGACACGCCGGACTTCTCCGCGCTGGAAGCCCGCCTGCGCGAGACCCAGAGCGAGGTGCGCCGCGTCTTCAACACGATCGTGGGGTAGGGGAAGCTACGATCTCAATCCCGTCATCCTGAGGAGCGCGTAGCGCGTCTCGAAGGATGCACGGCCACGCTCGTGCCCGTCGCCCTTCGAGACGGCCGCTTTGCGGCCTCCTCAGGGTGACGGTGAGAGAGCGCGGTGCAGAGTTGAGTTCGCTACGCCTGCTGCTTCAGCTTCTGCAGGGCATCGCGGACGTCGGGATCGAGGCCAGTGCCGCCGGCGTCGAGATGGGCGAAGATCTGCTTGCGCATCCGCGGGTCCCAGAACTTCCAGATGTGCTCGGAAATGCCCTGCACGGCGCGGTCGTGGCCCTGGCTGTGGAAGAACTTTCCGATCTGGTTCGCCATATAGACCAGTCTGTCAGGCGACGACGACATAAGCGGACTCCTTGCCGGGCACCGCGCCTGTGACGCGTTCCGGATGCGTAAAGATTTCAAATCCATCGGCGCGGGCGATCGCTGCAAGCGTGATGCCGGCGGCATCCGCCATCCGGACCGCAAGCGCGGTCGGGGCCGACACGGCGGCAATCAGCGGCGCGCCGATCGCGGCGGTCTTCTGCACCATTTCGACCGAGACGCGGCTGGTCAAGAGCACCATGCCTTCGCTCGCGACGACCTTGTCGCGGGCCAGCGCGCCGGCGAGCTTGTCGAGCGCGTTGTGGCGGCCGACATCCTCGCGCAGCGCGACGATGCCGCGCGTCGCCGTCCAGAACGCGGCGGCGTGCACCGCGCGAGTCTGGTGATTGATCTCCTGCAGCGGCGCCACCGCCGCCACCGCGGTCATGATCTCGCGCGGCGCGAACACGCGTCCCGCGGGAACGATCGCAGCTGGTCGCACCGCCTCGCTGATCGAATCGAGCCCGCACAGGCCGCAGCCGGTCGGGCCGGCGATGTTGCGCCGCCGCTCCGCGATCCGCTCGGCCTTGTCGGCCTTCAGCCACATCCGGAGCTCGATGCCGTCATCGAGCTCGACGATGTCGAGGTTCTCGATCTCGTCGGCCGATTGCACGATGCCTTCGCTCAGGCTGAAGCCAACCGCGAAGTCGCCGAGGTCCTCGGGCGAGCCCATCATCACGGCGTAGGTGCCGCCATTATAGGTCAGCGCCAGCGGCGTCTCCTCCGGGATCAGGCGCGCGCCGTCGCTGAAGACGCCGTCGCGCCAGACCTTCCGTATCGCCTTGTGGACCGGTTCGCGCATCGCTACTCCGCGGCTTCCACCACCGGCGCGATGCGGCGCGAATGGCGGGCCTGCTCGTCATAGGCCTTCTGCCAGTCGGACGGACCGTTCGACGGCGAGATCTGCACGGCCGTCACCTTATACTCCGGACAGTTGGTCGCCCAGTCGGAGAAGTCGGTCGTGATGACGTTGGCCTGGGTGTCCGGGTGGTGGAACGTGGTGTAGACCACGCCCGGCGCCACACGGTCGGTGATCTCCGCGCGCAGCGTGGTCTCGCCGGCGCGGCTCGCCAGCCGCACCCAATCGCCGTCGCACACGCCGCGCTGTTCGGCGTCATGCGGATGGATCTCCAGCCGGTCCTCGGCGTGCCAGACCACGTTCTCGGTGCGGCGGGTCTGCGCGCCGACATTGTACTGGCTGAGGATGCGGCCGGTGGTGAGCAGCAGCGGATAGCGCGGGCCGGTGCGTTCGTCGGTCGCGATATATTCGGTGAGGATGAACTTGCCCTTGCCGCGCACAAAGCCGCCGATATGCATCACCGGGGTGCCTTCCGGCGCCTTTTCGTTGCAGGGCCACTGCACCGAGCCGAGCTCGTCGAGCCTGGCATAGGAGACGCCCGCGAAGGTCGGCGTCAGCGCGGCAATCTCGTCCATGATCTCGGATGGATGGGCGTAGTGCATCTCGAATCCCATCGCCTTGGCGAGCAGGATCGTCACCTCCCAGTCGGCATAGCCGTTGCGCGGCGTCATCACCTTGCGGACGCGCTGGATGCGGCGCTCGGCATTGGTGAAGGTGCCGTCCTTCTCGAGGAAGGTCGAGCCGGGCAGGAAGACGTGGGCGTAGTTCGCGGTCTCGTTCAGGAAGAGATCGTGGACGATGACGCATTCCATCGAAGACAGCGCCGCCACCACATGCTTGGTGTTCGGATCGGATTGCAGGATGTCCTCACCCTGCACATAGAGCCCCATGAAGGTGCCTTCGATCGCCGCATCGAACATGTTGGGGATGCGCAGGCCCGGCTCCTTGTTGAGCTTGACGTTCCACATCGCCTCGAACTGCTCGCGCACGGCATCGCCCGAGATATGGCGATAGCCGGGCAGCTCGTGCGGGAACGAGCCCATGTCGCAGGAGCCCTGCACGTTGTTCTGGCCGCGCAGCGGGTTCACGCCGACGCCGGGCCGGCCGATATTGCCGGTGACCATCGCGAGGTTGGCGATCGCGATCACCGTGGTCGAGCCCTGGCTGTGCTCGGTGACGCCGAGCCCGTAATAGATCGCGCCGTTGCCGCCGGTGGCGTAGATCCGTGCCGCCTCGCGCAGGTCCTTGGGATCGACGCCGGTCATGATCGCGGTCGCCTCGGGGCTGTACTTCTCCTGGGCGACGAAGGCCGCCCATTCCTCGGACTCGCTCCAGTCGCAGCGTTCGCGCACGAAGGTCTCGTTGACCAGCCCTTCGGTGACGATGACGTGGGCGAGCGCCGTGACCACCGCGACGTTGGTGCCGGGCATCAGCGGCAGATGCAGCGCCTTCACATGCGGCGATTCCACCATCTCGGTGCGGCGCGGATCGATCACGATCAGCCTGGCGCCCTGGCGCAGCCGCTTCTTCAGCCGCGAGGCGAACACTGGGTGGGCGGAGGCCGGGTTGGCGCCGATCACCATGACGACGTCGGTGTCTTCAACCGAATCGAAATCCTGCGTGCCGGCCGAGGTGCCGAAGGTCTGCGACAGGCCGTAGCCGGTCGGCGAATGACAGACGCGGGCGCAGGTGTCGACGTTGTTGTTGCCGAAGCCGCCGCGGATCAGCTTCTGCACCAGATAGGTTTCTTCATTGGTGCAGCGCGACGAGGTGATGCCGCCGACCGCGTCGCGGCCGTATTTCTGCTGGATGCCCTTGAACTTGGCGGCGGCGAAGTTGAACGCCTCGTCCCACGACACTTCCTGCCAGGGATCCTCGATCCGTTCGCGGATCATCGGCTTCAGGATGCGCTCCTTGTGGGTGGTGTAGCCCCAGGCGAAGCGGCCCTTGACGCAGGAATGGCCACGATTGGCCTTGCCGTCCTTCCACGGCACCATGCGCACCACTTCCTCGCCGCGCATCTCGGCCTTGAAGGCGCAGCCGACGCCGCAATAGGCGCAGGTGGTGACGACCGAGTGTTCGGGCTGGCCGATCTCGATCACGGATTTCTCGGTCAGCGTCGCGGTCGGACAGGCCTGCACGCAGGCGCCGCAGGACACGCATTCCGAGCCGAGGAAGCCTTCGTTCATGCCGGGCGAGACGCGGCTGTCGAAGCCGCGGCCGGAGATCGTCAGCGCAAAGGTGCCTTGCACCTCCTCGCAGGCGCGGACGCAGCGCGAGCAGACGATGCACTTCGAGGGATCGTAGGTGAAGTACGGATTCGACTCGTCCTTCGGCATCCAGTTGTCGTTTTCGCAGCCGTGCGATTTGGCGAAGACGTGGTTCTCGCCCTCATAGCCGTAGCGCACGTCGCGCAGGCCGACGGCACCCGCCATGTCCTGCAATTCGCAGTCGCCATTCGCGGCGCAGGTCAGGCAGTCCAGCGGGTGGTCGGAGATGTAGAGCTCCATCACGCCCTTGCGCAGCTTCTTCAGCCGCTCGCTCTGGGTGTGCACGACGAGGCCGGGCATGACCGGCGTCGTGCAGGAGGCGGGTGTGCCGGCGCGGCCCTCGATCTCGACGAGGCAGAGCCGGCAGGAGCCGAAGGCGTCGACCATGTCGGTCGCGCAGAGCTTTGGAATCTGGGTGCCGGCTTCCATCGCCGCGCGCATGATCGAGGTGCCCTCGGGCACCGTGATCTGATTGCCGTCGATGGTCAGCGTGACCATCGTCTCGGATTTGGATTTGGGGGTGCCGAAATCGGTTTCCTGGATCAGCGACATCGTGATTTCCTTGCTATTCCGCGGCCTGCAGGCGGGCCGGTGCGGGATCTACATCTCCGCCGAAATCTTCCCGGAAGTGTTTCAGTGCGCTCATCACGGGGTAGGGCGTGAAGCCGCCGAGTGCGCACAGCGAGCCGAATTTCATGGTGTTGCAGAGGTCTTCGACAACAGCGAGGTTTTCCGCCACGCGCTCGCCATTGATGATCTTGTTGATGGTCTCGACGCCGCGGGTCGAGCCGATCCGGCACGGCGTGCACTTGCCGCAGGATTCGACCGCGCAGAACTCCATCGCAAAGCGGGCCTGCTTCGCCATGTCGACGCTGTCGTCGAACACCACGATCCCGCCATGGCCGATCAGGCCGTCGCGCGCGGCGAACGCCTCATAGTCGAACGGCGTGTCGAACAGCGCGCGGGGGAAGTAGGCCCCGAGCGGGCCGCCGACCTGCACCGCGCGCACCTCGCGCCCGGTGAAGGTGCCGCCGCCGATCTCGTCGACGAGCTCGCCGAGGGTGACGCCGAACGCGGTCTCGAACAGCCCGCCATGTCTGATGTTGCCGGCAAGCTGGATCGGCATCGTGCCGCGCGAGCGGCCCATGCCGAAATCGGCGTAGGCCTTGGCGCCGTTGTCGAGGATGAAGGGGATCGCCGCGAACGACAGCACGTTGTTGATCACGCTCGGGCGGCCGAACAGGCCCTTGTGCGCCGGCAGCGGCGGCTTGGCCCGCACGATGCCGCGGCGGCCCTCGAGGCTTTCCAGCAGCGAGGTTTCCTCGCCACAGACATAGGCGCCGGCGCCGACGCGCACCTCGAGATCGAACTCATGGGCGGAGCCGCCGATGCGCTTGCCGAGCAAGCCGGTGCGGCGGGCCGCCACGATCGCCGCGTTCATCGCTTCGACCGCGTGCGGATATTCCGAGCGGATGTAGATGTAGCCCTTGGTGGCGCCTACCGTGATACCTGCGATCGTCATGCCCTCGATCACGACGAAGGGGTCGCCTTCCATGATCATGCGGTCGGCGAAGGTGCCGCTGTCGCCTTCGTCGGCGTTGCAGACGATGTATTTGCGGTCGGCGCTGGCCTGCGCCACGGTCTTCCACTTGATGCCGGTGGGGAAGCCGGCGCCGCCGCGGCCGCGCAGACCGGACGTCGTGACGTCGGCGAGGATCTGGTCGGAGGTCAGCGTCAGCGCCCGCTCCAGACCCTTGTAGCCGCCATGGGCGCGGTAGTCATCGACCGAGCGCGGATCGATCACGCCGCAGCGGGCGAAGGTCAGCCGGGTCTGGCGCTTCAGCCAGGGAATCTCGTCCGTGACACCAAGCCGCAGCGCGTGCTGGCCGCTGCCGGCCATCGCCTCGAGCAGAGACGGGACGTCCGCCGGGCTGATCGGGCCGAACGCAACGCGGCCTTGTGCGGTCGCCAGCTCGACCATCGGCTCCAGCCAGTACAGGCCGCGCGAACCGGTCCTGACGATCTCGAGCGGCGCGCCGCGTCCTGCTGCGGCCTGCTCGAAGGCGAGGGCGACATCGTCGGCACCGACGGCGACCGCGCCGGCGTCGCGGGGAATGAAGATTCGCATCGTCATCGCTGTGCCTCCGCGACCAGCGCGTCGATCCGCGCTTCATCTAGCCGGCCGACCACGCGGCCATCCAGCATCGCCGACGGCGCGGTGGCGCACAGCCCGAGGCAGTAGATCGGCTCCAGCGTCACGCGGTCATCCGCCGTGGTATGCCCCAGCGCAACGCCGAGCCTGGCTTCCGCGCGCGCCGCCAGCGCGTCGCCGCCGGCGGCCTGGCAGGCCTCGGCGCGGCACAGCTTGAGGACGTGGCGTCCGGCAGGCTGCTTCCGGAAATCATGGTAGAAGGTGAACACGCCGTGCACCTCGGCGCGCGACAAATTGAGCGCCTCCGCCACCATCGGGATCGCCGGCTCGGGCACGTAGCCGAAGGCTTCCTGCAGCGCGTGCAGGATCACCAGCGTGGCGCCTTCAAGCCCGGCGTGCTCGGCGATGATTTCAGCGCCGCGCGCCCTGTCCCAAGGTTCGTATCCCACCGTCATCAGCGCTTCTCACGATCAGTTCTTGCTTCGCACATGAGAGTTGGAATCCTTCGAAACATCAATAAAGCTGTCTCATGCGGCGATTGCGAAACACGATTAATAGCGTTGCCGAATGGATCGATGCGGGATCGCAATAATGTTCTGGAATCACGCACTTCCGGGGCGCTTTGGATTTCGGGATCGCACCCGGATCGTGCTACCTATGGACGTGTTGGGCTGCCGCTTGGGGCGCCGTTTTCCGAAGGGATTTGAACCTTGATCGACAAGCTGGAACTTCTGCTGGCGCTGGCCAAGGAGCGGCATTTCGGCCGGGCCGCGGAGGCGTGCGGCGTCACCCAGCCGACGATGTCGACCAGTCTCAAGCAGCTCGAGGAAATCCTCGGTGTCATGCTGGTGCAGCGCGGATCCCGCTTCCAGGGCTTCACGCCGGAAGGGGAGCGGACGCTGGACTGGGCGCGGCGCATCGTCGGCGATGCGCGCGCGATGAAGCAGGAGATCAACAGCCTCAAGGACAAGCTGTCGGGCGAGATCCGGATCGCGGCGATCCCGACCGCGCTCGGCATGGTGGCCTCGCTGACCACGCCGTTCCGGGCGCGCCATCCCGATGTGCGGTTCCGCATCCAGTCGTGCACGTCGGCCGATGTGCTCGGCCTGCTCGAGAATCTCGAGGTCGATGCCGGGTTGACCTATATTGAGAACGAGCCGATCGGCAAGGTCCGCACCATCCCGCTCTACAATGAGAGCTATCGCTTGCTGACGGCGCCGGATGCGATGTTCGGTGACCGCAAGCAGGTGACGTGGAAGGAGGTCGGTACCGTGCCGCTCTGTCTGCTCACGCCCGACATGCAGAACCGCCGCATCATCGATCGCGCGCTGACCTCGGTCGGCGCGGAGGCGACGCCGACGCTGACGTCGAACTCACTGCTCGTGCTCTACACCCACGTGAAGACCGGCCGCTGGGCCAGCGTGATGCCGGCCAAGCTCGCCGAGACGCTCGGCCTTGCGGATGCGGTGCGCAGCATTCCGATCGTCGATCCGGTCGTGGACTACAGCATTGGCCTCGTGATCCCGCAGCGCGATCCGATGACGCCGTTGATCGCAGCCTTGGTGCAGGTCGCACGCGAGGTCGCGCCGACGCTCGAGAGCGCGTAGCTCTCGGCATTCCTCGCAGCCTTTCCGCCACGGTTCCGGTACGGCAGCAACCGACCACGCGTTGTGTGGTTGCGTTGAAGCAAGTCCTGGTGTTCAGCCGGCGGACAATCTTCGCTTGCTCGCAGCAAAGATGGAACTCAGCGCCGGCTCGGCGGTTGCATTGCGGCGTCCCGGTCAGCGAGCAGGAGCTGCTTTGAATCGTCGCCAGTTACTCCACGGATCGGCCGTATTGCCGACACTCATGTTCTTGCCACAGCGCCAGGCCGCCGCCGCAGGGAGCGCGACGGACGCACCCTTCAACCCAGGCATGGTCAGGGAGCTTGCGCGCAATCTCGCCAGCAAGTCGTTCGAGGCGCCGGACGAGAAGTTGCCGAACGGCCTGACGGACCTGAACTACGACCAGTACCGCACGATCCGCTTCACGTCCGAGCGCGCGCTGTGGCGCGGCGCGAAGCTGCCGTTCGAGGCGCAGTTCTTCCACCGCGGCTTCTTCTACAAGAACAAGGTCAATATCTTCGAGATCGCCGACGGCAAGGTCAGCGAAGTCAAATACAGCAAGGACATGTTTTCGTTCGGCGAGACCGTGCCTGACTTCACCGAGACCGACCTCGGCTTTGCCGGATTTCGCATCCACGCGCCGATCAACAAGCCGGACTATTACGACGAGGTCTGCGTCTTTCTCGGCGCGAGCTATTTCCGCGCGGTCGCCAAGGACGAGACCTACGGCCTGTCGGCGCGCGGCCTGTCGATCGATACCGGCGAGGCCAAGGGCGAGGAGTTTCCGTTCTTCAAGGCGTTCTGGCTCGAGCGCCCGGTGCCCAACGCGACCTCGCTGGTCATTCACGCCTTGCTCGACAGCAAGAGCTGCGCGGCGAGCTATCGGTTCACGATCAGGCCTGGAGCGACCACGGTGTTCGATGTCGAGGCATCGCTCTATCCGCGTGCCGATCTCGAGCATGCCGGCCTTGCGCCGATGACGAGCATGTTCTTCTTCGGGCCCAACGATCGCAACGAGGTCGACGACTTCAGGCCGTCCGTGCACGATTCCGACGGGCTTGCGATCTACAACGGCAAGGGCGAGAGCCTGTGGCGGCCGCTGAGCAATCCGCGCGACCTCCAGATCAGCACGTTCCAGGACGTCAATCCGCATGGCTTCGGGCTGATGCAGCGCGAGAAGAATTTCTTCGCCTATCAGGACATCGAATCGCGCTTCGAGAAGCGTCCGAGCCTGTGGGTCGAGCCGATCGGCGACTGGGGCGAGGGCGCGGTCATTTTGTTCGAGATTCCGACCAAGGAAGAGATCCACGACAACATCGCCGCGTTTTGGCGGCCGAAGGCGCCGCTCAAGGCCAAGAGCGAGACCAATTTCACCTATCGCCTGCATTGGGGGCCGGACGCGCCGAAGCCGCATTCGCTCGCGCGCTTCACGCGCAGCGGCATCGGCGCGCATGGCGAGAACAGCAAGCTGTTCGTGCTCGACCTGTTCGGAGACAATCTGAAGGGGATCGATCCCAATAGCGTCAAGGGCGTCGTGACGGCCGAGAAGTCCGAGATCACGAACGTCGTCACGCAGCCAAATCCGAATACCGGCGGATGGCGGCTCAGCTTCCAGTGCGCCGTCAAGAAGGATCCGATCGAGCTGCGTGCGCATCTGGCGCAAGATGACAAGCCGCTCTCCGAGATCTGGGTCTATCGATGGGCGCCATAGTCACGTCGCCTCATCCCGACGCCGCCACGGTGGCGGACGGCTTCCTGCCACAAGAGAGCCCGCTTGCGATGTCGGCGGCCGATCTTGGCCGGCCGCCGCACGCGGTGGGCAAGCCGGTCTCGGTCGGTGCGGGCATGTTGATGCGCCGCGCGTTCATCCTGGTGCTGACGGCGGCGCTGACCGGTGCCGGCGCCTACGAGATGTACATGGTGGTCCAGGTCGGCGGCGTGACGATCATGGAAGGCATGGTGCTGGTGCTGTTCGTCGCGCTGCTCGCCTGGATCGCGTTTTCGTTCGCGTCGGCGCTCGCCGGCTTCTTCGCTCTGCTTCGGCGCAACGGCAACGCCCTGCCGATCCGCGACGATGGTCCCTTGCCGCAGCTCGCGAGCCGGACCGCGGTGCTGCTCCCGACCTACAACGAGAATCCGCATCAATTGATGGCGCGTTTGCACGCGATCTACGAGTCCGTCGAGGCGACCGGGCAGGGCAACAGCTTCGACTGGTTCGTGCTCAGCGACACCCGCGATCCGGATATCTGGATCGCCGAGGAACGGGCGTTCCTCGAACTGTGCGAGGCCTGCGGCGCGCAGCGGCTGTTCTACCGGCATCGCGCCGACAATACGGCGCGCAAGTCCGGCAATGTCGGCGAGTGGATCACGCGGTTCGGCGGCGCATATCGGTTCATGATCGTGCTCGACGCCGACAGCCTGATGTCGGGCGACACCATGGTGCGGATGGTGCACGCGATGGAGACCAATCCGCAGGCGGCGCTGCTGCAGACGCTGCCGGTCATCGTCAACGCGCGCAGCCTGTTCAGCCGCCTGCAACAGTTTGCCGGCCGGCTCTACGGACCGATGGTCGCCGCCGGCGTTGCGTGGTGGCACGGCTCCGAGGGCAATTACTGGGGGCACAATGCCATCATCAGGATCGAGGCATTTGCGCAGCAGGCGGGCCTGCCCGAGCTCTCCGGACGCAAGCCGTTCGGCGGACATATCCTGAGTCACGACTTTGTCGAGGCGGCGCTGATGCGGCGCGCCGGCTGGGGCATCTACATGGCGCCGATGCTCGGCGGCAGCTTTGAGGAGGTGCCGCCGTCGCTGTTGGATTTTGCCGCGCGCGACCGGCGCTGGTGCCAGGGCAATCTGCAGCATCTCGCCGTGCTGAGGACGCGCCGCCTGCACTGGATCTCGCGGCTGCATTTCATGACCGGGATCGGCTCCTACATCACCGCGCCGCTCTGGCTGTCGTTCCTGCTGCTCGGAATCCTGATCTCGCTGCAGGCGCGCTTCATTCGCCCCGAATATTTTCCGAAGGGCTTTTCGCTGTTTCCCAACTGGCCGGCACAGGACCCCGTGCTCGCCGCATGGGTGTTCGGCCTCACCATGGCGCTGCTGATCGTGCCGAAGCTGCTCGGCTTCCTCCTGTTGCTGACACGGTCGGACGTGCGCCGGCAATTCGGCGGCGGCTTCCGGGCGTTGACGGGCGTGATCGCCGAGGTGCTGATCTCGGCGATGATCGCGCCGGTCATGATGGTGTTCCAGTCGATCGCCGTCGTCGAGATCCTGCTCGGCCGGGACGCGGGCTGGCAGACACAGCGGCGCGACGACGGCGCGGTCGAGCGGCGCGAGCTCTATCGGAAATACGGCGTTCCGACCGCCTGCGGCGTCGCGATGGCGATCAGCGCCTGGGCGGTGTCGC
This sequence comes from Bradyrhizobium sp. USDA 3262, assembly GCF_054060035.1. Lineage (NCBI taxonomy): Bacteria > Pseudomonadati > Pseudomonadota > Alphaproteobacteria > Hyphomicrobiales > Nitrobacteraceae > Bradyrhizobium > Bradyrhizobium sp. USDA 3262. The sequence continues at coordinate 4,317,488 of NZ_JBSSCT010000001.1, forward strand.
TGCCGCTGCTGCTGTGGATGTCGCCGGTGATCATTGGCCTGCTGTTCGCGATCCCGATCGGGGCCTGGACCGCCAGGCCCGCGATGCGCGCGCTGTTCGTGACGCCGGAGGAGGTGAAGCCGCCGCGCGTGCTGGTCCGCGCCAATGAGCTGGCGGCGTCGCCGGCTGCCGCATCGGCCCCCGCGCTCGCGACGTTGCGGCAGGATTCTGACCTGCTGCATCGCCATCTCTCGTCGCTGCCGCCGGTGCGGCGCGGCGGTCCGGGCGAGATCGATCTTCACCTCGCGGTGGCGCGGGCGCGGATCGAGGCAAGCGACAGCTTCGACCAGGCAGTCCGCCATCTCACGCCTCGCGAGACGCTGGCCGTGCTCGGTGATGCCGCGCTGCTGGAAGGAGTGCTTGCGAAGTAGCGTGGGGTGTCAGGCCGCTTCCGACAGCTTCGTCTGCAGGGACCGCGGATCGCGCGGCAGCGTGACGCGGACGACGGTGCCGACGCCGAGCTTGGAGCGCAGCCGCATCGAGCCGCCGTGCAGATTGGTGAGCGAGCGCGCAATCGCAAGTCCGAGACCGGAGCCCTGGTAGCTCTTGGTGAGCTGGCTCTCGACCTGTTCGAACGGCTTGCCGAGCCGGCGCAGCGATTCCGGCGCGATGCCGATGCCGCTGTCGGCGATCAGGAGCACGATCGAGTCATCCAGCATCTGGCCGCGCACCAGCACGCGGCCGTGGTCGGGCGTGAACTTCACGGCGTTGGAGAGCAGGTTGACGATGATCTGCTTGACCGCGCGGCGGTCGGCGACGACCGAGATCGTGCTTTCGATATCCGATTCCAGCGACAATCCCTTGTGCTCGGCGCGGCCGGAGACCACCCGCAGCGACTCCGCGAGGATGCCGGAGAGGTCGAGCGGCTCCATGTCGAACTTCATGCGGCCGGCCTCGATCTTCGACATGTCGAGAATGTCGTTGATGACCTCGAGCAGGTATTTCCCCGACGTCAGGATGTCGTGGCAGTACTCCGCGTACTTGTCCGAGCCGAGCGTGCCGAACAGGCCAGAGCCCATGATCTCGGAGAAGCCGATGATGGCGTTGAGCGGCGTGCGCAGCTCATGGCTCATATTGGCGAGGAATTTCGACTTCGCGGCGTTGGCGTCCTCGGCGCGGGTCTTTTCCTGCGAGTATTTTTCGGCGAGGTCGGCGAGCTCGACGGCCTGCCGTTCCAGTTCGGCTTGCGAGCGCTGCAGGTCGATCACGGTGGCGCGCAGGCGCAGGTCGTTGTCGACCAGCTTCTGCTCGTGCGCCTTGATGCGGGTGATGTCGGTGCCGACGGAGACGTAGCCGCCGTCCTTGGTGCGGCGCTCGCTGATGTGCAGCCAGCTGCCGTCGTCGAGCTGGGCCTCGAAGGTGCGGGCGCCGGGCGCCGGCACGCCGCTCTCGTGCAGGCGGGTGCGCACCTCGGGCATGCTGCCGACCTCGATCACGGTCTCGTAGGAGGTGCCGGGGCTGACGGCGGAATCGGGCAGCTTGTGCAGCCGCTGGAAGTGCGAGTTGCAGAGCACGAGGCGGTCGTCGGCATCCCAGAGCACGAAAGCCTCCGGAATGGTCTCGATCGCGTCGCGCAGCCTGAGATCGGCTTCCACCGACTTCTCGGCGAGGCTCTTCTGTTCGGTGATGTCGACCGCGATGCCGATCAGATGCAGGCCGCCGTCGGCGGCGGCGTGGCTGAGCTCGCAGCGCACCCGCAGCCAGATCCAGTGGCCGCCGACATGGCGCATGCGGAAGCTCTGGTCGATGTGATCGATCTTGCCCGAGATCAGCTGGTCGGCGATGTCGAACAGGTTGATGTCGTCCGAATTCACCAGCGCGTTGACCTCGCCGAAGGTGAGGAGGTCGTTGCGGGTGTCGAGGCCGAGCAGGGTGAACATCGACTGCGACCAGAAGATCCGGCCGCGCGACAGGTCCCAGTCCCACAATCCGCAGCGGCCGCGGTTGAGCGCGGTGTCGATGCGGCCGCGCACGGCGTCGTTGATCAGGTCACCCTCGCGGGCGCGGGTCGATTGCCAGTGGAACGCGAAGCCGAGGATCAGCACCACGAAGCTCGTGGTCGCCGACAGCGTCACCGAGAGCGCGGCGTCCGATCCCCAGATCGGCTCGTTCATCTCCTGGATCACGACGACCTGGCCGGGCAGCGACTTGACGAGCTGCGAGATCGCCAGCGCGCCGGTGCCGCCGGGCAGCGTCATGTCGCTGACCGTGCCCTGCTGGCCGGGCGCGACGAGCAGCTGCGCGGTGGAGACGATGTCGAGGATGCGGTCGTTCTCGCCGGCGCCATCGACCGGCACACGCGCCAACACGCGGTGATCGGCGCTGGTGATGATGACGTGGCGGCCATAGGCGATGCCCCAGGACGGGATCAGGTCCGGCAGCAGTTCCTGCATCCGCTCGATGTTGGCGAGCCGGTCGCGCCGCACCGAGGTCAGGCGATCGAGGCGCTCGGCGAGGATGTCGGAGAGCGCGGCAAGGTCGCGCTTCATCGCGCCGCGCTTCTGCCGGTTCTGGTCGATCACCTGGACGAAGGCGCCGAGGCAGATCGTGATGAGGAAGGCGATGATGAGGGTAGGGACAGCGCGGCGCAGTGCAGGCTCGGCCGTCAAGAGCCTGTGATAGGCCGGTTTCGCGATCGACTGCGCCAATCCCTTGATCGAATCGGATTGGACGCACGCGTTCGCTGCATGCGCGCGCGCCATGCCTTAGACCCCCGCTCTAAGCTGATTTTTTACCCGGTTCGGATGCTCCCCACGATGCATCCGAATCATGATCATTTGAATCCAGATTTCCGGGACTGTCGAGAGTCAACGATTCGTTAATGCGAAATAATTCTTGTCCAAAACAGAATCAGGCGGCGCAAAGTGAGTCCGAAACAGGAACGGCTCCGTAGAATTACGCGCGCGTCGGCTCGGCGTGACTGATCACACGCTTCACGGTGGGGAACGCACGACGCAGTTTGCGTTCGATCTCGTCGACGCTTTCGTGCACCTTGATCACACTCATCGAAGGCCGGGCGCGGCAATGGAAGTTGACGATCTCGCCGGCGTCGGTGTTACGGACCCGCACATTGTGGATGTCATGGATCGCGCCGCCATCGGCAAAGCCGGTCAGCGCCGCCTTGATGGCCTCGACGCGATCGGGCGCGGCGTTGGTTCCCCACGGCAGTTCCGGCTCGAGCGGCTCGATATGGGTGTCGACCTCGACGTCCTCGCCAAAGTCCTCGCGGATCGCGCGCTCGAGCTCGTGGGCGATGTCGTGCGCCGCGTCCAGCGCCATGTCGCCGTCGACCTCGAGGTCGATGCCGACGATCAGCTTGCCGCCGATATCGTGCACCGTGACGTGGTGGATGGCGAGGCCGGAATTGCGCGCGATCACCATGATGCGTTCGCGCACGCTCTCATTGTCGCGCGCCACCGGCACCGCGGTGAAGGTGAGGTCGGCGTCGCCGAACGTCTTGGTCACCGCCGCCTGCGCCCTGCGCTTGATGTCCTCGACGCGGTCGATCGGGTAGGTGCGCGGCACCTTGGCGATGGCATCGATGAAATGCGTCGCGCCGACCATGCGGACCCGCAGGCGGTCGACATCGACCACCCCCGGCACGGCCTTGATAGCGGCGGTGGCCTTTTCCAGCGCGCCTTCGGGCGCGCGGTCGAGCAGGGTCTCGACCGTCTCGCGCGCCATGCGCAGGCCGAGCAGGGCGATCATCACCGCGACCGCGATCGCCGCCGCGGCGTCGCCCCACCAGAAGCCGAAGCCGGCCAGCACCAGGCCGACAATGACGGCGGTCGAGCCCATCACGTCGGAGGCGAAATGCAGCGCGTCGGCGGCCAGCGCCTGGCTCTTGGTGTCGCGCGCGGCGCGGTGCAGCGCGCGGGCCCGCCATAGATTGACGCCGATATCGATGACCAGAACGACAAAGGGAATGGCCGAGATCGACGGCGGCGGCGCGCCCTCGCGCAGGTGGCTATAGGCCTGGACCAGGATGCCGCCGGCCAGCACATAGAGCAAAGCGATGATGCCGAGCGCCGAGACGCTCTCGAACTTGCCGTGGCCGTAATGATGCTCGGCGTCGGCTGGCTGGTCGGACACCCGCACCACCGCCCAGGTGATGATGGTGGCGACCAGGTCGATCGACGAGTGCAGCGCCTCGGAGATCAGCGCCAGCGATCCGATCGCGATGCCGACGACGAACTTCGCCACCGCCATGCTGCCGCTGGCGAGGATCGAGATCGCGGCGACGGATGTCTTGGTGGAGGGTGCGCTGGTCTTTGAAGAGCTCATGGGCGGCGGTGTAGCAGGGAGTTGGTGAACATCAAGTGTCATTCGCCACGCGCAATCGCCACTCAGTTGCAATTGCATCCTTGCGCCAAAATCATGCCGTCGTCCTGGCGAAAGCCAGGACCCATAACCACAGGGTTGTGTTGTTGAAGTGAGCTGGTGCAATTGCATCGCGTCATGACTCGCATTCGGGGTAATGGGTCCTGGCTTTCGCCAGGACGACGCTAGATGTGCGCGACATCCGGAGCAGACATCCGCATTCTCGCGGCGCGGTCCGCCCGAGCTTTGCACAATCGTTTCGCCCTGAAACAAGAGGGCGGAGGGAATGCCGGGTGCGCGCTGCATCGCTCGTCGTGTCGAATGCCATCTCGACGCGTATCGTAGGATGGGTAGAGCGCAGCGAAACCCATCATCTCGGCGTGCGGATGCAATTGATGGGTTTCGCTTCGCTCTACCCATCCTACGGACCCGCCGGGTTGTTATCCGAAGCCGGCACTTGCTATTTAAAGACCAATCGGTCTATATATCGGCAATGAGCCGCCAAACCGCCATGCAGTCGCCCCGTGGGCGCCCGCGAAGCTTCGACATGGAGGCCGCTGTCGAGCGCGCCATGAATGTGTTCTGGTCGCGCGGCTATCACGCTACGGCGCTGCCGGACCTGCTGCGTGCGACGAAGCTCTCGCGCGGCAGCCTCTACGCCGCTTTCGGCGACAAGCACTCGCTCTTTCTGCGCGCGCTCGATCGCTACATTGCCGATGCCCTGACGCGGATGGATGATGAACTCGACCCCCGCAGAGATCCGGTCGACGGCCTGCGAGCCTATCTCGCCGGCTACGTTGAACGCGCGTGCGGTGCCAATGGCCGGCGCGGCTGCCTGTTGGTGGCGACGGCGATGGAGCTGGCTGGCCAGGATGCCGAGGTTGGCCGTCGCTTCGCGAGCTTCTTCAAGATCATGGAGGCCAGGGTGGCGGACGCATTTTCCCGTGCGGAGACCGCGGGCAGATTGGCCGCTGGCGTCGAGCCTTCGAGTGCCGCCCGAATTCTGATCTGTTTCCTTTGGGGGCTGCGCGTGGTCGCCAAAACGGCGCCGGCGCGCACCACGTCGCAAGCCACTGCCGACGCGCTGCTTGATCGCTTCATCAAATAAGCAACTGTTGGAATGACCCTTGATGTCCTCTGGACGTCTGCGCGATCGGCGCGCCGATATATGGACCGATCGGTCTTGAAAGGAAAGATTCCATGTCCGCCATCCAGATCGTCTGCGCGGTGGCCGTTCCCTTGCTCTGGGGTTATCAGTTCGTGGTCATCAAGGTCGGCGTCACCGAGTTTCCGCCGCTGTTCTTCCTCGCGCTGCGCTTCCTGGCCATCGCGCTGCTGCTTGTTCCGTTCGTCAGAAGGCCGACACGCCAACAGTTCGGCCCTGTCGCGGCTATTTCGGTTTTCCTCGGCGGACTGAACTTCGGGCTGTTCTATGTCGGCCTCGGGCTCGGCTCGGGAAGCATGTCGGCGGTCGCCTATCAACTCGCTCCGCCCTTCACCGTGCTGCTCGCCTGGCCGCTGCTCGCGGAGCGGCCGTCCCTCATCACATCCGCCGGCGTGGTACTGGCGTTCGCCGGCGTGGTGGTGCTGGCGGCGGGGCCGGGGCTGTCGGCCAACGTGCTTCCGCTGCTGCTCGTGGTTGCCGCTGCCTTCGCATTCGCGGTGTCCACCGTCCTGACGAAACGCTACGGCCCTTTCGATCCGCTGATGTTGATGGGATGGTCGTCGCTGCTCACCGTGCCGCAGGTGATGTTGATGTCGCTGTTGCTGGAATACGGACAGCTGGCGAGCCTTGGCACTGCGGATCAACGGGGCTGGCTGGCGCTCGCCTACACCGTCTTCATCGGTGGCATTGTCGGGTTCGGCCTGTGGTTCTGGCTGATCGCCCGCTGCTCCATGGCCCGCGTCGCACCCTTCGGTCTGCTGCTTCCGGTGTTCGCCTTGATCTTCAGCGTGCTGTTCCTTGGCGACCAGGTGACGCCGAATCTGGTTGTCGGCGGACTGCTCGCGATCTCCGGCGTCGCCATCACGCAGGTGAGACCGAGCACGTAGGGCGGATCAACGCGGTAGCTGTAGGATGGGTAGAGCGAAGCGAAACCCATCATCTCGCTGCACGGATACATCGATGGGTTTCGCTTCGCTCTGCCCATCCTACGCAGCCGTGCGCGCCGAGTACAGCGTCACCACGATCTTGCCGAGGTGACTGTTGCTTCCGTGTGTTCGGACGGCTTGCCGATGTCGGCGAATTTGTAGATTTGGTCGATCAGCAGATGCAGCTTGCGCGCCTTGACCGCGGGCCAGATGTCCTTGCGCACCTTGCCGAAGATCGCGCGGATCTCCCTGATCGAACGGGTGCGGAAGGTGACGCCGATATGCTGGTCATGCGCTGTCGAAGACAGCTCCATTCAGTCATTTTGCTGACGCATTCTCTGTCTTAGTCGGGCGAGAAACTGAAAACGCTGTGTGAGAACCGCCTGGTTCTCATAACGGTTCCGTCGCCGGAATTGGCACGAATCCGCAAGGAATTGGCACGAGTTAGCGCCTCCGCGTTCGCTTGACCATGTTTTGCGGCATCGGGAACCGGACGATCGAAGAAAATCAATCAAGGAGTTATGATGCTGTTCGGCTCGAGCGCCGCGATTTGCGGCGCCCTGGTTGCGCTCGCCTTTTCTGGCACCGCTGCTCGAAGTGAAATCGCTGCGGTTCATTCAAGCGCCGTCGTCAATGCCGCGTGTGGGGATGCAATCGTTGGCGCGGCATCCATGTACAATCCGTTCAAGCCCGGCAAGGAGGAGGGTGGTCCGAGCACAGCCTCCGGCGAGCGCTATGATCACTCGGTCTGGGCGGCCGCCATCAAAACGAGTTTGCGTCGGAAGTTTGGTGGGGTCCAATTTGGCGCGAGGCCGAAATATGCCCTCGTCGAGGCTGTCGGCAAGAAGGTCATCGTGAAGATAAATGACGTGGGGCCGCTACGGCCCGGCCGCATCATTGACCTCAATGAGCGGACGATGCGCTACTTCGATCCAAGCCTGGAGCTTGGAGTCATTGGCGGCGTCAAGGTCAGCCCGCTTGCGGGGGACTATTGGATTCCCGGACCGGTCGGTTGAACACCGCACGCGAAAGAGCCAGGGCGTGGCACGTAGCAGGCGCGGATCAGCCCGCCGGGTCCGCGCGAAGCGCAGCCTGATGACAGGCTCCGGCATCATCCGCCGTTGCATCCGACAAGAGAGGGCGGATTGCGCTTCGCTGATCCGCCCTTCGCTCGCAATGACGATGACAATCGCCGGAGCCTGCTGCTACAGCGTCACCACGATCTTGCCGAGGTGCTTGTTGGCTTCCATGTGCTCGAACGCCTTGCCGATGTCGGCGAATTTGTAGACCTGGTCGATCGGCAGCTGCAGCTTGCGTGCCTCGACCGCGGGCCAGATGTCCTTGCGCACCTCGTCGAAGATTTCGCGGATCTCCTCGATCGAGCGGGTGCGGAAGGTGACGCCGATATACTGGATGCGGCGCGCCGCATGCAGGTCGAAGTTGAAGTCGCCATGGGTGCCGCCGAGCCGGCCGACATTGACGATGCGGCCCTTGACCTTGGTCGCCTTGAGGTTCTGGTTCGCGACCGGTCCGGAAATCTGGTCGACGATCAGGTCGACGCCTTCGCCTGATGTCGCCTGCAGCACCTGATCGACCCAGCCGGGATCCTTGGAATCCACCGCGAGATCGGCGCCGAACTCCTTCAGCCGGCCGCGCCGCATCGCGTCGGTCGATGAGCCCACCACGAGCCTGGCGCCCTTCAGCTTGGCGATCTGCATCGCCATCAGCCCGACGCCGGAGCTCGCGCCCTGGATCAGCACCGTCTGGCCCGGCTGCAGCGCGCCGTTGGTGACGACGGCGTTGTGCATGGTGGCGAGCGCGACGGGCAGGGTTGCGGCCTCGTCGAAATTCATGTTCGAGGGCGCGCGGAACAGCCGGCCGTGATCGGCCAGCGTGTATTCGGCGAACGCCGCGCCGCCGGAGCCCATGATCTTGTCGCCGACCTTGACGCCCTTGGCATCGGGGCCGAGCTCGGCGACCTCCCCGGCCCATTCCATGCCGAGCACGGTGCCGACACCGCCGGCCGCGCCGTGGACATGGCCCTTGGTCATGCCGAGATCGGCGCGGTTCAGCCCGCAGGCATGGACCTTGACCAGCACCTGGGTGCCCTTCGGCACGGGCTTGGCGACGTCCGTGATTTCAGGGCCGTTGGCTCCGTAGACATAGGCTTTCATGGGGGCATTCCCTTCGGTCTGAATCCTCATGGTGAGGAGCGCGTCTTCGCGCGTCTCGAACCATGAGGCCCGACTGTGGCCTCATCCTTCGAGACGCTTGCTTCGCAAGCTCCTCAGGATGAGGAGATTGAGCAGCGCGCGATCAAAACGCCTATTCCGCGGCCTGACGCTTGGCGCCGGACATCATCGCTTCCAGCCGCTCACGGATGATCGCTTCCGCTTCGTGGACGATGCGCGACACCAGCTCGGCGCAGGACGGAATGTCGTGGATCAGGCCCTGCACCTGGCCGGCCGACCAGATGCCTTCGTCGGCATCGCCTGACGCGTAGACCATCTTGCCGCGGGCGCCGGCGACCAGCTCGCGCACATCCTCGAACTTGGCGCCTTCCTTTTCCATCTGCACGACCTTGGTCGAGATCGCGTTCTTGGCGACGCGCGAGGTGTTGCGCATGGTGCGGAAGATCAGCTCGGTCTCGCGCTCGTCATTGGCGACAATGCGTTCCTTCACGAGTTGGTGGATCGGGCTCTCCCTGGTGCACATGAAGCGCGTGCCCATGTTGATGCCTTCGGCGCCGAGCGCGAGCGCAGCGACCAGGCCGCGCGCATCGCCGAAGCCGCCCGAGGCGATCATCGGGATCTTCACCTTGTCGGCGGCGGCGGGGATCAGGATCAGGCCGGGGGTGTCGTCCTCGCCGGGATGGCCGGCGCATTCAAAGCCGTCGATCGAGATCGCGTCGGCGCCCATCCGCTCGGCGGACAGCGCGTGGCGCACGCTGGTGCATTTGTGCAGCACCTTGATGCCGTGCTTCTTGAACTCGTCGACATGTTCCTGCGGCTTGTTGCCGGCGGTCTCGACGATCTTGATGCCGCTCTCGATGATGGCCTGGCGGTATTCGGCGTAGGGCGGCGGCTTGATCGCGGGCAGGATGGTCAGGTTGACGCCGAACGGCTTGTCGGTCAGCTCGCGGCAGCGCGCGATTTCCTTGCGCAGATCGTCCGGCGTCGGCTGCGTCAGCGCGGTGATCATGCCGAGCGCGCCGGCATTGGCGACGGCCGCAACTAATTCGGCGCGCCCGACCCATTGCATGCCGCCCTGCACGATCGGGTGGTCGACGCCGAACATCTCGGTGAAACGTGTCTTGATCATTCTGCCCTCGTTTCCATCGGAATTTTCCGTGACGCGGACGGTGGCGCACGGTGTTGTTATGGGATGTCGAGGGAAGGATGCAGTCCTGTCCGGCAATTGTCTACCGGCGACCTGCGGCGCGCCCATGCGGAAATGACAGGCCGCGGCGGTCAGGCGAGGGCGGGACGGAAATCTTTCGTCATCTGTTCAGGCGCTCGTGATCGAACACGCAGCGCCTGGCTGAGATCAAGGCAAAGAAGGCGCTGTTACGCCGGCACGGCGTCTTTCTTCGACGCGGCGGTCTCCTCGTCGAACGCGGCGGCGATGTCGCGCATGCTGACGACGCCGATCAGGCTGTAGTTGTCGATGACCGGCACGTGGCGAATGTGGTGCTTGGTCATGAGATGACGGATGTGCTCGAGCGTGTCGCTCGATGTGCACGAGACAAGCTGCTGCACCGAGACGAACTGCGACACCTTCATGCTTGCGCCGGCCGCACCGTGCTCGGCGATCGCGCGCACCACGTCGCGCTCGGTGAACATACCGACGGCGGTGTTGCCCTCGGTGCGAACGACATCCTTGACCACGAGCGCGCTGATATTGCTGGCGCGCATCAGCTGCGCGGCGATCGCCACCGTCTCGTTCATGCGCACTGTGGCGACGCGGGGGGTCTTCTTGCGCAGGATATCTCCGACTTGCATGGCAACCTCCTTGGTTATCGTTGACTGGAGTCTGGTATACAAAATGCCAATTGTCAACGTGACTGTCGCAGGAATCTACCATCAGGAAACAGCTTAAATAGGCAGGTTTGCTGACATTTCCGACGATTGTGAGCGGCGAGGGCGATCTGGCGCGCTAAGCGTTTTGGTATCTGGCATCCCTACCTTGGCAAAAGAAAAGAGGCGCACCGAAATGCGCCTCCATCAGTCTCCGGGGAAATGTCGGGACCAAGCGGTCCTGATCGGGTGGTCTTTAGCCAAGCCGTCTTGTTAAGCCGTCTTGTTAAGCCGTTTTAGCGCTCGTCGCGGTCTCTTCCGCGGCGGCAGGCTCGTTGCCGTTGATGAAGGCTCGGCGCATCGGCTTGATCACGAACAGCGCCATCAGCGCCGCGGTGGCGTTGAGGGCGACCGCGATCACGAATACCGCCTGCCAGCCATAGCTGGCGGCAACGATGCTGGCGGCAGGCACCAAGAGCGCTGCGGTGCCCTTCGCGGTGTAGAGCATGCCGTTGTTGGTGGTCGCGAACTTCGAGCCGAAGGTGTCGCCGCAGGTCGCCGGAAACAGCGAGTAGATCTCGCCGAACACGCCGAAATAGACCGCGGTCGCCAGCACGAACACCACCGGGTTGTGACCCCAGGTGGACAGCGTGAGCAGCATCAGCGCGCCGGTGCCGAACGCGATGAACATGGTGTGCTCGCGGCCGATATTGTCGGAGACCCAGCCGAAGAACGGCCGTCCGAAACCGTCGAAGATCCGGTCGAGCGAAATCGCGAAGGTCAGCGCGGCCATCTGGAAGCCGGCGAGCGTGACCGGCGTGTTCGCGATCTTGTAGTCGTGCGCGATCGGTGCGATCTGCGCCGCCGCCATCAGGCCGCCGGCGGCGACCATCACGAACACCAGATACATCACCCAGAAGATCGGGCTGCGCAGCACCTGAGGCGGCGTGAAGTCGACCTTGGTCTGCGGCAGATTGAGCTGCTTCTTCTTCGGCGGGATCGAGACCGCGGGCGGCTGGATGAAAAAGGCAAGCAGGAAGACGATCAATCCCTGTCCGATGCCGAAATCGAAGAACGCAGTCTGATAGCCGCTCGCGGCGATCATCTTTGCAATCGGCACCACGGTGAGCGCGGCGCCGGCGCCGAAGCCGGCCGCGGTTGCGCCGGCGGCGAGGCCGCGGCGATCGGGAAACCACTTCAGCGCGTTGCCGACGCAGGTGCCGTACACCGCGCCGGCACCGATGCCGCCGAACACCGCGGCGGTGTAGAGCAAGGCGAGCGAGTCGGCATAGGAGTTCAACACCCAGGCGAGCGCGATCATGATGCCGCCGAACATGATGACGAGCCGCGGGCCGTATTTGTCGACGAACCACGCCTCGACCGGCACCAGCCAGGTCTCGGTCACCACGAAGATCGTGAAGGCGAACTGGATCGCCGCGCGGCCCCAGTGGTGCGCGCCGTCGATCGGATCGACGAACAGCGTCCAGCCGTATTGCAGGTTCGCGATCATCGCCATGCAGACGATGCCCATGACGAGCTGCAGCCAGCGGAAGCCGCTGGACGAAGGTTGAGCTTGTGTGACGGCAGTATTGCTGGAAACCATCAAGTCCTCCCGAGCGCGCTGGTCTTGTGACCGAGTGTCGCAATTATTGTGGCGTATCGTCGCAAGCGCGCGGCGGAAGTTGGTATACTATATTCCAGAAAGCAAGCCCTTCGTTCTGCTGCAACGCAGCAAATCTGCCCTTCGACGCGCCGCTCCGGATGGCCTCTTTCTAACGGCAAAACGAAAAGCGCCCGGCTTTTGACCGGGCGCTTCGCAAGCGATGGTGGAGGGCGGTTGCTTAAGCCGTAGCCGAGGACTTCGCGACCACGATTTTTCGCCAGGGCTTGAGCAGGGCGATCGCGAGCAGTGAGGCGAGGATGTTGGCGCCTGCCGCGATGATGAACACCTTGTCCCAGTTACCCGACGATTGCTGCATGTAGTTGGCGATCGGCACCAGCAGCGCCGCGGTGCCCTTCGCGGTGTAGAGCAGGCCCGCATTCGTGGTGGCGAACTTGGCGCCGAACGTATCGGTGCAGGTCGAGGGGAACAGCGAGTAGATCTCACCCCAGGCAAAGAACACGAAGCCCGAGAGCAGCACGAACCAAACCGGGTCGTGTCCCCAGAGGTAGAGCATCCAGATGCCGATGCCTTCCATGCCGAAGGCGATGAACATCGTGTTCTCGCGGCCGATCATGTCGGAGATCCAGCCGAAGAACGGACGCGTCAGACCGTTGAGGACGCGGTCGATGGTCGCCGCGAAGGTCACGGCCGTCATCGTCACCGCCATCAGCGTGACCGGCACGCTGTCGACCTTCCAGTCGACCGCGATCGGCTTCAGGTTCGCGGTCACCATCAGGCCGCCCGCGCCGACGATCACGAACATGAAGTACATCAGCCAGAAAATCGGCTGCCGCAGCACTTCGGTCGGCTGATAGTTGCGCCGGGTCTGGATGATATTGGCATTCGCCACGACGGCCGGCACCTGTCCGGCCTTCGGCGCCAGCAGGAAGAAGGAGAGCAGCACGATGATGATGCCCTGGCCGAGACCGAAGTAGAGGAAGGTGGTCTGGAAGCCGGAGTCCTTGATCATCGCCTGGATCGGCGCGACCGTGAGCGCCGAGCCTGCGCCGAAGCCGGCAGCGGTGATGCCCGCGGCGAGTCCGCGCTTGTCCGGAAACCATTTCAGCGCATTGCCGACGCAGGTGCCATAGACGCCGCCGGCGCCGATGCCGGCGATGATCATGCCGAGATAGTAGCCGTTCAGTGTCGTCGCCTGCGCGTTGATCGCCCAGCCGAGCGCGCAGAGGATGCCGCCGACCAGCACGACGATGCGCGGACCGTATTTGTCGACGAACCAGCCTTCGACCGGCACCAGCCAGGTCTCGAACAGCACGAACAGCGTGAAGGCCCATTGGATCGATGCGCGATCCCATCCGAATTTCTTCTGGATGTCGGGGACGAAGAATGTCCACCCGTATTGATAATTTGCGATCATCACCATCGCGGCGACGCCGATCGCGAGTTGCGTCCAGCGATAGGTGTCGCTGACACGCGCGGCCGCAGGGGCCGCAGTTGCCTGAACCATGTCCGACATAGATCCTCCCAGTGCGCCCCTTGTCGTTGCTTATGAGCGCGCAACGGCCATCTTGGTATCCGATATGCCAAGGTTCAAGCTGTCGCAGGGGCAGCGCGCGCTTATGCCGCACAGGACTCGGCCCCGGCACCCCGGGAGACTAGTTCAGCGCGCAAGGAAATGGCCCCGAAAATCGGGGCCATTGGTCGAAGGTTCAATGTCAGGTCGCATTTCGCGACGGAAGCTGCGTCCGGCGGAGAGCGCCGGAAATCCCTTGGCTTAGAGGCCGAAGCGCGGCAGGTCGCCGTTGCGATTCGAGATCTCCGCGCTCTTCATCAGCAGGCGGTCGATCGAGGCCAGCAGGCGGCCGAACAGGGTGGAGGAGGGCGCGAGCGTCAGTGCAGTGGTCTTGGACATTGGTGTCCCCTTTCATTGGAGGCCAGCAATGGGCCGGCTCATCATCTGCAGCCAAACTATGTATACCAGATGCCAGATACAACGGACTTGTTTGCATAGCAGCATTCACGACTGTGCAATGCAGCAAAATCGACTGATCGGCATCCCGGATTGGCGTGGAAGGGGAGCAGCCCGGCGGCGCCGCCGGGTCAGAATTTCCAGCTAAAACTGGCCTTTACCGAGTGATCCTGGACCCGGTCGGCGAGCTGGCCGACATAGGCGATGCCGATGCTGGCCTGCGGCGTGACCCGCAGGTCGAGCCCGCCTTCGACCAGCGCCGCGTTCCGCGCCAGCGGGACGCCGGCCACGGTGAATCCGGTTCCCAGGCTCTGGAACGCGAGCGCCGCCATCGGGGTCACGTCGCCGAAGGCGTACTGCCAGGCCACCGAGGCGCGCGGCGTCAGCTGCATGCCGTTGGTGAGGGCGAAGCTGGTGGCGATGCGGGCGCCGAGCGAGGAGTAGCCGACATCTTGGTTGCTGCCGGCGCCGAGCAGCGCGGCGGCGCCGCTGCCGCCGGTCTCGGCGAAGCTGTCGGTGTTGAGGTGGGCCCAGGCGAGGCCTGCGAACGGCTCGAGCGCGGCGCGGCCGAGCGATAGCCCATAGCCGATCTCGCCGAACACCTGCGCCGTGGTCGCGTCATAGCGGGCGCGCGCCGTGTCGAAGAAGCCCGGGAACACGATCGAACGGCTGGTGTCGAGCGTGCTGAAGCTTGCCGAGGCGCCGCCGCGCAGATTGACCGCGCCGTAGCTCGCGCCGACATAGCCGGCGAGATGTGCGGTCTCGATATCGGCCGAACTTGTGCGATCGCCGACATGAACCGACGAGCTGGTGTAGCCGCCGGCGATGCCGGCGATCCAGTTTGGCGCGAATCTGTGATCGACGCCGCTGAAGAAGCCGGCGAGGTCGCGCGTCATTCCCGCGGCATTGCCGTCGCCGTTCAACCGGCCCCAGGCGCCGACCCCCTGTGCCCAGAACGTGGTGTCCGGAATCTGCGCAGGACGCGCGAGCGGCGGCGCCTTGACCGGAAACGCGGACCGCTCGGTGCCGGCATAGGCGAGCGCGGTGCTCACCGACAGCTGGTCCATCGCAGCGGTCTGCGGGCCACCCGAACCGAGCGCCGCCATCGGTCCGCTGCTGCCGGCGAACGAAGCCTGCCGCAGACGGCCGAGCACGGCGTCGCGCAGATAGCGCGAGTCGTCGAGCATCGCGGTCTGCGCGCTGGCATGCACTTCGCCGGACAGCGCATCGAACGCCTGCCGCGCGCCGGCGGCGCCCTGGTTCAGCACGGCGACCATCAGCGGAGCGCGCTGCTGCCCGCTCGCATCCAGCGCGCCGGCCACGGCGATCTGGTTCGGCGTCGTTGCGACGCTCGTGAGCGAAGTGGCGTTGCGGGCGAGCGTCAGGAAGACGTCGTTGGCGTCGTAGCTCAGCGTCGGGGTGAGGAATGTCAGGCCGCTGGTGACGTCGCTGAACGTGCCGTTGACGCCGCCATTCGCGGTGAGGACCGTGTAGACCGTCTGCGGCGCATAGGTGCCGGTCTGCGCCAGCGCCAGCACATTGCCGCCGGCGAGCGTCGCGGTGCCGGTGACGACAATCTTGTCGGACTGGCCGGCCGCATTGGCCTCGACCTGGTAGATCGAGCCGGCCGCGAAGCTGACATTGCCCGACACGTTCAATGTGCCAATCGAGTTGCCCGGCGCCACGGTGCCGCCGCTCGCAATGCTGAGGTTGCCGACGGTGCCGTTGCCGCCGAGCGTGCCGCCGGCATTGACTGTGGTCAGCAACGAGGACGCGATCGAGCCGTTGACGCTGAGCGTGCCGCCGTCGACGGTGGTGGTGCCGGTGTAGGTGCTGTTTGCGGTCAGGATGGTCTTGCCGGCCTCCACCAGCACCGACCCTGCGCCTGATATGGCCGGGTCGAAGCTGTAGTTCGCAGACGTGTGGTTGAAGACGATGCTGCCGGTGCCGGCGCCGAACGTGACGGTCGGCGTGTTCAACGTGCCCGGCCCCGCGGCAACCTGGCCGAGCCCGGCGCCGATGTTGACGGTGCCGGTCGAGCCGGCCTGATTGGCAACACCGAAAAGCGGCGTCGTGACGATACCACCGTTCTGGATCGTCAGCGTGCCGGTGCCGGCATCGCCGACGAACAGCGCGAAGCTGTTGGTCCAGGACGAGCCGGAGCCGGTGACCGTGGCCGTGCCTTTCGAGCCGGCAAGGAAGCCGATGTCGCTGCCGATCATGCTGGCCACCGCGCCGTTCCGGATGGTCAGCGTGCCGGTGCCGCCACCTCCGACATTGAGAATGCCGCCGTGGGTCCAGGACGAGCCGGGGCCGTCGATCGTCACCGTGCCGTTCGAGCCTGCAATGACGCCGATACCGGCAATCCCGCGAGTCGCGCTGGGGGCGCTGGTGACCGTGGCGCCATTTTGAATGTCGAGCGTGCCGGTGCCGGAGTAGCCGACATACAGGAAGTCAGCGCTGCTCAGGGACGAGCCGGCGCCGGTGACGACAACGTTGCCGTTGGAGCCCACATTGGAGCCGATGAAGGTCGTGTCGTTGCTGACCGCGCCGCCGTTCTGGATGTTGAGGAAGCCGGTGCCGACATAGCCGACATGAAGCTCCTTGCCGACGAGAAGCGATGAACCGGCGCCATCGACGGTTACGGTGCCGTTGGATCCGAAGATATAGCCAAGGTAGGCATTGGAGCCGGCGCCGTTGCTCACGCCGCCGCGGTTCTCGATGTTCAGCGTGCCGGCGCCGGCGGTGCCGACGTAGAGTTCGGCGGAGTTGGTCCAGGACGAGCCGGGGCCGGTGACGGTGACGGTGCCGCTCGAACCGGGAACAAAGCCGACGCGGCCGTTGCGATCGCTCACGGTGCCGCCAGCCTTGATTGTCAGCACACCGGTTCCGTTTGCGCCGACAGCGAGATCGTCAGTCATGTTCCAGGACGAGTTGGGTCCGGTGACCGTCGCAGTCCCGCTCGAGCCAGGCAAAGACCCGATCAGGCCGTTGGTACCGGCCACGGTGCCGCCGTTCTGGATCGTCAGCGTGCCGGTGCCGGCCACGCCGACAGTGACACCGGGACTGAACCACACCGAGCCGAAGCCATCGACCGTCACGGTGCCGTTCGAACCGGCATTGTTTCCGATGAAGCCATTGACGTTATTCATCGTGCCGCCGCCGCTGATCGTCAGCTCGCCGATGGCGTTTTGGCCGATATAGAGGTTAGTGGCCTGCCCCGCGGTCCCCGCGATCGTCGTGGCATGCGGCGAGGTGGTGTCGATCACCGCATTGTTGGGGGAGGCCGGAAGGGTGTTCGGGAGCCAGTTGGTCGGGTCGGTCCAGATCGACGAGTTGGCACCGGTCCAGACGATGTCCGCCGCATGGGACGGTACCGGCGTTACCGTGAGCAGCGCGAGCGCGACCAGCGATGTCGTGCCCAGCAGGGCGCCGCGGAACAACGCGCGCCCGTGGCGCGCGAGCGATTTTGCCTCGAAACAATCAGCGCGTGTGTCGTCGAATTGTCCTACAGCGGGACGTTCCGCTGCGTCTTCCAATGGGGTCACCGCATTCAGTCCCGGTAGTAACTCGAATTGTTGCAACTTTCGCCGGGCCATGCGTGTTGCTGCCCCAGACGACGTCGCGCGATGTGTCGGACTCGACACAGCGCAGAGATTCCGTAATCGAATGCGATCTGGCCATTACCCTAAGGGGTATACCAACGCGCGCACGAACGATAAGACGGCGAGCGAGGCTTTGCTGCAACATGTGGGCACGTCGTGACGTTGCAGCGATCGCCAAAAAATCAAATCAAACCTGGTCGATCAGAATCCCATGCAACGGGACAGCAAGCTCAACGACGAGATCATTCGTCTCTACGAATCTGAGTCCAACCTGCACACGCTGCCTGGTGTCCTGTTCGCCGGCGTCGGCCGCCTGGTCGATGCGGAGGTGGTGAGCTTCACCGAGTTCCATCGTCCGAGCTGGGATTTCCGGTCGTTGATTTCGGTCGGCGACGATCCGGAGGTTCGTGCCCGCGGCATGCAGGCGTTTGCGAAGCACATGCATTCGCATCCGTTCTGGCAGCACGATCCGGCGTTCTATGGCGAACGCGCGCTGCGCGAGTCGGATTTCTTCAGCGACGAGGAATTCGTCGAGCTGCCGATTGCCAAGGAGGTGTTCCTGCCGTCGGGGGCGCGGCGGATCATGGGGATCGCGTTCGAGCACGCCGGTTATGTGGTCACGGTTGTCGGCCATCGCGTGGTGGGACGGCCAGCGTTCAGCGACGAGGAGCGCGACCGGATGCAGGGTTTTCGTCCCCACATCCTACGCGGCTACCGCCAGGCGCAGGAGCGAACGCTGGCGGCGCTGACGCCGAGCGACCGCCTGCGGCTGGCATTTCCTGCGCTGACGCCGCGCCAGATCGAGGTGGCGTCGTGGATCGCCCAGGGCAAGTCGAACGAGGAGATCGCTGCTATCCTCGGCGTTGGGCTCGATGCCGTGAAGGCGCACGTCAAGGCGATCAACAGCAAGATCGATTCCGACAGCCGGCGCGCCGCGATCGTCATTGCCCACACCACGCCGCCCTTCGCCGACCTGCCGCCGCTGTGGAAGCTCGGCGTGGAAGGTTGAGGGCAGGCGGCTAGTGTCCCGAATCCGAAGTTCGCATCATTTGCCGCACCTTCGGAGCGAACTTCGGATTCGATAAGGACACTAGCAAACTTATGATTCTAGTGTGCTTTATGAATGCGAAGTTCGTGAAAGTGGCTGCCGCGAAATCGCACGAACTTCGCATTCAGCACACTAGTTCATAAAAGAAGGCCGCCCAAATGCGGCGGCCTCGAGTGAGCGGGTTTGCTTTTCTTCTTGGCCGATGAAGGGTCGGGGCCAAGTCCCTTCACCGCGTTCGCTTCACCGCGTCCAGTCTTCGCCGGCGCACAGCGTTCCCATGCAGCCGCGAACATTCAGCGTGCCCGGCGAGACCAGCGTCACCGAGCTCTCATAGGTCTTGCCGTCATCGGCGTTGTAGATCCGGCCGGCCCATTTGTTCGGTCCGGCGGACTGCATGTTGATGAACAGCGATATGCCTATGACCGGCCGGGTGCGCTGCGCGGGATCGGCGTTCTTGTCGTCGAGCTGCGGCTTGCCGGTGGCCTTGTCCGTTGGCTCCTTCAGCCAGACGACGCGGCCGCACAGCGCGCTGCCGCAGCGATGGATCTTGATCCTGGCGTCGCCGGACTGGGTCAGCCAGACGCCGGCCGGATCGTTGGCCTTGTCGCTCGCCTTGGCGGCATCGGCGGGGCTGCCGAGCAGCGGGATGTGGAACGCGGCCACGATCAGGCGGCGCGTGAGGTGAGCGTGGATCAACTGCTTCAGGGCTTTGCGCCGGCCGTTTTGGTCTGGGATTACCGTCATCATCCACCTTTTCATGAAAAATTTCATGATAAACATGAAATAAATCACGTTTAAGGTTGAGTCAATGACATTGCCTGGGCATGATGTGATCCGGCCGTAACGGCTTTTTTGGCAAAGAAGTTTTCGGATGGATGCGATGGGGAAATCGGTTCGTGAGCAGCGCCAGCTCTGGTTTCGAAGGCTCGATCGGGCGTTCTGGTTGATCTGGGCGGCGCTGCCGGTCGTGCTGTGGCTGGCCTATTACCGCACCACCACCGCCTCGGCGACGATCGCCGAGAGTCTGATCGGCGAGCAGGCGAAGTGCGCGGCCATCGTCGCCAACCCGCTCACCATGTCGGCCAAGGGCCAGGTGCTGTTCTGGTCGCTGTTCGCGCTTGGGGTATCGTTTTACGCCGTGCTGATCGGCATCCTACATCGCATGGTCAACCGATTCGCCAACGGACGGATATTCGTGTCCGAAACGCTGCAGGGTGTCTGGTGGATGGGGATCTTCCTGGTGGTCTGGCCGTTTGTGGATACGATCACGACCATCGCGGTGACCTATGCGCTGTATCAACTCGGCGACATCAAGTTCTTCCTGCCGAGCTACGGCGTCGACGTCGGCACCGTCGCAGGCGGCGTGTTCCTGATGGCGCTGAAATTCGTGATCGAGCAGGCCATCCTGTTGCAGTCCGAAAACGATCTGACGATCTGAGGGTGATGCTTGTGCCCATCGTGGTGAACCTCGATGTCATGCTCGCAAAGCGCAAGCGCCGCCTCGGAGACCTCGCGGACGCGATAGGCATTTCGATCCAGAACCTGTCAATCCTGAAGACCGGCAAAGCCAAGGCGATGCGCTTCTCGACACTGTCGGCAATCTGCCGCGAGCTGGACTGCCGGCCGGGGGATATTCTGGAATACGTGCCGGGGGATGAGGGCGGGGACGGCGAGAACGGCGAGGGTGGTTGATCCGGCGTGCGATTGATTGCCAGGCAGCGTCGTCTCGTTCACCCGAGATATGTTTGCTGCGTGAGGCCATCGCTCCGCACTTTGATCTGAATCAATGTCCGCTCACCGCCGCTCCTTAGGTTCATGTCCAAGGCAGCGGCCCGGATGCCGTCCCCCCAACGTCCCACGTGAGAGACACGATCATGGCGGTCGCAGACGGCGACGCAGATGTACGGCGTCGCCGAACGCGAATGGAGATCTTCGCCTTCCTGTTCCTGACCGCCATCCTGATGCCGGGGCTCGCGGTCGCGACGGTGGGGTCATACGGGCTCGCGGTCTGGATCTACCAAATGGTGGCCGGCCCTCCCGGTCCGCCCCCGCCGCATTGACAGGGAGAGACATCGTTGTGCGCAAGACCGCGATCAATCGCCGTATGTTGATTACCGGCCGCGCCTTGACAGCGGAGCGCGTCGTGGCGCCACCCGGGGGTGAGATCGCCAGCATCCTCGTGCAGGCCCGGCCCGAGCGCCTTGATGCGGTCGAAGCCGATATCCTCGCCGTTTCCGGTTGCGAGATTTTCGGCCGCGACCCCAGAGGCAAGCTCGTCGTGGTGGTCGATGCACCCGATGCCGGCGCGCTCGGCGCGACGTTGAACACGATCGCTCTGCTACCGCACGTCCATTCCGCCTCGCTGGTGTTTCATGCCATCGACGTCTGCTGAAGTGCCGGGAGGCAAGCCATGACCGAAACCAAGCTCGACCGCCGCCAGATGCTGAAGCTGGAGGCCGCCGCGATCGCCGCAGCGGCCGGCGGAATGCCGGTTGCGTCGGTCGCGGCAAACCTCGTCACCGAACGCGATGCCAGCGAACTCGACTGGAACAAGGCTCCCTGCCGCTTCTGCGGCACCGGCTGCAGCGTCATGGTGGCAACCAAGGACAATCGCGTCGTCGCCACCCACGGCGATATCAAGGCCGAGGTCAATCGCGGCCTCAACTGCGTGAAGGGTTACTTCCTCTCCAAGATCATGTACGGCCACGATCGGCTGACGCAGCCGATGCTGCGCAAGACCAACGGCAAGTACGACAAGAACGGAGACTTCACCCCGGTCTCGTGGGACGAGGCGTTCGACATCATGGCCGAGAAGTTCAAGGCGGCGCTGAAGCAGCGCGGGCCGAGCGGCATCGGCATGTTCGGCTCCGGCCAATGGACGGTCTGGGAGGGCTATGCGGCTGCAAAACTGTTCAAGGCCGGGTTTCGCTCCAACAACATCGATCCCAACGCGCGCCACTGCATGGCTTCCGCCGTGGTCGGCATGATGCGCACCTTCGGCATGGACGAACCGGCTGGCTGCTACGACGACATCGAGGCCACCGATGCCTTCGTGTTGTGGGGCTCCAACATGGCGGAGATGCACCCGATCCTGTGGACGCGGGTGACCGACCGCAGGCTCTCGGCGGCGCATGTGCGGGTCGCCGTGCTTTCGACCTTCGAGCACCGATCGTTCGACCTTGCCGACATCGGGATCGTGTTCACGCCACACTCCGATCTCTACATCCTCAATGCGATCGCCAATCACATCATCAAGACCGGGCGCGTGAACAAGGATTTCGTCACCGCGCATACCGTGTTCAAGCGCGGCCAGACCGACATCGGCTACGGCCTGAGACCCGATCATCCGCTGCAGAAGAAGGCGACGGGCGCGGCCAAGGCCAACGATGCCACCGACATGAGCTACGACGACTACGTCAAATTCCTCGCCGATTACACGCTGGAAAAGGCGGCGAAGATGTCGGGCGTTCCGCTCAATCGCCTGGAGGCGCTGGCCGAGCTCTACGCCGACCCGAAGACCAAGGTCGTCAGCTTCTGGACCATGGGTTTCAACCAGCACACCCGCGGCGTCTGGTGCAACAATCTGGTCTACAATCTTCACCTTCTGACCGGGAAGATCGCGGAGCCCGGCAACAGCCCGTTTTCGCTGACCGGGCAGCCCTCGGCCTGCGGTACCGCACGCGAGGTTGGCACCTTCTCGCACCGCCTCCCGGCGGACATGGTCGTCACCAACAAGGCGCATCGCGACAAGGCGGAGGAGATCTGGAAGCTGCCGGAAGGCACGATTCCGGACAAGCCGGGCTATCATGCGGTATTGCAAAGCCGGATGCTGAAGGACGGTCTGCTCAACGCCTACTGGGTGCAGGTCAACAACAATTTGCAGGCCGGTCCCAACATCAACGAGGAAACCTATCCCGGTTTCCGCAACCCCGACAATTTCATTGTGGTTTCGGAAGTCTATCCGACCGTCACCGCGCTCGGCGCCGACTTGATCTTGCCGACCGCGATGTGGGTGGAAAAGGAAGGCGCCTATGGCAATGCCGAGCGGCGCACCCAGTTCTGGCACCAGCTCGTCACCGCGCCGGGCGAGTCGCGTTCGGACCTCTGGCAACTGACGGAATTTTCCAAGCGTTTCAAGATCGAGGAGGTCTGGCCGGAAGAGTTGCTGGCAAAGAAGCCGGAGTATCGTGGCAAGACGCTGTTCGATGTGCTCTATCGCAACGGCCAGGTCGACAAGTTTCCGGTCTCCGACATCGCGTCGGGCTACGCCAACGACGAATCCAAGGCGTTTGGCTTCTATGTCCAGAAAGGACTGTTCGAGGAATATGCCAGCTTCGGCCGCGGCCATGGCCACGATCTCGCGCCGTTCGATGCCTATCACGGCGAGCGCGGGCTGCGCTGGCCCGTCGTGAACGGCAAGGAGACGAAGTGGCGCTTCCGCGAAGGCTCGGACCCGTATGTCGGGCAGGGCAGAGGCGTGCAGTTCTACGGTTTTGCCGATGGCAAGGCGCGCATCTTTGCGCTTCCCTACGAACCGCCGGCGGAATCGCCTGATAGCGAATACCCCTTGTGGCTCTCCACCGGCCGGGTGCTGGAGCATTGGCACTCCGGCACCATGACCCGCCGCGTGCCCGAACTCTATCGCGCGTTTCCCGAGGCCGTCTGCTTCATGCATCCGGATGATGCGCAGGAGGCCAAGCTACGACGCGGCGATGAGGTCAAGGTAATCTCTCGCCGCGGGTTCATCCGGGCGCGGCTGGAGACCCGCGGCCGCGATCGGCCGCCGCGAGGTCTGGTGTTCGTCCCCTGGTTCGACGAGTCGAAGCTCATCAACAAGGTGACGCTCGACGCCACCGATCCGCTCTCGCTGCAGACCGACTTCAAGAAATGCGCCGTGCGCATCGAGAAGGTGCTGCCGTCATGATCAGGAACCTGCGCGTCGTTCTGCTCGTCCTGGCGATAGGGGCCGGCACCGGCACATTGGCGGCGCAATCGCTCAAATCCGGGCTGCGTGGGCCGACGCCGCTCGATAATGAAGGCCCGGCTCCGCCGATGATGCCGACGCGCAATACGTCCGAGCGGGAGGTCAGGAACTATCCCGAGCAGCCACCGGTAATTCCGCATTCGATCGACGGCTACCAGATCGATCTGAACAGCAACAAATGCCTGTCCTGTCACGCGCGTGCCCGCACCGGCGAGTCGCAGGCGCCGATGGTCTCGATTACTCATTTCATGGATCGCGACGGCCAGTTCCTTGCGTCGATCTCGCCGCGCCGTTTTTTCTGCACTGAATGTCACGTACCGCAGAGCGTGAGCAATCCGCCCGTCAGCAACGACTTCGTCGACATCGACACCATGCTGAGCCGCGCGGCTCCGGGCGGCCGTCGATGAAGGCGGCCGACCCGCAAACCTCGAAGGAGGGGTTCTTCCGACGCGCATGGGCCTTCGCGCGCGAGCTGTGGGACGTGCTGGTGCGGCCGAGCACGGTGTTCGGGCTCGGCGTGCTGGTGATCGCGGGTTTCGTCGCCGGCGTTGTTTTCTGGGGCGGCTTCAATACCGCGCTCGAGCTGACCAATACTGAAAAATTCTGCACCGGCTGCCATGAGATGCGCGAAAATCTGTTTACAGAGCTGAAGTCGACCATCCATTTCACCAATCGCTCCGGCGTCCGCGCCACCTGCCCGGACTGTCACGTTCCGCACAACTGGACCGACAAGATCGCGCGCAAGATGCAGGCCTCGAAGGAAGTCTGGGGCCACCTGTTCGGTGTCATCGACACCCGCGACAAGTTCGTCGACAAGCGGCTCGAGCTCGCGCTGCATGAGTGGGCGCGTTTCAAGGCCAACGATTCACTCGAATGCCGCAACTGTCACAGCGCGGAATCAATGGATATCACCAAGCAGTCGCCGCGCGCTTCGGTGGCGCACCAGCGCTTCCTGTTTACCGGCGAGAAGACCTGCATCGATTGCCACAAGGGCATTGCACATCACTTGCCCGACATGCGCGGAGTTCCGGGCTGGCAATGAGCGGCGGCTTTCGCCGGGGACCTTGATCGCTCCACGACGCGGAACTGACGACCAGCCGGAACGAAAATGGCCGCGGTTACCCGCGGCCATTTGTGTTTCTGCTTGAGTGCGAGCCTTTACTCGGCCGCCTGCTTGCGCGGCGGGTCGAGCGCGCCGGAGTCGTGGATCTCGGCGACCTGGTGATCGCTGAAGCCGAGCACCTCGCGCAGGATCTCGTCGGTGTGCTCGCCGAGCAGCGGCGAGCGCTGAACGTCGCTCGGCGAATCCGACAGCTTGATCGGGTTGCCGACCGAGACGTACTTGCCGCGGGTCGGGTGATCGACCTCGACCACGGTGCCGGTCGCGCGCAGCGACTGGTCTTCCGCGATCTCCTTCATCGACAGGATCGGACCGCAGGGGATGTCGTCCTTGTTGAGGATCTCCATCGCCTCGAACTTGGTCTTTGTCATCGTCCACTGCTCGATGCGGCCGAAGATCTCGTTGAGGCGCGGCAGGCGGGCCGGCGGCTTGGCGTAGTTCGGATCGGTCTTCCAGGTCGGCTCGCCGATCACGTCGCAGATCTTCTCCCAGACCTGCGCCTGGGTGATGAAGTAGATGTAGGCGTTCGGGTCGGTCTCCCAGCCCTTGCATTTCAGGATGCGACCGGGCTGGCCGCCGCCGGAATCGTTGCCGGCGCGCGGCACGGCGTCGCCGAACGGAATGCCTTCGCCGAACTGGCTGTATTCCTTCAGCGGCCCATGGGCGAGGCGCTGCTGGTCGCGCAGCTTGACGCGCGCAAGGTTGAGCACGCCGTCCTGCATTGCGGCGGTGACCTTCTGGCCCTTGCCGGTGCTGGTGCGCTGGTGGAGCGCAGCAAGGATGCCGATCGCGAGATGCAATCCGGTGCCGGTGTCGCCGATCTGCGCGCCGGTGACGAGCGGCAGGCCGTCGCGGAAGCCGGTGGTCGAGGCGGCGCCGCCGGTGCACTGCGCGACGTTCTCGTAGACCTTGCAGTCCTCATACGGGCCGGGGCCGAAGCCCTTGATCGAGGCGACGATCATCTTCGGGTTGAGGCTGTGGATCTTCTCCCAGGGGAAGCCCATGCGATCGAGCACGCCGGGACCGAAATTCTCGACCAGCACGTCGCACTGCTTGATCAGCGCCGTCAACACTTCCTTGCCCTTCGGGTTCTTGGTGTCGAGCGTGATTGAGCGCTTGTTGTGGTTCAGCATGGTGAAATACAGGCTGTCCACGTTCGGGATGTCCTGCAGCTGGCCACGCGTGATGTCGCCGACGCCGGGACGCTCGACCTTGATCACGTCGGCACCGAACCAGGCCAGCAATTGCGTGCAGGTCGGACCCGACTGGACGTGGGTGAAATCGAGAATGCGAACGCCCTTCAGCGCCTTGGTCATAATGTTTGCTCCGTACTCTGTCTGCCCCTGCACCCGCAGGGAGTGATGGGGTTAGGGGTTACTTCTTCTTCTGCAGAACGCTCTGCGGATTGAGGTTGCCGATGCGGCCGCTCTCCGAGCCCGCCGCCGGGTCGATCACCGCGTTGATCAGCGTCGGCTTGCCGGAATCCAGCGCCGCATTGACCGCGCGCTTCAACTCGTCCGGCGAGGTGGCGTTGACGCCGACGCCGCCGAAGGCTTCCATCATCTTGTCGTAGCGCGAGCCCTTGACGAACACGGTGGTCGCCGGATCGTCGCCGGCGCTGTTGACGTCGGTGCCGCGATAGATGCCGTCATTGTTGAAGATCACGACGCAGATCGGCAGCTTGTAGCGGCAGATGGTCTCGACCTCCATGCCGGAGAAGCCGAACGCACTGTCGCCCTCGACCGCGAGCACGGGCAGGCCGGTCTCGACCGCCGCGGCGATCGAATAGCCCATGCCGATGCCCATCACGCCCCAGGTGCCGACGTCGAGCCGCTTGCGCGGCTTGTGCATGTCGACGACGCCGCGGGCGAGGTCGAGCGTGTTGGCGCCCTCGTTGACGAAGATGGTGTCCGGACGTTCCGCGATGATGGCGCGCAGCGCGCCGAGCGCGCCGTGGTAGTCCATCGGCGAAGCGTTGCTCATCAGCTTCGGCGCCATCTTGGCGACGTTGTCGTCGCGCTTCTTGGCGATGGTCGAGAGCCAGTCGGAGGGCGCCGCGGTCCAGTTCGCGCCCATGGCGTCGAGGAACGCCGACACGCAGGAGCCGATATCGCCGACCACGGGGGCGACGATCTCGACGTTGGAATCCATTTCCTTCGGCTCGATGTCGACCTGGATGAACTTCTTCGGAGCTTCACCCCAGGTCTTGCCCTTGCCATGCGAGAGCAGCCAGTTGAGGCGGGCGCCGATCAGCATCACGACGTCGGCTTCCTTCAGCACGGTCGAGCGCGCCGCACCCGCGCATTGCGGATGCAGGTCGGGCAGCAGGCCCTTGGCCATGCTCATCGGCAGGAACGGCACGCCGCTCTTCTCGACGAAATTCTTGATCGCCTCGTCGGCCTGCGCGTAGGCCGCGCCCTTGCCGAGGATGATGAGCGGACGTTTTGCGTTCTTCAGCACGTCCAGCGCGCGCTTGACCGAAGACGGGGAGGGGATCTGCTCGGGCGCGGCGTCGATCACCTTGACCAGCGACTTCTGACCGGCGTCGGCGTTCATCACCTGCGAGAACAGCTTTGCGGGCAGGTCGAGATAGACGCCGCCCGGGCGGCCCGACACCGCGGCGCGGATCGCGCGCGCGAGGCCGATGCCGATATCCTGGGCGTGCAGCACGCGGAACGCGGCCTTGCACAGCGGCTTGGCGATCGCGAGCTGATCCATCTCTTCATAGTCGCCCTGCTGCAGGTCGACGATCTCGCGCTCGGACGAGCCCGAAACCAGGATCATCGGGAAGCAGTTGGTGGTGGCGTGGGCGAGCGCGGTGAGGCCATTGAGGAAGCCGGGCGCCGACACCGTGAGGCAGACGCCGGGCCGCTTGGTCAGGAAGCCGGCGATCGAGGCCGCATAGCCGGCATTCTGCTCGTGGCGGAACGAGAGCACGCGAATGCCCGCCGCCTGGGCCATGCGGCCCAGGTCCGTGATCGGGATACCCGGCACACCATAGACGGTGTCGATGCCGTTGAGCTTGAGCGCATCGATGACGAGATGGAAGCCATCGGTCAGTTCTTGCTCGGTGCCCGGTGCCTCGGACTTCGTAGCGGTATTCAGCATCGGCATCGTCTCCCTGGTCGTTCTTTGTTCGGACGATCTGATTGTCGTCTGAAGCGGGTGTGGACTCTCAAACTTAAGTGAACGGTTCTCTACGTGAATAATTCTTGGCCGTGCGCCTCGACATAGGCGGCAAGCCCAAGCGTGTGGTCGCGCGCGCGCTTCTCGGCAAGCTCGGTGTCGCGCGCTTCCAGCGCCTCGATGATCCCGAGATGCTCGGGCAGCGAGGTCGCGGTGCGGTCCTTGCGGCCGATCGTGAGCTGGCGATAGCCGCGCACATGCAGCAGCAGGTCGTTGGTGAGGTCGACCAGAACGGGCGATTCCGACAGCGAGATCAGCGCCTGGTGGAAGGCGATGTTGGCCTTGGAATATTCCTCGACGTGATCCTGCGGCAGGCGATCGTCGCTGAAGTCCTTGAAGAAGTCGCGCAGCGCCGAGATGTCCTTCTTGCGCGCGGTGGTCGTGATCAGGCGCGCCGCCATGCTCTCCAGCGCCGCCCAGGCGCGGATCATGTCGACGATCTCCGCCTTGGTGCGGCGGACCACGACGATGCCGCGGCGCGGCACGGTCTTCACGAATCCGTCCTGCTCGAGCATCGCGATCGCTTCGCGGATCGGCGTGCGGCTGACGCCGAGACGCTCGGACAGTGCGCGCTCGTCGAGCATCACGGGCTCCGGCGTCGCGTAGATGTCCATCTTCAGGATCGCTTCCTTCAAGGCTTCATAGGCCTTGTTCTTGAAGCTCGTCTCCGGCGCGATCCGGACGATGGCGATATCTGTGTCAGCCATGGTGGGCGACGCCTTGGTCTGTTTCGGTTCTGGCACGACTCGTCTCCTCCTCTTGGAGACGTCTTCTTAGCAGAAGAAATTACCTTAGATTTTTGGCATGCCAAATACCAGAATGTCAAGCTACCTATATTTTTCGATCTTTTTGGACCTCGACCGACCTTGACAATTGCGTTTTTGGCATACCAAATGCCACGAAATCTGTCCCAGGAGGAAGCCAATGTCAAATTCGAAGGATGCGGTCCGCAAAATTCTCGATGCGGTCAGGGCCGACAAGCGCACGAGCCTCACCGCGCCCGAAGGCAAGGTGGTGTGCGACGCCTACGGCATTCCGGTGCCGAAAGAGGGCGTCGCCAAGTCGGCGGCCGAGGCTGCCCGCATCGCCTCCGACATGGGCTTCCCGGTCGTGATGAAGATCGTCTCGCCCGACATCCTCCACAAGACCGAGGCCGGCGGCGTGGTGGTCGGCGTCAAGAGCGCCGCCGAGGCCGAGAAGAGCTACGAGACCATTCTCGCCAACGCCAGGAAGTACAAGGCCGACGCCAAGATCGAGGGCATCCAGGTCCAGCAGATGCTAGGCGGCGGCACCGAGGTGATCGTCGGTTCGATCACCGACGGCTCGTTCGGCAAGCTGGTCGCCTTCGGCCTCGGCGGCGTGCTGGTCGAGATCCTCAAGGATATCACTTTCCGCCTCGCGCCCGCGACCAAGGACGATGCGCTGTCGATGCTCGACGGCATCCAGGCGCATGAGATGCTGAAGGGCGTGCGCGGCGGCGATCCGGTCAACCGCGAGGCGCTCGCCGACGTCATCGTCAAGGTGTCGCAGCTGGTCAGCGATTTTCCCGAGATCGTCGAGCTCGACCTCAATCCGGTGTTCGCCACCAGCAAGAATGCGATCGCCGCCGACGTCCGCATCGTCGTCGACTTCAACTACAAGCCGCGCCCGGCGCCGCGTCCGACCGAAGAGATCGTCGCCGCGATGAACCGCATCATGCAGCCGAAGGGCGTGGCGGTGATCGGCGCCTCCGCCGAGGACGGCAAGATCGGCAACTCCGTGATGAAGAACCTCATCAACGGCGGCTACAAGGGCGAGATCTATCCGATCCACCCCAAGGCCGACGAAATCCTCGGCTACAAGGCCTACAAGAGCGTCAAGGACGTGCCCGGCGTGATCGACACGGCAGTGTTCGCGATCCCGGCAAAGTTCGTCGCCGGCGCGCTCGCCGAATGCGGCGAGAAGAAAATCCCCGGCGCGGTGCTGATTCCCTCGGGCTTTGCCGAGGCCGGCGCGCCGGAATTGCAGGCCGAGATCGTCGAGGTCGGCAAGAAGTACAATATCCGCCTGATGGGGCCGAACATCTACGGCTTCTATTACACGCCGGCCAATCTCTGCGCGACGTTCTGCACCGCCTATGACGTCAAGGGCCACGCTGCGCTGTCGTCGCAGTCGGGCGGCATCGGCATGGCGATCATCGGCTTCTCGCGCTCGGCCAAGATGGGCGTGTCGGCGATCGTCGGCCTCGGCAACAAGTCCGACATCGACGAGGACGATCTGCTCGCCTTCTTCGAGCAGGATCCCAACACCAACCTGATCGCGCAGCACTGCGAGGACCTCAAGGACGGCCGCGCCTTCGCGGAAGCCGCCAAGCGGGTCTCCAAGAAGAAGCCGGTGGTTGTGCTGAAGGCCGGCCGCACCTCGGCCGGTGCGAAGGCGGCCTCGTCGCACACCGGCGCGCTCGCCGGCAACGACAAGATCTACGAGGACGTGTTCAAGCAATCGGGCGTGATCCGCGCCCGCAGCCTGCGGCAGCTGCTCGAATTCGCCCGCGGCGTGCCGGTGCTGCCGACGCCGAAGGGCGAGAACGTGCTGATCATCACCGGCGCCGGCGGCTCCGGCGTGCTGCTCTCCGACTCCGTGGTCGACAACGGCCTGTCGCTGATGCAGATGCCGCCGGATCTCGATGCGGCGTTCCGCAAGTTCATCCCGCCGTTCGGCGCGGCCGGAAATCCTGTGGATATCACCGGTGGCGAGCCGCCGATCACCTACGTCAACACCGTGAAGCTCGGCCTGTCGGACGAGCGCATCCACGCGCTGATCCTCGGCTACTGGCACACCATCGTGACGCCGCCGATGGTGTTCGCGCGCAACATGGTCGAGGTGAAGAAGGAGATGGAGGCCAAGGGCTTCGTCAAGCCGATCGTCGCCTCGCTCGCCGGCGACGTCGAGGTCGAGGAAGCCGCCGAATATCTCTACCAGAACGGCATCCCGGCCTACGCCTATTCGACCGAACTCCCGGTCGAGGTGCTCGGCGCCAAGTACAAGTGGGCCCGCGGCGCCGGCCTGCTCTGATCTTCTGATCTGTCGAACGCCACAGGCCGCCTCGGACACCGTCCGGGGCGGCCTTTTCTTGGGCTGCCCCCATCTGCAACGTGCCGCCGAGATGGGCGGGAAGGGCGCGATCAGCCCGATCGCGCGAAACCGAGCCAGGCTTTCCTGATCCTCTCCTGCGCGGGTTCCGTGCACCATCTTCTTTTTCCGGAACCACCCGCGACAGTCGAAGGCGGCTTGCCTTCCGCATCTGATGTGCTACTGATATGTCAGTTAACGCGCGATGGAGGACCCACGATGGAGTTGGCTGCAACAGGGATGACCGACCGCCAGCGCAAATATCGCGCGACCTACCGCGAGCGCGTGGTGGGCTGGTACAATGGCTGGCTGCATGTCGTGCTGATCTACACGATCGGATTCACGGCGCTGTACGTCTATCTGGCCAATGTGCACGACGTGAAATGGTGGGAATACCTCACCATTCCCGTGGTCTTCCTGATCGCAAACTTCTTCGAATGGGCGGTGCACCGCTTCGTCATGCATCGGCCCTCGAATGTGCCCTTGCTGCGCGCGGTCTACAGCCGCCACACGCTGATGCACCATCAATTCTTCACCGAGGAGGAGATGCGCTTTGCCGATCATCACGACTGGCGCGTCACTTTCTTTCCGCCCTATGCGCTGGTGGTGTTTACCCTGATGTCGATCCTGCCGGCGATCGTCGCGGGCCTTGTGATCTCGGCCAACACCGGTTGGCTGCTGATCACCACGACGACCTCGATGTACCTGATCTATGAATTCATGCACTTCTGCTGCCACGTCGAGGAAAATGCCTTCGTGCGCAATATGCCCTTCGTCAACACCATCCGCCGGCATCATACCGCCCATCACAACCAGTCGATCATGATGGAGCGGAACATGAACCTGACCTTCCCGGTGATGGACTATGTGTTCGGCACCTCCGATCTCAATCGCGGCCTGCTTGGCCACATCTTCAACGGCTACAGCACGCGCTACGTGAAGACCGACATGCGCCGGACGGCGCGGACGCCGCGGGTCGTGGCGAAAGAGCAATCGGTGCCGCATGCCGCAGCTTGAACCCAATCTCGCAGGTCTCGCCTGGTTTGGCCTGCTGTGGAGCGTGTGCTGCATCGGCTTCCTGCAGCTGGCCGGCATGTATCCGCTGCGCGGGCGCGCCGTTCTGCCGGTGACGATGACGACCATCGTGTGGGTGATGTTGCTCGCCGGCACGCTGGCATTCGCGGCGGCCGAATTGCGCTGGACTACCGTCGTTGTCGTCGGCGGCGTGCTGTTCCTGTTTTTGCCCGGGCTGTTTCAGGCGCTGCCGGAATGGTGGCGCGACGGACGCGCGGGATTGCGGCTGTCCTGCTGTGCCATGATCGCTGCGCTCGCGCTGCTGCTCCGCGTGGCGGCGCCGTCCTTTCCCACGTGGTTGATCTGAAGGGAGGTCTCGATGCCAAGCCACATCAAGCTCATGCTGTCGCTGGCGTGCCTCGCCACGGCGGCCTGCGGTTACTTTTTCATGGTCTATCTGGGCCAGCAGGGACCGAGCTATGCGGTCGCCTTCCTCGGCGTGTTCGCCACGGTCGCGATGTGGATCTTCCCCGAGGTCGTCAAGAAGGACCTCAAGATGCGTCCGCCAGGATCCTGACCGAGCTCCTGATATGATGCTGCAGCACAGGGAGGATCCGATGGCGAGCTATACCGGGGACCGCACCATCGACGGCATTTCGGTGCTGGTCGACGGCAAGCCGCTGTCACCGCATTACGACCAGCTTCGTCTCACCGAGCACGGTTTTGAATGGAGCTACGAGGGGCCCGAGCCGGCACAACTGGCCTTCGCGCTGCTCTATGATCATCTGCACGATGCCGCTGCCGCGAAAGCGCTGCACGAGCCGTTCATGCGGCGCGTCGTCGCCAATTTCGACAATGAATGGGAGCTCTCCTCGGTCGATCTCGACGAGGCGGTCGCAGCGCTGCGGTCCGGACAGACGGCCTGAGCCCGTGCTGATGTCCCCGGCAGAGAATTTTTCGAAATGACCCTGACCTGCCGCGCGGCGGTGCTGCATCAAAGCGGAACGCCGCTCTCCGTCGAGCGCGTGTCGCTTGCGCAGCCGATGCCGACCGATGTCGTGGTGAGGGTGCGCGCCGCGGGGCTCTGCCACACCGACCTCGAAGTCATCGACGGATCGTTGCGCTATCCCTTGCCGATGATCCTCGGGCACGAGGCCGCCGGCGTGGTCGAGGAAATCGGCAGCGCGGTGCGCGACATCAGCGTCGGCGATCGCGTCATCCTGTCCTGGAATCCGCATTGCGGGCACTGCTTGCACTGTGACCGTGCGCAGCCGATCCTGTGCGAGACCTATCTCGCGCGGGGCGCGGAAGGTGTGCATTTCGACGGCGCGTCGAAGGCTCAGCTCGCGGACGGCCGCAACCTGGCGCACCTGATGTTCCTCGGCGCGTTCTCGGAATATGTCGTGCTGCCGGCGCAGCAGGCGATCGTCGTGCCGAACGACATTCCGTTCGACCGCGCGTGCCTGATCGGCTGCGGCGTCATGACCGGGGTCGGCGCCGCGCTGAACGTCGCCGCCATCGGGCACGGCGATACCGTGATGGTCACCGGCTGCGGCGCGGTCGGGCTGGCGGCGGTGCAGGGCGCCCGGCTTGCCGGCGCCGGTGCTGTTATCGCGGTCGACCTCGATGATGCAAAGCTGGCGCTGGCGCGGCAGCTCGGCGCCACGCACGTCGTCAACGCGGCGCGCGAGGACCCGGTGCAGTTCGCAAAGGAGGCGACGCGCGGGCGGGGCGCTGACATCATCCTCGAAGCCGCGGGCCATCCGCAGGCGTTTCGGCAGACCGCGGAGGCGGTGCGGCCGGGCGGCGAGGTGATCTGGCTCGGCAAGATCGACGTCACGCAAGACGTGAGTTTCCGCTGGGGCGCGTTGATGGGCGAGAAACGATTTCGCCGCTCGAGCTACGGCGGCGCGCGGCCACGGCGCGACTTCCCCTTGCTGGCGCAGGCCTATCTCGACGGCCGGCTCAAGCTCGACGAACTGATCACCGGCCGCTGCAGCCTCGACGGCATCAATGACGGCTTCGAGGCATTGCGGCGCGGGCGGTCGATCCGAACGGTCGTCGAGCTCTAAGAGCTGTTACAGCGTCGAACGCGCAAAACTCTCGATGTAGTCGATCAGGCTGTCGGAGGCCGCGCCCGCGGCGTCGACACGGCGCTCGGCGATGGCTTCGGCGACGTCGGCATGCAGCCGCGCCGCAAGCGGCAGATCGGCCGCTTCCTTGTAATGCTGGTACCAGAACCGGCGCGACAGGCCATGCATCAGGCCCATCGCGCGGGAGGCGAACTCGTTGCGCGACGCCGTGGAGATCAGTGTGTTGAACTGGTGATCCAGCCGCATGAACAGCAGGTCGTCGGATTTCTCCGCTGCGCGCCGCATGCCGGCGGCGATCTGGGTGAACTGCGCGCGCTGTTCGGTGGTGGCGCGCTCGGCGGCGCCGCGCGCCATCAGCCGTTCCAGCTCGCGCCGGACTTCGAGCAGGCGCAGCTGGGCCCTGAGGTCGATCTCGGACACCAGCACGCCGCGGCGGGCCAGGATATTGACGAGGCCGTCGCGCGACAGGCGCTGCAAGGCTTCGCGGATCGGGGTTCGGCCGATGTCGAGCCGCTTGGCGAGTACGAGCTCGGAGAGCGCGGTGCCCGGCGGCAGTTGCAGCGTTACGATCAGCTCTTCCAGCTCGGCATAGGCGCGATCGGTGAGCGTGACGTCGCTTTGCGGGAGAGGGGCCGGCGCGGAACCGCGCGGCTTGTCGCCGGCGGCGGACGATTGCCGTGCCGGCCGGCGGCTCCCTGCTGCGCGCGCGCGCACCGTGCTGGATCGTTTGTTCGAATGTGCCATCAGGATCGTGAGTGCTGCTGTACAGCAGATATCTCACACGCCCGATGGCAATGACAAGGCCGGTCGATCGGCCTAAGCCAAATCGGACGGCGCGCAGCGCGCCCATCAGTGCGAAATGCTTTCCAGCGTCCGGCCGCGGGTTTCCTCGCCGAGCAACAGCACCGCGAGCGCCGCCACCACGAACGCGCCGGCGCCGAGCGCAAACACGCCGCCTTGTCCGGCGGCCGGCAGGATCACGCCGATCACATAGGGGCCGATCAGCGAACCGATTCGGCCGACCGCGGAGGCAAAGCCCGTTCCGGTGGCGCGAACATGGGTCGGGTACAGTTCGGGCGTATAGGCGTAGAGCGCCGACCACATGCCGAACAGGAAGAACTGCATGCAGAGGCCGGCGATGATGAGCTGGGTCTGGTCCGCCGCCGAGCCGTAGAAATGGCAGGCGATCGCGCCGCAGAGCAGGTTCATCACCAGCGTGGCCTTTCGGCCCCAGGATTCGACGAGCCACGCCGAGACCAGGAAGCCGGGGATACCCGCGAGCGAGATCAGGATGGTGTAGAACACCGATTTGGTGATCGGGAAGCCCTTGGCCTGCAGCAGCGCGCCGAGCCACGTGGTCAGGCCGTAGAAGCCGAGCAGCGCGAAGAACCACAGGGTCCACAACATCGTGGTCCGCTTGGCGTAGATCCCCGAAAACAGCGTTCTCAGGCCGGTCACTTCGGACGCGGGAGTGGCGGCCTGGCGCACCACCGGCGGCAGGTCCTTGCCGCCGAGACGATCGCGGACCCTGGATTCGATGTCGCGCACCGTGGCCTCGGCCCGCTCCGAATAGCCGTGCGAGGCGAGCCAGCGCGGCGATTCCGGAACGAAGCGGCGCACCACCAGCACGAAGACGGCTGGGATCGCCTGCAGGATGAAGACCCAGCGCCAGTCGGCGACCTGCAGCACGAAGTAGGTCAGTAGGCCCGACGCGATGAAGCCGAGCGGCCAGAATCCTTCGAGGAACGCGATGTAGCGGCCGCGGTTGCGTGCCGGCATGATCTCCGAGACCATCGACTGCGCGACCGGAAACTCCATGCCCATTCCAAAGCCGAGCAGCAGGCGGGATGCGCCGAGCGCGGTCGCAGTGGTGGACAGACCGCAGCACAGGCTGCCCAATCCCCAGAAGATCATGCTGACCTGGAAGACGCGGGCGCGGCCGAAACGGTCGGCGAGCAGGCCGGCGGACGCGGCGCCCACGAACATGCCGAGGAAGCTCATGCTGGACAGCAGCCCGGCTTCAGCCGTCGACAGGCCGAAGGTCTGGCGGATCGAGCCGAGCACGAAGGTGAGCGCGGCAAGGTCCATGCTGTCGAAGAACCACGCGGTCGCGATGATTCCAAAGATCCAGCGCTGATAGGAGGTCAGCGGCAGGCGTTCGAGCCGTGCCGCGATGTCGGCGACCTGCTGCGCCTGCGCGGTTCGCGCAACGGCCGGAGCCCGGCTTCCGGCTGCTGCGGTGACGTCGGAAATGGTCATTGCTGCCTCCCCAAGTGGATGCTGACGGCTCTTTTCGGCCTTTTCATAAAATGTCACACGAATAGCAGTGATATGTCAATTGAAGATCACGCGTGAATTGACGGCGGCCCGGGCTGCGGCGCCGGATGGGGCTACAAACAAATCGACGCGTGGCGCGGTCCTCCCGTGATCCGGTCGACCATGCTTGCCGCTTCGGGCATCCTGCGAAGCGGCATCAAGAGCCGGTTAACGGCATCCGGGAAATCGGGGGCTAACGGATAATCCGGCTTTAATGGGAAGCCGACTAAACGTCACGTGGTTGCAAAGTACCGGATGCCTGGAGGTATCCGATGTTGCGTCGGGCGGAGGCGTTTTCCCCATATGTCAGTTCAGGCCGATTTGGATTTTGCGAGCGACGATCGCGCGAGGGCGCAGATCGGCGCGGCGGTGAGCTATCTGCTCAGGGACGCGACCGGCGTCACGCGTGAGCATGCCGTCGAGACGATTGTCGAGATGGTGCGCGACATCGCAAGCCGGCCGCCCACTGTCGAAGCGGCATCGATTCAGCCGCTCATGAGCGGCGTCACCTATCGGGATTTTGTGATCGATGCCTACCGGCGCGATGTCGATCGCTGGCGCGCGACCATCCGCCGTTCGAACGGCAAGAAGATACGGATCGCTTCGCCGCCGTCCGTGCGCGACGAGGCGACGACCACAGCGGACGCGATCACCGCCGAGAAGGCGATCGAGTTCGCGAGGCGGGCGATCGACCTGGGCGAGGTGATCTGATCTCGCCGCCTCAAGGCTGGCCAACGCCGCAGAAGTCCGGCGATGCACTGAGCCTATGCTTGGGACGCGCGATGTGCTCCGATACGACGGTGCGCCGGTTCCGGAGCCGTCTCGTGGAGCCTTGATCCATCGTGTCCCAGCCGAGAAATGCCATGCCTTCCGAACTCCGTTCGCCTCGTCTGGCCGTCCTGATCGACGCCGACAATGCATCTGCAAAGATCGCCGATGGGCTGTTCGAGGAGATCGCCAAGATCGGCGAGGCCAGCGTGCGCCGCATCTACGGCGACTTCTCCAATCCCAGGTCCAAGGGCTGGGCCGACATTCTGTCGAAGCACGCCATTATTCCCCAGCAGCAATTTGCCTATACGACCGGGAAGAATGCATCCGATATCACCTTGGTGATCGACGCCATGGACCTGCTGCACAGCGGCCGTTTCGACGGCTTCTGCCTGGTGTCGTCGGACAGCGATTTCACCAGGCTTGCCGCCCGCATCCGTGAACACGGAATCGACGTGTTCGGGTTCGGCGAGCAGAAGACGCCGGAGAGTTTTCGGCAGGCCTGCCGCCGGTTCGTCTATACCGAGAATCTGCGCGGCGGCGCGCCGAGCAATCAGGATGCCGCCGTGCGGGCCCAGCCGTTACAGCCGCCGGAGGCCGCCACGCCCATCCTCAAGAAGATGATCGGCCAGATGGCAAGCGAGGACGGCTGGGTGACGCTTGGCGAGGTCGGACGGCAGCTCGCCAATTTCGCGTCGGATTTCGATCAGCGGACCTACGGCTTCCGCACCCTCGGCGAACTGGTTCGCAGGACCAACGCTTTCGAGATCGAGTCGAAGGGCGGGACGATGCGAATCCGCATCAAGCCATCAGCTGCACGGCCGCCAAGACGGCGAGCTCCAAGACGGCGAGCCGATCAAAAACCGCCGGAATGAACGGCGCGCAGCGCGCTCCTGTTCTGAACTATCCCTGAATCTGAACGCAGGATGAATGCCGCTTCGGACATTGTCCGGAGCAGCATTTTCATTCGTGCTGGAATCAAGCGAATTGCGCGCGGAACTGGAGTTGCGCGGGTTGCAGCATTGGAACTGGAACGTTCTCGTTGCTTGCGATGTTGAGGGGGCATCGATCAATTCGGAGGAGGACAATCATGAACAAGCTTTTTGCTGTTTCCCTTGTCGCTGCTGCGTCGCTGCTCGCGTCCGGTTCGGCCTTCGCGCAGTCCACGACTGCGGCGGGCGCCGCGAACGGCGCGCGAACCGGCGGCGAAATCGCGGGGCCGGTCGGCGAGATCGTCGGCGGCACGGTGGGTGCCGCGGTCGGCGCCGGCCTCGAGATTCCGAATGCGGTGATCACGTCGATCCCGCGCAACGAGCCGTCGGTGGTGGTGCGTGAACGCGTCGTGGTCGGCGAGCCGCTGCCCGACACCGTCGTGCTGCGCCCGGTGCCGCGCTACACCGAGTATCGCTACGCGGTCGTCAACGATCGCCGCGTGATCGTGGAGCCGCGCACCCGCCGGATCGTCAAAATCATCGACTGATCGCATCGAGACTTCTGATTACGAAGATCCTCGCGGGCGCATCGCCCGCGGGGATTTTTCTTGGGCCCATTTTCTTGGGCCCCATGAATACCGGCATGGCACAGGCCCGTTTTTTCATGAAGCGGCCGGTTGGCCTGGCGGCCCGATCCCCTAGACTGGGTTGCAACGGACGGACGCAGCAAGCGTCTGCCTTGGTCAAGAAGCAGGGGATGGAAGCATGACTCGGAAGATCGCGATCGTCGGCGCGGGTGCGGTCGGCGGCTACGCCGGTGCGCACATGGTGCAGGCAGGGGAGGATGTCACCTTCATCGATCCCTGGCCCGCGCATGTCGAGCACATGCGCAAGCACGGACTGCGCGTCACGCACGCGATGGACGTTGCGGAATTCTCGGTGCCGGTGCGGGCGCTTGATGTCACCGAGGCGCAGCAATTGGCGAAAGAGAAACCCGTCGACATCGCCTTCGTCTGCATGAAGTCCTACGACACCGCCTGGGTCACCATGCTGATCCGGCAATATCTGGCGGCGGATGGCTACGTCGTCTCGCTGCAAAACTGCATGAACGAGGAGACCATCGCCGGCGTCGTCGGCTGGGGCAAGACGCTCGGCTGCATCGCGAGCAGCATCACCGTCAATCTGCCGGAGCCGGGTCATATCCACCGCGGCGCCGGCAAGGGTGGCGCCGCGCACACCGTGTTTCGCGCCGGCGAGGTGCATGGCCGGATCACCGCGCGGGCCGAAGAGGTGTGCCGCCTGGTCGGCTATTCCGACAGCGCCAAGGTGACCTCCAATCTCTGGGGCGAGCGCTGGTCCAAGCTGGTTGCCAACGTGATGGGCAACGGGCTCTCGGCCTGCACCGGTCTGGCGGGCGGCGAGGTGCTGCAAAGCGAGCCGCTGCGCCGCTTCTCGACGCGGCTCGGCAGCGAGGCGATCCGCGTCGGCCAGGCGCAGGGCTATCAGCTGGAGGAGATCCTGCATCTGCCGCCCGAGACCATCGCGCGGGCCGGCGAGGGCGACGAGGCCGCAACGCGCGTGTGCGACGAGCAGCGCTTTAAGGATGCCAAGCGCACCTCGTCTGCGCAGCGTCCCTCGATGGGCCAGGACATGCAGAAGGGCCGCCGCACCGAGATCGAATTCCTCAACGGCCTCGTGGTCCGCGAAGGCGAGAAGCGCGGCATCACCTGCGCGGCGAATGCCGCGCTGACCGACATCGTCAAGCGCGTCGAGCGCGGCGAGCTCGCGCCGGATCCGCGGCACATCACGGAGTTGCGGATGAATTGAGCGGTGGGACTATCCGCCGTCATTGCGAGGAGCGAAGCGACGAAGCAATCCATGCATCAACGTGGGCGGTTGGATGGATTGCTTCGCTTCGCTCGCAATGACGTGGAGATTGTGGGCCGATTGCCTACAGCAACTGCCTTACCCCCATCCCGCTCATGAACCGCTCGCGGATTTGCACGGGGTCGCGGCGGGTGGTGCCGGTGCCGGGCTTGTCGTCGATGCGGACGCCGATCAGGGTCGGGGCGGAGGCCTGTTTCGACTGCTCGATCAGCCGCTCGAAATCGTCCTCGTCGGCGGCCCAGGAGCTGTTCGCGATCCCGCTGGCGATTGCGACCTGGACGATATCGGTATGGCCAGCGGCCGGCGTCGGCTGGGCGCCCGTGATCTGGTAGATGCCGTTGTCCATCACCACCATGGTGAGATTCTTCGGCGCCAGCGTCGCGATGGTCGAGAGGCAGCCGAGCTGCATCAGCAGCGAGCCGTCGCCTTCGAGTGCGAACACGCGCCGGTTCGGCTGCGCCAGCGCGACGCCGAGCGCGATCGGAAACGCAAGGCCCATGCTGCCCAGCATGTAAAAATTCTGCGGGCGATGGCCGGCGGCCCAGAGGTCGAAATTGGTGTTGCCGATGCCGCCGATCACGGCTTCGTCCTTGAGCCCGGCGACGAGGCGCTGGGTGAGATCGAAGCGGTTCATCACCTTGGTGTTGCGCGCGTGGGTGCTGGTCATGGCTGATCTCACTTGTCGAAGGTCTTGCCGCCGGTCAAGAGCGGCGAGAGGATCAGCGCCACCGGCGCCTGGGTGGTGACGGCCTGCTTGATCGAGCGGTCGGCGATGAATTCGAGCTCGTCGAGCCGCGTGATGGTGTGATGCTCCATCGCCAGCGAATCCAGCACCGGGCGCATGGTGCGGCAGACCAGCGCCTGGCCGTAATTGAACTCGCCTAGCGTGCCGCGCTCGGAGACGAACATGATCAGCGGGATCTGGTAGGGCACCGCGAGCGAGGCCAGCACGTTGGCGAGCGTGGCAAAGCCCGAAGTTTGCATCAGCACCGCGCCGCGCGTTCCCGCCATCCAGGCGCCGGAGACGATGCCGACCGCTTCTTCCTCGCGCGCGGTCGGAAACGTCGTGAAATAGGGATCGGCGTGCAGGTCCTTGATCAGCGTGGTCAGCACCCGGTCGGGCACATAGGGCACCAGCTTGATCTCGTTCCGCTTCAGCGTCTGCAGCACGATGCCGTGCCAGGTCGTCGCCGCATCCTGGGACTTGTCCTTGGCTTTATCTTTGGACGAGGCTTGTTCCGCGGCCGCCATCCTGTTCTCCCTGCTCGCGCGACGCTGATGGCCGCTTGCCGCACGAAACTTGACGCGGTGCCTGCGATTGTCAACATGTCGCGGCCGCAACGCGATCTGCGGAATTCGGCCATCGCAGCGCCGAACCGACGTGCGATACAGGCGTAACGAAAAAGGGACGGCAGCGATCAAGGGACGGGAGGCGTCGATGGCCGGATGGGTCTGGCGGACCGCCATTGCGGCAGCGGCCATTTTTGTGGCCGGCCTTGCGTCCGCGCAGCCGTTCCCGGCCAAGGCCGTTCACATTCTCGTTCCATATCCGCCCGGCGGCGGCGTCGATGTGCTGACGCGGACGCTCGCCGAAGCGGTGTCCAAGACCTGGACGCAATCGATCGTGGTCGAGAACCGGCCGGGCGCCGGCGGTGTGATCGCCTCGCAGGCGATCGCGACCTCCGCGCCCGACGGTTACAATCTGATCATGGTGGCGAGCGGCCACGCCACCAATCCGTTCCTTTATCCAAAGCTGCCCTACGACACGTGCAGGGATTTTTCGCCGATCTCGCTCTTGGCGTCGTCGCCGAACGTGCTGCTGGTGCGCGCGGATTCGCTGTTCAAATCGGTCGGCGACGTCATCGCCGCGGCGAAGGCGAAGCCGGGCAGCCTGTCCTTCGCCCATGCCGGCAACGGCACCTCGACCCATCTGGCCGGTGAGCTGCTCAAGAGCCTCGCCAAGATTGATCTCGACGCGATCCCCTACAAGGGCGGTGCGCCCGCGATCAACGATCTGCTCGGCGGCCAAATTCCGATGTCGTTCAACAACGGGCCGGAATCGGTCGGGCAATTGCAGGCCGGCACGGTTCGCGCGCTGGCGGTGACGACGGGCTCGCGTGCGCCGTTCCTGCCTGACGTGCCCAGCATGTCGGAAACCGTGCCGGGCTATGACACCGAGGTGTGGTGGGGCTTGCTTGGACCCGGCGGTATGCCGGCCGACCTCGTCGCGAAGATCTCGCATGATTTCGTCGCGGCGGTGAACACCGATGCCGTGAAGGAGCGGCTCGGCAAGCTCGGTGCGATCCCGATCGGCTCCACGCCGGACAAGTTCGCCGCCAAGATCAAGGCCGACTACGACAAATGGGGGCCGATCATCAAGGCCGCCGGCATGAAGGCGGAGTAGAACATGGCTGCGTCGGAAATTCCCGCCTGCCTGCCGCCGCGTCCGGTGACGCCGCCAAAGGACAAGCTGCCGCCGAAGGCCTGCGATACGCATGCGCATGTGTTCGGCCCGGCTGACCGCTTTCCCTATGCCGGCGATCGCAGCTACACGCCGCCCGACGCGCCGCTCGCGACCTATCTCGGCATGCTCGATGCGCTCGGTTTCGCCCGCGGCGTGCTGGTGCAGGGCAGCGCGCACGGCCACGACAATTCGGCGATGCTGGATGCGCTGCAGCGCGAGCCCGCGCGTCTGCGCGGCGTCGCGGTGGCCGATGCCGATGTGGCGGCGGGCACGCTGCGGCAATGGCATGTGCTCGGCGTCCGCGGCCTGCGCTTCAACCATTTCTTCCGCGGCGGGCAGCTGCACTATCGCGGCGGCATTCCCTTGAATGTTGCCGAAACGCACGCGGGCGTGATGGCCGAGCTCGGCTGGCATCTGCAGCTCTGGATCGACGTGAAGGATCTGCCCGACACGATCCCGACGCTGAAGGCGCTCGGGTTGCCGGTCGTGGTCGATCACATGGGCCGCACCGATGCTGCCGCCGGCATCAACACCGCGGGCTTTCAGAGCTTGCTGCGTGCGGTGGACGAAGGCTGGTGCTGGGCCAAACTGTCAGGTGCGCATCGCCTGAGTCAGCGGGCTCCTGATTATCCCGATGCGCGGCCGTTCCACGAGGCGCTGGTCGCAGCCAATCCTGAACGGCTGGTGTGGGGCGGCGACTGGCCGCATCCGCGGGTCGATGGTGAAATGCCCGATGCCGGCCATCTGCTCGACCTGTTTCACGAATGGACGCCGGATTCGGCGACACGGCACCGCATCCTCGTCGACAATCCCGCACGACTCTATGGCTTCCCAAACTGAAAGCTGCTCGAAGACATGACCGTCAACAACAAGCGCGTGTTCTACGTCAAATACCTCGCCCACGAGATCTACGTCGATATCCTGAAGAAGCGGCCGGACGTCCGGCTCGATCGTTTGGAGAACGAGACGCCGGAGGCGACATTCGCGCCGGTTCTCGCCGACGCGCATGCCTATCAGATCGGCGCGGCGCGCGATGAGCTGGCGCCGCATTTCCATGCCCATGCCGAGCTGTTGAAGCGTGCGCCTAATCTTCTGATCGTGTCGTCGAATGGTGCCGGCTTCGATCCCGTCGATGTCGATGCCTGCACCGCGGCGGGCGTGCTTGTCGTCAACCAGTCCGGCGGCAACGCCAATTCGGTCGCCGAACACGCGCTCGGCATGATGCTGACGCTGTCGAAGCGGATCATCCAGTCCGACCGCAGGCTGCGGCGTGAGGCCAATGTCAACCGCAACGATCTGATCGGCAATGAGCTGAAGGAGAAGACCGTCGGCATCGTCGGTCTCGGCAATGTCGGCCGCCGCATCGCCGAACTGTGCAAGGGCCTCTTGCACATGAAGGTGATCGCCTACGATCCCTATCTCACGGCGGATGAGATGGCGAAGCGGGGCGGGGAGAAGGTCGAGCTCGACGATCTCTTGCGCCGCGCGGACTTTGTTTCGATCTCCTGTCCGCTGGACAAGAACAGCCGCGGGATGATCGGCGCGCGCCAGTTCGCGCTGATGCAGCCGCACGCCTATTTCGTCACTACCGCGCGCGGCTTCATCCACGACGAGAAGGCGCTGGAGGAAGCGCTGCGTGACAAACGTATCGCCGGGGCCGGGCTCGACGTCTGGGACAAGGAGCCGCCGCCGCCGGATCACCCGCTCTTGCAGTTCGACAATGTGCTGGCAAGCCCGCACACCGCCGGCGTCACCCGCGAGGCGCGCATCAACATGGGCCGGATCGCCGCCGAGCAGATCCTCGACGCGCTCGACGGCAAGCGCCCGCCGCGCATCATCAATCCCGAGGTGTGGCCGGTCTACGCAAGACGGTTCGAGAAGGCGTTCGGGTTCATGCCGGGGTAGGGTCAGCCCTGCCCCTGCGGGGGCCGCGGCTGCGTGCGGCCAAAAATATCGAAAACAACCCCATGCAAAGGAGCTCTGGCGGCTGCCGGCGTTCGAGCAGGGCAACTTGACGCGTCGGGCAACTCAGGGGTACATTTCCAATATTCAGAAATCGTGCGAGCGCCAGGCCTTGCGGGGAGATATTACCGCAAGGGCAGGGGGAACCCTTCCGCCGGTGCGTC
Organism: Bradyrhizobium sp. USDA 3262; assembly: GCF_054060035.1. Taxonomy (NCBI): domain Bacteria; kingdom Pseudomonadati; phylum Pseudomonadota; class Alphaproteobacteria; order Hyphomicrobiales; family Nitrobacteraceae; genus Bradyrhizobium; species Bradyrhizobium sp. USDA 3262. The sequence goes on from NZ_JBSSCT010000001.1 coordinate 4,362,198, forward strand.
GCCCGAGCAAATGGCCAGCCGTGCGAGTGTTGTTGCGCGCGCCAAAACACCGGAGAAAATCTCCTTCGTCGTAGCCTCGATCGAGGCAATAAACCCATTGCCAAACGACCGCCTCGCAGCGTGTCCGTTGTTATTTTCCCTGAGATATCGACGGCTTAGCCGAAAATCGCCATTTTCCCTGCGTGCCCGACCATTCCGGGCACGGAAGGAAGAAGTTCATGCGACAGGTCCAGTCATTGCTCCGCAACGCGCCCGCCAGGATCGGCCGCCGTCTTGCGCAGATCGTCGCGATCGCTGCCGCCAGCCTGCCGCAGGCCGGCGCCTAGTTTTCCCCGCTGCGAACAGTCGCACACGTATCAGCCGAATTAACTCACTACCCTTTCGTGTTAGTGCTAGCGTGGTACCCCCGGGCTCTGCCGGTGCAGCAGGGAGGGTTCCATGTCACGCTTCGTCGTTCATTTCATGAAGGACGTGCTCGGCGGCAATGGCCGCGAGCGCGAGGTTTGCCAGGGCGCGCTTGAGGTCGACGCCTCGAGCGAGGGCCAGGCCACCGAGATGGCCAAGGTCAAGTTTTGCCAGGAACAATCGCTGTGCGATTGGTCACTGCATGCCGACCGCATCCGGATCGAGGCGGCCGACTTGCACGCCTGAACCAGATGGACCGCGATGGCGCCATCCGACCTCCCCCTGTGGGAGTTTGGGGCGCGACCCAATGGTGCCGTCATTGCGAGGAGCTCGCGACAAAATTGCAGAGCAATTTTGCGCTGAAGCGACGAAGCAATCCATGGTTCCGCATGTGCGGACAGATGGATTGCTTCGCTGCGCTCGCAATGACACAAGAGAAGCTAACTCGCTCTTGCGAAGTGGACGGCCGAGTTCAGCTCGCCCCGATCACTCCGGCAGGATGCGAACCGCGCCCTTGGCCGCGCTGCTGGCGAACGCCGCATAGGCCTTCAGCGCGGTCGAGACTGCGCGCTTGCGTGGCGCTGCCGGCTTCCATGCCGCGTTGCCCTTGGCTTCCATCGCTGCGCGACGGCGCTTCAGCTCGACATCGTCGACCTTGAGGTTGACCTTGCGGTTCGGAATATCGAACTCGATGACGTCGCCTTCCTCGACGAGGCCGATCAGGCCGCCTTCGGCGGCTTCCGGCGAGACGTGGCCGATCGACAGGCCCGACGATCCGCCGGAGAAGCGGCCGTCGGTGATCAGCGCGCAGGCCTTTCCGAGACCTTTCGACTTCAAATAGCTGGTCGGGTACAGCATCTCCTGCATGCCCGGGCCGCCGCGCGGACCTTCATAGCGGATCAGCACGACGTCGCCGGCCTTCACCTTGTTGGTGAGGATGGCGTCGACCGATGCGTCCTGGCTCTCGAAGATCCGGGCGGGCCCGGAGAACTTCAAAATGCTCTGGTCGACGCCGGCGGTCTTCACGATGCAGCCGTCCTCGGCGAGGTTGCCGAACAGCACGGCGAGACCGCCGTCCTTGGAATAGGCGTGCTCGGCGTTGCGGATGACGCCCTTTTCGCGATCGAGATCGACCTCGTCGAAGCGGCGGTCCTGGCTGAACGCCTCCTGGGTCGGCACGCCGCCCGGCGCGGCGCGGTAGAAGTTGCGTACCTTGTCGCTTGATGTCCGCACCACGTCCCAGCGGTTCAGCGCATCGTCCAGCGTCGCGGCATGCACGGTCGGCCCGTCGGTCGTGAGCAGCTTGGCGCGGTCGAGCTCGCCGAGAATTGCCATGATGCCGCCGGCGTGATGCACGTCCTCCATGTGAACGTCCTGCACCGAGGGCGCGACCTTGCAGAGCACCGGCACCTTGCGCGACAGGCGGTCGATGTCGGTCATCGTGAACGGCACTTCGCCTTCACGCGCGGCGGCGAGCAGATGCAGCACGGTGTTGGTCGAGCCGCCCATCGCGATGTCGAGCGTCATCGCGTTCTCGAACGACTTGAAGTTCGCGATGTTGCGCGGCAGCACCTTGGCGTCGTCCTGCTCGTAGTAGCGGCGGGCGAGGTCGACGATCAGATGGCCGGCCTCGACGAACAGGCTCTTGCGGTCGGCGTGGGTCGCCAGCACCGAGCCGTTGCCGGGCAGCGCGAGGCCGAGCGCCTCGGTCAGGCAGTTCATCGAGTTCGCGGTGAACATGCCGGAGCAGGAGCCGCAGGTCGGGCAGGCCGAGCGCTCGATCACCTCGACCTCTTCGTCCGACACGTTGGAATCGGCGGCCGCGACCATCGCGTCGATCAGGTCGACCGCGCGCTTCTTGCCCTTGAGCAGGATCTTGCCCGACTCCATCGGTCCGCCCGAGACGAACACGGTTGGGATGTTGAGCCGCAGCGTCGCCATCAGCATGCCGGGCGTGATCTTGTCGCAGTTGGAGATGCAGACCATCGCGTCCGCGCAATGCGCGTTGACCATGTATTCGACGCTGTCGGCGATCAGCTCGCGCGAGGGCAGGCTGTACAGCATGCCGTCATGACCCATCGCGATGCCGTCATCGACCGCAATGGTGTTGAACTCCTTGGCGACGCCGCCCGCCTTCTCGATCTCGCGAGCCACGAGCTGGCCGAGATTCTGCAGATGGACGTGGCCGGGCACGAACTGGGTGAAGGAATTGACCACCGCGATGATCGGCTTGCCGAAATCCTCGTTCTTCATGCCGGTGGCGCGCCAGAGGCCGCGTGCACCCGCCATGTTGCGGCCGTGGGTGGTGGTGCGGGAGCGATAGGCGGGCATCGTAAATCCTTCTCAAATCCTTGGGCTAAGGGCATTTTTTAGGGGAGTTGGCGCTCCTTATGCCTGCCCGTGGATGCGGATTCAAGCGCGGAACCGCATGGCTGAACCCCGCAATTCGGGCAATGTCGCGCGGCCGGCTTGATCTCGGCCGGCCCGGTGCATTAGCTGGTCGCACCGACGGCAAGAACGACGGCAAGAACAACGAACAGACGCAAAAGGGAGAGACGCGTGGCAAGGCTGCCCCTGATTGATCCGGACACGACGAGCGGAGAGATCCGCGCCGCGTTCGACCGCATGCCGGTCAAGCTCAACATCTTCCGCATGATGGCCCATGCCGAGGCCAATGCCATTCCGCTGATGCGGCTCGGCAATTCGATCCTGCACAAGCAGAAGCTGTCGGCGGTCAACCGCGAGCTCCTGATCCTGCAGGCCGCGCAGCTCGAGGGCGGCGCCTATGAATGGCGCCAGCACGTGCCGATTGCGCTCGGCGTCGGCGTCACCCAGGCGCAGATCGATGCCGTCGAGCGCGGCAACTACGACGATGCGGCGCTGAACGCAACCGAGCGCGCGCTGCTCGGCTTTGGCCGCGAGGTGGTCGAGAAGGTGCGCGTCGGCGACGCCGCCTTCGCCGGCATGCGCGAGCATTTCAGCGATCAGGAGATCGTCGAGGCGATCGTCGCGCTCGGCTTCTACATGATGATGGCGCGCCTGACGGAGGCAACCGAGACCGATCTCGATCCGGCCGCCGGCATGGCGGTCTACGAGGGCGGCAGGAATCGGAGCTGACGGGATGTCGGAGACTTCGCAAGAGGCCAGGCAAGACACGAAGCCGGAGCGCTATGTCCGTCCGTTGAGCGCGGAATCCTCGGGTACCGCGCCGGGCAGGGGACGCCTCAACGGCCGCCGCATCCTCGTGGTCGGCGGCGGCCAGCGGGTGTTCGATGCCGCCACCGATCCGATCGGCAACGGCCGCGCCATGAGCCTGCTGTTCGCGCGCGAGGGCGCGCATGTCGCGGTCGCCGACCTCAACCGCGCCTCGGCCGAGGACACGCTTGCTCGTATTGCAGCTGACGGCGGCCGCGCTTTCGCGATCGCCGCCGATGTCACCAGGGAAGCCGACGTCATCAGGATGGTTGATGAAGCGCATCGCACGATGGGCGGGCTCGACGGCATGGTGCTGAACATCGGCACCTTCGGCAAGACCGGGCTCGACAATGTCAGCGCGGAGGAGTGGAACAGGATCTACGACGTCAATGTCCGCGGCCCGATGCTGTGCTGCCGCGCCGCCTTGCCGAAATTCGAAGGCGGCGGCTCGATCGTGTTCATCTCCTCGATCGCGGCGCTGAAGGCGGGATCGCAGATGGCGGTCTATGATTCCTCCAAGGCCGCGCTCGGCGGCCTGATGCGCAACATCGCACACACCGGCGCGCGGCGCGGCATCCGCGCCAATCTGGTCTATCCCGGGCTGGTCGACACCCCGAACGGCCGCGAGGCCGGCGCGGGCCGGCCGTCGCGCGGCAAGGGGCATATCCCGTTCGGTCGTCAGGCGACGGCGTGGGAGATCGCCTATGCCGTGCTGTTCTTCATGTCGGATGAAAGCGTCTATGTCACCGCGCAGACGCTCGCGGTGGACAGCGGGCTCAGCGGTTTGTGAGCGGCGGGGAGGGCGCATGAGTGCATTGTTCGGCAAGGTCTGTCAGAACGGCTACGTCGTTCGCGACATCGATGCGGCGTTGAAGTTCTGGACCGAGACATTGCGGGTCGGGCCATTCTTCCTGATCCCCTCGGTCAAGGTCGATTGGTTCCGCTATCGCGGCGTGGACTCCGCGGTCGAGATGTCGATCGCGCTGGCCAATTCCGGCGATCTGCAGATCGAGCTGATCCAACAGCGCAACGACGCGCCGTCGATGTATCTGGATTTTCTGGCGCGCCACGGCGAGGGCCTGCAGCACATGTCGTACTGGAGCACGGACTACCAGTCGCTCTACGACCGCGCCATCGCGGCAGGCTTCACGGTCGGTCATGAAGGCCAGATCGGCGGCCCCAAGGGACGCTTCGCCTATTTCGACACCGCCGGCCATGCCGGCACCGTGATCGAGATCTCAGACATCTCGGGATCGAAGGGGCGGTTCTTCGAGAAGATCAGGACCGTGGCCGCGACTTGGGACGGCTCGGACCCGATCCGCGTGGTGGGCTGACGCGGCTATTCGGCGGCGAGGCCGGCGCGGGCCGTCCGTCGCGCGGCAAGGGGCATATCCCGTTCGGCCGTCAGGCGACAGCGTGGGAGATCGCCTATGCCGCGCTGTTCTTCATGTCGGATGAAAGCGTCTATGTCACCGCGCAGACGCTCGCGGTGGATAGTGGGCTGAGCGGGCTTTAGCGGTGTGCTGAAGCTTGGTTCCATCGGTGTGTCCGCAGATTCGCTTTGCCTCTCACGCTTGCGGGCAGGGTTATCGCAGATGCTCCTTGGCGACCGCGCAAATGCTTGGCCTCGTGGTTCGAGACGCGCCGCAAGCGGCGCTCCTCACCATGAGGGTCTACTATTGTGCCGCAAAAATAAGACCTCATCCTGAGGAGCCCGCCGAAGGTGGGCGTCTCGAAGGACGGCCGCGAGGACGCTGCCCGACAGATTTCTTTCCAAATGCGATAGCCCTGCGCTTGCGGGGTCGAGACGAGCGAAGCTCGCTCTTAGGCCGACGCGCGAAGAGCGACGCGAAGCGTCGTCCGTAGCGCGGCGGGTGGGGCTCTCTCCACGATATGACTCGCGGAGAGAGCCCCCACCCCAGCCCTCCCCCGCAAGCGAGGGCTTTGCGCAAAGGGGAATCTGCGATTCTCTAAGACCGATCTGAAGGGGGAGGCGGGGATGGCGTATCGGCAGGTTGGTCAAGCGAGCTTCGCAGATGCGCTGGTGTCGCGGCGGGGGAAAGGGAGTTCGGTGCTGAGGCGGATTTGCGAGCTGGTCGATTGGGCGGCTGTGGAGTGCGTGCTGCGCAGCCTTGCTGAACCGGAGCGTGGAGCGCCGCCCTATCCACGGCTGGTGATGTTCAAGGCGTTGCTGTTGCAGCAATGGTATGGGTTGTCTGATCCGGAGCTGGAGGAGGCGCTCGATGATCGGGCCTCGTTCCGCGAATTCTGCGGCTTTGTGCTCGGTGACGAGACGCCCGACCACACGACGATCTGGCGCTTCCGCGAAGCTTTGCAGCAGGCCGATCTGGAGGAGAGGCTGTTCGGCGAGATCCTGCGCCAGATCGACGCGCGCGGGCTGGTGCTGCGCCGGGGCACATTGATCGATGCGAGCCTGATCCCGGCGGCGGTGAAGCCGCCGAAGCCGCCGAAAGACCCGCTGCCGCTCGGCCCGGACGGGCGTGCGCCGAGCAAGCTGGTCAACAGCGAGCGGGATGCGGATGCGCGATGGACCAAGAAGGGTGGCAAGCGGTACTTCGGCTACAAGGCGCATGTCGGCGTCGACCAGGGCTCGGCGATCATCCGTCGCAGCAAGCTGACCGACGCCGCGGTCAACGACACGGTGCCGGCCGACGAGTTGATCTGCGGCGACGAGAAGGCGGTCTACGCCGACCAGGCCTATGACAAGCACGAGCGCCGCGCCCTCCTCGCGGCCCGGGGCATCAAGCCGCGGCTGATGTTCCGGCCCAACAAGCATCATCCCCTGACCGCGCGTCAGAAGCGCTTCAACGACGCCGTGGGACGGCGCCGCGCCCCGGTCGAGCAGGTCTTCGCGCGCCTCAAGGGCGTCTATGGCTGGGCGCGCGCTCGCTATCTGGGCTTGGCACGCAATCAGACCCATCTGCATCTTCTCTGCCTCGCCATGAACCTCAAACGATGGGCAATGCTGCGTCCAACGGGTGTTGCGCTGTGACCGCCGCTCCGCAATGCCGTCAATCGGCCGCCCAAACGAAGCTGTCCACTCCCGCGCGCCCCCAGAAGCCACGCAAAAAAATGCCTGACACTGGCCTGCACCCGCGCACGCCCGATTGCGCAAAGCCCTCGCAAGCGGGAGAGGGAGCCCACCGCCTTTGCGGCTCGATAGCGCGCCGCTATTCCGCGGCGAGGCTGGTCGGAAGCGGGATGCCGACCTTGGGGCGCGCTTTGGCCGCGCGCCGATTCTTCTTGCCGAACTGGCTGCCGGCCAGCAGCGTCGCGGCCGCGCGCAGCTGCTCGCGCAGCCATTGATTGGTGGTGTCGTCCTCGGCTGTGGCGTGCCAGTAGAGATAATTGACGTGCGGGCTGATCGGAAACGGGCAGGGGAAGCATTGCAGAAGCCCGGGATCTTCGAGCACGGAGGCGGCGCTCTCCGACGCGGTCAGCAGCATGTTGCTGCGGCTCACGACGTGGCAGGCGGTTGCGAAATTCTGGCAGGTCAGGCGAACAGTGCGGGTCAGGCCGAGGCGCTGGAGCTGAAAATCCTCGAACGACAGGCCGCTGCGCCGCGACGTCACGCAGACATGCTCCATGCGCAAATAAGCCTTCTTGTCGAGCCGGCTGCCGAGCTCGGGATGGCCGCGCCGCGCGAACACCGCGATATGCTCGGTCAGAATCTGCTCGCGCCGCACCTCCGCCGAGAGCGGCAACAGCGTATCGATCGCGACGTCGAGGGTGCCGGCGGCAAGCTCGCGCTCGAGATTGTTGCGCTCGCTGCGCACGGTGGCGATCTCGACCAGCGGCGCCACCGTGCTGATCCTATTGACCAGCGCGCTCAGCATCGGCGCCTCCAGATTGTTGCGCAGCCCGATCACGAACCGCTTCGGCGTCTTCGCCGGATCGAACCGGTGGGTGTGGGTCAGCGTCGTCTCGAGGCCGTTGAGCGCCTGGCGCACCGTAGTGATGATCTGGCGGGCCAGCGGGGTCGGCGTCATCACGTGGTTGCGGCGCACGAACAGCGGATCGTTGAACATCGCGCGCAGCCGGCTCAGCGCATGGCTGACCGCGGGCTGGGTCAGGTTGAGGCGGAAGCAGGCGCGGCTGACGCCGCCCTCGGAATAGATCGCGTCGAACACGACGAACAGGTTCAGATCGACGTCACGTACATGCATGGAAATGATCAATCCGTATCCGCCGAATGCATTTGACGAATACTAATCGGCACTCTTAAAGTCTCAAGCAAAATAATACCTGGAGGAAACGATGAGCGTGCAATCGCCATCGCGCGGCGTTGCTGTCCCTGCGGCATCATCTCGCCTGGGCGCAATGTTTGCAAAGCCGAGCCAGGAGCAGATCGTGCTCCTGATCACCATCGCGCTCCTGATCGTGTTCGGCCTGACGCTGAACGGCTTTGCCACCGTCTCCAATCTCCTGAATCTGTTGCGGAGTATTTCCATCCTCGGCGTGCTCGGCCTCGGCATGGGGCTGATCGTGATCAGCCGCGGCATCGACCTCTCCGAGGTCGCGATCATGGCGGGTTCCTGGGCGATCGCGCTGATCTACATGCAGAACGGCATGCCCGTTTTCACGGCAGTGCTGCTGGCGCTGGCAGTTGCGGTGCTGATCGGCGTCGTCAACGGCGTGATGGTCGCCTTCGTCGAGGCGCCGGCGCTGTTCGTGACGCTGGCTGCCGGCTTCGTGATCTATGGCCTCGCCTTCTGGATCGCGCCGGCCTGGGTGGTCTATGCGCCGAAGGATGCGCCGGGCCTGATGTATCTCGGCGCCGGACGGCTGTTCGGCATTCCGGTTCCGATCCTGGTGTTCGCGGCCTGTGCAATCGCGATGCATTTGTTCCTGTCGCGCACCTCGATCGGCCGCTTCATCTATTCGCAGGGCGACAGTCCGGAGGCCGCGCGGCTGACCGGCGTCGCACTGCGGCCGCTGATCGTGCTCGAGCACGTGCTGGTTGCACTGCTCGCCTGGATTGCGGGCCTGGTCTGGGTCGGCACCACGGGCAGCATGCAGATGGCGATCACCCAGGGCACCATGATCTTCGACGTCGTGCTCGTCGTCGTGATCGGCGGCATCAGCCTGATCGGCGGCCGCGGCAGCGTGTTCAGCGTCGTGGTCGGCTGCATCCTGATCGGCACGCTGCTCAACGCCTTCACCATCATGGACGTCAACAGCGAGGTGCAGAACATCATCAAGGGCGTGGTGCTGCTGGCCGCCATCGTGCTCGACAACTGGCTGCACCCCCGCGACGAGGAGACCGCGCGGCAAGGGGACTGAGACGAGGCGACTAAGCCGGTCGCTGCGCCAAATAAATCAATCAAAAGAAATTGCTTTGTGGAGGGAGACGATGAAGACGACGACGAAATTCTGGACGATCCTGCTGGCCGGCGTGACGCTGGCCGCGATGCCATTTGCGGCATCGGCGCAGGAGGAAGGCACCAAGACCGCGCGCGAGCTGCGTGCCGTCTACGACAAGGCGCTGCAGGGCAAGACGATCGCCTATCTGCCGATCGCGCTCGGCGTGCCGCTGTCCGACGAATGGGGCCGGGTGGTGCAGGAGGAAGCCGAGTGGCGCGGCATGAAATATGTCGTGCGCGATCCCAACAACAACCCCTCGGCGATGCAGCAGGCCCTGACCGCGCTGGTCGACCAGAAGCCCGACGTGCTGATCGTGCAGAATCCGAGCGTCACGCTGCTGATGAAGGATCTGAAGCGCGCCGAAAGCCAGGGCACGCATGTGATCCAGATCAACATGTCCTCGAACTACAAGTCCGGCGCCTTTGTCGGCGCCGACTGGCGCGAGATCGGCAGGATGCTGGCGAACGAGGCCGTCAAGGCCTGCGGCACCGGCTCCGGCAAGTCGGGCAAGGTCCAGATCGTACAGGGCGAACTGACCGCGGCCGCCAGCGTCGACCAGGTCGGCGGCATCATGGAGGTCTTGAACAAGGATCCGAACATCAAGGTGGTCTCGAACCAGGCCGCGAACTGGGACGCCAACACCGCGCTCAACGTCACCGCGACGGTGATCCAGCAGCATCCCGACCTCTGCGCCTCGATCGGCTTCTGGGGCATCATGGAGTCGGGCGCGGCGCAGGCGATCCGCAATGCCGGCAAGATCGACGATGTGAAGGTGTTCGCCTCGGGTGAAGGCTCGCAGCTCGATTGCGACCAGGTCAATTCGGGCAATTTCTACAAGTTCCTGAGCTACAAGGCGACCGAGCAGGGCCACGATCTGATGTTCGCCGCCGAAACCCTGCTGGTATCCGGCGAGAAGCCGGGCAGCCGCAATCTCGTCTATTACACGCGGCCGATCTGGCTCGATAAGTCCAACGCCTCGGGCGCCAACTGCTTCGCGCTACCCAAGAAAAATTAACAAGGCGCGGACAGCCGGCGCGGGGGGCATTCCCGCGCCGGCTGTATCAAAGAGCACGATCCGGCAAGGTGGAGCCGGTTTTTCTCCGACCGACGCGCAGCGTTCACGGAGAGCGTGTTCATCGAGGGACGAGGTCGCGATGCGATGGCCGATCGCATCATGACCAGGAGCATGATCCGGGACGTGCAAGCCGGCTCTCCGCAAGATCGTGTTCGATCACGAGCACGATCCGGAAAAGTGGAAGCCGGTTTTCCGCAAGGTCGTGCTCAATCACGAGCACGATCCGGAAAAGTGGAAGCCGGTTTTCCGCAAGATCGTGCTCAATCAAAAGGGTGCTTGGCGATGTCGATGGCCGTTGATTCCTTTGCCGCATCGGTGCGGCGATTTTCACCCCGGCTCCTGCTGTCGGAGCTGTTGCTGAAACAGTGGTTCGAGCCGGTGGTTCCCTTCACCGTGATGATCGGGCTGTGGACTTATTTCGCGCTCACCATTCCCGACTACGCCTCGGTGCAGAACTCGGTGTCGCTGCTGCGGCTGTTCGCCGAATTCGGTTTCGTCGCGCTCGCGATGGGCTTCTGCCTGGTCACCGGCGGCATCGACCTCTCGGTCGGCGCGATCTTCGCGCTGTGCAATTTCGCGGCGCTGTATTTCCTCTTGGTGCGCGAATGGCCGGTCGGCCTCGCGGTGCCGGCGACGCTTCTGGTCGGCGCGCTGCTCGGCAGCATCAACGGCTTCCTGATCGGCTTCCTGAAGACGCGGCCGTTCCTGACCACGCTGGTGACGCTGATCATCCTGCGTGCCTCGGTCAACCTGCTCAACACCAGCTACGCCCAGGTGTTCGCGACCAACTCGGTCGAGAGCGACGCCTGGGATTTCATCGGCGGCGGCAGCGTGCTCGGCATTCCCGTCAATGCGGCGACGCTGTTCGTGGTGCTGTTGATCTGCCACATCTTCCTGTCGCGCTCGCGCTACGGCTGGCATCTCACCGCGATCGGCGCCAGCCGCAAGGCGGCGCGCCACGCCGGCATCCGCGTCCGCGTGATGCTGTTCATGACCTATGTGCTGTCAGGAACGCTGTGCGCGGCGAGCGGCATCTTCTACGCCGCGCGGCAGGCCTCGACGGATTCCACCACCGGCGTGGGTTGGGAATTCCAGGCGCTGACCGCCGTCGTGCTCGGCGGCGTGTCGCTCGCCGGCGGCAAGGGTACGGTATGGCGGGCGATGATCGGCGCGCTGATCATCTTCCTCCTGATCAACGGCCTCGTGCGGATGGGCATCCCGGGCTACGTCACCTCGGCGGTGACCGGCATGATCCTGCTCGCCGCCGTCGGCATCGACGTCAAATGGTCGAAGAACCGCGGCAAGGCGATCCAGAAGATCTATGTCAATCCGGCCTTCGTGCCGCTCGCCTCGGCGCCGGCGGTGCAGCCCGGCGCGACGTCGCCCTACGCGCAGAACGACCGGCTGATCAACGCGCAGGCGATCGGCGTCGATCAGGTCGAGGGGCCCGAGGACGTGATCCTCGACCGCCAGGGCCGGCTCTACGGCTCGACCCGCGACGGCAACGTGATCCGCTTCTCCGGGCCTGACTTCAAGACCCGCGAGGTGTTCGCCCATATCGGCGGCCGGCCGCTCGGCATGCAGTTCGATCGCGACGAGAATCTGATCGTCGCGGTCGCCGGCATGGGCGTCTACGGCGTCGCGCCCGATGGCGGCATCTTCAAGGTCACCGACGAGACCAACCGCACCTGGTACAAGCTGAACGACGACAGCCGCCTGCGCATGGCCGACGACCTCGACATCGCACCCGACGGCAAGATCTATTTCAGCGACTGCACCACGCGCTACGAGATGACCACCAACACCCTCGACATCCTCGAGGGCCGGCCGAACGGCCGCGTGGTCTGCTACGATCCGGCGACCAGGACCACGCGCACGGTGATCAACCACTTCTATTTCCCGAACGGCATCTGCGTCTCGCATGACGGCAAGTCGATCCTGATCGCGTCGACCTCGCTCTGCAAGGTGTTCCGCCACTGGATCGACGGGCCGAACAAGGGCAAGACCGAAGTGCTGATGGACGAGCTGCCGGGCAACCCCGACAACATCAACCGCGCTTCCGACGGCACCTACTGGCTGGCGCTGGTCGGCATCCGCACGCCGACATTCGACCTTGCCGCGCGAAAACCCGGCTTCCGCCTGCGCATGGTGAAGCAGGTGCCGACCGACGAGTGGCTGGCGCCGGCGCTCAACCATGGCTGCGTGCTGAAATTCAACGAGCAGGGCGAGGCGCTGGAATCCTGGTGGGACCCGACCGGCATCTCGCATTCGACGTTGACCTCGATGCGCGAGCACCAGGGATATCTCTATCTCGGTGGGCTCGAGAACAACCGGATCGGCCGCATCAAGCTTGACGGCGTCGACGACAGCTGGACCGGCTACGATGCCTATTGGGGCGCAAAGAGCAGGGTGACGACGTAATGGGATTTTTCGATCATCTGCTGCGCGACATCCGCAGCGTCATCGACCGCGACGGCGGCCAGAACGCGATCCCGCCGCTTGACGGCGCGCTGAGCCCGAACGACCGGCTCGACGCTGCTGTGCCGATCGGCGAGCCGCTGCCCGGCGTCGACGACGTGATCGCCGCCGGCGACGGCACGGTCTATGTTTCCGCAGCACGCCGGGTGCTGAAGCTCGGCGGCAATGACTTGTCGACGCGTACAGTCGTCGCCGAGTTCGAGGATGATGCCGGCGGGCTCGCGCTGCATCCGGACGGCCGCCTCCTGGTCTGCGTCGCGGGCAGGGGCCTTGCCGCGATCGATCCCGCAAAACGCGATCTGCGCTGGCTGGAGTCCGTCGGCGGCAGCGCGCTCACCGGGCTGTTGTCGGTGACGGCGGCGCCCGATGGCCGCATCTATGCCGTTGAAGGCAGCGTCGGCCGCCGTCCAGGCGAATGGCGGCACGACCTGATGGAGAAGCGCGCCAGTGGCCGGCTCATCAGCTGCGGCCCCGGCCTCGATGATCCGCAGGTGCTGCTGCGCGATCTGCCCTATCCCTATGGCGTGAGCGTCTCGACCGACGGCAACAGCCTGTGGCTCACCGAAAGCTGGGCCCATCGCCTCAGCCGGTTCGCGCTCGGCGGCAACGGGCTTGGTCCGCGCGAGATCGTCGCCGCCAACATGCCGGGCTATCCGGCGCGGCTGCATCCGGACGGCGACGGCGGCATGCTGCTCGGCATCTTCGCCCGCCGCACCCATCTGATCGAGTTCGTGCTCAAGGAAGATGATTTCCGCGAGGAGATGATGGCGACGATGCCGCCCGATTACTGGGTCGCGCCGGCGCTCGCCGGCGGCAGCGATTGCCTGGAGCCGATGCAGATCGGCAGCGTCAAGGCGCTCGGCATCCAGAAGCCATGGGCGCCGCCGCGCTCCTACGGTCTGCTGGTGCATCTCGATGCCGAGGGCGATGCGACCGACAGCCTGCACAGCCGCGCCGGCGGCCGCTTCCACGGCATCACCGCCGCCTGCGCCACGCCATCGGGCGTCGTGATCGCGGCGCGCGGCGCCGGATGCCTGCTGCGCACTACGGGAGAGCTGCGATGAATGACGGTGTGATGCAGGCGGCCCCCGGCGCCAAGACGGCCGAGACCTCCGCAGCCCGCGAGCCGGTGCTGCGGATCACCAATGGTTCGAAAATCTATGGCGGCGTCCACGCCATCGAGGGCGTCAATTTCGACCTCTATCCCGGCGAGGTGCATGCGCTGGTCGGCGAGAACGGCGCCGGCAAGTCGACGCTGTGCAAGGCGATCGCGGGCGCGATCCAGCTCACCTCCGGCGACTATCTGCTCGACGGCAAGCCGACCGGTTTCGAGCAGCCGCGCGACGCGCTCAATGCCGGCATCTGCATGGTCTATCAGGAGACCAGCCTGGTGCCGACCATGACCGCTGCGCAGAACATCGAGCTCGGCAACGAAAAGCTGCTGACGCGGTTCCGCACCCTGAACATCCAGGCCCAGCAGCTGCTGCAGTCGCTCAACTTCCACGTCGATCCAGCTACGCCGGTGGCGCTGCTCGGCACCGCCAAGAAGCAGATGGTGGAGATCGCGCGCGCGATCTACAACAAGGCGCGCATCATCATCTTCGACGAACCGACCGCATCGCTGACGCCGGAGGAGATCGTCCACTTCTTCCATCTGGTGCGCGACCTGCGCGCCCGCGGCGTCTCGATCATCTACATCTCGCATGCGCTGGAGGAATCGCTGCAGATCGCCGACCGCATCACCGTGCTGCGCGACGGCAAGCTGGTGATCACGGCGCCCGCCAGGCAGCTGACCCGCGATGCGCTGGTGCAGCACATGGTCGGCCGCGAGGTGGCGCAGGCGGTCTATGGCGGAAGAGAGAAGACCCATCAGCGCCGCGAGAAGGTGCTGACGGTCGAGAACGTCACCATGGGCATGGCGGTCAAGAACATGTCGTTCTCGGTCTATGCCGGCGAGGTGGTCGGCATCGCCGGCCTGATCGGCTCCGGCCGCACCGAGATCGCCAAGATCATCTACGGCGCGCTGAAGCGCAATCTGGTCAATGGCGGCACCATCCGCCTGCGCGGCAAGCCGATCCGCTACCGCGTGCCGCGGCAGGCGATCAATGACGGAATCGCCTACATCACCGAGGACCGCAAGGCCAACGGCTTCTTCGAGACCATGGTGGTCGACGACAACGTCTATATCGGCAGCCTCGCCACCGGAAAGGGCTGGAGCTTCCTGCTGTCGCGCGCGCGGCGCAGCAAGCTCGCCAGCTACTGGGTCGATCGGCTCAAGATCAGCGCATTGCAGCGCAAGGCCAGGATCATCGAGCTGTCCGGCGGCAATCAGCAGAAGGTGGTGCTGGCCAAGACTCTGGTGCAGGACCCCTCGATCATCATCTTCGACGAGCCGACGCGCGGCGTCGACGTCGGCACCATCCCGCACATCCACGGCGAAATCCGCCGTCTCGCCGACGAGGGCAAGGCGGTGGTGGTGATCTCGTCCTACCTGCCGGAGATCCTCGCGGTGTCCGACCGCATCCTGGTCGCCCGCACCGGGCGCATCGTCGCCGAGTTCGACGCGGCGGACGCGACGCAGGACAAGATCCTGTACGCCGCGGTGCATTGAGGTCGCGTAGCGCGGCCTGTCATCGGCGTAGGGCGGATCAGCGGAGCGCAATCCGCCGTCTTGCCACGCCTTCGACGGGCAAATCAGCAGCAACAAGTTCAGTGTCGTCCCGGCGCAGGCCGGGACCCATAACCACAGATTGTCATTGTTGCACATCGTTGGAACGACGAGTCCCGTCGACAATTTCTGCTGCGGCGTATGGGTCCCGGCCTGCGCCGGGACGACGCTGCGGGTGGGGCCGAGCCGCCCTTGACAATTATTTTAAGTATAAAATATTATCCCTTGTCGGCTCCAGGGGAGCGCGCCTCGTCCGCACCCCCGATCCGCCGAAGCCAACGGGAGAACGCCATGCGTATCGTTTGCATTGGAGGCGGGCCGGCCGGGCTTTATTTCGGCATCCTGATGAAGATGCTGGATCCCACGCACGTGATTTCCGTGGTCGAGCGCAACCGGCCCTACGACACCTTCGGCTTCGGCGTGGTGTTCTCGGATGCGACCATGGACAACATGCGCAAATGGGATCCGGTCACCGCTGACACGATCGAGCAGGCCTTCAACCATTGGGACGACATCGAGGTCCTGATCAAGGGCCGCCGCATGCGCACCACCGGCCACGGCTTCGTTGGCATCGGCCGCAAGCGGCTGCTCAACATCCTGCAGGCGCGCGCCGAGGAGCTCGGCGTCGAATTAATCTTCGAGCGCGAGGTGAATTCCGATCTCGAGTTTCCCGATGCCGACCTGATCGTGGCATGCGACGGCGTCAACTCGAAGATCCGCACCAAATACACCGAGGCCTTCCAGCCCGACATGCTGATGCGGCCGAACCGCTATATCTGGCTCGGCACCAACCGTCCGTTCGACGCCTTCACCTTCGACTTCCGCAAGACCGAGCACGGCTGGTTCCAGGCGCACATCTACAAGTTCGAGGAGGGCGCGGCGACCTTCATCGTCGAGACCACCGAGGAGGCCTATCTCGCCCACGGCCTCGACAAGATGGAGCAGGGCGACTCCATCGCATTCTGCGAGAACGTGTTCGCGGAAATCCTCGAGGGGCATCATCTGGTCTCGAACGCGCGGCATCTGCGCGGCTCGGCCTGGCTGTCGTTCCCCAGGCTGATCTGCGGCAAATGGACCACGTTCAACGGCAACAGCCATGTCGTGCTGATGGGCGATGCCGCCCACACCGCGCATTTCGCGATCGGCTCGGGAACCAAGCTCGCGCTGGAAGATGCGATCGAGCTCACCAACCAGTTCAAGATCCACGGCGCGACGGGCGACAGCGTCCCAAAGGTGCTGAAGGCTTACGAGGAGCTGCGCCGGGTCGACGTGGCACGGATCCAGAACGCCGCGCGCAACGCGATGGAATGGTTCGAGGTGGTCGGCTCGCGCTATGCCGATACGCTCGAGCCGGAGCAGTTCATGTATTCGCTGCTGACCCGTTCGCAGCGCATCAGCCACGAGAACCTGCGGCTGCGCGACAAGACCTGGCTCGAGGGCTATGAGCGCTGGTTCGCGGAGCGCAGCGGCGTGGCCGCGACCAACGACCGCGTCACGCCGCCGATGCTGACGCCGTTCCAGATCCGCGGCCTGTCGCTGCATAACCGGATCATCGTCTCGCCGATGGCGATGTATTCGGCGGAGGAGGGCGTGCCGACCGACTTCCATTTGGTGCATTTCGGCTCCCGCGCGCTCGGCGGCGCCGGCCTTCTGTTTACCGAGATGACCTGCGTCTCGCCGGAGGCGCGGATCACGCCCGGCTGCTGCGGCCTGTGGAATGACGCGCAGGCGGCGGCCTACAAGCGCATCGTCGACTTCGTGCATCAGAATTCGCAAGCCAGGATCGGCATCCAGCTCGGCCATGCCGGCCGCAAGGGCTCGACGCGGGTCGCCTGGGAAGGCATGGACGAAGCGCTGCCGGACCATAACTGGCCGCTGGTGTCGGCTTCGTCAGTGCCTTATCTGCCCGACGGCCAGATCCCGGAGCCGATGAGCCGCGCCGAGATGGACGAGGTGCGTAAGCAGTTCGTCGCCGCGGCCAGGCGCGGTGCGGCCGCGGGCTTCGATATCCTGGAGCTGCATTGCGCGCACGGCTATCTGCTGTCGAGCTTCCTCTCGCCGCTGACCAACCGCCGCACCGACGCGTATGGCGGATCGATCGAGAACCGCGCGCGTTATCCGCTGGAGGTGTTCCGCGCCATCCGCGCGGTGTGGCCGGAGGACAAGCCGATGTCGGTCCGCCTGTCGTGTCACGACTGGGCCGAGGGCGGCAACACGCCCGAGGATGCGCTGGCCTTCGCAAAGCTGTTCAAGCAGGCGGGAGCCGACCTGATCGACTGCTCCTCGGGGCAGGTCTGGGCCGACGACCATCCGGTCTATGGCCGGCTCTACCAGACGCCGTTCGCCGACAAGATCCGCAACGAGGTCGGCATCGCCACCATCGCGGTCGGCGCGATCTCGGAGGCCGATCACGCCAACTCGATCATCGCCGCCGGCCGCGCCGATCTCTGCGCCATCGCGCGGCCGCATCTCGCCGATCCGGCCTGGACGCTGCATGAAGCCGCGAAGATCGGCGTCAAGCAGATCGCGTGGCCGAAGCAATATCTGTCGGGCAAGTCGCAATACGAGGCCAATCTCGAACGCGCGGCTGCGGGAGTGAAGGCATGATGAGGTTCTGGGCCAACGCACATGCGCTGGTGACCGGTGCCGGATCCGGCATCGGCGCCGCGACGGCGATCGCACTGGCAAAAGCTGGCGTGCGCGTCAGCATCGCCGGGCGGCGGATCGACGCGCTGAAAGCGACGGCGGCATCGCTCGACAAGCACGCAGGCATCGCTGTTTCGATGGACGTGACCGATCAAGCTGCGGTGAACAAGGGTGTCGCGCAGATCGAGGCTGAGGCGGGCCCGATCGATATTCTCGTCAACAATGCCGGCAAGGCCGCGAGCGCGCCGTTCGACAAGACCGGCGCGGCGCTCTGGGCGGACATGCTGGCGAGCAACCTCTCCAGCGTATTCCTGGTGACGCATGCCGTGTTGCCCGGCATGGCGCAGCGCGGCCGCGGGCGCGTGATCAATGTGGCCTCGACCGCGGGTCTCACCGGCTATGCCTATGTCTCGGCCTATGTCGCGGCCAAGCACGGCGTCATCGGCCTCACGCGCTCGCTGGCGCTGGAATATGCACGGCGCGGCGTCACCGTGAATGCGGTCTGCCCCGGCTACACCGATACGCCGCTGGTGGCGGATGCCGCCGCGAACATCGTCGCCAAGACCGGCCGCAGCGAACAGGAAGCGCGCGCCGCGTTGGCAAAAGTCAATCCGATGCAGCGGCTGGTCACGCCCGAGGAGGTCGCCGACGCCGTCCTCTGGCTTGCCTCCGAGACTGCATCGTCAATCAACGGACAAGCCGTCGCGGTCGCCGGCGGCGAAGTCTTTACCGGGTGAAGGAACACGTCATGTCCGAGATGAAAGCAAAGCTCCGGCCGTTCAAGGATTATCCCGCAAAGCACTTCCGCTGGCAGGTCGATGCGAGCGGCCGTGTCGCGACCATCACGCTGAACCGGCCGGACAAGAAGAACCCGCTGACTTTCGAGTCCTATGAGGAGCTGCGCGATCTCTTCACCAATCTCAAATACGCCTCCGATGTCCGCGCGATCGTGCTGACCGGCGCCGAGGGCAATTTTTGTTCCGGCGGCGACGTGTTCGAGATCATCGAGCCGTTGACGCGGATGGCGATGCCGGACCTGCTCGCCTTCACGCGGATGACCGGCGAGGTCGTGCGGGCGATGCGCAAATGCCCGCAGATCATCGTCGCAGCGATCGATGGCATTTGCGCCGGGGCCGGCGCGATGCTGGCGCTGGCGTCCGACCTGCGGCTGGCGACGCCGCAGGCCAAGACCGCGTTCCTGTTCACCCGCGTCGGCCTCGCCGGCGCCGACATGGGCGCGTGCGGATTGCTGCCGCGCGTGATCGGGCAGGGCCATGCGGCCGATCTGCTCTACACCGGGCGCGCGATGAGCGCCGAGGAAGGCTTTGCGTGGGGCTTCCACAACCGCCTGGTTCCGCCGGCGGAGCTCGCCGGTGCCGCGCAGGAGCTGGCGCGCTCGCTCGCCGATGGACCGTGGTTCGCGCATGGCGTGACGAAAACGATGTTCAACCAGGAATGGGCGATGGGCGTCGACGAGATGATCGAGTCCGAAGCACAGGCGCAGGCGATCTGCATGGTCACCGGCGATTTCCGCCGCGCCTTCGAGGCGTTCGCCGCCAAGCAGAAACCGGCCTTCGAGGGCAATTGAGATGATCGAAATCCTGCAACCGGAAGGATGGGCCAAGCCGATCGGCTACGCCAACGGCATGGCCGCGCGCGGCAAACAGCTCTTCATCGCCGGCCAGATCGGCTGGAACGGACAATGTGTGTTCGAGACCGACGATCTCGTGGCGCAGATCGGCCAGACCTTGCGCAACATCGTCGCAGTCGCCGCCGCCGGCGGCGCCGGCCCCGAGCACATCGTGTCGATGACCTGGTACTTGCTCGACCGCAAGGAATATTCCGTGCGGCTGAAGGAGATCGGCACGGTCTATCGCGACATCATCGGCCGGCGCTTTCCGGCGATGACCGCGATTCAGGTTGCCGGCCTGATCGAGGACCGCGCCAAGGTGGAAATCCAGGCGATTGCGGTGGTGCCGGACTAACGGCGATGCCGGATTGTCATACCCGTCATCCTGAGGAGCCGCGAAGCGGCGTCTCGAAGGATGTACGGCCCCGCTGGTGGCCGTCGACCCTTCGAGACGCCGCTTCGCGGCTCCTCAGGGTGACGGTGAAAGAGGGGAAGCCGCTGAAGCAATATTAATCCTAAGGCAAAACAGCGCGGATCGGCCGAGATTGGCGACGACAAACCCGCTTGCGGCCGGGCGAGCGGGCATGCGACCCTAGGCGAAAGCGTAAAAGCGTCCTGTTGTGAGTGGAGGTGAGGACGATGAAGGCGATTATCGTCGGAGGCGGAATCGGAGGCCTCACCACTGCGCTGATGTTGCGCTCGCGCGGCATCAGTTGCGAGCTGTACGAGCAGTCCGACACGATCCGCGAGCTCGGAGTCGGCATCAACACGCTGCCGCATGCGATCCGCGAGCTGGCGGGGCTTGGCCTGCTCGACAAGCTCGACGAGGTGGCGATCCGCACCTATGAGCTGTTCTATCTGACGCGGCATGGCCAGCAGGTCTGGCACGAGAAGCGCGGGCTCGATGCCGGCCACGACGTGCCGCAATTCTCGATCCATCGCGGCCGCCTGCAAAGCGTGATCCATCAGGCCGTGATCGACCGGCTTGGCGCGGATGCGATCCACACCGGCTGCCGGCTCGGCTCCTTCACCCAGGACGAGGGCGGCGTCTCGGCCTATTTCTTCGATCGCAGTGGCGCCCATGTGCACACCGCGCGCGGCGACATCCTGATCGGCGCCGACGGCATCCACTCGAAAGTGCGACAGACGCTGTTTCCGGATGAGGGCGGGCCGTGCTGGAACGGCCTGATGCTGTGGCGCGGCGCCACCGATTGGCCGGCCTTCCTGACCGGGCGCTCGATGATCATCGCCGGCGGCCTGAACGCCAAGGCCGTGATCTATCCCATCGCGCCGGGCTCGAGCCCGGCAAGCCGCCTCACCAACTGGGCGGTGCTGGTGCGGATCGGCGACGGCACCTCGCCGCCGCCGCGCCGTGAGGGCTGGTCCAATCTCGGCCGGCGCGACGAGATGATGCCCTATGTCACGAGCTTCACGATCCCGCAGGTCGACTTTACCGGCCTGATCAACGCGACGCCGGAGTTCTGGGAGTATCCCTGCTGCGACCGCGATCCCCTGCCGTATTGGTCGAGCGGCCGCGTCACGCTGCTCGGCGACGCCGCGCATCCGATGTATCCGGTCGGCTCGAACGGCGCTTCTCAAGCCATTCTCGATGCGCGCTGCCTGGCCGACATGCTGGCGCGATCGGAGCATCCGCGCCAGGCGCTGGCGGCCTATGAGCGGCAGCGGCTGCCGATGACCGCCGACATCGTCGCCTCCAACCGCCGCGGCGGGCCGGAAGGCGTGATCGACGCCGTCGAGCAGCTCGCGCCGCAGGGCTTTACCGACGTCGACACCATTCTCAATTACGAGGCGCGGGAGGCGATCGTACGCGGCTATGCCGCCAAGGCCGGCTTTGCCGCGCGCGTGGTGGCGCGGCAGTAGGTAAGACTCCGGGAGGAGAGCGCATCGGAGCCCAGACTGCTGACCTTCGTGCTGAGAAGGCAACACCCGATCCGTCACCCTGAGGAGCGCGCACTTGCGCGCGTCTCGAAGGGTCGACGGCCACCAGCGGGGCCGTGCATCCTTCGAGACGCGCTACGCGCTCCTCAGGATGACGGAAATGGGTCTCCGCGTAACTTACGCCGGAGGCGGCGGCAGGAAGTGGATGTTGTGCTCGGCGGCGAGCCGCACCACGTCATCCGGGTTCTGCTCCTTCATGTTGTGGATCGCCCAGAACAGGTCGTAGAGCCTCCGCGTCGGCGACACCCAGAACAGCGTCTTGGCCGGCTGCTGCGACTTGTTGAAGATGCCGTGCGGCTTGCCCATCGGCAGGCGCACCAGATCGCCTGGAGTTGCGGATTCATCGGCACCGTCGAGCATGAAGTCGAGCTTGCCCTCGAGGATGTAGAGGTACTCGTCCTGGTCGGGGTGGATATGCGGAGGAACAAAGGTGCCCGGCGGGAAGGTGGCGTGCCAGGAGAATGAATGCTCGGTGCGGCTCTTCGGCACGTAGGTCTGGCCGAGGATGCTCCAGGAAATGCCCTGGATGCCTTCATTGGCGCGGGTGATGCCGGCGATCTCGTCTTTTATGCTCATGCTTGCTCCATGCTTCCATTTGACGCGTTTTCTTCACGCGAACCGGTATCCACTTCACTGGAAAACGCTTTGAACGCCTTACTTTGCCGCGCAGTCCTTGGCGTAGCGGTCGCCATAATTCGAAAACACCTTTTCGACGATCTCGGTCTGGAATTTGCCGTCCGGTCGCTTCGCGACCTTGGTGAGGTAGAAATCCTGGATCGGATAGCCGTTGTTGCTGAACTTGAAGTTACCGCGCAGCGAGGTGAAGTCGGCCTTCTTCAGCGCGGCGGCGACCGCGTCCTTGTTGGAGAGGTCGCCCTTCACGGCCTTGACCGCGCTGTCGATCAACAGCGCGGCGTCATAGGCCTGCATGGCGTAGGTGCCGGGCACGCCGTTGTAGGCCGCCTCATAGGCGGCGACGAACTTCTTGCTTTGGGGATTGTCGAGGTTGGGCGCCCAGTTCGCCCCGCCGAACATGCCGACCGCTGCGTCCTGCTGCGCGGGCAGGGTGGATTCGTCGACGGTGAAGGCGGAGAGCACCGGCACGGTGGTGCCGGCCTGCTTGTATTGCTTCACGAGGTTCACGCCCATGCCGCCCGGCATGAAGGTGAACAGCGCGTCCGGCTTCAGCGCAGCGATCTTGGACAGCTCGGGCTGGAAATCCAGCGTGTTCAGCGGCGTGTAGGATTCCTCGACGATCTCGCCCTTGTAGTCGAGCTTGAATCCGGCGACGGAGTCGCGGCCGGCCTGATAGTTCGGCACCAGCAGGTAGACGCGCTTGTAGCCGCGGTCCTGCGCCACCTTGCCGAGGATCTCGTGCACCTGGTCGTTCTGGTACGACGTCACATAGAAGAACGGGTTGCACTCCTTGCCGGCATAGCTGGAGGGACCTGCGTTCGGGCTGATCAGGAAGGTCTTGCTGTCGGTGACCGGGCGGTGGATCGCCTGCAGGATGTTGGAGAAGATCGGGCCGACCACGAAATCGACCTTGTCGCGCTCGAGCAGGCCGCGCACCTTGACCACCGCGCCGTCGGGCTTCAGTTCGTCGTCGGCGTTGACGATCTCGACATCGCGGCCGGCCATCTTGCCGCCGAGGTCCTTGATCGCGAGCGCAAAGCCGTCGCGGACCTGCTGGCCGAGCGCCGCGGCCGGGCCGGAGGTCGTGACCAGCACGCCGATCTTGATCTTCTCCTGCGCGGTCGCCGGGGTGACCGCGACACCGAGCAGCGCCGCCAATCCCGCGAGCTTCGTCAATTGCTTCATCTCACTCCCCCAACCATTGGCCTGATGCTTCGGCGGCCGATTTGGCTTCAGCTTAGTCTGACGCGCGCGACCGCTGCAAGCGATGTGGCATTGCGTCAGGATGATCGCCGCGGACCATGCGGGCGTCGCACATGCAAGCGCCGCGCCAATTGCTTGAAGTTTAAAGAAATTGCAGGATTGCCCAGGCGTATCAGGCGCGATTCGCAATTGTCCTTGCGGGACGCCGCGAATTGCTTGAAGCTCAAAACAATTAGTCCGACCGGAACCCGCCGCGGAGGCACGATCGCCGCATGATCCTCGATTCCGAAACCAAAGCCGTCGAACTGCCCGACGATCACGGCACCGAGCTGCGGCTGTGGCTGCGCCTCTTGACCTGCACCACGCTGATCGAAGGCGAGGTGCGCAGCCGGCTGCGCGAGAAGTTCGACGTCACGCTGCCGCGCTTCGACCTGATGGCCCAACTCGACAAGGTGTCCGACGGCATGACGCTGTCGGACCTGTCGAAGCGGATGATGGTGTCGAACGGCAACGTCACCGGGCTGGTCGAGCGCCTGGTTGAATCAGGCCATCTCGATCGCCGCACCTCGGAGACGGACCGCCGCGTGCAGTTCATCCGGCTCACAAAACTCGGCCGCGCCGAATTCCGCAAGATGGCCGCCGAGCACGAGAAGGTGGATCGCCGATATCTTCGGCGATCTCTCGCCGAAGGATATCCGCGAACTGATGCGGCTGCTCGCCAAGGCCAAGGGCTCGGCGCAGCGCTCCGCCAAGGCGAGGAGCGTTTAAGCCGTGACCGAGGTCGATTACGAGGTCGAATACAACAATCGGGCGCGGGTGCCGGAAAATCCGGCGCTGATGGCCGGCTGGGCGAGGGACTCCGCGGCGTATCGCGAGCAGCATCCGCCGCGGCGGCTGACCTATGGTCCGGGCAGCCGCAACGTCATCGACCTGTTCGAAGGCGATCGTGACGGGCCGCTCGCGGTTTTTATCCATGGCGGCTACTGGCAGGCGCTCGACGGCTCGTCATCGAGCCACTGCGCGCGAGGGCTCAATGGCCACGGCATCTGCGTCGCGGTGCCGAGCTACGATCTCTGCCCCAGTGTCACGGTCGGCGACATCATCGGCGAGATGCGTGCGGCGTGCCGCGAACTGGCCAGGCTCGGCCGGCCACTGGTCGTGTCGGGACACTCCGCAGGCGGACATCTTGCCGCGTGCATGCTCGCGACCGATTGGCCGGCCTATGATGCGTCGCTGCCGAAGGACCTGGTCAGGGCTGCTTACGCGATCTCCGGCCTGTTCGAGCTTGAGCCATTGGTCGGTACCTCCATCAACAAGGCGCTTGGCCTCGACCGCGCCGCCGCCCGGGCGGCGAGCCCGCTGTTCTGGATACCACCTGCGGGCGCAACGCTCGATGCCGTCGTCGGCGGCGCCGAGAGCGCGGAATATCACCGGCAGAGCCGGACCGTCGTCGATGTCTGGGGCAAAGCGGGCGTTGCAACGCGGTTCGGCGTTGTGCCCGAAGCCAATCATTTCACCGCGATCGCGCCGCTCGCCGATCCGGGCTCGGCGATGGTGGCGCGGCTGAAGCAGCTTACGCAAATCTGAGGTGCTGAAGGATCGGCCAGCGATTTCCACGCGATTTCCGCCCTTGCGTCAAATTATTTTAAGTATAAAATGATTGGCGATTGGAACGCTGCCGGGCGTCCTCGATATTGATGTTGGTCTTCTCGATATTGGTCTTGGCCTTTCTGGATGGAAAGCGAGGGGCGATCGAATGTCAGGTGAATTTCCCGGGCTCGGCCCATCCGGGCATGTCGACGATTTTGCACGGCGCAACCTGCCGCCATCAGCGCAATGGCCGCAGCTGCTGCTCGACCGACCCGAATTCAGCTACCCCGATTATCTCAACGCCGCGGTCGAACTGACCGACCACATCGTCGAGCAGGGGATGGGCGATCGCATCGCGCTGATCGGCAATGGCCGCCAGCGCACCTACAAGGAACTGACCGATTGGTCGAACCGCCTGGCGCACGCCCTCGTGGAGAACTACGGCGTCAAGCCCGGCAATCGCGTCCTGATCCGCTCGGGCAACAACCCTGCGCTGGTCGCGGCCTGGCTCGCGGCGACGAAGGCCGGTGCCGTCGTCGTCAACACCATGCCGATGCTGCGCGCCGGCGAACTGGCCAAGATCGTCGACAAGGCCGAGATCTCGCTGGCGCTGACCGACAGCCGCATCGCGGATGAATTGGTGGCCTGCGCCAAGACCAGCAAATTCCTCAAGCAGGTCGTCAATTTCGACGGCACGCAGAACCACGACGCCGAGCTCGACCGGATCGCGCTGAACAAGCCGGTCAAGTTCGATGTGGTGAAGACCGGCCGCGACGACGTCGCACTGCTTGGCTTCACGTCGGGCACCACGGGCGAACCCAAGGCGACCATGCACTTCCACCGCGACCTTCTGATTGTGGCGGACGGCTATGCCAAAGAAGTGCTCAAGGTGACGCCGGACGACGTGTTCGTCGGTTCGCCGCCGCTCGCGTTTACGTTTGGCCTTGGCGGGCTCGCGATCTTCCCGCTGCGCTTCGGTGCCACCGCGACGCTGCTGGAGAACGCGGCGCCGAGCGAGATGGTCCGGATCATCGAGACCTACAAGGCGACGATCTGTTTCACCGCGCCGACCGCCTATCGGGCGATGATGGCCGCGATGGACAAGGGCGCCGATTTGTCGTCATTGCGCCTCGCGGTCTCGGCCGGCGAGACGTTGCCGGCGCCGGTGTTCGAGAGCTGGACGAAGAGGACCGGCAAGCCGATCCTCGACGGCATCGGCAGCACCGAGCTGCTGCACATCTTCATCACCAACCGCACCGGCAGCGCCGTCGGCGGCACCACGGGCACGCCAGTCTCGGGATACGAGGCCAAAATCGTCGACGAAGACATGAACGAGCTGCCGGCGGGGCAGGTCGGCAAGCTGGCGGTTCGCGGCCCGACCGGCTGCCGCTATCTCGCGGACTCCAGGCAGAGCAAATATGTCCGCGACGGCTGGAACATCACCGGCGATGCCTTCGTCAGCGACGAGAACGGCCGGCTGTCGTTCGTGGCGCGTGCCGACGACATGATTATCTCAGCGGGCTACAACATCGCCGGCCCCGAGGTCGAGGCCGCGCTGCTCGGCCATCCCGATGTCGCGGAGTGCGCCGTGATCGGCGCACCCGACGAGGAGCGCGGGCAGATCGTCTCGGCGTTCATCGTGCTGAAGCAGGGCGCGCGCTGCGACGATGTCGAGATCAAGCTGCTGCAGGATCACGTCAAGGCGACGATCGCGCCGTATAAATATCCGCGCGCGATCGCCTTCGTCGAGGCGCTGCCGAAGACCCAGACCGGGAAGATCCAGCGCTTCAAGCTGCGCGAAGCAAGCTGACAAGCAAAGGGGAGGGCGACGGCCCGCGGCCGCCGCCCGACAAATCAATGTGCCGCGCCGCCGCCGGCCGCATTCTTCGGCTTGCCGGTCAGCAGGATCGCGATCGCGGCGAACACCAGCACGATGCCGATCACGGCAAAGGTGTCGCTGAAACCAAGCACCAGGGCCTGGCGCTTCACGATATTGCCGAGCGCCACGATCGCCTGGTGATGCGCGGTCGCCGGATCGGAGACGCCATGGCTGAGGAAGTAATTGGTCACCTCGGCGATCCGGGTGCGCACTTCCTCGCGGCCGAGGTCGACCGACTGGCCGATGATGTTGGAGTGGAACTGCTCGCGCTTGGTGACGATGGTGGCGAGCAAGGCCGTGCCGATCGCGCCGCCGAGGTTGCGCATCATGTTGGAGATGCCGGAGGCCGCCGCCGCGTCCTGCGGCGCGACGCTGCCGAGGCTGACGGCGGACAGCGGGGCCAGCATGATTGCCTGGCCGATCGCGCGGACGATGTTCGGGACGAAGAACTGGTCACCGGAGTAATCGAGCGACATCGCGATGTTCATGAAGGAGGAGACCGCGAACAGGATCATGCCGGTGAAGGCGATGAAGCGCGGATCGAAGCGTTGCATCAGCTTCGGCACCAGCGGGATCAGGATCAGCTGCGGCAGGCCGGTCCAGGCCAGCACCTGGCCGATCTGCTCGGCGTTGTAGCGCTGCACCTGGCCGAGATAGGCCGGCAGCAGGTAGACCGAGCCGAACAGCGCGAAGCCGACGAACACCGCCGAGATGGTGCCGAAACCGAAGCTGCGCTGGGTCAGGAGGCGCAGCCGGATCAGCGGCTTTTCGACGACGAGTTCGATCCAGACGAACAGAGTGAGGCTGACGGCGGCGATCACCGCGAGCTTGACGATGAAGGGCGAGCCGAACCAGTCGTTCTTGTTGCCTTCCTCGAGCACGGCCTGCAGCGACGACAGACCGATCGCCATCGTGACGATGCCGAGCCAGTCGCCCTCACGCAGCAGATGCAGCTGCATCGGCTGGCGCTCCAGCGTGAAATAGAGGGTGATGACCATCACCGCGGTCGGGATCACATTGACGAAGAAGATGGTCTGCCAGCCGTAATTCTCGGTGAGGTAGCCGCCGATGGTCGGTCCGATCGCGGGGGCAAAGGTCACGGCGAGCGCGAACATGGCAAGGCCGACCGGCTGCTGGGCCTTCGGCAGCTTGGTGAAAACCAGCGTGAAGGCCATCGGGATCAGCACGCCGCCAAAGAAGCCCTGCAAGCCGCGCATCGCGATCATCGAGGGCAGGTCGTGGGTGAAGGCACAGGCCACCGAGAAGATCGCAAACAGGGTGGCGAAGCCGATGATGATCTTGCGGAAGGAAAACACCCGGCTGAGATAGTCGGTCAGCGGGATCACCACGATCTCGCCGATCAGATAGGAGGTCGAGATCCAGGAGCCGTTGTCGACGCCGGTTCCGATGCCGCCCTCGATGTTGAGCAGCGAGGCGTTGGTGATCTGGATGTTGAGGATCGCCATGAAGGCGCCGATCATGGCGGCGACGATGGAGATCCAGACGGCCATGCTGGCGCGGTTGGGATCGACCGCTGCCGCTGCCGCGCGGGGCGCAGCAGCCGGGGAGGAGAGCGCGAGGTCGGACATGACATCACCTATTTGAAGGAGGCGACAGCGAGCTTGGGAGAGGCGCTGGAGCGCGGCGCCTCGCCAGGTTGCGACAAGGTTGCGATGGTCGGGATGACCGACATGCCGGGCCGCAGTTCGACCGCCGTCGCGTCGAGCGCAATCTTCACCGGGATGCGCTGCACCACCTTGGTGAAGTTGCCGGTCGCATTGTCGGGCGGCAGCAGCGCGAATTCCTGGCCGCTGGCGGGCGCGAGACTGTCGACATGGCCGCGCACCACCTGTCCCGGGAACATGTCGACCGCGATCTCGACCGGCTGACCCTTGCGGACATTGGTGAGCTGCGTCTCCTTGTAGTTCGCGATCACATAGGCGCCGGTGGCGGGCACCAGCGACATCAGCTGCGTGCCGGCCTGGACGAACTGGCCGGTGCGCAGGGTGCGGTTGCCGACCACGCCGTCGATCGGGGCTGATATGGTGGTGTAGCCGAGGTTCAGCTCGGCCTGATGCTGGAGCGCGGTTGCGCGCGCCTGCGCCGCGACCGCCTGGGCAATGTCGGCTTTGAGCAGCTCCACTTGGCGGAGCGCGGAGGCGAGGTTCGCGGTATCGCGGGCGACGGCGGCCTGTGCGCTGGCGTAGCGCGACTGCGCCTGCTGCGCGTTCTGCACGCTGCCGAAGCCGGTGCCGGCGAGGTCGGTGTAGCGCTTGTTCTCCTGCTCGGCGAAGGTCTGCGTCGCGGTGTCGACGGCGAGGGTCGCGCGTGCCGCTTCGATCACGGACTGCTGCACATCGAGCTGCGCATGCTTGCTGGCGATCGCGGCCTCGGCGGCGGCGACGTCGGCCTTGGCCTGATCCAGCGCGACCCTGAAATCGCGATCGTCGATCCGCGCCAGCATCTGGCCGGCGCGCACATGCTCATTGTCGCCGACCAGCACCGCGCTGAGATAGCCGGAGACTTTTGGCGCGATCGTCGTGTTGTCGGCCTTCACATAGGCGTCGTCGGTCGAGACCTGAAAGCGGCCGACCGTCCAGTAATCCCAGCCGTACCAGGCTCCGCCCGCGAGCACGGCGAGCGCCGCGCCGGCCAGCAGCAGGCGGCGAAGCCTGCCCTTGGCGGCTTGCGGCTTGGAGGCCTCCGGATTTGCGATCAATTGCCTGGCGGTCTCGGCCGGAACCTGGCTCTCGGCCTTGAATGATGTCTCATGCTGGCTCATGGAGGCGCTCCTGATCCGTCTATCCCGCTGGAAAATCGTGCCAATTTCGGCCGATGCCATGGAATTAATTAGGAAACTTGATGTTTTCCAAAATAGAGCCCATATTGGGAGTGTCAATAGAATGACAGGCATCATTTAAAAGCATGGCTCGCGGATGAACCGGAATGACAAGGATCAGACGGAGCAAGGCGCACCGGCGCGGCGCGGCCGCGGGCGGCCGCAGCTACGATCCGACGACGAGACGCGCGCGCTGATCTATGACGCCGCGCGGCGCGAGTTCTCCGAGCGCGGCTTCGCTGCGGCCAACATCGCCGACGTGGCCTGCCGCGCCGGCGTCTCCACCAAGACACTCTATCGGCTGATCCCGACCAAGCTGGCGCTGTTCGAGGGCACGGTGACGGACCGGATGGACCGATTCATATCCGCCGTGAATCTCGGCGCCTGCGACGGCCGCGATATCGCGGCGGCATTGGAGGCGGCGCTCTCGAGCTGTGGCGAGCTGATCCTCGATGCCGAGGTCATCGCGCTCCAGCGCATCATCCTGGCCGACAGCGACAAATTCCCCGACATTGCCGAGATGTTCTACGAGAAGGCGATGCAGCGGACCCTTGGCGCGCTGGCTGCGTGGCTCGGTGTGCAGCAGCGGCGGGGACGGATCGCGGTGGACGACGCGCAGGCCGCTGCGGGCATGCTGCTCGGCATGCTCGTGTTCCAGCCGCAACGCGACGTGATGTACGGCCACAGGCCGCCGCCGTCGCGGGCGCAGATCGAGGCCCGCGCCAAGGCCTGTGCGGCACTGTTCCTGTCCGGATGCGCCGCGCCGTCCGACCAGATCAAGAAGCAGAACGGAGACGCGTGACGCCCCGCGTCACTTGCCCATTGCCGCCGCCGGCGGCTGGGCCAGCACCTGCCGGATCATCCGCGCGAGATCGGATTTGCGGTAGGGCTTCGGCAGCAGCGTCACATCGGGGTCGAGGCGGCCGTGGTGGATGATCGCGTCCTCGGTGTAGCCGGAGGTGAAGAGCACGCGCACCGAGGGCAGTTTGGCGATCACGGCGTCGGCGACCTGCCGGCCGTTCATGCCGCCGGACATGATGACGTCGGTGAACAGCACGTCGCAGACGAACCCGTTGTCGACCGCAGCCAATGCTTCCGGGCCGTTGGCGGTGACCATGGTGCGATAGCCGAGCTGCTCGAGCTGGGCGCTGACGTAATTGCGCACCAGCGGATCGTCCTCGACGACCAGGATGGATTCATTGCCGCCGCGCGTGTCGACCGGAGGAGGCGGCTCGACGTCGATCATGTCGCCGCTGCTGCGCGGCAGATAGAGCTTGATCGAGGTGCCGTGGCCCTCTTCGGAATAGATCTTGAGGTGTCCGTTGGACTGCTTGATGAAGCCGTACACCATGCTGAGCCCGAGGCCGGTGCCCTTGCCGGTGTCCTTGGTCGTGAAGAACGGCTCGAACACCTTGTCGCGGATCCCCGCCGGGATGCCCCCGCCGGTGTCGCTGACCGCGACCATCACATATTCACCCGCGCGCACGTCGGGGTTGGCGACGGCATAAACCTCGTCGAGGATGACGTTGCTGGTCTCCAGCATCAGCTTGCCGCCATCGGGCATCGCATCGCGGGCATTGACGGCGAGATTGAGCAGCGCGGTCGCCATGTGGTTCGGATCGATGAAGGCCGTCCAGGCGTCGGGTTCGAGCGCGGTATCGATTTCGATCTGCTCGCCGAGCGAGGGGCGCAGCAGCCGCGCGGTGTCCTGCACCAGGGTGTTGAGATTGGCTTCACGCGGTTGCAGCGGCTGCAGCCGCGAGAAGGCCAGCAGGTGCTTGGTCACTTCTGCACCGCGAAATGCGGCGTCGGTGATCATCTTGGCGACAGACGACAGCGCGGGATCATGTTCAACGGCTTCCGCGAGGATGTCGATCAGGCCGGTGATGACGGTCAGGATGTTGTTGAAATCATGCGCGATGCCGCCGGAGAGGTGCCCGACGGCCTCCATTTTCTGCACCTGGCGGAGCTTTTGCTCGGCTTCGAGCTGTTCGCGGGCGGCCTCGACTTCGCGGGCGCGCATGAAGATTTCCGCTTCCATCTGCTCGGTGCGCTCGCGCAACCGGTCGGTCAGCTGGTCCTGCTCGGCACCGCGCTGCTTCAGCTGGATGAAGCTGGTGACGTCTTCGACCCGATGGATGATGTAGGTGAACTGCCCGTTCGGCCCCAACACCGGCGAATTGCGCGGGCTCCAGTAGCGTTCCTCGAAGCCGCCGCCCTCCGACTCGGGCTTGCGGATATCGTATTTCTGCACCGTCATGGTGTCGGGGCGGCGGAACTGGACCACGCGCTCGAGCGAGGCGCGCAGGTTCCGCACGCCGTCGGCGGCCGGATCGTCCGGATTGTCGGGAAACACCTCGAACAGCCCATGCCCGAGGATCGCGGCGCGCTCGGTCTTGGTGGCGCGCAGATAGGCGTCGCTCACTGCCGCGATGCGAAAGTCGGGCTGAGTCAGCACCAGATAGAGGCCGGGCGCCGCCTCGAATAACGCCTTGAAGTCGGGCGTCGGCGGGGACTGGTTCTGCAGTTCAACCTCCCTCGCAGGGTGCGGTCCGCCGGGTGACCGCAGTCAAGATGTGACATGCGTTTCGCGGAACTTCAATGCCTAACATACGGCACTGGCTCGATTTTCTCGACCGATCGGGCGTCGTGGCGGCTCCGGGCCGCTAGTGCGAATTCGGCAGATAGCGCCAGCCCTCCTTGCCGAGGAAATCCAGCATGGCCTGCGCGGGCGGCAGCAGGATCTTGTCGGTGCGCCTGATCGCGTGCCACTGCCGGACGATCGGCAGGCCCTTCACCTTGAGCACCACCAGCCGGCCGTCCTCCAGCTCATGGAACACCGTGTGCTGGGAGATGAAGGCGATACCGAGCCCGGCCATGACAGCCTGCTTGATGGTCTCGTTGCTGTCCATCGCCATGCCGAGCTTCGGCTCCAGCCCGACCCGCTCGAAATATTGCTGCATCAGCATCCGCGTGCCTGATCCTTGCTCGCGGGTGATGAAGGTTTCGTTGGCGAGCTCCGATGGGGCGACGTGCCGCCGCCGCGCCAGCCGATGATCGGGCGCGGCGATGATGAAGTGCGGATGCCGGCCGAGCGGCTTCATCTCCACCTCGACATCGGCCGGCGGCCGGCCCATCACCGCGATGTCGAGATCATAGCCGCGCAGCGCGTCGCGAATCTCCTCGCGGTTGCCGATCCTGAGCGTGACCTCGATCTTGGGAAAGCGGCGCGAGAACGCCGCGATCGCAAACGGCACGAAGTATTTCGCGGTAGAGACCGCGCCCATCGCGACGCGGCCGCCGCTGCGGCCGGCGATCATGTCGAGCGACTGCTCGCAGTCCTTCAGCGCCGCCTCGATCCGCTCGACCAGCGTCAGCACGTGCGCGCCGGCATCCGTCAGCGCCATGCCGTCGCCGGTGCGCTGGATCAGCGGCAACCCCGCGAGCGCCTGCAGGTTGCGGAGCTGCAGCGTCACCGCGGGCTGGGTCAGGTTCAACCGGTTGGCGGCGGACGTGATCGAACCTGCCTCGTGCAAGGTCGACAGTGCGCGCAGCTGGCGGATGGTGAGATCCCGCGAGAAGTTGCCGGCCATGACAAGCTCCATAAGAAATACTTTGCCCGGACCAAAGATAATAAAATTTCCCTAATTGGGCAATTCGCGCGTTGATAGGGCGAAGGCGACTCCCTGAGGTCGCCTCTCGAAGCCTCGGGACAGAGGGCGCGATCATAGGGAGAGGCCGGTGGAGATTCGTCCTGCATTGCATGCCCATCTGGAGTGGCCGACGCAGCACAACCCGTTGCGCGCCGCGACCGTCGTGGTGATCGAAGCCCTTGCGGGCGCCGCGATCGAGCTCTCGCGCATCATTGCCGCCGGGCCGCTCGCCGGCATCGGCGGCGAGAGCGGCGGGGTCAATCCCGACGGCGACCGGCAGAAGACCATCGACATCGTCGCCGACGATCTGATGCGGAACGCTCTGCGCACCGCGCCGGTCGCCGCAGTGCTGTCGGAGGAGGTCGAACTGCCCGAGACGCTCGATCCCGACGCGCCGCTCTGCGTCGCGATCGATCCGCTCGATGGATCCGCCAATCTCGAAAACAACATCTCGATCGGCACGATCTTCTCGATCCGACCGAAAGGAAACGACGTCATCTCGACTTTCTTCGAGCCCGGCACGGCACAATGTGCCGCCGGCTGCTTCATCTACGGTCCGCAGACCGTGCTGGTGCTGGCGCTCGACCAGCGCGTCGACTGCTTTACGCTGGACCCGCGAACCGGCGAGTTCGTCCTGACCGCGCGTGACCTGCGCGTGCAGCAGGATGCGTCGGAATTCGCCATCAACGCCTCGAACCGGCGGCACTGGAGCGGCCCGGTGCGCAGCTACATCGACGACTGCCTCGCCGGGGTGAACGGCGAGCGCGGGCAGGACTTCAACATGCGCTGGATCGGCTCGCTGGTGGCGGAGGCCTACCGCATCCTGATGCGCGGCGGCGTGTTCCTGTATCCGGCGGATGCGCGCCAGGGCTACCGCGAAGGCCGGTTGCGTTTGCTGTACGAGGCGCATCCCATCGCACTGATCATGGAATGGGCGGGCGGCGCCGCGTCGAACGGCCGGTCGCGCATTCTCGAACTGTCGGCACGTACGCCGCATCAGCGCGTGCCGCTGATCATGGGATCGACGCGCGCCGTGCGCGACGTCGATGCGATCCACCTGACCGTCGAGCCGTTGTTCGAAAGCAGCGATGCCCCGCTGTTCGCGCGGCGCGGCCTGTTCCGCTGAGGAGGACCGCATGTCACGTCGGCATCCCATCATCTCGATCACCGGCTCCTCCGGGGCCGGCACCACTTCGGTGAAGAAGACGTTCGAAAACATCTTCCGCCGCGAGAACGTGGTCGCCGCCTATATCGAGGGCGACGCGTTCCACCGCTACGACCGCGCCGAGATGCGCAGCCTGATGGCGGAGAGAGCCGAGCGCGGCAACAAGCACTTCAGCCATTTCAGCCCCGAGACCAATTTGTTCGAGGAGCTGGAGAAGCTGTTCAGCGACTACGCCGAGACCGGCACCGGAACCACGCGACACTATGTGCACGATGAGGAGGAGGCGCGGCTCTACGGCGCCAAGCCCGGCACCTTCACCGCTTGGGAGGCGCTGCCGGAGAATTCCGACCTGTTGTTCTACGAGGGCCTGCATGGTGCCGTGGTCACCGACAAGGTGAATGTCGCGCAGCATGCCGACCTCAAGATCGGCGTCGTGCCGGTCATCAATCTCGAATGGATCCAGAAGCTGCATCGCGACCGCAGCCATCGCGGCTACTCCACCGAGGCGGTGACCGACACCATCCTGCGCCGCATGCCGGACTATGTGAATTACATCTGCCCGCAGTTCACCGAGACCGACATCAACTTCCAGCGCGTGCCGACGGTCGATACGTCGAACCCGTTCATCGCGCGCTGGATCCCGACGCCGGATGAATCGATGGTCGTGATCCGGCTGAAGAACCCGCGCGGCATCGATTTTCCCTATCTGCTCTCGATGATCCCGAACAGCTTCATGTCGCGCGCCAATTCGATCGTGGTGCACGGCGCCAAGCTCGACCTCGCGATGCAGCTCATCCTGACCCCGCTGATCCTGCAACTGATCGAACGAAAGAGGCGAACGATATGACCGCACTTGCGTCCGTTGCGAGGCGCCCCGAAATCAGCCACGACGAGATGGCGAACGCCATCCGCTTTCTCGCCATCGACGCGGTGGAGCAGTCGAAATCCGGTCATCCCGGCATGCCGATGGGCATGGCCGATGTCGCGACCGTGCTGTTCACGGACTTCCTGAAGTTCGACCCGGCCGATCCGGCCTGGCCCGACCGCGATCGCTTCGTGCTCTCGGCCGGTCACGGCTCGATGCTGCTCTACGCACTGCTTTATCTGACCGGCTACGAGAGCATGACGCTCGATCAGCTCAAGGCGTTCCGGCAGTGGGGATCGAAAACCCCGGGACATCCCGAGTATGGCCACACCCCGGGTGTCGAGACCACGACCGGGCCGCTCGGGCAGGGGATTGCGACCGCGGTCGGCATGGCGCTTGCCGAGCGGCTGATGAACGCGCGCTTCGGCGACGACCTCGTCGACCACTACACCTATGTGATCGCCGGCGATGGCTGCCTGATGGAAGGCCTCAGCCATGAGGCGATCTCGCTCGCCGGCCATTTGCGGCTGAACCGATTGATCGTGCTGTTCGACGACAATCATATCTCGATCGACGGCGCCACCTCGCTGTCCTGCTCGGACGACCAGACGGCGCGGTTCAAGGCCAGCGGCTGGAACGTCAACCGCATCGACGGCCACGATCCGCAGGCGATCACCGCGGCGATCAGGCAGGCGCGATCGAGCGATCGTCCGTCGTTGATCGCCTGCCGGACGGTGATCGGGTTCGGTGCGCCGAACCGGCAGGGCAGCGAGAAGGTGCATGGCGCGCCGCTCGGTGCCGATGAGGTGGCGAAGACCCGTGCCGCGCTGCGCTGGCCGTATCCGGCATTCGAAATTCCCGATGCGGTGCTGGCGGAGTGGCGCGAGCTCGGCGGCCGCGGCCGCGACGCGCGGCGGGCCTGGATCGAGCGTTCGCGCGGCGCCTGCAAGGGCGACAAGGCCGAGCGGTCTCCGTTCCATGACGCGCTGAACCGGAAATTGCCCTGCGCCTATGCCGAGGCGATGGCGAAGTTGGTGGAGCGGTTCGCGACCGAGCGGCCGAAGCTCGCCACGCGGCAGGCCTCGCAGCAGGTCATCGACGTGATCGCGGAGGCGTTGCCCAACCTGCTGGGCGGCTCGGCCGACCTCACGCATTCCAATCTGACGCTGGCGAAGTCGCAGGTTTCGGTGCGGCCGGAAACGCTCGACGGCAGCTATATCCATTACGGCATCCGCGAGCATGGCATGGCCGCGGCGATGAACGGTATCGCCCTGCACGGCGGGTTCATTCCCTATGGCGGCACCTTCCTCAGCTTCGCCGATTACAGCCGGCCGGCGATCCGCCTCGCGGCGCTGATGGCGATCCGCGTCATCCATGTGATGACCCACGATTCCATTGGGCTCGGCGAGGACGGGCCGACGCATCAGCCGGTCGAGCATCTGGCGGCGCTGCGCGCGATCCCGAACGTCCTGGTGTTCCGCCCGGCCGATGCCGTCGAAACCGCGGAAGCGTGGGACTGCGCGCTGAAGGCGGAGACCTCGCCGTCGATCCTCTGCCTGTCGCGGCAGGCGCTGCCGACGGTTCGCGACGGCAGCAAGGACAACCAGGTCGCGCTCGGCGCCTACGTTCTCGTCGAGCCGGCCTTCGCGCGTGACGTCACCCTGATTGCAACGGGTTCGGAGGTGGCGATCGCGCTCGAAGCCGCAAAGCTGCTGGCGGAAGACGGGGTACAGGCGGCGGTCGTCTCGGCCCCGTGCTTCGACCTGTTCCGCCAGCAGCCGAGCGACTATCGCGCCCAGGTGCTGGGCAGCGCCCCGCGCGTCGGCGTGGAGGCTGCGGTCGAGGGCGACTGGGCGCGCTGGGTCGGCGAGGACGGTGCCTTCGTCGGCATGACCGGCTTCGGCGCTTCCGCGCCTGCCGACGTGCTCTACCGCGAATTCGGCATCACGCCCGCAGCAATCGCTGCTGCAGCAAAACAGCTCATTCAACGAGCGAATTGAAAGGAGGACGCCACCATGGCGCGGATAACCCTGAGACAGTTGCTGGATCACGCCGCCGAACGCGGCTACGGCGTGCCGGCCTTCAACATCAACAATATGGAGCAGGGCCTCGCCATCATGGAGGCGGCCGCGGCCTGCGATGCGCCTGTCATCATCCAGGCCTCGCGCGGCGCGCGGTCCTATGCCAACGACATCATGCTGGCGAAGATGATCGACGCGCTCGAGGAGATGCATCCGCAGATTCCGCTCTGCCTGCATCTCGACCACGGCAACGAGGAGGCGACCTGCGCCACCGCGATCCGCTACGGCTTCACCTCCGTCATGATGGACGGCTCGCTCAAGGCCGACGCCAAGACGGCAGCCGACTACGACTACAACGTCGATATCACCCGCCGGGTCGTCGACATGGCGCACTGGGTCGGCGCGTCGGTCGAAGGCGAACTCGGCGTGCTCGGCTCGCTCGAGCATGGCGGCGGCGAGCAGGAGGACGGTCACGGCGTCGAAGGCAAGCTGAGCCACGACCAACTGCTCACCGATCCGGACCAGGCGGTCGATTTCGTTCGCGCCACCAAGGTCGATGCGCTCGCGATCGCGATGGGTACCTCGCATGGCGCCTACAAGTTCACGCGGCGGCCCGACGGCGAGATCCTGGCGATGCGTGTGGTCGAGGAGATCCACAGTCGCCTGCCGAACACGCATCTGGTGATGCACGGCTCGTCCTCGGTGCCGCAGCCGCTGCAGGACATGTTCAACCAGTTCGGCGGCGAGATGCCGCAGACCTGGGGCGTCCCGGTCGAGGAGATCGTCCGCGGCATCAAGCACGGGGTGCGCAAGGTCAATATCGACACCGATTGCCGCCTGGCGATGGCGGCGGCCTTCCGCAAGGTCGCCGTCCAGTCGAAGAGTGAGTTCGATCCGCGCAAATTCCTGAAGCCGGCGATGGATGCGCTGCGCGAACTCTGCCGTGACCGCTTCGAGCAGTTCGGCACGGCCGGCAATGCCGCCAGGATCAAGGTGGTTGCACTGCCGGAGATGGCCCGTCGCTATCGCGCCGGCGCGCTCGATCCGCAAATTGGAAAGATGACCCAGGCCGCCTGAGCAAATGGCGACGAACCATAGGAGATTTCGATGAACATGCAGCAGTCGATGACGGTGCGCGGCAAGGATCGCTACAAGTCCGGCGTGATGGAATACAAGCGGATGGGCTATTGGGAGCCGAACTACGAGCCCAAGGACACCGACGTCATCGCCCTGTTCCGCGTCACGCCGCAGGACGGCGTCGATCCGACCGAAGCCTGCGCGGCGGTGGCGGGCGAATCCTCGACCGCGACCTGGACCGTGGTGTGGACCGACCGGCTGACGGCCGCGGAGAAATACCGGGCGAAATGCTATCGCGTCGATCCGGTGCCGAATTCGCCGGGCAGCTACTTCGCCTATATCGCCTACGACCTCGACCTGTTCGAGCCGGGCTCGATCTCGAACCTGACGGCCTCGATCATCGGCAATGTGTTCGGCTTCAAGCCGCTGAAGGCGTTGCGGCTCGAGGACATGCGGCTGCCGACCGCCTATGTGAAGACATTCCAGGGCCCGGCGACCGGCATCGTGGTGGAGCGCGAGCGGCTCGACAAGTTCGGCCGTCCGTTGCTCGGCGCGACTGTGAAGCCGAAGCTCGGCCTGTCCGGCCGCAACTATGGCCGCGTTGTTTATGAAGCCCTGAAAGGGGGGCTCGACTTCACCAAGGACGACGAGAACATCAACTCGCAGCCCTTCATGCACTGGCGTGAGCGCTTCCTCTACTGCATGGAGGCGGTCAACCGCGCGCAGGCCGCGACCGGCGAGATCAAGGGGACTTATCTCAACGTCACCGCGGCGACCATGGAGGACATGTACGAGCGCGCCGAGTTCGCCCATGAGCTCGGCTCCAACATCGTCATGATCGACCTTGTGATCGGCTACACCGCGATCCAGTCGATGGCGAAGTGGGCGCGCAAGAACAACATGATCCTGCATCTGCATCGCGCCGGCCACTCGACCTACACGCGGCAGCGCAGCCACGGCGTCTCGTTCCGCGTGATCGCGAAATGGATGCGGCTCGCCGGCGTCGATCACATCCATGCCGGCACGGTGGTCGGCAAGCTCGAGGGCGATCCGAACACCACCCGCGGCTACTACGACATCTGCCGCGAGGACTTCAATCCGCTGCACCTGGAGCACGGCGTGTTCTTCGACCAGAACTGGGCGAGCCTCAACAAGCTGATGCCGGTGGCCTCCGGCGGCATTCATGCCGGCCAGATGCACCAGCTGCTCGACTTGCTCGGCGAGGACGTCGTGCTGCAGTTCGGCGGCGGCACCATCGGCCATCCCCGCGGCATCCAGGCCGGCGCCACCGCCAACCGCGTCGCGCTGGAGGCCATGATCCTCGCCCGCAACGAGGGACGCGACTACGTCCACGAAGGGCCGGAGATCCTGGCCAAGGCGGCGCAGACCTGCACGCCGCTGCGCGAGGCGCTCGACGTCTGGAAGGACGTCACCTTCAACTACGAGTCGACGGACGCCCCCGATTTCGTTCCCACGCCGAGCATGGCGGTCTGAGAGGAGGTTCTCATGCGCGTTACCCAAGGCTGCTTCTCGTTCCTGCCCGATCTGACCGACGAGCAGATCGCCGCACAGGTGCAATATTGTCTCGACAAGGGCTGGGCGGTGAACATCGAGTTCACCGACGACCCGCATCCCCGCAACACCTATTGGGATATGTGGGGCCTGCCGATGTTCGACCTGCGCGATGCGGCCGGCATCATGAAGGAGCTCGCCGACTGCCGGCGGGTCTATGGCGACCGCTACATCCGGGTCTCCGGCTTTGATTCCAGCCCGGGCTGGGAGTCGGTTCGCATCTCCTTCATCGTCAACCGACCGCAGGAGGAGCCAGGCTTCCGGCTCGACCGCCAGGAGGCCGCCGGACGCAATTTGCGTTACGCGACCCATTCTTATGCAGCGAGCCGCCCCGAAGGCGAACGCTACACCGATCATTGACCGCGTCCGGCTTGCAAACCAGGCGGGTTGCTCCCTCGACCGTCCTGGTCCGGATGCACTTCTCCGTCGTCGCCGCCGCGGCGACGGAGCTTTTCCAGGCGAGAGGATCATGACCCAGGCGCAAGAACAGATCAGCGAACAAATCCGCGAGACCCCGCTCGAGACCATCGACCTTCGCCATGAATTCGCCGACCTCGGCATCGGCGACGTGCTCGACCAGCTCGATTCCGAATTGATCGGCCTGAAGCCGGTGAAGACCCGCATCCGCGAGATCGCCTCGCTGCTGCTGGTCGAACGCATCAGGCAGAAGATGGCGCTGGCGACGACGTTCCCGACCCTGCACATGTCGTTCACCGGCAATCCCGGCACCGGCAAGACCACGGTCGCGCTGCGGATGGCCGGCATCCTGCACAAGCTCGGCTTCGTCCGCCGCGGCCACGTCATCAGCGTCACGCGTGATGACCTTGTCGGGCAATATATCGGCCACACCGCGCCGAAGACCAAGGAGATCTTGAAGAAGGCGATGGGCGGCGTGCTGTTCATCGACGAGGCTTATTACCTGTACCGCCCCGAGAACGAGCGCGACTACGGACAGGAGGCGATCGAGATCCTGTTGCAGATCATGGAACAGCAGCGCGAGGATCTGGTCGTGATCCTGGCCGGCTATGGCGACCGCATGGAGAAATTCTTCCAGAGCAATCCGGGATTCCGCTCCCGCATCGCGCATCACATCGACTTCCCGGACTATTCGGACGGCGAGTTGCTCTGGATCGCCGAGCTGATGTTGCAACAGCAGAATTATCGTTTCTCCCCGGAAGCACGCGATGCCTTCACCCGATACATCGGCATTCGCAAGGAACAACCGCTGTTCTCCAATGCACGCTCGATCCGCAATGCGCTCGATCGCATCCGGTTGCGCCAGGCCAACCGGATCGTGGCGAAGCTCGACCGCACGCTCACCGCCGACGACGTGATGTCGATCGAGGCCGGCGACGTGCTCGCCAGCCGGGTGTTCGTCAAAGGCGCCGGTGCGCCGGGCGAGGCACGATGAACGAGGCGCTCGCCGTGATCCGGTCCGCCGGGATGCGCGACATCATCGCGAGCGCCCGCGCCTTGATCTTCGATGTCGACGGCACGCTCGCCGAAACCGAGGAGGTGCACCGCCGCGCCTTCAATGAAGCCTTTGCCGAAGCCGGCCTCGATTGGTTCTGGGACCATGTCACTTACGCGCGGCTGCTTCGGGTGGCCGGCGGCAAGGAGCGCATCCGCGCCTTCGACCAGCGCAACGCGGTCCCAATGCTGACATTCGCCGAGATCGCCGACCTGCACAGGATCAAGACCGCGCGCTACGCCGCGCTGATTGCCGCGGGCGGTTGTCCGTTGCGGCCGGGCGTCAGGGCCTGGCTCGCCGGCGCGCGCAGCCGCGGCCAGCGCCTGGCGATCGCAACGACCACCTCGCACGGCAATATCGATGCGCTGCTTTCGGTTTCGCTCGGGCTGGACTGGGCCGATCAGTTCGAGGCGATCGTTGCCGGTGACGACGTGCCGCGGAAGAAGCCGGCGCCGGACGTCTATGTCGAGGTTCTGGCGCGGCTCGGGCTCGGGCCGGGAGATTGCGTCGCCGTTGAGGATTCCGGCAACGGCCTTGCCGCCGCGGCAGGCGCCGGCATTCCCGTCGTCATCACCCGCAGCACCTATTTCAGCGACGACGATTTTGCCGAGGCGCTGCTGGTCGTCGACGATCTCTCTGACATCGACGCCTGAAGATTGAGGCCGCTGGCCGGCAGTTCCGGCAATTTTATTCTGCCTGTTAAATAAATGGCGCTTGCGTCCATAGCCGGGTATGGGGCACAATCCCACCGAAGGTTGCCAAAAGTGATGCCGCGCCACCTGGAGGGCAATGGGACTTGTCAACATTTCCGGATAGCGCCTCACAATCCTCCCCGCCTCCGATCAATTTATTCGGATAATTAAATAAATGGCCAGTCGGTGCTTGCATCCGTACGGTGGGAGCAACATCAATCAAAGGGCGCAGAAAGCCGTGCCACACCGCCAGAAGTTCTGGCGCATGCTGGCGCTCGCCAACAATTCCGGGAGACTGGCGCCCCATGATCCTCCACGTCATTCCTGCGCCGCGTTCGTCCCACGACATGACTCGCGACTGAACCCGGCCTTGCAGGATCGACATGGCCGATCGTGCGGAGCGAGCATTGGCGCTGTTGACGGGTTCGATCGACATTCCGCAACTTCGGTTCGTGACGGTCCCGGCGCCGATCCGACACCGTCGTAGATCTGCGGTCCGCCCACGAACGATAGCCGTCGATGGACGCTGTGCACGGCAAGGGTATCCCAACTCAAAAAAAACGAGGGAGTGAAGCATGTCCAAATTGAAGACCAGCTTGTTTGCGCTCGTGCTGGCCGGCCTTGCCGCGGCGGTGTCGGATCGCGACGCCATGGCCCAGAGCAAGCCGACCATCGGCATCGCGATGCCGACAAAATCCTCGGCACGCTGGATCGACGACGGCAACAACATGGTCAAGGTGCTGAAGGAGCGCGGCTACGGCACCGACCTGCAATACGCCGAAGACGACATTCCGAACCAGCTCTCCCAGGTCGAGAACATGGTGACCAAGGGTGCCAAGGTGCTGGTCATTGCCGCCATCGACGGCACCACCTTGTCCGATGTCCTGAAGCAGGCCAAGGCCCAGGGCATCACGGTGATCGCCTATGACCGCCTGATCCGCGGCACCCCCAATGTCGACTATTACGCGACCTTCGACAATTTCCAGGTCGGTGTGCTGCAGGCCCAGTCGATCGAGAACGCGCTCGGGCTCAAGGAGGGCAAGGGCCCCTTCAACATCGAGCTGTTCGGCGGCTCGCCCGACGACAACAATGCGTATTTCTTCTACGACGGCGCGATGTCGGTGTTGAAGCCCTATATCGACAGCGGCAAGCTCGTGGTCGGCAGCGGCCAGACGGGCATGAACAAGGTTGCGACGCTGCGCTGGGACGGTGCGACCGCGCAGGCGCGGATGGACAACCTGCTCAGTGCGTTCTACGGCAAGAAGC
The DNA here is from genome assembly GCF_054060035.1 of Bradyrhizobium sp. USDA 3262. Taxonomy (NCBI): domain Bacteria; kingdom Pseudomonadati; phylum Pseudomonadota; class Alphaproteobacteria; order Hyphomicrobiales; family Nitrobacteraceae; genus Bradyrhizobium; species Bradyrhizobium sp. USDA 3262. Next base: position 4,405,568 of record NZ_JBSSCT010000001.1, read on the forward strand.
GCGTCGACGCGGTGCTGTCGCCCTATGACGGCCTTTCGATCGGCATCATCTCCTCGCTGAAAAGCGTCGGCTACGGCAGCAAGGACCAGCCGATGCCGTACATCAGCGGGCAGGATGCCGAGGTCCCTTCGATCAAGGCGATGCTGCGCGGCGAGCAATATTCGACCATCTTCAAGGACACCCGCGACCTCGCCAAGGTGACGGCCGACATGGTCGACGCCGTGCTGAGCAAGAAGGAGGTCAGCGTCAACGATAACAAGACCTACAACAACGGGGTCAAGGTGGTTCCGGCCTATCTCCTCAAGCCGGTCGTGGTGGATAAGACCAATTGGGAGAAAGTCCTGATTGACAGCGGCTATTACAAGCGCTCGCAATTCGACTAGAGCGTTTTCGAGCGAAGTGGCTACCGGTTCGCGTGAGGAAAACGCGTCAAAACTAGAATCCAGAGCCCCGTTCCGATTTAATCGGAACGGAATAGGCTCTAGGGCGGATCGCCGGGCAAGCGGCGGCGAGCCGCGCCGGGGACGATCGACGCTGCGGGACCTGATCCGATGACGGCAATGCTTGAGATGCGCGGCGTCAGCAAGAGCTTTGCCGGCGTGCAGGCGTTGCGAGACGTCAGCTTCACGGTCGAGGCCGGACAGATCCATGCGCTGGTCGGCGAAAACGGCGCCGGCAAGTCGACCTTGATGAAGGTCTTGAGCGGAGTCTATCCGGCCGGCAGCTACGATGGGTCGATCGTGTTCGACGGCGAGGAGCGGCGCTTCCGCGACATCAACGACAGCGAGGCGCTCGGGATCATCATCATCCATCAGGAGCTGGCGCTGATCCCGCTGATGTCGATTGCCGAGAACATCTTTCTGTCGCATCCGCCATCGCGGTTCGGCGTCATCGACCGCAACGCGGTGCATCGGCGGACCGCCGAACTGTTGGCGCAGGTCGGCCTGCGGGAGCCGCCGGACACGCTGATCACCGACCTCGGCGTCGGCAAGCAGCAGCTCGTCGAGATCGCCAAGGCACTGTCCAAGCGCGTGCGCCTCCTGATCCTCGACGAGCCGACCGCAAGTCTCAACGAAGCCGACAGCGCCGCCTTGCTCGAGCGTCTCCTGGCCTTCCGCGAGCAGGGCATCGCCTCGATCCTGATCTCGCACAAGCTCAACGAGGTTGCGCGCGTCGCCGACCGCATCACGGTGCTGCGCGACGGCCGCACCGTCGACAGCATCGACTGCCGGACCGAGCGCATCGAGGAGGACCGCATCATCCGCAGCATGGTCGACCGCGACCTCGCGCATCGTTTCCCCGAGCGGAAGGCGGAGATCGGCGAACCCGTGATGACGGTGGAGAACTGGTCGGTGTATCACCCGCTGCATCCCGAGCGGCAGGTGATCAAGAACGTCGACTTCACGCTGCGGCGCGGCGAGGTGGTCGGCATCGCCGGCCTGATGGGCGCCGGCCGCACCGAGTTCGCGATGAGCCTGTTCGGCCGCGCCTGGGGCACCAACGTCTCCGGCAGGGTCCGCCTCGATGGACATGAGGCCGATCTGTCCAGCGTGCCGGCCGCGATCGATGCCGGCATCGCCTATGTCACGGAAGACCGCAAGCAGCTTGGGCTGATCCTTGCCGCCGACGTCCGCAAGAACGTGACGGTGGCGAGCCTGCGCCAGGTGTCGGAGCGCGGCGTGATCGACGATGTCGCCGAGCTGAAAGCCGCGAGCGACTACCGCACCCGGATGCGGATCCGCTGTTCCGACGTCTACCAGGCGACCGGCGACCTCTCGGGCGGCAACCAGCAGAAGGTCGTGCTGTCGAAATGGCTGATGACCGATCCGAGGGTGCTGTTGCTGGACGAGCCGACGCGCGGGATCGACGTCGGCGCGAAATACGAGATCTACTCCATCATCAACGAGCTGGCCGAGGCCGGCAGGGGCGTTGTAGTGATCTCCTCGGAGATGCCCGAGCTGCTTGGCATCTGCGACCGGATCTGCGTGATGAATGACGGCGCCTTCGTCGGTGAGTTCGCAAGTCACGACGCGACGCAGGAGAAGATCATGCGCGCCATCATGCGCAATGTCAGAATGTCCGGACGCGGCGCCGACGAAAGGGCGGCACGCGCCGGAGGAGGGGCACCATGACCGACAAGACGGTATCACTTCCCGAGACCCCGAGGCATTCCGGCTTCATCAAGAACAATCTGCGCAACTACGGCATGCTGCTGTCGCTGCTCGCGATCATGCTGTTCTTCGAGATCGTGACCGACGGCACGCTGTTGCAGCCGCTCAACCTCACCAATCTCGTGCTGCAGAACAGCTACATCGTCATCATGGCGCTCGGCATGCTGCTGGTGATCGTCACCGGGCATATCGATCTTTCGGTCGGCTCGGTCGCGGGCTTCGTCGGCGCCATCGCGGCGGTGCTGATGGTGCGCTACCATGTCAGCTACCCGATCGCCTTCGTCGCCTGCCTTCTGGTCGGCGCCGCGATCGGCGCGGCCCAGGGCTATTGGGTGGCCTATTTCGGCATTCCGTCCTTCATCGTGACGCTGGCGGGCATGCTGGTGTTCAAGGGCCTCGCGCTTGCGGTGCTGCAGGGCCAGTCGGTCGGGCCGTTCCCGCCGACCTTCCAGAAGCTGTCGTCGGGCTTCATCCCCGAGCTGTTCCCGAGCGCCGGCACGCTCTATCCGACGTCGCTCGCGATCGGCATCGTCCTGGCGTTTGTCCTGGTCCTGGCGACCGCCAGGAGCCGGGCGCGCGAGCAGGCGCACGGCATCGCCGTCGAGCCCTATGCGTTTTTCATCGTCAAGAGCATCGCGCTGGCGGGCGCGGTGCTCTACTTCACCTACCTGATCGCCTCGCATCGCGGCCTGCCCAACGTGCTCGTGATTATGACCGTCCTGATCGCGCTCTATGGCTTCGTCACGCGGCGGACGGTGATCGGTCGGCAGATCTACGCGGTGGGCGGCAATGCCAAGGCGGCGAAACTGTCGGGCGTCAAGACCGAACGGCTCACCTTCTTCACCTTCGTCAACATGGGCGTGCTGGCCGCGCTCGCCGGGCTGGTGTTCGCAGCCCGGCTCAACACCGCGACGCCGAAGGCCGGTCTCGGCTTCGAGCTCGATGTGATCGCCGCCTGCTTCATCGGCGGTGCGTCGGCCTATGGCGGGGTCGGCCGGGTCGGCGGCGCGGTGGTCGGTGCCATGATCATGGGCGTGATGAACAACGGCATGTCGATCCTCGGCATCGGCATCGATTATCAGCAAGTGATCAAGGGCCTCGTCCTGCTTGGCGCCGTCTGCATCGATGTCTACAACCAGCGCCGCTGACCGCCACGCAGTCACAATCCCACGGTAGGATGCCGGTGCAACGCAGGAGAATGCCGCGTGAAACTCTCCCATGCCGACGCGCTTGATATCGGAGCCATCCTTGCCGAAGTCGGCCGCAGCGAGATCATGCCGCGGTTCCGCCGCGTGCGGGAGATCGCGGTCCGCACCAAGACATCGGCATTCGACGTCGTCACCGAAGCCGATGAGCTTGCCGAGCAGGCGATCTCGGCGGCGCTGCTCCGGGCGTTTCCGAATGCCGTGATCATCGGCGAGGAGGCCACGGCGTGGGATCCGGCCGCGGTCGGTCAAATCGGAACCGCGGAGCTCGCCTTCATCATCGATCCGATCGACGGCACCCGGAACTTCACCTCGAGCCTGCCGCTGTTCGGCACCATGGTGGCCGCCACCATGCGCGGCGAGATCGTGTTCGGCGCGATCCATGATCCGGTCAGCAACGACACGGCATTCGCGCTGCGCGGCGAGGGCGCGTGGCTCGCGATGCCGGATGGCCGGCGGCATGATCTGAAAGTGGCTCCCGCCGTGCCGGTCAAGCAGATGGATGCGATCGTCGGCGTCAACTTCCTGCCCGAGCCGCTGCGCACGATTGTCGCCGGCAATCTTTCCAGGCTCGGCGGCAGCGCCTGGCTCAGATGCGCCGCGCACGAGTATCGCATGGCGGCGTCCGGACATTGCCACGTGCTGTTCTACAACAAGCTGATGCCGTGGGATCATGCCGCGGGCTGGCTGTTGCATCGCGAGGCCGGCGGCTACAGCGCGCATTTCGACGGATCACCCTACCGGCCGGTCAATCTGACCGGCGGCTTGCTCTACGCGCCCGACGAGGCGAGCTGGCACGCGGCGCGGCAGGCGATCATGGTGCCAGCGGGATAAGAAGCAGGACGTGCGGTTCGTTGCTTCGCTTTCGGATTCAACTGTCAAACAGCTTGTTCGGTGTCGTCCCTGCGAAAGCAGGGACCCATACCCCGCGGCAGGTGTTGTGAACGGGACTCGTCGTCCCAACATCGTTCAACAATCAGCATTTGTGGTTATGGGTCCCGGCTTTCGCCGGGACGACACCCAATATGGGTCGTCGCTTGTGGGTCATACCTTCGCTCAGGGCTTCAGGCCTGCACGATTTCGCCGTCCGCCTCGCGTCTTCGCAAAGGAGCTTGCGCCGTCGGGCAAATCAGTGATTGGCGCTTTCGGCCGGAGAGTTCACGAGTGCCAGATGCCTGATGCGGCGCACGACAAGGATGGCAATTGCCGCAGCGGCGATCGGTGCCAGTTGCAGGCCGTTGGCGCCCGCAGGCACCATGGCGAAGGGCGTCAAATAAAGCGCAGCGAGGGCGATGCGTTCATAGGACAGCCAGCCCTGCGCAAGCGCCTGCGCGATCAGCCACGCGCCCGGGATCGCCAGGATCACGACCTCATAGTTGCCGAGCGACGGTACGCACAGGCCGGTCATCGCCACCATCAGCGCGATCTCGGCGGCGCCGCCGGGCCGTCTTCGCAGCACCAGGATCAGGACGGCGATCGCGATCGCGGCCGCGGTCACCTGGACGAGCCAGGCCGTGCTGCTGGATCCGCCGGCCAGCCTGACCGCGGCATAGGGACTGGCGAACTTCTCGAAACCGGGTCCGCCGCCGAGGCTCCAGGCGCTTGCCTCCGGCAAAACGGCAACAAATTTGATCCACGGGTTGATCCCGAAGATGGCGGTGGCCGCCAGCACAAGCACGAGCGTCGTTGCGGCCGCCGCGGCGAGCGCGCGCCAGCGCCGCGTCAGGATCAGCACCAGCGGCGCAAGCAGGGCGATCTGCGGCTTGTAGCTGAAGCAGCCGAGCAGCGCGCCGGCGATCACCGGGTAGCGGTCCAGCGTGACGGCCGATCCGCCGAGCAGGGCCGCCGAGAACAGCGAATTCTGTCCGAACAGCGCGCACACCCACACGGCGGGAAAGGCGAGCGCGGGAACGACGGAGCCACGCTCGAGCATAGCTCTCACCGCGGCCGCATAGGCGGCGCCGGTCGCGACGATCCAGATGACGGCCGCCGTTGCAAAGGGAACCAGTGCGAAGGGCAGCCAGAACAGCAGCGACGTCGGCGGGTAGAAGAACGGTGCGTAGGTGTTCTGACCGAGCACGGCCGCTACAGCGGCGCGGCCCGCGTCGCCATAGGCGTCGCCGGCGCGGCCTTCGAGCGCGAGCTTTGCCGCCGTCCAGAACGCCGCGAAGTCATGGCCGACATCCATCGTCGGTGCAGCCCATGGGATGATCGCGATGCAGCCGATGAACAAGACGAGAAATACGCGGGTGAAGGCGGTGACACGGTCAGCCGTGAGCCAGTCGGCCTCACGCAGCGCGGAGACCAGCGCGCCGGCGCCGAACCGCGGTGAATGCGCAATTGTCGCCTGCGGCTGGCCTACGGGCGCACTCGAGGTTCGGTCTGCGGTTGCGCGCGGCATCACAGTGCCACGATCCGCGTCATTCGCCGCGAGGTGGCGCGCGGCGTCATCAGCGAAGGCCAGCCTGTGTCCCTCGAGGTCCGACTTCTGCGACATCGGCCGCTTCATCCCAATCGCGTCGTGCACGCGCAACATTTGGATCAAATCGTCTAAGGTTGCGTAAACCCGATCGCTGCAATTGGCCGCGGCGCAATCGGAACCGATGATCGACATTGCCCCTTGTCCGCGGCCTGTCACGCCGGGCATGGTAAATGAACCCGCAACGCCGGCGGAGCGTGCGGCGCTTGACGGTCAAGGTTCATCGCGAATGGCGGTATTGCAGCAGTTCGGCCACGACATCTGGATTGCCGGGGGACCGAACCTTGCGGTCGCCGGGTTTCACTATCCGACCCGGATGGCCGTCGTCAGATTATCGGACGGCGGCCTTTTCATCTGGTCGCCGGTCCGGTGGACGGAGGAATTGCAGGCCGGCGTGGCGGCGCTCGGTCAGGTCAGGCACATCGTGGCCCCCAACTCGCTGCACCATCTGTTCCTCGCCGAGTGGAAGCAGGCCTGTCCGGCCGCTGTGCTCCACGCCCCGCCGGGTCTGCGCAAGCGGCGCCGTGACCTCGGCTTCGATGCCGATCTCGCGGACGCGCCGAGCCTCGACTGGGCCGGCCAGATCGATCAGGTGGTGATGCGCGGCAACCTGATCACCTCGGAGGTGGTGTTCTTCCATGTTGAAAGCGGCACCGTGCTGTTCACCGACTTGCTGCAGCAGATCCCTCCCGAACTGGTCTCCGGCTGGCGGGCGACGATCGCGAAACTCGACCTGATGGTCGGGCCGGAGCCGTCGGTGCCGCGCAAGTTCCGCGTTGCCTTCACGGGCCGCCGCGCCGCGCGTGCGGGTTTGCAAAGGATTCTGGCGTGGCCCGCCGAAAAGGTGCTGATGGCCCATGGCACGCCAGTCGAAAAGGATGCGCCGGCATTTCTGCGCCGCGCCTTCGCGTGGCTCTCGGCGTGATGATTTCATCGCGGATGCGGCGTCGTTGCGGATCGTCAGCCTGAGCGGAAATGCCGCGGCGAATGCTGCGTTTCGCGCCGGATCAGCCGGCGGAGGGTCGATGGCTCGGAATATCCAACCTTGCCCGCGATCTCTTCGACCGACAGACGCGTGGTCTCGAGCAGCGACCGCGCCGTCTCGATCCTGATGCGTTGCACGAATTGAATGGGCGACACGCCGCAGATCGACTCGAGCCGTCTGGCAAATGTCCGCGGCGCCAGCGCCACCGCGGCGGCGACGTCCCCGATCGTGAAGTCGCGCGCGATGTTGCTGCGCACCCATTTCTCGGCCCTGGCGATCTTGGGGTCCTGGCTGGCAAGATAATTGATCGCCATGAAGGGCGCCTGCGAATGCCGCTCGCCAAGCAGCAGGTAATTGGCGCAGGCCTTGGCGAGCGCCGGGCTGCCGAAACGCGTGACCACCGCAAGCATCAGGTCCATCTGCGCCATCGCCGCGCCGGCGGTTGCGATCGGCCAGTCGGCGACCACCATCCGCTCGGTCATCAGCTCGACATTCGGATAGCGTTGCCGAAACAGCGGCGCGAACCACCATGTCGTCGTCGCGCGCTTGCCGTCGAGCAGGCCGGTCTCCGCCAGCAGGAAACTGCTGGCGCAGGACGCGGCGAGCATCGCGCCGTTCGCGAACGCCGTGACCAGCATGTCGCGGGCGTGCCGACATGCCGGTGTCGCCAGCTTCCGCTCCAGTTCGCCGGCCGATGCCGAGCCGAGCCCGGGAACGATGACGAGGTCAGCGCCGCGCAATCGGCCGGCGTTCCGCCTCGGCCCATAACGCAGCGTCGTCACCTCGAAGCGCGCGCGCTTCGTCGTGCTGATCCGGTTGGCAATGGCCAGCACGTCGTGGGTGATGGCGGCCGCCGACGCGAGGCAGCCGTCGATCTCGACAACCGCGATCTTTGTCATGTCATAAAATCCGCGATCAATGTCATTTTTGACACTAGCCGCCCGGCCGGAGAATCGCAACTCTGACGCCAAGACGCTGCCGATCTCGATCAGGAGGACCGCCGATGCCGAACCGGCCGATGACCCAGGACGACCCGCTCGAGGATTTCGAGCGCCGCCAGATTACCCTCGATGGGGCCGGCAAGACCGTCCATGTTGGCGGCGAAGGTCCTGCGGTGATCGTGATGGCGGAGATGCCGGGCATCAGTCCGCATGTGGCGCGCTTCGCCCGCTGGGTTCGCGATGCCGGATTCACCGTCTATATGCCGTCGCTGTTCGGCAGCGACGGCGCCGTCGCGAGCGCGGAGGAGGGCGCCGCGGTGTTTCAGCGCGCCTGCGTCAGCGCGGAGTTTCGCGCGATGGCCGCAAACCAGTCCAGTCCCGTGACGCAATGGCTGCGCGCGCTGGCGCGGTTTGCCCATGGCGAATGCGGTGGTCCCGGTGTCGGGGCCATCGGGATGTGCTTTACCGGCAATTTCGCGCTCACCATGATGCTGGAGCCGTCGATGCTGGCGCCGGTGCTTTCGCAGCCGTCATTGCCATTGAATGATCCGGCGGGCATCGAGATCGCACCGGAGCAAGTCAAGGCGGTGCGCGAGCGGCTGGAGCGCGAAGACCTGACCGTGCTGGCCTATCGCTTTGAGGGTGACAAGTTCTGCATGGCGCAGCGCTTTGCGGCCTATCGCGAGGCGCTCGGCGACCGATTCATCGGGCGAGTGCTTCCCGACAGCGCGGCGAACCGCGATGTGCCGCCGTTCTTCCGGAATTTCGTCACGACACCGCATAGCGTCGTGACTGTGCATCTGATCGATGAGGCCGGCCAGCCGACCATCGCGGCCCGCGATGAGATCCTGGCGTTTTTCAGGCAGCGGCTGTCACCCGTGAGCGGATGAGCCCGGCCGATCGAAATAGGCGAATGCGGCGCTCGTCAGGCTGCCGAGCAGGGACCAGAACACCAGACTGGTCAGCGTGACGGCGACCACGAACTGATGCGACAGGGACGAAGGCACGTTGGTCTCGACATGCTCCAGTTCGGGCGCGCCGATCAGATGCGGCAGCATGATCAGGACCACACCGGCGATGGCGGCCGGCATCGAGCGCCGGAACACGATCAGCCCGAGGCCGGCTGCGGTCGCCAGCACCGCCGTCACCCACCAGATCTGGCGCGACAGCAATGGAGCGGCGGGGACCCCCGGCAATTCAGGCGGCAGTCCGAGGCCCGGAGCAATGGTGAAGACGGCGAAACCGGCAAGGCCCCACATCAAGCCTTCATGCCACGAGATCTGCTCGCCGGTTGCGCCGCTGCGAACCGCGAGAAAGCCGCAGAGCAGAAGCGCAAAGCCGATCGCGGTCAGGATGTTTGCCCCCGCCGTATAGACGTTGCGTTCCAAACCGTCGCGCGGCTCCCAGGCCTCCGCGCCATGATCATGATCCGCATGATCATGGACGAGGATCGCCTGCGGTGGCGCCGAGGCCTCGTGCTTGTGCGCGGCCGCCTTCTCATAGACCTCGGCCCTGAGGATCAGGGGAACGGTGCCGAACTGCTGGACCGCGGTGACGATCAGGCCGACGATGAATCCGGCAATGACCGACGAGAAGACGATCGAGCGAAACGTGCTCATGCAAAGGCGGTCAGTGGCAGGGGAAGGCGTTGGAATGGCGCACGTCATGCGCGGCGTTGTGGATCACGTCGATGTGCGAGAAGCCGACGACGCCGACGATGAACAGGCCGAGCGTCATGGCCATCAACGATTGCGCAAGCCGTCCGACCTGTCGGGTAGCGATCGGCAGCGTGACCTGAGCTTGAGTAACCTGGGTTTGCGCGGTCTGGGACTGGCTCATGGTCGTTCTCCACATTCGATTTGATCGGCTTCTAGCAGCTTTCGGGTGATGTCGCGACTGGTAAGATGCAAATTTGTTCCAAGGGGGATGCGCTTGCGCTCGATCTTGGCGCGCGCGGCTGCCTTGAAGGCTTGTTCAAACCGCCTGAAAAGGGCGAGACATGCGTCCGCCGTCGGATCGGCGCCGAGCAGCGTGCGAAAGGCGCCCCGATGCACCGCGCAGATCGCGTTGTGCTCCGGCACGGGAAAGACCAGCGAGGCGATGTCGGCGCGCCAGTGCGCGTCATAGCTCGAGGTGCCATCGCCGGCAGGGGCTCGGTCAGCGTCGGATGGTGAATTCATCCGGACCTCGCCGCGATTCCCACTTGGCCTGTTCGAGCTCCGGACGGTCGCATTCGGTCTGGGGGTAACCGATGCAGAGATAGCCGATAAATTTCCAGGAGTCCGGGATTTCCAGAACGCCATGAATGCGTTCCGGATTGAGGATCGACACCCAGCCGATGCCGATGCCTTCGGCGCGCGCGGCAAGCCACATCGAGCAGATCGCGGCCACCACGGAATATTCCGACGTCTCCGGCATCGTCGCGCGGCCGAGACCGGCGCCGATCCGGTCGGCCTTCTCGGCGAACACGGCGAGATGGCCCGGCGCTTCCTCCAGGCCTGATAATTTCAACGCTGCATATTTTGCGGCGCGCTCGCCCGAATAGGACCGCAACGCATCGGCGTTGCAGGCCTTGAAGTCGTCGATGACAGCGCGGCGTCGTGCCTCGTCGTCGACAATGACGAACCGCCAGGGCTGGCTCAGGCCGACCGAAGGCGACAGGCAGGCGATCTCGATCAGCCGCTCGATCGTGTTATCCGGCAGCGGATCGGCCCGGAACCGCCGCACGTCCCGCCGCCACACGAACAGCTCGTGCAGTTGGCGGCGAAACGTATCGTCGAATGAGACCATCGTGGGGCCTTTGGCAGGATCGATCACGGACTTCATTTAAGCTTCATCGGTAGGCCCGCAACGACGAACTCGACCTCGTCCGCGATGCCGGCGATAGTCTGGTTCATGATTCCTGCGGCGTCGCGGAAAGTCCGCGCCAATGCGTTGTCCGGCACGATGCCGAGACCGACCTCGTTGGTGACCAGGATGACCGGGCCGTGCTGGCGCGACAGCGCATCCGCCAGACGCGTCACTTCCTGCGACCAGTCGCGCCCGGCATGCAGCAGATTGGATAACCAGAGCGTCAGGCAATCGACCAGCCTCGCGCCGCCACCATCGGTCTCGGACAGCACTTCAACGAGATCGAGCGGCACCTCGCGCTCGATCCAGTCGTTGCCGCGCCGCGCGCGATGCTTGGCGATCCGCTCATCCATTTCCGCGTCGAGCGCTTCGGCGGTCGCGATATAGACCGGTTGCCCCGCAAAGTTGCGCGCACGAAGTTCGGCGCGCCGGCTTTTGCCGGACCGGGCTCCCCCCGTGATCAGAATAACGGCCATATCATCTCCTGTGCGACCGGTACGCACGTCGTTCACAAACGCTCTAACCACCAATCGCGGAGAAAGACAAAGCCGAAATCCGTCACGGAGGGCTTGCGCTCGGCCGATGTCTTGCGCATCAGGGGGACCGCGGCGAGGAGAGGGTTATCGTGGGTTTTGCGGGAGCGATGGCGGTGGCGATGGCGGTGGATGCCCTGATCGGCTGGCCGGAGTGGCTGTTTGCCCGCATCGGCCATCCCGTGACATGGCTCGGCCGGCTGATCCATCTTGTCGATAGCGCCTGGAACCGCGCCTCCGATCCGCCGGCGTTTCGGCGTTTGGCTGGCGTCGCGGCCGCGATCTCGGTGATCGCGCTGGTGGTGGCGCTCGGTTGGGCCGTTCAGTTCGTGCTCGCATCCGGATGGGTTCGCGTTGTCCTTGTTGGTGTCCTGGCATGGCCGCTGGTTGCCGTGCGCTCGCTGCATGACCATGTCGCCGCGGTGGCAAATCCTTTGGCATCCGGCGACATCACGGCCGCACGTTTGGCGGTCGCGCAGATTGTCGGGCGTGATCCGGCTACGCTCGACGATTCCGGCATCGCGCGCGCCACCATCGAGAGCCTTGCCGAGAATGCATCCGACGGCATCGTGGCGCCAGTGTTGTGGGGCGCGCTGTTCGGCCTGCCGGGGATCCTTGGCTATAAGGCGATCAACACGCTGGACTCGATGATCGGCCACCGCACCGAGCGGCACGAAGCCTTTGGCTGGGCAGCCGCCCGGATCGACGATCTCGCCAATCTCGTTCCTGCACGGCTGACCGGGCTTCTGTTCGTGCTGCTCGCGCCGAACCGTTCGCAGGCGTGGTCATGCATGTTGCGCGATGCGCATCGCCATCGCTCGCCGAATGCCGGCTGGCCGGAAGCCGCGATGGCCGGCGCGCTCGGCGTCCGGCTCAGCGGTCCCCGCATCTATCACGGTCACATCGCCGATGAGCCGTGGCTGAACGAGGGCGCGCGCGATCCGGCTGCCGCTGACGTCCTCACCGGGCTGAAGCTCTATCGCTACGCCATGGTGCTGTTGGCTGCGGCGTTCGTCGCCCTGGCGCTGGCGTGAAGGAGCGGCGCATGCGTGAGCACGGCGGGAATCTTGATGTCGCCCAGCAGCGCTTCGGCGGCGCCGCGGACGACTGGATCGACCTGTCGACCGGGATCAATCGGGCGCCGTATCCCCTGGTCGATGTCGAGCCGCGGCACTGGAGCGCGTTGCCGTCGCGATCCGATCTTGAATCGCTCCACGACGCCGCGCGGCAAGCCTATGCCACCGACGCGCCGATGGTGGCGATGGGTGGTGCGCAGGCCGCCATTCAGTTGCTGCCGCATCTGGCGCTCAAGGGGCGGGCGCGGATCCTGGCGCCGACCTACAATGAGTATGCCGCGGTGTTGTCGGCCGCCGGCTGGGACGTCGCCGAGGTGTCCGATCTCACCGCGCTCGCGGGAGCGGACATTGCGATCGTCGTCAATCCGAACAATCCCGATGGACGGCGCCATGATCGGCAGGAATTGCTGGCACTGCTGCCGCGCGTTGGCCGGCTCGTCATCGACGAGAGTTTTGCGGACGCCGTTCCTGACCTGTCCCTTGCACCGGAAGCAGGACGCGCCGGGCTCCTGATCCTGCGCTCCTTCGGAAAGTTTTACGGACTTGCCGGCTTGCGGCTCGGCTTCGCTGTCGGCAGCGAGGCTGATATCGCCGCGCTTGCCGCGATGGCGGGCCCATGGCCGGTTTCGGGCGCCGCGATTGCGATCGGACGGCGCGCGTTGCTCGATCGCGACTGGGCAGAGGCGACAGCCGCGCGGCTCGCGGACGACTGCGTCAGGCTCGACGCGGCGGCGCGATCGCAGAGCTGGACGCTGCGCGGTGGTACGCCGCTGTTCCGGCTTTATGAGGTCGGCGATGCGCTGGCCGCGCAGGAGAAGCTTGCGCGTGCACAGATCTGGTCGCGGGTCTTCCGGCAAAAGCCGGGATGGTTGCGGCTCGGCTTGCCGGGCAGCGAGGCCGAATGGTCGCGCCTTTCCGCTGTGTTGTCGCGCTGATTGCGACGGCGCTGCGCTCCCTCTCCCCGTTCTTACGGGGAGAGGGCTGGGGTGAGGGGCCGCATCCGCATATTCGGCGACAGCTGCGGTTGCGGAGACTCCCCCTCACCCGGAACGCATCTAGCGATGCGTTCCGACCTCTCCCCGCACGCGGGGCGAGGTGAAAAGGAATCATCACGCGCTAACGCGCCAGCGCGAGCAGGCCTTCGACATCGAGATGGGTCTCGATGTGCTCGGCAAGCGCATCGAGCGCGCTCTCGACCCTGGCGCCGTAGGGCTGATCCGCCGCCGCGATGTCGAGTTGGGCGAGGAAAGCCCTGCGAAATTCGTCCGAGGCGAACAGGCCGTGCAGATAGCTGCCGTGAACGCGCCCATCGCTGGAAACGGCACCTTCGGCGGCGCCGTCGAGCGATGCGAAGGGCCGGCTGCGATCCGGGCCGTCGGTTCGTCCTATGTGGATTTCGTAGGCGGTGATCGGTTGATGGGTCGCCGCATGCACTGCGCTGACGCGCGTCAGCGTCTTCTGTTCGGTCATCGTGGTCGTGACATCGAGCAGCCCGAGCCCGCGCGTTTCACCGGCAGGCCCCTCGATCCCGTCGGGATCGGCGACGGTGTGTCCGAGCATCTGGTAGCCGCCGCACAGGCCGAGGACATGGCCGCCGCGGCGATGATGCGCCAGGAGATCGATGTCCCAGCCCTGCGCGCGCAGGAAGGCGAGGTCGCCGCGGGTCGATTTCGAGCCGGGCAGGATGACGAGCTTTGCATCACCCGGGATGGCTTCGCCCGGACGTACCATCACGAGATCGACGCCGGGCTCGAGCTTCAGGGGATCGAGGTCGTCGAAATTGGCGATCCGCGACAACGCAAGGAACGCGATCTTGCACTGACCGGGCTTGCGCGCCTCGCCGAGCCCGAGCGCATCTTCCGCCGGAAGCTCGCCGGCGCGGACGAACCAGGGCAGCACGCCAAAGCCGCGCCACGCCGTGCGCTCTTCGATCAGCCGGTAGCCGTCGTCGAACAATGTCGGATCGCCGCGGAATTTGTTGATGACAAAGCCCCGGATCATCGCGGCATCGTCAGGGTCGATCACCGTCTTGATGCCGACAAGCTGCGCGATCACGCCGCCGCGGTCGATGTCGCCGACCAGCACCACCGGTATGTCAGCCCGGCGCGCAAAGCCCATATTGGCGATGTCGGCCTTGCGTAAGTTGACCTCGGCGGGGCTGCCGGCGCCCTCGACCAGCACCAGATCGGCGCGCGCCTTCAGGCGTGCAAAACTCTCCAGCACCGCGCCCATCAGCGACGGCTTCATGCCGGCATATTCGCGCGCGCGTGCGGTGGCGATCCGTTTGCCGTGCACGATGATCTGGGCGCCGACATCGGTCTCGGGCTTGAGCAGCACGGGGTTCATGTCGGTGTGCGGCTCGACGCCGGCGGCGAGCGCCTGCAACGCCTGCGCACGTCCGATCTCGCCGCCGTCGACGGTCACGGCGGCGTTGTTCGACATGTTCTGCGGCTTGAACGGCAGCACGCGCAGGCCGCGCCGTCTGGCCGCGCGTGCGAGGCCAGCGACGATGAGCGATTTGCCCACGTCCGAGCCGGCTCCCTGGATCATCAATGCGCGCGCCATGGTGCTGTCTGTCAGAACTCGACGCCCGGCTGGGCCTTGATGCCGGAGCGGAACGGATGCTTCACCAGCGTCATCTCGGTGACGAGGTCGGCAATCTCGATCAATTCCTCCTTGGCATTGCGCCCGGTGAGCACGACATGGGTCATCGGCGGCTTCGACGTGGTCAGGAAGTCGACGACGTCGGCGATCGCGAGGTAATCGTAGCGTAGCGCGATGTTGATCTCGTCGAGCACGACCATGCGCAGGCTCGGGTCTGCGATCAGCTGCTTGGCCTTTTCCCAGCCGGCTTGCGCTGCCGCGATGTCGCGGGCGCGATCCTGCGTCTCCCAGGTAAAGCCTTCGCCCATGGCGTGGAATTGACAGAGATCGCCGAAATGCCCGGTGAGCAGGCGGCGCTCGCCGGTATCCCAGGCGCCCTTGATGAACTGCACCACGGCGCAGGGAAAGCCGTGCGCCACACAGCGCACGATCATGCCGAACGCGGAGGACGATTTTCCTTTGCCGGCGCCGGTATGAACGATGATCAGGCCCTTTTTGCCGCTCTTGGTCGCCATGATGCGGTCGCGGGCGGCCTTCTTTTTCGCCATCTTGTCCGCATGGCGCGCATCTAGCGAAGAATCGGTGCCGACGGCGCCGTCCGCAGCGTCGTTTCCATCTGAAGTCATCACGTTCCTTCGGCTTGACAAGTGCGAGGCTTGGACGAATGGTGGGCCCGCGTTGGTTCCTGTCCTACGACAGGCGAAGAGGGAATGCGATAGGGCGATGACCGCAAGGTTCGCCCGAAGCGCAGCCGCCCCCGCGACCGTGACCGGAGAGATGCCCAAGCCACTGATTCCATACGGAGTCGGGAAGGTGGGCATCGAAGGGTAAAACCTGCTCCGCAAGCCGGGAGACCTGCCAACGCAGCATGTTGTGAAACCGGCGGACGGGGTGTTCCGCGACGGGGAACGAACCTGTCCAAAATCGGTTCGTGTGCCTCATCGCTTCCCGCTGTCAATCCAGGAAGGGCGATGAGCGTTACACTTCATGTCTGCATCACTTGCCGCGCCGGCCAGACGCCGGCGGAAGGTGAGCTCGCGCCCGGTGCGCGCCTGCATGCCGCGCTCGTCGAGGCCGGCGTGCCCGATGACGTCAATCTGGTTCCCGTTGCATGCCTGTCGGCCTGCAGCCAGGGTTGCTCGGTCGCGCTCAGCGCGCCGGGGCGATGGTCCTATGTCTACGGCCGACTGTCCGCTGACAATGCCGCGGATGTGATCGCCGGTGCGTCGGCCTATGCGGCGGCGCCTGACGGCATCGTGCCGTGGCGCAGCCGTCCGGAAATCTTCCGCAAGCAATCGCTCGCCCGCATTCCACCTCTTCCCGTCGTGCCGGAGGCCGCAGAATGACCACGCTCGCCAAAATTCCGGTCACCGTCGTGACCGGCTTTCTCGGCTCCGGCAAGACGACGCTGATCCAGCATCTGATCCGCAATGCCAACGGCAAGAAGCTCGCGGTGCTGGTCAACGAATTCGGCAGCGAAGGCGTCGACGGCGACATCCTGAAGTCGTGCGCCGACGCCAATTGTCCGGCCGAGAACATCGTCGAGCTCGCCAATGGCTGCATCTGCTGCACGGTCGCCGACGATTTCATCCCGGCGATGGAGCAGTTGCTGGCGCGGAACGTGAAGCCCGATCACATCGTGATCGAAACCTCCGGGCTCGCGCTGCCGAAGCCGCTGCTGAAAGCGTTCGACTGGCCGGAGATTCGCTCGCGGATCACGGTCGACGGCGTGATCGCGCTCGCCGACGCCGAGGCTGTCGCCGCCGGCCGTTTCGCGCCTGATCCGGCCGCGGTGGATGCGCAGCGCGCGGCCGATGAGAATCTCGACCACGAGACGCCGCTGTCGGAAGTGTTCGAGGACCAGATCGCCTGTGCCGATCTCGTGCTGCTGACCAAGGCGGATCTCGCCGGGGCGGAGGGGATCAAGGCAGCAAAAGAGGTGATCGCGGCCGAGATGCCGCGCGAGGTGCCGATGCTGCCCGTCGTCGACGGCACGATCGACGTGCGCGTGATCCTCGGGCTCGAGGCGGCGGCGGAAAACGATCTCGCGTCGCGGCCGTCGCATCACGATGGCGAGGAGGAACACGAGCACGACGATTTCAATTCCGTCGTGATCGATCTTCCGGAGGTTTCGGATGTCGACGCGCTGATCGCCTCGATCAAGGGACTGGCGCGCGAGCAGAACGTGCTGCGCGCCAAGGGCTACATCGCGGTCGAAGGCAAGCCGATGCGGCTGCTGGTGCAATCGGTCGGCGAGCGGGTGCGGCATCAGTTCGACATGCCCTGGGGCGCACGGGTGCGGCAGTCGAAGCT
This sequence comes from Bradyrhizobium sp. USDA 3262, assembly GCF_054060035.1. Taxonomy (NCBI): domain Bacteria; kingdom Pseudomonadati; phylum Pseudomonadota; class Alphaproteobacteria; order Hyphomicrobiales; family Nitrobacteraceae; genus Bradyrhizobium; species Bradyrhizobium sp. USDA 3262. Next base: position 4,422,725 of record NZ_JBSSCT010000001.1, read on the forward strand.
CGTCGTGATCGGCGAACATGCCGACATCGACGAAGCCGCGATCAGGGCACGGCTTGGTGTCTGATGCACGTCGTCTTCCGCGAGAGCCGCGGCCTTGAGGAGACCGCGACGCCAAGGGACCTCGGCCAGGATCCGGCCGATCTCGTGGTGTTGTCGTTTTCCGACAGCGATCTTGCTGCCTTCGCGGCCGGCTGGCGGCGCGGCCGCGCTGCGTTGCCGTCGCTGCGGCTCGGCAATCTCGCGGAGCTGCGCCATCCGCTGTCGGTGGATACCTATATCGAGCGGACGCTCTCGCACGCCCGCGGCATTCTGGTGCGGCTGATCGGCGGCGAGCCCTATTGGTCGTACGGGCTGGCCGCGGTGCATCGGCTGGCGAAGGAGCGCGGCATCGCCCTGGTGGTGCTGCCGGCCGATGGCCGCGACGATCTGCGGCTGGATGAATTCTCGACCTTGCCGGTCTCGACGCTGCGCCGTCTCAAGGTGCTGTGCGACAAGGGCGGCCCGGTTGCCGCGCAGGCCGTGATCGCGCAACTGGCGCTGGCGTCCGGACTCTATGCCGGGCCTGTGGTCGGCGAGATCGATCTTCCCGAGATCGGCGTCTACGATCCCCGGCGCGGTGCCATCGCGGCGTTGCCGGCACCGGACGGCCGGGCGCGCGTGCTGGTGACGTTTTATCGTTCTTATCTCGCGGCCGGTGACACGGCGCCGGTCGATGCACTGATCGATGCATTGCGTGAGAGGGGCTTTGATGCTCATGGCGTGTTCGTCACTTCGCTGAAAGCGGCGGGCGTGTCCGATTGGCTGCGCGTTCAGTTTGCGCAATGCGCTCCAGCGGCCATCGTCAATGCGACCGCGTTCTCCGCGGCCGGCGACGACGGCACGACGCCGTTCGACGCTGCATCGTGCCCGGTGTTCCAGGTCGCTTTGTCGACCGCGCGGCGCGAGGATTGGGCCGGATCGCTGCGCGGTCTGTCGCCTGGCGATCTCGCGATGCATGTGGTGCTGCCGGAGGTCGACGGCCGCCTGTTCACAGGCGTCGTGAGCTTCAAATCGCCTGGTGAGCGCGATCCCGAGCTGCAATTCGCGCATCTTGCGCATCGGCCGGATGCCGAGCGCGTCGCTGCAATTGCCGCGCGCGTGGCCGCCTGGCATCGGCTTGCCGGCAAGCCGGCACAAGAGAAGCGGCTTGCGCTGGTGCTCTCGAACTATCCGGGCCGTCCGCATCAGATCGCGCATGCCGTCGGCCTCGATGCGCTGGCCTCGGTCGAGGCGTTGCTGGCTGATCTCGCGGCCGCGGGATTTGACCTTGAGCCGGTGGAGTCGCTGGTCGACATTCTTTTGCGCAGGAATTTGACGTGGAACGTCGCCGACTATCGCGCGGCGCTTTCCGGACTTCCGCAGCAACTGGAGGACGATCTCATCCGCGCATGGGGCGCGCCGGAGGATGATCCCGATTGCCGCGACGGCGCATTTCATTTCGCGGCCATCGAGTGCGGCAAGTCGATCGTCGCCCTTCAGCCGGAGCGCGGTGAGGTGGGTAAGCGCGACGCCGACTATCACGATCTGGCGCGCACGCCGCGCCATGCCTATGTCGCGTTCTATCTGTGGCTCAGGCAGCAGGCCATCGATGCCGTCGTCCACATCGGCGCGCATGGAACGCTGGAATGGCTGCCGGGCAAATCCGTTGCGCTGTCGTCCGTGTGCTGGCCGGAGGCGCTGATCGGCGATCTGCCTGTTGTCTATCCCTTCATCGTCAACGATCCCGGCGAGGCCGCGCAGGCGAAGCGCCGGATCGGTGCCGTGACGATCGGCCATCTGCCGCCGCCGCTCGCGAAGGCCGAGGTGCCGGAAGGCCTGCGCAGTCTCGAGCGCTTGCTCGATGAGTATTCGACCGCCGATGGTCTCGATCCGGCGCGGCGGCAGCGCCTGATCGCCGCGATCCGCGACGAAGCGCGCATCGCCGGGCTGGAAGACGATCTCGGTCTCGCCGCGTCGGTCTCCGCGGCCGAGGCCATTCCGCAGATCGATCGTTTCGTCTGCGACCTCAAGGAAAGCCAGTTTGGCGACGGCCTGCATATATTCGGGCAGGGCGCGTGCGGTGAAGCGGAGAGGGCGGCGCTGCGCGCTGCGCTCGCGGGACGGCGCGTGGCGCCGGGGCCGTCGGGCTCGCCCTATCGCGGACGCCGCGACGTGCTGCCGACCGGACGCAATCTGTTTGCGGTCGATCCACGCGCGGTGCCAACGCCGTCGGCGCATGCGCAGGGCGTGAAGCTCGCCGAAGAGCTGCTGCGCCGTCATTTGCAGGATCACGGCGACTGGCCGAAAGGACTCGTGGTCGACCTCTGGGGCTCCTCGACGATGCGCACCGCCGGCGAGGATTTTGCGATGGCCCTGCACCTCGCGGGCATCGCGCCGCGCTGGGATCATGGATCGGGGCGGGTGTCGGGCTACGACATCATCGCGCCGGCGGAGCTCGGCCGGCCGCGCATCGACGTCACGTTGCGCGTGTCGGGGTTGTTCCGCGACGTCTTCTCGGGGCTGGCCCAGTTGTTCGAAGCCGCGGCGGAGGCGTTGTCCGAACGCGGCGATGAGGCGGACGAGAATCCTTACCGGCAGCGCATCTCGCGCGTGTTCGGTCCTCGCCCCGGATATTATGGCGTTGGCATTGCGTCGATGCCGGATGTCTTCACCGAGGAGGCACGCGAGGCGGCCGGCGAAGCCTGGCTGTCGGCATCGTCGTGGGCTCTCGCATCCGACGGCGAGATGCGGCCCGATCGCGCCGGCATCGAGGCGCGGCTCGCGGCTGCGGACAGTTTTGTTCACACCCAGGATCTGCCGGAGACCGATCTGCTGCTGGCGGCGGACTATGCCGCGCACGAGGCGGGCATCGCGGCGGCGGCCCGGCGCCTTGGCACAAAAGTTCCGTCGCTCTATCACCTCGATGCAACGCGGCCGGATCGGCCGCATGCCCGCGCGTTGACCGAGGAAATCTCGCGGGTGGTGCGGGCGCGCGCGGCCAACCCTGCCTGGATCGCGGGCATGATGCGCCATGGCTTCCGTGGTGCCGCCGAGATATCAGCGACGCTGGAGCACATGGCTGCGTTCGCCCATCTCGCCGGCGCGGTGCCGGCGCATCTGTTCGATCTCTACTACGATGCAACGCTCGGCAATGACCAGGTTCGCGGCTTCATGGCGCGCGAGAATCCGGCGGCGCTGGCGGCGATCGAAACCTGCTTCACGCGATTGCATGAGGCGTCGCTGTGGCAAACGCGGCGCAATTCGATTGCGGCTGCGCTGCAGGAGGCCTCATGAGCGCGGTTGCGGTCAAGGGTTGGTGTCCCGGCGCGCTGCGGCCGATGCTATCGGGCGATGGCCTCGTGGTGCGCATTCGCCCGCGCGGCGGACGGCTGGACGCGGCGCAGGCAGCGGGAATCGCCGAGCTGGCGGCGCGATACGGCAACGGTCTGATCGACCTGACCAGTCGCGCCAATCTCCAGATTCGCGGCGTCGGCGATGAAGATTATCCGTCCCTGGTCGATGGGTTCGCTGAGCTCGGGTTGCTGGACACCGACTCGAATACCGAGGCGCAGCGCAACATTCTGGTGACGCCGTTCTGGACCGCCGCCGACGAGACGCGCTCGCTTGCGACCGAGCTTGAGCAGGTGCTTGCCAGTGCCCCGCTCGATCTTCCGACCAAGTTCGGCTTCGCAATCGATGATGGCAACGCGCGGGTGCTGGCCGGTGCGTCCGCGGATATCAGGATCGAGCGCGATCGCAACGGTGGACTGCTGGTACGTGCCGACGGCGCACAGCGCGGGCTTTCGGTCGCGCAGAGCGAGGCTGTGCAGGTGGCGCTGGCGCTGGCCGAATGGTTCGTCGCCTCCGGCGGAACCAGGGGTGAGAAACGGCGGATGGCGGCTCATCTGGCCGGCGGTGCGAGCGTTCCCGAGACACTTCGCGGCGATGCCGAGCCCGTGGCCCGATCGGCGGCCCCTGCGCCTGGTCTCTTTCCGGTGGGCGCGATGGTTGGCGTCGCCTTCGGGCAGATGCCGCACCAGACGCTCAGCGATCTTGCCGGGAGTGCACCAGCACTTCGCATGACGCCGTGGCGGATGGTGCTGGTGGAGGGGATGCGCGAGATGCCCCGTGGGGCGGACCTCGTGACTGATGCCGGTGATCCCAGGCTGCGCGTGGTCGCCTGCAGTGGCGCACCGCGCTGCGGCGAGGCGCATGCCGATACGCGCGTGCTGGCGTCGGCGCTCGCGCGGCATATCCCACCCGATGCGCGGCTTCACGTCTCCGGCTGCGCCAAGGGCTGTGCCCATTCCGGTTCTGCGGATGTCACCCTTGTTGCGACAAACGACGGCTTTGACCTGATCCGCCGCGGCACGACGCGGGATGCGCCGGTCATCCGGGGGCTGACCAGTTCGTACCTCGTCGCAAATCCCTCCGTGCTGACGGGAGGCCATTGATGCCGCACGTCTACGAAACCGACGGCGCGACGATCTATCGCCAGTCCTTTGCCACCATCCGCTCCGAGGCCGACCTTGCCCGCTTCACACCAGACGAAGAGCCGGTGGTCGTGCGCATGATCCATGCCGCCGGCATGGTGGGTCTGGAAGCGCATGTGCGCTTCACATCAGGCATGGCTGCGTGCGCGCGAGCCGCCTTGCAGGAGGGCGCGCCGATCCTCTGCGACGCGCGCATGGTGTCGGAAGGAATTACGCGCGCGCGGCTGCCGGCCGGCAATGCGGTCATCTGCACGCTGGGCGATGTCAAGGTTCCCGCGCTTGCGCAATCGATGCGCAACACGCGCTCCGCGGCGGCGCTCGAGCTGTGGCGGCCGCATCTGGGCGGCGCCATCGTTGCGATCGGCAACGCGCCGACGGCGCTGTTCCATCTGCTCAACATGCTGGAAGATCCCGATTGCCCACGGCCGGCGGCGATCATCGGCTGTCCGGTCGGCTTTGTCGGCGCGGCGGAATCCAAGGCGGCATTGATGGCTGAGCCCCCGGTGCCAGCGCTGACGGTCGAGGGACGGCTCGGTGGTTCGGCGATCACGGTTGCCGCCGTCAATGCGCTGGCGAGCCGGAGCGAATAGCGATGGGACGCATCATCTGCTGCGGCCTCGGCCCAGGCGATCCGGACCTGATGAGCGTGCGCGCCGACCGCATGGTGCGTGCCGCGAAGCATGTCGCCTATTTCCGCAAGAAGGGCCAGCCGGGGCAGGCGCGCCGCATTGTCGAAGGCTTGCTCGCCGCTGACGTCAGCGAATATCCGATGGAGTATCCGGTCACAACCGAAATCGCGTTCGACAGTCCGGACTACGCGCGGCTGCTGGCCGACTTCTATGACGAATGGGCCGAGCGCCTGGCGCGATTTGCGCGCGCGATCGACATCGTCGTGCTGTGCGAGGGTGATCCCTATTTCTATGGCTCGTTCATGCATCTGCATGCGCGGCTGCAGGGGCGTGTCGAGATCGAGGTGATCGCCGGCATTCCCGGCATGGTCGGTTGCTGGAATTCGGTGGGGCAGCCGATTGCGCTAGCCGACGATGTGACGACCGTTCTGATGGGGACGCTGCCGGAGCCGGAGCTCGCCGAGCGGATGCGCGGCTCCGACGCGCTGGTCGTGATGAAGACCGGCCGCAATCTTCCGAAGATTCGCCGCGCGCTCGCGTCCGCGGGGCGCCTCGATGATGCGTGGCTCGTCGAACGCGGCACCATGCCGGACCAGCGCGTCGCCCGGCTCGCTGACATCGGCGAGGCCGAGTGTCCGTATTTTGCGATCGTGCTGGTGCACGGGCAGGGGCGGCGGCGGGAGGCGGCGCAATGACCGGCACGCTGACCATCGCGGGGCTCGGACCGGGCGATGAGGCGCTGATCACGCCGGAGGTCTCTGCTGCGCTCGCGGCTGCGACCGACATCGTCGGCTATGCGCCCTATGTGACGCGCGTGCCGCCGCGCGCTGGGCTCACGCTGCATCCCTCGGACAATCGCGTGGAGTTGCAGCGTGCCGCTGACGCGCTGCGGCTTGCATCGGAAGGCGGCCACGTCGTCGTGGTGTCCTCTGGCGATCCCGGTGTGTTCGCGATGGCATCCGCCGTGTTCGAAGCGCTGGAGGATGCGCCGCAATGGCACGACTTGCCGATCCGGGTTCTGCCCGGCGTGACGGCGATGCTGGCGGCGGCGGCAAGCGCCGGCGCGCCGCTCGGTCATGATTTCTGCGCGATCAACCTCTCCGACAATCTCAAGCCATGGCCGCTGATCGAGAAGCGCCTGCGGCTTGCGGCCGAAGCGGATTTCGCGATCGCGATGTACAATCCGCGCTCGGCCAGCCGGCCGGAAGGCTTTGCACGGACGCTCGAGATCTTGCGCGAGGCGGGCTGTGACGAGCGGATCGTGGTGTTCGCGCGCGCCGTCAGCACGCCCGAGCAGCGGATCGAGACGGTCGAGCTGCGCGACGCAAGGCCAGAGATGGCCGACATGCGGACGCTCGTGATCGTCGGCAATTCGGCGACCCGGCGGGTCGGCCGCTGGGTCTATGCGCCGAGGCAGGTCCGATGACCGAGCCATTGCATCACTTCGCGCACGCTCCCCACCCGCGGTCTGTCGGGCAGAGACGGCCGCGTGATCATGATGACGGGAAGGCCGAGCAAGCGGGCGGCGTCGATCTTGGCGCGCGCGCCGGTTCCGCCGGAGTTGCGGGCGACGATCCATTCGATGCGACGCGCGCGCATCATCTCGAGCTCGCCCTCGAGCGTGAAGGGGCCGCGCGACACGATGACGTCGGCATCGGGCAATGGCAGCGCTTGCTCGGGCGGGTCGACGAAACGCAACGTATAGGCATGTTGCGGCCGGTTGCCGAACGGCGCGATATGCTGGCGGCCGATCGCGAGGAACACGCTGGCGCGGCTGTCCGGCAAGGCCGCGGCCGCGGAGACGACGTCCGCGACCTCGATCCAGCGATCGCCGGAGGTTTTGTCCCAGGGCGCGCGCTCAAGCGCGATCAGGGGCGTTGTGGTTTGCGCGCAGGCGGCGATCGCGTTGCGGCTCATCTCGGCCGCGAAAGGATGCGTCGCATCGATCACATGCGTGATGGCTTCGCGACGCAGGTAATCGGCAAGACCGCTGACGCCGCCGAAGCCGCCGCTGCGGACCGGCAATGGCTGGTCGGCTGGTGCACGGGTACGTCCGCCATAGGAATAGACCGCGTCGATGCCCGCGCGAGCGATCGCAACGGCAAGCGAATTGGCGTCGGCCGTTCCGCCCAGGATCAGGGCGCGCATCATGGGTAATCCGTGGTTGACCATCATCGGCATCGGCGAAGATGGCCTTGCCGGCCTCTCCGACGCAAGCCGAAACGCGCTTTCCGAAGCCGAAACGGTTTTCGGTGGCGAACGGCACCTCGCGCTCGCCGGCATCGCCGACCGCGGCCGTGCCTGGCCGGTGCCGTTCGATGCGAACATCGTGCTGAGCTGTCGCGGTCGTCCGACGGTGGTGCTCGCGTCGGGCGATCCGTTCTGGCATGGCGCCGGCGGAAGCCTTGTCGAGAAGCTGCAGCCCGGCGAATGGGTCGCGCACTCCGCGCCGTCGACGTTCTCACTGGCGGCGGCTCGTTTGGGCTGGCGTATCGAGAACGCTGTCTGTCTCGGTCTTCATGCCGCACCGTTCGAACGGCTGTTGCCGCATCTGGCGTGCGACGCACGGATCATCTGCCTGCTGCGCGACGGCAAGGCGGGGTCCGATCTCGCGCGTTGGCTGACGGAGCGTGGTTGGGGGGCGTCGGCAATATGGACGCTTGCGGCGCTTGGCGGACTGCGTGAATCCATCACGCAGCATCGCGCCGACAATTATGTGGAGGATTCGGGCGACAGCCTCGTCACGGTTGCGCTGGAGGCGAAGGGAGGACAAGGAATCGCACGCAGCTCGGGTCTTGCCGATGCGCTCTTTGTGCATGACGGGCAACTGACAAAGCGGCCGGTCCGCGCGCTTGCGCTGTCGGCGCTTGCGCCGCGGCCCGGTGAGCGGCTGTGGGATGTCGGCGCGGGCTCGGGCTCGATCTCGATCGAATGGGCGCTGTGTGGAGGGACGGCGATCGCCGTCGAAGCCCGCAGCGAACGCGCCGCCAACATCCGCAGCAATGCGGCGAGCTTCGGCCTGGCGCATCGGATCACCATCATCGAAGGCGAGGCGCCCGGCGCTTTATCGGACCTCGCGAGGCCTGATGCCGTGTTCATCGGTGGCGGCCTCGACGCCACGATGTTCGATGCGATCTGGTCACGGATCGCGCCGGGAACGCGACTGGTCGCGCATGCGGTGACCCTGGAGACCGAGGCGCTGCTCTCCGATCTGCACCAGCGTCATGGCGGGGAGTTGATGCGCCTCGAGATCGCGCAGGCCGAGCCATTGGGCCGCTATCGCGCCTGGAAAGCCGCGCGGCCGATCGTGCAATGGAGCGCGCTCCGATGAAGGTCGCTGGTCTCGGATTCAGACGCGATGCAAGCGTCGCGTCCTTGCGCGACGCACTCGACGCGGCCGGCGGGTCCGACGGCCTTGCGGCAATTGCAACGGTGAGTGACAAGGCCGATGCGGCGGCATTGAAGGCGCTGGCCCAGGAACTGGGACTGCCAGTCCGCGGCATTTCTGCCGGGATATTGGCCGAGATACAAACCGCGACACAGTCCGAAATCATCAAGGCGAGATTCGGAACAGGTTCGGTCGCCCAGGCTGCGGCGATCGCTGCGGCAGGGCGCGGTGCGCGCCTGATCTCGGTCAGGGCTGCGTCACAGGATCGGATGGCCGTTGCGGCGATCGCGGAAGGAGACGGCGAATGACGGTGCATTTCATCGGCGCAGGACCCGGCGCTGCCGATTTGCTGACCCTGCGCGGGCGCGATCTCATCGCCTCGTGCCCGGTTTGTCTCTATGCCGGATCGCTGGTGCCGTCAGGTGTTCTGGCGCATTGCCCGCCGGATGCGCGCATCGTCAACACCGCGCCGCTCTCGCTCGACGAAATCATCGCCGAGATCGCTGCCGCGCATGCGGAGGGCAAGGATGTCGCGCGGCTGCATTCCGGCGATCTCTCGATCTGGTCGGCGATGGGCGAGCAGCTGCGCCGGCTGCGCGCGTTGCAGATTCCCTATTCGGTCACGCCCGGGGTGCCGGCCTTCTCGGCGGCCGCGGCGGCGCTGGAGGCCGAGCTCACGCTGCCGGGCCTTGCGCAATCGGTGGTGCTGACACGCACGCCGGGCCGGGCGAGCGCGATGCCTGATGGTGAGACACTCGCAGCGTTTGCTGCGACCGGCGCGGTGCTGGCGATCCATCTTTCGATCCATCTGCTCGACAAGGTCATGGCCGAGCTCACGCCGCACTATGGCGCGGATTGCCCGGTTGCGATCGTCTGGCGCGCGAGCTGGCCGGACCAGCGCATCATGCGCGCCACGCTCGCGACGCTCGATAGTGCCGTGGGCCCCGAGCTCGAACGCACTGCGCTCATTCTGGTCGGCAAGACGCTCGGCGCGGACGAATTCGCCGAGAGCCGTCTCTATGCAGCCGACTACGACCGCCGCTACCGTCCGGTCGGGGCGGCGCCGCGCTTTCCGGAATCGTCGCCGGAATCATCGCAATGACCGCGGGGCTCGTCATCTCTGCGCCGGCATCCGGTGTCGGCAAGACGACGCTGACCCTGGCGTTGGCGCGCGCCTATCGCAATCGTGGTCTCAAGGTGCAATGCCTCAAGAGCGGGCCTGATTACATCGATCCCGCCTTTCACGCGGTCGCCACGGGACGCGCGTCGGTCAACATCGATAGCTGGGCGATGGCGCGCGAAGCGATCGTGCATCTGGCAGGCCGCGGCGCGGATGCCGATCTCGTGCTGGCGGAAGGCTCGATGGGACTGTTCGACGGCGTCGCCGCGCGTGGCGTCTCGGGGACCGGCGCCACCGCCGACATCGCCGAAATGATGGGGTGGCCGGTGCTGCTGGTAATCGATCCCTCCGGTCAGGCGCAGACCGCGGCGGCGGTCGCGGCGGGATTGCGTGATTTTCGCGCCGGCGTACGGCTTGCCGGCGTCGTCCTCAATCGCGTCGCGAGCGCGCGGCATGAAGCCCTGGTGCGCAATGCCATGGCCGGCGCGGGCATTCCGGTATTGGGATCGCTGCCGCGCCACGCCGAGATCGCCTTGCCGAAGCGTCACCTCGGCCTGGTACAGGCCGAAGAGCAGGCTCAAATCGACGGTCTGATTGACGAAGCCGCACGCTTCGTCGCCGAACATGTCGATCTCGACGCCGTGCTGCGATCGGCGCGCGCCTCGCCGCCACAACCAGCCGTGCGTGGGCTGGATATCACACCGCCCGGTCAGCGCATCGCGCTCGCACGCGACGCGGCGTTCTCCTTTGTCTATCCTCACATGCTGGAAGCCTGGCGCGCGGCCGGCGCAGAGATCGTGACGTTCTCGCCGCTTGCCGACGAAGGCCCCGATCCGGACGCCGATGTGTGCTGGCTGCCCGGCGGCTATCCCGAACTGCATGCCGGCCGGCTTGCAGCCAACGGGCAATTTCTCGGGCGGCTCCGCACCTTCGCCGAGATGCGGCCGGTGCACGGTGAATGCGGGGGCTACATGGTGCTGGGCGCCGCGTTGACCGATGCCGACGGCGTGCGCCATGAGATGGCGGGATTGCTCGGCCTTGAGACGAGCTATGCCAAGCGCCGCATGCATCTGGGCTACCGGCTCGCCGAGCTTGCCGCACCGATGCCCGGCCACGGCCCGGGCGCACGCTTGCGCGGCCACGAGTTTCATTATTCGACAATCATCGCGCAGCCCGACACGCCGCTCGCGGTGGTGCGCGATGCGACCGGTACGATCGTTGCGGAGACCGGATCGCGGCGCGGCTGTGCGACGGGTACATTCTTCCATCTGATTGCGGAGGACCGGTGAGCGGATTCGTTTCCTTCGTCTCGGCAGGTCCCGGCGATCCCGAGCTCCTGACAGTGAAAGGCGCCGCGCGGCTGCGCGAGGCCGATGTGGTGCTTTATGACGATCTTGCCTCGGGCGCGATCCTCGATCTCGCGCGCTCTGGCGCCAATCTCGTCGCGGTCGGCAAGCGTGCCGGCCGCCTGTCGGCGAAGCAGCACCACGTCAGCCGGCTGCTGGTCGATTATGCCGCCGCCGGCGTGCGGGTGGTGCGGCTGAAATCGGGCGACGCCGGCATTTTTGGTCGGCTCGAGGAGGAGATCGAAGCGCTGCGCGCGGCGGGCATCGGCTACGAGATCATTCCCGGCGTGACCTCGGCCTCGGTTGCCGCCGCGCAGGCCGGCATTCCGCTGACGCGACGGCTGACCTCGCGCCGGGTCCAGTTCGTGACCGGCGCCGATGTGACGGGCGAATTGCCCGCGGACCTGAACTGGGGCGGCGCTGGCCGATCCGGAAGCGACCACCGTCGTCTATATGGGGCGGCGGACCTTCCCGGCATTGGCCGCAAGGCTGATCGCGCACGGCCTCGCGCCCGACACGCCCGCGCTGCTGGCGGAATCGCTCGGCCACGCCGACGAGCGGCTGCTTCGCACCACGATCGCAGCGCTGGCCGAACAGCTCACGCATGCCGGCGCGGCCACGGCGGCTGCCGTTATCCTGTTCGGTGCGCTGGCGCCGGAACGAGGTTGACGCGGCCATGTTGACGCTGTCCCTAATCGGCATCGGTTGTGGTGATCCCCGGCAGCTCACTTTCGCTGCGACCGCCGCGATCAATGCCGCCGACCTGATCCTGATCCCGCGCAAGGGGACGGCGAAGTCGGATCTCGCCGAGTTGCGTCGAACGATCTGCGCGGACGCGTTGAGCAATGACCGCGCACGCATTGCCGAGTTCGACCTGCCGGTGCGTGACGCCGGCGAAGAGGATTATCGCAAGGGTGTGGACGATTGGCATGATGCGATCGCTGCGACGTGGTCGCAGGAAATCGCGCGCCATCTTGGCGGGGAGGGACGCGTCGCCCTGCTGATCTGGGGCGATCCCTCGCTCTACGATTCGAGCCTGCGGATTGCGCGCCGGCTCGATCCGTTGCCATCGATCGAGGTGATCCCCGGCATCACGTCGATCCAGGCGCTGTGCGCGGCGCATGCGCTGCCGCTCAATGAGATCGGCGAGTCGTTCCTCGTGACGACCGGCCGACGGCTGCGCGAGGGTGGCTGGCCGCCCGGCGTCGACACCGTGGTCGTGATGCTCGACGGCGGCGCCGCCTTCCAGACGCTGGATCCTGCCGGGCTGCAAATCTGGTGGGGCGCCTATCTCGGCATGCCCGATCAGATCATCATGGCGGGGGAACTGGCAGAGGTCGGCCCTCGCATCGTCGCCGCGCGACGAGAGGCACGTGAGCGGCACGGCTGGATCATGGACAGCTATGTCCTGAAGCGGAAATCGTGATCCAGATTTTGCTCCGGCATTCCATGCAGACGGCTGCTAGGTCTTCAATCCGCGAATCGAAGGTTGGATGGTCAGGCGGTAGGCGACGAGCCTGTCGCCATCGAACTGCTCGAGGGTCGTCTCGCAGACCGGGCAGCGATACTCGCCCTTGCTTCCAGATCCGGACGCCAGCTCAAGGCGTCGGAATCCGGCCCCGCAGCGCGGGCATGTGACGTCGTCCTTCTTCATCAACTCACCCCAGAACAACACCGGCGCTGCTTTTTAGCGCAGACCGCGCGGCGGAACTATGTTCATGGCCGGAGAGCTAGGGATCATTCGTGCATGGAAGCGGCGGTGCGTCGTCGTCGAGCGGGTGGCAGCGCAGCCGATTGCGCGGAGCGGGCGGTCGATTTTCAACGCATTGTGCAAGTTCGGCAAGGGGTTATGGCTCGGCTTTAAAGAGCAATGGCTGCCGGACCCGCAATAATAATGACTGCCATGTCGCTGTGTTCGAGAGATGCTGCGTCTGCTCAGTCCCATGCGCGATCGCCGGCACGCCCGAGGCCCACCGGCGAACAATCGCGATCAGCTATTGCCTGATCAGACGAACCAAATCCTGTCGGAGCAGGTAGAGCGAGACGGCGAACAGCACGACGTCCTTCATCAGGAAGGGCACGTTGCCGGTCATCGCGGGGAAGCCACCGGCGGCAACGTCCCAGCCATCAGGCATGAACGGAATGATGGTGACCGTCGCGATGAAGGTTCCGGTCGAGCCGAGGGCGCCGAGCACGCCGAGCCGCTTGTCCCAGAAGCCCGCGAGCAGCAGCGAACCGAAGGTCCACTCTGAGGCGCCAAGGAAATAGCTGGCGCCGGCATGGCCGAACGCTGGATAGAGCCACCAGATCAGCGGCCCGTTGCTGATGAACGGGACCAGCCGTTCGAATTCATACGGAAACCACTTCTGGTAACCGAAGAACAGGAACATGATCACCATCGCGGCCCGGACGACGTGATAGTCGAGATCCTCCGCCAGCAGGCCGGACCTGTCGAGCGCGCGGAGAAGCGGATTGTGTGTGGTGTTGGCAAGCGTGGTCATGGTCGTGATCCTTTCGCGTGACATCGCTCGGTCGCTTCACGCGACTGCCGGGAAGTCGATGTCGGTGTCGTTGATGCGGTTGAACACGTTGGTGAAGACCGTGGTCGCAAACGCCAGGCTGATCTCGACCAGCTGCGCGTCGCTGTAGCCGGCGGACTTGATCGCGGCGAAATCCTCATCGCTGACGGTGCCGCTGGACTGCGCGAGCTTGCGGACGAAATTGACGAGCGCATCCCGCCTGGCGTCACCGGTCGGCTCGCCCTCGCGGATCTGCTTGAGCACATCCGCATTTACGCCGGCGAGCCTGGCGAGATGCGAGTGCGCGGCGACACAATAATCGCAGCCGCCGGCGGCGCTAATGACGAGCTTGACGACCTCCAGGTCGCGCCGGGGCAGGCTGCCGCCAGTCAGCACGGCATCGGCCGCAAGGATCGACTTGAGCGCGGCCGGACCGTGGGCCGCAATCGCCGCGTAGGTGTTCGGGACGCCGCCGATCGCCTTCTTGATCTGGGCGTAGATCTGGCCCGACGGGCCAGTATCGGTTTCGAGGTTCGGAACTGAGAGACGAGACATGGTGGCACTCCTTGTTCGGGGTGGTGAACGATTGCGGAGTGACAATAGGATTGGGATTTGAGACATTGAATGTTCATATTGCTCGTTTATATGCTCAATCGTCTCACGATCTGCTTCAGGGGGATTGGCCATGGATTGGCTCAGCCGGCTGTTCGAGATGATGCCGGTGCGCGGGCGGCTCGACTTGCGCTGCAGCTACAGCGTGCCCTGGCGTATCGAGCAGGGACCGGGCCTGACCAACGAGATCCCCTATCATGCGGTGCTGGCCGGCTCGGCGATTCTGGACGACGCCGCGGGCGGACGGCCGTTGCTGCTGAAGCCCGGCGACATCCTCCTGCTTCCCGGTAACCCGCGCCACGTGATGCACGACGGAAGCGGCGCGACACCGCTGCCGCCGCGCAACCGGGCGGCGGAGAATTTCACGATCAGCGAAAACCTCGGATCGGACGAACGGCTTGACCTGTTGTGCGGGCACTTCGCGATTGCAGCCCCGCACGACCGCCTGTTGCGCGATTATCTTCCGCCGCGTCTTGTCGTGCATGCCGGCACGCGTGCGGGAAAGGGAACGGCTGCGCAGCTCGCCGGGCTCGTGTCGCTGATGCGCAGCGAAACGGCCGACGATCATCTCGGCGGCCACGCCATGCTGAATGCGCTGTCCACGGCAATGTTCGCGCTTGTGCTGCGGCTTGCGAGCGAGACCGATGCAACGTCACGGGGACTTCTCGCCCTGGTCGGTGATCCCAGGCTCGCGCCGGCCGTGGCCGCCATGTTCAAGGAGCCCGCGCGTGCGTGGTCGCTGCCGGAGCTCGCGCGGCTTTGCAACATGTCGCGCGCCACGCTGGCGCGCCAGTTCGAGGACAAGCTCGGGCGATCGGCCAGCGATCTGCTCACCGATATCAGGATGACGCTTGCCGCGAACGAGTTGAAGGGATCATCGCTTTCGACCGGCGCTGTCGCAGAGATGGTCGGGTATCAATCGGAGGCCGCCTTTCAGCGCGCCTTCAAGAGCCACATGGGCGTGACGCCGGCGCAGTGGCGCAAATCGCAGCCGCCGGAACAGGAGGTGTCGCTGGGACCTGCTGCACCGGCTGATCGGAAAGGCAGTTCGCCGACTATGGATGCGTAGCGTCCCCCGTGCCTCGCTTACGTTTCGGTGCGGGAGGCGCAGAGTGCGCTCGATCAAGACTTGCGATGCCTTGCGTTGACCGCGATCGCGGCGGCGGCGGTGCGGTTCTCGACGCCGAGCTTGGCGTAGATCTGCTCGAGGTGCTTGTCGACGGTGCGCGGGCTGAGGCCGAGGATCTGCGCGATGTCGCGGTTGGTCTTGCCCTTGGAGAGCCAGGACAGCACCTCGCCCTCGCGGGTGGTCAGGCCGAGCTCGCTGGAGAACTCGGCCGGCATGTCGCCGCTGGTGTCCTTGGCGAGCCGCAGCAGGAATTCGTTGGGCCCGAGCTTGCCCATATATTGCAGCCGCAGCTGCTCGTTGCCGGGGAATGACGCCACGGTCGCTGTCTTCTTTCCTGTGCCGCCCTTCTGCGCCTGCTCGAGCCATTGCGGCATCGGGTCTGGCAGCGCGAAATTGTCGGCGGCGTCGGCGAGCGTATCCGACAGCAGTCGCTGTGCCTGCGGCGTCGCCCACAGCAGCGCGCCGGCGCTGTTCACGGCGAGCAGATAGCGGCCGGAGACGTCGAGCGCCGCGCGGGCGCTTTGCGTCATCCGCGCATTGGCGAGATGGACCCGGATGCGCGCCAGCATCTCCTCGACCACGATCGGCTTCGTCACATAGTCGACGCCGCCGGCCTCCAGCCCGCGCACGATGTGCTCGGTTTCGGCGAGGCCCGTCATGAAGATGATCGGCACGCCGTCGAGCCCAGCGTCGCGCTTCAGCCGCCGGCAGGTCTCGAAACCGTCCATGCCGGGCATCACGGCATCGAGCAACACGATATCGGGCGTGATCTGGTCGACGATGCGCATCGCCGAGGCGCCGTCGAGCGCGACCATCACGGTCATGCCGGCGCCGTCGAGTGCGTCGGTCAGCAGGCGCAACGTCTCGGGCGAGTCGTCGACGACGAGCGCGACGTCGCGCTTCTTCTGTTCAATGGTCATAGCTGTGCAATGTCTTCAACGTCGCCATATATTGATCGAGATCAAACCGGTCGATCAGCGTGCGCATCTGGCCGACGAAATCGGCATGTTCGGGACACTCATTGCCGATCTCGTCGAGCTTGAGCTGGATCGCCCTGACATAGCCGAGCTGGCCGAGGCTGATCAGCTCTTCGACATATTTCACCGGCGGCCGCGAACCGCTCTCGGGCTTCCATTGCGGAGGCGAGGCCGGCTCGGCCTCATACTGCCACTCGATCTTGAGCAACTGGCGGATGGTCTCGAGCAGCCGCGGAATGTCGATCGGCTTCATCAGGTATCCGTCATGGAATGGCTGCGCCAGCGGCGCGCCATGGGCCTCCAGCGCGCTGGCCGAAATCATCAGGATGCGTGCCTGGTGATGTCCTTCGGCGCGCAAGGTTTCGGCGACCGTCCAGCCGTCCATGCCCGCCATCGAGATATCGAGCAGGAACAGGTCCGGCCGGCAATGCTGCGCGAGGGCAAGACAGCCTGGCCCGTCCGGCGCGCTGAGCAGGATGAAGCCGAGCGGCGTCAGGATCTCGCGCAACAGGTCGCGGTGGGTCGGGTCGTCGTCGGTGATCAGGATGGTCTTGCGCGGACCGTGATAGCCGTACACGGGAGCATCGACCGGCGCATCGCGCCGCGGATTGGTGACCTCCGACAGCAGCAGCTTGACGCGGAACGTGCTGCCGCTGCCGACCGTACTCAGGACCTTGATGTCGCCGCCCATCACACCCGCGAGCAGGCGGCTGATGGTGAGCCCGAGCCCGGTGCCGGTCTGCGGCTGGGTGACGCCAAGCGCGCCGCGCTCGAACGGGGCGAAGATCCGCTCGAGATCGTCGGGCTGGATGCCGGGTCCGGTATCGATCACCTCGAACTCTGCGACCGGGCTGCGGTAATGCACCACGAATAGCACCTGGCCGGATTGCGTGAACTTGATCGCATTCGACAGCAGGTTGATCAGGATCTGCCGCAGCCGCTTCTCGTCGGCATAGACCACGACCGGCAGCACGGCCGGCCGTTTGAACACGAAGTCGATGCCTTTTGCTGCGGCTTGCAGGCGGAACATGCCGACCAGCTGCTCGAGGAAGTCATTCAACCGCACTTCATCGCGCGACAGGTAGAGTCGGCCGGCCTCGATCTTGGAGATATCGAGGATGCCGTCGATCAGCCCCGACAGATGATCGGCGCTGCGGCGGACCACGCGCACCTGCTCACGCGGCCGCACCTGCAGGCTGTCGTCCTGTTCCAGCAATTGCGCGTAGCCGGAGATCGCATTCAGCGGCGAGCGAAGCTCGTGGCTGAGGCCCACGACGTACCGGCTCTTGGCGAGATTGGCGGACTCCGCGACCTCCTTGGCGCGCTGCAGTTCGGCGTCGGTGCGCTTGTGGGCGTCGATCTCCTGGATCAGCAGCGTGGTCTGCCGGCGTGTTTCCGCTTCCGCGGCGCGCCGGCTTTGTTGCGCCAGCACGAACAGCCAGGCGACGACGCCAATGATCAGGGTCAGCGCGAAGAACACCTTCCAGAGCACGTCGGCCAGCAATTCGTTGGCATGCACCGCCGCCGTGGTCTGCAGGTAGATCAGGCCGAGCACGATCGCCACGAGCCCGGCCGAGACGGCGAACACGCCGAGATAATGCCCGAGCTGCGAATTGATGCGGGCATAGATCGGTTGCGGCATCACCTTGCCCAGCGCATCCGACACCTGCGCGCCGATCCGGCCATGCGGCTTGCAGAGGTCATGGCAGCGTGCGTCGAGCGAGCAGCACAGTGAGCAGATCGGGCCGGCATAAGCGGGGCAGGAAGCCATGTCCTCGGGCTCGAACGCATGCTCGCAGATACAGCACTGGATCGATTCGATGTTCTGCCAGCTCCGCTTCGGCTTGCGGGCGATGTAGTACTTGCCGTCGGTGGCCCAGGCAATGAGGGGAGCCGTGACGAAGGCGACCGCAAGCGCAACGAAGGCCGACAGCGCCTTCGCGGTCGGGCCGAACAGGCCGTAGAACGCGCTGATCGAGACCACGGTGGCGATCGTCATCGCGCCGACGCCGACCGGGTTGATATCGCAGAGATGGGCGCGCTTGAACTCGATGTGCTGCGGCCGCAAGCCGAGCGGCTTGTTGATGACGAGATCGGCCACCAGCGCGCCGACCCAGGCGATCGCGACGTTGGAGTAGAGCGCGAGCGTCTGCTCCAGCGCCTTATAGACGCCGATCTCCATCAGCAGCAGCGCGACGACGACGTTGAAGACCAGCCACACCACGCGGCCGGGATGCGAGTGGGTGAGGCGGGAGAAGAAGTTCGACCAGGCGATCGAGCCGGCATAGGCGTTGGTGACGTTGATCTTGACCTGCGACAGGATCACGAACGTGCCGGTCAGCGCCATCGCCAGATCCGGCTGGGACAGCACGTAGCGGAACGCCTCGAGGTACATGTTGGCGGGCTCGGCCGCGTGCTCGGCCGAGACGCCGTGGCTGAGCGCAAAGAAGGCGAGGAACGAGCCGGCCAGCAGCTTGAGCGCGCCGAGCACGATCCAGCCGGGACCGGCGCTGAGCAGCGCGATCCACCAGGCCTTGCGCGAGGTGCGGCGGTCGCGCGGCAGAAAGCGCAGGAAGTCGACCTGCTCGCCGATCTGCGCCACCAGCGCGAATACCACGGAGGCCGCGGTGCCGAACAGCAGCAGATCGAGATTTCCTGCGGGATCGCCGTGATCGCCGGCGAATTTGCGCCACTCGGTGAACGAATGCGGATTGGCCCAGGCGATCGCCGCGAACGGCATGATGTGGAGGATGACCCACAGCGGCTGGGTCCAGAGCTGGAAGCGGCTGATCAGCGTGATGCCGTAGATCACCAGCGGAATGATCACGACCGCGCTGATCAGATAGCCGATCGGCCGCGGGATGCCGAAGCACATGTCGAGCGCGCTGGCCAGGATCACCGCCTCGATCGCGAAGAAGATGAAGGTGAAGGAGGCGTAGATCAGCGAGGTGATGGTCGAGCCGATATAGCCGAAACCGGCGCCGCGGGTCAGCAGGTCGATGTCGATGCCGCTTTTCGCGGCATGGTAGGCGATCGGAAGTCCGCAAAGGAAGATGATGACGCTGACCACCAGGATCGCAGCGGAGGCGTTCATTGCGCCGTAGTTCAGCGTGATGGTGCCGCCGATCGCCTCCAGCGCAAGGAACGAGATTGCGCCGAGCGCGGTGTTGGCGACCCGGGCGGCGGACCAGCGCCGCGCGCTCTTGGCGGTGAAGCGCAGCGCGTAGTCTTCCAGCGTCTGGTTGGCGACCCATTGATTGTATTGGCGCCTGACGCGGTCTATCCGCTGCCGCCCTGCCACTCGTTTCAACTCCTGGTCCACGATGCGCTGATCGCGGGCAAATCCCGTACCAAAAACCTACGTCGCTATTTTGCGGTGCAGTATACGCGATCTCACGTATCAGTGCGCTGCACAAAAGTGAGCAATCCTAGCCTCATCAATAAGCGTTCTCGAACCAATGGGGTGCTCATGTCAGACGATACAAAACCAGGACTGCCGTCTCCGCTCCGCCGCAAGCTCTTGATGGGAATGGCCGCTTTGCCGGCCATGTCGATGCTGGGCCGTCCCGCATTTGCCGACGTTCCCGCAACCTCTGCGGTCAACACCACGGGTCTTGCAGTCACCGATAGCGAGGTCACGGTCGGCATCCTGCATTCGGTGACCGGTACCATGGCGATCTCCGAGACCGGGTCGGTCGAGGCCGAGAAGCTCGCGATCGAGCAGATCAACGCCGCCGGCGGCGTGCTCGGCCGCAAGATCAAGTTCATCCAGGAAGACGGCGCCAGCGACTGGCCGACCTTCGCGGAAAAGGCCAAGAAGCTGCTGGTCAACGACAAATGCGCGGCGGTGATGGGCTGCTGGACCTCGGCCTCGCGCAAGGCGGTGCTGCCGGTGTTCGAGCAGTACAACGGCATGCTGTATTACCCGACCTTCTATGAAGGCCTCGAGCAGTCCAAGAATGTCATCTACACCGGCCAGGAGGCGACCCAGCAGATCATTGCCGGTCTCGACTGGGTCAACAAGACCAAGGGCGCCAAGAGCTTCTACCTGCTCGGCTCGGACTACATCTGGCCGCGCACCTCGAACAAGATCGCGCGCAAGCACATCGAGAACCATCTGCAAGGCTGCAAGGTGGTCGGCGAGGAATACTTCCCGCTCGGCTCGACCCAGTTCAATTCGGTCATCAACAAGATCAAGCTGACCAAGCCGGACGTGATCTACGCGATCATCGTCGGCGGCTCCAACGTCGCATTCTACAAGCAGCTCAAGGCGGCCGGCATCGACCTGTCCAAGCAGACGCTGCTCACGATCTCGGTCACCGAGGACGAGATCGACGGTATCGGCGGCGAGAACATCGCCGGCGCCTATGCCTGCATGAAGTACTTCCAGTCGCTCGACAATCCGAACAACAAGGCCTTCGTGCCCGCCTTCAAGAAGATGTGGGGCGAGAAGACCGTGATCGGAGACGTCACCCAGGCTGCCTATCTCGGTCCGTGGCTGTGGAAGTTGACGGTGGAGAAGGCCGGCTCCTTCGACATCGACAAGATCGCGGCGGCGTCGCCCGGCGTCGAGTTCAAGGGCGCGCCGGAAGGTTACGTCCGGATCCACGAGAACCATCACCTGTGGTCGAAGACCCGGGTCGGGCGCGCCAAGGCCGATGGACAGTATGAGCTGATCTACGAGACCGCCGATCTCGTCGAGCCGAATCCGTTCCCCAAGGGTTACCAGTGAGCCAGTAGCCCGCATGAGCGGAGCGATGTGCGGGACCGTCCCAGGTATCGCTACCGCTCACCCGGGCTACGAAGCTCCACAACGCATCGCGGCGTGGACGTCGTCGTCCGCGCCGCGGAACGAGCGTCGCTTGACCGGCGGCGCGTGCCCCTTGGACTGGAGGACATCATGTTCGGCGACTATTCGATCAGCGATCTCGGCGCCATCCTTGCGATGCAGGGATTTGCCGGGCTCATCCTGTTCTCCGTCTATGTTCTGATGGCGCTGGGGCTTGCCATCATCTTCGGCCAGATGGGCGTCATCAACATGGCCCATGGCGAGTTCATGATCCTCGGCGCCTACGTCACCTGGATGACGTCGAACGCCGTGCAGCATGCCGCGCCCTGGCTGTTCCCCGGTTACTTCTTCATCGCGATGATCCTGGCTTTCATCGCCTCCGGCGCGCTCGGCATGCTGGTCGAATGGGCGCTGATACGCCATCTCTACAAGCGTCCGCTCGACACGCTGCTGGCGACCTGGGGCCTCAGCCTGATCTTGCAACAGGCCTATCGCTCGATCTTCGGCGCGCGCGAGGTCGGCGTCGAACTGCCGGAATGGATGATGGGCTCCTGGCAGGCGACCGACTCCATTCAGATCCCGATCAACGGCATGTTCGTGATGGCGCTGACCATCCTGATCACGATCGCGGTCGCCTACGTGCTGTTCTGGTCGAGCTGGGGCAAGCAGGTACGCGCCGTGGTGCAGAACCGCGTGATGGCGGGCGCCGTCGGCATCAATACCGAGAAGGTCGATCGTTACACTTTTGGCCTGGGTTGCGGCATCGCCGGGATCGCCGGCTCTGCCTTCACCATGATCGGCTCGACCGGACCGACTGCCGGCCAGCTCTACATCGTCGACACCTTCCTGGTCGTCGTGTTCGGCGGCGCCGCTTCGCTGTTCGGCACCATCGCCTCCGCCTTCTCGATCTCGCAGACCCAATCGACGCTGGAATTCTTCCTGTCGGGATCGATGGCCAAGGTGATCACGCTGCTGACGATCGTCGCGATCCTGATGGTGCGTCCGCAGGGGCTCTTCGCGCTCAAGGTCCGCAAATAAGAACAAGCAGGCTGGTCATGATCATCAACTCGCGCTTTTTCAATCGCTCCGAACTGCTCGGCTTCCTTGCGCTCGCGGTACTGCTGTTTCTCATCCTGCCGCTATCGCTCGATATCTTCCGCCTCAACCTGGTCGCCAAATATTTGACCTATGCCTTCGTCGGGATCGGCCTCGTGCTGTGCTGGGGCTATGGCGGCATCCTGAGCCTCGGGCAGGGCGTGTTCTTCGGCCTCGGCGGCTACTGCATGGCGATGTACCTCAAGCTCGAGGCGTCTTCAGTTGCGAACACCAAGATCCAGTCGACGCCGGGTATCCCCGATTTCATGGACTGGAACCAGCTCACCTCGCTGCCCTTCTTCTGGAAGCCATTTCACAGTTTCCCGGTGGCGCTGATCGCGATCATTCTGGTGCCGGCGATCTTCTCCTTCATCATCGGCGCTGCGATGTTCAAGCGTCGGGTCGGTGGCGTCTACTTCGCGATCATCACGCAGGCGATCGCCGCGATCATGACCATCCTGATCGTGGGCCAGCAGGGCTACACAGGCGGCATCAACGGGATCACCGATCTGCGAACGCTGCACGGCTGGGATATCCGGACCGATCACGCCAAGTACATCCTCTATTTCGTGGAGGTGGTATTGTTGTTCGGCTGCATCTGCGCCGCGCAGTTCATCCGCCTGACAAAACTCGGGCGCATCCTGGTGGCGATGAGAGAGCAGGAGGATCGCGTGCGTTTCTCCGGTTACAGCGTCGCCAACTTCAAGATCTTCGCGTTCTGCGCCGCGGCGGTGTTCGCTGCGATCGGCGGCGCCATGTTCACGCTCGAGGTCGGCTTCATGTCGCCGTCCTTCGTCGGCATCGTGCCGTCGATCGAAATGGTGATCTACACCGCGGTCGGCGGCCGGATGTCGATCTTCGGCGCAGTCTGGGGTGCGCTGCTGGTCAATTTCGCCAAGACCAGCCTCTCGGAGTCCTTTCCCCAGCTCTGGCTGTTCGGTCTCGGCGCGCTGTTCATCGCGGTCGTGCTCGCTTTCCCGAACGGGCTCTCCGGCATCTGGGTTGACCACGTCCAGCCGCGCATCGATCGCCTGTTGGCATCACGCAAATCGAAATCGGCGGCCGGCCTGATCGCCGACGGCGCACCGGCCGAGTGAGGAGGGATCATCATGCTCGTCGGCCATCAGCCCAAGGACTTCCTGCTCGCGGTCTCCGGTCTCACCGTCTCCTTTGACGGCTTCAAGGCCGTGAACGATCTCTCCTTCTATGTCGAGGAGAACGAGATCCGCGTCATCATCGGCCCGAACGGCGCCGGCAAGACCACGGTGCTCGACCTGATCTGCGGCAAGACAAGGGCGACGTCAGGCTCGATCCAGTTCCGCGGCCAGGAGCTGACCAGGTTGCGCGAGAACGAGATCGTGCAGGCTGGGGTAGGGCGCAAGTTCCAGACGCCGTCGGTGTTCGAGGATCTCACCGTGTTCGAGAACCTCGAGATTTCCTTTCCGCGCGGCCGCACCGTGTTTGGCTCGCTGACCTTCCAGCGCGACGACACCGTCAAGCAGCGGGTCGAGGAGGTCGCCGAGATGATCTTCCTGAAGGACAAGCTCAATACCTTTGCCGACCAGCTCAGCCACGGCCAGAAGCAGTGGCTCGAGATCGGCATGCTGCTGATCCAGGATCCGGACCTCTTGATGCTCGACGAGCCGGTCGCCGGCATGAGCGTGTCCGAGCGCGCCAAGACCGCCGAGCTGCTCAACCGCATCATCAAGGACCGTTCGGTGCTGGTGATCGAGCACGACATGAAGTTCGTCGAGGACATCGCGCACAAGGTCATCGTGCTGCACCAGGGACAGATCCTGTCCGAGGGGACGATGGAGCACGTCAAGAACGATCCGAAAGTCATCGAAGTGTATTTGGGCCACTGAGGAACTGGGACGATGCTGGCAATCAATGATCTTCACGTTGCCTATGGCCAGAGCGAGGTGCTGCACGGCCTCAACGTCTCGGTCGCGCCCAACGAGATCGTCGCGATCATGGGCCGCAACGGCATGGGCAAGACCACGCTGATGAAGTCGCTGATGGGCATCCTGCCGGCCAAGAGCGGCAAGGTGACCATGGACGGCACCGAGCTCGGCGCGATGAAGAGCTACGAGCGGGTGGCGAAGGGCCTCGCCTACGTCCCACAGGGCCGCATGATCTTCTCCACCATGACTGTCAAGGAGAACATCGAGACCGGCCTCGTGGTGTCAGGTGGCTCCGAGGTGCCCGGCGATATCTACGAACTGTTTCCGGTGCTGCTCGAGATGAAGGGCCGCCGCGGCGGCAATCTCTCGGGCGGACAACAGCAGCAGCTCGCGATCGCCCGCGCGCTGGCGACCAAGCCCAAGGTGCTGCTGCTCGACGAGCCGACCGAAGGCATCCAGCCGTCGATCATCAAGGACATGGCGCGCACCCTGAAGCGGATCCGCGATCAGCGGGGATTGTCGATCGTCGTCTCCGAGCAGGTCTTGAGCTTCGCGCTCGACATCGCCGACCGCGTGCTCGTCATCGAGAACGGCGAGATCGTCCGCGACGATCCGCGCGCCAGCGTCGATGCCGCGCAGATCTCGAAATATCTGTCTGTGTAACCACCAGTAACCGAAGGGGAGCAATGCGATGCCAGATACACTGATCAAGGTCGATCTCAGCAAGTCGGCCTATGAAAACGACAAGATCCATAACCGCTGGCATCCGGAGGTTCCGATCGTCGAGTGGGTCAGCCCCGGCGACGATTTCATCATCGAGACCGTCGACTGGACCGGCGGCTTCATCAAGAACAACGATTCCGCCGACGACGTGCGCGACATCGATCTGTCGATCGTGCACTTCCTGTCCGGGCCGATCGGCGTCAAGGGCGCTGAGCCCGGCGACCTCCTCGTCGTCGACCTGCTTGACGTTGGTCCGTTGAAGGAGAGCCTGTGGGGCTTCAACGGCTTCTTCTCCAAGCAGAATGGCGGCGGCTTCCTTACCGACCATTTCCCGCTGGCGCAGAAGTCGATCTGGGACATCAAGGGCCTCTACACCTCGTCGCGCCACGTCCCCGGCGTCAACTTCGCCGGCCTGATCCATCCCGGCCTGATCGGCTGTCTGCCCGATGCCAAGATGCTGGCGGCCTGGAACAAGCGCGAGGCCGAGCTGATCGCGACCAACCCGACCCGGGTGCCGGGCCTCGCCAATCCGCCGTTCGCGCCGACCGCCCATGCCGGCCAGGCCAAGGGCGACGTCAAGGCGAAGATCGGCCTCGAGGGCGCGCGCACCGTGCCGCCGCGCGAGCATGGCGGCAATTGCGACATCAAGGATCTGTCGCGCGGCTCGAAGATCTATTTCCCGGTCTATGTGCCGGGCGGCGGGCTCTCGATGGGCGATCTGCATTTCAGCCAGGGCGACGGCGAGATCACCTTCTGCGGCGCCATCGAAATGGCCGGCTGGCTGCACATCAAGGTCGATGTCATCAAGGACGGCGTCTCGAAATACGGTATCAAGAACCCCGTGTTCAAGCCGTCCCCGATCACGCCGAACTACAAGGACTATCTGATCTTCGAGGGTATCTCGGTCGACGAGGCCGGCAAGCAGCATTATCTCGACGTCCACATCGCCTATCGCCAGGCCTGCCTGAACGCGATCGAGTATCTGAAGAAGTTCGGCTATTCCGGCGCCCAGGCCTATTCGATCCTCGGCACCGCGCCGTGCCAGGGCCACATCTCCGGCGTGGTCGACGTGCCCAATGCCTGCGCCACGCTGTGGCTGCCGACGGAGATCTTCGACTTCGACGTGATGCCGTCGTCGGCGGGACCGATCAAGCACATCAAGGGCGACGTGCAGATGCCGATCTCGCCCGACAAGTGATCCTTTAGGCGATCCCTGCGCGAAGGGTGCGGGACGGCTGCGTATTGGCCGCCCCGCACCCGCCGCCAGACGTCACATACGACTGCGCAAGGATTAAGGAAATGCCGATCTACGAATATCTCTGCAACGATTGTGGTCCTTTCACCGACATGCGGCCGATGGCGGAATGCGACCTGCCGCAGGACTGCCCGCAATGCGAGACGACGTCGCCGCGCGTGATCCTGACCGCACCGGCGTTCTTCTGCATGCCCTCGGACAAGCGCAAGGCGCATGCCACCAACGAGCAGAGCCGGCACGCGCCGAAGACGCTCGACCAGTACAAGGCCGCGCATGGCCCGGGCTGCGGCTGCTGCTCGACAACGGGAAAGAAGAAGCCGGCGCGGCTGATGACCAAGACCAAGAGCGGCGCCAAGGGCTTTCCGACCGCGCGGCCCTGGATGATCAGCCACTAGAAGCGTTTTCGAGCGAAGTGGATACCGGTTCGCGTTAAGAAAACGCGTCAAACAAAAGTCTGGAGCCCGATCCCGATTCAATCGGAACGGGAAAGGCTCTAGAAAGTGTGGCTGGTCGTCAAGCTTGCTCAGCGACCTTCAGGGCCTCGGTGCGGATCTCCTCGACCAGCCGCTCCTTCAGGGCGACGAATTCAGGCGTGGTCTTGATCTTGTAGGAGCGCGGATGCGGCAGGTCGACCGCGATCTCGGCCTTGATGCGGCCGGGCCGCGCGCTCATGACGATGACGCGGCTGCCGAGGAAGATCGCTTCCTCGATGTCGTGGGTGACGAACAGCACCGTCTTCTGGTCGCGCTCCCAGATCCCGAGCAGCATCTCCTGCATCAGCGCGCGGGTCTGGTTGTCGAGCGCGCCGAACGGCTCGTCGAGCAGCAGGATCTTTGGATCGTTGGCTAGCGCGCGGGCGATCGCGGTGCGCTGCTGCATGCCGCCCGACAGCTGCTTGGGCGAGTGATTTTCGAAGCCCGATAGCCCGACCCGGCGGATGAACGCATCGGCGATCTTATGGCGCTCCGCTTGCGACACGCCGCGCTCGCGCAGGCCGAAGGCGATGTTCTCGCGCACCGTCAGCCAAGGAAACAGGGTGTAGGACTGAAACACCATACCGCGGTCGGCGCCGGGGCCGGTGACCTCGCGCCCGTCGAGCGTGACGCGCCCGCTGGTCGGCCGATCGAGCCCGGCGATGATCCGGAGCAGGGTGGACTTCCCGCAGCCGGAGGGGCCGAGAATGGTGACGAAGTCGTTGTCGCCGACATCGAGCGTGGTCGGCTCGAGCGCTCTCGTCGGCGCGTTACCGGCACGGGCGGGGAAGGTTCGCGAGACCTGATCGATCCTGAGCGCGGTCATGCGAGCTTCCACGGGAACAGCCAGGCGTTGAACGCCTTGAACAGGAAATCGGAAATCAGGCCGATCAGCCCGATCACGATGATGCCGAAGATGATCTGGCCGGTATTGAGCAGCGCCTGGCTGTCGGTGATCATGTGCCCGATGCCCGACGACGAGCCGATCAATTCGGCCACGATGACGTAGGTCCAGGCCCAGCCCAGCACCAGCCTGAGGATTTCAGCGATCTCGGGCGCGGCAGACGGCAGCAATACGCGGCGGATGATGCCGCGGTCGCGGGCGCCCAGCGTATAGGCGGCCTCCACCAGGTCGCGCCTGGTGGCACCGACGGTGACCGCCACCATCAGGATGATCTGAAACACCGCGCCGATGAAGATCACAAGCAGCTTCTGCAACTCGCCGATGCCCGCCCACAGGATCAGCAGCGGGATGAAGGCGGATGCCGGCAGATAGCGCGCAAAGGACACAAACGGCTCGAGAAAGGCCTCGATTGGCTTGTAGGCTCCCATCAGCACGCCGAGCGGCACCGCGATGATGGCAGCAAGCACAAACCCGCCGATCACGCGCCAGATCGTCATCCCGATGTCGAACAGAAAGCCTTGCTTGGCGAGCAGCTCATAGCCTTCCTGCACCATCGTCAGCGGGTTGGCGAGGAAAGTCTTCGACACATGGCCGCCGAACGTGGCCCAGGACCAGAGGGCGACGAACAGCACGAAGAAGGCGAGGCCATAGGCCACGCGCTGCTTCGATGTCGTGGGCTCGAGAGGACGCATCAATTGATCCGGGCGTATCTTATGCGCCGGTCCCGCCCGCTGTGTCGCGAGACCGGACCGGCCGAAATGGTTGCTGCGTTACTTGATGAAGCTTGCGTCGTAGATGTCCTCGACCTTCGGCGCGGCCTTGATGATGCCGACCTCGAGCAGCAACTCAGCAGCGTCCTTGTTGAAGGTGAGGAAGTCGCCGGCGAAGAATTTCTGGTTGGCGGCCTTGTCCTGCCAGCGCAGGTACCTTGCCGAGTTGCCGAACTGCTCGCCGCTCTGCTTCACGTCAGCGCCCATGATCTCGTAGGACTTGGCCTGGTCCTTGGCGATCATGTCGAGCGCCTCGAAATAGCTGTCGGCCAGCGCCTGCGCCGCCTTCGGATTGTCGCTGAGGAATTTCGGCGTGCAGCCGAAGGTGTCCATCACGATCGGATAGTCGAGCGTGGTCGCGATGATCTTGCCCTTGTCGGGAGCGGCGCGCACCGTCGACAGATAGGGCTCGTAGGTCATCGCGGCATCGTTCTGGCCGGAGACGAAAGCCTGCGCCGCGGCGGCAGGCTCCAGATTCACCACGGTGACGTCTTTCACCGTGAGGCCGTTCTTCTTCAGCATCCAGGCCAGCGCGAAATAGGGCGAGGTGCCCGGCGCCGATGCGGCGACGGTCTTGCCCTTGAGGTCCTTGATCGCGGCGACGTCGTTGCGCACGGCCATGCCGTCGGCGCCATAGCTCTTGTCGAGCTGGAAGATCTGCTTGGTCGCGACGCCGTTGGCGTTCCAGGAGATCCAGGTCTCGACCGTCGTCGCCGCGCACTGGATGTCGCCCGAGGCGATCGCGAGATGGCGGTCCTTCTGCGGGATCTTCTTCAAGGTCACGTCGAGGCCGTTCTTCTTGAAGATGCCGGCCTCCTTGGCGAGCGTCAGCGGCGCGAAGCCGGTCCATCCGGAGATGCCGACGCCGACCTTGACGTCATCCGCTGACGCGGCGGTGGACGCGAGCAACACTGCGATTGCGGGCAATAGCTTGAAGGAACGCATGATTATCGACCCCTTGAACGATGGATTGAACCCAGTTGATCTCTTCACGTCAGTCGCGGCGGATTGCCGCATGAAGCATGTCGGCGGACGATGGCCCATGATGCATTGCATGAAATATGCCGCGCAAGCTGCCCTCAGCCTCCCTTGAAGCGGGCCACCAGGCGATGCGTCTCGCCCGGATAATGCAGCCGCACCGCCGTCACCGTGCGCGCGCTGCGCCAGGTGTAGCGGTCGATCACGAGACAGGGCGCGCCGACCGCGATGTCGAGCGCCGCGGCCGTGCGATCGTCGGCGACGACGGCGCTGATCGTATGCTCGGCTTCGGTCCACGGCACGTGATGCAGCAGCCACGACCCCGGCGGCTCGCGGGCGAAGTCCGCGGTGGCAGCCTCCGGAACCGTGCAGAGATCGATCAGCCTGTCCTCGACGGCGAACGGCACATTGTCGGCGCTGTGCCGGCAGGCGATCGCGACCACCTTGCCGGCCTTGTCCATGCCGAGCCGGGCGCGATCGGCTGATGTCGCGGTACGGCGCCGGCAATCGATCAGCTGATAGCCATAGCTGCGGCCGAGCGCGGTGATCTCGGCGCGGATGTCGGCGATCTTGAGCACCGCGGACAGATGCTGTGGACGGCGCACGAAGCTGCCGGCACGGCGCCGCCGCTCGATCAAATCGGCCTGCGCCAGTTCCGACAACGCCTTGTTCACCGTCATGCGCGAGCAGCGATAGCGTGCCATCAATTGGTGCTCGAACGGGATGCGATGCCCGGGCGGCCATTCGCCGGTCAGGATCCGGGTCTCGATGTCGAGCCGGATCCGCTTGTAGAGCGTCGGCTTGCCGGCTGCATTCGGCTTGGCCTGCTCGAGACTCATGCGACGAGCCTCCGCACGCTTGCATTGAACCGCTCGCGCGCCTTGTCGCGCAGCCGGTGCCGTCCGCCCGCGACCACCTTGTCACCGCCGGCCCAGACGCAGTCGATCGCGTCGCTGCCAGTTGCAAACAGCCAGCCATCGAGAACCGCATCGCCCGACCGTCCCGCCAGCGACGGATGCGCGGTGTCGAGGCTGACGATGTCGGCGCGCGCGCCGGGCGCGAGCCTAGCCTTGGTCTGTGCCAGAGCCTGCGCGCCGCCCGCGAGCGCCTGATCGAACAGGGCGCGGCCGGTGGATGCGCCGGGACGCCCCGAGAGCACGTTGCGCTCGCGGTGCTTCAGCCGCTGGCCGTATTCGAGCTGACGCAGTTCGTCGGCGACCCCGACCAGCACGTTGGAATCGGTTCCGATGCCGAACCGGCCGCCCGCCGCGAGGAATTCGCGCGCGGGAAAAGATGCCGTCGCCGAGACTTGCTTCGGTGATGGGGCAGAGGCCGGCAACCGCGCCGCTGCGCGCGAGCGCCGTGACTTCCTGCTCCGTCATGTGGGTCGCGTGAATCAGGCACCACCGCTGATCGACGGGGGCATGTTCGAGCAGCCATTGCACCGGCCGCTGTCCCGACCAGGCGAGGCAATCTTCCACCTCGCGCACCTGTTCGGCGGCATGGATGTGGATCGGGTCCGCCTTGGCAAGCGGAATGATCGCTTCGAGCTCGTCGGGCGCTGTTGCCCGCAGGCTATGCGGAGCGATGCCGATGTTGGCGCCAGGTAGATCTCGGATTGCCTCGTGCGAGGCAGTGATCAGCGCGGCGAACTGATCGACCGAGCAAATGAAGCGGCGCTGCCCGGCATGCGGTGCGGCGCCGCCGAATGTGCTGTGGGCATAGAAGCTCGGCAGCAGCGTGAGCCCGATGCCGGAGGCGCCGGCGGCCTCTGCGATGCGCACGGCCATCTCGGCGGGATTGGCGTAGGGCGCGCCGTCGCGATCATGGTGCAGATAGTGGAACTCGCCGACGCGGGTAAAGCCGCGTTCGAGCATCTCGACATAAAGCAGGGTGGCAACGGCGGCGACGTCGTCCGGTGTCATGGTCAGCGCGAAGCGATACATCGTCTCGCGCCAGGTCCAGAACGTATCGGTCGTGTCGCCGCGCAGTTCGGCGAGGCCGGCCATGCCGCGTTGAAAGGCGTGGCTGTGCAGGCTCGCCAATCCCGGAACCGCCAGTTGGTGACGTTCGTCGCCGGCGGCAGGCGCGACGCCCGCCGTCACCGTGGCGATCGCGCCATCGGCAACGACGACCTGCACGTCATTGGCCCAGCCCGAAGGCAGCAGCGCGAATGCGAAATGCAGTCGTGTCATTTTTCCACGCCGGCTGGACAGAACCCGGACACGATTATATGTCTAGACATATAAGTCAAGCATCCCACATCGAGGGGACGATCGCATGGCAGAGCGCTTCGACCGTATCTGGCACAACGCCCGGCTCGCCACGATGCGCAGCGACCGCACCGATCTCGGCGAGATCGAGCGGGGGCTGATCGCGGCGCGCGACGGCCGCATCGTCTATGCCGGCGTGCAGTCGGATTTTCCCGTGGATGCGGACGCCGTTGAACGGATCGATTGCGCCGGCCGCTGGATCACGCCCGGACTTGTCGATTGCCACACCCATCTCGTCTTCGGCGGCAACCGCGCGCACGAGTTCGAGCTGCGCCTGAAGGGCGCAAGCTATGAGGAGATCGCGCGCGCAGGCGGCGGCATCGTCTCGACCGTCGCGGCGACGCGCAGCGCGACCGAGGCGGAGCTCGTCGCCGGCGCGCTGCCGCGGCTCGACGCGCTGATCGGCGAGGGCGCAACAACGGTCGAGATCAAGTCCGGCTATGGCCTCAATGCCGAGACCGAGATGCGGCAGCTTGCGGCGGCACGCAGCCTCGCCCGCCTGCGGCAGGTTGCGATCCGCACGTCGTTCCTCGGAGCGCATGCGCTGCCGCTGGAGTCCAATGGCGACAAGGACGGTTACATCGATCTGGTCTGCAACGAGATGCTGCCGGCCGTGGCCAAGGCCGGCCTTGCCGATGCCGTCGACGGCTTTATGGAGGGGATCGCGTTTTCCGGAGAGCAGACGGCACGGGTGTTCGAGGCGGCGCGCGCTTTGGGACTGCCCGTCAAGCTGCATGCGGATCAGCTGTCCAATCTCGGCGGCGCGGCGCTGGCCGCAAAATTTTCGGCACTCTCAGCCGATCATCTCGAGCACACCGACGAAGCTGGCGCCGTGGCGATGGCGAAGGCCGGCACCGTCGCGGTCCTGCTGCCCGGCGCGTTCTATTTCATTCGTGAGACGCACAAGCCGCCGGTCGAGCTGTTTCGTAGCCACGGAGTGAACATGGCGCTGGCGACCGATTGCAATCCGGGCAGCTCGCCGCTCACCTCGCTGCTGCTGGCGATGAACATGGGTGCAACGCTGTTCCGGATGACGGTCGCCGAATGCCTCACAGGGGTGACGCGGGAAGGCGCGCGTGCGCTCGGCATGCTCGCCGAGACCGGCACGTTAGAGGCCGGCAAGTGGTGCGATCTGGCGATCTGGGACATCGAGCGTCCGGCCGAACTGGTCTACCGCATCGGCTTCAACCCGCTGCACAGCCGGGTGTGGAGGGGGCAATGAACGATCGGGATGCGCCTGTCGTCGTGACGCCCGGAACCGTCGGCCTCGACGTCCTGGCGCGCGTGCTCGACGGCGCGCCCATCGTGCTCGATCCATCGTGCTGGCCGCGCGTCGAGGCGGCCGCGGAGATCGTGGCGAAGGCCGCGCGCATCGACATTCCCGTGTACGGCATCAATACCGGCTTCGGGAAGTTGGCATCGACGCGCATCGCGCCTGATCAAACCGCGCTGCTTCAGCGCAACCTCATCCTGTCGCATTGCTGCGGAGTTGGTCCTGCTACGACCGAGCCGATCGTGCGCCTGATGATGGCGTTGAAAGTGATTTCGCTCGGTCGCGGCGCGTCCGGCGTGCGCCGCGAGGTGATCGAGCAGTTGCAGGGCATGCTGGCGCACGGCGTCACTCCGCTGGTGCCGCAGCAGGGCTCGGTCGGTGCCTCCGGCGATCTCGCGCCGCTCGCTCATATGACCGCGGTCATGATCGGGGAGGGGCAGGCATTCCTTGATGGCAAGATCGTGCCGGGCCGCGAAGCGCTTGCGGCTGCCGGCCTCGCGCCGCTGACGCTCGGTCCCAAGGAGGGACTGGCGCTGATCAACGGCACGCAGTTTTCCACCGCCTATGCCATCTCCGGCCTGCTGCGTGCGCATCGCCTGGCGTGTGCCGCGCTGGTGACCGGTGCGTTGTCGGTCGATGCGGCGATGGCGTCGACGGTGCCGTTTCGCCCAGAGATTCAATCCTTGCGCGGCCATGATGGGCAGATCGCCGCGGCCGCTGCCTTGACCGCACTGCTCGACGGCAGCGACATCAGGCAATCGCATCTCGAAGGCGACGAGCGCGTGCAGGATCCGTATTGCCTGCGCTGCCAGCCGCAGGTCGCGGGCGCTGTGCTCGACCTGCTCGCGCAGGCTGCGCGCGGGCTGACGATTGAGGCCAATGCCGTGACGGACAACCCGCTGGTGCTGGTGGAGACCGGCGAGATCGTGTCAGGCGGCAATTTCCACGCTGAGCCGGTGGCGTTCGCCGCCGACCAGATCGCGCTGGCGCTCGCGGAGATCGGCGCGACCAGCGAGCGCCGGATCGCGACCCTCGTCGATCCCGCCTTGAACTTCGGCCTGCCGCCGTTCCTGACGCCCGAACCCGGCATCAACTCCGGGTTCATGATCGCCGAGGTGACGGCCGCGGCGCTCTATGCCGAGAACAAGCAGCGTGCATTGCCTTGCTCGATCGATTCCACGCCGACCAGTGCCAATCAGGAGGATCACGTCTCGATGGCCGCCCATGCCGCGCGCCGGCTGTCGGACATGGCCGACAATCTCGCCGCCATCCTCGGCATCGAGCTGCTGGTCGCCGCGCAGGGCATCACGCTACGCGCGCCGCATGCGACCAGCGCACCGCTCGCGGCGGTCATTGCCGCGCTGCGGCAGCACGTTCCCGCACTCGCCGCCGACCGCTACATGGCCGACGATCTCGCGCGGGCCGCTTCGCTGATCGAAGCCGACGCGTTGCCCGCCGCCGCGATCGCGGTGCTTCCGAGCGATCCATTTCCAAGACTGACTTAGAAGACTCTGACTTAGAAGACTTGCTTAGCAGGGACATCCGTCATGAACCGCCGACTGGATAACGAACGCATCATCCGTGCACCCCGCGGCACCGACATCAGCGCCAAGAGCTGGCTGACGGAAGCACCGCTGCGCATGCTGATGAACAATCTGGACCCTGATGTCGCCGAGCGCCCGAGCGAGCTCGTGGTCTATGGCGGTATCGGCCGTGCGGCGCGCGACTGGGAGAGCTTTGACCGGATTGCCGCCTCGTTGCGCACGCTCGAAGGCGACCAGACGCTGCTGGTGCAGTCCGGCAAGCCGGTCGGCATTTTCCGGACCCATGCCGACGCGCCGCGCGTCCTGATCGCGAATTCCAACCTGGTGCCGCATTGGGCGACGCTCGATCATTTCAACGAGCTCGACCGGCAGGGCCTGATGATGTTCGGCCAGATGACGGCAGGCTCATGGATCTATATCGGCAGCCAGGGGATCGTGCAGGGGACCTATGAGACGTTCGTCGAGGTCGGCCGCCGGCATTATGGCGGCAGTCTCGCCGGCAAATGGATCCTGACGGCGGGTCTCGGCGGCATGGGCGGCGCCCAGCCACTGGCCGCGACCATGGCCGGTGCCTCGATGCTCGCGGTCGAATGCCAGCCGAGCCGCATCGAGATGCGGCTACGCACGGGTTATCTCGACCGCCAGGCGACGACGCTCGATGAAGCGCTGACGATCATTGCCGAAGCGGCCAAGACCCATAGGCCGGTGTCGGTCGGCCTGCTCGGTAATGCAGCCGAGATCTTTCCCGAGCTGGTGCGCCGCGGCGTGCGGCCCGACATCGTCACCGACCAGACCAGCGCGCATGATCCGATCAACGGCTATTTGCCCAAGGGGTGGACGCTCGCCGAATGGGAGTCGCGGCGCGCGGCCGAGCCGAAGGCCGTTGAGACGGCAGCCAAGACCTCGATGGTCGATCACGTCCAGGCCATGCTGGATTTCCACGCGCAGGGAATCCCGACGCTCGATTACGGCAACAACATCCGGCAGATGGCCAAGGACATGGGCCTGAAGCAGGCGTTCGACTTTCCGGGCTTCGTTCCGGCCTATATCCGCCCGCTGTTTTGTCGCGGCGTGGGACCGTTCCGCTGGGCGGCGCTGTCGGGCGATCCCGAGGACATCTTCAGGACCGATGCCAAGGTCAAGGAGCTGATGCCCAACGACAGCCATCTGCACAACTGGCTCGACATGGCCAAGGCGCGCATCAAGTTTCAGGGGCTGCCGGCGCGAATTTGCTGGGTCGGGCTCGGCGACCGCCATCGGCTTGGCCTTGCCTTCAACGAGATGGTGGCTCGCGGCGAGCTCAAGGCGCCGATCGTGATCGGGCGCGATCATCTCGACAGCGGCTCGGTGGCGAGCCCGAACCGCGAGACCGAGGCGATGCGCGACGGCTCCGACGCGGTGTCCGACTGGCCGCTGCTCAATGCTTTGCTCAACTGCGCGAGCGGCGCCACCTGGGTGTCGCTGCATCACGGTGGCGGCGTCGGCATCGGCTATTCGCAGCACGCCGGCATGGTGATCGTCGCTGA
The DNA here is from genome assembly GCF_054060035.1 of Bradyrhizobium sp. USDA 3262. Lineage (NCBI taxonomy): Bacteria > Pseudomonadati > Pseudomonadota > Alphaproteobacteria > Hyphomicrobiales > Nitrobacteraceae > Bradyrhizobium > Bradyrhizobium sp. USDA 3262. The sequence continues at coordinate 4,458,463 of NZ_JBSSCT010000001.1, forward strand.
CGGCACGCCGGAGGCGGCGCGCCGGCTCGAGCGTGTGCTGTGGAACGACCCGGCGACGGGCGTCATGCGCCACGCCGACGCCGGCTATGACACGGCGATCGAATGCGCCCGCGCCAACGGGCTCGATCTGCCCAGCCTGCGCTGAGGGGACTCCTGATCGGGACTTGTTCGCGGGTTCAGCGACATCTCCCGATCGGGGCGCAGGTTAACGAGCAATCTCGTCGCAGCTCTCAACCTTCCGGTTGATGTACGCGACGTGACCGGCCGGACATGCCTTGATACGGGAAATCGGTGGTGCAGCTACCGGAGATAGGTGGCCCGTGGAGCGCTGCACCTGTGATCCGTCGCGGGTGACACATTAGTCTGCCTGCTTTCGCGTCAGCTTCGCTGACAGGATGAGCGGCCAGGGTCCTTGTCTCGCGGCAGATGGCATGCAATCTTCCGCAGCCGGCAATGCTGTTCGAGAGCAACAAGAACAATAATCCCTCTCGTCCCTCCAATTCTGTCGAGGGCCTGATCATGTCGAACCTTACCCAAACGACATCCGCTCCTTGGCGGATAGGAGTGCTGTTCTCGCGAACCGGCTTCATGTCGGTCATCGAGGAGACCCAGTATCAGGGCACGCAACTCGCGATCGAAGAGGTGAATGAAGCGGGCGGCGTCTGCGGCCGCGAGCTGGTTCCCGTTGCCTATGACCCCGGATCGGACTCGGCCGCCTATGGCCATTACGCCAAGCGGCTGATGATCGAGGATCAGGTCAGCACGATCTTCGGCTGCTACACCTCGTCGAGCCGCAAGGCGGTGCTGCCGGTGGTCGAACGCCTGAACGGTCTGCTCTGGTATCCGACGCTTTACGAAGGGTTCGAGGCGTCGCCCAACGTCATCTACACCGGCGCCTCGCCCAACCAGAACAGCCTCGCGCTGTGCCGCTATTTGATGGATACGTTCGGAACACGGTTCTATTTCGTGGGGTCGGACTACATCTATCCGCGCGAGTCCAACCGGGTGATGCGGGAGCTGCTCAAGAGCAATGGCGGCTCGGTCGTTGGCGAGCGCTATGTCAATGTCTATGCGCGCTGGCAGGATTTTGTGCCGATCATCCAGGATATCAAGCGTGTCAGGCCCGACGTGATCTTCTCGACCGTCGTTGGCGAGGGCACGGTGTTCCTCTATCAGGCCTATGCCAATGTCGGGCTCGATCCAAGACAGGTGCCGATCGCCAGCCTGACCACGACGGAAGCCGAAATCGCCGCCATGGGCTTCGACGTCGGCGAGGGACATGTCACGGCGGCATCGTACTTCCAGGGCGTCGAGGGTAGCGCCAACAATGCGTTTGTGCAGCGCTTCAAGAAGCGGTTCGGCGCCGATATCTCGACCAACATGTGCGCCGAGGCGTCGTACTTCCAGCTGCATCTGTTTGCCAAAGCGCTGGAGCAGGTCAATTCGCTCGACACTGAAGTGCTCCGCTCGATGGTGTTCGGCACCAGCTTTGATGCACCGCAAGGTGCGGTCACCGTCAACCCGATGTCGGGTCATACCGACCTCTGGACCCGCATCGGGCGCGCCAACCGCCAAGGGCAGTTCGATGTCGTCAGCCAGTCGAAGGAGCCGGTGCATGCGGATCCGTTCCTGATCGGATATGGTCGTGCAACGCAAACAGGAACCGTCCAATGAACGAAATGTCGCGTAAGCCGTCGCTGAGCCGAGACGTCGGCGGACGCAAGACCATGGTTCAGGAACTTGCCGATCTGTCGGCGGTGGTGGTCGCGCCGGTCGACGATCAGGTCGGCATGTTGCTGCGCGAGTTGCAGCGGTTCCGGATGCGGGTGCGGCAGGTCTGGCCGATGCCGGAGAGCGTGCCGGCCGATGCCGACGTAGTGTACTGCGAATATTCTCCTGACCTGGCGCGGCGCCTGCCGTGGATTCCCGGCGATGCGCGCTCGGCGCTGGTTGTGATCCTGCCGGCGACGGAAACCGTTCACGCCGATGCGCTGTGTCATGCGACGCCGAACGCCGTTCTGCCGCGGCCGTTCACGCAGAATGCAGTGCTGTCCAGCCTCGTGCTGGCGCGCAGTCAATTTGGTTATGAACGGCGGCTTCGCAGCAAGATCGAGAAGCTCGACGACAATCTGCGCTCGATGCGCACGGTGGAGCGCGCCAAGGCGATCCTGATGGCGACGCGGCAGATGCCGGAAACCGAGGCCTATGGCTTCATCAGACGACAGGCGATGGATCGTCGCGTGTCGGCAAGTGCAGTCGCCGCGGCGATTGTTGACTCGTTCGAACTGCTTGGCTACGATCATCAACAGTAAGCCCCAATAGCGGGGCCGGCGGCGACAGCGCCGCTTTCGACACAACCGGCAACAAAGCCCTCCCAATGCTCGCGTAAGCGCGCATCGGGAGGGCTTTTTTGTTTTTTCAGTCCTGAAGGGAGCTAGGGATGAGCATTTCACGGCGGACTTTGCTGAGGAATACCGCGGCGCTTGGCGCGTTTGCCGGCGCCGGACTGCCGCACATCTGGATCAAGAACGCCGACCTCGCTTACGCCGCCGGCGGCGAGATCAAGGTCGGCGTGCTGTTCTCGCTGACCGGAACGACCGCGATCATCGAGGAATCGCTCAACAAGGCGACGCTGCTCGCCATCGAGGAGATCAACGCCGCAGGCGGCATCAAGGGCAGCAAGATCGTGCCGATCGTCGAGGACCCCGCGTCCGATCCGGCGACCTTCTCGGAGAAGGCCCGCAAGCTCGTCGTCGGCGACAAATGCGTCAGTGTGTTCGGCTCCTACACCTCGGCGAGCCGCAAGGCGGTGCTCCCGGTGTTCGAGCGGCAGAACAATCTCTATTGGTATCCGACGCTCTATGAAGGCCGCGAGTGCTCGAAGAACGTCATCTACACCGGCGCGGTGCCGAACCAGCAGCAGGACGAGTTCGTGCCCTGGCTGGTCAAGAAGTTCGGCAAGAAGTTCTACCTGATCGGCTCCAACTACATCTATCCGAAGGAAGAGAACAACTACTGCAAGAAGCTGCTTGAGAAACTCGGCGGCGAGGTTGTGGCGGAAGAATATGTGCCGCTCGGCCATTCCGAATTCTCTTCCGTCATCAACAAGATCCGCGCGACGCAGCCGAACGTGATCTTCTCCACCGTGGTCGGCGATTCCGTGGTCGCGCTGCATCGTCAGTACAAGGCGGCCGGCCTCGATCCCGAGAAGATGCCGATGGCGAGCCTGACGACCTCCGAGAACGAAGTCGCTGCGATGGGCGGCGAGGCGGCCGCCGGTCACTTCACCTCGGCGCCTTACTTCATGGTGCACAAGTCGCCGGAGAACGAGAAGTTCGTCGAGGCCTACAAGAAGCGCTGGGGCGCCGACAAGGTGACGCATTTCGTGTCGGAGGCCTGCTACTTCCAGACCTACCTGTTCAAGCAGGCGGTCGAGAAGCTCGCGACCAGCGACCTCACACCGCCGAATATCCGCGACGCGGTCAAGGGCCAGGAAGTGATTGCACCGCAGGGCAAGGTCCGGATCGAGCCGGAGAACCTGCACACCTGGCTGTGGCCCAAGATCGCGCAGGCGAAGTCGAACGGACAGTTCGAGATTCTGGTCGAGGCCAAGGAGTGGCTGAAGCCGGTGCCTTACGCGGCCTATCCCGGGCAGTCATGCACCGAGAAGGGCCTGGTCGAGAAGAGCTGACGACGGGGGCTGACGAAGGCCGTCGGCGTGCGGCGCCGGCGGCCAGCGTCCCGAACGAATGCGGCCTCTCGCACGAACGGGTGCGAGGGGCAGGGCGCACAAGACGAACATCGAAAGCGGATCCCGACGTGGACCAATTCATCGAACAAATCGTCACCGGCCTCAGCATCGGATCTATCCTGCTGCTGGTCGCGCTGGGCCTGTCGATCATCTACGGCTCGATGGGCATCATCAATCTCGCCCATGGCGAGTTCGTGATGCTCGGCGCCTACGCGGCCTGGGTGTTCCATACTTATCTGGGGCTCGGCCTGCTGGCGAGCCTGGTGCCGATCTTCCTCGTGGTCGCCGCGTTCGGCTGGGTCATCGAGCGTTATGTCCTGAGCCTGCTCAACAACCGACCGCTGGACACGATTCTTGCGACCTGGGGCGTCGGCATCATGCTGCAGCAGGCGGTGCGGCTGATGGTCGGCAGCGAACTGCGCTACGTGCAGCTGCCGCCGGCGCTGTCAGACAGCATGGACGTGTTCGGCATCTCGGTATCGTCCTATCGGGTGTTCCTGTTCGTGGTGTCGATCGCACTGTTCGTCGCGACCTGGTTGCTGATGAACCGCACCACGGTCGGAATGAAGTTGCGCGCGATCATCCAGGACCGTTCCGTCGCCGCCTCGTTCGGCATCAACGCGAAACGGGTCTATGCGCTGACTTTCGCCTATGGCGCGGGACTGGCCGGACTGGCCGGCGCGCTGGTGTCGCCGCTCAAGAGCGTGTCGCCCGATATGGGCACCGGCTATGTGGTCGATGCCTTCATGGTGGTCGTGCTCGGCGGCGTGCAGAGCCTCGCCGGCACCGTGGCGAGCGCCTTCATCCTCGGCGAGCTCTCCGGCGGCATTGCGTTCCTGCAGAACGACACGGTGGCCAAGGCGATCGTGCTGCTCGCCATCGTCGTGCTCATCCGTTTCCGCCCCGAGGGGCTTTTCACCGCACGCGTGCGGGCCTGAGACAGATCGCTCATCTATGCCGTCGCATGTTCCTAACTCCAGCGGATTGCAGCGCCTGATCGCGCAGCTTGCGCCTCTGCTGATCGTCTGCGCCGTGGTGTTCGCGCTGCCGGTGCTGCTCAACAACGACTTCCTGCTCAACAAGGTCGCGCGTTATCTGGTGCTGGGAATCCTCACGGTATCGCTCGGGCTGTCCTGGGGATTCGGCGGCATCCTGAATCTCGGCCAGGCGATGAGCTTCGGGCTCGGCTCCTACGCCATGGCAATGGCGCTCAAGCTCAAGACCGTGCCGGTGCATACGGGGGCGAGCGGACTGCCGGACTTCATGGTCTGGAACAATGTCCAGCATTTGCCGTGGTTCTGGGAGCCGTTCCGCTCGCTGACTTTCGCGATCGCCGCGGGCCTGATCGTGCCGGCGCTGGTCGCTGCGGCGCTCGGCTGGTTCATGTTCCGGGGGCGCGTCACCGGCGTCTATGTCTCGATCATCACGCTCGCCACCATGGTGGTGATCAATCTCGTGATCATCGACCAGCAGAGCTACACCGGCGGCTTCAACGGCATCACCGATCTCGCCCAGCTCGAGATCTTCGGCGTGGCGTTCGATGCCTATGGCCGCGCAACCTACTATCTCGTCGCCAGCTGTGTCCTGCTCAGCCTGCTTGTCGCCTTTGCCTTCACAAGGACCAAGGCCGGCCTGATCGTGCAGGCGATCCGAGACCATGAGAGTAGGGTGCGCTACTTCGGCTACGACGTCGCGCTCTACCAGATCTTCGTGTTCGCGCTGTCGGCGGCGATCGCGGGCCTTGCCGGCATGCTCTACACGGTGGTGATGGAGTTTGCCTCGCCGACCTTCCTCGGCGTGCAGCTCTCTCTTTCGGTGGTGGTGTGGTGCGCGGTCGGCGGCCGGCAGAGCCTGGTCGGTGCGTTCCTTGGCGCGGTGCTGGTGGCGGGCATGCAGGGCGCGCTGTCGGAATCAGCGGCGTTCCTGGAAACCTGGACGCTGGTGATGGGCGCGCTGTTCGTGCTCGTGGTGCTGTTCCTGCCGAAGGGGCTCGCCGGCCTTGCGCAGGTCGTGCTGCGCTGGATCGTGCAGCGCCGCCATGCGGCCGCGGGCGGGGTGGCGCAAGGCGTCGGCCAGACGGAGGGCAGCACATGAGCTCCCATCTCGATCTCCGCGACGTCTCGGTCAGCTTCAACGGCTTTAAGGCGCTCAATGCTCTCAACATGAGCGTGCGCAAGGGCGAGCTGCGCTGCCTGATCGGGCCGAACGGCGCAGGCAAGACCACGGCGCTGGACATCATCTGCGGCAAGGTGAAGCCGAGCGCGGGCACGGTGAGCTTCGATGGCACTGCGCTACAGGATCTCGAGGAATACGAAATCGCTCGCGCCGGCGTTGGCCGCAAGTTCCAGGTGCCGAGCGTATTCCGCGAGCTCTCGGTCTCCGAGAACCTTGAAGTGGCGCGAGCCCGCCGCACCTCCGTGCTTGGCAATTTGCGCTGGAATATCGGCAACTCAGGGCGCGAGCATGTCGAGCGTCTGGCCGAACTGGTCGGGCTCACCGAGCAGCTCGAGCGGCCGGCCGCCTATCTGTCGCACGGTCAGACCCAGTGGCTGGAGATCGGCATGCTGGTCGCCCAGGACGCCGAGCTGATCCTGATGGACGAGCCCACCGCCGGCATGACGGCACAGGAAACCCGCAAGACCGCCGAACTGTTCGCGCGGCTGAAGGGCAAGCACACGCTGATCGTTGTCGAGCACGACATGGGCTTCGTCAAGGCGATCGGCGACATCATCTCGGTGATGCATATGGGCCAGATGCTGGCCGAGGGCACCGCGGCGGAAGTGGAGGCACATCCGGAAGTGCGCCGCGCCTATCTCGGATCGGGAGGCATCAGCCATGCTTGAGCTGACCGACGTCGACGCCTTCTACGGCAACAGCCGCGCCCTGCAGGGCATCAACCTGACGGTTGGCAATGGCGAATTCCTCTCGGTGCTCGGCCGCAACGGCGTCGGCAAGACCACGCTGATGCGCAGCATCCTCGGCCTGATGGACCGGTGCACCGGACGGCTGTCGCTCGACGGTGCCGACATCTCGCCGCTGCGGACCTATCAGCGCGCCAAGGCCGGTATTGCCTATGTGCCGCAGGGCCGCGGGATCTTGCCGAAGTTCACTGTGCGGGAAAACCTGACGCTCGGGACCTTTGCCGCGAAATCGGCCAACGGCATCGAGGAGTGGGTGCTCGAGCTGTTCCCGGTCCTCAAGGACTTTCTCAATCGCTATGGCGGCAACCTCTCCGGCGGCCAGCAGCAGCAGCTTGCGATCGCGCGTGCGCTGCTGGCCAAGCCCAAGGTCATCCTGCTGGACGAGCCGACCGAGGGTATCCAGCCAAACATCGTCGAGCAGATCGAGGACGTGATCGTCAGCCTCAATCGCGAGCGCGGCATCACGGTCGTGCTGGTCGAACAGAATGTCGCGTTCGCGCGGCGTGCGTCTCATCGCTTCGCGTTGCTCGAAAAGGGACGCGTCGTCGCCAAGGGCGCGATCGGTGAGCTCACCGATGATCTCATCCAGCTGCACATGGCCGTGTAGCGGGAATTATCGCTCAGGAAAGGGAGTCGAGACATGTTGCATGGAGACATATCGAGCAGCAAGGACACGGTCGGCGTTGCCGTGGTCAATTACAAGATGCCGCGCCTGCACACCAAGGCCGAGGTGCTGGATAACGCGCGCAACATCGCCAAGATGGTCGAGGGCATGAAGCTCGGCCTGCCGGGCATGGATCTCGTGATCTTCCCGGAATACTCGACCCACGGCATCATGTACGACTCCAAGGAGATGTACGAGACGGCGTCGTCGGTACCGGGCGAGGAAACCCGCATCTTCGCGGACGCCTGCCGCAAGGCCAAGGTCTGGGGTGTGTTCTCGCTGACCGGCGAGCGCCACGAGGAGCATCCCAACAAGGCGCCGTACAACACGCTGATCCTGATGAACGACAAGGGCGAGATCGTCCAAAAGTATCGCAAGATCATGCCGTGGGTGCCGATCGAGGGCTGGTATCCCGGCGATTGCACCTACGTCTCGGACGGGCCGAAGGGACTGAAGATCAGCCTGATCATCTGCGACGACGGCAACTATCCGGAGATCTGGCGTGACTGCGCAATGCGCGGCGCCGAGCTGATCGTGCGCTGCCAAGGCTACATGTATCCGGCCAAGGAGCAGCAGATCCAGATCTCGAAGTCGATGGCCTGGGCCAACAACTGCTACGTCGCGGTCGCCAACGCCTCCGGCTTCGACGGCGTCTATTCCTACTTCGGCCATTCCGCGCTCATCGGCTTCGACGGAAGGACGCTCGGCGAGTGCGGCACTGAGGAGAACGGCATCCAGTACGCGCAGCTCTCGGTGTCGCTGATCCGTGACGCCCGCCGCAACATGCAGTCGCAGAACCATCTCTTCAAGCTGATGCACCGCGGCTATACCGGCCTGATCAACTCCGGCGACGGCGATCGCGGTCACGCGGTCTGCCCCTACACCTTCTACAAGAACTGGATCACCGACCCCGAGGGGACCCGGGAAATGGTCGAGGCGATGACCCGTCCGACCGTCGGAACCGACGAATGCCCGATCGAGGGCATTCCGAACCAGAAAGTCGCACATCGTTGAGTGACATCGACGATCGGCGCCGGCGCGATGTTTCGCGCCGGCGTGGTTCGATGCAACGGCGGACACTTCCTCGCGGAGGAAACAGGGGGGACATCATGAGCGGTCAATCGAATAGCGGGCTGGTTCATCAGACCGAAGGGCAGATCGACGACCTTCTCGGCCATGAATTCGAGCACGAGCCAGTGCCGATGAGCGCCCGGCGCAGCGCCTTCTCGGTCACGATGGTGTGGCTGGGCTTTCCGATGATCATCACCGGCGCGATGACCGGATCGCTGCTGGTGCTGGGCATGGGGTTCAAGAATGCGCTGGTGGCGATGATCGTCGGCAACCTGATCATGTTCGCCTATGTGGGCGCGCTCGGCCTGATCGGCACCAGGCGAGGCATGAACTTCGCGCTGATCGCCAGCATCGTGTTCGGAAAGAAGGGCTACGTGCTGGCGTCGGGCCTGCTGTCGACCCTGCTGCTCGGCTGGTATGCGGTGCAGACCGGCATCACCGGCGCGCTGATCTCCTCGACCTACGGCCTCAATTATGTGGCGATGACCATCGTCGCAGGCGTGCTCTATATCGGGATTACCTTCGTCGGCGTGAAGGGATTGCACTGGATCGGGCTGGCGTCGGTGCCGCTGTTTGTCGTGCTCGGCCTCTGGGTCGCGGCCGATGCCGCCTCGACCACGACGTCGGCGGCGATCTTCGCCTATGCCGGCAACAATGGCGTCGCCAGCATGTCGATGGGCGTCGGCCTCACGGTGGTGCTCGCGCTGTTCATCGACGCCGGCACGGTGACGGCGGACTTCAACCGCTGGGCGCCGAGCGCGTGGGCCTCGCTGTTCGCCACGTTCAGCGCCTTTCCGTTCGCCAATCTGGTGGCCATGCTGGTCGGCGGCGTGATGACGGCGGCGCTCGCCGTGCCGAACGCCAATCCGTTCGGTGTCGACAACATGTTCGGCTACATGAACGGCAAGCAGCTGACCTGGCTCAGCATCCTCGCGTTCGTCTTCCTCTATGCCAATTTAGGCTCCGTCTGCTCGCATTGCCTGTACAATGCGGCCACCGGCTGGTCGCGCATCCTCGGGACCAATATGCGGCTGATGGCGGTGGTGCTCGGCGCGCTTGGCATCCTGGTGGCTGCCGGCAATGTCTGGGCGTTCTTCATCCAGTGGCTGTCGCTGCTCGGCATCCTGGTGCCGCCGATCGGTGCGATCATCCTGGTCGACCAGTATCTGCTGCGCGGCGAGGCGCGGGCGGACGTGGACTGGCGTGCGAAGCCGTTCATCGCCTGGGGCATCGGGTCGCTGTTTGCCTTTGCGGTTGAAAACCTGATGCCGGGACTGTCAACTGCGATCTCCGCCGCGGTGGTCGCAGGCATCGTGTACGTAGCGATCGCACGGGTGGAGTCTCCGACTGAAAAGGTGGCGCGTCCCGCGTAAGCGATCAGCTCGATCAAGCAAGAAGGGTACATCAATGAGCGTCGACTATCAGATCCATGATCTCGGCAATTTGACCTTGCAGCGCGGCGCGACCATTCGCGACTGCAAGCTCGCCTACAAGACCTATGGCCAGCTCAACGCGGCCGAGGACAACGTCATCGTCTATCCGACCTGGTACTCTGGCCAGCACTACGACAATGAATGGCTGATCGGACCGGGCAGGGCGCTCGACCCGGCAAAGTACTTCATCATCATCCCGAACATGCTCGGCAACGGGCTGTCGTCGTCGCCGAGCAACACGCCGGAACCGTATAACGGACCGCGCTTCCCGCAGGTGACCGCCTATGACAATGTCCGCGCCCAGCACCGGCTGGTGACCGAGAAATTCGGTATCAAGCACATCCGTCTGGTGGTCGGCTGGTCGATGGGCGCGTTGCAGACGTTCCATTGGGGCGCGCTCTATCCGGATATGATGGATCTGTTGGCGCCGTTCTGCGGCTCGGCCAAATGCTCGCGCCACAACTTCGTGTTCCTCGAAGGCGTCAAGGCGGCACTCACCGCGGATGCTGCGTGGAAGGAGGGCTGGTACACCGACAAGCCGGCCCGCGGTCTGCGCGCCGCCGCGCGTGTCTATGCCGGCTGGGGCTTTTCGCAGGCCTTCTATCGCGAGCAGCTCGACATCAAGACGCTGGGCTATTCGTCGCTGGAGGATTTCCTGGTGGCGTTCTGGGAAGGCTTCTTCCTGCCGAAGGATCCCAACAACCTGCTGACCATGCTGTGGACCTGGCAGCACGGCGACATCAGCGACAACGAAATCTACAATGGCGACTTCAAGGCCGCGCTGAGGGCGATCAAGGCCAAGGCCTATGTCATGCCGGGGCAGACCGATCTCTATTTCCCGCCGGAGGACAGCGCGTTCGAGGTCGAGAACATGCCGAACGCCAAGCTCGTGCCGGTACCGTCGATCTGGGGCCACTTCGCCGGCGGGCCCGGGACCAATCCGGTCGATGTCGCCTTCATCGACGGCAAGCTCAAGGAGCTGCTCGCATCGTGATATCGACCGGTTGCGAACGGCTGCCTGCGCGATCATGGGAGGCGTGAGCTTGTCCAATCCCGCCCTGCTGCTCGACCAGTACCGCATCCGGGAGGAGCCGTATTACCGGCCGCTCAAGGATGAGGTCGAACTGTTCGGTGCAGCCTATGCCAACCGCATGCCGGTGATGCTGAAAGGGCCCACCGGCTGCGGCAAGACCCGCTTCATCGAATACATGGCCTGGCGGCTCGGCCGCCCGCTGATCACGGTCGCCTGCCACGAGGACATGACGGCGGCGGATCTGGTGGGGCGCTGGCTGCTCGACGCAGAGGGGACGGTGTGGAGTGACGGGCCGCTCACCACCGCCGTGCGTCTTGGCGCGATCTGTTACCTCGACGAGATCGTCGAGGCGCGCCAGGACACGACGGTCGTGATCCATCCCTTGACCGACGATCGTCGTGTGCTGCCGCTGGAAAAGCGCGGTGAATTGATCCACGCCCATTCCGACTTCCAGCTCGTGATCTCCTACAATCCGGGCTACCAGAGCGCGATCAAGGACCTCAAGGAATCCACCAAGCAGCGCTTCGCGGCGCTGGATTTCGGCTATCCCGACCGGCCGGCCGAGACCGAGGTGGTGTCGCGCGAAGCCGGCATCGAGCCCAACCTCGCCGATCTTCTGGTGAAGATCGCCCAGCACAGCCGCAACCTGAAGGGCCAGGGGCTCGACGAAGGCGCCTCGACCCGGATGCTGGTCAATGCCGGCCGCCTGATCGGATGCGGCATCAGCCTCGAAAAGGCCTGCGAGACCACGATCGTCGTGCCCCTGACCGATGACGCGGACACCAGGAACACGTTGCGCGACGTGATCTCGGCCTCCGGGTAAGTGGACGTTTGCAGGTGGCGGTCGCGCAAATCAGTTCGCTCGATAGCTTCCGGTCCGGACGTCGGCTTGCGGCCCTCTTGCGCGGCCATGACGATGTAGCTGCGGCCGTGCAGGCGGCGCGTGCCGCTCTGCAGCGAACGGGTTGGTTCGATGATCTGGCGCTCTGGGACGAGGCCGTGCACGCCCTGTTCGAGGCCAATCTCGGTCAAGCCGTGGTGCAGGGCTTTCTGCGTCTATCGGAGCAATGGCCGGTGCAGCGATCGGCCGATGATCTGATCGCAATCGGCCGTGCGGTCCGGGACATCGGCTGCAGTGCCGGAAGCCGCGTCGCCCATGCGTTGCTGACCGAATTGTCCAAGGTGCTGCCGCGGCTTGCGGGTGCAGGAGAACTCACCGCGGTCCTCGTCGCGCTCGACCAACTCGCCGCCACTGGGCCGGAATCGGCGAGCCTCGCGATCGGCAGGCTGGGGCAGTTTCTGGCGCATGCCGGCGGCGAGGAGTTTGCGGCGTGGGTTTCCGCCGGCTTGCGTGCGAGCGGCGGTCGCACGTCGCGCCGCCGCGCCTATTTCGCGCTCGACGATCAGCTTTCGGCGCAACTGTTCGCAGCCGGCCGGAGCGGCGATGATTTCGCGCGGCTTGAGAAGCGGCTCGCTGCAACCACGATCGCGTTGTGGAACAGGAAGCCGCGTTTCCGCAAACTTGCCGTCGCACCGACGCCGGTGCCGCGGCGGACTTCGCTCACCGCCGGGCTCGTCGGTCTGCCGCAGACCTTTCCCGGCTTCGAAGGCGAGGCAGCGGACGCCGTCTATCTCGCGGCGGTCGCGCATGCCGGCGCGCATCTGGTGCATTCCATCGCCCGCTTTCCGGTGGGGCGACTGAAGGCGCTGCAGCTCGCGCTGGTCTCGCTGATCGAGGATGCCCGGGTCGAGACGCTGGCGCTCCGCGAGATGCCCGGGCTGCGCCGGCTGTGGTTGCCATTCCACAGCGCGACGCCGGCCGGCCAGGCAACCGCAGCCGGACTGATGATGCGGCTGACACGGGCGCTGATCGATCCCGATTATCAGGATCCGGATGCGTGGGTGGCCAAGGGACAACAGCTGTTTGCCGCGGCCGCCGGCCGCTGGAGCGATCCCGCCATCAGCCGCGAGATCGGTGGCCTGCTCGGTAACGACATCGGGCAGATGCGGCTGCAGTTCAACGCCAAGAGCTACGTCGTCGAACCTGCCTATCGCGACGACAATCTGGCGCTGTGGGATTTCGGCGACCAGCCGGACAGTCCGGCCGAGACGATCGAACTTGCCGTCGATTCCGTGCGGATCGAGCGGCGCGACGATGCGGGTGCCCAATCGAGCGACGACAACGCCAAGCCGGACGAGACGTTGCGCGCGAAGGCCAGCGCGGTCACGCTGCTGGATGGGTTTCCAGTCGCGACCTACCCGGAATGGGACTATGCGGCGCGTACCGAGCGGCCGGACTGGACCACGATCCTGGAGGCCGATGCCGCCGTTTCCGCGCAGCCCTTCGATTCCTCGACGGACGCCGAGGCGATGCGCTGGATCACGGAGTTGACCCGCGACGCGTCGATCGGCCGCCGTATCAGACACAAGGGCCAGCGCGACGGCGACGCGCTCGACATTGACGCGGCGATCGCCCTGACGATCGAGCGGCGCACCGGCAATATCAGCGAGCCCGGGGTCTACCAGCGCGATGCGCCCGGACCGCGCGATCTCGCCATCCTGCTGCTCTTGGACCTGTCGCAATCGACCGCGGACCGTGACCGCCGCGGCCGGACCGTTCTCGACGTCGAGCGCAAGGCCGCAGCGATCATGGCGACCGCGGTCGAGGCCGCCAATGATGCGATTGCGGTGCATGGTTTCAGCTCCGACGGCCGCGAGCGGGTGCGCTATCTGCGCATCAAGGGCTTTGCGGAGCCGATGGACGCCGTGGTTCGTGCGCGTCTTGCGGGCCTAGGCAGCAGCCATTCCACCCGGCTGGGCGCGGCATTGCGCCATGCCGGGGGCTACCTCGCCGAACGACGCGCGTTCCGGAAGGTGCTGCTGGTTCTGACCGACGGCGAGCCGTCCGACATCGACGTGCCGGATGCGCAATATCTCGTCGAGGACGCGCGCCGTGCCGCCCAGCAGCTGCGGCGGCGCGGCACCGATATCTTTGCTTTTGGCATCGGCGAGCACAGATTTCCCCAGCTCGATCGGATTTTCGGCGAGCGCTATGCGCTCCGCGTGCCGCGCATCGAGGTGTTGCCGCAACGGGTGATGCAGCTCTACGCGGAACTGAAGAAATAGGCGCAGGAGCTAGCCCGTTGCCCGGGGCAAGGAGCCCTTTGCGGTGATCTCCGCCGAGAGTTCCTCGATCGTCTTGCGCTGCTCCATGGCGGCGCGGCGGATCAGCGCAAAGGCAGCCGGCTCGGCTAGCGCATGGGTGTGCATGACCTGAAGGACCGCGGCGAGCACGACGCGGCGGGATCGCAGCCGCTGCTCCAGCTTGAGCACCTGCTGCTTCAGCTCGCTGGTGCGCTCGCTGCGTTCGAAAGCCAGGACGAGCGCGGCATAGATTCCGGCCGAGCGCAGCGGCTTCACCAGAAATGACGCCGGATCGAGGTCGAGCACCAGCTTCAGACGGCTCGGCGTCTCGGTGCCGAGCAGGGCGATGACCGGGCTTCGTCCAAGCGACGCCCGCTGTGCCGGCGAGGTGAGCGGCAGGAACTCGTCATCGATCAGCGTCACGTCGGGACGGCAGTCGATATTGGTGCCGGGCTCCCATGTGACGATCTCGATCCCGAGGCGCTCGAACTGCCGCCTGACGATCGAGGCATCGCGTTCATCCTTGATGGCGACGAGCGCCTTGCGCCCGCGCAGTGAAAATGAAGACGGTTTGCTCATTTCACAACCCGCAAATGCGGCGCATTCGGCAACGTTCCATCCCTTGCCGGGCTGGCGGCGATGTCGAGCTGCGTCAGATAAGGATCCGGTCTGACCGGCGCTTCAGCTTCCCAGAAGATGTCAAACTGTCCTTCGGCGTTCGAGACGGCCAGCCGCGGCGTCAGGACGCAGTGGTTGTTGCTGCCGTCGATCCAGACCGGACCTTGCGGCGAATTGTAGCGATGGCCGGCCGCGGCGCGCCGCACCTCGCCGATATCGGATGTGCCGGCGCGCTGCAGCGCGCGGGCCAGCAGATAGACCGCGACATAGGCGGATTGCCCGTCGACCGACGGGCTGCTGTGTTCGCCGTGGCGCGCCTTCCAGCGCGCCACGAAGGCCCGGTTCTCGGGCAGGCGAATGCTTTCGAAATAGGCCGACGACGTGATGCATCCGGCCGACGCGGGACCCGCGATCTTGAGCTCGGGCTCGCACAGGCTGCAGCTCAGCATCGGGATGTCGAGGCCGGCCGCGGCGGTCGCCGCATGAAAGGCGCGGATGAAGTCGTAGCTCGAACTGCCGACCAGCGTGTTGAAGACGACCGGCGGCCGGCGCCGCACGATCTCGTCCACGATGTGCGTGACCGCGCTTTCACCGAGTTCGAGCAGGCGTTCGGCGAGAATGCGTCCTTTGGCCGCCGTCACCAGCTCGCGGGTGACACGATTGGTTTCCCAGGTCCAGACATAGTTGGAGCCGACACAGAAGATTTCGCGCGACAGATTATCGAGCACGTAACGCACCAGCGGCAGCACGTTGTGATTGGGTGAGGCGCCGACATAGATGACGTTGTCGGAGCATTCGAACCCCTCGTAGCGCGCCGGATACCAGAGCAGGCGGTCGGTACGCTCGACGATCGGCAGCACCTGCTTGCGCGAGGCCGAGGTGTAGCAGCCGATGATGTGCTCGACGCCGACGTTGCGAATGAGGTCGTCGCAGACCGTGTGGTACTCCGAAATAATTCCGCGGGGATCGCGGACATGCGCAGATATCGCGAAGTCGAACTCGTCCTGATTGTTGATTTCGTCGACCGCCATCATGGCGCTCTTCAGGATCTCGCGTCCCATGGCCTGATAGGGCCCGTGCTGCGAGCAGATGATGCCAACTGGAATGGAGGGCTTGGTCATTGAGTACTTTCGGCGACGCGACGCATCAAGGAAATCATCTTCGCAGAGGTCGGGGCAAGGGGTCATGCCGATTTGCTGCGCATGCACCTCGCGAAATTTGTGCAGCCAGCCTCGTTGACAACGCGCTGCACACCTCCTTAGAATTTTCTCCTACAGGGCTTCCTGTCGAACCTTGCGTGCGTCGATTTGGCCGATGACGTCCCGATCGCCGCGCAGAGTGCTCCGTTCGACCCCGGACCCATGCGATAGTTCATAGCCGCGGCATTTGGGCCATTCGTCACCTTCGTTTCGGAGGGGCGGGTGGCTTTTTGCTTTTGCCGCTAAACAAATTGGCGACACGTCCGTGCCGCCAAGCCGGAGGCGCATGCGCGGTGATGGGCAGTGCCTGCGCTTGCGTCATGTCAAGTGCGGGGATGAGAAACGATGCCGACGACGGATCTTCACTATCTCGGGCTCATTGAGATCGGGCAGCAAATCCAGGCCAAAAAGCTCTCGCCGGTCGAGGTGACCAAGGCGATGCTCGGGCGGATCGAGCAGCTCGACGGCAAGCTCAAGAGCTACGCTTATGTGATGGGCGAGGCGGCGCTGGCCGAAGCGGCGGCAGCCGAGAAGGACATCGCGTCCGGCAAGATCAAGGGACCGCTCCACGGCGTGCCGATCGCCGTCAAGGATTTGTGCTGGGCGAAAGGCGCTCCGGCCGCGCACGGCATGACCATCCACCGGGATTTCCGGCCGAGCGAGGATGCCACAGTCGTCGCGCGGCTGAAGGATGCCGGCGCTGTTATCCTCGGCAAGCTGCAGCAGACCGAGGGCGCCTATGCCGACCACCACCCGAAGATCGATCCGCCGAAGAATCCGTGGAATGCGGATTTGTGGTCGGGTGCATCGTCGAGCGGTTCCGGCGTCGCCACCGCCGCGGGGCTTTGCTTCGGTTCGCTAGGCACCGATACGGGCGGCTCGATCCGCTTTCCATCGGCCGCCAACGGCATCACCGGGCTGAAGCCGACCTGGGGACGCGTGAGCCGTTATGGCGCTTTCGAACTCGCGGCGACGCTCGATCACATCGGGCCGATGGCGCGTAGCGCGGCCGATTGCGGCGCGATCCTCGCCGTGATTGCGGGCCAGGATCCCAAGGACACGACCTCCGTGCCGCTGCCCGTGCCGAACTATCTCGCCGGCCTGTCCGGCGATTTGCGCGGCGTGACGATCGGGGTCGATCGGCGCTGGACCAGCGAGGGCACCGACGAGGCCGCCGGCAAGGTGCTCAGCGAAGGGCTGCGAGTTGCCGCCGATCTGGGCGCGAAGATCAAGGACATCACGTTCCCCGATCCCAAGGCCGTCATCGAGGACTGGTTCCCCTTGTGCGGCATCGAAGTGGCGGTCGCGCACGAAGAGACCTATCCCGCGCGCAAGGACGAATATGGTCCCGCGCTCGCCGGCCTGCTCGATCTCGGCCGGGCGCAATCCGGCATGAACTACCAGAAGATCGTGCTGCGGCGCGAAGCGTTCCGCGGCGCGGTGCGGCTGTTGTTCGAGACGGTCGATCTGATCGCCGTTCCGGCCCAGGCATTCGCTGCGCCGACATTGGCCAAGATGGCAGCGCTGGGTGAGGACCCGTCGCTGATTACCGGGCTGCTGCGCTTCACCTGTCCGTTCGACATGACCGGAAGCCCGACCGTGACGCTTCCCGGCGGCTTCGCGCCGAACGGCGGGCCGGTCGCCTTCCAGTTCGTCGGCCGACACTTCGACGAAGCAAGCCTCGTTCGCGCGGGCGATGCCTTCCAGCGCGTCACCGACTGGCACAAGCGCCATCCCGCGACCTGAATCGAGGAGCCGTTCGCATGACCGAAGACTGGTTGAAGAGTTCCATCATGGCCAAGCGCGCCCTTGCCAAGGGCGCGACCGGTACGACCCATAGCCTGACGATCGAGCAGCAGGGTGGCTTCCATTACGTGTATGGGCCCTATGCCAAGCCGACCCTGTCGATCGACCCGGGCGGGGTCGTCGTTGTCGAGACCGAAGACGCCTTCGGCGGCGTGCTCACCAGCGAAAGCGACAGCCCTACGGCGAAGCTGAACTTCCCCTATCTGAACCCGCAATGCGGGCCGATCGCGGTCAAGGGCGCCAGGAAGGGCGATTGCCTCGCCGTCTATATCCGCGATGTCGAGACCCGCGGCGCGCAGCCGGCCGGAACGACCTGCATCATTCCGGAGTTCGGCGGCCTGGTCGGGACGGCATCCACAGCTCTGCTCAATCCGCCGCTGCCGGAACGCGTCAAGAAGCTGCATGTCGACCGCAACGGCGTGCGCTGGAGCGACAAGATCACGCTGCCCTATGAGCCGTTTATCGGCACTCGGCGTCTCGCCCGAGATCGAGGCGATCTCCTCGCTGCAGCCCGATTATCACGGCGGCAACATGGACCTGCCCGACGTCGCACCGGGCGCGATTATCTATCTGCCGGTGCATGCCGAAGGCGGGCTGCTCTATGTCGGCGACTGCCACGCCACGCAGGGCGATGGCGAGCTCTCGGGCGTCGCGCTGGAGCAGCGCGCGACTGTCACATTGCAGATCGATCTGATCAAGAACTGGAGCTTCGCCTGGCCGCGGCTGGAGACGCGCGACTTCATCATGACGATCGGCAGCGCACGCCCGCTCGAGGACGCCGCGCGCATCGCCTATCGCGAGCTCGTGCGCTGGATGAGCGCCGATTACGGCTTCGATGAGATCGACGCCTACATGCTGCTCAGCCAGGCCGGCCGCATGCGGCTCGGCAACATGGTCGATCCCAAATACACGATGGGGGCGTCGATCCTGAAGAATTACCTCAAGGCGTGACTTCAAACATCCTTCAACGACAGAGGACATCGCGATGTATTCGGGGCGTATAGTCGGAATGGCTTTGCTTGGTGCAATGCTTGGGATCGCGGCGGTAGGTCGCGCGCAGGCGGCAGACCCGCCGCTGAAGGTCGGCTTGCTGGAGGACGTCTCCGGCGATCTCGCCTTCATGGGCATGCCGAAGCTGCACGGCTCGCAGCTCGCGGTCGAGGAGATCAACAAGAGCGGCGGCATTCTCGGCCGGCAGATCGAGTTGATCCACCTCGATCCCCAGGGTGACAATGCCCGCTATCAGGAGTTCGGCCGGCGGCTGCTCAATCGCGACAAGGTCGACGTACTGATCGGCGGCATCACCTCGGCCTCGCGCGAGGCGTTGCGTCCGATCGTCGATCGCACCACCACGCCGTACTTCTATACGAACCAGTATGAAGGCGGTGTCTGCGACGCCAGCATGATCAGCATGGGCGCGGTGCCGGAGCAGCAGTTCTCGACCCTGATCCCCTGGATGGTCCAGAAGTTCGGCAAGAAGGTCTACGTCATCGCAGCCGACTACAATTTCGGCCAGATCTCCGCGGAGTGGAACCGCAAGATCATGAAGGACCTCGGCGGCGAGGTCGTGGGAGAGGAATTCATCCCGCTCGGCGTGTCGCAGTTCGCGCAGACGATCCAGAACATCCAGAAGGCGAAGCCGGACTGGCTGCTGACGATCAACGTCGGCGCGGCGCAGGACTCGTTCTTCGAGCAGGCGGCCGCGGCCAACCTCAATTTGCCGATGGGCTCATCGATCAAGATCATGCTCGGCTTCGAGCACAAGCGGTTCAAGCCGCCGGCGCTCAACAACATGCATGCGACCGCGAACTGGTTCGAGGAGATCGATACCCCCGAAGCCAACGACTTCAAGAAGCGCTGGCACGCCAAATTTCCCGATGAGCTTTACATCAACGACATGGGCTACAACGCCTACAACGCGCTCTACATGTACAAGGCGCTGGTCGAGAAGGCGAAGTCGACCAAGCTCGAGGACATGCGCAAGGTGATCGCAACGGGCGATGCCTGCATCGACGCTCCCGAGGGCAAGGTCTGCATCGACCCGAAGAGCCAGCATACGTCGCACCGCATGCGCCTGATCTCGGTCGGGCCCAAGCATGAGGTGACGGTGGAGAAGGACTACGGGACGATCCAGCCGTACTGGCTTGGCGAGATCGGCTGCGACCTCACCAAGAAGAACGACAAGGACCAGTACACGCCGAGTCATCTCCCCAGCAAATCGTGACGCGCGCAGGCACGAATCTTGCTCGTGCTGTGCATCACGACCTTGAACCGAACCGGCGCCGCAATGATGCGGCGCCGCGATCAGGGAGACCGGAATGTCGGCTGAACTCTTCTCGGTATTCTATCAGTTCGCCGATGTCTTCGCGTTCCTGATCCTGTCAGCGGCGGGCCTTGCCATCGTGTTCGGCATGATGGGCGTCATCAACATGGCGCATGGCGAGTTCATCATGTGCGGCGCGTACGTCACCGTGGGGCTCGTCAACCTCGGCGTCCCGCTTCCGATTGCCCAGATCCTTGCTGCGCTGACCGCGCGGGGATCATCGGCATGATCGTCGAGTACCTCGTCGTGCGGCGCTTCTACAAGCGTCCGCTCGACTCGCTGCTCGCCACCTGGGGCCTCAGCCTGATCGTGACGCAGTCGATGCTGCTGATCGTCGGCTCCGCGGTGCGCGGTATCGGCACGCCGGAAGGAAGCTTTGCGATCGGAGGCTACACGTTCTCGACCTACCGGCTGGTGCTGTTCGGCTGTGCTGTGGCCGTGCTCGCCGGTCTCTACATCATCTTCATGAAGACGCGCTTTGGCGTGATCGCGCGCGCCACGATGCAGAATGCGGCGATGGCCAAGGCGCTCGGCGCGCGCACCGGGCGGATCTATTCCATCAGCTTCGGCATCGGCACCGCGCTTGCGGGGCTCTGCGGCGCGCTCTACGCGCCGACCATGACGCTGATCCCGACCATGGGAGCGACCTTCGTGGTCGAGAGCTTTGTCACCGTGGTGATCGGCGGCGCCAATGTCCTGCTCGGAACTGCGCCGGCCGCCGTGTTCCTGGCGATGATCCGGATGGCATTGAATGCCAGCTATGGGCAGATCATCGGACAGATCGGCATGCTGTTTGCAGTCATCCTGATCATACGTGTGCTGCCTGAGGGACTATCCAGCGTGCTGGTTCGTCGTGGGCGCTAGACGGGAATTTCTGATGTTGAAGCTGCTCGAGGGCCCGCAGACGCTCGGACGCGGGAAGATCTTCTGGTCATGCTTCCTCGCCGTGCTGGCGGGAGCACTGATCTATCCCCTGTTCGCTGATTCCTATGATGTCGGCAATTTCGCCTACTTCCTGATCTGGATCTTCATGGCGCTCGGCCTCTGCCTGATGTGGGGCTACGGCGGCATGCTGTCGTTCGGCCAGACTTTCTTCTTCGGCATCGCCGGCTACGGCTATGGCGTGCTCGCCATCAACATGGGCGGGGGAACGACCACGATCGCGGCGCTGGTTCTCTCCGTGGTGATCGCGATGATCGCGGCCGGGATCCTCGGCTACTTCATGATCTGGGGCGGCATCAGCGGGATCTTCTTCGGCATCGTGACGCTGTCGGCGACGCTGGTGCTTGCCTTCTTCCTCGGGCAGACGGCGGGGCCGGAATGGCATATCGGTCCGGCCCGGCTGAACGGCTTCAACGGCATGAAGGGGATGGACCCGCTCACGGTCGGCGACTTCGACATCGAGGGCTCGGCGCTCTACTACGTCATGATCGCGTTGATCGTGATCGTCTACATCGCGCTGCGCATGCTGGTGAACTCGAGCGTCGGCAACGTGATCGTGGCGACGCGGGAAAATCCGCAGCGCGCCGAGATGCTCGGCTACGACGTCCGCAAATATCAGCTTCTGACCTTCGTGATCGGTAGCGGGCTCGCAGGCCTCAGCGGTGCGCTGTACACGTCCTGGGGGCAGTTCATCACGCCATCGAGCATCGGCCTGCCGGCGGCGGCGATGCCGATCGTGTGGGTGGCCTTCTCCGGACGCAACGATCTGACTGCGACCCTGGTCGGATCGTTCCTGCTGCTGTTCGGTTTCCAGACCATCACGGTCTACAGCCAGCAGGCGGCGCTGGTGCTGATGGGCGTGCTGCTGCTCGCCACCGTGATGCTGGCGCCGCAGGGCTTCGTGCTCGGCATCGGCAAGCTGGTCGTCGATTGGTGGACCAGGCGTCGGCGCCGCGACGAGGCTCCCGCGCTGGCCGATACCGCCCGCCTGCAATCGGATGAGACCTGAATCATGGCGTTGGTCGATGTAAAAGGTGTCTCCAAGCGTTTCGGTGGATTGACCGCCGTGTCCGATGTCGACCTGACGGTCAATGCCGGCGAGGTGCACTGCCTGATCGGGCCCAACGGGGCCGGGAAAAGCACGCTGTTCAAATTGATCGTCGGTCTCTATCCGCCAACCACGGGCAGCATCTTTTTCGACTCGATCGATATCACCGCCGAGCGGCCCTACGCGCGGGTGCAGCGCGGCATGAGTATCAAGATGCAGGCGCCGAGCGTGTTCAAGGAGCTGCCGGTGCGGCAGAACATCCAGATCGCGCTGCAGGAACGCATTTCGGGCGCGGAATGCCGTGCCGAAGAGGAGCGGCTGCTCGCGTTGCTCAATCTCGCTGACGATAGCGGCAAGCTCGCCGGTGCGCTGTCGCACGGCCAGCAGCAATGGCTGGAGATCGGGATGGCGCTGGCGCTGCAGCCGCAGCTGCTGCTGCTGGACGAGCCGACCGCCGGCATGTCGCCCGAAGAGACTTTCAAGACCGGCGAGCTGATCAAGTCGTTCAATGCCGAGGGCATGACCGTCCTGGTCGTCGAGCACGACATGGCGTTCGTGCGTCAGGTCGCCCAGCGCGTCACCGTCCTGCATCTTGGCAAGATTTTCGCACGCGGCAGCCTCGAGGCCATCCTGGAAGATGAGAAGGTCGCTGAAATCTACCTGGGTAAGACCCATGCCCACTGATCGCATTCTGGAGGTGTCGGGACTTTGGGCGGGCTACGGCGCGACGCCGATCCTGCAGGGCGTCAGCATGTCGGTCTCGCGCGGCGAGATCGTCGGCGTGATCGGCCGCAACGGCGTCGGCAAGTCGACCCTGATGCGGTGCCTGATCGGTCTGCTGCAGACCTGGCGCGGCACCATCAGCTTCATGGATCGGGATGTCACGCAGCTCGAGGCCGATGCGCGGGCGCGCGCCGGCTTCGGCTACATCCCGCAGGGCCGCGACGTGTTTCCGCAAATGAGCGTCGAGGAGAATTTGCAGGTCGGCGAGTTGATCGGCGGGCCCGAAGGCAAGAAGCTGCCGGAGCTGGTCTACGAGTATTTTCCGCGCCTGAAGGAGCGCCGGCGCCAGATCGCGGGCACCATGTCGGGCGGCGAACAGCAGCAGCTTGCGATCGGCCGCGCGCTGATCGGCAATCCGGCGCTGATGATCCTCGACGAGCCGTCGGAGGGCATCCAGCCGTCGATCGTGCAGCACATTTGCGAGGCGCTGAAATCGTTCCGGGCGGAGCTCGGGACCACGATCGTGTTCGTCGAGCAGAACCTCGACACTATCCTGGAGATCGCGCAGCGCTGCTACATCATGGAGAAGGGCAAGATCACGCGATCGCTGGCCGGTGAGGAGGTCAACGCGGACAACGTTCGCGCTCAGCTGTTGCTGTGATCGACCGCGCCATGCGGTAAGGATCAATGCGTTGCATAATTGATAATAATGGAGGGAATGGACATGGATCTCGGACTCAAGGGAGCGAAGGTTCTCGTTACCGGCAGCACCAAGGGTATCGGCAGGGCGATCGCCGACACGTTCGCGGCCGAGGGCGCCAATGTCGGCATCTGTGCGCGCAACCAGGGTGACGTCGACGCTGCGGTCACAGCGCTCAAGGCCAAGGGCGTTGCGGTATTCGGTGCTGCCGTCGATGTCTCGAACGGGCCGGCCCTGAAGGCCTGGGTCGCCGACATGGCGTCCAAGCTCGGCGGCATCGATGTCGTGGTCGCCAATGTCAGCGCGCTGTCGATCGGGCAGGACGAGGAGAGCTGGGAGAAGGAATTCTCGACCGACATGATGGGGACGGTGCGCCTCGTCAACGCGGCGATGCCGTATCTGGAGAAGAGCGGCGCTGCCGCGATCGTCACGATATCGAGCGTGTCGGGACGCGAGGTCGATTTTGCCAGCGGTCCCTACGGAACGTTCAAGGCCGCGATCATCCACTACACGCAGGGCCTCGCCTACCAGCTCGCGGGCAAGGGCATCCGGGCCAATTCGGTGTCGCCGGGCAACACCTATTTCGAGGGCGGCGTCTGGAACATGATCAAGGACGGCAATCCCGAACTGTACAAGACCGCACTGGCGCTCAACCCGACCGGCCGCATGGGCACGCCGCAGGAGATGGCGAATGCCGCCGTGTTCCTGGCGAGCAAGGCGGCGAGCTTCATCACGGGGACCAACCTCGTGGTGGACGGCGCGTTGACGCGCGGCGTCCAGTTCTAGGCGGGGCGCGCCGTCAGCGGAGTCGCGAGATCGCCGCCCGCGGCGGCGGTCCGGGCAGGCATTTTCCGATAACAGCAGGGCGTCAGATGTCAGCGGATTCATTGCACTACAAATCCATCACCGAAATCTCCGAGCTCATTCGCCGCAAGGAGGCGAAGCCCTCGGAGATCACCGAGGCGATGCTGAGCCGGATTGCGAAGCTGGACGGACAGTTTCACGGCTATGCGCTGGTCCTTGCGGAGCGGGCGATGGCCCAGGCCAAGCAGTACGATGCGGAGATTGCCAAGGGCATCTGGCGCGGCCCGCTGCATGGCGTTCCAATCGGGCTGAAGGACCTTTGCTACACCTCGTTTGCGCCGACCGCGGGCGGCACCACGATCCACGCCAAATTCGTGCCGTCCTTCAATGCCACGATCGTGGACCGGCTCGAAGTCGCCGGCGCGGTGACGCTCGGCAAGCTGAAGATGACGGAGGGGGCCTACACCAGCCATCATCCGGCCGTTCAGGCCCCGCTCAACCCGTGGAATGTGAGCTACTGGGTTGGCTCCTCGTCGACCGGATCGGGCGTCGCGACCTCGGCGGGGCTCTGCTACGGCTCGATCGGCAGCGACACCGGCGGCTCGATCCGCTTTCCGTCGGCGACCTGCGGGTTGACCGGGATCAAGCCGACCTGGGGCCGGGTCAGCCGCTACGGCGTCTTTCCGCTGGCGGACTCGCTCGATCACGTCGGGCCGATGTGCCGCAGCGCTGCGGATGCCGCGGCGATGCTCGGCGTCATCGCGGGTGCTGATATCAACGATCCGACGGCCCTGCGGGCTCCGGTGCCAAACTATCTGGCCGGTATCGGCGACGGCATCAGGGGCCTCAGGATCGGCGTCGACCGCAGGTACACCCAGGAGGGTATCGATCGGCAGGTCGTGACCGCCTTGCTGCAAGCCGAACGCACGCTCGCCGCGCTCGGTGCCGACATCCACGAGGTGCATTTCCCGCCCTATCAGAAGCTCGTCAGCCAGTGGATTGCGATGTGCTCGGTGGAGACGGCGGAGGCGCATCTCGACACCTACCCGTCGCGCAAGTCGGAATACGGACCGGACCTCGCACAGCTGATCGAGCAGGGCAGGGCGACGAGCGGCGTCGATATTGCGGCCATCCATCATGAACGGTTGAAGTTCAGCGGCAGCCTCGCCGCCATGTTCGAAGATATCGACCTGCTGCTGATCCCGACGATGCCGGTGCCGATCCCGACGCTCACCAAGATGAGCGAATACGGCGCCGACCCCAGCGTGCTCCTGAGCATCCTGCGCTTTACGGCGGTGTTCGACTTCTCGGGCAGCCCGACCATCACGCTGCCGATGGGCATGGCCTCGGACCAGATGCCGCTCAGCATGCAGCTGGTCGGCTCGCATCTCTCCGAGGACGTTCTGGTCCGCGCCGGCGCCGCGTTCCAGTCGGTGACAGATTGGCATACGCGGCGACCGCCGATCGAATAGGGGCCGCTAGCCGGTCTTGTCGACATTCCAGAACAGCGGCACCGGCGCGCGGACGATGTCCTTCAGCGCCTTGCGCGTCGCGGCCGGCTGATTGTACTGCCCGGTCGGGACGTGAGTGACCACCTCGTAGGCGCGTGCCTGGATCTTGTCGGCCAGTGCCTTCTGGTCCGGCGGCGCCGCGGTGCGGGCAAAGCTGTCGCGCAGCCGCTCGAGTTCGGCGTCCTCGACCCAGCCGAAGAAGCCGCCGTTCTTGCCCTTGCCGTTGACGCAGGCGTTGCCGATCGGATTGACCAGGTCGGCGCTGGCCCAGGTCGAATGGTAGAGCGACCAGCCGCCTTCGGCCGGCATCGACTGCTTGGCGCGCCGCGCCACCACCGAACCCCAATCCATCGCGAGCAGGTTGACGTTCATGCCGATCGAACGCAGCGCCTCGGCGGTGACCGTGCCGAGCGCGGTGATGATCGGGGCGTCGGTCGCGTGCAGGATCGTGATCGGCTCGCCCTTGTAGCCGCCCTGCTTGAGCAGCTCCCTGGCTTTCGCGGTGTCCGCCTTGGTCGACCAGCCGACCGCGCTTTCGAACGGCGTGCCGGCGACGAAGATCGCCGGCGTGATCTTGTAGTAATCGGGATTGCCGATCTGGGTGTCGAGCCAGTCCTTCTGGTTCACGGCGTGCAGCACGGCCTGGCGGATCTCCGGCCGGTCGAACGGCGGCACCAGCCAGTTCATCCGGCACATGCCGGAGAAGCCCAGCGTGTTGTAATCGGTCAGCTCGACATTGGAGGCGCGCGCGAGAATCGGATGATGGTCGTGCGGCGGCACCTCGAAATAGTCGATCTCGTCGTTGACAAGCGCGTTGGTCGCGATCTGGAAGTCCGGCACGCTGATCCATTCGTAGCGTCCGATCTTGACCACCTTGCCGCCGCCGGTGCCGTCGGACGGCTCGTCGCGGGAAACGTAGTCAGGGTTCTTTTCGTAGGCGGCCTTGACGCCGGGCTGGAATTCCGCCGTCACGAAGCGGAATGGTCCGGAGCCGAGGTGATCTGATATGGCCTGGTCGGCGGGCGTCGCGGCGATCCGCGCCGGCACGATGAAGGGCACGTTGGCGGTCGGCTTGCCGAGCGCCGCCAGCACGAAGCCGCACGGCTCCTTCAGCGCCATGCGGAAGGTGCGCTCGTCGAGCGCCTTCAGTTCGGCGACGAATTCGAACAGTTTCTGGCCCATCGTGTCGCGCCTGGCCCAGCGCTGCAGCGAGGGGATCACGTCGGCCGACGTCACCGCGCTGCCGTCATGGAATTTGAGGCCGGGCCGCAGCCGGAAGGTATAGGTCAAGTTGTCGGCGGAGACCTCCCAGGCCTCGACCATCTGCGGCTTGATCTCGAATTTCGAATTGGTCGAGAACAGCGTGTCGTAGATCATGTAGCCGTGGTTACGCGCGGTCCACGCCGTCGTCATGATCGGGTCCGTCGCGCGCAGCGGCGCGTGCATGACGGCCGTGATCGTCTTCGAACTGGCCCGCGCGACGCGCGGCATCGCGATGCCGAGGCTTGCTCCCGCACCGATCTGCAACAGACGGCGCCGGTTGATCGATGGTCCCATGATGTCCCCCTGTCGCAACCGGTCAGGCCTTGCCGGCAAGCCTGGCCGCGATCGCGCGATAGCCGCGCATCCACATGTGATCGAGATCGAGATCCATCGGCAGCGGCTGCGAGGAGACGCGCGCGATCACGGTCTCGTTGGTGGGATCGATGTAGATCCACTGGCCATGGATGCCGACCGCGGCAAACGGCGTTTCGCGCCGATCGAGCGTGTACCACTTGTTGCGGTAATTGCCGTTTGGAAACACCTTCGTCAGGTCGCCGCGCGACCAGGCCTCGGCATTGCCGTTCTGCCTGATGTCGTCGATCCACCAGCCGGGGACGACCTGTCGTCCGTTGCTGATGCCGTGATTGCGCATCATCTCGCCGAAGCGGGCGAGATCGCGCAGTGTCGCGCAGATGCCGCCGGCGACGCGGCCTGCGCCGCGTGAATCGACGGTGATGTAGGCGTCGTGCTCGGCGCCCATCGGCTGCCACAGATAGTGCGAGAGGATCTTTGCGTAGGACAGGCCGCAGGCGCGCTCATAGACCCAGCCGAGCACATCGGTGTTGGTCGAGACGTAGTGGAAGGTCTCTCCATGCGGTGCGCCGTTCGGCCGCAGCGTGCGCAGATAGTCGCGCAGATTGCTCGGCGGAACTGCAGGATCCGGCAGTTCCCAACCGGTCGAGCGCCGGTAGTTCATGACGTCGCCGTCGCGCGCCATGTAATCCTCGTCGAAGCGGATGCCGACGCTCATGTCGAGCAGATGCCGCACCGTGCAGTTGCCGCCATAGACCGATCCTTCCATCTCCGGGATGTAGCGCGTCACCGGCGCGTCGGGATCGAGCTTGCCATGATCGGCAAGGATGCCGCCGAGCGTTCCGGCGACCGACTTGCTGACGGAGAAGATCAGGTGCGGCGTATCCGGCGTCAGGCCGTGGGCATACCATTCGAACGCGACCTGTCCGCGATGCGACACCACGATGCCGTCGGTGTGGCTGGCGCGCAGCGCCTCGCCGACGCCGACCGTCTCGCCGCGCGGGTTGGCGAAGCTGACGTCGTCGAGATAGCGCGGCGCAAAGGACAGCGGCGTCGCCGCTGCGGCGCGCGCGATGTTCGCGGTGGGCAGCAGTTCGCGGACATTGCGGAATGCCCACTCGTTGAAGGGATGCTGACGCCAGTTGGCGAGCGTGACCTGTTCGTCGGCCGCCGATGGGAAGGCGGCCATGATGCGACGCGAATTCATTCTTGATCCAGCAATGACATCGGATGATGTGCGAAAGTTCCGCATGGCTCGCGTCGCTCGCAATCAACCGGATGGTGGAGGGGGCCGTTGGGTTACTTCGGCGTAACCGTTTCCCCGGATGTGCGCTTCGTGCGCTTGGCCCGCAATTTGCTTGACTATGGCCCGCGGCTGCCCCAGCGTGACGGGCATGCGACGCGCAGACGTTCGCCATCGGGAAACATCGGGAGGTAGGTCATGATCGCGCTTCTGGGCCGACCGGATCCGGCAACCACGCAGGCCATTCAGTTCGCGCGCGGCATTCTCGAGGGGTCGGCGACCGCGTTCTACGAGGTCGACGGCAATTTGACCCTCAACCGCTTCGTGCTCAGCAGCAACGTGCCGCCGAGTTTCCACGACCAGTATCTTGCCGGCATGAACCGGCTCGATCCGTTGCATCCGCGCTCCGCGAGCAACCGGCCGATTGCGCGGCTGAGCACCGCGCTCGACCAATGCGCGAGCCAGGAGGCGGCGACCTATCGCGCCTTCGCCGGCCAATGCGGCGTCGCCGACATGATCGAGTTCTTCTTCCGCCGCAACGACCGCATCGTCGCCGGAATGAGCGTGCTGTGGGCGCCGGGCTGCACGATTCCCGACGGCAGCATGCACATTGCGGAGAAGATCCACGACTATCTCGAGTTCAACCTGACCAGCCGCCTGTCGTCGAACGCCGACGAGCCAGCGCGCTTTGGCCTGACCTCGCGCGAGATGGAAGTCGTCGAGCTCTTGTGCTGCGGACGAACCAACCGCGAGATCGGCGAGTGCCTGAACATCGGTCTCGCGACGGTGAAGACGCATCTGATCCATATCTTCGAGAAGCTCGGCGTCGAGACCCGCTCCGCTGTGGTGGCGATGATGTCGCGGCCGCATTGAGGCGCGGGCTGTCGATTACGAGTCCGCGGCTCGTTCAGCACGTCGTCCCTGCGAAAAGTGTTTGATCCCTGCTGATTGGTTGGATGGAATCGGTGTAGAACGAGGCGTGGCCTTTGTTAGGGAGCGCCTCGTGTCATGGAACTGAACCTGCACGCGAACGCCACGACGACGCCGAAGACGCGTGCCTACATCCAGCGCAGCAGGAAGTCGGTCGCCGAATTGGCGGCCGAACTCGGGGTCAGCGAGACCACGATCTATCGCTGGCGCGGCCGCACCACGGTCGAGGACCGCTCGCACCGGCCGCACAACCTCGTGACCAGCCTGTCGGCCGTCGAAGAGCGGGCGGTGTGCGAGCTGCGGACGTCGCTGCAATTGCCACTCGACGACATCGTCGAGGTGATGCGGCGCTGCATCAATGCCAGGCTGTCCCGCAGCGCGATTCACCGTTGCCTGCAGCGCAATGGCATCAGCCGGCTTGCCAAGCCTGACAGGCCCAAGGCCGGCGTGTTCGAGACCACCAGCATCGGCTTCATCCATATCGACGTGAAATATCTGCCGGCCCTGCAGCGCCGCACCAGCTACGCCTTTGTCGCCATCGATCGCGCCACCCGCTACGTCTTTCTCGAGATCCATGCCCGGCGGGACGGCGCCACCGCGACCGGCTTCCTCAAACGCTTCCTGGCCGACTTCCCGCACGACGTTCACACCATCCTGACCGACAATGGCGCCGAGTTCACCGACCGCTTCGCTGTCGACAAGAAGAACAAGCCGGCCGGGCGACCGTCCGGCGACCATCCCTTTGATCGGCTCTGCAAGCAGCGCGGCATCGAGCATCGCCTGACCAAGCCCTACCACCCGCAGACCAACGGCCTCGTCGAACGCTTCAACCGGCGCATCGCCGAAGCCATCGGCCGCGAAGAAAAGCGCGGCAGCGCCCGGCGCACCTTCGTCGACCATGCCGATCGGGACGCCTTCCTCAGCAAGTTCGTCCACGACTACAACCGAACCCGCCTCAAATGCCTCGGCTACAAGACGCCAATCCAGGCCCTTGCCAATCAAACGGGATCAAACAGCGGATGTTGAGAACGGGATTCGTCGTTCGGGCGTCGCTCAACAATGACTGCCTGTGGTTATGGGTCCCTGCTCCCGTGCGCAATTGCGCACTAGGCAGGGACGACGGTGAGGATGGTTCTACGCCAAGGCTTCAACGGGGTTTTTGGTCTTGGGCACGCCAGAGCTTCAGCGGAGGCGGCGATCCGGGCGATGACACCGAAGAACATGCCAGCACACCGCTCCTTCCACGCGTCGTCCCGGCGAAGGCCGGGACCCATAACCACAGGATTGGGTTGGTGAGGAAAGCCGTGGCCACAGCGTCGCGCAACAATTGAGATTTGGGGTAATGGGTCCTGGCTTTCGCCAGGACGACATTGAGTGTGTGGCGCGGTCTGTGAGTCACACATCCATATTCTCGCGACATGTTTTGTCCGAGTTTTGTATCTCGTTTCGCCGCTCTGAATTCAGAGGGCGCAGGGAAAGCCGGGTGCCGATCGCACCCATGGGCCCCGTGCAAAAGGTAGAAAGCACGGGGGTAGGACCACAGGTGTAACCGGAAACAACCCGGCTTTCCCTGCGCGATGGTTTACGGCTTACTTCGTGCTCTCCCCGGCGAGACTTGGCTTTTTTGTCACCGCCTTCGCAAACGCTTGTGCGTTTTGCGAGAGCACACCTGCCGCTAGGGCGTCAGGCCTGCACGATTTCGCCGTCCGCTTCACGCGCATTCGTCGACTGCGCAATCGGCGTCCACCGCATCTCGACCCACGTTCGTGACGACCGCGAAGCGCCCCTCGATCGGGCGAGACGGGTGATCTATAGCACTGAGTTGCGCTTCGGATAAAGCGAAATATCTTCGCGAGTGAGGATTGACAGGTTTTTGCTGTGTTGCCCGTCGGGTTGATTTGTCGCATCCGAAATTGGGCGGGACCGTCGCTTCGTGGGCCCGAAGCGGCGATCCCTGATCGCGCGAGGTGCATGGTCGGGTGTGGGTAAATGTCGGCCAATCCGCACGACTAGGGACATAGTAAATCGACGAATGCACGCGGCAATTGCCATTCTGAGCTAGCCCCTGCGTAACAGATTCAGTGGCTACTGAATCCAGCGGCGCAAAAGTGGTAGCGCGGCGCAGCAATTGCGGTTCCTGGTGGATGGGATTCAGGAGAAAGGCGTAACGTCATCGGTGGAGGCTGGCCGCTACAGCCTCCGAAGCCGCCGTTAGCCCCAGCTCACCCCCTGAGCTGGGGCGCGCCGGAGCGCACGAAGGGTAGGCCAATCAGAGGCGCGAACTGACTCTGGTCGCCGCGCCCTTCGACGCTGCCTTTGACTTTGCGCGCGTCGTCACGCCATGTCTGGAAGATGCTGCAATTCGGGTGTGTCGCTTGCCGGCCAGCCTTGTGTGCCTTGATACCGTACGATGAGCAGCATACTCCCGACCATCGACCGGTGCGAGATGCGCAGGGTCTCCATTCAAATATGGACGTCCAACTCCGAACTGCTTTTCGTGCTCGTCGATCCATTTCCACAATCTCTTGGTCTCGCTTGCACGCTCCTCCTTGCTCCCGCCATTCATGCTGACGACGTCGGCGGCGAGCCCGTGACCATAGCCTCCACGCGAGCTGCCACCGTGATAAGATTTGTCATTTGCGGCCTTCAGCCCGTTTGCAATCGATTGGCGGTAGTCATCGCGGAATCCGCTGGTGATCCCGGGTGCCAGTCCGGCCTGTTCCGCTGCATGGAGCAAATAGAACAGCTTTAGCTTGAAGGCTCGATCCATCCCTCCGATCACGTAATCCATCAGAGGCATGCGGGCTCTTTCTGCCGCCTTGGGGTCTTTCCATCCGAAGTCATTTTCGACCCGCTTCGGGAAGCTGCGTGTGACGGTGATCAGCTTGCGCTTCCGTTTGATGATCACGTCCCTTTTTTCGTACACGACGATCCAGTCGGTCTTCGGCGCGCGCATGTAAAGCGCGCCAAGGAACCGGTCGATGCACCTCTCGGCAACAAAGCATTCGTCCAGGACCAAGACTGTATCGACATTGTCCGGAGCGGCCTTGAGCGGGTCGACAACGTTGGTCGTGGATACCTGCTCAGTTTGCTTCTCGGTTGGTGTCGTCGGCAGAGCCTCGGGGGAGGCTCGGTCCGCATCTGGCAATACACTCCCGTTGGCATCGGATTGAGCCGACGGTTCGGATGCCGTCACCTGTCGGCTCGACTCCTCATTGGGCGACGCTGCGCGCACGTCATGAACGACGGCGCAGCATGACAGTGAAACCAGAGACGAGGCAATGCGTAACCAACCAGCCCCGCAACCGAACCGACTTCGCCTGGCGCCATGACGCTCTTTGAGAGATGACATCGGCATTGGCAGTCAACATGAGCGAAATTGATCAGGTAGCGTGCCATCGCGCTCCGGACTTGGCAACCAGTTACCCACTACGAATCGCTGCCGAGCACGCAACTATTCAGACAGGCCGAAGGAATTCCTGACGCGCAGGTTTGGCAGTTTTGCCCGGTTGCCCGCCGGATCAATTCGCCGCGTCCAAGAAGCGTCTAGCGGGACAACCATCGTCCGCATTCACCGATCCACCGTTAGGTGGATTGCCGCTCACGGCGCGGCCAGCCGAGAGTCCGCCAAGGAGCGGTGTCGTATTCGACAATGTTGGCGAGCGTCTGCCGCTCGCAACATCAGAGGATTCGACATGCGCGATTTCATGGCCATCGGCCGCTCGGTGGCGGTTGCGGAGCGTGGCATGGCCGCGACCTCGCACCCGCAGGCGACGCTGGCCGCGGTCGAGATACTGAAGGCCGGCGGCAATGCCGTCGATGCCGCGGTGGCGGCGGTCGCGGTGCAGGGCGTGGTCGAGCCGCAGATGACCGGGATCGGCGGGGACTGCTTCGCGCTGTATTCGCCCAAGGCCGGCGAGCCGATCGCGCTGAACGGTTCGGGCCGCACGCCGGCCGCGACCGATGCCGAGAAATTTGCCGCAAGCGGCACGCGCGACATTCCGCCGACCGCGCCCGAGGCGGTGACCGTGCCCGGCGCGATCGATGCGTGGTGCCGGCTGGTCGCCGATCACGGCAGCAGGTCGCTGGAGGAGATCTTCCGGCCGGCGATCTCGGCTGCCGAGCGGGGCTTTTGCGTGACGCCGCGCGTCGCGGAGGACTGGCGCCGCTTCCGGGCCCGGATCGAGATCGACGGCAATGCGGCGGCGCAGTTCCTGCCCGGCGGCAAGGCGCCTGAGGTCGGCGACATCCGTACGCAACCCGCGCTCGGCCGCACCCTTCGCCGGATCGCGCAGCACGGGCGCGACGCGTTCTACGCGGGCGAGGCCGCCGGCGAGATGGTGGCCATCTTGCGCGCCCTGGGCGGCGCCCACAGCAGCGACGATTTCGCCGCCCAGACCTCCGACTATGTGCGCCCGATCTCGGCGCGCTACCACGACCACGACGTGGTCGAATGTCCGCCAAACGGGCAGGGCCTGGCCGCACTGATGATCCTGCGCACGCTTGCAGGCTTCGATGTCGGCAAGCTCGGAGAGGCCGATCGCATCCATTTGCTGGCCGAAGCCACCAAGGCCGCCTACCGCGCGCGCGATGCCTTCTTTTGCGATCCCGCCACCGGCAAGGTCGATCCAGCCGCCTTCCTTGCCGACGACTATATCGGGAGGATTCGCGACAAGATCGACATGCGCCGCGCATCGGCGCCCGCGACCTGGGACGATATCGAGCACCGCGACACCGTCTATGTCACGGTGGTCGACCGCGACCTCAATGCCGTGTCGCTGATCAACTCGCTGTTCTATCCGTTCGGCAGCGGCATCTACGCGCCGAAATCGGGCGTGCTGTTGCATAACCGCGGCTGGAGCTTTCGCGCCAGGCCCGGACATCCGAATTCGTTCGGGCCGCGCAAACGCCCGATGCACACCATCATCCCGGGCCTGCTGCGCAAGGACGACAAGACCGTGATGTCGTTCGGCGTGATGGGCGGGCATTACCAGGCGGCGGGCCATGCCAATCTGCTGTCCAACATCTTCGACATGCAGATGGACATCCAGGCCGCGGCCGAGGCGCCGCGCTCCTTTGCCTTCGACGGCGCGCTGTCGCTGGAGACGACCATTTCTCCAGCGATACGCGACGACCTTCGCGCCCGCGGCCACGATGCCCGGTTCTCGGAGGAGCCGATCGGCGGCTGCCAGGCGATCCGCATCGACCATGCGAGGGGCGTACTGTTCGGTGCCTCCGACCACCGCAAGGACGGCCTGGCGCTGGGCTTCTGACGGGCGATGGGACTATGTCGACTAGCGTCCGCAACGGGACTCCGCTCCCTCGCCCCGTTCTTACGGGGAGAGGGTTGGGGTGAGGGGCTGTCTCCGCGTATCCGGCGATAGTACGTTTGCGGAGGCTCCCCCTCACCCGGAACGCATCTACGATGCGTTCCGACCTCTCCCCGCAAGCGGGGCGAGGTGAAGCGGGGCCTGCCGCAAGATTTGAAATGAAGTCACCGCGCGCTAGGCGCCGCGCCGCCCGCATCGCGGCAGGCGGCGGAGCATCCACCGGACGGTGGATTGTTCCAAATGCCGACATGCCGAACGTTTGGCCATCATGCCGGCGTCGTGCGCGGTTCAGCCATGTGCACCGCACGGTGAGAGGCTGATCGCTCCAGGCTTTCCCAATCGAGAAGTTTGATCCGTATGAACAGGACATTCGCCGACACGGTCTTCCGCAACGGCCGGATCTACACGTCGAACCGCGGGCAACCCTGGGCGACGTGCGCAGCCGTCAAGGCCGGCCGGTTCATCGCCGTGGGCGAGGAGCGCGACGTCGCGGCGCTCATCGGCGAAGGGACGGCGACCGTCGATCTCGGCGGACGCATGGCGATGCCGGGGATCGTCGACATCCACAATCACATCATGATGGGCGGGCAGGCCGATCTCTACGAGCTGCGCTTCTCCAACGCCGACAGCATTCCAAGGATCGCCGAGACGCTGCACAAGGCTGCCTCAGTGGCTGCGCCGGGCGCCTGGATCGTCGGCGGGCAGTTCGGCAACAATCTCCTGAACGAGATGAACACCGCGGAGTCCTGCGCGCTGCTGGACGCGGCCTGCCTCGGGCATCCCGTCGTATTGCGCGACGACACCTATCATAATCGCTGGGCGAGCTCGGCGGCGCTGCGGCTGGCCGGTGTTGCGGCCGACACGGCTGATCCGACCGACGGCGAGATCGGCCGCGACCTCAAGTCCGGCACGCTCACCGGGATCATGATCGAGGCCGCCTCGGGCCTGGTCGAGCGGGCGCTCGCGGCTTCCGGTCACTACACGGCCGAGATGGACCGCGCGGCGGTGGCGCGTTCGATCTCGGTGCTGAATGCCTATGGCGTCACCGCCTTCATCGACGCTGCCAGCATGCAGCCGATCATGGCGGCGCTGAAGGGCCTCGACGACCGCGGCGAGCTCACGGCCTGGGCGGTCTGCGCGATGCCGGTGGTCGAGCCGGGCTTCATGTTCGGCAAGGCCGGTGAGGAGCTGTTCGCGCTGCGCGAGGATTACCGCGGCGCGCATGTGAAACCCGATTATGTGAAGGTGTTCCTCGACGGCGTGCCGGGTGCCAAGACCGCGGCCTTCCACGAGCCGTATGTGGCCGATCCCGTGCGCGGCTGCTGCTTCCGCGGCGCCACCATGCTGACCGTGCCGGACCTGATCCGCTGGCTCGGGCGCTGCGAGAAGCTGGGCCTTGCCGCGAAGATCCACTGCGCGGGCGATGCCGCGGTGACGCAGGCGCTCGACGCCATCGATGTCGTGCGCAGCTTCAACGGCCCGACCCATCTGATCCATCAGATCGCGCATGCGAGCTATATCGCGCCCGACGATATCAAGCGCTTCGCCGAGCTCGGGGTCGCGGCCGATCTGTCGCCGATCATCTGGTATCCGACCATCTTCCTCGAGGCGCACAAGGCCGCGATGGGCGAGGAGCGGGCGCAGCGCTTCTGGCCGAACCGCGATCTGAAAGAGGCCGGCGCGCTGATGGCCGGCGGCTCGGACTGGCCGGTGATTCCGATCCCCGATCCCTGGCAGGGCATCGAGGGCATGGTGACGCGGCAAAATCCGACCGGGGATTTTCCCGGCAAGTCGCTGTGGGCGGAGCAGGCGCTCGACCTCAAAACCGTGATCGACATCTACACCATCGATGCCGCACGCGCGGCCGGCCTCGGCCAGTCGATCGGCTCGATCGAGGTGGGAAAGTCCGCCGATTTGATCGTGCTCGACCAGATGATCTTCGACATCCCGCCGGATCAATTGGCCGATACACGGGTCGAGATGACCTTCTTCGAGGGCCGCAAGGTTCACGAGCGGGGCGCGTGATGGGCACGGTGGATCAGATCCCGGTGACGGTGCTGACCGGCTTCCTCGGCAGCGGCAAGACCACGGTGCTGAACCATTTGCTGCACCAGCCAGAACTCAATGGCGTCGTCGCCATCATCAACGAGTTCGGCGAGGTGGCGCTGGATCATCTGCTGGTCGAGAGCAGCGAGGACCGCTTGGCGCTGCTCGACAATGGCTGCATCTGCTGCTCGGTGCGCGAGGATCTGATCGAGACGCTGGCCGACCTTGCGTCGCGCCGCGCTGACGGCACGATCCCGCCGTTCCACCGGGTGCTGGTCGAGACCACCGGGCTCGCCGATCCCGTGCCCGTGCTGCACACGCTGATGACGGCGCCCGATGTCCTCAGTCGCTACCGGATCGACGGCGTGGTCGCGACCGTCGATGCCGTTAATGGTGTGTACACCCTTGCGGCGCATGGCGAGGCCGTCAGGCAGATCGCGGTCGCCGACCGGCTGCTGGTCACCAAGACCGACCTTGCCGCCGGTGATGCACTGGCGCGGCTTGACGCCCAGCTTGCGGCGATCAATCCGGTCGCGACGCGCACGAAGGTGCGAAACGGGGTCGTCGATCCGGCGAATGTCCTCGATGCCGGCCTGTTCGATCCGGCGGCGCGCTCCGCCGATGTCGTGCGCTGGTTCGATCTGGCGTCGCAGGCGGCCAACGCGCCGCACCATCACGGGGATCATCACTGCGAGGGCGAGGCGTGCGGCCACCACGGCCATCACGCGCACGATGCCGGCGTGTCGTCCTACAGCCTGATCATCGACGAGCCGATCCAGCGCGAGGCGTTTGCGCGCTGGCTCGACTATGTCGCGGCGCTCAAAGGCGAGGACCTTCTGCGCTTCAAGGCGATCGTGCACGTCGCCGAGCAGCCCGACGCGCCCATGGTGGTGCACGGCGTGCAGCACGTGTTCCATCCGCCGATCACGCTTGCCGGCTGGCCGTCGGCGGACCGGCGCTCGCGGCTCGTCTTCATCGTGCGCGGCATCCCGCGCCGGATCATCGAAAACACCTTGTGCAAATTCGCCGCGGTGAGCCGTGCGGCGATCCAGCGATCGGCTGCGTGAGCCGCAGTCAGGCATTTTCATCATTGGTTGTGGAGGGAGAGGGACATGACTGAGACAAAGAACAATACCGCGTCCGGCCGGCTCGACCGGCGCACGCTCTTGAAAGTGGCCGGTGCCACCGGTCTCGCATCGGCGATGAACGTGCCGCTGGTGAATGTCGCGCGGGCCGCCGGCAACTCCATCAAGATCGGCTGGGTCGGCTGCCTCTCCGGCGTCCGGGCGCAGTTCGCCGAGCCCGATCCCTGGATCCATGAGCGCATCAAGGCACGGCTGAAGGATGGTCTGAAGATCGGCGGCAAGACCTATCAGGTCGAGCTGGTGTTCAAGGACAATCAATCCGATCCGAATCGATCGTCGGTGATCGCAAGTGAATTGGTGCTGCGTGAAAAGTGCGACCTGATCCTGATCGAGGATGGCGACGCGCAGCCGCCGGTGCAGGAGCTCGCCGACGCCCGCGGCATTCCCACCGTCTCGACCATGGTGCCGTGGCAGGGCTGGATGTTCCCGCGCAAGTCGACGCCGGACAAGGGTTTTCCGTACAGCTACCATTTTTTCTGGGGCGCCGACGACGTTGCGAAGAACTTCTTGGGCATGTGGCAGTCGGTCGAGACCAACAAGAAGGTCGGCACGCTCTACATCGACAACCCGCCGGGCCAGGCGTTCTCCGATCCGAAGCTCGGCCTGCCGGCGGGCATCTCGGCGGCCGGCTATCAGGAATTCTCGGCCGGCAAATTCCAGATCGCGACCGACGACTTCACCAACCAGATCGCGCTGTTCAAGAACAACGGCGTCGACATCGTCTCCGGCTTCACATTCAGCAATCACTGGGTGACGCTGTGGAATCAGGCGGCGCAGGCCGGTTTCAAGCCGCAGATCTGCACGGTGGCGGCGGCCTTCCTGTTCCCGGCCGCGGTGAATGCGCTCGGCGATCGCGGCGACGGCATGTCGACCGAGGTGTGGTGGACGCCGGCCTATCCGTTCAAGTCCTCGCTGACCGGGCAGAGCGCTGCCGAGCTCGCCGCGGAATGGGAGAAGACGACAGGCAAGCAGTGGACGCAGCCGATCGGCTACGCCCATGCGTTGTGGGAGGTCGGGCTCGCGGCGTTGCAGAACAGCGATCCCAAGGACAAGAACTCATTGCGCGATGCGATCGCCGGCCTCGACATGGAGACCGTGGTCGGCCGGGTCAAGTTCAAGGACAGCCCGATCAAGAACGTCGCGGTGACCTCGCTGTCGGGCGGACAATGGCGCAAGGCCAAAGGCGGCAAGTCGAAATACGAGCTCCTGATCGTGCACAACGGAACGGCGCCGTTCATCCCGAAGCAGGCCGATCTCCAGCTGCTCTCCAAGCTGGCCTGAGATGGCACCGCTTCTGCGCGTCAGCGGGCTGTCGAAGCGCTTTGGCGAGATCGTGGTCGCCGACAATGTCAGCTTCGCGCTGGCGCGCGGCGAGTGCCTCGGCGTGATCGGCCCGAACGGCGCCGGCAAGAGCTCGCTGCTCAACCTGATCGTCGGCCTGCTCACGGCCGACGGCGGCTCGATCATGCTCGACGACAGGGAGATATCAGCCCTGCCGCCGCATCGCCGGGCGCGGATGGGGCTCGGGCGGGCGTTCCAGATTCCGCAGCCGTTCCCGCATCTGTCGGTCTATGAGAACGCGCTGGTCGCGACATCCTACGGCGCCGGCCTCACCGGTGAGGCGGCATCGAGCTGGACCATGGAGGTGTTGCAGCGCACCGGGCTCGACGCCAAGGCGGACAAGCTCGCCGGCGCCTTGCCGCTGATCGACCGCAAGCGGCTAGAATTCGCCAAGGCGCTGGCCTCGAAGCCGAAGCTGATCCTGCTCGACGAGATCGCCGCCGGGCTGACCGAGCCGGAGGTCGAGCGTCTTGTTGCCATCATCCAGTCGGTGAAGGCCGATCACGCCATGATCTGGATCGAGCACATTCCGCACGCGCTACGCGCGGTATCGGATCGCATCCTGGTGCTCGATTTCGGCCGCAAGGTGCTGGAGGGACCGCCGGCCGAGGTCATGGACAGCGCCGTGGTCCGCGAGATCTACATGGGATTGAAGGCCGATGGCGTTGCTTGATGTGAACGGCCTGCAGATCTTCTACGGCGATCTGCAAGCCGTGTTCGACATGAACTTCACCGTCGCGGACGGCGAGGCGGTGGCGCTGGTCGGCGCCAACGGTGCCGGCAAGTCCACCTTCCTGAAGGCGCTGGTCGGTCTCAACGAGGAGCGGCGAGGGGCGGTGCAGTTCGACGGCATCGATATCTCGCAGATGCCGGCCGAAGAGGTGTCGCGGCTCGGCCTCATCATGGTGCCCGAGGGCCGCCTGCTGTTCGACTCGCTGACGATCGAGGAGAACCTGCTGATGGGCAGCGTCAACCGGCGCAAAGGGAGCTGGACCTTGCGGCGAGTGTTCGACCTGTTCCCGATCCTCGAGGAGCGGCGGCGGATGTTTCCCGGGCAGCTCTCCGGCGGCCAGCAGCAGATGGCGGCGATCGGCCGCGCGCTGATGTCGAACCCGCGGCTCCTGCTGTGCGACGAGATCTCGCTCGGGCTCGCGCCGGTCGTGGTCGAGCAGATCTACCGCTCCTTTGCCGACATCCGCCGCGAGGGCACCGCCGTCGTGCTGGTCGAGCAGGACGTCAAGCGCGCGCTCGCGACCTCGGAGCGGATCTATTGCCTGTTGAAGGGGCGGGTGTCGCTGACCGGCCCGGCGCAAGGCTTGCAGCCGGAGCAGCTGACGCACGCTTATTTCGGTAACTAGCCAGGATTGGCACGACATGATCTGGGTTGAGACATTGATCAACGGGGCCCTGCTCGGCGGGCTCTATGGGCTGCTCGGCATCGGGCTCGCGCTGGTGTTCGGCGTGATGCGCGTCGTCAACATCGCACATGGCGAGTTCATGGTGCTGAGCGCGTTCTGCGCCGTGCTGCTGGCCAACCTGTTGCCGCAGGTGTCGCCGCTGTTGATGCTGATCCCGGTGATCGCGCTGTCCTTTGCGGTCGGATGGCTCTATCAGGCCGCCATCGTCAACCGGGTCGTAACCTCGCCCGATCCGCTGTCGCCACTGCTGCTGACGTTCGGCGTGTCGGTGATCCTGCGCAACGTGATGGTCGAGATGTTCGGCGCCGACGTGCGCAGCCTCCAGGTTGGCGAGCTCTCTCGCGCCAGCCTCGAGGTCGCCGGGCTGAACATCGGCATCATGCCGCTGCTGACGCTGGTGCTCGCCGCATTGCTGTTCATGGCGCTGCAGCTCGTGCTGCGCCATACCGAGTTCGGCCGGATCGTGCGCGCCACCGCCGACCGCCGCGATATCGTCCGGCTGTCCGGGGTCAAGCCCGACCGGGTTTATAACTACGTCATGGGCCTGTCGCTCGCGCTCGGCGCGATCGGCGGCGTGCTGCTTGCGGTGCGCTCGAGCTTCACGCCGTTCTCGGGCGCCGAACGGCTGCTGATCGCGTTCGAGGTCGTGGTGCTCGGCGGGCTCGGCTCGTTCTGGGGCGCGCTGCTCGGCGGCATCGCGCTCGGCATGGCGCAATTGATCGGGCTGAAGATCGATCCGAATGCCGGGCTGCTCTATGCGCACCTCCTGTTCTTCATCATGCTGCTGATCCGGCCGTCGGGTCTCGTGTAGAGCAGGGTGTGATGCCGATGCCGACACGGACCATTCTCATGGCCAGCGTTGCCATTCTGATCGCGATGATCGCTGGCGCGCCCCTCGTGCTGAACGAGGGTTTTCTGCGGCTCGCGACCGAGTGCCTGCTCTTGCTGACGATGGCGCAGATGTGGAACCTGCTGGCGGGCTATGCCGGGCTGGTGTCGCTCGGCCACCAGGTCTTCATTGCGTTCGGCGCCTATGCGCTGTTCCTGACCTCGGGCTGGCTCGAGGTCACGCCGATCTGGGTGCTGCCGGTCGCGCCGCTGGTCGCGGGCGCCGTTGCGGCGATCATCGCCTTTCCGCTGTTTCGTTTGCGCGACGCCTATTTCTCGATCGCGATGTGGGTGTTCGCCGAGATCATCGGCGCGTTCACGATGAAGTCGCAGGCCGTCGGCGGCACGTCGGGCGTGCCGCTCGCGACCAGCAAGCTGATCGATTTCGACTGGTTCGAGCCGACG
Organism: Bradyrhizobium sp. USDA 3262; assembly: GCF_054060035.1. Classification (NCBI taxonomy): domain Bacteria; kingdom Pseudomonadati; phylum Pseudomonadota; class Alphaproteobacteria; order Hyphomicrobiales; family Nitrobacteraceae; genus Bradyrhizobium; species Bradyrhizobium sp. USDA 3262. The sequence goes on from NZ_JBSSCT010000001.1 coordinate 4,500,475, forward strand.
ATGTTCTGGCTCGCCGGCGGCCTGACGCTCGTCACCATCGCGGCGCTGTACAGGATGATGACGTCGAGCTTCGGGCTCGGCCTGATGAGCGTGCGCGACAATGATCTTGCGGCGATGAGCGTCGGCGTCGACGTCCGGCACAATCGTTTCGTCGCCTTCGTGCTCTCGGCGGCGGGATGCGGGCTGGCCGGCGCGCTCAGCTTCATGGGCAATCTGTTCATCGCGCCGCTGGCGGCCTTCGACGTCAACTGGTCCGTCTACATGATGTTCATTGTGATCATCGGCGGTATCGGAACCCTGGAAGGCCCGATCCTCGGCGTCATCATCTTTTTCGGCCTGCGCGAGCTGATGACCGGGCCGCTCGGGCTGTCTGGCGGCTGGTATCTGGTCGGGCTCGGCATCATCGCCGTCGTGGTGATGATCGTGGCGCCGCGCGGCATCTGGCCGGCCTTGCGCGATCGCATCGGCGTGCGGCTGCTCGATGTCCACCGCGCCGCGCCACGCCCGGCCACGGCCGCGATCCTGCCGGCTGCGTCGGAACAGGTTACCGGATGAGGCGGGCCTTCACGTCGCCACCGTTGCTTGTATTCTGACTGTTCTGGCTTTGAGTGGAGGGCGGAATGGCTCTGATATCCCGGCATGACGTATGGGCAGTGGCCGGTCTGATGGTCGCAACATTGGCGGCGCCGCTGCCGGCGCAGGCCGAGCGCCGGATGTGGCCGCAGGTGACCGCAACGCACCCGATGGACGGGCTCACCACCGACGAAATCCGCTCGGTCTCCGATACCCTTCGCGGCGCCGGCAAGCTCGACGATTCGGCGCGGGTCGTCTCGATGACGGTCGACGAGGATCCCAAGGACGAGGTGCGGGCGTGGAAGCCCGGACAGCCATTCACGCGTCGGGCCAGCGCCACGTTGCTGAGCGGCGGGCATCTCTACGAGGCGCATATCGATCTCGCCGCGCGGAGCCTGCTCGGCTGGCAGGAAGTCAGGGATCATGAGGCTGCGCTGACCATCGACGAACTGATCTCCGCCGGCGATCTGCCGAAGCAGGACCCGCGCTGGATCGCCGCGATGGCCAAGCGGGGCATCACCGATTTCCGCAACGTCATGTGTCTGCCGCTGACGGTCGGTCCGGTGAGCGACCCGGCCCTGAAAGGCCGCCGCCTGCTCAACGTTCCCTGTGTTGACACCACGGGCGCCGCCAACAATCTCTGGGGCAAGCCGATCGAGAACCTGTTCGCCCAGGTCGATCTCAAGAGCAAAACGGTGCTGTCAGTGACCGATCTTGGCGTGGTGCCGCCACCGCCGCAGACGCCGTCGCACGCCTATGCCGACTCCGGAACATATCGCAAGCCGCCGAAGCCGATCGAGATCACCGCGCCCGAGGGCAGCAATGTGAAGGTGGAGGGCGGTCAGGTCCGCTGGGACAACTGGTCGTTCCATGTCCGTCTCGAGCCGCGCGTCGGCGCCGTGCTGTCGCTGATCCGCTACGATGACCACGGCACGCTCCGCGACATCGCCTATCAGATCTCGGCAAGCGAGATGTTCGTGCCTTATATGGATCCGGCGCCGACCTGGTCGTTCCGCGCCTATATGGATATCGGCGAGTACGGCTTTGGCGTGCTCTCCAGCGAATTGCAGCGCGGCGTGGATTGTCCCGAAGGCGCGCATTATCTCGACCTGACGATCTCGGATACCAAGGGTGCGCCGGTCGTGTCCAAGGGCGCGGTCTGCATCTTCGAGCGCCCGACAGGCGATCCGATCTGGCGCCACAGCGAGCTGATCAACAACACCGCCGAGGTTCGACCGAACAATGAGCTGGTGGTGCGGATGGCGCCGGTGGTCGGCAATTACGACTATCTGGTGGACTACGTGTTCGACCGTGCCGGCAATATCGATGTGCGGCTCGGCGCCTACGGCATCGATGCCACCAAGGGCGTCGCGAGCAAGACACTGAGCGACCCGACGGCTGCGCAGGATACCGCCTTTGGGACGCTGGTCGACGAACGGCTGCTCGCGGTCAATCACGATCACTACATGACGTTCCGGATCGACATGGACGTCGACGGCACCGCGAACCGGCTGGTCGAGGATCGCTTCAATGTCCGCCGGCTGGAGCAGGGCCAGCGCAAGAGCCTCTGGCAGGTCGACACCAGGCCGGTTGCGACCGAAGGGCCGATCACCATGCCGCTGAACGCGGCGCAGTTCAGGATCGAGAGCACGGGCAAGACCAACAGCCGCGGCTATCGCACGAGCTATCAGTTGATGCCCGGCCACTCCGACGTCTCGCTGCTCGCAAAGGACGATCCGATCCAGCTGCGTGCCGGTTTCAGCGCCTACACGCTGTGGACCTCGGCCTACGCCAAGGACGAGCGCTACGCTGCGGGCATGTATCCGAACGGAAACCCCGAGGTCGACGGCCTGCCGAAATGGACCGCGGCCAAGCGGCCGATCGAGGACCGCGACCTCGTGCTGTGGTACACGGTCGGCTTCCGCCACGTGCCGCGCGCCGAGGATTGGCCGGTCATGCCGGGCCTGTGGCATGGCTTCCGGCTGCGTCCGTTCAACTTCTTCGATCGCAATCCCGCGCTCGACGTGCCGCCGATGGTGAATGCCAGGGACACGAAATGAGCGGCCGCGCGCATCGCATCGGAGTGGCTGCCGGCGCGCTGCTGGCGCTACTGGGAACCGGCCCAGCCGCGCGTGGCGCGGCGGCCGAGAGCATCGCCGACGATGCCTCCTTGCTCTATCTGAGCACCAGCGACTGGGAACGACAGTCCGCGCCGCGCAAGGTCGCGCTGGCGGCCGACTTCATGCGCATCTTCTGCACCGACCAGCGGATGTCGGCCATATCGCTGGCCGATTGCGTTGACCGCGGCAAGGCGGATGGCGCGCTGTTCGAGCGCGCCATGGCCTGTGTGAGTGCTCTGTCAGGTAGCCGCTGACAGGCCGGCGTCGATCCCTTCGGCGATCCGCCTCACGTCGGCCGACGTGAGGATCAGGGGCGGCGACAGGATCAGGTTGTTGCCGGAGACGCGCAGCATCACGCCGGCGTCGTAGGCGGCGTCGGCAACCTTCGCCATCGTCTTCTTGTCGGCGGGCTTCTTGCTGTCGCGATCGGCGACCAGTTCGAGCGCGGCCATCAAACCCTTGCCCCTGACGTCGCCGACCAGCGCATGCCTCGCCTTGAGCGCGGCCAGCGCGCGCGCAAGGTCCTCGCCGCGCGCGGCGGCATTCTCGTCAAGCTTGAGGCGGCGGGTCTCGGCGAGCGCCGCGAGGCCCGCGGCGCAGCCGACCGGATGGCCGGAATAGGTGTAGCCGTGGCCGATCGAGCCGAACGTGGTCGTGTCGGCCTCGAAGGCCTCCGCAACCTGTTCGCCGATCAGCGTCGCGCCAAGCGGGAAATAGCCTGACGTGATCGCCTTGGCCATCGTCATCATGTCGGGCTTCACGCCCCAGAGCCGCGAACCCGACCACGCGCCGGTGCGTCCGAAACCGGTGACGACCTCGTCCGCGATCATCAGGATGCCGTGACGGTCGCAGATTGCGCGCACGAGCTTCATGAAGCTGTCCGGCGGCACGATCACGCCGCCGGCCCCTAACACCGGCTCCATGATGAACGCCGCGATGGTGTCGGCGCCCTGGAACGCGATCTCCTCCTCCATCGCCGCCGCGCACAGCTGCGCGAGTTTTGCGGGATCGGTCTCGTTGAAGGGATTGCGATAGATCGACGGCGCGGGGATATGGAACACGCCGGGCAGCATCGGCTCATAGTTGCGGCGGAAATTGGCGTTGCCGTTGACGGAGGCGCCGCCGAAATGGGTGCCGTGGTAGCCTTTCTTCAGTGCCAGGAACTTGGTGCGGTCAGCCTGGCCCTTGATCTTCCAGTATTGCCGGGCGAGCCGCAGCGCGGTCTCGACCGAGTCCGAGCCGCCCGAGGTGAAGAAAGCGCGCACCATGCCTTCCGGCTTGAACCATTCGGTGAGCTCGTAGGCGAGCTCGATCGAGGGGCCACTCGAGGTGCCGCGGAAGCCCGAATAATACGGCAGCGCGCTGAGCTGGTCCGCGATCGCCTGCTTGATCGGGTCGCAGCTGTAGCCGAGATTGACATTCCACAATCCGCCGACCGCGTCGATCACGGTCTTGCCGTCGATATCGGTGACTTCAACGCCTTCACCCTTCATCACGATCCGCGGCGGCTGCGCCCGCATCTCGGCGGGATGGGCCATCGGGTGCCAGATCGGCTTGGCGTTGTTCTCAACCAGGAAGTTTCTGTCGCGCATGATCGTTCCCTGTCCGGCTGGAGCCTTTTCCGTTCCGATGGAATCGGGACGGGGCTCCAGATTCTAGTCTTGATGCGCTTTCTTCACGCGAACCGGTACCCACTTCGCTCGAAAGCGCTTTAGTCGAATTGCAGCCCGAAATGCCGCAGCGCCTCGCTGTAGGACGTGGCAGGATTGCGCACGTCGAACAGCACCGTGCGCATGTTGCATGCGGCGGCGCCTGCGATGTTGCGGCGCTGGTCGTCGACGAAGACGCAATTGTCTGCCTCCAGCGCCAGTTCGTCCAGCACGCTTTGATAGGCGCGAGGGTCGGGTTTCAAGATCCCGGTATGCGTGGCATCGACGATGGTGTCGAAGCGCTTGAGGATAGAAAGACGGCTGCGGAAATCGGCACCGTAGAACAGGTCGAGCTCGTTCGAGAGAATGGCGAGCCGGAACCCGGCATTGGCGGCGAGGGTGATCGCGCGCGCAGCCTCGGGGCGGATCACGGTGTCGGGATCGGCGCCGCGCGCGCGTTTCACGAAGGTCTCCATGTCGCGCCAGTCCTCGCCGACCAGGCGCCCGACCTCGCGGCTGCGGGTCAGCCAGTAGTCGCGCTCAGAAATTTCGCCACGCTGCATGGAAGTCCAGAGCGGATCGCTGTCGGGCGCGAACGGTCCGAGCCATTTTAGGGTGCACGGCGCGAGCCCGAGCGTGCGCTCGGTCAGGTCGTGGGTCTCGAACAATGTCTTCGAGATCACGCCCCCGAAGTCGAGCACCAGCGCCTGGGCAAGCGGCCTCCTCATGCGGCAGCCGTGGTGCGGCCGCGAGGGACAATGCCGGCAGCGACCCATCGGTCGAAGATGCCGAGCACCGTTTCGTTGAATGCGGCGCTGTTGATGTGATCCTTGATCTCGTGCAGCTCGACCGGCGCCTCGATCGCCGACCGCATGGCGTCGACGAAGGCGGCGAGGGCGTCGGGATCGTGCAAGGCTTCGCCTTCGCGATCCCATTGCTGGATGCCGCCGGCGGGCAGCACGAAGGCGACGGGAGCGTTGGCCTGGGACAGTTTCCCGGCAATCGCGCGGGCGATCCGTTGGCGATCAGTGGATCCCGACGTCGCCGACGCAAGCAGCCGGTTATGCGCGTGGAATGGACGATCCGACAGCTCGTTCGGAACCCCAAGCCATGCCGGGAAGTCGACCATATCGATCGCCCCGGGCGCGACGATCTGTGGAATGCCGGCTCTGCCCGCATTCTCCAGCCTGTCAGCGCCGGAATTGACCACCGAGCCGGTGAGCTGGTTGGCGACCTCCTGCAGGCTGAGGTCCAGCACCGCGGCAAAGCCACCTTGCGCGGCGATCGATTCCATCGCGCGGCCGCCCATGCCGGTGGTGTGGAAGACGACCACCTCGTAGCCGCGCCGTTCGAGCTGCGGCTTGAGCTCGACCATGTAGCGCAGGCAGCTCTTGCCGAGCGAGGTGATCGCAACGACCGGCCGGTCCTTACGCGGCCTGATTGCGCTTCTGGCGGCGCCGACGATCGCGCCGCAGGCTTGCGACAGCACGGCGGTGCAGGTGCCGTTGAGGCCGTAGAGGCCGCCGGCCCACAGGATCATCATCAGGTCGGCGGCGACGCGCTCGGGCGGGATCAGATGCGAGAAGGCGACGGTCGAGACGATCAGCTTCGGCAGGCCGAGCGGCAGCGCCTGCGCGACGTCGAGCGCAAGGTCGGTGCCCATCGTGCCGCCGATCGCGATCACGCCGTCGATGGCATCGCGCTCCGCGAGCGCGCGCGCCAGATTGGCGGCGCCGACCGCCATCAGCGACATCGCGGAATTCTCGTCGCCGCTCGATGCGACAGCCTCGATCGTGGTCTGTGCGGCGGCCGCCACCGCGTGCTTGTCATGTGCCGCCTGGTACGGCGGATCGCCGAGCACGCTGATGTCCATCATGATGGTTCGGCCACCGGCGCGCGCGATGCACTCGCTCATGAACAGCAGTTCGTCGGCCTTGGTGTCTCCCGTTCCGATCAGGAGAATGCGGGGCTGCGTCATCTCAGGCATGACCTTCGGCTCGCCGGCAGGCGTAAGGGATGGTGACAACCGGTTTGCATAACGCAGGCGGAGCGCTCGGCCATCGTGCAATCACGCTATGGGGACCGGCCTTGCCGTGACATCCACCTATCGGTTGATTGCTGCCAAAGCCTTGATTTGGCGAGGATTGCGCCATGCCAGCGGACTTGCTCGGAAGCCGCTTTTATCATCGTCGTAATAATCTCGTATGCAGCAAGCCCAGATCGATCGACTACGCGCGGCCGTCATTCCGGTCCAGCAGCTCTTCATCGGCGGCCGGCCGGCGCCGGCGATCAGCGAGGCACGGCTTGATGTCGTGTCACCGATCGACGGCCGGCTATTGACCAGCATGGCCGACGGCGACGCGGCCGATGTCGACGCCGCGGTCAGCCACGCGCGGCAGGCCTTCGAGCAGGGCAACTGGTCGCGCGCGGCGCCGGCGCAGCGCAAGAAGGTGTTGCTGCGGTTCGCCGACCTCATCGAGCAGCACGCGCTCGAGATTGCGGTACTCGGCGTGCGCGACAACGGCACCGAGATCAGCATGGCCTACAAGGCCGAACCGCTCTCGGCCGCCGGCACCATCCGTTACTACGCCGAGGCGATCGACAAGGTCTATGGCGAGATCGCGCCGACCTCAGGCGATGTGCTCGGGCTCGTGCATCGCGAGCCGCTTGGTGTCGTCGGCGTGATCGTGCCGTGGAATTTCCCGCTGATGATCGGAGCGTGGAAGATCGGCCCGGCGCTCGCCGCCGGAAATTCGGTCGTGGTCAAGCCGCCGGAGCTTGCGTCGTTGACGCTGTTGCGGCTTGCCGAGCTCGCGACCGAGGCGGGGTTACCCGATGGCGTGCTCAACGTCGTCACCGGCCGCGGCGCATCCGCCGGGGAGGCGCTTGCGCTGCACATGGATGTCGATGTGCTCGCCTTCACCGGCTCGGGTGCGGTGGGCCGGCGTCTCCTGGAATGCTCGGCGCGATCGAACCTAAAGCGCGTCCATCTCGAGCTTGGCGGCAAGTCGCCCAACATCGTGTTCGCCGATGCGCCCGACATTAAGCATGCGGCCAAGGTCTCGGCGAGCGGCATCTTCCGAAACTCCGGCCAAGTCTGCGTGGCCGGATCGCGGCTCTTGGTGCAGTCCGCGATCTATGATCGCTTCATGGCCGAGCTGCTCGACGCCACCGCCAGACTCCGCGTCGGCGATCCCCTCGAATTGACCTCGGATATCGGCGCTATCGCGAGCAAACCGCAGTTGCGCAAGAACCTGGATGCCGTTGCCCACGCGGAAGCGCAGGGCGCGACGCGGCTGGTCGGCGGCGAGCAAATCCACGTCGAGAGCGGCGGCAACTTCATGGCGCCTACGATCCTCACCGAGGTGACGCCGTCGATGCAGGTCTGGCGCGAGGAGGTGTTCGGCCCGGTGCTGGCAGTGACGCGGTTCGAGGGCGAGGAAGATGCCACAGCGCTCGCCAATGCGACTCCCTATGGACTTGCGTCGGCGGTGTGGACCGCAAGTCTGTCGACGGCGCATCGCATGGTGCGCGCCATCAAGGCCGGCGTCGTGCACGTCAACGCCTATGGCGGCGCCGACATCACGGTGCCGCTCGGCGGCTTCAAGCAATCCGGCTTCGGACGCGACAAGTCGCTGCACGCCCTCGATGCCTATACCGACCTCAAGACCGCCTGGATCGCGCTATGACAGCTGCAACCGCCGAACGCACGGGCGTTCTGAACCGACTGCTCGATGCCGAGCAGGAGCGTTTTCGCGCGCTGCACCCGCGATCGGCCGCGGCCTGGCAGGAGGGACGGCAGCACTACCTTTACGGCGGCCCGTCGCACTGGATGCGGCGCTGGGCCGGCGGCTTCCCCGTCTATGCCGAGGAGGCGCAGGGCGCGCATATCAGGGACATCGACGGCCGCGACTACATCGATTTCTGCCTTGGCGACACCGGCGGCATGTGCGGCCACGCGCCCGAGGCGGTGACCGAGGCTGCGCTCGCTCAGCTCAAGCGTGGCGCAACCATGATGCTGCCGACGGAAGACAGTATCTGGGTCGGCGCCGAACTGTCCCGCCGCTTCGGTCCGAAATACTGGACGCTGACGACGTCAGCGACCGATGCCAACCGCGCGGCGATCCGAATCTCGCGCATGATCACCGGCCGGCGCAAGGTGCTGGTGTTCTCCGGCTGCTATCATGGCGGCGTCGAGGAGGCGCATGTCGAGATCCGCGACGGCCGGGTCGGCCTGCGCAACATGATTCATTCTAACGGCATCGATCATGATGCGGTGAGCCGGGTCGTTGAATTCAACGATGTCGCGGGGCTGGAGGAGGCGCTTGCGCATGGCGACGTCGCCTGCGTACTGACCGAGCCGCTGATGACGAATTTCGGCATGATCCCGGTCGATCCTGGTTTTCACCGGGCGTTGCGTGACCTGACCCGCCGCGCCGGCACCGTCCTCATCATCGACGAGACCCACACGCTGTCCTGCGGGCCGGGCGGCTATACGGAGAGCCATGGGCTCGATCCCGACATTTTCGTCGCTGGCAAGGCGATCGCGGGTGGCATCCCCGCCGGCGTGTTTGGTCTCAGCCACGAGATCGCGGAGCGACTCTGGAAGATCGTCCCCCACGTCAATCCGCGGGAGCGGCAGTCGGCGCATCTTGGATTCGGAGGCACGCTTGCCGGCAACGCGCTGACGGTCGCGACCATGCGCGCGGTGCTGGAGAAGGTGCTGACCTCTGCGAACTACGAGCGGATGATCGGAACCGCGACCTGGCTGGCGCAGGAAGCCCGCAGGCTGATCGCAGCGGCTGGTCTGCCCTGGCACGTCACGCAGATCGGCGCGCGCGCCGAGATCATGTTCATGCCGCAGCCGCCACGCAGCGGCGCCGACGTCATTGCCGGCCGGCAACCCGATCTCGAGACCCTGCTGCATGCGTTCTACATCAACGAGGGCATTCTGGTGACCCCGTTCCACACCATGCTGCTGATGTGTCCGGCGACGTCCGCGCGCGACGTCGACAGGCACACGGCGGTGTTGGCGCGGTTCATCGACTTGCTGCGCGGCGCGGGAGCGATCTGATGCAGGCGCTACCGTTCAATCTTGACGGCCGGATCGCCATCGTCACCGGCGGCGGCAGGGGGATCGGCGCGGCCATCGTGAGACGGCTCGCAAAGGCCGGCGCGACCGTGCTGATCGCCAACCGCACGCTTGATGTGGCCGAGGCGTTGGCGCGCGAATTGACGGCCGATGGACGGGCGGCGCATTGCGTCCCGTTCGACCGGCTGGACCGCAGTAGCTTGCGCGCGATGGTCGATCGCGTCGCTGCTCAATATGGCCGGCTCGATATCGTCGTGCACAATGCCGGCGGCTGTCCGTGGTCATCGCTTGAAGAGCTTGATGAAGCGAAGCTTGAGGACACGCTGGCGCTGAACCTCAACGCCAGCATCTGGCTCGCGCAGGCCGCGATTCCGCACATGCGCGCCGTCAGGTTCGGGCGCATCCTCGTGACGTCCTCGGTTTCCGCGCGTGTCGCGATGGGCGGCGGCGCGCATTACTCGGCGGCGAAAGCCGGCGTGAACGCGTTCATCCGCGGTGCCGCCTTCGAGCTCGCGCGCGACGGCATCACAGTCAACGGCGTCGAGGCCGGCTTCATCGAGAAGCCCGGTCGCGGCACCATGAGCGCGCCGGAAAACAAGGCGAAGCTCGAGCGCTTCATCCCGATGGGGCACATGGGGAGCGCCGACGACATTGCCTGCGCGATGCTCTATCTCGCCTCCGCCGAGGCCAAATACGTCACCGGGCAGACCATCGTCGTCGACGGCGGCTCGACGCTGCCGGAAACCGGATTTGCCGTCGAACGGCAATGGGGAGTCTAGATGAGCATGATCTTTTCGGAAAACCGGTTACCACCTTTCCGGATCATGCTCTGATGCCGCGGCTGGACGGAAAGACCGCGCTGGTGACCGGCGCAGCCACGGGAATCGGCCGGGCCACGGCGGCGCTGCTGGCGTTGAGCGGCGCGCGCGTCGTGCTGTTCGGCCTTGGCGACGCCGAGCTTCAGACCGCGGCGGCGGAGTGCGGAGGGCAGGCGGTCCATGGCGACGTCACGCGTCCGGACGACATCGCCAAAGCCGTCACCGCCTGCGGGGCGTGGCTCGACATCGTGGTCAACGCCGCCGGCCTGATCGTGCCGGATCAGCCCGCCAGCGTCTCCGACGAGGTCTGGGCCAGGACGCTCGATGTCAACCTCACGGGGACCATGCGCGTCTGTCGCGCGTCCCTGCCACTGCTGCGGCAGCGCGGCGGCGCGATCGTGAACGTCGCCTCGGTTGCCGCGTTCAATGCCAGCCCGGACAGCGCAAGCTACGCCGCGAGCAAGGCGGCCGTCGTCGCCTATACGCGTTCGCTCGCCTATGCCCACGGCGCCGACGGCATCCGCGCCAATGCGGTGGCGCCAGGCTGGGTGCGCACACCGATGAGCGCCCATGAAATGCAGCTGCTTGCGGACCAGAACGACACCAGTGTCGATGCCGAGATTCGCGGCATCGAACGACGCATTGCCCTGGGACGGATGGCCGAGCCCGCCGAGATCGCTGCGTGCTGCCTGTTCCTGGCCTCCGACGAGGCGTCCTTCGTGACCGGCGCGGTGCTGGTCGCCGATGGCGGCGGCCGCTCGCCGACGCAGAATCGCGCGGTGTAGAACAGTCGGCGAGCCGGTCACGAGGCAGGCGGCACCTTGATAACGACCGGCGGATTTGGCACTCTCGCGCCGTCACGTCATTCGATCGAGGGGCGTTATGAACAAGTCATTTTCCGTGATCATTGCCGCCGCCGCTTCCATCGTCGTTCTGTCTTCGACGGCGGCGCGATGCGGCGACTACTATCCGTTTGGCGATCCGCCGTACCGGCTGGACTACGTGCAAGAGCCCCAGATCGTATCGGGCTGCTGGAAATGGAATTGGCAGCTGTACCAGTGGCAGGACCGCTGCCCGGTCTACGTCAATCCGAAGGCTTATATGTTCTCGCGCTCGTCGCGCGCCGTGCTCCGCACCAAGGGGTGAGGAGAGTTCGGCTGCTTGAGGTGCTCTGCGTCACGCCCATTGGAGCGACGCAGAGCGCGCACTCATGAATGCGCGATGGTGCACGCCACCTGGTGACGCTTGCCGAAGTTGAGCAGCGCGTTTTCCCGGAAGCCGTCCAGCCAGACGCCGCGGCCCGCATAGCGATAGCCGACGCCCATCGGAACGTGCCGCACATGGATGCCGCCACGGCCGGTGAGCAGGGAGGCCGTGACCACTTCGCCCTCGACCGACACAGCGCGCGGGCACAGCGGATATTGATGGCCGTTCTCGCAGGTGAAGACGATCTCGGTGCAGGTGCCGACCGGTGCTTTTGTGACCAGGCCAAGGTCTGCTGCCGCCGCCGGCCCGGAGTTGCCGAACAGCGTTGTGCCCAAAGCCAAAATGCCTGCGACCGTGTAGCCAAACCGAATACGCATCTGTGCCCCCTCGTCCAGCGATAGGCTAAGTAATTGAGGAAAATATCTCGCGCTAAATGAGCAAAAAAAACTTCGGAGGTCAAACCTCTGCCCAGTGCGGTGCGGGGAGAACGGCCGGCGCCAATGCGAATGGCGTGTCAGGTGTTGCAAGTTTGCTGCAGTAAGTCTGAATTCGGCTGCAAGCTGCCCGGTAGCGTTAATGCATCTTTACTGGCCACAATTCGCCCTGCAAGTGGTGTGATGTATTGAGTCGTGTTCCGGAGATTGCTTCAATGAGCTGACCGGATCGCATCACGAACGCATTCGGACGGACATCGGGGGTAGGAATGGACTTCCGTGGTGGCATTGTACGTTCGCTACTGACCCTGATGATTGTCTCATTGCCTGCGCTGGCAGCTCATGCGGAGACTCAAGCTCGACCGGCGAACGGTCGGGCAGCGGCGGCAGCGCCGGCTCAGGGCGATCAAGCCTTTTCTGGCCCGAGCTTCCGCAAAGGTCTGTGGCGCTTCGTGCGAACGCTCGATGTGGTCAGGACCGCCAACAAGAACTTCAAGTATCGGGTGGTCAACGCGGAGACGACGCGCTGCGTCGACCCGACCCACGCCATGAAGGCGACCTTTGCCTCGGGATCGATCGGAAGCTGCGTCTCGGACAAGCCGGAGAAGGTTGGTAATCAATACACGTTCGGACGCCGCTGCGATTACATGGGGGCGGTCAGCACCGTCATCACCGTGCGCAGCGACGAGGCCTATACCGAGCTGAACGAGATCAGCACCGGAGAGCATCCCCGGACCGACACGGTCGTCGCGACAAGGATTGGCGACTGCGACGACGGTAGCGCGGCCAAGATTGAGGCCAAGTCAGAGGCCAAGACTGACAAGTCCGCTGCGGCGGCTTTGCAGCACTAGCCGGCAATCCAGACCGCAGGTGGCGGCGGACGAGGCCTCCATTCGTCCCCAACGGGGTAGACGCTGCGCTTCCTTTGTCGCCGAAGCTGCCCCGGCCTGAAGCAACCGGGCATTCACCGTGTTTGGCGCAAGAGCCCGTGGGAGCTTCGAGCAAAGGCCAAGCATTTACGGGGTCTTAACACGAAATGCTCCTGAATGATGTGAGGTTGGACGTGCTTCAAGCGAAGTCACGCGATCCGCGTCAATCGGCCGGTTAGGAATTCAATAAATGACATCGCGTGAGGGCTTCGCCCCGTCGAAGATCTGCGCATCCGCGCTTGGCGTCGTGACTGCGCTTTCCGTGATCGTGCTCGCCGCCCCGAGCGCCTCAGCGGAGGAGGGATTCAACGGACCGACCTTCCGAAAAGGAATGTGGCGCTTCGTGCGGACGCTGGAAATCGCCACGTCCCCGAACGTCCGGCAAACGCTGCTCGAGCGCGAAATGACGCGCTGTGTCGATCCGACCCAGGCGATGAAGGCGACCTTCTCATCTCCGTCCGTTGGAAATTGCCACTCTTCGCGGCCGGAGAAGGTCAACAACAAATACGTCTTCTCCAACCGCTGCGACTATCTCGGGCCGGTCAGCACCGTCATCACGGTTCTCAGCGACGAGGCCTATACCGAGGTCAACAAGACCAATGTTGGTCAGGCGCCGCGGACCGACCGGGTGGTCGCCCGCCGAATCAGCGATTGCCACGAGGATAGGGCTTCGCTCAGCCAGCCGGCCTCCGCACCGAGCGAGGTGCCGCTGCAGCAGGACGAAGCCGAGGGCGAGCCGCTCTAAGGCGGCCGGTCTGCGAGAGCATTAAGGGGCATCCGCTTTCGAGCCACCCGGTCAGATCTTTTGCTGGCCTCCCGGGCCGCTGACCTTGACGGTGATCTTCTGAATTTCGGTTCGGCCGCCCTGGTACTTGACCTCGATGGTCAGGGCGTCATCGCCGAGAAATTCCGGCGGCGCCTTGTAGAAGGCGACATAGGCCGGCACCTCGAGCGCCAGGCAGGCCTTGTAATTGGTGGCCTTCGCCTTCGCCGACTTCACCACCACCTTTCCGGCAGCCGGCGCAGTGACCAGGCGGATGGTCGGCAGCGGCCCCGACGTGCAATCAGGTAACACGTTGAGGTAGAGGCCGATCTGGGTGTCCCGGTTGGCCAGGGCGCGAACCTGGCGCTCCACCGTGGTCTCCTGCGGGACGGGTTGTGCGGGGGCTTGCGCGGCCGCCGCGCCGAAACAGCCCCAAATCAAGACAGCGGCACACGCCTGAAGAATCACCCGCATCGACTGCTGCTCCAAATCGCCGGGAAGGACGAACGGGGCCGGGGAAATACTGCTTTCGGCCAAGTTAATCCGGCTAAGCCGTTGTTCTTTCAGCTTCGACCTGTCCGATCTTTACCACACTTCCACGGAAAGCATTGATTAACCAAATACATTTCTTGACCGCGGGGAGGGTTAACAATAGCCTAAAACTAAATTTTTCTACAATTTTTCCTCTAATCGCATTTTGCGGAGTTGATAATGCAGGGTTCGTTTCAGGTCGCTCAGGCAACCGGCACCGGCAATTCCACCAATTCGGCTCCCGTACGAATTTACAAGCTGACCAAGCCGCTGACCGATCAGGCAGTGGTCGTCAATCTTGGATACGACCAGAAGGTGAAGGTCGACTTTTCGTCGATCGCCAATGAAAAGATCACGCTGGTTCACGTCGGCGAAAAGCTGATCATCCTGTTCGACAACCAGTCGACCGTCACGGTTGAGCCGTTCTTCGACTCCCGTGCGGATGGGCAGAAGAATGTCACGATCGAGATGGCGCCGGGGCGCGAGGTCTCGGTCCAGGAATTCGCGACTCTTTTTCCGATCAGCACGGACGCCTCGGTGTTGCCGGCGGCCGACAATGGCGGCAATTCGAACGGCAACGCGCAGGCGAGCGGCGCGAATTTCAGTCCGTTCGCGATCGATCCGCTAGCTCCTGTGCCGACCAACGTGTTGGCGCCGCAGGAAGAGTTGCCGAACCTCGTGACCCCGCCGCCGCCGACCGGCTTCGTGCTGGGCGTTGCTCCGCCTCCGATCATTTCCGGCAATCCCCTGTCGGCGCTGATTGTCGACGAGAGCTTCCTGACCGCGGCCACCAACCATGGTGTCGCCGGTTCGGGGCTCGGACCCGCAGGGGCAACGGTCGCGTCTGTGCAGGTGTCGTTCAACGTCACGGTACCGGGCGGCCAGCAGTCGCTGACCTATGCGCTGTCGGTCACGACACCGAACGAAGATTCCGGTCTCATCGATTCGGCGACCGGTCAGCACGTTCTGCTGACGGTCAACGCGGCCGGCGTCGTGGAAGGACGCACGGCGATCGGTGGCGATCTGGTCCTCACGGTCTCGGTTGACGCCACGGGTCATGTGACGCTGACCGATCTGCGCGCGGTTCATGAGGCAACACCGGGCAACTTCAATGAAGGGATCACGCTGGCGTCGGGTCTGATCACGCTGACCGCCACCGTGACTGACAACAACAATCAGTCGGCAAGTGCGAGCGTCGATGTCGGCTCGCATCTGACGATCCTTGACGATGGTCCGGTGGCCGGCACGGTGACCGGCGCGACCGACACGCTGGTGCTGGACGAAACGCGCCCTGTCGGCAGCGACACCGCGGGCGGCACGACGCCGACCGGCCTCGCCAGCGTGACGGCGGACTTCTCCAACAATTTCACCGGCGGCAGCTACGGCGCCGACGGTGCCGGCAGCACTGCCTACACGCTGCATCTCACCGGCACGAACGTGGCGTCGGGCCTCTATGCGCTTGATCCGACCGACACCAACCCGGCCCATTTCGGGCAGGGTGCGCAGATCGTGCTGAACCAGTCCGGTGACACCATCACCGGCTCGGCGAACGGCACGATCTACTTCACGATCACGATCAACGAGACGACCGGGATCGTGACCTTCACCCAGGTCAACAACATTTGGCATGCCGATCCGACTAACCCGGATGACGCGGCGACATTGACCCTCTCCAGCGCCAGCCTGCTGCAGGTGGTGCAGACCATCACTGACGTGGACGGCGACAGCGTGACAACGCCGATCAACCTTGGTGGCGGCGTGTTCACAATTCAGGACAGCGGTCCGACGGCCGGCACGGTGATCCAGAAGGAAGGGCCGGCGGAAACGCTGGTGCTGGACGAGTCGCGCCCGGTCGGCAGCGACACGCCGGGCGGCTTTGCGCCGAGCGGGCTTGCCAGCGTGACGGCGGACTTCTCCCACGACTTCACGTCCGGCAGCTACGGCAGCGACGGACCCGGCCATACCGCCTACACGCTGAAGCTCACCGGCTCGAATGTGGCCTCGGGTCTCTACGCGCTGGATCCGACCGACACGACCACCGCTGACGGCGACGGCATCGGACAGGGCGCGCAGATCGTCCTCAACCAGTCCGGCAACACGATCACCGGCTCGGCCGGCGGGACGACGTATTTCACCATCACGATTGATCCGTCGACCGGTATCGTCACGTTCACCCAGTCGAACAACATCTGGCATTCTGACCCGAAGAATCCGGACGATCCGGCAACGCTGACGCTGTCGAGCCCGAGCCTGCTGCAGGTGGTGCAGACCATCACCGACGCGGACGGCGACAGCGTGTCGACGCCGCTCAATGTCGGCACCCGTGTGTTCACGATCCAGGACAGCGGCCCGACCGCCGGCACGGTGACCGGTGCAACTGACACGCTGGTGCTGGACGAGACCCGTCCGGTTGGCACGGACACCGCGGGCGGCACAGCGCCGACCGGCCTTGATTCCGTGACGGCAGACTTCTCCAACAACTTCACGCCTGGCAGCTATGGCAGCGACGGCCCGGGCCACACCACCTACACGCTGAACCTCGCCGGCGCGAATGTGGCGTCCGGTCTGTACGCACTTGATGCGACCGATACGACCACCGCCGACGGCGACGGCATCGGGCAGGGCGCGCAGATTCTGCTGAACCAGGTCGGCAACACGATCACCGGCTCGGCTGGCGGCACCAATTACTTCACGATCACGATCGATCCCTCGACCGGCATCGTCACCTTCACCCAGCTCAACAATATCTGGCATTCCGACCCGACCAATCCGGACGATGCGGCGACGCTGACGCTGTCTGGCGCCAATCTGCTGCGGGTGGTGCAGACCATCGTCGATGCGGACGGCGACAGCGTGACGACGCCGCTCGATGTCGGCACCGGCGTGTTCACGATCCAGGACAGCGGCCCGACCGCCGGCACGGTGATCGCGGCGGCGGATACGTTGGTGCTGGACGAGACCCGTCCTGTCGGCACCGACACTGCGGGCGGCGCCACGCCGACCGGCCTCGACAGCGTCACGGCGGACTTCTCGAACAACTTCTCGGCCGGCAGCTACGGTAGCGACGGCCCGGGCAACACGGCCTACACGCTGAAGCTCACCGGCGTCAACGTCGCCTCCGGCCTCTATGCGCTCGATCCGACCGACAAGACCGCCGGTGACGGCGATGGTATCGGGCAGGGTACGCAGATCGTGCTCAACCAGGTCGGTGACACCATCACCGGTTCGGCGAACGGCACGACCTACTTCACGATCACGATCGACGAGACGACCGGGATCGTGACCTTTACCCAGGTCAACAACATCTGGCACTCCGACCCAACCAATCCGGACGATGCCGCGACGCTGACGCTCTCGAGCGCCAACCTGTTGCAGGTGGTGCAGACCATCACCGACGCGGACGGCGACAGCGTGTCGACGCCGCTCGATGTCGGCACCAGTGTGTTCACGATCCAGGACAGCGGCCCGACGGCGGGCACGGTGGCCGGCCCGACCGACACCCTTGTTCTGGACGAGACGCGGCCTGTCGGCATCGACACCGCGGGCGGCACGGCGCCGACCGGCCTCGACACTGTGACGGCGGACTTCTCCAACAACTTCACCGGCGGCAATTATGGCAGCGACGGCGCGGGCAACACGGCCTACACGCTGAAGCTCACCGGTGCGAACGTCGCCTCCGGTCTGTACGCTCTCGATCCGACCGACAAGACCGCCGGCGACGGCGATGGCATCGGCCAAGGTACGCAGATCGTGCTCAACCAGGTCGGTGACACCATCACCGGATCGGCTGGCGGCACCAACTACTTCACGATCACGATCGACGAGACGACCGGTATTGTCACGTTCACCCAGCTCAACAACATCTGGCATTCCGATCCGACCAATCCGGACGATGCCGCGACGCTGACCTTGTCGGCCGCGAACCTGCTGCAGGTGGTGCAGACCATCACCGATGCGGACGGCGACCACGTGTCGACGCCGCTCGACCTCGGCACCGGTGTGTTCACCATCCAGGACAGCGGCCCGACGGCGAGCACGCTGTCCGGCGCAACGGACACGCTTGTGCTCGACGAGACGCGTCCTGTCGGCAGCGACACCGCGGGCGGCACGGCGCCGACCGGCCTCGACACCGTGACGGCGGATTTCTCGAACGGCTTCGCCGGCGGCAGCTATGGCAGCGATGGCCCGGGCAATTCGGCCTACACGCTGAAGCTCACCGGCGCCAACGTGGCGTCCGGCCTCTACGCCCTTGATGCGACCGACACGACCGCTGGTGACGGCGACGGCATTGGGCAGGGTGCGCAGATCGTGCTCAATCAGGTCGGCAACACCATCACCGGCTCGGCCGGCGGCACCGATTACTTCACGATCACGATCGATCCCTCGACCGGCATCGTGACCTTCACCCAGCTCAACAACATCTGGCACTCGGATCCGACCAACCCGGATGACGCCGCGACGCTGACGCTGACGCGCCCCGAACTGCTGCAGCTCGTGCAGACCATCACGGACGCCGACGGCGACAGCGTGACGACGTCGCTCAACCTCGGCACCGGTGTGTTCACGATCCAGGATAGCGGTCCGACCGCGGGCACGGTGATCGCAGCGGCGGATACGTTGGTTCTGGACGAGACGCGTCCTGTTGGCAGCGACACGGCGGGCGGCACGGCGCCGGCCGGCCTCGACACCGTGACGGCGGACTTCTCCAACAACTTCTCGGCCGGCAGCTACGGCAGCGACGGCGCGGGCAACACGACCTACACGCTGAAGCTCACTGGCGCCAACGTGGCGTCCGGCCTCTTTGCGCTCGATGCGACCGACACGACCACCGCCGACGGCGATGGCATCGGACAGGGCGCGCAGATCCTGCTGAACCAGGTCGGCAATACCATCACCGGCTCGGTTGGCGGCACCAATTACTTCACGATCACGATCGATCCCTCGACGGGGATCGTCACCTTCACCCAGCTCAACAACATCTGGCATTCCGATCCGACCAATCCGGACGATTCTGCGACGCTGACGCTGTCGGCTGCCAATCTGCTGCAGGTGGTGCAGACCATCACGGACGCCGATGGTGACAGCGTGACGACGCCGCTCGACGTCGGCACCGGCGTGTTCACGATCCAGGACAGCGGTCCGACCGCGGGCACGGTGACCGGTCCGACCGACACCCTCGTGCTGGACGAGACCCGTCCCACAGGAACGGATACTGCCGGCGGCACGGCGCCCACCGGGCTCGACACCGTGACGGCGGACTTCTCCAACAACTTCACCGGCGGCAACTATGGTTCCGATGGTGCTGGGTCGACGACCTACACGCTGAAACTCACCGGTGCCAACGTCGCCTCCGGTCTGTACGCTCTCGATCCGACCGACAAGACCGCCGGCGACGGCGATGGCATCGGCCAAGGTACGCAGATCGTGCTCAACCAGGTCGGTGACACCATCACCGGCTCGGCGAACGGCACGACCTACTTCACGATCACGATCAATGAGACGACCGGGATCGTGACGTTCACGCAGGTCAACAACATCTGGCACTCCGATCCGACCAACCCGGACGATGCCGCGACGCTGACCCTGTCGGCCGCGAACCTGCTGCAGGTGGTGCAGACCATCACCGATGCGGACGGCGACAGCGTGACGACGCCGATCGATGTCGGCACCGGCGTGTTCGCGATCCAGGACAGCGGCCCGACCGCGGGCACGGTGACCGGTCCGACCGATACCCTCGTGCTGGACGAGACCCGTCCTGTTGGCAGCGACACCGCCGCCGGCACGGCGCCGACCGGGCTCGACACCGTGACGGCGGACTTCTCCAACAACTTCACCGGCGGCAACTATGGTTCCGATGGTGCTGGGTCGACGACCTACACGCTGAAGCTGACGGGTGCGAACGTGGCCTCCGGCCTCTACGCTCTCGATCCGACCGACAAGACCGCCGGTGACGGCGATGGCATCGGCCAAGGTACGCAGATCGTGCTCAACCAGGTCGGTGACACGATCACCGGTTCGGCGAACGGCACGACCTACTTCACGATCACGATCAATGAGACGACCGGGATCGTGACGTTCACGCAGGTCAACAACATCTGGCACTCCGACCCAACCAATCCGGACGATGCCGCGACGCTGACGCTGTCGGCCGCGAACCTGCTTCAGGTGGTGCAGACCATCACCGATGCGGATGGCGACAGCGTGTCGACGCCGCTTGATCTCGGCACCGGCGTGTTCACGATCCAGGACAGCGGCCCGACCGCAGGCACGGTGACCGGTCCGACCGACACCTTGGTGCTGGACGAGACGCGTCCTGTTGGCAGCGACACTGCCGGCGGCACGGCGCCGACCGGCCTCGACACCGTGACGGCGGACTTCTCCAACAACTTCACCGCCGGCAACTATGGCAGCGATGGTGCTGGGTCGACGACCTACACGCTGAAGCTGACCGGCTTGAACGTGGCCTCCGGCCTCTATGCGCTCGATCCGACCGACAAGACCGCCGGTGACGGCGATGGTATCGGCCAAGGTACGCAGATCGTGCTCAACCAGGTCGGTGACACCATCACCGGCTCGGCGAACGGCACGACCTACTTCACGATCACGATCAATGAGACGACCGGGATCGTGACGTTCACCCAGGTCAACAACATCTGGCACTCCGATCCGACCAACCCGGACGATGCCGCGACGCTGACGCTGACGCGCCCTGAGTTGCTGCAGGTGGTGCAGACCATTACCGATGCGGATGGCGACAGCGTTGCGACGCCGATCAACGTCGGCACCGGCGTGTTCACGATCCAGGACAGCGGTCCGACCGCTGGCACGGTGACCGGTCCGACCGACACCTTGGTGCTGGACGAGACGCGTCCTGTTGGCAGCGACACTGCCGGCGGCACGGCGCCGACCGGCCTCGACACCGTGACGGCGGACTTCTCCAACAACTTCACCGGCGGCAACTATGGCAGCGATGGTGCTGGGTCGACGACCTACACGCTGAAGCTGACCGGCTTGAACGTGGCCTCCGGCCTCTATGCGCTCGATCCGACCGACAAGACCGCCGGTGACGGCGACGGCATCGGACAGGGAACGCAGATCGTGCTCAACCAGGTCGGTGACACCATCACCGGTTCGGCGAACGGCACGACCTACTTCACGATCACGATCAATGAGACGACCGGGATCGTGACGTTCACGCAGGTCAACAACATCTGGCACTCCGACCCAACCAATCCGGACGATGCCGCGACGCTGACGCTGTCGGCCGCGAACCTGCTTCAGGTGGTGCAGACCATCACCGATGCGGATGGCGACAGCGTGTCGACGCCGCTTGATCTCGGCACCGGCGTGTTCACGATCCAGGACAGCGGCCCGACCGCAGGCACGGTGACCGGCCCGACCGACACCCTGGTGCTGGACGAGACCCGTCCCACAGGAACGGATACTGCCGGCGGCACGGCGCCGACCGGGCTCGACACCGTGACGGCGGACTTCTCCAACAACTTCACCGCCGGCAGCTATGGCAGCGATGGTGCTGGGTCGACGACCTACACGCTGAAGCTGACGGGCTCGAACGTGGCCTCCGGCCTCTATGCGCTCGATCCAACCGACAAGACCGCCGGCGACGGCGACGGCATCGGCCAAGGTACGCAGATCGTGCTCAACCAGGTCGGCGACACCATCACCGGTTCGGCGAACGGCACGACCTACTTCACGATCACGATCAATGAGACGACCGGGATCGTGACCTTCACCCAGGTCAACAACATCTGGCACTCCGATCCGACCAACCCGGACGATTCTGCGACGCTGACCCTGTCGGCCGCGAACCTGCTTCAGGTGGTGCAGACCATCACCGATGCGGACGGCGACAGCGTTGCGACGCCGCTCAACGTGGGCACCGGTGTGTTCACGATCCAGGACAGCGGCCCGACGGCGGGCACGGTGACCGGTCCGACCGATACCCTCGTGCTGGACGAGACGCGTCCTGTTGGCAGCGACACCGCAGGCGGCACAGCGCCGACCGGGCTCGACACCGTGACGGCGGACTTCTCCAACAACTTCACTGCCGGCAGCTATGGCAGCGACGGTGCGGGTTCGACGACCTACACGCTGAAGCTGACCGGTGCGAACGTCGCCTCCGGTCTGTACGCTCTCGATCCGACCGACAAGACCGCCGGTGACGGCGATGGCATCGGGCAGGGTACGCAGATCGTGCTCAACCAGGTCGGTGACACCATCACCGGCTCGGCGAACGGCACGACCTACTTCACGATCACGATCAATGAGACGACCGGGATCGTGACGTTCACCCAGGTCAACAACATCTGGCACTCCGATCCGACCAATCCGGACGATGCGGCGACGCTGACCCTGTCGGCTGCCAATCTGCTGCAGGTGGTGCAGACCATCACCGACGCGGACGGCGACAGCGTTGCGACGCCGATCAACGTCGGCACCGGTGTGTTCACGATCCAGGACAGCGGCCCGACGGCGGGCACGGTGACCGGTCCGACCGACACCTTGGTGCTGGACGAGACCCGTCCTGTTGGCAGCGACACTGCCGGCGGCGCGGCGCCGACCGGGCTCGACACCGTGACGGCAGACTTCTCCAACAACTTCACCGGCGGCAGCTACGGCAGCGACGGTGCTGGCAGCACGACGTACACGCTGAAGCTCACCGGTGCGAACGTGGCCTCCGGCCTCTATGCGCTCGACCCGACCGACAAGACCGCCGGCGACGGCGATGGTATCGGGCAGGGTGCGCAGATCGTGCTCAACCAGGTCGGCAACACCATCACCGGCTCGGTCGGCGGCACCAACTACTTCACGATCACGATCGATCCTTCGACCGGCATCGTGACCTTCACCCAGCTTAACAATATCTGGCACTCCGATCCGACCAACCCGGACGATGCGGCGACGCTGACGCTGTCGGCTGCCAATCTGTTGCAGGTGGTGCAGACCATCACCGATGCGGACGGCGACAGCGTGACGACGCCGCTGAACCTCGGCACCGGCGTGTTCACGATCCAGGACAGCGGTCCGACCGCGGGCACGGTGACCGGTCCGACCGACACCCTCGTGCTGGACGAGACGCGTCCTGTTGGCAGCGACACCGCCGGCGGCACAGCGCCGAACGGGCTTGTTTCCGTGACGGCGAACTTCTCCGACAACTTCACCGGCGGCAGCTATGGCAGCGACGGTGCGGGTTCGACGACCTACACGCTGAAGTTGACGGGCTCGAACGTGGCCTCCGGCCTCTATGCGCTCGATGCGACCGACAAGACTGCCGGCGACGGCGATGGCATCGGACAGGGTGCGCAGATTCTGCTGAGCCAGTCCGGCAACACCATCACCGGTTCGGTTGGCGCGACGACCTACTTCACGATCACCATTGATCCCGCAACCGGGATCGTGACCTTCACCCAGGTCAACAACGTCTGGCACTCCGATCCGAACAATCCGGACGATGCGGCCACGCTGACGCTCTCGAGCGCCAATCTGCTGCAGGTGGTGCAGACCATCGTCGATGCCGACGGCGACAGCGTGTCGACGCCGCTCGACCTCGGCGCTGGCGTGTTCACGATTCAGGACAGCGGCCCGACGGCGCCGACGGCGACTGTGAGCGCAGCTACGATCGGCGTGGACGAGACGCCCGGCGTGCAGACCATCGGCGGCGCGAGCGACGTGCTCGGCTCCACTGCGATCACGTTCAACGGTGCCGCTAGCACTGTCGCCGCGCTGTTCAGCACGGTTGCGAACAAGGGCGTCGACACCGATGTGTCGGCAGCGTCGCTTGACAACGGTGCGCTAAGCTTTGCCTCGACGGGCGCGAGCAGCATCCTGACGGTGGCCGGCGGCAGCTTCGGCTCTGACGGCGCGGGGTCTACGACCTACGCGTTGAGCGTCCTCAGCGCTGCGTCAGGTCTGACATTGACGGATGGCACAGGGATCGCGCTGTCGCTGGATGCCAGCGGCCGGATCATCGGTACGGTGGGCAACGATGTCGCCAACCCCAGCCTGACGGGCCAAACGGCGTTCGCGATCGCCATCGATCCGATCACCGGCCAGCTCTATGTGGCGGACTATCTCTCGCTCCACCACAACAGCACCGCCAGTTCGAACGATCTGCTGACGATGACGGCCGGCAAGATCGGCGCGACGGTCACGCTGACGGACGCCGACGGCGATCATGTGACGGCCACCGCCGACATCAGCACGCATATCAGCTTCCTCGACGACGGCCCGAGTTTCGGCACGATCGAGCATGGAATCATTGCCGATTACGCGGGAATGTCCGTGGTCGGTAACCTACCCGTGTTCTCTGGCGCCGATGGTTTTGGCGCATATGACTTCACCTTGACTGGAAACACGGCGCCGGCCGGCCTGACGTTCAATGGCCAGGCCGTGCATTATTCCATCGACGCACTTGGACAGAATTTGACGGCCTATATCGGTGCGGCTCCATCGGCGGCGAACAATATCTTCACGCTGAATCTGGATGACACAACCGGTCACTACCTGTTCACATTGCTTCAGCCATTCACGGAGACAACGATCCAGAATGTCGGCAGTTCATCCTCCTTCGGATCGGGACCATCGGAAGAGCAGATTCTTTCCTCGAACACCGATCAGCTGGCGGTTGTTTCGGGCACTACCTCCGGCGGTGGCCAAGGCGGTGTGAACGGATCAACCAGCGGCTGGGGCGTCGACAACAATAACTTCGACCCCAATGAAAAGCTGCTGTTCGATTTCACGAGCGGCGCAATCGCCAGCCCGGTCGGCAACGCCGCGTTCCATCCGCCGGCAAACGAATCGGTCGCGAACTACACGTTCTCGCACTACGCCGGCGGCGACAAAATCCACTACGTCGTCTCCTATTGGGACGGAGTGCACGCCGCCTCCATCACATCGGTATCCGGTGATTTCGATCCTTCCACCCACACCACGGTCGCCACCGAATGGTCGACGCCCACAGCGCCGGCCGGCCTGCAGCTCTACACTGTCCAGTTCACGGACGTGACAGGCAGCGGCAAGGTCGACCTGGTTGGCGTCGGAGTTTCGTCGACCACGAACGTCTCCGAGGATCTGAGCTTCAACGTGTCGACGATTGACGGTGACGGCGACACGGCGTCGAGCACCATCAATATCAACATCAATGGCACGACGACCCTGATGGGCACGGCCGGCAATGATGTCATTGTCGCCGGACCAACCAACGAGACGCTCACTGGCAATGGTGGGGACGACAAGTTTGTTCTCAATCTCAGCGCCCACGAAATCATCAGTGATTTCAACAGCGGTGATACGCTCCTTCTCGACGTGGCCGGTCTGAGCCTGCCGACGGGCGCTTCAAACGCCCTTACGGCTGGTCAGTTCACGTCATCGGCAGTCACCGGCCAAACCGAGAACAACGCCAGCGCCTGGAACGAAAGTGCAAGCACAAACAAGTTCTTCTTCAACAATACGACCCAGGAGCTCTGGTACTCGGCAAATGGCACAGGCTCGGACAAGGTGGACCTCGCACATGTGAGCACCGGTTTGCCGGCGGCTACGAACGTTCATATTTTCTAGGCCAGGTTTGCAGCAAAATCGAAAATCCGCGGAGACCTCTCCGCGGATTTTTATTGATTGAATTGTCGCCTTTCTCGCGCGCAATCACATCAGCACGGGCAGGAAGCCCAAGAGCGGGCTTGCCGCGTCCAGCGCTTCCACGCCGGTCCATTCGGTCTCCGCCGCATTGGAGGCCGCCGGCGCCGCGTCGAGTTCATCGCCGAGCGGGAGCCGCTTGGCGTAAGGTGCCGCGAACAGCTGCACGCCGCGGTCGTTGATCGCGAACATCGGCGTGAAGTTGCCGAGCTCGCCGTCGTCGATCAGTTCGGAGCGACGGCTGTCCAGGATCAGCCAATGGCCATCCAGCCGCGCCGCCAGCACGGCATGATCCTGACGGATGGCGCGATCGCGGCCCAGCACGAGGCGCAGATCCTCGCGTGGGAAGCCGGCTTCGCTGAGCGCGATGTATTTTGCGATCGCATAGTCCTCGCAGTCGCCCTTGCCGGTCGCAAAGGTGGCGAGCGGGGCGGTCCAGCGGTCGGGCTCGCCGTGCTGGGCGAAGTCGCTGACATAGCGGATCGCCTGGTTGACGGCGCGGTTGGCCTCATCCAACCGGTCGCGTCCGGATTTGGACTTGACCGCGCCGATCAGGCGAAGGAATTGCGCGGCTTGCGATGGGCAGCCGGCGGCGCTCTCCCGGCATTGCTCGAGCACGCTCTGCTCCCTTGCGAGATCGGATTCGAGGCCGCGCCATTTGCGCCACAGGCCGTTTTCCGGTGCGCGGAAGGTGAACAGGCCAAACGGCTCGGCGCCGACAGGCGGAAGCGGCTTTGCCGCGGGCACCGCATCGGTCGCGATATTTGGCGGCGTGAGCGAGGCGGTGCGAATGGCGTTCGGACCACGACCGCGCTGCCGGTCGAGCTTGGCCAGGACGTCGGCGATGGTGAAGAAGGTGGCAGGCGGCCGGTTCGACGCGGCGTCCGCGGCGGACGCGAGCTCGCCGGCGGGTTTTCCGAGAGAGAGCTCGTCCGCGGCAAACGCGGCAGGCGCTGCGCAAAGACCTATGGTCAGTGCAGCCGCGGCCATGACCGCCGACGAAGCAAACTTCAGCGACTTCATATGACGTCCCCAATGTCGGGGACCGTCAACGTCTGTGCGTCGATCTGCGTCCCCGCTGTTATCGGGACGCAGACTGGCGCCTTGGCCGCTTAAGCGGAGTTAAGTCGAGGGGGCCGCCACCTCTAATGACGAAAAGGCGGTCAATCCGGGGTTTGCCGGTTCGTTCGAAATTGAACGAATCGAGGTCACGATCGGTTAACCACGGAATCCGTGGTCCCGGTCAGCGTTCGCGCAGGGCCTCGTCACGCAGCAGGCGGGCGGGCTTCACGATGTAGTCCAGCACGGATTTCTCGCCGGTCAGGACCTCGACCGTGGTCACCATGCCCGGAATGATCGGCAGCGGATGCTGCTCGGTGCCGAGATGGTTCTTATCGGTACGCACCATGACCCGGTAGAAGGTCTCCTGGCGTTCGGTCTTTTCCGCCTTGTCGTCGACGATGGTGTCGGCGCTGATGCGTTCGACCTTGCCCTTCAGCGATCCGTAGACCGAGGAATCATAGGCGCTGATCTTCACCACCGCGTCCTGGTCGGGACGGATAAACGCGATGTCCTGCGGACGAATCCGGCCTTCCACCAGCAGCGTGTCGTCCAGCGGCACGATGTCCATCAGGTTGGCGCCCGGCTGCACGACGGCACCGATGGTACTGATGTTCAGTTTGTTGACGATGCCATGGACCGGCGCCCTCAGATCCGTGCGGCGCACCCGGTCCTGGGCGGACTTGATATTCTCGTCGAGGACGGCGAGGTCGGCACGTGATTTGGCGAGGTCCTCGTCGGCCTGCGAGCGGAACGAGGCGGTGATGTTCGCGATCTTCGATTGCGCTTCGGCCAGCTGTCCCTTCATCTCGGTCGCCTGCCGATCAAGTCGCAGCATCTCGATCTCCGGCACGACCTTCTGCTCATACAGCCTGCGCGTCAGGGTCTGCTCGCGCTCCAGGAGTTTGAGGGAGCCGGTGAGGCGAGTGACCTGCTGGTTGAGGACGTCGATATCCTGCGCGACCTTCTGACCCCGCATTTTGAATACGCTGGTCTCGGTTGCGACGGCGGCGGGAACCATCTTGTCGAGATCGTCCGGGAAGGTGATTTCGGCTCGGCCGCGGGCCTCGGCGTCGAGGCGGGCCACCCGCGCCGCCATCGCCGCGCGGCGCTCGCGGATTTCACCGAACTCGGAAGCGAATTTCGTATCATCGATGCGCATCAGGGACTGGCCCTGCTGAACGATGTCGCCTTCCCGGATCAGGATGTCGCCGACGATCCCGCCTTCGAGCGATTGAACCACCTGCATCTGCCGCGACGGCACGACGCGGCCGCTGCCGCGCTTGACCTCGTCCAGCACGGCAAAATGAGCCCAGATCAAGAACGTCGCAAGCAGCGCGCAAGAGGTCCACAGCAGCATGCGGGAGGTGCGCGGCGTCCGCAGCAGCGCCGCGGACCGGATATCATTTGCAAATGTGAAATCGGAAGACGCCATAATGTATTTGCTCGTTATGCGGATTTCGGCTGAATCGTATTCTCCGGCGACGGGGCCGCGGACGCCGGCCGGCCCTGGAGCAGGGCGAGCACCTTGTCGCGCGGGCCGTCGGCAACCAGGCGGCCATTGTCGAACAGCAGCAAGCGATCGACCATGTTCAGCAATGACAGGCGATGGGTCGAAATGATGATGGTCATGCGATCATCATTGAGCCCCTTGAGCCGCTCAAGGAATTCCTGTTCGCTGCGAATATCGAAGTGCGCCGTCGGCTCGTCGAGAAAGAGCACGCGAGGCTTGCGGATCAAAACGCGCGCGAGCCCGATGGCCTGCTTCTGGCCGCCCGACAGGCTGCGGCCGCCTTCCGAGATGGGCATGTCATAGCCCATCGGGTGGCCGGCAATGAAGCTTTCGACGCCGGAGAGCCGCGCGGCAAGCAGGACTTCCTCGTCGGTCGCTTCCGGTTTGCCAAGGGCGATGTTGTCACGCAGCTTGCCGAAAAAAAGGTCGGTATCCTGCATCGCAAAGCCGATGCCGGCGCGCAGGTCCGAGGGATCGTATTGGCGCGAGTCGACGCCATCGACCAGGATGCGGCCTTCCTTCGGCTCGTAAAATCCGAGCAGCAACCTGCCGACCGTGGTCTTGCCAGATCCCACCCTGCCGATGATACCGACCCTCTCTCCGCCCTCGATCTTGAAGCTGACCTTTTCGAGCGCGTTACCCGGCGCGTTGGGGTAGGCGAACGACACGTTCTCGAAGGCGACCTTGCCGTCTTCGATTCGTCTTGTGACATAGGACCGGGTCGGCGACCGTTCCCGCTCGATCGACATGATGCGGTCGATCGCCTTGAGGGCGGTGATCGTCTGCGTTCCCTTGGTGATCACCGAGGCGATCCCGGCGATCGGCGCCAGAACACGTCCGGCGAGCATGTTTGCGGCGACTAGCGCGCCGACGCTCAGCTTGCCGTCGAGGATCAGGAAAATGCCGACGATGACGAGGAGCAGGCTCGTGATCTGCTGGGCCGTGCTCGCGCTCGTCAGCGACATCGACGACCAGAAGTGAACGTCCTCGCCGGATCGGGCGGTCGCGGCAACCGAGCGTTCCCACAAGGTCTGCATGCGGGCCTCGGCGCCGGTCGCACGGACGGTTTCGAGGCCGGACAGCGACTCGACCAGCACGCCGTGCCGGGCGGCGGATTCGGCCTGCAAGCGCTTGATGGCGCGATCGAGCGGGCGTTGCAGCTGGAAGCCGATCAGCATGACCAGCGGCAGCATGATCAGCGGGATCCAGGCCAGTGGTCCGGCGATGAGGAACAGCACTCCAACGAAGAGGATGGCGAACAGCAGGTCGGTCGCCGAAACCACGCTTCCCGAGGTGAAGAACTCGCGCACCGAGTCGAAGTCCCGGAGCTGATTGGCCAGGATGCCAACCGACGTCGGCCGCTGCGCCATCTTCACCGACATCACATGCTCGAAGATGTTCGCGGCCAGCACGACGTCGATGGTCTTGCCGGTCACGTCGATCATGCGGCTGCGGACCATGCGGAAGATGAAATCGAAGACGATGCCGAGCCCCATGCCGATCGAGAGCGCGATCAGGGAGGGGATCGCCCC
Source organism: Bradyrhizobium sp. USDA 3262 (assembly GCF_054060035.1). Classification (NCBI taxonomy): domain Bacteria; kingdom Pseudomonadati; phylum Pseudomonadota; class Alphaproteobacteria; order Hyphomicrobiales; family Nitrobacteraceae; genus Bradyrhizobium; species Bradyrhizobium sp. USDA 3262. Next base: position 4,530,346 of record NZ_JBSSCT010000001.1, read on the forward strand.
GTTGGGGATGACGCGGTCATAGACGCTCATCGTGAACAGCGGCGTCGCCAGCGCGAGGATGTTGGTCAGAAAGGCCGCGACCGCGATGTGCCCGTAGCTGCGCCAATGCGTCTTCACCACCGACCAGAACCAGTGGCTCTTGGGGATGTCGCCTGCGGCGACGGCGCGCGCATCGGCCTGCGGCGCGCTTCTCACCAGGAACGCATAGCCGGTATAGTCCGTGGCGAGCGAGGCGATGTCGGCGACGCGCGGGCTGTTCGGCGTCGCCGGATCAACGACCTTGATCGTCTTGTTCGCCGGGTCCACACCCAGAAGGATCAGCGCGGAGCCGTTCTTCATGACGAGGACGGCCGGCAGGACCAGCGCGGGAATGTCTGAAATGTCGCGCTTGACGGCCTCGGTCTCCAGACCGGCGCGCCTTGCCGCGCGGTCGTAGAGGGAGACGGACAAGCGTCCGTCCGTGATCGGAAGTCCGCCGAGTAGAGCTTCGCGGCTGACCGCGCGGCCGTGATGGGCGGCGAGATAAGTCAACGATGCGGTGAGGGGATCGTCGCCCAGCGCGCGTGGCCCATTTATCGCGACAGGCTTTGAGGTTGAGTCATCCGGCGAGGGGCGGACGGCGTCGGCCGCCGCGCTGGGGGTTCGAAACAACAACTGAAACCTCGACAAGCAAAATGGAAATGCAGCAATCGCATTAGATTTCGGGCAGACTACAACAAACAGCGAACAAATTCAGCGAAACTTATCTTAACGATTAATAAGGAATCGAAAGGGCCCCGATTTGGGGCCCTTCCGGCAGTCCTGTCCTGAGCTTGTTGGCGGTCGCTATCGAGCGGAACTCGGGAAGGCCGACAGCAGCCAGTGGGGCTTGGTCGACGCATAGGAGCTCGCGTTCGCCGTGACCGACGGATCCGCGTAAATGACGTTCGGGCCGTCCGCAGCGGTCTTTTGCTGCTGCATCCATTCCGCTGAACCGGGCACCGCTGCAGTCGTCGTCGCGCCGGTGAAGCGGTCCGCAAAGCCAACATCCTTCGGCTGGGCTGCCGCATAGGTCTTGGCAGGACGGGCCACAGGCGCCGGAACGGCGACGCGCAGCGGCTCGGACCCGGTTTGCGGGAGGTTCACGCGAAGCGTCGGGAACGAGTAGCGGGGCAGGCCGATCGAAAGCATGTCCGTCGGCGCAGCATCGACCGGGGGCGGAGCCTTCAGGTACTCGATCAAGGTGCCCATCGCGGCCAGCAGCTGATAGTCGGCGAAAACCACGACGCCGCGGGCTGAGGTGAGCGAGACCGACGCGTTGAAGAACTGGTTCTGCGCGTTCAAGAGATCGATCAACGAGCGCTGGCCGAGTTCGTATTCTTTCTGGAACGCCACGATGGTCTTGCGGTCCGCTTCCAGCTGACGCGTCAAAGCGGCGATGCGCGTGACCGTAATCGTACGGGCATTCCACGCCTTGTCGATCGACTCATACGCGTCGCGCTGCAAGCGCGCGTGGCGCATGGTGGCTTCGGTAAAGCGCTCGGCCTTCTCCGACCTGTTCCAGGCATCCTGGCCGCCGCGGAAGATGTCCCACGACATCACAACCTTGCCGCTGTAGTCCTCATGCGTAATGGAGGGAGTTCCTGGGGTCGCCACGTAAGGGTAGGAGTTGTCGTAATGGGTTGCCCGTCCCTCGAGATAGAATTTCGGGCCGAATGTGCCGTCCGTGGCCTTGAACGCATGCTTGGCGGCGTCGGCGTCGGACTGTGCCGCCGCGATCGTCGAATTGAACCGGAGGGTGGTCGCCAGCGCTTCGTCGCGGCTGTGCGGCAATCCCGCGAGAGGAGCAGGGAAGCGAACATTGATCGGCTCAAGGCCAACCGTCTTGCGGTACTTCGCCCTGGCGTCATCCAGGCTGCGCTGGAATTCGGCGAGTGCCGCGCGGGCGGCCTCGACGCGCTCGCGGGCTTGCTCCAGATCGCCTTCGCCGGCCCGGCCGCCCGAGAAGCGGGAGTTCACGTTTGAAAAGATCTTCTCGTGATTGGCGACGTTTTGCTGGGCAAGACTGACCAGCCGCATGTAGCGCACGACGTCGATGTAGCCTTCGGCGGCGTCGAGGGCCAAGAGCTCGGTTCTCTCCTTGACGCGGGAGGCAGCTGCATTGACGCGCGCGGTCTGGCGCCAGACGTCATAGATCGACGAAAAACCGTCCCACAGCAGCTGGCGCACCACGACCGATTCCTGGCTGCCATTGCGCCATGGTCCTGAACCAACGGTCGGCGCCGACTGAATGTTCGGGGTAATGAAGCCCGGCGATTGATCGAATTTTTCCGGGCCGTAGCTGGCGTCAATGCGCACCTGCGGCAGCAGTGTGCTTTGGGTTTGCCGTAGCTCGCTTTCCGTCGCCCGCCGGTTCGCCGAAGCCTCGCCGATACCCGGGTTGGTCTGCATGGCCTGGCGTAGAGCATCATTAATAGAAAAAACCTCGGCACATGCTGGCGTTGCCGCCAGGCATAGGCACGCAATGACCGTGTATGCCGACTTCATAATCTCCGCCCCCAAACTCACAAAAATATTACGTAGAATCCTCCGAAGGGTAACAAAGGACAGTTCCTCGACCTATGACATTTCAGCCACACAGGCGCCCTAAGTGGGGCCGAACCATCGAGTCCCCGTGCGCGCAAATCCAAGCATTTTTAATAAAATTCAATGATTTACCTGACATTTTGTGGTCATCCGAGCTGGTGCCGAGCCGCAACACCGGGGACCGGAACATGAAAGATCAGTTAAGCCTGTCTTAAGGTTGGCGGCAGCCGGCTACTGCTGACGACAGGTCGCCAGGTAGGTCGCAACGAAGGGTGCGGCCTTGGTGTCCGCGGCGGGGCCCCCCAGCCGACTCGTTAACTTGTAGAGCGACTTGTCGCCAAAATAGAACCGGAAGATCTCGGCCGTGGTGTCGTCCACGCGGGTCGCAAAGATCGACGCGGCGGAACGGCGGGCGGCCGCAAAGACGTAGGTTGTGAGCTTGGCTCCTCCCTTGCCTTCTGCCGCGACAGATGTCCCCCAGGTGACCGTGAAGGTGTCGCCATCGATCACGACGGCGGGCCGGACCGTATCGAGATCGTCATCGATCCACTGGGCGTCACCGCCTTTGCCTGACGGGCCGAGCTCGACCCGTTTGCCCCGCGGCGTGTCGCAGGTGAACCGGGAAGGTTCGGCGATCGCAGCACTCGTCGCCGCCAAGAACAACAACAGGCAGCCGACCGACCTCCACATGGGTGTTACCCTCTGTTTCGTTGTTTGGGAGATAGTGATGTCAGCGCCCGACTCGCGCAACTCGGTGATTTACGGACAAGCAAAGCCGCCCTCTTGCTTCCTCGCCGGAAGAGGCGCCCGCGATTTCACTCGGGCGCGATCGGGTGCGCTGGACGTTCGATCGAAGCCCTGAGGCTTTCGAGTTCGAGGAAGACGTCAGCTTGCCTGCGAAGCTCGTCGGCGATCATGGGAGGCTTTGTTCGGATGCTGGAAACGACTGTCACGCGGACACCAGCCCGCCTGACGGCTTCGACCACGGCGCGCAGATCACCGTCGCCAGAGAACAGGTACGCGTGGTCGATGCGGTGCGCAATTTCCAATGCGTCGACCGCGAGCTCGATGCCGATGCTGCGCTTCATTCGCCGCCGCCCTTCGCCGTCATCGTGGGTTTTGGCTAACTTTCTCCTGACCGCATATCCGTTGTAATCGAGCCAATCCACCAGCGGCCGAAGGCTGCTGAACTCGTCGTCGTCTCTCACGACCGTGTAGAAGTAGGCGCGCACGATCTGTCCATGCTTGCCGAACTCCGAGAGCAGTCGCCGGAAATCGATTTCGAAGCCGAGGTTCTTGACGGTGGTGTGCAGGTTCGCACCATCAATGAAAAGTGCAATGCGATCGGCCATCTCAAATCCCCATGACGCCCGGATCAGTCACTGTATGCTGTGGTTCTAAAATTCCACGGGCGCATCGTGGGTGAGCACCCTAGCTGAAATGGCTAATCCTAGAGCAAGGGCTTGGCCGGGAAGAAGCGGAAATTTTCGCCAAAGGCCGACACGGTTCTCATCGGGCGCACGCGCCGATCCGACAGCATCGCAGCAACGCCGGCAACCGACGAGCGCAGGCGAAAGATTGGTTTGTCAAACAAGGCCGATCATCCGACGAGATGAAATCCGGCGCTGCGCCGATAGTGCAGCGCAGCGCCGCGATCGACCTGCGGGCCGCCGATGCGCCAGGTCGCTATTGCGCAAACAGCTAAATTGTATCTAAAATCAATCAGCTGGGGTCAGTGCGATTTCGCACCGAGCCATTTTTGAAGACGTCATTTTTGCCAATACGAATTGTTTGCCACGGTGGAGAGCGCGCTTCTGCGTCCCTGATTGCACAGACATTTCGTTCTCGCTGGCAGAACGCGACGCATGGCGGCACATCTGTTGCGCCAACCGGAGACCCGATCGTGCATCGGGATGGACGGGCTTGGCCGAAGTGCGCGCGATGCCTGGTCGTTGTCGCGCTCTGCATCCTGCTGACCTGCTGCGGCGCCCCTCGCCAGGCCATCGAAAAGGAGGCGGGACCGGTAGCGGAGCCAACAACGGAGACTGCAACAGCGCCCACAGAGCCGGCACCAGCGGCGACAACGATACCGGAGGCGACACCGGTACCGACGGCGGCAACGGTCAACCTGAGCGGAGCGCTCGCGGAATGCCGGAGCGCGTTTCCGGATCAGATCGCGCAAGCCGTGGCGCGGGCGTCCTGCGTGATCAAGGCGACCGACCTCGTCCGGCCGCTGCTACCGTTTCCCGAACTGCTCGACCGCGAGAATGCGCTGCGCAAGGCGCTGGCCGAGCAGGTTCAGACAAGAACGATGTCCCTGCTCGAGCGCAACATCCAGATCCAGAAGCTTCATTCGCAGCTCCTCGAAGAGGAGCGCAGCAGGCTATCGGCCGCGCCGGCGGACGCGAGCAAGCCGCCGCTGGCAGTCACGCAGTGGCGGCAATCCAACGGGGAGAGTTGCGGCCGGCTCGGAGGGGATTCCGGGACCTGCTATTGAAACGAGCAATCCTGCGAACGGTGATCGGGGGGAGGGAAGCGGATTGTGCCACCGTCACCTCTGAGGTCGTTGTCGCGATAGCGGCACGTCCGACGCCGTTACCGTATTCGCACGGGGCAGCGCAGTTGAAATGGTGTGAAATGCCGAAAGTCCTATAATTTAAGGGGTTTCGTGCGTCGTCGTCGGAGCGCCTTGCCGAGAAGAAGGTGCGCGCCGCTACGCCAGTAGGGTTAATAAACGATTACCAATCGACAGGTTTCTCGCGACGCATTATAAGAAAATCCTAGTTGGCACCGGATTTTGCCCCCCGCCAACGTATTGCGTAAATTTCATCGTAAAAGGGATATTTTCCTATGTTGAAACTGTACATCCAGACCACCGAAGCCTTCAAGCGCCTGCGTGCGGATGCGGACGGCGTTGTGTCGTTCGAGTACGTGATCGTCGCCGCTTGCATCGTCGCCGCCGTCTCTGCTGCCTTCGGTACGGGTACCGCCAGCGGCATCGGCTCGGTCCTGAACGCCTCGATCACCACGATCGCGAGCAAGGTCGCCACCGCAGTCTCCGCTTAACTCCGGATGTTGAATGCTGTTGGCAGATTCGTGCTGTCAACAGCGGTCAACCGGATTGCGATGTGCGCGAGCCTTAAGGAGGCTTTCTCCTATGTTGCAGTCATACATCAAGATCACAGAAGGATTGAAGCGTCTGCGCACGGACAAGGACGGCGTTGTGTCGTTCGAGTACGTGATCGTCGCCGCCTGCATCGTCGCCGCCGTTTCCGCGGCGTTCGGTACGGGTACTGCGAGCGGCATCGGTAGTGTTCTGACCACCTCGCTCACTTCGATCGGCACCGCGGTTGCCAACGCGGTTAGCGCTTAAGTCCAGAGGGACGGCGCCCCGGAGGGGGGCATTATTTTGTGCCCCCCGCCATTTTTCTAAGGCGATTATTTCATGAATTGGATTGCGTCCACGACCTCGTGTCTGGAAATCGCATTGTTGTTGTATGTCGCAACGATCGATATCGCGACACGGTTGATCCGAAACGAAATTTGTCTGGCGCTGGCGTTCCTTGGGATCGTCGGCCAATTGGCCAGTCCGATGCAGATCGGCCAGTCGTTGATCGTTGCCGCAATCCTGTTCCTGGTGCTCTTCGTGATCTATCAGCGCGGAGCGATCGGCGGTGGCGACGTCAAGTTGCTGGTTGCCCTGGCGATCGGTCTGCCGCTGACCGGCGTGATTGAACTGTTGACGGCAACTGCACTGGCCGGCGGCGTTCTGGCCGCGGTGCATCTGATGATGCGCCGTCTGCCACAACCGAAGCTGGCGCCCGCCGGATCATCGCTGATGCGCCGGGTCTACGCGGTCGAGCGCTGGCGTCATTTGCGACATGCACCGCTGCCCTACGGGGTCGCCATCGCATGCGGCGGTATCTGGGCCATTTTGAGCAAAGGAATTTGACATGTCGTCCGCTCTCCGTGTCTCGATCATCATGGTGCTGCTGCTTGCGGCTACGGCGCTTGGAATGATTGCCTACAGCATGAACCGACCTGCAGACCCGGTCGTTGCGCAGGCAGTCGAAGAGAAGCCTGCGCCTGTGCCTGCGGCCGCGACGGTCGGCTACTTTGTCGCGACACGTCCGCTTTCGAAGGGAACGCTGGCGCGGGAGGAAGACTTCGCAGTGCGCCAGACGGCACCGAACCGTGTCCCCGCGGGGGCGATCCTCGAGACGCCTGACTCCAGGGCCGGGCTGCCCGGTTCGCTGGTTCGCAAGTTCGTCGACGCCGGCAGCGCCATTACACTGGACGACATCCTGCGTCCGAAGGATCGCGGCTTCCTTGCCAGCGTCCTGGCGCCGGACAGCCGCGCCATCAGCATCAAGGTCGACGAGGAGACCGGTGTGTCCGGTCTGATCAGGCCGGGCGACAATGTCGACGTGGTGCTGACCCAGGTGTTCGAGAAGGCCGCTCCGGTGAAGCGTGCCGTCAGCGAAACCGTTCTGTCCAATGTGCGTGTGATCGCGATCGACCAGGAGATTGCGCAAGGCGGCCGTCCGATCACCAATGCCGTCCCGGGCAAGACGGCGCAGACCGTGTCCTTGGAGCTCAAGCCGGATCAGGTCAAGAAGGTGGCCGTCGCAAAGCAGCTCGGAACGTTGTCGCTCGTCATCCGCGCAGCGGCCGAGCAGTGGGACAAGGCCGACACGAGTGTAACGTCCAGCTGCGATGTATCGCCGGAGCTGGCGCGCCAGAGTGCAGTTGCCGGCCAGAGCACGATGGTCGCGATCTATACCGGCAGCGAGGTCAAGCAATACTCGGTCAGGAAGCAGGATTTGGACGACGACGCCCGCGCGGGCTGCGAGGTGCCGTCCGAGCTCGATCGTCAGACCACAGCGGCAGCGAGTGACGTCGGCAAGGCACCGGAGAAACGTTGATGAGTGCGAACATGGCAGTGGTGGAACAACCCGAAGAGACGACGTCTCTTGTCGCGCGCAACCGCATCGTCTGCTTCGTCAACGACGAGCTGAGCGCGGCGGCCCTCCGCAAGGGTCTCGACGGCAGCAACCTGGTGATCCGGCGCGGCACCATCCGTCATGCGACGCGCATGCTCGAGACCGACACCGATCTGTACGCGCTGGTGACCGACATCAGCGGGATCGATGATCCCTTCACCGAACTGGAACGCCTCGCCAGTGTCTGTCCGCCCGATGTGAAGGTGGCCCTGATTGGAGACAACAGGGAGATCGTCTTCTACCGCGAGCTGATGGAGATCGGCCTTACTGAATACCTGCCGACGCCGATCACCAGGGATATGGTGCTCGACCAGCTGCGTCCCAAGCTGATCGGCGACGCCGCGCCGGCCCAGAATGACCGCGGCGGGCACGTGGTGTCGATCTGTGGCGCGCAGGGCGGCGCCGGCGCGACCAGCGTCGCGATCAACCTCGCGCTGCAGCTGGCCGAGACCACCAAGGCGAAGGTGGCGCTGCTCGACCTGCATCTGCAGGGCGGCGAGACCGCGGTGATGCTGGGTGTTCGTCCTGGACCCGGCCTCCGCATCGCCCTTGAAAACCCGATGCGGGCCGACACGCTGTTTCTCGAGCGGGCGGCGATCGAGGTGAATGATCGGGTTTGCCTGATTTCCGGCGACGAGGAGCTCGATGCGAAGCTCGACATCACCGAAGCTGGCGTGCGGCACGTGCTGGGCCTGCTTCGTCAACGGTTCAACTACGTCGTTGTCGATGTGCCGGTACCGTTCCCGGCATCGATCTATCCGGTCATTCAGATGTCCCGTCATGTGCTGGTGCTGCTGGAGGCCGAAGTAACCGGCCTGCGCAATGCCCACGCGCTGCGCAACGCCGTCACCAACATCGCGGGCAAGGATCGCGTGTTTACCCTGCTCAACCGTGCCGACCGCGCCGGCGGTCTGCCGAGGGCGACGATCGTCAAGGCACTGGGCGCCGAACCGGACATGATCATCCCGGATCTCGGCAAGGGAATGACCCAGGCGGTCAACCTCGGCGTTCCGGCTCTGAAGCACGTATCCGGGCTGCGGCGTCATCTCGCTCCGATCGTACGGGAAATCACCGGCGTCGGTGCCAAGAAAAAGGCCGGGTGGAAGAGGTGGCTCGGGCTATGAAAAAGTTCGGCAGGCGCGCAGACGAAATGCCGGTGCGGATGCCCGCAGCGGTGCCGGACGCCCCGGCAGCGGCACCAAGCGCGCGGCCGCTGCCGCCACCCTTGCCGCCGGCAGAGCCGAGCGTGGCGTCACCGGCGTCCAGCGTGTTCGTATCGGCGCCGAAGCATGAAGAGCCTGCGACCCACCATCCGGTGATGTCGGCATCCCTGCGCGAACGGGTTATCGAGCAGATCGAGCCGTCGGTGGCCGCGACCGTTCCCCGCGACGTCCTGCGGCGGCAGATCGAGGAAATCATCCACGGCATCGCCAACCAGGAGCGGCTGGAGCTGTCGGGCCGCGAGCAGCTCTTCCTGGCGGAGGAGATCGCGGACGACATGACCGGCTACGGGCCGCTGCGTCCGCTTCTGCTCGATGAGACGATCAACGACATCATGATCAACGGGCCGAGCAACGTCTATGTCGAGCGGGCCGGCAAGCTTGAGCGGGTCGCGGTCCGGTTTCGCGACAATGACCATATCGCCTCCGTCGCACAGAAAATCGCTTCGCAGGTCGGCCGGCGGGTGGATGAATCCAGCCCGATGGTCGACTGCCGTCTGCCGGACGGCAGCCGTGTCAACATCATCCTGCCGCCGCTGGCGATCCATAGCCCCTGCATCTCGATCCGAAAATTTCCGAACCGGCGTCTCAACATCGCCGGGATGATCGAAAACGGCTCGATGACCGCCGCGCTCGGACAGCTGCTGGAGATCGCGTCCCGCTGCCGGCTCAATGTCCTGGTCTCCGGAGGCACCGGTTCCGGCAAGACGACGCTGCTGAACGCCTTGAGTCAGTTCATCGACCACAGCGAGCGCATCGTCACGATCGAGGACGCGGCGGAGTTGCAGCTGCAGCAGCCGCACGTGATCAGCCTGGAGACCCGTCCGGCCAGCCTCGAGGGCACCGGCCAGGTGACGCAGCGCGACCTTCTGTGGAACGCACTTCGTATGCGTCCGGACCGCATCGTCGTCGGTGAGGTGCGCGGCGCCGAGGCGTTCGACATGCTGCAGGCGATGAACACCGGCCATGATGGATCGATCTCCACCGTGCACGCCAACAGCACCCGCGATGCTCTGACCCGCGTGGAGAACATGGTGCAGATGGGGCAGGTCAATCTGCCGTCGCGCGCAATCCGCTCGCAGATCGTCGCCGCCCTGGATCTGATTGTGCAAGTCGAGCGCATGCGCGACGGCCAGCGCCGCATCGTGCAGATCAGCGAGGTGATCGGCCTCGAGGGCGAGGTGATCACCACCAACGACATCGCGTTGTTCGAGTACAAGGACGAGGATGTCCAAGGGAGGATATCCGGCACCTACCGCTCCACCAATGCGGTTCCGAAGTTCAAGAGCCGCCTCGTCTATTACGGGCTTGATCGGGCCTGGGCAGAAGCGATGAGGCACATCTGATGTCGACGCCCTTGATCATCGTTCTGGTGCTGCTGCTGTGCGCTGGGGCAAACACGCTTTGGCTCGACGCACGACAGAGACGAATGGACCGCCAGCTTGAGATTGCGCTGCCGACGGCTGAAGCAGCAGCCTTGGTGTCCATCCGTCGCGCGGCCAAGACCTCGCGTTGGCGTGCGCTCCAGCGCTTCGCCAATTATCGCCCTGATATGGTGTACGTCGTACGACCGGTCTATGTGCTGCTTGCAGGGGGAATGGCGGCGGCAGGAATTCTTTACGTCAATGGATTCCTGAGGTTCCCTGGCTCCTATGGAGCCATTGCGGCTGTCGGCGTCGCCATCCTGGTCGTGCGCGGCCTGTTCGGATGGCAGCAACAACGCTTTGCAAATCAGCTCTTCCAGCAGCTTCCCGATGCGGTCCAGCTGGTGACGAGTACCGTCCGGTCCGGATTGCCCGTCCACGAAGCATTTCGCACCATCGCCCGCGAGATGCCGCAACCGACATCCGGGCAATTTGCCATCGTCTGTAGCGAACTGAACCTGGGCCGGTCGCCCGAGGAAGCCGTCGAGGAGATCTATCAGCGAACGCAGGTGTCGGAATATGCGATGTTTGCGGTAACGCTCGCGGTGCAATTGAAGACCGGCGGCAGCCTGGCGGAAACACTGCAGACGCTGGGCGAGACCGTAAGTCAGCGGGTTGCGCTGGCGGCGCGTGCGAAGGCCCTGGCGGGAGAGGTCATCTTCTCCTCGCGTGCGCTCACCTGCGCGCCGGTCGTGATCGGCGGGCTGCTTTACCTGATCAATCCGCAGTCGGTCGACCTGCTGTTGTTCGATCCACAAGGCAACGTGCTTCTCGCTTATGCGGCGTGCTCGGTCCTGATCGGGCATTTCGTGATCCGTTGGATGGTCAGAAGGGAAACCACCCTATGACGGCTGTTCTCGGCTTTGCCACGCTTGCCGTCGCACTCGCGGCCGCGACCTTCCTGCTGGTCATTCGCGAGATACATCTGCGCACCTTGGACACGCGGGTCTCGAATGCCGTGCTGGGCATCTCCGATCGATCGAATTCGAAGGATCTGATCGGTTGGCTTTCATCGGTCGGCATGCGCTACAGGCGTTACTATGCCCAGGAAAATCTCGACCAGCTGAGGATGGTTCTTCAGTCGGCAGGGTTCAATCATTATCGAACCCTGCCGATCTGGATCGGCTTCAAAACGGTCAGCACATTTGCGTTGCCGTTCGCGGCTTTCTCCATTTCGCAGATTCTTGGGCGGCCGTTCACCGACGTGATGATCTTCACGCTGCTTGGCCTGGCGTTTGGAATCATGATCCCGCGTCTGATCTTGCTGGTCGTGAAGCGACGCTTCGATGCGGCGATCCGGCTCGGCACGCCCGACACCATCGATCTGCTGGTGGTTTGCAGCGAGGCCGGCATGGGCCTGGAGAGCGCGATCGAGCGCGTGGCGGAGGAGATGCGGGAGACCAATCCCGCTATCACCCACGTGCTGCGCGGTCTTCTCGATGATCTCCGGATCCTGCCGAACCGTGCCGACGCCTTCGAGAAGCTCGCGTCCACGTCGGAAGGTCTTCGTCGTTTCGGCACCATGGTCAGCCAGAGCCTGCAATATGGCACGCCGCTTAGTCAGGCGCTGCGCAGCATCGCGGTCGACCTGCGTCGGGAACGCATCACCAAGCTCGAGGAGCGGGCGCACAAATTGGGCGCCAAGCTGACCGTTCCGATGGTGCTGTTTTTGCTTCCGGCGATGTTCGTCATTCTGGGCGGAAGCCCGTTCCTTCATTTGATCCGTACATTCTCCAACCTCGGCAATTGAGCCATGAGCGCAGCTGCAATGAGTCTTTCGACGAACCTGGCCTACGATCGGGCGACCCGATTCCTGGGCAGCGCATGGTTCCTTCTGCTGGGACTTGCCGTGACAACCAATCTTGCGAAGACGGGGGTGCCTTGGCCGTCGCTCGTCTCGAATTTCCTTGTCGCGGTGTTTTACCTGATGCTGGCGCTGCTGATCCTGATCCGCGGCCCCGCAAAGGCGCAGGCCGAAGGCCTGCTGCCGAGGGTTGCCGCGTTCGTCGGCACCTACTGGCCATGGACGATCACGTTTTTCGAGAAGACTGAGGGCGCATTGCCGAATTTGTTGTCCGCGGTTTTCGTGCTGACCGGCATGATCATGATCCTCGTGACCGTTCGCCATCTCGGACGGTCGTTCAGCCTGGTGCCGCAGGCGCGTTCGGTGGTGCAAACCGGGCCGTACCGGTGGATCAAGCATCCGCTCTATCTGTCGGAAGAGATCGTGTTCCTTGGTGTCGTGCTGCAGCATCTGAGCTGGATGACCGTGGGCCTGCTGATTCTGCACATCTGCATCCAGGTCTGGCGAATTCACTACGAGGAGGACGTGCTTCGGCGCACGCTTCCCGAATATTCCAGCTACGAAGCTTCGCGCTGGAGATTGATTCCCTATGTCTGGTGAGCGGCGATGCAGAGCTGGAAAAGCCGTGTGAGCGGCAAGCGTTCCCTGATCGCGGATCGACGCGGCGCCGTCGCGTTCGAGATGCTGTTCGTTTTCGCTTTCCTGTTCCTGGTTATTCTGCTGCCGCTTGCCGACCTCGCGCTGGCTGGCTTTCAATACATCCAGGCGCTCGCTGCGCTGCGTGGGTTCGGGCAATCCATCCAGTACTCCCCGCCGGGCGACGTCACGAACGCGTCCACTTGGGCGGCGGCGGCGCTCGCCAAGGCCGATTCCCGTTATCCGATCCCCAGCATCCAGCTGATCTGCGGCGAGAGCAATGCGGTCTGCTCTTCATCGAATTCCGATCCTTCGCAGCCGAAGTTCTACGTGTATTCAACGACGATCACGTTGTCGCCAATGGTGTTGAGGTCGGCGATTTGCACCAGCGGCAATAGCAATCCTTGCTCGTTCACGCTGACCTATTCGGAACGGTTTCAATGAGGTGGTCCATGCGTAACATGCTTCATTGCCGTCGCGGTTCGGCCGCGTTCGCAACTGTGATTGCGTTGATCCCGTTGATCGGAATGATGGCGCTCGGCGGTGAGGCCGGATCCTGGTATGTCACCCAGCAACGCGCCCAGGGTGCGGCTGATGCGGCGGCCTACGCCGGCGCCTTGCGGCTCGCGTGCGACAGCGCCCCGCAGCCTGCTGGCACGACCTGCAACAACACCCAGCCGTATGATTACCGCGGCAAGCAGGCGGCGGCCCAGAATACGTTCTGCAATTCCGGCGACACCGCCTATCCCGGCTCCAGATGTGTGGCGACCAGCGGCGTCACGCGGACCGTCCAGGTCGCCTCGCTGACGTCGTGGAACGGGGTAGCGGGGACTTACGTTCAGGCCACCATCAGCCAGCAGCAGCCGGGATATTTGGCTCAGGTGCTGGGCTTGTCGACGGTCACTATCGCCGCGACGGCAGTTGCGCGAATTGATAGCTTGGCGAAACCCCCATGTGTGCTGGCTCTGAAGGATCCTGTCACCTTTCAGGGTAGCCCCACCGTGTCGTCGGCGACGTGCGGTATTTCGTCGGACAGCAGCGCGTCGAACGCGATCGGCTTCGTCGGCAATTCCGGCATCCAGGTGAATGCGCCGAGCTACACGGTCGGCGGCTGCTCCCAGACGGGGGGAAGCCAATGCACGGGCGTGCTGACTTACCAGCAACCGATCCCCGATCCATTAAGTGCTGTGAACACGGCGCTGACCGCGTTGAAGACGTCTGATTTTCCGAGCGGTTCGTGCAGCGGCTCGACAGCCGTTTCGTATGAGACAGGCGCCTGTTACAACAATGGCAGTCCAACGATCCCGTCCACGTTGAGCGGCACCTATTACTTTACCGGAAACGTCAAGATCAACGGCAGTCCGACCATTGCAGGAACTGCTACCCTGATTTTCTTCGGAGGCGGATCGCTCACGATCACCGGCAGCCCAACGATCCAGCTTACGGCGGTGAAGTCGCCGGCAGGCCCATCGGTCTTGTCATCAACGGTGAAGGCGCTGATGACTGACCTTCTCATCTATGACAATGAGGCCTATTCGAAGCAGGGCGTCAACATTTCTGGCAGCTCCAGCAGCTACTTCAATGGCACGGTTTACGTACCAAATTCGCCTGTCACATACGGAGGCAACAGCTCGTCGAGTGCCCCGGCCACTGGTTGCTATCAGGTCATAGCCTACGCGGTGAATTTCCAGGGCAATACGACCCTGGACAACAGCAAGTGTACGTCGGATGGGGCAGCAAAGCCCAACGTTCAGAGCGTGCGGTTGGTGCAGTGATGAAAAGGCTCGACCAGCGCGGGGTGGCGGCTCTCGAGTTCTGCCTCATCGCCGTGCCCTTGTTCACCCTGATCTTTGCCATCTTTGATTTCGGACGATACGCGATCACGATGCAATCGTTGCGCCTGCTTGCGGATGCCGGCGCCCGGGCGAACATGATCAGCTGCTACACGCCCGCCGTGCTGGCGGCCAATTCACCATCCACCTGTACCGGTGACTATCTGACGCTTGCACAGAAGCAGGCCGTTGCTCCCTTCCTGTATGGTGCCAGTCTCGCGCCGACGGTGACCACGACGGCGGGCGCCTCGGCGCTGACGGTGACGGCGTCGGTGTCTTTCTCGATGATCATGCCGATCTGGGGCACGTCCCTCAACTCGCCGAGCGTGTCGACCACAATTCCGTTCTGAGGAGACTCGATTCGGTGAGGCTGATCGGTGGCGCCGGCTTGGGGCGGCCGCCGGGCCGGCTCGGCCGTGGGCGGGCCGAGAAATAGCTCAACCGGACCACGGAAGTGGTGCGCGCTGGCAACATCGGGGAGTTTTCTCCGGGGTTGCCGCGGCCGGGCGGACCTCTTTCCTTGCAATCGAGGCGCGTGACAGGGGATGATCCCAGAGCCGCCATTAGCGGCCTTGCGACCCGGGTGAGTGCCCGGTGCGCCGGGAATGGGAATTTTGCGAGTAACGATTTGTAGTCGGACAGACTGTAAGCTCTACGGCGTGGTGGACGAACGGGAGTGATCGGGACGCCGAGGTCGTAGGTTTACGGGGATCGTCGCGGAGACGCGGCGAAGGGGATTGGCATGATGGGAAGTCGCGTTTCGGTCGATGCGGGACTTGGGCTGGTTGCCTTGAGCGCGATGGCGTTTGGCGCTGCGATCGCCCTGTTTCATTTCACCGATCCTGCTGCCGCCGCCGAGCGGCGGGCGCCGTCCTCCAGCGGCGTGTTCGTCAGCGAGATGAGCGACGTCCAGCGCGTCAAGGTCACGATCAACAAGTCGCGGACCTTCAGGGTCGATACCGCGTTCTCGTCGATCGTCGCGGGCTCGCCCGATATCGTCGACGTGAAGTCGCTGAGCGATCACCTGATCTACGTCCAGGGCAAGAAGACCGGCACCACCAACGTCATCCTGTTCGACAGCTCGATGAAGCAGATCGGCATCCTCGATGTCGAGGTCACGATCGACATCGGCAATCTGCAGCA
Organism: Bradyrhizobium sp. USDA 3262; assembly: GCF_054060035.1. Classification (NCBI taxonomy): domain Bacteria; kingdom Pseudomonadati; phylum Pseudomonadota; class Alphaproteobacteria; order Hyphomicrobiales; family Nitrobacteraceae; genus Bradyrhizobium; species Bradyrhizobium sp. USDA 3262. Next base: position 4,545,973 of record NZ_JBSSCT010000001.1, read on the forward strand.
GAGCATCCAGTCCAGCACCGGCACCCGCGGCATTCGCGTATCCGCCTCCGAAGGGCAGGTGGTGCTGAGCGGAATGGCCGCCGATGCGGTCGCCGCCGAGAAAGCCATGGCCATTGCCACCGGCACCGTCCCGAAGGGCGGCATCGTCGTCAACGCCATGAACGTGGCTGCGCCGCAGCAAGTCATGCTGGAAGTGCGCTTCCTCGAGGTCGCGAGGTCGGCTGGCCGCGAACTGGGCGTGAACCTCTATGCCGGCAATGGCAACCTCACGCAGGTTGGAAATAGCGGAACTGCTGGCAGACCGGTAGCCTCACAGACCCCTCAAGGCGTTCCTGTTCTATCCACCGCGTCAGGGCTGATCGGTGGCGCAGTTCCGTTCGGTAACCTGTTAACGAATGTGCTGAAAACGAGTAATGGCACTTCGGTCGATCTGTTGCTGCAGGCGCTGGAGACAAAAGGGCTGGTGCGCAGCCTGGCCGAGCCCAACCTGATGGCGTTGTCGGGCGATGCAGCGCGCTTCCTGGCGGGTGGTGAATTTCCGGTGCCGGTAGCTTCCAACACTACGAACGGCTTTCCCACCGTCACCATCGAATTCAAGAAGTTCGGCGTCGAGTTGGGCTTCGTACCCACCGTTCTCTCGCGCGGCGTAATCAACCTTTCGGGTTGAGCCGTCGGTCAGCGAGCTCGATTTCACCAATGCGGTGACAATCCTGGGGACGACAATTCCGGCATTAAGCAGCCGCAACGCTCGGACCACGGTTGAATTGCGCGACGGCCAGAGCTTTGCAATTGCCGGCCTGCTCCAGACCCGCAACGCACAGGATGTACAGCAATTGCCCTGGATCGGCTCGGTGCCAGTCCTTGGTGCGTTGTTCCGAAGCGCGTCTTATCAGCAGAAAGAGACGGATCTGGTGGTCATCGTGACGCCGCGTCTGGTCGCGCCGGCGGCACCTGGGCAGCAATTGGCGTCGCCGCTGGACTCCCGCCTGCCTGCAAACGATGTCGACTTCTTCCTCAACGGCCAGATGGAAGTGAAAAAGCGCTACAATGACTACGTCAATTCCGGCGGTGACATCAAAGGTCCCTACGGGCACATCATCGCCCCCGATGTCCGGGTATCTGCGCCACCTGCGGTGGTAACCGACCAGCCCGTAGTCAAGACGCTCAACTGAAGGACGACCGATATGACATGCACGGCGTTACTCGCAGTTTTCACGCTCGGGGCTTGTAATGGCTTGGCCGGCAATGACGAAATGGATCGTTATTTCCAGCGTTCGGATACCATCACCTTAAGTGCCGGGGACGCGAAGCAGGTCAATGCCGTGACCCACACGATCCATCCCTGGCCGAGCTACGTCGGCGATCGCCGGATCGTCTCTCAGGCCGCGAAGACCAATGGCGCTATCACGCGCTATCGTGCCGGCAACCAGCCGCGCGATCCGTTACCGGCGTTCGGAGGAGACCTGCCGGGGTTGGGTCACTCCCCAATGGGAACTGCAGGCGCTACGGCAGCAGCAGTGGACGCAGGTGGTAGCGTCTACTTGGGGACCGGCGTGGCCACAGTGGGCGGCCGACCTTAATAAAAATGATACTGCTACTGGTACCAGCAAGGCTTGACGCGACGTTAGTCATTTCGCGTTGGATGCTGGGGTCTTCCAGGGCAGGGCGTCAGGAGCGTCTTCTATTTCGACGGGTGCATGTGGCTAGCCGGTAACACGTCTCTAACCCCACCCGTGTTAGCGTGGAATCGTGTTTTTAAGCGGTAGTAGGTGGGGCGGGGATTAGTGGCTATGCGGCGCATTCCTTTTTGGCTGGCTAGCGCCTTACTGACCACAGCATTGGCGGCTTGCGATACGGTGCAAGAATATACTGTGCGTGACGCCGCTGTGGTCGCGCCTGGCGCTCCAGCCGGTCCTGACCCCGTGCAGGAGCCGACCGACGTCAAATACTATCCCTCCGACGAGCCGGTGCGGATGGGGCTCGAGCACTACAACCGCGGCAATTACGGAATCTCGCAGCGCTATTTCAAGGACGCGGTCGAGAAGGCGCCGAAGGACGTGACGGCCTGGGTCGGGCTCGCGGCGAGCTATGACAAGTTGCGCCGCTTCGATCTTGCCGATCAGGCCTATGCGCAGGCGATCCGGCTTGGCGGCGAGACCGTCCAGATCCTCAACGATCAGGGCTATTCCCTCATGCTGCGCGGCAATCTGAGCGGCGCGCGGCGGAAGTTCGAGAAGGCGTATTCGCTCGATCCGGGCAACCCCGTCATCGCCAACAACCTCGAGCTTCTCAACGGCAGCCGGAAGTTCATCGAGCGTCCGCCGAATAATCAGCCGTAGGTTGACAGCGGTTCACGAGCCTTTGCACGATTTCTTAGAGGTATTATAATACCCAATTTTGCCCGACGCGTCGAGTTGCCGGGTCCGCCGGCTCCTTTGCATGGGGTTGTTTTCGATATTTTGGCAGCTCGCTCCTGCGACTTGACCTCGCCACGATCTAGTTCGGCATCAGCACGGCATCGACGCGGCGGCTGTTTCGTGTGCTGATGATGATGGCACCGTTGCGGGTCGCAAATCTCGCGCCGACAAGACGCGGCAGCTTTTCCGTGAGCGGTGAAGGCAGCGGAATCATTCCACCGGTGATGGGATCGCCGACATTGATCGGCGCGACAGCCGCGCCGGCCGAAGGCGCTGCCTTGATGTACTCCCTTATCAACTGAATCTCTTCACGCGAGAGGCTGAGCGCGGCCTGTTCGCCTGCGCCGTCAGTCAGCCTCTTTTCCGCCTCGGCCTTGTTCTGCGCATCTTCCTGCTGGGCGGCATCGCGTTTTGCGACTTCGACCTGTTCGAGTCTGGCGAGGCGTTCCCTCAGCGGCGCGATCTCCCGTCGCAAGGCGGCAATGTCCGACTTCAGCGAAGAGAGTTGACCAAGTGCAATCGCGGCGGCAACGCAAGCGACGACCGAGATCAGGCTGAGGCACGCCACCGCCAGCCCCGTCAATCCGCCTCGACGATCGGCACGACGATCCGGGACATCGTCCACGGATCGCCGTCGCCGCGCGCCGGCGAATTTCGGCATGGTCGTGCCGAGCAAGCTGACCAGACCGGACAGCCGCGAAGCCGTTCGGTTCGTCTCTTGAAAGGAGCCGAATGCAGGCGCTGGGATGATCGGAGAGCCCCCCGAGGGGATGTCGGGAGCAGTGGTCGAACGGCCTTCGCCGGATGGCTGGCGGTCGTCGCGGTCCTCGCGCGTCACGCCGGGGAGCTCGAGATCAACGTCGTCGGGTTGGTCGATCGCGGTGTCCGCACCTGAATGGCGCGTGTCGGCTGCAACAGTGTCCAATCGTTCCGTTTCCTGTTGATTGAGGATTTGTTCGATACGGGCGGCTTCGAGCGAGCGCCACAGCGAGAGTCCCGAATCGGTGATCTGCAGGCCCGCATCGTTGATCGATGCCCATCCCGATTGGAAGACGTCGGCGTCGCCAAGCTCGGAGGGCCGCTTCGACTGCGTGGCTTCATCGCCGGCCGCGATCATGCGCTTGACCTCGCGGCTGACCTCGTCGATCGCGATCCGCTCCCCGGGCCTCGCGGCCAGCACACTCAGGATCGCCAGATTGAACCTCATGCGGCGCCTCGCGATGCCCCATCAACCGGCCGTGCGGCCGTTCCCCTCCCGTGCAGGCGACGTGCGAGCCTCAGCGGGTCGAAGCGGATCAATCATGCCGGCACGGACGTCGGTCAGTCAGGGAGTCGAGCAAGTGTACCGGCTCCCCAAGGGGCAAACAATCCGGCACCAGACCTACGACAGATGGATAAGTCGCTCCGCAAACGCGACGCGTCGGGATCGCGTTCGCTGCGCGCCTCAGAGAAACTCGCGAAGCCTGGAGAGCTCGATCACGTGCTCGGGTGACAGCACGTCGGGGACGAGGGGAGGCTGCGACTTGGTCCGGATCTCGTAAAGATGTCGCGTCTTCTCGGGCTTGCCCATGAAATCCCGAATGCATTGGTCGAGCGTTCCGTTGACGACCATATAGGGCGCGCGATCCTCTCGCCTCGAGTTGTTGAGCGAAGGCCATTTGTAGAGGTGGGCCGCAGCTTGGAAGTCCACCTGATGAGATTGGTCGGTCATTGCAAAATATCTAGCCGAAAAAGCCCTGCGCGGCAAAGTCAGCCAGCTGATGGGTGAGCTGGTGCGGCAATACGCGCAAGCTGCGTGCGGTCGTCCATCGCAGAAGCCGCCGTCATGCATCTCGAACGATCCGCTGACGTGCGTCGCGTCAATGCCTCGCAGCAACTCCCACTTCGATCTCCCGCGGGCCGAGACCGGGGGCGATGTGGCGAAGGCGGCTGAAGGAAGTGCCGGCAGACCCCCTCGCGCGGCAAGCGCGCGCGGTGGCAACGCGCGTTGACGCCTAGCGTCGTTTGCGGCGCCAGCGGCCGCGGCGACGTGCTGGATTGACTCGATTCCAGAATGTTCCTATTTTGTTCTATTGTCAATTTCCACGTCCGGAGACGGGCGGCTTCGGTCAGGTCAGGGATGAACGGGTCGAGATGGCAGCAGCAGCCACCATCCTTCATGCGGACCTCGATGCATTTTACGCATCGGTCGAGCAACTGCTCGAGCCATCGCTGCGCGGCAAGCCGATCGCCGTCGGGGGCGGGGTTGTGCTTGCGGCGTCCTATGAGGCGAAGGCCTTCGGGGTGCATGGCGGCATGTCGGGGCGGGAAGCGCGTCAACTGTGCCCGCAACTCGTTTTCGTCGGCGGCCATTTCAGCGATTACCAGCGCCTGGGCGACGCGACCATCAAGGTGATCGGCGACTTCACGCCGCTGGTCGAGCGAATTTCGATCGACGAGGCGTTTGCGGACGTTGCCGGCTGCACTCACCTGTTCGGAACGCCTGCCGAAATAGCCGCGTCGATCCGGTGGCGCGTGCGCACCGAGCTCGGCCTTCCGATCTCGGTCGGCGTCGCCCGCACCAAGCATCTGGCGAAGATCGCCTCGCAGGTCGCAAAGCCCGACGGGCTTGTCGTCGTCGATCCCGCCGCCGAGCTAAGCTTCCTTCACGAATTGCCGGTTGAGTTGATGTGGGGGGTAGGGCCGGTCACCAGGACCCGGTTGGACGCGATCGGCGTTGCGACGATCGGTCAGCTCGCCAAATTGTCGGAACGGTCGCTGACGCGTTTGCTCGGTCCGGCAGCGGGCGAGAAACTCGCCGCGCTGGCCTGGAATCGCGATCCGCGACAGCTCAGGCCACACCGGCGTGCGCGATCGGCAGGAGCACAATCGGCACTTGGCCGAAAGCCTGCGATCGAGCGAGTCATCCGGCCAACGTTGCTTCATCTCGCCGACCGCGTCGCCACGCGGCTTCGGGCGAAGTCACGGCCCGGACGAACCGTGACGGTGCGCGTCCGCTTCGCCGACCTGAAGTCGGTGACGCGCTCGATGACGCTCGATGCGCCGGTGTGTACGACCATCGTCCTGGCCCGGCTCGCCGAGAATCTGGTGCGCGCCGCCCTTGCCGACCATCCCGGCGAGAAGATCATCTCGCTGCTGGCGATCTCGGTGTCGCATCTCGAGGAGCATTGGGATCTTGCGCTGGAGCTTCCACTCGGACTGGCGGATGAAGCGCTTCGCCCTGGAAGCCCGACAGGGATGGCCCGCTGGGCGGCGGACCGTGCGATCGACAAGATCCGCGAGCGCTTTGGCTGGGAGGCGATCGGATATGGTTCAGCCGCGCTGGAGGCGGTTCATTCGGTGCCCGATGCGTTTCGCAAGCTTGCCGAGAGAGAGCTCTAAAGCGGGATGGGTTTAGGTTGAATCGATTTGGGATTCCCAAATCAGTGTGTTTCTGATTCACCATGCTGGCTGGATAGGAGGCCGGTATGGATGGGCAAGCCTTATTCCCTGGATCTCCGTAACCGTGTCGTAGCCGCGGTTGAGGGCGGGATGTCCCGCAATCGGGCCGCCAAGCAGTTTGGGGTGGCGATCAGCACTGCCATCGGCTGGATGCAGCGTGTCGATGAGACCGGCAGCGTTGAGCCTGGCCAGATGGGCGGTCACAAGCCGAAGGCGGTTTCGGGAGACCACGCAGTCTGGCTGTCGCAGCGGATCAGGGACGGCGATTTCACCATACGTGGTCTCGTTGCCGAGCTCGCCCGTCGCGGCCTGAAGGTCGATTACCACTCGGTGTGGGACTTCGTCCATGCCGAGAAGCTCAGCTTCAAAAAAAAGCGTGGCGGCTGGCGAACGCGATCGACCCGAGGTCGCGAGGCGACGAGCCCAGTGGACAAAGTATCAAGATCGCGTCGAAGCTGAGCGGCTGGTCTTCATCGACGAGACCTGGACCAGGACCGATATGGCGCCCTTGCGGGGATGGGCGCCGCGCGGACACAGACTTCACGCCAAGGTTCCTCACGGCCGCTGGAAGACCATGACCTTCCTGGCGGCCTTGCGCCATGACCGGATCGATGCGCCATGGTTCATCGAAGGGCCGATCGATGGCGTGAGCTTTCGCACCTATGTCGAGAAGGTTCTGCTGCCCGTCCTTCGACCCGGCGATATCGTCATCTTGGACAACCTCGGCAGCCACAGGAGCAAGGTAGTTCGCCAGCTCATCCGCTCGGTCGGCGCCAAGCTCTTCTTCCTGCCAAAATACTCGCCCGATCTGAACCCGATTGAACAGGTCTTTGCCAAGCTCAAACACCTGCTTCGCAACGCCGCCGCGCGAACCGTCGACGCAGTCTGCGCCGCTATCGGCCACGCGCTCGACGCCTTCACCTCCGAGGAATGTGCCAACTACCTCAAAAATTCAGGCTATCGAACTTAATGCCATCACGCTTTAGCGCTCGCCGGTTCACGTACCTGTCACTGCATTAAGAAAAGTCAATTTGGAATCGCGCGCTTGTGAGTGGCGACCCCGCACCGCCGGCTTATTTTGAGCGTGCGGAGGGACAGCCATGAAGCACAGCGCCGAACTGATCCAGACGATGCGCGATGCGTTGGATGCGGTCATGGCAAGCGTGCCGGCGGATCAATCCGTGTTCGGTCTCAAGGCCGCTGTTGCGGAATGCATCCTGCGAGCCGCAGCTCACGGCCAGACATCGTTCGACGGGCTCGTGACGTCCGCATCCGATCAGCTTCAGTCGATCATCTCGATGCTGACCTAAAACGAGATGACTTTACTCGGAATCGGCGATCGACCCCGCTTTACCTCTCCCCGCCGGGGAGAGGTCGGATTGCGAAGCAATCCGGGTGAGGGCTCTTGTTCTCTCGATAGACCGCAACCCCTCACCCGATTTGCTGCGCAAATCGACCTCTCCCAAGGGAGAGGTGAACCTTCGACGCCGTTCCAGCTGAACCTAATCTCATCACGCTTCAGGCAATCGGGATGCGTGCGACCATCGCTCGCACCTTGCCGCGCGGAGCGCTGATGATGCAATCGCTCGGGCCGACGGTTCTCTCAGGGCAGCGATACGACCCGTAGATTGTTGGTCGTTCCCGCTTGTCCAAAGGGAATGCCGGCGACAACGACCAGCAGATCGCGGCTCGATGCAAACTGCTCTGCATGCGCGAATGCAGTTGCGCGCTCGACCATCTCCTCATAGCTCTGAACGTCGCCGGAAAGCACGCTGTGAGCGCCCCAAAGCAGGCACAGGCGGCGGGACACTTCGCGGCTTGGGGTGATGGCGAGGATCGGGCGGCTCGGCCGCTTGCGCGCGACGCGTGCGGCCGTGGTGCCGCTCGACGTATAGGCCACAATGGCTGCGGCGTGAACGACGGAGGCGAGATCGGCCGCTGCCGTGGCCACGGCATGCGGTGGCGTCTGCTCCTCGCCGGGCTGGGTCGCCTCGACGATCGAGCGGTACATCTTGTGTTGCTCGGTGCTGCGGATGATGCGGTCCATCATCTCGACCGCCTCGCGCGGATATCGGCCTGTCGCGGACTCCGCCGACAGCATCACTGCGTCTGCGCCATCATAGATGGCGGTCGCAACGTCGGAGACTTCCGCACGTGTCGGCGTAGGGGCGGCGACCATGGAGTCGAGCATTTGCGTGGCCACGATCACGGGCTTCACCGCGAGACGGCAGGCCCGCACCAACTCCTTCTGGCGCCCCGGCACGTCCTCATGTGGGATTTCGACGCCGAGATCTCCCCGCGCAACCATGATGGCGTCGCACAACTGGATGATATCGTCGATCCGCTCGAGTGCTGCCGGCTTCTCGATCTTGGCCATCAGACCGGCGCGGTCCCCGATGAGGCCTCTCGCCTCGATGATGTCCGAGGGCTTCTGCACGAACGACAGAGCAACCCAATCCACGCCAAGTTTGAGGCCGAACTCCAGATCGAGGCGATCCTTCGCGGTCAGCGGTGAAAGATCGAGGACCGTGCCCGGCAGATTGACGCCCTTGTGATTCGAGATCGCGCCGCCGACGATCACCTTGGCTTCGATGAAATCGTCACCGAGCCCGGTAACGCGAACGCGGACCCTGCCGTCGTCGATCAGAAGGTCATGGCCAGGGGCAACGGCGGCAAAGATCTCCCGATGCGGGAGGGGAATTGCGGTTCGGTCGCCTTCCGATCCGGACAAAACGAACCGAATGGTCTCTCCGGCCACTGCGGCGATCTTTCCATCGCGCAAGGTGCCGACGCGGATCTTCGGACCCTGGAGGTCCATCAGGATGCCGATCGGCCGGCCGACCTCCTGTTCCAGCTTTCGGATCGCCGCGTGAATGCGTGCGTGATCGCTCTGCGTTCCGTGACTGAAGTTCAGGCGGAATGTATCGACGCCCGCCAGCAGCAGCGCCTCGAGCATCTCGGGGGAACTGCTGGCGGGACCGACGGTTGCGACGATCTTGGCGCGTCGATGACGGCGCATGGGTCACCTCATTGCTGGCTTGATTCCCGGCTTGCCGGCTGCAATCAGCACGGCGCGGATATCGTTGACATTGGTAAGCGTTGGCCCGGTGCGCACCAGGTCTCCAAGGCGGTCGAAGAACGTATAGCTGTCATGGGCAGCCAGGTACGCCCGTGCGTCAAGCAGATTCGCGCCGGCGCGCCGCAGCGTATCCGGACCGATCAAAGCGCCAGCCGCATCTTCCGTTCCATCAATTCCATCGCTGTCCCCCGCAATGGCCCAGATATCGGACGCGCCGGACAGGGCGACGGCAAGCCCCAGCAGGAATTCGGTGTTGCGGCCGCCACGTCCCGCCGGCCCGCGCCCGATCGTCACCGTCGTTTCTCCTCCGGACAGCAGCACCGTGGGGGCGGGGCCTGGCTGCGCGTGCCTCGCGACTGATAGGGCGATGCCGGCCATCACGGTTCCGAGTTCCCGAGCCTCGCCCTCGATCGCGTCTCCGAGGATGATCGGCGTCAGGCCTTCGTCCCGGGCGGCGTTGGCCGCAGCGTCAAGCGCATGGAATGGAGCGGCAAGGATGCGGACATCAGCATCGATCTCGCCGGGTTTGGACGTCTCGTCAGCCTGTTCAAGCACAAGCCGCGCCGCTTCCGGCAGGTCGATGGCAAACCGGCCAACGATCTCCAGCGCATCGGCTTTTGTGCTGCTGTCCGGCAGCGAGGGACCGGAGGCAATCGCGGCGGGATCGTCGCCGGGAATGTCTGAGATCACGAGGGTCGTGACGCGGGCGGGGCGGGCGGCCAGCGCCAGCCGCCCGCCCTTGATCGCGGACAGATGTTTGCGGACAACGTTCATCTCGGCAATTGTCGCGCCGCTTGCAAGGAGTGCCCGGTTGACCGCCTGCTTGTCGGCGAGAGTCATCTGAGATGCCGGAAGGGTCATCAGCGCCGAGCCACCGCCGGACATCAGGGCGATGACGAGATCGTCTGCCGAAAGCCCCTCGACTGCGCGCAGCATGCGAAGGGCAGCGGCCTTGCTCGTGTCATCCGGCACGGGGTGAGACGCTTCGAGCACTTCGATGCGGCCGGCTGGGACCGAATGGCCGTGGCGCGTGACGACGACACCCGAAAGCTCGACGTCAGGCCATGCCGCGTCGAGGCCCGCCGCCATGGCCGCCGACGCCTTACCCGCGCCGACGACGATGCATCTGCCCTTCGGCTTTGCCGGCAGGGCGCTGGCGATCGTGATCCTCGGATCGGCGCTCGCGATGGCGGCGCCGAAGATTCGCCGCAGGGCGGCCCGAGCTCGCACATCCGTCCATTTGTCGCTCAATCGTTTGCGCTCCGGCCGATAGGTCTCTTGTTATGGCGCCTTCTCGAGACGGTCGTAAGACACGGGTGCCTCCAGTCGGCCGCCTTCACCGGGAAAGACCTTCGCGCGAGCGACTGCGGCGCTTGCCGTCGCTTCACTGCCGAGAATGAACGCGCGCCGCATCGGCTTGATCAACAACAAGGCAGTGAGGGCCGCGGTGGCATTGAGCGCAACCGCAACGATGAACACGGCCTGCCAGCCGAGCTGCGAGGAGATGATGCTCGCGAGCGGCACGAGCAGCGCCGCCGTGCCCTTCGCCGTGTAGAGCATGCCGTTGTTGGTGGTTGCGTATTTGGCGCCGAACGTGTCGCCCGACGTCGCGGGAAACAGGCTGTAGATTTCGCCGAAGACGCCGAAATAGATCGCCGTGGCCAGCACGAAGACAACCGGAACGTGACCGTAGGTGGACAGCGTCAGCAGCATCAGCGCCGCAGTCGCGAACGCGATGAACATCGTGTGCTCGCGGCCGATATTGTCGGAGACCCAGCCGAAGAGCGGACGGCCGAAACCATCGAAGACGCGATCGAGCGAGATGGCAAAGGTCAGCGCCGCCATCTGGAAGCCCGCCAGGGTGACCGGCGTGTCCGCGATCTTGAAGTCATGGGCGATCGGCCCGATTTGCGCGGCGGTCATCAACCCGCCGGAAGCCACCATGACGAACACCAGGTACATGACCCAGAAGATCGGGGTGCGCAGCACCTGGGGCGGGGTGTAGTCGATCGCGCTCTGCGGCAGATTGAGCCGCTTCTTCCTGGGCGCCTCGACGCCATCCGGCGGGCGGACGAACCAGGCCAGCAGGATGACGATGAGGCCTTGCCCGATCCCGAAGGTCAGGAAGGTGCTCTGGTAGCCGCTGGCGGCAATCATGTTGGCAATCGGTACGACGGTGAGGGCCGCACCGGCGCCAAACCCGGCGGCAGTTGCCCCTGCGGCCAGGCCGCGCCGGTCCGGAAACCATTTCAGCGCATTGCCGACGCACGTGCCGTAGACGGCGCCGGCGCCAATGCCCGCGACGATTGCTGCCGCATAAAGCGTGACGAGAGAGGAGGCGTATGAGTTCATGACCCAGGCCAACCCGATCATCAGCCCGCCGAACGTGATGACGATGCGGGGGCCGTATTTGTCCACGAACCAGGCCTCCACCGGCACAAGCCATGTCTCCGTCATCACGAAAATCGTGAAGGCGAGCTGGATAGCTGGACGACCCCAGTGAAACTTCGCGTCGATCGGGTCAACGAACAGCGTCCACCCATATTGCAGGTTGGCGATCATCGCCATGCAGACGATGCCGATCGCCAGCTGCAGCCAACGGAAGCCGCCGGGCGATGATGCCGGTTTCGTGGAGATCATGTGTGCTCCTGAGGCAGATAATCGTCGTTTGGGCCGGCTGCGTCGGGCTATCGTCCCGCCGCCGCTTACTGACGAAATTCGTTGGTCAACTCGCCGATTCCGTCGATCGCGACGGTGACCGTGTTGACGGGCTCCTTCATCACCCCGACGCCAATCGATGTCCCGCAGCAGATCAGGTCGCCCGGCAACAGCGTCATGTCGTGCGAGATCTTGCTGACCAGAGTCTGTGCGCTGAAGATCATGTCCGCGATCGGGTAGTTCTGGCGCTCGACGCCGTTCAGGATGGTGCGCACCACAAGGCTTGCGGGGTCGAGGCCTGAGGCAATGACGGGACCGAAGGGTCCATATCCATCGAAGCCCTTGGCCCGCGCCCATTGCGGGAAGGTCGGGTCGCGATTGAGGATGTCTGCCGCGGTGACGTCGTTGGTGCAGGTGTAGCCGAAGATGAAGGCGTCGGCCTGCTCGGGCGCGACCGCGGTGCAGCTCCTGCCGATGACGATGCCAAGCTCGCCTTCGTAGGTCGTCTTGCCATCATAGCCCAAGGGACGCCTGATGACGGCGCCAGGCGTGGTGACGCTGGTTGGCGCCTTCAAAAGGTACAATGGTTCGGCAGGCTCAGGTGATTTCAGCTTCTCCGCCAGCGCGTGAAAATTGTTCCAGAGCGCGATGATCTTACTCGGTTGCGTCGGGGCGAGCAGCTCGACGTTGTCCAGCGCCAGCGTTTGTCCAGTCGGTCGCGTGTCGCCGAACATGTCTCCTTCGTGCACGGAGATGCCGGACGGGGTGAGTTGCCCGAAGCCGATTTCGGCATGGTGGCGGAAGCGGACCCAGCGCGTAACATTGGCCATCGGGATCACGCCACCGCCAGCGTTTCTGCTGCTGCGGCGCCGGCCGCTCCGTCATAGAGGCCGGCCAGCCTGGTGCGCTGCGCGACCAGGGCCAGCACCGCATCGAGGGCGGGCGTCGCGATTCCTGTCATCCGGCCCATCTCCTGCACCACGGTGATCAGCGGATCGATCTCGACCGGACGTCCACGTTCGAGATCCTGCAGCATCGAGGTCTTGTGCGCGCCGACCTTGCGCGCACCTTCGATGCGGCGTTCGACATCGACCCGAAACTTGACGCCGAGGCTTTCCGCGATCGCCTGGGCCTCCAGCATGATCGCCCTGGACAGCGCGCGCGTGCCGGGATTGCTGCAGATCACGTCGAGGGTCGCGTGGGTGAGGGCGCTGATCGGGTTGAAACAGACATTGCCCCACAGCTTGAGCCAGATCTCGTCACGGATACGGTCGAGGACCGGCGCTTTCATGCCCGCGGCCATGAACAGCTCGGAAAGTTTCTGGACGTCGGATGTGATCTCGCCGGAGGGCTCGCCCAGCGGAAAGTTGTTGCCATAGACGTGGCGGATCACGCCGGGTGCCTCGATTTCGGTGGCGGGGTACACCACGCAGCCGATGGCGCGTTCGGGGCCCAACTCGTTCCACTGCCGACCGCCGGGATCGATGCTCTCGAGCGTCGACCCCTCGTGCCGACCACCGTGCTTGTGGAAATACCAATAGGGAATGCCGTTGACGGCGGTGACGATGCGGGTCCGATCGCCCAGCAGCGGCTGCATGGGTTCGATGACGCCGGTGATCGAATGCGCCTTGAGGCAGATGATGACGTAATCCTGCTCGCCGAGTTCGGCGGGGTTATCGGTACAACGAGGATGCACGACGCGCGCCTCGTCGCCGATCAGGAGCTTCAGGCCGTTCTGCCGCATCGCGGCGAGATGCGCGCCCCGCGCGACCAGGCTGACATCGGCACCAGCGCGCATCAATTCGACACCGAGATAGCCGCCGATTGCGCCGGCGCCGTAGATGCAGATTCTCATGAGATCCTCGCAAGCAGAATGGGGACACAGCAGGAGCCGCAGCGGGCTCGAACCGAGTAGCGTGGCAATGGACTTGGGTAACTCTGTCAGGCCGCGCAGGCGGCTTCCTCGTAAGCAAGGGTGATGTCCCGCATGCTCACGACGCCGACGAGCCGGCCGTTGTCGATGACGGGGATATGGCGGATCCCGTGACGGGCCATGAGGCGCTCGACATCCGTGAGCGCATCTTGCGAATTGCAGGACAGCAGCGGCCGCGGCGAAATGAACTGCGCGACTTTCATCGCAAGACCATTGGTGCCGCGCTCGGCGATCACAGCAACGACGTCGCGCTCGCTGAACATTCCGACCACGGCGGCGTCCTTGCTGCGCGAGGCGCTTCTGACCACGAGGGCGCCGACATTGCTCGCGTACATCAGGTTCGCCGCAATGCTCACGGTTTCGTTCGAGCCGATCGTCACCAGGTGCGGACTGTTGTTGCGAAGGATGTCCCCGACGTACATGGCAGCGTTCTCCCGGTTGCGTGATTAGGTCGTTTCGAAATAATCGTGGTATACATTATCCCAGATGTCAAACAAAAGAATCGAGCCATTTTAAAAGAAGAATGGCAAAAATACTGACCTATTCGCAGATTGCGTTCGCTTGACTCCGGGGCGTTATGGTATGCCATATGCCAATTCTGACGCTCGTTCTTGGCGAGCAATTTCGTTCTGAACCGCAACCGGTTAGGGTCAGGTCGTGATGAAAAGAGAGCCGATCAGGCGCAAGCCGTCCGATCCCGATCTTCGCGCGCAGCCGGAGCAGGACGTACGCGACGGCGGTGTTCAGTCCGTTGATCGCGCCATGCAAATCCTGGAGACACTTGCGGAGGATGATGAAGGCTATCGGCTGACCGATCTGGCGATCCGCACCGGCCTGTCACCCTCGACCGTTCATCGTCTGCTGACCACGCTCGAGAACCGCAGGTTCGTGCAGTTCGACCGCGAGGAGTCCAAGTGGCACATCGGCGCGCAAAGCTTCGTGGTCGGCTCGACCTTCGTGCGCCGGCGGAATTTTGCCGCGCAGGCGCTGCCCTATCTGCGCAAGCTGCGCGACCAGACCAGGGAAACGGCCAACCTTGCCGTGGTCGATGACGAATCCATCATTGTCGTGTCCCGCATCGAGAGCCGGGAGATCATGCGTTCGCTGACCAAGGTCGGCGGACGCGTCGCGATGATCGCCTCGGGAGTGGGCAAGGCGGTGCTGGCTACCTATTCCGATGCCGACGTGAACGCGATCATTCGCCGTCAGGGCATGCCGCGGCTGACGGAAAAATCGATCGTGCGGCCCGGCGAGTTGTTCAAGGAATTGGAGAGCGTGCGGCGTCAGGGTTATGCGGTGGATGATGAAGAGGCGCGCCTCGGCCTGCGCTGCGTGGCCGCGGTCGTCTTCAACGATTGCAACGAGCCATATGCCGCAATCTCGGTATCGGGCATGGCAGACCGGCTGACGAACGAACGCTTGCCCGAGATCGGTACGATCGTGCACCGGATCGCAGCCGAACTCACGGCCGAACTTCGCGGGAACCGCACGCAGCAAGCGCAGGCGTAAGGCGGGCTGCAATTTCGATCGCAACAATTTCCATTTCTACGCTGACGCTAATCGATTGAAGACGCGCAAGAAATCGCGAGCGTTGCCACAGCGCGGAAATTCCAATCGATTGCGTTGAGATCGATGCTCGCGGGCCTGATGATCCTGCTCAGGCCAACTCATAGCGAAGCGGGATCATCACATGAAGATGCGAGCGGTGGACGCAGCGGTCCGCATACTGGAACGCGAGGGGATCACTTGCGCTTTTGGCGTTCCCGGCGCAGCGATCAATCCGCTTTACTCCGCACTGAAGCGCAACGGCTCGATCAGTCATATTCTGGCGCGGCACGTCGAAGGCGCCTCGCATATGGCGGAGGGCTATACCAGGGCGAAGGCGGGCAATATCGGCGTCTGCATCGGCACATCGGGCCCCGCCGGAACCGACATGATCACTGGGCTCTATTCGGCGATAGCGGATTCGATTCCGATCCTCTGCATCACCGGTCAGGCGCCGCGGGCGCGGCTCTACAAGGAGGATTTCCAGGCCGTCGACATCGAGGCGATCGCAAAGCCGGTGACGAAATGGGCCGTGACCGTGCGCGAGCCGGCGCTGGTGCCGCGCGTGTTCAGCCAGGCTTTCCATATCATGCGGTCGGGGCGGCCGGGACCGGTGCTGATCGATCTTCCGCTCGATGTGCAATTGGCCGAGATCGAGTTCGACGACGAGACCTATTCACCGCTGCCGGTCTACAAGCCGACGGCGACGCGCAAGCAGATCGAGAAGGCGCTCGAGATGCTGAATGCCGCGGAGCGGCCGCTGATCGTGGCCGGCGGCGGCGTGATCAACGCCGATGCTGCCGAGCTGCTGGTCGCCTTCGCCGAAGCGGTCAACGTTCCCGTGGTCCCGACGCTGATGGCGTGGGGCGCCATTCCTGACGATCACGCGCTGATGGCAGGCATGGTCGGCTTGCAGACCAGCCATCGCTATGCCAACGCCACGATGCTCGAATCCGACTTCGTGCTCGGCATCGGAAATCGCTGGGCCAACCGCCATACCGGTTCGATCGAGACCTACACGAAGGGCCGCAAATTCGTGCATGTCGACATCGAGCCGACGCAGATCGGACGGGTCTTCAATCCGGACCTCGGTATCGTCTCGGACGCCAAGGCTGCGTTGGAAATGTTCGTGAGCGTCGCCAGGGAGTGGCGGAAGTCCGGGAGGCTGCGCGATCGGCAGGCCTGGCCCGCCGCCTGTCGCGACCGCAAGCGTTCGATGCTGCGCAAGAGCCACTTCGACAACATCCCGATCAAGCCGCAGCGCGTGTACGAGGAAATGAACAAGGCCTTCGGCCGCGACACCTGCTACGTGACCGTGATTGGGTTGTCGCAGATCGCCGGCGCCCAGTTCCTCAACGTCTACAATCCACGCAACTGGATCAACGCCGGCCAAGCCGGCCCTCTCGGCTGGACGCTGCCGGCCGCGCTCGGCGTGCGCGCCGCCGATCCCGACCGTGACATTGTCGCGCTGTCGGGTGATTACGACTTCCAGTTCCTGATCGAGGAGCTCGCGGTCGGAGCGCAGTTCAATCTGCCCTACATCCACGTCGTCGTGAACAATTCATATCTCGGCCTGATCCGGCAGGCGCAGCGCGGCTTCGACATGGACTATCACGTCCAGCTCTCGTTCGAGAACATCAACGCGCCCGAGATCGGCGCCTACGGCGTCGACCATGTGACCGTTGCGGAAGGATTGGGCTGCAAGGCGATCCGGGTCACCGATCCGAGCGACGCGCAAGCGGCGTTCGCGACCGCACGCGAGCTGATGGCGAAGCATCGCGTGCCCGTGGTGGTGGAGTTCATTCTCGAGCGGGTGACCAATATCGCCATGGGAACGGAGATCGACAACATCGTCGAATTCGAGGAGGTGCTGGATCTCCCGCTCGATGACGTGCCGAGCGCGTCACGATCCGGCACGCTGTTGCCGGCCTGACGACATCTTTCAGCGCTTCAAGCGGAGATATGACCCGTGCCTCAATTTGCCGCCAACCTCACCATGCTCTTCAACGAGTTGCCGTTCCTCGATCGGTTCGCGGCGGCCAAGGCCGCCGGCTTCAACGCAGTCGAGTATCTTTTTCCTTATGACTTCGAGAAGGGCGCGTTGCGGGAGGAGTTGACGCGCTGTGAGCTGACCCAGGTGCTGCACAATCTTCCGGCCGGCAACTGGGCAGCTGGCGAGCGGGGCATTGCGATCCTGCGCAATCGTGTCGACGAATTTCGCGACGGTGTGGTGCGCGCAATCGACTACGCAAAGGCGCTGGATTGCCGGCAGCTGAACTGCCTGGTGGGCATCGCTCCAGCCGATACGGATAGGGCAGAACTGCAGGAAGTCCTCGTGTCCAACCTGCGCTTCGCTGCCGGCGCGCTCGGCCAGCATGGCATCAAGCTCCTGATCGAACCGATCAACACGCTCGATATTCCCGGCTTCTTCCTGAACCGTACGGAACAGGCGGTGCAGCTCATTTCCGAGGTGGGCTCGTCCAACCTGTTCATCCAGTACGACATCTATCACATGCAGATCATGGAAGGTGATATCGCGCGGACCCTGCAGAAGCATCTCGGCCGGATCGCGCATGTCCAGCTCGCCGACAATCCTGGGCGTTATGAGCCGGGAACCGGCGAGATCAATTACTCCTATCTGTTCAAGCATCTCGACAGCATCGGGTATCGGGGCTGGATCGGATGCGAATACAAGCCGCGGACGACCACGCTCGAGAGCCTCGGCTGGCACGCCGCGCAGACTTTCGTGACCTAGAGCTTGTTCCGTTCCGATTGAATCGGGACGGAGCTCTGGAATTTTGTTTTGACGCGTTTTCTTCACGCGAGCCGAGAGTCGCTCGCCGGAAAACGCCTTCATCCGCCTGACAGGAGCAACGACAATGAAAGACATCGGATTCATCGGACTTGGCACCATGGGACGTCCGATGGCGGGCCACCTCCTGGCTGCCGGCTATCGCCTGTTCCTGCACGACGTCGTACCGCTTGCGCCCGAGCTGATTGCAGCCGGCGGCATCGCTTGCGAGTCGGCCAAGCAGGTGGCGCAGGAAGCGGATGCCGTGATCATCATGGTGCCGGACACTCCGCATGTCGAAGCCGTGCTGTTCGGTCAAGGCGGCGTCGCGGAGGGCATCTCCAAAGGCATGATCGTGACGGATATGAGCTCGATCTCTCCGCTGGCGACGAAGGAGTTTGCACGCAAGATCGATGCACTCGGGGCCGACTATCTCGACGCGCCGGTCTCCGGAGGCGAAGTTGGCGCAAAGGCGGCCAGCCTGACCATCATGGTTGGCGGACGGGAGCGGGCGTTCAATGCGATGAAGCCCCTGTTTGAAACGATGGGGAAGAATGTCACGCATGTCGGCGGCAACGGCGACGGCCAGACCACCAAGGTTGCGAACCAGATCATCGTGGCGCTGACCATCGAGGCGGTGAGCGAGGCCCTGCTGTTCGCGTCCAAGGCGGGGGCCGACCCCGCGCTGGTGCGCCAGGCGTTGATGGGTGGCTTCGCGTCGTCCCGGATCCTCGAAGTACACGGCGATCGCATGCTGAAGCGCAATTTCGATCCAGGCTTTCGCATTGAGCTGCATCAGAAGGATCTCAACCTCGCGTTGGAAGGCGCGCGCGCGCTCGGCTTGTCGCTGCCAGGCACTGCCGCAGCCCAGCAGCTGTTCAACGCCTGTACCGCCCTCGGCGGCAAAAGCTGGGACCATTCCGCTATTCTGAGAGCGCTGGAAGTCATGGCTGGCCACGAGGTCGCGGCTGCCTGAGCGCCGCGGAGGGGAATGGACGAAAATATCGCGGGCTCGGTCGGTGCGGGGGAGGCGGTAGCGCTTACCCGCCACGGATCGGGCGCCTTGCGCCCAAGTCGGTCGCTCAGCGTTCGGATCGTTTGCTGGGCATTTTCTGGTGTCCCTAGCGCGCCCCGTGAAGACGAACAAGGTTGTCCGCCCACACCTCGGCAATGTGAGACAGTGCCAGACCCGGCTTGCGCTCGAGCAGAAGTTCGAGCACGCGCGGCGGCGTCAGGGGTAATTCCTGCACCCGCTTTCCTGTCGCGTTGGCAACGGCGCAGGCGACGGCGGCGCCAACATTGAGGATCGGCACTTCTCCGGCGCCCTTGGTGCCGAGCGGCCCCACCGACGGCGCGCCCTCATAGAGGCTGATCTCCACCGGTACGACGTCGAGCGCAAGCGGTACGCGGTAGGTCTCAAAGCCGCTTTGACTGACACGGCCATTGCTGCCGATCGTCACCTCCTCGTGCAGGGCGTAGCCCAGACCCTGCACGACGCCACCCTGGATCTGGCCGTGGATTGCGCGTGGATTCAGCGCACGCCCGACGTCCTGGACCACGCGATAGCTTAGCACCTCGACATGCCCGGTCTCCGGATCGACGGCGACCTCGCAGTCGTGGACGGCGAAGACGGGGATGTCGATCGCGTCGATGAAATGACCGGCAACGCAACCGGGCATCGCCGGCACCCCGGCGCCGGTGAAAGCGCCGGTGCCGGCGACCGGTCCGCCCAGCGCTTGAGCGCGGGTCGCGACCTCGGCGACGGTGCGGCCGGAGCCCGGCGCGCCCGCGATCTCGATCCGACCATCGCGCATGACGAGATCGCCGGGCGCGGCCTCGATCATCTCGGAGGCGATCCTCAAAAGCTTCGTGCGGACCTCCTGTGCCGCCGACAGGCTGGCGGCGCCGAGCGAGACGGTGGTGCGGCCGCCACCGACGCCGACATCATAACCGGCCGCATCGGTATCGGCCGCGCGGACGATCACTTGCTCGGGCGCGATGCCGAGCGTGCTGGCAACGATCTGCGGCAGGCTCTGCATCATCGAGCCGGATCCGATCTCGACACCCGACGTGACCAGGGTCGCCGTGCCGTCGGCATTCATGTTCACCGTCGCGGCCGACGGGCCGACGAAGACGAACCAGGTGCCGACGGTGGTCGCACGTCCAAGGAGCTTGCCGTCGGTGCGCGCCGGCAGCGGCGCTGCGGCGTCGCGCAACGTATCCATCCGGTCGAGCATCGGGCCGAGCACATCGCCTTCAAATACCTGGCCGGTGGCGCCAAGGTCTTTGTCGCCGAGCACATTGCGGCGCCGGAAGAGAAGTGGATCCATTCCGATCCGCGCTGCGATCTCGTCGGTGTGCCGCTCGAGCGCAAAGGTGTTGTAGACGCCGTTGCAGCAGCGGAACGCCCCGTTCGGCGCCGTGTTGGTGTAGACCGCGCGCGAGACCATGCGCACGCTGCCAAGCCTGTAGTTTCCGCCGAGCGTGTGCGCGGTCATGGTGGTCAGGAAGATCTGTTCGCCGCCATAGGCGCCGCAGTCCATTAGTACGACCGCCTCGCGGCCCACGATTTCTCCGTCGCGCGTCACCGCCGAGCGGATGCGGATATCGGCGTTCTCGCGGAACAGGCAGGTCAGCATCTCGTCCTCGCGGGAATTGACAAGGCGAACCGGCCGGCCGCTGGCGCGGGCGAGGAGGGCGGCGAAGGGCTCAACCGCCAGATCGAACTTGAGACCGAAGCCGCCGCCGACCGGCGGCACGGTGACGCGCACCTGCGACGCCGGCACGCCCAACACGCGCGCGGTTGCATTGCGGACGCTCCAGGGAACCTGCGTCGACGTCTCGATATGGAAGCGGCCGTCCTCGTAGCTTGCGACGACCGCACGCGGCTCGAAGGCCACGTGGTTCTGCCGGCCGACGCGATAGAGACTTTCGACGATCTCGACGTCAGGCCGCGCAAAGGCGGCGTCGACGTCGCCGCGAACGACGGTCGCCTCCCAGGCGACATTGCCCGCGCGCGCGCCACCTTCGACCAGGACCTCATAGCTGCGCCAGTCCGGATGAACCAGCCGCGCACCTGGCGCCAGCGCCTCCGCCATGGTCAGTACTGCGGGGAGCGGCTCGATTTCCACGTCGATCGCCGCGAGCGCGGCCTGCGCCTGCGCCAACGTGACGGCTGCGACCGCGGCAAGCGGTTCGCCGTCGTAGCGAATGACATCGCGGGCGAACAGCGGGTGATCGGCGATGCCGATGCCGATCATGCCGGGCGCGTCCGCCGCCGTCACGATCGCACGTACCCCCCGGCATGCGGGCAGCCCTCGACGTGTCGAGGCGAATGATACGGCCCGAGGGCACGCCGGCACGCAGCACCGCGGCGTGCAGCATGCCCGGCAGATATCGATCGATGGTGTAGCGCGTGCGGCCACGCAGCTTGTCGGCGGCGTCCCGCCGGCGCAAATCCATCGTCGCGGAAACGTCGGACATGCTTGCGCCTCCCGATTATGCGTTGGCCAAGGCGAGCAGCGTCGCCTCGACGATGCGTTCGTATCCCGTGCAGCGGCAGATGTTCCCGGTGAGTGCCGCCCGGATATCGTCACGGGTGGCGTCAGGCCGGGTCGTCAAGAGATGCGTCAGGCTCACCACCATGCCGGGAAAGCACATGCCGCATTGGACCGCATCGCTGGCCTCGAGGGCCGCCTGGATGCGGTTCAGTTCGCCGTGAGCCGCAAGGCCTTCGACGGTGCGGATCTCGCGGCCATCGGCCAGCGCGGCGGGCAACAGGCACGATGGCGTCGGCTCGCCGTCGACCAGCACCATGCAGGCGCCGCAAAAGCCCTCGCGGCAGACCGGTTTCGCGCCGGTCAGATGCATCTCCTCGCGCAGAATGTCAATCAGCGGCGTGGCGGGATCGGTCGCGGAAGAAAGATGGTCGCCGTTCACGGTCAAGTTGAATCCCATGTCGGTCCCCACCAGTTCAGGAGCCAAGCGCTGCGATCGCAGCGCGGCGGACGAGACCGGGTAGCACGCTGACCCGATACCAGGCCGGGGCATCAACGCCGTCGCGGCCGACGAACTCGTCCGCCAACGCGGCCGCGGTCTGCGCGGCCTCCGCCGCATCGAGCGGACGTCCGATCAGCGCTGCCTCGAGCCGCTCCCAGCGCCGCGCCACCGGCTCGACTGAACCGACCGCGACGCGCGCCGCCTGGATACGGCCCGCTGCATCGATGCTGACCGACAGGCTGACGATGGCGACCGGGTAGTCACCCGATTTGCGCAGCGGCAGGCGGGCATGGGCGCTTCTGCGCGCCGCCCGCGGCAAGATGATCCGCGTCACCAGATGACCGGGGGGAAGGGACGATCGGATCTTCAGGAAATGCGCCAGGCCGATGCGCTCGCGGCAGTCGCGTGCGGACATTTCGACTTGGGCATCGAGGCAGAGCAGCGCCGGCACGCAATCCGCCGCGGCGAATTCCGCCGTCGCAAGGTTGCCGCCGATCGTCGCCATCGCGCGGATCGCGGGATTGGCGGAGCGGCCGGCGGCGTCGACCAGGACCGCGAATTCCGCAAGATCGGCCAGGGCCGCCGCGAGTGCCGCATGGGTAACCGCCGCGCCGATCTCGATTGCATCGCTGTCGATACGGACCGTGGTCAGCTCGGCGATCTTGCCGATCGCGACATAGTGTGGCTTCAACCGCTCGTGGCGGATCGGCGACCGCATGATCCATGTGCCGCCCGCAAAGGCGGCGCCGGCCGCGCCGAATTCGCTCAGTGCGTCGAGTGCGGAAGCGAGCGAGGGCGCGACGTAGATCGACGCAGGTGCCTCGTGCGTCTCGCCAGCGCCGCTCTGCATGGGAGAACCCGTCGTCATTGGCGCCGCTCCAGTCGCAGGCGATCGAGCAGAACGCCGACGATGACGATCGCGCCGAGCACGACCATCTGGACGTACCCGTCGATCCGGGTGAGGTTCATGCCGTTGGACAAAATGGTGATGAACAGGGCGCCGAGCACTGCGGTGCCGACCCCACCGCGACCGCCCGCCAGGCTTGTTCCGCCGACCACGGCGCCGGCAATCGCCTGCAGTGAAAGCGCTCCGCCGAGGTTCGGCTCGCCCGATCCGGTCCGCGCCGTCATCATGATCGCGCCGAGCGCCGCAAGCCCGGAGCACAGCACATAGGTCGCGATCAGGGTGCGCTTGACCGGCAGGCCGGCGACCGCCGCTGCGCGCGGGTTGGTGCCGATGAGGTAAAGCGAACGGCCGAACACCGTCCGCGTCAGGGTCCAATGGAGCACGGCGCCAACCCCGACCGTGATCGCGATAGCCGCCGGGATACCGAAGACGCCGCCGCCGTAGAATATCTGCGAGAACGGCGCCGGCACGCCTTGCACGGGCCGTCCGGACGACAGCGTGGTCGCAACTCCGATCGCGATATTGTAGCTGCCGAGCGTTGCGACGAAGGGGTTGACCCCGAGCAGCGCAATAACCACGCCGTTGAAGAGGCCGCATGCGGTGCCGAGCAGCAAACCGGCAGCGAGCCCCGCGAGCAGCACGGCGCCTGTACCATGGCCCGACGCCGTGGCGCCGGCCATCGCCAGCGCGGTGCCGACGCTCACCATCGATACGGTCGGGCCGAGTGCGAGGTCGAAGCCGCGCGTCAGGATCACTACGGTCTGGGCCATCGCGAACAGGGCCAGATAGCTGGTCTGCTGCGCAATGTTGAGCAGGTTGGCCGGCGACAACACGCCGCGGTCGACCGCCGCGAAGCCGAGCAACAGGGCCACCAATGCGACCGGCAGCACTGCGCTCCAGAGCCATCGACCCGGCGCCAATTTCGGGCGATCCGCGTTCTTGGCGGCGACGGACAATTCGAGGTCAGACACGAGCCTTGCTCCGTCGGCTGAGTTCATCCAGCGCCACGGCTGCGACCATGATGACGCCGAGGAAGACCGGCTGCAGCCGGGAGTCGACGTGCAAGAGGTTGAGCGCATTGCCCAGGATGGTCAGGAACAGGGCGCTGATGGCGACGATTTCGATGCGCCCGACGCCGCCGCGCAAGCTGACGCCGCCGATCACGGCGGCCGCGATCGATTGCAGCATCATCCGGTCGCCGCCGAAGCTGGCCTGGCCGGAGCCGACCTGCGCGGTCAGCAGGATGCCGGTCAGTGCCGCGAGCATGCTCGAGACAACGTAGGTGCCGACGACGTGGCGCTGAATCGATACGCCCGACACGATGGCCGCATCGACATTGCCGCCGATCGCGTAGACGTAACGGCCGAACAGTGTGCGCCGCTGCGCAAACACCATCACGATGATGATGACCAGCGCGACGTGGACGGCGGTCGGCAGGCCGAGCGCCTGGGCGCGCCCAAAGCCCTTCACGAAGATGTCGGGCATGCCGTAAACCGGGATTCCGTTGGTGATCATCAGGCCGACGCCCGCAGTCGCCGACATCGTGCCCAGGGTCACCACGAAGCCGGATACCTTGAGCTTCGCCACGCAGAATCCGTTGACGAGCCCGACCACGGCCCCGGAGCCGAGTCCGGCCGCTATCCCGCTGGCAATGATGAGGGCGTTGTTGCCGGGAAACGCGGTGGCTGCGGCGGCCATGGTCTTGGCGGTGACGACGCTCGCAAGCGCCACGACGGCGCCGACCGAGAGATCGAAGCCGCCCGCGATGATGACCAGCGCCTGACCGCAGGCGACGATCGCGAGCAGCGACGCGTTGCGCAGGATGTTGAGGATGTTGATGATGCCGTAGAACTGCGGATCGACCGCCGACATGCCGGCGACGAGCAAGACCAGCAGGGCCGGCAGGAACCCGAAACGGCCTGCGATCGATCGCAGGCCGATCGCGCCTTGCGGGTTTGCGGTGACCAGCGCGGTGTTCACGCGACCTCCGCGGCGAGATGGTCGCGGAAGAAGCTCGACAGCACGTTCTGCTCGGTCTTCTCGGCGCCCTTCAGCTCGGCGGCGATACGGCCGTGATGCATGACGTAGAGCCGGTTCGACAGCGCCAGAACCTCCGGCAATTCCGACGACACCACGATCACGGCGGCGCCGGCCTCGACCAGGCGCTTCATGAACTGGTAGACCTCGAGCTTGGCGCCGACGTCGATCCCGACGCTCGGCTCGTCGAACAGGAACACGGTCAGTTCACGCGTGAGCGCGCGTGCCAGCATCACTTTTTGACGGTTGCCGCCGGACAGCGCGCCGACGCTCCGTTCGATGTTCGGCGGCCTCAGCTGCAACCGCTCCATGATGTCCGCGATCGTGACGCGTTCGGCGGCCTGCCGCAGCACGCCGAAGCGCGCGAACGCGGGCAGGTCGAGCACCGTCATGGATGCGTTCTCGCGGATCGGACGGGATAGCGCGAGCCCTTCAGCAACTCGGTTGGCGGGAAAATAGGCGATGCCGCGCTTGAGGCTTTGCCTGGGGCTCGGGAATTCGTAAGGCAGACCGTCGATCCGGATCACGCCTGATGCCGTCGGCTCGATGCCGTAGACCGCGCGGATCAGCTCCGATTTGCCGCAGCCGACGAGACCTGCGATGCCGGTGATCTCGCCGGCGCGGGCATGGAAATTCACCTCCTGAACACTGCCATCCGCGAGCGTCAGGTTTTCGATGTCGACCATCATTTTGTCAGGCCGGTGGGCGATGGCCGGGAACAGCAGGTCGATCCTGCGGCCGGTCATCAGCTCCACCAGCTCGCCGTCGGTCGAGCCGGCGGCGTCCAGGGTCTGGATGTGGCGGCCGTCGCGCAGCACCGTCACACGGTCGGCAAGGGCGCGGATTTCGCGCATGCGATGCGAGACATAGATCAGCCCGACATTCTGGCTCTTCAGGCGCGCGATCAGCTCGAACAGCCGTCCGGTCTCGCGCTCGGTCAACGAGGCGGTCGGCTCGTCAAGGATCAAAAGGCGCACGCGGCCGAGCAGGGCCTTCGCGATTTCGGCCATCTGCTGGTGCGCGCGGGAAAGGTCGTCGATCCGTTGCGCCGGATCGAGATCGAAGCCGAGCTCGTCGATCAGCGCCCTGGCGCGCTTGCGCATCTCGCGTGAGCGCAGCACGCCGCCATGCGTGACCTCGCGGCCAAGGAACAGGTTCTCTTCCACCGTGAGGCTCGGGATAAGCGAGAACTCCTGAAAGACCGGGCTGATGCCGATCGCGCGGGCCCGCTGCGGTGTGAGATGATGGATCTCCTCGTCGCCAAAATGGAACGTGCCTTCGTCCGGCGGAAACGTTCCCGAGACGACATTGATCAGGGTCGATTTGCCGGCGCCGTTCTCGCCGAACAGGACGTGAAGCTCGCCGGCACGAACGTCGAGGTCGACCCGGTCGAGCGCGCGAACGCCGGTGAAGCGCTTCGATATCCCCCGCAATCGAAGCAGAGGCTCGGCAGGCTTCGGGGCGATCTCGACATCCATCCGCGTCTCCGTTGGGCCGTGAGCAGGACGGGTGGGAGCAGGTGCTCCCACCCGGCACCATTCGCGAGCGGCTTACTTGGCCTTGACCGAATAGACCGGTGTCCAGCTCGCCGGCGCCAGCACGAGGTCCATCTGCAATTTCGGTACCGTGGTCTTGTCGATGACCGCGGCGATCGGCTGGACAAGGCTCATGACCGGCTTCTTCTCGATGAGACGCACCGCCTGATCGATCGCAACGGCGCCTTCGCCGACCGGATACTGGGTTGCGAAGGCGAGGATGTCGCCGCGGTTGAGCGCATCGAGCATGGCCTGGTTTTCGTAAGACGATACGATCTTCAGGTCGCTTCGGCCGGCCTCGGCAACGGCGCCGATGGCGGCTTCAGCGGTGGGGGCGGTGCCCCAGATCACGTTCATGGCGGGATAGGCCTGCAAGGCGTCCTGAATGAGCTGAAGCTGCACGGCGACGCCGGAGTCGCCGAATTTCTCGGCCAGAATCTTGGCGTTCGGGTTCTTGGCAACGGCCTTCTTGAAGCCTTCGTTGAACGACTCCGCCCAGCCAGAGCCGGCCGGACCGGGGAACGTCACGATGTTGAGCTTGTCGCCAGGCTTGGATTGCGCCAGCAGGCCGGCGCCGGTGACTTCGCCCATGGCGACGAAGTCGACGTAGTTGGCCGCGGGCAGCGCGTTCGGCGGCAGCGGGTTGGTGACGCCGACGACCGGCACGCCCTTGGCCTTGGCTTCCTCGAACTTCTTGCTGAGGCCTGCGCCGGAGATGGCGCCGACGATGATGGCGTCCGGTCCGCTCGCCATGCAGTCATCGAATTGCGACAGCTGTTTCGGCAGGTTCTCGTAACCTCCGGCCTCGTAGAGGTTCATGTTGACGTTCATCGCCTCGGCCTGTTTGACGATGCCATAGGCAACGGCGACCCAGAAACTGTCCTTCATGTGCGGAAACAGCACACAGAGCCTGTAGGGCTTCTCGGCCTTCGGCAGCGGCGTGTACTCGGCCGGCTTCGGTGTGCCAGACGACGCGTCGTAGACCTTCATCGGAAACCACGGCGTCTCGGCCGCGGCCGGCGCGACCGCGGCGGCAAGGGTGAGGCCTGCGGCAAGGCCGAGCGCGCGGCGGATCGGCCAAACTCGATTGTGGGAAAGGCACGTCGTACTCGTCATAGCACAATCCTCATGGTTCGAATGAAAGTGGAGGGGCGATGTCGGATCCAGTTTTTCGTGAACGCTCTGTGCCGCCGGCGGCGGCGCGGCCGGCGATGGCAATCAACCCGCTTTCCACATTGCGACCGAGCGCCGCTCGAACACTTCGCGGAACTGGCGCGTGGATTCGGGAAGCAAGGCGCCGGTGCCCCAATCGAGGATCACCGCGTGCTTGCGGATCGCGTCGAGCGCGTCGATTGCCCCGCTGCGATAGCGTTGCGCCACCAGCTCCGGATCGAGCCGGACATTGACAACGCGCTCGGAGCGGATCTTCGCGCGGAGCGCCTCGGTCGCGACCTTGTCGACCTCGTAGTTGCAGAGCTCGGCGTCGATGGTGTGCACCACGACGCCATAGTCCTTGGCGGCGCGCTCGACCGAGACATAGTCGTCCTTGATATCCTCGACGACGAGGTTCGGATCGCGCTCCAGCGGATCGCCAAACCCGCCGCCGCCGGCGGTCGGACGCGAGAAAGTGTCGCCTTCGCCGATCGGGACGTCCGAGAAGATCGAGCCGAGCCGCTCCTCGGACGTGCTGCCGGCGCGCTTCAGGGTCAGGCCGTGCGGCATCGACGGCAGACCGCCCTCGATGCCCCACACGATCGCACGCTCGCGGTCGCAGATATAGGAAAT
Source organism: Bradyrhizobium sp. USDA 3262 (assembly GCF_054060035.1). Taxonomy (NCBI): domain Bacteria; kingdom Pseudomonadati; phylum Pseudomonadota; class Alphaproteobacteria; order Hyphomicrobiales; family Nitrobacteraceae; genus Bradyrhizobium; species Bradyrhizobium sp. USDA 3262. The sequence goes on from NZ_JBSSCT010000001.1 coordinate 4,574,100, forward strand.
CACGGTTTTTTCGGCCTGAAGCATCCGCGACGTCTTCACCACGCCGGCGCCGCCGCGCCACTTGCCGGGGCCGGGAGAGTCCTTGAGGATCTCGCATTCCGTCGTCAGGATCGGGTTGGCGCGCTCCTGGCCTTCGACCGGCTGCGACATCAGGCCGGTGCCGAAGCAGGCGGTCGTGACATTGCTGCCATCCTTGCCGTTGCGCCCGCCCCAGCCGCCGGGCAGCCAGTCATAGAACATGAAGATCGGCTTGTCGGAGCTGCGGGCATCGAGCCCGCCGGTGAGCAGATATTCGAGATTGAACGCGCAAGCGAGCGCGCGCTCCGGCATCAGCTTCGACCACATTTCGTAGATCGAGTTCATGATCTTCTCGAACGGCATCAGAAAGCCGGTGACCGCGATCGGCCATTTGGCGTCGACGATCGAGCCTTCGGGCGCGATGATCTCGAAGCAGCGGTAGAAACCGGAATTGAGCGGCAGGTCGGGGAAGAATGTCTTCATGCCGGCGGCGACGGCGGAAAAGGTCGCGCCGAACGCCGAATTGTAGATCGAGCCGATGGTCGGATGGCTGCCGGTGAAGTCGTAGATCGCGCGGTCGCCCTTGATTGTCATCTTGATGCGGATCGGGATCATGCCTTCGCCGCCGGCTGGATCGCGGTCGATGAAATCGACCGTCTCCCATTCGCCGTCAGGAAGCGCTGCGATGCGTTGGCGTGCCGAGCGTTCGACATAATCCTGCACGGCGGCAAGCCCGGTCTCGACGGTATCACGGCCATATTTGCCGACCAGGCGCAGGATCTCGCGTTCGCAGACGGCCGTCGCTTCGGCCTGTGCCTGGATATCGCCGATGATCGAGGCCGGATCGCGCGTATTCGAGGCGATCAGATGCGCGACGTCCTTGCGCAGGCCGTTCTTGTCGAACAGCCGGACCGGCGTGATGCGCAGGCCCTCGCGGAACATCTCGCGGGCGGCGACGTCGAACGATCCCGGCACGCTGCCGCCGACGTCGGACCAATGTCCGTTGGACTGGCTGAAGGCGATGATCTTGCCGTCGGCGAAGATCGGACGGATCAGGCGGACGTCCGAGAAGTGCGTGCCGCCGGCATAGGGATCGTTGATGGCGAAGACGTCGCCCTCATGCATGTCGCCTTCGAAATGGCGCATGACATCCTTGCAGGTGAAATGCAGCGTGCCGACGTGGACGGCGATATCCTGGTTGCCCTGCGCCGCGCATTCGCCGTTGGCGTCATGCAGCGCGCTCGAGAAATCGCGATTGTAGATGACAAAGGAGTAGCAGGTCCTCAAGACCTGCTCGCCCATCTGGTCGACGCTGGTGATGAAGGAGTTCTTCAGAACCTCGAAGGTCACGGGGTCGAGCGGGAGAGCTCCGGCCATGGTTCACTCCTTCACGCGGATGATGATGTTGAGATATTTGTCGACCTCGGCGCTGGCGCCGGGCGGAACGACGGTAGTGGCATCGACCTGTTCGATGATCGCGGGGCCTTGAAAAGAGAAGCCGCAGGGCAGGTCGTCGCGCCGATAGACGGGTGTATCGAGCCCGCTGCCCTCGAACCAGACCCTGCGGCGGCTGACCGGCTCGGGGCTAGCGCCGGTCGGCTCGTGGACGGCAAACTCGGCCTTGGGCACCACCCCCACTGCCTTCAGATTGAGACGGAAGAAGCTGACCGGTGCGCTGTCGCGGCGGAAATTGTATTCGCGCTGATGCTCGGCATGGAAGCTCTGCACCAGATCGGCGATCGCGCCGATCGGCCGCGGCGCGTTGACGGCAAGCGAACGCCACTGGCCGCGATACATCATGTCGATCGAGCGCTGCAGCACGATGTCTTGCTGCGCGACGCCCTCATGGGTCAACCGCGTGAGCGCGGCTTTCTCGAGCTCGGCGAACTGCGCCTCGATCTCGGTGGCGTCGGCCTCGGCGGCGTCGGCCATGCAGCTTTGCGAAAAATCGTGCTGCATGTCGACGAGCAGGCAACCGAGCGCCGAGGTCACGCCAGGATTGGGCGGTACGATCACGACGGGAATCGCCAGCTCACGTGCGACGTCGACCCCATGCAGGGCACCGGCGCCGCCGAACGCCACCAGCGCAAAATCGCGTGGATCGTAGCCGCGACTGATCGAGATCAGCCGCACCGCATCCGACATGTTGGCGTTGGCGACCTTGACGATTGCATCTGCGGCTTCATGCAGGCCGAGGCCGAACGGCTTGGCAACGCCGCCCTCGACCGCTTGCCGCGCCAGCTCGGGGTCGAGCTTGACCTTGCCACCGGCGAGATCGGTGCCAAGCCGGCCGAGCGTCACATTGGCATCGGTGTTGGTCGGTTGCGTATTGCCGTTGCCATAGCAGGCCGGTCCCGGATAGGCGCCGGCCGATTGCGGGCCGTTGCGCAGCGAGCCGGCCGGATCGGTCCAGGCCAGCGAGCCGCCGCCGGCACCGATGGTGAGCACCTCGATCGATGCGAAGCGGATCGGATAGCCGAACTCGATATGCCAGTCCTTGGTGATCCGCGACTGGCCCTCATAGGCCAGCGACACGTCGGTCGATGTGCCGCCCATGTCGAGGCCGATCGAATTGGGGAAACCGCAAAGACCGGCGATATGGCGGCTGGCGATGGCGCCGGCGGCGATGCCAGAGCCGGCAAGGCGCGCCGCGAAATCCTTCACGCTCGCCGGCGTCATCACGCCGCCACCGGTGTGCAGCAGCAGAAGGTCGCGAGTGTAGCCCTCGTCTGCGAGGCGTTCGCCGAGCCGGCTCGTGTAGTTGACGACGACCGGGCTCACCACGGCATTGGCGACCGTCGTCGAGAACCGCTCGTGCTCGAAGATTTCGGGAAGCACCTGCGAGGAGATCGAGACCGGAATGTCGGGCATCTCGGCCAGCAGAATATCGCGCATCGCGCGCTCATTGGCGCCGTTGAGATAGGCGTTCATGAAGCACACCGCGACTGCGGCGACGCCGCGACGCTTGAGGATGCGTGCGACGCTGCGCGCAGCTTCGACGTCGAGCGGCTCGATCACCGCGCCGGCAGCATCGACGCGTTCGGGCACGGTGAGGCGGTCGCGCCGTGGCACATAAGGCCGCACCACGTCCTTGTAGGTGTCCCAGAGGTCCTCCTTGTTGGCGCGCCGGATCTCGATGACGTCGCGGAACCCCTTGGTCGTGACCACCGCGGTGCGCGGCAGGCGGCGCGTGATCAGCGCATTGGTGGCAATCGTGGTGCCGTGCGAGAACAACGCCACCTTCGACAGGTCGATGCCGGCCTTGGATACGCCGCCCATGATCCCTTCGATCGGGTCGCGCGTGGAGGAGGTCTTCTCGATCCGCACGAGACCGGTCGTCTCGTCCATGATGCAGATGTCGGTGAAGGTGCCTCCGACGTCGACGGCCACACGAAGGTTCTGCGCCATGCCTCTTCCTTTCGAACGAGCGTTTCGCCGATCTTAGGCGGAGCGGCGGCTTCGGTTCTTGACGCTGAGCGCAGGAAGATTTGTGCGAGAGAGCGAACCGTGCCGGTGCCCATACATGCCCAGACCGGCGGCGGTGTGCCTAAGAATCGATCAGCAGGGCCAGTCTTCAGGAGTTGGCTGTGCGCGAAATGGCGCGCGCCTCGCTCGGGGTGCATCCGAACCGGCCGCGATAGTTGCGGCTGAACTGCGCCTGGTCGGCAAAGCCCCATTGATAGGCGATTTCCGAAATGCTCTTGCGGCAGTTCGCGTCGCGCAGCAAGGCGTCGCACATTGAAAGGCGCTGGTTGCGGATGTAGGCGCAGACGGTCAGACCTTCGCCCTCGAAAATCTGGTGCAAATAGCGCAGCGAGATGCCGCAGCCGTCGGCAATCATCTGCGGTGTGAGCCGCATATCGTCGAGGCGGGCACGGATGAATTGCTCGCAACGCAGCAAATGGCCGTTGCGCACGGAGGACGAGTGACCGGTCAACACACGGTCGTCGGATTCAATGGCCATCGCAAGCAGCTCGATCAGGTGCTTGCCCATCATCGTGCGCGCCGTCTCGTCCATTTCCTCGATCCGTTCACCGGAGAGGCGCAGCGTGTCGACGAACAGCGCGCCGACGCTGCGGCTGGCGTCGAATTGCAGCGTCGCGAGGCGCTCGGGCCGGGAAATGCGGGCGCGCAGCACTGCGCTCGGGATCTTCAGGCACCATAGCGCCGTCGGATCCTGATGGCTGAACTCGTAGGGCAGGTGGCTGCGTTCGATCAGGAACGCGCCCGGCCGGCAATGCACCACCTTGCCGTCCTGCTCGAAACGGATTTCGGCGAGCTCGGGCACCGTGATCAGGAAGGATTCCTCCCGCTCGCTCAGGAGATGCCGCTCATGCCGCTTGTACAGCAGGCCGTTGGCAATGTTGCGGGACACCGAGACAGGGCCCATCGACCAGGCGCCGAGGCGCGCATTGAAGTCGCGCGTGCTCGGGAAGCGCAGGTCGAGCGAGTAATAGGTCTTCGAGACGACCTCCTGCCAGTACTGGCGGCGGGTCTGCGACGGAATGTCGTTGGTCGTGTACGTGACTTGCATGTCTCACTCCCGCCGCCGGCTGTGCCTCCGGTCGTCGTGTCCCCGAACAAAGTTTGGCGAGGACAGCCGGACGGCGTCAAGTCGAATAAAACGGAAACTGATATTCTAGATTTCGATGGCCTCCTCGGCCTGGTGCCGGTGATCGACGCTGACCGGGGGCCGGGCGGGCCCGACGCCGGCAACCGCAAAGCGCATGAAATCGCGGAAAGCCATGGCAGCCTCCGATGGCTTGGTGTCGCGACGCCAGGCAAGACCGATGTCCATGCTGGGCACCTCGTCCTCGATGACGCGGGTCTCGATCCGCTGCCCCTCCAGCGACCAGGGCCGGTAGATCAGGTCGGACAGAATGGCGATCCCCATGCCGCCGGCGACCATGGAGCGGACGGCTTCGACCGAGGAGGTGCGGAACACCGTCTTCGGTTCGAGTGAGGCGTTGTTCCAATAGCGCATCGAGGTGTGCTTGGCCTCGTCGACCGTGAGCATGACATAGGGATAGGTCGCGACGTCAGCGAGGTGGACCCGCTCGGCACGGGTCAGGGGATGTTCGGGCGCAAGCCACAGCCGGCGCGGCGATCGCAGCAATGTCTCGCTGGTGAGCATGGCGTTGTCGCGCAGGTTCGACACCAGCATCACCGCGAGGTCGAGCGCACCATCGACGAGTGCGCGTTCGAGCACGTCGCGCGGCGCCTCGAACAGCTCGATCGTGATTCCGGGGAAACTCGCCTTGAAGCGCATCTGATGACGCGGCAGGAAGTAGCCCGACACGGTGTAGGTGACGCCGACGCGGATCGTCCCGAACAGGGGACCGGCGGACATCTGCGTGTCGCGCACCGCCTCGGCGACGGCGGCGAGGATATGACGGCCCTGGGAGAGGAAGCGGCTGCCCTCCATGGTGACGGTTACGCCGTTCGGCGCGCGCTCCAGCAAGCGGGCGCAGACGGTGGCCTCGAGCTGCTGGATCGCCGCGGTGACCGCGGATTGCGAGACGTTGAGATCGATGGCCGCCTGGCTGATCCGCCCGGTCTCGGCGGCGGCGACGAAGTAGCGGATCTGTTTCAGAGAAACGGACATCGCGGTTGTTCCGATGTTTGCATAACTCATGAGCAGTGTTTCTCAGCCCGAATGTGTCCGCTGCAACTCTCGTGCCGCCCGACGGACAGCACGCCGTGGCACCGACCTCAGATGTGCGAGCGCGCAACCGACAGCCACAGGTTTAGACGTGACCATGCGCGATCGCGTCGGCGCCGGCGGCCGAGGTCCGTTGGCAGATGCGGCGAGCTCCTGGCGATTACGCCATGGCGCTGCGAAGCTTGCCCAGCAGCTCGGTCCGGCTCTTGCGTGCCGCAAGCGCCTGATCCATGTCGACCTTGACGAACTTCACCGGCGTGTTGGGCTGCAGCTGGCCGATCAGATCCATATCGGCGGCGATCACGGTGCCGACCATGAAGTAGCCGCCGCCGGATACGGCGTCGCGATGCAGCACGATCGGCTCGGTACCGCCGGGAACCTGGATCGAGCCGTAGGGATAGCAGGCATCGGTGATGTTGGACGGATCGGAGCCGGCGCCGAACGGCGGTTCGCGCGGAACGAATTCGAGCGGCTTGCCACCCTTGAAGCGGTAGCCGATCCGGTCGGCTTCCGGCGCGACCTTCCAGGTGTCGGAGAAGAAGCCGTTGCCGGCGGCCTCGGTGATGCGGTGCCAATAGAGGCCGGGCATGGCGCGCAGCTCTGTCGGCATTCCCGCCGGTTGTCCGCGCAAATCGTTGGCGACGGTGCGACCGTCCTTGACCGTCGCGCTGGCATGGCCGACCGGCAATTCGTCGCCGGCCTCGAGCTTGCGGCCCTTGAAGCCGCCGAGCGCGCCGAGTGCGTAGGTCGATCGCGAGCCGAGCACCACGGGCACATCGATGCCACCGGCGACCGCGATGTAGCCGCGCGCGCCTCGCTTGAGGAAGTCGAAGGAGAGAATCTGGCCGCGCTTCACCTTGAAGCTGGTCCAGGTCTCGCGCGGGTCGCCGTCGAGTTTCGGCGGCAGCTCCGCGCCGGTGACGGCGACCGTGGCGTCCTTGGTGAATTCAAGCTCGGGCCCCATGAACACCGCTTCAAGCACCGCTGCGCCTGCATCATTGCCGACGAGCAGATTTGCGGCGACCAGCGCGTGACGGTCCATGCCCCCGGAGAGCGGGATGCCGATGTGATAATAGCCGGGACGTCCGAGGTCCTGGACGGTGGTCGCAAGACCCGGCTTCAAAACCCTAACGGCCATGGAGAACTCCATCGAGCTTGCTGTTGTAGCCATCAATGTCGCGGTTGAACTCGGTCAGCGAGAACGAGACGTCGCGGATCACGGGCGCAAATCGGCCGGCGTCGACGTCGGCGACCGCAGCGTCATAGGCCGCCCGGTCGATCGGTTTCCATTTCACGATGTCGCCCGGTTTGAACAGGCACATGAAGTCGCGCAAATAGCTGATGGTCTGGTTGGGATCATAGATGGGCATCGGCGTGATGCCGAACATCTGGTAACCGCCGGCGCCGCGCACCGAATAGATGCAGCTGAAACAGCCGCCATGCCCGACGGTGAGCTTCGGCGTATCCGTGCGCGGGCGCAGATATTTCGGGGCCTGAAGCTGCCGCTTGCGCTCGACCATCTGGTAGAGGAAGGGCAGGCCGGCGACGAAGCCGACCATCGAGACGAACCAGGGCGCGCTGGAATGCGCCTTGATGAAGGCATCGACGCTGTCGAGGCCGTTGATGCGCGCAGCGTATTCGAGGTCGGTGCCATCAGGATCCTGGTGACGCTCGCGGAAGCGCATCAAGGTCTCATGGGTCCAGGGATCGTTGTAGAGCACGGGAATCTCGATGATCCGCGTCTTGATTACCGGTTCCGATTTCTCGGATGCGGAATCCAGCCGCTTCAGCTCGGCGAGGAGATCGTCCGGCTTGATCTGATCCGGATCGAACTTGACCTGATAGGACGCGTTCGCCGGGCAGATCTCGGTGACGCCCTTGATCCTGGCATCGCGCACCGCATTGGTGATGAACAGGCTCTTGAAAAAGGCCTCGAGCGACATCGCTTCGCCGACCTCGGCGAAAATGTGCTCATCGCCGCCGAAGGAAAATCGAGTTTGCATGCTAGCGGCCTCCTGTTGCTGACGGGGCGGATTCTCTCGACATCATGAGGCGACCTTCGCGGGTGATGGCGGCTGAGCGGTGGCAAGGGCGGCGGCATGGGACTCAAGCCATGGTTCGAGCCATGCCGTATGGAAGCGTCCAGCCTGGACGTCGGCGTCGCGCGCCAGCGCCTGGTGCAGGGGCTTGGTCGTGAAAATGCCTTCGACGCTGAGCTCGGCAAGCGCGTGCTCGAGTTTCTTCATGGCGCTCGGCCGGTCCTTGTCGTGCACGATCAGCTTGCCGAGCAGGCTGTCGTAGAAGGGAGGCACCGTGTAGCCCTGATAGAGCATGCTGTCGAAGCGAACGCCGTCGCCGACGGGCAGGCTGAGCGCGCTCACCGTGCCCGGGTTCGGCAGGAAGTTTCTGGCGGGATCCTCGGCGTTGATACGGACCTCGATCGAATGGCCGCTAACGCGCATCTCGTTCTGGCCGATGCGCAAGCGTTCGCCGCCGGCGATCTGGATCATCTCGCGGACGAGGTCGATGCCCGTGATCATTTCCGTGACCGGATGCTCGACCTGGATGCGAGTGTTCATCTCCAGGAAGTAGAATTCGCCGGTGACGTCGTCGTAGAGATATTCGAGCGTCCCGGCGCCGCGATAATTGACCGCTCTGGCGAGTGCCACGGCCGAGGTGCAGAGTCTCTCCCGCACGGCCTGGGTGAGCGAGGGCGAGGGGGCTTCTTCCCACACTTTCTGGCGGCGGCGCTGCAACGAGCATTCGCGCTCGAAGCAATGGATCACGTCGTGTCCGTCGCCGAGCACCTGCACCTCGATATGCCGCGCGCCTTCGATCAGCTTTTCGACGTAAAGCCCGCCGTCGCCAAAGGCCGCGAGCGCCTCGGCCTGTGCCTGCGGCATCAGATGCCGAAACTCCTCTGGCGAACGCGCAATGCGGATGCCGCGTCCGCCACCTCCGGCGGCGGCCTTGATCATCACGGGGAAGCCGGTTTTCTCGACCAGTGCGAAAGCCGCCTCCGCCGACTCCAGCCGCCCCTGGCTGCCGGGGACGGTCGGCACGCCGGCCGCGGCGGCGGCCTCGCGTGCCGCGACCTTGTCGCCCATCAGCCGGATCGATTGCGCGGTCGGGCCGACAAAGATCAATCCCGACGCTTCGACGGCGGCGGCGAACTCGGCGTTCTCGGCCAGGAAGCCGTAGCCGGGATGGATGGCGTCGGCGCCGGTGCTCCGCGCCGCGGCGAGGATGGCCGTCTGGTTGAGATAGGATTTCGACGCCTGCGGCGGACCGATATCGACCGCTTCGTCGGCGAGCCTGACCGCAAGCGAGTCCTGGTCGGCCTTGCTGTAGACCTGCACGGTTGCAATGCCGAGATCGCGCGCTGCGCGGATGATGCGCACCGCGATCTCGCCGCGATTGGCTATGAGGAGCTTCTTGATCGCCATGGCTGGTCGAAGAGCCCTAAACGTCGATTTCGGCGATCGGCTGGCCGGCCATCACGGCATCTTCATTCTCGGCCAGGAAGCGGACGATCTTGCCGGCGATGCCGGCTTTCACCTCGTTGAACGATTTCATCACCTCGATAAGCCCGATCGTGTCGCTCTCGGCGACGGCGTCGCCGTCGTTCTTGTAGACCGGCTTGTCGGGCGCGGGCTTGCGATAAAAGATGCCTGGGAGCGGCGAGAAGATCTGCTGCGTTGCCATTGTTTCCTCGTGGTGTGTTGGTTCGTTGCCGCGACGGTTCAGCGCGCGGTGAGATAGGGGCGCACCGCCTCGCGGACGGCCTCGGCGATGGCAACAGCGTTCGGCGTGTCGGAGTGGATGCAGATCGAATCGGAGCCGACCACGATGTCGTTTCCGGCCACCGTGCGCGTCTTGCCTTCATTGACCGCCCTTGCGCATCGGGTGGCGGCGTCGGCCGGATCCTTCGCCTCGTGCTCGCGGGTGATGATCAGGCTGCCGTCGGCATTGTAGTCGAGGTCGGCATAGTATTCGGCGACGAAGGCATGACCGCGCCGCTCGTAGACCTTCTGGTGCAGCGTTCCCTTCATGCCGAGCAGCGGCACCTTGTAGACGTCAGCGGCATCAGCCACGGCTTCGGCGATCTCCTCGTTGCGCGATGCCATGCCGTAAAGTGCGCCGTGCGGCTTGATGTGATTGAGCGCCATGCCTTCGGCATCCAGGAAGGCCTTGAGTGCGCCGATCTGATAGAGCAGGCAATTGGCCAGCTCCTCGCGGTCGATCTTCATCTCCCGGCGACCAAATCCCTGCAGATCGGGCAGCGACGGGTGCGCCCCGACCTTGACGCCAAATTGCTTGGCGAGCTGCACGGTCTTGCGCATGTGATTGAAGTCGGAGGCATGAAAGCCGCAAGCGACGTTCGCGACGTCGATATGAGGCATCAATGCCTTGTCGTCGCCCATCTTGTAGAGGCCGTAGGCCTCGCCCATGTCGCAGTTGATCACGACCATCTCCTGATTTCCTTCCAACTGGCTTTGCATATGACCGGCGAAGGCCGCCCAGGGTATGACTGGCGCACCCAGGGCGGCGCATTGCCGGGTTACTTGGACACCAGATAGTCGAGCGGGATCTTTTCCGAGATCGTCCACTGGTCGATCACCTGAGGCTTGCCGGCCTCGGTATCGACGATCAGATAACGACCCTGGTTCTGGTGGTGGATGTCCTTGGTGAAGGTGCGCGGCCCGAACAGCGTGGACTCGTTGTTCATCTTCTCGAGCTCGGCCACGACGGCTGCCGCATCGGTCGATTTGGCGCGTTCGACCGCCTTGGCCCAGACGTCGATCAGGACGTAGCCCGGATAGACGTACTGGCTGGAGGGGTCACCGCCGGTGACCTCCTTGTACTTCTTGTTGAACTCGTTGACCTTCGGGTTCGGATCGTCGCCATAGACCGAGCCCTGCACCGGGACGTAGAAGTTCGAGAGGTCAGGAACGGCGTTCATCCAGTAGCTGCCGTCGACACCCGACCCGTTGAGGATCATCGACTTGATGCCGGCGGCACGGATCTGCTTGATGGCGGAGACAGCGCCCGGCATCATTGTGCAGAGCATGATGGCGTCAGGCTCCTTCGGCAGGCTCTTGATGCGCGTGATCTGCGAAGCGATCGAGGCATCGTCGTTCTTGAAGGTGTCGCTGCCGACCAGCTTGGCCTCCTTCAGGCGCGGCAGCATCCAGTCGAAGCCGTCGCAGATGCCCTTGTTGTAGACGGTCCAGCTGTCGAGCAGCCGATAGAAGCTGCGTGCGTTCTTCTTGGTGTAAGCCCATTCCGACATGGTCGCTCCCTGCACCGGTGCCAGCACCGAGGCCGAGAACGAGAACGGGCCGACGCCGGGGATGCCGGCCTTGATCGATTCGGCGCAGAGGAAGAAGGAAACCTTGCCGGCAGCCTGCGCCTGCAGCGCCGCGGGCGCGCCGAAATCGTAGTCGCAGGAGACGATGACGAGGTCGGCACCCAGGTCGAGCACCGCAAGGCCGGCTTTGGCACCCTCGGCCTGATCGGTCTTGGTGTCGGCAAAGACGGGCTTGATCTTCTTGCCGAGCAGGCCGCCGGCCTTGTTGATCTCCTCGATCCGGATCAGCGCCGCGTCCTGCGCCGGCTTGTCATAGGCCTGCATGAATCCGGATGCAGCGGTCGCAAATCCAACAACGATCTCGTTGGCTGCCCGGGCCGGCGTGAACCAGAGCGCGGATGCTCCGGCCAAGATGCTGAGTAATGTCGTAAAGCGCATAACCCCACTCCTCCAATTGTACAAACGAGCGTCAGTGCAGTTCCTTCAGCGCGGTCTGAACCGGTGGCGTCAGGCGGCGCTGCAACGGCCATCGACGCCAGGAGAATTCCTGGTTGCGGGTCAGTCCCGTCGGCAAGTACATCAGGATCGCGATGGTGATGATGCCGATCGCGATCTCCTGGACACCGTTCGGCAGGCCGACGGTGTGACCGCCGAGGCTGATGCCCTTTTCGAGATTGCGGAACAGCTCGATCAGCACGGATATCGCGACCACGCCCGAGACGGCTCCGCTGAGGCTGTACATGCCGCCGACCACCAGCATCGACAGCGTAATGAACGTCGTCCGCAGATAGAATGCGCCGGGATTGACGATGCTCAGGAAATGCGCGTACAGCGCGCCGGCGAGCCCGATGATGAAGGCGCTGACGACGAAGGCGATCAGCCGCTCGCGAACGATATCGATGCCGGAGGCGCTGGCCGCGACGGCTTCGTCTCGCGTGGCGCGAAGTGCCAGTCCGGAGCGCGAGATCGAGTAGAGATAGGCGATCGCGATGGCCACGGCGCCGCCGATCCATCCGGTCCAGACATTCATGGTGGGCGGAATGCCGACGATCGAACCCTGTCCGCCCGTCACCGAATCCCAGTTCGAATAGACATTGTTGACGACGCCGAGCAGGCCGAAGGTCGCAATCGAGGCTGCGATGCCCGACAGGCGCATGATGACGCGGCCGACGATCAGCGCGAACAGTGCCGCAAACAGTCCGGATATCGGCGTCGCCACCCACATCGGCAGTTGCGCGTGGAGCAGCCACGCCGGCAGGCCCTTGAGCGTGATCGACTTCATCACCGGCGGAATGGTGAGCCAGGCGGTCATGTAGGCGCCGAGGCACATGAAGCTGATATGGCCGAACGACAGCAGGCCCGAATTGCCGACGAAGACGTAGAGCCCGACCACCACCATGATGTTGATGAACATCTCGACCACGGTGCGGTTGAAGGCCCGGCTGCCGAATTGATAGGAGAGGGCGGCCATGATGAGCAGCGCCACGATCAGCACGATCGGCGTGATGATCGTTTGCCGGATGACGGACGGCCGCTGCGACATCGATCAGACCCTCTGCTTGGCGGATTTCGGTGCGAACAGGCCCTGCGGCCGCACCAGAAGGACGACGATGACGGCGCCGTAGACGAAGGCGTCGCGGAATACCCTGGCGTCGTGTGGCAGGGTCGCCTGGAACACGACGCTGGCCGCACCGATCAGGAAGCCGGCGGCAACGGCGCCGGGAATGCTGCCGAGGCCGCCGATCACGGTCGCGATGAACGCGATCAGCATCACGTTGGCGCCCATGCCGATGTCGGCGGTGCCGGAATTGGTCGCCAGGATCAGGCCGATCGCCGCCGCCAGCATGCCGCTGATGGCGAAGGCCAGCAGGATCACGCCGTTGGCGCGGACCCCGAGCATGCGCGCCATGGTGAAATTGTCGGCGGCCGCGCGCATCTCGAGCCCGTAGCGCGTGCGCTTGAGGAACAGGACGAGGACCACCAGCACGGCCAGCGTGATGATGATGGTCACGACCTGGAGCATCGGGATGTGAGCGCCGAGGAGTTCGACCGGCAGGCCAAGGCTCGGCCACAGGGTGATCGATTTCGGCCGGCTGGAAAACAGCATCAGCAGGAGATGCCGGATCACGAAGCCGAGCGCGAAGGAAGCGATCATCATCGTCGCCGGATTGGCATTGCGGAAGCGGCGGAAGACGACGATCTCCGACAGGATCGACAGCGCGGCTCCGATCAGGAGCAGCAGTGGGATCAACAGATAGAACGGCAGCTGCCCGGCAAAGACGATCGCCGCCGCGTCGATCGACGGCCACAGCATGGCGAAGACGCAAAACGCGATGAAATCGCCGTGGGCGAAGTTGACGAGCCGCATCACGCCGAAGATCAGGGCGATGCCGAGCGCGCCAAGGGCGTAGAGGCTACCGAGGCTGAGGGCATCGAAGATGATCTGGAGCAGCTCGCGCATCTCAATGATCTCCGAAGCCGAAATAGGACTGCTTCAGACGATCATCCCTGACCATATCGGCCGCTGGGCCCTCGAGCACGATGCGGCCGCCGCGGATCAGGACCATCCGTCCGCCCGTCATCATGGCGCGTGTCGAGCTCTGCTCGACGATCAGGAGGGTGAGCTTGCGCTGCGTCCGCAGCCGCACCAGGATCTCATAGACCTGGTCGATGATTTTTGGCGCAAGGCCCAGCGACGGCTCGTCGATCGCCATGATGCGGGGCGCGGCCATCAAGGCGCGGCCAATGACGAGCATCTGCTGCTGACCGCCGGAGAGCATGCCCGCCGGGGTGTGGCGGCGCTCGGCCAGCATCGGGAATTCCTCGTAGACCTGATCCAGATCGTCGGCGATCTTCTTGCGGTCGGCGCGCATCCCGGTCCCGACCTTCAGATTCTCCTCGATCGTCAGCGCGCCAAAGACATTGCGTCCCTCCGGAACCAGGGAGAATCCACGCCGGGCGATGTCTTCGGGCGCGGCACCCGTGATCTTTGCGCCATCGATCATGATGGACCCGGAGCCCGGTGGCACGACGCCCGCGATGGCGTTGAGCAAGGTCGACTTGCCGGCGCCGTTCGGGCCGGTCACGAACAGGATTTCGCCTTCCTCGATGTTCAGCGTCAGGCCGCGGAGAGCCGTCAGGCGCCCGTAGCTGACGGTGATGTCGTCGACGGCAAGCAGCGTCATGACGCGACGGCCTCTTCGGCGGCGACCGGCGGAAGCAGCTCGTCGCGCTGCGTACCCATATAGGCGTGCCTCACCGCATCGCTGTCACGGATCTGAGCGGGCGGGCCGACTTCGATGACCTCGCCGGAATCGAGGACGTAGATCCGTTCGCAGAGCTCGAGCACGAGGCCGATATTGTGCTCGATCAGCAGCACCCCGACATTGAGCTCGCCGGCGATCCGCCGGATGATGGCGGCAAGTTCGTGGCTCTCATGCTCCGACATTCCAGCCGCCGGTTCGTCGAGCAGCAGATAGCGCGGTGTGCACATGATGGCGCGGCCGATCGCGACGCGGCGCTCGTCGGTATAGGGCAGGGCGCCGGCAATCGTGTTGGACAGATGCGAAATGCCGAGCCAGGCCATCACGCGCTCGGCTTCTCCGATCGCCTCCGGACGGGATTGGCCCAGGCCGACGCCGGTCACCTCAAGGTTGTCCATCACCGGCAGGTCGCGGAAAAGCCGGCCCGACTGGAAGGTCCGCGCCACGCCTTTGCGGCGCAGCTTGTGCGCTGCAATGCCATTCAGCGTGTCGCCCTCCAGTTCCATGGTTCCGGCGCCAACCGGCTGGAAACCCGTCAGCACGTTAATAAGGGTGGTCTTGCCGGCTCCATTCGGACCGATCAGTCCGACGATACGTCCCCGCGGTACGGTCAAGGTCACGTTGGACAGCGCCTTCAGGCCTTCGAATTGGACGCTGATATCGCGAGCGACCAATTCCAAACCATCGGACATGACCTCAATGCCTCTCACTCGCGAACCGACGGATTGATTTTTCCGTTCCCCCGGGGGATTGTAAAATTCGAAATATCGTTCGCTGATATCGGAAATTTTTATGTCTCTGACGTTCCGTCAGGTTCGGCATTTCATCGCAACCGCCGAGACCGGGCGCGTTTCGGCCGCCGCGGCGGCGCTCAGCGTGACCCAGTCTGCGGTCACCGCGTCCATCAAGGCGCTCGAGGCCGAGCTCGGTCACAAGCTGTTCGACCGTCATTCGAACGGCGTGACGTTGACCTTTGACGGACGGGAGTTCTTGCAGCGTGCCCGCGCCATCGAGGCCAGCGTGTCGGATGCCATACGTGGGCCGCATCGTTGGGGAATGCAGGTCGACGGCACCGTCGATGTCGCCGTCAGCTACACCATCGCCGGATATTTCCTGCCGCCCTTGTTGTCGCGCTTCTGGCGATCATTCCCGGGCATCACGGTGCGTCTCCACGAGTTTCCGCGCGACGCGATCGAGCAGAGCTTGATCAGCGGTAGCGTCGATGCGGCCATCATGCTGGTTGCAAACCTGCATGACCGGCACTCCATTCGCTCGCGGCTCTTGTTGCGCTCGCCGCGTCGCTTGTGGACTTGCGTCAATCATCCGCTGCTGCGCAAGGACAGCATCAAGCTGGCGGACCTGGCAAGCGAGCCCTATCTGATGTTGACCGTCGATGAAGCCGAACGCTCCGCGATGCGTTACTGGCAGCATACGGCGCACGTGCCGAACGTCATCTTCCGGACCCTGTCGGTCGAAGCGGTTCGGAGCATGGTCGCAACCGGCATGGGAATTACCATCCTGTCCGACATGGTCTACCGTCCCTGGTCGCTGGAAGGACATCGCATCGATCTCAAGACGCTCGATGACGATGTCCACACCATGGATGTCGGGCTTGCCTGGAAGGACAAGGCGAAGCTTTCTCCGGCGGCTCGCGCGTTCTGCGAGTTCGTTGCTCATTCCTATCCCGGATCCGAGCCGGTCCAATTTGAATAGCGGACTTGCCCCTGCCAGGGGCAGGCTTGCGCAGCGTCTTTCCCTGGCCGGAGCCTGGTCAACCTGCCCATGGTGGATTGGACCGAAGGTTGCCGACACGTGCCTCTGCCCCAATGTCGAACAGGCAAAGGCGGCGCAGAATGTCAGGAGTTACCTGTAGGCTTGGACATCGCTGAACGCGCGCGTCTCAGGGCAGTGGCGGCGACAACGCCTGCGCAACAGCCGGCACCTTTGACGAATATGTCTTTTATGTAGCCATGCCTGCCGGCGAGCAGCTTTTGTATCAGTTCGAAGCCGACAATGACGGCGAGAAGTGCCAGCAGGATTGGCAGGACATGCTTCGGATAGGCGAACGAAAAGACGGCACCGACAACGAAGAGCGCGGCAAAGCGATCGGCGTTTGGCGATATCAACGTGTGGGGACGAAATGCCAGCGTTGTATCGGTGACGATGAAGAGGCCCAGGATCAAACCCCAAGCCAAATATCGGAATGCGGTTTGGGGCATTTCTGGGCTCAACGGGCCATGCCGCCGGGCGCGGCATTGAGCGGTGCGCCGCCAATCGAAACGGGACCCGAAGTCCTGGCGGCCCGAGGCGGCGGCTTTCTCGGCTGCGGGGCGGGTGGCGCGATCGGGGCGCGCGGCACCTCGGCCGCAACAGGTGGCGGCGGCGCTGCCGGCGGGGGCAGATGCTGCAACTCGTCGACCTTCGAGGTCAGGACCGCCAACTGGTCGGTAATGGCCTTCAACTGCGCCTGCCCGTCGGCTACCGACCGATCGAGTGCGGCGAGGTCTTCCTCGAGCTTCTGCTGGGTCGCGAGGAGAGTTGGCAATGCCTCCTTGTCGCTCGTCGTCATCGCCTCGCCGGACGATTCGTGGCTTATGGCGGGGACCAACGCCGCGACTTCGGGCCAAGCGTAGACGCCGCCAGCGCCGACAAGGGCGAGGACGACGATCAGAAGGAACCACGGCCAGCGGCGGCGACCGGCGGGCAGGGGGCTTTTCGGCGCATGGCCGTGCCACGCCTGGTCGGAATCGTTGTCCATCAATGCTTCCTAGGCGCCTCTGGCATTCGTTGCAATCAATACGGAGTTCGACCATGTTACCGGGTAATGCTCCATTTGCCCGTTCCCCCCTCAGCGCCTGCCCGTACTTCCCAACTCCTCGAAGAACTCGTCGCGCAAGCACCTGATGGCCCCGTCGACCTCGAATGGCTCCTCAGCCATCTCGACAGGCGCTCGTTCGGGCTGCTCCTGCTGTTGCTGGGGCTACTCGTGATCGTCCCTGGCGTGGCCACGGTTGCGACGCTGGCCCTCCTGTTTCCGGCGGTCGAGATGATGTTGGGGCACAGTGCTCCATCCTTTCCCCGCTTCCTGTCGAAGCGGCCGTTCGACTTCAAGCGATTCAAGCGGTTCACCGTCAGGGCGGGTCCGCTGCTGCGCGCGATCGAGAACATCAGCCGGCCGCGCTGGAACGCGCGCCATGACGTGACTGACCGGCTTGTTGGCTTGGTCGTGTTCCTGTTGGGTCTGTTGGCGGGCTGGCCCCTGCCTCTGGTCAACGTCATTCCCGGGATTGTGGTCGTCCTGATCGCGATTGCCTACCTGCAGGAAGATGGTCTGCTGTTGGCTGTGGCAATGGCAGCCGCGGTGATGTCCTTGCTTGGCCTTGGATGGACGCTCTGGACGTCGGCCGCGGCCGTAATCAGCTGGATTGCGATCTGAATACCGCGGCAAGCCGCGGGGTAGATGCGTTACAGGACCGCTGAAGTTTAAGACATTGGTTATCACTTTGCTTTCATTTTCACCGCCTCATTCAACAAAGAGGCACCATGTCTGACATCACCGTTCCCGGCGGAAAAATTCGTTCCTTCATCGAGCGGATCGAGAATCTGGACGCTGAACTGCAGGAACTGAACGAGCAGAAGAAGGAAGTGTTTTCGGAAGCCAAGGGTGAGGGTTTCGACGTGAAGATCCTCAAGGAGATCGTCAAGCTGCGAAAGCAGGATCAGGATGAGCGCGACGAGCGCGAATCGCTGCTCGATCTCTACATGCGCGCCATGGAAACGGCACCGGCGGACAAGGCTGCTGCGAAAGCGGCGTGAGAGGTCCGGTGCGTTCCCCGCGATCGAGATCCGGGGGCGCGCGATCTCTCGGCGGACGAACTTCCCAAGCTCGTCCGCCTCCGTCCTATCAACCATTCGCGCGGTGTTGGTCGCACCTTCCGCTCATGATCGCGTCTTCCGATCGGATCGGAGTAGTGCTCGATCAGGGTTGATGCGGCGATGCGCAGCGGAGCGCTGGAACCGGCAATCCAAGGTCATCGCGACGCTTTGGCGCCCCGCGCCGTTTCGACCATGGTTCGAAAGGTGATCGAGTATCTGGGGGCCTCGACCGGCGGAATGCTGTGCTCCCATATCTGCCGTGCATCACCGACCATCAGGTAGAGTGATCGGGACGCCGCATCGAGCGTGAACCGCTCCCATCCGTTTTCCGTCCGACGACGAAAGCGGAACTTGCATGCGGATCCCAGGGACAGTCCAAAGATCCGGTCGAAATGCGGCTTGTCGCGGTGCCAGCCGATACCGACGCCGCGATCATACTCGGTGCACAGGATCTGCCCGATTTTGGTCGACGCGCCGCCGAAGGTTTGGATTGCGGCGACGATGCCGTTTAACCAGGACGGGATCGGCTCGGCACATTCCAGTCGGCGCGACGCATAGTCGTACCGGTAACCGAACGAAGCCACGCGGCGCTTGCCTTCGAACTGTCCGAACTGGAAGGGGGCAAGCGGAAGTGCCCGGATGTGGCGGATGAGTTCGCCCTCGGTCGCTTTGGAGATGAAATCCGGCGCGTAGTGCAGACCCGCCGGACCTGCGGCCGGCGCATCGAACATCGACAATTGTTCGGACAATCTGGTGCCGTCAGTGTTTGCGAACCTGTCACGAATATGGGCGCGCCGAGACAGAATTTAAACCGGCCGTCAGGTCGCTTGGGCTTCCACCTGGCGCGGCTTCGATGGGCGAAAGACGGCATCAACGCTCGGTCCCGGCATCCTCTTTCGCCACGATCTTCAGGCCTTGGCCAGGAAGCGATTGCCGCAACGTCGTCGGCCCCGTCCTGTCGCCGCGGGTGATGGCGCTGTGAGAACCAGTTGACTTTAGGGACACAGGCCGAATGTATCCAATATCGCAATGTCGGCTTCAAAAAGACCGATCGAACTCGGAAAATGCGCTTCGATTGTGATCCCCTAGGCCGCGCGTATATCTATGATTTTACAGATAGTTATGCGATTATCAGGTGTGAATATATCCTCTGATCAAATAAGTTGCAGTCCAAATCTTGGATACAGATGTTGACTTCTGGATACATTCTGTTCAATTTCCGCCACAATAAAATCAATCCTGGGAGGACCCGGTGACCGGCAGTTCGGGCGCGCGCGGGGCGAAATTGACGCAGACGACAGCCGTGCTGGTGATGTGCGCGGTCCTGATCGTCATTTTTTCGATCTTCCTGAAGGGCTTCCTGACGCTGGGCAATCTGTTCGCGCTGGCGCGCAATATTTCGATACTCGGCATTCTTGCGCTCGGCATGGCGGTGGTCGTGATCGGGCGTGGACTGGATCTGTCGCAAGTCGCCTCCTTTGCCGCTTCCACCGCGATCGCGATCATCCTGATGAATTCGGGCTACGCGACGCCGGTCGCGCTGCTGATCGGCTTCGCGATGGCGATCGTCATCGGCATCCTGAACGGGTTTCTGATCTCGGTGATCGAGATGCCGCCACTGCTGACGACGCTGGCGTCGAGCCTTGCAGTGCTGGGAATCGTACGCACCACAGCCGTGCAGCACTATGTCGTGTATCTTTCCAAGGGGCATGACGAATTCCTGCGGCTCGGCGGAAACATCTGGGGCGGCGTTCCGATCTCGATCCTGATCTTCGCGGCCACCGCGGTCGTCGTGCATCTCTTCCTGTCGCGCACCGTGATCGGGCGCTTCGTCTATGCCCATGGCGACAATCCCGACGCCGCACGTCAGACCGGTCTGCCGACCCGCCCACTGACCATGATCGAGTACGCGCTGTGCGCCGCGATCGGGTATGTCGGCGGTGTCGTGATGGTCGCGCAGACGGCGCTGATGCATCTCCAGGTCGCGGAATCCACGATCATTTTCGACGTCATCATGGTTGTGGTGCTCGGCGGCGTCAGCCTCGTCGGCGGCCGCGGCAACGTGATGAGCGTCATCGCCGGAACGCTGCTGATCGGCGTGCTGCTGAACGGCATGACCATCATGGACATGGACGTGCAGACCCAGAACATCGTCAAGGGAGTCGTGCTGCTGATCGCGATCCTGCTCGATTCCCGGCTGCATCCGCGCGACGAGGAGACGTCGAAGCAGGGCGATTAAGCTCTGCATCAACCAACGGGCCGCAACAGTCGGCCGACATAACAGGGGAGGAATTGACATGACGAAAGCTGTGCACAGAAGGGCGTTTGCCGGCATCGGGCTGGCCGCGATGGTGGCATCCGCCGTGCTGGTGGCGGCGCCGTCGCAGGCGGCCGGGCCGCGCGACCAGCTGCGCGAGAAATTCGATAAGTCGCTCAAGGGCAAGACGGTGGCCTGGTCGCCGGTCTGGATGGGCGTTCTGGAATCCGAATGGACGCGCGTGATGAAGGATCGCTTCGACGATTACGGCATCAAGCTCGTCACCCGCGACGCCAACATGAAGTCCGACATCCAGCTTCAGACCGTCAGCGACTATATCAACGACAAGCCCGACGTGATCGTGGTGCAAAATCCGAACGTCACGCTGCTCGCCAAGGAGCTGAAGCGTGCGATGGACGCCGGCATCTATGTCGTGCAGGTCAACATGGCATCGAATACCCTGACCGATGCCTATGTCGGCGTCGACGCCAAGGATCTCGGCACCAAGATCGCGCGCGAGGTCATCAATCAGTGTGGCGGCGGCAAGGGCTCCGGCGAGGTTGCGATCCTTGAAGGCGAGGCGACCGCGGCCTATTCGCTCGACATGAAGAATGGCGCGATGGAGGTGTTCAAGACCGATCCGTCGATCAAGGTCGTGTCGTCGCAGCCGACAAGCTGGGACGCCAACAAGGCCGGCGATATCACGACCACCGTGTTGCAGCAGCATCCCAAGCTGTGCGGGATCCTCAGCGTCTGGGGACCGCAAACCGCGGGCGCGGCGCAGGCGATCAAGGCGGCCAACATGGGCGACAAGGTGAAGGTGTTCGTCGCCAGCGACGGCCAGCCTGCGGATTGCGATCTGCTCGAGCAAGGCGCGTTCTCCGCGAACCTGTCGTATCGCGCCGACGTGCAGGGCCAGACCATCGCCGACGCGGTGATTGCGCTGTTGCAGAGCGGCGACAAGCCGGGCGCGAAGAACATCGCCTATTACACGACCCCCGCCTGGGTGAAGTCGAAGGACGATCGCATGTACTGCTTCAGCATCCCGAAGGGCGCGAAGTAAGTCGTTCCGGCGCCCGCGCCCACTGCGGCGCGGGCAGGCCGGAGCTGTCGATCCAAATCCCCCGCGTCGTCCCGCCGTTCGGCCGCTGCTGCGCCGAGCCCGCCGGAGTCTGTTGATGAAGAGCCTGCAACGAGCCTGGCACCGCCATTCGCCCCAGTTGTTCCTGGGCGAACTGCTTGAGAAGCGCTGGATGGAGCCGATCATTCCATTCACGCTGACGATCGCGGTTTTCCTGGCCTTCGCGATCATGATCCCGCGCTACCTGACGGCGGGCAGCCTGCAGGAACTGATGCGGAATTTCGCGGAGCAGGGCATGGTCGCGGTCGCGATGGCCTTCTCCGTGCTGTCGGGCGGCATCGACCTGTCGGTCGGCGCGGTGTTCGCGATGTCGAACTTCCTCGCGCTCTATCTGTATCTCATCCTCGGGCTGCCGCTGCCGGTGACCATCGTGCTTGTCGTCCTGTTCGGCGCGGCGATGGGCGCGATCAACGGCGGCCTGATCGCCTACGGCAAGACCCGGCCGTTCCTGACGACGCTGGTCGTCCTCATCATCGTCCGCGCCGCCTACAACAAGGTGACGGTCGCGTTCACCAACGAGCTCGCCAGCATCGACAGCGGGTCCAGGACGTGGGACTTCATGGGCTCGGGGAGGGTTCTCGGCATTCCCTTCAACATGCTGGTGCTGATCCTGCTCGCGGTCGGAACGCACTTCTTTCTCACGCGCATCAAGCCCGGCGTCCACATCATGGCGGTCGGGTCGAGCCGCAAGGCGGCCCGCCACGCCGGCGTCAATGTCAAGCGCGTGCTGTTCTCCGCCTATGTGATGTCGGGCGCGATCGCGGCGCTGGCGGGAATCCTTTATGCCGCCCGGCAGAGCAGCTCGGGCACCGACACCGGCGTCGGCTGGGAGATCAACGCGCTGGCCGCGGTGGTTCTCGGCGGCATCAGCCTGTCCGGCGGCCGCGGCACCATCGCGCGCGCCGTCATGGGCGCGGCGATCATCTTCATGCTCACCAGCGGCATGGTCCGGCTCGGCATCTCCGGCAACCTGACCACCGCCATCATCGGCATCATCCTGCTGCTCGCGGTCGGCTTCAACGTGAAGTGGGTCAAGAACAAGGGCAAGGTGCTGCAAAAGGTCTACGTCACCCCAAGCTGGGTTGATTTCGAGCCGCCGCCGTCGGTCGAGCGGGGCAGCGGCACGCCGTTCGCGGAGAATGATCGCCTGAAGAACGCGGAAGCGATCGCGCTCAACATGATCGAGGGTCCGGAAGACATCATCCTTGACCGCAAGGACAACCTCTACACCGTCAACCGCAACGGCTCGATCATCCGCTTTCTTGCGCCTGATTATACCGTCCGCGAGGAATTCGCGCGCATCGGCGGCCGGCCGCTCGGGTTGGCGTTCGATCGGGATCAGAACCTCCTCGTCTGCATCGCGGGCATGGGCGTTTACGGTGTGAAGCCCGATCGTTCGGTCTTCAAGGTCACCGACCGCACCACGCGCACGCGCACGCGCCTCAAGGACGATTCGCGACTCTATCTCGCTGACGATCTCGACGTCGCGCCCGACGGCAAGATCTATTTCAGCGAGGCCTCGACCCGCTACGAGCTGACCGACTGGGCGCTCGACGGCTTTGAGGGGCGCGGCAACGGCCGGCTGATCTGCCACGATCCGAAAACCGGGATCACCAGGACGGTCCTCAAGAACCTGACGTTTCCCAACGGCATCTGCATTTCGCATGACGGTCAGTCGGTGCTGTGGGCCAGCACCTGGCTGTGCCAGATCAACCGCTTCTGGATCGCCGGCCCGAAGGCGGGCACCAGCGAAATCCTGATCGACAACCTTCCGGGCTATTGCGACAACATCAACCGCGCCTCCGACGGCAAGTATTGGCTCGCCTTCGTCGGCCTGCGCACGCCGGTCTATGACCTTGCGATGCGCAACCCTATTTTCCGTACCCGCATGGTCAAGCAGATCCCGCCGGACGAGTGGCTGTGCCCCGGCATCAACTACGGCTGCGTGGTCAAGTTCGACGACAACGGCGTGGTGACGGAATCGCTCTGGGATCCGGGCGGGCTTTCGCATCCGACCATCACCTCGGTCCGCGAGCACAAGGGCCATCTCTATATCGGCGGTCTGGAGAACAACCGCATCGGCCGTATCCGCCTGCAGGACGCCGACCCGACCTGGGAAGCGCACAAGTCCTATTGGGGAGGGGCCTAGGCCATGTCTCTGCTTGGCGACATCATCGATCGCGTGTTGTCCCCGAACCGGGAAATTCACGGCATTCCGGTGCTCGACGGCGCCTTCTCGCCGAACCAGCGGCTCGATCAGGCCCGCCAGCTCGGCGACGAGATCGAGCGACCGGACGACATCGCGCTCGGGCAGGACGGCGTGCTCTACGTCTCGACCGGCAACCGCGTCCTGCGTTGCACGGGAGACGACTTCAACACGCGCACGGCGTTCGCAACGCTCGACGGCCCGGTCGGCGGGCTCGCCTGCACGCCGGACGGCCGGCTGCTCGCCTGCGTCTCTGGCGTGGGGCTGGTGGCGCTTTCGCCGGCTGGCGAGATCATCGGCAAGCTCGAAAGCGTCGGCGGTGAGAAGATTGCCTGTCCGTTGTCGGTGACGGTCGCGCCGGACGGGGCGATCTACCTGACCGACGGCTCGCGAAACAACCGGCCGGAGCATTGGCTGACCGACCTGATGCAGAACCGCGCCCCGTCGGGCCGGCTCATCGCCTGCAATTCCTCGCTCGGCGGTGCGAGCGTGCGTGCGGACAAGCTCGCATGGCCGCTCGGCTTGGTCGTATCCGGTGACGGCAAGGAGGTCTGGGTCGCCGAATCCTGGGCCCACCGCTTGACCGCTTTTTCACGCGCGGGTGACGACAAGCGCGTGATCGTCAAGAATCATACCGGCTATCCGGCGCGTCTTGCCCGAGGCGCGAACGGTGAGGTCTGGATGGCCTTCCTCGCGCTGCGCACACAATTGACCGAATTCGTCCTGCGCGAGCGGGCATTCTGCGAAGAGATGATGCGGACGGTGCCACCAGAGCTTTGGATCGGGCCGGCGCTGGATGGCCGCCTCAATCCGCGCGAACCGACCCAGATCGGCCGCATCAAGAAACTCGGGATCCAGAAGCCGTGGGCCCCGCCGCGTTCCTATGGCCTCGTCGCCCGGCTCGACGCCAGGGGCGTGGCGACGGAGACGCTGCACAGCCGCGTCGATGGTCGTGTTCATGGAATAACCGCCGTGCGCCCGGTCGGCTCGCGTGTGCTGGCGGTGTCCAAGGGACGCGATTGCCTCGTCGAACTGCCGCCTGGCCGCGGCATGCAAGAAGGATGAACGCCATGGCGGCGGAACAACAGGCAGGGACCCCGCTGCTTCAGATCGTCAATGGCAGCAAGGTCTATGGCGGCCTGCACGCGATCGATGCTGTCAATTTCGATCTGCGGCCGGGCGAAATCCACGCGCTGCTGGGGGAAAACGGCGCGGGGAAATCGACGCTCTGCAAGGCGATTGCCGGTGCGATCGTGCTAACCTCCGGCGACTACCTGATCCAGGGGCGCAAGGTTTCGTTCGCGTCGCCAAAGGAAGCGCTCGAGGGTGGGGTCGCGATGGTCTACCAGGAATCCAGCCTGGTCCCCTCGATGACGGTGGCGCAGAACCTTGAACTCGGCATGGAGAAATGGGTCACGGTCTACAGCAAGATCAACATTGCCGCGACCCAGTCGCTGCAATCGATGAACTTTAACGTCGACCCGCTGGTGCTGGTGGAGAATCTCGGAACGGCCAAGCGGCAGATGGTCGAAATCGTGCGTGCGGTTCGCCACAACGCCCAGGTCTTCATCTTCGACGAGCCGACCGCATCGCTGACCCCCGAAGAGACGCAGCACCTGTTCCATCTTCTCAACACCCTGAAAGAGAAGGGCGCCGGGATCATCTTCATCTCGCATGCACTGGAAGAGGCGTTGAACATCGCCGATCGCATCACCGTGCTGCGCGACGGCAAGCTGGTCGCCACCGTACCGGCGAAGGACGTCACGCGTGACGCCCTGGTGCGGATGATGGTTGGCCGTGAGGAAACGGCAGCGCAGTACGCGACCCACGGGGCTGATCCGGATGCGCCGAAGCCGCATGCCTCCCACGGTGAGAAGGTGCTTTCGGTCGAGAACGTGACGATGGGCAGCATCGTCAAGAACATGTCGTTCTCGGTGTTCAACGGTGAAGTCGTCGGTATCTTCGGGCTGGTCGGGGCAGGACGCTCCGAGATCGCGCAGATCGTCAGCGGCGCGCGCAAGCGCAACTTCCTGCGCGGCGGGATGATCTATCTGCGGGACAAGCCGGTCCGCTACCGGGTGCCGCGGCAGGCGGTGCGCGACGGAATCGCCTATATCACCGAGGACCGCAAGGTCGACGGCTTCTTCGAAACGATGACGGTGGATCAGAATATCTATCTTGGCTATCTGTCGTCGCCGCGCGTCAAGCGGTTCCTTTACTCTACGCGCGAGATGAAGCGGATCGCCGATCAATGGATCTCGGCGCTCTCGATCTCCGCATTGAAGCGGACGCTGAAGATTGTCGAATATTCCGGCGGCAACCAGCAGAAGGTCGTGGTGGGAAAGTCTCTGGCCCAGGAGCCGACGGTGGTCATCTTCGACGAACCGACGCGCGGCGTCGATGTGAGCGCGATTCCACAAATTCACGAGGCGATTCGCAGGCTGGCGCGCGAGAACAAGGCGGTTGTCGTTATTTCTTCCTATCTGCCGGAGATTCTGGCTATCTCGGATCGGATCCTGGTCGCTCGTGGCGGACGTATCGTCGAGGAAATGGCTCGGGCTGATGCGACCGAGGACAAGATCATGTACGCGGCCATTCATTGAAGGAGGGCCTTTCATGAGTCCTTATCAGCGGCCTCCCCATTGGAAGGACATGACGCGGGACGGCAATGAGGACGATCCGGAGTCCCGTCGCCTGATGAGCGAGAGGATAGCAAGCGAGATTCGCAGCGCGGTGCTGAGCGGCGAGATGCGGCCAGGCACGCGGATTCGGCAGGAGCTCCTTGCGGCCCATTTCGGAGCAAGCCGCATTCCCGTGCGCGAGGCGCTGAAGCAACTCGAGAACGAGGGGCTCGTCGTGATGGCGCCGAACCGTGGCGCCTGGATTGCGGACGTCAATTCGGAAGAATCGATCGAGATCTACAAGATCCGTGAAGCGGTCGAGCCGCTCGCCATCGGCGAAAGCGTTCCAAACCTGACCGACGAGGATATAGAGACGCTTGACCGCATTGTGCGCGAACTTGAGCAGGTCACCACGCTCGAGGAATACATCCAGCTTGATCGGGAGTTTCATCTACGCACCTATTCGCGGGCGCGGATGCCGCAACTGCTCGCGATGGTCGAACGCTTCTGGAACAGCACGCAGCATTTCCGGCGGCAGTTTGTGAGCGAGACCTACGCCAAGGACGGATTTCCGTTCTCCGATCCCCAGCATGTCCTGATCATGGACGCGATCCGGGCGCGCGATGTCGAAGCTGCGCAGGTGTTGGTGCGTCTCCACATCCGGCGCACGCGCGTTGTCATTCAAGCAAAAGAGAGTGGGGCGGCCCAACCGCCCCTTGCAAGCCGTGCCGCGCTACCGCATGCGCGTCTTGGCTCGGTTTATCGAGGAAAAAGTGCCAATGAGTAGTGGCGGCGAACGCCTTTTGCCACGGTTCCTGCTGCGCCAGGTGGCGGCGGGCTATAGCGGCCGCCGGGCCGGACGGGGCTGCCATCGTTGCGACACTGGTGGCAAGCGTCGATGACTGTTGACCTGGATTCCGTGTCGCGTGCGTGCGCCTACGAGGAAGCCGCGGGCCGGCTGCGCGCGCGGCTCGGGGAAGCGTCGGTCGCTCCGCCCGATCCCGGAAGGCGGACGGCGCTTGATCTGTTTCGAGCTGCGCCGCGCGAGGCGCCGGCCGTGTTCTATTTCGATGCGACGCAGACCTATGCCGATATCGATCGGCTCAGCGACCGTCTCGCTGCCCGCTTCGCGCAAAAAGGAGTTGGGCGCGGCGATCGGGTCGCCGTCATTCTTCAGAATGTGCCGCAGTTCGTCATCGTCAGCGTGGCGGCCTGGAAGGTCGGGGCCATCGTCGTCAGCCTCAACCCGATGTACCGCACGCCGGAGCTTCGCAAGCTGTTCGGGGATTGCGAACCGAAGGCGGTGATTTGCCACGACGATCAATGGGAGAACGTTTTCCCGGCCGCCGGTTCGGTCGATTCCGAGCTGGTGTTCTGGACCGGCGCTGGCGAATTCCAGACGCGAAACGATGTCCGGGTGCTGCCGGTGCCGGGCGCAGCGCCGCGGGCCCATGCGCTGGCGACGGTTTTCGCCGAGAACGCAGCCGCTCCACCGGCACCGGTTCTGACGTCCGACGACATCGCCCTTCTCTTGTACACCTCCGGAACCACGGGCGTTCCAAAGGGCGCCATGCTCACGCATCGCAATCTGGTGGCGACCGCGTTGATCTGTTGCGATCATTTCGAATTGAACAGCATGTCGCGCATCTTTGGCGTCGCGCCGCTGTTCCACATCACCGGCTTTGAAATCCAGATGGTCGCGGCGTTTGCCGCGCGTGCGGCGATGGTGCTGACCTATCGCTTCCAGCCCCAGGTCGCGCTCGATGCCTTCCTTGAATGGCGGCCGACATTCATCGTGGGTGCCATCACCGCGTACATCGCGCTGATGAACCAGGCTGACGCGACGAGCCGGCATTTCGAGAGCTTCGTACATATCTATTCCGGCGGCGCGCCGATCGCGCCCTCGGTCATCGATGCCTTTGCGAGACGGTTTGGACGGGCGATCCGCAGTTCCTATGGAATGACCGAACTGACCTCTGCAAGCCATCTTGCGCCCAACGGAGGTCGGATTCCGGTCGATCCTGACTCAGGCGCGCTGTCGATCGGCAGGCCGACTTCGGGCGTCGATGCAATCGTCGTTGACGACGAGCGCCGCCCGCTCGGACCCGGCGCGCATGGCGAGGTGGTTGTGCGTGGCTCAGGCGTGATGGCCGGCTACTGGAGAAAGCCGGCGGAAACCGATGAGGTGCTGACCAACGGCTGGCTGCATAGCGGCGACGTCGGCTTCTTTGACGAGAGCGGCTGGTTCTACCTCGTCGATCGCAAGAAGGACATGATCTCCGCTTCCGGCTTCAAGGTCTGGCCGCGTGAGGTCGAAGATGTGATCTATGGCTTTCCGGGCGTGCGCGAAGCAGCCGTCGTCGGCGCCGCCGATCCCTATCGCGGCGAGACGGTGGTCGCCTTCGTCTCTGCTCAACCCGGCACCATGATCGACGTCGCCGCGCTCTCGCGCTTTTGCCGCGAGCGACTGGCGGCCTACAAGTGCCCGGTCGACATTCGGGTGCTGGACGATCTGCCGAAGACGGAATCCGGAAAAATCACCCGAAACACGCTCAGGGACGGCCTGCGCGGCCGGTAAGGAGAATTTACGTGGATATCACCCAAAGCGAGCGCAGCCAGCAACTGGCCGCGCGTCTCCAGCGCTTCATGATGGAGCACATCTACCCGAATGAGCGCCGATACTATCAGGAGGCCGAGCGGCTCGGGCCTTGGGCCGTGCATCCCGTTGTCGAGGAACTGAAGCCGCTCGCACAACAGGCCGGCCTATGGAACCTGTTTCTGCCCGCTCACGAGGACGGGCTGACCAACCTCGAATATGCCCCGCTTTGCGAGATCATGGGACGTTCGCATCTGGCTCCCGAGGTCTTCAACTGCAGTGCCCCTGACACGGGCAACATGGAGACCATCCTGCGCTACGGTACCGAGGCCCAGAAGGAACGCTGGCTGAAGCCCTTGCTGGCCGGCGAGATCCGGTCTTCCTTTGCGATGACGGAGCCCGACGTTGCCTCGTCCGACGCGACCAATGTGGCCAGCTTGATCGTCCGTGATGGCGACGATTACGTGATCAACGGTCGCAAATGGTACACCACCGGCGCCACCGATCCGCGATGCAAGATCGTCATCTTCATGGGGCAGACCGATCCGCAGAATCCGGATCGTCACAAGCGTCAGTCGATGATCCTCGTGCCGAAGGAGACGTCCGGTGTGCATGTCGTCCGTTCGCTGCCTGTGCTCGGCTTCTACGGCGTACCGGATCGTGCATCCGAGGTGATATTCACCGATGTACGCGTGCCGGCCGCCAACATGCTGCTCGGTGAGGGGCGTGGATTCGAGATCGCGCAGGGGCGGCTCGGACCCGGACGCATTCATCACTGCATGCGGCTGATCGGCCTCTCCGAGCGCGTGCTCGAGCGCATGTGCCGGCGAGCGCTGAAACGTGTCGCCTTCGGCAAGCCTCTTGCCGAGCAAACCGTGACGCTTGAGCGCGTGGCCGAAGCGCGCATGAAGATCGATCAGGCGCGGCTGCTGACGCTCAGAGCTGCCTACATGATGGACACGGTCGGCAACAAGGCGGCGCGGCAGGAAATCGCGATGATCAAGGTCGTCGCGCCGAACATGGCGCAGACCATCGTCGACTGGGCGATACAGGCGTTCGGGGGAGGCGGCACCAACAACGACCATTTCCTTTCGGCGGCACTCGCAACGACTCGCTTGTTGCGACTGGCCGACGGCCCCGACGAGGTTCATCGCAACCAAATCGGCAAGCTCGAATTGCGCCGATGGCTCAATGTCGATCCCGCACGAACCGGCGGTGGCGCGGATCCGTTGTCGCCAGATGAATCCGAGTCCTGGTCCGAAGGCGGCTTGTGGCCGCGCCCGAAAGATCTGCCATAGGCGCGTTGGGCGGGCTCTGCTCACGGCTATCGGGCATCACGGGGCGGGGGCTCTTGGCAGCACACCAGATGGTTGGAGCGAAGGGCATCGGCTCCAGCGCTGATCAACAAAAGGAGAGATGTGAGCGGTCTCACAGGAGGACTGCGAGTTCTCCACTAGTCAGGGGTCGGACTCGCTTAGAACCAACGGAGGTTCGCATGAAGCTCCTGATGATCGCCGGCCTGACCGCCCTCGCGCTTGTTGTGGCCGCGACGAATGTCCCGAGATCGCATCCATCGTCTGTGAGCCGCACGCCGGTGGCAGGGATGCCCGCTGTGCAAGAACAAGACAAACTGCCGGTCGAAGATTTCGAAGATCGATCGCTGGTGTTTCCGAGGGGAGCACAGCAGTAGAGAGACGAGTGCCACCGCATCTGAACGAGTCCAGATCAATGGGTCGGGAAATTCGTCCCGCGTCGAACAGTTCGACGCGTCGGATGGTTTGTCCGTGTGCACAACCGTCCCCTCGCGAGCTGTGTTTCAAAAGCTCATGAAGATCGGGTTGATCTCAGCGGGATCGCCGACATGTCCCGGGAATTGAAACGGCGCACGGTGGCGATCGACGATCAGGATCGCCAGGAGTAGCGCCAACACGGCGACGATGTAGATCAGCAGTGGCGACGCGTCCCGGGTGGCGGGATTGCGATCCCGCGGCGGCAATACGCGAAAGTGCCAAAAGCGCGAGATGAACTGCAGATATGCTTTCGGATGAATTTGCATGTTCGACCTCGATTGTGAGGCGCCTTTGCCAAGACTGCGACCGCGTGGACCGTCTTTCAAGGCGCCGCTTGTCGCACCCGGAACTGAATATGAGCTCCCTTCGTTGATCGCCGGCCGGGCCCGATGGACGTCAAGGGAGCACTTTGGCCGGGCAGCAAAAACGGGCAGAATGGCCCGGGGGCTTCGCTGCGAGTGTCTCCGACGGCCATGGATTTGATTTTTCGTCTCGCCACGTTCCTTGTGACGGCATCGTTGCTTCTTGCGCTGCAACCCGCGCAGGCGCAATTGGCCGGACACGGCGGACCTGTCCGCGCGATCGCCGTTTCAGGCGATGGCAAGACGGTTCTGTCGGGCAGCTTCGATACTGCGGCGATCCGATGGTCGCTGGCAACCGAGTCTGCGGAGCAGGTCCTTCGCTTCCATTCGGGTGCGGTGAACGCAGTTGGCTTCCTCACAGATGGAAGGATGGTAACGGCTGGTGCGGACGGTCAGATTGCGATCTGGACGTCGGGCCGGCCTCAGCCGGACCGGGTTTTTGCGGACCATACCGGACCCATCGTCGGGCTCGCCGTTTCGCCCGATGCATCGAGGCTCGCATCCGCCTCGTGGGACCAGACCGTGCGGATCTCGTCGTTGTCCGACGGAGGCACGCGGGTGCTGCAAGGCCATTCGCAAAACGTGAATGGCGTGGCCTTTGCCGCCGACGGACAATCGCTGGTGAGCGTCGGCTACGATCTGACCGTGCGGATCTGGCGCCTGCCGGACGGCAGCGCCGAGATCGTCACGGTGCCGTCGCCCCTGAATGCCGTGGCGATCTCACCTGATGGCGAAATCGTCACCGGCGCAGCGGACGGCAAGCTGCGCATGATGTCCGCCGATGGCAAGGCAGGCGGCGAGGTCATGGCCGGTGCCACGCCGATCGTCGCCTTGGCGGTCTCGCATGACGGCGCCTTGATCGCCGCGGCGGCAATTGACGGCACCGTGGCGATCGTCGATCGCAAGGCGCGCAGCGTGCTGCGCACGCTCGCCGGGCTGGGCGGGCCGGTTTGGTCGGTTGCATTCCTGCCCGATGGCGTGACGCTCCTGACCGGCGGCGCCGACGGCAAGATCAGGCGCTGGAACGCACTGACCGGCGCGGCGATCGGATCGAACCTGGCGGGCACGCCGGGGGATCCGCTCGCCGCCTATGCCGGCGATCACGGCGCCGAAATCTTCAGAGCTTGCGTCGCCTGTCACACTCTGTCGGAGACGGAGCTGCAGCGTGCCGGTCCGACGCTTGCCGGACTGTTCGGCCGGAAGATCGCCTCGCTGCCGGGCTATCGCTTCTCCGACGCACTCAAGACGATGGACATCGTCTGGACGCCCGAGACCGTCTCCAAACTGTTCGAGATCGGGCCGAACGCCTATACGCCCGGCACGAAGATGCCGGAGCAGCACATCGGCTCGGCCGAAGATCGCCGCGCGCTCACGGACTTCCTGGCGCGTGCGACGTCGAAATAGCTCGATTTGGCGGCAGCCACGTTGCGGCGTCCTCAAGCGAAGGCGTCAAGCCGCGGTATGAGGCTCTAATACCCCGGCCATTGCTCCACCGGGATCTTCGTCAGCTCCGGGTTCTCCTTGAGCATGTGGGCGATATTAATGCTGGGATGTTCCTTGAGCGCCGCCACGACGCACTGGTTGACGTATTTGCGGCGTGACAGCCACTTGATCTTCTTGCCCTTCGCCTCGGCCTTGCAGGCGACGACCGCCTGCTTGAGGGCAACCTTTTGCGCCTTCGTAAGGGCTGCCTCGACGGCCGTGCCGGAGAGGACCGTGGTGACAATGCACGTCGACAGAACCATCGTGAATCGAGGCATGCGGCTAGTCCTTGTTCTCGCGTTGACGCAGATAGTCATCCGTCGTCCGTGGTGGCGCGCGTTCCGGCACGTCCTGGATCGGATCGAACTGTTGTTCGCTCATGACAATGACCCGGCAGTCGGCGCACATCCGCAAGGTCTCGGTCCGGCGGTCCCCGGCAGGGTACATCCAATGCCGTCCCTCGAGTTTGGTCGCGATCCGATCGATCGTGCTCTTGACGCCGAAGGGTGTGCCACAGCGAACACACAGGGCCGGTTCTTCTTCCTTGATCACCCGCGCCGGCGCGCGTCTTGCCCGGAAGTCGATCTGCGGGGTGAGCTTGATGACTTTTTCAGGACAGGTGCTCTGACACAAACCGCACTGCACGCAGGCATCTTCCACGAATTTGAGAACGGGGCGGTCCGGATCGGCGCGGAGCGCGCCGGTTGGGCAGGCCGAAACGCAGGACAGGCACAGCGTGCAACCGCCGACATCGACGGTGATCGCACCGATAGGTGCACCCTCGGGCAAGGCGATCACGTCAACCGGCTTGGGGGCGAGGCGATGCAGCTCGCTCAAGCCGAAGCGAAGCAGATCGCCGCGCTTGCCGACCGTCAGGAAAGTCGCGGGATTATCGAGGCCGGCGAGGGGACCAATCCCCGTCAGTTGCTCGGCCAGGGTGTCGGGATCGTCGGTTTCGATCGTGCTCACACGGCGGCCGTCAAATCCGAGTCCGGAAAGAATGGTCTCGGCCATCCGGATCGTCTGCAAGGATCCGGTCACGTCGTGTCGTGGCTTGGCGCGCAGCAGGAGCCGCACGGCAGCCGCGCCATAGGCGAAGGCCCCGATGATGGCTTCCAGGCCGATCTGCGTCAGCTCGTTGACGGCGAGGGGAAGCACATTGGCCGGCAATCCGTCGCCATGGCGGGCGAGCGCATCGATCAGCGGCGTGCCGTGCTGGCTGTCGTGCAGCAGCAGGACCGGATGCGTGCCGCCGGCCTCGCGATAGGCGCGCAACATGGCGCGGAGGATCTGCAACTGGGTATCGGCGGGGGGCAGCGCGTAGGATGCCGCTCCCGTGGGGCAGGCGGCCGCGCATTGCCCGCAGCCCGCGCACACCTCCGCGTTGACTGCGACATGGTCGCCGTCCGGCGTGATCGCGCCGGTTGGGCACAAATCGAGGCAGCGATGGCATCCGGTCAGCTTCGAGCGCGAATGCGCGCAGAGGCTGGGTGTGAAGTCGACATATCTCGGCTTGTCGAAGCTTCCGACGAGATCGCGCGCCGCAAGCACCGCTCGCAGCACGGCCGCAGGATCTCTCGGATCCGCGCGGAGATAGCCGTCTCGCAGATCGTGTGCGGGGAACAGAGGCGGCTCGCCGGAGAGGTCGAACACGAGGTCACAGCGCGAGATCGCGCCGTTGCGCTGGCCTTCGAACTCGAAGCGGGCGCGCGAGGACGGGCGTGGCTGCGCGTAGTCGTCGACCGTGAGCTCGAAGCCACCAAAATGCCCGCGCGCGTTGCGGATCGTGCCCTTCACGATCGGGAACACCGCCGCGGCAGGCGGCACGACGTCTGCCGGCTTCCTGAGCATGACCGTGACGTCGAGATGGTCCGCCAGCAGCCGGCCGGCCTCGATCGCGGTTTCGTCGCGCCCATAGATCAGGATGATGCCGTCGCTCGACAATGTGACCAGCGGATAGTCCGGCGCGGGAATCGCCGCCGCCGCAAGCAATGCCGCCATCTTCGGGCCCGCATTCGCGCCGTCGCGCGACCAGCCTG
This sequence comes from Bradyrhizobium sp. USDA 3262, assembly GCF_054060035.1. Lineage (NCBI taxonomy): Bacteria > Pseudomonadati > Pseudomonadota > Alphaproteobacteria > Hyphomicrobiales > Nitrobacteraceae > Bradyrhizobium > Bradyrhizobium sp. USDA 3262. The sequence continues at coordinate 4,608,724 of NZ_JBSSCT010000001.1, forward strand.
CCGTCTCGCGGATGTTGACGAAGCTGATCGGGCCGCGGCGTTCGCCCATCTCATTGGTGAACTGGCCGGCCTGCTGCGTGCAGGCGACAGTCAGCGGGCCGTCGACTTTCGCGGCGGCGCGGAAATCTTCGAGCTCTGCGCCGCAGAGATGACGATGGCTCCTGATCTCGCAGTTGGGACAGCCCCGCTGGATCGCGGCCACGTCAAGGCGCATCGTGTCTTCACACGAGCAGATCAGGACGGTCTTCGCTGGCTGCTCCAGGTCGATCCCTCCGCGGGTGCGGCGCCGTCTTGCGGACTCGCGCCATTCCTTCACCTCGTATAGATATTCACTATCGGAAGGAAAAGGAAAGTGGAGGACGGCCCTTGCGGTCGACCCCGACCAGCCGCGTCTCCGTGGCGGAAGCGATCCATCTGCCGCCGCCATTCACGCTCGTCCGGTTGCGTGAGAGCGGAGACGCCTTTGCTCACGCTTGCCGCATTGCACCTAAAAGCGGTGCCGGCACGCTGGTGTGCGTCGGGCGGTTCGATCTTGCCGAATTCGCCGTCGTGCTCGAGCCGGGCGAGCCTTTGGGCACCGCGCGGCGCGCCTTTTATGCGGGCATGGTCGCGCTCACCGACGCTCTGCGCGCCTATGCGCCGCCGCACAAGACGGTCGCGATCGGCTGGCCTGACACCGTCGTGATCGACGGTGGGCTGGTCGGCGGCGGACGGATGGGATGGCCGAGATCGGCGCGCGAGGACGAGCCGCCTGCCTGGCTGGTATTCGGTGCCATGATCCGGACGGTCGCAATGGCCGATCAGGGACCGGGCATCCATCCGCTCGCGTCCGCGCTGGATGAGGAGGGGTTTGGCGAAGCGGGAGCCGTGCAGGTGACCGAGAGCTTTGCGCGGCACCTGATGCGGGCGATCGATAGCTGGCAGACCGATGGCTTTGGCAGCCTGGCGCACGATTATCTCAGCCGGGTTCCCCGCGAGCGGCGAACCGTGCTGCGGATCGATGACGGCGGCGATCTCCTCACGCGCCGCGTCGGTGCCGACAGGATTGAACGCAGCGTACTCGTCAAGGCGCTCGGAACGCCGTCCTGGTTCGATCCGAAGCTCGGAGGGCCGCGACTGTGAAACTGCTCCGCAGCATCGCGCTCGACCCCTCCGACACCTTCGTCTTCGATGTGGCGGCCGAGCCGGGTGAATGGGCCGTCTCCGGTGCCTTCCGCTTCTGCGATCAGGATCCGACGAAGCTGACCGGCAAGGCGCGCGTCGCGTTCCGCAGTGGCTTCCTTGGGGTGCAATCCTGGGGCTGGTCGACACTGGTGCAGATTGTGCCTGCGACCGAGAACGATTGCAGCGCGCTGATCGACCGCCTCGCGGGGCAACTGATCGATCGTTTCGGTGCGCCGGATCTGGCAACCGCGCGGACGGCGGCGGAAGAGGAGGTCGCCTTCGCGCGGTCGCTCTGCAACCATCCGGTCAGCTCGCTCATTGCCGTTCACCGTTCGGTGAGCGACGGCGAAGTTCGGGAATCGTTCCGCAGGCTGCAACTGCGCCAGGGTCAGGGACACAGCAAGGCGTTCTCGTTCATGGAAGTCGAGGACGATGTCGAGCCCGACGCTGATCTCAAGCTTGCCGATATGCGCGGGGAGTCGCAGCACCGATGAATGATTTCTGGATCGCGTGCGGCCACCATCTGCTCGATCGCGACGAAAGCGGCGGGCTTTGCGTCACCGACGAGTTCCTGAAGGCCTATTTTGTTCGTCCGGAACTGATTCCGCCGGACGAAGCATGCCCGATCGAGCGGCGGCTGCACCGCGCGCTGGTCGCTTCTCCCCGCAGGCCGGTCGGCGCGGAAGAGATTGAAGCGATTGTCGATGCCGATGCCCGGGAGAACTGGCGGCTCGTGCTTGCCTTCCGCGATCTCCTCGTGCGGCATCCGACGCTGGAGCAGGCCTATCTCGCAACCGTCCGATCCGGGACGAACGACTTGCCGCCCCTGTTCGTCAATCAGCTCATCCACGTGATCCTGCGCAATGCACTCGACGGCTGCGATGATCCGTTCGTGCTGCGCGCAGCCGAGCTGTTCTTCCGCCCGCAGCGCATCCTGCCGCAGGAGCAGGCCCTGCTGCTCGGCGATGAAGAGGTCGTCGGTGGACAGAATCCGACCCCGGTGCTCTCGCTGATGTCGATGCTGGGGGCGGTGACCGATGCCGAGCTGGATGTCTTGCGCGAGGACAATGCCGGCGATTACTGGCGCCGGAGCGACCATTTCGACATGGCATTCGACCTTACCGCAGGCGGCCGCGGGCCGGCAGCGCTGGCGCAGGCGATGGTGCGCTGGATCTCCCATCTGCTCGGGATCGACGTCAGTATTGAGCCGCTGCGCGAGCTGCGTGATGCACGTCTCACCTGGTATGTCGGGCTCGACGCCGACGCGACCAGGCTCGGCGACCGTCTCTGGCACGGCGAGCAGCTCGACGACCGCAGCGCCGGACGTGTGCTCTCATTGTTCCGCCTGACATTTGCGGACACGAACGCGGCCGCAGACGAGATGCGGGGCGAGCCGGTTTATCTCATTCTGTCGATGAACGCCGATCAGAAGCTCCGGATGAAGCCGCAGAATTTGCTGACGGGGTTGCCGGTCAAACATCTGGAGATGGCGACATGAGCCCGGCTGCGCTGCCGCTAGTGCGCGTTCCCGTCGGCGTCGTGGTCGAGCGGCATCAGGCGGATTCGCCGTGGACCGACTTTGTCTGGCGCGCGGTTGCCGTTCTGCCCGACGAGCCGGACACCAAACCCTGGACCGTGCTTCGCGAAGAGAACGGGACGACGCTGTTTTATGCCGGCAGCGCCACGGTCGATCTCTATGGTTCCGAGACGGCGCGCTACCGCGACAATCTCGCCTCGGGCAGTCCGGGCATCTGGACGGTATTGTCGCCGGCGGAAGGCGCCTGGCCCTATTCGGTGGCTGCCGCGACCGCCGATCCTTCGGAAGGGGAGGCGTTCACGGAGGCCGGTGCGAATCTGGTCGAAGCCGTCCCCATGCCGGAGATGCTGCGTGAGCAGATTGAAAGCTTCATTGCCGAGCACCACGTCGAACGTGAGTTCTTCAAGCGCAAGCGCCGGCAGGCCGATCCGGAGGCGCTCGCGCGCCGTCAGCATGAAGGCGGACACGAATGAGTGAGGACAAGTTCCTGGCGCGCTGGTCCCGTCGCAAGCAGGAGGCGAACGCCATGCAGCCGGACCCGGCCATGCGCGACGACATGCAGTCGATGCTGCCGCCTGCCGTGAACGACGACGACACGGAATTCGACCTTTCGAGCCTGCCTTCGATCGACTCGATTACGTCGGCGACCGACATCACGGCATTCCTGCGCAAGGGAATTCCGCAGGAGCTGACGCGTGCGGCGCTTCGTCGCGCCTGGAGCGCCGATCCCGTCATCCGCGATTTTGTCGGGCTTGCCGAGAATGCGTGGGACTTCAACGACCCGACCGCGATGCCGGGCTTTGGCCCGCTGGATTGCTCCGAGGCAGAGCTCACCGCGCTCATCGACAGGATCGTCGGCGGCCTCAGCAAGCCGGCCGAGGCGCTGCCTGAGCCTTCGGTTGAAGTCGCGGATTCTTCGCAGGAATTGTGCGAGGTCGAGTTGCCGGGCATCGCGGCCGAAGAAGCCGCGACCACGGGATCCGCACCTGATCCTGTTGCAACGCAACGAACGGTCGCCGACAGCACCGAAAGCGAACGGCCGTCGGTTGAGCGCCGCACGCACGGCAGTGCGCTGCCCCGCTAGGGACCGCGACGAAAGGCCATAGCCTCGGACTATGGCGTCGATTGACCCCCCGTTGGACCGGGACTAGGCTTTGCTAGCGCTTTGTAACAAAAGCAAAATCAGCAGACGGGACTTGGATGGAGGTCCACGTGCGTGATGCTGGCCTTGAGCGAGCCATTGACGCCGCTGGCGGCGTTGCGGAGCTTGCGCGCAAAATCGGCATCAGCCAGCCCTCTGTTTCGAACTGGAGCAAGGTGCCCGCGCAACGGGTGATCGCTGTCGAAGCCGCCACCGGCATATCGCGCGATAATTTGCGGCCTGATCTGTACAGCGAGCCGCTCTTCTCCGAACAGCCGATCGATTCTGTCGATGCCGCACGTGCGCAGGAATATCTGCTGCTCGCGGCGCTGTTGTCCGCCGCACCATCAAAGAAGCTGCTCGATCAACTGGCTGCATTGACCGTCGATGCGACCCCGCTCGGGCGCGCGCATGCCGCGCTGGCTGAATCCGCCGCCAATGCAGTCGCGGCCAAGGTCGAACGCGAATATTTCGATCTGTTCACTGGTCTTGGCCGCGGCGAGCTCTTGCCCTATGCCTCCTACTATCTGACCGGCTTTCTCAACGAGCGGCCGCTGTCGCGTCTGCGTGCCGATCTCGCCGCGTCCGGGATCGAGCGCATCGCGAATAATTCCGAGCCGGAGGATCACGCGGCTATCCTGTGCGAGATCATGGCAGGCTTCGCGGGAGGCCGTTTCCCGGCGCCCTTCGACACGCAGCGTGCCTTCTTCGGCAAACACGTCGCGTCCTGGATGGGGCGGCTGTTCGCCGACATCGAGCGCGCGGAGAGCGCCGTCTTCTATCGTACGGTCGGTGCGCTTGGTCGCGCCTTTATCGAGATTGAGACAGAAGCATTCACGTTCGCGAACTGACCTGCATCCGCAGGTCCAGGAGAGATGCGATGAGTGAAGACAGGACTACCACAGTCGGGCGCCGCGATTTCCTGCGCAAGGTCGGCGTCGGCACGGTGGGCGCCGGCGCGACACTCGCAACGCCGCTGGTTGGGGCGGCGCAAGCCGACAGCGAAACCAACGATGAGAAGCGCAAGGCGCGCTACAAGGAAACCGATCACGTCAAGGCCTTCTACCGCGTCAATCGTTATCCGGCCAAGGGAGGTTGACCGTGCTGATCAAGCGAACAAACCAGCGTTCCCTGCGCCAAGGCTCCGCCGCCAGCTTCCCTGCAGATCAAGCCGGTGGCCTCGACCGCCGCAGCTTCCTGCGCAAATCCGGTCTTGCCGGCGGCGCGCTCGCCGCGTTCGGCACCTTGCCGCTCGGCAGCGTGCGCAAGGCGGAAGCCGCGGTGGCCGGTCCGCTTACGGCGGGCGCGACCGTCCGCAAGAGTATCTGCACGCATTGTTCGGTTGGGTGCACGGTGACGGCCGAGGTCTTGAACGGGGTATGGATCGGCCAGGAGCCGAGCTGGGATTCGCCGATCAATCGCGGCTCGCATTGCGCCAAGGGCGCTTCCGTGCGTGAGCTCGTGCACAGCGAGCGGCGGCTGCGCTATCCGATGAAGCTGGTTGGCGGGCAGTGGACCCGCGTCTCCTGGGACACCGCGATCAACGAGATCGGCGACAAGTTCCAGGCTGTACGTGAGAAGTCGGGTCCCGATTCCGTCTATTGGCTCGGCTCGGCCAAGATGACCAACGAAGGCGCCTACCTGTTCCGCAAGCTCGGTGCGTTCTGGGGCACCAACAATACCGATCACCAGGCCCGCATCTGCCATTCAACCACCGTCACCGGCGTCGCCAACACCTGGGGCTACGGCGCGATGACCAACAGCTACAATGACATCCGCAATGCGAAGACGCAGGTCATCCTGGGCGGCAATCCGGCCGAGGCGCATCCGGTCTCGCTGCAGCATCTGCTCGAGGGCAAGGAGCTGCAAAAGGCCAACTTCATCGTCATCGACCCGCGCCTGACGCGCACCGCCGCGCACGCGACCGAATATGTGCGGATGCGGCCGGGTACCGACATTCCGGTGCTCTACGGCATGATGTGGCACATCCTCCAGAATGGCTGGGAGGACAAGGAGTTCATCCGGCAGCGCGTCTACGGTTTCGACGACCTCAAGAAGGAGGTCGAGAAATGGCCTCCTGACGAAGTCGAGCGCGTCACCGGCATTCCCGGCGAGCAGCTCAAGCGCGTCGCCAAGATGTTCGCCACCGAGAAGCCGGCGACGCTGATCTGGGCCATGGGCCAGACGCAGAAGACCGTCGGCACCGCCAATGTGCGGGCGAGCTGCATCGCGCTGCTGATGACCGGCAATGTCGGCAAGGCCGGCGCCGGCGCCAACATCTTCCGAGGCCACGACAACGTGCAGGGCGCGACCGATGTCGGGCTCGATATCGTCACGCTGCCGTTCTACTACGGTCTCGCCGAAGGCGCCTGGAAGCACTGGTCGCGGGTCTGGGAGGTCGACTATGACTTCCTGAAGTCGCGGTTCGATTCCAAGCAGATCATGGAAACCCCCGGCATTCCGCTGACCCGCTGGTTCGAAGCGGTGACGTTGCCGAAGGAACAGGTTGCCCAGAAGGACAACGTGAAGGCGGTGTTCGTGCAGGGACACGCCTCCAACAGCATCACCCGTATCCCTGAATCCCTCAACGGCCTGAAGGCGCTCGAGCTGCTCGTCATCGCCGATCCGCATCCGACGACCTGGGCCTCGCTCGCGGTCGAGGCGGGGCGCACGGATGGCGTCTACATTCTCCCGGTCGCCACGCAGTTCGAGTGCAAGGGCTCGCGCGTCGCTTCCAACCGCTCGCTGCAATGGGGCGAGCAGATCGTGAAGCCGATCTTCGAATCGAAGGACGATCTCGAAATCATCTATCTGATGGCGAAGAAGCTCGGCTTCGCCGACCAGATGTTCAAGAAGATCAAGGTCGAGAACAACCTGCCCGAGGCCGAGGACGTGTTGCGCGAGATGAACCGCGGCAGCTGGTCGACCGGCTATTGCGGACAATCGCCCGAGCGCCTCAAGGCGCACATGAAGAACCAGGCGAAGTTCGACATGCTGACGATGCGGGCGCCGAAGGACGATCCCGAGGTTGGCGGCGACTATTACGGCCTGCCTTGGCCGTGCTGGGGATCACCCGAGGTCAAGCACCCGGGCACGCCGCTGCTCTACAACACCAATCTGCATGTGATGGATGGCGGCGGCACGTTCCGGCCGCGGTTCGGCGTCGAGCGCGAGGAGAAGCTGCCGGACGGCACGACGCGGAAGGTGAGCCTGCTCGCGGACGGCGCGTATTCGTTGGGGTCGGGAATCCAGGATGGTTATCCGGAGTTCACGCTGGCGAGCCTGAAGAAGCTCGGCTGGGACACCGAGCTCACCGAAGCGGAAATGGCCGTGATCAACAAGATCAATCCGGCCAATCCGGACACGGTGTCGTGGTCGCTCGATCTGTCGGGCGGCATTCAGCGCATCGCGCTGGCGCACGGCTGCGTGCCCTACGGCAACGGCAAGGCGCGCATGAACGCCTTCGGCTTGCCGGATCCGATCCCGGTTCACCGCGAGCCGATCTATACGCCACGCGTCGATCTCGTCGCCAAATACCCGACGCTGCCCGACGCCAAGCAGTTCCGGATGCCCAACATCGGATTCTCCGTGCAGAAGGCCGCGGTGGAGAAGGGCATTGCAAAGCAGTTTCCGCTCATCCTCTCGTCCGGCCGGCTGGTCGAATATGAGGGCGGCGGCGAGGAGACGCGCACCAACCCGTGGCTCGCCGAATTGCAGCAGGACATGTTCATCGAGATCAATCCTGCCGATGCCGCCGATCGCGGTGTCAAGGACGGTGGCTGGGTCTGGGTCACCGGCGCCGAGAACAATTCCAGGGCAAGGATGAAGGCGCTCGTCACCGAGCGGGTCGGCAAGGGCGTTGCATGGATGCCCTTCCATTTCGGCGGCTGGCTTGCGGGCAAGGATCTTCGCGGCAACTACCCGAAGGGCACCGATCCGATCGTGCTCGGCGAAAGCGCGAACACGATCACCACCTACGGATACGATCCCGCGACGGGCATGCAGGAGCCCAAGGTCACTCTCTGCCAGATCGCGGCGGCATAAGGGAGCAACGACGATGGCACGTATGAAATTTCTCTGCGACGCCGACCGTTGCATCGAGTGCAACGCCTGCGTCACGGCCTGCAAGAACGAGCACGAGGTCCCCTGGGGCATCAACCGCCGTCGGGTCGTCACGATCGCCGACGGCAAGCCGGGCGAACGCTCGGTCTCGATGGCCTGCATGCACTGTACGGACGCGCCCTGTGCGGCGGTGTGCCCGGTGAATTGTTTCTATACCACCGCCGACGGCGTGGTCCTGCACTCCAAGGATCTCTGCATCGGCTGCGGCTACTGCTTCTACGCCTGTCCGTTCGGCGCGCCGCAATATCCGAAGGTCGGCAATTTCGGCTCGCGCGGAAAAATGGACAAATGCACCTATTGCGCCGGCGGCCCCGAGGCCGATGGCAGCAAGGAAGAATACGAGAAATACGGTGCGAACCGGCTTGCCGAAGGCAAGCTGCCGCTGTGCGCGGAAATGTGCTCGACCAAGTCGCTGCTTGCCGGCGACGGCGAGATCATTGCGCAGATCTATAAGGAGCGCGTGCTGAAGCGCGGCTACGGCTCAGGCGCATGGGGCTGGAAGACCGCCTATCGCGAGACGATCGAGTCCTGACGACGACCGGGCGCGGGTCGCGTCGATATCGGGAGGACCTTATGGCGTGTTTTGCACGATTTGTTCGGCTCGTCATTGGCGTGGCCGGGCTCCTGCTGCTCGTCTCCGCGGCTTCCCCGTCCATGGCCCAGCAGGTCAACCCGACCGCGAGCGCGGTCAAGGAGCAGCAGCTGCTGCAGGAACTGAACCGGGTGCAGGGACGCGTCAGCATTCCCGATCAGCGCTCGGGGGTTCTCGAACAGCCGGCGGGCCGCGAATGGCGCGAGTTCCGGAACGTGACGCTGCGCTGGATCGGCGGCATCGCGATTGTTGGCATGCTCGCGGCGCTGGTCATCTTCTATCTCAGCCGCGGGATGGTGCGGTTGCAGAGCGGGCGTTCGGGCCGGACCATCGTGCGCTTTAGTGCGTTCGAGCGCTTCGTGCACTGGATGACGGCGACTTGCTTCATCATTCTGGCGATCTCGGGATTGAACGTCACTTTTGGACGTCCATTGCTTCTGCCGCTGATCGGCCACGAGGCGTTTTCCGAATGGTCGCAATGGGCAAAGTATGTTCACAACTATCTCAGCTTCCCGTTCACCATTGGCGTCGTGCTGATCTTCCTGATGTGGATCGCCGGCAATATCCCGAACAGGGCGGATGTCGAGTGGATCAAGCGCGGCGGCGGCATCGTCGGGCACGATCACCCGCCGGCCTATCGTTTCAACGCCGGCCAGAAGGCGGTCTACTGGATCGTGGTCATCGGCGGAGGTCTGGTGGCAGCGACGGGATATGCGCTGATGTTCCCGTTCTACCTGTCGGGCATCGAAGGGATGCAGCTCGCGCAGATCGTCCACTCCATCGTCGCGGTGCTCTTCACGGCAGTGATGCTGGCGCACATCTATATCGGCACGATCGGCATGGAAGGCGCGTTCGAGGCGATGGGAAGCGGCACCGTCGATGTCAATTGGGCCAGGGAGCACCACAGCCTCTGGCTTGAGGAGGAGAATGCGCGCGACGCCCGACCCCAGCCCTCCGTCACCGCGGCGGAGTAGGCGGGGCGCGCGGCCGTTCGACGCGGACGCGCTACAGCCGTACGCCCGTCGTCGCAAAGGCCTGTGCGACCGGCTCTTGCACGCGGTTTAGCGCCAACGCCCCGATCGCCGCCATGACGATGGCGACGACGCAGGCGAGCAAGAAGACTTTCATTGTCGTTCTCCCAAACTGATCGGGATGCCGTGAAAGTCTACACAAGATGGCGCGTCGCGAACAGCGCGCTGTCCCGTGCGCGTGAGCCGCCATCGCCCGAGCCGTGGGGCGCAAGTGGCGGCTTTCGGGACGCTGCACCATCGAGACATCCGCATCCCGCGTTAGGTTGCCTTGGCAACCAGCAGTTCGCGTAGATTCCTACGTCGCTCCAATCCCCGCAAGGATCGGGTTACGAAAATAGATAAATGAAATGAATGGCTTATGGTAAAATTCTCCGTGACCCGGATGCTGGGTTGGACTGGCCGATCTTAAAGTCCGTAGATGATGTTTGCTCTCGGCACAGAGCGTGCGCATGAGGGCCAGCGTCCCTCTCTAGAAGTCTCCCGCCTGCGCGCTTGCTGGATTGGGTTTGATTCAGATCAACCCAGGATGCGCTTCGATGCTCTCTCAATCGTGTGAGGTCCCGGGTCAGATGGGGGGCGTCGTGGCAACCAGGAAGCACGCTTTGAGGGTCCTCCGCGCGACATTTATCGACGCCCGCGCAACGAGCCGGAGCGCCGCGCACGGGGTGCGGCCACCCCGAAGCGATGTCGCAACGGGGCAGCTTCATTCTCGAGCGCCTGCAATTCGCTCGATGCGGATTGCAGGATGCGTTTTGAGCATCGCGGTCGTGCTGACGTCGACGAGTTGTCTCGCGATGGAGTTTTCCCGTGTCCCGGGGTGCTTTGGAGATGTCTTGAAGCTCAGTGGAGATGTCAGGGATGGGGACTTTGTCCGCTTTCGCGGATATCTGACGACTGAGCGCCGGATCGTTGGCCTCGATCTCGATTCCCGAGGTGGATCTCTCTACGAAGGCTTCCGAATCGCCATGCTCGCGCACCAGAGGCAAATCGCGACTTACGTTTCCGGAGAATGCGACTCGGCATGCGCTTTTATTTTCCTGGCGAGCAGGAAGCGTTATGTGGCGCCAAATGCCAAGATAGGTGTCCACTCGGTTTCCAATCTACACGGCAACGAGGACAGTCGAACGATTCGTGACACGATCAAGCTTGCGAGGTTGTCGGCCAAGCTCCGTATTGCTCCGGCGGCCATCGGCAAGATGGTGATGACTCCGCCGGGAAAGATCTCCTTTTTGAACAAGGAGGAGCTCGCTTCGCTGAAGGTCATGGAGCGGAATCCGTTTGACCGCACCGCGCGCACGGCGACCGCGGAGTCAAGGAGTAGCTCCATGTGCGGCGCGGCGCCCTCGAAGAGCGCGTCGGAGCAGGCACGTCCGACGCGGAACGCCACCGGCTCGAAGGGAAGCTAGGGCGCTGGTTGAGCGGGCCTTCGGCCGAACCGGCTCGTATGGCCCAATTGGGTCAGTCAAGCCGTCGCACGCGATCCTGACTGCTTGGCACAAGCTGCACTGGTCTCTCCATTCCACCGCGATCTACAATGGCAGTCATGGGGTACGCCAGCGACAGATTTCGACGAGTGCGTGGCGCAAGCCAGCCGGCTGGCGTTCGCAATTGGCTGCATCGCTGGCTTGAATTGGCCGACGGCGATATTGCCTTCAGGGTCGTGGTCGTGACGGCCGGGATGCTGTCGACCGCGGCGATCGCCTTTGGATTGCTGTCGTCCTGAGCGCGCCTCATGTTGGCCATGCGTGGTGCCGAATTCGTCGTTCTGAGGTGCTTCGCCAGCGAAGCTCTGACAATTGAGCTATCGTCTTCAGCGCGACACGGATCATTCCCAGCGGCAATGAATGCACTTCAAATTGGCTGAAAAGTCGGATGGACGCAGAGACCGTCAGGCGGCCAGGTTGGGCGTCGGGGCCTGCGCCGCGATCTTCCTGTTTTGCTGCGCGCAACAGACGGCTGCGCTGCCGCTCACGCCGTACCGCTATGAAGCCCAGGCTCAGCGGCATTGCCCCGGCGATAGCGTGGTCTGGCTCGATTTTCGGCGCGGACGCTACTACCTCAAAGGGCAAAGCCGCTATGCCAGGGGCTTCGATGGCGGCTTCGTGTGCAGGAATGAAGCGCGCGAGAGCGGCTATCGGCGTTCGCTGCTCGGCCTGCGGTGACGTCACCGAAGGCCGGCCTGTCGCGTAGGGCCGCACTACCATCCGTAATAGTAGCGTGGCCGAGCGTAGTAGCCATAGCCGCCGCTCGGCGGGCAATTGTCGTAGCCATAGCCGCCGCCATAGCCGTATCCACCGCCATAGTAGGGATACCCGCCATAGTAGGCCGAGCTCGCGATGGCTCCGCCAACGATCGCGCCGGCGGCCGCGGCGCCCCAGCCTCGATAGCCCCATCCACGATAGCCTCCCCAGCCGCCGTAGCCTCGCCAACCGCGATAGCCCCAGCCGCCGCCCCAGCGCACCTGAAGGGCGGTATTGTTCTCGACCATGCCCTTCATGGCCGCGACGTTGGTCGGCAGCGGCGCCGCCTGGCCAGCGCCAATGCCGACCATGCTCGCAAGCAGGATCAAGGCCGGCAGGGTCTTGGTGTTCTTCATGACGTCCTCCACATCGGGGTGACACAGGCAGTCGTGATCGAAAGGCAGCCAATCGAGAGCGCCTTTCCGGTCCATGAGCATGTCGAGCCTGTCAGCCGCGGCCGGCCGAAGCTTGATTTGAATCAAAGTGGCGAGGGGGCGGTGCGGACGATTGATCCTTCGCCTTGGGACAATTGCCGCGGATAGGCAGGCCGCCGCCTTACGGGGCGCGCTCGCGCTCGTGATCCCGACCGCGAACGCATCCCGGCGAAGTTGGAGCGGCCCGATTCCTGCCCCCGAACCGGGGCCGCTTCTTCGGCGAAAGTCCGGACGCATCACGCTTGATCTGAATCAAGCCGTGCGCGGCAAGGCGATGGCACCGCTTCCCGCGTAGCCGCTGATGCTCAATCGAAAGCACGCTCTTGAAAACCCTGCGCCAGCTCGTGACCGGAGACGAGTTCATCCAGCTCGCAATTCGCCTCGGATTGCTGGCGCTGCTGATCTACTGGTCGTTCGTCCTGGTCAGCCCGTTCGTGCCGATCCTGGCCTGGAGCGTGGTGCTCGCGGTCGCGCTCTATCCCGTCTTCACCTGGCTCGCAGCAATGCTCGGCGGCCATGCCGGCATCGCGGCGCTCGTGCTGACCTTGATCTCTCTGGGAGTCGTCATCGGGCCGGCGACCTGGCTCGGAATCGGAGCTGTAGAGGGGATGAAGGAGCTCGCCGAACAACTGGGCGCCGGCAACGTTGTCGTGCCGTCGCCGCCGCCGGAGGTCAAGGATTGGCCGCTGATCGGCGGCCCACTCCATGAGATCTGGGATCGGGCGTCGACCAATTTGCGCGCCGTGCTGCGCGAGGTCGTGCCGCATCTGAAGCCGTTGGCCGGGACCCTGTTTGCGTTTGCCAGTAATGCCGGGATCGGGATGGTGAAGTTTCTGCTGGCGGTCGTCGTGGCAGGATTTCTGTTTCCGTATGGCTCGCAGCTTGCAGCGGCGTGCCGGAGCTTCCTGTCCCGCATCGTGCCGGAGCAGAGCGAGCACTTCCTCGATCTTGCAGGTGCGACCATCCGGGCGGTCTCCCGCGGCGTCATCGGTGTCGCCGTCCTGCAATCGCTGCTGGCCGGCATTGGCTTCAAGCTGGCGGGGATCCCGAGCGCAGGGCTGCTGGCGTTTGTCGTGATGCTGCTCGCGATCGTGCAGATCGGGGCGGCAATCGTGCTGTTTCCGGTTATCATCTGGCTGTGGTCGGCCAAGGACTTCCCGACGGCGCTCGCCCTCACGTTCTTCTTCCTGGTCGTCGGCGTCCTCGACAATGTGCTGAAACCGCTGGTGATGGGGCGGGGCCTGACCACGCCGGCGCTCGTCATCTTCGTCGGCGTGATCGGCGGCACGCTTGCCCACGGCATCGTGGGCCTGTTCATCGGTCCAATCATTCTCGCGGTCGCCTGGGAATTGATCACGGCATGGATCCGGGACGACCGCGCCCGGCTGGCGGGAGAGCGATGATGCTGTTTCAGCTCCTCGTGGGATCGGCGGTGAGCGCGATCAACATCGCGATCCATTCGCTCTGGACAGTCGCGGCCATCGGGTTGCTTCGCAACGTTGCCTTGAGCGCGGCAGGCCGGGCGGGGCTACAGCTCAGCGGCGTGATGGTCGCCACCGCGCTTGCGCTGATGCTGGCTCACACGCTCGAGATCGTGGTGTGGAGCTTGGCCTATTGGGTGCTCGGCGCCGCGCCCGCCGGCAGCAATCTGCTCTATTTCGCCTTCGTGAACTACACCACGCTCGGCTATGGCGATGTTATCCCGGTCAAGCAGTGGCTGTTGATCGGACCGATCGCGGCCATGAACGGCATTCTCATGTTCGGGTGGTCGACCGCGGTCCTGTTCGAAGTGTTGCAAAAGACCATCGAGCGCCAGGAGGCGCTCACGAAATCCCCCTGACCTCGCGGTCAGTTGTCCAGCCTGGACAGCTGGTCGCGGTCAACCAGCATGATTTCGCGCTGGTTCGAGCCAAGGAAGTTGAGCGCGCCGTAGGCGTGCAGCTTGGACAGCGCACGTGACACGGTTTCGAGCGTCAGCCCGAGATAGTCGGCAATGTCGCGCCGGCACATCGGCAAGGCGACGACGCCGACTCCGGTCAGCCGGCGATCCATTTCGAGCAGAAACGCGGCAACCCGCTCCAATGCGGTCTTGCGGCCGAGCAGCAGCATGTGCTCCTCGGCATGCCGCAGGTTACTGGTGGTCATGACCAGCAGGTTGCGAGCCAGGGCAAAATCGGAATCGGCGACGCGTTCGAGGCTCATCCGCCTGATCAGGTGCACGTTCGTGTCGACGATGGCTTCGGCGGTGAAGCGGTGGGTTTCGGCATTCTCGAGGCCGAAGATGTCCCCGACAAGGTGAAAGGCGCCGATCTGGCGGCGTCCGTCGGAGAGCAGCTTGTAGCTGCGGACCGCCCCCGAAACGACCTGGTAGACGTACTCCGCCGGCTCCTTCTCCCCGTAGATCTCGGTGCCCTTCCTGTAGTGGAATTCGCTGGTGGTGCAGTTGGCGTGCCGGGCGGTCAGCCCACCGAGGATGGTCGGTACATTGGCCGGTCTGACATTGACGCGAGCGAACATGGACTAACTCTCTTGGGTAACGACTGTTGCAGCGTCCGCGGCGGCTCGAAATGCTTGTCCGCGCGCAATGACTACGACAGGGCCCGGCCAGTCTCTATTGGTCTTGAGGTCATTGTCCTAAAGGACAGGGTACGCCAAATGTGGCAATTTGTTCGTAATTGATGCGCACCATCTTAGATTACTTTTCAATTTTCACGGCGATAACCGGGTGCTATTTTTTGAACCCGTTGGTCTCCGGCTCCGAACGCTATGGGCAAGGCAATTCGGCTCTCTGGACTGGTCATCCTGCTGGCTGCGCTGTTGGCGCCGGCTGTGCTCCGGGCGCAAGAGATGCGCCCGCATTCCATGCTGGTGCTGGACCAGTCTGATCGGCGTGGTCCCTTTTACTACCAGGTGTTCGTTGGCTTAAGGGATGCGGTGAGCGCCCACGGTCACGCGCCGACCACCGTCTACACGGAGAGCCTCGATCTCAATCGTTTCGGTGGCGAAGCCTATCAAGAGGATTTCCGGCGATTCCTCGAGGCAAAATATCGCGATCGGCCGATCGGCGTGGTGGTCACCATTGGAGCGGCTGCGCTTGAACTTGCGCTCCGCTGGAGTCCGCAGCTATGGCCCGATACGCCGATCGTGTTTGCGCTGGTCGAAGAGGCCGATTTCAAGCGATTGCGGCCGCCTGCCAATGTCACCGGCGGCGTCGTTACGTCGAAGCTCAAGGATGCCGTCACGGCTGCTCGCGCCGTCGTGCCGGAGCTCAAGACTGTCGTGCTCGTCGGTGCGGACTGGGAGCGGCAGGTTCTGTTTCGCAATTGGAAGGACCAGGCCGCGGCGGGCATTCCGGGCCTCGACATTATCGAGATCATCGGACGTCCGATGCCTGATATCGTCGAGCAGGTCGCGGCGCTTCCCGACCATAGCGCGATCATCTACACCGGCCTCTATAGCGACGGGAAGGGCAACTACTATCCGCCCTCGGATGCCCTCGCTTTTGTCGCCGCAAGAGCCAATCGCCCCATCGTCGTCGCAGCGGAGACTTTCCTCGATGCGGGCGGGATCGGCGGTTTCGTGATCGTCCCGTCCGCGATCGGCGCCGACGCAGCGCGGAGGGCGCTGCGGATTCTGGATGGCGAGATGCCGGAAAGCGTGCCGCCGTCGGCTGTCGATACCGTGAAGCCCATTTTCAACTGGCGGCAGATGCATCGCTGGAACGTCAGCGAAGCCAACCTGCCACCAGGCAGCGAGATCCGCTTCCGCGAACCGACCTTCCTGCAAAAATATCGTTGGCGGGCCGTCGCCCTGGCCACGGCACTATTGGTTCAAACAACTCTGATTGCGTTTCTGCTACATGAGCGTCACATGCGGCGGAGTGCCGAAGTCGAAGCCCGCAATCGCCTGTCTCAGCTCGCCCATATCAATCGGCAGGCGACTGCCGGAGAACTCTCGTCCTCGATTGCTCATGAGCTCAACCAGCCGCTGGGCTCGATCCTGACCAATGCCGAGAGCGCGGAACTGATCCTCAGTTCGCCGACGCCCGACCTTCGGGAGGTGCGGGAAATCATTTCGGACATCAAGCGCGATGATCTGCGGGCAAGCGAGGTGATCCGCAGGATGCGCAGCCTGCTGAAGCGTGCGCCATTTGAGAAGAAGGAGATCGACCTCAACCAGACCATGCGGGAAGCATTCGATTTCCTCAAGCTGCAGGCCTCGGCGCGCAACGTCGCAATCTACCTGCAGACCTCACCGCAGACCCTGCGGGTGAAAGGCGACCCCGTCCAGTTGCAGCAGGTCATTCTTAACCTCGTGGTCAACAGCATGGACGCGATGGCCAAAATGCCCTACGGGCGCACCATCATCGGCCGTACGGAGGTCAATGGGGACGCGTCGGCGGTGATCTCCATCAGCGATTCCGGTCCGGGAATTCCCCAGGACAGGCTGAACGACATCTTCGATCCGTTCTTCACCACAAAGGAGCAGGGCATGGGCATCGGCCTGTCCATCGCGCGGACGATCGTTCTGGCGCATAGCGGTCAGCTCTGGGCCGAGAACCAGTCCGGAGGAGGCGCGGTATTCCACCTCTCACTGCCACTGGCGGCGTAGCGCATTTGGGTCTTGCTTGCCGAGGTGCAAGGTTCGATTTACGACCAACGCAGTATTTTCAGCCATGGCTGATGGTCATTCAATGAGTAGCGGCGATCGGCAGGCGGTGGAGCAATAATGCACGCTTACGTGCACATAGTCGACGACGATGCCTCGTTTCGTACAGCGCTCGAGCGCCGGCTCAAACTTGCAGGCTATCGGGTGGCTACGTATGCATCGGCCCGGGAATTGCTCGATCAATTGCCCGACGATGAGGAGACCGGCTGTATCCTGCTGGACGTACGCATTCCCGGAATGAGCGGTCCGGAGCTGCAGCGTCGCCTCAACGAGCTGGGGTCGACACTCCCGATCGTTTTCCTGACCGGATATGCCGACACAGCGACGACCGTCCAGGCGATCAAGGCAGGTGCCGAAGATTTTTTGACCAAGCCGATCGCGTCGGAACAGCTGATCGAGGCGATCAATCGCGCCGTTGCGCGGCACGAACTGGCCCGTGGCCAGCGAACCAGGCTCGACTCACTGCGTGCGCTGCTGGCGAAGTTGACCCCACGCGAGCGGCAGGTGTTCGATCTGATTGTGTGCGGTCGGATCAACAAGCAGATTGCCCATGAGCTTGGCACGACCGAACGCACGATCAAGGCGCATCGTCACCAGGTCATGGAGAAGATGCAGGTGCAGTCACTTGCCGAGCTGGTTTCGATCGCGGAGCAGCTCGGCACGCGCGCGTCCGGTGGCGAAGTCAAGGCTTGATCTGCCGGGCAGCTCTGCCCCTCCTGTCCCATGGTACAATATGAAAGCTCTGTGACGCGGCGTATCTCCGATATCGGCCGCGAGAATATTGCGCGCCGGTAGCCGCTTGACGTGGCCTTTATCCATGCGCGGGCGAAGGTCATTCAGCGATAGGTAGAGGCTTCAGGATTTGACGACCGCGAAACTCGTTTTCGTCGTGGATGATAATCCCTCGATGCTCCGTGGAATCGGACGGCTTCTACGGCAGTGTGGATTTGCATCCAGGCTATTCGAGACCGGAAGCGCGTTGCTGAGACATGGCAGCTTCGACAGCGCGGTTTGTCTGATATTGGACATCAATCTCAGCGATGGGTCCGGGATCGAACTGCGGCACCGCCTGGCGGATCAGGGCATCGAAATCCCCGTCATCTACATCACCGGCAATGACAACCCGGCGACACGCATGGCTGCAATGGCATCGGGATGCGCGGCCTATCTGACCAAGCCATTCACCGCCAATTCGCTGATCCAACCGATCGAACGGCTGTTGGCTGGCGTGGTCTAGCGGCTGCTCGTCTCAATCATTCATCGATGACTTGATCGAGCGTCAGCGCAGGCGCGCCCTTGCGCACGGTCGCAAAGCGGTCGAGCGGGACCGATGTCGTCATCGTCAGAATGCTGGTGTCGACGACCTCGATCGAGAGCGTCTTTCCGCCATCCATGTCCTCGAGAAGCTTGGGATCGGCAACATCGGCCGCGATGCACATGTTGGTCGCGCACCAGGTGTAGGGAAGCCGATGAACGGCCTTCTGGTCGACCGATAGCTTGACGCCAGCCTGCAGATACATCCCGACCGGCAAGAACAGCTGGACGCGGTCGCTGCCGTCCTCTCGCTCGATCAGATCGACGCGAACGGCCGTCTGCCCGGTTGGGAAGGTGCCGGTGATCGTCGTCCGGCATAATGTCTTGGCGCCGGCAGCATTGAAGCAGAGCTTTCGCCACTCGCCATACTTGATATCTCGCACCGGCGCGCGTGTCCCCCGCGGGGCCACCTCGCCACCGTCCTTCGCCGCAGCCGGTGGTGAAGGCGTCTGCTGACCGTGGGCAGCACTGATACCGGCCGCAAACAGCACCAACTTCACCAAGGCACCATATCGGACCATGGATGCTCCTCCAGCGGGAACGGCCGCCTAGCGAACCTTGACTAGAAATCGTTCGACCAAAGGCGACCATGTGGGAATGGAATCGGGAGAGCCGATCAGGAAATGCCCTTCGTCGCCGAACGGCGGCAAAAGATGGTATTCGGCTCGCCCGCCGGCGCGCGAGAAGGCCTCGTGCATTCGCTTTGACAGGGCCGGGCCGAAGAATGTGTCGTTCTCGATGTAGAACCACAGCATCGGCACCCGCGATGTATGGCCAAACATGCCGGTGGCCTCGACCAGTCTGTCGGGGCCGCAATTGTTGTTGGGTTTGCCATCGACACGGCCGCCGCGGCCCGCCGCGAAGGTGATGATGGCCTTGACCTGCGGCGGGTTGAGGCTCGATAGCGCGATCGCAGCCCAGCCGCCGGCCGACTGTCCGACGACGATGACGTCCTTCGGCAAGGTGCGCTTTTCGGCGGCCATGTAATCAATGATCCAGAGATCGACCTGCGCGACGGCGAGGCCCGCATCGAGGAAATTGGGATTGGTGCATTTCCCGATCTTGGAGAAGAACGGGCCATAAAGACCGCGTTCGGGAATATCGATGGCTGCCGCGCCATAACCGGTCCCGACCGGTGCCACCACGAGGTAGCCGCGCCGCGCGAACCACATTGCGGCATCGCGGAATTCGACCAGCGGGAAAAAGCTACGATCCCTGGCGTTCAACGACACGCCATGGTTCATGATGACCAGCGGGAAAGGACCGTCGCCGAGCGGACGGACCAGATAAGCGAACATTGGTAGCGGCGTCGGCAACACCCAGATCTCTTCCTGGATGCGCTGGGGTGACTGTTGGTCATCGGCGCGTGCTGGAGCGGTCAGGCCAAGCAACAGCAGCGCTGCGGTTGCGAGGGTCCGTAAGCGGTGCTGACGCATGCCATGCGCTCCGGCAGTC
The DNA here is from genome assembly GCF_054060035.1 of Bradyrhizobium sp. USDA 3262. Classification (NCBI taxonomy): domain Bacteria; kingdom Pseudomonadati; phylum Pseudomonadota; class Alphaproteobacteria; order Hyphomicrobiales; family Nitrobacteraceae; genus Bradyrhizobium; species Bradyrhizobium sp. USDA 3262. The sequence continues at coordinate 4,628,422 of NZ_JBSSCT010000001.1, forward strand.
ATCTGGCAAATGTGCAGGCCACGACGATCGAGCCGCGCAAGATCTGAAGCACATTGAGGGCTGCAAGGCTTGATCTGAATCAACGCGCATCGGACCCGCCGGCGCAACCACATGCGACCATTGTGGCGTCATACGGCGGGCTTGATGTCGATCCAGGCAGAGACGAGTTGGATGCGCTGGCTTCCGCCGGCGAACTGGCTCGCCGACTACCGCGCATCCTGGCTTGGGGCGGACGCAATCGCCGGGATCACGCTGGCTGCCTACGCGATCCCGGTGTCGCTGGCCTATGCGGGGCTCGCGGGTCTGCCGCCGCAGATCGGCGTCTATGGATATCTGCTCGGCGGCGTGGGATACGCCCTGCTGGGCTCGTCCCGGCAGCTCGCGGTCGGACCCACCTCGGCGATCTCGCTGATGATCGCCGGCGCCGTCGGCATATTGGCCGGCGGCGATGCCACGCGTTATGGGCAGATTGCCAGTCTCGTGGCCTTCAGCGTCGCAGTGCTCTGCCTGATTGCCTGGCTGTTCAAGCTCAGCCTGCTGGTGCGGTTGATCAGCGATAGTATCTTGGTGGGCTTCAAGGCCGGAGCGGGCCTCACCATCATCATGAGCCAGCTGCCCAGCCTGTTCGGCGTCGCTGGAGGCGGCCACAACTTCTTCGACCGCGTGATCAGGCTTGCCGGCCAGCTCGGCGATACCAGGCCGCTGGTGCTCGGCATTGGTGCGGCTGCGACGGTGCTGCTCCTGCTCGGCGAGAAGAGACTGCCCGGAAAGCCCGTTGGGCTGGCGGTGGTCGCGCTGTCGATCCTCGCGGCCAGCGCATTCGGGCTCGCAGAACTGGGCTTGCCGGTGACCGGAGCGATCCCAACCGGCTTGCCGACCCTTTCGCTACCGACATTTGGTCTGCTCGAATTTGACGACCTTTTTCCGATCGCTGCCGGATGCCTGGTGCTGGCCTATGTGGAAGGAGTGTCTGCCGCACGAAGCTTTGCGGCAAAGCACGGCTACCCGCTGGATGTCAGGCAAGAGTTTCTGGGACTCGGCGCGGCCAATCTCGCCGCAGCCCTCGGGCATGGCTATCCCGTCGCCGGCGGGTTGTCGCAGTCGGCCGTGAATGACGCCGCCGGCGCACGCACGCCGCTGGCGCTGGTGTTCTGTTCGGCAACCCTCGCACTCTGCCTGCTGTTCTTCACCCGCCTGCTGACCAATCTGCCGAAGACCGTGCTCGCCGCGATCGTTTTCTCGGCCGTCTACAAACTGGTCGATATTTCGGCGCTGGCCAGAATGTGGCGGATCAGCCGGATCGATTTCTATGCCGCAATCATCGCGCTGGTGTCCGTGCTGTTCCTCGGGATATTGCAGGGCGTGCTGCTGGCGGCCGTCGCCTCGATCTTCCTGCTGTTGTTGCGGGCGTCCCAGCCCAATATCGCGTTTCTGGGCCGTCAAGCCGGCAGTGGGCGCTATTCCGACCGGGCGCGACACGATGACGTCGAGCCCTTGACCGGGATCATCGCGTTCCGCCCGGAGACCTCGCTCCTTTATGTCAATGCCGAGACGATCTTCGAAACGGTGCTGGCGGCGCTTCGGGTGTCGCCCGACGTCAAGCTGGTGGCCTGTGACCTGTCGGCCTCGCCGTTCATCGACCTTGCGGGCTCGCGCATGCTGCACGACCTTCACCAGGAGCTCGCAGCTCGCCAGATCACATTCTGCATCGTGGGCGCGCACGCGCAGTTGCGGGATCTGCTTCAGGCGGATGGTCTTGCCGACAAGACCGATAGCGGCGACTGGATGCGTACGCTCGACAGCGTATTGAGCAACAGGAAGCCACAGGCAAGCACCTAGCGTGCGCGGCCGTGCGGACTGCTGCGACATTCCATCCTTGTTGCGCCGCAAGACGTCGTGATCACACGCGCTTGGGGGCTGTCTCAATCCAGCTTGCAGCTTGACTTGGATCAAAGGGTGCAATGGGCCCAGTTTGTACGATCGGACAGAACCAGCGCTGAGATCACGAGATCGGGAGACTCTCATGGCCAACGACGCGAAGCCGGCACAGCAGCGCATCGACCAGTTCTTCTCCGGGCCCGGCGGACGAGCCGACAATTGGCGCGATCTGGTTGAGGCGGCGAAGGTATGGAGCAGGGGCGGCAACCGTGCGGCATATGACGCGGCGCTGTCGGCGCTTGCGGTGACGGAGGAGTTCCACGGCTACCCGGGCCTTCGTTTGATGGCGGCGCTGAAGGAAGCCGCGGCGGCGGGCGACGCCGCCACCTCGCATATGCTTGCGACGCGGATCGCGCAGGCACTTCAGACAAAATCCTTCCGCCAGCATGCAGGTGACTGGAGCACGCAGGACGATGGCAATGGCGATGTTCCCGATCTACTTCCGCCAACCCTGGGGCAATCGGCGGCGCGCCGTCCTTACTTCGAGACCCTGATCGTGACCGGGGTGCCGGCCAACAACTGGCCCGGGCTCCTGGCGGAATGGCGCAAGCTGCGGCGTCCGGTCGACGCCTTCATCTATGAGCCCGTGGTGGTGGGCAACCTCGAGGACGCCTTCTGTGCGGCAATGCTGAACCCCAACATTGCGGCGGTGGTGATCAATGAAGGCTTCGGGCTGCGCTCGCGCCACGATGCGCCCGTGCTTCGCGCCATGACCGGCGCCATGGGGCTGAACGACGAGTCCGATGCGTCCGCGCTGCGGTTGGCTCACGTCCTGAAGCGGATCCGTCCCGAGCTTGACCTCTACCTCATGTCCAATCGCGACGTCGAGGAGTTGGCCGGCAATCCCGAAGCCGATGTGGTGCGCCGGGTGTTCTATTCGGTCGAGGATATCCTCGAATTGCACCTTTCAATTCTGGAGGGCGTGCAGGATCGCTTCGACACGCCGTTCTTCGACAATCTGAAGAGATATGCGCAGCGGCCGATCGGCACCTTCCACGCGCTGCCGATCGCGCGCGGCAAGTCCGTGTTCAAGTCAGACTGGATCCGCGACATGGGGGAATTCTACGGGCTGAACCTGTTCCTTGCCGAGAGCAGCGCGACCACCGGCGGCCTCGACAGCATGCTGGAGCCGACCGGCAACATCAAGAAGGCGCAGGAGAAGGCCGCGCGCGCGCTCGGCGCCGATCGCGTCTACTTCGTGACCAACGGCACCTCGACATCCAACAAGATGGCCGTGCAGGCGCTGCTGGGTCCCGGCGACATCGCAATCGTGGACCGCAATTGCCACAAATCGCACCATTACGGCATGGTGCTGGCCGGCGCGCAGCCGCTCTACGTCGAGGCATTCCCGATGACGGAATACTCGATGTACGGCGCGGTGCCGTTGCAGACGATCAAGCAGGCGCTGCTGAACGCGAAGGCCGATGGCCGGCTCGACCGGGTCAAGATGATCGACCTGACCAATTGCACCTTCGACGGCCACATCTACAACACGCGGCGGGTGATGGAGGAATGCCTCGCGATCAAGCCTGACCTGATTTTCCTCTGGGACGAGGCCTGGTTCGGCTTCGCGCGGTTTTCGCCATTCCTGAGGCGGCGAACCGCGATGGGCGCGGCGAACGAGATCGAAGCCTGGATGCGCGATCCCAAGTCGGTCGCCGCCTATGAGAAACAGCAGGCCGAACTCGGCAAGGATCCGTCCGACGAGGTTCTGCTCAAGACCAGGCTGATCCCCGATCCGCGCCAGATCCGGCTGCGCGTCTATCAGACCAACTCGACCCACAAGTCGATGTCGGCGATCCGCCAGGGCTCGATGCTGGCGGTCAAGGACATCGAATTCCACACCGTCGAAGCGCAGTTCAAGGAGGCCGTATTCACGCACGCCTCGACCAGCCCGAACCAGCAGTTGATCGCCAGCCTCGACGTCTCGCGCCGGCAGATGGAGCTCGAGGGGTATGGACTGGTGGCGAATGCCATGGAGATCGCGTTCGCCATCCGCAACGCGGTCAACACCAATCCGTTGATTTCGAGATATTTCCGCGTTCTCGGCGCGGATGCCATGGTGCCGAAACAATACCGCCAGAGCGGATTCACCGACTATCTGGCGGCCGGGACCAACTGGGCGAGCGCCCTGAAGAGCCTGAACGACGACGAGTTCTGCCTCGATCCGACCCGCATGACGCTGGTCTGCGGCACGGCGGGGTACGACGGAACGTCGTTCAAGGGGCTGCTCGCCAGCCGTTACAACATCCAGGTCAACAAGACCTCGCGCAACTCGGTCCTGATCCAGTCCAACATCAACAATACGCGGAGCGACGTCGCGCATCTCGTCCGGGTGCTGGCCGAAATCTCCGGTGAAATCGATCGCGGCCTGGCCAAGGGCGGCGCGAACGCCAGGGTCGACTTCGACATGCGGGTCAACAGCCTGATGAAGGATGTACCCGACCTGCCGAACTTCTCGCATTTCCACGACGCCTATCGCGGCGATGCCGGCACGAAGACGAATGAGGGCGACATCCGCGGCGGGTTCTATTCGGCTTATGATGCCGCGGGATGCGAATATATTCGCCTGAACGATCCCGAGATCGACAGGCGCCTGAAGAACGGGCCCGATCTCGTCTCCGCCAACTTCGTGATTCCCTATCCGCCGGGCTTCCCGATCATGGTCCCTGGCCAGGTCATCACGCAGGAGACCATCGATTTCATGCGCAAGCTGGATGTGAAGGAGATCCATGGCTACGACGCGGCCGAGGGCCTGAAGCTCGTGACGACCGAGGCGCTGGCCAGGATGGGCAAGCCGCGAGCGGCCGCGCCGAAGTTCAAGGCTGCATCATAGACGAAGGAGAGCCCGCAAGGCGTCATCGCATTCTTGCGGCGATGAGTCTTGCGCAACAAGTCGTAACGCAACCGGTTTCCGGAGGGACACCATGAGGAAAGTGAGTTTGATCGGAGTTCTTGCTACACTGGCGGTTGGATTGGCCAGCTTCAGCACGCCGTCATTGGCTGAAACCGGCTCGGTCGCCGTCATCTTCACCAAGGGTGGATTCATCGTTGGTGTCGGAGGCGGCGAGGGCGTATTGACCCTGCGCGGCAAGCACTATCCGTTCACGGTGTCGGGCATGAGCGTCGGCTTCACGATCGGCGCTTCGACCACCAAGCTGGTCGGGCGCGCCCTCAATCTCAGAGGGCCTGCCTCGATCGAAGGCTCCTACAGCGCTGCAGGCGCCGGTGGGGCGATCGCCGCGGGCGCCGGAGGCGTGCAACTGCAGAACGCCAATGGCGTGATCCTGCAGCTCAGCGGGCCGAAGGTCGGCGCCGAAGTCTCGGCCGCCGTGGGCGGGGTTTCCATCCGCTTGAAATAGGTCCGGAGTGATCCAGGCCGTGCCCGGCGCGGCCTGGACCTCTAGTAGCGTTCCTCGACGAACTTCATTCCGCGCAGTCCGGCCTGATCGTTGTAGCGACCCTTGTTGGAGCGCTTGGGGAGCTTGACCTTGTCGCGCCTGACCCGTCCGTGAGGAATTGTCTTCAGCAGGAACGCGATGCAGTTCAGCCGCGCCCGCCGCTTGTCGTCGGAACGGATGACGTTCCAGGGCGCGTGCTTCGAACTCGTCGCCTTGAACATCAGGTCGCGCGCGCGGGAATAATCATACCAGCGGCGGTAGGATTCCGTGTCCATCGGGCTCAGCTTCCACTGCCGCAGCGGATCGTCGATCCGGGCCCTGAAGCGGCGCTCCTGCTCATCCATCCCGACCTCGAGCCACAGCTTGATCAGGATGATGCCGCCCTCGATGATGTATTGCTCCATCTGCGGGCAGAGCGAGAGAAACCGCTTGTGCTCCGCCGGCGTGCAGAACCCCATCACATATTCGACGCCTGCGCGATTATACCAGCTGCGATCGAAGATCACGATCTCGCCGGCCGCCGGAAACTGCTGCATGTAGCGCTGGATAAAGAGCTGGGACTTCTCACGATCCGAGGGCGCGGGCAGGGCGACCACGCGAAACACGCGCGGGCTGACCTTCTCGGTCAAGGCCTTGATCGTTCCGCCCTTGCCGGCTGCATCGCGTCCTTCGAACAGGATGATGACCCTGAGATTGTTCGCTTTGACCCATTCCTGGAGATGGCAGAGCTGGATCTGCAGCTTGTGGAGCTCTTTCTCATAGTCCTTGCGCTTCATCTTTCCAGCGGGCTTGGCGTTCGCCATGGATATCCGTCCATCGTTTCAACTAGTCGCCCCAGGAAATGACGATTCCGATGTCGCCGGGCATGCCGCCGGGGTAATCGACGATCTGATAGCGGATGCGGTAGCCGCGCGGCTGCAAGTAGTCAGCCCAAAGCTGGTATATTTCCTTAGGGATACCCGTCAGCGTCTTCTCCCAGCCGGCCTCCATCTGATTGATGGCTCGCCCCTTGTCGGTGCACAGCGTATTGGGGAAGCGATAGACCTGCACTTCGCTCAACCCGTTGCGCACCGCCCGCTGAATCACCGTCGATGCCAGTTTGACCTTCTCGTCCTCGCTGAGCCCGGAGGGCTTGCTCAGCCGCTCGATCAACGCGCGCTTCTCGGCTTCGATAGCGGCCGCACGCTTGGCGTCCTCCTCGGCTTTCTCCGCTTCCTTGAGCGCTGCCTGCTTCTGGATCTCGTGTGCCTTGGGGATCAGATCATCGATCTTGTCTCGCATGGCTGGGGACTCCTAAGCCCGATCTTTCACCTTGCCCCCGGAACGGTAGGGGTGGGCCGACCGGCTTCCTTGATCCAGATCAAGCAAGCGCGATAGGATCGTCAGCAGTGTCGATCAAGATTCGCTTGCGGTGTTATTGCGACCGGGAGACTTGGCTTGAGCGAGCAGATGCATCCGGCGGCCCCCCATCATTTGCCGTTTTTCATTCCTGGCGCCGACGGGTCGGACACCCTGATGGTGGTGATGGGCATTTTCCTCGTAGCCACAGTCTTCTGGGTTGGCACTCTGTACTGGAAGCTGCACAGCCTGCCGGAGCGCATGGCGCACAAGAGCCAGAAACTTCAGTTTGAGATCGTCGCCGTCCTCGGCCTGATATCGCTTTTCACCCACATGCATATCTTCTGGGTGGCCGGCCTGTTGCTGGCACTCATCGACCTGCCGGATTTCGGCACGCCGATGCGCAGCATCGCCGATTCCGTCGAGCGCATAGCCGACGCCACGCCAGGCGCTCCCGAACCGGAAGCCGAATCCGTAGCTGGCGGCAGTCCCGACGTCCGGACGCCCGCGAAGCAAGAGGTGCACAACCATGCTTGAGCTGATGATCTGCTCGCTGGTGACGATCCTGCCGGATTACCTCTACCGCCGCTATCGGCAAGGCAAGCGGTTCGGCAAGGAGATCACGTTCTTCTCTGTCTGGTACGAGCTGAGATGGGGAATCACCGGCTGCCTGATGCTCACGATCTCGCTGATCACGATGATCTTCTACTTTCATCCCTCGACAACCTCCGCAGCGATCTACTTCAGGACCGTGCCGATCCTGCCCGAAGGCTCCGGCCGTGTCGTCGAGGTCAATGTCGACTTCACCGCGCCGGTGAAGAAGGGTGACGTTCTGTTCCGGCTCGACAGTTCGAAGCAGGAGGCCGCGCTCGAGACCGCCAAGCGAAAGATCGCCGAGGTCGATGCGTCGTTGATCGCGTCGCAGGCCGACGTCGTCAAGGCGGACGCTCAGATCGGGGAGGCGAAAGCCTCCTTGCAGCAAGCCAAGGACGAGCTGGAGGTGAAGAGCGAGTTGCAGCGCCGCAATCCCGGCATTGTGCCGCAACGTGACATCGAGAAGCTGCAGGTGCTGGTTGATCAGCGGCAGTCCGGCGTCGATGCTGCCAGCGCCGCCAGGGAATCGGCGACGCTACGCGTCTCCACGCTGTTGCCGGCCGAGAGGGCGAGCGCCGATGCCGCGCGGGCGCAGGCGCAGGTGGACCTCGACAAGACTTTCGTCCGTGCCGGCGTCGATGGCCGCGTCGAGCAATTCCTGGTTCGCCCCGGGGACCTCGTCGCCCAGATCATGCGGCCGGCCGGAATCCTGATACCGGACGAGGCGGGCCGCAAAAGTTTGCAGGCGGGATTCGGGCAGATCGAGGCCCAGGTGATGAAGCCCGGCATGGTAGCGGAAGCCACCTGTATGTCGAAACCCTGGGTGATCATTCCGCTGGTCGTCACCAGCGTGCAGGATTTCATCGCCGCCGGCCAGTTTCGGGCCAGCGAGCTGTTGATCGACCCGCAGAGCCTGCAAAAGCCAGGTTCGATCCTCGTGTTCCTGGAGCCGCTTTACAAAGGCGGCCTTGATGACGTGACACCAGGCAGCAGTTGCATCGTCAATGCGTACACCAGCAATCATGATGTGATTGCCGATCCGAAAACCGGCGCGTTGAAAGGCTTTGCCCTGCACGCCGTCGACGCGACTGCACTCGTTCACGCCTTGCTGCTTCGGATTCAAGCTCTGCTGCTGCCGATCAAGACGCTGGTGTTAAGCGGTCACTGAAGGGCGCGAACAGGGAGACGGCATATGAAACCGGACTGTAAGCTTCGCGCAATCGTGGTGACGGGCATGATCTTCGGATTGCCGGGTTACGCGCACGCTTTCGATCTCACGGGCGCCTGGGCCACGAGCGCCGAGCAATGCCGAAAGGTGTTCGCCCACAAGGGCAGGGCGAACCAGCTGACCTTCACGAACTTCTCAGGCGTCTATGGCGGCGGATTCATCGCCGAGCCCGATCGCCTCCGGAGCAAGTTCGAGAACTGCAAGATCAAATCGCGCAAAGACGACGGCCAGACCATCAACATCATCGTCGGCTGCGCGTCCGGAATCATGGTATCGAATGTGCAGTTCTTCCTTAAGGCCGTCGACGACGATACCATTACGCGCCAGTTCCCGGGCATCGAAGGGATGGAGGTCAACTATCATCGTTGCAAGATCTAATGGCGTCCGCTCCCCGCGCTGGCTCAGCGCCGCCGGACCGTTGTCGGCTGACGCCGGACCGATTGGGTAGCGCGCCGTGGATCCCAGCAGGTTGCCGAGGTCATTGCGCATCGCCCTGGTGGCCGGCCTCACCCTTTTGGTTGGGGGCGCAGGCTTGCTCGCCTATCGCTGGTACGAGCGGCCGACGACCTTGACGATCGCAGTCGGGTCGCTGGACGGCGAGGCCGGGAGGCTGGTCTCGGCGATCGCCGGAAAGTTCGCCCAGTCGAAAGCGCCAGTCCGGCTCAGCCTGGTCCAGACGCCGGGACCGCTCGAGTCCGCCAAGGCGTTTGCTTCCGGGAAGGTGGACCTCGCGGTCGTCCGTGGAGACGTCGGCGATCTCTCGCAGGCCCAGGCCGTTATCGTGTTGGCCCACGCCACCGTCCTGTTGGTCGCGCCGCCCGGCGCTGCGATATCCGACGTAGCGGAGTTGAAGCGCGCCACCATCGGCGTGATCGGCGCCGAAGCCAATCAGAAGCTGATCAAGGTGCTGACCGACGAATACGACCTGACGCGCGCGGGCGTGACATTCAAACCGCTCGCCCCCGCGGACGCGCGCCGGGCGCTCGATGCCAAGGAAGTCCGGGCGATCCTGCTCGTCATGCCTCTGACCGAAAAGTATCTTTCGCTGCTGCGCAACGTCTTCTCGCGCACCACACGAGCCGGCCCGGTGATGATCGCCATCGAGTCCGCCGGAGCGATCGCCGAAAAAGAGCGCGCCTATGAAAGCTTCGACGTGCCGAAGGGGACCTTGCGCGGCTCGCCGCCTGTTCCTGCCGACGACCTGACGACGCTGCAGACGTCATTCTATCTGGTGGCGCAGAAGAAGCTCGGGAATGACCTGATCGGCGACCTGACGCAGTCGATCATGAATGCGCGACGGGATTTGCTTGCCGAGCTGCCGGCACTCTCGCAGATCGCTACGCCCGATACCGACGCAGGCGCCTACATCCCCGTGCATCCGGGGGCGGCGGCGGTCTATGAGGGGACCAGGGAGAGTTTTCTCGACCAGTGGGGCAATGCGATCTTCCTGGCGCCGATGATCGCCGGCGGACTTGCGTCCGTGCTTGCGGCAGCGTGGAAATTCCTCAGACCGATCGAGGCACCGAGCCGCGAGGAGGCGCTCGACACGCTCTATGCTCTGGGGCCTCGGGTCCGCGCGGCCGGGCGTGAGTCGGAGCTGGAAGAGATCGAGCGCGAAATCGACAAGGTGCTGCGAACGCAGCGCGCCCAGCCGGTGGAGGACGACAAGGCCGAGCGCGCCGTCACGGCGGTGAACGTTGCGGCCCATCGGCTCGAGAACCTGATTCACGATCGCCGCATCCACCTTGCGTCACGACAGCCGGGCCAAGCCGAAAGCCAAGCCGAAAGCCAAGCCGAAAGCCGAGCCGAAAGCTGAACGGAAGGGCAGTTTCCTTGATCTTGATCAAGGAGGGGACGGGACTGCGGCCGATGCTGTCGACCGTTGGTGTTGATGGAGGTCGCGATGTTCCGTTGGGGCAAGACTCTGCTTGCGGTTGTGCTGGTGTCGGTGACGTCCGTTGCCGCAACCGCGCAGACTGCTGACAAGCTGCCGGCCCAGGCCAGCCAGCCGGCCGCGGCAACAACGCAGCCCGCCGATCAGCTCCTGAAGCCGGAACAGCTGGAAGCCCTGGTGGCGCCGATCGCGCTTTATCCGGACTCGCTGCTCGCCAACGTGCTGGCGGCGTCGACCTATCCGCTCGAGGTCGTGCAGGCCGATCGTTGGCTCAAGGAGCGCAAGAGCTTGAAAGGGGATGCGCTGAAGGCCGAGGTCGACAAGCAGGCCTGGGATGACAGCGTGAAGGCGCTCACGAGCACCGCCGACGTGCTCGCAATGATGAGCGACAAGATCGATTGGACGAAGAATCTGGGCGATGCCGTGCTGGCGCAGCAGCCCGACGTCATGGATGCGATCCAGCGGCTGCGCAGCAAGGCGCAGGCCAACAACAAGCTGGTGACGACCAAGCAGCAGAAGGTCAGCGTCCAGACTCAGGAGAGCAAGCAGGTCATCGTCATCGAGCAGACCGATCCCAACACGGTCTACGTGCCCTATTACGATCCCGCGACGGTCTATGGCGCGTGGCCCTATGCAGACTATCCGCCGTATTATTTCGGCTATCCGTCCTATATCGGCGCCGGGGTGATCGCGGCAGGTCTTGCCTTCGGCGCCGGATGGGCGATCGGACGCTGGGGTAATTATTGGGGCGGCGGCTTCAACTGGGGCAATCGCAACGTCTATGTGAACAATTTCAACAGGGTCAATAATATCGGGAACAGCTGGCAGCACAATCCGGCGCATCGCCAGGGCGTCCGCTACAACAACAGCAATGTCCAGCAGCGCTTCGGCGGCAACGCCAATCGGGCCGGTGCCGGCGATCGGATGGATTTTCGCGGCCGCGATGGTCAGCAGGTTCTCAAGCCCGGCGGCGATCGCCCGGGCGCAGATCGCGCCGGTGACCGGGCAGGAGACCGCGGTGATCGCGCCGGAGATCGGGCGGGAGATCGGGCTGGAGACCGTGGAGGCGACCGCGGCGGAGACCGTGCGGGCGATCGCGGCAAAGGTGGTGACCGTGCCGGTGCCGCCGATCGCGCCAAGGGCGGCGACCGCGCCGGTGCCGGCAACAAGGCCAAGGGCGGTGGCGATCGCGCAAAGGCCGCCAACCGCGGCAATGCCGGTAACCGCGCAGCTGCGGCAAATCGTGGCGGTGGCAGTCGCGGTGGCGCCATGAACGTATCGTCCGGACGGGCAGCTGCGGCGGCATCGGCGCGCGGGCGATCGAGTATGGCCAGCATGCCGCGCGGCGGCGGCGCAAGTTTTGCCGGCCGCGGTGGTGGTGGTGGAATGGGCGGGGGCGGCTTCCATGGCGGCGGCGGAGGCGGCTTCCGCGGCGGTGGCGGCGGTGGACGACGCTCCGACATCGCGCTCAAGCACGACATCGAGCTGCTTGGACATCTCGCCAACGGCCTCGGCTACTATCGCTTCAGCTATCTCGGTAGCGACAAGAGCTATGTCGGCGTGATGGCGCAGGAGGTCGAGCAGGTCATGCCGGCGGCGGTGACGCGCGGCGCCGACGGCTATCTCAGGGTCTATTACGACAAGCTCGGACTCAAGTTCCGCAGCTACAACGACTGGCTTGCCGCCGGCGCGAAGATTCCATCCCCGTCGGAGGCATCACGATGACAGGCTCTTCGGACTCGCGACTGGATCGTATTGCCTCCGTCGGCGTGGCCGCGGCAACAGCACTTGCCCTGCTGCTGTCTCCTGCGCGCGCCCAGCAAGGTTTCCCCAATCCGGAAGACGCGGCGTCTGCCTTGGCAACCGCGGTCAAAGCCGGCACCAGTCGGGCCATGCTGAAGGTGCTGGGCCGCGATGCCGCCGATATCATCGAGTCGGGCGACGATGTCGCCGACGCCAATGCGCGAGAGAGCTTTCTTTCTGCCTACGACGCCAAGCATTCGATCAAGGCTGACGACAACAAGAAAGCCACCTTGATTCTGGGGAGGGACGATTTCCCGTTCCCGATCCCGATCGTCAACAACAAGGACGGCTGGAGTTTCGACGCGGCCGCGGGGCGGCGCGAAATCCTCTACCGCAGGATCGGCCGCAATGAGCTGGCCGCGATCCAGACCAGTCTTGCCTATGTCGACGCGCAGAACGAATACGCAGAGAAGGATCGCGGCGAGGGTGTGGGCGCCTATGCGCAGCGCATCGTCAGCAGGCCGGGCAAGACGGACGGGTTGTTCTGGCGCGACGACAAGGATCCAAGCCCGCTCGGCGAGCTGGCCGCCCAGGCCGCTGCGGAAGGCTACAAGGTCGGCGAGCAGAGCATGCCGTACCACGGCTACTACTATCGGATCCTGAAGGCACAGGGCTCCGACGCCCCGGGCGGCGCGCTGAACTATGTTGTGAAGGGCAAGATGATCGGCGGATTCGCCCTGGTCGCCTATCCCGCCGAATACGGTAATTCCGGCGTCATGACCTTCCTGGTCAACCACGCAGGCACGGTCTATCAAAAGGATCTCGGCCCACGCACCGATTTCCTCGCCAAGCGCATGATCGTTTTCGATCCGGATCACACCTGGAAGAAAGTGGACTCGACAAATCCCTGAGCGAGGAGGGGACCGCAGTGACGCGATCGATGATCCGTTCCGTCATACTGGCACTTGCGGCGATGGTCCTGTTGGTCGCGCCATGCTTCGCGCAGGCCGTGGGCCACGTCCAGGTCAAGTTCGTGAAGGCGGCGCTCGTCGTGGGCGGCGGCGGCGGTAGCGGCACGTTGACCTACCGCGGGCGGCACTATCGGTTCATCGCGTCCGGCTTCAGCCTCGGCGTGACTGCCGGTGCGTCGGTGACCTGGCTGGAAGGCACCGCCTCAGGCATCAAGGACGTCAACGATTTCGCCGGCAGCTACACGCTGGTCGGAGCCGGTGGCGCATGGGCCGGGGGCGTAGGCGGGGTGAGCCTGCGAAATGAACAGGGCGTTGTGCTCATGCTCAAGGGACCGAAAGCAGGATTGGAATTCGCCGCCAATCTGGGCGGACTGACGATTTCGCTGCGGTGAACCCGCGGTCGATTCGCCCTGCCTCAGATGGGCCGCAGGTGGAAGGCGGCTCCGCCGAGCGACGATCAGCGTCCGGGGTGCGGCGCTGAGCGATGGATTGATCTATCTCAAGGCCAGGCCCGAGGCTCAGGTTCAGCTTGCATTTGGCGGGCGGCGATACGTCATCCAGATAACCGGGAGGTGAACGCATGTACCGGCACATTCTCATTCCGACAGATGGGTCGGAACTGGCGGAGCAAGGGGTGAAGCAGGGGTTGGCGCTGGCGAAATCCGTCGGAGCCAAAGTATCGGTCATCTTCGTCGTTGAGCCGCTCTCGGAAATAGGAGGGCGGTACCGTGATCTGCTCGCGAGATTTGCCGAGATACGCAAGGAAGAGGCCACGAGCGCGCTGGATCGCGCCGCACACGCGGCCAGGGAGGCCGGCGTTCCCTGCGCGACAAGCCAAGTCGAGAGCGGGCAACCCCATCAAGCCATCATCGCAGCAGCCGAGGATAAGGGCTGCGATCTCATCGTTATGTCATCGCACGGGCGCAGCGGGCTCTCCAAGCTTCTCATCGGCAGTGTGACAAACAAGGTGCTGGCGCAAGCAAAGACTCCGGTCCTTGTCTGTCAGTGAGGGCGCAGATCGCTGGATAGAAATCACTGTGCGCGGAGCTTGGGAGAAATCGAATGAACAAAATCACTGTGTGCCTGGCTCTTGCCGGTGCGGCGTTGTCGGGCCCGCTGCAAGCGCAGACTAGCGTCGATATGGCGCGGATAACTTGCTCGCAGTACCTCGCCATGTCCCCGGGCGATTCTTCCGTATTTTCTGCCTGGATGAGCGGCTGGTTCAATCAAAAGAAGGGATACGTCTTTGTCGATCTCAACGCGTATGCGCGAAATGTCGCAAGCGTGAAGGCGTGGTGCGCGACCAATCCCACTCAGACCGTGATGGCCGGCCTTGAGCGCTCCACGGCCGGCCAGTGATCAAACAGGGTTGGAAGATAACAATGAAACCATCGATTCTTGCCATTGCGACCGTTGCACTCCTCGCCACGAGCGTCGTGGCCAAAGCGCAGGTCGTCGTCGATCTGTCTCTCATTACCTGCAAGCAATTGCTGGAGTCGGACCAGGAAAGACAAACGCTGATCAGCTCGTGGATGTCGGGCTATTTCAGCGCATCGAAGAACCTGACCGTCGTCGATTTTCGCTACGTCGAGCGAAACGGCAAGGTAATCGGCAAGTACTGCAAGTCGCACAAGGCAGACACCGTAATGAATGCGATGCAAAAGAACTGGCGCTGATCATCGTCCTTGCGAACGTGCAGGCATTGGACGGCATCCTTGTCCTTCTCGGGCCGGAGGTGAAGCCCGCGATGCCAACGGTCGGCAGGCTCGTCGCGGTTCACTCGCGCTTCTGATCGAACCGCTTCTCCCTCAACTCGGGCCGCGGCGCCCGTATTTTTACGGTCCGGGCCCTTGACCAAGGTCAAGGCGCGGCCGCCGGCCAGATGGTGTGTCGCTAGGGCTGTTCGCTCTCGCCCGGTGTCGCGGTGTCGGCCATCTGGTATGTCACTTATGAAATTCGCCGACGTGGTCTGTTGGCTCGACGGGCGCGCAGCCCTCGCGAGACCAGGACATTTGCCAGCGAATCGGACGCCAAGGCGTTCGCGCGATCAAAACTGGACGAAGGGCTGGTCGTGTTTGCCGGCACCATCAATCCGCACCTCCCCAGGCAATTGATCCCCTCGCAGAACATTGCCGATTGGCTCGTCGAACAGTGAGCCGGCTCGACGCTGCCTCTCCGGCACGACGAGCTTCGTGCTGCACCGAAGTTGAAAGCAGAGCCTGAGCACGGTATTTCGTTTGCCCTTGAGTGTTGCCATTTTGGCACGCGCCTATTCGTGACTCACATCTAGGCTTCGACCACTGCCCCGATTGGGCGAGCGCAAGGACTGCTTTTCTCGATTAACGCGAAGAGACCCGGAGATCATTCCATGAAGAGATTTTTGCTTTCTGTCGCCGCGATTGTCGGCATGGCCACGCCGGCGTTGTCTGCTGACATGGCCGTCAAGGCGGCGCCTGTGCCGGTCCCTCCGCCGGTCTACAACTGGACCGGCTTCTATATCGGTGCGAATGGCGGTTGGGGTGAGAGCCGCACCTGCTGGGATTTCCTCCCCGCCCTCGGAGGTGTCGTGGCCGACGGGTGCAGCTCGCGCTCCGGTGGCGTTTTCGGCGGACAACTCGGCTATCGCTGGCAGGCCGGCCAGTTCGTGTTCGGCCTGGAAGGACAGGGTGATTGGGCGGACCTGAAGAGCTCGCGCCTCAGCCTGATCGATCCGAGGTTCTCGACGACAACGAAGACCGATGGACTGGGTCTCTTCACCGGCCAGCTCGGCTGGGCCTGGGATGCCGCGCTGTTCTACGTGAAGGGCGGTGCCGCGGTCACCAGCAATCGCTATGACATCTGGACCACGGTCGGGGGAATTGGGGTGGCGTCGGCGACGTCGACCCGTTGGGGCGGCACCGTCGGCGTGGGCTTCGAATACGGCTTCACTCCGAACTGGTCCGTCGGGCTCGAATATGACCGCCTGTTCATGGGCGATGCGAACAACACGTTCTCGGTGGTCAATCCCATCGTGGCGGGCGCTGCCAACCGGATCGGACAAGACGTTGATCTGCTGACGATACGCCTGAACTATCGGTTCGGCGGGCCGGTCGTCGCGAGATACTGATCTTCGTGATCACATGTAAATTGAGCCCCGGCACCATCGCCGGGGCTCTTCCTTTGCTTCAGCGCTGCCGGATCAGACGCTCGATGCGCGGCAAACACCGTTGTCAGCGCTTTGCGGCGCCGCCTTTCGCTGCTTCGTAGGCGTCGCGATAGCCTCTGGCGATCGTCCGAACGCCGCGTCCGATGTCGTCATAGACATCGTCAGCGAGGTTCGCGAGCGACACGCGAAGCGACCATTCAGGCGCATCGAATCCGCCACCGTTCAACAGCACGATCCCGTGGGCCTCGGCCAGCCTGAACGCGAGGTCCAGCGGATGGACGTTCTTCTTGAGGTATTCAACCGCATCGTCGCCGATGTTTTTGCGGGCCCAGAACTCGAAATCGATCAGGGCGTAGTAGGCATCATAGTTCGGATTCGGGCTTAGCTTGTCGGCCAGCCCGAGGCCGTCGAGCAGCGACCACAGGCGCTTGTTGACGATCTCCATGCAGGCCGCCTGATAGGCCTTTTTCACGTCCATCATCTCCGCGAGCGAGAACAGGCTCATCATCACCTGCTGCGGCAACGACAATCCCGCGGTGTGATTGAGCGCGACGTCGCGGCTGTCGGCGACGATGCGGTCGATCAGCTTGAGCTTGCGCGGTTCGAGCGTGAGCGGCCCGTAGCGCTTGTCGAGTGCCTTCACGGCGTCGTCCGGAAGCCTGGCGATCATCTTGTCGAAGATGTTGTCCTCGTTGATGGCGATGGCCCCCAGCCGCCAGCCCGTGCAGCCGAAATACTTCGAATAGGAGTAGACGCCGATGGTGTTGTGCGGCAGTTCGCCCAGCAGCGAACGGAAGCCGTGTACGAAGGTGCCATAGACATCGTCGGTGAGGATCATCAGGTCGGGGCGCTTGGTCTTGACCAAATTGGCCAACTTGGCAACCGTCTCCTTGCTCAACGCCATCCCCGGAGGGTTGGACGGATTGACCACGAAGAAGGCCTTGATCTTCGGATCCTCCAGCTTCTTGATCTCCTCGTCGGTGAACTGGAATTTGTTCTCTTGCGGAGCCCTGATCTGAACGACCTTCAGGTCGTAGTCTTCCAGGTGCGTCATCTCGATGTAGGGCGTGAAAATCGGCGTCGCCAGCGCGATCGTATCGCCCGGCACCAGCAGCCGGTTGGCCTTCAACGACTTGAACAGGTAGCACATCGCCGCCGTGCCGCCCTCGACCGCATAGATGTCGAACTTCCCGGCCGGCCGGGGCTCGCCGCAAACCGCCCACATCAGGTATTCGTGCACGATCTTCTCGTTGTGCACCAGCATGCGGTCCGGCACCGGGTAATTGTCGCCGATGATCGAATCCACCAGCTCGTGGACGAAGGCGTCCGGGTCGAAGCCGAATTTCTTGACCGCAAACGGCAGCATCTCGGTCAGGAAGCTCGCGCCCGGCATGTCCTTGTGCTGTTTGAGCCAGGCCTCGAACCGGCCGGCGATGCCGTTTGCCTGAGGCATGCCGCCGATTCCCGCCGGGTGCTCCATCACCCGCTTGCTCTCGGTGATGGCGAACTGTCCGAGCAGGAAGAAACCTTCGCGCGGCGTCGTCGCCACCCAGTTCGGATTGCCCCGCCCGGCGTTCAGGAAAGGCATCTGGCTCCGCTTCGAATTGCTCTTCGCGAGGTTGATCAGCTCGTCCTTGATCTCGAAGGGGCTCAGCGCCTCGAATTTCTTCAGGGTCAGTAGATCGGCCATTTGACGCTCCCGGGGCGATGCAAGCTGTTGGAATGGAGGCGACAGGCTCTGTTGCCTGCGCAATCGCGCGCAGCATGATCGGCGGCCGGTGACGAGCCTTGATCTATGTCAACGGTCGCACGCTAGCGATGCGATCGCTGCGACGGATTGCCGCTCACGATGCAATGTGCGCGGCACGCGCGCGGTGTCGGCAAGATCATGAAATCGCAAGGCTCTCGCAGCTGCGGTTGACATAGATCAACATCCTGCTCGCCAACCGCCGTCTGATGTCGGCCGATACGGTTGCTCGCCCTTTTCGGCCACCCCTGCACGAGATCGAAGCGGGCGCACGCCGAAGCCCCGGGACAGCATGAACGGGTGACATCATGATCGATTGGCTCTTCCAGACGCTCCGCACCTATCCGGAAATTGCGATCTTCCTCTCGCTGGCCCTGGGCTACTATTTCGGTTCCTTCACCTACAAGGGTCTTGGACTGGGCGCGGTCACCGCGACACTGGTCGCCGCTGTCATCATCGGCCAGATCGGGATCACCATTTCAGGGCCGCTCAAGCCGTTCTTCTTTCTGATGTTCCTGTTTGCAATCGGTTACGGTGTCGGACCGCAATTCGTGCGCGGCATAGCGCAGGACGGCGTCCCGCAGGCCGTTTTCGCGGCGGTGGTCTGCGTCTTCTGTCTGCTGTCGGCTTATCTCGGCGCCAAGCTCGCCGGTTACGACGTCGGATCGGCCATCGGGCTCTATGCTGGCTCGCAGACGATTTCCGCGTCGATGGGGCTCGCGACCGACGCCATCAATCGCCTTGGTCTGCCCGCAGACGAAGCCAAGAAGCTGCTCGATGCCATGCCGGTCGCCTATGCCGTGACCTATATTTTCGGCACGGTTGGGTCGGCGATCGTGTTGGCGCTGCTCGGGCCTGCGTTGCTCGGGATCGATCTCGAGACCGCATGCAAGAAATACGAGGAGGAGCATGGCGGCAAGAAGGAACTGGGCGGCCCGGGTACGGCCTGGCACCAGTTCGATCTGCGTGCCTACCGCGTCAGCGAGCGTGGGCCGGTCGTCGGCAAGACGGTCGAGCAGGCCGAGGCGCTGATTCCCGATCATCGCGTCTTCGTCCTCCGCCTTCGGCGGAGCGGAAAGATCGTGGAAGCAACCTCCGATACCGTGATTCATGCCGGCGATGTCGTCGCCGTCGCCGGGCGCCGCGATGTGCTGGTGCAGCTGATCGGCGAGCAGGCCGAGGAGGTTGACGACCGCGAGCTGCTGGCGGTTCCGATCGAAGGCGTCGATGTCTACGTGACCAGCAAGGACGTCGACGGCAAGACGCTGGAGCAGCTGGCGAAGGAGCCGGGCGCTCGCGGCGTATTCCTGCGCAGGATCGCCCGGGGCGCGATCGCGACCGAGATTCCGATCCTGCCGAACACCAAGATCAATCGGGGCGACATCCTCACCTTGGTCGGCCGCACGTCCGATGTCGCCGCCACCACCAAGCTGCTGGGCCGGCCGGATCGTGCGACAGACGTTGCCGACGTCGCGTTCATCGGCGCCGCCATTGCGATCGGCGCCCTGGTCGGCGCGTTCGTCTACAAGATCGGAAGCGTGCCGCTGACGCTGTCCACCTCCGGCGGCGCGCTGATTTCCGGTTTGTTCTTCGGCTGGCTCCGGTCCGTGCATCCGACCTTCGGCCGAATCCCGTCACCCACCGTGTGGTTCATGAACTCGGTCGGCCTGAACGTCTTCATTGCCGTGGTCGGAATCTCCTCGGGCCCGGGATTTGTCGCCGGCCTGCAAAAGCTTGGCTTCAGCCTGTTCCTCTGGGGCGTCGTCGTGACCACCGTGCCGCTGATCCTGGCGATGTTTGTCGGCAAATACGTGTTCCGCTTCCACGACGCGATCCTGCTCGGGTGCTGCTCCGGCGCGCGCACCACGACCGCTTCGCTGGGCATGATCAACGACCGCGCGAAGAGCCAGATTCCCGGTCTTGGCTACACCGTCACCTACGCGGTCGGAAACACGCTGCTGACGATCTGGGGCATGGTGCTGGTGATGATGATGACATAGCCGCGGCGCGGGACCGTGTTGAGACGATGTTGAGCTGGCTGGCGCAATTTCTCGTTCGTTATCCGGAGCTCGCGCTGTTCCTGGTGATCGCGGCGGGCTACTGGATCGGGAGCTTCAGGATCGGCGCTTTCAGCCTTGGCCCGGTGACGGGAGCGTTGTTCGCAGGACTCGCGGTCGGCGATTTCGCGCACGTGCCCGTCTCAAGCATGACCAAATCGTTCCTGTTCCTGCTGTTCCTGTTTGGGGTCGGTTATTCGGTCGGTCCGCAATTCGTGCTGGCGATGAAGCGCGACGGGCTGAAGCCGATGCTGATGGCCGTTGTTGTGAGCCTCACCGGCCTTGCGGCAGCGATCGTCGTGGCACGCGTGCTGCGGCTCGACCCCGGCTTTGCCGCCGGGCTCATGTCGGGCGCGCTCAGCCAGAGCGCTGCAATGGGTACGGCGACCGACGCGGTCAATTCCCTGCCAGTGTCCGAGGCACAGCGCGCGTTGTTTGTCTCGCACATCGCGGTGGCGGATGCGGTCTGCTACATCTTCGGCTATGCCGGCGTGATCACGTTCTGCACCATCGTCGTTCCGGCGCTGCTGAAGATCGATCTGAAGACCGAAGCGCTCAAACTGGAACAGACCCTGGGCATCACGCGCGCCAAGCCCGGCCTGGCGTCGGCCTGGCGCAAGTTCGAACTGCGCGCCTACCGGCTGGATGCTCACGCTGCGATCGTCGGACTGACAGTTGCGGCCGCCGAAGCTCGCGTGCCCGGGCAACGTGTATTCATCCACCGTATCCGTCGCGGCGAGCGCATCCTCGAGGCGGAGCCTGCAACGGTGCTCGCGGCAGGCGATGTCGTCGCGCTGTCGGCGCCGCGCCAGATCGTCGTCGAACTGATCGAACCGCGCGGCGAAGAGGTCGAAGACCGGGAGCTCCTCGATATCCCCGTGGTCTCGGCGGACGTGTTCCTGATCAACGCGAAGCTCGCAGGCAGCAGTCTCCAGCAGGCGTCGGAACAAGACTGGACGCGCGGCCTTTATCTGCGCTCGGTGAGCCGGGGCGATGAAGCGCTGCCGATCGCTGCCGGCACGGTTCTGGAGCGCGGCGATCTGCTGCGTATCGTGGGTCCTGAAGCCGTGGTGCAGAATGCGGCCAGGAGCATCGGCGTCATCGTTGCGCCGAGCACCACGATCGATTTCGTGGTGCTCGGGCTCGCGATTTTCCTCGGCGGCCTGCTTGGCGTTCTCGTGAGTTTTTCGGTTGGTGGCGTCACCATCTCGCTGAGCACCAGCGTCGGTACGCTGCTCGCCGGACTTCTGGTCGGCTATCTCCGCACACGTCTGCCGTATTTCGGCCGGATCCCCGACGGCGCCATCAGCCTGATGACGTCGCTCGGACTGGCGGCGTTCGTCGGCCTGACCGGGATTCATGCCGGGCCGATCTTCCTTTCCGCAATACGCGAGTCGGGCATCGGGCTGCTGCTGGGCGGCATGATCGTCACCCTGTTGCCGCAGATCGTCGGCTTCTGCTTCGGCCATTTCGTGTTGCGCATGAACCCGATCCTCCTGCTCGGTGCACTGACTGGAGCACAGACGGTCACGGCCGCGATGGCGGCCATTCAGGAGCGCTCGGGCAGCTCCGTGGTGGTGCTTGGCTACACGCCCGCCTATCCGATCTCCAATATTCTGCTGACAACCTGGGGATCGATCATGGTCGTCGTCTTCGCTGGGTGACGGGGCAGGGACGGCCCTCGCTTACCTCGCCATTGAGAATCGCGCGCAAGCGAGCCTTCCCCTGGGTCGGACGACCGCATTTTGCCTGTTCCGAGCTGAACTACGGTTTCCAACGAGTCCGTACGGCTGAAGGGTCAGCGCGACCGGTGGGGCGCATTTTGAGGTCCGGATCGACGCCTTGATGAAGTCGCTCCGCTGGCCGCGTGGCCTAGATTGCGTCGATGTTGCAGGGGACTAATGCGCATTTCGGAGCGAAACATGAATATGAATGCTGAGGCCGATGAGTAACCCAGCCGCAACGCGATCTCCGTGATCGGCAGGTCGCTGCCCAACAACTCGATAGCCTTGAGCAGGCGGAGACGCTGACGCCATGCACGCAAGCTCATGCCGACTTCGCGCTCGAAGTGTCGCGTCAAGGTTCGCGGCGACATGCCGATCTCGCGCCCCCATCTCTCGGCGTGGCGAGGATTCGCGGGATCGGCGTAGAGGGTTTCACAGAGTGCCAGCAGGCCCGGGTGAGTGGGCCAAGGTAACGCTGCCGAGATCGGCGTCGCCCGCCGCAACTGATCGAGGATGAGCGCGATGACGCGAGCGGCGTAGTGACGATCCTCGCTTTTCAGCGACGCGGCTTCCACGATGAGCGTCCGCAGGAGCGGGGACACATGGATGACCGTCGTGCCGGACGTCATGCCCTGGCTGGCAGCATTGGCGACCCAGAGGCTGCGGAATTCCGCTCCCATCAGGGAGCCGACCGAATGCTTCGTACCGGCCGGCAGCCAGACGGCCTGTTCTGGAGAAATGACGACGCTCCGTCCATCCGCGTTCACGGTGAGCGCGCCTGAGATCGCGTAGACGAGCTGATTCCAGCTGTGGCTGTGTTCGGCGAAGTAGCTCCTCGCGGGAAGAGACTGCACCCGAACGATCAAGGGTTTCGGCGATCCGAGGCCGTGCGGGGCATCGACCGTCTTCCAGCCGGCGTTCCCTGGCGAAATGTGACGTTTCATCGATATAAATTGGCAATCTGTAGAAGGAAAAGTCCAGAGATTTCTCCTCTACTCGGACGTGCTGATCCACGGCCCGGTGGACCGGCCACCGGTCTGATCGGCGACGTCGACGGACATCTAACGGCGGAGCAAGCCGCAGCGTGAATTTCAATTTTTCCGCTCCCAGCCATGAGGCGCCGACCGCTATTCGCCGAGAGCGCAGCAATGTCGCAAGGCTTGCCGTCGCCCAGGCCCTCGCAGGCGCCAATTCCACGGTCGTCTATGCAACCGGGGCCGTGGTCGGCGACATGCTGGCGCCCACCAAGGCACTTGCGACGCTGCCGGTCTCGGTTTTTGTTGTCGGCATGGCTCTGTGCACGCTGCCGGCGGGCGTTGTCGCGCAGCGCTATGGCCGGCGCACGACATTCCTGCTCGGCGCAGGTAGCGGCGTCCTCGCGGGCTTGATTGCGCTCCTGGCGGTACTCAACGCGTCGTTCCCGCTATTCTGCACCGGGACCTTCTTTGGCGGCGTCTACGCGGCCGTGGTGCTCTCTTTCCGCTTTGCGGCGGCCGATTGCGCAGCACCTGAACGGCGTCCGCGCGCGCTCTCGGCCGTGATGGCTGGCGGTGTGTTCGCCGGTGTGATCGGTCCACAGCTTGTGACGCACACCATGCACCTGTGGGCGCCGTACCTCTTTGCTGCGACGTTTGTCGGCCAGGCGGTGGTTGCCGCGCTCTCCGCGGTCATTCTGGCGGGCGTTGAGCTTCCTCCGCTGACTGCAACCCATCTCAACGCCGGAAGGCCGCTCGCTTTCATTGCCGGGCAGCCGCGCTTTATCCTGGCCGTGATCTGCGGGGTCGTCTCCTATCTGCTCATGAATTTCCTCATGACGGCAGCTCCGCTGGCGATGAAGCTCTGCGCGCTGACTCAGGAATCGGCCAATCTCGGTCTGCAGTGGCACGTCATCGCGATGTACGCCCCGAGTTTTTGGACGGGCCGCCTGATCGCGCGCTTCGGCGCAACCACGATCGTCGCGGTCGGGATGGTGCTGATTGCGGCCGCTTCGTCGGTGGGCCTGCTCGGGATCGACGTCGTGCATTTCTGGGCGACGCTGAGCCTGCTCGGGATCGGCTGGAACTTCGGCTTCATCGGCGCGTCGGCGATGGTTCTGGAGTGCCATCGTCCCGAGGAAAAGGCGCGCGTTCAGTCGCTCAATGACTTCGTGGTCTTCGGCACGATGGCCGTCGGCTCCTTCCTTTCGGGCGGGCTGCTGTCGTCCTTCGGCTGGTCGACCGTCCTGATGCTGTCGTTCGCACCACTGCTCGGCGCGTTGCTGGCCCTCATCGGCTTTTCAATACCGGCCCGCCGCACGACCAAGTTAGCGTCTCGAGGAGAATCCACATGAGCGTAGCGGAAACCCCGGTTCAATATATGGAGCGAACGCGCCGATATTACCGTGCCCTTGGTTACGACAACGACTATGTCTGGGCGAGCTTTGATGATGTCCCTTTCACCAAACCTGCCAAGCTATCATCGGACCTGCGTATCGCACTGATTACCACGGCCAGTCCGCCGGATTTTGACGGCGTCAAACGCGTGTGGTCGGGTGTGGTTTCGCCGCCGCCGAGGAAGCTGTTTACCGACAACGTTGCATGGGACAAGGAATCGACCCACACCAATGATCCGGGCAGCTTCTTGCCGGTAGAAGCCGCTTTCGGACTGGTCGGCGAGGGCGCCCTCGTCGGACTGACCCGGCACTTTCACGGCGTGCCGACAGAATACAGCCAACGGAAAACGAACGCGGAGGATGCACCTGAAATCCTGGTACGGGTTCGAAAAGACGGGGCGGATGCTGCGATCCTTTGCCCCCTTTGCCCGGTATGTCATCAGACCGTAAGCTTGGTGGCCCGGCATCTGGAAGCGAACGGCATTCCGACGGTCATTATCGGTTCGGCGCAGGATGTCGTGAAGCACTGCGGCGTGCCACGGTTCTATTTCACGGATTTCCCGCTGGGCAATCCTTGCGGGCATCCCTGGCGACCGGACATGCAGCGCGAAATCATGCGCCAGGCGCTCGCCCTTTTTGATACGGCGACGGCGCCGCGAACGACTGTGAAAGCGCCTTTTGCATGGAAGGAGGACGGTTCCCTCTGGCGGCCCCGGTATGGAAGAGTAAATCCAGAGGATCGAGAGCGGCTGCTCAAGCTGGGTGATGAGCGCCGCCGGCGGCAAGCCAAAGCCAAGCAGGTTTCCATGGAGGGAGTGTCATCAAAATGACCGAGAGTTCGATGGGAAATCGGGTGCGCGTTCTTGAAGACCGTTACGGTAACCCCTTGAGCACAAGCTCTGCCGCCGCCCGCGACGCATATGTCGCCGGCGTCGACAAGCTGCTCGCGGCCGGCTCGGGAATTGACCAGGCATTCCGCGACGCGATCGCCGCCGACGAAGGTTTTGCGCTCGCGCACATCGCGCTTGCGCGAACCCTGCAACTGCTCGGTCGCGGCAACGAAGCCAAAGCGCCGCTCGAACGCGCGATCGCGCTGGCGCCGGCTACGACTTCGCGCGAGCAAGGTCATATTGCGATCTTTGCCAAGATCCTGAGTGGTCAAGGCGCTGCGGCGGTTTCGGCGATCGCCGAACATATGAAGCACTGGCCGCGCGATGCCATGGTGCTGGCACCGGCCACCGGTGTGTTCGGCTTGATCGGCTTCTCGGGCAAGTCCGGCCGCGAGGTTGAGCAACTGGCGATGCTGGAGCCGCTGGCAACCCATTATGGCGATGACTGGTGGTTTCGAACGGTGCTCGCGTTTGCGGAAATCGAACTGCACAGGCTCGACACTGGTTTCAGGAATATCGAGACCGCACTTCGTGGTTGTCCCCGCAACGCTCACGCTGCGCATATCAAGGCCCATCTGTTCTATGAGAAAGGACAGCGCGAGGAGGGGCTAACTTACCTCGAGCAATGGAACGCCGCCTACCCACGCGAGGGGCAACTGCATTGCCATATCAGTTGGCATCTTGCCCTGTGGTCGCTGGAGACCGGCAGGCGGGATCAAGCCTGGAAGATCTATCGTGAGGCGCTGCATCCGGGCGGCTCGTGGGGGCCGCAAATCAATGTCCTCACGGATTGCGCGTCGTTCCTTGCGCGCGCCGAGATGGCGGGCGAGCCGCGACATCCGGAACTGTGGAGCGAGATCAGCCGGTATGCGGCGAAGTGGTTTCCCAACTCGGGGATCGTCTTTGCCGACATGCACGGCGCGCTCGCCTTTGCAATGGCTGGCGATGCCGAGGCTCTGGCCGGCATCATCGAGAACCCGAAGGGACCCGCCGCGGACATGGTGGTGCCCATCGCGCGCGGCTTCGATGGTTTGGCCAAGGGCGACTGGACACGGGTCGTCGATGAGCTAAGGCCCGTCCTGGCAACCCATGAAAGGGTTGGAGGCAGCCGCGCCCAGCGCGACCTGCTCGAATATTCCGTGACTTGCGCCTTGCTGCGCAGTGGTCGCGCCGACGAGGCGCGGCGGCTGATCGCGTCACGACGACCGCAGAATGCGGCGAGTGGCATTCCGCTCGCAGGGATCTAAACCTGTCCTGGTTGAGGGATCTGCACTGGTCAAGCGATCCGAAATGGCGAAGCGGTGGGTTTTGGATGGCGCCACCTGAGGGAGAGCAACGATGCGCATCAACGATGATCTGTCGAAGCCCGTTATCGTTCACGCTTCGAAACTGGACTGGGTGGCCAGTCCGTCGGCCGGCGTGGATCGGCGCATGCTGTTCCGCATCGGCGGCGAAGTCGCGCGCGCCACCTCGATCGTGCGCTATGCTCCCGGTAGCGCCTTCCCGCGTCATACGCATGGCGGCGGAGAAGAGATTGTCGTCCTTGAAGGTATTTTTCAGGATGAGCATGGCGACTATCCCGCGGGCAGCTACTTCCGCAACCCTCCGGGGACGTCACATGTCCCCGCCTCGAAGGACGGCTGTACCATCTTCGTGCGGCTCTGGCAGTTCCGGGACGAGGACCGGACCCAGGTCGTGCGTCAGCCAGGTGAGGGCCAACAGCTTGCGCCGCGCCCCGGTGCAAGCAGCGTCAGCGTGCTATTTGACGACGGCCACGAGGAGGTCCGCCTTGAAGACTGGCGGCCGGGCGAAGTCATCAGCCTTGCGAACGCGCGCGGGCTCGAGTTCTTTGTTCTATCGGGGGGACTGACGATCGGGGGCGAGACGCTGCAGCCGCAGGGCTGGGGTCGGCTACCCGCCGGCGTCGACCTGAAAGCGACGGTGGGCCCGCAGGGCGCGAAAATCTGGATCAGGGAGGCGCCGCTGCTGCATCCGGATGTCTGTCGACTTCCCGGGTAGCCGCGACAATTCTGACCGCCTCTGCGCTGAGCTCCTCGTAACGGCGAAGCTACTTTGCATGGGGTTGTTTTCGATATTTTGGTCGGGCCGGGCCTGTTCCGCCGGGCAGCGCTTCGAAACATCATGTTGCATCGAACCGGTGTTGCGGCTACGCAATTGAGATGACATGGAAATTTTCCGTCGCCCCGATGATGGACTGGACCGACCGGCATTGCCGGGTCTTCCATCGGCTGATGTCGCGGCGGGCGCGGCTGTATACAGAGATGCTGACGACCGGCGCCATCATCCATGGCGACCGGGCGCGGCTGCTCGGCTTCGACGCCAGCGAGCATCTGGTGGCGCTGCAGCTCGGCGGTTCCGATCCGCGCGATCTGGCGACCGCCGCAGAGATCGGCGAGCAGTTCGGCTACGACGAGGTTAATCTCAATGTCGGCTGTCCCTCCGATCGGGTGAAGGATGGCCGCTTCGGCGCCTGCCTGATGGCCGAACCGGCGCTGGTCGCCGAAGGCGTTGCGGCGATGAAGCGTGCGGTGCGGATTCCCGTCACGGTGAAATGCCGGATCGGCATCGACGACCAGGATCCGGAAGTCGCGCTCGACACGCTGGCCCGCGGCGTGATTGCCGCCGGCGCGGATGGGCTTGTCGTGCACGCGCGCAAGGCCTGGCTCAACGGATTGTCGCCGAAGGAGAACCGCGACATCCCGCCGCTCGACTACGATCGGGTCTATCGCCTCAAGGCGGCGTTGCCGCACGTGCCCATCATCATCAACGGTGGCATCACCAGCCTCGCCGAGGCGAAGCGGCATCTGGCGCATGTCGATGGCGTGATGCTGGGGCGGGCGGCCTATCAGGAGCCATGGCGGCTGCTCACCGTCGATTCCGAGCTGTTCGGCGAAACGCCGCCGCACGCCACGATGAAGGACGTGTTCGCGGCCATGCTGCCCTATATCGACCGGCAACTGGCCGAGGGCACCCGGCTGCATTCGATCACGCGGCATTTCGTCGGCGCCTTCCATGGCGTCCCCGGTGCGCGCGCGTTCCGCAGGTATCTCGCGGAGAACGGCGTTCGGCCGGGGGCTGACATCGACGTGCTGCGCGAGGCGATCGCACGCGTTGACGATCGCCCGCTTGCGTCGGTCGCGGCCTGAGAGCGCTGGTTTAGAGCCCCGTTTCGATGGAATCGGAACGGGGCTCTAGATTCCCTGTTTTGACGCGTTTTCTTCACGCGAACCGGTATCCACTTCGCTCGAAAACGCACTAATGCTTGCGCTGACGCCGCGTGACGTCTTGAGCGACCTTCAGGAAATTGAACAGATGCGGCATCCGGTTGTCGCGCCGGTAGTTCAGTGACAGCGCAGTGCCCGGATTGTGTCCCTCATAGGCGCGGTAGGCGACGCCCGGCCGTTCCGCCTCCGAAACCGATTTCGGCACCAGCGCGATGCCGACGCCGACCGACACCAGGCTGATGGCGGTCTGGTAGTCCTGCGCCAGCACCTGCGATTTTGGAATGAAGCCTTCTTCGAGGCAGATATTGAGGATGTGGTCGGCGAAGCTCGGGCGCGGCTTGCGTGGGTAGAGGACGAACGTCTCGGCCTTCAGCGCCGCCAGTCGCGGGACCTGCTGATCGAGCAGGGGTGAAGTATCTGACAGCGCGAGGATCAGCGGCTCCTGCAGCAGCGGCTCCGACTTCAGCTCCTCGTCGTCGAGCGAGGGCCGGGCGATGGCGATATCGATCTCGCGCTGGATCACCGCGCGCTTCTGTTCGGCGTTGTTCATCGCCGACAGCGCGAGCTCGACGTCAGGATAGGCCGAACGAAACGCCTGGATCACGCTCGGCAGCACGCCATAGGTCGCCGATCCGACGAAGGCGACGCGCAAATGCCCGGAAAAGCCTTCGCCGATCCGTTTGATCTCGCGGTGCGTCCGGTCGAGCCGCTCCAGGACGTCGCGCGCCCGCTCCAGCAGAACGCTGCCGGCCTGGGTCAGCCGGATCTGGCTGCGGCTCCGGTCGATCAGCGTGACGCCGAGATCGCTCTCGAGTTGCGCGATTTGCCGGCTGAGCGGCGGCTGCGCGATCGCAAGCCGCGACGCGGCACGGCCGAAATGCAATTCCTCGGCGACGGCGACGAAATAGACCAGCCGCCTGAGATCCATGACATCGTCGCGATCGGTCACGGCTAGCCGAACGCTTGTTCGCGCGCTTCCAAGGAAGCCGCGGAAAAATCCTGCCGGGTTCGATATCGCGTGGTCATCAGCGCACGATCGAGATGGTTCCAGCGCGAAGACTGGGCGTGGGTCCCTGGATTGTCAATTGCCCGCGGGAACGACGCCATCCGGCTAGTCCTTCCGGGCAAAGGTGCGGATCTTGTCCTCGTCGACCTCTACGCCGAGACCGGGGCCATCAGGGACACAGATCTCGAACTCGTCGAATCTGATCGGGTTGACGACCAGATCCTCCACGAGGATTCGCGGACCGAAATGTTCGGTGCCCCATTCGAGCCTGGGCAGGGTGGCGAAGGCGGCGAGATGCGCCGCTGCGCCGATGCTGCTCTCCAACAGGCAGCCGCCATAGAGCTCGAGCCCGTGCGCGGCCGCGACCGCAGCGGCGCGCTTCATCTCGAACAGGCCGCCGCTCTTCACGAGCTTCAGCGAGTAGACGCTGCCGCAGCCCATCGCGCCGGCGCGCGCGATGTCCTCCTTGGTGAAAGCCGCTTCGTCGACCAGCAACGGAATCGAGGTGCGGGCCGCGACACGCGCCATCGCTTCCAGTTGCAGCGCCGACACCGGTTGTTCGATCAGGGCAACATCCAGCTCCTCCAGCGCGGGCATGAAACGGATGCATTCGGCCTCGGTCCAGCCCTGATTGACATCGACGATCAGGCGCACCTCGTCGCCGAGCCCGTCGCGCAATGCTTGCAGCCGCTTCAGATCGGCCTGCGGCCGGTTGAAGCCGAACTTGATCTTGAACTGGCGGTGCTCGCGGCGCCGAAGCTTCTCTTTCGCTTCTTCCACCTCCTGGCCGCTGTCGCCCGAGGCCAGCGCCCAGATCACCTCCATGCGTTCGCGCACGGCGCCGCCGAGCAGCGCGCTGGCGGGCAGGCCGAGCGTCTTGCCGGCGGCGTCGAGCAGGGCGGATTCGATCGCGCCCTTGGCGGCGAAATTGCGGGTGGCGGCCTTGCTCATGCGCAAGGCATTGGCTTCGAAGGCGAGGGCAGGCTGTCCGAGCAGCGCCGGCGCCAGATAATTTGTGATCGCGGCCTCGATCGATTCCACGCTCTCCTCGGCCCAGCGCGGCCCGCCGAGCGTCGAGGCTTCGCCGATGCCCGTCACGCCGTTATCGAGCAGGACGCGCACCAGCACGTAACCCTGATGCGTGACTTCCGTGTTCGAGAGCTTGTGCCGGCGGCGGGTCGGCGCCTCCACGATGGTCGCGCGGATACTGCGGATCGCAGTGTCCTTTGCGTGAGCCTGCACTCGCTCCACGGGCTCGGCGATTTCGATCACGGCACGACTCATATGTCCTCGCAGGTCAGTTCAGAATGAGCCCTGCCAGGCTGGTGGAGCCTGGCAGGACGTAACGGGCATTATTCGGCGGCGACGAGCCGTTCGACGGCGGCTTTCTTGAGCTTGAAGTCGAAGTTGAGCACCAGATCGGTGTCGGCGCCGGCGGGGGCCTTGGCGAACTTGCCGATCAGGCTCTGCTTCACGGCGAACACCGAGTCGTTGTCGAGGTACTTGGTCTCGGAATCGTAGATCTGCGAGATCAGCGATTGATAGCCGTCCTTCGAAAGCATGAAGTGGATGTGGCCCGGACGCCAGGGATGGTGGCCCATATACTTCAGCAGCTCGCCGCCGGCGCCGTCATAGGGGATCGGGTAGGGCTCGGGGCGGAGCGCCACGAAGGCATATTCGCCGTTGGCGTCGGTCGTGAAGCGTCCGCGCAGATTGTAGGCCGGCTGTTCCGGATCCTGCAGGTCGTAGAGGCCGTTCGGCGCGTCTTCCCAGACGTCGATCGTGACGCCCTCGATCGGCCGCCCCGCCGTGTCGCTGATGCGCCCGCTGACCTTGACGGTCTGCGCGTTGTCGAACGTCTTCTTGATGATGGAGGCGCCCTTGGCCAGCACGGGCGGGTTTTCCCGATAGAACGGCCCGAGCACGGTGGATTCGCTCTCGCCATCGGTGACCCGGTGGTCGAGAATGTCGACCAGCACCTCGACGCCGAGGATGTCGGCGATCAGGATGAACTCGTTGCGCTTCTCGTCCGAGATGTCGCCGGCGCGGCGCAGGAATTCGCATGCGGCGAACCACTCGGCGAAGGTCAGGTCGACCTCCTTGCAGAAGTCGTGCATGTGGCGGATCAGGCTCGTCATGATCTGACGGTTGCGATCCGGAATGTCCTTCGAGAGCGCGGCGATCACGTGGTCGGTGATGGTGTCCTTGTTGACGTTCAGCATGGTCGTTTCCTCCTTTTCTTGCAGTTTGCTCAAACTTGCATCCCCGTTTTCGGGAATATCGGTCGCTGGTCTCACCAGACAAATTCGTAAGCGGCATTCTCCAGCGTCGTGGGCGCAGGGTGCGGATCGGCAAGGCCGCCGAAGCGGCCGCGGAAGAACAGCAGCGGCTTCTTGCTTGGCTCCAGCGACATCTCGCGGACGTGGCCGAGGAAGATCGTGTGGTCTCCGGCGACGATCTCATCGGCGAGATCGGTCACGAAATATGCCGCCGCGTCGGCGATCACAGGCAGGTCGTTGCGGCGTTCGAAGACGTCGCAGAGGTCGAGCGTTGGCTTGCCGGCGAAATGCCAGGCGAAATCCTCCATGCCCTCGGCGAGGATGCTGACCGCAAAGCGGCCGGTCTTCTGGATGTTGCCGAGCATCTTCGCGCTTTTCGCGATCGAGATCGCGACCAGCGGCGGATCGAGCGAGACCGACATGAAGGCGTTGGCCGTCATGCCGTGATCGCGGCCCTCGCAATGCGTCGTGATGATGGTGACGCCGGTGCCGAACTGGCCACAGGCATTGCGCAACTCTCGCGGATCGATGGCGGTCATCGGCTTGCGACCTCGAGTTGGGCCAAACC
Organism: Bradyrhizobium sp. USDA 3262; assembly: GCF_054060035.1. NCBI lineage: Bacteria > Pseudomonadati > Pseudomonadota > Alphaproteobacteria > Hyphomicrobiales > Nitrobacteraceae > Bradyrhizobium > Bradyrhizobium sp. USDA 3262. Next base: position 4,660,561 of record NZ_JBSSCT010000001.1, read on the forward strand.
GGATCGGTCGGCCGGTGGTGCGGTCACCATATCCCGCCAGTTTTCCAGCGTCGCCGCGGCGGCGGCAAGGCCGGATCGTCGCAAGGCGCGGATCCGGCTGCTGGAGACGATCTCGCCATTGCCACAGCGCACCGGCGGCAGGATGCGCGTGTTGAAGTGCTGCCGCAGCAGCAGGGCGGTGCCGCCCTTGCAGGACCCGAAGCGGAAATCCTCGCCGACCATCACCTCACGCGGTTGCAGCTTATGCAACTCGGCGAGGAAATCGAGCGCGGTGCGCCGGACGTAGATCTGGTTGAAATCGGCGACGACGACGTGGTCAGGCGCGAATGTTGCGATGCGCTCGAGCTTTTCGCGAAGCGAAATCAGCGGCTCGGCCTGGCCGAAATACACCTTTGGCGGCGGATCGAAGGTGTAGACCACGGCTGGAATGCCGCGGCGCCGCGCTGCCCCGATGGTCTGCCGCAGCAGTTCCTGATGGCCGCGGTGAACGCCGTCAAATGCACCGATGGTCACGACGCAGGCGTCGAGGGCCAATTCCCCATCGCGATGGAAAGCGACAGCAGCGCTGTCAAAACCCGTGCCTAAACCCGTGGCCATGGCTCGCTCCGGTTTCGCTCCCTTGCCGTGCTGCGCATGGCTGCGTCAGCTGCGGCGTGCGCCGGCCGAACGATCCTTGCCATCCGGTCCGTGCCATCGAGTCATAGCCCGAGCCGGGCCAGTCCGCGCGGTATGGTGTGATACCTTTCGCCCGCTCCGGGTGAGCGCGTAGCGTTTCCTCCGATGTCACGCCGTCCAAGAGCGTGACGAGATGGTCTTGGGGCCGGCGTGACAACGCCGCCGGTCCAACGACACAAGCGGAGGAGAAACCCATGACTACTGCGGCAGCCCTGCGGGCCGACGTGCCTGCGTCAACGACCAGCGTCTATACCGGTACGGAATTCCTGGACAGTATCCAGGACGGCCGGGAAATCTACATATACGGCGAGCGCGTCAAGAACGTCACCCAGCATCCCGCCTTCCGCAATTCGGCGCGGATGGTGGCGCGCTGGTACGACCGCTTCCATGAGAAGAAGGATCAGATCGGCGTCCTGACCGACACCGGCTCGGGACAGCTGACCCATCCGTTCTTCCTCGGCTCGAAAACGGCTGACGACCTCGTCAAGGGCCGCGATGCGATCGCCGAATTGCAGAAGGTTTCTTTCGGCTGGATGGGCCGCTCGCCGGACTACAAGGCGTCGTTCCTCGGCACGCTGGGGGCGAATTCAAGCTTCTATGGCGACTACGCCGGTAATGCAAAGAAATGGTACGCCCGAACCCAGGAGCGTCTCGACTTCTGGAATCACGCCATCGTCAATCCGCCGATCGATCGCGACCGCGCGATCGAGGAGGTGCGCGACGTCTTCATGCATGTCGAGAAGGAGACCGACGCCGGCCTGATCGTGTCGGGCGCGAAGGTGGTGGCGACCGGCTCGGCGCTGACGCACTACAATTTCATCGCGCACTACGGCATTCCGATCAAGGACAAGTCGTTCGCGTTGATCTTCACCGCGCCGATGGATGCCAAGGGCATCAAGCTGATCGCCCGCTCGTCCTACGAATTCACCGCGGCGGCGACCGGCTCGCCGTTCGACTATCCGCTGTCGAGCCGCTTCGACGAAAACGACTCCATTCTTGTGTTCGACAAGGTGCTGATTCCTTGGGAGAACGTCTTCATCTATGGCGACGTCGACAAGATCAACCAGTTCTTCCCGGCCTCGGGTTTCATCCCGCGGTTCACGCTGCACGGCGTGACGCGGCTTGCCGTCAAGCTCGACTTCATCGCCGGCCTGTTCTCGATGGCCGTCGAGGCGACCGGGTCGAAGGATTTTCGCGGCGTGCAGACGGCGGTGGGCGAGGTGATCGCCTGGCGCAATCTGTTCCACGGCATTGCCGATGCGATGGTGAAGTCGCCGATCGCCTGGCAGGGGACCGATGGCTACAATCTGCCGAACCTGAACTACGGGCTGGCCTATCGCGTGTTCGCGCCGATGGCCTATCCGCGGATCAAGGAATTGATCGAGCGTCATGTCGCGAGCGGCCTGATCTATCTGCCGTCGAGTTCGGCCGATCTGGAGAGCGAGGCGATCCGGCCCTATCTCGACCGCTTCGTGCGCGGCTCCAACGGCTATGCCGCGATCGACCGGATCAAGCTGCTGAAGCTGCTCTGGGACGCGGTCGGCTCCGAGTTCGGCGGCCGGCATGAGCTCTACGAGCGCAACTATGCAGGCAATTACGAGAACCTGCGCGTCGAGACGCTGATGGCCGCGAGTGCCACCGGCGACCTCGGCGCCATGCAGGATTTCGTCCGCAATTGCATGAGCGACTACGACGTCTCCGGTTGGACGGCGAAGGACCTCGTCAACCCCGACGACATCAACCTCGTCAGCCGCGGTCTGGTGCAAGGCTGACGACAAGGCTGACGATCTGATAGACCGATCAATGGAGCCGCCGCGATCTTGCGGCGGCTCCACGCCGTTTCACCCCATTGCTGAGAGAGTTCATCATCATGCTGTTCCACGTCGAAATGGATGTGCGGATTCCGCACGATCTCCCGGTCGAGAAGGTCGACGCGCTGAAGGCGGCGGAACGGGTCCGCGCCATGGAATTGCAGCGCACGGGGGCCTGGCGTCATCTGTGGCGGGTGGCGGGGCGCTACGCCAATGTCAGCATCTTCGACGTGTCTGGCGCGCAGGAGTTGCACGATATCCTGTCCAGCCTGCCGCTGTTTCCGTTCATGGAGATCCAGGTTACGCCGCTGTGCCGGCACCCGTCGTCGATCCACGACGACGACCGGTAGCACCGGGTTGAGGCCTCCGGAGCGATTGCGTCGGGTTGGCTCCCGTTCACATCATCCAGGGCGGGAGCGGGAGATTCTTCTTGCGGAGGAAGTCCGGATTGAAGAGTTTCGACTGGTAGCGCTGGCCACCGTCCGCAAGGATGGTGACGATGGTCTTGCCTGGGCCGAGGTCGCGTGCAAGCCGTATCGCTCCCACGATGTTGATCGCGCTCGAGCCACCCAGAACCAACCCCTCATGCGCGACCAGGTCGAACAGGACGGGTAGCGCCTCCTCATCAGTGATCTGGTAGGCCATGTCGATCGGCGTGCCCTCGAGGTTCTTCGTCACACGGACCTGGCCGATGCCTTCCGTAATCGACTCACCCTCTGTCGTCAGCTCACCCCTTGTGAACCAGTTGTAGAGGGCGGCGCCCATCGGATCGCTCAGCGCAATCTTCACGTCGGGGTTTCGCTCCTTGAGGGCGAGCGCGATGCCACCCAACGTCCCGCCGCTGCCGACGGCGCAGGTGAAGCCATCGATCCTTCCATCCGTCTGGTGCCAGATCTCGGGGCCGGTCGTGCGATAGTGGCCGTCGCGGTTGGCGACGTTGTCGAACTGATTTGCCCAGAATGCGCCCAGTTCCTCGGCGAGGCGACCGGAATAGCGTGCATAGTGGTCCGGATGGGAAGATGGCACGGCGGGCATCAGGCGCAGATCGGCGCCGCACAGCCGCAGCATGTCTTTCTTTTCCTGACTTTGCGTGTCGGGCATCACGATCACGGATCGATAACCGCGCGCATTGGCCACGAGCGCAATGCCGATGCCGACATTGCCGGCCGTGCCTTCCACGATGACACCGCCCGGCTTGAGCCGGCCGCGCTGCTCGGCGTCGTTGATGATGGCGAGGGCTGCACGATCCTTGATCGAGCCGCCCGGATTAAGAAATTCGGCCTTGCCGTAAATGTTGCAGCCCGTGCTCTCCGATGCCGCGCGCAGCCTGATCAACGGCGTGTTGCCGATGGAGTCCAGAAAACCGGATCGAACGTTCATGGTTGCCCCGCCTGGCCAAACAGTAGCTTGATGCTGTTTTCTCTTTATCTCGGAAATTTCCTTGCCGCGTGGCATGCAGGATCGGAAATTCTAGTCTCTGACCGTGTCGTCATCAGATACGTCGCGTGCCGACTTGCCGGAGCAGATAGTGAAACTCAGTAGAGTCAGTTTTCGTGCACCGTACAATCTTCGTTTCGACAGTGCGACTGCAGATCACTCATGCGGTCGGTTCGTTGCGTCATTTCACTGCGGAAGTTGATCCGCATCGCGCACGCATCGGACAGCGAGCGGCCATCAGGTGTGATTTGTGGATCTGCGCCCCGGAGTGCCACGTGCTTGCGGAGGAGGCGGCATCAAACCGCCCCTGGCCTTCGTTGCGTGAGCGCAGGCGCAGCCTAATCAACAGCCGTGCGCGGGCGCCGATGGCGGCTTGAGGTGTTGATACTGCCGGTGACGTCGGGATAGCCGGTCAGGCTCAGCGTGTCGGCGCGAACGCCCCAGCTCTCGAGCCGGTCGAGGAAGCTCATGCCGAGCAGATTGGTCTTCATCTGCCCGCGCTGCACCACCAGCGCCGGCACCGATTTCTCGACCAGCTTGCCGACTGCGAGCCGGTCGAGCGTCAGCCGCGCCGCCTTGGTGTGACCGCCGGCGGTCTCGAGGTCGACATTGTATTCGAGCATATCGATCGGCAGCCCGATCGCTTTCGCGGTTTCCCAGGTGAGCACGACCGAGGTCGCGCCGGTGTCGATCACCATCGGGGCGCTGACGCCGTTGATCTTGGCGCGGAACGCGAACTCACCGCCCTGGCCGCGCGCAATCTGCACCGCGGGGGCGGAGCTGGGGGTGGAGGCTGAGGCGATAATGCTGCGGCCGAAGATCTGGGTGAGATTTTCCCTGGCGCGGGCGATCTGCTCGGGGTCCCCATAGGCGACGACGGCGCCGGCGGTTGCCATCAGCAGCACGATGACGAGGAGGATACGGGTCACGGCGCAACTCCCGCCGCAACGCCGATCACGCGCGCTTTGGACGCGGCTCCATGCGCTCGAGCCCAGCCTCGGCCATGCGCGCCGGCAGCGTCGCCATCACCGACAGCCGCTCCGTGCGGTCCATCTTGTGCCAGCGCGCGATCTCCGGAAGCGTGCGGCCACAGCCGAAGCAGAGCTTCGTCCTGGGGTCCATCATGCAGACTGCGATACACGGCGTCTCTGAGCTCATTGTTCAAGTGTTGAACGGTTTCGGCGGCCGGTGCAAGCCGGCTGACGTGGGATGCTGCATCACGCCTCGGCTTTTTGTCGCGAGCATGGTTCTGGCGCGAACGTCTTGGGTTTATTGCCAAAGCGTCTTCGAGCGAAATGAAGACCGGTTCGCGTAAAGAAAACGCGTGAGAACCAAAGTCTAGAGCCCCGTTCCGAATCCATCGGAACGGAAAGGGCTCCAGCGATAACCGCGTCACGATCTTCCGCGACATGCTCTACAATCCGGTGCCGGCACTCATGATCGACTTGCGGCGCACACGTTTCCGGTCGGCGCCCATCGTGGGCTCGACGGGCTCCGGCGGCTGCATCGGCGGCGCTTCTTCCGCCATCGGCGCCAGCGCGCTCATCACCCGTTCCGGCGGCAAGGTCACGATCACCTCGGTGCCGATGCGCAGCTTCGACTTCAGCGTGAAGGTGCCGCCATGCATGTCGATCAGGCTTTTCGCGATCGGCAGGCCAAGGCCGGCGCCCTGTTCCGCCGACTTGATCGAGTTAGAGCCCTGGCCGAAGGAGGCCAGCACAACCGGGATCTCGTCCTCGGCGATGCCGCTTCCGGTGTCCTTGACGCTCAGATATTGCCCGCCCGACGCGGTCCAGCCGACCTTCAGCCAGATTTCGCCGCCCTGCGGCGTGAACTTGATCGAGTTGGAGAGCAGGTTGAGCACGACCTGTCGGATGGCGCGCTCGTCGCCCCAGATCCTGGGCATGCCGTGCTCGAACACCTCGTGGATGGTGATGCCGCGGCTGGAGGCGCGCAGCTTCAACAGGTGGTGGCAGTCGGCGACGACATGCACCAGCGCCACGGCCTCTTCATTCAGCTCGTAGCGACCGGCCTCGATCCGCGACAGATCGAGGATCTCGTTGATGAGATTGAGCAGATGCACGCCGGAATTATGGATGTCGGCGGAATATTCCTTGTACACGGGAACGGTATGCGCGCCGAAGATCTCGCTCTTCATCACCTCGGAGAAGCCGAGGATGGCGTTGAGCGGCGTGCGCAGTTCGTGGCTCATCTGGGCGAGGAAGCGCGACTTGGCGACGTTGGCGGATTCGGCACGGTGGCGCGCCTCGTCGGAGATCGCCTTGGCCTGCTCCAGTTCGCCGATCAGCGCATCCTTTTCGGCGCGGGCCTCCAGCGTCGCCAGCGTGGTCGAATGCAGGCGGTGCGCGAGCAGAGCAAAATAACCTTCGGCGGCAAGCGCGAGCAGGGCCAACACGTAATTGTCGAACGCGCCGTTGAGCACGAGGTCGAGCGCGATCCCGACCGTCACCGGAACAGTCGCCGCAAGGGCTGCGATCGGCAGGCTCGCGGCGAGCATGCTGGAGACCGCGATCACCAGCAGCATCAGGAACATCATCAGCGTGTTGGAGGCGAGATCGCGCCCGGCGGGGTGGATCAGGATCGCGGTCCAGCACAGGCCGTAGAGCAGGTCGAGCAGCACGAAGCGCGTCCGCCATTTGCGGGTGACCGCGACCGAGGTTGGTTCGGCGAGGAAGCGGGAACAGCTGCGGATGATGGCGAGATGGACGCAGAGGATGCCGATCGTCCAGGCGCCGGCCACGATCGGCTTCATCCAGAGGCCAAACAGCACGCCGGTTGCCACCACGAGCAGCATCACGACGTAGGACGCCGACATGCGGGTCTGGGCGTATTGGCGGAGCAGTTCGGCGTCGAACGCCGGGCGGGTTCCACTGGTTGACGTTAACCGATCCCGCGCCTCGCGCACCCGCTGCGCGGCGACGCGCCGGCTGTTCACCGGCACCGTCACCTGAGGTCCTGCCGGAAGCGCTACAACTTCAGGCTTTTCTGCGGGATTACTCATAAACAACACAAATCCTGCCAGCGAACCGCGCGGGCCTTTTGCATTGTCTATCTGTGACGCTAAATCATTAAGCGATGACTTAAAGAGCTAAGGAAAAGCGTAAACGGGGAGTTAAATTAACCTTTGCGCGGGGGCGCGATGGCGGGCGCACACGCGCACGCCAGGTCCGACAATTCCATGTTGTCATGGCCGGGCTTGTCCCGGCCATTTACGTCTTGCTTCTCGTGGATCCAAAGACGTGGATGCCCGGGACAAGCCCGGGCATGACGAGATGGTGGGAAGCGTTAGCGCTGCAGACGGGCGAGCAGGCTCGACGTGTCCCAGCGCTTGCCGCCCATCTTCTCGACCTCGGCATAGAACTGGTCGACCAGCGCGGTGGCGGGCAGGGTGGCGCCGTTGCGGCGGGCCTCCGCCAGCGCAATCGAGAGGTCCTTGCGCATCCACTCGACCGCGAAGCCGAAATCGTACTTGCCCTCGTTCATGGTCTTGTAGCGGTTTTCCATCTGCCAGGACTGCGCCGCGCCCTTGGAGATGGTCTCGATCACGGCGGCGACGTCGAGGCCACTCTTCTTGGCGAAGTGGATGCCCTCCGACAGACCCTGAACCAGGCCTGCGATGCAGATCTGGTTGACCATCTTGGTGAGCTGGCCGGCGCCGGCCGGCCCGAGCAATTTACACATCCGCGCATAGGCGCCGGTGATGATCGGCTCCGCGCCTGCATAGGCGTCTTCGCTGCCGCCGCACATCACCGTCAGCACGCCGTTCTCGGCGCCGGCTTGGCCGCCCGACACCGGCGCGTCGACGAATTTGAAGCCGGCCTTGGTCGCGGCGGCATCGAGCTCGCGGGCGACCTCGGCGGAGGCGGTGGTGTGATCGACGAAGGTCGCGCCCTTCCTGACCCCGGCGAAGGCGCCGTCGGGGCCGATCGTGACCGCGCGCAGGTCGTTGTCATTGCCGACGCAGCACATCACGAAATCCTGACCTTCGGCGGCGGCCTTCGGGGTCGGCGCCGTCTTGCCGCCGAACTTGTCGGCCCATTCCTTCGCCTTCGCCGCGGTCCGGTTGTACACGGTGACCTCATGGCCGCCCTTTTTCACGAGGTGTCCCGCCATCGGGAAACCCATTACGCCGAGACCGAGGAAAGCGACTTTAGCCATGTCTGATACCTTGTGATTTGCCGTGGTGATCGCCCCTTGAGACCGCCGAAAAACGTCGCGGCGGGCAGGGCATTCCGTCCATGGAAGGAGCCGCACCATACCCCCTGTGCAGCGGAGGGCAACGGCCTTGGTGGGATGGCAGAAGGCGGTTTTGTGCTAGGATTGGCCCACCAACGAACTTCACAAAAAAGGGAGTGTCTCGCATGGGCATGAGCGTCGGTGTGCTCGATCATTTCAATATCCGGACCCGGAATCTCTCCGCCACGGTGCGGTTCTACGAGGACATTCTGGGCCTGGAAAAGGGCGCGCGGCCGAACTTCGCGTTCCCCGGTGCGTGGATGTACAGCGAGGGCAAGGCGGTCGTGCATCTGGTCGATATTTCGGCGACCGATGAGGCACAAAAGCCTGACTCGGGCGTCGTCCATCACGTCGCCTTTGCCAGCCAGGGCTTCGATGGGATGAGGCAGCGGCTTCAGTCCAAGGGCATGGAATTCGATTCACGCCAGGTTCCCGGCGGCGACCTCTGGCAGATCTTCGTCAACGACCCCAACGGGGTCATGATCGAGCTGAACTACGAGGCCGCCAAGGAAGGCGGCTCGGCTGCGCCGGCCGAGCGGCGGGACGACGTCGGAGCGAGGTAGCCTTTTGCGCTGCAACGCTCTATGGGTCGTCTCTTGGGGCATGATCCGGAAAAGTGCGAAGCGGTTTTCCGAACAAGATCATGCCGACTAAAATGCCCAGGAGATGCGCGGTGAGCGTGACGCAGCAACAGGTTCTCGATTGCCTTGCCAGGGTGATGTCGCCACGCGGCACAGCCTTGACCAACGCCAATGTGCTGTCGGCGATCACGGTCACCGACGGCAAGGTGTTCTTCTCGATCAATGTCGACGCCGCGGAGGCGCGCGCCTGGGAGAGCGTTCGTGCGCAGGCCGAGAACGCCGTGCGCGCCATTCCCGGCGTCAGCGTCGCGATGATCGCGCTGACCGCCGAGCGCAAGGCGGGCGGTGCGGCGCCGGCGCCGCGGCCGGCCGGCGGCGTCCCGCCGGCGTCCGCCCATCGTCATCCGCATCCGCCCGGCGGGCAATCGCCGATGGCCCGGCAGGCCGAGATCCCCGGCATCTCCGCCGTCATCGCCGTCGCCTCAGGCAAGGGCGGCGTCGGCAAGTCGACCACGGCGCTCAACCTCGCGCTCGGCCTGCGCGACCTCGGCCTGCGCGTCGGGCTGCTCGACGCCGACATCTACGGCCCGTCGGTGCCGCGGCTGACCGGCATCCGCGAGAAGCCGCAGCTCAATGACGACAAGAAGATGGTCCCGCTGCAGCGCTTCGGCCTGTCGATCATGTCGATCGGCTTCCTGGTCGAGGAGGACACCGCGATGATCTGGCGCGGGCCGATGGTGATGTCGGCGATCACCCAGATGCTGCGCGACGTCGCCTGGGGCACGCTCGACGTGCTCGTGGTCGACATGCCGCCCGGCACCGGCGATGCCCAGCTCACGCTGGCGCAGAACGTCCCGCTCAAGGGCGCCGTCATCGTCTCGACCCCGCAGGACCTCTCGCTGATCGACGCCCGGCGCGGGCTCGCGATGTTCAAGAAGGTCAACGTGCCGGTGCTCGGCATCGTCGAGAACATGAGCTATTTCCAGTGCCCGCATTGCGGCACCCGCTCGGATATCTTCGGCCATGGCGGCGCCCGCCACGAGGCCGACAAGCTGGGGGTGCCGTTCCTCGGCGAAATCCCCCTGCACATCGCGATCCGCACCGCCTCCGATTCCGGCAACCCGGTGGTCGAGAGCGAACCGGACGGCCCGCACGCAGCGATCTACCGCGCGATCGGCGGCAAGGTCCGCGAGCAGCTGCAAGGCGTCATCGCGGCAGCCTGAGCCTGCGCTGCGGTCCCGCTGGGCCGATTGGCCGCGAAGCGTCGGGAGCCCGGCGGGCCTTCTTCACAGGCCTGTGGCCCTTGGTGCCTTTGGACGATTGCTGAATCGGTTCCGGCCTGTATGTTTATGCAGGAGTGGCCGAATCGTACCACCCTTCGATCAGCGGAAGGCGGCCACGGGTGAAGCCAAAACTGCGGGAAGGGGCCGTGAGGCGACCATCGACATGGCAGCATCACGTGAAGCAAACAAACAGCACCGCAAACATCTGACGCGGGAGAAGCGCGCAGAGGCCTCCCGGCTGGCATTCAACATGGCCAAGAAATCCGACTCGATCGGCGAGGCTGCTGAGGTGATCGCCAAGACGTACGGCGTCAGCAAGACAACCGCGCAAAGCTGGATCCGGCGCGGGCGGTATTTGGCTGATCAAGCCAAGAAGGCGCGAGAGACGACGCGGCGCTGATTGCTCCCGTAACCCGGTGGTTGAGAGCGGACCGGACGGCCCGCACGCGGCGATTTACCGCGCGGTCGGCGGCAGCTCCGCGGCGACCTGCCAGGCGTCATCGTCGCTGCCTGAAGGCGCATTTTCAGGCTGATTTCCAGCCTCATCAGACTTTCGTTTAATTGGCGCGGTCATGCCATTGTCGCGTTTCCGTGACGCCGCCTTCCGTGTTAAAGGGCCGACCCAGAGCGCCTTGGCAGGCCTTCACGCGCCTGCCGGAGAACTGCTTGCGGTCACTGGGAAACGCCCCTGAAGGAGAAGCCTTACGATGAAGCGTCGTGATTTTTTGAAAGTTTCTGCGGCCGGTGCTGCCGCGACGGCGGTTGCCGCGCCGGCGATCGCGCAGTCCTCGCCTGAAATCAAGTGGCGCCTGACCTCGAGCTTCCCGAAGTCGCTGGACACCATCTATGGCGGTGCCGTCGAGCTGTCGAAGTACGTCGCCGAAATGACCGACAACAAGTTCCAGATCCAGGTGTTCGCGGCGGGTGAAATCGTCCCCGGCCTGCAGGCGCTGGACGCGACCTCCAACGGCACGGTCGAGATGTCGCACACCGTCGCCTACTACTATGTCGGCAAGGACCCGACCTTCGCGATCTACGCCTCGGTGCCGTTCGGTCTCAATGCCCGCATGCAGAACTCCTGGTGGTACCAGGGCGGTGGCCAGGAACTCGGCAACGAGTTCTTCAAGAAGTTCGGCGTGATCGGTTTCCCGACCGGCAACACCGGCACCCAGATGGGCGGCTGGTTCCGTAAGGAGATCAAGACCGTCGCCGACATGTCGGGCCTGAAGATGCGCATCGGCGGCATTGCCGGCCAGGTGCTGCAGAAGGTCGGCGTGGTGCCGCAGCAGCTCGCCGGCGGCGACATCTATCCGGCGCTCGAAAAGGGCACCATCGACGCGGCCGAGTGGGTCGGTCCCTATGACGACGAGAAGCTCGGGTTCCAGAAGGTTGCCAAGTACTACTACTATCCGGGCTTCTGGGAAGGCGGTCCGACCGTGCACTCCTTCGTCAACCTGGAGAAGTGGAACGCGCTGCCGAAGAACTACCAGGCGATCCTGGCCAACGGCGCCGCCAACGCCAACAGCTGGATGGCCGCGCGCTACGACATGCAGAACCCCTCCGCGCTGAAGCGGCTGGTTGCCGGCGGCACGCAGCTGCGTCCGTTCACCAACGAGGTGCTCGAGGCCTGCCTCAAGGCGACCAACGAGCTGTGGGGTGAAATCTCGGCCAAGAATGCCGACTTCAAGAAGTCGATCGAGGCCATGCAGGCGTACCGCTCCGACCAGTATCTGTGGTGGCAGGTCGCCGAATACACCTTCGACAGCTTCATGATCCGCTCGCGCACCCGCGGCTGATCGGCGTCTAGCCTTTCGGACGAGCGTTCGCGCGACGCGAACGCATTGCCCGGCCTCCGCAAGGAGGCCGGGTTTTTTGCGTCTGGCATTCGTGAGGGGGATGCTCCATGCTCGCATCCCAAGCCTCGGCACGAAGGCGGCGTCTGATCGGTCACCGGTCATGACGGCAAAAAGAAAAGCGGCGCGACGATCGAAAGCAGTCGACGCTCGGACAACACAATCGAACAGGGCAGGATTCAAATGAAGCGAAGAGATTTCATCAAGGTCACGGGTCTGGGCGTCGCCGGTGCCGCCACGGTCGCAGCTCCCGCGATCGCGCAGTCGATGCCGGAGCTCAAGTGGCGCTTGACGACGAGCTGGCCGAAGTCGCTCGACACGCTGCACGGCGGCGCCGAGCTGATGGCGAAGGCGGTGGGTGAAGCGACCGACAACAAATTCCAGATCCAGACCTTTGCTGCGGGCGAGATCGTGCCCGGCCTGCAGGTGCTCGACGCCGTGCAGAACGGCACCGTCGAGATGGGGCACACCGCGCCCTATTATTATTTCGGCAAGGACCCGACCTTCACCTTCGGCTCCGCGGTGCCGTTCGGACCCAACATGCGCCTCAACCAGGCCTGGTTCATGCTGGGCGGCGGCAAGGACCTGCTCAACGAGTTCTACAAGAGCTACAACGTCACTTCGCTGCTTGCCGGCAACACCGGCTGCCAGATGGGTGGCTGGTTTCGCAAGGAGATCGCCAGCGTCGACGATCTCAAGGGCCTCAAATTCCGCATCGGCGGCTTTGCCGGCAAGGTGATGCAGAAGCTCGGCGCGGTGCCGCAGCAGCTCGCCGGCGGCGACATCTATCCGGCGCTGGAGAAGGGCACGATCGATGCGGCCGAGTGGGTCGGTCCCTACGACGACGAGAAGCTCGGCTTCTACAAGGTCGCGCCGAACTATTACTTCCCCGGCTGGTGGGAAGGCGGCCCCATGCTGGTGGCGATGATCAACCTCGACAAGTGGAACGCGCTGCCGAAGCATTATCAGTTCGTGCTCGAGCAGGCCGGCCATCTCGCCAACAACTGGATGATGGCGCGCTACGACCAGGCCAATCCGATCGCGCTGAAGAAGCTGCTCGCGGTCGGCACCAAGCTGCGTCCGTTCCCGGCTGCGGTGATGGAGGCCTCCTTCAAGGCCGCCAAGGAGCTGCATGCCGAGGTTTCCGCGACCAATGCCAACTTCAAGAAGGTCTATGACTCGCTGACCTCGTTCTCCAACAACGGCTATCAATGGTTCCAGGTCGCCGAGGTCGGCTACGACAATTTCATGGCGCGCCACTCGCAGGCGTGACCGTGGCTGTTCGATCGCGGAGCGCCACCCTTACCTCGCCCCGCCTGCGGGGAGAGGTCGGAACGCATCGTCAGATGCGTTCCGGGTGAGGGGGTACAGGTCTCACAGCGCTCCAGACTCGTGGAAGCAGCCCCTCACCCCAACCCTCTCCCCGTAAGAACGGGGAGAGGGAGAGGAGAGATCCGCCTAGAACGATCAGGTCTTCGACGCGACGCGGCTTTCGAACACGCATGATCGCCAATCGCTGGTCGCACAATCGGTCGGCCAGCCGCCGCCGAGCGCCATGAACAGCGCCGCGGTGTCGGACAGCCGTGTCGCCACCGCCTGGACGCGGGTGATCGCGGCGTTGAAATAGGCCTGCTGCGCATTCAGCACCGTGACCTGGGTGACCTGCCCAAGCACCAGCTGCTTCTGCACGATCTCGAGGCTGGCCTTCGCGGTATCCTCCGCCTTGATCGCGCTCTGCACAGCACGGGCATCGGCCTGCAGGCTGCGCAGCGCGTCGGCGACGTTCTGGAACGCGGTGATGACGGCTTGCCGGTACTGCGCGTTGGCTTGCTCGAGCGCGGCTTCGGCCGACCTCTGCTTGTGGTACAGCGCAAGGCCGTCGAACACGGTCTGCGTCGCGCTGCCCGCGACGGTGTAGAACAGCGTTCCCGGCGTGAACAGTCCGGCCAGCGTGATGGCGCTGGCGCCGGGGTTGGCGCTGAGCGTGACGTTCGGCAGCCGTGCGGCGATCGCAACCCCGACCAGCGCGCTCGCCGAATGCAGATTGGCTTTGGCCGCGCGCACGTCGGGACGTTGCGCCACCAGCGTGCTCGGCAGGCTGACCGGCAAATTGGCCGGCAGGGTGAGGCGCTGCAGATCGAATTTCTGCAGGATCTCGTCGGCGGAGAATTGCCCGGCCAGCGCGGTGAGCAGGTCGCGCTGGATCGCGAGCTGCTTCTGCAGCGGCGGCAGGGTCTGCTCGGCCTGGGCCAACGCGGTCTCTTGCGCCAGCACGTCGACCTGGGCCGCCTGGCCGGCCTCGAACTGGTTCTTGAGGATGCCGAGGATATCGCGCTCGATCTTGATGATGCGCTCGGTGGCCGCGATCTGACCGCGCAGCGAAGCCTCCTGGATTGCCGCGGTCACGACGTTGGCGGTGAGGGTCAGATAGGCCGCCTCGAGCTGGAACCGGGCCTGCTCGGTGAGCGCATCGAGGCTCTCGACTGAACGGGCGTTCGCGCCCCAGATGTCGGGCACGAAGCTGATATTGAGCTGGGCGGTGTGCAGGGTATAGCGCTGTTGTGACGGATCGCCCGGGGCCGCCTGCGTCTCATGTTGGAGATCTGCTGGTCGGAGGGCGTGTAGTTCACCCCGACCTGCGGAAAGTACAGGCCGCGCTGCGCCAGCGCGTTGTAGTTCGCGACCGTGATCGCCGCTTCGGCGGACTGCAGCGACGGATTGCGCTCGACCGACAGGCGGATCAGCTGGTTGAGCGGCGCGGAGCGGAACGCCGCCCACCAGCGCGTCGGGATATCGGCTCCAGTGCTGAAGCGCTGCTGCGCCAGGCGTGGCCCCGCCGGATCGGTCGCGGGCGATCGCAACGGCTCCGGCGTGTAGCCGGCGACGTGAGGCGGAGGCGGCGCGGTGAAGTTGGGACCGACGGCGCACGCCCCGAGCATCAGCGCGCCTGTGCCGATCAGCAGCACGCGCAGCGCGGCGACGACGGCCGGGCAGGGCATTTTGGCACTGAACGCGTACATCGCAGGATGCCCCTAATGCGCGGCTTCGGGCGGGGCCGCAGCCGGTGTCTCGCTGGGCGAGGCGGCGCGCTCGTGCGACAGAAGATCTTGCGCAGCGCGGGCGCAACGATCAGCAGCAGCAGCGGGCCGATGAACATGCCGCCGACCACCACGGTCGCGAGCGGCCGCTGAACCTGGCTGCCGATGCCATGCGACAGCGCGGCCGGAAACAGCCCGACGCCCGCCGACAGCGCGGTCATCAGCATCGGGCGCATGCGCTGCTCGGCGCCGTTGAACACCGCCTCGGCGATGCTCTGGCCCGACGCGCGCAGCTCGCGGAAATAGGTGATGTTGAGGATGCCGTCCATCACGGCGACGCCGAACAGCGAGATGAAACCGATCGCCGCCGAGATCGAGAAATCGAGCCCGGCGAGATACAGCGCGATCAGGCCGCCGCCGACCGCGAACGGAATGCCGGCCAGCGCCAGCAGGCTGTCGCGCAGCGAGTTGAACAGGCTGTAGAGCAGGACGAAGATCAACAGCAGCGTGACCGGCACCACGATCATCAGCCGCGCCTTGGCGGCCTCGAGATTGTCGAACTCGCCCGACCAGATCATCCGGTAGCCGGTCGGCAACAGCACCGCCTCCGCGATCTTCGCTTGCGCCTCCGCCACCGTGCTGCCGAGGTCGCGGCCGCGGACGCTGAACTTGATCGGAATGTAGCGCTGGCTGCGTTCGCGGTAAATGAACAGCGCGCCGGTATCGAGCGAGATGTCGGCGAGTTCGCTCAAGGGAATATAGGCGTTGGTGCCCGACGGGGTCGCATAGGCGACCTTGATGTCGCGCACTGTGTCGATGCTCTGGCGGAATTTCGGATCGAGCCGCACCACGACGCCGAATTGCCGGTCGCCCTCGAGCACCGTCGTGGCATTGGCGCCGCCGAGCGCCGCCTGCACCACGGTGGTGACGTCGCCGGTGTTGAGGCCGTAGCGCGCGGTCTTTTCCCTGATAACGCGGATATTGAGGTTGGGCTGGCCGACCAGATGGAAGATGCCGAGATCGGCGACGCCGCGGATCTTGGCCATCTCCTGCGCGACCTTGGCCGCGAGCCCTTCGAGCACGTCGAGATTGGGGCCGATGATCTTGACCGAGTTCGCGCCCTTCACCCCGGACAGCGCCTCCTCGATGTTGTCCTGGATATACTGCGAGAAGTTGAAGGTGACGCCGGGCAGCTCCTCGTCGAATTCCGTTTGCAGCTGCTCGGTGAGCTTTTCCTTGGTCAGGCCCGGCGGCCACTGGTCGAACGGCTTGATCGGTGCGAACAGCTCGACGTTGGAGAACGGCGAGGCGTCGCTGCCATTGTCCGGGCGGCCGTGCTGCGACACCACGGTGATGATCTCGGGGTGGCGCAGCAGGATCTCGCGCATCTTGCGGGTCGGGTCGGTGCCGGCCTCGAGCGAGATGGTCGGCGGCATCGAGGCGCGGATCCAGAAATTGCCTTCCTCGAGCGCGGGCAGGAATTCGCTGCCGAGCCGGCTCGCCGCCAGCGCGCTGAGGCCGAGGAAGATGGCACCGGCCGCGATCGCGACTTTCAGATGCGACAGTGACCAGCGCAGCACCGGCGTGTAGGTCTGGCGCAGCCAGCGGACGATGATGGTCTCGGTCTCCTCGATATGCTTCGGCAGCAGCAACGAGGCCAGCACCGGCGTCACCGTGAAGGTCGCCAGCAGCGCGCCCGCCAGCGCATAGCCATAGGTCCGCGCCATCGGGCCGAAGATTTGCCCTTCGACACCCTGCATGGTGAACAGCGGCACGAAGGCGGTCACGGTGATGGCCGCGGTGAAGAACACCGCCTTGTCGACCTGCAGCGCGCTGACGAAGATCATGCGCAGCCGCTCGGTCCAGCCTGGCGCGGGCCCGCCCTGTTGCGTCGTCGGATCACTCCCCCAATAGCCCTCGGCGAGGTTCTGCAACAGGCGCAACCGGCTCTCGGGCGTGGACTGGAAGTTGCGGAAGATGTTCTCCATCATGATGACGGCGGAATCGACGATGATGCCGAAATCGACCGCGCCGAGCGACAGCAGATTGGCGTCCTCGCCCTGCAGCACCAGGATGATGATAGCGAAGAACAGCGCGAACGGGATGTTGGCGCTGACGATCAGCGCGCTTCTGAGGTCGCCGAGGAATATCCACTGGATCACGAACACCAGAAGGCAGCCGAACAACAGATTGTGCAGCACCGTGTGGGTCGTCACGCCGACCAGCGAGCTGCGGTCGTAATAGGGGACGATTTTGACTCCTGATGGCAGTGTGCCGTCGCTGTTGATCCTGGCGACCTCTTCCTCGACCTTGGGGATGATGTCGTTGGTGTGCTGGGTGCGTCCCATCACGACGATCGCGGCGGCGACGTCGTCATTGCCGTCCTTTCCGGCAATCCCGAGCCGCGGCACGTAGCCGACCGAGACTCTGGCGACGTCCTTGATCTGGATCGGCAGGCCGTTCGACTGGGTCAGAACGATGTTCTCGATGTCCTCGACCTTGGTGCCCTTGGTGACGTCGTCATCGCCGCCGGAATTGATCAGGCCGATGCCGCGGATATTGACCGATTGCTGGCCGATCGCGATTTCGCGGCCGCCGACATTGACGTTGGAATTGCCCAGCGCGCTGATCAGCTGCGGCACGGTGATATTATAGGCTTCGAGCTTGGCGAGATCGGCGTCGACGTTGAACTGCTTGGTGGTGCCGCCCCAGGAATTGATCTGCACCACGCCCGGCAGCGTCATCAGCCGGCGGGCGACGACGTAGTCCTGCAACGTCCTGAGATTGGTCAGGCCAAAATTGGGCGGACCGATCAGTTGGTAGCGGTAGATCTCGCCAACCAGGCTGGATTGCTGGATCTGCGGGATCTGATTGCCGGGAAGCTGGACGTTCTGCGTGAGATTGTTGGCGGCCTGCGAGAGCGCGAAATAGTAGTCGACGCCGTATTTGAAGGTGACCCGTACGAACGACAGGCCGTAGAACGAGGTCGAGCGGATGTTGACGACGCCCGGCGTCGAGTACAGCCCGACCTCCATCGGGATCGTGTAGTACTTCTCCATCTCCTCGGCGGAGAGCCCGGCCGCCTGCGCCGTGATCTCGAGGATGACGGGCGCCGGGTTCGGATAGGCCTCGATGTTCAGCCTGGTGAATGCGGCGAAACCGGCGGCACAGAACACGGCAAGGCCGAGCACGATGACGGCGCTTCGGGGCAGACCGAATTGAAGGAGGCTCTTGACCAAGGTGCTGCACTTACTCTTGAGCGGGCGAGGGCGCGGCCAGGACGGCTATCCGGCGGCCGCGTTGGCGAACTTGTTGCTGAGGAAGATCGCGTCGGTGGAGGCGACCTTCTCGCCGGCGCCGAGGCCGCTGAGGATCTGCCGCCAGCCGTCCTGCTCCAGGCCGATCGTGACCGTGCGGCGGGTGAATTTGCGGTTGTCGGCCGTGACCCACACCGTCATCGTTCCATCGCCCTCGCGCACGATGGCATCCGAGGGCACGCTGACCGACAGCCTTGGCGGCTCGGTCTCGATGGTGAAGCTCGCCAGCATGCCGGCGCGCAGCTTGTGCCGGGGGTCGTCGATCACCGAACGCACCAGCTGACGGTGCGAAGTGGGATCGATGTTGAGGCCCAGCGTCGTCACGCGGCCGCGAAACACCTCGCTCGGATAGGCGGGCACCCGGACCTCGACCGATTGGCCGATCCGGTAAGAGGGAGCATCGGTCTCGATCACGTTGGCGACCATCCACATTGTCGAGATGTCGGCCAGTGAGTAGGGCGCCGGTGCATTGCCGGGCTGCACGTAGAGACCAGGCGCTGCGTTGCGCGCAATGATCCGGCCGGAGATCGGGCTCGGGACCACCAGGATGGAATCGACTTTGCGGTCGGCGACGATGCGGTCGATCTCGGCGTCGGTCTTGCCGAAGATGCGCACCGCGTCGCGCGCGGCCTTGTAGTTGCCCTCGGCCGTTTGCTGATCCGACGTCGCCTGGTCGACGTCCTTCTGCGCGCCGCCGCCGGTCTTCAGCAGCTGCCTGACCCGCGCCAGCGTTCTGGTCTGCAGTTCGAGCACGCCGGCGGAGGCCAGCAGCGAGGACTCTGCCTGCAGCAGATCGGGGCTATCGATGGTGAACAGCGTCTCGCCCTTCGTAACCTCGTCACCGACATTGAGGGGCGCGTCGACGATCCTGCCGGGGTTCGGCGCGAATGCCTGCACCAGCATGTTCTGGTTGAAGTCGATCGAGCCGACCGCGTTCTTCAGCGTCCGGAATGAACGCTGCTCCGCGGCCATCACCTTCAGGGCGGCCGCCTGCTTGTCGCTCAGCGCGACGTATTGCTGCTCGACATTGACATCCTGCGCCGCCGTCTCTTGCAATGCGGCCTCTTCGGCCCTGGCGCGCACGACACCATCGGTGCGCGTCATGAACCAGGCGCCGGCGAGCAGCGTCGCCAGCAGCGGCAATGCCGCAAGGCCTATATGCTTCCCTTGAAATGACATCCGCCCGCCCGGCCAATCCTGCATGAAGGCCCGCGCGAGAGGCGAGGTCTTGCCGCAACGTGGCAGCCGTCGATCTCTCGGCGAGGACGGGCAAACCGTTATCAGGGCCAGCTGACGCCAGCCTTACATTGGCGCGCGCGATGGTGCATCCAAATGCGCGAATTTTGATTGCAGTGGATGCGCGTTTATCTATTTTCAGCTACAGGCCGGCGGAGCCGCCGGAGCTGATACATCGTGCTTGTCTCGCACCGGAGGCTATGGGCTCAGATACATTCTGTTGCCGCAACAAGGTGCAAGAAGATCGATCGAATGAGGACTGGATTGCCGCGATGCGCCTTCTGATCGTCGAGGACAATGTCGAGCTCTCGCGGCTGCTCGCCAGCGGGCTGATGGCGGCGGGATACGAGTCCGATGTCGTCAACAGCGTTGCCGAGGCGCGCGATGCGCTGCGCAGCGTCAGCTATGCCGCCATGATCCTCGATCTCGGACTGCCCGACGGCGACGGCTTGTCGGTGCTGTCGGAGCTGCGCCGCAAGACCGATCCGCTGCCGGTCCTGGTGCTGACCGCGCGGGGCGGCCTGCAGGATCGGGTCAGCGGCCTGCGCAGCGGCGCGGACGACTATCTGGCGAAGCCGTTCGCGCTGGAAGAGCTGGTGGCGCGGCTCGAAGCCATCCTGCGCCGGCCCGGCCAGCTGCTCGGTTCCTCGCTGAAGCTCGCCAATCTGGTCTACGACACCGAGAGCAAGCAGGTGTTCGTCGACGGCGCTCCGCACGTGTTCTCCGCGCGTGAGACGTCGGTGCTGGAGATCCTGCTGCGGCGGCAGGGGCGGGTGGTGCCGAAGAAGAATGTCGAGGACCACATCTTCGGCCTGTCCGGCGAGGTCGCCTCGAACGCGGTCGAGGTTTACGTGTCGCGGCTGCGCAAGCTGCTCACCGAGCACCGCGCCAGGGTCATCATCCACACCATTCGGGGCGTCGGTTATCTGATGGCGGAGGAGAAGTAGGCGTGTTCCGCTTCAAGTCGCTGACGTCGCGGATCGTGTTCCTGCACATCGTGGCGGTCGCGGTCGCGGCGATCTTCCTGCCGCTGCTGCTGCTGTGGCTGTTGAATTCGGAGATCAATCAGCTGCATCGCGAAGCGATGCGCGACCAGGCCGCCGATCTCGGCCAGAACCTCTCGGTCGATGCCACGGGCAAGGTGCAGCTCAACTTGCCGGACAGCCTGAGGGGGCTCTATTCCGACGCCTATGGCCGCTACCGCTACGACATCTACGATGCCGACGATCATCTGCTGTTTTCGTCGCATCGCGAGCCGCCGCGACTGCCGGCCTTGGCCAACCGGATTTCCGGTGCCAGCGTCACCAGGCTGCTCGGCGGCCAGACGCTGCGCATCCTGGTCGCCGAGGACCTGTCGCATCGCGACGTCATCATCGACGACATCGTCTCCAATTTCTTCCGGCGGGTTGGCTGGATCACCATCCCGATCCTTCTGATCCTGCTTGCGACCGACATCCTGATCTTCCGCCGCGCGGTGATTCCGCTGTTGCGGGCCTCGGAGGAGGCGAGAAGCATCGGGCCGGCAAGGACCGATATCCGCCTTCCGACGGAGGGGATTCCGAGCGAGATCCTGCCGCTGGTGACGGCCGTCAACCAGGCGTTCGATCGCCTTGAGGAAGGCTTTCACGTGCAGCGTCAGTTCACGGCCGATGCCGCGCATCAGCTGCGCACGCCGCTTGCGATCCTCAGAACCCGGATCGAGACGCTTGATGCGGCCAAGGGGACCAGGGAGCTGCATGCCGACATCGAGAGCATGAGCCGCATCGTCAGCCAGCTGCTCGAGATCGCCGAACTCGACACGCTGGTGCTTGATCCCGGCGAGACCGCGGATTTGCGCGCGGTGTGCGCCGAAGTGGTCGGCTCGATCGCGCCCTACGCGCTGGCGCAGCACAAGGACATCGCGCTGCGCGGCACCGACAGTCCGGTGCAGGTCAGGGGCAACGCGGAGATGCTGCAGCGCGCGATCTTCAATCTGGCGGAGAACGCCATCAAGTACACCGCCGATGCGACCGCGGTCGACGTCGAGGTGCACGACAACGGTTCGGTGCAGGTGCGCGACTGCGGGCCGGGGATTGCGCCCGCCGAGCAGGGCCTGATCTTCCAGCGCTTCTGGCGTCGCGATCGCCAGCGCACCGACGGCGCGGGGCTCGGCCTCTCGATCGTGCGCGGCGTCGTCGAGGATCACGATGCGACGGTGCGGGTGGAGAACCTGCCGTCGGGCGGCGCCCAGTTCACGCTGAGCTTCCGCCTTGCCAAGCCAGAGCCGGTAGCGTCCTGAGCCGGCCCGCGAACGTGCCGTGAGCCTGCCGGTCTATTTCACCTTGCCGTCGGACAGATCCATGATCATGCGCGTGGTCAAATACAGGCGCGGCACGATGCTGTTGATCTGCACGTATTCGGCATCGTTGGAGTGCGCGCCGAAGCCCGACAAGCCCATGCCTTCGACCACGGCGCCTTTGGTCTTGAGCGCGGCAAACGCGGCATCGGTGCCGCCGCCGGTGGCCCGCTCGGCGACGTTCAGCGACAGGCCCAGCTCCTGATAGATCGTCTTGCCGTGGCCGGCCACACGGCGCGAGGCGTCGCTCGCTTCGAGCGGCGGGCGGCGCACCTCGAACTTCACGTCCACCCTGGAGTCCGGCAGCAGGCGATTCTTGATCTTGTCCTGCAGGGCTTTCTCGAGCTCGTCGAAATCCGCCACCTTGAGCGCGCGCGCATCGGCCTGGGCGGTGGCTTCGGCGGGGATCACGTTGCGGTTGGTGCCGGACTTGGACACCGTCCAGTTCAGCTTCAGGCCCTGCTCCGGCTTGGACAGGTCCTTCATCTGCAGCACCTGGTGTGACAGCTCATAGAGCGCGTTCACGCCGCCTTCGGGCCTGGCGCCCGCATGCGAAGACTTGCCGTGCACCGTGAGGTAGGCCGAGCCGATGCCGCTGGTGGCGAGGCGCAGCGTGCCGTCGGTGCCGCCGCCCTCGAACGAGAACACGGCATCCTGCTCCGCGGCGAGGCGGGTGATGGTGCTGCGCCAGCCGGGCGAAGAGATCTCCTCGTCGCCATTGATCAGCACCGTGAGCGTACCGTAATTTTTGAAGTTCAGCGTCTGCAGCAACGCCACGGCGTGGAGAATGGTGGCGACGCCCTGCTTGTCGTCGGCAATGCCGAGCCCATAGGCCTTCTCGCCATCGATGCGGAAGGGTTGGTCCTTCAGCATGCCCTTGAGATACACCGTATCCATGTGCGCAATCAGCATGACCTTCGCGCCGCCGGTGCCCTTGAAGACGGCCTGCACGGCGGGGCCGATCTTCTCGGGCGTGTCGTCGAGGCGATAGATATCGGTGGTCTGCAGGATATCGACCGCGCCGCCGAGCTGCTTGAGCTGGCCGGCGACGCGCTCGGCAAGCTGGTTCAGGCCCTCGATGTCCTTGCTGCCGGATTCGATCTGCACGAGGTCGCGCAGGGTGTCGAGCAGCGGCTGCTGTTCCTGTTGCGCCAGCGCGCGAAGGTCAGCTGCATGCGCCGCGGGCGCGGCAAGCGCCAAACCAAACGACAGCATCAGCGGGCGAATGAGCGAGCGGGCGGGATGCAATTGGGGCATGGCGGCGATCTGTGAGTTGGAGGACGATCCGTATCCCCGTCTTCACAGGCCCCGCCGACGCCGTCAACAGCGGCGTACCTTGCGCCCGCAAGCGCGTTTTCGAGCGAAGTGGACGCCGGTTCGCGTGAAGAAAACGCGACAAAACGAGAATCCAGAGCCTCGGTTCTGATTCAATCAGAACCGAAATGCTCTGGGCACGCCGAATGCGCTGATGCCGGCTACTGCTTCGGCTGGCCGAAGTCGAGCGGCGGCAGCTCGATCTGCGGCACCTCGATCTTGACCTTGTTGAGGTCGACATCGAGCGGCTTGTCGAGCAGTCCGGTGACGACGACCGGGAACGCAATCACCAGCGCCACCATGATCGCCTGCAGGCCGATCCAGGGCATTGCGCCCCAGTAGATGTCCGAGCTCTTCACTTCCTTCGGCGCCACGCCACGCAGATAGAACAGCGCGAAGCCGAACGGCGGATGCAGGAACGAGGTCTGCATGTTGACGCAAAGCATCACGCCGAACCAGATCAGCGCGGCGTCGGGGCCGACCACCGGCGCCAGCACCTTCTGCGCGATCGGCGCGATCATCGGCAGGATGATGAACGCGATCTCGAAGAAGTCGAGGAAAAACGCCAGGAAGAAGATGAACAGGTTGATGAAGATCAGGAAGCCCCAGACGCCGCCGGGCAGCGAGGTCAGATGGTGCTCCAGCCAGGTGCCGCCGGATACGCCGAGGAACACGACCGAGAAGCAGGTCGAGCCGATCAGGATGAAGGTGACCATGCAGGTGATCCGCATGGTGGTCTCGTAGCCCTGCTTGATCAGGTCGCGCAGGTCCGGGATCTTGACGGCCTCGAGGCAGATCCAGACCACCGCGGCGTAGGTGATCGCGAAGGCGAGCTTGAAGAGCAGGTTCTCGCTGTAGAGCATCGCGATGATGGTGCCGATGCCGCCGGCGATCACGCCTGCTATCAGCACCTTGTTGCCGGTGGCGCTGAAATCCTTGTGATGGATGGCGGCGAGCACGATGGCGCCGACTGCGCCCATGGCGCCGGCTTCCGTCGGGGTCGCAAGGCCCATCATCATGGTGCCGAGCACGACGAAGATCAGCACCGCGGAGGGGATGATGCCGAGCAGGCACTTCTTCCACAGCGCCCAGCCGGTCAGCGTGCGCGCCTCGACCGGCACCGCCGGCACATGACTCGGCTTGAAGATGCCGAGCAGGAAGGTGTAGCCGGCGAACAGCAGGATCTGGAACACCGACGGGCCCCAGGCGCCGAGATACATGTCGCCGACCGACTTGCCGAGCTGGTCGGCGAGCACGATCAGGACGAGAGAGGGAGGGACAAGTTGCGTGATGGTGCCGGAGGCGGCGAGCACGCCCGTGATGTAGCGGATGTTGTAGCCGTAGCGGATCATCACCGGCATCGAGATCAGCGCCATGGCGATCACCTGCGCCGCCACCGTGCCGGTGATGGCGCCGAGGATGAAGCCGACGATGATCACGGAATAGCCGAGGCCGCCGCGGATCGGGCCGAACAGCTGGCCCATCGAGTCCAGCATGTCCTCGGCGAGCCCGCATCTCTCCAATATCGCGCCCATGAAGGTGAAGAACGGGATTGCCAGCAGCAGCTCGTTGGACAGCACGCTGCCGAAGATGCGGCCCGGGATCGCCTGCAGGAAGTTGAGGTCGAAGAAGCCGAGATAGATCGAGAGGAACCCGAACGACAGGCCGACCGCGGCGAGCGTGAACGCCACCGGATAACCGATCAGCATCGCTACGATCAGGCCGCCGAACATCAGTGGCGGCATCATCTCCAGCGTGATCATTGAGTCGGCCTCTCATACTTCGCGTCGATGGTCACGTAGCCCTGCAGCGCGGCGATCCGCTTGATCACCTCTGAGACGCCTTGCAGCGCAAGCATCACGAAGCCGGACGGGATAACGAACTTGATCGGCCAGCGTAAGAGGCCGCCGGCGTTGCCGCTCATCTCGCCGACCGCGTAGGCCTGGTAGAAGAACGGCCAGGACAGATAGGCGAGCAGGAGGCAGGCCGGGATCAGGAAGAACAGCGTTCCGATCAGGTCGAGCCAGAGCTGGCCGCGTTCGGACAGCATCAGATACATGATCTCGACGCGGACATGCTCGTTGCGCTTGAAGGTGTAGGAGGCGCCGAACATCACGAGGATCGCGAACATGTACCACTGCGCCTCGAGCCAGCCGTTCGAGGAGTAGCTGAACGCGTAGCGGATCATGGCGTTGCCGGCACTGACCAGGCACGAGATCAGCACCAGCAGGTTGCAGATGTAGCCGATCTTCTCGTTGAGTTGGTCGATGGCCTGACTTAATGCCAACAATGGGCGCATCACGATCTCCACGGCCGCGCCATCCGCGCGCCGAATATCTCTTCAAGCATCATCTGGCCGCCGCGCGCATGCGCACGGAGCCACGGCTCACTTTCAGGAGCAGTTGCAAACGTTCGTCCTCCCCCGAAATCCGCTTCAGCCGTTCTTGGCTGCCGGGGGTCGTCGGCAGGAGCCGACGGAGGGCAGCGGCCTATGCTGGCCAGACTAGCGTGAAAGCTGATTCACCAAATCAGCGCCGTGGAACGCCGTCAATCGGAAAATGGGCAAATTGACGCCGCGGCAAACTGTTGTCCCGCCTTGGTAATCGGGGGACAGGCCGCGCGTCGGGAGGGAGCTTGAAAACTAGCCGCCGGTCACGCTCATGTGGCGGCTGACGCTCGGACGGTTGTGGCGGCGGTCGATGATGAAATCGTGCCCCTTCGGCTTCAGTCCGATGGCCCGGTCGATGGCTGCCGCCAGCAGGTCGTTGTCGGCGGAGGCGCGCAGCGGCCGGCGCAGGTCGGAGGCATCCTCGTGGCCGAGGCAGGTGTGCAGCGTGCCGGTGCAGGTGATCCGCACCCGGTTGCAGGATTCGCAGAAATTATGGGTCATCGGCGTGATGAAGCCGAGCTTGCCGCCGGTCTCGGCGACCCGGACATAGCGGGCGGGGCCGCCGGTGTCGTCGGACAGATCGGTCAGCGTGTAGTGCTTCTCGAGCCGCGCACGCATCAAGGACAGCGGCACGTACTGATCGATCCGGCCTTCGCCGATGTCGCCCATCGGCATCACCTCGATCAAGGTCAGGCCCATGCCCTTGCCGTGCGCCCATTCCATCAGCGCGGGAATCTCGTCCTCGTTCATGTTCTTGAGCGCGACCGCGTTGATCTTGACGGCGAGTCCCGCTGACCGCGCCGCCTCGATGCCCGACAGCACCTTGTCGATGTCGCCCCAGCGGGTGATGGCCCGGAATTTTACGGGGTCGAGCGTGTCGAGCGAGACGTTGACGCGGCGCACGCCGCAATCGGCCAGCTCCTGGGCGAAGCGCGCGAGCTGCGAACCGTTGGTGGTCAGCGTCAATTCGTCGAGTGCGCCCGTGGTCAGATGGCGCGACAGCGAGCGGACCAGGCC
Organism: Bradyrhizobium sp. USDA 3262; assembly: GCF_054060035.1. NCBI lineage: Bacteria > Pseudomonadati > Pseudomonadota > Alphaproteobacteria > Hyphomicrobiales > Nitrobacteraceae > Bradyrhizobium > Bradyrhizobium sp. USDA 3262. The sequence goes on from NZ_JBSSCT010000001.1 coordinate 4,687,104, forward strand.
CATCACGTTGCGGCGGACCAGCGGCTCGCCGCCGGTGAGGCGGATCTTGCGCACGCCCTTGGTGACGAATGCCGAGCAGAGCCGATCGAGCTCTTCCAGCGTCAAGAGATCGGCCTTCGGCAGGAAGGTCATGTCTTCCGACATGCAGTAGAAGCAGCGCAGGTCGCAGCGGTCGGTGACGGAGACGCGCAAATAGCGGATGGTCCGGCCGAACGGGTCGGTCATCGGACGAAACAGCGTGTCGGAATGCGCTTGCGTGGATCCGTTCATTCAGTTCGGGCCTTGCAATCTGTTTCCTGTCTGCCGCGCCGTGATCGGCTCCGGCATCCGCAATCTATGCATGTTGGCGCGTTGTCACAATGCGTCCCAAGGGATGATCGTATGGATGATCCGAAACATGCAAAGCGATAGGCGAGGCATATCGCGCGATGCATGATCGCAATCGCGGATGTGTCTCGGCCAAATACAAAAACCCGGCTTTGGGCCGGGCTCTTGTGCAGTGCAAATCCGGTGCAGCCGCCCGCGCTAGCGCGACGGAGCCGCGGCAGGCGCCGGCGCAGCCGCGCTCGGGGCGGGGAACGCGGAGTCCGGAGCGGCGGCGGGCGCCGCAGCGGCAGCCGGCTTCGGCCTCTTCTTCCGCACCGGCTTCTTCGCCGCGCGCGGCGGCGGGCCGGCCGGCTGCAACTCGGCGAACACCGGACTCGGATCGAGCGTGGTGGTGGCCGGCGTGGTGAAGTCGCCGGGAACGCGGGTCACGGTGACCGGTACGGTCGCCGGCTGGAACTTCGGCATGTTGAAGGTGACGGAGAAGTTGGTCTCCGGCGCCGGGATCGACACCGTGCAGGGCGTCTTGCAGCCCGGCCCGAGCGAGGTCACGGCGTCGGCGCCCGGCGGGTTCGAATCCAGCTGCACAGGCATCGGCGGCGGCGCCGACTTGAACGAATCCAATGAGAAGGAGGAGCAGCCGGCCAAGCTCAGCCCGGCGGCCGCAATCACGATGATACGACGCATGATCCACACTCTACTGCGGCAATCAGCCACAATCCCCGGAGCGGACCATAGGTGCGTCGAAACAGAGGCGCAACAGCGGGGGGCCTGTTCGTTAAAGGATGGTTAATGGCAGAATCGCATGGCTAAATATTGCCAAGCGATATCAGTATGTTGCGGAAAGTCTATGCCGCGCTCAGGCTGGCGACGGCGTCCGGCAGATCGCGCATATGGCTGATCAGCCGGTCCGGCTTCAGCTCGGTCATCGGAACGTCGGTATAGCCAAAATCGACGCCGATCACTGGAACCTGGGCGCGCCTTGCGACCCCGACATCGGGGCCGGCGTCGCCGACCATGATGGCGCCCGGCAGCCGGCCGCCGGCGCGGGCCACTGTCTCGCGCAGGAACGTCGGATCGGGTTTTGCGATGCCGAAGGTATCGGCGCCGCAGATCGCGGCGAAGCGCTTGGTCAGGCCGAGCCGGTCGAGCAGCAGCTTCGACAGCCATTCCAGCTTGTTGGTGCACACCGCAAAGCGATGGCCCTTTGCCTCGAGCCGGTCGAGCGCGCCCTCGAGCCCGTCGAACGGCCGCGAGCCGTCGGCGATATGCTCGGCATAATAGTCGACGAAATCCTTGGTCAAGCGATCGAGGTCACCGAGGCTGACCGCGCGTCCTTCCACCTCGAGCCCGCGTTCGAGCAGCTTGCGCGCGCCGGCGCCGATCATGTTGCGCGCGGCCGCCAGCGGCACCGGCCGCAAACCCTCGCGGTCGAGCACATGGTTCAGCGCGGCAATCAGATCGGGCGCGGTGTCGACCAGCGTGCCGTCGAGATCGAATACGACGATGGGGGGAGAGGAGGCGGACATGATGCTTTTGGCTATCGGGCCGGGCGCTGCGATGCAAGAGTAGATGTGGGCACGTCACGAAATAGGGGAGGCTGAGATGCGGGAACTTGCCGGAAAAGCCGCTTTTGTCACCGGCGCGGCCAGCGGAATCGGACTTGCGATGGCAACCGCCTTCGCCCGCGAGGGCATGAGGGTGGTGCTTGCCGATATCGAAACCGGTCCGCTGGACAAGGCCGTCGATGCGCTGCGCGCCGGCGGCGCGGATGTCCATGGTGTGGTCTGCGACGTTGCCGATCCCTTGAGCGTCGATCGCGCGGCAGAAGCATCGTTCCGCGCCTTCGGCAAGGTTCATGTCCTCTGCAATAATGCCGGCGTCGCGGCCGGCGGCGGTATCGACCCGATCTCGGTCGACGACTGGCGCTGGGTGATCGACGTCAATTTGATGGGCGTCGTGCACGGCATCAGGAGCTTCCTGCCGCACATCCGCCAGCATGGCGAGGGCGGTCATATCGTCAACACGGCATCGATGGCCGGGATGAATGCCGGGCTTGGCCTGAGCCCGTATTCGGCGACCAAGTTCGCCGTCGTCAGCCTGTCCGAAGGGCTCGCCATGCAACTCAGGCCGCTCGGGATCGGCGTCAGCGTGCTCTGTCCGAGCTTTGTGCGGACCCGGATCGGCGAGAGCGGGCGCAACCGCCCGGAGCAGTACGGCCCGACCCGTCAGCTCGATCCGGCAAGCCCGATGGCCGCTGTCGTCGCCGAGATCGCGCGCCGCCTGGAGGCCGGTCTCGATCCGGCGTCGGTTGCGGGGCAGGTGCTGGCCGCGATCCGCGACGACCAGTTCTACATTTTCACCCACCCCGGGATGCGGGTCGAGGTCGAACAGCGCTTTTCGGCGATTTTGGCCGCGATGGACGCCGTTTCGGCCTAAAGACTGGTCCGCTTGCCGCTATTCCTGCCTGCAAAACGACGCTAGATATGCGCCCGCCGGGCCACCCGATGGCGGCCCGTAACCGACAACCGAGGGGCTATCGGCACGTGGACATGGACGCACTGAAACGCCAGGCGGCGGCGCGCGCGCTCGAAGAGGTGCGTGACGGCATGAAGCTCGGGCTCGGCACCGGATCGACCGCCAAGCATTTCGTCGAGCTGCTCGGCGAGAAGGTCCGTGCGGGCATGAAGGTGATCGGCGTGCCGACCTCGGAAGCGACCCGCGCGGATGCGATCCGCTGCGGAGTTCCACTGACCACGCTGGATGAGATCGACCATCTCGACCTCACCATCGACGGCGCCGACGAGATCGACCCGGCGCTCAACCTGATCAAGGGCGGCGGCGGTGCGCTGCTGCGCGAGAAGATCGTCGCGGCCGCCAGTGATCGCATGATCGTGATCGCCGACGACAGCAAATGGGTCGACGTGCTCGGCCGCTTTCCGCTGCCGGTCGAGGTGATCCCGTTCGGGCTCGCCGCGACCCAGGCCGCGATGGCGCGGGCATTCGCCGAGGCCGGCGTGTCAGGCGAAATGCTGATCCGGAAGGGCAAGGACGGTCACGTTTTTGTCACCGATGGCGGCCACTGGATCCTCGATGCCCATCTCGGCCGGATCGGCGATCCGCCGCGTCTTGCCGGTTTGCTCAGCGTGATTCCGGGCGTGGTCGAACACGGCCTGTTCATCGGGCTTGGCAGCGTCGCCGTGCTGGCCGGCGCGCAGGGAATTCGGGTTGTTGAACGGCCATGAGGCCGCAAGCAAGGAGACTTGGAATGAAGCGTTTTTCGGGACTTTTGTCGGCTGCGGCCCTGGCGGCTGGACTGGCGCTCGCACCGGCGATGGCGCAGCAGCCGCAGCTGCCCCCCATGCCCAAGGACGTCAAGCAGTCGACCCCCGCGGCGATCGGATACGCCAAGGAAATCCTGACGATGAAGAACGTCTCGGTGATGTATGCCGGCGCCGTTCCGGGCATTATCGAGAAGACCAAGACCGGCCTGCTGCAGCAGTACCTGAACTACCAGAAGGATCTCAACGAGGTTGCGCTGGTCATTGCCAAGAATCTGGCTGGCAGCGAGAAGGAAATCGGCGAGGGCATGGCGCAGCTTTATGCCGCCGAGTTCACCGAGCAGGAGCTCAAGGATCTCGTGATCTTCTACAAGACGCCGCTCGGTCAGAAGCTTTTGACCTCCGAGCCCAAGGCAATCAACGATTCGCTGAGATATATGCAGGAGTGGGCGCAGCAGTTTGGCGTGATCGTCAACGCCCAGTTCAAGGCCGAGATGAAGAAGCGCGGCAAGGATATCTGAGCGCGCGGCGCTATTGGACCCTCATGGTGAGGAGCGCGAAGCGCGTCTCGAACCATGAGGCCCCTCTGTGGCCTCCATCCTTCGAGACGCCCGCTTCGCGGGCTCCTCAGGATGAGGGGTACCAGTTGCAAGAGCCGATTTTCGGCGTGGTTGCCAAGGTTGGGTGCAAAAATGGCCGAGTTTGACGTCGACCTGTTTGTCATCGGTGGTGGTTCGGGCGGTGTTCGTGCCGCCCGCATCGCCGCCGGCTACGGCGCGAAGGTCATGGTCGCCGAAGAGTACCGGATGGGCGGCACCTGCGTGATCCGCGGCTGCGTGCCGAAGAAGCTGTTCGTGATCGGCAGCCACGTCCACGACGAGATCGAGGACGCGGCCGGCTTCGGCTGGAGCATCGGGCAGGTCTCGTTCGACTGGGCCACTCTCGTCGCCAACAAGGACAAGGAGATCGCCCGGCTCGAGGGCGCCTACACGACCAATGTCGAGAAGTCGGGCGCACGGATCGTGAAGACCCGCGCGGTGCTGGAGGATGCCCACACCATCAGACTCGCCACCGGCGAGAAGGTCACGGCAAAGTACATCCTGATCGCCACCGGCGGCGCGCCCAATCACGGGCCGATCGTGCCCGGCATCGAGCACGTGATCTCCTCCAACGAGGCGTTTCACCTCAAGGAGCTGCCGAAGCGGATCGTGATCCAGGGCGGCGGCTACATCGCGCTGGAATTCGCCGGCATCTTCGCCGGCTACGGCTCCGACGTCACCGTGGTCTACCGCGGCGATAACATCCTGCGCGGCTTCGACGAGGACGTGCGCAAGCATGTCCGCGCCGAGATGGAGAAGCGCGGCATCACCATCATCACCGGATGCACGGTGGCGAAAATCGACAAGCACGGCCGTGACTTCACCACCCACCTGTCGAGCGGCTCGAGCATCGCCTCCGACCAGGTGATGTTCGCGATCGGCCGGCATCCCAATGTCGCCAATCTCGGGCTGGAAACCGCGGGTGTCGCCATCAATCCCGCAAATGGCGGCATCCAGGTCGACGGCTGGTCGAAGACCTCGGTCGATAATATCTATGCGGTCGGCGACGTCACCCACCGCACCAATCTGACCCCGGTGGCGATCCGCGAGGGCCATGCCTTCGCCGACACGGTGTTCGGCAAGCGCCCGGTCGAGGTCGACCACGCCACGATCCCGACCGCAGTGTTCTCGCAGCCGGAGGTCGGCACCGTTGGTCTGACGGAGGAAGAGGCGCGGGCGCAGTTCAGCCACGTCGACATCTACAAGACCGATTTCCGCCCGATCAAGGCGACGATGTCCGGCCGCGACACCCGCGTGCTGATGAAGCTCGTGGTCGACGGCGCGAGCGACCGCGTGCTCGGCTGCCACATCGTCGGCGATGGCGCCGCCGAAATCACCCAGGCCGTCGCGATCGCCGTGAAAATGAAGGCGACCAAGGCCGATTTCGACGCCACCATCGCGCTGCATCCGACCGCGTCGGAAGAACTGGTCACAATGCGCACGCCGACCGCGCGCCACGTGCGCCAGGCGGCGGAGTAGGGAGCTACCCGCAGGCCGGCCTTGACCCTGGTGCCGTCGCGGCCAAGGCACGCGCAGATGGGAATTGGGAGCGATCGATCGGGAACAGGGAACGAGCCTGCCTGACAGCCCAACGCCGCCCGCTTAAAATGCATGCGAGCGGCGCTGTCTCTAGCCCCAGGACGGTAACGGCAAAATCCTGATGAAGATAAGTCTGCACGAGCCCGCAAAGGTTTCATACCTCAGAAGGGGTAGCTTGCTTCCGTAAGACGACGCGCACCGCGGCAGCGCAACCCTCTGGCGCCCCAATCTGTGCATCAGGGCCGATACCCCCATCACACGCGGTGAAGGGCCGTGCGGTGCACAGCATGGGCACCCGTGGCAGCGCGTCGTGTCGCGCATCCTGGAACCTTGCGCTATGCTGGCAGTTCCACTCTCAAACAGTTTGATGTCACAAATTGAGGGAGCCGCGCATGCCAGGACCATCCGAGCAGGAGATTCGGACCCGAGCTTACGAATTGTGGAAGGACGCCGGCGAGCCACACGGCAACATGGATCAGTTGTGGTATCAGGCCGAAAAGGAACTGCTGGCGCGCAAGGCCGCCAACGGCGAAACGCCCTGCGACAAGAACGGCCATCGAGAGCCGACGACTTATCCGGAGAGATTAAGGGGCGTCCATTGAGCGCGTCGGAAGGCTGAGCTAACGAGTCCGGCAGGCTGGCCCGGACCCGGAGGCATCATGAACGGCGCGATCGACCTTTCGCAGAAACTGTCGACATTCTCCGATCACTGGTCGCCGCGCACCGTCGCGCAATTCAACGCCTGCGACGTCATGGTGGTGAAGGTGCAGGGCGAGTTCGTCTGGCACAAGCACGACGACACCGACGACTTCTTCCTCGTCCTGAAAGGCATCCTCGACATCGAGCTGCGCGACCGCACCGTGACGCTAACTTCCGGGCAGATGTACATCGTGCCGAAAGGCGTCGAGCATCGTCCGGTCGCACGGGAAGAGGTGCATCTGCTGCTGATCGAACCGACGGGCACGCCGAACACGGGTGATGCGGCGACGGCGGCGGCAAGGAAAGTGGTGTGAGACTGGCAGGATGGGTGGAGCGAAGCGATACCCATCATTTTGACCGCGGATCCGAGTTGAAGAGCAAGGCTCGGGCGATTCATGTCGCGCGAATGCGAAAGTATGACTCACCGGCAGCGCAATACATGCGGTGTCGTCCCTGCGAAAGCAGGGACCCATAGCCGCCGCCGTCAGTTGGCTTGCTGCGCTGGAGCCACGACCTGTTTCAACACGCAGCCCTGTGGTTATGGGTCCCTGCTTTCGCAGGGACGACGTGTGGAATGAGCAGCGAGCTCTCATTCTCTTTGGTGTCATCGCCCGCGCATGCGGGCGATCCAGTACGCCGAGGCTTCTCGGTTCAAGATGAGCTGCGCATCAGCGGTGCATCGCATCGCGCGAGAACCATCCTCATCGTCGTCCTGGCGCAGGCCAGGACCCATTACCCGAAGTGATCGTTGTGGCACCGCGCTGGAACGACGAGTCCCGACGACAACACGGGCCGCGGCGTATGGGTCCCTGCTTTCGCAGGGACGACACCGGAGAGTGCCGCGCTTACCCCTCCGCCTCAATCCACTCCGCGGCGCCGCGCCACAGCGCATCGCGGTGGTTGCTGCGGAAGAAGCCGAGATGGCCGATCGCTTTTGCGCCGGCGTCGGCGGGACGGATCGAGATGACCTCGGGCGTGATCGACGTGAAGGCGGAGCACAGCAATTCGACCGCCGGCCGCGTCGCCCAGGTGTCGTCGGTCATGACAAGCGCGCGGAGCTTGCCCTTGAACTTCGGAAAATTTTCGCGCGCCGTGAGCGTGGCATCATCGAGCAGATAGCGCTCGCGCATCACCCAGCTCCGCCATTGCTCGAACGCGCCCCTCGGCAGGTCCATGCCGAGGCCGGCCCAGGCGGGCAGATAGCCGAGCGTGCGCGCCAGCGGCACGCCGACGCCGTTCATGAAAGCGACGACGCGGTAGCGCTCGGGCGAGGCCATCAGCTTCCAATAGGCAGCCTGCGAGGCGATCAGGAGCGCGCGCGGGATCTCGGCATTGTTGGCCAGGAGGCCCAGTGCCTGGCCGCCGAAGGAGTGGCCGACATAAGCGAAGGGGAGGTTGCGGTAGCGCTCGCGCATCCAGCTCACCGCCGCAGTGGCGTCGAGCGCGGCCCAGTCCGCCATCGTGGCCTTGAAGCCGGCCAGCGATTTCGGCTTGTTGAGCCCGGTCGCCGCCATAGGCCGGCTATCGCCGGTGCCGCGGTAGTCGTAGGCCAGCACCGCCGCGCCGCGGCGGGCGAGGTAGCCGGCAAAGCCGCGATAGACCTTGCGGGGCACGGCGGTCGCCGAGTTGATCAGGACGGCGTGGCGCCGCCGCGTGCCGCGCGGCAGGAACAGCGTCGCGGCGAGCGGATAGCCATCTGCGGCCGGCACGACGATGTCGTCGCTAAAAACGTCGTCCAGCGCGGCGGAGGCCACGGCGATTTCCCCGGCATTCATGCTATGCTCTACCAAATGCGAATTCGGATTTCCCTGCAAGGGCTTGACCAGATTGCAGGAATCCTTCTAGCGGGAAAGCGGGGCCCTGTGTATAAGCCGGGCTTTCGTCATGCCGTGATTAAGTTGCGGTTTTTGCTCAGGAGTTGACCTTATGTCCGAGCGGTGGACACCCGATAGCTGGCGCGCCAAGAAGGTGCTGCAGGTGCCCGATTATCCCGATGCCAAGGCATTGGCCGATGTCGAGGCCCAGCTGGCGACCTTTCCGCCGCTGGTGTTCGCGGGCGAGGCGCGCAGCCTGAAGAAGGCGCTGGGGGGCGGGTCGCCGCCGGCGAGGCCTTCCTGCTGCAGGGCGGCGACTGCGCCGAGAGCTTTGCCGAGCACGGTGCCAACAACATCCGCGACTTCTTCCGCGTCCTGTTGCAGATGGCGGTCGTGCTGACCTATGCCGGCGCGCTGCCGGTGGTGAAGGTCGGCCGCATCGCCGGCCAGTTCGCAAAACCGCGCTCGTCGCCGACCGAGAAGCAGGGCGACGTCGAGCTGCCGAGCTATCGCGGCGACATCGTCAACGACATCGCCTTCACGCCGGAAGCGCGCATTCCCGATCCGCAGCGCCAGCTGATGGCTTATCGCCAATCCGCCGCGACGCTGAACCTGCTGCGCGCGTTTGCGACCGGCGGCTTCGCCAATCTCGGCAGCGTGCATCAGTGGATGCTCGGCTTCCTGAAGGATTCGCCGCAGTCACGCCGCTACAAGGAGCTGGCCGACCGCATCTCGGATGCGCTGAACTTCATGCGCGCCTGCGGCCTCGACCTCGAGAGCCATCCCGAGCTGCGCGCCACCGATTTCTACACCAGCCACGAGGCGCTGCTGCTCGGCTACGAGCAGGCGATGACGCGGGTCGATTCCACCACCGGCGACTGGTACGCGACCTCCGGCCACATGATCTGGATCGGCGACCGCACCCGTCAGCTCGATCACGGCCATGTCGAATATTTCCGCGGCATCAAGAATCCGATCGGCCTGAAATGCGGCCCGTCGCTGAAGCCGGACGAGCTGTTGAAGCTGATCGATATCCTCAATCCCGACGATGAGCCGGGGCGCCTGACCCTGATCAACCGGTTCGGCGCCGACAAGGTCGGCGACCATCTGCCGGGCCTGATCCGCGCCGTGCAGCGGGAAGGGCGCAAGGTGGTGTGGTCGTGCGATCCGATGCACGGCAACACCATCACCTCGACCTCGGGCTACAAGACGCGGCCGTTCGACCGCGTGCTGTCGGAGGTGAGGTCGTTCTTCCAGATCCACGCCGCCGAAGGCACCCATGCCGGCGGCGTGCACCTCGAGATGACCGGACAGGACGTCACCGAATGCATCGGCGGCGCGCGCGCCATCACCGATGAGGACCTCAACGACCGCTACCACACGGTCTGCGATCCCCGCCTCAACGCCGAACAGTCGATCGACATGGCCTTCCTGATCGCCGAGCTCCTGAAGCAGGAGCGCGCCGGCAAGGTCAAACCGATGCCGGCCGCCGCTGGGTTGTGATTTGAGGCAGTGACTTGAGACAGTGACTTGGGGCAGTGACTTGGGGACTGTGACTTGCTGAGGTTCTGGCGAGCCACCATCAACTCGCGCAACGGGCTGGCATTCGCCATTCGCTCGGAGCAGGCGATTCGCGAGGAGGTGGTGGCGTTGGCGCTGTCGCTGCCGCTGGCCTGGCTGGTCGGCGCCACCGTGATGCGCCGGGTCGAATTGGTCGCGACCGTGGTGCTGGTGCTCGTCATCGAGCTGCTCAACACCGCGATCGAGAAGCTCGCCGATCGCCTGACCATGGATCACGATCCGCAGATCGGGCGGGTCAAGGATATGGGCTCGGCCGCGGTCGGCGTCGCGCTCGTCATGGCCGGCCTGTTCTGGCTGTTCGCCCTCGCCGAACGCATGGGCGCGTTCTGATCCCGAGCAGGATCCGGAAAAGTGGGAACCGGTTTTCCGATCAGATCATGCTCAAAAGAAGCTCCCGCCGCTCATGGTGCGATTTCTGCAATCGCACCATGAGCGGAAGGTGATTGAAGTTTGCGGTTGTGCAGGACAACTTAAGCGTATGAGCGAACAACAGATCAAGATTACCCTGGCGCAACTCAATCCGACGGTCGGTGACGTCACCGGCAACGCCGCGAAGGCCCGCGCCGCGCGCGAGACGGCCAAGGCCGACGGCGCCGACCTCGTGGTGCTGTCGGAACTGTTCATCGCCGGCTATCCGCCGGAGGATCTGGTGCTCAAGCCGGCGTTCCAGTCGGCCTGCCGCGCCGCGATCGAGGAACTGGCGCGCGAGACCAGGGATGGCGGCCCGGCGATGCTGATCGGCACGCCCTGGGTCGAGGACGGCAAGCTCTACAATGCCTGCGCGCTGCTCGACGGCGGCCGCATCGCCGCGCTGCGCTTCAAGGCCAATCTGCCGAATTACGGTGTGTTCGACGAGAAGCGGCTGTTCGCGCGCGGCCCGGCGCCGGGCCCGGTGACGGTGCGCGGCGTGCGCATCGGCGTGCCGATCTGCGAGGACATCTGGCTCGAGGAGTCCGAAGAGTACGAGAACGTCGTCGAATGTCTCGCCGAGACCGGCGCCGAGATCCTGGTGGTGCCGAACGGCTCGCCCTATGCCCGCGACAAGGCCGATCTCAGGCTGTCGATCGTGGTCGCACGCGTCACCGAGAGCGGACTGCCGCTGGTCTATCTCAACGAGGTCGGCGGCCAGGACGAGCTGATCTTCGACGGCGCCTCGTTCGCGCTGAATGCCGATCTCTCCGTCGCGGCGCAGCTTCCGGCGTTCGAGGAGAACATCACTACTCTGACCTGGCGCAAGACCGCCGACGGCTGGCGCTGCAACGGGCCGATCACGGCGCAGCTCGAGGGCGACAAGGCCGACTACGCGGCCTGCGTGCTCGGCCTGCGCGACTATGTCCGCAAGAACGGTTTTCCCGGCGTGCTGCTCGGCGTCTCCGGCGGCATCGACTCGGCGCTGTGCGCGGCGATCGCGGTCGATGCGCTCGGCGCCGACAAGGTGCGCGGCGTGATGCTGCCGTTCCGCTACACCGCGCAGGTGTCACTCGACGATGCCGCCAAGCTCGCCGCGGCGCTCGGCATCCGCTACGAGATCCTGCCGATCGCCGATGCCGTGAACGGCTTCGAGACGATTCTGGCGCCGGTGTTCAAAGGGCTGGAGCGCGACATCACCGAGGAGAATTTGCAGGCGCGCGCCCGCGGCACGCTGTTGATGGCGATCTCCAACAAGACCGGCGCCATGGTGGTGACCACCGGCAACAAGTCGGAGATGTCGGTCGGCTACGCCACGCTGTATGGCGACATGAACGGCGGCTTCAATCCGATCAAGGACATCTACAAGACCGAGGTGTTCCGCCTGTCGAGCCTGCGCAATGGCTGGAAGCCGGACGGCGCGCTCGGGCCGTCAGGCGAGGTGATCCCGGTCAACATCATCATCCGGCCGCCGACCGCGGAGTTGCGCGAGAACCAGACCGACCAGGATTCGCTGCCGCCCTACGACGTGCTGGACGCGATCCTCGAGCGGCTGGTGGAGCGCGAGGAGCCGCTGGCGACCATCATCGAAGCCGGCTTCGACCGCGACGTGGTGGCCCGGGTCGATCGCCTGCTCAACATCGCCGAATACAAGCGGCGGCAGGCGGCGCCGGGGGTGAAGGTGACGCGGAAGAATTTCGGCCGCGACCGCCGCTATCCCATCACCAACCGCTTCCGCGATTTCGGCAAGGCGCTGCCGGCGCCCGACGAGACGCTGGTGGCGCGCACCTCGCGCGCGTCGGCGGAAGCGTTCGAGGGCTGAGCTCTTCTTACCGCTTCGGGATGAAGGTCGGGCCGACGGTGCGGATCTGGCCGTCGCTCGCCGGCGCGGCCGCCGGTGCCGTGGCGTCAGCGGCTGCGGGCTGCTGTTGAGCCGCGGCTGCGGGCGCGCCTTTCTTGCCGGCGGCGGCCTTGGTCTGGGCGCGCTGCTGCATCTTCCGCGCGCTCTCCTCGGTGACGATGATATCGCCCTGCTGCTCGGCGGACGCCTTGTCGTCGACCGCCTTCAGCGCCTCGGCCCAGCTCTGGCCGGCCGGTTTGCAGGAGCAGGACGGATTGAACTCGGTGCGGTACTTGAAGGCGTTCGGCAGCGACGAGTAGGACACACCGCTGATCGAGACCGCCTGGTTGATGTCCTCGCCGGGATTTCGGTAGGTGAACAGGCTGGCATCCGCGGCGGGGCACTGCGCCTTGCAGATCTGCTCGTCGGCGGCGAAGCGCGCCTGCACCGTTGCGAACGAGATCGGGAAATAGGCGCCGTCGCAGGTGCGGACGCAGACGGTGCGGAAGGTGCCGGACTGGGCGCCATACTGCGCATCGGGCGGGGGCAGCGGATTGTTGGGATTGCCGCCGCCACCGCCGCCGAACAGGTTCTCGAGGAAGTTGCCGGGGCCACGCGCGGCCGCGGCATATTGCGGACCGCAATTGTTCTGCGCCAGCGCGGTCAGGACCGAGCGGCGCTGGTTCTCGCGGTCGGCGCCGCCGAGCCCGCCGGAGCGCAGCCGCTCGAGATTGGCGGTGATCTGGTCGAGATTGGCGCGCATCTGCTGGATCTGGGTGTTGACCGGACCGCACTGCGCCGAATTGTTATTGAAGAGCGAGAAGAACCCGGAGCTGTCGCAGCCCATACGCCGCGCCTGCGCCGTCACGCGATCCAATTCGCCCTGCTGGCGGGTTGCTGCGTCCTGATAGCGGCGGATCTGCTCGTCCTTGGCCGGATCGCCGGAGCCGCCGCCGCGGTCGATCGCCGCCAGCTGGCCTTCGAGCCGGCCGCACATCGGATTGGCCTGCGGATTGGGCTGCGGCGCGGCTTGCGGAGCCGGACCGGGCGGGCCGGGCGGCACTTGCGCCAAGGCATGCGTGGCGGGCAGGGCCATGCCGGCCAGCACGGCGCACGTCAGAAACCAGCAGGAGAAGCGAGAACGGGAGCTATTGGGCATATCCGGCCATTAGAACGACGCCGCGCGGCGATCAACGCCAAAGCGCGCGGGCAAGGCCGCTGCAATAGCCGTTTCTCGGGGCAGCGTCACGTCGTTTCCGGGGCGCCGGTGTGGCAATAACCCCGCCCGACCAGCGGCTTGGCTCAACGCTGGCAGGTGATGGCGACGAATTCGCCGCAGCTGTTGCCGCCGCATTTTTCATTCGCGGCGTGCGGAACCGCGCCGGTGATCTCGTCGGGATCGACGCGGCGGTAGTTGGTGGCCTGCGCAAAATCGCGTGACCGGCAATAGGCGCGGGCGGCGGAGGCTCCGCAGCGATCGCCGCGGGCGAGGCACTGGTCGATGCCGTAGCCGTCGGCCTGGTTGGCGACGATGAAGACGCGGCTGTCGGCCAACGCGGCCGAGGAGACAAGGAGGGACGGAGCAAGGACGAGCGTGCAGGCAATCAATGCTGAAATGGGCCGCATGGTGCACCGATGACAATGGCGGGGAATCCGCATGCGTCCGGATACGCCCAAATCCTTAATAATGATTAACCATGAGGGCGTTGGCGTGATTTCGGTGCGGGGCGGGGCGGCAAACCGCCCGAAAACAGCCCCTTGACGCGATAAAGGGGCCGTGAGACATGGTGGAACCATGAACGGCCACCTCGCCATCTGCAGCATTTGCCGCGAGATTATGAGCTAGCGATTCGCTGGCTGAGGCCGTCTTTTCTCAACACATGAGAGCATTGGACCGCCCGGCCGCAAGGGAACGGTTTCCATGGATTTGCGCCTCTACGATACGCTGACCCGGGAGAAGCGGCCGTTCGTGCCGCTCGATGCCGACAACGTCCGCATGTATGCCTGCGGACCGACGGTCTATGACTTCGCTCATATCGGCAACGGCCGTGCGGCTATTGTTTTCGACGTGCTGTTTCGCCTGCTGCGCCATCGCTATGGCGCCGGCCACGTGACCTATGTCCGCAATGTCACCGACGTCGACGACAAGATCAACGTCCGCGCCGCGCGGGATTATCCCGGTGTGTCGCTGAACGAGGCGATCCGCAAGGTCACCGAGCAGACCTACCAGCAGTACCAGGACGACGTCACGGCGCTCGGCTGCTTGCCGCCGACCGTGCAGCCGCGCGCGACCGAGCATATCCCGGAGATGCGCGCGATCATCGAGAAGCTGGTCGCCGGTGGCTTTGCCTATGTCGCCGAGGATCACGTGCTGTTCTCGCCGCAGGCGATGAACGCGGCCAATTCGATGCTGCCGCGCTACGGCGCGCTGTCGAAGCGTTCGCTCGACGAGATGATCGCCGGTGCCCGCGTCGACGTCGCGCCCTACAAGCGCGACAACACCGACTTCGTGCTGTGGAAGCCGTCGAAGCCGGGCGAGCCGTCATGGCCGTCACCGGCCGGCATCAAGGTCGAGGGCCGTCCCGGCTGGCACATCGAGTGCTCGGCAATGGCCTGGAAGCATCTCGGCGAGAAGTTCGACATTCATGGCGGCGGCATCGACCTGGTGTTCCCGCACCATGAGAACGAGCTCGCCCAGACCTGCTGCGCGTTCCACTCCGACCGCATGGCCAATGTCTGGATGCATAACGGCTTCCTGCAGATCGAAAGCGAGAAGATGTCGAAGTCGCTCGGCAACTTCTTCACGATCCGTGATCTCTTGGCCGATTGGCCCGGCGAAGTGCTGCGGCTTGCCATGCTGAAGACGCATTATCGTTCGCCGCTCGACTGGACGGCCAAGGCCACCGAGGAGGCCGCGAAGACACTCGACGACTGGTACGCGGTCGCGGCCGACGCCGAGCCCGGCGCGCCGTCGCCGGCGATGGTCGAGGCGCTTTACGACGACCTCAACACGGCGCAGGCGATGGCGGTGCTGCACGGCCTGCGCAGTGCTGCGTCGAGCAGCGAACAGAGCCGCAAGGAGTTTGCCGGCTCGCTCCGGCTGCTCGGTTTCCTGTCGGAGAGCGCGGCTGCGTGGGAGGCGCGCAAGCAGCAGGCGAGCGGCGTCGATGCCGCCGCGGTGGAAGCACTGATCGCCGAGCGCACCGCGGCGCGGGCGCGCAAGGATTTCAAGGAGTCCGATCGGATCCGCGATCAGCTCGCCGCGATGGGCGTGGCGATCAAGGACGGAAAGGATGCCGAAGGAAAGCCGATCACCACCTGGGAGGTCGCGCGATGAGCCGCTCCGCGCCCGCCTTGCGCCCGTATCTGCCCGAGGACGCGCCGCTGCTGGCGGCGATCTTCGCGGCCTCGATCATGGACCTGACCGGCGACGACTACAGCGAGGCACAGCAGGAAGCCTGGGCGATGGCCGCCGACGACGAGGCAGCCTTCGGCAAGAAGCTCGCCGGGCAGCTCACGCTGATTGCGACCCTGCAGGGCGCGCCGGTTGGTTTCGCCTCGCTGAAGGGCGCCGATCTCATCGACATGCTCTATGTGCATCCGAGCGCGGTCGGGCAGGGTGTTGGCAGCGCGCTGTGCGATGCGCTGGAGAAGATCGCGAGTGCCCGCGGCACCAAGACCCTGAAGGTCGATGCCAGCGACACCGCGCTGGAATTCTTCCGTAAGCGCGGCTACGTCGCCCAACAGCGCAACTCCGTCACCATCAACGACGAGTGGCTTGCCAACACCACGATGCAGAAGCAGCTCGATGGTGTGGCTACCCCGGGAGGCCACGCGTGAGCCGCGAGCGCCTCTATCTGTTCGACACCACGCTGCGCGACGGCGCGCAAACCAATGGCGTCGACTTCACGCTGCAGGACAAGCAGGTGATATCAGGCATGCTCGACGCGCTCGGCATCGATTATATCGAGGGCGGCTATCCCGGCGCCAATCCGACCGACAGCGAGTTCTTCAGCAGGAAACCCGCCTTCGAGCACGCGCGCTTCACCGCCTTCGGCATGACGCGGCGGCCGGGCCGCTCGGCGTCGAACGATCCGGGGCTTGCCGGCATCCTCGAGGCCAAGGCGGACGCGATCTGCTTTGTTGCAAAGTCCTCGGCCTACCAGGTCCGCGTCGCGCTCGAGACCACGAATGAGGAGAACCTCGCCTCGATCCGCGACAGCGTCGCGGCCGCGAAGGCGCTCGGCCGCGAGGTGATGGTCGACTGCGAGCATTTCTTCGACGGCTACAAGGAGAACCGCGACTACGCGCTCGCCTGCGCCAGGGCCGCCTATCAGGCCGGCGCCCGCTGGGTGGTGCTGTGCGACACCAATGGCGGCACCATGCCGCATGAGATCGAGACCATCGTCGGCGACGTCGTCAAGCAGGTGCCGGGCGCCCATCTCGGCATCCACGCCCATAACGACACCGAGCAGGCGGTCGCCAATTCGCTCGCCGCGGTGCGGGCCGGCGCGCGGCAGATCCAGGGCACGCTCAACGGGCTTGGCGAGCGCTGCGGCAACGCCAATCTCTGCTCGCTGATCCCGACCTTGAAGCTGAAGCAGGAGTTTTCCGACAAGTTCGAGATCGGCGTCACCACGGAGAAGCTGGCAACGCTGGTGAAGGTGTCGCGCACGCTCGACGACATGCTGAACCGCGCGCCCAACCGGCATGCAGCCTATGTCGGCGAGAGCGCGTTCGTCACCAAGACCGGCATCCATGCTTCCGCTGTCATGAAGGATCCGCAGACCTATGAGCATGTGCTGCCGGAACTGGTCGGCAATCACCGCAAGGTGCTGGTGTCCGATCAGGCCGGCCGCTCCAACGTGATGGCCGAGCTCGACCGCGCCGGCATCGCCTATGACAAGAGCGATCCGCGGCTGACGCGGCTGGTCGAGGAGTTGAAGGAGCGCGAGGCCGCGGGCTTTGCCTATGAATCCGCCAACGCATCGTTCGATCTGCTGGCGCGCCGCACGCTCGGCAAGGTGCCGGAATATTTCAAGGTCGAGCAGTTCGACGTCAATGTCGAGCAGCGCTACAACGCCAACGGCCAGCGCGTCACGGTGGCGCTCGCGGTGGTGAAGGTCGATGTCGACGGCGAGCGGCTGATCTCGGCGGCCGAAGGCAACGGTCCGGTCAACGCGCTCGACGTCGCGCTGCGCAAGGATCTCGGCAAGTACCAGAAATATATCGATGGCCTGAAGCTGATCGACTACCGCGTGCGTATCCTCAATGGCGGCACCGAGGCGGTCACGCGCGTTTTGATCGAAAGCGAAGACGAGACCGGCGAGAGCTGGACCACGGTCGGCGTCTCGCCCAATATCATCGACGCCTCGTTCCAGGCGTTGATGGATTCGGTGTTTTACAAGCTGGTGAAGTCGGGCGCACAGGCGTGAGACTGTAGCCCGGATGAGCGAAGCGATATCCGGGGCGTCTCGATCGATTTCCCCGGATGTCGCTTCGCTCATCCGGGCTACAAGTCCGGGAGGAGGGCCCATGATCGACCACGTCTCCGTCGGTGTCCGCGATCTGGAACGGGCCGCGCGGTTCTATGAGCCGACGCTGGCCGCGCTGGGTCTTAGTCGCCTCGTCACGCGGCCGGCGACGATCGGCTTCGGCAAGGCCTATCCCGAATTCTGGATCAATCTGCGCGCCGCGATGGCGCAGGTCCCGCATGAGAGCGGCACCCACATCTGCCTGCGCGCGAAGACGACCGCTGAGGTCGATGCCTTCCACACTGCGGCGCTGGCGTCAGGCGGCCTCTCCGATGGCCCTCCGGGCCTGCGCCCGCACGACCGCGTGCGCTACTATGCGGCCTTCGTCCTCGATCCCGACGGCAACCGCATCGAGGCCGTGACTTTTCCGAGCGAGTAGTAAGGATTTCAGGCTAGCACTTATCTCGACCCGTTATCCTGAGGAGCGCGTAGCGCGTCTCGAAGGATGCGCGGCCACCAGCGGGGCCGTCGTGCTTCGAGACGGCCGCTTTGCGGCCTCCTCAGCATGACGGTGATGGAGCCGAAAGTGCGGCGAACAGTTACAGCCGCCGCGCCACTTCGGGCGCCAGCTCCTTCGCGGCCGCCGGCTTGCCGGCCACCGCCGAACGCAGCCGCGGCAAAATCTCGTCGACGCGGTCGGCCATCAGGACGTTGATCGGCAGCGTCGCGCGGATGAATTCGGTCGTGCGCATGTGGCTCAGCAGCGAGAGCAGGGGCTCCCAGAAGCCATCGATGTTGGCGAGCAGGATCGGCTTATGGTGACGGCCGAGCTGCTGCCAGGTCAGTTGCTCGACCAGCTCCTCCAGCGTGCCGATGCCGCCGGGCAGCGCGACGAATGCATCCGAGCGCTCGAACATCAGCCGCTTGCGCTCATGCATGTCGGGCGTGACGATCATCTCCTGAACCGAGGTCAGCGCGTTCTCGCGCGCGCGCAGGAATTCGGGAATGATGCCGGTGACGGAGCCGCCGTGGTCGAGTGTGGATTTCGCAACCGCGCCCATCAGGCCGATCGAGCCGCCGCCATAGACCAGGCGCACGTTGTTGTCGGCAAAGCTCTTGCCGAGTGCGATGGCAGCTTCAACGAAGCGGGGATTGTTACCGGGGCCGGAGCCGCAATAAACACAGACAGTCTTGATTTGGTTCATACGATCCTTGTGGCACTGCAGCGTAAACAGGGTCAAGACTCGCATATGGGGATTGAGGGCCAAAAAATCCCCTAAATTCCCGCGAATCGCGAACAATTTTCGTCATAAGCCTGTACGCCGCGTTCAAACGATCTATATGACGGGCACAATGGCAAATCGTGGACAAGATGTGGCGGCGGACCGCCGTGCCGCGACCGCGCGGGCGGGCGCCTGATGGTGCCGCCGCAACAGAGTGTGACCGGCGCCGCACAGCCCACGGCCACGCCGCCGGCCGCCGAGAAGGGGACGCTGCTCGGCACCCTCGTTCATCTCTGGCCCTATATCTGGCCCGGCGATCGCGCCGATTTGAAGACGCGCGTGATCTGGTCGGTGGTGTTGCTGCTGTTCGCCAAGCTCGCGACGCTCTCGGTACCGTTCACCTTCAAATGGGCGATCGATGCGCTGAACGGTACGGGATCGGCGCCGGTTGCGGCCTCGAACTGGGTGGTCTGGCTGATCGCCTCGCCGGTGTTGATGACGATCAGCTACGGCGCGGTGCGTATCATCATGGCGGTGCTGACGCAGTGGCGCGACGGCATCTTCGCCCGCGTCGCGATGCATGCGGTGCGGCGGCTCGCTTACATCACCTTCGTGCATATGCACGAGCTGTCGCTGCGCTTCCATCTCGAGCGCAAGACCGGCGGCCTGACCCGCGTCCTGGAGCGCGGCCGCTCCGGCATCGAGACCATCGTGCGGATGGTGATCCTGCAGCTGATCCCGACCATCGTCGAGGTCGCGCTGCTGGCGGCGGTGCTGCTCTGGCAGTTCGACTGGCGCTACGTGCTCGCGGTGCTGCTCACGGTCGTCGTGTTCATGTACTTCACCTACATCGCGACCGAGTGGCGGATCGAGATCCGCCGCAAGATGAACGATTCCGACACCGAGGCGAACACCAAGGCAATCGACTCGCTGCTCAACTACGAGACGGTGAAATATTTCGGCGCCGAAGAGCGCGAGGCGCGGCGCTACGACCGCTCGATGGAGCGCTACGAGCAGGCCAGCGTGAAGACCTACACCTCGCTTGCGGTGCTCAACACCGGGCAGGCGATCATCTTCACCGCGGGGCTGACCGCGACCATGCTGATGTGTGCGTTCGGCATCCGCAACGGCACCCACACCGTCGGCGATTTCGTGCTGATCAATTCGATGATGATCCAGCTCTACCAGCCGCTGAACTTCATGGGCATGGTGTATCGCGAGATCAAGCAGGCGATCATCGACATCGAGAAGATGTTCGACGTGCTGGCGCGCGATCCCGAGGTGCAGGACATTCCGGGGGCCAAGCCGCTCGCGGTGTCGTCCGGCAGCGTGCGGTTCGAGGATGTCCGCTTCGCCTACGAGGCGGACCGGCCGATCCTCAAGGGCCTGAGCTTCGAGGTGCCGGCCGGCAAGACGGTGGCGATCGTCGGTCCCTCCGGCGCCGGCAAGTCGACGATTTCGCGGCTGTTGTTCCGCCTCTACGACGTCTCGAGCGGCCGCATCCTGATCGACGGCCAGGACATCAAGACCGTGACGCAGGCCTCGCTGCGCTCGGCGATCGGCATGGTGCCGCAGGACACCGTGCTGTTCAACGACACCATCCGCTACAACATCCGCTATGGCCGCTGGGATGCCGGCGACGACGAGGTGGAGGAGGCGGCGCGCCTCGCGCAGATCGACGGCTTCATCCGGATGTCGCCGCAGGGCTATGAGACACAGGTCGGTGAGCGCGGCCTGAAACTCTCCGGCGGCGAGAAGCAGCGCGTTGCGATCGCGCGCACGGTGCTGAAGGCGCCGCCGATCCTGGTGTTGGACGAGGCGACCTCCGCGCTCGACAGCCACACCGAGCACGAGATCCAGGGCGCGCTGGAGCGGGTCTCGCGCAACCGCACCTCGCTGGTGATCGCGCACCGGCTGTCGACCATCGTCGGCGCCGACGAGATCATCGTGCTGGACCAGGGCCGGATCGCCGAGCGCGGCACCCACGCGCGGCTTTTGGCCGCCGACGGCCTCTATGCCGGCATGTGGAACCGGCAGCGCGAGGCCGAGGAGGCCCGCGAACGGCTCGCCCAGGTCGATGAGGACGGCGCCGCGCCGAATCGGCTGCCGCCGGCGGTCACTGAATCGTCGGAGGATTCCAGCCCCGACGCGGGTGAGAAACCCTTGCCGACCGCCGCGGAATAGTCGATTTAGGGCCTCTCCCGCCAAATGGGGCGGGGAAACGCAAGCGAGCTCTGATGTCGATCGCCAATTCCATCCGCGCGCAGATCCCGCCGATCCACCCGGAGGGCTATCCCTTCATTGGCGGCTTCGCTCTGGCGAGCCTGATCCTGTTCTGGATCTGGACCCCGCTGGGCTGGATCGGGACGCTGCTGACCGTCTGGTGCGCGCTGTTCTTCCGCGATCCGGTCCGGGTGACGCCGCTGCGCGACGGCATCGTGGTGTCGCCGGCCGACGGCCGCGTCTCGATGGTGGTGCAGGCGCTGCCGCCGGCCGAGCTAGGGCTCGGCGACAAGCCGCTGCCGCGGGTCTCGGTGTTCATGAGCGTGTTCAACTGCCATGTGAACCGCAGCCCGGTGGTCGGCCGCATCGACCGCATCGCCTACCGGCCCGGCGCCTTCATCAACGCCGAGCTCGACAAGGCGAGCGAGGACAATGAGCGCAATTCGCTCGTCATCTCGACCTCGAACGGGCGCATCGGCGTGGTCCAGATCGCGGGCCTCGTGGCACGGCGCATCGTCTGCTTCGTCAAGGAGGGCCAGTCGATCGGCGCCGGCGAGCGCTTCGGCCTGATCCGCTTCGGCTCGCGGCTCGACGTCTATCTGCCAGAGGGCACCAAGGCGCTGGTCTCCGAGGGGCAGACCGCGGTCGCCGGCGAGACGATTCTGGCGGATTTCCGGGGCGCCGATCCGGGCCGGACTTACCGCGCCGATTGATTGCTCGCACATCTAGCCCCTCATCCTGAGGAGCCGCAAAGCGGGCGTCTCGAAGGATGCAGGCCACCGAGAGGGGCCTCATGGTTCAAGACGCGTGTTCCGCGCTCCTCACCATGAGGGGGTACGCCTGGATCAGGCAATTAACTCTGTTTCTCCGGCCCGATCGGCCGGTTCCCGCACCGATGGCGGAGCGGGGCAGCGCTTGCTATATTGCAAAACCATGACGCCATTCGATCCGAATTCCACCGAGTATCGCCGCCGCCGGTTCCGCCCGATCCCGGTGCGGATGCTGGTGCCGAACATGATCACGCTGCTGGCGATCTGCGCCGGCCTCACTGCGATCCGGCTGTCGACCGAAGGGCGGATGGAGCTAGCGGTCGCCGCCATCGTGTTCGCCGCGATCCTCGACGGCATCGACGGCCGCGTCGCCCGCATGATCAAGGGCCAGTCGAAATTCGGCGCCGAACTCGACAGCCTCGCCGACTTCGTCAATTTCGGCGTCGCGCCGGGCCTGATCCTGTATTTCTGGCAGCTGCATGAATTGAACAATGGCGGCTGGATCGCCGCGATGGTGTTCGCGATCTCGGGCGGCCTGCGGCTTGCGCGCTTCAATGCCTCGATCGACGATCCGAACAAGCCGGCCTTCGCCGCCAACTATTTCACCGGCGTGCCGGCGCCGGCCGGTGCGATCACCGTGCTGCTGCCGATCTATCTCGCCTTCCTCGGCGTGCCGATGCCGCCGGCGACGTTGACGGCGTTCTATACGCTCTTGATTGCCTTCCTGATGGTGTCGCGGCTGCCGGTGTTCTCCCGGCAAGACCGTGAAGATGCGCGTGCCGCCGGAAATGGTGCTGCCGGTGTTCGTTGCCGTGGTGTTCTTCGTCGCGCTGCTGATCGGCTATCCCTGGCACATCCTGTCGGCGGGCTCGGTTGCCTATTTGATCAGCCTGCCCTGGGGCTGGAAGTCCTATCGCGACCAGGAGCGCCAGCTTGCCGCGCAGACGCAAGCTGCGGGCGCGCCGGCGCCGGCCGCTGCTGCTCCCTATGCGGCGCCGGTCGCGGAGAGCGATCGCGACGATCGTCCGACGCATCTGCATTGATGCCTCTCTATGATCCGTCATCCTGAGAGCCTGACTGAAAAATGGGGTGAGTGATCTCAGTGGGGTGTGATTCCATCGGATTTGCAAAGATTCGAGGGAGAGCACGATGCCCTGGACTGAGATCACTCGGGAGCAATATCGGCGGGACGATCTGCGTTATGCAAGCGATATGACCGATGCGGAGTGGGCGCTGATCAGACGCCTGTTGCCGCGAGCGAACCGGCGCGGCCGGCCGCGTAAGACGGAGCTGCGTCGTGTGGTCGAAGCGATTCTCTATATCGTTTCGACCGGCTGCCAGTGGCGGGCGCTGCCGCGGGAGTTCCCGCCCTACTCGACGGTGCAGGGCTATTTTTATAGATGGCGGGATACAGGCCGGTGGCAAAGGATTGTCAGCGTCCTTGTCCGACGGGCGCGAAAAAAGCTTGGACGCGCACCGAAGCCGACGGCAGCCGTGATCGACAGTCAAAGTGCGCCGACCACGCAAGCTGGCGGACCGCGCGGCTACGATGCAGGCAAGCGCATCTACGGCCGCAAGCGGCATATTGTGACGGATACCAATGGCCTCCTCCTCGGGGTTCATGTTCATCCGGCCAACGTTCAGGACTGCCATGGCGCCGTACCGCTGCTGAAGAACGTGCGGATGAACTTCCCCCGGCTGCGCCACGTCTTTGCCGACCGGATCTACCGCGGAAATCAACTCCTCGACGCGCTCTCAGACTGCGGTCCATGGACTGTCGAGATCGTCGAGCGGCCCCAAGGCGTCAAAGGCTTCCAGCTTCTGCCGAGGCGGTGGGTGGTCGAACGCACATTCGCTTGGTTCGGCAGATGCCGCCGCCTCGCCAAGGACTTCGAGGCGACGGTGGCAACCGAAGCTGCCTGGCTGCTGATTGCACACATGAGGCTCCTGACCCGCAGACTTGCCGCTGCCCGCAAGGATGGGTGACTTATGAGTCAGACTCTGAGGAGCGCGGAGCGCGTCTCGAAGGATGCACGGCCACCAGCGGGGCCGTCGACCCTTCGAGACGGCCGCTTGCGCGGCCTCCTCCAGCGACAACGGCTTCGCCGTTGCGCGGGGGTGACGGTGATAGGGTGGTTTCATTCCTGCAAATATCAGCCATGAGCGTGCCTCGGTTGGGTTCGCCTGCGATCTCGGCTATAGGCTGAGACGGCCCAGCGAACGCCAAAAATCAGGAGAGAAACGCCGTGACGACATCCGCTTCCGCCCCGCTTCCTGCTTCCGTCCTTGAAGCGTTGGCGCGCTACGACACGCCGACGATCTGCAACGCGATGGAGATCGTCGCGCCGGAGCGCCGTCTGATCGGCTACACCGTGAAGCCGCTGGTCTGCCCGTTCCCGACGCTGCCGCCGATGGTCGGCTACGCCCGCACCACGACGATCCGCTCGGTGCTGAAATCCGGCCTCTCGGCCGAGGAGCAGTCGAAGCGCCGCATCGAATATTACGAATATGTCGGCACCGGCTTCGGCCCGCGCATCTCTGTCATCCAGGACATCGACGGTCCCGACGTCGGCTACGGCGCATTCTGGGGCGAGGTGCAGAGCAATGTGCACAAGGCGCTCGGCTGCCTCGGCGTCATCACCGACGGCTCGATCCGCGACATCCCGCAATGGGCGCCGGGCTTCCAGGCGCTGGCCGGCTCGATCGGCCCGTCGCACGCCTGGGTGCATGCGGAGAGCTTCGGCGGCGAGGTCCGCGTCGCCGGCATGACGGTGCGATCCGACGACCTGATCCACGCCGACAGCCACGGCGCGATCGTGATCCCCTACGAGGTCGCGGCGCAGCTGCCCGAGGCCGCCGAACTCTGCGGCCGCCGCGAGACCCCGATCCTGGACATCGCGCGTTCCAGGGATTTCTCGCTCGAGAAGCTGAAGGACGCGCTGAAGCGTTCGGCGGAAATCCACTGAGCGCGCGTTGTCGATTTGCGGAACGGCGGGCCGAAGGGCCCGCCGTTTTGCTTTCGTCAGGCCGGCGCAACCTTCGCGATCTCGTTCGCCCCGCGAACCGTCATGTCGATGGCGACATAGAGGATCACGGCGAGGCCGACATAGGCGATCCAGCGGTGGTTCTGCAGTAGCCGCGCGATGAAGGAAGCCGCTGCGCCCATCATCGCGATCGAGAGCGCGAGGCCGAACACCAGCACGATCGGCTGCTCGCGCGCCGCGCCCGCGACCGCCAGCACGTTGTCGAGCGACATCGAGACGTCGGCAACGATGATCTGCGTGGTGGCCTGCCACAGCGTCTTGCGCTGGCCCTTTGCGCCATCGGCATGTTCGGCCGTGGTCTCGTGCGCGTCGGCGCGGAGCTCGCGCCACATCTTCCAGCACACCCACAATAGCAGGATGCCGCCGGCCAGCAGCAGGCCGACGATCTGCATCAGCTGCGTGGTGACGAGGGCGAACAGGATGCGCAGCAGTGTCGCGGCACCGATGCCGATCAGGATCGCCTTGCCGCGCTGGTTCGCCGGCAGGCCGGCCGCGGCAAGGCCGATCACGACGGCATTGTCGCCGGCCAGCACGAGGTCGATGACGACGACTTGCAGCAATGCGCTGAGGGCGTCGAGTGAAAACAATTCGGGCGAAAATAGTTCGGACATGGTCGCATTCCCCTTGAGGTCGGGGAGCGGACCCTTTCGACGAAACCGGCTCTTGCCGTCATGCGGACGGCAAATCCACCGCGACGCTTATCCGCGTCACGGGTCGAAGCAGGGCCACTCCAACTGAGTTCCAGTCCGACATCGCAGCTTGTGGCTGCCAGAGGGGCCCGGCCTGGGATTACGGTCGTGACACCGGACGCATTGCTGCTTCTTCCTCGAAGAACAGCGCCGCCTGATCCGGTTCGCCGAGGATCGCCGCTGCGCACCCCATGAAGGTGAACGCGCCGGCAAAATCCCACAGCGTGAGGTTCGCCACGCTTGTGCGCACGTGGATCACGCGCGCCGCAATCGCGGTAATGGCTGCCTGAACGAACAGCAACAGGCTGAGCACGGGCAGCACGAGTGCGGGCTCAACCAGACGGAGCGTCAGGACGATCGGCAGCGCGGTCAGCGCGCCGAACAACAGCAGCATGCCGAACGGCTCCAGCGAGGGAGCCTTTCGCAAGATCCTGTCTGCAATGGTCGAGGACATTCCGGTCCTTTGCCGATCTTGTGCCGATCCTGGCATGTCGTTCACGTCGAGGATATCAGACCGCGATCCCCCTGAGGCGCGACGCGGCGCCGCGCGACCGCCGGCCGCGCGACAAGATGTACGTCTGCGGTTCCAGAGAAGGCCCGTGCCGGGGCGACTTTCTTGGCGCCGTTTTGGCGCCGCCGGCGCGGTGGCATGCCATGGCAAAGTGCGCGCGGCGCCTTTATCTTTGCTGACAGCGCTGGGCGAACGATCGAAGGGCAATTTCGATGAATATGGCAGGCAAGACGGTGCTGATCACCGGTTCCACCGACGGCGTCGGCCGTTACGTCGCGATGAAGCTGGCGTCGGCCGGCGCCCGGGTCCTGATCCACGGCCGCGATACCAAGCGGGCGCAGACGCTCGCCGACGAGATCAAGCGTCTCAGCGGCCGCGAGCCGATGTTCTACCAGGCCGATCTGTCCTCGCTCGCCGAGGTTCGCGAGTTCGCCCAGCTGGTGCTCGACGACCAGGAGCGCCTCGATGTGTTCGTCAGCAACGCCGGCATCGGTTCGCAAAACGAGGGGCCGGCGCGGCAGACCAGCAAGGACGGCCACGAGCTGCGCTTCGCGGTCAACTATCTCGCCGGCTTCCTGCTCGCGCATCTGTTGCTGCCGCGGCTCAAGGCGAGCACGCCGGCGCGCATCGTCAACGTCGCGTCGCTCGGCCAGCACCCGATCGATTTCGGCGACGTGATGATCACGAAGAACTACAACGGCGCGCGCGCCTATGCGCAGAGCAAGCTGTCGCAGATCATGTTCACCATCGACCTGGCCGCGGAGCTCGAAGGCTCCGGCGTGACCGTCAACTCGCTGCACCCTGCGACCTACATGAACACCACGATGGTGCGCGCCAGCGGGGCGACGCCGATCTCGACCGTCGAGCAGGGCGGTGATGCCATCCTGCGTCTGGTCCAGGACGACGATGTGGCAGGCCGGAGCGGGCTGTTCTTCGACGGCAAGCGCGAGGCCCGCGCCCATGCCCAGGCCTATGACGCCGAGGCGCGCAAGCGGCTCAAGGCGTTGAGCCTTACGCTCACCGGGTTGCGGGCTTCCTGATCCGGCGCGGCGCCAGCGCCCCTTGGATGCGACCTTGGGCGCGGATCGCCTCGAACAGGCGCCTGCATGCGGCCGGAACGCCGCGATCCGGCACCGTTGCAATGCCGAGCAATAGACCCGGCTGCGCGTGCTTCGGTGAAACATACCAGGGCGAGAGCGGGGCGGGCGCCAGCCCGTGCGCGAGCAGTGCTCGGGCAATCTCGACGTCGGCGGTCTTGTCCGGCAGCGTCAGGATGACCGCGAGGCCGGCAACCCGCACGTCGTTGCTCCAGCTCCGTAGCGCCGTCGTCAGCGCATCGCGCCTGTCGCAATAGGCCCGCTTGGTTCGCCTGAGATGGCGGATGTAGTGGCCGTCGCGCATGAACTCCGCGGTGGACAGCTGCACCGCCGGGCCGGGAGCAGGGACCAGGCACGTCGCGACATCGGCGAACTGCGCCGCCAATGGCTCCGGAGCAACCAGGAAGCCGAGGCGAAGCGTCGGCGAGATCGTCTTGCTGAAGGAGCCGAGATGGATCACCCGGCCGGCGCGGTCGAGCGAGGCAAGCGCCGGCGCGGCGCGGCCGTCGAGCTGCAATTCGCCGAGATAGTCGTCCTCGATGATGAAGGCTCCGGTTTGCGCGGCCCAGTCGAGCAGCTGCGCGCGGCGTTTCGGCGACAGCGGCGGGCCGAGCGGCGCCTGCTGGCCCGGCGTCACGACCGCGAGTGCCGCGTCGGGGGCGTACTTGAGGCCGTACTCGACATCGACGCCGTTGGCATCGACTGATATCGGGACGACCTCCATCCGGCCGAGCTCGAGGCCCTTTCGCGTCAATGGAAATCCCGGCTCTTCCATCCACACGCGGCGGCCTTCGAGGCCGAGCACGCGCAGCGCGAGGCCGAGTCCGCCGCTGAATCCCGAGGTGATGACGATCTGTGCGGGCGAGCATTCGAGCCCGCGAGCGATCGCGAGGTGCGCCGCGATCTCGCGTCTCAATTCGATCTCGCCGCGCGGATCGATATGACGGGTCACTGCGCTCAATTCCGCCCGGACGGCGCGCGCGCGGATTCGCGCCAGCAGCTTGGCGGGGAGGCTATCCTGCGCGGGGACGCCCATCCGGAAGTGTCCCTGACCGCTCAGATCCCGAAACATCTCCACGACCGATCCGGAGGCGACCGGCGCATCGGGCTTGGCGGCCTTCCGTGGCCGCCTCGCGACAGTGGTGCCGCCCGCCTTCGACGACACGATGTGCTGGGCGTCCGACAGCCTGTCGTAGGCCGCCCGCACGGTGCCGCGCGCAACGCCGAGCTGCGCGGCGAGGTCGAGCCACGATGGCAGCCGGGCGCCCGGCACCAGCACGCCATTGTCGATCGCCGCCGCGATCGCCTTGCGGATCTGCTCGGAGAGCGGTGTCCTGGCCGACCGGTCGAGCGTGATGGGAAGCGGGTTGGGCATGGCTCGTGGTACACCAATTCGGTTCATTCTTGGTGCTTCTTTTTGGCCATGCGTGCCCGCATCTATCCGGTAGCAATGGAGGCACGAGATGAAGACCTTGATGACGACGCTGCTGGCCTGCGCCGCGCTTGCGACCCCGGCGATAGCGCAATCGGTGACGCCGAAATTCGAGCATGTGATCACGAACATTCCCGGCAAGTCGCTGATCGCGGTCGAGGTCAACTTCCCGCCGGGCGAGCCGTCCGCACCGCATCATCACGCCAAATCGGCGTTTCTCTATGTCTACGTGCTCCAGGGCGCGATCGAGAGCCAGCTCGAGGGCGGGGCCGCGCACATCTATCGGGCCGGCGACAGCTTCTTCGAGCCGCCCGGCGCGCATCACGTGCTCGGGCGCAACGCCAGCGCGACCGAACCGGCGAAGCTGCTTGCGGTGTTCGTCGTCGACAGCAACGACAAGGCGCTGACCGTCTTCGACAAGGAAGGACACAAGCAATGAGCATGCGGATCGACTACAACAAGGTCGCGCCCGCGGGCATCAAGGCGCTCGGCGGCGTCTATGGCTACATCACGCAAAGCGGCCTTTCCGCGCAGCTCGTCGAACTGGTCTATCTGCGGATATCGCAGATCAATGGCTGCGCCTATTGTCTCGACATGCACACCCGCTCACTGCAGAAGATGGGCGTCAAGGTCGAGAAGCTGGCGCTGCTGCAGGTCTGGCGCGAGGCGGAGGCGCTGTTCGACGATCAGGAGCGCGCCGCGCTGGCCTGGGCCGAAACCGTCACCCGCGTGGCGGAGACCGCGATCCCGGATGCCGCGTATGAAGTGGCGCGCGCAGTGTTCAGCGAGAAGCAGCTGGTCGACCTGACTATCGCGATCGGCCTGATGAACACCTACAACCGGATCGCGATCGGCTTCCGCAACCCGCCGCAGGCCGTAGCCGAGCATTCCGCCGCGGCGGCTTGATCTTGGCAGGATGGGTCAACTCCTCGACAGGAGCAACTCATTCGTTGCGGGCCGCATGCTCAGCAGCAGGAGTGCGCCGGAGAGCAAGTACAGCGCCATGACGAAGTACATGCCATAGATATTGTCGCCGGTGTTCCGCACAATGAACCCGGTGATCGACGGGCTTACCGCCGGACCGAGGTTTCCGAGGCTGGTGACGAGGGCAAGGCCGCCGGCCGCCGCGCCTGCTGAGAGATACTCACTGGTCAATGCATAGAAGAGCGGCGGCGCTGACACAAACCCAATGACGGCAAAGGAGAGAGCCAGGATCGAACCAACAAAAGTGCCGTGGAGCAACATGAGAAAGAACAAGCCGCCGGCGGCAATCGTGACGCAGGTCGCATAGTGCCAGCGGCGCTCATGCCGCTTGTCCGAATGACGACCGATCAGGACCATGCAGACGATACCCGCAGCGTTGGCTACTGCGTGATAGACGCCGACCAGTAGCGGATCCTTCACTCCCCAGGTATGGATCAAGGTCGGCATCCAGAATACCATCGTGTAGTTGGCGCCCAGCAGACAAAAACAGGCCAGCGACAACAGGTAGACCTTCGGGTCTCGCAGCAGCTGCCGGAACGTCCCCGAGGTCGCCTTCACGATGTTCTCTTCGTCATGCTGTAAAGCATCGTCCAGCAGCGCCTTCTCCCCCTTCGAGAGCCACGCGGCCTGGAACGGCTTGTCCTTGAGCAGGTAATACACGAGAACGCCGAGGATTGGCGCGGGCATCCCCTGGATCAGAAACAGCCATTGCCAGCCATAAAGACCGCTGACGCCATCGAAATACTTCAGGATCGAACCACACAGCGGACCAGCGATGAACATCACAATAGGGGGCGCCGACGCGAGGATCGCGATGACCTGTCCGCGCCTCACCGACGGGTACCAGTACGTCAAGTACAGCAGCACGCCTGGGGCGAAGCCGGCCTCAAAGACACCAAGAAAGAACCTCGCCGCATAGAACTGGAGCGGCGTCGATACGAACATCATGGCGGTCGCCGCCAATCCCCAGAGCACCATGATCCGCAACAGGGTCTTGCGTGCGCCGATCCTTTCCAGAAGAAGATTGCTGGGCACCTCAAACAGGAAATATCCGACGAAGAAGATGCCCGCGCCGAGCCCGTAGACTGCATCATCAAACGGCAGTGTCTGCTTCATCTGAAGCTGTGCAAAGCCGATATTGATGCGGTCGAGAAAGGCGACCATGCTGGCGATCAGTAGCAAAGGTATAAGGCGCCAGTCGACCTTCGCGAACACGGCCTTGTACGCCGGGTTCTCCAATATGGGCGACGATGACTTGTTTGCAGCAGGCAGATGCATTCTTGTTCCTTCCAAAGTATGCTTTTGCCTATGATGTCCTTCGAACCAGTCGCTGCTCCATTGCGCGGGAGTAATGGTCTGACCTCGAAAGCTCAGGCGACCTTTGCCTCGATGATGCTGTGACGCCCGGCCGGATAGGTCGCGGTGTGAGTAAAGCCGGATTCGCGAAACAGCCAGGCGTACTTCTTTTCCGTTCTTTCGAGACCGCCAGGCCCGCGAAGCATGAGCAGATCGGTCAGCGTCTGTTCCCTGTGCGCATCGCTTACGCTCGGGAATTCCGGCATGATCCGTTCGATAAGCAGGAGCACGCCACCTGCAGGGAGCGCCCTTCGACAGTTTGCGAGGATGACCATGCTGCGGTCATCGCTCCAATCGTGAATGATGTGCTTCATGACGATGGCATCCGCGATCGATGGAATCGTCTGGAAGAAATCGCCGGCCATGAATTCGACGCGGTCACTGAGCCCGCTGCGCCTCAGGTGGCCAGTCGCGGATTCGGCGCAGCGCGGAAGGTCGAAAATGGTCCCTCGGATATGCGGATGTTGCCCGGCTATGGCGCCAAGGAGTTCGCCGGAGCCGCCGCCGACATCCATGAGATGAGCGAACGCACCGAAGTCGTAGGCCCCCAGGATATCCGGAATCGCCAGACGCGTCCCCTCCATCATCGCCGCATTGAATATGCGGACCATCTCCGGATCGTGCGCCATCAGATCAAAGCTGTTTTCATGGCCAAGCAGTTGCGCGGCGGTCTTGCCCGTCATGATCGAGTCCAGCAACCCGGTCCACGATTCGGTCAGGAACTGGCCTTCAAAGATCGTCCAGTTCTTGAGGGACTGGGTTGCGGCCCCGTCAAGGCAAGCTCCAAGTTCGGTCAATGCGTATCGGTCTTCAGCGACCGTGCAAATGCCTATGGTCGAAAGTGCGGTCAGCAGGCGGCGGAGCGCCTGTTTGTTCGCGCCGGTCGCCTCGACGAGTTCGCCAAGGGGCCGCGATCCATCGCGCAGGAGCTCAGCGATCCCCAGCTTCGCGGCGACATAGATGACCGCGGTCACGCGCTGCGACTGAATAAGGTGCAACAATTTTGCAGATGCGTGGATAGAGGACATCGATCATTCCCTCCCATGTTGCTCGTTGGTTCGCGGGCAGCACTCCCCGGCAAAACTGCTCAGGCCGGAGAGCGGCGCGCTGTGCGGCATTGATTGGCCGATCCTGATCTCGGTGTCGGGGACGCCCGGGCCGCATCGCTTGTCTGTCCCCGCAACCGGGGAAGGGCTGAAACCTGAAACACTTAGCGCAGCATGGAGGACAGAACTGGTCATGGAGGCCTGCCTGGCGCTGACCGCCTTTGATGGATCGCTTCTCGGGACGGTTTTGCCATCCCGCGCCGTAAGATGATGCTGTACAATTACCGCCAGGTCCCGAAACCTGGCCGATATTCTGCCGATATTTTCCGAAATGGCCCAACGAGGCATTCTTGCTTAAGTCATCGCAGCCTTCGATTGTGATCGGCGACCGGACCTTGGACCTGGCTCGCGAATTGCTGCTCGACGGGCGCGGCGACATCGTGCCGTTGCGTCCTCAAGCCTGGGCGGTGCTGCGGCTCCTCGCGCAACGCGTCGGGCGCCTGGTGCATAAGGACGAGATATTGGATGAGGTCTGGTCGGACTGCGAGGTCACGGAAGACTCGCTTGTCCAGGCAATCGGCGACATCAGGCAGGCCTTGGGAGAGGCGGGCCGATTGGCCCTGAGAACGTTGCCTCGCCGCGGCTACATGCTGGTCGTGGATGGCGAGCAGGCCGACCGCCCGGCTTCTGCCAGCAGCTCGTCCTCGTCGATGCCGGACAACGCTGGAAAGCTTGCGGGTTCAACGTCGATCCCGCGCCTGTCCATTGTTGTTCTACCATTCACAAATATTGGCGGCGATCTGGAGCAGGAATATTTTGTCGATGGCGTGACTCACAGTCTGACTACCGACCTGTCGCGCATCGCCGGCGCGTTCGTCATCGGCCGGGGCACCGCGTTCACTTTCAAGGGAAAGGCGGTGGACGTGAGGGAGATCGGTCGCGAATTGAACGTCCGTTACGCGCTGGAAGGGTCGGTTCAACGCGGCGGCAACCGCTTTCGCCTGAACGTTCAGTTGACTGACACGGAAACCGGAGCCCATGTGTGGGCCGAGCGCTTCGACAAGCCCGCTGCCGACTTGCTGGACATGCAGGATGAGATCGTATCCCGGCTCGCCAATACGTTGAACGCCGAGCTTATCAAGGCCGAAGCACGACGGGCGGAACGGTCGCCCCAACCGGACGCCATGGATCTCTATTTTCAGGGCAGGGCTGTCCTGAACAAAGGAATAGCGCCTGCGGTTATGGCGCGAGCAAGGGATTTCTTCATGCGCGCCCTCGCGCTTGATCCCGACAATATTGAAGCGGCGGTTGCCGCGGCTCAGGTCGATTTTGCGATCGGTTCTTCCTCCATGGCCGATGACGGACCGGCATATTTCAGGGCCGCGGAGAAGGCACTGAATGGCGT
This sequence comes from Bradyrhizobium sp. USDA 3262, assembly GCF_054060035.1. Classification (NCBI taxonomy): domain Bacteria; kingdom Pseudomonadati; phylum Pseudomonadota; class Alphaproteobacteria; order Hyphomicrobiales; family Nitrobacteraceae; genus Bradyrhizobium; species Bradyrhizobium sp. USDA 3262. The sequence goes on from NZ_JBSSCT010000001.1 coordinate 4,720,443, forward strand.
GTTGTTGCGTGCGCCCAATCACCCCAGAGCCCACATGTTGCTCGGCGCGGTTCAAATTCGGACACACCGCGCTGCAAAGGGTATCGCTGAATGTCGCCAGGCGCTGGCGCTCGATCGGAATTTGGCCGATGCGCATGGGTTCATTGGCCTCGGGAAGCATGCGCTGGGGCGTGGCGAGGAAGTCGAGGGGCATATTCAAGAGGCGTTACGACTGTCCCCGCGCGATACGCGTGCCTTTCTCTGGATCATGGTTGTCGGGATGGCCAAGTTGATGTCCTGCACCGATGCAGACCTCGAGGCGCTGGACTGGCTTCGCCGGAGCATTGAGGCTAACCCCAATTTTGCGCTCGCTCACTTTCACTTGGCTGGCGCGTTGGCCATGATGGGAGACCTCGAGGAAGCACAATCCAGTGCCAAAGCCGGACTGGCACTTGATCCAAACTTCAGCATTCGTCGATACGACGTCAATGTCGTCTTCCTGTCCGACAATCCGGTATGGCTCGCCAAGCGTAAGCGCTTTTATGAGGGAATGCGCATGGCCGGCGTGCCGGAAAGCTAGTGTCGCGTTCGATCATCTGCGAGAATGGGATAAAGCCGCGACGAGGAGCTGCAATTGAGCTCCAGCAGCGGCGCGCCATACACGCGTCTTGGTCAGCGGCGGGGCACCACTCACGAACCCGGCTTCGCCTCGGTCGACTTCTTCGCGAACTGCGGGAATGTCTCGGCCACGACCGGTCCATCCAGCCGCCATGAATAGCAGCCGCCGACGAAGAACGGCGGCTCGGTGACATCGCGCTGGTGATCGAGCGCGCCGCGGCCCTGCGGGTCCTTGCCGGAGGTCGCGGTCTGGAACAGCGTCGTCACCGCCGGTCCCAGCAGCTCGGCGAGATGGGTGCAGGTCTCGAGCTTGCCGATCTTGCGGCGGACCAGTTCGCGCCAGCCCTTGCCGATGCGTTCGCCGACCAGGCGCTGCAAAATGCCTTCGACATCGAGGCAGGACGGGTAGGGTGTCGAGGCCATCGTGGTGCCGGTCTCGCGGATCGTAAAGCTGTCGTCGACCGCGAGCCGCAGGCGGATGTCGTGCACGGGATCGTCGGGTTGCTGCAGGCCGCGATGCTTGTCCTGTCGGGCATAGGGTTTGGTGTCGACCAGCCGCGCCTCGACTTCCCACAATCCGTCGTCACGGAGATAGCCGAGACATTCGACGGAGCGGCGGTGCATCAGGCGGCGGGGCTTGCCGTCGGCATTGGTATCGGGTGCGGACATCGGAACTCGCTGGATTGAATCTAAAACCGATCCAATCGGTGGTGTGCCCCGATGTCAACGCTCGCGCTCGAATGGCGTCATGAGACGCTGTCATTCCGGGATGGCGCGTTAGCGCCAGACCCGGAATCTCGAGATTCCGGGTTCGATGCTTCGCATCGCCCCGGAATGACGGGGTGACGTTGAGAGCTGCCCCTCAGCTCACGCGCCGTTCGCGGTTCTCCCAATATGGCTTGCGCAGCTCGCGCTTTAAAATCTTGCCGGCGCCGGAGAGCGGCAGCGGGGTCGAGGTGATGTCGACGCTGCGCGGGCATTTGTAGCCGGCGATCAGCGCCTTGCAGTGCTCCATCAGCTCCTCCGGCGTGGCGCTGGCACCGCTCTTCATCACCACCACGGCGTGAACCTGCTCGCCCTAGCGTTCGCTCGGAATGCCGATCACGGCGCATTGCGCGACTGCCGCGTGCTGGGCGAGGGCGTTCTCGACCTCGGCCGAATAGACGTTCTCGCCGCCGGAAATGATCATGTCCTTGACGCGATCGACGACGTAGACGAAGCCGTCCTCGTCCATGTAGCCGCCGTCGCCGGTGTGCATCCAGCCGTCGATCACGGCACGCGCGGTTTCCTCCGGCCGCTCCCAATAGCCCATCATCACCATGTCGCCGCGCACGGCGATCTCGCCGACGGTGCCCGTCGGCACTACCTTGTCCTCGGCGTCGACTATCTTGACCTCGGCGCCGAGCGTCGCCCGGCCGGCGCCGCGGTGCCGTCCCTTGGCGCGGCCGTCGCCGATATGCTCCTTCCAGTGCAGCAGGGTCGCGATCGGCGACAGCTCGGTCATGCCGTAGGCTTGCGTGAATTCGACATGCGGCAGCGCCTTCATGGCGCGCATCAGCACGGCGTCGCTGACGACGGAGGCGCCGTAGGAGATCCGCTTCAAGGACGACAAGTCGTAATTGCCGAGCGTCGGATGATCGACGAACATCTGGATCATGGTCGGCACCAGCAGCACGTCGGTGATGCGCTCCTTCTGGACCGCGGCCGCGACGCCGTCGGGCGTAAAGCCCTGGATCACGACGTTGGATCCTCCGGACAGCAGCACCGAATACATCGCCGCACCGTTGGCGAGGTGGAACATCGGCGCCGCGTGCAGGTAGATCGTGCTGCCCGGCCACAGGCCTTCGCCGAGCGCGTTGAGCGCGTTGGCCACCAGATTGCCGTGGCTCAGCATCACGCCCTTGGAGCGGCCGGTGGTGCCGCCGGTGTAGAAAATGCCGGCGAGATCGTCACGGCTGCGCATGGCATCGGCCATCGGCGCGCTGCGCGCGATCAGCGTCTCGTAATTCGCCATGCCGGCCGGCGTCTCGCCCTCGTCGGCATAGACCAGCTTCAGGCCGGGGATGGCGCCTGCCAGCGCCGCGCCGACCGGCGCAAACGCCCTGTCGACGAACAGGATCGTTGCGCGGCAGTCGCGCAGCGCGTCCTCGTTCTCGATCGGAGACCAGCGGATGTTGAGCGGCACGATCACGGCGCCGGCCCAGCCGACGGCGAGGTAGAGCTCGAGATAGCGGTCCGAGTTCAACGACAGGATCGCGACGCGGTCGCCGTCCTGGGCGCCGAGGCCGCGGATCGCGGCGGCGAGGCGGGCGACGCGGTCGCCGACTTCGCGCCAGTTGCGCCGCCGCTCACCGCAGACGACTGCGAGCCCGTTTGGATTGACCTGCAGCGCGCGCCGCAGTCCGTGTGTGATGTTCACTCGTCTCCTCCCTTGATGCGTTTCCCTTGTGAGGCGGTTTGTCCGCCTTCTCATGCGCCGTTGTCTTGCGCGTTGATGTCGTTTGCGTTGTCGTTTTGGCGATGCCTTCGGTGAGACGGATCGCGAATTCCTCGGCGACGGCGCGTCCGCTCAGCTCGCCGCCCGGCTGGAACCAGTGGCCGATCCAGTTCAGCGAGCCGGCAATGGCGAAAGCCGCGAGCTTCGGGTCGCACGGTTTCACCGAACCGTCTTCAACGCCCTGTGCGATATAGTCGCGGAAGGCGCGGTCGATCCGCCGCTTGGCGGTCTGCACGATCTTGCGGTTGTCCTCGCTGAGGTCGCGGATGTCGAAGCGGACCAGGCTCTTGCCGTAGTCCGCGGTCATCAGCTCGGCATAGCGGACGGTGAGCTTGCGCAGCTTGTCGAGCCCTGAGCCGCCGCCGGCCGACGTCTCGGCAATGCATTCGTCGACCAGCTCATTGCCGATCGACCAGCACTCGAACAGGATCTCGTCCTTGCCGCGGAAGTAGTTGTAGAGCGCGGGCTTGGTGATGTTGAGCCGCTTGGCGACGTCGTTCAGCGTGGCGCGGTGATAGCCCTGTTCGAGGAACAGGGCGACGGCCGTGCGCAGCACCGCCTCGCGCTTCTCGTCGCGGGCGCGGCGCCGGCTTTCGAACGGCAGCCAGGGCGACTCGTTGCTGGAAGAGGGAGAGCTGGCGTCCATCGCGTGGGGTGCTGTCGCATTGACTCCGGAAGGTCGCCCGTATATTACCCATGGGTAATAAATAGTCCAGTGGGTAATTTCCGGGAGGACACGCGATGACGTCACGCACCTATGTTGCCGGGGTCGGCATGATCCCGTTCGTCAAGCCCGGCGCCAATGCGCCGTATCACGTGATGGGCGCCGAAGCGGCGAAGCTGGCGCTCGCCGACGCCGGTCTCGATTACGGTCGTGTGCAGCAGGCCTATGTCGGCTATGTCTACGGCGACTCCACCTGCGGCCAGCGCGCGCTCTGTCCGGTCGGCATGACTGGCATCCCGATCGTCAACGTCAACAACAACTGTTCGACCGGCTCGACCGCGCTGTTCCTGGCGCGGCAGGCGATCGAGTCGGGCGCGGCCGACTGCGTGATGGCGCTCGGCTTCGAGCAGATGAAGCCCGGCGCGCTCGGCGCCGTGTTCACCGACCGTCCCAGCGCGTTCGACGATTTCGATGCCGCGGCCGACAAGCTGGTCGACGCGCCCGGCGTGCCGCTGGCGCTGCGCTATTTCGGCGGCGCCGGCCTCAGCCACATGAAGAAATACGGCACGCCGCTCTCCGCCTTTGCAAAAGTGCGCGCCAAGGCGAGCCGGCATGCCAAGAACAATCCGCTGGCCCTGTTCCGGAAAGAGGTAACCGCCGACGACGTGATGAACGACCAGGTGATCTGGCCCGGCGTGATGACGCGGTTGATGGCGTGCCCACCGACTTGCGGCGGCGCCGCCGCGATCCTGGTCTCGGAGAAATTCGCCGACCAGAACGGCCTCAACAAGCAGGTCCGCATCGCGGCGCAGGCGATGACGACCGACACGCCGTCGACCTTCGGTGCGTCAGACATGATGCAGGTGGTCGGCTACGACATGGCGCGGGATGCCGCGCGCAAGGTCTACGAGGCTGCCGGTGTCGGGCCTGATGACCTCGACGTCGTCGAGCTGCACGACTGCTTCGCGCACAACGAGCTGATCACCTATGAAGGGCTCGGCCTGTGCGGCGAGGGCGAGGCCGCGAAATTCATCGACGACGGCGACAACTCCTATGGCGGCAGGATCGTCACCAACCCGTCCGGCGGGCTGCTGTCGAAGGGCCATCCGCTCGGCGCCACCGGGCTTGCGCAGTGCTATGAGCTGACGCGGCAGCTGCGCGGCACTGCTGCGGCGACGCAGGTGGAGGGCGCGCGGATCGGCTTGCAGCACAATCTCGGCCTCGGCGGCGCCTGCGTCGTGACGCTCTACGAACGCGCTTGAGGTCGTCATGGTCGATCAATCCGCTGTCGGGCGTACATTCACGCCCGTGACCGCGCGCGTCGAGCCGGGGCGCCTGCGCTTCTTCCTCGATACGCTCGGCGAGACGAATGCCGTCTATCGCGACGAGACGGCCGCGCAGGCGACCGGCTTCACGGCAGCGCCGGTGCCGCCGACCTATCTGTTCTGCCTCGAGATGATGGACGCGCCTGACCCGTTCGAGTTCCTCACCGCGCTCGACATCGACATGGCCCGCGTGCTGCACGGCGAGCAGCGCTTCGACTATCACGCGCCCGTGGTCGTCGGCGACACGCTGACGTTCCGCCCGCGCGTCACTGGCGTGACCGACAAGAAGGGCGGGGCGATGACGCTGATCGTGGTCGACACCCCCGTCACCAACCAGAACGGCGTCCATGTTGCCGATGTCTCGCGTACCGTCGTGGTGCGCAATGCGAGGCCGTCATGAGCAGCTCTCCCGCGGTCGGCGATATCATCGTCCACAAGGAGTTTCCGCCGATCACCCGCCATCGCCTGGCGCTGTATTGCGGCGCCTCGGGCGATCACAACCCGATCCATGTCGATATCGATTTCGCGAAGGCGGCCGGCTTCCCCGACGCGTTCGCGCACGGCATGCTGGTGATGGGCTATCTCGGCCAGGCGCTGACCGACGCGGTGGCGCCGACGCGCATTCGCTCGTTCTCGACCCGCTTTGCCGCGATCACCCAGCTCGGCGCGAAGCTGACCTGCGAGGGCACGGTGACCGAGCTGATCGAGCAGGGCGGTGAGAATCGCGCAAAACTCGCGCTGACGACGAAGGATCAGAACGGCGAGATCAAGCTCGCCGGGGAAGCCATTATCGCGCTCTAGGAGAGATCATGTCGAAACTGCAAGGCAAAGTCGCGCTCGTCTCAGGCTCCGGCCGCGGCATTGGGCGCGCGATCGCGCTGAAGCTCGCCAGCGAGGGCGCGCGCGTCGTGGTCAACGATCTCGATGCCGAGCCGGGCGATGCGGTCGTCGCCGAGATCAAGGCCATGGGCGGCGAGGCGATCGCGGTCAATGGCAGCGTGACCGAGGCCGGCTTTGCCGACCGTTTCGTCGGCGCCGCGATCGAGCAGTTCGGCGGTCTCGACATCATCGTCAACAATGCCGGCTACACCTGGGACTCGACGATCCAGAAGATGAGCGACGAGCAGTTCCAGGCGATGCTCGACGTCCATCTGGTCGCGCCGTTCCGCATCATGCGCGCGGCGTCGGAGCCGATCCGGGTGATGGCGAAGAGGGAGGCCGAGGCGGGCCGCGAGGTGTTCCGCAAGGTCGTCAACATCTCCTCGATCGCGGGCCTCTACGGCAATGCCGGGCAGGCGAGCTATTCGTCCGCCAAAGCCTCCCTGATCGGGCTGACGCGCACGATGTGCAAGGAGTGGGGCCGCTACAAGGTCAACGTCAATTGCGTCGCGTTCGGCCTGATCAACACCCGCCTGACCCAGCCGATCGAGAGCCAGCAGAAGACCATCGACGTCGCCGGCCGCGACATCAAGGTCGGCGTCCAGCCGCAGATGCTGGAAGCGATGGGCCGCATGATCCCGCTCGGCCGCGGCGGCACGCCGGAGGAGGCGGCCGATGCAGTCTATCTGTTCTGTGCTCCGGAATCGAATTACATCAGCGGTCAGGTGATCGTCGCCGGCGGCGGTCTGCTGATTTGACGAGAGCGTTTTCAAGCGAAGTGGGTACCGGTTCGCGTCAAGAAAACGTGTCAAAGAAAGAATGCGTAGCGAGGGCAGAATGCACTACCGATCGTCCTGGATGACCGAGGAGCTGGACACCTTCCGCGACCAGTTCCGCAAATTCCTCGCCAAGGATCTGGCGCCGCACGCCGAAAAATGGCGCGAGCAGAAGCTGGTCGACCGCTCGGCCTGGCGCGCGCTCGGCGAAATGGGCGCGTTGCTGCCGAGCGTGCCCGAGGCCTATGGCGGCTTGGGGGCCAGCTTCGCCTATGACGCCGCCGTGCTCGATGACCTCGAGAGCACGGTGCCGGAACTGACCACCGGCGTCTCCGTGCACAGCGCGATCGTCGCGCATTACATCGTCAACTATGGCTCGGAGGAGCAGAAGAAGCGCTGGCTGCCGAAGATGGCGTCGGGCGAGATGGTCGGCGCCATCGCGATGACCGAGCCCGGCACCGGCTCGGATCTGCAGGCGGTCAAGACCACGGCGAAGAAGCAGGGCAATTCCTACGTCATCAACGGCCAGAAGACATTTATCACCAACGGCCAGGCCGCGGATCTCGTCATCGTGGTGGCGCGGACCGGGGCTCCGGGCGCCAAGGGCATCTCGTTGATTGTCGTCGAAACCGCAGGGGCCGAGGGCTACCGGCGCGGGCGCAACCTCGACAAGATCGGGCTGCACGCATCAGACACGTCGGAGCTGTTCTTCGACAATGTCACGGTGCCGCCGGAAAACCTGCTGGGGGGCGAGGAGGGCAACGGCTTCGTGCAGCTGATGCAGCAATTGCCGCAGGAGCGGCTGTCGCTCGCGATCGGCGCGGTCGCCTCGATGGAGCGCGCGGTCAGGATCACCGCCGAATACACCAAGGAACGCACCGCGTTCGGCAAGCCGCTGCTCGAATTCCAGAACACCGCCTTCAAGCTCGCCGAGCGCAAGACCGAGGCGATGATCGCCCGCGTGTTCGTCGACTGGTGCGTCGAGCGCCTGGTCGCCGGCGACCTCGACACCGTGACGGCGTCGATGGCGAAATGGTGGTGCTCGCAGAAACAGGTCGAGACCGCCGACGAATGCCTGCAGCTGCATGGCGGCTACGGCTACATGCAGGAATATCCGATCTCGCGCATGTTCATCGATTCCCGGATCCAGAAGATCTATGGCGGCACCAACGAGATCATGAAGCTCCTGATCGCGCGCTCGCTTTGAAACTTCTTCACTGTCATTCCGGGCATGCGAAGCATGAACCCGGAATCTCGAGCCGCAATTTCGAGATTCCGGGTTCGATGCTCGCGCATCGCCCCGGAATGACGCGGAGAGGTGAGTGCGCGCTCCTGTCCTTCGCGCGCCGCTACATCGCGCGCACGTTCTTGAGGAACTTGTCGACCTGAACTTCCAGCTCGGAGGCGTTGCTGGCGAGCTCTCCGGAGGCCGCCAGCACGTTCTCGGCGGCCTTGCTGGCATCGTCGATCGCCTTGGTCGTGCCGTTGATGTTGGCGGTGACCTCCTTGGTGGCCGCGGCCTGTTCCTCGACGGCGCTGGCGATCACGGTCGAGATCTCGCTGATCTGGACGATGACCTGCGAGATCGCCTTCAGCGCCGTGGCGGTGTTGCCGGTCGCGGTCTGCATCTCGTTGATCTGCGCCGAAATGTCTTCCGTGGCCTTGGCGGTCTGGTTGGCCAGCGCCTTCACCTCGGAGGCGACGACGGCGAAGCCGCGTCCGGCCTCGCCGGCGCGCGCGGACTCGATGGTTGCGTTGAGCGCAAGCAGGTTGGTCTGGCCGGCGATCTGGCTGATCAGCGCGACGACGTCGCCGATCTTCTGCGCCATGGTCACGAGGCCCGCGACCAGCTTGTCGGACTTCTCGGCTTCGTCGACCGCCATGCGGGCGATGCGGCTCGCCTCGGCCACTTGGCGGCTGATCTCGTTGACCGAGGACGACAGCTCCTCGGACGCGGACGCCGCGCTCGCCGAGCGCTGATTGACGAATTCGGCGGTCGTCGTCAGCGATCGTGCCGTGCCCTGCATTTGCGTCGAGGCCGACGCCAGCATCCCGGCAAGCCCCTTCACATCCTTCTCGAAATCGTCGGCCAACTTCACATTGCCTGTCACGACCGACCAGCTCAGCATCGCGCCGGTGTAGTTGCCGCGCTTGTCGGTCAGCCCGGAGACCCGCAGGTCGAGCGTTTCCGGACCGAGCTTGATCTTGGCCGCATGCGGCAGGTTCTTGGGATCGCCGACGATGCGCCGCTGGTGCGCCGGGTTCTTGTGGAAGATGTCGAACGAGTTGCCGAGGATCTTGTCCGGCGCCACCGGAAGCAGGTGCTTCACGGTGTCGAGCGTCTTGAGGCTGGTCTGGTTGATGTAGGTGATGTTGAAATCGGTATCGCACATCATGATGTTGATCGGCATGTTGTCGAGCATCTGCAACAGCCGCTCGGTCTGGGTTTCAAGCCGCGCCTTCTCGGTCGCGAGCTCCCAGGTCAGCATCGGGCCGGTGTAACGGCCGCGCGAATTGGTCATCGCCGTCACGGTGAGATCGAGCGTCTCGCCGCCGATGGTGATGCGCGCCCTGTGCGGCAGGTTCTTCGGGTCGGACAGCAGCCGGCGCTGATGCTGCGGGTTCTTGTGAAAGATATCGATCGATTGCCCGATCAGCGCGTCGACCTTCACCGGCAGGACATGCTCGATCTTCTTCAGGTTCTGCCGCGTCGACTCGTTGATGTAGGTGATTTTGAAATTGTCCAGCTCGCAGAGCATGACACTGATCGGCATGTCGTCGAACAGCCGGTACGAACCGTCCGAGCCGACGACGCTTGCGACGCTCTTCATCCCCAACATGCATTGCCCTCCAGCCTTGATAATGATCTTGGTGAATTGAAACGGTGCACCTGATCGGCAGCGGAATGCCTTCCACCGCCGGCCGCACGCAGGTGCGCTACACGATTTACAATTTCTGACTGCGTGAAACGGTAGGCGATTCGAATTCCATCAAGAAGGGTGTGCAATGCGCCGCATGCGCTCGCGCAAGATCGAACGCGCGATGCTCGCGATGAGCGCAATCGAAAACGCCGCGTAACACCACGATTTGCCGTGAAATCCATGCGATCGTGCGGTGAAGATGCGGAGCGACCGATCGCTGCACCGTAGTCTTACGGAAGCAGACGCGTGCGCTCCCAATGATTGTTATCGTGCACATGTCGCGTTGGCTTATGCAGATCGTGCCACGCCATGGCGCGCATCGGAGAGCTCCTGACTGCAATCGTATCGGCGGCCGCGCGCTGTCAGTCCTGGGGATGTGGCGTGCGAGCATTTTTCCGCCTACGCTCTGTTGCGGCGATCGGCGCCTCGTGATGATCGCGAGGTTGCGCCATCGTCGATGGGAGTGCCCCTGAAAGAAGCACGCACAGGTTGATCACGTCGCGCGAGACCCGATCAGGGCCGCAGACCGGCGCCGTGACATCGGTCCCGCGAGCGCGACGAGATCGCCCTGGAGCCGGACGACGGTGAGCTGCGCTGCGCGCCGGCTAGCGGCTTCAATCCTGCCGGCGATCGTCCGCTCTGCGGAAATCGATGACGAAACGGCGTTGCCCATTGCCTACCGCATGGCTTGGCGCCGCTGCGCGCGGGAGACGCAGCTTCGGCCTTGCACCCCATTTCCGTCTATCATACCCCGTGTGACCACGATCCGCGCGAAGCTCAAACGCGCGCCAGTACTTGCAGGGAGCCCTCATGACCAAAAGCAATGCCCGCACCGGAGGCCGGATCCTGATCGACCAGTTGGTCGCGCAAGGGGTGGAGCGCGTCACCTGCGTGCCGGGCGAGAGCTATCTGGCGGCGCTCGACGCCTTGCACGACACCCCGATCGACGTCGTGATTTGCCGCGCCGAGGGCGGCGCCGCGATGATGGCGGAGGCCTACGGCAAGCTGACGGGACGTCCGGGCATCTGCTTCGTCACGCGCGGTCCGGGCTCGACCAATGCCGCCCATGGCGTGCACATCGCGATGCAGGACTCCACCCCGATGATCCTGTTCGTCGGCCAGGTCGACACCGGCATGCGCGAGCGCGAGGCGTTCCAGGAACTCGACTACAAGGCGGTGTTCGGCACCATGGCGAAATGGGCGGTCGAGATCGATCGTCCGGATCGGATTCCGGAACTGGTCGCACGCGCCTTCCGCGTCGCGCTGCAGGGCCGGCCCGGTCCGGTGGTGATCTCGCTGCCGGAGAACATGCTGACTGAAGCCGCCGCGGTCGCCGACGCGCCGAAGGTCGAGCCTGCGGCGACTTGGCCGGCGCCGGCCGATCTCGAGCGCCTCGGCAGCATGCTCGCCGGCGCCAGGGCGCCGATCGTGGTGCTCGGCGGCTCGGCCTGGACCGCGGAGGCCGCCAAGGGCATCGCGCGCTTCGCCGAGCGCTTCGACCTGCCGGTTACAACCTCGTTCCGCCGCGCCTCGCTGTTCGATGCCGACCACTCGCATTATGCCGGCGATCTCGGCATCGGCCCGAGCCCGAAGCTTAGGGATCGCATCACCGGCGCCGATGTCATCCTGTTGATCGGCGGCCGCATGTCGGAAATGCCGTCCTCGTCCTACACGCTGCTCGACATTCCGGTGCCGAGCCAGAAGCTGATCCATGTCCATCCCGGCGCCGAAGAGCTCGGCCGCGTCTACCAGCCGGCGCTCGCAATCCAGGCGACGCCCGCAGCCTTCGCCGCCGCGGTTGAGACCATGAAGCCCGCAGCCGCACCCGTGTGGAAGGGTGAGGCGGCCAAGGCGCACGCGGACTACCTCGCCTGGACCGACAAGCCGCGCGAGCTGCCGGGCAGCTTCCAGTATGGCGAGGTCGTGACCTGGCTGCGCGATCGCCTGCCGAAGGATGCCATCGTCTGCAACGGCGCCGGCAATTATGCCGGCTGGATTCACCGCCACCATCGCTTCCACGCGTTCGCCGCGCAGCTCGCGCCGACCTCGGGCTCGATGGGCTACGGCGTGCCGGCGGCTGTGATGGCCAAGCGGCATCATCCGGACCGGGTCGTTGTGGCGTTCGCCGGCGACGGCTGCTTCCTGATGAACGGGCAGGAGTTCGCCACCGCCGTGCAGTACGACGCGCCGCTGATCGTCGTCGTCATCGACAACGCGCAATACGGCACCATCCGCATGCATCAGGAGCGCGACTATCCGGGCCGCGTCGTCGGCACCCAACTCAAGAACCCGGACTTCGCGCTTTATGCCAAGGCGTTCGGCGGCCATGGCGAACGGGTCGAGCGCACCGAAGACTTCGCGCCCGCGTTCGAGCGCGCGCTGGCCTCAGGCAAGCCCGCGATCCTGCACTGCCTGGTCGATCAGCGCGCGCTGTCGGTCGGTAAAGACTTCGTGCAGGCTGCGAACTGATGCCTGAGTCCACCGGCCGTCGGGTCGCGATCATCGGGGCCGGCGCGGTCGGCGTGATCAGCGCCATCGAGGCGCTGCGCGAGGGCCACAGCGTCACCTTGATCGATCCGGGCGAGCCCGGCGGCACGCAGGCGGCGAGCTACGGCAATGCGGGCTGGCTGTCGTCGCATTCGGTGATCCCGCCGGCCGAGCCGGGCACCTGGAAGAAGGTGCCGGGCTATCTGATTGATCCGCTCGGTCCGCTGGCGATCCGCTGGTCGTACCTGCCGAAGGCCTTGCCCTGGCTAGTCAAGTATCTGCTGTCGAGCCGGACCGAGGCGCAGGTCGAGGCCACCGCGCGGGCGATGCGCGATCTGTTGAAGGATGCGCCGCTGCTGCACCGGCAGCTTGCCGAGGAAGCCGGCGTCGGCGAATTGATCGAGCGGCGCGGGGTGATGCATGTGTTTCCCTCGCGCGCGCCGTTCGACCGCGATCTCGGCTGGCGCATCCGCAAGCGCGTCGGCATCGAATGGCTGGAGCTCGATGAAGACGAGATGCGCCAGCGCGAGCCCGATCTGCATCCGCGCTACAAATTCGGCGTCGTGGTGGAGGAGGCGGGACGCTGCCGCGATCCCGGCGCCTATGTCGCGGCGCTCGCCGCCCACGCCATCGCTGATGGCGCCGAGCGCGTCGCCGCCAAGGCCACGGGCCTCAGGCTTGCCGGCAACAAGCTGGTCGCCGTGGTCACCGAGAGCGGCGAGATCGCCTGCGACGCGGCTGTCGTCGCCGCGGGCGCGCGCTCCAGGCAACTGACCGCCTCGATCGGCGATCCGCTGCCGCTGGAGACTGAGCGCGGCTATCACGTCATGATCGAGAATCCGGAATCCGGCCCGCGCAATTCGATGATGGCCTCCGATGCCAAGATGGTTGTCAACTGGACCGACAAAGGCCTGCGCGCCGCAGGTACGGTGGAGATCGCGGGGCTTGACGCCGCGCCGAACTGGAAGCGCGCCGAAATCCTGCGCGAGCATCTCTTCAGCATGTTCCCGAAGCTGCCGAGGGATATTCCGCCATCGCGGATCAAGACCTGGTTCGGCCATCGGCCGAGCATGCCCGACGGGCGCCCCTGCATCGGTTATGCCCGTGCGACGCGCGACGTGGTTTACGCCTTCGGCCACGGCCATGTCGGCCTGGTCGGATCGGCCCGCACCGGCCGGCTGGTCGCGCAACTCCTGAGCGGCAAGGTGCCGGAGATTCCGCTCGCCCCGTTTGCGCCCTCACGCTTTCTGTAGGAAGCAACGGCGGCGAAGGCTCAGTTGTCGCCGGCCCAGGCCGTGATCGCGGCCGGCGCGATCACGCGTCTCGGTATGTGCGGATTGATCGTTCCGGCGCTGACGTCCTGCGTCTGAACGAGCAGGGTGCGCGCAAACGCCTTGGCATCCTGCTCGGTCGTGAAGGTACGGGTCTGGCGCGCGAAGCGATGATGTCCGGCGTCAGGATTTCGCATGGCGAACGAGACGTACCAGATGGCCTTGTCGGTCTTCATCGCGCCTCTTTGGTGGTAATCCGCCCGCGCGATCGCGACGTCGTGCTCGATGCTCGATGTGCAAAAAGTGCCAAGACAAAGAATCCTGAAATACAACACATTGCGGCGAATAGGCTCCTCGGCGAACAAGCAATGCTACAGGATCGGCAAGTCTACCGATACTGGCGGCATATTACCTGTCAACCGATGGGTGAAATGACAATGCGCCGTTGCGACGTTGGTTCCATCCGGCAAATTGCCACGCCCTCCCAGGACCTGGGCGATGTTCGGAACGTCGATTTCCTGAGCAAGTTGTCCCGCTCGTTCGAGGGGGGCATGCGTTACCGGGAGAACGAGATGACGTGGGTCGGCAGGTGGAAAAACCAATACGGTTCGATCGTCGAGATCACCAGCGAAGCCAATGGCCGCATCGAGGGGACGTTTCGAACCGCGCTGGCCGATAGCGGCTTCTACGGCCAGACGGTCGCGATCGTCGGCGTCCACCAAGGCAATTGCATCGGATTTTCGTCGGTCGGTTCGTCGGCGACTGGCGATCGTGTGGTCTCCTATAACGCTTGCTTCGCGATCAAAAAATCGAAACGGCGTGGTTTGTCGTGTCGGACAAGGCGCTGGTCGCGGCCCGAGAAGGTGAAGCGGCGGCCCTGAAGTCCGTGAACTGGTGGCGAGCTGTCACGACAAATGTCGATACGTTCGAACGGACGACGTAGGCTTCGCTAGATGACTTGGTCCTCCTTGCGTGCTGCGTTGATGGTCTCCTCCACCTCGGTGGCAAGGGCCGTGAGATGTTCGGCGAGCTTGCTGAACAGCTCGCGCTTGCGCAAGTCAGTCGCCAGATCGCGGATCAACGCACACTCCGCCGCGTCGCGGCGAAGCTTTTCGAGATGCGTGAGCATGTCCTGCATTTTTTCGTCCCCGAATGCCGTATTCCGCAACGCTAAGGCGGCACAGAACCCCGCAACAATAACCTGTGATACTTTTCGCGAACCTTGGCGACGGTCGCGTATCTTTCCGATCCTCAAGTCGAGCTTGGCTTGCGAGACCGGCTTCTCCAGGAGGTCGGCGCCCTCCCGCAGCTTGCTGCTCGTCATTCGTCAGTCTGTGGGCTCAATCAATTCGTTCGGCTTTTCAGAATTTAACTTGACAGATGACCCAACTCAGATGTTCAATACATCCGTCTCACCCGATCGAGGGGCGCTTCGCGATCGTCACGAACGCGGCGTGGGATGCGGTGGACGCCGAGCATGCGTGCGACGACATGCATGTGAGGCGGACGGCGAAATCGTGTGGTCCTGACGCCCTAGCGGCAGGTGTCTTTTCGCATTGCGCGATGCGCATTGTGAAGACGGTGACAAACAAGCCCAGTCTCACCGGGGAGAGCACGTATAAGCCGTAACCCATCGCGCAGGGAAAGCCGGGTTGTTTCCGGTTACACCTGTGGTCCTACCTCCCGCGTTTTTTATTACGCGGGACCCATGGGTGCGATCGGCACCCGGCTTTCCCTGCGCCCTCTGTTCTCAGAGCGGCGAAACGAAAAGCAAAGCTCGGACGATTCATGTCGCGAGAATGCGTTTGTTTGACTCACAGACCGCGCCACATATTCAGTGTCGTCCCTGCGAAAGCAGGGACCCATACGCCGCGGCGGATGTCGTGAACAGAGCTCGTCATTCCAGCGAAGCACACCAATCAGCGCTTGTGGTTATGGGTCCCTGCTTTCGCAGGGACGACAGCGAGGATGAGGCGATAGCGCTGCCTCTCTCACGACCCGATCCGCACCACCATCTTGCCGAGCGCGGCGCGGGTCTGCATCGTGGTGAAGGCCGCGCGAAAGTCCTCGAACGCGAACACCTTGCCGACCACGGGCGTCAGCCGGCCATCGTTCAGCCATGCCGACAATTGCGTCATCACGCGCGCCTGCGCTTCAGGCTCGCGGCGCGCGATCTGGGCGGCGTCGACGCCGATCAGGAGGCCGCCCTTCAGGAGCGGCAGATTGAACGGCAGCGCGGGGATGCTGCCGGCCGCGAAGCCGACCACGACGTGGCGGCCGTTCCAGGCGATCGAGCGGAACGCCTGCAGCGAGACCTCGCCGCCGACCGGATCGAAAATCACGTCGGGGCCGTGGCCGCCGGTCGCGTCCTTCAGCGCGTCGCGCCAGTCGGGCCTCGTGTAGTCGACGACCGCGTCGGCACCGAAGCTTGCGGCGAAGTGGCGCTTCTCCTCCGTCGAGGCCGCGGCGACGACGCGCGCGCCGAGCAGCTTGCCGACTTGAATGGCGGCGATGCCGGTGCCGCCGGCGGCGCCGAGCACCAGCAGTTGCTCGCCGGCCTTGAGCGAGCCGCGCTCGCCAAGCGCATAGAGCGCGGTGAGGTAATTGGTGCGAAAGGCCGCGGCAGCCTCCATCGACAGTCCGTCGGGCATGATCTCGACGGCATCGGGCGGCACCACGATATGCTCGGCCAGCGCGCCCGAGCGCGCCGCGCCCATCACCCGCATGCCCGCCGCGATGCCGGCGACATCGCCTGCGACCGCATCGACCACGCCGGCGAATTCCGCGCCCGGCGTAAAGGGCAGGGCATCCTTGGTCTGGTAGCGGCCTTCGACCTTCAGCCCATCGACGAAGCCGATGCTCGCGGCGTGGACCCGGACGCGGATCTGTCCGGGGCCGGGTTCGGGGGTGGCGATCTCCCTCAGCCCGATCTGATCGATGGGTGCGTATTGCTCGACGACGACCGCCTTCATCCTGTCCTGCTCATTGGTTGGTTTCCTCGCGGGCCTTTTCCGTTCCGATTGAATCGGAACGGGGCCCTGGTTTCTTGTGTTGACGCGTTCTCTTCACGCGAGCCGGTAGCCAGTTCGCGCAAAAACGCTTCCGGCAATCCTATCCCATGTCCGTTGTTCTACGGGGAGGGGTTTTGTGGATGCGACGGCAGGCTCGCTTGCGGAAAGCCAGCATCTTCAACGACATCGCGAAAAGACCGGCGTTTACCCGTTGTTATCCCTACCAAATTCGGTAACGCGTCCTTAATGGCGTTAACGTTAGGGTTTTCCACGCGGCCCGCCTTGGGCTGCGCGCCGTCCAGGACGGGCAGGTTGCGTACGCGTTGGAGTCTCCTATGGATATCATGACTGGCGCCGGGCTGTTGGCTGGCATCATCGTCATCGCGGTGATGATGTTCATGGGCGGCGACCTGCACATGTTCATCTCCGAACACGCTATGATCATCATCTTCGGCGGCTCGATCGCGGCGACGATGATCCGCTTTCCGCTCGGCGTGATGCTGCACGGCCTGCCGCTCGGCGCCAAATTCGCCTTCACCATGAGCCGGCTGTCGGCCCGCGACCTCGTCGACGAACTCGCCCGCATCGCCGAGATCGCCCGCAAGCAGGGCCCGGTTGGGCTGGAGAAGGTCGAGACCGACGAGCCGTTCCTCGCCAAGGGCATCCGTTACGTCGCCGACGGTTACGACCTCGAATTCATCCGCGACAACATGGAACGCGACCGCGACAACTTCCTGATGCACCTCGACGAGGGCAGCAAGATCTATCGCGCGATCGGCGACTGCGCGCCGGCGTTCGGCATGATCGGCACGCTGATCGGCATGGTGCAGATGTTCGCCAACATGACCGACCCCTCCAAGCTCGGCCCGTTCATGGCGACCGCGCTGCTCGCGACGCTGTACGGCGCGCTGGTCGCCAATTTGTTCTGCCTGCCGATCGCCGACAAGCTGCACGGCAAGCTGCTCGACGAGGAGACCAACCGCACGCTGATCATCGACGGCATCCTGATGATCCGCGACTCCAAGAGCCCCGCGCTGGTGCGCGAGATGCTGCTGGCCTATCTGCCGGAGAAGCATCGCCAGGAGGAAGGCGAGCCGGTTCCGGCCTGACCGGACCGCGCTTTCGGGAAACGCAGCGATGGCCAAGAAAAAGCGCGGCGACGCCCATACCGGAGGTCACGGCTGGTTCGTGACCTTCGCCGACCTGATGGGCCTGATGATGAGCTTCTTCGTGATGCTCGTCGCGTTCTCCACCATGGACAACAACAAGCTGAAGATCGTCGCCGGCTCGATGCGCGATGCTTTCGGCGTGCAGACCAATGTGCGCTATTCCGGTATCGTCGAATCCGACGGCCTGCCGACCCGGCCGAAGCTGAAGAACGTCGAGCACATCTCGCCGGAGGACTCTTCGGCCAATCCGACGCCGGACGAGAAGGAGCGCAGCCAGATCAACGGCGCGCGGCTGAAGATCGACCGCGAATTCGCGCTCGCCTCGGCCTCGCTCCGCCAGGCGCTGCAGGACATGCCGGAGCTGACCGAGATCTCCAAGAACATCATGTTCGAGGAGACCAAGGAAGGGCTCAACCTCGAGATCGTCGACCAGGACGGCCGCTCGATGTTCGCCGACGGTTCCAGGGAGCCGTATGACCGCACCCGCCGGCTGATCCAGAAGCTGGCCGCGCCGCTGAAGGCGACGCCGCTGCGGGTTGCGATCGTGGGGCATACAGCCGCAGGCTTCGTGCCGGCGCGCAGCGACTATGACGGCTTCGACCTGTCCGCGGACCGCGCCAACGCGGTGCGGCAGATCCTGGAGCGGGAAGGGCTGCCGCCGTCGCATATTTTCGCGGTTTCCGGCAAGGCCGACGGCCAGCCGCTGTTTCCCGACGATCCGACGCTGCCGGCCAATCGTCGCGTGACCATCACGTTGATGCGGGAAAATCCGCCACTGCCGCCGGATCTGAAGCCGTAGCTCTGGGTTACCATACTACCGTCAACTACCATTGTTGCGCGGTTGACACGCGGAGCGGAAGCGTCGATAGCCGCGCGGATCAAATCAACCGATCGGGCGTTCCAACCTCGCCATGGCTGTCAGCGTCTCATCTACCGAAGCTCAGGAAGGGCAACCCACCTCCAGCTTCTGGGCCCTGACACTCGGCAGCATCGGGGTGGTGTTCGGCGATATCGGAACTTCGCCGCTCTACGCATTCCGCGAGGCGGTCGGCGGCGCCGCGCACGGCCAGCCGGTCACCCGCATCATGGTGCTGGGCGTGCTCAGCCTGATCCTGTGGGCGCTGTTCACCGTCGTCACCGCGAAATACGTGCTGCTGCTGCTGCGCGCCGACAACAATGGCGAGGGCGGCACGCTGTCGCTGATGGCGCTCGGCCAACGCGCGATCGGTCGGCGCAGCTGGCCGCTGCTCGCGCTCGGCGTGGTCGGCGCCTCGATGTTCATCGGCGATTCCATGATCACGCCGGCGATCTCGGTGCTGTCGGCGGTCGAAGGCCTCAAGCTCGCCACCCCGCATCTCGAGCACTATGTGGTGCCGCTGACGATCCTGATCCTGGTCGTGCTGTTCTCGGTGCAGAGTTCTGGCACCGCGCGCGTCGCGTCCGCCTTCGGTCCGGTGATGGTGGTGTGGTTCGCCTCGCTGGCGGTAATGGGGCTCGTCCACATCATGGACGACCCGTCGGTGCTGGCGGCGATCAATCCCTATTACGCGCTCCAGTTCATGCTGACCCACGGCACCATCGGCCTGGTGACGCTGGGCGCGGTGTTCCTCGCGGTGACCGGCGGCGAGGCGCTGTATGCCGATCTCGGGCATTTCGGCCGCAAGCCGATCCAGTCGGGCTGGCTGTTCTTCGTGCTGCCCTCGCTGCTGCTGAACTATTTCGGGCAGGGCGCGCTGGTGCTGTCCGATCCCAGCGCGATCGAGAACTCGTTCTACCGCATGGTGCCCGACGTGCTGCTGCTGCCGCTGGTCGGGCTCGCCACCGCCGCGACGGTGATCGCGAGCCAGGCGGTCATCACCGGCGCCTATTCGCTGATCAGCCAGGCGGTGCAGCTCGGGCTCTTGCCGCGCTTCGAGGTCCGCTACACCTCGGAGACCCATGCCGGGCAAATCTATCTGCCGCGGGTCAACCGGCTGCTGTTGATCGGCGTGCTGCTGCTGGTGCTGCTGTTCCGCACCTCGAGCGGGCTTGCGTCGGCCTATGGCATCGCCGTCTCCACCACCATGGTCGCCGACGGCATCATGGGCTTCATCGTGATCTGGAAGCTGTGGAACTGGCGCGTGGCGTCGGCGGCGGCGTTGATCCTGCCGTTCGTGATCGTCGACATGACCTTCTTCAGCGCCAATCTCCTGAAGCTGTTCGAGGGCGCCTGGGTGCCGCTGCTGTTCGGCGCCGTCATGGCGACGATGATCTGGACCTGGCGCCGCGGCGCCGCCATCCTGGTCGCCAAGACCCGACGCATCGAGGTGCCGCTGCGCGACCTGATCCACAGTCTGGAGAAGCGGCCGCCGCATATCGTCAAGGGCACCGCGGTGTTCCTGACCAGCGATCCCAGTTTCGTGCCGACCGCGCTGCTGCACAATCTCAAGCACAACAAGGTGCTGCACGAGCACAATGTGATCCTGACCATCGAGACCGCACCGACGCCGCGCGTCGATCTGTCCGAGCGCGTCACCATGGAGAAGGTGAGCGACAAGTTCACCGCGGTGCGCCTGCGCTTCGGCTACATGGAATCGCCGAACGTGCCGAAGGCGCTGGCGGTCGCGCGCAAGCTCGGCTGGCAGTTCGACATCATGGCGACCTCGTTCTTCGTGTCGCGCCGCTCGCTGAAGCCGTCGGCCCAGTCCGGGATGCCGCAATGGCAGGACCATCTGTTCATCGCGATGAGCCGGTCCGCCAATGATGCCACCGACTATTTCCAGATCCCGACCGGCCGGGTGGTTGAAGTGGGTACCCAGGTAACTATCTGATCGGGCGCAGGATTCTGATATCAACCGTGATCCATGCGTGATGTGCATGGCGGAGGCCTGAATCCGGGCTAACCTATGCATTCCTGCCGGGAGTATAGCCCTGCGACCCGGCATTGTGCGGTGCGGCAGAAGACAGAGGCACAGCTTCCCCATGTCATCCGAGAGTGCGATCACCGCGGCGGAAACGCCGGCGGCAAACGGCAATGGCGAGGCGCATTCCACCGCCACCTTCAAGGCCCTGATGCTCGGCAGCATCGGTGTCGTCTATGGCGACATCGGCACCAGCCCGCTCTACGCGCTGCGCGAAGCCGTCGCGGCGGCCGCCGGCGGCGAGGGCGCGGTGACGGCGCATGCGGTGCTCGGCGTGCTCTCGCTGATCCTCTGGGCGCTGATCATCGTCGTCACGCTGAAATACGTCGTGATCCTGCTGCGCGCCGACAACAATGGCGAGGGCGGCACGCTGGCGCTGATGGCGCTGGCGCAGCGCGCGGCGACCAAGGGCGGCGCCGCGATCGTGCTGCTCGGCATCATCAGTGGCGCGCTGTTCTATGGCGACGCCGTCATCACGCCGGCGCTCTCGGTGCTGTCGGCAATCGAAGGCATTAAGCTCGTCACCTCGACATTCGATCCCTATGTCGTCCCGCTCACGGTGGTGATCCTGGTCGTGCTGTTCGCGGTGCAGTCGCGCGGCACCGCGCGCGTCGCGGCCTTCTTCGGGCCGGTGATGTGCGTCTGGTTCGCCGTGATCGCGGTCGCGGCGCTGCCGCAGATCGTGCGGCATCCCGAAGTGCTGTACGCGCTCAATCCGATCCTCGCGGTGTCGTTCATGCTGCATCACGGCGTGATCGGCTTCATCACGCTCGGTGCGGTCTTCCTCGCCGTGACTGGCGCCGAGGCGCTCTATGCCGATCTCGGCCATTTCGGCAAACGCCCGATCCAGACCGCGTGGCTGTTCATCGTGCTGCCGTCGCTGGCGTTGAACTATCTGGGGCAGGGCGCGCTCTTGATCGGCAATCCCAAGGGCATCGAGAACCCGTTCTTCCTGATGTTCCCGGACTGGGCCCTGATCCCGATGGTCGCGCTGGCGACCATGGCGACCGTGATCGCGAGCCAGGCGGTCATCACCGGCGCGTATTCGCTGACGCGGCAGGCGATCCAGCTCGGCCTGTTGCCGCGGTTCGAGATCCGCCACACCTCGGAAGCGCATTCCGGGCAGATCTACATGCCGCGCATCAACCGTTTCCTGTTCATCGCGGTCATCGTGCTGGTGCTGATGTTCCGTTCGTCGAGCGCACTGGCGTCGGCTTACGGCATCTCGGTGACCGGCACCATGGTGGTGACGGCGATGATGGGTTTTGTCGTGATCTGGAAGGTCTGGCGCTGGTCGCCGATTGCGGCCGCCGCGCTGGTCGCGCCGTTCCTGTTCCTGGACATCACCTTCCTTGCCGCCAACCTGCTCAAGGTGTTCGAGGGCGGCTGGGTGCCGCTCGCACTTGGTGGCGCGATGATCGTGGTGATGTACACCTGGCGGCGCGGCAGCCGGCTTTTGTTCGAGAAGTCGCGCAAGCTGGAATTCCCGCTCGCCGATCTCGTCGCGATGCTGGAGAAGCGGCCGCCGCAGCGCGTCACCGGCACCGCGGTGTTCCTGACCAGCGACCCCGTCAGCGCGCCGACCGCGCTGATGCACAGCCTCAAGCACTACAAGGTGCTGCACGAGAAGAACGTCATCCTGACCATCGAGACGGCGCCGACGCCGCGCATCGATCCGTCCGAGCGGGTGCGGATGGAGCAGCTGAGCGAGACCTTCTCCAAGGTGACGCTGAAGTTCGGCTTCATGGAGCAACCTAACGTGCCGAAGACGCTGGCGATCGCCCGCAAGCTCGGTTGGCAGTTCGACATCATGTCGACCTCGTTCTTTCTGTCCCGCCGTGCGCTGAAGCCGGCGGCGCATTCGGGCATGCCGAGCTGGCAGGACCATCTGTTCATCGCGCTGAGCCGCTCCTCGAACGACGCCACCGACTATTTCCAGATCCCGACCGGGCGGGTGGTCGAGGTCGGCACGCAGGTGACGATTTAGGGTCTGCGAACCAGCGTTTCGGCGTGGCATCTAACCCGTTTCGGACGCTTGATTTTCTCCGCGCAAGAGGCGACTTTGCGGCCCGGACCGGCGGGCCGCGCGACGCTCGCCAAGCTGATATCGGGAGGATATTTCCGTGGCGGACCACAAGGTGGAAGATTTGTTTCCGGACGAGGTGTCGAAGGGCATAGCGGAAGGCCGCTATCTGCTGGTCGACGTCCGTGAGCCGAACGAGGTCGCCGTCGAGGCCTATCCCGATGGCGTCGTGGTGCCGCTGTCGACGTTCGATCCGGCGGCGATTCCCGATCCGCAGGGCAAGCAGGTGGTGTTCGCCTGCCGCTCCGGCAAGCGCTCGGTGACGGCCTCGCTGGCCGCCCAGGCTGCGGGCCTGCCCTATGACAAGCACCTGGCGGGCGGCATCATCGGCTGGAAGGCGGCGGGACTGCCGACCAAGGCCGGCGGCTGATCCCTGACATGACCTCCATGAACAAGGTCTTCGCGGACCTTCCTGTCACCATCTTCGAGGCGATGTCGCAGGCCGCGCGCGACAACAACGCCATCAATCTCGGCCAGGGCTTTCCCGACGATCCCGGACCGGAGGACATCCGCCGCGCCGCCGCGGACGCCTCGATCAACGGCTATAATCAATATCCGTCGATGATGGGCATCCCGGAGCTCCGTCAGGCGATCGCATCGCATTACGGCCACTGGCACGGACTCAAGCTCGATCCGATGACCGAGGTGATGGTCACCTCGGGCGGCACCGAGGCGCTGACCTCCTCGATCCTCTCCGTGGTCGAGCCCGGTGACGAGGTGGTGTGCTTCCAGCCGGTCTATGATTCCTATCTGCCGATCATCCGCCAGGCCGGCGGCATTCCGCGGCTGCTGCGGCTCGAACCGCCGGAGTGGCGGCTGAGCGAGGAGATGCTGCGCAGCGTCTTCAATCACAAGACCAAGGCGGTGCTGTTCAACAATCCGCTCAATCCGGCGGCGGTGGTCTATCCGCGCGAGGACCTCGAACTGCTGGCGCGGTTCTGCCAGGAATTCGACGTGGTCGCGATCTGCGACGAGGTCTGGGAACACGTGGTGTTCGACGGCCGCGAGCACATCCCGCTGATCACGATCCCGGGCATGCGCGATCGCACCATCAAGGTCGGCAGCGCCGGCAAGATCTTCTCGCTGACCGGATGGAAGATCGGCTTCGTCTGCGCCGCGCCGCCGCTGCTGCGCGTCGCTGCGAAGGTGCACCAGTTCCTCACCTTCACGACGGCGCCCAATTTGCAAGCGGCGGTGGCATATGGCCTCGGCAAGCCCGACGACTATTTCCTCGACATGCGCAAGGACATGGCGCGGAGCCGCGACCGCCTGACCAAGGGGTTGGAGAGCATCGGCTTTCCGGTGCTGAAGTCGCAGGGGACTTACTTCCTCACCGTGGACCTGTTGCCGCTCCGGCTCAACGAGACCGATGCCGAGTTCTGCTGGCGGATCGTGCAGGACTACAAGGTTGCCGCGATCCCGGTGTCGGCGTTCTACGAGCAGGATGCGGTGACGTCGGTCGTGCGTTTTTGTTTCGCCAAGAAAGACTCGACGCTCGATGCCGCGCTGGAGCGGTTGTCGGACGCCGTCCACCGCCGCAAGAGGTAGGCCAGAATGCGAGAGCAGAACCGTCGTCTCGTCAGCTTCGTCGGCGCGGTCGCGACGGTCCTGCTGCTCTCGGCCTCCGCTGACGCCGAGGAGCGCACGGTCAACTTCTACAACTGGTCGAACTACATGGCGCCGGGAGTCCTCGAGGACTTCACCAAGGAAACCGGCATCAAGGTCGTCTACGATACGTTCGACGCCAACGAGACGCTGGAGACGCGGCTGCTCGCCGGCAAGTCGGGCTATGACGTCGTGGTGCCGACCGGCTACTTCCTGCAGCGCCAGATCACCGCGAAGGTGTTCCTCAAGCTCGACAAGTCGAAGCTGCCGAACCTCGCCAATGCATGGCCCGTGGTGACGGAGCAGCTTGCGACTTACGATCCCGGCAATAGCTACGGCGCCAACTACATGTGGGGCACCACCGGCATCGGCTACAACGTCAAGATCGCGGAGAAGATTCTCGGTCCCGACGCGAAGATCGACAGCTGGGACATGGTGTTCAAGCCGGAGAACCTCGCCAAGTTCAAGGATTGCGGCATCCACATGCTGGATTCCGCGGACGACATCCTGCCGGCGGCGCTGAGCTATCTCGGCCTCGATCCGAACTCGACCAAGCAGGCTGACCTCGAGAAGGCCGCCGATCTCGTCATCAAGATCCGGCCCTATGTGCGCAAATTCCACTCGTCCGAATATCTCAGCGCGCTGGCCTCGGGCGAAATCTGCTTCGTGGTCGGATGGTCGGGCGACATCATGCAGGCGCGCAGCCGGGCGGCGGAAGCCAACACCGGCGTCGAGATCGGTTACACGATCCCGAAGGAGGGCGCGCAGATGTTCTTCGACAATCTCGCGATTCCGTCGGACGCGAAGAACGTCGCCGAGGCCTATGAGCTGATCAACTACCTCTACCGTCCCGAGATCGCGGCGAAGAACTCGAACTTTCTGTCCTACGCCAACGGCAATCTGGCGAGCCAGAAGCTGATCGATCCGAAGATCTTCACCGACAAGAATATCTATCCCGACGAAGCGATGCAGAAGAAGCTGTTCGTGATCACCGCGCGCGATCCGGCGACGCAGCGAATCATCAATCGGCTGTGGACGAGGGTGAAGACCGGGAAATAGGTCTATCCGTCATTGCGAGCCAACGGGTCGCGCGAACGCGCGCCCGACGACAGGCTCCGCGAAGCAATCCATCGCGTCGCACCTGCTGAAGCATGGATTGCTTCGTCGCTTCGCTCCTCGCAATGACGAGGTAGGGCTGCCAGCCTACCGCCAGCGCCGGTGCAGCCAGAGCCACTGATCCGGATATTCGCGGACCCAGCCCTCGACGACGTCGGTGATCGCCTGCATCGTGCCCTGGATATCGATCTGGCCGGATGCGTCGAACACCGGCTTGATTTCCTCGGTGACCTCGCCGCGGAAGCGGCCGTCGGGCAGGCGGATGATCCGCGTGCCGTGGATGGGGCAATCGATCTGCCGGCGCAGGCGCGCCAGCAGCGGATTCGCTGTGGTCTTGCGGCCGAAGAAGGTGACGGGAACGCCGTTGGTCAAATACTGATCGACCAGCATCGCGACGTGCTGGCCGTTCTTCAGCGCCTGCGCCAGCTTGAGCGGCGCGTCGCGGCCGGCCGGCACCAGTGTGCCCAGATTGACCGCGCGGATGCGCTCGATGGCGCGGTCGGCGGCTTCGATGTTCGGCCGCCGAAACAGGATGGTGGCGTCGAGCCCATGCGCTGCGGCGGCAATCGGAGAGAGCTCCCAGTTGCCGAGATGTGCGGCGAAGAACAGTGCCGGCTTGCCGTCGTCGCGCAACTGGTCGAACAGCTGCTTGCTGCGCGCCGAGAATTCGACGCGACCCGGCTTGTCGGGATTTTGGGGGTCGTGGTCCCAGATGCGGTCGATGTGCGCGAATTCAGCGCCGATGCGTCCGAGGTTGTGCCAGACGCCCGTCAGGATCTCCTCGATCTCCTCCGGTGACTTTTCCGGGAAGGCGGCCTTGAGGTTCTCGCGGCCGATGCGATCCTCGCGCAGCCGGCGGCCGATGAAATGGGCGGCGCGGCCGAAGAACCTTGCGGTCTTCTCGGGATCGAAATAGCGCGTTGTACGCAGCAGGCCGATCGTCAGCCCGCCGATCGCCGCGTCGGTCACGGGCTTCGCGGCGTCACGCAGGTGCGCCCTGGTGCGAAGGAGCAGGCGTTTCATCTGATGAGGCGAGGGCGCTAGGCCGGCTCGCGCGTCAAGATCAGCGAGGCGTTCTGCCCGCCGAACCCGAACGAGTTCGACATCACGGCGGTCACCTTGGCATCGCGCGCCTTGTTGCCGACTACGTCGAACGGGATCGCGGGATCAGGCACCTCGTAGTTGATCGTCGGCGGAATCCGCTGATGCTCGAGCGTGAGCAGCGAGAAGATCGCCTCGACTGCACCGGCGGCCGAGATGGTGTGGCCGACCATCGACTTGTTCGACGACACCGGAATGTTTTTGGTGTGTTCGCCAAACACGGCCGACGTCGCAAGATACTCCATCTTGTCGTTTTCCGGCGTCGAGGTCCCGTGCGCGTTGATGTGATCGATTTGCTCGGGCTCCATTCCAGCATCGGCGAGTGTCTTGCGCACGCAGCCGATCGCCGGCTTGCCGTCCGGGGCCGAGCGGGTGCGATGGAAGGAATCGGTGAGCTCGCCGCAGCCGGCGACGACGCCGAGGATGCGCGCGCCGCGGGCCATCGCGGCCTCGTAGCTCTCGAGCACCAGCGCGCCGGCGCCTTCGGCCATCACGAAGCCGTCGCGGTTCTTCGAGAACGGTTTCGAGGCGGCCTGCGGCGGATCGTTCTGGGTGGAGAGAGCCGACAGCAGCGAGAAGCGCACCATGGCTTCCGGGTTCACCGAGCCGTCGGTTGCGACGCACAGCGTCGCATCGGTTTCGCCGCGGCGGATCGCCTCGACGCCAAGCTGGATCGCGGTCGCACCGGACGCGCAAGCCGTCGACAGCGAAATCGGGGACCCTTTGGTGCCGAAGGTCTCGGCGAGGTTGAGCGCGACGGAGCCGAAGGTGAAGCGCCGGTGAAAGTGCGCGAACTTCCCGCCGCTGCAGGTCGCCAGGTATTCGATGATTCCAAAGTCCTTGGTCGGAACCTCGCGCGCGACTTCGAGCCGCTGCGGCCACTCGGTCTCGATCGGGGCGACTGCCAGAAACAGCGGGCCGGGAAAGTCGCCCTTGCTGCCGATGCCGGCTTGCTCAAGCGCTTCCTCGGTCGCGATCTCTGCCAGACGCTGCGACAGGCTGGTCGAGGAGAACGGGTCGACGGTGACGAAATCGACGGCGCCGGCCATCGTCGTCTTCATACTGTCGAGCGGGAAGCGTGTGACGGTCTTGATGCCGGACTCACCCGCGGTGAGGCGCTTCCAATTGTCGGTCTTGCCGCCGCCGAGCGACGTCACGATTCCCATGCCGGTCACGACGACGATCGGTCGGCCGAATTTATCGCGTGGTGCTGTCATGGTGTCCCCGTCGGTGCTTGCGCCGAATTACTTGACGGCCTCGACCAGTGCCATGCCTTCGCCCTGCCAGTGGCCGACCCCCAACACGACAATCTGGGTTGGCGCTTCGGTCTTTTCAACCTCCAGCCCGGTCGGGTCGTTGGCCGGATAGAGCGCGCCGCGCGAGATCGACAGCGCGGCCAGCGCGAGCCCGAGCGGGAACTGCGCCTCCATGGTGTGGCCAAAGGTCGTTCCGGTGGCGCGGACGGCAAAGCCGGCATGCTGGCTGAGGAATGCGCGCTCTTCAGCGGTCGCAGGCTCGGCGCCGGTCGCGCCCGTGATCAGGATACCGTCGTCGCCGCTGACGCCGAGCTGCGGCCACAACGCCTGCAGCGATTTCGTCACGGCGCCCGGCTCCTTGCGTCGGGCAAGGTCGGCGACCACCTTGGTCAGCTTGGCGTACGGCTTTGCGCCGCGGGCCTCGGCATGTTCGCGCGATTCCATCACGAGGAAGGCGCCGGCGGAGCCAATGGCAAAGCCCGGGTTGTTCCTGCGGGCCCAGACCGAGCTATGCTGGTCCTTGAGGGCGAGATCGCCGAATGCATAAAGCATCAAGAGGTCGCCGCGATCGCCGTTATGAGCGGCACCGACCAAGGCGATGTCACTCTGGCCGGCTCCAATGCGCGCGACCGCGATCCGTGCCGCGTCGATGCTCGAGGCTTCCTCGCCCATGAAGGTGCGGGAGGTCCCGCACACGCCGTGAACGATCGCGATGTTGCCGGCGAGCAGGTTGGAGAGCTGCGCCAGGAACAGCGTCGGGCGCAGCTCGTTCATCAGCTTCTCGTTGAGCAGGGCGGGCGGCAGCTTGCCCTGCGCATCGGCGTTCATGATCGCCAGGTCGACATTGAGGTCACGCTCGCCGCCACCGGCTGCGATGATCATGTCCATCCGCGACAGGATTTCCTGATTGCCTTTGACGCCGGCGGAATCGAGCGCCAGCCCGGCGGCATAGGTACCGATCCGCTGCCACGTCTCCATCTGACGCTGATCGCCCTTCTTCGGGATCTGGGCGTCGAAGCTGACGGGGGCGATCGGATGGATCACGTATGGCGCGAGCCGCTTCTCGTCGGCATTGACGCGCCGGGCGCCGAGCGCCTCCCAATGCGCATCCAGCCCTTCGCCAAGCGAGGAGAGCAGGCCTACGCCGGTGATCCAGACTTCCTTCTCAGCCATGACTCATTGCCTGCTGCGGAAACCCGATCTTGGTGGCCATGGCATCCATGTGCACGCGCAAGTCCGGGCTGGGGAAGGGGATATGACGGAAGGTCAGCTCGGCATTGCACTTGAGCTCCTTGCCGACGCGAACCTTCGCCGAGGTGACGGCGAAGCCTGAACCTTCGTGCTCGATCTTGGCCTCGATGGTCAGGAGCGAACCGGGGCTGACGAAGCCGCGCATCTTGGCTTCCTTGACCATGGCGAGGAAGGGCATGCGCTCGAACTTGGTCAGACCGAGGATCAGCCAGCCCGAACTCTGGGCCATTGCTTCGGTCAGCAGCACGCCGGGCATGATCGGATAGCCCGGGAAGTGCCCCGCGAACACCGAATGGCTGTCGGGCGGGACATCCGCCTCGACGACAATGGTCCTTGCGTCGAGGTTGAGGTCGACGATCCGATCGATCAGCTGAAAGATCTCGAGCTGCATGATGGGCGATTACGAGCCCGTGCCCGTGCCCGCGTTCTTGGCTGCAACCAGCTCGTCGATGCGGTCGGCGAGATTCTTCAACACGAAATACTGCTCCGTCGTGGCCTTGCCGTCGTTGACCTCCTGGGTCCACTTTTCGAGCGGCATTTTGATCCCAAAGGCCTTGTCGATGGCAAACGCGATGTCGAGGAAGTCGAGGCTGTCGATCCCCAGATCGTCGATCGCGTGGCTCTCCGGCTTGATCGTGTCGCGCGGGATGTCGCAGGTCTCCGCGATAATGTTGGCGATCTGCTCGAATGTGGAGGACATCATTAAGCCTTTGATATATTGAAGGTAATTCCGGGTCGGCTCAGAGGAGGCGGGCGCGTTGCCCCGGAATGCCCGATTGCTGGTGCCGGAGTCGTGTGCCCGTATATCGGAGCAGGGCCGTTAGTTCAATGGAGCTTGGCCGGCCTCGCAAGGACGGTTTTTGGGCAGGGTTCCGGCCAGCCTAGCTGCGCGGCATCACCGTAATCTTCGCGCAATCCCGGCGGCCCATCAGCACGCAATCCTGGGTCTTGCGCAAATCGGCGATGCTCATGGCAAGCCAGATGCCGATCGCGGTGAGCGCCACCGTGAAGGCGAAGGCGGCGATGTTGGCGAGCATGCGCTGGCGGAAATCGTCCGGCTCCTCGCGCGGCTTCTCATAGCGAGAGAGATCGTTGGCAACGGAAGCCGGGCGCGTCGTTCGGTGCGGCTCTTCGCGCTTGCCGGGCGGCTGCGCCGAGGTACGCGGCCGGAATTTGAGCACTACGTGCTCCGCATCCGAGGAAATTGGCCGCTGCGTCTTCACTGTTGTCAGTCCGGTCGCGTCGCCGGTTATGTTTAGCATGTTCGCTGCACTTCACACCTAAAATCTTGGTGCGCGCAGAGGTGGTATTCATGCTTCGATCACCTCCAGGAACTGGCTTGCCGTCGAGGTGACTGCTGCGGTGCGCGGGATGCTCGGCATTGCGATGACGAGGCCGATGTCGACACACGCGTTCGACCTTCGCGCACGCACAGTTTGCGCTGCAACGCCGTCATTGAGGTTGAGGCTGCGCGCCCCGGCATTGGCATCCTACGCATTGACGGCCGGGGGCATCGACAGCCCCGAGGCCGGACCATCCGGCCGTCGGCCCCACCGCTTCGTGAAGCCATTCCGGCACACCGGACTCTTTCACCCGCCTGCGGGCTCATGACATAGTGGAACCCGTTCCGGAGTGCCGGTCAAAAGGGAGCATAAATCATGGCCCACACGCGCGAGCCTTACGTCAAACCGGTCCCGATCATGTCGCTGCGGCCGACCCAGATGACGGTCGGCATGCAGGAGGTGACGGAGAAGCGGAAGCGCTGGCGCGAGCACAAGTCGGACAAGAAGCGCGCCGAACTGCTGGGCAAGCACATGATCCCGGTCGTCCATGGTCCCGACGATCGCTACTACGTGGTCGATCACCATCACATGGCGCGGGCGCTGCACGAGGAGGGCGTCAAGGACATCCTGGTCACGGTGATCGGCGATCTCACGATGGTCGAGCGTGACGTGTTCTGGGGCGTGATGGACAACAAGCGCTGGGTCTATCCCTACGATTCCAAGGGCGAGCGCCGCCACTTCAAGGACATTCCGAAATCGATCAAGGATCTCAGGGACGATCCGTTCCGCAGCCTCGCCGGCGAGATGCGCCGGGCGGGCGGTTTTGCCAAGGACACGACGCCGTTCAGCGAATTCCTGTGGGCCGATTTCCTGCGCCGCCACATCCCGCGCAAGACGGTGGAGAACAATTTCGCCAAGGCGCTGGAGAAGGGACTGGCGCTCGGCCGCAGCAAGGACGCGGTCTATTTGCCCGGCTGGTGCGGGCCGGCATCTGACGACTGATCTGCCGCGGCCTCCGGCCTGTGCTGATCCTCCTTGCCACCGAGCGCGTGGTGCAGCCACCGCTCGGTTCGCTTGCCGAAGGTCAACAGCAGGAACGCCAGCGCGACGGCGGTGACGACGATCGGCCAATGTCCGGCCCCGCAGACGATGCCGACGCAAGCGGCGAAGAAGGCGCATGCGGCGCTGGTCAGGCCGCGGACCTGGAAGCGGTCGCCCTGCCGCACGATCACGCCGGCGCCGAGAAATCCGATGCCGGTCAGCACGCCCTGGATCACGCGGCTCACCGCGTCGGTGAACTTGCCGGGCTCGACGGCCTGCAATGCCAACAGCACGACCATCGCCGTCGAAAGGCTGACGAGACCCAGCGTCTTCAGGCCGATCGGCTTGCCGCGCAGGTCGCGGTCGAGCCCGATCGCGCAGCCGGCAAGGGTGGCCGCGCCGAGACGCAGGATGATCTCGCTCCAGTCCGCCAAGGCGTCCTCTATTTCGGCTGCCGGCCGAGCATATAGAACTCGCCGTTCGGCCGCATGCCGGTGACGTTGGCGAGCCGGTTCGACAGCGCGAAGAACGCCGCAACCGCGGCGATGTCCCAGACGTCGTCGTCGCTGAAGCCGTGGGCGGCAAGCGCGGCGAAGTCCGCCTCCGAGACTTCCTCGGCCGCGCGGCTCACCTTCATGGCGAAGTCGAGCATCGCGCGCTGCCGCGGCGTGATGTCGGCCTTGCGGTAGTTGACCGCGATCTGGTCGGCGATCTCGGGATTCTTGGCGCGGATGCGCAGGATCGCGCCGTGGGCGATCACGCAATACTGGCACTGGTTGGCGGCGCTGGTCGCCACCACGATCATCTCGCGCTCGGCCTTCGAGAGGCCGGAGTCCTTCTCCATCAGCGCGTCGTGATAGGCGAAGAAGGCGCGAAACTCGTCGGGGCGATAGGCCAGGGTGAGGAAGACGTTCGGCACGAAGCCGGATTTCTCCTGCACCGCCAGGATGCGGGCGCGGATATCCTCGGGGAGCTTGTCGAGAGCGGGCGTCGGGAAGCGTTTTGCGGTCGGCTGCGTCATGAGATGGTTCCGGCGTGCCGCCTGGATGCGGCGTCACGCGAGACCATAGTGGATGACGGGTCGGGCGCAAGGCGCATCGTGCCTTGCCGCGACGATGCTAGCGCAGCGGCTTCTTCAGCAGCGAGAAACGGTCCGGATCGAGGCCGAGCGAGGGCTGCAGCATCGGCGCCTCGGCCGGCGCCATAGTGCGCGCCGGCGCCGGAGAGTTGAAGTTGGCGTCGCTTGGGCTATCGCGATGCGAGGTGGCGCCGCGCCAGCGCTCCAGCACCGCGCTGACGAAATGCATGTCATGGCCGGCGGTGACCGACGGTACCGTGGCGATGGTGGCCTCGCCGCGCGGCAGCTGGTGCGGCGGCACCTCCTTGAAGCGCAGCCGGGTCGGCAGCGCCACGCCTTCGCCGAACGCCAGCACCTCGCGGGTGCCGAGCGAAGGCACGAAGGACAGCAGGTTGGCGGCGGCGTCCGAGACCGCGGAGCGCAGCAGCGCCTGGTCGCGGTCGTTGGCGAGGCGCATCGTGAACAGCGTGTTGCACTGGGAGATGATGGTCGCGTCGAGCTCGGCCGGACGCTGGGTGATCAGGCCGAGATAGACGCCGTATTTGCGGCCTTCCTTGGCAATGCGCGACACCGCCTTGCGGGTCGGCCCGAAGCCGATATTGCGGTCGGCGGAGGCGTAGCGGTGCGCTTCCTCGCAGACGAACAGCATCGGCGAGACGCCGTCGCTCCACAGCCCGAAATCGAACGCCATGCGGCACAGCACCGACACCACGGAATCGACGACTTCGGCGGGGAAGCCGGCGAGCTGCATGATGGTCATCGGCTTGCCGTTGGCGGGCAGGCGGAACAGATGGCTGATCACCTCGGCCATGGTATCGCCGCCGACATTGGCATTGTCGAACATGAAGGCGTAGCGCGGATCGTTGCGCACCGCGTCGATGCGCGAGATCAGTTTGTGATAGATGATGCGCGAGGAGCGGTTCTCCAGCTTGCCCATGCGCTCGTCGATCAGCGAGATCAGGTCGACGAGGCGATAGGGCACCGGCGTATCGACGGTGTAGCCGACCTGCTTGGGGTCGATGCGCTTCAGCCCGAGACCGACCCGGTCGGAGTTCTGGTACTGGGTGTAGATGCCCTTCGCCATCGGAATCACTTCGGCGAGGATGTCGAGCTCCTCGGGCACGCCGGGCCGGCCGCCGAACAGCACGTCGACGATCTCTTCGAAGTTGAACAGCCAGAACGGCAGCTTCAGGTTTCGCGGGTTGAGCACCTGCGCGCGCTCGCCGAAGCAGCGGCCATATTCGTTGTGCACGTCGAGCAGGAAGATGCGCAGGTTCGGCCGCGACTTCAGGATCTCGTTGAGCAGCAGCGACACGCCGGTCGATTTGCCGACGCCGGTCGAGCCGAGCACCGCGAAGTGCTTGGACAGCATCTCCTCGACGTCGACATAGGCGATCACCGAACGATCCTGCTGCAGCGTGCCGACATTGATCTGATCCGAGCCGCTCGGCGCATAGACCGTGCGCAGCTCCTGGTTCGTGATCAGATCGGTGCTGTCGCCGATGGTCGGATAATGGGTGACGCCGCGCTGGAATTTCGGACGGTCGCCGCCCAGGATTTCGCCGAGCAGGTCGACCGAGGCAGTCGCCATGTATTCGTCGGATGCCGGCAGGTTCTCGCACGTCACTTCGGTGATCATGGCGACGATGACCGAACTCGCGCAGCGGATACTGACGAACCGGCCGACCGTCGCTCGCATCTCTGAAAGTTGCATCTGGCCGCCCGCCAGCAGCCCAACCCGGGCCTGCGAGCCGCGCACAGAGATCACACGTCCGAAGGGTGTCACAGTACCAGCCTGGCTCGTTCTCAAAATCTAAATGTCCGGACCAATATGCCCGCCCGGGATTGGAAAAACCGTTAAATCGCCGGGGTTGCGCATCGGCTAAATCTACACCTTCCCGGTGACGATTTGTTTCTATCGTGCCGCGAGATGACGCGCTGTCGCGCGCATCGGCGGCGGAATCGTCGCTTTCCGGCACAGCCGCGTTTGTTTCCCGGTTTTTCCGTTAACGCGGGATTCACCATCTCCGAGGAGTGCATCGGCAGCTCCGTAGGTTTGCGGGGAATTGGGCTCGATTTGTCATGCGCTGTCGCCCGGTATCGCGTAACCGATTGCTAACTGCGAGTTGTAACGACCTTTCCATTTGTGCTGCGTAACGATGCCGCGCCCGGGAGAGATCAGCGTGCGCATCGAACATCGCAATTCAGGAAATGCCGATGCTGGCTCGACCAAGGGGCTGGCGTTCTGTGCCGGCCTGTTGGTCGGCAGCCTGCTCGGAAGCGCGACCGCGCAATGGAGCGAGCGCGAAGGCCTGCTGAT
The DNA here is from genome assembly GCF_054060035.1 of Bradyrhizobium sp. USDA 3262. Classification (NCBI taxonomy): domain Bacteria; kingdom Pseudomonadati; phylum Pseudomonadota; class Alphaproteobacteria; order Hyphomicrobiales; family Nitrobacteraceae; genus Bradyrhizobium; species Bradyrhizobium sp. USDA 3262. Next base: position 4,755,074 of record NZ_JBSSCT010000001.1, read on the forward strand.
GGCGGCATTCGCGATCATGGCCGTGATCGTCTTCCTGTTGCTCAAGCGGCACGAAATCTCCGACGAGCGGCTCGCCACCGAACGTCGCAATCTCATGACCGCCGTGAACAACATTCCGCAGGGCCTCGTGCTCTACGACGCGTCGGCGCGCATCATCATCTGCAACCGTCCCTACATCGAGATGTTCGGGCTTTCGCCCGACGTCGCCAAGCCCGGCTGCACCATGCACCGGCTGATCGCACACAGGCAGGAGACCGGCTCGTTCGACGGCGATGTCGACGACTTCTGCGACGCCATCATGGGCAACGTGAAGCTTGGCCGCGCCACGCGTCAGCTGACGCAGGCGCCAGGCGGGCGCGCGATCGAGATCGTCAACAAGCCGCTGCCGGAAGGCGGCTGGGTGGCGACCATCCAGGATATCACGGAGCGCACGCGCACCGAGAACAAGATCGCCCACATGGCGCATTATGATGCGCTGACCGACCTGCCGAACCGCGTGCTGTTCCGCGAGCGCCTGGAGCGGGCGCTGAGGGCGATCCGGCCGGATCAGCAGCTCGCGGTCATGTATATCGACATCGACGAGTTCAAGGCCGTCAACGACGCGCTCGGCCATCAGATCGGCGACGAATTGCTCAGGGCGATCGCCGACCGCCTGCGCACCTGCGTTGGGGGCACCGACGTCGCGGCGCGGCTCGGCGGTGACGAGTTTGCCGTGATCCAGACCGTCGTCCGCGATCAGACCGAGACCATGCAGCTCCTCGCTGCGATCTATCAGGCGATCCGCCGGCCGATCGACTGCAGCGGGCATCTGATCACCACCGACGCCAGCATCGGCATCGCCGTTGCGCCCGCCGACGGCCTCGACATCGATCAATTGCTGCGCAATGCCGACCTCGCGCTCTACGGAGCCAAGAGCGACGGTCGCCGCACCTACCGGTTCTTCGAGACCGGCATGGACGCGCGCGCCAAGGCGCGGCGCAGCCTCGAGCTCGAGCTGCGCCAGGCGATCGTCGACGGCAGCTTCGAGCTGCACTATCAGCCGCTGCTCCATCTCGAGGAGGGCCAGGTCAGTTGCTGCGAGGCGCTGGTGCGCTGGCGCCATCCGGAACGCGGCACCATCTCGCCGGCGGATTTCATTCCGATCGCCGAGGACACCGGCCTGATCAACGATCTCGGTCACTGGGTGCTCAACACCGCGTGCCGCGAGGCGATGAACTGGCCGGAGCATGTTCATGTCGCGGTCAACGTGTCTCCGATCCAGTTCAAGAGCCAGACACTGGCACTCAACGTCGCCGCCGCGCTCGCCGCGTCAGGTCTGGCACCTTCGCGGCTCGAGCTCGAGATCACCGAGGCGGTGCTGATCCGCGACGACGAGGCTGCGCTCGATATCCTGCATCAGCTGCGCGAGCTCGGCGTCCGTATCGCGCTCGACGATTTCGGCACCGGATATTCCTCACTGAGCTATCTGCAGCGCTTCCCGTTCGACAAGATCAAGATCGATCGCGCCTTCATCAAGGATCTCGCCGGGACCGGCGCGTCGTCCACGATCGTCCAGGCCGTCGTCAACATCGCCGCTGCCAGCGACATGACCACGACCGCGGAGGGCGTCGAGACCGAGCAGCAGCGCAACCTGCTGCGCATCCTCGGCTGCACCGAGATGCAGGGCTATCTGTTCAGCCGGCCGGTGTCATCGGCTGAAATCCGCAAGCTGCTCTCGTCGCATCGCGAGACCGCCGTCTCGGTCGCCTGACCGCCTGCCTCGACCGCTTTCACCGGGTGATTCCAGCCACGGAGTGCCGTGCGAGCGGCAATTGCCGGCGCCAATCATTTGTTGACGAGGCCTAATCATTTGTACACTAGTACAAATCGACGCGCCGCTCACCTGTCGAACCGCAAGTCGTCGATCCGGCGTCGTCGCGGAGGGAGACCGCCCATGCAGCCGGAACCGATCTTCGATCTCGCGCATCTCGGGCACATGGAGCTTTTGACGCCGAAGCCGGACGAGAGCCTGAAATTCTTCGTCGACGTCATGGGCATGACCGTCAGCGGCCGCAAGGGCGAGTCGGTCTATCTGCGCGGCTGGGATGATTACGAGCGTTATTCGCTGAAGCTGACGGCGTCGAAGACTTCAGGGATGGAGCACATGGCGCTGCGGGCACGCAGCCCGCAGGCGCTCGAACGCCGCGTCGCCGCGCTGAAGGGCTCGGGCTTCGATATCGGCTGGATCGATGGTGACATGGGGCAGGGGCCGGCATTCCGCTGCCGCGATCCCGACGGCCATGTCATCGAGCTCTATTACGAGACTGAGTGGTACGAGGCGCCGTCCGAGCTGAAGCCCGCGCTGAAAAATCAGGCGCAGCGCTTTCCGGCGCGCGGCGTCAATGTCCGGCGGCTCGACCATCTCAATTGCCTCGCGGTCGACATCAAGGCCAACCGTCTGTTCTTCGAAGACTACCTCGGCTGCCGCACCACCGAGCAGATCGTGCTCAACGACGGCACGGAAGCCGCGATGTGGATGACGATGTCGAACAAGAGCTACGACTTCGCCTATACGCGCGACCATTACGGCAAGCGCGGCCGGTTTCACCATGTCACCTACGCGCTCGACAGCCGTGAGGAGATCCTGCGGGCCGCGGATATTTTTCTCGAGCACGGGGTGCTGATCGAGACCGGGCCGCACAAGCACGCGATCCAGCAGACCTTCTTCCTCTATGTCTATGAACCCGGCGGCAACCGCGTCGAGGTCGCCAACGCCGGCGCACGTCTGATCCTTGCACCTGACTGGAAGCCGATCGTGTGGACCGAGGAAGAGCGCAAGAGGGGACAGGCGTGGGGGTTGAAGACGATCGAGTCGTTCCACACCCACGGCACGCCGCCCGTGATCGACTAAGTGCCAGACCGCCACACGAAAGCCGCCCGAGCGCGTCGATACGCCGCCGCGAACACGCGCGCTCGCCGACGACAACACCGACGCGTAGCCGATATGATCCGCTTTGAGAGGACGGACGCTGCGCTGCGCGCGAGACGTGAACCGGTGAGAACGAGCACAATGGCTGGCAAGACGCCAAAGACGTTGGCGAAGAGTGCGAAAAAGAGCGCCGCGAAGCGTGGCACCGCAAAGCCGCGTCTGCTCGCAGGCGGCAATCCGCAGATCGCCAAGGGATATGGTGACGCTCCGGTGCAAGCCTATATCGCCGCGATGCCGGGGTGGAAGCGCGACGTCGGACGCAGGCTTGACGCGCTCATCGCGCGTACCGTCCCCGGCGTGCACAAGGCGGTGAAGTGGAATTCGTCGCTCTACGGCATGGAAGGGGAAGGCTGGTTCCTCGGCATCCATGTCTTCACGCGCTACGTCAAGGTGGCGTTCTTTCGCGGCGCGTCGCTGCATCCGGTGCCGCCGGGCGAGTCCAGGCAGCAGCACACGCGCTATCTCGACATTCACGAGAGCGACGAACTCGACGAAGCCCAGTTCACCGCGTGGGTGAAGCAAGCCAGTCAGTTGCCAGGCGAACGGATGTGAACGCAAGCAAGACTGTCGAACAACGGCCATCACGCGCCGTCGATGCGGCTATGCGCGATGGAGCATTGCTTCGCCTCAGCTGTTTGGTGTTAGGCTGCACCAGAGCACGATGAATCGTCATCGCGCTTCAGATTGTTGTCCTGGCATGATCTCTTCGGAAAACCGCTTCGCACTTTTCCGGATCATGCCCTGGTAACGTCAGAGGAAAACGTCTATGAGCGAACACACGACGGACAAGCGCGTGCGAGAGGCGTCTCGCAGGCGATTCCTTCAGGCCGGTGCGGCACTGGCCGGTGGCTCCGCGATATCGGGAGTTGCCGGTTCTACCGCGCTTGCCGAACAGGGGAATAATCTTCCGCCCAATGTGCCGGAATGGATGAAAGCGCCCGGCGACCCGATGGGAAGCCAACCCTATGGCACGCCATCGCTTCACGAGAAGGCTGTCGTCAAGAACATCTCGAAGACACTGCCGCAGTATGTTTCCGCCTCGGGCCGCACGCCGTTGCAGGAGCTCGACGGCATCATCACGCCGAACGGTTTGTTCTACGAACGCCACCATGGCGGCGTGCCGACCATCGACCCGGCCGAGCACCGGCTGGTGCTGCATGGCATGGTCGATCGCCCGCTGGTGTTCACGATGGAGGACATCCGCCGCTTTCCGTCGCAGTCGCGCATCCACTTCCTCGAGTGCTCCGGCAATCCGGTCTACACCAAGCCCTACGGCAAGACGGCCTCCGACCTCGTCGGCCTCCTGAGCTGTGCGGAATGGACCGGCGTTCCGCTGAAGACGGTGCTGGACGAAGCGGGCCTGCAGGCGGGTGCCAAATGGATCGTGGCCGAAGGCGCCGACGCCGCTGCGTTGACGCGCTCGATCCCGATCGAGAAATGCCTCGACGATGCCATGCTGGTCTACAGCCAGAATGGCGAGCGGCTGCGCCCACAGCAGGGCTATCCGCTACGCCTGTTGCTGCCCGGCTTCGAGGGCAACATGAACGTGAAGTGGCTGCGCCGGCTCAAGGTCGTCGCCGAGCCGGCCTATTCGCGCGAGGAGACCTCGAAATACACCGACCCGATGCCCGACGGCACGTCGCGCGAATTCACCTTCTATATGGAAGCCAAGTCGATCATCACGCGGCCGTCCGGCGGGCAGAAGCTGACGACGCAGGGCTTTCACGAGATTACCGGCATCGCCTGGAGCGGTCACGGCAAGGTCAAGAGCGTCGAGGTCTCGCTCGACGAGGGCAAGAGCTGGCAGCAGGCCGAACTTCAGGAGCCCGTGTTGACGCGCGCGCTCACGCGCTTCCGCTTGCCCTGGCATTGGGACGGCAAACCTGCCGTGATCCAGAGCCGTGCCATCGACGAGACCGGCTACGTCCAGCCGACGCTGGCGGAATTGGTCAAGGTGCGCGGCCTCAACTCGTTCTACCACAACAACGCGATCTGGCCCTGGCGCATCGATGCGAATGGTGAGGTGACCAATGGCCAGGCGTAAGCTCAAGGCGGCGTTTCTTGTGAGTGCGGTCGCGATGCTCGCCACTGCCGGGCAGGCCGAGGATCGCTTTGGCATCGGGCGTGCGGCAACGCCTGCCGAGATCGCCGGCTGGAACATCGATATCGGCCGTGACGGCTCCAACCTGCCGCCGGGCAGCGGCAGCGTCGAGCGCGGCCGCACGGTGTTCAGCGAGCAATGCGCGGCGTGCCATGGCGACAGCGGGCAGGGCGGCGTCGGCGACCGCCTGGTCGGCGGACAGGGCACGCTGGCGAGCCCCAAGCCGATCCGCACCGTCGGCAGCTATTGGCCCTATGCCCCGACGCTGTTCGACTACATCCGCCGCGCGATGCCGCAGAACGCGCCGCAGTCGCTGAGCAATGAGGACGTCTACGCGGTGTCCGCCTACATCCTCAGCCTGAACGGCATCGTGCCGGCCAATGCGGTGCTCGATGCCAAGTCGCTCGCCACGATCAAGATGCCGAACCGCGACGGGTTCGTCTCCGACCCGCGGCCGGACGTGCATAACCATTGAGCGGCGGGCCACGGCTGGCTTGCTCGCAGCATCGTGACGCCGTGGCCCCTGTGCCCGGACGATTGCCGTCCCTATCTCCTTTTGGGGGCGGCTCGGCCGTCATCCGGCACATGTTTATTGATCGATAGGAGAGGCCGCATGACCAGGTCATGGGCAGTCGCAGCCGCCATGCTGCTCGTGGGAATGACGTTCACGCCGGTCGCGGCCCAGATGTCGGAGCCGGCATATTTCGACGCGCAAAATCCCGGGCGCAGCGCGATCAACGGCGGCGCCCTGACGCCATGGGGTGAGGCCCAGGAGGCCGCGCAGCGCGGCAGCAATCCGGCGAACGCCTACGGCGCCATGTCCGCGGCGGAGCCATCTTCCGCCTGCGCGCGTTACCGTTCATTCGATCCAGCGTCCGGTACCTTCCTTGGCCGCGACGGCCGCCGCCATCCCTGCCGATAAGGCCCTGCACCGCGCTTGGCGGTGGATAACGGCGCCGGCATTCGCCCGGCGCGCGAACGACTGAACGTTAGCCGCGTTATAGTCTGCCGATCGTGTCGGGTCCCGCCGGACCCGAGCGGCGGAGGACACCCGGCGTGACAGACGCTCTGGCCGGTTTCTGGGACCGAAAGTCGACCTCGGACCTGTTGCGTGAGGCGGCGCGGGCCGACGGCGACGCGGAGACGCCGATCTTCAGGCGCTCGCTGTCGGCCTTGCAGCTGGTCACGCTCGGCATCGGCGGCATCATTGGCGCCGGCATCTTCGTGCTGACGGGCCACGCGGCCGCCGCCAATGCCGGTCCCGCGGTCACGCTCTCCTTCATGATTGGTGCGGTGGCCTGCGCCTTCGCCGGCCTGTGCTACGCCGAGATGTCGTCGACGGTGCCGATCTGCGGCAGCGCCTACACCTATGCCTATGCCACGCTCGGCGAACTGATCGCCTGGATCATCGGCTGGGATCTGATCCTTGAATACGCGGTTGGCGCGATCGCGGTCTCGGTCGGGTGGTCCGGCTATTTCGTCAGTCTCATGCGCGATTTCGGCATCAACCTGCCGCAGCAATTCACCTCGGCACCGCTCGCCTACGACGTCAACACCGGCGCGTGGTCGTCGACCGGTGCGGTCATCAACATCCCGGCGATGGCGATCATCGCCTTCGTGACCACGCTGCTGGTGGTCGGCATTCGCGAGTCCGCGCGCTTCACCAGCTTCGTCGTTGTGGTCAAGCTCGTCGTCATCGCGCTGTTTCTCGCCACCGCGGCTTCCTCGGTGACGCTGGCGAACTGGGTGACGGCGAGCAACCCGGAGGGCGCGCTGATCCCGCCGAATGCCGGTCCTGGCGTGTTCGGCTGGTCCGGCGTGGTCCGCGGCGCGGCGGTGGTGTTCTTCGCCTATATCGGCTTCGACGCGATCTCGACCGCGGCACAGGAAGCGAAGACGCCGGAGCGCGATATGCCGATCGGCATTCTCGGCTCGCTCGTGATCTGCGCCGCACTCTATGTCGCGGTCGGATTCGTGCTGACCGGCATCGTGCCCTATGATCGGCTCAGCGTGCCCGATCCGATCGCCGTCGGCATCGATGCGATCGGCATCGGCTGGCTCGGTCCGTTCATCAGGCTCGGCATCCTGTTCGGATTGACATCGGTGATCCTCATCATGCTGCTGGCGCAGCCGCGGATCTTTCGCGCCATGGCGCATGACGGATTGCTGCCGGGCTTTGCCGCCAAAATCCATCCGCGCTTCCAGACCCCCTATGTCTCGACCATCTTCGCCGGCACCGTCGCCGCTGTTCTCGGCGGGCTGTTGCCGATCGGGCTGGTCGGCGAACTGGTCTCGATCGGCACGCTGTTCGCATTCACGGTGGTCTCGATCGGCACGCTGGTGCTGCGCGTGCGCGACCCGGAATTGTCGCGTCCGTTCAGGGCGCCGGCGATCTGGCTGGTGGCCCCGGCTGCCGCTGCAACCTCGCTGTTCCTGATGTTCGGCCTGCCGCTCGACACCTGGATCAGGCTCGCGGTGTGGCTAATGATCGGGCTTGTGATCTATGCGGCCTATGGCAGACGGCATAGCCGGCTGCGGGCGAGCGGTGGAGACCGCGCGGGCCTATAGTGCGCGCGCGTGCGGCCTGCTAGATGTACCCGTTGAGATAGCGCTGCAAGCCGCGACAGCCGGCGCAGGTCCCGGGAGGCTTCATGAAAAATCCAAATGCACGCGCGCGATGGATGGTCGCCGCGCTCGTCTCGGTCGGCATCGTGTCGGCAGTTCCCGGTCGCGCGGCCTCGGTTGCGCCGGTCGCCGCCGAGAACGGCATGGTGGTTTCCGCGCAACATCTTGCCACGCAGGTCGGCGTCGAGGTGTTGAAGCGGGGCGGCAATGCCGTCGATGCGGCGGTGGCCGTTGGTTATGCGCTTGCAGTGGCCTATCCCGCCGCCGGCAATCTCGGTGGCGGCGGATTCATGACCATCCAGTTCGCCGACGGCCGCAAGACCTTCCTGGATTTCCGGGAGACCGCGCCGAAGGGCGCCACCGCCGACATGTATCTCGACAAGGAAGGCAAGATTGTCGCCGGCCTCTCCACCAAGGGCCATCTCGCCGTCGGCGTGCCCGGTTCGGTCGCGGGCATGGAATATGCGCGCGAGAAATACGGCACCATGAAGCGCGCCGACGTGATTGCGCCGGCGCTGCAACTCGCCGAGGACGGTTTCGTGCTCGATCGCGGCGACATTCAGATGTTGGATTCTGCGGTCGACGATCTTCGCCAGGATCCGCCCTCGGCCGCGATCTTTCTCAACAACGGCAAGCCGTTCCAGGTCGGCGAACGGCTGATGCAACACGAACTTGCCGAGACGCTGCGCGAGATCAGCAAGCGCGGCACGGATGGCTTCTACAAGGGCTGGGTCGGTGCGGCGATCGTCGCCGCGAGCCAGGCCGGCAAGGGCCTGCTGACGCAGGAGGATCTGGACAACTACAGGGTTCGCGAGCTGGCGCCGGTCGAATGTGACTATCGCGGTTACCACGTGGTCTCGGCGCCGCCGCCTAGTTCGGGCGGGGTGGTGATCTGCGAGATGCTCAACATCCTCGAAGGCTATCCGCTGAAGGAGCTTGGCTACCATTCGGCGCAGGCGGTGCACTACCAGATCGAGGCGATGCGTCACGCTTATGTCGATCGCAACAGCTATCTCGGCGATCCGGACTTCGTGAAGAATCCGCTCGAGCGGCTGCTCGACAAGACCTACGCCGCGAAGATCCGTGCCGCGATCGACCCGGCAAAGGCCGGCGTCTCCAGGGACATCAGGCCCGGCGTTCCGCCGCATGAGGGCAGCAACACCACGCATTATTCGATCGCCGACAAGGACGGCAATGCGGTGTCGGTCACCTACACGCTGAACGACTGGTTCGGCGCCAAGGTGACGGCGGCCAAGACCGGCGTGCTGCTCAATGACGAAATGGACGACTTCACCGCCAAGGTCGGCGTGCCGAACCTGTATGGGCTGGTGCAGGGGGAGGCCAACGCGATCGTCCCCGGCAAGCGTCCGCTGTCCTCGATGAGCCCGACCATCGTCTCCAAGGACGGCAAGCCAGTCATCGTGATGGGCACCCCGGGCGGCAGCCGCATCATCACCGCCGTGCTGCTGACCATGATCAACGCGATCGACTACGGCATGAACGCGCAGGAGGCCGTGGACATGCCGCGCTTCCACCAGCAGTGGCTGCCGGAGGCGACCAACCTCGAGGACTACACGCTGTCGCCGGACACGCGGAAGATCCTGGAGGGCATGGGCCACAAATTCGGCCCGCCGCAGCCTGTCAATCACCTCGCGGTGATCATCATCGGCGCGCCGTCGCTGGACGGCAAGCCGGTTGGCAACAACCGCTTCTATGGCGCGAACGACCCGCGCCGCAATTCGGGGCTCGCTGCGGGGTATTGAGCGTGACGCCCAACGACAACCCGTAGCCCGGATGAGCGAAGCGATATCCGGGTCTCGTTGAGCTCCCGCATGTCGCTCCGCTCATGCGGGCTACCGCTCCAATTGATCCGCGCTGCGGTCAGGCGACGGCGGTCGACCTGTTGTCGTCGTGCCCGCTGGTCAGCAGCAGGCGCCGGCGGATCGCGTCTTCGACCAGGTCCAGGGATTGTTTGGCTTCGCGCGCCTCGGCTTCGGCGGCCTGGGCCCGGAATTCGGCCGCATCGAGCTGCTCCTGCTGGGACTCGATGCGGCGTCGGGCTTCCTCAAGCGCCCGCGACGCATCCCTCAATTTGCGCTCGGTGGCGGCGATGATTTCGAGCTGCGCCTGTTCGGCGGCCTCGGCGCGGGCCTCGCCGGCGCGGGCCCGGTCCTCGATGCTGCGGAACAAATCCGCCGCCTGATAGACGAGGTCCAAGGCTTCTGTGCCCCTGGCCGATGTGGGTGGTCTCGGAAATCCAAGGACATTCGGATCGGCCGTAAAAGGCCGTCTAAATCCGCGCAGTGCCATCCAAATCAGCCCGTCGCGAGTCGGCGTATGCCAACAACTTGCGGTAGTTATAGTTAACAAATCCTTAATGTGATCGGCGCGCCGGCGCTGTCCACCGGTTTCTGATGTCGCAGCACCCAAATCGGCGGGCGGATAGGGGAATCGATCCGTCCGGCCCGCGCTTTTCTTTCGTAACGTGCTCTCCGCGCAAGCGTAGCGAGACCACAGCGCTATCAGGCGCGGCGTGCGAATCGCCCAGCGCTGCAGCGGAGATCGATGCAGCCTCCGCGGCACCGCCAGTCGGCGAGGTCTGCCGATTTGGCTGCGGGCGCGAGCCGGGCTCTATGGCATAAGTTTGACGCCTGGCTTGCTTTAATTCTCCGGTGTTGAATTGCAGGTCCATGGAGCGACCGATATACCGGGCGGCCTAAGTGGCACGCAGCGCGCTCAGAACGAGCGACGTATTCGCCACGGAAATCTGGTCGATGAAATTTCTGTTGCGGTTCTTCGGGTTCCTGTTCACCGCAGGCACCATCCTGTTCCTGGCTGGTCTGGCCGCAGTCGCAGGGCTGTTCTGGCATTTCTCCAAGGACCTGCCCGACTATTCGCAGCTCCAGAACTACGAGCCGCCGGTGATGACCCGCGTGCATGCGGCCGACGGCTCGCTGCTCGGCGAATACGCCAAGGAGCGCAGGCTCTATCTGCCGATCCAGGCGGTGCCGAAGCTCGTGATCAACGCGTTCCTCGCCGCCGAGGACAAGAATTTCTACGAGCATGGCGGCATCGACTATACCGGCATGGCGCGCGCCGGCGTCTCCTACATCCAGAACTTCGGTTCCAACCGGCGGCCGCAGGGCGCCTCGACGATCACCCAGCAGGTCGCCAAGAACTTCCTTTTGACCAACGAGGTCTCGTTCACCCGCAAGATCAAGGAAGCCTTGCTGGCGATGCGAATCGAGCGGGCTTACTCCAAGGACAAGATCCTCGAGCTCTATCTCAACGAAATCTATCTCGGCCTTGGCGCCTACGGCATCGCGGCGGCCTCGCTGGTGTATTTCGACAAATCCGTCAATGAACTGACGGTCGCGGAAGCGGCCTATCTGGCGGCGCTGCCGAAAATGCCGGCCAGCCTGCATCCGGTGCGCAACCGCGCGCGCGCGGTCGAACGCCGCAACTACGTGATCGACCGCCTGCAGGAGAACGGCTGGATCACCGCAGCCGACGCCGACAAGGCGCGCAAGGAGCCGCTGACCGTCACCAACCGCAGCAATGGCGCGCACACCTTCGCCGGCGAATATTTCTCGGAAGAAGTCCGCCGCGACATCTTCGAGCGCTATGGCGAGAAGAAGCTCTATGAGGGCGGCCTTTCGGTGCGCACCACGCTCGACCCCAAGGTCCAGGTGATGGCGCGCAAGGCCATGGTGGCTGGGCTCGTCAACTATGACGAGCAGCAGGGCTATCGCGGTGCGATCCAGAAGCTCGACCTGACCAGCGACTGGGGCGTACCGCTCGCCGAGATCAAGTCGCTGTCCGACATCTCGCCGTGGCGGATGGCGGTGGTGCTGGAGAGCAACGATCAGTCGGCACGGATCGGCTTCCAGCCGGGCCGCGAACTCGGCGGCGCCATCAGCAAGCAGCGGGAGACCGGCATCGTCACGATGGACGGCGTGCGCTGGGCCAAGAGCAGGGGCAAGACGCCGACATCGGTGGCGCAGGTGCTGCAGCCCGGCGACGTGATCTACGCCGACCCGCTCTTCAGCAAGGACGGCCAGCGCGTCGAAGGCCAGTACCGGCTGCGTCAGATCCCTGAACTGTCGGGTGCGATGGTGGCGATGGATCCGCACACCGGCCGCGTGCTGGCGATGGTCGGCGGCTTCTCGTTCGACCAGAGCCAGTTTAACCGCGCGACCCAGGCCTATCGGCAGCCCGGCTCGACCTTCAAGCCGATCGTCTATTCGTCGGCGCTCGACAACGGCTACACCGGATCGACCATGATGATCGACGCCCCGATCGAGATCGACCAGGGGCAGGGCAACATCTGGCGGCCCGAAAACTTCTCCACCGGCAAGTATCAGGGCCAGGTGACGCTGCGCAACGCGCTGCGGCTGTCGCTCAACACGGTAACCGTGCGGCTGGCGCAGGAAATCGGCATGCCGCTGATCGGCGAGTATGCAAAGCGCTTCGGCGTCTATGACGAGTTGCCGAACTATCTCGCCTATGCGCTCGGCGCCGGCGAGACCACGGTGATCCGGATGGCCACGGCCTATTCGATGATCGCCAATGGCGGCGTTCGCGTGAAGCCGACCTTGATCGACCGCATCCAGGACCGCTACGGCCACACCATCTTCAAGCACGATCAGCGCGAATGCCGCGGCTGCGACGCGCCGGAGGGCTGGAAGAGCCAGCCGGAGCCGCAGCTCGTCGACCGCCGCGAACGGGTACTCGACGCGATGTCCGCCTACCAGATCACCTCGCTGATGGAGGGCGTGATTCAGGCCGGTACCGGCACCGCGCTGAAGGACGTCGGCAAGCCGCTCGCCGGCAAGACCGGCACCTCGAACGAGGCCAAGGATCTCTGGTTCGTCGGCTTCTCGCCGGACCTCGTGGTCGGTCTCTATGTCGGCTACGACAAGCCGCGTTCGCTCGGCCGCAACGCGCAGGCCGGCCACACCGCAGCGCCGATCGCGCGCGACTTCCTGAAGCTCGCGCTGGCCGACAAGCCCGCCACCCCGTTCAAGCAGCCGGTCGGCATCCGGCTGGTCCTGGTCGATGCCAAGACCGGCCAGCGCGCCGCGCCTGGCCAGAACAGGGGCGTGGTGCTCGAAGCCTTCAAGCCGGGCCAGGCGCCGCCGTTCAATGATCCCGGGATGGTCGCCGGCACCGATGTGATCGACGGCACCCAGCAGGGCATCTCGCCGGACGCCGATCGGGCCGTGATGCGGTCAGGGACGGGCGGGCTGTACTGACGCTTGGTGGGCAAGGCCTTCGGGCCGCGATTTTCACGCCCATTCCCCGCCAACAATGCTTGCCAAGCCCACAACCAAGCGGGTAGAAGGTCGCACTCGCGCGGGCGCTGATTTGGCAGGCGAACCCGCTGCACCGAGATGTCCAGTCATCCAGCTAAGCTGTTGATACCACGGACTATTCTTGGGGAATGGTGTAACGGTAGCACAACAGACTCTGACTCTGTTTGTCTTGGTTCGAATCCAGGTTCCCCAGCCAATCTGCCGCGGTGGCGCGGTCATCCTCTGAAATGTCGACGAGATTGCCGGCCGCGGCTCGCGCCTGATGCAGGACGCGGTGTGTGCCATCACGACATGAGGGTGGATCAGTCCCGCGTAATCCACCATGGTCTCGCGCGTGTGGTCCGGCCCGTTGCGACAAAGGTTAAGCTGATGGACGAAATTCTTTATGCCCGCGAAGCGTCGATCGGCGTCGACGAGTTCATCGAGGTGCTGCGCCAGTCGGGCCTCGGCGAGCGGCGACCGCTGGCGGATACCGACCGGATGGAGCGCATGATCGCCAATGCGAATCTGATCGTGACGGCGCGGAAGGCGGGCAAGTTGGTCGGCGTGTCGCGCGCGCTGACCGATTTCGCCTATTGCTGCTATTTGTCGGACCTTGCAGTCGATCGCGGGTACCAGGGACATGGCATCGGCAAGCGCCTGATCGCGGAAACGCGGCGTCTCGCCGGACCTGAATCGATGTGCCTGCTGCTGTCGGCGCCTGACTCGATCGGCTTCTACAAGACCATCGGCATGCCGCAGCCGGACAACGCGTTCCTCTACAAGCGGGAGCGTTAGCGATAAAGGCTGGTTCGCGGCGCGCCGCTACTTGATCTTGTCGTAGACCGTCGCGAAGTCGGCGAGCGGCATCGGGATAGAGATGGTTTCCTTGCCGAGATTCTGGAACGACACCTTGAGCTGCTTGCCCGATTTCAGCTGGCTCAGAACATCGGCGGCGATCGGCGTGTTGATGTAGCAGCCGCGTGCCTCGCAGGTCTGGATCGGCACGTCGACGGCCTTGCCGTCGTCGACCTGCAGCTTGGCGCCGACAGGCAGGTTCAGTCCGAGCGGAAGCTGGATCAGCGCAACCGGCGTGCGGGTGTCGCCGGGAACGCGGATGTTGACCAGCACGATGAGCTGCCCGGTCTTGGTGAGCACCGCGGTCTGTTCCATCGCGCATTCGAGCGGGGCGTCGCGGCTCGCACTGGTACAGCGCGCGACCCAGCCGGAATTGTTGGGGGCTGCTGCATCACCCTGAGGCGCGGCGGGAGCAGCTGCCGGAGCGGGCGCGTTCTTGTTCTTGGCCGTCTGGGCATGGCCAGCGTGGGCCACGCCGAACAAGGTCAACAGGACGAAGAGCGACTTTGCGACAATCTTCACGATACCGGCTCCGAAATGGACATCTTTCGGATGTGCCGGGATGCCGGCAAAGTCAAGTCACTCGGCGGCCTCCTTGACCGATCCATGCTCGCCGTCGTCAGCGTCGTGGTCGGCGGGCGGCGAGCGGCCCCAGTTGGCAAACGCGTTGGAGAGCTTGTCGAGATAGAGATAGACGACCGGCGTCGTGAACAGCGTCAGCGCCTGGCTGACGATCAGGCCGCCGACCATGGCGTAGCCGAGCGGCTGGCGGATTTCCGAGCCGGTGCCGGTCCCGAGCATCAGCGGCACGCCGCCGAGCAAGGCGGCCATCGTCGTCATCATGATCGGGCGGAAACGGAGCAGGGCGGCCTGGCGGATCGCCGCCACCGGCTCCATGTGCTGGTCGCGCTCGGCCGCGATCGCGAAGTCGACCATCATGATGCCGTTCTTCTTCACGATGCCGATCAACAGGATGATGCCGATCAGCGCGATCAGCGAGAAGTCGAAGCCGGCCGCCATCAGGATCGCGAGCGCGCCGACGCCGGCCGACGGCAGCGTCGACAGAATCGTGATCGGGTGGATGTAGCTTTCGTAGAGAATGCCGAGGATCAGGTAGACGACCACGAGCGCCGCGAGGATCAACAGCGGCACGGTCGACAGCGATTGCTGGAACGCCTGCGCCGTGCCCTGGAAGCTCGAGCTCAGGGTCGGCGGCGCGCCAAGGTCGACCATCGCCTTCTGCACAGCTTCCGTCGCCTGGCCGAGCGCCACACCCTGCGCCAGGTTGAACGAGATGGTGATCGCCGGGAACTGGCCCTGGTGGCTGATCGAGAGCGGCCGGACCGGCACGCTGGTCCAGGTCGCGAATGTCGAGATCGGCACCTGTTCGCCGGTCAGCGGTGACTTGATGTAGATGTTGTTCAGCGTGTCGATCGCGCCCTGCAGCTCCGGCAACACCTCGAGGATCACGTGGTAGCTGTTGAGCTGGGTGAAGTACTGCGTCACCTGGCGCTGGCCGAACGCATCATAGAGCGTGTCGTCGATCAGCTGCGGCTGGATGCCGTAGCGCGAGGCGGTATCGCGGTTGATCTTCAATTCGAGCGTGGTGCCGTTGGTCTGCTGGTCGGTGGCGACGTCGCGCAGCTGCGGCAGCGTCTGCATCTTGCCGAGAATCTTCGGCGCCCATTCGTTCAATTCGGCGAGGTTGGCATCCTGCAGCGTGAATTCGAACTGGGTGCGGGTCGGGCGGCCGCCGAGGCGGACGTCCTGCGCCGCCTGCATGAACAGCCGGGCACCCTCAACCTTCTCCAGCTTCGGCCGCAGCCGGGCGATGACCTGCTGTGCGTTGGCGTCGCGATCCTTCAGCGCCTTCAGCGTGATGTACATCGCGCCGTTATTGCCGGCACGGCCACTGCCGCCGATCGCCATCGCCACCGTCGCCACCGCGGGATCCTGCATGACGATCTTGCCGAGCTCCTCCTGCTTGCGCTTCATGTCGGCAAAGGAGATGTCCTGGTTGGCTTCCGAGGTCGCGGTGATCAGGCCGACGTCCTGCTGCGGGAAGAAGCCCTTCGGGATGACGACGAACAGGTAGACCGACAGCGCCAGCGTCCCGAAGAAGATCATCAGCGTCGTGAACTTCCAGCGCAAGGCGAGATCGAGCACGCTCTGATAGCCGCGCAGCATGGCGTCGAAGCCGCGCTCGCTGAGCTGGTAGAACCGACCGTGCTTCTCGTCATTGTGGGCGCGCAGGAAGCGCGAGGCCATCATCGGGGTCAGCGTCAGCGATACGAACATCGAGACGAAGATCGTCATCGCGAGCACGACCGCGAATTCGCGGAACAGGCGGCCGATGATGCCGCCCATCAGGAGCAGCGGGATCAGCACCGCGACCAGCGAAATGCTGATCGAAACGATGGTGAAGCCGATTTCCTGCGAGCCCTTGAAGGCGGCGGCCATCGGCTTCTCGCCCTCTTCGATGTAGCGGCTGATGTTCTCCAGCATCACGATGGCGTCGTCGACCACGAAACCGACCGCGATCGTCAGCGCCATCAGCGACAGATTGTCGAGCGTGTAGCCAAACACCCACATCAGCGCGCAGGCGCCGAGCAGCGCCAATGGCACCGTGACCGTCGGGATCACGGTCGCCCAGAAACTGCGCAGGAAGACGAAGATCACCATCACGACCAGGAAGATGGTCAGGAGCAGGGTGAACTGGACGTCCTCGACCGCCGCGCGGATCGTGGTGGTGCGGTCGCTGATCACGTCGATCTTGATCGCGGGCGGGATCGCGGCGACCAGCCGGGGCAGCGTCGCCTTGATCTTGTCGACGGTGTCGATGACGTTGGCGCCGGGCTGCTTGAAGATGACGAGGAACACGCCGCGCTTGCCGTTGGCCCAGGCGGCCTGCTTGGCGTCCTCAGGCCCGGTGACGGCTTGGCCGATGTCACGGATCCGCAGCGGCCCGCCATTGCGGTAGGCGATGATGACGTCGTTCCACGGGCTCGCCGTGAGCAACTGGTCGTTGGCGTAGATGGTATAGGCGCGGGTGGCGCCGTCGATATTGCCCTTCGGACTGTCGACAGTGGCGATGTTGATCGCGGCGCGGACGTCCTCCAGCGACAGGCCCTTGGCGACGAGCTTGGCCGGGTCGATCTGGACGCGAACCGACGGCTTCTGCTGGCCGCCGATGATGACCTGGGCAACGCCCGAGATCTGGCTGATCTGCTGCGCCAGCTGGGCGTCGACGGCGTCGCTGACCGTCGTCAGCGGCAGCGTGTCCGATGTCGCCGACAGCAGCATGATCGGCGAGTCGGCCGGGTTGACCTTGCGGTAGGTCGGCGGCGAGGGAAGCGTTTTCGGCAACTGGCCGCTGGCCGCGTTGATGGCGGCCTGCACGTCATTGGCGGCGCCGTCGATGCTGCGGTTGAGGTCGAACTGAATGGTGACCGCCGCCGTGCCGAGATAGCTCGTCGAGGTCATCTGCGCGATGCCCGGGATCTGCGCGAACTGGCGCTCCAGCGGCTGGGCGACTGAGGTCGCCATCGTCTCCGGGCTCGCGCCGGGCAGGGTCGCGGTGATCTGGATGGTGGGGAAGTCGACCTGCGGCAGTGGCGCGACCGGCAGCAGCGGATAGGCGACAAGGCCGACGAACAGGATGCCCGCCATCAGCAGCGAGGTGCCGATGGGGAAGCGAATGAATGGTGCGGAAATTCCGGCGCTCATTCCTGCGTAACCTTCGACTGGGACGGATCCGAGCTCGCCACCGCCGTTGTCACCAGGGTTCCCGGCGAGACCTTGTACTGGCCCGCGGTGATCACCTGCTGTCCGGGCGACAGGCCCTCGTCGATCACCGACTTGCCGTCGATCGACTGGCTGACCTTGATCTTGCGAAGCTCGGCCTTGTTCTCCTGATTGACTGAATACGCGTAGAGGCCATCAGTGCCATGCTGCACCGCGTCATCCGGGACGATGGTGGCATCCTTCAAGGTTCTGACCAGAAGCCGGGTCGAGACCGACTGGCCCGGCCATAGCGCGTGGTCCTTGTTATCAAACACCGCCTTCAGCCGGACAGTCCCGCTAGTGGTGTCGACCTGATTGTTGATCAGCGCCAGGGTTCCGGTGGATAGCACTCGCTTGCCGTCGGTGGTCAGGGCAATGGTCTTGGGCGGTGCCACGGCCAGCGCCGCCTTGATATCCGGCAGCTGGTCTTCCGGTGCGGTGAAGATCACCGTGATCGGCTCGATCTGGGTGATCGTGACAATGCCGGTCTGCGCCGAGGCATTGACGATGTTGCCGATATCGACCAGTCGCAGGCCGACAATGCCGTCGATCGGGGACTTGACGGTGGTGTAGTCCACCTGGGTCTGGGCGTTGAAGATGGCGGCCTCGTCAGCCGATATCTGGGCGGTCAGCTGGGCTACCGTGGAGCGCTGGGTGTCGAGCTGCTGGCGCGTCGCGAACTCGCCGAGCTTGGTGTAGCGCTGCAGGTCGAGATTGGCGTTGGCGAGATTGGCTTCGTCCTGGGCCTTCTTGGCCTTGGCCTGGTCGAGCGTCGCCTGATAGGGCCGCGGATCGATCTCGACCAGCGTGTCACCCGCCTTGACGAACTGGCCTTCCTTGAAGGCGATCCTGGTGATCTGGCCGTCGACCCGGGTGCGGACCTGGACGGTGTTGAATGCCTGCACGGTGCCGAGGCCGGTGAGATAGACCGGGAAGTCGGCCTTCTCGACCGGCGAAATCTTGACCGGAACGGCCGGGCGTTGGGCGGAGCGCTTCTGCGCGGCTTCGGCGGCCTGCTGGTTGCTCGTGTGTTTCTGCCAGCCGAAATAACCGGCGGCGCCGACCGCAGCGATCACTAAAACCCAACCGATGGTGCGTGACTTCGACATGCGGACTCTTGGGTTCGACGTAACAATAAAGGGTGATCGAAACGGTTCACAGAGCTTGCGGATATAATATGCGTGCACTTAATGTGTAAACACACCAAGGCTTGAGAATCCTAAACATTTGGAAAGGTTTAGGTCAGAAACGAGCAGAAACATTTCGTCTGGGAAACGCACCGAGGACCCCTATGTCGCTCGATCTCAAACGCCAGTTTATTGCGCAGCTCGTCGAGAGTTCCCGGCTGCTGCGCAATTATATCGATCATCGCGCCAAGGCGCGAGGCACCACGCGCGCGCAATGGATCGTGCTCTTCCGCCTGCGCGAGCAGGAGGGACTGTCTCAGGTCGATCTCGCCGACGTCCTCGAATTGCAGCCGATCTCGCTGGTGCGGCTGCTCGACCGCCTGGTCGAGCATGGCCTGCTCGAACGGCGTCCCGATCCCAGGGATCGCCGTGCCAATCGCCTGTTCCTGACCAGGAGCGGGCGCCGCCTCGTCGACGATCTCGACAGTTTGCGCGACGCGATCGCCGGCGACGTGTTGCGCGACGTCTCGGACAAGCATGTCGAAAGCGGCCTCGCCACGCTTCGCGAGGTCAAGGATCGCATCAAGGCGCTCGGCGAGGAGGCGGAGCGCATCGCCGCGAAATAGCGCGTCTCATCGCGCGCAGATCCTGCTCTCCATCGGTTCATCTGTTGCAGCTTGCGCGAGGCGGTTGAAACGCCGCGGGATGTCGTTCATATCGCGCAGCGACGATGCGAGAGGATGAGGGCCGCGATGGATGAGTTGAACGGGCGCATGATGGCATGCCAGATCCTGGTCACCGGATTGATCGCGCGCGTCGCCAACGAGCAGCGGGACCCGCTGCGTTTTCTCACCGACTTCCGCGACGAGATCAAAGCGGTCGTCAACGGCGTCAATATCGCCGGCCTCGAAAACAGCGACCGCGTGCGGCAGGTCGCGCAGCGGACGATCGACGAGCTGTTTTCGCTGATGAAGCCACCAAGCGCCGAGTGATCGGGTGGACGCATGGACAGCGCCCCGCAAGCGGCGGTCAACGGCGGGCGGGACCGATTTAGAACGATTATTAGAACGCTTAAAAACTACAGTTTAGAACGATTTCAAACCGCAGATTAGAATCGCTTTGAATTGGGGCGATTCAAGCCAACTGTTGCGCTCGTCGCATTGACAAAAAAAGTCACGCTCGATAACCGAAAGAGACAGTTCGTCGCAGCTTCATTTCGCGAGCGGGCTGACTTTTCTGGGGCGAGCAAGACATGAGCAATATGAAGGCGCCGAGATCGCTGCGCTTTGATGCAGCGATCGGTACGGCTGATGACACCGGTTATTCCGCCACGAAGGTCTCCGCAGTCGCGAGCCTGATCGCGGTGGCGTCGTTTTCGGGGGCCGAGGCGCAGCAATCCAACCTGCCGCCGGTGAATGTCGATGCCCCGGTCGCTCGCCCGCGGCCCGTGACGTCAAAGCCCACTGCGGACCAGGTCCGCGCCCGCAACGCGCTGCGTCGCGCCGCGCGCCGCAACAACCAGCAGGCCCAGCAGGCGCCGGTGCCGTTTCCCAACGCCGGCGGTCTTCCCGCCGACCGCGATCCCTATGCGGATCCGGCCGCGCCGTACAAGGGCGACCGTTTGCAGTCGTCCGGGAAATATCCCGAGCCGATCCTGAACACGCCGAAATCGGTCACGGTGCTGACCAAGGACGTGCTCGAAGACAAGAACGCCACATCGCTGAAGTCGGCGATCCTGTCGACCGCCGGCGTCACGCTCGGCACGGGCGAGGGCGGCAATGCCTTCGGCGACCGCTTCTTCATCCGCGGCTTCGATGCGCGCAACGACATCTTCATCGACGGCGTGCGCGACTCCGGCGTCAGCGTCCGCGAGAATTTCTTCACCGAGCAGGTAGAGATCCTGCGCGGCCCGGGCTCGTCCTTTGCAGGGCGCGGCACCACCGGCGGCGCGATCAACATCGTCACCAAGCAGGCGACGACGCAGAACAGCTTCTACAACATGGACACCACGTTCGGCACCGATCGCACCAAGCGCGTGACGCTCGATGTCAACCAGGTGATCAGCCCGACGCTGGCGATCCGCGCCGGCGGCCTGTTCCAGGATGCCGGCGTCGCCGGCCGCAGCTATGTCACCGATGACCGCAACGGCGCGTTCGTCGCCGGCACGTGGAAGCCGGTCGACGCGGTGAAGATCACCGGCAACTACATCCACACCGAGCTCACCGGCATCCCGGATTTCGGCGTGCCGTACTACCGGCCGAGCACCGCGAGCACTGCCGGCGGTCCGTTCCCGGATTTCGGCGTCAACCGCAACAATTTCTACGGCTTCGTCAATCGCGACTTCTTCAGGACCGGGCAGGACATCGGCACCATCAACGCCGAGGTGCAGATCACGCCGGACCTCGTGGTTAGCAACAAGATCCGGGAATCGCGCTCGACCCAGAACTACATCGGCACGCTGCCGGAAGCCCCGACGCTGGCCGCCGGCGCTCCGTTCACGGCGTATACGCTGAGCGCCAATCCGCAAAGCCGCTACCAGGTCACCGACGTGTTCGCCAACCAGACCGAGGCGACCTACAAGTCGGTCGACGGCCTCGGCTTCAAGCACACGACGACGGCAGGCGTCGAATACGACAACGAGCGGTCCTCGATCGACAGATATCTCGGCCTGAGCTCGGAAATAACGACCGGCACGTCGGCCTTCACGGGAAGCGGATCGCTCTCCGGCGTCAGCGTGTTCAATCCGCAATACACCAACATTCCGTTCCCGATTCCGTCGGGGCTGTCCGGGATGCCGACCAAGATCGGGATCGACACCACCAGCGGCTACATCATGGATACCGCGAACTATAATGACTTCGTGATCCTCAATGGCGGCATCCGCTATGACGACTACAAGATCAACACGTCCGGATATCTGACGTCGGGCAACAGGACGACATTCGGCAGTCAGTCGGCCGACTTCGGGATGCCGAACTTCAATCTCGGCCTCACCTTGAAGCCGTTGCCAAACGGCAGCGTCTATGCGGCCTATGCGACCTCGTCCAACCCTGTCGGCGCCGAGTTCGACGGCACCAGCACTGCGTATGGCGGCTTGTCTCCGGTGCTGAACGGCGGCAATACCCAGATCTTCGGACCGGAAAAGAACAAGGCGATCGAAGTCGGCACCAAGTGGGAATTGTTCGATCGTCATCTGCTGGTGACGGCGGCGCTGTTCCAGACCGAGAAGGAAAATGCGCGCGAATCGCAGAACGTGAACAACGCAACCGCGGCCGCAGCGCTCGGCTGCTCCTATCCGACCGGGACGACCGGCAATATCTCCTGCATCACCGCGGGCGCGGCTTACCGCATCCGCGGCATCGATCTCGGCGTCGGCGGCAAGATCACCGACAAGTGGAGCGTGTTCGGCGGTCTCGTGCTGATGCAGTCGGCAGTGACGCGGTCGCTCGCGCCGCCGGCCAACACCATCCTGTATTCCAGCAATGTCGGACTGCCGCTCGCCAACGTCGCGCACCAGTCGTTCAGCATGCTGACCAAGTACCAGCTCACCGACATGTGGGAGCTTGGCGGGCAGGCGGTGTACCGCTCGAAGGTCTATGGCGGCACGCTGCTCGCGGCCAACCAGGGCACCTCGATCCCGAGCTACTGGCGCTTCGACGCCTTTGCCGAAGCAAAGATCGACAAGCACTGGACGATGAAGCTGTTCGTCAACAACATCTTCGACAAGCGCTACTACGACGCGCTGTACCAGAGCGCAGCGCCATTCGTGCTCGAAGCGCCGGGACGCGCCGCGTATCTGGTTGTTTCTGCGCGTTACTGACGGAGGCTTCGCGGCGACAGATGCTGGTCTGTGTTCCCAACGTATTGAGCAAGGCTGATGTGGCGGACTTCCGCCGCATCATGGCGCAAGCCGAATGGGAGGACGGCCGCTCGACCGCCGGCGCCGCGTCCGCGATGGTCAAGCGCAACGAGCAGCTGCCGCCCGACAGCGAGGTCGCGCGGCAGCTCGGCAACCGCATCCTGTCGGCGCTGTCGGCGAGCCCGCGCTTCATCTCGGCGGCGATCCCGCTTAGAATCTTTCCACCCTTGTTCAACCGCTATGCCGCCAGCGACGGGCACCATTTCGGCCTGCACGTCGACAATGCGGTGCGCGGCGACAGGCTGACCGGGATGAGGATCCGCACCGACCTCTCGGTCACGCTGTTTTTATCGGAGCCGGAGGACTACGACGGCGGCGAGCTCGTCATCGAAGACCTCTACGGATCCCATGAAATCAAGCTGCCGGCAGGGGATCTGGTAGTTTATCCTGCTTCCAGTTTGCATCTGGTCACGCCGGTTACGCGGGGGACGCGGGTAGCGTCTTTTTTCTGGCTGCAGAGCATGGTACGGGATGCACACGCGCGCAGCCTGATCTTTGATCTCGATACAGCGATCCAGGCTCTGGTGGAGCGGCTGGGGCGCGATGACCCCGAAACGGTCAAATTGACCGGGATTTATCACAACCTGATCCGTCACTGGGCTGAAGTGTAACTGATGATGACATTCAAGTTCCCCGCTGCATCCGCCATGATCGCCTCGCTGGCGATGCTGATGCTGGCCGCGCCGTCTTCGGCGCAGCAGCAAACGGCGCCTGTAGCGCAGCCCGCGCCCGTGACCCGGCCTCAGCCCGCACCCGCGGCCCAGCCGGCGGCAGCCCAGCCTGCGGCGGCTGGCCAAGCCGCACCGGTGGCCGCCCAGCCGGCACAAGCGACGCCGCAGGCTCAGGCCGCGCCGGCCCCTGCCGCGGCGGCTCCGACGGCGAACGAGGCCTCCCTGGCTGCGCCCGCGAGCGGCGACGGCAAGTCGCTGAAGTCGACCTCGACCGGCCTGCACGAATTGTCGCCGTGGAATATGTTCTTGAACGCCGACATCATCGTGAAGGCGGTGATGCTCGGTCTCGCTTTCGCCTCGCTCGTGACCTGGACCGTGTTCATCGCCAAGATGGTCGAGCTGACGGTCGCGCAGCGCAAGCTGCGTGGCGCGCTGGCCAAGATCGCTGAATCGCGGTCGCTGGCCGAAGCGCAGTTCGCGCTCGGCGCCAAGGGCAGCGTGCTGTCGTCGTTCATCGCGGCTGCGATGCGCGAGGGGCGCCTGTCGGCGGGCATCTCGAGCGACAGCGGCATCAAGGAGCGCGCGGCGTCGAGCTTCGCCGAGATCGTGCGCGCCGAAGCCCGCAAGATCCGCATCGGTATGGGCCTGCTCGCGACCATCGGCGCGACGTCGCCCTTCGTCGGCCTGTTCGGCACCGTCTGGGGCATCATGAACAGCTTCATCGGCATTTCGAAGTCGCAGACCACGAACCTTGCCGTGGTGGCGCCGGGCATCGCGGAAGCGCTGCTCGCGACCGCGATCGGCCTCGTCGCGGCGATCCCGGCCGTGATCATCTACAACCACTTCTCGCGGGTCACGAAGGTCTATCTCGAGCTCGTCAACCGCGCCTCGGGCGCCGCGGGACGGCTGTTGTCGCGCGACCTCGACCGCACCCATGGCGACGTTCCGCGCAGCGCGCATGCGCGCGCCGCGGCGGCGGAGTAGGCGATGGCGGTCTCGATCTCCGAAAACGATGGCGACGACGATTTCGCGGAATCCCACGAGATCAACGTCACGCCGTTCATCGACGTCATGCTGGTGCTGCTGATCATCTTCATGGTGGCGGCACCGCTTTCGACCGTCGATCTTCCGATCGATCTGCCGACCTCCAGCGCGACGCCGCAGAAGAAGCCGGACAAGCCGACCTATCTCAGCATCAAGCCGGATCTCACGCTGGCGATCGGGGAGAACGCGGTGAAGCGCGTCGACCTGGTCAATTCGCTGGATGCCATACCCGACATGAGCCGGGACAAATACGTGTTCCTGCGGGCCGATCGGATGGTACCCTATGGCGAGCTGATGGGCGTGATGGAGCTGCTGCGCGCCGGCGGCTACACGCATGTGAAGCTGGTCGCGCTCGAGGGCGTTCCGGGAGCGCCTGCGGCCGCGCAGGCCGATCCGGCCAAACCCTGACGGCGAACGCGATGTCCACCAACCCCGATCTCGACCTGCGGACCTCGAAGCGGCTCTGGGTGATCGCTGCCGTGACGGCGGTCGGGCTGCATCTGGGCGGTGCCGCCCTGGCGCTGACCAATTTGCGCGGCGACGACGGCGACGAGGGGCTCGGCGCTGCCGGCGCGGAGTACGCCGTCGAGCTGGCTTCCGCGGATGCGACCGAAGAGGCCTTACCGCCCGGACCGTTGGCTGACGAGCAGCAGGCTGTGCAGGAAATGGCGCAGCAGAAGGCCGAGGTGAAGGACACCGACCTGCCTCAGGAAAAGCCGGTGGAGTCCGACGACCCCGATCGCATCGTGACGGAAGACACCACCAAGAAGCAGAAGGAGGAGGAGGCCAAGGTCGCCAAGGTCGAGACCGACGCGCGGGAAGCGCAGCAGGCTTCGGAGGCGGCCGCGCCGACCAAGCTGGAGGACGCGCGTCAGTCGGAAACCACCAAGGCACCCAACCCAGGCATCGGCAAGGACAAGCTGCTGCTGACCGCCAAGTGGGGCAAGAAGATCAGCGCTTATCTCGACCTGCACAAGAAATTCCCGGAGAAGGGTAAGGCCAAGGAGGCCAAGGTGAAGGTCGCCCTGGTGCTGAATCGTCTGGGCAAGGTGCTGTCGGTTGCCGTGCTGGAATCGTCCGGAGATGCCGCCTTTGACGACGCGGCGATCTCGATGGTCCACCGGTCCGATCCGGTCCCGGCGCCGCCGGCCGACCTGACCGACGATCAGTTCTCCTTCAGCCTCGACGTCAACTACAACAAGCCGAAGAAGTAGTTGTTGTCCTTCCGGGGCGCGACGAAGTCGCGAGCCCCGGAATGACGCTGTCTCAGCTCTTCTTCACCAACGGGCAGACGCTCTTCTCGAGCGGCAGCCAGGCCTCATCCGCGGGGATGGTGGCGACCAGCTTGTAATAGTCCCACGGATATTTCGATTCCGAGGGCTTCTTCACCTCGAACAGATAGGCCGGGTGGATCTTGCGGCCGTCGACGCGGATCGAGCCCTTGCCGAACAGGGGATCGTCGGTCGGCAGCTCCTTCATCTTGGCGACCACGGCGCGGCCGTCATGCGGATTGCCGCCGAGCGCTTCCAGCGCCTTGAAATAGTGAATCAGCGACGAATAGACGCCGGCCTGCACCATGGTCGGCGGGTTCTTCTTGAAGCGCTCCATGAAGCGCTTGGTGAAGGCGCGGGTCTGGTCGTTCATGTCCCAGTAGAATGTCTCGGTGAAGTTCAGGCCCTGCGCGACGTTGAGGCCGAGCGCGTTGATGTCGGTGATGAACAGCAGCATGCCGGCAAGCCGCTGGCCACCCGAGACGATGCCGAATTCCGCGGCCTGCTTGATCGCGTTGGTGGTGTCGCCGCCGGCATTGGCGAGACCGACGATCTTGGCTTTCGAGCTTTGCGCCTGCAGCAGGAAGGAGGAGAAGTCGGCATTGTTGAGCGGATGCTTGACGCTGCCGAGCACCTTGCCGCCATTCGCGGTGACCACCGCCGAAGTGTCGCGCTCGAGCGCCTGGCCGAACGCATAGTCCGCGGTTAGGAAGAACCAGGTGTCGCCGCCGGATTTCACCAGCGCCTTGCCGGTGCCGTTGGCGAGCATATAGGTGTCGTAGACCCAGTGTACCGTGTTCGGCGAGCACTGCGCGCCCGTCAGATCGGACGAGGCGGAGCCCGAGTTCAGGTTGACGACGTTCTTTTCCTTCGAGAGGTTGGCAATCGCGAGCCCGACATTGGAGGCCGCGAGGTCGACGAACACGTCGACCTTCTCGACATCGATCCACTGCTTGCCGATGTTGACCGCGACATCGGGCTTGTTCTGGTGATCGGCCGAGATCAGTTCGATCTTCCAGCCCTTCGCCAGCAGCCCGGAATCCTCGATCGCCATCTGCGCCGCCACCGTCGAGCCGGGACCGCCGATGTCCTGATAGAGGCCGGACTGATCGCCGAGCGCGCCGACCTTGGCGACCTTGTCCATCGTCTGCGCCGACGCACCGCCGCAGAACGCAAGACTCGTGGTCATGACCAAGGCCGTCGTGACCGAGGCTGCAATGGAACGCTTCATCTTCCCTCCAGTATGATTTTGTCTTTTTGAGTTCCGCATTATGCCCGGCATCGGGCGCATCGCCTAGAGCGCCGGCGCGATCGCTCGTGCGCGATATTCCACGCCACGGCGATTGCGCAGCCGGTGACGCGCGACGGGATGCCGCGGTGTGCGTAGTTCGATCATCAGACGCGGATAGGGTGAAGCGCGGACGGCGCTATTTCCAGTAGTACCGGATCGCGACGTAGACCACGACGAGGCAGGCGAAGATCAGCGCCACCGGCATCGGACGCTTGGCGTTCGGGTCGGAGGCGCTCGCCTTCTTGGCGGGCAGGCGGCGGAACGCCGTGACATTGCCGCTGTCAGCCACCGGCTCACGCGCGCGCGCCGGAACCTCCGGCGCTTTGCCGGCGCCGCCCATCTCGACATAATAGGTGCGATACATTTGCTGGATGGTCGCCTCGCCGGCGTCGGCTTCGCTCATCTGTCCCAGCAGCTTGTTGTAAATGGCCAGGAAATTCTGCGCCTCGGGCGGCAAGGCGGAGGCGCCGTTCAGCTTGGCCATCATCTTCCAGGTCGCAAAGTCGGCCCGCGCGCGGGTGTCGGCGCGTCGTGCAATCAGCATATCGGCAGCTTTGATCACCATGGCCTCGAAGCGTTCCCGTCCTCAACGCACGACCCGGAAGAATGGCTACCGGTTTTCCGGTCGGATCATACGCAGATCAAGGCTATGTGTTTCCGGTAATGAGGAGAAGGGCGTTGATTACATAGCCGGTCAGAGTTCGCAGTATCGTTGAAATAACATCAAGATTTAGGCCGACTTGCTGGCCGATCACCGGCAGCAGGATCAACAGCCCGATCAGGATCAGCATGCCGTAGGGCTCCAGCCGGGCGAGCGGGATCGCCAGCGGCCTTGGCAGCAGCCCGACCGCGACCCGGCCGCCGTCCAGCGGCGGGATCGGCATCATGTTGAAGATCGCGAGCACGATGTTGATCAGGAAGGCGTTTTTCAGGTTGTCCGCGGTCCATTTTGCGGCATCGGCCGGCACCAATGGCAGCGCGTGGAATGCCAGCGCCGCGGCGATCGCCAGGATGATGTTGGTGGCCGGGCCGGCCAGCGCCACCCACACCATGTCGAGCTTGGGATGATTGAGCTTGCGGAAGTTCACCGGCACCGGCTTGGCGTAGCCGAACAGGAACGGCGAGTGCGCGAACAGCAGCACCGCGGGCAGGATCAGCGTGCCGAACGGATCGATGTGCTTCAGCGGGTTGAAGCTGACGCGGCCGAGCTGCCAGGCGGTGTCGTCGCCGAGCCGATGCGCGACGAAGCCGTGCGCGGCTTCGTGAAACGTGATCGCAATGACCACCGGCAGTACCCAGACGGAGATGTCATAGAGGGAGATGTTCAATGGCGTGCCGCCTCGGGTTCGCTGGGGCCGGACCTCAGGCTAGCACGGATTCGCTGAAGGCCTTGCTGGCGAGCGTTGCCGCAGGTCAGCGCATGTCGGGGGCGACCGCGTGCGCCAGGGGCGGCTGGGTGGTCGCGATCCAGATGCCGGCGAAAACGGTGACGATGCCGGCCACCAGATTCCAGCTCAGCGGCTCGCCGAGCAGCGCTGCGCCGACCAGCGATGCCGCGATCGGATTGACGGTGACGGAGATCGCGACCCGGGTCGGGGTCGTCCGCTCCAGCGCGAGGGCCCAGAGATAGAAGGTGAGCGCGGCGCCGAAGGCGCCGAGATAGATCGCGCCGAACCATTGCGGCGCGCCGAAATCGGCAACCGGCGCAAAACTGCCGCGCAGCAGCGACGCTGTCATGAGGACAACAGCCCCGGCCGCCATCGCGAGCGTGGTGAAGGGGATCGGGCCGGAGCGGCGGATATAGGGTTTTGACCAGATGCTGTAGAGTGCCATGCACAGCGCGGCTGCGATCATCAAGAGGTCGCCGCGCCAAGCGCCAGGTGGTGCCGTGGCGAGGCCGGAGAGCAGCGCCAACGAGACGCCAAGGATGGTGATCAGCACGCCGCCGGTTTTGCGCGCGGTGAGCGCTTCGGCGCCCAGCGCCGCGCCGACCAGCATGGTCAGCAGCGGCAGCGTCGACAGCGCGAGTGCGCCGCGCGCGGCGGTGGTGAAGATCAATGAGGCGTTGAACAGGACCGGAAACGCCGCAAAGAACAGCAGGCCGAGGCCGGCAACGCCGGGCCAGTCGTGCCGCGTCGGCCAGCTCCGGCGTTGCAGCAGCGCCAGCGGCAGCAGCAGCAGGACGCCGATGCCGAAGCGGAACGCGCCGATCGCCAGCGGATCGATGGCGCCGACCAGAAACCGCGTCGCCCCGATCGAAGTGCCGCCCAGCGCGCTCGATGCCACCGCTGCCAACACGCCCCAGATCTCGCCCATTCCGTTCACCCCTTGGTTTTGCTTGCGCAATCTAGGGACCGGGACATAATCAGGATATGGAATAGATTTGATCGACCAAATCACAGATCGTTATGAGTGCGCCCATCCTGGACCCGGATCTTCTGCAGGCCTTTGTCGCGGTGGCGGAGCATCGCTCCTTTACCCGCGCGGCCTCGGCGCTGAACCGGACCCAATCCGCCGTCAGCATGCAGGTGAAGCGGCTGGAAGAGCGGCTGCAGGCCGAACTGTTTCACCGCAGCACGTCCAGCGTCGATCTGAGTGCGGCAGGCGAGGGGTTGCTCGGCTATGCCCGCCGCATTCTGAGCCTCAATGCGGAGGCGATCGGCCGGGTGCGCGCGCACGGCACGGATGGGCGGGTCCGTCTCGGCGTGATGGACGACTACGGGACGATGATCGTCCCGCCGCTGCTCAAGGACTTCATCGCCAGCTATCCGCTGATCCATGTCGAGATGGAGACCGGGCTGACGTCGACGATGACCGATCGGCTCGGCGAAGCCTATGACCTTGTAATCGCGATGCACCCGGAGGGACGCGGCGAGGGCGAGTTGCTGCGTACCGAGCAGGCGGTGTGGGCTGCGAGCGCCGCGCATCGCGTCGAAGAGCTCGATCCGCTGCCGGTCGCGCTCTATCCGCAGGGCTGCCTGTTCCGGAGCTGGGCGATGCAGGCGCTGGACGAGGCGAACCGGCCGTGGCGGCTCGCCTTTGTCAGCCACAGCCTGTCCGCGGTCGAGGCGATCGCGGCGCAGGGCCTCGCCGTGACCGTGGTCAAGTCGGGGACCTTTCCGCCGACGCTGCGCCGGCTGACCGCGCGCGACGGCATGCCGCGGCTGCCGCGAGCCGAGATACGGCTGCATCGCGCGCAAAACCTGTCGCACGCGGCGTCACTCCTGGCCGATCATCTCGTCGCGGCGCTGCGGCAGCCGGCGAGGCGCGCGGCGATCTAATAAGTCGCGCGTCCGCCGGAGATGTCGAACACCGCGCCGGTGGAGAAGGCGCAGTCTTCCGATGCCAGCCACGCCACCATCGAGGCGAGTTCCTCGACCTGCACGAAGCGGGCTTTCGGGATCTTCGACAGCATGAAGTCGATGTGCTGCTGGGTCATCTGGTCGAAGATCGCGGTCTTCGCTGCGGCCGGCGTCACCGCATTGACCAGGATGTCGTGCTGCGCGAGCTCCTTGCCGAGCGATTTGGTGAGCGCGATCAGGCCCGCCTTCGACGACGAATAATGTGCGGCGTTCGGATTGCCTTCCTTGCCGGCGATCGAGGCGATGTTGACGATGCGACCGTATTTCTGGCCGATCATGGTCGGCACGATCGCCTTGCAGCAGATGAAGGGACCCTCGAGATTGATGCGCATCACCCTGCGCCAGTCGTCCAGATCGGTTTCCCATACCGGCTTGTTGGCTCCGGTGATGCCGGCGTTGTTGACGAGAATGTCGATTTTGCCGAACGCCCGCAGCGTTTGATCGCGTGCGGCGTCGACCGCGTCGGGATCGGTGACGTCGGTCTTGATCGCGATCACGTTCTCGCCGATCGCTCGCGCGGTCTTCTCGGCCAGCGGCTGGTCGAAATCCCAGATCGCGACCTTGGCGCCCGACGCGACAAAGCGCTCGGTGATGGCGCGGCCAAATCCCTGCGCGCCGCCGGTGACGACGGCACAGCGGCCGTTGAGATCGATCTTGTTCATTGTCTTGTCCTTTGACGTTTTCCTCAGATGCTGCCGCGGCGGAAGTCGGCTCCCTCGCCCCGCTCTTGCGGGGAGAGGGGTGGGGTGAGGGGTTGTCTCCAGGTACAGACCGGATAGATACCCGACAGTTTGGACCGGCATGATTGCCGACAGGTTTCTAGAAGCATCGGCGGGAGGGCCCGACGATGCCGTTCAGAGAGACCAGTCGGATGGAAGAGCGTATCCGGATGTTTATGGAGTACGAGAGCGGGAACTGGAGCGTGTCGGAGTTGTGCCGCCGTCACGGTATCTGCCGCGACACGTTTTACGCATGGCGCCAGCGGAAGCAGGGCGGCGATCCGGAGTGGTTCAGGGACCGTTCGCATGCGCCGCAGCAATGCCGACAAACGACCGATGCAGCGATTGCAGAGAAGGTAATCGCGGCTCGGCAGCGCTTTCCCTATCTGGGACCGCGCAAGCTGCTCGCCTTGCTCGACCGCCAGGCGCCGGAGATCGATTGGCCGGCGGCGTCGACGATTGGGAGCATTCTCAAGCGCGCGGGGCTGATCTCGCCGGTGAAGCGCCGTCGCCGTCCGCTCGACCAGCGGCGTCCCTGCACGCCGGTGCAGGAGCCGAACGACGAGTGGAGCGTGGACTTCAAGGGCTGGTTTCGTACCCGCGACCAGTGCCGGGTCGATCCCCTGACGGTGGCCGACAGCCACAGCCGCTTCCTGATCGAACTGCAGATCGTCGCACCGACGACCGAGGGCGTCCGCCCCCGCTTCGAAAGAGCTTTCCGCGAGCATGGCCTGCCGCGGGCAATCCGCTGCGACAATGGTTCGCCGTTCGGCTCGCGCGGCGCCGGCGGTCTCACCACATTGTCGGTCTGGTGGCTGAAGCTCGGCATTACGCCGCACTTCATCCGTCCGGCCTCGCCGCAGGAGAACGGTCGCCATGAGCGCATGCATCGCACCTTGAAGGCGCAAACATCGAGCCCACCGGCAGATAATGCGTCGGAGCAACAGGCTCGCTTTGACGCTTTCCGAGAGCATTACAATAGGGAACGTCCTCACGAAGCGCTGGGCCAACGGCCGCCGGAGGACGCCTATCGAGCATCTCAACGCACCATGGCGGATCGCGAGCAAGACCCCTGGTATGACGCCGATCACCAGGCCCGCCGTGTTCGCGGCAACGGGGAGATTAAATGGAAAGGCAAGTTCGTCTTTATCGGTCAGGCGCTGGTGAACGAACTTGTCGGCATCGCCGAACTCGATACCGGTGACCACGTCGTCCGTTTCTGCGACCTCGACGTCGGTCTCATCGACCGCCGCGGCCTGTTCACCCGGTTCGCTCCGCCTCGTGAGGGGCTGCGCGAACCGGGTGAACAGACCGCTTAACCCAAACTGTCGGGGATCATGCCGGTCCAAAATGTCGGGAATCATGCCGGTTGAACACCACATGCGTTGGCGGAGATATCGTGCCTTGCCCCTCACCCGGATTGCTTCGCAATCCGACCTCTCCCCGCAGAAGGGCGGGGAGAGGTCAGAGCTAAAGCGTCCAGCCGCCGTCGATGACATGCGCGACGCCTGTCGTGAACGAGCTTTCGTCGCTGGCAAGATAGACGGCGAGCGCGGCGATTTCCTCGGCGGTGCCGAGCCGGCCCATCGGCTGGCGCGCAACGAACATCTCGCGTCCCTGCGGGCCGGCAGCCGCTGCACGCTCAAGCATCGAAGGCGTCTCGATGGTGCCGGGGCAGATGCAGTTGCAGCGGATGCCCTTGGTGATGAAGTCGGCCGCGACCGAGCGCGTCAGTGCCGCAACTGCGGCCTTGGTGGCGCTATAGACGTAGCGGTTCGGCGCCGCCTTCACCGCGCCGGCGGCGGAGGCGATGTTGACGATGGAGCCGCCGCCCTGCGCCAGCATGCCGGGCAGGAAGGCGCGCGTGGTGCGGTGCATCGACTTGACGTTGAGGTCGAAGGAGAAGTCCCAGTCGTCGTCCGAGCACTCCAGCGCCGTGCCGTGATGCACGAAGCCCGCGGCATTGAGCAGGATGTCGGTCTTCCCGGCGCGTTTTGCCATTGCCTCGACCGCTGCGGTGTCGCGCACGTCGAGCTTCGCAACCTCGGCGACGCCTTCCTGCTTGAGCAGTGCAAGCTTGCCTTCGTCGATATCGGACGCGAACACGGCCGCGCCCTCGCGGGCAAAGGCCAGCGCGCAGGCGCGGCCGATGCCGACGGCCGCTGCGGTTACGAATGCGCGTTTGCCCTTCAGGCGGTCTGACATGCGTTTCTTCCTTCTTTGGCGATTTGCAGTGTCATGCGCGGGCTTGACCCGCGCATCCATCTTCCGAAGAACGATGGATTGCCGGGTCGAGCCCGGCAATGACGGTTTGCGTCCTAGTGATTGTCGCGCGCCACGCCGACCTTGCCGGCGATGTCGTGGTAGCGCGTCGCGAGCTCGAGGCAGGCGCCGGTCGCGTGCTGGCCGACGGTCTGCCGGTAGAGCTCCTGCCACGGCGTCTGGTTGGCCGGATGCGGGAAGCCGCCCTTGGCCTTCAGCTCGGCGCGGCGGGTGCGCAGCTCATCCTCCGAGATCATGATGTTGGCGCTGCCCTTGTTGAGGTCGATGCGCACCTTGTCGCCGGTCCTCAGGATCGCGAGCCCGCCATCGGCGGCGGCCTCGGGCGAGGCGTTGAGGATCGAGGGCGAGCCCGAGGTGCCGGACTGCCTTCCGTCGCCGATGCAGGGCAGGGACAGGATGCCGCGTTTGATCAGCGCCGCGGGCGGCTGCATGTTCACCACCTCGGCGCCGCCGGGATAGCCGATCGGGCCGGTGCCGCGGACGAACAGGACGCAGTGCTCGTCGATGTCGAGCGCGGGATCCTCGATCCGCGCGTGATAGTCCTCCGGACCCTCGAACACGATGGCGCGGCCCTCGAAGGCATTGAGGTCCTTCGGGTTGGACAGATAGCGGTCGCGGAATTCCTTCGAGATCACGCTGGTCTTCATGATCGCGGAATCGAACAGATTGCCGCGCAGCACGATGAACCCGGCGTCCTTCACCAGCGGCTTGTCGTAGCCCCAGATCACGTCGCCGTCGGGCGCAGGTGCTACCTTGCAATTCTCGCCCATGGTGCGGCCGTTGACGGTAAGGGCGCCTTCGTGGATGCGCTTGTGCTTGATCAGCTCGCGCACCACCGAGGGCACGCCGCCGGCGCGGTGATATTCCTCGCCGAGATAGAAGCCGGCCGGCTGCATGTTCACCAGCAGCGGGACGTCATGGCCGTATTTCTGCCAGTCGTCGATCGACAGCTCGACGCCGACATGGCGCGCCAGGGCATTGATGTGGATCGGCGCATTGGTCGAGCCGCCGATCGCGGAGTTGACCACGATGCAGTTCTCGAACGCCTCGCGCGTCAGGAAGTCCGATGGCTTCAAATCCTCCCAGACCATGTCGACGATGCGTTTTCCCGTCTCGTAGGCGATCTGGCCGCGCTCGCGATACGGCGCCGGGATCGCCGCGCAGCCCGGCAGCGAGAAGCCGAGCGCTTCCGCGAGCGAGTTCATGGTGGAGGCGGTGCCCATCGTGTTGCAGTGACCGACCGAGGGGGCCGAGGAGGCCACGATCTCGATGAATTGCTCATAGTCGATCTCGCCGGCGGCGAGCCGCTCGCGCGCCTTCCACACCACGGTGCCGGAGCCGGTGCGCTGGCCTTCGTGCCAGCCGTTCAGCATCGGGCCGCCCGATAGCACGATCGCCGGCAGGTTGACGGTCGCCGCCGCCATCATGCAGGCCGGCGTGGTCTTGTCGCAACCGGTGGTCAGCACCACGCCGTCGAGTGGATAGCCGAACAGCACCTCGACCAGGCCGAGATAGGCGAGGTTGCGGTCGAGCGCCGCGGTCGGGCGCTTGCCGGTCTCCTGGATCGGATGGGTGGGAAACTCCATGGCGATGCCGCCGGCAGCGCGGATGCCCTCGCGGACGCGGTGCGCGAGTTCGAGGTGATGCCGATTGCAGGGCGATAGGTCGTTGCCGGTCTGCGCGATGCCGATGATCGGCTTGCCCGACTGCAATTCCTCGCGCGTCAGGCCGTAGTTGAGATAGCGCTCGAGATAGAGCGCGGTCATGCCCGGATTGTGCGGGTTGTCGAACCATTCCTGGGAGCGGAGCCTGCGGCCCTTGCCCTTGCTGGTCGCGCCTGCGGCGTCGTGCCCGTTGGTGGGGGGTTTTGTCATTGATTTCTCCCGCAATGCAAACTCTGGTGGGCCCATTCAAGGGCTCTGGTTCAACGTCGTTGCTACCTTGCGCAAATCGTCGTGCATTACAAACCCGACCGATCACGCACAGGTGTTTCGTGTGATGGATTGGACCTTAGTTGAAGGGTCTTGGTTGCGCTATCATTTTATCATTTTTCGCGTCCCTTGTGACGGGCAGGTAGCGGACGAAGTCAATTGCGTCGCGCCGAGCTTTGCCGTTCCATGACACTGAAGCCGAGATCGACGACGGGTTCGGCGGGCCGGCGCCCTTCCAGCGTTTCGATCACCATCACGGCAGCGTTTCTGCCCATTTCGTAGCGATTGGTGCGCACGCTGCTCAGCGTCGGCTCGCTCGACGCCATGAATTCGAGGTCGTTGAAGCCGACGATCGCCATCTGCTCCGGCACCGCCATGTGCCGGCGCTTGCATTCGAACAGCGCGCCGAGCGCGAGGTCGTCATTGACGCAAAACACGGCGTCGATGTCGGGGGCCTTGGCGAGCAGGTCGGCAAACAGCGTCCCGCCGAGCGTGACCGAGGTCGGGATCGCCGTTGTCACAATCAGCTGTGGATCGAACAGCGCGGCTTCCGTCATCGCGAAGCGATAGCCGTCGAGCCGCCGCTGCACCCGCGGGTCCATCCGCGCACCGAGGAATCCGATCCGCCGGTAGCCCTGCGCGAGCAGGTGGGCGATGGCCGCTTTTGCGGCGTCAAAATGCGAGAATCCGATCATCATGTCGATCGGGGAGGGACCGACCTCCATGATCTGGACGATCGGACAATCGACCGTCTCCATGATGCGGCGGGAATCGGCGGTCTGGTTGATGCCGGTAATGATCAGCCCGGCGGGCTTCTGTGCCAGAAACAGACGCAGCAGACGCTCTTCCTGCAGGATGCTGTAGCGGGTGTTGGCGAGCTGAATGCTGTAGCGGCCGCCGTCGAGCGCGTCATAGATGCCGCGCAGCACGTCGGAGAACACGTTGTTGGTCAGCGACGGGATCAGGACACCGATCACCTCGGTGCGCTGCGACGCAAGCGCGCGTGCCGCGAGATTGGGCACGTAACCGAGTTCTTTTGCCGCACTTTCGACCCGGGCGCGCTTGCCGGCCGAAAGTGCTTCCGGATTCCTGAAAAACCGTGAGGCCGTGATCGGACTGACACCGGCGAGCTTCGCAACTTCGGCGAGCCGGATCTTGCCTGGCGTGATGCGCTTTCGGGCCATTTGCCGCTCATATCACGACGTTCGTCGCAGACAAACTGATATTGACAGCGCTACCAAGCGATTGCTAATCGAACGATTGCCAAAACCGGATAAACTGCGGACAATAACGCCGGTCCAACAGCGCCGCGCACCCAGCGCGGCCGGAACAAAACAGAGCGGTGGCGGCACTCGTCGTACGTCGTCGGGAACTTGAGGGAGGGAAGTGGATGTCGTCGGTCCAGATTCGCGACGTGCGGAAATCGTTCGGCAATTTCGAGGTCCTGCACGGCGTGTCGATCCCGATCGAGGACGGCGAGTTCGTCGTTCTGGTCGGCCCTTCCGGCTGCGGCAAGTCGACCCTGCTGCGCATGCTCGCGGGGCTTGAGAACATCACCTCCGGCACGATCTCGATCGGCGACCGCGTCGTCAACAATGTCCAGCCCAAAGAGCGCGACATTGCGATGGTGTTCCAGAACTACGCGCTCTACCCGCACATGACGGTCGCCGACAATATGGGCTTCTCGCTCAAGCTGCGCGGCGCCAAGCCCGAGGAGATCTCGACCGGCGTCAAGCGCGCTGCGGAAATCCTTGCGCTGACGCCGCTGCTCGAGCGCTATCCCCGCCAGCTCTCCGGCGGCCAGCGCCAGCGCGTCGCCATGGGCCGCGCCATCGTGCGCGATCCCCAGGTGTTTTTGTTCGACGAGCCGCTGTCGAACCTCGACGCCAAGCTGCGTGTTGCGATGCGTACCGAGATCAAGGAGCTGCACCAGCGGCTGAAGACTACGACCGTCTACGTCACCCACGACCAGATCGAGGCCATGACCATGGCCGACAAGATCGTCGTGATGCATGACGGCATCGTCGAGCAGATGGGCTCGCCGCTCGAGCTCTACGACACGCCGGCAAACCAGTTCGTGGCCGGTTTCATCGGCTCGCCGGCGATGAATTTCCTCAAGGGCAATGTGAAGGTGAACGGCGCCGCCTATTTCGAGGGACCGAACGGCGTCAAGCTGCCGCTGAAATCGGCGCCGGCCAATTCCGACGGCCAACCCGCGGTCTACGGCGTGCGGCCCGAGCATTTCACCATCGCCGATGACGGCGCCGAGGCCGAGATCGTGGTGGTCGAGCCGACCGGCTCGGAGACCCAGGTGTTCGCCAAGCTCGGCGGCGAGCAGGTCGTCGCCGTGTTCCGCGAGCGCCATCTGTTCAACCCGGGCGACAAGGTTCGGCTCAAGCCGGATCCGTCGCTGGTCCATCTGTTCGACGATTCGACGGGGAAACGACTGAACAGCTGACGGACCGATCGATCTTAATGGCCGACCAACAGGCCAGATCAAAAACAACAAAAACACAATCATAGGGAGAAGGACGATGCACGATTTTACTCGCCGCTCGCTACTTCAGGGCGGCACGGCGCTGGCTGCAACCGGCATGCTCACCGGGCCGGCGCTGTTCGACTTCGCCAAGGCCTGGGCGCAGAGCGCGCCCTGGAAGGCGGAGCCCGGCGCCAAGCTCACCGTGATGCGCTGGAAGCGCTTCGTGCCCGCGGAAGACGATGCATTCAACGCCATGGTCGCGGCCTTCAAGTCGGCGACCGGCACCGAGATGAACGTGTTCAGCGAGTCCTTCGAGGACGTGCAGCCGAAGGCCTCGGTCGCCGCCAACACCGGCTCCGGTCTCGACCTCGCCTGGGGCCTGCACACGCTGCCGCAGCTGTTCCCGACCAAGGTTCTCAAGATGAACGACGTTGCCGACTATCTCGGCAACAAATATGGCGGCTGGACCGAAGCCGCGGCCAAGACCTGCAAGCAGGGCAATGACTGGCTCGGCATTCCCGTCGCGACCATCGGCGGCTATTTGACCTATCGCAAGTCGGCGGTCGAGAAGGCCGGCTTCAAGCAGGTGCCGTCCGATTTCCCTGCTTATCTCGAACTGTGCAAGGCGCTGAAGAAGAACAACACGCCGGCCGGTTTCGCGCTCGGCCACGCCACCGGCGACGCCAATGCATGGGTGCACAACATCCTCTGGGGCCACAACGCCTGGACCGTCGACAAGGACGACAAGGTCATCATCAACTCGCCGGAGACGATGAAGGCGCTGGAGTATGCCAAGGCGCTGTCGGAGACCTTCATTCCGGGTGTCGCGTCCTGGAACGACTCCTCCAACAACAAGGCCTTCCTGTCCGGCGAGCTGTTCCTGACCTCGAACGGCATCTCGATCTACGTCGCGGCCAAGGACGATCCGAGCAAGAAGGAGCTCGCCGAGGACATCGACCACGCATTGTGGCCGGTCGGCTCGATCGGCAAGCCGACCGAATTGCAGCTCGCGGTTCCGATCCTCGCCTTCAACTTCTGCAAATATCCGAACGCGGCAAAGGCCTTCATCGCCTTCATGCTGGAGAAGGAGAATTTCGAGAAGTGGCTGTCGGGCGCGCGGGGTTATCTCACCCACACGCTCAATGCCTACGACTCGGCTCCGGTATGGACCGCCGATCCGAAGAACGCGGTGTTCGGCCAGGCCTCGAAGCGCGCGCTGCCGGCCTCCGGCATCGGCACGCCCGGCGAAAAGGCCGCGACGGCCATCGCCGACTTCATCGTGGTCGACATGTTCGCGAACTACTGCACCGGTGCCAAGGACGGCAAGGCCGCGATGGCGGAAGCCGAACGGCAGCTGAAGCGTATCTATCGCTGATGTGATGGCCGCGGGCGGCGGAGCGCCGCCGCCCGCGTCATCATTGGAATGCCATCATTGGAATATTGCGTAGTCATGCTCAATCCGTTGAGCAATCGGGACATCGCCTATGGCTGACATCGCCCTTGCGCCGCGACGTGCGAAGACCGAAATCCGGGAAGCGACCGCGTGGGATCAGCTCCGCCACAACAAGAACTGGCTCGGCTTCTGGTTCATGTTGCCGGCGATGGCGTTCCTGATCTTCTTCCTGGCCTATCCGCTGGGGCTCGGCATCTGGCTGTCCTTCACCGACACCCGCATCGGCCGCGTCGGTCATTTCATCGGCACCGAGAACTATGAATGGCTATGGGACGACGCCATCTTCTGGCTGTCGGTGTTCAATACGCTGCTCTACACCTTCGTCGCGAGCGCCGTGAAGTTCGCGGTCGGGCTCTATCTGGCGCTGCTGCTCAACGAGCGCATGCCGTTCAAGGCGCTGTTGCGTGCCGCGGTGCTGATCCCCTTCATCGTGCCGACTGTGCTGTCGGCGCTGGCGTTCTGGTGGATCTTCGATTCCCAGTTCTCGATCATCTCCTGGTCGCTGAAGCATCTCGGCCTGATCACCCAGAACATCAATTTCCTCGGCGACACCACCTGGGCCCGGATCTGCGTGATCTTCGCCAATATCTGGCGCGGCGTGCCGTTCGTGGCGATCACGCTGCTGGCGGGCCTGCAGACCGTGCAGCCGTCGCTGTATGAGGCGGCGACGTTGGATGGCGCCTCGCGCTGGCAGATGTTCCGCTACATCACCTATCCCTTGCTGACGCCGATCATCGCCGTCGTGAT
Source organism: Bradyrhizobium sp. USDA 3262 (assembly GCF_054060035.1). NCBI lineage: Bacteria > Pseudomonadati > Pseudomonadota > Alphaproteobacteria > Hyphomicrobiales > Nitrobacteraceae > Bradyrhizobium > Bradyrhizobium sp. USDA 3262. The sequence goes on from NZ_JBSSCT010000001.1 coordinate 4,795,000, forward strand.
GACGTTCTCGGTGCTGTTCACCTTCACCGACTTCCAGCTGATCTGGGCGATGACCCGCGGCGGCCCGGTCAACGCCACTCATTTGATGGCGACGCTGTCGTATCAGCGCGCGATCATCGCGGGGCAGCTGGGCGAGGGCGCCGCGATCTCGAGCGCGATGATCCCGTTCCTGCTCGCCGCGATCATGGTGTCATGGTTCGGCCTGCAACGCAGGAAGTGGCAGCAGGGAGAGAGCAATGACTGATCTTCCCGCCTCCAAGGTCGACCTCAAGAGCATCCTGTCGACGCCGTCGCGCGTCGACAACAGCGAGGGCATGAGCTACCTGCAGTCGGTGCCGCGGCGGATCGTGACGCTCTACATCCCGCTGTCGATCATCGTGATCATCCTGCTGTTCCCGTTCTATTGGATGGGGCTGACGGCGATCAAGCCGGATGAGCAGCTGCTCGATCTCGACAAGTACAATCCGTTCTGGACCTGGAATCCGACCTTCAAGCACATCCACAAGCTGCTGTTCGAGAGCTACTATCCGCACTGGCTCTGGAACACGATGTATGTGGCGGTGGGCGCCACCGTGCTGTCGATCATCGCGAGCGTGCTCGCGGCCTATGCGATCGTGCGGCTGCGCTACAAGGGCGCCAACGTCGTCGGCGGCCTGATCTTCCTGGCCTATCTGGTGCCGCCGTCGATCCTGTTCATTCCGCTCGCGACCGTCGTGTTTCAGTACGGGCTGTTCGACTCGCCCCTGGCGCTGATCCTGACCTATCCGACGATCCTGATCCCGTTCTCGACCTGGCTTCTGATGGGCTATTTCAAGACCATCCCGTTCGAGCTCGAGGAGTGCGCGTTGATCGACGGCGCCAGCCGCTGGCAGATCCTGATCAAGATCGTGCTGCCGCTCGCCGTCCCCGGACTGATCTCGGCCTTCATCTTCTGCTTCACGCTGTGCTGGAACGAGTTCATCTACGCGCTGACATTCCTGCAATCGACCCCGAACAAGACCGTGCCGGTCGCCATCGTCAACGAATTCGTTGACGGTGACATCTATCGCTGGGGGTCCCTGATGGCAGGGGCGCTATGCGGCTCGCTGCCGCTGGTTATTCTTTACGCGTTCTTCGTAGAGCATTATGTCTCGGCGATGACGGGTGCCGTGAAGGAATGAGCGCGCAAGGCCCGCAGCTGAATTCGAACAAGACAAGAAAAGGAGCAGGGTCGTGCACATTCTGATTCTGGGCGCCGCCGGCATGGTCGGCCGCAAGCTGACCGAGCGTCTCTTGCGCGAGGGCCGCCTCGGCAAGCAGGAGATCACCCGGATGACGCTGCAGGACGTGGTCGCGCCGGCCAAGCCCGCGAATGCCTCGATCCCGGTCAATGTGGTCGCATCCGATTTCGCCGATGCCGGCGCCGCGGCGCCGCTGATCGCCGAGCGTCCCGAGGTGATCTTCCATCTCGCCGCGATCGTCTCGGGCGAGGCCGAGGCCGAGTTCGACAAGGGCTACCGGATCAACCTCGACGGCACCCGCTATCTGATCGACGCCATCCGTGCCGTCGGCGGCGGCTACAAGCCGCGGCTGGTGTTCACGTCCTCGATCGCGGTGTTCGGCGCGCCGTTCCCCGAGAAGATCGGCGACGAATTCTTCCATACGCCGCTGACGAGCTATGGCACCCAGAAGTCGATTTGCGAGCTCCTGATCAACGATTACACCCGCAAGGGCCTGCTCGACGGGATCTCGATCCGCCTGCCGACAATCTGCGTGCGTCCGGGCAAGCCGAACAAGGCGGCGTCCGGCTTCTTCTCGAATATCATCCGCGAGCCGCTGGCGGGCGAGGAGGCGGTGCTGCCGGTCTCCGAGGACGTCCGGCACTGGCACGCCTCGCCGAAATCGGCGGTCGGCTTTCTGGTTCACGCCGGCACGATGGATCTCAATGCGATGGGGCCGCGGCGCAATCTCAGCATGCCCGGGATGTCCGTCACCGTCGGCGAGCAGATCGCGTCGCTCGAGCGCGTCGCCGGCAAGAACGTCACCGCGCGGATCAAGCGGGTGCCTGATCCGACCATCATCAGCATCGTCTCGGGCTGGCCGCGCGATTTCGCCACCGACCGCGCGCTGAAGCTCGGCTTCACCACGGCCGAGAAGACGTTCGACGACATCATCCGGATCCATATCGAGGACGAACTCGGCGGCAAGTTCGCCGCCTGAGCGGCGTCCGGGCTAAAGCATGATCCGGAGAAGTGCGAAGCGGTTTTCCGAGAAGATCATGCTCAGACAAGGGGCTAAGGCGCGATGATGATGCAACCAGGCTTCATCGCGCTTTAGCGCGGCGCTTGAGATGACCAGAGTTGCCAGCATCGGCGAATGCATGATCGAGCTGCGCCAGGCCCCTGGCGGCCAGCTCGGCGGGTTGTATTCGCGCTCCTTTGGCGGCGACACGCTCAACACCGCGGTCTATCTGTCCCGGCTCGGCATCCACGTCGATTACTTCACGGCGCTCGGCGATGATGCGCTGAGCGATGAGATGATCGCGGGCTGGGCGAGTGAAGGCATCGGCACCAAGCATGTCGCGCGATCGGCGGGCAAGCTGCCCGGCCTCTATCTGATCCAGACCGACGACAAGGGCGAGCGGCGCTTCTTCCATTGGCGCGACAGCGCCGCCGCCCGCGACCTGATGGATCTGCCCGAAACGGAAGACATCCTGAACTCGCTCGCGACCTATGACGTCGTCTATCTCTCGGCGATCACGCTCTCGATCCTGCGCGAGGATGGGCGGGAGCGATTGCTGGCGGCGCTGAAGCGTGCGCGGCTGCTGGGGACGCGGTTTGCGTTCGACACCAATTTCCGCGCCCGCGGCTGGCCGGACCTGAACGTCGCGCGGAAGGTCTTCAGCAGCGCGTTCGAGACGGCCGATATCGTGCTTGCCTCGACCGAGGATCTGGCGCCGCTTTATCCCGGCGAGAGCAACACGGCGCTGCTGGCGGGCATCTCAAGCCCCGAGGTGGTGCTGAAGCTCGCCGAGCCGGCCTGCATCGTGCGCTCGGCCGGCGGAACGCGCGAGGTGAAGGCGGAGCAGCTCACCAAGCCGGTGGTCGATACCACCGCGGCCGGCGACAGCTTTGCCGCAGCCTATCTCGCCGCGCGGCTCGGCGGCGCCGAGCCCGAGGAGGCCGCGCGCGCCGGCCATCGGCTGGCCGGTGTCGTGGTGTGCTATCCCGGCGCGATCATTCCGCGCTACGCCATGCCGCCGAAAAAGGCGCTTCGTCTCCCATCATCCCGCAAGGCCTCGCAATGACAACGACATCGAAGCAGGACCAGATCGCCGAGCTGATCCGCCAGGCCACCGTGATCCCGGTGCTGACCATCGAGCGGCTCGAGGACGCGGTGCCGCTTGCGAAGGCGCTGGTCGCCGGCGGCGTGCGGACGCTCGAGGTGACGCTGCGGACGGCGGTCGCGGTCGATGCGGCCAGGGCCATCATCGCCGGTGTGCCGGAGGCGATCGTCGGGATCGGCACGATCCTCAGTGGTGACGACCTGGCGCGCGCCGAGGCGCTGGGCGCCAAATTCGGCATCAGCCCGGGTGCGACGCCCGAGCTGTTGACGGCGGCAGCCGCCAGCCGGCTGCCCTTCGCGCCGGGGATCGCGACCGCCTCCGAGCTGATGCAGGCGCTGGCCCACGGCTTCGACGTCGTCAAATTCTTCCCGGCCGAGCAGGCGGGCGGTATCAAGGCACTGCGGGCTCTGGCCGGGCCATTTCCGCAGGTCAGGGTGTGCCCGACCGGCGGGGTCGGTGAGGCCAATGCGGCGATCTGGCTGGCCGAGCCGAATGTGCTGGCGGTCGGCGGTTCCTGGCTGTGCCCGGCGGCCGATATCCGCGCCGGCAATTGGGCCGGCATAACCGCCATGTGCGCGACGGCGATGAAAACGCTGAAAGCCGGCTAGAACTCCGTTCCGATAGAAACGGGGTTCTAGATTCTGGTTTTGACGCGTTTTCTTCACGCGAACCGGTGTCCACTTCGCTCGAAAACGCTCTCGAGATACGCTACATAACTCTCCGAACAGGAACAGGGAGATACAGCCATGACCGCCAGCATCGTGGGTTGGGCGCACACGCCATTCGGAAAGTTCGACGCGGAGACCGTCGAGGGTCTCGTGGTCAAGGTCGCCAACGAGGCGCTGGCTGACGCCGGCATCGCCGCGTCCGATGTCGACGAGATCATGCTCGGCCATTTCAACGCCGGCTTCTCGCCGCAGGATTTTACTGCCTCGCTGGTGCTGCAGGCCAATCCGGCGCTGCGCTTCAAGCCGACCACCCGCGTCGAGAATGCCTGCGCCACGGGCTCGGCCGCCGTGCATCAGGGCATCCGCGCCATCGAAGCCGGCGCCGCGAAGATCGTGCTGGTGGTCGGCGTCGAGCAGATGACGAAGACGCCGGGCCCGGAGATCGGCAAGAACCTGCTCAAGGCGTCGTATCTGCCCGAGGATGGCGACACGGTCGGCGGCTTCGCCGGCGTGTTCGGCAAGATCGCGCAGGCCTATTTCCAGAAATACGGCGACCAGTCCGATGCGCTGGCGATGATCGCCGCCAAGAACCACAAGAACGGCGTCGCCAATCCCTATGCGCAGATGCGCAAGGATTTCGGCTTCGAGTTCTGCCGCGCCGAGAGCGACAAGAACCCGTTCGTCGCCGGTCCCTTGAAGCGCACCGACTGCTCGCTGGTCTCGGACGGCGCTGCCGCGCTGGTGCTGACCGACGCCGAGACCGCCAGGACCATGGGCAAGGCGGTGAACATCCGCGCCACCGCGCATGCGCAGGATTTCCTGCCGATGTCCAAGCGCGACATCCTGCAGTTCGAGGGCTGCACCACCGCCTGGCAGCGCGCGCTGCAGAAGGCCGGCCTGCAGCTCTCCGACCTGTCCTTCGTCGAGACCCATGACTGCTTCACCGTCGCCGAGCTGATCGAATATGAAGCGATGGGCCTGACGCCGAAGGGACAGGGCGCGCGCGCGATCATGGAAGGCTGGACCCAGAAGGACGGCAAGCTGCCGGTCAATCCGTCCGGCGGACTCAAGGCCAAGGGCCACCCGATCGGCGCGACCGGCGTCTCCATGCATGTGATGAGCGCGATGCAGCTCACGGGGCAGGCGCCCGAGGGCATGCAGCTCAAGAACCCGCAGATCGGCGGCATCTTCAACATGGGCGGTGCCGCGGTCGCCAACTACGTCTCGATCCTCGAGCCGGCGAAGTAGCTTGAACATTGCCGAATGGCTGGCAGCGACGGCACGGGCGCGTCCCGACGCTCCGGCGCTGCTGACCGGTTTCGATCTCGACGCCGACTATGTCACCTTTGCCGGCCGCGCCGCCTCGATCGGGGCGGCGCTGGCGCGTGATCACGGCATTGCCGCCGACGACCGCGTCGCGCTGTTTGCGTCGAACTGCACGCAATATCTCGAATGCCTCTACGGCATCTGGTGGATCGGCGCCGTCGCGATCCCGATCAACGCCAAGTTGCACGGCCGTGAGGCGGCGTGGATCTGCGGCAATGGCGGCGCCAAGCTCGCCTTCGTCTCCGATGACACGATCGGTGCGTTGAACGAGGCGAAGGACGACTGCCCCGCCGGCATGACCACGCTTTCGGTCGACAGCGACGCTTACAAGACCATGCGAAGCGGCGAGGGCACGCCTGCGCCGCTGCCGCGCGAAAACAACGATCTCGCCTGGCTGTTCTATACATCGGGCACCACGGGCCGTCCCAAAGGCGTGATGCTCAGCCACGGCAATCTGGTCGCGATGTCGCTGTGCTATCTCGCCGACGTCGATCCGGCGACGCCGCACGATGCCTCGCTCTATGCCGCGCCGATCTCGCATGGCGCCGGCCTCTACAACTTCCCGCACGTCCGGATGGGCGGCCGCCACGTCGTGCCGGAGTCCGGCGGCTTCGATCCGGACGAGGTGCTCAACTTCGGCCGCCAGCTCGACAATGTCGTGATGTTCGCGGCCCCCACGATGGTGCGCCGCCTGGTCGATGCCGCCAAGAAGCGCGGCGAGAACGGCGAGGGACTGCGCACCATCATCTATGGCGGCGGTCCGATGTACACGGCCGACATCATCGATGCGATCGCGACGATGGGCCAGCGCTTCGTGCAGATCTATGGCCAGGGCGAGTCGCCGATGACCATCACGGCGCTGTCGCGCGGCTGGCACGCCCGGAGCGATCATCCGCGCTATCTCGAACGGCTGGCTTCGGTCGGGCTGGCGCAGAGCGTCGTCACCGTGCGCATCACCGACAAGGACGGCAACCCGCTGCCAGCCGGGGAGACCGGCGAGATCGAGGTCAAGGGCGCGACCGTGATGCTCGGCTACTGGAACAATCCGAAGGCCAATGCCGAGACGCTGAAGGACGGCTGGCTGCGCACCGGCGATGTCGGCCGGCTCGACGCCGACGGTTTCCTCACGCTGTCGGACCGCTCCAAGGACGTGATCATCTCCGGCGGCACCAACATCTATCCGCGCGAGGTCGAGGAAGCCCTGCTGACCCATCCAGATGTCCGCGAGGTCTCGGCCATCGGCGTGCCGGATCCGGAGTGGGGCGAGATCGTCGTCGCCTGCGTCGTGCTGGCGGATGGCGCTACCGCCGACGACGGCAGGCTCGACGCGCATTGCCTTGCCTCGATCGCCCGCTTCAAGCGGCCGAAGCGTTATGTCTATCTCGATGCACTGCCGAAGAACAATTATGGCAAGGTGCTGAAGACCGCGCTGCGGGAGATGCTGGCCAAAGGCATGGGCTAAATCGCGGCGAGGCTGGGTTGAATCGAAAATATCGAAAACAACCCCATGCACAGTAGGGATTGGGGTCACTAGAGCGGTTAAGGGATAGGCCGGGACCTCCCGCCGCGCTAAGCTGCCCGTGCTTGTCACCGGGAGAACGGACCATGGGAATCGAGACGTCTCTGTCGCTGTCGGAAGTGAACGATCGTATCGCGATCCTCCGGGACAATATCAGGCAGCTGATCGAGCAGGCCGCGGGCGCAGCCGGCGCCGAAGTCGAGGAGCGCATCGCCGAGCGGCTCGAGCAGCAGAATGCGGAACTGGAAAGGCTCCTGAAGGCGCGCGAGGTGATGACGGGGCAGTCGCCGGCATAAGGGCGGCGGTGAATACGCTTCGTTTAGCCCATCCGCGTTCCGCCGTACGGAAGCGTTCCGGCCGCCGCCATGCATACGCCCATACGCCCGGCGCAGCTTGATCTCTTTGAAAAGCTCCCGTTACTAGCTCCATAACCACGACATCCGGGAGCGAACAGGACGATGGGACCACTGCAGGGTATCAAGGTCGTCGACATGACGACCGTGCTGATGGGACCCTACGCCACGCAGATGCTTGGCGATTACGGCGCCGACGTCATCAAGGTGGAATCGCCCGATGGCGACGTGACGCGGCAGATCGGTCCGACGCGGCATCCCGGCATGGGACCGGTGTTCCTCAACACCAACCGCAGCAAGCGCTCGGTTTGCCTCGATCTGAAGAAGCCGGCGGGGCGCGAGGCGGTGCTGCGGCTGATCGCGCAGGCCGACGTGCTGGTCTACAATGTGCGCCCGCAGGCGATGGCGCGGCTGCAGCTCGGCTATGACGTCGTTTCCAAGGTCAACCCGCGGCTGATCTACGCCGGCGTGTTCGGCTTCGGCCAGGAGGGACCTTATGCCGCCAAGCCCGCCTATGACGACCTGATCCAGGGCGCGACCGCGCTGCCGGCGCTGATGGCGCAAACCTCGGACGGCGTGCCGCGCTATGTGCCGAACGCGCTGGTCGATCGCATCGTCGGCCTCACTGCGGTCGGCGCGATCTGTGCGAGCCTCGTGCATCGCGATCGCACCGGGCAGGGCCAGCGCGTCGACATTCCGATGTTCGAGACCATGGCCGGCTTCGTCATGGGCGATCACATGGGCGGCCTGACCTACGATCCGCCGCTCGACAAGGGCGGCTATGCGCGGCATCTGTCGCCGGACCGGCGGCCGTACAAGACGCTCGATGGCTATATCTGCGTGATCGTCTACAACGACAAGCAGTGGGAGAATTTCTTCAAGGCGACCGGTCGCGACGATCTGCGCAGCGATCCGAAATTCGCGACCTTCGCCGGCCGCGCCACCAATATCGATGTCGTCTACGCCGAGCTCGCGCGTATTCTCCAGACCAAGACCACGGCCGAGTGGAACGATATCCTCGAAAAGGCCGACGTGCCCGTGATGCCTATGCACGATCTCGAGAGCCTGCTGGAAGATCCGCATATGGTCGCGACCGGCGTCTTCCCCGTGGTCAATCACCCGACCGAGGGCCGGATCCGCAGCATGACGCCGTCGGCGCGGTGGTCGGAGACCAAAGTTGAGCCGAGCCGGCTGGCGCCGCGGCTCGGCGAGCACAGCGCGGAGATTTTGCAGGAGGCAGGTTTCTCCACCGAGGAGATTGCGGCGATGGTGCGCGACGGCGCGGCCAAAGCGGTGCAGGCATAGGAGCACGACAGATGGATTTCGCACTCTCCGCCAACCAGGAATCGATCCGCGATGCCGTCGCCAAGATCTGCTCGCGCTTTGACGAGGCCTACTGGCTGAAGAAGGACAAGGAGGGCGGCTATCCGGCCGACTTCCACCGCGCGCTGGCCGATGCCGGCTGGCTCGGCATCTGCATTCCCGAGGAGTATGGCGGCTCCGGGCTCGGCATCACCGATGCCGCGATCATGATGCGCACGATCTCCGAATCCGGCGCCGGCATGTCCGGCGCGTCCGCGGTGCATATGAACGTGTTCGGGCTCAATCCGGTGGTGGTGTTCGGCACCAAGGAACAATGCCAGCGCATGCTGCCGCCGATCATCGACGGTCGCGACAAGTCCTGCTTCGCGGTGACCGAGCCCAACACCGGCCTCAACACAACGCAGCTCAAGACCCGCGCGGTGCGCCAGGGCGACAAATACATCGTCAACGGCCAGAAGGTGTGGATCTCGACCGCGCAGGTCGCCAACAAGATACTGCTGCTCGCGCGCACCACGCCGCTGGAGGAGGTGCGAAGCCCGACCCATGGCCTCAGCCTGTTCTACACCGATTTCGACCGCAAGCGCGTCACCGTGCACGAGATCGAGAAGATGGGCCGCAAGCCGGTCGATTCCAACGAGCTGTTCTTCGAGAATTTCGAGATCCCGGTCGAGGACCGCATCGGCGAGGAGGGCCGCGGCTTCGAATACATCCTGCACGGCATGAATCCCGAACGCATCCTGATCGCGGCTGAAGCTGTCGGCCTCGGCCAGATCGCGCTGAAGCGGGCGTCGGAATATGCCAAGGGCCGCATCGTGTTCAACCGGCCGATCGGCATGAACCAGGCGATCCAGCATCCGCTGGCGAAGTGCTGGATGGAGCTCGAGGCTGCCTGGCTGATGGTGCTGCGCGCGGGCTGGCAGTATGACCAGAACCTGCCCTGCGGTCCCGCGGCGAACTCCGCAAAATATCTCGCGGCGGAAGCCGGCTTCCATGCCTGCGAGCAGGCGGTGATGACCCATGGCGGCTTCGGCTACGCCAAGGAGTATCACGTCGAGCGCTATTTGCGGGAATCGCTGATCCCCCGCATCGCGCCGATCAGCCCGCAGCTGATCCTCAGCTTCATCGGCGAGAAGGTGCTCGGCCTTCCGAAGTCGTATTGATGAGAATGGGCTCGCGCACAGACGTCGTTGTGTTTTCCCTCCCCCTGAAAGGGGGAGGGCAGGGTGGGGGTCAGCCACAGGCGAGAGCGGGTGGTGTGGAGACAGATCCCCACCCGGCTTGCTTGCGCAAGCCGACCTCCCCTTTGCAAGGGGAGGTGAACAGATGAGCTTCGTCACCGGCGTCGGCCTCACGTCCTACGGCAAACATGAGGGCCTGTCCTCGCTCGACCTGATGAGCAGGGCGGCCGAGCTTGCGATCTCGGATGCCGGGCTGAAGCGCTCCGACATCGACGGCATCCTGTGCGGCTACTCCACGGTCTCGCCGCACATCATGCTGGCCACTGTATTCGCCGAGCACTTCGGCATTCGCCCGTCATACGCGCACGCCGTCCAGGTCGGCGGCGCCACCGGGCTTGCGATGACCATGCTGGCGCATCATCTGGTCGACGCCGGTGTTGCAAAACACGTGCTGGTGGTCGGCGGCGAGAACCGGCTGACCGGGCAGAGCCGCGACACCTCAATCCAGGCGCTGGCGCAGGTCGGGCATCCGGATTACGAGGTGACGCTGGGGCCGACGATCCCGGCCTATTACGGCCTGGTCGCGACGCGCTACATGCATGAATACGGCCTCACGCAGGAAGACCTTGCCGAGTTCGCGGTGCTGATGCGCAAGCACGCGCTGACGCATCCCGGCGCGCAATTCCACGACCCAATCACGGTTGCCGACGTGATGGCCTCCAAGCCCGTGGCGATGCCGCTCAAGCTGCTCGATTGCTGTCCGGTGTCGGACGGCGGTGCGGCGTGCGTGATCAGCCGCGAGCCGACCGGCGAGCGGCGGGTCCGCGTCCGCGGCTGTGCGCAGGCGCATACCCATCAGCATATCACCGCCGCGCCCGCGCTCAGCGAGCTCGGCGCCGAGATTTCGATCGCGAAGGCGAAGGACGTGTCGGGCATCGCGATCCCGGACGTGCGCTACGCCGCGGTCTATGACAGCTTCACGATCACGCTCGCGATGCTGCTGGAGGATCTCGGCCTCGCCGGACGCGGCGAGGCGGCGGCGCGGGTGCGCGCCGGCTATTTCAATCAGGATGGCGAGATGCCGCTCAATACCCATGGCGGCCTGCTCAGTTACGGCCATTGCGGCGTCGGCGGTGCGATGGCGCATCTGGTCGAAACCCATCTGCAGATGACCGGCCGTGCCGAGAATCGTCAGGTGCGCGACGCCTCGGTGGCGCTGCTGCACGGCGATGGCGGGGTGCTGTCGTCGCATGTCAGCATGTTCCTGGAGCGCGTGCGATGAGCGGACCGATCGCGGACTGGACCCAGGGCACTGAAGCCATCGTCTACCAGACCTGCAACGCCTGCGGCGCGCGGCAATATTTCCGCCGCAGCTTTTGCGCCGCCTGCGGTTCGCCCGATCTTGCCGAGCATGGCGCGAGCGGGGCAGGGACGGTGTATGCGACCTCGCTGGTCTGCCGCGCCGCGACGCCGGAGACGCGGGCGCATGTGCCGTACAACATCGTGCTTGTCGATGCCGACGAGGGCTTTCGCATGATGGCCCATGGCGACAACGACCTCGCCATCGGCGACAAGGTCGCGGCGCGCTTCACGCAATTCGCGGGACGGCTGGTTCCGTATTTCGCAAAGGCGAAATGAGGGGCTGAACGATCCAGTCAGAACGCAAGACCAAGCTGAACTGGTTCGCTCTTGCCCCTCATAGTTTGCGGATAACTTGTTTGGGCATGATCTTTCGGAAAACCGCTACACACTTTTCCGGATCATGCCTCAGTGCCAATAAAAGATGAAGCTGGCGATGACGAGCATCGCCGTCACCGCCAGCATTTGCGCAAGCGCTTCCGAGGCCGCCCTCTTGGTGGCTTCCTTCATGCGTTTCCCCTAGACTTGGGCGTGACTCATCGTTGCGCGAATTGCGCGCAAGACGGCCAGATTTTTTACTCGGAACACCCCGCGTCGAGCATTCGCTTTTGACGAGTCCCCACTCAGCGAATATCGACTGTGACAAGGTTGTCTGGGAATGCGGCGGCAATTTGACTCGCGCGTGTTGCTCCTGCGACAGCAGCCCGTACAGAGCGTTTTCGAGCGAAGTGGATACCGGTTCGTGTGAAGAAAACGCGTCAAAACAAGGATCTAGAGCCCCGTTCCGATTTCATCGGAACGGAAAAGGCTCTAGTGTTTCGGAACCCGACAGAAACGACAGCAAGATCAAGGTTAGGAAATGGCCCGTATCGACTACTCCGATCCCGCGAAGGCAAGCCCGCGTACCCGCGAGATCCTCGACAAGAACCGCAACGCCAACATCTTTCGCATGATGGCGCATTCGCCAAGTTACTTTGAACAGTACTGCCGGCTCGGCGGCGCGATCCGCCACAAGGGCGAACTCGATCCTGTCGTCCGCGAGCTTGCGATCACGCGCACCGGCATTCTCTGCGAGGCACCTTACGAGATCGTCGCGCACAAGCGCATCGGCAAGAATGTCGGCGTGACCGACGAGCAGAACGCCGCGCTCGAGGACTGGCAGTCCGCAACCTGCTTCAACGAGGTGCAGCGCGCGGCGCTCGCCTTCACCGACGAGATCGTCAAGCTGAAGAAGCCGACCGACGCGACCTTCAAGACGATCGCGGCGAAGCTGACGCCGGCCGCGCTGATCGAGCTGCAGCTCTCGGTCGGATTCTACATCATGACGTCGAAATTTCTCGAAACCTTCGAGATCGACATGCAGCCGGTGACGGAAGTGGTGAGCTGAACGGATCGCGTCGCGGAGTCCTTCGCCTCGCCCCGCCTGCGGGGAGAGGCCGGAGCGCATGCAGCGAAGCGGAATGCGGTCCGGGTGAGGGGGAATCTCCGCGAGTCTAACTCGAAGTCATATTGCGGATGCTGCTCCTCACACCGACCCTCTCGCCGCGAAGGGCGGGGAGAGGGAGAACAGGAGACCTACCCCGACGTCAGCAGATCGACCTTGGCATTCGCCAGGATCAGCCGTTCGGCGAGGATTTGCGCGAGGTTGCGCATGATCCGCTCGCCGGCGCGCGGATGTTGCTCGCGGAAGCGCTCGAAATCCTCGATCGTCACTTCGTAGGTGGTCGCCGACATGTCGGCGACCACGTCCGCGATCCGCTTCGGCTCCAACAGCGCCATCTCGCCGAACGCCATGCCGGCGGTCAGCGTCGCGAGCCGGATGCCGTCGGGCAGGGTGACGTGGACCACGCCACTGCGCAGGAAGTACAGTGAGGTCGCCTCACTGCCCGCGGCGATGATCTTCTCATTGGGCTGGTAGGTCCTGACCGTGCAGAGCGGGGTGAGGTCGGCGATCTCCTGTTCGCTCAATCCGGCGAGCAGCGGCTGCTCGGCAAGCTCCGTGGTCTCGAGGAAGTCGATCGAGCCGCCATAGCGGTAGACGATCTGGTCCTCGGCCCACTCGATCGCAGTGTCGAGCAGGTAGAAATCCCTGATATTGCCGAGCCGCCTGGTCCACTCGCTGATCGTCGCCCATTCGCGCGAGGTCCGCTTGATGCCGGAAAGGATCACGGTGACGCCGAGCTCGGCCAGTTCCTGGAAGGCCTCGGCCACCAGCCTCGCGCCCGCACGGGTCGTCGCGGTGACGCGGCGCAAATCGAAAATCACGAATTCCGGCCGCGGGCTGCCGGCGAGGCGGCGCGAGACATAGTCGACATTGGAGAGTGACAGGGTGCCGACCAGCTCGATCACGCGCACCTCCTGGAAGTGCCTTGCCAGAATCTCCTGTTCCTGCGGCCGGCGCACCCGCCGTGACGGGTTCTTGCCGATATTGTAGTCGGCGATGATGCTGTGGCGCGCGTCGTCGCTGCGGTTCAGCATATGCAGGTCGTAATGCGCCGACAGCGTCTCGCACACCTTGATGCCGCGCACGCTGTTGCCGTGCTTGTCGAGTTTTGGCGAATAGCTGCCGAGCCCGAGCCGCGCCGGCAGCGCCGCCAGAATGCCGCCGCCGACGCCGCTCTTGGCGGGGATGCCGACGCGGTAGATCCATTCGCCGGCGTAGTCGTACATGCCCGACGAGGTCATCACCGACAACGTGCGCGCGATGGCGTAGGGCGTCACGACTTGCTCCTCGGTCAGCGGGTTGATGCCACGATTGGCCAGCGTCGCCGCCATCACGGCGGTGTCGCGCGCGGTGACCAGGATAGAACATTGCCGGAAATAGACGTCGAGCACCGCAGGCACGTTCTCGGTGATCACGCTGTTGGTGCGCAGGAGATAACCGATCGCCCGGTTGCGGTCGCCGGTGGCGCGCTCGGAAGCATAGACCGCCTCGTCGACATCGAGCTCACGGCCGGCGAAGCGGCCGAGCGCCTGGCGGATATAGTCGAACGCGCCGTCGCCCTTGTCGGCGTGGAGCAGGCCGGAGCAGGCAATCGCGCCGGCATTGACCATCGCATTGAACGGGTGGTTCTCGGCATTGAGCCGGATCGAATTGAAGGGGTCGCCGGACGGCTCGACGCCGATCACGCCTTCCACCCGCTCGGCGCCCAGCGTATCCAGCGCCAGCGCGAACACGAACGGCTTTGACATCGACTGGATGGTGAACGGCACCCTGGTGTCGCCGACCTCGTAGACGTGGCCGTCGAGCGTCGCCAGGCTGATGCCAAAATGGGCCGGGTCGGCCTTGCCGAGCTCGGGGATGTAGTCGGCAACCGCGCCGGCGGCCTCCGGCAGGAAGTCTGCGTAACAAGTGTGCAGAAACCGCAGTAGCGGCGGCTTCGAGCTGGACCAGGCCGTGGTGGTGGCGGTGACGGGAGGAGGCGATCGTTTCATCGCCTCCTGTTGTGCAACGCAATCAGGGCGCGCGCAACTGGTTCGGAACCAGCGCCTGACGGCGGACCAGCAGCAAGGCGATCAGCACCGTCGGGGCGAGGATCGCGAGCCCCAGCAGCGACACCTGCAGCTGCGACAGCGGGTTGATGCCGCCGCCGGGCGTCGCGAGCACGAAGCCGCCGATCACCAGCAGCACCCGGAGCGGCCATTCCAGGGCACCGGCGCCGCGGAGGTCGCCGACGAAGGCCTGGTAGCCCTGGATGCCGCCGCAGATGAACAGGGTGCCGCACGCCGCGAGCGCCATCAGGCCGAGGCCGGCGAGATAGGGGCTCGGCCCCTGCATCACCAGCGCCGGGTTCAGCACGAAGAAGAACGGGATGAAATAGATGATGCTGCCGACCCACATCGATTCCCAACCGGTCTTCATCGCCGGCGAGCCGGCAATGCCGGCCGCGGCGAAGGAGGCGATCGCGACCGGCGGCGTGATCGAGGACAGCATGCCCCAGTAGAAAATGAACATGTGCACCGCCATCCGGTTGAGCCCGAGCTTCTCCAGCGCGGGCGCGACCAGGATGGCGAGGAAGATGTAGCAGGCGGTGGTGGTCAGCCCGAGGCCGAGGATCAGGCTGGTGAAGGCGCACATCGCGAGCAGCAGGAACGCGTTGTCGCCGGCAAGCGTCAACAGATCGTTGGCAAGGCTCGAGACCACGCCGGTCATCGAGAACGCCCCGATCAGGAGACCGCAACCCGCGAGGATGCCGACCAGTTCGACGAAGGTGCGGCCGTTGACCTCGAGGAATTTTCCGATTGTCCCGAACGTCCAGCGGGTCTCCTTGGAGAAGATCTGGTTGAGCACCAGCAGCAGCGCGGTGGCGTAGAACGGCGCGTGGCTTTCGCGCTTGAAATACAGCAGCATCACGATCAATAGCGCGATCACGAAGACGTAGTACCAGCCGTTCTTGATCGTATCCATCACCCGCGGCAGCTCGGCGCGCGGAATGCCCTTCAGCCCGTGGCGTGCGGCGTAGGAGTCCACCTGCATGAACAGGCCGACATAGTAGAGCGCCGCAGGGATGATCGCGGCCACCGCGACCTCCGCGTAGCTGATATTGAGGAACTGCGCGATCACGAACGCGGTGGCGCCCATCACCGGCGGCGCCAGCACGGCGCCGGTGGAGGCGCAGGCCTCGATCGCGCCGGCATAGGAGGCACGGAAGCCGCTCTTCTTCATGACCGGGATCGTCATGGTGCCGGCGGTCAGCACGTTGGAGACGATCGAGCCTGACATCATGCCGAGCAGGCCGGAGGCGAAGATGCAGACCTTGGCGGCGCCGCCGCGGAACGTGCCGCACAGCGCGAAGGCGAGGTTGATGAAGAATTTTCCGGCGCCGGTCATCATCAGCGCGGTGCCGAACACCAAAAAGCCGATCACGGTGTCGGCGAAGGCCTGGATCGGAATGCCGAGCAGGCTCTCGCCGGACAGCACGTGGTAGGCCGTGGTCTGGTCGAGCGTCAGCTGCGAGCCGCGGAACGGGCCGAGCCAGCTGGCCTCGGCGAACAGCGGATAGACGGTGAAGGGGAGCACGCTGAGCAGGAGGCTCCAGCCGCCGGTCCGGCGCAGCGCCTCCATCAGCATCACCCACATCACGAGGCCGGCGATGATGACGTTCCGCGGGGCGCCGTCGGACTCCCAGCCATATTGCGCCGCCTTGCGCACGTTCAGCATCAGCCAGATCGAGGCGGCGAAGGTCGCGCCGGCAAGCGCGAGATCATACCAGGGAATGCGGTTCAGCGGCGCGCGCTCCGATCCGGGGAAGATCAGGAACGTGAAGGGCAGCATCAGCGCGATCAAGAGATAGAAATATTCGGTGTTGAGCTGGGTATAGTCGATGAAGAAGCGCAGCGAGAATTGCTGGTTGATGCAGAGCAGGATGGTTGCGGCGGTTGCGACCACCAGCGCCCAGCGCCACACGCCGCGCAGGGTGCGCACGCGCGTGACCTCGGCCTCCTGCAGATTGTCGAGACCGGCATGCGGATCTTCAAACTCGATTCTTTTCGCAGGCGCAGCCGCGGCGTTCTCGGGCATTACGCATCCCCCAAATGTTGTCCGTTTTTGCCCGTAGCCTAGAGCATGATCCGCAAAAGTGCGAAGCGGTCTTGCTCAAACGAGCTGAAGCGCGATGACGATTAATCCGATCTCATCGCGCGTTGGCGGGCCTCACTCGAAGCCGTTGGGCATATTGGCTTTCGCAAGTGCGGCCGCGCGTGCCTTCATCCAGCCATCGAGGAAGGCCTTGTCGTCCGACGGCGGGTTCGACTTGCCGTAATCGGTCCAGGCGGCGGCCAGCACCTCCTGGCGCTTGTAAAGCGCGTTGTTGTGCGTCTCCTGATCGTCGCTCCAGTGGCCGGCTTCCTTGAGCGCCTTCACCGCACCGGGATGCACGGGGACGACCCAGTTCTTGGTCTGCCGGTCGGCGCCGAGCCCGGCGGCGCCGGGCGCCGAATCCTTGTAGGCGTCGTAGTTGACGATCATCGCCTTGGTGATCGCATAGATCTGATCGGCCGGCTGCGCGGCATAGGCGACGAAGATCGGATAGGGGTAATTGCCGAGCTGGATCGGCTTGTCCGGCGAGATGCCGGCGCCGCATGTCGCGGTTTGCGGGAAGAAGAACGAGCCGACCTTCTTCACCCGTGCCCAGCCTTCCTTGTCGTCGGCGGGCAGCGGCGGCCACATCAAGCCGCGCGGCGAGGTCTCGGCTTCCTTGGCGGGGCCGGTGATCGTGGTGCCGAAGGCGGCATCGGTGTCGTTGTTGATCAGGCCTTTCCACATCGCGCCGTAGCTCGCGAACTCCACGATCTTGACGTCCTTCTGGGTGAGGCCGCCGAACGCCAGCATCGCGAGCGAATTCTGGTTCAGCGCCGGCGAGCCGACCACGAAGCCGACGCGCTTGCCGCGAAGGTCCTTCATTTCCTTGACGCCGGCATCGGCTGCCACGCCGAGCGCGCCGCAATTGCAGTCCACCGACGACAGCATGAGCTGCAGCGGCTGTGGACCCCATTCCTTGGCGCCGAACTCGAACACGCCTTCCTGCGCGAAATAGGTACCCGATCCCATCGCCGAGGAGACCGCGCGCTTGGCGCGCAACGGCGCGAGCCGCGCGACGTCGTTGCCGGCCGGCAGCACGCGGACGTCGGTGCCGTATTTGTCCTTCATCATCTTGCCGACGCCGACCGCGATGTTGAAGCCGGCGGTGCCGGTGTCGTAGGCGGTCACCGCCATGGTCGGCGGCAGCTTGATGTCCTCGGCCGAGGCCGGCAGGGCAGCGAAGATCGAAATGCCGGCAAGAGCGGCAGGCGCGAGCGCCATCAGCCGATGGATCATAATTCCTCCCTTTGTTTCGCTGTGCGAAACTTTTCCGGGCGGGATGATTGCATCGTGATCCGGCGATGGCAACGCTACCTCCGGCGCAAGCCGGCGATTTCGGCCGCTGCATCACCGGACAGATTGTCGCGGCCGGACGGCAAGGACGGGATCTCAGGTCTCGACGATCGCGACTGGCTGGCCTTCGGCGATGACATCGTCGATCTTGACCAGAATCGACTTGATTTTGCCTGCTGCCGTCGACGTGACCGGTATTTCCATCTTCATCGCTTCGACGAACGCAATCTCGTCGCCATTGCCGATGCTGCTGCCGGTCTCGACAGGAAGCGCGCAAACACGCCCGGCAACTTCGGTCACAACCTTGATCTCTGGCATTCCACTCTCCGATACCGTCTTGCGGAAATTTCATCCGGCGAACGGCTTTTTGTTGTGGCGGCAGATTGCCTGAGGTAGCTTCTTCTGCAAGTGGAATTTTATTCCGCAGGACGGAATGGAGCCAAGCAGATGGGAAGGCGCTCGGAACGGCTTAGCAGGCAGGGAATGCTCGCCAGCGAGACAGGCGATGGCGATGTCATCCAGGTGGTGTCGCGCGCCTTCGACGTGTTGCGGTGCTTCGAGGGACACGAAGCCCGGCTCGGCAATCTCGAGATCTCGAACCGCTGCGGCCTGCCGCGTTCGACGGTGTCGCGATTGACGCACACGCTGACGCGGATGGGACAGCTGGTCTATCTGCCGCGCGACCAGAAATATCGCATCGGCCCGAGCGCGGTCGCGATGAGCACCACAATGATGAAGGGGCTGCAGCTGCGCAATCTGATCCGGCTGCGCCTGCAGGATGTCGCCGATCAGTTGCCCGGCACGGTGGGCTTCGTCATCCCCGATCGCTTTCACCTAGTCTATCTGGAGTTCGCCCGCGCGGCCAACGCGCTCGGCCTGCATGAGGCCACCGGCAGCCGCATCTCGATGGCGACCACCGCCGCCGGCCATGCCTACACGGCCGCACTCGATCCCGCGGTCGGTGACGCGCTGATCGCGGAGATGGAAGGCGAGCTGCCCGACAGCGCCAAGATGCTGACGCCGCGCATCGAGGCCAACCGCCGGCATTTGCAGGAGCACGGCTACGTCGTCGCCTGCGGCCTGTGGAGCCCGCACATCAACGGCGTCGCGGTGCCGCTGTGGTCGCCGCAGTATCAGACCTATGTGGTCACCACGATCGGCCTGCTCTCGGCGATGTATGACGAGGCGCGGCTGCATCGCGAGGTCGCACCGCAAATGGTCGAACTCGCCGCCGCGCTCGGCAGCCTGCTCGAAGGCGCCGACGGCGACATCTTCAGCAATCGGATCGAGCGCAAGTCGCTTCCGGTGACCGCCCATAACAACAACAAAATCCTCAAGACGGGAGCAGTGAATGAACTGGAAGCCGGAACTCGACGACCTCGCCCGCCGCGAAGCGTTCGCGCGGGAGATGGGAGGCGTTGACAAGGTCAAGCGGCAACGCGACCAGGGCCGGCTCACGGTTCGTGAGCGCATCGACAAGCTCGTCGACCAGAGCAGCTTCCACGAGGTCGGTGCCATCTCCGGCATCGCCGAATATGACGAGAGCAACGAACTCAAGCATCTGACGCCGGCGAACTGCGTGTTCGGCCGCGCCAGGGTCGACGGCCGCACCGTGGTCGTGGTCGGCGACGACTTCACCGTGCGCGGCGGCTCGGCGGATGCATCGATTTCCGCCAAGCCGTTGATGGCGGAGGAGATGGCGCACGACTTCCGCCTGCCGATCGTGCGCGTGATCGAGGGCTCCGGCGGCGGCGGCTCGGTGAAGACGATCGAGACCAGGGGCGCGGCCAATCTTCCCGGCGGCGTCGGCGGCACGCGCTGGTACTGGTACACGACCGCCAATTTGGCGCGCGTGCCGGTGGTCGGTCTCGGGCTCGGCTCGGTCGCGGGCCTTGGTGCCGCGCGGCTCGCCGCCACGCATTACTCGGTGATGACCAAGAGCTCCGCGATGTTCGTCGCCGGCCCGCCGGTGGTGAAGCGCCTGGGGCAGGATCTGACCAAGCAGGAGCTCGGCGGCGCCGACATCCAGACTCGCGCCGGCGCGATCGATCAGGCCGTCGAGACCGAAGAGGAGGCGTTCGACTACGCGCGGCGCTTCCTGTCCTATCTGCCGTCGTCGGTCTACGATCTGCCGCCGACCGTCCCCTGCACCGACGATCCTGAACGCGCCGAGGAGTCGCTGCTCACCGCCGTGCCGCGCAACCGCCGGCAGGTCTACAAGATGCGGCCGATCATCGATGCCGTCGTCGACAAGGGCTCGTTCTTCGAGGTCGGCACC
This sequence comes from Bradyrhizobium sp. USDA 3262, assembly GCF_054060035.1. NCBI lineage: Bacteria > Pseudomonadati > Pseudomonadota > Alphaproteobacteria > Hyphomicrobiales > Nitrobacteraceae > Bradyrhizobium > Bradyrhizobium sp. USDA 3262. The sequence continues at coordinate 4,815,203 of NZ_JBSSCT010000001.1, forward strand.
AATTTCGGCCGCCCGATCATCACCGGATTGGCGCGGATCGAGGGCCGGGCGGTGCTGCTGCTCGCCAGCGATCCCTTCCACTATGGCGGCTCGTGGACCGCGGACGCCTGCCAGAAGGTGGTGCGCTGGGTCGACTTCGCCGAGACCTTCCATCTGCCGGTGGTCTATCTGATGGACTGCCCCGGCTTCATGATCGGGCTCGAGGCGGAGAAGACGGCGACCATCCGCCACGGCGTGCGGGCGATGGCGGCGGTCAACCAGAGCACGGTGCCGTGGTGCACCATCATCATCCGCAACGCCTTCGGCGTCGCCGGCGTGGTGCATCAGCCGGCCAACCGCTTCTCGATGCGCTATGCGTGGCCGTCGGCCTATTGGGGCTCGCTGCCGCTCGAGGGCGGCATCGAGGCGGCCTATCGCGCCGAGATCGATGCGGCCGCCGATCCCGCCGCCAAGCTGCGCGAGATCGAGGATCGCCTCAACAAGCTGCGCTCGCCGTTCCGCTCGGCCGAGAAGTTCTGGGTCGAGGAGGTGATCGACCCGCGCAAGACGCGCTCGCTGCTCTGCGAGTTCGCCCGCCTCGCCGAACCGATCCGCAAGGCCGGGCCGCCGAGCAACATGTCGACGCGGCCGTAAGGCCTCTCCAGCCGTCATTGCGAGGAGCGTAGCGACGAAGCAATCCACGCTTCCGCAAGCGGTGACATGGATTGCTTCGCTTCGCTCGCAATGACGGTGAAGGAGCGACCGCGCCTCTACTCGGCTTCCCGATGCACGTCGTGGATCACGATGCCCATGCCGTTCTCGGGCATCTTGATCCATTCGCGCCGCTTCAGCGAGCGCTTGGTGTCCTCGTGCCCGCTCACCCAGTGCTCGCGCATCGAGGTGCCGGAGAATTCGTGGTCCTTGGCGTCGCCCTCATAGGCCTTCTGCTGATAGATCAGCTGCAACAGCGTGATGCCGGGCAGCCGGGCGTTCGCCTTCTTGAGCTGGCGCTCCTCGTCCGAGAGCTGATCGTCGGGGATTTTTCCCAGCGCGTTGTGCAGGGCGGTGCGCAGATTGTAGGTCTTGCGATAGACATCGGTGTTGTAGCGGGTGCGCGACGAATACATGATGTCCTTGTGCCGGGCCATCACGTCCTGGATGTCGCGCGGCAGCGCGCCGCGCGCCGAGAACAGGTCGACCTGGAACACCAGCGAGTTCATGTTGTCTTCCTGGTCGAGCAGATGCTGCAGCGGCGTGTTGGAGACGATGCCGCCGTCCCAGAAATGATCGGTGCCGACCTTCACCATCGGCAGCGCCGGCGGCAGCGCACCGCTCGCCATGATGTGCTCGGGAATGATCTCGTCATGGGCATTGTCGAAATAGATGAAGTTGCCGGACAGCACGTTCACCGCGCCGACCGCGAAGCGCATTGTCTTGGAATTGATGCGGTCGAAATCGACCAGCTCGAGCAAGGACTCGCGCAGCGGCGTGGTGTCGTAGTAGCTGGTGGCGGTACGCGCGCCGGCCAGGCTGAACCACGGATTGGTCTGATGCGGGGTGAAGAAGCCGGGCTGCCCGAGCGTCGTCGTCAGCCATGAGCTGGTGAGATTGCGCGCCTTGCGGAAGACGTCGCCGTCCGGCGTGTAGTGCCAGATCTTGCGGCTGGTGATGCGATCCCAGAATGTGTGCAGCCGCTCCAGCCGCTTTTCGGGCGGATTGCCGGCGATGATCGCCGAGTTGATTGCGCCGATCGAGACGCCGCAGACCCAGTCGGGCTCGATGTTGGATTCATGTAGCGCCTGATAGACGCCGGCCTGATAGGCGCCGAGTGCGCCGCCGCCCTGCAGGACCAGGGCCACGCGATCGCAGCCCTCGGGACGCCAGCCCGGCGTCGCGTGATCGATGTCGTCGAAATGCGGGGTTCGCGCGTCCATATCAGACACTCCAAAAATTCGCGGCGAGAATTCAGCGCGCCGATGACGCGGTGATGACAATTGCGGCGCCCACGCTCGGCGGATCCGGCATGCCTGCCTGCATGGTTAGCATTGGCCTCGGAAGCGCGACGCGGGTCACGCAAGCGCAACCGCAGGTCATGCACCTGACGGAAATCCCTCACATCGCTGTCAATCTCGGCCGTTAGCTTCCGGGCGAATTTTTCAAACAGGGGGTTATTGCGATGCGCAGGGAAGATCTGCTCAAGCTTCCGTCGATGCCGGCCGCCGGCCCGAGCTATCCTGCCGGTCCGTATCGCTTCATCGATCGCGAATTCCTTGTCATCACCTATGAGACCGATCCGGAGTTGATCCGCGCCGGCTTGCCCGAGCCGCTGGAGCCGATCGAGCAGGCGATCGTGCATTACGAATGGATCAAGATGCCCGACAGCTCCGGCTTCGGCAGCTACACCGAGTCCGGCCTCGTGATCCCCGCGCGCCTGCATGGCGAAGAGGTCAACTTCGTCTGCCAGATGTATCTCGACGATGATCCGCCGATCGCGGCCGGCCGCGAGATCTGGGGCTTTCCGAAGAAATACGCCCATCCCAAGCTCGAGATCGTCAAGGACACGCTGACCGGCACGCTGGAATATGCTGGCCAGCTCGTCGCGATGGGCACGATGGGCTACAAGCACGAGAGCATGGCGGGTAATGGCGACGTCACGCGCGCCACGCTGTCGAAGACGCAAGTTAATCTGAAGATGATCCCCGGCGTCGACGGCCATCTCGAGGTCTGCCAGCTGGTCGCGATCAACCTGACCGACATCGTCGTCAAGGGCTCCTGGATCGGACCGGGCCGGCTGCATCTTGTGCCCCACGTCAACGCACCGGTCGCCGATTTCCCGGTCAAGCGTGTTGTCGGCGCGCATCACTTCCTCGCCGATCTGACGCTGCCGTTCGGTCGCGTCGTGCACGACTACAACAAGGAGACCGCGGAGGCGGCGGCGCCGACAGGCCTGGCCGCGGAGTAGGGCGGTCGCTGACATAAAACTGTAACAGGCGCGTCCTCCTATGTTGCGACGAAGGGACGCGCTTGCTCAGCGTTGCGCGTGGGCGAGGTCTTGAACATGTCATTTCGCGCGGTTGCGTTATCGATTGCGTTGGGGGCCGGCCATGCTGGCTGATCTGCCTCCCGCTCCGGTCGGGTCGCTGCTGACCCGCGAGGCGGTCCCAGGTCTGGTCTGGGCGTTCCGCCTGCGTCACGACGGCCGCGCCGAGGCGCTTCCGATCGATGCGCCGATCGAGCCGAGCCACGACGGAAGGCTGTGGCTGCACTTCAACCTGACCGACGTCCGCACCCGGGCATGGCTCGCCAATATGCACATCCCGCAGCTCGCGCGGGACCTCTTGCTGTCGAATGACAATTTCCAGCAAATCCACGTCGTCGACAATTGCGTCTACGGCGTGTTCTCCGACCTGGTGCGGGATGTTGAAGCCGCCACCCGCGAGACCGGCTTCCTGCGCTTTGCGATGACCGAACGCCTCCTGGTCAGCGGCCGCCATCAGGCGCTCTGCTCCGCCGATGCGACGCGCCGCGTGCTCGAGGGCGGCCATCGCGTCGGCAGCGTCGCGGCGCTGCTGGAGAAGATCGTTGACGAGATCGCCGACACCATGGACCGCATGGCGGACAAGATCGGCACCGATATCGATGCGATCGAGGAGCGGGTGCTCGCCGAGGATACCGGATCCGAGCTGCGCAAGAATCTGAGCCGGATGCGCCGTACCTGCGTACGCCTGCATCGCCAGCTCGCGGGCTTGCGCGTGCTGTTCCACCGGCTCGAACAGAAGAGCACCGACGATCTCAGTCCGGCGCTGCGGCTGCAGGCCGGCAAGCTCGCGCAGCGGCTCGACGGTCTCGACCACGACATCGTCGAACTGCACGAGCGCAGCCGCCTGCTGGAGGAGGAGCTGCGCTTCAAGCTCGAGGAGGAGAGCAACAAGCACCTCCACGCGTTGTCCGTCGTCACCATGATGCTGCTGCCGCCGACGCTCGTCACCGGCATCTTCGGCATGAACACCAAGGGATTGCCGCTGACCGATGTCGACAGCGGATTTCTGGTCGCCGCAGGCCTGTTGGCCGGGTCGGCGCTGCTGGCCTATCTGCTGATGCGGCGGCTCGGCATCGTCAAATAGCGCGATTCGCACCGCGGCATTCCCGATGTGCAGAGTTCTTTCCCGCGCGATGTTGGTGGCCGCGGCCCTCGCGCTCGGCGCGCCGGTGCATGCGGAGGACAAGCCCGTGGCCGACCGGATTGCGGATACGCGTGCTGCGCTCGAGGAGGCCGGCTACCAGTTCAGCCTGACCTATATTGGGGAGGGGTTTTCCAACGTCTCCGGCGGCGTCAGCAACGGCGCGGCCTATACCGGCCGCCTCGATCTCGGCACCACCATCGACCTCGAGAAGGCGATGGGCTGGAGCCGCGCGACCTTCCACGCCAACATGTACCAGATCCACGGCGACGGGCTGTCGCGGAGCTATGTCGGCAACCTGTTCCTGGTGTCCGGCGTCGAGTCGCTGCCGGCGACGCGGCTTTATGAATTCTGGATCGAGCAGAAGCTGCTCGGCGGCAAACTCTCGGTGCGCGTCGGCCAGCAGGGCTCGGACGTCGAGTTCATCGACAGCCAGTACGACGACATCTTCATCAATTCGGCGCTGGGCTGGCCGGGCATTGTCGGCACCATTCTGCCGGCCGGCGGACCGTCGCCGCCACTTGCCGTGCCCGGCATCCGGTTCAAGGCCAATCTGTCCGACCGCATCACCGCCTATCTGGCGCTGTTCGACGGTTCGGCTTCGCCGCCGCAGGGGACGGACGATCCGCAGATCTTGAACGCCCACGGGCTGAATTTTCGCGTGAACGATCCGCCGTGGTGGATCGGCCAGCTCAAATACAAGTTCGAGATCGGCGAGAGCAGGCTGCCGGCGACCATCACCGGCGGCGCCTGGTATCACATGGGCTCGTTCGCCGACCAGCGCTTCTCGGCCGACGGGCTGTCGCTCGCCGATCCCGACAGCTCCGGCGACACGCGATGGCTGCGGCGGGACAACGGCATCTTCATGGTCTACGAGCAGCTGCTCGCGCGCGCCAGGCCGGACGCAGACAAGGGCGTCGCGTTCTTCATGCGCGCTTCGGTCAGCCCGTCGGACCGCAATCTGATCAGCACCTATGTCGACGGCGGCTTCCTGTTCACCGGCTTCAGCGAGACGTATCCGGACGATCGATTCGGCATCGCCGCGATCTATGCCAGGATTTCGGACGCCGCGCGCGCGCTCGACCGCGACACCCAGATCTTCACGGGTACGCCGTATCCGATCCGCGACTACGAGGCGATCCTCGAGATCACCTACCAGCACGTGGTGAACCCGAATTTCACCATGCAGCCGATGTTTCAATACATCGCCCATCCCGGCGGCGGCGCCGTCGATCCCAACGATCCGACGCAAACGCATCGGATCAAGGACAGCGTGGTGTTCGGGATGCGCACCATCCTGTCGTACTGACCGGCGCTCGTCGCGCAGGCAGCAGCCTCAGGCCGCGACCGGCTTCGGCTCCGCCACCGATTTCGGCTGCGGCCGCGCGATCGCGAGCGCGATCAGCGCGGCAAAGATGCACAGCGCACCGGCAATGAAGAACGCCGGCAGGTAGCTTTGATAGATCGTGCGCGACAGCCCGGCGCCGAACGCGGCGGCGCCTGCGCCGAGCTGGTGGCCGGCGAAGATCCATCCGAACACCAGATTGGCGCGCTCGGCGCCGAAGCGCTGCGCGGTGAGCCGCACCGTCGGCGGCACCGTCGCGATCCAGTCGAGGCCATAGAACATCGCGAACAGCGACAACCCGTAGAATGTGAAGTCGGAGAACGGCAGGAACAGCAGCGACAGCCCGCGCAGGCCGTAGTACCAGAACAGCAGATAGCGGTTGTCGTAGCGGTCCGACAGCCAACCCGAGACGATGGTGCCGAAGAAATCGAAGATCCCCATCGCGGCGAGCAGGCTTGCCGCCTGCACCTGCGGGATGCCGTAGTCGAGGCACATCGGGATCAAATGAACCTGGACCAGGCCGTTGGTCGAGGCGCCGCAGACGAAGAAGGTCGCGAACAGGATCCAGAACACCGACGACTTCGCGGAGTCGCGCAGCGTGCCCAGCGCGGCGGCCACGATCGGTGCATTGGCCGGCGGCGGCGCGGGAAGCGGCGCGGTGCCCTCGTCGCCGAACGGACGCAGGCCGACGTCGCTCGGCCGGTCGCGCATCACCATCAGCACGGCAAAGGCGGCGACGCCGAGCATGACGCAGACCAGCCCGAGCGCGACGCGCCAGCCGTAGCGCTCGGTCAGCGTCGCGAGCAGCGGCAGGAAGGCCAGTTGGCCCGTCGCGACGCTCGCGGTGAGGATGCCGACCACGAGGCCGCGCCGCGCCACGAACCAGCGCGCCGCGATCGTCGCCCCGAGCACCAGCGCGGTCATCCCGGTGCCGATGCCGATCACGACGCCCCACAGCAGGATGAGCTGCCAGACCTGGGTCATGGCGAGCGAGGCCAATAGTCCGGCGACCACGATCAGCTGCGCCGCCAGCGTCACGTTGCGCAGGCCGTAGCGGTTCATCAGCGCGGCGGCGAACGGCGCCATCAGCCCGAACAGGATGAAGCGGATCGACAGCGCGGAGGAAATCTCGGCGGTGGACCAGCCGAACTCCTTCTGCAGCGGCACGATGAACACGCCGGGCGCGCCGACGGTGCCGGCCGAGATCAGCGCGGCCAGGAAGGTCACGGCGACCATCACCCAGCCGTAATGGATGTTGCGGCGGGCGAGGGTGGAAGCAAGCCAGTTCGAGATCATTGTGTTCCAGATCGATTGCGGTGAAAGCTTTGCGTGATGCGCAATATGGCACGGGGCAGCCATGGCTAAAATGCCATAGTTCCCTCGTTTTAGGACTCTGTATAACCTCATCCTGAGGAGCCCGCAGAGCGGGCGTCTCGAAGGATGCAGGCCGGGAACCGGGCCTCATGGTTCGAGACGTGCTTCGCACTCCTCACCATGAGGGCAGGCAGTGGATCAGCGCGCGACCCGCTCCACGGCGATGGCGGTGGCTTCGCCGCCGCCGATGCACAGCGCGGCAACGCCGCGCTTCAGGTTCTGCGCCTCCAGCGCGTGCAGCAGCGTCACGATCAGCCGTGCGCCGGTGGCGCCGATCGGATGGCCGAGCGCGCAGGCGCCGCCGTTGATGTTCAGCCTGTCCCTGGGAATGCCGAGGTCGCGCTGCGCCGCCATCGCGACTACCGCAAACGCCTCGTTGATCTCGAACAGGTCGACATCGCCGACGCTCCAGCCGACCTTGTCGAGCAGTTTTCTGATCGCCGGGATCGGCGCTGTCGTGAACCACTGCGGCTCCTGGCTGTGGGTGGCGTGGCCCTTGATCTCGGCCAGAACCGGCAGTCCATCGCGATCGGCGAGCGAGCGCCGGCTGAGGATCAGCGCCGCGGCGCCGTCGGCATTGGCGGAGGAGGCGGCCGGCGTGATGGTGCCGCCGGCGCGGAATGCCGGCTTCAGGCCGGGGATTTTCGCCGGATCGACCTTCAGCGGGTGCTCATCATTGGCGACGATCCGCGGGCCGGCCTTCTCGGCGAGCGTGATCGGCGCGATCTCGGCCTTGAAGGCGCCGCCCTCGACCGCCTTGCGGGCACGGCTCAGCGTCTCCATCGCGAACGCGTCCTGGTCGGCGCGGGTGAACTGATAGGCCTCCGCGGTCGCCTCGCCGAAATCGCCCATCGAGCGGCCGGTCTCGTAGGCGTCCTCGAGCCCGTCCATCATCATGTGGTCGATGATGCGATCGTGGCCGGCGCGATAGCCGCCGCGCGCCTTCTGCAACAGATACGGCGCATTGCTCATGCTCTCCATGCCGCCGGACAGCACGATCTCGGCCGAGCCGGCCTTGATGATGTCGTGGGCCAGCATGGTCGCCTTCATGCCGGAGCCGCAGACCTTGTTGACGGTGGTGGCGCCGGTGGCATCCGGCAGTTTGGCGCCGCGCGCGGCCTGGCGGGCAGGGGCCTGGCCCTGGCCGGCGGGCAGCACGTTGCCCATGAACACCTCGTCGATGCGTTCGGGCGCGAGTCTTGCGCGCTCCAGCGCCGCCCCGATCACATGCGAGCCGAGCTTGTGCGCCGGCAGCGGCGCGAGCTCGCCCATGAAGCGGGCGAGCGGGGTGCGGGCGGCGGAGAGGATGACGACGGGATCGGTGCTGGTTGCCATGGCAGGAGTCCCTTTTTATGTCGGGGATTTGATTGAATTATTGTCATCATATGATGCAATGCAAAAAATGCAACTGTGGCTGTCATGACAAAATGTCGTGTTCGCATGAGTTTGGGGCTGGGATGCTCCACAATCACCAGTGTCGTCCTGGCGAAAGCCAGGACCCATAACCACCGCCTTCAGTGATGAACCGGATCGTGGCCCCGGCGCCGCGCAGCAATGGAGATTTGGGCAATGGGTCCTGGCTTTCGCCGGGACGACGATGAGGATGGTCCTCGATTCATGATGACACCAGGGAGAATGAGAGCACGCGAGTCTCCACCGGTGTCGTCGCTGCGAAAGCAGGGACCCATACGCCGCGGCGGAGCTTGTTGAAGAGACTCGTCGTTCCAACATCGCGCAACCATCAACATCGGTGGTTATGGGTCCCTGCTTTCGCAGGGACGACACCGAGTGTTTGGCGCCCCTTGCGAGTCACACGTCCGCATTCTCGCGGCATGAATCGCCCGAACGTACACCGAGTTTCTCTTCGGATAAGGCGAAATGCTTTTGTCGCGAGGCCTTGCGCAGTCGGGCAAATCAGTGATTGAGAATTTCGCCGGGCGGCGGCGCATCCGAGCTTGTCTGCGACCTGACCTAATCCGACCGCCAGGCGCCGAGCAGAAATCGTCGCTTCGGCGCGGAGCCCGCTTGTTTCTGCACGTCCGGCAGGTCGACGGCATGGCGCTTCATCAGCAGCCGGATTGCGATCGCGATGATCACAAAGGGCGTGAGGTAGATCGCGAAAACTTCGAAGGCGTTCATGTCGTCCTCCGCGGCTTCGGAACAGGCATGCTAGCACGATCATCGCGCGCGCGGGCAGCTAAAACTGTACCGGCGCCGCTGAGTTGGCGTTAACCGAATTCCGAACGCCGATCAATTCAAGGTTGCGGAATACGGGTCTGTTTACCGATCAGTCGCTAGGGCTGGCGGATCGTGCAATGGAAAGTCCCGCCGCAATGTCCGTGATCGCCGTCGAGCAGCCGTCCGCCCGCATTCCGCTCTCCGTCAAGATCGGCTTCAGCGCCTTCATGGCGGTCCTGGTGCCGGTGTACACCTACTGCTACGGGCCGACCAACTTCCTGTATTTCTGCGACGTCTGCCTGATCCTCACCTTGATCGGGGTCTGGACCGAGAACGCGCTGTTGATTTCGATGTGCGCCGTCGGACTCCTTGTGCCGCAAACATTTTGGGTGATCGATTTTCTCGCCCATGTCGCCGGCTACTCGCTCACCGGAATGACCGACTACATGTTCGACCAGAATCTCTCGCTGTTCCTGCGGTTCCTGTCGGGCTTCCACGGCTGGCTGCCGTTCCTGCTGCTGTTCCTGGTCTGGCGGCTCGGTTATGACCAGCGCGCGCTGATCGCCTGGAGCGTGCTGGCGTGGGCGCTGCTGCTGATCTGCTACTTTGTGATGCCGGGACCGCGGCCGGACCCGGGCATGACTCCGGTCAACATCAACTACGTCTTCGGCACCAGCGACAGGGCGGCGCAAGGCTTCGTGCCGCCGCTGGTGTGGCTGGCCGGCCTGATGATCGGCCTGCCGCTGCTCGCTTTCGTACCCACCCATTTCATGCTGCGGCGCGCCGTGCCGCCGGTGTAGGGCCTGCGATTCGCGAGGCTGCGCCATCCCGTCGCTGCGGATACCATCGCGCATGGCCGCATGCGGCGGCTTCGATTGACACCCATCGCCTCGGCGCTACGCTGCCGGAACAGGGCATTTTCCCAAGCGACTCAAGACAGATTCAAAGCGCCGCGAGCACGACCAAGAACCAAGACCCAGAAGAACAACGAAAAAGGGCAGGACACGCCGTGACACGCGTCATCGCGTCTTGAGCGGGACCCCGCGGACCTCCGCGCTCGCGCCATTTCGCATCCGCAGCTATCGCTTTCAATGGCCGTCCGATCTGCTCACCTCCTGGGCGTTCGAGGTCGAGACGCTGGTGCTCGGCTGGTACATCATGGTCGAGACCGGCTCGGTGCTGCTGCTGACCGTGCTGGCGTCGCTGCAATATGTCGGCACGCTGGTCGCGCCGGTTGTCGGTATGATCGGCGACCGTATGGGGCACCGCGATCTCCTCGCCGTGATGCGCTTTGCCTATACGGCGCTTGCCGGCACCATCATGACGCTGGCGCTGACCGGGCATCTCGCCCCGCTGAACGTCATGATCATCGTCGCGATCATGGGCGTGATCCGCCCGTCGGATCTCGGCGTGCGCGGGGCGCTGCTCGCCGACATCATGCCGCCGGAGCAACTGGTCGGCGCCATCAGCCTGGCGCGCACCACGCAGGACTCGGCGCGTATCGCGGGAGCCCTGACCGGGGCCGGATTGTTCGCGGCGCTCGGCATCGGCTATGTCTATGTCGGGATCGCCGGCTTCTATTTCGTCGCCGCCATCCTGATGCTCTGCATGAGCCGCCCGAAGTCGCATGGCACGACCGATCTCGCGGCCGACGCGCCGGGCTCAAAGCTGCTGCGCGACCTCAAGGAGGGCATCGTCTATGCCTGGAGCGGCCCGGGCATGCGCGCCGCGCTCTGCGTTGCGTTCCTCGCCAACCTCACCGCGTTTCCGCTCACCAACGGGCTCTTGCCCTATGTCGCGCGCGACATCTTCCATACCGACCAGACCGGGCTCGGCTATCTCTCGGCAAGCTTTGCGGTGGGCTCGCTGATCGGCTCGATCACGCTCAGCATGGCCGGCGGGGTACGGATCGCGCGGCTTCTGATCGGCGCGACGCTCGCCTGGTATGCCATGCTCCTGGTGTTCGTCGAGCTCCGGACCATGCCGGTCGCGATGGCCTGCCTGCTGCTCGCCGGCATCGCGCAGAGCATGTCGATGATCTCGGCCGCCGTGATGCTGATGCGCAATGCCAGCGCGCATCTGCGCGGCCGCGTCATGGGCGTGCGCATGATGGTGATCTACGGCCTGCCGCTCGGGCTGCTCGCCGCCGGCAGCCTGATCGACCTGATCGGCTACACCGCGACCGGCACGCTGCTCGCCGCAGCCGGATTCATCGCCATGCTGGCGATCGCGCTGCACTGGCGCGCCGACCTCTGGCCGACCCACGCCCCGGCGAACGCGCGGTGAGGGGCGCGGCGCGATGCCGCGCCGCGGTCGGCGATGCGCCAAAAGGACGCGACAGCGCAGGCAAGCTGTCGTAGATCATTTTCCACGCTCCCATTTCCAGTGCCAAGTTCCAGTGCCAGGCCTTTTTCGTTTGATATTGTAATGCTCCGTCTTTTGACCCGCCTTGGACTGCGCTTCGACGACATCGTCGAGGAGCGCCGATTTGTAGACCAGTACGTGCGGGGCAATATCGGCTGGACGCAGGTCGCGATGCTGCTCGGCGCCTTCACCTACGCCGGATATGCGTTCTGGGATTGGGTGCTCTATCCCGACGTCGTGGCGACCACGCTGGCGATCCGCGGCGGGGTCGCCGTGCTGGTCCTGCTGCCGCTCACCGCCTTGCTCTCGGTGCCCGCGATGAAGCCGTGGGCCGAGACGATCTTCCTCGTCTATTGCGTGATTCCAGGCTGCGTGCTGCCGAGCGTCTACCTCGTGCTGCCCTCGGGATTCACCTATGCGGCACCCGGCGTGATGATGGTGATCCTGTTCGTCTCGACCATGCTGCCGCTGCGGATCGGGCCGCTGGCGGTGTTCTGTCTCACGACATGGATTGCGCTATGCACCGCTGAATCGCTCGGGTCGGCTTTGCCGCCGGGGCTGCGCTTCATCAATCATTCCCTGGTCCTCAACGCCTTTGCGCTGTCGCTTTACGCCGTCGCCGCCCGCGAGTTCCGCGCGCGCCAGCAGTTTCGAACGGCGCAGGCGCTGAAGCAGGAAAAGGAGCGTTCGGAAGCCTCGTTGCGCGATTTGCACGCGACGCAATCGCAGCTCGTGCAGGCCGAGAAGCTGGCCTCGCTCGGGCAGCTTGTTGCCGGTGTCGCGCATGAGGTCAGCACGCCGCTTGGCCTGGCGCTGACCACGTCGACGACCATGGAGGCGGATCTTCGCGCGATGAGCGAGGCGCTGAACGGCACCGCCGTCCGGCGCTCCGACCTGACAAGGGGCATTGCACGGATCGAGAACGGCCTTCGATTGACCTCGGAAAACCTGCATCGGGCATCCGAGATGGTGCACAGCTTCAAGCAGGTCGCCATCCATCAGGCCGACGAGGAGCGTCACACGTTCGAACTCGGCGGATGGCTCTCCGATCTGATCTCAAAGCTCGGGCCGCTGTTGTCCCGTCAGGGATTGGTCGTCGAAGTCACGTGCCCGCAAGGCATCATGCTCAACAGCTATCCCGGCGCGCTGGCGCAGGTGATCAGCAACCTGGCGTTCAACGCGGCGGCGCACGCCTATCCTGATGGCGGCGGCGGACGCTTCACCATGACGGTGACGCAGCCGGATCAGGCGCTCGCCCGGATCGCTTGCGCCGACCAAGGCGTCGGCATCCGCGAGGATTTGCAGGCACGGGTGTTCGATCCGTTTTTCACCACCGGGCGGGAGCGGGGCAATATCGGGCTCGGCCTGCACATCGCGTTTAATACCGTGGTGTCGTCGCTCAGCGGGCGGATCGCGCTGGAGAGCGAGCCGGGCCGCGGCACGCTGGTCCTGATCGAGATCCCCGTCTCGAGCTGAGCGCTAGCGGCTAGCGCTTGCGATCCAAAAACCCCTGCAGCAGCCGCTGCGGCTCGCCGGTCTGGAACGACTTTCCGAACACGCCGACGCTGAGGTTGACCGATTCGGTCAGCGGCAGCTCTTCCCATTGCCGCAGCAGGTCCTTCTGGATCCGCAGCGCCTCGGGGCCGCATTCCAGCAGCGCCTTGACGGTGTGCTCGACGGCGTCGTCGAGACCGCCGGGCTTTGCCACGGTGTCGACCAGGCCCCAGGCGAGCGCGGTTTGGGCGTCGATGTTCTCCGCGGTCATCATCAGCCAGCGGGCGCGACCCCAGCCGATCAGGCGCGGCAGCAGCGCGGCGTGGATCACCGAGGGGATGCCGACGCGCACCTCGGGCATGCCGAACATCGCGTCATGTGCGGCAACGCGGACGTCGCAGGCGGCCGCGACCTCGAGGCCGCCGCCGAGGCACCAGCCGGGCAGGCGGGCGATCACCGGCGCCGGGAATTTGCGCACGGCCTCGCAGAGGTCGCGCAGCCGGCTGATGAATGCTTCAGCGGATTTCTGGTCGAGCGTCGCCATTTCCTTGATGTCGGCGCCGCCGATCATGCTGCGCTTGCTTTCGCCGGCGAGGATCACGACGCGGATGCCGCGGTCGGCGGCCAGCTGCTCAAAGCCCTCGCGCACGCCGTTGGTGACGGCTGAACTCACGATGTTCAGCTTGCCGGCGTTGCAGATCGTGAGGCGGACGACGCCTCTGGAGTCGCGGTCGATGCCGCAGTGGGGATTGAGCATGTCCATGGGTTGGTCCCGGCGCAGGAATTGATCGACAAGTCATTGCGGGATGGTGCGCAAGCACCAGACCCGGAATCTCGAGATTCCACAATTCGCAATTGCGAATTGGGGTTCGACGCTTGCGTAGCCCCGGAATGACTTGGGCCATGTCCCGGACAAAGCAGGTCGCTGTCAAGCGCCAGTCCTGCGGTTGCGCGGCGCGGTACGGACATATAGAATTATATTCATCATATAAATGGAGCCATCATGACCGCCGCCGAAAGCATCGATCTTCATTCGCCCGATCTAACGCGCACGCGCGTGGTGGAATGGCAGGCGCCCGGACCGGTGGCGAAGGCGGCGGCGCCGATGTCCGGAATCGAGGCGATGCGCGCGATCCGCGACGGCCGGTTGCCGCCGCCGCCGATGGCCAAGCTGATCGGCTTCCGCATGGCGGTGGTCGACGAGGGCCGCATCGTGATGGAACTCGAGCCGCATGAGAGCCTCGAGAACACCATCGGCCTGCTGCACGGCGCCACCGCCGCGGCGCTGCTCGATACCGCGATGGGCTGTGCGATCTCGACCATGCTGCCGGCGGGGCAGACCTCGGTGACGCTTGACCTCAAGCTGACCTTTCTGCGGCCGCTGTCGGCGCGTTCGGGCACCATCAGCGCCGAAGGCAAGGTGATCAAGCTCGGGCGCCAGACCAGCTACACCGAGGGCTTCGTCCGCGACGGCAGGGGCAATCTTGCGGTGCACGCGACCGCGACATTCTCGATGCTCGGCGGGGAACCCAAAATGGCCGGCAAGGCGAAATAACTGCAGCATTCCGGCCGCAAATCTGCTATTATATGATTAGAAACATTCCATGAGACTGGCATGCGCTATTCGAAAGAACACAAGCAGGAGACCCACGCGCGGATCGTCAAGAAGGCCGCGACGCGGCTGCGCGAGCGGGGCGCCCACGGCATCGGCGTCGCCGACCTGATGAAGGACGCGGGCCTGACCCATGGCGGCTTCTATGCGCATTTCGACTCGCGCGAGGCGCTGGTGATCGAGGCCTTCAGCTACGCGATGGACCGCGCCATCGAGCGCTGGCGCAAGGTCGCCGCGGACACGCCGCCGGAGAAGCGGCTTTCAACCATCATCGACGGCTATCTTTCGGCGGTGCACCGCGACGATCCCGGCCAGGGCTGCGCGATCCCGGCGCTCGGCGCCGAGATCGCCCGCGAGAGCCCAAAGACCCGCAAGGCGTTTGCCCTCAAGCTCGACCAGATGATCGACATGATGGCCGACCAGATCATCGACGTGCCGCGCAAGGCCGCCCGCAAGCAGGCTATGGCAACGCTGGCGACCATGATGGGCACCATCGTGATGTCGCGCATCGCCGGCAGCGGCGAAATGTCCGACGAGATCCTGAGCGCGGGCCGCGAGGCGGTGCTGGGACGCGCCGCCGCGGCCAGGGCGCCGGCGAAGAAAGCCAGGGTGAATTAGCCGCGATCTTTCCCCATCGTCGTCCCGGCGAAGGCCGGGACCCATTACCCCAAATGGTCGTGGTGGCGCGGCGCTGGGGCCGCAGCGCGCTTCAACAACGCAATGCTGTGGTTATGGGTCCCGGCCTTCGCCGGGACGACGGAGAGATTACACCCCGCTGAACAGCGCGCGCTCGGCTTCCACCGTCTCGTAGATGTAATCCGCCACCGCGCGGATGCGGGCGAGGTCCTTGCTGTCGGCGTGCATCAAAAGCCAGAAGGTGCGGGAGATCCGCACCTCGTCCGGCAGCACCGGCTGCAACTCGGGGTGGGCGGTCGCCATGAAGTGCGGCAGCACGGCGATGCCAAAGCCGGCGATGGTGGCGTTGAGCTGGGCGATCAGGTTGGCGCTGCGGAATTTCGCGGAAATCTTTGGCGAGACCTGCGGCAGATAGTCGAGCTCCGGCGTGAACAAGAGCTCCTCGATGTAGCCGACGAAGCGATGCCGCGCCAGGTCGGCGCGTGCGGCAATGACCGGCGCCTGGCCGAGATAGCTGGGTGCGGCATAAAGCCCGAGCGTGTAGTCCAGGAGCTTGCGGCCGACGATGCGGCCTTCCTTCGGCATCGTCAGGCTGATCGCGATGTCGGCCTCGCGCTTGGAGAGCGAGAACAGCCGCGCGGTGGCGACGAGCTGCAGATCGAGATCGGGATACCGCTCGGTGAACTTGACCAGCCGCGAGGCCAGAAAGTGACTGCCGAAGCCGTCGGGCGCGCCGATCCGCACCGTGCCGGTGAGATGGGCGCGCGAGCCGCCGACCGCCTCCTGGTTGGCGACGATGGTCGATTCCATCGCCTCCGCGCTGTCGGCGACGCGCTGGCCGGCCTCGGTGAGGAGATAGCCGGTCTTGCGGCGATCAAACAGTTTTGCGGAGAGGTGGCGCTCCAGCCGGTCGACACGGCGGATCACTGTGGCATGATCGACGCCGAGCTGCTTGGCGGCAGCCGAAACCGACCCGCCGCGCACGATGGCAAGCACGAAACGGAAGTCGTCCCAGTCGATTGTGCCGCCGCCTTGATCCAGCATTTCCGCACATCTATGGTGCAATTTATCGGACTTGAATCCCATAAAATGCAGGGTCAATAGGGTTTGTAAAGCGATCCCGCCGCGAGGAGCGGCGATTCAGGTGCTTCAGGGAGGTTTTCCATGCGCTCAATCGGACATTTCATCGGTGGCAAGGAGGTCAAGGGCACGTCGGGCCGCACGGCTGACGTCTTCGAGCCGATGACCGGCGAGGTCCAGGCCAAGGTGGCGCTGGCCTCCAAGGCCGAGCTCCGCGCCGCGGTCGAGAACGCCAAGGCCGCGCAGCCGGAATGGGCCGCCACCAACCCGCAGCGCCGCGCCCGCGTCATGATGCGGTTCGTCGAGCTGGTGCAGCGCGACTACGACAAGCTCGCGGAGCTATTGGCGCGCGAGCACGGCAAGACCGTTCCCGACGCCAAGGGCGACATCCAGCGCGGCCTCGAGGTCGCCGAGTTCGCCTGCGGCATCCCGCATTTGATGAAGGGCGAATACACCGAGGGCGCCGGCCCCGGCATTGATATCTATTCGATGCGCCAGCCGCTCGGCGTGGTCGCCGGCATCACGCCGTTCAATTTCCCGGCGATGATCCCGATGTGGAAGTTTGCGCCGGCGATCGCCTGCGGCAACGCCTTCATCCTCAAGCCGTCGGAGCGCGATCCGGGCGTGCCGATGGCGCTGGCCCAGCTGATGATCGAAGCCGGGCTGCCGGCCGGCATCCTCAACGTCGTCAACGGCGACAAGGAGGCGGTCGACGCCATCCTCGACGATCCCGATATCAAGGCGATCGGCTTCGTCGGCTCGACCCCGATCGCGCAGTATATCTACGAGCGCGCCGCGCAGACCGGCAAGCGATGCCAGTGCTTCGGCGGCGCCAAGAACCACGCCATCGTGATGCCGGATGCCGACATGGACCAGACCGTCGATGCGCTGATCGGCGCCGGCTACGGCTCCGCCGGCGAGCGCTGCATGGCCGTGTCGGTCGCGGTGCCGGTCGGCAAGACCACCGCCGACCGCCTGATGGAGAAGCTGATCCCGCGCGTCGAGTCGCTCAAGATCGGCACCTCGGTCGATCCGTCGGCCGATTACGGCCCGCTGGTGACCCGCGAGGCGGTCGAGAAGGTCAAGAGCTACATCGACATCGGCATCAAGGAAGGCGCGACGCTCGCCGTCGACGGCCGCGGCTTCAAGATGCAGGGCTACGAGAAGGGCTTCTATCTCGGCGGTTCGCTGTTCGACAACGTCACCAAGGACATGCGGATCTACAAGGAAGAGATCTTCGGCCCGGTGCTCTCGGTGGTGCGCGCCCACGACTATCACGAGGCGCTGGCGCTGCCGTCCGACCATGACTACGGCAACGGTGTCGCGATCTTCACCCGCGACGGCGACGCCGCGCGCGACTTCGCCGCCAAGGTCAATGTCGGCATGGTCGGCATCAACGTGCCGATCCCGGTGCCGATCGCCTACTACACCTTCGGCGGCTGGAAGAAGTCCGGCTTCGGCGACCTCAACCAGCACGGTCCGGACTCGATCCGCTTCTACACCAAGACCAAGACGGTGACCTCGCGTTGGCCGTCCGGCGTCAAGGAAGGCGCGGAGTTCTCGATCCCGACGATGAAGTAAACTCGTCCCTAGAGGCGAAGCATGCAGTTCGCTCTCAACGAGGACCAGATCGCGGTTCGCGACATGGCGCGGGCGTTTGCGGCGGAGAGGATCGCGCCGCACGCGCTCGAATGGGACGAGACAAAGCACTTTCCGGTCGACGTGATGCGCGAGGCGGCAAACCTCGGCATCGGCGGCATCTATATCAAGGACGATGTCGGCGGCTCGGCGATGACGCGGTTCGACGCCGCGCTGATCTTCGAGGCGCTGGCGACGGGCTGCCCGACCACGTCGGCCTTCATCTCGATCCACAACATGGCGTCCTGGATGATCGATGCCTACGGCAACGACACCCAGCGCCACAAATGGCTGCCGAAGCTCTGCACCATGGAGCTGATCGCCAGCTACTGCCTGACCGAGCCGGGCGCCGGCTCCGACGCCGCCGCGCTGCGCACCCGCGCGGTGCTCGACGGCGATCACTATGTGCTCAATGGCCAGAAGCAGTTCATCTCCGGTGCCGGCAGCACCGACCTGCTGGTGGCGATGGTGCGCACCGGCGGCGACGGTCCCGGCGGCGTCTCGACGCTTGTCGTCGACGGCAACACGCCGGGCGTGTCGTTCGGCAACAATGAGCGCAAGATGGGCTGGAATGCGCAGCCGACCCGCGCTGTCATGTTCGAGAATGCGCGCGTGCCGGTCGCGAACCGGCTCGGCGAGGAGGGCATCGGCTTCAAGATTGCGATGGCCGGGCTCGACGGCGGCCGGCTCAACATCGCGGCGTGCTCGCTCGGCGGCGCGCAGGCGGCGCTCGACAAGGCGCTGGCCTACATGAAGGACCGCAAGGCCTTTGGAAAGCGGCTCGACGAGTTCCAGGCGCTGCAGTTCAAGATCGCCGACATGGCGACCGAGCTCGAGGCCGCGCGCACCTTCCTGTGGCGCGCGGCCGCCGCGCTCGACCGCAAGGATTCTGACGCTTCCATGCTGTGCGCGATGGCAAAACGGTTCGGCACCGATGTCGGCTTCGAGGTCGCCAACCAGGCGCTGCAGCTGCATGGCGGCTACGGCTATCTCAGCGAATACGGCGTCGAGAAGATCGTGCGCGATCTGCGCGTGCACCAGATCCTCGAAGGCACCAATGAAATCATGCGGCTGATCGTGTCGCGCAAGTTGATCGAGGGCGCGCGATGAATGATGCGGCGGCAGCCGAGGGCGATCTGATCGCGCGCAAGGAAGGTTCTGCCGGCATCATCCGACTGAACCGGCCGAAGGCGATCAATGCCGTGACGCTGGAGATGTTCCACGACATCGACAGGGCGCTCGATGTGTTCGAGGCCGATGGCGATGTCGCCGTCGTCGTGCTGGAGGGCGCCGGCGACCGCGGCCTGTGCGCCGGCGGCGATATCCGCGCGCTCTGGGAAAGCTCCAAGGTCAAGGGCGATCTCGGCAAGATCCTGTGGCGCGACGAATACATCCTCAACGCGCGGATCAAGAAATTCCCAAAACCCTATGTCGCCTTCATGGACGGCATCGTGATGGGCGGCGGCGTCGGGCTGTCGGCGCATGGCCGCCACCGCGTGGTGACGGAGCGGACCAAGCTCGCGATGCCCGAGGTCGGGCTCGGCTTTTTCCCCGACGTCGGCGGCACCTATCTGCTGTCGCGCTCGCCCGGCGAGATCGGCACCTATTTCGGGCTCACCGGCACCACGATGAACGGTCCCGATGCAATCTACGCCAACTTCGCCGACGCCGTGGTGCCGAGCGCGAAGCTGCCGGCGTTGCGCGAGGCGCTAACCAAGGTTGCGCCGGGCACGAATTCGGCCGAGATCGACCGGCTGATCGGAGGCTTCGCCACCGGCGAGACGGCTGGCCCTGTCGCCGCGATGCAGGCCAGGATCGACGGCTGGTTCGCACGCGGCCGGATGGAGGACGTCGTCGCCGCGCTGACGGCCGACGGATCCGACATGGCACAGGACACGCTGAAGACGCTCGGCGAGAAGTCGCCGCGCGGCATGGTGGTGACGCTGAAACTGCTGCGGCTGGCGCGCGCGACCGCGACGCTGGAAGAGTGCCTGGTGCGCGAATATCGCGCCGCGCTCGAAGTGTTCGCCAGCGACGATTTCCGCGAGGGCGTGCGCGCCGCCGTCATCGACAAGGATCGCAATCCGACATGGTCGCCGGCCCGGATCGAGCAGGTGACGCCTGAGATGGTGGCGCCTTACTTCGCCGAGATCGGCGCCGACGAATTGAAATTTCCCGACAGCAAATAGAAACGTCGCAAGCGGAGGACTTCCCATGGCAAACGTTGCATTCATCGGGCTCGGCAATATGGGCGGGCCGATGGCGGCCAATCTGGTCAAGGCCGGCCACAAGGTGACCGCGTTCGATCTGGTCGCGGCATCCCGCGATCAGGCCAAGAGCGACGGTGCCGCGATCGCCGAGAGCGGCGTCGGCGCGGTGAAGGGCGCCGATGTCGTCATCACCATGCTGCCGGCCGGCAAGCATGTGCTCGGCGTCTGGAACGAGGTGCTTCCGGCGATGGCCAAGGGCACGCTGATCATCGACTGCTCGACCATCGACGTCGAAAGCGCCAAGCAGGCGCATGCGCTGGCCGCCAAGCACGGCATGGCCTCGGTCGATGCCCCGGTCTCCGGCGGCACCGGCGGCGCCAAGGGCGCGACGCTGACCTTCATGTGCGGCGGTGAGGACAAAGCCTTCGCGGCGGCCCAGCCGATGCTCGCCAACATGGGCAAGAAGATCGTGCATTGCGGCGCGGGCGGTGCGGGGCAGGCGGCCAAGATCTGCAACAACATGATCCTCGGCATTTCCATGATCGCGGTCGGCGAGGCCTTCGTGCTCGCCGAGAAGCTCGGCCTGTCGCACCAGGCGCTGTTCGACGTCGCCTCGACCTCGTCGGGGCAGTGCTGGTCGCTGACCACCTATTGCCCGGTTCCCGGCCCGGTGCCGACGTCGCCGGCCAACAACGACTACAAGCCGGGCTTTGCTTCCAACCTGATGGTCAAGGACCTGACCTTGGCGCAGGACGCCGCCAATGCGGCCGGCGCGGTTACGCCGCTCGGCAAGCACGCGCAGGAGATCTATAAAACCTTCGACGCGTCGGGCCACGGCGGGGTCGACTTTTCCGGAATTATCCAGCACGTTAGGGCCCTTGCCCCGAAGTAAATCGCCGTCATCCTGAGGTGCGAGCGGAGCGAGCCTCGAAGGATGGAAAGACGGTGTCTATGGCCATCCTTCGAGACGCCGCGCTTCGCGCGGCTCCTCAGGATGACGTCAGGTGAAGCCGGATGACCACATTTCAGGACGCACGCGCCTTTCTGCTCGAGCACCGCACCGACTACGATGCCGCGGTGAAGGGATTTCGCTGGCCCGATCCGGTGCCGTTCAACTGGGCACTCGACTGGTTCGACGCCGAACTGGCTGATAATGCCGACAGCCGCGACCGGCCGGCGCTGTGGATCGTCGATGCCGCCAGCGGCAACGAGACCAAGCTTTCCTTCGCCGAGCTGTCGCGCCGCTCAAACCAGGTTGCAAATTTCCTGCGCGCGCAGGGGCTGAAGCGTGGCGATCATCTGTTGCTGCTGATCGGCAATGTGGTGCCGCTGTGGGAGACCATGCTGGCGGCGATGAAGCTCGGCGTGGTCGTGATCCCCGCGACCACGCTCTTGACTGCGGATGAACTGCGCGACCGGCTCGACCGCGGTAAGGCGAGGGCGGTGGTTGCCACGCAGGATCAGGTCGCGAAGTTCGCAGGCCTCGGCAGCGACAACCTCGTTCGCATCGTGGTCGGCGCGACGCAGGCGCAGGACGGCTGGTTGCCGTTCGAGGATGCCGCCAAGCAGTCCGACGCATTCACGCCCGATGGCCCGACCAACGCCGACGACCCGATGCTGCTCTATTTCACTTCGGGCACCACGGCAAAGCCGAAGCTGGTGCGGCACAGCCAGCGCAGCTATCCGGTCGGCCATCTCTCGACCATGTACTGGATCGGCCTGCAGCCCGGCGACATCCATCTCAACATCTCCTCGCCCGGCTGGGCCAAGCATGCCTGGAGCTGCTTCTTCGCGCCGTGGAATGCCGGCGCAACGATCTTTATCGCGAACCAGCCACGCTTCGAGGCGAAAGGACTGCTTTCGATCATCGGCCGCTGCGGCGTCACCACGCTGTGTGCGCCGCCGACGGTGTGGCGGATGTTCATCCAGGAAGACCTCGCGAGCTTCAAGGTCTCGCTGCGCGAGGTGTGCGGCGCCGGCGAGCCGCTCAATCCCGAGATCATCGACCAGGTCAAATCGGCCTGGGGGCTGACTATCCGCGACGGCTACGGCCAGACCGAAACCACCGCGCTGGCCGGCAACTCGCCGGGACAGAAGGTGAAGGTCGGCTCGATGGGCCGGCCGCTGCCGGGCTATCGCGTGCAGGTCACCGACAATGACGGCCACCCCGCGAAGGAGGGCGAGGTGACCTTGCTGCTCGGCGCCGCCCGGCCGGCCGGCCTGATGCAGGGCTATCAGGGCGACGACGGCAAGCTCATCGGCACCGACGGCGAGATCTATCGCAGCGGCGACGTCGTGTTCACCGATGACGAGGGTTATCTGACCTTCGTCGGCCGCACCGACGACGTGTTCAAGTCCTCCGACTACCGCATCTCGCCGTTCGAGCTGGAAAGCGTGCTGCTGGAGCATGACGCGGTGGCCGAGGCCGCGGTGGTGCCGAGCCCGGACCCGATCCGGCTCGCGGTCCCCAAGGCCTATGTGCTGCTGGTGTCGGGTGTCGAGCGCACTCCGGAGACGGCGCTGTCGATCTTCCAACATTTGCACACGCGGCTCGCACCGTTTAAACGCATCCGCAAGATCGAGCTGGTCACCGAATTGCCCAAGACGATTTCTGGAAAAATCCGTCGCGTGCAGTTGCGCCGGCTCGAACATGACGATGTCAGAAGCGATGCGTTGCGCGGTGTCGAGTTCCGCGAGGAAGAATTTCCGGAGCTGCAGAAGCTGCGGACCTCCGGTTAGCAGAGGTTAGCCAATGAACGAAGTCTGGAAGAAGCCGCCGGTGTCGCTGGAAACCTACCAGGGCATGGTCGGCAAGGAGATCGGCGTGTCCTCGTGGCACCTGCTCGATCAGGGCCGCATCGACACCTATGCCGACGTGATCGAGGATCACCAGTTCATCCATGTCGATCCCGAGCGCGCCAGGAAGGAGACCGCCTTCGGCACCACGATCGCCCATGGCTTCCTGACGATGTCGCTGATGTCGATCATGTCCTACGAGGTGATGCCGGTGCTCGAGGGCACCGCGATGGGTGTCAACTACGGCTTCGACAAGCTGCGCTTCATCTCGCCGGTGCGCTCCGGAAAACGCGTTCGCGGCCGCTTCGTACTGGCCGAAGCCACGCTGCGCAAGCCGAAGGAGTTGTTGTCGCGCACCAACGTCACGGTCGAGATCGAAGGCGAGGAAAAGCCCGCGCTGGTCGCCGACTGGCTCGGCCTGATCTATTTCAGCTAACGGTCACGAGACGCGGTTGTGTTGCAACCGCGAAGGGTTGCGCCACCTCTCCCACAAGCCAAGCGGGGGGAGGTGGGGCGAGCCACCCCGATCTGTTTTTTACGCGGTGCGCTGCTCTGGCCAATGTAGCGCATTGACGGCTGTGTTCCCTGGTGTCCATGATGCCCGCTTTAGGCGGTGCGGTCCCGGGAGTGGCAGCCATGGTGCAAAACATCGTCGCCGGAATTGTCGTAGTCGCTTTGATTGTGATTGGCGCGATTAGCTACGCTCAAGAGCATCACGAGTGCTGGAGCGGGCATCTGCTCAAAAGCCTGAAACCCTGCGGGTCGATGACCCCTTCGGTCTAGCGCGCCCGCTGGCCGTCTCGGCCGGGCTTGACCCGGCCATCCATCGCTGCTCAAAAGTCCCCAACCTTTTCATGCCGCTCGGGCATGTACCCTCTCCCCTTGTGGGAGAGGGTGGCGAAATCGAGCGGAGCGAGATGAAGCCGGGTGAGGGGTCTCTCTCCGCGTGCTCATCCGTGGAGAGAACCCCTCATCCGGCGCGCTCGCGCGCGCCACCTTCTCCCACAAGGCGAGAAGGGAAGTCAGAGCAGGAATGACAAGCATGGCAATCAGGTTTGACGGACGCGTCGCTATCGTCACCGGCGCGGGCAATGGTCTCGGACGGGCGCATGCGCTGGGGCTCGCCAGCCGCGGCGCCAAGGTCGTGGTCAACGATTTCGGCGGCGCGCGCGACGGCACCGGCGGTTCGCTGTCGCCGGCCGAGACCGTGGTCGAGGAGATCCGGAAAGCCGGCGGCACCGCAATGGCCGACGGCGCCGACGTCTCGAACTTCGAGCAGGTCACCGCGATGGTCGAGCGCGCCACTAAGGAATGGGGCAGCGTCGATCTCTTGTGCGCCAATGCTGGCATCCTGCGCGACAAGTCGTTCACCAAGCTGGAGGTTGCCGACTGGGCCAAGGTGCTCGACGTGCATCTCACCGGCACCTTCTACTGCTGCAAAGCGGTGTGGGCCGGCATGCGCGAGCGCAATTACGGCCGCATCGTGCTGACGACCTCGTCGTCCGGCCTGTTCGGCAATTTCGGCCAGGCCAATTACGGCGCGGCGAAGGCCGGCATGGTCGGCCTGATGAACGTGCTCGCCGAAGAGGGCCGCAAGAACAACATCAAGGTCAACACCATCTCGCCGACGGCTGCGACCCGCATGACCGAGGAACTGCTGCCGCCGCAGGCGCTGGCGCTGATGAAGCCGGAAGCGATCACGCCCGCGGTCGAATTCCTGCTGTCAGAGGACGCACCGACCCGCACCATCATGGGCGCCGGCGCCGGCTCGTTTGCCGTGATCCGCGTGCTGGAGACCGAAGGCGTCAACCTGCCGCAGTCCGAATGGACGCCGGACGGCGTCGCCGCGCACTTCAACGCGATCAGCGACATGTCGACCGCGAAGGCGCTGCAGGGCGCGTTCGAGCAGACGCAGAAGTATGTCGCCCAGGCCGCCGCGCGGGCCGGGATCAAGCTCTGAGCATGACCGTCGCCGTCATCGGAGCCGGACCTGCCGGCCTGATGGCGGCGGAGGTGCTCGCGCAAGGTGGCGCACAAGTCACCGTCTACGACGCGATGCCGTCGGCTGGCCGCAAATTCCTGATGGCCGGCCGTGGCGGGCTCAATCTCACCCACTCCGAACCGCTGCCGGATTTCCTTGCGCGCTATCGCGAGGCGCTGCCGCGTCTGAAGGCTGCGGTCGAGGCATTTCCGCCCGACGCGTTGCGGGCCTGGAGCGAGGCGCTGGGGCAGCCGACATTTGTCGGCAGCAGCGGCCGGGTGTTTCCCGTGGCGTTCAAGGCATCGCCCCTGCTGCGCGCCTGGCTGCGGCGGCTCGATGCCGCGGGCGTGCAATTTGCATTCCGGCATCGCTGGGTTGGATGGGACGCGCGCGGCGCACTGCTGTTCGAGACGCCGGACGGCCCGCGCGTGGTCAAGGCCGATGCGACCGTGCTGGCACTCGGCGGCGCGAGCTGGCCGCGGCTCGGCTCGGACGGCGCCTGGGCGAATATCCTCGCCGCAAAGGGCGTTGCCGTGGCGCCGATCAAGCCAGCCAATTCCGGCTTCACGGTTGCCTGGTCGAATATCTTCCGCGACCGGTTCGAGGGCCAGCCGCTCAAGGGTGTCGCGCTCACGATTGGTCCGGATACGGTGCGCGGCGAGGCGATCGTCACCCGCGCCGGCATCGAGGGCGGCGCCATCTATGCGCTGTCGGCGGAATTGCGCGAGGCGGTGCTCGCGAAGGGAACGGCGACACTGACGGTGGCGTTGCGGCCCGATGCCGCGCGCGACGAACTGGTCGAGCGTCTGTCGGCGCCGAAGGGCAAGCAATCCTTGTCCAATTTCCTGCGCAAGGCCGCGCAGCTCTCGCCGGTCGGCATCGGGCTGTTGCAGGAGGCGGCCGTCGCCGCCGGCCGTTCGCTGGCCGCGGTGCCACCGGCCGAATTGGCCGAGCTGATCAATGCGGTGCCGATCAAGGTGTCAGGCGTGGCGCCGATCGTACGCGCGATCTCGAGCGCCGGCGGCATCAGGTTGGACGAACTCGACGCGCAGTTCATGCTGCGGCGGCTGCCCGGCGTTTTCGCCGCCGGTGAGATGCTCGATTGGGAAGCGCCGACCGGCGGCTATCTGTTGCAGGCGTCGTTTGCAACGGGCGTGGCAGCTGGGAAGGGAGTGTTACGATGGTTCGTGCAGAAATCGTAGCTTCGTAGGATGGGTAGAGCGCAGCGAAACCCATCGACTTTCTACCGCGCGGAGACATGATGGGTTTCGCTGCGCTCTACCCATCCTACGCGATGCCGCTCACTCCGATCCCGTCTTCGTCGCGATGTCCGTGATTAGGCCGAGCACGCCGAACACCGCAGCCACCGCACACACCGCGGTCCATCCACCAATGCTCCACGCCGCGGATGCCGCTGCCGCGCCGACCGCGCCGCCGATGAAGAACAGCGCCACGAACAGGCCGTTGATCCGGCCGCGCGCCTCGGGGCGCAGCAGGTTGACGGCGCGGCGGCCGAGTGTCTGGTCGGTGGTGATGCCGAGATCGAGCAGGATGGTGCCGAGGCTCAGCACGACCAGCGCCGCGATTCGGGATTCGATCACGCCGGCCCAAGCGCAGAGCGCGAGCGATGCCGATATCAGGAGGTGCGAGCCGATCAGCATCGGCCGTGCCAGGCCACGGTCGCCCCAGCGGCCGGCCAGCGGTGTCGCGACAGCGCCGGCAACGCCGATCAGCGCGAACAGCGCGATCCCCCTGGCGTCGAGCTTGAACGGCGCATCCGGCAGGCGCAGCGCGACGGCAGCCCAGAACGCGGTGAACGAGGCCATCACCAGCGCCGCGGTCCAGGAGCGAACGCGCAGCACCGGCTCCTCGCGCAGCAGGGTCGGGAACGAACGCAGCAGCGCGCCGTAGCTGACCTTCGCCGCCGGCTGCAGCGTCGGCAGCGTGCGCGCCAGTGCTGCGGCGAGCACCGTCATCAGCACGGCTGAGGTGACATAGTAGCCGCGCCAGTTCCAGCTGTCCGCGATCAGGCTCGCCATCGGCCGCGACAGCAGGATGCCGATCATCAGGCCGCTCATGACGTCGCCGATCGCCTGTCCGCGGCGCTCCGGCGGCACCATCGACGCCACCAGCGGCACCACCATCTGGATCGCGGCGCAGGAGGCGCCGAGGATGAAGGTGGCGGCCAGCAAGATCAGCGGCGTCGGCGCCATCGCGGTGCCGATCGCGGCGACGATGGCGCAGGCCAGCGTCCGCAGGATCAGCCGCTTGTTCTCGACGAGGTCGACCAGCGGCACCAGCAGCAGCAGCCCGAGCGCGTAGCCGAGCAGGGTCAGCGTCGAGATCAGGCCGGCCTGCAGCGCAGTCATGCCGAGCGAGCGGCCCATCAGGCCAACGAGGATTTGCGGCGCAAAGAGATTGGTGACGACGGTGCCGGTCGTGATGGCCCCGATCCAGATCAGGGGACGCACGGCGACGGTGCGCGCCGGGGAGAGTTTGGTGGCTTCGGAGATGGTCATGGGGCCTCGCGATGGAGTGGCGAGGCCCCCTTTAAGGGATCGGTCTAATATGCTACAATTCAAATAAGATGATGAAGAATATGCGAGATTGTTATGAACACCCATGACCTCGTGGCGTTCGTCGCCGTGGTCGAGACCGGATCGATCGTCGCGGCCTCGGCGCGGCTGAACCTGACCCAGCCCGGCGTGACGCGGCGGATCCAGAATCTCGAGGAGATGCTCGGCGCGCAGCTGCTCGACCGGCTCTCCAAGCCGCTGAAGCCGACGGCGGCGGGAATTGAGGCCTATGAGCAAGGCCGCCGGCTGCTGCGCATGCTCGACGACCTCAAGTCAGGCGTCGCCAATGACGGTGTGGTGCGCGGCGAGTTCAGGCTCGGCCTGACGCCGTTTTTATCGGAGGCGGGGCTCACCGGACCGCTCGACGCGGTGCGCGGCGAATTTCCGGCGCTGGCGGTGCGCGTCGTCTCGGGCTGGTCGCCCAACCACATGGAGCGGGTCAGCCGCAACGAGCTCGATGCCGCGGCGATCTGCCTTCCTGACGGCACCGCGCCGCCCGACGATCTCGTGGCCTCCGACCTCGGCGCGCAGCCGGTGGTGTTCGTCGTCGCGCGCGACATGAAGACGCCGAAGTCGGTCGATCTCGAATGGCTGTCGCGGACCGGATGGGTGATCAACCAGGACGGCTGCGGCTTCCGCCAGACGCTGAAGCGCCATTTCGATGCGGCGCATCTGCCGTTCAACATCGCCGTCGAGGCTCTCGACAGCGAGCTGCGCCTGTCGCTGGTGGCGCGCGGGCTCGGCATCGGCCTCGTGACGCCGGTGGCGCTGAAACGAAGCCCGATCCGCAGCCGGCTCAAGGCCGTGAAGATCGCGGATTTTAATCCCGCGGTGCGCGCCTGGATCGTGCATCGCCCGCCGGCCGGCCGCCTGGCGCGGCCGATCGAGGTGTTTCGCTCAGCGCTCGACCGCGAACTGCAGGCGCTGATGCACGGGTAAATGCGTAGGATGGGAAGAGCGAAGCGAAACCCATCACCTTTCATCTGCGCGGAAGCATGATGGGTTTCGCTGCGCTCTACCCATCCTACGAGGTCGCGGGATGCGGCTAGCGCAGCTTGCCCCGCGCCGTCACCGGCAGCGCACCGATGATCTCGTCACCGCGCACCATCACGACCTCGTCCATCATGTTGACGACGACGCAGACATGATTGGGCACGACCCGCACCACGTCGCCGACATTGGGCCGCGTGTTGCTGCGGGAGAGGTCGAGAAAGCCATGCTCCTCGGCGAAGCGCGCGATCCTGGCCTCGGGATGTTCGAGGATCAGGCCGTGGCCTTCGAGGCCGCCGGTGTCCGAGGTCAGCGTCTTGGAGCCGGCGTCGAGGATGCCGCGCTCCGGGCCGGCGCGGCTGACGACGGTGGAATAGATATGCAGCGCGCAATCGTCCCAGGTCGCAACGCCGGCCGCGACCTGCATGCGGTCGTTGTAGATGTAGGTGCCGAAGCGGTGCTCGGTGCCGCCCCTCAGCTTGCCGAGATTTTTCAGGTTCGGCGTGCCGCCGGTGGAGACGATTGTCGCGTCGAGGCCGTGGGCGCGCACGCCGGCCAGCGCCTCGTCGTAGAATTTCTGCGCCTCGGCCCAGCCGGTCTCGGTCGGATACAGCATGAAGCCCGCGAAGGCGAGGCCCTTGGAGGCCGCGATCTCGCGCGCCAGCGCGATCGCCTCGGCCGGGGTCTCGACACCGGCGCGCTTGCGGCCGGTGTCGCATTCGACCACGACCGAGAGCGGACGGCCGGAGGCGGCTGCGGCCTTCGGCAGGTCGCCGACGACGACGGAATTGTCGGCCGCGACAGTGACGTTGGCCTTGCCTTGCAGCGCGCCGAGCCGTGCCATCTTCTCGTCACCGAGCAGATTGTAGCTGATCAGGATGTTGTCGATGCCAGCGTCCGCCATGATCTCGGCCTCGCCGAGCTTCTGGCAGGTGATGCCTTTGGCGCCGGCCTTGATCTGCAGCTGCGCCAGCATCGGGTTCTTGTGGGTCTTGATGTGCGGACGGTTGGCGACGCCGGCCTCGTCGCAGGCCTTCTGGATGCGCGCGATGTTGCGCTCGACCCGGTCCATGTCGATCACGGCGCAGGGCGTGCCGTATTCCTTGGCGATCTTGGCGGCGAGGGGCGTGGTCATCGGGGCGGCTCCATTGCAGAATTTCTGTCATTGCGAGCGGAGCGAAGCAATCGATCTGCCCGCGTTTGCAGATGCATGGATTGCTTCGTCGCTCCGCTCCTCGCAATGACGGCAAGAATCATTGTGTTCATGCCTGTTCGATCTCTTCGCGCAGCACTTCGAGTTCGAGCCAGCGGTCCTCGGCGGCGGCGAGCTCCTCCTGCGCCTTTGCGATCGCGGCCGAGGCGGCGTCGAATGTCTTGCGATCCTTCGTATAGAGATCGGGATCGTCGAGCAGCTTCTGCTGCTTCGCGATCTCGTTGTGCAGCTTGTCGATGGTCTTCGGCAAGGTCTCCAATGCGTGCTTCTCGTTGAAGCTCAGCCGGCGCCTCGGTGCCGCTTCGGGCGCCGCGGCCCTGGCTTCCTTCTTCTCTTCGGTCGCGGCTTCCGCCTTCACCGTCTCGCGCTTCACGTCGGCGCCGCGCTGCGCCAGCATGTCGGAATAGCCGCCGGCATATTCGATCCAGCGGCCCTGGCCTTCGGGCACGATCACCGACGTCACCACGCGGTCGAGGAAATCACGGTCGTGGCTGATCAGGATCACCGTGCCCTCGTAATCGCCGAGCATGTCCTCGAGCACGTCGAGGGTTTCGAGGTCGAGGTCGTTGGTCGGCTCGTCCAGGATCAAAAGGTTCGACGGCTTGGCCAGCGCGCGCGCCAGCATCAGGCGGCCGCGCTCGCCGCCGGAGAGCGCTTCCAGCGGCGTGCCGCGCTGCTCCTGCGCGAACAGGAAGTCCTTCATGTAGCCGATGACATGCTTCGACTTGTCGCCGACCATGACGTGATCGCCGCGGCCGCCGGTCAGCGCCTCGGCCAGCGTCAGCTTCGGGTCGAGGCTTTCGCGATGCTGGTCGAGGGTTGCCATTTCGATGTTGGCGCCGAGCCGCACCGAACCGGAGTCGGGCGGATCGTTGCCGATCAGCAAATGCACCAGCGTGGTCTTGCCGGCGCCGTTGGGACCTACGATGCCGAGCCGGTCGCCGCGCTGGATCCGGGTCGAGAAGCCGTCGACGATCGTGCGCTCGCCATAGGCCTTCACGATGTTCTTGGCCTCGATCACCAGCCGGCCGGACTTTTCGGCTTCGGCAGCGGCGAGGGTGGCATTGCCGGTGGCGCCGCGATAGTTGCGGCGCTGGTCGCGCAGCGCGAAGAGATTGCCGAGCCGCTTGACGTTGCGCTTGCGGCGACCGGAGACGCCGTAGCGCAGCCAGTGCTCCTCGTTGACGATCTTGCGGTCGAGCTTGTGCTGCTCGCGCTCTTCCTCCGCCAGCACCTCGTCGCGCCACGCCTCGAAGGCGCCGAAGCCGCGCTCGATCTGCCTGATCTGGCCGCGGTCGAGCCAGGCCGTGGCGCGCGACAAATTGGTGAGGAAGCGGCGGTCGTGGCTGATCAGCACCAGCGCGCAGCGCCGGCTCTCCAGTTCGCCCTCGAGCCATTCGATGGTCGGCAGGTCGAGATGGTTGGTCGGCTCGTCCAGCAGCAGGATATCGGGCGAGGGCGCCAGCACCCGGGCCAGCGCCGCACGGCGCGCCTCGCCGCCGGAGACATGCGCCGGATCCTCTTCGCCGCTGAGGCCGAGCTGTTCGAGCAGATAGCGCGCCTGGTAGTGGTCGTCGCCGGGGCCGAGGCCGGCCTCGACATAGGCCAGCGTCGTCTTGTGGTCGCCGAAGTCCGGCTCTTGCGGCAGATAGCGGATGGTGGCGCCGGGCTGCACGAAGCGGCTGCCCGCGTCCGGCTCGACCAGGCCGGCCGCGATCCGCAGCAGCGTCGACTTGCCGGAGCCGTTGCGGCCGATCAGGCAGACGCGCTCGCCCGCGGAGACCGACAGCTCGACGCCCGTCAACAGAGGCGTGCCGCCGAAGGTGAGGCTGATGTCCTTGAGCTGGATGAGAGGAGGCGGAGCCATCGTGCTAACCCTGCTGGCTCGCCTGCGCCTGCTCGGCGCGACGGCGCTGGATGCGGCGGATGGTCTGGTCGAGCGCCGACAGGAAGGTCGAGCGGTCGCGCGGCGAGTATGATTTCGGCCCGCCGGTGATCTCGCCCGACGAGCGCAGATCGGTCATCAGATTGCGCACCGCGAGCGTCATGCCGATCGACTGTTCGGTGAACGGCTTGCCGTTCGGCGCGATCACGTCGGCGCCGGCCTTGACGCAGCGGCTCGCCAACGGGATGTCGGCTGTTATCACGATGTCGCCCTCACGCGCGCGTTCCGCGATCCAGTCGTCGGCCGCATCCATGCCGGAACCTGCGGCGATGCGCTCGATCAGCGGATCCTGCGGCACGCGGATGAAACTGCCCGCGACCACGCTGACGGGCACGCCGTGCCGGATCGCGACGCGATAGATCTCGTCCTTCACCGGGCAGGCGTCGGCGTCGACATAGATGCGGGTGGGGGCAGGGGTTTCAGTCATCGATTCCAGGGTTGGCAGACGCGGCCTGCGTGTACTCCATCGGGCGGAAAATTGCGAGCAAAACGAGAGGCTTGTCACGCTGCCCGGTTCGACTACGATTGTCTGAGAAAAACAACGGAAATAAGGGGAAACCCCATGGATTCGAAGACGGCTTCGCTGACCTACCGCGTCTCGGCGTACAACACCTCGAAACTGTCGGAGAACAAGATCCACGACGACGCGGTGGCGCGGAAGTTCGGTTTTTCCGGCGGGCTGGTCCCCGGTGTCGATGTGATGGCCTACATGATGCACCTGCCGGTCGAGAAGTGGGGCCGCGACTTTCTCGCGCGCGGCCTGATCGAGGCGCGCTTCGTGAAGCCGGTCTATGACGGCGAGGTCGCGGAATTGACGGGCCAGGAGACCGGCAATGGGCTCATGATCGAGCTCCATAGCCGCGGCGAGCTCTGCGCCACCGGCACCGCCTCGCTGCCGGCATCCGCGCCGAAATTCGTGCTCGACGACTACAAACAGGTTGCCGCGGTCGCCGAGCGCAAGCCGGTCAGCGCGTCGTCCTATGAAGAGGGCAAGTGGCTCGGCACCATCCCGCGCGACTGGTCGGGCGATGCCGCGAAGGAGTATCTCGCCGATATCAGGGAGACCGACCCGATCTATCTACGCGAAGGTCTCGGCCATCCCGGCCTGCTGCCGCGGGTGATGAACAAGGTCCTGGTCGACAATGCGGTCCTCGGGCCCTGGATCCATGTCGGCACCCGCGTGCAGCTGCTGTCGGCCGGCAAGATCGGCGACGAGCTGACCGCGCGCGCCAAGGTGACCGGCAATTACGACAAGAAGGGCCACCGCTTCGTCGAGCTCGATGCGCTGGTGCTCGGCAACGGTGTGCCGCTCGCACATTGCTGGCACATCGCGATCACCCAGCCGCGCGAGCAGGCTGCGGCCTAGGGAAGGGGCACGTCGTCTCCACGCCACAGGTGTCATACCCCGCGCATGCGGGGTATCCAGTACGCTGCGGCCTCTCGGCTCTATCGCTGGCGTCTCTGGAATACTGGATCACCCGCTTTCGCGGGTGATGACAGTGATGTGGTGGTGGCAGGTTGCCTTACGCCGCCTTCGCCTTGGCATCCTGGATCGCGCGCCAGACGCGTTCCGGCGTCAGCGGCATATTGATGTGCTTGATGCCGTACTCCGACAGCGCGTCGACCACGGCGTTGACGATGCAGACGAGGCTGCCGGCGCAGCCGGCTTCGCCGCAGCCCTTGGTGCCGAGCGGGTTGGATTTCGCCGGCGAGGGATGATCGCCGACCAGCATCGACGGCACATCGCCGGCACGCGGCAGCGCGTAGTCCATGAACGAGCCGGTGATCGGCTGGCCTGAGGCGTCGTAGCTGACTTCCTCCATCAGCGCCTGGCCGATGCCCTGCGCGACGCCGCCGTGGAGCTGGCCCGCGACGATCATCGGATTGACCACGACGCCGAAATCGTTGACCGCGGAGTAGCGCACGATCCGCGTCACGCCGGTGTCGGGATCGATCTCGACCTCGGCGACGTGGCAGCCGTTCGGGAAGGTCGACGCCGTCTCCTTGGTGGCGTGATCGACGTCGAGCGTCTCCGGCGTGCCCTCGGGCATCTTGCCGGCGCGCATCCGCTCGGCGAGCTCCATGATGCCGATCGAGCGGTCGGTGCCCGCGATGGTGAAGCGGCCGGCGCCGAATTCGATGTCGGCCTCGGAGGCTTCCAGCATATGCGCGGCGGCGTTCTTGCCCTTCTCGACCACCAGCGCGGAAGCCTCGACGATCGCCTGGCCGGTTGCGGTGATCGAGCGCGAGCCGCCGGTGCCGTTGCCGAAGCGGACGAGATCGCTGTCGCCCTGTTCGAGCGTGATCTTCTCGAAGGGCACGCCGAGCTGGTCGGACAGCACCTGCGCGAACGGGGTGGCGTGGCCCTGGCCATAATCGAGCGTGCCGGTGGTGAGCTTCACCGAGCCGTCGGGCTCGAAGCTGATCTTGCCGAGCTCGCCGCTCGGCGGCGCGGTGACTTCGAGATAGGAGCCGACGGCGATGCCGCGCAGCTTGCCGCTCTTCTTGCTCTCCTTCTTGCGCTTGGCGAAGTTCTCGTAGTCGGAGATCTCCAGCGCCTTCTGGAACACGCCGGCGAAATCGCCGCTGTCATAGGTGACGCCGGAGGCCGCCGGGAAGGGCAGCTGCGACGGCTTGATGAAGTTGCGCTTGCGCAGCGTGAAGCGGTTGATGCCCATCTCGTCGGCCGCGGCGTCGATCAGCCGCTCCATGTAGTAATTGGCCTCGGGCCGGCCGGCGCCGCGATAGGCGCCCATCAGCGTGGTGTTGGTCAGGACCGTCTTGATGTCGACGCCGAGCAGCGGCGTGCGATAGACGCTGGCGAGGTTCTTGCCGGTGTTGAGCGACAGCGGGCCCGGCGCGACGCCGGTGATGTAGGCGCCGAGATTGCCGTAGCCGGACAGCCGCACCGCCAGGAACTTGCCGTCGGCATCGAGCGCGAGCTCGGCATGGATCAGCTGCGCGCGGCCCTGGCTGTCGGAGAGGAAGCTGGTCGAGCGCTCATCCAGCCACTTCACAGGGCGGCCGAGCTCGCGCGCCGCATGCGCGATGCAGGTGTATTCGGGATAGTTGAGGTTCTTCATCCCGAACGAGCCGCCGACATTGCCGGTGAGGATGCGGACCTTGTCGGCGGGCACGTTGAGCAGGCGCGCCAGGATCGCCTTGTTGCCCGAGACGCCCTGGGTCGGTACCTGCAGCGTGAAGCGTTCGGTTTTCTTGTCGTAATGCGCGAGGGCGACGCGCGGCTCCATCGAGACCACGGCGACGCGGGTGTTGACGATGTCGAGCTTGGTGACGTGCGCCGCGCCGGCGAACGCCGCCTCGATCTTGGCGGTGTCGCCATAGTGATAGTCGAGCGCGACGTTATCGGGGATGTCGTCATAGAGCTGCGGCGCGCCCGGCTTGGCGGCTTCGGCCGCGTCGGTCACCGCGGGCAGCGGCTCGATATCGACCTCGACGGCCTCGGCCGCGTCGCGAGCCTGCGCCGCGGTCTCCGCGACCACGAAGGCCACGGGATCGCCGACGAAGCGCACCTTGTCGGTCACGAGCGCGGGGCGGTTGGTCTGCTTGAGCGGCGAGCCGTCACGGTTTTTTAGCGGCAGGCCGCAGGTGAAGGGGTTGTAGCCGGCGGCCGCAAGGTCGGCGCCGGTCCAAACCCCGAGCACGCCCGGCATCGCCTTGGCCGCCGCCGTATCGATGCCCTTGATGAGTCCATGGGCATGGGAGGAGCGAACCATCCAGCAAGTGGCTTGGCCGGGCAGCGAGAAATCGTCGGTGTATTTGCCCTTGCCGCGCACCAGGGTGTCGTCCTCCTTTCGTCGAACAGGCTGTCCGACACCGTATTTTTGCAGTGCGATAGCGTTTTCGAGGGAGGCAGGCGGCGTGTGATCTTGCATCGAAAATGACCTGAAATGCCCGGATTTGCTGGAGTTTGGGGGCGCTGAGGAGATAACGCACGCCCCCCTTAACGACAACGCCCGATTGGGCATGGACCCAATGTGAACGGAGTTGCGTAGGGCTTTGACGCTGCTAAAGTTTCCGTGAACGACAATTATTCGGCGGGCCCAAGGATCCTCCTGGATCCACCTTGGGGTCCTGCGGAAAGACAAGTTTTGATGAACGACCATGTGCGGCTTTGCGACGGCCCCCCGGCCAGCGAAGCCCCGCCAGGGTTGGTTGCGGCAGCGGCGGAAAGTGGCGTCTACGCCGCGCTCGACCTTGGCACCAACAATTGCCGGCTGTTGATCGCCTGTCCCACCGGCGACGGGTTCCGCGTGGTCGATTCCTTCTCGCGGATCATCCGGCTCGGCGAGGGCATCGCCGCCACCGGCTCGATCAGCGAGGCCGCGATCGAGCGTGCGATCGCCGCGCTCGCCATCTGCAGCGACAAGATCCGCTATCGAAAGGCGCGCCGGCTGCGACTGATCGCAACCGAGGCCTGCCGCGCCGCCGGCAACGCCGAGAGCTTTCGCGCGCGGGTGGCGGCCGAGACCGGCATCAAGCTCGAGGTGATCGATCGCGAGACCGAGGCGACGCTCGCCGTGATCGGCTGCTCGCCGCTGCTCGATCCGAAGGGGCGGGGCGCCATCCTGTTCGATATCGGCGGCGGCTCGACCGAGCTGGTGCGGATCGAGCGCGACCCCAACGCGCCCGACGCGCCGCCACGCATCAAGGCGTGGATGTCGATCCCGCTCGGCGTCGTCACGCTGGCCGAACATTTCGGCGGCAGGAACGTCACCCGGGATCTGTATGCGCAGATGATCGACGAGGTCGCGCGGCACGTCGCGCCGTTCGCGGCCGAGCACGGCAAGGATCTGCGCGACATGCACATGCTCGGCACATCGGGTACCGTGACCACGCTCGCCGGCGTGTTCCTCAATCTGTCGCGCTATGACCGCCGCCGCATCGACGGCATCTGGATGAACGATTGCGACGTCACCGCGACGATCCAGAGGCTGCTCGGCATGAGCTATGAGGCGCGCGTCAACAACAACTGCATCAGCGTCGAGCGCGCCGATCTGGTGCTCGCCGGCTGCGCGATCCTCGATGCGATCCGCAATGCGTTCCCGATGCCGCGGCTCCGCGTCGCCGATCGCGGCCTGCGCGAGGGCATGCTGGTCGAGATGATGCGCGAGGACGGCGCGCTGCGGGCGTGCTAGAGCTTCTCTTGCCTCGCCCCGCTTGCCGGGAGAGGCCGGATTGCATGTCAATGCAATCCGGGTGAGGGGACTCTCCACGAGCGCATCTCTCACCTTCATTGCGGAACCAGCCCCTCACCCCAACCCTCTCCCCGCAAGAGCGGGGCGAGGGAGTAGAGAAGCAGTATGGCGAAAGACACCACCGGGCGGCTGCACGTCACGGTCAAGAGCGGCGGCAAGCGCAAGCTGTCGTCAAAACTCTGGCTCGAGCGCCAGCTCAACGATCCCTATGTCGCCAAGGCCAAGGCGATGGGCTACCGCTCGCGCGCGGCGTTCAAGCTCACCGAGATCGACGACAAATATCGTCTGCTCAAGCCGGGCATGACGGTGGTCGATCTTGGTGCGGCGCCCGGCGGCTGGAGCCAGATCGCGGCGAAGCGCACCGGTGCCGCCGACGGCAAGGGCAAGGTGGTCGCGATCGATCTGCTGGAGATGGGCGAGATCCCCGGCGTCACCTTCGCGCAGCTCGACTTCCTCGACCATGACGCGCCGGAAAAACTGATCGCGATGATGGGCGGCCGCGCGGATATCGTGATGTCCGACATGGCCGCCAACACCACTGGCCATCGCAAGACCGATCAGCTGCGCATCATCGGCCTGGTCGAGACCGCCGCGCATTTTGCCGGCGAGGTGCTCAATCCCGGCGGCACGTTCCTGGCAAAGGTGTTCCAGAGCGGCGCCGACGCCGAGCTGGTGGGGCAACTGAAGCGCGATTTCGCCACCGTCCGCCACGTCAAGCCGGCCGCCAGCCGGCAGGATTCGTCGGAGCGCTACGTGCTGGCGACGGGATTCCGCGGACAGCAACAGCCGTCATCGCGCGGGGAGTAGCAACGACGCGTTCGCCGAAGCCTCCGCGAAGGCAATCCATGATTAGGGGCCGGCGGGAGCGCCGCCCCGGTACGCGAGCGCGTCGCGGTCTGACCTGAATCCATTGGAACTCTTCTCGTTACGGCGTATTCTACCTTTCCGGCGCGGTCAGTTCGTTGCGTATTTCGGCCTGGCGCCACGGCAGGGTTGTGCAGCGAGCCGCGCCTCCGTCTTGCGGAGCTCTTCCGTGATGGAACGCAGGTCGAGCATGGGTAATCGCCTTTTGGCGGCCTTGCCGCCCGCCGATCTTGATTTGCTTGCGCCTCATCTCCGCAAGGTGTCGCTCGAACGCGACGCAGTGCTGGTGCGGTCGGGCGACCTCGTCGAACAGATCTATTTCCCCTGCACGTCATTGATCGCGTTCGTCATGGACATGCCGAACGGACAGGCCGTCGCGACGACTATGATCGGCAACGAGGGCGCCGTCGGCATCCTGTCGACACTCAGGTCGATACGCTCGCCGATGACCGCGGTGGTTCGCGTCGCGGGCACGACGTGGCAGATTTCGCCGGCACGATTTCACGCCGCACTCGCGCACAGTCACGCGCTTGCCGGTGCGGTGCAGCTCCATATGCGGTCGTTGCTGGTCCAGTTCCAGCATATCGCGGCGTGCAATGCGCTCCATTCCGTGGAAGCCCGCCTGGCCCGGTGGCTGTTGCAGGTTCACGATCAGATCGGTGACGAGACGCTGCCGCTGACGCAGGAGACGCTGTCGGAATTGCTGGGTGTGCGACGAACGACTGTGACCCACGTCGTGCACAAGCTTCGCGCCTCGGGCGCAATCCGCTCCAACCGGCGGAGCTCGATCGAGGTCGACAGGCCGCGGCTCGAAACTGCGGCCTGCGAGTGCTACGAGATCATGCGCCGCAGGATCGACCGCATCGTATCCGCGGAAGGGATCAAGTCGTCCGGTCGCGGCGCGCCGCCACATGGACCTCCGCGTTCGCACGCCCGGCCGTGGACCAATGGCGACAAGGTTCATGCACATGCGCGCGGCGCGAGTGCTGAGCGATCACGAAGCCATTGAATGCGGTTGCAACGCAGACGCAGGTGTCAGGACGCCTTGCGCAATTCCTGCTCGGGTTCGTGGACCCACGCCTCCCTGGCGAACCATTCGTGATTGGTCCGACAGCCCGTGCAATAGCTGCGCGAAAAGAACACGGCGCTGCGCCGGAACGTCTCGCGGTCGGATTTCATGCCGGTATTGATCGCACGTCCCGTCCGCGGGCATTTGATCATGATGACGCCCACCTCGGTCCTCCTCCAATGTCAGGGATTGCTGGTCCCGCGCACCGTCGGCTGGACCGCGCCCCTTCTGATCGGAGACGCTTGGTCCAGCCGGCCTGGGAGCGGGGGGGGGGGGGGCGGCTCCTCAGGAAGGTGTTTTCAGGGCCTTTGCAAAGCTCTTCTTGATCGGCTCGGAGGTCTCGGTCGCGACCTTCCTCGCGATCTCCCAGAGCTCCTTGTTCTGCGCGGTCGTCACTTCGAAAGCCTTGCGGCCGTGATCGGCCGAAAGCTGGATGGCTTCCGACAGCGACCTAGTGCCGGCGAGTTCGGATATGAAAGCGAGGGCCGAACTGGCGTTGATATGCGAGATATCGATCACTTTGGCTGCGTAATCCGCGGCGCCCTTGGCGTTGACCGCGTATGCTTCCTTGAGCAGGACAGAGATTTCCTCCGAAGCTTCCTTGACCTTCTCGAACTGTTCTCGGGCACGCCTCGCATTCTGTTCGGCGATACCCTGAAAGGCCTGGGGCAACGCAAACAGGGGCGGGGCTAAAGCCGCCGGCTTTCGGATTGTCGCTCACTTCATTCGTATGGACGTCACTCACTGGCTCTGATCCTTTCAAGCGAAACCAGATCAAGGAAAATCCGCGCCTCGCGGTGCACGGACGCTGGGGAAGCGCACCTGGAGCGCTTCCTTCCACATGGCTTTTTGCTGAATGCCGGGTCACCGCGTGCCCGCTTGAGCCGGACTATGCAGCATCGGCGGCGTAGCTTCCGTTCGCTTTCTGACTCTCGCGGAGATTTTTTTCCGGGGCGAAACGGCCGTCGTATCGTGCCACCGCAGGGCGTTCAGCCACCGATCGCGGCGGTGGCGCAGCCGGTGCGGCTGGACATCCCGACCGCTTGCGTCAGGAGGGTGCGTGGTCGGGTGTCATCATGGATCGGAAGGCTCGCAGCAACGACATTTCAGCGCGACCGGTTGGAACCTCGACGCGCGGCCGGAGTCGATTCCGTTGCTCCCGGCCAATGCCCCCCAAGCCCACCGGAGAGAAAACCCCAACTGGGTTGGCGGCCTTGGTGCAGCGTCAGTTTCGCGCACCGGGGCCGTTTCGTGCTGGACTGGAAAATTGGATACCGTCGGCGCATATTTCTGACATGGCGACCATTGTTCAATGCAATTGCGGCGCCGAGTACAGACGCACCGAAGAGAAGTTCTTGGTGCCGCATACGGGTGATGCGATCTGCACGGTCTGCGGAGCAGCGTTGGAATCGTGGCTGGAAGCGACCCACGTTCCCACATACGAACTTATCGAACGTCCGGATCGAGGACAGCCAGGCGGAATGACCGGCCACCCCTGATGGCCTGGTCGTGACCTGACGACGGCTCGCGGTGTCCGTGCCTCGGGAACGGCTCGTTCGATCGACTAGCCGAGCCGCTGATCGCGCGCGTTCTGGGTGTCCTCGGTGGCGACCTTGACGGCTTCGGTCGCGGCGCGCTTCTCGGCGCCCTTGCGGCTCGATATGTCGATCGCCTTGCGGCCGGCGATCTCGTTGCCGGCCTCAGCCGGCATCTGCCAGAAGAACCAGGCCGAGGCCGCCGAGATCAGCGAGACCACGATGAAGGCCGGCGCGAACACGTCGGCGGAGAGCTCGGTCTGGTGATGCAGCGCCAGCGTGGTCTCAACCGAGAACGCGCCGACCGCGACGCCGGCGGACACCGCGAGCTGCTGGTTGACGCTGACGAGGGTGGTGGCCCGGCTCATCTGCGGTGCCTCGACCTCGGCATAGGCCACGGTGTTGATCGCGGTGAATTGCAGCGAGCGGAAGAAGCCGCCGACCACCAGCATCGTGAAGATCAGCATCAGCGGCGTCGAGATCGTGAACAGGGCGCAGGCGGCGAGGAAGGCCGAACTGACCACCGCGTTGACGGTCATCATGTTGCGGAAGCCGAAGGCGCGGATGATGCGCGCCGCCAGCGTCTTCATCCCCATGGCGCCGACCGCCGACGCAAAGGTGACGAGACCGGACTGGAACGGCGACAGGCCGAAGCCGACCTGCATCAACAGCGGCAGCAGGAACGGCAGCGCGCCGATGCCGAGCCGGAACATGAAGCCGCCGACGATCGACGCGCGCATGGTCGGCAGCCGCAGCAAGCCGAAATCGAGCACCGGCGAACCGGTCCGCCGCGCGTGGATGACGTATAGCGTCATCGATACCGTGCCGACCCCGACCAGCGCGGCGACGATCGGCCACGGCAGCAAATTGAGCCCGGCCACCGACAGCCCGAAGGCGATGCCGGCGAGGCCGATCCCGGCCAGCACCAGTCCCACGAGATCGAAGCGCTCGGGATCCTCGCTCTTGATCGGGTCGATGTATTTCAGCGCCAGGAAGATGCCGAGCAGCCCGATCGGGATGTTGATCAGGAAGATCCAGTGCCAGGAGAAATAGGTGGTGATGAAGCCGCCAAGCGGCGGCCCGATCACCGGGCCGATCAGCGCCGGGACCGTCACCCAGGCCATCGCGTTGACCAGCGCGCTCTTGTCGACCGAGCGCAGCAGCACCAGCCGCCCGACCGGGGTCATCATCGCCCCGCCGAGGCCCTGCAGGATGCGGGCGAACACGAAATCGGTCACCGAGGACGACAGTGCGCAGCCGATCGAGCCCAGCATGAACACGCCGACGGCGCCGGCAAACACGATGCGGGCGCCGAAGCGGTCCGCGGTCCAGCCGCTCGCCGGGATGAACACCGCGAGCGACAGCAGGTAGGAGGTGATCGCCAGTTTCAGCGTCAGCGGGCTGGTGCCGATATCGGCGGCGATCGCGGGCAGCGAGGTCGCGATCACCGTGGAGTCCATGTTCTCCATGAACAGGGCGGTGGCCACGATGAGCGGGATCAGGCGTTGCTTGTTCATCAAAATAGGACAGCTGTGCTGAAAAGGCGGGCGAGCGGGCCATATCATCCTGCCCTCGGCCACGCTATTGCGGAACCGGCCAAACGCCCTAAATCCTGCGTGACGCTGGTATGCATCCGCCCGTGTCCAAAGGTTCGCCGTGATCTACGTCCTTGCCGCTCTCTTGCCGCCGATCGGACTGCTCCTGAACGGACAGCCGTTTTCGGCCATCTTTAATCTGGTCCTGATCGTGTTTTGCGCGGTTTTCGGGCTGTTTTTCCACGTGTTGCTGCTGGTGCCGTCGGCCCATGCCGTGATCGCGGTCCACATGAAGCGCGAGGACCGGCGCCATCGCGAAATGGTCGAGGCGATCCGCCGCCATGGGCCGCCGCCGGGTTACCGGGCGCCCTGAACCGGCCCCTAAAAAGGCCTGTGCATGGCTGGCAAACACTTTGATTCGTCATCCCGCCATGCTATCGACCAGCGTCAACCCCACCGATGGGCGCCGATTCGACGGTGACGCAGCGAGCGTCGCCGCAGGCGGCGTTCATCCGTAAGACCATCGCGGCTGGGCCGCAGATAAAGGAGTTGGCAATGGCCACGGGATTTCCGGCTATCCGCGAAGCCTTCACGTTCGACGATGTGCTGCTGAAGCCCGGTTTGTCCGACGTGCTTCCCTCGGAAGTCGATATTCGCTCGCGCGTCACCCGCGCAATCTCGCTCAACATCCCGATCATGGCGTCCGCGATGGACACCGTCACCGAGGCGCGCATGGCGATCGCGATGGCGCAGGCCGGCGGTCTCGGCGTCATCCACCGCAACTTCGATCCGGAAGGCCAGGCCGCGCAGGTGCGGCAGGTCAAGAAGTTCGAGTCCGGCATGGTGGTCAATCCGCTGACCATCGGCCCCGACGCCACGCTGGCCGACGCGCTGACCCTGATGAAGGAGAACGGCATCTCGGGCATTCCGGTCGTCACCGGTGCCGCCAAGAACGTGCCAGGCAAGCTGGTCGGCATCCTGACCAACCGCGACGTCCGCTTCGCCAGCGATCCCCGGCAGAAAGTCTCGGAGCTGATGACGCACGAGAACCTTGTCACGGTGCGCGAGGGCGTCGGCCAGGACGAGGCGAAGCGGATGCTGCACAAGCATCGCATCGAGAAGCTGCTCGTCGTCGACGATCAATATCGCTGCGTCGGCCTGATCACCGTCAAGGACATCGAGAAGGCGGTCGCCCATCCGCTCGCCTGCAAGGACGAGCACGGCCGCCTGCGCGTCGCCGCCGCCACCACGGTCGGCGAGACCGGCTATGAACGCACCGAGCGGCTGATCGATGCCGGTGTCGACGTCGTCGTGGTCGATACCGCGCACGGCCATTCGCGCCACGTGCTCAACGCCGTCAACCGCATCAAGCGGCTCTCCAACGCCGTGCAGGTGGTGGCCGGCAACGTCGCGACCGAGGGCGGCGCGCAGGCGCTGATCGATGCCGGCGCCGACTGCATCAAGGTCGGCATCGGCCCGGGCTCGATCTGCACCACGCGCATCGTCGCCGGCGTCGGCGTGCCGCAGCTCACCGCGATCATGGACGCGGTGGCCGCGGCGAAGAAGGCCGACGTGCCC
The DNA here is from genome assembly GCF_054060035.1 of Bradyrhizobium sp. USDA 3262. Classification (NCBI taxonomy): domain Bacteria; kingdom Pseudomonadati; phylum Pseudomonadota; class Alphaproteobacteria; order Hyphomicrobiales; family Nitrobacteraceae; genus Bradyrhizobium; species Bradyrhizobium sp. USDA 3262. Next base: position 4,858,595 of record NZ_JBSSCT010000001.1, read on the forward strand.
GTGATCGCCGACGGCGGCATCAAATATTCCGGCGACCTCGCCAAGGCGCTCGCCGCCGGTGCCGACATCGCCATGGTCGGCTCGCTGCTCGCCGGCACCGACGAGACGCCGGGCGAAGTCTTCCTGTGGCAGGGCCGCTCCTACAAGGCCTATCGCGGCATGGGCTCGGTCGGCGCGATGGCGCGCGGCTCGGCGGACCGCTACTTCCAGCAGGACATCAAGGACACGCTGAAGCTCGTCCCTGAAGGCATCGAGGGCCAGGTGCCGTACAAGGGTCCGGTCGGCAATGTGATGCACCAGCTCGCCGGCGGTCTCAGAGCGGCGATGGGTTATGTCGGTGCCAAGGACATCAAGGATTTCCACGACAAGGCCGAATTCGTCCGCATCACGGGCGCCGGCCTGCGCGAGAGCCACGTCCACGACGTGACCATCACGCGCGAAGCCCCGAACTATCCGGGCGGGGTGTAAGCCCAAGCACCGTCATTCCGGGGCGGTCCGAAGGACCGAACCCGGAGTCCCGGGATTGCGGGGTGCCATCATCTGCTAGGCGAGCCACCGCTTGCGTCGCTTGTAGTGCTTCACATCGCGGTATGATTTTCGCTTCTCTCCGGCGACGCCAAGATAGAACTCCTTGACGTCCTCGTTTGCGGCGAGCGCGTGCGCTTCGCCGTCCATCACCACGCGGCCGTTTTCGAGGATGTAGCCGTGGCTCGCATATCTGAGCGCCATATTGGTGTTCTGCTCGGCGAGAAGAAACGATACGCCCTCCCTGGCGTGGAGATCCTTCACGATCTCGAAGATCTCTTCGACGATCTGCGGCGCGAGCCCCATCGATGGTTCGTCGAGCAGGATCAACTTCGGGCGCGACATCAGCGCGCGGCCAATCACGCACATCTGCTGTTCGCCGCCCGACGTATAGCCGGCGGTGGAATTGCGTCGCTCCTTGAGGCGGGGGAAATAAGCGTAAACACGTTCAAGGTCCTGGGCGATCGCGAGCTTGCCGTCCGTCCGCGTAAAGGCGCCGGTCAGGATGTTCTCCTCGACCGTCAGATGAGGGAAGGCACGCCGACCCTCCATCACCTGGATGCAGCCGCGTCGCACCACCTCGTTTGGCGACAGGGACTTCACCTCGACGCCGTTGAACAGGATCGAGCCCTTGGTGACCTCGCCGCGCTCTGCGTGCAGCAGATTGGAGACCGCCTTCAGCGTCGTCGTCTTGCCGGCGCCGTTGGCGCCGAGAAGCGCAACAATGCCGCCTCGCGGGACCTCCAGCGAGACGCCCTTCAGCACGAGGATGACGTGATCGTAGACAACCTCGATATTGTTGACCGATAAAATCAGTGCTGTCGCTTCCGTCGCAGCGGTGACGACCTTGGCGATTGACATGCGCAGGCCTCCAAACCGAGCAGGGGCTGCGATCCGGGCGCAGGCAATCCTGCCTCCCGGATCACTCGCACGGGGTCAGGTTTCTTTCGCGCAGTCGCGCGGCTTGATCTTCTTCTCCGCGGCATACTTCGCGGACACATCGGCGACGAGCGGTTCGATGAGCGATTCGTCAGCCGTGTACCAGTCGGAGATCACTTTCCAACCCTTGCCATCCCATTGCTGGACGCGCCCGTAGCGCGCGCCTTCGTGGTCGGAGCAGGAAATGCTGACCGGCTTCAACATTCCCTCAAAGCCGAGCTCCTTGATTCGTGCATCGGTGAGTACGAGGTTCTCAAGGCCCCAACGGACCTGCTCGCCCGTCAGCGGTTGCTTGCCGAATTTTTCTTGCGCCTTGCGGATCGCCTCTACGCCGAGCATGGCATTCGTGATGCCGCGGTTGTAGAGAACTTCGCCGATCTTGCCAGGTTCTGTCGAACCCTTTCCCTTGGCGTAGACGTACTTCTCTATGTCGGCGTGCGCGGGGAATTTTCCTGCACCATGCTGAAGCATCAACGATTTGTAACCGCTGGCTTGGTCGCCGGCCGGCGTCACATCCGGCTCCGCGCCTGACCACCAGACACCGATCATCTTGTCGCGCGGATAAGCGACGGCGGCCGCTTCCTTGATTGCCGTGCTGTTCATGACGCCCCAGCCCCAGACCAGGACATAGTCCGGCCGGTGCTGGCGGATCGCCAGCCATTGCGACTTCTGCTCGACGCCGGGATGCGTGACGGGAATCGGCGTGAACTCAAAGCCGTACTTCTGCGCCAGCACCTGCAGCATCGGAATTGGTTCTTTGCCATAGGGGCTGTCATGGTACAGCAGCGAAATCTTCTTGCCCTTCAGCTTGTCGAAGCCGCCGAGTTCCTTGGCGACGTGCTGGATGGCGATATCGGCCGCAGACCAATAAGTGCCAAGCAATGGAAAATTATATGCGAACACCGCGCCGTTCTTCGAATCGGCACGGCCATACCCCATCGTAATGATCGGGATCTTGTCGGCCGCGGTTTTTTCAGTGAGTGCGAAGGTGATCCCGGTCGACAGCGGATTGATGAAGGCCGCGCCGGTTGGTCCTTTGCTCTTGAGACGCTCGTAACACTCCACTCCCTTGTCGGTCGCGTAACCCGTCTCGCATTCCTCGATCAGAATCCTGACGCCGTTGATGCCGCCGTCACGTTCATTGATCAGGTTGTAGTAGTCTACAACGCCGTTTGCGTAGGGCGCGCCGTTCACAGCGTACGGTCCGGTCCGGTAGGACAGAATTGGGATGAACTGTTCGTTTTGCGCTGCGGCCGGTGCGCTAAGCGCCGCGCCGGCCAAGGCGGTCGCGAGTATCAGTAACCTGCGTGCAATACTTGCCATATTGATGTCCTCCTTCATAAAGCGCTGTTTCCCGTCCGCGGTACTTCCTTCCTCTTCGTTGTCGGCGGCCGCCATCCGCATTGCGATCAAGGCACGATCGCTCCCTCAATACGGAAACGGCCAAAGTCTGAGCTTCTCCTTGCCGATCGAGATCAGCCGGGCGAAGCCATGGGGTTCCTTGATGAGCAGATAGCAGATCAAGGACCCGAAGATGATGAACTGGAGATGAGTGATCGTTTGCGTCGACAGTGGCAGGCCGAGCTTGGTCGGAATCACATTCAGCATGATCGGCACGATGAGGATGAAAGCTGCTCCGATGAACGAACCCATGATCGAGCCGAGCCCGCCGATGATGACCATGAACAGAAGCTCAAGCGAGCGGTCGATCGAGAACGCAAGCGGCTCCCATGAACCGAGGTAGACGAACGCCCAGAGCGCACCCGCCACCCCGATGATGAACGAAGAGACCGCGAAAGCCGTTAGTTTTGCATAGAGCGGCCTGATGCCGATCAGCTCGGCGGCGATATCCATGTCGCGGATCGCCATCCACTGCCTGCCGAGATTGCCGCGCACGAGATTTTTCGCCAACACCGCCATCACGGTCACGAAGAGCAGGCACAGCAGGTAACGCTCGACCGGCGAGCGAACGACCATACCGAAGAAATCCAGTTCCGGCGCATTCACTGATCCCGACGGGGCGTAGTTGGTGAACCACGGGATCCGCAGGAACGCCCAATCGAAGAAGAATTGCGCGGCGAGCGTTGCGACCGCCAGGTAGAGACCCTTGATCCGCAGACTGGGAATGCCGAACAGGATTCCGGCACCCGCCGCCATGAACCCGCCAAGCAGAATGGATGCCAGCACGGGCAACGGTGGGATCGCGATCGCGAAGCCAAGCCAGGCAAGCGGGATATGAACGCCGGTCGCCAGCTTGTAGGCGGAATAGGCGCCGATGGCCATGAACGCGCCGCTGCCGAGCGAGATCTGGCCGCAATAGCCGACGAGAATGTTTGTCCCGATGGCGGCGAGCGCCAGGATGAGGAAGGGAAGCAGGATGGCCCACAACAGATAGTCGGTGCCGAACGGCCAGATCCGGAAGGTGGCCAGCAGCGGCACGCCAATGAAAGCAATTCCGAGCAAGACAGCGAGGGCAATACGATCCTGCCGGATCGGGAAGATCGCCATATCCTCCGCATAGGTCGCCTTGAACTGGCCGGCTTCGCGATAGAGCACGATGACCTCCTTGCCTCAGACGCGTTCGATGATGCGTTCGCCGAACAGGCCCTGCGGCCGCAAGAGCAGCACCGCCAACGCCAGCACGTAGGCAAACCAATATTCGATGCCGCCGCCGATGGATGGCCCGAGGTATACCTCTGCGAGCTTCTCACCCGCCCCGACAATGAGCCCGCCGACGATCGCTCCGGGAATCGAGGTGAGGCCGCCGATGATCAGGACCGGCAAAGCCTTCAGCGCGAGAAACGTGATGGAGAACTGCACGCCAAGCTTGGTCCCCCACACGGTCGCCGCGACGAGCGCAACGAGGCCGGCAACGAGCCAGACCACGAACCAAATCCAACTGATTGGAATCCCGATCGAGTGCGCGGCTAAATGGTCGTCGGCCACGGCTCTGAGCGCGCGACCGGTCTTGGTACGCTGAAAGAAGACCGCGAGGCCGGCGACCAGGACGCCCGCGATCAATGCGCCCCAGACATCCAGCTTGTTGACCAGAATCCCGCCCGGGAACAGGCCGTCAAACAAGAACCAGGCGTCGGTCGGAAACAGCCGCAACGGGTAGACATCCGATCCGAAGATCATCTCCGCGGCGCCCTCGATGACGAATGTCACGCCGATCGTCGACATGAACAGCGTCAAGCCGTCCTGATTGACCAGAGGTCCGATCACGAACCGCTCGATCAGCCAGGCGGTTGCCGCCATGATCACGGCGGCAAAGCCGATAGCGAGGATGACCGCGACCCAAAGCGGAAGGCCGTTGGCGACCAGGAGGTCGAGGGCGCGAACCAGCGCCAATCCCGCGAGCAACACCATTGCTCCCTGCGCGTAGTTGAATACGCCGGATGCCTTGAAGATCAGCACGAAGCCGAGCGCGACCAGCGAATAGAGCACGCCGGACATCAATCCGCCGATAAGGACCTCGAGAAACTGACCCAGTGCGATCATGGACGCACCTCAATGCGCGACGCCAAGATATGCGTCGATGACGGCTTGACTTCTCTTCACTTCATCAGGCGTGCCGTCGGCGATCTTCACGCCGTGATCAAGCACCGCTACGCGGTCCGACAGATCCATGACCACGGCCATGTCGTGCTCGATCAGGGCAATGGTCGTGCCGTAATGGTTGTTCACATCAATGATGAACCGCGACATGTCCTCCTTCTCCTCGAGGTTCATGCCTGCCATCGGCTCGTCGAGGAGCAGCAGGTCGGGCTCCATCGCCAGAGCGCGACCGAGTTCGACACGCTTCTGCAAGCCGTATGGCAGACGCCCGACCGGTACCTTGCGGATTGTCTCGATCTCCAGGAAGTCGATGATCTCCTCGACCTTGCGCCGATGCTCAATCTCCTCTGTGAGGGCAGGGCCATAACGCAGCAGCTGCCACAACAGCCCCCGGCGCACCTTCAAGGTGCGGCCTGCCATGATGTTGTCGAGCGCGCTCATGCCCTTGAACAAGGCGACATTCTGAAAGGTGCGCGCGATGCCGCCGCGCGCCGCCTCGAAGGGTTGCATTTTGGACCGGGTGCTTCCCTTGAAGGTGATGCTGCCATGGTTGGGATGATAGAAACCGTTGACGACGTTCAGCATTGAGGTTTTGCCGGCGCCGTTGGGGCCGATGATGGCGCGAATTTCGCCTTTTCTGACGTTGAACGAGACGTCCCGCAGCGCCTTGACGCCGCCGAAGGCCAGTGCCACGCCCTCGACCTGCAGCAGGATTTCGTTGGCGTTTGGCGCTCTCATGCTGCTCTTCCCAGCGATTCTGCCGGACCGATGATCTGCATGTCGCGAATCTTGACTCGTGCCGCGATCGTGCCCTTCCGGCCATCCTCAAACGTCACTTCCGTGGAAATGTCGGCGTCATGCGCTCCGTTGTAGAGTGCCGTGACCAACGACGCATAGCGTTCGGCAATGAAGCGACGGCGCACTTTCTGCGTGCGGGTCAGCTCGCCGTCATCCGCGTCGAGCTCCTTGTGCAGAATGAGGAAGCGGCGAATCTGGGCGCCCGCGAGCACCGTTTCCCCGGCCAGGGAGCGGTTCACCGCGGCAACGTCCTTGGCGACCATGTCGTAGACCAGCGGATGCCCGGCAAGCTCCTGATAGGACCCGTAGGCGACGTTGTTGCGTTCCGCCCAATTCGCGACCGCGACCGGGTCGATGTTGAGCATGGCGCATACGAACTCTCTCGAGTCGCCGAACGTGATCGCTTCCTTGATATTGGGATAGAACTTCAGCTTGTTCTCAAGGTACTTGGGAGCAAACATCGTGCCGTCAGCCAATCGACCGACGTCCTTCGCACGATCGATGATCTTCAGATGCCCGGTCTTCTCGTCGAAAAAGCCGGCATCGCCGGTCCTGACATATCCATCGGACGTCATCGCTTCCGCGGTCTTTGCCTGATCCTTGAAATATCCGAGGAACATGCCGGGCGAGCGAAACTGCACTTCACCCGATTCCGCGATACGGATGTCGACGTTGGGCGCCGGCGGACCAACCGTATCCGAATAGATCTCGCCATCGGGCTGACACGTTACATAGAGGAACGCTTCGGTTTGGCCGTAGAGCTGTTTCAGGTTCAGTCCGATCGCGCGGTAGAACGCGAACAGATCCGGACCGATAGCTTCACCTCCGGTGTATGCAACGCGTACCTGAGACAGGCCAAGAACGTTCTTGAGAGGCTCGTAGACCAGCCAGCGCCCGAGCGCATAGAGCAATCGGCCTGACAGCGGCACCGGACGTCCCGTCAAGACTTGCTCGCCATACCGCCGCGCGACGTCCAGAAAGTAGCTGAACAATCGCCGCTTGATCGGCGCTGCGTCCTCCATCCGGACCATCAGCCGCGTCAGCATGGCCTCGAAACCGCGTGGCGGGGCCAGGTAGAAGGTTGGTCCTATCTCATGACGATCCTGCTCGATTGTGTTGCTGCTCTCCGGGCACGCCATGCAGAATCCGGCCACCATGCCTTGGGCATAGCTGACGTAATGATCGCCCGCCCAAGCCAGCGGCAGATAGGCCAGCACCACGTCCTTGTCGGTCAACTTGTCGAACCGCGTCGTGTCGGTTGCAGCATCGATGCAGCCTCGCGCCGACAGCATGACGCCCTTGGGCGCGCCGGTCGTTCCCGAGGTATAGAGGATGACCGCGATGTCCGAACCGTTGCCGGCCCGAATGGAATCATCGATCCGTTCGCCAAGCGCGGGATCGGCTGCAAGCGCGGCGCGGCCGTCATTGATGATATCGCCGATTGCGATCAGTCGACCGTGGTCGTAGCCGTCGATTCCGCGCGGTTCGTCGTAGATAATCCTGTTGAGTTGCGGCAGTCGGTCGGACACCGACAGGACCTTGTCGACCTGCTCCTGGTCCTGCGCTGCGACCACCGTCGCCTCGGCGTGAGCGAGAACAAAAGCAAGCTCATCAGCCACTGCATCGGAGTAGACTGGAACGGGGATTGCGCGCAGGGTCTGCGCCGCCATCATGGTCCAGTAAAGCTTGGGCCGATTGGAGCCGACTACCGCGATTGTCTCGCCTGGTCGCAAGCCAAGCCGATGCAAGCCGGCAGCGTAGCTACGTATGATTTCGGCAACCTCAGCCCAGGTCCAGCTCTGCCAGATACCAAGATCCTTGTGCCGGAACGCTGGCCGCGTGCCAAATTGTGCCGTGTTTCGCAGCAGCAATTTGGGAAACGTGTCATACGATCCGCCGCCGGCCATGTCGGTCTCGATCCAAAAACCGAAGCGTTGGTTCGCTCCTGTTATGGTGATGCCTGCTCCATTTTTGGGTAGCAGACATGCGAGTGCCGCATGGTCCGAGATTACAGCGAATCGCAAGTCCGACAAGTGCCAGATTGACAGGTCGCGTTTTTGCCGCGGGCGCGCGCGGCAGAGATAGGTCTACCGGCTGCCAATTCGCCGAAGGCGAATCCGGCCGCCACCTGACGGACATTGCGGCGCGAAGACGCTGATCGGCTCGCAAGAGGTAACTCCAATGCTTCGGAAGGCCTCACGTCCGTCGGGCGGTGCCGCGAAGCTGACCCGAAGTCCTGCGCCACTCAGGTGTCGAGGGCGACCGGAAACCGTTTGCCGATTTGCTGCGCGGCCGCCCTCGTTGCGACCCACAGAGGGCCGCCTGACCCTTTGGCTCCGCCGCGCCGGACGGCGAGGTCGGATCAGCGACTTGACCATGGCCGCTTCGTTTGCCGGTGGCGCGCCGAGACAAACTGCCGCCATCAGGGGGCCCTGCGAACCGCCGCGACATGACGGTATCGCGTTGGCGCCGATGTGCCTGGCATGACAGCCGTCATTTCAAACAACATTTCAAACAGTGCTGCGCGAAAGAGCAAATCCATCTCTCTTGCGGGGAGCTGGATTGCATGACTACGTGTGCGCCACGAACCAATCACCCCAAGAGGAAATCAACATGTCCCAAGGAAAGCGCATCGTTCTGGCTTCGCGCCCGCACGGCGAGCCCACGCCGGCTAATTTCAGGCTCGAGGACTACGCGCCGCCGACACCGGGTGCGGGCGAGGTGCTGCTGCGCACCATCTGGCTGTCGCTCGATCCCTATATGCGCGGCCGCATGGCGGACGGTCCGTCCTATGCCGCACCAGTGCCGGTCGGCGGCGTGATGGAAGGCGGCACGGTGAGCGAGGTGATCGCCTCCAACAATCCCGGCTTTGCCAAGGGCGATATCGTGCTGTCGCGCGCGGGCTGGCAGACGCACGTGCTGTCCGACGGCAAGGGCCTCGCCAAGATCGATCCGAAAATCGCGCCGATCTCGACCGCGGTCGGTGTGCTCGGCATGCCCGGCATGACCGCCTATACGGGACTGCTCGAAATCGGCAAGCCGCGGGCGGGCGAGACGGTGGTGGTCGCGGCCGCGTCCGGCGCGGTCGGCTCGGCGGTCGGCCAGATCGCCAAGATCAAGGGCGCGCGGGCGATCGGCATTGCCGGCGGCAAGGACAAGTGCGCCTACGTCAAGAACGAGCTCGGCTTCGACGAGTGCCTCGACCATCGCGATCCCAATCTCGCGGCCAAGCTGAAGGAAGCCTGCCCGAAAGGCATCGACGTCTATTTCGAGAATGTCGGCGGAGCGGTGTTCGACGCGGTGTTTCCGCTGCTCAATGCGTTCGCGCGCATCCCGGTCTGCGGCCTGATCGCGCATTACAACGACACCGAAGCGCACGCCCCGAAATGGGCCGGCGCGATGATGCGCAACATTCTGACCAAGCGGCTGACCTTCCGCGGCTTCATCGTCAGCGACTTTGCCGCCATGCATGGCGACTTCCTCCGCGACATGTCGCAGTGGGTGCGTGAGGGCAAGGTCAAGTACAAGGAGTTCGTGACCGAGGGCCTGGACAGCGCGCCGGATGCCTTCATGGGCCTGCTCAAGGGCGCCAATTTCGGCAAGCAGCTGGTCCGGGTCGGGCCGGACAAGGCCTGAGTTACAGGCCCCGGAAACTCCCATTCCGCGCAACAAAGTATCAAAAGCGCCACAATGGCGGGGATTTGGGGGCCTTTTGGCCCCCATTTGCTTGACGGAGACCCGCAGCAGTTGATTCAGTATGGCTATATTTCAGGTGTAGCCATGATTTTTGAACTTATTGTTTTCGGAGTCATTCTCCTCGCCGTCGGCTATTGGGCGACGATGTTCGTCATGGGCCGCCGCGACGACGTCTTGCATGGAAGATTCGTCGAGGAGCAGCCGGACACGACACCGGTCCGCATCATGCCGCACGTACCTCGCGTGCGGCCCGCGCCGGCGGCACCACCGCCCGACAAGGACTCGCTGCAGGCGCTGCTCACCGTGATCAAGCAGGACCTGCACGACGCGGCGCGGAGCTGACGCGGCTCAGGCCGCCGGCTCCTTGCCGAGCAGCATCTCCAGGTCGACATCGACCTGGCCCTTCGCCCTGACGTGGCGGACCTCGAAACTGTCGGGCTGGAAGCGGTACTCGACGAGACCGACTTCCTTGATGCCGATCACCTCCTGCCGCGCGTCGGAGATGACGAAGCCGGCCGAGGGCGCCCAGATGTGTCTGACATGCTCGAACGTGTAGTCGCGGCGCTGGTGCACGTGGCCGCTGCCGACCAGACGCCAATCGACCTTGCCGAACATCTCGATCAGGCGGCGGCGCGCCGGCTGCGGCACGAAGCGGATCGCGGTCTCGGCGCGCTCGGCATCGTAGGGCAGATCGAGATAGAGCGGCTTGTGCAGGAACAGCGCGACCGGCCTGCCGACGGCCTTGTCGAGCGCGCCTGCGAGCCAGTCGAACTGCTCGGCCTCGCTGTCGAGGCCGGTGTTCATGATCAGCGAATTCAGCCCGATGAAGCACCAGCCGGCAGCGTCGAAATGCCAGCGGTCCTCGCCGAGCACCGAGGTGAAGGCGCCGCGCGTCTCCTCGGTCGGCAGTTGCGTCGGCGGCGCGCCGACCGCGGTCGGATTGTCACCGATGTCGTGATTGCCCGGCAGATAGAGGCAATCGACCGGCAGCGCGTTGTGCAGCTCCTTGGCGAACCCGAGGTCGTCGCGGCTGGTCGGCCCGTCGAACGAGACGTCGCCGGAGTTGAGCACGAGATCGGGACGCGTCGCGTCGACGTGCTCGCTGACGCGATGAAAGTTGTCGATGAGCGGCTTGAAGCGGCGCGCGAGATGGGTGTCGGAGATTTGTGTCAGGCGAAATTGGGGCATGCATCGCTCCTTTCGGCCGGAGCATAGGTCGGCGCGAAGTCGGAACGATGACGATTTTGCCGTCTTGTTCGATGCCTCGTTTGAAGCCCTGTTTGATGTGTTGTTTGGTCTTGCACCTTGGCGGTCGCTGGATCGCCAGTTGCCGCACCGACGCCGGAGCCCCGCCGTCACCATGCCGGGCACGCCGCTGCCCGGGCCGCGCTGTGGAGGATCGGGGTGATGATGCTGATCGCGTCACACATGAGGGGCTGAAACCGCCATTGGTCCTGGGAGTTGGTCATCCGGGCTCGGGTGATGTTTCAACGGGTTACCGCGCACGCTTCATTGTGTTGGGGGCGAGTGGCGGCTAAGAGGGCGGCCGGGCGCCCGCGGCTGAGGGAGATTTTTGATGTCGGTTCAAATGGTTCTGTTACCGGTCTTCATCCAGATCGGGCTCACCTTCGCGCTGTTGTTCTCGATGGCGACGACGCGTACAAGGGCGCTGACGAGCGGCGAGACCAAGATCGGAGACATCGCGCTGCGTGAGCCGAACTGGCCGGCCCAGGCCACCAAGTTCGGCAACTGCTTCGCCAACCAGTTCGAGCTGCCGATCCTGTTCTATGTCCTGATCGCTATTGCGCTGCCGCTGCGCCGTGCCGATCTGTTCATCGTGCTGATGTCCTGGGTGTTCGTGGTGACGCGGTTTGCCCATGCCAGCGTGTT